>NZ_JAHBGD010000001.1 GCF_018390605.1 Ancylobacter defluvii
CGCGGCGGCAGGTCTCGGCATCGCCTGGCTCCCCGACTGCATCACCTATGAATATGTGGCCTCCGGCGCGCTGGTCCCGATCATGACACGCTATCCGGTACCTCCGGGAGCCGCCTATGTCGTCAGACCGCCGGGTCAGCATCCCACTCGGAAAGTGCGGGTCCTCACAGAGATGCTGATCGCGTACTTCGCACGCAATCCGGAGGTGTGGGGGCGGGACGGTTGAACATGCGCGGTACGGTGGCTCATGGATGAGTTGCGCCTGCCGCACGTCCCACCAAACAGCTCAGGTGCGCGATAGTGCGTCCATGTTCCACTTATCGCGACACGACGTGGCGCATGCCGGGACTAGCTGAACTGACGGTCGCTCGCCAATCTGAGGCATTGGATGGACAGAGACCAAGGCTCACGGCAGGCTGAGAGAGGATGAGGCGCATGAGTTGGAATCCGGCCATCGAACCGGGCTGTCCCGATGAGGTCGGCCTCGACGCGATCGAAACGCTGATCGTTCCGCGTTCTCGCGATCTCGGCGGCTTCGAAGTGCGGCGCGCCCTGCCGGCACCGAAGCGGCAGATGGTTGGACCCTTCATCTTCTTCGATCAGGCCGGGCCGGCCGAGTTGCTGACCGGACAGGGCGTCGACGTGCGGCCGCATCCGCATATCGGTCTCGGCACCGTGACCTATCTCTATCGCGGCGATTTCCATCACCGCGACAGCACCGGGGCCAACCAGATCATCCGTCCGGGCGAACTGAACTGGATGGTCGCCGGTCGCGGGGTGACCCATTCCGAGCGCACGTCAGCGGCGGCCCGAAGCGGTCCGAACAGCCTGTTCGGCATCCAGACTTGGCTCGCGCTGCCGGAGAGTGACGAGGACATGGCGCCGATGTTCGAGCATCACGGCAGGGAGGCGCTGCCGGTCATCGAGGATCGCGGCGTCTCGGTCCGGCTGATCCTCGGGAACGCCTATGGTGAGACGGCGCCCGCGACCATGTATTCGGAGACGTTCTACGCCGATGTGGCGCTCGAAGCGGGAGGCCGGCTGCCGATGCCGGATGATCACGAGGATCGAGGCATCTACATCGTCGAAGGCTCGATCTCGATCGCCGGCCGGGAGTTCGAGGCGGGTCGGATGATGGTCTTCCGCCCCGGCGACAGGATCACGGTAGCGGCCGGCGACCGAGGCGCGCGCCTGATGATCCT
>NZ_JAHBGD010000010.1 GCF_018390605.1 Ancylobacter defluvii
CGGATCTTAACGTTGTAGTCCACAACCCGCTTGACGGGCACAAGGATCTTCATCAGCCGGATCTCCCGCCGCCCGCGACAGGCAGGCCGGCAGTCTCATACTCCAGGAATGGCGCCGCGCGCGACGAGCGCGACCCCGCGAGGCGCCGGGGAAACTATGGACAGCCCCCCGGCCTGTCAACGTAACGATTCGACGGAAAGTCGAGGGCCGGAGCCGTTTTGCCGCTTATGGAATTGTGAAAATTCCGAAACGCCAGCTGCCGCCGCCGCTTCCGTCTTCCGGAACGGGATGTGGGCCGGGACATCGGCCGTGACATGGGCCTGCCGGCGGACCAGCGGATCAGATCGGCGGATGGCCGTCCGGGGTGCCGTCGCGGGTGGTTACCCACAGCGGCACGCCGGGCCGGCGCAGGAACACCGCCAGCACCGCGCCGGTGACGAGGCCGCCGACATGCGCCCACCAGGCGGTATCGGCCTCCCCGGCGCGCAGGGCGCTCCACAGCTGGAAGCCGATCCAGGCGCCGAGCGGCCAGATCGCCGGCACCCGCAGCGGGATGCGCAGGAACATCAGCACCCAGATCCGCACATTGGGATGCAGCATGAGATAGGCGCCGACCAGCCCGGAAATCGCCGCCGACGCCCCGACCAGCGGCGAGGCCGAATCCGGCACCGCCATGGCATGGGCGAGGCCGCCGGCCACCCCGCAGGCGAGGTAGAACACCAAATAGCGTGCATGGCCGAATGCATCCTCGACATTGTCGCCGAACACCCAGAGGAAGGCCATGTTGCCGGCGAGATGCAGCCAGCCGCCATGCAGGAACATGTAGGAGATCAGCGTCAGCTCGGCCGGCAGCCGCGCATACTCGGCCGGCAGCACCGCCGCATGGTTCACCACCGCCGGGATGGCGCCGTAGCCGAAGGCGGTGGCGATGTCGATCTCCGGCCGATAGCCGTGCTGCACCAGCACGAAGATGGCGATGTTCACCGCGATCAGCGCCCAGGTGACATAGGCGTGGGTAATGCCCTCGAGCGGATTGTCGTCGTTGATCGGCAGCAGCATGGCGGGCGACAGTCTGGGGATCGGGCGAATCGCGGCGCGGGCACCGGCGCTCCGCGCCCACAGGATGCCGCGTTGCGGCGAAACGCGCCACAGGCTTGACGGCGCCGGGAGGCCGCGGGGCTCATCCGCTCCGGCCGACCGCCATGGACGGCCGGACGGCGAGGCGGGACCACCAGGCGGCGAGGGCGGGGAATTCGCCGATCATCGCCGCGCCTTCCTCTGCCTTGAGGAAATAGTCGAGCATCGGCGCCAGATGCAGATCCGCCAGCGAGAGGCCCTCGCCGGCGAGCCAAGGCCCCTCCCCCATGAGATCCGCCAGCGCCTTGAGGCAGAGGCGGGCCGGCGGCAGAGCGGCCGCGAGGACCGCCTCGTCGGCGATGCCGCCGCGTGCCGGCTTCTCCACCCGCTCGACATAGACGCCCCAGACCAGCGCCGGATAGCCGTAGGAATCGGCGATGCCGATCAGCTGGTTCATCCGCGCCCGTGCCCGCGGATCGGCGGGCTGCAGCGCCGGCCCGGCGAAGGCTTCGTCGATGTAGCGGGTGATGGCGCCGGTCTCGTAGAGGGCGAAGCCGTCATGCTCGAAGGCGGGGATGCGGCCGAAGGGATGCCGCGCCTGATAATCCGGCGGCGGGCCCTCAGTCGCGAACACATCGACCGGCACCAATTCGCAGGCGACGCCCTTCTCGGCCAGCACCAGCCGGACGATGCGGACATAGACGCTGTAGCTGGCGCCGAACAGAAGCGGACGCATGCTCATGGCAACGCGCTCATTGGCGGCCCGGCCTATTCCCGCCCCGCCGCCGGCACCCACAGCACGTCGCCGCCGGCGCTCGCATTGGCGGCGCGGCTCATGACGAACAGCAGGTCCGACAGGCGGTTGGCATATTTGATCGCCGCCGGCGAAACGACCTCGCCGTCGCGGCCGGCCAGCTCGACCATGATCCGCTCGGCGCGCCGGCACACGGTGCGGGCGACGTGCAGATGCGCCGCCGCCGGACTACCGGCCGGCAGCACGAAGGAGCGCAGCGGCTTCAGCCCGGCGTTCAACGCGTCGATGTCGCGCTCGAGCCGGTCGACCTGCGAGGCGACGATGCGCAGCGGCTCGAAGCCGCGGTCGATGCCGTCATCGGGGGTGGCAAGATCGGCGCCGAGGTCGAACAGGTCGTTCTGGATGCGGGCCAGCATCGAATCCATGTCGGGATGGGCGGCCAGATGCAGCCGGGCGACGCCGATCAGCGCGTTGGTCTCGTCCACCGTGCCATAGGCGGCGATGCGCAGATCGTGCTTCGGCCGGCGCTCGCCGGAGCCGAGCGCCGTGGTGCCGTCGTCGCCGGTGCGGGTGTAGATGCGGTTGAGCACGACCATGGGCGATCTCAGCCCCGGTGCATCAGGATGACGGTGGCGAGCACGAAGCACAGCGCCACCGCCTGCAGCAGCACGCGCCATTGCATGAGCTTCTGCGAGCGCAGCGGCGAGCCGCCGCGCACCATGTTGGCCAGGCCCATGATCAGCACCACCGCCACCGCCCCCAGGGCGATCGGCAGCACCACGAACTTGGCGAGGAAGAGGATGTCCATGCACGGCCTCCCGGTGCGATGCGGCGAGGCGCCGAATAAGATGCGTCCGCTCAGTTCATCGCCACAATGGCAGCGTTCAGCGCCGTCGCATAGGCGATCCACAGGAGATAGGGCGCCAGCAGCCACGCCGCGATGGTATCGAGGCGGGCGCTCGCCACGATGGTGGCGCCGACGGCACCGATGAGCAAGATGATGACGGCGAGCGCGGCGCCGGTCGCTTCCAGCCCGAAGAACACCGGCGACCACAGCGCGTTGAGCGCCAGCTGCACGAAGAACAGCACCACCGCCAGCCGCCGCGCCGGCGAGGGCGGGTGCAGATGCCACAATCGCCACAGCGTCACCGCCATCAGCACGTAAAGCGTGGTCCACACCACCGGGAACACCGCATCGGGCGGGGTCCAGGACGGCTTGGCGAGGCCGGCATACCAGGTGGGGATCTTCGGCGTGGTGGCGAGCGAGCCTATGGCCCCGACCGCCAGGCACAGGCCGACGCTGACCACGAGACGAAAGAAGGAAAGCGTCTTCAAGATCGGTCCTCCGGCGGCGGCGACACCGATGTCGGTGGCGCGCCCATTACGGAGGAGCCGCGGGCGCGGATCAAGTCGCCCGGCGCCACATCGCCGCGACGGGCGGTCGCCGAGGCGGCGCCGGCCCGGATTACTGCATGGATTGCCGGCTGATCGCCGGATGATTTGCCCGGCTTGCCGCCGGGATCCGGGCGCGGAAGATCTCGACCGGGCGACCGGAATCCCTGCGGCGCGCCGGTCACGCGGCGAGGTGCTTCTCGATCTCGTAGACCGGCAGCTTCACCATGTCGCGACAGACCTCGCCGATCAGCGCCTCCTGCACCGCGCGGCCATAGAGCGGGCGCAGCACCCCGAGCGCGCGCGGCGACGCCACCACCACCAGCGCCTTCGCCTCGCCGGCGGCCAGCAGCGCCTCCAGCCGGGCGGCGATCCGGCGCAGGAAGGCGGCTTCGGCCTCATCGTGGAAATCGGTCACCTCCACCGCCGAGCGGGCCGAGCCGGCCGATTGATGCACGCGGCCGGGCGCGTCGGTGCCCTGCGCGGCGGTCGGCGGATTGTCCTGCTCATGCACCTCGTAGGTGCGCAGGTTCGGGAACGCGCCGTCGCCCTCGTTGCGCAGGATCAGGGCCTTGCGACCGTCGCACACCGCGACGAGCACCCCGGCCGGAAGCCGGATCTTGTCATGGTGGGTCATATGCCGGATCTCCTCTTGCTGTCCGGCGCCATCCGACACCCTTGCCGGGGGCGGCGCCTTGACCACGGTCAAGGCGCGGAGGCCCGCGAAGGTTCCGCCCGCCGCGCTCAGGCGGCGCGGCTGGCGACCACGACCTTCATCTGACGGCGCAGGCGGAAGCCGATCGATTCGTACAGGCCGATCGCCGCTCCATTGCCGGCATAGGCGTGCAGGTAGGGCGTGTCTCCGCGCGCAACGATTTGGGCGGCGACATGAAGCGACAGCGTCCGGCCAAGCCCGTGGCCGCGCCTCTCGGGATGGGCGCACACGCCGCTCAGCTCGGTGAAGCCGGGCTGCCGCATGCGCTCGCCAGCCATCGCCGCCAGCCGGCCGTCGATGCGGATGCCCCAGAAGCGGCCCAGACTCAGCGCCTTCAGGCTGAACGGCCCCGGCCGGGTAAGCGTCGCCAGTTCCAGCATCTCCGCCGCATCGGCGGCGGTCAGGGGCCGGATGCGGGGATCGTCGACCGCCGCCGGCGGCGTCGCCGCGATCATCTGCACCGCTTCGGCGACCGAGACCGCCGACAGTTCCTGCGGCAGCACGACACTTTCCGCCTCGGCGAGGACGACGGTCTCGCCGGGTGCGACCAGCGCGGCGAGGGCGCGGCGCGATTCGGCGCGGTCATCCGCCATGGCGGCGAAGGGGACGATGTCGGCGGGATAGCGCCGGGCGAGGACGCCACCCTCGGCGAGCGGCGCCTGAAGGCTGGTCAGCGCGGTCCAGACCGGGCGGTCGAGCGGGTGCGGGTTCATTGAATGCCGTCCCTCTGCCGTGCGGCGCGCCGATGCAGCGGCTCGCTCGCCAGCCGGTCCTCGATCGCCGTCAGCTGCGCCAGCAGCGGTCCAGGCAGGTCGCGGCACAATTCGGCGACCGCGGCATCGATGCGCGGCCACAGATCGCCTTTGGCGGTCTCGACGAGCTGCCGCCCGGCGGCGGTGAGCGACACGATCTTCTGCCGCTGGTCCTCGGGACCGGGCTTCGCCTCGGCCAGACCGCGTTCGACCAGCCGCGCCACCGTGCGGGTGACGCCGGGCTGCGAGACGCCGAGCGCCTGCGCCAGATCGCCGACGGTGAGCGGCCCCAGCCGGTCGAGCGCGGCGAGGAAGGGGTGCTGGCCGGACGGCACCGCGGGATCGAGCGCGTCCAGCAGCGCCTGGGTGTCGGATTGCAGCTGCTCGCCGAGCCGCTTCAGCCGGCTGCCAAGCGCGAGATGGCCGAGCGCGCGCAATATGTCGTCCATCGTCGAAGCCTCCGATAACATCACATGTTATATAACTTGTTATGTTATCGGAGGCAAGGCGGCATCGCCAGGGCAGCCGCGGGGTTAGTAGGCGGCTTCCCGCGCCCGGCGGATGGCGGCGTTGAGTTCGCCGCCATACACGAAGATCGAGGCGGTGGTGTAGAGGAACACCAGCGCGATCATCACCGAGGCGAGGCCGGCATAGGTGGTGACGTAATTGCCGGCGAAGGCGGCGAGATAGCGCCCGAAGGCGGCGCCGGCGCCGAGCCACAGCGCCAGGGTGACGAGAATGCCGGGCGCCACGTCCGACAGCCGCCGCCGCCCGGCCGGCAGCCACATATGCGCCACCACCAATGCGACGATCAGGATCACCGAGGTGGCAGCGTAGCGCAGGAAGGTGATGACCGAGCTGAACGGCTCCAGCGCCGGCAGGAACCGCACCACCCCGAACCACAGCACCGGGCCGAGCACGACGAGGAACGACAGCGCCAGCAGCCCGGCGGCGCCGACCAGCACATAGCCGATGGATTCGAGGCGCAGCCAGTACCAGGAACGCATCTCCTTCACGCCATAAGCGCGGTTGAGGCCGATGCGCAGGCTTTCAATGCCGTTGGAGGAGAAGTAGATCGCCAGCACCACGCCGACGGTCAGCGCATCGGTGCGCACATGGGTGAGCACCGAGGAAATCTCGCGGCCGATCGGCGCGGCGACCTGCGAGGGCCACGCCTCCAGCATCAGCTGCACCGTCTCCTTGGCCAGATCCTGGAAATCGAAGAAGGCGGCCAGCGCGGTGACGAAGATGAGGAAGGGGAACAGCGACATCAACGCCGACAGCGCGATGTGGCTGGCGATCGCCCAGCCATCATCCTCGACGAAGCGCCAGAACGCATCCCAGCCAATATCGTAGGCACGCAGGAAAATGCTCGTGTCTCCCGGGATGGTGGCGCGATGCTCCGCACGACATCGGATGTCGGAGCGGAAATGGCAAGCCTTGCCGCACGGATTCTTGCCAAGTGAATTCCAGGTGACCCAAGCGAATTCCAAGTGAATTCCAAGTGAATTCCGGCGATACGGTTAAGGCGGGGCGGCGATCCGGCACGGGATCTTGGCGCACCCGCGACGGAATGTGCTAGAAGGACCGCCCTGTTTCGTCCGACGATCGCCTATCCGTCCACCGTTCCACCACCACGAGTGAATGTCATGTCCGCCGGCCAGCTGCGCGCCGTCACCGAAGCCGAAACCGATGTCCGCACGCTGATGCGCGCGCTGGGGGCCCGCGCCCGCGCCAGCACCCGCAAGCTCGCCCTCGCCCCGGCGCCGGTGAAGCAAGCGGCGCTGATGGCGGCGGCGGCGGCGATCCGCGCCGATGCGGACGCCATCCTCAGGGCTAATGAGGAGGACGTGGCGCGTGCCAGCGCCGCCGGCCTCTCGGAATCGATGATCGACCGGCTGACGCTGACCCCGGCGCGGCTGGAGGCCACCGCCGCCGGCGTCGCCGAGATCGCCGCCCTGCCCGACCCGGTCGGCAAGGTGACGGAGAGCTGGGAGCGGCCGAACGGCCTGCGGCTGGAGCGGGTGCGCACCCCGCTCGGCGTGGTCGGGGTGATCTATGAGAGCCGGCCCAACGTCACCGCCGATGCCGGCAGCCTGTGCCTGAAGGCCGGCAATGCGGTGATCCTGCGCGGCGGCTCCGACAGCTTCCAGTCCAGCCGCGCCATCCACGCGGCAATGGTGAAGGGCCTCGTCTCGGCCGGCCTGCCCGCCGATGCCATCCAGCTGGTGCCGACCCGCGACCGCGCCGCCGTGGGCGAGATGCTGACCGGGCTCGACGGCAACATCGACGTCATCGTGCCGCGCGGCGGCAAGAGCCTGGTCGCCCGCGTGCAGAGCGAGGCGCGGGTGCCGGTGTTCGCGCATCTGGAAGGCCTCGTGCACATCTATGTCGACAAGGCCGCCGATCTCGACAAGGCGCTGACCGTGGTGAAGAACGCCAAGCTGCGGCGCACCAGCGTCTGCGGTTCCGCCGAGACGCTGCTGGTCGACCGCGCGGGAGCCGAGCGCTTCCTCGCCCCGCTGGTCACCATGCTGCTCGATGCCGGCTGCGAAGTGCGCGGCGACGCCGCCACCCAGGCCGTCGATGCGCGGGTGAAGCCGGCCACCGAGGAGGACTGGGACACCGAGTATCTCGACGCGGTGATCGCGGCCAAGGTGGTGGACGGGCTCGACGCTGCCATCGACCATATCGAGACGCATGGCTCGCACCACACCGACGCCATCCTCACCGAGGACGCCCAGGCGGCGGAGCGCTTCCTCGCCGAGGTGGATTCGGCGATCGTGGTGCACAACGCCTCGACCCAGTTCGCCGATGGCGGCGAATTCGGCTTCGGCGGCGAGATCGGCATCGCCACCGGGCGCATGCATGCGCGCGGGCCGGTCGGCGCCGAGCAGCTGACCTCGTTCAAGTACCGGGTGCGCGGCACCGGCCAGATCAGGCCGTGACATTCGACGTGCCGCCCGCCGAACTCCGCATCCCGCCCTCGGCGCCGGGCATGCGGATCGGCCTTTATGGCGGCTCGTTCAACCCGCCGCACGCCGCCCATCGCGCCGCCAGCCTGCTGGCGCTGAAAAAGCTCGGGCTCGACCGGGTATGGTGGCTGGTGACGCCCGGCAACCCCTTGAAGGACAATAACGGCCTCCCCCCGCTCGCCGAGCGGCTGGCGCTCGCCCGCCAGGTGGCCGACCATCCGGCGCTGGTGCCGACCGGTCTGGAGGCCGGGCTCGGCACCCGCTACAGCCACGACACCGTGGCCGAGCTGGTCCGCCGCCGCCCCGGCGTGCGCTTCGTCTGGCTAATGGGCGCCGACAACCTCGCCAGCTTCCACCGCTGGCAGCGCTGGCGCGACATCGCCGCCCTGGTGCCGATCGCGGTGATCGACCGCGCCGGGCTGAGCCTCAACGCCACCGCCGCGCCGGCAGCACGGGCGCTCGAGCGCTGGCGGCTCGACGAGCGGCTGGCGAGCCGGCTGGCGGACGCGCCGGCACCGTCCTGGGTGTTCCTGCACGGGCTGAAATCGCCGCTCTCCTCCACCGCGCTGCGCTCGCATGCACGCCATAAGTCGCCGCACGGAATGATGCCGGATGACGCATCCGCGAGCCTGCGTGCGGCGCAATATGGCGAGAATATCGGCAAAGCTTGAAAAGACGGGGCGTTCCGCGATATCTTAAGGAAGCATTGACGGTGGGGAAAAGCCCCCCGGGATGCCATCATGAGAGGATCCGGACCCCTGTCCAGCTTGGCGCTTTCCGCAGCCGCCCCCACCAGCCCGGCCGCTGCCCCGGTCTCCGAAGCGCGTTACGACGCCGACGAGATCCTGGCCCTCGTTCTTGCCCGTCTCGACGACGACAAGGCCGAGGACGTCATTTCCATCGACCTGCGCGGCAAGACCACCATCGCCGACCACATGGTGGTGGCGTCCGGCCGTTCGCAACGTCACGTCGGCGCGCTCGCCGATCACCTCGTCGAGGCGCTGAAGCAGCGCGGCGTCAAGGGCATCCGCGTCGAAGGCCAGCCGGCCTGCGACTGGGTGCTGATCGACGCCAGCGACGTGATCGTCCACCTCTTCCAACCAGAGGTGAGGGCGTTCTACAACATTGAGAAGATGTGGGCGGGCGGGCGTCCCGACGCTGCCGGATCCACGTCGGCCAAGTCCCCGCGCGGCTGAACACGGGGTTTTGGCGGGTGCGTCTCATGATTGTCGCGGTGGGCCGGCTGAAGGCCGGGCCCGAACGCGAGTTGTGCGCCCGCTACATCGACCGCACCGTCAAGGGGGCGCGGGCGCTCGGGCTTTCCGGCCCCGACACCGTCGAGATCGGCGAAAGCGCGGCACGCCGGCCGGACGACCGCATGGCGGAGGAAGGCGCCGCCATCCTCGCCGCCCTGCCCGAGGGCGCGGCCGTGATCGCCCTCGATCCGCGCGGCGTGCAGATTTCCTCCGAAGAGATCGCCGAGGACATGGCGGCGCGGCGCGATCGCGGCACCCGCGCGCTCGCCCTGCTGATCGGCGGCGCCGACGGGCTGAGCCCGGCGGTGCGCGCCCGCGCCGACAAGCTGCTGGCGTTTGGCCGCGCCACCTTTCCGCATCAGCTGGTTCGTGTGATGCTGGCGGAACAGCTCTACCGGGCGACCACCATTCTCGCCGGCCACCCCTATCACAAGGGATGAACGGGGATTGCGGGGAAACGGCCGCCGCCGGTTAAGCGCGCGTTAACCAGCTTGCCGCTCTGCTCACCCGATGCCCGCATCTGCTCACGACATCTCCCCGCGCCTGCGCGTCCGCCATGCCATGGCGGCGGTGCTGGCGCTCGCGCTCGCCGCCGCGACGATAACGGGGACGGCGCGCGGACAGGAGCCGGAGCAGCTTCGGTCCTTCGCCCCGCAGGAAGCCCCACAAGCTCAAGAAGCCCAGGAAGCTCAAGCGCCGGCCGCCCGGCAGCCCGATCAGCAGGCCGCCCCTGCAGCGCCCCGGAGCACGCCGGCCGCCAGCGGCACGACGGCGCGGGCGCAGCAGAAGCAGCGCATGGAGCAGCTCGAGACCGACATGCAGGGCAGCACCGCCGAGCAGGCACGGCTCGCCGGCGAGATCGAGGCCTTGAAGGGCGACCGCGCCAAGCTCAACGCCGCGCTGATCGACACTGCCACACGAGTGCGCGAGGTCGAGGACAAGCTCGATGCCAGCGAGCAGCGCCTCCTCGCCCTCGAGCGCGAGGAGGCCGATATCCGCGAATCGCTGGATTCGCGCCAGGACGAGATGGCCGAGGTGCTGGGCGGCCTCGCCCGGCTCGGCAATCACCCGCCGCCGGCCCTGCTGGTGCGCCCGGACGACGCGCTGCAATCGGTGCGCTCGGCGATGCTGCTCGGCGCGGTGCTGCCGGAGCTCAAGGCCGAGACCGAACTGCTCGCCAGCGAGCTCGCCGCGCAGGAGCGGGTGCGCAAGGAGGTGGCCGCCGAGCGCGACGCTCTCGCAGAATTGAAGGCCACGCTGGGGGAGCAGCGCCGCCGCACCGCCGCCCTGATCGCCGAGCGCCAGAGCTCGGTGGAGCGCAGCGAGACGGCGCTGGCGGCCGAGCGCGAGCGGGCCGCCGCCTTCGCCGCCGAGGCCAGCAATGTCCGCGACCTGCTGAAGCGCATGGAGACCGAGATCGCCGCCGCCCGCAAGGCGGCCGACGCCGCCAAGGCCTTGACGAACAAGACGAACCAGACATCGGCGCAACGTCTGGCCGCCCTGAGCAATCCCGGACGCATGACGCCCGGCGTGGCGTTTTCCGAGGCCAGGGGCCTGCTGCCGCTGCCGGTCGGCGGCAGCGTGTTGAAGAATTTCGGTGCCGAGGACGGCTATGGCGGCGCCGAGAAGGGCATGTCCTTCGGCACCCGCCGACAGGCACAGGTGGCGGCGCCGAGCGACGGCTGGGTGGTCTATGCCGGGCCGTTCCGCTCCTATGGACAACTATTGATCATCAATGCCGGTGGCGGCTACCATATTCTCTTGGCCGGTATGGATAAGATAACGGTCGAGTTGGGACAGTTCGTATTGTCCGGGGAGCCGGTGGGGGTGATGGGCGACGGCCCCCAATTGGTGTCCTCGGTCGGCCTTGGAACCGCCCAACCCATTCTCTATGTCGAGTTCCGCAAGGACGGAATTTCGATTGACCCGACCCCCTGGTGGGTGACGAGCGAGAGCGAGAAGGCACGCGGATGATGCGTAGGACGTCTGTATTTCTGATGGGCGCGGCGGTCGGCGCCATCGTCGCCGTTGGCGCTGCGCAGCCCCGCCTGCTGCTCGAGCCGGCCACGGCGATGGCAGCGGCCTCCGATACCTACCGCCAGCTGAACCTGTTCGGCGACGTGTTCGAGCGCGTGCGCGCCGACTATGTCGAGAAGCCCGACGACGCCAAGCTGGTCGAGGCGGCGATCAACGGCATGCTCGCCTCGCTCGACCCGCACTCCACCTACATGGACGCCAAGGACTTCCGCGACATGCAGGTGCAGACCCGCGGCCAGTTCGGCGGGCTCGGCATCGAGGTCACCATGGAGGACGGCCTGGTGAAGGTCGTCGCCCCGATCGACGACACCCCGGCCGCCAAGGCCGGCGTCCAGGCTGGCGACCTGATCGCCAAGCTGGACGACGAGGAAGTCAAGGGGATGACGCTCAGCCAGGCGGTGGAGAAGATGCGCGGCGCCGTCGCCACGCCGATCAAGCTCACCGTGATCCGCAAGGGCCAGGACAAGCCGCTCGAGCTGACGCTGACCCGCGACATCATCAACATCAAGTCGGTGCGCTCGCGCGTCGAGCAGGACGACATCGCCTATATCCGCGTCACCTCCTTCAGCGAGAACACCGCCGAGGGCCTGAAGAAGGCCATGGAGGACATGACCAAGCAGATCGGCGAGGACAAGCTCAAGGGCTTCATCATCGACCTGCGCAACAATCCGGGCGGCCTGCTCGACCAGGCGATCGAGGTGTCCGACACCTTCCTCGACCGCGGCGAGATCGTCTCCACCCGCGGCCGCAACGCCGACGAGATCGAGCGCCGCAACGCGCGGCCGGGCGACCTCGCCAAGGGCAAGCCGGTGATCGTGCTGGTGAATGGCGGCTCGGCCTCGGCGTCGGAGATCGTCGCCGGCGCGCTGCAGGACCACAAGCGGGCCACCATCCTCGGCTCGCTGTCCTTCGGCAAGGGCTCGGTGCAGACGGTGATCCCGGTCTCCGGCAATGCTGCGATCAAGCTGACCACGGCGCGCTACTACACGCCGTCGGGCCGCTCGATCCAGGCCAAGGGCATCTCGCCCGACATCGAGCTGGTGCAGGACGTGCCGCAGGAAGTGAAGGAAAAGGCCGAGGCGGCCGGGGTGGAAACCACCCGCGGCGAAGCTTCGCTGAAGGGCCACCTGAAGAACGGCGACGACGAGAAGACCGGCTCGCCGGCCTATGTGCCGCCGGATCCGAAGGACGACACCCAGCTTAAGCTGGCGATCGACCTGATGCATGGCGTGCAGAAGAACGCCGCCTACCCGGCCGACCCCAAGGCCGCAGTGCCGAACTGATCCGTTCCGGCCGGCAACGGGCGGACATCGCCGACAAGACCCGAACCCCGCCGCGAGGCGGGGTTCCTGTTTCCGGGCCGTACCGACCGGCGTCGCCCCCCGCATCTTCATCCCCGCATCGCGACGACGTTGCGGCGCCCGATGCCGCGATCCAGCTTTTGCCCGCCCTCCGCTGTGGCATCCGGGCAACAGGCACCAAACATCGTAGATCCACTCGCTTTTTCCGCTTCGGTATCCTGGCTTGCCGCGATGCTGCCTTGGTCGGGTTCGACAAGATTCGCATGAAGATGCTTCGCCCGCCACCGGCCGCCGCGCCGGTCTTCCCGCCGAACATCCTGACCGAGGTCGAGGAGACGCTCGGACGCGATCTCGGACGCGACAGCGACCTCAATCGCGCCGCGGTGGCGATCTTCGGCCTTGCGGGACTGGCCATCGTCGCCGTCGCCTCGACCTGGCTGATGCTGCGGGGCGAGGCACCATCGACGGCACGGTCCAGCGAGCCGCTGCTCAGCGGCAGCTTCGAGCATGAAAATGCGGCGGTGGCAGCGGATGCGCCGATGCTGCGCCCGGCCTCGCCGATCGACGACGGGCCGAGCCCCGGCGCCTTCACCCTGATGGATGCGGCCACCGGCCTGCGCGAAGTGGTGGAAGTGCTGCCGCCGGGCGGCGCCCCCGTCGTGGCGCGCTAGACACCTTTCGATCGCCCTGCGCCCTTTCAGCTGCCGGACGGCGCGAACAGATCCAGCGCCAGCGCCGCGACGCGGGCATGGATCGCCGCGCGGTCGATGCCCGGCGCATCGATGCAGATCGCCGGCTCGGCGCGACAGGCCTCCGGCGTGCATTCGCCCAGGAACACATAGTGGCCGACATCGGCGCCGAGCGGCACCAGGCGGCTCGCCGGGATGAGGCCGTGCAGCCACCCGGCGCCGGCCTCGCCAGGCGCCTCGCGATCGGCGCCGCCGACGGTGAGCAGCACCGGCACGCCGATGGCCTCAAGGCTTTCCGGCGTGAAACCGCGCACGGTCGGCGCCGGTGCCATCACCAGCGCGGAGCAGATGCGCGGATCGCGGAAGCACAGCGACTGCCGCTGCCACGAGGCGCGGAAGGCCGGGCTTTCCGCCAGCAGCGGCACGATGCGATCGGCAAGATCGGGGAATTCGCGCGGGCCGCGTCCGAAGGGCCGGCCGGCAGCCCAGCCGAGAAAACGCGGCATCTCGGTGATCCCGCCGAGCAGCGCCAGCGCCGCATGGCCGCCGAGCGAGAAGCCGGCGACATGGAGGCGTGCGGCATCGATACCGCCGGCGAAGCGCGGATCGGCGAGAAGATGGTCGGCGAGCCGCGTGAGGTCGCCGGCACGCTCCCACCAGCACAGGAAGCCCTCCGGCCGATAGGCCTCGCGCGCGGTATTGCCGTGATGATCGACGCCGGCGACGACAAGGCCGCGCGCCGCCAGCCGGTGCGCCAGCCAGCCGAGCCCGGCGACCGTGCCGCCGGTGCCGTGCGAGAGCAGCACCAGCGGCAGCGCGCCGGCACGCCCCGCGAGCCGGGCATCGCGGCACAGCGGCAGCGGCCGGAAAGTGGGCGCCAGGACGCTGTCGCCGGCCGCATCCGCGGCTTGCATTGTCGCCGCCTCCCACACGGCGTCGTCGGTCGGATACCAGGCCGACCAGCGGATCGGGCGCGCGCCCCCGCCCGACCAATGCGGGCGGACCGCATCGGCGAAGACGCCTTCGGTGAAGCCGACATTGCAGCCCGCCACCATGCCCGGCCTCCCTCCATCCGCTCCCGGCAGGGGACGCGAGCGGCGACGCGCCTGTCAATGCCGGCAGCGGCTGTGCCGCCGCCGCGCGCCTGCGGAAACGGCCGGGCCGTGACGCGCCGGTTCCCGGCCCGGTAAGCATAAATCCATCGCGGCCTACGATCCGTCATCGCCTGCGCTTATGATCATCGGACGGCAACGATGCCGCGTGATGTCCCGCGATCCGGCTCCTGCGATGATTCCGTTCGAACAGCTTCCCTATCGCCCCTGCGTCGGTGTCGTGCTCGTCAATCGCGACGGGCTGGTGTTCGTCGGCCGCCGCGCCGACAGCGGCAACGAGCCGGTCGACGCCGGCCATGCCTGGCAGATGCCGCAGGGCGGCATCGACGAGGGCGAAAGCCCCGAGGAGGCGGCGCTGCGCGAACTCTATGAGGAGACCAGCGTCCGCTCGGTGGAGCCGCTGGCGGTGGCGCCGGACTGGTTCGCCTATGACCTGCCCGAGCCGATCGCCCGCAAGGCGTGGAAGGGGCGCTATCGCGGCCAGATGCAGAAATGGGTGGCGCTGCGCTTCACCGGCCCCGACAGCGAGATCGACGTGCTGCGTCCGGGCGGCGGCAAGCACAAGCCGGAATTCGCCGCCTGGCGCTGGGAGCGGCTCGGCAACACCCCCGGGCTGATCATCCCCTTCAAGCGTCCAGTCTATGAGCGGGTGGCCGAAACCTTCGCGCCGGTGGTGGCGCCACAGGCGCGTTGAAGGGCGGCAAGGATGCCGCCGGAGCGGGCGAACGGCCCGATGGCGCGCCGCATTTCCACCATCGTCTTACGTAAGGGTATTTTTGCGAACGAACGTTCGTTCTTGATCTTCTTCACCTCTCGCAGTAATGAGAACGAACGTTCGCTCTCATTTTGAAGGACCCTGCGCGGGTCCTTCCCAGCTGGATCACCGCATGGCCGCCGCGTCCCCCACCGCAACCAGCGCCGAGAGGCTTGCCGAGGCTGTCGTGCCCGCGGCACGCAAGCCGACGCAGCACGAGCCGACGCCGCAGAAGCCGGCGGCACGGCCGCGCAAGGCCGATCCGCGCCGGCGGGTGCTCGACGCCGCCGCCGCCTGCTTCACCCGCGCCGGCTTCCACGCCACCTCGATGCAGGAAATCTGCGCCGAGGCCGGCATGAGCCCCGGCGGGCTGTATCGCTATTTCCCGTCCAAGGACGCCATCATCCTCGCCATCGTCGAGGAAGAGCGCAGCGCCCGCATGAAGATGCTCGAGCTGCTGCACGGCGCGCCCAGCTTCGCCGCCGGCCTCACCGCCATGGGTCAGGCGCTTTTCTCCGGCGAGATGCCGATGGTGTGCGCCGATCTCGGACCGGAAATTGCCGCCGAAGCCGCGCGCAATCCCAAGCTCAAGGTCAAGTTCGACGAGGTCGACGAGGAGATGGGCAACGCCATCCGCGACGCCCTCCTCGCCGGGCAGAAGCGCGGCGAGATCGACCCGGCCATCGACCCCGACATCGCCATGACGCTGATCGACGCCATCGGCGACGGGCTGCTGCTGCGCCGGCGCCTGCAGCCGGACCTGCCGCTCGCCGCCATGATGCCCGGCTTCGGCGATCTCATCGCCCGCATGCTCGCCCCCGTCAAACCCAGCACGGTCGACCCGACATGAAGCTCGCTCCTTCCAGCCTGCGCGGAAGAGTAACCCTCGCCCTCGTCATGACCGTTCTCGTGGTGGGGGTCGGCGGCTATGCGCTGCGCGACCGCATTCCCTTCGGCCTCAGGCTCGGCGTGGCCGACACGGCGCAGGCGACAACCGCCCCCGAGCCGCAGGCGGCGCGCGGTGTCACCGTCAGCGTGGTGCCGGCCGCCCCGCGCGAGGTGATCGAGCGCCTGCCGGTCACCGGCACGCTGGCCGCCCGCGAGGAGATCATGGTCGGGCCGGAGATCGACGGCTTTCGCATCACCGAAATCCTGGTCGAGGAGGGCGACCGCGTCGAGAAGGGCGCGGTGCTCGCCCGGCTGTCACGCGACATGATCGAGACGCTGCTCGCCCAGAACACCGCCAACGCCGCCAAGGCGCAGGCCGCCATCGCCCAGCAGAAGGCGGCGCTGGAGCAGGCCAAGGCCCAGCTCATCGAGGCGGAAGCATCGGTCGAGCGCGCGCGCACGCTGATCAAGACCGGCGCCACCTCGCAGGAAGTGCTCGACCAGCGCGAGCGCGCCGTCAGCGTCGCCAGCGCACAGGTGACCGCCGCTGAGGAAATGGTGACGGCGGCGCAGGCGGATGCCGCCCAGATCAAGGCCAATCGCGACGAAATCGAGGTGCGGCTGGCCCGGACCGAGATCCGCGCGCCGGAAGCCGGCATCGTGTCGTCCCGCGCCGCGCGTCTGGGCGCCATCGTGCTCTCGGCTAATGCGGAGCCGCTGTTCCGCATCGTCAAGGACGGCGCCATCGACCTCGACGCCGAAGTGCCGGAATCGGCGCTGCCGCGCATCAGGCCCGGCCTGCCGGTCGAGGTGACGCCGGCGGGATTCAGCCAGCCCTTCGGCGCCAAGGTGCGCCTGGTCGGCGCCAAGGTGGATGCCAGCACCCGCCTCGCCCGCGTCGCCGTCGCCCTGCCGGACGATCCGCGGCTGCGCCCCGGCGCCTATGCCCGCGGCGACATCGAGCTCGCCCGCCATACCGGCCTCGCTTTGCCGCTCTCGGCGGTGCAGTTCGACAAGGAAGGCGCCTTCGTGCTGGTGGTCGAGAGCGACACCGTGCAGCGGCGCCCAGTGAAGACCGGGCTGATGGGCGAGGGCTTCGTCGAGATCACCGAGGGCATGAAGGACGGCGAGAGCGTGGTCGCCCGCGCCGGCGGCTTCCTGCGCGACGGCGACCGGGTGAGCCCGGTGCCGCTCGCCGACGCGAAAGGCGGCGTGTGATGGCGCTCAATATCTCCGCCTGGTCGATCCGCTCGCCGATCCCCTCGATCGTGCTGTTCGTGGTGCTGACCGCGCTCGGCCTCTACACCTTCGACCGGCTGCCGGTGACGCGCATGCCGAACATCGACGTGCCGATCGTCACTGTCACCGTCACCCAGCCCGGAGCCGCCCCGAGCGAGCTGGAAACCCAGGTGACCAAGCGGATCGAGACCGCCATCGCCGGCACCCAGGGGGTGAAGCACATCACCTCCTCCATCACCGAGGGCGCCTCGGTGACCACGGTGGAATTCCAGCTGGAGACTCAGGTCGACCGCGCGGTGAACGACGTGCGCGACGCGGTGACCGGCATCCGCTCCGAACTGCCGCAGGATATCGAGGAGCCGCTGATCCGGCGCGTCGATGTCGAGGGCATGGCCATCGTCACCTATGCCGCCTCGGCGCCGCAGATGACGCCGGACGAGCTGTCCTGGTTCGTCGACGACACGGTGATCCGCGCGCTGCAGGGCGTGCGCGGCGTCGCGCAGGTGAAGCGCGAGGGCGGTGTCGACCGCGAGATCCGCATCTCGCTCAACCCGGACAAGCTCGCGGCACTGGGCGTGACCGCCGCCGACGTCAACCGCCAGCTGGTCGCCACCAATGTCGACCTCGCCGGCGGCCGCGGCGAAATCGGCACCCAGGAGCAATCGGTGCGCACGCTGGGCGGCGCATTGACCGTCGCCGACCTCGCCGAGACCCGCATCTCGCTGCCCGCGACCGCCACCAGTTCCTCGCGGCAGGTGCGGCTCGCCGACCTCGCCACCGTCACCGACGGCGCCGCCGAGCCGCGCATCTTCGCCCAGCTCGACGGCAAGCCGGTGGTCGCCTTCGGCATCTACCGCGCCAAGGGCTTCTCGGATGTCGACGTCGCCAACCGGGTGGAGGAGGCGCTGCGCCAGCTCGAGGCGGCGCATCCCGAGGCGACGATCACGCTGATCGATTCGATGGTGCGCTACACCGAGGCCGACTACACCTCGGCGATGCACACGCTGATCGAGGGCGCGGTGCTCGCCATCATCGTGGTGCTGCTGTTCCTGCGCGACTGGCGGGCGACCATCATCTCCGCCACCGCCATCCCGCTCTCCATCCTGCCCACCTTCTGGGTGATGGACATGCTCGGCTTCTCGCTCAACGGCGTGAGCCTGCTGGCGGTGACGCTGGTGACCGGCATCCTGGTCGACGACGCCATCGTCGAGATCGAGAACATCGTGCGCCACATGCGCATGGGCAAATCCGCCTATCGCGCCGCCATCGACGCCGCCGACGAGATCGGCCTCGCCGTGGTGGCGACGACGCTGACCATCGTCGCGGTGTTCGCCCCGGTGAGCTTCATGGGCGGCATTGCCGGGCAGTATTTCCGCCAGTTCGGCATCACCGTCGCCGTGGCGGTGCTGTTCTCGTTGCTGGTGGCGCGCCTGCTCACCCCGATGCTGGCGGCGTATTTCCTGCGCGATCATGGCCACCGCGAGAAGCCCGACAGTGCGCTGATGCGCTTCTATATCCGGCTGCTGCGCGCCAGCGTGCGCCACCGCTTCGTCACCGTGGCCGCCGGCATCCTCTTGTTCATCGGCTCGATGTGGCTCTCCACGCTGCTGCCCTCCGGCTTCATCCCCAATGCCGACGTCTCGCGCTCGGTGCTGGCGCTGGAACTGCCGCCGGGTTCCACGCTGGATTCCACCCGCCGGGTGGTCAACGAGGTCACCGTGCTGCTGGAGAACCAGCCGGAGGTGGCGAGCGTGTTCGCCACCGGCGGCGGCGGCGTGGCGGCCGGCCCGGTGAGCGCTGCCGGCGAGGTGCGCAAGGCGACGATGATCGTCAACCTGAAGCCGCGCGCCGAGCGCACCGACACCCAGAAGCAGTTCGAGGCGCGGATGCAGCACGAGATCGCCCGCATCCCCGATTTGCGCTTCAATTTCGGCGCCTCGGGCGGCGCCGGCCCCGGCGGGCGCGAATTCACCATCATCCTCTCCGGCTCGGACGGCGCGGCGGTGGAGAAGGCGGCGCTGGAACTGGAACGCGAGATCCGCGCCGACGTGAAGGGGCTGACCAATGTGGTGACGTCGGCGGCGCTGGAGCGGCCGGAGCTGCGGGTGACGCCGCGCCTCGCCGAATCGGCGCAGCTCGGCGTCTCCGTCGCCGACATCGCGCAGACGGTGCGCATCGCCACCATTGGCGACATCTCGCAGAACCTTGCCAAATTCTCCGCCGGCGACCGACAAGTGCCGATCCGCGTGCAGCTCGACCAGAATGCCCGCGCTGATCTGTCCACCTTCCGCACGCTGAAGGTGCGCACGGCGGCCGGGGCGGCGGTGCCGCTCGACGCGGTAGCCGACATCTCCTTCGCCACCGGGCCGACCAGTCTCGACCGCTACGACCGGGCGAGGCGCATCGCCATCGAGGCCGACCTCACCACCGGCACCCAGCTCGGCGAGGCGCTGGCCGAGGTCTACGCGCTGCCGGGGGCGAAGAACCTTCCCGCCGGCGTGACGCTGAAGGAGGCCGGCGACGCCGAGATCATGGCCGAAGTGTTCGGCGGCTTCGCCACCGCCATGGGTGCAGGCGTGATGATGGTGCTGGCGGTGCTGGTGCTGCTGTTCGCCAACCTGCTGCAGCCGATCACCATCCTGGTGGCGCTGCCGCTGTCGGTGGGCGGTGCCTTCGTGGCGCTGCTGATCACCAACAACGCCATGACGCTGCCGGTGGTGATCGGCTTCCTCATGCTGATGGGCATCGTCACCAAGAACGCCATCCTGCTGGTCGATTTCGCCATCGAATCGGTGAAGGCCGGGCAGGATCGCACCGCCTCGCTGATCGAGGCCGGCCGCAAGCGGGCGCAGCCGATCGTGATGACCACCATCGCCATGGCGGCGGGCATGGTGCCCTCGGCCATGGGGCTCGGCGAGGGCTCGGATTTCCGCGCGCCGATGGCGATCGCGGTGATCGGCGGCCTGCTGGCCTCGACGCTGCTGTCGCTGGTGTTCGTGCCGGCCGTGTTCACGCTGATGGACGATCTCGGGCGCCTGCTCGCCCGCATCTTCGGCCGCTTCGTCGGCGCACGCGACGAGCCGGACGAGCCTGGCTCGACCGCGGCACCCGCCGCGACGCTGCACACCATGCCGCGCCCGCCAATGGCGGCCGAGTGAGCGAAGCCGCAAGCGCCAGACGCATGAAAAACGGCCAGATCGATGATCCGGCCGTTTCCTTGCGGATATGGGACCCGACTACTGTAGCGGCGTCTCGCTTTCGCCGCTCGGGCCGCGGGCAAGCGCCATCTCGGTCACCGCGATCAGCATCTCCGCGCGGGCGGCAAGGTCCGACGCCTCCAGCAGCGCCTGCTTCTCGCGCGCGCCGAAAGGCGACATCATCGCGAGCGCATTGACCAGCGCCTCGTTGGGCGCGTCCTTGATGCTCTCCCAATCCGCTTCCAGCCGATTGGCGTCGAGATAGGCGGCGAGCGTCTTCAACAGCCGCCCGCGATCCACCGCATCGGCGCCGAGATTGGGGGTGAAATCGTCCTCGAAACCGGAAAAGCCGATCCGCGCCTGCCGGTAAAGCGTGGCGGCGGCGACTTCCTCGACCAGGCGGAAACGGGCGACGCCGGTCAGGGTGATGATGTAGCGCCCGTCGCCGCTCTCGGCGAATTCGGTGATGCGCCCGAGGCAACCGACGCCCTGCAGCGCCGGGCTGGCGGTGGTGACCAGCGCCGGAACCGGCTGGACGATGCCGATGATCCGCTCGCCCTTGAGCGCGTCGTCGATCATGGCGAGATAGCGCGGCTCGAACACATTGAGCGGCAGCTGGCAGCGCGGCAGCAGCAGCGCGCCCTCCAACGGGAACAGCGGCACCGCGGAGGGAAGCTCCGCCGGCCCGCCATAGGGGCGATTGATCGCCATCAACCCTCCGAAGCGCCGGCCCGGTGGGCCGGCCGTCATTCACGCGAAAAGACGAGGACTGGACCCGGCTCCGGGCCAGCCGTCAGGCGAACAGGATGGACGAGAGGCGGCGGCGGCCGAGCACCGTCATCTCGTCGGTCGGGCCCCAGGCCTCGAAGAACTGCACCAGCTGCTTGCGGGCGCCGTCCTCGGCCCACGTGCGGTCCTTGCGCACGATGGTCAGCAGCTGGTCGATCGCCTCTTCCCGCTTGCCGCGGGCATTGAGCGCCAAAGCGAGGTCGAAACGCGCCTGATGGTCGGCGGCATTGGCCTCGACCTTCGCCTCCAGCTCCTTCACGTCGCCGAGGGCGACCGCGGCCTCCTCCAGCTCGATGGCGGCACGGACGGCGGCGACCGCCGCGTCATTGACGCCGGCGGCCGGCACCAGATCCAGCGTCGCCTTGGCCTGGGCGAGATCGCCGGTGGCGAGATGGGCGCGGGCGATGCCGGCGAACGCCTTCACATTCTCCGGCTCCTCGGCGAGCACGTGGGCGTAGAGCTCGGTGGCGCCGGCGGCATCGCCCTCGGCCAGGGCGGCATCGGCGCTGGCGAGGATCTCGGCGAGGTCCGGCCCGCCGCCACCGCCGGCGGCGACCAGGCGATCGACCAGCGCCTGCACCTGCGATTCCGGCTGGGCGCCCATGAAGCCGTCCACCGGCTGGCCGTTGACGAAGGCGTAGACGGTCGGCAGCGACTGGATGCCGAGCTGCTGGGCGACGGAGGGGTGCTCGTCGGTGTTCATCTTGGCGAGGCGCACCTTGCCCTTGGCACCGCGCACCACCTTCTCGATCACCGGGGTGAGCTGCTTGCAGGGGCCGCACCACGGCGCCCAGAAATCGACCAGCACCGGGCGGCGCTTCGATTCCTCCACCACGTCCTGCATGAAGCTGCGGGTGGTGGTGTCGATGATGACGTCGTCACCGGCCGCAGCGCCCTGCGGGGCCGGTTCGGCGGACTGGTTGAGCAGCATGTGGCGTCCTCGGAACGGATCGGTATTCGGTCGGTGACTAAAATGGTCCGTCAGGCGGCGATTGCAACCGCTCAGGCGACGCCGGATGCCGTATCGGCATCGGCTTCCTGCCGGCGCGGTACTGCAAGGATGCGCGGCTCATGGCCGGTCGCGCGCAGGAAGCGGACGAGATCGTCGCGGGCAATGCTGGTGGTGGCGGTATTGACCAGCGGGTGGCAATTGATGGTCTGGTGATCCATCAGCCCGGCATCGATGATCACCCCGACCCGGCCGCCGGTGTCGTTGACCGGGCCGAAGGCGGTGACCGAGCCGGGCTTCACCCCCAGTACCTCCTCCAAAAGCTCGGCGCTGCCGAAGGACAGGCGGCTGGCGGCACCGAGCGGCCCGTGCAGGCTCTTGAGGTCGACCGGCACGTCCTGCCCGACGACGACGAGGAACAGATTGCCCTTCTTGTCCTTAAGGAACAGATTCTTGGTGTGGCCGCCCGGCAAGGCCTCGATCACCGCCTGCGATTCCGCCACGGTGAACACCGGCGGGTGCTCGACGGTGCGGGTCTCGATGCCAAGCTCGGCAAGGCGGGCGAACAGTTCGGCGGGCGTCAGGGCGGGCATGGTCAAATCCTTCGGCAGCCCGCCGGTTGCAGACCCTGTCGGCGACATGGCCTGGTGCGGGCCTCTGCGCTCCGCGGCAGGATGCGCGCGGCAAGAAGGGAGCAGGCGAGGATGTCGTATCAAAAGCCGACCGCCGGGAGCAAGGGACCGGCCGAAAGACCGGCGAAGGGATCGGCGAAGGGATCGACGAAGACGGGCGCACCGGCCGGGCGACCCGACGGCGAAGCCGCCCCGGCCAGTGCGGGAAAAGCCGGCAAGACCGTCACGCTGCTGTCCGGCGGCAACCCGCAGATCGCCAAGGCCGATGGCGACGCGCCGGTGCAGGACTACATCGCCGCGATGCCGGGCTGGAAACGCGATGTCGGCCGGCGTCTCGATGCGCTCATCGTCGGCTGCGTGCCCGAGGTGGCCAAGGCGGTGAAGTGGAACTCGCCGCTCTACGGCATCGAGGGCCGGGGCTGGTTCCTGTCTTTCCACGTCTTCACCCACTACATCAAAGTCACCTTCTTCCAAGGCACCTCGCTGCAACCGCTGCCGCCTGGCGGCACGGCGCGCAGCGGGGCTGCGCGCTGGATCGACATCCGCGAAGACGAGCCGTTCGACGAGGCGCAGATGGCCGGCTGGATCAGGCAGGCGGCGGCACTGCCCGGCTGGGTTCCTTAGCCGCCCCCGCCGCGCCAGCAGGCGTGATGCAACGGACCCGTTGACAGAAGCGGGGCGGCAATCCCACATCTGGGCGACCAACCGGGAAAGTGATCACAATGCGTCCTGTCATCGGCGTCATCTGCGACGTGAAGGCTTCCGGCGGGCATGTCCTTCACGGCGTCACCGAAAAATACATCTATGCGGTCGCCAATGGCGCGCAGGCGCTGCCGGTGCTGCTGCCGGGCACCGTTTCGGCGGTCGATGCCGCCATGGCGCCGGAACGGCTGGTGCTGGACGAGATCTTCGACCTCGTCGACGGCATCTTCCTGCCGGGGAGCCCCTCCAACGTCGCGCCGCATTTGTATGGCGACGCGCCCTATGAGCCGCCGCTGCCCTCCGATCCCCACCGCGACGACCTGTCGATCCCGCTGATCCGCGGCGCGATCGAGCGCGGCGTGCCGCTGTTCGGCGTCTGCCGCGGCTTTCAGGAGATGAACGTCGCGCTGGGCGGCTCGCTGTTCCAGAAGGTCTACGAGCAGCCCGGCCATTTCGACCATCGCGAGGATTCCAGCCTCGACATTGCCGGCCAGTACGCGCCGGTGCACGACGTGGTGCTGGAGCCCGGCGGGCTGTTGGCAAGCCTCGCCGGCGCGCCGCGCTGGAAGGTGAACTCGCTGCACGGCCAGGGCATCAACCAGCTGGCGCCGGCACTGACGGTGGAGGCGCGCGCCGAGGACGGCCTGGTCGAGGCGTTCCGGGTGACCGATGCGCCGGGCTTCACGCTGGCCATCCAGTGGCACCCGGAATGGCGCTTCTGGGACGACCGGCTGTCGACCGCCGTGTTCACCGCTTTCGGCGCCGCCGCGCGCCTTCGGGCCGAGCGGCGGGGCGGACGGGCGCTGAAGGCGGCGGAGTAACCTTCCCCGCTCAGCCGAGCTGGGCGCGCAGATGGCCGATGCCGTCGCGGATATCGGCTTCGATCGCCGCGCGCAGCGCCGCCTCGTCGCCGGCGGCCAGCGCCGCGAGCGCTTCCTGGTGGCGGTCGACGCGGTAATGCTCCTCCAAATCGGCCAGAGCGAGGCGCATGAAGGGCCCGATCTGCAGCCACACCGATTCGATCAGCGGCATCAGCACCGAATCGGCGCGGGTGCCGTAGAGCGCCGCGTGGAAGGCAAGATTGGTCTCGATCATCGCCTCGATGTCGCCCTGCTTCCACGCCGCATCCGACCGGCCGTCGAGCACGGCAAGGCGTTGGCGGAACCCCGCATCGGCATAGGGCAAGGCGCGGGCGGCGGCTTCGCTCTCCAGCAGCGTGCGGGCGGCGAACAGTTCGTCGAAGCGTTGCGCCGTCATCTCCGGCACCCGCACCCGACGATTGTCGAGCAGCACCAGCGCCCGCTCGGCGACCAGCCGCCGCAGCGCCTCGCGCACCGGCATGGCGGAGACGCCGAGCGCCTCGGCGAGGCCGCGTATGGTCACCGCCTGGCCGGGCGGGAAGCGACCGCTCATCACCGATCGCCGCAATCGGCGGAAAACCCATTGCTGCACGGTCTCGCCAGGCAGGCGCGGTTCATCGGCAAGGGCGAAAGAGGCGGTGTTCATAGGCGGTTGGCAGATCCGGAACACGCGGTGGCGGGATGGGCTAGAGGCGGCGCGCCGCGTCGCGTGCACGGGGCGGCCACATTCTTCTGACATGCTGACGCGCGATTGTCAGGATCGCCCCCTACAACGCCGCTCCGCGTCGGCTATAAGCGGGCGTCCCGCGCTATCGCACACGTCACGGAATCGACACATGACCGAGACCGCCACCCACCGCACCGGCTATGAGCTCGACCCCAAGCTGCTGGAAATCCTGGTCTGCCCGGTCACCAAGGGGCCGCTGGACTATGACCGGCAGGCGCATGAGCTGATCTCCCGCGCGGCGCGCCTCGCCTACCCGATCCGCGACGGCATCCCGATCATGCTCGCCGACGAGGCGCGGACGCTCAGCGAGGAAGAAGCCGCCAAGGGTTGAGCCGGGGGCCTACCGGGGCCGAGCCCCGACGCCCTTCGAAGCCGAGCTCCCGGCACTGCTTGCCTCAGAGCGCCTCGCCCCTGAGCAGGCGCGGCGGCTGGCCGCCGAGACCGGCGGCGCCGCGAATGAGATGGCCCTTCAGCCCCGGCAGGCGATCGACAAAGCCCATGCCGATGTCGCGGGCCAGCCGCAGCACATCCGAGCGCTGGCCGAACAGCCGGTTCAGCCCGTCGGTCGCCACCCCCATGGAGACGGTGTCGAAGCGCCGCCAGCGCTGGTAGCGCTCCAGCACGTCCGGCCCGCCAATGTCGAGCCCGAGCCGGGCGGCATCGGTGACCGCCTCCGCCAGCGCCGCGACGTCGCGCAGGCCCATATTGATGCCCTGGCCGGCGATCGGATGGATGGTATGGGCGGCGTCGCCGACCAGAGCCAGCCGGTCGGCGATGAAGCGCCGAGCCATCTGGAAGCCGAGCGGGAAGGCCTTCGGCTCGTCGAGAATCTCCAGCGCGCCGAGTTCGAGGCCAAATCGCTGCTCCAGCTCGTCGAGCAGCAGCACCCGCGGCAGCGCCAGCAGCCGCTGCGCCGTGGCGCTGGCCTCGGTCCACACGATCGAGGAGCGGTTGCCGGCGAGCGGCAGCCGGGCGAAGGGGCCGGCGGGCAGGAAATGCTCCACCGCCTTGCCCTCATGCGGCCGTTCATGCCCGACCGTCATCACGATGGCGGACTGGTGGTAGGACCAGCCGACGGTCGCGATGCCGGCAAGGCTGCGCAGCCGCGAGCGGCCGCCATCGCAGGCGGCGAGCAGCGCCGCAGTGACATGGGCGCCGTCGCCCAGCGTCACCGAGACGCCGGACAGGCCGGCGGAATAAGCCTCGACCCCCGCCGGCAGCAGCACGATGCCCGCCGCGCGGGCGGCCTCGGTCAGCGCGTCCTGCAACAGCGCGTTCGGCACCATATGGGCGAAGGGCTCGCCCGGCTCCACCTCGCCGTCGAAGGAGAGGAACACCGGGCGGGCGGCGTCGCCGAGCCGGCTGTCGGTGATCTCCATGGCGAGCATGGGCTGCGCCTCGCCGGCCACCCGCGCCCACACGCCGACGGTCTCCAACAGCCGGCGGGCGCCGGCGGCGAAGGCGGAGGCACGCATGTCGGTGCTGCGTCGCGCGGGCGCGGCAAAGGCCGGGTCGGCCACCGCCAGCCGCGCCGTGTCGCCGAGCCCGTGGCGCAGGGCGAGGGCCAGCGACAGGCCGGCAAGCCCGCCACCGGCGACGACGACATCGAAGCTGGCGCCGCTGGAACCGCTGATCCGGGCGCGTTCGGCTTGCTGCGGCATGACGACCCTTCCCTCGTGGCACTGTACCGGAGCCCTCTTATGCCTTAGCTACTGAGCAAAGAACACCGTGCGGGAATGCGGACATGTCGCCCATCGCCGAACTCGTCCAGCTGCTCGATCTCGACGTGCTGGAGGTCAACCTGTTCCGCGGCCACAACCCGCCGGAATCCTGGCCGTTCCGTACCCGGGTGTTCGGCGGGCAGGTGCTGGCACAGGCGCTGGTGGCGGCGCAGCGCACGGTGGAGACGGCAACCGCCCACTCCATGCACGCCTATTTCATCCTCGCCGGCGACCCGCAGATTCCCATCGTCTACCAGGTCGAGCGGGTCCGCGACGGCCGCAGCTTCGCCACCCGGCGGGTGGTGGCGGTACAGCATGGACGGCCGATCTTCATCATGTCGGTGTCTTTCCACATCGCCGAGGAAGGCCTCGACCACCAGATGGCGATGCCCGAGGGCGTGCCGCCGCCGGAAGAAGTTCCCTCGGCGCGCGACCTGCCGCCGGAACTGCTGGATTCGCTGGCGCCCTCGGTGCGCAACTACTGGACGCGGCCACGGCCGGTGGAATTGCGGCCGGTGAACCTGATGCAGCGGCTCGCCGCCGGCAATACCGCGCCGCCGACCGAGCCGCAGCAGAAGGTGTGGTTCCGCGCCGACGGCATGCTACCGGATGACCCGGCCTTGCATCGGGCGGTGCTCGCCTACGCCTCCGACATGACGCTGCTGGAGACGACCACGGTGGTGCACGGCACCAGCGTGCTCGGCGACCGCATCCAGGCCGCCAGCCTCGACCATGCGCTGTGGCTGCATCGTCCGCTCAAGGCCGACGACTGGTTGCTCTACGTGCAGGACAGCCCCAACGCCCATGGCGCGCGCGGCCTGGCGCGCGGGCTGATCTATGACCGGGCCGGACGACTGGTCGCCTCGGTGGCGCAGGAAGGGCTGATCCGCCCGGTAGCGCCGCCGCCCGCGGCATAGAGCACATTATTTAGGCATGTTCTGCTTAAGATTCGTACCGGCCCGAAGCGCCCGAACCCGACAGATCAAGAATTAAGCAGCATCACAACCCTGCCATAATGTCGTTTGGCGCCCGAGCATCGGCGCCACACGCTGTCCGGGTGGGTTGATTGCCCCGCAACGCATTGCCGTTGCACGGTTGGCACGCGACTTGATTCCTAGGCGTCGGCTTGTCCTTGGGGTTGGGAAACCCGCCTGGCCGAGTCCGACATTAAAACGCCCGGGATCCGCGTGTTGCGATCCGGGGCCAAGCGGGGACAGGAACCATGAAGATCGTCATGGCTATCATCAAGCCTTTCAAGCTTGAGGAGGTCCGGGATGCGCTCACCGGTATCGGAGTGCACGGACTGACCGTTACGGAAGTCAAGGGATACGGCCGGCAGAAGGGCCATACCGAGATTTACCGCGGCGCCGAATACGCGGTGAGCTTCCTGCCGAAGCTCAAGATCGAGGTGGCAGTGGCCGCCGACCAGGTCGCCAAGGTGATCGACGCCATCTCCACCTCGGCCAAGACCGGTCAGATCGGCGACGGCAAGATCTTCGTCTACGCGATCGACCAGGCCGTGCGCATCCGCACCGGCGAGACCGACGCCGACGCCCTCTAAGCCCGCGCCATTGATCCCGACATCGTACGTTTCCGACGGAGCACTCAACCCATGACGATCAAGAACTGGATGCGCGCGGGACTTCCCGCGCTGGCGACGACGGCGCTGTTCGCCGCCGCCGCCCTGGCGCAGGACGCGCCGGCAACGGGCGCTGAAGCCACCGCCGAGGCCGCCGCCGCAGTCGCCACCGTGGACAAGGGCGACATCACCTGGATGATGGTCTCCACCATCCTCGTGCTGTTCATGACGGTCCCCGGCCTGGCCCTGTTCTATGGCGGCCTGGTGCGCGCCAAGAACATGCTGTCGGTGCTCATGCAGGTTACCGTCATCGCCGCGGTGATGATGCTGCTTTGGGTGTTCTACGGCTACTCACTCGCCTTCACCTCGGGCAATGCCTTCATCGGCGGCTTCGAGAAGGCCTTCCTCGCCGGCGTGACCACCGAGAGCCTCGCCGACACCTTCTCGGCCAATGTGAAGATCCCGGAATACGTCTTCATGGCGTTCCAGATGACCTTCTCGGCCATCACCCCGGCGCTGATCATCGGCGCCTTCGCCGAGCGCATGAAGTTCTCGGCCATCCTGCTGTTCTGCATCCTCTGGGTGACGCTGGTCTACTACCCGATCGCCCACATGGTGTGGTTCTCCGAGGGCTACCTGTTCGGCCTCGGCGCGCTCGACTTCGCCGGCGGCACCGTGGTGCACATCAATGCCGGTATCGCGGGCCTCGTCGGCTGCCTGCTGGTCGGCAAGCGCACCGGTTTCGGCAAGGAACTGATGCCTCCCCACTCGCTGCCCTTCGCCATGGTCGGCGCCAGCGTCCTGTGGGTCGGCTGGTTCGGCTTCAACGCCGGCTCCAACCTCGAGGCCAATGCCGGCACCACGCTGGCGCTGGTGAACACCTTCGTCGCCACCGCCGGCGCCATTGTCGGCTGGTCGCTGATCGAATGGCTGGCCAAGGGCAAGCCCTCCATGCTCGGCGCCATCTCCGGCATGGTCGCCGGCCTCGTCGCCATCACCCCGGCCGCCGGCCTCTCCGGGCCGATCGGCGCCATCGTGCTCGGCTTCATCGCCTCGATCGTCTGCTTCTTCTTCTGCACCACGGTGAAGAACGCGCTCGGCTATGACGACAGCCTCGACGTGTTCGGCGTCCACGGCATCGGCGGCATCGTCGGCGCCATCGGCACCGGCGTCGTCGTCGCTCCCGCGCTCGGCGGCCCCGGCATCGCCGACTACGCGATGGGCCACCAAGTGTGGGTGCAGATCCAGGCGGTCGCCATCACCATCGTGTGGGGCGGCGTGGTCTCTGCGATCCTCTACAAGATCGTCGACGTCATCGTCGGCCTGCGGCCGTCGGTGGAGAAGGAGCGCGAGGGTCTCGACATCGTCGAGCACGGCGAGCGCGCCTATCACAGCTGACCGGCACGCCGGTTCCGGCGCGGGGGTGCCTCGCCCGCGCCGCTTTCCCCAGCCTCGGCTGGCTCGCAACCCCGGCTTCGGCCGGGGTTTCTCGTTTTCGGGCCATGCGACATCGGCACCGAGGCTCCTGCAGTGGGTATCGCCCGTCGGCGACGATGCCGATCCGGCACGCATCACCGGGGCCGTATCCGTCATCCGAGACACCGGCATCACGCCCCGCGCCGCCGCATCACAGGCGGCGAATCGGCCTCGCCGCGGCCGATCGGCGCGATCGGTCGGCCGCCGCCCTGCTGTGGTCATGGTTAAGAGCGCCTTTACCCGCTGGCGCTATCTTGAATCGCTAACCATGATGGACATGACCCCCGTGCCCGCCTCGAAGTTCGACGTCACCGATGAACGCCCGCCGCTGCCGGAACCCTCCCGGCCGGATCCGGGACCGGCGGCGCGTTCGCCTTTCATCCGCCTCGGCGAGCTGCTGGCCGACATCGAGCCGGGCAAGCCGCCGCTGAGCCTCGCGGTCGGGGAACCCCGCCACGCGCCGCCCTCCTTCGTCGGTGCGGTACTGGCCGCCCATCTCGACGGCTTCGGCCGCTACCCGGCCGGGAAGGGGCTGCCGGAGTTCCGCGCCGCCGCCGCCGCCTGGTGCGCACGCCGCTATGCGCTGCCTCGCCCGCTCGATCCCGAGCGCGAGGTGCTGGTGCTGAACGGCTCGCGCGAAGGGCTGTTCCTGTCCGCCATCCTCGCCCGCCGCCTGGTCTCACCCGCCAAGGCGAGGGCCATCGCCGAAGCCGGCGGCCCGGCCATCCTGCTGCCCAACCCGTTCTACGCCGCCTATGGCGCCGGTGCCGAGGCGGCCGGTTGCGAGAGCGTATCGCTGCCGCTGCCCGCTTCCGGCGGCTGGCTGCCCGACCTCGACGCGCTGGATCCGCGCCTGCTCGCCCGCACCGTCGCGCTCTATTTCGCCTCGCCGGCCAATCCGCAGGGCACCATCGCGCCGAAGGCCTATCTTCAACGGCTGGTGGCGATCGCCCGCGCCCACGAGATCCTCGTCTTCGCCGACGAGTGCTATTCAGAGATCTGGCTCGGTGCCGAGCCGCCGACCGGCATTCTCGAAGTCGCCGGCCCCGACTATGCCGGGGTGGTGACGTTCAACTCGCTGTCGAAGCGCTCCAGCCTGCCAGGGCTGCGCTGCGGCTTCTGCGCCGGCGACGCCGGCTTCATGGCCGCCTTCGCCGATCTGCGCAATGTGGCGGCGCCGCAGGTGCCCGAGCCGCTGCAGCATGTCGGCATCGCCGCCCTCGCCGACGAGGCGCATGTCGAGGAAAGCCGCGCGCTCTATCGCGCCAAGTTCGACATTGCCGACCAGATTTTAGCCGGCCGCTTCGGCTATGAGCGGCCGGATGGCGGCTTCTTCCTGTGGCTCGACGTCGCCAGCATCGGCGGCGGCGAGGCGGCGGCGCGCAAACTCTGGCAACGCGAGGGGCTGCGCACCGTCCCCGGCGGCTATCTGTGCCGCTCGGAAGCCGACGGACGCAATCCGGGCGCGGATTATCTGCGCCTCGCACTGGTGCAGGACCTCGCCACCACGCGGGCGGCACTGCCGCGCGTGGTGGCCGGATTGAGCTGAGCCGGGCCCTTGGGTGGCAAGCGGGATCGAGGCGGGATGATGGGCGGGCAGACACAGTCGACGGGCCGGACGCCGCGGACGCGGCAGGGACAGCCTCGCGCCGCCAGCCCCGACGCCGCGCCGCCGCGCCCGGCCCAGAGGTCGCGGGCCGGCGCCTCGGTGCGCGGCCGCGGCGCCCGCCGCCGGCTGCTGCCCGAGGAAGTGCGCAACGTGCTGCACCGGCGCGCCGCCGAGCTCGGCGGCCTCGTCCTCGTCGGCCTGTGCGGCCTGATGCTGGCGGCGCTGGCGAGCTGGTCCGCCAACGACCCCAGCCTGTCGCGCTCCAGCGCCGCCGAGCCGCACAATTTGCTCGGCGTGCCCGGCGCGGTGGTCGCCGACCTGATGATGCAGCTGTTCGGCGTCGCCTGCCTCGCGGTGGTGCTGCCGGTCGGCGTGTGGGGCTGGCGGCTGCTGACGCATCGCCCGCCGCACCGGATGCGGGCGCGGATCATCGCCCTCGCCGCCGGCACCGCCTTCGCGGCCGGATTCGCCGCCTGCCTGCCGCGCTTCGGCACCTGGCCGCTGCCGAGTGGCCTCGGCGGCGTGCTCGGCGAGGCGATGCTGATCCTGCCCTCGCTCATCCGCTCCGGCTGGCTGACCTCCTTCGACTACGCGGTCGCCGGGGCCCTGTGCCTGTTCGGCGCGGTGATGACCCTGCCCCTCGCCTTCGGCGTCGGCCTGAAGCGCCAGGAAACCGCGGCGGAGGACGACGACGCCGGTGCCTTCGAGGATGACGAGCCGGCCCGCTTCGGGCTGCTGTCCATGGGCGCCCTCGCCCATTGGTGGCTGACGCTGAAGGCCTGGATCCTGCCCGGGCGCACCGCCTATCCGCGCCGCCGTCGCGGCATGATGGCGCGCCTCGGCTCGCTTTTCGGCATCGAGGACGAGGATGAGCTGATGCCGCGCGGGCTGCGCCGCGAGCCGAACTTCCGCGGCGAGGACGATGAAGATGCCGGCGGATGGGATGCCGACGAACGCGACGAGGCCGGCTTTCTCGATGCGCCGGATGACGACCTGCCGCCGGCGCACCCGGTGCCGGAGAAGACCCGCACCGGCCGCCGGCCGCCGCTGCGCTCGATCCGCGGCGGCCGCGCCGAGCGTGACGAGGAGCGGCTGCGCTATGCGCATCCCGGCCTCGACCTGCTCAGCCCGCCGCCGGCTCGCCTGGGCCCGGCGCTCGACGACGAGGCGCTGGAGCAGAACGCCCGCGATCTCGAAAGCGTGCTCGACGATTTCGGCGTACGCGGCGCCATCGTCAATGCCCGCCCCGGCCCGGTGGTCACGCTCTACGAACTGGAGCCGGCACCCGGCATCAAGTCCAGCCGCGTCATCGGCCTCGCCGACGACATCGCCCGCTCGATGAGCGCGGTCTCCGCCCGCGTGGCGGTGATCCCCGGCAAGAACGCCATCGGCATCGAGCTGCCCAATCCCAAGCGCGAGAAGGTGCTGCTGCGCGAGATCATCGCCGCCAAGGACTTTGGCGAGGCGGCGCACAAACTGGCTTTGGCGCTCGGCAAGACCATCGGCGGCGAGCCGGTGATCGTCGACCTCGCCCGCATGCCGCATCTTCTGGTCGCAGGGACCACCGGCTCCGGCAAGTCGGTCGCCATCAACACCATGATCATGTCGCTGCTCTACCGGCACCGGCCGGACCAGTGCCGGCTGATCCTCATCGACCCGAAGATGCTGGAGCTCTCCGTCTATGACGGCATCCCGCATTTGCTCTCCCCCGTCGTCACCGACCCGAAGAAGGCGGTGGTCGCCCTGAAATGGGCGGTGCGCGAGATGGAGGAGCGCTACCGCAAGATGTCGAAGGTCGGGGTGCGCAACATTGACGGCTTCAATGCCCGCATCCTCGAGGCGCAGGCCAAGGGCGAGCAGATCGTGCGCACGGTGCAGACCGGCTTCGACCGCGAGACCGGTGAGGCGATCTATGAGCGCGAGGAGATGGACCTCACGCCGCTGCCCTATATCGTCATCGTCGTCGACGAGATGGCCGACCTGATGATGGTGGCCGGCAAGGACATCGAGGGCGCCATCCAGCGCCTCGCCCAGATGGCCCGCGCCGCCGGCATCCACCTGATCATGGCGACCCAGCGCCCCTCGGTCGACGTGATCACCGGCACCATCAAGGCCAACTTCCCCACCCGCATCTCCTTCCAGGTAACCTCGAAGATCGACTCGCGGACCATCCTCGGCGAGATGGGCGCCGAGCAGCTGCTCGGCCAGGGCGACATGCTGTACATGGCCGGCGGCGGGCGGATCTCGCGCGTGCACGGCCCCTTCGTTTCCGACCAGGAGGTCGAGCGCGTCGTCGAACACCTGAAGACGCAGGGCCAGCCGGATTACCTCGACGCCGTCACCACCGACGAGGACGAGGGAGAAATCGGCGAGGAAGGCGCGGTGTTCGACAAGGGCGCGATGGGTGGCGGCGAGGGCGGCGGCCTCTACGAGCAGGCGGTGGCGGTGGTGATGCGCGACCGCAAGGCCTCGACCAGCTACATCCAGCGCCGGCTGCAGATCGGCTACAACCGCGCCGCCTCGATCATGGAGCGCATGGAGAATGAAGGTCTCGTCTCCGCCGCCAACCATGCCGGCAAGCGCGAGATCCTGGTGGAACCCGACGACGCGCGCGCCGGTTGACGCAGCGGCGGCGGCGCAGCCTTATCCTCGCCACAGCGAACGCCTACCGCCTAGACGCACGACCCGACGCCCCGCCCGCGCCCGACGAGAGTGCCCAATGCGCCCGATCCTGTCTGCCTCCCTCTGCATCGCTCTCGCCCTGCTCGCCGCCCCGGCGCTCGCGCAGCAGCCGAACGGCGTGCCGCTGCCGCCCTCGGTGCAGGGCGACACGCCGGACGCGGCACCGGTGCAGGTGGCCGCCGCCGCGGGCCAGCGCGCCGCGCAGCAGACGGTCCAGCGCATCAACACCTATTTCAACAGCTTCAAGAACATGACCGGCAACTTCGTGCAGGTCGACCCGGACGGCACCCGCCGGCAGGGACAGTTCTATATCCTGAAGCCCGGCCGCGTGCTGTTCGAATACGATCCGCCGAGCCGGATCGAGCTGGTCGCCGACGGCCGCTCGGTGGCGGTGCGCGACAAGAAGCTGAAGACGCAGGACATCACCCCGCTCTCGGCCACCCCGCTGCGCTTCCTGCTGTCGGAGAATTTCGATCTGGCGCGCAACGCCAACGTCACCGGCGTCTACCAGGACGACGTGTTCGCCACCGTGGTGCTGGAAGAGAAGCAGCCCATGGTCGGCACCTACCGGCTGATGATCATGTTCGACGCCAAGACCATGCAGCTCAAGCAGTGGACGGTCACCGACCCGCAGGGCTTCGACACCACGGTGGCGGTCTCCAACCTCGACACCTCCGAGCGCCCGGACCCGATGCTGTTCGTCATCAACCGGAATTGACGCCGGCAAATCGGGCGGTTCAACTTCCCGACGACATGCTTTAGGGTCCGGCACCTTATCGATCTCGAGGTGCCCTCCCCCGTGCCGCTCTCCATCGCCACCTGGAACATCAATTCGGTGCGCCTGCGCATCGAACTCGTCGCCCGTCTCGCCGCCGAACTCCAGCCGGACGTCATCTGCCTGCAGGAGACCAAGACCCCGGACGACCGCTTCCCGCTGAAGGACGCGGCGCGGTTCGGCTATCCGCATGCGGCGATCCATGGTCAGAAGGGCTATCACGGCGTCGCCATCCTCTCGAAGCGGCCGTTCGAGAGCGTCAGCCGGCAGGGTTTCTGCGACATGGGCGACGCCCGGCACATCAGCGTGGTGCTGGGCGAGGAGGCCGGGCTCGCCGCGCCGCTGACCGTGCACAATTTCTACATCCCTGCCGGCGGCGACATTCCCGACCCCGAGCTCAACCCCAAGTTCAAGCACAAGCTCGCCTTCCTCGACGAGGCGACCCAATGGGAAACGCTGCACCCGACCGCGCCGGGCGCCCGCTCGGTGCTGGTGGGCGATCTCAACATCGCGCCGCTGGAAACCGATGTGTGGAGCCACAAGCAGCTGCTCGACGTGGTGAGCCACACGCCGATCGAAGTGGAGCGGTTCGGCCGGTTGCAGGCGGCGGGCGGCTGGGTCGACGTGATGCGCAATTTCGTGCCGCCGGAGGAGAAGCTCTACACGTGGTGGAGCTACCGCGCCGCCGATTGGGCGGCCTCCAACCGCGGCCGCCGGCTCGACCATGTGTGGGCGAGCCCGGCGCTGGCGCCGACCGCCACCGCCATGACCGTGCTGCGCGACGCCCGCGGCTGGGAGCGGCCATCCGACCATATCCCGGTGATGGTGACCTTCGACGCCTGAGGCGTAACGCCCTACAAAGGCATGGCCTTCGCCGGTCTCGCCTTTCGCCGATTCGCCGTTATAGTGCGCTCGCCCACTTCGTCCGAGGAAGCTCCGTGCCCCGCCCGAACCGACTGCCGCCGCTGCCTGCCGCGCTCCGCCTCCTCCCCGCCTTGCTCGCGCTCGGCGGCGCGCTCGCTGTTGCCGGCTGCGGCGTCAAGGGTCCGCTGGAGCCGCCGCCGGGTACCGCGCTCGGCACCCCCGGCCCGGACGGCAAGATGCCGAAGGACACCGGCCCGGTGAAACCGAACAAGCCCTTCTTCCTCGACGGCCTTCTCTAATAAACGGGCTTCTCCGGCCTTCCGGCTTCGCCAAACTTCAGGCTCGCCATGCACCACTTCACCTATCGCGACGGCGTCCTCCATGCTGAGGACGTCAGCCTCGCCGACATCGCCCGCGAGGTCGGGACCCCGGTCTACGTCTATTCGACGGCGACGCTGGAGCGGCATTACACCGTGTTTGCCGAGGCCTTCGCCGATACCCGAGCGACCGTGTGCTACGCGCTGAAGGCCAATTCCAACCAGGCGGTGATCCGCACTCTCGCCCGGCTCGGCGCCGGCGCCGACATCGTCTCCGGCGGCGAGCTCAAGCGGGCGCTGGCGGCCGGGGTGCAGCCGCACAAGATCGTGTTCTCCGGCGTCGGCAAGACCCGCGAGGAGATGGCGGCGGCGCTCGACGCCGGCATCATGTGCTTCAATGTCGAGAGCGAGCCGGAGCTGCTGACCCTCTCGGAAGTGGCGGTCAGCCACGGCGTCGCCGCGCCGGTATCGATCCGGGTCAATCCCGACGTCGACGCCAAAACCCACGCCAAGATCTCCACCGGCAAGTCGGAGAACAAGTTCGGCATCCCGGTGTCGCGCGCCCGCCAGGTCTATCGCCACGCCGCTTCGCTGCCGGGAATAAGGGTGACCGGCGTCGACATGCATATCGGCAGCCAGATCACCGATCTCGAACCCTTCGACAACGCCGCCGCGGTGCTGGCCGAGCTGGCCCGCGACCTGCTGGCGGAGGGCTTCCCGCTGACGCATCTCGACCTCGGCGGCGGGCTCGGCGTGCCCTATGTCGCCGGTGAGCCGGACCCGCCGCTGCCCTCCGCCTATGCGGCGCTGATCAAGCGGCACACCCACAATCTCGGCCTCGGCCTCGTCTTCGAGGTCGGGCGGCTGATCGTCGCCAATGCCGGCGCGCTGGTCTCCCGCGTGCTCTATGTGAAGGAAGGCGAAGGCAAGACCTTCGTCATCGTCGACGCGGCGATGAACGATCTCATCCGCCCGACGCTCTATGACGCCCATCACGAAATTTTGCCCGTGCGGGCGGCGGCGGCCGGCGGCGGCGGGGAAATGGTCGCCGACGTGGTCGGGCCGGTGTGCGAATCCGGCGATTTCCTGGCGCTGGGGCGGCGGCTGCCGGGGCTGAAGGCCGGCGACCTCATCGCGGTGATGACCGCCGGCGCCTATGGCGCGGTGCAGGCCACCACCTACAATACGCGGCCGCTGGTTCCCGAAGTTCTGGTGCGGGACGGCGACTACGCCGTGGTGCGTCCGCGCATGGACGCCGAGGCGCTGATCGCCCTCGACAAGGTGCCCGCCTGGCTCGGCTGAGCCGGGAGTGCCATCATCGGCCGCCACAATCTCGGCCGGTGGCGCCATCGGCCGTTCACGCAGCGATGAACGTATGGGCATGCCTGCTTTTGCGGCGGGGGTAGCGTCCGCGCGCGTAGCTGTTAAGGTGACGCTGGGGCGTGGCTGACGGGGTTGGTGTGTCGGAGGCTTGAGCGCGTGACGGCGACACCGGAAGAACATTCGCAATCCACCGGCGGCGAGACGCGCCGCGCGGCGATCGTCGAACGCGCCGAGGCGCGGCTGGCGAGTGCCCTGCGCCGCGCCGGCGCGGCGCTGATGTGGGAACGCATCTGGCCGGTCTTCGCTACCGCGCTCGGCGCGCTCGGCATCTTCCTCATCGTCTCCTGGCTCGGCCTGTGGCTGATGCTGCCGACCTATGCCCGCCTCATCGGGCTGATCCTGTTCGCGCTGCTGTTCGTGGCGGCGCTCCTGCCGGCGCTGCGCATCCGCCGTCCCTCCGAGGACGAGGCGCTGGCACGGCTCGACCGCACCAGCGGCATCACCCATCGCCCGGTGACCGCGCTGGCCGACCATCTCGCCTCGCGGCCCGACGACCCGGTGGCGGCGGCGCTGTGGCGCGCGCATCTGAACCGCGTTGCCGGACAGCTCGGCGCCCTGAAGGCCGGCCTGCCGTCGCCGCGCCTCGCCGCACGCGACCCGCGCGCCTTCCGCGCCCTGGTGCTGCTCGGCGTCATCGCCAGCTTCTTCATCGCCACGGGCGAGCATATGCGGCGCATCGGCGCCGCCTTCGACTGGACGGCGGTGGTTCAGCCCAGCCCGTACCGTATCGATGCCTGGGTGAACCCGCCGGCCTATACCGGCCGGCCGCCAGTGATCCTGCCGGGGCTTCGCTCCGAGGAGAGCCGCGACACCGCCGCCGCCGCAACGACGGAACCGCAGACCCACGGCGCGGCGGCGATGAGCGTGCCGGCCGGCAGCGAGCTGGTGGTGCGGGTGACCGGCCTTGCCGGCTCGCCGCTCTCGGTTTCCGGCGGCATCAATGTCCCCGAACCGGAAGAGGACGAACAGGCGGCCGCCGCCGGCACGGCGCCGCAGACCGCCGGGCAAGGCAACGCCAAGCCCGCGGATGCCAAGCCCGCGGATGCCAGCCCCGCGAATAAACGTGCGGATGCCAAGCGCCCGGACGCCGGCGAGCAGCGCTTCGTGATCGACAGCGACGGCTCGGCGCGCATCGCCGGGCCGGATGGACGCAGCCTGACCTGGCAGTTCACCGTGGTGCCCGACAAGCCGCCGACCATCTCCTTCGCCAAGGAGCCGGGCGCCTCCGGCCGCACCGGCCTCGTGCTTGCCTACAAGGTGGAGGACGATTACGGCGTCACCGGCGCCGAGGCACGCTTTGTGGCGGTGCCGGAGCCGGCACCTCTGTTCGCGCTGAAGAATGCGCCGGCGCGGCCCGAGCCCCATCCGCTGGTGGAGGCGCCGAACTTCCCGCTGCCCTTGCCGGGCGGACGACCGAAATCCGGCACCAGCCAGACCACCAAGGACCTCACCGAGAGCCCGTGGGCCGGCACGCGGGTGATGCTCACCCTGGTCGCCCGCGACGACGCCGGCAATATCGGGTCCACGGCGCCGAAGAGCGTCACCCTGCCGGCCCGCGCCTTCAACAACCCGCTCGCCCGCGCTTTGGTCGAGGAGCGGCGGGTGTTGGCCTTCGATGCCAACCGGCGCCAACGGGTTTCGGCGGCGCTGGAGGCGCTGGCGATCGCCCCGGAACGCTTCACGCCGGATCCGGCGCATTATCTCGGCCTGCGCACCGCCTATTGGCGGCTGGAGGCCGCGCGCAACGACGACGAGCTGCGTGGCGTGATCGATTATCTGTGGGAGGTCGCGGTCCGCATCGAGGATGGCGACATGTCGGATGTCGAGAAGCGGCTGCGCGACGCCCAGCAGGCGCTGCAGGACGCGCTGGAGAACGGCGCGAGCGACCAGGAGATCCAGAAGCTGGCGCAGGAACTGCGCAAGGCGATGGAAGACTTCATGAAGGCGCTCGCCCAGGAGGCGCAGCGCAATGGCGAGATGGCGGACGCGCCGCCGGACCCGAACGTCCGCACCGTCCGGCCGCAAGACCTGCAGAAGATGCTCGACAACATCGAGAACATGGCCCGCAACGGCGCCCGCGACGCCGCGCGGCAGATGCTGAGCGAATTGCAGAACATGCTGAACGGCCTGCAGGCCGGTCGCCAGCAGCAGCGCCGCCCGGGCCAGAGCCAGATGTCGCAGGCCATGGACCAGCTCGGCGACATGATCCGCCGCCAGCAGCGCCTGCGCGACCAGACTTTCCGTCAGGGACAGCAGGGACAGGAAGGTCAGGAAGGTCAGCAGGGCCAACAGGGACAGCAGGGCGAAGGCCAGCAGGGCCAGGACTTCGGCCAGTTGCAGCAGAACCAGCAGCAGCTGCGCGACCAGCTGAAGCAGCTGCGGGAAAAAATGCAGCAGGCGATGCGCAATCGCGGTCAGCAAGGCCAGCAGGGTCAGCAAGGGCAACAGGGCCAGGGGCAGCAAGGTCAGGGTCAGCAGGGCCAGCAAGGCCAAGGGCAGCAGGGGCAGGGCATGCCCGGCGAGGGCGGCCTCGCCGAGGCGGAACAGGCAATGCGCGAGGCCGAGCAGGCGCTGGGCAATGGCGACGGCACCGGCGCGGTGGACGCCCAGAACGAGGCGCTGCAATCGCTGCGCCGCGGCGCCCAGCAGATGGCCGAGGCCATGCAGCAGCAACAGGGGCCGGACGGCGGCCCCGGCTCGCCCTCCGGCCAGCAGGCCGAACGCACCGATCCGCTCGGCCGGCCGCTGCGCTCGCGCGACTATGGCGACGACACCACCGTGAAGGTGCCGGACGAGATGGACGTGCAGCGCGCCCGCCGGGTGCTGGAGGAGCTGCGCCGCCGCTTCGGCGATCCGCAGCGCCCGCAGCTGGAACTCGACTATCTGGAGCGGTTGCTGCGCGACTTCTGAGCGGCGGTGGTCACGGGTCGTAAGGCCGGCCCGGCCATCACCATCAGAGCCGCTGCGGCGGCAATGCAACGCGATCCGTGTCGGAAATGGCGTGAGAGCACCGACGCTGATCCTGCCGTGCTGCTCCAGGGTCTGCTGCCAGAGCGGCCAGGGAGCTTCGGTCCTTTGAGCGACGAATTCCTCTCCCCGTGCCGAACGCGACTGTAGCCGGGTTCGGCATTTGGCAAACCGAGACTGGATACATCCGATCCCGGTAGAGAGGGTTGGGGTGAGGGGATGTCGCCGCTTCGCCCCTCATCCGGCGGCTGCGCCGCCGCCTTCTTCCCAATGGGGAGAAGGAAATCTCATACCACCAGCACCGGCTCGCCCAGCGCCGGGAAGATCGGCGTGATGCCGAGGCCGGGGGAATCCGGCGCGGTCATGAAGCCGTCGACGCGCCTGGGTGCGCCTTCGGCGATGTCGACGGTGCCGTAGCTGTTGAAATCGGTGGCGGAGAAGCAGAACTCCTCCGGCGTCGAGCGGGCGAGATGGGCGATGGTCGCGGTGACGATGTCGCCGCCCCAGGTGTCCTCCATGGTCATCGGCGTGCCCGACGCCACGCAGATGTCGCGCATCAGCCGCGCTTTGGTCAGCCCGCCGACCTTGGAGATCTTCAGGTTGATGATGTCCATGGCGTCGTCGGCCAGCGCCTTCATCAGCGTGGGGACACCATCGATCACCTCGTCGAGCACGAAGGGACGCGCGGTACGGCGGCGCACCGACAGGCACTCCTCATAGGTCGGGCAGGGCTGCTCGATAGTGACGTCGAGATCGGCCACGGCGGCGGCGATGCGCGCGGCTTCCGCCCGCGTCCAGCCGGTATTGGCGTCGGCGACCAGGATGTCGCCTGGGTCGAGAATGTTGCGGGTGATCCGGATGCGGTCGATGTCCTGGTCGGCATCGCCGCCGACCTTGAGCTGAAACTTGGTGTAGCCCTGCGCCTTGTAGCCGGCGATCTTGGCGGCCATCGCCTCCGGCGCCTCCTGCGAGATGGCGCGGTAGAGCGCGATCCGCTCCTGCGCCGCGCCGCCGAGCAGCTTGTAGACCGGAAGTCCCGTGGCCTTGCCGAGGATGTCCCAGCAGGCGATGTCGATCGGCGCCTTCACATAGGGATGGCCGCGCAACACCGAATCCATATGGCGGTTCAGCACGTCGAGCTCGGTGGGGTCGAGGCCGATCAGCTTCGGGCCGATCTCGGCCAGCCCGGCGCGCACCCCGGCGGCATAGGCCGGGAGATAGGCCGAGCCGAGCGGGCAGCATTCGGCATAGCCGGTGAGGCCGGCATCGGTCTCCACCGCCACCACGGTGGAATCGAACACCTCGACGAAATTGCCGTTCGACCAGCTGTAGCGGCCTTCCTTGAGCGGCAGATCGACCTGCCAGGCCTTGATGCCGGTGATCTTCATGGGAACGCCTTTCCAAAAGGATCAGGTGACGATGAAGCCGTGCGCGAAGGGGTCGCGATCGTCGATGAAGATGGTGTTGTAGCCGGTCATCCGCGCCCAGCCGCCGATGGAGGGGATGATGCCCTCCCGGTCGCCGACCGTCGCCGCCGCCTCGACCCGGCCCTTGAACAGCGAGCCGATGATGCTCTCATGCACGAAAGCGTCGCCGACCTTGAGCTGGCCCTTGCCGGCGAGCTGCGCCATGCGGGCCGAGGTACCGGTGCCGCAGGGCGAGCGGTCAATGGCCTTGTCGCCATAGAACACCGCGTTGCGGGCATGGGCTTCGGGATGGCGCGCCTCACCGGTCCAGAGGATGTGCGACAGGCCACGAATCTCCGGCTTTTCCGGGTGGACGAACTCATATTTGGCGTTCAGCGCCGCGCGCAGGCCGGGGCTCATGCGCACGAGGTCGCCGGCGGTGAAATCGGCCATGTCGCGATAGGCCGCCTGCGGCTCGACGATGGCGTAGAAGTTTCCGCCATAGGCGACGTCGACGGTGATCTCGCCGAGGCCGGGGCACTCGGCGGTCAGCCCGGTGGAGTGCAGGAAGCCGGGCACGTTGGTAAGCCGCACCTCCTCGACATACTGCCCCTCCTGCCGGTACTCGGCGACGACGAGGCCGGCAGGGGTGTCGAGCCTAAGCACGCCCGGCGTCTTCGGGGTGACGAGACCGTGCTCGATGGCCATGGTCACCGTGCCGATGGTGCCGTGCCCGCACATGGCGAGGCAGCCGGAGGTCTCGATGAACAGGATGGCGACGTCGCAGTCCGGCCGGGTCGGCGGGTAGAGGATCGAGCCGGACATCATGTCGTGGCCGCGCGGCTCGAACATCAGACCCTTGCGGATCCAGTCATACTGCTCAAGGAAATGCGCCCGTTTCTCGATCATGGTGGCGCCGACAAGGTTCGGCCCGCCGCCGGCCACCAGCCGCACCGGGTTGCCGCAGGTGTGGCCGTCTATGCAGAAAAAGCTGTGTCGCGCCATGATGATGAGCTCTGGGGATTAGAAACGGTCGGCCCGCAGCGGGGCGATGTCGAGGGAAGGCGTGCGATCGGCCAGGAGATCCGCCACCAGCCGCCCGGTCGCGGCGGATTGCGTCAGGCCGAGATGGCCATGGCCGAAGGCATAGACGATATGCCGGCTCGCCCGCGAGGGGCCGATCACCGGCAGGGAATCCGGGATGGACGGGCGGAAGCCCATCCATTGCGCACCGCCGCCGGTCCTCAGCCCCGGCAGGAAGGCCGCGGCCTTGTTCAGCATCGCCTCGGAGCGCCTGAAATTCGGTGGCAATTTCAGCCCGCCCAGTTCCACCGCGCCGCCGACGCGAATGCCGGTGGAAAGCGGGGTGACGACGAAACCGTGGCCACCGAAAGTGAGCTGGCGGCGCAGGTCGAAGGCGCCCGGCGGCAAGGTGGTGTTGTAGCCGCGCTCGGTCTCCAGCGGGATGGCATCGCCGAGCCGGGCGGTAAGCGGACGCGACCAGGCACCGCCGGCGAGAACCGCCCGCGCGGCGTCCAGCACCGTGCCGTCGCGCAGCGTCACCCGCACGCCTGGTTCGGTTGGGGAAAGCTCCGTCACCTCGCCATGGGTGATGGCGGCGCCACGCGCCATCACCCCGTCGAACAGGGCGAGCGCGAAATGATAGGGATCGTCGACGGTCTTCCAGTGCGGTGTGAAGGTGCCGGCGACGAAGCGCGGCGACAGGCCGGGCTGCAATTCGGCCAGCCGCCCGCCGCGCACATGCTCGAATTCGATGCCGGCACCGGCGCGCTGGTCCCAGCCTTCCTGCGCGGCAGCGAGTTCCATTTCGCTTTCATAAAGCTGCAGGTTGCCGTCGGCACGCACATGGCCGCCGAGCCCTGCCTCGCGCACCATCGCCTCCATCGCCGCAGCGGCGACGCGCATCAATTCGCCCTGGACGACGAGGCTGCGGCGATAACGATCCGGCCGGCTGGCCCGCCAGAAGCGAAACAGCCAGGGCGCGATGGAGGGTAGATAGGAAGGCGGGATGGCAAGCGGCCCGAGCGGGTCCATCAGCCATTTCGGCGCCTTGCGCAGCATGCCCGGCGAGGCGAGCGGCAAGATGTCGGTGAAGGCAAAGGCACCGGCATTGCCGCGGCTGGCGCCATCGGCGACCGCGCCGCGCTCGACGAGGCGCACCCGGCGCCCCTCGCCCTGCAGGTGAAACGCAACGGCGAGACCGACAATGCCGGCCCCGACGATCACCACCTCGTCGCTCATGATGCCTGTTTTCTCATGGTCTCTCCCGGTCGAAGCCTCGCTTCGATGGGAGACACGTCCTGCCTGCTTTCTTCTCCTCTCGCCATTTGGGAGGGGAGGCCCGCGAAGCGGGTCGGTGAGGGGCAACGACATCGGGATGCGTCGAAGCCCCCTCACTCCATCCCTCTCCCCGACGGGGAGAGGGAGCCGGGTCGCTCCGCCTGACGAGCCTCACGCCGCCTTGGCGAGCAGCGGGCGGTTGGCCAGCGCCTCGGCGACCAGCTTTTCGACCTCGGCGCGGCGAGCGCCTTCCAGCGGCAGGCGCGGCGCGCGCACCATCTCGGTGGTGCCGGTGACCAGCGCCTCGACCAGCTTCAGGTTCTGCACCAGATAGGTCGAGACATCGAGGTCGAGCAACGGCCGGAACCAGCGATAGAGGGCGAGCGCCTCGTCATAGCGCTTGGCCTTCATCAGCCGGTAGATGGCGACGGTCTCCTCCGGGAAGGCGACCACCAGACCGGCCACCCAACCCACGGCGCCGGCGGCCAGCGCCTCGAAGGCGAGGTTGTCGACGCCGGTGAACACGTCGTAGCGGTCGCCGAAGCGGTTGATGATCTCGGTAGTGCGGCGGATGTCGTCGGACGACTCCTTGATCGCCACGAAGCGCTTGTCGGCGGCGAGTTCGTCCATGATCTCCAGCGTCACGTCGACCCGGTAGGCGATGCGATTGGAATAGATCATCACCGGCAGGTCGGCCGCCGCCGCGATGGTGGAGAGCGTGGCCACCGTTTCCTTCGGATTGGTGTGGTAGACGAGGCTCGGCACGATCATCAGCCCGGTGGCGCCGGCCTTGGCGGCGCGCTCGGCGAGGCTGGCGCAGTCACGGGTGGCGGCGTCGGCGATGGTCATCAGGACGGGACGGCCGCCGGCGACGCTCTTGGCCACATGCAGCACGTCGAGCCGCTCGTCATGCGAGAGCATCGGGCCCTCGCCGAGCGAGCCGTTGACGATGATTCCGTCGACGCCGGCCGAAATCTGGTAGGCGAAGCAGCGCTCCATCTCCTTGATGTCGAGCGTGTCGTTCGGCGTGAACTTGGCGGTAACGGCGGGGAGGATGCCAGACCACATGGCGGTGAAACTCCTGTCGGACGTGAAATTCAAAGGACGGATTCGAGGAAGACCGTGGTTTCCGGCTGTCGCGGAGGGCCGATCGTCAGGCCGTTGGCCCGATCGCGTGGGTCTTCCCCAGTGAAACATGCGGCCCGAGCGGAGACTTCGCGGGGCGCGGGCACGGGCGATACGGATCATCGACACCCCCTCGCCCACAGCAAGAGCTTCCAATTTTTGGATCCAAGATGCAATATCCTTTTCGTCGCCACGCTGCGGGATTATTGGGCAGCTCGAGGGACGGCAGCCGCCGGCGCGGATTGCGGGTCCATGCGGCAGCGGGTAGAGCGAATGGGCGGATGGGTGGGAGGCGGCAGCTGGTGAAAGTGAAGGCAACCGACATCGCGCAGATGCCATCGCCTGCCGACGTGATCTTCGATGCGCTGCGCGAGGCGATCGCCAAGGGCGATATCTCCGAAGGCCAGGTGCTGCGCCAGGATCACATCGCCCGCATGTTCAACATCAGCCGCATACCTGTGCGGGAAGCTCTCACGCGCCTCGAGGAACAAGGCCTGGTCTCCACCCAGCGTTATCGCGGCGCGGTGGTGACCACGCTGTCGATCGCGGAGATCCGCGAGGTGTTCGAGTTCCGCGCCCTGCTGGAACCGGAGATCCTGCGCTATTCCATCGAACGCATGTCCCCGGAAGCGCTTGAGCACGCCAAGGAATTCGCCCACGCCTTCGCCACCGAGCCGGAATCTTCGCGCTGGGGCGATCTCAACCGGCGCTTCCACTACAGTCTCTACGAGCCGGCCGGGCGGCCCTATTATCTGCAGACCATCTCGACCGCGCTCGACCGCGTCGACCGCTATCTGCGCGCCCAGCTGGTGCTGACCGACGGCATGGCGCGGGCGCGGCGCGAGCATCAGGGCATTCTCGACGCCTGCATCGCCGGCGATTCCGAGATGGCGGTCCGGCTCACCCGCGAGCATATTCTGGGCGCCGCCGATTCGCTGGTCGCCTTCCTGATCCGAACCCGCGCGCAGGAGAATTCAGAGCGATGACGCTTTCCGACAACGTCACCCGCATCGGCAGCGTCGATGGCGATGAACTCTACGAGGTCGCCCTCACCGCCGCCTCCGGCGCCAAAGCGCGGGTGCTGAGCTGGGGAGCGACGCTGCGCGAATTGCGGGTGCCGGGGCCGGACGGCTCGCTGCATCCCGGCGTGCTCGGCTTTACCGAGCTCGACCGCTATCTCGCCAACCCCTCCTATCTCGGCGCCACCTGCGGCCGGGTCGCCAACCGCATCGGCGGCGGGCGCTTCACCGTGGAGGACCGGAGCTACGAACTCGCCCGCAACGAGCGCGGCGTCACCCATCTGCATGGCGGCACCCGCGGCTTCTCGCACCGGCCGTGGAAGATCGCGACGGTGGCAGCGGACGCCGTGACCTTCACTCGCACAGCGCCGGACGGTGAGGAAGGCTATCCGGGAACGCTTGATCTTTCATGCACTTACCGGCTTCTGCCGCCGGGCGTGCTGCGGGTGGAGATGGAAGCGCGCACCGATGCGACAACGCCGGTGAACCTCGCCCACCACTCCTATTTCACCCTCGATCCCGGCCGCTCCTCGCATGAGCTCACGGTGGAGATCGCCTCCAGCCGCTACACGCCGCTCGATGCGCTGAAGGTGCCGACCGGCGAAATCGCTCCCGTCGAGGGCACCGGCTACGACCTGCGCACTCCGCGCCGGCTCGGTGACAGCGGCATCACCTACGACATTAATTTCGCGCTCGATCAACCACTTGGCGAGCTGCGCTTCGCTGCCCGCGTGGCGAGCCCGCAGAGCGGCCGTACGCTGGAGGTTTGGACCACCGAGCCGGGCCTGCAGCTCTACGACGCCTCGATGCTGGCGGTGACCGACAAGGGCCTCGACGGCCTAACCCATGGAAAACACGCTGGAATCTGTCTTGAGGCGCAGAATTTCCCCGACGCGGTGAACCATCCGGGCTTCCCTTCTCCCTGGCTGAAGCCGGGCGAGCTGTACCGCCAGGTCACCGAATATCGCTTCAGCTGACAGGCTCGGCGACGAAGCCGGCGCGGGCACCCCGCACCGCCTCGACGATGAAGCTCTCGACCTCGCGGATGCGGCGCAGCTCATGCACATCGGCATGGGCGACCAGCCAGTAGGAACGGCGAAAGCTGTGCTCCGGCAACAGCTTGACGAGTTCGGGGTGCCGTTGCGCCGCGTAGTCGTGCAGGATGCCGACCCCCGCCCCGGCCCGCACCGCCTCCATCTGCCCGACCACGCTGGCGCATTCGATGCGTCTTGCCTCGATGGCGCGGAAGGTCTCGAAATAGTCGAGGGCCGGCGAGTACAGCAGGTCCTCGACATAGGTCACCAGCGTGCGTCCAGTGAGTGCGGTGAGGTGTAGCATGGGACCAGTCCGGGCCAGATAGTCCGACGAGGCGTAGATGCCGAGGCTGTAATCGGTGAGCTTGCGAGCGATCAGCCGCCCCTCATGCGGCCGCTGCAGGGTGACGGCGATATCGACCTCGCGCTTGGGCAGCGAAAAACTTCGCGGCAGGGGGGCGAGCTGGATGGTGAGGCCGGGATAGCGCTCGGCAAGCTCGCCCAGCCGGGGGGCGAGGAAATACACCCCGAAGCCGTCCGGCGCGCCGATGCGCACCGTCCCCGACAGCGCGAGATTGGCGTTGCCGAGCGCCGACTGCGCCTGCAGCAGCTCGGTCTCGATCCGCTCGGCATGTTCGAGCAGCCGCTCGCCGGCCGGGGTGAGTGCGCTGCCGGTGGTGCGGCGCTCGATCAGCTTCGCCCCCAGCCCGGTCTCCAGCGCGCCGATGCGGCGGCCGACGGTGGCGTGGTCGAGCCCCAGCTGGCGCGCCGCCGCCAGCATCTGGCCGGCCCGCGCCACCGCGAGGAAGACGCGCAGATGGTCCCAATCCATGGCCGCAACCCAACTTATGGAAATTTTGCACAACGGATGCGGAAATATCGTCGTTGAGTTGATCCGATTTCGCAAGCACAACAGCGCCCGAACAAGGCTCCAGAGGAGGCATCCATGGCGGTGATCGGGCATTATATCGGCGGCAAGCGGGTGGAGACGGCAGGGCGTTCGGCCCCGGTGTTCGATCCCTCGACCGGCGCGCAATCGGGCGAAGTGCTGCTCGCCTCCACCGCCACGGTGAACGAGGCGGTAGCCGCCGCCAAGGCGGCGTTCCCGGCCTGGGCCGACACGCCGACGCTGGCCCGCGCCCGCATCATGTTCAAGTTCAAGAACCTGCTCGACCGCGACATCGACGCGCTCGCCGCCGCCATCACCAGGGAGCACGGCAAGACCTTCGAGGACGCCAAGGGCGAAGTCACCCGCGGCATCGAGGTGGTGGAATTCGCCTGCGGCATCCCGCATCTGCTACGCGGCGACTTCACCGAGCAGGTGGCGCGCGGCGTCGACGTGTTCTCGGCCCGCCACCCGCTCGGCGTCGTCGCCGGCATCACCCCGTTCAACTTCCCGGTCATGGTGCCGATGTGGATGTTCCCGGTGGCGCTGGCCTGCGGCAACACCTTCGTGCTGAAGCCCTCGGAGAAGGACCCGACCGCCTCGCTGATGCTGGCCGAGCTGCTGGCCGAGGCCGGCCTGCCCAAGGGCGTGTTCGGCGTGGTGCAGGGCGACAAGGAAGCCGTCGACACGCTGCTGACGCATCCCGATGTCGCGGCGGTGAGCTTCGTCGGCTCCACCGCCATCGGCGAATATGTCTACAAGACCGCCTGCGCCCACGGTAAGCGCGCCCAGGCGCTGTGCGGCGCCAAGAACCACCTGGTGGTGATGCCCGACGCCGACCTCGACAAGACCGTCGACGCGCTGATGGGCGCCGGCTACGGCTCGGCCGGCGAGCGCTGCATGGCGGTCTCGGTGGCGGTGGCGGTCGGCGGCGTCGGCGACGCGCTGATGGAGAAGCTGGTGCCGAAGGTGCAGGCGCTGAAGGTCGGGCCCGGCCTCGACCCCGACAGCGAGATGGGTCCGCTCGTCACCAAGGAGCACCTCGCCAAGGTGCGCGGCTATGTCGATGACGGTGTCGCCGCCGGCGCCAAGCTGGTGGTGGACGGGCGCGGCCTCAAGCTGCAGGGCTATGAGGACGGCTATTTCCTCGGCGGCTGCCTGTTCGACGACGTCACCACCGACATGAAGATCTACAAGGAAGAGATCTTCGGCCCGGTGCTCTCGGTGGTGCGGGTGCCGGACTATGAGGACGCGCTCAAGCTGGTGAACGACCACGAATATGGCAATGGCGCCGCCATCTTCACCCGCGACGGCGACGCAGCCCGCGCCTTCGACCGCGACGCCAAGGCCGGCATGATCGGCATCAACGTGCCGATCCCGGTGCCGGTGGCGTTCCACTCCTTCGGCGGCTGGAAGCGCTCGGTGTTCGGCGACCGCAACGTCTACGGCATGGAAGGCGTCGGCTTCTACACCAAAATGAAGACCACCACCGCCCGCTGGCCGACCGGCATCCGCGCCGGCGCCCAGTTCGTCATGCCGACGACGGGCAGCTGAGCCGGGGCAGCTGAGCCGCGACGGCGAAAGCCCGGATGCGAATCCGGTCAAGCAATGCAAAATGCCCGGCGATGAGCCGGGCATTTTTGTTCGGGGTCACCCCCGATGGAGCGCCGGCCGGCCGGCAAACAAGCGCCCGCGCCCGGGCGCACCGTCGGACTGGAGGAAAACGGCCGGGCCTCTCCCATCCCCGAGCCTCCCTCTCCCCGTCGGGGAGAGGGCTGGGGTGAGGGGTCTTCTGCGCCTTCCCATGACGTCTCCCCTCAACCGGCCCGCGGAGCCTGCCTCGGGCGCGCCGAAGGCGAGGCCCGTGGGCGGCCTCACTCGCCCTGCGTGACGGGGCTCGCTCCGGTGGAGCCGCCATTGCGGCTGAAGGTGACGGCAATGAGCACGCTGCCGGCCACGGCGATGACCAGCAGCGCCATCGCGCCGATGAAGAAGCTCTTGCGGAGATGTGCCTGCACCTGATGCCTCATTGTTCGGCCGGATCGCACAGCGCGCCGGCCGCCGGACCTTCCGCCGCCTCGTGGTGATCCGATGGTCATCGATCCCCGCTCGCCCCCCGTCCTAGCGTTTCATGTCCGGGCAGACATAGGGAACCTTGGCGAGGCTGTAGCGGTGTTCCACCACGTCCTTGCCCGCCTGGACCTTCAGCGTCAACTGCGTCGGCGACACCGACTGCACCTTCGCGGTGAGCCTGGCGCCGTCCTCGTCCCAGGCGATGGCGTCCGGCGCCGTGCGGCTCCATTTGCGCAGCGCATAGGTCTCCCAGCACGAATCCATCAGCAGCGTGCCGTCGGGCAGGAACACCAGCATTGTGCCGGGCAGATCGGACGCCGGCCTGGTCTCCACCCAGACGCGGCCGACCAACGGATCGGCGGCAGCGGCAACCGGCTTGGTGGCGGCGGAAGCGGCGCCGGCACCGGCAAGCGACAGGCCGAGCACGAGAAGGGCGGCCCTGAAGGGGTTCGGCATGCTTGTCTCCTGTTCGGCAAAGGTGGGGCCGGGCGCGCACCGGCGCAAGGCGGATCGGCAGCCGCCCCGCGCGTGAATCATCGACACTACTGCCGCTATCCGTCAGCAGGGCTGCGGCTATAATGCGGCATGTCCCGATCCGAACGCCTGTTCGACCTGTTGCAGGTGCTGCGCCGCCACCGCCGTCCGGTGAGCGGGCGGGCGCTTGCCGGCGAGATCGGCGTCAGCCTGCGCACGCTGTATCGCGACATTGCCAGCTTGCAGGCGCAAGGCGCCACCATCGAGGGCGAGCCCGGCGTCGGCTATGTGCTGCGGCCCGGCTTCCTGCTGCCGCCGCTGATGTTCACCCCCGAGGAGATCGAGGCGCTGGTGCTCGGCTCGCGCTGGGTGGCCGGGCGTGCCGATGGGCGGCTGGCCGAGGCGGCGCTCAGCGCGCTGGCCCGCATCGGCGCGGTGCTGCCGCCGGATCTGCGCGAGGAGATGGAGGGCTCGTCGCTGTTCATCGCGCCGGGAGCGCCGATCCCGGCCGACGCCATCGACCCGGCCGTGCTGCGCAAGGCGATCCGCACCGAGCGCAAGCTGCTGTTGAACTATAGCGACGCCAATGCCGCGGCGAGCGAGCGGGTGGTGTGGCCGTTCGCGCTGGCCTTCTTCGACCAGGTGCGGCTGCTGATCGGCTGGTGCGAGCTGCGCGGCGATTTCCGCAGCTTCCGCACCGACCGCATCGCCACCGCCGATATGCTGGAAGCGCGCTACCCCATCCGCCGCGCCGAGCTGGTGACGCGGTGGAAGCAGTGGAAGCACGCGCAGCGCGAGGGCGAGGCGGGCGCCGCCCCCGCCCACTTCGCCGAAGAGCCGCACGACGCCGCATGATGCTGACGGAAATTGGCAGCACGGGATCGTAATCTCCCCGCCTTCACCACATGGCTGAATTGGGGGGCGATCATGATCGACGCCAGCAACCTGTTTCTTTACGTGAACGATCCCCGCGCGAGCGCCCGTTTCTATGGCGAGGTGCTGGAGCGCGCGCCGGTCGAGGCGGACGCCGGCTTCGCGCTGTTCGCGCTGTCGCCCGGCCTCGGGCTCGGGCTGTGGCGGCGCGACGGGGTGAAACCGACGCCGCATCTGCGCTCCGGCGGCAACGAGATCGGCTTCAAGGTGGCGGACGCCGCCGCCGTCGACGCCACCTATGAGCGCTGGGCGAAGAAGGGCATTCCCATCGCCCTGCCGCCGACCGACCTCGATTTCGGCCGCAGCTTCGTCGCGCTGGACCCCGACGGCCACCGGCTGCGGGTCTATGCCAAGGCGGAGGGGTGAGGCACACCCTCCTTCCATCCCTCTCCCCGACGGGGAGAGGGGGCTCGCCGTGCCGGACTTCAGCCCCGCTCGCGGCCAAAGTCCGGCGCGGCGGTTTCCTGGCCGATCTCGATGATCGAGCGGCGGATGGCGCGGGTGCGGGTGAACAGGTCGAACAGCGTCTCCCCCTGCTCCCAGCGGATCGCCCGCTGCAGCGCGATCAGGTCCTCGGTGAAGCGGCCGAGCACCTCGATCACCGCCTCGCGGTTGTTGAGGAACACGTCGCGCCACATGGTGGGGTCGGAGGCGGCGATGCGGGTGAAGTCGCGGAAGCCGCCGGCGGAGTATTTGATCACCTCGGAGGAGGTGACCTTCTCCAGGTCCGCCGCCGTGCCGACGATGTTGTAGGCGATCAGGTGCGGCACATGCGAGGTGATCGCCAGCACCAGGTCGTGGTGCTCGGCGGTCATGGTCTCGACATTGGCGCCCAGCGCCGTCCACAGCGCCGTGACCGCCTGCACCGCCTCCGCATCCGCGCCTTCCGGCGGGGTGACGATGCACCAGCGGTTCTTGAACAGCGTGGCGAAGCCGGCATCCGGGCCGGAATATTCGGTGCCGGCCACCGGATGCGCCGGCACGACGTGCACGCCTGAAGGCAGATGCGTGCGCAGGGCGTTCAGCACCGCGCCCTTCACCGAGCCGACATCGGAGACGATGGCGCCGGGCTTCACATGCGGGGCGATGGCCTGCGCCACCGCGCCCATGGCGCCGACCGGCACGCAGAGGACGATGATGTCCGCGTCCTTCACCGCCTCGGCCGGCGAGGATGCCACCTCGTCGGCGATGCCGAGCTCGGCGACGCGGGCGCGCACCGCCGGCTCCGCATCATAGGCGACGCTGACCTCGGCGAGCCGGCGGGCATCCGCCGCGCGCAGGATCGAGGAGCCGATCAGGCCGAGGCCGATGACGACCAGCCGGCCGATCATCGGCCGGGGAAGCGGCGGATCAAGCACCATGGCCGGCTTCCTTCTTGCCGAGGAACTCGGCCAGCACGGCGACCAGCAGGCGGTTGGCCTCCTCGGTGCCGATGGTGAGGCGCAGCGCGCCGGGCAGGCCATAGGCATCCATCCGCCGCAGGATTAGGCCCCGCGCGGAGAGGAAGGCATCGGCATCCGGGGCGCGCCTGCCGTCGGCATCGGGGAAATGCACCAGCACGAAATTGGCGACGCTCGGCGTCACCACGAGGCCGAGCGCGGTCAATTCGGCGGCCACCCAGGCCAGCCACCGGTCGTTATGGGCGACGGCGGCCTCGACATGGGCGGTGTCGTTGATGGCGGCGGTGCCGGCGGCGATGGCGGCGGCATTGACGTTGAAGGCGCCGCGGATGCGGTTCACCGCGTCCACCACCTCGGCCGGGCCATAGAGCCAGCCGACGCGCAGCGCCGCCAGGCCATGGATCTTGGAGAAGGTGCGCAGCATGGCGACGTTGCGGGTGGTCGCCACCAGCTCGATGCCGGACTCGTAGTCGTTGCGCCGCACATATTCGGCATAGGCGGCGTCGAGCACCAGCAGCACCTGCGGCGGCAGGCCGCGCTGCAGCCGGCGCACCTCGTCGAACGGCAAATAGGTGCCGGTCGGGTTGTTGGGATTGGCGAGGAAGACGATGCGGGTCTTCGCCGTCACCGCCGCCAGTATGGCGTCGACATCGGTGGTGAGGTCGCGCTCGGCGGCGATCACCGGGGTGGCCCCGGCCGCCAGCGTGGCGATGCGGTACACCAGGAAGCCGTATTGCGAATAGATCACCTCGTCGCCCGGACCGGCATAGGCGGCGGCGATGAGGGTGATCAGCTCGTCCGAGCCGGTGCCGCAGACCAGCCGGGCGGGATCCAGCCCATACGCCGCGCCGATGGCCTCGCGCAGCCGGGTCGAGGACCCGTCGGGATAGAATTCCAGCGCGTCGGCGGCGTGGAAGGCCTCGCGCGCCCTGGGGCTGGCGCCGAGCGGATTCTCATTGGCCGAGAGCTTGTAGACCTTGGCGACGCCGCCCGCCTGCGCCTTGCCGGGCACATAGGCCTCGATCGCCAGCACGCCCGGACGCGGGACAGGACGATCGGAAACGGGGGTGGTCGACATGATGGAACTCCGGCAGCGGACGGGAAGGAATTGGCTTTGCCTAACGGTCGATATCTTGGAGCGCGGCGGACACTTCACCTCTCCCCACTGGGGAGAGGTGGCCCGCACAGCGGGTCGGTGAGGGGAGATGACATTGGGAGCCGCAGAGCCCCCTCACCCCACCCCTCTCCCCCACGGGGAGAGGGAGTCGCGTCGCGCAGCGTGATCACCGATCGGCTCCCATGGGCACATGGGTATAGCGGCGGGCATGCGAGCCGACGAGGGCGGCGGAGCGCACCGAGGCGCCGCAGGCCCTGAGCGCGCCGAGCACGGTATCGAGCCCCACCTCGGGCGTTCCCTCGCCCGTTCCCTGCCCCGCCAGCGGCAGCGAGACCAGCAGCGCCGCGCCGTCGAGGCCGCGATCCGGCACCGCCAGCGTATCGGCCAGCGGGGCGAGCGCCCGCGCCGCGCCGGCGTTCCAGCCGGCGACCCGCACGCTCCACATCTCGACCTCGGTCACCGCGCCGTCGGTCACCGGGTGGGCGATGCAGAAGGCCGGCAGCCCGGCGGGATGATCGGCCCGCTCGACGAAAGGCAGCCGGGCGATGATCTTCGGCGCGCTCTCGCTCTCCAGCCCGGTCCACCACGGCCCGGTGCCGGGCGGGGCGAAGGCGGGAACCAGACCAAGATCGCCCTTGGAGCCGGCGACCGCGCTCACCACCGCGCCGGCGCCCATATGGGCGACGAAGGGCACGGTGAAGCCGAAATGGAAGCGCGAGGTATCGCGCATCGCCGCCTCGCCGGAGGCAAGGTCGGCATGCACGGCATAGGGCGCCTGCACATAGGTGAAGGTGGAGATGATGACGCGCCAGATACCCTCGACGGTATCGAGCGGCAGGATGCCGCGATGCCGGTCGACGATCATCCGCATCATCGCCGCCTCGCGCGCCGGGCGGAAGGCCGAGCCGCCCTCGGCAGCGCGGGCGCGCTTCACCTCCACCAGCCGGTCGATGATCTCGCCGCGCTCGATCAAAAGCGCGTGCATGGCGGCGTCGATGCGGTCGATCTCGGAGCGCAGCCCGACCAGCGCCGCGGCGGGGTCCACGGCGGCGGGAACGGCGGCAGACAGGCTCTTCACGGATAAATCGTCGGGCGCGCTCATCGCCCGTTCTCCTAGACCCGCGCGGGCGCGGCGCAAACCAAAATCTGCATCGGCGCCGCGGAAGCGCCGCGAATCCGGGCCACGCTGCTATTGACAAGACGTAGCTGTGGGATCATCGGATCGTCCGTTATTCCGAACCCTTCGTCCGGTAAGACGGTTGAAATGCCCGACAGCGACAATGTGCACGTCCTGCGGCCGGCGGCGCGCCCGACAACGGGCGAGGCTACCAGCCCCGCCCAGGGATCGCAGGCCCAAGGACCGCAGACCCAAGGATCGCAGACCCAGGGATCTCAGACTCTGGGCCCGCAGCCCCAGGGACAGCAGCCCACCAGCCCGGCGAGCGGCAAGGCCACCGGCGAGCCGGTGGCCGGCGCCGAAACCCGTCCCGTGGGGCCGAGCCGTACCTATGAGGCGCTGGCGCGGGCGCAGGCGGATTTCCCGCAATCCGAACTGGTGCATTTCGGCGCCGACAAGCCGCTGACCCTCGACGCCGGCGTGACGCTCAGCCCGTTCCAGATCGCCTACCAGACCTATGGCAAACTGAACGCCGACAAATCCAACGCCATCCTGATCTGCCACGCGCTCTCCGGCGACCAGCATGCCGCCAATGTCCACCCGGTCACCGGCAAGACCGGCTGGTGGGAGACGCTGATCGGGCCGGGCAAGCCGATCGACACCAACCGCTTCTTCGTCATCGCCTCCAACGTGCTCGGCGGCTGCCTCGGCACCACCGGCCCGTCCTCGATCAACCCGAAGACCGGCTTTCCCTATGGGCTCGACCTGCCGGTGGTGACCATTCGCGACATGGTGCGGGCGCAGGCGATGCTGATCGACCATCTCGGCATCGACCGGCTGCTGGCGGTGGTGGGCGGCTCCATGGGCGGCATGCAGGTGCTGCAATGGGCGGTGAGCTACCCCGAGCGGGTGTTCGCCGCCATGCCGATGGCCGCCGCCGCCCGGCATTCGGCGCAGAACATCGCTTTCCACGAAGTCGGCCGGCAGGCGGTGATGGCCGATCCCGACTGGCGCGGCGGGCGCTATCTTCTGGAGGGCACCAGCCCGCGCAGCGGCCTCGCCGTGGCGCGCATGGCCGCGCACATCACCTATATGTCCGACAGCTCGCTGCACCGGAAATTCGGCCGGCGGCTTCAGGACCGCGACGGCCGCACCTTCTCCTTCGACGCGGATTTCCAGGTGGAGAGCTATCTGCGCCACCAGGGCGAGGCCTTCGTCGACCGCTTCGACGCCAATTCCTATCTCTATGTCACCCGCGCCATGGATTATTTCGACCTCGCGGCGGATTATGGCGGCGTGCTCGCCAACGCCTTCAAGGACACCAGGACCCGGTTCTGCCTGGTCTCCTTCACCTCGGACTGGCTGTTTCCCACCGCCGATTCGCGGGCGGTGGTGCATGCGCTGAACGCCGCCGGCGCCTCGGTCTCATTCGCCGAGATCGAGAGCGACAAGGGCCACGACGCCTTCCTGCTCGACGAGCCGGAGCTCACCGCCATCACCCGCGGCTTCCTCGATTCCGCCGCCCGCGCGGTGGGAGTGGCATGATGAGCCCGCGCGACCTTCTCATTCAGGACCTGACGATGAAGGAGGCGGCCCGCGCCGCCTCCGGCAAGCGCGTCGACCTCCTGATCATCGCCGATCTCGTCGAGCCGGGCTCGCGGGTGCTGGATGTCGGCTCCGGCGACGGCGAGCTGCTGGAGCTGCTCGCCACCACCCGCGGCTGCGATGCCCGCGGCATCGAGATCTCCCGCGCCGGGGTGAATGCCGGGGTGGCGCGCGGCCTCGCCATCATCCAGGGCGACGCCGACATCGACCTCGCCGACTATCCCGACGACAGTTTCGACTATGTGATCCTGTCGCAGACACTGCAGGCGACGCGGCGGCCGAAATGGGTGCTGGAGCAGATGCTGCGGGTCGGGCGGCGGGTGGTGGTGTCGATCCCCAATTTCGGTTTCTGGCGGATGCGGCTCGATTTGCTGCTCAACGGCCGCATGCCCTCGACCGAGAACCTGCCCTATAGCTGGTACGACACGCCGAACATCCATTTCTGCACCATCCGCGACTTCGTGGCGCTGGTGGAGGAAGTCGGCGCCCGCATCGAGAGCGCCACCGCGCTGAACGGCTACGGCCAGAAGGTGCGGCTCAACCTGCCCTGGGCAGTATGGAACCTGCTCGGCGAACAGGCGGTGTTCCTGCTCTCGCGAGGGAGATGAGGCCTACGCGACGCAAGGCGCGCGCAGCAGGCTGGAGCAGCAGGCGGGAGCAGCAGGCGGGAGCAGCAGGCGGGAGCAGCAGGCAGGACTTGCCCTCACCCGCCCGCCGGCTGCGGCGCGAGCACCGGCGCCAGCACCCGCATGCGCGCGCGGCGCTTGACCGCCACCGGCTTGTAGACCTGCTTGGTCGCCTCGACGATGTGCACGCCGGCGAACAGCGGCGCCAGCACGCCGCCGGCCCGCTCCCACGCCACCGCCGAGCGCAGGAACCAGTTGCGCGGCACCGGCGGTATATAGAGCGCCTCGCCCCAGCCCACCGGGGTGAACAGCGCCTCGCGCAGCAGCGCGGTGATCTGGCTGCGCGAATAGGGACGGCCATGGCCGAAGGGGGTGTTGTCCACCCGCGCCCACACGCCGCGCCGGTTCGGCACCACGCAGAGCAGCCGCCCACCCGGCGCCAGCACCCGCCAGACCTCGCGCAGCACCTCGGCGGCATCCGGCGTGTATTCGAGCAGGTGCACGGCGATCACCCGATCGATCGAGCCGGCCGGCAGCGGCAGTTCGCTCTCATCGACGAGGGCGGCCAGCGTGGCCGCGCGCGAAGGCCAGCGGGTGACGCCCTGCGCCGCCGGCATGAAAGCGAGCGCCCGCTCGCACTCCTCGCGGAACACCCCGAGATACGGCGTCGCATAGCCGATGCCGAGCACCGACAGCCCGCGCACATTGTCGAAGCGCTGGCGCACCGCGCGGCCGACCAGCCGGCGCGCCACCACGCCGAGCGGCTGGGCGTAGAAACTGCGCAGATCGACGACGTCGGGATACATGAGGCTCCTTGGACACCGGCAGGACCGCGATGGGCGCGGCGACTTCACCTATATAAGCGGCGATGCCTTGAAATCCTCGCCTTTTTGCGCCACATAGGCACGGCATGCGAGACGGAGGGGTGAATGTACCCCTGAAAGCCGTGCTCGTATCGGGGCCGCGTCGCTCGATTTCCGCTTCGGCATAGTGCCGCGGCAGTCTTCGGCCCCTGATCATCCGGTTTCGCCGACGTCCCAGGCCACGCGGGGTGTCCACCATCCCCGCGACGGGCGGTGCGCACGATCATGGCGCATGGCCGGATGTCGCTCCCATGAAAGAATGTTCTTTGACCTCTTTTTCCGAGCTCGGCCTCGCCGAGCCCATTCTGAAAGCGCTGGCGGAAGCCGGCCATGAGACCCCCACCCCCATCCAGGCCCAGGCCGTGCCGCAGGTTATCGCCGGCCACGACCTTGTCGGCATCGCCCAGACCGGCACCGGCAAGACGGCCGCCTTCGCGCTGCCGATCCTGCAGCACCTCGTCACCGATCGCCGCCGGCCGGAGCGCCGCACCTGCCGCGCGCTGGTGCTGAGCCCGACCCGCGAGCTCGCCGGCCAGATCCTCGAGAGCTTCCGCAACTACGGCAAGCATGTCCGGCCCTCCACCGCGCTCGCAATCGGCGGCGTGCCGCTCGGGCGCCAGGCGCGTTCGCTGATGAACGGCGTCGACGTGCTGGTCGCCACGCCCGGCCGCCTCGTCGATCTCATGGAGAACGACGCGGTACGGCTGAACGAGGTCGAGGTCTTCGTGCTCGACGAAGCCGACCAGATGCTCGACATGGGCTTCATCCACGCCATCCGCGCCATCGTGGCGAAGCTGCCGGCCAAGCGCCGCAACCTGTTCTTCTCGGCCACCATGCCGAAGGAGATCGAGAAGCTGGCCGCGGCCCTGCTCACCGACCCGGTGCGCGTCGCGGTGACGCCGGTCGCCAAGACCGCCGACAAGATCGAGCAGAAGGTGTACTTCACCGACCGCGCCGGCAAGCCGGAGCTGCTGATCGAAGTGCTGCAGGGCGACGGCCTCGACCGCGCCCTGGTGTTCTCCCGTACCAAGCACGGCGCCGACCGGGTGGTGAAGGGCCTTGCCGGCGCCGGCATCGCCGCCGAAGCCATCCACGGCAACAAGTCGCAGCCGCAGCGCGAGCGGGCGCTGGCCGCCTTCCGCGAAGGCAAGGTGAAGGTACTGGTGGCGACCGATATCGCCGCGCGCGGCATCGACGTGCCCGGCGTCAGCCACGTCATCAACTACGACCTGCCCAACGTGCCGGAAAGCTATGTCCACCGTATCGGCCGCACCGCGCGCGCCGGAGCGGACGGCATCGCCATCTCGCTGTGCGACGGCGAGGAGCGCGCCTTCCTGCGCGACATCGAACGGCTGATCAAGCTCACCATCCCGAGCGTCGACCGCCGCGGCGAATCCCGTCGCGAGGGGCGCCCGGTGCGCGAAGGCTTCCGCGACGAGCGGCCGCCGCGCGAGGAGCGCGGTGCGCGTCCGGGCGGGCGTTCCGGTCGTCCCGGCGGCCGTCCCGAATATCGCGGCGGTGAAGCGCGCTCGGAAGGCCGCTCCGGCGAGCTGAGCGGCGTCGGCTTCATGCAGCCGGCACGCGGCGAGCGTCCGCGTCACGAAGGTGCGCGCCACGAGGGGCCGCGTTATGACGGCCCGCGTTCCGACGCCCCCCGCCATGAGCGGCCGCGTCACGAAGGTGCGCGCCATGACGGCCCGCGGCCGGAGCGGCCGCGCCAGGATCGCCCCCGTCACGAGGGGGCGCGTCAGGACGGTCCCCGTCCCGAGGGCGGGCGCGGCGAACGGTCGTGGAAGTCGCGCGGACCGGCGCGCTGAGACAAGTTCCGCAAGGGTCCACCGGACCCTTGCGGGGCGAACACCCGGCCGCCGAAAGCACTTTCCTGTCGATCCGGCGATTTGAGCCGGCCGGGACGGGCTTTGGGCGAGACAAAGCGCTGGAGTCAGGGTATTTGCCCTGACCACAGGCTCGAAAAAGCTTCGACAAGGAGAGCCAGGAATGGCGAAAGAGGAACTGCTCGAGTTCGACGGCACCGTCACCGAGGTGCTGCCCGACGGAAACTTCCGCGTCGTGCTCGACAACGAACATGAAATTCTCGCCTATGCGGCGGGCAAGATGAAGAAGAACCGCATCCGCACCATCGTGGGCGACCGCGTGGTGGTGGAGATGTCGCCCTACGACCTCGAGCGCGGGCGCATCAATTTCCGCCACAAGACCGGCGGCCCGACCCCTCCGGTCGGCTCCGGCCAGCGCCGCCCGCCGCCGGGTCGCCGTCGCTGAGCGCCTGAGCGCGGCGCCTGGCGACAGGCTGCGCGCAGCGCCGATCGATCATCGGCGCGCCGCCTTGCGCGGCAGGAGCGGACGGCTTCGTTCCTCTTCGACAGGTTTCCCGCCCCGCCGGATCCCGGATCCGCGCGGGCGTTTTGTCGTGCGGCAATCGGCTGCCTCGCCGGGCGGAGACCTCAGGCGCCCTTGCCCGCTGCCGGCGACGGACGGGAACGCTGCCCCGCCCGGCCGGATGCTTTGCCGGACAGCTTGCCCGCTGCCACCTTGCCTGCGGCCCCTCCCGGCTCCAGGCCGAGCGCCTGGGCGAGCCCCAGCGGGCGCTCGCGCGGCTCGGAGAGATCGAGCTCGTCGGCGACATGGGCGATATGCGCGCGCATGCGCCGCGCCGCCAGTTCGCCATCGCCCGCCTCGATGGCTTCCAATATGTCGGTATGCTCATGCGGCGGACAGGCGGCGTGCTCGCCGCGGGCATAGAGCAGGATCGCCAGCGACGACAGCGCCTGCAATTCGGTGAGCAGCCGCACGAACACCGGATTGCCCGCCGCCTCGGCGAGCGCGATGTGGAATTCGCCGGTGAGCCGTACCAGCGTCGCCCGCTCGCCGGCGGCGCGGGCCTCGTTCTCCATCGCCACGTGACGGCGCAGCCGCGCCACCGCCGCCGCCGCGCAGCCGCAGGCGGCCGAGGCGGCGATTTCCGGCTCCACCACGGCGCGGGCGTCGAGCACATGGCGCGCATCGGCACGGCTCGGCGCCGCGACGAAGGCGCCGCGATTGGGCTGGTGCTCGACGATGCCGTCCTGGGCGAGGCGGGCCAGCGCCTGACGCACCACGGTGCGGCTGACGCCGAACAATTCGGCGACGCGCTCCTCGGTCAGCTTCTCGCCCGGGTGCAGGCGCCGCTCGAAGATCGCCTGCAGGATACGCGCCCGGATCGGCGCTTCCGAGCGGCCGCGCTCCGAGACAGGGCTATCGACGACTGGCTGGTCCATGTTCCTCCGCGACGCAGCGCCGGCTGGCACGCCAGATTAAGCACCTTCCGGGCCGGCGCGCCATGAGCACGCGCGTGATGCGATGGCGGCAGGCGGGTGGCAGCCTCAGATCGGCCAGTCGGCCTCGCGCCAGGCGGAATCCCAGAACATCCATTCCAGCTTGCTGGCATGGGCATAGGCGCGGTGCATGCGGGCGCGCACCGTCGGCGAGGACGCCTCCGCCGCGCGATCGGTGGCGGCGATCACCGCCCGCACCGCCTCGTGGAACTCCTCGCCGGCATAGGTATCGATCCAGGCGTCGTAGGGATTGGGGCGCACCGCGCGGCCGAGAATGTCGCGGCCGACCTCGGCATAGATCCAGAAGCACGGCAGCAGCGCCGCCAGCACCACCGGATAGGGCTCGGCATGGGCGCTGGCGATCAGGAAGCTGGAATAGTGATGGCAGACCGGCGACATCGCCGTCGCCTCGAAGGCGGCGGGGGAGATGTCGAACGAGCGGAAGAAATCAGTGTGCAGCGAGCGCTCGACGATGACCGCCACCTTGGCCGCCTCGGCGAACTGCACCAGCCCGTCGGCATCGTCGGCCTTGGCCGCGGCCACCGCCAGCGCCCGGCCGAAGGCGATCAGGTAATGCGCGTCCTGCACCATGTAGTGGCGGAAGCGGCTGACCCCGAGCGTGCCCGCCGCCAGCGCCTCGTTGAACGGCATGGTACGGATCGCCTCATAGACGGCGAGGTTGCCCTGCCAGGCCTCCTGGCTGAAGCGCGGAGCGGCGTCGAGCGGCGTGGCTGCAGTCATCGCGTGTCTCCCGGACATGAAAAAGGCCGTCTTGCGGACGGCCTCGTTTCGTCATGCATAGCCGGCCCGCCGCGCGGGCGCCGATCAATGCGCGGCGCGCCCGTCGGCCTCGATGGCGGCGGCAGTGGTCTTCAGCGCGTCGAGCACGGTCTGGCGCTTGAGGCGGGTGGCGTCGTCGCGGGCATCCTCGACGTCTTCCTGCGCGTCCTTGATCATCTGCGCCAGCTTGCCGCCGCTGAGATCGGCGAGCGGCACCGCGGTCTCGGCCAGCACGGTGAGGCCCTGCGGGTTCGCCTCTGCGAAGCCGCCACGCACGAACAGCTTCTGCACCTTGCCCTCACCCTTGATGGTGAGCACGCCCGGCTTCAACACGGAGACGAAGGGCGCATGGCCGGCGAGCACGCCGAACTCGCCCTCGGCACCGGGAACGACCACCTCGCTCACCGCACCCGCATAGACGAGCTTTTCGGGCGAGACCAGTTCGAACGGGAAATTGGCCATGGTTCCTCCAGCGCCAGCAATAAAGAGGCTATGCCTCGACGGTGTGTCGGCCGGCCCTCACGCGGAGGGCCGAAACCGGATCACGCCGCCGGGGATCACGCCGCCTCGGCGGCCAGCTTCTTGCCCTTCTCGATCGCCTCTTCGATGGTGCCGACCATGTAGAAGGCCTGCTCCGGGAGGTGATCATACTTGCCTTCCACCAGGCCCTTGAAGCCCTTGATGGTGTCGGCGAGGTCGACGAGCTTGCCCGGCGAGCCGGTGAAGACTTCGGCGACGTGGAAGGGCTGCGACAGGAAGCGCTCGATCTTGCGCGCGCGCGCCACCGTCAGCTTATCTTCCTCGGAAAGCTCGTCCATGCCCAGGATCGCGATGATGTCCTGCAGGCTCTTGTAGCGCTGCAGCGTCTGCTGCACCTGGCGCGCCACGTTGTAGTGCTCCTCGCCGATGACCAGCGGCGACAGGATGCGCGAGGTACTGTCGAGCGGATCCACCGCCGGGTAGATGCCCTTTTCCGCGATCGAGCGCGACAGCACGGTGGTGGCGTCGAGATGCGCGAAGGAGGCGGCGGGCGCCGGGTCGGTCAGATCGTCGGCCGGCACGTAAATCGCCTGCACCGAGGTGATCGAACCCTTGGTGGTGGTGGTGATGCGCTCCTGCAGCGCGCCCATGTCGGTGGCGAGCGTCGGCTGATAGCCCACCGCCGACGGGATACGGCCGAGCAGCGCCGACACTTCCGAGCCGGCCTGGGTGAAGCGGAAGATGTTGTCCACGAAGAACAGCACGTCCTGGCCCTGGTCGCGGAAGTGTTCCGCAACGGTCAGGCCGGTCAGCGCGACGCGGGCGCGGGCGCCCGGCGGCTCGTTCATCTGGCCGTAGACCAGGGCGCACTTCGAACCGGCGGACGAGCCGTTATGCTCGTGCGGGTCGACGTTCACCTTGGACTCGATCATCTCGTGATAGAGATCGTTGCCCTCGCGGGTGCGTTCGCCGACGCCGGCGAACACCGAATAGCCGCCATGCGCCTTGGCGATGTTGTTGATCAGCTCCATGATCAGCACGGTCTTGCCGACGCCGGCGCCGCCGAACAGGCCGATCTTGCCGCCCTTGGAGTAGGGAGCCAGCAGGTCCACCACCTTGATGCCGGTGACGAGGATCTCGGCCTCGGTCGACTGGTCGGCATAGGAGGGCGCGTCCTGATGGATGGCGCGCTTGGTCTCGCCGACCACCGGGCCGAGTTCGTCCACCGGCTCGCCGATGACGTTCATGATACGGCCGAGCGTGGCTTCGCCCACCGGCACCATGATCGGGGCGCCGGTGTCGGACACCGGGGTGCCGCGAACCAGACCTTCGGTGGAATCCATGGCGATGGCGCGCACGGTGTTCTCACCAAGATGCTGGGCCACTTCCAGCACCAGGCGGTTACCCTGGTTGGTGGCTTCCAGGGCGTTCAGAATCGCCGGGAGGTGGTCTTCGAACTGCACGTCAACGACGGCGCCGATGACCTGGGTGATGCGTCCGTTGGTGTTCGCCATCTTCGCGTCCTTTGTCCTTGACCGCGCTGTCGTCAGAGCGCTTCGGCGCCGGAAATGATTTCGATCAGTTCTTTGGTGATCTGGGCCTGACGTGTGCGGTTGTAGATCAGCGTCTGCTTCTTGATCATGTCACCCGCATTGCGGGTGGCGTTGTCCATGGCGCTCATGCGGGCGCCCTGTTCCGACGCGCCGTTCTCCAGCAGCGCCGTGAACACCTGCACCGCGAGATTGCGCGGCAGCAGGTCGGCGAGAATCTCGTTCTCGTCCGGCTCGTATTCATAGGTGGCTGCAGCGCCCTCGGCGACAACCGCCGTTGCCGGGAAGGTCGCCGGGATGATCTGCTGCGCGGTCGGTGTCTGCGAGATCACCGACTGGAAGCGGCTGAAGAACAGCGTCGCCACGTCGAACTCGCCGGCCTGGAACATGCCGGTGACCTTCTCGGCGATCGCCTGGGCGTCGGCAAAGGTGACGCCCTTATTGGCGCGCAGCTCGACGAACTCGACGATCTGCTTCTCGAACTGGCGGCGCAGCGGCTCGTAGCCCTTGCGGCCGACGCAGAAGATCTTGACCGTCTTGCCCTGGCCGATCAGCGCATTGGCGCGGTCGCGGGCAAGCCGGACGATCGACGAGTTGAAGGCGCCGCACAGGCCGCGCTCGGCGGTAAGCACGAGCAGCAGATGCACATTGTCCTTGCCGGTGCCGGTGAGCAGCAGCGGCGCGTCCGGCCCGCCGGAGACGGCGGACGCGATGTTGCCGAGCACGGCTTCCATGCGCTTGGCATAGGGACGCGCGGCTTCGGCGGCGGTCTGGGCGCGCCGCAGCTTGGCGGCGGCGACCATCTGCATCGCCTTGGTGATCTTCTGCGTCGCCTTCACCGAAGCGATGCGGTTGCGCAGATCCTTGAGGCTGGCCATCTACCCTCGGCTCCCGTGCCCTCGACGCCCGTCCGCCCGATCAGGCGAACGTCTTCGCGAAGGCGTCGATCGCCTTGACGAGCTTCTCGGTGGTGTCCTTGGACAGTTCCTTGGACGTGCGAATGGTATCGAGGATATCGGCGTGCTTCGACCGCAGGAACGACAGCAGGCCGTCCTCGAAGCTGCGCACCTTGCTCACCGGCAGCGTGTCCAGATAGCCGTTGGTGCCGGCATAGATCACCACCACCTGCTCCTCGACCTTCAAGGGCGAGAACTGCGACTGCTTCAGGAGCTCGGTGAGGCGGGCGCCGCGGTTGAGCAGCTTCTGCGTCGAGGCGTCGAGGTCGGAGCCGAACTGGGCAAAGGCGGCCAGCTCGCGATACTGGGCCAACTCACCCTTGATCTTGCCGGCGACCTGCTTCATCGCCTTGATCTGCGCCGAGGAGCCGACGCGCGACACCGAGAGGCCGACGTTCACCGCCGGGCGGATGCCCTGGAAGAACAGGTCGGATTCAAGGAAGATCTGGCCGTCGGTGATCGAGATCACGTTGGTCGGGATATAGGCCGACACGTCGTTGGCCTGGGTCTCGATGACCGGCAGGGCGGTCAGCGAGCCGGCACCGTTGTCGTCGTTCAGCTTCGCGGCCCGCTCGAGCAGACGCGAGTGAAGATAGAACACGTCGCCGGGATAGGCTTCGCGGCCCGGCGGGCGGCGCAGCAGCAGCGACATCTGGCGATACGCCACGGCCTGCTTGGACAGGTCGTCATGGATGATGAGCGCGTGCATGCCGTTGTCGCGGAAGAACTCGCCCATGGCGGTGCCGGCGAACGGCGCCAGGAACTGCATCGGCGCGGCGTCGGAGGCGGTGGCGGCGACGACGATGGAATATTCCAGCGCACCCTGCTCCTCGAGCACCTTCACGAACTGCGCGACGGTGGAGCGCTTCTGCCCGATCGCGACATAGACGCAATAGAGCTTGGCCTTCTCGTCGGTGCCGACGTTGATCGACTTCTGGTTCAGGATGGTGTCGAGCGCGATGGCGGTCTTGCCGGTCTGGCGATCGCCGATGATCAGCTCGCGCTGGCCGCGGCCGACCGGGATGAGGGCGTCGATCGCCTTCAGGCCGGTCTGCATCGGCTCATGCACCGACTTGCGCGGGATGATGCCCGGCGCCTTCACGTCGACGCGGCGGCGCTCGGTGGACTCGATCGGGCCCTTGCCGTCGATCGGGTTGCCGAGAGCATCGACCACGCGGCCGAGCAGACCCTTGCCGACCGGCACGTCGACGATGGCGCCGGTGCGCTTGACGGTCTGGCCTTCCTTGATCTCGCGGTCGGAACCGAAGATCACGATGCCGACATTGTCGATTTCGAGGTTCAGCGCCATGCCGCGCGTGCCGTTCTCGAACTCGACCATCTCGCCGGCCTGGACGTTGTCGAGGCCGTAGACGCGGGCGATGCCGTCACCGACGGACAGGACCTGACCCACCTCGGAGACTTCGGCTTCCTGGCCGAAATTCTTGATCTGTTCCTTGAGGATCGCGGAAATTTCTGCGGCGCGGATATCCATATCAGCGAACCTCTTTCATCGCAGTGCGGATCGAATTGAGCTTGGTCTTGAGCGAGGCGTCGACGAGACGCGAGCCGATCTTGACCTTGAGACCACCGAGCAGGGACGGATCGACGGTGACGGCGAGCTGCACGCTCTTGCCGGTCATCTGGTCGAGCGCGGCCTTGAGGGTGGCGGCGTGAGCATCGGAGAGCGGCTGGGCGACCGTGACCTCGGCCACGACCTCGCCCCTCTCGACCGCCGCCAGCGCCTCGAAGCCGCGAATGATCGCCTCGATCGCGAACAGGCGCCGATTGGCCGCCACCGTCTTGAAGAAATTGCCGGCGAGACCGCCGATCCCGACCTTGGCGAGCACCGCGGAGACCGCGCGCTCCTGCTCCTCGGAAGAGAATACCGGGCTACGCACCAACCGCTTCAGGTCATCGCTCTCGGCGATGAGGGCGCTGAACCGGTCGAGGTCGGCCTTCACAGCGTCGATGGCACCGGCCTCACGCGCCAGCTCGAAAAGAGCCGTCGCATAGCGCCCCGCCACACCGGATACGTAGGTCTCCGCCACCGTGCCTCTCTCGGGCTTCTCGGGGTCGCCGCGCCGGCCATTTGGCCGGGGTCGAACCCGGATTTACAAGGGTTTTGAACTGAAAAGACAAGGCCGACCGAACGGGCCCCCCAATCAGGTCGGGCGGTTCCCTAACACGGCTCTCGGCATGCTGCAACACGGTGAAAGCATGGATTCGGGCCGCCAATTGACGTAGCGCACCATTGACGCGCCGTTCGGAGGCCCCGCCAGGGTTCCGGACGGCGTTTCAACGGCTTGTCGCAACCTGCGGCGCATTGCAGCACCTGGCATGCCAGAGCCGCCGATTCACCGGCAATGGAAATATTTTTCATTCCCGCGTGGCGCGCAGCGCCGCCGCCGCCGCCACCGGCCCGAGCACCAGCGCCCCGAGCGACAGCCCGGCGAGGATGCGGAACGGCGCGCCGAACGGCACGGTGCCGCCGATAGCGGCGCTGGTCGCCGCCACGCCGAAAATCAGCACGGGAATGGTGAGCGGCATCACCAGCACCGCCACCAGCAGGCCGCCGCGCCGGAAGGCCGCCGCGAAGGCGGCGCCGATAAGGCCGAGAAACGTCACCGCCGGGGTGCCGACAAGCAAGGTGAGGCACAGGGCGCCGATCGCCGCCGGCTCCAGATTGAGCAGCAGCGACAGCACCGGCGCCGCCACCACCAGCGGCAGGCCGGTGGCGAGCCAATGCGCGAGGCCCTTCGCCGCCGCCGCCAGCTCCATCGGCAGCTCGCTCATGAACATCAGGTCGAGCGAGCCGTCCTCGGCATCGGCGGCGAACAGCCGGTCGAGGCCGATCAGCGAGGCCAGCAGCGCGCCGATCCACAGGATCGCCGGGCCGATGCGGGCGAGCAGGTTCAGGTCCGGCCCGATGGCGAACGGGGTGACGGTCACCACGGCGAGGAAGAACACCACGCCGAGCCCGGCGCCGCCGCCGGCGCGCAGGGCGAGCGCGAGATCGCGCCGGACCAAGGCGAGGAAGGCGCGGGTCATGAAGACGCCTCCCCGGCGAATGCCGCGTCCGGATCCACACCATCCGGATCCCCGCCATCCGGGTCCCGCGCCGTCCGCGCGGCATGAGCGCCGATATCGAGCGATTCGCTCGGGCCCAGATCGAGCGGCGCATGGGTGGCGGCAACCAGCAGCCCACCTTTGGCCGTGTGGGCGCGCGCAAGGGCGGTGAACAGTGCCTGGGCGCTGGAATCGAGCGCGGTGGTCGGCTCGTCGAGGATCCAGAGCGGCCGCTCGGCGACCAGCAACCGGGCGAGGGCGAGGCGGCGCTTCTGCCCCGCCGAGAGCACCGCGACCGGCAGCGCGCCGAGGCCGCCGAGCCCGACCTCCTCCATCGCCGCCTCCACCCCCAGCACCGAACCCTGGGAAGGGCCGCGGCCGAGCAGGTCGCGCCAGAAGCGCAGATTGTCGGCGGCGCTCAGCGCCAGCTTGTGGGCGTCGAGATGGCCGAGATAGTGCACCTGCTCGCCGAAGGTATCCGATTCCGGCGCACCTTCCAGCCGGATGGAGCCCGCTACCGGCGGAGCCAGCCCCGCCAAAAGTCTTAGGAGCGAGGATTTGCCGGCGCCATTCGGGCCGGTGACCACCAGCGCGCGCCCTGCCTCGACGGTGAAACCAAGGCCGCGGAACAGTTCGCGCGCGCCTCGCCGGCATGCAAGTTCCCTAACGACCAGTCGCAACGCGCGTCCCCCGTGCCTCGTTCGGCCTCCTGCGACGCACAATTTTACGCTGCACCCCGTCAGACCCCTAGGATCGTCGTTTGAAATCGCTCTATATAGAAAATCGAACGATGCGCCGTGGCCTCAGGCCGGGCCGCGCGAGCTATAGCCCGCGCAACCGCTTCCTGTCCAAGGTCGTTAAAGAGCGTGTCGAGTCCACTCTTACCGAGGACCGGCCAACCGTGACGTCGCTCGACAGCTTCAAAAGCCGCAAGACCCTCAACGTCGGAAACCACAGCTACACCTATTACAGCCTGCCGGATGCCGAGAAGAATGGCCTCGACGGGGTGTCGGCGCTGCCTTTCTCGATGAAGGTCCTGCTTGAAAACCTGCTGCGCTTCGAAGACGGGCGCTCGGTGACCAAGGACGACATCGTCTCCATCAAGGACTGGCTGGTGAACCGCGGCAAGGCGGAGCGCGAGATCGCCTACCGCCCGGCGCGGGTGCTGATGCAGGACTTCACCGGCGTGCCGGCGGTGGTCGACCTCGCCGCCATGCGTGACGCCATGGTGCATCTCGGCGGCCAGGCCAGCAAGATCAACCCGCTGGTGCCCGTCGACCTCGTCATCGACCATTCGGTGATCGTCAACTTCTTCGGCAATGCCGATGCCTTCGGCAAGAACGTCGAGGAAGAGTACAAGCAGAACCAGGAGCGCTACCGCTTCCTGAAATGGGGCCAGTCGGCCTTCGACAATTTCCGCGTCGTGCCGCCCGGCACCGGCATCTGCCACCAGGTGAACCTCGAATATCTGGCCCAGGCGGTGTGGACCAAGGCCGAGGACGGCACCACCGTCGCTTATCCAGACACCTGTGTCGGCACCGATTCGCACACCACCATGGTCAATGGCCTCGGCGTGCTGGGCTGGGGCGTCGGCGGCATCGAGGCCGAGGCGGCCATGCTCGGCCAGCCGGTATCCATGCTCATCCCCGAGGTGATCGGCTTCAAGCTGACCGGCCGCATGAACGAGGGCATCACCGCCACCGACCTGGTGCTGACCGTCACCCAGATGCTGCGCAAGAAGGGCGTGGTGGGCAAGTTCGTCGAGTTCTTCGGCCCCGGCCTCGAGCACCTCTCGCTCGCCGACCGCGCCACCATCGGCAACATGGCCCCGGAATACGGCGCCACCTGCGGCTTCTTCCCGGTGGACGAAGAGACTATCGCCTATCTCGACGAGACCGGCCGCGATCCCGACCGCGTGGCGCTGGTGGCGGCCTATTCCAAGGCGCAGGGCATGTGGCGCCATGAGGGCATCGCCGACCCGGTGTTCACCGACATCCTCGAGCTCGACATCTCCACCGTGCTGCCCTCGCTGGCCGGCCCCAAGCGCCCGCAGGACCGCGTGCTGCTCTCCGGCACCAAGCAGGGCTTCCTCGCCGCGCTGGAAGGCGAGTTCAAGAAGCCCGGCGAGGCTGGCAAGCGCGTGCCGGTGGAAGGCACCGACTACACGCTCGGCCATGGCGACGTCACCATCGCCGCCATCACCTCCTGCACCAACACCTCGAACCCCTCGGTGCTGATCGCCGCCGGCCTGCTGGCCCGCAATGCCGTCGCCAAGGGTCTGAAGTCCAAGCCCTGGGTGAAGACCTCGCTGGCGCCGGGCTCGCAGGTGGTGGAGGGCTATCTGGCCGCCGCCGACCTGCAGAAGGATCTCGACGCGGTCGGCTTCAATCTGGTCGGCTTCGGCTGCACCACCTGCATCGGCAATTCGGGCCCTCTCCCGGAGCCGATCTCGGAAGCCATCAACAAGAACGACCTCGTCGCCGGCGCCGTCATTTCCGGCAACCGCAATTTCGAGGGCCGTGTGAACCCCGACGTCAAGGCGAACTACCTCGCCTCGCCGCCGCTGGTGGTGGCCTATGCGCTGGCCGGCTCGCTGCAGATCGACCTCACCACCGAGCCGCTCGGTACCGGGACCGACGGCCAGCCGGTCTATCTCAAGGACATCTGGCCCTCCAACCAGGAGATCGCCAGGTTCATCCGCGAGAACGTCACCAAGAAGATGTTCCTCGAAAAATACTCGGACGTGTTCAAGGGCGACGAGAACTGGCAGAAGATCGCCATCCCGCAGGGCGAGACCTATGCCTGGGACGACCGCTCGACCTATGTGCAGAACCCGCCCTATTTCGTCGGCATGACCCGCGAGCCGGAGCCGGTGACCGACATCCTCAAGGCGCGGGTCATGGGCCTGTTCCTCGATTCGATCACCACCGACCACATCTCCCCGGCCGGCTCGATCAAGGAAGCCAGCCCGGCCGGCACCTATCTGCGCGACCATCAGGTCCGCCCCGCCGACTTCAACCAGTACGGCACGCGGCGCGGCAACCATGAGGTGATGATGCGCGGCACCTTCGCCAATATCCGCATCAAGAACCAGATGCTGGGCGGCAAGGAAGGCGGCTTCACCCGGCACTGGCCGGACGGCACCGAAATGCCGATCTACGACGCCGCCATGCTCTACAAGGAAGAGGGCGTGCCGACCGTCATCTTCGCCGGCAAGGAATACGGTACCGGCTCCTCGCGCGACTGGGCGGCCAAGGGCACCAAGCTGCTCGGCATCCGCGCCGTCATCACCCAGAGCTTCGAGCGCATCCACCGCTCGAACCTGGTCGGCATGGGCATCGTGCCGCTGGTGTTCCAGAACGAGGACTCGTGGCAGTCGCTCGGCCTGAAGGGCGACGAGGTGGTCACCATCGAAGGCATTGAGGGCGACCTGAAGCCGCGCCAGACGCTGATCGCCGAGATCACCTTCTCGGACGGCACGGTGAAGCATGTGCCGCTGACCTGCCGTATCGACACGCTGGACGAGCTGGACTACTTCCGCAATGGCGGCATCCTCCAGTATGTGCTGCGCAATCTCGCGGCCTGACCGGGCGGCCTGTTTCACGTGAAATCAGCGGCGCGGAGGGCCGACCCTTCGCGCCGCTGGCGTTTCCGGCCCACCCCGGCCGGCGGGACGGGCGGGAAACGCTGCGACGCCATGTCACCGGCAACGATGCGATGGCAGGCCTTTCACCCTTCCGTGCGTCGGCGACACTCCAATGTGACTGGCGGACGGTGGCCGCGCGTCCTAAAGCCTAGCCTGTGCCGCCCTTGCCGGGACGAAGATGAGGATATTCCGCGCCGATGTCGTTGCAGTTTCCCGGTCCTGCCGACCTCCTCCGCCGAGCCCCCCTCCCCCGCCTGACGGGGCTGAGGTCGGCTCTCGCGGCGCTGGGGTTCCGGCCGCGGGGAATGACCGGGCGGGGTATTGCGGGATTGGGCATTGCCGGATTGGGCCTGGTCGGGCTGATCGCCACGTCGATCGCGCCGGCCGGCGCCCAGGAGACAGGGCAGCAGGCGGCAGGGCAGCAGGCGGCGAAGACCGTCCACGCGGTGGAGAAGCCGCGGGCGGTGATCGAGTTGTTCACCAGCCAGGGCTGCTCCGCCTGTCCGCCCGCCGACAAGCTGCTCGCCGAGATCGCCGACCGGCCGGACGTGATCGCCCTCACCCTCGCCGTCGACTATTGGGACTATCTCGGCTGGAAGGACACGCTGGCCAAGCACGGCCACACCTCGCGCCAGAAGGCCTATGCCAAATTGCGCGGCGATTCCAAGATGTTCACCCCGCAGGCGGTGGTGAATGGCAGCGCCATGGCGGTGGGCAATGACCGCTCGGCGCTGGAGCAGACGCTCGCCACCTCCCGCGCGCCGGACCTACCGGTGAAGCTGAGCGTGCAGGGCGGCAAGCTGCATGTCGCGGTCGGGCCGGGGACCGGCAGCGGCGAGGTCTGGCTCTGCCCGGTGGCGAGCAAGGCCAAGGTCGAGATCGGCCGCGGCGAGAATGAAGGCTCCGAGGTCACCTACCACAATGTGGTGCGCGGCTGGGTGAAGCTGGGCGACTGGACCGGTGCCGCCGCAAGCTTCGAAGCGCCGCTGCGCCGGCCGGGCGACATGGATGTCGATGCGCTGGCGGTGCTGGTGCAGTCGGGCTCCGCCACCGCGCCCGGCCCGATCCTCGGTGCCGCCCTGCAGCCGATCCCCTGACGCCGCCGGCCTCGGCTGCCTGAGCCTTGCCGGCCAGGCAAAAAGAAAGGCCGGCATTGGCGCCGGCCTCGATCAGTAAATTGGGGATTGAACCTGAGTAGCGCCAGGCACGTTCCACGCGACGCCGCGGGGGGCTGGGGGGCTGGGAAACCGATGCGCTTCGCGGATCGGCCTGACGCTATGGGTACTGTTATCCCCCTCGCCCTTGGCGGCCGAAAGGCCGAATCTTGGCAAGGCTGTGTCCGCGGTTGACGAGGCCGTGAAGCCCATGGCGCAGAACCCGCCACCGCCGGCAGCCGCCGCGATCGATGCCGCCTCGGCGCGTTAAGGGCTTGTGGCGGCCGCCTGCCGAGGCGATCATGACAAATCAATGATGCCGGCCACGTCGCCGCTTCGGCGGACGGCATCGGCCATAGAGCTTCGGCAATTGGGCAAAGGCTTCTGGAGGTCCGCGTGGCGGATATCGAACCCATAGGATTGGCCGCCGGCCCGCGCGGCAATGAAAAGAGCGGCCAAAAGGACAGCGTCGTCACCTTCGACCGGCACGAACTCGACCGCATCCTCAGCCTCTATGGCCGCATGGTGGCGCTCGGCGAATGGCGGGACTACGCCATCGCCTTCACCCGCGACCGGGCGGTGTTCTCGATCTTCCGCCGCGCCGCCGAAGTGCCGATCTACCGGGTGGAGAAGGACCCGCTCCTCGCGCGCAAGCAGGGCGCCTACACCGTGGTGTCGCAGACCGGGCTCATCCTGAAGCGCGGGCACGAGCTTGCCCGCGTGCTCGCGGTGTTGGAAAAGCCGCTGCGGGCGGTCAACTGATCCGGCCCGAATCGGCCCCGCGCGTCCGGAGTTTCCCATGCGTCTTCTCACCCTCGCCGCCACCCAGATGCGCTGCGACTGGGACATTCCCGGCAACATCGCCCGCGCCGAGCGCCTGGTGCGCGAGGCCGCCGCCGGCGGCGCCAAGCTGATCCTGCTGCAGGAGCTGTTCGAGACCCCGTATTTCTGCCAGGACCAGCTGCACGAGTTTCTCGACCTCGCCGCCCCCTTCGAAGGAAATCGGCTGATCGCGCATTTCGCCGCGCTGGCCGCCGAGCTCGGCGTGGTGCTGCCGCTCTCCTTCTTCGAGCGCGCCGGGCCGGCCGCCTATAACAGCCTCGCCATGATCGATGCCGACGGCACGGTGATGGGCGTCTACCGCAAGAGCCATATCCCGGACGGGCCGGGCTACACCGAGAAGTTCTATTTCTCGCCCGGCGACACCGGCTTCAAGGTGTGGGACACCGCGGTCGGCCGCATCGGGGTCGGCATCTGCTGGGACCAGTGGTTCCCGGAATCGGCGCGGGTGATGGCGCTGATGGGCGCCGAGGTGCTGCTCTACCCGACCGCCATCGGCTCCGAGCCGCAGGATCCGGGCCTCGATTCCGCCGCCCACTGGCAGCGGGTGATGCAGGGCCATGCCGGCGCCAACCTGATGCCGCTCCTCGCCTCCAACCGCATCGGCTCCGAGCCCGGGCGCAACGGCACCGAAATCACCTTCTACGGCTCCTCCTTCATCGCCGGGCCGACCGGCGAGAAGGTCGCGGAAGCCGGCCGCAGCGACGAGACGGTGCTGCTGGCCAGCTTCGATCTCGACGCCATCGCCCACCAGCGCCGCTCATGGGGCGTGTTCCGCGACCGCCGGCCGGAGCTCTACGCCCCGCTGCTCACCCTCGACGGCAAGACCTCTCCCAGGTGACAGCCCGCTCATGACCGCCACCCTCGACAGCCTGCCCGCCACCGACGGCTTCCGCATGCCGGCGGAATGGGAGCCGCATGCCGGCACCTGGATGATCTGGCCGGAGCGGCCGGACAATTGGCGCGAGGGCGCGGTGCCGGCGCAGGCCGCCTTCACCGCCGTCGCCTCCGCCATCGCCCGCTTCGAGCCGCTGAGCATGCTGGTTTCGGCGGCGCAGTGGCAGAATGCCCGCCGCCTGCTGCCGTCTCACATCCGGCTCATCGAGGCTGCGAGCGACGACAGCTGGTGCCGCGACAGCGGGCCGACCTTCGTCACCGACGCCAAGGGTCGCCTGCGCGGCGTCGACTGGGAGTTCAACGCCTGGGGCGGGCTCTACAGCCCGTTCGACCACGACCGGCTGATCGCCGCCAAGGTGCTGGAGACCGAGCGGGCGCCGCGCTACGCGCCGCCGCTGGTGCTGGAGGGCGGCTCGATCCATGTCGACGGCGAGGGTACGCTGCTGACCACCGAGGAGTGCCTGCTCAACTCCAACCGCAATCCCGACCTCACCCGGGAGGAGATCGAGCAGCATTTGCGCGACCATCTCGGCATCACCCGGACGATCTGGCTCGGCGCCGGCCTCGTCGACGACGAGACCTCCGGCCATATCGACAACATCGCCTGCTTCGTGAAGCCGGGGGTGGTGGCACTGACCTGGTGCGACGACCCGGCCGACCCGCAATATGCCATCTCGCGCGACGCCTTCGACCGGCTGAGCAAGGCCCGCGACGCGCGGGGTCGCAGCATCGAGGTGGTGAAGCTGCCGCTGCCGGGGCCGCTGTTCCGCACCGAAGAGGAGGCGATCGAATCTGTGAGCGACCTGGCCTCCGGCGGCAGCATGACGCGGCAGCTGGGCGAGCGGCTCGGCGGCTCCTATGTGAATTTCTATGTCGGCAACGGCTTCGTGCTGATGCCCGCCCTCGATGCCGCCCATGACGAGGAGGCCGCCGCCATCCTGCGCCGGCTGTTCCCCGGCCGCGAGGTGGTGGCGCTGCCGACGCGCGAGATCCTGCTCGGCGGCGGCAATATCCATTGCATAACCCAGCAGCAGCCGGTGGGAACGCCGGGCTGACCGGCAATCGCCGGCTTTCCTCGGGAGCCGCGGGCGGCTAGCGTGCGGCGGCTGGGAGACTTCCATGAATCTGTCGCCGACCCCGCCTGCCGGCGAAGCCGGGACGCCTTTGCCGCCGACGCTGACGCCAGCCGAGCTGTCGGTGCTGCTGCGGCACGCCCGCACGGCGCGCGGCATCGTCGAATATGGCTGCGGGCACTCCACCGGCGAGTTCGTGCGCGGCGGCGCCGGACGCATTCTCAGCGTCGATTCCGATCCCGCCTGGATCGAACGCCTGCGCGACCGGCCGGAATTCGCCGAGGCGGAGGCGCAGGGGCGCCTCACCTTCATCCATGCCGATCTCGGCCCGGTGAAGAACTGGGGCAAGCCGCGCGACAAGAGCCTGCGCGCCCGCTGGCCGGCCTATGCGCTGGCGCCCTGGGTCCGGGAGCCGGACTTTGCGCCGGACCTCGTCTTCGTCGACGGGCGCTTCCGCGTCGCCTGCATCCTCTCGGCCTTCCTGTTCGGCCCGCCGGCGATCACCGTGGTGGTGCACGATTTCTGGAGCCGGCCGGAATATCATTCCGTGCTCGCCTTCGCCGAGACGGTGGAGGCGGCGGAGACGCTCGCCGTGCTGCGCCCGGCCGCCGATCTCGACCCGAAGGCGCTGGCCGGCGCGTTGCGCGCCGCGCTCGGCGAGCCGCGCTGACAGGCGCGGCCCGCGCCGGCGCTTCCGCCGCACTCAGCGGAAGATGGCGTTGAACTCGTCCTTCACCTCGGCCGCCTTCTTCTCCAGCGCCGCATAATCGACCGGAATGATGACGAGGTCCGAGACTTTCGGGCTGCCGGCCGGCGGATCGACGTCGCTACGCGCCGCATAGCCGCCATCGGCCGGGAACAGCTTCTGCGCCTCGGGGCTGATCATGAAGCTGGCGAAAGCCTTGGCGGCGGCGGGGTTCGGTCCGCCCTTCACGATGGCCGTCGGCGAGGGAATGACGAAGGTGCCGTCGGCCGGATAGACGGTGACGATGTCATGGCCGCTGGCGCGGTCCTCCGCCGCGTAGGAATCCAGCGCCCCGACCGCGATCAGCCGCTCGCCGCGCTTGAGATTGTCGGAGACCTGCTGGTTGCCCTGCACCACCATCACATCGTTGCCGGCGAGCTGCTTGTAGTAGTCCCAGCCGAGCTTCTCCGACAGCGTGCCGACCACCGACAATTGCAGCGAGGTGAAGGACGGGTCGGTCATCACCATCTTCTTGTCGAAGGTCTTGGCGGTGAGATCGGTCCATTTCTTCGGCCGTTCGGCCTCCGGCACCTTGTCGCCGCGCATATAGATGGTGATCAGGTTGAGCCGCTGGCCGATCCAGTTGCCGTCCTTGTCCTTGGCGGTGTCGGGGATCTTGTCGAAGTCCACCGACTTGAACGGCACGAACAGGCCCTGCTCGGCCATGACGTTGGAAGCCGCCGGATCGGAAGTGGTGAGCACGTCGGCGGCGATGCGCCCGGCCGAGACTTCCTGATTGAAGCGACGCAGGATCGCCGAGCCGCCGGAGCGGAACAGCTCTACCTTGATGCCGCTCTGCTGCTCGAACAGCTTGGCCAGCTTGTTGGCCTGCTCGATGGGGGTCGAGGTGTACCAGACCACCTTGCCCTCGGCCTTCGCCTTGGCCAGGTCGACAGCACCGGCCTCCTGTGCGTGGCCCAAGGCCGGCAGCGCCAGCGCGCCGGCGATGAGGCCCAGTCCGAGCGCGAGACCGCGCCGGTCGATGAGCGTCCTCATATGTTCCTCCTGTTATATGTTTGTTGTTATTGGCGTTTTTCGTTGGGTGTCCGCGATCTAGTCGCCGCGGTAGATCGGCTCCGGCTGCGTGAAGAAGCCGTGCAGGATGTGGTAGACCAGCATGTAGTTCTTCTGCTGGAACGAGGCGTGCGAGATGCCCGGCATCACCGCGAACTGCTTGTCGGAATTGGGCAGCCTGGCGAAGAATGCGATCAAGTCGTCGAAACCGGCGATGCCGTCATATTCACCGCGCATGACGAGGGTCGGCACCGGGATCTTTGCCGGGTCGATCAGCGGCAGATTGGTGCACATGTCGATATAGGTGCCATTGGGCATCGAATCGTCGAGCGCGGTGATGGCGTCGGCAAAGGCGTCGATCACCTTGTCCTCGGCAGTGCCGGGATGGTCGCGGTTGAAGATCGAATAGACGAAGGCCTTGTCGATCGGCCGCCGCTCGCCGCGCTTGAAGTCCGGCAGCTTCTTGCGGCGGTTGTCCAGCGTGTGGCTGCCCTCGCCGGTCCAGACGAAGGCATCCAGCGCCAGCCGCTTCACCCGCTCGGGATGCTGCTGGGTGAAGGTCGCGGCCCGCAGCGCGCCGGAGGAGATGCCATAGACATGGAAGGCCGGGGCGCCAGTCTCCCTGATGATGTAATCGGTGGCAGCGGCAAGGTCTTCCGCGCCTTGCGCGATGGTCGCCTCGGTGCCGGCGCGCTTGTCGGAGCGGCCATAACCGCGCAGATCGACGGTCCAGGTCTCGAAACCCTTGTCGACGAAATAGTCCATCGCCGACGAATAGGGCCGGCCGGGCACCTGCAGGTCGAAGGTCGGCTGCGAGGCCATTGAGGAGCCGTGCACGAACAGCACGGTGCCGGCCTTGGCGCCTGACTCGGGCGCCTTGCGCCACAGGAACAGCTCGGCATCGTCGTTCCGGGTCCAGTGCTCTTCCCCGCGCGGGGCGGGCTTCAGGGCGGCATTGGTGGACATGAAGGTCTCCTTGCAAAGCGGAAGATCAGTGCGCGGCGCCGGCAGCGCGCGGGAACACGCTGCAATCGGCGGCGTCGATGGAAAGCCCCACCCGGTCGCCGATGGAAAAGCGCTCCAGCGGGTGCGTCTGCGCCCGCAGCGCGGTGCCGGAATCCAGCTGCAGCCAGTATTCGACGAGGTTGCCGAGATAGGTCATGTCGGTGACGACGGCGGAAAGCCGGCCGGCTTCCGCGCCGCGGCCTTCTCCACCGTACCCGGCGAGGCGCACGCTCTCCGGCCGAACCGCCAGATCGACCGGCTGGCCGGGCGCGAAGGTCCCATGCACCGGCGCCGGCACCGGCACGCCGTCCACCGCCACCACGAGGCCGCCGGCGGCGGCCCCGCTGGCCGGCTCGACCGTGCCGGGCAGGAAGTTCACGATGCCCATGAAGTCGGCGACGATCTTGTTGGCGGGGCGGCGATAGACATCGTCCGGCGAGCCATATTGCTGGAGTTCGCCGCCATGCATCACCGCGATCTGGTCGGAAAGCGCCAGCGCCTCGGCCTGGTCGTGCGTCACATAGACGAAGGTGATGCCGGTGCGGCGCTGGAGCTGCTTCAGCTCGACGCGCATCTTCTCGCGCAGCTTGGCGTCGAGGTTGGACAGCGGCTCGTCGAGCAGCAGGATGCCGGGCTCGACCACCAGCGAGCGGGCCAGCGCCACGCGCTGCTGCTGGCCGCCGGACAATTCGTTGGGCAGGCGGTTCTCCAGCCCGGCGAGATTGACCATGGCCAGGGTGTCCAGCACCTTGCGCCGCGCCTCGACAGCCGGAACCTTGCGCAGCTTGAGGCCGAAGACGACGTTCTCGAACACCGTCTTGTGCGGCCACACCGCATAGTTCTGGAACACCATGCCCATGCCGCGCTTGTCCGGCGGGGCGACGGCATCGGCCGAGGACACCACCCGGTCGCCGACGCGGATGGTGCCGGCATCCGGCGTGACATAGCCGGCTATCAGGCGCAGCGTCGTGGTCTTGCCGCAGCCCGACGGGCCGAGCAGGGTGACGAACTGGTTGTCCTTGATATCGAGGTTAAGCCCGCTCACCGCGGCGCCGCCCTCCTTGCTGCCGTAGAATTTCGACAGGTTGTTGATCTGGATTCCGGCCATGATGCTTGTCCCCGCTCTCAGCTGCCGGTCTTGAGGCCGATGCGGCTGCCGCCGAACTGGCGGGCAATGCCGATGGCGACCGCGATGATGATCATGTTGACGATGGCGAGCGCGGCGACGGGTTCGGTGTAGCCGGTCTCGTAGAGGTTGTAGACCGCCACCGCGAGGGTGATGGATTCGGAGGAGAACAGCAGGATCGAGGCGGAGAGCTCCTGGATCACCGGCACGAAGACCAGCAGCCAGCCGGCGAACAGGCCGGGCCGGATCAGCGGCAGGGTGATCTCCTTCATCCGCGTGCCCCAAGAGGCACCGAGGATCTGCGCCGCCTCCTCCAGCGAGGGATCGATCTGCCGCAGCGAGGAATTGGCGGCGCGCACCCCGAGCGGCACGTAGCGCCCGACATAGGCCAGCAGCAGGATGGCGAAGGTGCCGTAGAGCGCCACCGGCATCTTCAGCCAGAACTGCAGCAGCGCCACCGCCATCACGATGCCCGGCAGGCCGAGCGGGATCAGCGCGGCATAATCGAGCAGCTTGCGGCCGGGCAGCCTGGTGCGGATGTCGATCCAGGAGATCACCGTGCCGAGGACGACGCAGACGGTCGCGGCGATGGTGGCGAGCATCAGGCTGTTGAGGATCGCCCGGCGGGTGACGTCGTAATCGACCAGGATGAACCGGTAGTTCTCCAGCGTCAGGTTCTGCCAGAAGCCGAGGCCCCAGCTCTTGGAGAACGACACCGCGATCAGCGTGCCATAGGGCAGCAGGATGGCGATGAAGAAGGCAACCACGCAGGCCGCGAACAGTACCCAGCGCCACGGGCCGAGATCCATCAGCTGCGGCCGCGCGCCCTTGCCGGCCAGCGTCACATAGGACCGCCGGGCGAGGAAGGCGCGCTGCAGATACAGCGCGATCACCGTGATGGCGATGAACAGCAGCGACAGCGCCGAGGCGACGCCATATTGCGGCGGGTAGTCGAACAGCGCGTAGATGCGGGTCGGCAGCGTGACGATGCGGCCCGGCAGGCCGATGATCGCCTGCGAGCCGAACAGCGCGATGGCGTTGACGAAGGCCAGCAGCGTGCCCGACAGCACCGCCGGCGCCACCAGCGGCAGGGTGATGGTGAGCGCGGTGCGCAGCTTGGAGGCGCCGAGGATCTGCGCCGCCTCCTCATAGGAAGCATCCACCGATTGCAGCGCCGAGGAGGCCAGCAGATAGACGAAGGGGAAGGTGTGCAGCACCGTGACGAAGACGAGGCCGCTCATGGTGAAGATGTTGAAGCCGAGATCGATGCCGACCACCTCGCGCAGGAACACGTTGGCCACCCCGGCATTGGGGCTGAACAGGTTCACGAAGGCGATGGCGGTGAGGAAGGGCGGCGACAGGTAGGACAGCGTTGCGGTGAGCTGGATCAGCCCCTTGGCCGGTACATTGGTGCGGCTGACCGCCCAGGCCAGCGGCACGCCGATGGCGATGCTGAGCAGCCCCGTCCAGGCGCCGAGGATCAGCGAATTGCCGAGCGCCCGCAGATTGGCGGTGCTGCCGAGCGCGGAGACGAAGAAGCCGCCGGTCAGTCCCTTGTCCCACACGCTCGCCGCCACCAGCGACAGCACCGGCAGGACCACCAGCACGATCAGCGCGAGGATGGCCCCGCCGATGACCAGGCCTTCGAGGCCGAGCCAGCGTGGCAGGGCCGGCGCGCGCGAGGGCGGCGCGAGGGTAAGTAGAGCCATTTTTCCTCCCGGAGCCGGCGCCTTGTTTGCTGCGCTTCGGCTTGTGCTGTGCGGGCCTCTCGCCCGCCCGATCTAGACGCGAGTACTCATGCGCAGAACATCACGCGAACGGGTTGCTCAGGGTGCCGATGCCGCTGATCGACATGGTGACGTTGTCGCCGGCCTTGAGGAATTTCGGCGGCGAGAAGCCGAGGCCGACGCCGGCCGGGGTGCCGGTGGCGATGAGGTCGCCGGCCTCCAGCGTGGTGCCGGCCGAGATGGTCTCGATCAGGCCGGGAATATCGAAGATCAGGTCGCGGGTGTTGGCATCCTGGCGCAGCTCGCCATTGACCCAGGTCTTCACCTGCAGGTTCTCGGCATCGACCTCGTCGGCGGTGGTGATCCACGGCCCCATCGGGCAGAAAGTGTCGAGCGCCTTGCCGAGGAACCACTGGCGGTGGTTCTTCTGCCGGTCGCGGGCGGTGACGTCGTTGATGATGGTGTAGCCGAAGATGTGCTTGTGGGCCTCAGCACGGGAGATGTCGCGCCCGCCCTTGCCGATGACGATGGTCAGCTCGACCTCGTAATCGACCGAGCTGGTCACCCGAGGATGGGTGTCGACGGTATCGCCCGGCCCCACCACACAGGTGCCGGGCTTGGTGAACACCGCCGGATAGTCGTCGATCTCCGCCCCCTTCACCGCCCCGGCTTCATAGCCGGAATTGGCGAACTCCCGCGCATGATCGCGATAGTTCTTGCCGACGCAGAAGATGTTGCGGCGCGGCCGCGGGATCGGCGCGAGCAGCCTGACCTCGGCGAGATCGGCACCGTTGCCGTTCATGCGGATCGCGGGGGCGATCTCGTCGAAGCGGGCGATCAGCTCCACCATGTCGGCGGCATCCACGCGATAGATCCGCTCCGCCTCGGCGTCGACCAGCCCGACGCTCTCCTTCCCCTGATGGACATAAGTGGCGAATTTCATCGTCGGCCCTTTATTGGTTGACCAATTCGTCAGTATTGGGCCATATTGGTTCTCCAATTGTCAACCAGCCTTGTTGGCCTTCTAGCGATATTGCGTTGAAACGCAGCTCACATCCTTGTTTATGTGCTGGTCTATTGGTATACCAAATGCAAAGAACAAGGCGGGGAATGCATGGATAGCGCGCTGATCGACCGGAAGCCGACGGGCCTGGTGCAGGACTTCCTGGCGCGTGCCATCGGCTCGGGCACCTATGGGCCGGGCGCCAAGCTGCCCACCGAGCGGGCGATCGCCGAGAAGCTCGGCGTGCCGCGCTCGGCGGTGCGCGACGTGCTGTCGGTTCTGGAAGCGCAGAAGAAGGTGGTGCGCATCATCGGTTCCGGCACCTATGTGGCCAAGGCGTCGCCGACGGCCGAGCCGGTGCGGGCGCCGAGCGACGCCAGCCCGACCGAGATCATGGCCGCGCGCCTCATCGTCGAGCCGCGGCTGGCGCAACTGGTGGTGATGAACGCCACCGCCGGCGATTTCGAGCGCATGGAGGCGTGCAACCGGCAGGCCGAAGCGGCCGACGATTTCGAGGAATTCGAAAAATGGGACGCGGCGCTGCACCAGGCGATCGCCGAGGCAACGCATAACCGGCTGATGATCGCCATCTACGCCACCATCACCGCCGCCCGTGACCATGCCGACTGGGGCGAGCTCAAGCGTCGCTCCATCACCGCCGAGCGGCGCGACCTCTACCGGCAGGAACACCGCGAGATCGTCGCCGCGCTGCGCGCCCGCGATGGCCGCGAGGCCGAGGCCGCCACGGCCCGGCATCTCGTCCGGGTGAAGGCGAACCTGCTCGGAGAGTAGGCGCCCCAAGCGGATATTAGCCGGCTTATATCCTCACGCGATGACGTTGGCCTGCCGCAGCGCCGCGATCCGCTCGGGCGTGTAGCCCAGCACCTCGGCCAGCACCGCGTCGGTATGCTCGCCAAGGCCCGGCGGCACCGAGCGCACGCTCGGCGGCGCCTCGGACAGCCGCAGCGGGCTGCGCACCGAGCGGAAGCTGCCCAGCGCCGGGTGCGGCGTCTCCACCACGCTGCCGCGCAGCTGCGCCGTCTCGCTGGCAAACGCTTCCGACACCGCATGCACCTTGCCGGCGGGGATGCCGAAGCGGTGCAGTTGATCGAGAATATCGGCGAGCGTGAAGCCGGCGAACTTCGCCGACAGCGGCGGCAGCAGCGCGGCACGATTTTCCGCCCGGCCGCGATTGGTGACGAAACGCGGATCGGCGGCGAGCTCGGGCGCATCCAGCACATTGACGCACAGCCGGCGGTACTGCTCGTCATTGCCGACCGCCAGCGCGAGCCGCCCGTCGGCGCAGGCGAAGATCTGGTAGGGCACGATGGAGGGATGCGCATTGCCGAAGCGCTTGGCCTCATTGCCGGTGTTCAGATGCGCCGAGGCGACATTGGCCAGCAGAAACAGCGCCCCGTCCATCAGCGCGATGTCGATCGCCTGTCCCTGCCCGGTACGCTCGCGCATGTAGAGCGCGGCGAGGATCGCCTGCACCGCGTTCATGCCGGACACCAGATCGACAAAGGCGACGCCGAGCTTCATCGGCTCGCCCTCGGCTTCGCCGGTGATCGCCATGAAGCCGGATTCCGCCTGGATGACGAAATCATAGCCCGGCCGGTCCTCCTGCGCATGGCCGCGGCCATAGCCGGAGATCGAGCAATAGATCAGCCGCGGATTGATCGCCCGGAGGTCCTCATAGGTGAGCCGGAATTTGCGCAGGCTGGCGGGGCGGAAATTCTCGATGACGATATCGGCCTGCGCCGCAAGCCCGGCGATGATCTCCCGCCCCTCCGGCGTGGTGAGGTCGACGGCGAGGCTCTTCTTGTTGCGGTTGGCGGCAAGATAATAGGTGGCGACGCCGCCGGCGGCGGGCGGCGCCCAGGTGCGGGTGTCGTCGCCGGTGCCGGGATTCTCCACCTTCCACACCTCGGCGCCGAGATCGCCGAGCGTCATCGTCGCCCAGGGGCCGGCGAGGACCCGCGACAGGTCGAGTACCTTGATGCCGTCGAGCGCGCCGGGCATGGAGACCCCCTCAGTTTCCGGGAGACGGCACATAGCGGTATCGGGTGTCCCTGGGCAAGCCGGCAAGGACGGGGCGCGGACGCGGGCGCACGGCACCACCGAGACGTGCTCCGCCCAAAGACCGGCGATGAAGCAACGCGTACGGGCCTGCATCCGCGAGCCCCTCCATCGCTATATTCAACAATGCATGACGATGGAACGATGATGCGCAGGCGCGGCAGGCAGGCTGGAGTCGGCAGCGGTCCGCCGTGGCGGTGCGCCATGTCGCCTTCGAGGATCTCGGCAGCCTCGCCCGCATTCTCGATGCGCGCGGCCGGACGCTCGCCTATTGCGAGGCCAGCACCGACCAGCTGTCGCCCGCCTCCATCCGCGAGGCCGACCTCGTCATCGTACTCGACGGCCCGATCGGCGTCGGCTACCGGCGCGCCTTCCGCTTCCTCGCCGGCGAGATGCTTCTCATCGAGCGCCGACTGGCGCGCGGACTGCCGACGCTCGGCATCGGCATCGGCGCCCAGCGGATGGCGACGGCGCCGGACGGACGGGTTCAGCCCGGCGCGGCACGGACGACCGGCTGGGGCGAGGTGGCGCTGACCGCCGAGGGGCGGCGCTCGGCGCTGGCCCCGCTCGGCCTTCCCGATGCCAAGGTGCTGCACTGGCACGGCGACGGCCGACGACGTCGAGCTGCCGCCGGGCTTTCCGCCTAACCCGCCGGTGCCGGCGCACCGCCCACTCGCCATCCTGGCGGCGGCGAGGATTTTGCGCAGATCGCCGCCGCACGATGAACATGCCGGCTTGGCGAGCCGTGCCATCCGTTATAGATAGCTCCCCGCGCGGGCGTGGCGGAATTGGTAGACGCAGCGGACTCAAAATCCGCCGTCCTCACGGATATGTCGGTTCGAGTCCGACCGCCCGCACCAATGAATAGCGACGCCGCCGCACCGGCTGCGTTGCCTCGCCCCGCCCTCCCCATTCATCTGCTTGCTGTCTGCTCGGACCCCGTTGCGCGGCCTCGTGCCGGCACGCGCCGCTGTCGATCAAGGAAACGGCAAGGGCCGCTGCGCGTTAAGCGTCTGGGAGCGCGCCGCCGGCGGCACGCGCCGGCCGGGCGTCTCCAGCGGAAGAACGATGGAGAACAGCGCCATGAAGACCTCGAGGCAGGCGGCCGATACCGGAAGCGACGAGCCCTCCGTGCTCACCATCTCGCCGGAACAGGTGTGCTTCGTCATCGTCAAGGCACGGGAGTTCGACGCCAAGGACGTGGTGACTGATCCCGATCCGGCCTCCAACCCCACCGACGACCGCGATGCCGCCGTGCTGGAAGATCATGCCGACGATCCGGTCGTCGAGGAGCTGACCTCCTTCATCGGCGCCATGTCGGAGGATGAGCAGATCGATCTGGTGGCGCTGGCCTGGCTCGGGCGCGACGACCATACCGCCGAAGACTGGGCCGCGGTGCGCGAGGAGGCGACCGAGGCGCATAACCGGCGCACCGCCGCCTATCTTCTCGGCACGCCGCTGATCGCCGACTTCCTCGAGGAGGGGCTTTCGCTGCTCGGCTATTCCTGCGAGGAGTTCGAGGCGGGACGGTTGTGAACCGTCGCGGGATGGCAGCCGATCCATGGGTCATATCCTCGTCGCGGGCAGCGTGAATGTCGACCGGCTCTGGCAGCTCGACGCGCCGCTGCGCGCCGGAGCCCGCCTGACCTATCGCGGCAGCACGCTGCGATGCGGCGGCGGCGGCTTCACGACCGGCGCGGCGCTGCTGGCGCTCGGCCACGCCGTGACCATCGCCGCGACGCTGGCCGATGACGGCCTTGGGCACGCCTGCTTCGACCGGCTCGCCACCCTCGGCTTCGACGTGAGCGGCGTGCGGTTCTTCGGCAGGCACACCACGCCGCTCGACATCTTCATCGACCCGTCCGGCGAGCGCACCATCCTCGCCCCGCGGAGCACCGAGGCCCGGCGGCTGGCGCAACTGCCGCACCCGCCGGCCGATCTGGTTTATGTGAACGTCCGCCGGATGCAGCCGGGAGCGCTGGCGGGGCTGGCCCCCGGCACCCGGCGGGTCGCGCAGGTTCCGCTGGAACCCCGCGAGCAACGGCCGGCGGATGTGCTGATCGGCGCCGCGCCGGATGGCGGCATCGACCTTGGCGGCGATGCATTCGCGCAGGCGCGGCGGATCGCCGGTCCGTCCCTCGCCACCCTGGTGCTGACCGACGGCCCCCGCCCGGTGTAGCTGTTCGCGGCGGCGGGCCGCTCCAGCGTGGAGGTCGCCGCGGTGGCGGCGGCGGACACCACCGGCGCCGGCGACGTGTTTGCCGCCGGCTATATCGATGCGCTGCTGCGCGAAATGCCCGCGCCCGAGGCGGCCCGGCACGCCAGCGCCGTCGCCGCCCGGTTCCTCGCCGACCGCGAAGCGTTCTGGAGTCAAACGCCGCTACAGGCACCGCTGGAGCCCGAGACCTGACCCGCGGCCCGCCGAGGGACGAGGCTCCAACCCACCCCGCTCAATGCGCTTTCGGCGGTGCGCCGGCCGGAAACCGCGCCAGTGTGGCAATGACCTCGGCGTCGCTCAGCTGGGCGAAATCCCGATAGAAATGGCCGATGGCGCCGAACGGCTCCGGCGTGGCGAGGCAGACCAGCGTGTCGACCTCGACGCGCAATTCCTCCAGGACGTCGGCCGGGGCGACCGGCACCGCCAGCACCAGCTCGGCGGGGCGGCGCCGGCGCAGCGCCCGCAGCGCCGCCTTCATCGTCGCCCCGGTGGCGATGCCGTCATCGATGACGATCGCCACCCGCCCGGCGACCGGCACCGGCTGCCGCCCACCGAGATAGCGGGCCCGCCGGCGCTCGATCTCCGCCAGCTCATCGCGGCAGACCCGCTGGAACGCCTCCTCGCCGACGCCGGAGCCGCGGATTACCGCCTCGTTGCGCACCACCAGCGGCTCGGCGCCATCGACCACCGCGCCGATGGCGAGTTCAGGCTGCCAGGGCAGCCCGATCTTGCGCACCATCAGCAGATCGAGCGGTGCCGCGAGCGCGTGGGCGATCTCCGCCGCCACCGGCACCCCGCCGCGCGGCAGCGCCAGCACCACGGGATGAAGCGGCCTATACGCCGCCAGCGCCGTCGCCAGCCGGCGTCCGGCATCGATCCGGTCCGCGAACATCATCGGCTGCCTCCTGCCGGGTCACCGCCGGCGGCGTGCAGGCGCCGGGGCGAGCGACGCCATATCGCAGAGCCGCCTCACGGCCAGAGATAGCGCCGGGCCTGATCCCGACAATGGCCCAGTGGCAAAGGTATCCCCGCACATTCGCCCACCAACCCGCGAGGCTGAAGATTCCGCCTGTCGGGTCTTCAGTGCTTGTGGTAACGTTATGACAGCAGTGCAGCCGACATCTTCCGGAAGAATATGACCTGACTAGCGTGACATGAACAGGCTGGGGGGCCTCATGAATCCGCTGATCCTGCTTGCCGGTAACTTGCTTCCCAGCCTGCTCGACTTCCTCGTCGGCGAGCGCGGCGAGAAAGTTGCCGACGCCGTGGTCAACGCCGTCGCCAAGACGACGGGATCGATCGACGCCGTCGCGGCGCAGGAGAAGGTCGATCAGGATCCCGCCGCCGCCGCCGAATTGCGGCTCGCCCTCGCCCGCATCGTCGCCGAAGAGAAGAAGCTGGCGCTCGACGCCGAGACACAGCGCCGGCGCGACGAGATCGCCGAGGAGGCCCAGGCCCGCAAGGATGCGCTGGATCGCGATCTCGCCACCCACAAGGCCCGGCTCGACGAACTGGTCGCCACCGAGAAGGCGGCGCTGGACCAGCGGCAGCAGGATCTCGCCGAAACCACCGGCGCGCGGCAGCTGCTGAGCTCGCTCATCGACAAGGACACCATCGTCGCCCGCACGCCGATGGTGATCTCCTACATCGTCACCATCGGCTTCTTCCTGGTGCTGACGCTGTTCCTGCTGCTGAAGAACCAGCTGGAGGCGCCCGAGCCCTTCACCTTCCCGGAAGGCTCTTCCGATATCATCAAGACGCTCGAGCCGGCGCAGATCGCCGCGCTGGTGCAGCCGCGCTCCGATTTCGTCATCCAGATCATCAATATCTGCGTCGGCGCGCTCGCCGCCGCCTTCGCCACGGTGATGAGCTTCTGGCTCGGCTCCTCGCAAAGCTCGCGCAACAAGGATGTGCTCGCCGCCAATCTGCAGGAGCGCAATACCGAGAGCCAGGAGCGCCAGGCGCAGCAGAACCGGCGCACCGTCGAGCAGGTGGCAAAGACCGTGTCGCAGACCAAGTCGGCGGCGGTGGTGGTCGACGAGGATGGCGCCGTTGCCGGCGTGGCGACCGGCGCGTCTGCCGGTACGGTCGTGGTGGCGACGCCGGCCGAAGAGCCCGCGCCCGAACCCGCCAAGCCGATGAGCGCCAGCGTGCTCACCGAGCTGATGCCGAAGCTGATCCATCCGCATCGGCATTTCCCGGACGGGGTAAGCTGGGCGCTGACGCCGGCCGGCATCGCCATTGACGGCGCGCGGGCGGAGGGCACGCCCGGCGATCCCACCACCGTCAGCACCATCTGGGACAAGTTCGGCCCGTTCTGCGCCGCCTCGGCGAAGAAATACGGCGTGCCGGTGGAGCTGATCGTCGCCACCATCGCCACCGAGAGCTCCGGCAACCCCAATGCCCGCCGCCCGGAGCCGCAGATCAACGACGAAAGCGTCGGGCTGATGCAGACACTGGTGAAGACGGCGCGCGACGCCACCGGCCGCGCCGGGCTCAGGGCCGACGAACTGCTCGATCCGGCGATGTCGATCGATGCCGGCACCGCCTATATCGCCAAGCAGCGCAGCTCCACCCAGCTCGATCCGCCGCGCGTCTCGGCCGCCTACAATGCCGGCTCGCTCAAGCGCGACGACGCCGCGGCCAATCGCTGGAAGCTGCACTGCTTCCCGCGTGGCACCGGCCAGCATATCGACCGCTTCGTCGCCTGGTTCAACGACGCCATGCGGGTGTCCGACGACGAGGACTGGGGCAAGGTCCGCGATTGCCCGAGCTTCGCGCAGGAACTGGTCGGCACCGCTCCGCCGCCGGCCACGCTGGACGTCTCCTCGCCGGATTTCCCGCCGCGCCCCGCCTTCCGCCCGCTCCTCTCGCTGGAGGACCGCCAGAAACTGTTCGGCACCTTCCAGTTCCAGCATGCCCCGGTCGCCGGCAATCCCGAGAACGTCCGCATCCTCGGCGACTGGGAGGCGAAGAACATCGTCAAGGTTGAGATCCCGCTGCAGAGCTTCCGCGGCAAGCCGGGGCCGCTGACCATGCGCTTCCATGCAAGGGCCAGGGAACAACTGGTAGCGCTGTGGCTGGAATGGGAGAAGGCCGGCCTCATCGACCGCATTCTCACCTATGACGGCGCCTTCGTGGCGCGCTTCCAGCGCAAGAGCACCACCAAGCTGTCCAACCACGCCTTCGGCACCGCCTTCGACATCAACGCGGCGTGGAACCAGCTCGGCGTCGAGCCGGCGGCCATGGGCGAGAAGGGGTGCCTGCGCGAGCTGGTGCCGCTCGCCAACAAGCACGGCTTCTACTGGGGCGGGCATTTCAACACCCGGCCGGACGGCATGCATTTCGAGGTCGCCCAGCTGCTCTAGGCAGCCCGACCCGGATCGATGGTGGGGAACAATCCCGGTCCGGCGCGGAAGCAGACGACCGGGCGCGCTGGGTGGTGGCGGCGCCGATCCGCTAGAGCGGATCGACATTCAGGATTCCCATCCGAGGTAATCGCTGATTCATAGA
>NZ_JAHBGD010000011.1:0-49499 GCF_018390605.1 Ancylobacter defluvii
TCGTTCATCTCGCTGGCGCCATGATCTGGCTCAAATGAATGTCGATCCGACCTAGACGATCGGCCGGCAGCGGACGAAAATGGCCGGCCGCCGCGATCCTCTCGGCAGCGAGCTGCCTGTGCAGGCATATTATGCTACCGCTACACTCGCTTCCGCCGCAGGCGGGCGCCGTGCTCGACTTCGGCCGCCATCCCGGATGAGTTCCGCCACGCCTCGCCACCGTCGGGACGGGAACCACGCCGCCCTCGCCTCCGATTTCCCGACTTCTCCCTGCGGAAGGCTTCCTTCGGCCGTGTTTCTGCCCGGCTGATGACGCGAAGCGGGACGACCCTGACTCCCGGGTCGGCGAAACCCTCGTCATCCTTCGCGCGTTAAGGCGGTGTTCGGCCGCCTCCGCGCGGAGCGGAGACGTCCCCTTGTGGGAGAGTAAAGTGGATAGACGTGGATTCCTCCTCGGCCTCGCCGGCGTCATTGGCGCCGGGGCTACGGCCGGTTTCGCGCTCGTCGCCTCGGCCGAGGCGACGCCCCTCGATCAGCTGAAGAACCTCGCCCCCTCCGACCCCGCAGCCGCCGCGACGCCGGATGGCACCGTCGTCGAGGAGGCGCAATATTGGGGGCCACCCCGTGGCGGATGGGGCCCGCCCGGCCCGCCGCGCGGCTACTGGCGCCGCCGTAACCGTCGCCGGCGGCGGCGTGTGTGCGGCTGGCGCCGCGATCGCTGGGGACGCCCGTTCCGCAGCTGCTGGTATACGTGGCGCTGAGTATCGGAGACCGGAAGGCGCCGCTGTTCGCAGCCGCGCCTTCCTACTGCCTCGGGCATGACACTCCGCGCCAATCCGTGCGGCACTCGCCATTGAGCCGAGGCCGATCACCTGCACGGGGGAATCACGTGTGGAAGATGCGCGCTATGTTGCCTCTTCCGACCCCTGCCGAATTTCCTCGTTAGCCGGCATCGCGGCCACTCCCGCCGCCCGGGCGTCCCGCAGCGATGCCCGGATCTCGTCGGTGAGCAGATCGGCAACGATGCGACCGAGACGCGAGAGCGGCTTTCTCGCATCGATCGCGACGGAAACGGTTTGCGGCTCGGCGCCCTTGTCCCGCACGGGAAGGAACCGCAGCGTTCCGGCGGCAAGCTCGGGTGCCGCGTCCAGCTCCGAGGTGAAGGCCACGTAGCGCCCCCCGCGCGCCAGCTGCTTCACCAGTTGCAGGGAATTGGTGACCAGCGCCTTTTGCGGGTCGGCGAACAGCCAGCCATAGCGGGCGTCGAGATAGCGGCGGATCATCAACGCCTTGCTTTGCAGCGCGATCGGGTAGGCAACCACCTCCTGGAGGCTCACCGTCTCGCCCTTCGCCAGCGGATGGGCCGGCGACACCACGCAGCCGAATGGCAACTCCGAACTCCAGTGCACATGCACGTCGCGGCGCGGCGTCAGGTTGAAGATCGCCGCGATATCGGCGCCACCGGCCAGCAGGGCCGAGAGCGCGTCATCCGGGCTGGCGATCTCGACCTCCAGCGAGATGCGCGGCTGTTCGACCGCCAGCCGCTCGATGAAGCGCGGCAGCAGGCCATTGGCATGGCTGTCCATCGCCACCAGCCGCACATGGCCCTGGTCCAGCCCCTGCAACTGCTTGATGTCGGCGGCCACCCGCCGCTCGTCCGCGCGCCAGCGCCGGGCGAGCGTGACCAGCGCATCGCCGGCGGCGGTCAGTCGCATGCCGCGCGGCACCCGCTCGAACAGCTCGACCTCGAGCTCCTGTTCCAGCAGCAGGATCTGCCGGTCGATGGCCGAGGCCGCGACGTTCAGCTCCTTCGCCGCCTTCTGGATCGAGCCGGAGCGCGCCACCTGATCGAGATAGCGCAGCGAGGCGGGAACCAGAAAGGCGCGGGCCATCGAACCATCCCAATTATTCGAATGAACTGTTGCTTAATCTACGCTGGACGGCAACGCATTTGTGGCGGAATCATCCTTGCAAGACAAGCCGCGACGTCCCGGCCCAACCATCCTCCAGTGTCGAACGGGAACCGCCGATGAGCCGCGTTGAGAGCATCGACGTGCCCACCCGCTCCCTGCCCGCCCACACCGTTTCCGGCGCCGATGTCGGGCAGGAGGTGCCGGGCGAGCCCTTGGCCGCGCGCCTCGCCGGGCGCGCCTGGGAGCTTCTCGCCGGCACCCGCTACACCGGCTATCTGCTGGTCGCCCCCACCGTGCTGTTCCTCGCCGTCTGGTTCGTGTGGCCCGTGCTCACCATGGTGCATCTCAGCCTGACGGCGCACGTGGTCGAGGGCGTGACGGTCGAGGGCTTCACGCTGGAGAACTATGTCCGGCTCTACGCCTCCGATCTCTATTTCCGCATCCTGATGCGCACGATACGCATCGCGCTGATGACCAGCCTGTTCGCGGCGGTGTTCGCCTATCCGCTGGCCATCGCCATCGCCCGTGGCGGCCCTTCGCTGGCCCGCCTCGTCACCATCACCATTCTGGCGCCGCTGCTGGTGAACGTGGTGGTGCGCTCCTATGGCTGGCAGGCCATCCTCAACAAGACCGGCGCGCTGGCCTGGCTGCTGAAGCTGGTCGGCGTCAGCAACCCGCCGGTGCTGCTCTACACCGAATGGGCGGTGCTGATCGCCTGCGTCCACGTCTACCTGCCGTTCATGGTGATGCCGATCGCCGGCGCCATCGGCCGCATCGACCGCTCGGTCGAGGAGGCGGCGCGGGTGGCGGGAGCCACGCGGCTTGCGGTGCTGACGCGGGTGATCCTGCCGCTCAGCCTGCCCGGCCTCGCGGTGGGCGTCTCGCTGGTGTTCTCGCTGAGCGCGGCGGCCTATGTCACGCCGCAGATCCTCGGCGGCAATTTCTCGCCGCTGCTGGGCACGCTGATCGAACAGCAGATCCTGACGCTCAACGACTGGCCGTTCGGCGCGGCGATCTCGACCCTGCTGATCGCCATGGTGCTCGCCTCCAACCTCATCTTCCTCAAGCTCGTCAGCCGGCGCTTCGCGCGCTGGACCGCCGGCGCACGCTGAAGGAGACCGCCCGATGAACGAGACCGTCAGTCCCCTGCTCAAGATCGTCGTCGGCGTCATCCTGCTCATGGTGGTGGCGCCGCTGGTCGTGCCGCTGCTGATGTCGGTGTCCGACACGCCCTACATCGTGTTCCCGCCGCAGGGCTTCACGCTGAAATGGTATGCCGAGGTGCTCGCCAATCCGGAAGCGCGCGGCAGCTTCCTGTTCTCGCTGGAGCTGGCGGCGATCGTCACCCTGGTGTCGCTGGCGTTCGGCGTGCCCTGCGCCGCGGGGCTCACCCGCTACAGGGTGCCGGGGCAGGATGCCGTTCTCGGCCTCATCCTGTCGCCGCTCATCGTGCCGCTCATCGTCACCGGCGTCGCGCTGCTGCAGCTCTTCGCCCTGCTCGGCTCGCGGGCGACGATGCTGCAGCTGGTGATCGGCCACACGGTGGTCTGCCTGCCCTATGTGATCCGCTCGGTGTCGGCGAGCCTGCTCCTGGTCAACCGCAACCTGGAGGATGCCGCCGCCGTGCTCGGCGCGCCGCCGCACCTTGTGGCGACGAAGGTGATCTGGCCGCAGGTGCGGCCCGGCATCCTCGCGGGCGGCATCTTCTGCTTCATCGTCTCCTTCGACGACTACCCGATCTCGATGTGGCTTGCCGACGGCAACCACTTCCCGGTGCCGCTCTATCTCTACACCGTCATCGAGCGCTCCTTCGATCCGTCGATCGCCGCCATCGCCTCGCTGATGATCGTCTTCGCCCTCCTTCTCGTGCTCGTCATCGAAAAAGTCTTCGGGCTCAGCCTGGCGCGGCTCGCGAGCTGACGGCGGCCCACACCAACCAGAACAGGGAACAGGTCATGACACAGATATCTCGCCGTAGCTTCGGCAAGCTCGTTCTCGGTGCCGGCGCGCTGGCCGCCCCGATGGGGTTCGTCCGCAATGGCTGGGCGCAGGGCAAGGAAATCCAGATCGGCATCTGGGGCGGCTCGCAGGGCGAGTTCGTCAAGAAGAACATCATCCCGGCCTTCGAGAAGGACTTCGGCTGCAAGGTCACGGCGGAAGAGGGCTTCACCCTCGCCAATGTCGGCAAGATGCGGGCGACCAAGGCCAATCCGAAATTCTCCGTCATGTTCATCGACGACGTGGCGATCCCGATCTGCAAGAGCGAGGGGCTGATCGAACAGCTGCCGGCAAGCGACATGCCCGCGCTCGCCAGCCTCTATCCGCGCTTCGGCTTCGATGGCTGGGGCACGGCGCTGGCGATCTCGGTGGCCAGCATGTTCCACAACACCTCGATCACCCCGCCCGACAGCTATGCCGAGCTCTGGAAGCCGGAATTTGCCGGCAAGCTCAAGCTGGTCAGCCCGAAGAACACGCCTTCGGTGTTCTTCCTCATCGTCGCGGCGTCGGTGAAGTCGGGCAAGCCGTTCGCGCAGGCGCAGTATCTGATCGACGACAGCTTCGACAAGGTCGCCGAGCTGAAGCCCAACATCATGAACCTGTTCGACAACGGCCCGCAGGCCGCCAACGAGGTCGCCCAGGGCCAGGCCGATATCGGGCTGCTGGAACTCTCCAAATACATCTACCCCTACACCGCCAAGAAGGCGCCGGTGACCATGAGCTTCCCGAAGGAGGGCAGCTTTGCCGGCAACAACTGCCAGGTGCTGGTGAAGGGCGGGCCGAACAGGGACCTCGCCGTCGCGTTCATGAACCGCATGCTGGAGCCTTCGGTTCAGAAGGCGTTCTCGGAATACGCCTTCACCGCGCCGCCGGTGTCGGGGATCGAGTTCTCGCCAGAAACGCTGAAATACATCGCCTATCCGGTCGAGGAGATGGACAAGCGCGGCCTGTTCACGCCCGACTGGGAATACATCAATGCCCGCCGCTCCGGCTGGACCGAGAAGATGAACGGCATCTTCGCGGTCTGATCGCCGCCGCCGAACCACCGCGGATGAACCACCACGGACACCGCGCCCCATCGGAGAAACGAGATGGCAACAGCAACATCAGCGGGTGGCGGCGAGGTCCGCCTCACCGGCATCTGCCGCAGCTACGGGACCACCCAGGTGGTGCGCGACGTCAACCTCAACGCCGCCGGCGGCGAGATCCTCGCTTTGCTCGGCCCCTCCGGCTGCGGCAAGACCACGACGCTGCGGATGATTGCCGGCCTCGTCCAGCCCTCGGCCGGCGAGATCACCATAGACGGCGCGCCGATCACCGGGCTTCCGGTGCATCGGCGCAATCTCGGCATGCTGTTCCAGAACTACGCGCTGTTCCCGCACCTCAGCGTGCTGGAGAACGTGGCGTTCGGCCTCGCCATGCGCGGCGCCTCCAAGACGGAAACCACGCGGCGCGCACGGGAGGCGCTGGCTCTCGTGCGGCTCGCCGGCTTCGAGGACCGCATGCCGGCGGCGCTGTCCGGTGGCCAGCAGCAGCGCGTCGCCATGGCCCGCGCCATCGTCTACCGCCCGCGCGTGCTGCTGCTCGACGAACCGTTCGGCGCCCTCGACAAGAAACTGCGCGAGGAGATGCAGATCGAGCTGCGCCAGCTCTGCAACGAGCTGGGCCTCACCACCATACTCGTCACCCACGATCAGGAGGAGGCGCTCATCCTCGCCGACCAGATCGCGGTGATGCGCGGCGGACGCATCGAGCAGGTGGACAATGCCCGCGCCATCTATGAGCGGCCGGTGTCGCATTTCGTCGCCGACTTCATCGGCAGCTCCAACTTCATCGCCGCCGGCATCGTCGAGAAGACCGGCGATCACACGCTGCTCAGATCGGCGGGCGGGCACCTTTTCGCGAGCACCGTTGCCAACGACTTCTCGGCGACGGATCGGGTGGCGGTGGCGATACGCCCCGAAAGCGTGCGGCTGTCGCCGGGTGAACAGCCCGCCGCGCCCAACACGCTGTCCGGCACCATCCGGCGCAGCCTGTTCAAGGGCCAGGTGCTGTCGGTATGGATGCAGAACGGCAGCAACGGCGAGTTTCAGGTATCGGTGCCGATCGAGGAGGCGGGGACGCTGAGCCCCCGGCCCGGCGAGATATGGACCGCGCGCTGGTCCGCCGAGCGCACGCTGGTGGTGCGCGAACAGTGAACCACCATCACATGCTCACGCCCCATGCGATCGGGATCATCCTGCCGTCGTCGAACCGCGTCGTCGAGCGTGTTACGCGGTCGATCCTCGACGAGTTGCCCGGCATCGACGCCTGCTTCACCCGCGTGCCCTATGCCGGCCACCCGCCGGACGGCTACGACATGGCGTCGTTCCGGCAGGCCGCGGCGATGCTGGCGCAGGCCCGTCCGGATGTGATCCTCTGGAACGCGACGCGCGGCGCGCTGATCGGCTTCGAGCCGGACCGGCGGCTTGCCTCGGCGCTTGAGGAGGAAACCGGCATCCCCTGCACCACGACGGCGCTCGCCACGGTCGACTATCTCACCCGTCGCGGCCTGCGCCGCATCGGGCTGGTGGCGCAGGGCGACGATCGCGACGGCCAGCGGCTGAAACAGACCTTCGGCCGCGAGGGTATCGAGATCGTCGTGGGGCACAATCTCGGCATCCAGGACAATTTCGAAGCAGCACGCGTGACCCCGGAGGAAATCGAAGATCACGCGCTGCGTCTCGCCGCGGCGGCCCGTCTCGACGCCATATTGGTGTGGAGCACCAACCTCGCCGGGCACCGGCTTGCGGGCCGGCTGCCCAGCGGCCTGCCGATCCCGGTATTGGACTCGGCGGCGGTGGGGATCTGGCAGGCGCTGCCTTATGTCACCACGGCGAATGCGTGACGGCGCCTGTCGTGTCGCCCGCGGGAAGACGCGACAGGCGTGGCCCCAAGCCGGGCCAGAGGTTCAGCGCAGCGGACGGAAGGCCGCCCGCACTTCCTCCACGAACAATTCCGGCTGCTCCCAGGCGGCGAAATGCCCGCCATTCTTCGCCTCGTTGAAATAGACGAGGTTGTGGTAGCAGCGCGCGGCCCAACTGCGCGGCGCCTTGTAGATCTCGCCGGGAAAGACCGTCACCGCCACCGGCAGCTCGGGAATATCGACGGCATTGAAGTTGTTCGAATGATCCTCCCAATAGATCCGTGCCGCCGAGGCGCCCGTGCCGGTGAGCCAATAGAGCGAGATGTCGTCCAGCATCTCGTCCTTGCTCAGCACCCGCTCGGGATCGCCGCCGCTATAGGTCCAGGTCTGGAACTTCTCATACATCCACGCCGCGAGGCCGACGGGCGAATCCACCAGCGAATAGCCGATGGTCTGCGGCCGCGTGACCATCATGCTCGCATAGCCGGAACTGTCGCGATAGAAAACGTCCAGCGCGGCAAAGGCTTCCCGCTCCGGCGGGGTGAGGTCGGCCGGCGGCGGCCCTCCCGCCGCCAGGATCGCGGCGATCTCCTTGGGAACGGTACCGGGCATGTTGACATGGATGCCGATCAGCCCCGGCACCTTCTGCAGCGCCATGCGATGCGAGATGACCGAGCCGCAGTCGCCGCCCTGCGAGACGAAGCGCCGGTAGCCCAGCCGCGCCATCAGCACGCCCCAGGCGCGGCCGATATGATCGGAGCCCCACCCGGTCGCGGTCGGCTTGCCGGAAAAGCCGAAGCCGGGAATCGACGGCACCACCAGATGGAAGGCATCCTCGGCGCTGCCGCCATGCCGTGTCGGATCGGTGAGCGGTTCCATGACCTTCATGAATTCGAGGATCGAGCCCGGCCAGCCATGGGTCATGATCATCGGCATCGCCCGCGCATGCGGCGAGCGGATATGGATGAACTGGATGTCGAGCCCGTCGATCTCGGTGACGAACATCGGCAGCGCGTTGAGGCGGGTCTCGATCTTGCGCCAGTCATAGGACGCTTGCCAGTATTCCGTCAGCGGCCGCAACTTGGCCAGTTGCACGCCCTGGGAGGCGTCGCGCACGGTTTCGATTTCCGGCCAGCGCGTGGCCGCGAGCCGGCGCTTCAGATCGGCAATGTCGGCTTCCGGTATGGCAACCTTGAAGGGCCGGATGCCGTCCGGCGTTGCTTGAGCGTCCTGCGCGCGCAGCGGGGCCGGCAGGGCTCCGAGCATCGCCAGCGCCGCCGCCGACTTCAGCAGGCCACGCCGGGTCGGGCTCAGCCCATGGGAGGACGTATGGCCGGAAGCCGTTTGGCTGGCGGAGGTGGGGCCGGAAGACATGGGGCCGGAAGACATGGGGCAACTCCATCGGTCGGGCGCAGGCGCTCTGCGGTTGCCGATGTCATGCCGGCTGGGGGCATCTGACCTGTGTCGGCAGAGGCCCCGAGATGTAGCCCTGCGTCTCCCTGCCGGCGGCAGACACACGCGGATACGATCCCGAACCCGGCTCGAACCGTGACGCCGGTGGCCATGGTCTACCGCGGGCGCGAAAGGCCGACGGCGCATTTTCGGTCCGCGTCACGATGAGCGGACACCTTCGGCCATCAGGGCGAGGAACACATGCCATCGCTGCTCGAACATCGCCTCCAACCCCTGACATTCCGCGTCCAGATCGTCGCGCAGACGGGCCCGGTTATTCACGCCCTCGAGCAGATCCACCAGAATTTCACTGACAAGCTGCGGGTCTCCGGCCCGCAGGAGGCCGGCGACGGTTGCCGATGTGATGGCCGCCACCAGCGGCTCCAGCGCCGCCTGCGACCAGGCGGCGAACTGGCGACGCAATGTGGCGGAGATCGCCGCCTCGGCACAGATCGAGAGATAGAAGGCGGCGTATTCGCGCGACGAGCCGATCTCGACATAGCGCCACGCGACATGCTGGAGCGCCGCGAGCGGCCCCGGCGCCGCCGCTTCCGTCGAGGCCGCCAGCAGCGCTTCCCTGAAGCGCTGAATGTCGCGCTCGATCACCGCCTCGAGCAGCGCGTCCTTGTTCGGGTAGCGGCGATAGATCGTGTGCTTGGAGACCCCGAGCTGAAGGGCGATCTCATCGAGCGAGGTATTGACGACGCCCTTCCGGCAGAACACCGCGCGAGCGCCATCGAGGACGTGCTCGCCGAGTGCGGCGGCCTGCTCCTTGCTCGGCCGGCCGCCCGACCTTCTCTCGCCCAGCCTTCTCGTGCCCTGCGTCATCGATCCCTCATCCCGGAAAACAGCACGGCATCGTTGCGTTTTCGGGTCGATGTCGATAAAAGCACGACTTCGTGCCGTTATCCAGGGAGACTGACAGCATTGGCGACGATCCGTCTGACCGATCTCTCCTATGCGACGCCCGACGGGCGGCCGCTGTTTTCCAGCCTCGATCTCGTGCTGGGAACCGAGCGCGTCGGCCTTGTCGGCCGCAACGGCGTCGGCAAGTCGACGCTGTTGCAGCTCATCGCCGGTGAACGCACCCCATTGGCCGGCCATGTCGGCGTGATCGGCACGGTGAGCTTCCTCAAGCAGGCGGCGCAGCTGGATCCACGGGAGACGATCGCCGATCTGTTCGGCGTCTCGACGGCGCTGGCGGCGTTGCGCCGCGCCACGGCCGGCATGGCGACGGCCGATGAGCTGATCGACATCGACTGGACGCTGGAAGAGCGGCTCGCCGCCGCCCTTGGCCGCGTCGGGCTGCAGATCGATGCCGACACCCCGCTGGCGCAGCTATCGGGAGGACAGGCAACGCGGGCGCGCCTTGCCGCCGCGATCTTTCCCGAGCCCGACTTCCTGCTGCTGGACGAGCCGACCAACAATCTCGATCGCAGCGGCCGCGAGGCGGTGATAGATCTCGTCGCCGGCTGGCGGTCCGGCGCGGTCCTCGTCAGCCATGACCGCGAGCTGCTCGAACATGTCGATGCCGTCGTCGAGCTGACCTCGCTCGGCGCAACGCGCTATGGCGGCGGCTGGAGCGCGTATCGGGCGCGCAAGGCCACCGAGCTCGCGGCAGCGCAGCACGATCTCGCCCATGCCGAGCGCCAGCTGGCCGAAGCCGGCCGGAAGGCGCAGCTCGCCGCCGAGCGCAAGGATCGTCGCGACGCCGCAGGTGCCCGCAAAGGCGCGCGCGGCGACCTTCCGCGGATCCTGGCGGGCGGGCGCAAGAGCAACGCCGAGGCCAGCCGCGGCAGCGGCGTGCGCCTCGCCGACCGCCAGCGGGCGCAGGCGCTGGAGGCGACGGCGGAGGCGCAGGCCCGGGTGGAAGTCCTGCAGAAACTGGCGATCACCCTGCCGCCTACCGGGCTGCCGGCAAGCCGGCAGGTGGTGCGGCTGGAAAACGTGACGGCGGGTTACCTCGCCGCGGCTCCGGTGATCCGCGATCTGTGCTTTGCGATGACCGGGCCGGAGCGCGTCGGTCTCGTGGGGCCGAACGGCGCCGGCAAGTCCACGCTGCTGAAGCTGATCTCCGGCGCTCTCGCACCGTGCGCCGGCCGCGTCTTCGTCGTGCCCGACCGCGCCATGCTGGACCAGCGCGTCGACCTTCTCGATCCGGCGGCGACGATCTTCGACAATTTCAAGCGATTGAACCCCGGCGCCGGCGAAAACGCCTGCCGCTCGGCGCTCGCCAGCTTCCAGTTCCGTGCCCGGGCGGCGCTCCAGCTCGCCGGCACCCTGAGCGGCGGGCAGTCGCTGCGCGCCGGGCTCGCCTGCGTGCTCGGGGGCGCCCGGCCGCCGTCGCTGCTCCTATTGGACGAGCCGACCAACCATCTCGACATCGATTCCATCGAAGCCATCGAAGCCGGGCTCCTCGCCTATGACGGCGCGCTGCTCGTCGTCAGCCATGACGGACACTTCCTGAACAATATCGGCATCACCCGGCGGCTGAACCTCGCGGCGGCGCCCCACACCTAGCCGCCGTCGAGGATCGGACGGAACGCCGGACGCCCCCTTTCAGGCGCCCGGCGAGTCTATACCACGGCACGCTACCGGCATCGTTGAAGAAGCCGCCGCTAGGACCGTCATCCGGCAAGGTCGCCAGCGTCAGCACGATGGCGGCGCCCTGTTCCACCGTGCGGGTGCCGGCATAGTCGTTCAACCCGGTCGCGATATGCCCGGGGGTGGCGGCGTTGATCTTGATGTGGGCATAGCCAGCCTGCCGCCGGAAGGCATTGGCATACTGGACGGTGAGCATCGTCACCGCCGCCTTGGACGACGCATAGGCGACGATGGTGTCGGACCGGCCGAACATCGTCGCGGGATCGCTGGACAAGGCCAGCGAGGCGCTGGTGCTGGCGAGGGTGACGACGCGCGGATGCCGCGCCGACCGAAGCAGCGGAAGCATCGCCTCGATGGTTCGCACCACGCCGAAGACGTTGGTGTCATAGGTCGCCATCATGTTCGCCGCCGTCGTCTCCAGCGCCGGCATCCGATGGAGCACACCGGCATTGGCCACCAGCACATCGAGCCGGCCATGGCGCGCCCCGAGCGTCTCCGCAGCGAGGGCGAGGGTTTCCGCATTGGTCACGTCGACGCGTAACGGAACAATGTCGGGCGACTCGGCGGCCAGTTCCTCGGCCGCCGCCGCGCCGCGCGCCATGTCCCGGCTGCCGAGATAGACCGTCATGCCGCAGCGGCCGAGCTGGCGGACCACCTCCTTTCCGAGGCCCTGATTGGCGCCGGTCACCAGCGCGACCGGCTTGTCTTCTAAGGGGGCCATCGTCATGCCAGCACCGCGCGGGACTCGAGAAACGCCTCGAGGCCGAAGACGCCGAACTCCCGGCCGATCCCCGATTGCTTGAAGCCGCCGAACGGCGCCTGCGGCTCGTGCGGCGCCGCGTTGATCACGACGCGGCCGGCCTCGATCCGCTCCGCCACCGCCTTGGCGCGGCCGATGTCGGTGGCGAACACATAGGCGCTGAGGCCGTAATCGGTGTCGTTGGCGATTTCGATCGCGTGCGCCTCGTCGCGATAGCCGATGAGGCCGAGCACCGGCCCGAAAATCTCCTCGCGGGCGATCCGCATGTCGTTTCGCACATCGGCGAAGATCGTCGGCCGCACGAACCAGCCGCGCTCCAGCCCCTCCGGCCGTCCCTCGCCGCCGGCCAGCAGGCGGGCGCCCTCTTGCTGGCCGAGGCGGATATAGGACTGCACGCGCTCCCATTGCCTGCGGCTTACCATCGGGCCGATCCGCACCGCCGGGTCGGCTCCGTCGCCCGCCTTGAACGCGGCGAGCGCGGCCACCAGCCGGGCCTCGATCTCTTCCAGCCGGCTCTGCGGCGCGAGGATGCGCGTGCCGGCGATGCAGGCCTGGCCGCTATTGATGAAGCCCATCGCCAGAACCTGAGGGATGACGCGATCGAGATCGGCATCGTCGAGGATGATGTTCGGGCTCTTGCCGCCGAGCTCGAGCGTCACCCGCTTCAGGGTCGCGGCGGCGGCGCGCAGGATGGCGCGGCCGGTCGCCGTGGATCCGGTGAAGGTGATCTTGGCAACGTCGCGATGCGTGCTCAGCGCCGCCCCGACGACGTCTCCATAGCCGTTCACGATGTTGAGCACGCCGGGAGGCAGGCCGGCCTCATGCAGGCATTCGGCGATGATCTGCGTCTGCAGCGCGCTCATTTCCGACGGCTTGATCACGATCGGCGCGCCGGCGGCGACGGCGGTGGCGAGCTTGGCGCAGATGAAGCCGTAATTGCTGTTCCACGGGGTGATGGCGGCAACGACGCCGGAGGGCAGCATCTCGACATCGGCAGTGCCGATGCGGCGACGAAAGGCATAGCCCTCCAGCGTGCGTGCCATGTCGAGAAACACCGACCCGGCGCGCTTCGACGAATAATCGACGAAGGCCGCCGGCGCGCCATACTCCTCCCGCATCACCGCCGCCAGATCGTCGCCGCGCGCCGATACCGCCGCGTTGAGCCGCTCCAGCATCGCCATCCGCTCGGCCTTGGAGGTACGCGCGAAGACCGGAAGCGCGTTTTTGGCGGCGGCGACCGCCCGGTCGACATCCCCCGCATTGCCGAGATGCACCGTGCCGATCTGCTCCTCGGTGGCCGGATTGAAGAGCGGCGCCTGCTCCTCGCCCTGCGGCGGGACGAACTGGCCGCCGATATAGATCCTGTCGATGATGCGCATGACGAACTCCTGTCGTGTCGGGAAAGGAGCTGGTGCGGCACAATTGATCTTATAAGATGTACGCTGAGGTACAGCTTGATGAACTATATCGCGCAATGAAGGCGAGCCTGGCGGAACTGGAAGCGGTGGCCGCCGTGGCCCGCCATGGCGGGTTCCGGGCCGCCGCCCGCGAGCTCGGCATGTCCTCCTCGGCGCTCAGCCATGCCATCGCGGCACTGGAGGAGCGTCTCGCGGTGCGGCTGTTCAACCGGACCACCCGCAGCGTCTCGCTCACCGCCGCTGGGGAACAGCTGGTGGCCGATGTGAGCCCCGCCCTCGCGACCATCGGCCATGCCCTGGAACAGGCAGGCGCGCAATCCAGCCTCCCCACCGGCACGCTTCGGCTCAACATGTCGCCGGGTGCCGCCCGCATCCTGCTGGCGCCGGTGCTTCTGGAATATTCGCGCCGCTATCCGACTATCGGGCTGGAGATCGTCGCCGAGAACGCACTGGTCGACATCACCGGCCGCGGCTTCGATGCCGGCGTGCGGCTCGCGGAGGCGGTGCCGCCCGACATGGTCGCGGTGCCGATCGTCCCGATGCTGCGCTCGCGCGTGGTGGGTTCTGCCGGCTACTTCGCGACGCGGCCGCCGCCGCGAGTGCCGGCCGATCTGCTGCAGCATCGCTGCATCCGCTTTCGCATGCCCGGCGGCCGGCTCTACCGCTGGGAGTTCGAGCGGCACGGCGAAAGCCTGCTGATCGACGCACCCGGCAGCCTGACGCTCGATGCCACCGACCTGATGGTGGAAGCCGCCGTCGAAGGGGCCGGCCTTGCCTATCTCGGCGAACTGTCGGTTGCCCCGCACATTGCGGCCGGGCGCCTCGTCCCGGTGCTGGAGGATTGGAGCCCGCCCTATCCCGGCCTCAGCCTGTATTTCCCGCACCGTCGCCTCATGCCGGCACGGCTGCGGGCGCTGATCGACCTCATCCGGGAAAAAGCGGGCGCCGGTACGGGCGCCGAGAAGGCTGCCCGGCATGACCCGTGACGACATTCCGGGCGCCACGCGAGGCGTGAGGCGGTTTCGGCGCGATCCCGGCTTCTGCCTCGACGCCGAAGCGACTACCAATGCGGTAATCGAGCTGTGGCTTTTCCGCGCTAAAGGCAGAGGCCGCGGCGATCCTTAAGGGATCGACAGGACGTTTCAGGTTCGAATGGCGCCGTCGAAGGCACGCCGTTCGACGATAGCAGGAGGGGAATATGCAGCTCGGTGTCGTCGGCCTCGGCCGGATGGGTGGAAACATCGCGCGGCGCCTCGCCCGTGCGGGACATTCCTGCGTCGTGTGGGACCGCAGCACCTCGGCGGTGGGCGAACTCGCCGGCGAGGGCATGGCGGGCGCCGCCGATCTCGCCGACCTCGTGTCGAAGCTGGCAGCGCCGCGCGCGGTATGGGTGATGCTGCCGGCCGGCGCGCCGACCGAGGAGACGGTGAACGCGCTCGCCGGCCTGATGTCGCCCGGCGACATCATCATCGACGGCGGCAACACCTTCTACAAGGACGACATCCGGCGCGCCGAGACGCTGGAGCCCCAGGGCATCCACTATGTCGACGTCGGCACGTCCGGCGGCGTCTGGGGCCTGGAGCGCGGCTACTGCATGATGATCGGCGGCACCAAGGAAGCCGTGGACCACCTCGACCCTATCCTCGCCGCGCTGGCGCCCGGCAAGGGCAACATCCCGCTGACGCCCGGCCGCGAGGGCCGCGATCCGCGCGCCGAGCAGGGCTATATCCATGCCGGGCCGGCCGGGGCCGGTCACTTCGTCAAGATGATCCACAACGGCATCGAGTACGGCCTGATGCAGGCCTATGCCGAGGGCTTCGAGATCCTGAAGAACAAGGATTCCACCGCGCTGCCGGCGAATGAGCGCTACACGCTGAACATGCCGGATATCGCCGAGGTGTGGCGCCGTGGCAGCGTGGTGTCGTCCTGGCTGCTCGACCTGACCTCGATCGCGCTCGCCAAGGACGAGCAGCTCTCCGCCTTCCCCGGCGAGGTCGCCGATTCCGGCGAGGGCCGCTGGACGGTGATGGCAGCGGTGGAGGAGGCGGTCTCGGCCGAGGTGCTCACCGCCGCGCTCTACACCCGCTTCCGCTCGCGCCAGGACCATACCTTCGGCGAGAAGATGCTCTCGGCCATGCGCTTCCAGTTCGGCGGCCATACCGAATTCAAGATGGACAAGTGATCAATGGCTGGCGAGACCGTCGTCCTCGGGCAGAAGGTGCTGGCGCCGGATGCCGCGCCCGCTCCCGCATCCACCTTCTTCATTTTCGGCGCGTCCGGCGACCTGACCCAGCGCCTGCTGCTGCCCTCGCTCTACAACCTCGCCAATGAGGGCGTGCTGAGCGACGATTTCGCCATTATCGGCGTCGACCGGGTCGAGCAGAGCGAGGAAGCCTACCGGGCCTATCTCACCGAGGCGACCAAGGGCCTGCCCGGCTCCTGCGACGTCGGCGGCACGACCTGGAGCTGGCTGATAAGCCGCATCGGCTACATCGCCGGCGACTTCGAGGATCCCGCCACCTATGGCCGCATCCGCGAACGGCTGGAGCAGCGGGCCGGGCAGACCGGCAATGCCGTGTTCTATCTCGCGGTGGCGCCGCGCTTCTTCGCCGCCATCTCCGAGCAGCTCGGCGCCGCCGACCTGCTGAAGGAGGCGGAGGGCGCCTTCCGTCACATCGTGGTCGAGAAGCCGTTCGGCACCGACCTGCCTTCCGCGCGGGCGCTCAACAAGCGGCTGCTGACCGTGGCGGACGAGCGGCAGATCTATCGGATCGACCATTTCCTCGGCAAGGAAACAGTGCAGAACATGATGGCGCTGCGCTTCGGCAACGGCATTTTCGAGCCGATCTGGAGCAAGGAATATATCGACCACATCCAGATCACCGCCGCGGAAACCGTGACGGTTGAAAAGCGCGGGCGCTTCTACGACGCCACCGGCGCCCTGCGCGACATGGTGCCCAACCACATGTTCCAGCTGCTCGCCATGACCGCGATGGAGCCGCCGAACTCCTTCGACGCCGACGCCGTGCGCACCGAGAAGACCAAGGTGATCGAGGCGATCCGCCACATGAAGCCGAGCGACGCCATCGGCGCGGCGGTGCGCGGCCAGTACCGCGCCGGCATCGTCAACGGCCAGGCGGTGAAGGACTATCGCGCCGAGCAGGATGTCGCGCCCGACAGCCGCACCGAGACCTATGTGGCGCTGAAATGCTTCGTCGATTCCTGGCGCTGGAACGGGGTGCCCTTCTATGTGCGCACCGGCAAGGCACTGTCGGCGCGGCGGACCGAGATCGTCATCCAGTTCAAGCGCGCGCCGGGGGTGCTGTTCCGCCATCTGCCGACCGCGCTGAAGCCGAATGTGATGGTGATCCATGTGCAGCCGGACGAGGGCGTCTCGCTGCGCTTCGCCGCCAAGGTGCCGGGCCGCAAGGTGCGGCTCTCCGAGGTGCAGATGGATTTCAAGTACACCGACTACTTCAAGGCGGCGCCGTCCACCGGCTACGAGACGCTGATCTATGATTGCCTGTGCGGCGATCCCACCCTGTTCCAGCGCGCCGATACCATCGAGGCCGGCTGGGAGGCGGTGGAACCGATCATCGACGCCGTCGCCGGCGGCGAAGACGAGGTGCAGTTTTATTCCGCCGGCAGCAGCGGCCCGGCAATGTCTGATGTGATGCTGGCGCAGGACGGCTTCCAATGGCTGTCGCTCGAACGGAACCGTGCCCCATGAACCCCTCCGATACCCACCGCCCGTCGACGCCCTCGGGGCGCATCTCGCTCATGGTCTCCGACGTCGACGGCACGCTGGTCGACAAGCAGAAGACCGTGACCCCCGGCACCATCGCGGCGGTGCGCCGCCTGCGCGAGGCCGGCGTACCCTTCGTCGCGGTCTCCGCCCGTCCGCCGCGCGGCATGAAGATCCTCGTCGAGGCGCTTGGCCTCGACCTGTTCGGCGGCTTCAACGGCGGCTCGATCCTGCGCGGCGACTTCTCGATCGTCGAGCAGCACTTCGTCGCCCGCGACGCCGCGGCGACCGGCATCGCGGTGATGGCCGAGCGCGGCGCCTCCATCTGGGTGTTCGCCGACAATGAATGGTTCCTCACCGACACGCAGAACCAGTACATCGCCGGCGAGATCCGCACCGTCGCCTTCCAGCCGACCGTGGTGAGCGATTTCGGCGACCATATTGCGCGGGCGGGCAAGATCGTCGGCTCGTCGAGCGATTTCGCCATGCTGGAGGCCTGCGAGGCCGATCTCCAGCCCATGCTGGGCAGCGGCGCCACGGTGAAGCGCTCGCAGGCCAAATATCTCGACCTCACCCCGCCCGGCACCGACAAGGGTCATGCCGTGCGCGAATTCGCCCGGCATTTCGGCGTGCCGCTGGACGAGGTGGCGGTGATCGGCGACATGCATAACGACCTGCCGATGTTCGCCACCGCCGGGCTCGCCATCGCCATGGGCAATGCCGCGCCCGAGGTGAAGGCGCAGGCCGATCTCGTCACCACCCCCAATGACGAGGATGGCGTCGCCAACGCCATCGAGCGCTTCGTGCTGCCGCGCGCCGGCGGGAAAGGCTGAGGACCGGCGCTGCCTGCCCCCGGCCGCTGGCGGTCTCCGGCGTTGCGACATGGTGAGATGCGCGCATCAAAGTCTGTTCCAAGGCCGGTGACCGCTCAGGCAGCGCTGATCGCCGCGCTGGCCAGCGCGATGCTGTTTCTGGCGCTGCTTCTGCCCGGAGCCGCGCGGTCGGGGCCCCTCGACGCCGCGTTCGTCCATATTTCGGATATTCACTTCAATCCGTTCGAGCCGCCCTTGCGCAGCCGCGCTCTCGCCGGCCTGCCGCTCGCCGAATGGCCGGCCCATTTCGCCGCCGATCCCAGCCACCGCCTGTCGCGCTGGGGCGAGGACACCAACCACGCTCTCCTCGAAACCGCGCTCGCTGAAATTTCCAGGGCCGCGGCCGGCTCCGACTTCGTGCTGCTCACCGGCGACCTGCTTGCCCACGATTTTCCGGCCAGGACCGAAAGCGCCTTCGGCTTCCGCGCCGGCTCGGCGGAGAGCCGCGCTTTCGCGGTGAAGACCACGCTCTTCGTTGCCGCCCGCCTGCGGGCGGCCCTGCCGGGCAAGCCGATATTGCTGTCGCTCGGCAACACCGATTCAGGCTGCGGCGACTACCGGATCGATGCCGGTGGCCCCTATCTCCAGGCGACGCGCGAGACGGTGCGCGAACTGGTGGGATCGTCCCTGCTCGCCGCGGATTTCGACGAGAGCTACCTCGCCGGCGGATTTTACGCCGCCTCGCATCCGACTCTGGCCGACACCACCCTGCTGGTGCTCGACGATGCGCTGTGGTCGCCCGCGTACCGCAATGCCTGCGGCACCACCGGCCTCGACGCGGCGCACGCCATGCTTTCCTGGCTCGAACGCCAGTTGGCGACGGCCGAGGCCGCCGGCCGCAAGGTCTGGCTGATGCACCACATTCCGGCGGGCATCGACGCCTATGGCACGCTGAGAGCCAAAGGCGAGACCTGCCGCGAGCGCATCGTGCCGATGCTGGCCGAGCCCTTCGCCTCGCGCTTCACCGGCCTGCTGGCGCGCTACGCCGGCACGGTGACGGCGAGCTTCAGCGGACACGACCATCACGACGACTACCGGCTGCTGCGCGATCGAACCGGCGCCGTCATCGGCACCGAGAAGATCGCGCCGGCGATCAGCCCCGTCTTCGGCCAGAATCCGGGGTTCCTGGTGTTTTCCTATGACCGTGCCTCGGGCGCGATGACGGATTTCGTGGCGCGCTACCTCGCCAATCTCGAAACCGCGGCGACCGCCGCCGCGGCCGAATGGAAGCAGGAATACCGGTTCGCGGCGGCCTACGCTGCGGGGGCCTTCACGCCATCAGCTGTCGAGGCGATGTGGAAGCAGCTGCAACCGGCAGGCGCAGCCGACGCGCCGTTCCGACGCTTCTACAATGTCAGCCACGGCGAGCTCGGGAGCGACGAGTTACCAGCCTATGCCTGCGCCATCGGCTACACCGAGCCCGCCGCCTTTGCCGCCTGCTACTGCGGCCGCTAAAGCAATTCCCGCAAAAGAGCGCAGCGGTTTAAGGTCATGGGGGAAACCGTTCGTGGATTTCCCGTTGCTCTGCGCGGGGAGCCGGCTCGTAGCGTGTCCGGGCTCGTCGGTCTGTCGGCCCGGACCCTTTGGCATCCAGAACTTGAGCCTCTCCTTGGCCAAAGCGCCCGAACAGTTGGCCACCGGCTTCACGCTGCCAAAGGCGCAGCTGGCGGCAGCGGTTGAAATGAGCAGGTGCTGGCTCTGTAAGAAGCAACGGCTGCCCTGACGTGCCGATGTAAATTATCATTGCAAACCTACACCTCAGGTCGGGCAGTCTGGATCTGCCGGTCATGGGAGCTCTGTCGCGCAGTCGGGGCGTGCCGCTGTTCCATGAGGACAATACCTCACTCCAGACCGCTCCCGTTCGCTCATACTGGTGGAACAAAACCCGCGATACGCATCGGGATCGCCGAGTAGGCCGGTATGGCGGCATTTGAACCTGTCGAAAGAAGTCAATTCACAACGATTTAAGTTTGTGATATAAATTTCAGCTTCTGCCAACTATATAGACCCTCACGCAAGAATGTAGGGTAGTCTGTCGCCGCAGACTTGCGGATGCTTTTCCCGCTTCACTTCATAATATTCGATTAGTACGTTCTCATCATCGCGCATGTGGGGATTCTATATTTTATAGCCCCAGAACTGACGTGGCGAACACGTGGGTCGGCGCCCCAGGCACCGGCACGTGCGCGTTCGACCAATGGAGGGACAACGATGTCGAACTTTAGGCCGAATCTGCGCAGCAAAATTCTCACGTCGGCGGCAATCGCGGCGGTGATCTATTTCGGCATGAATCTGCCGTCGCAATCCCAAGACGGGGTCGCCTACAGCAAGGAGGCGATGGAGCAAGCACTCGCGACGAAGAACGCCTATGACCTCTATGGCATTCGCTTCGAGTTCGACAAGTCGATGATTCAGGCTGACACTATGCCTCTCCTCGACGATATCGCAGCGACGCTGAAGCAGTTTCCGACCTGGCGCCTCAGGATCACCGGGCATACCGATGCAACCGGCGACGCGGCTCACAACGACGTGCTATCGAAAGACCGCGCACTCGCGATCAAGCAGGCGCTTGTCGAACGCGGCATCGATGCAGCAAGGATCGAGACATTTGGCATCGGCCAGCGCAGCCCGGCCGCCAGCAACGACACAGCGGAGGGAAAGGCCCTGAATCGCCGTGTCGAACTCCTTCGTCTGGAGTCCGACGTCGAAGGATCCGAAGCCGCGAAGATGCTGAGGGCGATGTCCGACTACCTCGCCGCCCAGAAATCCATATCGTTCGGCTTCGATACCAGCTTCGAGATAGTGACGAAGGAACATCAGAAGCTGCAACTCGCAAGCTCGGGCACCATCGACGTCAGCCGCCCCGACAAACTTCGCGCGACGAGGCTCGGTGGTTTCGCGGAAACCGAGATTTCCTTCGACGGGTCGAAGTTCACGGTGCTCGGCAAGAATTCCAACAAATATATTCAGGTCGATATGTCGGGAACACTCGATACGCTGATAGCTATTCTGAAGAACAAGTACGATTCGCCTCTTCCGATCGCGGATCTGTTATCATCCGACACATATAATGAACTGATCGCGGATGTCATCGACGCCAAGGATCTCGGAAGCGGCATTATCGGCGGCACCGAGTGCGATCACCTTGCATTCCGGACCAAGGATGTCGATTGGCAGATCTGGATCGCGCAGGGCCAAGCTCGGTATCCCTGCCAATATGTCATTACCTCGAAGAACATCGAGCAAGCACCGCAATTCGCGATCCAGATCACGAACTGGAAAAGTGGAGACAAGGTATTTGCAGGAGATTTCAGCTTCGCCAATACGACGGATGCGGTACGTCTGGAGCCGGGGCAAGTCGCAGAGTTGAAAGAACTGCCGGAAAATTTTATAATGGGAGCGAAACAATGACGATGACATGTCGATACTTATTCGCGTCAGCGGCATTTTTCCTATGCCTTGGCGGACTTGATCTCGCGGGGCAAGGTTCGGCCCCAAGCCTGAATGGATTGGTCGCGCAGGCAGAGGCGCGCGTCGGCCGTCCCTTGACGCCGGTCAGCGTCGCAGGAGTGGCCAGGCGCTCGGCCCGACGCTGCGCCGCCGGCGTGACGTGCTACTGAGAAAAGACGGGCAACGCTGCGGTGCGAAGCTTCGACGACGCCTTGCTCGGCACATCAGATCAACGAAGAAAGAAACGGATCCCATGCGGAAATGGGGCGTCACGTTGCTCGCCTAGCTCGAACCTCTATTGCCAGCGATGGCGGAGAGCCATGCGAGTCGGCGTCGGGCTTTGGGCGGGTCAAGTCTTTGGGGTGTCTAGCCTTGGGGGAGTGTTAAGGCCAACTCACCATCTAAGGAGGAACTCATCGTGAAACACCACCTTTCGATGCTATTCGTCGCGGCAAGTCTCGGACTGGCAGTCCCATCGTTCGCCGCCGAAATGGACATGTCGAAGCTCACCTGCAAGCAAGTCGGCGAGATGCCGGCGGCCAAGACCATCGGCGTGGCGATGTGGGTGAACGGCTATGTTCATGGCAAGGCCGGCAACGCCATGGTCGACGCCGACAAGGCGCATGCCAATGCGGAGAAGATCGCGACTTATTGTAAGCAAAATCCCACTGCGACCCTCACGAGTGCGATCGAGGCGCTTGCCAAATCGTAGGGGACGAAAGGAACTGACTTAGTCGAGCGGCCCATTCTGGACCGCTCGCTTTGCCCAGTGGGTCATCAGCATTCTGCCGTACTTTGCTTGGCTCATCCACAATACAAAAATGTGCAGTCGCGAGGCCGCGAATGAGACAGTGGCGGATCCCCACTTTCTATGCCATCGGAAGTCTCATCGTGGCTTTGGCTCTCCCGCGGGTCGAATATGCCCTGCTGCCGGACCCGTCCTATGGCATGTCGGTTGCGTCGGCCACGGCGTTCATGTCAGCGGCAGCTTCAGGCATCATCACCTTCACAGCAATCATAGTTTCGATTACCTTTGTCATTATCCAGTTTAGTGCCATTGCCTATTCCCCCCGTCTGGCACTTTGGTTCGTGAATCGGCCCCAACTCTATCACGCCCTCGGGATTTTCATTGCAACTTTTACCTTCGCCATGGCTACGTTGGCTTGGACGGATCGCTATGGATCGAACTTCGTCCCGTTTTTATCTACGGTTGTCGTCCTGATACTACTTTCCGCAAGCATGATTGTCTTCGCGCGCCTCATTCAGGGGGTGGCGCAGCTGCAGATCACCGAGGTCCTCATGCTGGTCGGAGATATGGGGCGAGAGGTGCTGGCACGTCAGAAGAGCACCTCCGATCATGCCGGTGTTGCGACCTCGCAGCCGCCGGCTTGGGACGCAATGGAGCGTGCCCCCGACAGATGTCGGAAACTGCTGCATGTTGGGCCGCCATTGAGCGTCCGAACTATCGATGCGGATCGCCTTCAGTCGCTGGCGACGAACTACAACGGAGTCATCTGGCTCGAAATTTCCGTGGGGGACACGGTGCTCGAAGGAGATACCCTTCTCGTCGCATCGAGCGCGCCGCCACGGATCCCGGAGAGCAAGCTGAGAGAAGCCATCGACCTCGGCCGAGACAGGACGCTTGAACAGGATCCCAGATTTTCTTTCCGTTTGCTTGTGGACATTGCGCTCAAGGCCCTTTCTCCGGCCATCAACGATCCAACAACGGCTGTACAGGCGCTCGACCAGATCGAGGATCTTCTTCGACGCCTGGCTCGGCAGGAGCTGAGCGACCTTTATCGCTGCGATGCGCATGGCCGACCGTGTGTTCTGATCCCAATGCCTACTTGGGAGGACTATCTGTCGCTCGCGTTCGAGGAAATTTTACAATACAGCGCGGCTTCCACCCAAGTCTCGCGAAGGCTCAGGGCGAGCCTTTCCAACCTTGGCGACATCGTCACGGATCCCCTTCGACAGACGGCGGTGGAACGGTTCAAGCACGAGATCGACGCGCTGATTTCCCCCTCGGTCGCCGCACGTGACGACGAACTGCCGGCCCAGCGCCGACCTTGATACCGCCGGTGCTGGTCCGCTTGCGGAAGATGCCTCCCCCACCCTTTCCTGGCTGTGGTGATGCCAGCAAGCGATTGAAGGGGCCATGAGAGGGACAGGAGTGAGGAAATGATCGGGACGACCAAGGATGCTTCTCCAAGACGTGCAAGTTCTGGCCGAGAACTGACGACAGAAAGTCTTATTGAACGAAGCCTGACCTTGATACTCATCATCGTTCTGCTCGTTGCCGTATTGGCAATACTCAAGCCGTTTGCGGCCGCGATCCTGTTTGGTTCAACGCTGGCCATGGCAGCCTGGCCATGCCGACAGTGGCTTGTTCGACGAGGTCTCAGCCCGCGGTCGGCGGCCGGTGCGCTGTTGCTTGCCTCAGGCATAGTGATCGTCCTGCCGGTGCTCCTTTTGGCACCCGTACTCAGCGACGAAATCGCAAGCTTTGGCCAAAGCGTCCAGCGCCACTTTGCCGCCGTGTCGGAACGCCCGGAGTGGTTCGATCGGGTGCCCGTGGTGGGGCCGAAGCTTGTTGCTGCGTGGGATCAATTGCTGCGAGCCCGCGGAGACGTCGGAGCTGCTCTGGCGCCGCACTCCGCGGCCGTGGAGCAACTGCTTGTCTCCGTTGCCGCGGCATTGGCCGACAGTGTCATGCAGATTCTCCTGTCCTTGATCGTCGCTACAATGTTCTGGATCAGTGGAAACGTCGTCGTCCGCGAACTGGAGAGCATCGTCGATCGGCTGGGAGGCCTCACGGCAAGGACGAGCCTGTTCGCAGCGGCCGGAGCCGTCCGCAGCGTCGCCTATGGTGTCATAGGCACGGCTTTGGCGCAGGCCGTACTCTTGACGATCGGGCTGGTGATTGCGGGCATCCCCGGCGCAACGACACTCGGCTTTATCGGCCTGCTGCTCGCCTTGAGCCAGGTGGGAGCACCGCTGCTGATAGTGATCTGGGGCGGTGCGGCCTGGTGGCTCTTTGCGCACGGTCAGCCGGGGATGGGAAGCTTCCTGATCGTCTGGGGACTCCTGGTCAGCATGATCGACAATCTGATGAAGCCGTGGCTGATCGGCCTCGGGATCCGCATGCCCATGCCTTTGACGATATTGGGAGTTTTCGGCGGATTTGTCGCCTTCGGGTTCCTGGGGCTGTTCATCGGCCCCATGGTTCTCGCGGTCGCCTTCGTCTTGCTTCAGGGCTGGCGAACGAGCCGCGCGGCCATGCCGAGAGGGTAGTTTGTCAGAACCGACGACGTGTTCGAAAGAGCGGATCAACGGCGGCGACGCGAGGCCATCCCCTGGCCGTCTTGGATGTAAGTGAAATCCGCCAGGCTCTCGCCTGAGCGCGCCTCGCGCCCCTTGATGGCTGTATATTACCTAGTCAGAGGATGTTTACGGCCTCATTCCTAACCAGTTTGACCTGACGACAGAGGGGACCGTAACAATTCTCGCGGTCTCATCTGGAGCATTCAGAGCCGTTCCTTCAACGTCGCCGCTGCTCACGGGCATGGCAGGGGAGACAGGTCCCACAGCCGGAAGAGCGGGAATGCATGCGCGCGAAGGGCCCCGTTGTTCCGCCGTCAGTATGCCGGTGGGTTCGAACTCGTTGGCCTTTTGGAACTCCTGAATTGCCCCATCAGCTTAGGGGCGAGGCGCACTTCAACGGCCCGGTCAGCTTGCATATCATCGGCCACCAATGGCAACGACGACATGGCCAAGGAAAAAAGTGAGCGAGACCTGCACGCCGGAAGAGGCGGTGATGATGCATGAGGCCGGCGAAATCCTTTTCATTGTCCGTCACAACGGTGCAGTCTTTGGATTCCGCAACAGCGGCGATGGTCATATCGAGCCGCTCCGTGGTCGACCGGCCGCCGTTCCGTCAGCCATCGACCGCGCCCATATGAGCGCAACCCTGTCATCAAAGGGGAGAATGCGACCGGCGAACAAGGCTCGCGGTCATTCGGATCCAGAAAACCAAGTGTCGAGCGCGTCGCGCTTCTTGCCACGCGGTTCCTTGAGAATGCCCCGTCGGATTTCGGCAACCGTCGGCGAAGCAATCAACAAATCGTCGTCGCGTTGGGCCGCCATCCTGTCCAGGGTCGCCGAGCGGCATGGTCGACCTCTGAACCCGGACGATACCAACACCCCGATTTGACGACATCATCAGCCGTAGCAACGTTCACGCCGGATAGCACTTGACACGGCCGGTCCGCGCTGGACACCCGACAGGCATCAAATTCTGATTCTGCTGTTTGTTGGACTGTATCGGACCCCGCTGGACGGGGTGATGGTGCCGCGGAAGGGATTCGAACCCCCGACCCACGCATTACGAATGCGTTGCTCTACCAGCTGAGCTACCGCGGCACGGGATATGCGTCGACGGTGCCTCTGATAGCCGCGAAGCCGCGGTTTTTCAAGCGTGCCGCCGGCGATGAATGCAATCCGTCCGCGCCGGCCCTGCCGCCGCTCCGCTGCCATGCCCGGACCGGCACCTTCCGCAACGGCTTCAGCCCCACGGACCGCGCCGGCCGCCACTCTCGCTCTGCCCGCCGCGCCGGCCCCATGCCGTGGAGGAGGGCCGCGATGCCGGGCCGGCCGCTTCCCGCCCGCTCCAGCCCGAACCGCCAGAGACACCACTCTCCCTGCCGACGCCCATTTCCTGCGCCAGCGCCTGCAGCGCGGCGATGCGGTTCTCGGTGGCCGGGTGGGTGGAGAACAGATTGTCCATCCGCTCGCCCGAGAGCGGATTGATGATGAACATATGCGCGGTGGCCGGATTGTGTTCGGCCGGCATGTTCGGCACCTGGTGGGCGGCATTGGCGATCTTGGCCAGCGCCGAGGCCAGCCACAGCGGCTGGCCGCAGATCAGCGCCCCCTCGCGGTCCGCCACATATTCGCGCGAGCGCGACACCGCCATCTGCACCACCATCGCCGCCAGCGGCGCGAGGATCATCATGGCGATGGTGCCGATGACGCCGAACGGGTTGTTGTTGTTCTCCCGGCTGTTGCCGAAGAACATCGCGAAATTCGCCAGCATGGAGATCGCGCCGGCCAGCGTCGCGGTGATGGTCATGGTCAGCGTATCGTAATGCTTGATGTGCGCCAGCTCATGCGCCATCACCCCGGCCACTTCCTCGCGCGACAGCGCGTTCAGAAGGCCGGTGGTCGCTGCCACCGCGGCGTTGTTCGGGTTGCGGCCGGTGGCGAAGGCGTTGGGCTGCGGGTTGTCGATGATGTAGACCCGCGGCATCGGCAGACCGGCGCGGGCCGCCAGCTGCTCCACCATGCCGACGAAATCCGGCGCGCTCGAACGGTCGACCTCGCGGGCGCCGTACATCGACAGCACCATCCGGTCGGAATTCCAGTAGCTGAAGACGTTCATGCCGGCGGCGACGACCAGCGCGATCATCATGCCGCCCGAGCCGCCGATCATGTAGCCGATGCCCATGAACAGCGCGGTCATCCCCGCCAGCAGGATCGCCGTGCGAAAATAGTTCATCGATTTCCTCTTCCGGCGCCGTCCGGCGGCGCCCCTTGATGGAAATAGGATGGGAAGTCGCGCCGGTTGCCGCAAGGGAGCCGTGCCGTCCTGGCAGGTCGCGGGACAAGAGGCCGGAGCCAAGACAGGCGGCAAGACACGCGGCAAGACACGCGGGCAGGTCGCCCCGGCAAGACGCGCCGGCGGACGTCCCCGGCCTGACGTGCCGGCTTGACGCGCACCCGCGCGCGGTGCTTCCAATGTGCCATGGACGAGAAACCCAAAGCCCCAGAGGCAACGGCGGTGCCGCCGCGTGTGCTGTCCCCGGCCGCCCGCCGGGCGCTGGACGAAGCCGCGGCCCGCCGCGCCGCACAGGGCGAGCCGGCGCCGCTGCCCAAGGAGATCGACGGGCGCGGCGGTCCCGAGCCGGTCCGCTACGGCGACTGGGAAGTGAAGGGCATCGCCTCGGATTTCTGAGTACCCATTGCTTTGACATACATGTCAGTTACTTGGCAGACTCAGCGTAAGGACTCTCCATAAGGATTGAGTCAAGGCAACGCACTATATCTAGTGCAAAAATTTTCTCGACTACCACCTATTGACCTAGAGGTAGCTCCACGGCTCAATGACATTGAGCGGTTGTGGAAAAGCCGCCGGGTCTGATCCACCCGACGGCTTTTGAAGCAACCGTCCCGCAAAAACCCGGCTGGGCCGCGGGCACGACGTGCGCTACAGCGGAATCTTGAATCCGTGCAGGTCAAAGGTCAAGGCCCAGCCCTCTTCAATGAGGTAAGAAATGGCTACGCGTACCTTCCCCTCCTACTGGATGTATAAGGATGTCCAGAACAAGTGGCGCTGGACCTATCACGCGGTTAATGGTGAGGCGATCGCTGTCAGCAGCGAGAGTTACAATCGCCGCGTCGATTGCGAGAACAGCATCAACATCATGAAGGGGTCGTCCCGCGCTCCGGTATGGCTGCCCGATAATCTCGCGACGGCTGCCTGAGCATCCATGGGCGATTGAGAAAAGAAAGCCCGGTCGCAAGTCGGGCTTTCAACTTTCAGAATCACCACCCGGCTTGTCGCGCCGCATCGCCTTGACGCCGGAGCGGCGCGCCTTGCCTTCCAGCCGGCGCATCTTCGAGCCGAGCGTCGGCCGGGTCGGCCGGCGGGTGATCGGCACCACCGCCGCCTGCTGGATCATCTCGACCAGCCGGGCGAGGGCGTCCTCGCGATTGCGCTCCTGGGTGCGGAAGCGCTGGGCGGAAATGACGATAACCCCGTCATTGGTCAGCCGCTTGCCGGCGAGGCGCTCCAGCCGCTCCTTCACGCCTTCCGGCAGGTTCGGCGAGCCGCGCACGTCGAAGCGCAGCTGCACCGCGCTCGACACCTTGTTGACGTTCTGCCCGCCGGGGCCGGAGGCGCGTACGAACACCTCGACGATCTCCTCCTCGGCGAGGCTGATGCGATTGGTGACGGGGATCATCGCGCCGGTCCGGGCTGGAACATCTCAGGCCGGAGGAAATATCCCGGCGCTTCGGAAAAAGCGACAAGGCAACGAAGCAGCGCTGCCGTTGGCGGTCCAGGCGGAGGAAAGCCACTGCCGGCTGCGGCGCCTCAGCGCCCGCCCGGCGGGACGCCGATCTCGTCGAGCCGCCGGCGCACGTCGTCGAGCTGGCCGAGCGTGGTGCTCACCCGCTCGCTGAGCGTCTCGGCGATGCGCACCGCCGCCTCGGGATAGCTTTCCACCGTGCGCATGAAGATCACGCGCGGAATGCGCAGCACCGCCGAAGGCACCAGCGCGGTGGCGGTGGCCGGGCGCTTGGTGTCGGTGATCAGCGCGATCTCGCCGAGCAGCGTGCCGGGCCCGACCTCCTCATTGTGGCCGGGCTTGGCGCTGCGGGCGGGATTCTCGTGGCACACGCGCAGCTTCCCGCTCACCACCACATAGGCGGCATCGGCGAACTGGCCCTCGCGGAACAGCACCTCGCCCTCGTTGAGGCGACGGGTATCGGCGCTGATGGCGATCACGCGCAGTCCCTCGCGGCCGAGCAACTGCAGCAGCGGCACGCCTTCGAGCAGCGCAATGTCGTCCTCGATGGCCATCAGGCGGGCCCACCTCCAGCGCGCAGGCGCGAATCACCCGCGCGAATCAGATTCACCCGGGAGTGAATCACCTGCCGCACCGTCAGGGTACCAGTTTGTAGCCGCCGGCCTCGGTGGCGAGCAGATTGGGGTGCGAGGGATCCTTCTCGATCTTCTGCCGCAGCCGGTAGATGTGGGTTTCCAGCGTATGGGTGGTGACGCCGGAATTGTAGCCCCACACCTCCTGCAGCAGGATCTCGCGCGCCACCGGCTTCTTCCCGGCGCGGTAGAGGTAGCGCAGGATCGCTGTTTCCTTCTCGGTGAGGCGGATCTTGGAGTTGCGCTCGGTCACCAGCATCTTGGCACCGGGGCGGAACGTGTACGGCCCGATGGTGAACACCGCGTCCTCGCTCGCCTCGTGCGAGCGCATCTGCGCGCGGATGCGGGCGAGCAGCACCGCGAAGCGGAACGGCTTGGCCACATAGTCGTTTGCGCCGGCTTCCAGCCCCATGATGGTGTCGCTGTCGGTATCGTGGCCGGTGAGCATGATCACCGGCGCCTTGAAGCCCTTCTGGCGCATGGCACGCACCGCCTCGCGGCCGTCGGCGTCCGGCAGGCCGACATCCATCAGCACCAGGTCGACGCGGCCGGTGTCCACCACATCCTGCGCGGCGCGCGCACTGTCGGCGGCGACGACCTCGAACTCATCGTAGAGGGCGAGCTGCTCCACCAGCGCTTCGCGCAGTTCCTTGTCGTCATCGACCACCAGAACCCTTTGAGCATTCGCCATCTGTCAGCTTCCGATCGCTTGAGTTGCCCTGTCCGCGTCGTCGTTCGGTACGCAGGCGTGATATCAGCTTCGTCGTCGACCACGCTCCCCGACTAGGCAGGCTCGGCACCTTCGGCAAGAGTGGCAGCGTCGCCAAGGGCGATACGGCCGGGATCGTGACGTGATCGTGAACGGAAATCGCGTGAAGAAGAAGAGGTTTCACCAAGAAAAGCCGGGGACGATCACCCGGCTGCGCGTGGTGGCACGTCCCGGATGCCGCACGCGCGGGCTCGTTCTCGCCCCCGGATTCGCCGCGCCGGTCGCGCTTGGCCGTACCGGGATACGGCATGACAAGCGCGAAGGCGACGGCGCCACCCCGGCGGGCACCTGGCATCCGCTGGCGCTGCGCTGGCGCGCCGACCAGGGGCGCCAGCCGGCGAGCCGCCTGCCCCTGCATCGCACGAGGCCGGATGAATTGTGGTGCGACGCGCCCTCGCACGGGCGCTACAACCAGCCGGTGCGCGCGCCGTTCCAGGCCTCGCATGAGGAAATGTGGCGGGCGGACCGCCTCTATGACCTGGTGGTGGTGCTCGACCACAACACCCGCCCGCGCCGCGCCCGGCGCGGCTCGGCGGTGTTCATGCATCTGGCGCGCGAGGGCTTCGAGCCCACCGCCGGCTGCATCGCTTTCCGCCGCGCCGACCTGCTGCGGCTGCTGGCGCGGATCGGCCCGCGTACCGCGATCGTCGTCGGCTGAACCGTCAGCGCGCGCCGAAAATGGCGCTGCCGACCCGCACATGCGTCGCCCCCAGCGCCACCGCCGTCTCGTAGTCGCCGCTCATGCCCATGGAGAGCGTCGACAGCCCGTTGCGCTTGGCGATGGTGGCGAGCAGCGCGAAATGCGGCGCGGCCGGCTCGCCGGCCGGCGGGATGCACATCAGCCCCTCCACCGCGAGGCCATATTCGGCGCGGCAGGCTTCGAGGAAGGCGTCGGCCTCCAGCGGCGACACCCCGGCCTTCTGCGGCTCCTCGCCGGTGTTGATCTGCACCAGCAGCCGCGGCGCCGGACGGTCGCTTTTCGGGATTTCCTTGGCGAGTTCCTTCGCCAGCGAGGGACGGTCCAGCGTGTGGATCACGTCGAACAGCGCCAGCGCCTCGCGCACCTTGTTGCTCTGCAGCGGCCCGATCAGGTGCAGCTCGACATCGGGATAGTCCGCCTTCAGCTCCGGCCATTTCGCCTTGGCCTCCTGAACCCGGTTCTCGCCGAAGCGGCGCTGGCCGGCCTCCAGCGCCGGGCGGATCTCGCCGGCGTCGAAGGTCTTGGATACCGCCACCAGCGTCGCCGCGTCTGCCGGCCGGCCGGCATCGCGGCAGGCCCGGGCGATGGAGGCGCGAACCTCCGCAAGACGGAGGGCGACGGGCGCGGCGGCGGTCATGACGGACTTCCTTTCGGGCGGCGAACGGAGCAGACGCCTCATATGCCAAGCAATCGCGCGATTTGACAGTCTCGGCACGCGATTTCGCCCGCGCATCCTTGCCGGGTGCCGGCACACGGGGTAGCGTCGACCCACCACAGGCCAGAGCACGCACGACGTGTCGGTGACGAATGATCGGGGCGGCAACAACGCCCGCTCTCCCGGCGATTCTTGGTTTCGCTCCGTTGACGCGGTCCGCCCGAGAGCGCGGACCGTTAGCCTGCGGGTGCGTCTCGCTGCCTTCGTGGTCTGCGTCATGGCGCTGGTGATCGGCGAGCGCAGCCTGAGCATCTTCAGCCTGCATGCCGATACGCTGTCGCAGGCGCGCGGCCGGGTGATGGACCTGGTGCAACAGGGCGTCAGCCGGTACAGCCAGGAAATCGCTGCCGCCGGGGCCGTGCTTTCAACGCTGGCCGCCGCCGATACGTCGCCGGGAAATCCGACCCCGGAGCAATGCGAACGCCTGCACGCCGTGCTCGGCTCGGCGCCGGGCATCGAGACCCTCACCCTCGTCGGCACAGATGGAGCGGTGGTCTGCGCCACAGCACCGGGGGCGGTCGGTCTCGATCTGAGCGGCCGCGAATATTTCCGCATCGCCATGCGCGGCGTCGCCAATCTGAGCACCGTGCGGCAGAGCTATGTCACCCAGACCCCGGCCATATACATGGCGGCGCCGGCGCTGGAGGACGATGGCGAGGTCCGGTCGGTGGTGATCGCGCGGGTCGGCATCGCCGAGCTGTTCCCCGAATCGTTCGCCAGCGATCTCGATCTGCGCTCGCAGGCGCTGCTGATCGACCCGTCCGGGGTCGTCATCCGGGCCGCTCCCGACAACGGCGCCATGATGGGCCGGGACCTGAATCACAGTGCCGTCGTCATCCAGACCCTGTCGCAGACCCGCGGCACCCTCATCGCCGAGGGGGTGGATTCGGTCCTGCGCCTCTATGGCTACAGCCGCCTGCCGCTGAGCAACATGCACCTCATCGTCGGCCTCGACATGGCCGCGGTGACGCGGGAGGTCGAGCGGGCGACCTGGCGGGCGGCGACGACGCTGCTGGTCGCCACCGTGATCATGCTGATCGGGCTCTGGCTGGTCGGCGAGACGCTGATTGTGGCGCCGGTGATGGCGCTGTCGCGGCGCCTTACCCGCTTCGGCGAGGGCAAGCGCGAAGGCGGCGATGACGGCAGGGTGGTGATCACCGAGCTGGCACCGCTTGCCGCCGCCTTCGAGGCGATGGCGGAGGAACTGACCCGCCGCGAGGACGCGCTGCGCGGCGCCAACCGGCGGCTCAGTTCGCTGGCCAGCCTCGACCCGCTCACCGGCATCGCCAACCGGCGCAGCTTCGACGCCGTCTTCGCGGTTCAATGGAGCACGGCGCGGAACCTTGCCCTGCTGATGGTCGATATCGACGATTTCAAACCCTACAATGACCATTTCGGACATGTGGAAGGCGACCGCTGCCTCTACCGCATCGCCCAGGCGCTCACTGCCGCGGCGCGCGGCACCGATGTCGTCGCCCGCATCGGCGGCGAGGAATTTGCCATATTGATGCCTGGAGCGACCCTGGAGGCGGCAGTCGAGCTCGCCGAAAGGCTGCGCGCTGCCGCCGACGAGCTTGGCATCGAGCATGCCCCGACGGTCGACGGCACCGTCACCATCAGCATCGGCTGCGCCGCCTGCGCGCCGGCGCCGGGACTGCATGGCCGCGACCTGATGATGGCCGCCGACCGGGCGCTCTATGCCGCCAAGCAGGCAGGCCGCAACCGGGTCTGCGCCGCCGAGGCCGTGCAGCCGGGCGGCGGACGGGCCGGCGCCATGTCCGCCACGGAAGGGCGCGATCCCGCCGGAGGTTGACCGAAGCGCCGACTTCGTGCCCTAGTCCGGCGCCGCCGGTCCTCGCGCGTGACTTTTCCGCGCGCGGCCACTGGCCCGAGACCCCCGCCCGCCTCCCCTGACTGCGACGACAAGACCGGCTCCATGACACCGCCTTCGACCACCACTGAGCGCTACAATGCCCGCGAGGCGGAACCCCGCTGGCAGAAGATCTGGGACGAACGCGGCATCTACCGCACGGCGAACGCCGACCCGCGCCCCAAATATTACGTGCTGGAGATGTTCCCCTATCCGTCGGGGCGCATCCATATCGGCCACGGGCGCAATTACGTGATGGGCGACGTGGTCGCCCGCTTCAAGCGGATGAAGGGCTTCAACGTCCTGCACCCGATGGGCTGGGACGCCTTCGGCCTGCCGGCCGAGAACGCCGCCATCGAGCGCAACACCCATCCGGGCAAGTGGACCTACGAGAACATCGCCACCATGCGCGAGCAGCTGAAGCTGCTCGGCCTGTCGCTGGACTGGTCGCGTGAGATCGCCACCTGCGATCCCTCCTATTATGGCGAGCAGCAGCGCATCTTCCTGGAGTTCCTCAAGGGCGGCTTCGTCTATCGCCGCGAGAGCGAAGTGAACTGGGACCCGGTCGATAACACCGTGCTTGCCAACGAGCAGGTGATCGACGGGCGCGGCTGGCGCTCCGGCGCGCTGGTGGAGCGCCGCAAGCTCGCCCAGTGGTTCTTCCGCATTTCCGACGCCTCCGAGGAGTTGCTCGCCGGCCTCGACACGCTGGAGCGCTGGCCGGACAAGGTGCGGCTGATGCAGCGCAACTGGATCGGCCGCTCGGAAGGGCTGCATGTCCGCTTCATGCTGGACAACGCGCCTGCCGGCCTGCCTTCCGAGGTGAAGGTCTACACCACCCGCCCGGACACGCTGTTCGGCGCCTCCTTCCTGGCGCTCTCGCCCGGCCATCCGCTGACCGAGGCGCTCGCGCAGGACAACGCCGCGCTAAAAGCCTTCGTCGAGGAATGCCGTCGCGGCGGCACCTCCACCGCCGAGATCGAGACGCAGGAGAAGATGGGCTTCGACACCGGCCTCACCGTGCGCCACCCGCTGGGCGGCAAGCCAGTGCCGGTCTATGTCGCCAATTTCGTGCTGATGGATTACGGCACCGGCGCCATTTTCGGCTGCCCCGGCCATGACCAGCGCGACCACGATTTCGCGACGAAATACCGCCTGCCGATCGTCCCGGTGGTGCTGGCGCCGGATGTCGATCCCGCGGCCTTCTCGGTCGCCGACGCCCCCTATGATGGCGACGGCACGCTGTTCAACTCCGGCTTCCTCGACGGCCTCAACGTGCCGGCGGCCAAGGAGGCGGTGGCGCTGCGGCTGGAGAACGAGATCGCCGGCAACGCGCCGGTCGGCGAGCGGGCGGTGAACTACCGCTTGCGCGATTGGGGCATTTCGCGCCAGCGCTACTGGGGCTGCCCGATCCCGATCATCCATTGCGACGCCTGCGGCCCGGTGCCGGTGCCGCAGGACCAGCTTCCCGTGCGCCTGCCGGAGGACGTCAGCTTCGACCAGCCCGGCAACCCGCTCGACCGTCACCCGACGTGGAAGCACGTGAACTGCCCGAGCTGCGGCGCCCCGGCCCGGCGCGAAACCGACACCATGGACACCTTCGTGGATTCGTCCTGGTATTTCGCCCGCTTCGCCTCCGAGCCCGGCACCGATCCCTTGCAGAAGGACGCCGCCGATTCCTGGCTGGCGGTCGACCAGTATATTGGCGGCATCGAGCATGCGATCCTGCACCTGCTCTATTCGCGCTTCTTCACCCGCACGCTGCACAAGACCGGGCGCGTCTCGGTGAAGGAGCCGTTCGCCGGCCTGTTCACCCAAGGCATGATCGTCCACGAGACCTACAAGGACAGCGCCGGCAAGTGGCTGTTCCCCGAGGAGGTCGAGAAGCGCCCGGACGGCACCGCGGTGCGCATCGGCACCGAGGAGCCGGTTACGGTCGGCGCGCCGGAGAAGATGTCGAAGTCCAAGCGCAACGTCGTGCCGCCGGAAGTGGTGGCCGATACCTATGGCGTCGACTGCGCCCGCTGGTTCATGCTCTCCGACACCCCGCCGGAGCGCGACAGCGAATGGACCAGCGCCGGCATCGAGGGGGCCTGGCGTTTCGTGCAGCGCATCTGGCGCCTCGTCGGCGACACGGCGGCGCTGGCGCCGGTCGAGGTGGCGCCTCCCGATAATTTCGGCCCCGAATCGACGGCGCTCCGCCGCGCCGCCCACCGGCTGGCCGCCCAGGTGGCAGATGATGTCGAGCGCCTGCGCTTCAACGTCGCCGTCGCCCGCGTGCATGGCTTCGCCAACGAGTTCGGCGACGCGCTTGCGCAAGCGCGCAAGGCCGATACCGTGGCGCCCGACCTTGCTTTCGCCCTGCGCGAGGCGGCGTCGATCCTGGTCGCGGTGGTCGCGCCGATGGTGCCGCATCTCGCCGAGGAATGCTGGACGGTGCTGGGCCGCGACGGCCTCGCCGCCACCGCCTCCTGGCCGGCGAGCGACCCCGCCTTGTTGGTCGACGACACCGTGACGCTGCCGATCCAGATCAACGGCAAGCGCCGCGGCGAGATCACCGTGCCGAAGGAGGCGAGCCCCGCCGAGGTCGAGCAGGCGGTGCTGGCGCTCGATCTCATCGCGCAGGCCCTCGACGGGCGCGCCCCGAAGCGTATCATCGTGGTTCCGCAGAGGATCGTGAATGTCGTCGCCTGACCTCCCGCGCACCGCGCCCACCCGCCGCCGTCTCGTCGCCCTTGCCGCGGTCGTGCTGCTGTCCGGTCTCACCGCCGGCTGCTTCCGGCCGATGTATGCCAACAGCAGCAACGAGGCCGGCACCGGCCTTAGCGACCAGCTCGGCGATGTGGAGGTGGTGTTCGCGCCCGGCCGCGTCGGCAACGAGGTGCGCAACGACCTGATCTTCGCCCTCACCGGCGGTGCCGGCAATCCGGCCGGCGCGCCCTATCGGCTGGTGCTGAACGTCACCGACAACACCACATCCGCCATCATCGACCCGGTCTCCGGCCTGCCCGAGGTCGAGCTGATCACCGTCGATTCCAAGTGGCAGCTCTTCGAGGCCGGCAACGACAAGAAGCCGGTGATGGCCTCCAATGCCTATGGCAAGGCCTCCATCGACAGCGGCTACCAGCGTTTTGCCCGTGCCCGCGCCATCCGCGACGCGCAGAACCGCGCCTCCACCGTGGTGGCCGAGACCATTCGCAGCCAGCTCGCGGTGTATTTCTCCAACAAGACCGCGGCGGCCAGCGTCAGCCCGAACGCCGCGTCGACCGTCGTCACCGATCCCTCGACGCCGATCATCGGCACGCCGACTTCCGCCCGGCCGCGGAGCTGAGCCGCCCATGGTCGCGGTCCGGCCCGGCGATGTCGAGGCCACGCTCTCGCGCGTCGATCCGCTGCGGCCGGTGCTGCTGCTGTTCGGGCCGGATATCGGGCTGGTGCGCGAGCGCGCCCGCGTCTTTCTCGCCAAGGCCGCGACTGGCTCCACCGATCCCTTTGGCATCGTTCGGCTCGACGGCGATGAGATTGCCGGCGATCCCGGCCGTCTGGTCGACGAGGCCGGCACCGTGGCGCTGTTCGGCGGCCGGCGGGTAGTCTCGGTGCGCGCCGGTGCCAAGAACATCGTCCCCGCCGTCGACGCGCTGCTGGCCATGCCGGGCCTCGAAGCCGTGGTGGTGATCGAGGCCGGCGACCTGAAGAAGAATGCCCCGCTTCGGGCCAGTTGCGAATCCTCGCCGCGGGCGCTGGCCATTGCCTGCTATGCCGACAATGAGCGCGATCTCGCCCGCCTGATCGATACCATGGCGGCCGGCGCCGGCCTCGCCATCGACCGTGACGCCCGCGAGGAGCTGGTCGGCCTGCTCGGGGGCGATCGCCTCGCCTCCCGCGGCGAGATCGAGAAGCTGCTGCTCTATGCCGCCGGCGAGCCGCGCGTCACCGCCGCCCATGTGCGCGACATCGTCGGCGATGCCTCGGCTCTCGCCCTTGACGAGGTGGTGGATTCCGCGCTGGCCGGCCTGTCGGCGGAAGCGATCGAGGCCTATCACAAGGCGCTCGGCGAGGGCATGCGCGGCGACGTCATCCTCGGCTTGGTGGCCCGCGCGGCGCAGGGCCTGCACCTGATGCGGCTGGGCATCGAGGCCGGCGGCAGCGTCGAGCGGGCGATCGACGGCGCGCGTCCGGCAATCCATTTCCGCCGCAAGCCGCTGGTGGAGAAGGCGCTACGCGGCTGGACCGCCGCCCGGCTGGAAAAGGCGCTGCTGGCGGTCGATGACGCGCTGCTCGCCGCCCGCCGCAGCGCCGCACTGGGACCCGTGCTGGCTGAACGCGCCCTGCTTCAGCTCGCCGCCACCGCCCGGCGCGGCTGAACAGCGCTTGTTCCGCTATCGAATCGAAAGTCGGCACGCGGTGCTGCCGGATGAGGCAAAAGCCTCCGAGCGCCGCGAAGACCGGGATGAGGGGCTCCCTGATAGGCTCGCCGGCTCAGTGAGACCTGACATCCTTGCATCGACGACCCGGCACTCGCCGCCGGCCATGGATCGAGCCGCGGCGACGCAGGATAGGATGGAACCCGCCGGCCTCAGCCCGCCGACAGGCGTCGGCACAGCTCGTCGAGTTGCTCCAGCGTGCCATAGCGGATGCGGATCTCGCCGGCCTGGCCTTCATGGCGCAGGCTGACGGCAAGGCCGAGCACGTCGGAGAGCTGCTTCTCCAGCGCCCGCGTATCGGCATCGACCTCGCGCGGCGTGCGTGGCTTCTTCGCCGGCTTGCCCTCGGCGCGCGCCTTCGCCTCGTTGAGCTCCTGCGCCAGCGCCTCGACGGCGCGCACATTCAGCCCCTGCTCGACAATGGCGCGGGCGATCGTTTCGGGATCGTCCTGAGTCAGCAGCGCCCGCGCATGGCCGGCGGAGAGCCGGCCGTCGGCGAGATAGATCTTCACGCTGTCCGGCAGCTTCAAAAGCCGCATGGTATTGGCGACATGCGAGCGGCTCTTGCCGATCACCCGCGCCAGATCGTTCTGCGAATAGCTGAACTGATCGGCCAGTTGCTGGTAGCCGGCCGCCTCCTCCAGCGGATTGAGATCGGCGCGCTGGACGTTCTCGACGATGGCGATCTCCAGCGCCTCGCGGTCGGAGACGTCGACGACGACGATCGGCACCTCGTGGATGCCCGCCCGCTGCGAGGCCCGCCAGCGCCGCTCGCCGGCAACGATCTCGTAGGCATCGCGCAGGCCGGCGACCTGTCGCACCACGATCGGCTGGATGATGCCGCGCTCGCGGATCGAGTTGGCGAGATCCTCCAGATCCGCCTCGACGAAGGTCCGGCGCGGATTGTGCGGGTTCGGCCGCAGGAAGGCCAGCGGCACCCGCCGCGCGCCGCCCGTCGCAATCGGGCGCTCCTGCGCCGGGCTGTCGTCGCCCATGTCGCCGATCAGCGCCGCGAGGCCGCGCCCCAGTCGCGAACGCCCGCCGTCTTCCGCCATTGCCATGGAACGCTCCCCAGGACCTTTCAGACCGTCGCCGCCGCGCGCAGATTGCGCTCGCGCTGGATTATTTCGGATGCGAGACGAAGATAGGCCTGCGACCCGACGCATTTGAGATCGTAGAGCAGCACCGGCTTGCCGTAGGACGGCGCCTCCGACACCCGCACATTGCGCGGGATGATGGTCTCGTAGACCTTCTCGCCCATGAACTGGCGCACATCCTCCACCACCTGGTTGGAGAGATTGTTGCGCGCATCGAACATGGTGAGCACCACACCATGAATCGACAGGCCGGGATTGAGCGTCTGCCGCACCTGCTCGACGGTCTTCAGCAACTGCGACAGACCCTCGAGCGCGAAGAACTCGCATTGCAGCGGCACCAGAATGGCATTGGCCGCCGCCATGGCGTTGACGGTGATCAGGTTCAGCGAGGGCGGGCAGTCGATCAGTACATAGGTGAAATCGAACGACTCGTTACGGTAGTGAGATGAGTCCACGTTCAACCGCCGCACCGCGTCGCGCAGGCGATAGGCGCGGTCGCGCGCGGTGGCGAGCTCCAGCTCCAGGCCGGAAAGGTCCATGGTGGAGGGCGCGATATGCAGCCGCGGCACTGCCGTCGGCAGCACCGCCTGCCGCAACGTCGCCTCGCCGCACATCACATCATAGGTGGAGACCCGCCGGTCGCGGCGCTCGATGCCCAGTCCGGTCGAGGCATTGCCCTGCGGATCGAGGTCGATGATCAGCACCGTCTCGCCGATCGCGGCCAGCGCGGTGCCGAGATTGATCGCGGTGGTGGTCTTGCCGACCCCACCCTTCTGATTGGCCAGCGCCAGCACCCGTGGCACCGCCACCGGTGCCCGCGGTGCCAGCGAGACCGCTTCGCCGGATTCCGCCTCGTCCCTGATGTCACTCATGGTCCGTTCCCGCTTTCCGTGAACCGGCTTCGCGGTTCAGTCTTTCGCCGGCGTCAGCGGCACCGCTCGATTTACCATCAGGATGCGCCCGCCTGGATCGGTCAGGCTCTCCGTAATCCTGGCGTCGATTCTCCAAGATTTAGATGACTCGGTCAATTCGTTATCAACATCTTGTCCCTTCAAAAACAGGCCGCGGGCGCCCTGTTCCAGAAAGGGAAAGCTCAGCTCGAGCAGTTTCGGCAGGGGTGCCAGCGCCCGCGCCGAGACGATCTCCACCCCGGCGGCGATCTTCGGCGCCACCTGCTCGATCCGCATCGGCAGGACGGTGGCCGGCAGCTCGCCGATCCGCGCCGCCTCGCGCAGAAACGCCGCCTTGCGGCTGTCGCTCTCCACCAGCGTCACGTCGGCGCCGTCGCGCTCGGCCAGCACCGCGGCCACCACCAGTCCGGGAAAGCCGCCGCCGGAACCGAGATCGACCCAGCGGGTCACCTCCCCGGCCAGCGGCACCAGCTGCAGCGAATCGGCGATGTGGCGGGTCCACAGCTTCGGCAGCGTGCCCGGCGCCACCAGATTGATGGTGCGCTGCCACTTCTCCAGCAGCGCGACAATCGCGACCAGGCGGTCCTCTGTTTCACGTGAAACAGGGGTGAGCGCGAGAGCGCGGCGGCGGTCATCCGAATCGGCAGTTATCATGCCGCCAGCATACCCCGCCGCGGCGAGCGGGTAAAAACCTCGGCCGCCAATGCCCCACGCGCCAGGCGTTTAACGCGTCAGATACTCAGCGCGCCTTGCGCGCATGCGCCGCCAGCAGCGCCAGCGCTGCCGGCGTCATGCCGTCGATGCGCCCGGCCTGGCCAATGGTACGGGGCCGAATCGATTCCAGCTTCGCCTTGATCTCGTTGGAGATGCCGGCCAGGCCGCGATAGTCCAATTCCGGCAGCTCGGCGGCTTCCTCGCGGCGAAACGAGGCGATGTCGGCCTCCTGCCGGTGCAGATAGACGGCGTATTTGGCATCGATCTCCACCTGCTCCCCGATGTGCGTCGGCTCGTCCGAAGCCTCCGGCCAGATGCGGCAGATATCGGCCCAGCCGACATGCGGATAGGACAGCAGGTCGAAGGCGGTGCGCCGCTGGCCGTCGCGGTTCAGCGCCAGCCCGTGGCGATCGCCTTCCGCCGGGGTCAGCGACACCGAACCGCTCCAGTCCCGCACCCGCTGCAGCGCCTCCTGCTTGCCGGCGAACAGCCGCTCGCGCCGGGAGCCCACCAATCCCAGTTCGACCCCGCGCGCGGTCAGCCGCTGGTCGGCATTGTCCGCCCGGAGCGACAACCGGTATTCGGCACGCGAGGTGAACATGCGATACGGCTCGCTGACCCCGCGGGTGACGAGGTCGTCGAGCATCACCCCGATATAGGCGGCACTGCGGTCGAAGGTGGCGCCTTCCATGCCGGCCGCCCGCCGCGCCGCACTGAGCCCGGCGACCAGCCCCTGCGCCGCCGCCTCCTCATAGCCGGTGGTGCCGTTGATCTGTCCGGCGAGGAACAGCCCCGGCGCCTTCTTGGCTTCCAGCGTCGCCGCCAGCTCGCGCGGATCGACATGGTCATATTCGATGGCATAGCCGGGCCGCAGCATCACCACCTTTTCCAGTCCCGGAATGGTGGCGAGCAGCGCCTTCTGCACCTCCTCCGGCAGCGAGGTGGAGATGCCGTTGGGATACACCGTCGGATCGTCGAGCCCTTCCGGCTCCAGGAATATCTGGTGCCCTTCCCGCTCGCCGAAGCGGACGATCTTGTCCTCGATCGAGGGGCAGTAGCGCGGGCCGATGCTCTTGATGTTGCCGGAGTACATCGCCGAGCGGTCGATATTGGCGCGGATCGTCGCATGCGTCGCCGGGGTGGTGCGGGTGATGCCGCACTCCACTTGGCGGTTGGTGATGCGGTCGGTGAGCGCCGAGAATGGCTCCGGCGGCTCGTCGCCCGGCTGCATCTCCAGCGACGCCCAGTCGATGGTCCGCCCGTCGAGCCGCGGCGGCGTGCCGGTCTTCAACCGGCCGAGCGCGAGACCGAGCCGCGCCAGCGTCTCGGAGAGGCCGAGCGCCGGCGCTTCGCCCATGCGCCCAGCCGGGGTCTGCCGGTCGCCGATATGGATGAGACCGTTGAGGAAAGTGCCGGTTGTCAGCACCACTGCACCGGCGGTCAGGGTGCGGCCGTCGCGCAGCATCGCGCCAGTAACGCGGCCGTCGGCGATCACCAGATCATGCGCCTCGCTTTCGATGACGCTCAGGTTCGGCTGCGCCTCGATCGCCGCCTGCATCGCACGGGCATAGAGCTTGCGGTCGGCCTGCGCCCGCGGGCCGCGTACTGCCGGCCCCTTGCGACGGTTGAGCAGCCGGAACTGGATGCCGCCCTGGTCGGCGACACGGCCCATCAGCCCGTCCAGCGCGTCGATCTCGCGCACCAGATGCCCCTTGCCGAGCCCGCCGATTGCCGGGTTGCAGGACATGGCGCCGATAGTGTCGCGCCGATGGGTGATCAGCGCCGTGCGGGCGCCAAATCGCGCAGCCGCCGCGGCCGCCTCGGTCCCGGCGTGGCCGCCGCCGATCACCAGCACGTCGAAACGCGTGTCGCTCATTCCGTTCGGTCCTTCAGGGGTGTTGCCGGAGTTGAAGCGCCAATTCACCGGCAACGTCAAGCGCGGCGGTCGCCCGCGGCGCGCGGGAATGCCGGCTCCCGCCGCGGTTAAGGGTCCCTTCACCCTGATTCACGTGAAACAGCACGGGGCCGAATCGATGCCGCCGGCGTGGTGGTTTCACGTGAATCCACCCCCTCATCGAAGGAGCGGGTCGATCACTTGCCGATGCAGAACTCGCGGAACACCACGTCGAGCAGGTCCTCGACATCGATGGCGCCAGTCACCCGACCGAGCGCGCGGGCGGCAAGCCGTAGCTCTTCGGCGATCAATTCGTCGCTCAGCATCTCCCAGCCGGCGAGCCCCTGGCGCAGATGTCCCGCGGCCTCGGCGACCGCGCCGCGCTGGCGCTCACGGATCAGCGCCGGATGCTCGGCACCGCCGGCCCGCGCGGTGACGAAGCCGGCGAGCGCGGCGGTCAGCCCGTCCAGCCCGTCGCCGGTGCGGGCGGAAACGGCAAAGGTACGCGCCGCCGCCGGCATCGTCATCGGTCCGCCGGCAAGGTCGCTCTTGTTGACCACCAGCCACAACCCGGCCTCCGGCGGCGGCGTTACTTCGATCGCCAGCGCTTCGCTGTCGCTGCCGTCATGCACCCACAGCACCAGGTCGGCCGCCTCGATGCGCGCCCGCGCCCGGCGAATGCCCTCGGCCTCCACCGCGCCGGCCGCCTCACGCAGCCCGGCGGTGTCGATGAGGATCGCCTTGTGGCCGTCGAGGTCGAGCGCCACTTCCAGCACGTCGCGGGTGGTGCCCGGCTCGTCGGAGACGATGGCGACGTCGCGCGCCGCCAGCGCGTTCATCAGCGACGACTTGCCGGCATTGGGCCGCCCGGCGATGGCGATCGTCGCCCCGTCCCGCACCATGGCGCCGCGCCGGTCGGCAAGTGCGGTATCGAGTTCGGCAAGCAGCGCTTCCAGCCCCGGCCGGGCAAGGGCGCGGGCCTCGGCCGGCACGTCGTCCTCCTCGGCGAAATCGATGCCGGCCTCGATCAGCGCCATGCCGCGCACCAGCGCCGCCCGCCAGCCCTCCACCCGGTCGGCGAGATGGCCAAAGGCATGGGCGAGCGCCTGGCGCCGCTGCTGCGCCGTCTCGGCGGCGATCAGGTCGGCCAGCCCTTCCGCCTCGGCAAGGCTCATGCGGCCGTTGAGAAAGGCCCGGCGGGAGAATTCGCCGCGCTCGGCCGGCCGCACGCCCGGCAGCGCGAACAGCGCCGCCAGCACCGCCGCGACGACGGCGCGGCCGCCATGCACCTGGAACTCCGCCATGTCCTCGCCGGTAGCGCTGGCCGGGCCGGGAAACCACAGCACCAGCGCCGAATCCAGCCCCTCGCCGCTGCGCGGATCCACAAGCCGCGCCAGGCTGGCGCGGCGCGGCGGCGGCAGGCGCCCGGCGAGTGCCCTCACCGCCTCGCCGGCGCGCGGGCCCGAAACCCGGATTACCGCCACCGCCGCGGCACCGGAGCCGCTCGATACCGCGGCAATTGTGCTTTCTTCCTGTCCGTTCACCGGCTACGCCCTAGGTTGAAGATTCGCCATTCGCGCCAGATGCCTCCATCCGACGGGAGAGACGCCGTGCCGAACCGCCTCGCCGAAGCCGCCAGCCCCTATCTGCTCCAGCATGCCGAAAACCCCGTCGACTGGTGGGAATGGACCCCGGAAGCCTTCGCCGAGGCCCGCCGCAGCGGCCGCCCGGTGCTGCTCTCGGTCGGCTACGCCGCCTGCCATTGGTGCCATGTCATGGCGCATGAGAGCTTCGAGGACGACGCCACGAGCGCGGTGATGAACGAGCTTTTCGTGAACATCAAGGTCGACCGCGAGGAACGCCCCGACATCGACCAGATCTACATGTCGGCGCTGCAACAGCTCGGCGTCTCCGGCGGCTGGCCGATGACCATGTTCCTCGACGCCGACGGCGCGCCGTTCTGGGGCGGCACCTATTTCCCCAACGAGGCGCGCTATGGCCAGCCCGCCTTCGTCGATGTGCTGAAGACCATGGCCAATGCCTATGCCTCCGGCGACCCGCGCATCGCCACCAATCGCGAGGCGCTGCTGCACAAGCTCACCGAGCGGGCCCGCCCCGCCGGCAAGGTCGTCATCGGCGCCAACGAGCTCGACGATGTCGCCGGCCGCATCCTCGGCATCATGGATCCCGAGCATGGCGGGTTGAAGGGGGCGCCGAAATTCCCCAATACGCCATTCCTCGAGCTGCTCTGGCGCGCCTATGAGCGTACCGGCCGCGAGCGCTTCCGCAACGAGGCACTGCACGCGCTCGATGCCATGAGCGAGGGCGGCATCTACGACCACATCGGCGGCGGCTATTCGCGCTATTCGGTCGACGATCACTGGCTGGTGCCGCATTTCGAGAAGATGCTCTACGACAATGCGCAGCTGCTCGACCTGCTGTCGCTCGCCTTTGTCGAGACGCACGAGCCACTGTTCCGCGCCCGCGCCGAGGAGACGGTGGCCTGGCTCCAGCGCGAGATGCTGGTCGAGGGCGACGGCAACACCGCCGCCTTCGCCGCCAGCCTCGACGCCGATTCCGAAGGCCATGAGGGGCGCTATTACGTCTGGACGCTGAAACAGCTGCTCGATGCGCTGGGTGCGCAGGATGCCGAGTTCTTCGCCCGGCACTACGACATCGCCCCGTTCGGCAATTGGGAAGGCGTTTCGATCCCGAATCGATTGAAGGAAGTCGAGCGCTCCGGTGCCGACGACATCCGCCTCGCCATGCTGCGCGACAAGCTGCTGGCGGTGCGCTCGAAACGGGTGCCGCCCGGCCGCGACGACAAGGTGCTGGCCGATTGGAACGGGTTGATGATCGCGGCGCTGGCCCGCGCCGCCGGCCGGCTCGACCGGCCGGAATGGCTGGAGCTGGCCCGAGGCGCCTTCGATTTCATCGTCGCCCATATGACCCGTGGCGAACGGCTGGGGCACAGCTATCGCCAGGGCAAGCTGGTCGTTCCCGGGCTTTCCTCCGACTATGCCGCCATGGCCGGCGCGGCGCTGGCGCTGCATGAGGCGACCGGCGAACCTACTTATCTCGACCGCGCCATCGGCTGGATGCGCAGCCTCGATGCCCATCATGCCGGCCCGGATGGCGGCTACTACCTGACCGCCGCCGATGCCGAGGGCCTGATCCTGCGGCCCGACGCCACCATGGACGACGCCGTCACCAACCCGAACGCGGTGGCGGCGCGGGCGCTGGCGCATCTGGCCTCGCTCACCGGCGACGAGGGCTGGCGCGCCCGGCTCGACCGCCTGTTCGATGGCCTGCTGCCGCGCGCGGCGCCGCAGCTCTACAGCCATGCCGGCCTGCTGAACGCGCTCGACACCCGGCTGCGGTCGCCGGAGCTGGTGGTGGTCGGTACCGCCGACGACCCGGCCACCGAGGCTTTGTGGAGCGCCGCGCAGAAACTGCCGCTGATCGACGCCGTGCTCCAGCGCGTCGATGCCGCGACCGGCCTGCCCGCCGATCACCCGGCGGCGATCAAGGCGGTGTCGGTAAGCCAGCCTTCCGCCTTCCTGTGCGCCAACGGCACCTGCTCGCTTCCCGTCACCGACGCGAATCAGCTGGCGACGCTGTTGAACCGGCCAGCCCTGGGCTGAGGCAGCAGCGTCACACGCCCGGCTTGATTCTCGCAGCAGCGGGCTCGGCTGCTCCCTCCACACTCGAACCGATGCCCGCGTCAGACACAGGCATCGGCATCACTCTGAATTCACAAGATTGCCGTGGATCTAGCGTCGCGCTATCGGCCGGACGCGACCCCTGCCGTCATTTCGGCGAAGCGGCTCGCGAATAGCCGTGCATGCCCACCTCTGTGGGCAAGCCTGTGGATAAACTGGGCATAAAATGCCCTCATCCCCGCAGAGCCTCAGAAATCGCCGAGGACGGCAGATCGACGTTTTATGAACCATCCATCGGATCGAGTCCGAAACGGCTGTCCTGAGTCAATTCTGAAGGGCATCATTTCGGTAGCGAATCGATGAAATGACTCGCACTGGTTGTCCTGCTGGAGGCCGTCACCCGGCTCGGATATTCAGAGGCGGCCGTGCAGTCCACCGGGCACCGCGCGGCATGGGGACAAGTCCGCCTCGCCCCGCCCTCAGCCGTCGGCCGTCGGCCGTGGTGTCAGCCGAGCCGGGAGCGGTTCTTCGCGCCGTCGCCGCGGCCGAAGCGCATATTGGCGAACATCAACGGCACGGTGATCGCCAGCGCCGCGCACAGGTCGGCCTGCAACACGTAGAAGCCGCCGAGTTCCTCGCGTATCGCGGCGCCGATCACCGGATCGGCGAGTTCGGCGATGATCAGCGAGACGGCGAAGGCCACCGGCACCCACAGCATCAGAGGCAGCCACCAGCGCCGGCAGGACATGGCAAGGCTCAGTCCGGCGATGGTCAGCAGCGTCAGCCACAGAACCGGCGCCGGAGGCTCGCGCTCGGCCATTCCGGTAGCGATCGGTGCGGCCAGGGCCGAGGCGGCGGGCAAGGTCCAGCCCGTGAGAACGAGAAGGATTCGCCGCACCGCCATGGCCGTCTCCGCCGCCAGAGTTTGCCGATCAGCGAGTGATCGCCAGGGTCGCCTCGTCAGGTATTCATGGAATCGAAGAAGTCGCCATTGGTCTTGGTCTGGCGCAATTTGTCCAGCAGGAACTCGATGGCGTCGACGGTGCCCATCGGATTGAGGATGCGCCGCAGCACATACATCTTCTTGAGCACGTCGTTCGGCACCAGCAGCTCTTCCTTGCGGGTGCCCGAGCGGGTGATGTCGATGGCCGGGAACACCCGCTTGTCGGACACCTTGCGGTCGAGGATGACTTCGGAGTTACCCGTGCCCTTGAATTCCTCGAAGATCACCTCGTCCATGCGCGAGCCGGTCTCGATCAGCGCCGTGGCGATGATGGTCAGCGAGCCGCCTTCCTCGATGTTGCGCGCCGCGCCGAAGAAGCGCTTGGGCCGCTGCAGGGCGTTGGCGTCGACACCGCCGGTCAGCACCTTGCCGGAGGACGGCACCACGGTGTTGTAGGCGCGGCCGAGGCGGGTGATCGAATCCAGCAGGATCACAACGTCGCGCTTGTGCTCAACCAGGCGCTTGGCCTTCTCGATCACCATCTCGGCGACCTGCACGTGGCGCTGGGCCGGCTCGTCGAAGGTGGAGGACACCACCTCGCCCTTCACCGAGCGTTGCATGTCGGTGACTTCCTCCGGCCGCTCGTCGATGAGCAGCACGATGAGGTAGCACTCGGGGTGGTTGGTGGTGATCGACTGGGCGATGTTCTGCAAGAGAACGGTTTTACCCGTGCGCGGCGGTGCCACGATCAGGCCGCGCTGGCCCTTGCCGATCGGCGCCACGATATCGATGATTCGTGGCGAGAAGTCCTTGCGGGTCGGATCCTCGATCTCGAGCTTCAGCCGCTCGTCGGGATAGAGCGGGGTGAGGTTGTCGAAGTTGATCTTGTGACGGATCTTCTCCGGGTCCTCGAAATTGATCGTGTTGACCTTGAGCAGCGCGAAATAGCGCTCGCCCTCTTTCGGCGAGCGGATCTGGCCTTCCACCGTGTCGCCGGTGCGCAGGCCGAAGCGGCGGATCTGCGAGGGCGAGACATAGATATCGTCGGGGCCGGGCAGATAATTGGCGTCCGGCGAGCGCAGGAAGCCGAAGCCGTCGGAGAGGATCTCGACGACGCCTTCGCCGATGATGTCGGTCTCGCGGGCGGCCAGCTGTTTCAGAATGGCGAACATCAGCTCCTGCTTGCGCAGCGTGCTGGCGTTCTCGACCTCGAGCTCCTCGGCAGTGACGAGCAGTTCGGCCGGAGTCTTGGACTTGAGGTCCTGGAGCTTCATTTCCCCCATGGGAAAGGGCCTCGATGTTTGGATGTTTCCGGCGGAAGAGATCCGGCACGGACGATCGTGGAATAAGGGAAGCGCTGGTCTGCGGACCGAGCCGGCGGAAAACCCGGCTTCTTGTCCGACCCACCGGCCGGCATCGGGGAGATGCCGGTGCAAACGATGCGGCAGCCAGCTTCGCGGAGAGTTAGCAACATAGGCAAGCTGGCGATTCCGCGCAAGCCTGCTGAAACGAGGATCAGAAAGGTTTCACCGCCACCAGGATCACGATCGCGATCATCAGCAGCGTCGGCACCTCGTTGGCGATGCGGTAGAAGCGGGCGGAACGGGTGTTTCGGTCCTCGGCAAAGTCCCTCACCCGCGCGGTGAGAAAGCCGTGGAAGCCGCTCATCGCCAGCACCAGCGCGAATTTGGCGTGGAACCAGGGCGCGACCCACCAGCCGCCCTGCCACGCCAGCCACAGCCCGGCGAGCCAGGTCACCGCCATCGCCGGGTCGATGATGCCCTTCAACAGCCGCCGTTCCATGATCTTGAACGTCTCGGACTGCTGCGAGCCGGGAGGCGCGTCGCAATGATAGACCATCAGGCGCGGCAGATAGAGCATGCCCGCCATCCAGGAGATGACGGCGAGGATGTGCAGCGCCTTGATCCAGTCGTAGAGCATCAAGCTGTTCCAGCAAAAGTGCGAAGCGGTTTCGTGCCGGGAATCGCTATTCCGGATTTCAAAAGCCCCTGACCCGCCGCAGCATCTGCTCGACATGGGCGATCGGCGTTTCCGGTCGGATGCCGTGGCCGAGATTGAAGATATGCGCGGCGCCCCGCAAGTCGGCCAGCAGCGCGTCGATGGCGGCGTCGAGGCTTGCCCCGCCGGCGATCAGCGCCAGCGGATCGAGGTTGCCCTGCAACGCTACCTTGCCGCCCAGCGCCCGCCGCACCGCCGGCCGGTCCGCCGTCCAGTCGAGCCCGACGGCATCGACCCCGCTGGCCTCGACCAGCTGCGTGAGACCGGTGAGTGTCGCCCCCTTCGGGAAGGCGATGATGCGCGCCCCCGGCCTTTTCGCTCTGACCAGCCCGACCAGCCGCGAAATCGGCCGGATCGTACACCTGACAAAACTCTCCGGGTCGAGCACGCCGGACCAGCTGTCGAAGATCTGCACCGCATCGGCTCCGGCCTCCAGCTGCCCGAGCAGGTAGTCGGCGGAGACCTCGACCAGCCGGTCGATCAGCGCGTCGAAGAAGACCGGATCGGTGAGCGAAGCGAGGCGGGCGGGGGCCTGGTCGGGCGTGCCGCGGCCGGCGATCATGTAGGTCGCCACCGTCCAGGGCGCGCCGCAGAAGCCGAGCAGCGCGGTTTCCGCCGGCAGGCTGGCGCGGGTCTTCGCCACCGTCTCGAACACCGGCCCGGTACGAGCCGGATCGAGCATCCGGCGTAAATTATTGAGATCGCTGATATTCTTTACCGGATCGAGACGCGGCCCCTCCCCGGCCTCGAAGGTAAGCCCCATGCCCAGCGCATGCGGTACCACCAGGATATCGGAAAACAGAATCGCCGCGTCGAAATTGAACCGACGAATGGGTTGGAGCGTTACCTCGGTGGCGTAGTCGGGATTGTAGCAGAGGGAGAGGAAATCGCCGGCCTTGGCGCGCAACTCGCGATATTCCGGCAGGTAGCGCCCGGCCTGGCGC
>NZ_JAHBGD010000011.1:49538-109882 GCF_018390605.1 Ancylobacter defluvii
AGCCTGAAGGATGACCGATCGGGGAAGCGCGTTGTCCACCTGGCTCTTCATACTTCATTAATCTCTTTAAATGAGAGTCTTCAGTGTTTGTGGCTGGGCATTAGCCGTGTTCCTGGCATCGGGCAACCAGCCCCCAGCCGTCCGCCGTTGTCCCCGATTCTCACGCCAGCGATTGCGCGAGGGATTTCAAGGGGTTGATCTCCTCGGCGCGGCTTATCCTCACAGTTCGCTCCCGGCTGTTCCAACCACCCACAAGGTGCAGTGATGTGGATGGAATCCCACGTCATCCCCAGGCGGGGCCTTGCCAGCGTCCCAACCGCATGGCTTGTTCCCAGACTATGCACAGCCCTGTGGATGGCTCCGTGACCGACAGCGTTCGACCGGCCGAGAACTATTATCACCTGCATCTCGTGTCGGATTCGACCGGCGAGACGCTGATCAGCGTGGCCCGTGCTGCTGCCGCGCAATATAGCGGCGTCAAGCCGATCGAGCACATCTACCCGCTGGTACGCACCCACAAGCAGCTCGACAAGGCGATCAGCGATATCGACGAATATCCCGGCATCGTGCTGTACACCCTCACCGAGCCGGAGCTCCGCAACCGGTTGAAGGCCTATTGCCTCGACAACGGCATACCGGTGCTCTCGGTACTGGCGCCGGTGGTGCGGCTGTTCCAGGCCTATCTCGGCGGGGCGCCGACCCCGCGCGTCGGCGGCCAGCACCAGCTCGACGGCGAGTATTTCCGCCGCATCGACGCCATGAACTTCACCGTCATGCATGATGATGGCCAGCACACGGATGGGCTGGAAGCTGCGGATGTGGTGCTGCTCGGCATTTCCCGCTCGTCAAAGACGCCGACCAGCATCTATCTCGCCAATCGTGGCATCAAGACCGCCAATATCCCGCTGGTGCCGAACATTCCGGTACCGCCCGGCCTGTCCGAACTGAAGCGTCCGCTGGTGGTCGGGTTGGTGGCGAGCGCCGAGCGCGTGGTCGAGATTCGCCGCAACCGCCTGCTGGGTCTCAATGCCGCCCAGCCGCACGATTCCTATATCGACCGCGATTCCGTTGCCGAGGAGATCGCGTTTTCGCGCCGCCTGTGCGTGCGCCACGACTGGCCGGTGATCGACGTCACGCGCCGCTCGATCGAGGAAACCGCGGCCGCGATTATCGGGTTGCTGCAGGAGCATCGCCGCAGGCTGGCGGAGATTGGAAGCTGATGCTGGAACGCGACCCAAGGGACGCCAATTCGCTATGGCAGGGCAAGGACGCGCTGGTGCTTGCCTCCAAGAGCATCGCCCGTCTGTCGTTGCTGGCCGCGGCAGGACTGCCGGTGGAGACGGTGAGTATCGAAGTCGACGAACGCGGCATCGAGGCGCGGCTGCTCAAGGAAGGCGCGTCGCCCGCCAAGATCGCGCTGGAGCTGTCCATTGCCAAGGCGCTTGCCGGCAGCGCACGGCATCCGGGACGCCTCGTCATCGGCGCTGACCAGACCTTGGCTCTCGGTGACGAGCGTTTCCACAAACCGGCCAATCTGGAAGCCGCCGCACAGCAGCTGCGTCGCCTTGCCGGTCATACCCACGCGTTGCATTCCGGCATCGCTGTAGCGCTTGATGGCGAGATCGTGTTTCGCGCCGTCGAATCGGCGCTGCTTTCCATGCGCGAGCTGAGCGAGAGGTCGCTCGCCGCCTATCTCGCCGAAGCCGGCCCGACGGTGTCGTCCAGTGTCGGCGGCTACCAGCTGGAAGGGCTCGGCATCCATCTGTTCGAGAAGGTGGCGGGCAATCACATGGTTATCCTCGGCCTGCCGCTTATCCAGCTGCTTGCCTTCCTCCGCGAGCGGGGAGATCTGCTGTGACCCGCCATGTCGCCGTCATCGGCCATCCGGTGGCGCATTCGCGCTCGCCGCTGATCCATGGCTACTGGATTGCCGAGCACGGCATCGACGGTACTTATGACCGGCGCGATGTCCCGCCCGAGGAGATTGCTGGCTTTCTGGCCAATTTCGCGGCCGGCGACCTCGTGGGTGCTAACGTCACCGTGCCGCACAAGGAGGCTGCCTTCGCCGCTGCCGTGGAGCGCGACCCGGTCGCCGAAGCGCTTGGCGCGGTGAACACGCTGTGGCTCGAGGAGGGCCGGCTGTATGGCGCCAACACCGATGTGCACGGCTTCCTTGCCAATCTCGATGCCGCGGCACCCGAATGGGACCGTGCACTTGACGAGGCAGTGGTGCTGGGAGCCGGTGGGGCCGCACGGGCCATCGTCTACGGCCTGATTGGCCGCGGTATTGGCCGCGTCACCGTGGCGAACCGTACGCTTTCCCGTGCCGAGGCCCTGCGCGCCCAGTTCGGCGACAAGGTGTTGCCGGTGGATTGGCGTGATCTCGCCGGCACGTTGCCGAGCGCGCGGCTGCTGGTGAACACCACCTCGCTCGGCATGAAAGGCCAGCCGCCGCTCGACATCGACCTGTCGCTGCTCTCCCCCGATGCGGTGGTGACCGACGCCGTCTATGTGCCGCTGGAAACGCCGCTATTGCGGGCGGCCAGGGCGCGCGGCCTTGCCGCGGTGGACGGGCTCGGCATGCTGCTGCATCAGGCGGTTCCGGGTTTTGCGCGCTGGTTCGGCGTGGCGCCGCAGGTGACACCGGCGCTCCGGGCATTGGCGGTGGAGGATCTGCGCGTCAAGGGCCAACTCGCGTGACCATGGCAACCGCCGTGAAGACGCGGCCGTTCCTGCTCGGCCTCACCGGGTCCATCGGCATGGGCAAATCGACAACGGCAGGCTTGTTCCGCGAGCTCGGCGTACCCGTGCACGATGCCGATGCCGTCGTGCACGCCATCTATGCCGGTGAGGGTGTCGCGCCGGTAGAGGCGGCGTTTCCAGGGGTCACCGTCGATGGGCGGATCGATCGGGTCAAGCTCGGTGCCCGCGTGCTGCACGACGCCGAAGCAATGAAGCGCCTGGAGGCAATCGTGCATCCGCTGGTGCGACAGCGCGAGCAGCGCTTCCTTGAAGAGGCGCGCCTCGACGACGCGCCGCTTGCCGTGCTCGACATCCCCCTGCTTTACGAGACCGGTGCTGAAAAGCGCGTTCAGGCCGTTGTCGTGGTCTCGGCGCCGCAGGCTGTGCAGCGCGCCAGGGTTCTGGCGCGGCCGGGCATGACGGAAGAAAAATTCCGGGCGATTCTCGACAAGCAGATGCCCGATTCGGAGAAGCGGCGGCGTGCCGATTATGTCATCGACACCGGCAGCAGCGTCGAGGCGACCAGCAAGGATGTCGCCGAACTGGTCCGCCGGCTTACCGCAGCACAGGAGTGACACGATGCGCGAGATCGTTCTCGATACCGAAACCACCGGCCTCGATCCGCTGCGCGGCGACCGGCTGGTGGAAGTTGGCTGCGTCGAGATCTTCAACCGGATCCCGACCGGGCAGAACTTCCATGTCTACATAAATCCCGAGCGCGACATGCCGGTCGAGGCGTTCAATGTGCACGGGCTGTCGGCGGAATTCCTGTCCGACAAGCCGCTGTTCGCGCATGTGGTCGACGATTTCCTCGCCTTTATCGGCGATGCGCCGCTGGTGATCCACAACGCCTCGTTCGACATCGGTTTCATCAATGCCGAGTTGTCGCGGCTCGGCCGGCCGCCACTCACCTTCGAACGGGTGGTCGACACGCTGGCAATGGCCCGCCGGCGTCACCCCGGCGCTTCGAACCGTCTTGACGACTTGATGGCGCGCTACGGCATCGACGGTTCGCGCCGCACCAAGCATGGCGCGTTGCTCGATTCCGAATTGCTGGCGGATGTCTATGCCGAGCTCGCCGGCGGGCGCCAGACGGCGCTGGGCCTAACCGTGGTCGAAGCCGCCGCGGAATCGACCGTCGAGGGGCTGGAGCCGATCGTGCTGGTGCGGCCGGTGCCATTGGCGCCGCGCCTGTCCGAAGCGGAGACCGCGGCGCATGCCGCCTTTGTGCGCACGCTCGGCGATGCCGCGATCTGGAACGACTACGCCGTCACGCAGAAAGCGGATCAGGCGAACTGATCCGCTTTCGTTGAGCTGTGGTGCAGCCGTGCGTCAGGAAGCCAGCACGTTGCTCGGCTGGGTCTGCGCCATGCGCTGACGGTAGAGTGTCACGAAATCCACCGGATCGATCATCAGCGGCGGGAAGCCGCCATTGCGCACGGTATCGGCGACAATCTGGCGCGCAAAGGGGAACAGCATGCGCGGGCATTCGATCATGACGAAGGGATGCACCGTCTCCTGCGCCACGTTCTGGGCACGGAAAACGCCGGCATAGAGCAGTTCCAGCGCAAAGAGCGTCTTGTTCTGGATCTCCGCCTTCACTTCGATCTTCAGCTCGACCTCATACTCGCCCTCGCGGACGGGACGGGCGTTCACGCCGATCTGGATGCCGATCTGCGGCTGGCCCTGCGGTGCCAGCGATTCGGGAGCGCCGGGGTTCTCGAAGGAAAGATCCTTGATGTACTGGGTCAGCACATGCAGGGTCGGCATGGCGGGTGTAGCGTCGTTCTCGGCCATTATCGTCTCCGTGCTCCGCCGTCCGGCGGCGCCTCGCGTCGGCGGGATGCGCTGCGGCGTCGGCGTTCGTGCTGACGGCAGGCTTGAAGGGCGAGAGTGGCTAACACGGTTGCCACCCGGTCACAAGGCGGGTGGCACGGGGCGTCTTGAGCGGTCGGCGCGGGCGAGCAGCTTTGCCGCAGGCAGGTGATGCTCTACTCTTTCACCGAATTGTCGGATAAGGACCTGCACACATTATGGTGTCGCTAGGTCAGCTTCCGACGGGACGACACTGGCGAAATCGCTAGGACTACGTAAATAACTTTGAGGGCGTCTTCCCGTATCGTTACGGGCGGCCGTGTCACACACCCATCGCTTCCGGTCCGCCGGTGGCGACGAACAGCGGCGAAAAGCGAAGTGTTCGATATCTACACGATCATATTCCTGGCGCTGGCCGTCTTCATTTTCATCCGGCTGCGCAGCGTGCTGGGCCAAAGGACCGGTCGCGAGCGCCCGCCCTATGATCCCTATTCGCGTCGCGATGCTGCCAAGGCGCCTGCCGGCGCCGAGTCCGGTGCGGACAAGGTCATCAATTTCCCCGATCGCACCGGCGAGCAGACGCTTCCGCCCGCTCCGGTGGAGCCCGTCGATGCCTCCGAACCGCCGCCGCCGCGCTGGGCGGGGGTCGCGGAGATCGGCTCGGCGGTCGCCAACGGTCTCGATGCCATCGCCGCGCAGGACCGTGACTTCGACGCCAAGCATTTCATCAGCGGCGCTCGGGCGGCGTATGAGATGATCGTCGTCGCCTTCGCCGAGGGCGATCGTGCGGCGCTGAAGGACCTCCTCGCCAAGGACGTGTTCGACGGCTTCGCCGCCGCCATTTCCGAGCGGGAGACCCGCGGGGAGAAGATGGAAACCCGCTTCGTCGGCATCGAGAAGGCCGACATCACCGAAGCGTCGGTGAAGGGTCGCACGGCGCAGATCACCGTGCGCTTCCTGTCGCAGCTGATTTCGGTGACGCGCGACCGCAACGGCCAGGTGGTGGATGGTGATCCGGAACTGGTGGCTGATGTGACCGATGTGTGGACCTTCTCCCGCGATCTCGGCGCCCGCGACCCCAACTGGAAGCTCGTCGCGACCGAAGCGGCTTCCTGATACGCTAGCCGTGTGCATGCGCTCACCCCCACCTTGCGGTTCCTGCTCGCAGCAGGGCTGATCCTTCTCTCGCCGACGGCGCAGGCTAAAGCTGTGCCGTCCGTCGCGCCGCCACTGTTCGTCGATGCAGCGGTCGAGCCGTTGCGTTTCGCCGATCTGCCCGGCTGGCGGCAGGACGACCCGCGCGAGGCGCTGGCCGCCTTCCGCCGCAGTTGCGGCCGAATCCGCGCCGGCACCGATCTCGTCGAACCGCCGCGTCCGGTTTTCACGGCGCTGAAGCGCGTTTGCAGTCGGGCGGAGCGTCTTCCGGCCCAACCCGCTGAATGGCGGGCGAAAGCCTTCTTCGAGCGCGAGTTCCGGCCGCTGCGCGTGACTTCGCTCACCGCGGCGCAAGGCTTCCTCACCGGCTATTACGAGCCGGAGGTTGCCGGCTCGTTGACCCGGACTGACGACTACGCGACACCACTGTACCGCCGGCCGCCCGATCTTATTCTCGAAGCCCCACCGCAGGATGGCGTTCCGGCCAATCGCGGTAAGGCCTTTCGCGAGGAGAACGGCATTCGCGTTCCATATTACGACCGCGCCGCCATCGAGGACGGTGCGCTGGCAGGCAGGGGGCTCGAGGTTGCCTTCATTCGCGATCCGTCCGACGCCTTCTTCGCCCATATCCAGGGCTCGGTGCGAGTACGGCTGCCGGACGGCCGCCTGCTGCGCCTGAACTATGATGGCCATAACGGTCAGCCCTACACGCCGATCGGCCGCATTCTCGTGGAGAAGGGCATCGTCCCGCGGGAGAAGATGTCGATGGATGCCATCCGCGCCTATATCGCCGCCCATCCCAAGGAGGGAAAGGCGCTGATGCGCGAGAACCATTCCTATGTCTTCTTCCGCGTCGCCGCCCAACTCACCGACAAGGACGGCGCCATCGGCGCCCAGGGCCTGCCGCTGGTGGCGGAGCGGTCCATCGCCGTCGACAAGCGAATTCATGTCTATGGGACGCCGGTGTTCATCGATGCCGAACTGCCTTTGGGCGCGGATGGATCGTTGCAGCCTTTCCAAAGGCTGACCATCGCGCAGGACACGGGTTCGGCAATTGTCGGGCCGGCGCGCGCGGACATCTTCTTCGGCGCCGGCGCCGAGGCGGGCTCGATCGCCGGCCGTATCCAGCATCCGGGGCAGTTCGCGGTGCTGGTACCCCGCGCCATCGATCCCTTCCGTCCGCACCCCATGCCGCGTCCGCCCCGCCGACCGCAGTGGATCGCCGGTCAATGAGTGGCGCCGACGATCAGCCTCCCCGCACCTCCCGCCGCCGCCGCGCGCTGGGTGCCGAGGAGAGGGAGCTGTGGGAACACGTCACCCGCTCGGTGCGCCGGCTACGCCCCGAGCCGCCGGCGGCAACGCCGCCCGAGCCGAGCTTTCCGGAACTGATGGGGGAGGAGACGACGAAGGCCGCTCCCGTTCTGGCAGCGCCGTCGAAGCCGGCCTTGCCGCCGCGTCCGCCCGGTCCGCCGCCGCTGGCGCCCCTGGAGCCGAAATTGCGGCGGCGCCTGTCGCGTGGCGCCGAGGTGGACGCCCGCCTCGACCTGCACGGCCTGACGCAAGCGGCGGCGCATCACCGGCTTGGCGCGTTTCTGCGCTCGGCCCAGGGGCAGGGGCTTGCGCTGGTGCTGGTGATTACCGGCAAGGGCGGCGCCGGTAACGGCGGACTGTCCCCGCTGTTCGGCGAAGGAGAGCGCGGCGTGCTGCGTCGCCTGGTCCCGCAATGGCTGGCGGAGCCGGCCTTGCGTGGCATCGTGGTCGGTTTCGAGACTGCCAGTCGCGGCCATGGCGGTGAGGGCGCGCTCTATGTGCGCCTGCGCCGGGTGCGGGAGGTGCGTCGATGACGCCTTTCGGCCGTCGCATGCGGGAGATGCGCGCCGAGCGTGGGGTGACGCTCAGCCAGATGGCGGAGCAGATCGGCGTTTCCGCGGCCTATCTCTCGGCGTTGGAGCACGGCAAGCGCGGCCAGCCGACCTGGCTGATGCTCCAGCGCATCATGGCCTATTTCAACGTCATCTGGGACGAGGCGGAAGCGCTGCGCATGCTCGCCGATATCTCGGATCCACGGGTCGTGGTCGACACGGCCGGGCTGACGCCGGAGGCGACCGAACTGGCGAACCTGCTGGCACGCGAGATCGCCACCTTGCCGCAAGAGGCGGTGGCGGAATTGCTCGGCCGGCTCAAGATACTGGGCCGGCCGGGCTAAAGCTTCACCGATTCACGTGAAACAAGCGGCGGTCTTGCAACAAGGCCATCGCAGAAGCCGCCCCGACTTGCGAGAAGGGCTTACAGGATGAACCGGCTGAGATCGGCATTCTGGGCGAGATCGCCGACACGATCGCGCACATAGGGCCCGTCCACCGTCACTGTCTCGCCGGAACGATCCGGCGCGGTGAAGGAGAGGTCGTCCAGCACCCGCTCGATCACGGTCTGCAACCGGCGGGCGCCGATATTCTCTACCGTGGCGTTTACCTCCACCGCGAGGTCGGCAATCGCCTCCACCGCGTCGTCGGTGATGTCCAGGGTGACGCCCTCGGTCCCCATCAGCGCAACCGACTGCTTGACGAGGCTGGCCTCGGTTTCGGTGAGGATGCGCTTGAAGTCCTCGCGCGAGAGCGGCTCCAGCTCGACGCGGATCGGCAGGCGGCCTTGCAGCTCCGGCAGCAGGTCGGAAGGCTTGGAGACATGGAAGGCGCCTGAGGCGATGAACAGGATGTGGTCGGTCTTCACCGGCCCATGCTTGGTGGAGACGGTGGTGCCCTCGATCAGCGGCAGCAGGTCGCGCTGCACGCCCTCGCGGCTGACATCGGCGCCGCCGCGGCGCTCCGAGCCGGCGATCTTGTCGATCTCGTCGAGGAAGACGATGCCGTTCTCCTCCACCGAGCGGATGGCCTCCTGCACGATGGCATCCTGATCGATCAGCTTGTCGGCCTCTTCCGACAGCAGCAGCGGATGCGCGTCCTTCACGGTGACGCGGCGCGGCTTGGAGCGGCCGCCGAATGCCTTGCCCAGCATGTCGCCGATCGAGATGGCGCCCATCTGCGCCCCCGGCATGCCGGGAATCTCGAACATCGGCATGCCCTGGCCGCCGCCGGAGGCGATCTCGACTTCTACTTCCTTGTCGTCGAGCAGCCCGTCGCGCAGCTTCTTGCGGAAGCTCTCGCGGGTACCCGGCGAGGCACCGGTCCCGACCAGCGCGTCGAGTACCCGCTCCTCGGCGGCGAGGTGGGCCTTGGCTTCCACCTCCTTGCGCTTGGCGTCGCGCACCAGGCCGATGCCGATCTCGAGAAGATCGCGGGCGATCTGCTCGACATCCCGGCCGACATAGCCCACCTCGGTGAACTTGGTCGCCTCGACCTTGAGGAACGGCGCACCGGCGAGCTTGGCGAGGCGACGGGAGATCTCGGTCTTGCCGACGCCGGTCGGGCCGATCATCAGGATGTTCTTCGGCAGAACCTCCTCCCGCAGATGGCCTTCCAGCTGCTGGCGCCGCCAGCGGTTGCGCAGCGCGATGGCGACCGCCCGCTTGGCCTTGTGCTGGCCGACGATATAGCGGTCGAGTTCCGAGACGATTTCGCGAGGCGAGAAATTATTCATGAGCTCAAGGTCCTCTCGGCGTTCCGCCTCTTCAGGAGCACGTCGCCGAACGGGGTTGGGCGTGGAGCGGTGATATGAAATCCGGTCGGCTCCGAGGCCCGGCCGGCACATTGGTTGGCATGGCCGGCCGGTGGCGGCTCAGACATCCAGCGTCTCGATGGTGAGATTGCCGTTGGTGTAGATGCAGATGTCGGCGGCGATCTCCAGGCTCCGGCGCACGATCGCCTCCGGGTCCTGGCCGCTATCGGCGAGCGCCCGTGCCGCCGCGAGGGCGTAGTTGCCGCCCGAGCCGATGGCGGCGATGCCGTACTGGGGCTCCAGCACGTCGCCGGTGCCGGTGAGCACCAGGGTGATCTTGGCGTCGGCAACGATCATCATCGCCTCCAGCCGCCTCAGATAGCGGTCGGTGCGCCAGTCCTTGGCAAGCTCGACGGCGGCGCGTTGCAGCTGGCCGGGATATTGTTCCAGCTTGGCTTCCAGCCGTTCGAACAGGGTGAAGGCATCGGCGGTGGCGCCGGCGAAGCCGCCGATGACATCGCCCTTGCCGAGCCGCCGCACCTTGCGGGCGTTCGACTTCATCACCGTCGCCCCGAGCGTCACCTGGCCGTCGCCGCCGATGGCGACGCGCTTGCCGTCGCGCACCGAGACGATGGTGGTGCCGTAGATGGTGTCGGGGGAGTGCTGGGTGGGGAAACCGCTAGTGTTCATGAGGGACTCCGAAACAGAGCCCTTACTTAGCTATGAGTCGCGGTTTCGCAACACGTCGCACCCGGCGGAAGCTCAGCCCCCGTGGCGCATTCGCCATGCCGGGACAAGGCCGGTGACGATGATCAGTCCGCCGAGCAGCAGGAAGGCGTCGCTGGATATCAAGGTGAGCAGGCTGGTGAACAGGCCGGCGATGAATACCGACAGCGCCACCCCGGCATTGGCGATGCCTAGCGCCCAGCCGCGTTCGCTTTCGTCGACGGCCGACGAGATGGCGGCCAGCAGCGTGATGAAGGCGAAGATGTTGGTGAAGGTGGACAGAAAGGCGAGTGTCACTTGTCCTGCGGCCGGAATAGGGAGGGCGCTTGCTGCGACGAACACTCCGCACAAGGCGAGGCCGATCAGTGTCACCGGCCTGTCGCTGGAAAAGCGGGCCCGCAGCAGCCCGAAACCCCAGGCGGACGATACCGCGCAGCCAATCCCCATCACCATGGAGAACAGGCCGAGGCCGGCGGTCGAGAAGCCATAGGAAGCCTGCATCTCGACGAGAATGAAGGTGTAGTAGATCAGGAAGCCGAGCTGGAACAGGAAGAAGGCGCTGACGGGAAGCACGATCGCCGGGCGATCGCGGATCCGGCTGAGCAGGATGAACGGCTGCTTCCAGTCGAGCGCCAATGCGCGCCGCGCGCTGTCGCGCGCGAAATCGGCGCTTCGCAGCAAGGCGAGGGTGGTGAGGCACAGAATCAGGGCGAGGCCGAGCGGCAGCCGGAAATCCCAGTGCCCGAGCACGCCGCCGATCGCCGGTCCGGCGACCATGCCGAGCGTATTGACCAATACCACCTGCGCCATGGCGGCGCTGCGTTCGCTCTCCGGTGCCGCATCGACAACCGAGGCCTGGGCGATGGGGGCGGTGCCGGCCATAAGGCCGCAGGTGAGGCGACCGAGGAAGAACAGCCAGAGATGCTCGATCTCCAGCCCGCCCCACATCAGTCCATACCCGGCGGCAAGGCCGCCCATGCAGATCATCAGCGTCCTGCGGCGGCCGAGTGCGTCGGATAGGTCGCCGAGCAGCGAGGCGCCGAAGAACATGCCGATCGGAAACAGCGCGAAGGCGAGCGAGAGCAGGGCGTCGCGGGTCGCCGGCGCATAGGCTTCAGCCACCCAGCCGCCACCGAACAGCGCGACGATCAACGGATACATCAGCCCGAAGGAGAAGATGTCGATGAAGACGGCGAGGAACAGCGGGGCGCGGGAGCGCAGCGCGGCGAGGTCCATGATGGCTTACCAACGGTGAAGCGTAAGTCGATGATGACGGCAAAGCGCGAGCGTGCCCAGCCTCTTGGCTGCAAGGGCGGCTTTGTATGGCGCCCGGCCGGCAATGCTGCTAAGACGCCGGCTCTTCCGGGAGCCTGATCATGCGTACGGCGTCCATCACCCGCGCCACCAAGGAAACAGATATTCGCCTCGCCGTGAATCTCGACGGCACGGGCAAGGCGACGATTGCGACCGGCGTGGGCTTTTTCGACCACATGCTGGACCTGCTCGCCCGCCATTCGCGGATCGACATGGATATCGCGGCGAAGGGCGACCTGCACATCGATTTCCACCACACGGTGGAGGATGTCGGCATCGCGCTCGGTCAGGCGGTACGCCAGGCGCTGGGCGATATGCGCGGCATGACCCGTTATGCCAGCCTCTATATGCCGATGGACGAGACGCTGACCCGAGTCGCGCTCGACATTTCCGGCCGGCCGTTCCTGGTATTCCGCACCGAGTTCGCGGTGGCGAAGATCGGCGAGTTCGATACCGAGCTGGTGCGCGAGTTCTTCCAGGCCTTCGCGATCAATGCCGGCGTCACCTTGCATGTGGAGACGCTGTACGGCGCCAATGCGCACCACATCGCCGAGAGCTGCTTCAAGGGGCTGGCGCGGGCGCTCAGGGCGGCGGTGGCAATCGATCCGGCAGCGGCCGGCGAGATCCCTTCCACCAAGGGCAGCCTCGGCGGCTGAGCCTGGGAGGACCGACGATGGCGGTATGGACCGTGTTCGAGCCCGAGGAAGCGTTGCCTGGTGAGGCCGATTGGTCCGAGCGGGTGGTGTTCGTGCGCGAGGCTTTTGCTTGGCGGGCGCTGTTCTTCGCGCCGCTGGTGTTGCTGGCGAACCGCTTGTGGCTGGCCTTCGTCATCTATGCGGTGATCGTGGGTGCGCTGCTGGCAACCTATGTCAATTTCGAGCTCGGCGACGGGTTCATCGCGGTGCTGGTGGTGCCGAACCTGTTCGTGGCGCTGGAACTGCCGATGCTGCGGCGTCTCAAGCTCGCCCGCCTCGGCTTCGAGGAAGCCGGCGTGGTGAATGCCGATTATGCCGAAGCGGCCGAGCGCCGCTTCTTCGAGGCGCGGCTCGGCGGGCCCGGTGTACCGGGCTCCGTGCTCGGCCTGTTTCCGGAGGCGATGCGCCGATGAGCGATACGGTAGTGTTGATCGATTACGGCTCGGGCAATCTGCATTCGGCCGGCAAGGCGCTGGAGCGCGCCGCCCGCGAGGGTGGCTCCGGCGCCCAGATTGTCGTCAGCAGCGACCCGGACGAGGTGCGAAAGGCCGAGCGCATCGTCCTTCCCGGTGTCGGCGCCTATGCCGATTGCCGGCATGGCCTCGATGCGATCGACGGTATGGTCGAGGCGTTGAACGAGGCGGTGATCGCCAAGGGCAAGCCCTTCCTCGGAATCTGCGTCGGCCTGCAGCTCATGGCCGAGCGCGGGCTGGAGCATGGCGTGACGCCGGGCCTGGGCTGGATCGCCGGCGACGTGGTGAAGATCGCGCCGGACGATCCGTCGCTAAAAATTCCGCATATGGGATGGAATTCGCTGGACGTCCGGCGTCCGCATCCGCTTCTCGAGGGCATCCCCACCGGTGCAGCGGGGCTCGATGCCTATTTCGTGCATTCCTATCATCTCGCCGCGGCGCGGGACGAGCAACTCGTCGCCACCAGCGACTATGGCGGCAAGGTCACCGCGGTCGTCGCCCGCGACAATGTCGCCGGCACCCAGTTTCATCCCGAGAAGAGCCAGCGCCTCGGCCTCGCCCTTCTCGCCAATTTCCTGACGTGGACGCCGTGATTCTTTTTCCCGCCATCGATCTCAAGGAAGGCAAGTGTGTGCGCCTGCAGCAGGGCGACATGGCACGCGCTACCGTGTTCAACCATGATCCGGCCCAGCAGGCGGCCGAGTTCGAGGCGCAGGGCTTCCGCTATCTGCATATCGTCGATCTCGACGGCGCCTTCGCCGGCAAGCCGGTGAATGCCGGCGCGGTGGAGCGCATCCTCGAAGCCGTCACCATGCCGGTGCAGCTCGGCGGCGGCATCCGCGACCTTGCCGGCGTCGAGGGATGGCTGGGGAAGGGCGTGACCCGTGTCATCCTCGGCACCGCGGCGGTGCGCGACCCGGCCTTCGTGAAGGAGGCGGCGCGCCGCTTCCCGGGACGGGTTGCCGTCGGTCTCGACGCCAAGGATGGCCGCGTGGCGGTGGAGGGCTGGGCGGAGACCTCTGATCTCGGTGCGCTTGAACTGGCGCAGCGATTCGAGGATGCCGGCGTCGCGGCCATCATCTACACCGACATCGCCCGCGATGGCCTGCTGAAGGGGCTTAACCTCGATGCAACCCTCGCGCTGGCCGACGCCATCTCGATCCCGGTGATCGCTTCCGGCGGACTCGCCTCCATCGACGACGTACGGTCGCTGCTCGAGCCGCGCGCCGCGAAGCTCGAAGGCGCCATCACCGGCCGTGCGCTTTATGACGGGCGGCTCGATCCCCGCGCGGCGCTGGCGCTGGTCGCGGGAGTATCGGCGTGAGCGAGGCATCCATGCTGAAGGTCCGCGTCATTCCCTGTCTCGACGTCAAGGACGGACGTGTCGTCAAGGGCGTGAAATTCGTTGATCTGCGCGACGCCGGCGATCCGGTCGAGGCCGCCAAGGCCTATGACGCCGCCGGTGCCGACGAGTTGTGCTTCCTCGACATCACGGCCAGCCATGAGGCGCGCGGGACGCTGATCGACGTCGTCAGCCGCACCGCCGAGCAGTGCTTCATGCCGCTCACGGTGGGTGGCGGGGTGCGTACGGTGGAGGATATCCGCGCGCTTCTGAACGCCGGCGCCGACAAGGTGTCGATCAACACCGCGGCAGTGAACCGGCGGGAATTCGTGCGCGAGGCAGCGGCGAAGTTCGGCGAGCAGTGCATCGTCGTCGCCATCGACGCCAAGAAAGTGTCGGAGCCTGGCACCCCGGACCGCTGGGAAATCTTCACTCATGGCGGGCGCAACCGCACCGGCATCGATGCGGTGGATTTCGCCCGCGAAGTGGTAGCGCTCGGCGCCGGCGAGATCCTGCTCACCTCCATGGACCGCGACGGTACCGGCGAGGGCTTCGACCTGAAGCTGACCCGCGCCATTTCCGATGCCGTCCCGGTGCCGGTGATCGCCTCCGGTGGCGTCGGCACGCTCGATCATCTCGTGGACGGCATCCGCGAGGGCAAGGCGAGCGCGGTGCTGGCCGCCTCGATCTTCCATTTCGGCACTTTCACCGTCGGTGCCGCCAAGGACCGTCTCGCCGAGGCCGGGTTGCCGGTGCGGCGCAGCTGAGGAAGCCGGAATGGACGACAAGCGCGTAACTCTGGATGATCTCGCAAGTATCGTCGCCGACCGCGCGGCGGGCGGCGGGCCGCCTTCCTATACGCGTTCGCTGATCGAGAAGGGCGTCGCCAAATGCGCCCAGAAGCTCGGCGAGGAGGCGGTTGAGACCGCTCTCGCGGCGGTGGGGGCTGATACCAAAGCCGTCGTTTCGGAGAGCGCCGACCTCCTCTACCATCTCTTGGTGCTGCTCCATGCGCGGGGGATTCCGCTCGAGGACATCTATGCCGAGCTCGGTCGTCGTACCGCCCGTTCGGGCATCGAGGAGAAGACGTCGCGTTCCGCTGGCTGAACCATCCCGAGAGCCGGAGGGGAGGCGGTATCGAGTGCGATATGAACGTGGTATACGGTCGACCAACGCTTGGCGCCACGTCCGGGCGACGACGATATATGCTGCCCCGAGGAATCGCAGCCCATGGACATGAAGCTCGACAGCATTGGGCTCTCGCCCTTCCGCAATTTCTCGCGCGCCGAATGGGCGGCACTGCGTGCCGATACGCCGCAGCCGCTCACGCCCGAGGAGATTGCCCGGCTACAAGGCCTCAATGACCGCTTGTCCCTGGCGGAGATCGAGGAGATCTATCTGCCGCTGTCGCGGTTGCTCTCCATCTATGTGGCGGCGACGCAGAAGCTGTTCCGTGCCATGCAGAAGTTCCTCGGCCCCGAGCAGGCCGGGAAGATGCCCTACATCATCGGCGTTGCCGGTTCGGTGGCGGTCGGCAAGTCGACGACGTCGCGCGTGCTGCAGGCGCTGCTCGGCCGTTGGGCCAACACGCCCAAGGTGGCGCTGGTGACCACAGACGGCTTCCTGCTGCCCAATGCGGTGCTGGAGCGGGAAGGGTTGATGCAGAAGAAGGGGTTCCCGGAAAGCTACGACCTGCCGGCGCTCCTGCATTTCCTCACCGATATCAAGGCGGGGCGGCACCCGGTGGCAGCGCCGATCTACAGCCATTTCGACTATGATGTGATGCCCAACGAGCGGGTCGAGGTCGACCAGCCAGATATTCTCATCGTCGAGGGGCTCAACGTGCTGCAGACCAGCCGGCCGCCCAAGGACGGCAAGGGCATTCCCTTCGTTTCCGATTTCTTCGACTTCAAGATCTATATCGACGCCGACGACGCGATCCTGGAGCGCTGGTATGTCGAGCGCTTCATGCGGCTGCGCGAGACCGCCTTCCGCGACCCCGCCGCCTATTTCCACCGTTATGCCGGCATCTCCGAAAGCGAGGCCGACCAGACCGCGCGCTCCATCTGGCACGCGATCAACCGGGTGAATTTGCAGGAGAATATCCTGCCCACCCGCCAGCGCGCCGACCTCATCCTGCGCAAGGGTGGCGATCACGAGGTCGAAGCGGTGGCGCTGCGCAAGCTCTGATCGTGTCATGATACCCGCCCCGCTCGAACTCGCGCCCGGCTGCCTGTGGTGGCGGGGCTATCTTGACCGTGCCGCTCAGAAGGCGTTGGTTGCCGACATTCGCGAGGTGTTGAAGGCGGCGCCGCTGTTCAGCCCGCTTATGCCGCGCACCGGAAAGCCGTTCTCGGTGCGCATGTCGAATTGCGGTCCGCTCGGCTGGGTCTCGGATGAGAGCGGCTATCGCTATCAGCCGCATCATCCGGTGACCGGCGAGCCTTGGCCGCCCTTCCCCGCTGCGCTACGCACGGCATGGGATGAGCTTGCCGGCGCGATCCCAGCTCCCCAAGCCTGCCTGATCAACTGGTACGGTCCCGAGGCCCGCATGGGGCTGCATCAGGACCAGGACGAGCAGGAATTTTCGGCGCCGGTGCTTTCGCTTTCGCTGGGCGATACCGCTATCTTCCGCCTCGGCGGCGTCGAGCGGCGCGGCAAAACCTGCTCCATTCATCTCGCCTCGGGGGATGCGCTGCTGCTTTCCGGGTCGAGCCGGCTGGCCTTTCACGGTATTGATCGTATTCTTGCCGGCACGTCGACGCTGCTCAGTCAGCCCGGCCGCATCAATCTGACGTTACGGCGCGTGCATCCGGCTCGCGAGGAACGGGATGCGGCGCTATGAGCAGAAACAACTCAATCGCTTTCCCATGGAAGGACATGCCATGCGACGCCTCGTGCGCGCTGCCGTTCTGATCGCCGCGTTGGCCGGCTCGTCTCTCGCGGTTCATGCCGAGCCGGTGTTTCCCAATGGCGGTTCGGTCGGCATGGAAGTGCCGGGCGACATGGTGCCGATTCCCGGCGCCGCGGGCTTCGAAGACCGCGTTGCCAAGGCGGCGATCCTGTTCGTCGAGGTGCCGCATGCGGATTTCGACACGATCGTGAAAAGCTTCGAGCCGGATGCGCTGCAGAACAAGGGCGTGACGATCGAGAACCGCAAGCAGGTCACGCTGGCCGACGGCGGTCGCGGACTGATCCTCAGCGGCTATCAGAGCGTCGGCGCGGTGGCGATCAAGAAGTGGATCATGCTGGCGGGTGGCAAGAGCCAGACTGCGGTCATCACCGTGCAATTCCCCGAGGCGGCCTCGGAGCGCTATCCGGACGCAGCCGTGGAAGCGGCGCTGTCCAGCGTGGTGTTCCGCGCGCCGCCAAGCCAGGAAGAGCTGCTCGCTCGCCTGCCCTTCACCTTCCAGTCGCTGGAGGGTTTCAAGGTGCTGCGAGTGCTCGGCAATTCGGCGGTGTTGATGACCAAGGGCGAGGTGGCCGCGCCGCAGGAGGGGCAGCCGATCTTCATTGCCGGCGTGGTGCCGGGCGAGGTCGGCGAGAACGAGCGTGAAAGTCTTGCCAAACGGGCGGTCGCGTCGGTACCGGGCGTGCGCGATTTGCGCGTCGAGCGCGGAGGGCCGCTGCGCATCGGCGGTCAGCCCGGCATCGAGATCGTCGCCAATGCCGTGGACCTGCAAACGGGAAAGCCGGTGAAGGTTGCGCAGTGGCTGCGTTTCGGCCGTGCCAACTATATCCGCATGGTCGGGGTGTTGCCGGCGGACGATTTCGCTCGCGACTTCGACAGTCTGCGAGCACTGCGCGACGGGCTGGAGCTGCGCTGAGGCGCGGCTCCAGCTCCTTTGTTCAGCTCAGTTCTGGCTACTTTGTGTTTCCGCCGGAGCCGCTTTCGGACCACCCTTGGAAACGCCTACCATCGCCGGCCGCAACACGCGCCCGCCAATCGTGTAGCCGGGTTGGATCACCTGCACGACGGTGCCGGAGGGGACTTCGGCATTCGGGACCTCGAATATGGCCTGATGCAGGTTCGGATCGAAGCGGGAGCCCTCGGCCTCGATGCGGACGACGCCATGCTTCGCCAGCGTCTGGTTGAGGCTGCGCGCGGTCAGCTCGATGCCGTCCAGCAGCGTCTTCAGTGTGCCCTCGGCGCTCGTACGAGCGTCGGGCTCGATGGCGCCGAGCGCGCGTTCGAAATCGTCGGACAGCGACAGGACGTCGCGGGCGAAGCCGGTAATGCCATAGACCTTGGCATCGGCCACTTCGCGCTCGGCGCGACGACGCACATTGTCGGCTTCGGCGAAGGCGCGCAGGAACTTGTCTTTCAGTGCGGCGATTTCCGCCTCGTAGCGCTCACGCTCGGCGGCGAAACCATCCTCGCCGTTTTCAGTCGAACCGACGGTCTCTTCGCTCGGCGTACCGGCGACCTCGTCGGAAGCATCCGCCGGCTTGCGGTTATCTTCGGTCATGACTGCCTCGTCGGGGGAAGGAATTCCGGACGCGTTGCGTCACGGTCGCCCGCCATATCGGGTCCTAGCGGCAAAAAATCAAGCTGCGTCGAAGTCCGGAAGGCCCAGAACCCGGCTGACCACCCGCGCGGTGAAGTCCACCATCGGCACGATACGGGCATAATTCAGCCGGGTCGGCCCGATGACGCCGAGCACGCCGACCACCCGCCCCTGCCCATCCCGATAGGGCGCGACGATGGTGGAGGAGCCCGACAGCGAAAACAGCTTGTTCTCCGAGCCGATAAAGATGCGCAGGCCCTGCGCGTCCTCCGCCCGCCCCAGAAGATCCACCACTTCCTGCTTGGCTTCGAGATCGTCGAACAGCAGTCGCACGCGCTCGAGGTCCTCGATGGCCTTGAGGTCGTGCAGCAGCCGGGTCTGGCCGCGTACTATCAGCCGCCGCTCGGCTTTGTCGCCGCCTGACCACGAAGCGAGCCCGGCGGCGACGACGCGCGCCGTGACCTCGTCGAGCTCGGCGCGGCGGGCGGCGAGCGTGCGCTCCACCTCGACGCGGAGCTCGGACAGCGTGCGCCCGCGGGTGCGGGCGTTGAGGAAGTTGGTCGCCTCGACCAGTGCCGAGGGCGGCAGGCCGGCGGGCAGCGGCACCAGCCTGTTCTCCACCTCGCCATCGTCGGAAACCAGAATGAGCAGCGCCCGCGACGAGTCGAGCGGCACGAACTCCATGTGCTTCAGCCGTGCGTCGCTCTTGGTGGCGGTCACGACACCGGCGCCGCGCGACAGGCCGGAGAGCATATTGGAGGCTTCCGCCAGCACGCCCTCGACGGTCTGGGCGCGGGCGGCCGCCTTGACTTGCGCCTCGATGGCATTGCGCTCCTCCTCCGAGACGTCGCCGATCTCCAGCAGCGAATCGACGAAGAAGCGCAGGCCGCGCTCGGTCGGCAGGCGCCCGGCGCTGGTGTGCGGGGCGAAGATGAGGCCGGCGGCTTCGAGATCGGCCATCACGTTGCGCACCGAAGCCGGCGACAGCGTCATGGGAATGAGGCGGGAAATATTCCGCGAGCCTGCGGGCTCGCCAGTGGCGAGATAGGTCTCGACGATTTGCCGAAAGATCTCCCGCGAGCGCTCGTCGAGCTTGGCGAGGGAGGGGGAGGTGGAAGCCAGGATCGGATCGAGAGGCATGGTCGAGCCGCGTTCGCCATCAGGACGTTTCATGTGAAACATATCATCGGCCTTCGCGTCGGAGCGTACAAGGCGCAGTGTTATGCGCTTGCGGTTGCACGGCGCTGCCCCTTACAAGGAGCGCCGATAAACCGGCGCCTCATTGGTAGCGGTTTGTCGCGCGCACTGGCGCCATCGCGCCCGACAATGCCTCATGGAGACTTCAGCATGCGTCCCTCCCGCCGCGCCCCCGACGAGATGCGGGCCGTCAGCTTCGAGCGCGGCGTGCTGCGCCATGCGGAAGGCTCCTGCCTGGTAAAGTTCGGCGAGACCCATGTGCTGGTGGCGGCAACCCTGGAAGAGCGGCTGCCGCCCTGGCTGAAGGGGCAGGGCCGCGGCTGGGTGACCGCCGAATACGGCATGCTGCCGCGCGCCACCCATGAGCGCACCCGCCGCGAGGTAACGGCCGGCAAGCCCTCGGGTCGGACCATGGAGATCCAGCGGCTGATCGGCCGTTCGCTGCGCACCATCGTCGATCTCGAAAAACTCGGCGAGCGACAGATCACCGTCGATTGCGACGTTATCCAGGCGGATGGCGGCACCCGTACAGCCGCGATCACCGGTGCCTGGATCGCGCTGCATGATTGCCTCAGCTGGATGAAGGCTCGAAGCTTGCTCTCGACGATCCCGCTGCGCGACCATGTGGCGGCGGTCTCCTGCGGCATCATCGATGGCGAACCGCGGCTTGACCTCGACTATGCCGAGGATTCCGACGCTGGCACCGACTGCAATTTCGTGATGACCGGGGGTGGCGGTTTCGTCGAGCTGCAGGGCACGGCGGAGAAGGCGCCTTTCACCGAGGAAGAGTTCAATGCCATGCTCGGCCTTGCCCGCAAGGGCATAGGCCGGCTGGTCGATCTGCAGAAGATGGCGGTGGCCTGAACCATGGATGAGGATCGTCAGCCGCACCGCCGCCTCACCGGCCGGGTGGTGATCGCCACCCATAATCCCGGCAAGCTCATCGAGATGCGCGGGCTGATGGAGCCTTATGGCGTCGAGTTGGTCTCGGCCGGCGATCTCGGCCTGCCCGAGCCGGAGGAGACCGGGCTGACCTTCGAGGAGAATGCCCGCATCAAGGCGCGGTCCGCCTGCGAGCTTACCGGCCTGCCGGCTTTCGCCGACGATTCAGGGCTCTGTGTCGAGGCTTTAGGCGGTGCGCCGGGCCTTTATACCGCGCGCTGGGCCGGGCCGCAGCGTGACTGGGGGCTGGCCATGGCCAAGGTCGAGGAGGAACTGCGCAAGGTCGATGCCATCGATCCGCTCGACCGGCGTGCTTATTTCATCTCGGCGCTGTGCATCGCCTGGCCGGACGGCCATATCGAGGATTTCGAGGGCGTGGTCTCCGGCGAGATGGTCTGGCCGCCGCGCGGCGACAGCGGCCATGGCTACGACCCGATGTTCCTCCCGGACGGCTCGGCCCGCACCTTCGGCGAGATGAACGGCGAGGAGAAGCACGCCATGCCACCGCTCGGCCGCGGCGGATCGCATCGCGCCCGTGCCTTCATCAAGCTGGCCGAGGCCTGTTTCGGGGCCAAGTTTGACTGACCTGGCCGATAGGGCGCCCCCGGTGGATCCGGGATTCGGCGTCTACGTGCATTGGCCATTTTGCAAAGCCAAATGCCCTTATTGCGACTTCAATTCGCATGTGCGCCATGCCCCGCCGGACGAGGCGCGGTTCCTCGCCGCGTTTCGCGCCGAGATCGGCCATATGCGCGAGCGCACCGGCCAGCGGCGGACGCAGAGCGTGTTCTTCGGCGGCGGCACGCCCTCACTGATGGCGCCGGCGACGGTGGAGGGCATCCTGACCGCCATCGACGCCGCCTGGCCGCTCGATGCCCGCGCCGAGGTAACGCTGGAGGCCAACCCGACCAGCGTCGAAGCCGGGCGTTTCCGTGGCTATCGCGCCGCCGGCATCAATCGCGTCTCGCTCGGTGTGCAGGCGCTGGATGACAGCTCATTGAAGGCACTCGGGCGGATGCACACGGCAGCCGAGGCGCTGCAGGCGGTCGCCATCGCCCGCTCGGCTTTCGAGCGCTCCTCCTTCGACCTCATCTATGCACGGCCGGATCAGAAGCCGGAGGATTGGGCGCGCGAGCTGGAGCGAGCTATCGCCGAGGGCTGCGAGCATCTCTCGCTCTATCAGCTCACCATCGAGGACGGTACGCCGTTTGCGGCGCTGCACCGCGCCGGCAAGCTGAAGACGCCGGACCCGGACGTTGCGCGTGCGTTGTGGGACGTGACGCAGGAGACGACCGCCGCCGCGGGTCTGCCGGCTTATGAGATTTCCAATCACGCCCGGTGCGGCGCCGAGAGCCGGCACAATCTCCTCTACTGGCGCTATGGCGAATATGCCGGCATCGGCCCCGGCGCCCACGGCCGGCTCGACACGCCGGAGGGCCGGCGCGCCACTTCCACCGAGCGTGGCCCGGAGCAGTGGCTGGGGCGCGTCGAGGCGGATGGCCATGGTCTCGTCGTCGACGAGGGGCTGAGCCGGCCGGAGCAGGCCGACGAATATCTCATCATGGGGCTGCGGCTCGCCGAGGGCATCGACCGCCACCGCTTTGCCGCCCTTTCCGGCCGCGATTTCGATGCGATACGGGTGGCGGCGCTGATCGGCGAAGGGATGCTCGAGGAGCGCGCCGACGGTCGGCTACGGGTGACGCCACAAGGCTTCCCGGTGCTCGACGCCATCGTTGCGGATCTGGCGGCATAGCTGCGGGCGTCAGATTCCCTGCTCGGCGAAGCTGCGCGGGGCGGGGCTGGCGATTTGTGTGCCGCCGCTGGCAATGCGCATGACGGCCAACCCGCGCTGGTTGGTGCCGTCGGAGCGGAAACGGAAGATGCCATCAATCCCGCCAAAGCCGGACGGGTTCTGGATCGCGGTGTCGTTGAGGCCTGCTTCGCCGCCGGTGTTGACCAGGGCTGCCATCAGCGAGACCGCGTCATGGGCCAGCGTCGCGGTGCGTACCGGCTTCTGGCCGAAGCGCGCCTCATAGCGCTGCGAGAAGGCACGAAAGCCGGCCGGATCCGGCGCCGCGAAGATGCCGCCCTGTAACTGAGGGACGTTGAACAACGCCTGACTGTCCCACAGACCGGTACCGATCATTTGCTTGCCCGACAGATTGACCCCGGCGCTGGACAACGCCTGCAGGATCTGCGGCACGGCTTCACCGGAATCCGGCAGGAACAGCGCATCCGCCAGGGCGGCGGACGGTGCCAGCCTGCGGGCGGCCTCGGCATATTGGCCGGCATTGCCGGGCGTGTAGCGCTCAAGGCCTACCACCCGACCACCGGCCGCCGGCACCGTCTCGCGGAAGGCGGCCTCGACCACCGAGCCATAGGCGTTGTCCGGCAGCATGGCGAGATAGGCGCGCCGACCGCTCGATGAGGCATAGCGTACCGCGCGCACCACATCGGTCTGCGGCAGGAAGGAAAGCAGATAGACGCCTCGCGTCGCCACATTGGTGTCGGTTGAGAAGCCGACCAGTGGGACGTTTCGCGTGCGCGTCACCTGTCCGGCGGCGGCGACGGTGTGGGCGAAGAGCGGCCCGATGACCGCCCGCGCGCCTTCGTCGAGCGCCTGCTGCGCGGCGGTCTGGGCACCGGGGCCGGTGCCGCCGTCATCCTTGACGATGAGCTGGATATTGGCGCCGGTAAACTCGGCGATCGCCATGTCGGCGGCATTCTTCAGCGACTGCGCGGCGATGGCGGCGTTGCCGGTCGCACCCAGCGGCAGGATGAGGCCGATCCGCACGGTGCCGCTGCCGAGCACATTGGTTGGCAGCGCCGGCGCAGCCGGTGCCGGCGGCAGCGCCGCCTGAGGGGGAGGCGATTCCGGCAATGAGCTGCAGGCAACGAGTGTCGCGCCGCCGGCCATGAGCAGGAAGCCGCGACGGCTGTGGCCGAGTGCGGCGCGGGTGCCGGTCTGTGTCGGTCGGTCTGGCTCGGTCATCGCCTCGTCGGGTTTCTGAGCGGGCATATCCACCCTTGTAGGATGTCGGGAGCCTACCTGTCACGCGGCCTACGCAGGCAAACAGCGCAAAAATGCCGACAATCCCCTCCCATGGAGTCGATGCGGGCATGACGGCGCCGCTCTCGCCTTCTAGAGTGGCGCCACGATGACCCATCCGCCCGCCGATGCCCCGCGTTCCTTTCGTCTTGCCGGCCAGATCGTGCCGGCGCCGCGCCTCGATGCGGGGTTGCATGTGGTGGCGACGCCCATCGGCAATCTCGGCGACGTGACGATCCGCGCGCTGGAGACACTCGCCGGGGCCGATTTCATTGCCTGCGAAGATACGCGTGTCACTCGCCGCCTGCTTGATCGTTACGGTATCGAAACGCCGCTCGTCGCCTATCACGATCACAATGCCGCCAGCATGCGCCCGCGTCTGCTAGGGCGATTGGAACAGGGCGCCACCGTGGCGCTGGTGTCGGATGCCGGCACGCCGCTGGTCTCCGATCCCGGCTACAAGCTGGTGGAGGCGGCCATCGAGGCCGGTTTTCGCATCGTGCCGGTGCCGGGGGCTTCGGCGAGCCTTGCCGCCCTGGTGGCGGCGGGCCTGCCGACCGACCGGTTTCTGTTCGACGGATTCCTGCCGCAAAGGAGCGGGGCTCGCCGCAGCCGAATCGCCGAGCTGGCGTCGTTTCCCGCGACGCTGGTGCTCTATGAGAGCGGCCCGCGCCTGCCGGAGAGCCTTGCCGACCTCGCCGCCGGGCTCGGGGAGCGGAAGGCGGCGATGTGCCGCGAGCTTACCAAGGCCTTCGAGGAAGTCCGGCGCGGTTCGCTCGCCGACCTTGCGGCGCATTATGCGGAGGCCGGCCCGCCCAGGGGCGAGATCGTGCTGGTTATCGGCCCGCCCGACGCCACCGAAGCCAGCGATGCCGATATTGATTCGGCGTTGCGCCAGGCGCTTGCCAGCCTTTCGCTCAAGGATGCGGCCGCTGCGGTGGCCGCCGCCACCGGCCGTCCGCGCCGCGACGTCTATGCGCGGGCGCTGGCGTTGCAGGCGGAATCGCACGGATGAGCGCGCCGAAGCCAACGGCCTTTTCCCGTGGCATCGATGCCGAGGAAGCGGCCGCGCGGTTGCTGGCAAATCAGGGATTCGCCATCCTGGCGCGCCGCGTGCGTACGCCGCGCGGCGAGATCGACCTTGTCGCCCGGCGCGGGGGATTGCTGCTGTTCGTGGAGGTGAAGGCGCGCTCGGGCCTGCGCGCGGCAGCCGAATCGCTGCTGGTTCGCCAGCGCCGGCGCATTGCCGCTGCGGCAGAGATCTATCTTGCCGCGCATCCCGAGTTTGCCGGCCTCGACATGCGGCTCGATGTCGTGCTGCTGGCCCCGGGGCGCGCGCCGGTGCATCTGCCGGGCGCCTTCGAGGCAGACTGACGGTGCGGCGCACATCTCGTGTGCATGGCGTCGTCCGGCGCGAGGCGGTAAACAGGGGACGAATGCCGCCAAGGCGGTTTCCCCTTTAGGACCTCAGCATCCATGAGCCTCAACGTCGCCGTCCAGATGGACCCGATCGACCGCATCAACTTTGCGGGCGATTCGACCTTCGCCCTCATGCTCGAAGCACAGGCGCGCGGGCACGCGCTTTCCTACTACACGCCCGATACCCTCGCCCTGCGCGACGGCGAGTTGTTTGCCACCGTGCAGCCGGTCGAGGTGCGCGACATCAAGGGCGACCACTTCACCCTCGGCGACAGGCAGCGGGTGCGGGTCGATGGCTTCGATGTGATCCTCATGCGTCAGGATCCGCCCTTCGACATGCACTATGTCACCGCCACCCATCTGCTGGAGCGGGTGCATCCGAAGACGCTGGTGGTGAACGATCCGGCGCATGTGCGCAACGCGCCGGAGAAGATCTTCGTCACCGAGTTCCCGGAACTTATGCCGCCGACGCTGATCACCCGCGACCTCGAGGAGATCAAGGCGTTTCGCGACGAGTTCGGCGACATCGTGGTGAAACCGCTCTACGGCAATGGCGGCGCGGCGGTGTTCCGCCTGACCCGCGATGACCTGAATTTCGGCTCGCTCTACGACCTGTTCGCAACCACCTTCCGCGAACCCTGGGTGGTACAGCGCTTCATTCCCGAGGTCACCCAGGGCGACAAGCGCATCATTCTGGTGGATGGCGTGTTTGCAGGCGCCGTCAATCGCGTGCCGAGCCCGGGCGACCTGCGCTCCAACATGGTGCGCGGCGGCGCGGCGAAGGAGACCGACCTTACTGCGCGCGAGCGGGAAATCTGCGAAGCGCTGGGTCCATCGCTGAAGGCAAAGGGTCTGCTCTTCACCGGCATCGACGTGATCGACGGCAATCTCACCGAGATCAACGTCACCTCACCGACCGGAATCCGCGCCATCCGCCGGCTGGGCGGGCCGGATATCGCCGCGCTGATCTGGGATGCGATCGAAGCGAAGCGGAGCTGACGGGCGCAGGCGCCGTCCGGGAGGACGGCGCCTGGCAGCTCAGTGCACGCTTACCATGACGAGCTCGTTCTGCATGGCGCTGGCAATAGCAGCCTCTCGGCTGTCGGTCAGCATCAACGGCGTGCCATCGGCAGCATGCAGCGTGAAGAGCTTGAGACCCGGCTGCAGCCGGGCTTGCGGGAACAGGCGGGCCGCGTCTTCCGAATCGATCGGGCGCACATAGGCGATGTGGCCGCCGCCGAGGCTGGCAAAGGCCTCCGCCGTCAGGCCGCCGGGCGCACCGCTGGTGGCGGCGGGATCAAGGGTGAATTCGTTGGTCATGGTCCGCGACTCCTTTCCAAGCTGTCGAGACCGGCTCTGGGCACGTTCACTCGTCGCACGTTCACTCGTCGGCTGCTATGGCGATACGCCTAACCACCCGTTCCGGTTCCGGCCGGATGAGATCAACCGATAAAAGACCGTTCTTCAGTTCGGCTCCCAGGACATGCATGCCCTCGGCCAGCACGAATGTGCGCTGGAACTGACGGGCGGCAATGCCTCGGTGAAGAAAGGTCCGCTGAGGCTCCTCGGCCTGACGGCCGCGGATGACGAGTTCCTTTTCCTCGAGCGTCACATCCAGCTGGTCACGGGCGAAGCCGGCGACCGCCAGCGTGATGCGCAGCCGTTCCGGCTGACCCGGCGCGGCGATGCGTTCGACATTGTAGGGCGGGTAGCCGTCCGAGCCCTTTGCGACCCGATCCAGCGCCCGCTCCACCTCGTCGAACCCGAGAAGGAAGGGGCTCGACAGCGTGGGAATGCGCGACATGCTCCCAAAGTCCTTGTCCGAAGCGACTTTGCAGGGTGGGACCCCCAAAGGGCATCCCGTTGCATCGAGATATGGGCAAGGTGGTACTGGGGCGCAAGATGTCGGCCGATGTCGCGCCCAAAGATCGAATCAGTGCGGGCTCAGGCGGCGTAGCGCTCGCCATTCGGGCCGAAATGGCCGAGATAGCGCGGATCGATGCGCTCGATCGGCAGCACGATCAGCACGTCGGTCGTGCCGAACTGGTGGTCGATCACCGCGTCCTGGCCGATCTGGGCGCCGAGGCGCAGATAGCCCTTGATCAGCGGCGGCAGCTCGTTGAGAGCCTTCTTGGCGTCGAGATCGTCCTTCGCCACATTGTCCATCGCCGCCGCGCGGCCGGGCCGCGCGCGGGCGCGCCATTCCGGCTCGGAGGGTGCGAAATGGTGCAGGAAGGCCAGCGGACGCTCCAGCGTCAGCGGATCGGTGCCTTCAAGGCTGGCGCAGCCGAACATCACGTCGATGCGGTGCTGGCGCACATAGGCCCAGATGCCGTGCCAGAGCAGCTCCACCGTGCGTTTGGTGCGATAGGGGCCGAGCACGCAGGAGCGGCCGAGCTCCAGAAAGCGGCGATGCGGATGGCGGGCGAGCAGCGGCGCGATGTCGAACTCGCTGGCGGTATAGAAACCGCCGTGGCGATTGGCGATCTCCTGTCGCAGAAGCCGGTAGGTGCCCACCACCGCTGGCACGCGCCGTCCGCGCACCAGCCGGCACGCATCGTGATCGATCACCAGGAGATGGTCGCAAATGGCGTCGAAGCCGTCGAAGTCGCGGCGGGCGAGGCGGGCGGCGGCGCCGGGCAGTGCCGACATCTCCTCGTAGAACACCTGGTAGCGCAGGCGCTGCGCCCGGCGCACATCGGCGGCGGTGCGGGCGAGCCGTACTTCCAATGAACCGATGCGGCCGAGGCTCACCGGCCCCGGCTCGGCGCGGCTCTCCCGGTGGCGCAGACCGGAATAGGAGCGCAGCGCCGGCATCAGCCGCGACGGGGCGAGCGGGCCGGCCATGCGGCGCATCGGTTCGGCAAAATGGGGAGCGAGTGACGTGGGCAATACCAGACGCAGCGCCGAAGCGAAGGGATTCGGCGTAGGACCGGCCGGATCGTCGGCAAAAGAACGGGTCATGGCGTGCCCCTGAAACTGCCACGTATCATAGTTTCAAGGGGCGACAGAATCACGTTTTTCCAACGGCGATGTGACAGCGGCAGCGTTGCCTTGCCGTACCGTCCTGCTCGGCACTTCACCGTGAATCTCGCGATCCGGCCCATGGCGCTGCGGGATCGGCATTGATGCCGGTGGCGATGAGCGGCCGCAGGTCGAACACGCCGGAAATCGGCAGCACGCCCTGGAAGGGGGCCGTCGGCAGGCTGTGCGCGGTCCAGTCGACGGTCGCCAGGTCGGCGGCGAGATAGCCGCCGGCCGAATGGCCAGAGACCACGATGCGGGTGCGCTCCGCCGGCGCGAGAAGTTCGCGGTAAAGATAGGCGAAGGCGGCACGCACCGCGGGCGCGATGGTGGCGAAAGGCGCCTGCGGGCATAGCGGGTAGCTGGGCAGCGCCACCGAATAGCCGGCGGCGAGGAAGGGCTCGGCGATCCAGGAGAATTCATCCTTCGACCGCGCCCGCCAGAAGCCGCCATGGATGAAGACGAAGGTGCCGCGCGGCTCGGGGGCGCGGAACAGGTCGAGCCGCTCGCGCGGATGCGCGCCATAGGCGACGTCGGCAAGCGGCGGATGCTGCCGGCGGGTGGCTTCGGCATGTGCGGGCCAGGCGCCGTTGATCGTCTTCATGTCCGGCACGGTGAGCGCCAGATTGTACTGGCGTTCGCTGTATTCATTGATGGCGGCGGCCGGCAGGGTCATGGACACATCCTTCGGACGGGGCGACGCAGAGCGATGCCCCGGGTGCCCGCAGGATCGCGGGTACTGAGCGGGGCGGCGGCCGGCTTCGGCTGGAGGAGCATCGCCGGGGCGAGATTTACGGACGCCCTTGCATAAAAGGCTCCGCGGTTTCGTTCAAATGGGCTGGCGGATAGGGGCCTCGACGGCGAGCGACTGAAGGCGCCGGATCGCAGGGGCCGGAGGCTTGGAGGGGGCTGCCGGCGCTGTAGCCGGAAATGGCCGATCGCACCCTGCCAGCGATCGGGCGCAGTGACGGTATGCAGGGCAGGCCGTGTGCAAGGTTGGTGGCTTGAAACCGGGAAGCTGGTGGCCCGGCGCCATGCCGACAAGGCAGCTGCGGGCCCTTTGCCGGACCTTGGCACGCACTGCCCGCACTCCCGTCGATCCGGAACGCTTCGCGGCTGCGGCGGCGTTTCCGGCATTATGCCGCGGCGGTGGTGCGGTCGGCGCCGACGCGATAGGCCAAGGCTTCGGCGATATGGGTGCGCCCAACCGTTTCGGATCCGGAAAGATCGGCAAGGGTGCGCGCGACCCGGAGCACACGGTGATAGCCGCGCGCCGACAGCCGCATGATGCGCGCCGCATCGGTGAGCAGCGCGGTGCCGTTGCTGTCGGGGGTGGCGATCTCCTCCAATATCGGGCCGGAGGCCTGGGCGTTGGTGGTCAGGTCCGGCCGGCCGAGGGCGGCGAAGCGCTCGGCCTGCATCGCCCGCGCAACCGCCACCCGCCGGGCGACGCCGGCACTCGATTCCGTCGGCGCCGGCCGTACCAGATCCACCGCGGACACTGCCGGCACGTCGAGATGCAGGTCGATGCGGTCGAGGAAGGGGCCGGAAAGCCGTGCCTGATAATCGCCCGCGCAGCGCGGGCCGCGCCGGCAGGTGAAGCCGGGCTCGCCGGCCCGCCCGCAGCGGCAGGGATTCATCGCCGCCACCAGCTGGAACCGGGCCGGATAGGTGACGCGGTGGTTGGCGCGGGCGATGAAGGCGTCGCCGGTCTCCAAGGGCTGGCGCAGCGCGTCGAGCACCGAGGGCTGGAACTCCGGCAGCTCATCGAGGAACAGCACGCCATTATGGGCGAGCGACACCTCGCCGGGCCGGGCGCGGTTGCCGCCGCCGACCATCGCCGCCATCGAGGCGGAATGGTGCGGGGCGCGGAACGGTCGCCGGTCGGTCAGCGCGCCGGATTGCAGCGTGCCGGCCACCGAGGCGATCATCGAGACCTCCAGCAGCTCCACCGGCGACAGCGGCGGCAGGATCGAGGGCAGGCGCTGCGCCAGCATCGACTTGCCGGCGCCGGGCGGGCCGCAGAACAGCAGATTGTGGCTGCCGGCGGCGGCCACCTCCAATGCCCGCCGGGCGGTCTCCTGCCCGCGCACGTCCGAGAGGTCCGGCAGCGCGGCGCCGGCGGCGTCCAGCCGGGGCTCCGGCCGGGTAAGCCGCTGCCGGCCGGCGAGATGGCCGACCAGCTGGATGAGCGAGGAGGGCGCCAGCACTGGCATGTCGGGGCTGGCCCAGGCGGCCTCCTGGCCGCATTCCGCCGGGCAGATGAGGCCGTGGCCGCGGGCATTGGCGCCGATCGCCGCCGGCAGCACCCCGGCCACCGCGGCGACGCGGCCATCGAGCGCCAGCTCGCCGACCACGGTGAAACCTTCCAGCGCCTCGGCGGGAACCGCGCCGATGGCCGCCATCAGGCCGAGCGCGATCGGCAGATCATAGTGGCTGCCCTCCTTGGGCAGGTCGGCGGGGGCAAGATTGACGGTGATGCGCTTGGGCGGCAAAGCGAGGCCGGAGGCGATCAGCGCCGCGCGCACCCGCTCCTTCGCCTCGGTGACCGCCTTGTCGGCGAGGCCGACCAGATTGAAGGCCGGCAGGCCGGGGCTGACCTGAACCTGCACGTCGACCGGGCGCGCCTCGATGCCCTCGAACGCCACCGTCGCCACCCGCTGGACCATCAAGCTCCCGATCACGTCTTCGCGCGGTCTCGCCGCGCTTTCCAGCCCCGAAACCCTAATTCTACGGTGCGGAAACCCGACGTCAAGAACATTAAGGGAACGAATTCGACGAATTCACCCGCTCGCGAAACGGCGTCGTGCGCCTTCGATAGAACCTTTCTATCAAGAGACGGAACGCCGGAATTGATTTCCGTCAAGTCAGGGACGATGTTCTCCATTGGAAAACTTTAAAAGAAGGTCCGGGAGAAGATGCCGCACTACGAGCCATGGAGCGAAGAGCGGGCGCAGGCCGTGATCGGCGAGTTCGTTCATCTCGAAGGCCCGCTCATGCCGATGCTCCACGCGGTGCAGGAAACGTTCGGTTATGTGCCGGACGCGGTGGTGCCGATGCTTGCCGAACGCCTGAACGTCTCGCGCGCCGAAGTCCACGGCGTGGTAACCTTCTATCACGATTTCCGGCATGAGCCCGCCGGCCAGCACGTGCTTAAGCTGTGCCGCGCCGAGGCCTGCCAGGCTGCCGGCGGCGACGCCCTCGCCGCCCATGCCGAGCACAAGCTCGGCTGCAAGCTCGGCGAGACCACCGCCGACGGCCGCGTCACCGTCGAGCCGATCTACTGCCTCGGCCTGTGCGCCACCGCGCCTTCCGCCATGCTCGACGGCCGCATCGTCGCCCGTCTTAACGAGCGTCGCCTCGACGCGCTGATCTCGGAGGCGCAGTCGTGAGCATCCGCATCTACGTTCCCAAGGACGCCTGCGCCATCGCCTGCGGCGCCGACGAGGTGGTCGAAGCCATCGAGGCCGCGGCCCTCGCCCGCAAGCAGCCGGTCGAGATCGTGCGCACCGGCTCGCGCGGCATGCTGTGGCTGGAGCCGCTGGTCGAAGTGGCGACCCCGGAAGGCCGCATCGCCTATGGCCCGGTGGAGGAAGGCGACGTCGAGGGCCTGTTCGAGGCCGGCTTCCTCACGGGGGCCACGCATGCGCTGCGCATCGGCAAGCCGGAGGAGCACCCCTTCCTGGCGAAGCAGACCCGCCTAACCTTCGCCCGCTGCGGCATCATCGACCCGGCCTCCTACGCCGACTATGTCGCCCATGGCGGCTATAAGGGCCTTGAGCGCGCACTGGCGCTCGGCCCGACGGAGATCATCGAGGAAGTCAAGAAGTCCGGCCTGCGCGGCCGCGGCGGCGCCGGCTTCCCGACCGCCATCAAGTGGAAGACCGTCGCCGACGCGCAGGCGGACCGCAAATACATCGTCTGCAACGCCGACGAGGGCGACAGCGGCACCTTCGCCGACCGCATGATCATGGAGGGCGACCCCTTCCAGCTGATCGAGGGCATGACCATTGCCGGCATCGCGGTGGGCGCCACCAAGGGCTTCGTCTACACCCGCTCGGAATATCCGCACGCCATCTGGGCGATGGAGAAGGCGATCGAGGCGGCGCGCGCCCACGGCATGCTCGGCGTTAACATCGCCGGCTCGCAGCACAGCTTCGACATGGAAGTACGCATGGGCGCCGGCGCCTATGTGTGCGGCGAGGAGACCGCGCTGCTCGACAGCCTCGAGGGCGGTCGCGGCACGGTGCGCGCCAAACCGCCGCTGCCGGCGCATAAGGGCCTGTTCCAGAAGCCGACGGTGATCAACAACGTGCTGTCGCTGGTGGCGGTGCCGCATATTCTTGCCGACGGCGCGCAGAAATACGCCGATTTCGGCATGGGGCGCTCGCGCGGCACGATGCCGGTGCAGATCGCCGGCAATGTGAAGTTCGGTGGCCTGTTCGAGACCGCCTTCGGCATCACCCTCGGCGAGCTGATCAACGACATTGGCGGCGGCACGGCGTCCGGCCGCCCGGTGAAGGCGGCGCAGGTGGGCGGCCCGCTCGGCGCCTATGTGCCGACCTGGCAGTTCGACCTGCCCTTCGACTACGAGGCCTTCGCGGCCAAGGACGCGCTGATCGGCCATGGCGGCATCGTGGTGTTCGACGAGACCGCCGACATGGTGAAGATGGCCCGCTTCGCCATGGAGTTCTGCTCGGTGGAGAGCTGCGGCAAGTGCACGCCCTGCCGCATCGGCTCCACCCGCGGCATCGAGGTCATCGACCGTATCGTCGCCGGCGAGCGCCGGGAGCAGAACCTCGTGGTGCTGAAGGATCTCTGCCAGACCATGAAGCTCGGCTCGCTCTGCGCGCTGGGCGGCTTCACGCCCTATCCGGTGTTGAGTGCTCTCACCCATTTCCCCGAAGAATTCGGCGACACCCCGCGCCGCCTCGAAGCCGCTGAATGAGGAGGACGCTGCATGTCTCTCGTCCATGAGATCGACTACGGTACGCCCGCCCCCAAGACCGACAAGATGGTGACGCTCACCATCGACGGCGTCGAGGTCACGGTCGCGGAAGGCACATCCATCATGCGCGCGGCGATGGAGATGGGGACGCAGATCCCCAAGCTCTGCGCCACCGACATGCTGGACGCCTTCGGCTCCTGTCGCCTGTGCCTGATCGAGATCGAGGGCCGCAACGGCACCCCGGCCTCCTGCACCACGCCGGTGGCGCCGGGCATCAAGGTGCACACCCAGACGCCGCGTCTCGCCCAGCTGCGCAAGGGCGTGATGGAGCTCTACATCTCCGACCACCCGCTGGACTGCCTCACCTGCGCCGCCAATGGCGACTGCGAGCTGCAGGACATGGCCGGTGCGGTCGGCCTGCGCGAGGTGCGCTACGGCATGGAGGGTGCGAACCATTTCGCCCCGACCTCCGAGCTCGTCATGCCGAAGGACGAGTCGAACCCCTATTTCACCTATGACCCGGCCAAGTGCATCGTCTGCAATCGCTGCGTGCGCGCCTGCGAGGAAGTGCAGGGCACCTTCGCGCTGACCATCTCCGGCCGTGGCTTCGACAGCCGCGTGTCGCCCGGCCAGTCGGAAGCCTTCCTCACCTCGGAATGCGTGTCCTGCGGCGCCTGCGTGCAGGCCTGCCCGACTGCCACCCTCTCCGAGAAGCGGCTGATCGAGATCGGCACGCCCGAGCATTCGGTGGTCACCACCTGCGCCTATTGCGGCGTCGGCTGCACCTTCAAGGCGGAAATGCGCGGCCAGGAAGTGGTGCGCATGGTGCCGTGGAAGGAAGGCAAGGCCAATCGCGGCCATAGCTGCGTCAAGGGCCGCTTCGCCTGGGGCTACGCGATGCACAAGGATCGCGTGCTCAACCCGATGATCCGTGCCAAGGTCACCGATCCGTGGCGCGAAGTGTCGTGGGACGAGGCGATCACCCACACCGCCAATGAGCTGAAGCGCATCCAGGGGACCTATGGCCGCCGTTCCGTGGGCGGCATCACCTCCTCGCGCTGCACCAACGAAGAAGCCTATCTCGTCCAGAAGATCATCCGCGCCGGCTTCGGCACCAACAATGTCGATACCTGCGCCCGCGTCTGCCACTCGCCGACCGGCTATGGCCTCAACCAGGCGTTCGGCACCTCCGCCGGCACGCAGGACTTCGATTCGGTCGAGGATTCCGACGTCATCCTGATCATCGGCGCCAACCCGACCGACGGCCACCCGGTGTTCGGCTCGCGCATGAAGAAGCGCCTGCGCGACGGCGCCAAGCTGATCGTCGTTGATCCGCGCCGCATCGACATGGTGCGCTCGCCGCACATCAAGGCGGATTTCCACCTGCCGCTGCAGCCCGGCACCAACGTCGCCATCGTGACCTCGCTCGCCCATGTCATCGTGACCGAAGGCCTGGTCGACGAGACCTTCGTGCGCGAGCGCTGCGACTGGGACGAGTTCCAGGACTGGGCCGAGTTCGTCGCCGACGAACGCCACTCGCCGGAAGCCGTCGCCCAGTATACCGGCGTGCCGCCGGAGCTGATCCGCGGCGCTGCCCGGCTGTTCGCCACCGGCGGCAATGCGGCGATCTATTACGGCCTCGGCGTCACCGAGCACTCGCAGGGTTCGACCACGGTGATGGCGATCGCCAACCTCGCCATGGCGACCGGCAATATCGGCCGTCGCGGCGTCGGCGTGAACCCGCTGCGCGGCCAGAACAACGTGCAGGGCTCCTGCGACATGGGCTCGTTCCCGCACGAGCTGCCGGGCTACCGCCACATCTCCGACGACGCCACCCGCGCGACCTTCGAAGCCATGTGGGGCCGTCCGCTCGATCCCGAGCCCGGCCTGCGCATCCCCAACATGCTGGACGCCGCCGTCGAGGGCACCTTCAAGGCGCTCTACGTGCAGGGTGAGGACATCCTGCAGTCCGACCCCGACACCAAGCATGTCGCCGCCGGCCTCGCCGCCATGGAGCTGGTGATCGTGCAGGACCTGTTCCTGAACGAGACCGCCAACTACGCCCATGTGTTCCTGCCCGGCTGCACCTTCCTGGAGAAGGACGGCACCTTCACCAATGCCGAGCGCCGCATCCAGCTGGTGCGCAAGGTGATGGCGCCGAAGAACGGCTATGGCGACTGGGAAGTGACCCAGCTGCTCGCCCGCGCCATCGGCATGGACTGGAACTACACCCACCCGTCCGAGATCATGGACGAGATCGCCGCGCTGACCCCGACCTTCGCCGGGGTGTCGTTCAAGCGTCTCGACGAGCTCGGTTCGGTGCAGTGGCCTTGCAACGACGCGAACCCGGAAGGTGTGCCGATCATGCACATCGAGAGTTTCGCGCGCGGCAAGGGCAAGTTCGTCGTCACCGAATATGTGCCGACCGACGAGCGTTCCGGCGCCCGCTTCCCGCTGCTGCTCACCACCGGCCGCATCCTGTCCCACTACAATGTCGGCGCGCAGACCCGCCGCACCGACAATGTCGCCTGGCACCCGGAAGATTTGCTGGAGATCCACCCGCACGATGCCGAGCAGCGCGGCGTGCGCGACGGCGACTGGGTGCGCATCGACAGCCGTGCCGGGTCCACCACCCTGCGGGCGGAAATCACCGACCGCGTGGCGCCGGGCGTGGTCTACACCACCTTCCACCACCCGACGACGCAGGCCAATGTCGTCACCACCGACTTCTCGGACTGGGCGACCAACTGCCCTGAGTTCAAGGTGACGGCGGTGCAGGTGGCTCGCTCCAACGGGCCGTCGCAGTGGCAGGAGGATTATGACGCCTTCGCACGCCAGAGCCGCCGCATCGCCGTCGAAGCGGCGGAGTGATAGCATAGCGCGATGATCCCGCCGGTTGTCCGCGTTCCCCGTCTCGCCTGCACGCCGAAAGGCGCGCAGGCGGGCGAGCGCGCCATTCCCGAGGAGACGCCGGTTGCCATTGTCCATAACGGCTCCACCTATGCCGTGATGATGGCGACGCCGGCCGATCTGGAAGATTTCGGCATCGGCTTCAGCCTGACCGAGGGCGTGATCGACCGCCTTGCCGATGTCGAGGACCTCGAGCTTCTCGAATTTGACGAGGGGGTTGAGGTGCGGCTGTGGATCAATGCCGAGCGGGCCGGGCAGATGGTGGCGCGGCGTCGGCAGATCGCCGGGCCGACCGGCTGCGGGCTGTGCGGGGTGGAAAGTCTCGAACTGGCGGTGAAGCCGGCGCGGGCTGTCGGCGCGGGCCGGGTCTTCGCGCCGGCCGACATTTCCCGCGCCATCGCTGCATTGCCGCCGGCACAGCTGCTCAACCATGCCACCCGCGCCGTGCATGCCGCGGCGTTCTGGGAGCCGGAGGCCGGGCTGGTCGCGGTGCGCGAGGATGTCGGGCGTCACAACGCGCTCGACAAGCTGGTCGGCCATCTGGTGCGGCAGCCGCGGATGGCGACGGAAAACCCGGCGTCGCGCGGCATCGTGCTGCTGACCAGCCGGGTGTCGATCGAGATGATCCAGAAGACCGCGATGCTCGGGGCCTCGGTGCTGGTGGCGGTCTCGGCGCCGACGGCGCTGGCGGTGCGCACGGCCGAGGCGGCGGGCATCACCCTCGCGGCGATCGCGCGGGACGACGGATTTGAAGTCTTTACCCATCCGCAGCGCATCGCGACCGGCGGATCCAACACGGAGACCGTTCCCCATGTCGCATGATTCGCATGACAGCCTGCCGCGGCTGATCTACATGGCGAACCAGATCGGCGCCTTCTTCGAGTCCCAGAAGCACGACAAGGCGGTGGTCGGCATCGCCAAGCATATCAAGGACTTCTGGGAACCGCGCATGCGCGCCAAGATCGAAGACCACATCGCCGCCGGCGGCGACGGCCTGAAGCCGCTGGTCGTCGAATCGCTCAAGACGCTGCCGCCGGTGAAGCGCACCGATATCCCGGTGGCCCGCCCTTCCGAGTCGCTGCCCGCGCATCACTGAGCGGGTCTCGCCAGCTTCCCTTTTGTCACGTCGCCACGCCCGCATGGATCGTCCATGCGGGCGTTTTGTTGGCGTTTTGCAGGGCGATTCGGCTAGACGCCTTCTGTCCGGTCGCGAAAGGTGATCCCATGGCTACGGCGCCATTCGGCCGCGTCGCGACCATTGTTCCGCCATGGCCGGGGGGCATCGGAATACGGGGGCGCCGGACCGGTGGCAACGGGCTGGTCGCGGAACGGAGTGAGTGGGAATGCACGGCGACGGGTATGGGCTGCTGATCTCGGCGCTGGTGTTCCTGTTGGCGCTAGTGGTGGCGGTTCCCCTCGCCCGGCGGCTCGGCCTCTCGCCCATCGTCGGCTATCTGGTCGCCGGCATTGCCATCGGCCCCTCTGGCCTCGGGGCGATCCGCGACCCCGAGCGCATCATCACCGTGGCCGAGATCGGCGTGGTGCTGCTGCTGTTCGTCATCGGGCTCGAGCTGAAACTGTCGCGGCTGCTGGCGCTGCGCCGGGCGATCTTCGGCATCGGCGCCGCGCAGCTGATCTTCACCGGCGGCTCGATCGCCGTGCTGGCGCACTATGCCGGCAAGGATTTCGACTGGCGCGCCGGCGCCATCGCCGGGCTGGCGCTCGCCTTGTCGGCCACCTCCATCGCCCTGCAGCTGCTGGAGGAGAAGAACGGGCTCGCGCAGCCCTACGGCCAGCGGGCCTTCGCGGTGCTGCTGTTCCAGGACATGGCAGTGGTGCCGCTGATCGCCTTCATGCCGCTGATGGTGCCGGGCACCCATGAAGGGCAATCCATCCTCGATTCGCTGCGCGATGTCGGCATCGTGCTGGCGGCGGTGGCGGTGGTGATCGGGGTCGGCCGCTATCTGCTGACGCCGCTGTTCCAGATCCTCGCCCGCAGCCATGCCCGCGAGGTGATGACCGCGGCGGCGCTGCTGGTGGTGCTCGGCGCCGGCGCGCTGATGGCCTCTGTCGGCATGTCGATGGCGATGGGCGCCTTCCTCGCCGGGGTGATGCTGTCGGAATCCAGCTTCCGCCATGAGCTGGAGGCTAATGTCGACGCGTTTCGCGGGCTGCTGATCGCGCTGTTCTTCATGAGCATCGGCATGTCGATGAATCTCGACGTTGTGCTCGCCAATGCGCCGCTGCTGATCCTGGGGACGCTGCTGGTCACCTTGGTGAAGGCGGTATCGGTCTGGGCGGTGTTCCATCTGTCGGAGGGCTCGGAGGCGGATTCGGTACGGGCCGCCTCGGTGCTCACCTCGGCGGGCGAGTTCTCCTTCGTGCTGTTCCCGCTCGCCCTCGGGCTCGGCCTGATCACCGCCCAGCAGGCGGATCTGCTCTCCGCCTGCGCGGCGATGACCATGATGCTGGGCCCGCCGGTGGCGCTGATCGGCGAGCGCATCGCCCGCAAGCTGGAGCGCCGCGACATCACGGTGCCGAAGCCGGACGATTTCTCTGACGCGCATGGTTCGGTGCTGGTGGTCGGCTTCGGCCGCTTCGGCCAGATCGTCTCGCAATGCCTGCTGACCCAGGGCATGGAGGTGACGATCATCGACAACGATGTTGAGATGATCCAGAGCGCCGGCCGCTTCGGCTTCCGCATCTATTACGGCGACGGCACCCGGCTCGACGTGCTGCGCGCGGCGGGGGCCGAGCGGGTGCGGGTGGTGGCGGTGTGCGTCGACCATCGCGAGACGGCAGATCGCATCGTCGAAATCCTCAAGATGAACGTCCCGCACGTGCAACTGCATGTGCGCGCCTATGATCGAACCCACAGCCTCGCCCTCAAGGCGAAGGGGGTCGACTATGAAATCCGCGAGACCTTCGAATCCGCGCTGGCCTTCGGCAATGCGACGCTGAGGGCCAATGGCGTGGCGGTCGAAGCGGCCCGCCACATCATCGCCGAGGTGCGCGAGCTCGACCGCCAGCGGCTGCAGCGGCAGATGGAGGGCGGCATCGATTACGGCCCCGGCCGCATGGCCGCCGAGCCCGAGCCGCTGGTGCCGCCCGAGCGCGAGGCGCATGCGCTCAATCCCGAGGCGGAGGACGCACTGCGCCACGAGACCGAGTTTTCCGGCTAGAGCCCGTTCCCGCCACGAAAGCCGAAAGGCCTTCGCGACGGGGACAAGCTTCAGCTTGTTCTATCGAAAGCGCTTCCCTGACGATCAGGCGATTTCACCTGATCGGAAAGGGGTTTGGGCTGCCCGATTGTCGGGCGGCGAGGCCGTCGCGGCGCGGCGACCGCGGCCTGGCGTTCAGCTCGCCGCGGCTTCCGCCGCCACCTTCTCGGCGAGATCGTTGGCGGCCTTGCGGCTGGCCGCGGCGGCACCGGCCGGATCGCCGGTCGTCATGGACTGCACCGAGACGGTGTTGTTGGCGAACTCGATGCCCTGCTGCGGCAGGGTGCGGATCATCCGCTTGACCGCCTCGCGCTGGATCACCGTGGGCCGGGTCGGCTTCACGGTGAACTTGAACCGCACCACCAGGGCGTTGTCGGCGATATCGGCCACGCCCTGCATCTTCAGCGGCATCAGGAAATCGTCCTTGTATTCGGGGTCGTCCTGCAGCTCGATGCCGATCTTCTTCACCGTCTTGCGCAGCTTCTCGATATCGGTGTCGCGGGTGAAGCGCAGGTTGAACTTCAGCGTCGACCAGTCGCGGCTGAAATTGGTGATCTGGCCGAGCTGGCCGAAGGGGATGGTGTGCACCATGCCGTTCTGGTGGCGCAGCTTCAGCGAGCGCAGGGTGAAGCCCTCCACCGTGCCCTTGGCCTTGCCGCAGTCGATATATTCGCCGACCCGGAAGGCATCGTCGACGAGGTAGAACACGCCGGAGACGATGTCCTTCACCAGCGTCTGGCTGCCGAAGGAGATGGCGAGGCCGACAATGGAGGCGCCGGCGATCAGCGGTGTGATGTTGATGCCGAGCTGCGACAGCACGGTCAGCGCCGCCATGACGACAATGGCGAGCAGCATGGTGACCCGCAGCAACGGCATCAGCGTGCTCATGCGCGAGGCGGTGGTCGGGGCCGCGGCGGGGTCCTCGGTATCCTGGTGGCCAGGAAGGCCGCTGGCGACCGGGGCGGCGTAGAGCTTGGTGAAGTATTCCACCGCCTGCCAGGCGCAATAGGCGCCGAGCAGGATGGCACCCGCCGGCAGTGCTGCCGCCGCCAGCGCATTGTAGCCGCTCATATCCATCATGCCGACGCCATGCACCGCCCAGATGCGGAACAGCAGCGACAGCGCGCCGAGCAGGATGGCGACCCGCACGCAGCGCATCAGCGCCTCGATCGCCCGCTCGCGCCGGGAATGACTGACGTCCATGTCGAGGCGCATCAGGCGGCAGACCTTGTCCATGAAGGATTCCACCACCAGAAGCCCGATCAGCACGTTCAGCGTCATCATGATTGCCTCATGCACGCCATTGGCGGTGGTGAGGGCACCATAGACGCGGGCCATGCCGAGTACGAGGAAGAACGGTATGGCGATGACCAGCCAGAACCGCGCGACGCTGGCAACCAACGGCCCCGGCTTGCCGCCCTGGCTGAGGCCATGGAACCACTTCGCCACCGGCTCGCGGATCGCGACCGACGCGCCAATGATCAGGCCGGTGAGCACCAGTGAGTTGATGAGCGTGGCGCAGGCGATCACCAGCGGCGGCGACTGGATGCCGTCGAGAATGCGGCGGATATCGGAGAGCAGGATCGCCACCAGGATCACCGCCGAGGTCCAGCGATAGATCTTCAGCGCCCCGGCGTCGTCGATCTCGGCGAGCCGTGCCTGCGGCAGGTTCGGCCGCAGGGCGATGCGGAACACCAACAGATAGAGCCGCCAGTAGAACACGCTGGTCAGCACCAGGAAGCCGAAATGCGCCTGCGGCACGCCATCCTCGAAGAAGCCGACGATCATCGCATGCGTCGCCAGCCACAGGCCGGCAAGGATCACCACATCGAGGCTGACCAGCGCCGCGAGAGCCCACATCGAGGCGGCGCCGGTCACCCGGTTGGCGAGATGGCGCCGCGCCGGGCGCAAAGCGAGGCGCAGCAGGCCCTCGGTGCCGAGCGCCACGGCGACACAGGCGGCCAAGAGCAGCAGGAAGCGGCCGGGCTCGCGGCCATGGTTCAAATCGGCGCTGAGTATGTGGGGAATGCGGCCGGCCTGCTCGATCAGCGCCGGGAATTCCGCCAGCACATCGTCGCTGCGGTCGAGGACCTCGATGAACTTTTCGCTCATCGGCTCCTCATGGGTCATGCTCATCATCGGAGCCGGAGCCGGCGCCGGTTCCGAGGCCGGCGCCTCCGGCTTCCCGGCGGCGGCGGTTCCCGCCGGCGGGCTGGCGACCGGCGCCGCGGCACCGGTCTTCAACCGTTCCACCACCGCCGTGCTGAGCGAATCCACCAACTGGTCGAATTGCTGCTGGCTGAGCGGGGCGGGTGCCGGGGTCTGGGCGGCGATGGGCGCCGCCGGCAGGAGCAGAAACGGGAGAGCGAGAACGACGCGACGCAGGAGGTTCATGGAGCCTTGGCCGGGCAATGGACCGCCACGTCAAGCGCTTCAGCCGGTCGACCGCCCCGGCGGAGTGCCGCGGGCTGGGCCCCGAATTCAGCGGCCGCTTCGAGGCAGTCGTTTCGGTGCGGCAGGCCACTATCGACCGCGATGCTTCGCCTGTCCATTGGGAATGCAAGCAACCTCCCCCGGGCATCGGCGCGAGGGGCCGGGGAGGATCGGTGGCGGGCGGCACCGCGTTGCGCCGAGGCGGTAGGCTCAGGCGGCTTTGGCCTCGCGGCGGCGGCGGTGGAGAATGAACTCCGTATAGCCGTTCGGCTGAGTGCGGCCCTCGAGGATCAGGTCGCGCGCGGCGCGGAAGGCGAAGCCATCATAGGACGGGGCCATCGGCACATAGGCCGGGTCGCCTTCATTCTGGCCGTCGACCACCTTGGCCATGCGCTTGAGGGTCTCCTCGACCTGCTCGCGCGTCACCACCCGGTGCAGCAGCCAGTTGGCGACGTGCTGCGAGGAGATGCGCAGCGTGGCGCGGTCTTCCATCAGCCCGACATCGTGGATGTCCGGCACCTTGGAGCAGCCGACCCCCTGGTCGATCCAGCGCACCACATAGCCGAGGATGCCCTGGATGTTGTTGTCGAGCTCCTCCTGCACCGCGGCGGGCTCCCAGTTGCCGCGATCGACCACCGGCACGGTGAGCAGGTCGCGGCGTGCGGCCGGCTTGCGGTGGCGCAGTTCCGCCTGCCGGGCGAAGACGTCGACCTTGTGATAGTGCAGGGCGTGTAGCGTCGCCGCGGTCGGGGAAGGCACCCAAGCGGTGTTGGCGCCGGCCAGCGGATGCACGATCTTCTGCACCAGCATGTCGGCCATGCGGTCCGGCATCGCCCACATGCCCTTGCCGATCTGGCCCTTGCCGTCGAGATGGGCTTTGAGCCCGACATCGACATTGTTGTCCTCATAGGCCTTGATCCAGACCTGCGCCTTCATCTCGTTTTTGCGGACCATCGGGCCCGCCTCGATCGAGGTGTGGATCTCGTCGCCGGTGCGGTCGAGGAAGCCGGTATTGATGAAGACGACGCGCTCGCGCGCCTCATGGATGGCGGCGGCGAGATTGGCGCTGGTGCGGCGCTCCTCGTCCATGATGCCGATCTTCAGCGTCGTCGGCGCCATGCCGAGCAGCGCCTCGACGCGGGCGAACAGCTCCACCGCGAAGCCGACCTCCTCGGGCCCGTGCATCTTCGGCTTGACGATGTAGACCGAGCCGGTGCGGCTGTTGTGCAGCGGGCCGGTGCCCTTGAGATCGTGCAGCGCGATGAGCGAGGTCACCGCCGCGTCGAGAATCGCCTCCGGGATCTCGTCGCCATCGGCGCCGCGCACCGCGTCGGTCATCATATGGTGGCCGACATTGCGCACCAGCAGCAGGCTGCGCCCATGCAGCACCTTGGTGCCGCCATCCGGCGCAGTGTAGGCGCGGTCCTGCGCCAGATGGCGTTCCACCGTCGCGCCGCCCTTGTCGAAATGGGCGCTGAGCGTGCCCTTCATCAGGCCGAGCCAGTTGCGGTAGACGAGGATCTTGTCGGCGGCATCCACCGCGGCGACGCTGTCCTCGCAATCGATGATGGTGGTGACCGCCGCTTCGACGATGACGTCGGCGATGCCGGCGGCATCGGTGGCGCCGATGCGGGTGGCGCGGTCGATCTTCAATTCGACGTGCAGGCCGTGATTGACCAGCAGCACCGCGGCGGGCGTCGCGGCGTCCCCGGCATGGCCGGCGAACTGCGCGGTATCGGCGAGGCCGGCGATGGCGCCGGAGGCCAGCGTCACCTGGAGCGCGCCGTCGGCGACGGCATAGGCGGTGGCGTCGAGATGCGAGCCGACGGTCAGCGGGAAGGTCTCGTCGAGGAACGCGCGGACCTTGGCGACCACCAGCGCGGCGCGCACCGGGTTGAAGCCGCCGCCGCGGGTGGCGCCGCCCTCCTCCGGCAACGCGTCGGTGCCGTAGAGCGCGTCATAGAGGCTGTTCCAGCGCGCATTGGCGGCGTTCAGCGCATAGCGGGCATTGGTGATCGGCACCACCAGCTGCGGGCCGGGAATGCGGGCGAGCTCGTCGTCGACATTCTGCGTCGCCACCGCGACCGCGTCCGGCTCGGGGAGCAGATAGCCGATGTCGCTGAGGAAGGTCTCGTACTCAGCCGGATCGATGCTGCGCCCCTTATGGGTGCGGTGCCAGTCGTCGATCACCGTCTGCAGCGCGTCGCGCTTGGCCAGCAGCGTGCCGTTGCGGGGGGCGAACTCGCCGACGATCTCGGCGAAACCCTGCCAGAAGGCGGCGGGGTCGATGCCGGTGCCGGGAATGGCCTCGTCGTTGACGAAGGCGTAGAGGTCGGCGTCGATGTGAAGGCCGGCGATGTCAACGGTGCTCATGATTTGGCGTACTCCGAGCATTTGGCCGGCGCCCACGCCGGCAGAGGCTGTCCATTTTTTGCTATGCAGCGAAAAATAAGTGCAGCGCAATATCGCATATAGTCGGGTATGGACCGGCCGCCGGGTCGCCGAGGAGGGCTCACCTATCCGCTAAAGTCCTGGAATCGCGGGATGTTCCATTCTTCCTCCGCGGAAGGCCGGTGGCGCGTCAGTCGCGTGCCAGCGCCGCCACCGGATCGAGCCGCGAGGCGTTTCGCGCCGGCAGGAAGCCGAAGGCGATGCCGATCAGGCTGGAGCACAGCACCGCCGCGACGATGGAGGCGGTCGAGTAGACGAAGCTGAAACCGGCGCCGAGGGCGCCGGCCAGGGCGCCGAGCCCGAGTGCGGCGGCGATGCCGAGCACCCCGCCGATGAGGCACACCAGCACCGCCTCGATGAGGAACTGCTGCAGGATGTCGGCGCGCCGCGCCCCCACCGCCATGCGCACCCCGATCTCGCCGACCCGCTCCGACACCGACACCAGCATGATGTTCATCACCCCGATGCCGCCGACCACCAGCGAGATCACCGCGATGGCGGCGATCAGCAAGGCCAGCGTCTGGGTGGTGGCGGTGATGGTCTTGCGGATGTCGTCGGTGTTGAGGATGAAGAAGTCCTTGGTGCCGTGGCGCTGGAGGAGCAGCCGGGTGACCGCCTGCTCGGCGAGGTCGGTCGGCACGTCGTCGGCCACCCGCACGGTGATCGAGCGCAGCGAGGTCGAGCCGAGCAGCCGGGCCTGCACGGTGGTGTAGGGCAAATAGAGCGACAGGTTCTGGCTGGAGCCGAAGCCGCCCTGTTGCGGCTGGGTGACGCCGATCACCCGCGCCGGCACCTTGCCGATGAACACCACCTCGCCGATCGGGCTGCCGGCGATGTCGCCGAACAGCGTCTTGCGGGTGTTCTCGTCGATGACGACGTCCTGCGCCAGGGCATGCACGCTGGTGGCGTCGAACAGGCGCCCCGCGGCGAGGCGGGTGCCCTTGGCCTTGAAATACTGGTCGCCGACGCCGTTCACCAGCGCATTGGCCTCCTTGGAGCCGTAGCGCACCGTCGACGAGGTGGAGACCGTCGGCGTCACCGCCGCCACATAGGGCTGGCCGGCCAAAGCGTCGGCATCGCCCACCACCAGCGTGGTCACCCGGCCGGAGCGGGTGTCGCCGAAATCCCGGCCGGCGAAGATTTCCAGCGTGTTGGTGCCGAGGCTGGCGATATTGGCGAGCACGCGCTGCTGCGAGCCCTGCCCGAGCGCCACCACGCTGACCACCGAGGCGATGCCGATGATGATGCCGAGCATGGTGAGGAAGGTGCGCAGCCCGTGCGCCCGCATCGACAGCAGCGCCATGTGGAAGGCTTCGCGGAACCGGTCGGCGAAGGCGCCGAGGCGGCCTTGCGCGGGGGAGGCGGCGGCCTCCGCGGCCTCCGCAGCCGGCGCGGCCGGCGCCGGGGTGATGCGGCGGTCGGACAGGATTTCGCCGTCGCTGATCTCGATGATGCGGCCGGTGCGGTTCGCCACCTGCATGTCGTGGGTGACGATGATGATGGTGCGCCCTTCGGCATTGAGCTCGGCAAGGATGCGCAGCACTTCCTCGCCGCTGTGCTTGTCGAGCGCGCCGGTCGGCTCGTCGGCGAGGATGACGTTGGCGCCGTTCATCAGCGCGCGGGCGATGGAGACGCGCTGCTGCTGGCCGCCGGAGAGCTGGCCGGGCCGGTGGCCGGTGCGCTCGCCCATGCCGAGCCGGCCGAGTAGCGCGGCGGCGCGGGTGCGGCGGGCCGCCGGCGTCTGGCCGGCATAGACGGCGGGGATCTCGACATTGCCCAGCGCGGTCAGCTCGGCCAGCAGGTGGTAGCGCTGGAAGATGAAGCCGAAATGCTCGCGGCGCAGCGCCGCCAGCTCGTCGGCGCCGAGCTCGGCGACATCGCGGCCGGCGACGCGATAGCTGCCGGAGCTGGCGCGGTCGAGACAGCCGAGAATGTTCATCAGCGTCGATTTGCCGGAGCCGGAGGCGCCGACGATCGCCACCATATCGCCGGCCTCGATGGTGAGGTCGACATCCTTCAGCACCGTGATGCTGCGCTCGCCGGACGGGAATTCGCGGCGCAGGTTGCGGATCTCGATGAGCGGCTCGCCCATGGTCACTGCCCCATCGCTCACAGCCCCATCGGGCCGGGCGGGCGCGACGACGCGGACGCCGTCTGGCCGGTCGCCTCGTCGATGACGACGCGCTCGCCCTCCTCGAGGCCGGACAGCACCTGTGCGGCGATCTTGTTGTTGAGGCCGATCTCGACGCTGCGGGTGGAGACGCCGCCGGCGGCATTGGCGACGCGCACCTGATAGCGCCCCTCGCCGTCGCGCGCGCCGAGCGCCGCGGCAGGGATGGCGAGGGCGTCCTTGGCGCTGCCGAGCACGATGCGTACTTCGGCGGTCATGTAGGTGCGCAGGCGTCCGTCCGGATTGGGGACATCGAACACGCCATTATAGTAGATCGCCTCCGACGAGGAGGAAGAGGAGCTGCTGCTGGTGCTGGACGTGGTCGAGGAGGAGAAGCTGGAATCGCTGCGGATCGATTCCGGTGCCGGCTCGATGAAGGCAAGCGTTGAGTCGTAGCGCCGGTCCGGCTCGCCGAGCACGGTGAAATAGAGCGGCTGGCCCGGCCTCACCCGCACGATATCGGCCTCGGAGATCTCGGTGCGCACCGTCATGGTGTCGAGCTGGCCGAGGATGACGATGGTCGGGGCCGACTGGGCGGCATTCACCGTCTGCCCCTGCTGGCTGACGAGGGAGAGCACCGTTCCCTCGATCGGCGCGGTGATGCGGGTATAGCCGAGATTGGCGCGGGCGGTGTCGACGGCGACCTGCGCCTCCACGATCTGCGCCGACAAGGCGTCGATCTGCGCGCGGGTGACGTCGACATCCGCTTGCGCGGTGTCGAAATCGGCGCGCGACACCGCGTTCAGGTCGACCATGCGCTTCTGGCGGGCGAGCGTGGTCTCGTTCAGCCGCAGCGTCGCCTGCTTCTCCGCGCGCTGGGCGGTGACATTGGCGAGCGCCGCCTCGGCGGTGCGCAGGTCGTTCTGCTGGGTGACTGAATCGATCTCGGCGAGCAGGTCGCCGGCGCGCACGGCCTCGCCGAGCTTCACATTCACCGCGGTGATGCGGCCGGAGACCTGGGCGCCGACCGCGACCAGCTTCACCGGCTTCAGCGTGCCGGTGGCGAGCACGGTTTCCTCGATGTCGCCGCGCGTCACCGGCGCGGTGATCAGCGCCGGGGTGGTGGCGGCGGCGCGCTGCTGCCAGAAATAGGCGCCACCGGCGGCGACCAGGGCCAGTAGCGCCAGCGTGCCGATGAGACGGGCGGGAGTGTTCACCGGTCGCTCTCCATGCGGGTGTCAAGGCGTGGGCGCGGGAAGCGGATCATGGCGTACGGCTGGCTGGGAAGGCGCGACAGGGGGCGGGATAGTGACCGGTATGGCTGTCTACCACCTCCGGCTTCCTGCTCCGGCTTAGAGGAATCGGTCCCGCCGCTGCAATCGCCGGACCACGCCGTGGCGCGGGTGAACTCGGCGCTGGCGATGTCGGCGCGGCTTTCGATCAGCGGATCCTCGACCAAAGGGAGAAGGGGAGCGGCAATAGTCGATCCATATTTACAAAACTTATGCGTTTCTATAATTGACGAACTTGCCATATGTCAAACCGTGACGGATCGATGCGGCTGGGCCGCGATGTGCGTAAATCGGTCCGTTGCAGACGTCGGAGGCGAAATGTTGGAGGAGGATCGGCTCCCGCAGAAGCGCGGGCGGGGACGGCCCAAGGCACGCTCCGACGACGAGCAGGCCGCCGCGATCGTCACCCAGGCGCGCGCCCTGTTCCTGGCCGGCGGCTATGGTCGTACCACCATGGACGAAATTGCCGCCGCCTGCCGGATTTCCAAGCGCACGCTGTATCGGTTGTTTCCCGCTAAGATCGACCTGTTCGCGGCGATCGTCGAGGAGCACCGCTTCACCATGCTGGCGCTGCCGGGCGACTACGACCAGCTGTCGCTGATCGATGCGATCGCCGCTATCTTCCGGGTCGATATCGGCGACGCGGAAAACCAGGAGCGCATGGCCCTGGTCGGCTTCGTGCTAGCGGAGATCCGGCAATTCCCCGAGCTTGGCAATGTGGTGCGCATCCACGGTGCCGATCCGTCGCGCGCCGAGCTTACCGCGTGGCTGGCCCGCCAGGCCGAGCGCGGCCGCATCCGCCTAGCCAACCCCGAATATACCGCGCGGATGCTGATGGACCTGATTTTCGGCGCCGTGCCGCTGAAGCAGCCGGGCCTGCCGGACTGGCCGCGCGAGACCGACCGCCGCAACTATCTGCGCGAGGCGATCCGGCTGATCGTCGAGGGGATGATGCCGCGCTGAGGCGGCACGGTAGAGAATGTTCGGCCTGCGGGGTGGGTCTGCAGATGCACGAACTGACATATTTGTTGATGTTCGGCCGCCATCGGAGCCCGGTGGCGGCGGCGGTGGTTTACCGGTAACTTCCGCCCAGCGGGCGATGTGGAATTGGGCAGGGGCGCTGCAGCTCCGCCAGAGGAAAGTTCAAGGTCTCATGCGCAGTGCGCCGATGGTGATGCGGCATGGCGTGCTCCCTTTGCGGACGCGTCCGGGCGTTCGTGCCCTTGGCGGCCTTGGCGCGCTGCTGCCCGCGGTGCTGCTTCTGCTGCTCAGCACCCTGGCCATCGGCACGACCATGCTGGCGGCGGGAGCGGGCTCTGAGCATGTCGCGGTGGTGGCGCCGCCCTGGTATGGGCCGGCGCAGACTCTGGAACTCGTCGGCCGCGCCGGCGGGCGGATCGTCGACATGGGGCGTTTCGGCAATATGGTGGTCGCCGTGGTCGAAGATGGTGCGGCGCGGCAGGCTTTTCTCGATGCCTTGCATCGCGAGGGGGCGTGGCTGACGCTCGATGCCGGTTCTTTGAAGGGATGCGTCGGCCGTTAGGCCGTTGTTGTTGCAAGTTATTTTATCTGCGGCCGGTAGGGGCGAAGCCCGTGCCACGCAAGGTTCTTACGGGATCAGGTTATGACCGAGATCGAGCATTTGCGGGTTCGCTTTGGCTATCTGCTGCTCGCATTGCTGTGGCTGCATCTGCCGGTCGCCATGGTGATCGCCTATGCGGTGGGGCGCGACATGACGGTGCCGGCGCTGATCGTCGCGGCGCTGGCCGGCGCCTACACGATCTCCTGGCTGGTCTATGGGGTGGAGCCCGTCACGCGCTATGTGTCGGCGGTCGCGTTGATGGGCATGCCGTCGCTTTTCGTGTTCCTGCTGGCGGGGCACGGGTGGCAGATGGACCTGCACATGTATTTCTTCGCCTCGCTGGCGCTGATGATCGGCTGGTGCGACTGGCGCAGCATCCTGATGGCGGCGACGGCTGTGGCGGTGCACCATCTCACGCTCAATTTCGTGTTCCCGGCCGCAGTGTTCCCGGCCGGGCAGGACCTCTCCCGCGTCTGGCTGCATGCCGGCATCGTCGCCTTCCAGACCGCGATCCTGGTGTGGATCAGCGAGATGCTGGTTGGAGGCTTCGATCGCGTGCACGCCATGAGCCAGGAGATCATGCTCAGCAACGAGACGCTGGAGCAGAAGGTCGAGGAACGCACCCGCGAGGCGCAGGCCGCCAATGCCGCCAAGGGCCTGTTCCTGGCCAATATGAGCCACGAGATCCGCACGCCGATGAACGCCATCCTCGGCTTCACCCATCTGGCGCTGCGCGGCGAGTTGCCGCCCAAGCAGCTCGAATACCTCACCAAGATCCGGCAGGCCAGCACCGCGCTGCTGGCGTTGATCAACGACATCCTCGACTTCTCGAAGATCGAGGCCGGCAAGCTGATGCTGGAAAAATCCTGCTTCGACCTCCGCGAGGAAGTGGAGACTGCGGTCGGCATCACCATGCTGAAGGCGACCGAGAAGGGAATCGATGTGCGCGTCTCCATCGCGGCCAACGTGCCGGACATGGTGATGGGCGATGCGCTGCGCCTCAACCAGGTCATGCTCAACCTGGTCGGCAACGCGGTGAAGTTCACCGAGCGCGGCGAGGTGCGGATCTCGGTGCGGCGCCTGCCCGACGCCACGCCTTCCGACGTGGTGCTGGAGATTGCGGTGCGCGATACCGGCGTCGGCATGGATGCCGAGCAGCAGGCCAACCTGTTCCGCTCCTTCGCCCAGGCCGACAGCTCGACCACGCGCAAGTTCGGCGGCACCGGGCTCGGCCTCGCCATCACCAAGCAGCTGGTGGAGCTGATGGGGGGCACGATCGGGGTGCAGAGCGCGCAGGGGCTTGGCAGCGTGTTCACCGTGACGCTGCGCCTGGAGGAGGGCTCGGCAGTCCAGCGGGCCAAGGCCCTTGCCCTGCCGGCGCACATGCGCGGCCTGCGCGTGCTGATCGTCGACGACAATTCGGGCGCGCGCGAGATCCTGAGCGCCATCTTTGCGAGCTGGTCGCTGCATGTCGAGCTTGCGGCCTCGGCCCCGGAGGCGCTGGCGACGCTCGAGGCGGCCGCCGCGCAGGGCACGCCCTACGATCTGCTGCTGGTCGACTGGAAGATGCCTTCCATGAACGGCGTTGATCTGGTGCGCGAGCTCGAGCACAGCCCGAAGCTTTCGCGGCCACCGGTGGCGCTGATGGTCAGCGCCTATGCGCGCGAGGACGCGATGGCGGCGGCGCAGGATGTCGGCATCGCCGCCTTCCTGGTCAAGCCGATCGATGCGGGCATGCTGCTCGACACCATCGTCGATCTGTTCCGGGCCAAGAGCGGCACCACAGAAGCAACCGCCGCCGTCGCGCCGGACGCGGTGCCTATGGTGTCCGCCGCCGTGCGTGGCGCGCGGGTGCTTCTGGTCGAGGACAACGAGATCAACAGCGAGGTCGCCTTCGAACTGCTGACCGATGCCGGGCTGCTGGTCGAACTGGCCGGCAACGGCCGCGTCGCCTGCGAGATGGTGCTGGAATCCGGGCGGCACTACCAGGCGGTGCTGATGGACGTGCAGATGCCGGAAATGGACGGCCTGGAAGCCACGCGGCGCATCCGCCGGACGATTTCCGCGGCCCAGCTGCCCATCATCGCCATGACCGCCCACGCCTATGAACGCGAGCGGCTGGCCTGCATCGAGGCCGGCATGGACGATCACATCGCCAAGCCCGTCGATCCGCAACGGCTGATCGCGACCCTCGACCGCTGGATCGGCGAGCGCCCGGTGGGCCGCACGCCGCCTGCTGTCACCGCGGCCGAGACGGCCGTCGCGCCGAGCCCGCCGCCATGGGCCGAGCTACCCGAGACCTTGCCGCCCTTCGACATCGCGGCCGCGCTGGTGCGAGTGAACGGCAAGCGTCCCCTGCTCACGAAGCTTATCTCCGGCTTCGGCGAGAAGTATTCCGATGCGGTGGTAGAGCTGAGCGAGCAGATCGCCGCCGGCCAACTCGACGAGGCCCGCCGTTTGGCGCATTCGCTCAAGGGCGTCGCCGGTTCGCTGGAACTGCGGCACGTCACCGAGGCGGCGCGCCAGCTGGAAGACGCGCTGGCACATCGCGAGACCGACGGTTTCGGGGTGCGGCTGTCGCACCTCGATCGTGCCATGCTGCCCGCCCTTTCGGCCGCCAGATCCTTGAGGCCGACCGCCGAGGTGCAGGCGATCCCCGAGGGCGCGAACGTACCGAAGGGACCGGAGCTGACCCCGATGGCGCGCGAGCTGGTCGCCACGCTCGTCACCCAGCTGGAGCGCCGCAATCTGGGCGCTCGCCGGACCTTCGAGCAGCTGGAGCGGATCATCGGGCCGGACGCCGCGCTCGATCCGCTGAAGGCGGCTCTGACACGCCTGGATTTCACGGCTGCGCTGGTCGTTGTTCACCAGCTCAGCGAACCGACCGAGACCGAGGAGACGCAATCTTGAACGAGCGCCAATCGGTGCTGATCGTCGACGATGAAGTATCCAACATCGAGATTCTCTCGGCCGCGCTGGAAGACGACTACGAAATCTATTTCGCGACCTCCGGCGAGGAGGCCGTGGATATCGCGCGCACCAACATGCCCGATCTGATCCTGCTCGACGTGCTGATGCCAGGCACGGACGGCTATGTCGTGTGCAGCACGCTCAAGGCCGATCCGCTGGTCGGCGACGTGCCGATCATCTTCACCACGGCGCTTGGCGACCGCGACGCGGAAGTGCGGGGGCTGACGCTTGGTGCGATCGATTACATCACCAAGCCGATCAGCCCTGTCGCGGTACGGGCGCGCGTGCGCAACCACCTCGACATGAAGCGCATGCGCGACCAGCTGGCCGAGATGGCGGTGACCGACGCGCTGACCGGCCTCGGCAATCGGCGACGGCTGGAACGGGTGCTCGACCAGTCGGCGGTGCGGCTGGCCATGAACGAGTCGCTGCTGTCGCTCATCATCGTCGATATCGATTTTTTCAAGCGCTACAACGATGCGTACGGCCATACCGCCGGCGACCGCTGCCTTTCCATGGTGGCATCGGCGCTCAAGCGGGCGATGCAGCGTACGGCGGATGTCGCCGTCCGCTATGGCGGCGAGGAGTTCGCCTGCGTGCTGCCGGAATGCTCTCATGCCGAGGCCATGGAGGTGGCCCGGCAGATCCATCAGCGCGTGCAACTGCTCGATATCCCGCACAGGGCTTCAGATGCGGCGGCCTTCGTGACGGTCAGCGTCGGCGTGGCGACGGCTGCCTGCGTTGCCGGCGGGGCGCCGGAGGCGTGGGTGCGGGCGGCGGATGAGCAGCTCTACCTCGCCAAGTCGGCCGGCCGAAACCAGGTGATGGGACGAGAATTTTCCGTGCAGGTCTAGCCGGGAACGCCTCGATGCTCCGCATGTCGTCGCCGGGCGTGCCGGAGGATTTTCGGCGCGCGGCGGCGTCCGGTCCGCGTCATGGAGGCGCGATTGCGCATCGGCGGCTTCTCGCCCTTTTGGCGCCTGGGGAGCCAGATTTCCGCCCTTATATTCCAGCCCCGAGGCGAAACCCGCCTCGCCGCCTCGGAGAGTCCGGCACGAACCGCGGCGCCAGCGGCGTTGTTGCTGTGTGATGGCATGCCGATCGATGGCGCGTCGGTTCATGCCATGGCAACGTCTTTCCCCTTGTCGACGATGCCGTCCCGCCTCCCGGCCAGCCGGCGGGAGCTTGGTTGCCCGGGTGCGCCTCGATGCTGAAGCGCACCCTCAGTCCGATAGCCTTCCGCCCTCCGCGAATGGCAGCCGTTGGTGCGCTGTGGGCGCTCGGTTCAGTCGGCGGGCTGGTAACCAAGGCCGCGTAGCGTGAAGGCGATCACCTGCTCGATGTCGGGCCTGCCGAGGCCGGTGCTTAGCGCCATCATGGTGGGGTGCATGAAGCAGGTCATCGTGGCCTTCACACACGCCGCAAACACCAAGGAATCGTCGATGTTGAAATCGCCCGACACCTGGCCGTCTTCGACAATTCGCGCGATCATCGACTGGACATTTTCGGCGTAGCGCACGCAGACGCTCCAGCTCTCCGTCATGGCATCCTCTACCATGTCGTTCACGCGGCTATTGGTCATGAAGCGCTCATCGCTGAGCCGCGCGAGTTCCCGCATGAAGTCGGCCAATCTTGTCGACGGCGGCGCCGGCGACGTCGCAATCGCGCCCAGCTCTGCCACGATCCCGTCGAGCAGCAGCTCTGCCACCGCCTCATTGATCGACTTTTTGCTGTCGAAGAAGCGATAGACGTTTGCGGGACTCATGCCGAGCTCAGCCGCGATATCGGCCACCGTGGTCTTACGGTAGCCGATCGTGGTGAACAGCTTCTGGGCGACCGCAATGATCTCGCGCTGGCCTTCCGAGCCGTCCTGACGTCGATTGGCGGTCTGGGTCTGGGCGGTCATTCGGGACGGGGCACCGGGGGAACGTTCCATTCAGGCTACTCCGAAACGGTCGCAGGGGACATGTCCTACCGAAGGACATGTCCCACCGAAAGGGTATATGGGCCTAGCGATGCCCTTCGGCCGCCAGAACCGGACGCGCACTCGCCTGGGCACCCGCCCGCGCCGGCTCTGGCGGAACACCGCGCGCGTCGAGCGAGTTGCGGAACCACAGGGCATAGAGCGCCGGCAGGAACAGGATGGTCAGGAAGGTGGCGACGAACAGGCCGCCCATGATCGTGACCGCCATCGGGCTCCAGAAGGCGCTGGACGAAAGCGGGATCATCGCGAGGATCGCGGCCAGCGCCGTCAGCACCACCGGCCGCGCCCGGCGGACGGTGGCCTCGACGATGGCCTCGCCGCGCGTGTGCGAGCCGGACGCGACATCGCTCTCGATCTGGTCCACTAGGATCAGCGTGTTGCGCATGATCATTCCGGCCAGCGCGATCACCCCGAGCAGCGCGACGAAGCCGAACGGCTTCTGTGCGATGAGCAGGCCCGCCGCGGTGCCGATCAGGCCGAGTGGGGCCGTCATGAACACCAGCGCGAGCCGCGAGAAGCTCTGCAGCTGCAGCATCAGCAGCGTCAGCATCGCCAGGAACATGATCGGGAAAATCACGAAAAGCGCGGCGTTCGCCTTCTCCGACTCTTCGACCGCGCCGCCGGTCTCGATGCGGTAGCCGGGCTCCAGGCTGTCCTTGATCGGCTGCAGCAGCGGCAGAGTCCGCGCCGTCACGTCCGGAGGCTGGACACCATCGGCGACGTCGGCCCGCACGGTAATGACAGTATCGCGGTTGCGCCGCCACAGGATCGGATCCTCCTGGACATAGTCGAGCCGCGCGACCTGCGACAGCGGTACGGCGACGCCGTTGCGGGCGACGATGGTCAGGTCGCCGACATGGCCGAGGTCGAGCCGCTCGCTCTCCACCGCACGGGCCACCACGCCGACCTGCTCGATACCGTCGCGGACGGTGGTGACGGTGAGGCCCGAGACCAGGGTTTGCAAGGTCTGCGCGACATCCTGCACATTCAGCCCGAGCGCGCGGGCGCGCTCCTGGTCGACCACCAGCCTCACCGAAGGCGACATCTCGTTCCAGTCGAGATGCGGATCGATCGTGTTGGGGTTGGTTCGCAGCGCGTCGCGGACCCGGTAGGCGATCTCACGCACCTTCATCGGATCCGGTCCGATGACGCGGAACTGCACCGGGAAGCCGACCGGCGGCCCGAAGGAGAAGCGGTCGACGCGGGCGCGGGCCTGGGCCAGCGCACCGGCGCCGATCGCGGTCTCAAGCCGGGTCTTCACCCGCTCGCGCCCGTCGATGGACCGGGTCAGGATCACGATCTCGGCGAAGGCCTCATTGGGCAGGGTCGGGTTAAGGCCCAGCCAGAAGCGCGGCGAGCCCTGCCCGACATAGGCGGTGAAGGTCTGGATATCGGGATCGCTCTGTCCGATCAGCTTTTCCGCTTCAGTGACGATGCGCGTCGTGGCGCCGATCGAGGATCCTTCGGGAAGGCGAAGCTGGAGGAAAAGCTCCTTGCGCTCGGAGAGCGGGAAGAACTGCTGCTGGACCAGACCGAAGCCGACGACGGAGCTGAAGAAGAGGGCGACGGTGATCGCCACGGTGGTGATGCGCCAACGCACGCAGGTGCGGATCGCCGCGCGCAGGCCGCGATAGAGGCGGGTCTGGTAGATGGCGTCGTGATCGCCGTGCGCGCCGGCCTTTGCCAGCGACGAAGGCAGCAGCATCACCCCGAGATAGGGTGTGAACACCACGGCGACGATCCATGAGGCGGCAAGCGCAATGCCGACCACCCAGAAGATGCCGCCGGCATATTCTCCCGCGGCGGACTTCGCGAAGCCCACGGGAAGAAAGCCGGCGACCGTGACCGCGGTACCGGTGAGCATCGGGAAGGCGGTCGACGTCCAGGCGAAGGCCGCAGCCTCCATGCGGTCGTAGCCCTGCTCCATCTTCACGACCATCATCTCCACCGCGATGATGGCATCGTCGACCAGCAGCCCGAGCGCGATGATCAGTGCGCCGAGAGTGATGCGGTGCAGGTCCATGCCGAGCGTGTACATGACGACGAAGGTCGCCGAGAGCACCAGCGGCACCGAGAGCGCCACCACGATGCCGGTGCGCCAGCCGAGCGACAGGAACGAGACGCCGAGCACGATCGCCAGCGCCTCGACGAAGGAGCGCTCGAACTCCCAGATCGATTCCTCGACAATCTCGGGCTGGTCGGCGATCTGCTCGAAGGAGACGCCCTGCGGCACGTCCGCCTGGAAGGCGCGGGTCTCAGCAAGGACATCCTCGCCGAATTTCAGGATGTTGGCGCCACGAGCCATTACCACGCCGACGCCGAGAGCCGGCTGGCCGCGCTGGCGGACGAGGAAGTCCGGCGGATCAATGAAGCCGCGCGTCACGGTGGCGATATCGCCCAGCCGGAAGGTGCGCCCTCCCGATTCCACCGGGGTCTCGGCCACCGCCTTCACGCCGTCGAGGGCGCCGGTGACGCGCAACGGGATGCGCCGCGCATCGGTTTCGACCGTGCCGGCGGGCGTCACGTCGTTCTGGCGGGAGAGCGAATCGAAAATCGCCTGCGGCGTCACGCCGAGGGTCGCCAGCTTGGCATGGCTGAACTCGACGAAGATGCGCTCCTGCTGCACGCCATAGATGTTCACCTTGGCAACGCCCGGCACCTTCAGCAGCCGCTGGCGCAGCGCGTCGGCGACCTTCTTGAGCTGGGCATAGTCCACCCCGTCGCCCGTCAGCATGGTGAGGATCGAATCCACGTCGCCATACTCGTCATTGACGCTGGGACCGATCACCCCGGCGGGCAGCGAGGGGCGGACGTCGTCCATCTTCTTGCGGATCTGGTAGAACAGGCCGGGCACCTCGGCGGGCAGCGTGTCGTCGCGGAAGGTGATCTGCATCGCGGTGAAGGACGGCTTCACATAGGTCTGCACCCGGTCGAAATGCGGAAGCTCCTGGAGCTTCTTCTCGATGAGGTCAGCGACCTGGTCCTGCATCTCGCGCGCCGTCGCGCCCGGCCACACGGCGGTCAGCACCGCGACCTTGACGGTGAAGTTCGGGTCCTCGGACCGTCCGAGCCGCTGGAACGACACCGCCCCGGCGATGGCGATGGCGATGATCATGAACAGGACGAGGGGGCGGTGCTCGACCGCCCAGCGCGATAGGTTGAAACGGCCCATGGACGTTGCGGCTCCGCTCAGAACGAGAACTGGTCGACCGCCCGGACGGGCAGTCCGGCGTCGAGCTTCTGGGCACCGACCAGCACGACCCGGTCACCCTCGGTGAGGCCCGCGGACACCAGCACGTCCTTTGCCTCATAGGCCGCGACCGTGATCGGCCTGGCGGCAAGCTTGCCGTCCGCGTCGACGGTCCAGACGAAAGGGCCTTTGCCCTGATCGACAAGCGCCGTAAACGGCAGACGGACGACGCGTTCCGCGTCCGGATCGGTCAGGGTCACCGTCGCCGTCATGCCGAGCTGTACCTCGGGACCGGCGGCCGTGACCGGGAACTTCGCGAGATAGGTCCGCGTCGCGGCGTCGGCGGCCGGCGACAGTTCGCGCAAGGTTGCCTCGTAGCGTGCATTCGCGTTCGACCACAGCGTGACGACGGCTTTTGCGGTCCGCGCACGCTCGACGGACGCCTCCGGGATGGCGACCACCGCCTCCTTCTCGGCGGTTCGGGCGAGGCGAATGGCGGCGAATCCCGGCTGCACCACCTGCCCCGGCTCGACCGCGGTCGCGGTGATCACGCCCTCTGCGTCGGCGCGCAGCACCGCGTAGGAGGACGCGTTCTTCGCCAGGTCCAACGCACGCTCGGCGCGGGCCAGGCGGCCCTTCGCTTCTTCGAGGGCGGCGCGCCGGATGTCGAGCGTGGAAGCCGTCGTCCAGCCGTCCTTGGACAGTCTTTCCGCGCGGTGGAACTCGGCCTCCGCCTGCGCGCGTGCGGCGACAGCGGCACCGCGCTCGGCCTCCGCCTGCTCGACCTGCAGCCCGAGATCGACCTCGTCGAGGGTGGCGAGCGCGTCGCCCTGATGGACCACGTCCCCCACATTGACGAGGCGCCTGGCCACCTTGCCCTGGACGCGGAAACTGAGGTCGCTTTCGACGCGGGCCTGGATGATCCCGACGAGGCTGCGCTCGCCGACGCGCGGCTCGAAGGCGACCGGGCGCGCAAGCACGGGCCTCGCCTTGTCGGGTTCGTGCTGCGAGCTGTCGGCCGGACCGCAGCCGGCGAGCGCCCCCGCAAGCCCGACGACAATGACGGCATTGAGGAAATTGGAAAGCGGTGACCGTCCGCGCATGACGCCCTCGGGTGTTGAGAGGCTGAATGGGGGCGCTGCGGAACATTGGCGTTGGGCGTTGGGGCTTCGCTCACGCTCCGCCCGGGCCATCCACAGCGGCATCAACATGCCATTATGAATGACGAATGTCAATAAACGTCAGTTGATAATCATCAGAAGACACTTATCGAAGTCGCGCCCATCGCATCGACGGGCCGTAACTATCTCTATCTAATAATCAATTTCCGGTATTGGTCAGACTCATCCGCATCGGCCGGCTCCCGAGCTTGGCTCCCGTCATCGCATCGACGCCGATCGGCTGAATTTCGACCCCCGTCTCATCGTCGATATAGCGGGCGAGGTTTTCACCGCAGTTCCGCTGAGCCCACGCGCCAATCATCATGAGGACCGGCAGAAAGTCTTGCCCGGCCTCCGTCAGCACATACTCTTCGCGCGGCGGTCGCTCGGAGTAGAGGCGCTTCTCCAGCAATCCGTCATCTGTCAATGCGGCAAGCCGTTTTGTCAGCATTGTCGGGGCGATCCCGAGATTCTTCCGGAACTGGTCAAACCGGGTGAGCCCCGCAAACGCATCCCGCAGAATCAGGATGCTCCAGGTATCGCCAACGGATTCCAGGCCACGGGCGACCGGACATCTGAGGAGAGAGATATTTTTCTCGTTCATATCTTTTCGATAGTGACTTAATACTGTTTTGATAGTATCGCTTTCGTCGTCGGCGATCCAGTCCGATGACGAAAGAACGGACAAATGAGCAAGACGAACAAAGCCATCGCGCTTGTGACGGGCGCATCGTCGGGTATCGGTCTTGTGACGGCCCAATCATTGGCAAAGGCTGGCTACCAGGTGTTCGGCACGAGCCGTAAGCCGGTTGTCGACCGCCCAGGGATTACGATGCTGGTTTGCGACGTGACCGATGAGGTGTCGGTGACGGATCTCGTTGCCACGATCATAAAGCAGGCGGGTCGCATTGACCTCGTCGTCAACAATGCCGGGGTCGGTCTGCTCGGGGGCGCCGAAGAATCCTCGATTGCGCAGGTGCGGCGCCTGTTCGACGTGAACGTCTTCGGCGTCGCGCGCGTCGTCAACGCGGTCCTGCCCCTCATGAGGGCCCAGAAGGGCGGCCGGATCATCAACATGAGCTCGATTCTCGGCCTGATTCCCTCGCCCTTCAACGCCTTCTACGCATCGACCAAGCACGCCATCGAGGGCTACTCAGAGTCCCTGGATCATGAGGTGCGCAAGTTCGGCATACGCGTGGTCCTGGTCGAGCCAGGCGTCACCCGCACGGCCTTTGAAGAGAACCTGACGCGGGCCGACCAGCCCATGGCGGTCTACGAGACGGATCGCTCGCGCAGCGAGGGCCTCATGCGCAAATGGGTGGAACAAGGCGATGCACCCGAAGTCGTCGCCGACACCGTCGTCGAGGCGGCGACGGCGAGGAAGCCGAAGCTGCGCTATTCGGCCGGCAAGCAATCGCGCCAAGTTCGCACCCTGCGCCGCTACATGCCGGAAGGCATGGTCGACAAGATGCTGCACAAGTTCAGCGGGTTTCCCGCGTAATCCTTGCAGCAATACCGCCGTCAGACCCCGTCTCATCCGGACTCCACTTCGCCGTCCGGTGCGGCCACTCGCGCCAACATCAGAGGTCATCTTGGACGTCGCCACCGCTATCGAAACCCGCCGCTCCTTCCGCCATTTCGATCCCAGCCACGAGATCAGCGAGGCGGAGATCGATCGCCTCGTCTCTCCCGCCATGCTGTGCACGTGACGGATGATTCGCTTTTCGTCATCGTGACCGCCGATGTTTCCGCCTAGCGCACCGATCCCGACCGCTACTCGCGGACAGCACGCCCGGAAATGGGCAGGGTTCTGGCGCTCTTCGTGACGCAGTTCTACGCAGGACGCGAATGGCTCCAGCGCGGCGATGCCATTCCCTTCTTCCATGGCGAGCCGGCACTCGCTGGGTGGAGGAGAGTCATCGAGGAACAGGCTGTGGCTGTTTGCCGACCATGGATGCCGGCGATTACATGCGTCGCAGCACGTCGGCATCGCCGTGCTGTAGTGCTGCGGCAGAGCCGACCCCTAGAGCGGATCGACATTCAGGATTCCCATCCGAGGTAATCGCTGATTCATAGA
>NZ_JAHBGD010000012.1:0-92190 GCF_018390605.1 Ancylobacter defluvii
CCCAGGCCGGAAAGACGCTTCAACGTGTCAACCGATGCCGACACACGCGGCTCGAGCGACGGATCTTCACTGAAAACACTGATACGCATGGCAATACTCACGAAGTGACGATCAGCAGCAGCACCAGCAGGCCGAGCAGGCCGCCGATGATGCCCGGCTTGCCGCTCTCGGAGGCGAGGCCGATGGCGGTGCTCACGATGATGGCCAGCGTCGCCAGGGTGAACAGCCCCCAGTGCCCGTTCACGCCACCGATCGCCAGCGCGACCATGAGGCTGCAAATCGACAGTGTGCCGACGAGGGTCAGCTTCACGAAGAAGCCATAGGTGCCCTCATGTTCGGCATAATCATTGCCGGTGGCGGTGGCGTATTCGGGCGCTCCGTGGTCAGCCATGCGACCCCCCTTCTAATGGATAATGTCAGCCACCGTCCGCTTTAGCGGAAGTCGTCCCCTGCGGCAACGCCGGGGACGCCGATGGCCATGGGCGCGTCAAGGCGTCGCGCAGCACCGCGCCGCGCCCGCCCGCCGCGTCAGGCTATCGCCGCGCTCGGCGCCGCCACCGGCGCCTCGGCGATGGCGGCGAGCGCCGCGGCCACCGCGTCGCGGTGCTCGGTCAGCCCCTTATAGGCGAGCTGCGCCGGATCGAGCGACAGGATCTGCTCGCGCAGGCGGGCCGCCAGATCGCGGCCCTCCGGATGGCGGCGGAACGCCTCGAACGGATCGACATGGATGCGCACGGTGAACAGGAGATCGCCGCTCGAAGGCAGCCGCCGCAACGTCTGGCGCTCGACGCGCACGAAGGCGGCGGCGTCGAGATTGGCCGGGTCGTCGAACCAGTCGCGCGGGCGTTCCTTGGATTCGGGATGATGCAGCTCGGCATCGGGATAGATCGACCAGTTCACCCGCCAGACCGGCTGCTCGACCTTGAGGTTGTCGAAGATACGGTTCATCACCCGCGCCATCTTGTCGGGGTAGCCGGGAACCGCGGCGTGCAGCCCGTCCAGCGACTGGCCGAACTTCTCCGCCAGCGACCAGGCGGAGGGAAAGCACAGCACCGCCGCCACCAGCCGATAGCCTGCCTCGCCGGGCGTGAGCAGCAGCAGATCGTCGGAGACGATGCGACCGGCGGTCGCGAAGGGCGGCTCGCTCTCGTCGTCGAGATCGACGGCGAGGCCGGCGGGGATGACCGTGAGGCGGCGGCCGTCGAGCCGGTAGCGCTCCGGGAAGCGCTCGACCAGATGGGCGACCAGCAGTTCCAGCGCCTCGCGCTGGGAGGCGCGGGTGCCGGCCTCCTCGCGCAGCACGACGTCGCGCTTGCCGGCGAGCAGCCGGGCGCGCTCGGCGAGCGTCTCGGCGAGGCGCGGATCCGGCTCGATCCACTCGGCGAGATCCAGCGGAGCGAGGGCGATGGAGAACGGCTTCCTGGAGCCGTCGAACGGGGTATGCGCGAAGGAATCGGCGGCGGCGGACATGCGTGGACTTCCCGGCAGTGAATGCCGATTTGTCCGCCCGCAGCCGCCGGCAGGGCAAGCCCAAAATCCGGGCACCCTCAGAAGCGACGGGCAGGGCATGGAAGCGCCCTGCCCGCGCCGCGCCGCAGCGCCTCAGCCTTCCATCGCCTCCAGCTCGCCGATCATCCGGTCGATGAGGTTGAGGCCGGTCTGCCAGAACGCCGGATCGCGGGCATCGAGGCCGAAGGGCTTCAGGAGCTCGGAATGATGCTTGGTGCCGCCCGCCGCCAGCATGGCGAGATAGCGCTCGGCAAAGCCCTCGGCGGCGTTCTCGTAGACGGCGTAGAGCGAGTTCACCAGGCAATCGCCGAAAGCATAGGCATAGACATAGAACGGCGAGTGGATGAAGTGGCCGATATAGACCCAGTAGGTCTCGTAGCCCGGCCCGAGATGGATGCCCTCGCCGAGGCTGGTGGACTGCACGTCCATCCAGATCTCGCAGATGCGCTCGGCGGTGAGTTCGCCCGACTTGCGCTCGGTGTGGATGCGGCGCTCGAAGGTGTAGAAGGCGATCTGGCGCACCACCGTGTTGATCATGTCCTCCACCTTGGAGGCCAGCATCGCCTTGCGCGCCGCCTTGTCGGGCGCGGCGTCGAGCAGCCGGCGGAAGGTGAGCATCTCGCCGAAAACCGAGGCGGTCTCGGCCAGCGTCAACGGGGTCGGAGCCATCAGCGCGCCGTTCGGGCCCGCGAGCACCTGATGCACGCCATGGCCGAGTTCATGGGCGAGCGTCATCACGTCGCGCGGCTTGCCCATATAGTTGAGCAGAACATAGGGATGCACCGAGGGCACGGTCGGGTGCGCGAAGGCGCCGGTCGCCTTGCCCGGCCGCACACCGGCATCGATCCAGCTCTTGTCGAAGAAGTCGCGGGCGATGTCGGCCATGCGCGGCGAGAAGGTGGAATAGGCGCCGAGCACGGTGTCGCGCGCCTCGTCCCAGGCGATCGGCCGGGTCTCGACCTTGGGCAGCGGCGCGTTGCGGTCCCAGTGTTCCAGCTTGTCCTTGCCGAACCACTTGGCCTTCAGCTTGTAGTAGCGGTGCGACAGCCGCGGATAGGCCTCGTGAACCGAGGACACCAGCGCATCGACCACCTCGCGCTCGACGCGGTTCGCCAGATGCCGCGAATCCGCGATGTCCTGGAAGCCGCGCCAGCGGTCGGAGATGTCCTTGTCCTTGGCCAGCGTGTTGGTGATGAGGGTGAACAGCCGCTGATTCTCGCCGAACACCTTGGCTAGCGCGTCGGCACCGGCCTTGCGCTTCTTCTCTTCCGGCTCGGCGAGATAGTTCAGCGTCGGCTCCAGCGGCAGGCTCTTGCCGTCGATCTCGAAGCGCAGCCCGGCGATGGTCTCGTCGAACAGACGGTTCCAGGCGCCGCGCGAGGTCACGCCCTTCTCGTGGAACAGCTGCTCGATACGGTCCTCGAGCTGGTAGGGCTTGTCGGCGCGGACATCGTCGATCCACGGCCGGTAATAGCCGAAGGCGGGATCGGCCAGCGCCGCTTCCATCTTGCCGTCGTCGAGCCGGTTCAGCTCCAGCGTGAAGAACAGCAGGTGGGTGGAGGCGTCGGTGAGCTTCTCCTGCACGTCGCCATAGAACTTGGCGCGAACCGGATCGGTGGTGTCGCCGGAATAGATGAGGCCGGCATAGGAATACAGCCGGCCGAGCAATTCCTCGATGCCCTCATAGCGCTTGAGCGCCCTGGCCATCTCGCCGCCGGCATCGACGCCGTCGAGCATGGCTTCGAGCCGGCCCTTGTAAGCCTGCTCGAAACCGGCGCATTCGGCCTGGGCGCGGTCGAGATCGGCCTTCAGCTCGGGCGAATCCATGCCGGGATAGAGGTCGGAGAGGTCCCACTGGGGCAGCTTGCCGAGCGCGACGCCTCCGTCCGAGGTGGGGGACAGGGCGGGATGACGGTTCTGACGGGGAAACATGACGACTCCGGCGGGAGGTTTCTCAAGGGAGCAACAGATATCGTGCCCGACCGTCGGGGATCAATGCGCGGCGCGCGCTCTTGATCGCTTCCCGCCGCCGCATCATGGTGACCGGGCACCGCCCTCCATACGGTTCCCGCCATGAAACCCGCCGCCCGCCGTTCCAAATTTTCCAGTCTCGGCCTCTCCGCCGCTGCCGTCCTTCTCGCCATAGCCGGCGCGGGCGCGGCCTCGCGGCCGGCGGAGGCGGCACCGAAACGCATCGTCATCGTGCGGCATGGCGAGAAGGCCGGGCCGCTCGCGCTGTGCAGCGTCGGCAAGGAACGGGCGCAGGCACTGGCAGCACAATATCTTTCGCCGACCAGCCCGATGAGCCTGATCGCCAAGGATCCGCCGGCGGCGATCATGGTGATGACGCTGCACACGCTGGAGACGGCGCGGCCGATCGGCAAGGCCTGGGGAATGAAGCTCGACGCGCCGGCGATCGCCCACGTGCCGATCCGCAACGACCGCTACTTCAACGCCAAGCTCAACAAGGTGAACCAGGACGTGGTGGCGGATCTGATGGCCAATCCGCGCTGGCACGGGAAGACCGTGGTGATGGTGTGGGAGCATTTCCACATCGCCAGCGCGGCGCTGGAGGCCGAGTTCCCCGGCGAGCAGGCGACGCTGCGGCAATTGCTGCGGCTCGGCGAGATCGCGCCGGCGCGGATCGTGAATTCGCCCGGCGGGGTGCCGGACACCTGGCCGGATTCCAACTTCAATTTCTTCTGGATCCTCGACTACGGCAGCGACACCGCGCAGCTGCCGTCGCGCTTCCGTGTCGTGCGGCAATATTTCCAGCCGCCCTACGCAGCGCTGCCGTCAAACGACTGGGGGGCGGAGGAACCGTTGCCCGCCGGTTCCGGCTGCAGCTGATCCTTCGCCCCCCGACGCACGCCGGAGAGAACGTGCGTATTCCGGGTCCGCAGGTGCCGGCCGAGCTTAGTCCACGGCGCGCTTCAGCTGCTGGCCGGGCGAGTTGTAGCTCTTATAGAGCGGCGCGAGGATCGGCTCGAACAGCCCGTTCTGGCGATTCTGCCGAACCTGCTGGCGACGCACGCGCTCACGTTCACGCACTTCCTTCTGCTCCTCGCTGCCGATGGCGGGCAGCGGACTGATCGCCGTGGTGGTGGCATGCACCGGCGCGGTGGCGAAGACCGGCAGGACGACCATGGCGGCGAGCGCGGCAATGCCAAGCTTCTTCGAGATCATCATTACCTCCCGATGAGTATTGAACTGCTCAATCAATGCGGGAGAACGGCTTTTGTTTCATGGTGCCGATGAATTTACGCATGCCGGCCGACATATTGTCTTCGCATGGTGGCGAAACGAAAGCCCAACGGCCGCGTGAACAGGCTCCGGCCGACGCGGCTGCACGACATGATCTGCCCGCCGCAGCTGCGACATGGAACAATTTTGCGATTATTTTACTTCGGATCTTTCACGCGCATTTTAGCCTGCGCAGCGTGAGGCCCAGCAGGCGATTTCACCGGCGGCCGGACGGCAGGCACGCGTGAAACTGGCGGTCGCGTGGCGATTGGAAGCCCGGCGGTGCGGGGCGGATGGCGGCCCGGCTTGCGCGCTCATATGGCAACGTCAGGCCACCAAGCCGGCGGCATCAACGCCGGCTACGGCGCGATGCAGGAGGTGCCATCGCAAAACAACATGTCGGCTGAATTATTGGTCGGAATGGTGGGCGCGACAGGGATTGAACCTGTGACCCCCTCGATGTCAACGAGGTGCTCTCCCGCTGAGCTACGCGCCCATTCCGTCCGGGATGCCGGGGCAGCCCGGCGGGCACCCCTATAACCACAAGCCGCGTCCGGCGCAAGCGCCCCGCATCGGCATCGGAACCAGGCTGGGGATGACGCAGGCCGCGACGACGGCGACGGGCGCCGCCGTCATGCTGGCGGCGTCACGCCGCCAGCATCTTGCCGACCTCATTGACGAGGTCGCGCAGATGGAACGGCTTCGACAGGATCTTGGCATCCTTCGGCGCCTGGCTGTCGGCGTTCAGCGCCACCGCCGCGAAGCCGGTGATGAACATCACCTTGATATCCGGATCGAGTTCGGTCGCCTTGCGGGCGAGTTCGATGCCATCCATCTCCGGCATCACGATGTCGGTCAGCAGCAATTCGAACGGCTCCTCGCGCAGCCGATCATAGGCCGAGCGGCCATTGTCGAACGACACGACCGAATAGCCGGCATTCTGCAGCGCCTTCACCAGGAAACGGCGCATATCGTTGTCGTCTTCGGCCAGCAGGATCTTCAGCATCGACGTCACCTCGGATTCGGGAGCGGGGCGGTCGGCCGGTTGCCCGCCCGCAACGCCGGGGAACTCCCCGCATGTTTCGCATACCGGGTACCGCGCCGGCTGTTAGCACATCGTGAATCCACGCTGGTGTGAACGATACGTGCTTTCTGAAACATTGCCGACCGTTCCACCGGCATCATGCGCGTGTTAGACAGATGCATGACAGGTGCGCCGCATAGAGCGCGCCCAAGAGGGAGCCAGCGTCGGGCAGATGGCGATCATATCGGAGACGATAGATCCGGCCTTCGAGGTCGTGGAGCCCGACCCCGCCGTCGCGCCGTTCCTGTTCAATTCGCCCCATAGCGGCATCATCTATCCGCGGGCCTTCCTCGACCAGGTGCGGCTCGACATGCCCACTCTGCGCCGCTCCGAGGATTCGCTGGTCGACGAGCTGATTCGGCCGGTCACCGAGCTCGGCATGGGCTTCATGCGGGCACATTTCCCGCGCTGCTATCTCGACGTGAACCGCGAGCCCTACGAGCTCGACCCGCGCATGTTCGACGGCCGGCTGCCGGCCTATGCCAATACGCGCTCGATGCGGGTGTCCGGCGGGCTCGGCACCATCGCCCGCGTGGTCGGCGAGCAGCAGGAGATCTATGGCCGGCGCATTCCGGTCGACGACGCGATGGCGCGCATCGAGGCCTATTACAAGCCCTATCACCGCACCCTGCGCCGGATGATGGTGCAGATGCAGCGCAGCTTCGGCATCGCGGTGCTGGTCGACTGCCACTCCATGCCCTCGGGCGGTGGCCGCGACGAGCGCGCCCGCGTCGACATGGTGATCGGCGACCGCTACGGCACCAGCTGCGCCGGGGCGATCCCCGATTGCATCGAGGGCGAGTTACGGCGGCTGGGCTATTCGGTGGTGCGCAACAAGCCCTATGCCGGAGGCTTCATCACCGAGCATTACGGCAACCCGGCCTCGGGGATGCATGCGGTGCAGATCGAGATCAACCGCGCGCTTTACATGAACGAACGCACCTATCAGCGCAGCGAACAATTCGAAAATGTGCAGCGCGACCTCATCCTCGTGGCCCGCGCGCTGGCCGCCATCGCGCATCTGGAACTGGCGCCGGCGCGGGCGGCTGCGGAATAGCCCAGCATTTTCATTCGCTTATGCGGGACATGACGATTTCTTATCGGACGATGCGAAACGCCGCAGTTCAGCCTTGCATTTTGGGAATGAGAGATATACCAATTCTGCACGCTCGGTTCTGACGGAGCGCTTCCCATCCCGGTGCGGGATTTCAGACCACGACGGCGACGCCGTGGGCGGAGCGCGATACGGAAACGAGATGGCCCTCTTCCGGGTGTCGAAAGACATCATGCCGAAGGGATCGCCGGGAACGCGACAAGACGGCTCACAGCCGCCACGCCCCGGACCGATGCCGACGGCACAAAAGAAAGAGGCCGCTCACACGAAGGAGAGCGGCCCAAGTCTAGGGAGGAAACGCCCAAGGAGGGCTGCACGGAGCGACGCCAATCGCTGCGTGCGAGACAGAAGATGAATGCGCATTGCGGATTAATCAAGGCGGCAGGCGTCATTTTCTGGCATACCAGATACAACCAAATGACAGGTGTGGCTGATTTGTCGCGGTACGTGCCCTCTCGCTGGTGAGATTGCGCGTACTGTGCATGTCGGAGTGACGGCCGGAACGGCGGCAAGCTGTTCCGGCCTTTTGTTTCGACGTAGGCGCGGTCGTGCGCCTCCTGAAGGGCGTCACCGCGCCAGCACCACGATTTCTACCGCCCAGCCTCATAAGGGAAGGCGCGCGCCAGAGGCCGGGGCCCACGGCGGGAGAACGCCGATGCGTGGCAGCTCGGCCGGAGCGCTAGCAGCGCATCGCGCGAAGGGGCATGGCATTGCCCCGAATGTCTGGCCCCCAATGTCTGGCGCGTGGCGGCGCGAAACTCCGTCGAGGCCACGCCGCTCTCGCCTGCGTTTCGAGAACGGCTCAACCGGCTGGCAATGCCGAACTCGCCTGCCTTTCAGGAACCGTTGAACTGCCGTTCGCGCCGTCCGCTCCTGCTGGGGTTTTACGTGTAGCTCCATTCGGTAGCGACCGACCTGCCCTCCCCCCGCCTGCGACGGCTCAATACACAGCCATATCGCCTACGCCGCTTGCGTACCGGAGACAGCTCGACCCACCGGGATGTCGCGGGCTTTCCGGCGTTTGACAGCAGCCGCCTCCCGCGTTTCGAGAACGGCGCACCATCACGGCCGAGCGCGCGCCTGCCCCTCAGGGACCGTTCGGCCGACGGCCGCGCCGTCCGCCCTGGCGCGCGTTTTACGGAGGCCCATTCCGCAACGATACCCGGCTGTGTCATACGCGCCGCTAGCGTGCCGGGGACAGCTCGCCCCAGTGCCACGTCGCGGGCTTTCCAGCGTTTGGCAGACAGCCGGTCCGCGCGGGCAGGCTTGCCCTCGGCCTCGGGAGACGCGCGATCGAGAGTCGCGTCGCCTGATATCCCCGTAAAGACGCAGTATGACCGGAGCGCGAGATAGGCTTCCCGGCGCTTAAAGGGCAGCCTGCTCCCGCGCGACGCGGCGGTCCTCGCCGGCCTGTCCTCCATATTAGAATCGGTTTGTTCGGGAGCCGGCCTTCACGACCTCTCTCATGTCATGTGCCGGAGCCTGCTGCGTTCCCGAGGTCGCTCGTCCGGCCGCAGCACAGTCTCCATCTGACCTTTCCGCAAAGACGCGAGATGATGACGGCGACGTGCGGGTGCGGCGAGAAACGGTCGCCAAGGCCGTGCTGTCAGCATGGCACGGTCAGGACTTGGCGTGATCAGGCGGCGCGAGCGAGAGGCCGCCGCCTGATAAGGCCTCGGCACCAGCCCGACAGGAAGACGGCCTGCCTCCGCGTCCGGCAACGGCAAAAATCCCCGGCAGGCACATATGCCGACCCGTTAAACAGGTGCAATCGACCCAGCATGGCGGAAAGCGGACGGCGTCCTATCGATGCGCAGGGGTGACCGGCAGCGGAAAATGCATGGAATTCGTCTCTCATACCCGCCGGCGCGGTGGCACGCCGGCACGGGCGGAACGACTTCGTCATGCAGAAAAAAGAAAGGGCCGCGTCCCGGAGGAGCGGCCCAAGTCTAGGGAGGAAACGCCCAAGGAGGGCGACGGCAACGCAACGCCAATCACGTTGCCGCACCGCAATAATATGCAGGAGATAGGCGTCTGACGCAAGGGGCAAACGAAAGAAACGAAAGGCGCCTGCCGAAGTTCACGCGCAAGTGACGAGAAACGCGCCCCGAGCGCGCCTGGCTGCCGGTTGATCGCCTGCCCGTCGCCGCACGACCGCCGGAGCACGATTCCCACCGGGGCGGCACGACGCCATCCGCACGGACCGCTCGGGTGGCGCGATGGGAAAGATGCGCGAAAATCGTTGAAGATCAATGCCCTGGACAAAAAGAAAGGGGCCGCTCACGTTGCCGGAGCGGCCCAAGTCTAGGGAGGAAACGCCCAAGGAGGGCGACGGCGAGGCAACGCCAATTGCCTTGCCGCACCGCAATAATATGGCAGCTATGCCCTCGGCTGGCAATCGCCGAACATGCCTAATTGTTCATCTTGCCGGAATGGCAGCCATGCGTCTGGCGCGTGGCTCCCGACCTCTTGATGGCCGGGTTGCCATGAGATTCGCTCATCGCTCCCCAACGTCCGGTGCCGGCAATGGCGTTCCCGCGCGCACCATTGCCGGCCGGCGGCACGGCCGATATGGAAATGGACAACGTGCCGAGCGGCATCGGCCGGGACAGAACGGAGTGCAGCCACATGGGCGCCGTGGATTTCGAAGTCTTCGTACACGAACTCGCCACCGTGTCCGGCCAGGTCATCCTGCCCTTCTTCCGCACCGCCCTCGGCGTCGAGGACAAGAACAAGGGTGCCGTTTTCGACCCGGTCACCGCCGCCGACCGCGCCGCCGAGCAGGCGATGCGCAACCTCATCCAGAAGACCTTCCCGCAGCACGGCATTCGCGGCGAGGAATACGGCAACCACAATCTGGATGCCGAGTATCTGTGGATCCTCGATCCCATCGACGGCACCAAATCGTTCATCGCCGGCCTGCCCGCCTGGGGCACCCTGATCGGCCTCGCCCATCACGGCGCGCCGGTCTACGGCATGATGCACCAGCCCTTCGTCGGCGAGCGCTTCTACGGCGACGGCATGACCGCCCGCTATCGTGGCCCCGCCGGGCCGCGCAGCCTGTCGGTGCGCCCCTGCGCCACGCTCGGCGAGGCGCTGCTGATGACCACCAGCCCCCGGCTGATGAAGGAGACCGACCGCGCCCGCTACGGCGAGGTGGAACGGCAGGTGCGGCTGCCGCGCTATGGCGGCGATTGCTATGCCTATTGCATGATCGCCGCCGGCCATGTCGACCTCGTCATCGAGACCGAGTTGCAGGATTACGATATCGCCGCGCTCATCCCCATCGTCGAGGGCGCCGGCGGCGTCATCACCGACTGGGAAGGCAATCCGGCGCAGGGCGGCGGTCGCATCATCGCCGCCGGCGACAAGCGGGTGCACGAACAGGCGATGAAAGTGCTGGCGGACGGCTGAGCGCCCGCGGCCTGTTCAGGCCGCAGCGGCGGCGCTGCCGGGAATGAAGGCGTCGAAGGCGGCGAGGAAGGGCTGACGGAACTCGTCGCGCTCCTGCAGCAATTCATGCCGCGCGCCCGGCAGCACGATATGCGCGCCGGCGATGAGGCGGCTGCCCAGCCGCTCGATCGCTGGGGTCGAGACCACCTTGTCCGCCCCCGCCCCCACCATCAGCAAGGGCTGGCGGATGACCCGCGCGGTAGCGGGATCGGTGAGCCGGTCCATCTGGTCAAAGGCCGACTTCACCCAGCCAATGGTCGGCGGGCCGACATCGAGCACCGGATGCTCCACGCTGATGGCAAGGTTGCGCGCAAAGCGCACCGGATCGGAGGTGAGCCGGTTGCCCTCGAAGATCAGCTCCCCGGCGCGCAGCCGCCCATTATGCGGCACATAGACACGCGACAGGCCGGCGGCGTTCAACACACGGGCGGTGCGGCGGGCCGCCCGCTCGTGGCGTACCATGGCGAGGTCCAGCATGGGCGTCGACAGCACCATGCGATTGAACCAGCGTTTGTCGAGACGGGCGGATTCCAGCAGGATCGCCGCTCCCATGGAATGGGCGAGCGCATAATAGGGCGCAGGGCAGTTCGGCAGCACGATATCGCGCATGAAGGCTTCGAGATCGAGCTGATACTCGGAGAAGGCGCCGACATGCCCCTTCATCGGATTGCGCAGCAGGCGCTGCGACCCCCCCTGGCCGCGCCAGTCCAGGACGGCCACCGAGAAGCCGCGCCCGCGCAGATCCTCGGCGGTCTCGAAATATTTCTCGATCTTCTCGGTGCGCCCCGGAAACACGCACACCGTGCCCCGCGCGCGCGCGGCGGCACGCCAATAGGCGTAGCGCAGCGACACACCATCGGAGGTGCGCAGCATGCCGCTTTCGGCGCTGTCGGGCACGGGATTGTCGGGGGTGCTGAAGAGGTTCATTTCGGGGGGTGAAGAAAGCCTTCGAAGGAAACGGGAAGCGTGAGTAGCGAACCCTACGCCGAATCACAAGCCGGCAAGGCTTTCCGTGGGTTTTCGTGACAGTTTTGTGATCGCCTGCCGCAGCGTCCGACCCTAATAGCGCTGGGTGCCGAAGCCGATCACCTTCATGCCGCTGATGGCGCCGGAGGCGGCATCGACCACCACCTGCACCCGCTCGCCGCGCGGGCCATTCGCCTCGAGCAGGATGGTGGGGCCGCGCTGGCGCAGCACCGACACATCCGAGAAGCCGCGGGCGCGCAGCATCCGCGCCGCCGCCTCGCCATCGAGACGCCCGCCGGCCGGCGGCGTTTCATAGGGCGCATAGGGCCCCGGAGGCGGGCCGCCGCGGCCATAGGGCGCCGCCCAGGGGCCACCGGACGGGCCAATGGCCTGGGCGATGGTCTGCGCCCGCGCATCGAGCGTCAGCCCGGCCGGCAATGCCAGCAGGATCGCCAACAGCACGCGCAGCATCGCCATCACCGCCAGAGCTCTCCCGGTTCACCGCTGCGCCGGTTCCACCGCCGCACGCTACCTTGGCCGGAAACATGCGGGATTTGAACTGAATTACCGCCGAGCTGGCCGTTCATCTGCCGTTCATCTTCGCCGCATCCGCCCCGACGATTTCCGCCGGCGACTTCCCTTTCCGTCCCCCCTTGCGAAGCGCGCATACCCACCTATTTCCAAGGGGTGCCGGCCAATCGGCGGCACGGAGACGGACCCGGCTCAGGCGAGAGGGTCCGCACACCCCTGCATGTCGCTTCACAGGAGGATATGTTCATGCGTACGTTCGATCTTTCCCCGCTCTATCGTTCCACCGTCGGCTTCGACCGGCTGTTCTCGCTGCTCGACCAGGTCGGCGGCGTCGATGCCGGCACCACCTATCCGCCCTATAATATCGAGCGGACCGGCGAGAACGCCTACCGCATCACGGTGGCGGTCGCCGGCTTCACCGACCGCGACCTCAGCATCGACGTGAAGGAGAGCACCCTCTCCATCCGCGGCGAGCGCAAGGCCGATGAATCCGCCGGCTCCGCCGTCGGCGTCGCCGGCGAGGTGCTCTATCAGGGCATAGCCGCGCGCGCCTTCGAGCGCCGCTTCCAGCTCGCCGACCATGTCGAGGTACGCGGTGCCTCGCTCGCAAACGGCCTGCTGCATGTCGACCTCGTGCGCGAGGTTCCCGAGAAGCTGAAGCCCCGCTCGATCGCCATCACCTCCGGCACCGCCCCGCAGGTTGCGGCACCCGGCACCAAGGTGATCGACGCCAAGGTCGCCGCCTAATCGCCGCACCCGCCACGGCTCAAGCACGCAAGTCGGCGCCCCGGTCCCCGGGGCGCCTTTCGTTTGCAGGAAGCCTCGCCCCGGACCCCGGGGCGCCTATCGTTTGTGCGGTGCCTGGTTACTGGATCGGCGGCTTGGGTGTCGGCCGCGGCGGCTCGTTCACCTCGCGCACCACCACCGAGGCGGTGCCGGCCGGCACCTCCGCCGCTCCGGCACCGGCGCCGGTGGAGACGCCGGCGCGCGCTTCCAACGCATTGGGAGGCTTCGCCGCCGCTTCCGGCGCCGTGACGGGAGCAACGACCGGCGTGCTCACGGCAGGCGCGGTACCGCCAGAGGACGGGCCGGTGGACGCATTGCTGGGCTGGGCCGCATTGGGCGGCGTAGCCACGCCGGGAATGACCCGTACCGCGCTTGGCGCGCCGGCTTCCACCGGTTTCGCCGCCTCGGCCGGCGCTGGATCGGCCCCGGCCGGCGGCACCGCCGCGACCGACGGCTTCGGCGCGGCGACCGAGGCGCCGCCGCTCGCCGGTGGCGAGGCCGATGGCAGGGCAGATGGCATCGGATCGACCGGGCGCTGGGCACCTCCCGGCGTCGAGGCCCCGGCTTCCGGCAGGTTGGTGGACAGCGGCGCATGCGGCGAGGGCGGCAGCGGCGGCTTGCGCGGCGGCAGCACGCTCGTCACCGGCAGCGGGGCGCTGCCGGCTCCCGGCGGCGTGACCGGCACCGCCGGACCCAGCGGCCGCATCGACACGATGGCACCGGAATAGGCATTCACCCGTACCTGCACGCGGCGGCCCATCGCGTCGGTCGCCTCGCTGACATAGAACTGCCCATCGGTGCGCGGGCGGGAGATGTTGCGCAGCCCCATCGAGCTCAGCATCGGCCGCATGTCGGCCCGCGGCATCACCGGCGGGGAATAAGGTGGCGCGATCGCCGGACGATAGACCGAGCCGGGCGCCGGATAGGCCCGCGGTACGTAACGGGGGGCCGGCACATAGCCGGGCGGCGGCGCATAGGGGCGATAATAGACCTGCGCCCGCGCCGGCATCACCGGCAGGGCCGCGCCCGCGGCGAAGGCGGCGGCAAGCACTGGCAGCAGCACGGCGCGTCGGACGAATTTGGGGGCGGACAGCTTGGACATCGAACCGCATTCCAGAAAAAGACAGCTGACGATCAGCTGAACAGCAGAGCCTTACCAACCGTGAGCCATGAAAGGCGCCGAATGCGGCGCCGCTGAGACCGGCTCCGGCTGCGGACGCCGGCAGAGCGCGCCACGCGCCCTCCGCAGCGGCGGCGGGCAATTGGCTTGCGTCCACCCTACCCTCGGATTGGCATTGATTGCGCGTTATGGCCAGTTCCCGCAACAAGAGATAAAAATGCCGCGCCGAAAGTGATATCTCCCGCTTGTCCACGCGCGCGGTTTCTGGCATGTTCGGCATTGATAGGACAACCATACTGTCCTATCAGGCAGATAGGCTGCCGCTCTGCACGATGGAGGCGCATCGGCATGGCACAGTCGATGCTAGCGTATTTTGATGCTGGTGTGCATGCTTGCGGGCGGTGAGCCCGCGGGGCCGGGATGTCTCGGCATGTCCACCGGCGAGGCGAACACATGGGAGGCTCCGATGAGCGAGGAGTTTGGCGGCATGGCCACGTCGAGTTTCGTTGAGGGTACGGTGCGTCCGGCCACGACGGATCGCGCCATCGTCAAACCCATCACCGCCATCGATCCCGGACTTCCGGCGGCGCAGGGCCTCTACGACCCGCGCAACGAGAAGGACAGCTGCGGCGTCGGCTTCATCGCCGACATCAAGGGCCGCAAGTCGCACCAAATCGTCAAGGACGGGCTGCAGATCCTGCTCAACCTCGAGCATCGCGGCGCGGTGGGAGCAGACCCCCGCGCGGGCGACGGCGCCGGCATGCTGGTGCAGATTCCGCACAAGTTCTTCGCCAAGGAAGCGGCCCGGCTCGGCTTCGAGCTGCCCGAGCCGGGGCATTACGCCGTTGGCCACGTCTTCCTGCCGCGCGAGGCGGAAGGCCAGGAGATCATCCGCGAGACCTTCGAGCGCGTCGTTGCCGAGGAAGGCCAGGTCGTGCTCGGCTGGCGCGAGGTGCCGACCGACAACTCGCATCTCGGCCACACCGTGCTGCCGACCGAGCCCAGCCATATGCAGGTGTTCATCGGCCGTGGCGAGGCGACGGCCAGCGAGGACGATTTCGAGCGCCGGCTGTTCATCCTGCGCAAGGTGGTCTCCAACGCCGTCTACGGCGCCAGGGATCCGCGCACGGCCGGCTATTACGTGGTGTCGCTGTCCTGCCGCACCATTGTCTACAAGGGCATGTTCAATGCCGACCAGCTCGGCACCTATTATGCTGACCTGCACGACGCCGACTTCGAGAGCGCCGTGGCCCTGGTGCATCAGCGCTTCTCGACCAACACCTTCCCGGCGTGGTCGCTGGCGCATCCTTATCGCATGGTCGCCCACAACGGCGAGATCAACACGCTGCGCGGCAATGTGAACTGGATGGCGGCCCGGCAGGCCTCCGTCGACTCGGAGCTGTTCGGCAACGACATCTCCAAGCTGTGGCCGATCTCCTATGAGGGGCAGTCGGACACCGCCTGCTTCGACAATGCGCTCGAGTTCCTGGTGCAGGGCGGCTACGAGCTGCCGCATGCGGCGATGATGCTCGTCCCCGAAGCCTGGGCCGGCAACCCGCTGATGGACGAGGAGCGTCGCGCCTTCTACGAGTACCATGCCGCGCTGATGGAGCCGTGGGATGGCCCGGCCGCCATCGTCGCCACCGACGGCCGGCAGATCGTCGCCATGCTCGACCGCAACGGCCTGCGGCCGGCGCGCTACATGGTGACCAAGGACGACAAGATCGTCTGCGCCTCGGAAATGGGCGTGCTCACCTTCCCGGAGGAGGAGATCGTCACCAAGTGGCGGCTCCAGCCCGGCAAGATGCTGTTGATCGACCTTGAGGAAGGGCGTCTCGTGCCCGACCAGGAGGTGAAGACCGACATGGCCGGCAAGCACCCCTACAAGGAGTGGCTGAAGCGTACCCAGCTGGTGCTGGAAGAACTGCGCGCGGTGGAGGCGCGGGAAGTCCGCACCGACGTGTCGCTGCTCGACCGCCAGCAGGCCTTCGGCTATTCGCAGGAAGACCTCAAGCTGCTGATGGCGCCGATGGCGACCACCGGGCAGGAGGCGGTCGGCTCCATGGGCACCGACACGCCGATCTCGCCGCTGTCGAAGAAGTCGAAGTCGCTGTTCACCTATTTCAAGCAGAACTTCGCCCAGGTCACCAACCCGCCGATCGACCCGATCCGCGAGGAGCTGGTGATGAGCCTCGTCTCGTTCATCGGGCCGCGGCCGAACATCTTCGACCTCGAGGGCAGTTCGCGCCGCAAGCGGCTCGAGGTGCGCCAGCCCATCCTCACCAATGCCGACCTGGAGAAGATCCGCTCCATCGGCTTCATGGAGGAGCGCTTCGACACCCGCACGCTCGACATAACCTACCCGTCCGACAAGGGCGCGGCGGGTATGGGCGACGCCGTCGAGCGGCTGTGCGAGCGCGCCGAGGCGGCGGTGCATGGCGGCTACAACATCATCATCCTGTCCGACCGCCTGCTCGGGCCGGACCGCATCGCCATACCCTCGCTGCTGGCGACGGCCGCCGTGCATCATCACCTGATCCGCAAGGGCCTGCGCACCGCCGCCGGCCTCGTGGTGGAGACGGGCGAGGCGCGCGAGGTGCATCATTTCGCCTGCCTCGCCGGCTATGGTGCCGAGGCGATCAACCCCTATCTCGCCTTCGAGACGCTGATCGCCATGCGCGACGACATCCCCGAGGAGGTCGACGAGTACGAGATCGTCAAGCGCTTCATCAAGTCGGTCGACAAGGGGCTGCTGAAGGTGATGTCCAAGATGGGCATCTCGACCTACCAGTCCTATTGCGGCGCGCAGATCTTCGACGCCGTCGGCCTGTCCGACGAGGTGGTCGCCAGGTATTTCACCGGCACCGCCTCGACCATTGGCGGCATCGGCCTGCCGGAGATCGCCGAGGAGACGGCGATGCGCCATCGCGACGCCTTCGGCGACGCGCCGGTGTTCCGCAACGCGCTGGATGTCGGCGGCGAATATGCCTACCGCCTGCGCGGCGAGGAGCATGCCTGGGATCCGGAGACCGTCGCGGTCCTGCAGCACGCGGTGCGCGGCAACGCGCAGGACAAGTACCGGCACTTCGCCAAGCTGGTGAACGAGACCGGCGACAAGACGCTGAACATCCGCTCGCTGTTCCGCATCCGCGAGGCGGCGGAAGTCGGCCACGCGCCGGTGCCGATCGAGGCGGTGGAGCCGGCGGCGGAGATCGTCAAGCGCTTCGTCACCGGCGCCATGTCGTTCGGCTCGATCTCGCGCGAGGCGCACACCACGCTCGCCATCGCGATGAACCGCATCGGCGGCAAGTCGAACACCGGCGAGGGCGGCGAGGAAGCCTCGCGCTTCAAGCCGCTGCCCAACGGCGACAGCATGCGCTCGGCGATCAAGCAGGTGGCTTCCGGCCGCTTCGGCGTGACCGCGGACTATTTGGTCAACGCCGACATGATCCAGCTGAAGATGGCGCAGGGTGCCAAGCCCGGCGAAGGCGGACAATTGCCCGGCCACAAGGTCGATGCCGTTATCGCCAAGGTGCGCCACTCGACGCCGGGCGTCGGCCTGATCTCGCCGCCGCCGCATCACGACATCTATTCGATCGAGGATCTGGCGCAGCTCATCTACGACGTGAAGAACGTCAACCCGGAAGCCGATGTCTCGGTGAAGCTGGTTTCGGAAGTCGGCGTAGGTACGGTGGCCGCCGGCGTCGCCAAGGCGCGCGCCGACCACATCACCATCTCCGGCTTCGAGGGCGGCACCGGCGCCTCGCCGCTCACCGCGCTGAAGCATGCCGGCTCGCCTTGGGAGATCGGCCTGGCCGAGGCGCACCAGACACTGGTGCTGAACAATCTGCGCGGACGTATCGCGTTGCAGGTCGATGGCGGACTGCGCACCGGGCGCGACGTGGTAATCGGCGCGCTGTTGGGGGCGGACGACTTCGCCTTCTCCACCGCGCCGCTGATCGCCGCCGGCTGCATCATGATGCGCAAGTGCCACCTCAACACCTGCCCGGTCGGCGTCGCCACCCAGGACCCGGTGCTGCGCAAGCGCTTCAAGGGCACACCCGAGCATGTGATCAACTACTTCTTCTTCGTCGCAGAGGAAGTGCGCGAGATCATGGCCGCGCTCGGCGTCACCAGCTTCAACGAGCTGATCGGCCATTCCGAATGGCTCGACAAGAAGCCGGCGATCGACCACTGGAAGGCGAAGGGGCTGGACTTCAGCCGCATCTTCGCCAAGCCGCAGGTCGGTCCCGACGTCGCCATCCGCCATACCGAGCGGCAGAACCACCCGATCCAGCACGTGCTGGACCGCACGCTCATCCGCGAGGCAATGCCGGCGCTTGAGAGCGGCGAGCCGGTGCGGATCGAGACACCGATCAAGAGCATCAACCGCTCGGTCGGCGCCATGCTCTCGGGCGAGGTCGCCAAGCGCTATGGCGAGGCCGGCCTGCCGGACGACACCATCGACATCCACCTGACCGGCACCGCCGGACAGGCCTTCGGCGCCTTCCTCGCCGGCGGCGTGACGATGACGCTGGTCGGCGAGGCCAATGACTATGTCGGCAAGGGCCTGTCCGGCGGCCGCATCATCGTGCGCCCGCCCAGCCACAGCTCCATCGTGCCGGAAGACTCGATCATCGTCGGCAACACCGTGCTCTACGGCGCCACCGCCGGCGAGGTGTATTTCCACGGCGTCGCCGGCGAGCGCTTCGCGGTGCGCAATTCCGGTGCCATCGCGGTGGTCGAGGGCACCGGCGATCATGGCTGCGAATACATGACCGGCGGCGTGGTGGTGGTGATCGGCCAGACCGGGCGCAACTTCGCGGCCGGCATGTCCGGCGGCGTCGCCTATGTGCTGGACGAGGACGGCAGCTTCAAGAACCGCTGCAACCTCTCCATGGTGGACCTGGAGCCGGTCGAGGAGGAGGAAGATCTCCTGGAGCGCCTGCACCACCATGGCGGCGACCTGGAGTTCAAGGGCCGTATCGACATCATGGCCGACATGGGCCATGGCGACGAGGAACGCCTGCACCAGCTGATCGCCAAGCACCTGCACCATACCGGCTCGCAGCGCGCCCAGACGATCCTCGACAACTGGACCGACTATCGCGGCAAGTTCGTCAAGGTGATGCCGGTCGAGTATCAGCGGGCGCTGCGCGAAATGGAGAAAGCGCGCGGGTTGCAGGCGGCCGAATAGGCCGCGGGCGCCCTTCCCCGAAAAGGCCGTCCTCCCGGCCAGGCGATGCCGCGACGCGGCGGCGCCACGCGGGACCGGGCGGCCCGGTACCGGAGGCGGCAGGAGCCGCCGCGGTACCCGGCGGGGTGGTCGGTGCGCAGGATGGCGCGGCGCGATGCCGCGTCGTCATTTTCCAAATGGCACAATTGATGTATCTGGCTGCGGAGCTGGAACGCCTCCAGAGTGGCGGTGCTCCGACGAGAGGGCGCGATGGGTAAGGTTACCGGGTTTCTCGAAATCGATCGGCGCGAGGCGAAGTATCAGCCGGCGTCCGACCGCATTCGCCATTTCCGCGAGTTCACCCTGCCGCTGCCGGACTCGGAAGTCGCCAACCAGGCCTCGCGCTGCATGGATTGCGGCATTCCGTTCTGCCACGGGCCGAACGGCTGCCCGATCCATAACCAGATTCCGGACTGGAACGACCTCGTCTATAACGGCAACTGGGAGGAGGCGACGCGCAACCTCCATTCCACCAACAATTTCCCCGAGTTCACCGGCCGCATCTGCCCCGCCCCCTGCGAGGAAGCCTGCACCCTGAACCTCGAGGACATGCCGGTCACCATCAAGACCGTCGAGCAGGCTATCGCCGACAAGGCATGGAAGATGGGCTGGATCCGGCCCGAGCCGGCGGCGCACAAGACCGGCAAGAAGGTCGCGGTGATCGGCTCCGGCCCGGCCGGCATGGCGGCCGCCCAGCAGCTCGCCCGCGCCGGCCACGAGGTGCATGTCTATGAGCGCGAGCCCAAGGCCGGCGGCCTGCTGCGCTACGGCATCCCCGACTTCAAGATGGAGAAGCACTATATCGACCGCCGCGTCCAGCAGATGGAAGCGGAGGGCGTGACCTTCCATTACGGGGTGAATGTCGGCGTCAACCGTCCGCTCGACGCGCTGATCGACAGCCACGACGCCGTGCTGATGTGCGGCGGCTCCGAGCACCCGCGCGACCCCGCCCTGCCCGGCCAGGACCTGGCCGGCGTGCACTACGCCATGCCCTATCTGGTGCAGCAGAACCGCCGCCTCGGCCGCGAGGATGTGAGCGCCGAGCAGCCGATCCTCGCCAGCGGCAAGCATGTCGTCGTCATCGGCGGCGGCGACACCGCCTCCGACTGCGTCGGCACCGCCTTCCGCCAGGGCGCGCTCTCGGTCCACCAGCTCGACATCCGCCCGGTGCCGCCGCTGAAGGAGGACAAGCTGGCGATCTGGCCGTATTGGCCGACCAAGTTCCGCACCTCCTCCAGCCAGGCCGAGGGCGCCGAGCGTGAATTCGCCGCCGCCACCCTCGGCATGGAAGGCAAGAAGGGCCATGTCACCTCGGTGAAGTGCGCTCGCGTCGATGCCAAGCGCCAGCCGATCCCCGGCACCGAATTCCACATCAAGGCCGACCTCGTCTTCATCGCGCTCGGCTTCATCCATCCGGTGCATGAGGGCATGCTGGCGCTCGACGGCCTGTCGATCGACAAGCGCGGCAATGTCGCCGCCTCTGACGACGACTATGTCACCTCGGTGCCGAAGCTGTTCTCCGCCGGCGACATGCGCCGCGGCCAGTCGCTGGTGGTGTGGGCGATCCGCGAGGGCCGGCAGGCGGCGCAATCCATCGACACCTTCCTGATGGGCGCTTCGGTGCTGCCGCGCTGACCGGCTCTCTCTCCTGCCGCCGCAGGAAGCCCTGCGGCGGGTAACTATCACCGACGCCGCCTCGCCCTCGCCTCCACGCTGCGATGGGCGACGGCTCCTCCGCACGGCGTGCGCCATCGTCCCATCCCCCGGCGGCGCGCGACGTTGCCGGTCCTATCTTCGCCGTACACCACATGATGCCGGGCGCCCCGCCGGTTCCCCAGCGCGACGTGTTTCGGATCGCGTCGCGATGCTTGCGGCCGGCATCACCGCGCGCGGCCGAGCCGCTGGAAGGCGCCCTCCCGAAGGCCCTGCCAACTCGGTGCGAAAGCGGCATAAGCACGCGATGACGAAAGTGGCGGTTTGCCCGCTATCTCCGTCATACCGGCCCGGCGTGACAGCTTCAGTCGAGTATGGGATAGATTGTCTTTGTCATGGACAGAATGATCGGCGGCAGCCGACGCATGCCTTGTCAGGTAGAATTTAGTTCGAACTTTTGCGAATCGAGATCAATTCAGCATGGGTCCGCTTAAGCTCTATTGGTGGAGGCCCGCCGGCACATCGAAGAGCAATCTCGACGATGAAATCGGCTGGGTAACGTCCAGGAAAATCTCGCAGAGCGACGTCATCCTCGCCAGTCGGAATGAATGTGAGCTGATTTCCATCGGCGGCATTCCATCGACGGTCCCACGCCACAGCGCGCTCACCGATCTCAAGGCCCCGTGCCATTCCGGGTCGATGACACCGGACTTCTTCAGTGCGAACGCACGGCCCCGTCGATCCGGCCTGCTCGCCACCGATCGTCGCCCCCGATATCCGGCCGGACTCGGCTACCCCAACGCACGCCATGAGCGACATCACCTCAAAAGCTGCATTGCCTTGCGTGGCTAGTTTGGTCGAGCGTGCGAATATGTTGCGGTGCTTCGCTGCGCTGGAGAAACGGAAAAATGCCGGGGTTCGTGCGAACCATCTATCTGCGCTAGGCGTCCTGCCGTAAAATAGACGAAACGGAGAGAACGGTTAACATGGCCGTGAAGTCTTTTATCTCATCCCTCCTCAACAAGAAGCAGATGCCCGAATCGATCTTTTTCGACGGGGAGTTTGGGGCGGAGATAATTTTGTTTCTTCCGTTCGCGAACTGGCTTTCTCGGGCTGGGCTGCTCAAGAATACCGATATTCTTACCTTTTCCGGCATGACGATGTTCTATGAAGCGCTGGATTGCCGCTCCATCGTCGAGCGGCGGCAGCGTCGCCTCCACCGGCGCATCAGCACGCCGATGCCGATCGGCCTCGAGCATATTTATGCGCGCCCCTCGCCGTTTCATCTGTTCCCCGTCATGCGCCAACTGGGAACCCTGGACATCGCGAAAAGCAGCGATGCCTTCCGCGACAGCCTGGATGCGAAGCCTATCCTGATCGTCCACAATAAATTCAATAATGAGTGGAAGAACCCACCCATCAACTTCATCAACACGACCTGCCTGAGAGAGACCTTCGAGCGGCTGAGCGATCAATACACGATCGTCTATATCCGGCACGGCATCAAGGATATCCAGGCCGGCTACTCGAACGACGTCAGGCTGCGACCCGAATTCGACGATCTGTCGCTGATCAACGAATTTCCGTCGGTGTTCCTCTTCGATGATCTCGTGCAAGACTACGCGTCGCGGTTCGGCGGCGTCAGCGTCAACGATTTCAAGGCCTCGCTCTATAAGCGGGCCTTCCATTTCATCAGCACCCAGGGCGGCGGCGCCCACCAATGCGCCTATTATTCCGGCTCGCTGCTGACGGTGCTCCACAAAATGGGACGGGAAATCGAGCTCGCCTATGCGGAAGGCTATTATTCCTTCCTGACCAACCCCGCGCCGACCCGGGTGATCTGCCTGACGGATGACGATTACGTCTCTGCCCTTTCGCTCTATGACAACCCGCTGATCATTGACGGCGTGGCGCAGCTGCCCAACCGGCATAGCGACGTGGCCCAGTATCTGTCGCCCTGGAAGGCGCGCTTGCGCTGGACCGGACTGACGATGCCCGGAACCGCCTATGAGGTGCCCGAGCAATTGGCGCAGGCTGCCGACGCGACGCTGTCATGGCCGCGCGAGGCCGCGCAGTGAAGCCGCGCCGGTAGCAACCCGAGCCGACGGGGAACAGCACAGGGCGCCGCCGCTACGGCGTCGCCGTCTTGGCGGCACCGGTCGATTCGGGGGCGGCCTGCGGAGCCGCGCCATCGCCCGCACGCTTCGGCGGCGTCCAGCTGAAATCGTCGGTGCGCCCGCTCACCGCCGGCAGCGGCTCGCCGCGCACCAACAGGCGCAGGGTGCCGTCCTGCGATTCCGGTGCGACCGCCTCGCCTGATGGCTGCGGCGGCGGAGCCAGGGCGGCCCCGGGCGCGCCGACGAGCGTGCGTGCGCCAACCCCGGCTCCGGCGCCGGTCAGCATGATGATCGAGGGACGAGCGGCCACCGGATCGCCGGGCACCGGCAATTCCTCATGCTCCAGCCGCGGCCCGAGATCGCGGTCGACGAAGAAGGCGAGCTTGCGCCCGCCGGCGCGGGTGAAGCCGAGACCGTTCGCGGTACGCAGCCGCCGGCGCTGGCCATCCACCGCCGGGCCGGACATCATGAACTGGCCGTTCTCGTCGACAAAGCCGTCCCAGACCTCGACGAAGATCACCCCTGCCCGTTCAGCATGCTCGCCGAGCAATTCGTTGAGCCGGGCATTGCGCTCGCTGGCGGCGGCATCGTCGACCGGCGGCAGCCCGACCAGAACCACCGGGCGTCCCTGCAGCTTCAGCCCGAGCAGCAGATCGTCGATGCGCCGGCCATAGATCGCCCGCCAGCGCTCGTCGAACAGCTCTGCCGCTCCGCCCGTATCCTGGATAGGTGCCAGATCGGCGCTGCCGGCGAACATGACGATCGCGCTCGGCGCCTCCGACGCGACCAGCCGGCGGGCACCATTGATCCAGTCATAGGCACTCGCCGGCGCGAAACCCGAGCCGGATTCGGCATGACCGACCACGGCGATGCCCTTGCGGTCGGCAGCAAAGGCATCGGCGAGCCCCTGCGCCAGCGCATCGGCATATTCATCGCCCAGCACCAGCACGATGCCCTTCAGATCCTCGCCCTGTTCCGCCCTGGCGGCGGCAGCGGTCGCGTAGACGGAGCCCCGCGGCTCGGCCGGCGTTTCGACCGCCGGCCGAGCCGGCGCGGCGACGGCGGGCGGTGGCGGGCCGAGATCGCGCGGGCGACCCGGCGCATAGCGCGGCTGGTCCTGCGGCTGGAACAGATCGATCAGCGGCTGGAACGGGTTCCAACCGCGCGGCTGCTGGGGCGACGCCTGACGAACCGGCGCCGCCTGCTGCTGACGCCGCTGCGGGGGCTGCCGCGCACGTTGCGGCGGCGCGGCACGCGAGGGCTGACCGACATCGGCGGGGGGACGAAACCAGTCCGCCTGCGCCAGCGCCGGCGCCTCCGGCAGAGCGAGCAGCAGCAGGCACAGCACCGAGCCGGCAAGTCGCAGCCATGCGGAGGGCGCGCCGCCCTCCGGTCCCATCCGCCGTCTCTGCCCGGTGCGGTCCATGAGATCCATCGTCGGCAAGCGGTGAACCAATATCGCGGCGGTTTCAAGTCCCGCCGCCCACCGTCTCCGCCGGAACGGCTCCACGCCGGGCAAAACCGCCCGGCATCAGCCCCCCCGAAGACGGCGGATCGGAGCGGTTTGCCGCCGCAAGCGAATGGCGGACGCGCTAGCGCAGCCGGTCCAGCACCTCGCCGGTGGCGTGTCCGTCGGGCAGCATGCCGACGCTGACCTGGAACTCGCGCACCGCAACGCGGGTCTGCTGGCCCATGGTGCCGTCGGCCGGACCCGGATCGAAGCCGCGCCGGGCGAGGCGCTGCTGCAATTCCGAGCGCTCGGCACGCGACAGCATGCGCACATCTTCCGGCCACGGCGTGACGAACGGCCCGCCACCGCGGATGCGATCGGCAAGATGGCCGATGGCGAGCGCATAGGCATCGGCCGGGTTGTAGGAAAGGATGGCGCGGAAATTGTCGGTCATCAGGAAGGCCGGGCCATTGGCGCCGGAGGGCAGCAGTAGATAGGCCGTAGCCTCGCCATTGGGATAGCCGCGTCCGCCGACCCGTGTCACGCCGAGCGCTGCCCACTCGCGCAGCGGCTTGCGGATGCTCTTGTCGGCGAGGAGATAATCGAAGCCGCGCGGGGTGAGGACCTCGTAGCCCCAGCTGATGCCCGGCTTCCAGCCGCCGCGCTTCAGCTTGTTGGCGGTAGAGCCCATGGCGTCGGCGACGGAATCGACGACATTGCGATGGCCGTCGCCGTCGAAATCGACCGCGTCGCGCTGGAAGGCAGTGGGCATGAACTGGGTGAGGCCGAAGGCACCGGCCCACGAGCCCTTCAGGTGGCTCTCGGGAATATCGCCACGATCGACGATGCGCAGGGCGGCGACGAACTCGTCGCGGAAATAGGGCTGCCGGCGACCGACGCAGGCGAGCGTCCCGGTCGCCTGGATCACCGGATAGGAACCGCGGGCGCCGCCATAATTGGTCTCGATGCCCCAGATCGCCGCCACCACATAGGGATCGATGCCATAGGTGCGCTCGACGGCCTGGAAGACGGCGGCGTTCTCGGCCATTGCCTGGCGGCCCTTCTGGATGCGGGTCTCGGAGACCAGCATCTCGACATATTGTCCGGGCGTTCGGGAGAATTCCGGCTGGGTCTCCAGCTTCTTCATGATCGACATGTCGGGGGTGAGCCCGGCGGTGAGCCGGCGGAAGCCAGCGGCGGAAACCCCGGCCTGGCGGGCTTTCGGCTCCAGCGCCGCGATGCAGCGGCTGAAATTCGCCTCCGCCGCGCGCAGGGCGGCCGGTTGCATGTCGGGATGCGACGAGCCCGTCGAGGCCGCCGGCGCCGAGGCGACGCGCGGCGGCGGCGCCACCCGCGCCGACACGGGCGAAGGCCCGGCCGTGGCGACGGTGCCGGTCACATCGTCCGAGAACGCGCAGCCCCCGAGCCCGATCGCGAGGACAACGGCGGCCATGCCGCCCGATAGGCGGCTGCCGGAAACCGACCCTGTACGCATGTTGAGACCTCTGATACGCAGTCCGGGCCGATTAGGGGCTCGGCATGTTTTACGAGGACTTAACGTCAGGTCGGTTTTTCCGATTTCGTAGCGTAAGGGGCTTTATAATACCTCCATGCGACCGGCCGCGGCGGCCATGCTGGAGAGATAAGTTGCGGCCTGTCACATGATTTTTGTCATTGGCGCGCTTCTCACGTTAAGTTGAGGTTCATACGCCCCCACCTAGACCGATCCGGCTCGACCCGCTCATTTCAAGAACGGACCTAGTTGCAGATGACACATATTCGCAAGGCGATCCTTCCCGTTGCCGGTCTCGGCACACGCTTCCTGCCCGCCACCAAGGCGGTTCCCAAAGAGATGCTGACCGTGGTCGACCGGCCCGTGGTGCAGCACGTCGTCGACGAGGCCCGCGCGGCCGGCATCGAACACATCGTTTTCGTCACCGGCCGCAACAAGGGCGTGATCGAGGACCATTTCGACCGCCAGTACGAGCTCGAGGCCACGCTGTCCGAGCGCGGCAAGCATCAGCTGCTCGATACGTTGCGGGCCGAGACCCTGGGTCCCGGCAAGACCAGCTTCACCCGCCAGCAGCTGCCGCTCGGCCTCGGCCACGCGGTGTGGTGCGCCCGCGACATCATCGGCAACGAGCCTTTCGCGCTCCTGCTGCCGGACATGCTGCACAAGCCGCGCAACGGCAAGAGCTGCCTCGCCCAGATGGTGGACGCCTATGACAAGGCGGGCGGCGGCAACCACATCGCCGTCTACGAAGTGCCGATGGACCAGACCGACCAGTACGGCATCGTCGGCCTCGGCGAAAACATTGCCGAGCGCGTGCATCGCATCGCCAAGATGGTCGAAAAGCCGAAGAAGGAGGTCGCTCCCTCCAACCTCGCCATTTCCGGCCGCTACATCCTGCAGCCGGAGATCTTCGACCTGCTGGAGACCCAGGAGCGCGGCGCCGGCGGCGAGATCCAGCTGACCGATTCGATGCTGAAGCTGGCCAAGAAGCAGGACTTCTACAGCGTCACCTTCGACGGCTCGATCTATGATTGCGGCTCGAAGCTCGGCTTCCTGATGGCCAATGTCGCCTATGCGCTGGCGCGGCCGGACATTGCCGAGACCTTCCGCCCCGAGCTCGACGCGCTGCTCGCCAGCAACGACTGAGGCGGTTCGCCGCTCTCGCCCGAGGGAGCGCGGCTCAGGCCGCCGTCCCCTCGGGTCGCACCGTGAGCGTCGCGCCGTCGATGCCGGTGACCACCACCCGCGCACCCGCCGGGCAATCCTCCCCCATCACCCGCCACACGGTATCGTCGACCCTCACCTGGCCGACGCCGCCGGCGATGGGTTCCCGCAGCACGAAGGCGCGGCCGATCAACGCCTCGGTGCGGCGGTTGAGGAACGGACGGTCGCTCGCCTTCGGTCCGCGCGGGAACATCCGGCGGCCGAGCAGCAAGGTGACGAAGGCCAGCACTGCATAAAGCACCAACTGCCCCTGCCAGCCGATCTCCAGCAGCGGCACGACGAGCCCGGTCGCCAGCGCCGCGACCCCGAGCCAGATCAACTGGGCGCCAGGCAGCAGCAGTTCGCCCAGCAGCAACAAGCCGGCGATGATGAACCAGATCCAGTTGCCGATCTCGCGCCCGATCTCCGCCAGAACTGCCATCACCGCCTCCGCCTCGCCCGCCGATCAGCTTCCGAAGCCGTCATGGCCACCGGATGACGTCCCCGCCGCCGGCCCCGTCGGCCGCGGGCGCGCCGGGCCACGCGCCGCGCCTGCCTCTCCGAATGCGCCGCGGGCGATCTCGGCGATGCCGGCGAGCGAGCCGAGAATCGCCGTCGCCTCATAGGGCAGGATCAGTGTCTTCTGGTTCGGCGCGGTGGCCATCGCCTCCAGCGCCTTCACGTATTTCTCGGCGATGTAGTAGTTCAGAGCCGCCGGATCGCCGGACGCCACGGCGGCGGACAGCATCTGCGTCGCCTTGGCGTCGGCCTCGGCAAGCCGCTCGCGCGCCTCCGCGTCGCGGAAGGCGGCCTCGCGCCGTCCCTCGGCCTGAAGGATCTGGCCTTGCTTCTCGCCTTCGGCGCGCAGGATCTCCGACTGGCGCTGGCCTTCCGCCTCCAGCACCACGGCGCGCTTCTCGCGCTCGGCCTTCATCTGCCGCCCCATCGCGGTAACCAGGTCGGCGGGAGGCACGATGTCCTTGATTTCGATGCGGGTGATCTTCACGCCCCAGGGCGAGGCGGCGGCGTCGACCACCTTGAGCAGGCGCTCATTGATTTCGTCGCGATGCGACAGCAGCTGGTCGAGGTCCATCGCACCCATCACCGTGCGGATATTGGTGGTGGTCAGCGCGAGGATGGCAAGGTCAAGCTGGGAGACCTCATAGCTGGCGCGCGGAGCATCGAACACCTGGAAGAAGGCGACCCCGTCGACCGCCACCGTGGCGTTGTCCTTGGTGATCACCTCCTGCGTCGGCACGTCGAGCACCTGCTCCATCATGTTCACCTTGTGGCCGATGCGGTCGATGAACGGGATGATGATGTTGAGGCCCGGCGTCAGGCTGCGGGTGTAGCGGCCGAATCGCTCCACCGTATACTGGTAACCCTGCGGAACGGTCTTCACGCCGGCGAGGATGGTGGCGATCGCCAGCACCAGAAGCACGACGACGAACAGGTTGAAGCCGATCAGCATGGGTCGCTCCAAAGGGGTACCGAGGTCGGGCGGAGGAGTGTGGCGCGGGGCAACCCCGGCCGCAAGGCGGCTGCCGGGACGCGATCAGGCGCGGTCGAGTACCGGCGATCAAGACAGAATGGCAACGGCGCGCGGCGATGCCGCCGGCCGAAAGCAGGACGGCGCGGCCCTTTGCCGGGTCGCGCCGCGTTGGATCATCGGCAGGCGAAGGCCGCTCAGGCGGCCTCCTCCACCGAGGGGCGGGTGTCGAACAGCAATTCGCCCGCGCCGCGCTCGACCTTCACCACGTCGCCATCCTTCACCGTGCCGGCAAGGATGCGGCCGGCCAGCGGATCCTGCAGCAGCTTCTGCATCACCCGCTTCAAGGGACGCGCGCCATAGGCCGGATCGTAGCCCCGCTCGGCGAGGAAATCCCGCGCCTCGGGGGTGATCTCCAGCACGATCTTGCGCTCGTCCAGCAGCTTCTGCAGCCGCTTGGCCTGGATATCGACGATGGCGCCCATCTGCTCGCGCCGCAGCCGGTGGAACAGCACGATCTCGTCGATGCGGTTGAGGAATTCCGGCCGGAAGTGCAAGCGCACCACCTCCATCACCTCGTCACGCACCGCTTCGGTGTCCTCGCCGTCCTTCTGGTTCACCAGATACTCCGAACCGAGATTCGAGGTCATGATGATCAGCGTGTTGCGGAAGTCGACCGTGCGGCCCTGGCCGTCGGTCAGGCGCCCGTCGTCCAGAACTTGAAGCAGCACGTTGAACACATCCGGATGCGCCTTCTCGACCTCGTCGAACAGCACCACCTGATAGGGCCGGCGGCGAACGGCCTCGGTGAGCGCGCCGCCCTCCTCATAGCCGACATAGCCGGGAGGCGCGCCGATCAGCCGGGCCACCGCGTGCTTCTCCATGTATTCCGACATGTCGATGCGGACGAGCGCGGTGTCGTCGTCGAACAGGAAGGACGCGAGCGCCTTGGTCAGCTCGGTCTTGCCGACGCCGGTGGGGCCGAGGAACATGAACGAGCCGATCGGCCGGTTCGGGTCCTGAAGCCCGGCGCGGGCGCGGCGCACCGCCGTCGAGACGGCTTCCACCGCCTCCTTCTGGCCGATGACGCGCTTGGCGAGCTCCTCCTCCATGCGGAGCAGCTTCTCCTTCTCGCCCTCCAGCATCTTGTCGACCGGCACGCCGGTCCAGCGCGAGACCACGCCGGCAATGTGGTCGGGCGTCACCGCCTCCTCCACCATGGTGCCGGCCCTCACCTCGGCGGCAAGATCCTGCTTCTCGAGTTCGGCGAGCTTCTTCTCCAACGCCGGGATGGTGCCATAGGCCAGTTCGCCGGCCTTCTGGTATTCGCCGTTGCGCTGGGCGATGGCGAGGTCCGCGCGCGCCTTTTCGAGGTCGCTCTTGACCTTCTGGGCATCGCCGAGCTTGTCCTTCTCCGCCTTCCAGCGGGAGGTGATCGAGGCGGATTCCTCCTCGAGATCGGCAAGCTCCTTTTCCAGCTTCTTCAGCCGGTCCTTCGAGCCGGCGTCGCTTTCCTTCTTCAGCGCCTCCTGCTCGATGCGCAGGCGTACGATCTCGCGGTCGATGCTGTCCAGCTCCTCGGGCTTCGAATCGACCTGCATGCGCAGGCGCGAGCCGGCCTCGTCGATCAGGTCGATCGCCTTGTCCGGCAGGAAGCGGTCGGTGATGTAGCGGTTCGACAAGGTCGCCGCCGCCACCAGCGCCGAATCGGTGATGCGCACGCCGTGGTGCAGCTCGTATTTCTCCTTGATGCCGCGCAGGATGGACACCGTGTCCTCCACCGTCGGCTCGGAGACGAAGACCGGCTGGAAGCGGCGGGCCAGCGCGGCGTCCTTCTCCACATGCTTGCGGTATTCGTCGAGTGTGGTGGCGCCGACGCAGTGCAGCTCGCCGCGCGCCAGAGCGGGCTTCAGCAGGTTGGAGGCGTCCATCGCCCCGTCCGCCTTGCCGGCGCCGACCAGCGTGTGCATCTCGTCGATGAACAGGATGATGCCGCCCTCGGCCGAAGTGACCTCGGAGAGCACCGCCTTCAGCCGCTCCTCGAACTCGCCGCGATATTTGGCGCCGGCGATCAGCGAGCCCATGTCGAGCGCCAGCAGGCTCTTGTCCTTCAGGCTCTCCGGCACGTCGCCATCGACGATGCGCAGCGCGAGGCCCTCGACGATGGCGGTCTTGCCGACGCCGGGCTCGCCGATGAGGACGGGATTGTTCTTGGTACGGCGCGCCAGCACCTGGATGGTGCGGCGAATCTCCTCGTCGCGGCCGATCACCGGGTCGAGCTTGCCGTCGCGGGCCGCCTGGGTCAGGTCGCGGGCATATTTCTTCAGCGCGTCATAAGCGTTTTCCGCCGTGGCGCTGTCGGCCGTACGGCCCTTGCGCAGCGCCTCGATGGCGGCGTTGATCTTCTGCGGCGAAGCGCCGGACTTGGCGAGAATCTTCCCGGCCTCGCTATCTTTCTCCAGCGCCAGCGCCAGCAGCAGCCGCTCGACGGTGACATAGCCGTCGCCGGCCTTCTTGGCCGCCTTCTCGGCGGCGTCGAAGACGCGGGCGGTGGTCGGGGCGAGGTAGACCTGCCCGGCGCCCGAGCCCTGCACCTTCGGCAGCTTGGCGAGCGCCGCCTCGGTGTCGGCGAGCACGATGCGCGCATCGCCGCCGGCACGCTGGATCAGCCCGGCGCACAGCCCTTCCGGGTCGTCGAGCAGCACCTTGAGCAGGTGCTCGGGCGTGAACTGCTGGTGCCCCTCACGCAGGGCGAGCGATTGGGCGGACTGGATGAAGCCGCGCGCGCGCTCGGTGTAGATCTCGAAATTCATAGGTCGTTGCCTCCTGGCCCCCCGTGGCCTCGTGAGCGAGCACACACGGTCTTGCGGGACGGCGGCGCCCGTATCCCGGCCACCGCGACGAACCCCGATCAGGCGATCCGTCCCTGCTCATGTAGTGTGGCAGATCGGCAACGAAAGGGGGCGCCGGACCAGAAAATACCGAGGCCGGCCGCCGCCGGTCGCCTCGGGCAATCAGCGCCATTCCAGGTTATAGTGCCCCGGTCGGGCGGTGCTCGGCCGCCCGTGGCATGGGAGGCTTCACCATGGCTTTCGACGCTCGTAAGCTACCATCCCGGACCAAGGCGGTCGGACTGTTCGACAGCGCCCAACGGCTGGAGCGCGCCGTCAAGGATCTCGAGGCGGCCGGCTTCGACCGCAGCGAACTCAGCATTCTCGCCAGCGATGACGCCGTGCGGCGCCGGATCGGCCGCGAATGGCTGGCGGAGCGTGTCGCCCCGATCATCCGGCCGGAGAACCGCATCGTCTATTGAGGTGTCGGCCGGATTCGGCGGGCCGCCTCACGCCGGCCGTTCGGCGAGCAGCATGTAGTTGACCGCCAGATCGGTGGAGCGGCGCCATTCGGCGAGCAGCGGATTGAAAACCACGCCCTCGCGATCGGTCACGGCGAGGCCCCCGGCGGTCATCGCCGCCGCCAGTTCCTCGGGGGTGACGAAGCGCTTCCAGTCATGCGTGCCCCGCGGCAGCCAGCCGAGCACATATTCGGCGCCGACGATGGCGAGGGCGAAGCTGCGGCCGGTGCGGTTCAGCGTCGCGGCGCACATCAGCCCGCCCGGCTTCACCATCTCCGCCGCGCTGTTCACGAACAGCCCGACATCGGCGACATGCTCGACCACCTCCATCGCCAGCACCACGTCGAAGCGCTCGCCGGCTGCCGCCATCGCCTCGGCGGTGGTGGCACGATACTCGACAGGCGCGCCGCTCTCCCCGGCATGGAGGGAGGCGACGCGCACATTGCGCTCGGCGGGATCGATGCCGACCACGGTGGCCCCCATCCGCGCCAGCGGCTCGCACAGCAGTCCGCCGCCGCAGCCGATATCGAGCAGGCGCAGCCCCTCCAGCGGGCGCATGGCGCGCGGGTCGCGGTTGAAATGGGTGACGATCTTCTCGCGCAGATAGGCGAGCCGTACCGGATTGAACTTGTGGAGAACCCCCATCTTGCCGCGCGGATTCCACCATTCGGCAGCGAGAGCGGCGAAGCGCTCCACTTCGCGAGGATCGACGGTGGTGGCGGTGTCGGCGGTCTCGGTCATCAGGCGCTCTCGGGTCAATCGGGCTCAACCGGTCGGAAACGGGCGCAGCCGGGAAGAATTCCAAGCTCGCCGCCGACCCACGCGCGCCCGTTGCGGGCGGGGCGCGAGGTGGATATGTATACGCGCCTTTTCGGCCGGGGGCTCCCTCCCCTGCGCCCGACATAAGAACAAAGCGGTACGGTTTCTTCCCATGGCACGTCTGGTGATGAAGTTCGGCGGCACGTCCGTCGCGAACGTGGAGCGCATCAAGAACGTCGCCCGCCACGTCAAACGCGAGATCGACGCCGGTCACGAGGTCGCCGTGGTGGTTTCCGCCATGTCCGGCAAGACCAACGAGCTGGTCGCCTGGTGCCGCGACACGGCGGTGCTGTACGATGCCCCCGAATATGACGCCATCGTCGCCTCGGGCGAGCAGGTGACGTCGGGTCTTCTTGCCATCGCGCTGCGGGACATGGGCATTGCGGCCCGCTCCTGGCAGGGCTGGCAGCTGCCGATCTCCACCGACGACGCCCATGGCTCGGCGCGCATCCTGTCGGTGAACGGCGACGAGATCGTCCGCCGATTCGGCGCCGGCCGCGAGGTGGCGGTGATTGCCGGCTTCCAGGGCATCCACGAGCCGTCCGGCCGGGTCACCACGCTGGGGCGCGGCGGCTCCGACACCAGCGCGGTGGCGGTGGCCGCCGCCATCAGGGCCGATCGCTGCGACATCTATACCGACGTCGATGGCGTCTATACTACCGACCCGCGCATCGTCCCCAAGGCCAAGCGCCTCGACAAGGTCGCCTTCGAGGAGATGCTGGAGATGGCGTCGCTGGGCGCCAAGGTGCTGCAGGTGCGCTCGGTCGAGATGGCCATGGTGCACAAGGTGCGGACCTTCGTGCGCTCCAGCTTCACCGACCCGGATGCACCGGAACTCAAGACCGCCGGCGATCCGCCGGGCACCCTGATCTGCGACGAGGAGGAAATCGTGGAGAGTGAAGTCGTCACCGGCATCGCCTTCGCGCGCGACGAGGCCCAGGTGAGCATCCGCCGCGTGCCGGACAAGCCGGGCATCGCCGCCAACGTCTTCGTGCCGTTGGCCGATGCCAACATCAACGTCGACATGATCGTGCAGAACATTTCGGCGGAAGGCCATACCGACATCACCTTCACCGTGCCGACCGCCGATTTCGAGCGCGCCAAGGCGGCGCTCGCGGCGGTCAAGTCGGAGATCGGCTTCGAGACCATCGAGGGCGCCACCGACGTGGTGAAGATCTCGATCATCGGCATCGGCATGCGCTCGCATGCCGGCGTCGCCGCCCGCGCCTTCAAGGCGCTGTCCGAACGCGGTATCAACATCCGCGCCATCTCCACTTCCGAGATCAAGATCTCGGTGCTGATCGATGCGGCTTATACCGAACTTGCGGTGCGGACGCTGCATTCGGTATACGGGCTCGACGCCTGACGGCATTATTTCGGCGGCGCGACCCCGGCCGCGCCGATTCTTCGATAGATCCGGGTTTTGCCCGGCTTCCAGGGACGGCCGATGCGTAGCGCCCTCGGCGGTCCGCGCGTGCTGCTGCGCCGCCTGCGCGAAGTCATGGCGGAGCCGGTCAGCGCGCAGGACCGCCTCGACAAGATCGTCGTGCTGATCGCGGCCAACATGGTGGCCGAGGTCTGCTCGGTCTATGTGCTGCGCGTCGACGGCACGCTGGAGCTCTACGCCACCGAGGGCCTCAACCGCAGCGCCGTGCATCTGACGGTGATGCGCATCGACGAGGGCCTCGTCGGCACGGTGGCCCGCGAGGCCGAGCCGATCAGCCTCTCCAACGCCCAGGCGCACCCCGCCTTCTCCTATCGGCCGGAAACCGGCGAGGAGATCTACCATTCGTTCCTCGGCGTGCCGATCCTGCGCGCCGGCAATACGCTCGGCGTGCTGGTGGTGCAGAACCGCGCCCATCGCTCCTATACCGAGGAGGAGATCGAGGCGCTGCAGACCACCGCCATGGTGCTCGCCGAGATCATCGCCTCCGGCGAATTGACCGCCCTCGCCCTACCCGGTGCCGAGCCCGCCGCCCGCCGCCCGCTGCACCTCACCGGCAGCGCGCTCTCCGAGGGCATAGGCCTCGGCCATGTGGTGCTGCACGAGCCGCGCATCGAGGTGACCAAGGTCATCGCCGACGACGTGCCGGCCGAGCTGGACCGCGTTGATCACGCGGTCCAGACACTGCGCGCCTCCATCGACATCATGCTGGAGGATGAGGGGGTCGCCCGCGTCGGCGAACACCGCGAGATCCTCGAAGCCTACCGGATGTTCGCCCACGACCGCGGTTGGATCAACCGCATGCGCGAGGCGGTGATGACCGGCCTCACCGCGGAAGGCGCGGTCGAGCGCGTGCAGTCGGACACCCGCGCGCGCATGCTGCGCATGACCGACCCCTATCTGCGCGAGCGGATGCACGACCTCGACGACCTCGCCAACCGGCTGCTGCGCCAGCTCACCGGCCGCGCCGGCGGGCCGGAGAAGATGGCGCTCCCCGACAACGCGATCATCGTCGCCCGCAATATGAGCCCGGCGGCGCTGCTCGACTACGACCGCACCCGCATCCGCGGCCTGGTGCTGGAGGAAGGCGCGGCGACCAGCCACCTCACCATCGTCGCCCGCGCGCTCAACATCGCCGCGGTCGGGCATATCGAGAACATTGTCGGCCTCGTCGATGCCGGCGACCCGATCATCGTCGACGGCGTCAGCGGCGAGGTGCATGTGCGCCCGCCCACCGATGTCGAGGGCGTCTATGTCGAGAAGGTGCGGTTCCGGGCCAAGCGGCTGGAGCAATATGCCGCGCTGCGCGACGTGCCGACCGTCACCAAGGACGGCGTCGCCATCGACCTGCATCTGAATGCCGGCCTGCTGGTCGACCTGCCGCACATCGACGAGACCGGCGCCTCGGGCATCGGCCTGTTCCGCACCGAACTGCAGTTCATGATCGCCTCCGCCTTCCCGCGCACCAATGAGCAGCTCAAGCTCTATCGCGCGGTGCTGGACGCGGCCGATGGCCGGCCGGTGGTGTTCCGCACCCTCGACATCGGCGGCGACAAGGTGCTGCCCTATATGCGGGCGATCGAGGAAGAGAACCCGGCGCTGGGCTGGCGCGCCATCCGCCTCGGCCTCGACCGCCCGGGCCTGCTGCGCAGCCAGGTCCGCGCCCTGCTCCGCGCCGCCAATGGCCGCGAGCTGCGGCTGATCTTCCCGATGGTCGCGGCGGTGGAAGAGTTCGACAAGGCGCGCCATATCGTCGAGCGCGAGCTCACCCATCTGCGCCGCCACGGCCACGGCCTGCCTGAGCGGGTGCTGGTGGGGGTGATGCTGGAAGTGCCCTCGCTGCTGTTCCAGCTCGACGCGCTGTTCGAGCGCATCGATTTCGCCTCGGTCGGCTCCAACGACCTGGTGCAGTTCCTGTTCGCCGCCGATCGCGGCAATCCGCGCGTCGCCGACCGCTTCGACCCGCTGTCGCCGCCGGCGCTCAATGCGCTCAAGACCATCGCCGACGCCGCCGAACGCCACGGCAAGCAGGTGACCCTGTGCGGCGAACTCGCCTCGCGGCCGCTGGAAGCGCTGGCGCTCGCCGCCATCGGCTATCGCAAGCTTTCGCTTTCGCCCGCATCCTACGGCCCGGTGAAGGCGATGTTCCTCGATCTCGATCTCGGCGCCGTCTCCGCCCTGGTCAAGCCGCTGCTGAACGGCGAAGCCTATATTCCCAGCCTGCGCCCGCATCTGAAGGCCTTTGCCGAAACCACCGGCCTGCCACTGTGACCACCGCTCTGCCCGATGCCCGCCTCGACCAGCTTCTCGCCCGCCACGCCGAGATCGAGCACGCGCTTTCGGCCAGCCCGGATGCGGAGGCTTATGTCCGGCTCTCGCGCGAATTCGCCGACCTCTCGCCGCTGATCGAGCGGGTGAAGGCGCTGCGCGCCGCCGAGCGCGAGCTCGCCGAGGCACGGCTGCTCGCGGAAGATGCCGCCGGGGACCGGGAGATGGCCGCCCTCGCCGCCGAGGAGGCCGCCGCTCTGGAAGAGACGACCGAGGCGCTCGTTCACGAGGTGCGGCTCGCCCTGCTGCCGAAGGACGCCATGGATGAGCGCGGCGTCATCCTCGAGGTGCGCGCCGGCACCGGAGGCGACGAGGCGGCGCTGTTCGCCGGCGACCTGTTCCGCATGTATGAGCGATTCGCCTCGCTGAACGGCTGGTCGGTCGAAGTCATGTCGATGAGCGAGGGCGCCGCCGGCGGCTACAAGGAAATCATCGCCGCCATCCATGGCCGCGGCGCCTATGCGAAACTGAAATTCGAATCCGGCGTGCATCGCGTGCAGCGCGTGCCGGACACCGAGGGTTCGGGCCGCATCCACACCTCCGCCGCCACGGTGGCGGTGCTGCCGGAGGTCGAGGAGGTCGACATCGCCATCGACGAGGGCGACCTGCGCATCGACGTCTTCCGCGCCTCCGGTGCCGGTGGCCAGCATGTCAACAAGACCGAAAGCGCGGTGCGCATCACCCATATCCCGACAGGCACCGTCGTCGCCGTGCAGGACGAGCGCTCGCAGCACAAGAACAAGGCCCGTGCCATGGGCATGCTGCGGGCACGGATATACGAGGCCGAGCGCGAGAAGCGCGACAGCGCCCGCGCCAGCGAGCGCAAGCTGCAAGTCGGCTCCGGCGACCGCTCCGAGCGCATCCGCACCTATAATTTCCCGCAGGCGCGTGTGACCGATCACCGCATCGGCCTCACCCTCTACAAGCTGCCGGAGATCGTTGCCGGCGATGCGCTGGGCGACCTCGTCGACGCGCTCGTCACCGAGTACCAGGCGGCGCTGCTGGCCGAGGCCGAATCGGCCGGCTGGAACTAGGCCGATGCCGGCCTCCCGCGCTGCGCTGATGAGCGAGATCGCCGGGCTCCTCGCCGCCGCCGGCCTCGAATCGCCCGCGCGGGAAGCCCGCCTGCTGATCCGGCAGGCGCTATCGCTTGGCGATGCCGACATGATCGTCCGCGCGGAACTTCCCGTCGAGGATGCCGACGCGCAGCGGCTGCGCAACCTCGCCCGCCGCCGCGCCGCCGGCGAGCCGCTGGCCCGCCTGACCGGGCGGCGCGAATTCTGGAGCCTCGATTTCACGCTCTCCCCCGAGACGCTGGTGCCGCGCCCGGAAACCGAGACGCTGGTGGAAGCCGCCCTCGCCGCTTTTCCCGAGCGCCTGCGACCGTTGCGGGTGCTCGACCTCGGCACCGGTAGCGGCGCCATCCTCGCCGCCCTCCTCTCCGAACGGCCCAACGCGGTCGGCATCGGCGTCGATCGTTCGGAGGGCGCGGCGCGGCAGGCACGTGCCAATCTTGCCGCGCTCGGTCTTTTCGCGCGTGCCGCCGTGATGGTCGGCGACTGGGCCTCGGCGCTCTGCGGGCGCTTCGATCTCGTCATCTCCAACCCGCCCTATATCGAAACCGCCGACATAGACGGGCTGGAGGTGGACGTGCGCGCCCACGATCCCCATATGGCGCTTGACGGTGGGGCAGATGGGCTGACGGCATACCGCGCCATAGCCTGTCATCTGCCCGCCCTATTGTTGCCCGGAGGCCGGGTGATTCTCGAACTCGGGGCAGGACAGGAGGCGGACGTCGCTCGGTTGGTCGAGGCGGTGGGCCTTCACATCGACGGTCCGGCGCGCGCCGATCTCGGCGGCATCGCCCGCGCCCTCGTTACCACACCGGCATGAGATCACCGGCCAGCAGCAAAAAAGGGCTTGGAACCGACTACCGAACCGATTAGTGTCCGGTCACAGGAATCGACCTGAGACATCATTCACCGACAGGATGTTGATTTCGGAACGGCTTGCGCGGCCGGGACGGTCCCCTGACCGGAAAGCTCTCCCGCAAGGGAGGTCGATGTCACCTAGGACATAATTGCTTCCGTCGTTTGGCCGCATGTCACCGTGCGGCAAGACGCGAAGCTGACGGCAACGCCTTTGGCGTGCCGACAGGGTGGTTGCCGTGGCAGCGATCGGATTTTCCGGTCGGATCCGGCCCCTGGCGCAAGAAGAGGTTCATGCCTCGGAGGTTCTGGCCTCGCTGCGGCGCACCGGATCTGGAAGGATCTTGCCGGGCGATCCACCTCCAGGGCTGTTCCGCGCAAGCGGATCGCGCGGAGTATATCCGCCGGCTCCTGCGCCGAGATGTGCCGGAATTGCCCGGTCGAGATTTTTCCGAAGGCTGCGCTCGATACCGACAATTGTGACGCAAACGAAGACGATACGGACCCCAGAAGGCGATTGACCCTCCCGCATGCTCCCGGAAACGGCGCTTCGGCCCGGCCCGGACGTGCGGCAGCAGAGACCAGACTCGATGCGAAATAATAACCAGCAGAAGCGTATGCGTGGCCGGAACAACAACAACCCCAATCGGCGCGGCCAGAACCCGCTCACCCGGGTTTATGAGTCGAACGGGCCGGACGTGAAGGTCCGGGGCACCGCCCAGACCATCGCCGAGAAGTATCTGCAGCTCGCCCGCGACGCGCAGGCCTCCAGCGATCCGGTGGCGGCGGAGAACTATCTCCAGCACGCCGAGCATTATTTCCGCATTATCGCCGCGGTGCAGGCACAGTTCGGCGTGCAGGGCCAGCCGTTCCAGCGTCCGGACGAGGATGAGGACGACTTCGACTTCGAGGAATCCGGCGAAGCGCAGCCGAACCAGCAGCAGCCGCGCGAGGTGCCCCAGCGCGAGGAAGGCGGGCGTGAGCCTGCCCGCGACGGCTACCGCGATCGGGACAACTATAATCGCCGCGACAACCGGGATAGCCGAGACAATCGCGACAATCGCGATCGTAACCAGGACCGCAGTCAGGATCGCGACCGCAATCAGGATCGGGACCGAAGCCAGGACCGTAATCAGGACCGCGACCGCAATCAGGACCGGGATCGGGGCCAGGATCGGGATCGGGGCCAGGATCGCAATGTTCAGCGGCAGGAGCGTGCGCCTCGCGATGACCGCGATCAGCGTTCCGACCAGCCGCGCGAGAACCGCTGGCAGCGCGGCGAGCGCCCCTATCGCGAGGCGCGCGATAACGCTTATCGCGATCCGGGCAACCAGCCGCAGCCGACCCTCGGCCCGGACGTCGAGGCTGAGATCGGCCTGCCGGCCTTCATCACCCAGAGCACCGGCCCTGTCCCGGTAACGCCGGTGGCGGCACCTGTGCCGGCCGAGCCGACCCCGGCCCCTCTCCCCGTGGCGGCGCAGCCCGCGCCGCAGCCGGAACCCGAGCCCCTCCCCCTCGCGGCGCCCCCCGCGCCCGCGCGCAGGTCTCGCGCCGCAGCGGCTCCGGCTCCCGCCGCCGAGCCCGCCGCTTCCGAGACGCCAGCCTCGGTGCCGGAGGCGGAAGCCGTCGATGAGGCCGCCAAGCCGCGTACCCGCCGGCGTCGCTACCGCCGCGCCGGAGATGCCGAGGGCGAAACCCCGGCCGAGCCCGCCGAAGCCGGCGAGTGAGGCCTTCACCGGCTGGCAGATTGACGCTGTAAGCAGCCCGGCCTTGTGCCGGGCTGTCGCCTTTTCAGGGCACGGTCCCATGAGGCAGGGGAACCGGCCCGACAGGGCACGCTTCCGGGGGCGACGGGCGGCGCCTCCGGATAGGGCCGGAACAGGCAGGCGCGCGTCAGCAGGGCAGCTCGCGCCACCCGTCTTTCGCTTCTGAGGTTATGGAGAAACTAGAGCCGCAGGCGTACCGCGTCGCCCTCGGCGATCGATCCGCCGGACACCACCTCGGCGAAGATACCGCAATGATTATGGCCGAGGCGGCGCATCAGCGTGCCGGGAATGTCCAGGTCGCGCATGGCAGTAACCGGATCGACATTAGTGGCGGCACAGCGGACGATGCTCTCGGTGATCTTCAGCTTCACCTGCTCGCCGATCTCGATGGTGTGGCCGACCAGATCGAACTCCTCCCACGGCTCCATGCCGGCGAGATAGAGATTGCCGCGGAAGCGCAGCGGATCGACCGGCTTGCCGGTCAGCGCCGCCAGCGCCTGGCAGCTGGCGAGGTTGATGAGCGAAATGTAGCCCTCGGTGGTATCGACGAAGCGGAATCCCTCGGGCGCCGCCAGCATCTTCGGGGCACCGCGCAGCTCGTAGCGGGCATAGCGCTGGAAGAACAATTCGATCGCCGCCCGGCCCGCCTCGGTCGAAAGGTCGCCGCGCGCCACCTCGGCGCCCTCGTGATGAATGACGAGCGTGGTCGCGGCATCGTCATAGCGCGCCTCAAGCGCGGCAAGCCGCTCATTGCGCATCAGCATCAGGAACTTGATCTTCGGCTGAAACGCCGGCGCTTCGGCCACGAAGCCGGAGGGGCCGTTCTCGATGGCATATAGCCGATCGCCGGGGAAATAGCCGCCGGCGACCAGTTCCGCGAGATCGAGCCGCTCCGGGGTCAGCCCCTTGACCGGGTAGCGATAGATCGACGCGACCGACGCAAACGCAATCGGCGCTTCCGGCAGGTCGGCAGGCGCGGCGGAGTCGGTATCGTCGATTGATTCGGTCATGGCGGCCCAACATACAGGCTTCATTCGAGGCCGTCAGCTTCGCCGAGGGGCGTGACCGGCATGATGCGGCCATATTGGCACTGCCCTATTTTTACGCTTTTCCTCGGCGCCCGAATCCGTATCAAATTGATGCAGACGATCCCGAGGTTATCAGGGAGGCCGGCCATGCCGCGGCTCTTCACCGCCCTCGAAATCCCGGCCAATGTCGCCGGCACCCTGTCGATGCTGCGCGGCGGCCTGCCCGGGGCGAGATGGATCGACCCCGAATTCTATCACGTCACCCTGCGCTTCATCGGCGATGTCGATCACGCCATGGCGCGCGACGCGGCCGCAGCGCTCGACGAGGTGGACCGCTTCGGCTTCGACCTCACCCTCGACGGCGTCGACCAGTTCGGCAACAATAAGCCGCGCGCCATCTTCGCCGCGGTGAAGGCCAACAGCGCGCTGATCGAGCTGCAGGCCGAGCATGAGCGGCTGATGAAGCGCATCGGCCTGCCGCCCGAGGGACGCAACTTCCGCCCACATGTCACCCTCGCCCGGCTGCGCGACGCCGCCCCGCGGCAGGTGGCGGACTATCTCTCGCTGCGTGGCTACTTCCGCTCGCCGAGCTTCGAGGTCTCGCGCTTCGTGCTCTACTCCTCGCGCGATTCGGTCGGTGGCGGCCCCTACCGTGTCGAGGCCGCCTACCCACTGATGTAATGGCACGGCGCCCGCCTGCGGTTCTGCCTTGCGCCGGACATATTGCGGATGAGGATGAGTGGGGCCATCTCACGGTCATGACACATGAGGGTCATATGGCCACCCGCCCCATCGACGCCGCCGCAGCCGACGATTTCGACTTTATCGAGGACCAGCGTTTCGCCGGCGCTGACGATGCCGGCGACGAGGCGCAGGTGCGCGCCGGTTTCTGGCGCAAGTTCGCCGGCGTCGCCACCCGCATCCCGTTCGCCGCCGATGCCGCCGCAGCCTATTACTGCGCGCTCGACCGCGACACGCCGGTGAAGGTACGGGCGATGCTGTTCGGCTCGCTCGCCTATTTCCTGCTGCCCTCGGATACGGTTCCCGATATCCTGCCGGTGCTCGGCTTCACCGACGACGCCGCCGTGCTTGCCACTGCGCTCAATCTCCTCGCCGCCCATATCACCCCGACCCACCGCGAGGCGGCGCGACGGGCGCTCGGGCGAATCACACGCGTGTGAAGGCTTTCCACGGTTTTCACCCGCCGCAGTAATCCTTCATTTACCTCCCTGACAAAATCACTCGAAGATGAGCCCAATTCTCCGGCAAAGCGATCACATCCCGGTCGCAAGGGTTCACAGCCGTCCGAGGGGCAGATATCCCTTTAGCGGTCTGAACGGAGCATTGAGCAAAGCCGCAGCCGCGGTGGAAGCATAAACACAGGAGCGATCGACGATGGCACGACGCATTTCGTGCGCGGCACTCGCCGGCCTGGCACTGGCACTCATCGGAACGGCTGGCGCCCAGGCGGCGCCGAAGCTGGTTGGCCAGTTCGGCGATTGGGGCGTTTATCTGGACGACAGCGGTAGCGGCAAGATCTGCTACGCGCTCTCGCAGCCCAAAACGCGCGCGCCCGCCGGCCTCAGCCGCGATCCCGCCTATTTCTTCGTCAGCACCCGCACAGCCGAAAACGTCAAGAACGAGATCAGCGTGGTCATGGGCTTCCCGCTGAAGGAGGGCTCGGACGCCATGCTCACCATCGGTCCGGCCTCGTTCGATCTTTACACGCGCGGCTCAGGCGCCTGGGTGCGCAATGTGGCGGAAGAGAACCGCCTGCTCGATGCCATGCGTCGCGGCAAGGACGTGGTGGTGAAAAGCACGTCGGCCCGCGGCAACGTCACTACCGACACCTATTCGCTGAGCGGAATCTCGGCGGCGGTGGATCGCGCGACGCAGGAATGCCGCTGAGCCGGACACCACGTGGTCCGGCGCTGTTCTCGAATAGCGCCGGACCACGTGCCTTCCTCATCCGAGGACGCCTTCCGGAAACCCCCATCGGGAACCGCCATGCCGGTCGAGCTTCGCCTGATCCCCTGCCTCGCCGATAATTACGCCGTGCTGCTGCGCGACCCGGTGACGGAGGCGACCGCGGTCGTCGATGTGCCGGAGGTGGCGCCGATCCTTGCCGCCTTGGAGCGCGAGGACTGGACGCTGACGCACATCCTCGTCACCCATCACCACACCGATCACATTGCCGGGGTCGAGGCGCTGAAGGCGCGCTACGGCGCGACCGTGATCGGCCCGAAGGCGGAACGCGACACCATTCCCGGTCTCGATTTCGCGGTGACGGATGGCGATCCGGTAGCAGTGGGCAGCCTGGTCGGCCGGGTGCTGGAGACCCCAGGCCATACCAAGGGCCATATCGTCTTCCTGTTCGAGGGCGAACGGCTGCTGTTCAGCGGCGACACGCTGTTTGTCATGGGCTGCGGCCGGCCGTTCGAATGCGATCCGCCGGTGCTGTGGGAATCGCTGCTGCGGCTGCGGGCGCTGCCGGACGACATCGCCGTCTATTGCGGCCATGAATACACCGTCTCAAACGGCCGCTTCGCCGTGCATGTCGACCCGGACAATGCCGCCTCGCGCGAGCAGCTCGCGCTGGCCGAGGCGCTGCGTGCCGAAGGCAAGCCGACGCTGCCGACCACCATCGGCACGGAAAAGGCGAGCAATCCGTTCCTGCGTGCCGACGACCCGACGCTGGCGGCCAAGCTCGGCCTGGCCGGTGCCGACCCGGCGGCGGTGTTCACCGAGCTGCGCGAGCTCAAGAGCCGGTTCAGGGGCTGACGGCGATGGCCGCCATTTCCCTCTCCGCCGCCGACATCATTGCCCGCCTCGGGCTTGAACCGCATCCCGAGGGTGGACATTTCCGCGAGACCTACCGCGATCCGCACCGGCTGGAAGACGGCCGTGCCGCCTCCACCGCCATCTATTTCCTGCTGGCGGCGGGCGAGGCCTCACACTGGCACCGGGTCGACGCAGTAGAGATCTGGCACTGGCACGCCGGCGCACCGCTCAGGCTTTCGCTGGCGGCGACCGATGCCGGGCCGGTGCAATCCCTTCTGCTGGGACCCGACCTTGCCGCCGGCGAGGAGCCACAGCGCGTGGTGCCGCGTGGCACATGGCAAGCGGCAAGGAGCCTCGGCGACTGGACGCTGGTCGGCTGCACCGTGGCGCCCGGCTTCGAGTTTGCCGGCTTCGAACTCGCGGCACCGGGCTGGCAGCCGGGCTGATTCCGCGGACGGGCTATTTCCGGGCGAGCAGCGTCGCCACCCCGGCACCGCCGACAATGAGGGCGCAGGCCCCGGCCAGCGCCCAGCTGGCGCTGGCGAAGCCGGTCGCCACCAGGAGCAGCGTCGACAGCACCGGCGCCGCATAGGAGGCGACGCCGAGCAGGCGGATATCGCCGCGCTTCATGCCGATATCCCAGGTATAGAAGGCGATACCGACCGGCCCGATGCCGAGCGCGGCCACCGCCAGCCACTCTGTTGCTCCCGACGGCCAGATCGACGGCTCGAACAACAGATGGCACGGCACCGACAGCGCCGCCGTGACGAGACAAAAGCCGGCGACCGCCTCGGTCGGCACCCGCGCAAATCGCCGCGCCAGGACCGAGTAGCCCGACCAGATCACCGCGCATAGCGCCGCCGCTGCATAGCCCGGCAGGTAGTCCGGCGAGAAGCCCAAGCCCCCGGCACGGGCGCCGAGCAGCATCACCGTGCCGGCGAGCCCCATCAGCGCGCCGACGATATGCGCCGGCCGCAGCCGCTCGCCCGGCAGCGCCGCCGACATCAGCACGATCAGCAGCGGCCAGAGATAGGCGATCAGCCCCGCCTCGGCCGGCGGTGCCAGCTTCAGCGCCGAGAAATAGAAGAAATGGTAGCCGAACAGCCCGCCGACGCCGTGCAGCCACACCGGCCAAGGCTGGCGCAGCACCGACAGGCCGACGCCGCGCACCGCCGCAGCCGCCAGCCCCACCGCGCCGCCGATGGCAAAGGTGAGCGCGGTGAGCAGAAAGGGCGGCACCGCCCCGGTCGCCGAGGTGGCGAGCGCCAGCGTCGCCCAGAGCAAGATGGCGGAAAAGCCGATGAGCGTGGCGGAGGAGCGCGAGATCGAAGCGGACATGGGAGGCACCTGAGTGGGCGCCCGTTATGGCCGCCGCCGGCCGCGGCGCCAAGCCCTTCCTTGGACGACCGGCCCTCGCTGCCGATGACGGCTGCTCTGCCTAGCGCCGGGATGGACAAGTGGTGCGCAAGCCGCCCACCTTGCCGGCGGACCCTCGCAGCAGAGGCTATACCCTTCGACGCCTGCAATGTCGGCTGCCCCGCTGCTGTCATCGCATTGGAGGCCATGACGATTGCTGCGGCGCGCGGACACCGGATCGGTCGAAGCCGAGGCGCGACGCCGGGGACCACGCGCGCCCATGGCCCGCTACGGCCACCACGCTGGAGCGACAACGGAGAACAGGAGGCTCGGGACCACCGCGAGCCGCTACCTGCTCGGCAACGATTTCGACGCCGAAACCGGCCGAGCTCCGAAGACCTAAACGAGCTGGCCGTCCCACCTGATGCGGGAGGCCGGAACGCTGCCGCTCAGATCATGAACTGTCCGCCATTGGCGGACAGCGTCGAACCGGTGATGAAGGACGCCTCGTCCGCCGCCAGGAACACCACGCAGCGGGCGATCTCCTCCGGTTCGCCCAGCCGGCCGACCGGGATGTGCGGCAGCACCTTCTTCTCGATGACCTCCTGCGGCACCGCCTTCACCATTTCGGTGGCGATATAGCCGGGGCAGATGGCGTTTACCGTCACGCCCTTATTGGCGTTCTCCTGCGCCAGGGCCCGGGTGAAGCCGAGGTCGCCGGCCTTGGCGGCGGAATAGTTGGTCTGCCCGATCTGCCCCTTCTGGCCGTTGATCGAGGAGATGTTGACGATGCGCCCGAAACTGCGCTCGCGCATGCCCTCGATCACCTGCCGGGACATGTTGAACACCGAGTTGAGATTGGTGTTGATCACCGCATACCACTGCTCGGCGGTCATTTTGTGCAGCATGCCGTCGCGGGTGATGCCGGCATTGTTGACCAGGACATCGACCGGACCCAGCTGGGCGACCACGCTCGCGACGCCGGCCTTGCAGGCCTCGAAATCCGATACGTCCCATTTGAAGGTCGGGATGCCGGTCTCGGCGGTGAAGGCGGCGGCCGCCTCTTCATTGCCGGCATAGTTGGCGGCGACCTTGTACCCGGCAGCCTTCAAGGCCTTGCACACCGCGGCCCCGATTCCACGGGTTCCGCCGGTGACCAACGCAACGCGACTCATCTGACTTCCCCTCTCGGCTTCCGTCCCGGAACCTGCGACGGCTTGTACGTCGTTTTTATCGATCGGCAAGGCTCCCAAACGCCTGCCCGACCATCATTTCCGCATGGCTCTTTGCGGCCAGCGGGCCGGCGGCGGGGAAGCGCCGCCGGCAGGAGGCGTCAATCGCGCTCGATGCACATGGCAATGCCCATGCCGCCGCCGATGCACAGCGTGGCGAGGGCCTTCTTGGCGTCGCGCTTCTGCATTTCGTAGAGCAGCGTCGTCAGGATGCGCGCGCCGGAAGCGCCGATCGGGTGACCGATGGCGATGGCGCCGCCATTGACGTTGACCTTCGAGGTATCCCAGCCGAGATCCTTGTTCACCGCGCAGGCCTGGGCGGCGAAGGCCTCGTTGGCCTCGACCAGGTCAAGATCGGCAACCGTCCAGCCGGCCTTTTCCAGCGCCCTTCGCGAGGCCGGAATCGGACCCGAACCCATGACGGCCGGATCGACGCCGGCCTGCGCCCAGGAGACAATCCGCCCGATCGGCTTGGCGCCGCGCGCGGCCGCGGTCTCGGCGCTCATCAGCACGATGGCGGCGGCGCCGTCATTGATGCCCGAGGCGTTGCCGGCGGTCACCGTGCCATCCTTGGAAAAGGCCGGGCGCAGCTTGGTCATGCTGTCGATGGTGGCGCCGTGGCGGGGATACTCGTCGTCGGACACCACGATGTCGCCCTTGCGGGTCGAGATGGTGACGGGGACGATCTCGTCCTTGAAGCGGCCGGCCTTCTGCGCCGCCTCGGCCTTGTTCTGCGAGCCGACCGCGAACTCGTCCTGCTGCTCGCGGGTGATCTGCCACTGGCGGGCCACGTTCTCGGCGGTGGTGCCCATATGGTAGCCGTTGAAGGCGTCCCACAGGCCGTCCTTGATCATGGTGTCGACCATCTCAAGCGAGCCCATCTTGGTGCCGTTGCGCAGGTTGGCGCAATGCGGCGCCTGGCTCATCGATTCCTGGCCGCCGGCGACGACGATGTCGCTGTCGCCATTGGCGATCGCCTGGAAGCCGAGCGCCACCGCGCGCAGGCCGGAACCGCAGAGCATGTTCACCCCCCAGGCCGGGCTCTCCACCGGAATGCCGGCGGCAACCGAGGCCTGGCGCGCCGGGTTCTGGCCGGCGCCGGCGGTAAGGATCTGCCCCATGATGGTCTCGCTGACCTCGCCGGGAGCAACGCCGGCACGCTCCAGCGCCGCGTTGATCGCGATCTTGCCGAGCTCATGTGCCGGCAGGGAGGAGAGAGCGCCGTTGAACGCGCCAACGGGCGTACGTGCGGCGCCGACGATGACGATGCCGTCCTTCATGTTTGAACGTCCTCCGATGGGAAGCAGATGTGGTGCAGGAAGAAATCCCGCACCGGGCTTATAGCGAGTTTAGGGACATCGTGGTGACGTCGTATGACGCATGTCAATGGCCGCTCGAACGCCGTCCTTAATATACCAGAGGCTGTAGACCACCTCGTCCACCGATAATCCTGTAGCCCTCAGTTCGGAAACGCCCTAGAGTTTTCAAGGGGAAACCAACAAGGCAAGCGGCTCCTATGGCGAAATCCAACGAACCCGTGACCATCAAGAAGTATGCAAACCGCCGGCTCTACAACACTGGCACGAGTACCTATGTCACGCTCGAGGATCTGGCTTTGATGGTGAAAAACGGCGAGGATTTCGTCGTTTACGATGCCAAGTCCGGCGACGACATCACCCATTCGGTGCTGACCCAGATCATCTTCGAACAGGAAGGCAAGGGCCAGAATCTGCTGCCCATCAACTTTCTGCGCCAGATCATCCGCTTCTACGGCGATAGCATGCAGATGCTGGTGCCGCGCTACCTTGACATGTCGATCGAGAATTTCACGCGCGACCAGGAAAAATTCCGCGAGCAGTTCGTCAAGACCTTCGGCGTCGGCGGTTTCCCCACGGGCGGATTCCCCACGGGTGGTTTCCCTGCCGGAGGCTTCAGCGCGATGGAAGAGCAGGTGCGGCGCAACATCGACATCTTCGACCGCACCTTCAAGATGTTCCTGCCCAACGCCCGCGAGGAGGCCACCCCCGCGGCCCCGGCGGTGAAGGCCGACGATCTCGACGAGTTGAAGCGGCAAGTCGCCGAGATGCAGAAGCGCCTCGACAAGATCGGCGACGCCGACACCAAGAAATAACCGCGAGAATCAACCGCGAGAGCAACGCTCCCAGAGCAGCCCCGGCGGGAAGGACGCTTTCAGCCCCGCAGCGGCTGCGGGGCGGCAAGGCCGATCAGTTCACCTTGCAGATAGGTGCAGCCCCATTCGACGAGCCGGCTCGCGGTCGGCTCGTCAAGCACCCACTCCGCTACCGTGCTGACGCCAAGATGGGCGGCAAGCTCGATCAGCGCCCGCACGAAATGGCTGTCGGGCTCCGACCGCATCAGCCCGCTGACGAAGCTGCCGTCGATCTTCAATATATCGACGCGGAGCTCGCGCAGACTGCGGAACGACGTGTAACCGACGCCGAAATCGTCGATCGCCACCCGGCAGCCGAGCTCGTGCAGCCGGTCGATGCGCCGCCGGACATGGCCGATATCGACGAGGCGGGCACTTTCGGTGATCTCGACGATCAACCGTCGGCACAGCCCGTCACCGGCATGGCTCTCCATCAACGTCAGCCAATTGCTGTCGTCGAGATTTGTCGGCGACACGTTCACCGACAGCGTCAACTGCGGATCGGCAGCGAGCGTGGCGAAGGCCAGTTGCAGCGTGCGCCGGTCGATCAGCCCGGTGAGGCCGAAGCGCTCGGCGGTGGGAATCACCGCCGCACCGTCCAGCACATAACCGTCGCGGCCCTGCACCCGAACCAGTGCCTCGTGAAAGGCGATGGTGCGCGTCTCGGCCGTCGCCACCGGCTGATAGGCGAGACCGACCCGCTCCTCGTCCAGGGCGCGGACGATATTGTCGGCGAATTGGAGATTGGCACGGTGCTCGGCGGCGCGGTCGAGGGTCGAATCGAAGATAGCGAAGCTGCCGCGGCTGCGATGGCGCGCGTGATACAGCGCGTCCTGGACGCGGCGGAAGACATCGGCCGGCGTCCCGGCCTGATGCGGCGCCGTGAGCGCCCCGGCAGTGACGCCGGCCGCCACCACACCGCGCTCGGTGCTTGGCGGCCTCGCATTGACCGCATCCACGATGGCATGGACACGAGCGGCGAAATCCTCGCCCGGGCGCAGCCGCAGCAGCAGGCCGAAGCTGCCGACCGAACAGCGCCCCATGGCCTCGCCCTCACCCAGCTCGGCCCGCAGCCGGCGGCGGAAGATTTCGATCACCTCGTCGACGGCGCCAAATCCATAGGTGTCGTTCAGCCGCGCCAGGTCGTCGATGTCGATGAGCGCGACGCCGAACGGCTCGCCTGTCCGCCCCGCGCGGTCGAGCCAGTCCTTCAGCAGCATGGCAAACGGCCTGCGGCCGGAACCGGCATTGGGTAGAACCTGCACGGCGGCCGACAGCGGCCGCCGCCCCTCGTCGCCGGACGCATCGGCCTTGATAAGGCCGAGCACCCGCTCCACCCGGCCACCGGCATCGAAATGGCAGACGCCGCGATCGATGAGATGCAGTTCGCGCGCACCGTCACGGCCGGGCAGCCGGATGCTGTAGCGAATGTCGAATTGCTGGGATTCGCCGGCAAGTCCGGCGGAAAGGCACGCCTCGACCGCCTCGGCGCGTCCGCCCCCGCTGCCCGGCGTGACGATCGCGGCATAGCCGCGGCCGCTGGCGAGTTCGCGATCGACATCGGGGCCGAGAAAGGCCGCAGCGGAAGCGCTCCATTGCAGGCGGTCATCCGCGAGACGCCATTCATAGGCGGCGCTGTCGGCGGTCTCATGGGCGCGCACGATGTCGTTCAGCGTGGCCATGCCGCCGAGATCCGGCACTGCTGAGCCCGTCGCGTCAGACATCAACACCCGTCGCTCCCGTGCCCTGCCAATCCCATGATGCGTCGCCCACTCCCCTCGCATTCGGCCTTCGCGCGGACATGCCCGCACCCCGCCCCCACCGAGTCGGTGGAACGGCGACTGGCTCTTGAAGAGTTGAACGATGCGCCAGCCACCGGAACGGTGCAAGCCGAGACAGTGGGCACACGACAAAAAGCGCGGCCGATGGCGGCCGCGCTTCGTTCATTGTCGCGAGAGGGTGACCGGAAGGGCGAGCGTCGCCCGCCCCGGGGCTCAGGCCTCAGCCTTGACCTTCAGCACCTGCCGGCCCTTGTACATGCCGGTCTTGAGGTCGAGGTGATGCGGACGGCGCAGCTCGCCCGAATCCTTGTCCTCGATATAGGTGGGCTGCTTCAGCGCATCGGCCGAGCGGCGCATGCCGCGACGCGACGGGCTGGTTTTCTTCTTCGGAACGGCCATTGTCTCAACTCCTGTGCCGGCGGTCCTGTCTTGGCTTGCCTCGGATGTCGAGGGGGCCGGCGCCGGGTAGCTCGTATTTCGAGTGGCGGCTTATACAGACTCATGCGTGCGAGTGAAAGGGGGGGCGCATTGAAACTGCACTCTTGCCGACGGCTTTCGATCCGTTCCTACAAACCGAGGCACGCGGTGAGTTCCGCCCCCTCGCGTGGCAGCCGCGCCTGCAGCCGGGCGGCGAGGCGCGACAGGCCCGGACCCGGCTTGGCGGCGTCGCGCCGATGCGGGTTCGGCAGCATCACCGCGAGCAGCGCCGCCTGGCGCGCGCCCAGCCGCAGCGCCGGAACGCCGAAAGCCCGCTGCGCCGCCGCCTCGGCGCCGAACTCGCCGTTCGGGCCCCATTCGGCGATGTTGAGATAGATCTCGATCTGCCGCCGCTTGCTCAAGACGACGTTGAGATAGAGTGCCAGCGGCATTTCCAGCCCCTTGCGGATGAAGCTGCGCCCGTTCCACAGGAACAGGTTCTTGGCCAGTTGCATGGTGATCGTCGAGGCGCCCCGCGCGGGCTCGCCGTCCTCGGCGGTGTCCATGACATTCTGCAGCTCGACAAGGTCGATGCCGTTGTGCTGGCAGAAGCGGGCATCCTCGGAGGCCAGCACGCTGCGGACCAGCGCCGGCGCAATCGCCTCCAGCGGCACCCAGCTCTGCTCGACACGCTGGCCGGTCGCCCAGCGGGCCAGCATCAGGGTGGAGGCCGGATTCACCGCACTGTAGAGAAGGCCCAGCACCAGCGGCGCCAGCACGATGACGAACGCCGCCCTCCAGATCCATACCAGCCCGCGCATTCCAACTCCCCTAGCCGATGACGGAAAACCTAGACGGTCCCATCGGTTCCACCAAGCCGCGCGCGCCCGTCGCAGCCGGAACGCTTGACCGCGGCGGCCGGCTCGGGCACGCAGCCATGGATCCGACGGATAGGCATCATGACCGACACCGCTCCCCCTGCCGAAACGCTAGCCGGCGCGCTCATCCGCTGCGCCGATGCCGTCGCCGCCGAACTCGACCGGGTGATCGCCCGGGCGCAACCGGTCAGCGACCGGCTGACGCGCGCCATGCGCCATGCGGCGCTGGCCGGCGGCAAGCGGCTGCGGCCGTTCCTGGTGATCGAAAGCGCGGCGCTGTTCGGCGTGCCGATGTCGCGCGCGCTGCCGGCGGCCACCGCGCTCGAATGCGTGCATTGCTACTCGCTGGCGCATGACGATCTGCCGGCCATGGACGATGACGACCTGCGCCGCGGCCAGCCGACCGTGCATCGCGCCTATGACGAGGCAACCGCCATTCTCGCCGGTGATGCCCTGCTCACCCTCGCCTTCGAACTTCTCGCCGAGCCGGCGGCCGATCCCGATCCGGCGGTGCGAATCGCCCTGGTGGCGGCGCTCGCCCGCGCCGCCGGCGGCGAAGGCATGGTCGGCGGGCAGATGCTCGACCTCGCCGCCGAGGGGCGGTTCGCCGATGCCGGCCGCCCGGCCCCGGACCTTTCCGGCGTCGCCCGGCTGCAGGAGCTGAAGACCGGCGCGCTGCTGCGCCATGCCTGCGCGACCGGCGCGCTGCTGGGCCGCGCCTCGCCGGCCGAAGCGGCACATCTGCACACCTATTCGCACGCCGTCGGGCGCGCCTTCCAGATCGCCGACGACCTGCTTGACGTCGAGGGCGATGCCGCCACCGTCGGCAAGGCGGTCGGCAAGGACAGCGCCGCCGGCAAGGCGACCTTCGTCGAGCTGCTGGGCGTCGAAGGCGCGCGGATCGAGCTCGAAAGGCTGGTCGAGCAGGCCCATGCGGCGCTCGCCGGCTTCGGCACGCGGGCCACACTTCTCCAGGAAGCGGCACGTTTCATCGCCGAAAGGCGGAATTAATCCTTCCCCCATCTCGACGTGCGCCCGGCTTGTCTCCATCTTGAGGGTGACGTAAGCGTCGTTGAGCGATGCTGGATGCGTCGCCCGGAGGTTCACATGCGTTTCATCCCGCTCGCTCTTGCCCTTGCCGTAGCCGGCTCCGCTTTTGCGGTACTGCCCGCCGCCGCGCAGGATTCGACCCGCCTCACCATCCGCAAGCTGCCGGAGCGCTCCTATCTCGATCCCGGCCCGAATGTGCGTCCCGGCACCAGCCGCGACCTCAACTATGTCGGGCTGAACAATTTCCGCTTCCCCAGCTACGGCACCGACAGCACCATCACCGGCACCCGCTGGCCGCTGCCCGGCCCCTACGAACTGCCGCGCTGAGCCGAGCCGCCGCGCGGAGCGACCGCCGCTCCCGACACTCCGGGTCGAAACATAAAAGCCCGGCCGTCAGGCATGACGGCCGGGCTTTCGTATCTTTATGCGACGATTCGCTCAGCCCGCGGCCAACTCGGCGAGGAGCGCGTCGCCCATGCCATCGGTGCCGACCACGGTGGTGCCTTCCGACTTGATGTCGTTGGTGCGATAGCCCTTGGCCAGCACGCCGGCAATCGCCTTCTCGATGCGGTCGGCGACATCGCCCTGGCCGAAGGAATAGCGCAGCGCCATGGCCAGCGAACCAATCATGGCGATCGGGTTGGCGAGCCCTTTGCCGGCGATGTCGGGGGCGGCGCCATGCACCGGCTCATACAGCGCGCGACGCTTGCCGGTGAGTTCCTCCACCGCACCGAGCGAGGCCGAGGGCAGCATGCCGAGCGAGCCGGTGAGCATCGCCGCCACGTCGGAGAGGATGTCGCCGAACAGGTTGTCGGTCACCAGCACGTCGAACTGCTTGGGCGCGCGCACCAGTTGCATGGCGCAGCTATCCGCAAGCTGATGCTCCAGCGAGACGTCGGTGTAGTCGGCGCCGTGCACCTCGCTCACCACCTGCTTCCACAACACGCCGGACTTCATCACATTGTGCTTCTCGGCCGACACCACCTTGTTGCGGCGGGTGCGGGCGAGCTCGAAGGCGACGCGGGCGATGCGCTCGATCTCGTAGGATTCGTAGACCTGGGTGTCGATGGCGCGCTTCTGGCCATCGGCGAGGTCGGTGATGGTCTTCGGCTCCCCGAAATACACCCCGCCGGTCAGCTCGCGCACGATGAGGATGTCGAGCCCTTCGACGAGTTCGCGCTTCAGGCTGGAGGCGTCGGCCAGCGCAGGATAGCACAGCGCCGGACGCAGATTGGCGAACAGCTGAAGATCCTTGCGCAGGCGCAGCAGGCCGGCCTCCGGGCGCGCCTCATAGGGCACATTGGCCCATTTGGGACCGCCGACCGCGCCGAGCAGGATGGCGTCGGCGGCGAAGGCGCGCTTCATCGCCTCCTCGGAAATCGGCAGGCCGCACTGGTCGTAGGCGGCACCGCCGACGAGGTCCTCCTCGACGGCGAAGGAGGCGAGACCGGTCTCCTCGAGCCAGGCCAGCACCCGCTTCACCTGCGCCATCACTTCGGTGCCGATGCCGTCGCCGGGAAGGAGGAGGAGCTTGTGGGTAGCCATGGGGATCTCTCGCCTATGCTGGGCTGAATTATTGGGCGAGCGAGTGCTAATGGCTGGCGCTGCGGCTGGCAAGCGCGACAGGCACCGGGAGGCCACCGAGTGCGCCGGGATGGCTGTCCTCGTCGCTCGCGCGAGGCATGCTCTCATCCCGAGGTGCAGCGAAGTGACCTCGAAGGATAGTGGGTCGGGTGCGCCCGCACGAGCATCCCTCGAAGCCCGGCTACGCCGGGCGCCTGACGAATGAGGGGGTGAGGGGATCGAAGTCTTCAAGGTGCCAACTCCCTCTCCCCGTCGGGGAGAGGGTTGGGGTGAGGGGTCTTCGGACGCTTCCCCATCGCGTCTCCCCTCACCGACCCGTTGCGCGGGCCACCTCTCCCCAATGGGGAGAGGAAAGGAAGGCCGGCAACTTTTGCCGTTCCCTCAGAACGCGTTCTTCGACATCTCGCCGGCGATAAAATCCGCCTGCCGGATCGCCAGTGCCACAATGGTCAGCGTCGGATTCTCCGCGCCGCCGGTGGTGAACTGGCTGCCATCCGACACGAACAGGTTCGGGATGTCATGGGTCTGGCCGTGCTTGTTGACGACGCCGTCGCGCGGCTTCTCGCTCATCCGGTTGGTGCCGAGATTATGCGTCGAGGGATAGGGCGGCGTCGGCAAGGTGCGCACCGCGCCGACCGAGTCGTACATGGCGGCCCCCTGCTTGTAGGCGTGGGTGCGCATGGCGATGTCGTTGGGGTGGTCGTCGAAATGCACGTTCGCCACCGGCATGCCGTTCTTGTCCTTCACCTCGGTGTTCAGCGTGACGCGGTTGGTCTCCTGCGGCATGTCCTCGCCGACGATCCACAGCCCGGCCGTGTTCACATAGCCGTCCATGGCGGAGGTGAAGGAGCGGCCCCAGCCGCCGGGATCGAGGAAGGCAGCCATGAACGGCACGCCGAGCGACAGCGTCTCCATCTCGTAGCCGCCGACGAAGCCGCGCTTGTCGTTGAAGCCCGCCTCATCGCGCACGATGCCGGCCATGGTGGTGCCGCGATACATGTGCACCGGCTTCTCGAAGATGCCGTACACCGAGCCGGTCATGTGCCGCATGTAGTTGCGCCCCACCTGGCCGGAGGAGTTGGCGAGCCCGTCCGGGAACATGCTGCTGGCCGAGTTGAGCAGCAGGCGCGGGCTCTCGATCGAGTTGCCGGCCACCGCGACGATGCGGGCCTTCTGGCGCTGGGTCTTGCCGTCCTTGTCGACATAGACGACGCCGGTGGCCTTGCCGGAATTATCGTGCTCGATCTTGAGCACCATGGATTCCGGGCGCACCTCGAGATTGCCGGTTTCCTCGCCGCGCGGGATCTCGGCGATCAGCGTCGACCATTTAGCTCCCGACTTGCAGCCCTGGAAACAGAAGCCGATCTGCTGGCAGGAGCCACGGTCATGACGCGGCTGGCTGTTGATCGCCATCCGCCCGGTCGAGACCTCGGTGTAGCCGATCTTCTTGGCGCCGGCCTCGAACACCTTGAAATTGTTGTTGCCGGGCAGGCCGGGAATGCCGTTGGTGCGCGTCACCCCCATCCGGTCCTCGGCCTTGGCATAATAGGGCTCGAGCTCGGCGAGGGTGATCGGCCAGTCGAGCAGGTTCGCCCCGTCGAGGTCGCCATAAGTGGTGCGGGTCTTGAACTCGTGCTCCTGGAAGCGCAGCGAGGCGCCGGCCCAGTGCACCGTCGAGCCGCCGACCGACTTGACGATCCAGGCCGGCAAATTGGGGAAGTTCTTGTGCACCCGCCATGAGCCGGAGGTGGTGCGCATGTCGGTCCACGCCAGCTGGGCGAAGCTCTCCCACTCGTTGTTGACGAAATCCTCCATATTGTGCCGCTTGCCGGCCTCGAGGATCACCACCTTGACGCCCTTGAGCGCCAGCTCGGTGCCGAGTGTGCCGCCGCCGGCGCCGGAGCCGACGATGACGACCACCGAATCATCGTTGAGATCGAAAGGTGCAGCCATGTTCGTGCCCTCCCCTCACAGCCAGCTGATGTCGCTGAAGCCGCGGTCGATGTAACCGCCCTTCTCGGCCGAGGCGCCCTCATAGCCGAAGATCGGCCACACCTCTTCCTGGTTGTAGAGGCCGACCACCAGGCCGCCCCTCACCTTCTGGAAGAAGGCGCTGTCCTCGATCTCGCGCAATATGGCGACGCGCTGGTCCTCCCAGCCGAGATCGGCGTAGGCCACCCCATGCCGCGCCTTGGCGAGGGTGTCGAGGGTGATCACTCCCTCCTCCACCAGTGCCTTCAGCGCCGGGTCCTTGGCGGCATCGGTCTCGTAAGGCTTCATCGCCACGGCATAGAAGCGGTCGGCAATGCGGTCGTGCGGATAGACGTCGCGCGCCATCACGATCAGCGTGCGCATGGTCTCCGGCTTCAGAGCGACGACTTCGAGGCCCCAGGCCTCCCGCGGGTTGATCACCGCCAGACCGGAGATCATCAGCGCGCCGGTGGCGCCGATCATCCCCAGAATGTTCCGGCGCGAGGGACCGCGCGAAGGGCTGCGCCTATCGATCAATGTCGTCATGGCTTCCTCCTGGTTGTTGCTGTTCTTGTTTCGGCAAGTTGTCCCGAAGCTGCTGAAGACGTTGGCGCGTCTTTCCGGGTTCGGTTTCGAGAATTTACCGTCCACCGGAACGGAATCTCCGATGGACGGAGGCTTTAGCGGTAGCGACCGTGCTTCTGGAGCATCTCAATCTTGTAGCCGTCGGGGTCGGTGACGAAGAAGAACTTCGCCAGAAGCGCGCCCTCGCGGAAGAACTCCTTCACCGGATTGGGATTGAGGCCGAGGCTCTCGAACCGCGCATGCTCGGCGTCGAGATCATCAACCACGAAGGCGATATGGCCGTAGCCGTCGCCCAGCGCATAAGGCGCGGTGCGGTCGTGATTGATGGTGAGCTCGACCTCGAAATCGGCGTCGGCATTGCGCAGATAGACGAGGGTGAAGCCGTCGAAGCCGAAGCGGTCGGCAATGCCGAGCCCGAAGGCCTTGGCGTAGAAATCGACGGAGCGCGCCTCGTCGAGCACGCGAATCATGGAATGAATGGCCTTGGCCACCTGGAACACCTCCGGCGGGCGACGATCGCCCGGATGTCAGGATGCTAGGCCTCGGCCGCAAGCGATGGTGGTAGACGGCTAACACATCGCAACGATGTGCTTTGGCGAGGGCAACTTCCGGTCTTGCGACGCAGCACGGCGATGGAGGCGGCGAGGTGCGGGAGCATGGCCGTCCGCCGACGGCCAGCGGCGGCGGGCGGCAGGGGATCTCGACGTCGCCCAGCAGCCATGTCACCTTGGGCGCGGCGGGAGGCATGCAGAATGAGGCTTGGACTGGTATCCGGCGCCTATCCGCCGAAGCTGCGGTCTCATATCAACCACCGCCTCTACGCTCAGCTGCACGGCCTAGACTATAAATACGACACGCAGCGCTACGAAAACCTGCAAACGCCGCATTTTCACAAGTTGATGGCGGTTCTCGGGATCATCGAATCCTATGATTGGGTCATGTGGCTCGACGAGGACGCGTTCTTCACCGACTTCTCATTCGATGTGACGGAATTGGTAAGGTCGGAGCCGGTTGAGGTCTTCTTCGTGGCCTGCAAATCCCCGATCAGCCCGCAGGGAGGCTGGACCTTCCTCAATTCCGGAGTCTTCTTCGTTCGGAACAGCTCGTCCGGCAGGAAGCTGCTCGCCGACGCGCTCTCGGTTCCGAAATCGGACGTCAAAGCAGCATGGAAACCGGAAATCTACGGCTTTCTCACCAGAGGTGAGCAGGCACACGTCATCCATGTGCTGCACAAGAACGGTTTACTCGACCACATAAGGCTGCACGACTTCCGAGCCTTCAACGCCCGCCCGTATCACTGGCCGGACGGATCGGAATGCGAGCTCTACCCCGTCGTTCATTTCCCCGGCTCGAAGAACAAGCTGACCGATATTGATCGCTTTTCGTCCCGGTTCGGCCGCGACAGCACGATGATTCCGCCGGACCTGCTCGCAAGGCTCGGCCGCCCGCTCGACATCGAACCCGACAGCTAGATCGGCGATCAGCGGTGACGGCTATTCGGCGGCTTCGAGATGCAGCGCGCTCGGGCAGGCATAGCGCGGGCGCGCGGGCTTCGGCGCGCTGCGCACCTCGTCGAGATAGATCAGGCAGGAGCAGCGCAGCAGCGAGGCGAAGTTCCGCACCTCGCCATGCAGTTCCAGCACCTCGTCATGCAGCTTGGTGACGAATTTGCCGAGGCTCATGCCCTGATGGGCGGCCACCTGTTCGAGAATCGCCCAGAATGCCGCCTCGAGGCGAATCGAGGTGGAATGGCCGCCGATCCGCACCGAGCGGGTCTGAAACGCATAGGTCTCGGGGTCTTGGCCGGCGAAGATCTGGCACATGGAGCGTCTCCCGGAACACATTCTGATTTTGAACGATTCCACTCCGGGAGCGCCCGGCTGTAAAGACGAAAATGCGCGTCAGGCGGATCGGCGCGCCGTCACCTCGATCTCGATCTTCATCTCCGGCCGCAGGAGCCCGGCGACGATGAGCGTCGCCGCCGGCCGCACCGTGCCGAAATACTGGCCGAAGATCGGGAAGACGATGTCGGCATATTCCGGGCGCGTGATGATGTAGCGCACCCGCACCACGTCGGCGAGCGCGGCACCCGCCTCCTCCAACGTCGCGGCGATGTTGCGGAAACAGCCATGCGCCTGCTCTCCCACGCTCTCCGGCAGCGTCATGGTGGGGTAGTCGTAGCCGGTGGTGCCGGAGACGAAGATGTCGTCGCCGTCGACCACCGCCCGCGAATAACCGGCCTCGGTCTCGAAGGGAGAGCCAGTGGAGATAAGACGGCGCATGACGAAGCTCCAGAGAGGGCCACGGCCGGACCGGCCGCACCTTCCTTCTTATCGCTCGCGCCGCGCAAGCTGAACCGCCCGGCCGGCAAAAACACGTGGACGCCCGGCGCAAGGCCGTGCGTTACCGGCATCGGGGAAATCGACGCCATCGCTCTCGGGCGGCGCCGATACCGGCCTCACGCCCAGGGACGGTCGGCGGCGAGCTGCGCCTCGTAGTCGTGGATCTTCTCGGCTTTCACCTGGGTCAGGCCGATATCGTCGAGGCCGTTCAGCAGGCAGTGCTTGCGGAACGGGTCGACCTCGAAGGAGATGCTGCCGCCGTCGGGCCCGGTGACGGTCTGGCTTTCCAGGTCTACCGTCACCACGGCGTTGGCGCCGCGCGAGGCGTCGTCGAACAGCGCTTCCAGCTGCTCGGGGGTCACCTTGATCGGCAGGATGCCGTTCTTGAAGCAGTTATTGTAGAAGATGTCGGCGAAGCTGGTGGAGATCACGCAGCGTATGCCGTGGTCGAGCAGCGCCCACGGCGCGTGCTCGCGCGAGGAGCCGCAGCCGAAATTGTCGCCGGCGACGATGATGCTGGCATTCCGGTAGGCTGGCTTGTTGAGCACGAAGTCCGGATTGTCCGACCCGTCCTCGAGATAGCGCAGCTCCGAGAACAGGCCCTTGCCGAGCCCGGTGCGCTTGATCGTCTTCAGATACTGCTTCGGGATGATCATGTCGGTGTCGACATTGACCAGCGGCAGCGGCGCCGCGACCCCGGTCAGGGTGGTGAACTTGTCCATCCTCGTCTCCTGCACGCCTCTCAGGCGGCGCCGTGATTGTCCGTGAGGGCGGCCGCCCTCATCCTGCCTCGTCCTCAAGCCGCTCCATGTCGTCGTCGGAGAGGCCGAAATGGTGGCCGATCTCGTGGATCAGCACATGCGTCACGATCTTGCCCAGCGTCTCGTCGTGCTCGGCCCAGTAGTCGAGAATGGGCCGGCGGTAGAGCCAGATCATGTTGGGCATGGCGAAGGGCGCGCTCTCATAGCCCTGCGCGAGCCCCACGCCCTGGAACAGCCCGAGCAGATCGAAAGGCGTCTCCGCCTCCATCTCCTCCAGCACCTCGTCGGTGGGGAAATCCGTGACCTGCACGACGAGATTGCCGCACAGATCGCGAAAACGCTTCGGCAGCCGGGCATAGGCCGCCTCCGCCATCACCTCCAGCATGGCGAGCGTCGGCGCCTTGACCGGTCGCCACGCCATGGGATCGTCCGCCAGCGCGTTCACGGGTTCGACCTCACCGCAGATAGGTCACGATGAGATACACGCCGAAGCCGAGCCCGCAGACGACGGCAAGGCCCCGCCCGATGCGCCGCCCCCAGATTTCGACGGCGTCGTCCTCCGGCGGATCGGCATAGGGATGCGGGGCCACGGCGGCGGCCTCAGACCGGGCCGCGCCACTGGCGGATATCGACGAAGCGGCCGGCGATCGCCGCCGCCGCCGCCATTGCCGGCGAGACCAGATGGGTGCGGCCCTTGAAGCCCTGCCGGCCCTCGAAATTGCGGTTCGAGGTGGAGGCGCAACGCTCCTCCGGGCCGAGTTTGTCGGCGTTCATGGCGAGACACATCGAACAGCCCGGCTCGCGCCAGTCGAAGCCGGCGGCCTTGAAGATCGCGTCCAGCCCCTCCGCCTCGGCCTGCAGCTTAACGAGGCCCGAGCCCGGCACGATCATGCCCGACACACCCTCGCGCACCGTGTGGCCGGCAACGATCTGCGCCGCGGCGCGCAGATCCTCGATGCGGGCATTGGTGCAGGAGCCGATGAACACCTTGTCGATGGCGATGTCGGTGATCCGGGTGCCGGCGGTGAGCCCCATATAGGCGAGCGCGCGCTTCTTGGCCTCGCGCTTGCCCTCGTCCGTGATCAGGTCGGGATCGGGCACCAGGCCTTCCACCGAAATCACGTCCTCCGGGCTGGTGCCCCAGGAGACGATCGGCGGCAGCGAGGCGCCATCGAGCCGCACTTCTTTATCGAAGAATGCCCCATCGTCTGTATGAAGCGTGTCCCAATAGCGCAGGGCCGCATCCCAGGCGGCACCCTTCGGCGCGCGGGGGCGGTCCTTCACATAGGCGAAGGTGGTCTCGTCGGGCGCCACCATGCCGGCGCGGGCGCCGCCCTCGATCGACATGTTGCAGACCGTCATCCGGCCTTCCATGGAGAGGTTGCGGAACACCTCGCCGGCATATTCGATGACGAAGCCGGTGCCGCCGGCGGTGCCGGTGGTGCCGATGATGGCCAGCGTCACGTCCTTCGCCGTCACGCCGTCGGGCAGCTTGCCATCGACGGTGACGCGCATGTTCTTGCTCTTCTTCTGGATCAGCGTCTGGGTGGCGAGCACATGCTCCACCTCCGAGGTGCCGATGCCATGAGCGAGCGCGCCGAAAGCGCCATGCGTCGAGGTGTGGCTGTCGCCGCACACGATGGTGGTGCCCGGCAGGGTGAAGCCCTGCTCCGGCCCGATCACGTGGACGATGCCCTGGCGCTTGTCGAGCTCGTTGAAATATTCGATGCCGAAGTCGCGGGCGTTCTCCGCCAGCGTCTCGACCTGCATCCGGCTCTCGGGATCCTCGATGCCGAAGCGCCGGTCGGTGGTCTGCACATTGTGGTCGACCACGGCGAGCGTCTTGGTCGGCGCATGCACCCGGCGGCCGGCGACGCGCAGGCCCTCGAAGGCCTGCGGTGAGGTCACCTCATGCACCAGATGGCGGTCGATATAGAGGAGGCAGGTGCCATCCTCCTGGCGGTCGACGATGTGGTCGTCAAAGATCTTGTCGTACAGGGTGCGGGGAGCGGACATGCTCATCCTCGGCTGCTGAATGCAATTGTAACGGGAAGGGTCGGATATCGGCCCATGTCGGACCAGCGCACAGCCGGGAAGGCGAGACGCCGAATGGCGCGCTTCCGGGCGGCGCTCAGCTAAGGCCCGCGACCGCGCAAGCGGTGAAACGGCCGAAGAATCGCGCCGGCAGCCGGACATGATCCGGCACCGCGGCGAAGCCGATGGTGGTCGGCAGGCGACGGCGCGCTTCCGGGCGCGCGACATCGCAGACATCCGCGACGGCCTGCGCCATCCGACGTGCGACAATTCCGCTCGTGCCCGACTTCATCATGGAAACGTTCTAGCAACTTTCCGCCGACTGAACAATGCACCTGCAAGGGTTGCCGTCGCGCCGACGTCGGCACCCATATCATTAGTATACAGTATTACAGCAAGTACCCGAATGAAACCGATTGAAATAACCTAGCGTCATATCATTATGATTGGCGAACGACGTCGCGCGATACGCAACGCACTCGCAGAGCAACGTCTCGAAGAGGTAAACGCCATGCTTCTCGCTAGTTTACGCCCGAGCGATCTGGTGCTGGTCATTGCCTTCGGCGTCATGGCGATAGCGTTGGAGAGCCGTACCCGCGTCGATCTCGGCGTCATCCGGGTAGCCGAAAGAACGGTGGAGAAGACGGAAGCGGGGCTGATCACCTGCCCGTTGCGCAAGCCGGACTTCGCCACCGTGATGCAGGCCGCGGTGCTCGGCGACGGCGCGCTGATCGTTGAGCAGCAGACCCGCACCAAGGTGCGCCACATCAAGGACTGCTGACCGGCGCATCGATTTCCGGAATTCGCCCGCCGGCCACCGGAATGCGCGCTTCGCCGAGCATGCGCGACATCCGTCCCGAAAGAATAAGCCCCTTCTCCCGGGCAAACGGCGGGAGGCTGTAAGCCATGCACAGCGCCCGGCATCCGATGTATCCGAGCCGAACATCCCGAGAGTCGGCGATCGCTCATCGCCCGGCCAACAAAAAAGCCGGGGCGAGCCCCGGCCTTTCGGTCTGTTCCATTTATCAAAGGCAGCGGGTCACTCGGCGGCGACCGGCGCGCCCTTCTTGCCCTTGCCGGCGTTCTTGTCCTGGCGCTCGGCGATACGGGCCGACTTGCCGCGACGATCGCGCAGGTAATAGAGCTTCGCGCGACGCACCTTGCCGCGACGGACAACCTTCAGGCTGTCGATGTTCGGCGAGAAGATCGGGAACACGCGCTCCACGCCCTCGCCGTAGGAAATCTTGCGGACGGTGAAGTTCTCGTTGATGCCGCCGCCGGAGCGGGCGATCACCACGCCTTCATAGGCCTGAACGCGGGTGCGCTCGCCTTCCTTCACCTTCACATTGACGATGACGGTGTCGCCGGGCTGGAAGTCCGGGATCGTCTTGACGGCGGAGAGCTTCTCGATCTGCTCGGCGTCGAGCTGTCCGATAATGTCGACCATGATATCACCTCTTGCGGACAGGGCCGGCCACCGGCCGTCCGCTTCTTGCTGTTTTCAGTTGGAACAGTGATGGCGCGCCTATACGCCATGTCGGCGCATTTGTCATGCCCTATTCGCGGGCCTTGGTCTTATTCGTCACCGGCTTGTCACGCCGCGCGGCGTGGACGGCCCACAGGTCCGGCCGACGCTCGCGCGTAGCCGCCTCCGCCTGCTCGTGCCTCCAGCGCGCCACCTTGGCATGGTCGCCGCTCGACAGGATGGCGGGAATCTCCTGCCCCTCGAAGCTCTGCGGACGGGTATATTGCGGGTATTCCAGCAGCCCGGCGGAAAAGCTCTCTTCGGTGCCGGATTCGGGATGCCCCATCACGCCGGGCAACAGCCGCACGCAGGCGTCCAGCAGCACCAGCGCGCCGATCTCGCCGCCCGACAGCACCACGTCGCCGACGCTGACCTCCTCCAGCCCGCGCGCGGCGACCAGCCGGTCGTCCACCCCTTCGAAGCGGCCGCAGACGATGACCACCCCGTCGCCCGCCGCCAGTTCGCGCACCCGCGCCTGCGTCAGCGGCTTGCCGCGCGGGGTCATCAGCAAGCGTGGCCGTGTGTCGCCCTCGGGTGCGGCGACGTCCACCGCCCGCGCCAGCACGTCGACACGCATCACCATGCCCGGACCGCCCCCGGCCGGGGTGTCGTCCACCGAGCGATGGCGATCCGTCGCCTGGTCGCGCGGATCGACGGTCTCCAGCGCCCAGCCCTGCCCGAGCGCGCGCCCGGCCAGCGACAGGCCGAGCGGACCGGGAAACATGTCGGGGAAGATGGTGACGAGGGAGGCGCGCCACATGTGCCGCACCCCTAATTCTTGTCCGCCTCGGGAGGCGGGGTCTCGTCTTTCGCCCATTCGCCGGGATCGACCACGACGCGGCCGCCCTTGATATCGACGCTCGGCACCACCGCCTTGGTGAAGGGCAGCATCAGCGTCTTGCCACCACCTTCCGGGGCGATCTCGAGGATGTCGCCGGCGCCGAAATCATGCACCGCCAACACCTTGCCGAAGGCGTCGCCTTCAAGGGTAACGGCGGCAAGGCCGATCAGGTCGGCATGGTAGAAGTCGTCCTCGTCGTCAGGCGGCGGCAGCAGAGCGCGCTCGACATGGAGGCCGACATTTGTCAGCGCCTCGGCCGCCTCGCGGGTGTCGACGCCTTTCAGCCGGGCGACGAAATGCTCCTTCGCCGGCCGCAATGCCGTGATCTCGAAGCGGCGCTTGCCGGCCTCGTCGGTCAGCGGACCATAGTCGAACAGCGAGTCGGCATCCTGCGCGAAGATGAACAGGCGCACCTCGCCGCGCACGCCATGCGGCGCGCCGATACGGGCGAGAAGAACGCGGTCATTCGGCATGGCGCACTCGCGGTCCGTGAGTGTGTCCCCGTTTTCGATCGCACGGAAAACGATGCCTGCGAAAGCGATCGGCCTGCCGCTCGAACGAAAAGAAGCACTCCTCGACGCAGAGGATGTGAGCAGACCACCCATAACGGCCTGCTCCCAGGTTCAAGCCCAACCTATCGCTCCAACGAAAGAGCGCTCCCTCGGTAAGGGGGAGGTCAGGAGTTCAACACGATCCGACGTCTGGAACACGCATCGCATTCCAGACGTCCAACCGTGGTCCGATCACTCGGTCGGGGCAGCGGCTGCGGCGGCCGCGGCTTCAGCGGCCTTGGCGGCAGCGGCGGAACGCTCCTGCGCCTTCTTGCCGGGGACAGCCTTCTCCGGGTTGTTGCGCTTCTCGCGCTTCACCAGCTCAAGCGAATCGAGGAAGCGGGCGACGCGGTCGGTCGGCTGGGCGCCCTTGGCGAGCCAGGACTTGGCCTTCTCGACGTCGAGGGTGAAGCGGTCGGCGGCGTCCTTGGGCTTCAGCGGATCGAAGGTGCCGATCTTCTCGATGAAGCGGCCATCGCGCGGGGAGCGCGAATCGGCAACGACGATGCGGTAATAGGGACGCTTCTTGGCGCCACCACGGGCGAGACGGATCTTCAGGGACATATTGTCTTTTCCTTTCAGTCTTCAATAGGCGAACCGGCACAGGGCCGGCGTCGATTTCACTTCTTCTTCGGCGGGAAGCCCGGAAGGCCCGGAAGCCCGCCCGGCTTGTTGCCGAGGCCCGGAAAACCGCCCGGAAGTCCGGAAAGGTTGCCGGGGAATTTCGCGGGGAGCCCGCCGCCGCCCATGCCGCCGGGCATCTTCTCGGCGAGCTTGGCGAGGTCCTCGGGCTTGGGCATACCGCCACCCAGTCCGAACATGTTGGCGAGACCGGCCATCGGGCCACCGCGCTTGCCGCCGGCCGAGGCACCCATCGCCTTCATCATGTCCGCCATCTGGCGGTGCATCTTCATCAGCTTGTTGACGTCCTCGACCTTGGTGCCGGAACCAGCGGCGATGCGCTTCCTGCGCGAGGCGTCCAGCAACTTCGGGTTGCGCCGCTCTTTCTTGGTCATCGAATCGATGACCGCTTTCTGGCGACGGATCACCTTGTCGTCGAGATTGGCATTGGCCATCTGGTTCTTCAGCTTGCCGATGCCGGGCAGCATGCCCATCAGCCCGCCGAGACCACCGAGCTTCTCCATCTGGTCGAGCTGCATGCGCAGGTCGTCGAGATCGAAATTGCCCTTGCGCATCCGCTCGGCGGCGGCCATCGCCTTTTCGGCGTCGATGTTCTCGACCGCCTTCTCGACCAGCGACACCACGTCGCCCATGCCGAGGATGCGGCCGGCGACGCGGCGGGGATCGAAATCCTCCAGCGCGTCCATCTTCTCGCCGGTGCCGATCAGCTTGATCGGCTTGCCGGTCACCGCGCGCATGGAAAGAGCCGCACCGCCGCGCCCGTCGCCATCGGCGCGGGTCAGCACGATGCCGGTCAGCCCGACGCGCTCGTCGAATGCCTTGGCTGTGTTCACCGCGTCCTGGCCGGTGAGGCTGTCGGCGACCAGCAGCACCTCGTGCGGGCCGGTAGCGGCCTTCACCTCGGCCACTTCCGCCATCAGCGCCTCGTCGAGGGTGACGCGGCCGGCAGTGTCGAGCATGACGACGTCGAAGCCGCCGAGCCGGGCGGCTTCCATCGCACGCCGTGCGATCTGCACCGCCGACTGGCCGGCGACGATCGGCAGCGTCTCGACGCCGACCTGCTTGCCGAGCGTGGCAAGCTGCTCCATCGCCGCCGGGCGGCGGGTGTCGAGCGAGGCCATCAGCACCTTGCGGCCGACCCGGTCCTTCAGGCGCTTGGCGATCTTGGCGGTGGAGGTTGTCTTGCCCGAACCCTGCAGGCCGACCATGAGCACCGGCACCGGCGGGGCGGCCTCGAGGTCGATCGGCTTGGCGTCGGAGCCGAGCATGGCGATGAGCTCGTCATGGACGATCTTCACCACCATCTGGCCGGGGGTGACCGATTTCACCACCTCGGCGCCGACCGCGCGGGTGCGCACCTTGTCGGTGAACGAACGCACCACATCGAGCGCCACGTCGGCCTCGATCAGCGCCCGGCGCACCTCGCGCATGGCCTCGCCGACGTCGGCCTCGGAGAGGGCGCCGCGCTTCTTCAGCCGGTCGAGTATGCCGCCAAGGCGGTCGCTCAGTGAATCGAACATGCGTTCGGGCTCCATTTTCACGCCGGAGACCACGCAATGCCGAACGCGCCCGAGGGCGCATCGCGCTGTCGGGCGGGAACCTCCGGCCTCAAGGGCCGGGCGGTGGGACGGCTCGCGGATCGTGCGAGAATGGCGGGGGTCTACAAGCCAAGTGTGACGAAGTCAAGGAAACCCGCGGCAAAGCCATGGAAAGCGCCGAATTGCGGTGCCCGGCACCGGTCATGGCGCCACCAGATAATGCGCCTCCCATTCGGAGCGGGGGATCGCCTCGCCGAGCTGATAGGAGAAGGACTTGATGTCCATCCCGTCATGGGCGGTCTCGCAGCTGTAGGACATGTGGTACCAGGTGCTGCCGCTGCGCACCGCCGCGCCGCTGGCCACCAGATGCTGCTTGTTCAGCTTGGTGTTGGCATAGGCATAGGCCACCAGTTCGTCGGGATGCAGGCTTTTATGCTCGCGTTCGATCTCGCCCATGCCGCGCGAATTGCAGCGCTGCTCCACCCGCGCGGCGGGATCCAGCATCAGCATCTGCTCGGCGGTGGTTTTGGCCTGGCCCCCCGCCGCCGGCAGGGTGGCGAAGACGGCGAGCGCAAGCGGAATGAGGGCGGCGCGTTTCACGGGCATCGAATCTCCAGCCTCGAATCGAAGCGTCGTTCAAACGGGCGGATGTGGCCCGGACATGGCGGAGGCCGCGCTTCACGGCGTCGTGACGCCGCCGGATTGGCGGTCCGGCAATGTCTGGTGGCATTCCCGGGCAAGAAGTTCAAGCCATGGACGCCTTCGGCGACTCCCCTGCCGCCGCTGCCGCACGGCTCGAAGACATTCGCTAGCCGCGTCATGACGTTACGCAATATCCGGCACCCTTCGCCAGACGGCTGCACATGTGCGCCTGAAGGACATCCCGGCAAGGAGATCGCCCGCCTGCCCACATTGCGGGCGGCTTGGATGGCCGCTCGCTCCCTTGTCGACGGGCAGCACCAGCGGAACCCTAGTCCCCTTTGCCACCGGCCTTTGCCGGCGGGTTCCGGCCCCCTGCCCTGCCGCCTCATGCGGGCGCTGCACGGACGCCGGACCGAAGGCGCCGCTGGCGGCGCGACGACGAAGCACAACGTCGGTCCAACCCGCCACGCATGGCCGGCTGCACGCCGACCCCTGGCCCTTGCGCAGCATCACATACGCGTTCCGCCGCACCCCCGCCATGTTGCCGGCCCGCCCGGCGCGGATTAGAACCGCGCTATGGCGCTGATGGACCTTGCGAACCCCACCCGTTTCCTCGCCCTCTCCGGGCGGGTGCTGCCGTGGCTCGCCGCCGCCACCGCCGTCACCCTGGCTATCGGCTTCCTGCTCGCCTTCCGCGCGCCCGCCGATTACCAGCAGGGCGAGACGGTGCGCATCATGTACATTCATGTGCCCTTCGCCTGGCTCGCCATGCTCGGCTATTCGCTGCTCGCCCTCTCCTCGCTCGGCATATTGGTCTGGCGCCATCCGCTGGCCGATGTCGCCCACAAGGCGCTCGCTCCCATCGGCGCGCTGTTCGCCTTTCTGTGCCTCGTCACCGGCTCGCTGTGGGGCCGGCCGATGTGGGGCACCTATTGGGTGTGGGACGCGCGCCTCACCTCCATGCTGGTGTTGCTGCTGCTTTATCTCGGCCTGCTGGCGCTGCGCTCGGCGATCGACGACCCCAACCAGGCCGGCCGCGCCGCCGCGGTGCTGACGCTGGTCGGCTTCATCAATGTGCCGATCGTCAAATTCTCCGTCGATTGGTGGAACACGCTGCACCAGCCGGCCTCGGTGTTCCGCATGGGCGGGCCGAGCATTCATTCGAGCCTGCTGTGGCCGCTATTCGCCACCGCGCTCGGCTTCACCCTGCTGATGCTGACGCTGCACCTCGCCGCCATGCGCACCGAGATCCTGCGCCGGCGGCTCCGCGTGCTGGAAGCGCGCACCGCCGCCGAAGCCGTGCACGCATAGGGCGCTTTCAAATGGCCGACACCCACGCCTTCTTCATCGCCGCCGCCTATGGCGCCAGCGCCCTGGCGATCGCCGCCCTCGCGCTGTGGATCGCGCTCGATGGCCGCGCCGTACGTCGCCGGCTGGCGGCGATGGAAGCCCGCGGCATCCGCCGCCGCTCCAGCACGGGTGCCGGCAATGGCCGGTAACCCGCCTGCGGAAGCCCGCTCGCCGCTGCGCCGCCGCCTGCTGCTCCTGCTGCCGCTGGCGCTGTTCCTGGCATTGGTGGTGCTGTTCTACGGCCGGCTGTTCTCCGGCGATCCCTCCCGCCTGCCTTCGGTGCTGATCGGCCGTCCGGCCCCGGCGCTCGACCTGCCGCCGCTGGAAGGGCTGGCCCGCGACGGCGTGCCGGTGCCGGGCCTGCCCGCCGGCGCCATCGGCATGGGCGAGGTGACGGTGCTCAACGTCTTCGCCTCCTGGTGCGTGCCCTGCCGCGACGAGCATCCCTTCCTGGTGCAGCTGTCGCAAATGCCGGGCTTCCGTCTGGTCGGCCTCAACTACAAGGATGAGGCCGGCAATGCCCGCCGCTTCCTCGGCACCTTCGGCAATCCCTATGCCGCGGTCGGCGTGGACCCCAATGGCCGGGCCGCCATCGAATGGGGCGTCTATGGCGTGCCGGAGACGTTCGTCATCGGCCGCGACGGGCGCATCGCCTACAAATATATCGGCCCCATCGACGCCGAGGGCCTGCGCAGCCGGCTTCTGCCCGAGATCCTGAAGGCAAGCGCGGCACCGCCCGGCCCGCCGGCACCCGCGCCCGCGGGCGGCTGAAGCCCTCGGGCCAATTCCAGCTAGTGCAGCGCCGCCAGCAGCGCCTTGTGCTCGGCGAGCGGGGGAGAGCCGAGGATCTGCGTGCCGGTGGCATTGCGGAAGGCGCCATAGGCCCGGTGCCCGTCGGCTGCGAAAATGGCGCTGATCTTGCCGTAAACGCAGCCGGTCGGCTTGCAGAGCACGTAGATGTTGACGCGCACGCCGTTCAGCGCGACCGGCTGCAGCGGCACCCACACTCCCCGCGCGCCCTTGAGCCAGCGGTCGTTCTTCAGCACCGGGGCGATCAGCCGGTTCCAGGTCGAACGATAGGGTTCCCGGCTGATGAGTTCGTAGAGATGCGGCCGGGCCGGCATCGTGCCCTGCGCCTGCGTCGGGCTGGCGTGCAGCGTTCCCCCCACAGCCAGAACCAGGGCCAGTCGAGCCGCCGCCTGCATGGACATTCCCATAAGCGGCGCCGTCGGCCTCAGTTGCGCTCGTCCGGCAGGCTCGGCAGCGGCATCACCTCGATCTCGTCCTCGATCAGCGCGCGCACCTCCTCGGAACTGGCCTCGCCATAGATCGAGCGCTGCTCCACCTCGCCCTCATGCATCTGCCGGGCGAGCGTCGCGAACTCCTCGCCGACATAGTCGGAATTCCTGACCACCTGCTCGCGCACCGCGCGGAGCATCGCCCGCAGCGCCTGTTCCTTCTCGGAGAGAATGGCGAGCTTTTCCGGCACGCCCCGCTCGACCACGGCCGGTTCCGATGCCGGCGCCGGCTCCACCTCGCGCTTGCGCGCGCCGGCACCGAGCGCCGGGGCCATCAGCCTCTTTTCCACCTGCGTGGAACCGCAGACCGGACAAGCCACCAGCCCGCGCGCCTTCTGCTGGTCATAAGCGGCGGAATCGCGGAACCAGCTGTCGAAGGCGTGCTCCTTTTCGCAGCAGAGCGAATAGAGGATCATGCCGCGTCTCCCGCCGGCGCCGGGCCGGATGCCGCCAGATGCAGCCGTCCCGCACCCGGCTCGGGCAGAAGCTCGAAGCGCCGCCCGTTCTCCAGCGAGGGAATGCGCCGGCGCACCGCCGCCACCTCGGCCGGGTCGATCACCGCCGAGATGAAGCCCGGCTCGGTGCCGGCCTCGGCGAGGATGCGCCCCCACGGATCGATGATCAGCGAATGGCCGAAGGTCTCGCGCCCGTTCTCATGGGTGCCGCCTTGCGCGGCGGCAAGCACGAAGGAGCCGGTCTCGATGGCGCGGGCGCGCAACAGCACATGCCAGTGCGCCTCGCCGGTGGTCTTGGTGAAGGCGGCCGGCACGGCGAGCATCCCCGCCCCCGCCTCGGCCAGCGCCCGGAACAGCGCCGGGAAGCGCAGGTCGTAGCAGATGGTCAGGCCGATGCGGATCTCCGGCAGATCGGCATGCACGGCGATCTCGCCGGGGCGATAGGCCTCGGATTCGCGATAGACGTCGCCATTGGGCAGGTCGACGTCGAACATGTGGATCTTGTCGTAGCGGGCGAGGATCGCGCCGGCCGGCCCGATCAGGAAGGAGCGGTTGGCCGCCCGGTGCGAGCCCGCCTTGATCGCCAGCGAGCCGATATGCAGATGGATGCCGAGCTCCTTGGCCAGCGCGCGAAAGGCGGCGAGCGCCGGGTCGGTCTCCTCCTCCTGCAGCACCGCGAACAGCGCCTGCCGGTTTTCCTCCATGGTGCCGGTCATTTCCGGCGTCTGCACATAAGTCGCCCCCTCGGCCGCTGCCGCCCGGATCAGCCCGGAGGCCGCCTCGACATTGGCCGCGACGCTCTTGGCGGTGCGCATCTGCACCAGCGCCGCCTTGAAGGGCGCGCCGAGATGCAGCGGTCGGGAAGCGGCGTCGGAAACGGAAGCGGTCATGGCCTGAACTCGGTTGGGCGGAGGGGTCAGCGGGCGAGCAGCGGGTCCAGCTGGCCAGCCTCGTCGAGCGCATAAAGATCGTCGCAGCCGCCGACATGCTGCCCGTCGATGAAGATCTGCGGCACGCTGGTGCGGCCATTGGCGCGGCCGGACATGGTGGAGCGCATCACCGGGTCGCCGGCGACGTTGATCTCGGAGAAGGTGGCGCGCTTGCGCTTCAGGAGATCCTTGGCGGCATGGCAATAGGGACAGGTGTAGGTCGTGTAGATCTCGATCTGCGCCATGGCATTCCTCCCGCGCCATTCCTGCCCGCCCCGCCGTGTCGCCGCGGGCGCGAAGCCGTCGTTCTATGATATGGGCGTCGTCACTGCGTCAACAACCCGCGCGAACACCAGCACATCCACCCGCTTCGCCCCGGCGCGCATCAGCGCCTTGGCGCAGGCGTCGATGGTCGCCCCGGTGGTCAGCACGTCATCGACCAGCACGATGCACCGCCCCGCCACCTCGGCGCGCGCGGCCTCCGGCACCGCGAAGGCGCCGGCGACATTGCCGGCCCGCGCCGCCCGGTCGAGGCCGACCTGGGGCGTCGTCGCCCGCGTGCGCGCCAGCCAGCCGGCACGCATCGGCACCCCGCTGCGCCGCTCGATCCCCAGCGCCAGCAGCGCCGATTGGTTGAAGCGGCGCCGGAACAGCCGGCGCGGATGCAGCGGCACCGGCACCAGCGCCTCGGCATCGTGGAGAAGTTCCGCTCCCGCCCGCGCCATCAGTCCGGCGAGCGGATCGGCGAGATCGGTGCGGTCGGCATATTTGAGACCGTGCACCAGATCGCGCGCCACTTCGCCGAAGCTGGCGGCCGCCCGCGCCCGGCCATAGGCCGGCGGATGTTCCAGCGCCGCCGGCGACAGCCGGCTCTCGCCTTCATGCAGGGGGATGCCGAGCCGGTGGCAAAGCGGCTCGGTGATGAAGTCCAGCCGCCCCCAGCAGGAGGCGCACAGCCCGCCCGGTTCGCTCACGGCGCGCGTGCAGGCCATGCAGGTCGGCGGCAGTGCATAGTCGAGCCCGGCCTGGCCGAAGGACGTGAGCGCGCGCAACGTTCCCCGCCCCATCCGCGTGAAGGCGGCGGCGAGCGCATCGGCAAGGCGGCCAGGATCGGGCGCGGCATCGTCCATGCCGCCATACTAGAGCATGTTCGGCGAAAGCTGAACGTCCATAGAAAGGAGGATCCACTCCAACTCATTGGACGCAGAGAACTTTCTTATCGATCTGGAGAGCGGGGCGATCGCCGGGACAGCAAAGGCGCCGCCGCGAGCCCGACGCCCTGCCTCCCCGCTCGACGAGGCAGCGCCAAGCATGGCCGCCATGAAGCGCTACCGGGCTGAGCGGGCCGATCCGCCCGGCGCCCCTTCACCCGGCGGGCAGGACCGCCTTCCCCGCCGAATCTCCTGAGTGGGTGCTTTGACCCGACGCCCGCATCGGCCTATGGCAGGGGCAAGGAGCGTCGCACATGTCCGGTCCCGAATCCTCAGCCCCCCATCAGATCTTCGATTCCCGCGCCCTCGCCGCCCGGCGGCGGCGGGCACTGGCGCTCGGCCCGGAAACCTTCCTCATCGACCGCGTCGCCGAGGACCTCGCCGACCGGCTCGGCGCGGTGAGCCGGCAATTCGCCGTCGCCGCCGATCTCGGCACACCCACCGCCGCCCTTGCCCGCGCCCTCGCCGCCATCCCGAGCATCGGCCGGCTGTTCACCTTCGGTCCGCCCGAGCGCGTGGACAACGATGCCGCGGCCGATCCGGAACTGCCGCCCTTCGGCCCGGCCTCGCTCGATCTGGTGGTTTCCGCCCTCGCGCTGCAGACGGTGAACGACCTGCCCGGCGCGCTGGCCCAGATCCGCCGCGCGCTGCGGCCGGACGGGCTGCTGCTGGCCTGCCTGTTCGGTGCCGGCACGCTGGCCGAGCTGCGCGAGGCTTTCGCCATTGCCGAGAGCGACACCACCGGCGGCATCTCGCCGCGGGTGGCGCCGTTTGCCGATTTGCGCGACCTCGGCGGCCTGGTCCAGCGCGCCGGCCTCGCCCTGCCGGTCACCGATGTCGACCGCGTGGTGGTGCGCTACGATCACCCGCTGGCGCTGATGGCCGACCTGCGCCGCATGGGCGCCGCCAACCCGCTCAACGCCCGCCGCCGCGCGCCGCTGCGCCGCGCCACGCTCGCCCGGCTGTTCGAGGTCTATGCCGAGCGCTTCGCCGATCCGGACGGGCGGCTGCGGGCAACGTTCGAGATCGCCTGGATTTCCGGCTGGGGCCCGCATGACAGCCAGCAGAAGCCGCTGCGCCCCGGCTCCGCCAAGCTGCGGCTCGCCGACGCGCTGAAGGCGGCGGAGCACAAGCTGCCCGGGGAAGGCTCCTAGAGCCTCGCTGAACCAAAGGGTTCTAGTCCCGCCCCGGCCCGAGCAGGTCGATGAGCACCGGAATCAGCGGCTCGTCGGCCGGTGGCATCGGATAGTCGCGCAGCCGGCCCGCCCGCACCCAGGCGAGCTTCTGGCCCTCGCGGCCTTGCGCCTGGCCATCCCAGCGCCGGCAGATCCACAGCGGCATCAGCAGCTGGAAGCTCTCATAGGTATGGCTGGCGAAGGTCAGCGGCGCCAGGCACGGCTCCTTCACCGTGATGCCGAGCTCCTCGGCGAGTTCGCGGATCAGGCATTCCTCCGGCCGCTCGCCGGGCTCGACCTTGCCGCCGGGAAATTCCCACAGGCCGGCGAGTTGCTTGCCTTCCGGCCGCTGGGCGAGCAGCACCCGCCCGTCGGCATCCACCAGTGCGCAAGCGGCGACCAGGACGAGCTTCACGACCGGTAGTCGCCGTTGATGGCGACATATTCCTTGGTGAGATCGCAGGTCATCACCCGGTCGGACGAGCCGCCGAGGCCGATGTCGACCTGGATGTCGATGACGTCGTTCTTCATATAGGTCGAGACCTGCGCCTCGTCATAAGAGGGATCGCGCGCGCCTTCATGGGCGACGCGGATGCCGCCAAACGAGATCGACAGCTTGTCGCGCTCGGCCGGCTCGCCGGCCTTGCCGACTGCCATGACGATGCGGCCCCAATTGGCGTCCTCGCCGGCCACCGCCGTCTTCACCAGCGGCGAATTGGCGATCGACATGGCGATGCGCCGCGCCGAGCGCTTGGAAGTGGCACCCGTCACCTCGATCTTCACCAGCTTGCGGGCGCCCTCGCCGTCGCGCGCCACCTGCTCGGCCAGATCGGCCAGCACCGTGGTCAGCGCCTTGCGGAAGGAGGACAGCCGCCGGTCGGTGGCCTCGGTGATGCGCGGGGCGCCGCGCTTTTCGGCCGTGCCGGTGGCGAACAGCATCAGCGTGTCGGAGGTCGAGGTGTCGCCATCGATGGTCACGGCGTTGAAACTGTCGGTGACCCCGCGCGACAGCAGCGCCTGCAGCGCGGGGGCGGCGATCGGCGCGTCGGTAAACACGAAGGACAGCATGGTGGCCATGTCCGGGGCGATCATGCCGGCGCCCTTGGCGATGCCGGCAATGGTCACGCTCACCCCGCCAATGCTGGCGGTGGCGGTGGCCAGCTTGGGAAAGGTGTCGGTGGTCATGATCGCCCGCGCCGGGTCGATCCAGGGCAGCGGCGCCAGCCGGGCGGCGGTCGCCTCGAGCACGCCGTCATATTTGGTGGCGTCGAGCGGCTCGCCGATTACCCCGGTGGAGGCAAGGAAGATTTCGGCCTCGGCACAACCCAGCGCCTTGGCGGCGATCTTGGCGGTCAGCGCGGTCGCCTCGCGGCCCTTCTGGCCGGTGAAGGCGTTGGCGTTGCCAGAATTCACCACCAGGCCGCGGGCGAGCCCGCCGGGCAGGTTGTCCCGGCACCACTCCACCGGCGCGGAAGGGCATTTCGACTTGGTGAACACCCCCGCCACCGTCGTGCCCTCGTCGAGCGCCAGCAACAGCACGTCGGTACGGCCCTTGTAGCGGATGCCCGCCGCCGCGGTGGCGAAGCGCACGCCCTCGATCGGGCCAACATCGGGAACGCTTTTGGGCGCGAGGGGGGAGACGGGAGCGTCATGGGCCATGCGGGGCAACTCCGGGCGGGAACGAGGCCGCACGGATGTGCCCCAAGCGCGCGACATCCGCAAGACGGGCGCGGCAAGACGGGCGCGCGGCAAGACGGCGACGCGCTCGTGGATGCGGAGGCTCCCGCCCGCCTCGGACGGGGGATGCCGGCGATCAGGGATGCAGCCAGAGGCTGAGATGACGGTGGATACGGGGGATCAGCACCCACACCATGGCCACCGCCATCACGGGCACCACCACCAGCGTGCGCATCCACAGCGGCCAGTCGGGCGTGAGGGGCATGACGGCGTAGAGCAGCGCGGTGACCAGCGGGTAGACCGCCAGCATCACAGCCACAGTGAAACGGGAGCGCGAGAAATTGGGTGCCTGTGCCATGGAGGACGCCTATACGAAACGGAACGTTTCGTATATTAAAACGATCCGTTTCGTTTTGTCAAGTTGAGGAACGGCGCTACAATGCAGCCCGGATGTCCGACCCGCAGAGCCTGCCGCCATGAATGACGCACCCGCCGAACCGAGGCCCGCCCTTCGCGACGACCGATCCGAGCCCGGCACGGCGCGCCCCGGCGCCGCCGGCCGCACCTCGGCGGGTCCCCGCCGGAGCAAGGCGTCCGCCGACGCCATCCTCGACGCTGCGCAGGACCTGCTCGCCGAGGCCGGCTATGCCGGCTTCTCCATCGAGCAGGTTGCGAAGCGCGCCGGCGCCGGCAAGCCGACCATCTATCGCTGGTGGAACGGCAAGGCGGCACTGTTGCTCGACGTCTATGCCCGCCAGAAGCTCGTGCTCACAGACGACGACACCGGCACGCTGGAGGGCGACCTCGCCTCCATGCTCTGCAGCGTCTCCCGGTTCTGGCGGGAGACACCGGCCGGCGACATCTTCCGCTCCATCATCGCCGAGGCCCAGTCCGAGCCATCGGCGCTCGAGGCGCTGCGCAGCTTCCTCGGCGAGCGGCGCCACCACGTCGCGGCGGTGTTCGAGCGCGCCCGCGCGCGCGGCGAGCTCGACGAGGGCTTCGACCTCGACACCACGCTCGACATCGTCAGCGGCTTCCTGTGGGCGCGGCTGCTGGTCCGCCGACTCGACGACGACCTCGAGGGGTTCAATTCCTTCGCCCGCCAGATCGCACGCGGCGTGACGCGGCGCTGAGCGACGGTCGGCGAACGCCCTGGGTCCGAGCAGTGCCCCGGCGGCCGGATGGAAGATGGCGAGCGGCCGGGGATGTGCGGAAATCGCCTTTCACGGGAAGTAACTCGGGGCGGGCGTCTCCGATGGCATCCGTTCCACCGTTCTCCGCGCAAGAAAAGTCGGCCTTGAACAATGCGAGAAGGCCGCCCAGCGCGCGCCGGACGGCCTCCCGTCACGTGGCCCGGACAGCGCCACGAAGCCGCCGCCCGGAGACCAAACTCACTGCGCCGGCTTCGGCGCCTCGGCGGGCGCGGCCGGCTGGGTGGTCAGGTCGGAAGGCTTCGGCGCCGCGGCGGTCTTCTCCACCTTGGCGGCGTCGCGGGTCTTCTGCACCGCGTCGGCCTGCGCCTTCTGCACCAGATACTGCTCGATCTGCGGCCGCACCTCGTCGAAGGTCGGCAGCGGCTTCTGGCGCTTCTCCTCCACCTTGATGACATGCCAGCCGAACTGGGTCTTCACCGGCTCGGAAATGTCGCCCGGCTTCATCGAGAACGCCTTCTCGGCGAATTCCGGCACCATCTGGTCCTTGGTGAAGAAGCCGAGATCGCCGCCATCCTGCTTGCCCGAGGGATCCTCGGTGAGCTCGCTGGCCAGCTTGGCGAAATCCTCGCCCTTCTTCAGCCGCGCCTCGACGTCCTTGGCCTTCTTCTCCGCCGCCTCGGAGGCCGCCTTGTCGTTGGCGTCGGCGCGGAACAGGATGTGGCGCGCATGCACCTCCTCTTCCGGCTTCTGCTGCTTCAGCGCTTCTTCATAGGTCTTCTTCAGCGCCTCGTCGGTCACCGCCGCCTTCGCCGCCTGCTCCAGCGCCGCCTGCATCAGCACGCGCTTCTTGATGAAGTCGAGCTGGCGCTTGAAATCCTCGGTCTCGTCCAGCTTCTGCACCTCGGCCGCCTGGGCCATGGCGGTGAGGTCGATCAGGAAGCCGAGCACATATTCGTCGCGGGCCGGGCCCTGGATCTGCGGCGGCAGGTTCGGCCCCAGCTCGACGGCGGCAGCGGTCACGTCGGCGCGGGTGATCGCCGTGCCGTTGACGGTGGCGAGCACGGTGTCGGCGGCCTGCGCGGGCGCGGCTTGTGCGGGAGCGGCTTGTGCGGGAGCGGCCTGTGCGGGAGCCGCAGGCGCCGTCTGCGCCTGAACGGGGGCGCCCGGCAGGACGAGCGCGGCGCCGAGGATCAGGGCGAGCGCACCGGCGCCCATCAGGGCGCGCGCGCGGATCGGCGCCTTGGTGGCGTGCGGACGGGTGGGGGTCATGGAAAGCGTTCCTCGCAGGTTTGCGGTTGTCCGCGGTACGGGCGGGCGAAAGCTGGCCCGGAACGTGGTCGGTTGCAAGCGCCCCTCTCTCCGGTATCGGCATGAAAAGGGCGTCGCGCCTGCGATTGACAACCCCTAAACCCGTTCATAAGTGTGGCACGCACCGCGAAGCCTTCCGGTCGCTCGCGTCTTTGTGACGCTGGCGACCGCTCGCGAGGCGTGTCGGCTTCGTTCGAAAGACCCATTTCGGCCGCAAAAGGGGTTTCGGTGAACCGGCAGATGCTCCCGGCCGGCGGGAGCCTGCGACAAGCGGGGCCGGCGGCCCGTCACCGCCGCGCTTCGTTCTCCGACTTGGCGGGAACGGATTGGAAGCCTCATGTTCGGCGCTCTCGCGCGAAAGCTCTTCGGATCGGCCAATGACCGCCGCGTGCGCGGCTACCAGCCGAAAGTCGCCGCCATCAACGCGCTCGAGCCGGAGCTGGTGAAGCTGACCGACGAGGAACTGCGCGCCCGCACCGCGCAGTTCAAGGAGCAGTTCGCCAATGGCACCAGCCTCGACGACCTGCTGGTGCCCGCTTTCGCCACCGTGCGCGAGGCCGCCCGGCGCGCGCTCGGCCAGCGGCATTTCGACGTCCAGCTCATCGGCGGCATGGTGCTGCACGAGCGCGGCATCGCCGAGATGCGCACCGGCGAAGGCAAGACGCTGGTCGCCACCGCCCCGGTCTATCTCAACGCGCTGACCGGCAAGGGCGTGCATGTCGTCACCGTGAACGACTACCTCGCGCGCCGTGACGCCGAATGGATGAGCCGCGTCTACCGCTTCCTCGGCCTCTCCACCGGCATCATCGTCCACGGCATGGACGACAATGAGCGCCGCGAGGCCTATGCCTGCGACATCACCTACGCCACCAATAACGAGCTCGGCTTCGACTATCTGCGCGACAACATGAAGTACGAGCTGAACCAGATGGTGCAGCGCCCGCATTATTTCGCAGTGGTCGACGAGGTCGATTCGATCCTGGTCGACGAGGCGCGGACGCCGCTGATCATCTCCGGCCCGCTCGACGACCGCTCGGATTTCTACAACACCATCGACACCTACATTCCAAAGCTGTCGAAGCAGGATTACGACGTCGACGAGAAGCAGCGCTCCGTCGCCCTGACCGAGGGCGGCATGGAGAAGATCGAGACCCTGCTGCGCGACGCCGGCCTGCTCAAGGGCGACAGCCTGTACGACGTCGAGAACGTCTCGGTGGTGCACCACGTCAACCAGGCGCTGCGCGCCCACACGCTGTTCCAGCGCGACAAGGACTACATCGTCCGCAATGACGAGGTGGTCATCATCGACGAGTTCACCGGCCGCATGATGCCGGGCCGCCGCTACTCCGAGGGCCTGCATCAGGCGCTGGAGGCCAAGGAGCGCGTGCAGGTCCAGCCGGAAAACCAGACTCTGGCCTCCATCACCTTCCAGAACTACTTCCGCATGTATGAGAAGCTGGCCGGCATGACCGGCACGGCGAATACCGAGGCGGCGGAGTTCCAGGACATCTACAATCTCGAAGTCATCGAGATCCCGACCAACCTGCCGGTCAAGCGTATCGACGACGACGACGAGGTCTACCGGACGGCGAACGAGAAATACAACGCCATCATCGAGCTGATCACCGACTGCAAGCAGCGCGGCCAGCCGGTGCTGGTCGGCACCACCTCGATCGAGAAGTCCGAACTGCTCGCCGAACTGCTCAAGAAGCGCGGCTTCAAGCAGAAGGACTTCAGCGACCCGGACGCCTTCCGCCCGCTTTATGACGGCGATCAGGGCAAGGCCGACGACAAGGTGTTCGCGGTGCTGAACGCCCGCCACCACCAGCAGGAATCCTACATCGTCGCCCAGGCCGGCGTGCCCGGCGCCATCACCATCGCCACCAACATGGCCGGCCGCGGCACCGACATCCAGCTCGGCGGCAATGCCGACATGCGCATCTCGCACGAGCTTGCCGACCTGCCCGAGGGCGAGCAGCGCGCCAGCGCTGAGCAGGCCATCCGCGACGAGATCGCGCGGCTGAAGAAGAAGTCGCTGGAGGCGGGCGGGCTCTACGTCATCGGCACCGAGCGCCACGAGAGCCGACGCATCGACAACCAGCTGCGCGGTCGTTCCGGCCGTCAGGGCGATCCCGGCCACTCGCATTTCTTCCTGTCGCTGGAAGACGACCTGATGCGCATCTTCGGGTCGGACCGGCTCGACGGCATGCTGCAGAAGCTCGGCCTCAAGGAAGGCGAGGCGATCATCCATCCCTGGATCAACCGGGCGCTGGAGAAGGCGCAGCAGAAGGTCGAGGCGCGCAACTACGACATCCGCAAGAACCTGCTGAAATACGACGACGTGATGAACGACCAGCGCAAGGTGGTGTTCGAGCAGCGCGTCGAGCTGATGCAGGACGAGGACGTCGCCGAGACCGTCGCCGAGATGCGCCACGGCATCATCGAGGACATCGTCGCCAAGCACGTGCCGCCCACCGCCTATCCCGAGCAATGGGATACCGCCGGGCTTGCCGAGCAGCTGCGTAACGTGCTCGGCCTCGACCTGCCGGTGGTCGAGTGGGGCCACGAGGAAGGCATCGCCGACGAGGAGCTGCGCCAGCGCATCCAGGCCCGCGCCGACGAGGCGATGGCGGCGAAGGCGGCCAAATACGGCCCCGAGATCATGCGCTATGTCGAGAAGTCGATCCTCTTGCAGACGCTCGACCATCTCTGGCGCGAGCATCTCGTCACCCTCGACCATCTGCGCCAGGTGATCGGCCTGCGCGGCTACGGCCAGCGCGACCCGCTGAACGAGTACAAGTCGGAAGCCTTCCAGCTGTTCGAGGCGATGCTCGCCAGCCTGCGCGAGGCGGTCACCGCCCAGCTGATGCGGGTGGAGATCATGACCGCGCCGCCGCCGGAGGAGCCGCCGATGATGAGCGCGCATCATATCGATGCCATGACCGGCGAAGACGAGTTCGCTCAACTGGCCGGTGAGAGTTTCGACGCGGCGACCCTCGCCCCGGCGGAGCCGGCCCGCGACCCGAGCGACCCGGCGAGCTGGGGCCGTGTGGGACGCAACGAGCCCTGTCCCTGCGGCTCCGGCCTGAAATACAAGCACTGCCACGGCCGCTTCACATGATCGCGGCGGCCGGCATCCTCGACGAGATCGCCGCGGCGGAGGAGCGCCTCCGCCTGGCGGCGCTCGCCGGCGACGTCGCGGCGCTCGATGCCCTGCTGGCCGACGACATGGTGTTCGTCGACATGTCCGGCCGCATCCTCGACAAACAGGCCGACCTCGACCTGCACCGCTCGGGCACGCTGCGGCTGCACCGCGTCGCCTTCTCCGATCTGCGGATCCGCGCGCTCGACGCGCACAACGTCCACACGGTGCTACGCGCCGATGCCGAGGGCATCGCCGGGGGCGTGCCGTTCACCGCGGCGCTGCGATTCAGCCGGGTGTGGCGCCTGACGGCCTCCGGCTGGCGGGTGGCCGCCATCCACAGCTGTGCCATCGCCTGAGCGTCGGGCTCTGGCAAGGAGACGGGTTGCGCACGGCCCCGGCGCCTTCCCTCCGCTCGCCAGGTAAAGGCTAAGGAGCCCCTCGGCACACCGCGCTGCGCGGATAATCATCCGCCGGTGCCGCCCCTTCGCTCCACCGCGAGGCGGAGAACCGGCCGCCCCTGAGACGCGCGCACTCACCACCTTTCCGGCAAAGACAGCGGCACCCTCGGCAGCCCCCTCCACCGGCGATCGCGCTGGACAACCGCCAACGAAAAAAGGCGCCGGCCGGTTTGGCGGGCGCCTTTTTTCTTGATGGATTGTCACCAGAGAGAGGGGCGCTACTGCACCGCCGCAGACGAGGAGAACGTTCCCGTCGACAGGATCGAGGCACCGGGCAGCGCGCCATTGGATGCCGGCGCGGCGGCGGCAATCGGCGTCGGGGCACTGACCGGTGCGCTCGCCGCAGCGACGGGCGCGACACCCGAAGTTGCCCGGCCCACCTGCGGCTGCGGCGTGGCAGCCGGGGCAGCGGCCCGCGGCGCCGACGGACGCACCGGCGGCACCGGCACATCGGCGGGGGCGACAGCGGAGGCCGCCGGCGCGGGAGCCGGCTCGGCGCTTTTGCCTGTCAGCCAGTTGCTAAGGGCGGAAAGACCCGAAGGCGCCGGCGACTCGGCAGCAGGCGAAGCCGCGGCGGCGGGCGCCAGCGGCACGGCCGGTTCGGCCGGCGTCTCGCTGCGGCCGAGCAGGCGGTTCACGCTGGCAAGCAGCCCACTTGAAGCGCCGCCCTGGTCGAGGGAGGCCACCTGTGCGGTCGGTGCCGGGGCGGGACGCCCGAACAGCGACATTTCGCTGGTGGAGGCCAGTTGCGGGGCAAGGCCGGCCGGCGCATCGGCAGGGCGCGGCTCCGGCAGCGGCACATTGGCGGCCATCGGCACCTGGTCGGCGGTGGCCAGCGCGATGCTGTCGGCCGGCGCCGGCTCGTTGGTGGCGACGCCGTAATCCGAGCCGGGCGGCTTCACCACCGCCGGCAGCGAACCCGGTGCCTTGGCCTGCGGGTTGGCCAGTTTGGCGAGGAACACCTTGTTCATGCCGCCATCCTTGCCGGTCTTCACCGGCGCGGCAGGCATGGAGGCGGAGGCTATCTTCTGCGAATCCGTCGCCTTGCGCGCCGCGATCGCCTCGCCGAGCCCGCCCGGCTGCGTGAATTCCGGGCACGGCGCGTTGGGATCGAAGCGGGCGTTCGGGTCCGCCGGGGTGGCGTTGAACACATAGCGCCGGCCGCAGACATCGACCTTGGGCAGCTGCCGCGTCACCTCGAAGGTATCGCTGCCCTCTTTCAGCATGCGCCAGAAGGCCAGGTTCGGGTTGTTGCGGTGGCGGGCGAGATTGTCGGCCGTCATGTGGAACGGATAGGCCTGCACCTGGAAGGCGCGCTGCCCGCCCTGGAAGCTTTCGCGCCCCAGCGCGAAGATCTCCTGGATCTGCTCGTCGGTCATCGCGTAGCAGCCGGCCGAGGAGCAGTCGCCATGCACCATCAGATGCGCGCCGGTGCGGCCCCAGGCGCGGTCATAGGCATTGGGAAAGCCGAGATTGAAGGAGAGATAGTAGCTGGAGTTCGGGTTCATCTGGCCCGGGGTGATGGTGTAGAAGCCTTCCGGCGCCTGCCGGTCGCCTTCCTTCACCTTGGGGCCGAGCTCGCCGGACCAGCGGCAGATCGGGTAGGTCTTCAGGAGCGCGTACTCGCCCGAAGTGTTTTCCTTCCACACTTCGAGCTCGGATTCTTCCTTGTAGATGCGCACCACGATGGGGCTGTCCTTCGACATGCCCTTCTCGCTGATGAGGGCGAGCGTCTGCGGGCTCAGCGCCTTCATCGCCTTGGCGTTGACGGAGGGACCGCCGTCGCCGGTGCAGCCGGCAAGCGCCAGCGCCGCCGCGCCTGCGAGCATGAGCGCCCGGAGGCGCGCGCCCGCTGAAAGATATGCGGGCCGTGAAGAAGCCGATGGGCTCAACGCGAAACTCCCCGTCAATCCCGGTCCGTCAATCCCGGTCACCAAGACGCGACAGCCTAGAGGGTTATCCTTGCCAGACCGTTACCGCAAGAGCCCGGCCGGCACGCACTCCCCTCGCCTTCTTCCGCAAGGCGCCACCGGCGCTAGAGGCTGCGGCCGATGGCGAGGAACTTCTCGCGCCGCGCCTTGCGCAGCCCCGCCGGATCGAGCCCGTCGAGTTCGTGAAGCGCCGATTCGATGGCGTCGCCCGCCCCGTCCATCGCCTTTTCCGGGTTGCGATGGGCGCCCCCCGCCGGCTCGGGGATGATCTGGTCGACGATGTGGAACCTCTGCAGGTCCTGGGCGGTGATCTTCATGTTGGTCGCCGCCTCCTGCGCCTTGGCGGTGTCGCGCCACAGGATCGAGGCCGCCCCCTCCGGCGAGATCACGCTGTAGATGGCGTGTTCCAGCATCAGCACCCGGTTGGTGGTGGCGATGGCGATGGCACCGCCCGAGCCGCCCTCGCCGATGATCACCGCCACGTTCGGCACGCCGAGCGACAGGCAGACATCGGTGGAACGGGCGATCGCCTCGGCCTGGCCGCGTTCCTCGGCGTCGAGGCCGGGAAACGCGCCGGCGGTGTCGACCAGCGAGATCACCGGCAACTGGAAGCGGTCGGCCATCTCCATCAGGCGCACCGCCTTGCGGTAGCCTTCCGGTCGCGCCATGCCGAAATTGTGCTTGATGCGGGTCTCGGTGGTGGAGCCCTTCTCATGGCCGAGCAGCATCACCGCCCGGCCGCGGAAGCGCGCCGGCCCGCCGATGATCGCCTCGTCCTCGCCGAACAGCCGGTCGCCGGCCAGCGGGGTGAACTCCTCGAACAGATAGGAGGCGTAATCGAGAAAATGCGGGCGCAGCGGATGGCGCGCCACCGAGGTCTTCTGCCAGGGGCTGAGGTTGGCGTAGAGCTGGAACAGCGCCTCGTTGGCCTTGGTCTCCAGCCGCGCGATGTCGTCGCCGATGGCGACGGCGTCGCCCTGCGCGGACATGGCGCGCAATTCCTCCAGCTTGGCCTCGAGCTCGGCCACGGGCTTCTCAAAATCGAGGTAACTGCGCATCGCTGATCGGCAAATCCGGCTGTGGTGAAGAAGGACCGTCCGGTCGGGCGGCCCACGATTGCGCGCGGAAGCTGCCCCGAGAGGGTGGCGACGTCAAGGCAAGGTGCCGCATACGCCGACGCAAAGCCGCCCAGCCTGCCGATTCCGCGTCATTCCGTCTCGCCGGTGGGCGGGATTCGTGCTCCAGCGGCCGTCTACTTCCCGGCCGCCGGCACATAAGCTCCTTCAATCGCCGCTCGCTCGCGGAGATTCCCCGGTGCTGCCGCTACTCCGCCTCGCCGTCGGCAAGCGGGTGCAGGTCGCGCACCAGGCTCTTCAGCCGGTCGTCGAGCACATGGGTGTAGATCTGCGTGGTCGAGATGTCGGAATGGCCGAGCAGCGTCTGCACCATGCGCAGTTCCGCGCCATGGGCGAGCAGATGGCTGGCGAAGGCGTGGCGCAGAACGTGCGGGGAGAGTTTGGCGGCATCGATGCCGGAAGCGGCCGCCAGGTCCTTCAGGTCGAGCGCCACCTGCTGGCGGGTGACATGGCCGCTGGCGGCGGAGGATGGAAACAGCCAGCGCGCCTCCTCCTTGGCGCCCGCCTTGTTGGCCCCGGCCTCCTTGGCACCCGTCGCCTTCGTGGCCGCCCGGCCCTTCTCCTCCCGCTCCTTCTCCTTACCGGCCCGCGCCGCGGCAAGCGCGGTGCGATAGGTCGCCATGGCGACGCGGGCGGGCTCGCCAAGCGGTACCAGCCGCTCCTTGTTGCCCTTGCCGCGCACGATGATGGCGTCGCCCTTGGCCCGCGCCGCCGCCGCCGGCAACGCCGCCAGCTCGGAGACGCGCAGCCCGGTCGCGTAGAGCAGCTCGACGAAACAGGCGACCCGCGCCCGCCGCGCCCCTTCCGCCGGCGAGGACGCCGCCGCGGCCGCCCGCTCATGCGCGGTCTCGATCAGCCGCGTCACCTCGGCAAGGCTCAGCACCTTGGGCAGCGGCCGGCCGCGCTTGGGGCCCTCCAGCACCGCGGCGGGATCGTCGCCGCGATAGCCCTCGACATAGAGGAAGCGGTGGAACTGCCGCAGCGCCGACAGCCGCCGCGCCACGGTGGCGCCCTTCAGCCCGCGCCGGGTCAGCTCGGCGAGATAGGCGCGGATATCCGGCGTACCGCACCCGGCCGCCTTGTCCTGCCCGCCGAGGAACTCGGCATAATCGTCGAGATCGCGCTGGTAGGCGGCGAGCGTATTGGCGCTCGCCCCGCGCTCGGCGGCGAGCATGTCGAGGAACAGCGCGACCGGACGGCCCATCGGCACACCCTATTGTTTGGCGAAACGCCGCCGCCTATTTGGCGAAACGCTCCTGCGGCACCGGCACGCTCATCTCGCGCTTCTGCGGCTCGACGAGAGTGGCGAGCGACCACATGATCCCATAGGCGACCCCGCCGAGGACGGCGAGCACCACGAGAAGACGGATCAGGCTCGGCATAGGCTCTCGCGCCTCCGGTCAGGCGGACGAATCGGAACGGCGGATCGCCGGCCATGCTAGTGCGTTTCAGCGACGGGACGAAAGCCCGCCATCCGTCGGTCCCACGCGCCCGGCCTCCGCCGCGCGATTGCATCGCAAGGTGCCGGATGCTAGGTCGCCCGGCGAGAGGGACTGCATGACCACCACGCCCGGCGACACCAAGGCGGACGCGCTGCGCGCGCATCTCGGCGCGCGCTCGATCGTGCTCGTCGGCATGATGGGCGCCGGCAAATCCTCGGTCGGCAAGCGGCTGGCCAAACGCCTCGGCCTGCCCTTCTCCGATGCCGACATCGAAATCGAGCAGGCCGCCGGCATGACCATACCGGAGATCTTCGCCCATCACGGCGAACCGGCCTTCCGCGACGGCGAGAAGCGCGTCATCGCCCGGCTGCTGGAGGCCGGGCCGATGGTGCTCGCCACCGGCGGCGGGGCCTGGATGAATGCCGAGACCCGCGAGATGGTGGCACGCCACGGCGTCTCCGTCTGGCTCAAGGCGGAGCTCGACGTGCTGATGCGCCGCGTGCGCCGGCGCGACGATCGCCCGCTGCTCAAGACCGCCGATCCCGAGGGCACGCTGGCCGGCCTCATGGAGCAGCGCTATCCGGTCTATGCCGGCGCGCATGTCACCGTGGTCTCGCACGACGTGCCGCAGGAAGTGATGGTCGAGACGGTAATCGACGCGCTGATGCAGCATCTGGGCGCGCCCAGCTCGATGGGAGAACACACGTGACCGCTGCCGCCACTCTCGACCGCCCCGACACCACGCGCCTGAGCGTCGGCCTCGGCGCGCGCAGCTACGACATCGTCATCGGCGCCGGCCTCATCGCCGAAGCCGGCGCGCGCATCGCCGCGCTGCGCCCCGGCGCGCGGGTCGGCATCGTCAGCGACGCCAATGTCGCCGAGCGCCACCTCGCCGCCGTCGAGGAGAGCCTGAAGGCGGCCGGCCTCGTCCCCGCCACCGTCATCATCCAGCCGGGCGAGAAGTCGAAGAACTTCGCCACCTTCGAGGAGGTGGTCGATGCCCTCATCGCCGCCCGCATCGAGCGGCGCGACCTGGTGCTGGCGCTCGGCGGCGGCGTTGTGGGCGATCTTGCCGGCTTCGCGGCGGCGGCGCTGCGGCGCGGCGTCGATTTCGTGCAGCTGCCGACCAGCCTGCTGGCGCAGGTGGATTCCTCGGTCGGCGGCAAGACCGGCATCAATTCGCGCCACGGCAAGAACCTCGTCGGCGCCTTCCACCAGCCGATCCTGGTGCTGGCCGATGCCGACGCGCTGAACACCCTGCCGCTGCGCGAATTCCGCGCCGGCTATGCCGAAGTCGCAAAGTACGGCCTGATCGACAACGCCCCCTTCTTCGCCTGGCTGGAGCGCAAGTGGCAGGAAGTGTTCGCCGGCGGGCCCGCCCGCACCGAGGCGATCGCCACCAGCTGCGCCTCCAAGGCGGCCGTGGTGGCCCGCGACGAGTTCGAGACCGGCGACCGCGCCTTGCTCAATCTCGGCCACACCTTCGGCCATGCGCTGGAGGCCGGCGCCGGCTTCTCCCAGCGCCTCTTGCATGGCGAGGCGGTGGCGGTGGGCATGGCGCAGGCTTTCCGCTTCTCCGCCGAGCAGGGCTTGTGCACCGCCGAGGATGCCCGGCGCGTCGAGGCGCATCTCCACGCCGTCGGCCTGCCGACCCGCATCAGGAACATTCCCGGCGAACTGCCCGACACCGACGGGCTGATGAACCTCATCGCCCAGGACAAGAAGGTCTCGCGCGGCGCGCTGACCTTCATCCTGGTGCGCGGCATCGGCCAGGCCTTCATCGCCGGCGACGTCGATCCGCAAGCGATCCGCCGCTTCCTGGAAGCCGAGCGGGCGGCCTAGCCGCGCGGCGGCGGCAAGACCGCGTCACCCCGGCCAGGACGGGTGGGTTCCGAACCCGCCATCGCTCTTGAGCCCCCCGCCCGCGGCCGCCAACGGACCGTTTTTGATCCGAGACGCCCCGCACGGGTTGATACGGGCAGGCCCGAGCCCCGCATCCGGCAACCGATGGCAAGGACCGGCGATTTCGGCCCGGCCCATTCAGCGGGCGTCGCTCGCCGCCCGGATGCGCATTATGCTTCGATGACCGCAGCCTGAGGAGAACCCCATGATCATCAGCGATTGGCTCGCGCTCGGCGCGGTCGTCATCTGCCTGATGCTGTCCTTCTTCTTCTCGGGCAGTGAAACCGCGCTCACCGCCGCCTCCAAGGCACGCATGCACGCGCTGGAGAAGAACGGCGACGCCCGCGCCGCGCTGGTCAACCGCATGATGGCGCTGCGCGAACGCCTCATCGGCGGCATCCTGCTCGGCAATAATCTCGTCAACATCGCCGCCTCCTCGCTGGCCACCGGCCTGCTGCTCGACTGGTTCGGCACCGCCGGCATCGCCTATGCGACCATCGGCATGACGGCGGTCATCGTCATCTTCTCCGAGGTACTGCCCAAGACCATCGCCATCAACCACCCTGAGCGCGTCGCCCTTGCGGTGGCACGGCCGATCCGCTTCGCCGTCGGCCTGTTCGGACCGCTCACCCTCGCCATCGAGACGCTGGTGCGCCGGCTATTGCGCGTGATCGGCCTGGAGGTCGGCAAGACCCGAAGCGTGCTCTCCGGCGCCGAGGAGTTGCGCGGCGCCGTCGACCTGCTGCACCGCGAGGGCAGCGTGGTGAAGGACGAGCGCGACATGCTGGGCGGCCTGCTCGACCTCAACGAGCTCGAAGTGTCCGACATCATGGTCCACCGCACCAAGATCATGAGCCTTGATCTCGACGAGCCGCCGGATCAGCTGGTGCGCGAGGTGCTCGCCTCGCCCTTCACCCGCATCCCGCTGTGGCGGGACAAGCCGGACAACATCGTCGGCGTGCTGCATGTGAAGGACCTGCTGCGCGAATTGCAGGCGCTCGGCAACGACGTCGCGCAGCTGGATATCGAGAAGATCGCCGCCGAGCCGTGGTTCGTGCCGGACGTCACCACGCTCGCCGACCAGTTGAAGGCGTTCCGCCGCCGCAAGCAGCATTTCGCCCTCGTCGTCGACGAGTATGGCGAGGTGATGGGCCTCGTCACGCTGGAGGACATATTGGAGGAGATCGTCGGCGACATCGCCGACGAGCACGACGTCGCCTTCACCGGCGCCCGCCGCCATCCGGACGGCTCGGTCAATGTCGAGGGCAGTGTGGCGATCCGGGACCTCAACCGCGCCATGGGGTGGGCGCTGCCCGACGAGGAGGCGACCACGCTGGCCGGCCTGGTCATCCACGAGGCGCGCATCATCCCCGAGCCCGGCCAGGCCTTCATCTTCCACGGTTTCCGCTTCCAGATCATGCGCAAGCAGCGCAACCGCATCACGTTGATCCGCGTAGTGCCGCTGGACGCCGCGCGCCTGCCGCCGGCAGCCGCCGTCCGGGTGCGGCGCGTCCAGGCCTGAGCTTACCGGTATCGAGAGCCGGCCGGGGCGGCCGCCATGGAAAAACCGCGCCGATCCACCATATAGCGGCGTACCGGCCCTTCGGGCCGCCCGCGCCGGACCCGTTCGCCCGGTGCCTATTCCCCGGGAGCTTTTGCCTCGATCGCCAGCGCGTGCAAACCGCCGGTCAGTTCGGCGGCGAGCAGGCCGTTGACCATGCGGTGGCGGGCGAGCCGCCCCTGCCCGGCAAAGGCGGCCGAGACGATGAGGATGCGAAGATGGGTGAGTTGGCCCGGCCGGTGTCCGCCATGGCCCTCGTGGCGGTGGCTCTCGTCGATGAGTTCGAGGACGCTCGGCGAAAGATCGGCCAGCGCCGCACGCACGCGGGCGAGCCGGGCGGCGACGGCGTCGCCGGAAATGGGATCGGTGCTCATGAAGAGTGCGCTATCCGCCGCACAGTCCCGCGTCAATATCGCCACACAGGACGGTGACGTCCTTTTGGTTTCTTGTATACCTGCCCCCGCATCAGCATAATCGTCCGATCATGAAGCTCGACTCCCCGATATTCGATCGCATCCGCGTGAAGCCGGACCGCGATCGCCGCCCGAAGGCGGAAGGCCCCGTCTGCGAATGGGCGGGGTGCTGCAACGCGTCGACGCACCGCGCGCCCAAGGGCCGGCAGCAGGAAGGCCAGTTCTGGCGCTTCTGCTTCGATCATGTGCGCGAGTACAACCAGTCCTACAATTATTTCGCCGGGATGAAGGACGACGCCGTCGCCGCCTATCAGAAGGACGCGCTGACCGGCCATCGCCCGACCTGGAAGATGGGCCAGAATGGCGGCAACAAGGGCCGTCGCGGCGGCCCGCAGGACCACCAGCCGGAAAATTTTGCCGATCCGTTCGGCATGTTCGGCGAGATGGGCGGCGCCCACCGCCCGGATCCCGAGCCGCCGCGCGAGAGCCGGATGATCCGCAATGCCGAGCGGCGCGCCTTCGAGAGCCTAGGCCTCGAATTCAGCGCGACCACGGAGGAGATCAAGGCGCGCTTCAAGGAGCTCGTGAAGCGATTCCATCCGGATGCCAATGGCGGCGACACCTCGACGGAGGATCGCCTGCGCGACGTCATCCAGGCTTATAACCACCTCAAGAGTACCGGCTTCTGCTAGAACCCGGCCTTGGCCAGCCCAGCCCGCGGTTCGACGCGGCAACGGAGGAAGAATGACCGCCTCGCTTAACGCAGCTCCGGCGCTGCCCGACATGAAGGTCTCGGTGCGTCAGGTGTTCGGCCTCGACGTCGATCTCGAAGTGCCGGCCTATGCCGAACCCGACGAATATGTGCCGGACATCGACCCGGACTATCTGTTCGACCGCCCGACCACCCTCGCCATCCTTGCCGGCTTCGCGCATAACCGCCGCGTGATGGTTACCGGCTATCACGGCACCGGAAAGTCGAGCCACATCGAGCAGGTCGCCGCCCGCCTCAACTGGCCATGCATCCGCGTCAATCTCGACAGCCACATCAGCCGTATCGACCTAATCGGCAAGGACGCCATCGTGGTGAAGGACGGCCTGCAGGTCACCGAGTTCCGCGACGGCATCCTGCCCTGGGCCTACCAGAACAACGTCGCGCTGGTGTTCGACGAGTATGACGCCGGCCGCCCGGACGTGATGTTCGTCATCCAGCGCGTGCTGGAGAGCGCCGGCCGCCTGACGCTGCTCGACCAGAACCGCGTCATCCGCCCGCACGGCGCCTTCCGGCTGTTCTCCACCGCCAACACCATCGGCCTCGGCGACACCACCGGCCTCTATCACGGCACCCAGCAGATCAACCAAGCGCAGATGGACCGCTGGTCCATCGTCACCACGCTGAACTATCTGGCGCATGACAAGGAGGTCGATATCGTGGCCTCCAAGGCCAAGCACTTCCAGACCACGGAAGGCCGCGACACCGTCTCGCGCATGGTGCGCCTCGCCGACCTCACCCGCCAGGCCTTCATCAATGGCGACCTGTCGACGGTGATGAGCCCGCGCACCGTGATCACCTGGGCGGAGAATGCCGAGATCTTCAAGGAGCTCGGCTTCGCCTTCCGCGTGACCTTCCTCAACAAGTGCGACGAGCTGGAGCGCTCGCTGGTGGCCGAGTTCTACCAGCGCTGCTTCGGCAAGGAACTGCCGGAATCGGCGGTGAACGTCGTCCTGTCCTGAGGAGGACGCGGCCGCCTCTCGGCTCGCCTTCTTCTCCCTCTCCCCATCGGGGAGAGGGGTGGGGTGAGGGGTCTTCTTGGCCTCCCGACGCAGTCCCCCAC
>NZ_JAHBGD010000012.1:92225-385695 GCF_018390605.1 Ancylobacter defluvii
AGGGAAAAGCCTTGGATCTTCCGTGGCTCCCTCTCGATAAGGCACCGGCCATGAGCAGCTCGAACCCGTCCAACCGTCCCACCCGCACCCCGCCCAAGGAAGCCCCGACCGAACCGCTCAAGCGCGCGGTGACCGGCTGCCTGCGCGCGATCGCCGGCGACCGGGATCTGGAAGTGAGCTTCGGCACCGAGAAGCCGGGCTTCGCCGAGGGACGGATCCGGCTGCAGGAGCCGGCGCGACGCATGACCAAGCAGGACGCCGCGATCATGCGCGGCCACGCCGATTCCATGGCGCTGCGCCTCGCCTGCCACGACCCGAAGGTGCACAAGCGGCATACCCCCATCGGCCAGCAGGCCCGCGCCGCCTTCGACGCCGCCGAGCAGGCGCGCTGCGAATCGCTGGGCGCCATTCGCATGGACGGGGTGGCGCTCAACCTCTCCGCCATGCTGGAGGATCGCTACCAGAAGGCGAATTTCGCCCAGCTCGCCGACCGCGCCGACGCCCCGCTGGAAGACGCGGTGGCGCTGATGCTGCGCGAGCGCATGACCGGCATGGCGCCGCCGGCCGCGGCGCGCGAGATGGTCAATCTGTGGCGCGGCTTCATCGAGGAGCGCGCCGGCCTCGCGCTCGACGAGATGGTCAGCCAGGCCGGCGATCAGGCGCGTTTCGCCGAGGCGATGCGCGACCTGCTCTCCTCGCTCGGCATGGGCGAGGACGTCGCCCCCTTCGACGAGAACAACGACCCCTCCACCGATGCCGACGACCAGCGCGAGGACGATTCCGGCAAGGGCAGCGATGCCGAGCAGGACGAGAACAGCGAAGGCACCACCGAGGTCGACACCGACCTCTCCTCCGACCAGACGCCGGAGGACAGCGAGGACCAGCAGGAGCAGCCGCAATCCGAGCTCTCCGACGACGCCGAGCTCGGGGAAGCGGACGAATCCTCCGAGCCCTGGCGCCCGCAGAACGCGGTACCCTCCGAGCCGAAGCCGCCGGAATATCACGCCTTCACCCCGCGCTTCGACGAGACGGTGAGCGCCGACGAGCTGTGCGACCCCGAGGAGCTCGCCCGGCTGCGCGCCTATCTCGACAAGCAGCTGTCGCATCTGCAGGGCGTGGTCGCTCGCCTCGCCAATCGTCTGCAGCGCAAGCTGATGGCGCAGCAGAACCGTGGCTGGGAGTTCGATCTGGAAGAGGGCATGCTCGATCCGGCACGCCTCCAGCGCGTCATCATCGACCCGATGCAGCCGCTGTCCTTCAAGCGCGAGCGCGACACCGACTTCCGCGACACCGTGGTGACGCTGCTGCTCGACAATTCCGGCTCCATGCGCGGCCGCCCCATCACGGTGGCCGCCGCCTGCGCGGATATTCTCGCGAGAACCCTTGAGCGCTGCGGCGTGAAGGTGGAAATCCTCGGCTTCACCACCAAGGCGTGGAAGGGCGGGCAGGCGCGCGAGAACTGGCTCACCGCCGGCAAGCCGGCGGCGCCCGGCCGACTGAACGATCTGCGCCACATCATCTACAAGTCGGCCGACGCCCCGTGGCGCCGCGCCCGGCGCAATCTCGGCCTGATGATGCGCGAGGGGCTGCTCAAGGAGAACATCGACGGCGAGGCGCTCGACTGGGCGCATAACCGCCTGCTGGCGCGCAATGAATCGCGCCGCATCCTGATGATGATCTCCGATGGCGCGCCGGTCGACGATTCCACCCTGTCGGTGAATCCCGGCAACTACCTTGAGCGGCACCTCCGCTGGGTGATCCAGCAGATCGAGGACAAGTCGCCGGTCGAACTGATCGCCATCGGCATCGGCCATGACGTGACCCGCTACTACAAGCGCGCGGTCACAATTGTCGATGCCGAGGAGCTGGGCGGCGCCATGACCGAGAAGCTGGCCGAACTGTTCGACGAGCGCGTTCAGCGCAAGGCCGCCCGTGGCGGCGGCCGGCATGGGGCGCCGGCCGCTCCCTCCGGTCGCCCGGTGCGTCGCGCCGGACAGTCGGTGCACTGAGGCGGCGAGAAGGGGTCAGCGCAGCACCCGTGCCCGCACCAGATGCGAGCCGGCAATGCGCCGACCGGCCATTCCCGGCGTGTGCGCGGTGATCCAGTCCTCGATCGCCGCGCCGTCGAGATCCTCACTATGCGCGAAGCCGTGCGCCTGCAGCCGCGCGGCCATCTCCTCCCGCCGAAAATGGCTGACCCACGGCTCGCCGATCGCGGCGACCCGGCGCCGCCGCTCGGCGACGAACGCCCGCGCGGCCGCGGGAAAGCTCTCCGGCGGCTCGGTATAGTCGAACACCAGCTCGGCATCGCCGAGCCTGGCGATGAGCCGCAACGTCGTGTCGATCGCATCCGGCGTGAGATAGACGATGACGCCCAGCCACAGGAAGAAGCACGGCGCAGACGCCTCGAATCCCGCCGCGCTCAGCGCCTCCATCAGGGAATCCCGCTCGAAATCGACCGGCACCAGGCGGAGGCCGGCGGGAATTGCCAGCCCTGCGGCCGACAGGCGGGCCCGCTTGTGCTCCTGGGTTGCCGGATGATCGATCTCGAAGACCCGCAGATCGGGATAGGGATTGCGCAGCGCGAAAGTATCGAACCCCGCCCCCAGCATCGCCACCTGGCGCACCCCGCGCTCGACCGCGCGCGCCAGGAAGGCCTCGCCGATGCGGCTGCGCGCGGCGATGAAGCGACGCACCCGGCGCGAATCCGGCGTTTCCGGCCGGGCCTGCAGCGCCGCGACATCCTCGCCCAGCAGGGCGATGGCGAAAGGGTCGGGGAAGATCACGCCGCCATCGCGCAGCTGATGCAGCGCGCGCAGCCGTGCGACACCCCAGGCGGTCCGGCTCGGTCCGGCTTTCATGCCGCACCGTCCGATGTGGGCGCCAAGCTCGCATGCCGCCACAAGGAGGGGGCGTGCAACGGCCGCGCCGCGCATGCGCAGCCGATCCACCGCAGGAAGCTGGGGAAGGAAGACATGGCGGCGAAGCTATCAGCCGCCCCGCATGCGGCGCCAGCCGTCGGCACCGCCCTTGCACAACGCAAATCGCCTCCCATATAGGCTTCATCCCAGCCAGAACGGGACTTCCGGCAAGAATACGTTTCGCGCGGGCGCTGCGTCGGCGCCGCACCGGATGGATGCAGGTCAGGACGGATGTACTCCGGCCCGCATCGTGCCCGCCGGCCGCATGACGAGCGGCCGGCCTTCTGGCGGGGGCGTTTCCCGACAGGGTGAAGGTCGCGGCGGTCTCCGTTTCATACGGGTTCTCGTCGGAGAGAGGCGTCGCGCCATGTGCGTGCCGGCCTCGATCGTCGTCGGCCTCGCCCTGTCGGGCCCTCCCACCAGAACGCGACTTCCGGGCTCAAGGCGCTGCGTCGGCGCCGCGCCGGATGGATGCAGGTCAGGACGGATGTACTCCGGCCCGCATCGTGCCCGCCGGCCGCATGACGAGCGGCCGGCTTTCTGGCGGGAACTTCTTCATCCCATCACGGATATCGACCTCCGCCCGGCAGGACACCGAAGGTTCACACCCCGAAGGTCGGCCGCTTGGCGCTGGTGCCGTCTTCCGGATAGGGCTCCGGCCCGGGATCGTCCGGCAAATGCGGTTCGGCGATCACGCTCGCCGGTGCGGCGCGCACCAGCTGCGGCTTCGCCGGCGGCGATGCCGATTCGGGCGTAGGCACCGGTTTCGGCTCGGGCTTCGCCGCGGCTTCCGGCTTCGGCGCCGGCGCGGCGTCGATTACCGGCGCCGAGGCGGCCGTTGCGGCAGCTTCCTGTGCCCGGCTCTCCAGCACCGCGGCGATGGCCGCCTTGGCGCGCTCGGCCTCGTTCTCCAGCAGCGGCGTCGCCGCCACTCCCGGCGGCAGCTGCCATTGGAAGGCGTCGAGCTTGCCGGTCACCGGCGAGATCGGCGCCCAATGCTCGGAGACCACGCCATCCGCCACCCAGGCGGGATCGCGCAGCGCCCGCACCGCACGCGCGGTCCATTCGCGCGCCTTGCCGACATCTCCGGCCTCCGCCGCCTCCAGCTCCGCCATCAGCAGGCAGGCCCGCTGCGTCGGCGCCGCGGTGAGCGGGGCGAGCGCCGTGCGCGCCACCGGGAATTCCTGCGCGTCGATGGCGGCGCGGGCGAGGGTCAGCGCGCTCTCGGTATGCTCGGGCACCCGCGAGGTCAGCGTGCGCACCCGCTTCAGCCGCTCGCGCGCGGCATCGCCGGGGCGCAGATGCAGATAGGCGTCGGCGAGGCCGGGATGCGGCGTCGTCGCATAGGCGGTCTCGAGGATCTTCGCCGCCTTGCGGGTATCGCCGGCCAGCCCGAGCAGCCGTCCCGCCACCTCGGCGGCCGGCACCAGCGTCGGGGCAAGCCGGGTCGCCTCCACCGCCTTCTCGCGCGCCACCGTCGGCTCGGAGAGTTCCAGCCCCTGCGCCTGCGCGGCCAGCAGCACCGCCCGGCGTCGCCGATGCGCGGCGCGGTCGAGCCCGCCATGCGAGGCTTCGCGCTCCAGCATGGCGAGCGCGCCGGCGAAATCGCCCTTCACGCAGCGCGCCTCGATCACCGCATCCGCCGCCCAGGCAAGGCCGGGCTCGTGCCGTGCCGCCTCTTCGGCGGTGACCAGCGCCGAGGAAGCGTCGCCACGCCGGCGCGCTTCCATGTGCAGGCCACGCAGGCCGAGCAGCCGGGTCGCCGGCGCCTCGGTCATGGCGCGGAAGGTCGCCTCGGCAGAGGCCGAATCGCCCGAGAGCTGCGCCGCCTGCGCGGCGAGCAGCTGCGCCAGCGGCTCGCGGCCGAGGAAGCGCTCGGCATCGTTGGCCGCGCGCCGCGCGCCGATGGCGTCGCCGGAGCCCACCGCGATGAGCCCGCGCGTCACCGCCGCGAAGCCGCGGTTGCGCCGCCGGCTGCGCCAGGAGAACGCCAGCATTTCCGGCGAGCGCAGGATCACCCGGATCAGCGTCCACAGCAGGATCGCCGCGGCGAGCAGCACCAGCAGCCCACTCGCCGCCACCAGCACGCTGGTTTCGATGTGCCAGCCCTGCCAGTCGATGGCGACCGCGCCCGGCCGATCGGCCAGCCAGGCAATGCCGAAGGCGACGACGCCGAGGACGAAGAGATAGATGACAAGGCGGATCACGGCGTTCTCCCGGCGATGTCGGCGATCAGCTGGCGTTTCACCCCGGCGACGGCGGCCAGCGCGGCCTGCCGCGCCTCCATGGCGCCGATCACCGCGGCGAGCTTCTGCTTCGATGCCTCGGGCAGACCGCCCAGGATCGTCAGCGCCTCGGCGACGTCGCCGCGCCCGAGCGCGTCCTGCGCCGCCGCGATCGCCGGCTCGCTGGAGGCTTCCGCCGCCCCGCTGTTGCGGCGCACGGTCACCAGCGACGAGGCGCTGTTCCACAGCTTGTCGACGATGCCGGCATCGGCGGTCGCCGCGGCGCCCGCGCCGTCTGCCGGGGCCGGAGCCTCGGCCAGCGCCGCCTTCAGCCGGCCGGCCAGGGCCGGCCCGGCCGGCAGCCCGGTCGGCGCCGCGGCTTCCAGCGCCGAGAGCCCGGCCGCCTTTTCGCCGAGCAGCGTCCGGCTCGCCTGCAATTCGGTCTCATAGGGCACGCCGGCGGCGATGGCCGCCTCCAGCGCCCCGAGCGTCGCCAGCGCCGCCGCGGCGCGGGCCGCCTGCGTCCCCGCCTGGCGCTGCGCCGCCACCTCATTGAGCCGGCCCTCCAGCGCCGCGATACGCGCCTCCGCCTGCTGCAACGCTTCCGGCGAGGCCGCGGGAGCGGCGGCAGGCGCCGGCGCCTCGGCCAGCGCCGCAATCCGATTGTCGGCCTCGGTGAGCTTGGCGTCGGCGGCGGTCAGCCCGCCCTCCAGCGCCTCGATGCGAGCGGTCAGCTCCGCCGGCACGCTGGCGACCACCGTCGGCGCGGCCGGCGCCGGCTGGCCCGGCTGCGTCTCCAGCTGCTCGACGCGCTGGCGCAGGTCGAGCGCGCGCGCCTCCAGATCGGTGATCGAATCGATGTTCTGCTCGGCGCTGTAGAAGGTCGACACCAGCGCGAAAGCCACCGCGCCGCCCATCAGCCCGGCGGCCAGTGCCAGGATCGACGCGCCGACGAGCCCGAGCGACTGCCGCTTGCGGCCCTTCTCGGCCGCCGCCACGCCGGCACCGGCGTCGCCCCCGGCAGCCGCCGGCGGTTCCGGCCGCGGCGGCGGAGGTGGCGGCGGGGTCAGGTCCTTTGCCGGCAGATCGAGGGTGATCGGCCGCCGGCGCGGCGAGGCGGGCGAGGCCTCATTGGCCGCATCCACCGGCTCGGCCGGCGCCTCTGCGGAAGTCTCCACCGGCGGCGTGCGCGGCTTGGACGTCGCGGCGGTTGCGCCCGGGCCGATGGCGGCCGCCTCGGCCGGTGCCGGTTCCCCCGGCAACGGCCCGGCGGCCGGTTCGCTGACAGGAGAGGCGAGATCGGGGTTCAACACGCCGGGCGTCGAAGCCGCAGCATTGGCCGCTTCCTGCGACGCCTCTTTCTTGGCGGGGTCTTGCTTTGGCGCATATCGCTTGGCCACCGTGCGTCCCTCTTCCGCTCGTTACCACCGGTCCATCCGGGATAGACCGCCCGTCCGCCCACCGCAACCTCCCGGCCGGACGGATGGTTTATGGTGACAATAACGCGAAAAGCGCGTTTTCGTTTGGTGCTGCGGCAATCCGCACCGGCCAGCCCGCCGCCGCCAGGGGCGCGGCCACCTTGGGCGAGAAGCACAGATGCGTGACGCCCCCCAATTCGCGGGAAATGCCGGCCTCCGCCGCCCGCGTCACCAGCGTCGCTGCTGTGCGCGGCGAGAAGTGGAAGGCTGCGTCGATCTGCCCTCTCCGCGCCGCCGCGATCGCCGCGCCCGACAACGCCGACGCCGGCACCGCGCGATAGAGGGTGAACAGCTCGACCGCGATGCCGTCACCGGCCAGCGCCGGGCCGAGATCGACCGCCCGGTCCTCGCCGCAGACATGCAGCAGCCGCGCCCCGCGCGGCAGGCGCGCGCGCAGCAACGCGACCAGCGCCGCCCCGTCGCCGCCTGCCGCCTGCGGCTCGGCACCCTCGGGGGCCGCCTGCGCCGTGCGCCAGCCGACGGTAAAGAGCGGCAGGTGCTTCAGTCCCGCCCATTCCGCCCGCGCACCCAGCGCCCGCGCACCGTTGACGCTGGTCAGCGCCAGCGCGTCGGGCCGTCCTTCCGGCAACCGCGCCTCGCGAATCGGCTCGATGGCGAGCATCGGCTCGACCAGCGCCTCATGCCCGGCCGCCACCAGCCGCGCCGCCGTGGCGTCGGCATCGGGCTGCGGCCGCGTCACCAGCACCCGCATCGGCTCACTCCGGCGAGGCCGCGCGCAGCGGGCGGTTCGCGCGCAGAAAACGCGACCAGGTCACATCACCCTCCGAACAGCCCGGCGGGCAGCATGCGCTTCATCTCGCGGCCCCAGCGGCGGCCGAGCTCTATCGCCTCGGAAGCCGGCCCATGGCGGACGATCTCGTAATAGGCGCTGCCGTCCGGCTTGAGCACCATGCCGCGGAAACGCAGCTCCACCCCGTCCACCTCGGCAAGCCCGCCGATCGGGGTGCGGCAGGAGCCGTCGAGCTCGGCGAGATAGGCGCGCTCGACGCTGACGGCGAGCCCGGTCCGGCCGCAGGCCACCGGGGCCAGCAGCGCCGCGACCTCGTCATCGCCGTCGCGTGTCTCGATGGCGACCGCCCCCTGCCCCACCGCCGGCAGGAAATCCGCGGTGCCGAGCAGCGCGCTGGCGCGGTCCTGCAGCCCGAGCCGGGTCAGCCCGGCCAGTGCGAGCAGGGTGGCGTCGAACTCGCCGCTGTCGACCTTGCTGAGCCGCGTCTGCACATTGCCGCGCAGCAGCGCCACTTCGATATCCGGCCGCAGCCGCCGGAGCTGCGCTTCACGGCGAAGTGACGCGGTGCCGACCCGCGCCCCGCGCTTCAGGCTGGCCAGCGGGTGGCCCTCATGCGGCGCCTGCCCGGCCGGCAGCACCAGCGCGTCGCGCACATCGGCGCGCGGCAGATAGCCGCCGAGGATCAGCCCCTCCGGCAGCTTGGTCGCCATGTCCTTGGCCGAATGCACCGCGAGGTCGATGCGCCGGTCGAGCAGCGCTTCCTCCAGCTCCTTGGTGAACAGCCCCTTGCCGCCGGCCTGCGCCAGCGCCCGGTCGGTGATGGCGTCGCCGGTGGTGCGGATCACCTCGATCGCGACCGCGCCCTCATGCCAGCCATGCGCCTTGAGCAGGGCGCCCTGCACCGCATGCGCCTGCCACAGCGCCAGCGGGCTGCCGCGCGTGCCGAGCCGGAGCCTGGGGGCGACCGGCCGGGGGGGCTCATGTGGAAGCGATTGCGTCATGAGGTCCTGCGATGCTAGCGGTTCGTCAGCGGTTCAGAACACCGCCCACCCATGGAAAGTCAATGAGCGATCTTCTGCTGCTCGGCATCGAGACCACCTGCGACGAGACGGCGGCGGCCGTGGTGCGCCGGCGCGAGGACGGCAGCGGCTCGATCCTCTCCAATATCGTGCTGTCGCAATTCGACGAACATGCGGCCTATGGCGGCGTGGTGCCGGAGATCGCCGCCCGCGCCCATGTCGAGGTGCTGGACGACGTCATCGCCCGCGCCCTGCGCGCCGCCGGCGTCACCCTAGCCGATCTCAACGGCATCGCCGCCGCCGCCGGGCCGGGGCTGATCGGCGGCGTCATCGTCGGGCTCACCACCGCCAAGGCGCTGGCGCTCGCCGCCCGCAAGCCGCTGGTGGCGGTCAACCACCTCGAGGCGCATGCGCTCACCGCGCGGCTCACCGATTCGGTGCCGTTCCCCTATCTGCTGCTGCTGGTCTCCGGCGGGCACACCCAGCTGGTCTGCGTCACCGGCGTCGGCCGCTACGAGAAGCTCGGCGGCACCATTGACGACGCCATCGGCGAGGCCTTCGACAAAACGGGCAAGATGCTCGGCCTGCCCTATCCCGGCGGCCCAGCGGTGGAGCGCGCCGCGCTCGGCGGCGACCCGAACCGCTTCGCCCTGCCGCGCCCGCTGCTCGGCCGGCCGGAGCCGAACTTCTCTCTGTCCGGCCTCAAGACCGCGGTAAGGCTGGAGGCGCTGAGGATAGCCCCGCTGTCCGATCACGACGTGGAGGATCTCTGCGCCGGCTTCCAGGCCGCCATCGTCGATGTCGTCACCGATCGGGTGCGCTACGGGCTGCGCGCCATGCGCGAGCGCGGCCATGCCCCGAGCGCGCTGGTGCTGGCGGGCGGCGTCGGCGCCAATCAGGCGGTGCGGCGCGCCCTGCACAAGGTCGCGGCCGATGGCGGCACCCGTCTCGCGGTGCCGCCGCCGGAACTGTGCACCGATAACGGCGCCATGATCGCCTGGGCCGGGGCGGAACGCCTCGCTCTGGGCCGCCGCGACGGCCTCGAATTCTCCCCCCGCGCCCGCTGGCCGCTGGCGGAGGTCGACGCCGCCCAACCCGTCCCCGCCGCAACCTTGCCCGCCGCATGAGTGCGCGCTTCCGCCGCATCGGCGTGGTCGGCGCCGGCGCCTGGGGCACGGCGCTGGCCAATGCCGCCGCCCGCGCCGGCCGGGAGGTGGTGCTGTGGGGCCGCGACCGGGCGGCGATGGAGGCCATGGCCCGCACCCGGCGCAACGAGACCCACCTGCCCGGCGTCGAGATCGCCGCCTCGGTCTCGCCCTCCCCCTCGCTGCACGTGCTGTCGGATTGCGACGCGGTGCTGCTGGTGGTCCCGGCGCAGGCCAGCCGCGAGGCGGCGGCCGCCATCGCCCCGCAACTGAAGGACGGCACCCCGGTGGTCACCTGCGCCAAGGGGATCGAGCGCGGCACCTCGCTGTTCATGACCCAGGTGCTCGCCGAGGCCTGCCCGCGCGCGGTGCCGGGCATCCTCTCCGGCCCCAGCTTCGCCGCCGACGTCGCCGCCGGCCTGCCGACCGCCGTCACCCTGGCGGTACAGGATTTCGGCCTCGCCGAGGCGCTGTGCACCGCGCTGGGATCGCCGTCGTTCCGGCTCTATCACAGCGACGATGTGCGCGGCGTGGAGATCGGCGGCGCCGCTAAGAACGTGCTCGCCATCGCCGCTGGCATCGTCGGCGGGCGCGAGCTTGGCGCCAGCGCCGCGGCGGCGCTGATCGCCCGCGGCTTCGCCGAGCTGTCGCGCTTCGGCCGCGCCTATGGCGCCCGCCCGGAAACCCTCACCGGGCTGTCGGGACTGGGCGACCTGATCCTCACCTGTTCCTCGCCGCAGTCGCGGAACTACGCGCTCGGGCTCAGCCTCGGCAGGACCAACCAATTCCCTCCCAACGGCAAGCTTGCCGAAGGCGCGTTCACCGCCTCGGTGCTGGTGGCGATGGCGGAGCGGGCCGGCATCGACATGCCGATCGCCAGCGCCGTCGAGGCGGTGCTGTCCGGGCGCGACGACATCGAACAGGCGATAGGCTCGCTGCTGGCGCGGCCTCAGAAAGCGGAAGGCTAAGCATGGCGCACTGGCTGTACAAATCCGAACCCTTCAAATGGTCCTGGCAGAACCAGCTCGAGGCCGGCGCCAAGGGCACCCATTGGGACGGCGTGCGCAACCATCTGGCCAAGCAGCAGCTTCTGGCGATGAAGCGCGGCGATCGCGGCTTCTTCTACCACTCCAACGAGGGCAAGGAGATCGTCGGCATCGTCGAGGTGATCAAGGAGGCCTATCCCGATCCTTCCGACCCGACGGGCAAGTTCGTCATGGTCGACATCAAGGCGGTGGAGGGCCTGCCCCATCCGGTGACGCTCGCCGCCATCAAGGCCGAACCGCGCCTCTCCGAAATGGCGCTGATGCGCTTCTCCCGCCTCTCCGTGCAGCCGGTCACCGATGAGGAATGGGACATCGTCCTGTCCATGGCCGGGGCCAAGTGACGGAAAGGCAAGTGACGGAAAGCATCCGCGACCCCGAAGCCTTCATCCGTGCAGAGACCCTTCCGCGCCCGGTGCCGCTGGTGCCCGAGATCCGGCTCTATGTCGCCGACGAGGCGGTGCCGATCTGGCAGCGTACCGAGGAGCAGCTCGGCGAGATCGGCCTGCCGCCGCCGTTCTGGGCCTTCGCCTGGGCCGGTGGCCAGGCGCTCGCCCGCCATGTGTTGGATAACCCGGACATCGTGCGCGGCAAGCGGGTGCTCGATTTCGCCGCAGGCTCCGGCCTGGTCGCGCTCGCGGCCCGCCGTGCCGGCGCTCTCGTGGTCGAGGCCGCCGACATCGACCCTTTCGCCCGCGCCGCCATCGCGCTCAATGCCGAGCTGAACGGCCTCGATGCGATCACGCCCTGCCAGTACAACGTGCTCGGCCGCGACGAGGGCTGGGAGGTGGTGCTGGCCGGCGACATCGCCTATGAGCGCGATCTTGCCGCCGAGGTGTTTGCCTGGCTGGAAGCGCTCGCCGCCCGCGGCGCGGCGGTGTGGATCGGCGATCCCGGCCGCAGCTACCTGCCGCGCGAGCGGCTGACGCGGATCGCCGAATATGGCGTGCCGGTGTCGCGCGAGCTGGAAGACAGCGAGATCAAGCGCACCTCGGTCTGGCGGCCGGGCATAGCCGGCTAGAAACATCCGGGCGACTACATACCGACCAAAGTCTCGCGCCTCCCACGCTTGTCGCGAGCGAGCCGTCTGCCCATAATTCCTTAGAAGCAAGATAAGGCGCGCCAGCGCAGGGGTGAAGGAAAACGCCAATGTCCGAAAAGATTTACGACGTTCCGACCGCGTGGGCGCAGCGGGCGTTTCTCGACGATCATGGCTATCGGGCCAAGTACGAGGCCTCGGTGCACGACCCGGAGGCGTTCTGGGGCGAGGAAGGCAAGCGGATCGACTGGTTCGAGCCCTATACGGTGGTGAAGAACACCTCCTTCGCGCCCGGCGCGGTGTCGATCAAATGGTTCGAGGACGGCGTCACCAATGTCGCCTGGAACTGCATCGACCGGCATCTGGAGACCCGCGGCGATCAGGTTGCCATCATCTGGGAGGGCGACGACCCGTCCCAGTCGCGCAAGATCACCTATCAGGAGCTGCATGACGAGGTCTGCCGCTTCGCCAACGTGCTGCGCAACCGCAATGTCGAGAAGGGCGACCGCGTCACCATCTACCTGCCGATGATCCCCGAGGCCGCCTTTGCCATGCTGGCCTGCGCCCGGCTCGGCGCGGTGCATTCCATCGTCTTCGCCGGCTTCTCGCCGGACAGCCTGGCCAGCCGCATCCGCGACTGCGATTCCAAGGTGATCATCACCGCCGACGAAGGCCTGCGCGGCGGCCGCAAGGTGCCGCTGAAGGCCAATGTCGACGCCGCCATCGCCAAGGTGGAAGGCGGCGTCGACCATGTCATCGTGGTCAAGCGCACCGGCGGCGCGGTCGAGATGGAGCCCGGCCGCGACGTCTGGTACCACGCCGCCGCCGACCTGGTGACCAGCGAATGCCCGGCGACGCCGATGAACGCCGAGGATCCGCTGTTCATCCTTTACACCTCGGGATCGACCGGCACCCCCAAGGGGGTGCTGCACACCACCGGCGGCTATCTCGTCTACGCCGCGATGACGCATCAATACGTCTTCGACTATCACGACGGCGACATCTACTGGTGCACTGCGGATGTCGGTTGGGTCACCGGCCACAGCTACATCGTCTATGGCCCGCTCGCCAACGGCGCCACCACGCTGATGTTCGAGGGCGTGCCGAACTACCCGACCAACTCCCGCTTCTGGGAGGTCATCGACAAGCACCAGGTCAACATCTTCTACACCGCCCCTACCGCCATCCGCGCGCTGATGCAGGCTGGCGATGAACCCGTGCGCAAGACCTCCCGCGCATCGCTGCGCCTGCTCGGCTCGGTCGGCGAGCCGATCAACCCGGAAGCCTGGGAGTGGTATCACCGCGTGGTCGGCGACGACCGCTGCCCGATCGTCGACACCTGGTGGCAGACCGAGACCGGCGGCATCCTCATCACCCCGCTGCCCGGCGCCACCCGGCTGAAGCCCGGCTCGGCGACGCAGCCGTTCTTCGGCATCGTGCCGCAGGTAGTGGATGCCGAGGGCAAGGTGCTGGAAGGCGCCAGCGAGGGCAATCTCGTCATCGCCGATTCATGGCCCGGCCAGATGCGCACGGTCTATGGCGACCATGAGCGCTTCATGCAGACCTATTTCTCCGCCTATCCCAACAAGTACTTCACCGGCGACGGCTGCCGCCGCGACGACGACGGCTATTACTGGATCACCGGCCGCGTCGACGACGTCATCAACGTCTCCGGCCACCGCATGGGCACGGCCGAGGTGGAGAGCGCCCTGGTCGCCCATCCCAAGGTGTCGGAAGCCGCGGTGGTCGGCTATCCGCACGACATCAAGGGCCAGGGCATCTATGCCTATGTGACGCTGATGTCCGGGGTCGAGCCCAGCGAGGAGCTGCGCAAGGAACTCGTCGCCTGGGTGCGCCGCGAGATCGGTCCCATCGCCTCGCCGGACCTCGTGCAGTTCGCCCCCGGCCTGCCCAAGACCCGCTCCGGCAAGATCATGCGCCGCATCCTGCGCAAGATCGCCGAGGACGAGTTCGGCAATCTCGGCGACACCTCGACGCTGGCCGATCCCGGCGTGGTGAACGACCTCATCTCCCAGCGCCAGAACAAGAAGCCCGCGGCGGCGTAGCGTCTCAGTCGGCGCCGCGCCGCAAGGCCCGGCGCTTCCGCATGGCACGGCGGATCGCGGTGGCGAGCGAGGACGCTCCGGCGAAGCTCGCCCGCAGATCCTCGATACCGAAATCTTCGCCGGACGCCCGGCAGACGATGCCGTGTGTCCGGAACACCTCGTTCCAGCCCCGCCGTGAGCCGAGATCCCTGCGATCGCGATAGCATGGCACCTGCGCCGCGATCAGCCAGGGGCGCGGCGCCACCGGCGGATAGTCGAGCAGCAGCAGCCTCGGATCGGCCGCAAAGCGCGACAGCGCGGCATGAAGGCGGTCGAGCGTCGCCTCCAGCGCCGCGCCCTCCACATCGTAGCGCGGACTGCGCTGGCGCACGAACAGCGTCGTGCCCAAGGCGCAGTCGGCGATCAGGCGATGATGGAGCGCGCGGTATTTCGGGACGAGACGACGCTCGATCTCCGCCGCATCCATGGCGAGCACATCCTCGCGCGCGGAAAATTCGTGCTGATGGATGGTCTCGGAGAGACGCGAGCAGAAGGCCGAAAGGTTGCCGCGCCCGGTCGGCACCTTGACGATGTTGGCCGCCGCGAACACCTCGGCCGCCCCCGTCTCCAGCACGGTAAGCACACCGTGAAACGGCGTGTCCCACCAGTCGAAAGGGTAGGCGCGGCCGGTGCGCGACAGGCGGCGCGTCTGATAGGCGACCTCGCACAAGGCGCCAAGACTGACGATCCGGTCGACCACGAGAAGCGGCTCGACCGGCGGGGAAAAGAGCCACATGGCGGGGATCCCTGCCCAGCCTGATGATCGGAGGCGGAACGTCTGATGAACGCCGGAGGCGACACCCGGCCGGCAGGAACTCGCCCGCCGCCCGGATATCGGTCCACGCCCAAGGCTAAGACAAGGCCCGCATACGTCGCACAAGCAAAAGGCGCGCCAGTCAGACCTCTGTTCGCACCTACCCTCGCACCAGGTCGCCGAGCAGGCTCGCCGCCACCGACAGCTTGGAGACGCTGAGGCCCGAGCCGGCGATCTCGTGCACGGCGGCGCGTGTGCGCTCGACCTCCACCGACCGTGCCGCCGCCCAGGCGGCGACGCCGCCGGCGCCCGGCCCCTGGCTCTCGATCACCTCGGCGGTGAGCCGCCGCACCGCGATCTCGAAGGCCACCAGCGCCCGCTCCAGCGCCAACCGGTCGTAATAATCGGTGACCGCCAGTCCCCGCGCCGCCGACATGATGCGGTCGAGGCGGAAATGCAGCCCGACGGCGAAGAAGGTGGTCGCCACCTCGGCGATCGGCGCCTTGGTGCGGTCGGCGATCAGCACGATGTCGGTGGCGTTCTCCACCGCCGGCAGCCGGCCGACCCGGCGCGCCAGTTCCTCCGGCACCCCCGCCTGCGTCCACTGGGCGATGCGGGCATCGTGGAGCGCCCGCGTCTCCTCCGGGATCAGCTCGCGCACCGTGCCCTTCAGCGCCTCCACCACCGGCGGCACGCCGGCGGCGTAATGCGACACCAGCTCGTCGAGGCTGTGGCGCAGGTCGACATTGCGCAGGAACCACACGGTGCGGTCGAGCAGCAGGTCCTGCACCGCCGCGTAGAGGTCGAGCTGCACGGCGCCGGCGGTGCGCCCGTCCAGCGCGTCGATCGCCCGGTTGAGGCCGTCGAGGTCGAAGCCGTCGCGCACCACCGCGAAGGCCTTGGCGATCGAGCCGATATCGGCGCCGGTGGCATCGATGAGCCGGGCGAGGAAGGCCGGGCCGCCATGGTTGATCACGGCGTTGGAGAGCCGTGTGGCGATGATGTCGCGCCGCAGCCGGTGCCCCTCGACCCCGTCGGGGAAGCGGGCATTCAGCTCCGGCGGGAAATAGGCGGTGAGCTCGCGGGCGAGATACGGGTCGTCCGGCACGTCGGTATCGAGCAGGTCGGCATGCGCGGTGAGTTTGGCATAGGCCAGCAGCACCGCGAGTTCCGGCCGCGTGAGGCCTTCGCCGCGTCCGCGCCGCTCGTTGATCTCGCCATCGCCGGGCAGATACTCGACGGCGCGGTCGAGCAGGCCGCGTTCCTCGAGCCGCTGCATCAGCCGCTGGTGGAAGGTGAGCTCGCTTGCCGCCCGCCGCTCGGCCAGCGAGAGCGCCAGCGTCTGCAGGTAGTTGTTGCGCAGCACCAGCGCCGCCACCTCGTCGGTCATGCTGGCGAGCAGTTCCGCGCGCGCCCGGGCGTCGAGCCGGCCGTCGCGACTGGCCGCGCCGAGGGCGATCTTGATGTTCACCTCGACGTCGGAGGTGTTCACCCCGGCGGAATTGTCGATGGCGTCGGTGTTGAGCCGCACGCCGCGCTTGGCCGCCTCGATGCGGGCGCGCTGGGTAACGCCGAGATTGGCGCCCTCGCCGATCACCTTGGCCCGAAGCTCGGTGGCGGCGATGCGCACCGCGTCATTGGCGCGGTCGCCGGCATGGGCATCGGTCTCGCCCGCGGCGCGGATATAGGTGCCGATCCCGCCGAACCACAAAAGGTCGACCGGCGCGCGCAATATGGCGCTGATCACCTCGGCCGGCGAGGCGGAGGAGCGGTCGAAGCCGAGCGCCTCGCGCACCGCCGGGGCGAGCGGGATGCTCTTGGCGGCGCGGGAGTAAATGCCGCCGCCCGGCGAGATCAGCGATTTGTCGTAGTCCTGCCAGGAGGAGCGCGGCAGCGCGAACAGCCGCTTGCGCTCGGCGAGCGAGGACAGCGGATCCGGGGTCGGGTCGAGGAAGATGTCGCGATGGTCGAAGGCGGCCACCAGCTTGATGGTGTTCTCCAACAGCATGCCGTTGCCGAACACGTCGCCCGACATGTCGCCGACGCCGGCCACGGTGAACGGCGTCACCCGGATGTCGGTGTCCATCTCGCGGAAGTGGCGGCGCACCGCCTCCCAGGCGCCGCGCGCGGTGATGCCCATGCCCTTGTGGTCGTAGCCGACCGAGCCGCCGGAGGCGAAGGCATCGCCGAGCCAGAAGCCGCGCGCCTCGGAAAGCCCGTTGGCGGTGTCGGAGAAGGTCGCGGTGCCCTTGTCGGCGGCGACCACCAGATAGGGGTCGTCCTCGTCGTGGCGCACCACGCGCGGCGGGTGGTCGATCTCGGCGCCGTCAATGTTGTCGGTGAGGTCGAGCAGCGAGGAGACGAACAGCTTGTAGGCTTCCGTGCCCTCCGCCTGCACCGCCTCGCGCGGGCCGGTCGGCAGGTGCTTGGGCACGAACCCGCCCTTGGCGCCCACCGGCACGATCACCGCGTTCTTCACCTGCTGCGCCTTGACGAGGCCGAGCACCTCGGTGCGGAAGTCCTGCGGCCGGTCGGACCAGCGCAGGCCTCCGCGCGCCACCCGGCCGAAGCGCAGATGGATGCCCTCCACCCGCGGCGAATGCACGAAGATCTCGAACAGCGGCTTGGGCAGCGGCAGGCCCTCGACCTTGTGGCTGAGGAACTTCACCGCGATCGCCGGCTTGGGTTCGCCATTCGCCGTGGTCTGGAAGAAATTGGTCCGCATCGCCGCCCCGACCAGATCGGCGAAGGCCCGCAGGATACGGTCGTCGTCGAGGCTCTGCACCTCGGCGAGCGCCGCCTCGATCTCGGCACGGATCGTCGCCCCCCGCGCGTCGCGGTCGCCGGCGACGGACGGGTCGAAGCGCGCGTGGAACAATGCCACCAGCCGGTCGACGATGGCCGGATGGGCGTTCAGCGCCGTCCACAGATAGTCCTGGCTGTAGGGCGAGCCGATCTGCCGCAGATAGCGCGCCAGCGTGCGGATGAGCGCGATGTCGCGCCAGTCCAGGCGGGCGTTCAGCACCAGCGCGTTGAAACCGTCGCTTTCCGCCTGGCCGTGCAGCACCGCCATCAGGCAGGCATGCAGGCGCTGCTCCAATATGTCGAGGTCGATCTCGCCGCCGCCGCGCCGGGCGAGCACCATGTCGTGGACATAGATCGGCGCCAGCCCCTCCGGTTCGACGGTGAAGGTGCGCTCGTCGACCACAAGGAAACCCATCGCCTCCAGCAGCGGCACCCGCTCGGAGAGCAGCCGCGGCACCTTGTAGCTCAGCACCTTGAGCCCGGCCCGCTCGCCTCCCGCGCCCTGCTCCGGCTTGTGGAAGTCGATGGCGACCGGAGCCGCTTCGCCGAGCCGTTCGATCAGCCGAAGGTCGGCCAGCGCGGTCTGCGGCGTGTTGCTGTCCTGATAGCCGGCGGGGAAGGCATGGCCATAGCGCGCGCGCAGCCGCGCCGTCGTCTCCTGCGGATAGACGAGGCCGATGGCGCCGGCGAACACGTCCTCCCAGGTGCGGATGATCTCGCCGACCGCCGCCTCCAGCTCGGCGCGGCCGGGATCCGCCTGCGCGGTTCCCTCGTCGCGCTCGATGGTGAAGTGCACCCGCGTCAGCGGCCCGTCGAGGAACAGCGGCTTGAAGGTCACCACCTTGCCGCCGAAGCTCGCCGCCAGCAGGTCGCCGATGCGCTGGCGCACCTCCGAGCCGTAGCGGTCGCGCGGCACGTAGACCAGCACCGAGACGAAGCGATCGAAGCGTTCGCGCCACGCCAGCACCCGCACCCGCGGATGCTCGTCGAGCTGGAGGATGGCCAGCGCGAAGTGGAACAGCGTGGCCTCGTCGATCTGGAACAGCTCGTCGCGCGGGAAGTTCTCCAACACGCTGGCCAGCGCCTTGCCGGAATGGCTCGACGGATCGAAGCCGGCGCGCTCGATCACCTTCAGCGCCTTGCGGCGCAGCAGCGGGATCACCGACAGCGAGCGCGTATAGGCGGTGGAGGTGAACAGGCCGGCAATGGCGAGGCCGCCGATCACCCGTCCCTGCGCGTCGTAGCGCTTGACCACCACCACATCCATCCAGGTGCGGCGATGCACCTGGGCCAGCGTGCGCGAGCGGGTGACCACCAGCGGGCTGGCATCCGCCAGCACCAGCGACAGGTCGGCGCTCACCGCCGTGGGATCGAGCTGGCGGCGGAACAGCCGCATCTCCAGGTCGGCGAGCAGGCCGAACGCACCTGCCGTGCGCCGGACGAACAGGCCGCCGGCTTCGAGATCGTAGTGGCGGGTACCGAGGAAGGTGAAATTGTCGGCCAGCAGCCATTCGAGGAAGGCGACCGCCTCGGCCGCCTCGTCCACCGGCACGCTGGCCGGCGCGCCGCGCAGATCGGCCAGCGCCGCCTCGACCTCGCCGAGCATCGGCTTCCAGTCGGTCACCGCGGCGCGCACCTGCGCCATCACCGCGACCAACTCGGCCGCCAGCGCCTCGCGCTCGCCGGCATCGGCAAGGCGCGGCACGTGGATGTGAATCAGGCTCTCGCGCTTCTGGTGCGGGTCCTTCGGCGCGCCCTGGGCGGCGATGCCGACCAGCCCTCCCTGCCGGTCGCGCTCGACCTTGAAGATCGGATGCACCACCAGCGAGGCGGTGAGGTTGCGCTCGTTCAACGCCGCCATCGCCGAATCGAGCAGGAACGGCATGTCGTCGTTGACGATCTCGATCACCGTCACCTCGCCGAGGCGCTCGCCGCCCGGCACCACTTCCGGCAGCTCGACGCGGACATCCGCGGCGCCGGCGGTGCGCCGGGCGAGATGCTCATGGGCGCGCCGGGCCAGCTCGGCGAGTTCCTGCGCGGTATAGAGCCGTACATCCTCGGCCACGGCCCGCCCGAACAGGCGGCTGGCGAAGCGCGGCGGCATGTCGCCCTCGGTCGCCTGCGTGATGAGATCCGCCTGTTCCACCAGCTGGCGCGCCGCGCGCTCGTCTTCGCTGGCGAGAAAGCCTTCGACACCCATGTCCGTCTCCTGCCTCGGTCCGCGCGCCGTCGCGGCGGCCGTCCTATCGTTGGTACCGGCTTCTGACGGCCGGATGACGACCTTAGTCCTGTTGCCGGACCGTCACACTGCGCGACGCGATCCCGGCCGGTTGAGATGTATCAAATTTCGGCGACCCCGACCGTTCCAGAACGTCGGTGCGGCATGTCGCGCCGCAGCATCGGGCGGGCACAGGGGAAAGCACATGTCCAAAGCGCTTCAGGCCATCACCGTCGCCATTCCGGCGGCCTTTCTCATTGCGGCGCCGGCCTTTGCCGCCGACGTCGCCAGCGCGCCGCCGGCCTACAAGGCGCCAGCGCCGGTGGTCGAGAAGAGCCCGTGGCAGATCCGCCTGCGCCTGCTCGGCGTGCTGCCGGAGGATGGCGGCAAGGTGAACGGCGTGCCGGGATCCGACCTCGATTATTCCGATTCGATCGTGCCGGAACTCGACATCACCTATTATTTTACCGACAACTGGGCGGCCGAGCTGATCCTCGGCGTCACCCCGCACGATATTGACGGCGCCGGCTCGCTGGCCGGGCTGGGCAAGATCGGCGAGGCTTGGCTGCTGCCGCCGACCCTCACCCTGCAATACCACTTCACCGAATTCGGCGCCTTCAAGCCCTATGTCGGCGCCGGCGTGAACTACACCATCTTCTTCAACCAGAAGGCCGACGCCGCCGATTCGCTGGATGTGCACGACACATGGGGCTGGGCGCTGCAGGCCGGCTTCGACTACATGATCGACGCGCATTGGGGCTTCAACGTCGACGTCAAGAAGCTGTTCCTCAAGCCGGATTTCGACGTCACCGTCGCCGGCACGCCGCTCACCGGCACCGCCGATCTCGACCCGTGGATCGTCGGCGTCGGCGTCACCTACCGCTTCTGAGCGACGTCATCCCGCAAAAGCAAAGGGCCGGCACGAGCCGGCCCTTTTTCATGTCCCGGCGAGCCCGCCTCAGTGACGGAAGTGCCGCACGCCGGTGAACACCATCGCGACATTGGCCGCGTCGGCCGCCGCGATCACGTCGGCGTCGCGGATCGAGCCGCCCGGCTGGATCACCGCCGTCGCCCCGGCCTCGATGGCGGTCAAAAGCCCGTCGGCGAAGGGGAAGAAGGCGTCGGACGCCACCACGCTGCCGCGCGTCAGCGGCTCGGCAAGGCCCGCCACTTCAGCGGCGTCGATCGCCTTGCGGGCGGCGATGCGCGCCGAATCGACCCGGCTCATCTGCCCGGCGCCGATGCCCACCGTGGCGAGGTCCTTGGCATAGACGATGGCGTTCGATTTCACATGCTTGGCGACGCGGAAGGCGAAGGCGAGATCGGCGAGCTCGGCATCGGTCGGCGCCCGCTTGGTCACCACCTTCAGCTCCATGTCGTCGACCACCGCATTGTCGCGCGACTGCACCAGCAGCCCGCCGGCCAGCGACTTCACGAACGTGCCCTTGCCGCGCGGATCGGGCAGACCGCCGGTCACCAGCAGGCGCAGATTCTTCTTGGTGGCGAGGATGGCGGCGGCCTCATCGGTGACGTCGGGCGCCACGATCACCTCGGTGAAGATCTCGACGATGGCCTTGGCCGCCTCGGCGTCGAGGGTTCGGTTCAGCGCCACGATGCCGCCAAAGGCCGAGGTCGGGTCGCAGGCCAGCGCCTTGCGATAGGCCTCGACCAGGCTGGCGCCTTCCGCGACGCCGCAGGGATTGGCGTGCTTGACGATCACCACCGCCGGCGCGCGGGCGGGATCGAACTCGGCCACCGCCTCGAAGGCGGCGTCGGTGTCGTTGAGGTTGTTGTAGGAGAGCGACTTGCCCTGCAGCTGGCGGGCGGTCGCCACCCCCGGCCGCGCGCCGCCCGAGAGATAGAACGACGCCTGCTGGTGCGGGTTCTCGCCATAGCGCAGCTCCTCGGCAAGGGTGCCGGCGAACAGCCGTGCCGGCGGCGCGGTATCCGCCTCGACCGAGGAGAACCATTCGGCGATGGCGCCGTCATAGGCGGCGGTGCGGGCGAAGGCGGCGCGGGCGAGGTGGCGGCGGGTGGCGCCGGTGGTGCCGCCCGCGGCGGCGATCTCGGCCAGCACCGTCGCATAGGCGGAAGGATCGACCACCACGGTGACGTCGCCATGGTTCTTGGCGGCGGCGCGGATCATCGCCGGCCCGCCGACATCGATGTTCTCGACGCAGTCGTCGAAGGAAGCCCCCCGCGCGACCGTCGCCTCGAAGGGATAGAGATTGACCACCACCAGGTCGATCGGGCCGATGCCGTGCTCTTCCATCGCCGCCCTGTGGGCGGCGTCGGCGCGCACCGCGAGGATGCCGCCATGCACCTTGGGATGCAGCGTCTTCACCCTTCCGTCCATCATCTCGGGAAAGCCGGTAACCTCGGAAACGTCGCGCACCTGAAGCCCGGCCTCCTTCAGCGCCTTGCTGGTGCCGCCGGTCGAGACCAGCTCGACGCCGTGTCCGGCGAGCTTGCGGGCGAAATCGACGAGGCCGGTCTTGTCGGAGACCGAGAGCAGCGCGCGGGTGATGGGGCGGATGTCGAGCGACATGATGGGGCCGGAGGTTGTTGAAGGATCGGCGGGGGCCTATCACGGAACGCCCCCGGCGTTAACCCTCGCCCGACGCAGCCCTGGAAACCCAACCCCTGTTTGCAGGCATGGGCAGCGGCGCCGCGCACCTCCTTCTCCCTCTCCCCGTGGGGGAGAGGGCTGGGGCAGGGGCTTTCACGCGGCCCCGATGGTGACCGGACGGATGGCGACCGACATGATAGGGGGCCGGACGTTCCTGAAGATCGGCGAGCCCCTGTCGCGGAACGTCCGCCGCGTTCCCTCCTCCGACTCGGCCCCGGGAACCCGGCCCCTATTTGCAGGCCGACAGAGAGGCGCCGTGCACCTCCTTCCCCCTCTCCCCGTGGGGGAGAGGGCTGGGGTGAGGAGCCTTCTGCCCCCCAACGAGCCCTCGCCGGAGCACGTCGCCGCCTCCCGCTGAAGCCGGATTTTCCAGCTCCAACCTAGCGAAGCGGAACTCGGCCGCCCCCGCCCTCGTCGGGAAGCGGGAATGGCCGGGCGGACTTCGAGCCGCCGCCCGCTCTTCGCTCGCTCTTCGCCCGCGCCGCGCTAGCCCGGAAGCGCCCCCTGCACCCGCACGAAGGTCCAGGCCACGCGCGGCCTCTGGCGCGCCTTGCCGGAGATCACGATCTGCTCGGCACGGCGCGGCCCGCCATGGGCGGCGAGATAGACGCTCTCCTCGATGGTCGCCGGGCAGTCCGGCGCCTCGAACACCCAGTCGTCGCCATCCGGCAGGGTGAGATAGATCGTCTGCCCGTCCGGCGCCCGCGCCGCCTTCACCGCCGGGTGCAGGTGGAAGCGGATCGCATAGAAGTCGCGGGCGTCGCTGGCGATCTCCTCGCCCTGGGCGGCGCGGAACAGGTCCTCGCCATCGAGGCAGGTGCCGTCGCCCGACAGCCGCCACGAGCGCTGATGCACCAGGCCGAGCCGGCGCGCATAGCCGTCATGGCTGGCGCGCAGCACGTCGGCGCCGCCGCGTTCGGAGCGGTCGACATGGATGTCGGCGGGGCCGTCCAGCACCGGCGTGCCGCACAGCTTCATGGCGAGCCCGCCGGCGATGAAGCGGCAGGAGGAGATTTCCGCCAGCGTGGCAGTGGAATGCGCCGCGGTCTGCCGGGCCACCGCGCGCCAGCTCTCATGTGCCGGGGTCGGCGCGCCGCAGTTCACCACCACCCGGTTGCGACCGCTGGAAAGCTCGAAGGACAGGCAGCCGGCATGCGCCTCGTGGCTGAACAGCGGCGGCGGCGGGCAGCCGGTGTCGACGATCACCACCGAGCCGCCGGCCTCCAGCCGCTGATAGCCGGAATAGGGAGCGTTGGACACCGGCCGGCCGCGCGCATCGTCATAGGCCAGCACCACGGCGAGGCTGTCGGCCGGCGTCGGCCCCATGCCGTTGAAATGCGCGAAGGAGCCGTCGACATGACGGAAGAAGCGCAGCATCGGCATCATGCGGTCAATGGCGTTCACCAGTACCGCGGGCGGCGCCACATGCCGCGCCTCGAAGCACTGGCGCAGCGGCAAGAGGTCGAGCAGCAGCTCGATCAGCATGGCCGGATTGCGGCTCGCCGGGCCGCCATCGGCCAGCACCTGCCGCTCCAGCTCCTCGGTCAGCCGCTTCTGGGCGGAGCGCAGCAGCCGCGGCTGGTCGGCCATGCACAGGCCGGCAAAGCTCAGCGCCACCGCGCAGGCGAGCCGGGCGCGGCCGTCGCGGGCAAAGCGCTGGATGCTCTTGAGATAGCGCGCCTGCTGGCTCAGGCAGCGCAGGAAGCGGCGATGGAAGCCGGAATCGGCATCCTTGAGGATCAGCGGCGTCTGCGACAGCCAGTTGATCATCCGCCGCGCCGCCACCTCGGGCTCGGCCGCCGCCGGCAGGCGCGGCCCGCCGAGATTGATGAAGTCGCCGACCAGCGCCCGTGCGTTGGCCCGCGCAATGGCGGTGTCGGAGGCGTGAAGATGCCGCAGCCACGAGAACGACATCAGCGCCTGCGCCCATTCGCGCGACGGCGGGACGATCTCGAAGGGCGAGGCGCCGCCGGTTTCCACCGCCTTGCCGGCGAAGGCGAAGCACCCGGCATAGATTTCCGCCGCCCGGGCCGGGTCGCCGGCGCGCAGGTCCTGCGGCGCGAACAGCAGGCGCCCCGACACCGGCAGCGACGCCGTCCACCAGGCGAAAGGCGGGTGCGCCAGCGCCCGCACCACCAGCGTGCGCCAGCCGAGCTCGGCGATGCAGGTCAGGCGGCGGACGCGGTCGGCCATTCCCTCGCCGCTCATCGCCGACGAATCCCCGGAAGCCGTGTTCTTGGGCATCGCTTCGTCTGGTGTCGCCCGGGCAACCGGTTCCCTCCCAGAATCCCCCGGATGAGTCGTTGCCAGCTTAACCGAGCCCTGAGTCGCGTCCACCATCCTATGCCCCTTACGAAGCATCCGGGGCTCCGCGACGCCGCAACCGCGCGGCGAAGAAGCCATCGAGCCCACCACGGCGCGGGTCTTCATGCGGCAGATGCGTCGGCAGGGTGCGGATCTCGCCGGCGGCATTGATCCAGTCGGCGGCGACGCCGTTCTCGCCGGGCAGCACCGGCACGCGCTCATAGTCGTCGCGCGCGGCGAGCAGCGCCTCGATCTGCCGCTCGCCCTCCTCCGGCTCCAGCGAGCAGGTGGAATAGACCAGCACCCCGCCCGGCCGCACGAGGTCGGCGGCATTGCGCAGGATCCGCGCCTGCAGCGCGCCCAGGCTGGCAATGTCGGCCGGCGCCTTCGACCAGGCGACATCGGGATGGCGGCGGATGGTGCCGGTCGCCGAGCACGGCGCGTCGATCAGCACCGCGTCGAAAGGCCCGCCATTCTCGATGCCGACTTGCCAGCTCGCCGCATCCGCCTCCACTATCTCGGCTTCGAGCCTGAGCCGCTCGAGATTCTGCTTCAGCCGCCGGAGCCGCACGGCGGAGCGGTCGAGCGCCGTCACCTGCGCCCCCGAGGCGGCCAGTTGCGCGGTCTTGCCGCCCGGCGCCGCGCACAGGTCGGCGACGCGCATGCCGGGGCCGGCATGGATCAGCCGGGCCGGGATCGCCGCCGCCGCATCCTGCACCCACCAGGCTCCCTCGTCGAACCCCGGCAGGGCGGTGACGTTGCCGGCCTCGATGAGCCGCACCGAGCCGGTCGGCAGCAATTCGCCGCCGAGCCGCTCCAGCCATGGCTGCGGATCGTCCTTGATCGTAAGGTCGAGCGGCGCTTCGCGGGCGAGGGTGCGGGCGATCGCCTTGGCGGCCTCGGCGCCATAGGCCGAGGTCCAGCCGCGGATCAGCCATTCGGGCTGATCGTACACCGCATCGGCCTCCAGTTTTGCCCGCCCCTCGCGGGCGATCCGGCGCAGCACGGCGTTGATCAGCCCCTTGAATCCGGCGGTGGAGGGCTGCTCCCCCGCCAGCTCGACGCTGGTCGCCACCGCCGCATGGTCCGGCACGTCCATGAACAGCACCTGGGCGGCGCCGATCAGCAGCAGCGTCTCGCCGCGCCGGGCCTTCTCCGGCAACGGCTTCTCGAGGAAAGCCGCCAGCAGCGCCCGAAGCGAGCCGAGACGGCGCAGCGTGGTGGCGGCGATCATGCGGGCGAGCCCCCGGTCGCGCTCGTCGAGATCGCGCGACAACCGGTCGAGCGCCTCCTCCAGCGGACGACCATTGACGAAGACGGCGTCAAAGGCATCCGCCGCAGCACGGCGGGCGGCAAGGCCCGGCAGGACCGGGGCGGCCTGACGGCCAGTGGGACGGCGCGGACGGCGGGGGGATTCGCTCATTTTTTCGGACTAGGCCGGTATGAGGCGGAACGCAACCACCGCCATGCCGCTTGTCGTCAAGATACGCAGCCGGGGCTTGTCGAAGCGCGCGAGATTGGCTCCTATGCGCCACCATCCCACCGCGACCCGAACATCCAGGCCCAATGCCCCATCTCATCCTGATCGCCGACATTGGCGGAACCTCCTCCCGCCTCGCCCTCGCAGGCACCGATGGACGCCCGCAGGATGTACGCATCCACCGCAACGACGCCTTTTCCGGCTTCGAGGCGTTGATCGAGACCGATCTTGCGGCGCGCGGCGTGGCGGCCGACGATGTCGGCGGCGCGGTGCTCGCCATCGCCGGACCGGCGGATGGCGAGCATGTGCGGCTCACCAATCGCGACTGGTCCTTCGCCAAGGACGAGCTGCGCCGCCGCTTCGGCTGGCAGAAGCTGCTCGGCGTCAATGATTTCGAGGCTCTGGCCTATGGCGTGCCGGCGCTCGGCCCGGACGATCTGGTGGCGGTCGGCGGCGGCGAGGCGGCCGAGGGCGCCCCCATGCTGGTCTGCGGACCCGGCACCGGCTTCGGCGTCGCCGGCCTGCTCAAGATCGGCGACACGTTCCGCGCCGTCACCGGCGAGGGCGGCCATGCCCGCCTCGGCGCCACCAATACCGAGGAAGCCCGGCTGATCGCCCATATGGTGCGCGAGCTCGGCCCGGTGGTGGTGGAGCACGCGCTTTCCGGTTCCGGCCTCGCCCGCATCCATCGCGTGCTCACCGGCGACCGGCTGTCGCCCGAGCAGGTGATCGCCGCCGCCTTCGGCGGCGACGGCGAGGCGCGCGAGACCTGCAACATGTTCCTGCGGCTGTTCGGCCGCATCGCCGGCGATCTCGCGCTGACCTTCGACGCCCGCGGCGGCGTCTATCTCGCCGGCGGCGTCTCCGCCGGACTGCTGCCTTTTTATGAAAGCTCGCCCTTTCGCGATGCCTTCGAGGAGCACCCGCCGCTGGATCCGCGGCTCATCGCGACGCCGGTGCACATCATCACCCACCCGACGCCGGGCCTGCTCGGCTGCGGCCAGCTGGCCGGCCGCCTGGCCCGCGAACTCGTCTGAAGCCTTGTCGTACGAGGCAGATAAAGCCGGCGTGACGAGGCGGATTGCGGCCTGCGCGGGGAATGCACGGGCGCCGCGCCACCACTGAAGCTCTAGATTCTAGAGCTTCGAGAAGGCCACCGCATCTGCCGCCTGCGCCACCTCGGCCGGATCGAGGCCCATGCCGGCGAGCGTCGCCATCATATGCGGCGGCAACGGCGCGCGGGCATCGATCGCCGGCTTGCCCTTGGGCTGCGGCACCACCACCCGGCGCGCGTGGAGGTGCAGTACCGGCCCGCCCGGCAATCGCGAGGCGCCGCCATAGATGCTGTCGCCGAGGATCGGGTGGCCGATGGCGTCGAGATGCACCCGCAACTGGTGGGTGCGGCCGGTGAGCGGAGACAGCGCCAGTACCGACAGCCCTTCGCCGGCGGCGATCAGCTCCCATTCGGAGATCGCCTCCTGCCCGGCCGGATCGACCGCCATCCACCAGCCGCGATGCGGCGAACGCTTGGCCAGCTTCAGCTCGACCCGCCCGCGCGTCTCGGCCGGCACGCCCTTGGCCACCGCGACATAGGTCTTGCCCACCGCCCCGCTCGCGAACGCCCTGCCGAGATCGGCCAGCGCCTTGCGGTGGCGGCCGAGCACCAGGCAGCCGGAAGTGTCCTTGTCGAGCCGATGCGCCAGTTCCGGCGCGCTGGGCAGGCCGAAGCGCAGCGCGTCGAGATGATCCGCCAGCGTCTCCCCGCCCTTGGGCCCCTTGTGGACCGGCAGGCCGGCGGGCTTGTCGATGATCAGCATCATCGCGTCGCGATGAAGCACGCGCGCGGCAATGTCGGGAACAGGCGGGTGATCGGGGCTCATGCTCTCTCTCAGCACAAGCCCGTCCCGTCGTCGAGCCCCCCGCGCAGCCGTCACGCTGACGGCCGCGGGCTAGCCGTTTTTCAGTTCGTGATGCACGTCGAGCGTCGAGCGCACGCCGATATCGTCGTAATGACGCTCGAGGAACCCCTCCGCCGCCTCGCGGCCGATGTCGCGCAGGAACAGCAGGAACTCCCATTCCGCGTTCATCTTGGTCGAGGCGTCGAGCGCCACCAGCTTCTCGGCGCCGTCGATCCGGTGCATGCGCAGGTTGCGATAGCCGTCGATCCCGTCGCCCTTGTGGCTCAGCCGCCCCTCGCTGAGCAGCCGGGTGACGAATTCGGCGGCGCGCAGCTGGGCAAGCAGCGAGGCGTTGAAGGTGATCTCGTTCATCCGGTTCTGGATGTCGCGGGCGGTCTTCGGCGTCTCGCGGCGGATGATCGGGTTGATCTGGATGAGCAGGATGTCGTCGGTCTTCACCGCGTCGTAGAAGGGGAACATGGCCGGGTTGCCCATGAAGCCGCCATCCCAATACGGCACGCCGTCGATTTCCACCGCCTGGAACATGTTGGGCAGGCAGGCCGACGCCATGATCGAGGCCGGTGTCAGCTCGTGCTTGGAGAACACCTTGACCTTGCCGGTATGCACGTTGGTGGCGCTGACGAACACATGCACATGGCTGCACGCCTGCACCGAGTCGAAATCGACATGCTCGGCAATCAGGTCCATCAGCGGGTTGATGTTGAGCGGATTGAGGTCGTAGGGCGAGAAGAACCGGCTCATGACATCCATGGTGATGTAGGCCGGGTTCATGTTCAGCGACCAGTTGCCCATCAGCCGGTCGAGCAGGGTGCGCTGCAGCGGGCTGGTGCGCCCATCCTTGGAAACCGCGCGCCAGTATTTCGCCAGCGCCTCGCGCCCGCCCTCATTGCCGCCGCGCGCGAGGCCTGAGGCCAGCACCGCCGCATTCATGGCGCCGGCACTGGTGCCGGAAATGCCCTCGACGACGATCCGCCCGTCCTCCAGCAGCCGGTCGAGCACCCCCCAGGTGAAGGCGCCATGGGCGCCGCCGCCCTGCAAGGCGAGGTTGATCGGCTTGAGGTGGTTCTTGAGCGCTTCCGCCTTGGCCGGCGCGGTGGAATTGGTATTGCGCCGCACCGCTTCCTTGCCGACCGGGCCGTGCACCGAAATCGCGGTGGCGACGGTCTCGGTCTCCTTGCTCACCGCCGGGGGCCTCTCAGGCTTGGCCGGCGCCGCCTCCGGCTTTTCGGAAGCGGCGACCGATGCGGTGGCGCTCACGGATGGCGCGGCGGCAGTCTTGCCGGCACCAGCCTTTGTGGGTGAGGCCTTCGCCGTGGCGGCCCTTCCCGAGGCTGCCTTGCTGGTCGTCACTTTGCCGGATGTGACGCGCTTCGCGGCGGCGCGACCGGACGCCGCCGCCGCTCCAGCTGCCGGCAATGCGGCTTCCGGCGGCTTGACCGCCGGTTCCGAAGCCGCCGGCAGCGGCGGATTGGCGGAGGCGCCGGTGAGGGTGACGGCCTCGCCGCCATCCTTCTGGACGGCAGCACGCCCGGCGGCGCCCTTTCTGGCGGCGGAACGCCGCGACGTCGAAATGTCGGCCACCTTGTCAGTCACCTGCGCCTCCCCTGGGGTTCACCCTTGGCTTACTCGGCCACCCAGCCGCCGTCGATCTGCTGCAGCGAGCCGGTGATCGACTTCGCGCCGTCGCTGCAAAGGAACACGGCCAGCGCCGCCACTTCCTCGACCTTGACGAATTCCTTGGTCGGCTGTTCGGCCAGCAGGAATTCCTTCACCTGCTCCTCGGTGATGCCGCGCGCCTTGGCGGTGTCGGGGATCTGCTTCTCGACGAGAGGCGTCCATACATAGCCGGGGCAGATGGCATTCACCGTGATGCCGAAGGTCGCGGTCTCCAGCGCCACCGTCTTGGTCAGGCCGGCAATGCCGTGCTTGGCCGAGACATAGGCCGATTTGAACGGCGAGGCGACCAGCGCATGCGCCGAGGCGGTGTTGATGATGCGGCCCCATTTGCGCGCCTTCATGCCCGGCACCGCCGCCTTGGTGGCGTGGAAGGCGGCCGAGAGGTTCAGCGCGATGATGAGGTCCCACTTGTCGTCCGGAAAATCCTCGATCGGCGAGACATGCTGCACGCCGGCATTGTTGACGAGAATGTCGACCGAGCCGAGCTGCTCCTCGCCGAACTTTATCAGCGCCGCGCATTCCGAGCCCTTGGTGAGGTCGGCGGCGGAATACACCGCCTTCACGCCGAACTCGCTCTCGATGCCGGAGCGCTCCTTCTCGATCGCCGCCGCATCGCCAAAGCCGTTGAGCGTGATGTTCACGCCCTCGGCCGCCAGCGCACGGGCGATGGCGAGGCCGATCCCGCTGGTCGAGCCGGTGACGACGGCGTTCTTACCCTTGAGCATCGAAAATTCTCCTGCCTGAGTTCTGCGGCATCGCAACCAATCGCGGGACGGCTCGCCGCCGCGCGGCCTCGTCCCCATATGAGTCACGCTAGCATGGCCGCCGGTCATTGCTAGTCCCGTCGCACGGTCGCAAACGGCTGGCCGCGAAGACGGTTTCCCGTTTCCTATCCGTCAGCTACGATCCTTGCATGACAGTTCCGGCCGCCGCACATCATGACCATGACCATACCGCCTGCGTAGCCGACGTGCTCGCGCGCGCCGAGGCATGCTGCGATGCGAGCGGCGCCCGGCTGACGCCGCTGCGCCGGCGGGTGCTGGAGACGCTGGCACAGAGCCACATACCGCTCGGTGCCTATGACCTGGTGGAAAAGCTCGGCGCCGTCGGCGAGCGCCCGCCGCCGATGTCGGTCTATCGTGCCCTCGACTTCCTGGTCGCCGGGGGCCTGGCCCACCGCATCGAGAGCCGCAACGCCTTCCTCGCCTGCGGCCGGGCGCATGAAGCCGATGACGTGATCGTGTTCCTGATCTGCGAACGCTGCGGCCTCACCGACGAGGTCGCCTCCCACGCCATCGGCCGTGACATCGCCTGGGCGACCCGCGCCGCCGGCTTCACGCCGCGCACCCCGGTGCTGGAGATCGCCGGCACCTGCGCCCGCTGCCGGACGGAGGCCGGCAAGGCCGCCGCCAGTTGACGCCGGCGGTTGACGCAAGCTTGCGCCCGGCCTACCCCTCCGGGCTGTTCTTCCTACTGGCCGTCACGCCGCCGGAACCCGTGTCATGACTGCTGAAACCGCCCCGATCGTCGCGCCCGAGCTGGAAGCCGCCGGCCCGCATGAGCGGCGCCTCACCGTGCCGGTCAAGGTCGGCGCGGTCACGGTGGGCGGCGGCGCGCCGGTGGTGGTGCAGTCGATGACCAACACCGACACCGCCGATGCCGAGGCGACCGCGCGCCAGGTGGCGGCGCTGGCCCGCGCCGGCTCGGAAATCGTGCGCATCACCGTCGATCGCGAGGAATCCGCCCGCGCCGTGCCGGAGATCCGCGAGCGCCTCGCCCGCATGGGGCTCGACACCCCGCTGGTCGGCGATTTCCACTATAATGGCCACCTGCTGCTGGCGAACTTCCCCGAATGCGCCGAAGCGCTGGCGAAGTACCGCATCAATCCCGGCAATGTCGGCTTCGGCAACAAGCGCGACCGCCACTTCGCCACCATCGTCGAGATCGCCATCAAGCACGACAAGCCGGTGCGCATCGGCGCCAATTGGGGCTCGCTCGACGACGATCTGCTCACCCGACTGATGGACGACAACGCCAAGCTGCCGCGCCCCGCCGACGCCCGCGCGGTGACCCGCGAGGCGCTGGTGCGCTCGGCGCTGCTCTCCGCGGCGCTGGCCGAGGAGATCGGCATGAAGCGCGAGAAGATCATCCTCTCCGCCAAGGTCTCGGCGGTGCAGGACCTGATCACCGTCTATGCCGAGCTTGCCCGTCGCGCCGATTACGCGCTGCATCTCGGTTTGACCGAGGCAGGAATGGGCTCGAAGGGGATCGTCGCCTCGACTGCCGCGATGGGTGTCCTCTTGCAGCAAGGCATCGGCGACACCATCCGCGTCTCGCTCACCCCCGAGCCGGGCGGCGACCGCACCCGCGAGGTGACGGTGGCGCAGGAAATGCTGCAAACCATGGGCCTGCGCACCTTCGTGCCGCTGGTCGCCGCCTGCCCCGGCTGCGGACGCACCACCTCCACCACCTTCCAGGAGCTGGCTTTCGAGGTGCAGGACTACATCCGCACCTCGATGCCGGAGTGGAAGAAGCACTATCCCGGCGTCGAGACGCTGAACGTCGCGGTGATGGGCTGCATCGTCAACGGGCCGGGCGAGAGCAAGCATGCCGATATCGGCATCTCGCTGCCCGGTACCGGCGAATTCCCCACCGCCCCGGTCTATATCGACGGCAAGAAGGCGATGACCCTGCGCGGCCCCAGCCTGCGCGAGGATTTCAAGAAGATCGTCGAGGAGTATGTGGCGCGGCGCTTCGGCGTCGCCCGCGCCGGCGCGGCGGAATAATGCCGGCTTCGCAGGCGCCGATGGCGGCAGGGACAAGGCCGCCGATCCCGGCCACCGTATGGGTGCTCGGCCTGGTCAGCCTGGCGATGGATATCTCCTCGGAGATGGTCCAGACGCTGCTGCCGATCTATCTCGTCACCGAGCTCGCCGCCTCGGCGCTCGCCATCGGCTTCATCGAAGGGCTGGCGGTGGCCGTCGCCATGGTGACGCGGCTGTTCTCCGGCGTCGTTTCCGACTGGACCAGCAAGCGCAAGCCGCTGGCCGTGCTCGGCTATGGCCTCGGCGCGGTGTCGAAGCCGATGATCCCGCTCGCCGGCTCGCTCGGCTGGATCGTCGCCGCCAAGGCGCTCGACCGCATCGGCAAGGGCATTCGCGGCGCCCCGCGCGACGCGCTGATCGCCGATACCACCCCGCCGGAGATTCGCGGCGCCGCCTTCGGGCTGCGCAAGTCGCTCGATACCGTCGGCGGCTTCGTCGGCCCGCTGGTCGCCATCGGCCTGATGCTCGCGACCGGCGGCGACATCCTCACCGTATTCTGGATCGCGACGATCCCCGCCTTCCTCGCCGTCGCGCTGCTGGTCGTCGGCATAAGCGAGCCGGCACAACCGGCGGCGCCGGCCAAGGAGCGGCCGCGCCTTGCCGCGGCCGGCCGGCTGAACCGCACGACATGGGCGATGATCGCCGTCGCCTGCCTCTTCACCATGGCGCGGTTCAGCGAGGCCTTCCTGCTGCTGAAATCGCAGGAAGTCGGCCTCGCCACCGCCTGGGTGCCGATCACCATGGTGGTGATGCACGCGGTCTACGGGCTGGCCGCCTATCCGGTCGGCCGCCTGTCCGACCGCACCGGCCGCATGGGGCCGCTCGCCATCAGCCTCGTCCTGCTGCTCGCCGCCGATCTGGTGCTGGCGCAGGCCGGCACGTTGCTGCCGTTCTTCGCCGGCATCGTGCTGTGGGGGCTGCATATGGGCTTCTCGCAGGGCATCCTCGCCACGCTGATCGCCGATGCCGCGCCGGCGCAGTTGAAGGCGACCGCCTTCGGCGTCTTCAACCTGATGACCGGGCTGACGGTGCTCATGGGCAACATCGCCGCCGGCTGGCTGTGGCAAGCGCACGGCTCGTCCGCGACCTTCCTGGCGAGCGGGGCGCTGGCGGCGCTGGCGCTCCTCGCCTTCCTGCTGCTGCGCGAGACCTGGCGGCCGGCCTGATCCCCCTGCGGGATGCGCACCACCCAACGCGTGCCACCGTTGCGTCCGCCGCACGGCACGGGCGTTGCCTCGCCTCGACTTTCGGCGTAAAAGCCCGCGCTCGCCCGAGCTTGTGAATGGCAGGGCCGTCAGGAGATATTCGAGATGGGTTACAAGGTCGCTATCGTCGGCGCCACGGGCAATGTGGGCCGCGAAATGCTCGACATCCTCGCCGAACGCGGTTTCCCCGCCGACGAGGTGGTTGCGCTCGCCTCCCGCCGTTCGGTCGGGACGGAGGTCTCTTTCGGCGACAAGACCCTGAAAATTAAAGCCCTCGAGAACTATGACTTCTCCGACACCGACATCTGCCTGATGTCGGCCGGCGGCGAGGTATCGAAGCAGTGGTCGCCGAAGATCGGCGCCCAGGGCTGCGTCGTCATCGATAATTCCTCGGCCTTCCGCTACGACAGCGACGTTCCGCTGATCGTGCCGGAAGTCAACGCCGATGCGGTGAAGGGCTTCACCAAGAAGAACATCATCGCCAATCCGAACTGCTCGACCGCGCAGCTCGTGGTGGCGCTGAAGCCGCTGCACGATCTGGCGACCATCAAGCGCGTGGTGGTGGCGACCTATCAGTCGGTGTCGGGCGCCGGCAAGGAGGCGATGGACGAATTGTTCTCGCAGACCCGCGCCGTGTTCGTCTCCGACCCGATCGAGGCCAAGAAGTTCCCCAAGCGCATCGCCTTCAACGTCATTCCTCACATCGACGTCTTCATGGAAGACGGTTACACGAAAGAGGAATGGAAGGTGATGGCGGAGACGAAGAAGATCCTCGATCCGAAGATCAAGCTCACCTGCACCGCCGTGCGCGTGCCGGTGTTCGTCTCGCATTCGGAAGCGGTGAACGTCGAGTTCGAGCGCCCGATCACCGTCGAGGAGGCCACGCAGGCCCTGCGCAACGCGCCGGGCGTGCTGGTGGTCGATAAGCGCGAGGCCGGCGGCTACATCACGCCTTACGAGGCGGCCGGCGAGGATGCCACCTATGTGTCGCGCATCCGCGAGGACGCGACGGTGGAGAACGGCCTCTCCTTCTGGTGCGTGTCGGACAATCTGCGCAAGGGCGCGGCACTGAACGCGGTGCAGATCGCCGAAGTGCTGGTGAACCGCAAGCTGCTGCAGCCGAAGTCCCAGAAGGCGGCGTGAGCCGACTTCTGTCATAGAGACCTGAGGCGGCGTGAGCCGACTTCTGTCATAGAGACCTGAGGCGGCGTGAGCCGGCTTCTGTGGCAGAGACCTAAGGCGGCGTGAGCCGGCTTCTGTCGCAGAGACCTAAGGCGGCGTGAGCCGGCTTCTGTCGCAGAGACCTAAGGCGGCGTGAGCCGGCTTCTGTCGCAGAGACCTAAGGCGGCGTGAGCCGGCTTCCGGTTTGCAGCCTGAAAATTCGAGACGGCCGCCTTCGGGCGGCCGTTTTCATTTCCGCGATCCGGTGTCACGTTTCGGTCGAACTCCTCATGGATCAATGGTGCTCCCGCCGTTGATCATCGGATTCGGCCTTTGGCTCGCCTCCTCGCCCGTTTCGCCGCTCTCGCTCTTGCGCTGGCCGCCCTCGCCTCGCCCGCCGCGGCGCATCCGCATGTGTGGGTGGTGATCAATTCCCAGCTGCTCTACGGACCTGACGGCGCCCTCACCGGCGTGCGCCACGACTGGACCTTCGACGAAGGGTTTTCCAGCTTCGCCCTGCAAGGCCTGGAGCAGACCCCCGACGGCAAGCCGACGCCGAAGACGCTCTCCGAGCTCGCGCAGGTCAACATCGATTCGCTCAAGGAATTCGACTATTTCACCTATGCCAAGCGTGGGAAGGAGCAGTTCCCCTTCGCCCCGCCGCGCGACTACAGCCTCACCTATGACGGCACGGCGTTGACGCTGCATTTCACCCTGCCGCTGCAAAAGCCGCTGCCGGCCAAGGGCAGCACGGCGGTCGACGTCTACGACCCGACCTATTTCGTCGCCTTTCAGCTCGCCGACAATGATCCGGTGAAGCTCGCCGGCAGTCCGGCCGGCTGTACGGTGGATGTGCATCGGCCCGATCCGGCGGCCGGCTCCACCAGCCTGTCGGAAGGCTTCTTCAACGCGCTGACCTCGGCGAGCAATTTCGGCTCGCAATTCGCCAACCGCGCCACGGTGAGTTGCCCGTGAGGCGCACGGCCTGGCTGCTGGTGGGCGGTCTCGTCGCCGGTATCGTTCTCGCGCTGCCCGCCCTCGCCCAATCGCCGTTCGGCGTCGCGGCGCCGCCGCCCGCGCCGGACGGCCTTGCCGGCTTCATCCTCGCCAAGCAGGCGGAGTTCTACCGCCTGCTCACCGGCGCGGTGCGGGCCGCCAAGCAGGACGGCTCGGCGCTTTATCTGCTCGGCGGCATCTCTTTCGCCTATGGCATCTTCCACGCCGCCGGGCCGGGACACGGCAAGGCGGTGATCTCCTCCTATCTGCTGGCCAATGAGGCGAGCCTCAAGCGCGGCATCGGCCTCGCCTTTGCCAGCGCCCTCGCCCAGTCGCTCACCGCCATACTGGTCGCCGGCATCTTCGCCGTCGTCCTCGGCGCCACCGCCGCCACCATGCAGCGCGCGGTGTTCCTCATCGAGATCGCCGCCTATGGCCTGATCGTGCTGCTCGGCACCCGGCTCGCCTATGTTAAGGCGCGCGCACTCGTCCGGGCCTGGCGCGGCGAGCCGGATCACGTCCATGCCGCCGGCGAGGCCTGCGAGGACGGCCACGCGCATCTGCCCGGCCCGGCGGCGCTGCCGCGCGGCGGCTTGCGGGAATGGTGGGCGGCGGTGCTGTCGGTCGGCCTGCGCCCATGCAGCGGCGCGATCCTGGTGCTGGTGTTCTCGCTCACCCAGGGCATCTTCTGGGTCGGCGCCGCCTCCACCGCGCTGATGGGGGTCGGCACCGCGATCACGGTCAGCGCCGTCGCCGCCATCGCGGTGTTCGCCAAGCATCTGGCGGTGCGGCTGGCGGCGAAGCGAGAGGGCAACGGCATCGCGGTGGCGTTGCGGGCGGTGGAACTCGCCGCCGCCCTCGCGCTGGTCGCCTTCGGCCTCGCCTTGCTGTTCGGCTTCATGGCGAGCGAGCGGCTGGGCCTCGGCTGAGGCGGGCCATGAAAAAGCCCGCGCGTGACGGCGCGGGCTTTCCGATCGCTTCGCGGCATCGCTGCGCGGCGTGGCGCTCAGTCCTTCAGATAGTCATACGCAACCTTGCCAAGCCCGAGCGTCAGGTCGGACTTGATGTGCACGGCTGAGAGCACCTCCAGCACCGGCAGCTTGGCGACGTCGCAGATGGCGTGCGGGAACAGGCCGAGCGCCGCCGGTCCCGTCCATGCCTCCTTGATGGTGACGTCCTCGAGATAATACTCGACCAGCTCGCAGATCCGCGCCGAGCCGTCGACATGCGGGATGATCTTGATCATCCAGTTCGGCGCCAGCATCGATTTGAGCACCGCGTCCTTGTCGAGCGCCTCGTATTTGTAGCCCATGGTGCCGCAGGCGCAGAGCACGCTGCCATAGTTCAGCTTGGCCACCAGCACGTCGCTCTCGACCGCGAAGCTGGGCTTGGCGAGCTTCTTGGGGAAACCCCACAGCTCGCGGCCGCCGGCGATCGGCGCCTCGTCGTCGAGATACATCGAGTGGACGAAGCCGCCCTTCTTGCCCTCGAACTCCACCGGGATCACCTGCCCGGTCTCGGTGTAGTCGCCGAAGCCGGTGGAATCCGGCATGCGGATGAACTCGTATTTGACGATCGGCTCGACCACCTTCAGCGGCTCGGGCACTACCTTTTCCAGCGCCGCCGGGTCGGTGCGGTAGGTGATGATGAAATATTCGCGGTTGAAGAAGCGATACGGCCCCTTGGGATAAGAGGGGCTGGTCAGCGGCATCGAATAGGCGGTCTTGCGGACGTCCTCGATCTTCATGGCATGCGGTCCTTGCTGAGATGCATCAAGCCTAGCCCATTTGCCGCGACGCGGTAGAGGTTCCTTGCCGGATCGCCGGACGAAGCGGCGGCACCCGGCCGCCCCGCCTGTCGATCCCCGCCTCAGAACCGGTAAGTCAGCCCACCCTTGACCGCATTGGTCTCGACCTCGTCGCCGAACTGGCCCTCATAGCCGATGTTCAGCGACAGGTTGGCGCCGACATCGAAGCCCAGCCCGGCGCCGAGCACGAAGCTGTCCTCGGCGATCGGCGCGCCGGCCACGCTGAAGCCGCTGCCGGTCTGGATGAACGACATCGCCATCTCCGGGGTAATGTCGCCATAGGCATGGCGCCAGGCCAGCGAGGCATGCGGGGTCAGCGTGCCGCCGCCCGCGTCGAGGCTGGTCGCCAGCCTCAGGCCGAGCGTTGAATAGGGCGTGTCGAACGACAGTCCCGACGAGCTCAGCCCGGTCACCGGCGCATTGGTTTCGGTGAAGCTGTCGGTCTCGACCCAGCTCCAGGCGATCTGGGCGAAGGGCTCCAGCGCGAGATTGCCCATCTCCACCGCATAGCCGGCCTCAATGAACAGGTTGGCGGTCGAGCCGTCATAGGAGCCGCGCGGATTTTCGGTCACGTCGAGCAGGCTGGCGGTGCGGCGGCTGTCCATGCTGCTCCAGCCATAGGAAGCGCCGGCGCGCAGCCGCCATGCCTCCAGGCTGGTGCCGGCATAGGCGGCGATCAAGGCGGTGTCGGCGTCGACGCTGCTCAGCCGGTTGTCGACATCGCTCGATGCCGACACATAGCCGGCCGCCAGGCCGAAAGTGGTCGCCCCCACCGTGACGTCGCCGCCGGCAAGGAAGCCGCCCAGCGAGGATTCGACTTGCGCCGAATTGCCGTTGCCGTCCGCCGTGCTCCATTGGCCGTAACCCTGCACCCAGCCGGCATAGACCGGGCCGGGCGCGGCAACTGGCGGCGCCTTTACCGGGATCGGGCTGGCGGGAGCCGGTGCCTTGGCGGCATAGGCAGTCGCCGGACCGCCGAAGCCGAGCGCCGCGGTCTGGGAGTTCGTCGCCGCCGCCTGCCGCAGGCGGGAGACCAGCGTGTCGGCGACCAGCGTGTTCTGGCTGTAGAGCGTGGTGCCGAGCGAGGCATGCGCCTCGCCCGAGAGCAGGTCGAACCCCGGCGACAGCGCGCCCTGCTCGCCCGGATGCAGGGAAACGATCTGCGAATAGAGCGTGCCGGTGCCCGCCGCGTCGAGCGCGCCCGCCACTGCCGCCTGGTTGGCGGTCTGCGCGAAGCTGGCGAAAGCGGTGCCGTTGCGCGCCAGCGTCACCGTCACCGAGGCGCCGTTGCGACCAAGCGTCGGGTCGATGAACAGATAGTCCGGCGCCACCAGCGTGGTGAACTGGCCGTTCGGCGTCGTGGTCTGCTGGGCCGAGACGATGGTGTAGACCTGCCCGGCATTGACGGGGCCGTCGGCGATCGACATCACCACGGTGCCGCCATTGATCGCCGCGGTGCCGGCGACGATCTGGTCGGAGCTGGTAGCGTTCGCCTCGACCACATAGGTCGAGCCGGCATTGAAGGTGACGGTGCCGGCGACATTGAGCATGCCGATGGAGTTGCCCGGCGACACGGTGGCGCCGGAATTCACCGTCAGCGCGCCGAGGCTGGCATTGCCGGAGAGGCTCGACCCATTGCCCATGGCCACGCTGGCGGAAGACAGCGAGCCGTTGAGGTTCAATTGGCCGTCCAGAATTACATTGCCGGCAAAGCTGCTCGATCCCGTCGCCGCATAATTGGCGTCGGAGCCGAGAAACAGCGTCTCGAAGTCGCGATACTGCGCGCCGTTGCCGAGGAGGCCGACATTGAAGTTGCCGCTGCCGGCGAGGCGGAAGGTGTCGCTGCCGGCGCCGGCGGTGACATAGCCGGCCACCGTGCTGCCGGAACGGTAGATGAACAGGTCGTCGCCACCGCCCATGTCGACGGCCTTGGCATTGTCGCTCTGGATGATGCCGGCATTGTCGATGATGTCGGCATGATCGCCGATGAAGGTCACCGCCACGCCGTCCGAGCGGATGATGCCCTCATTGAGCAGCGTGGTGGCGAAGGGCGCCGGGCCCTGGTTGCTGTCGTCGACCAGAATGGCCCGGCCGACATTGTCCTGTCCCTCGTTGGGATAGTTGTCGAACGCCTCGATCACCCCGGTGGCATAATTGTGGATCAGCCCGCCGCCGATCGCGAGGCCATCGGCTGTGTTGGGCAGGCCGTCCTTGGTGCCGGTGGCGCCGGTGCCCTGGATCAGCCCGTAATTGTGCAGCTCGACCTTGCCGTCGACATCGACGCCGTCACCGTCCCCATCGGCCACCCCATCGGCCTCGCCGTCATCGTCGATGAGGCCGGTGACTTCGCCGCGGATGATGCCGTAATTGATCACGGTAGTGACGGTGTCGCCGGTGCTGTCGACATTCACGCCGGAGCCGTTGCGGCCGATGATCAGGCCGCCTTGATCGTTGAACACAGAGATCTCGCCATCGCCGGTGATGCCGTGCTTGGCGCCGTAGATGCTGGCGTTGACCTTGTTGACGACGCTGCCGCCGGCCTCCTGGAAGTCGACGCCGTCGCCATCGCTGGAGAGGTCGGTCGACTGGATGAGCCCGTGATTGATCACGCTGGCGCCGGCGCCGGGGCGGATGCCATCCGCCTCGCTCGACTGCAGGGTGCCGTAATTGGTGATGGTGATGACGTTGTCGGGCGAGGTCAGGTCGGCGAAGTCGAGTGCCTGGCCGGCGCCGCCGTCGATCAGCCCGTGATTCTCGATGGTGATCACCGCGGCAGTCGTGTCCGAATCGGCGGCGATCTTGATGGCGTCGTCGCCGCCGATCAGCCGGCCAGAGGCCTCGTTGATCAGCGTGAAAGATTTCAGCGTCTCGATATTCGCCTCGTCGTCGAACTTGATCGCCCGGTCTTCGTCGCTCAGCGTCTGGATGGTGCCGGAATTGACCAGCACGATGGTGCCGCCGCCGAGCCGCACCGCGTCGTTCTGCTCGGCGGTGATGGTGCCGGCATTCTCGATCCGCACCTTGGCGGTGACGTCATTGGCCGAGTTGAGGTCGAAGGCCTGCCCCTCTTCCGAGGTGATAGAGCCGGTATTGACCACCGTGAGCGTGCCGCCGGCAAACGCGTCGTCGATGCGGAAGCCGTCATCGGTCGAGGCGATGCTGCCATTATTGGTGAGGGAATAGCTGCCGCTCACGGCACCATCGGTGTCGAAGGCGCGCTTCTCGCTGAGGATCTCGCCATCATTCACGACCACGACCCCGGCACCGGTCGCCGGACCGTCCCAGATCACCGCACTCTTGGCCACGTCGAGCGTACCGCCCGCCTCGACCGTGCCGCTGTCGGTGCCGGACACCGTCTGCTGCTTGGTCTGGGTGGTGCCGGCCGGCACCGTGAAGCTGTCGGCGCGGGCCGCGAGCGGCGCGAACAGGAGCGAACTGGCGGCAATGAGCGCACGGCAGCTCGCCGACAAGAAGAAGCGGTTCATGCGGACATCCCCAGGCCCATAGTGCTAGCGATCTGCGCTACCCAGCCTCGATGACAGGGAGGTGACGCACGCGGAAGCCAACGGCGATCGTCTAGGGATACCGGCGATCGCGGGAATGACTGTGCCCTCAGAGCAACAGCGAAGAGACCTAAACCTTTGAAGCCGGCAGTCTTTCCGCCGCCGCCGCGTTCACAGCACCAGCACGCCGGCGCTGCCGCTTTCGGTGCCGATGCACAGCGCCCCGCCATCGGCGCGCCACGCCATGGCGGAAACCGGGCTGGCATCCGGGGCCCGCGCCAGGATCTCGGCGCCGTCGGAAATGCGCACCAGCATCGCCATGCCGTCCTCGAAGCCGATGGCGATCACCTCGTCCTTCGGATGCGCGGCGACGCAGGAGACCCGCACGTCGCGCGGCGCCAGCATGGAGGGCTGCTTGCCCATCGGCCCCTCCTTGCTGGCGAACGGCCAGAGGATCGCCTCGTTGGAGCCGGAGGTGGCGAGGAACTTGCCGCCGGCGGTGAAGGCCATCGACTTCACCCGCGCCGGATAGCCGCTCATGCGCATGTGGCCGCCATCGCTGAGCCGCCAGCCATGCAGCGCCGACTCCTGCATGGTGGTCACCACGAAACGCATGTCGGGGCTGAAGGCGACGCCGCGATGCGAGCCCTTCCACTCCAGAAATTCCGGCTTGGCCTGTGCGTTGGGGAACCACAGCGTCACCCCGCCATAATGCGCCACGGCAAGCCGCGTGCCCTTGGGGGCGAAGGCCAGCCCGCCGACGGTGGAAGCCACGGTCAGCGTCTTCATCTCGCCCTTGGCCGGCTGGAAATGCGCGGTTTTGCCGGCAGAGAAGGCGATCGCGTCGGCCCCGATCGCCACCTGGTCGATCCAGCGCCCCTTCTGCTCGAACACCACTTCGGTGGAGCCGTCGCCGCGCGTGCGCACCACCCGCCCGTCATCGCCGCCGCTGAGAATCGAACGCGCATCCGCGGCGAGCGACAAAAGCACGCCCTTATGCGCCTCGACCCGCAGCGGCTCCTCGCCGGCGAAGGCGAGCACGCCCTCGGCCAGCGCGAAGACCGGGGTGGCGCCGAGATAGGCCGCGCCGACGACGGCGCCGTCGAGCGCATGCGCGCGCAGCTTCGAGGTCAGGGAGGAAGGAGTGCTGTTGACGGCCATGAACAGGTCGGGCTCGGATCCGGAAACGCGAAGGGCTGCGCCGGACTAGCGCATATTGCGCCCGCCGTCACGCAGCCCGCCTGTGCGAATGCTCACGCCACGCAGGCGCGAAAACCCTTTTCCAGCGCCGGCACGTCCAGCTTGCGGCCGATGAACACGATGCGGCTCAGCTTCGGCTCATCCGGCTTCCACGGACGCTGATGGTCGCCGTCGAGGATCATGTGCACGCCCTGGAAGACGAAGCGGTCCGGGTCGTTCTTGAAGGCGAGGATGCCCTTGGAGCGCAGGATGTTCGGCCCCTCGCGCTGGGTCAGCTCCTGGATCCACGGGAAGAACTTGTCCGGGTCCAGCGGCAGCTCGCTGGTGAACGACACCGAGCGCATATCCTCGTCGTGGAAATGCTTGTGGCCGGCCTCGAGGAAATCCGGATCGATGGCCTGGATGCGGTCGAGGTCGAACGCCCCCTGCCCCAGCACCTTGTCGATGGCGATGTCGGAGCGCTGGGTGCGGTGGATGCGCGCGAACGGGTTGATGGCGCGGATGCGCAGTTCGACATCCTTCAGCTCCGCCTCCGACACCAGGTCGGTCTTGTTGAGCAGGATGACGTCGGCAAAGGCGATCTGGTTCTTCGCCTCGGGGGCGTCCTTCAGCCGGTCCTTCAGCCATTTGGCGTCGGCCACCGTCACTACCGCGTCGAGCTTGGTCTTGGCGCCCACCGTCTCGTCGACGAAGAAGGTCTGCGCCACCGGCGCCGGGTCGGCGAGGCCGGTGGTCTCGACGATGATGCCGTCGAAGCCGTCCTTGCGCTTGAGCAGCCCGTCGATGATGCGGATCAGGTCGCCGCGCACGGTGCAGCAGATGCAGCCGTTGTTCATCTCGAACACTTCCTCGTCGGCGCCGACCACCAGGTCGTTGTCGATGCCGATCTCGCCGAACTCGTTGACGACGACGGCAAATTTCTTGCCGTGCGGCTCGGAGAGGATGCGGTTGAGCAGCGTCGTCTTGCCGGCGCCGAGATAGCCGGTCAGCACGGTGACGGGGATTTTTTCGGCCTGGGTCTCAGCCATAAAAGTCGCTCCAAACTTTACGTTTCCTCTCCCCGTCGGGGAGAGGTGGCCCGCGAAGCGGGTCGGTGAGGGGCGATGCCAGTGGGTGGCGCGGAAGCCCCCTCACCCGCCCTCTCCGTCGACATCGGAGGCTTCCGATGTCGACCTTGCCGGACACCGAACCCGGCGATGGCCGAAATCGGTGCGGAGAGAGGGAACCCCGTCAGCTCGACAGCGCCGCCGAGAATTCGCGGATGTTGTTCTGCATCATGTCGATATAGGTGGCGGCCGGACCCTTGTCATCGGACAGCGCGTCGGAAAATACCGTGCCGCCGATCTTGGCGCCGGTCTCGTCGGCGATGCGCTTGATCAGGCGCGGATCGGAGATGTTCTCCAGGAACACCGCCGGAATCTTCTCGGCCTTGATCTGCCGGATGATGCGGGCGACATCCTTGGCCGAAGCCTCCGCCTCGGTGGAAACACCCTGCGGCGCGATGAACTCCAGGCCATAAGCGGCACCGTAATAGCCGAAGGCGTCGTGCGAGGTGATCACCCGCCGCTTGTCGGCGGGAATGCGGGCCACCGCCGCCTTGATTTCGGTGTCGAGCGCCTTGAGCTTTTCGAGGTAAGCGCTCGCATTTGCCTCATAGGTCGCCTTGCCGTCCGGATCGGCGGCGATCAGCCCGTCGCGGATGTTGGCGACGTAGATCTCGGCATTGCCGACCGATTGCCAGGCATGCGGATCGGTCTCTTCATGATCGTGGCCGGCATGCGCCTCCTTGCCGGCCTCATGCGCGTGCCCCTCTTCCTCCATCTCGCGCGCCTCGACGCCCTTGGAGACCACCATCATGGTCGCCTTGGTGCCGGAGGACTTCACCAGACGATCCATCCAGCCCTCGAAACCGAGGCCGTTGACGAACACCACCTTGGCAGCGGCCACCTTCTTGGCGTCGGCCGGCGCCGGCTGGAACACATGCGCGTCGCCGTCGGCACCCACCAGCGTCGATACCGCGACGCGGTCGCCGCCGACATTCTTCACCAGGTCGCCGAGGATCGAGAACGATGCCACCACCGGCAACCGGGTCTCGGCGCCCCCTGGGGTGGACTGCGCCGCCGCAGGAGCAGCGATGGGAACGGCGGCCAACGCCATGAGCAGCGCGCCGGCTGCGGCAATGCGGGAGAGCTTCATGCGACAACTCCTTCAGGCTTCGAGATGTCGGCGCGGCATCAGGCGGAGCAGGATGCCGCCGATGGGCCCGACGAGCACCGACAGCACATAGGCGCCGCCGGCGACGAGGATAATGGCAGGCCCGGAGGGCACGCCGAGATGATAGGAAACCAGCAGGCCGATCACCCCCGAGCCGCAGGCGACCAGCACGGCGGTCAGCACCAGCGCGGTCAGGTCGCTCGCCCAGAAGCGGGCGGTGGCGGCCGGCAGCATCATCAGCCCGACCGCCAGCAGCGTGCCGAGCGCATGGAAGCCGCCGACGAGGTTGAGCACCACAAGCGCGAGAAAGACGAGATGCGTCGGTGTTCCCGCCCGGCTCACCGAGCGCAGGAAGCCGGGATCGACGCACTCCACCACCATCGGCCGCCACAGCACCGCTAGCGTCAGCATGGAGACGGTGGAGACGCCGACGATCAGCAGCAGCGTCGGGTCGTCGAGCGCCAGCACGGTGCCGAACAGCACGTGCAGGAGATCGACATTCGAGCCGCGCAGCGACACCAGCATCACCCCGAGCGCCAGCGAGACCAGGTAGAAGGCGGCGAGTGCCGCGTCCTCCTTCATCTGCGTCGCCCGCGCCACCGCGCCGGCGCCGATCGCCACCGCGAAACCCGCGACCAACCCGCCAATGGTCATGGCGAACAGGTTCAGCCCGGCGGCGAGGAAGCCCACCGCCGCGCCGGGCAGGATGGCGTGCGCCATGGCATCGCCGGCCAGACTCATCCGCCGCAGCATCATCAGGACGCCGATCGGCCCGGCGCCGAGGCCGAGCGCGATCACGCCGACCAGCGCCCGGCGCATGAAGTCGAACTCGGCGAAGGGCGCGATGAAGAGATCATACGGGCTCATGCCGCGCGCTCCGCTTCACAGGCATGGGCGCTCTCGTCCCAGGCCTCGCACATGTGCCGTGCCTTGATCAGGTTGGAGGGCGTCAGCACCGCCCGCGTCTCGCCCCACTCCACCGGCGAACGGGCGAGCAGCAGCGTGCGCGGGAAATGCGCGCGCACCAGTTCGAGGTCGTGCAGCACCGCCAGCACCGTGCGTCCCTCGCCGTGCCAGCGCTCCACCAGCGCGATCAGGTCGCGCACGGTGGCGGCGTCGAGGGCGGTAAAGGGTTCGTCGAGCAGGATGATCTCGGCGTCCTGCATCAGCAGCCGCGCGAACAGTGCCCGCTGCATCTGCCCGCCGGACAGCGTGCCGATGGTCCGGCGCTCGAAGCCGTCGAGGCCCACCGCCGAGATCGCCGCGGCGATGCGCTCGCGGTCGGCGCGCGAGACGCCGCCTAACAGCCCGGTGCGCCGCCACAGGCCGAGCGCCACGATGTCGTAGACATTGATCGGGAACGAGCGATCCACCTCGGCCGCCTGCGGCAGATAGGCGATGCGCCGCCCGTCATCCGGCCGGGCGATACTGCCCGACAGCGGCGACAACAGCCCCATAACGCCCTTCAGCAGCGTCGACTTGCCGGCCCCGTTCGGCCCGCAAACGGCGATCAGTTCGCCGCGGGCCACCACGCCGCTCAAATGATGCACCGCCGGATGCCGGTCATAGCCCAGCGTCACGTTGCGAAAGGCGAGGACCTCCTCCGCCATCACGCGCCTCCCCACAGCACCGCGAGCGCCGCTGCCCACAGCAGCACGGCGACCGGCAGCACCAGCGCCAGCCGCGTGAAGGCGGACATCCGCAACAGCGACGGCGCCGCCGTGGCCGCCGGGTGGCGGGTACCGGGCGGATGCGCATGATGCGGATGCGCGTGATCCAAATGATCGTGATGGTGATGCGATGCGGGCATGCGGGACCTCGAAGACGACGCGATTGATACAACATATCACCGAACCGCGTCCAGCGATTTGATACATTATCACATCGCATCTGCGAGATTTACCGCCGCATTGCGGCATATGCGCCGAATTGCCCGCTCGCAGTCTCTCGACGGCGGGCTTCCTCCGACCTATTAGGAAGCGCTTTGTCGGCCGGAAAGCCCGGCATTTTCGATCTGGAGCCCGTTCATGGACATTTCACGCATCTCGGCCGGACCGAATCCGCCGGAGGAAATCCACGCCTTCATCGAGATCCCGGCCGGCGGCGCGCCGGTGAAGTACGAGCTCGACAAGGAATCCGGCGCGATTTTCGTCGACCGCTTCCTGCACACGCCGATGTTCTATCCGGGCAATTACGGCTTCATCCCGCAGTCGCTCGGTGATGACGGCGATCCGCTCGACGTGATCGTGCTCTCCCCGGTGGCGCTGATGGCCGGCTGCGTCATTCCCTGCCGCCCGGTCGGCGTGCTGATGATGACCGACGAGAAGGGCGGCGACGAGAAGGTCCTCGCCGTGCCGGCCAACAGCGTCTACCCGTACCACTCGAAGGTGACGTCCTATCAGGACCTGCCGCCGCTGATCATCGATCAGATCACCCACTTCTTCACCCACTACAAGGATCTGGAGAAGGGCAAGAAGGTCACGGTCGCCGATTGGGAAGGCCCCGAGCGCGCCCGCGAGCTCATCGTCAAGGCGATCGAAGCCGCCAAGAAGTGAGGCGCCCGCCGCAGAAGCGGCGCCGGCGACAGCAGGATCAAGGGGCCGTCCGCTGCCAGTGGGCGGCCCTTTTGGCATCGGCGCCGGCGCAGCTCAGCCGGCGAACCCCATCCCGGCCAGCGCGGCCCGCAGCGCCGGCGGCACGCTCACACCGTCCCGCGCGGCCTTCTCGCGATTGGCGAGGCGCCGTTGGCCCGGCAGGCGCGCGCCGGGCTCGCCCTCGATCGTCGCGACCAGCCGTTCCATATGGTCGAGATAGGCCGCCCCCGCCGTCCGGCTGGGATCGATGGCGATGATCACATGGCCGACCGCCGCCGGCGGCCCCTCGCCTTCGAAGAAGCTCGGCGCGTCGAAGGCGAAGGTGGAGGCGGTCAGCCCCGCCGCCATCACCTCGATCAGGAAGGCGAGCGCCGTGCCCTTGGCCTCGCCCATCGGCACCATGGTCCCGGCGAGCCCGGCCTTCGAATCGGTGGTGGGCCGTCCCTCGGTGTCCAGCGCCCAGCCTTCCGGGATCGGCTCGCCGCGCTGCGCCGCCGCCAGCACGTTGCCCCGCGCCACCTTGGCGACCGAGAGATCGACCACCGCCGGCGGCCGGTCGCGCAGCGGCGTGGCGAAAGCCAGCGGATTGGTGCCGAACACCGCCTTCTTGCCGCCCCAGGGGGCGATCGAGGCCGAGGCGTTGGAGAAGGCCAGCGCCACCAGCCCGCGCTCGGCGAGCTTTTCCACCGGCTGGCCGGCGACGCCGAAATGGCTGGAGCGCCGCAACGACACCAGCGCGATGCCGGTCTCGCGGGCGATCTCCTCCGCCAGCGGCAGCGCCTGCTCGATGGCCGGATAGGCGAAGCCGTTGCCGGCATCGACGCTGAGCACGCTCGGCGCCACCCGCCGGCTGACGGGGGTCGCATGGCCGTCGATCTTGCCGGCCGCCACCATCGCCGAATAGCTCGGCAGGCGGGCGAGGCCGTGGCTGCCGAGCCCGTCGGCCTCCGCCGCCACCAGCGCCTGCGCGGTCGTCGCGGCATTGGCCGGCGAAGCGCCGAAAGTCTCCAGCACCCGGCTCGCATAGGCGCGGGCTTCGTCGAGCGTCAGCCGCATCGGCATGGCGGTCATATCCATCGCGTTCACCGGGGCATTCACGTCGCGCTTCCCCCGAGCGGCCCGGCCGCAAGGCGGGCGAGGTCGAAACGCTGCACATCGGCGAGCAGCGCCACCAAGGCGCGCGCACCATAGACGGCGCAGGCGCGTCCCTTCTCGGTATCGGCCTCGGTGGCGTCGCCCATGGCGCCGGTGGGGTTGATGTCCTGCGACATCCAGCCGAAGCCGGCCGGCGTGCCGGCGCGCAGATACTGGAACTCCTGTTCCATGCCGAGCGTCGCCGGGACGAAATTGTCGATCTTGTCCTCCCGCACCATGTCGGGGCGGAACTGCAGCATCAGCGAGGTCTCGATGCCGCCGGCATGGATGCCGTGCTGGCGCTCGGTGGCCGAGAACAGCCCCTCGGGATAGCCGAAGCGATGCCACGACACCGTCACCGCCAGCATGCCGAGCCGGGCACGAAGCTCGCGCGCCACAGTGTCGAGGGTGGAGACATTGCCGCCATGCGAGTTGACCAGCACGATCTTGCGCACACCGGCGCGAAAAACGCTCTCGCCGATCTCGATCCACGCGCGGGCCAGCGTCTCGGCCGACAGCGTCAGCGTGCCCGGAAAGAAGATGTGTTCGTTCGACTTGCCGATCGACTGCATCGGCAGGAACACCGCCGGCAGGTCGTCCGGCAGCAGCTTGATCACCTCGTCGAGATAGCCCTGCCCGATCATCTGGTCGACGCCGACCGGCAGATGCGGCCCGTGCTGCTCCACCGCCGCCACCGGAAGCACGGCGATCCAGTTTCCGACCTCGCCTTGCGCGAAGTCGGTCCAGCTCATTTCGGTCCACAGGCGTTTGGGCGGCATGATCGGGCTCCGCGACGTTCGAAGGCGGCGTTCTAGTCCCGATCCGCCCGCGCCGCCAGCGCCTCGATCTCGACCTTGAACTCGGCCCTCGTGAAGCCGGAGACGATCATCAGCGTCGAGGCTGGCGGCGGATCGGCGACGAAGCGGTCGCGCGCCGCCATATAGCCGGCCATATGCGCCCGGTCGGTGACATAGGCGTTGAGCCGCACGATATCGCCCGGCCCCATCCCCGCCTCTTCGAGGCAGGCGGCGATGGCGCGGAAGCACAATGCCGCCTGCTCCTCGGCGCTGTCGGGGATGGCGTCGTCCGGCGAAATGCCGAGCTGGCCGGAGGTAAGCAGCAGTCGCGCGCCGGCCTGCACCTCCACCGCGTGACTGTAGCGGGCGAAGGGACGGCGGATCGCGGCGGGAAGAAGATGGCGCAGCATGCGGCGTCTTGTCCTTCAAGCTTGTTTCCGGCCCAGCCCGGAGCCCGTCTTTCTTACCCTCTCCCCATCGGGGAGAGGTGGCCCGCAAAGCGGGTCGGTGAGGGCTCTAGCGATTGGGAAGCGTTGAAGACCCCTCTCCCCTCGGGAAGAGCAAAGCTCTCCGGCAAGGCCGCCCGACTCTTAAGCCCGCAAATTTGTGCGGACAAGGCCGCGCGGGAGATATGTGCATCGGCTTTAAGCTCGCCTAGTATGGCGGCATTGTCGCCGGCACCGCCTGTTGGGAGACCCCGTCCATGCGCCGCAATTTTCCGCGCCGCCAATTCCTGCGCTCGCTCGCCTTCGCCTTTGCCGCCACCCTGGCGACTCTCGCCGCCACCCCGCTCGCCTTCGCCGCCGACAAGGTGACCTTCGGCACCAATTGGGTGGCGCAGGCCGAGCATGGCGGCTTCTATCAGGCGGTGGTCGACGGCACCTACGCGAAATACGGGCTCGACGTGACGATCCTGCCTGGCGGTCCGCAGGCCAACAACCAGCTGCTGCTGCCGGTCGGCAAGATCGATTTCTACATGGGCGCCAACATGCTGCAGGCGTTTTCCTCGGTGGCGGAAGGCATTCCGGTGGTGAGCGTCGCGGCGCTGTTCCAGAAGGACCCGCAGGTCCTCATCGCCCACCCGGACGTGACGAAGTTCGAGGAGTTGAAGACCCGGACCCTGTTCATCTCCAAGGAGGGCCTCGCCAGCTACTACCAGTGGCTGGTCGCCGATTTCGGCTTCAGCGAAAACCAGGTGAAGCCCTACACCTTCAACGCCGCGCCCTTCCTTGCCGACAAGAACAGCGCCATGCAGGGCTACATCACCTCCGAGCCCTATGCGGTGGAGCAGCAGGGCGGCTTCAAGCCGACGCTGTTCCTGCTCGCCGACCAGGGCTTCGATACCTATTCCACCACCATCGTGACCCGCACCGAGCTGGTAAAGTCGAACCCGGATCTGGTGCAGCGCTTCGTCGATGCCTCGATCATCGGCTGGTACAACTACCTCTATGGCGACAACGCCAAGGCCAATGCGCTGATCAAGAAGGATAATCCGGAAATGACGGATGCGATGATCGCCTTCTCCATCGATAAGATGAAGGAGTACGGCATCGTCGATTCCGGTGACACCAAGAGCCTCGGCGTCGGCGCGATGACGGATGAGAAGATCAAGAGCTTCTACGACAAGATGGTGCGCGCCAAGGTCGTCAAGGCCGACATCGACTACAAGAAGTCCTACACCACCCAGTTCGTGAACAAGGGCGTCGGCAAGGACCTCGCCCCGAAATGAGCCCGCGCGCGTGACCGCGATCCTGCAACAGCCGCGTCCGGCCGCGCCCGCGGCCGGCGCGCCGCTGCTAAGCCTTGCCGGCGTCGGCAAGCGCTTCGGCAATCAGGTGACCGCCCTCGACGGGCTCGACATGGAGGTGCGCCGCGGCGAGTTCCTCTCGCTGCTCGGCCCCTCCGGCTGCGGCAAGTCGACGGCGCTGCGCCTGATCGCCGGCCTCGCCGAGCCGACCTCGGGCCGCATCGCCTTCAACGGCAATGACGGGCTTGCCGCCGGCAAGCGTCGCCGGTTGATCGGCCCCGCCTCGGCCGGCCATCCGGCGATCGGTTTCGTCTTCCAGGAGCCGACGCTGATGCCGTGGGCGAGCGTGTTCGGCAATGTCCACCTGCCGCTCAAGCTCGCCGGCACCGGACGCCGCGAGGCCGAGCCGGCGATCATGGAGGCACTGGAGCTGGTCGGCCTGGACGGGTTCCGTGATGCCTATCCGCGCGAGCTCTCCGGCGGCATGAAGATGCGCGTCTCCATCGCCCGCGCGCTGGTCACCAAGCCGCGGCTGCTGCTGATGGATGAGCCCTTCGCCGCGCTCGACGAGATCACCCGCTTCAAGCTGAACAACGATCTGTTGCAGGTCTGGCGCCAGCTCAACTGTACCATCGTGTTCGTCACCCATTCGGTATTCGAATCGGTCTATCTCTCCACCCGCATCCTGGTGTTCCGCGCCCGGCCGGGCCGGATCGCCGCCGAGCTCGCCATCGATCCGGCGCTGGAGCGCGACGAGGCCTTCCGCACCTCGCCGGAATATGCCGCCCTGTGCCGGCAGACCTCGACGGCGCTCGCCGCCGCGATGAACGCCGGCTGACGGAGCGGCGCAGGATGGCGCATCGCCTGGAGACCTCGCCCTTCCGCTGGCTGCTCCCGGTGGCGGTGCTCGGCCTCGTCATCCTCGGCTGGGATCTCGTGGTGCGGCTCAACGATCTGCCGCCCTACATCCTGCCCGGCCCCTTGCGCGTGCTCGACACCCTGATCGCCGACCGCGACGTGCTCCTCGGCTCCCTGATGGTGACGCTGCGCACCACTCTCGTAGCGCTGGTGCTGGCGGCGGTCGGCGGCGCGGCGCTGGCGCTGCTGTTCGCCTCCGCCCGCATCGTCGAATTCTCGCTGTTCCCCATCGCCATCATCCTTCAGGTGACGCCGCTCATCGCCATCGCGCCGTTGATGCTGATCTACCTCTCCACCGATACGGCGGTGCTCACCTGCGCCTGGATCGTCGCCTTCTTCCCGATCCTGTCCAACACCACGCTGGGCTTGAATTCGGTGGACCCGAACCTGCGCGACCTGTTCCGCCTCTCCGGCGCCGGGCGGGTAAAGACCCTGCGGCTGCTGCAAATGCCGACCGCCCTGCCCTATTTTCTCGGCGGGCTGCGCATCGCCGGCGGCCTCGCCCTTGTCGGCGCGGTGGTGGGCGAGATCGCCGCCGGGTCGGCGGGACAAGGCTCCGGCCTCGCCTTCCGCATCGTCGAATCCGCCTATCGGCTGAACATTCCGCGCATGTTCGCCGCTCTGCTGCTGATTTCTCTGGCCGGCATCCTCATCTATGCCGGGCTGAGTCTGCTCTCGTGGCTGCTGTTGCGTCGCTGGCATGAGAGCGCCCTCGGCAAAGGCAACTGAGCCCTGAGGGAACTGGAGCTGAACCATGAAAGCCGCCCTGCGCGCCGCCTTCCTGGGCCATCCGCCCGATGCCTATGTGCTGGTCGGCGTGCACGCGCCGGCGGTGCTGGTGCCGGAGTTCATGCGCGATTTCGCCGCCCGGCCCGATGCGGAAGGGCTGGTGCAGTTCGATCTCTTCATCGCCGAGGGCACGATTGCCGGCCTCGCCCCGCATGGCGCGGAGAACCACCCGCTGCCGCGGCTGGAACTCGACGGCGCGCTCGTGCTGCCCGGCCTCGTCGATGCCCACACCCATCTCGATAAGGCGTTCATCTGGCCGCGCCGGCCGAACCCGGACGGCAGCTTCGCCGGCGCGCTCGCCGCCAACACCGCCGACCGGGAGCAGCGCTGGAGCGCCGACGACGTCGGACGCCGCATGGATTTCGCCCTGCGCTGCGCCTATGCGCACGGCACGGTGGCCATCCGCACCCATCTCGATTCCATCGGGCCGCAGACCGCGATTTCCTGGCCGGTCTTCGCGGAAAAACGCGCGCAATGGGCGGAGCGCATCGTCTTGCAGGGCGTGGCGCTGGCGCCGGTGGAACGGGTGCTGGACGATGCCGAATTCGGCCCGCTGGTCGAGGCGGTCACCCGATTCGACGGCGTGCTCGGCACCTTCACCTATGTCTCGCCTGATATACAGCCGGGCCTCGACCGGCTGTTCGAGGCAGCCGAGCGCCATGGCCTCGATCTCGACTTCCATGTCGACGAGACCCTCGACCCCGCCGCCCATTCCCTCGCGCTGATCGCGCAGACGGCGCTCAAGCGCCGCTTCGAGGGCCGCATCCTGGTCGGCCATTGCTGCTCGCTGTCGCGGCAGGAACCGGCCGCGGTCGACCGCACGCTCGATCTGGTCGCCCGCGCCGGCATCGCCGTGGTCTCGCTGCCCATGTGCAACCTCTACCTCCAGGACCGCGCGCCGGGCCGCACGCCCCGCGCCCGCGGCGTCACCCTGCTGCACGAGATGCGCGCCCGCGGCATTCCGGTGATGGTGGCCAGCGACAATGTGCGCGACCCCTTCTACGCCTATGGCGACCTCGATCTCGTCGAGGTGTTCCGCGAGGCGGTCCGCATTGCCCATCTCGACCACCCGCTCGGCGACTGGCCGGACATCGTCACCGCCCGTCCCGCCGCCGCCATGGGCCTCGCCGGTGCCGGCCTGTTCATCCCCGGCGCCCCGGCCGACCTGTCGCTGTTCCGGGCCCGCAGCCTCAACGAGCTGCTGTCGCGCCCGCAGGCCGATCGGCTGGTGCTGCGCGGCGGCCAGATCATCGACACCACGCCGCCGGACCCTGCCGAACTCGACGACCTGATGGATGAGCCTTGATGAGCGACCGCCAACGCTACGACCTTGCCGCCCTGAGGGCCCGCCTCGACGGCATCCGCCTCGAGGACAATCCCGCCCTCGTCCGCCAGAAGAGCCGCGATTTCTATTGGTACTCGCCCATCTTGAAGCGCCAGCTCGACCCGGCGGTGGCCGACATCGTCGCTCATCCCACCTCGCAGGACGAGGTGATCCGCATCCTGTCGGCCTGCGCCGCCCTGGCGATCCCGGTGACGCCGCGCGGCGCCGGCACCGGCAATTACGGCCAGGCCATGCCGCTCGCCGGCGGCGTGGTGCTGGATCTTTCGGGAATGAACCACGTCCTCGACATCGGCCCCGGCCATGTGGTGGCGCAGGCCGGCGCCATTCTCGCCGAGATCGACGCCGCCACCCGCAAGGCGGTCGGCCGCGAGCTGCGCCTGCACCCGTCGACCTACCGCACCGCCTCCATCGGCGGCTTCATCGCCGGCGGCTCCGGCGGCGTCGGCTCGATCATGTGGGGCGGGCTGCGCGACCTCGGCAACATCCTCGGCCTCACCGTGGTGACGATGGAGGCCGCGCCGCGCGTGCTCCGCCTCACCGGCGAAGAGGTCGGCAAGGTCGCCCACGCCTATGGCACCAACGGCATCATCACCGAGGTGACCATGCCGCTCGCCCCGGCCCATGACTGGGTGGAGGCGATCATCGGCTTCGACGATTTCGCCGAGGCCTGCGCCTATGCAAACGCGCTGGGCGAGCAGGACGCGCTGGTCAAGAAGCTGGTCAGCGTCGTCGCCGCGCCGGTACCGCAGCGCTATTTCCTGCGCCACAAGCCGTTCCTCCCCGAGGGCAAGCATGTCGTGCTGGTCATGGTCGACGCGCTCGCCATCGATGCCTTTGCCGCCTTCACCGCCCGGCATGGCGGCGAAGCGCTGTTCCGCTCCGATCTGGTGCCGGCGGCGAGGCAGGCCGGGCTGCCGCCGCTTTACGAGCTTGCCTGGAACCACACCACGCTCAGGGCGCTGCGCGTCGATCCGGCGGTCACCTATCTGCAAACGCTCTACCCCTTCCCGCACCAGCTCGATCTCGTCGCCCGCATCCATGCCCGGCTCGGCACCGAGGTGCCGGCGCATCTCGAATTCGTCCGCTTCGACGGCAAGATCACCTGTTTCGGCCTGCCGCTGGTGCATTTCACCGGCGAGGAGCGGCTGGACGAGATCATCGCCATCCATGAGGAGATGGGCGCGGTGGTGTTCAATCCGCACCGCTACACGCTGGAGGAAGGCGGCATGAAGCAGACCGATGCGGTACAGCTCGCCTTCAAGCGCGAGGCGGATCCGGCCGGCCTGCTCAACCCCGGCAAGATGATCGGCTGGGAGAACCCGGAATTCGACCTTGCCTCCGGCCGCACCTATCTGTTCCAGGGCCTCGGTTGAACAAGCCGCCTGCCGAGGAAGTCACCGGCCCGAGCAAGCCATCTGCCTGAGGAAGTCATTTGCCTGAGAAAACCATGCGCGCGCTCGTCGTCTTCTGCCACCCGGTGCCGGACAGCTACGGCGCCGCGCTCCGCGACGCGGTGCTGCGCGGCCTCGCCAGGGCCGGCATCGAGGCCGACCTGATCGATCTCTATGCCGACGGCTTCCAGCCGGCGCTCACCGAGGAGGAGCGGCGCAACTATCACACGCCCGGCCTCAACCGCCTGCCGGTGGCCGATCATCTCGATCGGGTGAAGGCCGCCGACGCGCTCGTCTTCGTCGCGCCCACCTGGTGGTATGGCCCGCCGGCGATGCTGAAGGGCTGGCTCGACCGGGTGCTGGTGCCGTTCGAGACCTTCGGCATGCCCAGGCCCTATCGCTCGCTGGAGCGCCACCTCACCAACATCCGGTTGATCGCCGCCGTCTCGACCCTGGGCTCGCCGTGGTTCTGGTGGCGCTGGATCGGCCAGCCGGGTCGCCGCATCCTGCTCGACGGCATTGGCGGCATCGTCCATCCACGCGCGCCGAAGCTGTGGCTGGCGCTGCACGGCATGGATTCGGTGAGCCTCGCCAAGCGCGCCGCCTTCCTTAGCCGGGTAGAGGAACGCTTCGCCCGGCTCAGAATTTCGCGTCCGGAGTAAGATTTTGACGAAATAGGCGTTTACCGCCATCCTACTGTCATGACACGCTGTTTTTGCTGCAACAATGGTTGTTGCCGCCATGCGGTCGACGGGACGCTCCATGAAGGACGGGTTCGACAAGAGCATCGGTCTTCGCCTGCAACACGCCGCTCGCCTGCAGCGCGCCCTTGCGGCACGGCGGCTTCAGGAACTTGGCCTGTTCCCGGGTCAGGAAACCGTCCTGAAACTGCTGTTTGACATGGACGGCCGCACCATGTCGGAGCTCGCGGGGGCGCTGCGCGTGCGCCCGCCCACCGCCTCCAAGACGGTGGGACGGCTGGCGGCGCAGGGCCTGCTGGTCCGAAAGGCCTCCGACGCCGATGCTCGGCTGGTGCGCGTCCACCTAACGGATGAGGGACGCACCCGGGCCGGCGCCATCGACGAGATCTGGGACTCGCTCGAAGACACCATGACCGGCGGCATCGACGGCAAGGACCGCAAGCGCCTGCGCAAGCTGCTGCGGCGGATCGAGAAGAACCTCTCCGCCAAGCTCGGCGCCGAGGATCCCGATCTCGACGAGCAGCCGGACGAGGTCGAGGAGCCGGCGTAGCGGCTTTCGGTTTGCATGGAACCTCCGGATCGACCGCCGTTCCCCGGCGGCGACGGCCGGAGCATGCCCGCCCTACCCAAGGCGCCCGCGAACACCGGCGGAAACCGTCCACCCGCGATCCACAGGCTTGTCCACAGCCGCGCCTGCCGATCGGCGACCTCCCTCAGGCAGGCGCATGACAGGCGATGACTAAGACGGATTGCCAGCGCCGGTGCTTTGGTGACGAATAGCCGCCGACGCCAAGGAGCCTGACATGCCCGAATCCGAGACCGCACCTCCCGCCGGCCGCATCGAGCTGCTGCAGACCGGCCCGCTGATGCCGATGATCGAGACCCAGCTCACCGAGCATTTCCTGGTGCATCGGCTCGATGGCGAGGGCGGCGATGCGGTGCTTGCCAGCGTCGGCCCGCGCATCCGCGCCATCGCCACCGGGGTCGGCGCCACCGCGCGACGCCGCGTCACCGCCGACTTGATGGACGCCCTGCCAAATCTCGAGATCGTGTCGAATTTCGGCGTCGGCTACGATTCCGTCGATGCCGCCGCCGCCGGCACCCGCGGTGTCGTCGTCACCAACACCCCCGGCGTTCTCGACGACGAAGTCGCCGACCTCACCCTCGCGCTGCTGCTCGCCGCCATTCGCCGCCTGCCGCAGGCCGAGCGCTATCTGCGTGCGGGAAAATGGCCCGGCGGCGCCTTCCCGCTCACCGCGACGCTGCGCGACCGCTCCATCGGCATCGTCGGCATGGGGCGCATCGGCCAGGCGATCGCCCGGCGGCTGGAGGGGTTCGGCCGCCCCATCGCCTATCACAGCCGCCGTCCCGCCGCCGATGTCGATTATCCCCACTATCCCGAGCTGCTCGCCCTCGCCGGCGCTGTCGACACGCTGATCGTCATCGTGCCCGGCGGCGCGCAGACGCATCACATGATCAATGCCGAGGTGCTCGAGGCCCTCGGCCCGCGCGGCGTGCTGATCAATGTCGCGCGCGGCTCGGTGGTGGACGAGCCGGCGCTGATCGCCGCGCTGCAGGACGGCACCATCATGAGCGCCGGCCTCGACGTCTTCGCCCATGAACCCAACGTGCCGGAGGCGCTGATCGCGCTCGACAATGTCGTGCTGCTGCCGCATGTCGCCTCGGCGACGCAGCTCACCCGCGACGCCATGGGCCAGCTGGTGGTCGACAATCTGCTCGCCTGGGCTTCGGGCCGGCCGCCGCTCACCCCGGTGGCGGAGACGCCCTGGCCGCCGGCCAAGAAGGCCTGAGGCGCCCGTGAGGAGCCGCCGGCACACCGCCGTCTCCGCCGCGCTGCTGCTCGCCGGGCTGGCAGGCGCCACGGCGCTGCCCGCCGCCGCACAGGAAACCACGACGCAGGAAACCACGACCCAAGACGCGGCGGCGCCCGCGGCCCCGGTCCAGGAGACGCCGGCGCAGGTCGCCCAGCGGCTGGCGGACGGCTATCAGCTCACCAATGCCGATGGCGACCGCATCTGTCCCCTCGCCTTGGCGACGAAGGCCGTCCGAACACCGACGGGGGTCGATCACCCGCTGTTCAGCCTCAGTCTCGACCGCGCCGCCTGCGCCGAGCAGATCACCTTCGCCACCGACATCGCCTCCTGGTCGCCGGGACCGGGAGATTCGATCCGCCTGCACGCCGCCTCCGGCCGGCTGGTGGCGGAGTTCACCGAGGGCGCCGGCGGCACCTGGGAAGCGCTGCGCGAGCGCGACGGCGTGTATTTCCTGGTCAATCCGCGGCTGGCGCAGGCGGCGCCGGTGGCGCAGCCGGCCGATCTGTTCGGCCTGTGGCAGCTGTCGCGCGGGCCGGACACGCCGTTCTGCACCGTGATGCTCGACGAGCAGCCCTTCGGCGACGGCGACTATCCGCTCGCCCCCGACGATGGCTGCGGGCCGCTGCTCGGCCCGCTTTCGCCGGAGCGCTGGCGGCTGGAAGCCGGCGACCTGCTGCTGCTCCGCGACAAGGGCGAGCCGCTGCGCTTCGCCGCGCAGGAGGATGGCAGCTGGCTGAAAGTGCCGGAGGACCGCAACCCGCTCATGCTCTCGCGCAGCCCGTAAGCTGCGGCAGAATGGGCTCTCGCCGCGAGGCCGGCGGCACCGGTGCGGATGGCTCGAAGGAGAGGTGTCCTAGAACCAGCAACCGCGATAAGAACCGCGAACTTGCGCGCCCGTGGCACGCGGGCGGGCGTTCGCGATAACATGCATGCTTTCGTCACTTACCGGTCGCCGCGGACGCCGTATTTGTCAGCCCGCGACAGCTTTCCTGCCTGAGTCGGGCCTGCTGCCACCGTTTCACCGCCAGATCGAAGGATCGCAATCATGCCTTTCGTCACCACCAAGGACGGCGTCGAGATCTTCTTCAAGGACTGGGGTCCGAAGGACGCCCAGCCGATCATGTTCCACCACGGCTGGCCGCTGTCGGCCGATGACTGGGACAACCAGATGCTCTTCTTCGTGCAGAAGGGCTACCGCGTCGTCGCCCATGACCGCCGCGGCCATGGCCGCTCGACGCAGGTCTCCGACGGCCACGACATGGACCACTACGCCGCCGATGCCTTCGCGGTGGTCGAGCATCTCGATCTGAAGAACGTGGTGCATATCGGGCATTCCACCGGCGGCGGCGAGGTCGCCCGCTATGTGGCGAAATACGGCGAGCCGGCCGGCCGCGTCGCCAAGGCGGTGCTGGTCTCCGCCGTGCCGCCGCTGATGGTGAAGACCGAGAGCAACCCCGGCGGCCTGCCGATCGAGGTGTTCGACGGCCTGCGCGCCGCGCAGGCGGCCAATCGCGCGCAGTTCTTCCTCGATCTGCCGACCGGCCCCTTCTACGGCTTCAACCGTCCGGGCGCCAAGATCTCCGAGGGCACCATCCGCAACTGGTGGCGCCAGGGCATGATGGGCAGCAACAAGGCGCATTACGAGGGCATCAAGGCGTTCTCCGAGACCGACCAGACCGAGGACCTCAAGGCGATCTCGGTGCCGGTGCTGGTGCTGCACGGCGACGACGACCAGATCGTGCCGATCGACAATGCCGGCCGGCTCTCGGTCAAGCTGGTGCAGAACGGCACGCTGAAGGTCTATCCGGGTTTCCCGCACGGCATGCTCACCACCCATCCCGAGGTGCTCAACCCGGATCTGCTCGCCTTCATCGAGAGCTGAACCGGCGATCGCGTAGCCGGCCACGGCCGGACGAACCTGCGGCGCGGCACGCCCATTCCGGCGTGCCGCGCCGTTTTGTTTTGTCAGGTGCTCCAGAGCGTCGGATCATCGGCGAACAATGCGCCGTACCGCCGCCGACCGCGCTGTCGCCGGAAGCCCCCCCTCCCCAAGGCCAAGCCATCAAAAAACCAGGCCCTCAAAAGCCTGCTCCAAAAGCAACGGGGCGCCTTCCAACCGGAAGACGCCCCCTGGCCTTCATGTCATGTACGTCGTGCGGATCGTCCCGCTTCAGCGCGACAGCAGGTTGGTCTTGGCGAGATCGAGCACCTCGTCGCCGCGCCCGCTCATCACCGCCCGGATCATCCACAGGCCGAAGCCCTTGGCCTGAGCAAGCTCGATGGTCGGCGGCATGGAGAGCTCCTGCGTCGCGGTGACGACATCGAGCACCGCCGGCCCGTCATGGGCGAGCACCTCGGCCACCGCCGCCGGCAGGTCGCCGGGATCCTCCACCCGCACGCCGTGAATGCCCATCGCACGCGCCATCGCGGCGAAATCGGGGTTGTCGAGATTGGTGCCGATCTCGACGAAGCCGTTCGCCTTCATCTCCAGCGCCACGAAGCCGAGCGTGCCGTTGTTGAAGATCACCACCTTCACCGGCAGCTTTTCCTGCTTGAGCGTGATGAGGTCGCCCATCAGCATGGTGAAGCCGCCATCGCCGGAGAGCGAGATCACCTGCCGGCCCGGCTGCGACGCCTGGATGCCGATCGCCTGCGGCATGGCGTTGGCCATCGAGCCGTGCACCAGCGAGCCGACCATCCGTCGCTTGCCGTTCATGGCGAGATAGCGCGCCGCCCAGATGGTCGGGGTGCCGACATCGAAGGTGAACGCCGCATCCTCCGCCGCCGCCTCGCTGACCAGCCGCGCGAGATATTGCGGATGGATCGGCTTACGGCCCGGCGTGCCGATGGCGAGATCGTCCAGCCCCTTGCGGGACTTGCGATAGCGCGCCACCGCGACGTCGAGATGCAGCCGGTCGTCCTTGGTCGCAAGCTTGGGGATCAAGGCCTCCAGCGTCGCCCCGACATCGCCGACGAGGCCGAGCTCGAGCGCGCAGCGCCGGCCCAGCTGCTCCGGGCGGATATCGACCTGCGCGATCTTGATGCCGGTCGGCAGGAACTGCTTGTAGGGAAAGTCGGTGCCGAGCAGCAGCAGCGTGTCGCAGTCGTGCATCGCCTCATAGCCGGAGGCGAAACCGATGAAGCCGGTCATGCCGACATCGTAGGGATTGTCGTATTCGACATGCTCCTTGCCGCCCATCGCGTGCACGATCGGGCTCTTCAGCTTCTCGGCCAGCGCCATCAGCGGCGCATGCGCGCCGGCGCAGCCGCGCCCGCAGAACAGGGTGACGCGGTCGGCATCGTTGAGCAGCGCCGCGAGCCGGTCGATCTCCTCATCCGCTGGCCTCACCACCGGCACCGGCGGCTTGAGGCCGGCAGTGGCGGAAACCGGCCGGTCGGGAGCCGGCTTCAGCGCGATATCGCCCGGTATCACCACCACGGCGACGCCGCGCTGGCCGATGGCGGCGCGGATGGCGTTCTCCAGCACGAAGGGCATCTGCGCCGGATCGGACACCAGTTCGCAATAGACGCTGCATTCGCGGAACAGGTTCTGCGGATGCGTCTCCTGGAAATAACCGCCGCCGATCTCCGAGGAGGGGATCTGCGCCGCGATCGCCAGCACCGGTACCCGCGAGCGCTGGGCGTCGAACAGGCCGTTGATGAGGTGCAGGTTGCCCGGCCCGCAGGAGCCGGCGCACACCGCCAGTTCGCCGGTGATCTGCGCCTCGCCCGCCGCCGCGAAGGCCGCGACCTCCTCGTGGCGCACATGCACCCAGTCGATGGCGTCGGTCCGGCGGATCGCCTCGGTCAGGCCGTTCAGGCTGTCGCCCACGACGCCGTAGATCCGCTTGACCCCGATCTGGGCCAGGGTGGTGATCGTCAGATCGGCGATGTTCCGGCTCATGGCAGTCCCTCATGCATCGATGGATGTGGAATCGGGCGGCATCCCTCGGCGCGAGGTACGGCCTTTTCCCGTGACTATCGACGATCTAACCTTGGGCTCAATTCTACGTCTGCTTCCTTCGGCATACGATCAGTCGATGAAAAACATACGTTTGTATAGGCTTGCGGGAGCGGGAATTTGCTAGCATGCGGCATGATTTGTGCCCTTGCCCCCGCCGGGTGGACACCGCGTTCCGTCTCGCCGCGTCATGCCTGGTTGCGCCACGCGCGCCCGAGTTCTATCTCCGCGCGCCCGGTCTGCCGGCCGGGCGGTGGAGCCTTGCCGTGACGGCTCGGCTCGCCACCCTGTTCCGGCCGGGCCGGACGCTGCTGCCGGTGCTGGCGGCACTGCTGGCGGCGATCATCTTCGCCATCGACACGCTGACCCCGCTCGATACCGCCATCGCCGTGCTCTATGTCGCGGTGGTGATGCTGGCGGCCGATCGCCTGACCCCGCGCGGCATCCTGCTGGCCGGCACCGTCTGCATCGGGCTGACCGCGGCGAGCTTCCTCGCCGTTCACGGCGAAGGCTACGATCTGCAGGCGGTGATGCGGGCGGTGGTCGCCATCGTCGCCATCGTCATCGTCACCCTGCTGTCGCTCCGCCACAGCCGTTCCAGCGAGACGCTGCACGGCCAGGCGGCGCTGCTCGACCTGACGCACGACGCAATATTGGTGCGCGACGACGACGACACCATCCTCTATTGGAATCGCGGCGCCGAGCAGCTCTATGGCTGGTCCGCCGGCGAGGCGGCGGGGCAGAAGACCACCGAGCTGCTGCGCACGGTGTTCCCCTCCAGCCGCGAGGCGGCAACCGAGCAGCTGCATCGCGACGCCCGCTGGGAGGGCGAGCTGCGCCACACCTGCAAGGACGGCACCCATGTCGTCGTCACCAGCCGCTGGTCGCTGCACCGCGACCCGCAGGGACGGCCGATGGCCACCATGGAGACCAATAACGACATCACCGGCAGCAAGCGGGCCGAGGAACGGCTGCTCCAGGCTCAGGCGGAGCTCGCCCAGGTGACGCGGGTGGCGACGCTCGGCCAGCTGATGGCCTCGATCGCCCATGAGGTGAACCAGCCGCTGGCGGCGGTGGTCACCAATGGCGAGGCCGGGCTGCGCTGGCTGCGCCGGCCGGTTCCCGATGTCGCCGAGGCCGGCGCCTCGGTCGAGCGGATGATCGCCAATGGCCGCCGGGCCAGCGACGTGGTGGCGCGGCTGCGCGCCCTGTCGCGCCGCGACGAGCTCCGCCACGAGCCCATCGCCCTCAACGAGCTGATCGAGGAGACGCTCGGCATCATAGAGCGGGAGCTGCACCGCCATCGCGTCCAGCTGAGGCTGGAGCTGGCGCCGGGACTGCCGCTGGTGAAGGGCGACCGGGTGCAGTTGCAGCAGGTGCTGACCAATCTGGCGATCAACGCCGCGCAGGCGATGGACGGGCTGGCCGGCGGCCGGCCGCTGGCCGTGCTGTCGCGGCCGGGACGCGACGAGGCGGGCGAGCCGGTGGTCGAGGTCGCGTTCGCTGATCGCGGCATCGGCGTCGCCGCCGAGGCACTGCCACGACTGTTCGAGCCGTTCTACAGTTCCAAATCCCAGGGCATGGGCCTTGGGCTGTCGATCTGCCGTTCGATCATCGAGACCCATATGGGCCGCATCGAAGCCGTCCCCAACGCCGATCGCGGAATGACCTTCCGCGTCCTCCTGCCTGCGCTCAAGGAGCCGACCCTGTGATTGCGACCTCCCCGCCGCGCCGCGCCGCATCCGAGCCGACCGAACCGCTGGTCATCGTGGTCGATGACGATCAGCCCCTGCGCGAGGCGCTGTCCAGCCTGTTCCGCTCCATCGGCCTCGGTGTCGAACTGTTCGGCTCGGCGGCGGAATTCCTGGCCGCGAAGCTGCCGGACGTCCCGCGCTGTCTGGTGCTCGACATCCGGCTGCCCGGCGTCAGCGGCCTCGATTTCCAGGCGCAGCTGGCGCGCAGCGAGCGCAACATGCCGGTGATCTTCATGACCGGCTATGGCGATATACCGATGACGGTGCGGGCGATGAAGGCGGGAGCGGTCGACTTCCTCACCAAGCCGTTCCGCGATCAGGACATTCTCGATGCCGTCTCGGCGGCGATCGAGCAGGACCGCGCCCGCCGCCACGCCGACCGGGCGGTCGCCGGCGTGCAGGAACTCTACGAGACGCTGACCGCGCGCGAGAAGGAGGTGATGGTGCTCGTCACCTCCGGCCTGATGAACAAGCAGGTGGCGGCGGAGATCGGCCTCAGCGAGATCACCGTCAAGATCCACCGCGGTCACGTGATGAAGAAGATGGGCGCCCGCTCGCTCGCCGATCTGGTGCGCATGGCCGAGACCCTCGGCCTCGCGGCACCGAAGAGATAGACGACGCAAACCTTCATATAATTTCGAAGCACCCGGTGCTGACGCTATAGAAGAAGACAAGAGGCGCGCGATCGGTACGCGTCCCGATCAGCAAGAAGGAATCAGCCATCGTGAGCCAGACCGCAATGATCTCGATCATCGATGATGACGAGTCGGTGCGGACCGCGACCGCCAGCCTGGTGCGGTCGTTGGGTTTCGATACCAGTACCTTCGCGTCGGCCGAGGATTTTCTCCATTCGCCGCGGCTGCTCGACAGCGACTGCGTGATCACCGATGTGCAGATGCCCGGCATGAGCGGCGTCGAGCTGCAGGCGCGCCTGCGTCAGGGCGGCCACCGCATGCCGCTCATCTTCATCACCGCCTTTCCCGAGGAGCGGCTGCGCCGCCAGGTCACCGCTTCCGGTGCCGTCGGCTTCCTCAGCAAGCCGTTCGACGGCGGCGAGATGATCGCCTGCCTCGACGAGGCCCTCAGCCGGACGGCCTGACCTCTCCCTGCCGCGACGGCGACGCATCGGCGGGCCGCACGGTTCGCCCCGCCGCATCGGCGTGCCCGGCGGGGGGCTTTCAAACTCATGTATGATGCCGCCAACCGAACGGCCGATTTCCCGGTCCGGAGGGCGGGTCTAGCGTCGCGTGCATCGGATATCCCGCTACCAGCGGCGGCCATCGGCCGATGCAGCGGGATCCGGGGCGCGGCGACGACGCCTCACTATGTTCAACCGCCTGATTGGAGAAGCTGCCATGACCGACATCCCGGCGAAGACGCGCCAGATCGCGCCGCTCCGCACCCCCACCGATCTCGGGGCCGACGCCACGCGCGACATCGCCGCCGCGCTCACCACCCTGCTTGCCGATGTGTTCGCGCTCTACCTCAAGACCAAGAACTTCCACTGGCATCTGTCCGGCCCGCATTTCCGCGACTACCACCTGATGCTGGACGAGCAGGGCGAGCAGATCTTCGCCATGACCGACGATATCGCCGAGCGCGCCCGCAAGGTCGGCGGCACCACGCTGCGCTCCATCGGCCATATCGCCCGGCTGCAGCGGATCGCCGACAACGACGCCGAGTATGTGACCGCGCAGGACATGCTCGCCGAGCTGGCGCAGGACAACCAGCAGCTCACCGCCGCTCTGCGTTCCACCCATGCCGTCTGCGACGAGTATAACGACGTGGCCACCGCCAGCGTGCTGGAGAACTGGATCGACCAGACCGAGCGCCGCACCTGGTTCCTCTACGAGAGCAGCCGCTCGAACCATTGAGTGCAGGCCCCTTCACGCCGGTGCCGCAGGGCACCGGCAGCGGTCCAGCGGAGACAACCCGATGCCTGAAGCGTCCACCCCCGTCGCGGTGCTGCAACCCGGCGTGCCGGCTCCCGCCTTCACCCTGCCGGCGACGCCCGACCAGCGGCTTTCCCTCGCCGATCTGAAGGGCCATCCGGTCATCCTCGCCTTCTATCCCGCCGACTGGAGCCCGGTCTGCGGCGACCAGATGGCGCTCTACAATGAAGTCCTCCCCGAGTTTCACCGCTATGGCGCCCAGCTGGTCGGCATCTCCACCGACGGGGTGTGGTGCCACGCCGCCTTCGCCGCCGAGCGCAAGCTGCATTTCCCCCTGCTGGCCGATTTCGAGCCCAAGGGCGGGGTGGCGCGCCGCTACGGGGTCTATCGCGACCATGACGGCACCTCGGAGCGGGCGCTGTTCGTCATCGATGGCGACGGCGTGATCCGCTGGAGCTACGTCTCGCCGCTCGGTCTCAATCCCGGCGCCGACGGCATCCTCGACGCGCTGGATTTGCTCGTCGAGCAGAACACTTCCGCGGGAGCCGCGTCATGAGCACTCTCAAGCCTCCGGTTGGCCCCGGCGACCACAGCCAGGGCCCGGCCGCCGCGCCGGTCACGCTGGTCGAATATGGCGATTACGAATGCCCCTATTGCGGCGAGGCCTATCCGGTGCTCAAGGCGGTACAGCAGGCCATGGGCAACCAGCTGCGCTTCGTGTTCCGCAATTTCCCGCTCACCGAGCAGCATCCCCATGCCGGCCGCGCCGCCCAGTTCGCCGAGGCGGCGGCCGCCGCCGGCCGCTTCTGGGAAGCCCATGATCTTCTCTATGAACGTCAGGACGCGCTCGACGACGCCAGCCTCCACGCCTATGCGCGGGCGATCGGCCTCGACGGGGCGCATCTCGTCGCCGCCTTCGAGGGGCGCTACGACGACAAGATCCGCCAGGATTTCTCCAGCGGCCTGCGCAGCGGCGTCAACGGCACCCCGACGCTGTTCGTCAATGGCGTGCGTTATGACGGCCCGCGCGACGTCGACAGCCTGGTGGCCGTGTTGCGGGCGGTAGCGGCGGAGCCGGTGTGACCCAGACCTCCACCGGAGCTTCCGCGGTATTCCGATCATACCTTCGCATAGGGGGAGTTCATCGCATTTGCCGATGACACGCCGTGCGCCACCTTTATAATGGAGATCACCTGACCTCACGTAATGCGACCCCATAATTCCGGATGCGAAGACAAGCTGCGCCGAGCATTCTGGCATTGAGATGCCGCTATGCCGGAGCCGTCGCTCTGGCCGCGGCGATCTTTGCCATCGACACCTTCACCATGCTGAGCAGCGCCGTCGCTGTCCTGTATGTGCTGGTGCTGATCCTCATCGGCGACACCGCGTCGGAGCGCGCCATCCGCGCCACGGCGGTCGGCTGCATCGTTCTCGACTTCGTCAGCTTCTTCTACGGGCATGGCGAGTATATCTCGCTGGATGCCGGGCTGCGCCTGCTGTTCAGCCTGGCGGCGATCAGCGCCACCGCCTTCATCGTCCTCAAGCGCTATGCCGACCAGCAGACGGTCGCCTCGCAGGCGGAACTGCTCGACGTCACCAGCGACGCCATCTTCCTCACCGACACCGCCGACCGGGTGATCTACTGGAACCACGGCGCCGAAATCCTCTATGGCTGGAGCTTCGCCGAGGCCTATGGGCAGGAATCGCATGCCCTGCTCGCCTCGCATTATCCGCAGTCGCGCGGCGCCGTCCGCGCCGCTTTGGCGCGGGAGGGTTCGTGGGAAGGCGAGATCACCCAGATCACCCGCGACGGGCGCACCATCCATGTCTTCAGCCGGCTGCGCCGGCGCAGCGAGCCCGGCCGCTATCAGGGCACCACGCTGGAGACCAATACCGACATCACCCAGCGCAAGGCCGACATCGAGGCCCTGAGCCAGAGCGAGCAGCGCTTCCGCACCATCTTCGAAACGCTGGCGGTGGCGATCTGGGAACATGATCTGCGGCCGGTGAAGGCGGAGCTCGACGCGCTGCGGGCGCAGGGTGTCGACGACCTCGCGCTTCATTTCGCCCAGCACCCGGACATCCTGCGCCGCATCCGCGCCAGCGTCCGCGTCACCGATGTGAACAGCACCGGGCTGCGGCTGATGGGGGTCACCTCGAAGGAGGAATTCTTCACCCATCTCGACGGCTTCCTCACCGATCCCGACGAGGATTTCGTCAGCTTCCTCCTGGCGCTCGATTCCGGCGCGCCGCATTACCAGGGCGAAGCCGGCATCCGCACCCACCAGGGCGAGCCGCTGCGCGTGCTGGTCGCGTTCAACTTCCCGCCGCCCGAGCTTTTGGACCGCGTTCAGGCCAGCGTGCTCAACATCACCGAGCGTATTCGCGTCCAGGAGGCGCTGCAGCGTACCCGCAGCCAGCTCGACCATGCCCTGCGCGCCGCCACCATCGGCGAGGTCTCCGCCTCCATCGCCCATGAGATCAACCAGCCGCTCGCCGCCATCTCCGCCTATGCCGCGGCGGCGGGCCGCTGGATGGACCGCGATCCGCCCAATCTCGCCGAGGTCCGCGCCTCGCTCGACGCCGCCGGCGAGGCCGCCCGGCACGCCTCGCAGGTGGTGCGCCGGGTGCGCTCCTTCATGACCAAGCTGGAGCCGGAACGCACCCGCCTCGATGTCGATGCGCTGGTCGAGGAGGCGATGCGGCTGGTGCAGCACGAGATCGCCGCCAACGGCGTGGCGCTGACCCCGGCGCTGGAAGCCGACGGCCTCGCGGTCGAGGGCGATCGCATCATGCTGCAGCAGGTGCTGATCAATCTGATCACCAACGCCATCCAGGCGATGCACGCGCAGCCGGCCGGCGAGCGGCGCATCGCGGTGCGCACCTGGCGCATCGGCGGCAAGGTCGGCATCGAGGTGCGCGATTCCGGGCCGGGCTTCGCCGCTGAAGCGGCGCAGAAGGCCTTCGAGCCGTTCTTCACCACCAAGGCGGGCGGCATGGGCCTCGGCCTCGCCATGTGCCGCACCATCGTCAACGCGCATGACGGCGAGATCCGCATCGACCCGCCGGACGGCACCTGGGGCGGCCAGATCTCGATCACCCTTCCCGGCGCCGGCCGCACCCTGCTGCAGGGCTGAAGCCCGCCTGTAGCCGCCGGGGATCAGCCGTCAGGGAGCCGGGCGTGCCCCGGCCTCTCCGCCGCCTCGGCCTTCAACCGGCGCGCCAGCGCCTCGATGAACAGCCGCACCTTGGCGGGCACCAGCCGCCGCGTCGGGTAGACCGCCCAGATGGCGAGCGGCTCTGGCTCGGCATCGGCGAGAGGGATCGGGCGCAGCAGGCCGCGCGCGACGTCGTCATGGAGATTCCAGTCCGACAGATTGGCGATGCCGAGCCCGCCCCGGCAGGCCTCGTGGATGGCGTCGATCGAATTGGCGGAGAACCGCCCCGCCACCTTCACCCGCCGGATCGCGCCGCCGACCCGGAAGCTCCAATGCGGCGCCGCGCTCACCGTCAGGCATTCGTGCCGCGCCAGTTCGGCGAGGGTCGCCGGCATGCCGTGCCGGTCGAGATAGGCCGGCGCCGCCACCAGCCGGCGCGGATTGTCGGCCAGCCGCTGGGCGATCAGGCTGCTGTCGTCCAAAGGCGCGATGCGGATCGCGAGGTCCAGCCCCTCGGCGACGATGTCGACCAGGCTGTCGGAGAGCTGCAGGTCGATCGTCACCCGCGGATGCGCCGCCATGAACGCCGCCACCAGCGGCGCCACCACCTGCCGGCCGAAGGCCAGCGAGGCGCTCAGCCGCAACAGCCCGCTGGCGCCGTCCTGCCGGCCGCGCACGCTGGCCAGCGCCGCCGCGCGCTCCTCCAGCAGCGCCTCGGCGTGCGGCAGAAACGACAGGCCGTCATCGGTCAGCGACAGGGCGCGGGTAGTGCGGTGCACCAGCCGCACCCCGAGTTCCTTCTCCAGCCCGGCCAGCAGCCGCGTCGCGTTCATCGGCGACAGCCGCAGCCGCCGCGCCGCCCCCGCCAGGCTCCCCGCGGAGGCGGTCTCCACCAGAACGGCCAGGGCGGCGAAATCCATTACATCAAAATCCGATATAATCGTGCATCACGACAAGACACTATATCAAATCCCGCCAAACACTATCTTCAGCACAACCGATAACGAACCGTCGCACCCGGCATCGGAAGACCCGCCCGCGTCAACCGCGCCGGCAGGGGGCATCCGATGCCGGGCGCGCAGGAGATACCATCATGACCACGCAGGAAAGCGTGCTCGAAAGCGTGCACGCCGACACCGTGCCGGCGCCGGGCGCCCTCGGTCTCGGCACCACCTTCGCCATGGCCACCGCCGCCGGCGTCGCGGTGGCCAACATCTATTACAACCAGCCCATGCTCGCCATCATCGAGCAGGACCTGCCCGGTGCCGCCACCGCGGCGATCCCGACCGCGACCCAGCTCGGCTATGCCATCGGGCTGTTCCTGCTGGTCCCGCTCGGCGATCTCGTCGAGCGGCGCCGGCTGATCGTCGCGCAATTCATCGTGCTGGCGGCAGCGCTGGTGCTGGCCGCCATCGCCCCCACCGGCCTGATGGTCGTGCTCGCCTCGCTGGCGGTCGGCCTCGCCGCCACCGTGGCGCAGCAGATCGTGCCGCTCGCCGCCCATCTCGCGGCGCCGGAGCGGCGCGGCGCCACCGTCGGCACGGTGATGGCGGGGGTGCTGACCGGCATCCTGCTCAGCCGCACCCTCGCCGGCTTCGTCGCCACCCATGGCGGCTGGCGGGAGATGTTCTGGCTGGCGGTGCCGATGGCGCTCGCCGCCGCCGGGCTGATGGCGCTCACCCTGCCGCACAGCCGGCCGGATTCCACCCTGCCCTATGGCCGGCTGCTGCACTCCATCGTGCATCTGTGGAACGAGTTCCCGGCGCTGCGGCTGGCGGCGCTGACCCAGGCGGCGCTGTTCGCCGCCTTCACCGCGTTCTGGACCATCCTCGCCTTCCGGTTGGAAGAGCCGCGCTTCGGCTTCGGCGCCGATATTGCCGGCCTGTTCGGCCTGGTCGGCGCGGTGGGCATTCTCGCCGCCCCGCTCGCCGGCCGCTTCGCCGACAGGCGCGGCGCCTCGCAGGCGGTGATGCTGGGCGCGGCGGTCACGCTGCTGTCCTGGCTGGTGTTCGGCGTCTGGGGCTCGCTGGCCGGCCTGGTGGTCGGGGTGATCCTGCTCGATTTCGGCATCCAGAGCGCGCTGGTCTCCAATCAGCACATCGTGTTCTCGCTGCGCCCGGCCGCCCGCGCCCGGCTGAACACCGTGCTGATGGGAGCGATGTTCCTCGGCGGCGCCTTCGGCTCCGGCACCGCGAGCCTCGCCTGGAACGCCGGCGGCTGGGCCACCGTCTGCGCCCTCGGCGTCGGCCTCTCGGCGGTGGCGACCGTGCTGCAGCTCGCGGCTCTGGCCCGCCGCCGCGCCGGGTGACATTCTCGGCGACGCGCCGTTGCGGACCCACACGCCGCCGACGGCTTGGAATGGATTTTGAAAAGCCTGCCGGCCCGATGATCGTCATGGTCACCGGGCCGGCGGTGCCGGTGTCCGCCCGATGCAAGGCTCCGATGATGCAAGGCTCCCGTGACCATGGCCGCCCAGACGCCCCCCAATGACACCGCGACCGGCCCAGCCCCGTCGGGAGCCGCCTCGCCCGGCCCGGCTTCATCAGGTCCGGCCCCGTCAGGCCCCGCCTCGCCCGGCGAGGAGACGCCGCGCTCGCTTGGCGCCAGCCTGCGCCGGCTGCTGATCCCGCTGGTGGCGATCCTCGCCGTGGGCGGATTGCTGGTCTACACCAACGATCATTGGGGCCAATGGGCCAGCGACCGGCCGCTGCAATATACCGACGACGCCTATGTGCGCGCCGATGTCTCGACGCTCAGCGCCCGCATCAGCGGCAACGTGCTGCAGGTGCTCGTCGACGATTATCAGGCGGTGAAGGCCGGCCAGCCTCTGGTCGAGATCGATCCGGCCGACTATCAGGCCGCCCGCGACGGCGCCCAGGCGGCGGTGGAAGGGGCGCAGGCGGCGCTCACCAACCTCAAGAACCAGGAAGATCTGCAACAGGCGGTCATCAACCAGGCCGAGGCGCAGCTCGCCTCCGCCAAGGCCGCCGAGGTCGAGATGCAGGAGGAGTTCGACCGGCAGCAGACGCTGGTGAAGGGCGGCATCGCCGGCACCGAGCAGAAGCTCCAGCAGGCCACCGCCAATCTCGCCAAGGCGCAGGCGGATGTCCGCTCCGCCGAGGCGGCGATCGAGGCGCAGAAGCGCCAGCTCGACGTGCTCACCGGGCAGGAGGGCACGCTGCGGGCCAATCTCGACGCCGCCAACGCCAATCTGAAGACCGCCGATCTCAAGCTCGGCTACACCCGGGTCGTCGCTCCCTTCGACGGCATTGTCGGCACCCGCCTGATGCAGGTCGGCGACTATGTGAACGTCGGCACCAACCTCATCGCCGCGGTGCCGATCCCCAATGTCTATGTCATCGCCAATTTCAAGGAGACGCAGCTCACCCACGTGGCGCCCGGCCAAAAGGTCGACATCACCGTCGATACCTTCCCCGGCCAGAGCCTGCGCGGCCGGGTGGAGCGCATCTCGCCGGCGAGCGGCTCGGTGTTCGCGCTGCTGCCGCCGGACAACGCCACCGGCAACTTCACCAAGGTGGTGCAGCGCATCCCGGTGCGCATCGCCATCGAGCCGGGGCAGGCGCTGACCGGCCGGCTGCGCGCCGGCATGTCGGTCGAGGCGAACATCCACATCGACCGGGCGGAGTGACGGCCATGGCCGCCCCCGCCGCTCGCCTCGCCGCCGCCCCTCCCGCCCCGGCGCAGAGCCGGCCCTATGGCCGGCCGGCCCTCGCCGCCGCCGCGGTGCTGCTCGGCTCCTTCCTCGTCGGCTTCGACACGCGGCTGTTCTCCATCGGCCTGCCGGACCTGCGCGGCGCCTTCCATCTCAGCTTCGATCAGGGCGCCTGGCTCTCCACCATCGCCACCGCGCCGCAGATCTTCATCGCCCCGGCGGTCGCCTGGCTGGCCGCCACCTTCGGCGTCGGCCGGGTGCTGTTCTGGCCCAGCCTTGCCTATGCGGTGGTGTCGCTGATCATCCCCGAGGTGCGCAACTGGGAGACGCTGGCGATCCTGCACGGGCTGCGCGGCTTCATGCTCGGCATCTTCATCCCGGCGACGATCATGATCATCTTCCGCAACCTGCCGCTGAAATGGTGGGTGCCGGCGCTCGCGGTCTACGCCTTCCGCCTCGCCTTCTCGCAGAGCACCGGGGTGGCCATCGTCGGCTTCTACGAGACCCACCTGTCCTGGCAGTGGGTCTATTGGCAGGGCGTCTTCCTCGCCCCGATCATCGGCATTCTGGTGCGCCTCGGTTCGCCGATGGAAAAGATCGACTTCGCCCTGCTGCAACGGGCGGATTGGGGCGGCATGGCGCTGCTCGGCACCAGCTGGGCGCTGGTCTATGTCGCGCTGGACCAGGGCAACCGGCTGGACTGGCTGCAATCGGGGCTGATCGTTACCCTGCTGGTGGCGGGCGCGGTGCTGCTGTTCGGCTTCTCGCTGAACGAGATGCTGGTGAAGGCGCCATGGGCCAGCCACCGCGTCATCGCCAAGCGCAACATCATCCTCGGCTTCCTGGTCATCCTCTGCTTCAACCTCGCCAGCATGTCGAACAGCCTGCTGGTGCCGAACTTCCTCTCCAACGTCGTCGGGCTGCGCCCGGAGGAGATCGGCGGGCCGATCGTCGTCGGCGTCGCCCTGCCGCTGATGGTGGTCATGCCGCTCGCGGTGATCATGATCCGCCTGTTCGACGCCCGGCTGAGCCTGCTGATCGGCTTCCTCGCCTTCGCCATCGCCGCGCATATGGGCACGCGGATCACCCATGAATGGTCGCCCTGGACCTTCCTGCCGATACTGCTGATCCAGTCCGTCGGCCAGGGGTTCACCTTCCTGGCGGCGGTGGTGTACCTGCTCACCAATTCCGATCCCAAGCAGGCCACCGCCGTCGGCGCCTATATCCAGGTGCTGCGCCTCGGCGGCGCCGAGATCGGCATCAGCGTGATGACGACCTTCCTGCGCCATCGCGAGCAGCTGCATTCCTATCTGCTCGGCCTGCACCTGTCCTCGTCGAGCCAGAAGGTGACCGGCGCGCTGCACGGCTTCACCGCCCCGTTCACCGACGCCGGCGCCTCGGCGCAGGAGGCCAGCGCCCGCGGCGTCGCCAGCCTGGCCGGGCTGGTGGCGCGCGAGGCCAACGTGCTGTCCTATATCGATGGGTTCCAGCTCTGCTACTGGGGCGCGCTGGCCGGCATCGTGGTCGTCGCCCTGCTGGGGCAGGCGCCGCGCGGGCCGCTGAGCCCGCGCTATTACTGAGCCGGAACCGGCCCGGCGCCCCGTCTCAGCCGAGCGAGGCGCCCAGCCGCCGGCCATAGGCGACCACGGCGCGCCCATGCTCCAGGCGCTCCCGCTCGAATGCCGCCAGCGCCGCCGGCAGTTCCCCTGCCCCGGCCAGCGCGTCGCGCAGGGCGAAGGCGTCGCCGGCCACCTTGGCGACGCCCATGGCGGTATGCGGCCGGGCGACGAAGGCAGCGTCGCCGATCAGCACCAGCCGCCCCGCCACCAGGCGCGGCGCCGCATAGTCGAAGATCGCCTGCACGAACGGGCGCGGCTCGGCCGTCACCGCCGCGGCGAAGGCCGGCGGCAGCAGCCGCGCCGCATCGGCGCGCAGCGCATCCGCCGCCTCGGGCCGCATCTGCCCCGGCGCCAGCGAAAAGTCGTGCGGCTGCCCGTCGACATCGGTGAGCACCTCCACCAGTTGCTCCGGCGTGTAGCGGCGGTACCAGACCCAGTTATAGCGCCGCCGGCCCGGTTCGACCGCCCCGTCCGGCCCGGCCACCAGATAGCCGAGCGCCTGCGCGCCCGGCATGTCGTAGAAGGCGAAGCGCTCGAACAGCACCACCGCCGCCACCGCCGGCACCGCCGTCTCCGGCACCAGCCCGCGCCAGGCGACATAGCCGGCATAGGCGGGCTGCGACCCCGGCCCGGCCACTACTTCGCGCAAGGTCGAGCCGAGCCCGTCGGCGGCGATCACCAGCTCCGCCGCCTCGCGGCCGCCATCTGCGAACTGCACCACGGCCTGCCGCGCCTCCTGCGTCACGCCCGTCACCGCCCGGCCGCCGACATAGCCGCCCTCCGGCACCCGCTCGCGGAACACCCGGAACAGCCGGTCCCAGGACAGCTGCGTCTGCGGCGTCGCCTGCCGGTGCACGACGGCGCCGGCGCGGTCGAGCACGATGCGCTCCCGCGCCTCGACGCCGAACCGCGCCACATGCTCGACCCCGGCCTCGCGCAGCATGGCGAACACCTCTTGCTGGGCGACGAGGCCGGCGCCGCGCCCCTCCAGCCCCGACGACGAGCGCTCATAAATGGTGACGTCGTGCCCGGCCCGGCGCAGCAGCTCGGCGGCGAACAGCCCGCCGACCGAGCCGCCGGCGATGACGATGCGCATGAAGGTCTCCTCAGGAATGGACGGAAGCGCCGCCCCGGCGGGCAAACCGCTCGCGCAGGCCGTCAAGGGCGAGATAGATCACCGGCGTGGTGTAGAGCGTCAGCATCTGGCTGACGACGAGGCCGCCGACGATGGCGTAGCCGAGCGGCTGGCGCAGCTCCGAGCCGGTGCCGTGGCCGATCATCAGCGGCACGCCGGCCAGCAGCGCCGCGAAGGTGGTCATCAGGATCGGCCGGAAGCGCAGCAGGCAGGCCTCGCGGATGGCGTCATGCGCCGACATGCCCCCGCTACCCTCGCCCTCGCCGCGTTCGCGCGCGATGGCGAAGTCGACGATCATGATGCCGTTCTTCTTCACGATGCCGATCAGCAGGATGATGCCGATCAGCGCGATGATCGAGAAGTCGAAGCCGAACAGCCACAGCATGATCAGCGCCCCGAGCCCGGCCGAGGGCAGCGTCGACAGGATGGTGATCGGGTGGACATAGCTCTCATAGAGCACGCCGAGGATGATGTAGATCACCAGCAGCGCCGCCAGCACCAGCACCGGCTCGCTCGCCAGCGAGGCCTGGAAGACCTGCGCGTTGCCCTGGAAGGTGCCGGTCAGCGTCGCCGGCTTGCCGATCTGCGCTTCCGCCGCATGGATCGCCGCCACCGCGTCGCCCAGCGCCGCGCCGGGGGCGAGGTTGAACGACAGCGTCACCGAGGGAAACTGCGACTGGTGGTTGATCGACAGGAAGCTGGTCGGCTCGCTGGTCCATCTGGCGAGCACCGAGAGCGGCACCTTGGCGCCGGTCACCGGCGAGGTGAGATAGATCTCGTCCAGCGCCCGCGGCGAGTTCTGCAATTGCGGCAGCAGTTCCAGGATCACGTGATAGGAATTCAGCTGGGTGAAGTACTGCGTCACCTGCCGCTGGCCGAAGGCGTCGTAGAGCGTGTTGTCGATATCGGCCGGGCTGATGCCGAGCCGCGCCGCCTGGTCGCGGTCGATGCTCAGCGTCAGCGTCGTGCCGCCGGTCTGCTGGTCGCTGGCGAGGCTGCTCAGCTGCGGCAGCGTCTTCAGCTTGGCCAGCATTTTCGGCGCCCATTCGTTGAGCTCGGCGATATTGGCGTCCTGCAGCGTGTACTGGAACTGCGTGCGCGACACGCGGCCGCCGACATTGAGGTCCTGCGCCGCCTGCAGGAACAGCGCCGCCCCCTCGACCTTGCCGAGCTTGGCGTTGAGCCGGTCGATGATCTGGAACACCGAGGCCGCGCGCTGGTCGCGCGGCTTCAGGGTGATGAACATGCGGCCATTGTTCACCGTCTGCCCGGCGCCGGCGCCGACCCCCATGCCGACGGTGGCGACATCCGGGTCGGCGGCGACGATCCGGCCCAGTTCCAGCTGGTGCTGCACCATCTGCGTGAAGGAGATGTCCTGCGCTGCCTCCGACACGCCGATAATCAGCCCGGTATCCTGCAGCGGGAAGAAGCCTTTCGGGATCTCGTAGAACAGCACCCCGGTCGCCGCCACCGCCACCGCGAACACCGCCAGGGTGGCGCGGTGATGATCGAGGGCGATGTCCAGCGTCCGGCGGTAGCCGGCCAGCAGCGCCTCGAAGCCGCGCTCGGACCATTGGTAGAGCCGGCCATGCCGCTCGCTTTCATGCTCCCGGTTGCCCTTGGGCTTGAGGAACAGCGCGCACAGCATCGGGGTGAGCGTCAGCGACACCAGGGCGGAAAGGGCGATGGTGATCGTCACCGTCACCGCGAATTCGCGGAACAGCCGGCCGACCAGCCCGCCCATCAGCAAGAGCGGGATGAACACCGCGATCAGCGACAGGCTGATCGACAGGATGGTGAAGCCGATCTCCGCCGAGCCGTCGAGCGCCGCCTGCAACGGCGTCTTGCCCATCTCCAGATGCCGCTCGATGTTCTCCAGCATGACGATGGCGTCGTCGACCACGAAGCCCACCGCGATCGACAGCCCCATCAGCGACAGGTTGTCGAGGCTGTAGCCGAGCGCATACATCGCCGCGAAGGTGCCGATGATCGCCAGCGGCACCGCGATCGAGGGGATCACCGTTGCCCACAGGCTGCGCAGGAACACGAAGATCACCGCCACCACCAGCACCACGGTGATGATCAGCGTCTTCTCCACATCCTCCACCGAGGCGCGGATGGTGCCGGTGCGGTCGCTCACTATGCTCAGCTGCACCCCGGCGGGGGCACTGGCGAGCAGCGCCGGCAGTTGCGCCTTGATCTGCTCGACCGTGTCGATGACGTTGGCGCCCGGCAGCTTGAACACCGGCATCAGGATCGCCCGCTCGCCATTCGCCCACGCCGCCAGTTGCTCGTTCTCCGGCGCGTCGACGGCGGTGCCGATGTCGCGCACCCGCACCGGGGCGCCGTCGCGATAGGCGAGGATGGCGTCCTGCCACGGCCCGGCCGAGGTGAGCTGGTCGTTGTCGAACAGGGTGAAGGTGCGCTCGCGGCCCTGCACCGTGCCCTTGGGATCGTTCACCGTCAGCGAGACGATCGCCTGCCGCAGATCCTCCAGCGACAGGCCGAGATTGGCCACCTTGGCCGGATCGACCTGGATGCGTACCGAGGGCTTCTGCTGGCCGTAGATCGTCACCTGGCCGACGCCGCCGATCTGGCTGACATGCTGCTCCAGCACGTTCTCGGCGAAGTCGTCGACCTCGGTGATCGGCAGCGTCTTCGAGCTCAGCGCCAGCACCAGGATCGGCGGGTCGGCCGGGTTCACCTTGCGATAGGTCGGCGGTGCCGGCAGGTCGGTCGGCAATTGCCCGCCGGCGGCATTGATCGCCGTCTGCACGTCCTGCGCCGCCGCATTGATGTCGACGTCGAGATTGAACTGCAGGGTGATCGAGGAATTGCCCAGCGTCGAGATCGAGGTCATCTGCGCCAGGCCGGGAATCTCGCCGAACTGGCGTTCCAGCGGCTGCGTCACCGAGGAGGCGATGATCTCCGGGCTGGCGCCCGGCAGCTGGGTGGAGACCGACAGCGTCGGGAAATCCACCTCGGGCAGCGGCGCCACCGGCAGCAGCGGGAAGGCGGCGGCGCCGATCATCAACAGCCCCGCCATCAAGAGCGAGGTGCCGATCGGGTGGCGGATGAACCAGGAGGAGAGCGACATGCGATTCAGCTCCCGCTACCGGCCTGGAACGGCGTCGGCGCCACCGCCGTGCCGGGAGCGAGGCGATACTGGCCGCGCACCACCACCGTCCGGCCGTCATCGAGGCCCTTCTCGATCACCGCGATGCCGTCGGCGATCGGGCCCACCGTCACCGGCGCCACCGCCACCCGGCCGTCGGCACCGACGACGAAGACGAACTCGCCCGACGGCCCGCGCTGCACCGCGTCGGCCGGCACGGTGGTGACGCCGGGCAGCGTCGCCGCCCGCACCCGCACCTCGACGAACTGGCCCGGCCACAGCGCGTCGTCGGCATTGGCGTAGACCGATTTGAGCTCCAGCGTGCCGCTCTGCGGGTCGATCTTGTTGTCGATCAGCTCGACCGTGCCGGTGGCGAGCGTCTGTCCCTGCTCGCGCGACACCGCCTGCGCCTGCGTGGTTCCCTTGGCGAGCGCGGTGCGGATCGCCGGCACGTCGGCCTGCGGCAGGGTCGAGATCACCGCGATCGGGTGCAGCTGGTTGATGACCACCAGCCCGTTGGTGTCGGTAGCGTGGACGATGTTGCCCTCGTCCACCAGCCGCAGCCCGGCGCGGCCGTCGAGCGGCGCGGTGATGCGGGTATAGGAGAGCTGCGTCTGCGCGGTGGAGATCGCCGCCTTGTCCTGCGCGATCTGCGCGTCGAGCTGCTGCACCGTGCTGCGCTGGTTGTCCACCGCCTGGGCGCTGGCAAAGGCGTCCTTGCCGAGCTGGGTGTCGCGGTCGAGGATCAGCTGGGCATTGGCGCGCGAGGCCTCGTCCTGCACCAGCTTGGCCTGCGCCTGTTGCAGCGCCGCCTCGAAGGTGCGCGGGTCGATCACCGCCAGCAGGTCGCCCTGCCTGATGTCCTGGCCTTCCTTGAACAGCACCTGCTGCAATTGCCCGTCGACGCGCGAGCGCACCGTCACGGTGTTGAAGGGCTGCACCGTGCCGATGCCGGTGAGGTATACCGGCACGTCGCGCCGCGCGGCCTGCGCCACCTCGACCGGCACCGGTGCGGGCGCCGGCGGCGGCGCCGGCGGGCGGCTTTCGGCGCGCCAGAGGCCGTAGCCCGAGGCGGCCAGCGCCGCCACCAGGACCACTGAAACCACATGTCCGCGGCGAATATGGGAGCCCGGCATGGCACGCTCCTCCTTGCAGCAGTGAAACCAGCCTCCTTCACTGCGCCCGCACTGCGGCGAATTCTTTCTCGAATGCCGCCGCCCTTGCCGGTCCTCCCTGCGCGCGCCGCGCGCGGCCATACCAAGGTATGGGGCCGGCAAACTCTTCATATAGCCAGCCAAACCCACGTAGAATGGAGGGAATCCGCCCCTCGCCTATTCTCTCTCCATCGCCAGCCGATGCCTGGATGTGTCCAGATACGGCGATGGAAGCTCTTCGTGCGGTCGGGCAACGCAAGCTGCCATCCTCCACGAGATCGCCATCGCCGGGACCACGGGCAGACGCTCCGTCCTACTCCACACACAGAGGGAGTTCCGGCCATGTCGTTCCATGTTTCCCCGCCGATCGGTGGCACCGCCACCCCTGCTCATGCCGCCGACATCCTGCCCGTGCCCTTCGAGGTCCGCCCCGCCGCGTCGCTCGCGGCGCCGACGGCTCCCGACACCCTCTCCGTCCGCCTCGGCCATATCGATCTCGTCCTCGCCATCTCGGCGGCGAGCGCCGCCCCCGCCTCCGGCGTCTCCTTCACCGAATCCGGCCGTGCCCGCGACGGCGTGCTGCATCTCCACCTCGCCGGCAACAAGCTGCCGACCTCGTTCAACCTCGGCGTCGATCCGGTCATCGCCGGAAACGACGATCCGGTGATCCTCCGCCTGTCGCAGGCGCTGGAAGCCGCCGAGCACGGCGCCGACGAGTTCGGCGGCGTCTATGCCGATGCGCTGCGCCTCGCCATCGTCACCCGTGCGCTCAGTGGCCGCCCGGCGGGCGATGCGCTGGAGGCCCGCGAGACCGAGCCGGAGATCGCTCCGCGCCGCCCCCGCACCGGCCTGCCGAAGTGGCGGCTGAAGAAGGTGGTCGCCTATGTCGACGAGAATCTCGGCGAGAGCGTCACCCTGGCCGGCATGGCCGATGCCGCCGGCCTGAGCCGCATGCACTTCGCCGCCCAGTTCCGCGTGTCCACCGGCGTGCGTCCGCACGAATTCCTGCTGCGCCGGCGCATCGAAAAGGCGCAGGCGCTGATGCTGGAGACCCGCGACTCGCTGGTCGCCATCGCGCTCGACGTCGGCTTCCAGACCCAGGCGCACTTCACCACCGTGTTCCGCCGCTTCGTCGGCGACACCCCGCACCAGTGGCGCAGCGCCCAGCGCGGCCGCAACTGAACCTCCCCCCTCTCCGCCGTACGACAGGAATTCCTGACATGGGTATCGCGAAATCCATTCGCCCCTATCACAGCCCTGCCGGCGGCTGGGGCGCCCTCAAGGCCATGGGCACCGCCCTGGTCGAGCAGCACGTCGCCTTCGCCGGCATGGAGCTGCTGTCCCGCATGAACCAGCCGGGCGGCTTCGATTGCCCGGGCTGCGGCTGGGCCGATCCGAAGCACACCTCGCCGTTCGAATATTGCGAGAATGGCGGCAAGGCCGTCGCCTGGGAGGCCACGGCGAAGCGCTGCACGCCTGACTTCTTCGCCGCCCACACGGTGCGCGAACTCGAACAGCTCAGCGATTTCGAACTCGAGATGGAAGGCCGCCTCACCCATCCGATGCGCTACGATTCCATCGGCGACAAATATGAGCCGGTGAGCTGGGAAGAGGCCTTCGCCCTCGTCGCCCGCCATCTCAACGCGCTGCCCGACCCGAACATGGCGGAGTTCTACACCTCCGGCCGCGCCTCCAACGAGGCCGCCTTCCTCTACCAGCTGTTCGCCCGCGAGTTCGGCACCAACAACTTCCCCGATTGCTCGAACATGTGCCACGAGGCCACCAGCGTCGGCCTGCCGCAGTCGATCGGGGTCGGCAAGGGCACGGTGCTGCTGGAGGATTTCGAGAAGGCCGACTGCATCTTCATCTTCGGCCAGAACCCCGGCACCAACTCGCCGCGCATGATGACCGACCTGCGCAACGCCTCGCGGCGCGGCGCCACCATCATGTCGTTCAACCCGTTCCGCGAGCGGGCGCTGGAGCGCTTCCAGGCGCCGCAGAATCCCATCGAGATGGCGACCCTCACCTCGACGCCGATCTCCTCGCGCCTGTTCCAGGTCAAGGTCGGCGGCGACGTGGCGGTGATCAAGGGCATCATGAAATGCCTTTTCGAAGCCGACGAAGAGGCCCGCCGCACCGAAGCGGCGCCGGTGCTCGACTGGGATTTCATCCGCGGCCACACCGTCGGGATCGAGGCGCTGGTCGCCGATGTCGCCGCGACGCAGTGGAGCGCCATCGAGCGCAAGTCCGGCCTGTCCCGCGCCGACCTCCTCGAAGCCGCCAATGCCTATAGGAAGGCGGAGCGGACCATCTTCGTCTACGGCATGGGCATCACCCAGCACCGCCACGGCGCGCAGAACGTCCAGCAACTGACCAATCTCGCTTTGCTCAAGGGCAATATCGGCCGCGAGGGCACCGGCATGTGCCCGGTGCGCGGCCATTCCAACGTGCAGGGCGACCGCACCGTCGGCATCACCGAGGTGCCGGGCAAGGAATTCCTCGACCGGCTGGAGGCCCGTTTCGGCTTCGCGCCGCCGCGCGCCTTCGGCCACAACGTCGTCACCGCGCTGGAAGCCATGGCGCGCGGGGAATCGAAGGTGTTCATCGGCCTTGGCGGCAACTTCGCCTCCGCCATCCCGGATTGGGAAGCCACCCAGAAGGCGATCCGCGGCCTCGACCTCACCGTCCACATCGCCACCAAGCTCAACCGCAGCCATCTGGTGCATGGTCGCGAGGCGCTGATCCTGCCCTGCCTCGGCCGCACCGAGGTCGACCTTCAGGCCACCGGCCCGCAATCGGTCACGGTGGAGGATTCGATGTCGATGGTGCACGCCTCGGCAGGGGTCCGGCCGCCGGCTTCCGAACATCTCAGGAGCGAGCCGGCCATCATCGCCGGCATGGCCCGCGCCACGCTGGGCGCCGGCTCGAAAGTGGCGTGGGAGAAGCTCGCCGGCGACTATGCGCTGATCCGCGAGGATATCGAGGCGGTGTTCCCGATCTTCCAGGCCTACAACGCCCGCATCAGGGAGCCCGGCGGCTTCCACCTCACCTCGCTGGCACGCGAGCGCATCTGGGCGACACCGTCCGGCAAGGCGAATTTCCTCGTCGTCGAAGGGCTTTGCGAGGACAGCTCGGTGCAAGCCGATGAGGCGCTGTGGATCACCTCGGTGCGCAGCCACGACCAGTACAACACCACGCTCTATTCCAACTCCGACCGCTATCGCGGCGTCTACAACCAGCGCGACGTGATCTTCCTCAACGAGCAGGAAATGGCGAAGCGCGGACTGAAGGCCGACGACCGCGTCGATATCTTCACGCTGGCCACCGATGGCATTGAGCGTGCGGTGCGCGGCTTCCGCGTGGTGCCCTACGCCTTCCCGGATGGCGGCTGCGCCGCCTACTACCCGGAAATGAACCCGCTGGTGCCGCTCTACGCCCACGACCCGATGAGCTTCACCCCCGCCTATAAGGGCGTGCCGGTCCGGCTGGTGAAGACCGCCGCGCAGGGAGCGCTCTGACCATGGACGCGGTCGACCTTGCCCGGGCGCAGTTCGCCTTCACCATCGGCTTCCACATCCTGTGGCCGACGCTTTCCATCGGCCTCGCCTGGTTCTGCACCCTGCTCAGCGCCCTGTGGTGGCGCACCGGCAAGCCGGTCTATCGCGACCTGATGCGGTTCTGGATGCGGCTGTTCGCCCTCAGCTTCGGCATGGGCGTCATCACCGGCATCGTGCTCAGCTACGAGATCGGCACCAACTGGGCCGGCTATTCCCGCTCGGTCTCGAACGTGCTCGGCCCGATGTTCATGTACGAGACGCTGACCGCCTTCTTCCTGGAGGCCGGCTTCATCGGCATCATGCTGTTCGGCGAGGGGCGGGTGTCGAAGGGCATGCACCTGTTCTCCTGCCTGATGGTGTCGTCCGGCGCGCTGTTCAGCGCCACCTGGATCATCGCCGCCAATAGCTGGATGCAGACCCCGGCCGGCGCGGTGGCGGGTGCCGACGGCATCTTCCATGTCACCAGTTGGTGGCAGGCAATCTTCACCGCCTCCTTCCCCTACCGCCTCGCCCACATGGTGTGCGCCAGCTTCCTCACCGGCGCCTTCGTGGTGGCGGGCGTCTCCGCCTTCCATCTGTGGCGCCGGCAGCATCTCGCCGCCTCCCGCACCGCCTTCTCCATGGCGATGTGGCTGGCTCTGGTGCTTGCCCCCACCCAGATCGCGCTGGGCGACCTGCACGGCCGCAACACGCTGGAGCACCAGCCGGTGAAGCTCGCCGCCATGGAAGGGCTGTGGGACACCACCAAGGGGCCGGCGATGACGGTCATCGGCTGGCCGGACATGGCCGAGCAGAAGAACCTCTACGCCCTCGACATCCCGCATCTCGCCAGCCTCTACCTCACCCATAGCTGGGACGGCGAGGTGCAGGGGCTGAAGACGGTGGCGCCCGCCGACCAGCCCAATGTGCCGGTGGTGTTCTTCGCCTTCCGCATCATGGTCGGCATCGGCCTCGCTTTGCTGGCCACCGCCGTCACCGGCTTCATCCTGCGGCTGCGGGGGCGGCTGTTCTATGCGCGCTGGTTCCACCTCCTCGCCATGGCCACCACCCCGCTCGGCTTCCTCGCCGTGCTGGCCGGCTGGACGGTGACCGAGGCCGGGCGCCAGCCGTGGATCGTCTACGGCCACCTGCGCACCGCCGACGCGGTGGCGCCGGTCACCGTCGGGGCGGTCACCACCTCGCTGCTGATCTTCTTCCTCGTCTACAACCTGCTGCTCGCCAGCTTCATCTGGTTCGCCGCGCGCATCGCGCTCAGGGGACCGGCGGGCGACACGCTGCCGGCCCACGAACATCCCGGCCTCGACCGCACCAATGCCGGAGGCTCGGCCTCATCGTACACCTCACCGGCCTCCGCTTCGTCCTCATCGACGGCGCTCGGCGACCTCGAACAGGCAGGAGCCTGACGATGATCGAATTCATGCAAGGGCCCTACGTTCCGCTCGCCTTCGGCGCGCTCGCCGCCTTCTGCGTCACCGTCTATGTGCTGGCCGACGGCCTCGATCTCGGGGTGGGCATCATCTTCCTCGCCGCCCCCCGCGACGACCAGCGCGACCTGATGATGGCCTCGATCGAGCCGGTCTGGGACGCCAACGAGACCTGGCTGGTCATGGGCGGCACGCTGCTCATTGCCGCCTTCCCGGCCGGCTATTACGTGCTGCTGCCGGCCTTCTATCTGCCGATCATGTTCATGCTGTTCGCGCTGATCTTCCGCGGCATCGCCTTCGAGTTCCGGCTGCAGGCGACCCGCTTCCGCTTCCTGTGGGACATCGCCTTCTCCGCCGGCTCGATCCTGGCAACCCTTTGCCAGGGCTTGATTCTCGGCGGGCTGATCGGCGGCGTGCCGATGCAGGACGGCATGTTCTCCGGCGGCGCGTTCAGCTTCTTCTCCTTCCTCGGCCTGCTCTGCGGCGTCGGCTTGGTCGGCGGCTACGCGCTGATCGGCGCCGGCTGGCTGATCTGGAGGACCAATGGCGCGACGCAGGTTTTCGCCCGCGAGATCGCCCACGCCGCGCTGCTCCTCACCGCCGCCATGATGGCGCTGGTCAGCCTGTGGAGCGCCCTGACCGTGCCGGAAGTGGCCGCGCGCTGGTTCGCCTTGCCGAACCTCCTGCTGCTGGCGCCGGTGCCTCTCGCCACGCTGGCGGTGTTCGTGGCGATCTGGAGAGGCGTCTGGGACGGCGCCGAGCCGCGCACCTTCCTGTTGTCGCTGGCGGTTTTCGCGCTGGGCCTGATCGGCCTCGTGGTCAGCCTGTGGCCCTATGTGGTGCCGCGCCACATCACGGTATGGGACGGCGCCGCCGACCCGCAGACGCTGGCCTTCATCGCCGTCGGGCTCGTGGTGATCCTGCCGATTGTGCTTGCCTATCAAGCACATGCCTATTGGGTGTTCCGTGGCAAGACGGTGCATCACGGCGGCTATGGCGGCGAGACTCTTCAGCCGGCCGGGAGCGCGCGTCCATGAACCCCGCCCTCGCGCTCGCGCCCATCCTCGCGGGACTGATCGTGCTGTTCACCGGCGCCACGGTGCTGGTGCAGCGTCCACGGGTGGCGCCGCTGCTCGTGGGCGCCTGCATCGCCCTCGACGTGCTGCTGCTCGGCGCCGGCTTGGTGCTGCTGCCCTTCGCGCTGCTGCCGGCTGGCGGCCTGTAGGCCCGGCACGGCTCAGATCAGCCGCAGGCCCTTCAGGCTGGCATGACCGTCCTTGCCGACGATGATGTGGTCGTGCACCTCGATGCCGAGCGGCTTGGCCACGTCGATGATGGTCTTCGTCATCTGGATGTCGGCTTTGGACGGGGTCGGGTCGCCGCTCGGATGGTTGTGCACGAGGATGATGGCGCTCGCCGACACTTCCAGCGCCCGCTTCACCACCTCGCGCGGATAGACCGGCGTGTGGTCCACCGTGCCGCTCTGCTGCACCTCGTCGAGGATCAGCTGGTTGCGCTTGTCGAGGAACAACACGCGGAACTGCTCCCGATCTGCATAGGCCATCGAGGCGCGGCAATGGGCGATCACCGCGCTCCAGGAGGAGAGCACCGGCCGGGCGCGCATCTGCGCCCGCGTCACCCGCTCCACCGCGGCACCGATCAGCTTGAACTCGGTGGTGATCGCCTCGCCGACGCCCTTGATCTCACGCAGCCGCGCCGGCGGAGCGGCGATCGCCTCGGCAAAGGAGCCGAAACGCTCCACCAGCTTCTTTGCCAACGGCTTCACGTCCGCACGCGGCACGGCGCGGAACAGCACGAGTTCCAGCAGTTCGTAATCCGGCAGCGCCTCGCCGCCGCCCGTACGGAAGCGCTCGCGCAGCCGCTCGCGATGTCCGGTGAAATGCGGCGAGTACTCCGCCAGCCCGGAGATATCCGACGCCTCGGGCTCCGTTGGCTGAGATTCCGACGGCAGCGGGCCGGTCGTCGGTGTTTCGTCAAAGCCCGGTTTCGGCTTCATCCGCCGCCCCGGCCCGGTCAGCCGCCGAAGATCGGCTTGTGATAGCCCTTCGGCGACAGGGTGAATATCTCCACCCCGGTCTCGGTAACGCCGACCGAATGCTCGAACTGGGCGGAGAGTGCGCGGTCGCGCGTCACCGCCGTCCAGCCGTCCGAGAGCACCTTCACATGCGGCCGGCCGAGATTGATCATCGGCTCGACGGTGAAGATCATGCCCGGCAGCAGTTCCGGGCCCTCACCGAGACGGCCGACATGCACGATGTTCGGCTCGTCGTGGAACAGCTGGCCGACGCCGTGACCGCAGAAATCGCGCACCACGCTCATGTGCAAGGGCTCGACATAATCCTGGATCGCCGCACCGATGTCGCCGACATGGCCGCCCGGCTTGACCGCGGCGATGCCGCGCATCATCGATTCGTAGGTCACGTCGAGCAGCCGCTCGGCGCGGCGGGGGATCTCGCCGACCGGATACATGCGGCTCGAATCGCCATACCAGCCATCAAAGATCAGCGTCACGTCGACATTGACGATGTCGCCCTCGCGCAGCGGCTTCTCATTGGGAATGCCGTGGCAGACGACGTGGTTGATCGAGGTGCAGGTCGACTTGCGATAGCCTCGATACATCAGCGTCGCCGGTATGGCACCGCTGTCCATGGCGAATTCGAAGACGAGATTGTCGATCGCCTCGGTGCTTACACCCGGCGCGACCATCTCGTGTATGAGATCCAGCGCTTCGGCGGCCAACCGGCCAGCGCGACGCATGCCCTCGAAGCCTTCCGGCCCGTGCAGGCGAATTTGACCGGTCTTTCGCAGCGGCGCCGAGGCCGCTTCCACATAGGTCATGATAGGCAAGTCCAGCTTTCGTCGCGGTCTGATACCGCCCTTCCGTCACGACCGAATGTAAGCGATCCGCCGCCGCAAGCAAGGAAACAAGGCGCGAGGCACGCCCGCACCCGGCGAGCCTCGGCTCAGCCGAGCGCCTTCGCCATGTGCACCAGCCGCCGGTCCGGCATCTGTTCCACCCGCTCGATCGAGTAACCCTTACGGCGATACCAGTTGATATAGGCCGACAGCGGTTCGCCAGTATAGAGTCGTACCGTCGAACGCCCGAGCGCATGAGCCCTCGCATCGGCGGCGGCGAGCAGCACGTTGCCGAGCCCGCCCCCCTGCGCCATCGGGGCGATGGCGAGGCTGTCGAGCAGCAGATCCTCCGCCCGCGGCTCGAGGATGAGTACCGCCGACAGCGCCGTCTCACCGTCGACCACCCACACCTCGCGTTCGCGAAACACCTGGCCGTAGTCCCAAAGGAGCGGCACCGGCTCGACGCCGAGCAGGATGCGGTTCTTGGCATAGGCGCGCCGCTGCACCTCTTCGACCACCGGCCGGTCGGCGAGGCTCGCGCGCCTTAGCCGCACCTCACCAACCTCCATGACATCGGCGTTGAAAGTGCCGAGCGGGGTCAACTGGCGCCCCTCGGCATCGAAATTCTCCGGTGCCAGCCAATGCACGAAGCCATGGGCGCGCTGTGGCCATTCGCTATCCAGCATGGAGAACCAGGCTGTGTCCCGGCTGCGACCCTTAACGATCATGTGCTGGCGGAAGATGCCCTCGAAGCGGAAGCCATAACGCACCGCCGCGCGGCGCGAAGGCGCGTTGAGCGCGTTGCATTTCCACTCGTAGCGACGATAGCCCAGCGTCTCGAAGACGTAGCGAGCCAGCAGTTCCATCGCCTCGGTGCCCCCCGGCGTGCGCATCAGCGCCGGCGTGTAGAGAATGTTGCCGACCTCGATCACCCGGTTGGCCGGGTCGATGCGCATCAGGGTGGCATGCCCCACCGCCTCTCCCGTGGCCTTGTCGAGGATGGCGTAAAGAAGCGGATCTTCCTTCTGCGCCGCCGCGGCATAATGCGTCTCGAACGCCGCGTAGCTCTCGAAAGGCGCGCTGCCGAGATAGGCCCACAGCCGCGCTTTTTCCGGGCCGTGCGAGCTCGCATAGAGCGCCGGCCCGTGCCTGCCGACGTCGAACGGCACGATGTCGACATGCCGACCGGCGAGTACGACACGCTGCGGCCGTGGCGCCGGCTGGGAATCGACGACCTCTCCCAGGGGCAGCTCAGGCGCATCAGTGCTCATCTAAAAGACCCCGGCGTCACGCGCATTGGATGGCAAAGCGGACAGAACGGCTTGAAGCCCGCCCCGTTCATGTGACACCAATGACGAAACTACAAGCAATTTGCAGTCGACCTGCCTCAGATCAACGCCAACATAGAAGAAGCCCGTGACATTGCTCGCTTCCCCCATCCGTCCCGTGCCGGCTTTCGAACGCATCGGCGAGGAGAACGCATTCGCCGTGCTCGCCCGTGCGGCGGCGCTCGCCGGTGAGGGACGCGACATCGTCAATCTCGGCATCGGCCAGCCGGATTTCCGCACGCCGGAACACATCGTGGAAGCCGCGATCAAGGCATTGCGCGATGGCGAGCACGGCTACACGCCGTCCATCGGCATCGCGCCGCTGCGCGAGGCGGTCGCCGCCGACATCCACCGCCGCCATGGCACGCAGATCGATCCCGGCCGGGTGGTCATCGTGCCCGGTGGCAAGGTGACGATGTTCGCCGCCATACTGATGCTCGGCGAGCCGGGCGTGGAGATCCTGTATCCCGATCCCGGCTTCCCGATCTATCGCTCGATGATCGAATTCACCGGCGCCACCCCGGTTCCGGTGCCGATCCGCGAGGAGAACGGCTTTGCCTTCTCGGCGGAAGAGACGCTGGCGCTGATCACGCCGAAGACTCGGCTGCTCATCCTCAATTCGCCCGCCAATCCCACCGGCGGCGTCACCCCGAAGGCGGAGATCGACGCCTTGGTCGCCGGGCTGGAGCGACACCCGCATGTCGCCATCCTGTCGGACGAGATCTACGACCAGTTCCTGTTCGACGGCGAAGCGCATACCACCCTGCTCGCCTATCCCGAGATCCGCAACCGGCTGATCCTGCTCAATGGCTGGTCCAAGACCTATGCGATGACCGGCTGGCGCATGGGGTGGGCCTTGTGGCCGCCGGCGCTGTTCGAGGCGGTGCGCAAGCTCAGCGTCAATGCCTGGTCCTGCGTCAACGCCCCCGCCCAGTTCGGCGCGCTCGCCGCCCTCACCGGCCCGCAGGACTGCGTTGCCGCCATGGTGGCCGAGTTCGACACCCGTCGAAAGCTCGTGGTCGACGGCCTCAACGCCCTGCCGGGGGTTCGCTGCGCCACGCCGAAGGGCGCCTTCTATGCCTTCCCCAACATATCGGGCACCGGTTGGAGCTCGGCGAAGGCGCTGGCCAACGCGCTGCTGGAAACCGCCGGTGTCGCTACCATTGGCGGGCCGGATTTCGGCGTGCACGGCGAAGGCTATATCCGTCTCTCCTATGCCAATTCGGCGGAGAACATCAGGCGGGCGCTGGAGCGGATGGGCGACTTCCTGCTGTCGGCGCGGGCGGCCTGAGCCGCCGGCAAGGCCTGCGAACCGAAAGGGACGCGGGGGGCGACAATGGTCGTCGCGCCGCCCCGTGGGTTGCCGCAGCCGCCGAATGAGGCGAACCTGCGCGCGAATCTCGAGGGCGCCGGCATCGCGCCCGTAGCAGCAGGAGAAGCCCATGGCGAAGGTTGTTTCGATCGGCGAGGTCATGGTCGAGTTCTCCCGCGGCGCCGACGGGCGCTATGGGCTGGGCATTGGCGGCGATACGTTCAACACCGCCGTCTATCTCGCCCGCGCCGGCGTCGAGGTCGCCTATGCCACCGCGCTGGGCGACGACCGCTATTCCGACCAGATCGCCGCTGCCGCCGAGGCGGAGAACATCGGCACCGACCAGATTTTGCGTGCGCCCGGCCGCGTGCCCGGTCTGTATGTGATCGACACCGACGCCTTCGGCGAGCGCACCTTCAGCTATTGGCGCGATAATGCCCCGGCGCGCGAGCTGTTCGAATTGCCGGGCTGGGAGCGCATCGCCGAGGCGATCATCGAGGCGCAGGTGATCTATCTCTCCGGCATCACCCTCTCGATCTATTCCAACACCGGCCTCGGCCGGCTGCTGGCGACCCTCGAATTCGCCCGCGAACGCGGCGCCAAGGTGGTGTTCGACGGCAACTACCGCCCGCGTAACTGGGGCGGCGACGTCGCCCGCGCGCGCACCGTCTACGCCCAGGCACTGAAGCGCTCCACCCTCGCCCTGCCCACCTTCGAGGACGAGGCGCTTTTGTGGAATGACGGCTCGCCCGCCGCCACCGCCGAACGCCTCGCCACCTTCGGCGTCGGCGAGATCGTGGTGAAGAACGGCGCCGAGGGTGCGCTGGTGGTCTCGAACGGCACCTCGCAACTGGTCGCCATTCCCGAGCCGGTGACACCGGTCGACACCACCGCCGCCGGCGACAGTTTCAACGCCGCCTATCTCGCCGCACGGCTGGAGGGCAAGCCGCCGCTCCTGGCGGCGGAGGCCGGACATGCGCTGGCTGGCCGCGTCATCCAGCATCGCGGTGCCATCCTGCCGCGCACCGCCCATGCCTGACACGCCCCTGTGACGGCGAAAGCCGAGGCGCCATCGGGCACAAGCCCGTCACATGACAGCGGCGCAGGTTGCGAACGCTCCTGCGAACCAGTTGCAAACCCTTGACGTGGCTTGATTTTCGCATCCCGACTGTCTAATCGGACGACCCCGGCGCGCGGCGCCATCGGAGCGGAATGGGCGGATGGAACGGTCCTTGCGGCTGGCGACCGGTAGTGTGGCCGTCAGCATCGTGGTGCTGGCGCTGAAATATATCGCCTACCGGCTGACCGGCAGCATCGCGCTCTACTCCGATGCGCTGGAGAGCCTCGTCAATGTCAGCACCGCCGCCGCGGCGCTGATTGCGCTCAAGGTCAGCGCCCGCCCGGCCGATGCCGCCCATCCCTATGGCTATGCCAAGGCGGAGTATTTCTCCGCCGTCATCGTGGGCGTGCTCATCGTCGTGGCCGCGCTGTCGATCTTCCGCGAGGTGTATTTCGCCTGGCAGGAGCCGCATGTGCTCGATCTGTCGCTCGACGGCCTCGGCGCCAATGCGCTGGCGGGCGTCATCAACGCGGCGTGGTGCTGGGTGCTGCTGCGGGAGGGCCGGAGCCTGCGCTCGCCAGCGCTGGTCGCCGACGGCAAGCATCTGCTGACCGACGTCGTCTCCTCCGCTGCCGTGCTCGCCGGCATCGCCCTCGCCATGGCCACCGGCTATGAGAAGGCCGACCTCGTCCTCGCCGCGCTGGTAGCGGTGAACATTCTGTGGTCCGGCTATGGCGTGCTGAAGGAGAGCATTGGCGGGTTGATGGACCAGGCGGTGCCGGGCGAGACGCTGGCGCGCATCCGTTCCCGCATCGCCGAGGAGGCGGTCGGCGCCATCGAGGCGCACGACCTGCGCACCCGGCAGGCCGGCCGGCTCACTTTCGTCGACTTCCATCTGGTGGTGCCCGGCGAGATGCCGGTGAGCCAGGCGCACGCCATTTGCGACCGCATCGAGGAGGCGCTGCGCAGCGAGGTGCACGACCTCTTCGTCAACATCCATGTGGAACCGGAGGCCAAGGCCAAGCACGCCGGCATCCCGGTGCTGTGAACGTGGCGATCCGGCGCGCCCGGCGGACGGGCTCGCCTGCCGGGATCAGCGCCCGGCCCTTAGCGCCGCGAGCAGTTCCGGCGTTGGGTAGGAATCAGCCGGCAGGCCGAGCCGAATCTGCTCGACCTTCACTGCCTGTCGGGTCGCGGCCCCGGTAATGCCATCGACCCGCCCGACATGATGGCCCCGCGCATTCAGCAGCCGTTGCAGCTCCACCACTTGCGCTTGCGACAGTATCGGGATCGCTTTGCCTTGCCCGCGATTGAACGCCGGCGCACCGGTGACGCGGGTGGCGAGATAGGCGGCCGAGGTGGCGTAGGTCAGCGAATTGTTCCACTCGGTGAAGACGTTGAAATTGGGATAGGCGAGGAAGGCCGGCCCCAGCCGACCCATCGGCAGCAGCACCGAGGCCGGCAAATTGTCCGATGGCAGCGCCGAGCCATTCGCCCGTACCACGCCGAAGCGCGCCCATTGCGCACGCGGCAGTTTGGTCGACAGGTCGGTCTGATCCCAGGGCAGATTGGGCGGCAAGCGTACCTCCTCCAGCCAGGGTTGGCCTCGCTGCCAGCCGAGTGCCTTGATGTAATTGGCCGCCGAAGCCAGCGCGTCCGGCGCCGAGCGGATGAGGTCGATGCGCCCGTCGCCATCCTCGTCGACGCCGTAGTTCAGATAGTGGTCGGGCAGGAACTGGAACTGCCCGAGTTCGCCGGCCCACGGCCCCCGCATGGTCTGCGGCGTGAGGTCGCCTCGGTCGATGATCTTCAGCGCCGCCATGAGCTGGGTACGGAACATCTCCGCCCGCCGGCAGTCCCAGGCCAGCGTCGCGATCGAGCGCAGGCTCGGCTTGTCGCCCATGAAGGCGCCGAAATCGGTCTCCAGCCCCCAGAACGCCACCAGCACCGCGCCCGGCACCCCGAACTGCTGCTCGATGCGGTTGAACAGCGCCTGATTCTTCTGGATCAGCGCCCGCCCCTGCTGGATGCGATAATTCGCCACCATGCGGTCGGAAAACTGGAAGAAGCTTTGCCCAAACACCTTCTGCCCACGGTCGGTGCCGACGATATTGGGATCGTAGGTTACCCCGTTCAGGGCAGCCGCCACGGTACGCGGGGAAACTCCCTGGGCCACCGCCTGCTGCTTGAAATTGGCGAGCCACGCGTCGAAGCCGGCGCCGTTGTTGCCGCAACTCGCCTGCGCCAGAGCCGCGGGCGGAAGGGCGATCGGCGCCACCGCCATCGTGGCCAGGACCGCGATTCGGAGACGGTTCATCAGTTTCTTGCGCATGGGTGCCCTCGGGGATGGTCGGTGGGTCAGATCGTCGAATCGCCGGATTAAAGGCGAGACATCGACGACACGACAAGGAATGCTAGCAACTCCGCCGGCCGTTGGCAGCCTTTGCAGGCGCATCGCCAGCGCCGGCAGCCGGACCGATTCGAAGCGATCATGTCCATGGCGCCCGCCGAAGCCGCCCTGTTGATCTCATGCGAGGCACAATACGTCATGTCCCTGTCCAACACCGGCATACGCCCCGTCGCCGCCGTGCTCGCCGTCGTCATCCGCGACGAACGCATCCTGCTGGTGCGCCGCGCCAATCCGCCGGACCAGGGCCGCTGGGGCTATCCGGGCGGGCGGATCGAATGGGGCGAGGCAGTTCATGCGGCGGCGCTTCGCGAACTGGCGGAGGAGACCGGGATTGCGGCGGATTCGCCGGAGCTGATCGACGTGCTCGACTTCATCGAGGCGGATCCGGCCGGCACCCTCGCCCATCATTTCGCGATGATCGCCGTGGCCTGCCGCTGGTTGTCCGGTGAGGGCGAAGCCGCCGACGACGCGCTGGAAACCGGCTGGTTCACCCTCGCCGACGTTATCGGCATGGGTCGCGCCGCCAGCGACAAGGTCGAGGCCATCGCACGTCGGGCGCGCGGACTGCCACCGGCAGGCTGACGCGGCATCGGAGGCCGGCGAAGCGAGCGGAGGCCAACAAAACGGCCGGAGGCGAATGAAATGAAAAGGGCCTCCCGAAGGAGGCCCTTTCCTTGTTGCAGGTGCAGGCAGGGAGGACCGCCAGGCGGCCTCCAACCTCCGGCACGGATCAGGCGTGCGCCGAGGCCGTACCCGCGCTCGCCGCCGAACCGGGAATGGTCGACTTGGCGACATGGTTCGCCAGCGTCTTCGGCAGCAGCGTGACCGCGAGGAAGGCGGCGAACAGGTCCATGGCGGCCACGGTGTAGAGCACGCTCGACCAGGTGCCGGTGGCTTCCATCAGCAGGTTGCCGACCGGCACGAACAGCGCACCGATACCCTTGGCGCAGTAGAGCACGCCGTAGATCTTGCCGATGTGCTTGGTGCCGAAGGCGTCGCCGGCCAGCGCCGAGAACAGCGAGTAGACTTCGCCCCAGGCCAGGAACACCACGCCGGACAGGATCAGGAACGCCCACGGATTGTGGCCGAAATAGCCGAGCGCGATGATGCCGAAGCCCTCGAGGGTGAAGGCGATCACCATGGTCTTCTCACGGCCGATATGGTCGGAGATCCAGCCGAACATCGGACGCGAGATGCCGTTCATGATGCGGTCAAGCATCAGCGCCAGCGGCAGGGCAGCCATGGTGAAGAAGTACAGGTTGACCTTGAACTCCTTCACGCCGAGGTCCTGCGCGATGACGCCGAGCTGGGCGACCGCCATCATGCCGCCGGTGACGACGCAGGTGAACATCAGCAGCATCAGCCAGAACAGCTTGGTGTTCAGCGCTTCCTTGAGGGTGTAGTCGCGACGGCTCTGGTTGAGCTTGTCGGATGCCTTGACCTGGCCGGCCTTCGGCGACTGGAGGAACCAGGCGGCGACGAAGGCGAGACCACCCTGCAGCAGGCCGAAGAAGAAGAAGGTCTCCTGGAAGCCCGCGGTCTCGATCATCGAAGCGATCGGCAGAATGGTGGCGGCCGAACCGGCACCGAAGCCACCCGCGGTGAGGCCGACGGCGAGGCCGCGGCGATCCGGGAACCACTTCAGGGCATTGTTGATACAGGTGGCGTAGATGCAGCCGACGCCGATGCCGCCCACGGCCGCGCCGACATAGAAGCCCGTCAGGCTGGCGGCCTGCGAATTGAGCACCCAGGCGGTGCCGATCATGATCGCGCCGAACGCGACCATCACGCGCGGGCCGAACTTGTCGATGAAGTAACCTTCGATCGGCGCCAGCCAGGTCTGCACCAGCACGAAGATGGTGAAGGCGATCTGGATCGAGGCGCGCTCCCAGCCGAAGGTCTCCTGGATTTCAGGAACGAACAGCGTCCACGCGTACTGGATGTTGGCGGTCGCCACCATGCAGACGATGCCGACGATCAGCTGGAGCCAGCGCCTGCCTTCGGAAAAATCCTTACCCGGCCCGAGGGCCGCAGTGGTTGGGGTAGCCATGAAATTCTCCTTGAACGATTTTTTCCGCCTCGGGGTCCGGCAGGCGCCGGCCTTGCTGTTTTTGGACGCCTCGCCGCGCAACGGCCGAGACGACGGCTTCAGTCAAATCGCCCGCCGGACGGAGCCGCCCGGGCGTCGATTGATTTTCAAAAGGTGGCGAGATGCCGGGATAGGCGCCGGCTCACCCCAGCGTCGAGTGACGACGCGAGGTACCGAGCGGACGATGGGGCGCCATTGTTGTGGACATGCCCATTGACGTTCTCCTCTCCCGAATGAACTCGCCGTTGACCGGCTTTGCGGTCGCTCCGTTTGACAACGGGCGCCAGCTTTTCTGCTTGGCCGCGGGTGACGTTTCCATCTCCCACGGCGACCGCCTCATGTGCGGATTGGCCTTTTCGGGTGGCGGCCTCCTCGCCCTGACGCAATGGCCGCGAGAGGCTCTCGCCGCGTCTTACGCAAGGTATCGGATCCGACCCGTTAAGGACGCATCCTAATCCACAATATTATGTATGCCAATCGCCTTTTCACACTTATGTCGCACGTCTAAATTTCGCTACACCTGAGATATATTTATAAATTTAAAGAATGATACAGACAATTAATTTTATATACTGACAATTAAACTTAATCATATTTAAGTATACATAAAATAATTATCAAACACTTTAGGTCATTTTAACTTAATTACACGAAAGTCTAAACTGAAACGCAACGTCACACATCCCGACAATCCGGCGATATAAGGCTCAAATCAACCGGAACCTCTCCTGAGGTAAACTTGGAATCATTCGCAAAAAGCGCATTCATCAGCACAAACAAAAAGGGCGCACCTCGCGGTGCGCCCTCGAAAGAACCGAAAAATCGGTGGCTGCCGGTCACTCGGCGGCGATGGCATTCAGCTTGGCGTGCTTGGCGCGCTCGGCATGGGCGCGGCGCAGCGGCTTCAGGATCAGCAGCGCCATGATGGCGGCGATGATGTTGAGCGCGGCGGCCGAAACGAACACCGCGTGCCAGCTGCCCGTCATGGTGGTCAGGATGCTGGTGAACGGGACGATCAGCGCCGCGGTGCCCTTGGCAGTGTAGAGCAGGCCGGCATTGGTGGTGGCGAACTTGGTACCGAAGGCATCGCCGCACATCGCCGGGAACAGCGAGTAGATCTCACCCCAGGCGAAGAAAACGAGGCCGGTCAGGATCACGAACAGCACCGGATTGGAGCCGAACACGCTCAGCGCGTAGATGCCGACACCCTCGATGGCAAAAGCGAGGAACATGGTGTTCTCGCGGCCGATATGATCCGACACCCAGCCGAAGAACGGACGGGTCAGGCCGTTCAGCACGCGGTCGATGGCGGCGGCGAAGGTGAGCGCAGGCAGGGTGATTCCGATCAGGCTAACCGGGATGTCCGCGATGCCGAAATCCTTGGCGATCGGGCCGAGCTGTGCGGTGGCCATCAGGCCGCCGGCGGCCATCATGACGAACATCGCGTACATCACCCAGAACAGCGGGGTGGTGAGCATCTCCTTGGGAGAGAAGTCGCGGGCGCTCTGGGCGACCTTGGAGGCGACGTTCACCGCGAAGGCAGCGATCTGCTCCTTCTTTGGCGCGATCAGGAACAGGGCGAGCACGGTGATGACGATGCCCTGGCCGATGCCGAAATAGAGGAACGCCGCCTCGTAGCCCTGATTCTTGATCATGTTCTGGATCGGAATCACGGTCAGCGCCGAGCCGGCGCCGAAGCCGGCGGCGGTGATGCCGGCTGCAAGGCCGCGGCGATCCGGGAACCACTTCAGCGAGTTGCCGACGCAGGTGCCGTAAACCGCGCCGGCGCCAATGCCGCCAACCGCCGCGCCGATGTAGAGCATGGTCAGCGTGTCCGCATAGGCGTTCAGAATCCAGGCGAGGCCGCACATGATGCCGCCGAACAGCACCACGATGCGCGGGCCGTACTTGTCGACGAACCAGCCCTCGACCGGCACCAGCCAGGTCTCGGTGACGATGAAGATGGAGAACGCGACCTGAATCGCCGCGCGATCCCAGCCGTGACGCTCCTGGATCGGGTTCACGAAGAACGTCCAGCCGTACTGCATGTTGGCGATCATGCACATGCAGATCACGCCGAACACCAGCTGCAGCCAGCGCGTCTTATTCACAGATGACGTAACGGGAGTTGTCATGGCTTCCTCGAACGTTTCCAAACGTAATAACTCGACTGAACGTCGTATTGCTTTTGATTGCTTCCGTATCGTCAGGGTGCCAGGCGCCGCCTGACCTTCCGGATCGGAAGCATGTATACTACGGATTTTTTAATATGCAAAATTTTGCATACCAGAAATGCGTAAAAATTTCTCTGGGTAATGACGCAACGTAACATTCCCCAGCGTAATTACTTAACGTCAACTTGAAATGAAATACGCCTCGATGCGCGCCCGGCTGGCGAACACCGCCGGCAGCAGCGGCCGCACCGGCGGCGAAGGTGAGGATTGCATCCGTGGTCTGTGGTATACGATGATCCAGCGTGACCGGTGTTTCTGGAGGATTCGCGCGCGTGCCGATGGCCTCGCCGCCGCCGGCGCTCCGTTCCGCCAGGAACGGCGGCATAATCGTAGACGAGGGAACAGCCGTGGACGCCGCCGATACTCAAGCTCGCCTCAACATCGCGCCCCTCGCCGCCAATACTAGCCTGCGCGCCCTTGCCTATGACGCCATCAAGAAGGCGATCACCGAGATGGACCTGTACGGGCAGGACAACGAGATCCGGCTCGACGAGCGGCAGTTGTCGCAGGACCTCGGGGTCAGCCGCACGCCGATCCGCGAAGCGCTCACCGTATTGGAGCAGGAAGGCTTCGTCCGCTCGGTGCCGCGGCGCGGCATCTTCGTGGTGCGCAAGTCGAAGCGCGAGATCATCGACATGATCATCGTCTGGGCGGCGCTGGAGAGCATGGCCGCCCGCCTCGCCGCCACCCGCGCCAATGACCGCGACCTCGCCGAGCTGCGGGAGATGTTCCACGATTTCGACGCCGAGGCGCCGGCCGACCACGTCACGGAATATTCCGACGCCAATATCCGCTTCCACCAGACCATCATCCGGCTGTCGGGCTGCGAGATGATCGGCGAGATGACCGAGAACCTGTTCATTCACATCCGCGGCATCCGTGCGGTGTCGATGCGGCAGGAGAATCGCGCCGAACGCTCGCTGCAGGAGCACCGGGCGATCATCGCCGCGCTCGTCGCCCGCGACGCCGACCTCGCCGAGCGGCTGGTGCGCGAGCACACGCTCGGCCTCGCCGCCCATGTGGAAAAGCACGGCAAATTCCTGGCCTGAGAGTCCCGGCCGGCGCCACCCGGCCCGTCTTTCTCCTGCAATCCATGCTGTCTCGACCCCTGCGTGCCGGGCGCGGCGGCGTATGAGCCCTTGGCCCGCCGGCGAACATTTTGCCCCCGTGCGTGGCAAAGTGTTCAGGCGCTCTCGCCATACGCCCTTCGCCGTGGTATATTGCATACGCAACGATGGAACGCAGGATGCCAAGGCCTCATAGAAGGCTGATCCATCAACGATAATCGATGTGGGACGAGAAGCGCCGCGGTCTCCGCGGGTACGGGATCGCCGATTGACATGCTGGTATTTGGTATGCCAAATTTCGAAGAAATCCCCGGCGGGCTCGGCCCGATGAGGATTTTCTCGTGAGTACGAAAGCGGCTTTGAACAAGAGGTGGCAGAGCGGTGACAATGGCCTGGCCATTGAGCGCCTGCCGGCGAAGGAGAGCTTCAAGAGCAGGGCTTATGCCGCTCTGAAGGAAGCCATCACCAACATGAATATCTACGGCTCGGACGAGCCGCTGCTGCTCGATGAGCGAGACATTTCAGAGCGCCTTGGCGCGAGCCGCACGCCGATTCGCGAGGCCGTGGCGATGCTTGAGCAGGAAGGCCTGCTCAAGGCCGTGCCGAGACGGGGTATTTTGGTTGTTCGCCGCACCAAGGCCGAGATGATCGAGATGATCGAGGCCTGGGCGGCACTGGAAAGCATGGCGGCTCGCCTCGCGACTTCTCGCGCAAGCGACGAGGCGATCGCCGAATTGAGGGCCTTTTTCAAGGAGTTCGATTTCAACCGGATCGAGCGCGAGCGGTGTGACGAATATTCGACCGCGAATATCGCGTTCCACCAGGCGCTGATCCGGCTGAGCGGCTCCTCACTTCTCGCAGCGATGACGGACAACCTGTTCTTCCATGTTCGGGCCATCCGCCACCGCACGATCTTCGAGATGGACCGGGCGCAGCGTTCCGCCTCCGACCATCTCGAGATCATCCAGGCAATCGAGGCGCGGGACGCAGACCGCGCCGAGCGTTTGGTCCGTGACCACACGCTCCGGCTGGCGAGGCATGTCGAGAGCCACGTGAACCTTGACTAGAGCGGCGGACCCGCACGGCGCGGTTTGCCGACGGGGCCAGACGACTCGGGACGTGAAGGCATGGGTAGAGATGGAATATGCGCGGCAGGCGTGTCGGCCTTTATGCCGGCCGTCGATCGCCAGCCGAGAGACCGCCGCCGGGGTGGCGCGATCCGTCGGCAATATTCCCTCGCCCCCTGCCTGGCTCCGGGTCCGATGGGTCCGACGTTCTGGTGATGATCTTCAAAAACGGCGCAGACAAGATTCCGGGAGGAAGCAAGATGTCCGCAGTAGCACAGGTTATTGACACGAATTCGGCCATCGAGGCCGAGGTGGAGCTGACGGATGGCTTCCATCTCGTTATCGATGCTCTCAAACTGAACGGCATCGAGACCATTTATGGCGTGCCGGGCATTCCGATTACCGACCTTGGCCGCATGGCGCAGGCCGAGGGCATCCGGGTGATCTCGTTCCGCCACGAGCAGAACGCCGGTAACGCCGCCGCCATCGCCGGCTTCCTCACCAAGAAGCCCGGCATCTGCCTCACCGTCTCGGCGCCCGGCTTCCTGAACGGCTTGACCGCTCTCGCCAACGCGACGACCAACTGCTTCCCGATGATCCTCATCTCCGGCTCGTCCGAGCGCGAGATCGTCGACCTGCAGCAGGGCGACTATGAGGAGATGGACCAGCTCGCCATCGCCAAGCCGCTCTGCAAGGCCGCCTTCCGCGTGCTGCACGCCGAGGATATCGGCATCGGTGTCGCCCGCGCCATCCGCGCGGCGGTGTCCGGCCGTCCCGGCGGCGTCTATCTCGATCTGCCGGCCAAGCTGTTCTCGCAGGTGGTCGATGCCGAGAAGGGCGCCAAGTCGCTGGTGAAGGTCATCGACGCCGCTCCCGACCAGCTGCCCGCCCCGTCCGCGGTCGAGCGCGCCCTCGAGGTACTGAAGTCGGCGAAGAAGCCGCTGATCATCCTCGGCAAGGGCGCCGCCTATGCCCAGGCCGACGAGACCATCCGCGAGTTCATCGAGACCTCCGGCATTCCCTTCCTGCCGATGTCGATGGCCAAGGGCCTGCTGCCCGATACCCATCCGCTGTCGGCCGGCGCCGCCCGTTCGACGGTGCTGAAGGATTCGGACGTCGTCCTGCTCGTCGGCGCCCGCCTCAACTGGCTGCTGTCGCACGGCAAGGGCAAGACCTGGGGCGATGCGCCCAAGAAGTTCATCCAGGTCGACATCGAGCCGAAGGAAATGGACTCCAACGTCGAGATCGTCGCCCCGCTGGTCGGCGATATCGGCTCGGTGGTTTCCGCCCTGCTCGACGGCGTGAAGGCCGGCTGGACGGCTCCTTCCGATGCGTGGATCGGCGAGATCAAGGCGCGCAAGGAAGTGAACATCGCCAAGATGTCGCAGCGCCTGCTCAAGAACTCCACCCCGATGGACTTCCACTCGGCGCTCGGCGCGCTGAAGCAGGTGATCAAGGAGCGTCCCGACGCGATCCTGGTCAATGAGGGCGCCAACACCCTCGACCTCGCCCGTGGCGTCATCGACATGTACCAGCCGCGCAAGCGCCTGGACGTCGGCACCTGGGGCGTGATGGGCATCGGCATGGGCTTCGCCGTCGGCGCGGCGGTGGAGACCGGCAAGCCGGTGCTGGCGGTCGAGGGCGACAGCGCCTTCGGCTTCTCCGGCATGGAAGTCGAAACCATCTGCCGCTACGAGCTGCCGGTCTGCATCGTGGTGTTCAACAATAACGGCATCTATCGCGGCCTCGACACCGACCCGACCGGCCGCGATCCCGGCACCACCGTCTTCGTCAAGGGCTCGCGCTACGACAAGATGATGGAGGCCTTCGGGGGCGTCGGCTACAACGCCACCACCCCGGACGAGTTGAAGCGCTTCGTCGACGAGGCGATGAACTCCGGTCGCCCGACCCTCATCAACGCGGTCATCGACCCGGCGGCCGGCAGCGAGAGCGGCAATATCGGCAGCCTCAATCCGCAGAGCGTCGTCAAGAAGAAGAGCTGATCCGACATTGGCGGGCGGAGACATCTCCGCCCGCCCTTTAACGAAATGAAGCGCACCGGCGCAAACGTCGGGCACCACACTTTCGAGAGGAAACCCCATGAGCAAGGCGCTGGACGGAGTCCGTATCCTAGATTTCACCCATGTTCAGTCCGGCCCGACCTGCACCCAGCTCCTGGCCTGGTTCGGCGCCGACGTGATCAAGGTGGAACGCCCCGGCGAGGGCGATGTCACGCGGGCGCAGCTCCGCGATGTCCCGAACGCGGACAGCCTCTATTTCACCATGCTGAACTCGAACAAGCGGTCGATCACGCTCGACACCAAGAATCCCGAGGGCAAGAAGATCCTCGAGGAACTGGTGAAGATCTGCGACGTCATGGTCGAGAATTTCGCCCCCGGCGCGCTCGACCGCATGGGCTTCACCTGGGAGCGCATCCAGGAGCTCAACCCGCGCATCATCCTCGCCTCGGTGAAGGGCTTCGGCCCCGGCCCGTTCGAAGACTGCAAGGTCTATGAGAACGTCGCCCAGTGCACCGGCGGCTCCGCCTCCACCACCGGCTTCCGCGACGGCCTGCCGCTGGTCACCGCAGCGCAGATCGGCGATTCCGGCACCGGGCTGCATCTCGCCCTCGGCATCGTCACCGCGCTCTACCAGCGCACCCTGACCGGCCGCGGCCAGAAGGTGCTGTGCGCCATGCAGGATTCGGTGCTGAACCTGTGCCGCGTCAAGCTGCGCGACCAGCAGCGCCTCGAGCGTGGCCCGCTGCGCGAATACAGCCAGTTCGGCGAGGGCATTCCCTTCGGCGACGCGGTGCCGCGCGCGGGCAATGATTCCGGCGGCGGCCAGCCGGGCCGCATCCTGCGCTGCAAGGGTTGGGAGACCGATCCCAACGCCTATATCTATTTCATCACCCAGGCGCCGGTCTGGGCCAAGATCTGCGATGTCATCCACGAGCCCGAGTGGAAGACCGATCCCAACTATGCGACGCCGGCCGCCCGCCTGCCGCATCTCAACGAGATCTTCACCCGCGTCGAAGCGTGGACCATGGCCCACACCAAGTTCGAGGCGATGGAGATCCTCAATAAATACGACATTCCCTGCGGCCCGGTGCTCTCCATGAAGGAGATCGCCGAGGACCGGTCGCTCTACGAGACCGGTACGCTGGTGGAGGTCGATCACCCGACGCGTGGCGCCTATCTGACCGTCGGCAACCCGATCAAGCTGTCGGACAACGACGTGCCGGTGGAGCGCTCGCCGCTGCTTGGCGAACACACCGAAGAAATCCTGGCGCAGGTGCTCGGTTTCGGCATCGACCGCATCGACGCCGTCAAGGCATCGGGCGCGGTGGGCGAGCCGGTGCGGCAGGCCGCCGAATAGGCGCAGACGGATTTGCGCGGAGCTCCCCGGCTCCGCGCCGCTAGACCTGAGGTGGCAGAAGAAGTCGTGAACGGTCGGATGTCCGTACTTCCGATGTCGAACACCACCTGGGACGTATTCCGCCGGTTCGCCGGCGGAGACGGGGAGACGGAGGCTCCTGATACCTGCGCGGGTAGGAGCTTAGTTCTACGGCACGCTCGGGAGAGCCGTCGTGCCGAACGAAACCGAATGAAGGGAAGTCGACAACGATGTCTAAGCCGCTTGAAGGTATAAAGATCATCGATTTCACCCACGTCCAGGCGGGTCCCGCCTGCACCCAGCTTCTCGCCTGGTTCGGCGCCGACGTGATCAAGGTTGAGCGCCCCGGTGCGGGCGACGTCACGCGCAGCCAGCTTCGCCATGTGAAGGACGCCGATGCGCTGTACTTCACCATGCTGAACTCCAACAAGCGCTCCCTGACCCTGGACACCAAGACCCAGCAGGGCAAGGAAGTGCTGACCAAGCTCATCAAAGAGTCGGACGTCATGGTCGAGAATTTCGGCCCCGGCGCGCTCGATCGCATGGGCTTCACCTGGCAGCACATCCAGGAGCTCAACCCGGGCATGATCCTCGCCTCGGTGAAGGGCTTCTCGGAAGGCCACGCCTATGAAGATCTGAAGGTGTACGAGAACGTCGCGCAGTGCGCTGGCGGCGCCGCCTCCACCACCGGCTTCTGGGACGGTCCCCCGACCGTGTCGGCCGCCGCGCTCGGTGACTCGAACACCGGCATGCATCTCGCCATCGGCATCCTCACGGCGCTGCACCAGAAGATCAAGACCGGCAAGGGCCAGAAGGTCGCCGTGTCGATGCAGGATTCGGTGCTCAACCTCTGCCGCGTGAAGCTGCGCGACCAGCAGCGCCTCGACGCCCTCGGCTATCTGGAAGAGTATCCGCAGTACCCGCACGGCGAGTTCTCGGACGTGGTTCCGCGCGGCGGCAATGCCGGCGGCGGCGGCCAGCCGGGCTGGGTGCTGAAGTGCAAGGGTTGGGAGACCGACCCGAACGCCTACATCTACTTCACCGTACAGGGCCATGCCTGGGCGCCGATCTGCAAGGCGTTGAACAAGCCGGAGTGGATCGACGATCCGGCCTACAACACCGCCGAAGCCCGCCAGGACAAGATCTTCGACATCTTCGCCTTCATCGAGAACTGGCTCTCGGACAAGACCAAGTTCGAAGCCATCGACATCCTGCGCAAGTTCGACATTCCCTGCGCGCCGGTGCTGTCGATGAAGGAGATCGCCAACGACCCGTCGCTGCGCAAGAGCGGCACCGTGGTCGAGGTCGATCACCCGAAGCTCGGCAAGTATCTGACCGTCGGCTCGCCGATCAAGTTCTCGGACGTCGAGGTCAGCATCACCGCCTCGCCGCTGCTCGGCCAGCACACCAATGAAGTGCTCGCCGACCTCGGCTACTCGCAGGAAGAGATTTCCGCCCTGCACGACGCCAAGGCGGTCTGATCGGAACACCGGCCGGCGGCGGTTGCCGCCACGGCCATTTGAAGATCGGCGGCGCGCGCCTCGAGGCGTTGCGCCGCCCGCGAGCCTCCCGGAGCGGAGCGCTCTGGCGTCTGTTCCAGCCGGACAATCCGTCCGGTGCGCACAGCCACCCGACGTTCGGTTCCTCCTAGGCGACTGAGCCGGCGCATCCGGAGAGCGGGTGCGCCGGCCATTTTTTTCGCGGTTCCTGGTCGCAGATCACGGCACGCGCCGACGGCACCGCATCCGGTCGAGCCCCGCTCAAGGCAAGCAACCGCCGCACTCTTGGCACGGTCCTCGACACCGGCGCGGCCGCATTGATCGCGGTCACTCAGATTGCCCTTACAGCGGCGGCAGCACCGCTGGCGCGGCGATCCTCGCCCGAGTCGGTGTGGCATGGGGGAAGCGCATTCTCACCCCGCCATCCGACATCGGCCCCGCCGTTCCACATTCGATCGCCGTGCCCGCCGCCGGTTCGAGCGCATAGAGGAAACAGGCCGGCAGCAGCGAAGGCAGTGCCAGCCGGCTGGCGGCAGCGAAGCCGCTGGGCATGAACGGCCGCTCCTGCTCCGGTGCGGCAAAGCTCGCGGCGGCGATCTCCGAGCCGCCGGCCCGGCAGCGCCGGCTGACCGGGAACGGTTCCCAGCGATAGACGACGGTGCCGGCCTGGCTGCGGGTGGCGAACGGCAATTGTCCGCCATCGGCCGGTGCGGTGGCGAGGCGGTTCGTCGCGCCCGATTCGGTGGGCGTCGCCACGCGCAGGCCGGCCTCGCTACCCAGCACGCCCGGCTCGGCGCCGCCGACCGGCCTCAGTTCCGGCGTCGGCCAGAGATAGTCGAGCCACTCCTCGAACAGCTCCTCGCGGCGCGGGCAGTCCGGCCGCAGCCAGGAGGATGTGAGATACGCCACCCGCTCGACCGGCTCGATGGGGGTGCCGATCTCCTCGACGGCGACCGCAACCTCGCCGCCGATCACCAGATAGGCCCGCTCATCGGCACCGACCGCCAGATGCAGTCCCATCCGCCATTCCGGCACCGCATCGAACACGGCAGGCCGACGAACCCTTAAAAGTTGCATATATATCGCGCGCCCCACCTAATGGTTGTAGCGCACGATAACCCGACCGCCTGCCGAGACAAGCGGAATATTGGAAGAAACGCCGAATTCCTACAACCCAGAATAGCGATGGGTCAGCCGCTGCGCGGCATCGCGGACGCGGGCGCCGAGATCGGCGATGCGCTCGGGCGGCATGCGCACCGTCGGCGCCGAAATCGAGATCGCCCCCACCGGCTCGCGCCACTCGTCGAGCACCGCGGCGGCGACGCAGCGCATGCCCGGCGTGTGCTCCTCGTCGTCGATCGAATAGCCGCGCCCGGCGAGATCGGCGAGGTCGGCCTGCAAGGCGCGCCGGCTCACATGGGTGTGCTCGGTGAAGCGCTGCAACTGGTCGCCGCCGAGCCAGGCGCGCCGGGCCTCCGGGTTCATCGCCGCGAGAATCGCCTTGCCGCCGCCCGAGGCATGGATCGGCAGCGCCCCACCGATACGGAAGAAGGCGCGCACCGCCGCATGGCTCTCCACCTGCGCGACGCAGATCAGATGCGGCCCGTCGATCATGGAGAGATTGACGGTTTCGCCGACGGCGCCGGACAGTTCCCGCAGCAGCATGCGCGAGATTTCCGGCAGCTTGCGGATGCGCAGATAGGCCGAGCCGATGCGGAACAGGCCGAGCCCGACCATCCACTGCCCGGTTGCCGGGTCGTTGCCCACCAGGCCGCGGCGATCGAGCGTGGCGAGCAGGCGATGCACGGTGGAGGTCGGCAGTTCGGCGCGGCGGGCGAGTTCGCTCAGCGTCATGCCGTCGGACAGCGCCAGCACTTCCAGCAACGAGATCGCGCGATCGAGCGACTGCACCTCGCCGCCACTCTCGGTGGCGCCGGAGGAGGAGGGGCGCCCGCGGCGTCGAATGCTGGTTACGGCCTCGCTCATTTCCATCCTCCGCAGGCAACCGCGCGGCGGCAGCCGCCTTCCTAAAGGGTCGCCTTTATCATAAAGGCGCAACTCCGATTTTTTCGCAAATCAGAAATACATCCCGTATTGCGGAAATGGGAGACCCGTGGCATGTTTTCCGCGATTTCGGAAATTCATTCCGCAGTGCGGGAATAATGCTGCTCCGCAACATTGCCCGCGGCGGATTGGAAGGGAACCGACACCAAGGAACCGACACCTCGGCGCGGCGCTGCCGGCCCCGCATCGGCGGGGCGATGCCCACGCCGGGCGGATCGTCTGTCATGTCGCCAGAAGGTGGCGAGGAGGAATTGCCATGGCCAAGATGCGTGCCGTCGATGCTGCTATCCGGGTTCTCGAAAAGGAAGGCGTCAGCGTCGCCTTCGGCGTGCCGGGCGCCGCGATCAATCCGCTCTATTCCGCCATGCGCGCCCATGGGAAGACGCGCCATATCCTGGCGCGCCACGTCGAGGCCGCCTCGCACATGGCCGAGGGCTACACCCGCGCCAAGGCCGGCAATATCGGCGTGTGCATCGGCACCTCCGGCCCGGCCGGCACCGACATGATCACCGGCCTCTATTCGGCGGCGGCGGATTCGATCCCGATCCTGTGCATCACCGGCCAGGCGCCGCGCGCGCGGCTCTACAAGGAAGACTTCCAGGCGATCGACATCGAATCCATCGCCAAGCCGGTCGCGAAGTGGGCGGTGATGGTGCGTGAGCCGGCACTGGTGCCGATGGTGTTCCAGCAGGCCTTCCACGTCATGCGTTCCGGCCGTCCGGGCCCGGTGCTCATCGATCTGCCGATCGACGTCCAGCTCGCCGAGATCGAATTCGACGAGGACACCTACGCCCCGCTGGAAGTCTACAAGCCCAAGCTCACCCGCAAGCAGGCCGAGAAGGCCATTGCGATGCTGAACGAGGCCGAGCGCCCGCTCATCGTCTCCGGCGGCGGCATCATCAATGCGGATGCTTCCGACCTGCTGGTCGAGTTCGCCGAGCTCACCGGCGTTCCGGTCATCCCGACCCTGATGGGTTGGGGCACCATTCCCGACGACCATGATCTGATGGCCGGCATGTGCGGGCTTCAGACCTCGCACCGCTACGGCAACGCCAACATGCTGGCCTCGGACTTCGTGTTCGGCATCGGCAACCGCTGGGCCAATCGCCACACCGGCTCTGTGGACGTCTATACCAAGGGCCGCAAGTTCATCCATGTCGACATCGAGCCGACCCAGATCGGCCGCGTCTTCGGCCCGGATCTCGGCATCGTCTCCGACGCCGGCACTGCGCTGGAGCTCTTCATCGAGGTCGCCCGCGAATACAAGGCCGCCGGCAAGCTGAAGAACCGCTCGGCCTGGGCGAATGAGTGCCTCGGCCGCAAGAAGACCTTGCTGCGCAAGACGCATTTCGACAACGTGCCGCTCAAGCCGCAGCGCGTCTATGAGGAGATGAACGAGGCGTTCGGCCGCGATACCCGCTACGTCTCCACCATCGGCCTGTCGCAGATCGCCGGCGCGCAGATGCTGCACGTCTATAAGCCGCGCAACTGGATCAATTGCGGCCAGGCCGGCCCGCTCGGCTGGACGCTGCCGGCGGCACTGGGTGTCCGCGCGGCTGATCCGGATGCCGAGATCGTGGCGCTGTCGGGCGACTACGACTTCCAGTTCCTCATCGAGGAACTGGCGGTCGGCGCCCAGCACAAGCTGCCCTACATCCATGTGGTGGTGAACAACTCCTATCTGGGCCTGATCCGTCAGGCGCAGCGCGGCTTCAACATGGATTTCGAGGTCTCGCTGGCCTTCGACAACATCAATGCCGAGGAGAATGCCGGTTACGGCGTCGACCACGTCGCGGTGGCGGAAGGTCTGGGCTGCAAGGCGGTTCGCGTCTCCTCGCCCAACGAGTTCAAGGATGCCTTCACCCGCGCCAAGGCGTTGATGAAGGAGCACCAGGTGCCGGTGGTGATGGAGTTCATCCTCGAGCGCGTCACCAACATCGCCATGGGCATGGAGATCGACGCCGTCAACGAGTTCGAGGAAGTGCTCGACCTGCCGCTGGAGAGCGCCAAGGAAAACGCGTGAGCGTTCCGCGCGGGGACGCTTATCGCCCGGTAACGCCATGGTGGGGGCCGCGCGCCTCCACCTCTTGCGCGCGTCCCTGACGTGACGGCAAAGTGCCTGCCGTCGGCGCGGTTTCCATCCGGAGCCGGCCCCACGTCAAACGATTGAAACGAAAACGTTTTCTTATCGATCCGGCGCTCCCGGCCGATCCGGGAGAGCTCAAAAATCCTGTCCCTGCCTAGGAGCGGTCCATGCCCCGTTTTGCCGCCAATCTCACCATGCTCTTCAACGAGGTGCCGTTTCTCGATCGCTTCGAGAAGGCCGCCGCGGCCGGCTTCACCGGCGTCGAATACCTCTTCCCCTATGATTTCCCGGTGGAAGAGCTGGTCGCCAAGCTGAAGGCCAACAATCTCAGCCAGGTGCTGCACAATCTGCCGGCCGGCAATTGGGGCGGCGGCGAGCGCGGCATCGCCATCTTCCCGGAGCGCGTCGACGAGTTCCGCGCCGGTGTCGACAAGGCGATCAGCTACGCCACCGCGCTCGGCTGCCCGCAGGTGAACATCCTCGCCGGCATCGTCCCCGCCGGAGCCGACCGCGAGCTACTGCACAACACCTTCGTGAACAATCTCAAATACGCCGCGCCGCGCATCAAGGAAGCCGGGCTGAAGCTGCTGATCGAGCCGATCAACACCCGCGACATCCCCGGCTTCTTCCTGAACTATACGAAGCAGGCCAAGGCGATCATCGAGGAGGTCGGCTCCGACAACCTCTTCATCCAGTACGATATCTATCATATGCAGATCATGGAGGGCGATCTCGCCCGCACCATCGAGGCTAACCTGCCGCTGATCGCCCATGTCCAGCTTGCCGACAATCCCGGCCGCAACGAGCCCGGCACCGGCGAGATCAATTACGGCTTCCTGTTCAAACATCTCGACGCCATCGGCTATGCCGGCTGGGTCGGCTGCGAATACAAGCCGAAGGGCGACACGGCGGCCGGCCTCGGCTGGATCTCGGCGCTCACCGGCGCCGCCTGATCACCATTCATTCGAAGTCTAGGACGCGAGGAAAATAACATGGCGAATGTAGGATTTGTCGGTCTTGGGATCATGGGCCACCCGATGGCCGGACACCTGATCGACGCCGGCCACACGCTGTATCTCTACGACATCAAGCCGGTTCCGGCCGAACTGACCGGCAAGGGCGGCGTCGCCTGCGCCAACGCCACCGAGGTGGCGAAGAATGCCGACATCATCATCACCATGGTGCCGGATACCCCGCATGTCGGCGCGGCGCTGTTCGGCGAGGGCGGCATCGCCGCCGGGCTGACCCCGGGCAAGATCGTCGTCGACATGTCGTCGATCGCCCCGGTGGAGACCAAGGAATACGCCAGGAAGATCAATGAACTCGGCTGCGACTATCTCGACGCCCCGGTGTCGGGCGGCGAGGTCGGCGCCAAGGCGGCGTCGCTGACCATCATGGTCGGCGGCCCGGAGGCGGCCTTCGAGACGGTGAAGCCGCTGTTCGAGAAGATGGGCAAGAACATCACCTTGGTCGGCGGCAATGGCGACGGCCAGACCACCAAGGTGGCCAACCAGATCATCGTGGCGCTGAACATTCTCGCGGTGTCGGAAGCGCTGCTGTTCGCCTCCAAGGCAGGGGCGGATCCGGCCAAGGTGCGGCAGGCGCTGATGGGCGGGTTTGCCAATTCGCGCATCCTGGAAGTGCATGGCGAGCGGATCGTCAAGCGGACCTTCGCGCCCGGCTTCCGCATCGAGCTGCACCAGAAGGACCTGAACCTGGCGCTGAACGGTGCGCGCCAGCTGCAGATGGCGCTGCCGGCGACGGCGGTGGCGCAGCAGCTGTTCAGCGCGGTGGCGGCACAGGGCGGTGCGGCGCTCGATCACTCGGCGCTGGTCAAGGCGCTGGAACTGCTCGCCGGCCACACCGTCGCACCGGATGCGTGATTGATCATTCGCATCACCCGGTCCGGTTTTCCAATCGGAATCCGTACCGTCAGATGAGTAAGCATTGCTGCCCCGGTAGTGGAACCCCACTGCCGGGGCAGTCTTTTGATAGCATGCCGAGACAATTGTTCTGCGATTTACAACGCTTTACACGGTGGACAATACACCACCGCCTCGCTTAACTTGATTCACTGTTGGGAAATTTGCCCTCGCCTCGAATAAGCCGACGTAACGGCAGGCGCGACGTTTGCGCACGGGTGACCGAATGAGACTTGACGAAAGTCGTAGTGTGCCCAATCATGGCATACAAAATACCAGATAATGACGTCCGCGATGTACGGGGGTCGACGCGGACAATGGAGGGAGCCCTATGAAGGTCTGCATTTATGGTGCCGGCGCCATCGGCGGTTATGTCGGCGTGCAGCTGAAGCGCGCTGGCGTCGACGTCAGCCTGGTCGCGCGCGGCCCGCATCTCGAAGCCATGAAGGCCAATGGCCTGAAGCTGATCATCGATGGCGAGGAGCGTGTCGAGCACATCGCCTGCTCGGACAACCCCGCTGATCTCGGCCCGCAGGACTATGTCATCGTCGCGCTGAAGGGCCATTCGGTCCCCGGCGTGGTCGATGCCATGCAGCCGCTGCTCGGCAACGACACCGCGGTGGTCACCGCCGTCAACGGCGTGCCCTACTGGTACTATTACAAGCATGGCGACCAGCTCGAAGGCACCACGCTGGAAAGCGTCGACCCCGGCGGCAAGCAGTGGAAGGGCCTGCGCCCCGAGCGCGCCATCGGCTGCATCGTCTATCCGGCGACGGAAGTGGTGGCGCCGGGCGTCATCCAGCACGTCTATGGCGACAAGTTCCCGCTCGGCGAGCCCTCGGGCGAGATCACCGAGCGCGTCACCAAGCTCTCCGAGGCCTTCGCCGCCGGCGGCCTGCGCGCGCCGGTGATGCCGAACATCCGCGACGAGCTGTGGCTGAAGCTGTGGGGCAATCTCTGCTTCAACCCGATCAGCGCCCTCACCCACGCGACCCTCGACACCATCGCCTCCGATCCCGGCACCCGCGCGGTCGCCAAGTCGATGATGCTGGAAGCGCAGGAGATCGCCGTGCAGTCGGGGGTTAACTTCCGCGTCGGCGTCGAGCGCCGCATTGACGGCGCCGGCGCCGTCGGCGCCCACAAGACCTCGATGCTGCAGGACCTGGAGCGGTCCCGCGCCATGGAGATCGACCCGCTCGTCACCGTGGTGCAGGAAATGGGACGCCTTGCCGGCATCCCGACCCCGACCATCGACATCGTGCTGGCTCTGGTGCGTCAGCGCGCCCAGATCGCCGGCTGCTACAGCTGAGTTTCGCGTAAATGGCACATTGGGTTCGTTTCGAGCACTCGGGCGGCGCCGGCTTCGGTACGCTCGAGGGCGACAGCATCGCCGTCCACACCGGCAACATGTTCAATGGCGCGCAGCCGGCCGGGGAGAGCCTCGCGCTGTCCTCGGTAAAGCTGCTCACCCCGACGGTTCCGACCAAGATCATCGCCCTGTGGAACAATTTCCATGCCTTGGCGGCGAAGCTGAATTCCCCCGTCCCCGCCGATCCGCTCTATCTGCTCAAGGCCGGCTCCTGCCTCACCACGCCGGGCGCGGAAGTGCGTCGCCCGGCGAGCTATGACGGCAAGGTGGTCTATGAGGGCGAGCTCGGCATCGTCATCGGCAAGACCGCGACCAACGTCTCCGAGGAAGAAGCCGGCGCGCACATCTTCGGCTACACCTGCGTCAACGACATCACCGCCGCCGACATCATCAACAAGGACGCCACCTTCGCCCAGTGGGTGCGCGCCAAGAGCTTCGACGGCTTCGGCCCGTTCGGCCCCGTCGTCGCCACCGATGTCGACCCCGCCACGCTGGTGGTGCGTACCATCCTCAATGGCGACGAGCGTCAGCGCTATCCGATCAGCGACATGGTGTTCTCGGCCCGCCAGCTGGTCAGCCGCATCTCGCACGACATGACGCTCAACCCCGGCGATGTCATCTGCTGCGGCACCTCGCTCGGCGTCGGCACCATGAAGAACCCCACCAACACGGTGGAAATCACGATTGAGGGCATCGGAACCCTCAGCAACACTTTCGTGCAGTAGCGTCTGGACGCGGCAGCGCGTAATAGGGAAAACGGATACGCCTATCGACGGGAGCGCTTGTCCGCGCTCCCGGCCGTCCGGTTGTGGAGGAGCGGGATTAATGAACATCCATGAATATCAGGCCAAGGGAGTGCTCCGCGAATTCGGGGTCCCGGTGCCGAGCGGCGTCGCCATCCTGAGCGCCGACGAGGCCGATGCTGCGGCGGCGAAGATCGCCGGCCCGGTGTGGGTCGTCAAAAGCCAGATCCATGCGGGCGGCCGCGGCAAGGGCAAGTTCAAGGAAGCCGAGGCGGGTGAGAAGGGCGGCGTGCGCGTCGTCAAGTCCGCCACTGAGGCTGCCGCCAATGCCAAGCAGATCCTCGGCAAGACGCTGGTGACCATCCAGACCGGCCCGACCGGCAAGCAGGTCAATCGCGTCTACATCGAGGAAGGCTCCGACATCGACAAGGAGTTCTACCTCTCCGCCCTCGTCGACCGCGCCACCTCGCGCGTCGCCTTCGTGGTCTCCACCGAAGGCGGCATGGACATCGAGGAAGTCGCCCACTCGACTCCCGAGAAGATCCACACCTTCTCCGTCGACCCGGCGACCGGCGTCATGCCGCATCATGGCCGCACCGTCGCCCAGGCGCTGGGGCTGACCGGCGACCTCGCCAAGCAGGCCGGCGCGCTGGTTGACAAACTTTACAAGGCCTTCGTCGCCAAGGACATGGCGATGCTGGAGATCAACCCGCTGGTGATCACCAAGGGCGGCGAGCTGAAGTGCCTCGACGCCAAGATCTCCTTCGATTCCAACTCGCTCTACCGCCACGCCGACATCCTGGCGCTGCGCGACGAGAGCGAGGAGGACGCCAAGGAGATCGAGGCGTCGAAGTACGACCTCGCCTACATCGCCCTCGACGGCACCATCGGCTGCATGGTCAACGGCGCCGGCCTCGCCATGGCGACGCTGGACATCATCCAGCTCTACGGCGAATCCCCCGCCAACTTCCTCGACGTCGGCGGCGGCGCCACCGAAGAGAAGGTGACGGCGGCGTTCAAGATCATCACCTCCGATCCGCAGGTGAAGGGCATTCTCGTCAACATCTTCGGCGGCATCATGAAGTGCGACGTCATCGCGCGCGGCGTGCTCGCCGCGGTGAAGGCGGTCGGCCTCGAAGTGCCATTGGTGGTGCGCCTGGAAGGCACCAATGTCGAGGAAGGCAAGGCGATCATCCGCGAGAGCGGGCTGAACGTCATCCCGGCGGACGATCTCGACGACGCCGCCCAGAAGATCGTCAAGGCCGTGAAGGAGGCTGCGTGATGTCGGTTCTGCTGACCAAAGACACCAAGATCATCACCCAGGGCTTCACCGGCAAGAACGGCACCTTCCACTCCGAGCAGGCGATCGCCTATGGCTCGAAGGTGGTCGGCGGCACCTCGCCGGGCAAGGGCGGCTCCACCCATCTCGGCCTGCCGGTGTTCGACACCGTCGCCGAGGCGCGTGACAAGACCGGCGCCGACGCCTCGGTCATCTATGTGCCGCCTCCGGGCGCCGCCGACGCCATCTGCGAGGCCATATCCGCCGAGATCCCGCTGATCGTCTGCATCACCGAGGGCATTCCGGTGCTCGACATGGTGAAGGTGCGCCGCGCCCTCGACGGCTCCAAGTCGCGCCTCGTCGGCCCGAACTGCCCGGGCATCGTCACCGCCGGCGAATCGAAGATCGGCATCATGCCGGCCAACATCTTCAAGAAGGGCAATGTCGGCATCGTCTCGCGCTCTGGCACGCTGACCTATGAGGCGGTGTTCCAGACCTCGCAGGAAGGCCTCGGCCAGACCACCGCGGTCGGCATTGGCGGCGATCCGGTGAAGGGCACCGAGTTCATCGACGTGCTCGAGCTGTTCCTCGCCGACGACGCCACCGAGTCGATCGTGATGATCGGCGAGATCGGCGGCTCGGCGGAAGAGGAAGCCGCGCAGTTCCTCAAGGACGAGGCCAAGCGCGGCCGCAAGAAGCCGATGGTCGGCTTCATCGCCGGCCGCACCGCCCCTCCCGGCCGCCGCATGGGCCATGCCGGCGCCATCATCTCCGGCGGCAAGGGCGGCGCCGAGGACAAGATCGCGGCGATGGAAGAGGCCGGCATCGTGGTCTCCCCCTCCCCGGCCCGTCTCGGCAAGACCCTGGTCGAGGTGCTGAACAAGCGCGCCGCCGCCTGAGTCGGCAAGCTCCGGCCAGCGACACCGTCGCCGGCCCCGCCTGAAACGAGAAAGCCCCGCTCCGATGCGGGGCTTTCTTCGTTTTCGGCCTCCTTGGGCGTTATACAGGCCGGGCGAATGACGGCCCGCCGACACAAGCGGGGCTTCCGCTCGGAACCATGCCGGCCCCGGACCATTCTTCCTCACAGCCGTCCGCTCCCGTCAGGGTACGGGACGCGCCGCGATGGGAGAACCGGCCATGCCGAAATTCGTGACGATCGGATATGGCGACCGTGAGGGTTACGAGCGCATCGCTCCTGCCCTGCGCGACGTCGCGCATGCACATGACGAAAAGCTCCGCCGCGACGGCGCGCTGATGGGCATAGCCGGTCCGCCCGTCCAGTTGCGCAACCCGGAGGCGGCGCGGCTGGAGGCCACCGACGGCGCCTTCATGTCGTCCGCTCTGCCGGTCGCCGGCTTTGCGGTGATCGAGGCCGCCGACATGGCGCAGGCTATCCGGCTGGTGTCGCTCACACCATGCGCGGTGGCCCATGGGGTAGTCGAGATCTGGCCGCTGAAGGACAATAGCTGAGGACGCCGCAGCTGAGGGCGCCGCAGCTGAGGGCGCCTCCTGTGCCGATCGATGGATTCTGTTGCGGCGAGCGCCCGTACGGCCAGCGGCCTCAGATCGGGTAAGCTTCCGGCGGCAGGGTGGCGAGTTCCGCCTCGGCCGAAAGCGTCTGCGCCACCATGAACGTCATCCAGGCGTGAGCCAGGATCAGGGCCGGCAGAACCGGGAAAACCGACGCGAACATATGTGCCTCCATAGCGCTGTCTCTTGTCGAGCAACGTAATGGAGGCACTTTGTATCTGGTATACCACATGCCACATCGTACCCATGCGCAGAACGCATGGCTGATCATCCTTTGGTATAAGGACGCTGCGGCAGGCCGGAAATGTGCTGGTGATTGCGGCGACGAGCCAGGGCCCGCGCCGCGTCAGTTGCCGTTGGGCTGAGCGGGTTGGGCCGGCTGCGACGGCCGCAGCAGCCCCCAGGCGGTGAAGGCGGTGCGGAAGGCTTCCTCACCGGCCGCGCCCTTCTCCACCACGAGAATGGCGCGGCGGCCATTCTCGAACACCACCGGCACGTTGAGGAAGCCGCGGCTGAACATCAGGCTCATATTATATTGCTGCTCGCGCTCGCCCGAGAGCAGGCCGATGAGGAAATAGCCCGGCGCCACCCGCACCGCGAGGCCGCGGAGCGGCGCTCCCTGCGCCCCTTCCGAGGCCATGGCCTGCATGCCCGGCACGCTCGACACATTGCCGTAGTCGAAATCGGGCGGCAGCTGGAACTGCACCTCGACGATGTGCGAGGCCGGGATATTCGGGTCCGGATTGCGGCGAATGGTCATCGTCGCCTTGAAGTTCCGGTCGGGAATGTCGATCAGCGCGCGGATGCCGATATCCTGCGGCTGGCCGGTGCCCGGCTGAAAGGTCTCGGTACTCCAGGTGACGTTGCCGACGAATTGCTGCAGGCCCTGCCCGCCACCGGCAGATTCCTCCAGCAGCATCGCGCGCGGTGCCGCCTGCACGGCGGGCGGCGGGGCCACCGGCTGCTGGGCCGTCGCCGCGGACGGCGCCTGGGCCACGCGGTCGGTCGATTTGCCGGCGGCCTCCGGCGCAGCGCCGGCCGGCGCCTGCGCCGATTGGGTCGACGCGGCGGGCACGGTGCCGCCCTGGCTCTGGCTGATCTCGCTCTTGTGCCCGAGAATGCCGGTGAACAGCACCGCCGCCGCCCCACCGGCGAGCAGCACCACCGCCGCCACGGCGCCGAGAATCAGGTTCCGGCGCCGGCCGCGCGTTTCTTTCGCCTGCTCTGCGGCGTCGGCATCGAGGCCGGCCTCCTCGTCGAGCAGCGGTCGCTCGGTGCGATACCAGAGGTCGTCGGCCTCCGCCTCGTCGGCGTCGCCGTCTTCCAGCGCCCGCGGACGCGGCGCCCGGCCCGGAAGCTCCGGTTCAACCGCCACAGGCTCCTCGACCTTCGGCGCTGGCGGCTTGGGCGCCACTGGCTTGGGAGAGACAGGCTTGGCAGCGACGGGTTGTGCGACAGGCTCCGGCTCGGGCGGCTTTGCCGTCGGCGGCGGGGTAATCGGGGGAGCCACCGGCGCGGTTTCAGGCTGGGACGCCGTCTCGGCATCACCGCCGCCATAATCGGCTTCCAGCCGACGGATCGCCCCTTCCAGGAAATCCTGCTGCCGGGCGATATCCTCCTGCGCCATGGGCGGGTTCACGCCGCTCAGCTGCGCCAGCAAGGCCTTGCGCGCCCGAGCGTAGATGACCTCGCGCGCCTCGCGGCCCTTGTTGGGCTGCTGTTCGATGGCGCGGGCCAGAAGCGGATAATAATCAGCCATTACGCTAAGCGATCACCTGTGCGGAGTGTCAGGCCTCGAAGGGATTCTGAACGAGGATTGTATCATCACGCTCGGGGCTGGTGGAAAGCAGCGCCACCGGGCAGCCGATCAGTTCTTCGATACGGCGCACATATTTCACCGCCTCGGCCGGCAGATCGGCCCAGGAGCGGGCACCGGCGGTGGATTCCGTCCAGCCCTCGATGGTCTCATAGACCGGCTCGACCCGCGCCTGCGCGTCCTGCCCGGCCGGGAGGTAGTCGATCTCCTGCCCATCGAGCGTGTAGCGCGTGCACACTTTCAGCTCTTCGAACCCGTCGAGCACATCGAGCTTGGTCAGCGCGATGCCATTGATGCCGGAGGTGCGCACGGTCTGGCGCACCAGCACCGCGTCGAACCAGCCGCAGCGGCGCGGCCGGCCGGTCACGGTGCCGAACTCATGGCCACGCTCGCCGATCTTGCGGCCGATCTCGTCATGCAGTTCGCTCGGGAACGGCCCTTCGCCGACGCGGGTGGTGTAGGCCTTGGTGATGCCGAGCACATAGCCGATCGCCCCCGGCCCGAGGCCGGAGCCTGTCGCCGCCTGCGCCGCCACCGTGTTGGAGGAGGTGACGAAGGGATAGGTGCCGTGGTCGACATCGAGCAGCGCGCCCTGCGCGCCCTCGAACAGGATCTTGGAGCCGTGGCGGCGCTCGTCGTCGAGCAGCGCCCAGGTGCGGTCCATATAGGGCAGCACCTTCGGCGCCAGCGCCAGCAGCTCGACCTTCAGCGCCGCGCCGTCGACCGCCTCCAGCCCAAGGCCGCGCCGCAGCGCGTTGTGATGGGTGAGCAGCCGCTCGATCTTGTCGGCGAGCGTATCGGGATAGGCAAGGTCCATCAGCCGAATGGCGCGCCGGCCGACCTTGTCCTCATAGGCCGGGCCGATGCCGCGCTTGGTGGTGCCGATCTTGGTGCCGGCGCTCGCGGCGTTCTCGCGGATGGCGTCGAGCTCGCGGTGCAGCGGCAGGATGAGGGTGACGTTCTCGGCGATGCGCAGCCGCTCCGGCGTCACCTCGACGCCCTGGTCGCGAATGCGGCCGATCTCGTCGATCAGGGCCTGCGGGTCCAGCACCACGCCGTTGCCGATCACCGACAGCCGCGCTCCGCGCACCAGGCCCGAGGGCAGCAGCGAGAGCTTGTAGGTCTTGTTGCCGACCACCAGCGTATGGCCGGCATTGTGGCCGCCCTGGAAACGGACGACGACATCCGCCTGCTCGCTGAGCCAGTCGACAATCTTGCCTTTTCCCTCGTCGCCCCACTGGGATCCGACGACGACCACATTCGCCACGAGCCGAGCTCCTGATTGGGCGCGCGGAAAGGCACGGGAAGCACCGGGCGCGCACGAAAGGAAACCCCGGCGAAGCGATCCGACCGGGGTGCCCACGTCTTAAGGGATCGGCCGGAGGGAGGCAAGGACATGTCAGACTTTGGCAGGGGACTTGTCGGGCTTTGGACGGTGTCTAAACCCGGCCCGGCCACCGCCGGACGAGCCGAAACGGCCGCAATGACAGCTCGACCTTGCAATCTTGCAAGCATTCACGGCTTGCAACCGCGCCGCCACGGCATGACTCTGGGTGATGATGTTCCCGTGTTCCGAGACCCGTCCATGAACGCCCCGACCGTTGCGCCCGCCGCCGAAACCGCCTCCGCCCTTCCCGCGTCGCTGCGCATGGGCGCGGTGCGCCTGCGGGTGCGCGACGGCGCGCGTTCCGTCGCCTTCTATCGCGATGTGGTCGGCCTCACGCCGCTCGGCACCGGTCCGGATGGCGCGATCCGCCTCGGCGCCGGCGGCCGCGCGCTGGTCGAGCTGGAGGTTGCGCCGGGCGCCACCCCGCGCCCGCGCGGCACCACCGGGCTGTTCCATCTGGCCATCCTGGTGCCGGACCGCGCCGCGCTCGCCGTGGTGCTGCGGCGCCTTGCCGCTTCTCGCGTGCCGATCGGCGCCTCCGACCACCTCGTCAGCGAGGCGCTGTATTTCGACGACCCGGACGGCAACGGCATCGAGGTCTATCGCGATCGCCCGCGCGGCGAATGGCGCTGGCAGGGCGGCAGCGTCGCCATGGCGACCGAATCCCTCGATTTGCACCGCCTTGTCGCCGAGGCGCCGACGCCGGTGCCGGTCGCGCAGCCGATGCCGGATGCCACCATCATGGGCCATGTGCATCTTCAGGTCGGCGACCTCGAAGCCGCCCGCCGCTTCTATGTCCGGCACCTCGGCTTCGCCATCACCACCGAGAGCTATCCCGGCGCGCTGTTCGTCAGCGCCGGCGGCTATCATCACCATCTCGGCCTCAACACCTGGTCGAGCCGGCGCGGCGGCCCGCCGCCCGTGGGCGCGGTCGGCCTGGTGCATTACGAGGTGGTGCTGCCGGAAGCCGAGATCGCCGCCCTGCGCGCCCGCCTCGCCGCCGCCGGAGAGGCGGTCCACGACAGTGCCGGCGGCTTCACCGTCGCCGATCCGTGGTCGACGCGCGCCGTCTTCGTCGCCGGCTGAACCGGCGCGACAAAACCACTCAGATGGCGTCCGGCGCCGCGCGGCAGCCGGGCGCGGGAACGGCTTCTTCGGTTGCCACGCCGTTGCGGCGGCCGGCTTTGCCGCACGCATCACGCCCGTCGATGAGCGCGAGAACATCTTCTCATCGATCCGGCAATTCCAAAGCACGGCAAAAGGCTCTAGATCGGACGCCCGTTCCGCAGGCTTTCCGGTCCCGCCATGTTCCGCCGGCTCTATGACGCGCCCTATCTGCTCCTGTCGCTGACGAGCTTGTTCTGGGCCGGCAATATCGTGCTGGGCCGCCTCGCCGCCGGCCACGTGCCGCCGATCGGCCTCGCCTTCCTGCGCTGGGTGATCGCCTCGGCGATCCTCATTCCCTTCGCCTGGCCGCATATCCGGCGCGAAGCCCCCATGCTGCGCGGCCATGTCGTGGTGGTGCTGGTGCTGTCGCTCACCGGCATCGCCGCCTTCAACACCATGATGTATTGGGGGCTGCAATACACCCCGGCGATCAACGCGCTGCTGATCCAGTCGACCGGCCCGCTGATGATCGCCTTCTGGTCGCTGGCGATCAACCGCGAGCACCTGTCGCTCGGCCAGTTCGCCGGCATCCTGCTGTCGCTGCTCGGCGTGCTCGTCATCATCTGCCGCGGCGATCCGGCGGTGGCGCTGCATATCGACTTCAACATCGGCGACCTCTGGGCCATCGCCGCCATGGTGGTCTATGGCGCCTATTCGGCGCTGCTGGCGCGGCGGCCGGGAATGACGGCGCTCGGCTTCCTCACCGTCTCCACCGTGCTCGGCAGCCTGATGCTGGCGCCGCTGTTCGCCTGGGAGCGGATGGAGGGCGTCCCCTTCCATGCCGATCTGAAGACGCTGGCCATAGTCGTCTATGTCGGGGTGTTCCCCTCGGTGCTCGCCTACCTCTGCTTCATCCGCGGCGTCCACCTTGTCGGGCCGAACCGCGCCGCGCCGTTCTTCCATTTGATGCCGGTGTTCGGCTCGGTGCTGGCCATCGCCTTTCTCGGCGAGGCGTTTCGCCTCTACCACGCCGTGGGCTACGCGCTGGTGCTGTCCGGCATCGTCATCGCCACGCTGTGGGGCCGGCGCAAGGCCGCTCCGCTGCCGCCGGAATGATCAGCCGAGCTCGAAGCTCGCCACCCCGTAGACCCGCTCCAGCGCCACCGGCCGCACCGGCCCGCGATACATGCGCGCGGTCTCGAACACCGGCGCGAAGCCGTGCCGCCCGGCCAGCGCCACCGCCGCCGCGTTCGGCTCGGGCACGTCGAGGAACACCTCGCCCCCACCCGCCTCGTCGAGCAGCGCGGCGAGCACCGCCGCGGCGGCCTGCGGGTCCTTGGCATTGAGCGGGCCGATCTTGAATCCGGCGCGCGCCGGCCGGATCACCCCCCAGCCGGCCAGCCGGCCCTGGCGCAGCACCGCCCGCCCGACATGGCCGGGCGTGTCGAGCCAGGCTTGGAGGAAGGCCGGCCGCGCCGCCGGAAACACCCGCGCATCGTCCGCCGCCAGCTGCGCGAACGGCACGTCGCGCAGGTCGCTCGTCGCCTCCGCCCCGACGTCCGTGCCAGCGGCACCGATGGCGCGGTAGCGGATATTGCGGTGGGAGAAGGCGAAACCCTGGCGGCCGTAATTGGCCTGCTGCGCCACCACTCCGTCGAGGCCGATGCTGCGCCCCCCGGCATGGGCGAGACCCGCCTGCCACAGCTCGAAGCCCAGCCCACGCCCACGCAGTTCCGGCCGCACGATGTAGAAGCCGAGGAAGCTGAAGGCCTGGTCGTAATTCACCACCGAGATCACCGCCGCCGGCGTCCCGCCGAGCTCGGCGATCAGGAAACCCTCGCGATCGACGGCGGCGAAGCCATGCGCATCGGCGAGGCCCGGATTCCACCCCTCCCTGGCCGCCCAGTCGATGGCGAGGGGGATTTCCTCCAGCCGCATGGCGCGGATAGTAAGGCCGTCCTTCACCGACTCGCTCCCTTCCCGCACCATTCAAGCGGCGCCTTCATGATAAACGATCTCGTCCTCGGCCTCTCGGTCAGTCTCGTGGCCATGCTCATTCACCTCGCCGGCACCCTGCTCCTCGTGGTGCTGATGAACCCGTTCCATGACGTGATGCGCCACCGCGTCCATCTCCGCCTCACCGTCGCGCTGGTCGCCACCTATCTGGTGATGCTGGCGGCGCATGTGCTGGAGGTTGGCTTGTGGGGACTGCTCTACGATTCGCTCGGCCTCGCCGAGCGGACCGAGGACGCCTATTACGCGGCCTTCGTCAATTACACGACGCTCGGCTATGGCGGGTCGCAGCGGGTCGCCGAGACCCGCCTGCTCGGCCCGCTCGCCTCGGCCAACGGCATATTGATGTTCGGCTGGTCGACCGCGCTGCTGGTTCTGGTGGTGCAGCGCCATCTGCCGGCCCAGCTGGCGACGCGGGACTGACCGGCGGGACTGATCGGAAAACCGCGCGCAGCCTCCCGCAGGCGCGGGCCCAGCGGCCGGCCCGCTACGCGCCCGTGCACGTCAGGGGCGGCGCGCTCTCGCCCTTGGTGAGGTCGTAGAGATCGCCGTCCTTGCCCTTGCTCCACCAGATGAAGCGGCCGCCGGCATAGCGGGCGCCGGAGCCGGAGAGCACATTGGCCAGCACCACGAACTCGCCGCCCACCGTCAGGCTCGCCAGCGCCACCGGCGGCGCGTTGTAATAGCTCACGGCGAGGCGGGAACCGTCGGCGCAGCGATAGGCGGCATGGATCGTCTGCGCCTTCGCTCCCTTGGGCAGCGGAATGGCGAGCGTGTCGGCGCCCGCCGGGCCGGCGGCGGCGGCGGCCATGAGCAGGGCTGCGGCGTACAGAGGTCGGTTGGTCACGTCGGTCTCCTCATGCCGGCGGATGTTCGGCATGCCAATGGCGGGCGATGTCGATCCGCCGCGGCACCCACACCCGGTCATGGCCGGCGATATGGTCGAGGAAGCGCTCCAGCGCCACGATGCGCCCCGGCCGCCCGACCAGCCGGCAATGCAGCCCCACCGACATCATCTTCGGCGCCTCCGAGCCCTCGGCATAGAGCGCGTCGAAGCTGTCGCGCAGATAGGCGAAGAACTGGTCGCCGGAGTTGAACCCGCCGGCCACTGCGAAGCGCATGTCGTTGGCGTCGAGCGTGTAGGGAATGGTCAGGTGCGGCTGCGTCGGCCCCGCGACCCAATAGGGCAGGTCGTCGGCATAGGTGTCGGAATCATAGAGGAAGCCGCCCTCCGCCAGGGTGATCTGCCGCGAATTCACCGAGGTGCGGCCAGTGTACCAGCCGAGCGGCCGCTCGCCCGTCACCTGGGTGTGCAGGGCGATGGCGGCGTCGAAATCCGCCTTCTCCGCCGCGTAGCTATGGTCGCGATAGTCGATCCATTTCAGCCCGTGGCTGGCGATCTCCCAATCGGCCTCCTTCATCGCCGCCACCGCCTCCGGGTTGCGGGCCAGCGCGGTGGCGACCCCGAACACGGTGACCGGCAGGTTGCGGCGGGTAAACAGCCGCCACAGCCGCCAGAAGCCGGCGCGGGCGCCATATTCGTAGATCGACTCCATGTTCATGTGCCGCACGCCCGGCCAGGGCTGGGCGCCGACGATCTCGGAGAGGAAGGCCTCGGAGGCGGCATCGCCATGCAGGATGCAGTTCTCGCCGCCCTCCTCGTAGTTCACCACGAACTGTACCGCCACCCGCGCCCGGCCCGGCCAGCGCGGATCCGGCGCGTGGCGGCCATAGCCGATAAGGTCGCGGGGATAGGGCTGGTGGTAGTCGAAGATCGGCGGCATGCGGGGCACTCGCGGTACGGGACGCAGATACGACAGCCGTGCAAGGCATATGCCGGAAGCATGCGGCCGCCGCATGGGCGCCAAACTATCTCGTCGCCTACCGGCATAAAACTCGGGAAGCCTCTCGACAATCCGCGCCGGGCGCTTTTGATTGACCGCGCGCTTCGGCGCTGCCGCAATTCGTGCCGCCGGTAACTCCTGACGCTCGCAATTCCTGCCGCCCACACGTCATTCGCCAAAGGTCCCCGCCATGTCGCTTCCCGATCCCAGCTTCCTGCTCGCCCGCGCGCCGGTCGTTCCCGTCGTCACCGTGTCCAGCGTCGCGGCGGGCGTGAAGCTTGCCCGTGCGCTGGTCGAGGGTGGGCTGCCGCTCATCGAGGTCACGCTGCGCACCCCGGCGGCGCTGGAGGCGATGGCCGCCATCGCGGCGGAAGTGCCCGACGCCGTCGTCGGCGCCGGCACCGTCACCCGGCCGGACCTGATCGAGAAGTCGATCGCCGCCGGCGCCCGCTTCCTGGTGTCGCCCGGCGTCACCCCGGCGCTGCTGGAAGCCTTCGCCGAGGCGCCGGTGCCGGTGCTGCCCGGCTGCGCCACCGCCTCGGAGGCGATGACGCTGGCCGCCATGGGCTTCTCGGTGCTGAAGCTGTTCCCGGCCGAGGCGGTCGGCGGCGCCAATCTGATCAAGTCGCTCTCGGCGCCGCTGCCGGATCTGCGCTTCTGCCCCACCGGCGGCATCGGCCCGGACAATGTCGGCAAATACCTGTCGCAGCCCAACATCCTCGCCGTGGGCGGCTCCTGGGTGTGCCCGAACGATGCGATCGCCGCCGGCGATTGGGGCCGCATCGTCGAGCTCTCCAAGGCAGCCGCCAAGCTGCACCGCGCCGCCTTCCCGGCGTGAGGCGAGGCCCGGCGCCACCATGATCCCCGCACCGGAGGTGCAGATCGATTATGCCCGCGAGGCGCGGATCGGCGTCGAGGAGTATCGCCAGGTGCTCCTCGAATCCGGCCTGTCGCGCATCCGCCCGGTAAACGACGACGCGCGCCTCGCGGCGATCATCGAGGGCTCCAACCTCATCGTCACCGCCCGGCGGGCCGGCATCCTCGTCGGCTTCGCCCGCGGCGTTACCGATTCGAGCTGGGTCTGCTATCTGGCCGATCTCGCCGTCAGCCCCTCGGTTCAGGGCCTCGGCGTCGGGCGCGGTCTGATGGATGAGAGCTACCGCCAGCTCGGCGACGGCGTCGGCGTCATCCTGGCCTCAGTGCCGGAAGCGGTCGGCTTCTACGAGAAGTCCGGCATGGAGCGCATCCCCAACGTCTTCTGGCACCACCGCCGGTTCTGACGCATGCGCCGGGCAAGCCTCGTTGCCGCGCCCCTCCTCGCCGCGACCCTCGCCAGCCTGGCCGCGCCCGCCGGTGCCGCACCGCTGGAAGCGCCCGGCCCGCAGGGTCCTGGTGCGGCTGCCATCCGTCAACCATGTGCTGAAGAGCGTGGCGAGCGACGACCGCGCCGCTGATGCCGGCGGCGGCGCACCCACCGGTGGCGCTGATCATCCCCGGCTCCGGCCCCACCGACCGCGACGGCGACAACCCGCTCGGCGTCAACGCCGCGCCCTATCGTCGGCTCGCCGAGGCACTGGCGGCGCATGGCATCGCCAGCCTGCGCATCGACAAACGCGGCCTGTTCGGCAGCGCCGACGCCATACCCGACCCGAACGCCGTCACCCTCGACGACTACGCCGCCGACATCCATGCCTGGGTGACGGCGCTGAAGGCCCGCACCGGTGCCGCCTGCATCTGGCTGATCGGTCACAGCGAAGGCGGCCTGGTGGCGCTGAAGGCCGCCGCCGATCCCGCCGGCATCTGCGGCGTCGTCCTCCTCGCCACGCCCGGCCGCCCGATGGGCGAGATGTTGCGCGAACAGTTCCAGGCCACCCCCGCAAATGCGCCCTATCGCGCCGCCGCCTTCGGGGCCATCGCGGCGCTGGAGGCCGGTCGCCACGTCGATCCGGCAACGCTCGCCCCGCCGCTGCGGCCGCTGTTCGCGCCGCAGATCCAGGGCTTCCTGATCTCCGCTTTCGCCTTCGATCCGGCGCCCGCGCTCGCCGGCCTCCGCCTGCCGGTGCTGATCGTGCAGGGAGGGCGCGACCTGCAGGTGAGCGACGCGGACGCCCGCCGCCTCGCCGCCGCCCAGCCAAAGGCACGGCTGGTGCGGCTGCCATCCGTCAACCATGTGCTGAAGAGCGTGGCGAGCGATGACCGCGCCGCCAATCTCGCCACCTATGCCGATGCCGCCCTGCCGCTGGCACCCGGCGTGACGGAGGCGATCGCCGGCTTCATCGCCGCGCCGCGCTGAAACGCAAAGCGCGCGGACCTCGCGATCCGCGCGCCTGCCGTCGGATAGCCGAGCGCCGTCAGAACGTCAGCGGCTTGGCCTGCTTCACATGCGGCAGCGCCTGCACCTTGGCCAGCACCTCGGCCGGCACCTTGCCGTCCACCTCGACCAGCGCGATGGCGTCGCCGCCCTGGTGGTCGCGGCCGAGCGCGAAGGTGGCGATGTTGATGCCGGCATCGCCCAGCAGGCTGGCGAAGCGGCCGACGAAGCCCGGCTTGTCCTCATTGGTCACGTAGATCATCGAGGGGGCGAACTCGGCATCGACCTTGATGCCCTTGATGTCGACAATGCGCGGGCGCCCGTCGGCGAAGACGGTGCCGGAGAGCGAGCGCTCCATCTTGTCGGTGACCACGGTCAGCGTCACCAGGCTCTCATAGTCGCCGGTAGCGGCGCGGGTGGTCTCCTCCACCACGATGCCGCGCTCCTTGGCGACGCTCGGCGCCGAGACCACGTTGACGTCGGCCAGCGCCGGGCGCAGCAGCCCGGCCACCGCTGCCGAGGTCAGCGCCTTGATCTTTAGATCGGCCACCGCGCCCTCATAGGTCAGGCGCACCGTCTTGATGTCGGTATCGGTCAGCTGGCCGGCGAAGGAGCCGAGCTTCTCGGCCAGCTCGATGAACGGCTTCAGCTTCGGCGCCTCTTCCGCGGTGATCGAGGGGAAGTTCACCGCATTGGAGATGGCGCCGCGCAGCAGGTAGTCGCTCATCTGCTCGGCAACCTGCAACGCCACATTCTCCTGCGCTTCCGAGGTGGAAGCACCCAGATGCGGGGTGCAGATCACGTTGGGCAGGCCGAACAGCGGGTTCTCGGTCGCCGGCTCAGTGACGAACACGTCGAAGGCTGCCCCCGCCACGTGGCCGGATTTCAGCGCCTGCGCCAGCGCCGCCTCGTCGACCAGCCCGCCACGGGCGCAATTGACGATCCGCACGCCCTTCCTGGTCTTGGCCAGCGCCTCGGCCGAAAGCACGTTCTTGGTCTTCTCGGTCAGCGGCGTGTGCAGGGTGATGACATCGGCCCGTGCCAGCAGGTCATCGAGTTCCACCTTCTCCACGCCGATATCGAGTGCCCGCTCCGGCGACAGGAACGGGTCGAACGCCACCACCTTCATCTTCAGCCCGAGCGCGCGGTCGGCGACGATGGAGCCGATATTGCCGCAGCCGATGATGCCCAGTGTCTTGGCGGTCAGCTCGACGCCCATGAAGCGGTTCTTCTCCCACTTGCCGGCCTGGGTGGAGGCATCGGCGGCGGGAATCTCGCGGGCCAGCGCGAACATCATGGCGATGGCGTGCTCGGCGGTGGTGATGGAATTGCCGAACGGCGTGTTCATCACGATCACACCCTTGGCGGTCGCCGCCGGGATGTCGACATTGTCGACGCCGATGCCGGCACGGCCGACCACTTTCAGCCGCGCCGCCTTCTCCAGGATCTTCGGCGTCACCTTGGACGCCGAGCGGATGGCGAGGCCGTCATAGTCGCCGATGATCTCGGCGAGCTTGTCCTTGTCCTTGCCAAGGTTCGGCTGGAAATCGACCTCGATGCCGCGATCCTTGAAGATCTGCACGGCGGCGGGGGAAAGGGCGTCGGAAATCAGAACGCGGGGAGCCATCGGCTTCATCCTGTTCGAAAAGGGAACATCGATCCCGCCGGCGGCGGGAGAGCGAAACGCGTCCCGCCGCTGGCGGGAGGGGACGACGAGCGTTCGTCGGGCACGCGGCCTTTGGCGCCTGCGCGGCGGGTTGTGCCGGGAGAACACACCCGCCGTCGATCTGCCGGGCCGCCTGTCCCTCGCCGTCCCCTCGCGTCAGCGACGGGAGGCGAGGAGGCGTCAGGCCGCCTGCTTCAGGCCGGCCTTGGCCTCGGCATAGGCCCAGTCGAGCCAGGGGGTGAGCGCGTCGAGATCGGACGCCTCCACCGTGGCGCCGGCCCAGATGCGCAGTCCCGCGGGGGCGTCGCGATAGGCGCCGATGTCGTAGGCGACCTTGGCCTTTTCCAGCGCGCCGGCGATCGCCTTGGCGAAGGCCGCCTGCGCGTCCGGCGCCAACGCCGTCACGTCCGGGTCGGCGACCACCAGGCACACCGAGGTGTTGGAGCGCGTCGCCGCGTCCTTGGCGAGGAAGTCGACCCACGGCGTCTTCGCCACCCAGTCGGCCAGCACCTTGAAATTGGCGTCGGAGCGGGCGCGCAGGCCCTTGCCGCCGCCCAGCGCCTTCGCCCAGCCGAGCGCGTCGAGATAGTCTTCGACACACAGCATGGACGGCGTGTTGATGGTTTCGCCTTCGAAGATGCCGTCGATCAACTTGCCGCCCTTGGTCATGCGGAAGATCTTCGGCAGCGGCCAGGCCGGCACATAGGTCTCCAGCCGCTCGACCGCGCGCGGCGAGAGGATCAGCATGCCGTGGCCACCCTCGCCGCCCAGCACCTTCTGCCAGGAGAAGGTGACGACATCGAGCTTCGACCAGTCGAGATCCTGCGCGAAGGCCGCCGAGGTGGCATCGCAGATCGTCAGGCCGGTGCGGTCTTCCTTGATCCAGTCGGCGTTCGGCACCCGCACCCCGGAGGTGGTGCCGTTCCAGGTGAACACCACGTCGTGGTCGAAATTCACCGCGCCGAGGTCCGGCAGTTCGCCGTAGCCGGCCTTGAGGGTGCGGGCGTCCTTCAGCTTCAGCTGCTTGACGACATCCGTCACCCAGCCCTCGCCGAAGCTCTCCCAGGCCAGCAGGTCGACCGGCCGGGCGCCGAGCAGCGACCACAGCGCCATCTCCACCGCGCCGGTGTCGGACGCCGGGACGATGCCGATGCGGTAGTCGGCGGGAATGTCGAGAACCTCGCGGGTGAGGTCGATGGCGAGCTTCAGCTTCGCCTTGCCGACCTTGGCGCGGTGCGAGCGGCCGAGCGGCGCGTCGCCGAGCGCCTCAAGCGTCCAGCCGGGACGCTTGGCACAGGGACCGGAAGAAAAATTGGGGTTTACCGGCTTGGCCACCGGAAGAGCGTTGGTCGTCATGATAGCCATCCTTTCAGATGGAAGCCCCTCGTTGGGGAGGGGTGGCCCGAGCGGGGAAATACGCCGGTCGGGGCAGGAGCGCAAGCGGGTTCCGCCGCCTGGAATTTCGGAACCCATCGCGCCGATCGCCCGTTGACCCTCGGCAGGCCGGCCACTGCTTATCCGATAGGCATGCTGATTTCATGCGCGCCCGGCGCGCCGGGCGGAAATCATTTCCGCGCTGCAAACTGAAAAGAAGGCGAGCTTGACGCAGCGCAATACGTATTCACGCCGTATTTGGAACAAAAAACTGGATATGACGTTCATTTCATAGTTAGATTCTCTCCCCCACACTTGTTGGGGACATCGGAATGACGTGAGGGCAGCACATGACGCAGCTTTCCTGGTTTTCGACATCGGGTTTGCGCCTCTTCTTCGACAGGATCGTTGCGATTCCTGCCGGAGTTATTTCTTCGGGTAGGAAGACCGACAGTCTTCAGCCGAAGAACGAAGAGGTATGCCTGCCTGTATTCGACTCCAGGAGCCTGCCGACCGATCATTTTCGACGCACGGGAATAAAGCAGATGAAAGCAAACGATCTCGTTGCCATGCGCCTGAATTGGGGGCTTTCGCAGGATTCGTTGGCCGATCGCCTGGGCCTGCCGCGGCAGTCCTACGTCGAGATGGAATTGGGCCAGCGGTCGCTGAAGAAATCGCACCTTCTGGCACTTGAGGAGGTCGGGATCGACCTTTGCCTCGCCAACAAAGACGTCTCGATGCTGATCCCGCAGGTGCGCTGCGCCATCAATTATCTTGCCGAGATCTCGGCCGATCAGGCCACGCCGGTGCTGCATGTCGAGGCGGCCGAAGGGCGGTCCTGGGCGACTGCGCAAAATAAACTTCAATAATCGAACCAGTTTCGATGCGTCTGCACGAATCACCCGGCGCCGCTCCGGCGCCGGGGAAATTCAGGCCAGGCAAGGCGTCGAGGCACTCCACAGCATCATAATACCTTAGATTGCTGCACCCCACCGCCGACCCCGCAGGATCGTGATGTTGCGGCGCACCACGCCGCGCGCTAGCTACGCACCGCCCTCACGCCCCAGATGAGGATGCAGGCGCCGACGATTCCGGCCACCAGATAGCCGAGCCAGCCGCCGAAGCTCACGCCCAGGAAGCTGAACAGAAAGCTGGCTATCGCGGCGCCGATGATGCCGAGCACGATGTTCAAGAAGATTCCGGTGTCGCTTTTCATCACGCTGGAGGCGATCCAGCCCGCTACTCCGCCGATGATGATGGCGGCGATCCATCCGATCTGTGTGTCTTCCATGGCAAGGCTCAGCTCCCTTTTCGGCGGCGCTGGCGCGGGTCGTCCCCGGGCGGTCGCCGCAGGTCCCCATTGAGGTCGGCATCGTGGTGCCGGAACGAGAACCGGCAAGGTGAGTCCCCGGTTCCCCACCGGCAGATTACACCCGCGGCGGCAAAAACATACCCGGCACCCAGCCGATTTCCTCCCGGCACGAACCGCTCTAAGAACGCATGATCTCTCATGCATTCTGTCGCCGGAGACGCCATGCCCGCCCTGTCCGATACCGCCATTCGCTACGGCGCCGTCAGCCGCGCCCTGCACTGGGGAATGGCACTGCTCTTCGCCTGGCAGTTCCTCGGCATGATCCTGCGGGCGACGCTCGGCCGCACGCCGGTGGTCGGCTTCTTCGTCGGCACCCATGTCACGGTCGGAGTGCTGCTGCTCGCGCTCGGGCTGCTGCGCCTCGTCTGGGCGCTCGCCAACCATGCGCATCGCCCGCCCTACGAGGCCGGCCCGCTCGGCCGCGCCGCCCGCCTCGGCCATGCCGGGCTCTATGCGCTGATGCTGGTGGTGCCGACGCTGGCGGTGGTCCGGCTCTATGGTTCGGGCCGCGGCTATGCGCCGTTCGGCATCGAGATCTTCGCACCGTCGGAAACCAAGATCGAGTGGCTGATGGCGCCGGCCAATGCGCTGCACGGCCCGCTGGCCTGGACGCTGCTGGCCTTCATCGCCGGCCATGTCGTCATGGTGGTGGTGCACCAGGTGTTCCTGGGCGACCGCATCCTCTACCGCATGACCCGCACTGCCGGCCCCGCCGATCCGGCGCCGGCCCACCGGGAACCCTGATCGGCTTCCCTGGAGCAATTCCCGCAGAAATGCGCAGCGGTTTTGCGAAAAGAATTGCGTAGAAACAACGAGCTAGAGCAATTGCGGTGAACCGGGTTTCACCGGAATTGCTCTAGTCGAGGAGGATGCGCAGGCCGATGCGGATCTCGTGCGCCGCCTGGTCCAGCTCGGGGAGCCCGCCGCCGAGATCGACATTCTCCAGGCTGAGATAGCGATAGCCGAGATCGAGCTGCCAGTTCGGCGCAAGCTCCACCGCGACGCCGCCCATCGCTCCCCAGGCCAGCCCCCAGCCGGAGCCGAAGCCCGGCGCGTCGAGATCGGCATAGCCGAGGCCGATGCCGGCGCCGACATAGGGGGTGATCTGGTGCCAGGTGCCAAGATCGACATAGGCATTGGCCAGCAAGGTGGCGACGCTGGTTTCGCCGGCGACGCCGTCGATCGCGTAATCCGCCTGGGTGCGGTAATCGGCGGTGAGGTCGAGCCGGAGCCAGTCGGAGAACCGCCCGCCAATGCCGATGCCGATCAGCCCGGCATCGTCGAGCGAGCCTCCGATATCCGGCGTCTCGTTGAAGACATAGCCGGCATCGAGGCGCAGATACCAGAAGCGGCTCTCCTCGACCTGCGGCGCCTTGGCCAGCAGGTCGTCGGCAGAGAAGTCATCGGCGGGAAGGGTAGCCGCCGGATCGGCCGCCATCGCCGCCCCGCCCGGCGCCAGGCCAAGCCCGGCGACCAGCCCGAGAGCCGCGACACCCCGCATCCAACGCCGACACACATCCATGCGAACCGCTCCTGCACTGCTCCGGCGGCGGCCGCCGGAATCGATACGCGGAGCGCAGTCTCGCTGCGATAGCTTAAGCGTCGATTAACCTTAACGAAGCGTTGTCGCGGAATGGACGGGCGGGCCGAAGCCCGCCCAGTCAATTTCAACCCTGCCGGGCAGCGCGGGCGGCGGATTCCAGATGCGGCGTCAGCGCCGGGTCCAGCCGCAGCGCCATGGCGAGCCGGGCGAGGAAGGCGCGCTCGGAGGTGGAATCCGGGTCGATGGCGAGCAGCGCCGCCACATAGACCTCCGCCGCCTCCTCCTCGCTCGCCACCGCGCGGGCAATGGTCTCGACGGTGGCGGGATTGGCGAGTTCGTCGGAAAGGAAGCGCTCGGCCTCGCCGAGATCGGCGATGCCGCTCTCGTTCAGCTTGCCGGCAATGGCGATGCGCTCGGCATCGTCAATATGCCCGTCGGCCAGCGAGGCGGCGATCATCGTGCGCAACAGCGTCAGCGGCAGCTGCGAATCCGAGGTCTGCGACGGGTTGAACGGCGAGTTGGGCGGCGGCAGCTGCGCCGGGGTCGGCACCGGATTGCGCGCCACGTCGGCGGTGGTCTGCTGCGGCGCCTCGCCGTTGCGGTAATTGGTATAGGCCTTGTAGGCCAGCGTGCCGACCAGCGCGAGACCGCCCAGCGCCACGGCGTTGCCGGCCATCTTGCGCCCGCCCTTGGAGCCGAGCACCAGCGAGACCAGCGCCCCGGCCGCCGCGCCGGAGGCGAGCGAGCCGCCATTATTGCCGAGATAGTCCTTGGCCCGGCCCATCAGGTCGCCGGAACCAGAGGGTTGGGCACCGGCGGGTTGGGCGCCGGAAGGCTGAGCCCTGGAGGGCCGGGCGCCGGGAGGCTGGGTGCCGCCGAAGCCGTTGGGGCTGCGGGTGGCCTGCCCGCCGCCAAAGCTGCCGGCGAGCGAGCCGAGTTGGCCGAGTATACCGTCGAGCGGGCTGCCGCCCGTCGGCGCCGGACGCGCGGGCACCTGTCCGCCCGCCGGTTGCTGCGGGCTGAGGAACTGGTCGAGGAGGCGTTTGGCGTCGAAGGTGCGGGGGTCGAACATACTCGGTTTCCTTAAGCTAAGGTCAGCAGCGAGGTAGGGCCCGAACATGGCTTCCGCAAGGTGAGTGCCGGGCGCCTTCACCAGCGCACGACAAGTGCAGATCACATTGACGGCATGAAGGCAGGCGCCCGCGCGCCCGGCAGCCGGCGTCGCATTCCTCATGTCGCATCCGTTCAACGGCAGCGCCCAAAAGATGCTCGCTTGCCCGCCGCCGCCGGTCCAGCATGGCGATTATCGCGCTCAATCGGGCGGGCATTCGGGGCAGGACCACGACATGCAGACCTTCTCCGGCCAACGCTTCTCCGGCTTCCAGCTGCTTCGCCGCGCGTTCGGCGGGCACAAGGGCTGGCAGCCGCAATGGCGCACGCCCGAGCCGAAGGCGGAATATGACGTGATCATCGTCGGCGCCGGCGGCCACGGCCTCGCCTGCGCCTATTATCTGGCGAAAGAGCACGGCATATCGAATGTCGCGGTGATCGAGCGCGGCTGGCTGGGCGGCGGCAATACCGGGCGCAACACCACCATCGTGCGCTCGAACTACCTGTTCGACGAGAGCGCCGGGCTCTACGAGCACGCGGTGAAGCTGTGGGAAGGCCTGTCGCAGGATCTCAACTACAACGTCATGTATTCGGCGCGCGGCGTGCTGATGCTGGCGCATAACCATCACGACGTGCAGAGCTTCAAGCGCCACGTCCATTCCAACCGCCTCAACGGCGTCGACAATGAATGGCTGAGCGCGGAGGAGGTGAAGGCGTTCTGCCCGCCGCTCAACATCACCTCGATGCGCTACCCGATCCTCGGCGGCGCCTTGCAGCGGCGCGGCGGCACCGCCCGGCACGACGCGGTGGCGTGGGGCTTCGCCCGCGCGGCCGATGCGCGCGGCGTCGACATCATCCAGAACTGCGAGGTGACCGGCATCCGCCGCGGCCCCGCCGGCGCGGTGGAAGGGGTAGAGACCTCGCGCGGCTTCATCCGGGCCAAGAAGATCGGCGTCTCCGCCGCCGGCCATAGCTCGGTGGTGATGGCGATGGCCGGGGTGCGCATGCCACTAGAGAGCTTCCCGCTTCAGGCGCTGGTGTCGGAGCCGGTCAAGCCGGCCTTCCCCACCGTGGTGATGAGCAACACCATCCACGCCTATATCTCGCAGTCGGACAAGGGCGAGATGGTGATCGGCGCCGGCACCGATGCCTACACCTCCTATTCCCAGCGCGGCGCCCTGCATGTCACCACCCACACGCTGGACGCCATCTGCGAACTGGTGCCGCAGTTCCGCCGGCTGCGCATGCTGCGCAACTGGGGCGGCATCGTCGACGTGACGCCCGACCGCTCGCCGATCATCGCCAAGACCCCGGTGCCCGGCCTCTATGTGAATTGCGGCTGGGGCACCGGCGGCTTCAAGGCGACGCCGGGCTCCGGCCATGTCTTCGCCCACACCATCGCGCGCGACGAGCCGCACGCCATCAACGCCCCCTTCACCATCGAGCGCTTCCGCGACGGCCTCCTCATCGACGAGGCGGCGGCGGCGGCGGTGGCGCATTGAGGAAAAAGTCGATGGCCGCTCCCGTCGATCTCGCGGAAAAGCTCGGCAAGTTCTCCGAACACTGGACGCCCAAGGTGGTCGCCGATTTCAACGGCCACGACATCATGGTCGTCAAGGTGAACGGCGCGTTCGTCTGGCACGCGCACCCGGACACCGACGACTTCTTCCTGGTGCTCAAGGGCCGGCTCACCATCAAGCTGCGCGACGCGAGCGGCACCGAGAGCGCGGTCACCCTCGGTCCCGGCCAGCTCTACATCGTCCCCAAGGGCGTCGAGCACTGTCCGGTGGCGGAGGAGGAGACGCATCTCCTCATCATCGAGCCCGCCGGCACCCCCAACACCGGCGATCCGGCCACCGCCGCCGTGAAGACGAGGCTCTGAGCCATGCTGATCATCACCTGCCCCTGGTGCGGCGAGCGCCCCGAAATCGAGTTCGTCTATGGCGGCGAGGCGCACATCGCCCGCCCCGCCGATCCCTCGGCGCTCACCGACCAGCAATGGGCGGACTTCCTCTACAACCGCACCAACCCGAAAGGCCGCCACGCCGAACGCTGGCGCCACACCCATGGCTGCGGCCGCTTCTTCAACGCCGTGCGCGACACGGTGAGCGACTTCTTCGTCGCCACCTACAAGCCCGGCGACGCAAGGCCGGATGTCGAGGGGGACGTACAATGAACGCCGCCATTCGTCTTGCTGCTTCTCCTGCGCCGACGAACCCCGTCATAGGCGGGCTCGGCCCGACCATCCACGCCCTCCAGTCCGGCGTGGCCCGATGCCGAGCGGGAAACGAAATGAGCAGACTCTTTCTCCCTCTCCCCGTGGGGGAGAGGGTTGGGGTGAGGGGTCTTCCTGGCTCCCCGATGTCGTTCCCCCTCACCCGCCGCTGCGCGTCGACCTCTCCCCACCGGGGAGAGGTAAACCTACCCTCGGAGTTGTGGCCATGACCGGCTCCTTCCGCACCCCTTCCGGCGGGCGCATCGATCGCACCGCCGCCCTCGCCTTCCGCTTCGACGGGGCGACCTATCACGGCTTTGCCGGCGACACCCTCGCCTCGGCGCTGCTGGCCAATGGCGTGCACCTCGTCGGCCGTTCGTTCAAATACCACCGCCCGCGCGGCATTCTCTCGGCAGGTTCCGACGAGCCGAACGCGCTGGTGGAGGTCCGCCGCGACGATGCCCGCATCACCCCGAACCTGCGCGCCACCCAGGTCGAGCTTTATGAGGGGCTGGAGGCGGCGAGCCAGAACCGCTGGCCCTCGCTCGCCCGCGATGCCGGCGCGGTGAACGACCTGTTCGCGCCCTTCCTGCCGGCCGGCTTCTACTACAAGACCTTCATGTGGCCGGCGGGGGCCTGGAAGCGCTTCTACGAGCCGAAGATCCGCGCCATGGCCGGCCTCGGCAAGGCCCCGACCCTGCCGGATCCCGACCGCTACACCCAGCATTACGCCCATTGCGACGTGCTGGTGATCGGCGCCGGCCCGGCCGGCATCGCCAGCGCGCTCGCCGCCTCCGCCGGCGGTGCCCGCGTCATCCTCGTCGACGAGCAGGCCGAGCCCGGCGGCTCCCTGCTCGCCGCCACCGATGCCGCGATAGATACCAAGCCGGCTACGCAATGGCTTGCCGACGCCCTCGCCGAACTCACGGCGGCGGGCGTCGTCATCATGCCGCGCACCACCGCCTTCGGCTATTTCCCGCACAACATGATCGCGCTCTGCGAGCGCGTCACCGAGCATCTCGCCGCGCCGGACCGCGCCCTGCCGCGCGAGCGGCTCTGGCAAATTCGGGCGAAGCAGGTGGTGATCGCCGCCGGCGCGCTGGAGCGTCCGCTGGTGTTTCCGGAGAATGACCGCCCCGGCGTCATGCTGGCGGAGTCCGCCCGCACTTACCTCACCCGCTACGGCGTGCGCCCCGGCGAGCGGGCGGTGATCTTCACCGCCGCCGACAGCGGCTACCGCGCCGCGCTCGATCTCGCCGCCGGCGGCGTCGCCATCGCCGCCATCGCCGATCTGCGTGCCGCGCCGGAGGGCGAGTGGCCGGCCCGCGCGCTCGCCGCCGGCATCGATGTGCGCCCCTCCACCGTGGTCGCCGGCACCGCCGGCCGGCTGCGGGTGAAGGCCGCCCGCCTCGCCAAGGTGAAGCACGGCGCCGTCGGCCCGGCCGAGGTCGTCGCCTGCGACGCCGTGCTGATGTCCGGCGGCTTCACCCCCTCGGTGCATCTGTTCTCGCAGTCGCGCGGCAAGCTGGCCTGGGACGAGACCCTCGGCGCCTATCTGCCGGCCCGGTCGGTGGAGCGCGAGCGTTCCGCCGGCGCCTGCCGCGGCCGCTACGGCCTCACCGCGGCGCTGGCCGATGGCTACCACGCCGGCGAAGAGGCCGCCGCCGAGGCCTTGAAAGATTCCGCCAGGCCCGCCGGCCGCCGCGCCACCGCGAGCCGCGCCTTCGGCGTCGTCGCCCGCGACACCGGCACCGACGGCTTCATCGGCGCCGTCCCGCACGGCCGCAACCCGGCCTTCGCCAAGGCCTTCGTCGACTGGCAGAACGACGTCACCGCCAAGGACATCGCGCTGGCGACGCGCGAGGGCTTCCGCTCCATCGAGCACGTCAAGCGCTACACCACCACCGGCATGGCCACCGACCAGGGCAAGACCTCGAACATGAACGCGCTCGGCATCGTCGCCGAGCAGCTCGGCGAGAGCGTGCCGAAGATCGGCCTCACCACCTTCCGTCCACCCTATACCCCCACCACCTTCGGCATCTTCGCCGGTGCCGCCCGCGGCGACCTGTTCGATCCCGTCCGCGTCACCCCGATCCATGGCTGGGCGGAGGCGCGCGGCGCGGCGTTCGAGCCGGTCTCGCTGTGGAAGCGCGCGCACTACTTCCCCGAGAAGGGGGACGGTGGGCGTCTCGAAGACATGCACGCGGCGGTGGCCCGCGAGTGCCGGGCAGTGCGCTCGGGCGTCGGCATCTTCGATGCCTCGACGCTGGGCAAGATCGAGGTGGTCGGTGCCGACGCCGCCGAGTTCATGAACCGCATGTACACCAACCCGTGGAGCAAGCTCGAGCCCGGCCGGCTGCGCTACGGCGTGATGCTGCGCGAGAACGGCTTCGTGATGGATGACGGCGTGGTCGGCCGCCTCGCCCCCGACCGCTTCCACGTCACCACCACCACCGGCGGCGCCGCCCGTGTGCTGGCGCATATGGAGGACTATCTCCAGACCGAATGGCCCGATCTCGATGTCTGGCTCACTTCCACCACCGAGCAATGGGCGGTCATCGCCGTGCAGGGACCGAAGTCCCGCGAGGTGCTGGCGCCGCTGGTCGAGGGCATCGACCTGTCGAAGGGCGCCCTGCCCAATATGAGCGTGCGCGAGGGCCGCATCGCCGGGGTGCCGACGCGGCTGTTCCGGCTCTCCTTCGCCGGCGAGCTCGGCTTCGAGGTCAATGTGCCGGCGGCGCAGGGCCGCGCGGTATGGGAGGCGATCTTCAAGGCCGGAGAGCCGTTCGGCATCGCCCCCTACGGCACCGAGACCATGCACGTCCTGCGCGCCGAGAAGGGCTACATCATCGTCGGCCAGGAGACCGATGGCACCGCCGCGCCCGATGATGTCGGCCTCGGCTGGGCCATCGGCAAGGCGAAGAAGGATTTCGTCGGCAAGCGTTCGCTCAGCCGCGCCGCCTTCTTCATGCCGGACCGCAAGCAGCTGGTCGGCCTGCTCACCAGGGATCCGGCCGTGGTGCTGGAGGAAGGCGCCCAGCTGGTCGCCGCGCCCAATGCCGCCCTGCCGGTGCCGATGCTCGGGCACGTCACCTCCTCCTATGCCAGCGCCACCCTCGGCCGCTCCATCGCGCTCGCCATGGTGAAGGGCGGGCGCGCGCGCATCGGCCAGACCTTGTATGTGCCGATGCCGAGCGGCCCGATTGCCGTCGAGCTGGTCGATCCGGTCTTCTACGACGCCGAAGGAGCCCGCCTCGATGTCTGATCTCATCTCGCCCCTCGGTACCCTCGCCGCCACCGCCGCGGACATTGCCGCAGCACGCCTGTCGGTGATCGCCCCGGCGACGCAGCTCTCCTTCCGCGGCCGCGAGGCGGCGATCGGCCCGGCCGGCGCCGGCTTCGGCGTCGACCTGCCGCGCCAGGCCTGCCGGTTCGCCCGCTCCGGCGCTCGCCTCGCCGCCTGGCTCGGCCCGGACGAATGGCTGCTGATCGCCGAAGACGCCGATCCCGCCGCACTCCAGGCCGATCTCCAAGCCGCGCTCGCCGGCCTGCCGCATGCGCTGGTCGACGTCTCCGCCCGCGCGCTCGGCATCGCGGTGGAAGGCCCGCGCGCCGCCTATGTGCTCAACCAGGGCTGCCCGCTCGATCTCGACGAAGCCGCCTTCCCGGTCGGCATGGCGACCCGCACCGTGTTCGCCAAGGCCGAGATCGTGCTGATGCGCGAGACGCCGGAACGCTTCCGCGTCGAGGTCTGGCGCTCCTTCGCCCCCTATGCCTGGGGCCTGCTGGAGGAGGCGCGGCGGGAATTCGCGTGAGGCCGCCCGCATTTGCCGGCAGCGGCCGGTTCGCCATCCTCGCCGATCCCGACGCACCCACCTCCGCGCGCGATCGAAACTCTGCTATCGTCCGGCGCGAAACCTGCATAGCGCCGGGCATGATGGACACTCTCGCCTCCGCCGCCCCAAAGCCAGCCGCCGGCCTGCCGGTGTTGAATGTCGGCTTCATCCTGACCGACAACTTCACCTTGTCGGCCTTCTCGCTGCTGGTCGATCATCTGCGCCTCGCCGCCGATGACGGCGACCGCTCGCGCCCGATCCTGGCGCGCTGGCGCATCATGGCGGCGAAGTCGGAGCCGATCCGGGCCAGCTGCGGCGTCACCATCGCCCCGGCCGGGCCGTTCGTCGATCCGGCGCAGTTCAGCTACATCGTGGTGGTCGGCGGCCTGCTGCACACCGGCACCCAGCTCGATGACGAGGCGGTCGCCTATCTCAAGCGCGCCGCCCGGCTCGGCGTGCCGCTGGTCGGCGTCTGCACCGGCTCCTTCGTGCTCGCCCGCGCCGGCTTGATGACCGGGCGGCGCTGCTGCGTGTCCTGGTACCATTACCAGGACTTCCTCGACGAGTTCCCGCACCACCACCCGGTCGCCGACCGGCTCTATGTGATCGATGGCGATCGCATCACCTGCGCCGGCGGCGGCGGCACCGCCGATCTCGCCACCGCGCTGGTGGAGAAGCATCTCGGCCGCTCGGTGGCGCAGAAGAGCCGCCATGTGCTGCTGCTGGACCGCGTCCGCCCCGGCAGCCAGGCGCAGCCGCACCCGCCGATCGCCGATCTCGTCGCCGATGATCGCGTGCGCCGCGCCCTGCTGCTGATGGAGCAGAACATGGCCGATCCGCTGCCCATCGCCAGCATCGCGCGGCGGTTGCAGCTGTCCACCCGCCAGCTGGAGCGGCTGTTCCAGACGGTGATGGGCCGCCGCCCGGCGGAGTTCTACCGGCTGATGCGGCTGCGCTATGCCCGCTTCCTGCTCGACACCACCGGCCGCTCGATCACCGATATCGCCCTCGAATCCGGCTTTTCCGACTGCGCCCATTTCTCGCGCCAGTTCAAGGCGCTGCACGGCTTCACCCCCACCGATGCCCGCGCCGGCGGCCCGCTGCCGGGCGTCCCGGCCGCCGCCGCCTCCAGCCTCGCCGGCCAACGCCTGTTCGATTGAACCGCCGCCAAACCGCATGGCAAACCACGAGGAACCCACAATGACGGACGGGACCGGCCTCAAGCCGCGTGCGGAGACGGCCGGCGGAACCGCCGACGCGGCCGTCCCAGCCCCGGCTGCCCTCGCCCAGCTGGCGGGCGACCTGCTCGCCCGGCCGCGCCAGCGCCGCACGGTGATGGCGGTCGCCGGCGCGCCCGGCTCGGGCAAGAGCACCCTGGCCGAGACGCTGAAGGCGTGCCTCGACGCCGCCGCCCCCGGCCTGTCGCAGGTGCTGCCGATGGACGGCTTCCATTATGACGACCTGCTGCTCGATCAGCGCGGCCACCGGGCGCGCAAGGGCGCGCCGCACACCTTCGATGTCGACGGGCTGGCGACGGTGCTTGACCGCCTGCGGCGCGACGACGGCCGCGAGGTGGCGGTACCGGTGTTCGACCGCGCGCTGGAGATCGCCCGCGCCGGGGCGCGGCTGATCGGCCCCGAGGCCCGCATCGTCATCGTCGAGGGCAATTACCTGCTGCTCGACGATCCGGCCTGGGCGGTGCTGCGCCAGCGCTTCGACGTCACCGTCATGCTCGACGCGCCCTTGCCGGTGCTGGAGGCGCGCCTCGTCGCCCGCTGGGCCGGCTTCGGCTACGACGCCGGGCAGATCCGCGCCAAGCTGGAGGATAACGACCTGCCCAATGCGCGGCTCGTCGCCACGCGCAGCGTCGCCGCCGATGTCGTCATCGCCAACGCAGACCTGCGGGAAGCCGGCTGACCGGGCGATGGCCCGCTCGCCGCCATTTCGGATGTTCACGGCCGGCAAACCGCCCTAGGATCGCGCCCCGTGACGCGAGGAGCCCCCGATGAGCACATCCGCCCCCATTCGCATCGGCATTGGCGGCTGGACCTTCGAACCGTGGCGCGGCAGCTTCTATCCCGACGGCCTCGCCCAGAAGCGCGAGCTGGAATACGCCGCCGGCAAGCTCACCGCCATCGAGGTCAACGGCACCTATTACGGCTCGCAGAAGCCGGAGAGCTTCGCCCGATGGCATGACGAGACGCCGGAGGATTTCGTCTTCGCGCTGAAGGGCCCGCGCTTCGCCACCAATCGCCGGGTGCTGGCCGAGGCCGGCGGCTCCATCGAGAAGTTCGTCACCAGCGGCATCGCCGAGCTGAAGCACAAGCTCGGCCCGATCAACTGGCAGTTCATGGCGACCAAGAAGTTCGACCCGGACGATTTCGCCGCCTTCCTCAGGCTGCTGCCGGCCTCGGTGGAGGGCCGCGCGCTGCGCCATGTCGTCGAGGTGCGGCACCCGAGCTTCGCCGACAAGGATTTCGTCGCGCTGGCCCGCGAGCACGGCGTCGGCATCGTCATTGCCGGCGACAGCGAGCACCCGCTGATCGCCGATCTCACCGCCCCCTTCGTCTATGCCCGCATCATGGGCACCGACGAGGCGCATCCCAAGGGCTATTCCGACGCCGAACTCGACAATTGGGCCGCCCGCGCCCGCCATTGGGCGGAAGGGCGCACCCCGCCGGATCTCGGCAACACGCTGCTCGCCGAGCCGGCGAAGCCGACGCCGCGCGAAACCTTCCTGTTCGTCATCAGCGGCTTCAAGCAGCGCAACCCGCACACCGCCATGGCCCTCATCGAGCGCCTGCGCTGACCGCCTGCGCCGGCGCGGCTCAGCGCAGCCGCAGCCGCACATAGTCGCCGCTGACCGCGAGCTGCGTCGGCGCCGCCGGGTCGTTCGCCAGCCCGGTGTCGACCAGCGCCGCCTTGGCATCCACCCGCCAGCCGGCCCCGTCCCCGGCGCCGAGTTCCACCGCCGCATCGAGCGAGCCGGCGGAGAAGCGCAGCGCGCGCGGCGCCGGCCACCCCACCGGCCTGCCGGCGAGATCGAGCCGCGCCCGCAGCGCCATCCCGCTCAGCTCCGCTGCCTCCACCGTGCCGGTCAGCGTCACGTCCCCCGCCCGCGTGCCGAGATCGAGCGCGCCGAAGCGCCCGTCGAGCCGCGCCTCCACCGCGTCGAGCCCGATCCGTACCGAGGCGCCCTCGGGCAGGCGGGCGGTCAGCTCCACCGTGCAGTCCGAGGCCTCGAAGGTCGAGGGCGTCACCACCGTCACATGCAGCACGGTGCCCTCGACCCACATGCGGCTGTCGCTGCGGCAGTCATTATAGAACCAGCTCGAATACCAGCGGGAGAACCAGCCGGAGCGACGGGCGACCAGCCGCACCTCGGCCGGTCCGTCCGCGGCGGTCAGTTTCACCAGCGCGGCATCGCCGGCAATGTCGATCTCGGTTACCCCGGAAAGATCGGGCCGCAATTCGCCGGCCGCGGCACCGGCCGGCCGGGCGAAGAGCAGCAGGAACAGCGCGAGGCAGGCGGCGGAGGAGAAGGTCATGGCGGAGCATCCTTGCGGTTTTGCGATGCCGCACCCTGGCGTCCGCCCCTCGCGGCCGCGACCTCGATCGCGTTTCAGGTCGACCTGAGACGCGATCCGGGCCACAACCGCGTCACCGCGCCCCGCCCGCCTGTGCCAAATCTCCGATGATCTTCGTTCCCCTGCCCTTCGTCGTCGCCCTTCTGCTGGTTCTGCTGGCGATGCGCCTGCTGCGGCGCGGCGAGGAGGACGGCCGGCATCACCGCCTGTTCCTGGCGCTCATCGCCGCCTATGCGCTGCAATCGGTGCTGATCGGCCTGCGCTGGGGCTATGACATCCGCGCCGTGCTGCCGCTCCAGGTGGTGGTGGCCAGCCTCATCGCCCCGCTGGCCTTCCTCGCCTTCCGCAGCCTCACCACCGCCGCGCCGGAGGCCGGCGCGCGGCCCGCCTTGCTGTGGCCGCATCTCCTCGTTCCGCCGCTCGCCGTGGCCGGGCTGGTGCTGTTCCGGCCCTCGCCGGTCGGGCCGGTGGTGGTGGCGCTGTTCCTTACCTATGGCGCCGCGCTGTTCTGGCTCGCCCGGCGCGGGCCGGACGGGCTCGTCTCCTCGCGGCTCGATGGCGCGCTGCGCTCCTATCGCGCGCTGGTCTTCACCGCCGCGGCGCTGGTCGGGTCGGCGATGGTGGACGTGGTGATCTCCTTCGATCTCGACTGGAGCGGCGGGCGCCACACGCCGCTGATCATCGCGCTGTTCAACATGGTGACGCTGCTGGCGCTCGGCGCCGCCGCCGCCGCCGCCGATGCCGGCGCCAGTCCCGCCGCGCCGCCGGCTCCCGTCCCGCGCGCTCCCGTCGAGGGGGACGCCATCCACGAGGCGCCGGTCACGCCGCCCCCGCTCGCCGCTCCCCCGGCGCCGGACGCACCCGGCGAGCCCGCCCTGCGCGACGAGGACCTGGCCGTCCTCGCCCGCCTCGACGCATTGATGGCCGAGCGCCGGCTCTACACCGATGTCGACCTCGATCTCGGCCGCCTCGCCCGCCGGCTGTCGCTGCCGGCGCGGCGGCTGTCGGAGGCGATCAACCGCATCCACGCCATGAGCGTGTCGCATTATGTGAACGGTCTGCGGGTCGCCGAGGCGCAGCGCCTACTGGCCGGGACCGAGTTGCCGGTGACGCGGGTGATGCTGGAGGCCGGCTTCCTCACCAAGTCGAACTTCAACCGCGAATTCCGCCGCCTCGCCGGCATGAGCCCGTCGGAATGGCGCGCCGCCCGTCGCACCGGCGCGGCTGAGCCCTCATAGGGGGCCCAACCGAAGGCCGGTCGCGCTCAGCCCTTATAGGCGACCAGCACCGCCCCGCCGGCGATCAGCGCCACGCCGAGCCAGTTCGGCCCGGAGAGCTTCTCGCCGAGGAAGATCACCCCGAACACCGCCACCAGCACCACCGAGAGCTTGTCCACCGGCGCCACCCGCGCGGCGTCGCCGATCCTGAGCGCGCGGAAATAGCATACCCAGCTCAGCCCGGTCGCCAGCCCGGACAGCACCAGGAACAGCCCCGAGCGCGGCGAGATCGACGTGATCGCCTGCCAGCCACCCGAGGCGGTGAGGATCAGGCTGATGGCGGCGAGGATCACCAGCGTGCGGATGAAGGTGGCGAAGTCGGCGCCGACATTCTCCACCCCGATCTTGCCGAAGATGGCGGTGAGCGCGGCGAAGCCCGCCGAAAGCACCGCCCAGAACAGCCAGGATTCCAGCGGCGTGTTCATGCGCCGGCCCGCCCTGCGGCGCGCCATCCCAGGGCGATCCGTCCTGCGGCATCCTCTGCGCCTGCCCAAAATACCGCCTTGCTCATCATCATCCCCGCGAATGTCGCTTAAAGGAAAATAGCCGTCGCAAATGTGAAAGTCAGCAGCCGCGCTCCGTCGAACAATTCCAATCCGACGGCAGCTGCCGCGCCAGGCTGCGCGGTCGGGTGCCGGCGCCGGGCAAACGGGAAGCCATGCGCGTTCTGCCGAGGACGAGGGAGAGTTGCGATGCTCGATTCCACCGATACGCCGCTGAAAGCCCTGCTGCGCCGGCGCAAGCCCGGCCACAGCCTCGAGGCTCCCTTCTACACCAGCCCGGAGATCTTCAAGGCCGATCTCAATGTGATTTTCGGCCATCACTGGATCTTCGTCGGCGTCGAGCCGGACATTCCCGAGCCCGGCGATGCCATGACCATCGAGATCGGCACCGCCTCGGTGATCATCGCCCGCGACGACGACATGAATGTCTGCGCCTTCCACAATGTGTGCCGCCATCGTGGCGCCCGGCTGGTGCTGGATTACAAGACCACGGTCGGCAACCTCGTCTGCCGCTACCATTCCTGGACCTACGGCCTCGACGGCAAGCTGCTGTTCGCCGAGCATATGGGCGGCGATTTCGATCCGTCCTGCCACGGCCTGAAGCCCGTGCATGTGCGCTCGCTGGAAGGGCTGATCTTCATCTGCCTCAGCGACGACCCGCCGGCGGATTTCGACGTGATGGCGGCGAAGATGGCGCCCTATCTCGCCCCGCATGACCTGAAGAACGCCAAGGTGGCCTTCGAGAAGGACATCATCGAGCCCGGCAACTGGAAGCTCACCATGGAGAACAACCGCGAGTGCTATCATTGCGCGGGCAACCATCCCGAGCTCACCGTGCCCTTGTTCGCCTATGGCTTCGGCTTCGCGCCGGAAGAGCTCGACGAGCACGGTCTCAAGGAGGCCGAGGATTACGCCCAGCTCATCACCTCCTCGCATCGCGAATGGGAGAGCTGCGGCTTCCCCTCGACGATGATGGAGCATCTCGACGACATGATCACCGGCTTCCGCACCGAGCGCCTGCCGCTGGCCGGCGACGGCGAGAGCCACACCGGCGACACCAAGGCCGCCTGCAGGAAGCTGCTCGGCAAGATCAACGATCCCCGGCACGGCGCGCTGCATTTCTGGACCCAGCCGAATTCGTGGCACCATTTCATGTCCGACCATGCGGTGGTGTTCTCGGTGCTGCCGCTCGACGCCGAGCGCTCGCTCCTGCGCACCAAATGGCTGGTGCACAAGGACGCGGTGGAAGGCGTCGATTACGACGTCGAGAACCTCGTCGCGGTGTGGGACGCCACCAACGACCAGGATTCGACGCTGGTCGGCTATTGCCAGGAGGGCGCGCGCTCGCCGGCCTATGAGCCCGGCCCCTATTCGCCGCACACCGAGATGCTCGTGGACAAGTTCTGCAACTGGTACATCGGCCGCATGGCCGACCATATCGGGCGGTGAGACGGCTGAGCCCTACGGTTCTCACTCCCGCTCTCCCACCGGGGAGAGGTCGTCCGCTGCGGCGAGGACCCGCCGTCCTCATGTCAGAGCCGGCACCTTGCTTTCCCTCTCCCCGTTGGGGAGAGGTGGCCCGCGAAGCGGGTCGGTGAGGGGCGGCACCATCGGGAAGCGTCGAAGCCCCCTCACCCCATCCCTCCCCCGGTGGGGAGAGGGGCTACATCTGAAATCCGCCGAGCGAGGATCCCGCAGCCGATGAACGCCCCGACATCCATCCCCTCGCCCGACCCCGCCGCTGCGCGGTTCGCCCCCTCGCTCCCCGAATGGAACCCGGAGGCTGACGACGCCCTCATCGTGCGCGCCATCCGCGACGAGACCCCGGATGTGAAGACCTTCGTGCTCGCCCCGCGCAGCCCTTGCGTCTTCCGCTACGCCCCCGGCCAGTTCCTGACGCTGGAGCTGGAGATCGGCGGCGAGACCATAAACCGCTGCTACACCATCGCCTCCGCCCCCACCCGGCCGCACACCCTGTCCATCACCGTGAAGCGGGTGCCGGGCGGGCCGGTGTCGAACTTCCTGCACGACCATATCAAGGTCGGCTCGGTGATCCGCGCCGTCGGGCCGATGGGGGATTTCTCCTGCCTGATGCAGGGCACGCCGGGCGCGACGCCCAAATATCTGTTCCTGTCCGGCGGCTCCGGCATCACCCCGCTGATGTCGATGGCGCGGACCTTCCACGATCTCGCCGAGCCGCGCTACCTCGTCTTCGTCCATGCCGCCCGCTCGCCGGTGGACATCGTCTTCCGCGCCGAGCTGGAGCTGATGGCCCGCAACCAGCCCGGCCATTTCCGCTTCGCCCCCATCTGCGAGGCCGATAGCCCGTTCGAGCCGTGGCATGGCCTGCGCGGCCGGCTCAATCTCGGCCTGCTCAACCACATCGCCCCGGACTACAAGCAGCGCGAGATCTTCGTTTGCGGCCCCTCGCCCTTCATGGCGGCCGTGCGGGAGATGCTGAAGACCGCCGGCTTCGACATGGCCCGCCATCACGAGGAGAGCTTCGATTTCGCCGAGCTGGCGGCGGCCGAGCCGGACGTGGCCGCCGAGGTGATCGAGGCGGAGGCGGCCGCCAAGGCGGCGGAGCCGGAGGTCGCGACCTACACCGTCACCTTCGCCAAGCAGAATCGCAGCATCGAGTGCCGCTCCGACATGTTCGTGCTCGATGCCGCTCGCCGGAACGGGGTGCGCCTGCCCTCCTCCTGCTCGAAGGGGCTGTGCGGCACCTGCAAGTCGAAGCTGGTGTCGGGCACCGTCGACATGAAGCATGGCGGCGGCATCCGCCAGCGCGAAATCGATGCCGGCATGGCGCTGCTGTGCTGCTCCAGGCCGACCTCCGACCTGGTGGTGGATCGCTGACCGGCGCGCCGATCGGCGTCACTGCACGAAAAGGCCGATCGGACCGCTAAAATCGGTCCGATCATACACCTCACTGCACCGACGCCGATCCCGGCCGCACCAGGCCGGTGGCGAAATCGGAGGCACCTTCGACGGCCTTCTTCATGGTCCCGACAGCCTCGGAACCCGCCGACACCGCCGCGGCGCGCGCCCGGTCGATCATCTCCATGCCGTCTTCCCATTTCGGAAGCGAAAACAATGAGTTGCTCTCCTGGGAGGCCGGCGTCTCCACCACCTGGTAAGCCGGTGCCGGAGCCGTGGCATCGGTGTAGTTGGTGCGCTCGATCAGCGGATCCCGGCTGTCGCAGGCCTCGGCACAGCGGTCGAAGCGCTCCACGCCCTGCGGCAGGGCAGCGGCTGCCGTTTGCCGCGAATTATCGTCAACCTTATGATTTGACGCTGTTTTTTCCGCAGATGGCGGCGCGTAGACCGTACCGGGTTCGATGGCGCGGACATAAATCGGTGCCGGATGGCCGCCACGCGCGGCGGGCGCCGGCTCGGCCGGCGGTGGCAGGATGACCCGCGCCACCGGCTGGGCAGCCGGGGTATCGACGGTCGAAATCGCCGTTCGCATCAGTACCGTGCTGCCGGCCGTCACCGCCAGGGCGAAGCCGAACGGCAGCGCCGCACGACGCACCCAGCCCTTAAAACCAAAGAAAGACAATGACATGGCAATATCCCACGCGACGATAAAACCCCGCCCCCCTATTGATCGCACCTGTCGGGACTTTTTTGCGGCGGCTTTCTTGCCTCCTCATGTCGAGGAATGGGAATTTTGACAGCAGCCCACCCAAGGGCATCGTTCAAGGGCATCGTTCAGGAGGCGGCCGCATGCGCCCGGTCTTCGATCTCGCCAGCATCGCCTCGGTAGGGTTTCTCACCCTGCCGAACCATTCCATGGTGGCGACCGTCAATGCGCTCGAAGCGCTGCGCATGACGAATTATGTATCTGAATCAAATGTTTATTCCTGGTCGGTCCTGACGCCCGAGGCCGTGGCGGTGGAGGCCAGCAACGGCCTGACCCTCGCTCCGGCGCGCCCGCTGGCAGAAGCGAGGGCGCTCGATCTGCTGCTGGTGTGCGGCGGCATCGACATCCGTCACGCCGCCTCGCCGGCCGTCATCGATGCGTTGCGGCGTCACGCCCGGCGCGGCACCGCGCTCGGCGCCCTGTGCACCGGCAGCTTCGTGCTCGCCGAAGCCGGCCTGCTCGACCATCGGCGCTGCGCCATCCACTGGGAGAATCTCGCGGCAATTCGTGAGGAATTCCAGCACGTTGACTTCATAGAGGCGCCTTTTTCCATTGATGGCGATCGTCTCACATGCACCGGCGGCGTCGCCCCGATGCGCATGATGCTGGCACTGATCGCCGCCCGCTGCGGCCGCGACCTCGCCGATCGGGTGGCGGAACAGTTCATCCTCGAGCCCGGCACACCGGCCCGCCGCCCTTCTGCCCGCCCGCGCCCCGCTTTGCCCGACCCCACCCTCGCCCGCGCCGTGCGCCTCATGCAGGCGACACTGGAGAATCCCCCGGGTATCGCCGCCATTTCCCGCCGCATCGAGGTTTCTCCGCGCCAGCTCGAACGGCTGTTCCGCCAGCATCTCGATGTGACGCCTACCGCCTATCATCTCGGCTTGCGCCTTGATCGCGCTCGCGAATTGCTGCGTTTATCGACACGGCCGGTCACCGATATCGGCCTCGCCTGCGGCTTTCGCTCGGCGGCGCATTTCTCCACCGCCTATGCACGGCGCTTCGGCCGGCCGCCGCGCGCGGAGCGGGCCGCCGCCGATCTCGGCGCACTCCCTATGGCGTGGGGCGGGCAAAGGGATTAAGTGCAGATGAGGTGGGTTTTCCGCCGGCGTTCCCGTTTCTGTTGGACGCGGCCATCGCCGCGCTGATCGCTGATGACCGCGCCTGATACCTCCACCGACCAGCCCCGGCTGGCGCGACGCTATTCGCATTTCGCCATCGGCATGCTGGCCGCCGAGCGCACGCCGCTCGCCGATGCCCGGCTCGGTCTCGCCATGACCTTCGTCGCCGGCGCCACCAATGCCGGCGGCCTGCTCGCGGTCGGGCAATACACCTCGCACATGTCCGGCATCATCTCCGCCATGGCCGACAACGCGGTGATCGGCGCCTCCGGTCTCGTCGTCGCCGGCATCGGCGCCCTGTTGCCCTTCATCCTCGGCGCCGCCACCTCGGCGGTGCTGGTGAACTGGGCACGGTTGCACCATGCCGGGCGCGAATACGCCATCCCTTTGATATTGGAAGCTTTTCTTCTTCTTGCCTTCGGCATTCTCGGCAGCTTCGCCCAGGTCTCGCCGGTGGCGCTGATCGCGGATGTGGCGGTGCTCTGCTTCATCATGGGCCTGCAAAACGCCACCGTGACCAAGCTGTCCGGCGCCAAGATCCGTACCACTCACATGACAGGCGTCGTCACCGATCTCGGCATCGAGCTCGGCAAACTATTCTATATGAACCATCATCGCCGCCGCCGCGCCGGCGCATCGCTGATCTATGCCGACCGCGAGAAGCTGAGGCTGCTGGCGATGTTCGTGCTGCTGTTCTTCGCCGGCGGCGTCATCGGGGCGCTGGGCTTCAAATATATCGGCTTCGTCTTCTGCGTGCCGCTGGCGCTGCTGATCCTCGCCCTTGTCGGCCCTTCGGCCTTCCGCCGGCTGATCCGCTGAGACACGCCGCACGCCTCGGCGAGAGGCTCCGTAATACCGCCGTCGCAACGCTTCCGGCGGCATGGCGAAAATCTTCTGTCCGGCATAGGCGAACGCGACCTATCGTGGCACGATCCACGCCGATGGACCGGTGCTGAGGAGCGCGCGCCGTCACATGATCCCGCATGCCGAAGCTCTGCTGAAACCCTTGACGATCAAGGGGTTGACCATCCGCAACCGGGTGATGTCGACCTCGCACGCCCCCGGCTACGGCAAGGATGGCAAGCCGCAGGAGCGCTATCAGCTCTATCACGCGGAGAAGGCCAAAGGCGGCATCGGGCTCACCATGTTCGGCGGCTCCTCTTCGGTGGCGCTCGACAGCCCGGCCACTCCCTGGGCGCAGATCTCCGTCGCCGACGACAGTGTCATTCCCTATTTCCAGCAATTCGCCGAGCGGGTGCATGCCCATGGCGCCAAGCTGATGATCCAGCTCACCCATATGGGCCGACGCACCAAGTGGGACACCGAGCACTGGCTGCCGACCATCTCCGCCTCGGCGCGGCGCGAGCCGGCCTCGCGCACCATTCCGCGCGCCATGGACAAGAACGACATTCGCCGCGTGGTGCGAGCCTTTGCCGAGGCGGCGCGGCGCTGCAAGGAAGGCGGCCTCGACGGCTGCGAAATCTCCGCCGCTCACGGCCATCTCGTCGACCAGTTCTGGTCGCCCTCGGTGAACCAGCGCACCGATGAATATGGCGGCAGCCTGGAGAACCGCATGCGCTTCGGCCGCGAGGTGCTGGAGGCGATGCGCGAGGCCACCGGCGGCGACTATGTCATCGGCATCCGCATGTCCGGCGACGAGATGCTCGAGGACGGGCTGTCGCAGCAGGACTGCCTGGAGATCGCCGCCACCTATGCGAAGGATGGCCTCGTCGATTTCATCAATGTGATGGGCGGTCAGGCCCGCGACGAGATGAGCCACGCCATCTCGCTGCCCAACATGTCCTTCCCGGTGGCGCCGTTCCTGTTCCTGCCCAGCGCCATCAAGCGCGAGGTCGAAGTGCCGGTGTTCCATGCCCAGCGCGTCACCGATCTCGCCACCGGCGCCCGCGCGGTGGCGGAAGGCCATGTCGACATGGTGGCGATGACCCGCGCCCACATCGCCGACCCGCATCTGATGCGCAAGCTGATCGAGGGCCGCGACGACGATATCCGTCAGTGTGTGGGTGCCGGCTATTGCATCGACCGCATCTATGTCGGCGGCGACGCCCTGTGCATCCAGAACGCCGCCACCGGCCGCGAAGCCACGATGCCGCATGTCATCGCCAAGGCGGACAGAAGCCGCAAGGTGGTGGTGGTCGGCGCCGGCCCGGCCGGGCTGGAGGCGGCGCGGGTAAGCGCCGAGCGCGGCCACCGCGTGGTGCTGTTCGAAAAGGACGACAGGCCAGGCGGCCAGATCAACCTCGCCGCCCGTGCCACCTGGCGCGAGGCGCTGTCCGGCATCCCGCGCTGGCTCGCCGCGCAGGTCTCGAAGAAGGGCGTCGACATCCGGCTCGGCACCGAGGCGACCGAGGCGATGATCCTCGCCGAGCAGCCGGAAGTGGTCATCCTCGCCACTGGCGGCCTCGCCCATACCGGCTTCGCCAAGGGCGCCGAGCGGGCGGTCACCACCTGGGACGTGCTGGCCGGCCGCATCGAGCCCTCCGGCAGCGTGCTGCTCTATGACGAGATCGGCGGCCACAACGCCGCCTCCACCGCCGAGGTGCTGGCCCGCAAGGGCTGCCTGGTCGAGATGGCGACGCATGATCTGCAGATCGGGCAGGAGGTCGGCACCACCAACAAGCCGATCCATCTGCGCGAGCTCTACAAGGCCGGGGTGATCCTCACCCCGAACATGGAGCTGATCGAGATCTATCCGGAGGGAAACCGGCTCGTCGCCGCTTTGCGCAACACCATGACGGCTGCCGAAGAGGAGCGTGTCGTCGACCATGTGGTGGTCGATTACGGCACGCTGCCGGTCGAGGGGCTGTTTGCTAGCCTGCGGGCCGGCTCGGTGAATGACGGAGAAACCGACCTCGACGCATTGGTGGCGGGTCGGCCGCAGCGCTGGACCGGCGAGGACGGCTACGCGCTCTATCGCATCGGCGATGCCTGGACCGGCCGCAACATCCACGCCGCGATCTATGATGCGCTGCGCCTGTGCAAGGATCTGTAAGACCGACCCGTGACGCCGCCGCCGGCCGCGTCATCCATGGCATGTGACGGAAGCCCATGACCGCTGCCTCCGACCCCGCCTTCGGCCTCGGCCTGCTGGTCGCCCTGCTCGCCGCCTGTGCGGCGGTCGTGGCGGCACGGGCGGCGTTGCGCTGGCGAATCGGCCGGGCGGCGAGGGTCGACCGGGGAACAGGGGTCGACTGGATGGCAGGCCTCCTCGCCGTTCCCCGGCGCTATCTGGTCGATGTCCACCATGTCGTCGCACGCGATCCTCATGCGGCACGCATGCATGCGCTCGCCGCCGGCGGGTTGCTGGCCGGCTCGACGCTGGCATTGCTGGGGCTGGTTCCTCCGCTCGGTGCCTCCCGCCTGTTCTGGATCACGACGGCGCTCGCCTTCCTCCTCGCCCTCGTGGGCGGCGCAATGGTGGCCCGGCGACGCTACCCGCGCCGCCCCGCCCGGCTCTCCGGCGGCACCTTCCAGCGACTGCCGCTTCTGCTGGTGGCCTATGGCGGCGGCGCGCTGCTGGTGGCCCTCGCTGCAACGCTCGGCGACCCGCTGGCTCCTCTCGGCTGGCTGGGACTGGCCATGGCGGCGATCGGCGGCTTCGGCCTAGTTCGCCAGCTGGCCGGCGGACCGATGCGCCACGCCTTTGCCGGCGCGCTGCATCTTGCCGCCCATCCCCGGCCTGGTCGTTTCGAAGGCGAGAGGGCGACGGCGCTCATGCCCGCCGATCTCGAGGCGCCGCGCCTCGGCGTGGCAACGCCCGCCGATTTCGCATGGAACCAGTTGCTGGGCTTCGATGCCTGCATCCAGTGCGGGCGTTGCGAGGTCGCCTGCCCGGCCTTCGCCGCCGGCCAGCCGCTGAACCCGAAGAGGCTGATCCAGGACCTTGCCGGCGCCTTCAAGTCCGGCCCGCCCGCCTATGCCGGCAGCCCGTATCCCAATGCCCGGCCGGTTGCCGGCATAGGCGGGCCGGACCTGCCCATCGTCGGTGCCGGCGCGCTGATTCACCCGGACACGATCTGGTCCTGCACCACCTGCCGCGCCTGCGTCGAGGAATGCCCGATGATGATCGAGCATGTCGATGCCATCGTCGATCTCCGGCGCTTCCAGACCATGGAGCTTGCCGCCGTGCCGGCCGGCGCGATTCCCACGCTCAGCGAGTCGCGCTATGCCGAGGAGCCCGGTGGGCGCCCGCTTTCCGCCCGCACCGACTTCGCCGCCGGCCTGCCGCTGCCGCTGATCGCCGACAAGGGAAGCTGCGACGTGCTGCTCTGGCTCGGCGCCGGCGCCTATGAGCTGCGCCACGGCCGCACGCTGCGCGCGCTGGTGGAGCTGCTGCGTCGGGCCAGCATCGACTATGCGGTGCTGGGAGCGGAGGAGCGCGATTGCGGCGATCTCGCCCGCCGGCTCGGCGACGAGGCGACCTTCGCCGACCTCGCCCGCGCCAATATCGCAACACTGTCCCGCTATGCGTTCCGCCGCATCCTCACCGCCGACCCGCATGCGCTGCATGTGCTGCGCAACGAGTACCCGGCCTTTGGCGGGCACTATGAGTTGATCCATCACAGCGCCTTCCTCGACGAACTGACGGCCGAGGGGCGGCTCAATCTCGTCGCCATGCCGGATGGACGGCTCACCTATCACGACCCCTGTTATCTCGGCCGCTACAATGGCGAGACCGAGGCCCCGCGCCGCCTGCTCGACCGGCTGGGGCTGGAGCGGGTGGAGATGGAACGCCATGGCAAGCGCGCCATGTGCTGCGGCGGCGGCGGTGGCGCGCCGGTGAGCGACATTGCCGGCGACCGCCGCATTCCCGACATCCGCATGGCGCAGGCGCGGGCGACGGGCGCCGCCACGGTGGCGGTCGCCTGCCCGCAATGCGCCGCCATGCTGGAAGGCGTCACCGGCGATGTCGCACAGGTGCGCGATCTCGCCGAACTGGTGCTCGCCGCCGTCGAAGCGGCCCCTGCCTCGCAAGGGGCCGGACGATGAGCCGGCTCCGCCGCGATCCGCGCGAGGAGCGCGCGACCCACCGCCTGACCGACGGCGGGCGTCCGCGCTGGGGTCTTGAGGCCCCGCCAGCCTCGGGGCGTCTCCGGCGCGACCCACGCCGGGAGATCGAGGCGGCTCGCGTACCGGGACTGCAACGCCTGCGCCTCGACCGCACGAGCCGGTCCATCATCCCCGTCATCCCCTCGCCGGTGGAACCGCTCCCCAAGGCCGCTCCGACGATCCGCATTGTCGAGGAGCCCGCTTTCTTGGTCGCCGTGGTGCCCGATGCACCGGGCGGCCGTCTCACGCCGCTCGACCGTCAGCTTCTCGGCGCCGCCCGTGATTTGGCCGATGTGGCCGGCGGCGCCACGCTGGTACTCGCTTTCGGCACCGTCGACGGGCTCGGCCTCGCCGGTGCCGATCGGGTGATCACCATGGCCGGAGGCGGGAGCGAGGATCCCTCGGCTCGCGCCATCGCCCTCGCCACTGCGCTCTCGGCCCTCCACCCCCGCCATGTGCTGTTTCCCGAAAGCGCGAAGGGGGGCGATCTCGCGCGGCGCCTGGTGGCAAGGACCGGCGAGGAACTGTTCACCGGCGCCGAAAACCTCACCGGCAAACTCGTCACCCGCGCGGCCGCCAATCGCCGGATCGAGCAGCGGATGGCACCGCCGGGCCTGATGACGCTCGCTCCGGACGCGCATTCGCCTCATGCCGGACCGGCACACGAAGCGCGCGAAATACCGGCACCGGACGTTTTCCCGTCAGGCGGCCATGGTGCCATCCTCTCGGTCGAGGACCTGCCGGTCGCCGCCGACGCCCTGTCCCTGGCGGAAGCGGACTTCGTGATATCCGCCGGCAGCGGCATCGCCGATTTCGATCTGTTCCGCGCACTCGCGCGTGCGCTTGGCGCCACGCCGGGCGCCAGCCGCATGGTCTGCGATGCCGGGCTGATGCCGCGCGCCGCGCAGGTCGGGGCGTCGGGCACGGTGCTGGAGGCGGCCTGCTATTTCGCCCTCGGCATATCCGGCGCACCGCAGCACCTGCAGGGCGTCGCCCGTTGCGAGCATGTGGTGGCTGTCAACACCGACCTGCATGCCGCCATGGTCGAGCGCGCCGGTCTGGCCATCATCGCCGACGCCCACCCGGTGATGTCGGCGCTGCTCGTAGCCCTACGAGCGGAGGCGCAGGAATGAAGGCGCTGGTGCTGCTCTCCGACGCCCGCCATCCGGTCTCCGGTCGCCCGGCGCCGGCGGCGACCGAGCTTCAGGCCGTGGCACTCGCACACACCCTCGCCGACGAGGTGAACGGCCTGCATGCCGGGCCGGATGCCGAGGCCGCGCGCGGAGCCCTCGGCCACGGCCTCACCCGGCTGGAACATCGGCAGCTCACGGCCGGGGACGATCCGCTGCCGAGCCTCGTCGCCGCCATCGGCACCGCCCCTCCCGACCTTGTCCTCGCCGGACCTCGGGCCGGTGCGGGCGCGCAGACGGGCCTGTTGCCCTACTGCCTTGCCGAGGCGCTCGGCTGGCCCATCGTCGCCGACGCCGTGTCTCTCGCCGTCGCGGACGGCGTGCTGGAGGTGATCCAGGCCTTGCCCAAGGGCGCCCGCCGCCGCTGGCGGATGCGGCTGCCTGCGGTGATCACCGTGCATCCAGCCGCACCGGCGGCGGCAAGCTTCGCCCTTGGCGTAGCGCGGAAAGGCCAGGTGGTCGAGACGCCCGGCCTCCCGGCCCGGATCGAGGGTCCACCGGTCGCGGAGCGCCCCTACCGCCCCCGTCCTCGCCTCATCGCCTCCGCTGCCGCAGGTGCCGGTGCCGCCGAGCGGCTGAAGGCGGCGACCCAGGCGACCGGACCCGGCGGGCAGGTGATGGTCGCTCCCCCCCCCGAGGCGGCCGCCCGCGCGATCCTCGATCATCTGCGTGCTATTGGGGTGCTCAAACCGGCAGAGCGCGGCTAAGCCTCAGCGCTGAGCATGCTGCCAGTTCGCGGCACGGTAATAGGGCGCGTTGGACGGCGCCAGCGCCGGCCGGCCGAGAATATGGTCGGCCGCCTTCTCCGCCAGCATGATGGTCGGCGCGTTGAGGTTGCCGGTGGTCACGGAGGGCATGATGGACGAATCCACCACCCTCAGCCCCTCGACACCGATCACCCGCGCCTGCGGATCGACCACCGCCAGCGGATCGGCGAGCGCGCCCATCTTGCAGGTGCAGGAGGGGTGATAGGCGCTCTCCACCTTGTCGCGGATGAAGCCGTCGATGGCCTCATCGTCCACCACATCGGCCCCCGGCTGGATCTCGCGACCGCGATAGCGATCGAACGCCTTCTGGGCAAAGATCTCGCGCGTGAGCCGCACGCAGGCCCGCATTTCCGTCCAGTCGTCGGGATGGCTCATATAGTTGAAGAAGAGCCGCGGCTTGTCGGCGGGATCGGCCGAGCGCAGCCGCACCCAGCCACGGCTCTTTGAGCGCATCGGCCCGACATGGGCCTGAAAACCATGCTCGGAAGCGAGGCCCTGACCGTCATAGGTCACGGCCAGCGGCAGGAAGTGATACTGGATGTCGGGAGAGGCCACGCCCGGCCGCGACCGGATGAAGCCACAGCTCTCGAAATGGTTGGTGGCGCCGAGTCCATCCCTCCGCAGCAGCCAGCGCAAGCCTATGCCCGCGCGGGCCACCAAGCCCATGGACGAATAAAGGGTGATCGGCTGTTTGCAGGCGACCTGGAAATAGAATTCGAGATGGTCCTGCAGATTTTCGCCCACCCCCGGCCGGTCTGCGACCATATCGATGCCGAAGCCGCGCAGTTCCGCCGCCGGCCCCACGCCGGACAGCTTGAGCAGCTGCGGCGAGTTGATCGGTCCACCAGCGAGGATCACCTCGCGCGTCGCCCGCACCTGCCGGCGCACGCCGCCGCGCTCATAGGCGACGCCGACCGCCCGGCGCCCCTCGAATACCACCTGCGTCACCCGCGCATGCGTCTCGACCTTGAGATTGTCCCGCTTCATCGCCGGACGCAGATAGGCGTTGGCGGCAGACCAGCGCACGCCGTCCTTCACCGTCATGTCCATGCGCCCGAAGCCTTCCTGGGCGTATCCGTTGACGTCGTCGCTGGCCGGGTAACCCGCCTGCCGCGCCGCTTCGAGGAAGGCATGATGCAGCGGGTTGGCAAGCGAGCCATAGCGGGTGGAAAGCGGCCCATCGCCGCCGCGATATGCGTCACCGCCCTCCTGCCGGCTCTCGGCCCGGCGAAAATAGGGCAGCACGTCGGCATAGGACCAGCCCTGCGCGCCCTGCTCCTGCCAACCGTCGAAATCGGCGGGATTGCCGCGGACGTAGACGAGGCCGTTGATCGAGGAAGAGCCGCCCAGCACCTTGCCGCGCGGGCAATGCAGGCGCCGCCCGCCGAGACCCGGCTCGGGTTCGCTCTCATACATCCAGCTATAGCGCGGCATATTCATCGGAATGGACAGCGCGCTGGGCATCTGGATGAAGATCGAGCGGTCGGAGCCACCGAACTCCAGCACCAGCACCCGGTTCTCGCCGCTGGCGGTCAGTCGCTCGGCCAGCACGCAACCCGCCGAGCCGGCGCCGACGATGACGTAATCGAACTCCTGGTCGAACTTCGCGCCGGCGCCGGTCATCAGTAAGGCGCCTCGACCGAACCGAGATTGACGTAGACACTTTTCAGCTGCGTGTAGTGCTCGATCGCCGCCTTGCCGTTCTCGCGCCCCAGCCCGGACTGTTTGACGCCGCCGAAGGGCAGTTCGATCGGGGTGACGTTGTAATGGTTGATCCAGCAGGTGCCGGCCTCCAGCCGCGCGATCACCCGGTGGGCGCGGGCGAGATCGCGGGTAAACACCCCTGCGGCGAGGCCGAACCTTGTGTCGTTGGCGCGCGAGACCACCTCCGCCTCGTCTTCGAAGGAGAGCACCGCCATCACCGGGCCGAAGATCTCCTCGCGGACAATGGCCATGTCGTCGTGACAGCCGTCGAACACTGTCGGCGCGACGAAGCAGCCGCGGTCGAGACCACCTTCCGTTACTCGGTAGCCTCCCGTGAGCAGCTTCGCTCCACCCGCCCGCCCCCGGGCGATATAGGAGAGCACCTTCTCCATATGCGGCTGCGAGATCAGCGCCCCGACCTGCGTCGCCGGGTCGAGCGGGTCGCCGACCACCATCTTCTCGACACGCGCGACCAGCTTCTCAAGAAACGCCGACCGCACGCTCTCATGCACGAAGACGCGGGTACCGTTGGAACAGACCTCACCGGCGGAATAGAAATTGGCGAGCAGCGCGCCGGAGACCGCATCGTCGAGATCGGTATCCTCGAACACGATCAGCGGTGACTTGCCGCCGAGTTCCAGCGTCACCTGCTTCAGCGTGGCGCTGGCATCCGCCATCACCTTCTTGCCCGTGCCGACCTCGCCAGTGAGCGATACCTTGGCGATATTCGGATGACGTGTGAGCAGTCGCCCGGTATCGGCGAAGCCCTGCACCACCTGGAACACGCCGTCCGGCACGCCGGCCTCGCGCATGATCTCGGCGAGCTTCACCGCGGTGAGCGGGGTCAGTTCCGCCGGCTTGAAGATCATCGCATTGCCGCAGGCGAGCGCCGGCGCCGACTTCCAGCAGGCGATCTGCAACGGGTAGTTCCAGGCGCCGATGCCGGCAACGACGCCCAGCGGCTCCCGGCGGGTATAGCCGAAGGCGCCGGGACCGAGATCGACATGTTCCCCGGCGAGGGTCGCGGCGAGGCCGGCATAATAGTCGATGCAGTCAGCGCCGGAGAGCACGTCGACAACGCTGGTCTCCTGGATCGGCTTGCCGGTATCGAGCGTTTCCAGCCGGGCTAGTTCGTCGTTGCGGCTGCGCAGAATGTCGGCGACCCGCTTGAGAACGCGCCCGCGCTCGGCGCCGGTCATCACCGCCCAGAGCTTCTGACCCTTGCGGGCGGCCGCGACAGCCGCCTCGATCTCCGCTTCACCGTCGATCGCGATCTCCGCGAGCACCTCGCCTGTCGCCGGATTGACGGTCTCGAAATGCCTCGAGCGCAAAATGGCGGGCGCACCGACGACGGAGTTCCGCGGTGCGGCGGCGATCTGCGCATCGACGAAGGCGGTGGCGATCGCGCGCGCCGAGGTGGAATCGGTCTCGCCCGTGGCCGACAGCGTCGAGCGCAGCCAAAGGCCATCGATGATCGCCGCCACCGCGATGGCGGCACGGTCAGCCTCCTCCTCGCGTACAAGCGGGCGCAGCGCGTGGCGCAGATTGGAACGCATGCGCGACTGGTAGACCTTCTGCACCCGTCGCAGGCGTTCGGAATGCAAGGCCTGTCCCCAGAAGGCGAGCCAGACGCTGCTGCTCGGCTTGCCGAATTCCTCCGGCGCCAGGTTGGCCTCGATCACCGCCTCGACCCGCTCGCGCGGCGATGCGGCGGCGGCGAGGCGCCAGGCGGTTCCACGCGCCACCCGCGCGGCGAGAAAGCGCAGCGTCGCCTCCAGCAACCCGTCCTTGTCGCCGAAATAATGCGCAACCAGTCCGGGGGAGACGCCGGCGCGACCGGCGATCTGCGCCAGCGTCGATGCGTTGAAGCCAATCTCGGCAAGCGAATCGATCGTCGCCTCGATAAGCTGCTGGCGGCGGACCTCCTCGCTTTCGCGCCGCCGCCCACCGGTGACGGCGGCTTCATCCTGGCGGGCAGAATTGTCCATGAGGCGGCCTCCATCCGACATGCTATTGATCAATGATACAATAACTGAGCCGACAGACGATGTCGAACCTCTTGAGCTCCGCCGAAGGGCCGCTCGACGACGGAAGGGAAGGCTGGAACACCCCTTGCCGAAATAGCAATCATCGACAGGTTTTCAGCGTCGAAAAATTACGCATGACAAAAGCGCGAAATCGTTATTGAATTGTCATTCAAAAGAGCCGCAAGCGGCCGGGATGCATAGACCTCTCCTTCCGGCTAGACTGCCGGAAGCAAGACGCTGGACCGTCGAGCATGCCGCCCGCGCGTCGTCTTCCACGCGCGGATCCCGTTAAGCGGCGGGCTACCGGCCAGTTCCTTGACATAACGGGAACAGCGAACGATGCGCAGCCTCTCCACCATTGCCACCATGCTTCTCGGCCTGACTGTCCTTGCCACTCCCACCGCCTGGCAGGGCGCGCAGGCTGCCGAACCGGCCGCCTGCAAGACGGTCAAATTCGCCGATGTCGGCTGGACCGACATCACCGCGACCACCGCCATCACCTCCGCCCTGCTGGAAGCGCTCGGCTATACGCCGAAGACGCAGGTGCTGTCGGTGCCGGTCACCTACAAATCGATGCAGACCAAGGACATCGATGTCTTCCTCGGCAACTGGATGCCGACCATGGAAGCCGACCTCAAGCCCTATCGCGACGACAAGACCGTCGAGGTCATCGGCGTCAATCTCGAAGGCGCCAAATATACGCTCGCCGTCCCGTCCTATCTCTATGACGAAGGCCTGAAATCCTTCGCCGATATCGCCAAGTTCAAGGACAAGCTCGGCGGCAAGATCTACGGCATCGAGCCGGGCAATGACGGCAACCGGCTGATCCTCGACATGATCAAGGACGACAAGTTCGGCCTGAAGGGCTTCGATCTCGTCGAATCCAGCGAACAGGGCATGCTGGCGCAGGTGGAGCGTGCCAGCAAGCGCAAGGAAGCGGTGGTCTTCCTCGGCTGGGAGCCGCACCCGATGAACTCGAAGTTCCCACTGAAATATCTTGAGGGCGGCGACGAGGTTTTCGGCCCGAACTATGGCGGCGCCACCGTCTACACCAACACCCGCGCCGGCTATGTCACCGACTGCCCGAATGTCGGCGCGCTGATCAAGAACCTGAAGTTCTCGCTCGGCGACGAGAATGTGGTGATGGGTTACATCCTGTTCGACGCCGTCGAGCCCGGCGCCGCAGCCAAGAAGTGGCTGAAGGACAATCCCACCATCTGGGAGCCGTGGCTCGCCGGCGTGACCACCATCGACGGCCAGCCGGCCGTGCCAGCGGTGAAGAAGAGCCTCGGACTCTGAGATCGTCTGACGCAGCACGACAGGCCTTCTCGGCATCCACCGGAGGAGGCCTGTTGCCCGCGGACCGGCCACGACGCTCAAGCGTCGGAGCGCGCTCGAGGTGCGTCCATGGAGAACGTCCATGTTTGACTGGCCCATCTATGACTGGCTGACCGCGCACAAGATCCCGCTCGGCTTGTGGCTGAAGAACGCCGTCGACCTGCTCACCGAGCATGGACAGAGCGTGTTCGACTTCATCTCCCTGGTGCTGGGAGCGCTGATCGCTGCCCTTACCAGCGCACTGCTTTTCGTGCCGCCGCTGCTGCTGATCGCCCTGTTCGCGCTGGCCGCCTGGCTGGTGCACCGCTCGGTCGGGCTTGTGGTGTTCATCGTCGGCGCGCTGCTGCTGGTCGCCAATCTCGGCTACTGGCAGGCGACGATGGAGACGCTGTCGCTGGTGCTGTGCGCCACGCTGGTCTGCGTGGTAGCGGGAGTGCCGATCGGTATCGCCGCCGCCCACCGGCCTTGGCTCTATGCGGCGCTCCATCCGGTGCTCGACCTGATGCAGACCATCCCCACCTTCGTCTACCTGATTCCGACGCTGGTGCTGTTCGGCCTCGGCGTGGTGCCGGGACTGATCTCGACGGTGATCTTCGCCATTCCCGCACCGATCCGCCTCACCCATCTCGGCATTTCCTCGGTACCCGCCAATCTCACCGAGGCCGGCAAGGCCTTCGGCGCCACCCGCATGCAGATGCTGTTCAAGATCGAGTTGCCCTATGCGCTGCCAACCATCATGGCCGGCATAACCCAATGCATCATGCTGAGCCTGTCCATGGTGGTGATCGCCGCCCTGGTCGGTGCCGACGGCCTCGGCAAGCCGGTGGTGCGGGCATTGAACTCGGTCAACATCGCCATGGGCTTCGAGGCTGGGCTCGCCATCGTCGTGCTTGCCATCGTGCTGGACCGCGTCTGCAAGCGGCCGGCACCCCGGCGCAAAGGCTAGGAGATCGCGCCATGCCCGCCGTGGAATTCCGTCATGTCGACATCGTGTTCGGCGCCGACCAGAAGGGTGCGCTCAAGCTCATCGACGAGGGCCGCAACCGCGAGGAGATCCTTGGCAGGACCGGCGCCGTGCTCGGCGCTGCCGACGTCAATCTCGCCATCGAGCGCGGTGAGATCTGCGTGTTGATGGGCCTGTCCGGTTCAGGCAAGTCCACCATCCTGCGCGCCGTCAACCGGCTGAACGAGGTCGCCCGCGGCGAGGTATTCGTCGAGCACAGCGGGCAGCTGGTAGACGTCGCCCGCTGTGACGAGGCGACGCTACGCGACCTGCGCATGCACACCGTCTCCATGGTGTTCCAGCAGTTCGGCCTGCTGCCCTGGCGCACGGTACGCGACAATGTCGGCTTCGGGCTGGAATTACGCGGCATGGGCGTCGCGGAGCGCACGCGCATCGTCGATGAGAAACTTGCCATGGTCGGGCTGACCAACTGGGCCGGCAAGTTCACCCACGAACTCTCCGGTGGCATGCAGCAGCGTGTCGGCCTCGCCCGCGCCTTCGCCACCGACGCCGACATCCTGTTGATGGACGAACCGTTCTCGGCACTCGATCCGCTGATCCGCGACAAGTTGCAGGACGAATTGCTCGACCTGCAACGGCGCATCCACAAGACTATCGTCTTCGTCAGCCACGATCTCGACGAGGCACTCAAGCTCGGCAACAAGATCGCCATCATGGAAGGCGGGCGCATCGTGCAGGCCGGCACCGCGGAGGACATCCTGCTGCGCCCGGCCAATGCCTATGTCGCCGAATTCGTGAAGCACATGAACCCGCTCAACGTGTTGCGCGGCACGGCGGTGATGCGCCCGGCGGCCTCCCTGCCGCGCGAGGGGGCGAACGTGATGCTGGACGGCGCCGGGCGCATCCGCCTGCGGGTCGACGAGGAGAACCGCCCGGTCAGCCTCGATCTCGATGGGCGCGAGGGACGGCTCGCCGTCGCCGATGGTGAGGCCGGCCGCATTGACGACGAAGCGGCGCGCCTGTGCGACGGCATCGTCGCCCCGGTCGACCTGAAGTTGAGAGCCGCCATCGAACTGAAGCAGCACACGACCTTGCCGATCCTGCTGGTCGACAATCTCGGCCGGCTGGCCGGCCTGTGCGACGACGACGAAATCTATCGCGGGCTGCTGCACCGGACCAACAACTGAGCCGAGCGTAGCGAAAGCAGTCCTCAGGCCGCCGCCGCCACCGCGTCGACGACATCGTTCACCACGGACTCGACGAGGTCGCGATCGTCGCCCTCGGCCATGACACGGATGACCGGCTCGGTGCCCGAGGGACGAATCAACAGGCGTCCATGGCTGTTGAGCTTGAGTTCGGCGGCGGCGATCGCCTTCTGCACGCTGTCGATCTCCAGCGGCTTGCCGGCCTTGTAACGGACATTCTTGAGAATCTGCGGCAAGGGATCGAAACGGTGGCACGCCTCGGACACGGGCCGGCCGAGACGCTGCACCACCGCCAGCACCTGCAGCGCCGCCACCAGGCCGTCGCCGGTGGTGGAATAGTCGGACAGGATGATATGACCGGACTGTTCACCACCCACATTGAAGCCATGCGCGCGCATGTGCTCGAGCACATAGCGGTCGCCAACCGCGGTGCGCTCCAGCGACAGGCCGAGGGAGTGGAAATACCGCTCTAGGCCGAGATTGGACATCACCGTGGCAACGACACCGTTGCGCGAAAGACGGCCGTCTTCCTTGAAGCTCGCCGCGACCACCGCCATCAACTGGTCGCCATCGACCAGATGGCCCTTCTCGTCGACGATCAGCACCCGATCGGCATCGCCGTCGAGCGCAATGCCGATATCGGCGCGCACTTCGCGCACCTTGGCCATCAGCGCCTCAGGCGAGGTGGAGCCGACCTCGCGGTTGATATTGAATCCGTCCGGCTTGTCGCCGATGGTCACGACGTCGCAGCCCAGTTCCCACAGCGCCTCCGGTGCCACGCGATAGGCGGCGCCATTGGCACAGTCGACCACCACGCGAATGCCGTCGAAAGACTGATTGCGCGGCAGTGTGCGCTTGGCGAACTCGATATAGCGGGCATGCACGCTCTCGACCCGCTTGGCGCGGCCGATCTTGATCGGTGCTGCGAGCTTGGCCGACATGTCGGCGCCGAGCAGTTCCTCGATCTCCGCCTCGATGGCATCGGACAGCTTGTAGCCGTCGGGGCCGAAAAGCTTGATGCCGTTATCGTCGAACGGATTGTGCGACGCGGAGATCATGACGCCGAGATCGGCGCGCATGGAATGGGTCAGCATGGCGACGGCCGGTGTCGGCATCGGGCCGAGCAGAAGCACGTCCATGCCTACCGAGGTGAAGCCGGCCACCAGAGCGTTTTCGATCATATAGCCGGACAGGCGGGTGTCCTTGCCGATGACGACGCGATGGCGGTGCTCGCCTCGTTGGAACACCAGGCCCGCCGCCATACCCACATGCAGGGCAAGTTCCGGAGTAATGACGCCGTTCGCCCGGCCGCGAATGCCGTCCGTCCCAAAATATTTGCGCGTCATCAAAGGTCTCCGGCCTGTCAGGCTGCACGCTGGCCCAGCGCGTATCCGTTAAATAACGTAGAAGGATTCGCTCACGCGCTTCCTCCATTGTGCCCATGTAGCATTCAACATGGCCGAAGAGGCTTCACAAAGTGTAAGCGTTTCTTTCGCCAACGAATACCCGCGTTGCGGCGCCTTCCAGGATGCCCCTCGCCGCGGCGCAAACAAAAACCCCGGCACGAGGCCGGGGTTTCGTGGCATGCAAACGATACCTGTCACGCCTGCGGCTGCGGCTCCATGCCGGCATCGGGACGGGGTGGCCGGTTCTTGCCGGCGCTCGGCACCACCGATCCGCGCACATTGGCCGGCTCCACCGTGGTATCACGCACCGGCGGATGGCCATCGAGCAGGTTGATGATCTCGTCACCCGACAGCGTCTCGTATTCGAGAAGCCCACGCGCCAGCGCCTCGAGTTGGTCCTTGCTCTCGGTCAGGATGCGTGTTGCCTCGACATAGCCTTCATCGACCAAGCGCCGCACTTCGCTGTCGATGGTCTGCGCCGTGGCTTCGGAAACGTTCTGCTGACGCTGCATCGACATGCCGAGGAACACCTCGTCATTGTTCTCGCCATAGGCAACCTGGCCGAGCTTGTCGGAGAAGCCCCAGCGCGTGACCATCATGCGGGCGAGGCGGGTGGCCTGCTCGATGTCGGAAGCGGCGCCGGAGGTGACCTTGTCATGGCCGAAGATCAGCTCTTCCGCCACGCGCCCGCCCATCATGATGGCGAGGCGCGAGGTCATCTGCTCGTAGGACATCGACAGCTTGTCGCGCTCCGGCAGCTGCATGACCATGCCGAGCGCGCGACCGCGCGGGATGATGGTCGCCTTGTGCACCGGATCGGTCGCCGGCACCTTCAGCGCGACGATGGCATGACCACCTTCGTGATAAGCGGTCAGCATCTTCTCGTCCTCGGTCATGACCAGCGAGCGACGCTCCGCTCCCATCATCACCTTGTCCTTGGCGTCCTCGAAGTCGCTCATCGTCACCATGCGCTTGTTGCGCCGGGCAGCCATAAGAGCGGCCTCGTTGCAGAGGTTGGCGAGATCGGCACCGGAGAAGCCGGGGGTGCCGCGGGCGATCACCTTGAGGTTCACGTCCGGGGCAACCGGAATCTTGCGGGCATGCACCTTCAGGATCTGCTCGCGGCCGACCACGTCCGGGTTCGGCACGATGACCTGACGGTCGAAGCGGCCGGGACGCAGCAGCGCCGGGTCGAGCACGTCGGGACGGTTGGTCGCGGCAATCAGGATGATGCCCTCATTGGCCTCGAAGCCGTCCATCTCGACCAGCAACTGGTTCAGCGTCTGCTCGCGCTCGTCATTGCCACCGCCGAGACCGGCGCCGCGATGACGGCCGACCGCGTCGATTTCGTCGATGAAGATGATGCACGGCGCGTTCTTCTTCGCTTGCTCGAACATGTCGCGCACGCGGCTGGCGCCGACGCCGACGAACATCTCGACGAAGTCGGAGCCCGAAATAGTGAAGAACGGCACATTGGCCTCGCCAGCGATGGCGCGGGCGAGCAGCGTCTTACCGGTGCCGGGAGGGCCGACCAGCAGCACGCCGCGCGGGATGCGCCCGCCGAGCCGCTGGAATTTCTGCGGATCACGCAGGAACTCGACGATCTCGGTAAGGTCGCTCTTGGCCTCGTCGATGCCGGCGACGTCCTCGAAGGTGACACGGCCATGCGCCTCGGTCAGCAGCTTGGCGCGGCTCTTGCCGAAGCCCATCGCCTTGCCGGCGCCGCCCTGCATCTGCCGGGACAGGAAGATCCACACGCCGATCAGCGCGATGAACGGCAGCCAGGAGATCAGCAGGCTCACGAACCACGGGACATTGTCGGTCAGCGGCTTGGCGGTGATCGACACGCCCTTGCCGTAGAGGCGCTGCACCAGCGAGGGATCGTTGGGCGAATAGGTCTGGAAGGTGCGTCCGTCGGTGAAGGCACCGGTAATCTCCGGCCCCTGGATGACGACGTCGCGCACACGGCCCTGATCCACCTCGTTGAGGAGCTGGGAGAAGCTGATGTCGTTTGCGGCCTGACGCTGCGCCGGATTCTGGAACAGCGAGAAGAGCGCCAGCAGCAGGAGAACGATGATCACCCAGAGGGCGAAATTCCGAATATTGGCGTTCATCATGGTCCTTTCGGCGCCGGATTACGCCCGGCGCTGGGTGCCGCCGGCGCTGGCGGCCCTCCCTTTATCGTATCGTAATTTAGGTCCGGCCTCGATCCTTGCCAAGATGCACCACCGAAACCATCTTTGCCCCTCCATGCAAATTAACGTCAGAAGCCTTGCCGGCAGGCCGGCGGGCCGGCGCCAGGGTGACAACTATCGCCTTGGAGGTGACGCGCAGCAGCACGCCGGCCAGCGTACGCGCTCCGGTGCCACCGGCGCGAATCCATCCGTGCAGCGCTTCTAGCTTGCCGAGCTCCGGCGCCCCTTCGGTGCCGGTGGCGCGGATTGCCCGTCCCAGCAGGCGCAGGCCGATCTCGTCGGGAAGATCCAGATAGGCGGGACGCGACAGGCGGAACGTGGCGGGCGACGTTGTTGCCAGCAACCGTCCCGCGGCCTCGTCCACCGCAACCTCCAGTGCCGCATCGGCGCGGGCGACCCGGGCGGCGAAACGCGCCAGCCGGTCGGCGCCAAGTCCTTCCTTTTCCAGCAACGGCAGCAGTAGCCGCAGCCGGGCGCGGGCGAAGCGCGGGTCCCGGTTGGAAGGATCCTCGACGAAGTCGACCCCGGCGCGACGGCAAGCGGCGATCAGGTCGTCCTTGCGCAGCCCGAGCAGCGGGCGCAGCAGGGCAACGTCGTGCATCGGACGCTCGGCCGGCATGCCGGCAAGGCCGGAAAGACCGGAACCGCGCATCAAGCGGAACAGCACTGTTTCCGCCTGATCGTCGAGCGTGTGGGCGGTGGCGATCGCCGTCGCACCGATGGCGCGCGCGTGGGCGGCCAGCACGGCATAACGGCCGGTGCGTGCCGCTTCCTGCAAGCCGCCGCCGGCAAGCGGCGCATCCAGATGTAAAACATCATGCGGCAGTCCGACGCAGGCCGCCAGGCGGCCTACAGCCACTGCTTCATCCGCGGCTTCGGGGCGCAAGCCGTGATCCACGCTGGCCACGTGCAAAATTGGACCACGGGCAATGGCGCTACGCCATTGCCCCGCCAGCAGCATCAGCGCAGTGGAATCCGGGCCACCCGAAACGGCCAGCAGCACCGTACTATGCGGGAGAAAGCAGGCGAATAAAGACGCCAATCGTTCGACGCTCCACTCCGCGCCGGGCGAGAAATCGCCGGCCGATCTGCTATCAGCAGCCGGCACGCTTCTGCTCCCGCTCCACTCCCTGCTTGATGGAGGCGGAGGCGCGCGGGTACTTGTTGTTGACGGCATTGAGCGTCGCGCAGGCGGCATCCTTCTCGCCGATCGCCGCCAGCGACTGACCGAGGCGCAGAAGCGCGTCGGGTGCCTTCACCGCATTGGGATAGTCGGCCGACACTTTCAGGAAGCTCTGCGCCGCTTCCTTGTAGGACTGTCGCGAATAATCCGCCTCGCCGAGCCCGTAATAAACGTCCGGCAGCAGCCGGTCATTCGGATATTTCTGCACGAAGCCCTTGAAGGTCTGCGATGCCAGAGCGTAATCCTGCCGCTGCAGATAGCCGACGCCGAGATCATACAGATCCTTGGAACTGCCGGATGGCGGCAGCGTCGCCACTTGGCCGCCGCCCGCCACTGCACCCGACAGGCTGCCGAGATCCATCGGCGCGTTACCGCCGCCCGGCGCCGAGGACGGCGTGGTGCCGAGCGGACGCGGCGCACCCGGCGCCGCCGGCTGCTGCGAGGGATCGAAGGCATCGGAACGGCGGCCCGGCTGGGTCGGCGCCGCGCCCGGTTCGGTCAACGGCGCCCGCGGAGCTGCACCGCCGCTCATGCGCATGTCGAGCTGCTCCTGCAGATGCTTGACCTGCGTCTCGAGCTGCTGGTTCCGATACTGCAGCTGCTCGATCATGCCGGTCATCTGCCGCAGCTGGTTCTCGATGCGGTCGATGCGCACCGAGATTCCCTCGTCGGGTATCTCCACCGGCTGGGCCGGCTGGTTGTTGGGACGCACCTGGCCCGGCGGCCGGAAGATATTGCCGAAGAAATTATTATCCGCCTGGGCGAAGGCGGTATCGACGGCCGGTGCCGCCATGATCAGGGCGACACAGGCGAAAACGGTGGACAGACGCGCGGTGAACGGAATCATGGCGAAGGGTACTGGCCTCGATGACAAGCGGCGCCGGCCGGAAGCACAGCGCCGAACCATTTGAACATACCGGCTCGATCGCGTCCAAAATTTGACCTGCCGTCAGCCTGGCGCACAAAAGAAAACCCGGCCGGAGCAGAGCGCCGACCGGGCTTGGGAATGGCGGCGAGCCGCCCGGATCAAGAACCCGTGGCGTTCAGCACCGTGACCGCGCGACGGTTCTGCGACCAGCAGGAAATGTCGTTGCACACCGCCACCGGGCGCTCCTTGCCGTAGGAGATGGTACGCATGCGGTTGCCATCGATGCCGCGGCTGGCGAGGTAATCACGCACGCTCTGGGCGCGGCGGGCGCCGAGCGCGATGTTGTACTCGCGCGTGCCGCGCTCGTCGGCATGACCTTCGATGGTGAAGGTATAGCGATTATACTGTGCGAGCCACTGCGCCTGCTTGTCCAGCGTCGCCCGCCCCTGAGGCGACACATCGGACTGGTCGCTCTCGAAGAACACGCGGTCGCCGACCGACACGATGAACTCCTGCGGACTACCCGCAGGCGCGGAGCCAAGCTGGCCCATGCCGGCACCCTGCCCGTCCATCGGATTTTTGGCGCAGGCGGCCGCAAGCATAGCAAGACCGACAACAAGGGCGACACGTGCCCCGCCGATATGGCGCAACATACGGATCATTCCGCTCAACTCCTCAATCCCCACGACCGGGGCGAACCCGATCTAGCACTCATCTGGTTAATCGAAGGTTCCGTCAACCTTTACGAAACCTTGCTGGAAACGCCAAAATCGGGCGGATCGTCGAAACCGCCCATTATGGTTAATCAAGTCCTAACGCTGCGGCCCGGCGTAGCGCGCCGGTCACGAGCGCAGCGGCGACCACGCCGGATCGGACGCATAGCTCGGGGTCGGGATGCGCTGCTCGTTATAGCCGGTGATGTCGACCGAATAGAGTTGCGGCCCCGCCGCCCCGGAGGGGTCGCGGAAGAACATGATTACCCGGCCATTGGGCGCGAAGGTGGGCCCCTCATTGTGATACCCCTCGGTCAGAATGCGCTCGCCCGACCCATCGGGACGCATGACACCGATGGCGAAATGACCGCCTCCCTGCTTGGTGAAGGCGATCACGTCGCCGCGCGGCGACCACACTGGCGTCGAATAGCGCCCCTCCCCGAAGGAGATGCGATGCTGGTTCGAGCCGTCCGGGTTCATGATGTAGATCTGCGACGTGCCGCCACGATCGCTCTCGAAGCAGATCTGCGAGGCGTCCGGCGAATAGCAGGGTGCGGTGTCGATCGCCGAGGTGTCGGTGAGCCGCGTCGTCGCCTTGGAACGCAGGTCCATGACGAAGATGTTGGAGTTGCCGCCCTGCTGCAACGACAGGATCACCCGCTGCCCGTCCGGCGCGAAGCGCGGCGAGAAACTCATATTCGGGAAGTTTCCGACCACCTCGCGCTGGCCGTTCTCGATATTGAGCAGATAGACGCGCGGCTCGGCGCGGCCATAGCTCATATAGGTGATTTCCTGGCTGGTCGGCGAGAAGCGCGGCGTCAGCACGAGGTCGTCACCGCGGGTCAGGTAAGTCACGTTGGCGCCATCCTGGTCCATGATGGCGAGCCGCTTGATCCGCTTTTCCTTCGCGCCGCTCTCGTCGACAAAGACGATGCGAGTGTCGAAATAACCCTTCTCGCCGGTCAGGCGTTCATAGATCGCGTCGGCGATGATATGGGCGACGCGGCGCCAGTTCTCTGGCTGGGTGAAGTATTGCTGGCCGATCAGCTGCTGGCCGGCGAACACGTCCCACAGGCGGAACTCCGCCTTGACGCGCCCATCGGGCTGGCGGGTCATGCGACCGGTCACCAGCGCCTGCGAGTTGATCACCCGCCAGTCCTGGAACCGCGGCGAAGCGTCCGGATTGGTGATCTTCTCGACGAAGGCCGCAGGGTCGATCGGCGCGAACAGACCGGAACGGCGCAGATCGGCGGTGATGATCTGGGTCACGCCCTTGCCGGCCTCGGCATCCTGCGCACTGCCACCGCCGACGAATTCCGTGATGGCAATGGGGAGCGGCTGGACCGAGCCGGAGGTGACGTCGAGACGCAGAGCCGCCTGGCTGCGACTGGGGATGAGCAGGCCCCCTCCGAGAGCGGCCATCCCGGCCACCACCGACCTCCGACCGATGAGGTCGCAACCTTCCGGATTCTTGTACGTCATCATTAGATCTCGACCTCGGACGAGCGGTCCTATCAGTAATTCAGCATGGAAGGATTGAAATCGACCGTCAGATCCCGCCAAGTTTCATATTTTTCCGGCCGCAGCATCGGAAACGGGTTGTCCTGATGGGCGGCCAGATTGACGGCGCGCATCGCCGTCTCCTGGACGACCTTGGCATAGGGGTTCCCCGCGCTCTGGACTTCCACCAGTTGCGGAGCGCCCTGGAGCCGACGGTCGGGGCCCAGAATGAAGCGGATCGACACCGTGATCCGCTCGACATCCACGCCGCCTGCCGGCAGCGACCAGAACTGGCGGATATAGGCGCGGAGCGCGTCGATCTCGGTTTGCGAGAGCGAGTTCGCATCACCACGGGTCGCCCCCAAGGACGCCATCGAGTTCATCGTGTCGCCAAGCGCGGCCTGGCGCCGGGGATCCTGCTTGTTCAGCAGCGCCGCGATCTGGTTGGGATTGAAGTCGCGCTGCTCCTTCGGCGGCGCCTGCACCACCTTGGGAGGAATGTCCTTCGGCTTTTTCGGTGGAGCCGGCGGCGGAGGCGGCGCGGCCTGGGCCGTCTGCGCCGGCTTCGGCTCGTCCTTCTTCGGCTCCGGCGGTTTGGCTGCCATCGATTCGGCGTCCTTAGGCGGCGCCGGTTCGGGCTTCGCCTGCGGCTGCTGCGGCGCCGGCTTCGGCTCCGGTGGCTTGGCCTCCGCTTGCTGCTGAGGCGGCGTCGGCTCGGGTTTCGCGTCAGGCGGTGGCGGCGGGGGAGGAGGAGGTGCCGCGGCTTCCTTCGCCGCCTTGATCTCGGGCTTTTCCGAGACCTTGGCGTCGAGATTTTCCGCCTGCTTGGGGGCGTCGATCTTCTCCACCACCGGTTTGGGCGCCTCGGCCTTCGGAGCATCCTTCTTGCCGGCCATCATCTTCGACAGCTCCGAATCGGAGACGATGTCGATCGGCATGGATTCCTGCACGATCTCATAGGGGCTAGGAGACGCGAAGGAGATGGCCATGAAGCCGATGATGCCGATGTGAAGGGCGGCCGAAGAGACGAGACCCGCGCGCATGCCGCTCAGCTCCCCTGCTCGACTTCGGAAACCAGCGCGACGCGCTTGAAGCCGGCACCCGACAGACGGCCCATGACCTTCATCACCGCGCCATAGTCGACCGTCTTGTCGCCGCGCACGAAGATACGTTCGTCATAGCCGGCCTTGGCGATCGCCTGCAGCTTCGGCACGAGTTCCTCGACCGAGATTTGGCTGTCCTGCAGGAAGACCTTGCCCTGATTATCTATGGAGACGACCAGCGGCTCGCGATCCTGCGAGACCGCCTGCGCTTGCGTCTGCGGCAAATCTAGCGGCACGCCGACGGTGAGCATCGGCGCCGCTACCATGAATATGATGAGCAGCACCAGCATCACGTCGACCATCGGCGTAACGTTGATCTCGGACATGACGGCACCGCCGCCGCCGCGACGACGCGAACGTCGCGACTGCCAGCCCCCGCCTCCGCCTCCCGACATACCCATGCGCGTCAGCCCCGTTCGTCGATTTGGCGCGACAGGATGGCGGAGAACTCGTCAGCGAAGCCCTCCAGCCGCAGCGCCAGCCGGTTCACCTGTGACACGAACTTGTTGTAGAAAATCGTCGCCGGGATGGCGGCGATAAGGCCGATTGCCGTTGCGAAAAGGGCTTCGGCAATACCGGGCGCCACCACAGCGAGGCTGGTGTTCTTCGACGCGGCGATCGACTGGAAGGCGGTCATGATGCCCCAGACCGTACCGAACAGGCCGATGAAGGGGCCAGCCGAGCCGACCGTCGCCAGCACTAGAAGCCGCGCCTCCAGCCGCTCGACCTCACGGGCGACGGTAACGTCCATCACCTTGTCGAGCCGCTGGGTCAGGCCGGCGAAGGAACGAGCGCCCCCCTCATAGGAGCGCTTCCACTCCCGCATAGCCGCCACGAAGATCGCCGCCATCGCGTGGTTCGGCCGCGACGACAGCGAGCGATACAATTCCTCGAGGCTCTGGCCGGACCAGAAGGTCTGCTCGAAACGATCCATCTGCCGCTTCATGCGGGCGAACAGGATGGTCTTGTCGATAATGATCGCCCAAACCCAGATCGAGGCGAGCACGAGGCCGGCCATCACCAGCTTGACGATAAAATGCGCCTGAAGGAACAGCCCGATCAGCGAAAGATCAGCGCTCGGGGCGGCCATGGCCGTTTGCGCTACATCGGCAGGGTTCATATGATCTCAACCTCAAGCACCAGAGCCCGCCCGCCCACTCGGACGGACGGCACGCATCACGCGCAGACGCCACGGCGGCTTATTCGACAAGAACGGACACGCCCCGACGGGAGCCGAGGGCTTTCGTCCACTTGCCTTACCCCTGTTCGACGGTGAATCCGACGAAACTTGGGCGCCCAACGTCCCACGCCACGCTGATTAAGCACTTGCTAGGGTTAATGCCGCGTTAGCGTTGCGGCACCGCAACACCGGCGGGTCAGATCGACGGCGCCTCGCCCTGTGCCGCGCGCATGGCGGCGCGCAAGGAATCCGGGATGCGCCGGGCACGCCCCTGCGAGACGAAGGCCACCTTCACCCGTCCCTCGATCAACAATTCGCCGCGGCGCATCACTTTTTGCAGCAGGGTGATGGACGCACCGGCGACCTCGACCGGGCTGGTATGGATCTCCAGCACGTCGTCGATGCGGGCCGGGCGCAGGAAATCGAGTTGCATCGCCCGCACCACGAAGGCGAAGCCGGGCGCTTCCGCCAGCGCCTCGCCGAAAAGATCGCCCTGCACCACGCCGATGAGGCGCAGATGGTCGGAACGCGCCCGTTCCATGAATTTCAGGTAGTTGGCGTGATAGACGATGCCGGAGAAGTCCGTGTCTTCGTAATAGACGCGCACCGGCAGCACATGGCCACCCGGCACCAGACGCCCGGCAAGATGGAGAAACGGATCCGCCGCGAGCTCGCGGGGATCCAGATTGGGCGCACGAGGATCTTGCCCGCGAGGTTCATGTCCATTCATGCCGCCCTCATAAACGAGACCGCGCCCCTTGTGAACAAAGGGCGCGGCCAGATTTTACGCAGATGCGAAGACGACCGGGGTCAGTTCCCCGTAGCGCCGTCCACCGGCGGCTCGGGGTTCTGCGGCGCCGGGCGACGGCGGTCGGCCATGAACTGGTCGAATTCCGCCTTGTCCTTGGCCTGACGCAGGCGATCGAGGAAGCCGCGGAAGTCCTTCTGCTCGTCTTCGAGGCGCCGCAGCGTCTCTTCACGGTACTCGTCGAAGGCACGGTTGCCGCTCGATGGCATACCGCGTCCCCAGCGCCCGAAAGCGTTGCGGAACGCCTCGCCGCCCTCTTCCTGCCAACGCGCGAAACCGCGCCGTCCACCACAACCCATACGTCCACTCCCGATGGTAAAGGCCAGGATCGCCAGCCCGAGCGGCCACCAGGCCATAAAGCCCAGCACCGTCAGCGCGATCCAGGCCGGTTTGCCGTAACTGTCGAGCTTGTAAGCGAGCTCCATGGCTGCCGTCCCGGTTAATGTTAAATACATTTACATATATGGAGGCGGCCGTAGGTTTTGTCAATGCCGTAGCGTTGCCCGATCAGTCGGAAGGCCCGCCCAGCCCTTTCAGATAGACGAGAAAGCCGGCCTCCAGCAGTTCGTCCGGGGTCATCGGCAGCTTGCGGCGGGCGCCGTCGGCGCGGGCGAACAGCGAGGCGACGCCATGCGCCAGCGACCAGGTATGCAGCGCCACCATCAACGCCGGCGGCCGGCCCGGCATGTGAGAGACCAATACTTCGGCCGCCTCGCGCAGCACCGCAAAGGCGGCGGCGCCGGCCGCCTGCAATCCCTCATGCGCTTCCAGCGGCACGCCGGATTCGAACATGGCGATGTAATAGGACGGCTGGTGGCGGGCGAAATCGAGATAGGCGCGCCCCATGCGCTCATAGGCGGCGGCCGGTGATGGGCGACCCTCCTGCCACGCCGCTTTCAGCGCTTCGGCGAAGCGGTCGAAGCCGGTGGTGGCGACGGCGGCTATCAGCTCGTCGCGGTCGCGGAAATGCCGGTAGGGCGCGGCCGCACTCACCCCTGCCCGCCGCGCCGCTTCGGCGAAGGTGACGCCGGCGATGCCCTTCTCGGCGATGAGGTCGAGCGTCCCCTGCATCAGGGCTTCCCGCAGGTTGCCATGATGGTAGGAGCGCGTTTCGCCGTTTCGGGACCAGTTCATGTGAATGTGAATTACATTAGCGGGGCAGCGGCGTCGATCTTATTCGCCTACTCGCCCTCATCGAACAGCGGCATCTGGTTCACCGTCGTCGGCACCGCAAGGCCCATATGCTTGAAGGCATGGGCGGTCAGCACCCGGCCGCGCGGGGTGCGCTGCACGAAGCCCTGCTGCACCAGATAGGGCTCGATGATCTCCTCGATGGCGTCGCGCGGCTCCGACAGCGCCGCGGCAATGGTCTCGACGCCAACCGGACCACCGCCATAATTCATTGCGATTACAGTAAGATAACGCCGGTCCATCTGGTCGAGGCCGAGCGCGTCGACCTCCAGATGACCGAGCGCGTGGTCGGCTCCAGCACGGTCGATGATTTCCTTGCCGGCCACCAGCGCGAAATCCCGCACCCGGCGCAGCAGCCGCCCGGCAATGCGCGGCGTGCCGCGGGCGCGGCGGGCGATCTCGCGCGCTCCATCCTTTGAAATCGGAATGCCCAGCACGCGGGCGCCGCGCGACACCACCAATTCGAGTTCATCTATCGTGTAAAAATTGAGACGGATAGGTATTCCAAAGCGATCCCGCAAAGGCGTAGTCAGCAAACCCGAGCGCGTCGTAGCACCGACCAGAGTAAATTTCGACAGCGATATCTTCACTGAACGCGCGGCGGGGCCTTCACCGATGATCAGATCGAGCTCATAATCTTCCATCGCCGGGTAGAGGATCTCCTCAACCGCCGGGTTGAGGCGATGAATTTCGTCGATGAACAGGACATCCCGCTCCTCGAGATTGGTCAGCAGAGCGGCGAGATCGCCGGCCTTCGCGATCACCGGACCCGACGTCGAGCGGAAGCCGACACCCAGTTCGCGCGCAACTATTTGAGCAAGCGTGGTTTTTCCCAAACCGGGCGGGCCGACGAACAAGACGTGGTCGAGCGCCTCACCACGGGTCTTGGCCGCTTTGATGAAGATGTCGAGATTGGCGCGGGCCTGCTCCTGACCGACGAACTCCGCCAGCATTTGCGGGCGCAGGGTGGCCTCCGCAAGGTCTTCCTCGCGCTTGTCGGGGGCGATCAGCCGCTTCGTGCTCATCGGCCGGCCCGCCTCGCCTCAGTGCAGTGAGGTGTACGATGCGGCCGATCCGCCGGCCCGGCTGTGCAGTGAGTGCAGGATTGCCGCCTCATCGGGCCAGCTCCTTCAATCCGAGCCGGATGAGCTTTGCGGTATCCGCCGCCTCCCCCGCCTCGCGGACGGCCGCCGCCACCGCGGCGCTGGCCTGCACCTGCGCATAGCCGAGATTGACCAGTGCCGAGACGGCGTCCGCCATCGGGGCGGGGGCGGAGCGGGCCTCGAGCTGGCCGGCGAGGCTGACGGCCGCCGGATCGACATCGGCGAAACCCGGCGCCTTGTCCTTCAGCTCGGCGACGATGCGGGCGGCGACCTTCGGCCCCACCCCGTTCGCCCGCGCCACCATCGCCTTGTCGCCGAGCGCCACCGCATTGGCGAGCTCGGAGGGCGACAGCACGGAAAGCACGTTGAGCGCCACCTTGGCACCCACACCCTGCACGTTCTGCAGCAGCAGGAACCACGCCTTCTCCGCCGGCGAGGTGAAGCCGTAGAGCCGGATCATGTCCTCGCGCACGAAGGTCTCAATGAACAGCGTCGCCGCCTCGCCCGGCGAGGGCAGCGCCTGCAGCGTGCGCCCGGAGCAGTGGACCAGATAGCCGACGCCCTGCACGTCGAGGATGGCATGGTCCTCGCCGGTGCTGTCGACCAGACCCTTGAGCTTGCCGATCATGGCGTCCCCGTCATCGTGCCGCCACCTTGGCCTCGAACCGCGCGCGCAATGCCGCCGCGCCCCTATGCTGGGCGTGGGTGACGGCGACCGCAAGCGCATCCGCCGCGTCGTCGGTCTCGAAATCCGCCTGCGGCAGCAGCACCTTCATCATCATGCGGATCTGCGCCTTCTCTGCCCGCCCGGCGCCGACCACCGTCTTCTTGACCAGCAGCGCCGCATATTCGGCGACCGGCACTCCGGCCAGGGCCGGCGTCAGCAGCACCACCCCGCGCGCCTGCCCGAGCTTCAGCGTCGAGGCCGGGTTCACGTTCACGAAGGTTTCCTCCACCGCCGCCTCGTCGGGCGAGAAGGCGGCGAGGACGCTGCAGAGCTCGCGATGCAGAACCGCGAGGCGCTCGGCCAGCGTGCCCTCCTCCGGCGGCAGCACCGTGCCGCAGGCGATGAAGGAAAGCCGCGTGCCGGCAGCCTCGATCACCCCCCAACCGGTGCGACGGAGGCCGGGATCGAGGCCGAGAATGCGAATCGGAGTGGGAGCCATATCTTAGGGAGTAGCCGAACAAACGACGAACGGCCAGAGTCCGGCCCGCCGGAAAGCTCGCGATTTCGCCACAGCCCAGGCGCATGGTTAACGCGGGATTAAGGGGAGTGCCACAAGCCCCACACCCGGAGAAACGCCATGATCACCGCATTCACCCGCATCGCCGGCCTTGCGCTCGGTGCCACGCTGCTTGCCAGCGCCGCACCTGCCGCCGGCATGCTCACCGGCACCGGCGGCAAGACGCTGTATGTGTTCGACAAGGACACGGGCGGCATGCCGAGCTGCTACGACGCCTGCGCCGCCAACTGGCCGCCCTTTGTCGGCAAGTCCGGCGACGCGATGAAGACCGGCTGGACGCTGGTGCCGCGCAAGGACGGCGCCATGCAATGGGCCTATGACGGCAAGCCGCTCTATTATTTCGCCGGCGACAGGAAAGCCGGCGACGCGACCGGCGACGGGCGCAACGGCGTCTGGCACGTGATCAAGCAGTAGCCGGCTGGACTGTCCCCGGAGCGGCCGGCCCCTTGTTGTGAACAACGCCATGGCCGCGGCACGTCCGGCCATGGCGCGGAAGGGTATGTCCCTCTCAGCCGCGGCGCGCCGGCACCAGCGCCCCGCTGGCCAGCACCACACCGAAGCCGGTGGCGACGATGCCGATCACCGCCGCCATATCCGGATGCTCGTCGAGCAGCGGCACGGCGAGCCCCGCCGCCAGTGCCGGGACCAGACCGGTGAAAGCTGCCGCCCGCGAGGAACCGAGCTTCTCGATCGCCATGCCGAAGGCCACCAGCGCCACCACGCCGGAACCGATGCCCTGCACCAGCAGGAGTTGCAGCACCTCGGCGCCATAGCCCTCGCGCAGCGCCGTGAACACCCCCGGCAGGCCGACCGGAGTGAGAATGATCGCCGACCACAGGCCGATCAGCCCCACCAGTTCCTTGGCGTCCAAGCCGGTACGGCGGAAGGCCAGCGTGTAGCCGGCCCACAGGCTGGCACCGGTGAGCAACAGCAGATGGCCGCGCCAGGCGCCATCCGCCGAATTGAGCAGCCCGCGCCCGCCCAGCGTGACGACGCCGAGCGCGATGCAGACGAAGCCCGCGGCGCGCACCCAGCCCAGCCGCTCCTTCAGCGCCAGCACCGAGATCACCGCCACGATCAGCGGCATGGTGCCGGGCAGCAGCGGCCCGACATCGGCGGCCGGCACGAAGCGCATCGCATTGGCGACCACCAGGAAGAAGATCGCGCCCGAGCCCATGAAGCAGAACAGGAACGGCACCACCCGGCCGCGCGGCCAGAGGCCGATCTTCAGCCACCATGGCGCCAGCACCAGCGCCGGCACCACGAAACGCAGCCAGCCGACCGCCGAGGGCGTGAGATGGCCGGCCACCGCATGGCGGGTGGAAACGATCCAGCCGCCCCAGATGGCGACCGCGAACAAGGCGAGAGCGGTGCCGACCAGCCGGTCGCTACGCTCGGAAGCGGCACGGGCGGCAGCTACGGCCTCCGCCGGCACGCAGGGTTCGGAAACGCTCATGAGAAGTCCTGGTTGGGCGCGCGGTCCATCTCACCCGGCGCGCCATGTTTCGTTGCCAATCTGGGGGCAGCACGGCCGGGCGGCAAATGAGTTTTGCCGATATGCTCATTCACCAAAAGTGATAGAACGTGCGAAACTATAAAAAACGGCGATTGACCCACCCGCAGCGCGGCGCTAGCAAGCCGATGATGGCGCCGTGGGCGCCGTTTCGCTTTCGGCCGGCGGCGCCCGCCGCGGTGCCACTCGGCGCAGGTGCGTTCATGTCCTTCGACGCGGCCCTCGTCTGGGCCATCGCCACCGCCCTCCTCGCCGGCGCCACCCGCGGCTTTTCCGGCTTCGGCGGCGCGCTGATCTTCATGCCGCTGGTCGGCGCGGTGTTCGGGCCCAAGCTGGCGGCGCCGACCCTGCTGATCATCGACACCCTGCTCACGCTGCCGATGGTGCTGCGGGCGATGCGCGCCTGCATCTGGCGGCAGGTGGCGCCGCTCGCCATCGGCGCGGTGCTGGCGGTGCCGTTCGGCGTGCTGGTGCTGGAACAGGTCGACCCGGTGGCGCTGCGCTGGGCGATCGCCGCGCTGGCGGTGGTACTGCTGATGCTGCTGATCTTCGGACAGGGCCTCAAGGCGCCGCAGTCGCTGGCGGCGAAACTGGGCATCGGCGCCGTGTCCGGCCTGCTGGGCGGAGCGGCGCAGCTCTCGGGGCCGCCGGTGGTGGTCTACTGGCTCGGCACCGGCCAGAACGCCGCGCTGGTGCGGGCGAACCTGTTCGCCTTCTTCGCGCTGGTGACGCTCGCCTCCGGCACCGCCTATCTCGGCCGCGGGCTGGTCGACGCCGAGGTGATGAAACTGTCGCTGGTGCTCGGGCCGACCTATGCGCTGGGTCTGGTCGCCGGCGCCCGCGGCTTCAGGCTGGCGAGCGACCGCCAGTTCCGGCTGATCGCCTATGCCATCATCGCGCTGGCGGCGATCGCCAGCGTGCCGCTGCTCGACCCGCTGCTGCGGCCATAGGGAAGGCAGAGCCGGCGGCTCCTTCGCCCCGTGGGGGAGAGGGGTCTTCAACGCTTCCCAATCGCTAGAGCCCCTCACCGACCCGCTTCGCGGGCCACCTCTCCCCAATGGGGAGAGGAAAAGCAAGGCCCGGCCATCTCGCGGCAAGATGAGCGCCTGCGCGCTCAGGAAGGCTCCAGTGAGGATGAGCGCTCAGGCGCTCATGCGCCCTTCCTGAAGATGAGCGCTCAGGCGCTCATATGCCCTTCCTGAAGAAGAGCGCTCAGGCGCTCATGCACCCTTCATAATGATGAGCGCTCAGGCGCTCATCTTGGCGATCATCGCCTCGGAGACCTCGAAATTGGCGTAGACGTTCTGCACGTCGTCATTGTCGTTGAGGCTATCGACCAGACGGATCAGCTTCTCCGCCACCTCGTCGTCCACCGCCACCGTGTTCTGCGGCCGCCAGACCAGGCCCGACTTGCGCGGCTCGCCGAACTTGGCTTCCAGGACGCGGGCGACCTCGTGCAGATTCTCGATCGAGCACACCACCTCGTGGCCATCCTCGGACGAGGACACGTCGTCGGCGCCGGCCTCGATGGCGGCTTCCATCATCGCGTCCTCGGAGGCCTTGGCGGCGTCGAACTCGACCACGCCGACGCGGTCGAACATGAACGACACCGCGCCGGTCTCGGCCAGCGAGCCGCCGGACTTGGTGAAGTAGGAGCGCACTTCCGAGGCGGTGCGGTTGCGGTTGTCGGTCAGCGCCTCGACGATGACGGCGACGCCGCCGGGGCCGTAGCCCTCATAGCGGATCTCGTCATAATTCTCGGCATCGCCGCCCGCCGCCTTCTTGATGGCGCGGTCGATATTGTCCTTGGGCATGTTCTCGGCGCGGGCCGCGAGGATGGCGGCGCGCAGGCGCGGGTTCATGTTCGGATCGGGCAGGCCGAGCTTGGCGGAGACGGTGATTTCGCGCGCCAGCTTGGAGAACAGCTTGGAGCGCACCGCGTCCTGCTTGCCCTTGCGGTGCATGATGTTCTTGAACTGCGAATGCCCGGCCATGGCCGCCTCCACTTCGCGGGCCAGTTGGAGCGGCCCTGCGTCAGAAATTCCAAGAGAAATCGTGTGGCCGGCTTATAGGCGAGAGCATGGCCACCCGTAAAGCGGGTCCATATCGACGTCGGCGCTACCAGAACGACGGCGCCACCGGCTCCAGCAGGCCGCCGAGGCGCACCGGCGCCACCTTCAGCGCCCGGCCATTGGCATCGGTCTCCACCGCGAGGCCGGAGAGCGTGCCCGGCCCGGTCGCCGGCTCGAAGCGCGAGGAGCCGATCTTGCGGGTGAAGCGGCGCAGCGGCTCTTCCTTGTCCATGCCGATCACCCCGTCATAGGCGCCGCACATGCCGACATCGGTCATATAGGCGGTGCCGCCGGGCAGGACGCGGTGATCGGCGGTCGGCACATGGGTGTGGGTGCCGATGACCAGGCTGGCGCGGCCGTCGCACCAGTGGCCGAAGGCCTGCTTTTCGCTGGTGGTCTCGGCGTGGAAGTCGACGATGGCGGCGTCGCAGACCAGGCCGAGCGGCGCGGCGTCGAGCTCGCGGTCGATGGCGGCGAAGGGATCGTCCATCGGGTCCATGAAGGTGCGGCCCATGACATTGACCACCAGCACGCGGGCCCCCGACTGGGTCTCCACCAGCGCCGCGCCGCGCCCCGGCGTGCCAGCGGGATAGTTGGTCGGCCGCACCAGGCGCGGGGCGCGCTCGATGAACACCAATGCCTCGCGCTGGTCGAAGGCATGGTTGCCGAGGGTGACGGCATCCGCCCCGGCGGCGAGGAACTCCTCATAGATTGCCTCGGTGATGCCGAAGCCGCCGGCGGCGTTCTCGCCGTTCACCACCACGCAGTCGAGCGCCCATTGCGCGCGCAGGCGGGGCAGTTCGTCGAGCACGACCTGTCGCCCGACCCGGCCGACCACGTCGCCGAGAAAGAGAATGCGCACGCCTTAGTCCTCCGCCGTCACCGTGATGATGCCGGCGTCGGTGACGACGGCGTCGAGTCGCTCATCATGCGGCTCGGCGGGAAGGCAGGGAAGCTCCTGCACTGCGAAGGCATAGCCCAGCGCCTCGACCCGCCTCGCCCGCCGCAGCGCCGCGAGCGTGCGGTCGTAATAGCCGCCGCCATAGCCGAGCCGATGACCGCTCGGGTCATAGGCGGCGAGCGGCACCACCAGCACGTCCGGCACCACCACCGGCGCCTCTTCCGGCGGCACCGGGATGACCAGCCGGCCGGGACCGGGCACCTCGACGAGCGGCACCTCGGCGCTCCACAGCCGGAACACCAGCGGCGCCTTCGGATCGGCCACCACCGGCAGGGCCAGCCGCGCCCCGCCGGCGCGCAGGCCGGCAGCGAGCGGGGCGGTATCGATTTCGGTGCCGATGGACGCGAACAGCGCCACCACCTCGCCCTCGACCGGGCCGAGCCAGGCAAGCGCATGCGACGCCGCACGGGCCGACGCCGCGGCACGGCCGAGCGGATCCAGCCCCGCACGGCGGGCGAGCGCCGCTGCGCGCAGGGACGGCTTGTCGAGATATGGCGAGGGTACGGTCATGATGATCAGCGCGGAGCCGCGATGGCCGTTGGAAATCGATCCCGGGAACCTACAGCGTAGGTGGGCGCCGTGTGTCCGGACCCAGGGGTCCGATCAGGGACAGCTCCCTTTGAGATCGATAAGGCCCCGGGGATTATGTTCTCCTGACGCACCTCGCAGCCCCGCATGACAAATCTAGGACGGCGGGAGCCGGATTTAAAGAGGGATGACGAGGTTATCCGGGGATGGGTGGGGATGCGGGTGCGAGACACAGGGGATTCTGCCCAAGAGTCTCCCCCTGAATCCCGGACCGGCGCCCGGCTTCACCTCCCCTGCTCCGGGAAACGAGGCGGAGAAAGCGGCAGGTGCGGCGGCGCGCTTTCTCTCTCGCGTCTCTCCCCGGTGGAGAGATGGCCCGCGCGGCGGGTCGGTGAGGGGAGACAACATTGCGGAGTCGTGGAGCCCCCTCACCCCACCCCTCTCCCCCTCGGGGAGAGGGAGCCGGGCGCTCTGACGGGAACGAGGCCCTCACACTTCCAGCATGATCTTGCCGATGTGCAGGCTGGTCTCCATGCGGGCATGGGCGGCGCTGGCCTGCGCCAGCGGGAAGACCTGGTCGAGCACCGGCTTCACCTTGCCGGCCTCGATCAGCGGCCACACCTTCTCGCGCAGCGAGGCGGCGATGGCGGCCTTCTCGGCATTGGGGCGCGAGCGCAGCGTCGAGCCCATATGCGACAACCGCTTCAGCATCAGCCGCATGAAGTCGATCTGCACCTTGGAGCCTTCCATGAAGGCGATCTGCACGATGCGCGCGCGCGGCGCCGCCGCCTCGTAATTGCGGGCGATGTAGGAGCCGCCGACCATGTCGAGGATGACGTCGACGCCCTTGCCGCCGGTCTTTTCCTTGATCACCGCGACGAAGTCCTCGGTCTTGTAGTCGATGGCGACATCGGCGCCGAGCTGGCGGCAGACCTCGCACTTCTCGGCGCTGCCGGCGGTGGCGAACACGGTGGCGCCATAGGCCTTGGCCAGCTGGATCGCCGTGGTGCCGATGCCCGAGGTGCCGCCATGCACCAGGAAGTTCTCGCCCGCCTTCAGCCCGGCGAGATCGAACACGTTGGTCCAGACGGTGAAGAAGGTCTCGGGCAGCGCCGCCGCCTCGATCATCGACAGGCCGGCGGGAACCGGCAGCGCCGAGCCGGCATCGGCGAGGCAATATTGCGCATAGCCGCCGCCGGAGACCAGGGCGCACACCTTGTCGCCCAGCTTCCAGCCGGTGACGCCCTCACCGAGCGCCACCACCTCGCCGGCGATCTCCAGGCCCGGAATGTCCGGGGCGCCGGGCGGCGGCGGATACAGGCCCTTGCGCTGCATGACATCGGGACGGTTCACCCCGGCGGCGGCCACCTTGACCAGGATCTCGCCGGCGCGCGGCGTCGGCAGCGGCCGCGTCTCCGGCACCAGGGCTTCAGGGCCGCCGGGCGTCGGCAGGCCGATGGCGGTCATGGTGGCGGGCAGATCGGTCACGGAGATGTCCTCGCGGTTGCAAGCGCCGGAAGGGCGGCGTTCTTGTTGGGCAGGCAACTTGTTGAACCGTCTGGTTAAGTCATGCCGCCCGCACTGGCAACCGACCCCGGCGCGCAATAGATAGCCTGATGAGAGATGGCCCGGCCATCGCCAGCGAGGAGACCCGACATGATCGAGGACGATCCCTTCAGCAGCCGCCCGGCGATAAAGCCGACCGCGCACGAGATCGGCGGCGACCTTTCCACCCTGTCGGAGGTCGAGATCGAGGAGCGCATCGCGCTGCTGGAGGCGGAAATTGCCCGGTTGCGCGAGGCGCTCGAGCGCAAGCGCTCGTCGCGGGCGGCAGCGGATGCGTTCTTCAAGCGCTGAGCGCTGAGCGCCCGGGGCGGCAGCGGCCTGCCCGGGGTGCATCGGTTAACGAGGCGTTAAGCTTTCCAAAGCATTATCGGGGATAGTCCAGCTTCTGGACGCGAGTGGCACCTGTCACTCTGTTTGACGCCTCCCTGTCTTCACCTATCGAGCCGCCCATGGGCGGCTCTTTTTTGTCCCTTCCCGCCGGCGGTGGGTTGCGGGGACATCGGCGCCGTCCATCGCACGCGACTGGACAGCCGGCCCGGCGCGCGCGACATCATGCTCGGGGATGCCGGGCGGGGCGGGCGAATCGGGTGCGGCGGAGCCGTCGCACCGCGCGGAGTGGTGCACATGGCGAAGCGGACGCCAAACGGACGGGGTTTCGGCGGGTCGGATACCGACATGCCCCTCGACGGCCCGGCATGTCTCGACGGCCCGGCACGTCTCGGTGGCCCGGCGCGTCTGGACGGCCCGGCGCCCGCGCTGCCGGCGAGCGCCTCCCCTCCCCCTGCCCTGGCCGATGACCGGCTGGTGAGCCTTGCCGAGCGGCGGGTCGCCTCCCCCGCCTTCGCGGCGCTGTTCGCCGAGGGCATCGCGCTGATCGACGAGAGCGCCGACTATCTCGACGGTCCCGGCCGCGCCGATGCCGCCGCGCTGGAGCGCCGCGCGCGCGCCGCCTATGCCGAGGCGAGCCGCAGGCTGACGACGCGGCTGATGAACCTCACCTCCTGGCTGCTGCTGCAAAAGGCGGTGGCCGAGGGCGACATGAGCGCCGAAACGGCGCGCCGCGAGGCCGACAAGGTCGAGCTCGGCGCCGACGCGCCGGCGCCCGAGACGGAGGACCGGCTACCGGCGCCGCTGGCGGCGCTGATCCTCCGCAGCCTCGACCTCGAGCGGCGGGTGCGGCAGCTCGACGCGGCGCTGCGGGCGCGCCGGCCGGCCGAACGCCCGATCAATGCGGTGGCCGGCCAGATCGGCCGGCTGCGTTCCGCCTTCGAACGCCCGTGACGCGCCTCGCCACTGCCCCGGCAAAGCCTTGCCGCGCGGGACATGCCGCCCGCCCGGCGGACGCCCGATTGCCTAAAGCCATGACGGCAAAAGAAAACCCCCGTGCGCGGCACGGGGGTTTTGCTTATCAACAGTCGCGAAGCGCGACGGCTGCCGGGGCCAAATCAGGCCTTGAGGAAGCCGGCGAACTTCTTCTGGAACTTCGACACGCGGCCGCCGCGATCGAGCAGCTGCTGCGAACCGCCGGTCCAGGCCGGGTGAACCTTGGGGTCGATGTCGAGCTGGAGGGTGTCACCCTCCTTGCCCCAGGTCGTCCGGGTCGTGTACTCGGTGCCGTCCGTCATCACCACTTTGACGAAGTGGTAGTCGGGATGGATGTTGCTCTTCATGGGTTGCATCCTCGCCACCGCGGGGCGGCCCCTTTTCGGGAGCCACGCGGCGATCTTCAAAACGATCCTGCCGGAAATCCGTGCGGGTCTATAACCGAGACCTGAGCGTGACACAAGTCGATCACACGAGCGTCCCCCCCGCTTCCCGCCGCGGACGCGCCGACCTCTCCCCGCTCAGGGCGCTGTGGCCGCATGTGAGGCGCTACAAGGGGCGGGCGGGCGCCGCCCTCGTCGCCCTCGTCGTCGCCGCGCTGGCGACGCTGGTGGTGCCGATCGCGGTGCGGCGGATGATCGACTTCGGCTTCGACGCCGACCATGCCGGCTATATCCGCCAGTATTTCCTCGTCATGATCGGCGTCGTCGGCGTGCTCGCGGCAGCCTCGGCGTTTCGCTACTACCTGGTCATGACGCTCGGCGAGCGCATCGTCGCCGACCTGCGCGCCGAGGTGTTCGCGCATCTGCTGAAGCTCGACGGCGCCTTCTACGACCACGCCCGCGCCGGCGAGATCGTCTCGCGGCTGACCGCCGACACCACCCAGATCAAATCCGCCGTCGGCGCCTCGGCCTCCGTCGCGCTGCGCAACATCGTGCTGTTCATCGGCGCGGCGATCATGATGGTGATCACCAGCCCGTGGCTGTCGGTGATCCTGCTGGTCTTGATCCCGGCGATCGTGGTGGTGCTGATCGGCTCCGGGCGCGGGGTGCGCAAGCGTTCGCGCGAGGCACAGGACACGCTCGCCGGCGCCTCCGCCTATGCCACCGAGGCGGTCGGCGCCATGCGCACTTTGCAGGCCAACACCGCCGAGGACGCCGCCAAGGGCCGCTTCGACGGCGCCGTCGAGCACGCCTTCGGCGCCGCGCGCGACGCCATCCGCGCCCGCGCTCTGCTCACCGGCGTCGCCATCTTCCTGATCTTCGCCTCCATCGTCGGCATTCTCTGGGCCGGCGCCAATGCGGTGCTCTCCGGCTCGATGAGCGCCGGCACGCTCGGCCAGTTCGTGCTCTATGCGGTGCTGGCGGCGAGCGGGCTCGGCCAGCTCGGCGAGGTGTGGGGCGAGGTCTCGCAGGCCGCCGGCGCCACCGAGCGCATCGCCGAGCTCATCGCCGAGGAACCGAAGGTCGCCACGCCGGCCGCGCCGCTCGCCCTGCCGTCGCCGCCGGCCGGCGCGGTGCGCTTCGACGGCGTCGGCTTCGCCTATCCGACGCGACCGGACATCCCGGCGCTGTGCGGCGTCTCCTTCACGGTGAAGCCGGGCGAGCGGATAGCGTTCGTCGGCCCCTCCGGCGGCGGCAAGAGCACGCTGTTCCAGCTGCTGCTGCGCTTCTACGATCCCTCGATCGGCCGCATCGAGGTGGACGGCATCGACATCGCCGCCGCCGACCCGCGCGCGGTGCGCGCCCGCCTCGCGCTGGTGCCGCAGGACGTCGCCATCTTCGCCGCCTCGATCCGCGACAATATCCGCCTCGGCCGGCCGGAGGCCAGCGACGCCGAGGTGGAGGAAGCCGGGCGGCTTGCCGCCGCCGACGAATTCGTCGAGCGGCTGCCGGAGCGCTGGGAGGCCATGGTCGGCGAGCGCGGGGTGACGCTGTCCGGCGGCCAACGCCAGCGCATCGCCATCGCCCGCGCCATCCTGCGCAAGGCGCCGATCCTGCTGCTCGACGAGGCCACCTCGGCGCTGGACGCCGAAAGCGAGACCCTGGTGCAGCAGGCGCTCGACCGCTCGATGCAGGGGCGGACCACGCTGGTGATCGCGCATCGGCTGGCGACCGTGCTCTCGGCCGACCGCATCCTGGTGATGGAGCACGGCCGGATCGTCGAGGAAGGCCGGCACGCCGAACTGGTGGCCAAGGGCGGCCTCTATGCGCGGCTGGCGGCGCTGCAATTCGGCGACAACGGGCCGGCGGCCCCGCAAATGGCCGAGGCCTCGCCGATCTGAGGAGGATACCACCGGACGGGAGCGAGCATGCGATCTCTGGGGACGATCTTCCATCTCGGCGACGAAAGCGGCGTGCTGCGCACCTCGATCGCCATCACCATGCTGATCGCCGCCTTCGGTATCGGCTTCGGGCTGCTCTCCGGCTCGTTCTCCATCCTGTTCGACGGCGCCTATTCGCTGATCGACGCCGGCATGAGCCTGCTGGCGCTGGCCGTGGTGCGGCTGATCCACAGCTACACCCACATCACCTCCGCCACGCGGCGGCTGCGCGAGCGGTTCACGTTCGGCTTCTGGCATCTCGAACCGATGGCGCTCGGGCTCAACGGCGTGCTGCTCATCGGCGTATCGGCCTATGCGTTCTTCAACGCGGTAAGCCTGATCCTGGACGGCGGACGCCCGCTCGCATTCGATCTCGCCATCCTCTATGCGGTGATCACCCTGAGCGCCTGCACCATTGCGGCGGCTCTGGAGATGCGTGCCAATCGCCGCATCCGCTCGGACTTCATCGCCCTCGACGCGCGCGCCTGGATCATGTCGGCCAGCATCACCCTGGCGCTGCTGTTGGCCTTCTGCATCGGCGCCGCGATCGAAGGCACCGCCTATGGCTGGGTAGCGCCTTATGTCGATCCGGCGGTGCTGGCGCTGGTGTGCCTGATCATCATTCCGCTGCCGGTGCGCACCGTAAAGCAGGCTCTCGCCGACATCCTGCTGGTCACGCCGCCGGAGCTGAAGGCGCATGTCGATGCGGTGGCCCATGACGCCGTGCGCACGCACGGCTTCCTCTCCTTTCGCGCCTATGTCGCGAAAGTCGGGCGGGCGCAGCAGATCGAGCTCTATTTCATCGTGCCGGCCGACGGACCGGCGCGCCGCATCGGCGAATGGGACGCCCTGCGCGACGAGATCGGCAACGCCATCGGCCCCGACAATCCCGACCGCTGGCTCACCATCATCTTCACCGCCGACCTCGAATGGGCGGAGTGACGACGACGCCCACCACCGTCGACCGCAGCCTCATCTGCGCTGCATCCGCAGCGTCGGCCGGCCGGAGGTCGGGTTGGTGCCGCGCGCGGTCACGGTGAAACCGGCGGCGGTGTAGAAACGTACCGCCCGGTCGTTTTCCTCGTTCACGTCCAGGGTGAGGCTGGCCGGCGAGACCGCCGCGGCGGCATCGATCAGCGTCCGCGCAATGCCGCGCCCCCAATGATCGGGATGCACCACCAGCTGGTCGACATAGCCGCTCGACGGATCGATGGTGACGAAGCCCAGCACCCGGCCGGCGGCGTCCACCGCCGTCTCCACCCGCACGCCGCCCTCCACCAATTGGCCGATGCGGTGGCACAGCCAGCCGCGCCGCGCCTCGAAATCGATCTCCGGCATCGCCTCCTGCCAGCTCTCGACCCAGAGATTGGCGATCGCCGGCATCTGCTCCCAGCCGAAAGAACGCAACAGCGGCGCGCCGGGAGGGATCATCTCAGCACTCGGGTTTCATTGCCGGCATCTCGGAGCCCACATGTCGGCGCCCGCTCCTCATCGCTCGGTGAGCTTAAGCTCGATGCGGCGGTTGCGGTTGCGGGCCTCGTCGCTGTCGGCGGTGTCGATCGGCTGGTATTCGCCGAAGCCGGCGGCGACCAGATGCACCGGCGCCACGCCCTTGCCGGCCAGATACTGCACCACCGCGATGGCGCGCGCCGCCGACAATTCCCAGTTGGAAGGAAATTGCGGCGTCTGGATCGGCCGGTCGTCGGTATGGCCGTCGACGCGCAGCACCCAGGCGATATCGGAGGGAATCTCCTTCTCCAGCTGGATCAGCGCCGCGGCGATCTGGTCCAGCGCCGGCATCGATTCCGGGCGCAGCGACGAGGCGGCGCGGTCGAAGAAGATTTCCGACTGGAACACGAAGCGGTCGCCGACCACGCGGATGCCCGGCCGGCTGCCGAGGATGGCGTTCAGCCGACCGAAGAATTCCGAGCGGTAGCGGGTGAGCTCCTGCACCCGCTGGGCGAGGGCGAGGTTCAGCCGGCGGCCGAGATCCGAGAGGCGCGTCTGGCTCTCGCTGTCCTTCTTCTCGGCGATGCTCAGCGCTTCCTCCATCGCGCCCACCTGCCGGCGCAGCGCGGCGATCTGCTGGTTGAGCAGCGCGATCTGCTGGGCGGCGTCGGCGGTCGCGTCCTTCTGCTGGGAGAGCTGGCGACTGAGCTCGGCATTCTGGCCCTGCGCGGCGGAGAGGTCGGCGGGCGCGGTGGCCGCCGCATCGACGGCGTCGAGCAGGTCCGAGCGCTCCTTTTCGAGCGCCGACAGGCTGGCGCGCAGATTGCCGATCTCGGTGGAGGATTCATCCTGGCCGGCGCGCTCCAGCGCCAGTTGGTCGGTGAGCGCGCGGATCTGCGCCTGCAGCCGCGAGAGTGCGTCGTCGCGGCCGGAGATTTCCTGGGTGAGGAAGAACTGCGCCAGCACGAAGACCGAGAGCAGGAAGATGAACACCATGAGCAGCGTCGACAGCGCGTCGACGAAGCCGGGCCAGTAATCGATCGTCCGTTCGCGACCGCGGGAGCGTCCCAGCGCCATCTGCCCGCTCCCCTTAAGCCCGCTCGCGGTCGCTCTCGCGGGCGATACGTTCGAGCAGCTTCTTGATATCCTTCTGTTGCTCGGCCTGCGCCTCCACCCAGTCGCGCACCATCTGCTGTTCCGAGCGCATATGCTGCACCAGGCCCTGAAGGCTCTCGGCGAGATGCGCCATGGCGGTGGTGACGCGCTGCGAGCCGGCCTCGGTCATGGTGCGGTCGAGACGGCCGATCGCATCGGTCAGCTGGGTGAGGTCGAGCTGGGTAAGATTGCCCTGCGGCAGGAAGGCCGAAGGCGGCGGCAGCGGCACCGGGCCGACGGAGCCGACCGGGCCGGCCAGCGGCACCACGGCGGGGATCGGCGCCGGGACCGGCTTCACCTTCTCGATGCCGAGATCGTCCACCGTGGTGGCGAGCCAGTCCTCGAGGTCGGTGTAGAAGCGGTTCTGCGCCTGCCCGGCCTGCAGATCGAGAAAGCCGAGCACCAGCGAGCCGGCGAGGCCGAACAGCGAGGACGAGAACGAAATGCCCATGCCGGAGAGCGGCGCGGCGAGCCCGGTCTTCATCGCATCGAACACCGAGCCGGAATTCGGCCCGACATCGAGCGAGGAGATCACCCCGCCGATCGAGCTCACCGTCTCGATCAGGCCCCAGAAGGTGCCGAGCAGGCCGAGGAAAACCAGCAGCCCGGTGAGGTAGCGCAACAGGTCGCGGCCCTCGTCGAGGCGGGTGCCGATCGATTCCATGATGCTGCGCATGGTCATCTGCGAGATCGCCATGCGGCCGACGCGGTCGCCCAGCAGTGCCGCCATCGGCGCCAGCAGCACCGGATTGCGCCGCACCTCGAGCCCGGGATCGACCAGCCGGAACGAGTTCACCCAGTCGACTTCGGGCAGCAGCCGGAACACCTGGCGGAAGGCGAAGAGAATGCCGATGGCGAGCACGCCGAAGATGACGCCGTTCAGCCCCGGATTGTACAGGAAGGCGCGCCAGATCGGCTCGTGCAGCACCGAGGCCAGCGCCGCGCAGAGCAGAAGGAACACGAACATCCGCACCAGGAAGATGCGGGGCGAAGACAGCTTGAGAAAGGGGTCGTTCGCGTCCATTGCCGGTGGCCGTCTCCTGCGCGCGGCGGCACGCAGGGCAAGGCGGCCGCCGAAATCAAGGCCGGACTATGCCACAGCGCGTTCGAAATGGAACGCGCCCCAAAGGAATTCCGAGGAATATGCGCGGATTTCTCAGGCCTTGCGCAGCACGGCGAGAAGATCGCGGCGGATGCCGTCATTGCCGGCGATGATGTCGCCCTTGGTCAGCATCTTGTCGCCGTCATCGAGATCGGAGACGTAGCCGCCGGCCTCGCGCACCAGGATGATGCCGGCCGCCATGTCCCAGGCCGAGAGGTTGCGCTCCCAGAAGCCGTCGAAGCGCCCGGCCGCCACCCAGGCGAGATCGAGCGCCGCGGTGCCGGTGCGGCGCAGGCCGGCGACCCGCGGGGCCAGCGCGGCATATTCGCGCCCGAAGCCGGCGAGGTCGCCGCGGCCCATATGCGGCATGCCGCAGCAGATGACGCTGTCGGCCAGCGCCCGGCGGGCGGCGATGCGGATACGCCGGTCGTTCATGAAGGCGCCGGCGCCCTTCTCGGCGATGAACAGCTCGTCGGTGATCGGGTTGAAGATGACGCCCGCCACCGGCACGCCGTCGCGCACCAGCGCCAGCGACACGCAGAACAGCGGGATTCCGTGCAGGAAATTGGTGGTGCCGTCGAGCGGATCGACGATCCAGCGGTGCGATTCGTCAGTGCCCTCGCGCTCGCCGCTCTCCTCCATGACGAAGCCGAAGCTCGGGCGGGCCTTGGAGAGCTCCTCGTGCAGGATGCGCTCGGCCTTGCGGTCGGCGTTGGAGACGAAATTGGCCGGCCCCTTCAGCGAGACCTGCAGGTTCTCGACCTCGCCGAAATCGCGGACGAGGGAGCGGCCGGCCTTGCGCACGGCAGCGACCATGACGGTCATGAGCGGGGAGCGGATCATCGGACGGTTCCGGCTGGAGACGAGGCGCGCGGCGGGCGACGGGCGCCTTCGCGCGGCAGATTTGGGCGGGCGTGACGCGAATATTCCGTTCCTGTGCCCGTCGCGGGCGGCAACGTCAAGTGCGGCGGGCCGCACGCGCCGCGCCGCCATTGTCCGGGCAGGGCCCCCGCGCCCGGCGGCAAGGACCGCGGACAAGCCGACGGCCCTCACCCCATGCCGACATCCGAAGACGGGCTGGTGCCGAGCTCGCGGGCAAGGCGCTCCATGCGCTCGGAGGCCTTGGTGAAGGCGTCCGACACCGTGCGCTCGGCGAGCTCGGACCGCTCCGTCGCCACGGCGAGGCGCACCCGCTCAGCCTGCAACTCCTGCTCCAGCGCGCGGTGGCGGCGGCGCATCTCGCTGAGTTCGTCAGCCAGCGTGATCGCCGCCATCACGCTGAGCCGCTGGTCGCCGATCTCGCCGAACGCCTTGCGCAGGTCGTCGATGCGGGCATCCACCTCCTGGCCGAGGCGGGAGAGGTGTTCCTCCTGGCCATCGTCGCAGGCCATGCGATAGGCGCGCCCGGCAATGGTGACGGTGACATGGGCCATGGCGGACGCCCTCAGCGCTCATGCGCGGCAAGCACCGCGCGGATGGTTTCCATGGCGCTGCCGAGCCGGCGGGCGACATCGTCGCTCGCCCCCATCAGCCGCTCGGCCTGCGCCTGCGCGCCGTCGAGCTGGGCGGCGAGGCGGGAGCGGTCGGCGCCGAGCACATGGACCTGCTCGGCGAGCGCCGCCTCCTGGCGCTCGACCTCGAGCCGCCGCTCCACCGCCGCCTCCAGCGCCTCCATGGCGGCGTTGAAGCGCCGCGCAGCAGCGTCCACCGGGGCCGGGTCGGTCATTCTGGCTCGCTCCATGGAAGGAAAGGGTTTGATTCGATTAGATTGGTCCCGCCCCGCGCCAGGCGTCAACCGGCGGGGAAAGCCGATCCTTTGCCCGCTCCGCCCTTTGACAGGATGACCCGTAATGCTATCACTCGCGCCCGTCCATGCCGCACTGCGGCAGGCCCCGGCGCCACCGGGGCGGCCGCATGCGGAAAGCCGGCGACCGCCCCCGCGCGGCATGCCATAACAGCCGCCCTGCACCCGATACGCACGCGCGCATGCGCGCCCCCTTTGGGAGTCACCAGACCTCATGCCGAACCGTGAAAAGCACGACCGCATGGCCAATGCCATCCGGTTCCTCGCCGCGGACGCCGTCCAGGCCGCCAATTCCGGCCATCCCGGCATGCCCATGGGCATGGCCGATGTCGCGACCGTGCTGTTCGGCAAGGTGCTGAAGTTCGATCCCACCGACCCGCACTGGCCGGACCGCGACCGCTTCATCCTTTCGGCCGGCCACGGCTCGATGCTCATCTATTCGCTGCTCTACCTCACCGGCTATGAGGGCATGAGCCTCGACGACATCAAGAACTTCCGCCAGCTCGGCTCCAAGACCCCCGGCCACCCGGAATACGGCCACACGGTCGGCGTCGAGACCACCACCGGCCCGCTCGGCCAGGGCCTCGCCAACTCGGTCGGCTTCGCGCTCGCCGAGCGCATGCTGGCGGCGCAGTTCGGCGGCGATCTCGTCGACCACCACACCTATGTCATCGCCGGCGACGGCTGCCTGATGGAAGGCATCTCGGAAGAAGCCATTGAGCTCGCCGGCCGCCAGAAGCTCAACAAGCTGATCGTGCTGTGGGACGACAACCACATCACCATCGACGGCTCGACCGCGCTGTCGGTCGCCACCGACCAGCTCGCCCGCTTCGAGGCCTCCGGCTGGAACGCCACCCGCGTCGACGGCCATGACCCGGACGCCATCCTCGCCGCGCTGGAGCGCGCCAAGACCTCCGACAAGCCGACCCTGATCGCCTGTCGCACCACCATCGGCTTCGGCGCGCCCACCAAGCAGGGCACCAATGGCGTGCATGGCGCGCCGCTGGGCGCCGACGAACTCGCCGCCGCCCGCACGGCGCTGGGCTGGGAATACCCGGCCTTCGAAGTGCCGACCGACGTGCTCGACGCCTGGCGCCTTGCCGGCCTGCGCTCGCGCCAGGCGCACAAGAGCTGGAGCGAGCGGCTGAAGGCCGCCGACCACGAGCTGCGCGGCGAGTTCGAGCGCCGCGTGCGCGGCGAGCTGCCGTCCAAGTTCGCCGAGGTGAATGCGGCCATCGTCACCAGGGCGCATGCCGACAAGAACCCGGTCGCCACCCGCAAGTCCTCCGAGACCGTGCTGGAGGCGCTGACCGCGGCGCTGCCGGAAATGGTGGGCGGCTCGGCCGACCTCACCCACTCCAACAACACCAAGACCAAGGCCACCTCGGTCTATGTCGAGCCGCCGAAATATGACGGCCGCTACATCAATTACGGCATCCGCGAGCACGGCATGGCGGCGGCGATGAACGGCATCGCCCTGCATGGCGGCTTCATTCCCTATGCCGGCACCTTCCTGGTGTTCTCCGACTATTGCCGCCCCTCGATCCGCCTCGCGGCGCTGATGGGCATCCGCGTCGTCTACGTGTTCACCCACGATTCGATCGGCGTCGGCGAGGACGGCCCGACCCACCAGCCGGTCGAGCAGATCGCCGCGCTGCGCGCCATCCCCAACCTCACCGTGTTCCGCCCCTGCGACACGGTGGAGACGGCGGAAGCCTGGAAGCTCGCCCTCGAGCACAAGACCGGGCCGACCGTGCTGGCGCTCACCCGCCAGAACCTGCCGCTGATGCGCACCGATCCCAACACGCGCTGCCTGACCGCGAAGGGGGCCTACGAGATCGTGCCGGCGTCCGACAATGCACAGGTGTCGCTGTTCGCCTCCGGCTCCGAGGTCTCGCTCTGCGCTGCCGCCCGCGACATCCTCGAGGCCGAGGGCATCCCGACCCGCGTGGTCTCGGTGCCGAGCTTCGAACTGTTCGCCAACCAGCCGGAAGAAAGCCGCCGCCAGGTGGTGGGCACCGCGCCGGTGAAGGTGGCGGTCGAGGCGGCGATCCGCCAGGGCTGGGACGCGGTGGTCGGCTCCGACGCCGCCTTTGTCGGCATGACCGGCTTCGGCGCCTCCGGCCCCGCCGGCAAGGTGTTCGCGCATTTCGGCATCACCGCCGAGAACGTCGCCGCCACCGCCAAAAGCCGACTGAAGAAGAGCTGAACTTTCGGATCGACGATTCGCCGCACGTCAAAGTCATGAGTGAAGTCATGACTTTGACGCATGCTGTGGCTCCGAGCCCTGCGCTGACGCCATATCGACCGAACAGGCGGCTGGTGTCGTAAGGTTGGGCGCGCTATGAGCCTTGGTGCTTGTACCGGACAGGAAGTAATCACTCGGGGGAAGACGCATGACGCTCAAGGTTGCCATTAACGGCTTCGGACGGATCGGCCGCAACGTGCTGCGCGCCATCATCGAATCGGGTCGCACCGATATCGAAGTGGTCGCCATCAACGATCTCGGCCCGGTCGAGACCAATGCCCACCTTCTGCGTTTCGACAGCATCCATGGCCGCTTCCCCGCCGAGGTGAAGGTCGACGGCGACACCATCACGGTGGGCGGCGGCAAGCCGATCAAGGTCACCGCCGTGCGCAACCCGGCCGAGCTGCCGCACGCCGCGCTCGGCGTCGAGGTGGCGCTGGAATGCACCGGCATCTTCACCGCCCGCGACAAGGCCGCCGCGCATCTGACCGCCGGCGCCAAGCGCGTGGTGGTCTCGGCCCCGGCCGATGGCGCCGACCTCACCGTGGTCTATGGCGTCAACCACGACAAGCTGACCAAGGACCACCTGGTCATCTCCAACGCCTCCTGCACCACCAACTGCCTGGCGCCGGTCGCCAAGGTGCTCAACGACGCGGTGGGCATCGACCACGGCTTCATGACCACCATCCATTCCTATACCGGCGACCAGCCGACGCTCGACACCATGCACAAGGATCTCTACCGCGCCCGCGCCGCGGCGCTGTCGATGATCCCGACCACCACCGGCGCCGCCAAGGCGGTGGGCCTGGTGCTGCCCGACCTCGCCGGCAAGCTCGACGGCACCTCGATCCGCGTGCCGACGCCGAACGTCTCGGTGGTCGACTTCAAGTTCGTCGCCAAGAAGAGCGTGACCAAGGACGAGATCAACGCGGCGATCAAGGCCGCCGCCGACGGTCCGCTCAAGGGCATCCTCGGCTACACCGACCAGCCCAACGTCTCCTCCGACTTCAACCACGACCCACACTCCTCGATCTTCCACCTCGACCAGACCAAGGTGCTGGAAGGCAATTTCGTGCGGGTGCTGTCCTGGTACGACAATGAGTGGGGCTTCTCGAACCGCATGTCCGACACGGCGGTCGCCCTCGGCAAGCTGATCTGATCCCAAACGGCCGGGCCTCGCGAGACGCCCGGCCGTTTCGTTTTGGCGGGCGGATTGCGCCTGCCGGCTGCCTGGACCCGACAGGTTCCCGCGGCAGCACATCCCCGGCCATGCCGGGAAACGATAACCGGCCGAAGCGCCAGAGCCGAGAGGCAACGCCAATGACCGCTGTTTCCAGCGCCACTCCCTCCGCCTTCCGCACCCTCGACGACGCCGATGTGGCGGGCAAGCGCGTGCTGGTGCGTGTCGACCTCAACGTGCCGATGGATGCCGGCCGTGTCACCGACGACACCCGCATCCAGGCGGTGCTGCCGACCATAAGCGAGATCGCCGACAAGGGCGGCAAGGTGATCCTGCTCGCCCATTTCGGCCGGCCGAAGGGCGTCGACCCCAAGCTGTCGCTGGCGCCGATCGCCGGCGAGGTGGCGTCCCGCCTCGGCAAGCCGGTGGCCTTCGCACCCGCCACCATCGGCGCGGTGGCCGAGGAAGCGGTCGCCAAGCTGCAGCCCGGCGAGGTGCTGCTCTTGGAGAACACCCGCTTCGACCCGCGCGAGGAAAAGAACGACCCGGATTTCGTGGCGGCGCTGGCCGCGCTCGGCGATCTCTATGTCAATGACGCCTTCGCCACCGCCCACCGCGCCCACGCCTCCACCGAAGGCCTCGCCCATCATTTGCCCGCCTATGCCGGGCGCTGCATGCAGGTGGAGATCGAGGCGCTGGCCAAGGCGCTGGAAGCCCCCGAGCGCCCGGTGATGGCGGTGGTCGGCGGCGCCAAGGTGTCGTCGAAGCTGGAGCTGCTGGGCAATCTCGTCGCCAAGGTCGACCTTCTGGTGATCGGCGGCGGCATGGCCAACACCTTCCTGGCGGCGCAGGGCAAGGATGTCGGCAAATCACTGTGCGAGCACGATCTGGCCGGCACCGCCCGCGAGATCGTCGAGAAGGCGGCCGCCGCCGGCTGCGAGATCGTGCTGCCGGTCGATGCGGTGGTGGCGAAGGAATTCAAGGCGCATGCCGACAACCGCACCGTCGCGGTGGACGGCGTCGGCGCCGACGAGATGATCCTCGATGCCGGCCCGGCCTCGATCGCCCATGTCGTCGCCAAGCTGAAGACGGCGAAGACGGTGGTGTGGAACGGCCCGTTCGGCGCCTTCGAGCTGCCGCCCTTCGACGCCGCGACGGTGGCGGTGGCCAAGGCGGCGGCGGAGCTGACCGGCGAGGGCAAGCTGCTCTCGGTCGCCGGCGGCGGCGACACCGTGGCGGCGCTCAACCATGCCGGCGCCGCCGACGGCTTCACCTATGTCTCGACGGCTGGCGGCGCCTTTCTGGAATGGCTGGAAGGCAAGCCGCTGCCGGGCGTCGAGGCCCTGCGCCGCTGATGCGGAATCTCGTTGGCGCCGGCTGTGCCAACGCATTGTTTGATCGTATTTTTCAGGCCGGATGGCATCATCCGGCCCGACGCTTGGCCAGAGCCGCCCCGTCGACGCCGTTGATCGACAAGAAGGTGGCCTGGTTTCAGAATGCTGGAGCGGGTTCGCGTCGCAAGGAGCATTCAACCTTGCGGAACCTGCTCCAACTGCCGCATCGGCAGTCGGTCGCGCGCGACATGGCGCGGACAGGCCGGATGCCGATGCTATAACCGTCGCCGATCGGCCGCGCGGGTTTCGGTCGGCGATTATTTTCATCGGTTCGTTTTGCGGGAGACAGACGAATGACGACCAGCCTCGACGAGGTAGCGTATAAAATGTGTGCGGGCGGCAAGGGCATCCTGGCCGCGGACGAAAGCTCCAGCACCATCAAGAAGCGTTTCGACGCCATCGGGGTCGAATCCACCTTCGACAACCGCCGCGACTATCGCGAGATGCTGTTCCGCTCCGACGAGGCGATGACCAAGTACATCTCCGGCGTCATCCTGTTCGACGAGACCATCCGGCAGAAGGCCAAAGACGGCACGCCGCTGGTCGAGCTGATCCAGAAGGCCGACTCCATTCCCGGCATCAAGGTCGACGCCGGCGCCAAGCCGCAGCCGGGCGCCCCGGGCGAGACCATCACCGAAGGCCTCGACGGCCTCGGCGGCCGGCTGAAGGAATATTACGACCTCGGCGCCCGCTTCGCGAAGTGGCGCGCGGTGATCGATATCGGCGCCGGCATCCCCAGCTACACCTCGCTGATCGCCAATGCCCAGGCGCTGGCCCGCTATGCGGCGCTGTGCCAGGAAGCCAACATCGTGCCGATCGTCGAGCCGGAAGTGCTGATGGACGGCGACCACGACATCGACCGCTGCTACGACGTCACCGAATGGGTGCTGAAGGAAGTCTTCCAGCAGCTGTTCTATGCCCGCATCCGCCTCGAGGGCATGGTGCTGAAGCCGAACATGATCGTGCCGGGCATGAAGTCGCCCAAGCAGGTCTCCTATGAGCAGGTCGCCGAGAAGACCGTGCGCGTGCTGAAGAACTGCGTGCCGTCGGCGGTGCCGGGCATCGCCTTCCTCTCCGGCGGCCAGTCGGACGAGGCGGCGACCGGCCATCTCGATGCGATGATCAAGATCGGCAACCTGCCGTGGAACCTCACCTTCTCCTATGGCCGCGCGCTGCAGGCGGCACCGCAGAAGGCGTGGTCCGGCAAGCCGGAGAACTGGGGCGCCGGCCAGGCCGCCTTCACCCACCGCGCCAAGATGAACTACCTCGCCGCGCTGGGTAAGTGGGCTGCCGACGAAGAGAAGAAGGCGGCGTGATCGGCTGCTTTCCGGCTTGATCGAATGAGAACGCCGCCCTTTCGGGCGGCGTTCTTGTATTGACGGGTGTAGGAGCCGCCCCCCTGACCAGCGCGCCCTAATAGGCCGCGAGCGACGCCACGAAGGTGTCGATGACGGTCAGCAGCAGGTAGAGCGCCAGCGCACCCTCCTGCCAGCGACGCCGCCGGGTCACGCTGCCGACTACGCACAGCACGACCAGCACCGCGATCAGCATTTGGGTCGTCGACAGAAGCGGTGCGTGCCAGAGCCAGGCATTGGCCAGTATCGCCGAGAGGTGGAAACCGGCCAGCGCCAGCAGCGCCCAGCGCCCATCCCGCTCGAAGGCCGCGCGCATGTCGTGATCGCTCTCCGCCGGCACGATGAGAGCCGCCGCGGTGAACAGCGTCATCACCATACCGATCAGCAGGGTGAACGCCGCCAGCGACCAGCTCTTCAGGACGGAGAGTTCGAGCAGCGCCCACCAGAACTGAAGTCCTTCGCCGAGAACGGCGCCGGCGACGGCGAGCGGAAGCCAGTCGAAGCGCAGGCGGCCGCGAGCTTTGAAGGCGTGGACATACGCCGTCAGGATCCGGGCGATCGCAAGCCCGAGAACCGTCGATATCGGAACGACAATCCAGTGAAAAGCATCCATCGTTCCCGTCTCCTCGACCGGCCGGCCGTCCGCGTCCGGTACAATTGCGGATGACATGCCCGGCTTCCGGCATTGTGGAACCTAGCCGAAACCAAACGGACAAGGCGGCGGAACCGACCGCGCCCCGCTCCCGGCCTGACCGGGCCGGTGCCGGATCAAACCGCGTAAGGGCCGCCAGTAAAAAGGCGCCGCCCTGCGGCGACGCCCTTGCCTGATCTGTCGGATGCTTCAGCGGCGGAAGCCGCCGCCGCCGTGGAAGCCGCCGAAACCGCCGCCACCGAAACCGCCACGGTCGAAACCACCACCGCCGCCACCCCAGCCGCCGCGATCGAAGCCGCCGCCACCGCCGCCCCAGCCGCCGGAACGGGCGAAGTCGTCGACGCGCTGGTCGCCCCAGCCCTGGAACTGGCGCTGGGTGTTCAGGCGATCGACCTGGCCGGCGTCGCTGTCGCGCTGCCAGCCGCCGTCCGACGCCTGGTGCTGCCAGTTTCCGTCCGGCGTGTACTGGTGGATCGAGCCGTCATGGTCGGTATAGATGTTGCCATTGTTCCAGCCGACCGCGTTGCCGGAATGGACATTGCCGGCGATGCCGCGGCTGTCGACATCGACATGGCCGTCGTCGCGGGTGACCCCGGTCTCGGAGGCATGGCCGAAGCCGGTCGACGGGTTGTAGCCCGCCGACTGGCGGCCGGCGGCGAAATTGCCGGTATTGGCATTGCCCACCGCGCCGGCGCGGGCACCGCCAAAGGCGCCGGTCGACGGATTGTAGTAGCCGCCCTCGCGGCCGGCAGCGAAATTGCCGTTCCACGGATTGAAGGCGGCGCCGGAGCGGCCGGCGAATTCGGTGCCGCGCGCGGTGACGCCATTGATAGAATTGGCGCGCCATTCATTGCCGGTCCAGGGATTATAGCCCCAGGCATGGTCGATGGTCGCCGCGCCGCCCCAGCGGCCATAGATGTTGGTCTGGTTGACGTTGACGCCGGCCCACGGCCCGCCCCACGGGCCGACGCCCCAATACGGCCCCCACCAGGGCGACATCGCGCCCCAAGCATAGCCGGCGGCAAAGCCGAAGGCGAAGCCGCTGGTCCAGCCGAAGGCGGCATTGTAGCCATAGGTGTCCGGGCAGCCATACCAGTAACTGCCGACATAGCCGACGCAGCTATAGCCGGTGCCGTAGAGCACCGTGCCGCCCGGGCCGACCACCACGCCGAGATAGCCGGGCGTGTAGCCGACCGTCACCGCATCGGCGGTCGAGGCGTAGACATAGACATAGGTGACGTAGTGCAGCGGCGAGGAGGCCGGGATGGTGTAGATCGCCGCCGGCACCACATCGGCGATCACCCACGGGCCGGACGGCGTCGCCGCCATGAACCAGGCGCCCTGGAACAGCGCGTAGTAGCGGGTGGCGTCGAGCTCGATCACCGGCGTGCGGGTGTTCTCGGCATAGCTCAGCTGGGTGCCACGGATCGGCACGAATTTCGGGGTGCCGCCATCATACTGGATGGTGAGCTGGGTGGAACGCGCCACGCTCGCCGTCTGCGGCACCAAAGTGGAGATCACCGCTTCCTTGGCCTGCGGCGTGCCGGGCACCGCCACCAGGGCGTTGGCCACCGGATCGGTGGTCGAGATGCTCTTGAACTGCGCCGGCAGCCGGTCGCCGGCCACATAGCTCCACGGGCCATTGAGGCCGGCGGCGCGGAACCAGCGGCCGGAGACCAGCACGTAATAATTATTGCTGTCCGGGTCCATGATCACCGCATGGTCGGCATTGCCCATGCGCAGCAGCGAGGTGCCGCCGACCGGCTCCATGGTCGGGGCGCCGGCGGTGACCACGAGCTCGGCCGGCACGGTGGAGACGATGAGCGCCGGCGCCTGCGGCGGCTTCTTGCCGTCGGCCGGCAGCAGCGTCTCGGCCTGCTGCGCGTAATTGGCCATCGAGCCGGCGGCCTGCAGCGCATCGGAAGGCTGCGCCAGCACCGTCCACGGGCCCTCTATCGCCTTGGCCTGGTACCAGTAGCTCGCCGCCTGGACATAGAAATCGCCGGAACCGTCGGCGAGCAGCAGCGGGTGGGTGTTGATGACGCGCTGGAAGCCCTGCGCACCCGCGACCGCCCGCAGCACCGGTTGGCCGGCGACCTGCACCAGCAGGGTCGGCGCATCGACGAACAGGAGCTTCGGCGGGGTGTTGTCGACCGGCTGCTCCATGTCCTTGGTCAGCTGCTTGTTGGCGGCATAGCTGGTGAGCAGATGGTCGAGCGCCACCGTCAGCCCCTCGGCCGGGATATGCGCCTGCAGGGCGCTCAGCACCTGGGTGTCGAGGCCCGGCTGGGTCGGCACGTCCACCTTGGTGATGGCGATGCTGGTGAGCTTGGCGAGCCGCGCCGGCTTGTCGATGGCGACGCGGGCGGTGAAATGGGCGATGCCATAGGTCGGCGTGCCGGCGGCGGCGCCGAAGGCGACCGCGGCGCGGCCGGAAATGGCGTCGCCGTTCCAGCTCTCGACCAGCGGCTGGTAGATCTCCAGCGCCTTGTCGCCGATCGTCACGCTGCGCGGCCAGGAAAGCCCGGCGGCGGTGGCGGCAGATGGCGCCTGGGCGCTCGACGGGGCGGTTTGCGCCCAGGCGGCGGGCGCAAGCGTGGCCAGGCTGCCGGCAAGCGCCAGCAGCGCGGCCGGACGGACGCGAAAGGCACGGGACGAACGGGCGGGCATGTTTCCTCCACCGTCATTGGGCCGTGACCACGGGCGCTCCCAAAAGCGGGCCTGCACCGGGCGGCGAGCTGCGGCTGCCCTTGCTTAGCATCGCCCGCGCACGCCCGCGACGGAAAAGCGCAAACATGACAAACCCGTGTAGGCGCTGGTGAATTGCCCGTCGCACCGGCACGCCGCCGGCGATGCCGAGGGCGGGCGGGCCGCCGCCGGGACGACGCCGCCGGCGAAATCGTTTCAATTTCCCCGGAAGTTGTTCTAGGACTCGGCGCCGGCCGATTGCGCGCGTTTCGGCCGTGCTTTCGCCGCCATCCTGCGACATGGCTCGATCATGGCCCGATCCGAAAACAAAACCGCCCCGCTGGCCCCGCGCCTCTATCTCCTGCTGCCTCCCCTCGCCGGCCATGCCGAAGCCGAGGCGGAGCGCCTTGCCGCATTGCTGCGCGATGTCGCGGCGGCGACCGATCTCGCCGCCGTGCTGATCCGTCCCGGCGAGGCCGGCGCCGGCGAGTTGCGCGGCCTCGTCGCCGCCGCCCAGGAAGCCGGCGCCGCCTGCCTGATCGACGGCAATGCCGCGCTCGCCGCCGCCACCGGCGCCGACGGCGTGCACGCCACCGGCCTCACGGCGCTGAAGGGCGCCCTCGCCGCCGTGCGGCCGGACGGCATTGCCGGCGTCAGCGATCTGAAGAACAAGCACGACGCCATGAGCGCCGGCGAGAGCGGCGCCGACTACGTGATGTTCGGCGAAGCCGACGCCCAGGGACGCCGCCCGCCCTTCGACACCACGTGCGAGCGCGTGCAGTGGTGGGCGGAGATCTTCCAGACCCCCTGCGTCGCCTATGCCCGCACCCTGGAGGAAGTCGACGCGCTGGTCGCCGCCGGTGCCGACTTCATCGCCGTGGACACCCTGCTTCTCGACGATACGGCGGACGCCGCCCGCGCCCTCGCCGGCCGGCTCGTGCCGGCGGGAGCCGGCTGATGCGGGCGCGGCACGTCGCCGGCGCCGCCGCGGCCGTCCTGGTTCTCGCCGCCGCCGCGGGCGGCTTCGTGCGCGCCCAGACGTCTCACGAGGCCGCACCGCCGCAGGCCGCGCCTGAGGGGGCCGCGCCGCAGGGGGCTCCATCTCAGGGCGGCACGCCTCCGGCGTCCCTGTCTCCCGGGACCGTGCCTCAGCAGGCCGCGCCGCAGGCCGGGAACCCGCCGGACCAGAATGGCCCGCCGCTCGACGCCGCCTATGGCGCCTTCCAGCGCGGCGACTATGCCGCGGCGCTGAAACTGGCGGTCGAGCGGGCGAACGGTGCCCAGGACCCGGTGGCCATGGTACTGGCGGCGGAGATCCTGTCGCAGGGCTATGGGGTGGTCGAGGACCGGGCCGCCGCCCGCCAGTGGTACGAGGCCGCCGCCGCCAAGGGCAGTGCCGACGCCCTGTTCGCCCTCGCCTCGCTGAAGCTCAAGGAAGCCGGCAACAACGCCCAGATCAAGAGCGAGGCGGTGCCGCTGCTGCGCGCCGCCGCCGAGAAGGGCAACTCGCTCGCCTGCTACAATCTCGGCCTGCTCTATCTCGAGGGCGAGGCGGCGCCGAAGGAGCCGAGCCTGGCGGCCGACTGGTTCCGCAAGGCCGCCGACCAGGACGAGCCGGATGCGCTCTATGCCCTCGCCATTCTCTATCGCGAGGGCCGCGGCGTGCCGCGCGACGCCATCGAGTCGGCGCGGCTGCTGCAGCGCGCCGACGAGATCGGCCATGTCGTCGCCACCACCGAATACGCCATTGCGGTGTTCAACGGCTTCGGCATGCCCAAGGACGAGGAGCGCGCCGCCGAGCTGTTCCGCAAGGCGGCGCTGGCCGGCAACGCCATCGCCCAGAACCGCTATGCCCGCATGCTCGCCGCCGGGCGCGGCACCAATCAGGACAAGCCGCTCGCCGCCGCCTGGTACAAGGTCGCGCAGTCGCAGGGCGGGACCAAGGATGCCGAGCTCGACAAGATGATCACCACGCTGACGCCCGAGGAGCGGGGCAAGGCGGAGGCGATCCTGCGCAAATGGGCGGGCGGCACCTCGGGCTGATCCGCCCGCGGAGCCGGCCCGGCTTCCCCTGCGTGCCGGACCGGGCTGCCTTGCCCCGGCCGTCACACGCCGCTACTCATCGTGGCGCATCGCGCTCGCAAGGCGCGCCGCGCAGCCTCAGGAGACCCCGTTTTTGGCCATTGCCCGTCGACTGGTGCCCCGCGCCCTCATCCACTCGCTCGTCGCGTTCCTGCTGGCGCTGGTGCCGGCGATGACGCTGGCGCCGGGCGCGGCGCGCGCGCTCGATGCGGTGGCGATCCGGCTCGATGCGCCGGTGATCGACCTCGCGCCGGCGATCGAGCGGCACGACACCGAGGGCAACAGCATCCCGGTCTCCACCGTGCCGGGCGCCGACGGCATCGTGCGCCGCTTCGAGGTGCGCGCCGTCGCCCCGACGCCCAATGGCAGCAAATGGGCGGTGTTCGCGCTCGCCAACAACACCGACGAGCAGGTCGACCGGCTGATCGTCGCTCCGCATTACCGCATGGTCGGCTCCGGCGTGTTCTGGCCCGACCTCGGCAATCGCCGCATCCTCAACCTGACCCCCAGCCAGGGCTTCCGCCCGGAATTGCAGAGCGCCTCGGACGCCGACGTCTATCTCGTCACCCTCGACCCCGGCACCACGGTGACACTGGTCGCCGAGCTCGCCGACGGCAACCTGCCGCAGCTGCACCTCTGGGAGCCGGAGACCTTCAAGGACAAGGTGAACTCCTTCACCCTGTATAACGGCATCGTGATCGGCATTGCCGGCCTGCTCGCTTTGTTCCTCACCATCCTGTTCGTGGTGAAGGGCAGCGCGATGTTCCCGGCCGCCGCGCTGCTGGCCTGGGCGGTGCTCGGCTATATCGGCCTCGATTTCGGCTTCTGGAGCAAGGTGTTCGGCATCTCGCCGCTCGCCCAGCAATTCTGGCGCGCCGCCGGCGAGGCGATCCTCGCCGCCACGCTGGTGGTGTTCCTGTTCGCCTATCTCAACCTCAACCGCTGGCATGTGCGCTACATGCACATCACCGCCGGCTGGCTGGTGTTCCTGGTCGCCCTGGTCGGCCTGGCGCTGCTCGACCCTTCCGCGGCGGCCGGCATCGCCCGCCCCTCGCTGCTGGTGGTCTCGGTGATGGGCTTCGCCGTGGTGATGTGGCTGTCGCTGCACCGCTACGACCGAGCGGTGCTGATCATCCCGACGCTGTTCCTGTTGATGGTGTGGGTGATCACCGCCGGCATGGCCGTGTCCGGGCGCATCGGCAACGACCTCGTCGCCCCCGCCCTGCTCGGCGGGCTGGTGCTGATCGTCATGCTCATCGGCTTCACGGTGATGCAGCACGCCTTCGCCGGCATCGGCTCGGTGGCCGGCAGCGCGCAGGAGCTGGAGCGCCGGGCGCTGGCGGTGGCCGGCTCCGGCGACATCGTCTGGGACTGGGACGTCGATGCCGACCGCATCCATGTCAGCCCGGAAGCCGAGCAGCTGCTCGGCCTGAAGGCCGGCGCGCTCGACACCGAGGCCACCGGCTGGCTGGAGACCATCCATCCCGGCGACCGCGACCGCTTCCGTGCCACCCTCGACGGGCTGCTCGACCAGCGGCGCGGACGCATCGACCAGGATTTCCGCCTGCGCTCCAAGGACGGCCACTATCTGTGGTTCAACCTGCGCGCCCGGCCGGTGGTGGGCACCGACGGCGAGGTGGTGCGCTGCATCGGCACGCTCTCCGACGTCACCGACAGCCGCACCGCCGAAGAGCGCATGCTGCACGACGCGGTGCACGACAACCTCACCGGGCTGCCGAACCGCGAATTGTTCCTCGACCGGCTCGCCTCGGCGAGCGGTTTTGCGCGCTCGGACGAGACGCTGAAGCCGACCATCATGCTGGTCGACCTCGACCGCTTCAAACAGGTGAACGCCAGCCTCGGCATGCCCGCCGGCGATTCCATCCTGCTCACCGTGGCGCGCCGGCTGATGCGGCTCACCAAGCAGCAGGATACCCTCGCCCGCCTCGGCGGCGACCATTTCGCGCTGATCCTGATGTCCGAGCGCGACCCCGAGCGGGTCACCGCCTTCGCCGACACGCTGCGCCGGACGCTGCGGGCACCGATCACCTTCGGCGATCGCGAGATCTTCATCACCGCCTCGATCGGCCTGCTGCTCGCCGACGGCCAGAAGCGCACGCCGCAGGAGATGCTGAAGGATGCCGAGCTGGCGATGTATTTCGCCAAGCGGGTCGGCGGCGACCGCATCGAGGTGTTCCGCCCCTCGATGCGCACCCAGAAGCTCGACCGGATGACGCTGGAGAGCGACCTGCGCTCGGCGCTGGAGAAGGGCGAGATCGGCGTGGTCTACCGGCCGATCATGGACCTGACGACGCGCACCATCGCCGGCTTCGAGGTGTCGACGCGCTGGCAGCACCCGACGCTCGGCACGCTCGCCCCGGACGACTTCATGACGCTGGCCGAGGATTCCGGCCTGATCGTCGACATCGGCCTGTTCGTGCTCGACGCCAGCGCCCGCCAGCTCGGCGCCTGGCAGCGGTCGATGCGCGGCGACCCGATCTTCATCACCGTCGACATCTCCTCGCGGCAGATGCTGCGGCACGATCTTCTGCAGGACCTCAAGGCCATCCTCGCCCGCAATGTGGTGGCGCCCGGCACGCTGAAGCTGGAGCTTTCCGAATCGCTGGCGATGGAGAACCCGGAATATGCGGCACAGATCCTGCTGCGCATGCGCGAGCTCGGCGCCGGGCTGACGCTGGACGATTTCGGCACCGGCTATTCCTCGCTGGCCTATCTCCAGCGCTTTCCGTTCGACACCATCAAGGTCGACCGCACCTTCGTCAAAGCGCTGGGGCGCAACGGCAACAAGGCGCAGCGGCCGGTGATCCTGCGCACCATCGTCACCATGGCGCATGATCTCGGCATGGAGATCGTCGCCGAGGGGGTGGAATCGGAGGCCTCGGCCACCGCGCTGGCCAAGCTCGGCTGCCGCTACGGCCAGGGACCGCTGTTCGGCGAGGTCATGTCGGCGGAGGAAGCGCGCCGGCTGCTGCAGCCCGAGGCCTCGCCGGCCTCGCTGCTCGAGCGCGGCCGGCTGCTGCGCCGCGGCGGCAAGCCGGACGCCAAGCTGGACGCCAAGCCGGCTGGCCCGACGACCGGCCAATCGACTGCCCCAAACACGGGCCAAGCCACCGGCAACGGCGACGCTGCCATCCGGCCGGCTGCCGGACCGTTGCCGCGCCCGACACCCGCCCGCCCGGCGGCAACTCCCGCCGCCACGCCGGCGCGCCCGGCCGATTCTTCCGGCGAGGCGCCCGCCAAGGCGTCCTGATCGCCGCCTTCCGGCACAAGACAGAGCGGCGCGACCACCGGGACGATGGCCGGCGCCATGGCCGTCTCTGATCGCGCAGGGAAGAAGGCGGCCCCGCCGCCTCAGGCGTGGCCGGCCTCGGTGGAGAGCATGCCGGGATCGATGCCGAGCTTGCGCAGCGCCCGCTCATATTTGCCGGCCGCATCGGTGCCGAACACCAGCGACGCATCCGCCGGGCAGTTGAGCCAGCCATTCTGCTGGATCTCGTTTTCCAGCTGCCCCGGCGCCCAGCCGGCATAGCCGAGCGCCAGCACCGCGCTGTGCGGCCCGCCGCCGCCGGCGATCGCCTTCAGGATGTCGAGGGTGGCGGTGAGGCAGATGCCGCTGTCGATCGGCAGCGTCGAATCCTGGATGAAGAAATCCGAGGAATGCAGCACGAAGCCGCGCCCGGTCTCCACCGGCCCGCCCTTCAGCACCGTCACCTCGCCGGCGGCGCGCGGCAAGTGTATACGCTCCTCCTCCGGCACCACGTCGAGCTGCACCAGCAGGTCGCGGAAACTGATATGGCTGGCCGGCTGGTTGACGATGATGCCCATCGCCCCCTCGGGCGAATGGGCGCACATATAGATCACCGCGCGGGCGAAACGCTCGTCGCGCATGCCGGGCATGGCCACCAGCAGCTGTCCGTCGAGGAAGCTGGTGTCCGGGGGACGGTCGTCGCCGCCATTGTCCTTCTGGCCGATCCACATGCAAGGAAGCCTAGTCCCGACCCGCGGTTTTTCAAGTCCGCTGCGGCATCCGGCGGCACCTGCCCGCCGGGCCTCACATGAAATTGCGGGCGTGCCGGCTTTCCGCCGGTCGCGCGACGGGCTATCGGCTGGATATGATCACGCATTCCCGCCTCGCCGCCCCGCTTCTCGCCGCTCCCCTCGTGGTCGCGCTGTCCTTGCCGCCGGCGCGGGCGGAGGTCGAATCGCCATGGTCGGCGCCGGAAGGCACCGCGGTGCGGCTGGTCGCCGGCGCCCGCGAAGGGGTGGTTCATCACGCCGGCGTCGAGATCCGGCTGGCATCGGGCTGGAAGACCTATTGGCGCTATCCCGGCGATGCCGGCATCCCGCCGCAGTTCAACTGGGGCGATTCCGACAATGTCGAACGGGTGGAGATCGACTGGCCGGCACCGATCCGCTTCGACGAAGGCGGCGCCACCTCGATCGGCTACAAGCACGACGTGATCCTGCCGTTGCGGGTTGTGCCGAAGGACCCCGGCCAGCCGGTGCGGCTCGATCTCGCGCTCGATTTCGCGGTGTGCTCGACCATCTGCCAGCCGGCCAGCGCCAGCGTCGCGCTCGACATTCCCGCCGCCGGCGCCGCCCCGACCTCGCCGGCGCTGGAGAACGCCACCGCCCAGGTGCCGCGGCCGGTCGGAATGGGGGCTTCCGGCGCGCCCGCCATCGAAGAGGCCAGGCTGGAAGGCACGGGCGACAAGGCCCGCATCCGGGTGACCGCCCGTCTCGCCGATTCTGCCGCCGGCGACCTGTTCGTCGAGGGGCCGAACGAGGACTGGGCCCTGCCGCTGCCCGAGCGCCAACCGGGCGCCGATGGCCGCACCGTCTTCGTGCTGCCGGTCGAGGGCGTGCCGAAGGGGGCGAGCCTCGCCGACAGCCCGCTGCGCTTCACCCTCGTCGACGGCAAGGACGCCGGCGCGGTGCGGGCGGTGGAGGCGACGGCGCGACTTTCCACCCCCTGAAAACGCTTTCCGTGCGACGGGAACCGATTATGCTACCGGCGCCGCGCCGGGGCGGCGCCAGAACCGCTCCGCAAGAACCGCTCCGGGCGGCGCAGCTATGTCATATGACGTCCGTTGAAAGGAATTCCCCATGACGATCAAGGTCGGCGACAGCCTGCCGAGCGCCACCTTCCGCGTCGCCACCGCGGACGGCCCGGTGCCGAAATCCACCGAGGAAATCTTCAAGAACAAGAAGGTCGTGCTGTTCGCGGTGCCGGGCGCCTTCACCCCGACCTGCCACAAGAACCACCTGCCGAGCTTCATCGCCCGCGCCGACGAGATCTTCGCCAAGGGCGTCAGCACCATCGCGGTGACCGCGGTCAACGACCCCTTCGTGCTGGAAGCCTGGGAAAAGGCCTCCAATGCCGGCGGCAAGATCCTGTTCCTCTCCGACGGCAATGGCGAATTCGCCAAGGCGCTGGGCCTCGATTTCGACGCCTCCGCCGCCGGGCTCGGCCTGCGCTCCAAGCGCTACTCGATGCTGGTCGATGACGGCGAGGTGCTGATCCTCAATGTCGAGCCGGTGCCCAGCAAGGCCGACACCACCAATGCCGACGTCCTGCTGACGCAGTTCTGATCCGGCCCCGTGCCCTCCCCCCGGCGGCAATGCAGCCGGGGGACCCGCCTCAGGCGATGATGTCGGGCAGGATCTGGTCCTCGAAGAAGCCGATGCGGTCCTTGAGCGACAGCTTGCGCTTCTTCAGCCGGGCGAGCTGCAGCTGGTCACAGCCGGGAATCGACTGCAACGCCTCGATCGCACTGTCGAGATCGCGATGTTCCTGTCGCAGGCGCTCGAGGAGCGCCTGCAGCTCGCGTTCCTCATCCGCCGTCATCTGTGCCAAAACGCCGACCCGCAACCCGATTCGTTTTTCATCGCGCCATGGCGCGCGGCACGATTATCACCGTGGTTGCCGCTGGCCGCAATACGCCGCCCGGTGCCTGTCCTCCGCACAAGTGGCGCTTTTTGCACCGCACGGACATGCTGCGGCGCAGCGCATCGTTTCGTCGACAGCGCCGTTCTTCGGTGACAGACTGATGACGTTCCTAATCCAGACAGGGAGATCACAGTCCATGTCCATGCAGGCGCATGTTGCGGAACTCGAAAGGCGCCACCAAGCGCTCGACAGGGAACTGAAGGCCGAAATGGCCCATCCGGCATCCAGCGAATCGAGAATAGCGGAACTTAAGCGGCGCAAGCTGCACCTCAAGGACGAAATCACCCGGTTGAAGACGGTGCATTAGCGGGTTCGAGCACGGCAGGCCGACGTATCGCGGGTTCGTGAACCGCCAGCCCACATACCTCAGGCCAAGCGCTGTGGATCAATGCGTGGAAGGTACAGCGTCTTTTGCCGCCGGCCCCAGGGCCGGCGGTTCGCGTTTCGCGGTTTTCGCGTCGGCAGCTCGCGGGGTCGACCAAGGTCGTAAGCATTTCAGCGTTCTTGCAGGCGAAACCCGCCATCGGTTTCCTTGAAGAAAAACACCCTCGAAAATAATACCATCGGTTTCAGGGAGACGCCGACCATGACCACCTCCGCCACCGCCGCGGCACCGGCCTCCGGCTACGGTGCCGTCCAGGCCGCCGCGATCGACGACCCCGAGCGGTTCTGGAGCCAGGCGGCCAAGGCGATCGACTGGATCGCCCCGCCGCGTCAGGTGTTCGATCCCGGCCTCGGCGCCTATGGGCGCTGGTTCGTCGGCGGCCTCACCAATGTCTGCCACAATGCGGTGGACCGGCATGTCGATGCCGGGCGCGGGCCGCAGCCGGCGATCCTTTATGACAGCCCGGTCACCGGCAGCCAGCGCACCGTCACCTATGCCGAGATGCTGGCGGAGACCCGCACGCTCGGCGCCATGCTGCGCGACCTCGGCGTCGAGAAGGGCGACCGCGTCGTCATCTATATGCCGATGGTGCCGGAGGCGGTGATCGCCATGCTGGCCTGCGCCCGCATCGGCGCCGTGCATTCGGTGGTGTTCGGCGGCTTTGCGGCGGCGGAGCTGGCCAGCCGCATCGACGACGCCCGGCCCAAGGTGGTGCTCGCCGCCTCCTGCGGCGTCGAGCCGAGCCGCTTCGTGCCCTACAAGCCGCTGCTCGACCGCGCGCTCGCCATGGCGCGCCACAAGCCGGATGCCTGCGTCATCCTGCAGCGCCCGCAAATGGAGGCGCAGCTGGTCGCCGGGCGCGACCATGACTGGGCGACGCTGCGCGAGAAGGCGGCGGCCGGCGGGCGCGGCGTCGATTGCGCGCCGATGGGCGCCACCGATCCGCTCTACATCCTCTATACCTCCGGCACCACCGGCAAGCCGAAGGGCGTGGTGCGCGACACCGGCGGCTACATGGTGGCGCTGCGCTGGTCGATGGAAGGCCTCTACGGGGTGAAGCCGGGCGAGGTGTTCTGGTCGGCCTCCGATATCGGCTGGGTGGTCGGCCATTCCTACATCGTCTATGCGCCGCTGATCACCGGCTGCACCAGCGTGCTCTATGAGGGCAAGCCGGTCGGCACGCCGGATGCCGGCGCGTTCTGGCGGGTGATCGAGGACTACAAGGTGTCGGCGCTGTTCACTGCCCCGACCGCGCTGCGCGCCATCAAGAAGGAAGACCCCAACGGCAGGCTGATCGGCGGCTACGACCTCTCCAGCCTGCGCACCCTGTTCCTCGCCGGCGAGCGCGCCGACCCCGACACGGTGCTGTGGGCGGGCGACAAGCTCGGCGTGCCGGTGATCGACCATTGGTGGCAGACCGAGACCGGCTGGGCGATCGCCGGCAACCCGGTCGGCCTCGGCCTGATGCCGGTAAAGCCGGGCTCGACCGGCGTGCCGATGCCCGGCTACCAGATCGACATCCTCGACGAGGGTGGCCATCCGGTCGCCGACGGCAAGATGGGCTCGATCGCCATCAAGCTGCCCTTGCCGCCCGGCTGCCTGCCGACGCTGTGGCGGCAGGAGGAGCGCTTCGTCGAAAGCTACCTCACGGAGTTCCCCGGCTATTACAAGACCGCCGATGCCGGCTTCCGCGACGCCGACGGCTACCTGTTCATCATGGGCCGCACCGACGACATCATCAATGTCGCCGGCCACCGCCTGTCCACCGGCGGCATGGAGGAGGTGCTGGCCGGCCATCCCGACGTCGCCGAATGCGCGGTGATCGGCATGCATGACGAGCTGAAGGGCGAGGTGCCCTGCGGCTTCGTGGTGCTGAAATCCGGCGTCGAGCGCTCGCCGGCGGCGATCGAGGCCGAGATCGTCGCACTGGTGCGCGAGCGCATCGGCCCGGTGGCGGCGTTCCGCATCGCCATCACCGTGGCGCGGCTGCCCAAGACCCGCTCCGGCAAGATTCTGCGCGGCACCATGAAGAAGATCGCCGATGCCGCGCCGTGGAACATGCCGGCCACCATCGACGATCCGGCGGTGCTGGACGAGATCGCCACCGTGCTCAAGCAGCGCGGCCATGTGAAGCCGAGCAATGTGAAGCCCGCTACGAAGCCGAGCGCCGCATGAGGCGGCGCGACGGGTCTCCCGCGCTCAGGCGCGGGCGACCCAGCCGCGAAAGGTAAAGGCGGCGTAGAACAGCTCGACCGCGGCGAAGCCGGCCCGCCGCAGCAGCGCCGCATCCTCTTCCGGCGCGAGGATGGGCAGGCGGGCAGGAATCGCGATGCGGGCGCTTTCAGCCTGTTCGGGCGGTACGCCCGAGGCGACGGCGAAGGCGGCATAGCGCGACAGCCAGCGCGCGCGGTCGTCTTCATCCCCGGCGATGCTGTGATGGACGACGACGAAGGGCGCGCCCGGCTTCAGCCGGCAGCGCACCGCCTCCAGCGTGGCGAGGCGCTCGGCCTCCGGCAGGAAATGCAAGGTGAGCAGGCAGGTGGCGCCATCGAACGGCCCTTCGGGCGCGACGTCGATGAGGCCGCGATACAGCCGTGCCCTCGGCGCCAGCGGGCCGAGGGTAGCGGCCGCCAGCTTCAGCATCTCCTCCGACGGATCGACGCCGTCAAAGCTCCAGCCCGGCCGTGCCGCGGCGAAGGTGCGCAACTCCAGCCCGCCCCCGGCACCGAGAACGAGGATGCGCGCATCGTCCGGCGCGTGCTCGGCCAGCAGCAGCAGCGCCATGCGCTGCATATCGGCAAAGCCGGGCACCAGCCGCGGCGGACCTTCGGCGTAACGCGCCACCGAGTGCGGATCGTCGAAGGGCGTCAACGGCCGGCTCCCGTCAGCGCGGCGCGGGGATCATTCGTCCTCGCCAGCCTCGCTCTTGCGCGAGCCGCCGAGCTTGGCGAACACGGTTTCGAGGTCGAGCGAATCTTCCTTCGGCTTGCGCGGGGCGGTGAAGCCCTCGTCATGCGGCGTGTGCGAGGTGGTGACCTCGGCCGGCAGCAGCGTGGCGCCGGCGCCCTCGGCGAGGGTGGCCGGGCGGTCCTTGGACGAACGCTGCACTTCGATGTCGAGGTCGATCTGCGAGCACAGGCCGAGCGTCACCGGGTCCATCGGCGTCAGGTTCTGCGCGTTCCAGTGGGTGCGCTCCTTGATCGACTCGATGGTGGTCTTGGTGGTGCCGACCAGCCGCATCACCTGGCTGTCCTTCAACTCCGGGTGATTGCGCAGCAGCCAGAGAATGGCGTTCGGCCGGTCCTGGCGCTTCGACACCGGGGTGTAGCGCGGGCCGCGGCGACGCTTGGGCTCCGGCAGGCGCACCTTGGATTCGAGCAGCTTCAGCCGGTAGTTCGGGTTCTTCTCGGCGCGCTCGATCTCTTCGCGCGACAGCTGGCCGGAAGAGACCGGGTCGAGGCCCTTGATGCCCTGCGCGACTTCGCCGTCGGCGATGCCCTTCACTTCGAGGACATGCAGCTTGCAGAAGTCGGCGATCTGATCGAACGTCAGCGCGGTGTTTTCCACCAGCCACACGGCGGTGGCCTTCGGCATAAGAGGGGCGTTCGCCATGGGGCGCGTCTCCTGTAAATGGCTTTCGGCCAGTAAACTCTGCGGCCAGTAAACGTCGCATACGCGGATCCGTTCGCTCCGCCACCCCCTCGGGGGCGGAGCCTCGGACCGTCTCGCGATGACCGGGATGGCGCGAATATAAGCCCGCCGGCCCGCGCGTGCAAATCCAAAGACGGCGAAGAATGGGCAGCCGGCCGTGATCGCGAGCCACTGTCCCCGCCCATTCTCGCCGCGCCTCGCCGGCGGCTGCGCCGGCACGCCCCGGGGCGGCGCGCTTGACACTGCGGGTCGCTCCACCCATGAGGGAGCGGAAGCTGGATTTTTCCGGCATCCGTTCAGACATTCGCCGCCGCCGCGCCCCGGTGCGGTGGCTCCGCGACGGAACCCGCGATGAGCGCCATCGACACAGCTGCCGAGAAGCCGGCTCTCCGCGTCCTGCTCTGCGCCCCGCGCGGCTTCTGCGCCGGGGTGGTGCGGGCCATCGACGCGGTGGAGCGCGCGCTGGCGCTCTATGGGCCGCCGGTCTATGTGCGCCACGAGATCGTCCATAACAAATATGTCGTCGAGGGGCTGAAGGCGAAGGGCGCCATCTTCGTCGAGGAACTCGACGAGATTCCCGCCGACACCACCGCTCCGGTGATCTTCTCCGCCCATGGCGTCGCGAAATCGGTGCCGCTGGAGGCGGCGGCGCGCAATTTCTACGCCATCGACGCCACCTGTCCGCTGGTGACCAAGGTGCATCGCGAGGCCACCGTGCACTACAAGAAGGGCCGCGAGGTGGTGCTGATCGGCCATGCCGGCCATCCGGAGGTGATCGGCACCATGGGCCAGTTGCCCGAGGGCGCGGTGACGCTGATCGAGACCGCCGAGCAGGCGCGGACCTTCACCCCGCGCGATCCGGCCAATCTCGCCTATACGACGCAGACCACCCTCTCCATCGACGATACCGCCGCGATCGTCGACATATTGCGCGCCCGCTTCCCGGCGATGACCGCCCCACACAAGGAAGACATCTGCTACGCCACCACCAACCGCCAGGAAGCGGTGAAGAAGGTGGCGCCGCATGTCGACGCGATGATCGTGGTCGGGGCGCCGAATTCCTCCAACTCGCAGCGCCTGCGCGAGGCCGGCGAACGCGCCGGCTGCCGCGTCGCGGTCTTGGTGCAGCGGGCGAGCGAGATCGACTGGGAGCTGTTCGACGGCATCACCTCGCTGGCGGTGACGGCGGGCGCCTCGGCGCCGGAAATCCTCGTCGAGGAGATCATCGACGCCTTCGCCGCGCGTTTCGCCGTCAAGGTCGAGACGGTGCACACCGTCGAGGAGGACGTGTTCTTCCCGCTGCCCCGGCAGTTGCGGCCCGACATCCCGGACGCCGCCGCCGAATAGCCGCCGGCCATTCCTCCCCTTCCGTCCTCAAGGTCCGCCCGTTCATGGCCGTCTATACCGATGTCCCGCCGGAAGAGCTCGAAGCCTTCCTCTCCACCTATGAGCTCGGCCGGCTGCGGGCCTTCAAGGGCATCGCCGAAGGGGTGGAAAACTCCAACTTCCTTCTGCAGACCGAGGCCGGCAGCTTCATCCTCACGCTCTACGAGAAGCGGGTGAACCCGGACGACCTGCCCTTCTTCATTGGCCTGATGCAACATCTCGCCAACCGGGGCATCGATTGCCCGCAGCCGGTGAGGAACCGCGACGGCGTCGCGCTCGGTCGCCTCGCCGGGCGGCCGGCGCTGATCGCCACCTTCCTCCTCGGCACCTCGGTGCGGCGGCCCAGCGTCGCCAACTGCGCCGCGCTCGGCACCGCGCTCGCCGGCCTGCACCAGGCGGGAGCCGACTTCACCGCCTTCTCCCGCGTCAACGCGCTGTCGGTCGTCGGCTGGCGCCCGCTCTACGAGCAGGCAGAGTCGCGCGCCGATACGGTGGCGCCGGGGCTGGCCGCGCTTATCGCCGATGAGCTTTCGGTGCTGGAGCCGGGCTGGCCGGTGGGCCTCCCGGCCGGGGTGATCCATGCCGACCTGTTCCCCGACAATGTGTTCTTCACCGATGACAGGCTTTCCGGCCTGATCGACTTCTACTTCGCCTGCAACGACACCCTCGCCTATGACGTCGCCATCTGCCTCAATGCCTGGTGCTTCGAGGCGGACGGCGCCTACAACCAGACCAAGGGCCGAGCGCTGCTCGCCGGCTATCAGGCGGTACGCCCCTTGTCCCCGGCCGAGATCGCCGCGCTGCCGATGCTGTGCCGCGGCGCGGCGCTGCGCTTCCTGCTCACCCGCCTCGTCGACTGGCTGAACGTGCCGCCCGGCGCGCTGGTGCGCCCGCACGACCCGAGGGAATATCTGCGCAAGCTGCGCTTCCATCGCTCGGTGGAGAGCGTGCGCGACTATGGGGTGGACGCGTGAAGACCGCGCCCGGCACCGCCCGCATCTTCGCGGATGACGAGACCAAGGAAGCCACCAAGCCGTCCGGCAGTGTCGCGGTGTGGACCGACGGCGCCTGTTCCGGCAATCCCGGCCCCGGCGGCTGGGGCGCGATCCTGCGCTATGGCGATCACGAGCGCGAGCTGTCCGGAGGTGAATCGCCGACCACCAACAACCGCATGGAGCTGATGGCGGCGATCTCGGCACTGGAAGCGCTCAAGCGCCCCTGCATCGTCGATCTGCACACCGACAGCGAATATATGCGCAACGGCATCACCAAATGGATCGCCGGCTGGAAGCGCAATGGCTGGCGCACCGCCGACAAGAAGCCGGTGAAGAATGTCGACCTGTGGGAGCGGCTGGAGGCCGCGCTTGGCACCCATGAGATCCGTTGGCACTGGGTGAAGGGCCATGCCGGCGACGTGATGAACGAGCGCGCCGACGAACTGGCCCGTGCCGGCATGGCGCCCTATAAGACCGGGCGCAGCTGAGCGGCGGATCGAGCCAGTGCCGGCACCCGATGATGTCGACCCTGCCGGAGCGGTCACCGGCACGCCCTGCGCCCTGCTGCGGCTCGAAGGCCTTGCCGTCGCCGTGGCGGCGATCCTCGCCTATCGCCACCTCGATGCCGGCTGGGGCACCTTCGCCCTGCTCATCCTCGCGCCAGACCTCAGCCTGCTGTCCTATCTCGCCGGGCCGGGCGTCGGTGCCGCCCTGTATAATGCCGCGCATTCCTACCTTCTGCCGGCGCTGCTCGCCGGCATCGGCCTGGCACTCGGCCGGCATTGGCCGGCGGCGGTGGCGCTGATCTGGGTCGCCCATATCGGCATCGACCGCGCGCTGGGCTACGGATTGAAATATCCGCGCGGTTTCCGGCTGACCCATCTCGGCCGGATCGGCAAAGCACCGCGGGATGGGGATCAAAAGCGTTCACCCGATTGACAAAGCCCCCATGGCTCCGCTATCAGCCGGGCCTCGAATTCAAGCTGGCGGACGGGGCGCGGCCATGGAGGCGCCGTCTCATGCGCAGGCGCACTCGATCCGAAGGTGAAGTATTATGAAGATCCGTAACTCGCTCAAGTCGCTGCTCGGCCGTCACCGCGACAACCGTCTGGTGCGCCGCAAGGGCCGCGTCTACATCATCAACAAGACCCAGAAGCGCTTCAAGGCCCGCCAGGGCTGAGGCTTTTCGCGCGAGCGCCTCCGGCCGGCGCGATCGCCCGGCCGCAGCCAGACGCTCCCGCGACCGCCGCGATCACGTTTTCGCGGTGCGGCACTTCCGGCAATTGACGAAGGCGCCATGTTTCCCGAAACTCGGGGCATGCGCGCCTTTTTTGCTGTCCTGCTTCTGACCGTCTCCCCGCTCGCCGCTCTGGCGCAGACCGCGCCGCCGGCCGAGACGCCGCCGGCCGCCAGGACGGAACCGGTGCCGCAGGCGAAGCCGGCCGATCCGCAGGCCACCTCTCCTCAGGCCACGTCTCCCCAGCCTAAATCTCCCGACGCCGCGGCAACCGCCGGCGAGCCCGATCGCGCCAAGCGCCTCGACGCGCTGTTCGCCGCCCTCAAGGTGGCGCCGACGCAGGAATCGGCGAAGAGCATTGCCGACCGCATCGACATCGCGCTGACCCCTTCCGGCAGCGAGACGGTGGATCTGCTAATGAGCCGGGCGGCGATCGCCACCCAGGCCAAGGATTACGACCTCGCCGTCCAGCTGCTCGACGGCATCCTCGTGGTCGATCCCAACCACCTCGACGCCTGGAATCGGCGGGCGACGGTGTTCTATCTGCAGCAGGACTATGCCGATGCGCTCGCCGACCTCCGGCAGGTGGTGGCCCGCGAGCCGCGCCATTATGCCGCCTGGATGGGCATCGCCCTGATCGCCAAGGACCTCGGCGACGAGAAGCGCGCGCTGGAAGCGATACGCAAGGCGCGCGACATCTATCCGCAGTTCGAGCAGGCCGAGAACATGGAGGAGACGCTCTCCCTCTCGGTCGAGGGCAGGCCCATCTGATTCTTGCCTATCTGGTCTTTCGCGGAACGGATTTGGCTGATCCGGGGCAACGGCTCAGGCCCGCACGTAATCCACGAAGCTGAAGGCGTATTCGTCCTTCTCGGTCTGGAACGGGCCCTCGCGGCCGGTCTCCCGCCAGGCGGCGCGGTCGAAATCCGGGAAGAGCACGTCGCCCTCCGGTTCGCCATGCACCTCGGTGAGCCGCAGCTTTGCAGCGAGCGGCAGCGCCTGCGCATAGATCTGCGCACCGCCGATCACCGCCATCTCATCGACATCCATCCGTTCCGCTTCGCGCGCGCCCATGTCGAGCGCCGCCTCCAGCGACGGCACCACCCGCACCGTTTCCGAAGCCGGCAGAAAGGCGGTGTCGCGGCTGATGACGATGCTGGTGCGGCCGGGCAGCGGCTTGCCGATGGAATCGAAGGTGCGCCGGCCCATCAGGATCGGCTTGCCCCAGGTGATGGCGCGGAAGCGCTTCAGATCGCCGGAGATGCGCCAGGGCAAGGCCGGACCGCGCCCGATCACCCCATTGGCGGCCACGGCGGCGACCAGCACCAGCGCGACGCTCACGCCGCCGCTCCCTGCAGCGCGGCCAGCACCGCATCGGCGGCGGCAAGTCCGGTGAGATGCGCGCCATGCGCCGTCGAATAGGCATGGGCGGAAACCGCCTCGCCGGCGAACAGCACCCGCCCGCCCATGGCCTGCGCCACAGAACCCGGCGACAGCCGCGCGCGCAGCGGCGCAAGCCCCGGCAGCGCGCAGCTATAGGCGCCGCCGATCAGCGGATCCGCAACCCAGTCGGTGGTGGCGGTGGCCTTTACCCGCGCGCGAATATCGGCGCCGAAGGCATCCACCAGCGCCGCCAGGGCGAAATCCACCATCGCCTCGGCACCGGCGGCGACGAGACCGGCGGCGTTGGCGCCACCCAGCTGGCCGATCGCCATCGGCGCGCCGAACGGGTTCAGCGTGAAGTTGATCGGCTTGCGGGCCGGATCGCGCAGATCGAGCGTGTCGACATAGGTGGTGGGCGGCTGGCCGAACACGTCGCGGTCGAACAGCAGCGCCACCTTCTCCGCCGCGCCCAGCGGCAACGCCGCAAACGCCTCCTCCAGCGCCACCGGCAGGCCGGGAGTGAAGCGGATCGCCCCCTTCGCCACGACGCTGGTCGGCACGGCGAGAATGGCGTAGCGGGCCTTGAGCGTGCCGCGCGGCGTCGCCAGCGCCACGCCGGCCCCGGACCAGTCCACCGCCTCCACCGGGCAGGAGGTGACGATATCGAGCGCGGGAGCCGCCTGCGCGGCCACCGCCTGCACCAGCGCGCCATAGCCGCGCTCGACCGGATAATTCTCCGCCGTATCGGAATAGGCGGCATAATCGAGCGTGGAGACCTGCTCGGCCTCGGCGGCGGTCATCAGCGTCAGCCAATGGCGGGACAGCCGCAGCCAAGGGCTCGCCAGGTCGAGGCAATCGCTGGCGGCAATGTCGCGCCCCGCCTCGCCGGCCTCGTGTACGGCGGCGAAAGTGCCGTCGATCGCGGCCCAGATGGCGTGGCGCTCGGCCTCGTCGGCCCAGCGGTCGCCGAGATGGGTCGCCCGTGCCTGCCGCGTACCGCGCGCCAGATAGCCGAGCCCGAGTTCGTCGGCGGCGGCGCGCAGCGGATTTACGGAGGCCGAATGCAGCCAGTGGCAGCCACGGTCCCAGGCGACGCCGAAGCTGGCGGTATCGGTGAAGGCGCGTCCGCCGGTGCGGGCCGCCGCCTCGATCACCCGCACCTTGATCCCGGCCCGGTGTAGCCGGGCACCGGCCGCGAGGCCGGCGGCGCCGGCGCCGACCACCACGACGTCGTATTGTTCACTCATGAAACCGCCGCTCCCGGCCGGGTAAAATGCGGCGGAAGCTCCGCCGGCAGGCCGCCGCCCGTCACTTCTTGCGGAAAGCGTCGAGCCGGACCACCTGCGCGCCGCCTTCCTTGGCCTCGTCAGGCTTGCCTGCCTCGGACTTGCCTGCCTCGGACTTGCCCGCACCCGCCTTGGCCGGCTCCGATTTGGCGCCGCCTTTGCCTTCGCTGCTCTTACCGTCGCCAGATTTGGCCGCATCGGATTTGGCAACGCCGGATTTGGGCACGCCGGAGCCGGTCACCGCTTTCGGTGCCGCCGCAGCAGCCGGCTTGTCCTTCGCCGTATCGCTCGCCGCAGCGGGTGCCGGACGCGGCTGCGGCCGCGCCGCCACCGGAACCGGTCCCTTTGCCGGCTCGCGCGCCGCCGGACGCGCATCGGCCAGGCTCGCCACCTCGGCGCCGCCTGTGGTGGCGCCGGGCGTCCCGGTCTCGGAATCGCCCTCTTCGGACGGCGGCGGCTCGAATTGCAGCCCGAACTTAACCGACGGATCGAAGAAGCCCTTGAGCGCGTCGAAGGGGACGTGCAGCCGCTCGGGAATGCCGTTGAAGGACAGGCCGACCTCGAAGAAGAGCTCGGTGACCACAAGGTCCCAGAACTGGTGCTGGAGGACGATGGTCATCTCCTCCGGATACTTGTCCTTGAGCCGCGGGGACAGCCGCACGCCGGGCGCGCAAGTATCGAAGGAGACGTAAAGATGATGATCGCCCGGCAGCCCGTCGCGCGCGACATCGGTCAGCACGCGGCGGACCACGGCGCGCAGGGCTTCCTGAACCAGGAGATCGTAGCGGATAAGGTCGACACTCATGAGGGCAATGAACCCGATTCCGGCCGTCGTTGCCAGCCTGTGCCGCCACGGAGGCGATAAATTTGATGGGCGAGAGGTTAAGTGGAGGCTTCTGTTGCCAGGTGCCTCCGAACCCCGCCTTACAGTGCTACCCGCAAGGACTTATTTCCCAGAGATCAAACCGCTCACGCGGCCTGAGCAACCGGAGCATAGTTGTCGTTGGCAACTATATGTTCGGTCCGATGACGGCGGTACCATGCCGAGCAAAAGCCCACCCTTTACGCCCTCGTCGATCCTGTTTCGCCCCCGCCCGAGCCCAGCACCGCGCAAGCGCTGCGCGCATCTGGGCTCGGGTGGAGGCGCCGGGTACTGCCCCCGGGTCCGAAGGGTTTATTCCGATGGCCGTTTATCGCCATATCCGGCTTGCGCCGGCAGGTTGAATATAGGCGGGCGCGCGTCCGGTTGGAAGGGGGCATGCGCGCATTGCCCCGGCTGACACGCTGTCATCCCCGGATCATGCTTCGGTCTGGTCGCCATATTGCAGCTTGTCGAGCGGGATATCGGCCACGCCGACACCAAGCTTCTCCGCCAGTTCGTCGATACGCGCCTGCAAAGCCGCCATCATCAGGTCGCGCATCAGATCATAGCTGAGCGCGGCGTCGGAATGGGCGCTGCGCAATTCCTCGTCGCTGCGCAGGATCAGCATCGGGGTGGAACGGGCGCCGACCACCGACAGATCGAGCGGATGCGTCGGATCGGTCTCGAGCAGGCTCAGATGCACGCGCGCCCGATAAAGCGCGATCTTCAGGTCTTCCGGGCTGTGGATGGTCATCGGTCTTCTCCCCTCATGTCGTGGCGGCCGGTCGCCGGACCGGCACCGCAGGCGCGCGCTTTCCACAACAACCGCTGCGGGGGCTCGGGGTTCCCCGGAATACCGCCGCACCCGCCCGCCCGGCGGTGGCGCCGATGCCGGGCGGAGGCAAAAACATCCGACCGAGGGAACGACCGGCACGCTCGCCCGTTTGTTTCGCAGTCTCGGGGACATCGTTGGGGGACAGACAAGGAGTGATACGATGAAATTCACCCACCTCGCCGCCGGCGCGCTCGCCACCTCGATCGGCATCGCGGCCCTGGCCAGCCCCGCCGCCGCCCAGACCTATCTTCGCAATTATGGCTCGGCCTATGACCCGCTGCCGGGCCCGACCTATTACGAGCCCGGCTACGTCACCTCCGGGGAGCGCGTGATCGTCCGCACCGATCCCCGCTACGTGACCACCGCCCAGCGCTATCTCGTCGTCGAGCCGGTGGATCCCTACGGGGCCGAGATCGTGCACGGCTACGGCAACAAGCCGATGCGGGTGATGCCGAGCCTGACGCGCGGCGGCTTCAACGGCCAGCCCTGCTACACGGTCGAAAAGACCAACAATGTCGGCCTGCTGCGCAGCTACACCTATTGCCGCTAGGCCCGCACGCGCCGGCGCCACGCACAGCTTTCCACACCACAACAGCGGGCGGCACATGCGCCGCCCGCTTTCATGCGCTATATCTAGTAGGCACTCGATATCGATAGCCTATGGTGGCGCGACATGCGGCAATATCACGAGCTTCTGGAACGCCTCCTCGCCGAGGGAACGCGCAAGGACGACCGCACCGGCACCGGCACACTCTCAGTGTTCGGCCACCAGATGCGCTTCGACCTGGCCGAAGGCTTTCCGCTCGTCACCACCAAGAAGCTGCACCTGAAATCGATCGTCCACGAGCTGTTGTGGTTCCTCGCCGGCGACACCAACATCGCCTATCTGAAGGCGAACGGCGTTTCGATCTGGGATGAATGGGCCGACGCGAACGGCGATCTCGGGCCGGTCTATGGCCATCAGTGGCGCTCCTGGCCGGACGGCCATGGCGGGGTGATCGACCAGATCGCCCAGGTGGTCGCCGACATCCGCCGCAATCCGGATTCGCGCCGGCTGATCGTCTCGGCCTGGAATCCGGCCGACGTGCCGCACATGGCGCTGCCGCCCTGCCACTGCCTGTTCCAGTTCTATGTGCTGGACGGCAGGCTGTCCTGCCAGCTCTACCAACGCTCGGCCGACTCGTTCCTCGGTGTGCCGTTCAACATCGCCAGCTATGCGCTGCTCACCCACATGGTGGCGCAGGTGACCGGGCTGAAGCCGGGCGATTTCGTGCATTCCTTCGGCGACCTGCACCTGTATTCCAACCATGTCGAGCAGGCACATGAGCAGCTGTCGCGCGCGCCGCGCCCGCTGCCGACGCTGAAGCTGAATCCGGCGATCACCGATCTGTTCGCCTTTCGCTTCGAGGACATCGCCATAGAGGGCTATGATCCGCATCCGGCCATCAAGGCGCCGGTGGCGATCTGACGTTTTCGCCGCGGGAGCCGCCGGAGATGAGCCTCACCCTTCGCCCGGCGCGGCCGGAAGACGCCGCGCTGATCTACTCGCTCATCCGCGAACTCGCCGAATATGAGCAGCTGCTGCACGAAGTCGAGGCGAGCGAGGCCGATATCGCGGCTGCGCTGTTCGGCGAACATCCCAGGGCGTTCTGCGACATCGCCGACTGGAACGGCAAACCGGCCGGCCTCGCGCTGTGGTTCTACAATTTCTCCAGCTTCGCCGGCCGGCACGGCATCTATCTCGAAGACCTGTTCGTGCGGCCGGCCTTTCGCGGCCGTGGCGTCGCCAAGGGGCTGATGCGCCGTCTCGCCCGCCGCTGCGTCGAGGAAGGGCTCGGCCGCTTCGAATGGTCGGTGCTCGACTGGAACGAGCCGGCGATCCGCGTCTATCGCGCGCTCGGCGCCCGGCCGAAATCGGAATGGACCCTCCAGTCTCTCTCCGGCCCCGCGCTGCGGGAACTCGCCGGCGTGGCGAAGCACTCGGAACCATAAAAAGCCGCCGGCACGCGGCCGGCGGCAAGTGAGACGGTCGGGGAACCCAACCCGATCAGGCAGCGCCTGATCGGGACGCGACGGGGCTACAGCCGCTGAGGGCCGGCATCCGGCCCGCCGGGAGGCGGCATGCCGGGACCGCCATGCGGCGGACGGCCGAACTCGCGGCGGTCGCCATGCTCCCAGCCATGACCACGCTGCGGCCCGTGATGCCGGTCGCGGCGCCATTCGGCCAGCCGCTCGCCCTGCGCCTCGCGGAACAGCACGTTGAAGCGGTGCTTCTGCGCCTCGTCGAGGCTCTGGTAGAGCGGGGCGGCCGCCTCGGCGAGCTGCTTGAGCGCGGTGCCGCGCGCCACCATGCGGTCCGCCCGCTGCTCCAGCCGGGCGACGAGGTCGCGATCCGGCCCGGCCGGGCCGGCATCCGCTTGTGGAGCGGGACCGCCGGGAGGCGGCGGCGGGGCGGCGGAGCCGGCATCCGCCTGCGGCGCGGGGGCGCCGGGCGGCGGGCCGGCACGGCGCTGGTCGCGCTGCGCTTCACGCTTTTCGCGCCATTCCTTCCGCACCTCGATGCGCTCCTTGGAATAGTCGCCCAGCGCGGTCTCCAGCGCCGGCCACAGCTTCTCCTGATCCGGGGTGAGCTTCAGCCCGGCCTTCAGCGCGGCAATGCGCGCATCCGACATGGCCGCGGCGTTGGCGGCCATCTGTTCGGGGCTGGGACGCTCCGGTCCGCCGGCGCGCAGATTCGGCGCGGCGATACCGAAAGTGACGCTGGCAAGCAGCGCGGCGGCGGTTGCGGCGAGGATGGTGCGTTTCATCGGCCTCATCTCCTTTTCGATGAGGCCGATGTTGGCGCGAATTGCCCGAAGGCTCAAATGAAACTTCGGTAATGTGGAACGAAGACTATTTGTTTACTTGTATGAACAGTTCATTCAGCCAGATGAATGGAAGATGAACGGGTCAGCCCGGCGAAATCATCTTCTCGGGGCGCACCACCGCATCGAATTCCTCGTTGCTGACATAGCCGCCGCCCACCGCCTCCTCGCGCAGCGTGGTACCGTTCTTGTGCGCGGTCTTGGCGATCTTGGCGGCGTTGTCGTAGCCGATCTTCGGCGCCAGCGCGGTGACCAGCATCAGCGAGCGCTCCAGCGCCGCCTTGATGTTGTCCTCGCGCGCCTCGATGCCGACGACGCAGTTCTCGGTGAAGCTCACCGCCGCATCCGCCATCAGCCGCACCGACTGCAGAAAATTATAGGCCATCACCGGGTTGTAGACGTTGAGCTCGAAATGGCCCTGGCTGCCGGCGAAGGTGAGCGCGGCATTGTTGCCGAAGATCTGCACGCAAACCTGCGTCAGCGCCTCGCACTGGGTCGGGTTCACCTTGCCCGGCATGATCGAGGAGCCCGGCTCGTTCTCCGGCAGCGAAAGCTCGCCGAGGCCGGAGCGCGGGCCGGAGCCGAGCAGCCGGATGTCGTTGGCGATCTTGAACAGCGAGGCCGCCACCGTGTTGATCGCCCCGTGCGAGAACACCATGGCGTCATGGGCGGCCAGCGCCTCGAACTTGTTCGGCGCGGTGGTGAAGGGCAGTCCGGTAATGGCGGCGATATGCTCGGCCACCTTCTCGGCGAAGCCGACCGGCGCGTTCAGCCCGGTGCCGACCGCGGTGCCGCCCTGGGCGAGTTGCATCAGCGCCGGCAAAGTTTGTTCGATCCGGGTGATCCCGTTCTCGACCTGCTGCGTATAACCGGAGAATTCCTGACCCAGAGTGAGGGGGGTGGCATCTTGCGTGTGCGTCCTGCCGATCTTGATGATGCCGGCCCACTGGTGCGCCTTGTCGTTCAGGGCGTTGCGCAGTTGCGAGAGCGCCGGCAGCAGACGGTGGACGATCTCCTCCGCGCAGGCGATGTGCATCGCCGTCGGGTAGGTGTCGTTCGACGACTGGCTCATGTTGACGTGGTCGTTGGGGTGAACCGGCTTCTTGGAGCCCTGCACGCCGCCCAGCATCTCGATGGCGCGGTTCGAGATCACCTCATTGGCGTTCATGTTGGACTGGGTGCCGGACCCCGTCTGCCAGACGGCGAGCGGGAAATGCGCGTCGAGCTTGCCCTCGATGACTTCCTGCGCCGCGGCGACGATCGCCTTGGCCAGCGCCGGATCGAGCCGGCCGAGTTCGAGATTGGTCTCCGCCGCCGCCCGCTTGACGATGCCGAGCGCGCGGACGACCGGCAGCGGCTGCTTTTCCCAGCCGATCTTGAAATTGCCGAGCGAGCGCTGCGCCTGCGCGCCCCAATACTTGTCGCTCTCGACCTCGATGGGGCCGAAAGTATCGGTTTCGATACGGGTCTTCGTCATGGGGAAACCTTTCGGATCGGGCGCTACAGGCATCGGCCGGCACACCGCCCCGATGGGCGGCGGATCGCGGCGCGGCGCCGGTTTAGCATGGGCGCGCCGGCCGGCAAATGCGACCTCGGACGAGGTCCCGGCCTCGACCGCATCCGTTGCCCGGCACCGCCGCCGACTCTTCACGAAGACGTGAACGGCGGCCCGATACCTCCGTCTCCGGCCCGGACCTTCGGCTTCACCGGACGAAGGGAAGGAAATGAACAGAATGCCGCCACAGGGGCGCGATACAAAGAAAAACGCTTTTATTTTCGCAACAACTTTCGACGTTTATCTTCGATTTATTCTGTGACAGAAGCGCTTTTACATCTCAGCTTGAACCAGCACGGCGCTAGACTGGAAGCGAGGACGCGATCGGCGTTCGTTTCAGTCCACGGCGACCGTGCGGGCCGATAGGGAGAGACGACGTGGCCGACCTGATCAACCTGCGGCGTTACCGCAAGAAAAAAGCACGCGAGGCCGCGGAACTAACCGCTGCGGAGCGGCGTTTGGCGTTTGGGGTGTCGAAGGCGCAGAGGAACGCCGACGACGCCGCGAAGCAGAAGAGCGACGCGGCCTTGGATGGGCATAGGCGAATTCGAGAGGACGAAACATGAAGAGCCCCGTGGTTAAGCGGTCGATCGTCATTGCCGGACACAAGACGAGCGTCAGCCTCGAGGACCAGTTCTGGGATGCGCTGAAGGAGATTGCCGCCGAAAAGCGCAGTACGTTGTCGGACATCGTTGCGTCGATCGATTCCGGACGCAACCAGGGCAACCTGTCGTCGGCGATCCGTCTCTACGTGCTCGCCCATTACCGCGCGATGCCGGCGCGCCGCGAGACATCGGAAGCCACCGAGCGGAACGCGGCTTCACGCCCTAACGTTGCGTAACAATCCCGCCATACCATATCAGCGTACGCGACGGCGCGTTGTATCCGGGTGCAGCGTCACCTATAACCGCCGTCGTCGCGTCTTCTCATGTCAGGGGCGCGTGGCCTTTTCAGCACGATAGCGTCTGACGGTTCTGCGTTTGCGAGCCTGGACCCATCGGGCACGCAAACGGGAGTTGGCGCGTATGCCGTGGAAGAACCAGAGCGGCGGACCATGGGGTGGTGGTCCGCGTGGTCCCTGGGGCAGTGGCCCGCAATCGCCGGGTCCGAACTCTCCCGATCTCGAAGATCTGATCCGCCGCGGTCAGGAAAAGCTACGCACCGTGGTGCCCGGCGGCTTCGGCAGCGGCAAGGGCATTCTCGCCATCGTGGCGATCGCCGTGATCGTGTGGCTGCTCTCCGGCTTCTACCGGGTCGAGCCCGACGAACAGGGCGTGGTGCTGCGTTTCGGCAAGTTCGTCTCGACCTCCAATCCCGGCCTGAACTACCACCTCCCCTACCCGATCGAGACGGTGCTGACCCCGCAGGTCACCCGCGTCAACCGCATCGACATCGGCATCCGCTCGGGTGACGATCCGCGCCGCGGCGCCGCCATGCGCGACGTGCCGGAAGAGAGCCTGATGCTCACCGGCGACGAGAACATCGTCGACGTCGACTTCGCGGTGTTCTGGATGGTGAAGCCAGCCGCCCCCGGCTCGACCGAGGACATCGGCGCCGCCAACTTCCTGTTCAACGTCCAGAACCCGGAAGGCACCATCAAGGCGGTGGCGGAAAGCGCCATGCGCGAGGTGGTCGGCCGCACCAACATCCAGCCGATCCTCACCGGCGCCCGCCAGAACATCGAAACCGCGGTGCATGACCTGATGCAGCGGACGCTGGACGAATACCAGTCCGGCGTGCTGGTCACCCAGGTCCAGCTGCAGAAGGTCGACCCGCCGCAGCAGGTCATCGATTCCTTCCGCGACGTGCAGGCCGCCCGCGCCGACGCCGAGCGCCTGCAGAACGAGGCGCAGGCCTATGCCAACCGCGTCGTCCCCGAGGCGCGCGGCGAATCCGCCCGCATCACCCAGGGCGCGCAGGGCTACAAGGAACGCGCCATCATCGAGGCCCGCGGTCAGGCCTCGCGCTTCCTCAGCGTGCTCACCGAATATCAGAAGGCGCCCGACGTGACCCGCCAGCGCCTCTATCTCGAAACCATGGAACGCATCTTCGCCGGCATGGACAAGGTGATCCTCGATACGCAGACCAACGGCGCCGGCGGCCAGGGCGTCGTGCCCTATCTGCCGCTCAGCGCCCTCGAACCCCGCCCGACGACCCCCGCCGCGCAGGGAGCCGCGAAATGAGAAACAGTCTCGGTCTCGTCCTTGCCGTCGTCGTCGCCCTTGCCGCCATCGTGCTGTTCTCGGCGCTGTTCTCCGTCTACCAGACCCAGCAGGCGCTGGTGCTGCGTTTCGGCGAGCCCATCCGCGTCATCGAAACGCCCGGCCTAAATGCCAAGATCCCGCTGGTCGACAGCGTGATCCTCATCGACAAGCGCATCCTCGACCTCGAGAACCCCTCGCAGGAAGTGATCGCCGCCGACCAGAAGCGCCTGGTCGTCGATGCCTTCGCCCGCTACCGCATCACCAACCCGCTGCGCTTCTACCAGGCGGTCGGCACGGTGGAGGGGGCCAATTCCCGCCTCGCCACCATCCTGAACTCGTCGCTGCGCCGGGTGCTCGGCGAAAGCACCTTCATCCAGGTGGTGCGCGACGAGCGCGAGATGCTGATGACCCGCATCCGCGACCAGGTGAACCGCGAAGCCGCGAATTTCGGCATCAACGTCATCGATGTGCGCATCCGCCGCGCCGACCTGCCGGAAGCCAACAGCCAGGCGGTGTTCCAGCGCATGCAGACCGAGCGCCAGCGCGAAGCCTCGGAGATCCGCGCCCAGGGCGCCGAGCAGGCGCAGACCATCCGCGCGCGCGCCGACCGCGACTCGACGATCATCGTCGCCGAGGCCAACGCCACGGGCGACAAGCTGCGCGGCGAGGGCGAGGCCGAGCGAAACTCGATCTTCGCCAACGCCTATCAGCAGGACCGCAGCTTCTTCGACTTCTACCGCTCGATGCAGGCCTATGAGGCGTCGATGAAGAATACCGACACCCGCATGGTGGTCTCGCCTACCTCGGACTTCTTCCGCTTCTTCAACGCGCCCAACCCGGCGGCTGTCGCCCCGGCGCCCGGCGCGGCTGCCGCTCCCGCCCAGCCGGCGAACTGAGTTCGGGCGACGATGTCCGATCTCATCGTCGCGCTCGGTCTGGTGTTGGTGATCGAGGGCCTGATGCTGGCAGCCGCTCCCGGCGCGATGCGCCGCGCCATGGAGGCGATGGAGAAACTGCCGGACGTGCCGCTGCGCATTGCCGGCCTCGTCGGTGCCCTTGTCGGCCTGCTTGTGGTCTGGCTCATTCGCGGCTGATCCTTCCGCCGGGTGCCATGCGCATCCGGCGGCGCTCCCCGCGTCCAAGGGCCCAGCACGGCTCGCGCGCTTTTGGCTTGCATCGCGCCCGCCCCCGGTTAAGCGTTCGCCGATGGAGCCCTGTTCCGCGCCGTAGCGGAAGGGGCCGATCCCGTCGGGACGCGAAGGAGGCACCATGTCCGCACCCCATCGAGGCGCCGCTCTCTCCACCCTGTCGCTCGCCGCGATGCTCGGCCTGTCCCTGCTGTTCGGCGCCGCCGCCCCGGCCATCGCCGCCGCCACCAAGGGCCCGGATACCGTCGCCGATACCGCCGCGCGGGTGATGGACGCGGTGGTCAACATCTCCACCTCGCAGACCGTGGCGCCGTCGCGCAGCGTGCCGACCCCGGAACTGCCGCCCGGCTCGCCCTTCGAGGAGTTCTTCGAGGAATTCTTCAAGCGCCGCCAGCAGCAGGGCGAGGAGAATGGTGGCCGGCCGCGGCGCGTCTCCTCCCTCGGCTCCGGCTTCGTCATCGACCCGACCGGCTTCATCGTCACCAACAACCACGTCATCGCCGATGCCGACGAGATCTATGCCAACTTCGCCGACGGCAGCAAGCTCAAGGCCGAGCTGGTCGGCCGCGACACCAAGGTCGATCTCGCGCTGCTCAAGGTGACGCCGCCGGAAGGCAAGACGCTCACCTCGGTGAAGTTCGGCGATTCCGACGTGCTGCGCGTCGGCGACTGGGTGATGGCGATCGGCAATCCGTTCGGCCTCGGCGGCACGCTGACGGTGGGCGTCATCTCGGCGCGCAACCGCGACATCAATTCGGGGCCCTACGACAATTTCCTGCAGACCGACGCCGCCATCAATCGCGGTAATTCCGGCGGTCCGCTCTTCGACATGGACGGCAACGTCATCGGCATCAACACCGCCATTATCTCGCCCTCCGGCGGCTCGATCGGCATCGGCTTCGCGGTGCCGGCCAACACCGCGGTGCCGGTGATCGCCCAGCTGAAGGAATTCGGCGAGACCCGGCGCGGCTGGATCGGCGTGCGCATCCAGCAGGTCACCGACGAGATCGCCGAGAGCCTGTCGCTCGGCAAGACGCGCGGCGCCCTGGTGGGCTCGGTGACCGATGACGGTCCGGCAGCCAAGGGTGGCATCAAGGCCGGCGACGTCATCGTCAAGTTCGACGGCAAGGACGTGAAGGACATGCGCGCGCTGCCGATCATCGTCGCCGACACCCCGGTGGACAAGCAGGTCGAGGTGGTGGTGGTGCGCAGGGGCAAGGAAGAGACCCTGAAGCTCGCCGTCGGCCGCCTCGACGAGAACGACAAGCCGGCCGACAGCGAAGCCCCGGCGTCGCCCGACAAGCCGGCGCCCGATGCCACGACCACCACCAAGCTGATGGGGATGGAGATCGCCGAGCTCACGCCCGAGCTGCGCACCCGGTTCAAGCTGAAGGACGACGCCAAGGGCGTCGTGATCGTGGCGGTGCAGCCAAGCACCCCCGCCGCCGATCGCGGCCTCGTCGCCGGCAACCTCATCCTGGAGGTGAACCAGGAGGCGACCGGCACGCCGAAGGATGTGGAGAACCGCATCGCCACGCTGAAGAAGGACGGCCGGCGCTCGGCGCTGCTGATGATCGGCGACGCCGACGGCCAGGTACGCTTCACCGCCCTGCCGGTGGATTAGGGCGCGCCGCGACCCGCCGGTGGCTTCGGAAAGCCTCGGGGAGCCTCGGCGCGCCGCTACGGCAGGCCGAGGCCTTCGCCGGCACGCCGCCGGCCATCTGTCTCGCTGAAGCCCGGCATTCCGGCTTCAACGCCTCAGCCGCCGGCCCGGCAAGAACCGGGCTCCGGTAGAGCAAGGGAACTCCGGGTAGGTGCAGAAATCCGGCCGACGCCGTTGGCTGAGCGTCGAGGTGCCCGGCACGGCCTGTAGCCGAGCGTGGGAACGTCCTTCGACAATCGATGATTCGGTGTCCCGCGGAATGACGCCGCGGCGACCCCCGCTATGCCTCTCGCCCGCGGGGGCAAGATCATCCTCGACAACGGCTACCCGACGACAGCCGCGCAGCGCCACTTCCGTGAGCCCGAGGCCTCGCCAGGCGGCCTGTGCAGCGTGTTTATGGCGCCTTTACCGGCGGCAGCGGCGCGGCGGCGCCCCCGGCCTGCGCGGTGGGCTTCTGCCCCCCCTCGGTCAGTTGCACCGTCCAGCTCTTCTGTTCCTGGGTATCGACCTCGAAGAAGCCGGTACGGTCGAAGCCGCGCGCCAGGCAGTTCTCGATGCCGCGAATGGTGAATTCCTTGTCGCGGGTGCACATGAAGGCCTTGCCGGCCCACTCCCCACCCTGATCGTAATCCATTGCATAGACATAGTAGAACCGCGCCACCAGGTCGCCGCGCAGCAGCGTCTCGCAGCTGCGGGCGCCGAGGTTCCACCAGCCCTCGGTCGCCCAGGCCTCGCCATCCTTGTAGCCGAGCGCGATGCCGACCCGGCTGTTCGAGCGGTTGCACAGGCGGAAATCCGCCGCCGCCGGCACCGGGGCCAGCGTCGCCAGAACCGGCAGGGCGGCGAGCGCGGCAAGCATCAGCCGCGCGCACCGGCGCGGCTGTCCCGGCTTGGGCAGGTCAGGGATCGACGAGAACGGCACGGAAATCATTGACGTTGGTGCAGGTAGGGCCCGGCGCCAGCAAATCGCCGATCGCCTCGAAGAAGCTCGTCGAATCGTTATTGGCGAGAAAGGCGGCAGGATCGAGACCGGCCGCCGCGGCGCGCGCCAGCGTGTCGGGCGTCACATGGGCGCCGGCCGGGTCGGTGGCATCGCCGCCGCCGCCATCGGTGCCGTCGGTGTCGCCGGCCACCGCATAGATCTGGCTCGCGCCTTCCAGCGCCACCGCGAGCGCCAGCGCGAATTCCTGGTTCGGCCCGCCGCGGCCATTGCCGCGCATGGTGACGGTGAGTTCGCCCCCGGACATCAGCACCGCCTTGCGGCCGGCGGCCTTCAACTCCTTCGCCTGCGCCGCCTGCGCCGCCGCCACCTCGCGGGCCTCGCCCTCGAGATTGTCGCCGAGCAGCACCGGCTCATAGCCGGCGTCACGCACCAGCTGCTCGGTGGCGACGAAACTGTCGGACGGCCGGGAGATCAAATAATACTCGGCATTGGCGAAGGCGGCATCGCCCGGCTTGGGCGATTCATTGGCGGTGTCGCGCAGCGCCACGGCGACCGAAGCCGGCGGATCGATGCGGTAGCGGGCGAGCACATCGCGCGCCTCGGCGAGCGTGGTGGGATCCGGCACGGTGGGGCCGGAACCGATCACCGCCGGATCGTCGCCCGGCACGTCGGAGATCGACAGCGTCACCACATGCGCCGGCTGCGCCAGCGTCGCCAGCCGGCCGCCCTTGATGCGCGACAGGTGCTTACGCACGGTGTTGATCTCGGTAATGTTGGCGCCGGAGCGCAGCAGTGCCTTGGTCAGCGCCCGCTTGTCGTCGAGCTCGACGCCATAGGCCGGGGCGATCCAGTTGGCCGAGGCGCCGCCGGAGAGCAGAACCAGCACCAGATCCTCCTCGGTCGCCGAGGCGGCAAGGTCGAGCGCCTTCTGCGCCCCGGCAAGGCCGGCGGCGTCCGGCACCGGATGGCCGGCTTCCACCATTTCCAGCTGCCGGGTCGGCCGGCCATAGCCATGGCGGGCGACGCCAATGCCCTTGAGCCGCGCGGGATCGAAGCCGTGCTGGTCGAGATAATACGATTCGGCGACTTCCAGCATCGAGCCGGCCGCCTTGCCGGCGGCGAGCAGGATCAGCCGGCCGGTAGCCGGCGGCGGCGGCAGCGCCGGGGGAAGACAGGTAGAGGGATGGGCAGCGGCCACCGCCGCGGAGAACAGCCTGTCGAGAAACGCGCGCGCCGATCCGTCTGTCATTGCAACCCCTGGCTTTGCCCCGCCGAGCTTTCATTCTTGCGCGCGGATCGGTCGAATCCGGTTCCCGCGCGACGCGAAACGGGCGTATTCCTATGGCACCAGAGCCCGCTCGTCACTATCTCCGCCGCCACTTTCGTAGCATAGGGACATTATGCGCCGGCCCGATCTTTCCGATGAACCCTCGCCCGCCGACCTCGACCCGGCCGACGACGCCTTTCATCCCTTCGAGCGCATCGACGGCGATGCCGCGGCCGGCCTCCTCCTCATCTGCGACCATGCCTCCAATGCCCTGCCGGCGCGCTACGGCACGCTCGGCCTGCCGCCCGCCGAGCTGGAGCGTCACATCGGCTACGACATCGGCGCCGCCGGCGTGACGCGGGCGCTGGCCAGCGCGCTCGGCTGCCCGGCGGTACTGTCGCACTTCTCGCGACTGCTGATCGATCCCAATCGCGGCGAGGACGACCCGACGCTGGTGATGCGGTTGTCCGATGGCGCCATCATCCCCGGCAACCGTCATGTGGACGAGGCGGAGACCACCTACCGACTCGACCGTTTCCACCGCCCCTATCACCGCGCCGTCGCCGCCGAGATCGCCCGCATGACGGCGACCGGCCTGGCGCCGGCGATCTTCTCGGTGCACTCGTTCACCCCGGTGTGGCGCGGTTCGCCGCGGCCCTGGCACATCGCCCTGCTCTGGGACCTCGACCCCCGCTTCGCCCGCCCGCTGATCGAGGGGCTGGAGGCGGAAGGCGACCTCATCGTCGGCGACAACGAGCCCTATGACGGCGCGCTGAAGAACGACTGCCTGTATCGCCACGGCACCGCCACCGGCCTCGCCCATGTGCTGATCGAGATCCGCCAGGACCTCATCGCCGACCTCGACGGCCAGATCGCCTGGGCCGACCGGCTGGCGAAGCTGCTGCCCGGCATCCTGGCGAGCGCGGAATTGCATGAGCGGCGGCTGTTCGGTTCGCGCACCGGGCCGGTGACGCCGCTCGACATCGCCGAACTGACCGCCGCCTGAGCGCGGCGGGGAACCGACCGGAGGATTCCATGCCCGACGACATCACCGCTCCCGGCGAGACCAGCCGCACCGAACTCGAGGCGGCCGCCTTCCGCCGTCTGGTCCAGCATCTGCGCGAGCGCACCGACGTACAGAACATCGATCTGATGAACCTCGCCGGCTTCTGCCGCAACTGCCTCGCCAACTGGTATCTCGATGCCGCCCAGGAGCGCGGCCTGCCGCTCACCAAGGACGAGAGCCGCGAAGCCGTCTATGGCATGCCCTATGAGGACTGGAAGGCGGCGCACCAAGCCGGGGCAAGCCCGGAACAGAAAGCCGCCTTCAAGGGCCCCGGCCACTGAGCCCGCCAAACGCAGGCGAGTCTGTGCATGGCGGTGGATAGCGGGCGCAGCCGCCCGCACTTCCCCTTGGCGAACTTGACGCCGGCGAGCGCTTCCGCTCCTGATCGCCGCCCGTTTTTCATCACCCGACGAGCCGGATCGCTCCGGCGGGAGAAACTATGTCCGACATTCCGAACGACCAGCCGCTGTCCGATGCCGCCGCCGGCTTTGCCAAGGAACAGCTGAAATCCTTCATCGAGCGCATCGAGCGTCTCGAGGAAGAGAAGAAGACCATTTCCGAGGACATCAAGGACGTGTTCGCCGAAGCCAAGGGCACCGGCTTCGACGTCAAGGCGCTGCGCGAGATCCTGAAGATCCGCAAGCAGGACGCCGACCAGCGCGCCGAGCACGAGGCGATCGTCGACCTCTATCTGCAGGCGCTGGGCATGATCGGCAACTGAGCAGGCGGCGGAGCCCCGCTCCGCCGGCCGCCAAGCCGGTTGCGATCGGCTGAACTCACCGGATCGACGGAAAACGGCCCCGGCTTCAATCAGCCGGGGCCGTTTTCCGTGCAAAGGTCGCTCAAGCGCTGCGCGCAGAATGGACGGCAACTGGATCGGCCCCCGCGTCGGGGGGCCGCCGTCAGAGCTTGCGGGCGAGCGGCGCCGGGCCGTCGATCACCGCGATCACCGGCACCGCGACCACCGCCGCGCCGCTGAAGCGGCTGGTCGACAGGCCGTTGGAACCGTCCTTGCCGAAGCCAGCCGCCACCACCTGGCGCGGCGGCGCGACAAAGGCGGCGAAGCGGCGCAGTTCCGGCGTCCGCATCACCACATGCGTCGCCACGGTCGGGCTCAGGAACAGCCCGCGAATCTCGGCCTGCATCTCCGACGTATAAGGACCGGTGGCTTTCGGCGATGCGGCGGCGTGCGTGCGTGCCGGCGCATGCGGCGCCGGGCCGGCTGCCAGCGGAGCGTTCACCCCCGGAACCTGCGCCGGCTGCGCCGCGCGACCCGGCTGCAGCCGGTTGGAGGGGAACACGCCGGCGGTCGCCGAGGCATAGGCCAGCACCGGGCCCTGCCCGTTCGCGCCGTTGGCGACGAAGAGTTCAGGCAGCCGGCCCGCCTCGGACGGCCGGGCGGTCGGCATCGGCACCGCGACCGGCGCCAGCGCGGCGACGACGGCACCGGCCTTCGGCGCGTCGCCCGGACGGGCGGTCGGCAACGGCACCAAGGCAGCGGCGGCGGCCTGCGCCGGGGCGGCGGACGCCACTGCGAAGGGAATGTTCGCCGGCGCCTCGGCCGGCACCAGCGGCGCATTGCGCGCCTGCGGGGCGGGCTGGGGCAGCGGAACGGCGGCCGGCGCGGCAGCAGCCACCGCCACCGGGGCGGCAGCCGCCGGAGCCGGAGCCTCGGGAGCGGCGGCCGGGGCCGGACGCGCCGGGGCGGCAGCGACCTTGGCCGGCGCCGCGCTGTCCTCGTCGTCCTCGGAATCGCCCTTGCCGAACAGCGAGGCGAACAGGTTCTTCGGCTTGGGATTGTTGCCGCTGCCAAGGCCGGCGAAGGCGCCGCCGGCACCGCCGGGCTCCTTGCCGCGCGATTCGACCTCGGCCAGCGCCAGGGCATAGCCGGACATCGGCTTGCCATCGGTAGGCACATGCACGGTCTTGCCGTTGGGGAATACGCGGGCAAGCTCGGGACGGCTCATGCGCGGCCAGTGCCGCACGCCACCGGTATCGAGATGCACGAAGGGCGAGCCGGAGGTCGGGTAGAAGCCGACGCCACCGCGCTGGAGCCGCAGCCCCGCCTCGCGGATCTTGGAGAGCGGCACGCCGGGAATGTAGAAATCCATCGCCTTGCCCTGCATGTGCAGGCTGGTCTGGGCGACGCCGCGCGAGCGGGCGCGCAGCATGGCGTTGGTCTCGGGCGAACGGAAGCCGCCGATCACCTCGATCGGCTGGGTGGCGCCGGTCTCGCGATAGACCTCCCACACGATATCGAACAGCTGCGGGTCCATGTTGGTCGGCTGCTTGCGCCGCCAATCCTGCAACAGCACGTTGAGCTGCTTCAGCGCCGCCGGATCGTAGCGGCCGTTGCGCTTGAAGGTGACGGTGGCGCTCTCGCCCGAATGGACGTGATGCAGCGTCAGCGTGCGGGTATCGCCATTGGCGACCGCGTCCTGCAGCATGTCGGTGCCGCAGACCGTCACCAGCGCAGCCAGGACAGCCGCCTTCACGACGCGGTGCGACAGAAGACGCGATGATCGGATGTGATTGAAGCGTTGATGGATGCGCACGAACCCCAAACCCGATAAGCGAACGTTTCCTTGAGACGAACCGGCATTGCCGCCGGTCCGGACATGGTGAACATAGTCTTGTCAGGTTTGGTTAAGGGCACGTTTACGGCCCAACCCCCGCACTCATTGGCTCTCTGGCTAGAAAGCGACTGTGGCGAAAGAGTGCCGCATCAACAAAATTGCGTCAGATCGGTCGCTGGCGGGTCATTTTTCTGCCCGCCGTGTCGATACGATCACAGCATTACCGTCGTCTCTGCCGGTCAGCGGCGCCGCGGAGCGTTGCCGCGGTCGGCCACCTGCGCCGCGCCGCCAATACCGAGAATCGCCTTGGTGGCGGCATTGGTGCCGTAGAGGTCCGGACGGCTCACCAGCCGGCCGTCGCCATCGACATAGGTGGTGAAATAGACGAGGTGCACCGGGAAGCGCTGCTTCAGGTTGAGGTACTTCTCCTTGCCGCCGATCAGCTTGGAAATGCGCTGCTGGTTCCAGCCATCGCCCGGCAGGCCGAGCGAGAACAGCACCTCGGCGAACTTCATCGGTTCGTGCACGCGCACGCAGCCATGGCTGAGGGCCCGCTGGTCGCGCGCGAACAGCGAGCGGTTCGGGGTGTCGTGCAGATAGACCGAGTGCTTGTTCGGGAACATGAACTTCATGTTGCCCAGCGCATTGCGCTCGCCCGGCGGCTGGCGGAAGGAATAGCCCTGCGAGCCGCGGCTCCAGTCCACCGTGCCGGGATCGACGGTGCGGCCGTTGCGCACCACGTCGATGCCCTGGCGGGCCAGCGCATAGGGATCGGAGCGGAGCTTCGGCAGCATCTCGTTGCGCATGATGCCGGGCGGCACGTTCCAGGACGGGTTGAACACCGTGTACTGCATGTTCTCGGTCATCACCGGCGTCTGGTTCTCCGGCTTGCCGACGATGACCCGCGTCTCATGGATCGTCTGCTCGTCGACGACGATGCGCACCATGTATTCGGGGATGTTGACGATCACATAAGCTGGCGCCACCGCATGCGGCAGCCAGCGCCAGCGCTCCATATTGGCGATGATGTCGGCCGTGCGGTCCTCGCCAGCCTCGTTCAGCGCCGCCAGCGTCACCGGGCCGACCGCGCCGTCGGCGCGCTCGCCGGCCGAGGCCTGGAAGGCGCGCACCGCATCCACCAGTTCCGGCGAATAATAGGTGTCCGTCGGCGCGCCGGGCACGCCGAGCCGGGCGCGCAGCGCCGGCACGCGCGGATCGTCGTCGCCGGGCCGCAGCGTCGGGCCGGCCGGCACGTGCGGCGGCGGCGCGCCGCGCCGCTCGCCCTGCGTGCTGGCGAGCTGGGCTTTCAGCAGGCGGTATTCGTCATATTGCGGGGCATAGCCGGCGAGTACCGCCCGCGCATCGGCGGCACCGGCCACCTCGGACAGCACGACGATCGGATCCGGCACCGTCGGCGAGGGATCGATATTCGCCGAGATCCGCTTGGGATCGAAGCGCCCGCTCTGCACTTGGCGGGCATAGAGCATCAGCGTCGAGGCCAGCTTGAGCTCGGCGGCGGCGAGATCGGCGTCGCTCGGATGCGCGGCGAGCGCCGGCACCTCATAGTCGGTCGGCTGCAGGCCGTCCTGCCAGGAGGCGGCGAATTGCTGCTGCACCGCGGTGCCGAGCGGCGACCACGCGGTGCCGGCGGTGAACAACGGCTGGTACTGGCGTTCGGCATAGAAGGCGGCGAGCGCCTGCTGCTCGTTGGCGCGGGCGGCGAAGCGCGGCAGCTGGTCGGTGATCAGCTCGCCGATGCGCGCCGCCACCGCCGAGGGCGCCCCCGGCTCGGTCGCCGAGACGCCGGTGGCCGTTGCCGGGGTGGCGGTGGCCGGCTGCGCAGCGCCCGGCGTAGCGGCACCCGGAGCCGGAGCCCCGGCACCGACCGCCGGCGGCGCGGCCTCGTGGGCCGCCGGTGCGGCGGCGGGGGCGGGAGCGGCGCCCGGCGCCGGCTCCACCATCTGCGGCTGGCTGCGCGCGGCGTTAATGTCGAAGGGCGCCGGCTCGCCGCCGAGCGCGGCAAGCAGCGAAGCGCCCTGCCCGGCCTTGCGCATGCCGGCGGCGGCCGGATCGAAGGCGTATACGCTGTCGGCGGTGCCGTTGCCGGCGCGCGCCGCCGAGGTCGGGATGCCGGTCAATCCGGCTCCCGAGCCCCCCTGCATGCCGGCTTCCGACAGACCCTGCGCCAGCGCCCCGGCGTTGCCGGTAACGAATCCACCGGGGACACAGAGCCCGGCCCACACCGCGGTTCCGGCCAGCAAGGTGCGCGCCATTGCCGCGAGACGGAGCTTGGTGCCGCCATTCATACGCCCGGACATCATGCTCTCCGCTCCTCGCCGTCACCCGATCAGGGGCGAAATCCGGCCCCTGTTCTCGCTCAATACCTCAACCGTTCAACTCACAAAGCCGACAAAAAGATCAATGCGCCGAAGCCGTCGCTTCGACGCAACATCCGGGGGGCGAGCGGAACAGGTCTGCGGGCGACACTCTGCCGGGGGGTGGTAAAGGCGGTGTTAAGCATGAACGCCTCCCGCCATGCCTGTTCCCGTCTTTGCTTTCCTCCCGGCTCTCGATGCACCGGCTCGCGGTTTTCCCTTGCCGCAGGGGGGCGGATTCCTATAATCCGCGCCTTCTTTTCCGGGGAAGGGCCGTACATGTCCGCCGTCACGACCGCCGATGCGCGGCCGATCGCCATCATCATGGGCAGCCAGTCCGACTGGGAAACCATGCGCCACGCCGCCCAGACGCTGGACGAGCTCGGCGTCGCCCATGACTGCCGCATCGTTTCCGCCCACCGCACCCCGGAGCGGATGTTCGATTTCGCCAAGGGCGCCAAGACGGCCGGCTACAAGACCATCATCGCCGGTGCCGGCGGCGCCGCGCATCTGCCCGGCATGGTCGCCTCGCTCACCACCCTGCCGGTGTTCGGCGTGCCGGTAGAATCCAAGGCGCTGTCCGGGCTCGACAGCCTGTATTCCATCGTGCAGATGCCGGCCGGCATCCCGGTCGGCACCCTCGCCATCGGCAAGCCCGGCGCGGTGAACGCCGCCCTCCTCGCCGTCGCCGTGCTGGCGCTGTCCGACGAGACGCTGGCGATCCGCCTCGCCGCCTGGCGCGCCGCCCGCACCGCGTCGGTCGCCTTCGAGCCCACCTCCGGCGAGCCCGCCTGATGCTGAAGCCCGGCTCGACCATCGGCATTCTCGGCGGCGGCCAGCTCGCCCGCATGATCGCCCTCGCCGCCGCCCCGCTGGGGCTGAAGGCGCATATTTACGCGCCGGAGGACGGCAGCCCGGCCTTCCAGGTGGCCGACGCCCACACCCAGGCCGCCTATGACGACCTCGCGGCGCTGGAGCGCTTCGCCCGCGCCGTCGACGTCGTCACCTATGAGTTCGAGAACGTGCCGGTCGACACCGCCGGGCACCTCGCCCGATTCGTGCCGGTGCATCCGGGCGCCAAGGCGCTCGGCATCACCCAGGACCGCCTCGCCGAGAAGAGCTTCATCAGCGCGCTCGGCATCGAGGTCGCCCCCTTCGCGGCGGTGGACGACGAGGCCGCGCTCGAAGCCGCGCTGGCCCGTATCGGCCGGCCGGCGGTCCTGAAGACCCGCCGCTTCGGCTATGACGGCAAGGGCCAGGTGATGATCCGCCCCGGCGACGATGCCGCCGCCGCGTTCAAAGCCATCGGCCGCCACCCGGCGGTGCTGGAAGGCTTCGTGCCCTTCGAGCGCGAGGTCTCGGTGGTCGCCGCCCGCGCGCTCGACGGCACGGTGGCCGCCTATGAGGTGACCGAGAACGAGCACCGCCACCATATCCTGTACAAGTCGACCGTCCCCGCCCGCCTCGGCGCCACCTCGGTCGCCACCGCCGCCGACATCGCCCGGCGCATCGGCGACGCGCTCGATTATGTCGGCGTGTTCGCGGTGGAGCTGTTCGTGGTCGGCAAGGGCGCGGAAGAGCGTTTGGTGGTCAACGAGATCGCCCCGCGCGTGCACAATTCCGGCCACTGGACGCTGGGCGGCGCCCGCACCAGCCAGTTCGAGCAGCATGTACGCGCCATCGCCGGCTGGCCGCTCGGCGCGGTGGAGCGGCTCGGCGCCCGCGTCGAGATGACCAATCTCATCGGCGAGGAAGCCGAAACCTGGCCCGCCGTGCTCGCCGAGCCGGGTGCCATGCTCAGCCTCTATGGCAAGGCCGAGGCCCGGCCGGGCCGCAAGATGGGTCATGTGACGCGGGTGTTCGCCGCCTAGCGCGCCTCCGGGCGCTGTCGCCCGGCGCGCTGGCGGAAGACGCGCGGCCCGTTCACGAAGACGTGCGACACCGTGCTGAAATGAAGACCGAGAGGGATGCGTATCTCTAGTCTTGGTCCGTCGACATTCAGCGAGCCGCCCATGCCCTTTCTCCGCGAACGCTCCGGTGCCAGAGGCTCCTACCAATGGAGTCCCGAGAAGATCGCCGCCCTGCTGCTGGTGCTGCTGCCGTTTGCGCTGCTGGCCATCCGGATCCTGCGCGGCGACCTCGCGGCGACCGATCCGCTCGGCCTTGGCGCACCGGGATTGGGCTCTGGTCTGGGCGCCGGCTTGGGTCCCGGCGCGGCGGGCGGGCTCGGCGGCGGCGCCTCCGGCGGGCTGGGCGGCGGCCCCGCCCTCGGCGCCCGCCCGCTGGTCGAGACGCTGCGCTTCCTCGGCGACTGGGCGGTGCGGCTGTTGCTGATCACCCTCGCCGTCACCCCGGCGCGACGGCTGTTCAACTGGCCGAAGCTGCTGAATGCCCGCCGCACCCTCGGTCTCGGCGCCGCGGCGCTGGTGGCGGTGCATTTCGGCCTCTATTGCATCGATATGGGCTCGCTGTCGGTGGTGGCGCGCGAGATCGTGCTGCGCATCTATCTCACCATCGGCTTCGTGGCGCTGCTCGGGCTCGCCTCTCTTTCGGCCACCTCCTGGGATGGCGCCATCGCCCGCCTGGGTGCCGAGCGCTGGAGCCGGCTGCATCGGCTCGCCTATCCGATCACCGCGCTCGCCATCCTGCACTTCTTCATGCAGCAGAAGCTCGACGTCACCGAGCCGACGCTGATGGCGGGCTTCTTCCTGTGGCTGATGGGCTGGCGGGTGCTTCAGCGCTATGGGCGCGGCACCGGCCTCGCCCCGCTGGTGCTGCTCGCCCTCAGTGCCGGCCTCGCCACCGCGCTCCTGGAGGCCGGCTGGTATCTCGCCGCCACCGGCATCGATCCGGTGCGGGTGCTCCAGGCCAATCTCGCCTTCGCCTATTCGATCCGCCCGGCCTGGTGGGTCGCCGGCCTCGGCCTCGCTGTGGCGCTGGCCAGCGAGGTGGTGCTGCGGCTGCGCCCGCTGCCGGCGCGGCGCGTGCGTGCCTCCGGCGCGACATCCTGACAAGCCCTCCGGTCCGGCGGCGGGCGAACCGGGTACACGCCGGGGCCGCCCCTATGCATTGATGCTGCGCGGCCGCACCAATACGGCCGCACGAGCGCATGGATGTCTGACGACAGGAGGAACACGCCATGACCGAGACACGCCCGCCATTGCCGCCCTTCACCCGCGAGACCGCCATCCAGAAGGTGCGCGGCGCCGAGGACGGCTGGAATTCCTGCGACCCACACCGGGTCTCGCTGGTTTATTCGCCGGACAGCAAATGGCGCAACCGCGCCGAATTCGTCAGCGGCCGCGAGGAAATCGTCGGCTTCCTCACCCGCAAATGGGCAAAGGAGCTCGACTACCGGCTGATCAAGGAGCTGTGGGCCTTCACCGACAGCCGCATCGCCGTGCGCTTCGCCTATGAATGGCACGACGATTCCGGCAACTGGTTCCGTTCCTACGGCAATGAGAACTGGGAGTTCAACGAGAACGGCCTGATGGTGCGGCGCTATGCCTGCATCAACGACCTGCCGATCCGCGAGGCCGACCGCAAGTTCCACTGGGATCGTTCCGGCCCGCGCCCGGCCGATCATCCCGGCCTGTCCGACCTCGATCTCTGAAACACATGACGGCAAGGCAGAGGCGCGGACGGCATCCGCGCATCCGTTCAATCGCCCGTGCCGAGGGCCTCGGCCACCGCCCGCACCGCGTCGGGCGGGGTCATCCAGGCGAAGCCGTCGAGCTGGTGGCGGAACCAGGTGTCCTGTCGCTTGGCGTAGCGGCGGGTATCGGCGATCCCCGCATCGATCGCCTCATCGAGCGACAGTTCTCCCGCCAGATGCCGCGCCAGATGCGGCACGCCATGCGCCTTGAGGATGGTGCGATCGGCCGGCAGCCCGCGCGCGACCAGCCGGCGCACTTCCTCCAGCGCCCCGCCCGCCATCATCTGGCGGAAGCGGTCGGCGATGCGCGAACGCAGCACCGCGCGGTCGGTGGCGAGGAACACCCCGAACGTCTCGTGCGGCCGCAGCACCGCCGGGCTCGTCGCCTCCTCCTGCCAGTCCGCCAATGACCGGCCGGTGGCTTCGAATACCTCGATGGCGCGGGTGAGCCGCTGGGTATCGCTGGGCCGCAGCCGGGCGGCGGTGCGCGGGTCGAGACGCGAGAGCCGCGCATGCAGCGCTTCGGCCGCCTCGCCGCGCCCCCGCACCTGCGCCTTCACCGCCTCCGGCACCGGCGGCATCGGCGACAGCCCCCGCGTCAGCGCCTTGAAATACAGCCCGGTGCCGCCGATCAGGATCGGCAGTCGGCCTTCCGCCTCCACCTCGGCGATGGCGCGCCGCGCATCCTCCACCCAATGGGCGACCGAATAATCGGCGGCGCCGTCGACATGGCCGTAGAGAAGATGTGGCGCTCGCGCCTCCTCCTCGACGGTCGGGCGCGCAGAAAGCACCCGCAGATCGGCATAGACCTGCATGGAATCGGCATTGATCACCGCCCCGTCGAGGCGCGCGGCCAGAGCGAGCCCCAGCGCCGACTTGCCGCTCGCCGTCGGCCCTGCGATAAGCACCGCGCGCGGCCGGATGGGCGCTTGCCCGCCGGTCTCCATGCTTCATCCCTCCCGCGCGCACTACCCGCGCAACGCCTTGTTGCCCGGCGCCGGCCCGTCGGCAACCCCATAGTCGAGCCGAACATGTCGAGCCATTCGCCGAGCCATTACGCCGTCCTCGTCGCCAACCCCGCCGCGCCCGCCGTCGATGCCGCGCTGACGGCCCGCGCCGCCGCGCGGCTGCCGGACGCGCAGGCCCCCCGCGTGCTGGCCGAGGGCATCGCCGTCGAGATCGGCTTTTCCGGCAGCGCCGATATCGAGGCGTTGCGCGCGGCGCTGGCGCCCGCCCCGGTCGATGTCGCCCTGGTGGCCGCCGAAGGGCGGCGCAAGAAACTGTTCCTCGCCGACATGGACTCCACCATGATCGGCCAGGAATGCATCGACGAGCTCGCCGACTATGCCGGCATGAAGACGCATGTCGCCGCCATCACCGAACGGGCGATGCGCGGCGAGATCGCCTTCGAGCCGGCGCTGCGCGAGCGCGTGGCGCTGCTGAAGGGCTTGCCGGTCGCCGTCGTCGACGAGGTGATCGCCGAGCGCATCCGGCTGACCCCCGGCGGCATCGAACTGGTGCGCACCATGCGCGCCCACGGCGCCCGCACGCTGCTGGTCTCCGGCGGCTTTACCCTGTTCACCCGTCGCATCGCCGCGACGATCGGCTTCGATGCCGACCGCGCCAATGAGTTGATCGTCGAGGCGGAAAGCTTCGCCGGCACCGTCGCCGAGCCGATCCTCGGCCGCGAGGCCAAGCTCGCGGCCTTGATCGAGAACCGCGAGGCGCTCGGCCTTGCCGCCCACGAGACGATGGCGGTCGGCGACGGCGCCAACGATCTCGCCATGCTGGAGGCCGCCGGGCTCGGCATCGCCTATCACGCCAAGCCGGCGGTGGCGGCGGCGGCGCAGATCCGCATCGACCATGCCGACCTCACCGCCCTGCTCTACCTGCAAGGCTACACGCGCGACGCCTTCGTCACCGGCTGAGACGGCGACGGCACCCGCCAGCCTGCTAGGGCGCCAGCGGCGGCTGCATGATCGGGTTGAGCAGCGCATCCGGCGGAATGTCGATCGGCGCCGAGAGCGGCGGCGCCGGGGAGCCGGGCTCCATCTGGAAGGGCGGCGGCGACGCCGGTGCGGCAGGCGCCTCGCGCCGCGGCACGTCGCGCTGGGGTACTTCGCGCTGCGGGACTTCGCGCTGCGGGACTTCGCGTTGAACCTGCCGCAGCGGCGGCGCCTGCGGCACCAGCCGGGGCGCCGGCACCGGGCTGGATTGCGGCACCAGTGTCGGGGGAAGCACGATCGGCGGCGGCAGCGGCGGGGCCGGCTGCAGCGGCGTGTCGGTGGCATGCCCCGCATTGGTCAGCGGCGTGCGGCCATATTCCGCCTCCAGCCGCTTGGTCTCGCGCTCCAGCGCCCGCATATTGATGGCGGCGACCAGGGCGGTGACGTCGGTGCGCCGTACCGGCGCCGCCAGCGGCCCGCTCCAGCGTATCGCGGCGGCCGGCATCGCCGCCGTACCCGCAGCACCGCCGGTCTTGCCGACATCCTCGATCTCGACGAGCGCCTCGATGCCGAGGCTGGCAAGGTCGAGGCCGCCGGACAGCGCGAAGCGCTGGTCGCCGATGGCAAGCCGCGCCACCCCGCTGCGCGCCACCCCGCCGACCAGGCTGAGCGTCGTCTCGGCACGGGGCAGCTTCAGCGGCCCGCGCGCCAGCCCTTCCTCGAACAGTTCGGAAACCCGGCGCGGCTCCGGCGGCAGCCCGCGCTCGGTGGCCAGCATCACATATTGCAGCGCCGCCGGCGAGGTTCCGGCGATCTCGACGCCATCCAGCGCCAGGCTGCCCTGCCCGGCCAGGCTGGCGGCGAGCGCCCGTGGCGAATTGCCCGCCCCGGTGAAGTCGAGCGAGAGGTCGGCGACGCCCCGCGCCATCGGCCGCGCCACGCCGCCGGCGGCAAGCAGCGGCGCCGACGGCATCCCCTTGAGCGTCAGGCTGCCATCCGCCCGCACCGTGGCGCCGTTGCGCGAGAGGTCGAGCCGGCCGGCAAGCGCACCGCCGGCGAGCCCGCCGGCGAATTCCTCCACGATCACCCGGCCGCCGCCCAGTCGGGCGCGCAGCTTCGCGCGGTCGAGCGCCAGCCCGCCCGGCAGTTCCAGCCGGCCGATGTCGAGCCGCACCCGCCCCGCCGCCTTGGCCAGCGGCGCCGGCGCGAAGCCGGTGGCGGGCCAGCGCCCCTCGCCGCTGCTCCGGCCGGCAACCAGCGCCAGCGCGGTGGTCAGCCGCCACTCCGGCAGCGAAAGATCGGCCTCCACCGGCTCCGGCGTGCCCGGACGGTAAACCAGGCTCCCCGCCAGCGGCGTGCCGGACAGGCTGCCGGTCAGTCCGGCGAGGCGATAGCCGTCGCCCTCGCGGGTCAGTCGCGCGGCGAGCCGGGCCGGCAGCGTCTGCACGCCCCCCACGGCGAGGTCCGGCAGCAGCCGCGCGAGGTCGGCATCATCGAGCGTCACCGCCAGATCCGGCGTCAGAGCTCCATCCTCCGCCTGCGCCACCGTGCCCTCGGCGGCGAGCCGGGCGCCGGCAAGTGCAAAGGTGGCGGCGATGCCGGGCTCGGCCGTCAGGTCCAGCCGCGCCGGCCCGAGCTTCGGCCGCAGCCCCGGCACCCCGAGCCGGGCCAGGAAGGCGCTGCCATCGGCGATGTCGAGGGCGAGCGAGCCGGTCGCCGCCCGCGCGCCGCCAATGCCGAGCGCGCCCTTGCCGGAATAGGCGCCGAGCCGCCCGGTGACGGTGAGGTCCATGCGCCCGCCGGCCGAGGCGAGCGTGACCTCGGCATTCACCGGCGCCAGATCAGAACCGAGCTTCGCCAGCACGTCGCGCGCCGGCTCGAAGCCGGCAAGCCGCGCCAGCGCCATCAGCCCGTCCGCCCGCGCCCCGCTCACCGTGGCGCGCAGCCCGCCATCCGGGTCGCCGGCCGCCGCCACCCGTCCGGCGCCTCTCAGGTCGATGCCGCCGAAATTGCCGAGCGCCAGCCGCTCGACGTCGATGCCCTGCGTCCCGGCGGTGAGCGCGAGGTCGATGCCGGCGGCATCCACCCCGGCGAGCCGCACCGCCCGGCCGGAGAAGGTGAGGCCGATATCGAGCGCCTCGCCGCCCGCCGCCATCAGCCGCCGCGCCGGCCCGATCAGCGGGTCGAGATCGACGCCGCGCCCGGCGAGCGCCGCATCGATCCGGCCGCGCCGGTCGCCATCGGCGAAGGCATAGGAACCCGAGCCGGTGAGCGCCAGCCCGCCGGCGGCCAGCGTCATCGCCGAAAGCTCGACCTTGTCGGCGCCGAGCGCGATGCCGGCGTCGAGCCTGGCGGCGCCGGCGGGAAGCCCGGCGGCAAAGCCGCCCGCCTGCGGCATTGCCCAGGCGAGGAAGGCCGGCAGGTCCTCGGCGCTCGCCGCCACCGTGCCGGCGAACAGCGCCGCATCGCCCAACGCATTCGCCACCGGCGCGGCGCCGGCCGCGGGATTTGCCACCTTGCCGGCCAGTTGTGCCCGCGCGCCGCCGGGCAGCCGCGCCTCCAGCGTGCGCACCGCCCAGCTGCCGCCCGACCAGTCGAGCCCGGCCTTGACCTCGCGCATCGCCGCCCCGGCGATCAGCACCGTGTCGGCGGCAAGGTCCAGCGTGCCGGCGCCGGTCACTCCGGCGAGCGGGGCGACCGCGCGAGCCACTTCGTTCAGCGCCGCCAGCGGCGGCGCCCCGCCGGTGGCGGCGTTGAGGTCGATCTGCCGCGCCGCGAGGTTCAGTTCCAGCCGCGAGGTGCCGGGGCTGCCCTGGCTGGCCGGGGTGGTCGACAACCGGCCGCTGCCGGCGAGTTCCACCGGCCGTTCGGCCGAGCCGAGCGCCAGCGTCAGATCCTTCGCCTCCAGCGTCGCCGGCGTGGCGTTCACCGTGCCGCTGAGGCTCCAGCCGGCCGGCGCCGCAGTGCCGTTCGGGGTCGCGGAACCATTAGCCCCCGCACTCCCCGGGCGCGCCGCCGGCGCGGTGGAGAGGCTGGCCTTGCCGGCGAAGACCGGCCGGCCACCGGCGAGGCTGAGGGTGCCGTCGGCATCGATGAGAAACGGCGAATCGATCTGCTGCAATGACAGCCGCAGCCGGGAGGTGCCGTCCGGCGCGACGCCGGCGAGCCCGAGCTTCAGCTTCCGCCGCGCGCCGGCCGCCGTCACCTCGCCGTCGAGCCGCAGCGGCCCGGCCAGGCTGGTGAGCGCTCCGGTGGCGGCGATGTCGTCGAGGCGCAGCATGCGCCCGCTGGCGCGGTCGATCAGTTCCAGCCGGCCCTGGCGGATGGTGAAGGCGGCGATGCCGAGATCGGCCGGGGTCCCGGCGCCGGTCGGCTTCGCCACCCGGCCGGTGGCGTCCAGCACCAGCCGCCCGCTCGGCTCGTCGAGGGTGAGGTGCTGCACCGCGATCCGCCCGCGCATCAGCTCGCCCAGCGTCAGGCTGGCGGAGAGCTCGCGCACCGACATGCCGGTGCCGCCGGCATCGACGCCGATCGACACGTCGCGCAGCACCACGGAAGGGGTCGGCAGCAGCCGGGCATCGATCGGGCCGCGGATCACCACCGGCGCGCCGATCACTCGCGCCGCCTGCGTCTCGAAGCTCGCCCGCCACGGCGTCCAGTCGATCAGATAGGGGGCAGCAAAGGCGGCGGCGATCGCCAGGATCACGGCCCCCGCCAGCGTGAGCAGGAAATTCTGCACCCGGTTCCTCCGCGATCGGCAACCGGCCCTCGCCACATGCGGGAAGGGCCGGCCACCGACAGTCTTAGATACTTGACGTTATTTGCATTCTCCACACCGATGCAACAGCATGATGGTGGGGTGCCGGCGGTTCTCCGGCGCCGGATCCTGCTAGGGCAGGATCTTGCCGGGATTCATGATGCCCTGGGGATCCAGCGCTTGCTTGATCGCCCGCATGGCGTCGAGCGTCGCGGTGCCGTGCTCGGCCTCCATATATTTGCGCTTGCCCTGGCCGACGCCGTGCTCGCCGGTGGCGGTACCGCCCATGGCCAGCGAGCGCTTCACCATGCGCGAGATGAAATCCCTGGCCTTCGCCACGTCATGCGGGTCGTCCATGTCGACCAGCGTCACGGTGTGGAAATTGCCGTCGCCGACATGGCCGACGATCGGCGCCACCATGCCCATCTCCTCGATGTCGCGCTTGGTCTCGTCGACGCATTCGGCCAGCCGCGAGATCGGCACGCAGACATCGGTCGCCAGCGCCTTGGCGCCCGGCTTCAGCGGCAGGCAGGCCCAATAGGCATCGTGCCGTGCCTGCCACAGTTTGGAACGGTCCTCCGGGCGCGTCGCCCAGGCGAAGGCGCCGCCGCCGAAATCGGCGGCGATCTCGCCGAAGCGCTCGGCCTGCTCGTGCACGCCGGCCTCGGTGCCGTGGAACTCGACGAACAGGGTGGGCTGCTCGGCGAGGTCGAGCTTGGAGTAGGCGTTGCACGCCTTCACCTGCACTTCGTCGAGCAGTTCGATGCGCGCCACCGGCAGGCCGCTCTGGATGGTGGCGATCACCGCATCGCAGGCCGAGCGAATGGTCGGGAACGGGCAGACCCCGGCCGAGATCGCCTCCGGCTGGCCGGAGAGCTTCAGCGTCAGCCGGGTGATCACCCCGAGCGTGCCCTCGGCGCCGACCAGCAGCCTTGTGAGGTCATAGCCGGCCGCCGATTTGCGGGCGCGCCGGGCGGTGGTGATCACCTCGCCATTGGCCAGCACCGCGTTCAGCGCGATGACGTTGTCCTTCATGGTGCCGTAGCGCACCGCATTGGTGCCGGAGGCGCGGGTGGAGGCCATGCCGCCCAGCGAGGCATCGGCGCCGGGATCGATGGGAAAGAACAGGCCGACATCGCGCAGATGGTCGTTGAGCTGCTTGCGGGTGACGCCGGGCTCCACCACGCAGTCGAGATCCTCCATGTTCACCGCGAGGATGCGGTTCATCCGCGACAGGTCGATGGAGATGCCGCCCTTCGGCGCGTTGATCTGGCCTTCCAGCGAGGAGCCGGTGCCGAACGGGATCACCGGCACGCCGTTCGCGGCGCAGATGCGCACGATAAGTTGAACGTCTTCCTCGCTCTCGGCGAACACCACAGCGTCGGGTGCTTCGTTGCCGAGCCAGGTAAGCGTGTTGGCGTGCTGCTCGCGAATGGTCCGGCCGGTGGCGAGGCGGTCGCCGAAGTGCTTCGAAAGGCTGGCTACCGTCGCGGCCACCGCCGTTTCGGCCGCCCGCTCCTGCGTCATACCGTCCATCAGCTCGGCCATCTCCGCCTCCTCTTTCGTCTGCCCTGCGGCGCTGCTGCGCGCGCGAGCCATATACCCTACGCGCGCCGGGGGCGAGGTGTCTGTAACGGGTGATTCGCCGGCGTGCCGGCAGATTCCCCGGAAACACTCCAATTCCGCCCTTCTAAAGCCATTTCGATAGGTGACGACTGCATGGAAAGTCGGCACAATGCTTGTCAATAAGGCAGCGCACGGACGTGACGTTCATCAAGAATGTCGGCGCTCGATAAAGTCGGGAATGGTGTCATGCTGGACGGGATCGATTTCGAACCCGTATTCTTCGCCCCATTCGTCTCGTCCGTCATGACGGTCGAGCCAGCTTGGGTCGATTACGACGGGCAGCTTAATACCGCATATTACAGCCTTCTGTTCGATCGCGCGGTCGAGGAGGCGGTGTTTCTGGTCGGGCTCGGGCCGCATCTGATGCAGCCCCGCAGCTCCTCCTTCCTCACCGTGGAATCGCATCAGCGCTTCCTGCGCACCTTGCGCGCCGGCCATGAGGTGCGGGTCACCCTGCGCCTCATCAATTACGACGAGAAGCGCATGCACCTGTTCCAGGAGATGCACCATGCCCGCGAGGGCTGGACGGCGGCGACCTGCGAACTGGTGGCGCAGCATGTGGAAACCGGCAACCGCCGGCCCTCGCCCTTCCCGGACGAGGTGCTGGAGCGCCTTGCGCTGATGAAGGCGGCGCACGGTGCCCTGCCGCAGCCCGACGGGCTCGGCCGGCCGGTCAACATGCCCATTCGCCTGTCCTGACGCCGGGTCGGCACAAGCCGGGCCCGGCGAGCAAGGCGGGCTGACGTCGCGTCGAAAGGCGCGGCGACATTGCTTACCTGCAAATCCTTCCCCTGACGGGAACAACGTCAGGGCCCCTGCCGCGAGGCCGGAAAGCCCCTTCGCTCGCCCTTTCTCGCCTTGCGGGGGGAAGCAATAGCCCTTCGGGCCTTGCGATAGTTGCAGGCCAGCCATGAGTTCATGTCGCTTTTTGTGCGGCGCGAAAGGTTTATGTTGCACGGCATAAACCTTAGCTCCCCAATGGAGACAACTCATGGCCGCGTCTTTTGCCATTGCTGCGATTCACACCGATCCCGCCGCCCGCCAGCCGGCTGCCGACGCCCCGTCGCGCGGCGTGTTCGGCCGCCTGCTCGACCGGCTCATCGAGGCCCGCACCCAGCAGGCCCGCATCGAGATCGCCCGCCACGCCCACATGGCGAAGTTCGATCCCCGCCACGTCGCCGCGCTGGAATTGTTCGCCCGCGACTGATCGCGCCGGCCAGGTGCGGCTGGTAGGTCCCGGCGCCTAGCGCCGCGGCCGGCTGCCATCGGCCGTCAGCTCCAGCGTCGTCCAGCCCTCGATGGTGCGGCGGCGCTTGAGATAGAGCCCCTGCGCCCGATAGGCCGCCAGCGCCGCATTGGCGTGCGAGGGCAGCAGCCCCGACAGCACCACCGTGCCGCCCTTCGCCAGCAGCGGCCGCAGCGGCCGGGCGATGCCCTTTAGCGGCGCCAGCAGGATGTTGGCCAGGATCAGGTCATAGGGACCGCCGGCACGGAACTCCCCCGCGCCGAGCCCCGGCGCGTGCAGGAAGCGGATGAACGGCGCCGCATGGTTGGCGCGGGCATTCTCCCGCGCCGTCGCCACCGCCACCCGGTCGATATCGCTCGCCAGCACCGGCGTGCGGAACAGCAGCGCCGCGCCCATGCCCAGCACCCCGGTGCCGGTGCCGACATCCAGCGTCCGGCCCGGTCGCCGGCGCTTGCCGGTGGCGGCGATGGCGGCGAGGCAGCCCTTGGTGGTGCCGTGATGGCCGGTGCCGAAGGCCAGTGCCGCCTCGATCTCGATGCCGATGGTGCTGCCGCCGCCGATCCGGTCGCGGTCATGCGAGCCGTGCACCACGAAGCGGCCGATCGCCACCGGCGCCAGCCCTTCCAGCGAGGCCGCCACCCAATCCTTCTTGTCGAGCGTCGAGAACACCGCCGCCGCCGCCGCTTCCGGCGAGATCAGCGCGATCAGCTCGCGCACCCCCTCTTCGTCCGGCGCCTCGGCGAAATAGGCCTCCACCGCCCAGCCCGAGCCCTCGGCGCGGTCCTCGATCTCGAAGGCCGAGGTCGCCACTTCGGCCGGGTCGAAGCTTTCGCCGAGATATTCGGCGATCACCCGCGCCTGGTGCTCGGGCACATCGACGCGCATCACATGCGACGCGCCGTTGGGCGGAAGTCCTTCGAGCATGGCCGGCCTCACGGGGTGGAAAGGAGTGGGCGCTGTTTACGAAAGCCCGGCGGGAAACGCCAGCGCCCCGGCATCGGGCTCACACCGCCTCGACGTAATTGTCCAGCACCCGCTTCTCGCCGGCCTTGTCGAACTGCACGGTGAGCTTGTTGCCCTCGGCGGCGGCGACCTCGCCATAGCCGAACTTCTGGTGGAACACCCGCGCGCCCACCGCGAAGCGCGACGGCGCCCCGGTCGAGCTCGCCACCAGATGCCCCTCGATGACGCGCCCGCCGGACGCCCCGCCCCGCGACGCGCCGGGGCTGTAGCGCGAGGCGCCCTCCGAGAAGCCGCCGAACTGCCCCTCGCGGCGGCCGCCGGCGGAGTTGTTCTGCGCGTTGGCCTGTGCGTTGGCTTGCGCATGGCTCTGCGCCCGCTGCCAGCCCGGCGTCGAATAGCTCGATCCGAAGGTCTGCGCCTCGTCGAAGCGGCTCGGGCCATAGCCATAGCGGCCGGCGCTGGTGGCGCCGCCCCAGCCATGGCCGCCGCGCGATTCCGTCACTTCCACATGGTTTTCCGGCAATTCGTCGAGGAACCGGCTCGGCACGCTCGATTGCCACATGCCGTGGATGCGCCGGTTGGAGGCGAAGAACACCTTGGCGAAGCGCCGCGCACGGGTGATGCCGACATAGGCCAGCCGCCGCTCCTCCTCCAGCCCGGCGCGTCCCTGCTCGTCGAGCGCGCGCTGGTGCGGGAACAGCCCCTCCTCCCAGCCGGGCAGGAACACCACGTCGAATTCCAGCCCCTTGGCGGAATGCAGCGTCATGATGCTCACCGCGTCGCCGGCACCGGAACCCTCGGCATCCATCACCAGCGAGATGTGCTCGAGAAAGCCGACGAGGTTCTCGAACGGCTCCATGGAGCGCACCAGTTCCTTGAGGTTTTCCAGCCGTCCGGCGGCATCCGCCGAGCGGTCCTTCTGCCACATCTCGGTATAGCCGGATTCATCCAGCACGATCTCGGCGAGCTGGCTCTGCGGCATCGCCGCCATCTGCTCGCGCCAGCGGTCGAAGCTGGCGACGAGGTCGCGCAAGGTCAGCCGCACCTTCGGCTTCAGCTCCTCCGAGCCCACCAGCTGGCGCGCCGCCTCCACCAGCGGCACGCCGACCGCGCGGGCATGGTCGTGGATCTGCCGCAGCGCCGCGTCGCCGAGCCCGCGCTTGGGCACGTTGACGATGCGCTCGAAGGCCAGGTCGTCGGCCGGCGAGGCGATGACGCGCAGATAGGCCAGCGCGTCGCGGATTTCCGCCCGCTCATAGAAGCGCGGGCCGCCGATCACCCGGTAGTTGAGCCCCATGGTGACGAAGCGGTCTTCGAATTCGCGCATCTGGAACGAGGCGCGCACCAGGATCGCCATCTGCGACAGCGCCCTTCCCTGATGTTGCAGCGCCTCGATCTCCTCGCCGATGGCGCGCGCCTCCTCCTGGCTGTCCCAGGCGCCGGTCACCGTCACCTTCTCGCCGCTCTCGCCTTCGGAGAACAGCGTCTTGCCGAGCCGGCCCTCATTATGGGCGATCAGATGCGCGGCGGCGCCGAGGATATGGCCGGTGGAGCGGTAGTTGCGCTCCAGCCGCACCACCTTGGCGCCGGGAAAGTCGCTGTCGAAGCGCAGGATGTTGTCGACCTCGGCGCCGCGCCAGCCATAGATCGACTGGTCGTCGTCGCCGACGCAGCAGACATTGTGCGAGCCCTGCGCCAGCAGCCGCAGCCAGAGATATTGCGCGACGTTGGTATCCTGATACTCGTCGACGAGAATGTAGCGGAAGCGCCGGTGATACTCGGCGAGCACGTCCGGGTTCTCGCGCAAGAGCCGGATGCTCTCCAGCAGCAGGTCGCCGAAATCCACCGCGTTCAGCGCCTTCAGCCGCGCCTGGTAATCGGCATAGAGCTTCTGCCCGCGGCCGTTGGCGAAGGCGGCGCCCTCGCCGGCCGACACCATGTCCGGCGTCAGGCCGCGGTTCTTCCAGCCGTCGATGGTGTTGGCGAGCAGCCGCGCCGGCCAGCGCTTCTCGTCGATCTGCTCGGCCTGCAGCAGCTGCTTCAGCAGCCGGATCTGGTCGTCGGTGTCGAGAATGGTGAAGCCCGACTTCAGCCCCACCAGCTCGGCATGCCGGCGCAGCATGCGCACGCCGATGGAGTGGAAGGTGCCGAGCCACGGCATGCCCTCCACCTGCTCGCCGACCATGGCGCCGATGCGCTCCTTCATCTCCCGCGCCGCCTTGTTGGTGAAGGTCACGGCGAGGATCTGCGACGGGTAGGCGAGGCCGAGCGAAAGGATGTGGACGATGCGGGTGGTCAACACCCGCGTCTTGCCGGTGCCGGCGCCGGCGAGCACCAGCACCGGGCCCTCGGTGGCCTCCACCGCCGCGCGCTGCTCCGGGTTCAGCCCGTCGAGATAGGCCGGCACCCGGCCGGCCGGGCCGGGCGGCTGTGCACCCACGCGGGCGCGCGCGGCGATGCCGCCGGGGCGAGGCGTATGCGCCGGCAGGTCGAAGGGAATGTCGTCGTCAGGTCGGTTCCAGGGGTCGGCCAAGGGCCCGCTCGTTCTCGTCATCTGAGCCGCTTCCGGTCGGGCGACATCGCCCGGCCGCCAGTAAAGCGCGCCCGCCTCAATAAGCCGGCGCCCGCTTCCGCGAAAGTCTTATCGACCTCCACGAAAGCCGCGCCAGCGATTCCTACGAGAACAAAATGGCATCGGCATGCCCGTTTGGCGAGGCCGGGCCGGTCCGGACGCGATCTCAGGGCCGGGGCAGCACCGTGGTCACCGGCGAATCCGGCGGCGGGCGGGAGCCGAACCACTTGCGGTGAATGGCCGCCAGCGTGCCGTTCACCTTGATGGCCGACAGCGCCGCGTCGAGCCGCCCGGTCCATGGCGAGCCCCGCCGCAGCATGATGCCGTAGCGCTCCTCGGTCGGCAGCCGGGCGATGACGGCGAGGTCGCGGCTCTCCAAAAGGGCATAGAGCAGCGCTGGCTCGTCGCCGAAATAGGCCGCGACCTGGCCGCGGCGCAGCAGGGCCAGCGCCTCGTCCATGCTGTCGACATAGCGGATGGAGCGGATCGCGTAGCGGTCCCGGCTCGCCTCCAGCCATTGCGCATTGGTCGAGCTCGGCGTCGTCGCCACCGTCTTGCCGGCCAGGCCCGCGAGGTCGCGGACGCCAGCGGTCTTCAGCACCGCCACCGCCTGCGAGGTGCGGTAATAGGGCTGGGTGAAGTCGAAGCGGGCCAGCCGCGCCGGCGTGATGGTGAGGCTGCTCGCCACCGCGTCGACCTGGCCGGCATCGAGCGCCTCGAACAGCTCGGCGAAGCCCAGCGGCCGCGTCGTCACCTCGACCCCGAGCTCGGTGCCGAGCGCCCGCGCCATGTCGATATCGAAGCCGGCATAGGCGCCGGACGGCTCCCTGAACTCCCACGGCCGGTTGTCGTGATGCACGCCGACATTCAACTGGGCAGAGACCGGCGCGGAGGCCGCCAGCAACGCCGGCAGCACGCCCAGTACGGCGCCGAGGGCGATCAGCGCCAGCCGGCGACGGGCCGTCCGGATCATTGGGGGAAGCTCCATTTGCCGGGCGGTCAGATTGACGTACCAAGGGATCGGGCCGATGCTGGCGCAATCTTCCCCCTTCGTCCAGCCGGTTCCCCGAACATGTCGTACGGACTCTTTACGATGACCGCGCTGGCCGGCGCGCTATACGTGCTGATGCCCGGCCCGGCCTTCCTGGCGTTGTTCTCGCTCGCCGCCACGCAGGGGCGCGGCGCCGGGGTGCGCTTCGTCAGCGGCCATCTGGTCGGCGACCTGTTCTGGGGCACGCTCGCCTTTGCCGCCATCATCGGCGTCAACCAGCTCGGCCCGACGCTGTTCGATCTGCTCGGCATCGTCTGCGGCCTTTATCTGTGCTGGCTCGGGGTCAAGGCGCTGACCTCGGAGGGCAGCGCCGGCGGCCCCATCGGTGCCGGCCGGCCGCTGATCACCGGGGTGCTGTTCGGCCTCACCAATCCCAAGGCCTATCCGGTGTCGGTGGCCATGTACACGGCGCTGACCGCCAGCTACGCCACCTCGCTCGCCTGGAGCGACGCACCCGTCCTGATGGCGGCCGCCTTTATCGGCTTCATCGCCGCCGATATCATCCTGGTCTGGGCCGCCGGCCTCGCCCCGGTGCGGCGGGTGTTCCTGCGCCACGGCACCCTCATCACCCGCCTGGTCGGGGTGATGTTCATCGCCTTCGGCGCCAAGTCGCTGTGGGATGCCGGCCGGGCGATGCATAGTCGCGCCTGACGCACGGCCGCCTGATTTTCTCGAGAGTGCATTTCATGTTTGAAGCCAAGTTCCAGTCCTTCGCCGATTCCGCCGCTCCCGAGCGCGGCACCGCCCACCTCGCGCTGCTGCGCGCCGAGCTCGACCGGCGCGGCCTGGACGGCTTCGTCGTCCCGCGCGCCGATGCGCACCAGAACGAATATGTGCCGCCCTGCGACGAGCGCCTCGCCTGGCTGACCGGCTTCACCGGCTCGGCCGGCATCGCCCTGGTGTTGCGCGGCGAGGCCGCCCTCGTCGTCGACGGGCGCTACACCATCCAGGCGGCCGCCCAGACCGATCCGGCCGCCTACACCGTGGTGCAACTGGCGCACCAGAGCGCCGAAGCCTGGCTCGCCGCACATCTGCCCGCCGGCGCCCGGCTCGGCTACGATCCGTGGCTGATCACCGTCGATACGCTCGACCGGCTGCGCAAGGCGGTGGCCAGCGCCGACGCGGTGCTGGTGGCGGTCGACGGCAATCCCATCGACGCGGTGTGGGCCGACCGTCCCGCCGCCCCGGTGGCGCCGGTCACCCTGCGCGATCCGGCGCTGGCCGGCGAGACCACCGAATCGAAGCTCGCCCGCATCCGCGACAAGCTGGCGGCGGAAAAGCTCGACGCCGTCGTGCTCTCCGATCCGCACGGCGTCGCCTGGACCTTCAACATCCGCGGCGGCGACGTCTCCTTCACGCCGCTGCCGCTCGCCTGGGCGGTGGTGCCGCGCGAGGGCCGCCCGACGCTGTTCGTCGATGCCCGCAAGCTCTCCAACGCGGTGCGCGACGCCCTCGCCGCCCATGCCGAGATCGCCGAGCCGGTGATGCTGGAGCGTGCCCTCGATCTGGTCGCCACCGGCAATGCGCTGATCCGCCTCGACCAGGCGACCGCCCCGGCCCTCCTCGCCTCCCGCATCGAGGCGGCCGGCGGGCGCGTCTCGCGCGGGGCGAGCCCGGTGGCGTTGATGCAGGCGGCCAAGAACGACGCCGAACTCGCCGGCATGCGCGCCGCGCATCTGCGCGACGGCGCCGCGCTGGTACGCTTCCTCGCCTGGTTCGATGCCGAGGCGCCCAAAGGCGAGCTCACCGAGATCGATTGCGTGGCCGCTTTGGAGAGCTTTCGCCGCGATACCGGGCTCTTGAAGGACCTGTCCTTCCCCTCGATCGCCGGCGCCGGCCCCAATGGCGCGCTGCCGCATTACCGGGTCAGCGAGGCCAGCAACCGCCAGCTCAACCCCGGCGAATTGTTCGTCATCGATTCCGGCGCCCAGTACGAGGACGGCACCACCGACGTCACCCGCACGCTCCCCGTCGGCGAGCCCAGCGACGAGATGCGCGACCGCTACACCCGCGTGCTCAAGGGCCACATCGCGGTGGCCCGCGCGGTGTTCCCGCAGGGCACGTCCGGCGCCCAGCTTGATCCCTTCGCCCGCCAGTTCCTGTGGGCGGCCGGGCTGGATTTCGATCACGGCACCGGCCACGGCGTCGGCGCCTATCTTTCGGTGCATGAGGGGCCGGCGCGCATCTCCAAGCTCGGCACCGTGCCGCTGGAGGCCGGCATGGTGCTGTCCGACGAGCCCGGCTTCTACAAGGAGGGCGGCTTCGGCATCCGGCTGGAAAACCTCATCGTGGTGCAGCCCGAGCCGACCCCGCCCGGCGGCGAGCGCACCCTCTACAGCTTCGAGACCATCACCTTCGCACCCTTCGACCGGCGGGTGATCGACCCGGTGCTGCTCACCGACGAGGAGATCGCCTGGCTCGACGACTACCACGCCAAGGTGCGCGAGCTGATCGGCCCACTCGTCGACGGCCCGGCCGCCGACTGGCTCATCGAGGCCACCGCGCCGCTGCGGGGCTGACGCCGGCTCCCGCTTCGACCGGCCTCCCTTCTGGCCGGGGCTACCGCGTCTCCGCCCCGGCCGCCGCCGCGTCCTTATCTATCCCGGCGCTCGTTTATCGAAGAGTGTCGCGACGGTTCAATGGAACCATCGCAGGTGGCCGGCGTTCTCCTCGCAACCCAAGTCTACGGGACGCGATGGAGACGCCACCATGACCACTATTCTTCTGATCATCCTGATCCTCATTCTGGTCGGGGCGCTGCCGAGCTGGGGATACAGCCGCAGTTGGGGCTATGGCCCGAGCGGAATTGTCACCATTCTTCTGGTTATTCTGATTGTGATGATGCTGACTGGCCGCGTGTAATCGCGCCGCGACGGCGGCCTTGCCCGGCAGTGTAAATCCGTCTCGCAAGGCCAGTCACGAGAAGCTGGGGTGTTCTACAGGGTCATACCTTTCCACAAAGGCCTTGCCCTGCGGAACGCTCCAAAGAAGGGCCGTCGCGTCTCCCCCCGCGGCGGCCCTTGCCTTTTGGCGCCGGGATGCCGCGCCGCCGGCCTTACCTGTCCGGTGCCTCGGCGTCACATGCCAGCCTCGCGCCCGCCGCGCTTGCGCACCCGGCCTGACACGCTCAACCAAAAACGCCCAGCCTACACGCCCCAGTCTTCAGCGATTTCGCTGCCGTTCTTCATGCCGGCGCCGGCAAATTCCAGTGCCGCCATCAGGGCCGCCTGCACGCTGGCCGCCGGCACCTCGGTGCCGCCGAAGCCGAGGTCGCGCGTCGCCGTGGCGTCATGCGCCACCGTGACCTCATAGCCGAGATCGAGCGCCGCCCGCGTCGCCGCATCCACGCACATATGGCTCATCGCCCCGACGATGACGAGCCGGCTGGCGCCCTGCCCCTTCAGCGTCGCATCGAGCCCAGTATCGAGAAAGGCATTGACGTTCTGCTTCACCACCACCGGCTCGCCCTCCTGCGGGCTGACCGTGGGATTGATCTGCGCCCCGGTGGTGCCGTAGCCGAAGAACCCGGCCTCCGGCGAGGGATCCTCGTGCCGGACATGCACGATGCCGAGCCCCTTGCGGCGCGCCGCCTCCAGCAGGCGGGCCGCCTCGACGGCCGCCTCCTCCATGCCGACCAGCGGATATTTGCCGCCGGGAAAATAGTCGTTCTGGATGTCGATCAGCAGCAGCGCGGTATCGGCCATGACAGGCTCCTCAGCGGGCGTGATGAATCTCTATGTCATGGCGGGCGATGGCTCGGGCCGGCGGCTCAGCCGCCGCCCGCCAGCGCCAGCCATTCGTCCTCGGTCAGCACGGCGACACCCAGTTCGCGCGCCTTGGCGAGCTTGGAGCCGGCGTCGGCGCCGGCCACGACGTAATCGGTCTTCCTCGACACCGAACCGGCGACCTTGGCGCCCAGCCGCTCGGCCATCGCCTTGGCCTCGTCGCGGGTCAGCTTTTCCAGCGCGCCGGTGAACACCACCGTCTTGCCGGAAACCGCGCCGGAAGCCGCCGCCGGCGCCTCGGCCGGCGCCTCGGCCGGCGTCACCCGGATTTCCGCCAGCAATTGGTCGAGCAGGCTCTGATTATGCGCCTCGGCGTAGAACTCGCAGAGCGAGGTCGCCGCCACCTCGCCGACATCCGGCACGCCGGCAAGGTCGAGGAAGGCCTCACCCGGCATCTGCCGGCGCGCCTCGGCCAGCGCCGCGAGAACCTCGGCGTCGGTGCCGTAGGCCGCGCGCACCGCCACGCGCTGCGGGGCATTCAGCCGCGCGCGGGCGATCACGTCGCGCAGCGTCGCCTCGGCGTTCGCCCCCAGATCGATCCCGCTCGGGTCGATCCCGTCCATCGCCTCGGCCAGCGCCTCGGCCTTTATCTTGCCGACCGAGCGCAGGCCGAGCAGCTTCATCCATGCTTCGCCCGGAACCGCCGGCGCGGCGGCCTCCAGCGCCGCGCGCAGCGCCTCGATGCTGCGATAGGTCCGCGCCAGCGCCTTGGCCGTCACCTCGCCGACATGGCGGATGCCGAGCCCGTAGACGAAACGCGCCAGCGGCACCTCGCGGCGCTCGTCGATGGAGGCGAACAGCTTATCGATGCCGAGGAACTGCCGCTCCTCCTCGGTCAGCACCTTCTTGCGCGCCTGCCCGGTCTCGATCTCGCGCAGGCGGGCGCGCTCCTCGCGCTGGGCGAGGAAGGCCTTGCGCACCTCCTCGCCGCGCCGGTGCAGCCGGAAGATGTCGGCCGGCGTGCGCAGCAGCCCGGCCTCGAACAGCATCTGCACGTTCTCGTCGCCGAGCCCCTCGATATCGAGGGCGTCGCGGGCGACGAAGTGGCGGATGCGCTCCACCGCCTGCGCCGGGCAGATCAGGCCGCCGGTGCAGCGGCGCACCGATTCGCCCTCGTCCCGCACCGCGTGCGAGCCGCAGGCCGGGCAGACATGCGGGAACACGTAGCGCGCCGCGTCCGCCGGCCGGCGCTCCAGCACCACGTCCACCACTTGCGGGATGACATCGCCGGCCCGCTGGATGGTGACGAAATCGCCGATGCGGATGTCGATCGGCCGGCCGTCGACGGTACCGCGGATCGGCGCGCCGTCGCCGCCAATGCCGGCAATGTAATCCTCATTGTGCAGCGAGGCGTTCGACACCACCACGCCGCCCACCGTGATCGGGGCGAGCTTGGCGACCGGGGTCAGCGCGCCGGTGCGCCCGACCTGGATCTCGATGCCGATGAGCTGCGTCACCGCCCGCTGCGCCGGGAATTTGTGCGCGATGGCCCAGCGCGGCGAGCGCGAGATGAAGCCGAGCTCGCTCTGGTAATCTAGCCGGTCCACCTTGTAGACGACGCCGTCAATGTCGTAGCCGAGCTCGGCCCGCCGCTCGCCGATCATGCGGTAATGGGCGAGCAGCGCGGCGGCCGAATGGCAGCGCACGGTCAGCTCGTTGGTCGGCAGGCCCCAGCGCGCGAACGCCTCGATGACACCGGACTGGGAGGCCGCCGGCAGCCCGCCCGGGCTCACCTCGCCCCAGGCATAGGCGAAGAAGCGCAGCGGCCGCGAGGCGGTGATCTTCGGATCGAGCTGGCGCAAGCTGCCGGCCGCGGCGTTGCGCGGATTGGCGAAGACCGGCTTGCCGGCCTCCTGCTGGCGCCCGTTCAGCGCCGCGAAGTCGGCATGACCCATATAGACCTCGCCGCGCACCTCGAACACCTCGGGGATCATCTCGCCGGCGAGCCGCTCGGGAATGTCGGCAATCGTCCGCACATTGGCGGTGACGTCCTCGCCCTCGAAGCCGTCGCCGCGGGTGGCGGCGCTGACCAGCACGCCCTTCTCGTAGCGCAGCGAGCACGACAGGCCGTCGATCTTCGGCTCGGCGGTGAAGACGAGATCGGCATCGGCAGCGAGGCCGAGGAAGCGGCGGATGCGCGCCACGAACTCCTCCACCTCCTCGTCGGCGAAGGCGTTGCCGAGCGACAGCATCGGCACCGCGTGGCGGATCTTGGCGAACTTCGCCGCCGGCGCCGCCCCGACCTTCTCCGAGAGACTGTCGATACCGCGCAATTCCGGGAACGCCGCCTCGATCGCCTCGTAGCGGCGGCGCAGCGCGTCGTAATCCGCATCGGAGACGGTCGGCGCGTCGTCCTGATAATAGCGCCGGTCGTGGCCGGCGATCTCCTCGCCGAGCCGGGCGTGTTCCTTGGCCGCCTCGTCGGCGGTCAGCTTCTCGATGTCGATGTCGGCATACGGGTTCATGCGGGCGATTTAGCGGATTCGGCGCCCTTGAGCAGCCTGTCGGCGGCGGCGCGGGCCTCGGCGGTGATCTCGGCGCCCGACAGCATGCGGGCGATCTCCTCGCGGCGATGGTCGGGGGCCAGCGGCGCGACATGGGTGGCGACGCGGTCGCGCTCGGCGGTCATCTCCTTGGCGATGCGGTAATGGTTGCCCGCCCGCGCCGCCACCTGCGGCGCATGGGTTACGGCGATCACCTGCGCGCGGGCGCCGAGCCGAGCCAGCCGGGCGCCGATGGCATCCGCCACCGCCCCGCCCACCCCGGTATCGATCTCGTCGAACACCAGCGTCGGCGCCGAGCCCTTGTCGGCCAGCACCACCTTGAGCGCCAGCAGGAAGCGGGCGAGCTCGCCGCCGGAGGCGACCTTCATCATCGGGCCGGGGCGGGTGCCGGGATTGGTGCGCACCCAGAACTCGATCCGGTCGTAGCCGTCAGCCTGGCCGTAGCCCTCATCGGTCTGGATATCGGTGGTGAATTGCGCCCGTTCGAGCTTGAGCGGCGGCAGCTCGGCATTCACCGCGGCATCGAGCGCCGCACCGGCACGGTGGCGGCGTTCGGAGAGGTCGCGGGCGGCGGCGCGATAGGCCGCCTCCGCCTCGGCGGCGCGGGCCTGCAGCACCGCCAGCGCCCGCCCGCCATTGTCGAGCGCCTCCAGCTTGCCGACGAAGCGCGCGGCGGTCTGCGGCAGGTCGTCGACGCGGCAGCTATATTTGCGGCCGGCGGCGCGCAGGGCGAACAGCCGCTCCTCGATCCGCTCCAGCTCGCGCGGGTCGAAATCCGCGGCGCTGAGAGCCGCTTCCAGCAGCGTGCGCGCCAGCTCCAGCGCGCCCAGCGCCTCGTCGATGGCCTCCACTGCCGGGCGCACCAGCGCCTCCGCCTCCCCCGCCCGCCGCTCCAGCCGGCGCACGGCGGCGGCCAGCGCCGGCACCGGCGAGCCGTGCCCGCCGACCGCCTCATGCGCCTCGCCGAGATCGGCGGCGATCTTCTGGTAACGCATCATCTCCGAGCGGCGGGTGGCGAGCCGCTCCTCCTCGCCGACCTCGGCGCCCAGCGCGGCAAGCTCTTCCGCCGCGTGGCGCAGGAAATCGGCCTCGCGGGCCGCCTCGTCGAGCCGCGCCTGCTCGGCGCCGAGTTCCTCGGTCAGCGCCCGCCAGCGCCGCCACAGCGCCCCGACTTCCGCGGCGGGCACCGCGAGCCCGCCAAAGGCGTCGAGCAGCACGCGATGCGACGAGGTGTCCACCAGCGCCCGGTCGGCGTGCTGGCCATGGATCTCGACCAGCGCGGCGCCGATCGAGCGCAACATCTGCGCGCTCACCGACTGGTCGTTGACGAAGGCGCGGGTGCGCCCGTCGCCATGCTGGATGCGACGCAGCACCAGCGCGCCGTCATCGGCGATGCCGGCCTCCGCCAGCAGCGCCCGCACCGGATGATCGAGGGCGAGGTCGAATTCCGCCGTCACCTGCCCCTGGCCGGCGCCGTGGCGCACCAGCGAGCCGTCGCCGCGCCCGCCGAGCGCCAAAGTGAAGGCGTCGAGCAGGATCGACTTGCCGGCACCGGTCTCTCCGGTCAGCACGGTCAGGCCCGGCTCGAAGGCGAGATCGAGCCGCTCGATAAGGACGATGTCCCTGATCGCCAGGGCAGCGAGCATGCGTCAGCTCCGAAGCGAATCCAGCCGGCGAAGCAGGTTCGCCGACGCAAGGCAGGTTCTAGAGCATTTTCGCGTTGTGTTCACGTCGCACGGCGAGAAATCGCCGCTGGTCGACCGGCGCGCCGGTCGGCGCGTCAGGAGCCGAGCTTGAAACCCTGGAACGCCTTGGCGATCCAGGACTGCTCGTTCATCTTCGGGTTGACGCCGCGCGATTCCACCAGCTTGTAGGCGTCCTTGTACCAGCTGCTTTCCGGGAAATTATAGCCCAGCACCGCCGCCGAGGTCTGCGCTTCGTTGACCACGCCGAGCGCCATATAGGCCTCGGTCAGGCGGTAGAGCGCCTCCTCGGCATGGCGGGTGGTCTGGTATCGAGTCACCACCACCTTGAAGCGGTTGATGGCGCCGGCATAGTTGCGCTGATCGAGATAATAGCGCCCGATCATCATCTCCTTGCCGGCGAGCTGGTCGCGGGCGACCTCGAGCTTCTTCTTGGCGCTGACCGCATATTCCGTGTCGGGATATTTGCGGACCACCTCGTCGAGGGCGTCCATGGCCCGCTGGGTGCGGGTCTGGTCGCGGGAGATGTCGGGGATCAGGTCGAAATTCGCCGCCGCGACCAGATATTGCGCATAGGCGGCGTCCGGCGAGCCGGGATGCAAGGCGAGGTAGCGCTTGGCGGCGCCGATGCACTCGTCATACTTGCCCAGCGAGTAGTTGATATAGGCGGTCATGAGCATCGACTTGCGTGCCCATTCCGAATAGGGGTGCTGGCGGTCTACGTCCTCGAAGCGCGTCAGCGCCCCGGAGTAGTCCTCCTTCTGCATGAGGGTCAGGGCCTCATTGTAGCGCTGCTCGGCCGGCACGTCGGGCACGACCAGCTCTTCTTCCTTGGTGTCGAACAGATTGGCGCAGCCGGCCATCGGGAGGGCGGCGAAGGCCAGCGCGAACAGGCCGGCGACACGAGCGGTTCGCGGCGCCGGCACGTTGCGACCGGCGAGATGGAGAAGACGCATCACAGCTTTCGATCCCGATCCGGAGCCACCGCTCCCTGCCGCGGCTCCTGCCCGGCACAAAAGTCCTTGGTTAGCCGCTAGCGCCGCTTTCCGACCGGATTATGGCGGCTGGGATGCCGAAGCCCCGCAAAGCCGCTCCGGCGGCGTGGCGTCACCGACAATCGCCGGATGCGCCGTTGGTAAAACTCAGAGTTCCGGCGCGTGGGCCGGCACCGCCACCGCGATGCCGAGACCGGCCGTGCCGCGCAGGGCACGACGGCTGGGCAGCCGGGCTTCGACGATCTCATAGGCCGAACGATCGGCCAGCAGCGCGTCGACCACCGCGAAATTCAGCTTGTGGCCGCCGCGATAGGAACGGTAGCGCCCCAGCAGCGGCAGGCCGCCAAGGGCGAGATCGCCGACCGCGTCGAGCGCCTTGTGGCGGACGAACTCGTCGGACCAGCGCAGCCCGCCCTCGTTCACCACGCCGTCCTCGCTGACGCAGATGGTGTTCTCCAGCGAAGCGCCGAGCGCATAGCCGGCCTCCCAGAGGCGGTTCACATCGCTGAGGAAGCCGAAGGTGCGGGCCGGCGCCAGATCGCGGCGGAACACTTCCGGCGACACGGTGGCGGCATAGCGCTGGCGGCCGATGGCGGCGTGGGCGAAATCGATCTCGACCTCGAGCCGGAAGCCCATATCATAGGGGGACAGCTCGCCGAAGCCGGTCTCGGTCTCGACCCGGATGGTCTTCAGCACCTTGAGGTAGCGGCGGGCGCTGCCGGTCTCGACGATGCCGACCTCGTCGATGGCGGTGACGAATTCATCGGCGCTGCCATCGAGGATCGGCACTTCCGGCCCATCGATCTCGACGCGAGCATTGTCGATGCCGAGGCCGGCGAAGCAGGCGAGCAGATGCTCGACGGTGGAGACCGCCGGGCCGCTCTCGTCGCGCAGCACGGTGGCGAGGTCGCTACCACGCACCGCGTCGCGGCAGGCGCGCACGGAGCGGGAGGCGTCGGAACGCAGGAAAACGATGCCGGTATCGGCCGGGGCGGGAGCAACCGTCATACGCGCTGCCTTGCCGGAATGAACGCCAACGCCGCTGAAGGCGACGCTGTCGGCAAGAGTGGTCTGACTTACTGCGTTCATTCCGTCATCCCAGGAACACGCCGAAGACGGCGAAATTCCCCCTTAAGATCCCGATACAGTCACAATCGGCCACCAAGGTTCGGTGGAGACGCGAATCCCCTGGCGGCACTGTCTGACTGCACGATAGTCAGCGGCTACCTGCGTGCCAAATCACGCTTGCTTACCGTCTGTTACCGTCCTGCAATACACCCTGCATGGCAAATAAAGCCTTAAAAACAAAAGCGAACGCCCGGACCTTCCGGTCCGGGCGCTGCATTGCGTTACGACGTGGATAACAGATCGTTACCGGGATCTCGTTACCGCCTGCCTCAGCCCTGGCGGCGCAGGAAGGCGGGAATGTCGAGATGGTCGTCCTCGGCCGGGCGAGCCGCCTGCGGACGGCCATGGGCGTCCACCGGACGCTGGGCCGGGCGCTTGGCGAATTCCGACGATTCGGGGCGACGCTCGGCGAGCGGGCGCTCCTCGGCATAGCCCTGCTGCTGCGGCGCGCGGCGCACCACCGGACGCATCTCCGCCGGCGGATCGACTTCCTCCTCCTCGTCGCGGCGGCCGAGGCCGACATGGGCGAGGCGCTGCAGCAGCGTCATCCGCTTCTTCTCGGCATGCTGCTGCTCGGTCGGCTCGCCGCGGGCGGCGCGGATCTGGTTCTGCGCCGGCACCGGCAGTTCCTCGACGCGCGGCATGCGCGGCGCGCGCTGCTCGGGACGCTCGGCCTGCGGCGGGATGAACGGCTCGATCGCCTCGTCCTGGTAGTCATACGCCCCGGCCTGCGTCGGCTGCGGCTCGACATAGAGCTGCGGCTTGGGCGGCAGCTGGCGGATGGTGACGTCGTCGATGGCCGCGGCCGGCATCGGCGCCTGCTGGGCATAGCCGGTGTCGGCATAGACGTGCTCGCCGGCGCTGGGCGCGGCGAAGGTCGGCTCATAAGCCTGCTGGTGCATGCTGGGCTCTTCGCTCAGCGCCGAGGCGACCGAGCGCAGGGCGGCATCGCGGCGGGCCTCGACGGCGGCGCGGCCGGCATTGGACATGCGGCGCCCGCCAATGTCGGCGAGGTTGGACAGGCTGTGCGGGATCTGCTCCGGGATCACCGCCGGATCGATGCCGGTGGCGACGACCGACACCCGGATGATGCCTTCCAGCGTCTCGTCGAAGGTGGCGCCGAGGATGATGTTGGCGTCCGGGTCGACTTCCTCGCGGATGCGGGTCGCCGCCTCGTCCACCTCGAACAGGGTGAGGTCGCGGCCGCCGGTGATCGAGATCAGCAGGCCGCGGGCGCCGCGCATCGACACCTCGTCGAGCAGCGGGTTGGCGATGGCGGCCTCGGCGGCGTGCAAGGCGCGCTTCTCGCCCGAGGCCTCGCCGGTGCCCATCATCGCCTTGCCCATCTCGCGCATCACCGCGCGGACGTCGGCGAAGTCGAGGTTGATCAGGCCTTCCTTCACCATCAGGTCGGTGATGCAGGCGACGCCGGAATACAGCACCTGGTCGGCCATGGCGAAGGCGTCGGCGAAGGTGGTCTTCTCGTTCGCCACCCGGAACAGGTTCTGGTTCGGGATGATGATGAGGGTGTCGACGCTCTTCTGCAGCTCGGCGATGCCCATCTCGCCGATGCGCATGCGGCGCTGGCCTTCGAAGTGGAACGGCTTGGTCACCACGCCGACGGTGAGGATGCCGAGCTCGCGGGCGGCGCGGGCGATCACCGGGGCGGCGCCGGTGCCGGTGCCGCCGCCCATGCCGGCGGTGATGAACGCCATGTGGGCGCCGGCGAGATGGTCGCGGATCTCGTCGAGCGCCTCTTCGGCGGCGGCGCGGCCGACTTCCGGCTGCGAGCCGGCGCCGAGGCCCTCGGTGACGGCGACGCCCATCTGCACGATGCGCTCGGCCTTGGACAGCGCCAGCGCCTGCGCATCGGTATTGGCCACCACGAAGTCCACGCCCGACAGGCCCGCCGTGATCATGTTGTTCACGGCGTTGCCGCCGGCGCCGCCGACGCCGAACACGGTGATGCGGGGGCGCAGCTCGCGAATATCAGGCACCTGGAGGTTGATGGTCATTGAATCTGTCCCCTAACGCCGGCGGGCACACGTCCCGACTCGATTTCTGTGGTGCCGGTTCCGCCGGCGCGGATGTGATGAACCATGGTCAGAACGCCTCCCGCAGCCAGTGCCCGACGCGGGAGAAATACCCGTCGGAGCTGCCCTGGGAGACGCGGCGGCGACGCGCCTCGAAATGCTCGAGCCCGGCCACCTGCGGATAGACGAGCAGGCCGGCCGCCACCGCGAAGGAGGCGCCGCGCACCGCCTCGGGCAGCCGCGAAATGCCGAGCGGGCGGCCGACCCGGACCAGCGAGCCGACCTGCGGCCCGAGGATCTGGCCGACCAGTTCGGCATGGCCGGTGAGCTGGCTGGCGCCGCCGGTGAGCACGATGCGGCGGCCGGCGTCGGCCGCATGGCCGGAGGCGACCAGCCGGTCGCGGATCAGCTCGACGATTTCCTCCACCCGCGGGCGGATGATGTGCAGCAGCCGCGATTTCGGCACCGTGCGCGGCAGGTCGCGCTGGTCCTCGGAGATCGCCGGCACGGTGAGCATCTCGCGCTCGTCGGCGCCGACCGCGATCACCCCGCCATGCAGGCTCTTCAGCCGCTCGGCATCGGCGAGGCGGGTGGAGAGGCCACGCGCGACATCGTTGGTGATGTGCTGGCCGCCGACCGCGATGCCGTCGACATGCACGCAATGGCCGTTGACCACCACCGCGACGGTGGTGGTGCCGGCGCCGAAATCGATCAGCACGGTGCCGAGTTCGGATTCGTCGTCGGCCAGCGCCGAGAGTGCCGCCGCATAGGGCGCCGCCACCATCGCCTCGACGCCGAGATGGCAGCGCTCGACGCAGAGCAGCAGGTTGCGCACCGCCGAGGCGTCGGCGGTGATGACGTGCAGGTCGACGCCGAGGCGCCGGCCCAGCATGCCGCGCGGCTCGGCGACGCCGGGCACGCCGTCGATGGTGTAGCTCACCGGCAGCGCGTGCAGCACGGCGCGGCCGTCGCCGACGGCGAAAGCCGAGGCGGCGTCGAGCACGCGGCGGATATCGCCCTCGGCGACCGCCGGCTCGGGCAGCTCGACCTCGGCGTTGAAATGCTCGGAGCCGAGGCGTCCGCCGGCCATGGAGACGATGACCGAGGCGATCTGCGCCCCGGCCATGCGCTCGGCGGCGTCCACCGCCCGGCGGATGGAATGCTCGGCCCGCTCCATGTCGGCGACGGTGCCGCCCTTGATGCCGTGGGCGCTGGTGTGGCCGACGCCCAGCACCTCGATGGCGTGGCTGCGGCGGCGCAGCGTCATCGAGGCATCGCGCGGCTTCAGCCGGGCGATCAGGCAGACGATCTTGGAAGTGCCGATCTCCAAGACGCCGACCACGCCGGAGCGGCGCGGCGACAGCGGGCGCATCTTGGGAACGATGTCGTAGGGCGCGCGCACGCTCATGTGTTGGGCGCCTTCTTCTTGGCCTTGGGATCGGGCTGGCGCGCCTCATAGGCGGCGTCGGACAGGCGCACCGACACGCGGTCGGGCAGACGCAGGTCGATGATGGTCACGTCGCGCGTCAGCAACTGCTTGTCGCGGTCGAGCACCGCGAGTTCCTGCAGCGCCCCGGCCATGCCGGTCTCCGGCAGGCGCACATCGATGCCGTTGCGCATCTTCAGCGTCCAGCGCCGGTCGGCGACGCGGATCGCCGCGCGCACCTTGTCGCGCACCCCCGGCACCAGCCCCAGCGCCTCGACGATCTCGGTGACATGGTTCTGCGCCCCCTCGCCGACCACGACCGGCAGGCGGATGTAGCGCGGGTCGTCGGAATAGGGCGCGATCACCGTGCCGTCGCGGGCGATGACGTTGATTTTGCCGTCCTTCTGCCAGAGCGCGAAGCCTTCGCGCTCCACCACCTGGATGTCGAGCCGGTCGGGATAGAGCTTCTGCACCGTGGCGCGCTTGATCCAGGCCAGCTGCTCCAGCCGCATGCGCGCCTCTTCGGCGTCCAGCGTCAGCAGCGAGGAGGTCGGCTTCACCCCGGCCGTGGCGAGGATGTCGCCGGGGCTGACGTGGTTCTGGCCGGAAAGGTTCACGGTGCGGATCTTGAAGCCGGCGATGTTGGCGACGCCGTCGGCCATGTCCTGCACGATCTCGATCGCCTGCGGCATGTGCCCGCCGCGCTGGAGGCCGTAGGCGCCGGTCGCCGCGAACAGCGCCGCCACCAGCCAAGTTCCGGCGCCGCAGCTCGCCGCCCGCGAGCCGGCGAAGCCCACCAGCAGCCGCTTGCCGCTGATGATCACCCGATTCGCAAAGCGCGTGCGCCCGCCATCCGCCGCGACGGCGGCTGCCGTCGCGCGATTCGGCGCTGCGCGGTTCTCGGCGCTGCCGCGTCCCTGATTCGCCTTGGCCGCGCCCGTGCCGTATCCGGGCTTTTGACCCGGATTCACCGATCGAGCGACGCGTCCACCACCATTCATCTCACAAGCTCGCCGAACGAATAACCCGCATGGGCTGCCAGTTCGGGCACCGACGACGTCTCGATCATCCGGGCTGCGTGTTGACTTCCAGATAGACCAGACCGGTTTGTCTCCGGTCCGGCCGTCATGGCGGAAGTCCGTCCTGCTGATGCCCCGACAGCCGAGCGCGCGGTGCGCCGTAAGGGACAGCATCCGTACCTTTTGGTAAATATTCGGTAAAATTCTGGCGGGCAGATTGGGGCGCGAACCGCCCGGACCGCATTTTGCCCCGTAATCCTAGAACCTTAGGCCGGGAGGAATTTCTCTAGCGGGTAGAAGCGCTTCACCGATCCCCGCCCGGGCGGATTGCCGGCGGTTAAGCCCGCATTAAGCCCGCCGGCCCTTCACCGGCATCCACTGCGAATATGTTAACTTTTGCCGCCCCGACCGGCATCGGCGGCACGCGCCTGCGGGTCCAACGCGGCCTCCCGCTACCGGCCGGCCCGCCAGGGCCGACCCGGCCCCTCTCGCCCCCGCCGCCGCGATTCGCGGCACGGCAGCCGGCGCGCTCCATTTGCCCCGCCATGCCCCTCTCCCAGCCGCCGCGATCGCGCGTGACGGCCCCTTCCACCCTCGCGACGGTCGTGCGCCGTCCCCGCTCGCAGGCCGGGCCTCGGAGCCGCCGCCGCGCCGATCTACGGGGTAGCCCCCGGGGCGGGGACACCGATCCGCTTGATTTCCCACTCCAGCGTGATGCCGGAGCCGGACTTCACCCGCCGCCGCACCTCCTCGCCCAGTTCCTCGATATCGGCCGCGGTGGCGCCGCCGGTATTGATCAGGAAGTTGCAGTGCATCTGCGACACCTGCGCCCCGCCGCGGGCGAGGCCGCGGCAGCCGGCGGCATCGACCAGCTGCCAGGCCTTCTGGCCGGGCGGGTTCTTGAAGGTGGAGCCACCGGTCTTCTCGCGGATTGGCTGCGAGGCTTCGCGGGCGGCGGTGATTCGGTCCATCTCGGCCAGGATGTCGGCCGTCTCGCCCGGCTCGCCCTGGAACAGCGCGCGGGTGAAGATCAGATCCGCCGCCACGCCGGAATGGCGGTAGCTGAAGCCGAAATCGGCATTGCTCAGCACGTGCAGCCGCCCCTGCCGGTCGACGGCGCGGGCCTCGATCAGCCGGTCCTTGGTCTCGCCGTGATGGGCGCCGGCATTCATCCGCAGCGCACCACCTATGCCGCCGGGAATACCGCGATAGAAGGCCAGCCCGGCGATGCCGGCATCCGCCGCCGCGCGGGCGAGCTTGACGTCCGGCACCGCGGCGCCGACGCGCAGGCGATGCCCCTCCTCCACCTCGATGTCGGAAAAGCCCCTGGCAAGGCGGACGACCACGCCGGCGACGCCGCCGTCGCGCACGATGAGGTTCGAGCCGAGCCCGACCACCGTCACCGGGATCTCTTCCGGCAGGCGGGCGAGGAAATAGCCGAGGTCGTCCTCGTCGGCGGGAGTGTACAGCACCTGCGCCGGCCCGCCGACGCGGAACCAGGTGAGCGGCGCCAGCGGCTGGTTGGCGAGCAGCCGCCCGCGCAGCTCCGGCATCCGGGCGGCGAGGTCGGCGGTCAGGTCGGGAAAGCTCACGCGCCGGTTTCCTTCGCCTCAAGCTCCTTCGCTTCCAGCTGCCCCGGCAGCGCATAGGCCCATTGGGTAATGTTGCCGGCGCCGAGGCAGATGACGTAGTCGCCCGGCTTCGCCAGCCCCTTCACCATGCCGGCCAGCGCCTCCGGCGACGGCAGCGGCTGCACCGAGCGATGCCCGCGCGCCCGCAGCGCCTCCACCAGATGGTCGCGGTCGATGCCGGGGATCGGCGCCTCGCCGGCCGCGTAGACATCGGCGACGATGACGTGGTCGGCATCGTTGAAGCAGGTGGCGAACTGGTCGAACAGCGAATCCAGCCGGGTGTAGCGGTGGGGTTGCACCACCGCGATCACCTGCCCCTCGGTGGAGGCGCGGGCCGCCCGCAGCACCGCGGCGATTTCCACCGGATGGTGGCCGTAATCGTCGAAAATGGTCACACCGTACACCTCACCGGTCTTGGTGAAGCGCCGCTTGACGCCGCCGAAGCCGGCCAGCGCGGCACGGATCTGCTCGTCGCTCGCCTTGAGCTCCCGCGCCACCGCGATGGCAGCGGTAGCGTTCAGCGCATTGTGCCGGCCGGGCATCGGCAGCACGAGGTCGCGCAGCTCCTGCGCCACGCCGCCCTCGCGGTCGCGGAACACCACGGTGAAGCGCGACTGGCCGCCCCTAAGGTCGATTTCGGTAATGCGGACATCGGCTTGCGGGTTTTCGCCATAGGTGATGACGCGCCGGTCCTCGACACGGCCGACAAGGGCCTGCACCACCGGATGGTCGATGCACATCACCGCGAAGCCGTAGAACGGCACGTTCTCGACGAAGCTGCGGAACGCCTGCTGCACCGCCTCGAAGGTGCCGAAATGGTCGAGATGCTCGGGGTCGATATTGGTGACGATCGCCACCTCAGCCGGCAGCTTGAGGAAGGTGCCGTCGCTCTCATCCGCCTCCACCACCATCCATTCGCCATCGCCGAGGCGGGCATTGGTGCCGTAAGCGTTTATGATTCCACCATTAATTACCGTCGGATCGAGATTGGCCGCGTCGAGCAGCGTCGCCACCAGCGAGGTGGTGGTGGTCTTGCCATGGGTGCCGGCAATGGCGACGCAGCTCTTCAGCCGCATCAGCTCGGCCAGCATCTCGGCGCGACGCACCACCGGCAGGCGCTTGGCGCGGGCGGCGACCAGCTCGGGATTGTCGCGCTTGATGGCGGAAGAGACGACAAGCACCTCGGCGCCGTCGAGATTCTCGGCGGCGTGGCCGACATGGACCGTGATGCCCTTCTCGGTCAGGCGCTTCACATTGGCGCTCTCGGCGACGTCGGAGCCCTGCACCGTATAGCCGAGATTGTGCAGCACCTCGGCGATGCCGCTCATGCCGATGCCGCCGATGCCGACGAAATGGATGGGACCGAGGGAGAGCGGAAGCTTCATGCGGCTATGTCCTTTTCAGCCGGTCGGCGACTGGCCTTCCGGCGGGCGGGCAGGATGAGACGAGGCAATTAGACGAGGCACGACGCTCCGTCATCCCCGCCGCCCTAAACATCGATCTTGGCTATTCGCAGGACGAGATCGGCAAGACGCTCGTCGGCATCCGCCCGGCCGGTGTCGCGCGCAGTCCGCGCCATCGCCTCGAGCGCGGCCGGCTCATTCATGAGCCGCGCCAGCTCGGCAGCGAAATGCGCGGGCGTGAACTCGGCCTGCGGCATCAGCAGCGCCCCGCCGGCGCGGGCGAGCGAGGTGGCGTTGACCAGTTGGTCCTGATCCAGCGCCCCGGGCAGCGGCACCAGCACCGAGGGGCGTCCGATCACGCTCAGCTCCGCCACCGTGGAGGCGCCGGAACGCGCGACGACGAGATGCGCCAGCGCCATGCGCGCCGGCAGGTCGTCGAAGAAAGGCGCCAGCTCGGCCCGCACCCCGTGCCGGTCGTAGACGGCGCGGACGTCGGCAATGTCCTCCGGCCGGCATTGCTGGGTGATCCGCAGCCGCGCGCGCAACTCCGGCGGCAGCTTCTCCACCGCCGGCGGCACGATCTCGCTCATGATGCGGGCGCCCTGGCTGCCGCCGAACACCAGCAGCCGGAATTCCCCGTCCGGCGCCGGAAGTTCGAACGGCAGGCGGGCGGCGGCCTGCACCGCCGGGCGCACCGGATTGCCAGTGTGATGCGCCTTGGCCTTGAGCGCGGCATCGCCCGCCACAGCGTCGGGATAGCCGAGGGCGATGGCGGTGACGCGCGGGGCCAGCAGCCGGTTGGCCCGACCCATTACCCCGTTGGCCTCATGAATCAGTGTTGGTCGCCCGGAGAGCGTGCCGGCCAGCAGCGGCGGCACCGTCGGATAGCCGCCGAAGCCGATGATCGCCGCCGGCTTCAGCCGGCGCACCAGCGCCAGCCCCTTCACCAGCCCGGTCCCGAGCGCCAGCGCAGTCCTTGCCAGCGCCACCGGCGAACGGCCGCGCATCGTGTCGGCGGGCAGCACATGGAGCTGGCGGGCGGGGAAGTGGCCGGCATAGCGCGCCGCCCGCTCGTCGGTCGCTAGATCGACCACCACGCCATGCCGGCTCAATGCATTTGCCAGCGCCTCGGCAGGAAACAGATGGCCGCCGGTACCACCGGCAGCGATAAGGACGAGAGGCGCATCGCCCGCTCCAACGGCCATCGCCATGGCCTCACGCGGTCGCGGCGGCCGGCGTCGACGCCGGCGAGCCGAGGCGGGTGCCGAGCCGCTCCAGCTCGGCAAGCGTCGCGCTGCGCGGACGGCGGCGGGTCAGCGCCAGCAGCATGCCCATGCCGAAAGCCAGCGACAGCAGCGAGGAGCCGCCATAGGAGACGAAGGGCAGCGTCATGCCCTTGGCCGGCATCATGTGCAGGTTGACCATCATGTTGATGCAGGATTGCAGCCCGAACAGCATGGCAAGCCCGGCGACGGCGAAACGAACGAACGGGTCCTCGTCATGCATCGCCCGGCTCAACGCCCGCAGCACGATGAAGGCGAACAGGCAGGCGATCATGATGCACAGCACCGCGCCGAATTCCTCCGCCGCGACGGCGAAGATAAAGTCGGTATGCCCGTCCGGCAGCATCTTCTTGAAGGTGCCTTCGCCCGGCCCCTGCCCCAGCCAGCCGCCATTGAGGAAAGAATCGATGGCGAGATCGATCTGGTAGGTGTCGCCCGATTCCGGATCGAGGAACCGGTCGATGCGCTTGGTGACGTGCGGGACCAGTTGATAGGCGAGGAACAGCCCCGCCGCGCCGACGCCGCCGAGCCCGACCACCCAGATCATCCTCAGACCGGCGAGGAAGAACAGCCCGCCCCACACCAGCGACACCAGCATCGTCTGGCCGAAGTCCGGCTGCAGCACCAGCGGGGTGACGACGCTGCCAAGCAGCGCCACCGCCATCATCTGGCCCGGCATTTCCGGCCGGCGCACGCTCTCCGAGAACAGCCACGCGGCGATGATGACAAAGCTCGGCTTGAGGAATTCGGAAGGCTGCAGCGCGATCGGGCCGATATTCAGCCAGCGCCGCGCGCCTTTCACTTCCGGGCCGAACACCAGCGTGGCGCAGACCAGGCCGAGGAACAGCAGGAACAGCACCAGCGCCACCCGCCGGATCTGCTTCGGCGACAGGAAGGAGGTGCCGATCAGCACGATCAGTGCCGGCAGCAGGAACATCACCTGGCGGTTCACGAAGTGGAACGGGTCGGCGATGCCGAGGCGGGAAGCCACCGGCGGGCTGGCCGCCAGCGCCAGCACGATGCCGATGATCATCAGCGCCGCCAGCGCCCCCAGAAGCAGACGGTCAACCGTCCACCACCACTCGCCGACCACGGTCCTCTCGGCACGGGAAATCATGGAACGCCACTCTCCAGCCGCGGGCTACCCCCCGCCGCCGGCCAGTATCATCCGGTTAAGGTTGACGGACGCTTAAGGCAGATCAGGCGTCGGGCAACCCCTGCACCAGCGTGCGGAAACGGTCGCCGCGCACCTCGAAATTCGGGAACTGGTCGAAGCTCGCGCAGGCAGGGGAAAGCAGCACCACAGGATGCGCCACCACCGAGATGGAAGCGTCGCGGGCGGCGGCGGGGATGGCGGCCTCCAGCGTGCCGCACATCTCGAACGGCACGGCATCGCCGAGCGTCGCCGCGAAGGCTTCCGCCGCTTCGCCGATGAGATAGGCCTTGCGCACCCGGCCGAACAACGGGCGCAGCGGCTCGATGCCGCCGGCCTTCGGCTTGCCGCCCAGGATCCAGTAGATGTCCTCGAAGCTGGTCAGCGCCCGCTCCGCCGCATCGGCATTGGTGGCCTTGGAATCGTTGACGAACAGCACCCTGCCGATCGTCCGCACCTGCTCCATGCGATGCGCGAGGCCGGGGAAGCTCTTCAGCCCCTCGACGATCACCTCCGGCGCGAGACCGAGCGCGGAAGCGGCGGCGAAGGCGGCGGCGGCGTTCTGGGCGTTGTGGGCGCCGCGCAGCGAGCCGATGCCGGCGAGCGGCACGGTGAAGACGGTGCGGCCGCCCTCGCGCACCAGCAGCGTGTCACCATCGCGGCAGATGCCGTCACCGAGCCGGTGCAGCACCGAAATCCGCACCAGCTTGCGGCCCGCTACATCGAGGCGGTCGGCGATGGCGCGGCTCCATTCGTCGTCGACCCCGACCACCGCCGTGCCGCCGGTCCCGACGCCGGCGACCAGGCGCTCCTTCACGGCGGCGTAATGCGCCATGTCGCCGTGGCGGTCGAGATGATCGGGCGACAGATTGAGCAGGATGCCGACGCTGGCGTCCAGCGTCGGCGCCAGGTCGATCTGATAGGACGAGCACTCGATCACATGCACCCGCTCGGGCGCGGGCGGGTCGAGCGACAGGATCGCCGGGCCGAAATTACCGCCGATCGGCGCCTCGCGTCCGGCAAAGCGGAACAGATGCGCGATCAGCGCCGTAGTGGTCGATTTGCCGTTGGTGCCGGTGATCGCCACCATCGGCGCGCCCGGCGCCTGCGTCCGCCGCTCGCGCACGAACAATTCGATATCGCCGATCACCTCGACGCCGGCAGCGCGGGCGAGCTCGACGCTCCAATGCGGCTTCGGGTGGGTCAGCGGCACGCCGGGCGCCAGCACCAGCGCGTCCACCGCCCCCCATTCCAGCGCCCGGAGGTCGCCGGTCGGGATGTCCTCGTCGTCCGCCGCCTCCACCGAGGCGATGGCATCGTCCCAGGCAATGACATCGGCGCCGCCGGCGATCAGCGCGTGGGCGGTGGCGCGGCCGGAACCGCCGAGACCGAACAGCGCGACGCGGCGGTCGCGGAAGGTAGTGACGGGAATCATGGCAGGCGGGACCTCGGGATGGGCGGAACCTTGGAACGGCAAGCGCCCGGACAGGGCATCTCTGGCTAGCGCATTTCCGCGCCGGATGGAAAGATCGCGCCGTCCGCCGCCAACGCGAGAATCCCGCTTATGCCCGCTTCCAGCCCGACCCTGCTCCCGCTCGGCTCCACCCTCCGGGTGCTGCGCCCGCATCCCAACGTCCTCGCCTTCTATGACGGACGGATCGAAGGCGCGCGGGCGCATTCGGCGGCGCCCAACTGGCTCGACGACGGCGCCTATGCGCTCGGCGTCTGCGTCTATGCGGTAGTCGACGGGACCGAGGCCATTCTCTACGACACCCACATCTCGCTCACCCATGCGCGGATGATGCGCCGGACGCTGGAGGAGGCCGGCGTCACCTCGATCCGCGTGGTGCTCAGCCACTGGCATGACGACCATGTCGCCGGGAACGAGGTGTTCGCGGATTGCGAGATCATCGCCCTCGACAAGACCGAGAAGGCCCTCGCCGACCATCGCGCGGCGCTGGAGACCGGCGAGCCGGCGATCCGGCCGCTGATCATGCCGAACCGGATCATCTCCGGCCCGACCGAGCTTGCGGTCGGGCGCCTGAAGGTGGAGTTGCAGCCGGCGGAGATCCACAGCCATGATGGGTTGATCCTGCTGCTGCCCGATCTCGGCCTGATGCTGGCCGGCGACACGCTGGAGGAGCCGATCACCTATGTGGCGGAGCCGCAGCGGCTCGTCGTGCATGTCGAGGAACTCAAGCGGATCCGGGAATGGGGCTATCCGCGCATCCTGCCCAATCACGGCGCCCCCGATGTGATCGCCGCCGGCGGCTATGGGCCGGAGCTGATCGAGGCGACGATCCGCTATGTGAAGAAGCTGCTGCGGGTCCATGTCGACATGGCGCTGGCGGATCAGGATCTCAGCACCTTCATCGCCGGCGACGTCGCCGACGGCATCCTCACCTATTTCGCCCCCTATGAGGAGGTGCACGCCAACAATGTGAAGCAGGTACTGAAGAGCTAGGCCGCGGGCTATCGAGGGCACCGGCGGCTCCGGCCGGCCGGGCCGCCGGTATCGCGCCTCAGCGCAGCTTCAGCGTCGAAAGCCCGATCAGCGCCAGCACCACCGCGATGATCCAGAAGCGGATGACGATCTGCGGCTCGGTCCACCCCAGCTGCTCGAAATGATGGTGGATCGGCGCCATCTTGAACACGCGCTTGCCGGTGAGCTTGAACGAGATCACCTGCACGATCACCGACACCGCCTCCAGCACGAACAGGCCGCCGATCACCGCCAGCACGATCTCGTGCTTGGTGGCCACCGCGATGGTGCCGAGCAGGCCGCCCAGCGCCAGCGAGCCGGTGTCGCCCATGAAGATCTGAGCCGGCGGGGCATTGAACCACAAAAAGCCGATGCCGGCCCCGATCAAGGCGCCGCAGATCACCGCCAGTTCGCCGACGCCGGCGACGTAGTGGATCTGCAGATAATCGGCGAACAGCACGTTGCCGGAGAGGTAGGAAATCAGCCCGAAGCTACCGGCCGCCACCATCACCGGCACGATGGCGAGGCCGTCGAGCCCGTCGGTGAGGTTCACCGCATTGCCGGCGGCGACGACGACGAAGGCGCCGAACACCACGAAGAACCAGGAGAGGTCGATCAGCAAATCCTTGAAGAAGGGGAACGCCAGCGACGACGACAGCGGCTCGCGGCCGACATGCATGATGACGATCGCGGCGACGCCGCCGATCAGGAACTCGATGGCAAGCCGCGCCCGGCCCGACAGGCCCGCATGCGACTGCTTGGTCACCTTGAGATAGTCGTCATAGAAGCCGATCAGCCCGAAGCCGATGGTGACGAACAGCACCACCCACACATAGGGATTGGCGAGGTTGGCCCACAGCAGCGTCGCCACCATCAGCCCGGAGAAGATCATCAGCCCGCCCATGGTCGGCGTGCCCTTCTTGGTCAGAAGATGCGACTGCGGACCGTCGGTGCGGATCGGCTGGCCCTTGCCCTGCTTCAGCCGCAGCAGCGCGATGATCGCCGGCCCGAACATGAAGACGAAGAGCAGGGCGGTGATGATCGCGCCGCCGGTGCGGAAGGTGATGTAGCGGAACACGTTGAGCGCCGGGACGCTCTCCTGGAACTGGGCCAGCCATTGAAGCATCGGATCAACCTTCCGCCGAGGCGTCGACTTGAATGTGAAAGCGCTCGGCAAGCGCACGGACCAGCGGCCCCATGCGGCTGCCATTCGATCCCTTCACCATGAGCACGTCGCCGCCGCGCAGGCGCTCGGCGAGCAGCGGCAGCAGCGCCGCGGCATCGGGGGTCCAGGCACCGCGCCGGCCTTCCGGCAGCGCCTCGTAGAGCGCGCGCATCAGCGGCCCGGCGCAGAAGACGAGGTCGGCCCTGCCGGCCTCCGGCGCGAGGCCGCGATGGAGTTCTTCGCCGGTCGCACCGAGCTCCAGCATGTCGCCGAGCGCGGCGAGGCGGCGGCCGCGTCCCTCCACCGGCGTGCCGGCCAGCACCGCGAGCGCCGCGCGCATCGAGGCGGGGTTGGCGTTGTAGCTCTCGTCGATCATCAGCGCGGTGCCGCCCTTGACCGCGAGCGCCGTCCGCACGCCGCGCCCGGGCGGCGGACCGAGCGAGGCGAGCGCCAGCGCGGCAAGCGCCAGATCGGCGCCGGCAAGCTTGGCACTCGCGAGCACGGCCAGCGCATTCTGCACGATATGGCGGCCGGGCAGGCCGATCTTGAAGCTGACGGTCTCGCCCATGATGTCGGCAAGGGCGGTGGAGCCCTGCGGCTGGAGGGCAACGCAGGTGAGGCGCGCCTCGGCCTCCGGCGCCTCGCCGAAGCCGATAATGGTCTCGATGCCGGCGGCGCGCGCCGCCGCGGCCAAGCGCTCGAAATGCGGATTGTCGCGATTGATCACCGCCGCCCCGCCCGGCTCGACGCCGGAGAATATCTCCGCCTTGGCGTCGGCGATGGCCTCGACATTGGGAAACTGGGCGATGTGCACGGGCTCGATGGTGGTGATCACCGCCACATGCGGACGCACCATGGCGGTCAGCGGCGTGATCTCGTTCGGATGGTTCATGCCAAGCTCGAACACGCCATAGGCGGCCCCCGCCGGCAGCCGGGCAAGCGAGAGCGGCACGCCCCAATGGTTGTTGTAGGAGGCGGCCGAGGCATGGGTCGGCCCATCGGCGCCCAGCGCCAGCCTGAGCGCCTCTTTGGTGGTGGTCTTGCCCACCGATCCGGTTACCGCGACGATGCGGGCGCGCGAACGTGCCCGCGCCGCCCGGCCGGCCTGCTCGAGCGCCTTAAGCACGTCGTCGACGACCAGCAGCTTCAGGCCCGGCGGCAGATCCGCCACCTTCGGCTCGGCGACGACGCAAAGCGCCGCCCCTCGCCCGGCGGCGGCAGCAGCGAATTCGTGCCCGTCGCGCTCGCCGGCGATGGCGAAGAAGGCGTCGCCAGGCTGCAAGGTGCGCGAATCGATGGAGGCACCGGTGACGTCCGCCTCGGCGACGCCCTGAAGCCGGCCGCCAGTGGCCTGCGCGAGCTCACCCGCCGTCCACAAGGGCGCGGTCGGCGACGCGCTTGCTGCCGGAACATCCTGCCCGTCCATGGCCTAGCCTCCAAAACTGCCGAGTGCCGCCACAGCGACCTCGTGGTCGGAGAACGGCAAGGTCCGGTCGCCCACGATTTGGCCGGTTTCGTGACCCTTGCCGGCGATCAGCACCACATCCCCCGCTTCCGCCATGCCGATCGCCACCGCGATCGCCTCGGCGCGGTCGCCGATTTCGCGCGCCCCCGGCGCCGCCGCGAGGATGGCGGCACGAATGGTGGCCGGATCCTCGCTGCGCGGATTGTCATCGGTGACGATGACCACGTCCGCCTTCTCCGCCGCGATGGCGCCCATCAGCGGGCGCTTGCCCTTGTCACGATCGCCGCCGCAGCCGAACACGGCAATCAGGCGGCCGGTCGCGTAGGGCCGCAAGGCATCGAGTGCGTTGGCCAGCGCGTCCGGCTTGTGGGCGTAATCGACGAAAACACCGGCGCTTCCCTTGGTGCCGACCAGCTCCAGCCGCCCCGGCACGCCTTCCAGCCGCTCCAGCGGCGCAAGCGCGTCGCCCATGGGCGTGCCGGTGGCGGCGGCGAGACCGGCAGCGACCAGCGCATTCGCCACCTGGAAGGCGCCGACCAGCGGCAGCCGCAGCACATGCCGCACGCCGTCCGCTTCCACCTCGATCTCCTGCCCGAGCCCATCGTCGCGGCGGGACAGCAAAGCGATGCCGGCGCCGGCCGTGCCGATGCCGATCACGTCGAGCCCGCTATCGGCCGCGAGCTGGGCGACATGGCTGCCCTCGGTGCTGTCGACCCACACCGCCGCGCCGCCGCCGCGCGGGACCAGATGGCGGAACAGGCGCAGCTTGGCCTCGAGATAGGCCTCCATGGTCGGGTGATAATCGAGGTGGTCGCGCGACAGATTGGTGAAACCGCCCGCCGACAGCCGCACGCCGTCCAGCCGATGCTGGTCGAGGCCGTGCGAGGAGGCCTCCAGGCACAGATGCGTCACCCCCTCGCCGGCGAGGTGATCCAGCGTGCGGTGCAGGGCGATCGGATCCGGCGTGGTGAGCGCACCGTACACCGCACCGGACGGCGCGACCACGCCGAGCGTGCCGAGGCTGGCGCTGGCATGGCCGAGGCGCTGCCAGATCTGGCGGGTGAAGGCGGCGACCGAGGTCTTGCCCGACGTGCCCGTCACCGCGGCGATGGTCTCGGGCTGACGCGGAAAGGCATTGGCGGCGGCCAGCGCCACCGCCCGGCGGGCATTGCCGACCCGCACATAGGAGACATCGGACGGCAGGTCGGCCGGCCGTTCCGCCTCGCCGACCACCGCGCCCGCTCCGCGGGCAATTGCCTCGCGTGCGAAGGCTAGGCCATCCGCTTTGGCGCCGGCGAGCGCGAAAAACACGTCGCCGCACCGTGCCTTGCGGCTATCCAGCACCGGCTCGGCCACCTCCAGCATCGGATCGGCGGCTTCATAGTCGGCATCCTCGCCGATCAGCGCGCCCAGGGTGCGGATCCCGGCCGGATGAGAAGAGGAGTGGGAATAGTCCGTCATGCTCACCGTCCCGAACGACCGCGTGGAGCGCGTGGAAAGACCGGCCCGCGTCGCTGCGCGACCGGCCGGATAAGCCTACGCCCTGCGCCATAGCCGATTCCGGGCGCCTCGCGCAGGGGAAATCGGCGCATCCGCATCATTGCACCTGCGCCACCTTGTTGGCGGACAGGATGCTCTCGACCGGCGGCATCTCCTTGCGCGGCATGATGCCGAGCAGCGGAGCCACCCGCTGGATGATGCGCGCGGTTGTCGGTGCGGTGTTCCAGCCGGCGGTGGCGTAACCATAGGTGCCTTCCACCGCCTGCGGCTCGTCGAGCATCACCAGCATCAGATATTGCGGGTCGTCCATCGGGAAGGCGGAGATGAACGAGGTCAGCAGCTTGGTTTTGGAGTAGCGACCGTTGATGACCTTCTCGGCCGTGCCGGTCTTGCCGCCGACATAGTAGCCCGGGCTGTCCGCCTTCTTCGCCGAACCCTTCTCGGCATTGAGGCGCATCAGATAGCGCATTTTGATGCTGGTCTCGGGCTTGATCACCCGGGTGGCGATCTCCGCCGCCTCTTCCGGCGTGCGCTTGAGAAAGGTCGGCGGGATGAGCCAGCCGCCATTCACCAGCGCGTTCTCGGCCATCAGCACCTGGATCGGGGCGACGGCGAGGCCGTGGCCGAAGGCGATGGTCGCGGTGTTGAGCTCGCCCCAGCGCTTGGGCACGAGGGGCATGGCGCTCTCGGGCAGCTCGGTCCGCAGCCGATCGAGCTGCCCCATCTTCTTCAGGAATGCCTTGTGCGCATCGACCCCGAGCGTCAGCGCCATGCGCGCCGTACCGATGTTCGACGAGACGAGGAACACCTCGGGCAGCGTCAGCACGCGCCTCTCGGCATGGTAGTCATTGATGCGGAAGCGGCCGAACTGCAACGCCGAGCGGGCATCCAGCATCGAGTTGAGGTTGAACTTGCCGCTGTCGAGCGCCATGGCGAAGGTGAGCGCCTTGAAGGTCGACCCCATCTCGAACACGCCGGTGGACAGGCGGTTCAGCGCCTTGGGATCGAGCGCCTTGGACGGGTCGTTGGCGTCGAAATCCGGCAGCGAGGCCATGGCGATGATCTCGCCGGTGCGCACATCGGTTATGACACCGGCCGCCGCCTTGGCCTTGAATTTCTGGAAGGCGAAATTCAGTTCGTCGCGCAGCACGTGCTGGACGCGCAGGTCGATGGAGAGTTCCACCGGCTCCTGCTGACGGTCGGTGGCGAAGCCGGCGAGGTGCAGTTCGGACAGGCCGCGGCTGTCGATCCACTTCTCCAGGCCGGCAATGCCCTGGTTGTCGATATTGACCGAGCCGAGCGCATGGGCGGCGAGATTGCCGCCGGGATAGATGCGCCGGTTCTCGGTCATGAAGCCGATGCCCGGCAGGCCGAGATTGTAGATTTCGCGCTGCTGCGTCGGGGTGATGTCGCGCTTCAGCCAGACGAAGCCGCGCTTGCTGTCGAGGCGCTGGCGCATCTCCTCGGTGTTGAGGTCCGGCAGCACGGCGGAGAGCGCCTCCACCGCCTCGTCAACGTCGATCAGGCGCTTGGGTTCGCCGAAAAGAGAGGCGGAGCGCACGTCGGTGGCGAGGATAAGCCCGTTGCGATCGAGGATGTCAGGGCGGGCGGATGCCACCGCATCCGACGACATTCCGCGCCGGCTGAGCGCGCCGTCGGGCGAGGAGGCGAACATGGCGAGCCGCCCGCCAATAGCGAGGTAAACCATGCCGAAGACCAGCATGCACAGGATGAGGCGGGCGCGGGCCACCGCGTGCGCTTCCGGTCGTCCGCGTCGCGCCGCGCTGCGGATCACCCCGATCAGGGCGCGCAGCGCCCGGCCGGGCAGGCGAAGGCACCACATCGGAATGCCGGCAAGATGAAGCCGCGGAAGCCGAATTCCGGGCAGGCGGAGTTTCGAAAGACGGAGCTTGGAAAGGCCGGACGCGATCACCAGGACGACCTCCAATAGTTACTGGCCGACCGCTGCCGGCGGCAGCAGCGGCATGGGCGACATCATCGGCGCCGTCGCCATTGGACGGGCGGACGGTGGGGGAAGCGGCGAGCCGAGCATCGGCGCATGGGTCGGCGCCATCACGCCGGCGGCGGGAACCGCGGAAAGCGGTAGCGGCGCGTTCGAACGGGCGGCGGCCACCGGCGCCGCCGGCGCGCGCACCATCGGCTTCGGCGCCGACGGCTTGGCCTGGCTCGTCGGAATTGCGGCACCGGTCGGGCTGTCGACCAGCGCCTCGATCATCCCGCCGAGCGCATCGCCGCTCTGGTCCGGCTTGGCGGGCAGGCTGGCGAGCACGTCCATTCGGGTGACGTCGAGCGGCTGCATGTCGAGATGGTGCTCGGCCAGCGCCTGGATGCGGTCGGGCGCCGTCCGCCGGGCCCACTCGGCATTCAGCGTGGCGATGCGGTCGCGCTCCCAGCGGATCTCGTCGCGCAGCTTGACGATCTTCTGCGCCTCGAAGGCCGAGGAATATTTGACGTGATAGACCGCGCCCGCTGCGGCCAGCAGCGCGATCACCGAGACGAGATTGAGGATGCGGAACATATTTCTCGGTCCTCAGTGATGGCGGTTGCGCGCATCGAAATCGGGAAGCGGCGGCAGCAGGGCATCGAGGTCGCTCGCCTCGCGCGCCGGGGCGTCGGTGCGCTCGCCGGCCCGGAGCTTGGCCGAGCGGGCGCGGGGATTGGCGCGGGTCTCGGCATCGCCCGGCTCCACCGCCCCCTTGGCGACGAGGCGGAAGCTCGGCGGCGCGCTTGTTACCGCCGGCAGGTGACGCGACCCGGCCGCCGGCTTGGCCCGCGCGTTGAGAAAGTTCTTCACGATGCGGTCTTCCAGCGAATGGAAGGTGACCACCACCAGCCGTCCGCCGGGCTTGAGCGCCCGTTCAGCCGCGGCCAGTGCCCGCGCGAGCTCGCCGAGCTCATCATTCACCGCGATGCGCAGTGCCTGGAAGCTACGGGTCGCCGGATGCGGCTCGTGCGGCTTCGACCACACCACCTTGGCGATGATGTCGGCGAGCTGCAGCGTGCGGGTGATCGGTGCCTCCTCGCGCGCCTTGACGATGGCCTTGGCGATGCCGCGCGACTGCCGCTCCTCGCCGAAACGGTAGATCAGATTGGCGAGTTCGGCTTCCGGAAGGCGGGCGACATAGTCCGCCGCCGATAGCCCCTCCCCCGACATGCGCATGTCGAGCGGGCCGTCGCGGCGGAAGGAGAAGCCACGCTCCCCCTCGTCGAGCTGCATGGAGGAGACGCCGATATCGAGCACCACGCCATCCACCTGCGGCGCGTCGAGCATCGCCGCCACTTGGTCCAGATTGCCGAAACGGTCCTGTGTCACCGCCAGCCGGCCGGGATGGGCCAGCACCAGCGGCGCGCTCGCCGCCACCGCGGTCGGATCGCGGTCAATAGCGATCACCCGGCAGTCGGCGGCGCCGAGAATGGCACGCGTATAGCCGCCGGCACCAAAAGTGCCATCGACATAGACGCCACCGGCTTTCGGCGCGAGATGCGCCAGCACCTCGGCGAGCAACACCGGCACATGGCGGTCCGGGTCGCCGACGGGCGGATCGGGAGGCAGAGAGGACGCCATCATGCGTCTCCGGCCCTCAATCTGTCATCCGCACCGATGCCTCTGCGCGACGTGACGCGACGCGACCGCCCGCACCGGATCATCGGAGCGAAGCAGAAGGCGGGCGGGTTCAGACATGCAACACTATGGAACATCGGCGGACGCTGGTCGGGGCTGCGACGCGACGCGCCGAATCCCCCGGTTTCGATCCGCGATTAACGCTCTCTGAACCTTAAGAATCGGTTGAACCGATCGCAGGAGACGGTTAGCTCGCTGCCATGGACGCTGCCCCGACCTTTCCCGCCGACTCGCCGCTCGCCGCCGAGGTGCTGGCTTCGCCCAATCACGGCGAGCGGGTCGGCATCCTCGTGCCGGACATGCTGATCCTTCATTACACCGGCATGCCGAGCGCCGAGGAGGCGGTAGCGTGGCTGCGCTCGCCGGAGAAAGCCGTCTCGAGCCACTATGTGGTGCATGAAGATGGACGCATCGTGCAACTGGTGCCGGAAGCGCGCCGCGCCTGGCACGCCGGCACCTCGTCATGGGCCGGAGCGACGGACATCAACTCGCTGTCGATCGGCATCGAGATCGTCAATCCCGGCCACGATTTCGGCTATCCGCCTTTCCCGGCCCGCCAGATCGAGGCGGTGACGGCGCTGGCCAAGGACATCGTCACCCGCCTCGCCATCGGTCCCGACCGGGTGCTGGCGCATTCCGACGTCGCGCCGCTGCGCAAGCAGGATCCGGGCGAAAAATTCCCTTGGGAAATTTTGCATCGCGCCGGCATCGGCCACCTCGCCGACGAGGAGCCGATCACCGACGGCCGATATTTCATGCGCGGTGAATCCGGCCAGCCGATCGAGGCGATGCAGGCGATGCTCGGCTTCTACGGCTACAAAGTGCCGATTACCGGCACGTTTTGCGAAACCACCGAGGCGGTAGTGCGCGCCTTCCAGCGCCATTTCCGGCGGCAGCGTGTCGATGGTGTGGCGGACGTCTCCACTCTCGCCACATTATATGCTCTTTGCACCTCCCGGTAGGCGGGTTCCGCAAGGGCCACCCGTACATTCGTCTACCGTGCCATGACACCGCCAACGACATGATCCTACGCCAGGACAGGCAAGGGCGAAACAATCTTGCCAGTTCGTTGCCTATTGGCCACAGGCACACGTGCGTCAAGTCCGCACGCCTACGTATTTCCTAATTCGCGGACAATTGAAGCCTCATTGGAAACAGATTTTCCATTGCATTTCCCGGTCACCTTCATCGACCTGGAAAGACTGATACCGCGAATGGCTTGTCATACTCTCGTGTTGCGTACTGCGTTTCTCACTCTCTTGACTGTCACCTCCGGCGCCAACATCGCCAGCGCCCGCCAGATCACTGAAAGCAAAAGCTTCGAAGAGGATTCTGGTTCCAAAACATCCATCGTTGCTCTCGTTGACCGTGAAGCCCGTGCGAACGGGGTTCCAATCGCTCTTGCCCGTGCCGTAGTGCGTATCGAGAGCAACTGGGACCCCGGTGTCACCGGCAGCGCCGGCGAAATCGGCCTCATGCAGATCAAACACCCTACCGCGCGCGGTCTCGGCTATCAGGGCAGTCGCAAGGCGCTCTACGATCCCGCGACCAACATCAAATGGGGCATGCGCTACCTCGCCGGTGCCTATCAGCTCGCCGCCGGCGACACCTGCGGAACCGTGATGCGCTACCAGGGCGGCCATGGCGCCACCCGCATGTCCAACATCGCCCGCAGCTATTGCAGTAAGGCCCGGACCATCATGGCCTCGAACTGAGGACTGCGCGCGCCGCGCAAGCGGTTGAAGGTTCCGCGTCACGGCTTGACGCGCGCGCGCGTCTCCCTCATTGCTCCCCCGCCAGCCGGCCGGGCGGCCGCGTCGTCCGCAAGGGCGCCGAGGAAAGTCCGGGCTCCACGGAGACACGGTGCCGGATAACGTCCGGCGGGGGCGACCCCAGGGAAAGTGCCACAGAAAACAAACCGCCACGGGTGCGCCCGCGGCAAGGGTGAAACGGTGGGGTAAGAGCCCACCGCGCGGCCGGCAACGGAAGCGGCACGGCAAACCCCACCGGGAGCAAAGTCGTATAGGGGTGGCACGAGGCTGGTTCGCCGGCTTCAAGTCCGTCTTCGGACCGCTGCCCGGGTTGACTGCTAGAGGCGTCGAGCAATCGGCGTCCCAGAGGAATGGCCGCCACGCGGGAGCGATCCCGCCTTACAGAACCCGGCTTATAGGCCGGCTGGCGCTTTCCCCAATGCGGCGTGGGGTGTATTTGGCAGGGAACCTCGCGTTTCGGAGTTCCGTGCATGCCTATGAGAATCGTGCTGGCCGGCGCCACCGGCTGGGTCGGCCGCGCCCTTGCGCCAGCCATCGCCGCCACGACCGACTTAGAACTCGTCGCCGGCATCTCCCGTACGGCGGCCGGCACGGCCATCGACGGCGCGCCGGTCTTCGCCTCCATCAAGGAGGCGCTCGCCCTCCCCTCCGACGTGCTGATCGACTACACCAAGCCGAATGTGGTGAAGGCCAATGCTGCCGCCGCCATCGCCGCCGGACGGCATGTGGTGATCGGCACCTCCGGCCTCGGAGCCGACGATTATGCCGAACTCGATACACTGGCGCGCGCCAAGGGCGTCGGCGTACTGGCGGCCGGCAATTTCTCCATCACCGCCACGCTGTTGAAGCGTTTCACGCTGGAAGCGGCGAAATATGTCGCCGATGTCGAGATCATCGATTACGCCTCCGCCGGCAAGCCCGACGCGCCTTCCGGCACGGCCCGCGAACTCGCCGAGACGCTGGCCGGCATGCGTCGTCCGGCCACCAGCAGGCCGATCGAGGAAGTCAGCGGCGTGCCGGCCACTCGCGGCGGCAGCTTCGGCGAGGGTGCTACCCGCGTGCAGGTGCATGCGCTGCGCCTGCCCTCTTTCGTGCTGGGGGTGGAAAGTGTGTTCGGCGCCCCCGACGAGCGGCTCACCATCCGCCATGACGCCGGCTCCTCGGCCGCCCCCTACGTCGCCGGCACCCTGCTCGCCGCCCGCAAAGTCGCCGGCTGGGTGGGGGTAAAACGCGGCCTCGACACGTTGCTGGACTGATTGCTGCAAGGATCTGCCATCACGGGCAGCGAATGGGCTGCGCGTGCCGACATGCATCCATGAGCTCCAAACCATCAGGCGAGAGATGAGCGGAACCGAGGCGCCTCGTAAGCTCGACATGTTCGGCATCATCGAGCACGTTCAGGGCGACCTGCCCTGGGGCTCGGTGCTGGACGCCGGAACCGGCGTACGGTCTGCCCGCTGGATCAGCGGCTTGCCCTCGTCCCGGTGGACCGCGGTGAGCGCCGACCCGGATCACCTACGCCTCGCGGAAGAAGCCAGCGCGGCCGAACGACGACCGCAGGATCGGCTCGTCCTCGGCAATTGGCAGGATCCGGCACTGCTCACCGGCGAAAGCCACGACACCGTTCTGGCAGAGTATCTTCTTGGGGCGGTCGAGAGTTATGCGCCCTATTTCCAGAACGACCTGTTCGCACGACTGCGGCCCTTGGTGCGTGGACGGCTCTATGTCGTCGGCGTCGACCCTTATGTCATCGGACCGGCCAACGACGAGACCGGCGCGCTGGTGCAGGCCATTGGCCGATTACGGGATGCATGTGCCCTGCTCGCCGGCGTGACGCCCTATCGGGAGTATCCGGCGGAATGGGTCATGCAGCGGCTGGAACAGGCGGGGTTGCGGATCAGCTTTGCCCGCCGCTTCCCCAACTTCTACGATCGGCAATGGGTGGAGCGTCAGCTGGAGGATAGCCGGCAACTGACCGGGTGGATCGGCGATCCGGCCATGGCCGGGGCATTGGCCGGCCGGATCGATAGGCTGCGCGCTCGCGCGTATGAGCTTCTTGCGCGCCTCGGTGGACTATCCCACGGGCACGACTATGTCATCGCCGCGACGCCGGGCTGACCGCAGGTCCACGCCTCGGCGGGAAATCGACTTGGCTCAGTCCTCGCCGGAGACGGCGGGTGGCGGCGGAATCGGCGTCGCGAATTGCCGCTCCGGCGCATAGGCCTGCTTTGCCGTCGAACCGGTCGGCGTTGGATCGATGCCGAACCAACGCATCACCATCGGAATGCCCGCCGGCGGCAATGGCACGCCGCTTGGCGGCCGCGAGGGTGCCGACGCGGGATAGTTCTGTGCCGGATAGCGCGGGGTGGGTTGCGCCTGCGCGGGGTAGGCCTCAGCAGGGGAGCTATAGGGCTGGGAGGGGGCGGGATAGCCCGCCGACGGCGTCAGAGGCTGCGGTGCGGCGGCCGCCGGATAGGGCGACGACTGTTGCGGCGGAAGGGGTTGCGGCGACAGCACCATCGGCTCGCCGGGCGCTCCATCCAGCTCTTCCACCGGCTCCTGAACCGCTCCCGCCGGCGGCGGATAATAGGCCGGAGTGGCCGGCGGCGGCGCAGCCACCATCGGCGGCGCCTTGTACACCGGCAGGTTCGGCGGCGTCGGCATGATCGGGGCCGGGTTGCAGGCCCAGCGACCGGAGGTGCGCCGCATCAGGTCCACATGTATGTGGTCGTAGTGATAAACGTTGGAGCCGGGCGCGAGTACGGTGGTGAAGCGCTGGCAGGCGGTGGCTTGTACGGTGCGGAGGAAGCCGCGCTCGTCGGAGCGGCCTTTCCAGCCGGTTTTGACCAGCACTTCCCTTCCGTCTGCAAGTACAAAGCCGCCGACGTCGAAGCCATTACCGAAAGCGTGCTCGGAAACCTTGCCGGTCGCCGCGCCGTTCATGTTGCGGCAGGAGTAGGACGACATCTGCTTGATCTTGACGACGGGCTGGCCGAACCAGGCGAAGGCGGCCGGCTGGATGTCCTCGGCGACCCAGCGGTCGAGCGAGGACGTCATCGGGCAGGCCAGCGTCGCCTTTGGTGCCACCTCGACCGTACCCTGGTTCAAGCCACTGATCTTGAAGGGATGATCCATCCCGCAGGTACCGGCGCCATCGATGGCGCGCATCGGAACGATGGTAGCGGAAGGCTTTACTGAGCCTTCCGCCAGACACCGTTCTTCAGCTTCCGAGCGCCAGGGTTCCCGCCGTTCGAACGGCGAGAACTTGCAAGCGGAGAGCCCCAGAAGGACGAGCGGGGCTACGATAAACCAGGATACGCCGCGCGTCATGACGACAAGCTAGGCGTGATTTGGTTGACACGGCGTTAAGCATGAGCGACTTCGGCCAAGAAATATCGGGCCGCCTTAAAGCTTTTCGAGTGGTTAATATTTGGGGTTTCTCAAATATTAACCGGCGCGATTTCCCCACTCCCCTGTGCGGTGGGGTGTACGATGGGTGCGGTTGCGGGCCGGTGTGTGCGGTGCGGCTGGCCTCGTCGTCGTCCTGCCCCTCGCCCTCTGCCCCTCATCCTCCCGCCCGTC
>NZ_JAHBGD010000013.1:0-32418 GCF_018390605.1 Ancylobacter defluvii
CGGCGGCGCGACCCTTTCGGGTCCCCGCTATATCTGGTGGAATTTCGTCGCGTCTTCGCGCGAGCGCATCGAAGAGGCCAAGGCCGAATGGCGCGCACAGAACTGGGGGAAGGGCCGCTTCGATCTCCCGGCCGATGACCGGGACGAGCATATTTCCCTTCCGGACTAACCGGTGCCCACCGGTCGATCACCCAAGCCGACGTACGATAAAGCAGCGAGAACTCTAGCGTACCTGTTCACATCGGGGTCATGATACCTATCTCTTAGCCGGTGTTTCCAAATCCTATGTTTGCTCGGTGGGACGCCCTGCGCACTCAGAGAGTTGTACGTGATTTCCGTCAGCAGACGCGAATGTCTGCTTCCTGGCGAGAACCAAATGTCGCTTTCTGGCGCCAGTGAGTGCCGCAGTTGAATCTGAATAGGCCATGGAAGTTCGCTTCCGTGTCGCGTCATGGAGTGTCGGCAGCACGGCAACTGGCGAAGCCCGTATCATTCTTTCGCTGCGACATGTTCGAAGATTTCCTCCTCCTGCGCATTATGAAGGCGAACGAGAGCTTCGATCGATTCCATCACTCTTTGCGCATCGCGGACGAGGTAGAAATCGACATGAGCAGGATCGAGGCCGTCGGTGATGCGTCCGAGCAGCCGCGATTGGTGGAGAATTTCGCGATGCGCGCGGCTCATTGCGCCGAGGCCATGCTTGTCCGCCAAAAACTCCAGCAAGCGCGGATAGACGTCCGTCTCGTCGTTCCGCTCGTGGCCGACAATGGGACCGGAAACAATCCGCCCCGCTTCGAGGATGAGCGGCACGGCATCGTTCGGCGTGGCCGTATCGAGCGCGTCGGCAATTGCCCTTAGCCGGTCGAGCAAAAGCTCAAGGCGCTCGTGCTCCTCTCGCAGGCGATTGGCCGCTCGCGCCGGCATATGCTGCCGGCCCGAGCCGCGCGCAGGTCCGAGCGCACGCAGCGCATTGAGGATGACGGCGACGTCGATGACTTCCTGCGTCAGGGCTCCGGCCACCGGTGCCAGCCATCCCGCCGCCGCGGCCAGCATCGCCACGGCCGACATTGCCATCCCCGCCAGAATGCTCTGCATAGCGATGCGGCGCGCACGCTGGGCGATCTCCACCGCGTCGGAGACGCGATCGAGGCGGTCGACGAGAATGACTACGTCGGCCGCTTCCGAAGAGGCGCTCGCTCCCCGAGCCCCCATAGCGACGCCAACATCCGCCCGCGCGAGCGCTGGCGCGTCATTGATGCCGTCGCCGACCATGACGGTACAGTGAAGCCTCTGTTCCGCCGCGACCGCATCCACCTTGTCCGCCGGCCCGCGATCGGCCAGCACCGCGTCGAGATCGAGTGCGATACCAATCGTCTCCGCCGCATCCACCCGGTCGCCGGTGACCATGAGTATTCGCCTCACCCCGCAGGTACGCAGGGCTTGGACGGTACGCGGACTCTCGCGGCGCAGTTCGTCGCCGAGCAGCAGCGCACCGATGGCCTTCCCGTCAACTGACACGAATATGGTGAGGGCCGAGCGCCAGGCTGCGCGTCTCAGCACGCGCAGCGCCCAGTCTTCCGGCTTCGTCGAGCCATAGATGAACGGATGCGAGCCAGCCCGGACGCGGCGTCCGCCGATTTCGCCCTCCAGTCCGGAGCCCATGGATTCGCGAACGTTCAAGGGCATTTCAAGATGGAGACCCTTGCCCACGGCCGACGCGACGATCGCGGCGGCGACGATGTGCTGCGAGGCCTGCTCCAGCGAGCCGGCAAGCCGCAACACGTCGTCCGCGTTTCCACCCGGAGCCGGCTCCGTCGCCACGAGCCGGGCGCCGCCCACCGTCAGGGTCCCGGTCTTGTCAAAGATGACCGTATGGGTGCGCGCCAGCGTTTCGAGCGCCCCACCGCCCTTTATGAGTATGCCGCGACGTGCCGCCCGGGATAGCCCGGCGACGAAGGCCACCGGTGCGGCGAGGATCAGCGGACACGGCGTCGCTGTCACCAGCACCGCCAACGCGCGAATGGGGTCGCCTGAGATCAGCCAGGCACCGCCCGCGACGGCTAGGGCGAAGGGCAGCAGCAGCAGCGCGTAACGGTCGGCCATCCGCACGAAGGGGGCTTTGGCCGTCTGCGCGGCAGTCGCCATGCGCACGATACCGGCATAGGTGCTCTCGCCCGCCCTTGCTGTGGCGGTGAGCGCAAAGGTCCCGCCGGAATTCAACGTGCCGCTGCGAGCCGTCTCGTCTTGGCGACGATGCACGGGCATCGGCTCGCCGGTCAGCGCCGACTCGTCAATCATCGCATCTGGGGAGGATATGATGCCGTCGACCGGAACGATTTCGCCCGCGCGCACCAGCACACGGTCCCCGATCTCAACGTCTTCGACGGGGATGTCGCGAATGCCATCATCCAGGCATTTGTGGGCGCTGCGCGGCGCGCGGTCGACCAGCGATCGGAGATCGCGTTCTGCCCGGCCGACGGCGAAATCCTCCAGCACGTTGCCGCCGGCATACATGACGGCGACCACGACAGCCGCGAGGCCCTGCCCCATGACGAGGGCAGCAGACATGGAGATCAATGCGACAGCATCGACGCCGAGTCGGCCGTTCATAAGGTCGCGCAGCATCGAGACAATGAGGGCCGCGATGATCGGTAGCGTGCCGGCCGCCCATATCAGGTCAGCCGTCGTTTGCGCTCCCAGAAGCCGAGCGGCAATCCCGACCGCCAGTGCCGCCAACGCTGCGGCAACGAGTGCACGGCGAACGATGCGCTCCATGTTCAGGTTGTCCACCGATACCCGTCCGTCGCCGCGCCTGACCGGCCCGGGAAGGGCAAACCGTCCCTTCCGACGTCGATCGCCCCGGCTGCTGCGGCGTCCCGTACCAGCGCGTATTTCACCTGTGCCGCTCGCAAGTCACGATACCAAGTCACCAGTTCACCCCACGGGTCGTTGACCTTGGCCAGTGCCGCCAGGAAGGCGACGACGGTGCCCATTTCGGTCTGGCCGGTAACGACGAGATAGCCGCCGAGCGCGAGAATGGCGGCGATGCCACCGTGCGCCATAAGGTTCATCAGCAGGTTCATGGTGTATTTCAGCCAGTAGATGCTCATGTTCGTTCGGTAGATCGACATGATATTTCGATACTGGCTTCCATCCGTGTCGCGTGCGCTGCCAGCATCGACGATTCCGGTGCTGATGGCGCGGAAGAGCATGATGCGCGACGCGATGCGCCGGTTGATCCTTTCCTGCATGAGCGGAAAGAACATCATCTGCGGGATGAAAACGCCGGCAATCACCAGCGCCATCACCGGTTGCAGGTACAGAAGGTAGACTGCGACAATGACGAGCACGCCCGCTTGAAGCACGGTTTCGCTGATGCTCTCTCCGACGAAACCGCCGACCGGCTCGGCTTCGTCAAGCACGATGGAAAGCTGAATGCCTTCGGTCTCCGGGCTTATCGGTTCGTCGCCACGGCACCGGGCAGCCGCGAACACCGCCTCGCGGAGCCAACGAACTGAAAACTCGCCGATCCAGTTGCGGTACATGTTCAGCGCAAGCTTCAGCAGGCCCTCCGTCACGATCACCGCCAGATAGGCCGCCACCAGAGCAAGGATGGGCTGAAATGCGCCCCCGCCGACGGTATCGTTGACGATGCGGCGTTGAAGCTCGATCGGCACGATGTCGATGGCCAGTACCAGGCCAGAGATGAGAATGAGGGCAAGCTGGTGCCAGCCACTCACACGCCAGACAAATCGTAGCAGGGAATTGGGCATTCATCCCTCCCGCAGAAGCTGGGGTGTGGTCGGCGTGGCACGGAATGAGCTTCAGCATGACGCCGCCAAGCCCAGCGGTCGATGACGACGATCAACAGAATGATTTTTGTGCCGACGGCCCGAATGTGCGGACCCGCCAGCGCGAGCAGGATCAGATAAGAACATTCCCAAAGGGCATGGCCCGGCTGACGGCATTCAAACCGCAGCCGGAAAGGCGACCTCTGCAATTGTGCCTCTCACGGCTGCCCGCTTGAGCTGAAATCGCGCCGCGTGCAGTTCGCAGATGCGGCGGACGATTTCGAGCCCGATACCCAGTCCGCCGGAACGCTTGAAGTGGCCCGGAGCCCCGTCATCGGGCGGTGCCTCGAAGCCGATGCCATCGTCGACGACGTTGATGCGCCCGTCATCAGTCGACAGCACGCGGATCACCACACCGGGACCGCCATGGCGCACCGCATTCTCGATAAGGTTACGCACCGCATCGCGCAGCAGCGGCGCGCAGCCCGAAACAACCGGATCGCAGGAGGGCTCGAATGCGATCGAGGCGCCGTTCGCGTATACGAACTGCGCCATCGATCCGACCACCTCCTCCAGCAGGGCATCGATATGCACCTCGCTGAAGCGCGTGCGATCGACCGACTCAAGGCGTGCCAGCGCGACCATCTGCTCCAAGAAGTGGGAGAGCTCATCGACCTCCTCGATAGCTCTCCTGGCCCTTGGATGGTCTATCATCTCCAGCTCGAGCCGTATCACGGTCAACGGCGTGCGGATCTCGTGCGCGATCGCCGAAGTGAACAGCTTCTGGCCGGAGGTCAGCTTGCGCACGCGCTCATATGAGCGGTTCACGGCATCGGCGAGCCGGGCGATTTCGAGCGGCATGCCCTCCGTCGACAGCCTGCTGTCCGGCTTCATCGGATCGAGCCGCGTGGCTGCGCGGGCCGCATGCCTCACCGGTTTCAGGGCAGAGCGGATCGAATACAGACTGGCGCCGAGCACGAAGATCAAGGTGAGGCTCATGGGCACGAGCATGTGCTCGATCACCTCATCGGCGAATACGCCCCAAAGGGCGCCTTGCGGGTCGCCTTCGATGGCGATCTCGATGAAGGCCCGCTGCCCTTCGATATCGACGGTTCGTCCACCCGCGAAGGACAGGGGATATCCATCCGCGAGCGTCCGCAGCCAGAAGGTCGGCGGGTTCAGCTCCAGTGGGAGAAAATGCTCTGTGCATGTGGCACCACAGCGGGAGAACAGAATGACTCCCGAGGGCGTCCGCACACGCGCCGCGTATCCCGAACCTTCGACGCCGTAGCGCTCCCGCAATTCCTGCGGAAGCTCGTAGCGCAGAGCAGTGTTGTTTTTCGAAAACCCTTCCGCGAGGGTCTGTGTTTCGCGCTCCAGCATCAAACGCGACAAATTGGCGGGATCGCTGGCATATTGCACCAGCACGATGATCAACTGCGCCAGCATAGCGAGCAGGGCAAACAGTATGATGCGGCGCGCGAGGAGGGTGCCCAGAGGAAGCGCCGTGCGGCTCATGGTTCGACCTCACGCAAGAGATAGCCGACACCCCGCACGGTCTCGATCGCCACGCCAGCCGGGCAAGCAGCGAGCTTTTTTCGCAAGCGCGAAAGCTGGAGTTCTATCGCATTAACTGAGATGCCCTCATCGAGCTCCGAAAGCCTGTGCTCCAGCACGCGCTTTGGCGTCACCTTGCCAAGGTCGCGCATGAGGATTTCAAGCAAGGAGCGTTCGCGCGGCGTCAGAGGAATGACATCGCCTGCACAGCTCACTTCGAGACTGGCTGGATCGAAGCGCAATCGCCCCGCCTCCAGCACCGGTGCGACGGTCGCCGGAGCGCGTCGCAATAGAGCTCGAATACGTGCCAGCAACTCACCGTTATTGAACGGCTTGGCGAGGTAATCATCGGCACCGGCATCGAGCCCTGCAATCCGTTCGTCGATGGCGCCACGTGCGGTGAGCACGAGAACGGGTGTCATGATGCGTTGACGCCGGAGCGCGCGAAGCACGTCCAGCCCGTCACCGTCAGGCAGCCCGAGGTCCAGCAGCACAAGATCATAGGCATTGATGCGAAGGGTGCAGAGGGCGTCCGCCGCCGTGCCGACGGCGTCGATCCGCCAGCCCGCCTGGCGGATCGTTTCGCTCACGAGCTCACGCAATCGGCGGCTATCTTCCACCAGCAGCATTCTCATTTTCGCGGAAGTCCCCGCGGGCAGCTCATTCCAAGCGCTTGCGGCCCGTGATCATCGACAGAACGAGATTTTCGTTGTGCCGCCCGCTCTCGATGAGCGCGGCTCCGGCATGGAGGATCGCCATGACGAGAATGGCATTCGCCAGAAATCCGTGCGTTGCTTCTAGCCATTCCTCGCCCCAGAAGGCGTCGAGACCCATCATCCAGCCGGTAGTGCAGGTCGCCGCCAGCAGCGTCATGAGCATCAACATCATAACCGCCCCTGCCGGGTTGTGTCCCAGCATCCGGGGCTCTCGCCCCATTGAGAGAGCAGCAAGATAGCTTCTCAGTCGTCGCGGACCCGGAACGAAATCGGCGAAGCGGGCATACCGCGTACCGACGAAGCCCCAGATGACGCGGACCACAAGAGCGCCGGCAACAATATAGCCGATGACGCGATGAGCCATTTTCCCGTCGTCAAGAATGAAGAGATTGAGCAGGCACCCCGCCACCACGGTCCAATGAAAAATTCGGACGATGGGGTCCCACACCTTGATGGTGGGGACACCCTGAACCGATCTGAACTTCGATACGACCCGATCGGACTGCGGCGTCATCAGTCGATCTCGGACTTCACGACGGCGCCAGATACCGGATTGAAGTACACCTCGGCCTTCTTGCCGTCCTTGGTGTAGCCGTAGATTTCGTAGCAGCTGCCGGACACTTTGAAGGTGCGTATCTTCTGATAGCCCATCTCCGACACCTTGGCCTTCATCGCGTCCTCGCTCATCCACTTGTCCTTGGCCTCGCTTGTGCAGATCGGGCCCGCCAGAGCGGCAGAGGGGGTGATAAGTGCCGTAGCGGAGGCGATCAGCACGGTGGCGACAGCGGTGGTGGAAAGGATGTGACGCATCGAAGACTCCCTTGAACATCGGCTGATTACCGACGCTCCAGTCGTACCGAAGCGCACCTGTCGATAGTCTGTCGGGGCGACCAGATCGCCGGATTGTTTCGGACGTGACGCGGCTTCCTAGAAAGGCTCAACGTGACACGCAGGGCACATCGCGCATCGCTGCCCGTCGGGCAGATTTCGGAGCGACTTGTCCAAGTTCGACTCGGCTTGTCGACGCCCCCCGAGCAATGGGGTAGCAGCTTCTAAACCGTTATCGCTCCTGCTGGATGCCGGCGGTGCCGGCACCCCTTATGTTGGTTGGCTGCTGCCTCGCATCTCCTTGGTTGGCAGTGCCCGGAGGAGCGTTCGCTATTGGGAGCTTAGAATTTCTTCCCCAATATGTTAGATGGGGCGGGAGGCTAAAGGTCCGCTTTCTGGCGAAGTGCTAAGGTCCGAAAGTGGCACGAGGTCGACGTCCCTTGTTTCGCGGCAGCGGACCAGTGACGGCCATATCGGTCATATTGCCGATAGAGCAGAAGCTGCCGCGATCCGCCCGCGTTTTGCATCGACCTCGGTTCCGTAGGGGGCCGATCGCTGCTGAAGATCTCTCAAGATCGATTGCGCTAAATCTCCTTGCGCCGGGATCGGCAGCAATCGGTTGTGATAGTCGTCTGCGCCGAGCCGCTGCTCCCCGCCGAGGACCACGGGGAGAAGATCGATGGCCGCCACCCTGCCGTCGTGATCGAAATGGCAGGTGGCGACAACGCTCTTCCAGACCTCGGGCGGGCTCCATTCCTTCTGCCCCTCCTTCAGGTGAAAGAGGAAGTTGCCGAGACCGTAGAACAGCGGCGCCCCCTTGTAGATTTCGATCGCCTGAAGCACGGGAGCTCCATGGCCGACGAAGGCGCCGGCTCCAGCGTCGACGCAGCGATGCGCGAAATCGACGACCCAAGCCGGCACGTTCTGCCAGCTCGGCTCCCAGTGATGTTGGTGCAGATAGGCGATCACGAAGGCACCCCCGGCCGTGGCGCGGCTTATGGCGTCGAGTTGCCCCCGGGCACTGTCCTCGTCCACGATGATGCGGCGGCACGGCGCTGCGGCTTCGCGGAAGATCGTGCCCCAGAAGTCGATTTCATCGGCTGCGACCGAGGGACGGTCATTGGGCTGCGCGTAGTTCGCGCGCTCCAGCGGCGAACTCTCGAACAGGTGCTGGATTTCCCGCAGGGATTCGAGCCGGGCGGGGTCGAGCTCGAAAATCCGCTTTACGCGTAGCCGGTTCACGCCGGGGCGCGCGGGGCGATCCTTGCCCGCGTCGTCGGCATACATCGTATCCGGCCCGGGACCGGCATCCATCGCCACTAGCGCCACCTGGCGCCCGCCGAGTGGGCCCACGCCGGCGCGCTGTGCGTCGTCCCAGTCGATGCCGATTCCCGCGTGGAGGAAGTCGCGTGAACTGACCTCTTCCAGCGTCGACAGGATGCCGGAAGGGCCAAGATCGAACGCGTGATTGTTCGACAACGACAGCACATTGAAGCCAATGGCCTTCAAAGCGTCGAGCACCTCGGGGCCGGACGAGCCGAAGTAGAACCCTTTGAGCGGCCAGCCCTCGTGCCGGCCATAGATGCAGCCCTCGAAATTGGTGAACGCGACATCGGCGCGCCGCAGGGTTTCGACCACGCTGGCGAAACCGGGCTCGGTAGCTTCCCGCACATCGTGATGGATAAGGGACTGGCCCGTCACGGCGAGGGTGAACGGCTTGGACATGACACGGTGTTCTTTCAAAGGCGCACGATAGCAGGGAGGAAGGCGGCCATGCGGGGCAGACGCATCGCCGCTGCGATCCGGAGGGCTACTTCGGAGGTGACATGTCCATGCCGAACCACTTCTCGGTCAGAGCCATGATGGCTCCGTCCTCATTGGCACTCGCGATCGCCTTGTCGAAGGCGACCTTCAACTGCGGATCCGTCTTGCGGATGCCGATTCCCGCGCCGGGCCCCCAGGGGCCGCCATTGAGCATGGGACCGTAGAATTCGGCCACGTCGCCATCCTTGCTCTCAAGGAAGGTCTTGAGGACGAAATAATCCGCCAGCGTGCCATCGACCCGGCCGGCCGCCACGTCCATGGTCATGTTCTCGTTGGTGTCGTAGCTGCGGATGGTCGCGACCTTGCCGAACAGCTCGTTCACCACGACCTCGGAATTGGACGAGCGCAGCACGCCCAGCGTCCGCCCGCTCAGCGCGGTGCGCAGCGTATCGATGGTCGCCTGCTTGGAAGCGTCCATCTGGGTGAGGTTCAGTTTCGCCTTGGCATCGGTCGGCGGAAGGCCGAGGCCCTTGCGCATGACGATCTGGTTGAAGCCCACCGCATAGGGCGTCGAGAAATCGATCGTCTTCTTCCGTTTCTCGGTGATCGACATTCCGCCCATGATGGCATCGTACTTGCCGACCGTGAGGGCGGGAATGATGCCATCCCAGTCCTGCGCGACGAAAGTGCAGGTCGCGCCCATGCGGCGGCACAGCTCATAGCCGAGATCGACGTCGAAACCGATCAGCTTGCCGGTGGGGTCGGTCGAGTTCCAGGGCGGCGAAGAGCCCTCGGTCGCGATGGTGACCTTCATCGGTTCCTGCGCGAGCACGGGCGCCAGTCCCATCGTGGTGGCGAGGGCAAGGGCAAGCATGAGCTTTTTCATATGTGTCTCCTCTGGAAAGGCATGCGGGGGCGTGCCGCCGAGCACGCGGCGGTTGGTGTCGGTGGAATGGAGGCGACGGCGGCGTGGCTGGTCAGAGCGCCTGCCGCAGCTTCAGGAGCCACGGGAAGCGCGCCTTGTCTGGCGGCGCCCCGGAGAGATGGAGTTCGATGAGGTTGAACAATCGCGAGGCTAGGAATGTCAGGCCGAGATAGATCGCGCCGGCGGCGATGAAGACCTCGTAGGGAGCGAAGGTCTCAGAGACCAGCTTTCGCGCCAGTCCGGTGATCTCCAGCAGCGTGACCGTGCTGGCCAGCGAGCTTGCCTTGATCATGCCGACAACTTCGTTGGCATAGGAGGGCAGCACGGTGCGGAAGGCGAGCGGGAACACGATCCGCAGGCGGATCTTGGTGGGCGACAGGCCGATCGCCTGTGCCGCTTCGACGAGGCCCGGCGGCACGGACTGAATGCCGCCCCGGAACACCTCGATGGTATACGCCGCACTGTTGAGCGAGAAGGCAAGCAAGGCGCAGTAGAACGGATCGCGGAACAGCAGCCACAAGAAGCTTTCGCGCACGAAGGCGAGCTGGCTGAGCCCGTAGTAGATGAGGAACAGCTGAACCAGCAGCGGCGTTCCGCGGAACACATAGGTATAGGCGAGTACCGGCATCGACAGCCATTGCGAGCGGGAGGCCCGCATGAAGGCCAGCGGCACGGATAGGCCGAAGCCGATGAGGAGCGACAGGATGGTGAGCTCCAGCGTCAGCACGACGCCACCCAGCAGGGTCTCGATGCTCTCGGTGATGAGGGCGATATCCATGGCGTAACCCTCAATGTACCGGGGCGAGCATGCGGCGCTCGACAAGACGGAATGTCAGCAGGGAGAAGCTGGTGAGCATCAGGTAGAGCGCCGACGCCGCGAGATAGAAGGTCAGCGGATCGCGCATCGAACCGGCACCGACCACGGCGACGCGCATGATGTCGGAGAGACCCACGATCGAAATGAGCGACGTGTCCTTGAGCAGCGAAATCCAGAGATTGCACAGGGCTGGAAGCGCGATCCGCGCCATCTGGGGCAGAATGACCAGCAGCCACGTCTGCCAGGGTGCCAGTCCGATCGACAGCGCGGCTTCGGTTTGCCCGCGCGGAATGGCCTGGATTGCTCCCCGGAAAATCTCCGTGGCATAAGCGCCGAACACCACGGTCAGGCTAAAGACCCCCGCCCACAGCGCGCTGACCTCGACATAGGAGCCGACCAGCGCGGTGAGCGCGGCGGTGCCACCGAAATAGACGAGGAGAATGACCAGCAGCTCCGGCACGCCACGCACGATGGTTGTGTAGGCATCGGCGACCATTCGCAGCGCGCGGAAGCGCGATAGCTTTGCCGCCGCGCCCGCAAGCCCCACCAGCATGCCGAAGGCGCCACTGATGGCGGCCACCAGCACCGTCGTCTCCAGACCGCGCAGGAACTGTTCCTCAAAACCTCCCATCGCCGACACCCTCAACATACCGGATCGAGAAAACGGCGCAGCCCCGCCGAGGCCGGCCGGGACAGCACCTCTTCGGGAGGGCCCTCTTCCTCGATCCGCCCGCCCTGCATGAAGGCGACGCGGCTGGACACCTCGCGGGCGAAGGAAAGCTCGTGGGTGACGAGGATCATGGTCCGCCCTTCCTCCGCGAGGCTGCGGATCGCGCGCAGCACCTCACCCGTCAGTTCCGGGTCGAGCGCCGACGTCGGCTCGTCGAACAGCAGCACCTCCGGCTCCATGGCGAGAGCGCGTGCGATGGCGACCCGTTGCTGCTGGCCACCGGACAGGTGGCGGGGATAATGGTCGCGCCGCTCGATCAGCCCCACCTTGCGCAGATAGTGTTCGGCGCACTCCGTGGCGGCCCGGCGCGTCAGTCCGCGCACGTGGACCGGCCCTTCCATGACGTTCTCAAGCGCGGTCTTGTGCGGCCAGAGATTGAAGCTCTGGAACACCATGCCCAGCGAGGCCCGCACGCGACGCGCCTGACGCGCATCACCGATGCGCGCACCGTTGCGACCGGCGGGAGGCCGGATATCGAGCTTCTCGTCGCGGAACCAGATTTCGCCACTGTCAGGCACTTCGAGCAGGTTGAGACAGCGCAGCAAGGTGCTCTTGCCCGAGCCGCTGGCACCCAGCACCGAGATGACCTCATGGGGATAGGCCGCGAGACTGACCCCACGCAGAACCGGATGCGTGCCCAGCGTCTTGTGCACATTCTCGGCGCGCAATGAGGCGATCGCCGCCGCGCGCCCGCGACGCGGGTTTTCCGAATGAATGTCGATCGCTGTTTGCATCGTGCGTCCGGCCTGGGCATCACGTTCGCGCGCCTCCAGGATGAGACGGCCGGCCCGAGGCCCGCGAGCGGCCGGCGTGGTCAGAAAACAACCCTGCCTATATCGGCGTCAATTTATAAGCTGAGAATAATTTCGATAAGCATCACTTATCATCGACCTCTCAGCCCACAGCGCGTGCGGGTTCGAAATGCTGGATAGATCTAAATGACTCGCGGCGGCCCGACGCCTTCTTGCGGTTTTGGCTTAAGTCAAGATTATGCCTTCCATCCTTCCTCGCGAAAGCCGCCAACGTGCCTGACCAGCCCAGTGCCGACGTCAAACTGCGTCAGTTGCAAATCCTCCGGGAGGTTCTACGGACCGGATCGGCCCGCTATGCCGCGCGGCTGTTGAAGGTCAGCCAGCCGGCCGTCAGCCAGCACATCAAGCAGCTGGAGGCGACGCTGGGCTTTCCGCTTTTCCTGCGCGAGAAGAACCGGTTGATCCCGACCCATCAGGCATGGGAGCTGCTCCGCGACATCGAGGTCACCTTTGCCAGCCTGGAGAAGGTCGGCAAGTCGATTGCGGCGCTGAAGGGCCAGGAGCCCACGGCGGTGGGGCTCGCGGCGCCGGGCATCTTCTGCTTTGAACTGCTCCCACGCGCACTTAGCGCCCTGCGCGCGCACTATCCCGGCTGTTCTGTGCACCTGCATTCGGGCAGCTACCAGCAGACCGCCGAGCACGTACTCAATGGGCGAGCCGATCTCGGCCTCTCCCGCCTTCCGCTCGACAGCAATGTGTTCGAGTGGCGCCCGGTCGCGACCGCCCGTAACGTCTGCCTGATCTATCCCGGACATCGCTTCGAGCAGAAGGACCTGGTGGTCGCGGAGGACCTGGTCTCCGAGGCGCTCGTCGACATCGATCCGCAGTTCTCGGCCCATCAGATGAACGTCAACTCGCTGCGCTACATGGGCGTCGAGCCGAACATCGCCGTGGAGTTCGATGCGACCGGCCACGATGCGGGCTTCGTGGCCGCCGGCATCGGGGTGTCCGTCACCAATGAAGTCATCGCGCGCGAATATCGCCGCTTCGGCCTGATCACGCGTCCGTTCGAGCCGAGCGCGGTCTATCATTACGTCGTGTTCTGGCGGCGCGGGTACAAGCTGAACGGGCGCCAGCAATTCCTCGCGGACGAACTGGCGCGCAGTTTCGTCGTTTCGCCGCCGCGAGCGGGGTCAACGTAGCGCACCGACCTCCCGCCCCGCCTCCTCCCGCAACAAAGCGAGGAAAGCCTCGGCCTCCCGCGAGGCGCCGCTGCGCCGGGTGAAGGCGCCGATGTGCCGGTGGAACGCGTCCTCCCCAAGGGAGAAGACCCGGACGCGCTCTGACGCCGCGCCGAGATCGGAATGGGGGATTAGCGCGACCCCCATGCCCTCGCTGACCAGCGCGATCATCGTATCAAGATAGTTGATCCAGATATTGTCGGCGACCGCCGTACCCGTCCGCTCCAGAAAGGCGTCGATCCTGCGACCGCTGATGGTCGAGCGGTCATAGCGCAGCAGCGGCCGCCCGACCATCGCCTCGCGCCAGTCGGCGGCGTCCACCGCCGCTGGCGCGATGAGCACGAAGGGCTTCGTGAGCAAATGGTGCCACACGACATTGCCGGGCAACTCACCGGAAGGCTGGATCATCACCGCGAGATCCAGTTCCTCGCGCTCGACCTGCCCGAGCAGGTCGTCCTCGCCGCGCATGGAGCGCAGTGTCACCTTGGGAAAAACCCGATGGAACGCCAGCATGCTGCGCGCGACCAGCCCACTATGCAGCGAGGCGACCGTACCCACGCGCAAGGTGGTGCGGATTTCGGAAACGGCATGGCGTCGGCGCATCTCCGCGACCAGCGACACGACCTGATCGGCCAGCGGCACCAGATCCTGCCCATCGGCGTTCAGCGTCGCGGAGCGGCCCGTTCGGAAGAACAGGCGGTAGCCGACAAAGTCCTCCAGCCGGCGGATCTGCTCGCTGACAGCCGATTGCGTCAGCCCGATGCGCTCGCCGGCCTCGGTGAAGGTGCCGTAGCGAACGGCCGCCAGGAAGGTTTCGATTTCGCGCAGCATCTCCGACGACCACCTCGCGTAGGACTAAACTGAGCATCGAAATCTTCGATGCTTAGCTACGGGATTATTCGTTTTCCGATCGCACTGCAACATGGTCTTCTTTTCCGCATAACCAGAGGGAAAAGCCATGTTTCATCGTATGTCACGCCTCGCCGGCGGGCTGGTCGCGCTCGCCATGGGCCTGGGCCTGAACGTCGCTGCCGCGCAGGAATCCCGCCTCGATACCATCGTCAAGCGCGATAAGGTGATCGTCGCCGTTTCGTCGACGGCCCGCCCCAACGGCTTCATCGACGAGAATGGCAGGCACACCGGCTTCGAGGTCGAATTCGCCCGGCTGATGGCCAAGGCGCTGGTCGGCGATCCCGACAAGATCGAACTGATGACCACCACCGTCGATGGCCGCTTCCCCGCCGTGCTGTCCGGCAAGGCGGATTTCGGCATCTCCACCGCCACCATCTATCCTGACCGGGCGGTGCGCCTCGCCTTCACCCGTCCCTACATTGATTCCAGCACGCTGGTCGTGGTGCCCAAGGGCTCGCAGATCAAGACGCTGGCGGATCTCGACAATGAGAACGTGGTGCTGGGCTCGACCAACAGCGCCGCCATGGTCGACCGCGCCAAGAAATACGCGCCGAAGGCAAAGGCCATCTTCTTCGACACCGACAGCGCCGCCGCCCTGGCGCTGAAGAGCGGCCGCTCGACCGCCTGGCAAGCGGATTCGGCGGCGGCGAACTTCTTCGTCGGGCACAATGGCGATGAGTTCGTGGTGCTCGACGGCTCGCTCGGCACCATCAACAACAACGCCATCTTCATGAAGCCTGGCGACTTCCCGCTCTGGCTGGCGCTCGACACCATCGTGCGTGAGTACGTCAACGGTTCGCGCTACGGCGAATATGCCGCGCTGTACAAGACGTGGTTCGGCAAGGAGCCGCCGCCCCAGCGGCCGTTCAACCAGAACTGACGGCCGAAAGAGCGTCCGTCCATGGATTTCGGCTTTATCCTCAACAATGCACCTCTGCTGATGGAGGGGGCGGCGATGACCGTCGCCCTCGCCATCGGCGCCCTGCTCGGCGCCACGATCGGTGGCGGCGTGGTGGCGGGCCTGCGCATGAGCCGCCATGCGCCGCTCCGCTGTGTCGGCGCCGGCTTCGTCGAGATCATGCGCAACACGCCCATCCTCGTGCAGATCTTCGTGCTGTATTTCGGCTTGCCGACGCTGGGCGTGCACATGTCGGCATTCACCTCCGCCGTGCTGGCGATGTCGCTGCAGAACAGCGCCTATATCGGCGAGATCTACCGCGCGGGGCTGGAATCGATCCATCCGCGCCAGCGGGAGGCGGCACTGGCGTTGGGCATGATGCCCGGCATGGCGCTGAGGGTCATCCTGCTGCCGCAGGCGCTTCGCCGCGTCCTGCCGCCGCTCGGCAACCAGTTCATCATCATCATCAAGGACACCTCGGTCGCCTCGACCATCGCGGTCGCCGAACTGACCCAGGCCAGCAAGCTGCTGCTGGACCGCAGTGCCGCCCCCTACGAGACCTTCGCGACGGTCGCCCTGATCTACCTCGCCATCAGCGCAGGCGTCGCCGGCGTGCTGAAGCTCGCCGAATGGCGCTATCCGGTGAGGGTTTCGTGATGACGTCCGCCATGCTGACCTCCTCCGCGCTTTACCTCGCGCAGGGCGCGCTGGTGACGATCGGCCTGTCACTGGGGATCATCGCCGTCGCCACCGTCGCCGGCATGCTGCTGGCCTTGCTCCGTCTCTATGGCTGGAGGCCTCTGGGGCTTCTGGCGGCAGCCTATGGGCTGGTGGCGCGCGGCGTGCCGCTGCTGGTGCTGCTGATCGGCAGCTATTTCAGCCTGCCCTATCTGGGCCTCGACATGCCGCTCTGGCTGGTCGTGGTGCTGATCGGCGGCCTGTACTTCGCCGCCTATGCCGCGGAGGTGTTCCGGGCAGCGCTGGCAGCGGTGCCGCGCACGCAGTGGGATGCCGGCCGGGCTTTGGGCATGCGGCGCTTTCAGCTCTTCACCATCGTGATCCTGCCGCAGGCGCGGCGTCTCAGCCTCCCGCCCTTCCTGAACGTGGCTCTGGTCGCGGTGAAGAACACGTCGCTGGTTTCCGCCATCGGCGGCTGGGAACTGGTCGCGGCCGGACGCGAGATCGGCGAGCGGACCATGGAAATACTCCCCGCCTACCTAGCCGTCGCTGCGTTCTATTTCGTGATCTGCTTCTCAATCTCGCAGATCGGGCGCCATGTCGAAAAGAAGATGCGCTATGTCTGACCTCATCCCCCCTGCCACCCCCGCGCCGCTGGTCGTCATCGACCGCGTGGGCAAGTCGTTTGGCCCGGTCGAAGTCCTCAAGGAGGTCAGCCTCACCGTCGCCGCAGGGGACGTGCTCTCCCTCATCGGCCCCAGCGGGTCGGGCAAGACCACGCTTCTGCGCTGCGTGAACTACCTCGAAACCTATGAGCGGGGCCTGATCACCATCGCCGGCGAAAGCGTCGGCATCGAGCAACTGCCCGATGGTCGGCGCCGCCGCAAGTCGGACCGGCAGATCGCGGCACTTCGGGCGCAAGTCGGCATGGTGTTCCAGCACTACAACCTGTTCCCGCATCTCGACGTGCTGGAGAATCTCACCGTGGCGCCGTGCCGCGTTCATGGTGAGGCGCTGGGTCCGGTGCGTGAGCGCGCGCTCGCCCTTCTCGAGCGGGTCGGCCTTGCCGATAAGCGCCACCGCTATCCTTCCGAGCTTTCAGGCGGCCAGCAGCAGCGGGTAGCGATCGCCCGGGCGCTCACCATGCAGCCCCGCCTGCTTCTGCTCGATGAGGTGACCTCCGCCCTCGACCCGGAACTGGTGGGCGAGGTGCTCGACGTCATCACCTCGCTGGCGGCCGACGGCATCACCATGATGATCGTGACCCATGAAATGGCTTTCGCACGCGAAGTTTCGACCTCGGTCGCCTTCATGGCGGAAGGCCGGCTCATCGAGAACGGGACACCGGAGGCCATCTTCGAGGCGCCCCATCACGAACGCCTGCGCAGCTTCATGCAGCGCTACCGCGCGGGGAACCGGCTGTGAGAGCGCCTTCATCCATCCAGGAATTCACCTCAATGTCCGCCCCCTTGCGCCCGACCTGGTGCGAGATCGATCTCGGCGCCATCGCTCACAATGTGCGCCAGCTGCGCCACCTCATCGGTCCGGCTGTCGCGATTTATATGTGCCTCAAAGGCGACGCGAGCGGCTGCGGCGCCGCGGAAGTAGCGCGGCGGGCCGAGGCGGAAGGCGTCGACGGCTTCGCGTTCGGCAACATCGACAGTGCCCTCGCCTGCCGCGCCGCCGGCATCAAACGCCCGATCCTGCTCTATCCCACCTGCCTGCCCGACAGCGCGCCCCTGCTGGAACAGGCTGAACTGATGCCCACGCTCTCCACGCTGGGGGACGTCGTCCTCTGGGATCGGGCGGCCCGCCACCGCCTGCCGGTTTTCCTGAAGATCGACGGCGGGGGCTTCCGGGCCGGCGCCTTCCCGCATGAGGCCGCGGCGATGGCGCGTGCGATCACCGATAGCCGTCATCTTCGTCTGGCGGGGGTCTATGGCCACCCGATGACGAGTTACGGCTTCGATGACGAGCCCTACACCCTCGCCCAACTCGACGCGATCAAGCGGGCGCTTGCCGCCATCGAGGCGGAAGGCATCGAGGTGCCGATCCGCATGACCTCCAGCTCAGCGATCGTCCTGGGCCATCCCAACGCGGATCTGAATGCGGTGGATCCGGGGCGGCTTGTGGTCGGCATGTCGTTCCAGTCGGTGGCCAAGCGGCACGCAAGCTGGAAGCCCGCGCTGGTGGGATTGAAAAGCCGGCTTGTCATGGTGCGCGCGCTCGCGCCGACGGATGATCTCGTCCGGGCGCCCTTTCTGAGGCTCCGCCCGAACATGCGCTTGGGGCTCATTCCCTTCGGCTGGAGCGATGGCTATCCCAAGTCCATGCCGCCCAACGCTACGGCGCTGATCCGCGGAAGGCGGGTTCCGCTGCTCGGCCCCTCGCACTCGGAACTGCTGCGCGTGGACCTGACGGATGTGCCGGACGCGCAGGTCGGCGACGAGGTGGTCCTCCTCGGCCGTTCGGGTGATGTCGCTATCCAGATTGAGGAACTGGCGGAACAGTGGCGGATGTCGACGCACGAGCTGTTTCCCGCCATCGGAAAGACCCTACCGCGTCGTTACATCGACTAAACTCGACGTCTTAGAGCTCTCCGCCACAGTCCCGATGGCATCCGGGCCGGAACAGATGCGCCATTGCCCTGCGGCACTCAAGCCCCCCGTACCCGTGCTTCCGTGCCGGCATTGCGGCACTGCCCCAAGCAGTGCCGGCAATGGAACGGTGCCGCTGCAATTGCATCAAGCGCGCAAAATCCCTGCGGATGCGCCGCAATTCCGGCCAGGGAAACTGCCGCCCCTCGGCGCCATCGGCCCGACGGCGATCAGCACGTCGAGCTTGGCCACCCAAGCTGCAGTTTCCACCCAGACCGTGACGCGTCTTGAGCGCGGTGAGGCGTTGAAGGCGGCAACGGTCGGGCGTCTTCAAGCTGCGCTCGAAGCTGCCGGCATCGAGTTCATTCCGGAAAATGGGGGCGGCGCCGGTGCGCGCTTCCGGAAGCCGTCCGTGTCGAGCTAACGGCGCCTGTGCCGACACTGTCGGCCGACAGGACGACCATTATTGCCCAAATCGAGAACCAGCCGATAGTTCGAATTAATCCTTGCGCTCCGCCAAATATCTCATAGCACTACACTGGAAATCACCCAAAATCATACAATACATTGAAATTTTTTATCTATTTGCCAGAATTCCTATTCTATAAAAATACTTATTACATAAATTTCTAATGCTCTACCGAAGGTATTTTTGCTTTCTCAGGGAGCCCTCCCCTTCCAGGTAAATCGTCACAAACCCATACGCCTCAACGCTCCCCCCTTTGTGCACTCGCCTGCTCCGCTTGCGGTGCGGTACAAATCGCGCCTCAAATGCGTTGCAACATCGGGTACAGTGTGAGCGGCAGCGGCATTGATCGCGATGTGAAGCGCGGTCCGCGCACCGGCGTCTATCTCCCCCTTCGGCACTACAGATGCCCGGATGCCACAAGCACCGGAACCCCGGATGCCGTCCCCCTCGCCCACTCTCCCTCCCGTTCGCGACCATCCCCGCGCCGGGTTGCTGGCGATGAGGCCATTCTGGCCGGGAGGCCGCAGCCGCCGCCATCCAAGCTCCTGACGAAACAAGGCCTTCCTTGCCGATGGAGCCGGCCCGCGGCGCCCCCTGGCCCCGCGAGAAGGCACATTGAGGCGCCCCTGCGAAAAAGGGGCGCCTCAAGCGCCCCTTTCGAATCGGTCGATCGTCCCGGACGTCGCCGCCCCGGCAAACCGTCTCAGGTGTCGCCGGTCACTTCTCCAGCACCGATACCGTGGCGGTGAGGCCGGCGACCAGTTGCACGCCGTCCGGCGCCTCGTCGAGCACGATGCGCACCGGCACGCGCTGGGCCAGCCGCACCCAGCTGAAGGTCGGGTTGATATTGGCGAGCAATCCATTGCCGACCGTGCGCTCGCGGTCCTCGATACCGGTGGCGATGCTCTCGACATGGCCGCGCAGCGGCGCCGCCTGCCCCATCAGCCGGATCGACACCGGCGCGCCGACGCGGATGCGGGCCAGCTTGGTCTCCTCGAAATAGCCTTCGATCCGCAGCGAATCGGTATCGACCAGCGCGACCTTGGCGGTGCCGGCGGTCACATAGTCGCCGGGCCGCAGGCTGAGATTGGAGATGGTGCCGTTGACCGGCGCCTTCACTTCGGTGCGTTCGAGATTGAGCTTGGCGAGTTCGCGGTCGGCCAGCGCCTGCCGATAGGAGGCGGCGGCCTCGGCCTCCGACATGCGCATCTGCTCGGTCTTCTGCTCCGACACGACGTCCTTGAGCTGCTCATAGCGCTCGCGGTCGCGCTTGGCCTGGTCGAGCGTCGCCTTGCGGCCGTCGACGACGGCCTCGGCCTGCTCCAGCGCAATGGCGAAGCGGGCGCGGTCGATGCGGAACAGCACGTCGCCCTTCTTCACCGCCTGATTGTCCTGCACCAGCACGTCGCTGACGAAGCCGGCGACATCCGGTGCGACGCCGACCACGTCCGCGCGCACCTTGGCGTCGCGCGTCCACGGATCGTCCATGTAATGCGCCCAGAGCTCGCGCCCGGCGCCGAACGCGGCGAGGACGAGGACAAGCGTGACGATGACGCGGATGGCGCCGCGAAACGAAACCTTCATGACAGCCACCATTGGGACAGCAGGGACATGCCCTGCAGAAGAACGACGTAGAGGGCGATGTCGAACAGCCCGCGATGCCAGACCAGGGCATAGACGCCGAGGAAGGCCAGCACCCGCCGCACCACGAGGCTCACCAGCAGCGTCGCCACCATCAGCGCCAGCAGGTTGGGGACGTAGACACCGTAGATATCGATTTCACCGGACATGGGATCACTCCGCCGCCAGCAGCATCGGCTGGCCCGAACGCTCCGGCGCGAAGCCACCGGCGGGCCCCGGCGCATCCGGGAAGAACACCCGCCTCAGGCCGACCAGCGCGTCGAGCGTGCGCCGCGCCTCCGCGCCGGTGTGGCGGGCGGCGAGACGAAGCGCGACGTCGAGCGCCGCGCAGAGCGGCTCGGAGGGCGCGACCAGCCTGCGGCGCGCGGCGCGTTCGCGATACAGCGCCGCGACGCCGGCCAGCACCGCATCGATGGCCGCGCGATCGTCCGCCGCCAGGCCGCGCCGCGTCTTCTGCAGCTCGACGATGTTGAAGCCGACGCGCACCTCGGCGAAGCCGTCGACCTTGGCCAGCTCGCGGTCGTCGATAGTGGCGATCCGCGGCACCAGCTGGCCCAGCCGGTCGAGCATGCGGCCGGCAAGGCGCTCATGATCGCCGTGATGGCGGCCGGACGCGGTCTCGGCGAGGTCGTTCCATCCGGCCTGCACCAGGCGCCGTGCTGCGATCTCCGCACCGAAGGGGCGCGTCGCGATGGTCCACACCAGGGCGAAGGTCAGGCCCGCCATCGCCGCGAGCCCTTCATTGGCGAAGGTGCCGAAATCGACGCTGTAGCGGTTCTGCATCGCCACGAAGGAGGCGGTGTTCACCGCCATCAGCATGCCCAGCATGGTGAATTGCGGCCGCGGGATCAGCAGGCCGAGCAGCAGGAAGGGCGGCGCGAACACCAGCACCAGCATCTCGAAATCATGGACCAGCGGCAGGATGCCGAACAGGTACACGCCGGAGACGACGATGCTGACGCCGGACCAGATCGCCATGGAGCGGATAAAGGGCGCCGGACGGTCCATCGCGGCGAAGAACGAGCAGGCGACCGCGGTCATCATCACCGCACCGCTGCCGCTCGACCAGCCGCTGGCGATCCAGAACGCGCTGGCGAGCAGGGTCGCGAGGACGCAGGAGCCGGCGGAGAACAGCATCAGGCCGAAATCATAGTGCCGCGCCCGCCCGAGCACCCGGCGATGGCGGAAGCGCGGACGCCAGGGGCCGGCGTGCTGGCCGCGCTCGATGTCGGCACGCAGGGACAGACAGTCGCTCCACAGCGCGACGATCTCGTCCAGCCGGTCGAGCGCGCTCACCTGCACCAGCTCGTCCCAGTTGGCGGCATCCTGCGGACGCAGGGCCCTCAGGGTGGCGGACAGCAGCTCCGCTTCGGCGGGATCGGCGTGGCGGCCCCGCGCGAACCAGTCCGCCACCCGCGGCAGCAACGCCGCCAGTTCCGGGGAGAGCGCGCCTTCCTGCGCCTTCAGCGCATGCAGGCGGTCGGCCAGCGAGGAGAGCAGCGGCATCAGCATGAGCAGCCGGCCGCGCAGTTCGCGCGCATGGGGCACCACGTCGCGCGTCGCCGCGTCATAGGACAGCTGGCTGATGATGAGATCGAGACCGATGATGTCGGCGGCGAGCTTCTGGCGGCGAAGCGGGGTCGCCGGCAGCGCGCCCTCGCCGCGCAGGATTTCACCCGCCCAGGACGCGGCATCGTCGAGCCAGCCGGCGATGCGCGTGGACAGCGCCGTGCCGACGCTGGTCGGGAACACCACCGCGCCGACCACCGTGGCGCAGGTGATGCCGATGACGATCTCCTCGCTGCGGGCCAGCGCGACGTCGAAGATCTGCTCCGGCGTGCCAATGGCCGGCAGCGCGATCAGCGGCAGGCTGTAGCCCGCCAGCATGAACACATAGCTGCGCGGCGTGCGGTCGAGCATGGAAATATAGAGCAGGGTACCGGTCCACAGCGCCACGACGAGGCTGAGCAGTTCCGGCGCATTGACGAACAGCGGCACGAAGAACACCGCCGCGCTGGCGCCGATCAGCGTGCCGAGCGCGCGGTACAGTCCCTTGGAGCTGGTGGCGCCGGCGAGCGGGTTGGCCACGACATAGACCGCCGCCATCGCCCAGTAGGGGCGCGGCAGGTCGAAGGCCAGCGCGATGTAGAGCGCCAGCATGGAGGCGAGGAAGGCCTTCCCGGAGAACAGCCAGTCCCGCCAGGATGGCAGGGCCACCGGCAGGGTCACGACGACACCTCCTCCGCCGAACGGGCGGACACCTCGTCGAAGGCCTTCAGAACGCGCAGCGCGGCTTCCAGGTCGGACGGATCGATAGGGGCGAGCACCTGCCCGCGCACCTCCACCAGAACCTCTTCTATGTGCGCGGCGAGTTGCTCGCCGGCCTCGGTCAGCCAGATGGTCTTGGCGCGGCGGTCGGTGGGGTCGTCCCGCCGCTCGATGAGATCGGAAGCGGCAAGCTGGTCAAGCAGCCGCACCAGTGACGGGCCTTCGATGCCGACATAGGCGGCGAGCGTCACCTGGCGCACCCCGCCGCCCAGCCGGCCGGTCCACAGCAGCGGCGCGGCGCAGGCTTCGGAAATGCCCAGCGCTTCAAGCTCCCGCTCGGCAATGCGGCGCCATTGGCGGCCGGCCTGGAGAAGCTGGGCGGTGAGCGCCCGCCGAAGGTTGTCGATCTGGTTCATGGCCTAATTAATAGGATACGAATTATATTTTCGCAAACAAATTATCGACCGCCGCACAGGCTCGTGATCGCCCTGCTGCTCGCCGGTCGCGGGATCGCTGACTGGAAACTGGTATCGGCTCGCCGTCCGGCGACGCAGCCCCGGCTATTTCACCTTCAGGGCGGCCAGCACGGCTTCCGGCCGGATCGGCAGGCGGCGCAGGCGCACCCCGACCGCCTCGAAGATCGCATTGCCGATCGCCGGCGCCACCACCGTCGTGCCGGGCTCGCCCAGCCCGACCGGCACCTCGGTGCTGTCGACGAACTCCACCACCACCTCCGGCGTATCGATCATCCGCAGCGGCGTGTAGCTGTCGAGGTTGCGATCGCGCACCTGGCCGTTCTCGAACTCCGTGCCCTCGCAGAGCGCCATCGACAGGCCCCACAGCGCGGCGCCCTCGCATTGGGCGCGGGCGCTGTCGGGGTCCACCACGGTGCCGCAATCGACCACCAGCCAGATCTTCTGCACGTCGACGAAACCGGTCTGCCGGTCGACATGCAGCTGCACGGCGCCGCCGACCCAGGTGGGCATCGACCGCGCCTGGCCATAGGAGGTCGCCACGCCGATCGCGGTGTCCGCCGGCAGTTTCGCCTTGCCGTAGCCGGACAGCGCGGCGACGCGGGCGAGCACCTGCGCCTGCCGTGCCGCGCCGCCGACCGAATCCGGCGCGGTACCGGCATTGCGGCCCTCGGCCTTCAGATGGTCGAGGCGGAACCGCACCGGATCCTTGCCGACCTTCACCGCCGCTTCGTGCATGAAGCTCTCGATCGCCCAGTTGATCCAGCCCGGCGACACCGAGCGCAGCCAGCCGGGGCGGAAGGTGCTCTCCGCCAGATCGTTGGAGATCGCGCGCGCCCGCTGCGCCCCGACCGAATACCAGTGATCGACGCCGTCGCTGGCGAACGGATCATACGGCTCGCCATTGACGCCCTTGGGCATGAAGGCCGGCACCATCACCTTGGTCGGCCAGCCCGCCGCCACCGCCGTATCCATGGCGATGACATTCCGGTCCTGGTCGAACGCCATGCGCACCCGCTGGACCGAGGGCGAGCGCGGGCTGTCGAACCTGAGGTCGTCCGGCCGCGTCGCCACCATCTTCACCGGCTTGCCGCCGAGCGCCTTCGAGGCCAGCGCGACCGGCACCGCATAGTCGCCGTTGAGGCGCCGCCCGAAGCCGCCTCCCAGCAGGTAGCTGCGCATGACCACGCCGTTCTCGTCGACGCCGAGCGCCTTTTGCAGCCAGGGCAGCGCCAGCGACTGCCATTGATTGCCGGTGTGGATTTCCCAGACGCCCTCCGCATTGCGGAAGGCGAGCGCGTTCACCGGCTCCAGCTGGAAGTGCAGCACGGTCGCGGTGGTGTATTCCGCCTCCATGGTCACGGCGGCGCGGGCGAATACCGGCACCACATCGGTGTCGCCGGTATCGAGCACCGCGCCCTTGGCGTCGTCGGCGATCAGCGCGCGCGCACGCTGCTGGATATCCGCCTCGCTCACCCGCGCGGCATCGCTCGGCTTCCACTCGACCCTGACGAGGCCCGCCGCCTTCTGGGCGGCCCAGTGGCTGTCGGCGATCACCATGGCCCAGCCGGGCGCGGTCCCGGACGGATCGTCGAGCTTGAGTGTCTGCTGATATCCCTTGATCGCCTTGGCGGAGCTGTCGTCGATGCGGACAATCTCCGATCCGTAGCGCGTCGGCGGCAGCAGGGGAGCCGCATGCACCATCCCCTCGACCTTGGCGTCGATGCCGAAGATGGCCTGCCCGGTGGTCTTGTCGGCGATGTCGAGCGCGGTGACGTCCTTGCCGACCAGCGTCAGCTCGGCATGCGGCTTCAGCGGCAGCGCCCTCAGCTCGTCCTCGGTGAAGCTGCGGGTTATGCCTTGCGCCACCAGCTCGCCGAAACCGGCGCTGCGGCCACCGCCGGACACCACGCCGTTGGCGACGCTGACCGCCGCCGGATCGAGGCCCCAGAGCTCGGCGGCCTTCTGCGCCAGCGCCACCCGCCCGGCCGCGCCGGCCTGGCGATAGACCGGCCAGCTCTGCCACACCGACCAACTGCCGCCGGTGACCATCAGCCCCCATTTGGCGGCGGTGTCGACATGCTCGATATGCACGTCGTCCCAGTTGGCGCCGAGTTCGTCGGCAAGGATGCGCGCAATGGCGGTGCCGACATGCTGGCCCATTTCGGCGCGGATGATGTTGACGTTGATCCGGCCCTCGGTATCGATCCAGTACCAGATGGCCGGCTCGTAGCGGGCACCGGCCGCCTCGATCGGCGTGCCGCCGGGCATCGCCGGATCCATCGCCGCCAAGCCGGCGCGCGGAAAGCCGAACACCGCGCCGGCGGCGCACATCGAGACGAGGAAACCGCGGCGGCTCAATCCACTTTCGCGCGAGCGGTCGGCCAAGCGGGCGCCATTATCGCGCGAGCGGGCGCGGAAGCGGGATTCGTCAGCCATTGGTGGTCTCCCCCCGCAGCGCCGCGGCCGCCTCGCGCACCGCGGCGCGGATGCGGAGATAGGTCATGCAGCGGCAGAGATTGCCGGTCATCACCGCGTCGATGTCGTCGTCGGTCGGGCTGGGAATGTCCTTCAGGAAGGCGGCGGCCTGCATGATCTGGCCGGATTGGCAGTAGCCGCATTGCGGCACCCGCAAATGGCGCCAGGCCTGCTGCACCGGATGGTTGCCGGCGGGGTCCAGCCCCTCGATGGTGGTGATCTCGGTGCCGGCGACATCGCCCACCGGCGTGATGCAGGAACGCGTCGCCCGGCCGCCGACATGCACGGTGCAGGCGCCGCACATACCGATGCCGCAGCCATATTTGGTGCCGGTCAGGTCGATCGTGTCGCGGATCACCCAGAGCAGCGGCGTGTCGGCTTCGACGTCGACGCTGACGTTCCGCCCGTTGACCGTGAAGTCGATCATGCCGATGCCCTCATCAGTGTCCGGCGCCCTCGGCCCGGATGCGCGCCACCTGCGCGGCGAGATCCGGCCAGGGGGCGAGATTGGCGCGCTTCTCGCGCAGATAGGCCGCCACCGCTGCGATCTCCGCATCCGACAGCGCGTGGCGGAAGGCCGGCATCACCACGCCGCCCATGCCGTTCTTCGCATCGACGCCGTCGAGGATGACGTGGATCAGGTTGGTGGGGTCGGCGAGCCGGGTGGAGGAGTTGATCGCCAGCTCCGGCCGCCCCTCGACGATGCGCGACGCATTGTAGTGGCAGGCGGCGCAGGCGGTGGCGTAGAGCCGCTCGCCGAGATCCTTGCGGTAGGTCGGGTCGGGGCGACCGGCCTTCAGGCTCGCCAGCACGGCGGGGTTGGCGGCGGGATCGGTGGCGGGCGCCCCGATCCCCGCGCCGAGATAGGCGCCGATCGCCTCCAGGTCGCTCTTGGGCAGCTCGCGCAGGCCGGCATGCACCACCGGCCCCATCGGACCGGCGGCGATGCCGTGATAGACGCCCGCCCCGGTGCCGAGATAGCGGGTGAATTCGGCGGCGCTCCACGGCACCACCGAGGGATTGTCGGCGGTCAGCGCCGGGGCGATCCACCTGTCGATCGCGGCGCCGGCGAAGGCCTCGCCCTTCTTCTCGGCGCCTAAAAGATTGCGCGGCGTGTGGCAGGCGCCGCAATGCGTCACTCCCTCGACGAGATAGGCGCCGCGATTCCATTGCTCGGATTTGCCGGGATCGGGCCGGTAGCGGCCGAAATCGACGAAGAGCAGCTTCCAGCCGGCCTGGAGGACCCGCTGGTTCAGCGGGAACGGCAAGGCGTTGTCCTTGGTCGTCTCCCGCACCGGCGCGACCTTGGCCATCAGGAAGGCATAGATCGCGTCGACGTCCTCGTCGCTCATCTTGGTGAAGTGATCGAAGGGGAAGGCCGGCAGCAGATGCGCGCCCTCGCGGTCGACGCCGTCATGCATGGCGCGGCGGAAGGCGGCGGGCGACCAGCTGCCGAGCCCGGTTTCCGGGTCCGGCGTGATGTTGGAGGCGTAGATCGTGCCGAACCCGGTTTCCATCGGATAGTTGCCGGCATAGGGCTTGCCGCCGACCGCGGTGTGGCAGGTCGCACAGTAGCCCGCCGCCGCCAGGATCCGGCCCTTCTCGATCACCTCCGGGCTGAAGCTCGGACGCTCGGCGGCGCTCATGGCGGGCAGGCTCGGGTGATAGGCGTACACCCCGAAGCCGGCCAGAGCAACGACCGCGGCCGCGACAACGATCGACAGCCAGAACTTGAAATTCAAGCGACGCATCCTTTGATGTCGAGCGCCAGAATTAGAATTCTTCTCACATAGGCCGTCAAAGGAATTCTGCCGGGTCGCAAGCCGCCGCCCGTCGAACTTTAGGAGAAATCACCGCGGGCTCGGCGCCCCTCCCGGCATCCCGCGCCCAAACCAAAGCCCAAGCCCCGCCTCAGTCTTCCGCCTTCATGTAGGCAGCGAAGGCCTCGGCATAATCGGGATGCCAGCGCGACAGGGCCGGCCGGTTCTCGATGATGTCGCCCATGCCCCAGCGCATGCGCTTGAGGTCCATCTCGCGCGTCACTTCATTGTCGGGGCAGAGGATGTAGAAGTCCCGCTTGTCCAGGCCGTCCATCATGAAATCCGCCGTCTGGTCGGGCGTCCAGGCGCCAGCGGGCTTCTCGGTTACGCCCTTGGCGCGGGTGAAGCCGGTATAGACGAAGCCGGGGATCAGCAGATGCGCGCTGACCCGCCCGCCGGTCTGCTTGACGAGGTCGTGCGAGACCGATTCCGCCAGCGCCCGCAGCGCGGCCTTGGAGACGTTGTAGGCGGTGTCGCCCGGCGGTAGCGTGATGCCCTGCTTGGAGCCGGTCATCACCACGGCGCCGGGATGCGGCGAGCCGATCATGTCCGGCAGAAAGGCCTGCAGGCCGTGGAACACGCCCCAGAAATTGGTCTCCAAGGTGCGCCGCCACACCGCCTCGCCGGCGGCAAATCCACCGCCGCCTTCGCGCCCGGCATTGCACATCAGCACCGACACCGGCCCCATCCGGTCCGCCTGTGCCTTCGCCGCGGCAATCTGGGCGATGTCCGTCACGTCGGTCGGCGCCGCCACCGCGTTGATGCCCTCGGCCCTGAGCGCCTCCACCGCCTGTGTGAGCGAAGGGCCGGGCAGATCCATGATCAGCACCGCCATCCCCGCCGCGCCGAAGCGCCGGGCGGCGGCAAGCCCGATGCCGCTGGCGCCGCCGGTGACCACCGCGACGCGTTCGGGTGCAATGGCCGGATGTGTCATGGCGTTTCCCTCGGTTCCGTATGCTGCCGTCCCCGCATTCTATACTGCCGGCCACGGCGCCCCGAACCGGCTTCCGCTCATCGTCGCATTGAATTTGGCTCAACCGCCCCATTCTACCGGCGGCGTGACGCTGCGACAGCCGCAGGCATCGAAAAATACGATCATCATAATTGCCAAATTTTATTCTGACGCATTAAAGTCATCATCCTTGATGCCCGCGGACATCCCGGAATAAATGACAACCCCTGCATAGAAAATATCTATTCTATTAATAGAACTACATAATTTTATCTGATTAAATAATCATCTTTCCCTCTTCGGCGATGCTTCCCGCATGGGCATACGTAGAGTTACGGGTTGAGATCCCCCAACGTTTCTCCTTCTGGCACGCTCGATGCAATCGGTTCCTCCGTATTTCTCCACGGCAAGGAACGCGGATCATGCTCACTCTCTCCTCCCTGAAGCGGCTTGCTACCCTGAAGCGGCTTGCGGCCATCGGTGTCGTCGCTTCGGTGCTCGGTGCCGCCGGGCTGGCCTCCCCGGCCCTCTCCCAAACCAAGCTGCGCCTTGCGGTGGAAACCAATTCCGGTGACCCGCTCAACATCATGCTGGCGAATTTCCGCGACGCTCTCGCCAAATCGGCCGGTTCGGAGGTCGCCATCGAGTTCTTCGAGGGTGGCGCGCTGGGCGACGAGACGGCGCTGATGGAGCTGATCCGCGCCGGCGAAGTGCAGGTGGTGCCGCTCGGCTCGGATGTCGTCACCCTCGACAAGGGCTTCTCCGTGCTCGACACCCCCTTCCTGTTCGCCGACAAGGCCAGCGCCCGCGCCGCCTTTGACGGCAGGTTCGGCGAACTGCTCGCCGCCTCGCTGCGCGAGAAGGCCGGCCTTCAGGTGCTGGCCTTCGGCGAGCTCGGTTTCCGCACCATCTCGACCACGGCCAAGCAGATCAACGTCCCGGCCGACCTCAAGGGCCTGAAGATCCGCACGCCGGGCAGCCCGACCCGCATCCTCGCCTTCAAGACGCTGGGCGCGGCGCCCACCCCGATGCCGCTCGGCGAAGTCTATATGGCGCTCAAGCAGGGGGCGCTGGACGGCCAGGAGAACCCGCTTTCGGTGATCAAGGACTTCTCCTTCTTCGAGGTGCAGAAGTTCATCGCCCTGACCAACCACGTCTACACGCCCATCACCCTCGCCATGAACGGCGCCGCCTATGACGCGCTCTCGGCGGAGATGAAGGCCAAGCTGAAGGACGCCGCCAAGGCCGGCTCCGCCGCCACCCGCAAGGTCTCCGACGACAGCGACGCCCGCCTCGTCGACGAGTTCAAGTCGAAGGGCGTGACGGTGACGACCCCCGACCTCGCCGCCTTCCGTACCGCGGCCGAGCCGGTGAAGGGCGAGATCGCCAAGGTGGTTGGGCCCGATCTGATGACCAAGCTCGAAGCCAGCCTGAAGTGAATGCGAGCGAGCTTTGCGACATGACTTCGATCACTGGTGAGGAAGCCCGCAAGGGCTTCCGTTACGACGGCTACGCCACACTCGGCCGCCTCGGCCTCATCTACATCGCCTCCAGCATCGTCATGGACGCCGAATGGGCGGCCATGGCGGCGCCGGGGCTGTCGATCCATACCACCCGCGTGCGCCTGCCGAAGGTGACGCTGGAAGGCATCGACCAGATGATGAACGCGCCGGAGCTGGAGCAATCCGCCCGGCTGGTCGGCTCGGCGCCGATCGATGTGTTGTGCTTCGGCGGCACCAGCGCCTCCTTTGTCTACGGCACCGCCTATGACAAGGCGCTGATCGGCCGCATGGAGGGTTGGGCACCGGGCGTGAAGGCGACCACCGCCTCCACCGCCTCGCTCGCCGCGCTCGCCGAGGTGAAGGCCGGCCCGGTGGCGCTGGCGACGCCCTATGTCGACGCCATCCACCAGCGGGCGATCAACTTCCTCGAATCGAACGGCCACAAGGTGCTCAACAGCGGCAATCTCGGCATCGACGAGGATTGGGCGCTGGCCGACGTGCCGCTGGAGAAGGTGTTCGACCACGTCGTCGCCTGCGACCACCCGGACGCCACGGCGATCTTCATCTCCTGCACCAATTTCCGCTCCGCCGGCGTCATCGAGGCGCTGGAGACCGCGCTCGGCAAGCCGGTGATCTCCGCCGTGCAGGCCTCGTTCTGGCACTGCCTGGAGGTGGCCGGCATCGACGGCGCGAGGCCCGGCTACGGGCGGTTGTTCGACCGCCGCCTCGCCACCGAGGGGGGATCGTCGACATGACCTTCAAGCTTCTGGAAGCGCGGCGCGCGCCCTCCGACCTTATTGGCCGCGCCAGCCTCATCGGCGCGGCATCCTGGCTCGTCGAGACCGTCGGCATGGTGCTGATGGCGGTGCTGAGCCTGTTGGTGCTTGCCAACGCCACCGGCCGCTATTTCTTCAACACCCCCCTTCCCTGGACGGAAGAGGTCGTCTCGATCCTGCTGGTATGGATCGCCGCGGTCGGCGTGGTGCTGGCGGCCGGGCGCGGCGCGCTGGTCGGCTGCGAGATCGTCACCGGCCGGCTGCCGCCGCAGCAGGCGCGGACCCTCACCCGCGCGATCAGCTTCGTCAGCGCCCTGCTGATGCTGGCCGTCGCCTGGTATTCCTGGCGCTACATGCAGGTGTTCGGCCGCGACGTCACGCCGATGCTCGACATCCCGAAATCCTGGATCTCCGGCGGCCTGCTCGCCGCCTCTCTCGGCATGGCCGCCGCGTTCCTCTACCGCACCGTCGTGCCGCACAAGCTGGTCCTCATCGAGGACATTGCGGAAGAGATCGCCGACCACCCGGCCCATGAGGTGAAACTATGATGCTCGCTCTCGCCGGCGGCTCGCTCGCCGCCCTGTGCATCCTGGTGGTGATCGGCTTCCCGATCATCGTGGCGCTGGTCGCCTCGGTGTTCATCTTCCTGTCGATCAGCGGCGGCTGGTCGCTCGCGCTGCCGCAGCAGACGCTCACCGGCGTCTCCGACTACATCCTCGTCACGCTGCCGCTGTTCATCCTCGCCGGCGGCATCATGAACAATGGCGGCATCGCCAAGCGGCTGTTCGACTTCGCGGTGGCGCTGGTCGGGTGGATGCGCGGCGGCCTCGCCCATGTCGATGTGGTCACCTCGGTGCTGTTCGGCGGCATGATCGGCACCTCGGTGGCCGATCTCGCCGGCACCGGCTCGGTCACCATCCCGCATCTGAAGAAGCACGGCTATCCCGGCCCCTTCGCGGCGGCGGTCACCGCGACCTCCTCGGGCATCGGCGTGCTGATCCCGCCCTCCTCGCCGATGATCCTGTATTCGGCGGTGACCGGCACCTCGCTCGGCGCGCTGTTCCTCGCCGGCGTGGTGCCGGGCCTGCTCATGGGCGGCATGATGATGGGCGTGATCTCCTACCTTGCCCCCCGCCGGGGCTGGGGCACCGCCGGCCCGTTCGTGCCGGCCGAGGTATGGCGCACCGGCAAGCGGGCGGTGCTGCCGCTCGGCCTGCCGGCCTTCATCCTGATCAGCCTGATCTCTGGCGTCTGCACGCCGAGCGAGGCCGGCGCCTTCGCCCTCGCCTATGCGTTCATCCTGTCGAAATTCGTCTACCGCTCCATCACCTGGTCGGAACTGCGCAAGGTGACGGTGGACGGGGTGATCATGACCGGCGAGGTGCTGATCGTGGTCGGCTTCTCCACCGCGCTCGGCTGGGCGCTGTCGCAGGCCAAGGTGCCGATGGTGCTGGCGGACGGCCTCCAGACGCTGTTCCCCTTCGAAGGGCAGACGCTGAAGCTGCTCGTGCTGCTGTTGCTGGCTCTGGTCGCCGGCATGGTGCTCGATCCGCTGATCCCGATGATCATGCCGGTGCTGCTGCCCTCGCTGATCGCCATGCAGGTCGATCTGGTGCATTTCGGCGTGCTGATCGTGGTGACGGTGGTGATCGGCCAGATCACCCCGCCGGTCGCCATCGCGATATTGGTCTCGGCCAAGATCGCGCGCGAGGATGTGGTGCATGTGTTCCGGGCCAACATGCCGTTCTTCTGGGGCATGGTCGCCTTCCTGATCCTGCTCACCGCGTTCCCGTGGCTCTCCACCGGCCTGCCGTCGCTGATGGCGGAATGACG
>NZ_JAHBGD010000013.1:32452-272720 GCF_018390605.1 Ancylobacter defluvii
ATCCGTCGCGCATCGATGCCTGGCGACAGCTGACGACAAAATCGATGCTGCATCGCGGAAACTCCGCGACAATTGCCCGCTAGCGTCCGTCCCGGTTCAAACAAGGGACAGCTATGCGCACCCCCGTCACTCTTGCCGTGACATTCGCCACCGGCCTGTCGGTGGCCGCCGCCCTCGCCGCCTTCCATCTCGTTTTCGAGATCCCGGCCGGCCTGCCGTCCGAGGCGCGGGCGCAGACCGCGCAGCCGTCCCAGCCCCCGCCGCCCACCGTCACCGTCGCCCGTCCGGTCCGGCGCGAGATCGTCGAGTGGCGCGAATTCGCCGGCCGCTTCGAGCCCAGCGCCGCGGTGGAGATCCGCGGTCGCGTCGCCGGCCATCTCGCCGCGATCGATGTCGAGGATGGCGCGCTGGTGGAAGCCGGGCAATTGCTGTTCACCATCGATCCCCGCCCCTATCGCGCCGCGCTCGACGAGGCGCGCGCCCAGCTCGCCAGCGCCGCCGCCCAGGTCGAGCTCGCCGGTCTCGAACTCGGCCGCGCCGAGCAGCTGGTCAGCACCAGCGCCGTCTCGCAGGCGACGCTCGACCAGCGCCGCCAGCAGAAGAAGGCCGCCGATGCCGCCAAGGCGCTGGCGGAGGCCGCCGCCTCCCGCGCCGAGATCGACCTCGGCTTTACCGAGGTCCGCGCCCCGTTCGCCGGGCGCATCTCCAATCGCCGGCTGGACATCGGCGCGCTGGTGTCGGACGGCGCCATCCTCACCACGCTGGTGGCGCTCGATCCCCTGTATTTCGTGTTCGACATCAGCGAGCAGGATCTGCTCGCCTACCGGCAGGCCGCGGAGAGCGGCACGCTGCCGCTACTCTATGGCCGGCGCATCGCGGTCGAGGCGCGCGGCCAGGCCGATCGCGACTGGCCGCACAAGGGAACCATCGATTTCGTCGACAACCGGCTGGAGGCCGGCGCCGGCACCCTCAGGGCGCGGGCGGTGATCACCAATGCCGGGGATCGCCTCATTCCCGGCCAGTTCGGCCGGGTGCGCCTGCCGTTCTCCGGCGCCTATCCGGCGATGCTGGTGCCGGAGACGGCGCTGATGACCGACCAGGCCGACCGGGCGGTGTTCACCGTGGCGGCGGACGGCACCGTCAGCTCCGCCAGAGTGGAGCTCGGCCCGCGCCAGGCGGATGGGCTGCGCATCGTGCGCGGCGGCCTCGATCCGGATGATCGCGTCGTCGTCAGCGGCCTCATGCGCGTGCGCCCCGGACAGAAGGTGACGGCGCAGGCCGCCGACACCGAGCCGCGCGCCGCCGCGCTGGCCCCCATTCCCGTCAATTGAGGGTCGTCCGATGCGCCTCGCCCATTTCTGCATCGACCGGCCTGTCTTCGCCACCGTGCTGTCGATCCTCGTGGTGCTGGTCGGCCTTGCCGGCTACTTCACCCTGCCGCTGGCGCAGTATCCGGAGATCGCCCCGCCCACCGTGGTGGTGAACGCGCAATATCCCGGCGCCTCGGCGGAGGTGGTCAGCAACACCGTGGCGACGCCGATCGAGCAGGAGATCAACGGCGTCGAGAACATGCTCTACATGTCCTCTCAGGCGACCGGCGACGGCCAGCTCTCCATCACCGTCACCTTCGCGCTCGGCACCGATGTCGACGAGGCGCAGGTGCTGGTGCAGAACCGCGTCGCGGTGGCCGAACCGCGCCTGCCGGAGGATGTGCGTCGCCTCGGCGTCACCGTGCGCAAGTCGTCGCCGGACATCCTCATGGTGGTGCAGCTGTTCTCGCCGGACAATACGCGCGACCAGCTCTATCTCGCCAATTACGCCACCCTGCAGCTGCGCGACGCGCTGCTGCGCGTGCCCGGCGTCGGCGATGTCCGCATGCCGGCCTCGCGCGACTACGCCATGGTGGTCTGGCTCGATCCCGACCGCGTCGCCGCCCGCAACCTCACCGCCGGCGAGGTGGTGGCGGCGCTCCGGGCGCAGAACGTGCAGGTCGCCGCCGGGGTGATCAACCAGCCGCCGGTGCCGGCCGGCGGCGCCTTCCAGCTCAATGTCGAGACGCTGGGCCGCCTGTCCGACCCGGCGCAGTTCGAGGACATCATCGTGCGCACCGACGCGGATGGCCGCGTCACCCGCGTGCGCGACATTGCCCGCGTCGAGCTGACCGCGCAGAGCTACCGCGCCGGCGCCAATTTCGACGGCCGCCCGTCGCAGCCGATCCAGGTTTTCCAGCAGCCGGGCTCAAATGCGCTGGAGACCGCCGAGCGGGTGGAGCAGGAGATGCGGCGGCTCGGCGAGCGCCTGCCCGCCGGCCTCGCCTACGACATCCCGTTCAACCCGACGCTGTTCATCGCCGAGTCGGTGAACGAGGTCTACAAGACCCTCGCCGAGGCCATCATCCTCGTGGTGGCCGTCGTCATCCTGTTCCTGCAGAGCTGGCGCGCCGCCATCATTCCCATCCTCGCCATCCCGATCTCGCTGATCGGCACTTTCGCGGTGATGGCGGCGCTGGGCTATTCGCTCAACAACCTGTCGCTGCTCGGGCTGGTGCTGGCCATCGGCATCGTCGTCGACGACGCCATCGTGGTGGTGGAGAACATCGAGCGGCATCTGCGCGCCGGCCTGTCGCCGCGCGACGCGGCGCATCGCTCGATGGACGAGATCTCCGGCGCGCTGGTCGCCATCGCGCTGGTGCTGTCGGCGGTGTTCATTCCCGCCGCGCTGATACCCGGCATTTCCGGCCAGTTCTTCCGCCAGTTCGCCGTCACCATCGCCGCCTCGACCATCATCTCCGCCTTCGTGTCGCTCACCCTCAGCCCGGCCCTCGGCGCCCTGCTTTTGAAGCCGCACCAGCCACATGCCCCCCGGCGCGGGCCGCTCGGCTGGTTGGCGCGCGGCTTTGCCGCCTTCAATGCCGTCTTCGATCGGCTGGCGCGCGGCTATGCCGGCATGACCCGGCGGGTGCTGCGGCTCGGCGCCTTCATCCTGCTGCCCTATGCCGGGCTGCTGGCGTTGACCGGCTGGCAGCTCGAACGCGCCCCGCGCGGCTTCATCCCCGAGATGGACCAGGGCTATTTCATCACCTCGGTGCAGCTGCCGCCCGGCTCGGCGCTGCCGCGCACCGAGAACGTGATGAACCAGCTGTCGAACCGGCTGATGGAGATGGACGGCGTCGCCCATGTCGTCGCCATCGCCGGCATTGACGGCGCCACCTTCACCAGCAATTCCGCCGGCGGCGTCGCCTTCGTCATCCTCGATCCCTTCGCCGAGCGGGCAGCGCGCAATCTCGGCGTCGATGCCGTCATGGCGGCGATGCCGCGCCAGACCGCCGATCTCTCCGAGGCCCGGCTGATCCCGATCAAGCCGCCCTCGGTGCGCGGCATGGGCAATGCCGGCGGCTTCAAGATGATGGTGCAGGACCGCACCGGCGGCACCCCGGCCGAGCTGGAGGCCGCGCTGCGCGCTGTGGTGGCGGAAGCCGCCCGCCATCCCGAGCTGGTGCGGGTCTTCACCCCGTTCAACACCGCCACCCCCAAGCTCTATGCCGATATCGACCGGGTGAAGGCGGAGATGCTCGGCGTGCCCGCCAGCCGGGTCTTCGAGGCGCTGGAGATCTATCTCGGCTCTGCCTATGTCAACGACTTCAACTTCCTCGGCCGCACCTTCCAGGTGCGGGCGCAGGCGGATGGCGGCTTCCGGCAGGATCCCGCCATCATCGCCGGCTTCCGCACCCGCAGCGAGAGCGGCGCCATGGTGCCGCTCAGCGCGGTGGCGAGTTTCGAGGAGCGGACCGGCCCCTACCGCGTGCCGCGCTACAACCTCGCCATGGCCGGCGAGGTGCAGGGCGCGAGCGCGCCGGGCGCCTCCACCGGCGCCGCGCTCGACCGCATGGAGGCCATCGCCGCGCAGGTCCTCCCCGAGGGCTACGGCTTCGAATGGACCGAGCTGGCGCTGCAGGAGCGGCTGGCCGGCAATTCCGGGCTGATCGTGTTCGCCGCGTCCATCGTCTTCGTCTTCCTGCTGCTGGCGGCGCAGTACGAGAGCTGGATGCTGCCGCTTTCTGTCATGCTCATCGTGCCAATGTGCCTGCTCGCGGCGGTCAGCGGCCTGCTCGTCGCGGCGATGAACGTGAACATATTGGCGCAGATCGGCTTCGTGGTGCTGATCGGCCTCGCCGCCAAGAACGCCATCCTGGTCGTCGAATTCGCCCGCCAGCGCGAGGAGGAAGGCCTGAGCCCGGCCGAAGCCGCGGTGGATGCGGCGCGGGTGCGGTTGCGGCCGATCCTGATGACCTCGCTGGCCTTCATTCTCGGCGTGGTGCCGCTGGTGCTCGCGCAGGGCGCGGGAGCCGAGCTGCGCCAGGCCCTGGGGGTCACGGTGTTCGCCGGCATGCTGGGGGTGACGCTGTTCGGCCTCGTCTTCACCCCGGCCTTCTACGTGATCTGCCGCGCGCTGCCGCGGCGATCCCGCGCGCCGAAACTGACGCGTGAACACGCCTGAGGCCGCCGCGCGCGGCCTCGATCATTCACTTCTTCCGGAACGGAGGTTCACATGCCCTACGATCCCGAACGGCCTTCCGCCGGCTGGCGCGACATCGGCGCCGGCTTCCTGCTCTCCGCCGCCATCCTGGTCGGCATGGTGGTGTTCGGCGATGCCGGCACCGACATCGACCCGCTCGCCCTGCGCGCCGCCGACCCGCCGATCGTCAGCCGGCAACTCGCCGACGACGAGCAGGAGGACGACGCCTGGGGTCTCTACGACGACTGGCGGCCCGACGAGCCGCCGACCTATCAGGTGATGACGCCGGTCACCTCCTCGCGCGCCCGGCTGTACTGCCGCGGCGAACTGCCCGCCGCTTTCTTCAACGTGCGGCTGGAGGACTACGCCCACTCCTAGCCCGCCATCCGGGCTGGCCGGCCCGGCCGCGCCCACCCCAGCAACGGACGACACATGAGACGCGCCGGCGGCCCCCACCGCCGGCGCGTCTTGTCATTTGGAAAGACCACAGCCGCATCCCCGCGCATGTCGCCCCGCACCGGCAAATGTATCCGGCGCCCACAAGGCTACAATTTAGACGCCCGCCGATACATCGCAGTCACATCTCGCCAAAGCCGTGCGACAGAGCACGTTCATCTTGGCCATCAGACGATCGACAAGGGTCGTCGCCGAACAGTTGTTTCCCTGAAGCCGACGGCTTCATCCAAGCAACCAGAAGGAATGGCACATGCGACTTTATACGACCCGCGCCCTCACGGCTCTTCTACTCACCGCCGCCGCGCTCGCGCCGGCCCACGCCGAGCCGCGCGACCCCAGCGACGCCGAAGGCTATGCCGAGGCGCTGCGCAGCGCCCATCAGGCCCGGCGCGGCGAACTCCCCGCTTCCTCCAAGAAGACCGCCGCCCAACCGTTCCGCTACACCAACACGCCCTCCACCGTCGGCGTCGAGCCCTACATCGCCCGCACCATCGAGCGGAACGCCCGCGGCGACCGCTGACCGAGGCGCCGCGGACCCGCCTTCCGGGCGGCGTTCGCGGCGTCGGCGGCCGGGATCGCCGCCCGCCGGATGGAATTGTCGCAATCCATCGCGCGCTTGGTGTCGGCGACATTCTGCGACAATTTTTTCGGCCGGGCCGGAAATTCTCCCTATATTGGGAACGGCAAAGGGCCAGCTCATGGAAGCGACACCGCACATTGCCGTCGTCGACGACAATCGCGACATCCGCGATCTGGTCGGCAAATATCTGCAGAAGCACGATTACCGCGTCAGCCTTGCCGAGAACGCGGCGGCGCTGCGTCGCCTGGTCGAGCGCAACGCCATCGACCTCGTCGTGCTCGACATCATGATGCCCGGCGAGGACGGCCTCTCGCTGTGCCGGTTCCTGCGCGAATCCACCCAGCTGCCGGTGATCATGCTCACCGCGATGGCGGAGGAGACCGACCGCATCGTCGGGCTGGAGCTCGGCGCCGACGATTACCTCACCAAGCCGTTCAATCCGCGCGAGCTGCTGGCCCGCATCAAGGCGGTGCTGCGCCGGGTGCAGAGCCTGCCGCCGCAGCGGGCGCAGATCCAGGCCAAGGAAGTGCGCTTCGACCGCTGGCTGCTCAATGTCGGCCGCCGCGAACTGGTCGATCAGGATGGGATGAGCGTGCCGCTCAGCACCGCCGAGTTCCGGCTGCTCAGCGTGTTCCTCGACCATGCCGGGCTGGTCCTCAGCCGCGACCAGCTGCTCGACCTCACCGTCGGCCGCAATGCCGAGCCGTTCGACCGGGCGATCGACAACCGCGTGAGCCGGCTGCGCAAGAAGATCGAGACCGATCCGAAGTCGCCGGCGCTGATCAAGACCCATTGGGGCGGCGGCTACAGCTTCTCCGCCGAGGTGGTGTCGCGATGATCCGCTTGTGGAGCCGCAGCCTCACCGCGCGCTTCGTCGCCCTGCTGCTGCTGGCGCTCGCCTTCTCGCAGGGGGTGAGCTTCCTGCTGTCGATGGACGAGCGTGGCCAGGCGCTCAACAAGGCCGCCAAGACCGAGTTCCTCAGCCGCTCGGCATCGGTCGCCCAGCTGCTCGAATCCACGCCCCCGGCGCTGCGTGCGGACATTTTGCGCGCCAGTGGCACCAGCTATACGCGCTTCTGGGTCACTCCCGGCTTCCCGGCAGATGCGGCGGCATGGCGGGAGGATGCCAGGCACCGGCTGGCCGAGCCGCTGCCGACGGTGGCGAATCTCGCCGCTCCCGGCGGTGGGAAGATGACCGCCGTCGAGGCGATGCCGGCGGTCGAGGCCGGCGCCGCACCGGCATCGGCGCCCGACCGGCCCTCCTGGGTGGAGATGCCGGCCTATGCCTGGCCATTGTCGCGGCCGGCAAAATTCCTGCTGCTCGACGACGCCAACGGCATGGGCCTGACGGTGCGGCTCCAGGATGGCTCCTGGCTGTGCAGCGCCTTCGGCAAGAAGATCGTCAACAGCATCTGGTCCTCGCAGTCGCTGCTGTCGCTGGGCGTCACCGCGCTGGTGCTGTCGATCAGCGCCGCCTTCATCGCCCGCTGGATGACCCGCCCGATGCGGCGGCTGGCGGTGGCGGCGGAAGCCCTGGGACGGGGAGAAAGCGTCGAGCCCCTGCCGGAGAAGGGGCCGGACGACATCCGTCAGGCGGCGGTGGCGTTCAACCTGATGCAGGCGCGCCTGCAACGTTTCGTCGAGGACCGCACCCGCATGCTGGCGGCGATCGGCCACGATCTGCGCACGCCGATCACCTCGCTGCGGCTGCGCGCCGAATTCGTCGCCGACGACGAGACCCGCGACAAGATGCTGTCGACCATCGACGAGTTGCGCGCCATGACCGAGGCGACGCTGGCCTTCTCCCGCGAGCAGGCGGCCGAGGAGCCGACGCGCAACGTCGATCTCACCGCGCTGGTGGAAAGCATGTGCGACGACCTCGTCGAGCTTGGCCAGGAGGTGAGCTTCGCCGAGGCGCCCCGGATCGGCTATCGCTGCCGCGCCGACGCGCTCCGGCGCGCCGTCCGCAATCTCGTGGAGAACGCCGTGCGCTACGGCGAACGCGCGCGCGTCGCCGTGCATTCCCGGCCGGCCGCCATCGAGATCGTGGTGGAGGATGACGGGCCCGGCATCCCGGCCGATATTATGGAGCGGGTGTTCGCCCCGTTCTTCCGGCTGGAGAGCTCCCGCAACCGCGAGACCGGCGGCATCGGGCTCGGCCTGTCCATCGCCCGCAATGTCGTGCGCCATCATGGCGGCGACGTCACGCTCACCAATACCGGCACCGGGCTGCGGGCGGTCATCAGCCTGCCCCACGCCTCGCTCGCGGAGGGTCGCGACGTTGACGGCGGCGAGGGCAAGGCCGGCGACGGGGGCAAGACCCGTGACAGCGCCCGTGACAGCGCCCTCGCCCGCCCTCCGGCCTGGCGCGGCCAAGGCCCGAACCGCCCGAAACCCGCGGCGGTCTGAGCCGTCGTCCCTGGGGTGCGGCTCCCTGGGATAACCCACTCCCCAAGACGAACTTAGTCCAAGGCGCTCCTCGCTCTCGGCTCTCCTCGCCCAGAACTCCCAAGAGCCCTCCGCTCGAGTTCCGGCTCTTTCCGGTCTCCGAAAAACCGCGCCACGCCGCCGACACGGCCGGTCGTGCATCACCGCATCTCATGGGTCGCCGCGCCGCGCGCCTTGGCCGAAAGCCCCTTGGGCACGGGGCCATCGATAGTGCCGCGTCTCCGGCGTGACGAACCCGGACGCTCGCGCATGCGGCGTCGGCAACACCGGAGCCGGCAACACCGGAGCCGGCAACAGATTTATAGCTTTCGGTAAAAAATCAGAAGAAAAAAACAAACTAATAGGTCAAATCGCCTGACGTTTTTGCGGGAAAATCCAGGCGAATCCGAAGCCTGGCATCCGTTAACTCCCTTATAGCGCCCGCCGACCATCGGGCTCTCGTCACATTTTCCGAAACTAACTCGGAGACAGGAAGTTTCGAACGAAAGTGATTCGAAGATTCGAAACCAATCCCTGACATACTTTATACCATAATTTCAGAATCTTAGCTTCGATATCGCAAACCAATTTCCGCTCGATCGCGCGCGGACCGATTGACTCCCCAAACGGAATCCGCAAGAGTTTCGAAACCAGAGTCTATCATCGTATAAATTTCGAATATTATATCACACACAATCAACGACTCACCCATCGGGCGAGAAGGATCCGTCATGTCGGAATGAACCGACATAAGCCATGATATAATACTGTTGTGTGCTCATATCTTATGTGCATCATAAGTAATTATATAATTGGCTCAGATATTTAACACATACATCCTTTGTATGTGAACGGGATTACTGTGCCTTTTATATGCGAAATGACCGATTAGTTTTCCACCACATGGGGGCATGAAGCATGGCCATTATTGGCGTCAATCTTCTCGATTCCGATCAGACCGTCAGCGAAGCCACCGGCTTTGAGCCGGGAGATACGGTTTCGATCACCGCACTCGGCGATCACACGCTGACCATCGATGGCGTCACCACGACCGTCAGCTATGGCGTGGGCCTGAGCGCTGTATCAAACGTAACAATAGCCGCCGTAAATGACGCCAACGTCACGATAGACAACGGCCTTCTCAGTGTCGGCCTGATCAGCAGCCTCAATTATACTGTCGGAGATACATCGGATATTACGGTTCAGTCGGGAACCGTCGCCCTAGGGGTGGGAACCAGCCAGTCCGTTACTTTCAGCGGCTCCGGCAGCGGCACTTTCTTCTATGACGACAACACCATCCTGGGCAGCTCCACGTCGTTCAACGTCTACGACTTCAGCACCGGCGACGCGATCGGCGCCACGGGCATCGCCTTTTCTGGCTTTGCCTACGATTCCGGTACCGATATCGGCACCTTTACCTTCTCCGGCGGCTTCCCCGCCGATACCGTCATCTTCAACGTGCAGGGCATGACGGACGCGGATGCCGCGGCCATCCTTGCCGGCCCACCCTCCGCCTTCATCAGCGGCGGCGCCTTCGTGAATCCGGTGTGCTTCGTGCGCGGCACCCTGATCGACACGCCGGAAGGCCCGGTGGCGATCGAGAACCTGAAGGCTGGCGACAAGGTGATCGGCCGCTCCGGTGTCCGCGAAGTGAAGTGGATCGGCTGGCGCGACTACGGCTCCTCCTGGCTGCGTACCGCCGATCAGAAGCTGCGCGTCGCCCCGGTGCGCATCCATGCCGGCGCCTTCGCCGACAACGTGCCGTCCAGCGACCTCGTGGTATCCCCCTGGCACCACCTGTTCGTCAGCGGCAAGCTGGTTCGCGCCAATGACCTCGTCAACGGCGTCACCATCGTGCAGGAACTGGATACCCGTTCCGTCTCCTACTGGCACGTGGAACTCGACCAGTTCGACGTGGTGCGGGCGCACGGCATGTTCTCGGAAGCCTGGGCCGATGGCGGCAACCGCGACTTCTTCCAGAATGTCGATGTGACCACGCTGCGTCCCGAGGACAGCAAGCGCCGCAAGGCGGATCGCCCCGGCTTCGAGGCGCTGCGTGACGAGAAGCGCATTCGCGCGATCCACGACAAGGTCGCCGCCCGCGCCAGGCAGATCGCCAAGGTCGACGCTCCCGCCAAGAGCGTCTCCGCCGCCTGACGCCTCGGCCGGACGATGATTGCGCGGGGGCCGTTCCGGACAACCGGATCGGCCCCCGTTTCTCTGGAGAGCCGCCCTCTGGTGGCCACCTCTCTGGGGCGCCACTCTCTGGGATGCCACGACTTGCGCTGGAACGGGGCTTGCGCATAATCAAGCCGTGCCAGAGTGATACGTAGGAACGTAGACGAACGGCCCTCCTCCCCTCGATCAATCTCTGCGCGCCGTATCAGGGATTGCAGGCTCACCAGGGAGACCACAGGCATGCGGCACATCGCGGTCACCGGATCGAGCCGATCCAATCCCTATATGGACCTGCTGCTCTCCCGCTGCCCGCCCTCCGTTGCCGTCTCCCGGATCAGCAACAAGAAAATCTCCCAGATCAACGACGCCCCCATACCCGACGTCGTCCTGGTCAATTGGGAGGAGCAGATCTTCACCGGCGCGGAGTCCGCGTTCCAGGCCAGATCGCTGGCGACGCGCTACATACGCGACCTGCGGAAATACGCGGAATCCGGCGGGCACATCGTCTGGATGGTGCACAACGCCCACCCTCACAGCGATCTCTTCACCCATCACCTGGCGATGATGCGGAAAAAGATCATGCGGTCGGCCAGCGCGATCCTGCACCAGAACGTCGAGTCGCTGCGATACGCCGACACGCTGGACAATGAGTCCGACCCGGACAAGAACTACTACATCCCGCACCCGTCCTATCTCACCGCCTACGCTCTTCGTCCCTCATTCGAGGCCGAACGCAAGTCGGTTCTCATTTTCGGCCGGATACTCCCGTACAAGAACCTTGAATGGTTCATCCGGTTTCATGAGCTTCACATTCCGAAAACCCCGCTCACCATCGCTGGCCAGTCCGACGACGAGAAATACGTCGCGTACATCGCGAAATCCATTGCCCAGAACAAGAAGATAAGCTTCACCGCCGACCGCATCGAGGACGCCGATCTTGCGGTTCATTTCGACACGGCGAAGTGCATCCTGCTGACAGATCACGACACGATCAATTCCGGCGTCGCGCATCTCGCCTTGCAGGGCGGCGCCATCATCGTCGCGCCGGACACCGCCTATTACCGTGAAGTCCTGCCGCCGTCGGGGCATCGCTTCTTCTATCAGCCCAACAGCTTCATGAGCCTGAAGAAGGCGGTCAGGAACGCCTTCAAGCTGAATGCCGAGGAGCACAGGCAGGTCGTCGAGGCCTATATGCGCCGCGCCGCCTATATCAACAGCGACCGCATCAGTTCGGCGCTGTTCCGGGTTTTCGAGACCCTCGTCGGGCAGACGCCGTCCGACGCCCGCGATCAGCCGGAAGAGCTTGGCGCCGTGTAGCCCGGTCTTTTCGGCCGCCGCCGCCGTGACATCCCGCAAATTGTCCCGTCATCCCCTTCCGCAAGCCACCCTCGCGCCACCCGGTGCGCGGCCGCCTTGGCGTGCAGGGCGGCAAATGCCGTTCGAGCGTCGAAGACCGCTCGCGGCGGCCCGGGCATTGTCGCGGCATGCAAGGGAGAACCCGGATGCCGGACTTCATCGTCAAGCTCGAGCGTACCGTGACCCGGCGCGAAGCCGGTACATTCGTGGTCAGCGCCACCGATCTCGGCGAGGCGGAAAGCCTCGCCCGCCAGCGTGTCAAATCGGGCCTCGACACCGCCATAGGCTGGCGCACCGAGGCAACCGAGCCGCGCCGGCCGGTAGTGGTCGACGTTGAGGAAGCGCCCGCCTCGCCGGGCAACCGCGCCGCCTAGAGCCATTCCGGTGAAATCCAATTCACCGGAATTGCTCCAGCTTTTTGTTTCTACGCAATTCTTTCCGTCAGACCGCTGCGCACTTTTTCGGGAGTTGCTCTGGGCCTCGCCCGGCACGCGCCCCCGCCGGCGATCTGCCGAGCCGCCTCGCCCCAGCCGTCAGAGGCGATAGAGGATCTGGTCGGTCCAGAAGCGCTCCAGCCGCTGCAGCGCCTTGTTGATCACCTGGAAATCCTGCGAGCCGATGCCGCCGATCTGCTCGATGGTGGCAATGTGCTTGGCGTAGAGCGAGCCGACGATGTCGCGCACCTCCTCGCCCTTGGGCGTGAGGCTGATGCGCACCGCCCGCCGGTCGACCCGCGAGCGCTGGTGATGCAGATAGCCGGTCTCGACCAGCTTCTTGAGATTGTAGGAGACATTGGCGCCGAGATAGTAGCCGCGGGTACGCAGCTCGCCGGCGGTAAGCTCGGAATCGCCGATGTTGAACAGCAGCAGCGCCTGCACCGGATTGACGTCCGAGCGGCCGCGCCGGTCGAATTCGTCCTTCACCACGTCGAGCAGGCGGCGATGCAGCCGCTCCACCAGCGTCAGCGCCTCGTGATACAGCGGCGTGATCACGCTCTGCGGCGCTTCGTCGGGTACGGGCGTCAGGGCCCGTGCTGCGCTTCTCATGTTCGACACCCCGGCTCGACGTCATTGGGGATTTTCGTCCCACGGCGATTTCTCGCTGCGAGACCTTCCCTTCGTGTCGTTCCATATTCCGGGGCGCGTCTGAAAGTCCGTTTAAGCGGAAGGATGAATCGAATCCAAACGCCTATGCTTTACAAAGGGTTAAGCGGACTGGTGGAGCGCCGGGTTTCAGCGCTCCGCCTCGCGGCCGGCCTTGTAGGTCAGCCAGGCATAGATCGCCACCAGCACCGTCTCGAATGCCGCGACGATCAGCAGGCGGCCGACGCCCTCCGGCGAGGAGGCGTTGATCAGAATCTGCACCATGGCGGTGACCAGCCACAGCACCACGCCCCAGGCCGCGCCCAGCCACAGGCCGACCGCCGCCACCGGGTTCATGATCGCCGCCCAGATCACCGCCGCCTGCGCGGCGAGCGACAGCATCTCGAAGCGGCTGCTCTCGCCGTCCCAGACCCCGCAGATCAGCGTCCAGCTATAGACGGTCTTCAGCAGCAGCAGCCCGGCAAGGCCGCGCAGATACATCAGCACCCGCCGCTGCCAGGGCGGCATCGCGGCGCCGGCAGGGCCGAGAGTGGCGTCGATGGGATCGTAGAGTGTGCTCATCATGCCTCAATAGCGGAAAATCGTCTCACGTCAGCACCAAATCGTCCGGCAGCTTCTCGTCGAACAGCGCGGCGATGGCGGCGGGATCGACATCGTCGAGCCGCGCCGGCCGCCAGCGCGGCGTCTGGTCCTTGTCCACCAGCACCGCCCGCACCCCCTCATAGAAGTCGTGCTGGGCCAGCAGTCGCGTCACCACCCGGAACTCCAGCGTGAGGCAGCCGGCGAGATCATGGGCAAGCCCGCGCTGCATCTGCGCGAAGGCGATGTGGACGCTGGTCGGCGACGCCCGGCGGATCGTCTCCGCCTGCTTGGCGGCGAATTCGCCCTCGATGCCGTCCAGCGTGGCGGCGTGGTCGAGCGCCGCCATCACCGCCGCGACGCTGCCGCCGGCGAACACCCGGTCGATCAGCGGCAGCAGCGGGCCGAGCGGCGGCGGCGGCGGCACCACGGCAAACCGCGCCAGCGTCGGCTCGACCGGGTCGCCGGCGGCGAAGGCGTCGATAAGGTCCGGCCAACGCTCGGCCGGGACATGATGGGTGTAGAGCCCGAGCGCCATGGCGTCGGCCATGCCGATGCGCGCCCCGGTCATGGCGAGCCAGGCGCCGCTCCAGCCCGGCAGGCGGGGAAGCACATAGGTGCCGCCGACATCGGGAAACAGGCCGATCGCCACTTCCGGCATCGCGAAGCCCAGTCCCTCTCCGGCGACGCGGTAGCGAGCATGGCCGGAGATGCCGAAGCCGCCGCCGAAGCACAGCCCGCCCACCAGCGCGACGAAGGGCTTGGGATAGACCGAGATCAGATGGTTGAGCGGATATTCGTCGCGCCAAAAGCTGCGCGCCGCCTCGGTCCGGCCGGCACGGCCGAGATCGTGCATCGCCCGCACGTCGCCGCCGACGCAGAAGGCCCGCTCATGCGCCGAGCGCAGCACCACCACCGCCACCGCCGAATCGTCGGCCCAGGCATCGAGCCGCGCGCGCAGCGCGGACACCATTTCGTGATCGATGGCGTTCAGTGCCTTGGGTCGGTCCAGCGTGATGATCCCGGCCTTTCCCGAAATCTCGAAGCGAATGCCGATGGACTCAGCTGTCATGCAGGCTCTCCAGGTCGACCCGTCGGATATCCGGGCCGCGTCATCATGACCTGCGACATATTTCGCGCGATTACGCAATCGTCCGGGTGATTATGTCGCCTCGAAGCTTTTATGACGTTATAAGTGTTCGAAACTGGCTTCGAAGAGTGTGCCATGCCCATTCCTTTCGCCCGCCCGCGTCCGGTAAATCTCGATCCGATGGGCCGCTCCGACTCTGCCACCCGCCTCGATCTCACTCACCGTCCCCGCCGCAACCGCAAGTCCGACTGGACCCGCCGGCTGACGCGCGAGAACACGCTCACCGTCGCCGATCTGATCTGGCCGGTGTTCGTGATGGATGGCAGCGAGGCGCGCAGCCCGGTCGGCTCCATGCCCGGCGTCGAGCGGCTGTCGGTCGACCAGGCGGTGCGCGAGGCCGAGCGGGCGGCGGAACTCGGCATCCCGGCGCTGGCGCTGTTTCCCTATACCGATCCCGAGCTGCGCACCGTCGATGGACGCGAGGCGCTCAACCGCGACAATCTGGTCTGCCGCGCGCTGCGGGCGATCAAGGATGCGGTGCCGGAGATCGGCCTGATCACCGACGTGGCGCTCGATCCCTATACCAGCCACGGCCATGACGGCCTGCTGTCGCCGGATGGGCGTATCCTCAACGACGAAACCATCGCGGTGCTGATCGAGCAGTCGCTGGTGCAGGCCGATGCCGGCGCCGATGTCATCGCGCCGTCGGACATGATGGACGGCCGGGTCGGCGCCATCCGGCGCGCCCTCGACGCCGAGGGCCATCTCGACGCGCAGATCCTCGCCTATAGCGCCAAATACGCCTCGGCCTTCTACGGCCCCTTCCGCGACGCGGTCGGCTCCACCGGCTGCCTGAAGGGCGACAAGCGCACCTACCAGATGGACCCTGCCAACGGCACCGAGGCCCTGCGCGAGGCCGCCCTCGACATCGAGGAAGGCGCGGACATGCTGATGGTGAAGCCGGGCATGCCCTATCTCGACATCGTCTGGCGGCTCAAGGACACCTTCGGCCTGCCGACCTTCGCCTATCAGGTCTCCGGCGAGTACGCGATGATCGAGGCGGCGGCGCGCAATGGCTGGCTCGACGGCGAGAAGGCGATGATGGAGAGCCTGATGGCCTTCAAGCGCGCCGGCGCCGATGGCGTGCTCACCTATTTCGCCCCCCGCGTCGCCGAGAAGCTCGCCCGCGAGGCCTGATCCGCGCCGGGCCGGCGCCCCTACCCGCACATCGCCGGTCCATGCGCCTCATCGTACACCTCACTGCACTCTGCCTCGGCCTGCTGCTGGCGGGCTGCAGCTCGGTGATCGATGCCGATCAGGCCCGCATCTGCCGCGACGTCGCCCCTGCCCTGCATGATGAGAGGGTCAGCATCGACGAGGTGTCGCTGACGCCGGTGCCGGGCACCGATGCGCTCCGTCTGGCCTACCGCGCGCGCCTCGGCTCGCGCGCGGTGCCGCACTGGATCATCTGCACCTTCGCCGGCCATACCGGCGCCGCCCGCGCCACCCTGACCGGCATTGACACCGATGCCGGTCCGCTAAGTGACGTGAAATTCTACATAATTATGCGCTGGTGGTTGAGCGACGCACCGGACCGCGCGCCGCCGCCCGCCTTGCTGAGACTGTCGCCGCGGCAGGCCTATTGGCTGCAACAGGCGATAAACGGCACCACGCTCGCCGGCATTTACGGCCTGGTTGCCACCGGCTTCGCCCTGATTCATGGCCTGTTCGGCCGCATCAATCTCGCCTTCGGGGAGATCGCCGTCGCCGGCGGCGTCTACATGCTCATTGCGGTAAGTGTCGCCGGCATGGCCGGGCGGCTGGGGCCGGGCGATCTCGCCTTGGCGATTATTATCGGAACTATCGGCGCTATATCAATAAGTTGGCTGGTGGGCCGCTCTGTGATCCTGCCGCTCGCCTCGTCGTCTTCCCCACCGCAGGGGATGCTGATCGGCACCATTGCCGTCGCCATCGTGCTGGCGGAGGCGGCCCGGATCACCGCCCCGCTCCGGGTGAACTGGCTGCCGCCGCTGCTCAACATTCCGATCCCGCTCGCCGGCGATGGCGGCTTCGTCGCGACGGTGACGGCGGCGCAGATGCTCGCCGCCGGCATGAGCCTAACCGGCGCGTCCATCCTGCTCGGCCTGATGGGTTTCACCCGCTTCGGCCGCGCCTGGCGCGCCTATGCCGATGATCCGCTGATGGCGGCGCTGCTGGGGGTGCACGTCCCCGCCCTGCGCAGCGGCACCTTCGTCATCGCTGGCGCTGCCGCCGGGCTGGCCGGCGCCGTCAGCGTGGTGGCATACGGTACCGTCCAACCGGGAGAGGGGCTGGCAATCACGCTCAAAGCCTTGATTTCGGCCATTATCGGGGGCATTGGCTCTGTGCCGGGCGCATTTCTCGGCGCCGTCATCGTCGCCGGCGTCGAAATCGTGTGGTCGGCGAGCTTCGATATCGTGTATCGCGATCTCGTCATCTATGCGCTTCTGGCCGCCTTCCTCATCTTGAGGCCGGGCGGGCTTCTCAACAATGCGGCCCCCCGGGTACGCGAATTCTGAGTGGTTTCATGTCGCTTCCCGTAACTCCCGCCGATATCGCCGCAGCCCGCCATGTGCTGACCGGCGCGGTGCTGCGCACGCCCACGCTGCCGGCGCCGCGCCTGTCGGCGATTACGGGCGCGCATGTCTTTGTCAAATATGAGAATTTGCAGGTCACTGCCAGCTTCAAGGAGCGCGGGGCGCTGGTGAAGCTCGCCAGCCTCAGCGCCGAGGAGCGCGCCCATGGCGTGGTCGCCATGTCGGCCGGCAATCATGCCCAGGCGGTCGCCTATCACGCCGCCCGGCTGGGCATCCGCGCCACCATCGTCATGCCGAAATTCACGCCGATCGTGAAAGTCGCGGCGACCGAGGCGCACGGAGCCCGTGTCGTGCTGCATGGCGAGACGGTCGCCGATGCCAGCGAGGAAGCCGATCGCCTCGCCCGCGCCGAGAACCTCGTCTGGGTGCACCCCTATGACGACCGCCATGTCATCGCCGGCCAGGGCTCCATCGCCGCCGAGATGCTTGAGGACGCGCCGGATCTCGACGTGTTGCTGGTGCCGGTCGGCGGCGGCGGGCTCATTTCCGGCATGGCGGTGGCCGCACGCCACATCCGGCCCGACATCGAGTTGATCGGCGTCGAGACGACGCTCTACCCATCGATGTGGAACGCGCTGCATCAGCAGAGCCTGCCCTGCGAGGGCACCACTCTCGCCGAAGGCATCGCGGTGAAGAATGTCGGCGTGCTCACCCGCGAGATCGTCTCGGCATTGGTCTCCGACGTCGTGCTGGTCGACGAGCCGACCTTCGAGCGGGCGGTGAACCTGTTCCTCACCCAGCAGAAGACGCTGGCGGAAGGCGCCGGCGCCGGTGGCCTGGCGGCGCTGCTCGCCGAGCCGGAGCGCTATCGCGGCCGCAATGTCGGCCTCGTGGTCTCCGGCGGAAACATTGATCCGCGCACCGTCGCCTCGATCATGCTGCGCGAGCTGGAGCGCGAGGAGCGCATCGTCTCCTTCCGCTTCTCCATGCTCGACCGCCCGGGCGAGCTCGGCATCATCTCGACGCTGCTCGGCAAGCTCGGCGCCAACATCCTCGAAGTCGAGCACAAGCGCCATTTCCTCGACGTACATGCCAAGGGCGCCCGGCTCGACGTGACGGTTGAGACCCGCGACCGTTCCCATGCCGACAAGGTGCACCGTTCGCTGCTCGCCGAGGGCATGGACGTCGTGCGCATCGACTGGCAGTCCGGCAACTAGGCACGACGCTGCGACCCTTGCCGGACGAACGGCCCAAGGCCATGTGTGAAGGGACCGTCACTGGAGACATCCATGTCCGATCCCTTCGCGTTCGGCGGCTCGGCCGAGGCCAAGCCCTACGCCTATGACCCCGTCACCGAACCGGAATACTTCCGGGGCGTGCTGTGGCGACGCTTCATCGCCTTCCTGATCGACGCGCTCATCATCTGCGTGCCGATCGGCGTCGCCGCGGTCGTCATCTTCGTGTCGGGTTTCGTGACCTTCGGGCTCGGCTGGTTGCTCTTCGGCCTTCTGAGCCCCGCTTTCGTCATCTGGGCGCTGGTCTATAGCGGCCTGACGCTGGGCGGGCGCGAATCGGCAACCATCGGCATGCGCGTCATGGAGATCGAGATGCGGCTGTGGTACGGCGCGCCGATGTACACGCTGCTCGCCGTGCTCAGCGTCGTGTTGTTCTGGGTGTCGCTCAGCGTGCTGACACCGCTGGTGGTGATTGTCGGCCTCTTCAACAATCGCAAGCGTTTGCTGCACGATCTGCTGCTCGGCACCGTCGTCACCAACAGCGAGGCGCGCGCCGCCGCGTTGCGCCGGAGGTGACACATTCGCGCGATACGCATTTCTGCCTTTGACGCGACGGTCGGCTCGCGCGATCCTCTCTTCAGTCGAACATTGAAGCTGCCGTGACGGAACACCCTCGCGATACGCCGCAATTCTATCTCACGGCACCTTCGCCGTGCCCGTATCTGCCCGGGCGCGAGGAACGCAAGGTTTTTACCCATCTGGTCGGCGAGCGGGCGACCCAGCTCAACGACGTGCTGACGCATGGCGGCTTCCGGCGCAGCCAGTCCATCGCCTATCGCCCCGCCTGCGAGCATTGCCGCGCCTGTGTTTCCGTGCGCATTGTCGTCGCCGATTTCGCGCCGTCGCGTCGCTTCCGCCGGGTGAGCAAGAGCAATGCCGATCTGATCGGCGACATGCGTGCGGCAGTGCCGACCGCCGAGCAATACTCGCTGTTCCGCGCCTATCTCGACAGCCGCCACGGCGACGGCGGCATGGCCGACATGACGGTGCTCGACTATGCCATGATGGTCGAGGACAGCCATGTGCGCACCCGGATCGTGGAATATCGCCGGCGCGGGCCGGACACGGCCATCCATGGACGCGGACAAGGCGCGCTCTATGCGGTGGCGCTTACCGATGTCCTCGCCGATGGGCTGTCGATGGTCTATTCGTTCTACGAGCCGGACGAGGCCGCGCGCTCCATCGGCACCTTCGTGATCCTCGACCATGTCGCCAAGGCCAAGGCGATGGGACTGCCCTATGTCTATCTCGGCTATTGGGTCGATGGCTCCGCCAAGATGGGCTACAAGAGCCAGTTCCTGCCGCAGGAACGCCTGACCGCGCATGGCTGGGAGCGGGTCGAGAGCGCCGAATAGGCATGCCCCCGGTCTTTTCGATAGCCGGCAACTCATGCCTTAAGAGACACAATCAACGGCGAACCAATAAGTTGCGCGTCGTCAGAACCGATTATTTCGCGGGAATCCCTTAGGCGGCAAACGACCGGCACTCGCACGCTCGCCGCGCCATTCGGTCAGGTCCGTCACCGTCCAGGTGCGCCCCGATGTGTCGAGCCAGGTGAGACCGTCGGCAAGTGCGAACACCTTGAGGTCGGACATCTGTCCATCCTTGTAGCGCTGCAGCCGCACGCCGCGCCCGCGCGCCATTTCCGGCACCTGCGAGAGCGGGAACACCAGCAGCTTGCGGTTCTCGCCGATCACCGCGACGCTGTCGCCCGCAGCCACCACCAGCCGGCAGGCATCCTGCGCATCGACGGTGAGCACCTGCTTGCCCTTGCGGGTATTGGCGACGCAATCGTCCTCCGCCACCAGGAACCCGCGCCCCTCCTTGGCCACCACCAGCAGCTTGCGCCCGCCCTGATAGACGGTGACATCGACGATGTCGGCTTCCTGCTCGAGATCGATCGACAGGCGCAGCGGCTCGCCATGGCCACGGCCGCCGGGAAGCTTGGAGGCATCCAGCGTGTAGAAGCGGCCATTGGTGGCGAAGACCAGCAGCTTCGAGGTGGTCTCGGCAAAGAAGCTGAGCCTCAGCGAATCGTCGCCCTTGAAGGTGAGCGTGGCGAGGTCGGCGACATGGCCCTTCAGCGCGCGGATCCAGCCCTTCTGCGACACCACCACGGTGATCGGCTCGCGCTCCACCAGCGCCTCGATCACCGCATCGGCGGCATGGGCGGCGGCCTCGCCGAAATCGGTACGGCGCTTGCCGAGTTCGGTCTCCGGGCCGAACATCTCGCGGGTCTTGGCGATCTCGGCCCCGATGGCCTTCCACTGCCGGGTCTCCGAGCCGAGAAGCTTCTCCAGCTTGTCCTTCTCCTTGGACAGCGCGTCGTGCTCCTTGCGAATCTCGAATTCTTCCAGCCGCCGCAAGCTGCGCAGCCGCATGTTGAGAATGGCTTCCGCCTGCACGTCGGAGAGCTCGAAGCGTGCCATCAGCGCCGGCTTCGGCTCGTCCTCCTCGCGGATGATGCGGATCACCTCGTCGAGGTTGAGATAGGCGATCAGATAGCCGCCGAGCACCTCCAGACGATGCTCGATCTGCGCCAGACGATGCCGCGAGCGCCGCAGCAGCACGTCGCGTCGATGGTCCAGCCACTCGCGCAGCACCTCGGCGAGGCTGACCACCTTGGGCACCAGCCCGCCGACCAGCACGTTCATGTTCAGTGGGAAGCGCGTTTCGAGCTCGGTGAGCTTGAACAGGCTCTCCATGAGTAGTTCGGCATCGACGTTACGCGCTCGCGGCTCCAGCACGAGACGGACATCCTCGGCGGATTCGTCGCGGACATCGGCCAGCAGCGGCAGCTTCTTCTCGTTGAGCAGGTCGGCGATCTTCTCGACCAGCCGCGACTTGGCGACGCCGTAGGGAATCTCCGTGACCACCACGATATAGGTGCCGCGGCCGGTCTCCTCCTTGTGCCAGCGCGCGCGCAGGCGGAAACCGCCGCGCCCGGTGGCATAGGCGTCCGCCATGGAGGCCGGGGACTCGATGACGACGCCGCCGGTCGGGAAATCCGGCCCCTTCACGAACTGCAGCAGGTCGTCGGTGGTCGCTTGCGGATGGTCGATCAGATGCAGGCAGGCATCGAACAGCTCGGCGGCATTGTGCGGCGGAATCGAGGTCGCCATGCCCACCGCGATGCCGGTCGAGCCGTTGGCAAGCAGGTTGGGAAATCCGCCCGGCAGCACCACCGGCTCCTCGGCGGTGCCGTCATAATTCGGCCGAAAGGCGACCGCGTCCTCGTCGATGCCGTCGAGGATCAGCCGCGCCACTTCGGTCAGGCGGGCTTCGGTGTAGCGTTCGGCCGCGGCGTTGTCGCCGTCGATATTGCCGAAATTGCCCTGCCCGTCGACCAGCGGGTAGCGCTGGGCAAAGTCCTGTGCCAGGCGCACCATGGCGTCGTAAATCGCCATATTGCCGTGCGGGTGGAAGGAGCCCATCACGTCGCCGACGATCTTGGCGCTCTTGCGGAAGCCGCCGCCGGGGTCGAGCCTGAGCAACCGCATGCCGTAAAGAATACGGCGATGCACCGGCTTCAGCCCGTCGCGCGCATCCGGCAGCGCCCGGTGCATGATGGTCGACAGCGCATAGGCAAGATAGCGCTCTTCGAGCGCGGCCTTGAGGCCGACTGGCTCGATGGTGCCCTCGTCAGTCGGAATCGGTCCCTCTCCCATATCCTCTCGCTACCGCGAATGCGCGACAAGAACAAGACGCGAACACGCCGCACGCAAATCTATCCAAAGGCTTGTGGCGCAAAAGAAACGGCGACGACCTACAGGTCCGGCCGCCTCGGCGGGACGCCGCGCAGCACCGCATGCAGGAAGGCGGCACGGGTGTCCGGCATCTCCGCCCCGCGCGGCTCGAACACCCGGTGGGCGAGAAAATGGCCGGTGAGCTCGAAAGCGGCCTGCAGATCCTCCATGGCGGGGGGCTCCGCGACCTCGCCGATCAGGAAATAGGGCAGCACGAAGAGCTGCGCCCGCCATGGCTCGCCAGCGTCACGGCTTACCGCCCGGCCGGATTTCGGCGAGACATAGAGCAGATCGTTGCGCCCGCCGGTTGCCGCGCAGCTGTCGAGATCGAGACCGAAGCCGAGTTCGGCCAGCATGACGAGCTCGAAGCGCGCCAGCAGCATGCCCGCCAGCGCAGGCTCGTCGAGATGCTCGATCACCGCCGCCAGCGTCGCATAGAGCTCGGGATGCGGATCGCGTTCCGGCAGCAGCCGGACGAGGCTGCCGAGATGGCTGACGGCGAAGGCCGAATGCGCCTGCCGCATCAGCCCTTCGGCCCGCGCCTGCGTCACCTCCAGCGTGAAGGCGCCAAGCTGCTCGTCGAGCCGTGCCCGCCAGGCGACATGCACGCTGTTGCCCGGCTGCAAAGAGGGTGCCTGCCGGCGCGAGCCGCCGCCGCGCACCAGCCCAAGATGGCGCCCATGCCCGGCCGTCAGCACTTCGACGATGGCGTTCGCCTCGCCAAGGCGGCGAAGCCCCAGGATGATGCCGTCGTCGGTCCATTCCATCGCGGCGTCCTGCCCCGATCCTGCGGCGGCCTAGTCGCCGTCGGGGAATTCCAGCCCCATCTCGCGATAGCGCTCCGGATCATCCGCCCAATTCTCGCGCACCTTGACGAACAGGAACAGATGCACCGGCTGCTCGACGATCTCGGTCAGCTCCTTGCGCGCCGCCATGGAGATCGCCTTGATGGTGTCGCCGCCCTTGCCGAGCACGATCTTCCGCTGGCTCTCGCGCTCGACGAAGATGGTCTGCTCGATGCGCACCGAGCCGTCCTTGCGCTCCTGCCAACTATCGGTCTCCACCGTCGAGCGGTAGGGCAGCTCCTCATGCAGGCGATGGAACAGCTTCTCGCGGGTGATCTCGGCCGCCAGCATCCGCATCGGCGCGTCGGAGATCTGGTCCTCGGGATAGAGCCACGGCCCTTCCGGCAGCACCTCGGTCAGCCATTGGCGCAATTGCACGAGCCCGTCGCCTTCAAGCGCCGAAATCATGAATACCCGGTCGAGGGTTATGTGCTCGGCCACCTTGGCGGCGAGTTCGAGAAGGCTGTCGCGCTTCACCAGGTCGATCTTGTTCAGGATGACCGCGCGGGGGCGCTTCACCTGCGCGAGGCCGCGCATGATCGCCTCCACCTCCTCGGTGATGCCCACGCGGGCGTCGATGAGCAGCGCCACCGCATCCGCGTCGCCCGCCCCGCCCCAGGCGGAGCGCACCATCGCCTTCTCCAGCCGCCGCTTGGGCGCGAAGATGCCGGGCGTATCGACCAGCACGATCTGCGTCCGCCCCTCGATGGCGATACCGCGCACCAGCGAGCGCGTGGTCTGCACCTTGTGCGAGACAATCGACACCTTGGTGCCGACCAGCGCGTTGGTCAGCGTCGACTTGCCGGCATTCGGCGCCCCGATGAGAGCGACGAAACCGCAGCGCGTGGCGACGTCGGGAGTGGCGCCGATATCGGCGTCTGGGTCATTCATGACGAAACTCGTTCGAGAAAGGCAGCCGCCGCAGTCTTCTGGGCGCTTTGCTTGGAGGAGCCGGTACCTTCTGCAGCCTCCCATCCTGGCACTTCGACCGCGATACGGAACTGCGGATTATGGTCCGGTCCCTCGCGCTCCACCAGACGATAATGCGGCGGCGGCAGCCCGCGCGCCTGGGCCCATTCCTGCAGCGCCGTCTTGGGATCGCGGCCGGCGCTGCCGCGACGTTCGAGCCGGGGCCGCCAGAAGCGCTCCACCAGCTTTTCCGCGGCCGGAAAGCCGGCATCGAGATAGACGGCCGCCAGCACCGCTTCGGCAATGTCGGCCAGGATGGCCTGCCGGTTGCGCCCGCCAGTGCGTTCCTCGCCGGCGCCGAGCCGCAGGAAGAGGCCAACCCGCATCTCCTGCGCCACCTCGGCGCAGGCCTTCTCACAGACGAGGTCGGAGAGCCGGCGCGACAGCTCGCCCTCCTCGGCGTCCGGATAGGCGCGGTAAAGCATGTCGGAGACCACGAGCCCGAGCACGTGGTCTCCGAGGAATTCGAGCCGCTGATAGGACTTCACCCGCGCCCGGCTTCCCTGGACGCCGGTGACCGCGCTGATGTGGGTCAGCGCCAGCGCCAGATGCGACGGATCGGCGAACACATGGCCAAGCGCCTGCTCGAGCGCCGCAAGGTCGCCGGAACGCTCGTCGCCTTTGGAAGACCGGCTCATCGCACGAAAGAGAAGAGGCGGTCCCAGCGCACCGTCCAGGGCCACTTCCACACCTGCCAGGCCGCCTCGCCTTCCTTGACTGAGAAGAAGATCACCTGGGCGCGGCCGATCAGATTCTCATAGGGCACATAGCCGACCTGGCTGAGCACTCGCGAATCGGTGGAATTGTCGCGGTTGTCGCCCATCATGAAATAATGGCCGGGCGGCACCTGATAGACGGGCGTGTTGTCGTAGAAACCGTTGTCGACCAGATCGAGCGTGTAATAGCTGACCCCGTTGGGCAGCGTCTCGGTCCAGCGCTTCACGCGCTGCACGCGGCCACCGCCTTCGTCGTCCATCCAGTAGCCGGCATCTTCGCGCTTCACCGGCTGGCCGTTAATGTGCAGGACGCCGCCAATCATCTGGATCTGGTCGCCCGGCAAGCCGATGACCCGCTTGATATAGTCCGTGCTTTCGTCGCGCGGCAGCTTGAACACCACCACGTCGCCGCGGTTCGGCGTCGAGCCGAGGATGCGGCCGTCGAAGAGCGGCGGCGAGAACGGCAGCGAGAAGCGGCTGTAGCCGTAGCTGAACTTCGACACGAAGAGATAGTCGCCGACCAGCAGCGTTTCCTTCATCGAGCCGGATGGGATGTTGAATGGTTGGAACAGGAAGGTGCGGATAATGAGGGCGATCAGGAAGGCCTGGAGAATGACCTTGGCAGTCTCGCCCAGGCCGCCTTCCTTCTTCTTCGGTTCGGTTGTTGCGCTCATCGTGCTTTCCGCTCAGCCGCGCTCCGGCTGCCGCCGGCACGGCACCCCCTGCGTCGAGGTCATCGGGCTCCTATAGCCGCTCGCCACGCCTGCGGCAACGCGCGCGCTTCACGATCGCCGGAGCTTACGCACCGGGACCAGGCGATCCGCTCGGCACCGCGCTGATGATCACGAAGGCCTGGGCCAGCGGCCCGTCATCGGTAATGGTGAGATCGATGCGGGCCTCGTAGCCCGGCGGAGTCATCGCGTCGAGCCGCGCCCTGGCACCGCCGGTCAGCTGCATTGTCGGGCGGCCGGACGGCAGGTTGACCACCCCCATGTCGCGCCAGAACACCCCCTGGGCCAGCCCGGTTCCGAGCGCCTTGGCGCACGCCTCCTTGGCGGCGAAGCGCTTGGCATAGCTCTCGGCACGGCGCGCGCGCCGCTCCGATTTCGCCCGCTCGACCGGCGTGAACACGCGCTCGATGAAGCGCTCGCCATGGCGCTCCAGCACTTCGGCGACGCGCCGGGCGTCGGTGATGTCGGAGCCGATGCCGAGTATCATGCGTCCCCCAATCCTGCCGGCCTCAGGCCGCCTTGCCGGCGCGCAACTGCGCCCGGCCACGCGCCATCGCCGCGCGCATGCGCCGGATCGCCGTCTCCAGCCCTTCGAAGATCGCCTCGCCGACCAGGAAATGACCGATGTTCAACTCGCGGACATGGGCGTTGGCGGCCATGATCTCTGCCGTTACGTAATCGAGCCCGTGACCGGCATGGACTTCGAGCCCCAGCGTCGTCGCCTGTTCCGCCGCGCCGGTGAGCCGCTCCAGCTCGGCGACGGCCTCGTCCTGCCGTCCCGCCACGCGGAGATCGCACCAGCTGCCGGTATGCAGCTCGACGACGGCCGCGCCGATGTCGGCCGCTCGCACGATCTGGTCGGTATCGGGAGCGACGAACAGCGACACCCGGATGCCGGACGTCGCCAGTTGCTCGACCCGGTGCGCGAGATCGATGCCACCGCCGATGACGTCGAGCCCGCCCTCGGTGGTGCGTTCCTCGCGGCGTTCCGGCACCAGGCAGCAGGCATGCGGCCTCAGTTCGATCGCGATAGCGACCATCTCATGCGTCGCCGCCATCTCGAAGTTGAGCGGGATGGTCAGCGTCTCGCGCAGGCGACGCATATCATCGTCGCGCACATGGCGACGGTCCTCGCGCAGATGCGCGGTAATGCCGTCGGCCCCGGCGGCGGCGGCCAGCATCGCCGCCCGCACCGGATCGGGCAGCGCCCCGCCACGCGCGTTGCGCACCGTGGCGACGTGATCGATGTTCACGCCGAGGCGGATAGGCGGCACAACGACGAGGGAGGCCGGGGCGCTCATGCCTTGGCTCCCTGGATGCCGCGACTGCCAGGCTTCACCGCCGGCAGGGCGGCGAGTTCCGGAGGCAGCCGGTCGGGCGCGTAGCTGGGAATGTCGAGGCTCGCCAGCGTCACCAGCGGCACGCCGAGATCGGCCTTGCCGCCGGAGCGGTCGATCAGGCAGGCGGCACCGACGATTTTGCCGGGGTGGTGGGCGATAGAGGCGAGGCATTCGCGCGACGACAGGCCGGTGGTGACGATGTCTTCCACCATCAGTACCCGCGCGCCCTCCGGAATGGAGAAACCGCGACGCAGCACGAACTGGCCGTCCTCGCGCTCGACGAACACCGCCTTGGCACCGAGATGGCGAGCGGTCTCGTAGCCGGGGATGATGCCGCCCATGGCGGGCGAGACGACATAGTCGATCGGGCCGAAGGCGGCCTGTGCCTTCTCGGCAAGCGCCCGGCAGAGCCGCTCGGTGCGGGCCGGATCCATGAAGATGAACATCTTCTGCAGGAACACCGGGCTGCGCAGGCCGGAGGAAAGGATGAAATGCCCCTCGAGCAGGGCGCCGGCGGCGCGGAACTCGGCGAGGACCTCGTCTTGAGTCATGACGGCAAACCGATCGGGCAAGGGAATGGACCGGCGGGTGATAGCTCATCCGCCGGTCCGCGTCACCTCGCACGCCATGGAGGCAGCCTTATCAGGCCGCCACCGACTCGCTCACCGCCATCTCGTCGGTCCACACCTCGAAGCTGGCGAGCTGGTGCGGCCCGAAGGTGCAGACGATCGGCACATCGGTGGCATCGCGTCCCCGCGCCATCACCACACGGCCGATACGCGGCTTGTTGTGCCGGGCATCGAAGCTGTACCAGCGACCGTCGAGATAGGCCTCGAACCAGGCGCTGAAATCCATCGGCGCCGGATCGCGCGGCACGCCGATGTCGCCGAGATAGCCGGTGCAATAGCGTGCCGGGATGTTCATCGCCCGGCACAAGGCAATGGCGAGATGCGCGAAGTCACGGCAGACGCCGCGCTTTTCCTTCAGCACCCCCACCGCTGAGCGGGTGCAATCGGCATGCGCATAGCCGAACTGGACATGGTCGTGCACGAAGTCGCAGATCGCCTGCACCCGCGCCCAGCCCTCGGGCACCGTGCCGAAGCGCGACCACGCCTCGCTGGTCAGCAGATCGGTTTCGCAATAGCGACTGCCGAGCAGGAATACCATCACATCCTCGGGCAACTCGTCGAGCGACGACTGCCGGGCCGCGACGTTTACAACATCCGCCGCGCCGGAATCACGGATGACACCGTGATGTTCGATCTCGGTGCGCCCGGCCGGCAGCACCACCCGCCGCCGGACATTGCCGAACATGTCGAGCGACATGATGTTGGCGAGCGAGCGTTGCCCGCCGCTTTGCAGGAACATCGGTGACTGCACGATGACGTCCTGATGTCGCGAGCTGTGCACGTCGACGGCGAAGGTCGCCGGGGTCGGATTGGCACAGTCCAGCGCCATCCGAAATCCATATCGGATACGCATGCTTCTTCAATCCTGTGTCGGAGAGCGAGGCGCTTGCGCCTCAGTGATGTATACGGCCGCTGCGGGAACGGACCCGCACCGCGACCAGCTCGGCCCGGCCGACGAGCGCGTCGACACGGCCGAAGGCCTCCAATGCGCCATTGCCCAATGTGCCACCGCTCAGTTGCTTGACGAAGCCGGCGAGGATGCGCATCGCGCTGTGAACGATCTCGACCATCATCGCCTCCTTCATCCCGGCCGTTGCGGCCTTTCGAAGCGACAACGCGATGAAGGCCGCCGGGTTCCGGCGGAGCTGGCACAGCAGGAACGCGTCAGCCGTTGACGCGCTCGACGCTGGAGACCACCGGCCGCGAGCGCAGGTCCGAGATGATGCCGTTGAGGTGGCGCAGGTCGTAGACGCCGATATCGATCACCATGCGCGTGAAATCGGGGGAGCGCGAGGACATGTTGAGGTTCTCGATATTGCCGTCGCGCTCACCGATCACCTGAGCGATCTGGCCGAGCGAGCCCGGCTCGTTGGTCGCCACCACCACGATCTGCACCGGGAAGCGCTGCGGATCGTCCTCGTCGACGTCCCAACGCACGTCGAGCCAGCGCTCCGGCTCTTCCTCGAAATCCTGCAGCGCCGGCGACTGGATCGGGTAGATGGTGATCCCCTCGCCCGGCGTCATGATGCCGACGATACGGTCGCCCGGCACGGCGCCGCCATTCGGCGCGAAACGCACCGGCAGTTCGCGGTTGATGCCGCGGATCGGGATGGAGGTCTTCGGGTCCGGCGCGATCTCGACGCCCGGTATCTTGAACTTGAGGCTCTGGCCACGCTCCAGCTCGAACCAGCCCTCGCCCTTGGGCGCCTGCTTTTCCTCCGGCCGCGGTCCGGTCCATTCGGGATAGAGCGCCTTGACCACGTCGTCGGCCTTGAGCTCTCCCAAACCGACGGCGGCATAGACTTCTTCCGGCGTCGTGCGGGCGAGACGACCGACCGAGCCGGCAAGCTTGTCGTCGGAGAACGCCTTGCCGGCCCGTGCCATCGCCCGCTCGACCATGCGGCGTCCGAGCCCGGCATATTGCGCACGCACCGCGACACGGGTCGCTCGGCGGATCGCCGCGCGCGCCTTGCCGGTGACGACGATGGATTCCCAGGCCGCCGGCGGCGTCGCGCTGGGAGAGGTGATGATTTCCACTTCGTCGCCATTGTGGAGACGCGACACCAGCGGCGAGACCTTGCCGTTGATCTTGGCGCCGATCGCCATGTTGCCGACGCCGGTATGCACCGCATAGGCGAAGTCGATCGGCGTCGCCCCGCGCGGCAGCGCGATCAGCCGCCCCTTCGGCGTGAAGCAGAACACCTGGTCGTGGAAAAGCTCGAGCTTGGTATGTTCGAGGAACTCCTCCGGGCTCGATCCTTCGGCGAGGAGTTCGATAGTCCGGCGCAGCCAGGCATAGGCGTTGGAATCACGGGTCAGCAGATCCTCGCCCGCCGCGGCCACCGGCTCGCCATCCTTGTAGACCGCATGCGCGGCGATGCCGTATTCGGCGATCTCATGCATCTGACGGGTGCGGATCTGCAGCTCGACACGCTGGCGGCCTGGGCCGACCACAGTGGTATGGATCGAGCGGTAATCGTTCTGCTTGGGGGTTGAGATATAGTCCTTGAAGCGGCCCGGCACCACGCGCCACTTGGTGTGCACCACGCCGAGCGCGGCATAGCATTCCTGCACCGTGCCGACGATGAGGCGGAACCCATAAATGTCGGAGAGCTGCTCGAAGGCGACCGACTTCTGCTCCATCTTGCGCCAGATCGAGTAAGGCCGCTTCTCGCGCCCCTTCACCGTCGCATTGAGGCCCTTCTGGCTCAGCGCGTCGGTCAATTCCCGCTCGATCGCCGCAACCAGTTCGCCATTATGATCCTTCAGCGCCTTCAGGCGGCCGAGGATGGAATCATAGGCCTCGGGCGAGAGCTGCCGGAAGGCCAGATCCTCCAGCTCCTCGCGCATGTCCTGCATGCCCATGCGCCCGGCGAGCGGGGCATAGATATCCAGCGTTTCCTGCGCGACGCGGTTGCGCTTCTCCTCCGGCACCCATTTCAGCGTGCGCATGTTGTGCAGCCGGTCGGCGAGCTTGACCAGCAGTACGCGCACGTCGTCGGCAATGGCCAGCAGCAGCTTGCGCAGGTTCTCGGCCTGCTTGGCCTGCTTGGAGACGAGGTCGAGCTTCTTGATCTTGGTGAGGCCCTCGACCAGGGCGCCGATCTGCGGACCGAACCACCTGTCGATCTCGTCGCGGGTGGCGTCGGTGTCCTCGATGGTGTCGTGAAGCAGCGCCGCGACGATGGTGGCATCGTCAAGCTTGAGGTCGGTGAGGATCGCCGCGACTTCGAGCGGGTGCGAGAAATAGGGGTCGCCGGAGGCGCGCTTCTGCGTGCCGTGCGCACGCATGGCATAGACATAGGCGCGATCGAGCAGCGCCTCGTCGGTATTGGGATTATACCGGCGCACGCGCTCGACGAGCTCGTACTGCCGCATCATGACAGGGATCTCGCGAAGGAACGACCCGTCCGTTCCAGACGGCTAGATATGTCTGCCGGCAAGGCCAACGCAAGCACCGGATCGGAAATTACGCCGCAAAAGCAACAGCCCGGCACGAGGCCGGGCTGCACAAGGGCAGACGCCGAATGCGAGGATGGCCTCAGCCTTCCTCGTCGTCGCTCGGCTCCGGCGGCACCAGGCCCTGAAGGCCGGCGAGCAGCTCTTCCTCGGTCATGCGGTCGAGCATGACGTCGGGATCATCAGCGCCGCCCTCGCTGCCGCCCGACGCGATCATCGGAACCGTCTCGGCCTCCGGCTCGTCGACCTCGGTGAACTTCTGCAGCGAGTGGATGAGGTCTTCCTTCAGATCTTCCGGCGAGATGGTCTCGTCGGCGATCTCGCGAAGGGCGACGACCGGGTTCTTGTCATTGTCGCGATCGACCGTAATCGGCGAACCCGACGCGATCATGCGCGCGCGATGGCCGGCCAGAAGAACGAGTTCGAAGCGATTGTCGACCTTGTCGACGCAATCCTCGACGGTGACGCGAGCCATGCTCCGGCACTCCTGTGAGTTAATTCGGAAAGCGCTGCCTTAACGCATGCCTTCCGGGAGAGCAAGCGATCCCCCGAACCGGAGCATCACAATCGCAACTTTCAACGCTCTCCAGCATGAATTTCACCGCGCACACCCGCAAAATTGCGCTATGAATCGCTTACGGGGCGGAAAGTCAGTTTCGTCAAGCGGAAGACGGAGCTTCATTTGAACGTATTGATTAGGTAAACGCCGTAATGGTCCAGCCCATGGAAAAAATTGCCCTATTTATTGATGGTGCGAACCTTTATTCAGCAACGAAGTCTCTTGGATTTGACATCGACTACAAGAGACTTCTCAAGGAGTTTCAGAGCCGCGGTTATGTATTGAGAGCCTTTTACTACACAACGCTCGTCGAAGACAATGAATACTCCTCAATCCGCCCGCTGCTGGATTGGCTGGATTACAACGGCTATTCAGTTGTAACAAAGCCGGCCCGCGAGTTTACCGACAGTCAGGGGCGGCGGCGCGTACGTGGCAACATGGACATCGAGCTCGCGGTCAATGCGATGGAGCTCGCGTCTCATGTCGATCACCTCGTGTTGTTCTCCGGCGATGGCGACTTCCGCTCGCTGGTCGAGGCGGTGCAGCGCAAGGGTGTGCGGGTGAGTGTTGTCTCCAGCGTCAACACGCAGCCGCCGATGATCGCCGACGAACTGCGCCGTCAGGCCGATGCCTTCATCGACCTTGTCGACCTGCAGGCGCGTATCGGTCGCGATCCCAACGAGCGCACCGGCCGCATGAGCGAGCCGCCGCGTTTTCTGGAGCGGCGTAGCCCGCCCTCGCCGCCCGCCGGTGGCGACGAGGAGCTCGCCGACCGTTGATCCAGATGGATGCATCCCCCGCGCGGGCGGCGGAGCCCGCGCGGGATTGTCCGCTATGCCCGCGCCTCGTGGCGTTCCGGGAACAATGGCGGGCCGCCGAACCTGATTGGCACAACGCGCCGGTACCGTCCTTCGGACCGGTGGACGGCCGTCTTTTGATCGTCGGCCTCGCGCCGGGCCTGCGCGGCGCCAACCGCACCGGCCGGCCGTTCACCGGCGACTATGCCGGCGAGTTGCTGTACGACACGCTGATCCGCTACGGTTTCGCCGCCGGGAAATTCGAGGCGCGGCCAGACGACACGCTGCGGCTGAAGGACGCGCGCCTCACCAATGCGGTGCGCTGCGTGCCGCCCGAAAACAAGCCGACCACCGAGGAAATGCGCAATTGCCGGCCTTTCCTCGCCGCCACCATCGCCCAGTTGCCGAATCTCGGCGCCATCGTCGCGCTGGGCAAGATCGCCCATGATCAGGTGCTGGCCGCCCATGGCGAGAAGCTGTCGCACCATAAGTTCGCGCATGGGGCGGTGCATCGGCTCGGCGACGTGGTGCTGTTCGACAGCTATCACTGCTCCCGCTACAACACGAATACTGGCGTGCTGACCCCGGAAATGTTCCGCAGCGTCTTCGCCGCCGTGCGGGCGCATGTCGATACGCTGCCCTGATCAGGGCGCGACCGGCGCCCACAGCACATCCTCGATGCGCCGCGCCCCGGTCGCCAGCAGCACCAGCCTGTCGAGGCCGAGCGCGATGCCGGACGCTTCCGGCATCCGGGCCAGCGCCGCGAGGAAATCCTCGTCGATCGGGTAGCGTTCGCCGTAAAGCCGCTGCTTCTCGTCCATCCACTGGACGAAGCGCCGGCGCTGCTCGGCGGCATCGGTAAGCTCGCCGAAGGCATTGGCGAGTTCGACGCCGCAGACATACAGCTCGAAGCGCTCCGCCACGCGGGGATCGCCGGGTTTCGGACGGGCGAGCGCCGCCTCGCCGATCGGGTACTCGCACAGAATGGTCGGACGGCCGATGCCGAGGAAGGGCTCGATCTTCTCCACCATCAGGCGGGTGAAGACATCGGCCCAGATGTCGTCCGGCGCCACGCGAATGCCCGCCTGTCGTGCCGCGTGCCACAGCGCGTCGCGATCCGTCGCCCCGCGCTCGTCGAGCGTGGCGAGAAGATCGATGCCGGCAAAACGGGCGAACGCCTCCGCCACCGTCAGTTGTTCGGGCTCAAGGCGGACATCGGCGAGGTGGGATCCATAGCGGAAGACATCAGCCCCGATCGCCGCCGCCGTCGCTGCGAGCAGGGCGGCACAGTCGGCCATCAGCGCCTCGTAGCTCTCCCGCGCCCGGTACCATTCGAGCATGGTGAATTCGGGATGGTGCAGCGCCGTGCGCTCACCGTTGCGGAACACGCGGGCGAGGGTGAAAAGCCGTTCCTCCCCGGCCGCCAGCAGCTTCTTGGCGGTGAACTCCGGCGAGGTGTGGAGATAGCGGGTGGCGGCCGTCCCGTCCGCCGCCACGAGTTGGGTCGCGAAAGCGTGCAGGTGCGTCTCGTTGCCGGGCGATATCTGCAGGATCGGCGTCTCGACCTCGATGAAGTCGCGCCCGGCGAAGAACATCCGCAAGGCCCCGAGGATGCGCTGGCGCCCGATCAGGAACGGCCGGCGGTCGGCATAGACCTCCGGCGACCACCAGGGCGATGGCTCAAGGTTAGGCATCGGCTCGGCTCCACGGTCACGCCAAGGAATTACATGGCCGCACCGGGGTTGGCGGCGGGCGGCCGCGCTAGTATAGGAACCGCCCGAAGGAATCCCGGTTTGCGCCATTTTCCCTGTACGGCGCACCCAACAGCCAGAGGACCGCATGGTCAAGGTCATCGCCAGCACGCTGCGCAAGGGCGCCGTGGTCGACATCGACGGCAAGCTCTATGTCGTGCTCACCGCCGACAACATCCATCCCGGCAAGGGCACCCCGGTGACCCAGCTCGACATGCGCCGCATCTCCGACGGTGTGAAGATCTCCGAGCGCTACCGCACCACCGAGCAGGTGGAGCGCGCCCATGTCGAGGATCGCCCCCACACCTTCCTCTACTCGGATGGCGAAGGCTTCCACTTCATGAATCCGGATAATTACGACCAGGTGGCCGTGCATCCGGACGTGGTCGGCGACCAGGCGCCCTATCTGCAGGAAGGCATGCAGGTCATGCTGAAGATGCACGAGGGCAACGGCATCGCCATCGAACTGCCGCAGCGCGTGACGCTGGAAGTGGTCGAGACCGAGCCGGTGGTGAAGGGGCAGACCGCCTCCTCGTCCTACAAGCCCGCCATGCTGTCGAACGGCGTGCGTTCGGCGGTGCCGCCGCATGTCGGCGTGGGCACCCGTATCGTGGTGATGACCGCTGACGGCTCCTATGTCGAGCGCGCCAAGGACTGAGCTTGCGCTCGCTTCGAAGAAGAGAAACGAAAAAGGCCCGGATCTCGTCCGGGCCTTTTGCTTTTCTGCGATGCTTTTCGAGCCGCCGCGTCAGCCCCGGTCGCGCATCACGCGCTGCTTGTCGCGCGCCCAGTCCTTTTCCTTCAGCGCCTGGCGCTTGTCGTGCGCCTGGCGCCCACGGGCAATGGCGATCTCGACCTTGGCCCTGCCCTGCTCGTTGAAGAAGATGCGAAGCGGCACCACCGTCATGCCCTCGCGCTCCACCGCCTGCCATAATTTGGCGATCTCGCGCATGTGCAGCAGCAGTTTGCGCGGCCGGCGCGGCTCATGGTTGAAGCGGTTGGCCTGGAGATATTCCGGGATGAACGAGTTGTAGAGGATCGCCTCGCCGGATTTCGCCGAGACATAGCTTTCCCCCACCGTCGCCTTGCCGTCGCGCAGGCTCTTCACCTCGGTGCCGGACAAAGCGATGCCGGCCTCGAACACCTCGCCGATGTCGAAGTCGAAGCGGGCGCGGCGGTTTTCGGCCACGACTTTGCGGGAAAGGGTCTTCTTCTTCTCGGCCATTTCACTCAGCTCCGTGCCGGAGCCCAACTCCGACCGTCTTCAGTTGATCAGTCCCGCATGCACCATGGCTTCGCGGACGATCTCCTTGGTCTTCTCGCTCACCGGCACCATGGGAAGGCGCGCCTCGTCGGCAATCTTGCCGAGCACGCTCAGTGCATATTTGGTGGGGCTGGGATTAGTTTCAACGAACAGCGCCTGGAACAGCGGGAACAGCCGGTCCTGCAACTCCAACGCGGCGCGGAAATTGCCGGCGAGGCAGGCGTTCTGCAACTGCGAGCACAGCTTCGGCGCCACATTGGAGGCGACCGAAATGCAGCCATCGCCGCCATGCGCGATGAAAGCCAGGGCCGTGGCGTCCTCGCCGGACAGCTGGTTGAAGGACGGACCCATGGCCTGGCGCTGCTGGCTGACCCGGGCGAGATTGGCGGTGGCATCCTTCACGCCGGTGATATTTGGCAGTTCGAACAACCGGGCCATGGTCTCCACCGACATATCGACCACGGACCGGCCGGGAATGTTGTAGATGATGATCGGAATGCCGATGGCGTCGTTGATCGCCTTGTAGTGCTGGTACAAGCCCTCCTGGCTGGGCTTGTTGTAGTAGGGCGTGACGACGAGCGCCGCATCCGCTCCGGCCTTCTCGGCATGGCGGGCGAGATCGATCGCCTCGACGGTGTTGTTGGAGCCGGCGCCGGCGATCACCGGCACCCGGCCGGCCGCCTGCTCGACGGTCCATTCCACCACGCGCTTGTGCTCGTCATGGGTAACGGTGGGGCTCTCGCCGGTCGTCCCGACCGGGACGAGGCCGTGCGTACCCTCATCGATCTGCCAGTCGATCAGGCCGCGCAGCGCTTTCTCATCGAGCGCGCCATCGCGGAACGGCGTCACGAGAGCCGTAAAGGAACCACGAAAGGGCGACGAGTGAGGCATGGCGCGCTCCTGGAATTTTCTGATCATTGGCGCCCGGCGCAGCATTTGCACCGGCAAAGGGGCTTTCAGATATCGCGTCGGCGGTCGCGGCGAAAGGGGTGTTATGGCAATCCGCGCCGATCTTCCTTGGCAAGAACGCGGCTTTACGGCACGCTGCCTTCGTTTCGCCGGGTGAGTAGGCAACAAGATCCGATGTTGGCGCAGATCACAAAGCGCGTGAACGGCTAGTGGTTAGCACTTCGTCAACATGAACGCGAGACAACTAAAACGGACGCGAACCGGATCCGGGCTCGTGTGTGTCGCGTGGGCGGCGTCTGTTTCTGGGGAGTGCACGAACCGATGAGCCTCGAACCGCGTCGCCGTTGCGGCTTCATCCTGTCCGTTGCGGCCAGCCTCCTGCTCGCGGCGACCGCTCCTTTCATGCCGGCCTATGCCGCTGCGCCGACACCGCCGCAGAAGCCGAAGGCAAGCGCCAAGACCGTGGCCGCCCCCAAGCCGCCGGCCAAGCCGGCCGCCAAGGGCGGCGCGACCGCCGCGGCAAAGCCAGTTCCCAAGCCGGCTGCCAAGCCGGCGCAAAAGCCGGTCGCCACCACGGCGGCGAAAAAGCCCCAGATCGCCATTCCCCTCAGCGCGAGCGCCTTCACCTCGGCGTCCGCCATCGCCGGTACGTCCTCGTTCCTGTCGCCGACCTTCGCCGGCACGCCGGGTTTCTCGCCCGACCTCAAGCAGGCGGTGGCACTGGTGGAGAGCGGCAATGCCGCCGATGCCCTGGCCATGGCCGACCGGATGCGTGATCCCGGCGCGCAGGCGCTGGTGCGCTGGCTCGCCCTGCGGGTAACCGCTCGGGGTGTCGGCTTCGATCAGGCGGTGGCGATCCTGCGTGCCCATCCGACCTTGCCGACGCCGATCGTGCTGCGCCGGCGGCTCGAATATCTGCTCTATGCGGAGAACAAGGATCCGGCCACCATCACCGCCTTCTTCTCCACGCAGCGGCCGTATTCCGGCGAAGGCAAGATCGCCCTCGCCCGCGCCTTGTTCGCCGCCGGCGATCAGGCGAATGGCTCGGCGTGGCTGCGTGATGCCTGGCGCAACGACCCGCTGTCGTCCGACACCGAATCCACCGTCATCGTCGAGTTCGGCGGCGTGCTGAGCCGCGCCGACCACAAGTACCGCGCCGACAAGATGCTCTACAACGAGGACGCCGAGCGCGGCCTGCGCGCCGCCGCCCGCGCCGGCGCCGACGTCACCGCGCTCGCCAAGGCCCGCATCGCCCTGTTCAACAAGTCGGCCGGCGATCCCGCCAAGCTGCTGGCGAACGTGCCGGCCTCGCTGCGGTCGGATCCGGCCTATCTCTACGCTCTCGCCAAGATCCAGCGCCGTGCCGGTGACGATGCCGCCGCCGCCCGCACCCTCTCGGCGGCGCCGAAGGACCCGGATCGGCTCGTCGACACAGACGAATGGTGGATCGAGCGGCGTCTCGTCTCCCGCGACCTGCTCGATGCCGGCGACGCCCGCACCGCCTACAAGATCGCCGCCGAGACGGTGACGCCCGAGAACGAGCATTACATCGCCGACGCCCAGTTCACCGCCGGCTGGATCGCCCTGCGCTTCCTCGGCGACGCCCGTACCGCCCAGCAGCATTTTGCCCGTATCCCGCAGGGCCAGACCCACCCCGCCACGCTGGCGCGTGGCTATTACTGGCAGGGCCGCGCGTCCGAGGCGCTCGGCAGCACCGCCAATGCCCGTGCCCAGTACGAGGCCGCGTCCGGCTACAATTCGGCCTATTACGGCCAACTGGCGCGTGCCCGCCTCGGCCGGCCCGACTTCTCGGTCCGTGCGGCACCGGCAGCAGGGGCGGCCCAGCGCGCCGCCTTCGCCCGCGACGAGGGCGTGCAGATATTCAAGCTGCTGCAAAAGCTCGACAAGACTGCGCTTACCGTGGCGCTGGCCCATGATCTCGCCGAGCGGCTGCCCGATCCTGCCTCGATCGGCCTGCTTTCCGAGGTCGCCCGCGCCGATGGCGATGCGCGCACCATGACGGTGATCGGCAAGGTGGCGCTGAGCCGTGGCATGCCGCTGGAGGCCGAGGCGTTCCCCACCATCGGCGTGCCGCGCTATCAGCCGATCACGCAGGATGTCGACCGGGCGCTGGTCTTCGCCATCACCCGCCAGGAAAGCATGTTCAACGCCTCGGCCGTGTCGAGCGCCGGCGCCTCAGGGCTGATGCAGGTAATGCCGGCCACCGGCCGAACCATCGCCAACCGCACCGGCGCCCGACTCGATCCGGCACAGCTGCGCACCAACCCGACGGTGAACGTGCAGTTCGGCGCCGCCGAGCTGCGGGCGCTGCTCGACAACTACCAGAACAATTATGTGCTCACCTTCGCCGGCTATAATGCCGGGCGTGGCAACGTCGCCAAATGGATCGCCCAATATGGCGATCCGCGCGACCCCAGCGTCGACCCGATCGACTGGGTCGAGCGCATCCCCTTCTCCGAAACCCGCAATTATGTGCAGCGGGTGATGGAGAACGCCCAGGTCTACAAGGCCCGCTTCGGCTCGCGCGGCAGCCTGCAGATCGAGGCGGACCTGCGCGGCGCACGGGTGGACTGAGCGGGCTCAGCGCCGCCGCAACATACGGCGCAGCCAGCAGCCGGCGGCGCAACCGACAATATAGGTCGCGAGCAGCAGCAGCGCGGTGTCGATAGCGAAGGCGGTCACGGCTTGGCCTCCAGACTGGTGTCTGGCGCCTCGACCTCTGCCAGGGTGCGGCTGCGATGTGGCGCGCAGCCGCAGAACCAGCCGGTCAGCAGGCCGATGGCTGCCGCGCCGAGCACATAGGGCCAGAGTTCAAGCAGCAGAAAGACCATTGGCCGTCACCTCACGATGAGCAGGATGCCGCCATCCGAACCGGAACGATTCGTCGACTGGGCGGCCACCGTGCCGAAAGGACCGACCCAGAGGCGTTCCGGCGCGATACCGGCTTCGGCGAGATAGTCGATCACCGTGCGCGCCCGTGCCGCCGCCTGGTCCGGGTCGATATCGGCATGGGCGACGCTGATCTCGATAGCCACGTCGGGACAGCCGGCCGCCACCGACGCCACGCGGTCGAGAAGCCCGTAACTCACCGGATCGAGCCGCGCGCCGCCTTCGGTGAAGACGATGCGGCCCCGCTCCAGCAGCGTCGCGACCGCCATGCGGCACGCCTCGCGCTCCAGGGTTTCGCGGCGCGGCAGCACGTCGAGGCCGAGATCGACCGAGAATCCCGCCGGCAGTTCCTGCTTCAGGCCCTCCCCGATGGCGGCAACCGCCGCGGCATGGAAGGCGGTGCCGGTAAGCCGCAGCTTGCGGTCATCGAAGCGCACCTCGCCGGTGTCGAGGCGGGAGAGTTCGCGCAGAGCCAGACGGGCGGCGGCCTCGAAGCCATCAGGAGCCCCCTGCGCCAGCGCCGACACGTCGTTGACGGTGTATCCGGGGAGGTAGCGTTTGACGGCCTCGATGATCTGCTCATGCGCCTGCACAGTCGGATAGAAACCAGAGAGGGTGACCCCTTCCCCCTCCTTGCGCATGCCAAACACATAGGGTGCCACCACCGGCGGGCGCACATCGCTCTGCAGGGCGAAGCCCTTCGGCACCGAACTCGACAGCGCGGCACTGACAGCTGCATAGGCCGCCGAATCCACCGCCTCGCCGGAGATGGTGAGCGTGGTGGCGAGGCCGCGCACCGAGCCGGCGCGCAGCCGTGCCAGCTGGGCGATGCCGAAGGCGGTTGCGCTCGCCCAGGCCTCGGCCGGCGGCCCACCGGCAGCGATGCGCATCTCGTCGCTTACCGGCAAGCCGGGGAAACCGGCGCGCACCGCGTCGAGGGCGAGCTTCTTGGCGTTTTCGGAAGGAGCGAAGCCGGTGAGCCGCAGCCCGCTCGCCCCGTTCAGCACTCCCCAGATGAACGGCGAAACCGTCGGCGGCTCCACCGCGAAGCGGGTGAGCGTATAGCCTTCCGGCAGGTTGCGCCGCGCTCCGGCGAGAGCATCGTAGGAGGCGAAATCCGGCGCGGTGCCTTCGATGGCAATCGTCGTTCCCGACAGCGCGACCTTGCCGTCCGGCAGTCGGCCGAGTTGGTCGAGCGCGAAGGCCACCGCCTTAAGCCAGCCCTGGGTCGGCGGCGAGCCGTCGGCGAGGCGTAGCTGGTCGGAGATCGCCGCTCCCGGCACCGCACTGCGCACCAGATCGAGCAGGGCCCGGCGCGCATCGCCGAGCGGGATATAGCCGGAGAGCTTCACCCCATCCTGCTCGCGCTCGGCGGACCAGACGAACGGTGCCACCGCCGGCGGCAGAACGGCAAAACGGGCAAGGTCGAAATCCGTCGGCAATTCGCTGCGAACGGTCACTTCCAGCGCGTCATAGCTGGCGAAGTCCGGCGCCCGCCCCTCGATGGAGAAGGAATTGTCGGCAATGGTCACCCGGCCGGACGGCATCTTCGCCAATTGCTGGATGCCGAACAGCACCACGCCGGCAAAGTCTCCGGCCGGCACGCCGCGCGCGCGCGTCAATTCCTTGTCGCCGGTCACCACCACGCCGGGCGCCATCTGCGCCGCCGCCTCGACGATGCGCTTGCGCGCCCAGCGCGAGGGCACGTAGCCGGAGAGATGCAGCTTGGAGCCGTCGCGCACCACCGAGAAGGTGAAGGGCCGGCGTTCCGGCAGCAGAGTGGTGCGATCCTCGATGCTGCGCACGCCGGACAGCGCGGCAAGCTCGCCGCGCACCTTGACTCGCGCCTCCTCGGACAATGCCTCGCCTTCCAGCTTCGCGTCGCGCCCTTCGAAGCTGGCATGCGCCCAGGATTCGCCGATATTGATCAGCAACGCCTCGGCCCGATCGGTCAAGTCCTGCTCGGTGGGCACGCGTGCGAAATACACCGCCGCCACGAAAAGCAGCGCCAAGGCAGGCAAGCCCTTCCACCAGGCGAGCCAGCGACACTTCACATTCCGTCTCCCGATCCGCGCGGACGCCCCCGGAAATTCCCGCGCGGCACGAGTTCACCATAGTTCACCGACATCAGGAAGCGATACCCCGGCTGCATCGCATTCCGGCTCGCAGGCGGATAGCGATCATGCCCATTCGCCCTGCCGCATCACCGGCTCGGCCGAGCCGTCGGCTTTGATGCCGTCGACGTCGATCTCGCCCGAACCAATCATCCAGTCGATGTGGATGAGACTGGAATTCGCCCCGCGCGCCGCCAGTTCCTCCGGCGTCAGATCGGCACCGTTGATGAAGCACTTGGAATAGGACTGGCCGAGCGCAATGTGGCTGGCGGCATTCTCGTCATACAGCGTGTTGAAGAACAGCAGGCCGCTCTTGGAGATCGGCGAGGAATGCGGCACCAGCGCCACCTCGCCGAGCCGGCGCGAGCCCTCGTCGGTATCGAGCACCTTGGAGAGCACGTCGAGGCCGCTGGCGGCATGGGCCTCGACGATCCGTCCCTCCTCGAAGCGCACCCGGATGTCCTTGATCAGCGTGCCCTGATAGGCGAGCGGCTTGGTGCTCGCCACATGGCCGCTGACGCGCAGCTTGTGCGGCGTGGTGAAGACTTCTTCGGTCGGGATGTTGGCGTTGCAGACGACGCCGTTCTTGGCGACCGAAGCGCCGCCGGCCCACTCATGTTCGTCGGCAAGCCCGACGGTGAGGTCGGTACCCGGCCCGCGGAAGCGCAACGCTGCATAGCGTCGGGCGTTCAGCAGGTCGGTGCGCTTCTTGAGCTCGGCATTGTGCGCCTCCCAGGCTGCCACCGGGTCCGGCGTGTCGACCCGCGAGGCGGCGAAGATGGCGTGCCACAGCTTGGCGACCGCGATGTCCTCCGGATCGTCGGGGAACATCGCCTTTGCCCAGGCGGGCGAGGCATAGGACACGATGGTCCAGTTGATGTCGAAGCCGGCGATCAGCGACAGGGCCGGCATATAGGCCTTGGAGCGGGCGCGGTTGGCGCGCGCCACCTTTTCCGGGTCCTCATTGGCCAGCAGCGAGGGGTTTTCGCCGGCGATGGCAAGGCGGGCGGCTCCCTTCTTGAAGGCGTCCGCCATACCCTCGTAAAGCCAGCCGGAGGCGGCGTCGAAGCTTGAATCCGGCGCGCTGCGGAAACGCATCAGCGTCGCTTCCTCGTCGGAGAACAGCGTCGTCACCAGCGTCGCGCCGGCCTGGTAGGCATGCTCGGTGATCCGACGCACCAGCGGCAGCGCGTCGAGAGAGGCGGTGATCACCAGTTCCTGACCGGCCTTCAGTCCGAGGCCGACCTCGACCGCCACCCGACCCAGCCGGTCGAGCCGCTCTTCATGCGAAAGAGCCTCGGGGGGAACGCCTGCATGCCTGGTCATCATCGTCTCCGGATTGGCACGACCGTGCCGTCGCCTGATAGCCCGGCATGAAGGAACCTGCGGCGTCCTCCGTCAAGGCCACCTTCCGCCTTGCCTCTATGCCGACATGCCTCGAAGCGCTGCGAAGCCAGCATAGGCCTCGTCTTCACCTGCCGGCCAGCCAGTCGACCGCTGGGCCGGCCGCCAGGGCGGCGGCGAGACTCACGACCATCGCTGCCAGTACCATGATACGGGTTTTGCGGTGAATCGCCCGGTGGCGCGCCTCCTCCCGCTGCCGGCCCGCTGCGACGGACAATCCCGCAACGGCGTCGGCGATCGCCTCCTGCGACGCTGAGCGTACCTTCTGACCGTCACCGACGATCATCAGATTCTCCGGCTTGGCAAAATTCTCGATGAGACAGCCGTCGGCATCGCGATCCGCCCCGTGGCGCGGATCGGCGGCGATCCGCTGCGAGAGGTCGCGGATGTCGTTCGACCACAGGAACACCGGCAGCCCCAGCGCCTCGGCATAGCCGATCTCGAAGGCGGTTCCCGGATCCATATGGGCGCCGCGAAACGGGCTGATATTGGCGACGACCGCATCGGCGCGGCGGATCAGCGCGATGCAATGGGCGCGTATCTCGTCGGCATTCGCTGGCGCCTCCCCCGGCTGCAGGGGATAGAGGCCGATGGCACCGCGCTCGGCGCAGGCCGCCTTCAGCCGCTCGCCCTCCGCCAATGCGTCGGGACGGAATACTTCGGGGCCGGCGAGATACAGGCTCGGCCGCCACGGATCGGGCATGAACGCTCCTCGCATCAGCGCTATCGACGAAACCGGACCGTCCTATACGCCGCCCGCCCAACCGGCAATCATGCTGCGGCAATCCGGTTGCCACCGCCGCCCCTCCCATGCGGCAGTGGTGCTTACCCCGCACCGCCAATTCGGGTACATGCTGGGATGCCGACACAAGGTCGGTCGGGTCCCAGCCGGGCCACTCCGCTCACGGGAGACTGGAGAATGACAGACAAACGCGAGCCATCCTTCGAAAACGGCAACGGCAATGGCAACGGAACGCCGCCGGCTGAGGCGGCACGCCCTGCGTCCCCCCCGGCAACGCCGCCCTCCCCGCCGCGCCCGACGCCTCCAAAGGCCGCCCGCACCCCGCCCGAAGAGCCGACGGCCTTTCACCGCTGGATCGAGATCGAGAAGCTGAAGGTCGAGCTGAAGCGCCTCGAGCTGGAATCGCAGCACCTGCAGACCACGGCCGAGCCGCCCTCGAACATGCTCGCCTATGTGACGCTGGCATTGATCGCCGCCATTGCCGGCCTGCTCATCTATGTGGTGGCGACCCTGGTGCCGCTGCGCGAGGAAGTTGCGCGGCTGCGGACGGCGCAGCTGGCGGCACCCGCCGCCATCGCCGAGACGGTCCCGGCGCCAGCGCCGCAGATCGCCGAGGCGCCGCAGCCCGACGCGCCAGCGACGCCCGCCCAGGCGCCCACCCCGCAAAGCCCGGATAATGCTGCGAATTCCGGCTCGCCCGCAGCACAGCCGCCGGCTCCCGCCACCCCCGAGCCGGCACCGGCGGAGACCGCCACGACCGACGCCGCGCCGGCCCCGCCGCCGGCCGTCACCTATACGGTACGGATCTTCGCCACCGCCTCGGCCGACAAGGCGAAGCTGGAGCGCTTCGCCAATGTCGCCAAGGCGGCGGGGTTCAATGTCGATGTCTCGTCGACCGAGGTCTTCCAGCCGCTGCGCAACGCCCTCTCCTACCACCCGTCGGTGGCGGATGCCGCCGGCCGCCTCGCCAAGGCGCTGCAGGCGAGATATCCCGGCATCAATCTCGATTCCAAGGCCTCGCCCTCGATCAACGACATCGCCAAGAACGTGTTGATTCTCAACATCATGGACGATGCCGTGAATTGATTGGCCGTGAATTGATTGGCGGTGAACCGATGCCGCTCACGGCTTGAAGCGCTTCTTCAAGGCCTCCGAGCCGCGCGCCAGCAGGCCGGCATCGGAACCGACCGCGGTAAACAGGCACCCGGCCTCGATATAGCGCTTGGCCAGCGCCTCGTCGCCGGTGAGGATTCCCGCCCGGTTGCCGGCCCGGTCGATGCGGCCGATGAGCTGTACGATGAGATCGACGACATACGGATTTCCCTGGTCGCCGAGATAGCCGATCGCCGAGGACAGGTCGCCCGGCCCGATGAACACCCCGTCGACCCCCGGCACTGCGGCGATGGCCTCCAGATTCTCCATGCCGAGCTTGGACTCGATCTGCACCAGCACGCAGATCTCCTCGTGGGCGCGGGCGTAATAATCCTTCACCCGGCCGAAGCGGGACGAGCGCGCGCTGGCGGCGAAGCCGCGTATGCCGTCCGGCGGATAGCGGGTGGCGGCCACCACCGCCGCCGCATCCTGCGCGGTCTCCACCATCGGCAGCAGGAAGCTCTGCACCCCGGCGTCGAGGAAGCGCTTGATCCACACCGGGTCGTTCACCGGCGGGCGCACGATGGGCTGCACCCGGTTCTCCATGCAGGCCTGCAACTGGCACAGCACCATCGGCACTTCATTGGCCGAATGCTCGGTGTCGAGGAGCAGCCAGTCATAGCCGGAGCCGGCGAGGATCTCGACGCTCACATGGCTGGCGAGGCTGCACCACAGGCCGATCTGCTGTTCGCCAGCGTAAAGGCCGCGCTTGAAATGGTTGGCGGGCAGTTCCACGGAGGAGGTCCTTCTCAATAGATCGAGGGTTCGCCGACAGGGGCGCCGAACGTGGTTTCCAGGAAGTCGAAGTCGCAGCCCTCATGCGCCTGCTTGATATGGCGCGAGAACATCCAGCCATAGCCCCGCTCGTAATGCGGCGGCGGCGGCACCAGCGCCGCCCGACGGGCGGCGAGTTCCGCTTCGTCGACAAGCATGTCGATGCGCCGGTTCGGCACATCGACGCTGACGAGATCGCCGGTGCGCAGCAAGGCGAGCGGGCCGCCGACATAGCTCTCCGGCGCCACATGCAGGATGCAGGCGCCGTAGCTGGTGCCGCTCATGCGCGAATCCGAAAGGCGCAGCATGTCGCGCACGCCCTGCTTGATCAGCTTCTTCGGGATCGGCAGCATGCCCCATTCCGGCATGCCCGGCCCGCCGAGCGGCCCGGCATTGCGCAGCACCAGCACATGGTCGGGCGTGACGTCGAGGCTCTCGTCCTCCACCGCCGCCTTCATGCTGGGATAGTCGTCGAACACCAGCGCCGGCCCGGTATGCACGCGCAGATGCGGGGCGCAGGCGCTCGGCTTGATGACGCAGCCATCCGGCGCGAGATTGCCGCGCAGCACCGCCAGCGCGCCCTCGGCATAGATCGGGTTGTCCACCGTGCGGATGACGTCGTCATTATAGACCTGCGCCCCGGCGATGTTCTCGCCGACGGTCCGTCCGGTAACGGTGAGCGCGTCGAGGTGGAGGAAGTCGGTCAGCCGCCCCATCAGCGCCGGGAGGCCGCCGGCGAAGTAGAAATCCTCCATCAGGTAGGCGTCGCCGCTGGGGCGGACATTGGCGATCACCGGCACCAGACGGCTGGCCTTGTCAAAATCGTCGAGGCCGATATCGACCCCGGCCCGGCGCGCCTGGGCGATCAGATGAATGATGGCATTGGTGGAGCAGCCCATGGCCATCGCCACGGTGATGGCATTCTCAAAGGCCGGCCGGGTCAGGATGCGCGCCGGGGTGAGGTCTTCCCACACCATCTCGACGATGCGCCGGCCGCAGGCCGCCGACATGCGGTTGTGGCCGACATCGGCCGCCGGGATCGAGGAGGCACCCGCGAGCGTCATGCCCACCGATTCGGCGATGGCGGTCATCGTCGAGGCCGTACCCATGGTCATGCAATGGCCGAAAGAGCGAGCGATGCCGCCCTCGATCTCGTTCCACGCCTTCTCGTCGATATTGCCGGCGCGGCGCTCGTCCCAGAACTTCCAGGCATCCGAGCCGGAGCCGAGCGTCTTGCCCTTCCAGTTGCCGCGCAGCATCGGCCCGGCCGGCAGGTAGATCGCCGGCACCCCGGCGCTGGTGGCCCCCATGAGCAGCGCCGGCGTGCTCTTGTCGCAGCCGCCCATCAGCACCACACCGTCGATGGGATGGGCGCGGATCCCCTCCTCCACCTCCATCGCCGCCATGTTGCGGTAGAGCATCGAGGTGGGCTTGAGGAAGGTCTCCGAGGCCGAATGCACCGGCAGCTCCAAGGGGAAACCGCCGGCCTGCAACACGCCGCGCTTCACGTCCTCCACCCGGTCCTTGAAATGGCCGTGGCAGGGGTTGAAATCCGACCAGGTGTTGAGAATGCCGATCACCGGCTTTCCCACCCAGTCCTCCGGCGCATAGCCCATCTGCCGCAGCCGCGAGCGATGGCCGAAGCTGCGCAGATCGTCATGGGCGAAGTAGCGGGCGCTGCGCAGCTGGTCGGGCGTCTTGGCGGGACGGTTCTTTGGATGGGCGTTCATGAGGCACCTGTGGAGGCGTGGCGGCAAAGGGCTGTGCGGGGGCTGTACATCTTCTTCCTTCAACTTCCCTCTCCCCGCCCGAACTCGGCTGTTGCCGAGTTCGGTTCTGGCAAGGCCGAAGCCGGAAACATCCGACTTCGGCGGAGAGGTGGCCCCCGCGCAGCGGGTCGGCGAGGGGGTACGCGATTGCGGCCCCCTGGAGCGTCGTCCCCCTCACCCACCCCTCTCCCCCCTCGGGAAGAGGGAGCCGAACGGCTCTTCGCGGGAATGTCACGACAGCCACCAACGCGCAGAGTCGGAGCCGGCCTTTCACTCCGCATCTATTGCGTCACGATGTTTCCCGCCTTCACCACCTCGCGCCAGCGGGCCTCCTCGGCCTTCTGGAAGGCGGCGAACTCCTCCGGCGAATTGGCCACCACCTCGAAGCCCATCTCGTTGAACTTCGTCTTCACGTCCGGCGCGGCGAGACCGGCGGCGAACGCTTTCACCACCTTCGCCTTCACATCGGCCGGAAGCCCCTTCGGCGCAGCGGCGGCCTGCCAGGAATAGACGTCGAGGCCATCGACGCCGGCCTGCTTCATGGTCGGCACGTCAGGCAGCACCGGATGGCGGTCAGCGGCGGTGACGCCCAGCGCCTTCAGCTTGCCGGCCTTGATGTGGTTGGCGACCGCGCCGAGGTTCTGGAACGACACGTCGGCATGGCCGGCGATGAGGTCGCCGATGGCCGGGCCACCGCCCTTGTAGGGCACATGGATGCCGGAGGTGCCGGTCTTCTGCCAGAACAGCGCCGCGGTGAGGTGATCCGAGGAGCCGACGCCGGAGGAGGCGAAGGTCACCTTGTCGGGGTTCTTCTTGAGATACTCGACCAGTTCCGCCACCGAATTGACCGGGAAATTCGGATTGGCGACCAGCACGTTGGGCGTGCGCACCGCCACGGTGATCAGGTCGAGATCGGTCTTCGGGTCGTAGCCGAGCGCCGGGTTCAGCGCCGGGTTGATGGCGAAGACGCCGATGGAGCCGACCAGCAGCGTGTAGCCGTCGGCCGGCGAATTCTTCACATGCTGGGCGCCGGTGCTGCCATTGGCGCCGGGCCGGTTGTCGATCACCACCGACTGGCCGAGGACCTCCGGCATCTTGGAGGCGACGAGGCGGGCGGTGGAATCCGAGGCGCCGCCGGGCGGGAACGGCACCACGACGGTGACCGGCCGGTCGGGATAGGCCTGCGCCGGCAGCACCAGCGGGCCGGCGGCGAGCGCGGCCAGCACCGAGAGCGAGGCGAGCGTGCTGCGACGGTTCACCAAGCGGGAAAGAATCGCGCGGGACATGTTTCCTCCTGTTCGTCCGAATGGACCGGGTGGAGGCGGACCGTTGGCGCGGCCTCGTGCCTCCCCTCGAACTCCCGTCTGCGCGGGATGGGCTCCTTGGAGCGCGGCCAAACTAAAGCGCTAATGCATCAGTGAAGTCAAGCCGTGACTGGTGTAGGATGACAACCATGAACGTGACCGCGATTCCACGTCCCTCCCGCGATCCCCATCGCCATGCCGCGCCGCAGGTGTTCGACTATCTGCGCGAGCGCATCGTCAATCTTCAGCTGCCGCCCGGCACGGTGATCGCCCGCGCCGAATTGCAGCAGCTGTTCGGCTTTTCCTCGACGCCGGTGCGCGACGCGCTGCTGCGTCTGCAGGAAGAATCCCTCGTCGAGATCTTCCCGCAGCACGCCACCGTCGTAAGCCCGATCGACCTGAAGCTCGCCCGGCAGGCGCAGTTCCTCCGCCGCTCCATCGAGCATGAGGCGGTGCGCACATTGGCGCTCATGGACGACACCGAGCGACGGTCGGTGGTGGCGCCGCTGGAGACAGCCATCGACATTCAGGCCGCGCTGCTGGGCCGCGGCGACCTCGAGGCCTTCCACGTCGCCGATCGCGACTTCCACCGGCTGTTCTTCGAGGCGGTGGGCGTGCCGGATCTGTGGGTGCTGGCGCGGCGGCACGCCGGCCATATCGACCGTATCCGCCGGCTGCATCTGCCGATACCCGGCAAGGCCGAACAGGTGATCGCCGATCACCGCGCCATCGTCGCCGGCATCGCCGCGGGGAACGCCGCGCAGGCGGAGGCGGCGCTGCGCAACCATCTGTCGAAGTCGCTCGCCTTCACCCCGGACCTGCGCGCCCGCTGGCCGGCCTATTTCCGCGACTGACGCCCGCGGCGTCCGGCGGCCTCGGCACCGGACCGCTTTCGGTCGGCGCCTGTCATGCCTACATTATCTGCGGGGTTCATCTTTGCCGCGCAAGCGGGAGCAGGACCATGCAGGATCCGAGGCGTGAGGAACGCGAGGCGGATGCGGAGCCGGTACCGGGAGAGGTGCTGGCATGCCAGCCCGGCGCCGCTGCCAGCTACTGGCAGCCCATGCCGGCCAACGGTCATGTCGAGGTGATCTTCGCCCCGGATCTGGTGGCGATGCCGCAGCCGCTCGGCTTCGGCACCCAGACGCTGCCGCCCGGCGGCCATGTGCGCGAACAGGCCCACGCCCACGGCGAGACGGTGATCTACGTGCTGCGGGGCCGCGGACGCGCGGTGATCGAGGGGGTGGAGCACCCGATGCGGCCGGGCACGGCGTTTTATCTCGGCCACCACCGTCGCCACATCTTCGTCAATGAAGGCGACGAAAACCTCGTCTTCACTTGGTTGACGGTGCCGAACGGCCTCGATGCGTCGTTTCGGGACGTCGGCCGCCGGCGCCAGCCGGGGGAACGGGCGCCAGGGCCGTTCGCACGCCCGGCGGACCTATCCGCGGGCGAGCGCGAAACCACCTTCTCACTACCGGAGGCGACTCAGCCGCAACGCTGAGGCATGGCATGCGCTATGCGCAGGACTAAATTGCCTTCAGATGGCGGTTACGAGGCGCAACCGCCGCTGCAACGCGGCCTGCGGCACGCTCTCGGCGGCCTGGCGGGCAATGTCGTGAATGTCGGCGCGGCTGAAGCCGAGCTCACCGAGTTCACGGTCGCTATAGGCCTCAAGTTCGCTCTGGACCTGACGATACTGGCGGCGACGCGCAAAGGCCGTCCGCAAGGCGACGCTGATCTGGTCGATCTGCATGATGAATTCTCCTCTTGATCCATGCTGCAGGGCAGCACGGTTGAGGGCAACATAGTGTGCGGCGCACCATGGCAGAAGCGTAAATTCCGCGTCTCAGCACTGCGTTTGATGCAGAACAGCTGACCCATCGGCGGATCAGGATACCGCAGTTCGCCCGCATGGCCGCCCGATGGCGGCAAATCCGTGTGGCCAGGCATCATGGCGGGCCGCGACGGCTCGGTTATAAGGCGGCGATGATCGATCTCGCTGCCTATGCCGGGCTGTTCCTCTCCGCCCTCGTCGCCGCCACCATCCTGCCGATGCAGTCGGAAGCCGTGCTGGCCGGCCTGCTCGTCGCCGGCGCGCAGCCGGCGGCGCTGCTGATCGCCGTCGCCAGCGCCGGCAATGTGCTCGGCTCGGTGGTGAACTGGTGGCTCGGCCGCTTCGTCGAGCGCTATGCCGACCGGTCGTGGTTTCCCGCCAGCCCGGCCAAGCTCGCCCGCGCGCAGGATTGGTACCGCCGCTACGGAAAATGGTCGCTGCTGCTGAGCTGGGCGCCGGTGATCGGCGATCCGCTCACCCTCGTCGCCGGCGTGATGCGCGAGCCGTTCCCGGTCTTCCTGCTGCTGGTCACCCTCGCCAAGCTCGGGCGCTATCTGGTGCTGGCGGCGATCGTGCTGAATGTCATGTGACCGGCGGTCGACGGCACCTGATCGCCCGATCACCCGGCGGATTGTCCGGGCGGCACCCGCAACAGGCCGTGGCCCTACCGCCGGACACACCGCGTCTCGCGACGCCGCGCTTCAGTCGCGACGCCCGCGACCGGCGGCGGCGCGCTTCACGACGGCGTCCGGAAATTATAGGGCGCGACTTCCATCAGCGGCGCCGGATCCCAGGCCGACATGAAACGGTCGGGGCGGACCTGCTCGTAAAGCCGCATGCCCTCGGCCAGCGATGGGGCGAAGGGCAAGGTGAAGCCGAGCCCGCTCGCGAAGTCCTGCCATTTGAACGGGACATCCAAATATTTCCCGTCCCAGAAGGCAAAGGGCACGCCATAGGCTAATGCGACGACCGCGGCATGCATGGCATTCGCCATGACGAAGCGGGCGGAAGCGATGGCGTCGATGAATTCCTCGCAGGCCGCGACGGTATTGGGAATGGCCGGCCTCATCACCACCGAGTCCATATCGGTACCGAGGATGTCCGGCTTCACCTTGGGGTGGTGGACATGCGGGACCCAGAGCACCTTGCCGAGCGTCCGCGCATGCGTGCCCGGCGTGTAGAACTTCGGCAGCAGCAGTGCGGTATCGCCGAGCGGCGTATTTCTCGGCAGGCCCAGGGCGATGCGCGAGTGCTCGCCCCGGATACCCAGAAAGATCGCGCGACGTTCGGCGAGCGGAGACAAGGGTCGCGCGTCGCGCTTCCCGCAGCCCCAGAAAATCGCCCGGCCCGGGCCGCCATCCACCTGACCATCCCTGCGGCTGGTCGCCGAAATCTGGCGCTCGGACACGACACTACCGACCAGATGGACGGTACCCGTCCGAAACAGGCACGGCCCTTCGAACATGCGCGACAGATAAAGCAGCGTCAGGGCATCGCCGAAATTGCCGAGTGCTTCCTTCGAACGCCAATGAAAGACAGAAAAGCTCATAGATTCTCAAAGCGAAATGAGGAAGCCAGACGGCGCGCCGGCTCCCGCCATTCATAATGACTATTCCCTCGTCGATCATCCAAATACCGACGGCCGCGACGAATTACGCCCGCCCGTGCGATCCTTGCCATGTGCGGCCCAGCCGAGACGCACAGGCAGACGGCAGGGTCGGCCCCGGCGATGACACACTGCCGTAGCGAGGAAGGGCGGCAACGCTCGATCCGCCCTCCTCGGCGGCTTGCTTGTCGTCATTTTCCGAGAACACGGTGGGCTTAAGCGCCACTTTATCCATCAGCACCGGGCAATCGAAAGAGAGGCCCGGCTGGAACCGGCGGATTATCGGCACCGTCCCGAACTATCCCGACCCGATTGGGGACGGCCTAAGGGCGGGAATGACGGGTGCAGAGGATGCTCATGGGCAATCCCGGCCGAGAACATTTCGGGATTTTGTTCGGGGCTTTTCGCGCCGGCGGCCGCCTTTTCCGTGAATTCTGTTCTTTCTTGCTCCCGACGCCTCTTAGAGTCAGCCAGAAAAAATGAACAAAACCAAGGAATAATGGTCGGAGCGAGAGGATTTGAACCTCCGACCCCTAGTCCCCCAGACTAGTGCGCTAACCAGGCTGCGCTACGCTCCGACGCCGTAAGGCGCTGTCTCTCTAGCGATTTGATCCCGGCGATGCAAGCGGAGCCGCCGCTTCGGCGGGGGATATATCCCGCGCCGCCTCCGCCCGCGCCTCCCGCTCGGGGCCGACCTGCTGCTCTACCGAGGCGCTCAGGCGCTGGAACAGGCCGAGCGAAACCAGCGCCACACAGCCGATCCCCACCAGCAGCGCCGGATAGATCACCTCGGAAACCTCCTCGCGCGCGGTCTCGAACAGCAGCACCAGCGCCTCCAGGAAGATGGCGATGATGATGGTGGAGAGGAACTTGGTCAGCCCGCGCCGCGCATCGGCGGCGGCGCGCTTTTCGCGGCCGGCGGGCACCTCCTCCTCGAAGAAATATTTCGCGACGTCGAACAGCGCGATGGCGACGATCAGATAGCCGACGATGTTGAGCAGCGCCTCGTGCACCAGCGTATCGCCGCCGAGGCCCTGGCGCAGCGCCGTATAGGGGGCATAGACCAGCAGCACCGCCGCAACCGCCATCAGGGCGCAGGCGGCGACGGCGAACACAGCGCGGATGAGAAAGCTCATGAAAGCGGGCTCCGTTGACCCAACGCCAACTAGGGCTCCGCGCCTCGCCTTCAAGTACCTCCCGCGCATACCCGGCCGCGCCCTCCCCGTCCCGCCTCGTGTATAGTCGCGGCATACGCCGCCGACACCGACCGGAGACCCGCCATGGCTCATGAACACGCGACCGCCGAACTCCTCCGCGATCCCGCCTTCGTGCCGCCGCCGGCGGTGGAGCCGATGATCGCGCGGCTGGCCGCCCGTCGCTCGGCGCCGCTGCGCAGCCTCGGCGGGCCGGCGCCGACGGCGGAGGAACGCGCGCTGCTGTTCCGGCTGGCGCTGAGGGTGCCGGATCACGGCCGGCTCACCCCGTGGCGCTTCATCGTGATCGAGGGCGAGGATCGACGCGAACTCGGCGCCCGGCTCGACGCGCTCTATGCGCGGCAGAACCCGGAGGTGCCGGCCGCCAAGGCCGATATGTGGACGCTGTATCTGGAGCGGGCGCCGCTCACCGTGGTGGTGGTGAGCCGGCCGGATCCGGCGGCGAAGGTGCCGGAATGGAACCAGGTGCTGTCCGCCGGCGCCGCCGGCATGGCATTGACCGTGGCGGCGAGCGCGCTCGGCTTCGCCAGCCAATGGCTGCTGAAATGGCCGGGCCGCGACCCGCAGGCCGCGGCGCTCGTCGGCGTGGAGGCCGGCGAGAAGGTCGCCGGCTTCATCCATATCGGCCGGCCGACGGTCGACAGCCCCGACCGGCCGCGCCCGGAGGCCGCCGGCATCGTCACCCGCTGGCGGCCGGCCGGGGAATGAGCCCTGGAATGCCCCCCGGCCCCGCCAGACCAGGCCTCAGCCCTCGACGTCGAACGAAACGCCCTGCGCCAGCGGCAGCGTGCGGGAGTAGTTGATGGTGTTGGTCGCCCGCCGCATATAGGCCTTCCAGGCGTCCGAGCCGGCCTCGCGGCCGCCGCCGGTCTCCTTCTCGCCGCCGAAGGCGCCACCGATCTCGGCACCCGAGGGGCCGATATTCACATTGGCGATGCCGCAATCCGAGCCTTCCGCCGACATGAAGGTCTCGGCCTCGCGCATGTCGTTGGTGAAGATCGAGGAGGACAGCCCCTGCGGCACGCCGTTCTGCAGCGCGATGGCCTCGGTGAGGCCGCCGACGCGCAGCACATAGAGAATCGGCGCGAAGGTCTCGTGCTTCACCACCTCGACTTGGCTCTCGATCTCCACCAGCGCCGGGCGGACATAATAGGCCTCCTCCGCCCCGGCCACCGCCACCCGCTCGCCGCCATGCACGGTGGCGCCGGCGGCGCGGGCCTTGTCGAGCGCCGCCTGCATGCCCTCATAGGCCTGCTTGTCGATCAGCGGGCCGATGAGCGTGCCGGCCGCGCGCGGGTCGCCGATGGTCACCGAGCCATAGGCCTTGGCGAGCCGCGGCACCAGCTCGTCATAGACGCCCTCATTGACGATGAGGCGGCGCAGCGAGGTGCAGCGCTGGCCGGCGGTGCCCATGGCGGCGAAGGCAATGCCGCGCAGCGACAGGTCGAGATCGGCCGAGGGGCAGACGATGGCGGCGTTGTTGCCGCCGAGCTCGAGGATGGAGCGGCCGAAGCGCTTGGCCACCCGCTCGCCGACGATGCGGCCCATGCGGGTGGAGCCGGTCGCCGAGATTACCGGCACGCGGGCATCATCGGTCAGCGCCGCGCCGACCTCGCCGCCCCCGACCAGCACCTGCGACAGCCCCTCCGGCGCATCGCCGAAGGCGGCCGCCGCGCGCTCGAACAGCGCCTGCACCGCCAGCGCGGTGAGCGGGGTCTTCTCGGAGGGCTTCCACAGCAGGCTGTCGCCGCAGACCAGCGCCAGCGCCGCGTTCCACGACCACACCGCGACCGGGAAGTTGAAGGCGGTGATGATGCCGACCGGGCCGACCGGGTGCCAGGTCTCCATCATTCGGTGGCCGGGCCGCTCGGAGGCGATGGTGAGGCCGTAGAGCTGGCGCGACAGGCCGACAGCGAAATCGCAGATGTCGATCATCTCCTGCACCTCGCCGAGGCCCTCGGAGACGATCTTGCCGGCTTCCAGCGTCACCAGCCGCCCGAGCGCGGCCTTGTGGGCGCGCAGCTCCTCGCCGAGCAGGCGCACCAGCTCGCCGCGGCGCGGTGCCGGCACGGTGCGCCAGGCATGGAAGGCGGCCACCGAGCGCTCCACCGCCGCGCCGACATCGGCGGCCGACGCCTCGGCGACATGGGCCACCACCTCGCCGGTGACCGGCGAGCGCACCGCACGGCCGCCATCCTGCCAGAGAGCCGGATCGACGCCGAGGGAGCCGAGCAGTTCCGTCACTTCGCCGGCAACCGGCCCCAGGGCGGCATTGATGCGGGCTGCGTTGATTTTCGCCGTCATGGTCTCATGCTCCTCGCAAGCGCGATCGGCGGGCCGCGATCCGGCACGCCCGAATTGGCCGCGTGCATAGCACCGCTCGGCGGCACAAATCCATGCTGCGGGAGGAGGAGGCGGGCAACCGCACGCGGAAGCCACCCGGCGTGATCCCCGCGATCACGAGGCGCGGCACCCTCACCTCCCGCGAGGAAAATCGGCTACTTTTCCCGCTGCGGCAGGCTTAAGAATTCATCCGGATGATGTCTTGAATCTTCTTTGCGTATAACCCACATCGACAGTGCCAACAGCCTCGACAATAGGTCGCGAAGACTGTCACATTGAGCCTGTGCGAATGCGAATTATGCCTGAAATATTCCTTGGACAAATTCGCGAAATCACATTCCAGACATGAAATAGCTGTCCTGCCAACACACTTCTTTTCCATCCGAATCCCGTGGATGCAACGGGAGAAGGACAGAGGTATTGACGGCTTGGGGAATGGGACGGGTCGCCGGCGCGACTTTAGCCGCCGCGATCATCTTCGCCGCCAGCGGCAATGCTGCTTCAGCAAACGCGACAGCTACCAAAAAACCGACCGCCTCCAGTGGGATGGCGTCCTATTACGGCTATGGCGGACGCACCGCCAACGGTGAGCGCCACAACGCTCGTGCCCTCACCGCCGCACATCGCTCCTTGCCCTTCGGGACCAAGGTGCGGGTGACCAACACGGCCAATGGCCGCTCGGTCGTGGTGCGCATCAACGATCGCGGCCCCTTTATCCGCGGTCGCGTCATCGATGTCTCGACCGCCGCAGCGGAAAGCCTCGGCTTTCGTCAGCGCGGAGTGGCGCGGGTCGACCTCGCCGTGGTCGAGTGACTATTCCGGAGTGAACGCCGCGCCGGGACGATGGTTCCTGAGTCGTGCTCAGGCCTCGCCCCGGCGGGCTTCCAGCAGCAGGCGGTAGCATTCCTGCAAATCGACCAGCGCCGCCTTCAGCTGCCGCACCTCGTCGTCCGAGAGGCCGTCCTCCGGCCCCTGCAGCGGACGGAACGAGGTCAGCCGTGCCGACGGCTCCTCATGCGCGGCGGATGCCGGCGCATAGGGCGCGGAGAACGGCTCGGGCGGCTCCGCATGGCGGGATGCCGTCATGGGCGGCTCCGGCTCGCCGCCGACGCCACGGAACGGAAACACCAGCCCGTCCTCGTCGGGGGAATCGAAACGGGGCGCGACATGTCTAGGCTCGACATGCCTCGGCTCCTGATGCGGCTCGACATGGCGCGACTCGGAATGCCGCGGCTCCATAGGGCGCGGCGGCTCGAAGCGCGGCGCGACATGACGCGGCTCCGTCTGGCGCGGATCGATGTCCGGCAGCAGCGGCATGTCGAGAAAGTTCGGTTCGTCATCGGACGGCCGCCGACGGCCCGGCTTGCGCGATGCCCCGCGCTCCGGCTCGATCTCGGGCTCGACCTCCCGCGTCGAGGCGCCACCGCGGCGGCCCGGCAGCAGGCCGAAGAACCCGCTCAGCGACGATGTCCTGGCTTCCGGCGCCGAGCGGCCCTCGCCGGCATCGGAACCGCCGCTCCCCGGCTCGCCCTCGCCTGGCGCGTCCATGGCTTCGCGCAGCACCGCCTGCACGTAGCGCGGCCCCTCCTCCTTGAGGATGCGCTGCACGCCGCGGATGGTGTAGCCCTCCCCGTAGAGCAGGTGGCGGATGCCGCGCAGCAGCTCCACGTCGTCGGGTCGGTAATAGCGGCGGCCGCCGCCGCGCTTGAGCGGGCGGATCTGCGGGAACTTGGTTTCCCAGAACCGCAGCACGTGCTGCGGCAGATCGAGCTCTTCGGCGACCTCGCTGATGGTGCGGAAGGCGTCCGGGCTCTTCTCCACGGCGAAGGTTCCTTCCCTTCGGCTCACGACACGGTTCGGCTCACTCTTCAGTGACCTCGTCGCCGTTGATTTGCTGCTTGAGGATGTTGGACGGCTTGAACACCATCACGCGGCGCGGCGCGATCGGCACTTCCTCGCCGGTCTTCGGGTTGCGGCCGATGCGCTCGCCCTTCTGGCGCACCACGAAGGAGCCGAAGGAAGAGAGTTTCACCGTCTCGCCCTTCGCCACGCAATCGGCGATCTCGGTGAGCACGGTCTCCACCAGCGCGGCGGATTCGGTCCGCGACAGTCCCACACGCTGATACACCGCCTCGCAAAGATCCGCGCGCGTGATCGTCCGACCTGCCATTGCCCCGTCTCCGCCTTCTTCGTGTTGTGGCGCTGCCCTGCGTCAACCTAGGCGCCGTCGCCCGCACAGGTCAACGGGCGAACGCATCGACGCCGTGCCGGCGTGCAGCCTACCAGCGAACCAGCGCCGAGGCCCAGGTGAAGCCGCCGCCCATGGCTTCCAGCAGCACGATGTCGCCGGCCTTGATCCGCCCGTCCGCCACCGCGGTGGCGAGCGCCAGCGGGATCGAGGCGGCGGAGGTATTGCCATGCCGGTCGACAGTCAGCACCACCTTTTCCGGCGCGATGCCGAGCTTGACCGCGCTGGCATCGATGATGCGACGATTGGCCTGGTGCGGCACGAACCAGTCGATGGTCGACGAGTCGATTCCGGTGGCATTGTAGGCATCGGTGATGACGTCGGTGATCATGCCGACCGCGTGGCGGAACACCTCGCGGCCTTCCATGCGCAGATAGCCGGTGGTCTTGGTCGAGGAGACGCCGCCATCGACATAGAGCTTGTGCTTGTGGCGGCCATCCGAGCGCAGATGCGTGGTCAGCACGCCGCGCTGGTCGGGCGCGCCGCTGGCCGGCACCGCCTCCAGCACCAGCGCGCCGGCGCCATCGCCGAACAGCACGCAGGTGGTGCGGTCCGACCAGTCGAGGATGCGCGAGAAGGTCTCGGCGCCGATGACCAAAGCGCGGCGGAAACTGCCGGCCTTGAGAAAATTGTCGGCGGTCGCCAGCGCGAAGACGAAGCCGGAGCACACCGCCTGCACGTCGAAGGCGGCACCATGGGTGATGCCGAGCCCGGCCTGCACCGTCACCGCCGAGGCCGGGAAGGTGTTGTCCGGCGTCGAGGTGGCGAGCACGATGAGGTCTATGTCCTGCGCGTCGAGCCCGGCATTGGCGAGCGCCGCCTGCGCCGCCTTGATTGCCAGATCGGACGTCACCTCGTCATCGGCGGCGATATGCCGCTCGCGAATGCCGGTGCGCTGGACGATCCACTCGTCGGAGGTGTCGACCATCTGGGCGAGGTCGGCATTGCTGAGGGCACGCGCCGGCAGATAGGCGCCGACGCCGCGCACCACTGAAGTCAAGCTGCTCACGATGAAACCTGCAATTCTGCCGCCTGCGTTCCGTCCTCGCCGGGCGAAGCGCCGGCGGAGGCCGCCTGCGGCCGCCCCTTGATGCCCGCCTCGATGCGCGACAGCAAGGCGTAACGCACCATGTCGTAGCCGATGTCGATCGCCGAGGCGAAACCCTCGGCATCGGTGCCGCCGTGGCTCTTGATCACCACGCCGTTGAGCCCGAGGAACACCCCGCCATTCGACTTGCCGGGGTCGAGCTTCTCGCGCAGCAGCCGGAAGGCGCCGCGCGCGAACAGATAGCCGATCTTCGCCATCAGGCTGGAGCGCATCGCCCCGCGCAGGAATTCGGCGAACTGCTTGACGGTGCCCTCGGCGGTCTTGAGCGCGATATTGCCGGAGAAGCCCTCGGTCACCACCACGTCGACAATGCCGCGGCCGATATCGTTGCCTTCGACGAAGCCATGATAGGCGAGCCCGGCATAGTCGGCGGCCCTGAGCGTCGCCCCGGCCTCCTTGACCTCCTCGACGCCCTTGATCTCCTCGACCCCGACATTGAGCAGGCCGACCTTCGGCGTCTCGATGTCGAACACGATGCGCGCCATCGCCGCGCCCATCACCGCCATGTCGACGAGATGCTGGGCGCTGGCACCGATCGAGGCGCCGACATCCAGCACCACGCTTTCCCCGCGCAGCGTCGGCCACAGGCAGGCGATGGCGGGGCGGGAGATGCCTTCCATGGTCTTGAGGTTGACCTTGGCCATCGCCATCAGCGCACCGGTATTGCCGGCCGAGACGGCGCAATCGGCCTCGCCGAGCCGCACCGCGTCGATCGCCTTCCACATGGAGGAGACCTTGCGGCCGCGCCGCAGCGCCTGGCTCGGCTTGTCCTCCATGGTGACGACGACGTCGGTGTGGACGATCGTGCTCGCCGCGGCGAGCTTGGGATGCTGGGCGAGGAGGCCGCGGATCTTCGCCTCGTCGCCGAACAGCAGGAAGCGAATGTCCGGGTGCCGCGTCAGCGCGACGGCGGCGCCGGGAATCACGACGTCGGCGCCGTGGTCCCCTCCCATAACGTCGAGCGCGATTCGGACGGGCGATGACATGAAGCGGCTACTGATCTCGTTCATTCGGGGCCGGCGGCTCGCGGCCGGCCGATCAGGGCATGCCCCAGTTGCGGGCGCGTGACAATAGCGGCTGGCCGCTGCGGGGCAACTTTACGGTCAGCTGTCGCCGCCGCTCTCGGTGTTTTTCAGCCGGGCGAGCGCGGCGAAGGGCGAGATTTCCTCCGGGCCCGGCCCGGCCGGCTTCTTGAACACCGCCCCCGGCTTGCGCGGATAGGGGTCGAGCCCCAGCGCCAGGAATTCCGCCACCACCGCGCCGATATCGATGACGCCGTCGACGATCGGATCGGGCAGGTCCTGCTCGCTCACCTCGATCTCCTGGCCGGGCCGAACCTCTGGCAGCCGGTCGGCCGGCGCGAAGCTGAGGTCGATCTCCTCACGCGCCGGCGCGTCGAAATCCTCCAGCGTCGCCACGCAGGTCTGGCGCACCACCGCCTCGATATGGCCGCCCACCCGGACGCCGCCGCCCCGCTCCGGGGTCAGGGTCACGGTGGCGTCGAGCCGGGGAATGCCGACAATGCCGAAATCCTTGGCGAGCGCCGCGCGCGCTGCCTCGTCCGGCGCGATTTTCACCGTCAGCCCGTCATCGGGGATCGAGGCGACAAGGATGGGATGGGTCAGGGGGGCCGCATCGCTCATGATGATGTGTTCTCCACGAAGGTGGGCGCGCCGGCGGCCGGCAGGGGCAATTCGCCGCGCGCGAAGGTCTCGAACGGCGTCGCTGCCAGCGCCGCCACCAGTTGGCGAAGCCGCACCGCCAGTGCGACGGACTCGGCCTGACGGTCCGGCGCCAAGGCATAGACGTTGCGCAGCAGCGCCTCGGCCAGCGCCGCCTCGCCGGTGCCGAGCGCCGTATCATAGACGCCGACGCGGCCATAGAAAGCCGAGGCGACCTTCTTCATCTTCTTCGGCACGGTGAGGTCGCCCACGCCCATCTCGCGCAGATTGGCGTCCATGTCCTTGCAGAAGGCGTCGAACACCCTCTGGCCCAGCTGCTTGCCCGCCTCACCGTCGTCCTTGAGGCGGTGAAACAGCAGGAAGGCATGCAGGAGGACCATCTCGAAGCGGCCGGCAATGGTGTCGGCGACGCCATAGATCGTGTAATAGGCGGGATCGCGCGACTGCGCCACGATCGCGCCATAGAGCCGCTGGATGGTCTCGCGTCCGTCGTTCCGGCGGAAGAATCGCAGGATCATGGCGGGCCTCTGCCTCGTTGCCGCCGCGCTGGCGCCGTATCGGGGCGGGTTAGCGCGGGTGTGAACGACTGGCAAGCCCGGACCGGGATTTCCCGTTGCCTCGCGGCGGCTCCTTGTGCTTTTTGCGCGGGACGATGTGCGAGAGTAGGCACAGGAGTAGGATGAATGGCAGTGCGGTTTGAGAGACGGCAGGCGGACCATCGGGGCGGACGCACCGGGCAGCGGCCCGCGCGCATCGCCGGGGTCGGCGGTGTCGCCGTCATCTGCGCCGGCCTTGCCGCCTGTGCCGACATGCCGGTGTCGACCGCCAGCATGGGCCTCGCCCGCACCCCCTCGAACTTCGTTTCCGAGCAGCAGCGCGGCTATGTCCCCACTCCCGGCGCGCTCGACCAGATCCCGGTCGGCTCCAGCCAGGAGCAGGTGCTGCTGGTGCTCGGCACGCCCTCCACCGTCGCCACCGTCGATGGCGAGGTGTTCTATTACATCTCGCAGAAGACCAAGAAGGTGATGTTCATGCGGCCCGAGGTGATCGAGCAGCGGGTGCTGGCGATCTATTTCGACCCCAAGGACAAGCGCGTCACCCGCATCGCCGACTATGGGCTGAAGGATGGCAAGGTGTTCGACTTCGTCTCGCGCACCACCCCGACCGGCGGCCAGGAACTGTCGGTGCTCGGCCAGATCTTCACCTCGGCGCTCGGCGGCCCCAGCAACGACTGACCGGCCTGCCGGCCGCCCGCCACGGCCCGCCGGCAGGCTTCAGCCGAAGCGCGCCGGCGCGAACGGTGCCGGGTCCACCGTCGGCGTCTCGCCGCTCATCATCTCGGCGAGCAGCCGCCCGGTGATCGGGCCGAGCGTGAAGCCGAGATGCTGGTGGCCGATGGCCAGCCACAGCCCGTTGAGCTTCTCGCCGCCGGGCCCCGTCGCCGGGCCGATCGCCGGCAGCATGTCCGGCAAGGCCGGCCGGCAGCCCATCCACGGCTCGGCCTCGACGCGCGCACCCAGCGGGAACAGCTTGCGGGCGATCGCCTCAGTGCGCTCCAGCTGCACCGGCGTCTTGCGGGCATCGCGGCGGGCGAATTCGACGCCGGTGGTCAGGCGGATGCCGAGCTCCATCGGGGTGATGACATAGCCGCCTTCCTCGTCGAGCACCGGCCGCGACAGCTTCGCCCCGCCCTCGCTCCTGTAGTGCATGTGGTAGCCGCGCTTCACCGCCAGCGGCAGCCGCACCCCGAAGGGCCGCAGCACGTCGTCCGCCCACGGCCCCAGCGCCACCACCACTTGGCGCGCCTCGACGAGGCCGCCGGCAGTGCTCATCGCCCAGCCGCTGCCGAGGCGGACCAGGCCGCGGGCGTCGCCGATGCGGATCTCGCCGCCCAGAGCCGCGAAGTGCCGCGCATAGGCGGCGGTGACGCCGCCGGGGCTGGAGACCGAATGCGGATCGCTCCAGATCACCGCGCCGGTGAAGTCCGGCCGCAGGTCCGGCTCCAGCGCCAGCGCCTCGTCGACGCTGAGCTCGCGCATGGAGAGCCCGTATTGCCGCGCCAGCGGGAATTCCAAGCGCTCATGGTCCAGCCCCTGCGGCGTGCGGTAGAGCTTCAGCCAGCCGCCCTCGCGGAAATAGGACTCAGCCCCGCTCAGCGCCGCCAGCCGCGCATGCTCGTCGAGGCTGTGGCGCAGCAGCGTCTCCATGGTGCGGGCATAGGCGAGGATGCGCTCCGGCGCCGAGGCCTTCCAATAGGCGTACATCCACGGGACCAGCCCCGGCAGCGCGTCCCAGTGGTAGTTCGCCGCCGGATTGCGGCCGAGAGCCACCTCCATCAGCGCCTTCAGGTCACGCGGGAAGGCGACCGGGTAGATCGACGCCCGCTCGACGAGGCCGGCATTGCCGTAGGAGGTCTCCTCGCCCGGCCCGCGCCGGTCCACCAGCACCACCGTCTGCCCGCGCAGCTTGAGATTGAGCGCCACGCTGGTGCCGACGATGCCGGCGCCGAGCACGAGCGTATCGACTTTCATGGGAGTTACCATCCGCTGGCCGACGCAGGCGCCGGGCTGACCTCGGCTGAGGGAAGACCGGCGCGGCCGCCCGCCGGGGACCGCCGCGCCGGTGAATGCGAGACCGCCGTCTCAGTAGATGTCGAAGGGGAAGTACTTCGCGTTGATCTTCTTGTAGGTGCCGTCGGCGACGATCTCCTTGATCGCCGCATTGATCTTCTCCCGCAGCGCGTTGTCCTCCTGGCGGACCGCGATGCCGGTGCCCTGCGGGTTGACGTCCTTCAGGTCCGGGCCGACGAACGTGCAGCACTTTCCGTCGCTGCTCTTCTCCAGCCATTCATACAGCACGAACTTGTCGGCGAGGATGCCGTCGAGCCGGCCGGCGGCGAGGTCGGCATTGGCCTCGTCCTGGGTCGGATACAGCTTGATCTCGGAATCCTTGTACTTCTCTTCCAGATACACCGCCGCCGTCGTCGAGGACTGGGTGCCGATGGTCTTGCCCTTCAGCGCCGCCGGCGAGATGTCGGTGATCTCGGTGTCCTTCGGGGCGATGAAGCTGCCGGGCGTCTGGTAGTAGGGGGCGGTGAAGGCCACCTTCTCCTTGCGCTCGTCGGTGATCGACATCGAGGCGACGATGGCGTCGAACTTCTTGGCGAGCAGCGCCGGGATGATGCCGTCCCAGTCCTGGGCGACGAAGGTGCATTCCACCTTCATCTTCTCGCACAGCGCCTTGGCGATATCGATGTCGAAGCCGACCAGCTGGCCGGAGGAATCGACCGAATTGAAGGGCGGATAGGCGCCTTCGGTGCCGATGCGGACGGTTTCTGCCTGCGCGGCGCCGACGGTCAGGGCGAGCACGGCGGCGGCGGCAAATAGCTTGGCGATCTTCATTGGCGAAGCCCTCGGTTGGGCGGGCCGGCGGGCCCGTCTGGGCGCAAGCTAGGGCGCCTCGATGTCATGGGCAATCCGCGGAAAGGCCGAGACGGCCGGTACCCTCAGAAATGACTGAAGCTGCGGCGGGAGAGCGCCATCTCGCTGCCGTCCGGCGCCCGCACCGCCAGCCCGGCGCCGGCAGGGTCGGCGGCGGGATCGATAGCATGGGTGGCGCCGATCACCGTCAGGCCGAAGCCGGCGGCGGTCGCCACCATGCTCAGCGCGTCGAGCCGGTCATGCGGCACCGTGGCGAGGATCTCGTAATCGTCGCCGCCGGTCAGCGCCGTCTCCAGCAGCGCCGGCTCGGCGGCCACCGCCGCCCGCGCCGCGGCGCTCAGCGGCACCGCACCGGCCTCGATGGTGCCGGCGACGCCCGATACCGCCAGGAGTTTCGCCGCATCGCCGATCAGCCCGTCCGAGATATCCATGGCGGCGCTGGCATGCGCGCGCAGCGCCTCGGCAAGCGCCAGCCGCGGGCGCGGATGCAGGTAGCGGTCGGCGAGCACCGCCCTTTCCGCCGGGCTGAGACCCCGGAAGCCCGGCCGCGCCGGATCGAGCCGCAGGGCGAGGCCCAGCGCACCGTCGCCGATGCTGCCGGTCACCACGATCGCCTGTCCGGGCCGGGCGCCGGAACGCCTCACCATCGTCCCGCTCGGCACCGCGCCGAGCGCGGTGATCGAGACGGTGAACGGTCCGGGCGTCTTCACCGTATCGCCGCCGAGCAGCGGCGCGCCATAGTCCCGCGCATCCTCGCCGATGCCGCGCGCGAACGCCTCCAGCGCCGCGGCATCCATGCCGGGCGGGATGGCGAAGGCAAGCAGCACCCCGAGCGGGCGGGCGCCCTTGGCGGCGAGATCGGAGAGGTTCACCCGCATCGCCTTGCGGGCGATGCTCGCCGGCGGATCGTCGGGGAAGAAATGCACCCCGGCCACCAGCGCGTCCTTGGTCAGCACGAGGTCGTGGCCGGGCGGCGGGGTGAGGAAGGCGGCGTCGTCGGTGAGCCCCAGCGCGCCGGGATGGGTGGCGAGCGAGCCGAACAGGCGGGCGATCAGCTTGTCCTCGCCGGAGGCACCTTCTTGACGGGAGGAACCCGCCTCGCCGGGGGCTCCGCCTTCGCCGGAGGGCTTCGCCCTGCCGGAACCGCCGCCCCGCCTGCCCGTCATGATCGCCTCAGCCGCCGAATTCACCCGCGCGCATCTCACGCGCCAGTCCATCCAACACCGCATTGACCATTCCGGTTTCCTCGCGATCGAGAAAAGCCGCGGCGACGTTGACATATTCGGCGACGACCACGCGGGCGGGAATGTCCGGCCGCCCGTGCAGCTCATAGGCGCCGGCGCGCAGCACCGCCCGCAGCACGGTCTCGATGCGCTTCAACGGCCAGCCCTTCACCAGCGCGGCGTCGAGCATCGGGTCGATGGCCCGCTGCTCGCGCACCACCCCGCCGACCACGTCGCGGAACAAAGTGAGGTCGGCGCTGGCGATCTCGTCGCCCTCGATCTCCTGGCCGATCCAGTGGCTCTCGAACTGGGCCAGGATCTCGGGGAGCGGCGTTGCCGCCACGTCCATCTGGTACAGCGCCTGCACCGCATTGAGCCGTGCCGCGCTCTTGCGCAGCGGCTTGTGGTTCGCCGGCTTGCCGCCAGAGGACTTGGCGTCGGTGGTTTTGGCGTCGGTGGTTTTGGCGTCGGTGGATTTGGCGTCGGTCGAGTTGTTCATCTTGGCCTCACCACGAACGGCGCTTCAGGCGCAGCAGCGCCAGCGCCGCCTCGACGGCGCCGCCGCCCTTGTTGCCGTCGGTCACCCGCGCGCGCGCCCAGGCCTGCTCGTCATTCTCCACCGTGAGAATGCCGTTGCCGAGCGGCAGCTTGCGGCTCACCGTCAGATCCATCAGCGCGCGGGAGGATTCCCCGGCGACGATCTCGAAATGATAGGTCTCGCCGCGCACCACGCAGCCGAGCGCCACCGCGGCGTCGAACGGCTTGCCGGCCGCCTCGGCGTCGTCGAGGGCGACGAGGATGGCGGTCGGAACCTCCAGCGCGCCGGGCACGGTGACCACCTCGCAGCTGGCGCCGACGGCCTCGACGGCGGCGCGGGCGCCGGCCAGCAGTTCGTCATTGAGGTCGTCGTAGAAACGGCCTTCGACGATCAGGATGCGAGCGCCGTCTAGACGCTCGGCCGCCTCGACGGCGCGGCGGGGGGTCGCCATGTGAAGAAACCTCGCATTCGAAAACGAAGCGACGACGTACGCCGCCCAGCGGAACTCCGCAAGACACGTCAGCGCAACTCTGATCTCCGCGCCGGCGCAACGCTGCCCCCGCCGCCGGGGGGCGACGCCGAAATCCCGCCTCAGCGAAATTCCGCCAGCCGCGCGGCGTAGCGGGCCATCATGTCGACCTCGATGTTCACCCGGTCGCCCGGCTGCACAGCGCCCCAGGTGGTATTGGCCAGCGTGTGCGGGATGAGCAGGCAGGAGAAGCGCTCGCCCTCCACCGTGTTGACGGTAAGCGAGGTGCCATCCAGCGTCACCGAGCCCTTGATGGCGATGAACGGCGCCAGCGCGCGCGGCGCGGCGAAGGTGAAGCGGGTGGTCTCGCCGAGGTCCTCGCGGGCGATCACCTCGGCCTGGCCGTCGACATGGCCCTGCACGATATGGCCGCCGAGCTCGTCGCCGATCTTCAGCGCCCGCTCCAGATTGATCCGCGCCCCCTCGGCCCAGTCGGCGACGGTGGTGAGCGCCAGCGTCTCCGGCGCCGCCTCCACCGAGAAGCGCGCCGGCTGGGTCTCCACCACGGTGAGGCACACCCCGGCGCAGGCGATGGAGGCGCCGAGATCGACGGTGGCGGTGTCATAGGCCGTCGCGATGGTCAGCCGGCGCACGTCGTTGCGGCGCTCCACCGCGACCACTTCGCCGATATCGGTGACGATCCCCGTGAACATGCTAGCGTCGCCTCAGAATGCGCAGCCGGTCCGGCCCGTGCCGCTCGGTTTCAACGGTGGTGAGATAGTCATCGAAGGCCGAGAGCGGCACCCCCTCCAGCGCATCGACCGCAGTATGTCCCAGCACGGTCGGCGCCTCGAACAGGCTCGCCTCGTCGACGAGGCCGGCGGCGAGGAAGGCGGTGGACAGCCTCGGCCCGGCCTCCACCATCGCGCGAGTGATGCCCCGCACCGCCAGCAGCCGCAGCGCCGCCTCGAGATCGAGCGCCCCGGCGGCGGTCATGCCGACCCGCATCACCTCGACGCCGCGTGCCACCAGCGCCCGCTCGGCCTCCGCCGGCGCATCCTCCCCGGCGACCACCCACACCGGCGCGACGTCGATATTGCCGAGCAGCCGCGCCGTCTGCGGCAGCCGCAGAGAGCTGTCGAGCACCACCCGCACCGGCGAGCGCTCCGCCATGCCGGGCAGGCGGCAGGTGAGGTCGGGATCGTCGGCCAGCACGGTGCCGATGCCGGTGAGCACCGCGTCAAAGGTGGCGCGCATCATGTGCACCCGCGCCCGCGCCGCCTCGCCGGTGATGGCGGCCGGACGCCGCCCCTCCAGCCCGGCCTTGCCGTCGGCGGAAATGGCGAGCTTCAGCATCACATGCGGGCGGCCGCGCAGGATGCGGCTGATATGGCCGGCATGGGCCAGCCGGGCCTCCCCGGCGCCCGGCCCCACCGTCACCTCGATGCCGGCCGCGCGCAGGATGGAAAAGCCGCGCCCGGCCACCCGCTCGTCGGGATCGCCGATCGCCGCCACCACGCGGGCGATGCCGGCGGCGCGGATGGCGTCGACGCAGGGCGGCGTCCGCCCATGATGCGAGCAGGGCTCCAGCGTCACGTAGAGCGTGGCGCCGCGCGCCGCCTCGCCGGCCTGGGCGAGCGCGTGTGGTTCGGCATGCGGGCGCCCGCCGGGGGCGGTGGCGCCGTGGCCGAGGATGAGCGGATTTTCCGCGCCGTCGAACCGGGCGACGACGGCGCCCACCGCCGGATTCGGCCAGGTCTGGCCGAGATGCCGGCGGCCCATCGCCAGCGCCGAGCCCATCAGCGCCGCATCCATCGCTTCCATATCCTTCGCCCTGGCATCGAGGCGCGGTTCGCCCTTCGGCTCGGGCGTCACCGGCCCGGATAGCTCGGGAGACGTGGCTAGGTCACTCTTTGTCGGGGTCGGCATCGGCGGGCAAACCGATCGGCACGTCGCGGGTCTGCAATTCGCCGATCAGCGCGTGGAAATCCTTCGCCTCGCGGAAATTGCGGTACACCGAGGCGAAGCGGACATAGGCGACGTCGTCGAGCTGCTTCAGGCTCTCCATCACCAATTCGCCGATCATCTCGGAGGAGATCTCGCTCTCGCCCTGGCTCTCCAGCCGGCGTACCAGGCCGGAGACCAGCCGCTCCACCCGCTCCGGGTCGACCGGCCGCTTGCGCAGCGCCACCTCGATGGAGCGGGCGAGCTTGTCGCGGTCGAACGGCACCCGGCGGCCGGAGCGCTTCAGCACGGTCAATTCGCGCAGCTGCACCCGCTCGAAGGTGGTGAAGCGGCCGCCGCAATCCGGGCAGATGCGGCGGCGGCGAATGGCGGCGCTGTCCTCGGTGGGACGGGAGTCCTTCACCTGGGTGTCGAGGCTCCCGCAATAGGGACAGCGCATGGCGTTTCCTTTTTGAGGCGATTTCCCTTTCGGGCGGGCCTCAGTTGTAGATAGGGAAGCGGGCCAGCAGCCCCTTGACCTTCTCGCGCACCGCGGCCTCGACGAGGCTGTCCTCATCGGTGCCCTTCTGCGACAGCACGTCCAGCACCTCGGCGATCATGTCGCCGATCTGCTGGAACTCGGCGACGCCGAAGCCGCGCGTGGTGCCGGCCGGGGTGCCGAGGCGGACACCCGAGGTAACGAACGGCTTCTCGGGATCGAACGGGATGCCGTTCTTGTTGGTGGTGATGTGGGCACGGCCGAGCGCGATCTCCGACACCTTGCCGGTGAGCTTCTTCGGCCGCAGGTCGACCAGCATCAGATGCGTGTCGGTGCCGCCGGAGACGATCTCGAAGCCGTGGCCCTTCAGGTTCTCGGCCAGCGCCTTGGCGTTCTCCACCACGTTCTTCGCATAGACCTTGAAGTCGGGGCGCAACGCCTCGCCGAACGCTACCGCCTTGGCGGCAATCACATGCATCAGCGGCCCGCCCTGGATGCCGGGGAAGATCGCCGAGTTGATCTTCTTGGCGATGTCCTCGTCATTGGTGAGGATCATGCCGCCGCGCGGGCCGCGCAGGGTCTTGTGGGTGGTGGTGGTCACCACATGCGCGTGCGGGATCGGCGAGGGATGCACGCCGCCGGCCACCAGCCCGGCGAAATGCGCCATGTCGACCATGAGATAGGCGCCGACCGAATCCGCGATCTCGCGCATCTTCGCGAAGTCGATATGGCGGGGATAGGCCGAACCGCCGGCGACGATCAGCTTCGGCTTGTGCTGCTCGGCCAGCTTGGCAACCTCGGCATAGTCGATGCGCTGGTCGTCCTCGCGCACGCCATAGGGCACCGCCTTGAACCACTTGCCGGACATGTTGACCGGCGAGCCGTGGGTGAGATGCCCGCCGGCCGCGAGGTTGAGGCCGAGATAGGTGTCGCCCGGCTGCAAGAGCGCGAAGAACACGCCCTGATTCGCCTGGCTGCCGGAATTCGGCTGCACATTGGCGAAGCCGGCGCCGAACAGCTTCTTGGCCCGCTCGATGGCGAGGTTCTCCGCCACGTCGACGAACTGGCAGCCGCCATAATAGCGCCGGCCCGGATAGCCCTCGGCATATTTGTTGGTGAGCACCGAGCCCTGCGCTTCCAGCACCGCCCGCGAGACGATGTTCTCCGAGGCGATCAGCTCGATCTCGTCGCGCTGGCGACCGAGTTCGGCGGAGATCGCCGAGGCGAGTTCGGGATCGGTCTCGGCAAGGCTCGCGGAAAAGAAAGAGTTCGCCGGCTGGGCGGCGGAAACGGGCGACGACATCAGGGGGCCTCCGTGGCTCCGGGCGCGACAGGCTTGGCGGAGAGAAGCGTGGCCGCACGCGCCCGTGCGAACATGCCGGGTCGCTTACCACAGCGGCAGCGGCGATTCAAAGCATGCCGGCGCAGGGCTGGCATGAAGACGGCGGCTTCGCCGCGCCCGGCGGCGCCAGCCTCACGTCTGCAGCACCCGCACATCGGCGCCTTCCAGCGCCACGCAGCTCAGCCGCCCGGTCTTGTAGGCGCCGGTATCGACGTCGATGCGGTTCGGCCGGATATCGACCCGCTCCACCGGCGTATGCCCATGCACCACCCGCTTGCCGAAATCGGCGGTGGAGTTGAGGAAGGCGCGCCGGATCCAGATCAGGTCCTCGTCGGTCTGCCGCTCCAGCGCTACGCTTGGCCGCACCCCGGCATGGCAGAAGAAATAGCCGCCGAAACTGGCGCTGACCTCGAGCGCCGCCAGGAACGCGGCATGCCCGGCCGGAATCGCCGCCTGCGCCGCCCGGCGCAATTCGGCCTCGCGGTCGCGGCCGTCGAAATCTTCCGCCCGCACGCCATAGGAGGCGAGCGCCGCGGCGCCGCCATTGTCGAGCCACCGCTCGAGCGGGCCGCTGCCGTCCAGCGCGGCGCGCATCATCGCCTCGTGATTGCCGGTGAGGCAGATGGCGCCGCGCGCCGCCTTCAGCACGGCCAGCCGCTCGATCACCGCCCGGCTGTCCGGCCCGCGGTCGACATAGTCGCCGAGGAACACCAGCCGCACATCCGCATGGCCGGCCGCGTCACGCTCCACCGCCTCCAGCAGCCGTTCCAGCAGATCGAGGCGGCCATGGATGTCGCCAAAGGCATAGACCCGCATCCCGTCGGGAATACGGTAGGGGGATGTCCCGGTGACGGCACCGCCCACGCTGTCCTCCCGCGCCCGCTTCACGGCGCCCCGAGCAGTTCCACCAGCCGGGCGGCGGCGCGAAAATCGCGCCAGCGTGCCTGCCGGCGCAGCTCGGCCTCGCGGTCGACGCCCCAGAACTCTTCCTGCACTTCCTCGTCGATATGCGCGGCGCGCCAGCCCTCTTCGGCGGTCAGGCGCCCGTGCAGCACCGCGAGGGCGATCAGTGCCGAGCCGCTCAGCGTGGTCATCAGGCTCAGCGCGGCGAGGCGCAGCGGGTCGCCGGGCAGCTGCGCCGCCACCGCGTCGAGCGACGCCGGCGGCTGGGCGACGTGCATCACCCCCTCGGCGAGCAGGAACCGCGCGTCGAACCGCGCCTTCGCCCAGTCGAGCACCGGGTCCCACAGCTCCGCCTGCAAGGCCACCAGCTTCACCGGCCCGTCGGTGCGGTAGCAGACCAGGTCGCTGCCGGCATAGCGCACGATCTCCGCGCCCACCGCCTCCATCGCCGCGGCAACGCCGTCATGCGCCGAATTGACCAGGCGGGTCACCGGCATGGAGACGGGATCGATGGTCTCGCCCTGCCCCGCCCATTCGGCGGCGATCTCCTGCGCCAGCGCCGCGCCGGGCACGCTGAGCGGGCGGCGGCCGGGCGTGCGCACCGGGCGGCCATCCAGCTGCACCTGGAACCCGTCCGGGCCCGGCACCGCGCTCACTTCCTTGTAGAAGCGCTTGATCGGCGCGGCGGCGCTGCCGAGGCTCATCGCCGAGTCCCCAAATTCTCCGTCCCCAAATTCTCCGCCACCAAACCTTCCGAGCCCAAACCTTCCGCCCCCGCGCTTTCCTGCGCCAATTGCTGCCAGATCTCGTCGAGCCCCTGCGCCAGGTCGCCGGCGCCGTTCACCAGCAGGTGCGCGCCGCCCTCCTCCAGCATGTCCGGCGCATGGTAGCCCCAGGTGACGCCGATGGCGCCGACCCCGGCGGCACGCGCCATGATCATGTCGTAGCTGGTGTCGCCGATCAGCACGGTCTCGTGCCGGCCAGCCCCCACCGCCGCCATCGCCTGCTCCACCATCGCCGGGTGCGGCTTGGAGGGCGCGTCGTCGGCGGTCTGGATGGTGACGAACCGGCCTTCCATGCCGTGATGCTTGAGCACCGAGGCGACGCCGCGCTGCGACTTGCCGGTGGCCATGCCGACCAGCACGTCGTCGCGCCGGTGCAGCGCCTCGATGAGATCGCGCATGCCGGGGAACATCGGCTCGGTGAAGTTGCCCTCGTCGCGCAGTTCGTGGAACGCCGTGCGGTAGAGCCCGGCCAGTTCCTCGGCGGGAAAATCCGGCGCGTTGTCGCCGAGCTTGCGCATCGCCTCCACCAGCGACAGCCCGACAATGCCGAGGATCGCCTCGCGCGGCGGCCGCACGATGCCGGCGCGGTCGAAGGCGCGGGTCATGGCGGAGACGATGACATGCTGGCTGTCCACCAGCGTTCCGTCGCAGTCGAAGAGGGCGAGTTTCACGTTCTTCCCATCCGGCATCGCGCCGGCTCCGGCCAGTCGCGACCGCTCGCGACAGGCGTCGATGGCATGAAGGAAAGCCGATGGCCCCTGGCCTGCGGTATCGGCTCGCCGCGCGGCGCGCTGCGGCCGGTGGTGGGCGGTGACGGGCTCGAACCGCCGACCCTCTCGGTGTAAACGAGATGCTCTACCAACTGAGCTAACCGCCCTCGCCGACCCGCGGCCATGCCGCTGCGTGTCCGGGCGTTGCCGATGGCCGCCGCACTGGCGGCCGAGGGCAGCACCCCGCCAGCCATGGCCGGCGCATGGGCGAGATAATCGGAATCAGCGGCCGCGTAAACGGTCTTGCCGCATATTCCCGCCGGATCGGCCGTGAACGGCAGCGGGCCGACGGGGTTTTGAAACCGGAATGCGGCGAACGGTGCCTCGCATATCCGTCGGCAGCGGAGCGCAACGCCCCGGTGCGGGAGCCTCCGCCGGCCAGGCGGCCGGCCGGAGGAGAACCGGAAACCCGCAAACCGGCTTCCCGCCGGGCAGCCCGGCATGGCGCCGGCTGCGGCAGGGCGCGCCCACTTGCGTGGCTGGCGCGCCCCGGTCCGCGCGTCCGAGCGGCGATCAGCCGTTGACGGTTTCCTTCAGGCCCTTGCCGGGCGTGAACTTCGGCGCCTTGGAGGCCTCGATCTTCACCGGGTTGCCGGTGCGGGGATTGCGGCCCTCGCGCGCGGCGCGGGTGACGACGGAAAAGCTGCCGAAACCGATGAGCTTCACTTCCTCGCCGGCCTTCAGCGAAGCGGCAATGGCATCGAAGGTCGCGTCGACCGCAGCGGCGGCGGCCGCCTTCGTCAGCTTGGCCTGCTCGGCCACGGCGGCGACGAGTTCGTTCTTCGTGGTCATGAGACCGTTCCTTCCCTTGATTGCACAAGAATCGTCAGTGGAGTGCACGGACGACGGGCGCGTACCTTTCCCTAAATTGCGGCGATTGCAAGCACGATCGGCCTCAAAACCCGCATGAATAAACGGTTTTATGCAGTTTAAGGTATTCTGATACATCAAGCGTGAGGTGTTTTGCACGCCTCCAATTTGAGCGTGGCGGCGCGTCCATCCGCCGCGCCGACTCAACGCCCGGTCGCCGACGACCGCCGGCCCAAACGAAAACGGCCCCGGATGTCCGGGGCCGTTCGCGTCTCAGGCGGTGGAACGGTCAGTGGGCGGCGGCAGCGCCACCTTCCTCCCGCGCGATCACCGGCTCGACCGGCGCCGGCGCGTCGATCGGCTTCTCTTCCCACACGATCGGTTCGAGCGGGCGCACCAGCGCATGACGGAGCACTTCGTCCATCCGCGACACCGGCACGATCTCCAGCGCGTTCTTCACATTGTCCGGGATATCCGCCAGATCCTTGGCGTTCTCCTCGGGGATGAGCACCTTCTTGATGCCGGCGCGCAGCGCCGCCAGCAGCTTCTCCTTCAGCCCGCCGATCGGCAGCACCCGGCCGCGCAGCGTGATCTCGCCGGTCATGGCGATGTCGCGGCGGATCGGGATGCCGGTCAGCACCGAGGTCAGCACGGTCGCCATGGCGACGCCGGCCGACGGACCGTCCTTCGGGGTTGCCCCCTCGGGAACGTGGACATGGATGTCCCGGCGCTCGAACAGCGGCGGCTCGACGCCGAAATCGACGGCCCGCGAGCGGACATAGGAGGCCGCCGCCGAGATCGATTCCTTCATCACGTCGCGCAGATTGCCGGTCACCGTCATCTTGCCCTTGCCGGGCATCATGACGCCTTCGATGGTCAGGATCTCGCCGCCGACTTCCGTCCAGGCAAGACCCGTCACCACGCCGACCTGGTCCTCGAGCTCGGCCTCGCCATAGCGGAACTTCGGCGGGCCGAGATACTCCTCCAGCTGCGCCACGGTGATCTTCACGCTCTTCTTCTTGGTGAGCATGAGTTCCTTCACCACCTTGCGCGCGAGGTTGGAAATCTCGCGCTCAAGGTTGCGCACGCCGGCTTCCCGCGTATAGCGGCGAACCAAAGTGAGCAGCGCCTCGTCGTCGATCGACCATTCCTCAGACTTCAGGCCATGCTTGGCCAGCGACTGCGGAATGAGATGCTTCTTGGCGATCTCGGCCTTCTCGTCCTCGGTGTAGCCGGCGATGCGGATCACTTCCATACGGTCCAGCAGGGCCGGCGGAATGTTCAGCGTGTTCGCCGTCGTCACGAACATCACGTTCGAGAGGTCGTAATCCACCTCCAGATAGTGATCGTTGAAGGTCGAGTTCTGCGACGGGTCGAGCACCTCGAGCAGCGCGGCGGAGGGATCGCCGCGGAAATCGGCGCCCATCTTGTCGATCTCGTCCAGCAGGATCAGCGGGTTGGCCTTCTTGGCCTTGCGCATGGACTGGATGATCTTGCCGGGCATGGAGCCGATATAGGTGCGCCGGTGGCCGCGGATCTCGGCCTCGTCACGCACGCCGCCCAGCGACATGCGCACGAATTCGCGCCCCGTCGCCTTGGCGATCGACTTGCCGAGCGAGGTCTTGCCGACGCCGGGCGGGCCGACGAGGCACAGGATCGGGCCGGTCAGCTTGTTCTGGCGGCTCTGCACCGCGAGATACTCGACGATGCGCTCCTTCACCTTGTCGAGGCCGTAATGCTCGGCGTCGAGCAGGCCCTGCGCGAAAGGCAGGTCCTTCTTGACCTTGGAACGGTTGCCCCACGGGATCGACAGCAGCCAGTCGAGATAGTTGCGCACCACGGTGGCTTCCGCCGACATCGGCGACATCTGCCGGAGCTTCTTCAGCTCGTGCGTCGCCTTCTCGCGGGCTTCCTTCGACAGCTTGACGGTCTTGATGCGCTCTTCCAGTTCGGCGAGTTCGTCGCGGCCTTCCTCGCCGTCGCCGAGTTCCTTCTGGATCGCCTTCATCTGCTCGTTGAGATAGTACTCGCGCTGGGTCTTCTCCATCTGGCGCTTGACGCGCGTGCGGATGCGCTTCTCGACCTGGAGCACCGAGATTTCGGACTCCATCAGCGAGAGAACCTTCTCCAGCCGCGCCGGAACCTTGAGGATCTCCAGCACCGCCTGCTTCTCGGGGATCTTCACCGCGAGATGCGAGGCGACGGTATCGGCCAGCTTCGAGTGGTCCTCGATCTGGGTGACGACGCCGACGACTTCCGGCGAGACCTTCTTGTTGAGCTTCACATAGCTCTCGAACTCCGAGAGCACCGAGCGGCCCAGCGCCTCGGCCTCGATCTTGTTGCCGCCGTCCTCCTCCAGCGCCACGGCCTCGGCCTCATAGAGGTCGGAGCGGTCGGTGTAGTGGCTGACCTTGGCGCGCGAGATGCCTTCGACCAGCACCTTCACGGTGCCGTCGGGCAGCTTCAGCAGCTGCAGCACGGAGGCGAGCGTACCGATCTTGTAGATGGCCTCGGTGGCCGGATCGTCGTCGGAGGCGTTCTCCTGCGTGGCGAGCAGGATGAAGGTGTCGTTGCGCATCACTTCCTCGAGCGCGCGGATCGACTTCTCGCGACCGACGAAGAGGGGCACGATCATATGCGGAAAGACGACGATGTCGCGCAGCGGCAGAACGGGGAAGGTCTGCGGAACGCCGGGCGTGAGCGCGGTGCGAGGCTTCGGGCTCGTCATGGCTCTTTACCTTTCTGTTGACGGCCGGCCGCCGGAGCTTTGCGCAGGATGAAATCCACGCAGCTTGCCGTGGGACCGTGCCGCAATGCGGCCGGAACGCGAACGAACTTTTGCTTGCGATTGCGGGAGGTTACGCCGCGTCGGGCAGGTCGTTCCGATCGAGGACCGGTGGTTGAAGCTCAGATGGAGATGCCGTCCGGCTCCGTCAAGGGCGCCTTCACCCCGTGGGAGAACCGCCGCCGCGCCCCGCGCGGCAACGCTGGTTCGGCTCCTCTGGGAAGCCTCGGCCGGGCCTTGGCGCCCGGCCGTATCCGTCCTTAGCGCGCCGTCAGGCACTCGCGCCCGCGTCGCCGGCAGCGGCACGGTCCGCATAGATGTAGAGCGGACGCGCGTTCTGCTCGACGACCTCCTTGGAGATCACCACCTCCTCGACGCCTTCCAGCCCCGGCAGGTCGAACATGGTGTCGAGCAGGATGCCTTCCATGATCGAGCGCAGGCCGCGGGCGCCGGTCTTGCGCTCGATGGCCTTGCGGGCGATGGCGCCGAGCGCCTCCTCATGGATGGTGAGCTCGACATTCTCCATCTCGAACAGGCGCTGATACTGCTTCACCAGCGCGTTCTTCGGCTCGGAGAGGATCTTCTTCAGCGCCGCCTCGTCGAGATCCTCGAGCGTGGCGATCACCGGCAGGCGGCCGATGAATTCCGGGATCAGCCCGTATTTCAGCAGGTCCTCCGGCTCCACCTCGCGAAACACCTCGCCCGGGCGACGGTCTTCCGGGGCATGCACGACCGCGCCGAAGCCGATCGAGGTGCCCTTGCCGCGCGAGGAGATGATCTTGTCCAGCCCGGCGAAGGCGCCGCCGCAGATGAACAGGATGTTGGTGGTGTCGACCTGCAGGAACTCCTGCTGCGGATGCTTGCGCCCGCCCTGCGGCGGCACGGAGGCGACGGTGCCTTCCATGATCTTCAGCAGCGCCTGCTGCACGCCCTCGCCCGAGACGTCGCGGGTGATCGAGGGGTTGTCGGACTTGCGGCTGATCTTGTCGATCTCGTCGATATAGACGATGCCGCGCTGCGCCCGCTCGACATTGTAGTCGGCCGACTGCAGCAGCTTGAGGATGATGTTCTCGACATCCTCGCCGACATAGCCCGCCTCGGTGAGGGTGGTGGCGTCGGCCATGGTGAACGGCACGTCGAGGATGCGGGCCAGCGTCTGCGCGAGCAGCGTCTTGCCCGAGCCGGTCGGCCCGATCAACAGGATGTTGGACTTGGCGAGCTCGACGTCACCATGCTTGGTGGCGTGGTTGAGCCGCTTGTAGTGGTTGTGCACCGCCACGGAGAGCACGCGCTTGGCGTGGAACTGGCCGATCACGTAATCGTCCAGGACCTTGCAGATCTCCTTGGGGGTGGGAATCCCGTCGCGGGACTTCACCAGCGAGGACTTGTTCTCCTCGCGGATGATGTCCATGCACAGCTCGACGCATTCATCGCAGATGAACACGGTCGGTCCCGCAATCAGCTTGCGGACCTCGTGCTGGCTTTTGCCGCAGAACGAGCAGTAGAGGGTGTTCTTGCTGTCGCTGCCGCCAACCTTGCTCATGCGTCTCTCCGTCCGCTCGGCGGACCGGGGATGCCCGGCCTCGCCTCAGTCTCGCAGGCCGCCGCGGGCCTCCAAGAGGGAGAAACGCGACGGCATCAGGGCCGTCTGTCAGAAAGTGACCCGAGGGTCCGAACCGCCGGCAAGCCGACCACACCTAGCCAACATTCCTAGCCAAGCATGGGTCCGCCGGACCGATCAAGAAGGCAATCGTGCCGTCCCCGCTTTCACATGGACCGAACGCTGCCTGTCGTCACCTCGTCACACCGCCTGATCAACAATTACGCACGCTGCCGCATCATGCAAATCGTCGCGACGCATGTCACCCATGCAAGCGCGATGCCGCCTTGTGTGCAAGTGCCGGTTTCCCGGACAGCCCGCCCTTTGCTCATATAGGGAGCCGGCGTTGCCCGGAAAACACGTTGTCACACGATATTCAGGTTACGTGGCTTAGCTTTTGGCGGATGCGTCATCAGGACGCTTGTCGATCACTTTGTCGATAATGCCGAACGCCTTGGCCGCATCGGCGGTCATGAAGTTGTCGCGCTCCAGCGCTTCCTCGACCTTTTTGAGCTCCTGTCCGGTGTGGTGGACATAGATCTCGTTGAGCCGCCGCTTCAGGCTCTCGACCTCGCGGGCGTGGATCAGGATGTCGGTGACCTGGCCCTGATAGCCGCCGGAGGGCTGGTGCACCATGATTCGCGCGTTCGGCAGCGCAAAGCGCATGTCCTTCTCGCCGGCGGCGAGCAGCAGCGAGCCCATCGAGGCCGCCTGGCCGATGCACAGCGTGGAAACCGCCGGCTTGATGAACTGCATGGTGTCGTAGATCGCCAGGCCCGACGTCACCACCCCGCCCGGGGAGTTGATGTACATCGAGATTTCCTTCTTGGGGTTCTCGGCTTCGAGGAACAGCAGCTGGGCGACCATCAGCGTCGACATGCCGTCCTCGACCGGCCCGGTCAGGAAGATGATGCGCTCCTTGAGCAGGCGCGAATAGATGTCGTAGGAGCGCTCGCCCCGGTTGGTCTGCTCGACCACCATCGGGACCAGATAGTTCATGTAAGTATCGATCGGATCACGCATATTTTATCCTCGACGGATCGGCGCCACAGGGCACCGCGAATCTTGTCCCACCCCACAATAGTGGGAAACGGCGTACCGACCAGCCCGCCCGGCCATTAAGCCGCGGGCATCCCCGCATAAGCGGAAGCCGCCGGCCGGGGGGCCGACGGCTTCGCAAGATCTCGACGATCTATCGAAAGCGTCAGGCCTTTTCGGCCGGCTTCTCGTCAGCGTCCTCGGCGTAGAGCTCCTCGCGGGTGACGGGAATTTCCTTCACCTGGGCGAGCTCCAGCAGGAAGTCGACGACCTTCTCCTCGAAGATCGGCGCGCGCAGCGTGGCAAGCGCCTGGGCGTTCTTGCGGTAGAACTCCCACACCTGCTGCTCCTGGCCGGGGAACTGGCGGGCACGTTCGACGACGGCGCGGGTCACTTCGTCGTCGCTGACCTGAATGTTGTTCTTCTCACCGATTTCCGCAAGCACCAGGCCCAGACGCACGCGGCGCTTGGCAATCTTCTCGTAGTCGGCGCGGGCGTCTTCCTCGGTGGTGCCCTCGTCGGAGAAGCTCTTCTTCTGGGCTTCCATCTCCTGGGTCACCGAACCCCAGATGCCCTCGAATTCCTGCTCGGCAAGGGTCGGGGGCACGTCGAACTGGTGCAGGCCGTCGAGCGCGTCGAGCAGGCGGCGCTTCACCTTGGCGCGGCTGGCCGCGGTGTGCTCCTGCACGATGCGGCTCTTCACCTGCTCCTTCAGCGCCTCGAGGCTGTCCATGCCGAGGATCTTGGCGAATTCGTCGTCGACCGTCAGCTCGCCGGGAGCCTCGATCTTCTTGGCGGTGGTCTCGAACTCGGCATCCTTGCCGGCGAGCTGCGCGGCCTGGTAGTCGGCCGGGAAGGTCACCTTCACGATGCGGGTCTCGTCGGCCTTGATGCCGGTGAGTTGATCCTCGAAGCCGGGGATGAAGCTGCCGGAGCCGATCACCAGCGGCACGTCCTCGGCGCTGCCGCCGTCGAACTTCTCGCCGTCGATCGAGCCGACGAAGGAGATGGTGACGCGGTCGCCCTTCTCGGCGGCGCCTTCCTTGTCGGTGAACGGACGGTTGGCCTCGGCGATGCGGGCCACCGCCTCGTCGACTTCTGTGTCGGCCACGGCGAGCACCGGCTTCTCGATGGCGATCGACTTGAAGTCGCCGAGCTCGATCTTGGGCAGCACCTCGATGCCGACGGTGTAGGAAAGGTCCGCCTTGCCGTCGATGACTTCCTGCACCGCCGCCTCGTCCTGCGGCAGCTCGACCTTCGGCTGCATGGCGAGCTTGAAGCCGCCATCCTCGACGATCTTGGAGTTGGCCTCGTTCACCGCCTGGTCGATGACCTCGGCGAGCACCGACTTGCCGTACATGCGCTTCAGGTGCGCGACCGGCACCTTGCCGGGGCGGAAGCCGTTGAGGCGGACCTTGTCCTTCATCTCGGCGAGACGGGCGTTCGCCTTGGCGTCCAGTTCGGTGGCCGGCAGCACCACGCGATATTCGCGCTTGAGACCTTCGGCGAGGAGTTCGGTGACCTGCATTGTCGTTCGGCCTTCGTCGTGAGCGCCGCGTCGTGGCGCATCTGATAGCGTCGGTTGCGAGGATGGCGCCGCGCGGAGCGGCCCCTGCCCTCGACGATGGGGTTGGCTCGGCGACAACGGACGGGGTCAAACCCTGGTGCGGGCGGAGGGGCTCGAACCCCCACGACTTTCGTCACTGGAACCTAAATCCAGCGCGTCTACCAGTTCCGCCACGCCCGCTTTGCACGCCGCCGCTTCGGTCATCGGCAGATGCCATCGACCAAGGCACACGGACGCGCGCACCCGAATAGGTGCCGCCAGCCGGGTGCGGGCTTATAGCACGGACCTGCCGCCGCGCCAGCCCAAAATGCGCGTGAGCTTTGGGTTCAGGCCGGCCCGCCGAGGCGCGCGAACAGCTGGCGATAGACCGGCCGCAGCGCCGCGACGAGATCGTCGGCGACCAGGCCCGGCCCCGCCGCGCGGCCGGCCTCGCCATGCAGCCACACCGCGGCGCTCGCGGCCTCGAAAGCCGGCATGCCCTGCGCCAGCAGCCCGCCGACGATTCCCGCCAGCACGTCGCCGGCGCCGGCGGTGGCGATATAGGGCGGGGCGTTGGCGGCGATGGCGGCGCGGCCGTCCGGGCTCGCCACCACGGTATCGGGGCCCTTCAGCAGCAGCACGGCGCCGGTGAGCGCCGCCCCGGCCCGCGCCCGCTCCAGCTTCGAGGGCGCCTCCAGCACCGAAGGCTCGTTGGCGAACAGCCGCGCGAACTCGCCGTCATGCGGCGTCAGCACCGCGGCGGGGGAGCGGGAGAGTGCCGCCGCCAGCTCCCGCGCATCGCCGGCAAAGGAGGTGATGAGGCCGGCATCGACCACCAGCCGCCGGTCGGCCGCCACCGCCAGCTTCTGCCGCGTCTCCGGCCCCACCCCGGCGCCGGGGCCAAGCACCACCGTGCCGAGCCGGCGGTCGGCGAGCAGTTGCGCCAGCCCGTCGGCATCCTCGACGGCGCGCACCATCACCGCCGAGAGCTTCGCGGCATGGATCGCCAGCGCCGCCTCCGGGCAGGCGACCGTCACCAGCCCGGCGCCGGCGCGCAGCGCCGCCGCCGCCGCCAGCCGCGTCGCCCCGGCGGCGGAAGCGGGACCGGAGACCGCGACGAGATGGCCGCGGCTATATTTGTGCCCGTCCATGCGCGGCAGCGGGAACTGCCCCGCCCACAGCTCCGGGAGGTTGGCGAAGGCAAGCGGACGGATCGCCTCCAGCACGCCGGCGCCGATGCCGATATCGGCGACCTCGAGCCGGCCGGCCAGCATCCGCCCCGGCATCAGCAAATGTCCGGGCTTCGGGCGGAAGAAGGTGACGCTCGCGCTCGCCCGTATCGCCACCCCGCGCACCGCGCCGGTCGCGCCGTCGATGCCTGACGGCAGGTCCACCGCCACCACCGGCACGCCGGCGGCGTTCACCCGCTCGACCAGGGCGAGCGCCTCCCCGTCGAGGTCGCGGGCGAGACCGGCGCCGAACAGCGCGTCGATGATCAGATCGGCCTGCCCGACATCGGTTTCGGCCGCTTCATACACCTCACCGGTCCACAGATCGGCCATGGCGGCGGCATCGCCGCGCAGGCCCGAGCGCGCGCCGAGCAGCGCCAGCGTGACCCGGTAGCCCTGCCCCGCCAACCGCCGCGCCGCCACGAAGCCGTCGCCGCCATTATTGCCCGGCCCGCACAGCACCAGCACCCGCCCGCCGGGAAGGCACAGCCGTGCCGCCGCCTGCGCCACCATGGCCCCGGCCCGCTCCATCAGCCGTGCCCCCGGCGTGCCGGCGGCGATGGTCAGGGCGTCCGCCCGCCCCATTTCGACGGGCGTCAGCAGCTCGATCCCGGCCATGTCGCCGCCTGCCCTTCGTGAGGCTGTGGACATCTCGCCCTCCTGCTTCGGCCGCGGGAAGCGGCAAAGCGACACACTTTGCCTAATTAAAGCGCAGCGCCCGAGCGGAATCCGGGTCGATTCCCGCTCGTTTCGTAATCATACTGACCAATAAATAATCATTCCCGCCCTACCGGTCGCTACGCTCGTCATACGCCACCTCGCAACAAGCTGATATCATGCGGCTTTCAGCGCTGCTATCGTGCTTGGCATGGGTTCTGCTTTGACGCGGGTGGCTCGGCGGCGGTGACGGCCGGGCCAGGGAGACGAGATCAGATGAAGAAGATTGAGGCCATCATCAAACCCTTCAAGCTCGACGAGGTGAAGGAAGCGCTGCAGGAAGTCGGCCTGCAGGGCATCACCGTGACCGAAGCCAAGGGTTTTGGCCGGCAGAAAGGCCACACGGAACTCTACCGTGGCGCCGAGTACGTGGTAGACTTCCTGCCTAAGGTGAAGATCGAGGTCGTCGTAGGCGACGAGATGGTGGAGACGGCGATCGATGCCATCCGGCGCGCGGCCCAGACCGGCCGCATCGGCGATGGCAAGATTTTCGTCTCCAATATCGAAGAGGCGATCCGCATCCGCACCGGGGAGTCCGGCGTCGACGCCATCTGATGGGGTTGTGCCGGGCTCTTGAATCACGCCCGGCAATCCCCGCTGCCTGACAAGGCAGGGCACATCAGAGGCAAGATACTATGACGACGGCCAAGGACGTCCTGAAGCTCATCAAGGACAACGACGTCAAATACGTCGACCTGCGCTTCACCGATCCGCGCGGCAAGTGGCAGCACGTCACCTTCGACATCACGATGGTCGACGAGGATTTCTTCGCCGAGGGGCAGGCGTTTGACGGTTCGTCCATCGCCGGCTGGAAGGCGATCAACGAATCCGACATGCATCTGCAGCCGGACCTCGATTCGGTCTGCGTCGACCCCTTCTTCGCCGAGACGACGCTGGTCGTCGTCTGCGACGTGCTGGAGCCGACCACCGGCGAGCCTTATGGGCGCGACCCGCGCGGCATCGCCAAGAAGGCTGAGGCCTATATGAAGAGCACCGGTGTCGGCGACACCGTCTATATCGGCCCTGAGGCCGAGTTCTTCATTTTCGACGACGTCCGCTTCAAGGCCGACCCCTACAATACCGGCTTCAAGCTCGATTCCAGCGAGCTGCCGACCAATGGCGACACCGACTATGAGGGTGGCAATCTCGGCCACCGCGTGCGCACCAAGGGCGGCTACTTCCCGGTTCCGCCGGTCGACAGCGCCCAGGACATGCGCGGCGAGATGCTGGCGGCGATGGCCCGCATGGGCGCCAAGGTCGAGAAGCACCACCACGAGGTGGCTTCCGCCCAGCACGAGCTGGGACTGAAGTTCAACACCCTCGTCACGATGGCCGACCACCTGCAGATCTACAAGTACTGCATCCACCAGGTCGCCAACGTCTACGGCAAGACCGCCACCTTCATGCCGAAGCCGGTCTATGGCGACAACGGCTCGGGCATGCATGTGCACCAGTCGATCTGGAAGGACGGCAAGCCGCAGTTCGCCGGCAACAAATATGCCGACCTCAGCCAGGAATGCCTGTGGTACATCGGCGGCATCATCAAGCATGCCAAGGCGCTGAACGCCTTCACCAACCCGCTGACCAACTCCTATAAGCGGCTGGTTCCGGGCTATGAGGCGCCGGTGCTGCTCGCCTATTCGGCGCGCAACCGCTCGGCCTCCTGCCGCATCCCCTACACCACGTCGCCGAAGGCCAAGCGCGTCGAGACCCGCTTCCCCGACCCCGGTGCGAACCCGTACCTCGCCTTCGCCGCGCTCTTGATGGCCGGCCTCGACGGCATCCAGAACAAGACCGATCCCGGCCCGGCGATGGACAAGGATCTCTATGACCTGCCGCCGCGCGAGCTGAAGAAGATCCCGACCGTGTGCGGCTCGCTGCGCGAGGCACTGTCCTCGCTCGACAAGGACCGCGAGTTCCTGAAGAAGGGCGGCGTGTTCGATGACGACTTCATCAACGCCTATATCGAGTTGAAGATGACCGAGGTGATGCGCTTCGAAATGACGCCGCACCCGGTCGAGTTCGAAATGTACTATTCGGTCTGATCCGATCGCGGGCTGCAAAGCCCCGAACGGCTGCCGCGAAACGGAAAAGGGCGCCACCGGCGCCCTTTTTCATGCGGGTCTGTTCGGCCGCATCTCGGCCGGCGCGGATGCATCACGACTCCGGACGGCTCGCCACGGCAGCGCCCAGCCCGCCGCCTGGCCGCTCCGCGCCACGGTCCCCGGCCGCGTGCAGCATCACCCGGTCGCGCCCTCCCTGCTTGGCGGCATAGAGCGCCATGTCCGCCTGCTCCTGCAGCGCCGCCAGCGCCTCGCCCGGCACGAGGGTCGGCAAATGGCCGGTCGCGATGCCGATGCTGGCCGATAGCCGCGTCTCGCGCATCGGCAGCTCCTCGCCGGAGTGACGGAAGGCGATACGGATGCGCTCGGCGATCTCGCGCGCCACCGCGGTCTCCGCTCCGGGCAGCACCACCCCGAACTCCTCGCCGCCCAGCCGTCCGACGATGTCGGTGCCGCGCAGATTGTCGCGCAGCACCCGGGCGAACAGGCGCAGCACGTCGTCGCCGGCGGCGTGGCCGTAGACGTCGTTGATGGTCTTGAAGCGGTCAAGATCGAGAGCCAGCACCGCGACCGGACCGCCGGCGGCGACGGCATCGCGGGTGCGGGTCAGAAATCCGCGCCGGTTCAGCAGGCCGGTCAGGTCGTCGATCAGCGCCGCCTCTTCGAACTGGCGCTCCCGTCGCTCGCGCACGAGGCCGATGACACAGAAGGCCATCAGCAGCTGAAACGCCACGAGCTCGAAGGCATAGACGATGAGCCCCGGGTCCCGCAGGATGTTGCCCTCGACATCGATGGTGGTGAGCCCGAACAGCAGCAGAGACGGCCGCGCCAGCAGCGCGCACAGATGCAGCGACAGCAGCCCGATCGCCAGCCAGCGCGCCACCAGCCCGTCGGCGCGGCGTCGATAAAGCTCGCGAATGCTGAGCAGCACCAGCAGGCTGGTAAAGGCCAGCATCGCCCACATGCGCGGCACCGCATCGTCACGGAGCGCGGGCAGCTGGCAGATGGCGAGCCACACGCCGATCAACACCGCCGGCAACAGAATCACCGGGCGGCGGCGATCGAAGGCGCGAAAGCCGTTCCAGCCCAGGCCCCAGGCCAGCAGCAGCGCGGCATTGGAGAGTTCGACGGAAATGAAGGCCGGCACCACGCCGCGCGCCGCGAGGCCGGCGAGGCTCATGGTCGTCACCACGAAGGCGATGCCCCAATAGCCGAGCGCGCTCTCTCCTGGCCACATGACCCAGGACACCAGCAGCACGCCGGCGATCAGCAGCGTCGAGAAGGTTGTGAAGGACCAGATCGTCAACGGGTCGTAGAACATGCGTCCTGCACCGAACGGGGCGGTTCCCCTGCCCTCCGAGATAGCGGAACGGCGCCGCCCTGCCTAGCAACCTTCCGAGGCTGGTCCCGCCTGGCGGCAAGGCGGCAAACAAAAAGGGCAGGCCGCGAGGCCTGCCCTTCGATGCGATGGCGAATGAAAGCGCCGATCAGCGCTTCGAGAACTGGAAGCTGCGGCGGGCCTTGGCACGGCCGTACTTCTTGCGCTCGACGACGCGCGAATCGCGGGTCAGGAAGCCGCCCTTCTTCAGCGGGCCGCGCAGCTCGGGCTCATAATAGGTGAGCGCGCGGGAGATGCCGTGACGCAGCGCGCCGGCCTGGCCGGAGAGGCCACCGCCGGAGACGGTGCAGACCACATCATACTGGCCGGTGCGGGCAGCCGCGGTGAAGGGCTGCTGGATGATCAGCCGCAGCACCGGACGCGCGAAATAAACTTCGAGCGCGCGGTCGTTGACGGTGATCTTGCCAGTGCCCGGACGGATCCAGACGCGGGCGACCGCGTCCTTGCGCTTGCCGGTAGCATAGGCGCGGCCGAACTTGTCGAGCTTCTGGACGTGCTTGGGCGCCTCGGGAGCCTGCGGCTTCAGGGCGTCGAGGGCGTCGAGGGACTGGAGAACCTCGGCCATGATCAGTTCCTCACATTCTTGCGGTTCAGCGCAGCGACGTCGAGCGCCACCGGCTGCTGGGCCTCATGCGGGTGAGCCGGGCCCTTATAGACGCGCAGATTGCCCATCAGCTTGCGGCCGAGAGGACCGCGGGCGAGCATGCGCTCTACCGCCTTCTCCACCACGCGCTCCGGGAAACGGCCGTCGAGCAGGAACTTCGCGGTCCGCTCCTTGATGCCGCCGGGGAAGCCGGTGTGGTGGTAATAGACCTTGTCGTTGCGCTTGTTGCCGGTCAGCGCCACCTTCTCGGCGTTGATGACGACGACATTGTCGCCGCAATCGACGTGCGGGGTGTAGATCGCCTTGTGCTTGCCCTTCAGGCGCGTGGCGATGATGGTCGCGAGACGGCCGACCACGAGGTCGGTCGCGTCGATCACCACCCACTTCTTCTCAATGTCGGCGGGTTTTGCCGAAAACGTCTTCATGGGATTGATCCATATACGTAAGGGTGCGGCCATGCGGCTGCACTTCACTTGGCGCGGCTTCTAACCGAGCGGCGCGTGCGCGTCAATCGCACAATGCGCAAATTAATGCAGCAAAATCAATTGCTTATAAAATAGGTATAAAAATACCTTGAAATAAGCCCCTCAAATCCCTCGCGGCGGGATGGAATAGGTGGTCACCGCGTGGGCGCACAGCTCGTCCTCCCCCTCCCCGCGCAGCGCGATCTCGCACACGGCCAGCCGCCGGCCGAGCTTCAGCAGGCTCGCCTGGGCGAGCATCGGCCCCGGCGCCGGCCGCCGCAGGAAATTGATGGAGAAATTGGTCGTCACCGCCAGCGGCACCGGACCGATGGCCGCGAGGATCGCCGCATAGGCGGCGATGTCGGCAAGGCCCATCATCGTCGGGCCGGAGACGGTGGCGCCGGGCCGCAGATGCTCGTCGCCGGCGATGAACCGCACCGTCACTCCTTCCGGGTCGGCGCCGGCCACCTCGTGCGGCCGGCCGGGACCGAAGGCCTGCGGGAACTCGGCGACGAGGTAGGACTGGAGCTGCCCGGCATCCATTGCCGCATCCGGCCGGCGGCTGGTCCCGGTGCCGGCCTCGCGCTGCGTCACATCCATTGCGTCCTCCCTTGCCTCGTTTGCGGCAGTATCGCCGCCGCCGGCGCTCCCGTCAGCCCGCGGTTCGGAGCATAGATTTCATGGGCGCCATCACCATATGCGATCGAAACCCATCGGGAACCGCCGCATGAATCACGACGCCTATTCCGACGCCTATATCGCCGAGCAGCTCGGCCGGGTGCGTACCATCGCCGTGGTCGGCGCCAGCCCGAATCCGGCGCGGCCCAGCCATGGCGTCGCCCGCTATCTCGCCTTGCACGGCTTCAAGGTGTTCGCCATCAATCCCGGCCAGGCCGGGCGCGACATTGCCAGCCTGCCGACCTATGCCCGCCTCGCCGACGTGCCGGAGCCGATCGACATGGTCGACGTGTTCCGCGCCCCGGAATATCTGCCGAAGGTGGTCGAGGAGGCGCTGGCGCTCATTCCCCTGCCGAAGCTGATCTGGTCCCAGCTCGGCGTGCGCGACGATGCCGCGGCGGCGCGCGCCGAAAAAGCTGGCGTCGCCGTCATCATGGACCGCTGCCCGGCCATCGAGATTCCGCGCCTGCGCCTCGCACGGGTCGATAGCTGACGCGTAGCGGGGCAGGCCGGCTCAGCGATAGCTGTAGAAGAAAATTTCGAAGGTTCGGAACTGCGGATTCCGCCTCGGCAGGACGGCGCCCTGTAGGACCTGGCTGGCCGGCACCAGCGAGGCCTGAAGCTGGCAGGAGGACAGGAAGGCGTCGAGGATCGACTTCACGAAGTCGGCGCGCAGCTCGGGAAGATCGGCATTGGAGTAGCTGGTCCCCACCGGCCGCACCGTCGGTTGGCGATCATAGACCAGCATCGGCGGCGACAGGGTCGGCAGATAGGCGAGCGCGCGCGGGCTGCCCGCTTGAACCGGCCGGCTGAAGCTATCCGACTGATCGGCGAAGCCCCGGACGAGAAGGCGGAACTGTCCGTAATTTTCGTCGAGCGCGAAATCCCAGAGATAGAGCGCCACGTAGAAAATCGATGTCAGCAGCTCCGCGGCATTCTGCACGGGAATATCGATGCCTCCCGCGCCGACCGAGCCTCCGGGACTGAACTGCGGCACCAGAAATCTGGCGTTCTGCTGGCGGCGCTCCCGCACGAACTCCTGCGCCAGCCGGCAGAAATAGGCACCGAAGGCAAAGGTGTCGGTCGGGTAATAGCGAAACTGATATTGTTCGGAGGCAAAGAGTTCGCCGAACTGCGGCCGCCCGGACGGCGTGATCTTGAATATGAGCGGATCGGCATCGCCGCGAATGATGGGCGCGTCGACCGAGGTGACCGTCAGCGCGGGAAACTGGCGCGTCAGCGTTTCCGCCATGTCGAGCCGTTCCTGCTGCGTGAAGCTGCGCTGCGGCGAGGAACTCGTCTGCGCCTCGGCAAACGTCATCGCGCCGACGAGCCAGAGCCCCGCCGCCAAGATGCGCGAAATCTGTAGAGGAGCTCGAAACGCCGCCATAGGTCGCCACCTCGTGCGATCCCCATCCCCACTACGATTCCACCGCGTGCGAACGATGTCCAGCACCGAACCGGGCACCCTCGCGCAGCGCGGTCTCGTACACGCGCGCGCATGGCCAAGCCGTGGACCACGCCCCATATTTACAGCACAAAAATGGCCTTATAACTGGTTCACGTCCATCTTGCGTTTTTTTGTGGCCCGGCGTGAACTGCCCATCAACACGCCCCAGCTCCGAGGAACGCCACGTGACCGATACATCCCAGCCGCAGACGCCCGGCTTCGCCACCCTCGCCGTCCATGCCGGCGCCGCGCCGGACCCGACCACCAAGGCGCGCGCCACGCCGATCTATCAGACGACGTCCTTCGTGTTCGACGATGTCGATCACGCCGCCGCGCTGTTCGGGCTGAAGGCGTTCGGCAACATCTATACCCGCATCGGCAACCCGACCAACGCGGTGCTGGAGGAACGGGTGGCGGCGCTCGAGGGCGGCACTGCCGCACTGGCGGTCGCCTCCGGCCATGCGGCGCAGCTGCTCGCCTTCCAGACGCTGCTGTCCCCCGGCGACGAGTTCATTGCCGGCAACAAGCTCTATGGCGGCTCGATCAACCAGTTCAACCACGCCTTCAAGAGCTTCGGCTGGAACGTGGTGTGGGCGGATGTCGATGACGTCGCCTCGTTCGAGCGCGCCATTTCGCCGAAGACCAAGGCGATCTTCATCGAATCGATCGCCAATCCGGGCGGAATCGTCACCGACATCGCCGCCATATCGAAGATCGCCAAGCGCGCCGGCGTGCCGCTGATCGTCGACAACACGCTGGCGACCCCCTATCTGATCCGGCCATTCGAGCACGGCGCCGACATCATCATCCACTCCGCCACCAAATTCCTTGGCGGCCACGGCAATTCCATCGGTGGCCTCCTCGTCGATGGCGGCAGCTTCAACTGGCTGCGCGAGGGGCGCTACCCGTTCCTTTCGCAGCCGCGGCCGGAATATGAAGGCATCGTCATCGGCGAGACCTTCGGCAATTTTGCCTTCGCCATCGCCGCCCGCGTGCTCGGCCTGCGCGATCTCGGGCCGGCGCTGTCGCCCTTCAATGCCTTTCTGATTCTCACCGGCATCGAGACGCTGCCGCTGCGGCTCCAGCGCCACAGCGACAACGCGCTCGCCGTCGCCAAATTCCTCGCCGAGCATCCCAAGGTGGAATGGGTCAGCTATCCCGGCCTGCCGGGCGACCGCTATTACAATCTCGCCCAGCGCTACACGCCGAAGGGCGCCGGCGCGGTATTCACTTTCGGGCTCAAGGGCGGCTTTGATGCCGGCGTGGCACTGGTGTCGAACGTCAAGCTGTTCTCCCACCTCGCCAATATCGGCGACACCCGTTCGCTGATCATCCATCCGGCCTCGACCACCCACCGCCAGCTTTCCGATACGCAGAAAGTGGCGGCCGGCGCCGGCCCGGACGTGGTGCGGCTGTCGGTCGGCATCGAGGACGTGGCCGACATCATCGCCGATCTCGATCAGGCACTGGCTGTGGCCTGAGTGCGGCGCAGCAAAGGCCAGCCGTGCAATTATGAATGAATTGTGGGCGTCTCATGCGCTCGACGCATGGCTGGGATGCCACATACATCCTACTGGATAAGCATGTTGTCGAATATATAGGCAGCGAAATGATTACGGAGCGTGCAGCCAAACCCGGTGACCGCTCCGCTTTCGCAACCTGATGGAGACTAACATGCTGCTCTGGGGCTTTATCGCCAAGCAGATCCGCCGCTGGCAGGCGTATCGTCGTACCGTTGTCGAACTTTCCCAGCTCGACGACCGCACCCTCGCCGACATCAATGTGTCGCGTTCGGAAATCTTCCGCGTGGCGCGTCAGGCGGCTGCTGCGGCCTGATGGCGGCTCACCCCGCCTGCGGATCTTCTGAGAACGCGGACTGAGCGGCCCCGGCCTTCCGGGGCCGTTTTCGTTTGCGGCCAGGGCTTTACCGGCCTTTCATGGATCCCCCTTGGGCCTCCCGCGTCTTGCTGGCACCCGGCTTCCTGCCGATGCGCGCGTGCGATAGTCCTGCGCCCGGCCACGATCCGTGCTAAGGGGCCGCCCGGAAAAGCGGACCCGACCGAGCATGAGCCTGAACACCCCTACTCCTGTCCATATCGTCGGCGGCGGCCTTGCCGGTTCGGAAGCCGCCTGGCAGCTCGCCCGTCGCGGCGTGCCGGTGGTGCTGCACGAGATGCGGCCGCACCGCGGCACCGATGCCCATAAGGGCGACGGCCTCGCCGAGCTGGTCTGCTCCAACTCCTTCCGCTCGGACGACCACACCTCCAACGCCGTCGGCGTGCTGCATGCGGAGATGCGTCGGCTGGGCTCGCTGATCATGGCCTGCGCCGATCGCCACCAGCTTCCCGCCGGCGGCGCGCTGGCGGTCGACCGCGACGGCTTCTCGCAGGCGGTCACCGAGGCGATCACCTCGCATCCGCTGATCACGCTGGAGCGCGGCGAAGTCGACGGACTGCCGCCGCCGGAGTGGGACAGCGTCATCGTCGCCACCGGCCCCCTCACCTCGCCGGCGCTCGCCGAGGCGATCCGCGCGCGCACCGGCGAAGGCGCGCTGGCGTTTTTCGACGCCATCGCCCCCATCGTGCATTTTGATTCGATCGACATGGACGTCGCCTGGTTCCAGTCGCGCTACGACAAGCCGGGGCCGGGCGGCACCGGCGCCGATTACATCAACTGCCCGATGGACAAGGCGCAGTACGACGCCTTCGTCGCCGCGCTGATCGCCTCCGACACCGTGCCGTTCCGCGAATTCGAAGCCAACACTCCCTATTTCGACGGCTGCCTGCCGATCGAGGTGATGGCCACGCGCGGCCCGGAGACGCTGCGCCACGGCCCGATGAAGCCGGTCGGCCTCACCAATCCGCGCAGCCCCGAGGTGAAGTCGCACGCCATCGTCCAGCTGCGGCAGGACAATGCGCTCGGCACGCTGTTCAACATGGTCGGCTTCCAGACCAAGGCCCGCCATGCCGAGCAGGTACGCATCCTGCGCATGATCCCCGGGCTGGAAAAGGCGGAATTCGCCCGCCTCGGCGGTTTGCACCGCAACACTTATCTCAACTCGCCGCGCGTGCTCGATCCGACGCTGCGGCTGGCGGTAGAGCCACGCCTGCGCTTCGCCGGCCAGATCACCGGCTGCGAGGGTTATGTGGAAAGCGCCGCCATGGGGCTGATCGCCGGCCTGTTCACCGCCGCCGAGCGGCTGGGCCAGCCGCTTCCGCCGCCGCCGGTCACCACCGCCCATGGCGCGCTGCTCGCCCACATCACCGGCGGCCACATCGAGACAGTGGAGCCGGGCCCGCGCTCGTTCCAGCCGATGAACGTCAATTTCGGCCTGTTTCCGCCGCTCGACGCCAATCCGACCCGCGACGCCGAGGGCAACCGCCTGCGCGGCACCCAGAAGACCGTCGCCAAGAAGCAGGAAATGGCCCGCCGCGCCCTGCGCGACATCGACGAATGGGCGCGCAGCGCCGTCCCCGGCGATGGCGAGGTGGCCGCGTGACCCGCCGTTTCGTCGATCCGCCGATGCCGACCGCCCGCTCCTCCGGCGGCCGCTTCGAGCTCGACACCGTGCTCAAGCGGGACATCTTCTCCACCATCGAGCGCGGCGTCTGGCACGATGCCGACGGCGAGCATCCCGCCGTGCGCCGGCACTATGCCGGCGTGAAATGGTGGGTGAAGCCGCTCGCCCGGCACTTCGCCCGCCGCGAGGCCCGCGCCCTGCGCCGGGCCAATGGCAGCGGCCACACCGTGCCGGTGTTCGCGCTGGAGGAAGGCTGGCTGGTGCGCGGCTTCGTCGATGGCCTGCCGCTGCAGATCGCCCGTCCGGTCGGCAACGCCGCCTGGTTCGCCGCCGCCCGCGAGGGGCTGCGCCAGGTGCATCGCCGCGGCATCGCCCACAACGATCTCGCCAAGCCGCAGAACTGGCTCTATGCCGCCGATGGCGGTGCGGTGCTGATGGATTTCCAGCTCGCCGTCTGCTTCTCCCGGCGCACCAAGCTGTTCCGCATCGCCGCTTACGAGGACATCCGTCACCTCCTGAAGCACAAGCGCAGCTTCTGCCCGGAGGCGCTCACCGCGCGCGAGAAGAAGATCCTCGCCCGCAAGAGCCTGATCAACCGGGTGTGGATGGCGACCGGCAAGCAGGTCTACATCTTCGTCACCCGCAAGCTCTTGAATTACCACGACACCGAAGGCCGCGGCCCGCGGGCGATGGAGGAAGGCCCGCGCATCGCCGCGGCGCTGGCCGCCGCGCCAGGGGTAAGGGCGGCGCATATCACCGATTTCCCGACCCCCGGCGGCAGCTTCGGCCTCTACGCCTTCGTCGAGGCGGGGCCGGAGGTCGCGGAGGCGCAGTTGCGCGCCCATCTCGCCGCCGCCCTGCCCGGCCACAATCCGCCCGAGCACGTCCAGCTGGTCGCCGAATTGCCCCGCGACGAGAAGGGCGAGGTGCGCGACGACCTCTTGCGCCTCGTCGCCCTCAACCAGCTCGACCAGATGGAGCAGCTGCCGCGCACGCCGGCGCAGCAGGCGGCGCTCGATGCCATCATCCGCGGGCGCCTGAACCTCAGCGACCGGGTGCGGCGCGGCATTTAGCCTCCGCAAGGACCACCCTGCCTTTCTCTTTCCTCTCCCCGTTGGGGAGAGGTGGCCCGCACAGCGGGTCGGTGAGGGGCTACGCCATTGGAAGGCGAAGAAGCCCGCTCATCCCACCCCTCTCCCCGACGGGGCGAGGGAGGCTCCCAAGCCGGCAGCGGCGGCTTCACCCACCCCCGCCACCGCCCGCAATTCCCGCACGAAGGCGTCGATCAGCGGCCGCTCGCCCTTGAGCCGCCGCGTGGCGACGAAATGCGCCGATTCGAAGCCGTAGCTTTCCGGCCGGATGACCCGCATCTGCCCGCGCCGCACCCAGTCCTCGCCGATATGGCGCGGCAGGTAGCCGATGAAATGGCCGGAGAGAATCAGCATCACCTGCGCCTCCATCTGCACGATCGAGGCGCTCGCACGCGGATGGTTCACCCGGTACAGGTCGTCGAAATGGCGATAGCCGCGCACGCTGAACAGCGCCGCCTCGATATCCGCCTGCCCGATCTCCCGCGCCGGTCGCTCGAACAGTTTATGGCCGCGCCCGCAATAGAGCGCCTGCGGCTCGCGATGCAGCGGGATATAGGCGATGCCCGGCACCTTCTGCGAGAAGGCGCCGATCACCACGTCGCGCTCGCCGTCCAGCAGCGCCTGCTCCAGCTCCTGCGGCGTGCCGAGCACCAGGTCGACGAACACATCCGCCGCATAGGCCATGTAGCGCGACAGCGCCGTCTGCAGGCCGAGATGCGGGTTGGTCACCACCCCGTCGAGAATGCCGATGCGCAACCGCCCGACCAGCCGGTGCCGGTCCTGGCCGATGCGGGCATGAAACCCTTCGATATCGTCGAACAGCCGGCGTGCCGCCGCCAGCGTCGCCTCGCCGAAGGGGGTAAGCCGGAATCCGGACCGCCCGCGCTCGCAGAGTTGGCCGCCGAGCTTGCGCTCCAGCGCCGCCAGATGGGTGGACAGCGTCGATTGCGACAGGTTAAGCGCGATCTGCGCGTCGTGGAAGCCGCCCTCATCGGCCAGCACCACGAACACCCGGAGCAGCCGCAGGTCGATATTGTCGAGGCGGCGCATCGCGGCTCCGGGCATTACATCGATAATTATCGATATAATCTTCCATTAAATGTGATTTCTGTGAATGTGAATCTGCGCCAGCATCGGTGGGTAGCTGGGAGAGACGCATGCCCGATATCGGCCTCGCCGGCCTTGCCGGCCGCACCGTGCTTGTGACCGGCTCCAGCCGCGGCATCGGGCTCGGCATCGCCCGCGGTTTTGCCGCCGCCGGCGCCCGGCTGCACATGCTCGCCGATGACGAGGCGGTCTTCGAGGCCGCCGAGCGGCTCGGCGCCACCGGGCACCGGGTCGACATCACCGATGCCGGCGACGTCGCGGCGCTGGCGGCGCAGCTGCCGCGGCTCGACGTGCTCGTCAACAATGCCGGCCTCGAACTGATCACCCCTCTCGACGATGCCAGCGAGGCGAACGAAGCCGCCTTCCGCCGCGTCGTCGAGATCAATGTCGTCGGCACCTTCCTCGTCACCCGCGCCGTGCTGCCGGGCATGGGTGCGGGCGGGCGCATCGTCAACACCGCCTCGGTGTGGTCGCGCGGGTCGGAAGCACTGTTCGGCGCCTATGTCGCCTCCAAGCACGCGGTGATCGGCCTCACCAAGACATGGGCGAAGGAACTCGGGCCGCGCGGCATCACCGTCAACGCGGTCTGCCCCGGCTGGGTGCGGACCGAAGCCTCGCTGCGTTCGCTCCATCGCATGGCTGAGACGCGCGGCGTTGCACCGGACGACCTCCTCAAGGAGATCGTTTCGGCGCAGATTCTCCCCGGTTTCATGGAGCCGGACGACATGGCCGGCACCTACCTGTTCCTGGCGTCCGACCTCGCGGCCAACATCACCGGCCAGAGCCTCGGCGTCGATCGTGGAGAATTCCCATGGTAGCGCCGCACAGGGATTTGCGGGTCGTCATCACCGGCGCGGCAAGCGGCATCGGCCTCGCCAGCGCCAACGCGCTCGCAGCCGCCGGCGCCAAGGTGGTCGGTTTCGATCTGCACCCGCCGGAGGTGGCGAACTGGCCGACCATCCTCACCAATGTCGCCGACGAGGCCGCCATCGCCGGCAGCATGGAGGCCGCCGCCGCCCATCTCGGCGGGCTCGACGTGATCGTGAACTGCGCCGGCATCTGCATCGAGACCCCGCTCGCCAGCTTCGACATCGCCGCCTATGAGCGCATGGCCAGCGTCAATATTCGCGGGCCGATCCTCATGGCCCGCGAGGCGCTGCGTTATTTCGCCGGCGAAGGATCGGCGAAGGGACGCATCATCAACATCGCTTCCGAGCTCGCCTTTCTCGGGCGTGCCGGCTATTCCGGCTATGCCGGCACCAAGGGCGCGATCATCACCCTCACCCGTTCCTGGGCGCGCGAGCTTGCCCCGCATATCCAGGTCAACGCCATCGCGCCCGGCCCGGTCGATACCCCGCTGCTCGACTTCGACAATCTCAGCGACGAGCTGAAGCGGCTGGAGACCGGCAACCCGTTCGGCCGCGTCGGCCGGCCGGAAGAGGTGGCACAGGCAGTACTGTTCCTCGCCAGCCGTGCGACAGGCTTCATCACCGGCCAATGCATCAGCGTCGATGGCGGCGCGGCAATGCACTGACATCAAAAACCCCAGAGGAAGAACATGGTCGACAGCATCCGTCTCGACGAACTGAGCTGGCCGGAATTCGCGCACAAGATCGCCGCCGGCGCCCCGGTCCTCCTGCCGCTTGGCACTACCGAGCAGCACGGCCCGCATCTGCCGCTCAATGTCGACGTGGTGCTGCCCACCGGCGTATGCGAGCGCGTCGCCCGGCAGGTCGGCGGCCTCGTGGCCCCGACCATCCCTTATGGCTACAAGTCGATGCCGCGCTCCGGCGGCGGCGAGGCCTTCCCCGGCACGCTCAGCCTCGACGCCAACACCTTCTCGCTGGTGGTGCGCGACGTCATCCGCGGCCTCGGCCATCACGGCGTGCGCCGGCTCATCGTCGTCAACGGCCATTTCGAGAATGCCTGGCCCTCGGTCGAAGGCCTCGATCTCGGCCTGCGCGAACTGCGCCGCGACGGCATCACCGACATGCAGGTGATGCGGCTGGAATATTGGGATTTCGTCAGGCGCGCCACGCTGGACAAGCTGTTCCCCGACGGCTTCCCCGGCACCGAGCTGGAGCATGCGAGCCTGCTGGAGACCTCGCTCATGCTGCTTCTGCGTCCGGAGTTGGTCGAGATGGACAAGGTTCCCTCCGATGGACCGGCGACATTCCCCACCTATGACTGCTTCCCGGTGCCGGCCGATTTCGGCCTCCCTCCCTCCGGCGTGCTTGCCGTCGCCCACGGCTCCTCCGCCGAAAAGGGCGGGTGGCTGATGGACGATCATGTGGCGCTGATGAGCGCCGCCATCCGCAAAGAATTCGGCCTCTGAGCCTCCGTCGCCTCTACCCGAGCAGGACATCCATGACCACGCAGTTCGAGCCGCTCGATTCCGGCGCCGTGCCCCGCTATGCCGGCATCCCCACCTTCATGCGGCTGCCGCAGGCCGAGCCGGCGGAAGTCGATATCGCCCTGCTCGGCATTCCCTATGATGGCGGCGCCACCAACCGGGTCGGCACCCGCCACGGCCCGCGCGAGATCCGCAACCAGTCGAGCCTGATGCGCCGCGTGCATCATGTCTCCGGCCTGTCACCCTATGACCGCGCCCGCATCGCCGATTGCGGCGACGTGCCGGTCGATCCGATGGACCTGATGCGCACGCTCGACCTCATCTCGGCGCATTATGCCGGGGTGAAGGCGGCCGGGGCGCTGCCGCTCACCGCCGGCGGCGACCATCTGGTGACGCTGCCGATCCTGCGCGGCCTCGCCGCCGACGGGCCGGTGGGGCTCATCCAGTTCGACGCCCATTCCGACACCTATGACAGCTTCTTCGGCGGCAGCCGCTACAATCACGGCACGCCGTTCCGCCGCGCCATCGAGGAAGGGCTGATCGATCCGAAGCGCTTCGTGCAGATCGGCCTGCGCGGCGCCATCTCGGATGCCTCGAACTACGATTTCGCCAAGGCCTGCGGCATCCGCATGATCTTCATCGAGGAGTTCACCGAGCGTGGCGTCGCCGAAATCATGGCCGAGGCCCGCGCCCTCGTCGGCGACCTGCCGACCTACGTCACCTTCGACATCGACGGCATCGATCCCTCGCAGGCGCCCGGCACCGGCACGCCGGAAATCGGCGGCTTCTCCACCCGCGAGGCGCAGCTTCTGGTGCGCAAGCTCGAAGGCCTGAACCTCATCGGCGCCGATGTCGTCGAGGTCGCCCCGCCGCTCGATCCGTCGGGCCTCACGGCGCTGACCGGCGCCACCATCATGTTCGAGCTGCTCTGCGTGCTCGCCGGCGTGGTCGCCAGCAAGGGAGGCAAGTAATGGCCCATGGTTATGAAGGCGGCCGGCTCGACCTGCCCTTCGTCGGCATCTGCACCTTCGGCAAATACCCGCTCCAGCTCGACTGGGAGAAGATCGACGCCGACGTCGCCGTGCTCGGCGCCCCCTTCGACCTCGGCACCCAGTGGCGCACCGGCACCCGCACCGGGCCGCGCGCCATCCGCGAAGCCTCGACGCTGTTCGCCTTCGGCCATGCCGGCGCCTATGACCACGAGGACGACGTCACCTATCTGGCGGCGGAGAACACCCGCATCGTCGATATCGGCGACGCCGACATCGTCCATACCGACACGCTGCGCAGCCACGCCAATATCGAGGCCGGCGTGCGCGCCATCCTTAAGGCCGGCGCGCTGCCCGTGGTGCTGGGCGGCGACCATTCGATCAACATCCCCTGCATCAACGCCTTCTCCGAGCAGGAGCCGATCCACATCGTCCAGTTCGATGCCCATCTCGATTTCGTCGATGAGCGGCACGGCGTGCGTTTCGGCCACGGCAACCCGCTGCGCCGCGCCGCCGAGAAGGATTATGTGACCGGCCTCACCCAGCTCGGCATCCGCAACGTCTCCTCCACCGCGCGGGAAGGCTACGAGGCGGCGCGCGCCATGGGCTCGGACATCCTCAGCGTGCGGCAGATCCGCAAGCTCGGCGCCGAGGCGGTGCTGGCCCGCATCCCCGCCGGCAAGCGCTACTACGTCACCATCGACATAGACGGCTTCGATCCCTCGATCGCGCCGGGCACCGGCACGCCGAGCCATGGCGGCTTCGCCTATTACGAGGTGCTGGAGCTGCTGGACGGGCTGACCAAGCGCGGCACGGTGGTCGGCGTCGATCTCGTCGAGGTCGCCCGCGAATACGATGCCGGCGGCATCACCGCCATCCTCGCCGCGCAGGTGCTGTTGAACTTCATCGGCCGCATCCTGCACAACCGCCGGGCCTGAGCCTTCTCTGGCACGCCATTGCGGCAAGATGCCTGCCGCTTGAACTGCGCGGTGCCCGCCCGATTTCCTCTGTATCGACGCCGCGCGGGGGTGGCCTCCCGCGCCCCGGCGGTGCCAAGATGCGCCGCCGGGTTCGTCAGTGTGAGAGAGAGGCGACATGCATTCGCACAAAACCAGCAACGATCTTCCGTCCAACGCCAAGAACGTGGCCATCGACCTGCTCAACAGCAATGTCGCGGCCTCCATCGACCTCGCCCTCGCCACCAAGCAGGCGCATTGGAACCTCAAGGGGCCGCAGTTCATCGCGGTGCATGAGATGCTGGACGGTTTCCGCACCCAGCTCGACGACCATGTGGACACCATGGCCGAGCGGGTGGTCCAGCTCGGCGGCACCGCGCTCGGCACCACCCAGACGGTGGCGAAGACGACCTCGCTCGATCCCTACCCGACCGACATCTTCAAGGTGAAGGCGCATCTGGAGGCGCTGATCGAGCGCTACGCCAAGGTGGCGAACACCGTGCGCAAGGCGATCGACGAGGCCGACGAGGCCGGCGATCCGACCACCGCCGACATCTTCACCGCCGCCTCGCGCGATCTCGACAAGGCGCTGTGGTTTCTCGAAGCGCATCTCCAGGAACCCGCCTGAGGCGACCGCCGCCTCGGCCGTCGCTCCCCTTCGCCGGCAACGGCTGGACCGGTTTCATTCGGTCCAGCCGTACGCAAAGCAGGGTGGACCGATGAGAAACGCCCCTGCCGGGCGAGCGGCCCGGGGGCAAGGAGAGGCCATGGTTGCCGGCCACTACTTGGCGGAGATCCCTCGTGGGCAAGCTAACTTTGCCTCTCTCCTCATATTTGTCTTTTTCGTACCAGCATTTAGGATCCAACTGCTAAAGAATCGGTGCGGTACCTTGCGGGGGTGCTGGAAAACCGCTGTATTGCGTCGGCAAGAGGGGATGGTACCGTATGGCTGGTAACGCGGCTTCGCCCGGCAAAACGCCGGAGAACGAGTTCGATCGCGACCTCATGCCACCGGATCCGCAAGGGTCTCACGATGTGGCGGGTGATTCGATCATCACCCATCTGGAAATTGCGCGGCTGATCGAGCGGGCACATCGGCGCTTCCTCGACCTTTTGCGCATGGAACTCACGCGCCTGTCCACCGATGACATCAGCCCCTCGCAGGTCATGCTGCTGTTCACCATCGGCGCGGACGAATTGTCGGTGCGCGATCTGCTGGAGCGTGGCCACTATCTCGGCTCCAACGCCTCCTACAATCTCAAGCAGTTGGTGGATGCGGGCTATGTGAACCGCACGGCGTCGCAGCGCGATCGGCGCTCGGCGCGGTTGCGGCTGACGCCCAAGGCGGTCGAGCTGTGCGACCGCATCCGCGCCATCCATGATTCGGTGCACCGCCAGAACGTGCGCGACGATGCCGATGCCCGCGATCTCGTCACCGCCTATAATGTGCTGCGTCGGCTCGAAATGTTGTGGACAGGTTCGCTGCGCTACGGCGAGGGCAACTGAGCCGCCATCAGCGCAAGCCGGACACAACAAAGCCGGACAATAAAAAGGGCGCCTGAGGCGCCCTTTTCTTGTTTTCGAGGCTCTCGTATTGCTCTCAGGTGACGACGTCCGGCGCGCTGCGCCCGGTGCGGCCTTCGATATCCGGCAGGCTGCGCGAGATCGCGATCAGGTCGGCCAGCGCCGCCTGCGTCTCCAACTCATGCTTGCCGGCGTCCGGCTCGAAACGCTCGATATAGACGCGCAGCGTCGCCCCGGCGGTGCCGGTGCCGGACAGACGGTAGACGATGCGCGAGCCGTCGGTGAAGAACACCCGCACCCCCTGCTTGGTCGTCACCGAGCCGTCGACCGGGTCGTGATAGGCGAAGTCGTCGGCCTTCTCCACCGTGAGTCCGCCGAGCGCCTGCCCGGCCAGCCCGTCGAGGCGGCCGCGCAGATCCGCCATCAGCCCGTCGGCGGCGGCGCTGTCGACCTCCTCATAGTCGTGGCGCGTATAGTAGTTGCGGCCATAGGTCGCCCAGTGCTCGCGGACGATCTCGACCACGCTCTGCTTGCGGGCGGCGAGGATGTTCAGCCACATCAGCACCGCCCACAGCCCGTCCTTCTCGCGCACATGGCTGGAGCCGGTGCCGGCACTCTCCTCGCCGCAGACGGTGGCGAGACCGGCATCGAGCAGGTTGCCGAAGAACTTCCAGCCGGTCGGCGTCTCGTAGCAGGTGATGCCGAGCTTCTCGGCAACGCGGTCCGCCGCCCCCGAGGTCGGCATGGAGCGGGCAATGCCGGCGATCCCCGCCTTGTAGCCCGGCGCCAGATGCGCGTTGGCGGCGATCATCGCCAGCGAGTCGGAGGGGGTGACGAACTGGCCGCGGCCGATGATCAGGTTGCGGTCGCCGTCGCCGTCCGAGGCGGCGCCGAGATCGGGCGCCCTGTCCGACATCAGGAGGTCGTAGAGGTCCTTGGCGTGGACGAGGTTAGGGTCGGGATGGTGGCCGCCGAAATCCGGCAGCGGCTCGCCATGCACCACCGTGCCTTCCGGCGCACCGAGCTCGCCTTCCAGGATCGCCTTGGCATAGGGGCCGGTCACCGCGCTCATGGCGTCGAAGCGCATGGAAAAGCCACCGGCGAACAGGTCGCGAATGGCGCCGAAGTCGAACAGCTGCGCCATCAGCTCGGCATAGTCCTCGACCGGATCGATGACGTCGACCACCATGTCCTCGACACGGGCAAGGCCCTGCACGTCGAGGTCGATGTCGTCGGCATCGGAGATCTTGTACGCGGCGATGGTCTTGCTGCGCTCGAAGATCGCGTCGGTGATGCGCTCGGGCGCCGGCCCGCCATTGCCGATATTGTACTTGATGCCGAAATCGCCGTGCGGGCCGCCGGGATTGTGGCTCGCCGACAGCACGATGCCGCCGAAGGCTTCATGCTTGCGGATGACGCAGGAGGCGGCGGGCGTCGACAGGATGCCGCCCTTGCCGACCAGCACGCGGCCGAACCCGGCGGCGGCGGCCATCTTGATCACCGTCTGGATCGCCTCGCGGTTGAAGTAGCGCCCGTCGCCGCCGATGACGAGCGTTTCTCCCTCATAATTCTCCAGGCTGTCGAAGACCGACTGGACGAAATTCTCGACATAGTGCGGCTGCTGGAACACGGGCACCTTCTTGCGCAGGCCGGACGTACCCGGCTTCTGCCCGTCGAAGGGCGTGGTGGCGACGGTGCGGATCATTTTACCCCCAAAGGATACGCCAATGCATGGAACGCGAATGGGCGGAAGGATTAGGCGGCGGGCGCGCCCAACGCGCTGAGATGCTGCAAGAGTCCGGCCGAGGAGCCGCTCAGCGAGGGCGGCGCAACGCCGCTCTCCACCGCCGGCAGCAGCGTGTCGGCGAGTTCCTTGCCAAGTTCCACCCCCCACTGGTCGAAGCTGTTGATGTCCCAGATCGCCCCTTCGACGAACACCCGGTGCTCGTAGAGCGCGATGATGCGCCCCAGCGCGTAGGGGTCGAGGATGCTATAGGCCAGCGTCACCGATGGCCGCGAGCCGGGGAACACCCGGTGCGGCGCCAGGCGCTCCGCCTCTTCCGGCGCCACGCCCTTGGCGAGAAGCTGGCCCCGCGCCTCCTCCAGCGTACGGCCGCGCATCAGCGCCTCGGATTGGGCGAGGCAGTTCGCCATCAGCATGGTGTGGTGGCGCTCCAGGCCCGGCTCGTGGCCGCGCGCGGCGACCAGGAACTCCACCGGCACCGGGCTGGTGCCCTGGTGGATCAGCTGGAAGAAGGCGTGCTGGCCATTGGTGCCCGGCTCGCCCCAGACCACCGGCCCGGTGTCATGGGCGACCGGCTTGCCCTCGCGGGTGACGCGCTTGCCGTTGCTCTCCATGTCGAGCTGCTGGAGATAGGCCGGCAGCCTTGCCAGATGCTGGTCATAGGGGATGACGGCACGGGTGGCATAGCCGCAGATGTCGCGGTGCCAGATGCCGGTGAGCGCCAGCAGCACCGGCAGGTTTTCCTCCAGCGGCGCCGCGGCGAAATGCGCGTCGAGATCGGCGGCTCCATCGAGGAAGGCGCGGAAGGCCTCGGCGCCGATGGCGATCATCAGCGGCAGTCCGACCGCCGACCAGATCGAATAGCGCCCGCCGACCCAGTCCCAGAAGCCGAAGACGCGATCGGGAGCGATACCGAAGGCGGACACCTTGTCGAGCGCGGTGGAGACCGCGGCGAAGTGCGAGCCGACCGCCGCTTCGCCCAGCGCCCCGGCCAGCCAGGCGCGCGCCGAGCGGGCATTCGCCATGGTCTCCTGGGTGGTGAAGGTCTTGGAGGCGACGATGAACAATGTCGTCTTCGGATCGAGCGATTTCAGCGTGTCGTAGAGATGCGCGCCGTCGACATTGGAGACGAAATGCAGCCGGGGCCCGTCATGATAGGGAGCCAGCGCCAGCGTCGCCATCGCCGGTCCGAGGTCGGAGCCGCCAATGCCGATGTTCACCACGTCGGTGAAGCGCTCGCCACCCTCACCGGTCACCGTACCGGCCCGTACGCCCTCGGCGAAAACGCCCATGGCGCCGAGCACGCCGACGACCTCCGGCATGACGTCCTGCCCGTCGACGAGCACCACCTCGCCCGCCCGCCGGCGCAGCGCGGTGTGCAGCACGGCGCGGTCCTCGGTGATGTTGATGCGCGCGCCCGCCAGCATGGCGTCGCGCTTGGCCTCGACCCCGGCGGCGCGGGCGAGGTCGAACAGCAGCGCGCGGGTGGTATCGGTCAGCGAAGTCTTTGAATAATCGAGAAGAAGATCGTCGAGCCGCAGCGAAAGCCGGCTGAAGCGATCGGGATCTGCGGCAAACAGGCTGGCAAGTGTGGCGCCCTTTTCCTGGGCATGGCTGTCGGTGAGGGCGTTGAAAATCCGGTCGATGTCGGCGCTCATAAATATCTCCGGCTCTGGCAATCCATGGCAGCCTACGATGTCGGCGCGAGGCTGTCCTTTACCGCTTCGATCAATTGCTTCAGCGTAAATGGCTTCGGCAAAAAGCCGAAATCCGCACCTTCGGGCAGGTTCTTGGCGAAGGCCTCCTCGGCATAACCCGACATGAATATGACTTTTATGTCGGGATAGGAGACCCGCAACTCCCGCAATAGGCTCGGCCCGTCCATTTCCGGCATCACAACGTCGGAGAGCACCAGCTGCACCGCGTTGCCATGTGCCTCCATCACCTCCAGCGCCTCGATGCCCGATCCGGCTTCCAGCACCTGATAGCCGCGCGAGGCGAGTGCGCGCGCCGCGAAGGCCCGCACCGCTTCCTCGTCCTCGACCAGCAGCAGCGTGCCGCGCCCGGTGAGGTCGGCCGGCTTGGCGGCCACCTCCGGTTCGGGGGCCTTCACCGGCGCGTCGTCCACATCCGGCACATGCCGCGGCAGGAACACCCGGAACACCGTGCCACGGCCCGGCACGCTCTCGAGGTCGATGGTGCCGCCGGTCTGCTTGACGATGCCGTACACCGTCGACAGGCCAAGGCCGGTCCCCTTGCCGACTTCCTTGGTGGAGAAGAACGGCTCGAAGATCTTGTCGATGATCTCGGACGGAATGCCGGTGCCGGTGTCCATCACCTCCACCAGCACATGGTCGGCTTCCGGCAGGCCGGCGCGGGCGTAAGGCTCCGTCTCCGCCGCCGTGACGTTGGCGGTGCGAATGGTCAATGTGCCGCCATCCGGCATGGCGTCGCGGGCGTTCACCGCCAGGTTGACGATCACCTGCTCGAACTGGTTGAGGTCGGCCTTCACCGGCCACAGGCCGCGCCCCTCCTTCACCTCCAGCTTCACTCGCTCGCCAAGCAGGCGCCGCAGCAGCATGGACAGGTCGCTCATCACGTCGCCGAGGTTCAGCACCTGCGGACGCAGGGTCTGCCGGCGGGAAAAGGCGAGCAACTGGCGGACCAGGCCCGCGGCGCGATTGGCGTTCTGCTTGATCTGCATCACGTCCTGGAAGGACGGATCGGTCGGCCGCGCATTGGCAAGCAGCAGGTCGGAATAGCCGATGATGGCGGTGAGCACATTGTTGAAGTCGTGCGCCACGCCGCCGGCAAGCTGGCCGACCGCCTGCATCTTCTGGCTCTGCGCGAACTGCGCCTCCAGCGTCCGCTGCTCGGTGGTCTCGATGGCGTAGACGATGGCGGCCTCCGCCTCCTCGCCGCCATCCTCGACCGGCGCGAGGTAGAAGCGGGCGGAGCGGGCGCTGTCGCCGGCGAAGCCGACATCCACCGGGCCGGGCGGCGCATGGCCGGTGAGCACCTGCTCCAGCCCGGTAACGAGAGCCGGCCGCGAAGCCTCCGCCGCGGCCTCGACGAGCCGGCGTGCCTGCCCGGTGTCGCCGCCGCCGAACTGGCGGGCGAACATGGCGTTGGCCCGTACGATCCGCCCCTTGCGGTCGATGGTGGCGATGGCGATCGGCGAATTGTGGAAGAAGCGGGCAAAGCGCACCTCCGCCGCCCGCAGCGGATCCGCCTCGTTATCGGCGCGGGAGCGGTTCACCACCAGGGTGCGCGAGGCACCGGGCGTGCCGTCGGCGGCAAAGGAAACGCGGTGCCACATGCGCACCGGCAGGCGCTGGCCGTTCTTGCGCTTGAGGTCGAGGTCGAACACCTCGGTGCGCACCCCGCCGGGCATCGGCGTCATGCCGGTCAGCAGCGCGGCGGAAGGGCCGGGCACGATATCGGCGACGGTCAGCCCGCCCGGCCCGAACTCGGCAAGGTCGTAGCCGAGCCAGTCCACCAGCGTGGCATTGATGTAATGGATCGCCCCGCCGGCCGCCGAGAAGAAGCCGGCCGGTGCATGGTCGAGATAGTCGATGACATGCTGGAGCTCGAGGAAGGCGGTCTCCTGCCTCTCCCTTTCGCGGGTGAGATCGTTCACCGTCCAGATCACCGCCCGGCCCGGTGCCGGACGGGCACCGAGCCTCAGCCAGCGCACCGCTCCTCCCGGCAGGCTGGCGATGCGCACCTCCTCGGAGACCGCGCGGCCGTCTCGCACGCCCTGCGCCAGACGATAGACCGCCTCCGAGGCGTCGGGATCGGCGGTGAACAGCCGCTCGACCGGGCGAACGTCATCCATGGAGATGGCGCCGGTGATGGCGAGGTAGCTCGCATTGGCGTGCAGCACCCGGCCAAGCGCGTCGACGATGCTCATGCCTTCCGGCGCGCTATCGACGATGCGGCGCGCGAGTTCATCGGAGGGGTCTGGCATGCCGAAGCGCAGCAGCCCGGCGGCGTAGGCGAACAAGGCGAAGACGCCGATCACCGCCAGCGCGCTGAGCAGGCCGACGATCCAGGGATCGGCGTTCTCGCGTCCGAGCAGCAGCAGCGACACCACCGCGCCGACGAGCGCCAGCGCCACCGCCAGCACCAGGCGGATGCTGCCGCCGATTTCACGACGGTCGAGGGGGTGATCGTCGGGTCCGCTGTCCGCCATGTCCATGCCAGAAGCCGTCCTGCATCCGCCGGCGCCGATGAAGCCTCCGCCGATGCCTCGGAAGGCGAGTCACTGATTCCCTTTGGTGCCCGAGCGCGCCCGCAGGGGCAAGGGCGGATTTGGCGCCGTACCGGATTTGCCCCAGTTGGGGCGTATGACGGGGAGGCACTCGGAAGGGAGCCAGGGTTGCCGCAGCCCCGGTTCCGCTCCAAAAAGAGGCGAGCGATGCCGTCGGTGGCCGTCAGCCGCCCCCGCGGCACCAGGGAGACAAGCTTTATGTTCGACACGCTCTTCGCCAATGGCAGCCTGACCGGCACCGGCGTGCTGGCCGCCATAGGCATCGGCCTCATCCTTCTCGTCGTGCTGGTGATCCGGCTCGGCCGGCGCAACCGCCACCGTCCCGTGACCGTCGGCGGCCTTCGCCTGGCGGTGCTCGACCAGATCCCCATCGACGAGACCCGGCGACTGGTGCTGATCCAGCGGGACGACGTCCAGCACCTCGTCATTCTCGGCGGCGGCAGCGATTTCCTGGTCGAGGCCGGCATTGGCCGCGCCCCGGCCCGGCAGGCCGCCGCTCCGGCCGAACCGGCGCCCGTGGCCGAGCGCGCGCCAGCGGCTCCCCCGAAGCCGGTACCCGCTCCCCGCCCGGCGGCCCCGGTGCGCGAAGCGACCCCGGTGCGCGAGGCTGCTCCGCCTCCGGTAGTCCCGGGCACACCGGCGACCAGCGCGCCCAGGCCGGCGGTTACCGCGGCGGCCGCGTCGGTGGTTGCCGCCGCGGCCGCCGTCCCGGACGCCCGGCCCAAGCCGACCGAGCCGCCGGTGCCGGTCTTCGACGCGACGGAGATGCTGCCGGAACCCGCGCCAGCCGAGCCGCCGGCCGCCGAAACCCGGCCTGCCGCGTCACAGCCTACCGAAGAGACGCGCGCACCCGGCGGCACCGGCCGCGTCGCGGTGAAGCTCGACCCGCATTTCGCCGGCATGGTCGATCAGTTGGAAGCGACGCTGCGCCGCCCGACGGCGGAGGCGGCTTCCCGCGCGGCGCCTCCCATCGGACCGGCGGAATCCGCCACCGATAACCCGCGCGCCGAGGCGCCGCTAGTGCAGCCGGCAGAACGCCCCGGCGTCGTCGATCCGGATTTCGAGAACGAGATGGCGAGCCTGCTCGGCCGCAACCGCCGCCCGTAGCAATGGCCTTCGGAAAATGAAAAGAGCGGCTCGCCGGCATGGCGGGCCGCTCTTTTCGTCTGATCGGATCGCGCGCTGTATGGCGGATCAATCGTCGCGATAGACACGCTCGCGGCGCTCGTGACGCTCCTGAGCCTCGATCGACAGGGTGGCGATCGGCCGGGCTTCGAGACGCTTGAGCGAAATCGGATCGCCAGTCTCTTCGCAATAGCCGTAGCTGCCGTCGTCGATACGTTCCAGCGCGGCGTCGATCTTGGCGATCAGCTTGCGCTGGCGGTCGCGAGCCCGCAGCTCGATGGCACGGTCGGTTTCGGAAGAAGCCCGGTCGGCGATGTCCGGGTGATTCTGGTTTTCGTCCTGGAGATGCTGAAGGGTTTCCTTCGCCTCGCGCAGAATGTCATCCTTCCACTGAAGCAGCTTGAGGCGGAAATACTCCCGCTGCCGCTCATTCATGAAAGGCTCGTCCTCGCGGGGGCGATATTCCTCGTCGATGACTACCGACATCGGCCTTCGTCCTCGTGTTGCAGGGTATGCCCCTTTCGGGCGCAGCTTATAGCGTCCCGAACCGCGCCGTACAACCATCCTCATTGTCATCCACATGACATGAAATGGCGGATTTTTCAGCAGCTTGCGCGGAAATTGCAGGCACGCTTCCGGTCTGGCCGTCCTCATCTCGAAACGACGCCGCCATCGTGCCGGGGCGGCCGCGACCGGTGAACGAAAAACCTGGCGCGAGCAAGCCCATATCTATGACCGGCGCCGCAGCATCAGGCATCCGCCCCGTCGGCATAGCGGGCACGCTCGCGATGCGCATCGTCGACGCGGTGCATTTCCCGCTCCCAAGCGTCGGCCGAGCGCCGAGCCAGCATCGGCGCACGATGTGCGTCGGCTCGAATGCTCCATCTTCATGGCACGGCGTGACGCGGGACGACGACCTGGCAAAACGAAAGGCCCCGCCAGGCAATGCGCCGGACGGGGCCTTGATCATGCTCGGATAGGCCTGGCGGGGCGCCAGCTCACTGGATGCCGAGGAAGAAGGTGTAGGACAGCGAGACGCCAGCCTGGAACTGGTTGCGGTCGCCGTTCTGAACTACCAGCGGGCTGTCGGCGGCATCGCCGGTCAGATACTCGTACTCGGCGAAGATCGAGCCGGTAATGTTCGGGTTGAAGCGCTTCATGATCTGGCCGCCGACGCCTACCGAATACACGCCGCCGCCAGCCTGATAGGGAGCGAGATCGTTGCCGAGCGAGATCGCCGTGGCCGACTGTTCCGGGGTGATGCCGAAATAGGTATCGACGAAGCCCGAGCTCGCCATCTTCAGGCGCGGACCGCCGGAGACGGTGAGGCCGCCCCAATAATCGGCGAAATGGATGGCATCGAGCGCGAAATCCGCCACCACACCCTCATAGCCGCCAAAGCCATAGCGCAGTTCGGTGCGGAAGCGCAGCCAGTCGAGCGGGTAGAATTGCAGGTAGCCGCCGACCTCGAAGGCGTAGTCGATGTCGCCCATGCCGCGCAGGTCGGACGAATCACCCTCGTCGCGCTTCCAGATCATGTTGGCCACCGGGCCAAGCTCGAAGGTGCCGACATTGAACAGCGCGATGCTCGGGCTGTCGTTGAAGCTGCTGAAGCGGCTCAGCTCGTTGGCGCGGTCGATGCTGATGATCGGCATGAAGCCGAACTCGTAATTGCCCGAGCCTAAATATTCAGGCTGCCCCGTGACATAACCGCCCAGCGTGAGCGTCCACTGCCGATCGGCGGGCGTCTCCGTCTGGATGGTTACCGGCTGGACGGCCGACATGTCGGCGGCCTGCGCCAGCGTCGCGAATCCCAGCACACTCGCCGCGACTGCCAGTCCCGTTACACCGATCGACCGCATCTACCCAACCCTATGCCCGCGTTACCGTTCGTTCATAGACCAGCCTAGCCGAACTTTGGTTGCGGAAAAGTCACTTAACGGAAGTCGTTTGTCACAATATCGCACCGGCGGGCAATCGGCCGCGCCACGCCTATATAGGGCTGTGTCATTCCTCTGGCCCGAGTTCACGCCATGCTGCGCCTGATGCTGTTCCGTCACGCCAAGTCCGACTGGCCCGCCGGCGTGGCCGATCGCGAGCGCCCGCTCGCGCCGCGCGGCCGCAGGGCGGCGCCGGTCATGGGCACCTACATGGTGCGCTCGGGCCTCACCCCGTCTCAGGTGCTGGTCTCCCCGGCCCGCCGCACGCTGGAGACCTGGGCCGCCGCGTGCGATTCCTGGGCCTCGCCGCCGCCCACCACCTATGAGGAGGCGATCTACGAGGCGGCGCCCGAGATGCTGCTCGACGTCGTTCGCCGGCGCGGCACCGATTCCCCCCTCATGCTGGTCGGCCACAATCCGGGCCTCGAATCGCTCACCTCCCGGCTGGTGGCGGCGGCCGACCGCGCCCGGCTGCCGGTGAAATTCCCCACCGGCGGTCTGGCGGTGATCGATCTGCCGGCGAAAGGTTGGGCCGAGGTCGGCCCCGGCACCGGCACGCTGGAGCGCTTCGTCACGCCGCGCAGCCTCGAAGCCGAGGAGGACTGAGGCTTTGCCGTCCTGGTACGAATCGCTGGTGGAGGAGGCCCGGCTCGCCGCCTTCACCCTGCTCGACCGCGCCGAGGAACTCACCAATCCGACGCTGCGGCTAGGCATTACCGGCCTGTCGCGCGCCGGCAAGACGGTGTTCACCACCGCCCTCATTCACGCGCTGATGCGCGGCGAGCGGATGCCGGTGTTCCGCGCCATGCATGAGGGCCGCATCGCCCGCGCCAATCTGGAGCCGCAGCCCGACGACGCCGTGCCGCGCTTTGACTATGAAGGCCATCTCGCCACATTGGTGGACGAGCGCCGCTGGCCGGAATCCACCCGCCGCATCAGCGAGCTGCGCCTCGTCATAGACTACGCGCCCGCCCGCGGCGGCCGGCGCAGCCTCACCCTCGATATCGTCGATTATCCCGGCGAGTGGCTGCTCGATCTGCCGCTGCTCCACCAGTCCTATGCCGATTTTGCCGCCCAGAGTCTGTCGCTCGCCCGCGCCCCGGCCCGGGCGGCGCTTGCCGCCCCCTTCCTCGGCGGGCTCGCCGCCGCCTCGCCCGAGGTACCGGCCGATGAGGCGCAGGCCCGCCAGCTCGCGGCGCTGTTCACCGATTATCTCGCCGCCTGCCGCACTGAATCGGTGTCGATGAGCCTGCTGCCGCCCGGCCGTTTCCTGATGCCCGGCGACCTCGAGGGCTCGCCCGCCCTCACCTTCGCCCCGCTCGACCTGCCCTCGGGCGCCGAGGCCGCCCCCGGCTCGCTGCACGCCATGATGGAGCGGCGCTTCGAGGCCTATAAGGAACGCGTGGTCCGCCCGTTCTTCCGCGACCATTTCGCCCGTCTCGACCGGCAGATCGTGCTGATCGACGTGCTGGCGGCGCTCAATGCCGGCCCGGCGGCGCTGGCCGATCTGGAGGCCGCGCTCGACGGTATCCTCGCCGCCTTCCGCACCGGCCGTGATTCATGGCTCACCGCGCTGTTCCGCCACCGCATCGACAAGGTGCTGTTCGCCGCCACCAAGGCGGACCACCTCCATCACGCCAGCCATGATCGGCTGGAGGCGATCCTGCGCCGTCTCGTCGAGCGCGCGCTGGCCCGCACCGAAGGCACCGGCGCCGAGATCGACGTGGTGGCGCTCGCCGCCGTCCGCGCCACCCGCGAGGCCAGCGTCAAGCGTGGCCGCGCGACCCTGCCCGCCATCATCGGCGTGCCGGAAGCCGGCCAACACGGCGCCGACGCCTTCGACGGCCTCGCCGAGGCCGCCGTCTTCCCCGGCGACCTGCCGGAAAACCCCGCCGCGCTGTTCGATCCGAGCCTCGGCTTTCGCGGGCTGGCCGACGCCGAGGGCGGCGATTTCCGCTTCCTGCGCTTCCGGCCGCCGCCGGTGACACGCAATGCCGAGGGACGCGCCCTCGCCTTGCCGCATATCCGGCTCGACCGTGCCCTCGACTTCCTGCTCGGCGACCGGCTGAGGTGATCATGAGCGACAAGAGCCCCCGACGCCCGCAAGCCTTCCGCCTCGACGACCCGGATGTCGTCGTCGCCGAGGACGGACGCCCCGCCCCGCGCGGCGCCATCGTCGTCACCCCGAGCCTTGCCCTGCCGGAGCCGGAGGAGACGCCGCCGCTGCCGGCCCCGCCGCCGAGTGCCTCGCGCTGGTCGACGCTGTTCTGGACCGGCCTTGGCGGCCTCGTGTCGCTCGGGCTCGGCCTCGCCGTCTCCAAGCTGATCGAGGACCTGTTCGCCCGTGCCGACTGGCTCGGCTATACCGGCATCGGCTTTGCGGCGCTGTTCGTCGCCGGCGCCCTCGCCCTGCTGGGACGCGAGGTGTTCGGCCTGATGCGCCTGCGCACTCTCAACGCGCTGCGCGAGCAGGCGGCGGAAGCCATCGCCAAGGACGACCGCAAGCAGGCCGAAGCGGTGACCCACGAGCTGATGGCGCTCGCCAAGACCTCCCCCCGCCTGTTTCGCGCCCGCACCGAGCTTGCCGGTCATCTCGACGCCATCATCGACGGCGCCGATCTGGTGCGCCTGACCGAGCGTCATCTGATGGCGCCGCTGGATGCCGAGGCGACGCAGCTGGTATCGAATGCCGCCAAGCGCGTATCGGTCGTCACCGCCGTCTCGCCCCGGGCGGCGGTGGATCTCATCTTCGTGCTGGTGACCGCCGTCGGCCTCGTGCGCCGGTTGTCGCTGCTTTATGGCGGACGTCCCGGCACCCTCGGCATGATCCGGCTGTTCCGGCAGGTCGTCGCCCATCTCGCCGTCACCGGCGGCATGGCGGCCGGCGATTCCATCCTGCAGCAGCTGGTCGGCCACGGCATCGCCGCCAAGCTTTCGGCCCGGCTGGGCGAAGGGGTGGTGAACGGCCTGCTCACCGCCCGCCTCGGCCTCGCCGCCATCGAGGTGACGCGCCCGCTGCCCTTCGCCGCCCTGCCGGCGCCGGCGCTCTCCGACGTCGCCTCCGGGCTGATCGCACGAAGCGCGAAGGACGGCGAAAAAGACGAGCCGAAACAAGGCTGAGCACGCGACCGCTGAATCGGGTCACGAGCCCGCCGGCTGGCGTGCCCGGCTCGGACAGGCACAGCCATTCGCTGCAAAAACCATGGAGAACCAGCGGGATCGCACGGCGAGCGGAATCATTTCCTCAGCCCGCCCCAGCCCGAAACCGTCAGCCGCCCGTACCTATGCCCTTTGCCCATGCCCGCGTACAGGCGGGAGCAGATGAATCTGGCTGTGAAGCCGATGAATCGCTACATGCGAAATCACGGAGAAGCCGCTGAAACGATTCACATTCCCCGGAACACGAGCGAGTTCCGGCACCATGCGAAGACGCCAAGCTCACGCCGCGCCGCATCACAGCCGCCGATCCGTCTCCGGTCGAGCAGACAAAGTGGCGGATGTTCTCAGCCCTGATGGGCGGGCGTGCGCACCACGAGGCCGTCCAGCGCCTCGGTGATCTTGATCTGGCAGGAGAGCCGCGAGCTGGGCTGAACATCGGACGCGAAGTCGAGCATGTCCTCTTCCATCGGCCCCGGCTCGCCGACGGTGGAGACCCAGGCCTCATCGACATAGACATGGCAGGTGGCGCAGGCGCAGGCACCACCGCATTCGGCGTCGATTCCGGGCACTCCGTTGCGGATCGCGGCCTCCATCACCGTGGAGCCGACAGGCGCATCCACCGCCCGCTCGGTGCCGGCAGCGTCGATAAAGGTAATCTTCGGCATGACTGACCGTTCGTGGAAAAAGAACAAATTCAGGCTAGAGTGACTTGATAGACTCGCCCGCCGGCGAAAGCCAGCCGTCCCGGCCCTAGCCCTCTGTAGGGGCCGCCGCGACGCAATGCTTTGAAAACAAGGCGTTAACAGGCATGGTGAACAGCCCGTTAACGATAACCACAATCAGCCGATCAACCCCAGTTCCATTTTCACTACGCACAAGCGTAGGATACGGGTGCGGTGAACTGCCGTTCCGACAAGGCTTTCCGGCGATTTGCCGGTCCAGCGCATGACATGCGCCGGAAACCCTGAAGGGATGGCGGGGACCGCATACCCCGGCACGGCGGCGCGAGCCGTTCGGAGTTGCGTAAGGACCGGAGGCGACCGCCTATGTCGACGAGCACGAAAAAGGTGCATCAGGATCCCGCCGAAGCGGCGCTTTCGGCGATCGAGGAGGCCCTGAGCCTTGACCTCGCCGAGGAAGAGGTACGCGCCGGACGGGTAGATACCCCGCACGTGCCATCGGGCGCCGAGGAAGCGGATGCAGCACGGCAAGAGGCCGGCGAGGCCAGCGCCCTCCCCGAGGGCGAGGCTGCCGACCTGCTGCCGGCCCGCGATCCCGAAGGGCCGCGGATCGAGATGCGCTCACGCGACGATTTCGACGACGAGGGGGATTTCGACACCGATGGCTCGCTCACGCGCGATGTCGAGCTCGGCGATTTCGACAGCGCGCTGTCGGACCCCGACGACGAGCCGGTGGCCAATCGCCTCGGCCCGCCGCCGATCCTCGATATTCCGCGCCCGGATTTCAGCGAGCCGGCGCCCGCACCGCGCGCCGCCGGCCGGAACGAGCTTTCCCCGGGCGCCGCGACCGGTCCGCGCGCTGCCAATGACGACCGCCAGTCCATCGGCCAGCTGCTGGCGGCGCTGCAGCGCCGTCCGTCCGCCACGCCCTATTATCTCGCCGCCGGTGCCTCCGTGGCCTGGGTCGCGGCGGGCAGCGCGCTGGCGGCCACCGCGTTCCGCGGCACCGGATTCGACCTTTCGCAGATGCTGACCTCGCCGGCCGCGCTCGCCGTGGCGGCTGGCCTCATCGTCCCGCCGGCCTTCTTCTTCACCCTGGCGGCGATGTCGCGCCGGATGCAGGAGATGCGCATCGTCGCCCAGTCCATGGCGCAGGTCGCCATGCGCCTCGCCGAGCCGGCGGCAGCGCCGGTCGCCGCCGAGGCCGTCCCGCCCGCCCGCATGCAGTCCGCCGTGCCGGCGGTCGACGAGGAAATCCATCGCAATCTCAGCCGCGCCGGCGAGCTGGAGATGCTGGTGCGCTCCGAAGTCTCCGAGCTCGAGCGCGCCTATGAAGTGAACGAGACGCGCATGCGCCAGCTCATCGAGCGGCTGCAGGGCGAGCGCGAGATGGTGCTGTCGCACGCCGAACACGTCCGCGAAGCGATCGCCGCGGCGCATTTCTCCTTCACCCATGAGGTGGACGGGGTCAGCGAGCGCATCAACACCACGGTGGCGGAAGCTGCCGACCGAGTCTCGACCACCTTGTCCGAGAAGGGCGAGCACATCACGGTGGCGCTCGGCCGCGTCGGCGACACCATCATCGACGCGCTGTCCGACAAGGGCGGTGACCTGATCACCCGGCTGCAGTCCACCGGCGCCGACGTCAACGCCAACCTGTCCACCGCCAGCAACACACTGATCTCCACCCTCGGCAGCCAGTCCGAGGAGATCACCACCCGCCTGTCCGGCATCACCGGCGAGCTCGCCACCACCCTGGCGAGCCGCACCGACGAGATCGGCGACCGGCTGATGCGCACCGCCAGCGAGCTCTCCGACGTGGTGACCAGCCGCACCGACGAACTCGGCGCCAAGCTGACCGCCGCCACGCTGAATCTGACCGAGACGCTGAGCAGCCGCTCCAGCGACATCACCGACGCGCTGGTCTCCACCGGCACCCGCCTCGCCGACGAGATCGCGGTGCGGGCGGGCGAAGTGAACCAGACGCTGAAGAGCACGGGCGACGGGCTGGTGCTCGACCTGTCGGTGCGCGGCGGCGAAGTGGTGCGCAAGCTGGAAGAGACCGGCGCGCGCGTCGCCGACACCATCACCGTGCGCGGCGACGACCTCGCCGACCGCATCGCCGACACCAGCAACCGCATCTACGAGACCATCGAGGGCCGCGGCGGCGATCTCGAGCGCCTGCTCGGCGAGACCGGCGAGCGCGTCGTCCACCAGATCACCCTGGCCAGCGCCGGCGTGCACGACACGCTTGCGGCCTCGGCGGAGCAGTTCGGCCAGGATCTCGCGCAGCGCGGCGGCACGATGAGCGAGCAGCTCTCGGCAGTCGGCAACGAGGTGGCCCAGACCATCGCCCAGCGCAGCCAGCGCGCCGACCAGCAGTTCCGCGAGAGCGTGGAGACGGCCACCTCCTCCCTCGCCTCGCGCAGCGACGCCGTGCGCGAGCTGCTCACCACCCGTATCAAGGCGATCGAGGAGACCCTCTCGGTGCGTGGCAACGAGCTTGCCGACCGCATCGGCTCCGACACCGCCCTGCTCGGCCGCCAGATCACCGACGGCCTGCGCGATTTCGACACCGTGCTGCAGACCCACGGCTCCGACATCGTCGAACGCATCACCGAGCGGGTCGAGACCATCGCCCGCGCGATGGACGTCAACCTCACCGGCTTCGACGACCAGGTCTCCGCCAAGACCGAGCAGGTCACCAATGCGCTCGACCAGCGCCTCGCCAATATCGAGGGCGTGCTGGACCGTGGGCTCGAAGGCCTGAACGACACGCTGTCCGGCCGCACCGTCGAATTCGCCAAGACCCTGACGGAAGGCGCCCAGCTCGCCACTGAGGCGATGGACAAGTCGCTCGGCACGCTCGACGGCTTCTTCGCCGACCGCGCCCGCCAGGTCACCGATACGCTCGCCGAGCGCATGGACCAGGCGGCACGTACCCTCACCGACGGCGCCCAGTCGGCCAATGACGCCATGAGCCAGTCGCTGGCGATGCTGGACGGCTTCTTCGAGGATCGCGCCCGCGGCGTCACCGAGGAGATCGGCCAGCGCATCGAGCTCGCCGACCGCACGCTCGCCAGCCGCTCGCGCGACATCGCCGAGGTGCTGGACGCCCGCGTCAACCGCTTCGAGGAAACCGTCGTCGGGCGGCTGGAAAGCGTTGCCACCTCGGTGGAAGTGCGTGGCGCCGCCATGGCCGATCTGCTCGGCCAGCGCGTCGGCGCCGTTGCCGGCCAGCTGCGTGGCGAGGCGAACGACATCGAGCAGAACCTTACCGTTCTCATCGACAATGTCAGCCGCACCCTCGCCGACCGCGCCGGCGACGTCGCCTCGCTGTTCGATACCCGTACCGAGGAGATCGGCCGCCTGTTCGACGAGCGCGGCAATGGCCTGCTCGCGGCGCTGGAAGATCGCAGCGTCGGCATCACCAGCGAGATCGGCCGCAGCTCGACCGAGATGCTCGCCGCCCTCGACGACCATCGCGACACGCTGGTGCAGGCGATCGACCGCACCCGTACCGGCGCGATGGAAGACATACAGCGCGCCAGCGAAGAGCTGCTGCACACGCTGGAATCGCGTTCCGACGTCATCGTCTCCGCCTTCGAGGCGACCACCAGCGAGCGGTCCGAGCAGCTGATGCGAGTCAGCGACGAAGTGCTGAGCGCCGTGGAAGCCCGCACCGTCGGCCTTCTCGACGCCTTCCAGCGCTCGACCGCCGGCGCCGCCGGTGACATGGCGCGGGTCGGCGACGACCTGATCTCCAACCTGCGGAACCAGAGCGGCGAGGTTGTCGCCGCCATGCAGCAGGCCGGTGGCCAGCTCGCCGAGGAACTGACCCGCAACTCCGCCGCCCTGGTCAACGACATTGACGGTCGCAGCGCCCAGCTGGTCGAGGTACTGCGCCAGTCGAGCGACGTCACCTCCGCCGAATTCCTGCGGCTCACCGAGCAGTTCGTGCGCGAGCTCGACGAGCGCGGCGGCACCATCGTCGATACCGCCCGCCAGACCGCCGAATTCGCCGCCGCCGAGCTGGCGCGCGTCAGCGAGGACTTTGCGGTCTCGCTCGACGGCCGCGGCGAAGCCATGGTCGACGCTGCCCGCCAGACCGCGGAAGCCGCCACCATCGAGCTTTCCCGTGTCAGCGACGAATTCGTCGCCTCGCTCGACGGCCGTGGCGAAGCCATGGTCGGCGCCGCCCGCCAGACGGCGGAAGCCGCCACCGCCGAGCTCGCCCGCGTCAGCGAAGAGTTTGTCACCTCCCTCGACGGCCGCGGCGAAGCCATGGTCCAGGTGGCGCGTCAGACCGCCGAAGCTGCCGCCGTGGAACTTGCCCGCCTCAGCGACGAGCTGGTGCAGGCGCTCGACGGACGCAGCGAAGCCATTGTCGATGCCGCCCGCCAGACCACCGATTACGCCGCCACCGAGCTGGCCCGGGTCAGCGAGGTCTTCCTCGGCTCGATCGATGGGCGCGGCGAAGCCATCGTCAGCGCTGCCCGCCAGACCACCGAATACGCCGCCGCCGAGCTGGCCCGCATCGGCGATGAGCTGACCGGCACCCTCGACGGGCGTGGCAACGCCATCGTCGACGCCGCCCGCCAGGCGGCCGAGTTCGCCTCTTCCGAACTGGTGCGCATCGGCGAGGAACTGGCCGGCACCCTCGACGGACGCGGCAACGCCATTGTCGACGCCGCCCGCCAGACCGCGGAAACCGCTGCCGCCGAGCTGGCGCGCATCAGCGAGCAGCTGGTGAGCGACCTCGACGGTCGCGGCGGCGCCATCGTCGATGCCGCCCGCCAGACCGCCGACTTCGCTTCCTCCGAACTGGCCCGCCTCAGCGAGGAGATCACCACCACCCTCGACGGACGCGGCACCAGCATCATCGATGCGATCGCCGAGAGCGGCCGCGCGGCGGTGGCGGAGATCGCCATCACCAACGAGGCGCTACGCGGCGATGTCGTCGGCCTTCTGGAGCGGCTCGGCGACGTCAACGTCCAGCTGCAGGACGTGCTCGCCGGCTCCACGGCCAATCTCGCGGAAATCGAGAACTCGATCTCCACGCGGCTCGACAGCTTCCGTTCCACCGTCGCCAGCATCGAGGAGACCAGCCAGCTCGCCTCCGGCCGCATGGACGAGCAGATTCGCGAGCTGCGCTCGGTTTCGACCGATGTGCTGCAGGATGTCTCGACGCTCACCCACAGCTTCAGCGAACAGGCCGGCCTCATCACCGATGTCGCCACCGCCCTCGGCTCGGCCCACGAGAATCTCGACGAGACGCTCGGCGGCCGCCACGAAGCGCTGCTCGCCCTTGCCGACACGCTGAAGGCCCGCACCGGCGAGATCGACGGCAGGCTCGCCGACTATGCCCGCGCACTCGACGACACCTTCGCCCGCGCCGAGACCCGCGCCGCCGAGCTGGCGCACAGCATCGTCGAGAGCGCCAGCTCTTCCGCCGATGCCGTCGTCACCCAGCAGGAAAAGCTGCGCCAGTCGGTCGAGAGCGAGCGCGAGCGCACCATCACCGATCTCCACCGCACCTATGAGCAGGCGGTGGACGAGGTGAGCGCCCTGATGGCCAAGGCGCAGGAGAGCTTCACCGGCACCGCCGACGAGTTGCGCCGGTCCGCCAACGACATCCAGGGCCTGCTGGAGAGCACCCGCGACGAGCTGAAGCGCGGCATCCTCGTACTGCCGGAAGAAACCGAAGCCAGCGCCGCGACGCTGCGCCGCACGGTCAGCGACCAGATCAAGGCGCTGGCCGAGCTCAACGACATCGTCGCCCGCCACGGCCGGGCGCTCGATATCGACACCGGCGCGCGCAGCCGTCAGGCCGCCCCCGCCCCGGTACCCGCACCGGCCCCCACGCGGACGGCCGAGCCCGCGCGCCGTGCCGAGGCCCCGCGCCCGGCGATACCGGCGCGCGCCGAAGCCCCGCGCTACGAGCCGGCCGCCCGCGCCTCGACCCCGGCCCCCGCGGCACGGCCTCAGGCTTCGACCACCCTGCCGCCGGTCCGCCGGCCGGTGCCGACCCCGCCGCCCGCCGCCCCGGACGCCCAGAGCGGCTGGCTGTCCGAATTGCTGGCCCGCGCCGACACGGAGGTTTCCGCCCCCGCGGCTCGGACGCCGCGCACGCCGGCGCCCGCCCGGCCGGCCGAACCCCGGCCGCCCGTCAACGAGCGCCCGGTGCAGCACACCATCGAATCGCTCGACTCGCTCTCGGTCGATATCGCCCGGATGATCGACCACGAGGCGGCGGTGGAGCTGTGGGAGCGCTACAAGCGTGGCGAGCGCAATGTCTTCACCCGCCGGCTCTACACCATGCAGGGCCAGCAGACCTTCGAGGAGATCCGCCGCAAATATCGCCGTGATCTCGAGTTCCGCGACACGGTGGACCGCTACATCCTGGAGTTCGAGCGGCTGCTCGAGCAGATCTCGCGCGACGAGCGCGGCCAGGCGCTGACCAACACCTATCTCACCTCGGACACCGGCAAGGTCTACACGCTCCTCGCCCATGCCGCCGGCCGCTTCGACTGAGCAAACGACGGGTAGGTTACGACATTAGGACGGGCGCCCTCGTGGCGCCCGTTCCGTTTTCAAGGCCGGAGGAACACCGCACGGTCGGGAGTGCCGCCGCGGCTCCCGCCGGCGACGTCTCATCCGGCCCGCAGCGCGGCGATGGGTGCGTCGTCCAGAGCTGAACCTTGATGAATCGGTCATGGCCATGGCGGGATCATTCTTCTAGCGCCGGGGAGGCCGAAGCGGGCGACGACCTCCCTCGGTTCAGCCAGGGTGAAGACCTGGCCGAGATAGGGCTTGCGGTGAAAGGCAAGCTCCTGCCGCGTGACGATCAGCAGGCTCGCCACGCTGTCGGGACAGGTGAAGGTCAAGCTTTGCGGCCGAAAGGCATCGAAGGGCAGCACCAGCGATGCCGGGCGGGACGGGTCGCGGCCATCAGCGAAATCGCCAAGGAAAAATACACGGGACGTTCGAGTGGCCGTCGCCGAGCTTGCGGCGGCGTTCCGCCCTCAGCCAGTCCGCGACGGCCAGCCGGCGCTCCAGATAATTCGCCCGGACCAGCCGCCTGCCCGACGCCCGGATCTCGTCGAGGATGCGCACGGCCTCGGCGGGCGGCAGATCGCAGAGATTCCTCCCGGCGCCCCGCGCGGGATCATGGTTATGGGTGATTACCGCCGGGAAAGACATCATGGCGGAATTCCCGTGGGACGAATATCGCCCGGGAGAGGCAGCAGCAGGTCGGCCCGACGGCTTCAGCGCCGGGCCGAGGCCCAGGTCACCAGCTCGGCCAGCACCTGATTGGACGCCTCGTCCAGCGCCCGCGTCGCCTCCGGCCCGCTGGTGCCGGCCGCCGCCGCCCGGCCGGTGAACACCCGCGCCGCGACGATGCGCCCGCTGGTGCCGGCGACGATGCGAGCGGAAATCTCCACCACCGCCTCGGTGCCGTCATGGGTCTGCAACCCGAAGGTGCGGATGTCGGTGAGCAGCTGATAGTCGGCCGAGACCCCGTCGCCGGCCCGCGTCACCCAGCGACCGCCGGTGCCGTTCTCGAAGGTCTCGATCAGCCGGGCCTGCAACAGCGCCGGCAGCCGGTCGCTCCACTGGGCGTCGCCGAGATAGGTGATCTGGCCCGGGCGCGGCTCGACGACGATCTGCTGGGTATCAAGCACCTGCAGCGCGGCCGGCGTACTTACCGACAACACGCCCGGCATGGTGCGCGGGGCACTGAAGCCGGCCGGCGCCGAAAGGTCGAAAGTCGGTATCGGCTTGCTGCCGAGCAGGGAAGCACAACCACCCAGCGCCAGCGATATCGCCAGCGCCACCGCGGCGCCGCGCAGCCGGCGTCGCCGTCCGTCCAGAACTCCCACGCGCAGGCCCCCACCCGTTCTTGATTCACGCCCAGCCATCATTATCGTCCAGTGTAGCTGGGAACAGACGACCCGCCAAAGATGAACTGGCGCGGGTTGCGTTCGAGATTGCGGAAAACCCGCTCGATCTCGGCCAGCGTGCGGCGACCATCGGCGGCCAGCGCCTCGTATTGCCGCAGGCCCGGGCCGGTGAACTGGTTGAGGTTCTTCGTCAGTTCGGCCGTGCGCACATCGAGATTGGCCGCCAGCTTCCGCACCTCGGCGGCGGCGGAGGAAATCTCGTTGAACATGCCCTTGCCTTCCTCGCTGGTGGTCAGTGCGTTGACGTTGTCGAGGATGGTGTCGACCTTGTCCGACATGGTGCCGAGCCGCGAGGTAAAGCCGCTGATGTCGTTCACCGTCGAACGTACCTTTTCCGGGTCCACCGCCTGCACCGTCTTGTCGAGATTGGCCGCCAGCTGGTCGATCCGCCGCGCCGCCGCGCCGACATCGTTGAGCAAGCCGTTGATATTGTCGGCATTATTGCCCAGCACGGTGGTGAACTTGTCGACATTGTCGATCACCGAGGTGATCTTGCCCTGGTTGTCGCGCAGGAGATCGTCGACGCGGCGCACCACATCGTCGACCCGGCCCATGATCTGCTTGGCGCCCTGCACCAGATCCTGCACCGCCCCGGTATCCGCCTCGATGCGCGGCAGCTGGCCTTCAGCCGGCGTCTGCAGCGGCTCGGCGGAGGCCAGGCCACCGACCAGCCCCACCGAGGCAAGGCCGGTCAGCACCTGCGCGTTGAGCTGGGCGCGGGTATCCGATTTCACCGGCGTCGTCGGCTGCACGGCGATGGTCGCCACCACCCGGCGCGGGTCGAGCGCATCGAGCCGCAGCCCGGTCACCTCGCCGACCGGTATGCCGTTGAAGGTGACGGCGGAACCGGTCTGCAAGCCGCTTACCGGGCCGTTGAACACCACGTCATAGAGGGTGCGCGGCCCGCGCGAAGCCGAGCCGTTGAACCACCACACGAAGGCGAAGCCCGCGGCGACCACCAGCAGGGTAAACAGGCCGATGATCGTATAATTGGCACGCGTTTCCATCGTCCGGTCTCACCGTCCCTCGTCGTGGCCATTCTGCGGGCCGATACCTGCCGCCCGCGCCCGCTTGCCATGGAAATAGGCATGCACCCAGGGATGGTCGGACTTCAGCATCGTCTCGATTGGTCCCACCGCGATCACCTTGCCGTCGGCAAGGGCCGCGATTCGGTCGCAGACGCTGTGCAGGCTGTCGAGATCGTGCGTTACCATGAATACGGTCAGGCCCAAAGTCTGCTGCAGCGTGGCGATCAGATCGTCGAATTCGCCGGCGCCGATCGGGTCGAGACCCGAGGTCGGCTCGTCGAGGAACAGGATTTCCGGGTCGAGCGCCAGCGCGCGGGCGAGCGCGACTCGCTTGATCATGCCGCCCGACAACTCGGAGGGCATCTTCTCGAGAACGTCGGGCGGAAGACCCACCATCTCGACCTTGGCGAGGGCGACCTCGTTCATCAGCCGCTGCGACATGGTGAGGAATTCGCGCATCGGAAACTGGATGTTCTGCTTCACGGTAAGCGAAGAGAACAACGCGCCCTGCTGGAACAGCACCCCCCAGCGCTGCTCGACCTTGCGACGCTCCTCGAAGCTCAACGCGTCGAGATCCTCGCCGAACACCTGCACCGTGCCGGAGACCTTCGGCACCAGGCCGAGGATGGTGCGGGTGAGCACCGACTTGCCGCCGCCGGAGGCGCCGACGAAGCCGAGGATCTCGCCGCGCCGCACGTCCAGCGACAGGCCCTTGAGGATCTTGCGCTCGCCGAAGGCGACCACGAGGTCGCGGACGTGAATGATCGCATCGTCATTCGGTTCGGCATGGGGTGGGGCGCGTTCGGTATCGAGCTGCATCGCCGGCCCCCTACATATCGATCGCGGCGAAGAACATGGCGAACAGGCCGTCCACCACGATCACCAGGAAGATCGCCTTCACCACCGAGGCGGTGGTGTGGGTGCCGAGCGATTCGGACGAGCCGCCCACCCGCATGCCCTCCATGCAGGCGATCAGGCCGATGATGGCGGCCATGAACGGCGCCTTGATCATCCCGACCTCGAAGGTGTTCAGCGAGATCGCCTCGCGCAGCCGGTTGATGAAGATCTCCGGCGAGATGCCGCCATAGAGCCAGGCCACCAGCCCGCCGCCGAACAGCGCGCACATCGAGCCGATGAAGGTGAGCAGCGGCACGGCGATGATCAGCGCCACCAGGCGCGGCAGCACCAGCACCTCGTTGGGATCGAACCCCATGACCCGCAGCGCGTCGACCTCCTCGCGCATCTTCATCGCGCCGAGCTCGGCGGTGAAGGCGCTGCCCGAGCGGCCGGCGACCATGATCGAGACGATCAACACGCCGAGCTCGCGCAAGGTGAGGATGCCCACCATGTCGACCACATAGGTGGTGGCGCCGAAGCGGCGGAAATGGAAGATGCCCTGCTGGGCGATGATGCAGCCGATCAGGAACGTCATCAGCGCGATGATCGGCACCGCCCGCAGGCCGGCCCGCTCCAGATGAAACACCATCGACGTCCAGCGGAAGGTCGTCGGCCGCACCAGCACCCGCAGGAATGCCGCCATCACCGCTCCGATGAAGGAGAGGAACAGCATCGAGTCCTTGCCGGTCGCCACCACCGTGCGGCCGGTGACATCGAGCCCGCCGATGATGGGATTGAGATGGCGCCGCGCCGGCGGCACCTCGTGACACCCCTGGGTTATTTCGTTCAACAGCGGCTGGAAGCGGCGCTCAAGGCCGACGAGACCGATCTTCGCTCCGTTTTCGCCGAGGCTGCGTACCAGCCGGTCGACCATCACCGCGCCGACCGTATCGAGGCTGCGCACGCCGGAAAGGTCGATCCGCACCGTCTCCGTGGCGCCGCTGCCAGCCTCGGCCAGCACCGCATCCACCGCCCCTTCGAGGGCGGCGCTCTGCGTTGCGACCCATCGGCCGTTTCCGACGACCACCAGCTCGCGCCCGTTGCGGGCCACGGCGAGCAGCGGTGCTTCAGCGGCTCCCAATTCCGGCTCCCCTCTTCCACGCGCGGCGCACGCCAAAATGGCATCACAGGAATCGGACGGCCAGCCGCAGATTCCCGCTAACCTCTTATCCGCGCAAAGGTCCCGCTGTCGAGGGTACGGGTGCGGCCACCCGGCAGGCGGAGGTAATATTACACAGTTAAACGATGGTCGGCCCGGCACTGTGCTTTCCCTGTGACGCCCTGACGCCACATTTGCCGGCACACTCGCCCTCGCCCCTGTCACGCGCCGATTCGCGCCTCTCGCTTCGCCTGTTGACCCATGCCCCAGCTCCTCGTCCGCACCGAACGTTTTCCGATTGCCGGGCGCTTCACCATCGCCCGCGGCTCCAAGACCGAGGCGGCGGTCGTCGTGGCCGAGGTGCGGGATGGCATGCATGTCGGGCGCGGTGAATGCGTGCCCTATCCGCGCTATGGCGAGAGCGTCGAGGCCACGGTCGCGACGCTGGAAGCCCTCGCCGACGCCGTTGCCGCCGGCCTCGACCGCCTCGCTTTGCAGCAGCGGCTCCCGCCCGGCGCCGCCCGCAACGCCCTCGACTGCGCCCTGTGGGATCTCGAGGCCAAGCGCAGCGGCCGCCGCGTCTTCGAACTCGCCGGCCTGCCGGAGCCGCAGCGCGTCGTCACCGCCTACACGATCAGCCTCGATACGCCGGAAGCCATGGCCGAGGCGGCCCGCGCCGCCGCCCGGCCGCTGCTCAAGCTGAAGCTCGGCGCTCCCGGCGACGCCGAGCGGCTGGCCGCCATCCGCGCCGCCGTGCCCACGAGCGAGTTGATCGTCGATGCCAATGAGGGCTGGCGGGCCGAGGAGCTGGCGCTGCATTTCGACGCCTGCGCCCGCTCTGGTGTTACCCTGATCGAGCAGCCGCTGCCGGCCGGCGCCGATGCGGCGCTCGCCGACCTCCCGCGTCCCGTGCCGGTCTGCGCCGATGAGAGCGTGCACGGCCGCGACAGCCTCGCCGGGCTGGTCGGCCGCTACGACGCCATCAACGTCAAGCTCGACAAGACCGGCGGGCTCACCGAGGCGCTGACATTGGCGCGCGAGGCCCGCGCCGCCGGGCTCGACATCATGGTGGGCTGCATGGTGGCGACCTCGCTCGCCATGGCGCCGGCGCTGCTGCTCGCCGGCCTCGCCCGCATCGTCGATCTCGACGGCCCGCTGCTGCTGGCGCGAGACCGCGAGCCGGCGCTGCGCTATGAGGGCAGCCTCGTCTTTCCGCCGGCACCGGAACTGTGGGGCTGAACCGCCCGGCCGGACCTCATCCTGCGTCCTGCGACCGCAGGCGATGGGTGAGCAGCGCCAGCACCGCGCCAACCGCGCCCAGCCCGGCCGACAGAAAGAAGGTCGCGGCGCCGATACGGCTCCACAGCGGCCCGGCTGCCAGCGTGGTCAGCGCCACGCCGATCGTCACGCCCCAGGTCGCCATCGCCTGCAGGCTCGCCCCGCGACCGGCCGGGGCGTAGCGCGCCACCAGCTCCACCATACCGAGATAGGTGCAGGCGAAGGTGCCGGCATGCAGCGTCTGCAGCAGCGGCAGCAGCGCCGCCGGCGGATCGAGGCCCATCGCGGCGAAGCGGACCACCACGCAAAGCCCGCCCAGCGCGATCAGCCGCGCCGGCCCAAGCCGCGCGGTCAGCCGGGTGCCGAAATGGAACAGTGCCACCTCCGCCATCACCCCCACCGCCCACAGTCCGCCGATGGCGCCGCCGCTCAGGCCCTGGGACTGCCAGTGCAGCGAGGAGAAGGCGTAGAGCACGCCGTGCGAGCCCTGCACCAGCGCCGCCGCGCCGAGACCGAGCAGCAGCACGGGCGGGATGCGCCCGCCGGCGGTCTCCCGTCGCGAGCCCGGCATCGCGGCTTCCTCCAGTGGCAGCGCCAGCAGCGCGCAGGCGAAGCATCCCGCCACGATCAGCCAGAGGATGCCGTCGCCGGGAAACGCCCCAAGCACCGCGCCACCCACGATGCTGCCGCCGATGAAGCTGATCGAACCCCAGAGCCGCGTGCGGCCATAGTCGAGGCCGATCGCCCGGCGTCGCGCCACCGTATAGGCGTCGAGCACCGGCAGCGTCGGCTGCCAGAACACCGAGGCGAGGCCTAGCGCCGCCAGCAACGTCCACGGCCCCGGCGCCGCCAGCACCGCGAGGAAGCACAGCGCCGAGGCGAGCGAATACAGGATCACCGTCAGCCGCGGCCGCCCGGTCCGGTCGGCGATGAGGCCTCCGAGCGGCTGGGTGCACAGCCGCGCCAGCAGCGGCACCGATAGCGCCACGGCGATGAAGGCGGCATCATATCCACGTCCCGCCAGCCATACCGGGAAGAACGGCAGATAGATGCCGATGCCGAAGAACAGCCCGACATAGACGCTGGCGATGATGTGGCGCTGGGCGATCACGGACGGTACGGGCACAGGAACCGACTCGCGCGGGATGCGCGGCCGGCGCTGCGATAGCACCGCCCGCCGCCGCTGCGAATGCCTGGCTGTCGCGAAGGCCCTTAATTGCTGCTCTTGCCCCACCAGGCGTGGAAATGATGCACCGGCCCGTGGCCATGCCCGATTTCCAGCTGGTCGGCGGCGCCGATGGCGCGGGTGAGATAGGCCTTGGCCGCCTCCACCGCCGGGCGAAGCGCCAGACCCCGCGCCAGTCCGGCGGCGATGGCGGAGGAGAGCGTGCAGCCGGTGCCGTGGGTGTTGCGGGTGGCGAGCCGCGGCGCCGACAATTCGAGGAACCCGGCATCGTCGAGCAGCACGTCGACGCTGTCCGGCCCCTCGCCATGGCCGCCCTTGATCAGCACGGCGCGGGCGCCGAGTGCGCGCAGCTTCTCCGCCTGCCGGCGCGCATCGGCAAGGCCGGCCGCCGGCGCCTCGTCGAGCAACGCCGCCGCTTCCGGCAGATTGGGGGTGATCAGCAGCGCCCGCGGCAGCAATTGCCGGCGCAGGCTGTCAATGGCTTCGGGCACCAGCAGCCGGTCGCCGGAGGCTGCCACCATCACCGGGTCGAGCACCACGGTGTTGAGGCGGTGCCGGTCGAGCCCCTCAGCCACCGCCTCGATCACTTGGGGACGCGAGAGCATGCCGATCTTCACCGCATCGACCTTGAGGTCGGAGAACACCGCATCCATCTGCGCGGCGATGAAGCTTGGGGGCACGTCGTGAATGCCGGTCACGCCCAGCGTATTCTGCGCGGTCAGCGCGGTAATGACGCTGGCGCCATAGACGCCGAGCGCCGAAAAGGTCTTGAGGTCGGCCTGGATGCCGGCACCGCCGCCGGAATCCGAGCCGGCGATGGTTACCGCAATAGCGGTGCGTAGGGTGTCGGCGGTGGTCGTCTGCTCGCTCATCGGCGCCTCCTGGCCGCCAAAGGCCGGGCGCGTCCGTGCGAGGCGCGAACGCCCCGTTGCGCGCGACCCGTTTCCTCCGCCGGCATGACCCGGATCAGGTTCGTGGGTTGGCACCGGAATTCCTCCCGGCATCGCCTCTCAGCCCCGCAGCTCGCCTGCGGGACACCCCAACGCGATCGTCGCCAATGAGTTAAGCGATGCCATCGTCCGGCGCAAGGCGGCGAGCGCTTCCGCGGGGGTTGCGCCGGCCGTGCCCTTCTGGTCCTGTGGCGCGATACGTTCAGGCTACCGGAATCCCCGCCATGGTCCCCTTCTTCATGCAGATCAAATGCCATCTCGGCCGCTCCTACGAGGTGGCCAACGCCCTTGCCGATGCCGAGATCGCGTCGGAGATCTATTCCACGGCCGGGGATTTCGACCTTCTGGTGAAGTTCTATGTGCCGTCGGAAACTGATATCGGCCATTTCGTGAACCAGAAGGTGCAGACCGTTCCCGGCATCCAGGACACCCGCACCATCATCACCTTCAAGGCGTTCTGACCGTCGTCGACGGTCGAAAGACGACATTCGGACGCCGGGCCGCCGGGCGGTCCGCGAGTAAGCTAGGTTGCCGGGCCGCCGGGCGGTCCGCGAGTAAGCTAGGTTGCCGGACCGCCGGGCGGTCCGCGAATAAGCTAGGTTGCCGGACCGCCGGGCGGTCCGCGAATAAGCTAGGTTGCCGGACCGCCGGGCGGTCCGCGAATAAGCTAGGTTGCCGGACCGCCGGGCGGTCCGGCTGCGGCATCCTGCTCCCGCTTCACCCCGAGCTGGCGCTCGCGCAGGATCACGAACAGCCCGGCGCCGATGACGATCAGCGCGCCGGCCACGACCAGCAGCGGCGGGATTTCGCCGAACAGCACGAAGCCGAGCAGCAGCGACCACACCATCGCCGAATAGTTGAACGGCGCCACCACCGAGGCCGGCGCGAAGCGATAGCTCTCGGTGAGCAGGATCTGCCCCACGCCGCCGAACAGGCCGATGGCGATCAGCAGCGCCGCATCGCCCCAGTTCGGCAGCACCCAGCCCCAGGCGGCGGTGGCGAGGCCGGCGACCGCCGCCAGCGACTGGAAATAGAACACGATCGCCGCCGTGCTCTCGGTGGCGGTCAGCCGCCGCACCTGCACCATGGCGCCGGCGGTGCAGAAGGCGCCGATCAGCGCGCAGGTGGCGCCGATGGCGCTTTCGCGCGTCTCGAAGCCGCCGCCTATATGCGGCCACAGCATCACCACCACCCCGGCAAGCCCCACCGCCACCGCCGCCCAGCGATAGAACTGCACCCGCTCGCCCAGCATCACCGCTGCCAGCGCCACGGTGATGAGCGGCGCGGTGAAGCCGATCGCGGTGGCGTCGGCGAGCGGGAGAAAGGCCAGCGCCGTAAAGGAGAGGCTCATCGCCAGCACGCCGATGAGGCCGCGCAGCACATGCCCGAGCGGATGGGCGGTACGCACCGCCGCGCCGATCTCATTGCGCAGCGCCAGCAGCGCCAGCAGCGGGAACAGCGCGAAGAAGGAACGCGCAAACACCACCTCGCCGGTCGGAATCCGTTCCGAGACGATGCGGACCATGGCGGCCATGATGGTGAAGACGAAGGTCGCGCCGATCTGCAGCGCGATCCCCTTGAGCGCGTTCATGCGCGCCATGGAGCATGAGTCCCGCCCTGCGACAAGATGATCTTCCGCAGGGCGGGAATGCGTCAGGGCAAGGGATTTCCACCCGCCAGTGCAATACCGCCGAACACGATCGCCGCCGATGCCACAAGGCAGGCCAGCGCCGCCGCGATCGACCCCGGCGTCGCCGCCGCGCGATCGGCATAGGCGCTCGCCGGCTTGTGGCCGGTGATCATCGCCTTGACGAGGTTATCGCCGCCGAACAGCGAATAGGCGATGTTGGCCGCCACATGCAGGCCGATCAGCCCCAGCAGGATCGGATAGATGCGCTGGTGCAGCATGGAGCCGAGCGAGATCGCCTCGCCGCTCGCCGCCGTCACCATCGGCCCGTCCACCATGATGTCGTCGGTGGTGTAGAGCCCCGCGACCGCCTGCGCCCCCACCGCCGCGAGCAGGGCGATGGTCATCCAGCCGCCCAGCGGGTTGTGGCCGAGATAGGCCACCTTTCTGCCGGTCACCAGCCCGCGCAGATAGGCGAAGGCCGAGGCCGGCCCGCGCAGGAAGCCGAGGAAGCGCGCCGTGCTGCCGCCGACAACGCCCCATAGCAGCCGGAACACCAGCACGGTGAGAATGGCGAGGCCGTTCCACATGTGCCAGACCAGCCCGACATCGCCGTAATATTTGCTGGCGAAGGCGAGCCCGACCAGCGCCGCCAGCGTCCATTTCGCCAGCCGCGTCGGCAGGTCCCAGGCCAGCACCGTCGCGGGGCCGGCCGGCGCGCTCCGCGACCTGCCGGACCGGGACGCCTCGGCCGGATACATCTCGGTTCGGGACATCTCAGCTCTTGGCGCGGAACGTCTGGTGGCAGGTGCCGCAGGTGCGCACCACGTCGGGGAAGTTCGCCTTGAAGCTCGCCTCGTCGGTGATCGCCGCCCGGGCGGCGGTGGCATCGGCGCCGAACTTGACGAACAGCGCGTTGAACTCGGCATTCTGCGTCCACACCGCCGGCAGCGCCTCGGTCTTGCCGCCATCCGATCCGGCGGGGAACAGGGCGGGCATGGTCGCCGCATGTTTCGCGTAAATGTCGAGCGCCGCCTGCACCGCGGTGAGGTCGAAAGGCTGGCTCCCCTTCAGCATGGCGCCGACCGGACGCGTCGCCTGGCCCCACTCCTTCATCAGCTTCTCGCGCTCGGCAATCGGATCCTGGGCGAGGACGGAAGTGGCGGCGACGGCGGAAATCACGGCGGCGACGGCAAAGGCCGCCTTACGGCTCATCATGAATGCGCTCCCTGCAACACCGGGCGAAATGGGTATCCCGGCGCGCAGCAGATTAGTGCCGCTCCAATCTGCTGCAACGCAATACAAGGCGCATCGCGCGCTCGTGATCGCCTTTTCCACCCGCGGTGTGGCGGCGTAGCACGCGACGGCGAAACAGGTTTTTCGCCGGTCGTGATTTCCCTAATATTTTCCGCCGCCGCCGTGACGTAGCGTCAGAATACTGCGTGGGAAACGCCGACCGAAAGAAAGTAAAACCATGTCCATCCGCACCGTCCTCCTCCATGCCGCCCCCGATAGCGGCTTCGACGACCGGCTCGCCTGCGCCCTGGCGCTGGCCAAGCAGGCCGGCGCCCGGCTGCTCGCGCTCTACACCCTCTATCCGGCCGGCGTGCCGCGGGTCGGCCGCGCCTTGTCCATCTATGTGAACGAGCTGAAGCGCGAGGCGCGCGAGAAGGAAGCGGCGATCCGCGCCCGCTTCGATGCCGCCGTCGCCGCCGCTGGCGTCGTCGCCGAATGGAGCGTGGTCGACGGCGAGGTGACCACCGAACTGCGCGAGGCCGCCGATTTCGCCGATATCACCGTGGTCAGCGAGACCGTCTCCGGCACCAGCGACGACGAGCTCGCGGCCATCCTGCCGGAGCATCTCGCCCTCACCTCCACCGCGCCGGTGGTGGTGGTGCCGACCGGCAAGAAGGTGCCGGCCCGCATCGGCCGCGTGGTGGTGGCGTGGAAGCCCTCGCGCGAGGCCGGCCACGCCGTCCGCCTCGCCTTGCCGTTGCTCGCCGCCGCCGATCAGGTGCTGGTGCTCACCGTCGGCGAGAACGGTGCCGCAGCGTCGCAGAGCGGCGCGCGCCTTGTCGATTTCCTCAAGACCCATGGCGTCAATGCCGAGCACAAGCATGCCGAGGGCGACGCCACCAAGGTAATCACCGCGGAGGCCGCCGCCTATCAGGCCGACCTGCTGGTGATGGGCGCCTATAGCCGGCCCCGCCTCACCGAGCTGGTGCTGGGCGGGGTCACCGCCTCGCTGATCGCCGATCCGCCGCTGCCGCTGCTCTGCGCGCATTGAGGGAGAGCCGGGCGGCGCGCGAGGCGCCGTCGGTCATGCACGCAGCCGCCGGGCGGCCTTCGCCGCCCGGTGGGCTTTCTCACCCTTCGAACGGCACCACCTTCTGGCGCTGCTCGCCCAGCCCCTCGATGCCGAGCGTCATCACGTCGCCCGGCTTCAGATAGAGCGGCGGCTTCATGCCGAGCCCGACGCCCGGCGGCGTGCCGGTGATGATCACGTCGCCGACATCGAGCACCATGAACTGGCTGAGATAGGACACCAGGAAGTCGACGCCGAAGATCATGGTCGCGGTGGAGCCGCGCTGGCGCCGCTCGCCGTTCACGTCGCACCACATGGCGAGCTTCTGCACGTCGTCGATCTCGTCCGGGGTGGCGAGGAAGGGGCCGAGCGGCCCGAAGGTCTCGCAGCTCTTGCCCTTGATCCACTGGCCGCCGCGCTCGATCTGGAAAGCGCGCTCGGAGACGTCGTTGGCGAGGCAGAAGCCGGCGATATGCGCCCGCGCATCAGCTTCGTCGACATAGCGGGCGCGCGAGCCGATGACGATGCCGAGTTCCACCTCCCAGTCGAGCTTGGTCGAGCCCTTGGGCTGGATCACGTCGTCATTCGGCCCGACGATGCAGTTCGGCGCCTTGGAGAACAGCACCGGCTCGGCCGGGATCGCCATGCCGGATTCCTCGGCATGATCGGCATAGTTGAGCCCGACGGCGATGAAGTGGCCGGGCCGCGCCACGCAGGCGCCGAGCCGCACGCCCGGCGGCGCCGCCGGCAGCGAAGCCGGCTCGATCGCCTTGAGCCGCGCGAGGCCGGCAGGGGTAAGCGCCGCGCCGCCGATATCGTCCACCACCCCGCTCAGGTCGCGCACCACGTCATTGGCGTCGAGCAGGCCGGGCTTCTCCTCTCCGGGAGCGCCGAAACGCACCAGTCTCATTCCGTCATCCTCACTTTGATCGGGCGGGCGCGGATCATCGTCCGGCCGGCGGCGCGAGGCAACCCGGCCCGGTTCTCCCCTTTGCGTCCCCGGATCGAATCCTCCTGTTCGAATCCCCCGGTCGATTTCGGGTTGCGGCGCGGCCTCGTCGTCACTAGCTCTGGCGTCGGCGGCCATGGGTGCCGCCCCCGGATGGTGTCCCTGTGAGCGTGCCGATCCTCTCCCTCATCCTGTTCGGCCTCGCCGGCGGCATCACGCCCGGACCGAACAACATGATCTCGGCCGGCACCGGCGCCGCTTTCGGCTTCCGCCGCACCGTGCCGCAGATCGTCGGCGTCGCCGTCGGCTTCGCCATCATGGTGATCGCGGTCGGACTGGGGCTCGGCAGCCTGTTCGTCGCCGTGCCGCAGTTGCACTGGATGCTGAAGATCGCCGGCGGCGCCTATCTGCTGTTCCTCGCCTGGAAGCTCGCCGGCGCGGCCGGCGGCATCGGCAGCACCGCCATGGAGCGGCCGCCGACCTTCCTGCAATCGGCGCTGTTCCAATGGGTGAACCCCAAGGCCTGGGCCTTCGCGCTCAGCGTCATTCCGGCCTTCACCACGCCGGGCGGCGACCTCATCGCCGAGGTGCTGCTGATCGCCCTGGTGCTGGGGCTGCTCAGCCTGCCCTGCCTGGCGGTCTGGGCCGGCTTCGGCGTGCTCATCGGCCGGCTGCTCTCGACGCCGCGCCAGCATCGCATTCTCAATATCGTCATGGGGTCGCTGGTGGCGCTCAGCGTGGTCACGCTGTTCCTCTGATTCCGCGATGCGGCAACCGTCATAAAAGCGTGATCCGAGTCGGGCTATGTGCCACCATGACCCTATGGAAGCGCCAGCCTGGCTCTGCTGCGGCGCGATGACGGGGAGGTCCTTCACGATGAACGACGCACCCGACGCGCGGCACTACCGCTCCATCTTCCTGTCCGACGTGCATCTGGGCACCAAAGGGTGCCAGGCGGACATGCTGCTGGATTTCCTGCGCTGGCATGAGGCCGATACCATCTACCTCGTCGGCGACATCGTCGACGGCTGGCGGCTGCGCACCGGCTGGTATTGGCCGCAGGCGCATAATGACGTGGTGCAGAAGCTGCTGCGCAAGGGGCGCAAGGGCGCGCGCATCGTCTATCTGCCGGGCAACCACGACGAATTCCTCCGCGACTATTACGGCAGCCATTTCGGCGGCATCGAAGTGGTGGAAACCGCCATTCACGAGGCGGCCGACGGCAGGCGCTTCCTCATCATCCATGGCGACGTCTTCGACGTCGTGGTGCGCCATGCCAAATGGCTCGCCTTCCTCGGCGACGGCGCCTACACCGCCGCGCTCGGCGTCAACACCTATCTCAACTGGGTGCGCCGCAAGCTCGGCTTCCCCTACTGGTCGCTGAGCCAGTGGGCCAAGCTCAAGGTGAAGAACGCGGTGAACTTCATCGGCCGCTTCGAGGAAGCGGTGGCGAACGAGGCGCGTCGGCACAAGGTGGACGGCGTCATCTGCGGCCACATCCACCACGCCGTCATGCATGACCGCTTCGGCGTCGACTATCTCAATTGCGGCGACTGGGTGGAGAGCTGCACCGCCATCGTCGAGCATCCCGACGGCCGCTTCGAGATGATAGACTGGGCGCGCCGGTCCCGCGAAGGCGTCAACGAGCCGCTCGCGCTTCCCGCCCCGAAAGTCGCCGCCTAATGCACATTCTCATCGCCACCGATGCCTGGACCCCGCAGGTCAACGGCGTGGTCCGCTCGCTGGAGCACACGGCCCACGAAGCCGCCTCCTTCGGTGCGCGCGTCTCCTTCCTGACGCCGCAGGATTTCCGCACCGTGCCGATGCCCACCTATCCCGAGGTGCGGCTGGCGCTGGCGACGCGCGCCATGGTGGCGCGGCGGATGAACGATATCGGCGCCGATTTCGTGCATATCGCCACCGAGGGGCCGATCGGCGTGCTGGCGCGCCGGGTGTGCCTGTCGCGCGGGCGGGTGTTCACCACCAGCTACCACACCCGGTTTCCGGAATATCTCGCCGCCCGCGCCCCGGTGCCGCGGGCGCTCTCCTATGCCTGGCTGCGGCGCTTCCACAATGCCGGCGCCGGCATCATGGTGGCGACCCAGACCATCGAGACCGAGCTGAGGAAGCGCGGCTTCCTGCGGCTGATGCACTGGACCCGCGGCGTCGATTCCGAGCTGTTCCGCCCGCGCGACGAGGTGGAGCGCGCCGCCGACCGGCAGATCGACCCGCTGCTCGACCTGCCGCGGCCGATCTTCCTCTATGTCGGCCGGGTGGCGGTGGAGAAGAACATCGGCGCCTTCCTCGATCTCGATCTGCCCGGCAGCAAGCTGGTGGTCGGCGACGGCCCGGCCCGCGCCGAGCTGCAGGCCAAGCACCCCAATGCCCGCTTCCTCGGCCTGCGCGAGGGGGCCGCGCTGGCCCGCGCCTATGCGGCGGCGGATGTCTTCGTGTTCCCGAGCCTCACCGACACCTTCGGCATCGTGCTTTTGGAAGCGCTGGCCAGCGGCCTGCCGGTCGCCGCCTTCCCGGTCGCCGGCCCGCTCGACGTCATCGGCTCGGCCCCGGCGGAGGCGCCGGTCGGCGTGCTCGACAACGATCTGCGCCGCGCGGCGCTGGCGGCGCTGGAGATCGGGCGGGAGGCGCCCCGCGCCTTCGCGCTGCGCCACAGCTGGCGGGCCTGCACCAAGCAGTTCCTCGACAATGTCGCGCAGGCGCAAACCGCCGCCGACAGCGCCCGCGCCCTCGCCGGCTGAACCTCGCTCCGCACGAAACACGCGCGACGACGCACGCCTCCGGCAAGCCGCGCCAGCAAACGGCGCAGGGCCGGGCGCGATCCCGAGCCCAGCCTCAGGCCGGCTGCGCCGCCGCGAAGTCGATGCAGCGCTGGAACATCGCGGCGTCGACATTGCCGCCGGACAGCACCACCGCCGCCACCTTGCCGGTCAGGTCGATCTTGCCGGCCAGCACCGCGGCCAGCGCCACCGCCCCGCCGGGTTCCACGACCAGCTTCAGTTCCTCGAAGGCGAAGGCCACCGCCCGCATCACCTCTTCGTCGGTGGCCGCCACGCCCTCGCCGACCAGCTGCGAGGAGATCTGGAAGGTCAGCTGCCCCGGCGTCGGCGCCAGCAGCGCGTCGCAGATCGAGCCGGCGACGCGGTTGTTGCGCTCGCGCCCGCCGGAGCGGAAGGAGCGTGCATGATCGTCGAAGCCGGCCGGCTCGGCGGTCAGCACCCGCGCATCGGGAAACATCTCCTTGACCGCCAGCGCGATGCCGGAGATCAGCCCGCCGCCGGAGGCGTTGGAGATCACCACATCCGGCTCGAGGTCGCGCCCCGACAGGTCGCGCACGATCTCCAGCCCCACCGTCCCCTGCCCGGCGATGATGTAGAAATCGTCATAGGGCGGCACGAACACCGCGCCGCGCTCGGTGGCGATGGCATGGGCGATGGCGTCGCGATCCTCGGTCTCGCGGTCATATTCGACCACTTCGGCACCGAAGGCGATGGTGCGCGCCTTCTTCATCGCCGGCGCGTCCTTGGGCATCACGATCACCGACGGCATGCCCATCAGCGTCGCCGCCGCCGCCACGCCCTGCGCATGGTTGCCGGAGGAGCAGGCGACCACGCCGCCGGTCTTCTGGCTTTCGGGCAGCCGCGAGATGCGGTTATAGGCGCCGCGGAACTTGAACGATCCGGTGCGCTGCAACGGCTCGGCCTTGAGGAACACCCGCCCGCCGGTGAGCGCGTCGAGGCGCGCCGAGTTCAGCAGCGGGGTGCGCACCGCCACGCCGTGCAGGCGATCGGCGGCGGAAACGACATCGTCGAAATTGGGGAGAAGCGGCTCGGTCATGCCGGCAACTTACCCTCCCCCGAAAGATTGCGCACCGTCCATGTCGTTGCACCATTGGCTGAGCACAACATTGTTCGCACCGTCGCTTCGTCAGGCCCACGTGCTTGCGCCGCCGGGGGACGCCGCCGTAAAATTCGGCTCCATAGAGGAAGGAAACAACATGTCAGGCCGCACGCGCAGCTTGGATCGTGGCGGCATGGAAGCCGGCGCCTTGGCGATCACCGGCCAGCTCGGCCGCACCATCCAGCGACTGCGCAAGACCTACAATTTGTCGCTTTCCGAGCTCTCCGAGCAGTCCGGGGTGGCGAAGTCGATCATCAGCCAGATCGAGCGCAACGAGACCAATCCGACGCTGGCCACGGTCTGGCGGCTGTCGCAGGCGCTGGACGTTTCCATCGAGCGTTTCCTCGCCGCCACCGATGACGAGCCCTTCGTCGAGCACCTCACCCGCGCCGACACGCCGATCCTGGTCTCCGAGGACGGCAAGTGCCGCCTCACCATCACCGGCTGGATCAAGACGGTGGAATGGCTGCAATGGTTCGACTTCGTTGCCGAACCCGGCGGCGAGCTGGTGTCCGACGGCCACCAGCGCGGCTCCATCGAATGCCTGTCGGTGCTCTCCGGCGAGTTGCAGGTGGAATGCGCCGATGTCACCGAACTCGCCCGCGCCGGCGAGACTCTGCGCTATCGCTGCGACCGCCGCCATGTCATCCGCAACACCGGCACCGAGCCGGCGCACGCCACCATGGTGTGCCTGCTGAAGGCCGCCGTGCTGGACTGAGCCCTGAAGCTCCCGACATGAAAAAGGCCCCGTTGCCGACGGCAGCGGGGCCTTTTCTTTGTTCTGGCGACGGGTGTCAGTGCGCGGCGTTCGCCGCCGCCGCCCTCGCCTCTTCCTTGCGGGCGCGCCGCTTCTCGCCGAAGCTCGCCAGCCAGCGGCACACCACATAGAAGGTCGGGGTGAACAGCAGGCCGAAGAAGGTCACGCCGATCATGCCGGAGAACACCGCCGTGCCGAGCGCCTGACGCAGCTCCGAGCCGGCGCCGGTGGCGATCACCAGCGGCACAACGCCGAGAATGAAGGCCAGCGAGGTCATGATGATCGGCCGCAGGCGCAGCTGGGCGGCCTGGGTCGCCGCCTCGAAGCGGCTGGATCCCCGGTCCTCCAGCTGCTTGGCGAATTCCACGATCAGGATCGCGTTTTTCGCCGCAAGGCCGATCAGCACGATGAAGCCCACCTGGCTCAGGATGTTGTTGTCCTGCCCCCTGATGAGAATGCCCGCCACCGCCGCGATCAGACACATCGGGACGATGAGAATGACCGCAAGGGGCAATGTCAGGCTCTCATACTGTGCCGCCAGCACCAGGAAGACGAACACCACGCCGAGCCCGAAGGCAAAGATCGCCGTGTTGCCCGCCCGCACCTGCTGGTAGGCCAGCGCCGTCCACTCATAGGCGAAGCCGTCCGGCAGCGTCTCGGCGGCGATCTGCTGCATCAGCTGGATCGCCTGCCCCTGCGAGATGCCGGCGACGTCGCCGTCGAGTTCCGCCGCCGGATAGAGGTTGTAGCGCGGCACCCGGAAGGGACCGGAGATGTCCCGCACCGTGGCGAAGGAGCCGAACGGCACCGTCTCGCCATTGGCGTTCTTCACCCTGAGTCTCAGCACGTCTTCCGGCGTCAGGCGATGGGGCGCATCCGCCTGCGCCTGCACCCGGTAGGTGCGGCCGAACAGGTTGAAGTCGTTGACATAGGTGGAGCCGATATAGGTCTGCAGCGTCGCGAAGGCATCGGCCATGTTGATGCCGAGCATCTGCGCCTTGGTGCGGTCGATGTCGAGGAACAGCTGCGGCGTCGAGGTCTCGAACAGCGAATAGACCTGCCGCAGCCCCGGCGTCTGGTTGGCCCGTCCCATCATGGCGTAGACCGCGCCCTGCAGCGCGTCGTAGCCGCGCCCGCCCCGGTCCTCGATCATCATGCGGTAGCCGCCGGCATTGCCGATGCCGTTCACCGGCGGCGGCATGACCACGATCATGAAGGCTTCCTGGATGGCGCCGAGCTTGCCGAACAGCGCGCCCTGGATCGCCGCCGCCGACTGGCCGGGATGCTTGGCCCGCTCGTCCGCCGGCCCGAGGATCACGAACATGGCGCCGGCATTCGGCGCGTTGGTGAAGGTCGCGCCGGAGAAGCCGACAATGTTCACCACATGGGCGACGCCCGGCGTGGCAAGCACTTCCTTGGCCGCGCGGGTCATCACCTCATTGGTGCGCGAGAGCGCGGCGCCGCCCGGCAGCTGCGAGGCGACGATCAGATAGCCGCGGTCCTGCGCCGGGATGAAGCCCTGCGGGGTCGAGCGGAACATCTCGAAGCCGCCGGCGAGAATGACGCCATAGACGATCAGCACCAGCACCGCGAAGCGCATCAGCCGGCCGGTCAGCCAGGCATAGCCGTGCGACAGCCCGTTGAAGCCCTTGTTGAAGTAGTGGAAGAAGCCGGTGATCGGCCGGGCGTACCAGGCCGGCTTGTGGTCGGGGTCGTGCGCCTTCAGCAGCAGCGCGCACATCGCCGGCGACAGCGTCAGCGACACCAGCAGCGAGATCAGCGTCGAGCCGGCGATGGTCAGCGCGAACTGGCGGTAGAACTCGCCGGAAATGCCGGTGATGAAGGCCGAGGGAATGAACACCGAGGCCAGCACCAGCGAGATCGCGACCAGCGCGCCGCCCACCTCGTCCATGGTCTTGTAGGCCGCATCGCGTGGCGACAGACCCGTCGAAATATTGTGCTCGACGCTCTCCACCACCACGATCGCGTCGTCGACCACGATGCCGATGGCGAGCACGAGGCCGAACAGCGACAGGTTGTTCAGCGAGAAGCCGAACAGGCTCATGATGAAGAAGGTGCCGATCAGCGACACCGGAATGGCGAGGATCGGAATGATCGCCGCGCGCCAGGATTGCAGGAACAGCACCACCACGATGACGACCAGTATGATCGCCTCGAAGATGGTGTGCTCCACCGCGCGCACGGATTCGGCGATGAACTGCGTCGGGTTGTAGGCGGTCGAATAGGCGATGCCGGCCGGGAAGCCCTCGGCGATGCGCTTGATCTCCGCCTCGATCGCCTGGCCGGTGGACAGCGCATTGGAGCCGGGAAGCTGGAAGATGCCGAGCGCCACCGAGGGCTTGGAGTCGAAATAGGAGATCGAGGAATTGTCCTGCCCCTCGATGTCGATCCGCGCGACGTCGCGCAGCCGCACCACGGCGGCGCCGGACTGGCGCACCACGATGTTGCCGAACTCCTCAGGCGTCGACAGGCGGCCGAGCGTGCGCACCGCCACCTGGAAGGCGAGTTGCTTTTCCACCGGCGGGGCGTTCAGCACGCCGGAGGCCACCTGCACGTTCTGCGCCTGCAGGGCGGCGGTGATGTCGGTGGGAGCGAGGTTCAGCGCCTGTAGCTTCTGCGGATCGAGCCAGACCTGCATCGCATAGTCGCGCGAGCCGAACACGGTGATCGAGCCGACGCCCGGCACGCGCTGCAACTGGTCCTTGATCTGCAGATTGGCGTAGTTGGAGATGAACAGGCTGTCGCGGGTGTCATCCGGCGAGAACAGGCTCACCACCATCAGGATGTCCGGCGAGGACTTCGCCACCGTCACGCCGATCTGCTGCACTTCCTGCGGCAGGCGCGGCGTCGCGGTGGCGACGCGGTTCTGCACCTGCACCTGCGCGATGTCGAGATCGGTGCCGATGTCGAAGGTCACGGCAATGGAGAAGCGGCCATCGGCGGTGGAGTTGGAGGAGATGTAGAGCATCCCCTCCACGCCGTTGATCTGCTGTTCGATCGGCGAGACCACGGTATCCGCCACCGTCTCGGCCGAAGCGCCGGGAAACTGGCCGGTGACGTTCACCACCGGCGGAGCGATGTCGGGATATTGCGCGACGGGGAGCGAGATATAGGCGACCACGCCGAGGATCATCACCACGATGGAAACCACCGAGGCGAAGATCGGGCGATCGATGAAGAAGTGCGAGAATTTCATGACGGACGCTCCCGCGCTCAGTTGGCGGGCTTGGCGGTGGTGCCTTCGCCCGCCGGGGCCGCGGCAGCCGGGGCAGCGGCCGGCTTGGCCGGCTCCGGCTGGCCGACCACCTTGGCGCCCGGACGGATGCGCACCAGCCCGTTGACCACCACCAGATCGTCCTTCTCGAGGCCGCTGGTGATGACCCGCAGCCCATCTTCCTGCCGGCCGAGGGTGACGTATTTGATCTTCGGCACCTGCGGCTCGCTGCCCGACGCCATCACATAGACGAATTTGCGGGTCTGCTCGGTGCCGATGGCGACGTCCGGCACCAGCAGCGCGTCATGCGGCAGCGAGGCCGGCACGCGGATGCGTCCGAACATGCCCGGCGTGAAGCTGCCGTCGGGATTGGCGAACACCGCGCGACCGCGAATGGTGCCGGTGTTCTCGCTGATCACGTTGTCGACGAAGTTCATCTCGCCCTTGTGGGGAAAGCCAGTCTCGGAAATGAGGCCGAGGCTGACCGGAATGGACGCGATGGAGCCGGAGGTGCGGCTGATCTTCTCCAGCTGCTGGTAGCGGATGTAGGAGGCCTCGTCGAACGTGAACTCGAAATAGATCGGGTCGGTCGAGACGATGGTGGCCAGCAGCGTATTGGTGCTGCCGCCCTGCCCGCCGGTGACGAGGTTGCCGATGGAAACCCGGCGATCGCCCATGCGGCCGTTGACCGGCGAGGTCAGCGTGGTGAATTCGAGGTCGAGCTCGGCGGCGTGCACCGCCGCCTGGTTCGCCGCCACCTGCGCGCGCGCCGAACGTTCGGTCTGCTGGCGCTGGTCGAAGGTCTGCTTGGAGATCGCCGTCGAGACGCGGTCCTCGATCAGCGTCTGCGCGCGCTGCAGATCGGAGATGGCGAAGTCGAGATCCGCCTGCGATCGCGCGAGATTCGCCTTCGCCTGGTCCAGCGCGACCTGATAGGGACGCGGGTCGATGCCGAACAGCTGATCGCCCTTCTTCACCAGCTGGCCATCGGTGAAGTTGATCTTGTCGAGGTAGCCCGAGACGCGCGCGGTAACCTGCACCAGGTCGATGGCGGTGAAGCGTCCGACATATTCGTCATAGTCGGTGATCTGCTTCACCTGCGGCTTGGCGACCGTCACCGGCGCCGCCTGCGGCGCACCGCCGCCCTGCTGCTTCTGATCCGAACAGGCGGCAAGACCGAACCCGAGGCCCGCAAGCACGAGAACGGGGGCAAAACGGCGAAGCGCAGGAAACGTCATGAGTTCAACTCCGGAACGAGTATCGGCAACGCGCACAACAAACGCGTCGCGCCGTCCGACGGGGGCCGCCATCCCTCGTCGCCCGGCATTCTGGCTAGGCTGGTACCACAATTTTGCTGCACTGCGTAAGCAATAAAATGTACACAATTGTTTTCCGGATCACGGTCGCAGCAGCGCTTTCAGCCGCCGCGGCCCCACCAGAACCGCCACCAGCAGCCCATAGGCACTGCCGCCCGCCGCGATGCACAAGGCAAGCCTCGCCTCGTCCTGCAGGCTGGGCAGCGCGGCGATCAGCGGGTCGCCGAACCGCGCCGCGGCGAACAGCGCCGCCGCGATGCCGAGCCCGATCAGGGCAAGGCGCGGCAGCAGCGCGACCAGCGCCGCATCGCCGCAGCCATAGCCGCGGCGCAGCGCGAAGACGATCAGCACGGCGAGGCTGATCCAGCCGCCGACCGAGGTGGCGAAGGCCAGTCCCACCTGAGCGAAATCGTGCATCAGCCAGATCTTCAGCGCGATGTTCACCACCGCGGCGCCCAGCGTGGCGATCACCGGCGTGCGGGTGTCGCCGCGGGCGTAGAAGGGCGACATGAAGGCGCGCAGCACCACGAAGGGAAGCAGCCCGATGGCATAGGCCGCCAGCGTCTGCGCCGCTGCCCGCGCCGCCTCGTCGGTGAAGGCGCCGCGCAGAAACAGGCCGCGCATGATCTGCTCGGGCACGATGAGGCAGGCGGCCAGGAACGGCAGCGCCAGCAGGATGATCAGCTCCAGCGCACGCGCCTGCGCATGTCGCGCGCCCTCTTCGTCGCCCGCGGCGATGCGGCGCGACATTTCCGGCAGCAGCACGATGCCGGCGGCGATGCCGATCACCCCGATCGGCAGCTGGTAGATGCGCTCGGCATAGAACAGCGCCGCGATCGCCCCCTGCGGCAGGAACGAGGCGACGATGGTATCGGCGAAGATGGCGAGCTGCATCCCGGCCGAGCCGAGGATCGCCGGGCCGAGGGCGATGAGGAAGCGCCTGGTCTGCGGGTCGAGACGCGGCAGTGCGAATCGCGGCCCGAGCCCATGCCGCTCGGCGTCGAACACCAGCAGCCCCACCTGGAGGAAGCCGGAAATCAGCACGCCCCAGGCCGCGGCGTCGCCGGCGGTGGCAAACCAGCCGGCAAGGCTCAGTGTGCCGACCATGGCGGCATTGAGCAGGATCGAGGCAGACGCCGCCGCCCAGAAGCGCTGGTTGGCATTGAGCACCCCGCCTACCAGCGTCACCACCGCGATCAGCCCGAGATAGGGAAAGGTGATGCGGGTATAGCCGACCGTCAGCGCGAAGCGCTCCGGGTCGTCGGCGAGGCCCGGCGCCAGCGTCGCCACCACCAGCGGCGTGGCGATGAGCGCGAAGGCAAGCACCGCCAGTTGCACCACCACCACGCCCGAAAGCACCCCGTCGGCGAAGCGCGCCGCCCTGACATCGCCCTCCTGCGTCTTCACCCGCGCATAGGCGGGAATGAAGGCGGTGTTGAAGGCGCCCTCGGCGAAGATGGCGCGAAAATGGTTGGGCAGGCGGAAGGCGATATAGAACGCGTCCGCCACCGGACCGGCGCCGAGCACCGCCGCCATCATGATGTCGCGCGCGAAGCCGGTAAGCCGGGACAGCAGCGTCCAGCCGCCGACCGAGAAGATGCTGCGAATCATGGAATGTCCGGCGTCGTTGAGCGTCGCGGGAACCTAACGGAGCCCGCCCTCGCCCGCCAGCGGATCGGGGAAGGCGACGTCCTCATAGACCTCGGACATGGCGAGTTCGGTGCCGATGACGCCGAGGTCGATCACCCCGTGGAGGCCGTCGAACTGCGCGATTTCCCACGCGCTGCCCGGCGCCCGCCACCACAGCAGCGCCCGCGGCAGGTCCGGCTCGACCAGCAGGATATAGGCGAGCGACGGCAGCGCCTTGTAGTCCTCGAGCCTGCGCACGAGATCGGTCTGGCGTGTCGAGGGCGAGAGCACGTCGACGACCAGACGCGGCGAGGTTGCCTCATGGGCGGTATCGGGCATTTCACCGCAATCCACCGACACATCCGGCCGGCGGATATTGCCGTTCATCGCCGCCACGGCGATGTCGTCGGTAGAAGGGCGGCAGGGCGACCCACGCAGCTTTGACGCAAGGTTGGACGACACATTCACGACAACCCGGTCGTGACGCCGGCTCGCCCCGGTCATCGCCTTCACGGGGAACCCGTCCACCAACTCGTAGCGGACGCCTTCCTCGCCCGGCCAGCGATAGAACTCTTCCGGCGACATACGCTTCAAGGCAGGCGGCGCCATGGACCGGCCCCTTCGGGAAACCGGCCCATCCTACAAAAGCCCGCGAACGCTGGCGACTCGGTTGTACGAAACGTACGAGCCCTCGGCGTCTGCAATTGCGCCATGCGGTCCGCCGGTCGTCAGGAGCGTCACACTCTCCCGACGATCCAGCTCGACATCCACGTGCGACGGCTTGAGGGGGTCCACAACGTCATCCCGGACGGCCACAGGCCGGGATCGCAAGCACTATGAAGAGCGATCCCGGCTCGCCGCTGCGCGGAGCCAGCTCTTGGGCTTGACGAAGGGAAGATACGAAGGGCCGGAATGACGAAGCGAGGCTTCAAGCCCCTTCCGCAGCAAGGCCGTCATCGCCGGGCTTGTCCCGGCTTTCCACGCAGTGCCGCCTGGCGCGCCCGGTCCAAGACGTGGATGCCCGGGACAAGCCCGGGCATGACGTTGTAACGGTGTACTTGGATCACGCGGACAGGACGGCCGCCAACGAGCGCCGCCGAAGCGACGAACCCGCGCCCCCGCCCTACTTCCCCAGCGCCCGGCGTACGGCGGCGATGATGCGGTCCTGCGAGGCCTCGTCGAGATAGGCGTGCATCGGCAGGCTGATCACCTCGCCGGAGAGCGCCTCGCTCACCGGCAGGCCGTTGCCGGCGGAAGGGTACTGCGCATAGGCCGGCTGCTTGTGCATCGGGATACGGTAATAGACCGCCGTCGGCACGCCTTCCTTCTGCAAGGCCGCGCCGAGATCGTCGCGCACGCCCTGCGGCAGGCGGATCGTGTACTGCGCCCAGATCGAGGTCGCGCGCGGATCAACCACCGGCACGATGCACACATCGGCCAGCGCCGCGTTGTAGCGCTTGGCGGCGCGGTCGCGGGCGGCGATCTCGTCCTCGAAGATGGCCAGCTTTTCCAGAAGGATGGCCGCCTGGATGGTGTCGAGCCGTCCGGTCATGCCGATACGGACGTTCTCGTATTTGTCGACGCCCTGGCCGTGCTCGCGCACGCTCTTCAGCACCGGCACGAGATCGTCGTCATCGGTGAACACCGCGCCGCCGTCGCCGAAGCAGCCGAGCGGCTTGGCCGGGAAGAAGCTGGTGGCGGAGGCGTCGCCGAAGGAGCCGGTGCGCTTGCCGTTCCAGGTGGCGCCGAAGCCCTGCGCGGTGTCGCACAGCACCTTGAGATTGCGGGCACGGGCGATGGCGCCGATGGCGTCCATGTCGGCCGGCTGGCCGAACAGGTCGACCGGGATCACCACGCGGGGCGTGAGCCCCTGCCGCTCGGCGACCGCGATGGCAGCCTCCAGGCTCGCCGGGTCCATGTTGAAGGTGTCCGGCAGCACGTCGACGAAGACCGGCGTCGCCCCGACCCACGGCACCACCTCGGCGGTGGCGCAGAAGGTGAAGGAGGGGCAGAACACCGCATCGCCCGGCCCGACGCCCCAGGCCATCAGCAGCATGGCCAGCGCGTCGGTGCCGCTGGAGCAGGAAATCGCGTGGCGGGCGCCGGCGAATTCCGCCAGCTGCTTCTCGAGCTCGGTGACTTCCGGACCGTTGACGAAGCGGCAATGGGTGAGGACGCGGGTCACCGCCTCGTCGACGCGGCTTCCGAGGCGGGCGCGCTGCGCGGCGATGTCGATGAAGGGCAGCGGCGCGGCGTTGGTGGTCACATGGCTGTTCATGTCGGTCCTCGAACTAGCCGGCGGCGCGGATGCGCGCGGATGGGACGGAGACCGGGCGCGCGGCCTCGGGCCCCTCCAGGCAACGGATGGCGGTGGCAAGGCTGGCGACGCCGTCCTCGCCGGTCACCGGAGCCGCCGCTTCCCCGCGCACGGCGGCGAGGAAGCGCGACAGCTCGACGCGCAGCGGCTCGGCATAGGCGACGGGCAGATGGCGCATCGAATAGCTGCCATCCGGCTTGTAGTCGAAACACTCGGTCACCTGCCGGGTCAGCAGGTCGCCGATGACGTATTTCTTGCGGGTGGCGACATGCACCGTGCGCGCCTTGAACGGCGTCAGCCAGTTGGTGTTGATGTGCGCCAGCACGCCGTTGGCGGTGCGGAACTGCAACAGCGCGATGTCCTCGCGCTCGGCCACCGCCGCCTTCACCTGCGGCTGGATCTCGGCGATCTCCGAGCCGGTGAAGTGGCAGATCAGGTCGATGTCGTGCACCGCGAGGTCGATCACCACGCCGACATTCGACATGCGCGGCGGAAACGGGCCGACGCGGGTGATGCCGATGGACAGTATCTCCTCGCCCTCGATCGCCTTCTTCACCGCCTCGACGGCGGGGTTGAAGCGCTCGACATGGCCGACCATCAGCGCGACGCCGCGGGCGCGGGCGGCCGCGACGATCGCCTCGCCTTCCGCGACGCTGGGCGCGATCGGCTTCTCCACCAGCACATGCGCACCGGCGCCGATGGCGGCCAGGGCGATATCGTGATGCAGATGCGTGGGCGCGGCGACCACCACCGCATCGACGCCGAGGGCGGTGAGCGCCTCGATATCCGCCACCGCGGCACAGCCGAGCAGCCCCGCCACCTTGCTCGCCTGGGCGGCGTCGGGATCGGCGATGCCGACCAGTTCGGCTCCGGGCAGGTCGGCCAGCACGCGGGCATGGTTCGCGCCCATGACCCCGACGCCCACCACCCCGACACGAACCGGGCGGGGCGCCTCTTTCAGGCTGTTCGACATGCGACGTTTCCTCGACTGCCAGCGTGACAAGCGCCGTCTAACATGCGCGTGCCGGGCTGACGAGGCGCCGGCCAGCCGGAAGGCATGGACGGCGCTTCACTAATTGATTCCGCATGTTACCGGGAAGGCTTGCGGCGCGGGCTTGCCGCGGAGGCACGCCTATTCGGTCACGGGGGTCGCGTCGGCTTCCCGGGGCGCACCGGCATTGAGGAAGCTCTTGTAGACGAAGCCGCGCTTGCCGTCGGCGACGATCTCGCACCAGCTGTCGCAGGCCACCAGTTCGACCTGCTGACCGCTCTTCAGAGTCTGCATCGCCGCCGCCCCCTTGTTCGGGCCGGTGCGCATGGTCACCGGCGAGCGGATCGTCGCGCCGCCAGTCGGCTCGGCACCGGCGTCGGCCGGAGCCGGATCGGTCGCATCGGCCACCGCATCGGCCTGCCCGGCGGAAGCCGGTGCGGGCGCTACGGCGGCGACCACAGCCGCGCGGCGCGGAGGAGCCGGCGGCGGCAGCGGCGCCTGGCGCGGCAGCTTGGCTTCTGGCGCCGCAGCCAGCGATGAAGGCTCCGGCGCGGCGAAAGCGGTCAATCCCGGCACCGCAGGCCCCGGCTCGACGGGATCCGGCGCCAGCAGGGTGCGGGCGGAAATCGAGGGCATTGCCGGCGGCGCTTGCACCGCCTCAAGCGCGCGAAGAGCGTCCGGCGCCGACGGAGCGGCGGCTTCAGCCACCTCGACGCGAGCCGGTTCAGGCGCCGACACGGCAACCGCCGGCGCAGGCACCGAAGGCGCTACCGCGGCGATAGCAGCGTTGCCGATCACTTCCGGCGCCACCCGTGCCTCGTCGCGTCCGACCACGGACTGCAGCGCCACGGCGGCCCCGCCCACCGCCGCGAAGCAGATGGCCAGCACGCCCAGCCGCTGCCAAGTGAAGGCCTCGCCGGAAGCGGCACGACGACGCCGTGCGGCCGGCTCGCTCTCGGTACGGCTGGGAGCGCCGAACATGCGTCGGCGGGTGGCCTGCGTCGCCGTGGCATCCGCCGACCCGGCGGAAGTATCGACCGTTGCCTCTGCCGCGGTCGCAGCGGCCGGGCGGCTCGACGGCATGATGTGGCGCGCATCGCTCAGCGCCGAAAGCTTGCTGCGCAGCTCGGCGAATCCCAGCGGCGTGGGGCGCGATGGAGAGGGTGCGGCGGGGCGGAATGACCGGATCACCGGCTCGGCCATCGTCCGCTCGGGCGAACCGGCGGCTTCAGGAGAAGACGAGGCCTCGTAGGCGGAAGGTGGAAGCTGCGGCCCCTCGCCTTTAGTCTGCTCCAGTGAGCTGATCATGGCGCGATAGTCGCGTACCAGCGAAGCGGAAAGCTCCGAGGCGGACCGTCCCTGCGAATTGGTCGTCATGGCGAACTCAGCCTTTCAACCGACGCAGGATACGAAGGACGGAAGCCTGAGACGGAAAACAGCGAGGCGAATCGGAAAGACCTTCTTCACTATAGCCGTTTGCGGCCATTGCGCCCGCCTGCCCGAACCCGCGGTCAAAACCGTTCATCATGCGTTACGCTCAACTCTTTCCGACAGGGGGCTCACATGCCCCACACTGATTCGTCCGCCCTGCACCGATTCTCCAGCCGGCCGCACAGTACCGACAGAAGGTATCTTGATGCAAGAAAGACACACGACTGAATTTTCACCATGAAGACGGATTGCGGCAACTCTTGGCCAAGCTTTCTGTGCCTTCCCCTTCGCAGGCACCCCAGCACCTCCCTGCATCAGTTATCCTCAACCCGCCTCACACCAGAACTTCGCGCTCGGTCTGCGCGGAGACGTGGAAGACTCGCTTGTAGCGGGCGATTTCCTCGGCCGGTCCCATCGCCTTGGTCGGGTTGTCAGAAAGCTTCACGGTGGGTCGCCCATCGGCCGAAACAACCTTGCAGACGATGGAGATCGGGTCGAGCGCGCCACCGGCGACGAAGCCGCGGAAATCGTTGGTGAGCAAGGTTCCCCAGCCGAAGCCGAGCTTCATCCGGCCATGGAAGTGGCGGTAGGTGCGGACGATATCGTCGACGTCGAGGGCGTCGGAAAAGATCGCGAGTTTCTCCGTCGGGTCCTGGCCGCGGGCCCGCCACCAGGCAATTGCCTCTTCGCCACCGGCGATCGGCTCCTTGCTGTCGATTCGGATGCCCGTCCATTTGTCCGCCCAATCGGGCGCCGCGGCGAGGAAACCGGTAGTACCGAAGGTGTCGGGCAGCATGACGCGCAGATTGCCCTCGTAATCCTGCTGCCAGTCGAGCAGCACCCGATAGGGCGCCTGGGCGAGTTCCTCGTCAGTATCGGCCAAAGCCGCATAAACCATGGGCAGTTCATGCGCGTTAGTGCCGGTTGCCTCCACCTCCCGCCTGAGCGCGATAAGGCAGTTGGAGGTGCCGAGGAAGCTGTCGCCGAGCCCCTCGATCATCGCCTGCACGCACCAGTCCTGCCATAGGAAGCCATGGCGGCGGCGGGTACCGAAATCGGCGACGTTTACCCCTTCGAGCGCGCGCAGCCGCTCCACCTTCTCCCACACGCGGGTCATGGCGCGGGCATAGAGCACCTGCAGCTCGAAGCGCCCCATGTCGCGCAATACCGCCCGCGAGCGCAACTCGTTGATGATGGCGAGCGCCGGAACTTCCCACATGGTGGTCTCGATCCACGGCCCCTCGAAGGTGAGCTCGAACTGCCCGTCGCGCTTCTCGAGGTGATAGGGCGGGAAACGGAAGCTCTCGAGCCAGGCGATGAAGTCCGGCGAGAACATCTGGCGCTTGCCGTAGAACATGTTGCCGCGCAGCCAGGTGGACTCGCCGCGCGTCAGCTTGAGCGTCCGCACATGATCGAGCTGCTCGCGCAATTCGCTCTCATCGACGAAGTCGGCGAGGCGCACGCTGCGTGTGCGGTTGATGATACCGAAGGTAACGCGGGTATGGAAATGGCGGCGATAAATCGTCTGCGCCATCAATAGCTTATAAAAATCCGTGTCGAGCACGGACCGGACGATCGGATCGATCTTCCAGGTATGATTGTAGACGCGCGATGCGATATCGATCATGAGCCCCGCCCGGTTCCGGCGAGCCTCTTCTAGAACACATTTGGCGCAGATCGAAATGACCTCAACGGCAACAATGTGCTCAAGCCCTTGAAGTTGGAGCCCTTCCAATAATCATCCGGGACAAGAAGCCGCCTGAGAGCCCCGCCAAAGCTCCCCGCTGCCCCGAGAGTCGAAAAGCGGTCAATCGAGCACCTCGACATGGCCATCGCCGGCCGGGGCGCGCGACGGCGCTTTCATTATCAAGAGCAGCAGCGCGGTCGGCAGCGTCACCAGCATCATGAACTTGAAGTCGTCGACATAGGCGATGGCCGTAGCCTGCTTGGTGATCTCGGCGTTGAGAGCCGCCAGCGTCGCCGGATTGGCGATGTTCCAGAACTGGTAGGCGCCGCCGCTCTGCACCGCGGCATTGAACGGCGTCACATGCTCGGCGATCTGCGCATGCATGATCTGGGTATTCTGCGCCAGCAGGAACGAGGTGATCGACACGCCGATGGCACTGCCGACATTGCGCACCAGGCTGAACAAGGCGGTGCCGTCGGTGCGCAGCTCCGGCGGTAGCGTGGCGAAGGCGACGACGGTGAGCGGCGTGAACACCAGGCCCAGCCCCGCCCCCTGAGCGATGCTGTTGATGATCATCGAGCGGGTATCGATGTCCGGCGTCCAGCCGGTCATCTCCCACAAGCTCCAGGCGATCATCGCGAGGCCGCAGAACATGACGATCCGCGGGTCCATGCGCGACACCAGCCGGCCGCCGATCATCATCGCGATCATGGTGCCGAAGCCGCGCGGCGCCATCAGCAGGCCGGCCGTCTGCACCGGATAGCCGCCGAGCCGCTGCAGATAGGGGGCGAGCAGTGCCGAGGTGGCGAGCAGCACCATGCCGATGGCGAACATGATCACCAGCCCGGCAGCGAAATTCCGGTCACGAAACAGGCGTGGGCTGAGGAACGGCTTGTCGTGCGTCGCCATGTGCACGGTGAAGAGATAGAGGCCGAGCCCGGCCAGCACCGCCTCCACCACGATCTCGGTCGAGCCGAACCAATCGAGCTGCTCGCCGCGGTCGAGCATCATCTGGAAGGCACCGATGCCGAGCGCCAGCACGCCGAAGCCGACCCAGTCGAAGCGCAGCGCATCGTTGCGGCCCTCGTCCTTCATGAAGACGACAAGGCCGGCGATGGCGATCAGACCAAAGGGCAGGTTCACGTAGAAAACCCAGCGCCAGTTATAGGCGTCGGTCAGCCAGCCGCCGAGCGTCGGACCGAGGATCGGCCCGAGCATGACCCCCATACCCCACACCGCCATCGCCTGCCCGCGCTGGGAGACCGGATAGATGTCCATCATGGTCGCCTGCGACAGCGGCACCAGCGCCGCGCCGAACACGCCCTGCGCGAGACGGAAGATCACCATCTGGGTGAGCGACTGCGCCACGCCGCACAGCATGGAGGCAATGGTGAAGCCGATCAGGCTGGCAAGGAATACCGTCTTGCGGCCGAAACGCGCCGAGAGCCAGCCGACCGGCGCCGTCATGATGGCGGCAGCGACGATATAGGAGGTCAGCACCCAGGTGATCTGATCGGCGGTGGCCGACAGCGAGCCCTGCATATAGGGCAGCGCCACATTGGCGATGGTGGCGTCGAGCGCCTGCATCAGCGTCGCGGTCATCGCGCAGACGGTGATGATGGTTCGTGTGGCGCCGATGGGACGCGCGGCATCGGCAGCAGGGGCGGCGGCGGACATTCGCATGCCTCATGGACCGGCGATCGGCCGGAAAGCGATGAAACGGGTGGGGTCGCGGGCCTGTGATGCCGAACCCCACCCGTCTCGACCGGCTGCTTTGGGGGGCGGAAGCAGCCGATGGGAAACCTAAAGAACGTCGCGCAGGCTGCGCGAATGCCCCGTATCGATCTCGACGAAGGCGCTCATGCCGGCGCGCAGCACCGGGTCTTCAGCCTGATGCGGGACCCGGATGCGCACCGGCACACGTTGCACGACCTTCACCCAGTTGCCGCTGGCGTTCTGCGCCGGCAGCACCGAGAATTCCGCGCCACTCGCCGGGGCGATGCTGTCGATGACACCGGTCCAGCGATGCCCGGGATAGGCGTCGATACTGACATCGACGGTGTCGCCGGCCTTCAGATAGGTCAGGTCCGTCTCCTTGATGTTGGCCTCGACCCACATGTCCTCACTGGAGATCAGCCCCACCGCACCCTGATTGGTAAGTGCCGCAGTGGCCGCGACCAGGTAGAGACCGGGCTGGAGGTTATCCACCTCGGTCACCGTGCCAGAGAACGGCGCGCGCACCGTGGCATGGTCGAGCTGCCGCTTGGATTCGTCGAACGCCGCCTGCGCCTGCAGATAGAGCGGATGCTGCTCAACCACGAGATCGGGCTTGCCACCGAGCTTGGCCAGCAGCACGGAGGCCTGCTGCTTGAGGGAGTCGACCTTGGCGCGATCGGATTCGAGCGTGAAGCGCGCCTGATCGTAGGACGCCTGCGACAAGGCAGCGGTGTCCTTCACCAGCACCTGATAGCGGTTGAATATCGCCTCATCGTTCTGAACCGTGGCGGCCGCGGCGGCGACATCGCTCGCCATGCGCTGATAGTCGACCTTCATCGATTCCAGCGTCAGCCGGGTCTGGTCGAGATTGGCCTGCGCATTGCGCACCGCGATCTCATACTGGCGCGGATCGACGCGGAACAGCACGTCGCCGGCCGCGACCTGCTGCCCTTCCTTGACATCGACATCGCTGACAATCCCCGACACGTCGGTGGAAACCATCAGCTTGCCGGCACGCACATAGGCGTCGTCGGTCGACACATAGCGCCCGCCGGTCAGCCACACATAGCCGGCACCAAGCGCCACCACGGCGATGCCGCCGAGCATCAACGTCGCCCGCCAGCGGCCGCGCCGCTTCGGCACGGGAGCTGGCACAGCCGGCACCACCGGAACGGATTTGGCCTCGGGATTCGCAGTGGAAGGCTCTTTGGTACGATCAAGCATGGGACGGTCTCACGGGGCGGCATCCGGCGGGCATGCCGCGCGGCTGTCGCAGGTCAGATTCGCTTTCATCAGGCCGAGGGTCGCCTCGATGCTGGCGAGCGCCTCCGGCGTCACGCTGGTCCCGATGAGCTGGGCCACCATCTCTTTGCGGGCGCGGGCAATCTCTTCGAGGATCGGTTTGGCCGCCGGCAGCAGATGCAGACGCCAAACCCGCCGGTCCTGCGGATCATGCCGACGCTCGACGAACCCGCGCGCCTGCAGGCGATCGACCAGCCGGGCGACAGTGATCGGCTCGACCTCGATAAGCTGAGCCAGCTCGTTCTGGGTCATGCCCGGCGAACGCTCCAGCTTCAGCAGAATGACCCACTGCGCCCGCGTCATGTCGTAGGCGCGTGCCCGCTGATCGAACTTGGTGCGCATCAGATGCGCCAGCTCGTGCAGCAGCGACAAAAAATCGTAATCGGGTTGGCACGTCATGTTTCACCTACGCGACACAATATAACGCGCGTTATTATCACCTGCAATATGGTACGCTCTGCTACTAAAGCAGTAGCCGACTATGCCCTTCGCATCTCTGGTGCGGTGCACACCGGTATCTATCTGAGCAAGGAAACCCCTGTTCGAGGACCTCTCGCATGACTGCCTCGCTTTTCGACCCCTATCGCCTCGGTGGCATCACGCTCACCAGCCGCGTCGTCATGGCGCCGCTCACCCGCAACCGCGCGATCGCGGGTACCGTGCCCAATCCGTTGTCGGTGAAGTATTACGCCCAGCGCGCAACCGCCGGCCTCATCGTGACCGAGGCTACCCAGGTCTCCGACACCGCCCAGGGCTATCAGGACACGCCCGGCCTGCACACGGCGGCGCAGATCGAAGGCTGGAAGCCGATCACCGAGGCCGTGCACGCCAAGGGCGGCCACATCTTCGTGCAGCTCTGGCATGTAGGGCGGGTATCGCACCGCTCGCTGCAGCCGGGCGGCGCGGCGCCGCTTGCTCCTTCCGCCATCCGCGCCGAGACCAAGACCTATGTGAACAACCAGTTCCTGGAGGTCGACGAGCCCCGCGCCCTGGAAACTCATGAAATCCCCGGCATCGTCGACGATTTCCGCAAGGCGGCCGCCAACGCCATTGCCGCCGGCTTCGACGGCGTGGAAATCCATGCCGCCAACGGCTATCTCATCGACCAGTTCCTGCGCGACGGTGCCAATCAGCGCACCGACCAGTATGGCGGCTCCATCGAGAACCGTACCCGCTTCCTGAAGGAAGTGATGGAGGCGGTTATCGGCGAGATCGGCGCCGATCGTACCGGCGTGCGCCTTTCGCCGGTCACACCGGCCAACGGCCTTACCGACAGCGACCCGGCCGCATTGTTCGCGCATGTGATGGATGTGGTGGAGAAGCTCGGGCCGGTCTACGTGCACATGATCGAGGGTGCCACCGGCGGACCGCGCGACATCGTGCCCGGCTTCGATTTCGAGGCGTTGCACAAGCGCTTCAGCCGTACCTGGATGGTGAATAACGGCTACGACAAGGCCCTGGCGGAGCAGGTGGTGGCTTCCGGCAAGGCAGATCTGGTCGCCTTCGGCAAGCCGTTCATCTCTTCGCCCGACGCGGTAGAGCGGCTGAAGCGGAACGCGCCCTTCAACGACCTCGACCGCGATCATCTCTATGGCGGCGGCGAAAAGGGCTACACCGACTATCCGACGCTGGAAGCCGCCGGCACCTGAGAGCTGTAAACACGAAGGGCCGCCCGGAAGAGCGGCCCTTCTCCATTGAACGATGCGTGATGGTTCAGGCCGCAGCGGGCTCGGACGGCGGCACCTGAGGCTCCGACGGCGGAGCCTCCGACCCCTCGGACACCAATGGATCAGACTCGGCGTCCGGTTGCACCAAACGCACGGACACGTCGACGGTCATCCCGAGATAATCACCGACCAGCCCGGTAAAGCCGCCGGATACCGGCACCGCCTGGGCGGGGTCGCGGGTCACCGCCACGCGGATCAGGTTGTCCGCGGCAATCGACCCGTTGGTGGGATCGAACTCGATCCAGCCCGCGCCCGGCAGATAGATATCTGCCCAGGCATGGGTGGCACCGGCGCCGACGATGCCGGCATTGTCGCCGTCGAGTGCCGGATCATACAGATAGCCGGTAACGAAACGAGCACCGAAGCCAAGCGAACGCACCGCCTCGATCAGCAACAGCGCGAAATCCCGGCACGATCCGGAACCGAGCCGCAACGTCTCCAGCGGTGGCTGAGTGCCCTGCTCGTGCCGCACCTGATAGGCGAAACCGGTATGGATGCCGGCGTTGATGTCGGCCAGCAGCGCCATGGTGTCGGTCGGCCGGCTGGCGATGAAGCTCTTGGCCCAGGCCTCCAGCTCGCCGTTCGGATCGGGATAGTGGCATTCGAGCATGCGGCCGAGATCGGTGCGGTCGTCGGTCGAATAGACGAAGGGGTAGATTTTCGCCCCCTCCTCCACCTCGAAGTTCGGCGTGCCCATGCCGTAGCGCTCGATGGTCAGCAGACTCTCGACCTTCAATTCGTTCGACGGCTCGATAAAATCCACCACCGCGACCGAATTGCCGAACACGTCGTGCATCCAGCGGACATTGCCGTGCGGCCACAGCGTCAACTCGGCGCCGACAAGACGCAGGTCGTGGCTGTCGCGGGGACGCAGCATCAGGCGATGCGGCTGGAACACCACCGGATTGGCATAGGTGTAGTGCGTGACGTGACGCACAGTGAGAGTTTGCATGCAGGCACTTCCTTGCGGATCGGCGATCAGCGTGACAGCAAACGACCGACCAGAAAACCGGTGATGCCGACGGCGATCAATGCGTTGAAGGAATATTTTCGCTCCGGCAGCCCGGCAGCACGCTCACGCGGCGGCGCATTGAGGATCACATCGTCTGGCACCGCCATATCCGGCAGCGCCGAGACCACGTCCTCGGAGGACCGGGGGGCTCGGGCGGCAGCCGCACGGGAACGCGGATTGCGCGGGAGCCGCCTCTTCGCGCTGGCATCGGCTATGTTCGAGGTGTCGGGCTTGGCCATCGCCGCTCTCCTGTGCTGAACAGATTCGACGCCACAACGCGCGAGACAATGTTTGGTTCGCCGTTCAGCGGCGGCCGGAAATGAACGCGACGACTTCCGTCGGGCCTTGCGCATGGAAAAGTTCGATGCGCCGGCCACCGCAAATGTCGCAGCGCAGCTGGGTTCTCGTCGTACCCGATGGGTCTGGGAGCGCTTGCAACTGCTCGCTGCGCCCGAGGATGGACCGCCGCCCGCAACGCAGGCAACGGGCACATAGCGTCCCGGTATCGTGAATGTGCTGGGTCTCCCAAGATGTGAGCCGACGGAATTCAGAAGCCGCGCATGGTAGCTGAACGGGCAGCCCGCGCCTATCGCGCAAAAACAGTGTGGCTGCTGACATGCCGACAGGCGGCGAGGATCCCGGGTCAGGCCAACCGAAGCGGCATGGAGGGCTTGCGGTTGGTGGGCGCACAAGGACTCGAACCTTGGACCCGCTGATTAAGAGTCAGCTGCTCTACCAACTGAGCTATGCGCCCGACCGGGGTGCGTCGACGAGGAGGTTTCACTCGCGAGCGGCGGTCGTGTACCAAAGCTACCCGGGCCTGTCTACCGGCCCGGGTACTTTTTCACTCTTTAAATGCCTCTTCGCGCTTCTTACGCACAGAAGGCAGCAGCACCACCGCCAGAGCCAGTACCGCCATCGCCAGCATCACCGCCGAGAGCGGACGGGTGACGAACACCGTCGGATCGCCGCGCGAGATCAGCATGGCACGGCGCAGATACTCCTCCAGCATCGGCCCGATGATGAAGCCGAGCAGCAGCGGCGCCGGTTCGCAGTCGAGCTTGACGAGCAGGTAGCCGAACACGCCGAACGCCGCCATCGCATAGACGTCGTAGACGTTGTTGTTCACGCTGTAGACGCCGATGCAGCAGAAGCCGATGATCAGCGGGAACAGGATGTGGTACGGCACCGTGAGCAGCCGTACCCACATGCCGATCAGCGGCAGGTTCAGGATCACCAGCATCAGATTGCCGAGCCACATGGAGGCGATAAGCCCCCAGAACAGATTCGGCTGCTCGTTCACCACGTTGGGGCCGGGCACGATGCCCTGGATGATCAAGGCGCCGATCATCAGCGCCATCACCGGATTGGACGGAATGCCGAGCGTCAGCATGGGGATGAAGGACGTCTGCGCACCGGCATTGTTGGCGCTTTCCGGCCCCGCAACGCCCTCGATCGCTCCCTTGCCGAACTGCTCCGGATATTTCGATACCCGCTTCTCGATCGAATAGGCCGCGAAGGAGGAAAGCATGGCGCCGCCGCCCGGAAGGATGCCGAGGAAAGAGCCGAGCACCGTGCCACGCAGCACCGGCGCTATGATCCGCTTGAAGTCCTCCTTGGTCAGCAGCAGCCCCTTGACCTTCTGCACCAGCACGGAACGGCCGTGCTCATCCTCGAGGTTGCGGATGATTTCCACCATGCCGAACAGGCCCATGGCCAGCGCCACGAACTCGATACCGTCGGCGAGTTCGATGAGGTCGAAGGTGAAGCGCGGAGTGCCGGTGTAGACGTCCTGACCCGACAACCCGAGCAGAATGCCGAGCACCACCATCGCCAGCGCCTTTACCACCGAGCCGGAGGCCAGCGACACCGAAGCCACAAGTCCCAGAACCATCAGCGAAAAATATTCCGGCGGCCCGAATTTCAACGCCACGTCGGCGAGCGGCGGGGCGAAGACGGCAAGCAGGAAGGTCGCGACAGAGCCGGCGAAGAAGGAACCGAGCGCTGCGGTGGCGAGCGCCGCCCCTGCGCGTCCCTGCCGCGCCATCTGATAGCCGTCGATGGCGGTGACCACCGAGGAGCTCTCGCCGGGCAGGTTGATCAGGATGGCGGTGGTCGAGCCCCCATACTGCGCGCCGTAATAGATGCCCGAGAGCATGATGAGCGCCGCCACTGGCGGCAAGCCGAAGGTGATCGGCAGCAGCATGGCGATGGTCGGAACCGGACCGAGGCCCGGTAGCACCCCGATCAGCGTGCCGAGCAGAACGCCGAGGAAACAGTAGAACAGGTTCTGGAAGGTGAAGGCGACCGAGAAGCCGAGGGCCAGATGATCGAATATTTCCATAGACTTAGCCTCCGATCAATAGCCACCCAGCCAAGGGCCGAGCATGGGAAGCGGCAGACCGAGGCCATGGACGAACACCGCCCAGGCGAACAGGACCATAACCGCTGCCATGGCGGCTCCGCTGACGAGGGTGAACCGGCGGCTGGCGGCGGAGGAGATGAACACCGCCAGCCCGATCGCCGGACCGAGGCCGAGCGGACGCACCGCCAGACCGAAGAGCACCACCGAGACGGTGATGAGAATCATCCCCTGCCAAGGTATCGCGATCCGCCGGGCGTCCTCGTCGACCTCCACGTCACCGCGAAAAGCCAGGCCGGTGAGAAGTACGATGAGGCCAAGTGCGGCCAGAATTCCGCACAGGACCAGCGGGAAGTAGCCCGGCCCCATCCGGATCGCCCGGCCGATCGGCAGATCGGCTCCGAGCCAGGCAAACCAGGCGGCCAGGAAGATGAGCAGCAACCCGGTGACGACGTCCTTCGGGCTTCGGACAAAGCGACCCATGCGGAACCTCGCGATGATGTAAGGCGACACCCGTCCGGCCTCCTGCCCCAGGGGCAGGCGGACGGACGGGGAGACGAGGGTCAGGAAATCCGGATCAGTCGGCGAAGATGCCGGCCTGCTCGATGACCGGCTTCCACTTGGCGACCTCTGAGGCGACGAAGGCCTTGTGCACCTCCGGCGTGGCGCGCTCCTGCGACACCGGCTCGGTGCCCAGATCGGCGAAGCGGGCAATCACCTTGGGATCCTGCAACGCCTGCTTCAGCGCGGCGTTCAGCTTGGCGACCACCGCCGGCGGCGTGCCCTTGGGTGCGTACATGCCGTGCCACACGGCGATCTCGAAATCCTTCACCCCGCCTTCCTGCATGGTGGGGACGTCGGGCAGCGCCTTGAGGCGGTTCTTGGTCGTCACCGCATAGGCCTTCACCTTGCCGGCCTTGATCTGGCCGGTGGTGTTGGTGGTCTGGTCGCACATCAGGTCGATCTGGCCGCCGACGAGGTCGTTCATCGCCGGCCCGGTGCCCTGGTAGGGCACGGTGGTCATCGGGGTGCCCAGCGCCGACATGAACAGCATGCCGCACAGATGTGAGGCGGAGCCGACGCCGGCATTGCCGTAGATCACCTTGTCCTTGTTTTCCTTCACATAGGCGACAAGGGCGGCGATGTCCTTCGGCTCCAGCGACGCCTTGGCGATCATCGTCATCGGCACATCAGTGACGAGGCCGACCTCCTCGAAGTCGGTCAGCACGTTGTAGGGCAGCTTGCGATACAGCGTCGCCGAGGTCGCCTGGCCGATATGGTGCAGGAGGATGGTGTAGCCGTCCGGCGTCGCCTTGGCGACCTGGCCGGCGCCGCGGGTGCCGCCGGCACCGCCGACATTTTCCACCACGATCTGCTGGCCGAGGCTGCGCGACATGGATTCGGCGATCAGCCGGGCGACGGTGTCGGTCGGACCGCCGGCCGCGAACGGCACGATCATCGAGATGGCGCGGGTCGGATAGTCCTGCGCCTTGGCACCGGCCAGCGGCACCAGTCCGAACGCGAGAGCCGCGAATCCGGCGGCGACTGTTTTCCATTTCATGCGGGCGTTCCTCCAGAAGCGATCATTGGGTCGATTGTTGTTTCCAGCGCCGGCCGGCTCGGCGGCGCCTTTTTGGTTGTGGCTAGGCGAGCATTCGACCGCCTCACCGTCAAGCTGCCTTTTCGACCTAACCTCAATATGTTTGCAATACTGATGCATCAGCACGCCAATTGCGACCAATGGGCCTTCCCTGCGCGCGCTGGCTAGGAAGTCGGCTGGCTTGGTCCCATATTCCGTGCATGATTCAGGAGCCGCCCCCGCTCGTCGTTTCGATCGACCATGCCGATCCGTGGCACGCCGCCCGGCGGCTGGCGGCGCGCTTTGACGGGCTCGCCTTTCTCGACAGCGCCATGGCGCATCCGCAGTTGGGGCGCTGGTCCTTCGTGGCGGCGGATCCGTTCGGCCGCTTTCGCGTCACCGGCGGCACCGCCTTCTGGAACGACGCCGCCGAGGACGGCACGCCCCTCGAAGCGCTGCGCCGCCGGCTGGCGCTCTACGCCCAGGGCCCCCTGCCCTGCGACGCGCCGTTCCAGGGCGGCGCCATCGGCACCTTCGCCTATGAGGCCGGCCGGCTGTTCGACCGTTTCCCGACACCGCAGCCCGAGCCCGGCGAGGGGCCGGAAATCGACCTCGGCTTCTACGACGTGGTGCTGGCCTTCGACATCGTCGGCCGGCGCGCCTTTCTGATTTCCACCGGCTGGCCGGAGACCGAGCCGCAGGCCCGGCTTGCCCGCGCCCGCGCCCGCATGGCGCAGATGAGCGCGGCACTCGCCGCGCCGCTGCCGGCGCTCGATACCGAGTTGCCGGCCGTCGAGTGGACGTCGAATTTCGATGCCGCGCGCTACGAGGCGGCGGTGGCAAGGGTGATCGCCTATATCCGCGCCGGCGACATCTTCCAGGCGAATTTCACCCAGCAGTTTCGCGCGCAGGTCGGGGCGGCCGACCCGCTCGCCGTCTATGAGCGGCTGCGCAACGCCAATCCGGCCACCTTCGCGGCGCTGATCCTCAGCGAGGGCCGCGCCGTCGCCTCCTCCTCGCCGGAACGGTTCCTGACCCTGCGGGCGGTCGCCGGCAGGCTGGAGGTGGAGACCCGGCCGATCAAGGGCACGCTGCCGCGCTCGGTGGAGCCGACGCTCGACGCTTTTCGCGGCCGCGAGCTGGTGGCCAGCGAGAAGGACCGCGCCGAGAACGTGATGATCGTCGACCTGCTGCGCAACGATCTCTCGCGGGTGTGCCGGCCCGGCACGGTGAAGGTGCCGCGGCTGTGCGGGCTGGAGACCTACGCCAATGTGCACCATCTCGTCTCGGTGGTGACCGGCACGCTGAAGCCGGGCCGCGACGGACTCGACCTGATTGCCGCCTCCTTCCCCGGGGGCTCGATCACCGGGGCGCCGAAGATCCGCGCCATGGAGATCATCCGCGAACTGGAAGGCGTGCCGCGCGGGGTCTATTGCGGCGCCATCGGCTATCTCGGCTTCGACGGCACCGCCGATCTCAACATCGCCATCCGCACCGTGACGCTGGAGGATGGCGTGGCCAGCTTCGGCGTCGGCGGCGGCATCACCCTGCTCTCCGATCCGGCGGCGGAATATCGCGAGAGCCTGACCAAGGCCGAGCGCATCTTCCGCGCCTTCCGGCAGGAAGAGCGATGACGTTGGGAGCGATTAGGTTGGGAGCGCTGACGTTGGGAGCGATGGCATGATCGTCCTGATCGACAATTACGACAGCTTCGCCTTCAACGTGGCCCGCTATCTCGTCGAGCTCGGCGCCGAGGTGGAGGTGCTGCGCAACGACGCGGTGGACGCCGAGACGCTGGCCGCACGCGCCGATCTCGCGGCGCTGGTGATCTCGCCCGGCCCCTGCGCACCCAACGAGGCCGGGGTGTCGCTGGCGGCGATCCGGCAGCTTTCCGGCAAAGTGCCGATCCTCGGCATCTGCCTCGGCCACCAATGCATCGCCCAGGCACTGGGCGGCCGGGTGGTGGGCGCGAAGCAGCCGATGCACGGGCGGCCTTCCGCCATCCGCCATCTCGGCACCGACGTGTTCGCTGGGCTGCCCTCCCCCTTCGCCGCCGGGCGCTATCATTCGCTGGCGGTGGAGCTCGATCCGGCCGGGCCGCTCACGGCCACCGCCTGGAGCGACGACGGCGAGATCATGGGGCTCACGCACCGCGCGCACCCGACCTATGGCGTGCAGTTCCACCCGGAATCGGTGCTGACCGAGCATGGCTACCGGCTGATGGAGAACTTCCTGACGCTGGCGGGCGTCAAGGTCGCGGCATGACCGCCAGCGTCAGCGTCGAGGATCGCGGCTTCACGCTCGGCGACGGGGTGTTCGACACCGCATTGGCGCTGGGCGGCACGGTGTTCGCCCGCGCGCGGCATGTCGAGCGGCTGCTTTCGGCGTGCGCCGCCATCGGCATCGCGGTGGCGCGCACGCGAATCGAAAAGGCACTCGATGCGGCGCTGACGCCGGCGCCCACCATACTGCGCACCACGGTGACGCGCGGCACCACCGCCCGCGGCCTCTGGCCGGCCAGCGTCGGCGAGCCGACCGTCGTGGTGACGGCGGCACCGTGGAGCCCGGCGCTGCTCGGGCAGAAGGCCCGCCTCGTCACCGCCAGCGGCCGGCGCAACGAATTCTCGCCGACCGCCAATCTCAAGGCGATCGGCTATCTCGATGCCATCCTCGCCGCCCGCGAGGCGGCGCAGGCCGGGGTCGACGACGCGCTGCTGCTGAACACCCGCGGACGGGTCGCCTGCACCACTATCACCAATGTCTTCGCGGTGATCGGCGGGCGGCTGGTGACGCCCGGCCTCACCGAGGGCTGCCTGCCGGGCATCGTGCGGGGGCTGGTGTGCGACATCGCTCCCGAGCTCGGCCTCGCGGTGGAAGAGCGCCCGCTGGCGCCGGCCGAGCTCGGCGGCGCCGAGGCGGTGTTCCTCAGCAACAGCGTGCGCTTGCTGCGCCCGGCGACGGCGCTGGACGGCGCCCCGCTGGCGGCCGGCTCCGCCGTCATCGAGGCGCTGATGGACGAACTGGGGCGGCGCGTCGCCGCCGAATGCGGCGTGGCGCTGACGCTGCACTGAGGTTCAGTGCACCGCCGGCAGGGCCAGCGCGGTCCAGTCCTGGCGTGGGATCGGCGCGCCGACCTTGAAGGCGAAGCCCACCACCTGGCGCAGGCTGCCATCGAGCTCACAGGAGAACGACACCTCGTACCATTTCAGGCCGCTGCGAAAGGCGCCGCCGCCGGCGATCAGGCTGTTGCCGCGCATGCGGGTGTCGGCGCGAGCATAATCGACCAGACGGTCGGGCTGGTAGCTGGGTCGCCAGGCATGGATCTGCTCCATCGCCTCGAGGTCGCAGAGCTGGGCGATGCGCTCCTCCTCCGCCAGCGTGGCAAGGGCGCGGCGCGTTGCCCGGCTGCGCGGATCGGCCAGCGCCTGCGCCGACAGCATGCGGGTGGGGCGGATCATGTCGTCGGGCTTCGCCGGCGCGGCGGCTGGCGGCAGCGTCGGCCCGGCGGGCGGCGTGCCCGGCACCGCCTCCGGCGCGGCGGCGAGCGACGGATCGGTGGGCGCCGGCGCGATGCCACGCTGGGCATCGAAATCGCGGGCGCTGATCACCTCGGTCTCCACCGCCGGCCCCTCCTGCAGATCGACGAACGGCGCGGCGCCGACCAGCAGCGCAGCCGCGAGCGCCACCAGATGCAGCGCCAGCGCACCGGCGAGCCGCGCCGCGACACCGCCGCGCCGCACCGGGGGGCGCGGGCGCAGCGCATCCAGCGCGCTCAGCTCGACGCTCGGGGCAGACGTCATGCAGGCAGCGCCATGCTGCGAATCTCCGATGGAGCGCCAGCCATTCCCGATCCGGCGGGCAGCATTATGGCGCGCGCCGTCGGCGAGGCCCGGATGGGAGTTGGCCTGGCGTCGGGCTTCGCCGACATTGGGGTCGCCCGACATGATTCTGGAGGCTCGCCGTGCATCCGTGGCGCCGCATCGTTCTGTCCGTCGCGTCGATATTGCTGCTGGCCTCGGCGACCACCGCCGCGAGCGCGCATTTACGCCCCAAGACGTCGACGGTGCCGGATCGCGCGGATACCCGCGTCTATCTGATGCGCGGCCTGTTCGGCGTGTTCTCGCAGGGCATGGACGATCTCGCCGGCAAGCTGCGAACGAGCGGATACAGCGCCGAAATCTACCCGTGGGACCAGTGGCAGCAGGTGCTCGCGCTGGCCGCGCAACGCTATAGCGTCGATCGCCCGAGCACCGTGGTGGTGATCGGTCACTCGCTGGGCGCCAACGCGGTGTTCAGCGTCGCCGACGGGCTGCAGCGACGCGGCATCCCGATCTATCTGGCGGTCACCTTCGACGCCACCCAGCCCCGCCCGGTGCCGGACAATGTGGCGAACTTCGTCAATGTCTGGGCCCGTGACGGCTTCGGCACCCCGGTGCGGGCGCTGCCGGACTATCGCGGCAATCTGCAGAACTTCGACCTGTCAGGTGCGCCGGGCGTCGACCATGAGACCATCGACCGCCTCGACCAGTTCCACCAGCTCATCCTCACCCAGCTGAACGAGCTGACCAACCAGTAGGCCGGCTTGCCCCGACAAGCGGGCTCCCCGCGCGCACTCGCCATGGCAGGCGCGGTGCTGGCGGGTGCGGCGGCGGGCTTCTGCGTCGCCCAGGCGATCTTCGACAAGGCCGACGCACCGCCTTCATGCCCAACTTTTTTAATCTCCGGCTTTTCGACGCAGCGAAATGCGGCGAGCGCCGCGACCTGTCGAATTATTATACAGACATGTTTTCGACATGATCTTCATGACAACAAGCACATCCCCACGGAGAACGTAAATACTTCTTTCTCATCTGAAACCTTTTCGATCGGTCAGCGTTGAAACGTACCTTGAAGACCGACTTTACGAGGTACCAACATGCTTCGTCTCAGCCGCCCTATACTCGCCATGGGCCTGGCCGCGAGCTTGCTCTCCACCGCCGCCGTGCTGCCGGCTATCGCCCAGACGCCCCCGCCGGCCGCCGCGCCGGCTGGACCGCCACCCGGCGGAGCGAGCCTCGACGTCAATGTGTTCTATGACCAGCTTGGCGATTACGGCTCGTGGGTCGAGCATCCCGACTACCAGTACGTGTTCATCCCCTCCAATGTCGCCCCGGGCTGGCGCCCCTATCAGGAAGGGCGCTGGGTTTGGACCGATGCCTATGGTTGGTACTGGGAATCCTACGAGCCCTTCGGCTGGGCCACCTATCATTACGGCCGCTGGGGCTATGACCCGGCCTATGGCTGGTTCTGGGTGCCGGGCGACACCTGGGCGCCGGCCTGGGTGACCTGGCGCCGGGGCGGCGGGCGCACAGGCTGGGCGCCGATCGCGCCGGAGCGCCCCGGCTATGCCGTGGGACGCGCCGCCCAATACAGCGCGCCGGTCGCCGAGAGCTGGGTGTTCGTCGAGGATCGCTACATGGGCGAGGAGGATCTCTCGCCCTATGTCGCGCCGATCCCCGCCATCGGCCTCTATCTGGAGGCGGCGCCGGACTATTACGAGCCGAGCTGGGACGACGGCTACTACGTCAATCGCGGCTTCGGAGCCGACGTCTACGGGCCGCCGATCCGCGAGCGCATCGTCTCGCGCGAGGTGGTCTATGTCGATCGCCAGGATGAATTGTTCTACGACGCCGGCCGGCTGGGCATCTTCGCCCCGTTCATCGCCTTCGGCGACCGGCTGGCGCCGCCGCCCCGCTATGAGCGTCGCATCGATCCCGACCGCCGGCCGCTGATCCGGCAATATGTCCGCGAAGGTCGTAACTACCGCGGCCAGCCCGGCCTGTACGCGCCCTCGGCGGCACTGCTGGGAGCGCTGGAGCCGGAGCAGCGGCGCGAACTGCGCCAGCGCCGCTATGGCGATCCCGACGGCTATCGCCGCGATATCGACCGGATCGAGCGCGAGCGCGCCGACCGGATCCGCGAACTGCGCCGCGAGGCGGATTCGCGCGCCGACACGCTGGAGCGCGAGCGGCGGCAGTCGGTGGAGCAGCGCCGCCAGCAGGTGGATCGCATCCGCGCCGAGCAGCGCGCGCGGGCGGAGCGGGTGAACGCACGTCCCGATGCCGCGCCCGGCGCCCGCCCCGGCATGCCCCCCGGTGCCCGGCCCGGCGTGCCACCGGGTGCCGGTCCCGCGCCGCGCCCCGGCATGCCGCCGGACCCGCGGCCGGACGCTGCGCGCGGCAACCAGCAGCAGGAAATCGAACGCCGGCGCGCCGAGCAGGACCGGCAGCGCCAGCAACAGGACCAGCAGCGCCAGCAGATGGAGCAACGTCGCCAGCAGGCCGACCAGCAGCGCCAGCAGCAGGACCGGCAACGCCAGCAGATGGAGCAGCGTCGCCAACAGGCCGACCAGCAGCGCCAGCAACAGGACCGGCAACGCCAGCAGATGGAGCAGCGCCGCCAGCAGGCCGATCAGCAGAGGCAGCAACAGGACCGGCAACGCCAGCAGATGGAGCAGCGCCGCCAGCAGGCTGACCAACAGAGGCAGCAACAGGACCAGCGCCGCCAGCAGATGGAGCAGCGGCGTCAGCAGGCTGACCAACAGAGGCAGCAGCAGGACCAGCGCCGGCAGCAGATGGAACAACGCCGCCAACAGGGCGACCAGCAGCGCCAACAGCAGCAGGACCAGCGTCGGCAGCAGATGGAGCAGCGGCGCCAGCAAGCCGATCAGCAGCGCCAGCAGCAGGAGCAGCGGCGCGGGCCGCCGCAGCAGCAGGGTGGCGGTGGAGGCGGTGACGGCAAACCGCAACGCAAGCTGCCGCAGCCCAACGAATAGGGATGGCTGGGGCCTCCAGCCCGCCCTTCCCTATGCCCCGGCGTCGAGCGCCCCTTCGGCCAGCGTTCGGTCAAAGACGGAGCGGGGCGCTCGCTCGCCGTCGTGTGCCGGGCATTCCCGAGACTTGCCGGCCCGGACGGGCCGTGCGCGTCCGGTTGCCGGCGAAGGCCAAGCAGGGCGCCATAAGAGGTGGACAGGACGCCGGTGTCGCCGACGCGTCTCGGGCCACCTCTCGATGGAACAGCAGAGCTTTCAGGACGGGGACGGCTCGCGCATGTTACGCCGCCCTGCCGCTGATGACCGCGTCGGCAGCCTCGACGAAGCCGGCGCCGCCGGGGTCACAGCGACGCCGGCGGACTGGAGGCGCTCCAGCGCGTCGTAGGTGCGCGCGGCGAGGCGGCGGCGAAAAGTGAGCGTCTCGTCCATCTCGGTGAGGACGAAACGCACGCTGCCAAAGCGCGCGGGATCGGCATCGGACAGCGGTGTCATCGCAACCTTCGACAGGGGGCGCGGGGCGGGTGCCCTGCGCCCCCCGCATCTCATTCCGCCGCCGGGCTGGCCTGCGCGTTCAGGCTCTGGCGCTTCGCCTGCAGCTTGTTGAGCGCGATGATATAGGCCTGCGCCGAGGCAACCAGCGTATCGGGATCGGAGCCGCGGCCGGTGACCGCCTTGTCGCCATCCTCCAGCCGCACCGACACCTCGGCCTGCGCGTCGGTGCCCTCGGTGACGGCGTGCACCTGATAGAGCGCCAGCTTGGCCGAGTGCGGCACGATCGCCTTGATGCAGTTGAAGGTGGCATCGACCGGGCCGTTGCCTTCCACCTCCTCGGTGGTGACCCGGCCGTCGACTTCCATCTTCATGGTGGCGCGCTGCGGGCCGTGGCTGCCGGCGATCACCGACAGCGAGACCAGCTTCATCCGGTCATGCGCCACCGCGATGCCCTGATCGACCAGCGCCTCGATGTCCTCGTCATAGACCACCTTCTTGCGGTCGGCCAAATCCTTGAAGCGGGTGAAGGCGTCGTTCAGCGCGTTCTCGCCCAGCTCGTAGCCCAGCGCCTTCAGCTTGTCGCGGAAGGCGGCGCGGCCGGAATGCTTGCCCATCACCAGCGAGGTCTTGGAAACGCCGACGCTTTCCGGCGTCATGATCTCGTAGGTGGTGTTGTTCTTCAGCATGCCGTCCTGGTGGATGCCGCTCTCATGCGCGAAGGCGTTCCGGCCGACGATCGCCTTGTTGTACTGCACCGGGAACGAGGTGACGGCCGACACCATCTTGGAGGCACGCGTCAGCATGCCGGCATCGATGCCGGTCTCGAAGGGCAATACGTCGCGGCGGGTGCGGATGGCCATGACCACCTCCTCCAGCGCCGCGTTGCCGGCACGCTCGCCGAGGCCGTTGATGGTGCACTCGATCTGCCGCGCGCCGCCGGCCAAGGCCGCCAGCGAGTTGGCCACCGCCAGGCCGAGATCGTCATGGCAATGGGCGGAGAACACGATGCGCTCGGGGTTCGCCACGCGGTCCTGGATGTAGGCGCGCACCCGCCGGAACATCGCTTCATATTCAGAAGGCGTCGCATACCCCACGGTGTCGGGCAGGTTGATGGTGGTGGCGCCGGCCTTGATCGCGGTCTCGACGCAGCGGGACAGATAGTCGATCGGGGTGCGGGTGGCGTCCATCGCCGACCATTCCACGTCGTCGACCAGGTTGCGCGCCTGCGTCACCGTGCCGGAGATGATGTCGATCACCTGCTCCTGCGTCTTGCGCATCTGGTGCTCCAGATGGATCGGCGAGGTGGAGACGAAGGTGTGGATGCGCGGGCGCTGCGCCGACTTCACCGCCTCGCCGGCGCGGGCGATATCGGCGGGAATGGCGCGGGCGAGGCCGGCGATCACCGCGCGCCGGGTGCGGCGGGCGATCTCGGCGACGGAGTCGAAATCGCCATTCGAGGCGATGGGGAAGCCGGCCTCGATGACATCGACGCCCATCTCGTCGAGCAGATCGGCAACCTCCAGCTTCTCCTCGAAGGTCATCGAGGCGCCGGGGCACTGCTCGCCGTCGCGCAGCGTGGTGTCGAAGATGACGACGCGATCGTGGGCGATATCGGACATGGCGTTCTTCCTTCTGGACGCGCGAGCCGGCGGCCCCTTGGGGTCACAGCGGCGGCTCGGAATTTCGGTGTCGAGGCGGTTCGGGCGTCATCCCCTGAGCGCCCAGGCACGCAGCCCGGCCGGCCCTCAGGGGCGGCTAAGAAGAAGCAGGCCGGACAGAATCAGAGCGTTCCCCGCAAACCGCTTGGCGGTCGGGGTCGCGGAAGTGCAGCGGGCGGACGAAGTCGTCACGGCTCGGCTCTCGCGAGGTTGCTCTTGAGCTTCGTCATAATGGAAACAGGCCGGGGCTGGCAAGCCCTCTCGGTTTCCCGCCTGCGCCCCCGCTCCTGCCCGTGCCGTCGCGTGGCTCACCGGGAGGACGACGCGCCCCTGGCGCCGTAGAGCTCGCGCAATGCCGCGATCAGCGTGTCGCGGTCATAGGGCTTGGCGAGGACGCGGGCATGGCCGCTGTCCGGCGGGATCATCGAGCGGTCGCCATAGCCGGTGGCGAACACGAAGGGCACGCCGCGCCGCCCCAGTTCCTCCGCCACCGGCGCCGAGGTGCCGGAGCCGAGATTGACGTCGAGCACCGCAATGTCCGGCGTGGCGTCCTTCAGCTTGCGCAGCGCATCGGCGGCCGAGGCGGCGGTGGTGATCCGGGTGATGCCGGCATCGTTCATCATGAACTCGACGTCCATGGCGATGATCATCTGGTCCTCGACCAGCAGCACCGTAGCGTCGGCAAGGGAAACCGGTTCCGCCGCCGCGACCGAACCGTCGGTCCACTCGTTCGCGCCGACTTCGCCGGTCGCGATGTGGCGGGCCGGCAACTTCAGCCGGGCGGTGAAGCCGCTCGCCTCGTAATGCATCTCGCTCTCGCCGCCGAGATCATAGGGAATGCTGCGCTCGATCAGGGCGGTGCCGAAGCCGCTGCGTCCGGGTCGGGCGACCGGCGGACCGCCGCTCTCGCGCCAGAGGATCTCGCAGTCGCCCGCGGCATCGGCGCTCCAGCGTACCTCGACATGGCCGCCGGGGCGCGACAGGGCGCCATATTTCGCCGCGTTGGTGGACAGCTCGTGCAGCACCAGCGCCATGACCGAGAAGGCGCGGGCGTCGAGCCAGATCATCGGCCCGCTCAAGGTGGTGCGGGTGGCGGCGCCCTCATAGGGCGAGAGTTCGGCACGGAGCAGATCGACGAGCGAGCCGCCGCCGGCACCGCGCACCACCTGGTCATGCGCCAGAGCCAGCGCCTGGATGCGCCCGCGCAGCGAGGCGACATAGTCCTGCACGGTGCGCCCGTCCTGGACAGAATGCTCCACCAGCGACTTGATCACCGCGAGAATGTTCTTCACCCGGTGGTTCAGCTCCTCATTGAGCAGGCGCTGGCGGGTATCGGCCTTTTCGCGCTCCTCCGCCATCAGCTCATTGTGGCGCAGCACGATCTCGACCAGGGCGGAGCGCGCCGCCTCGGCGATCTCGCGGTCCGCATCGGTCCACGGGCTGGCGCGACGGCGCACCGTCTCCTTCCAGATCGCGAAGCTCTTGCGCGGCGTGAGCCGGTCGCCATGCGGCCCGGTCTCGTAGTGCTTTTCCGGCCGGCCGGCCCAGGCGAGGGTCTGCACGATCTCGCGGCGGAAGAACAACAGATAGTCGCGCGGCAACTGCGACAGCGGCAAGGCCAGCACGCCGACCGCCGATTCCCAGAACGCTTCCGCCGGCGGCCAGAGCTCGACCAGCGAGTCGCTGGACCATACCCGGCCCTGCGCCTGCGAACCGATAAAGGCCGCCAGCTCCGGCACCGCCGGGGCGGGCGGGGCCGAACCATGCGCGGTCCACTCGCCGCCGAGCCACAGGCCGACGCCGTCGCAGGGCATCAGCGCGGCGAACTCCTCGATGTTGGCGCGCAGCAGCTCGCCGACATCGTCATGATGCGAGGCAAGGCGCAGGAAACGGTCGAGCGCGCCACGCGCGGCGGTGGCGACTTCCAGCGTGCGCTTCTGCTTCAGCGTGTGCAGGTGCAGAGCGAAGAAGGCGCCGAACATCTCCGCTGCCGCGCGCTCCGCCATCGGCAGGACACGCGGTGCGTAGTGATGGCAGGCGATCAGCCCCCAGAGCGCGCCCTCGACCAGCACCGAGATCGACATGGAGGCGGCCACCCCCATATTGCGCAGATATTCGAGATGGATCGGCGACACCGAGCGCAGATGCGCGTGCGACAGGTCGAGCGGCCGGCCGTGATCGTCATGCTCCGGCACCAGGCCGCAGCGCTCGCCCCCCGCATCGCCGATGACGCGGATAGTGTTGCGCTTGTAGAGCTCGCGCGCCTGCTGGGGGATATCGCTCGCCGGAAACCACTGGCCGAGAAAGCTCTCCAGTTCCTCCGCCCTGGCCTCGCCAACCACCTGCCCGGCGCCGTCCTGCGCGAAGCGATAGACCATCACCCGGTCATAGCCGAGCGCCTCGCGCACCACGCGCGGGGTCTGCGTCAGCAGATCGTCGACCGAAATTTCGCTGGCGATCCGGGCGATCATTGTGCGGGCGATGTCGAGCGCCGGCCCGCGCTCGTCGGAATGCCGCTCGAACTCGATCACGCCGGCACCGCCGGAACGGTGCACGGCAATGTCGAAACGCGCGCCGGACGCGGTCGCAACACCGAACATCAGCCGCGGCGGCATCCCTTCCCGCGTATCGGCCAGCACGGCGCCGATGCGCGCGGCGGCATCCTCGCCGACCAGTTCGTCGAGCCGACGCCCCTGCATCGCCTCGCCGGAGGCGAGGAAGGCCGGCGCATTGGACGACCAGCGCAACAGCCGGCCGTCCTCCAGCGCACTGACCACCAGACAGCCATTCGGCTGAGTACTCCCGGGAATGTGGATCGGTTCGCGATCGCAATTGGTAAGATCGACCACCTCAGGCGACGACATCGAGCGGCCTTTCGAAGGCGGCACCGGCGGCCGCGAAGGCAGCGAGCGCGGCATTCACCGTGCGCTCCATCTCGAACGGCTCGAAGGCCTCGATAATGGCGAGGAGCGCCGGCCAGCTGTCGCGATCCTCCGCCTGCGCGGCGAGATGGCGGGCACCGAACCGGCCATCAAAGCCGATGTCGGCCGCCCGCCGGTGCAGCACGCGGGCGCCGAGAGTGGAGCCTTCGAGCACATACAGCACGCCGAGCAGATCAGGCGGCGCCACCGGAAAGGCCGGCGGCACCGGCGGCGGCGCGATGCCGAGATCGGCGAGATCGGCACTCAGCAGCGGCGCCAGCGGCCGGAAGCGCCAATCGTCAAAGGCCGCCGGCCACGCCACCCGGGCGAGCCCCGCCTCGATGGCGTGGCGGAACACGTATTGTCCCTTGAGGTAGCGGACATAATCGACCGCCGCTTCGAAGCCGCCCACGCTGGCGTCGAACTCGGCATGGGCGTCTGTGGTCAGGGCGCGCAGTCTGTGCCGCCGGGATTCATGAAGCATCGGCAAACGCAATGTGAGGCGGGCGGGACGGCCCGGGGTGAGGTACCGACGAGAACGCCTCAGCCGTTCAGGGGTTCCCTGCCGCCGGCAAAACCTCCGCCCTCGCCAGCGCGCGCTCGTCATCGGTGATGAAGTCGCGGATTACCGGCACCGCATCGCGCTCATTGGCCAGCAACAGCTGATAGACCATGTTCGAGCCGTTGAGGAAGCCGAGCTCGACGGCGACGAGATAGAACTCCCACATGCGGGCGAAGCGCTCGCCCATCATCGCCACCACCTCGGGACGCTTCGCCTCGAAGTTCAGCCGCCAGTGGCGGATGGTCCAGTAATAGTGCAGGCGCAGCATCTCGCAGTCGCCCACCCACATGCTGGTGCGCTCCAGCGAGGCGAACACTTCCGACATCGCCGGCACATAGCCGCCGGGGAAGATGTATTTGCGGATGAACGGCGCAGTGGAGCCGGGCGGCGACATGCGGCCGATGGCGTGGATCATCGCATAGCCGCCGGGCACCAGCAGGCGCTTCACCGTGTTGAAGTAGTCGTCGAAATGATTGACGCCGACATGCTCCATCATGCCGACCGACACCACGCGGTCATAGGTGCCGGTCAATTCGCGGTAGTCGCGCTCGAAGAAGGTGATGCGGTCGAGCACGCCCGCCTCCGCGGCGCGCTTCTTCGATTCGGCGAGCTGCTCGGTGGCGACGTTGATCGCGGTGACGTGCGCGCCCTGCTGCGCCAGATAGATGGCGAGCGCCCCCCAGCCGGAGCCGATCTCCGCCACCCGCATGCCGGGCCGCAGTTGCAGCTTGGCGGCGATGTGCCGGAGCTTGGCCTGCTGCGCCTCTTCCAGCGACGTCTCGGGCGTCGGGAAATAGGCGCAGGAATAGATCATCTGGCTGTCGAGCCACAGCCGGTAGAACTCCGGCGGATTGTCGTAGTGGCTCTGGGCGTTCTTCGCCGCCTTGCCGAGCGCATTGGCCTGGTGCCAGCGCTTCAGCGCCCGCCAGGAGCGGCGCATCGCCTGCTGCACCGGATGGGCGGCGAGGCCGCGGCGGTTGATCGAGAACAGATAGAGGAAGTCGTAGAGGGTCGAACCGCTCTCGAAGCTGAGCCGGCCATCCATATAGGCCTCGGCCATCACCAGCTCGGGATTGAGGAACAGCTCGCGGTCGAGCTTGCCGTCATGCAGCCGCATGGTGACGCTGGGACCGTCCTTCCCCGAGCCGAAACTGTGCTGGGTGCCCTTCTCGTCGATGACGACGAGCCGGCCCTTTTCAACGAAACGCTTGAGGAGATGCGGAAGCAGGAACATGCGCGAGGCGACCCGACGGAGAAAACTGGCGGCATCGGGCATGGGCAGCCCGGGCCTGTCAAGGGAGCTCGCCTGTCAGGTCAATGTCGAGCTGCCGGTTCGCACGCCGATGCGCCGGCGCAGGGCCTAGGGCGGCAAACCGGCGAAAGGTGTTCCTGCCCGCCGCTTTCGCAGCGTAAAGAGCGTGATCGGCCTGGGTGAACAATTGGGCCGGACCGATGCCCAGCTCCGTGGCCGCAGCGATGCCGATCGAGGCGGTGACGGTGAGGGCCTGCCCCATCCACGCGACCGGCTGGCTCAGGCGGGCGATCGCCTCGGCGGCCAGGCTCTCGATGCGCTCGACATCGCCGGTGCCGAACGCCAGCACCGCGAACTCGTCGCCGCCGATCCGCGCCGTCAAGCTGTCGGCACCGAAGGCCGCCTCCAGCCGCCGCGCGGTCTGCCGCAGGCACTCGTCGCCGGCCGCGTGACCGAGGGTGTCGTTGACGTGCTTGAAGCCGTCGACATCCACCAGCACCAGCGCCGCCAACGCCTCCTGTCCCGCCCCCGCCGCGAGCGACGCGGCCAGGCGCTCTTCGAAAACCTTGCGGTTGGCGACGCCCGTCAGCGAATCGCATTCGGCCAGAGCCCGCATGCGGTTCCACAGCTCCTTCTCGAGCGTGATGTCCTGCTTGGTGCCGAAAATCCGAACCGGGCGCCCGTTCTCGCATTCGACATCGGCGGAAAGCCGGACCCAGCGCGGCGCGCCATCCAGGTTGCGCACCCTTATGTCGAGGGTGAAGCTGCCGGCCTCGCGGATCGCTTTCTCCCTGAGGCGCTCCATCTCCTGCCGCGATTCGTCGGCATAGAGCGCCAACACCGTCTCGCGGCTGACCCGGCAGCCGCGCGGCAGGCCGAATATGTCGTAGACACCATCGGTCCAGCTCAGTTCCTCGGTGGCGAGGTCGCATTCCCACACCCCGATCTTGGCCAGGGCCGAGGAACGTTCATACATCTTGCGATAACGCGCCAAAGCGGCGTCGCAATCGTGCAGGTGGCGGGCGCGCTCGGCCAGCAGCCTCTCCAGCCGCAGCAGAAGCCGCTCGGAGCCCGCTTCGGCGCATGTGCCGAGACTGCGGCGCAACTCTGCAAGCAGAACCGCACCTTCATCCACCGGTGGCGAATCTTGTTGCTTCAGCATCGTCGATCCGACGTCCGCAGGATATTCACGATTCTCTAGCGGGAATTCGCTGCGTTGACAAACGAGCCGGCCGCCGACGCTAGCTCGCCGTCTCCCGCACCGCCAGCGCCTTCTGCTGGGTCTCGGCGCGCAGCGACTTACGCACCGCCGGGCTCGCCACGATCTGGCCCCTGGCGAAGAACGCCTCGTGATTGGCCTCGATATCCTCGGTGAGATAGCGGTAGTTCACCATCAGCCCGGCGGCCTGCTGGATCCCCTTCGCCGACAGGTCGCCGAACGGGTTGATGCGTTCCAGCCGCGCACCATTGCCGAGATGGAAGCGCGCCACCGGATCGAGCGGGCGCCCCTTTGGCGAGCGGACGATCAGGAAATAATGCGCGGCGAGCGCCGCGAGCACCGGCCGCAGCGCCGTCAGCCGCGCCTCGTCCTCCGTCAGCCCCGGCGCATCGAGCGCCGCGAGCGCGGCCCGGTCATCGGCGGTGAGCACGGCGGAGGACGGCGACGCGCGCTCCGCCTCCAGCCAGGCGCGGAAGGTCGGCACCGGCGACAGGGTGACGAAGGTCTTGAGGTTCGGCAACTCGCGCGAGATTTCCTCCACCACCTGCTTGATGAGGAAATTGCCGAAGCTCACCCCACCGAGCCCGGCCTGGGTGTTGGAGATGGAATAGAACACCGCCACGCTGGCCTTGGCGGGATCGAGATGGGCACGCTTCTCGGCCAGCACCGGCGCGATCCCCGCCGGGATGTCCTTCGTCAGCGCCACCTCGACGAAGATCAGCGGCTCGTCGACCAGGGTGGGATGGAAGAAGGCGTAGCAGCGCCGGTCCGGGCTGTCGACGCGGGCGCGCAGGTCGTTCCAGTCGCGGATCTCATGCACCGCCTCATAGCGGATGATCTTTTCGAGCACGTTGGCGGGCGTCGACCAGTCGATCCGGCGCAGCACGAGAAACCCCCGATTGAACCAGGACGCGAAGAGATGGGTGAAGTCGCGGTCGACCTCGGCGAGGTCGCGGCGGCGCGCCAGGCTGGCGAGCAGATCGGCCCGCATGCCGACCAGGCGTGCCGTGGCGCCGGGCGCCAGATTCAGCCGGCGAATGAGTTCCTGCCGCCGCGGCTCGCTCGCCTGATGCAGTTCGCTCGCCGTGGCGGCGGAAGGCTTGGCGGCATAGGCGGCGACGGCCTTTTCCAGCCGCGCCGCATTGGGGCCGAAGGTACCGGCCAGCGCCTCGAAGAAGGCGATGCGCTCCCCGCTCTTGAGCGCGCCATAGGCGATCAGGATTTCGCTGGCGAGCGCCACCCCCGACGCCTCGCCGCGCCCGGAAAGCAACTGCTCGCACAGGGAGACCACGCTGGCCGCCCGCACCGCGCCGGCCGGGCGGCGCTCGCGCCCGAGGTCCAGCAGTGCGCGCCCGCGCTCGGCGATGGTGCCGAGCAGGTCACCGAAAAAACTGGTCGTATCGTTCATGGCTCCCCCACGGGGCCCTCCCGCGTCGCCCGGAGGCGACGGGGCCACCCTATCAGGATTCCATGAGACGCTCACGCCGCGGCGGGCGCAAGACGGCCTTTTGACGAGGCGCGATCACGAGCCCGTCACGAAGTCGAACAGCAGCTTCATGTTGAGCGTGATGATCAGTGTCGCCGCCAGTATCGCCAGCACGGTCTGCCAGCGCGGCGCCACCAGCGTGCCCATCTTGTGCCGATCGGCGGTGAACATGATCAGCGGCACGATGGCGAAGGGCAATTGCAGGCTGAGCACCACCTGGCTGAGGATCAGCAGCGAGCCGGCGCCCTGCTCGCCATAGGCGATGGTGACGATGGAGGCCGGCACGATGGCGATGGTGCGGGTGATCAGCCGCCGCAGCCAGGGCGCGAGGCGGAAATTGAGGAAGCCCTCCATCACCGCCTGGCCGGCAATGGTCGCCGTCACCGTCGAATTGAGGCCGCAGCACAAAAGCGCGACGGCGAACAGCGTCGGCGCAAGCGCGCTGCCGAGCAGCGGGTTCAGCAATTCATGCGCCTTGCCGAGATCGGCCACCTCCCCCGCGCCGCCGGCATGGAAGGCGGAAGCGGCGAGGATGAGGATCGAGGCGTTGATGGTGAGCGCGAACATCAGCGCAAAGGTGGAATCCCAGGTGGCGTATTTGATCGCCTCGCGCTTGCCCTCCAGCGTGCCATCGTGCCGGCGGGTCTGCACGATGGCCGAGTGCAGGTAGAGATTGTGCGGCATCACCGTGGCGCCGAGGATGCCGAGCGCGAGATACAGCATCTGCGGGTTGCGCACGATTTCGGTGGTGGGCGCGAAGCCGCGGATCACCTCGCCCCAGTTCGGATCGGCAAGCGCGATCTGCACGCCGAAGCAGACGGCGATGACCGCCAGCATGCCGATCACCATCGCCTCCACCCAGCGGAAGCCGAGATTCTGCAGCCACAGGATCAGGAACACGTCGAGCGCGGTGAGGATCACGCCGATTTCCAGCGGCAGGCCGAACAGCAGGTTGAGGCCGATGGCGGTACCAATCACCTCAGCAAGATCGGTGGCACAGATGGCCGCCTCAGCGAGGATCCACAACACGAAGGCGACCGGACGGGGAAATGCGTCGCGGCAGGCCTGGGCGAGGTCGCGACCCGAGGCGACACCGAGCCGCGAGCACAGAGCCTGCAGCAGGATGGCGATCATATTGGAAAGCAGCGCCACGGTGAGCAGGCTGTAGCCGAACTTGGAGCCGCCGGCGAGCGAGGTCGCCCAGTTGCCCGGATCCATGTAGCCGGTGGCGACCAGATAGCCCGGCCCGATGAAGGCGAGCACGCGGCGCAGACCTGCCCGCTTGGGCACCGCGATGGAGCCATGCACCTCCGACAGGGCGGGATCCCCGCGTTCGCGCCGCCACCCGCCCGAGGAAAGGCTGTCCAACATGATTTCATCCGCTCTTGCAACTCAGTCGCAAGAAAAATGCGATTCATTCGCAACCCTGTCAACCGGGCCGATGCGCGGCATCGTGCGAACACGATTTCGCCAGCGGCCTTGCAGGCTCTGGATTTTGCCGCCGGTCCGCGCACATTGTGCGCCATGCTGCGCGCCACCCGCTTCGTCCGCCTCGGCCTCCTGCTGTTCTTCGCCCTGCCGCTCGCCGCGCATGCGCTGGTGACATGGCAGACCTCCGATCTCTCGATCGGCTGGCGCTCCGCCGACTGGTCGAGCACCGGCACCCTGCCCGCCGCCCCGCAAATGCCGGAAGCGATGGTGCGCATCTATTGCGCCCCGGTCGGCGGCTGGCGCAGCATTTTCGCGGTGCATTGCTGGGTGGTGTACAAGGAGGCCGGCGCGGCCGCCTATCAGCGCTACGATGTGATGGGCTATTCCGGCGTGCCCATTCGCCATAATCGCTTTCCGCCGGACGGCAAATGGTACGGCAACACGCCCGAACTGGTGGCCGAGACCACCGGCACGGCAGCGGCGGCGCTGATCCCGAAGGTGAAGGCGGCGATCGCCGACTATCCATTTGCCGGCATGGGCGATTATGTGATCTGGCCGGGGCCGAACTCCAACACCTTCATCGCCCATGTGGTGCGGCAGGTGCCGGAATTGCAGGCCGTCCTGCCCTCCACCGCCATCGGCAAGGACTTTCCGGTCGATGGCCAGTGGCTCGATTGGGCGCCCTCGCGCACCGGCGTGACCGCGAGCCTCGGCGGCTATGCCGGGCTGACGCTGGCCTGGGTGGAAGGCGTGGAGATCAACGTGCTGGGCGCGGTGGCCGGGCTAGACCTGCGCCAGCCGGGCATCAAGCTGCCGGGATTCGGGCGGATCGGGCTGTAGCACGGGATGTCATCGACCGGGCGCAGGCCGCCGGTCGGGAAGAAGCGGACGCCGGCAGCACCGGCGCCCGCGAAGGCTCACGCGACCTTCTTCACCGTCTTGGCGACCTCGGCGACCTCGCCGTCATATTTGGCGGCGAGCGCGGCGAAAGCGTCAGCTTCCGCCGACAGCGAGCGCTTCAGATCTTCCGCCCAGGTGGTGTGGCGCAGGGTGAAGGTCGACGTCGCCGAGGAGCCGTACTTCGTGGACAGGCGGACATTCACCTTGAAGGGAATCGGCTCGGAAGCGAGATAGCGGGTGGTCGGGTGCTCCTTCACGAAGGCGGCGAAAGCCTGGCCGACCTCCTCATACTTGTCGGCGTTGATGAGGTCGGTCACCTGCTTCAGGAAGGCGGGCAGCGCGGAATGGGGGGCGGACATGGGTGTTTCCCTTTGCGAACGTCTTTGCATCCTCGTGGAATGCTGGTCTGCGGCATCTGGTATACAACACACCGGCCGAGTTCCAAAGCGCCAGATTTTCCGATTGCCGCGGCGTCGCATCCCGCGAATGAAAAACGCCGAGGCTTCCCCGCTCTCCGCCCGGACGGTCCCGCATGTCCTCCGCCTCCGACATTGACGAGCACAACTGGTCCGCCTGGTCGCCGCAGCAGCTGGCGCAGCGGCTCGCCGGGGTGGGGGCGCCATGGTGCATCGCCGGGGGATGGGCGCTCGATCTGTGGCACGGCCTGGAGACCCGCGCGCACGAGGATATCGAGTTCACCGTGCTGGCGGAGGATCTGCCGCTGTTCCGGCAGGCGCTGGGGGCGATGGAGTTCTACACCGCGCATGACGGCGCGCTGGCGCCGCTGCCGCGCCATGCCGTACCGCCGGCCCACATCGCTCAGATCTGGTGCCGCGATGCCGAGGCACGCTGCTGGCGGGCGGACATGATGATCGAGCGCGGAACCCCATCGACCTGGATCTACAAGCGTGATCCGGCCATCACCTGCCCGCGCGCCGAGGCTGTCGGCCGGACGCCGGACGGTCTCGCCTATCTGCGGCCGGCGATCGTGCTGCTGTTCAAGGCCAAGCACCGACGCCCGAAGGACGAGGGCGACTTCGCCCGCGCCCTGCCCCGGATGGACAGGCGCGAACGCCAACGCCTGAAGCACTGGCTCGCCGTCGCGCATCCCGGCCACGACTGGGCCGCCGCGCTGTAGCCGCAAAAGCAAAGGGGCGCGTCGCCGCGCCCCTCGCCGAACGTTCGGATGCGTCGGCGGTCAGCCGAGATGGAACTTCGACAGGTCGCGGTGCTCGGCCGAGATCCAGCGCACCGTGCCGGAAGCGGAGCGCATGACCACGGTCTGGGTCTCCACCACCTCGCCGCGATACTTCACGCCCTTGAGCAGGTTGCCGGTGGTCACGCCGGTGGCCGCGAACAGGCAGTCGCCCTGCACCATGTCGTGGATGGTGTAGATCTTCTTCGGGTCGCTGACGCCCATCTTATTGGCGCGCTCGCGCTTCTCCTCGGTGTCGAGGATCAGGCGGGTGAACATCTGGCCGCCGATGCAGCGCAGTGCCGCCGCCGCCAGCACGCCTTCCGGCGCGCCGCCGGTGCCGAGATAGATGTCGACGCCGGTCTCGTCCGGGTTGGTGGTGTCGATCACGCCGGCCACGTCGCCATCGAGGATCAGCTGCACCGAGGCGCCGGTCTTGCGCACCGCCTCGATGATCGCCGCATGACGCGGGCGATCGAGGATCAGCGCGGTGATCTCATGCGGCTTCACGCCCTTCGCCTTGGCCAGCGAGTGGATGTTGTCGGCCGGGCTGGCGTCGATGTCGATCGTGCCCTGGGCATAGCCCGGACCGATGGCGATCTTGTCCATGTAGACGTCGGGCGCATACAGCATGGTGCCGCCCTCGGCCATCGCCATCACCGCGATGGAGCCGGGCATGTTCTTGGCGCAAAGCGTGGTGCCCTCGAGCGGATCGACGGCGATGTCCACCGCCGGGCCCTTGCCGGTTCCCAGCTCCTCGCCGATGAACAGCATCGGCGCTTCGTCGCGCTCGCCCTCGCCGATGACGATGCGGCCGGCGATCGGCAGGCGGTTAAGCTCGCGCCGCATGGCATCGACCGCCGCCTTGTCGGCGGCCTTCTCGTCGCCGCGCCCGCGCAGCGCCGCCGAGGCAACCGCTGCGCGCTCGGTGACGCGCACCAGCTCCAGCGTCAGGATGCGCTCAAGCGCCTGATCCGGTTTGACCGTGATTTCCGCCATCGTCCCAGCCCTCAATCCTTCTCGATCCGAATAACCTGCGGAGGCGACGTGATCACGCCATCCGCCTCGATGGCGTCGATGGCGCGGCGCACCGCCTCTTCCGTCGTCGCATAGGTAATCAGCACCACCGGCGCAGGCCCCCCAGCGCTGTCGGCCCGGTCGCCGCCATGCGGTCGACCGCGCCGATGCTGCATTATGGACTCGAGCGAAATATTCCGCTCGGCCATATGACGGGCAATGGCTGCCGCCGTTCCGGGCCGATCGACGGCGGCAAGGCGGATGTAGTAGCCGCCCTCATGGCGCTGGATGGCCGGCTTGCCGGCCGGACGCAGCCGCGCAACCGGCCAGCCGAAGGGCCGGCTGACCCGCGCAGCCGCGAGATCGCAGAGGTCGCCGACCACCGCCGAGGCGGTGGCATCGCCGCCGGCGCCGGGACCGACCAGGGTGAGCGCCACCGCATCGCCATCCACCGCCACCGCATTGGTGACGCCGGAGACCTGGGCGATTGGCCAATGTTTGGGCACCATGGTCGGATGGACCCGCAGCTCGACCTCGTCGCCGGCACGGGCGGCGACGCCGAGCAGCTTCACCCGGTAGCCGAGTTCGTCGGCGGCATCGAGGTCGGCCAGCGTGATCGAGCGGATGCCCTCGACATGGATGGCGCCGGGATCCGGCTGCACGCCGAAGGCCAGCGTCGCCAGCAAGGCGAGCTTGTGGGCGGTATCGAAGCCGTCGACGTCGAAGCTGGGATCGGCCTCGGCATAGCCGAGTTGCTGCGCCTCGGCGAGGCAGGTCTCGAAGGAAAGCCCCTCTTCCCGCATCTTCGTCAGGATGTAGTTGCAGGTGCCGTTGAGGATGCCGGAGACGCGCGCCATCCGGTTGCCCAGCAGCGCCTCGCGCAGCGTCTTGACGATCGGGATGCCGCCGGCGACCGCCGCCTCGAAATGGATGCCGGCGCCGTTCTGCTCCGCCAGCGTCGCGAGGGCGACGCCGTGATGGGCCAGCAGCGCCTTGTTGGCGGTGACCACCGGCTTGCCGGCTTCCAGCGCCGCGGCGACCGCCTCGCGGGCGGCCCCGTCCGAGCCGCCGATCAGCTCGACGAAGACGTCAATGCCGGGATCGCGGGCGAGCGCGACCGGGCTTTCCGCCCAGCGCACCGAGGAAAGATCGCAATCGCGGCTACGCGAGCGGTCACGCGCACTGACCGCCACGACCTCGACCGCGCGCCCGCAGCGCGCGGCGATCTCGTCATTGCGACGGGCAAGCATACGCATGACGCCCGCTCCGACCGTACCCAGGCCGGCGATGCCAATTTTAAGCGGCGGCGCCATCAAACTATCCGAACATCAGAAACAAAAGAACAGCGCCGGCCCGCAATCGACGGACACTCAACGCGCCGCGGCGAGCGGCACGACGTTGTGCAATGTTTCCGCGCCCGTTTCAAGGAAGCGCCGGACATTGCGCGCGGCCTGGCGGATGCGCTGCTCGTTCTCCACAAGCGCGATGCGGACATATTCGTCGCCGTGCTCGCCGAAGCCGACGCCCGGCGCCACCGCCACATCCGCTTTCTCGATCAGCAGCTTGGAGAATTCCAGGCTGCCGAGGTTGCGGAATTTTTCCGGAATCGGCGCCCAGGCGAACATCGAGGCGCTCGGCGAGGGAATCTCCCAGCCGGCCTTGCCGAAGCTGTCGACCAGCGCGTCGCGGCGCTTGCGGTACACCGAGCGCATCTCGGCGATGCAGTCCTGCGGACCGTTGAGCGCCGCCGCGGCGGCGACCTGGATCGGCGTATAGGCGCCATAGTCGAGATAGGACTTCACGCGGGCGAGCGCGGCGATCAGACGCTCATTGCCGACCGCAAACCCCATGCGCCAGCCGGCCATGGAGAAGGTCTTCGACATCGAGGTGAATTCGACCGTCACGTCCATCGCGCCCGGCACCTGCAGCACCGAGGGCGGCGGATCGCCGTCGAAATACACCTCGGAATAGGCGAGATCGGAGAGCACGATCAGGTCGTGCTTCTTCGCGAAGGCGACGACGTCGCGATAGAAATCGAGATCGGCGACGCAGGCGGTCGGGTTCGACGGATAGCAGAGCACCAGCGCCAGCGGCGAGGGGATCGAATGGGCGACGGCGCGCTCCAGCGCGCGGAAGAATTCCGGCCCCGGCTCGCACGGAACCGAGCGGATCGCCGCCCCCGCCATCAGGAAGCCGAAGGCATGGATCGGATAGGACGGGTTCGGCACCAGGATCACGTCGCCGGGGGCGGTGATCGCCTGCGCCATATTGGCGAAGCCTTCCTTGGAGCCCAGCGTGGCGACCACCTGGGTATCGGGGTTCACCTTCACCCCGAAGCGGCGCTCGTAATAGGCCGCCTGCGCGCGGCGCAGGCCGGGAATGCCCTTGGAGGCGGAATAGCGGTCGGTCCGGGGCCTGCCGATGGTATCCTTCAACTTCTCGACGACATGGGCGGGAGCGTCGAGATCCGGATTACCCATGCCGAGGTCCACGATGTCGGCGCCGGCGTTGCGGGCGGTAGCCTTCACACGGTTGACCTGCTCGAACACATAAGGCGGAAGCCGGCGGATACGGTGGAAATCGGTCATCGGTCTCAAGCTCCAAGCCGGCCGTTTTCCTCAGACGGCGCGGCACAACGGGCGTTTCTATCATTTTCACCACGCCCATCCCAGAAGGCATGACAAGCGATGGTGGCGCAAGCGTGGTGAATCAATCGGTAACAGAGCTCTCGGCTGCCCGTTTCATACGGCTTTTGTCACTGGCCGGCGTTCAGGTCGTCGCCCTGATTGATCTGCTGCTCCATCTGGCCGGCATGGTTGCGCGCCAGGCCTTCAAGGCTCGACTGCGTCTTCGCCTGGGCGGTGGCGTCCATCACCGGCCGGGTGCCGATCTGCGCCGGGGCGCCGAAGCTCGGATAGGCGAGCTTCTGGTCGGGCACGCTGGTCTTCGGCATGCCGGGGGGGGCGCAGCCTGCGAGGCCGAGCCCAAGACCGAGACAAACCGCCGCGCCCGCGAGCAGGCGTGCGCGGGCAGGAGATTTCGGCGGAAGGGCGAAGTGGCGCGTCATGTCCCTGTTTCCCGAACTGTCATCGACTCCGCGCTAGGCTCTCGCTCGAACCGGGCGTCGCGTCTATGATGCCCTCACCTATGAACGCACGCACCCGCGGGGACAAGCGGTGAGTAACCGAAACACCGACCGCTCCACCAGCCGGCGGCGCACCGCCGCGCGCTCCACCGCCACCGACGAAACCTCGACGGAAACCGCCGCTCCCTCCTCCTCGAAGACCGGCGCTTCGAAAAAGCCGGGCAAGGCAGCGGCCGGCGCGGCGGTGGGCGCGAGTAAGCCCGCGGCCACCGCCGCGACGACACAGCGCGCCGCGAAAGCGACGGGGACGGCAGCCAAGCCAGCATCGACCAAGCTGGTATCCGCGAAGCCGACATCCGCCAAAACCACGCCGGCACCTTCGAAGGCGCGCGGCGGTGCGGCGGCTCCCGCCAAGGCGCAGGCCACCAAGCGCGAGGTTGCGGCAGCCGGCAAAGTCGCCGCAACGCCGCCGGCGCCCAAAACTGCGGCCTCCAAAGGTGCAGCGCCCAAGTCGGTAGCTCCCAAGGCTGCAACGCCTAAGACTGCAGCGTCGAAAACCGCAACGGCCAAGGCAGCGGCCGCGAAGCCCGCGGCATCCCACACCGCCGCCCGCAAGCCGGCGGCCGAAGCGGCGGCGCCGATTCCTGCCGCCCCCCTTCCCCGGCCGCGCCGGGTGTCGCAGACCCGTTCGGCCGCCAGCCATGTGCGTTTCGTCCGCCGGCCCGAGCCCGAGATCGCTGCCGCAGCAGCGGCGGACGTCGCCGTGCCGCCGCAGCCGGCTCCGGCCTCGGCCCCCACCCCAGCTCCCCGCGCGGCGGACCGTTCCGACCCACCTGCGCCGGGCCCGATCGATTTCGAAACCTTTGCCGGCAATCTTGCCCGCCTCGTCGAGGAGGGCGGCAAGGCGATGGCCGCCTATCTGCGCCCGCGCGAGGAAGGCCGGGTGAAGGACGACATCGCCGAAGAGGTCGCCGACGTGATGAAGACGCTCGGCCACGTCGCCGAATACTGGCTGACCGACCCCAAGCGCACCGTCGACGTGCAGTCGCGGCTGATCGGCGGCTATCTGTCGCTGTGGTCCTCGACGCTCAAGCGGCTCGCCGGCGAAGAGGTCGCCCCCATCGCCCGGCCGCCCGCGCGCGACGGGCGCTTCGTCGATCCGGAATGGACGACCAATCCCTTCTTCGACGCGCTGAAGCAGACCTATCTGCTCACCGCCAACTGGGCGGAGAAGCTGGTCGAGGACGCCGAGATCGACAAGCACACCAAGCACAAGGCCGAATTCTACGTGCGGCAGATCGCCAGCGCGGTGTCGCCGTCGAACTTCGTCTTCACCAATCCCGAGCTTCTGCGCGCCACCTTCGCCTCCAACGGCGAGAACCTGGTGCGCGGCATGAAGATGCTGGCCGAGGACATCGAGGCCGGCGACGGCGAATTGAAGATCCGCCAGACCGACAATTCGAAGTTCAAGGTCGGCGAGAACCTCGCCATCACCCCTGGCAAGGTGATCTTCCAGAACGAGCTGATGCAGCTCATCCAGTACAGCCCCACCACCGAGACCGTGCTGAAGGTGCCGGTGGTGATCGTGCCGCCCTGGATCAACAAATTCTACGTGCTCGACCTCAACCCGGAGAAATCCTTCGTCCGCTGGGCGGTGGCCCAGGGGTTGACGGTGTTCATCGTCTCCTGGGTCAACCCCTCCCCGGCCCTCGCCGACAAGGGCTTCGAGGACTACATGCGCGCCGGCGTGCTGTCGGCGATCGAGACCGCCAAACAGGCGACCGGTGCCGAGCAGGTGCATGCGGTCGGCTATTGCGTCGGCGGCACCATGCTCGCCATGACGCTGGCCTGGCTCGCCGCCGCCGGCAAGGATGCCGGCATCCGCTCCGCAACCTACCTGACCACCCAGGTCGACTTCACCCAGGCCGGCGACCTGAAGGTGTTCATCGACGAGGAGCAGGTGGCAGTGCTGGAACGGCGCATGCTCGAATCCGGCATCATGGACGGCCGGGTGATGGCCAACGCCTTCAACATGCTGCGCGCCAACGACCTGATCTGGCCCTATGTGGTGAACAACTACCTGAAGGGACAGGCGCCCTTCCCGTTCGACATCCTCTACTGGAACGCGGATTCGACGCGGCTGCCGCGCGCCAACCACTCGTTCTACCTGCGCAACTGCTATCTCGATAACAAGTTCGCCACCGGCAATCTGTCGCTGGGCGGCCACAGGCTCGATCTCGGCCGGGTGGCGATCCCGACCTACAGCCTGGCGACGCGCGAGGACCACATCGCCCCGGCGGTATCGGTGTTCAACGGGCTCCAGCTGTTCGGCGCGCCGGCCCGCTTCGTGCTGGCGGGGTCGGGCCACATCGCCGGGGTGATCAACCCGCCGGCGCGTGCCAAGTACCAGTACTGGACCGGCGATGCGCCGGCCGGCAGCCTGGAGGAATGGATCGCCGGGGCCGAGATGCATCCCGGTTCCTGGTGGCCGGACTGGCTCGGCTGGCTGGAGGCGCAGGACGCCGAGCGGGTGCCGGCGCGCGAGCCCGGCGGCGGCGTGTTCGCTCCGGTCGAGGACGCGCCGGGCAGCTATGTGAAGGTGAAGACGTGACATCGGCCATCCTGGCCGGCGGCCTCGGCTTTTTCGCGACGCTGGTCGCGGCCTTCGCGCCGGTCCCGGCCGGCGCCGCGAGCTTCGACTGCGGCAAGGCGCGGACGCCGGACGAACGCGCCGTCTGCGCCGACACCGCTTTGTCGGCCCTCGACAGCGAGATGGGCGCGCTGTGGTTCAGCTACAGCCGATTCCAGCTGATGATGGGGGCCAATGGCGCGCGTCGCGACGATGCGCGCGCCTTCCTGGCCGCGCGGGCGAAATGCGGCGCAGATGCGAGCTGCCTCGCCCCGCTCTACCGCCAGCGCAACGCGGCGCTGAAGCAGCAGATCGCTGCCGCCATCACCAATGTGACCCATCAGGCGGATACCGACCCCACTCCCGCCGCGCCGGCGCCGCAGCCGGTGATGGACGAGGTCGCCGGCCTCTTCGCGCAGTGCCGGGCGGCGGGCGGCGAGCTGAAGGGCAATGCCTGGCCGGAGATGATGAGCGCCGATCTCGACCATGACGGCCGGCCGGACTATCTGCTCAACGCGCAGAACCTGCGCTGCGACGGCGCCGCCACCGCCTATTGCGCCAATGACGGCTGCGACATCTCCGTCAGCCTGTCGAGCGCCGGCTATGCGCCGATGAAGCTGCGCGGCAGCCGGCCGACGCTGGTGCAGGGCACCGAGCAGACCACGCTCGACATCTGGGTCGACCGCTTCCAGTGCGACAATGCCGCGCCCGGCGCCGCCTGCTGGGGCTCCTGGCGCTGGAACGGTTCGGCGCTCAAGCCGAGCTACGCGGTACGCGCCGCGCCGTAAGCGCCGCCGTCAGGCGAGGAAATCCACCTTGCCGTTTGCGAGGTTGTAGACGCCGCCGACGACGCGCAGCTTGTTCGCGCTGATGGCCTCCGCCACCAACTCGCTCGCCCTGGCGATGTGGGCCGCCACATCCTCGACATTGGCACGCACCGCGTCATCGAGAAGCATGTGGCCGTCGCGGCGTGCCCGCAGCACGGCGGGCACGATCGGCTGCACCATGTCGCCGATGAAGCCCGGGAATTGCGTGCCCACGGAAATCACCTCGCCCGCCGCCTCCACCGCGCCGCACTGGCTATGCCCCATCACCATGACGAGCGGCGCGCCGAGCACCGCCACCGCATACTCGATAGAGCCAATGGCGGTGGTATCGGCCGTGTTGCCGGCCACACGGATGATGAACAGCTCGCCGAGCCCAGTTGTGAAGACGTGCTCCGGCGGGGTGCGCGAATCCGAGCAGCCGAGCACCACGGCGAAGGGCGCCTGGCCGGCGCTGAGCGTGCTGATTGGCACCGGCCCCCCGGCCGGGATGCAGGCGCCGCCGGCGACGAAGGCCGCGTTACCCGCCTTCAACTTGGCCAGCGCCTCCTCGGCGGACAGGCTGGTCTTGGCGAGGGGCGAGGCCGCGCGGGCAGGCCGCGATCCCAAGCCGGCCGCGGCGACGCAGCCGCAGGCCAGCGTTCCGAATACGTTTCGGCGAGACACGACAGACAGATTGGTCATGACGGGCTCCATGAGCTGAAAACCGCCCATGGAGCACACCATTATACCAAAGTTGCAATCGGTATTATTCCGCTCCCCGCGCGCCTGCGCGGCGCTCGCAACTCAGGGAAACAGCGCCAGCTGCTCCAGCCCCAGCGTCTCGGGGAAGCCGAGCACCAGGTTCATGTTCTGCACCGCCTGCCCCGATGCGCCCTTGACGAGATTGTCGGTGGTGGAGATCAGGATCACCCGGCCGGGCTGGCGGTCGGCCACCACGCCCATGACGATCATGTTCGAGCCCTTGACGAAGCGCGTCTGCGGCACCTGGCCGAGCGGCAGCACATGCACGAAGGGCTCGGACTTGTAGAAATCCGTCAGTACGCGATGCACGTCCGCCGCGCCGACGCCGGCGCCGGTCTTGGCGTAGATGGTCGCGTAGATGCCGCGGCTCATCGGGATGAGGTGCGGGGTGAAGCTCGGCACGATCGTGCGGCCGGCGGCCTTGGAATATTCCTGATCGAGCTCGGCGGTGTGCCGGTGATTGGCGACGCCATAAGCATGCATGCCATCCGTCACCTCGGTATAGAGCAGCGATTCCTTGGCCGAGCGGCCGGCGCCGGTAACGCCGCTCTTGGCGTCGATGACGAGGCCTTCCGGCTCGATGGCGCCCGCCTCGATCAGCGGCACCACCGGCAGGATGGCGGTGGTGGTGTAGCAGCCGGGATTGGCGATCAGCCGCGCCTTACGGATGTCGTCGCGATAGAGCTCGACGAGGCCGTACACCGCCTCCTGCTGCAGCTCCAGCGCCTGATGCGCGTGGCCGTACCACTGCTCATAGGCACCGGGATCGCGCAGGCGGAAATCCGCCGACAGGTCGACCATCTTGATGTGCGGCGCGGCTTCGAGCACCCGCTTGATCACCTGCTGCGTGGTGCCGTGCGGCAGGGCGCAGAAGGCGAGATCGACATGCGCCCACGCCACCTCGTCGATGGTGACGAGCTTGGGCAAAGCGAGCTTACCGAATTGCGGGAACACGTCGGCCATCGACTGGCCGGCCTTGCGGTCGGCAGTGAGGGCGACGATCTCGACGCGCGGATGGCGGGCCAGCAATCGCACGAGTTCCGAGCCGGTATAGCCCGAGGCCCCGAGGATGGCGATCCGCGCCTTCGTCTCCGTCATCGTCCGTCTCCCTGAAGAGGGTACAAGCCCGGCAATCCGCCGGAGCGAGCGCGTGTACACCCGTTGCGCGACGGACGGAAGACGTGCCCGCCCCTGTGCCGCCGCCGCAGCCTTCCGATTTGCGCAGGGCTGCCCCGCGTCGATTGTCGGGAACGAATGTGGTCCTGAAGATCTTGCCGTCCCGCTGCCCAGACCGGGCTTCGAGGAACCACATCATGATGCATCCCCTCGCCTTCTTCTCGCTCGGCATGAGCATGGCCCGCCTTGGCCTCGACGCGCAGGTGGTCATCGCCGAGCGGATGAACCGGCTGGCGCGCGGCGACTTCGCCGCCGGCGTCGAGGCGACGCGCATGGTTACCGAGAAGGCGCTGGCAATGGGCGAGGTGAATGCCCGGCTCGCGAGGGCCGCTGCGGCCGGCACGCTGGACAAGGTCGGCCCGGAGATCGTCAGGTTCTACGGCCGCAAGGTGCGCGCCAATCGGCGGCGGCTCGGCAAATAAGCCACGCCGGGCGAGTTTTCGTTCATGGAATGTTCACGGCTGTGACTCACACTGGCATAATGTGGTGTAATGGGATGATCCACAGATGCCCGCCAGCGAAAGTCCTGCCCGCCCCATGCCGGAACCCGAGAAGAGCCTGTTCGACGCCGTGCCCGAGACGCCGCGCCCCGCCGCCGCCAAGGCGTCGCGGGCGCCCGCTCAGCCGACGGGCGCCGAGAGCGCCTACACGGCCGCCCATATCGAGGTGCTGGAAGGTCTCGAGCCGGTGCGTCGCCGGCCCGGCATGTATATTGGCGGCACCGACGAGAAGGCGCTGCACCATCTCTTCGCCGAGGTGATCGACAATTCGATGGACGAGGCGGTGGCCGGCCATGCCAGCTTCATCGATGTCGAACTCACCGCCGACGGCTTCCTGACCGTCACCGACAATGGCCGCGGCATCCCGATCGAGAATCACCCGAAATTCCCCGGCAAGTCGGCGCTGGAGGTGATCCTCACCACGCTGCATGCCGGCGGCAAGTTCGACAGCAAGGTCTACGAGACCTCCGGCGGCCTGCACGGCGTCGGCGTCTCGGTGGTGAACGCGCTCTCCGACGTGCTGGAGATCGAGGTGGCGCGCGGGCAGACGCTCTACCGGCAGACCTATTCGCGCGGCCTGCCGCAGGGGCCGATCGCCGAAGTCGGCCGGGTGCTGAACCGGCGCGGCACCAAGGTGCGCTTTCACCCCGACCCGATGATCTTCGGCACCGAGGCCCGCTTCAGGCCGGCGCGCGTGTTCAAGATGGCGCGCTCCAAGGCCTATCTGTTCGGCGGGGTGGAAATCCGCTGGAGCTGCGACGCCGCGCTGGTCGCCGGCACCGAGGTGCCGCCGGAGGCAGTGTTCCGCTTTCCCGGCGGCCTCAAGGACTATCTCGCCGCCGACATTGCCGGCCACACGCTGGTGCATCCCGAGATCTTCTCCGGCAAGACCTCCAAGCCCGGCGGCCATGGCTCGGCGGAATGGGCGGTGGCCTGGCTCGCCGATGCCGACGGCGCGGTTTCCTCCTATTGCAACACCATCCCCACCGCCGAAGGCGGCACCCACGAGGCCGGCTTCCGCTCCGCACTGCTGCGCGGGCTGCGCGACCATGCCGAGCGCACCGGCAACGCCAAGCGGGCGAGCGCCATCACCTCCGACGACATCATGGCCGGCTGTTTCGCCATGCTCTCGGTGTTCGTGCGCGAGCCGGAATTCCAGGGCCAGACCAAGGAGAAGCTCGCTACCGCCGAAGCGGCGCGCATCGTCGAGCAGGCGATTCGCGACCCGTTCGACCATTGGCTCGGCGGCAACCCGGTGCAGGCCAGCCGGCTGCTCGACTGGGTGATCGAGCGCGCCGAAGAACGGCTACGCCGGCGGCAGGAGAAGGAAGTCTCGCGCAAGAGCGCCGTGCGCAAGCTGCGCCTGCCGGGCAAGCTCGCCGACTGCTCCAACAATTCGGCGGCGGGTTCGGAACTGTTCATCGTCGAGGGCGATTCGGCCGGCGGCTCCGCCAAGCAGGCCCGCGAGCGCCAGACCCAGGCCGTGCTGCCGCTGCGCGGCAAGATCCTCAACGTCGCCAGCGCCGGGCGCGACAAGCTCGCGCAGAACCAGCAGCTCGCCGACCTGATCCAGGCGCTCGGCTGCGGCACCGGCACGCAGTATCGCGAGGAAGACCTGCGCTATGAGCGCGTGGTCATCATGACCGATGCCGATGTCGACGGCGCGCATATCGCCTCGCTGCTGGTCACCTTCTTCTTCAGGCAGATGCCGAAGATGATCGAGAACGGCCACCTGTTCCTCGCCGTGCCGCCGCTCTACCGCATCACGCAAGGTCCGAAGACGCTCTATGCCCGCGACGAGGCGCATCGCGACGAGTTGCTGAAGAAGGAATTTTCCGGCCGCGGCAAGGTGGATATCGGCCGCTTCAAGGGCCTCGGCGAGATGATGCCGGCGCAGCTGAAGGAAACCACCATGAACCGCAAGTCGCGTACGCTGCTGCGCGTCACCGTCGCCGATGCCGAGCGCGTCGAAACCGCCGACGCCATCGAGCGGCTGATGGGCAACAAGCCGGAGAGCCGCTTCGCCTTCATCTCCGAGCGGGCGGCCTTCGCCAGCGAGGAATTGCTGGATATCTGAGGCCTCGCCCCGAAGCCGGCGAAGGGCGTCGTCGCAGCGGCTGCGGCGGCCATGAAGCTTTCATGGGAGCCAGACGGCATGTCCCGTTTCAACGACAAGCGCGTGCTCATCACCGGCGGCAGCAGCGGCATGGGTCTTGCCGGTGCCCGGCGGATCGCCGCCGAGGGCGGTGCGGTGGCGGTGACCGGGCTCGACGCCGGCCGCCTCGCCGAGGCCGCGAAAGCCCTGCCGCACGGCTCGCCGGTCCTGCACAACGACGCGGCCGATCCGGCTGCCGCCTCCGACCTCGCCGAGGCCGTACAGGAATGGGGGCTGCTCGACGGGCTGTGGCTCAACGCCGGCTATGCCGCCATCGGCCCGCTGGAGGAAATCGACGCCGCCGCCTTCGACGCGATGATGGCTGCCAATGTGCGCGGGCCGATGCTGCAACTGGCCGCGCTGTCGCCGCTGCTGGCGCCCGGCGCCTCGGTGGTCGTCACCTCGTCGAGCTCGACCTATGAAGGCGCGGCGATGACCAGCCTCTATGCCGCCACCAAGGGCGCGCTCGTCGCCATGGCGCGCAGCTGGGCCTCGGCACTGGCGCCGCGCGGCATCCGCGTGAACGTACTGGTGCCGGGACCGATCGAGACCAATTTCCGGCATTTCCTGCCCGACACCGCCCGCGACGCCTTCGAAAGCTTTGTGGTGAGCCAGGTGCCGCTCGCCCGCGCCGGCACCGCAGATGAGGCCGCCGCCGTGGCGCTGTTCCTGCTCTCGGACGACGCTTCCTACGTCACCGGCAGTCAATACGCGGTCGATGGTGGGCTGGTGATGCTTTGAGGCGGCTCACCGCCGCTCGAAGGCGATGCGGGCGGCGAGGCCGAGGAAGATCACCCCGGTGAGACGCTGAAAGGCGCGCGAAAAACCCGCGCGGCCCGCCAGCCAGCGCCCGACGGCGCCGGCGAAGCCGCCGACCAACCCGTTCACGATCATGCCGCCAATGTTGAGGATGGCGCCGAGCAGCAGGAACTGCACGAAGGGCGACCCGCGCGCCGGATCGACGAATTGCGGCAGGAACGCCAGCACGAACACGACGATCTTCGGATTGGCGAGATTCACCAGCACCGCCTGCCGGAACGCCGCCCCCGCGCTCCCGCGAAGCGCCGCCTCGGCACCCGTGAGCGGCCCTGCCGCGGTGAAGGCCTTGAAAGCCAGCCAGACGAGATAGCCGACGCCCGCCCAGCGTATCGCCTCGAAGGCGGCCGGATGCGTCGCCAGCAGCGCCGCCAGCCCCAGCCCGGCGGCGACCGTGTGGATGAAACCGCCGACGGTGATGCCGAGACTGGCCGCCAGCCCGGCCTTCGGCCCGGATTTCATGCCCTGCCCGAGGCAGAACAGCATGTCGTTGCCGGGCGTGAGATTGAGCATCAGCGCCGCCGGCGCAAAAACGAGCAGGGTGTCGACGGGAATCAGCATGCCAGCCCTCTAATCCGCTTCCGGCGCCGGATCGACGGCGACGATTTCCATGGTGCCGGCCGGCAGGTCGATCTCGTCGCCGATCCATTTGCCCACCAGCGCACGGGCCACCGGCGAGACCCAGGCGATGCGCCCTTCCTTCGGCTCGGCCTCGTCCTCGCCGACGATGCGGAAGCTGCGACGTTTGCCGTGCTCGTCCTCCAGCATCACCGCCATGCCGAAGGTGATCGCCTGGCCCCGCGGCGGCGGGTCCACCGGTTCGGCGCTGGCCCGCCGTGCGCTCCAGTAGCGCAGCTCGCGCGAGGCCCGCGCCGCGGCATCGCGCTCGCCCCCCGCCCCGGCGGCGGCGAGCGCCGCGCGTTGACGGGCGATCTCGGCCTCGATCAGGGCAAGACCGCGCCGCGTGACGAGGTTGCGATTGGCGCTGACCGGGCGCTCCGGCAGCGCCTCGGCACCACTGTCCTCCTTGACGAAGGCTCGGCTCATGACACCCTCCCGGCGGCGGGAAGCGGACGCGCCGGCAGGACCGGAGCCTGAACCATCGGCGCGTTTCCCATTGGCAACATCGGCCCACTCCGGCAGCCACGCTCCTTAGCGTTGCCTGATCGCCAAGGCGCCCTATCACACAAATGCGCGTTTTGTCGCCCCAACCCCTTGAATATCCTGAAAAGCATTGACTTCCGGGCCATTATGCCTATGTTGCGCTGCATCGTCTGACCCAATCCGACCGATGCGCTCCGCGCGATGACGATGCAGCCCGTCCCCGGTTACGGCTCGGGGGATGTCAGGGTGAGCGGTGCGCTGCCGCAGAATTGACCCTCGATGCCTTTCAACGAACTGGGCCTGAGCGACAAAGTGCTCTCGGCTGTCGCCGATACGGGTTACACGGAACCGACGCCGATCCAGGCGCAGGCTATTCCTCATGTGCTCGCCCGCCGCGATGTGCTGGGCCTCGCCCAGACCGGCACCGGCAAGACCGCCGCCTTCGTCCTGCCAATGCTGACAATGCTGGAGCAGGGGCGCGCCCGTGCCCGCATGCCGCGCACGCTGATCCTGGAGCCGACGCGCGAACTCGCGGCGCAGGTGGAGGAGAACTTCACCCGCTACGGCAAGAACCACAAGCTGAACGTCGCGCTGCTGATCGGCGGCGTCTCCTTCGGCGACCAGGATGCCAAGCTGGTGCGCGGCGTCGACGTGCTGATCGCCACGCCCGGCCGCCTGCTCGACCATGTCGAGCGCGGGCGGCTGCTGCTCTCCGGCATCGAGATCCTCGTCATCGACGAGGCCGACCGCATGCTGGACATGGGCTTCATCCCGGACATCGAGCGCGTCTGCAAGCTGGTGCCCTTCACCCGGCAGACGCTGTTCTTCTCCGCCACCATGCCGCCGGAAATCCAGCGGCTGGTGTCGCAGTTCCTGTCCAATCCGGTGCAGGTGGAAGCCTCCCGCCCCTCCTCCACCGCCTCGACCATCACCCAGCTTCTGGTGGCGAGCGGCAAGGAGGACTATGAGAAGCGCGATACGCTGCGCCGCCTCATCGACAACGCCGAGAACCTGCAGAACGGCATCATCTTCTGCAACCGCAAGAGCGAAGTCGCGGTGGTGCACAAGTCGCTGCTGCGGCATGGCTACAAGGCCGTCTGCCTGCATGGCGACATGGACCAGCGCTCGCGCATGAACGCGCTCGACCAGTTCCGCACCGGCGAGGCGACCCTGCTGGTCGCCTCCGACGTCGCGGCGCGCGGGCTCGACATTCCCGCCGTGAGCCACGTGTTCAATTTCGACACGCCGCACCATGCCGAGGACTATGTGCACCGCATCGGCCGTACCGGCCGCGCCGGCCGTGCCGGCGCCGCGTTCACCATGGTGACCCATGCCGACGTCAAGTCGCTGGCCGCTATCGAGAAGCTGATCGGCCGTCCCATTGAGTGGCAGGGTGATCCGCTCGGCGATGCGCCGCCACGCGAAGCCCGCGGCGCCCGGCCCACCGGCCGCGGTGAGCGGCCCGAACGCGGCGAGCGCAAGGAACGTGGTGAACGCAGCGGTGGCGAACGCAGTGGCTCCGGTAGCGAGCGCGGCGCCGGTTCCGAGCGTCGTGGCGCCCGTCCGGCTCGTCGCCGGGACGGCACGGCTCCCGCTCCGGTCGAGATCGAGATCGAGGAGAGCGCCGCTCCGGCGCCCGTCGCCGCTCGCTCCTCGCGGCGCAAGCCCGCCGCCGATGCTCCGGCCAAGGCACCTGTCGCCGCCGCTCCGACCCGCGCGCCGGTGACGCCAACCTCGGTTCGCCATGGCGAGGAGCGTCGCTCCTCCTATAATGACGAGCCCGCCGATACCTCGCACCTGCCGGCCTTCCTGCTGCGCCCGGTGCGCATCAAGGCCGGCTGAGCACCTTCCAAATCATCAGGCGGCGGAATTCTCCGCCGCCCTGAGCCGTCCGCGCAGATGGCGGATCAATGCCGCCTTCACCGCGCCGTCATCGCCGGTATTGGTCCAGGCCGCGACGGTGATCTCCACCCGGTCGAGCAGCAGCTTCGACACCGATGCCGACGGGCCGGGACTGGACAGCACGCGCGTGTCGCCCTTCAGAAAATCGACCGACTCCGCCATCGCCACCTCGGCATCGGCGGTACCCGGCAGCTCCAGCGTCACGGCGAACTGCCGCTGGCCATAGGCCGAGTTGTTGACGATATTCGCGCCCCACACCTTGGCGTTGGGGATCAGCACCTGCACATTGGTGCCCGAAGCAAGCTCGGTGGTGAACAGCGACAGGCCCTTCACCGTGCCGGCGACGCCCGCCACCTCGACGCTGTCGCCGAGCTTGAACGGACGGAACAGCAGCAGCATCACCCCCGCCGCGAGATTCGACAGCGTGCCCTGCAAGGCGAGGCCAATCGCCAGCGAGGTGGCACCCAGCACGGCGATGATGCTGGTGGTCTGGATGCCGAAGCGCTGCAGCACCGCCACCCCGACGAACACCAAAACCGTGTAGCGGGCGATGCTGGCGAGGAAGCCGGAGACGGTGATGTCGATCCGCCGCGTGGCGCCAAGCGCCCGCAGCACCAGCCGTTCCACGAAAGTGGCCAGCCACCAGCCGACGACGATCAGGCCGATGGCATAGAGGATGTTGAGTCCGTAGAGGACGAGCAGGTTGCCGAGGCTTTCGAAATTGAGGCGGTCGAGATCCATGCGGTTTTCCCTATCGTTGCGACAGGGGTAACGGGCGGCGGCGCCGAGGGTTCACCGCGAAGCGCTATCAATTGGTCGGAAGCTGGCGGCGCGTCGGCGGACCGCGCTTGGCCTTCGCCGGCGACCGCCGCGCCACCGCCAAGGCAGCGCGGGCGATCTCGGCGAGAGCCTCGGCATCGTCGAGCGCCGCCTCGGGCGCCGACCAGTAGCCGAGTTCCACCCGGCGCCCCCGGCGATCATAGGTGAACGGCACCGATCCGCCCGCCGCGAGACGCTCCGCAAGAGCCGGATCGGCCTTGAAGTAGAGGGTATCGTCGATCACGAGCGCCAGCATCAGACCGTCGGCGAACACGCCCAGCCCGCCGAACATCCGTTTGACGCGCACTGGACCGAAGGCTGCCAGCAGATCCGCGACCGTCTCGGCATCCACCGGGCCGCCTCAGGCGCTGGCAGCCGCCGCCTCGGGATTCGCCGCGTCAGCCTTGGCCGGCGTGATGGCGACCGATTCACCGCAGCCACAGGCCGAGGTCTGGTTCGGGTTGTTGAACACGAACTGCGCCGACATCTTGTCGATGCGGTAGTCCATCTCGGTGCCGAGCAGATACAGGATGGCCTTGGGATCGATGATCACCCGCGCGCCCTTGTCCTCGACGATCTCGTCGAAGCGGCCGGCCTCCTCGGCGAATTCCATCGTGTATTCCATGCCGGCGCAGCCGCCATTCTTGATGCCAACGCGCAGGCCGGCGGCCGGTTTGTTGCTGCGCTCCATGAGCGCACGCACACGCGCGGCGGCGGCATCGGTCAGCTTCATCACAGCTGGGCGGGGACGGGCTTCGGTCATATCTGTCGTCTCCAACTCGACGCCGGTTCAAGGCCGGCGGATCGGCACGCTCAAAATGGGATATCAGACGGCCGCAGGCAAGACCAAGAGATTGCACACGCCCCATGCGTCGGCGCGGAGGCTCAGGCTCAGTAATTCAGCCACAGCCCCGGCGTCGCCAACTCGACGAGGTTCCGGTCCGGGTCGCGAAAATACAGGCTCACGCCGCCGCCCTTCCATTCGACGCGGCTTTCGAGCGGGACCGCTGCCCGCTCCAGATGGGTGATCCAGGCTTCCAGCGTGTCGCGCGGTATCGCCAGCGCATAGTGCAGCGGGCCGTGGCCGTCATGCGGCGGGATCACCCCGCCGGGCACATCGACCGGCTCCAGCGTGGCGCCGCGCTTGAACAGCAGCAGCACGCTTGCCGTCCCGGCATTGTAGGCGCAGAAGCGCGCATCGGCGACCATCGGTGTCAGGCCGAGCACGCCCTCGTAGAAGGCGCGCGCCCGGACAACATCATCGACATAGAGGCCGGTCTCCAGCACGCCGGATATCGGTGGCGCATCAGCGACCGGCATCGGGCTCACCACAGATTGAGGGCGAGCCGCGCCTCTTCCGACATCCGGCCCTGGTCCCAGGGCGGATCGAAGGTGAGGTTGACATTGACGCCGGAGACGCCGCCGACGCTGGCCACCGCGCCTTCCACCATGCCGGGAAGCTCGGCGGCGGAGGGGCAATTGGGCGTGGTCAGCGTCATCTCCACCGCCACCTGGCGGTCGTCGGCGATGTCGACCTTGTAGATCAGGCCGAGCTCATAGATGTCGACCGGAATCTCGGGATCGTAGACCGTCTTCAGCGCCGCGACGATGTCGTCGGTCAGCCGGTCCAGTTCCTCCTGCGGAATCTGCGAGTCGATGGCCGGCACGTTGGGCGCATCGGCAGAAGATATGTCGCTCATGCGAACAGGTCCTGAGCCTTGACGAGGGCGTCGGCCAACCGGTCGACTTCCTCATGGGTGTTGTACAGCGCGAACGACGCCCGGCACGTCGCTGTCACTCCATATCGTCCAAGAAGCGGCATTGCGCAATGGGTGCCTGCCCGCACCGCCACGCCCGCCCGGTCGATAATGGTGGCGATGTCGTGCGGATGCGCGCCCTTGACGTCGAAGGCGAAGATCGCGCCCTTGCCCGGCGCGTCGCCATAGATCTGCACCGAGTTGATCGCCGAGAGCCGCTGCCGGGCATAGGCGCCGAGCGAGGCCTCGTGCGCGGCGATGCGCTCGCGGCCGAGGCTTTCCATATAGACCAGCGCCTCGCCGAGGCCGATCGCCTGCACGATCGGCGGCGTGCCGGCCTCGAAGCGGTGCGGCGGCTCGCCATAGGTGACGCCGTCTTCGGTGACGGTGCGGATCATCTCGCCGCCACCCTCATAGGGCGGCAGGGCGCGCAGCCGCTCGATCTTGCCGTAGAGCACGCCGATGCCGGTCGGCCCATAGAGCTTGTGGCCGGTAACGCCGTAGAAATCGACGTCGAGATCCTGCACGTCGACCGGCATATGCACCGCCGCCTGCGCGCCATCGACCACCACCACCGCCCCGACGTCATGGGCGAGGCGGGCGATCTCCTTCACCGGCGTCACCGTGCCGAGCACGTTCGACATGTGGGTGACGGCGACGATCTTGGTCCGCTCGGTCAGCAGGTCCTTATAGGCGTTGAGATCGAAGGCGCCGTCTTCCAGCACCGGCACCCATTTGATCACCGCACCCTTGCGCTCGCGCAGGTAATTCCACGGCACGATGTTGGAATGGTGCTCCATGATCGAGAGCACGATCTCGTCGCCTTCCTTGATCGACTGCCCGAGCGAGGAGGCGACGAGGTTGATGGCGCCGGTGACCGAGCGGGTGAAGATCACCTCCTCCAGCGTCGGCGCGTTGAGGAAGGCGCGGCAACGCTCGCGCGCCTGCTCATAGGCCTCGGTCATCGCGTTGGCGAGGAAGTGCAGCCCACGATGAACGTTGGAATATTCGTTCTCATAGGCGTAGCGCATGCGATCCAGCACCTGGACCGGCTTCTGCGCCGAGGCCGCATTGTCGAGATAGACCAGCGGCTTGCCATAGACCTGCTTGGACAGGATCGGAAAATCCTGCCGCACGCGCTCGACATCATAGCTGCCATTGGCCACGGCGGGGTGGATGATGGTCATCGGCTTAACCCGTTTTCTACGGCGCTTTCATACCACACGCCGTCATGCCCGGGCCTCGCCCGGGCATCCACGCCTTTCGGCGCGGAGGAAAGACGAGGATGGCCGGGCCAAGCCCGGCCATGACGAATCGAACCGGCGCACCGCCGGCGCGGGCTCAGGCCCGCGCCTTCAGCCAGGTCTCGGCACGCTCGACCAGCGCGTCGCGCAGCGCGTCATTGGCGACCGTCTCGATGGCCTCGCCGACGAAGGCTTGCACCAGAAGGCTCTGCGCTTCCTTCAGCGGGATGCCACGGGCACGCAAATAGAACAGCAGGTCGTCGTCGATCGCGCCGCACGTGGCCCCATGGCCGCAGGCGACGTCATCGGCGAAGATCTCGAGCTCCGGCTTGTTGTCCATCTCGGCATCGTCGCCGAGGATGAGCGCGCGGCTCATCATCCGCCCGTCGGTCTTCTGGGCCGGCTGGCGCACTACGATCTTGCCCTGAAACACACCGCGCGAAGAATCGTCCAGCACGTGCTTGAACAATTCACGGCTCTCGCAACCGGTGGTCTGGTGATCGACGAACAGCGTCGAATCCGCGTGCTGGCGATCCTTGAGCAGCAGCGCGCCGTTGAACGACACCGCACTGTCGGCGCCAATGAGCCGGGCATAGAGCGAAGTGCGCGACACCGCGGCACCCGAGGTGAAGCCGAAGGCGTTCAGCTTCACGTCCTTGCCGACCTCGAAAAGCAGCGTCGACAGATGGATGGCGCTGGCGCCCTCCTCCTGCACCCGCACCACGTCGAGACTGGAGGCGTCGGCGACCACGAATTCGGTGGCGCTGTTCACCTGATAGGCGGCGCCTTCCGGCCCCTCGAAGCTCTCGGCATAGGTGAGGCTGGCGCCTTCGCCCAGCACCACGAGGTTGCGGGCGAAGCTCGCCGCCGCCTTGCCGCTGAACACATGCGCGACATGGATCGGCCGCTCGATCACCGTACCCGGCGCCACCGCGATCACCACGCCATCGACGGCGAGCGCGGTGTTGAGGGCGAGCACCGCGTCGTAGCGGCCGGGCTCGAGCGAACCGAGCCGGGTGACGACATCGCTGCCGGCGGCAAGCGCCTGCGCCAGCGGCTGGATGCTGAGCCCCGGCTCCAGATCGGCGAAGCCGGACAATTCCGGCACCACCGCGCCATTGGCGACGACGATGCGACGGACCTCGGTGTCGACCAGCAGCCGGGCATGCGCCTCGACCACCACCGACTGCGCCGGCGTGGAGATCGGCAGCGCCTCGCGCACCAGCGTACGCAGATCGGTGTATTTCCACTCCTCCACCCGGCGATGGGGAAGGCCGTTATCGTTGAAGGCCTTGGCCGCGGCTTCGCGCAGCGCAACGATGCGCGCGCCGCCGGTTGCCGACAGCTTCTTGAGCTCACCCGACAGGCCCTGCTCGGCCGGGGTGCGCATAGGACGAACTTCCGCGTTCATCGTATCCCCCCCCTCACGCCGCGTCCTGCTGGTACTCGGCATAGCCATTGGCTTCGAGTTCCAGCGCCAGCTCCTTGCCGCCCGAGCGCACGATGCGGCCATTGTTCATCACATGCACGAAGTCGGGCACGATGTGATTGAGCAGGCGCTGGTAGTGGGTGATGACGATCATGCCGCGATCCGGCGAGCGCAGGGCGTTGACGCCCTCCGACACGATCTTCAGCGCATCGATGTCCAGGCCGGAATCGGTCTCGTCGAGGATGGCGATCTTGGGCTCCAGAATGGCCATCTGCAGGATCTCGGCGCGCTTCTTCTCGCCGCCGGAGAAGCCGACATTGACGCCGCGCTTCAGCATGTCCTGGCTGATGCCGAGGCCGGCGGCCTTGGCCTTCACCAGCCGCAGGAAGTCCGGCGTGGAGATCTCCTCCTCGCCGCGCTTCTTGCGCTGGGCGTTCAGCGCCGAGCGCAGGAAGGTCATGGTGGCGACGCCGGGCACCTCGATCGGGTACTGGAAGGCGAGGAACACGCCCTTGGCGGCGCGCTCGTCGATTTCCATCTCCAGCAGGTTCTCGCCGTCGAGCGTCACCGAGCCCTCGGTGACTTCATAGTCTTCCTTGCCGGCGAGGATGTAGGAGAGCGTCGACTTGCCCGAGCCATTCGGGCCCATGATGGCGTGGACCTCGCCGGGATTCACCTTCAGCGACAGGCCCTTGAGGATCTCCCTGCCGTCCTCGCCCTCGATCTTGGCGTGGAGGTTGTCGATGTCGAGCATGGCCATTGCGTTGGTTCCGTTACCTGAGTGGCGCGACATCCTGGGCCGTACGGCCGGGCGCGCCGAATGTGCGAAAAGCGGCGAAGCGTCCCGGCGAGCCGGGACGCAAAAGGGCGTCAGCCCACCGAGCCTTCGAGGCTCACCGAGATCAGCTTCTGCGCCTCGACCGCGAACTCCATCGGGAGCTGCTGCAGCACGTCCTTGACGAAGCCATTGACGATCAGCGCCGTCGCCTCCTCGGGATCGAGGCCGCGCTGCCGGCAATAGAACAGCTGGTCCTCGGAGATCTTCGAGGTGGTGGCCTCATGCTCGAAATGCGCGCTCGAGTTCTTGCTCTCGATATAGGGCACGGTATGCGCGCCGCACTGATCGCCGATCAGCAACGAGTCGCAATTGGTGAAGTTGCGCGCGCCGGTCGCCTTGCGGTGCGCCGAGACGAGACCGCGATAGGTGTTGTCCGAGCGGCCGGCGGCGATGCCCTTGGAGATGATGCGGCTCGACGTGTTCTTGCCGAGATGGATCATCTTGGTGCCGCTGTCGACCTGCTGGCGGCCGTTGGAGATGGCGATCGAGTAGAACTCGCCCTGCGAATTGTCGCCGCGCAGGATGCAGCTCGGATACTTCCAGGTGATCGCCGAGCCGGTCTCGACCTGCGTCCAGGAGATCTTCGAGCGATCGCCGCGGCAATCGCCGCGCTTGGTGACGAAGTTGAAGATGCCGCCCTTGCCCTGACTGTCGCCCGGATACCAGTTCTGCACCGTCGAGTACTTGATCTCGGCATCGGCCAGCGCCACCAGCTCGACCACCGCCGCGTGCAGCTGGTTCTCGTCGCGCATCGGCGCGGTGCAGCCTTCGAGATAGCTCACATAGGAGCCCTCGTCGGCGATGATCAGCGTGCGCTCGAACTGGCCGGTGTTGCGCTCGTTGATGCGGAAATAGGTCGAGAGCTCCATCGGGCAGCGCACGCCCTTCGGCACGTACACAAACGAGCCGTCGGAGAACACCGCCGAGTTCAGCGTGGCGAAGAAATTGTCGGTCACCGGCACGACCGAGCCGAGATATTTCTTCACCAGTTCGGGATGCTCGCGCACCGCCTCCGAGATCGGCATGAAGATGACGCCGGCCTTGGCGAGCTCTTCCTTGAAGGTGGTCGCCACCGAGACGCTGTCGAACACCGCGTCGACCGCGACGCGGGAGCCGCCGGTGCTCTCGATGCCGAGCAGCGCATCGCGCTCGCGCAAGGGTATGCCGAGCTTCTCATAGGTGGCGAGGATTTCCGGGTCGATCTCGTCGATCGACTTCGGTCCCGCCTTCTGCTTCGGCGCCGAGTAGTAATAGAGCTCCTGATAGGGGATCGCCGGATAGTCGACCCGCGCCCATTTCGGTTCCTGCATGGTCTGCCAGCGGCGGAAGGCGTCGAGCCGCCACTCCAGCAGCCATTCGGGCTCGTTCTTCTTGGCCGAGATGAAGCGGACGGTGTCCTCGTCCAGTCCCTTCGGCGCCTTCTCCGACTCGATATCGGTGAAGAACCCGTATTTGTACTGATCGACGTCGATGGAGCGGACCTGCTCCACTGTCTCCTGTACGGCCGGCATCGTCTCATCTCCTCTCCCACGCGGGGTCAAGGCCCGCGGGTGCAGGTCAACACGTCACATCGGCAGCGCCGCGCCTGCGGTCGTCGCCGTATTCAAGCGTCGGCGCCACCGGGACGCCGCCGCCAAATCCTTCGTCACGCCGCCCGTGCGCGACGCAACAGCCCCGGGATCACCCGGCGGAACACGCTGAGCGCCTGGTCGACATCCTCGTCCTGGCTCGACCAGCCGAAGGACAGCCGGAACGCCGAACGGGCGATCTTCTCCGGCACGCCCATCGCGGCCAGCACATGCGACGGGCCGACCTTGCCCGACGAGCAGGCGGCCCCGGCGCTCACCGAAAGCCCGGCAAGATCAAGCGCGATCACCACCGTCTCGGCCGGCGCGCCCGGCAGGGCGAAGCACGCGGTATTGGGCAGGCGATCGACATCGCCGACCAACAGCACCAGTTCCGGGAACTCGCACCTTAGAGCGTCTTCAAGCCGTTCGCGCAAGCCGCCAATGCGGATGATTTCACCATCGAGCGCCAGCCGGGCGCTCTTCGCCGCGGCTCCGAAGGCGGCGATGGCGGGGGCGTTCTCGCTGCCGGCCCGCCGGCCGCGCTCCTGTCCGCCGCCGGCGAACACCGGTGCGGGGCGCAGGTCCGGATCGGCGAACACCAGCGCGCCGGCACCCGGCGCACCGCCGATCTTGTGGGCGGAGACCGAGACGGCGTCGACGCCGAGCTCGGCAAGATCGACGCGGATACGGCCGGCCGCCTGCACCGCGTCGGTGTGGATCAGCCCGCCATGGGCATGGACGCGGCGCGCCGCCTCGGCCACCGGCTGGATCACCCCGGTCTCGTTATTGGCCAGCATCAGCGACACCAGCACCCGGTGCCCGGCCTCGGCATGGGCGGCGAGCGCGGCATCAAGCGCATCGAGCCGCAGCCGGCCGCGCGCATCCACCGGCAGGATTTCCACCTTGTCGGCGGCAAAGCGGTGGCCGCGCAACACGGCGGCATGCTCGACGGCGCTGATCAGCAGCACGTCACAGGGGAGCGGCTCGCCGGCGCGCTGATAGTCCGGGATCAGCGCCAGCGCATCGGCCTCGGTGCCGCCGGCAGTGAAGATCACGCCACGCGCATCGCCACCGACCAGCGCCGCCACCTCGACGCGCGCCTGCTCGATGCGGGCACGGGTCGCCCGCCCCTCGCCATGGATGGCCGAGGCATTGCCGGTCGCGGCCAGCGCGGCAGTCAGCGCCTCGACCGCTTCCGGGCGTACCGGTGCGGTGGCATTGTGATCGAGATAGATGCGTTCGTTCATCACGGCTCGGTTCGGTGATTCAGCGCCTGCCCGCCTATATAGTAGGACACCGCCGCTTTCGCTGCGGTCTCCGTTGATTTGCTTGCAAAACAAGCTCATCTCATTCATAGCTTCAGCTCCGCACAGTCCGCGGGCGACGCTGGAAATGGTTGCATGACATCGGCACGCAACCATACGTAGAAATTTAGAATTATTCTAATAAATTAGGGATCACACCCTATGTCGTCAAGGCGCTCGCGGTATTATGTACACCTGCAGGAAAATTGAAACGGCGGCCCCGCGCCTTGGCTGCCTGCCTGCGCAGGGCGGTTGCGCCGCCCGTATCTAGGATCACACACTTCATGCCCGAGGTCATCTTCACCGGCGAGAAGGGGCGTCTGGAAGGGCGGTACCAGCCGGCCAAGCAGCGCCACGCGCCGATCGCCATCATCCTGCACCCGCACCCGCAGTTCGGGGGCACGATGAACAATCCGGTGGTCTACAATCTCTATTACCAGTTCGTGAACCGTGGCTTCTCGACGCTGCGCTTCAACTTCCGCGGCGTCGGCCGCAGCCAGGGTTCCTTCGACCACGGCCAGGGCGAACTCGCCGATGCCGCCGCCGCGCTGGACTGGGCGCAGTCGATCAACCCCGATGCGCGCGCCTGCTGGATCGCCGGCTTCTCCTTCGGGGCCTGGATCGGCATGCAGCTGCTGATGCGCCGGCCGGAGGTGGAAGGCTTCATCTCGGTGGCCGCGCCGGCCAATCTCTACGACTTCTCCTTCCTCGCGCCCTGCCCCTCCTCCGGCCTGTTCGTTCACGGCGACAAGGACGCGGTGGTGCCGTTCTCGGCGGTGAACACGCTGGTGGAGAAGCTGAAGACGCAGAAGGGCATCGTCATCGAGCAGCAGACCGTGCCCGGCGCCAACCACTTCTTCGACAACCGGACCGAGGAACTGACCGAGTTGATCGGCGGCTATCTCGACCGGCGCCTGCCGGACACCCGCAAAAGCGACAACGCCGCCTGAGCGGGATCCGCCTACGACAACGACAAATAAAAGCCCGGCACTTGGCCGGGCTTTTCATTTTCGAGACGCAGCAGGACGCCGTTGCGACGGCTCAGTTGAGCACGAGGCGGTCCGGATGGGTCACGGTCACGCTGTCGCCGCGACGCGCGATCTCGACCTGGCTCACATCGGCACCCTCGGGACCGGGCACGGAGAAGCTCACCGCCTGCTCCGGCTGCAGCGTGGCCGCGACGCGGATCGGCGCACCGCCGGCAACGCTGAGCGTCGCCACGACGTGATAGCCGTCCGCCTGCGGGGTGTAATAGGCGACGCCGCGCACATAGCCGATATTGATCGTCTGTGCCGCCACGGGGCGCGCGCCAATCCGATCGGCGGCAAAGCCGGGGGCGATGAAGGCGACGGCGATCAGCCCACCCGCCAAGGCGAGGGGCAGAATGTCACGAGAAAGGTTGCGCATCTCGATTGCTCCAAGTTCTGTCCAGGCGTTTTGATCAGAAGCTGCCTGCCTGGCGAGCCGGACTTCCGGGAGCCGTCAACATACGCATTATATTGTGCGGCGCATCATACGTTTGCGCATCGCACCATTGCGTTTCAGGAATACTTCGCTGATAAGAGGTAAAATTCAGTTTTTCTGAACATCGGCTTCAGCTTTGCTTCAGCCGCGGCGCCGCTGTCGCGCCACGCTTCAGTCCAACGCCACCGCGACCCCGCCGGCCATCGGCGCCGGCACCCCCGTGGTGGTGGGGAAGCTGAGCGGCAGCCCCCGTAGCGCGCGCACCGCCAGGAAGGCGAAGGCCTGCGCCTCCATCGCATCCGAGGACAGGCCGAGCGCATCGGCCGGCGTCACCGGCACGCCGAGCCGGTCGGCCAGCATGGCGAGCAGCGTCGGGTTATGCGCGCCGCCGCCGGCCGCCACCACCGATTGCGGCCGTTGCGGCAGCAAGGGCAGCGCGGCGGCCACCGTCGCCGCGCTGAGCGCGGTCAGCGTCGCCGCACCATCTTCGGTGCTCCTCGCCGCCAGCCCGGCATACTCCGCCACGAAGACCTTGAAATCGTTGCGGTCCAGCGATTTCGGCGGACGCTGGGCGAAGAAGGGATGCGCCAGCAGCCGCGACAGCGCCGCCTCGTCGACATGCCCCGCCGCCGCACAGGCGCCATCGGCGTCGACCGGCAACCCGGTGCGTTCCTTCATGAAGTCGTCGATCAGCGCGTTGGCCGGACCAGTGTCGAAGGCGATGGGATCGTTGATGCCGTCGATATAGGTGACGTTGGCCACCCCGCCGAGATTGAGGAACAGCACCGGCAGGCCCAGCCGATCCACGAGCCCCTTGGCCAGCGCCGCGTGATAGACCGGCACCAGCGGCGCCCCCTGCCCGCCTGCCGCCACGTCGGCGGCGCGCAGGTCGTAAACCAGCTCGCCCCCCGGCTTCAGCCCCGCCGCCCGCAGCGCCCGCGCCAGCACCGGCCCGTCGCCGATCTGCACGGTGAGGGCGATCTCCGGCCGGTGCAGCACCGTCTGGCCATGGAAGCCGACCACCTGCGCTTTCGCCGCCTGCGGATGCGTGGCGACGAAGCGCACCACCGCCTCGCCATGGCGCGCCGTCAGCATCAGCTCGGCCTCGGCCAGCACGCCCGGGCGCGCCGTGCGGTCGGCCAGCATTTTTGCCTCCTCGATGGCCCGCACCAGCAGCGCCCGGTCCTCGGTCCGATAAGGATAGGTGGCCGAGGGACCAAAGGCGGCGATGCTCTCGCCGTCGGTCTCGATCAGCGCCACATCGATGCCGTCGAGCGAGGTGCCGCTCATCAGACCGATCGCCACCACGGACTCCGCCATCTCGCCCTCCCGGCGTGCATGTGCCGCCCGAAGCTGCTACATGACGCGCCCAATCCTTTACCTTGAACCTTTACATGGCGTTGATGCCGGCAGGCCAGACATGACGACGTTCCGTTCCGACTTCCTGCGCACCCTTTCCGAGCGCGGCTTCGTTCATCAGATCTCGGACCCCGAGGGGCTCGACACGCTCTTCGCCACGGAAACCGTCACCGCCTATATCGGCTTCGACCCCACCGCGCCGAGCCTGCATGCCGGCGGCCTGATCCAGATCATGATGCTGCATTGGCTGCAGGCGACCGGTCATCGCCCGGTCTCGCTGATGGGCGGCGGCACCGGCATGGTGGGCGACCCCTCCTTCAAGGAGGAGGCCCGCAAGCTGATGACGGTGGAGACCATCGAGGAGAACATCGCCTCGATCAAGCAGGTGTTTTCCAGCTACCTGAGCTATGGCGACGCCCCCACCGGCGCCATGATGATCAACAATGCCGAATGGCTGCGCGACCTCAACTATCTCGAATTCCTGCGCGATGTCGGCCGGCACTTCTCGGTCAACCGCATGCTGTCCTTCGACAGCGTGAAGACGCGGCTGGAGCGCGAGCAGTCGCTGTCCTTCCTCGAATTCAACTACATGATCCTGCAGGCCTACGACTTCGTCGAACTGTCGAAGCGCTACGGCGTGCGCCTGCAGATGGGCGGCTCCGACCAGTGGGGCAACATCGTCAACGGCATCGATCTCGGCCACCGCATGGGCACGCAGCAGCTCTACGCCCTGACCTCGCCGCTGCTCACCACCGCCTCCGGCGCCAAGATGGGCAAGTCGCTGAGCGGCGCGGTGTGGCTGAACGCCGACATGCTGAGCCCCTACGAGTTCTGGCAGTACTGGCGCAACACCGAGGATGCGGATGTCGAGCGCTTCCTGAAGCTCTACACCACGCTGCCGATGGACGAGATCGCCCGCCTCGCCGACGAGGCCAAGGGCGCGGCGATCAACGAGGTGAAGAAGATCCTGGCCACCGAGGTCACCGCCATGCTGCACGGCCGCGCCGCGGCGGAGGCGGCGGCCGAGACGGCGCGCAAGACCTTCGAGGAAGGCGGTCTTTCCGCCGATCTGCCGACCGTCGAGATCCCCGCGGCGGAATTGGAAGCCGGCATCGGCGTGCTGAGCGTGTTCGCGGAGAAGACCGGCCTCGTCGCCTCGAACGGCGAGGCCCGCCGGCAGATCAAGAGCGGCGGGCTCAAGGTGAACGACGCCACCGTCACCGACGACAAGGCGGCGGTAAGCGCCCGCGATCTCACGCCCGAGGGCGTGGTGAAACTGTCTTTCGGCAAGAAGAAGCACGTGCTGCTGAAGCCGGTGTGAGCGGGACGAGACGCACGGAAACCGAAAAGCCCGGGCAGCGCCCGGGCTTTTTCATGCCTACCGCGTCGGCACCACCGCCGGCGGCGTCGGATCCGGCGCCTGCCGATACTCGAAGATCTTGCGCAGGAAGCCCGGCGCCACGGCGGAGATCGGGTTCACCCGCAGCGTCGGCCCGCTGAGCGGCCCGACGATCTCGTAGGTCACGCCCACCAGCCCCTCATTCGGCCCGCCGCCGAGGAAGAAGCCGAGCACCGGCAGGCGCGAGAACAGATTGTTCAGCCCATAGGCCGGCACATAGGTGCCCTGGATCGAGATGCGGTCGCGCGCATAATCGAGCGAACCGTCGAAGGTCGAGCCCACCGCCGGGCCCCAGACCACGCCGTCTCGGATGGTCAGTTGCTCGGCCGAGCGGGTGAAGCTCACCTGCAGCTTCTTGAAGGTGATCGCCGCGCCGGGCTGCGGGCGCCCGTTGACGGCGGTCGCCGGCGCGGCCGCGATCAGCCGGTCCAGCCCGGCCTCGCCGCGCACCACGAAGTCGCGCATGTTGATGACGCCGTTCTGCGGCGTCCCGTCGCCGTTCGGCGGGTCGATGTCGATCCACAGATCGCCGCCATAGATGCGCGAGTAGAAATTGATGAAGCGCAGCAGCGCGCCGGCATCGGTCGTCGCCACCCGCATCACCTTGGTGCCGCCGGCGCCGTTCATGATCTGCCCGGTCACCCCGCCGTCGCGGCCGACCAGCGCGCCGAGCGAGAAGGTGCGCAGCGCCCCGTCGCGCCGCGACAGCTTCAGCACCGCCTCGCGCATGGTCTCGCCATTATTGCCCACCACGACGTTGAGGTTCACGTCGAGATCGACATCCACCGGCTTGGCCTGGTCGGTATTGCCGGCGATCGGCGCCTCCAGCAGGTTCTTCAGGAAAGCCCGCGCCTCGATCACCTCGCCGCGCACGGTGATCCGCGCCACCCCTCCCACCTGGTCGACCTTCACGCTCGCCTTGTCGCCGTCCGAAAGCTGGAAGGTCGGCAAGTCGGCGCTCACCGGCACGCCCTTGGCATCCAGCACCACCGAGCCGCGTATGTTCACGCCCGCGCCGGAGACCACGAGATTGTCCAGCTTGATGGAATCATCGGTCTTGCTGAGCCTGGCGGTCAGCCGCGCCGGCTTACCCGCCGGCTTCGACCAGCCGGGCACCAGTTCGGCGAGCCGGGCCTTGGTGAGATCGATATCGACATCGGCGCTCATCTTGCCGTTCGCCGTGGTGGTGCCGTTCAGCTTGACCGCGACCGTGCCGCCGAGGCCGGCGAGATCGATATCGAGCTTGTCGCGCGTCGCCTGGTCGAATGTTGCCGCCATGGTGAAGGAAGCGTCGCCCTTGACGGGAAGCGTGTAGTCGAAGCTCACCGGCGCGCCGCCGAGCTTGCCGTCGCCGCGGAACACGCTGGCCTGCGGCGTCACGAAGGCGCGGACATCAGCGTCGTCGAGGTCATGGCCGAGCACCATCTTGTCGGCCGAAAAATCGTTCAGCGTGGCCTCGAAGGCAAAGTCGACATCGGCGGGCTTGATGTTGTCCGACAGCCGGATGCTGACCTGCGCCACGCCCTGGAAATCGCCGGACACCGTCGCCGGGTCAAGCGGCGAGGCCGCCGCGTGGCTGCGCAGCGAGGGCAGGCTCGCCAGCTCGGCCATGCCGGCGACGGCGCCGTTGAGAGCGATGCGGATCTTGGCGGTCGGCGTTTTCGGCGCCGTGTCCGGCACGTCGAAGACGCTCTCGGATATGGTGAGCTTGCGCCCGGCCGGCGTCTGCAACCCGGCTTTGGAGGCTTCCACATGGGCGGTGCGGCCGGTCACATGCACGCTGACATCGGCGCCGGTGACCGCCGGCAGTTCCGGGAGCACGCGGAACGATCCGTTACCGGCGACGATGTCGATGCGCAGGGCTTCGTCCGGCAGCGGGTTGTCGGAGTTGCCGATGGAGGACAGCGGCGCGTTCAGCGCGATCTCGGCGCGGCTGACCTCGCCGGAGACCACGTTGTCATAAACCCAGTCCCGCACCTCGGGCGCCGCCAGCACCGGCCAGATACGCTTCAGCGTAGTCGCCGAGGTCGGGGTGGTCGAGACATTGAGGCTGAGCGCCGGCTCCGCTCCGCCCAGCTCCACCCCGCCGCCGACCGTGATCTCGGCCTGATCGCTGCTCACCTTGGCATTGTCGATGCTCAGGCTCTTCGCCTTGGGATCGTAGCGCAGATCGAGCGCGATGTTTCCGGCGACGAAGGGCGGCTCCTTCTCGGAGAGCGGGCCGCCGCCGCCGAGGCTGCCTTTCGCCTGGGTGGCGTGCAGCGTCCAGATGCCATCCTCGGTCTGCGGCAGATTGAGATCGGCGGCGATTTCGAGGTCGAGGGGGCCGGCATGGATGGAGAGCGGCTTGATCGCCACTTTGCGGCTGTGCGGATCGAAGCTGAAATCGAGCGACACCTCGTCGATGATCATCCGTCCGAGCTCGTCCTTGCCCAGCTGCAACTCGCCGGCGCCGACCAGCATCCGGCCGGCGGAGCCGACAAGGTCGCCATGCTCGTCGATCTGGGCATGGATCTCGCCGGAGAGCGGCGAGGTGGCGACGAGGTCCGCATCGGCCATGCCGGCGGCGATCATCAGGTCACGCGGGGCGAGGTCGCGAATGCCGACATCGATATCGCGGCGCCCGTTCACCATCGGGGCGATGGTCGCCTGCGCCGACCAGGGACCGTCCGCCCCGCCGGCGCGCAGGTCGAAGGTCAGGCCGCCGGCAGACGGACGGGAGAGGTTGATGTCGATGGCGTTGAACACCCAGCTGCGCCCACTCACCTCGCTGCGCAGCGTCAGCGTGCCGTCCTTCAGGCCGATATCGGACAGTTCGCCGCCATCGAGCCCGCCACGGTCGAGGGCATCGGCCAGTGCCGCGAGGCTGGCGAGGCGAATCGGGCCGATGGGTGGTGCGGTGTCGGCTTCGGCGGGAGCGATCGCAGCCGATGCGTCCGCCGACACGGCGGCGGCAGCGGGCGCGGCGCCGATCGAGGCGGACGGACGGGCCGTGTGGCCCGGCGCCGGGGTATGCATCGGCTTGGCGTTCTCGCCGGTGGAGACCGCGAGCCCGCCATCCGCGGTGACCCACACCTGCAGCTTGACGCCGATCAGGTCGATGCGTTTCGGCCCCGCCATCCACGGCATCAGGCGGTCCTGCAGGGCGATCTCCGCCTGCGGCGCCGAGGCGATCACGTCTCCCGCCTCGTCGCGCACCACGATGTCGTTGACGCGCAGCGTCATGCCGCCCGGCGCGGCGCCGTTGGAGACGATCTCGCCGATTTTCACGCTGCGCCCGGCGCCGAGCCGCTCGGAGAGCGCCCGCTCGACATAGGGACGGGCGATGTTCACCGTCACCAGCCCGGTCGAGAACAGCACATAGACCGTCATCACCGCTGCGATGGCCAGGCCGAGCAGGCTGCCGAACGACCAGCCACAGACGCGAACCCACCGGCGACGACGGCGCGGCGCCTCGCAGGCGCGCGCTATCCGCCGCAGACGCGGGCGCTTTCCCGGCCCGGCACGCCCGCCGGCACTGCGCATCGTCCTGTCGATCATCTACCGCCCGAATCTCTGCATGTGGATGATAGCGCCTCAGCGGGGTCTATCGCGATATCCTGTCTGTTTCTTGTCCGCCGGCAAATCTATGACGGGGATCGGCACGGGCTGGTGCGCTGCCACGCGCGGCATCGCCGCAAAAGCCGACGAAAGGAAGGCAAATGACCACCATCGCCGCCGGAGAGCCGGCACCCGACTTCGAACTGCCCTGCGACGACGGCAGGATCGTACGCCTCGCCGATTTCCGCGGCCGCAAGCTGGTGCTGTATTTCTATCCCAAGGCCAGCACCCCCGGCTGCACCATCGAGGCGCACGACTTCAACCGTCTGCTGCCGGAGTTCGAGAAGGCGGGCACCTCGGTGCTCGGGGTTTCCGCCGATCCCGCCAAGGCGCTGGTGAAGTTCCGGGACAAGGAGTGTCTCGCCTTCCCGCTCGCCACCGACGAGTCGCACGCCATGCTCTCCGCCTATGGCGTCTGGGGCGAAAAGAGCATGTACGGCAAGACCTTCATGGGCATAGAGCGCTCGACGCTGCTGATCGACGCCGAGGGACGCGTCGCGCAGGTCTGGCCGAAGGTGAAGGTCGCCGGCCATGCCGAGGCGGTGCTCGCCGCGGCCCAGGCCCTCTAGGGCAGGCTCTCTAGCACACGCCCCTGAGGCGCGCCTCGACGCGCCTCAGTCGACGTCGTCGACGCTCGCCGGGCCGCCGCCATAGGCGCGCTGGGCGAGCGCGGCTTCCATGAACGGATCGAGGTCGCCGTCCAGCACCTCCTGCGGCGTGCCGGAGGTGACGCCGGTGCGCAGGTCCTTCACCAGCTGGTAGGGCTGCAGCACATAGGAGCGGATCTGGTGGCCCCAGCCGATATCGGTCTTGGCGGCCTGGTCGGCGGCGGCCTGCGCCTCGCGCTTCTTCAGTTCCAGCTCGTAAAGCTTGGCGCGCAGCATCTCCCACGCGGTGGCGCGGTTCTTGTGCTGCGAGCGGTCGCCCTGCGCCACCACGGCGATGCCGGTGGGGATATGGGTGAAGCGCACCGCCGATTCGGTCTTGTTGACGTGCTGGCCGCCGGCGCCGCCCGACCGCATGGTGTCGACGCGCAGGTCGCTCTCCTTGATGTCGACGACGATACGGTCGTCGATCACAGGATAGACGTCCACCGACGAGAACGAGGTCTGGCGCCGGGCGTTCGAATCGAACGGCGAAATGCGCACCAGCCGGTGCACGCCGCCCTCGGTCTTCAGCCAGCCATAGGCGTTGTGGCCCTTGACCAGAATGGTGGCGGACTTGATGCCGGCGGTCTCGCCACCGGTCTCGTCCACCAGCTCCACCTTGAAGCCGCGCCGCTCCGCCCAGCGCGTGTACATGCGCAGCAGCATCAGTGCCCAGTCCTGGCTGTCGGTGCCGCCGGCGCCGGCATGGACTTCGAGATAGCTGTCATTGGCGTCCGCCTCGCCCGACAGCAGCGCCTCCAGCTGTCGGCGCGCCACTTCGGCCTTGAGGCGCTGAAGCGCCGCGGCGGCTTCGGTGACGATGTCCTCGTCGCCTTCCATCTCGCCGAGTTCGATCAGCTCGACATTGTCGGCCAGCTCGCGGTTGATACGCTCGATGGCGCCGAGCCCATCCTCCAGCGTGCCGCGCTCCTGCATCAGCTTCTGCGCGCGCTCGGGGTCGTTCCAGAGATTCGGGTCTTCCGCCATCGCGTTGAGCTCGGCGAGACGGGCTTTGGAACGATCGAAATCGATGTGCTGTCGCAGGAGACCGGCAGCTTCGCGGATTTCGTCGACGCTCGCGGCGAGGTCGGCGCGCATGATGGACACTCTCGAACCGTAGGAGAAAGGCGGCGGAAAATAGAGAGGAAGCACCGGACTGTAAACGCCCCTCCTCTCCCGCCCTCCCCGTGCGTCCACCGGCGCGGCAAGAACGCCCGTCGAGCGAGCAGGCGATTGCCAGCGTCTCCGCCCACCCGGACCAGGCGCTTTGCCCTTCATCGACACAACCGGACGCGGAGAAGTGAGACCAGTCGCTCGGTTGCCGAAGCCAAATACCAGCCCGCAGGCCGCGCATGGCCGCCTGCCGGGAAGGGATTCAATCCCGACCACGCGCGGCGATCATCAATTCGCGCGAGATCGGCCGCTCCGGCTCCGACCGCAGCACCAGCGAGGTCGTCACCTCGCCGAAGCGGCCGATGGCATCGACGATGATCGCGAGATGCTCCGGCGCCGGCACGATCGCCTTCAGCACGAAGCAGTCATTGCCGGTGACGCGGTGCACCTCGACGATATAGGGGAGCGCCTCAAAGGCGTTGAGGCAGGGGCGGATATGCTCATGCGTGGTCTTGAGCCGGATGATGGCGGTCATCCGCAGCCCCACGGCGGCAAGATCGATGCGCGCACCATAGCCGGCGATGACGCCGCGCTCCTCCAGCCGCTTCACCCGCTCGGAGACCGCCGGCTGGGAGAGGCCGATGCGGCGCCCGAGTTCGGAGAGCGGCAACCGCCCGTCCTCCTGCAAGGCTTCCAGAATAGCGAAGTCGCGGTCGTCGAGCCCCACCACCGCCGGCCGGACGCCGGGGAGGCGTGCGCCGCGACTCTCGGTGCGCTTTGAATCCATAGGCAGAACCCCGTTTTCGCCGATGGATCAGCATGGCACCGGCCACCGGCATTTGCCATGTTGCCGAGGCGGCTCGGCGCCGGCCGCCGCAGCACATCACGATCGGGAGAAGACTCCCGCGCGGTCATACATCCGGACGCGTGGAGGTCGGTTCCGCGCCGTCGCACACATCTTTTGGACCTGCGGGGCCAGTCCCGCGCTTTGTGGAGCCTTCCATGCGCCTTATCGGCATGCTCGATTCGCCCTATGTCCGGCGGGTCGCAATCTCGCTGAAGTTCCTGCGTCTGCCCTTCACCCATGAACCGGTATCGGTGTTCCGGCATTTCGACGCCTTCGGCGCCATCAACCCGGTGGTGAAGGCGCCGACCTTCATCACCGATGCGGACGTGACGCTGATGGATTCGACGCTGATCCTCGCTCATGTCGAGCGCCTCGCCGACCCGGCGCTGACGCTCGAGCCGGCCGACATCCCCGACCATGCCCGCGCCCAGCGCGTCATCGGCCTCGCCCTGGCCGCCTGCGAGAAGACGATGCAGATCGTCTATGAGCTTGAGCTGCGTCCGCAGGAGAAGCGCCACGAGCCATGGCTCGCGCGGGTGCGCGGCCAGCTCCACGCCGCCTATGGGCTGCTGGAGGCGGAGATCGATGCGGATGAGGGCTGGCTGTTCGGCGAACGGCCGATGCAGGCGGACATCACCGCCGCCGTGGCGCTCGGCTTCACCCGCCTGATGCTGCCGGGCGAGATCGAGGATGCGCAGATCCCGGCGCTCGCGAGCCTCGCGGCGCGGGCGGAGGCGTTGCCGGAATTCACCGGCACGCCGATGCTGTGAGACGGCGGCGGCGGCGCCTCAGTAGAGGCCGCCGGTGCCGCTGTTGCCGATGGCACGGTCGGCTTCCGGCGAGACCGTGGTCGGCCGGCCGGTGGCGTCGGTGGCACCGACGATCGAATAATTGTCGGGCGGCGCCGTGCCCGGCTTGAACGCCTCGAGGATCGACTTCTCGCCCGGCCCGGCGCGCAGGCCGCTCTTCGGGTTGATGCGGATAAGCTTCATACCCGGCGGCACCCGGAACGGCACCGCCGCGCGGTCGGCCAGCGCCACCTGCATGAAGTCGCGCACCACCGGCGCCGAGATCAGGCCGCCGGTCGAGCCCTTGCCCATCGGCTTGGGGGTGTCGAAGCCGAGATAGACCGCCACCACCATGTCCGGGGTGAAGCCGACGAACCAGGCGTCCTTCTCCTCGTTGGTGGTGCCGCTCTTTCCGGCCACCGGCTTGCCCAGCACCTTCAGCGCCGTGCCGGTGCCGCGCTGGACCACGCCCTCCATCATCGAGACCATCTGGTAGGCGGTCATCGGGTCGAGCACCTGCTCGCGGCGGTCGATCAGCGTCGGCTCGGGCTGGTCCTGCCATTGCGCGGCGTCGCAGCCGCGGCATTCGCGCTCGTCATGCTTGTAGATGGTCTTGCCGTAGCGGTCCTGAACGCGGTCGATCAGCGTCGGCTTGATGCGCCGGCCGCCATTGGCGAACATCGAATAGCCGCCGGCCATCCGCATCACCGTGGTCTCGCCGGCGCCCAGCGACATCGACAGCACCGGCAGTAGATTGTCGTAGATGCCGAAGCGCTTGGCATAGTCCACGATCACCGGCATGCCGAGATCGTTGGCGAGCCGCACCGTCATCACGTTGCGCGACTGTTCGAGACCGAAGCGCAGCGTCTGCGGGCCGTAGAACTTGCCGGAATAGTTCTCCGGCCGCCAGGTCGCCTGCCCGGCCTGGCTCAACTCGAACGGCGCGTCGAGCACGATGCTCGACGGGGTGTAGCCATTGTCGATCGCCGAGGCGTAGACGAACGGCTTGAAGGACGAGCCCGGCTGGCGCTGCGCCTGCGTCGCGCGGTTGAACTGGCTCTCGTCGAAGGAGAAGCCACCGGCCATCGCCAGCACGCGCCCGGTCCACGGGTCCATGGCCACCAGCGCGCCCTCGATCTTCGGCTGCTGGCGCAGGCGCCACTGGTCGGGCTTGCCGTCCACCGGCTCGACATAGATGACGTCGCCGGCCTTCAGCACGGCGTTGACGCCCTTCTTGCCGCGCAGCGCCCACTTCACCCCGTCGGCGGTGACGATGCCGACCTCGCGCTGGTCGGGCAGCTGGCCGGAACGGTCGCGCTGCGGCTGCAGCCCGATGCGCGCCGAGTCGGCACCAGCCTCCAGCACCACGGCGAGGCGCCAGGGGATGTCGCTGAAGGCGCGGACATCGGCGAGGCGGGCGCCCCAGTCGCCGGACACCTCGATGCCGGTGATGGCGCCGCGATAGCCCCGCTGCTCGTCATAGCGGGTCAGGCCGTCGAGCAGCGACTTCTTGGCGATCTGCTGGAGCTTGGGATTGAGCGTGGTGCGCACCGACAGGCCGCCGCCATAGAGCTTGTCCTCGCCATAGCGCTCGAAGATCTCGCGGCGCACTTCCTCGGCGAAATACTCGGCGGAGAAGATGTGGGCGCCGGTCGGCCGCACGGTGACGGCGAGGTCGGTGGCCTTGGCCTTGTCGGCCTGCTCCTGGGTGATGTAGCCGTTCTCGGCCATGCGGTCGATCACCCAGTTGCGGCGCTCGACGGCGGCGTCGTGGCGACGGAACGGGTGGTAGTTATTCGGTCCCTTGGGCAGGGCGGCGAGATAGGCGGCCTCGGCAATGGTGAGCTCGTTCACCGACTTGTCGAAATACAGCAGCGAGGCGGCGGCGACGCCATAGGAGCCGATGCCGAGATAGATCTCGTTGAGATAGAGCTCGAGAATCTTGTCCTTGGAATAGGCGCGCTCCATGCGCAGGGCGAGCAGCGCCTCCTTGATCTTGCGATCGAGCGAGACCTCATTGGTCAGGAGGAAGTTCTTCGCCACCTGCTGGGTGATGGTCGAGGCGCCCTGCGGCCGGCGGCCCGAGCCGTAATTCTGCAGGAAGGCATAGCCGGCGCGGCCGATGCCGGTGATGTCGATGCCGCCATGCGAATAGAAGTTCTTGTCCTCGGCGGAGATGAAGGCTTCCTTCACCAGGTCGGGGATGTTCTGGATCGGTAGATAGAGCCGGCGCTCCTTGGCATATTCGGCCAGCAGCGAGCCGTCGGTCGCGTGGATGCGCGTCATCACCGGCGGTTCGTAGTTCTGCAGCTGGGTGTAGTCAGGAAGATCCTGCGAGTACTTCCAGACGAAATAGCTGGCCACGGCCCCGCCCACCACGAACAGGATGGTGCCGACCGCGAACAGGAAACCCAGGAACCGCAACAACAGCCGCATTCGGCCTTGACCCCGCATGCTAGTGCGCCCGCCGCGACACGCGGCGGACAGGCGCAATGAACCGACGTCGCCTCCACGCACCCTGTGCGCAGCAACTATGGCCTAATCGCGGCCGGAGCCACGCGGGCGCCGTCGACCGCGTCTTCCAGCCCGCCCGGCAAGGCGACCGACATGCCGTCCGTCGGCTTCTGAGCGGTGAAATAGGCCTCGATGGCCGTCGTCATCGCATCGGTGACCTTAGACTGCCATTCATCCGATGTCATGAGTTCGAGATCCTTGCGGCTGGAAAGATAGCCGAGCTCGAACAGCACGGAAGGCACGTCCGGCGCCTTGAGCACCCGGAATCCCGCCGATTTGAGCGGGGATTTGTGCATGCGCGCGGTGGATTCGACATGGTTCGCCAGCGTGCGTGCGAAGGCAGCGGAGAAATTGCGCGTCTCGCGCTGCGCGAGGTCGAACAGGATGCCGGCGACGTCGGCCGGCTCCTCGGAGAGATCGAGGCCGGCGATCTTGTCGGATTTGTTCTCGGTGTCGGCCAGCCGCTGCGATTCCGCGTCGGAAGCCCGGTCGGACAGGGTGTAGATGGTGGCGCCGCGCACATCGCCGTCGCGCGCCGAGAGCGAATCGGCATGCAGCGAGATGAACAGCCGCGCCTTGGCCTCGCGGGCGATCTCCACCCGCTGGCCCAGCGCCACATATGTGTCGTCGTCGCGGGTCATCACCGCGCGATACCGCCCTGTCTTCTCCAGCTTGTCGCGCAGCATGAGGCCGATCTTGAGCGTCAGCTCCTTTTCGACCGCCCCGAAAGCGGCATTGGTAGCGCCGGGATCGATGCCGCCATGGCCGGGATCGATCACCACCACCGGGCGCACATCGCCCGGCGCCGCCGGCGCAGGACGCGCCGTCGCGCGGTCCGGCAGGCTGCGCACCGGCGCGGCGACGGCCTTGAGGAAGGTGGCGCGATCGACCTTGACCAGATCGACCACCAGCCGCGCCGGCTGCCCGTCCATCGGGTCGAGCACGAACGCCTTGTCGATGGTCACCGGCGCGGAGAGGTCCATCACGATGCGCCCCTTGCGCGGGGCGAACAGGCCGAAGCGATAGGCGGTGACGAGGCCCCGCCCCTCCTGGCCGGAGGCCGCCGGCAGCGAGAACACCACGTCCGGCACGTCGATGACGACGCGGTACGGATCGGCGAGGGTGAAGGCTCCGAGCGCGACCGAGCGCGACAGATCGACCACGAGGCGCGTGCGCTCGTCATCGCCGGCAAGCCGGGCGTCGGTCGCCACTGCGGGTTCGGCCGCGGCCGCCGGCGCATCCTCGGCGCTCGCCACCGCAATCTGGGTCACCAGCCCGATCGCCAGAAGCAGCGTCGCCAGCAGCGCGCCCCTGAAACTTTTCGATCGCCTGCGCGTCGTCAGCGTCGTCTCTCCGAAACGTCTGGCCCCCGCCCGCTATCTAACGGAATAGGGAACCCGGGTTAACCACTCGTTGACCGCCGGAGTTCCCGTCCCGTCGCAGCGTGGCCGGCGGGCAACGCTCAAGCGACGCGCGGCTTGCCAAATCGGCACGCGTGCCGCTATTAAGAGCATGCATATGGTTCGCCTGCAGGGACGTCGGGTTATCCGGCTTTCGCGATCCGATGGCGCCGGGCGGTCCAGTGATGGAGGAGCCCAGCATCCGGCCACGATCAGGCCCGTCCGGGCCAGCTCCATTACAGGGCGCGTGAGGATGCTAGAGAGCGGCCCTCGCGGACCGCGCGCCGCGGGGACGCTTCAGCCGACGACGTGTCGAGGCCGCGGAACGCCGCTTGTCGGCGCCGGCTCGTTCCGAGCTGACCGCGCGCTTCTACCTCGCCATATGCCGCCGGCCGGGTCGTTCGCGACCGCGGCTACCTGTTCGGTCGAGGAATGGACGACACCAGAGTGATGACACGTCAGCCGGCATGGGCGGATCGGGCACCGAGCGGGATTTCCCGCCCGGCGCGTGATCGCCGGATGTCGGCGCCGCGTCGCTCGCGCCCCGCATGCGAGGCTGCTCGTCCTCCTGGCCCGTTATCGCCCCCCGCTTACAGGCACGCTTTCCGCCGTCCGGCCGCGCTCGCGCCGCCGACGCCGCCGTGCCCCCATATGAGAGTTCAATGGCCAACAAGATGCTTATCGACGCCACCCACCCGGAGGAGACCCGGGTCGTGGTGGTGCGCGGCAGTCGAGTCGAGGAATTCGACTTCGAGGCCGCCAACCGCAAGCCGCTGCGCGGCAACATCTATCTCGCCAAGGTCACGCGGGTAGAGCCGTCCCTTCAGGCCGCCTTCATCGAATATGGCGGCAACCGGCACGGCTTCCTCGCCTTCAGCGAGATCCACCCCGACTATTACCAGATCCCGGTCGCCGACCGGCAGGCGCTGCTTGCCGAGGAGGAGCGCCAGCAGCGCAAGGACGCCGAGGAAGAGAACGAGGAGCGCCCCCGCGGCCGCAGCCGTCGCGGTCGCGACGACAAGGCAGGCGCCAAGCGCGCCGCCGGCGACGAGACGGTGAGCGAGGACGCCTCCACGGAGAGCGCCGCCACCGACGCCGACGCCGACATTGACGAGCCCACCTCGCGCCCCTCCCGCCGGCCGCGCCGGCCTTCCGCCGATGACGAGCCGACCGGCGAGGTCGAGGAAATCGCCGGCGAGGAGGAAGTCGTCGAGCAGGTCGGCTCCGACGATGCCCTTGAGGAAGTGCCGGAGCGCGCGCCGCAGCGCCGTGCCCGCACCTACAAGATCCAGGAAGTGATCAAGCGCCGGCAGGTGATGCTGGTGCAGGTCGTGAAGGAAGAGCGCGGCAACAAGGGCGCGGCGCTCACCACCTATCTGTCGCTCGCCGGCCGCTATTCGGTGCTGATGCCGAACACCGCGCGCGGCGGCGGCATTTCCCGCAAGATCACCTCGGCCGAGGACCGCAAGCGGCTGAAGGAGGTCGCCTCCGACCTCGACGTGCCGGAGGGGATGGGCATCATCCTGCGCACCGCCGGTGCCAGCCGTACGAAGACCGAGATCAAGCGCGACTTCGAATATCTGCTGCGCCTGTGGGAGAACGTGCGCGAACTCACCCTCGCCTCCACCGCCCCGGCGCTGGTCTATGAGGAAGGCTCGCTGATCAAGCGCTCGATCCGCGATCTCTACAACAAGGACATCGACGAGGTCCTGGTCTCCGGTGACGAGGGCTATCGCGAGGCCAAGGACTTCATGCGCATGCTCATGCCGAGCCATGCCAAGAACGTGAAGCCCTATCGCGAGCAGCAGCCGGTCTTTGCCCGCTTCGGGGTGGAGAGCCAGCTCGACGCGATGTTCCTGCCGGTGGTTCAGCTCAAGTCCGGCGGCTATCTCGTCATTAACCCAACCGAGGCGCTGGTCTCGATCGACGTGAACTCGGGTCGCTCGACCCGCGAGCACAATATCGAGGACACCGCGCTCAAGACCAACCTGGAGGCCGCCGAAGAGGTAGCCCGCCAGTTGCGCCTGCGCGATCTTGCCGGTCTCGTCGTGATCGATTTCATCGACATGGACGAGAAGCGCAACAACCGGGCGGTCGAGCGCAAACTCAAGGAGTGCCTGAAGAACGACCGCGCCCGCATCCAGCTTGGCCGCATCTCGCATTTCGGCCTGATGGAGATGAGCCGCCAGCGCATCCGCACCGGCGTGCTGGAGTCCTCCACCGAGGTCTGCCCGCATTGCGGCGGCACCGGCCATGTGCGCGCCTCCTCCTCCGTGGCGCTGCAGCTGCTGCGCGCCGCTGAGGACATGCTGCTCAAGTCGAACACGCACAACCTCATCGTGCGCACCCGCGCCGAGAACGCGCTTTATGTGCTCAACCACAAGCGCGCGCATCTGCATGAGCTGGAGACCCGCTTCGGCGTACTGATCACCATCTCCGCCGATGCGTCGCTGACTGGCCTGATTCCCTTCGCCATCGACAAGGGCGAGGCGGTGCTCAACCCGATACCGCTGCCGCGCCCGAGCGAGCCGGTGGTGGAGATCGAGGACGAAATCGCGATTGTCGAGGAAGAGGAAGAAGAGGTTGCGGAGGTCGAGAGCGCCGCAGCCCCGACGCCGGCTCCCGCTCCGGCCGAACCCGGCGAGGCCGCGTCGCAGGGCGATGGCAATCGCCGCCGCCGCCGCCGGCGTCGCCGCCGGCGTGGCGGTGGAGCCAATGGCGACGCCCCCGGTTCGGCCAGCGATGGCGAAATGAGCGGCGTCGAGTTCGAGGGTGACGACGAGGACGGCGAGGAAGCCGTCGGCGATGAAGCTGTCGGCGAGGATTGGGCGGTTGGTGTGCCGGCCGCCGAGGCGCCGGTGATCGCCGCCGCCCCGGTCGAGGGCGAGGCCGCGGTGGAAGCGGCCGTGCAGGCCGGCGAAGCCGCAGCCGAGATTCCGGCTGCCGACACGTCTGCCGTCGATGTTGCGGTGACGGATACTCCGGTCGCCGAGGCCGCCCTCTTCGAGGCCCCTGTGGACGAGGCCGTCGTGGTGGAAGCGTCCGCCGAGGCGGCACCGGCCGAGGAGGCCGCACCCAAGCCGCGTTCGCGCGCCCGTCGCCCCAGCACCCGCCGCTCGCGCGCCGACAAGGCCGCTGCTCCGACCGAGGCCGCAGGCAGCGAGGCGGCGCCGGCCGATGCGGAAGCCCCGGCTCCGGTGGTGGAAGCTGCGCCGGTTGCCGTCGAGGCGGAAGCCCCGAAGCCGCGCCGCCGTCGCTCGACGGTGCGCGAGGCCGCTCCGGTGGTGACGGAATCGACCGCGGAGGGATTGGCGCAGCCGGTGTCCGCCCCGGCCGAGCCTGTGGCTCCGGCGGAAACGCCCGCCCCGGCGCCGGTGGCGAGCGAGGGCGCGGAGACAGCGACCCCTGCCGACGACGCGACCGACGCGCCGACCGATGATCGTCCGCGCCGCACCGGCTGGTGGCAGCGCAAGATCTTCGGTAGCTGAGCGACCGCCCGCCTCTGAAACATAAAACCCCGGCCCGCCGACGCGGACCGGGGTTTTTCTTTTGCCATCCCGTCGGTGGCGGTGGAGTTCGCCGCCGCGTGCCTCGTCCCCGCTGCGCGGGCTCCGGATCGCCTACCCCCGGCGCAGGAAGGCGCCGATCCGCTCCACCGCCAGCGCCATCTCGCCCAGCGCTCCGGCATAGGAAAAGCGCAGATAGTGATGGCCGCGATGCGGGTCGAAATCGACCCCCGGTGTCGCCGCCACCCCCGCCTCGTCGAGCAATCGCCGCGCGAAAGCCGCCGAATCGTCGGTGAAGCGCGAAACGTCGGCGTAGAGATAGAAGGCGCCGTCCACCGGCAGGAACTCCGGCAGCCCGGCCTTGGGCAGTTCGCGGGTCAGCAGCAGCCGGTTCGCTTCATAGCCATGCTTCACCTCTTCCATCTCGGCGGCACCGTCGAAAGCGGCTTCCGCGGCGACCTGCGACAGCGTCGGCACCGAGATCATCAGATTCTGCTGCAGGCGCTCCGCCGCCCGCACCAGCGGCGCCGGCATCACCATCCAGCCGACGCGCCAGCCGGTCATGCAGAAATACTTCGAGAAGGAGTGGATCACCGTCGCATTGGGCGAGATCGCCGCTGCGGTGGTGGCAGGAAAGGCGTAGTCGAGGCCGTGATAGATCTCGTCGGAAATAAAGCGGATGCCCTCCGCCTCGGCGGTGGCGATCAGCTCGGCAAGCGCCTCGGGCCGCATCATGGTGCCGGTCGGATTGGCCGGGCTCGCCACCAGCACCCCCTTGAGCGGTGCCTGCCGATGCGCCGCGAGCAGCGCCTCGGGCGTGATCACCCAGCGCGAGGCGGCGTCGGTCTCGATCAGAACCGGCTCGCAGCCGAGCGCGGTGAGAATGTGCCGGTAGGGCGGATAGCCGGGATTGGCGATCGCTACTCGGTCGCCGGGCTCGAACAGCGCCAGGAAGGCCAGCAGGAAGCCGGCGGAAGAGCCCGTCGTCACCACCACCCGCGCCGGGTCGAGATCGACGCCATAGGCCTCACCATAGTGCCGGGCGATGCGCGCCCTCAGGCCCGGCAGCCCGAGCGCCGTGGTGTAGCCGACCCGTCCCTCGTCGAGCGCCCGCCGGGCCGCCGCGCGGGCGGCGAGCGGCGCGGGCGCGGCCGGCTGGCCGACCTCCATATGCACGACATGGCCACCCGCCGCCTCGATCTGCGCCGCCCGCTCCATCACGTCCATGACGATGAACGGCGCGATGTCGCTGCGCCGGGAGGGGGTGGCGAGCAGCGCCGCCGCGGCGTCGAGGGTGATGGAGGAGGGAAAAGCGCCGGTCATGGATGGGGTCTCGTCATGTCGCCGCATCGGTGCCGCAATCTGCGGTTCGTGTGCGACGTTACGTTCAAACGAAGATGATGCATGCCGCTCTTGACCCCGGCTCGGAGAGCGGGTCAGGTCGCGACACCCGCCTGCAGCCGATGGATGATGCTTCTGACCAGCCTTGACAACCCCCCGCTTCGGCGGAGCGTGACGAAACACGGGTTTGCCAAAGTCGGCCGCCGCCTCGCACCGGCGGCGGGCACGCTGGCGCTTGCTCTGGCGCTTGCCATCCCGCCGGCGCTCGCCCCCATCGCCTTCTCGCCCGCTGCGCTGGCGCAGCAGAATGCGCCGCGTCGGTCGCCGACCACCATCCGCGACACCGAGATCGAGAACCTGCTGCGCGACTATATGCGGCCGATCTGGCGCGCCGCCGGGCTGACGCAGCAGAACCTGCGGGTCGTCATCATCTCCGATCCCTCGTTCAACGCCTTCGTGATGGACGGCAAGCGGATATTCGTGAACACCGGAGCCTTGGCCAGCAGCGAGACGCCGAACGAGATCATCGGCGTGCTGGCGCACGAGACCGGCCACATCGCCGGCGGCCATCTCGCCCGCATGCGCCTGGAACTGGAGAATGCCCAGACCATGGCGATCATCGGCACGCTGCTCGCCGCCGGCGGCGTGGCGGCCGGGGCGGCGTCCGGCGGCAATATGGGCGGCGCCGCCGCCGCGCTCGCCGGACCGCAGGAGATCGCCCGCCGCTCGGTGCTGGCCTATGCCCGCGCCCAGGAACAGGCGGCGGACCGTTCGGCGGTCACCTATCTCAACGCCACCAAGCAGTCGCCGGTCGGCATGGTAAGAACCTTCGAGCGCATGCAGAACGACCAGATGTTCATCAGCCAGCGCGTCGATCCCTATGTGCTGAGCCACCCGATGGCGCGCGAGCGCGTCGCGGCGCTGGAGGATCTGGTCGCCAAGAGTCCCTACAAGAACGTCAAGGACTCGCCGGAGCTTCAGGCGCGTCACGACATGATGCGCGCCAAGCTGGTGGGCTTCTCGCAACCGCCGGATGCGGTGGCGCGGCGCTATCCCCCGTCCAACACCTCGCGGCCGGCCCGCTATGCCCGTGCCATCTCCGCCTATCGCTATGGCGCGGTGCCGGATGCCATCCGCCAGATCGATGCGCTGATCGCCGAACAGCCGAACAACCCCTATTTCTACGAGCTCAAGGGCCAGGCGCTGCTGGAAGCGAGCCGCGCCCGCGAGGCGATCCCGCCGCTGCGCCGGGCGGTGCAGCTGTCGAACGGCGCGCCGCTCATCCGCACCCTGCTCGGCCAGGCGCTGGTGGCGGCCAATGACAAGGCCTCTCTCGACGAGGCGGTGCGCGAGCTTACCTTCGGCGTGCAGCGCGAACCGGATTCGGCCGCCGGCTGGCGCTTCCTCGCCCAAGCCTATGGCCAGAAGGGCGATTTGCCGAATGCCGATCTCGCCTCGGCACAGTCCACCCTCCTCACCGGCGATATCCGCCTCGCCCGCGAGCTGGCCGCCCGTGCCCGCCAGGCCTTCCCCTATGGCTCGCCCGGCTGGCTGAAGGCGGACGACATCGTGAATCTCAAGCCGCCGCCCAAGCAGATCCGACGGCAGACGCCGTGATCGGCACGCCAACCCATCTTCCCGTGAAAGCCGCATTTCTGGAGACCGTCATGTCGCCGACTTCCCCCTTCCGCCGCGCGGCGCGCAGCCTGCTCGCGGCGAGTTTCGCGATCTGCCTCGCGCTCGGCATCGGCGCCGCCCCGGCCTCCGCGCTGGACGATGTCCAGCGCAAGGAATTCGAGAGCGTCATCCGCGATTACCTGCTGAAGAACCCGGAGGTGATCCAGGAGGCGATCGGTGAATTGCAGAAGAAACAGGCCGTCGCCGCCGACCAGCAGCGCAAGCAGGCGATCGCCCAGCTGAAGCCGCAGATCTTCGATTCGCCGCACGGCGTGGTGGTCGGCAACCCGAAGGGCGACGTCACGCTGGTGGAGTTCTTCGATTACAATTGCGGCTACTGCAAGCGCTCGCTGCCCGACCTCGTCCAGCTGATCGAGAGCGACCCCAAGCTCAAGGTGGTGCTGAAGGAATTCCCGGTGCTCGGGCCGGGCTCGGTGGAGGCGGCGCAGGTGGCGGTCGGCGTCAAGCTGGTCGCGCCGGAGAAGTATCTCGCCTTCCACAAGGCCCTTCTCGGCGGCCGCGGCCAGGCCAACAAGGCCCGCGCGCTGGAGGCCGCCGCCGAGGCCGGCATCGACCGTGCCGCGGTCGAGAAGGCAATGGCCCGCCCGGAGGTCAACGCCGCACTGCAGGAAAGCATGCAGATCGCCGATGCGCTCGGCATCGACGGCACGCCGAGCTATGTTGCCGGCGATGCGGTGATCATCGGCGCCGTCGGCCATGACCAGCTGAAGGGCACCATCGATTCCGTGCGCAGCTGCGGCAAAGCCACCTGCTGACACCCTCGCGCCAGCCGCCCCGGCCGCGGCCGGGGCGGTTTTCCCACAGTTACCCGCGGGCAAGCGGGCCGCCGGAGCCGGGGGAAACCGTTAGGGGCTTGGCCTCGGGCGAGCCTTTGCCTATAACCCCGCGGTCATGCCGGCTTCCGCCGGCCGGGCCGTCACTCGGGGCACCATGACCGATACCATCCAATCTGGCACCGTTCACGTCATCAACGGACCGAACCTCAACCTGCTCGGCACGCGCGAGCCGGCGATCTATGGCCATACCACGCTCGCCGACATCGAGGCGCTGAGCCGCGCGGCCTGCGAGCGCCACGGGCTCACCCTCGTCTTCGGGCAGTCGAACCACGAGGGCGAGCTGGTCGAGATGATCCACGCCGCGCGGGGGTCGCTCGGCGTGGTGCTGAATGCGGCGGCCTATACCCACACATCGGTCGCGCTGGCCGACGCCATCAAGGCGGTCGGCGTCGCGGCGATCGAAGTCCATCTGTCAAACGTCTTTGCCCGCGAGGCATTCCGCCACCACTCCTACATTTCGTCGGTCGCCCGCGGGGTGATCTGCGGCCTGGGGAGCGAAGGCTACCGGCTCGCGATCGACGCGCTGGCCGCAAGCCGCGTAACTCCGGCCGCGTGAGTTGAGGGAGACGGGCAAGGACCGTCACGGGATCATGATGAAAACGACCAAACCCGCCATTGACCCCGCGCTGGTGCGCGAGATCGCCAACCTTCTCTCCGAGAGCGACCTCACCGAGATCGAGGTGCAGCACGAGGATCTGCGCATCCGCGTCGTCCGCGCCGCGCCGACCGTCTATGCTGCCCCGGCACCGGCCTTCGCCGCCCCGGCCGCACCTGCCCCGCTGGCCGCCCCGGTGGCGGGCGTGGCGCCGGCCTCGGCCGATCCGGCCAAGCATCCCGGCGTGGTGCCCTCGCCGATGGTCGGCACCGCCTATCTCTCGCCCGAGCCCGGTGCCCGCGCCTTCATCGACATCGGCACGGTGGTGAAGGAGGGCCAGACCCTGCTTATCGTCGAGGCGATGAAGACGATGAACGCCATTCCCGCGCCCCGCGCCGGCACCGTCACCCAGATTCTGGTGAATAATGGTCAGCCCGTCGAATATGGCGAGCCGCTCGTGATCGTCGAGTGAGGAAGCCGATGTTCGGCAAGATCCTGATCGCCAATCGCGGCGAGATCGCCCTGCGGGTGCTGCGCGCCTGCAAGGAGCTCGGCATTGCCACCGTCGCGGTGCACTCCACCGCCGACGCCGACGCCATGCACGTCAAGCTTGCCGACGAGAGCGTGTGCATCGGCCCGGCCGCCGCCAGGGACAGCTACCTCAACATCCCCGCCATTCTCGCCGCCTGCGAGATCACCGGCGCCGAGGCGGTGCATCCGGGTTACGGATTCCTGTCCGAGAACGCCCGCTTCGCCGAAATCCTCATCGATCATGGCGTGAAGTTCATCGGGCCCAAGCCCGAGCACATCCGCATCATGGGCGACAAGATCGAGGCGAAGCGGACCGCCAAGGCACTCGGCATTCCCTGCGTGCCCGGCTCCGAGGGCGGCGTCTCCACCGATGAGGAAGCCGCCCGCGTCGCCGCGGAGATCGGCTTCCCGGTGCTGATCAAGGCCGCCGCCGGAGGCGGCGGGCGCGGCATGAAGGTCGCGCGCTCGCTCGAGGAACTCTCCTCGGCGCTGTCGACCGCCCGCTCCGAGGCGCGGGCCGCCTTCGGCGACGATGCGGTCTATATCGAGAAATATCTCGGCACGCCGCGCCATATCGAGATCCAGATCTTCGGCGACGGCCGGGGCAATGCGGTGCATCTCGGCGAGCGCGACTGCTCGCTGCAGCGCCGGCACCAGAAGGTTCTCGAGGAGGCCCCCTCCCCGGTAATCACGCCGGAGCAGCGCGCCCGCATCGGCGGCACCGTCGCCAAGGCCATGCGCGACATGCAGTATCTCGGCGCCGGCACCATCGAGTTCCTGTATGAGAACGGCGAGTTCTATTTCATCGAGATGAACACCCGCATCCAGGTGGAGCATCCGGTGACCGAGGCGATCACCGGCTTCGACCTGATCCGCGAGCAGATCCGCGTCGCCGCCGGCGAGGCGCTGAGCTTCGCCCAGGAAGACGTGATCCTGCGGGGCCACGCCATCGAGTGCCGCGTCAACGCCGAGCATCCGCGCACCTTCCGCCCCTCACCGGGCAAGCTGGCCTATTGGCACGTGCCGGGCGGCCTCGGGGTGCGCATGGATTCGGCGGTCTATCAGGGCTATTCGATCCCGCCCTATTACGACAGCATGATCGGCAAGCTGATCATCCACGGCCGCGACCGCACCGAGTGTCTGGCCCGTCTCAAGCGGGCGCTGGACGAGTTCGTGGTCGAGGGCATCGAGACCACGCTGCCGCTGTTCCGCGAGCTGGTGGTCAATGACGACATCAAGCGCGGCGCCTATGACATCCACTGGCTCGAAGCCTTCCTCGCCGAAGGCGAGCCGGCCAGCTGAACCCTGCTGAAGGCGCCCTCGGGCGCCTTCACTCTTTGCGGATCCGGCCGGCACGAGCCTTCACACCTTCGTTCCACTACGTCATGCTGCACGCATGTCACGCCCGCGCGAACAACAGGTCGAGATCACCCCGGAGGTGCTGCTGAAGGCCTATGCCTGCGGCATCTTCCCCATGGCGGAAAGCGCGGACGACCCCGGCCTCTACTGGATCGAGCCGGACAAGCGCGGCATCATCCCGCTCGACAGCTTTTCCATCTCCAGCCGCCTCGCCCGCACCGTGCGTGCGGATCGGTTCGAGATCCGCATCGATCATGATTTCGAGGCGGTGATGCGCGGCTGCGCGACGCCGGCGCAGGGACGCCCCTCCACCTGGATCAACGCCCGCATCCACAAGCTCTATTGCGACCTGCACGCGCGCGGCTATTGCCACTCGGTCGAGGCCTGGCAGGACGGCGCACTGGTGGGCGGGCTTTACGGCGTCAGGCTCGGCCGCGCCTTCTTCGGCGAGAGCATGTTCCACAGCGCCCGCGACGCCTCCAAGGTCGCCCTGGTGCATCTGGTGGCACGGCTGAAGAAGGGCGGCTTCACGCTGCTCGACACCCAGTTCGTCACCGACCACCTGCGCAGCTTCGGCGCCGTCGAGGTGACGCGCCAGCGCTACACCGCGCTGCTCGCCCAGGCGCTGCAAGGCAGCGAAGCGGATTTCTACTGCTGGGGGCCCGGCGAGGCGATCACCGGCGCCGACTGCTTGCAGTCGATCAGCCAGGCATCATAGATCGGGTGCTCGATGCCGTGCAGGCCGGGGCTGGAAGCGAACATCCAGCCGCCGAACAGCGGCTTGATCTCGCCGTCGAGCGCGATCTCCTGCACCTCGACGAAGCCGGTGGTGTTCTGCGTCTCGTTCTCCGGCCGTGTGTAGCAGGCGCGCGGGGTGATGCGCAGCGCGCCGAACTGCACCGTCTCGCCCACCGCGGCGTCGAAGGTGATGATGCGGCCGGTGATCTTGTCGAGACCGGAGAACACCGCCGTCTTGTTGGCGATCTTCTGCGCCGGCGGCTGCACCACCTCGATATCGCCCTGCGGGCCCACCGTGGCGCTGCCCGGCACTTCCGGCGGCGGCGCGGCGGGGGCACGCGGCTCCTCGGCGCGCGGTGCCTCGCCGCCGGTCGGCGGCTCCATGATCGAGGGCACGCCGGGACCGCCCGGCAGCGGCGAATCGGGGTTCTCTACCGGCCCGCCGGTCGGCGGGGCGAGCGGTGCCGATTCGACCCCGCCCTGCCAGCCCTGCTGGGCGAGGGCCGGCACGCCCGACAGCAAGGCGAACGCGAGCGCGAAGGTCGGCGTGGTGGCAAGCGCGCGCCGAAGCCGGGAGCGTCGAAGCGCGGCGGTCGAAACCGAAGTCATGATGCAGCCTCTATCGGCGCCGTCCGCAGCGCGGCCCGCCTGTCGGCAGATGGCGAGGCAATGCGGCGATGTAGGGGCGGCCGCGCGATACGGCGGCTCACAAACGCGCGCAGCGCCACCGCGCCGGCTTCGCTCACTCCGGGGTCCAGGCCCGGTAGTCGCCGGTCACCGCCGGGCGGTGGCCGAAGCCGAGCGTCGAGCCCGCCGGCCGATAGGCGTCGGCGGTGCCGGTCGGGTTGGCGCGGTGCGGCTTCTCCCACTCGTGCGCCTTGTAGCTTTCCTGGCTCGGCGGCACGTCGGAGCGCTGGTGCATCCAGGCGTGCCAGCCGGGCGGAATCGCGGTCGCCTCGGCATAGCCGTTGAAGATCACCCAGCGACGCTCGAAGCCGAGGGCCGGGTCGATGGCACCACCCTTGGTACGATAATACTTGTTGCCGAACTGGTCCTCGCCGACGAACTCGCCGTACCGCCAGGTGTGGACGCGGGTCCCGATGGTGTTGCCGTTCCACCAGGTGAAGAGTTCGGTGACGAAGGTCGAGAGATTCACGGGCTGCGTCCCTGAAGGCCGAGAAGGGCCGAGAGCTGGATTGGCGGGAACATGCCACCCGCGCCGCCGCCTGTCCAGACAAGGAGCGGTGTAGCGTGGCGTCAGGCCGCTGTGCCGCGCGCTTCGGTGGCAAAATAACCGAGCGCGGCGAGCATGGCGACTACGCCCGCCGCCGACACCGCGTACCAGCCGCCGAGCACATAGAGCGGGCTGGCGATCGCCGAGCCCAGCGCCCCGCCGAGGAAGAACAGCGCGATATAGAGCGCGTTCAGCCGCGAGCGGATCGCCGGATCGAGCATGAACAGCGCCCGCTGGCCGAAGACCAGGTTGGCGGCGGCCGCGAGGTCGAGCACCACCGCGCCGATGACCAGCGCCGCCACCGAGCTGTACGCCACCCCGATGGCGGCGATGGCGAAGCCGATAGCGGCGCCGGCAAGCGCCAGCGCGGTGCCGAGCCGCGAATAGCCGCGATCGGCCAGCCGTCCCGCCAGCGAGGAGCCGAACACCCCGGCCGCGCCGGCGAGGGCGAACAGCGCGATGCCGCTCTGGTCGAAGCCGAAGGCCGGCCCGGCGAGTTCCAGCGGCACCGCGGTCCAGAACAGGATGAAGGCGCCGAACATCGGCATCTGGTAGGCGATGCGCCGGCGCAGCACCGGCTGGGTGCGCAGCAGCGTCGGGAACGAACCGAGCAGCGCCCACAGGCTGAGCCCGCCCTGCGGCCGGCGCGGCGGCAGCAGCAGGCGCAATCCGGCCGCCAGCGCCAGCATCAGCACTGCCGAGGCAAGAAAGACCGCCCGCCAGCCGAACCAGTGGGCGATGAGGCTGGCGGCCGGCCGCGCCAGCATGATGCCGGCCATCAGCCCGCTCACCACATTGCCGACCTTGCGCCCGCGCTCCTCCGGCCGTGCCAGATGCGAGGCGAACGGCACCGCCACCTGCGCCACCACCGAGCCGAATCCGAAGATCACCGCCGCGCCGGCGAACACCAGCGGCGAATGCGCGCCGGCCGCGGCGATGAGCCCAGCGCAGGCGCAGAGCAGCACCAGGCCGAACAGCCGGCGATTCTCGATCGCGTCGCCCAGCGGCACCACCAGCAGCAGGCCGGCGATGTAGCCGATCTGGCCGAGGGTAACGACGAGGCTCGCCACGCTTTCGTCGAGGCCGATATCGGCGCTGATCAGCGCGATCAGCGGCTGGGCATAATAGAGATTCGCGGCCCCGGCCCCCGCCGCGAGGGCGAGAAGAAAAAAGGTGAGGTCGCTGGCGGTCCCATGGGGCCGCTCATCCGCTCCGTTCATCGGCGCTCTCCGGTAGGAGGGCCGTTCTGCGGCGCCGGAGCCTGTCTGTCCACCGGCGCAAATGCAGGGCGGGCATGCGCTGGCTCGCGGCGAGGCACATGCGGGGCCTACGCACGCCTGTCATGAGCACGCATTAAAATATGGCCTGGGAGACTGTCCCCACTTTTCTCGTAGTTCCGGCCGCCTCGCATTTGTGCGGCCCGCCGGCTGGACTCGGATCACGAATCCGCGCTCGATAAGGGCTCGGGGTGGAATGTGAAGCCCCCCGCCCCTATCTACGAGATGTAGAGGTTCTGTTTACCGACCCCCTATATCTTGACCTCACACGCCGATTCATTCAGGTTGATTTCACTCTCGGCGGTTTGGCGTTCGTGTCGGTCCGGTAGTGACTTCAGCCCAGTCATCGCGTTTTTCCGGCGGCAACGCCGGAGCGTTTTTGCGTGCGGGTTCAGCAAAGAAATGGAAACGGCAGGCGCCTCGGGCGGTTGTTTCCAGACGAGACAGGGGTGGCTTGGACGGAGAGCCAAGCCTTATCGAACAAGGCGCGCCACGACAGGGCCGCGCCTCGGAGCGAGTTGGGGACGAAGATCATGCGCATCGAGCGCCGCTATACCAAGGCCGGCCGGTCACCCTATGCGGACATCGGGTTCCGCACCGCGACGAGCGAAATCCGCAATCCGGATGGCTCCATCGTCTTCCGCCTGGAAGGGATCGAGGTGCCCGAGCACTTCTCCCAGGTAGCAAGCGACATCCTTGCGCAGAAATATTTCCGCAAGGCGGGCGTGCCTGCCCGGCTGAAGCGCGTCGAGGAGGAGACCGTTCCCTCCTTCCTGTGGCGCGGCGCGGCCGACGACAAGGCGCTCGCCGCCCTGCCCGAGAAGGAACGCGTCATCGGCGAGACCGATGCCCGGCAGGTCTTCGACCGCCTGGCCGGCACCTGGACCTATTGGGGCTGGAAGGGCGGCTACTTCGATTCGGAGGAGGACGCGCAGGCCTTCTTCGACGAGCACCGCTACATGCTCGCCATGCAGATGGCGGCGCCGAACTCGCCGCAATGGTTCAACACCGGCCTGCACTGGGCCTATGGTATCGACGGCCCCGGCCAGGGCCACTTCTATGTCGACTACGTCACCGGCAAGCTGACCCGCTCGAAGTCCTCCTACGAGCATCCCCAGCCGCATGCCTGCTTCATCCAGTCGGTGGGCGACGACCTCGTGAACGAGGGCGGCATCATGGACCTGTGGGTGCGTGAGGCTCGCCTGTTCAAATATGGCTCCGGCACCGGCTCCAATTTCTCGGCGCTGCGCGGCGAGGGCGAGAAGCTCTCCGGCGGCGGCCGTTCCTCCGGCCTGATGAGCTTCCTCAAGATCGGCGACCGCGCCGCCGGCGCCATCAAGTCGGGCGGCACCACCCGCCGCGCCGCCAAGATGGTGGTAGTCGACGCCGACCATCCCGATATCGAGACCTATATCGACTGGAAGGTGAAGGAAGAGCAGAAGGTCGCCGCCCTCGTCGCCGGCTCCAAGCTCGTCGCCAGGCACATGAAGGCCGTCATGAAGGCCTGCGTGAACTGCGAAGGCGACGGCGCCGACTGCTACGACCCGGAGAAGAACACCGCCCTGAAGCGCGAGATCCGTGCCGCCAAGAAGGCGCAGGTGCCGGAGAACTACATCCGCCGTGTCATCCAGTTCGCCCAGCAGGGCTATAAGGACATCGATTTCCCGGTCTACGACACCGATTGGGATTCCGAGGCCTATCTCACCGTCGCCGGGCAGAATTCCAACAATTCGGTCCGCGTCGACGACGCCTTCCTCAACGCGGTCGGCGCCGATGCCGATTGGAACCTGGTCGGCCGCACCACCGGCAAGATCACCAAGACGCTGAAGGCCCGCGAGTTGTGGGAGAAGATCGGCCACGCCGCCTGGGCCTGCGCCGATCCCGGCATCCAGTTCCACACCACCATCAATGACTGGCACACCAGCCCGGCCGGCGGCCCGATCCGTGCGTCGAACCCGTGCTCGGAATACATGTTCCTCGACGACACGGCCTGCAACCTCGCCTCGCTGAACCTGCTGCAGTTCCGCAACGCCGACGGCACCTTCAATGTCGAGAGCTACGAGCATGCCTGCCGCCTGTGGACGGTGGTGCTGGAAATCTCGATCCTGATGGCACAGTTCCCCTCGAAGGAGATCGCCAAGCTTTCCTTCGAGTACCGTACGCTCGGCCTCGGCTACGCCAATATCGGCGGCCTCTTGATGACCTCCGGCATCCCCTATGATTCGGCGGAAGGCCGCGCCTATGGCGGCGCCCTCACCGCGATCATGACCGGCGTGTCCTACGCCACCTCGGCCGAGATGGCGAAGGAGCTCGGGCCGTTCCCGAACTACGCGCCCAATGCCGAGAACATGCTGCGCGTCATCCGCAACCATCGCCGCGCCGCCTATGGCGAGGCTGGCGGCTATGAGGCGCTCGCCACCAGCCCGGTGCCGCTCGACCACGCCTCCTGCCCCGAGCCCATCCTGATCGAACGCGCCAAGGCGACCTGGGACCAGGCGCTGGCGCTCGGCGTCGAGCATGGCTACCGCAACGCCCAGACCACGCTGCTGGCGCCCACCGGCACCATCGGCCTCGTCATGGATTGCGACACCACCGGCATCGAGCCCGATTTCGCGCTGGTGAAGTTCAAGAAGCTGGCCGGCGGCGGCTACTTCAAGATCATCAACCGCGCGGTGCCGGAAGCGCTGCGCACGCTCGGCTATTCCGAGAGCCAGATCGCCGAGATCGAGGCCTATGCGGTCGGCCATGGCTCGATCACCCAGGCCCCGGCGATCAACCATGGTTCGCTGCGCGCCAAGGGCTTCGACGACGCCATGCTGTCGAAGATCGACGGCAGCGTGAAGGCCGCCTTCGACATCAAGTTCGTGTTCAACCGCTGGACGCTCGGCGACGACACGCTGGCCAAGCTCGGCGTCCCCGCCGACAAGCTGGCCGATCCGGCCTTCGACCTCTTGTCCTTCCTCGGCTTCTCGAAGAAGGACGTCGAGAACGCCAACATCCATGTCTGCGGCGCCATGACGCTGGAAGGCGCGCCCTTCCTCAAGGTCGAGCACTACCCGGTGTTCGACTGCGCCAATCCCTGCGGGCGCATCGGCAAGCGCTTCCTCTCGGTGGAGAGCCACATCCGCATGATGGCGGCGGCGCAGCCCTTCCTGTCGGGCGCCATCTCCAAGACCATCAACATGCCGAACGAGGCCACCGTCGAGGACTGCAAGGAGGCCTACCTGCTCTCCTGGCGCCTCGCCTTGAAGGCCAACGCGCTCTATCGCGACGGCTCCAAGCTCTCCCAGCCGCTGAACTCGCAGCTCGTCGCCGATGAGGACGACGAGGAGGACGCGGTCGAGGCGCTGCTGGAGAAGCCCGCCGCCGCCCGCACGACGCAGATCGTCGAGAAGGTGGTGGAGAAGATCGTCGAGCGCATCGTCGCGGTGCATGACCGCGAGAAGATGCCGGACCGCCGCAAGGGCTACACCCAGAAGGCAGTGGTCGGCGGCCACAAGGTTTATCTGCGCACCGGCGAATATGATGACGGCCGCCTCGGCGAGATCTTCATCGACATGCACAAGGAAGGCGCGGCTTTGCGCTCCTTCATCAACAATTTCGCCATCTCGGTGTCGCTGGGCCTGCAATACGGCGTGCCGCTGGAGGAATATGTCGACGCCTTCACCTTCACCCGCTTCGAGCCCGCCGGCCCGGTGCAGGGCAACGACACGATCAAATATGCGACGTCGATCCTCGACTACATCTTCCGCGAGCTCGCCGTCTCCTATCTCGGCCGCAACGATCTCGGCCATGTCGATCTGAGCGAGTCGAATTTCGACGCGCTCGGCAAGGGCGTGGACGAGGGCAAGGCCGCCCCGGCGGCGACCCCGGCCTCGCGCATGGTCTCCAAGGGCCTGACGCGCGGCCGTTCGGTCGGGCTGATGGTGGTGCCCTCCTCGGCGGTGGGCAGCGAGACCCGCTCCGCCGGCGGCGTGCAGGGCGCGGCGGTGAACGTCACCACCCTGCGCGGCGGCCTGACCCAGGGCGCCACGGCGCTGAAGCCGGAGCTGGAGGACGAGGCGGAAGCGGCGGGTGAGACCGACGCGCTGCCGTGGTCGGCGCCGGCGGCAAGCGCCGCCCAGCCGTCGAAGGCCGAGGCCCGCGCCATCGCCCGCGCCAAGGGCTATGAAGGCGAGTCCTGCCCCGAGTGCCAGAACTTCACCATGGTGCGCAACGGCACCTGCCTGAAGTGCGAGACCTGCGGTAGCACGACGGGGTGCTCGTGACCCTTTCTCCTCGGCGGCGCAACTGAACCCATCGCCGCCGGCATCGATACAATGCGGAAAGGCCGGATCTACCGGCCTTTTTCATTGACCGGCTTCATCGGCCTGCGCCGGGGGCATCGCCTCATTTCCTTAGCCGGCTTTCCACCAACCGACCGACTTGATCAGTGTACCCGCCTCCCGTTGCCCGAGATCGGGATACCAGGCGATCCGCCCGGAGCCGTGCGCGGCGAGCGAGTGGGCCGCCGCACGCATCGCTTCGGACGCTTCCAGCAGGAAGAAGAAGCGCGCGGAGAATGCCGAGCTTCGCAGCGCATCCACCCGCTCGAAGCCGGCCTCGCGCAGCCGCTGCCCCCAATGTTCGAGCTCGGCCGCCCGGCCGCCGCTCATGCGGGTCTGGTGGTGATAGACGACGAGGAACCGCCCCGGCGCCTTGAGGCTGACGATCTCCGCTAGGGCGACGCTCTTGCCCGCCTTGGCGGCGCCCGGATCGAAGCCCTTGGTCTCGAAACCATTGTCGGGATCGAGGAAGACCAGATCGGCCGGCTCCAGCTTTGCGCGTAGCCGGTCCAGCCAATCGGTCCGCGCCAGCCGGCGCTCCGTAGGCGTGCCGACGGTAGGGATGATCTCGTCGAAATAGAGCGCGCCGGGCAGCAGCCCCTCATGCTGCAGCCCGGACACATGGCGCTGCCCGCCCTCGACCAGGGCACCCAGATGGTCGAACAGCACCGGATCCAGCGTGCGCCAGCGGTCGGGACGTTGTAGATAAGCGATGTGCCGCCCGGCGCCGTCGTGGCTCTCGTCGGGATAGAGCCACCAGCCGATACCCAGCCGGCGGCCTGGGGCCAGTGCCCGCAGGATGGCGAGCTTCATATAGTCGCCGATGTCTCCCGCATAACGATGCTGCATTCCCCCCTGCTCCAGCGCGCCCATCAGCATGACCGGCGCGCCGCGCGAGCACCAGCGGCAAGCAGCGAGCCGAACCGACCGGGTTCGCCGGCCAAGCCCAAGGAGCCACCCGCGAGCCCCTCCAAAGGGCCGGACGCGCGCCCTCATCTCGACATCCCCCTCCCCCTCGTCCACCCTTCCGGTCTCACGACTCGATCCGACAGGAGGCCCGATGTCCGATGCTCCCGCCGCCGCCGCGAAGCTCCATACCGGCGCCTGCCATTGCGGTGCGGTGCAGTTCGAGGTGAGCCTCGACCTCGCCGGCGCCATCGCCTGCAATTGCTCGATCTGCTCGGCCAAGGGGCTGATCCTCGCCTTCGCTCCCGCCGACGCCTTCCGCATCACCGCCGGCGAGGACCGGCTGAACGAATACCGCTTCAACCGTCACGTCATCGGCCACATGTTCTGCGACACCTGCGGCGTCGAGCCGTTCGCGAGAGGCCAGTTGCCGGACGGTACGCCGATGGCGGCGGTGAATGTCCGGGCGCTGAAAGAGATCGACCTCGCCGCCCTCACCCCGGCGCCCTATGATGGGCGTGCGGCCTGACGCGCAAAGCCTGACGCGCAAGGCTTGACGTGCAAGGACTGACGCGCGCAAGACCGAGCCCCGCCCATCCCGGGCCGGAACCGCCGCCGCAGACGCCAGAGTGGGCCGGCGGCGGCACCGGCCGATATCCGAGAGCACCATGGTCGAGATCCCGCCCCTCCTCACCCCGCGGCTCCGGCTGCGCGGCTATCGCAGCGACGAATTCGACGCCTATGCGGCGATGTGGAGCGAAGCCGCCGTCATCCGCTTCATCGGCGGCACCCCGCTGCCGCGCGAGGCGGCCTGGAGCCGGTTCCTGCGCCAGATCGGGCTCTGGCACCATCTCGGCTTCGGCTTCTTCGCCGTTGAGGACCGCGAAACCGGCGCCTTCATCGGCGAGGCCGGCTTCCACGATCTCAAGCGGGCGATCAGCCCGTCGATCGAGGGCACCATGGAGGCCGGCTGGGCGCTGGTCGGCGCGGCGCAAGGCCGGGGGCTGGCGGAAGAGGCGATGCGCGCCGCGCTCGACTGGGCGGCACGGCACGGCACCGGCGAGCGCGTCACCTGCATCATCCATCCCGAGCACACCGCCTCGCTGCATGTCGCCGGCAAGCTCGGCTTCGTCGCCTTTGGCGACGGCACCTATCAGGGCCACCCGATGACGCTGCTGGAGCGCCCGCGCGTCCCCGTCACCCGCAGCTAGAGTGCACGGGCGCTGCGCAGCCCGCCACGGCCGGTACGCCCCGCCGCGCTCCTTGCCGTCGGCGACACCTCTCGGCCCGATTGCCGGCGCAAAGAAAAAGCCGCCTTTGCCGGTTGGGCAAGGCGGCTTTTCCGTGTCGATCGGGCGACGGTGGCCGCCCGCGCGAGATCAGCTCACATGGAGATTGACGGCCGAGGTCTTGCCCGAGCGCTGATCGGTCTGCAGCTCGAAGGAGAGCTTCTCGCCATCGCGCAGGCCCTGAAGGCCCGAGCGCTGCACGGCGCTGATGTGGACGAACACATCCTTGCCGCCGTTGTCGGGCTGGATGAATCCATAGCCCTTCTGATCATTGAACCACTTAACGGTGCCGGTCTGGGTCGACATAGAGGGTAGTCTCTCGCCTAAGGTTACAGTGTGCGGCCGCAGCCACTTTTCGAATTTGGAAGAAATTCTGAACGTGCACCGGCAACTGCAGGTGAAACGACCCAGTAATTCGTCCAAAGTCGCAGGAGAGACTAGACGGAATGACCGGCAATGCAAGCGTCTCCGCCGCCAACCGAGCGCTCCATGAAAGAAAACCGCCGCTCCGTAAGGAACGGCGGTAATCTATCGCGGATTAAGCGTTCCGGCCCCAGACGTAGAGAGACCGGAAACGACTACAGTCAGAGCGGGCGCAGATTGACCGCGGAGGTCTTGCCCGAGCGCTGGTCGGTCTGCAGCTCGAAGGAGAGCTTCTCGCCGTCGCGCAGGCCCTGCAGGCCGGAGCGCTGAACCGCGCTGATGTGGACGAACACGTCCTTGCCGCCGCTGTCGGGCTGGATAAAGCCGTAGCCCTTCTGCTCGTTGAACCACTTCACGGTGCCGGTATCAGCCATCGATAAAACCTTCGGAAGACGATGTTATTACATGCACGCCGGATGCTGGGCGGCAACCGTGCGCTCGCCACGCTTAGACAGGCTGACAAACCGCCCGGACGCCGGACGGTTCTTTAGCCAAACGAGACTGCGCACAGGATGGTCACGATTATGGCTTTTGCACGGCAGAATCCGCCACAATCGCGCCACAAATCCCGTCCCGTTACCGGCAATTGCGCCGATGCACCCGCACCACCCGCCCATTGGACTGCCGGAGATAGCAGTTGCCGCGGCGCCAGAAATAGTAGGAACGGACGCGGCGGTTGCGGTCGGACTGGGCGCCGATGACGGCCCCGGTGCCGGCGCCGATGGCACCGCCCACCAGTGCGCCGGAACCGCTGCCGGTCACGGCGCCGCCGACCACCGCGCCGGTGACGCCGCCGACGATGGCACCGGTGGTGGCGCGGTTCTGCGCCCCGGCCGGCGCGCTCGACAGGCTCGCAAGGCCCGCCGCCGCGAACAGGGCGAGCGCAAAGGACTTACGAAACATCATCTGCTGTCTTCTCCTGCGGCGAGACGCCGGCCGGCATCCCGCCTCCTGAGAGCTGAAACGATCAGCCCTGCGCCTCGACCACGGCGATGGCGGTCATGTTGACGATGCCGCGCGCCGTCACCGAGGGGGTGAGGATATGCACCGGCTTGGCGGTTCCCAGCAGGATCGGCCCCACCGGCAGCGCGTCGCCGAACACCTTCACCATCTGGTAGGCGATGTTGGCGGCATCGAGATTCGGCATG
>NZ_JAHBGD010000014.1 GCF_018390605.1 Ancylobacter defluvii
AATGGCGCGCAGCAGCGTGGTCTTGCCGCATCCGGACGGGCCGAGGAAGGAGAAGAACTCCCCGGCTTCGATGGTGAGATTGGCGTCACGGACGGCGACGAAATCCCCGAACGTCACATTGACGCCGTCGAGCTCCACGGCTGCGGCCATAGGGTCTCCGGTCTGTTCTCGACTGACCGCCACACGGCGGAGAAGGGCGGCGGACGGAACGCGGGCGGCGAAGGCCGCCTCGCGCGGGAACCGGAGCCGACGGATCGGCTCCGGCAGCGTGCTTGGCGCGATCAGGCCGCCTTGAACTTCTCGGCGTACTGGGTGCGCAGCTCGGCGTACCACGACGGCTCCGGCGGGCGGCTCCACAGCTTGGAGAGCGCGTCGCCCGGATAGGCCTCGGAGAAGTTCTTCTTGGCAACCTCGGACAGAAAGGCATCGGAGCCCTTGACCACCGGATTATAGCCCGAGCCATCCGCCACCTGCGCCGACACTTCCGGCGAGTGGATGTAGTTCAGCCACTCATAGGCCTGGTCGATGTTCTTGGCGCCCTTGGTGATCGCCCAGCCGTCGACCCAGGTGATGGCGCCTTCCTGCGGCGCCATATAGGTGACCGGCTTGCCCTGCTTCTTCAGCGACAGCGGCGGGCCGTCCCAGGTCTGGCCGATGACGCAGCCATTCTCCATGAAGCCGGACTTGGTATTGTCCGACGAATCCCAGAACTGCTTGACCTGCGCCTTGTTCTCGATCGCATAGGCGAGGATGACGTCGTAGATCTTCTTCATCGTCTCCTCGTCCTTGAACGCATCCAGCATGCGGTTGGACGGGAGCTTGCCGGTGTGGTCCATCCACAGGCCGATGCCGAGCAGCAGCGAGTGCGGGCGGCCCTGCATCTTGCCCTTGAACTCCGGCGCCCACAGCGTGCCGTAGCTCAGCTTGTCATAGGTGAGGCCGGGCGCGAGATCGGTGCGCCAGGCGATCGCCTCCGAGCCCCAGCAATGCGGCACGTGATAGAGCTTGCCGTCCCAGGTCCACACGCTGGTGGAGGCTTCCAGCATCGAGGGCAGCAGGTTGTCGAGGTGCAGCTTGTTGGTGTCGAACGGCGCGAGGACGTCGAGTTCCTTGAACTGCGGCGCGCGGTCGCGGGTGGGCTCGCACAGGTCGAAGCCCTCGCCGGCGGTGGCCTGCAGCTTGTTGATCTGCTCCTCGTTCTGCGAGAACGGGGTGGTCTTCACCTTGATGCCGGTCTTCTTCTCGAAGTTCGGGATCACCGGGTTCGGCAGTTCGTCGTCCCAGTTGAGCAGGCTGAGTTCGCCGGAGGAGGAGAAGGCGTCCTTCACCAGCCACGGGCCGGAGGCGGCGACCGCGCCGGCGCCGAGCGCACCCTTCAGCAGGGTGCGCCGCGTGAAGCCCCGCGCGGCGAGAAGGGTCAGGTTCGTCGAGTTGCGAAGGTCAGTCTGCTTCGTCACGTCCTCGTCCTCGCTCTGGCGCCGCCTTGTGGCGGACTGGATGCGAGGTGGTGAGCAGGAAGCGTGCCACGGACACGGCCGGCGTCGAATCATCGCCGCCCGCCGGCAAAAACCGGGCCTCCGGCCGGAAAATCAAGCCTGCCTGATGTCGATTTCAGCAGATTCGCGCCGGTGCATGCACGCGAATTAAGCGCGAATTGAACAGCGACGAAATAATTTCGGTTTCGACCCCGGCCAAACCGCAAGCGGATTGAACGTGCATTCAACCCGCGCCGGCGGCCTCGATCAGCGTCGCGGCCAGGCGATGCAGGTCGTCGCGATGGCCGGAACGGCCGGCTGGGCTGTCGGTAGCCGAGGTCATGGCGAGGGTGAGGCCGCGCTCGGGCGCGATATAGAGCATCTGCCCGCCATAGCCCCAGGCATAGGCGACATCCGCCCCGCCCAGCCGGCGGCGAAACCAGCCATAGCCGTAGCCGTCGCCGGTGAAGCGCGACTGGGTGCGCACGCGCCAGCTCTCGTCGATCCAGGCCTGCGAGACGATGCGGGTGCCGTCCGCGGTGAGACCGCCGCGCCGGTAGAGCTCGCCGAAGGCCAGCAGCGAGGACGGCCGCATCGCCATCTGGTTGCCGCCGAAATAGATGCCCTGCGGGTCGCGGTCCCAGGAAGCGATTGCGAAACCCTCCACCGGGCCGAGCCAGTCGCGCGCCAGCGCCAGCGCCGGACGCCCGGTCTTGCGCGTCAGTATGGCGGAGAGCAGATGCGTCGAGCCGGTGGAATACAGCATCAAGCCGCCGGGCTCGGCCTCGAATTCTTCCGCCAGCGCGGCGCGCACCCAGTTGCCTGATGCGATCCAGCGCCCGTAATTCGGCCCGGAGGTGCGCGCCAGCCCCGCCTGCATGGACAGCAGATTGCCGATGGTGACCTTGGCGAGGCGCGGATCGGGATCATCAGGCAGATCGCGCGCCAGCAGCGGCGCGATGGGCTGGTCGGGGCCTTCAAGCACGCCCTTGTCGATGGCGATGCCGACAAGGGCCGACATCACCGATTTCGAGGCGGATTTGATATTCGCGGGGGCGGTGAGGCTGGCGCCGTTATAGGCGCGGGCAGCGGCGAACTGGTTGTTGTGCGCGACGTGGGCCGTGCGCAACGGGGCGAGCGACGAGGCGGAGTCGAGGGCGGGGGTGAAGGGGGAGGATGCGGGCGGCGTGGGTGCGGGCTGCGCCGGGGTGGGGCGCGGCGTGAGGAGGAGGACCGGGGCGGCGAGAAGCAGGGTGCGGCGGTTCATGCCGGGGAGGATAGGGCGACCAGGAGAGCGAGGTGGTCACGATGAAGGGAGAACCACATGGGAGGGCAACTCACAACCAAGAAACCATCAAAGACTGACGTCACCCTCGCCTCTAGTAGGCGCGCCTCCGATGGAAATTTCCTTCTACAAAACTATCGTTCAAACCCTTCTCTCTTATGGCATCTCAACTGATGGCACTTGACGGCTATTGGATTTTCAGCCACTTTTTAGAACAGGAGGTGAACATGGCCGACAAATCAGGTTATCCGCAAATCCCTAGCACAGTTTGGTGGGGCGTTCGAAGCATTCTAGATCGCTCACCTAAAATGACAATCAACGAACGCACCCTTGGCGTTGAACTGAATGTTCAGGAAGCCGCCGCTCGGCAGTACGTAGCGGAACTAAGGAAAGTCGGTCTATTAAACGACGACGGCAAGGCAACCCCGCTTGCTGAAAAGTGGCGCCATGACGATACCTATGGCGAAGCGGTCGATGAGATACTCAGGAACGCCTACCCCGAAGGCCTGATAGGAGTTGCGCCTCGGGGATATGCCGACCGCCAGAAAGTTGTCTCGTGGTTTACTCGCGAGGGATTAGGCAGCGGAACGGCGGGCAACAAAGCAGCAACCTACTTGCTTATCAGCAGCGCGTCTCCTAGTGAGTCGCCCAATCGTGGCTCACAGATGCCACAGAAACCATCGCCATCTCGAGAGACCGCTCCGAAGAAGGCCACCTCCCGGCAACCGACACGACAGGATATACCGAATGGGCAAAAGAGTGGCTCATCAGGCTCCGCGATGATGCCACTAAACATCAATGTTCAAATCCATATCAGCGCCGAAGCAACAACAGATCAGATTGAAACGATCTTCTCCGCCATGAGGCGCTACCTATATGACGGCTCCGTTACTTGATCGTCTCAAGAAATTTCACGAATTTGCTCTCGAGATTGGCCTAGCTCGAGCTGTATTAGCGCTGCCTGCTCCCAGAATGCTCGCCTTATCCGCCCCCTCTACAGAGGGCGGCAGCGCCGTATTCGCGAAGACAATTACAGAACCTGAGATAAACAATGTAAGTCGCGACTTATTTGCCTCGGGGCATTATTCTCTTGCGGTACAGGAAGCTTACAAAGCTATAGAAAAATTCATCCAAGAAAAAACAAAATCTACTGGACTAAGCGGAACGCAGCTTATGCAGAACGTTTTCAGTGTAAGCTCACCTAAACTTGCTTGGTCAAAGAGATCTATCCCTTCTCAAGAGGACGAACATAAGGGATATCAGTTTCTTTATTCAGGCGCGATGCTTGGAATAAGAAATCCTGTAGTTCATGAATTCAATTGGATAGACAATGAAGAGGTGGCGCTTGAATTACTACTTTTTGCGCAACACCTATTAAGGAAGGCTAAGGCCGCAAAAACGGTCGAAGAATAGTTTGCCTGAGCGAGCGTCCTCACCCACCCCCGCCCAGAACCAGATCATCCCGGTGCACCATCGCGCTCCTGCCCTCGAACCCGGTGATCCCCGCGATCTCGTCGGACGACCTGCCCTTCAGCCGCTCGGCATGGTCGTGGTCATAGGCTACCAGCCCGCGGCCGATCTCGGCGCCGTCGGGGCCGCGCAGGATCACCGCGTCGCCGCGGGTGAACTCGCCTTCCACCTTTTTCACCCCCGCCGGCAGCAGCGACGAGCCGCGCCGCAGCGCCGCCACCGCGCCAGCATCGAGATGCAGCACCCCGCGCGGCTCCAGCGAGCCGGCGATCCAGCGCTTGCGCGACGCCACCGGGTTGGCCGGGGCGAGGAACCAGGTGCAGCGCGCCCCCTGCTCGATAGCGCGGATCGGGTTCTTCACCTTGCCCGAGCCGATCACCATGTGCGCGCCCGCCGTGGTGGCGATCTTGCCGGCCTCGATCTTGGTCTTCATGCCGCCGCGCGACAATTCGGTGCCGGCGCCACCGGCCACCGCTTCGATCTCGGCGCTGATGCGCGGCACCACCGGGATCAGCTGCGCATCGGGATCGTCATTGGGCGGCGCGGTATACAGGCCGTCAATATCGGAGAGCAGGATCAAGAGGTCGGCGCTCGCCATGCCGGCGACGCGGGCGGCGAGCCGGTCATTGTCGCCATAGCGGATCTCCGAGGTGGCGACGGTGTCGTTCTCGTTGATCACCGGCACCGCCTTCAGCTCCAAGAGCTTGCTGATGGTGGAGCGGGCGTTGAGATAGCGGCGGCGCTCCTCGGTATCGCCCAGCGTCAGCAGGATCTGCCCGGCGGTGACGCCCTCATGCGCCAGCGCCTCCGACCAGGAGCGGGAAAGCGCGATCTGGCCGATGGCGGCCGCTGCCTGGCTCTCCTCCAGCTTCAGCGGGCGCTTGGGCATTTTCAGCAGGTTGCGGCCGAGCGCGATGGCGCCGGAGGACACCACCAGCACCTCCTTGCCGTCGCGATGCAGCGCCGCGACATCTTCCGCCAGCGCCGCCAGCCAGGCATGGCGCAGCTGGCCGCGGGCGGAATCCACCAGCAGCGCCGAGCCGACCTTCACCACGATGCGGCGGAAGGAAGCGATCTGCGGCACCGCCGTCAGGCTGGCGGCGGAAGCGGAGGCGGCGGTCGAATCAGTGGACATGATGGCTCTCGAAGGCGGGCGGCGGAGAGGACGGGCGGGCTTATAGGCCAAAGGCCGCCCGCCGTCTCGACCGCAGGCAGCTTCAGAGCCTTGCAGCGGCGAGCGTCACGGTCGCCACGTTTCCTGCACCTCGCGCGCCTCGTCCTCGCTGCGGCTGCCGTCGATGACAAAGGCCAGCGCGCGCAGCGCCTGCGTCACCCCCTCGCCCGACTGGGCGGAGAGCACCAGCGGCTTCTTGCGCGCGGCGCGCTGCAGGCGGGCCACCTGCTGCTTCAACTGCTCCGGGTCGAGCGCGTCGGCCTTGGACAGCGCGACGATTTCCGGCTTGTCCTCCAGCCCGGCGCCATAGGCCTCGAGCTCGTGGCGCACCGTCTTGTAGGTCTTGCCAGCATGTTCGGAGGTGCCGTCGACGAGGTGCAGCAGCACCCGGCAGCGCTCGATATGGGCGAGGAAGCGGTCGCCGATGCCCACCCCCTCATGCGCGCCCTCGATCAGGCCGGGAATGTCGGCCAGCACGAATTCGCGCCCATCCACCCGCACCACGCCGAGGCCGGGATGCAGGGTGGTGAAGGGATAGTCGGCGATCTTGGGCTTCGCCGCGGTGGTGGCGGCAAGAAAGGTCGACTTGCCGGCATTGGGCAGGCCGACGAGGCCGGCGTCCGCGATCAGCTTCAGCCGCAGCCAGATCCACCGCTCCTCGCCCTCCTGGCCGGGATTGGCCCGACGCGGCGCCTGGTTGGTGGAGGTCTGGAAATGCGCGTTGCCGAAGCCGCCATTGCCGCCCTTGAGAAACCGCACCTTCTGGCCGACCTCGGTGAGATCGGCGATCACGGTCTCGCCCTCCTCGTCCAGCACCTCGGTGCCGGCCGGCACCTTCAGCACCACGTCGTCGCCCTTGCCGCCGGCGCGGTTCTTGCCCATGCCGTAGCCGCCCTTCTTGGCCTTGAAGTGCTGCTGGAAACGGTAGTCGATCAGCGTGTTGAGCCCGTCGACGCATTCGATCCACACGTCGCCGCCGCGCCCGCCGTCACCGCCATCCGGGCCGCCGAACTCGATGAACTTCTCCCGCCGGAACGACAGGCAGCCCGCGCCGCCATCGCCGGAGCGGACATAGATCTTGGCCTGGTCGAGGAATTTCATGACGTTACAGCTCGGCGGATCAGATTCGGAAAAACTCTCCCCGCGCCGGGGAACCGGTGCGGGGAGAGCGCTATGATAGCAAATCGCGGGCGCGATGCCGCGCTTCAATGCTTTATTTGTAGGTGCCGCGTCGGCGAGGCCGTGGCGCCCCAGGAGCGCAGCGAAGCCCAGAGCCGCTTCTCGAGGCGGAACCGATCGACGGGAACCGAGGCCCCGATCGCGCGCACCCGCGTGAGCCCGACACCCGTCCACTGGAAGCCGCACTTCTCCAGCACCCGCCGCGACGACGGATTGACCACCCGCGCCGCCGCATTGAGCGCCGGCAGGTTGCGGTCCTCGAAGGCATGGTCGATCAGCGCCCGCACCGCCTCGGTGGCATAGCCGAGGCCCCAATAGGGCTCGCCCAGCCAGTAGCCGATCTCCGGCGCCACCTCGTCGCGCGGGGCGAAGCCGCACATGCCGACGGGAATCGACGGACCGAGCGGGCTGAAGCCGTCATTCTTCATGAACACCGCGAAGGTCGCGCAATCCGGCCCGACCGGCAGATTGGCGACGAACGCCGCGGCATCCGCCATTCCATAGGGATGTGGAATGTTGGAGGTCATCTCGGCGATCCGCCGGTTATCGGCGAGCTCGGCGATCCAGGCCATGTCCTCGATTCGCGGGGCGCGCAGAAACAGGCGTCCGGTTTCGAGGACGGGGGTACTGCTCTCGGCAACGGCCGACCCTAAGGTCGCTTCGACGATGGTCATGGCAGGCTCCTGGTGCGTGGAACGACGAAGGGGAGGCGGTCTTCTCGCCTCCCCTTCGGGCACCCGGAGCATTGTCGGTGGCTCCAGAAATCCTACCGGTCGGGCGAGACCGGTGGGATTTCAAGAAACCTCACCGGCTTTATTCGGCGGCCTCGGCGGCCGGAATCACGGATACGTAGGTTCGGGAATTGGCTTTATTGCGGAACTCGACGCGGCCTTCGGTGAGGGCGAAAAGGGTGTGATCCTTGCCCATGCCGACATTGGTGCCGGGATGCCACTTGGTGCCGCGCTGACGCAGAATGATGTTGCCGGAAATGACGGCTTCGCCACCGAACTTTTTCACGCCGAGACGACGACCAGCCGAATCACGACCGTTGCGCGACGAACCGCCTGCCTTTTTATGAGCCATGGTGCTCTCCTATTCTCTCGCTGCGGTCTCAGGCGCCGATGATGGACGTGATGCGGACCACGGTGAAGTCCTGCCGGTGGCCGATCTTGCGGCGCGAATTCTGCCGGCGGCGCTTCTTGAAGGCAATGACCTTGTCGCCACGGGTGTGGCGGACCACTTCACCGGTGACGGACGCACCATCGACCAGCGGAGCGCCGACCTTCGGGGCTTCGCCGCCGAGCATCAGCACCGGGAAGGTGACGGTGGCGCCGGCTTCGGCTTCGATCTTGCCGAGGGTGATGACCTCGTCGGCGGCAACGCGATACTGCTTGCCACCCGTCTTAATGACCGCGAACATGTTATGTCCTTTCGTTCGAGCCCGGTCTCCACGCAGCGCGCGTGACCGGCTTCTTTCGGTCGGTTGCGGATCGGCACGGACGGTTTCCGCGCCAAGGCAGCGCCTATAGGGGCTCGGCCTCGTGGAGTCAAGGTTTTCCGCCCGGCCGAGAAGCCGCAAAGGATGCCGGCGCCCCGCGCTTGCCCGGATGATCTGAACCTTCGCCGCGTTGCGGCGTTATCCGGCCGAATGGGGGTCGGCGCTCCGGCCTTTAAACCAGCGAGGACGAGATGAACAGGAATCGGATCACCGGTGCGGCCCGCGATCTGGCTGATGAAGTCGGCGGCAGGCTGCGCAGCGTCGCCGGCGGCGCCCGCCGCCAGTCCGCCGCCCAGTTCGACGATCTCTATGACGATGCGGTCGCGATCGGCGAGCGCACGCGCGGGCAGGCGGTGGATCTCGCCGACGAAGCCCTCACCTTTGGTCGCCAGGCCTATGGCCGCGGCATGCAGGAACTGACCCACCATGCCGGCCGGCATCCGGTGGCGCTGATCCTTGCCGCCGGCATCGCCGGGGCGGCGCTTGCCTGGCTGTGCAGCTCGGCTGCGCGCCGCTAGGCCTACTCATCCACCGATCCGACGGCAGAGATCGGTCAGGCTCTTGTGCCAGACCGACTCCTCGGTTATTGAGCCTGCGCTCCATGACGCGGCGCCCGCCGCCGCGTCTCGTGCGCGGAGAGGTGCCGGAGTGGTCGATCGGGACGGTCTCGAAAACCGTTGTGCGTGCAAGCGTACCGTGGGTTCGAATCCCACCCTCTCCGCCAATTTATTTCGTTAAACGACTGATTTTGCAACGCTTTTGGCGCCACTGCCGCCACAAAAGCGCCATTTCACCCCACATTTTTGAGCCATTGTCGGGGCTTTGACATTCGAATGATGCCCTGTCGTGGGTCGATCTTGATCGACAACAGGTCCGTGTCTCGTAGCGCCAAAAATAGACTTCGCCGGCACCGGCACAAGCGGACCTTCAACAAGGGCCGGACCTCCCACCGTGCACGTCGATCAGCTGTGGCTATAAGTCCCAGTTTTTCAAGGGTCGACGCGGTGCTGATAGTAGAGGTCGATGTGGTCGGTGCGTAGTCGCTTGAGGGATTCCTCGACGACCTTGCGGATATGTTCGGGCCGGCTGTTCAGGGCAATCGTGCCGTCGATCGCGAAGCCGAACTTTGTAGCGATCTTGACCTGATTGCGGATCGGCTGAAGCGCTTCGCCGACCAGCTCTTCATTGATGTAGGGGCCGTACACCTCGGCGGTGTCGAAGAAGGTCACGCCATTCTCGAAGGCGGCACGGAGCGTCTTCACACCCTGCTCATTTGGGACGGGAGGGTTGTAGTTGCCGCTTTGGTTCATGCATCCGAAGCCAAGCTCCGAGACTTCCATGTTCCCGATTTTTCTTGTTTTCATTGTCGTGCCTCCTAATGATTTAATCGTAACTGGCTGAGCGTGAGCCGATCCACCCATAATAAATGGGCTTATAGTCGCCGCGGCTCCAAGCAATACTGATGATTTAAGGAACTGACGGCGGTCATTTGCGTGATTTATAAACGAATTATTCTTGTTCATGATTGCCGTTTTCCCTGTCGAGCTTGATATATTGGCCTTTCAGCCTCCATTTAATGCTATCAATCTACCACTGGCGCGCCCATACGATTAGATGCTATAATGGTCTTGTAGCTATAACTGTAGATTATAAATAATGCGACGGACCGTTGATGATCTGATCGCCTTTCTGACCGTCGCGCGGGAGCAAAGCTTCACGCGTGCGGCCGCTCGGCTGGGCATTTCACAGCCTGCGCTCAGCAAGACGATCCGGATGTTGGAGCATCGACTGGGTGTGCGGTTGCTTACCCGCACAACCCGCAGCGTTTCGACGACGGAGGCCGGCGAGCGCCTGCTCCTGACGATCGGCCCGCATTTCGATGGCATTGAAGCTGGACTGGCAGCCCTCGGGGAACTTCGCGATCGGCCGGCTGGCCATTTGCGGATTACATCGGTCGAGCATGCTTCGCAGATGATCCTGGCGCCGGCTCTGGCGAAGCTGCTTCCTGACTATCCCGACATCTCGGTCGAGATCATCAACGAGTACGGTCTGACAGACATCGTGGCGGACCGCTTTGATGCGGGCATTCGGCTTGGCGAACAGGTCGCACAGGACATGGTTGCCGTTCGCATCAGCCCCGATTTTGGGATGGCGGTGGTGGGATCGCCGTCTTACTTCGAGGGGCGCACGCGGCCGGACACGCCGCAAGACCTAACGAGCCATATCTGTATCGGCTTGCGCCTGCCGACCTCGGGAGGGCTCTGGTCATGGCCGTTCGCTAAAGACGAGCGTGAGATCAAGGTGCGACCGCAGGGGCAAATGTCGTTCAACACAATCACCCTTGCCTTGGATATGGCGTTGGCGGGTCTGGGCCTTGCCTATCTTCCGGATAATGTTGTCAGCCACCACATTGCTAGCGGTCGCCTGAAACAGGTTTTAGCCGACTGGTCGCCCCCTGCCTCCGGCTATCACCTCTATTATCCAAGCCGCCGTCAGCCCACGCCTGCCTTTGCGCTCTTGGTGGATGCTGTTCGGTATCGCGCATAATCAAAGTCAGCTCCGACCCGCGCAAGCAATCTTGGCAAAGGCGCCCGGAGGGAATGTCGGCTTTGGGGGCGCAAACGTGCCTACGTGCCGTGCCTCGCTAATGTCGGCTTTTTGGCCGCGACCGTTACCGGATCAATGACTGAGAAGGCGGCGCAAAGCAGACGTCGCTGCAAGGGCAATCAAGTGGCAGGTATTGGGTAAACACTGGCCACTTGGCGCTTGGCGACGGTGCCACGCCTCATAGCAGTTGCGCCGAAAAACAGGTGTTTTTCGGCGGTTAGTGGCTCGCCCGGTGATGAGCGCATTGCTAGCTTGGATCTGTATACGAAAAACCCGGTCGCATTGTTGAAGTGACCAAAAAGTCCGGCCACTACGTTTTCGGTTACGATTTATCGCTCGTCATCGAACGCGACAGCACTATCGCATGCGCCACGCAATAAGCCATTCGAAGCTCCGCTTTCTGGCGACCTGCAGCGACGCCCGTAACGGTTGTGGCGTGAGGTAAGGGTTGTCCAACCAGCACATCAAGTGGTGGCAGGTCAGCGGGAAACCGCGGTCCCGCTTTGCAGCACACGGTGGACAATCTGAAACTTTGTGAATTATTCTGAAATGGCTCCCGCAGCCTAAGGTTCGACTCCGTTGGATAGCGCTCGGCCCATCTATGCGTTAGGCGAGTGCGAGATAGATCTCAGCCGGAGGGAGCTCCGGGTAGGCGGAGTGACGGCGCCGCTCGGCAGTCGAGCATTTGAGATCCTCGAGGTTCTGAGCGAGGCGGATGGCGAGCTCGTCACCAAAGATCGATTGCTGGATGGTGTCTGGGGTGGCGCGACGGTCAGCGAGAACCTGCTGCAGGTCCACATTTCGGCTATCAGAAAAGCGCTCGGTCCCCACAGGTCGTTGCTCAAGACGCAGTCGGGGCGCGGATATCGCCTGCTGGGTGACTGGGGGGTCGAAGTCGAGCCGGCCGCCCAGCAGCCGCTCTCCTCCCGGAGCAAATCCCCGCCCGAAACGCCTGTCGGGCCGCGATCCAATCTCCCCCTCCTCGTGACGGATCTGATCGGCCGCGAAGCGGCATTGTCGCATTTATACGGTCTGCTCTCGGCATACCGGATCGTTACGCTGAGCGGCGCCGGCGGGATCGGCAAGACGACGCTCGCACTGCATGCCGCGCGTGAGGTGCTGCCGGACTATGTGGGCGGGGTCTGGTTCGTCGAACTAGCCTCGCTGTCGGATCCAAATCTCGTTCCGTCGACCGTCGCCTCTGCGCTCGGGCTCAAGCTGGGGGATGCCAATTCGACCGAGGCGATCGCCCGGTCGATCGGCACCGCAAAGCTTCTCCTCCTTATCGACAATTGCGAGCACGTCATCGACGCCGTTTCGAAATTTGCCGAGACGCTCGTGCGTCAATGTCCAGGACTGACCATCCTCACGACAACCCGCGAGGTATTGCGGATCGGCGGCGAGTATGTCTACCGCGTGCCGTCGCTGGATGTCCCGGACGTCGGACAAACCGAGGTGGATCAACTCCGTTCACACAGTGCCGTCGCGTTGTTCATCGCGAGAACGGAGGTTCTTGACCCGATTATATTGCCGCAGAACGAAGATCTTCCCAAGATCGCCTCGATCTGCCGGCATCTTGACGGCATGCCTCTGGCGATCGAGTTCGCCGCCGCGCGTGCTGCCACGCTGGGGATCACCGCCGTCCAGGCCGAGCTCGGGAATCGGTTCGCCCTTCTGACGACGGGGCGACGTACTGCGGTCCCGCGCCACAAGACACTGCGGGCGACGCTCGACTGGAGTTATGAACTGCTTCCGGCGGAAGAACGTCGGCTGCTCCGGAGCCTGTCGGTCATTTCCGGCACGTTCGGGCTTTCGGCAGCGCAGGCCTTGGTCGAGAGCGACCGGAAGGGTGGAGATCTGACCGTGGCCGAGCATCTCGCCAACCTCGTCGACAAGTCACTCATCGTAGCGGACCGGACCGATGCCGGGCGATGGAGGCTTCTCGAAACAACCCGCGCCTATGCAGCCGACAAGCTTGCGGAAATTGACGAGGCGGAGCGGGTCGCACGACGTCATGCCGAATTTTTTCTCGAGGTGTTTTCGCCTTTCGCTCTGGAAAGTCGACTGCAAGCTGCCATCGACGAATTGCATCTCTACCGCCGGGAAGTCGACAATCTGCGCGGCGCGTTGACCTGGGCGTTCTCTGAGACGGGCGACCGCGCCATCGGTATCCGGCTCGCCGCAGCTTCCTGCGACTTCTGGATCGCGGAATCTCTGATCGCCGAATGTCGCGACTGGAGCGGCAAGGCATTGTCACAGCTCGGCAAAGCGGCCGGATCCCGTGACGAGATGATACTGCAATGCGCCCACGGGCGGACCTTGTTGTACACCAAGGGGATGATCGGGGCTTCGCTCGTCGCCCTCACAAAGGGCCTCAGGCTTTCCGAGGGACTCGACGACCCCGATTACCAGCAGCGCGCGAGCATGGACATCTGGCTGTTCAAGTCACGCTCCGCCTTGCTGGGCGAGGCCCTGGACGCGGCGCGCCGACTGGAAGAGATGACGCGCGATCGTGAAATCCAGTTCAGCGCAGCCGCCGACTGGATCGTCGGTATCTCCCTGACCTATCTGGCGGCGCATTGTGAGGCCACCGTACGGCTGCAGCGGGCCATCGCCATCTATCCCGTCGAACGGCGGGAGAAAGACCTCATCCGGCTCGGCTCCGATCTTCGAGCCTCCGCGGCTGGTCATCTTACCGTCAATCTGGTGTCGATGGGGGAACTTGATAAGGCGGCTCAATCTGCGATGCGTGCCGTCGCCGAAGCGCGGGAGACGAAGCATGCGACGGCTCTCTGCATCGCGCTTGTCTGGGCCGGATTCACTTTCCTGAGCCTCGGAAATCTGAACCTTTCCGAGCAGATCGGAGAAGAGCTCATCGAGCATGCCTACAAGCATGGCATGCAACCGTTTCATGCGGCGGGCATGTGCATAAGGGGTAGCGTACTGGCGAGGCGCGGCGAGCCCGCCGCGGCGATTTCGCCGCTGCGAACCGGGCTCGCGGGGATGCAGGAGGCCTCCTATCTGCTGTTCTATCCCTTCTTCATGGTGGAACTCGCCCAAGCCCTCGTCGCGAACGGCAGCCTTGAGGAAGCGGTGGCGGAAATCGACAGATCGTTGACCATTGCTACGAATATTGACTATCGATGGCTCATCCCGGAAATAAAGAGAAATAAAGCAGAAATCGTCGCGAGGCTACACGTCGACGATACGTCCGAAGCTGAACAGTTGTTGTCCGAGGCGCTATCGCAGGCCCACGCGCAAGGGGGCACGTATTGGGCGATGTGTGCCTCTATCTCTTACGCGGAGCTACTGCTCAATCGCGGTGATCACGAGGATGCGCGTGCTCTCGTGACACCCCAACTCGATCGTTTCGCGACAGGCGTCGCAACTCCAATGACCACACGAGCCGAAAGTCTGATGGCCAAGCTGAACGAATTGACGGATCCGGCCAGCAGCCCGTCGAACTGATCAGCGAGCGACCTGGCCGGCGAATTTCATGGTCGGGCCGGCGCTTCCATCATCAATATTGGTGGTTCTGCGCGCGATGGTGTCCGCGATACGTGTCAGCTCTGGCAATGAGGTCACATTCAGCTTTCGCATAACCCTGCCGCGATGTGCCTTTACTGTTATCTCGCTGATCCCGAGAGTGAAGGCGACCTGCTTGTTCATCTTGCCTTTGACGATCTGCTCCATGACCTGCCGTTCGCGTGTGCTGAGCGTCTCGTACTGCCGCGTCAGATTGTTGAAATGCTGTTGCGTCTTGCACCACAACCGGTCGCGATCGAGGGCAGTGTCGATGGCCTCTAGAAGGTCGAGGTCCTGATAGGGCTGGCAAAAGAAATCGAAGGCACCGCCTTTCATCGCCTCCACCGAGGTGGCGACGTCCGCCGACTCGGCGACGAAAATGATCGGGATCGGGTTTTCCGCTGCGTTGAGTTGCCTGAGGAACTTCAATCCGTAGCGGCCGTGGGAAAGGGCGAGGACGAGGCAGATCGGTGTCTCAGGCCGTTTGAAGGCGAGTTGATCGGGAAACGCGGGCGATACGTCGAGTAAAGCGTCCAGTACCTGTACGTCCCGGCGTAGCGAGGCCCAACGATCTTCATCGTCATCGACAACCAGAACCCGAGCCCTCGACTCGCATTCTCGACGAAGCGAGCTCGATCTCGCAGAAATATTGTGTGAGTGGATGATAAGTGGCATGCGACCTCCCTGCTAAACGACATATGCGATTTTCAGGTCCGTGATCGTAGGCGTGCGCACCACCGATGAGTGGCGTGAGGACGATACGTTCGCGCGGCTGAATTATCTTTGGGGAAGGTCTGAAATTTGCTGAACGACACCTGAGGCCGGGTTTCGCAACGATGCGGCGTCGCGATTTCCGCCGGCCGAGTATTCCCGCTGCTGGGCACGCAGCGATCTCGCCGAGCGACACCAAAGTATCATCGATACCAAGGTGCCAGTGCTTTTCCACGATGGCCGCCGCGTAATGTCCGCGATTTCAACCGCGCCATCCAAAGGGAGACAGAGATGAAAATTCTCATGGTGCTGACATCGCACGACAAGCTTGGAGATACCGGCCGGAAGACGGGGTTCTGGCTCGAGGAGTTCGCCGCGCCGTACTATGTTTTCCGCGACAGCGGCGTCGAGCTCACGCTGGCTTCGGTCAAGGGAGGCCAGCCCCCCATCGACCCCAAGAGCGACCTTCCCGAGAATCAGACGCCGGCGATGACACGTTTCAAGCAGGATGCGCGGGCACAGAACGAGCTCGCCAACACCGTCGAGCTCGACAGCGTGCGCCCGGAGGATTTCGATTCCGTCTTCTATCCCGGTGGCCACGGCCCGATGTGGGATCTCGCAGACAACGCGGTTTCGATCCGCCTGATCGAGGCCTTCTGGAATGCCGGCAAGCCTATCGCCGCCGTCTGCCATGCGCCGGGCGTGTTGCGGCATGTCCAGGATCAGGGTCAGCCGCTGGTAAAGGAAAAGCGGGTGACCGGCTTCGCCAACAGCGAGGAAGCAGAGGTCGGGCTGACTAAGGTGGTCCCCTTCCTGGTCGAGGATGAACTCAAGCGGCTCGGCGGCCGCTATGAGCAGGCCGCCAACTGGGAGAGCTTCGTCATCACCGATGGCCGCCTGATCACCGGCCAGAATCCCGCGTCTTCGACGGCCGGGGCGGAGGCCTTGCTGCGACTCCTGTCGCAGATGCGCGCCTTGCCGCACGACGCGAACGCCGCGTGATCGCCATGCTGCAGCGAAACATCGCCAAGACCGTCATTCGGGTCGCCATCGTGTTCCACAGCGGCTACGGTCATACCGCGCGCCAGGCCGAAGCTGTCCGGCGCGGCGTCGAGAAGGTTCCAGATGTCTCCGTTCTCTATCTGACATCGGAGGAGGCCAAGAGCCGACTGGACGATCTGTCCGGAGCCGATGCCATCATTTTCGGCGCGCCGACCTACATGGGAAGCGTGTCCGCCCCGTTCAAAGCGTTCATGGAGACCACGTCGAGCATCTTCGTTTCCGGCGCCTGGCGCGACAAGATCGCCGCCGGTTTCACCAATTCGGCCTCCCGGTCGGGCGACAAGCTGTCGACCCTTATGCAGCTCGCCGTTCTGGCAGCTCAGCTCGGCATGCATTGGGTCAGTCTCGGCCTTCCTCCCGGCAACAACCTGTCGACCGGCTCCGAAGCCGACCTCAACCGGCTGGGTTTCTTCCTTGGAGCGGGCGCGCAGTCGAATGCCGATGAGGGACCGGACGTCGCACCGCCGGCATCTGACCTGTCGACGGCAGAGCATCTCGGCGAGCGGGTGGCCATGGTGGCGCAGCAAATGGCGCGGGGCCGCGTGGCGGCCTGAACCGGCTTGAAGCGCCCGGCTTGCTCTGTCGACGGCGAAACCTATCTTTAGCAGGCGTGCGGCGCGCAATCGCTGTGCGCCTGCCGCGTCGCTTTACATGGAGGGCACGAAATGACAACGGAACGTGCGGTTCTCGCCGGCGGTTGTTTCTGGGGCATGCAGGATCTCATTCGCCGCCAGGACGGCGTGATCTCTACCAGTGTGGGGTACACCGGCGGAGATGTGCCCAACGCTACCTACCGCAATCACGGCACCCATGCCGAGGCCATCGAGATCATCTTCGATCCGGCCCGCACGAATTATCGCCGAATTCTGGAGTTCTTCTTCCAGATTCACGACCCGACGACGAGGAACCGTCAGGGCAACGATGTCGGGCTGAGCTACCGATCGGCGATCTACTACGCCAGCCCGGAACAGAAGCGCATCGCCGAGGAGACGATCCTCGACGTCGACGCGTCAGGCCTGTGGCCCGGGAAGACGGTGACGGAGCTCGCGCCCGCCGGTGCCTTCTGGGAGGCCGAGCCTGAGCATCAGGATTATCTCGAACGCTACCCCGACGGTTACACCTGCCATTTCATCCGGCCGGGCTGGACGCTGCCGGCGAGAGGCGCAAGCAGTGAGGTGAAGGTCGCCTGACCGCCGGCGCCTATATCGGGAGAGCAGCAAGCGCCGCGCCGTCCTTTCGGGGACGGCGCACGGCCTTGCTGTCAGTCTGCACGTGCCCATGAGGACATCGTAGTGGGGCGAGGAAGGCATCCGGATCTTCACCGTCAAATACGATCAAGCTCACGAAGGATCGGTCTCCAACCGAGCGCCGAGACGCGAAAGCTCGGCGCTCGGTTGGAGACCGATCAGATGATCGGAGGGTTGCGCAAGGTCGCACCCCGATATCCGCCGGCCGGATGTTGCACGTTGATGTGGTTGGTCATCGGCCACAACGCGTCACGGCAAGGCAATGGCAGCTTCAGTCCTGAGCGGGAGGAAGCGTCTCGATAAGTTCGTGCGTCGTCACTATGGCGTGCGCGAAGGTCGGACCGTTCAGCTCGTGGGCCGCATGCATCATCTCCCTCGAGAAGGCAGCAGTCGCATCCCGCACGAGCGTGACGTGGAAGCCGAGCTCCATCGCGTAACGGCCGGTCGATTCGATGCAGGTGTTTGCGAGCAGGCCGACGAGGATCACATGGGTAACGCCATGCTGCCGGAGTTGCTGGTCGAGATCCGTATTCGCAAAGCCGCTCTGGGCCCAGTGTTCCTTGACGACGATATCGCCGGGCCGGGGAGCGAAGTCGGGGTGCCACTCGCCGCCCCACTCGCCTCGCGCGAAGGAATGCCTCTTCATGATCGCACGCTGGGTCGGGTTGGGGTGACACCAGCATTCATAATCGCCGGGTTCCCAGCGGCGATGCGGAACGATGAAGACCCCGAGGCCGGCATCGCGAACGGCTTCGTTGATGCGTCTGAGGTTTGCGATGAGGCCGACTTCCTCCGCGACCTCCTTGACGTGCGGCCATATCTTGCCGCCTTCCGACAGAAAGTCGTTATAGGGATCGACGAACAGAAGTGCCGTCGACCGCCGGTCATAGTTTGGCTTCAGCATCTCGTGTCTCCAAATCCGGTGAGGCCGCACAGTTCCTGAGGGCCGCACGCTCGATGCTCGCGGCGAAAAGCGGGGTTTCGCCCCTGTTGTGGGCGATCGACATCGGCGCCCGCTGCGCGCGGAAGACGTCGAACGGTATGCCCTGGCGGTCGAGAAACGAGCGGAACTCGTCAGTGGCGGTGGAGCGGACATGGTTGGTGAACTCGCATGTCCGATCGTCGATCGCCCGTGCGCTCAGTTCCCACACGATGTGGATCGTCGTCCGCCCCGTAGGCGTGAAAATGTCGGAGACCGATTCAAGGATCAGATGGTCCCTCATGCCGAGCGTTTCGACGTAGTGCTGGACCATCAGGCTGCCGCCGATCACCTCCACATTGATCGACATGCGCCGGCCGTCGGCTGCCGTGGTGAAGCCGGCGGCGATATGTGCCGGCGAGCACGCCTGATACTCTTTCTCCGGCAGTGAGAAGCACCATGCGGGTATGTCGATCTTGTCGATCGGAGCGTTGATGATGGCGCTGAAGCTGGAGTCGACAATTTCCGTGTCGTTCATGACTCGTTTCCATGCGATTGAAAGTCAGATCATTGCGGGTAGGTGACCTGCGGCGCACTGGCGCCAACCGTTCCTAGAAAGCTGCGGACGAGTGCTGCGACCTCATCCGCAGCCGTATCGAGGGCGAAGTGGCCGGCATCGAGAATGTGAATGTCGGCCTCGGGCACATCGCGCCGATAGGATTCGGGCTCGGAGAGGTCGAAGGAGGGGTCATGTCTGCCCCAGATGACCAGAAGCCGCGGCTGGTTGCGGCGCAGCCATTCCTGCCAGAAGGGATAGGCGGCGACGTTCGAGCGATAGTCATAAAACAGCTCGGTCTGGATATTTTCCTGCCCCGGCCGGCCCAGGAAGGCGAACTCATCGGTCCACAGATCGGGATCGTAACGCTCGATCCGGGGATCGCTGCCGACGTGACGCCGGCGGGTGGCCTCCAGCGAAAACAGGTTGCGGCGGAGTTCCACCTCGTGAGCCGCGCGGTCGGCCCAGAACGCGCGCCGGGGACCCCAGAGATGACTGAGGCCCGTCTCGTGAGCCACCGCGTTCTGGATGATCAGCGCGTCCGTCCGGTCAGGATGCGCCATTACCATCCGAAATCCGACCGGACCGCCATAGTCCTGCATGAAGAGACTGTAGCGGGAAAGGCCCAACTCGTCGGCAAACGCCGTCATGATCTCGGCGAGGTGATCGAAGGTGTACGCAAACTCGGAGGGGGACGGACAGGCACTGTGCCCGAAGCCGGGATAGTCGGGAGCGATGAGCCGGTAGCGATCCGCAAGGCGCTGCAACAGGGGTTCGTACATGCGCGATGACGACGGAAGCCCGTGAAGCAGCAGTAGCGTCGGGCTGTCGCGACGGCCAGCCTCGCGGTAGAAGATCGGCAGGTCGTTGATTTCGATGGTGTTGTAGGTCGTTGAGAGCGTCATACCGATCACCTCCGGCTCAAATCGACGACAGCTTGCGCGAAAGCCTGCGGGGCCTCCTGCGGTAGGTTGTGCCCAATGCCGCCGGAGACCGTCCGGTGCTCATAGCGGCCGGTGAACTTCGCGGCGTAGTCTTCGGGCCGGGGGTGCGGGGCGCCGTTCGCGTCGCCTTCCATAGTTATGGTCGGCACGGAGATCGGCGGTGCCGCCGCGAGCGCCTCCTCCATGGCGTCGTATTGCGGCTCGCCCTCGGCCAGCCCAAGACGCCAGCGGTAGTTATGGATGACGATGGCGACGTGGTCCGGGTTGTTGAATGCCGGCGCGGAACGGGTGAAGGTCGCGTCATCGAACATCCATCGCGGCGATGCCATACGCCAGATCAGGCGGGCGAAGTCGCTCGTATTGGCCGCGTAACCGGCCCAGCCTCGCTCGGTGGCGAAGTAGTATTGGTACCACCACGCCAGTTCTGCCGATGGGGAAAGTGGGCGTCGGTTCGCTGCCTGGCTGCCGATGAGATAGCCGCTGACGGAGACCAGCGCGGTGCAGCGTGTCGGAAAAACCGCCGCCACGATGTCGGCGGTGCGCGCGCCCCAGTCATAGCCGCCGATGATCGCGCTCGGAATCCGCAGAGCGTCCATCAATGCCAGCACGTCCATCGCCAACGCGACCTGCTGTCCATTGCGCGGCGCCGCGTCGTCCAGAAAGCGTGTCGAGCCGTAGCCGCGCAGGAATGGCACGATCACCCGGAAGCCCCCGGCTGCCAGGATCTGGGCGACCTCGGCATAGCTGTGGATGTCATAGGGCCAACCATGGAGCAGGATCACGGCCGGGACGTCCCGCGCGCCGGTCTCGACGTAACCGATGCTCAGCGCTCCGGCTTCGACTTGCCGGACGCGTCCGAACGACGCATCGCGAGACTGCGCGAAGGCGATCGGCGGCATGCCGAGTTCGGCCGCGGCGGCTATCGCGACCGTCGCGCCGATGAAGCGGCGGCGACCGGAATCGATGGGTTCGCCCGTTGATGAACAGATCATCGATCATCCTCCTCACCTCGCATTGATGGCCGTCAGACGGTCACCATCGTTGCGACGCTGATGTTGCCGTGGGTGGCGCGCGAATAGGGGCAGAGGGTGTGAGCCTCGTCGACGAGCGCCTGCGCGACGTCCCGCGGTACGCCGGGGACATGGACATCGAGCCGGGCGCTCAGGGTGTAGAAGCCGTCGACCAGGCTGAGATCGACTTCCGCGTCGATGAAGAGGCCGGATGGCAGCGTGATCTTGCCCTTGCGAGCGGCGATGCCGATCGCGCTCTCGAAGCATGTGGACCAGCCAGCTGCGAAGAGCTGCTCCGGGTTGGTCCCGGTACCGTGGCCGCCGGGAGGGGAGATACGCAGGTCGAGATTGCCGTCGGAACTGCGCGACGTGCCTCCTTCGCGTCCTCCGGTCGTGCGGACCTTGGCGGTGTAGAGCAGCTTGTTCTGCGGATTCATGGACATGTCTCCCTTGAGGAAGCAAATGGAAGGAAGGGGGTGGGTTCGGGTCTGTTGGCGGTACGCGGAGGCTTACGAACGCAGCGGCCGGAAGGCTGCGCGCAACTCGGCGGTGAACGCCGCCGGCTGCTCCCAGGCGGCGAAGTGCCCGCCCTTGGCCAGCCGGTTGAAGTGGATGAGCTTGGGAAAGGCCTTTTCGGCCCAACTCTTCGGTGCCGCGTAGATCTCGTCGGGGAACACGCTGACGGCCACCGGTATGGCGATGTTCTTGGGGGCGAAGAAAGCGAGCTTGTTTTCCCAATATAGCCGAGCCGACGAGACCGCCGTGCCGGTGAACCAGTAGAGTGAGATGTTGTCGAGGATATCGTCGCGTGTCAGTCCTTCGTTCGCCCCCTCAAATACGCGGACGACGAGGTCATAGCTGCGCGCGTCGTGATCCAGCATCCAGGCGGCGAGGCCAATCGGCGAATCATCGAGCGCATAAAGCGTCTGCGGGCGGTTCGCCATCTCCTGCGCATAGCCAAGTCCATGTTTGTAGAAGAAATCGAGCTGCGCGTAGGCATTCGCTTCATCCGGCGAAAGACCTGCCGGCGCCGGGCCGCCGTTCGCGAGAGCCGCCGCGATGTCGCTGGGCACCGTCGCCGGCATGTTGGTGTGAATGGCGACCAACTCCGGCGGCGCCTGGACGGCCATCTGTTCTGATACGGCATCGCCCCAATCGCCGCCTTGGGCAACGAAGCGCGTATATCCCAAGCGCTTCATCAGCGTCGTCCAGGCTCGGGCGATCCGTTGCGGGTCCCACCCGGTGACAGTTGGCTTGGCGGAGAAGCCGTGGCCAGGCAGCGAGGGGATGACGACGTCGAACGCGTCGTCCGCCGTGCCTCCGTGAGCGAGAGGATCGGTTAGCGGGCCGATGACCTTCATCTGCTCGATGACGGAGCCGGGCCAACCATGGGTGATCATCAGGGGAAGCGCACCCGCGTGCTTCGAGCGTACATGGATGAAATGAATGTCGAGCCCGTCGATCTCGGTGGTGAACATCGGCAAGCTGTTGAGCCGCGCCTCGACCCTTCGCCAGTCGTGCTCGGTCTCCCAATATTTGGCGAGCGTCTTCATGGTCGCCAATTGCACGCCTTGAGTGGCATCCGCCACCAGTTCCGGCGTCGGCCAGCGCGTGGCAGCGATGCGGCGACGGAGATCAGCGATTGCCTCCTCCGGAACATGCACCCGGAACGGCTTGATGGTGCCGGTTTCGGCAGAGAGCGGCGAGGGCATCATGGCGACGACTCCGGTGACGGCGGCTGCGATGAGGACATCGCGCCGAGTGAGGATGAGTGGCGTTTCGAACATGGCGGTTCTCCTCTGCAGCCGTCTCGCGGCTGAACGAGCAGGTTTCGCATTTGATGTTCGGACCGTCGGACCGGAGTGGCGATTGCACGTTGGTATTGGCGATACTTTGATATCGGTGGCGCCCGGCTGGATCCGACGACAGCGCGCCGATGCCATCGCAGCACATCCCGGAGGCTACGGGTCGGAGATGGGGAAACCGCTCGCGCGAAGGATGCTTCTGGTTCGGGAGCGCGAGCCGGCCCCTTAGCTTGCGGCATCGCGTCCTTCCGGCAACGACGATGCGTCAAACCCGGCGCGTCACATCCCGTCCAAGCCGGTTGCGCAGGGCGGAACGGCCGACGGCAATACCAAGGTGTCGTCGATACGTTGGGACCATAGAGTCCGGGATTATTGTCTGCCACCTAGTTCGTGCATCACATCCATCAGCACGGAGGCACAAATGTCCGGAAATTTCATTCAGATCGACCGCCGGTCCGCCGCATATTGGCGTGTTATATTTTCCAACCCGCCGCTGAATATCTTCGGTCCTGAGAGCCTTCCCTCGTTGAGGGCGATGGTCGAGGCGCTGGAGACGGATCCCGAGGTGAAAGTGGTGGTCTTCGACAGTTCGGTTGAGGGCTTCTTCATCACGCATTACAATTTTCTTGCGGATCCGCAGGAGACTCTGGGCCTGCCGCCCGGACCGACGGGCCTTCAGCAACTGCCGGACCTTCTGGTTCGCATAAGCCGTGCGCCGGTCGTCTCGATCGCCAAGATCCGTGGGCGGGCAACCGGTGTCGGCAGCGAACTCGCGCTCGCCAGTGACATGCGCTTTGCGAGCCGCGAAAAGGCAGTGCTGTCGCAGTGGGAGGTCGGCGCCGGCCTGGTGCCGGGAGGCGGTCCCATGGCACGGCTGCCGCGCCTCATGGGGCGTGGGCGCGCGCTCGAGGTGCTGCTCGGCGCAGACGATATCGACGGCGAACTCGCCGAGCGCTACGGCTATGTCAACCGATCGTTCCCCGACGCGAAGCTCGACGACTTCGTCGACGCCCTCGCGACCCGCATCGCGAGTTTCGACCGGCAGGCACTGGTGGAAACCAAAAAGCTGGTGAACGTCGCCAGCCTCCCGGCGGACTCCGATATCGCGCCAGAGTGGGATGCCTTTCTCCGTTCCCTCAATCGGCCGGCGGCGCAGCAACGCATCCGGAATCTGATGGACCTTGGCTTCCACACGCCCGGTGATATCGAGACGCGGCTTGGTCACTATGTCGGCCGGATTGGCCTGTGAGGACGGTAACATGGACAGGAAGGTCGCCGTGATCACCGGCGCATCCCGCGGGATGGGTGCCGCACTGGTCGGTGCCTATCGCGAGATCGGCTACAGGGTCATCGCGACGGCGCGCATGATCGCGCCCTCAGACGATCCCGACATCCTCACGATCGCCGGCGACATTGCTGAGCGGGACACCGCCGAGCGCACGATATCTGAGGGAATGGCGCAATTCGGGCGCATCGATACACTGGTCAACAATGCCGGTATCTTCATCGCCAAGCCTTTCACGCAATATACCGAGGCCGACTACGCCACCGTCCTCGCGGTCAACATGGCCGGCTTCTTCCACATCACTCAGTGCGCGCTTGGGGAGATGGAGAAGCGACAGACTGGACATGTAGTCCAGATCACGACGACGCTTGCCGAACGGGCGAGTTCGAGCGTTCCCGCCGGCCTGGCGGCGTTGACCAAGGGTGGCCTCAACGCGGCAACGCGATCACTGGCCATCGAATATGCCGGGCGAGGCATACGAGTGAACGCCGTGTCGCCCGGCATCATTCGTACTCCCATGCATGCGCCCGAAACATATGCGGCACTCGACCGGATGCACCCGATCGGCCACATGGGCGACATCGCAGATATCGTCGGAGCGGTCCTCTATCTCGAGAACGCGCCCTTCGTGACTGGCGAGATCCTCCATGTCGATGGTGGCCAGAGCGCTGGTGGTTGACGCAGGAGCACGGCAATGGGTTCTTGTGGGATCACGGACCACTTCAACGACGGCGTGATCGCAGGCGCTGGCGATTGCGCGCTGGCCCGGGCATGGTGGCCTCTTGCTTGAAACCGCCGGCGTTACCGGGTGTTTCCCCACGCCCAGCCACACCGTCGCCGCTCAACGGGGAATGACCACCCCACTCGGAAACAGGAACGCCGCGATGACTGCTGGTTTCACATGCACGATACCGTCGAAGGCTCGGACTGGCTCAGCGATCAGGACGCCATCGAATACATGTGCCGCGAGGCGGTGCCGGCCGTGCTCGCACTCGAACATTACGCGACTCTTTTCTCGCGAACTGAGGACCGACATATCTACCGGCGCTCGCTAGGCGGCCGGGCCATCGGCTACGGAAAGACGATGTCCCATCGCACCTGTGCGGGCGCCACTCGCACCGCGAGCGACGTCCTTCAATACTCCTCGGCGAGCATGACGGTGAGAAGGCGGCGGGTCACTATCGGGTCGGCGGAGTCGGGGCTGCCGGCGGTGAGCGTGGCGTCGTAATAGTCGATCTTCCAGAAGATACGGCCGGCGTCGGCATGATCGATGGAGCCGAAATCGTGCTCGCCATAAGGGTCGTTGTCGGCCGAGAAGTCGTTGAACGCGCGAACCCTGGCGAGCACCTGCAGCTGCGTTTGCACGGGGAGGGCCCGAATGCCGGGCGTCAGCATGACGCTGCCCGTGGGCAGGGCGCTGCACAGCTGGTCGTTGAGTGCGGCAATGGCGTGTTGGCGATCGGTCATCACACGCCTCCCTGCCGAACGAGGCTTGGGGCCTGGTCGACCCGCCCCATGGCGCCGCTGAGGGTCGAGCGCGCGACGCCGAAGCTGCGGCACACGCTGGCCTTGGACGCGCCGGCATCGAGGGCGGCAACGATCTGCTGCAGCTTTTCATCATCAATGGCACGCGGGCGACCGCCGCGCCGGCCCCGGCGCTTGGCGGCAGCAAGGCCGGCAATCACTCGCTCGCGGGTCAGCGCCCGCTCGAACTGCGCCAGCGCGCCGAAGATCGAAAACAGCAACTCGCCATGCGGAGTGGTGGTGTCCATCTGCTCGGTGAGCGAGCGAAAGGCGATGCCGCGCTGCTTGAGGTCCTCGACGATGGCGAGCAGGTTGATCAATGAGCGGCCGAGCCGGTCGAGCTTCCACACCACCAGGCAATCACCCGGGCGCAGGAAGGCGAGGCAGCACAGCAAGCCGGGCCGATCGTCACGAGCCCCTGAGGCCTTGTCGTGATGCAGGTGGCGTTCGTCGATGCCGGCGGCAATGAGGGCGTCGCGTTGCAGGTCGACCGATTGCCGATCATCGGCGGTCGACACGCGCATATATCCAAGGGGCCGATGTCGAACCTCTACCCAGAAATAGACCCTATTCGACCAGGAGAGAGCCAAACCGATTTTCTGAAGCAATACCATGAGGAACTTAGCCGTCAGCTTGGCTGGGCTCCCCCACATCAGCCCATTGAACCTTTCGCAGCTCGAAATTATTGGAATCGACGAGAGTACCGGCCAGCTCTATTGGGATGGCACGCCGGTCGTTACCCGGCACGAACTGGGCAGGCGCGAGTTCTTCCTAGCCACGCTCGTGGCATCGGCTACGGTAGTGGCCGCCCTCGCAACTGTAGCTTCCGCGATAGCCGATTATATCGGCCTCGCTCGTCCGACCTAGCCTATGCCCTGCAATGAAACGGGTGACCGGGCCGCGCTGCTCGAAGCCAAGCATGCCACTTACTTCATCTCCGGGATCGCATTTTCGCAGGAAAACGTGATAGCATCCGCGTGCTTTTTGGCCGTGAACAGCATAGAGCCACCTCTTTACGAGCCGCACCGCTGCGTGGACTATGTGCGCGACAACGTCTTCGGCATCGACTTCGATGAGAAGAGCGTGCGCGTCTCCCGCGGCTTGGCATGCCGGGAGATCAGAACGTCGAGTTCGTCCGACAGGCCGATCAGCACACGATAGAACATCCGGTGCGCCGCATCTGCTGGAGCGCCAATCCGTGGCAGACGATACCCACAGTCGGGCGCTGCTGCCGCTACACCCACACGGTAGCTTCGTGACGGGTACCGTCGAAAAAGCGCTGATAGCGGAAGGGGGAAGGATCTACCAGCGGCATGTCGCCCGCCACCAGATCGGCGGCAAGACGTCCGCCGGCAGGTCCCAAGCCAAAGCCATGCCCGCTAAAACCCGTGGCAACATAAACCCCCGGTGCGCCTTCGATCGCCGAAATGACCGGAACCGCGTCCGGGACGGAATCAATCAGGCCGCCCCAGGACTGCGCGACGCGCACGTCCTTGAGGGCGGGATAGGCCGCGCGGAACTGCGACATCGCCTTATCCAGGATTTTTGTCTCAGGCGCGGGATCAAGCACGCGCATCCGTTCGAAGGGGGTTATCGCATCGTTGCGCCAGCGCGACATCGTCTCCGGGCCGGCGAAGAAGGAGCGGCCGGCGCGGATCGTCAGGCCCCGCCCCATCGTGAAAAGCAGGGGTAGGAAATCGGCGGCATAGCGAATGCCCTGCGGTGTTACATCGACCCGGCCGGTGCCGCGCATGGCGACGGTGTAGCCGCCATCGGCGCGACGGCGGACCGAAAAGCCAGGGCTGCCGACGCCGCCGGTTTCTGTCGAAATATCAGGCGCCGCCTCCGTCCGGCACACCGAGGAGAACACGCCGGCCTGCGGCAGGCTGATGCCCTGATGGCGCAGCAGCATCGAGGTCCAGGCACCGCCGGCACACAGAACGGCGTCGGTCTTGATCGCTCCACGCTCGGTAATGACCGCCGAGACCGCCCCGCCGGCGGTCTCCCAGCCGCGCACGGCGCAATTCTGAACAATGATGGCGCCCAGCCTCCGTGCGCCCCGTGCCATTGCCGGGGTTGCCATCGATGGTTCGGCAAGGCCGTCAAGGGGAGAGTGCAGGCCGGCCAGCCAGTTGTCCGTGGTTCCGGGCAGCAGTTTGCGCATCTCGGCGGCGCTCAATATGCGCCCGCGGGTCTGGAAGGCGCGCTTCTTTTCCAGCATGTCCTCCCACTGGGCGACCACCGCCGGATCTTTGGTGACGACGGTCATGCCGGTGCGACGGTAGCCGGTGTCCTCGCCGAGATCAGCATTGAGGTTGGACCACAAATCCTGGCTTGCCATAGCCAGCGGCATTTCCGGCAGGGCCCGGCCCTGCTGGCGAACCCAGCCCCAGTTGCGGCTGGACTGCTCGCCGCCGACACGGCCCTTCTCGACGACGACCACCGACTTGCCCTTGCGCGCCAGATAGAAGGCGGCGCTGACGCCGATGATACCCGCGCCCACGATGACGACGTCGGCGTGCGAGGGCAGCTTCTCGTCGCTGGCGACAGCGTCAACGGGTGGCGACATGGGATGCGTCCTCGCTCGGTGGTGTGCTTGCGGTCATTGGGCGGTCGCGAGGCTGAGTTCCGCCTCTTCGGCCCTGATCGCGGCGACCTGGCGTTCGCGGGCGCGACGGTCGTCGCGGCGCTTGAGCACCTCATAGGTAATGGCCGCGACGATGGTGACGCCGACGATGAGGGTGGCGAGCGCGCTGATCGAGGGGGTTGATCCCTGACGCACCCGTCCGGCCAACACGGTCGTCAGCGACTTGTCCGACAGGATAGCGAACGTGGTGGTGTTGTAGTTCTCGAACGACGAGAGGAAAGCCAGCACGGCTGCCGAGAACAAAGCCGGCTTCAGATAGGGCAGCAGAATATGGAGGAAGACCTGCGGATAGGAGGCGCCAAGGTCGAGTGCCGCCTCTTCCTGCGAGCGGTCGAAGCGCTGCAGGCGGGCGAGAACGATCAGCATGCAATAGGCCGAGATGAAGCTCGACTGGCCGAGCACGGTCAGAATGATGCCGTCGTAGAGGAACCGTGTCCCGGTGACCAGGGTGAATTCGCGCCAGAATACGACGGTGGAGATCCCGATGATGACGCCGGGCGTCAGCACTGGCGAGACCACCACGAGGTAATAGAACGACCGCGCGGTCGTCGCGATTTGCGTCATGACGATGGCGCCGGCCAGCCCGATCGGCACCGAGATGCAGACCACCAGCAGCCCGATCCACAGGCTGGTGCGAAAACCCTCCATGAGGTCGTTATCGGCGAACAGCCTGCCGAACCAGTCGGTCGTGAACCCCTCAAGAGGCCAGACCTGCGGATATTCCGGAGTGTTGAAGGCGGATATCGCCATCACCACCAGCGGCCCCAGCAGATAGGCGAAAAACATCGCGACATAGATCGCGAACATGATCCGCTGAAAGCGACCGCTGGTCATCGGGCGATCTCTCCAAGCTTGAGGCCCGTGAGGCGCAGCACCGTCAACACGAAGAGCACGCATGCCATGAGTAGAAGGAAGGCGTAGGCGGCTCCCTGCGGCCAGTTGAACAGCTCGTAGAAGCGGTCATAGACGATTGGCGTGAACCACAACGTGCTCGGTCCGCCCAGCACCATCGGCGTCGCGACAGCGCCCGTGCACAGCATGAAGACGAGCGTGCAGCCCGAGGCGATGCCCGGCTTGGCGTGCGGCATGACGATGAAGGTGTGGATGTGCCACCAGGGTGCGCCGAGATCACGCGCGGCCTCGATCTGGTTCTTGTCGAGGCTCTCGATGGCGTTGTAGAGCGGGAAGATCATCAGCAGCAGATAGGCGTAGCTGAGGCCGGTGTAGAGGCCGACATTCGCCGCTAGGAAATCGATGGGCTCGCTGGTGAGGCCCAGCCCTGCAAGCGCCTGGTTGATGACGCCGCCTGTCGAGAGCAGCACACGCAGGGCGAAGGCGCGCAGAATGTCATTGACCCAATAGGGAATGATCAGCAGCAAGAGCAGGACGCGCAGCGACTCCAGCTTCGCCGACTGCGCCATATGGTAGGCGAGCGGGTAGCAAATCACAAAGTTCAGCAGGGTGATGACGATGCTGGCCGCAATAGTGGAGAAGAAGGCGTTGATGTGGATCCAGTTCCAATTCGCCGTCGAGGTCGTCGAGCCGAACAGGAAGAAGCGGTAGTTCTCCAGCGTGTAGACATCCTTCGGCCCGCCGATCTGGGCCGGCGGCAGCTTCGGTCTGAAGGACAGATCGACCATATAGACCATCGGCAGAATGATGATGAAGATGGCCCAGAAGCCGACCGCAATGATGAGATAAAGGCCGATGCCAATCCCGTTGCGCTGGAAAAAGCCGGGCCTCGTTGATGCCGCCGGACCTTCGAGCCTGGCGATGAGCCAGAACGCCGCGATCAGGACCAACGGCAGCAGCATGATGACATAGATGCTTCTCATGATCAGGATTCCGTCAGTGACCGGCCTGGAGGGCGAGAACAAGCCCGTCCTGCGGTTGGAAGCCCACGTGCAGGGCTTCGCTGTTGGTCGGCACATCGACGGTACCGCCCGTGATGGTGGCGGTGATCTTCTGGCCGGTGCGCACCCGCAGGGTCACATGCGTCACGCTGCCCTCATAGGCGACATCGGTGGTTTCGCCCTGGAAGCCGACAGTCGCGCCATTGGAATGCAATCTCAGGGATTCCGGGCGTACGAAGAGTAGGGCCTCCTCGCCGACTGCAAGGCCCGTCGGGTTTCTGCCCTTCAGCATACCCAGGGGCGTCTCGAGCATGGCGAGGCCATCGGCTAAAGCGCTGATACGCCCGCGGATGCGGTTGTTCTCGCCGACGAAGGCGGCGACGAAGGGCGTGCGCGGTTCGGCATAGA
>NZ_JAHBGD010000015.1 GCF_018390605.1 Ancylobacter defluvii
GGTGGAAGCGCGCCCTCGTCTCAGCGTCGGGTGTCGGCGTCGGATCGGTGGCGGGGAGATGCCCTCCCGCGGGCTCAGTGCGAGAGGTTCTTGACCACGTCCTCGACCATCTTCTTGGCGTCGGCGAACAGCATCATGGTGTTGTCGCGGAAGAACAGCTCGTTCTCCACCCCGGCATAGCCCGCCGCCATGCCGCGCTTGATGAACAGCACCGTCTTCGCCTTCTCGACGTCGAGGATCGGCATGCCGTAGATCGCCGAGGTCGGGTCGGTCTTCGCCGCCGGGTTGGTCACGTCGTTGGCGCCGATCACGAACGCCACGTCGGCCTGCGCGAACTCCGAGTTGATGTCCTCGAGCTCGAACACCTCGTCATAGGGCACGTTGGCCTCGGCCAAGAGCACGTTCATGTGCCCGGGCATGCGGCCGGCGACGGGATGGATGGCGTACTTCACCTCGACGCCCTCCTCCTTCAGCTTGTCGGCCATCTCGCGCAGCGCGTGCTGGGCCTGCGCCACCGCCATGCCGTAGCCGGGCACGATGATCACCTTGGCGGCGTTCTTCATGATGAAGGCGGCGTCCTCCGCCGAGCCCTGCTTCACCGGACGGCTCTCCACCGCGCCGGCCGGACCCGCCGCGGCGTCGCCGCCGAAGCCGCCGAGGATCACCGACACGAAGGAGCGGTTCATGCCCTTGCACATGATGTAGGACAGGATGGCGCCCGAGGAGCCCACCAGCGCCCCGGTGATGATCAGCGCGGTGTTGCCCAGGGTGAAGCCGATGCCCGCCGCCGCCCAGCCCGAGTAGCTGTTCAGCATCGACACCACCACCGGCATGTCGGCGCCGCCGATCGGGATGATCAGGAGGCCGCCGAACACCAGGCTGGCGATGACGATCAGCCAGAACACCGTGTGGCTCTCGGTGACGGTGAGCACCACCACCAGCAGCACGATCAGCGCCGCCAGCCCGGCATTGATGACATGGCGCGCCGGCAGCAGGATCGGCTTGCCGGACATGTTGCCGTTGAGCTTGGCGAAGGCGATCACCGAGCCGGTGAAGGTGACGGCGCCGATGGCCACACCGAGGCTCATCTCCACCAGCGCCTGGCCGTGGATGGCGCCCACCGCGCCGATGCCGAAGGCTTCCGGCGCATAGAGCGCGGCGGCCGCCACCATCACCGCGGCGAGGCCGACCAGCGAGTGGAACGCCGCCACCAGCTGCGGCATCTGCGTCATGGCGATCTTGCGGGCGATCACCGCGCCGGCGCCGCCGCCGATGGCGAGGCCGCCGACCACCAGCAGCCAGCCGCCGATCCCGGCCGGCGGCGAGGCCGACAGCGTGGTCAGCACCGCGATGGCCATGCCGACCATGCCGAACAGATTGCCCTGGCGCGAGGTGGCCGGGCTCGACAGCCCGCGCAGCGCCATGATGAACAGCACCCCGGAGACGAGGTACAAAAGCGCGACGATATTGGCGTTCATCTCGTCGCCCTCACTTCTTCTTGGAGTACATGGCGAGCATCCGGCTGGTCACCAGGAAGCCGCCGAAGATGTTCACGGAGGCCAGGATCAGCCCGATAAAGCCGAACCCCTTGGCCCAGCCGGTGCCCTCGCCGAGGGCATCGACCCCGACCGCCAGCAGCGCGCCGACCACGATCACCGAGGAGATGGCGTTGGTGACGCTCATCAGCGGCGTGTGCAGCGCCGGGGTCACCGACCACACCACGTAATAGCCGACGAACACCGCCAGCACGAAGATGGCCAGCCGGAACACGAAGGGGTCGATCGCCCCGCCGGTCAGCGTGTGCGCCGCCGCGCCGGCCATATCGGCCAGACCGCCTGAATGCACCGCCTGCGCCGCCGCGTCGGCATAGGCCTGCGCCGCCTCCGCCGCCCGCTTGGCGACCTCCGCCGCCGCCCGCGCGCCTTCCAGCGCCTGCGCCGGATCCGCCGGCACGCCCGATGGGTTCGCCATCTTCCCTCTCCCCGTTTCCTTGCCGGACGGCCGGGCTCCCGCCCCTCACCATCCGCCGCTCGTATGTGGTCGTTCCTGTCGCAGTCGTTCGTGTCTTCTGTGGTCTTGTGCGGTCTTCTGTTGTCGTCTGTCTGCGTTGTCTCGTGCCGGCCGCCGCAACGGCTGTCTCGTCAGGCGGCAGCCGAGGTTCCGATCCTGCGCCGGCGCCCCCCTCACCCGGCGCTGCGCGCCGACCTCTCCCCCGCGGGGCGAGGTGAAGACAAGGAGGCGTGCCACCTTGGTGCCCCCCCCCGATACGCCCCTTCGGTGCGATCCCCTTGCTCCCTCTCCCCGTGGGGGAGAGGGGTGGGGTGAGGGGGAGTGCCGGTGGAATGCGGAGACGTCCCTCCCGAAGAGCGCGGCAGACAGCCTCGTCATCCCGGACGGCGTTCGCAAAGCCGGATCGTGCGGCCGTCTCCCGGCTCATTGCTGCCGGGCGCTCCCGGACCGGCCCATGGCCGTCCGGGATGACGGCGCTTCAAAAGCCCGCCGTCACGCCGCCGCCGTCTCCCCGGAGATCGCCGCCGTGCCGCCGAAGTTCGGGTGCACCACCGCCCCGCCCCGGGTCAGCAGCGTCGCCTTCACCAGCTCGTCGTCCCACTTCACGCTGAGCGCCTTCGACCCCTTGTCCACCAGCGTCTCGACGAAGGCGTACAGGTTCTTGGCGTAAAGCTGCGAGGCGGTGGCCGCCAGCCGGCCGGGCACGTTGAGATGGCCGACGATCTTCACCCCGTTGGACGTGGTCACCACCTCGCCCGCGACCGCGCCGGCGACGTTGCCGCCGCGCTCCACCGCCAGGTCGATGATCACCGAGCCCGCCTTCATCGACGCCACCATCTCGGCCGAGACCAGCTTCGGCGCCGGACGTCCGGGGATCAGCGCCGTGGTGATGATGATGTCCTGCTTGGGCGTATGGCTCGCCACCAGCGCCGCCTGCTTGGCCTGGTACTCCGCCGACATCTGCTTGGCGTAGCCGCCCGCGGTCTCCGCCTGCTTGAACTCCTCGTCCTCGACGGCGATGAACTTGCCCCCTAAGCTCTCCACCTGCTCCTTCGCCGCCGGCCGCACGTCGGTGGCCGACACCACCGCGCCGAGCCGCCGCGCCGTGGCGATCGCCTGCAGCCCGGCCACGCCGGCGCCCATCACGAACACCCGCGCCGCCGGCACCGTGCCCGCCGCCGTCATCATCATCGGGAACGCCCGGCCGAACTCGCCCGCCGCATCCACCACCGCGCGATACCCCGCGAGGTTGGCTTGGCTGGACAGCACGTCCATAACCTGCGCCCTTGTGATGCGCGGCATCAGCTCCATCGCGAACAGGCTCACGCCGGTGCCGGCGATCTCCGCCAGCGCCGCCTCATTGCCATAGGGATCGGCGATGGCGATCACCAGCGCCCCGGCAGCGACCGTCGCCAGGTCCGCCGCCGCCGGCCGCCGCACCGCCAGCACGATGTCCGCCCCGGCCCCGGCCGATGCATTGTCCGCCGCGATCGTCGCCCCTGCCGCCGCGTAGTCCGCGTCGGAAATCCCCGACGCCAGCCCCGCACCCGACGCCACCACGACCTCCCCG
>NZ_JAHBGD010000016.1 GCF_018390605.1 Ancylobacter defluvii
GTTTCCGGGCCAGGAGGTGATCGATCGCACGCTCATCAACACCTGGCAGGACCCGAAGGTGGTGGACGTGGTCAAGGCGACCGGCCGCAAGCAATTGATCATCGCCGGCCTGTGGACCGAGGTGTGCGTGGCGATGCCGGTGATCCAGGCTCTCGGCGAGGGCTGGGATGTAACAGTGGTCACCGATGCGTCCGGCGGCGTTTCGGTCGAGGCGCACGAGGTCGCCATAGAGCGCATGATCGCCGCCGGCGCGAATGTGATGACCTGGATGGCTGTGGCCGGCGAATGGCAGCGCGACTGGGCCCGGCTCGATACGGCCGCCAAGCTGACCGAGGTGCTCGTGCAGCACGGCGGAGGCAGCGGCATCGCCTATCTCTGGGAGCAGCAGTTGCTCCACACGCCAGTGCCGAGCAAGGGCTGATCTGGCAGGGATGGCGAGGATCCTGCGCGGTGCACTCCGTTGGAACTGAATGCTTGTCGGGATTCGTCATCCCATCTCGACGCTCAGCCGAAAGTGGGCTCGCCCAGCATCGATTGTGTCGCTCCAGCGGGCGCGGCTGGCAACTGCCGGTGATAATCGGGGGCTTCACCGCAGGCGCTCGTGCACAGCGATGGGCGCTTCATCGGAACACGGGCCGAATAGCCGTCGACTGGCAGGCCAAGCCGGAGCTCAACCCGGCGGCCTCGGTCGGCGTCTTCGATCCGGGAAGTCAATCGGCACGGAAACCTGCCCCCCTATCTGGAGTGCGGCCCTTGTGGCGGACAGCGTTACGAGAGGGAATTGACCGGGGAGCCGGGCTTTCGAAAGATGACAGCCCATGGCCCGACACCGCACCGACAGCATCGAGTTCAAGCGCCAGGTGGCGCAGGATTAACTGGCTGGCGAGACGCTCCATAGCCTTGCCCGCCGACATGACCTGTCGCGCAACCTGATCCGCATCTGGATTCAGAAATTCGCGGGCGGCGCCTTTGACGACGAAGCCAATCGCCGTCGATACGATCGAAGCCTACGAGGCGCGCATAGCCGCGCTGGAGCGGCTCGTCGGCAGGCAGGCCCTGGAGATCGAGTTTCTAAAGGGGCTCTGAAGCGCGGACCGCGGCCGAGAAGCGCGACGACATCCGTCGTCACCGGCCCCTGCGGCATCTCGGTCGCAGAAGGATGCCGGCTGATGGGGATCGCGCGTTCAACTTACTACGACAAGCCGGCCACCCGGCTGCATCCACCACACGGACCGCGGCTCGCAATACGCGGCTGGACGCTACCGGCAAGCCCTCGCCGAACATGGCCAGGTCGGATCGATGGGGCACCGCGGCAATCCCTATGATAACGCCAAGGCCGAGAGCTTCATGAAAACGCTCAAGGTCGAGGCCGTCTATCCGATGGCCTATGAGACGTTCGACGATGTCGCTGCCGACCTTCCGCGCTTTATCGATCAGGTCTACAACGCCAGCCGACTGCACTCCGCGCTCGGCTATCTCAGCCCTCAGCAGTTCGAGGATCAACACGCCCGGCTCTCGGTCAAAACCGCAGCCTGATCCTGTCTACCAGCAGCGGCGAACTCCAATCGTTAACGAGCCCCTAACCCCCGACAACGACGACCGCGAAGCCCGCTGGCGGCTAAACGACAAACTCGTGAGCACTGCGAGCCAACTCCATACGATGATCCGCTTTACCCAGGTGGCATGGCAGCAGGGATTTGAGTGCGACCGGGCGATGATGGACCAAGCCTTGGACGTATTGCTGTCCCTGGCGATCGACCTCGAAACAACCGCCTACGAGATCGTCTGAGGAGGCCGCCCAATGAACGCCCAGATCAACATCGACCGCATCGTCGACGAAGCCGTCACGCTCGCTGACCTCACCGGGCCACAGACCGGCACCGCACCCACGCCAAGGGTGCCGCGCTTCGACGCGCCCGCCGATCAGCCGCCCGTGGACTATGAGGTCGGCGAGGATGACGATAGAGGCGAGGTGACGCCGGCTCGGGCTCGCATCCTCCTCGGGGAGTTTTTCGACGAGTTTCCAAAGGATCTGCTTGCCGCAATGGCGATTGAACAGGTCGTAGGGATGCGCTCCGCGACAGTCAACGTGATGCTCGGAGAATGGGGCGAGGCCTATGCCAAGGGACTCGTTTCCCAGCCGATGAGCCCCGCGGCCTTCGCTCGTTTCGCGTCAGACCAATATGATTGCGGTTTCGATGACGGCGCCACTGATCGTGCGCTGACCGGGAGGGCGTCATGAACGTTCACGTCGAGAAGCCAGCCAAAGACGACCGGCCAACGGTGGCGCGCTCGCTGGAGCAGTTGAAGCAACTGAAACGCACGTGGACGGGCGTCTCCGCCGAGACCGCGGCGCGTCTCAACGACGCCGAGGAGCAGATTCTCGAGGAGCTATTCAGCAAGCCCTGCTCCGACGCCGCCGACCTGCTGGCGAAGGCCACGGCCTGGGGCATGGTGATCGACGAGGGTGGCGATCCGGCGCAGGCATGGGGCGAGAACTGGCCGATTTTCGTGGCCGATATCGAGCGACTCGCGGGTCGGCACATGAGCGAGTCCGCATCGCGGCTCCCCGACTGGCGCCTACTGGCCGCTGACGGCGGCTCGGTGTCTGAGGCAGACGAGCTGGGGCGCGCCATCCTCGCCGCTCCGGCGCGCTCCTTGGTCGATCTGGCGGCCAAGCATGAGGTGCTGGTCCACGCCATCGGCGAGGAGCTTCCGCCTGCGTACCGGGTGCTGCTGTGAGCTACGACAGATGGTGTGACCACCAGCCCCGCCGCGCGTCTGTGCGGCGGGGCGCTCTCTAGGCGGGTTCGACTCCACGATGGAGCCAAGAGGGCAGGGGAAACACCCGAGTCGCGCAATTTGCGGCTTCAAGGGCGGTCATTGAATTAGGAGCGGTGTTTTGGGGGCAGCTAAATCGCCAATGCTGATTTGCTTTTGCAATCAACGCCTTGGCTGGAAGAGATGGCTCCCTGAGCAGGACTCGAACCTGCGACCATTCGATTAACAGTCGAACGCTCTACCAACTGAGCTATCAGGGAATGGAGGCGACCTCGTCGCCGTCACGGGGGCCCCTATAGCAACGCCGGATGCGTTTGTGAAGTCGCATCCGGCCGGCATGTGGATATCTTCAGGCGCTGAGGAGCTCCTGCTGCCCGGTGAATTGCAGCTGGTGGAAGCCGAAATAGCGGCCGCGACGGGCGATCAATTCATCGTGCCGCCCGCTCTCCACCACGCGCCCGTCCTCGATCACACAGATGCGATCGGCATTGACGACGGTCTGCAGGCGGTGGGCGATCACCAGCGTGGTGCGGTGCATCTGCAGCGTGCGCAGCGCCTTCTGCACCTCGGCTTCGGATTCCGAATCAAGGGCGGCGGTGGCCTCGTCGAGCAGCAGGATCGGCGCATTCTTGAGAAAGGCGCGGGCGATGGCGATGCGCTGGCGCTGGCCGCCGGACAGCTGGGCGCCGTGCTCGCCGACCGCGGTATCGTAGCCGTTGACGAAGCCCGAGATGAAGTCATGTGCATGGGCGGCGCGCGCCGCCTCCACGACCTCCTCATAGGTGGCGCCAAGCCGGCCGGCGAGGATGTTCTCGTAGACGGTGCCGGCGAAAAGGAACACGTCCTGGCTGACGAATGCCACCGCTTCGCGCACCGACTGGCGGGTCACCTGGTCGAGCTTCTGCCCGTCCACCGCGATGGTGCCGGACGAGATGTCGTAGAAGCGCTCGATGAGGTTCATCACCGTGCTCTTGCCGCCGCCCGACAGGCCGACCAGCGCCGTGGTCTTGCCGGCCTCGGCGACGAAGCTGAGGCCCTTGAGCACGGGTTCCTCGGGGCGGTAGCCGAAATAGACGTCGTTGAACTCGATGCGGCCGCCCTTCGGCGCCAGCTCGAGCACCGGCGTGCCGGGGGGATCCTGCTCCGTCGGCTTCAGGTCGAGGATCTGGAACAGCATGCGGGCGGCGAGCAGGTGGCCGGTGAGGTCGATGTTCAGCCGGGCCAGCCGCTTGGCGGGCTCGTAGCTGAGCAACAGCGCGGTGATCACCGAGAAGAACTCGCCCGGCGTGCGTCCGCCATGCAGCACGCTGTAGCCGGCATACATGATCACAAGGCCGACAGCGACGCCGCCCAGCGCCTCCATCAGCGGGCCTGATTGCGACTGGGCGCGTACCATGCGGTTCGACGCCTTCTCCAGCGCGTCGATGCGGTCGTCGAGCCGGAAGCGGACGCTGGGCTCCAGATTGAAGGACTTGATGGTGCGGATGCCCTGGAAGGCTTCCAGCGACTGCCCCATGATCTGGATCGCGGAATGGAATTCGCGGGTGAAGATCTTCTGTACCTTGCGGATCAGGCTGCGCACGCCGCCGACCGCGATCGGCATCACGATCAGGCCGATCACAGCCATGAACGGGTCCTGGATGATCATCACCGCGGTGAGGCCGATCACCGAGAGCAGGTCGCGGCCGAGGCTGGTGATGATCAGGTTCAGCACGTTGCGCGCGCCCTCGGCGCCGGCGTTGAACCGCATCATCAGTTCGGCGGTCTGGGTCCGCGCGAAGTAGCTCAGGTCCTGAAGCATCAGGCGTTCGAGCACGCGCTTCTGGTTGTCGGCGACGATGCGGTTGCCGACGCGCGCCAGCGTCACCGCCTGCCCGTAGGTGGCGAAACCCTTGATGACGCTCAGCGCCAGCACGATGCCGGACATGATCCAGACGGCAGCGGAATTCTGCTGGACGAAGATCTTGTTGATCACGTCGCCCATGATGTAGGCGAGGCCGGAGGTCGTGCCGGCCATGATGCCCATGAACACGAAGGACAGCGCATAGCCCTTCCAGTGCCGGCGGCCATCGGTCATGAACAGTCGCCCGACGGTATCCCGTGTCTCCGGGCTGATCATGTTGCGAAACGCATTGGCCAGTTTCGATGGCACCATCAAGCAGTTCCTTGTACAGCGGCGACGGCGTACCAACCGTTGCACCGCAAGGGCTGTCCGCCGGCGGCGGCTTCAGCGGGGCGGCTTCATCAACGACGATCGACCGGCATTGTCAAACGATGGAGCGTTGCGGGCGCGCATCCCGCCGCTCCCTGTTGCGGTCGCAACACGCGCCGCCGGAGCCGGTTTCGGCATCTCGGCGGCGCGTGCGCTGTTGGAGGCCACGGAGGGAATCGAACCCCCGTACGCGGATTTGCAGTCCGCTGCGTAACCACTCCGCCACGTGGCCGCAGGAGAGGGAGAGCACTCCGGGGAGGTCTCCATCTTGCAGCCGAGGCGCCTCATAACAGAGCCGCTCGCGGACGGCAACGGAGGAGGGCCGCTCGTCCCCGGTGCTGTGCCGGTGCGGTGCAGTGAGGTGTATGATCGGTGCAACTGCCGGCGCGGACGTCCGATCCGGCGCCGGATCGGGCCGGAAGGTCGCGCATGGATCCCCGACAGGGCGTCCGACCTTCGGGAAGGCTGCAAGAACTCTTGCCAAGCCGGCGTGCGTCGCACTACTCATGACGGGCCGCGAGAGGCAAGGGAGCCTTGTCCGCACAGCCTCTGGCGGCGTTATCGGGAAAATAGTTCGGGGTTGCGCCAGAATGATCGATTTCGCTGAGATGCGCCGTGCCATGGTCGACGCGCAGGTGCGGGCGAACGACGTGACCGATCTCAAGATCGTCGCCGCCATGATGGAGACGCCGCGCGAGCGCTTCGTCCCCGCCGGGCTGCGCAACTTCGCCTATATAGACGACGACCTCCTGGTGAAGGAGGGCGCTCCGGCACGTTACCTGATGGAGCCGATGGTGCTCGCCAAGCTGCTGCAGGCGGCGGAGATCGGCGACGGCGACCTGGTGCTCGATGTCGGTGCCTCCAGCGGCTATTCCACCGCCGTGCTCGCCAAGCTGGCCGGCCAGGTGGTGGCGCTTGAAGAGGATGCCGAGCTCGCCGACCGCGGCGCCGGCGTGCTGACCGATCTCGGCCTGCTCAACGCCGCCTATGTCAAGGGGGCGCTCACCGCCGGCTGGCCGGGCGAGGCGCCCTATGACGCGATTCTGCTGAACGGCTCGGTCGACGAGGCGCCGCAGACGCTGCTCTCCCAGCTCAAGCCCGGCGGGCGACTCGTCGCGGTCGTCGGCCGCGGCCGCGCCGGCCGCGCCACCGTGTTCACCAACACGGCCGGCGGTATCGGTTCGCGCGTCGTCTTCGACGCCGCGGTGCCGACCCTGCCGGGGTTCGAGGCGGCGCCGAGCTTTGTATTCTAAGGCTTTGCGCGGGGGCTGTGGCTGATCTGCCGCTGCCTCCCGCAAAATGGTTTCCGGCTGCTTACTCCCGGTTCACAGCTCCCCTTCCTCCTCCTATTCTGACAGTCCGTCATACATAGATGAGAAGCGGCCAATGGTAGCCGCTTCCGTTTAGTCGCGCGTTTGTAGGGGTTTGAGCATGTGGCTTGATGCTACCGGGGGCAGGCTGGTCGCGTCCGCGATCGCCGTTTTCGTCATTGGAACGTCGCTTCCAGCCGCAGCGCAGACGCTCGATCAGGCTCTGGTCTCGGCCTACAGCACCAATCCCACGCTGAATTCCCAGCGTGCGGCGACCCGCGCCACCGACGAATATGTGCCGATCGCGCTGTCCGGCTACCGGCCGCAGGTGTTCGGCAGCGCCAGCATCGGCGCCGAGTGGGCGGAGACGCGCGTCTCCTCCGGCAGCGCCGCCGCGCTGCTGAACGGTGGCAACACGATCAGCAACAACCGGCTGTTTCCCTCGGGATTCGGCGTCACCATCAGCCAGACCATCTATGACGGCCTGCGTACCGCCAATTCGGTGCGCGGCGCCGAATCGCAGGTGAGGGGGCAGCGCGAGCTGCTGCGCAACACCGAGCAACTGGTGCTGCTCGACGGTGTGACCGCCTATATGAACGTGCTGCAGAATTCGGCGCTGGTGGAGCTGCAGAAGCAGAACCTGGCGGCGTTGCAGGAAGAACTGCGTGCTGCCCGCGATCGCTTCGCCGTCGGCGAAATCACCCGCACCGACGTCGCCCAGGCCGAGGCCAGCGTCGCCAATGCCCAGAGCCTGCTGTCGCAGGCGCAGTCGAACCTGACCACCTCGCAGGCGGTGTTCCTGCAGGTGACCGGGCTGAAGGCGACCAAGCTGTCCCCCGGCCGGCCGATCGACCCGATGCTGCCGAAGAGTGTCGACGCGGCGATCCAGATGGGCCTCGGCCGCCACCCGGCGGTAAAGGCGGCCGAGTTCGCGGTCGATGCCTCGATGTCGAACGTGAAGGTGGCGGAATCGGCCCTGTCGCCGCAGCTCACCCTCAACGGCGCCGCAGCCTCCAACTACAACAGCTCCGCCACCACCGAGCGGGCTACCAGCGCCGCCGCGACGCTGAACCTCTCGGTGCCGATCTACCAGGGCGGCGGCGAATTCGCGACCATCCGCCAGAGCAAGGAATTCCTCAGCCAGTCGCGCATCGAGGTCGATGTGAACCGCGACCAGGTGCGGGCCAATGTCGTGCAGTACTGGGGCGCGCTGCAGGCGGCGCGGGACGCCATCGAATCGGCGCAGGCCTCGGTGGCCGCCAACGAGATCGCGCTGCGCGGCGTGCGCGAGGAATGGCGCGTCGGCCAGCGCACCACCCTCGACGTGCTGAACGCCCAGACCGCGCTGTTCAACGCCCGCGCCAGCCTGGTCATCGCCCAGCGCGACCGGGTAGTGGCCTCCTATGCGGTACTGTCGGCGGTCGGCGAACTCAACGCCGCCAAGCTGTCGCTGCGGGTCGCGACCTACAACCCGAAGATCCACTACGAGCAGGTGCGCGACGCCTGGATCGGCGTGCGCACCCCCGGCGGGCAGTGACGCCGGCGCCTCCGGCGCCCCGACATCGAAGAGACGACATGCCCGGCCTCGCGCCGGGCATTTTCGTTTCGGGCGCGCGGCGGGCGCGGGATCGGTCGGGCGTCCGATCCATAGGGCTTCGGATCGACGGCGAGACCGCGGCGCTGAGGAGGCGCCGTCTCGCGGATCGCGGGCAGGTGGGCTCGCGGACGGGCGAGCCGATCGGGTACGCAGATCATCGGCTCGGATCATCTGTGAGGGGAGAGGCATTGGCTTGGCGAGGTGCGGACCGACAGGCCGGTCCCGCCGCGAGGCGTGTTGCTGCCATCGCTATGGCCTGCGGCTGCCGGCGCGCCCGATCAAGCCGGAGCGCCTGCTGCCGGAGCGCCGGCTGCCGGAGAGCGACGCGTTCGCAGGCATCGGTTGCGGGGGAGCTGGGGTCCCGGGTGGCGCGCCCGCTTAGGCTCCCTCCGCCGGTCCGTGCGATAGCGTAACGGAAGGAGTGGCGGCGCCGGAACGTCGATGGCGGGCTGCATCGGCGCTGCCGGAAGGCCGTCATCCACAAGGCTGTGGCGCCTTGATGGTGTCATATCGGCGCTAGTGGCATGTTTACAAAGTGTTAAGGTATGATTCGTCGGACCAGTTGTCCGTCGGTCATTTGAGTAAGCGTTTCAGGGATCGGATGCAGCGCATGTCGGTGAGTGCGAGGGCGAACGAGCCGTCGATGGAAGAGATCCTCGCCTCGATCAGGCGGATCATTTCGGACGATGTGGCCGGCGAGGCCGAGGCGGCGCGTACCGCCAGCCTCGTCGAGCTGGTGGAGGCCGCTCCGGCGGAGGAAGAGCCCGCGCCGGAGCTCGAAGACGCGCCGGCGTCCGCCGCCGCGGAAGACCCGCTCGACCTCGAAGCCGAGCTGCCGGCCACTTCCGCGCCCGCCGTGGTGGAAACGGCTGTTGCCGCGCCCGAGGCGCCGGCGGCCGAAGCCGCCGCGGCGCGCCCGCGTCCGCTGCCGACCTCGCTGCGGCCGGTGCCGCGCGACGAGCCGCAGGCCGAGGCAGTTGCCCTCCAGATCACGCCTTCGCCGGCCGCCTCCGCGGCCCCCGTCGCCTCGCCGGCCGCCTCCGCGTCCCCTGTGGTCCCATCTGCCGCGCCGCGGGCCGACCTCACCCATGTCGAACGCACCGTGCATGCGGAACTGGACGGCTTGGCCGGTAGTTTGCACGCACAGGTCATGGCCGCCGTGACCCGTTCCGTTGAAAACCTCGCCCCCAAAGCCTTCCCGGAGACTGTCGATATGCAGGTGCAAGCCAAGCCCGCCGTGGTTTCGTCGCGTGTCGCCCCCGCGCTCGCCGAGCGCCGCACCACCGAGGACGCCCCGGCCGTCGTCGAGGCTTCGCGCAGCGCCGAGCCGCGCTCGCTGCTGGCCCGCGCCGAGGCCGAGAGCCGGCCGAACCGGCTGCTGTCCGGCGCCACCGGCGAATCGGTCGCCTCCTCCTTCGGAGCGCTGAGCCGTACCGTCGCCTCCAATACCCGCTCGATGGAGGATGTGGTCACCGACGCGCTGCGGCCGATGCTGAAGAGCTGGCTCGATGAGAACCTGCCGGAACTGGTGGAGCGGCTGGTGCGCGCCGAGATCGAGCGCGTGGCGCGCCACGGCCAGTGAGAGGCGCGGGCGGGCACCAGCCCCGCCCGCCGCGTCATTGCCCGCCGCGTCATCGCCGATGACGCATCGATGCGGCCAACCGGCTGCCGGTCGGGTTTCCGGGAGCTTCCGGCCGCTCGCCGAATAACCGGCGCCATGTTGACTCCCGCTCCCGGCTCCGCTTTCTGTCGCATCGATTCACGTGGTGCCCCCGGAGCCGACATGCTCGACAACAGGTTCGATCCCGCCGCCGTCGAAGGCCGCATCTATCAGGCATGGGTCGAGGCCGATGCCTTCAAGGCCGGCCGTCCCGAGCGGGTACATGCCGAGCCGTACTGCATCGTCATCCCGCCGCCCAACGTCACCGGCTCGCTCCATATGGGGCATGCGCTGAACAACACGCTGCAGGACGTGCTCGCCCGCTTCGAGCGCATGCGCGGCAAGGACGTGCTGTGGCAGGTCGGTACCGACCATGCCGGCATCGCCACCCAGATGGTGGTCGAGCGCCAGCTCGCCGAACGCCAGCAGCCCGGCCGCCGCGAGATGGGCCGGGCCGCCTTCGTCGAGCGCATCTGGGCGTGGAAGGAAGAATCCGGCGGCACCATCATCAACCAGCTGAAGCGGCTGGGCGCCTCCTGCGACTGGTCGCGCGAGCGCTTCACCATGGATGAGGGGCTGTCGCGCGCGGTCCTCAAGGTGTTCGTGCGGCTCTACAAGCAGGGGCTGATCTACAAGGACAAGCGGCTGGTCAACTGGGACCCGAAGTTCCAGTCGGCCATCTCCGACCTCGAAGTGGTACAGGTCGAGGTGAAGGGCCATCTCTGGCACTTCCGCTACCCGCTCGACGGCGGCGTCACCTACCAGCATCCCGTCGCCTTCGACGAGGCGGGCCGCCCGACCGAGTATGAGACGCGCGACTACATCGTCGTCGCCACCACCCGGCCGGAGACCATGCTTGGCGACACCGCGGTGGCGGTGCATCCCGACGACGAGCGCTACAGGGGCCTGGTCGGCACATTCGTGCGTCTGCCGCTGGTCGGCCGGCTGGTGCCGATCGTCGCCGATGCCTATTCCGACCCGACCAAGGGCACCGGCGCGGTGAAGATCACCCCGGCGCACGACTTCAACGACTTCGAGGTCGGCAAGCGTGCCGGCGTGCCGATGATCAACGTGCTCGACGCCGAGGCGCGGCTGACGCTGTCCGGCAATGCCGAGTTCCTGGAGGGCGCGGTCGAGGGGCCGGATCTCGACGCGGTGCTGGCGCTCAGCGGCCACAGCCGCGAGGCGGCGCGCAAGGCGATCGTGGCGCTGATGGACGAGCGCGGGCTGCTCGACAAGATCGAGCCGCACGCCCACACGGTGCCGCATGGCGACCGCTCCAATGTCGTCATCGAGCCCTGGCTGACCGACCAGTGGTATGTCGACGCCCACACGCTGGCGCAGCCGGCGCTGAAGGCGGTGCGCGACGGCCGCACCAGCTTCGTCCCGAAGAACTGGGAGAAGACCTATTTCGAGTGGCTGGAGAACATCCAGCCCTGGTGCATCTCGCGCCAGCTGTGGTGGGGCCACCAGATCCCGGCCTGGTACGGGCCGGACGGCTCGGTGTTCGTCGAGGAGACCGAGGAGGCGGCTCTCGCGAGCGCGCTTGCCCATTGCGTGCAGGCCGGCATCATCACCGACGAGCAGGCGCGGGACTACGCCAAGCATCCCGAGAAGGCCGGCGGCCTCATCACCCGCGACGAGGACGTGCTCGACACCTGGTTCTCCTCGGCGCTGTGGCCGTTCTCGACGCTCGGCTGGCCGGACCAGACCCGCGAGCTGGAGCGCTTCTACCCGACCTCGGTGCTGATCACCGGCTTCGACATCATCTTCTTCTGGGTCGCCCGGATGATGATGATGGGCCTGCACTTCATGGACGGCGAGATTCCGTTCAAGCACGTCTACATCCACGCCCTCGTCCGCGACGAGAAGGGCGCCAAGATGTCGAAGTCCAAGGGCAACGTCATCGACCCGCTGTCGCTGATCGAGGAATACGGCGCCGACGCGCTGCGCTTCACGCTGGCGGCGATGGCGGCGCAGGGCCGCGACATCAAGCTCGCCACCTCGCGCGTCGAGGGCTACCGCAACTTCGCGACCAAGCTGTGGAACGCCGCCCGCTTCGCCGAGATGAACGGCTGCACGCGGGTGCCGACCTACGAGCCGAAGAAGGTGGAGCTGGCGGTGAACCGCTGGATCCTCAGCGAACTCCAGCAGGCGCAGGAAGACATCACCGCCGGCATCGAGGCCTACCGCTTCAACGAGGCGGCGGGCGCGGCCTATCGCTTCGTGTGGAACATCTTCTGCGACTGGTATCTCGAACTCGCCAAGCCGGTGTTCATGAACGCCGACAATCCCTGGCAGGCCGAGACGCGGGCGACCACCGCCTTCGTGCTCGACGAGATACTGAAGCTGCTGCACCCCTTCATGCCGTTCCTCACCGAGGAACTGTGGAAGCTCACCGCCGGCGAGGGGCTGCGGCGGCCGGCCATGCTGGCGCTGACGCAATGGCCGAAGCTGTCGGGCCTGAAGGCGCCGGCGGCGGCGCAGGAGATCGGCTGGCTGATCGACCTCGTCACCGAGATCCGCTCGGTGCGTGCCGAGATGAACGTGCCGGCCGGGGCGCAGATCCCGCTGGTGCTGGTGGACGCCTCCAGCCTGACCCAGACCCGCACCGAGGTGTGGATGGACGCGCTTACCCGCCTCGCGCGGCTCTCCGGCGTGACCTTTGCCGACGCCGCGCCGGCCGGCGCGGTGCAGGTGGTGGTGCAGGGCGAGACGGCGGCGCTGCCGCTTGCCGGCATCATCGACATGGATGCCGAGGTGGTGCGGCTGACCAAGGAGCTCGGCAAGACGCATGACGAGCTCGACAAGATCGAGAAGAAGCTCGGCAATCCCGACTTCATCGCCCGCGCCAAGGAAGAGGTGATCGACGAGCAGCGCGAGCGCCGCGATGCCGCCCAGGCCCGCGCCGCCAAGATCGTCGATGCGCTCGGCCGGCTCGGCAAGGTGGGGTGAGGGACGGCCGTCGCGTCGGCTTCATCCGCGCGGGGCGGGGCGGGCAGGGGCCGCGTGCTTCGAGGCTCGCGGATCCAGTCCTTGGGCTTGCACTTCGGCATGAGGAAGCTTGTCCCGCATGATGCATTTCCAAGGCTCCTCATCCTGAGAGTCTGACTCGCCGTTGCCGAAGGAGTGGGGAACTCCCTCTCCCCGACGTAGAGATGGCTGGGGCGAGGGGGCTTCGCGGTATTCCAAAGGGGGAGCTCCCCCTCACCGACCCGCTTCGCGGGCCACCTCTCCCCATCGGGGAGAGGAATACCTGTCAGACTCTGAGGTGCGAGCGCCGGCGAGCCTCGAAGGATGCAGGCCCTGCCCATGGACAGGCGCCGCGAAACGCAGGACCGGGATCGCTCTCCGGCTTCCGGGGCGATCCCGGCTCGGCCTTTGGCCATCCGGGATGCCGATGGGGGAGCGTCACCGGCGCGTGCGCCCCGACCGGGCGTCATCGAACCGTCATCTCCGCCGGTCTAGAGGCCTGAGCACGCCGGGCGTAGGATCCGCCGGGCGGAACCGGCAGGGGCGGGTCCTCCGCCCGCCGAGCGGGAAGGACCGACATGCCGTTCATCGCCTCGTTCCAGCTCGGCGACTTCGCCAGCACGCTGATCAGCCTCGTGGTCGCCTTCGTCCTCGGCACGTTGATCGGCGCCGAGCGGCAATACCGCCAGCGCATCGCCGGTCTGCGTACCAATGTGCTGGTGGCCATCGGCGCCTGCCAGTTCGTCGACATGGCGATGCATCTCGACGGCGCCGGCGGCGCGGTGCGCGTCATCGCCTATGTGGTCTCGGGAATCGGCTTTCTCGGCGCCGGCGTCATCATGAAGGACGGCGCCAATGTCAGCGGTCTCAACACCGCCGCGACGCTGTGGTGTTCGGCGGCGGTCGGTGCCTGCGCCGGGGCCGACCTGATTGCCCAGTCGGTGGCGCTGACGGTGTTCGTGCTCGCCGGCAACACCCTGCTGCGCCCGCTGGTGCGTCGGCTGGAGCGGCTGCCGCAGGGCGAGGAGACCGAGGCCAGCTATGAGGTGATCCTGCTCGGCGCCGCCGCCGAGGCGACGGCATTGCAGGCCCGGCTCGCCGAACAGCTGGAGGAGGCCGCCTATCCGGCCGCCGACATCGAGGCGGTGGAGCGGCCGAACGACATGGTGGAGATCACCGCGCGGCTGGTCTCCACCACCGCCCGCCGGGCCGAGCTCGATGCGCTCACGGCGCGGCTGCGCGGCCTTGCCGGCGTCTCCTCGGCGCACTGGTTCCGCAGCGCCGGGGAATAAGGCCGGACTCAGCCGCCATTGGCCGGCGAGGACTGCGACGGAGCCGGCGCCTCGACCGGCGGCAGATATTTGTCGAGCTCGGCGCGCAGCCGCTCGATCACATCGGCGGCCTCGGACAGCTCGTCCTCGATTTTGTCGCGCGGAAACTGGTCGAGATTCGCCGCCATGGCCCGCAACCGCTCCACGATATTGCCGCTCGACATCCTCATCCTCCTTGGCCGCGGTCTTCGCCGCGCCGTTGCAGCCTATACTGACGCAACCCCTTCGGCACGGCGCGTGACATGCTGATGACGCCGCCCCGCCCGGTGCCGGACGGCCGGCATCAGGCGGGCGGCGGCCGGGCATCTCGGCGGCGGCGGCGGCGCCACGCGGCAGGAAAAACTTAAGCCTAAGCGCAAGCGGGGAGCGGTGGGGGGCGTTCGGCGCTACCGCCGGTCGTGACACATGTGCAACAGTGTCACGCATTCGCCACCCTAAGTGGAGCCGGGACCGGCGACGCCGTGAAGCCGCCACAAACCGGCACGAAATCCGACCCGAAGAGAGTGGATAGTCGTGCGTAAGGATGCGGTGTTGCAGAATTCCGCATCCGCCGGGAAAGTACTGAAGAATGGACGCCAAGACGCTCATCGATAAACGCAACCTGCCCAGCCGTCACGTTACGGAAGGGCCGGCGCGTGCCCCGCACCGCTCCTATCTCTACGCCATGGGCCTGACCCGCGAGCAGATTCACCAGCCGCTGGTGGGCGTGGCGTCGTGCTGGAACGAGGCGGCGCCGTGCAACATCTCGCTGATGCGGCAGGCGCAGGCGGTGAAGAAGGGCGTTGCGGCCGCCGCCGGTACCCCGCGCGAATTCTGCACCATTACCGTCACCGATGGCATCGCCATGGGCCATGACGGCATGAAGGCCTCGCTGGCCTCGCGCGAGGTGATCGCCGACAGTGTCGAGCTGACCATTCGCGGCCATGCCTATGACGCGCTGGTCGGCTTGGCGGGCTGCGACAAGTCGCTGCCGGGCATGATGATGGCGATGGTGCGGCTCAACGTGCCGTCGATCTTCATCTATGGCGGCTCGATCCTGCCCGGCTCGTTCCGCGGCCAGCCCGTTACCGTGCAGGACCTGTTCGAGGCGGTCGGCAAATATTCGGTCGGCGGCATGTCGCTCGACGATCTCGACGAGCTCGAGCAGGTGGCGTGCCCCTCCGCCGGAGCGTGTGGCGCGCAGTTCACCGCCAACACCATGGCCACCGTCTCCGAGGCGATCGGCCTGGCTTTGCCCTATTCGGCCGGCGCGCCGGCGCCCTACGAGATCCGCGACAAGTTCTGCATGGCCGCCGGCGAGCAGGTGATGGACCTCATCGCCCGCAATATCCGCCCGCGCGACATCGTCACCCTCAAGGCGCTGGAAAACGCCGCCACCGTGGTGGCGGCTTCCGGCGGCTCGACCAATGCCGGCCTGCATCTGCCGGCCATCGCCCATGAGGCCGGCATCAAGTTCGACCTGTTCGACGTCGCCGAGATCTTCAAGCGCACCCCCTATATCGCCGATCTGAAGCCGGGCGGGCGCTATGTCGCCAAGGACATGTTCGAGGCCGGCGGCATCCCGCTGTTGATGAAGACGCTGCTCGACCACGGCTATCTGCACGGCGACTGCCTGACCGTGACCGGCCGCACCATCGCCGAGAACCTCGCTTCGGTGAAGTGGAACCCGCACCAGGACGTGGTGCGCTCCGCCGACAACCCGATCACCCCGACCGGCGGCGTGGTCGGCCTTGCCGGCAACCTCGCCGAGGACGGCGCCATCGTGAAGGTGGCGGGGATGAAGAACCTGAAATTCACCGGCCCGGCGCGCTGCTTCGACGGCGAGGAAGCCTGTTTCGAAGCCGTCACCAACCGCGCCTACAAGGAAGGCGAAGTGCTGGTGATCCGCTACGAGGGCCCGAAAGGCGGTCCGGGCATGCGCGAGATGCTGTCGACCACCGCGGCGCTGTATGGCCAGGGCATGGGCGACAAGGTGGCGCTGATCACCGATGGCCGCTTCTCCGGCGCCACCCGCGGCTTCTGTGTCGGCCATGTCGGGCCGGAGGCGGCGGTCGGCGGGCCGATCGGGCTGATCCGCGACGGCGACATCATCACCATCGACGCCGTCGAGGGGCGGCTCGAGGTTGCTCTTTCGGACGAGGAGATCACCGCGCGCCGCGCGCAGTGGCAGCCGCGTCCTTCGACTGTTGGCTCGGGGGCCATCTGGAAGTTCGCGCAGGCCGTGGGACCCGCCCGTCTGGGCGCCGTGACCCATCCCGGCGGCGCGGCCGAGACATCGTGCTATGCGGATATTTGACCGTCTGGCTCTCATAGCCGTCCTCGCGACGGCGCTGATGCCGCTGTCGGCGGTGATGTCGGGGGCCTATGCCTTCGACGGCACCACCGATACCGGGAACGGGGCCATCGCGGCCCCGCGCCCGCTCGACGAGGCGGTGCGCTTCGGCACCCAGGCGCTGCGCTCGGGCGAGACCGACAAGGGCATCGAATCCCTGCGCTACGCCGCCGACCAGGGCCATGCCGGCGCCCAATGGAAGCTCGGGCGCATGTATGCCGAGGGCGAGGGCGTCGAGCGCAACGACATCAAGGCGTTCGAGTACTTCACCCAGATCGCCAACATGCATGCGGACGACAACCCGTCGACGCCGCAGGCGCGTTTCGTCGCCGATGCCTTCGTGGCGCTGGGCGGCTATTATCTGGCCGGCATTCCCAACAGCAAGGTGCGGCGCGACCCCAACCGGGCGCGCGACATGTTCGCCTATGCGGCGTCGTATTTCGGCGACCCGGAGGCGCAGTATCATCTGGCGCGGCTCTATATTGACGGCGTCGGCGTCAATCGCGACCCGCGCTTCGCTGCCCGCTGGCTGGGCCTTGCCGCGCATAAGGGCCAGTACCAGGCGCAGGCGGCGCTGGGTGGGCTGCTGATCAAGGGCGAGGAGGGGGTTCCCCGCCAGGCGGCGCGCGGCCTGATGTGGCTGACGCTCGCCCGCGACGCCGCGGCCGGCCCGAACGACAAATGGGTGGTCGACCTCTATGACGACGCCTTCGCCGGCGCCACGCCGGACGAGCGCGCCATGGCGCTGGTCTATCTCGAGCAATATATGAAGGTCGAGAAGTAAGCCCTTTTCCGATCAGGTGATATCACCCGGTCGGACGGGGAGGGTATGCACCCCGCCCAGCTGGCCTCCCGTCGCCATCCTCCCCGGCCGGAGAGCCGGCTCTCACGCCGCGATGTCGAAATCCGCCCACACCGGCACATGGTCGGAGGGCTTCTCCCAGCTGCGCACATGCTTGTCGATGCCGGCCCCGGTGAGGAGGTCGGCAGCCTGCGGGGACAGCAGCAGGTGGTCGATGCGGATGCCGTTGTTCTTCTGCCACGCCCCGGCCTGGTAGTCCCAGAAGGTATAGAGCCCGGCTTCGTCGCTGGCCGCCCGCACCGCATCGGTGAGGCCGAGCGTCTCGATGGCGCGGAAGGCGGCGCGGGTTCGCGGCAGGAACAGCGCGTCGCGCACCCACATTTCCGGATGGGCGGCATCCTCCGGCTCGGGAATGACATTATAGTCGCCGGCGACGATCAGCGGCTCCTCCAGTTCGAGCCGCGCTGCGATGTGCGCCTTCAGCCGCGCCATCCAGGCGAGCTTGTAGGGGTATTTCTCGGTGTCGGGCGGGTTGCCGTTGGGCAGGTAGATGCCGCAGATCCGTACCACGCCGCCGCCGGGACGCGACACCACCACCTCGATGAAGCGCGACTGCACATCCTCGTCGTCGCCGGGCAGGCCGTTGGTCACCTCGTCGAACGGCAGGCGCGAGAGCACGGCAACGCCGTTGAAGCCCTTCTGCCCGTGCACGGCGACGTTATAGCCGGCGGCCTCGAAGGCTTCGCGGGGGAACTGGTCGTCCTGGCACTTGATCTCCTGCAGGCAGACGACATCCGGCTTGCGCTCGGCGAGCCAGGCCAGGGTGTTGTCGAGCCGCAGCCGGACGGAATTGACGTTCCAGGTAGCGATGCGCATGCGCGAGATATCCGCTTTTCCGTCGGGGTCTTGAATCGGGCGCAGCATGACGGCTCGGCGGGCGCGGCGCAATCGGCGCGGCCGGAAGGGGGCGGCCTAGGCGTGGGAGCGGCGCCGGATCTTGCCGTCACTGACGCAATAACGGCCGTGCTGGTAGGCGCCGTCGGTGAGCCGGCGGTTGAGCCGTTGGAACAGCTGCGCCAGAACGGAACGCAGGGTCGCGAGGAACATCTTGGACTCCATCGACCGGGATCGGCCGTGTCTTCAATGTGGGCGACGCTGGGTCAGCTTTCGATGGCGAAGACGGAGCAGCCGCATAAGCAGAGTGTAAAGACCGGATGCGTCTGCCACCCGGTTGCCCCGGACATGGCTCGCACCTAGCCTGAGACGCCGAGTGGGCTGGAGGCGGCTAATGGCGGGAGGGTGCAGGTGCGAGGCTATGGGCCGTACATCGCGGGAGCAGCGCTCGGGCTGGTCGTGGCCCTGGCGCTGTCTGCCGGACTAGGGCTGAGCGGGACGCCGCAGTTGCTGCTGTTCGCGGTGCTGCCGGCGCTGGGCGGCGCCGTGGCCGAGCGGCTGGTCGCCGCCCGCCGGTGAGTGCGCGAGGCCGCTAGAGCACCGGCAGCAGCCGCCGCACGATGAGGGCGCCGGAGCGGGCCACCTCGTCGAGGAAGCGGTGCACGTCGAAATGCGACGAGTGGCCGGCGAGATCGGATAAAGCGCGGATCACCACCCAGGGCACGCCGAAGGCGGCGCAAACCTGCGCCATGGCGGCGCCTTCCATCTCCACCGCGCGGGCGTCGAAATCGCGGAACAGCGCCGCCCGCACGTCCTCGTTGTTGATGAACTGGTCGCCGGTGAGCACCCGGCCGAAATGGATGCGCGGCGCGCGGGCGCCGGCCTCGGCGGTGACGGAGAGAGGGGAGAGCTCGTAATCCGCCAGCGCCGCGGCGATGCGGCCGGCGAGGGCGGCGTCGAGGGCGAGGCCGAGACCGTCAAACGGATTGAAGAACGGCTGGTGGCCGTGCTGGTACACCACGAAGCCGCCCGGCCCCTCATAGCCGTGGTCGTGCTGCACCACATGATCGGCAATGACGACGTCGCCGACCGACAGCGCCGGGTCGAGCCCGCCGGCGACACCGGAGAACACCACCGCGCTGGCCCCGAAGCGCTCGATCAGCAGCGTGGCGGCGATGGCGGCATTGACCTTTCCCATGCCGGCCTTGGCCAGCACCACCGCCTCGCCATCGAGCCGGCCGGCATGAAAGGCCATGCCGGCGGCGTCGAAGGTCTCGGCGTGCTCGAGATTGTCGAGCAGATAGGCGACTTCCTGTTCCAGCGCGCAGAGCACGCCGATACGCCTCGCACCGGCGTGGGGCATCAGAGCGCGAAGCTGGTGCCGCAGCCGCAGGAGGCGGTGGCGTGCGGATTGCTGATCTTGAACGAGGCGCCGATCAGATCGTCGACGAAATCGATATGCGAGCCGGACATATATTCCAGCGACACCGGATCGACGACGACGGTGGCACCGTCCCGCGCGATGACGATGTCGTCGGCGGCCTTCTCGCGGGTGATGTCGAACTTGTACTGGAAGCCCGAGCAGCCGCCGCCCTCGACGCTGACCCGGAGCATGCTCTCGGGCGGTTCGGCGGCGAGGATCTCGGCGATGCGGCGGACGGCGCTGGCGGTGACCGCCACATTGGTGGCCACAACGTCTTCGGCAGAGGGAACGAGTGAGGCGTCAGCCATCGGGGCGGCCTTCGTATGTTGGATCGGCGGAGTTGAACATGACTGCCTGAATAGTTAAGTGCGGACGCCGCCGAGTCAAAGGGGTGATCGCGCAGAGGAGACCCGCGCATGGCGCTCGCCGCCGCCGAGCCACGGGCCGACTGGGCCGCCCGCGCCGAGGAAAGCCGCGGCCGCCTGGTCGCGGAGCCGCCGGGCGGCTCGCGCAGCGCCTTCCGCCGCGACGCCGACCGCATCATCCATTCCAGCGCCTTCCGCCGGCTCGCCTACAAGACGCAGGTGTTCACCTATCACGAGGGCGACCACTACCGCACCCGGCTGACCCACACGCTGGAGGTGGTGCAGGTGGCGCGCTCGATCGCCCGCGCGCTGGGGCTCGACGAGGACCTCGCCGAGGCGCTGGCGCTGGCGCACGACCTCGGCCACCCGCCCTTCGCCCATGCCGGCGAGCGGGTGCTCCACGCCTGCATGGCGAGCTATGGCGGCTTCGACCACAACGCCCAGTCGCTGCGGGTGGTGACGCGGCTGGAGAACCGCTACCCCGGCTTCGACGGGCTGAACCTCTCTTGGGAGACGCTGGAGGGCATCGTCAAGCATAACGGGCCGCTGACCGGGCCGGGCTGCAAACCGTTGCCGCATGCCATCGCCGAGCATGTCGAGACGCAGGATCTGTGGCTGGGGAGCTGGCCTTCGGCCGAGGCGCAGGTCGCCGCCATCGCCGACGACATCGCCTATGACGTGCACGACCTCGACGACGGTCTGCGCGCGGGGATGTTCACGGTGGAGGAACTCGCCGCGTTGCCGCTGGTCGGGGAGGTGATCGCCGGCATCGCCGCCGACTGGCCGGGGCTCGTCGGCTCGCGGCTGGTGCATGAGGTCGGCCGCCGGATGATCACGCTGCTGATCGACGATGCGGTGGCCGAGACGCGGCGGCGGGCCGCCGAACTCGCCCCCGCCAGCGCCGACGACGTGCGCCGGCTGGGCCGGGCGCTGGTCGGCTTTTCGCCGGAGCGGGCGGTGGGCGAGCGGGCGATCAAGGATTTCCTGTTTCCGCGCATGTACCGGCACCCGCGGGTGATGTCGGAGATGGATGCGGCCGGGCGGGTGGTGCGCGACCTGTTCGGCGGCTACATGGCCGACAGCTTCACCCTGCCGGTGGAATGGCGGGCCGGGATGGACGGACGCACCGAGGAGGAACGGGCGCGGCGCATCGCCGACTTCATCGCCGGCCAGACCGACCGCTACGCGCTGGCCGAGCACGCCCGGCTGTTCGACAGCGCGAATTTGTGAGCGTTACGTTACGGTACGTCGCCTCGCGGCACTTTTCTCCCTCTCCTCGCACCGAACGCGGCGGTTGCCACGTTCGGCAGGGCGGGGGGCTCTTCGATTCCCAATGTTGTCTCCCCTCACCGACCCGCTTCGCGGGCCACCTCTCCCCGACGGGGAGAGGGAAAGAAGGGCGGGCTCCGAGGAAGGCGGCAGCTGGGGCGCGCGGCGCTTGCACCTCGGCATGAGGGAGGGGGGCGATGGGGCGGTCAGGTTCGCTTGACCCGCGCACGACGTCATGGCTTGGCCCGGCCATCCACCTCTTCGGTGCGTCCGGCCAAAGGCGTGGATCCCCGGGCCGAGCCCGGGAATGACGTCGCGTGGGGCGGGAGGCCTGCACGACAATGGCGTTGTCCGTGAGTGAGTCTTTTGACTTGCCCCCCGAAACGCGCTAGCCGGCTCGCGCCCCTTCGGGCCGGCCGTTTCGGAGCTTTCCGCCATGAACCTCTATGCCCTCTTCGCCGATCATGTCCGCGCCGCGCTCGACGCGCTGGCTGCCGATGGTGTGCTGCCGGGAGGCATCGACGCGCGACGCGTGGTGGTCGAGCCGCCGCGCGACGCCAGCCATGGCGACCTCGCCACCAATGCGGCGATGGTGCTGGCGAAGGAGGCGGGCCTCAAGCCGCGCGAGCTCGCCGACAAGCTCGCCGACAAGCTGCGGGCGGTAAAGGATGTCGAGCGGGTCGACGTGGCCGGGCCGGGCTTCATCAACATCGCGCTCGCGCCGGCCTTCTGGCCGCGGGTGATCGAGGCCGTGCTGATCCAGGGCGACGATTTCGGCCGCTCCGGCATGGGCGGGGCGCAGGCGATGAATGTCGAATACGTCTCGGCCAACCCGACCGGGCCGATGCATGTCGGCCATTGCCGCGGCGCGGTGTTCGGCGACGCGCTCGCCAATTTGCTCGCCTTCGCCGGCTGGGCGGTGACGCGGGAATATTACATCAACGACGCCGGCGTGCAGGTGGACGTGCTCGCCCGCTCGGCGTTCCTGCGCTACCGCGAGGCGCTGGGCGAGGCGATCACCATCCCCGAAGGGCTGTATCCCGGCGACTATCTGGTGCCGGTGGGGCGCGACCTGGTGGTGAAGTACGGCAGGACGCTCCTCGACAAGAGCGAGGAGGACTGGCTGCCGCTGGTCCGCAAGATCGCCATCGACGAGATGATGGAGATGATCCGCAGCGACCTCGCGGCGCTGAACATCCGCCACGGCGTGTTCTTTTCCGAGCGGACGCTGCATGCGCGGGAAGGCGGCAATTCCAGCACCATCGACCGGCTGCTGGAAGATTTGCGCGCCCGCGACCTGGTCTATGACGGCCGCCTGCCGCCGCCCAAGGGCGCGCCGGTGGAGGACTGGGAGGACCGCGAGCAGACGCTGTTCCGCGCCACCGAATATGGCGACGACGTCGACCGGCCGCTGGTGAAATCCGACGGCACCTATACCTACTTCGCCGCCGACATCGCCTACCACAAGGACAAGTTCGATCGCGGCTTCAAGCAGATGATCGACGTGTGGGGCGCCGACCATGGCGGCTACATCAAGCGGATGCAGGCGGCGGTGAAGGCGGCGACCGGCGGGGAGGGCAGCCTCGACGTCGAGATCTGCCAGCTGGTGCGCCTGCTGCGCAATGGCGAGCCGGTGAAGATGTCGAAGCGGGCCGGTACCTTCGTGACGTTGCGTGAAGTCGTGGATGAAGTCGGGCGCGACGCGGTGCGCTTCATGATGATCCACCGCAAGAACGACGCGGTGCTCGATTTCGACCTCGCCAAGGTGATGGAGCAGAGCCGCGAGAACCCGGTGTTCTATGTGCAGTACGCCCATGCACGGGCGCGCTCGATCCTGCGCAACGCCCGCGAAGCCTTCGCCGATCTGCCGTCCGATCCGGCGGCGTTCGCCTCGGCGGAGCTGTCGCGGCTCGACGACGAAGGAGAAGTGGCGCTCGCCAAGCTGATCGCCGCCTGGCCGCGGCTGATCGAGCAGGCAGCCTCGGCACGCGAGCCGCACCGGGTGGCCTTCTATCTGTACGACCTCGCCAGCGCCCTGCACGCACAGTGGAATCGGGGCAAAGACGCGCCACATTTACGCTTCATTATCGAAGATGATCGAAAGTCAACATATGCGCGGCTGGCACTCGTTCACGCGGTCGCGCTGATCATCGCTTCGGGTCTTGCGATCCTCGGAGTCGATGCTCCCGAAGAAATGCGGTGAGCGCGTTGCGTAAGGTCTCGCTCCGCTCGTCCTAAGTGCGCCTCCGGTCCTGCCGGCGGGTGTTCGCACGCAGCCAACAGGTCCGGTTAACATGGTCAACGACGGCACTTCACGTTATCGGCAGAGCGAGCCGGGGCCCGCCCCGCGCCCGGCCGAGGGAAGGTCCAACGCCGCTGATCCGCTTGCCGAACTCGCGCGCATGATGGCGCAGGAGGACGAGTTCGCGGCACTGATGCGCGAGGTTCCCCGGCAGCCGCAGCGCCCTGCCGCCAGCGCCGCGCCGCGCCCGCAGCCAGCCGCGCCGCCGCGTCCGCAAGCCCCGGCTGCGCCGCCGCGTCCGCAGGCCTCGCCGGCGCCCCAGCCGCCGCGCGCGCCGGCGCCGACGGTGTCTTCCCCGGCTGCGGCCGCCCCGTCTCCGCGCCCGTCGCCGGGCTCCTTCGCGGCGCTGGCCGCCGAGGTCTATACCGAATCAGCGCAGCGCGCCGCCGCCCCGGCCCCGCGCGCCGAGCGTCCCTCCGTCGATCCGGCCCCGCGCGATCCGGCCCCGCGCCAGCCTTATCCGAGCGATCCCTATGCGCGGGAAACGCGGCCGGCCGCCGCGCCGCGCCCGGCGGCACCCCTTGCTGCGCCTCCCGCCGCGCCGCGTGCGCCGATGCCGCCCCCGCCGGCCCCGGTCTCCACCCGGGCGCCGATGCCCGATCCGCGCCGCCCCGTCGAGCCGCCCCCGGCGCCGCGGGCACCCGTGCGCGCCGAACCTGCCTTCGAGCAGCCGGCCGCCGCGCCGCCGCCGAGCTGGATGAGCCGCGCCAACCCGGCGCCGGTGGATCGCGACACCACCTTCGATCTCGGCCTCGACCGCGATGACGACGTCTATGATTATGGCCGCTCCTCCACCGACGACGATGGTTACGGCACCGCCGGCGACGAGGAGTACGGGCACGAAGCCGCCGCGGTGCCGCACCGCAGCCGTCGCCGCCTGCTGATGGCGGGCGCCGCGCTGGTGGTGCTGGTGATCGGTGGCGCCGGCGCCTATGCGCTGCTGCGCAGCGGCGGTGAAGGCACCACCGCCGGCGGCCAGCCGCCGGTGATCCGCGCCGAACAATCGCCCAACAAGGTGGTGCCTGAGCCGACCAAGACGGCAGAGGCGACCACCGACGGCCAGAAGCTGATCTATGACCGCGTCGGCGGCACCGGCTCGACCGGCAGCGAGAAGGTGGTCTCCAGCGAGGAGCAGCCGGTCGACATGTCGCAGGCGGCGCAGCCGCAGCCGCGCGTCATCGCCCCGGCGCCGAGCCCCGGCACGCCGATCGCCACCGCCGCTTCCGGCACCGAGCCGAAGCGGGTGCGCACCCTGACCGTGCGCGCCGATGGCAGCATCGTCGAGGGTGATCCCGCCCCGACGCCGGCGCCGGCCATCGCGGCGACGCCGCAATCGCCGCAGCCGACCGCCTCGGCGCCGGCGGTGCTGAGCGCCGGCACCCCCGGCCCGGTCTCGACCAATCCGCAGCCGCTCGCCGCCACGCCGTCCATCGTGCCGAACGTGCCGCTGCCGCCGACCCGCGTCGCCGCCGCCCCGGCGCAGGCCGCGCCGGCCGCGAACGTGGCGCAGACGCTGAATGCGGCGGCGAATGTCGCGCCGACCGCCAGCGGCGCCTATGTGGTGCAGATCGGCTCGCTGCCGAGCGAGGCGGATGCGCAGGCCATGTTGCGCAACGCCCAGTCGCGCTTCCCCTCCCTGCTGGCCGGCAAGCCGGCGGCGGTGCGGCGCGGCGACGTCTCCACCACCGGCGGCACCACCTATCGCGCTCAGGTCGGCTCGTTCGCCAACCGCACCGAGGCGGTGAATCTGTGCGAGCAGTTGAAGGCGCAGGGCGGCAACTGCTTCGTCTCGCGCATCTGACGGCCGGGTAGCCCGACATGACCGTCTCCCGCGCCTTCATCGCCGGCTGCGCCGGCCTCGTGCTCACCGCCGACGAGCGCCGCTTCTTCGCGGAAGCGGCGCCGTGGGGGCTGATCCTGTTCCGCCGCAATGTCGAGACGCCGGCGCAGGTGGCGGCGCTGGTCGCCGCCTTCCGCGCCGTGGTCGGCCGGCCCGATGCGCCGGTGCTGATCGACCAGGAGGGCGGGCGGGTGCAGCGGCTCGGCCCGCCGCACTGGCCGGCCTATCTGCCGGCCGGGCGCTTCGCCGCGCTGGCCGAGGCGGGCGACGCTGCTGCCGAGGACGCGGCGCGGGCCAATGCGCGAGTGATGGCGGACGACCTCGCGGCGCTCGGCATCAATGTGGACTGCGTGCCCTGCGCCGATCTGCGCCTGCCGGAAGGCCACGGCATCATCGGCGACCGCGCCTATGGCGCCGAGCCGGCGCAGGTGGCGCGGCTGGCCCGCGCCGTGGCCGAGGGCATGGGCGCGCGCGGCGTGCTGCCGGTGCTCAAGCACATTCCAGGCCATGGTCGCGCCCGCGCCGACAGCCATGAGAGCCTGCCGGTGGTCGATACCTCCCGCGCGGAGCTGGAGGCCACCGATTTCGAGGCGTTCCGCCGGCTCAAAGACCTGCCGCTCGGCATGACCGCGCATGTGGTCTACACCGCCATCGACGCCGCGGCGCCGGCGACCACCTCGCGAAAGGTGATCGACGAGGTGATCCGCGGCTTCATCGGCTTCGACGGCGCGCTGATGAGCGACGACCTTTCCATGGGCGCGCTGTCGGGCTCGCTGGCCGAGCGGGCGGCCGCCTCCTTCGCCGCCGGCTGCGATCTCGCGCTCCACTGCAACGGCAGCATGGCGGAGATGGCCGAGGTGGCGGCGCATACCCCGCTGCTGGCCGGCGCGGCGGCAAGGCGCTGCGCGGCGGCGCTGTCCTGGCGCCCCGATGCCGCCGCGATGGCGGCGGTTGCGGATTCCGCGGCGTTTTCGGGTATGATCGCGGCATCCTGAACGCCGCCCCGAACCGCAAGCCGACGACCGCCATGGAACCCAGCCCTCTCGCCTTCGAGGCGGACGACGCCCGCACGCCGGGCGAGGGCACGCTCGTGGTCGATGTCGACGGCTTCGAGGGGCCGCTCGACCTGCTGCTGGCGCTGGCCCGGACGCAGAAGGTCGACCTCGCGCGCATCTCCATCCTCGAACTCGCCGAGCAATATCTGCGCTTCGTCGAGGCGGCGCGGCGGGTGCGGCTGGAGCTGGCGGCAGACTATCTCGTCATGGCGGCGTGGCTCGCCTTCCTGAAGTCGCGGCTGCTGCTGCCGGAACCGCCGAAGCAGGAAGGGCCCAGCGCCGCCGACCTGGCGCAGGACCTCACCGCGCGGCTGGAGCGGCTGGAGCGCATCCGCGCCGCCGCCGCGCATCTCGCCACCCGCGACCGCATCGGCCACGAGGTGTTCGCCCGCGGCGCGCCGGAGCCGCTGACCGGCGGGGCACGGCCGGTCTATGAGGCGACGCTGTACGACCTGCTCGCCGCCTATGGCGCCCAGCGGCAGAAGATGGCGCTGTCGCAGGTGCGCTTCGCGCCGCGCAACGTGATCCCGCTCGCCGAGGCGCGCGAGCGGCTGGAGCGGCTGATCGGCCGACTGCATCCCGCCGGCGAATGGTCGCGGCTCGACGGCCTGCTGATCGACTGGTTCGTCGATCCGAAGATGCGGGCGACCATGCTCGCCTCCAGCTTCTCCGCCAGCCTGGAAATGGTGCGCGAGGGGCTGATCGACGTGCAGCAGAGCGAGGCTTTCGCGCCGATCTATCTCCGCCGCCGCGGGGACGCAGAGCCGGGGCCGGCGCAGTGAGCGGAGCCGCCGGCGTACCGGAGCGCGACGTGCATCTGCGCCTCATCGAAGCGATGCTGTTCGCCGCCGGCGAGCCGCTCGACGAGGCGGTGCTGGCCGCGCGGCTGCCGGAGGGAACTGACCTGCAGCGGCTGCTGGCGCAACTGGCCGCTGATTATGCCGGGCGCGGCGTCAATCTGGTGCGGGTGGCGGGCAAATGGATGCTGCGCACCGCGCCGGACCTCGGCTTCCTGCTCGCCCGCGACAAGCCGGAGCCGCGCAAGCTGTCGCGCGCAGCGCTGGAGACGCTGGCGATCATCGCCTACCACCAGCCGGTGACGCGGGCGGAGATCGAGGAGGTGCGCGGCGTCTCCACCAGCAAGGGCACGCTCGACGTGCTGCTCGAAGCCGGCTGGGCGCGCATGCGCGGACGCCGACGCAGCCCCGGACGGCCGGTGACCTACGGCACCACCGACGCCTTCCTGGTGCATTTCGGGCTGGAGGCGATCCAGGACCTGCCGGGGCTGGAGGAATTGAAGGGCGCCGGATTTGTTGACGCGCGCGTCACCGCCGGACTAACCGTGCCGCTGCCGAGTGACGATATCTCGCTGGCGGATGACGAGGATCCGCTGGAGCCGGAGCTCGATTTCGGCCTCGCGCCGGAGCCGGAGGCGATGGACGAGGTGCCGGAGGACGAACGCGAGGACGAGGGATAGGGCTCAAGGCTGAAGCCGAGGCTCAAATCTGAGGCTCAGGGCTGGGCTCGAGGGCCCGCGACAGGGACCAAGGACGCGAATGGACGACGTGCCGACCCGCACCCCGGTCTCGCTGGCGAGCCGGCTGATCCTCGAGGGGGTGCATCACAGCTATGGCGCCACCAATGCCGCCGATGGCATCGACCTCACCATCGAGCCCGGCGAGATCGTCTGCCTGCTCGGCCCCTCCGGCTGCGGCAAGACCACGCTGCTGCGCCTGATCGCCGGCATCGAGCGGCCGAGCGCCGGGCGCATCCTGCTCGACCGGCAGGTGGTGGCCGGGCCGGAGGCGTTCGTGCCGCCGGAGAAGCGGCAGATCGGCCTGGTCTTCCAGGATTATGCGCTGTTTCCGCATCTGAGCAATCTCGACAATGTCGCCTTCGGCCTGAAGGCGCTGACCAGGGCCGAGGCGCTGGCCGAGGCCGGCCGGGCGCTGGAGCGGATGCGACTCGGCCGCTATGCCGCCGACTACCCGCACGCGCTTTCCGGCGGCGAACAGCAGCGCGTGGCGCTCGCACGCGCACTTGTGACCCGGCCGGGAATCCTGCTGATGGACGAGCCGTTCTCCGGTCTCGACAGCCGTCTGCGCGGCAGCGTGCGCGCCGAGACCCTCGACGTGGTGCGCGACGCCGGGGCGACCTGCGTCATCGTTACCCATGACCCGGAGGAGGCGATGCGCATGGGCGACCGCATCGCGCTGATGCGGGCCGGACGGCTGGTGCAACTCGGCACGCCGGAGATGCTGTACCGTAGCCCCTGCGACCTGTCGGCGGCGCGTTTCTTCTGCGAAATCAACGAGGTGAGCGGCAAGGTCGCCGGCGGGCGAATCCATACGCCGCTCGGCAGCTTCCCGGCGCCGGCGCTGCGCGAGGGCGAGCGGGCAGTGGCGGCGATCCGTCCGCAGGGTATCGAGATGCGGGCGCCGGGCTCGGGCATTGCCGGCCGGGTGATGGAGCATCGCTTCCTCGGCGAGCTCGACATGTACGAGGTGGCGGTGCAGGGAATCGACCGGCCGCTGGTGGTGCGGCGGCGCGCGACGGCCGGGCTGGCCGCCGGCCAGAACGTCGGCGTGCACATCGACATCGCCGAAGTTCTTGTTTTCGCCGCGACCGGACCTTAGATGACCTTAGGTAGGGCAGGCGCGGCTGATCGCGAAACGACCGATGCCCATCACGTGAGCAGGGACTGCGCGAAAAAGCTGTTCCCACTTTTCCGCGCGATGCTCTAGTGTCCGGCCTCAGTTGCGACGCGCGCGCCGTGAGTTCCAGCCGCTTGGGGCAGGCGTTTCGGTTCAGGGAGTTTCTGATATGGGTTCGTTGAGCATCTGGCATTGGATTATCGTGCTGGTTGTCGTGCTCCTCCTCTTCGGTCGCGGCAAGCTGTCGGAGCTGATGGGCGATGCCGCCAAGGGCATCAAGGCGTTCAAGAAGGGCATGGCCGACGACGACGAGACGCCGTCCAAGCCGGCCGAGCCAGTGCGCACGCTCGACCACCAGAACAGCGTCGAGGCCGAGCGCAGCAAGGTCAGCTGACGGGCATGGCGGCTTCCCGGCCCGTCGGGCCGGGGGAGGGCCTGCACGCCGCAGCCAGGTGCGTCCACCGACGCGCCGGGCCGTGCGGTGCCGGCACACCGGACGACGCGGACAGGCTATGAATCGCACACCATCGGATCGGGGAGGGCAGCCGTCGCGCTGCCCCATCATCGTTCATGTTTGATATCGGCTGGTCCGAAATGCTGGTGATCGGCGTCGTGGCGCTGATCGTGATCGGTCCCAAGGAACTGCCCGGCGTGATCCGCAATGTCGGACGCATGGTGGGCAAGCTGCGCCGCATGGCCGGCGAGTTCCAGGGCACCTTCCAGGAAGCGCTGCGCGAGGCTGATCTCGCGGATGTGAAGAAGACGCTGTCCGGCTTCGCCGACGACACGCAGAACAGCATATCCAGCGTGCGCGACAGCGTGGCGGCCTCGATCCCGACCAATCCGCTGCACGACATCGAGCAGCAGTTGAAGGACGCGGCGACGCCGGTGGAGCGCAAGGATCTGCCGGCGCCCGCCGACCCGACGGCCCCGCCGTCGGCGCCGGAGGCGACCGAGCTGGAGCCGAACGCCTTCGAGAGCATCGAGGCCGAGGTGCGCGACGCCGCCGACGCCATTGCCGAGGCGCCGCCGCAGCCGGTGGCCGTCGCCACGGCGACGGAGGTGGCGACATCGGCCGAGCCGGCCGCCAAGCCTCAGGCTGCCGAGCCGGAGATTGCCGAGGCGGTGGCCGATCTCGACCATCCGCCTGTCGCAGCCGCTCCGACAGCCAGCACCAAGACCGCCGAGGCCGATGTGGGTGCCGTCCCCGCCGCGCCGGCCGGCGATGACGCGACGAAGGCGAAGGGCGGCGCAGCATGAGCCAGGACGATATCGACGCTTCCAAGGCTCCGCTGATCGAGCATCTGGTCGAGCTGCGCTCGCGGCTGATCAAATCGCTGATCGCGTTCTTCATCGCCTTCTTCGCCTGCTTCATGCTGGGCAAGGCGATCTACAACATCCTGCTCTGGCCCTATGAGTTCGCCGCCGGCGGCTCGCAGAACGTCAAGCTGATCTATACGGCGCCGCAGGAATTCCTGTTCACCCAGATCAAGCTCGGCATGTTCGGGGCGGCGTTCATCTCCTTCCCGGTGGTGGCGTCGCAGGTCTACATGTTCGTGGCGCCGGGACTCTACAAGCATGAGCGCGGCGCCTTCCGGCCCTATCTGATCGCCACCCCGGTCTGCTTCCTCATCGGCGCCGCCTTCGTCTATTTCGTCGCGATGCCGCTGGCGATGAGCTACTTCATCTCCATGCAGCAGGCCGCCGGGCCGGACTCGCCGGAAATCTCGCTGCTGCCGCAGGTCAGCGAATATCTGTCGCTGATCATGACGCTGATCTTCGCCTTCGGCATCTGCTTCCAGCTGCCGGTGATTCTCACGCTGCTGGCGCAGATCGGGGTGGTCACCTCCGACCAGCTGAAGAAGTTCCGCCGCTACGCCATCGTCGGCGTGTTCGTCGCCGCCGCGGTGCTGACGCCGCCGGACGTGGTGAGCCAGTTCTCGCTCGCCATCCCGACCTTGCTTCTCTACGAGGTCTCGGTCTACCTCGTGCGCATCGTCGAGAAGCGGCGCGCGGCGGCAGCGGCGAAGGAAAACGCCGCTTAAGACACGGGTTTCGAGGGGCAACCTCCATGCACGACATCAAATGGATCCGCGAAGACGCGCGGGGACTGGTGACCGCTCTCGTCCGGCGCGGCACCGACGAGGCCGAGGCGCAGGCGCTGGTCGACGGGCTGATCGCGCTCGATGCGCGCCGTCGCGACGGCATCGTCAAGCTGGAGGAGCTTCAGGCCCGCCGCAACGCCGCCTCCAAGGAGATCGGCGCCGCCAAGAAGTCCGGCGACAACGCCCGCGCTGAGGCGCTGATGGCGGAGGTGAACGGCTTCAAGACCGAGATCCCGGCGATCGAAGCGGACGTGAAGGCGGCCGAGGCCGAGCTGCACGACGCGCTCGCCGCCATTCCCAACGCGCCGCTCGCGCAGGTGCCGGACGGCCGCGACGAGCACGACAACGTGCCGTATGACGCCGCGCCGCATGCGGAGATCGAGGGCTCGGCGCTCGCCATGCCGGCGATCCGCACCTACGCCTTCGCGCCGAAGCAGCATTTCGAGATCGGCGAAGCGCTCGGCCAGATGGATTTCGAGGCGGCGGCCAAGCTGTCCGGCGCCCGCTTCGTGGTGCTGAAGAGCCAGCTGGCGCGGCTGGAACGCGCGATCGGGCAGTTCTTCATCAACACCCACACGGAAGAGCACGGCTATACCGAGGTGGCGCCGCCGGTCCTTGTCAAGGACGAGGCGATGTTCGGCACCGCGCAACTGCCGAAGTTCCGCGAGGATCAGTTTGCCGCCGGTACTTTGCGTAAGGTTTTTGATTTTAAGTACTATATCGAAAAATATCCCGAGTTTTCCGATACGTGGAATGGCGTCCTAGTAACCTTTATGGAAGGGCGCTTGGACGAGTTGGAGATCCTCATTGAAGGTCTGAGCATTCATCTTGAGCAGGCTGATTTTGCAAATCTTCGGGATGAGGTCCTACCGAAAAATCTCTGGCTCATCCCCACCGCCGAAGTCCCGCTGACCAATCTGGTGGCGCAGTCGATCCTCGCCGAGGACGAGCTGCCGCTGCGCTTCACCGCGCTCACCCCCTGCTTCCGCGCCGAGGCCGGGGCGGCGGGGCGCGATACGCGCGGCATGATCCGCCAGCACCAGTTCAACAAGGTGGAGATGGTCTCGATCACCGCGCCGGAAAAGTCGCTGGAGGAGCAGGAGCGCATGCTCGCCTGCGCGCAGGCGGTGCTGAAGAAGCTCGGCCTGCACCACCGGGTGGTGACGCTGTGCACCGGCGACATGGGCTTCGCCTCCGCCCGCACCTTCGACATCGAGGTGTGGCTGCCGGGGCAGAATGCCTATCGCGAGATTTCCTCGGTCTCGACCTGCTCCGACTTCCAGGCGCGGCGGATGAATGCCCGCTACCGGCCGAAGGACAGCAAGGGCCCGCGCTTCGTCCACACGCTCAACGGCTCGGGCGTGGCGGTGGGGCGTGCCATGGTGGCGATCCTCGAGACCTACCAGAACGAGGACGGCTCGGTGAGCGTGCCCGATGCGCTGGTGCCCTATATGGGCGGGCGCACCCGGATCGCGGCGAACTGATCGCCGCCGATTCTGTGCTTCGCGTCATCGCGGAGGCTGCCGTCAGGTGATATCGGGGGAGGTGGCCGGGCGGAGCGATTCCGCCGGCCGCCCGCTTTCCGCCGCGACGACGAATGGACAGGCTATGCGCATCCTCGTGACCAATGACGACGGCATCCACGCGCCCGGGCTCGAGGCCTGCGCACGGATCGCCCGGGCGCTCTCCGACGACGTGTGGGTGGTGGCGCCGGAATTCGACCAATCCGGCGTGTCGCATTCGCTGTCGCTCTCCGATCCGCTGCGGCTGCGGCAGGTGGAGGAGAAGCGCTTCGCGGTGAAGGGCACGCCGACCGACTGCGTGATCATGGCGGTGCGGCACATCCTCAAGGACAGCAAGCCCGACCTCGTGCTCTCCGGCGTCAATCGCGGCCAGAACGTCGCCGAGGATGTCGGCTATTCCGGCACGGTGGCCGGCGCCATGGAGGGCACGGTGCTCGGCATCCCCTCCATCGCGCTGTCCCAGGCCTATGGGCTCGCCACCCGCCACGCGCCCTCCTATGACGCGGCCGAGCATCACGGGCCGACGGTGATCCGCAAGCTGCTGGAGGAGGGGATCCCGCCGGGCCTGCTGATCAACGTCAACTTCCCCAACCGGCCGCCGGAAGAGGTGGTCGGGGTGCGGGTGACGGCGCAGGGCAAGCGCAACCAGGAACTGCTGCGCATCGACGAGCGCGCCGACGGCCGCGGCAATCCGTATTTCTGGATCGCCTTCGAGCGGCGGGTGTTCGAGACGGTGAACGGCTCCGACCTGCACGCGCTCGACCAGGGCTGTATCTCGGTGACGCCGCTGCGGCTCGACATGACCGACGAGCCGATGATGACCAAGCTGGCGCAGCTGTTCCACGGCTGATTGCGGCGGGCGAGGCGAGAGGCGGCGGCTGTGGCGGGCGACATCGACGAGACCGAGGCGACGGCGCGGGCGGCACTGCTGCTCTCGCTGCGCCAGCGTGGCCTGCGCGACCGCAACATCCTGCGCGCCATGGAGCAGGTGCCGCGCCACCTGTTCATCGCATCGGCGTTCCGGCACCTCGCCTGGAGCGACCAGGCGCTGCCGATCGAATGCGGGCAGAGCATCAGCCAGCCCTCGCTGGTGGCGCGGATGACCGGGGCGCTGGAGCCGGGCCCGCAGCACCGCGTGCTCGAAATCGGCACCGGCAGCGGCTACCAGACGGCGGTGCTCGCCCATCTCGCCGGCCGGGTGATCTCGCTGGAGCGATTCCACACGCTGGCCGCCGAGGCGCGGGCACGGCTGAAGGCGCTGGAACTGGCCAATGTCGACGTGGTGGTGGCGGATGGCCGCTACGGCTACCTCGCCACCTCGCCCTATGACCGCATCCTCGTCACCGCCGCGGTGCGCGAGGTGCCGCCGGCGCTGCTGGCCCAGCTTAACCATGGCGGCATACTGGTGGCGCCGATCGGCGAGCCCGACGGTACACAGGTGTTGATGCGGATCGTCTCCACCCCCGACGGGCTGGAGCGGCATGAACTGGGGCGGGTGCGTTTCGTGCCGCTGCTGCCGGGCGTAGCCGAGATTCTGTAGCGATTCCGCCACGCTTTCGCCGTTTCATGCGCCGCAGCGTGAGCGGACTTAAGCCGATGTTTACCTATACGAGCCTTTAATCCCACCTGTGTTTGGCGTGCGGGTGATGGGTGCGATGCTCGGGTCTTGGATGCGTGAATCTTGGTCGGCTTCGGGCTCCCGGTCCTTTCTGCGGCTGACGGTCGTGGCGCTGCTGGGCGGTACGGCGGCGGCATGCAGTTCGGATGTTGGCCGCTTCCAGAATCCCAATCAGAGCCCGTTCGCGGCGCAGTCGGCGCCGGCCTATACCGGCTCGATCGCCGCCGCGCCCACCGGGCAGGTGCAGGCCGCGCCGATGGCGGCTCCGTCCTATGCCGCGCCGCGGCCGGTGGCGGCAGCGCCGCAGGGCTATGGCGCCGCGCCGGCCTACGGCGCCGCGCAGCCTTCCTATGGCGCCCAGCCAGGCTATGGCGCTCCCCAGACTTATGGCGCTCCCCAGACCTACGGCGCCGCGCAGCCTTCCTACGGCGCGCCGCAGCAGCCGCAGCAGTTGGCGAGCGTCACTCCGGCCCAGCAGCCGCTCTACGGCAGCTATGCCACGCCGGCCGCCGCCCCGGTGCGCCAGCCGGCGCCGGTTGCCGCGGCTCCCGTCCAGCCCGCGCCGGTGCTGCACGCGCCGGCGGTGGCGAAGCCTTCCATGGCGGCCGCCGGCGCCGCGCATGTCGTCGCCCCCGGCGAGACGCTGAATTCGCTGTCGCGCCGCTACAATGTGCCGGTCTCGCAGATTGCCGCCGCCAACGGCTTCGACACCAGCGCCCAGATGCGCATCGGCCAGAGCGTGGTGATCCCCGGCGCCAGCGCCGCCACACTGGCGGCCAAGCCTGCCGCCGCGCCCGCGCCCCTCGCTGCCGCCAAGCCGGCGACCACGACCCCGGTGACCGCCGCCGCCCCGGCGCTGGCGGCGCCGGCCGCCGTCGCCGCGGCTCCCGCCGCCAAGCCGGTCGTCGCGACCAAGCCGGCCCCCGCCGTCGTCGCGGCGGCGCCGGCCGCGGTTCCCGCCGAGCCCAAGCCGCAGGTGATCGCCGCGGTGAAGCCGACCGAACCGGTGGAAGAAAGCCGCACCGCGAGCGGCGTGCAGTTCCGCTGGCCGGTGCGCGGGCGTATCATTTCCGGCTACGGCCCCAAGCCGGGCGGCCAGACCAATGAAGGCATCAACGTCTCGGTGCCGGAAGGCACCTCGGTGAAGGCCGCCGAGGACGGCGTCGTCGCCTATGCCGGCAGCGAGCTGAAGGGCTACGGCAATCTGGTGCTGATCAAGCATTCGGACGGCTGGGTTACCGCCTATGCCCACAACAGCGCGCTCGACGTGAAGAAGGGCGACACCGTCAAGCGCGGCCAGGTGATCGCTAAGGCCGGCCAGACCGGCAATGTGAACTCGCCGCAGGTGCATTTCGAGATCCGCAAGGGCTCGCAGGCGATGGATCCCTCGCAGTATCTCGCCGGTCTCTGACCGCCGGTCTCCGCTTCGCCGGGCCTCCGAACCCGGCCACTTGCACCGCGCCCGCCGCAAGGCCGGGCGCGGTTTTGTTTGACCTCGATCAGCGCTCGGTCAGCGCCACGCCGAGCCGTCCGGCGACATCCTGCACATATTGCCAGGCGGTGCGGCCGGAGCGGGCGCCGCGCGTGGTCGACCATTCCAGCGATTCGCGGCGCAGCGTCTCGTCGTCGATCGGCAGCCCGAAGCGGGCGGCATAGCCGCGCACCATCTCCAGATAGTCGTCCTGCGAGCATTTGTGGAAGCCGAGCCACAGGCCGAAGCGATCGGATAGCGACACCTTCTCCTCCACCGCCTCGCCGGGATTGATGGCGGTGGAGCGCTCATTCTCCATCATGTCGCGCGGCAGCAAGTGCCGGCGGTTGGAGGTGGCGTAGAAGATGACATTGTCTGGCCGGCCCTCGATGCCGCCTTCCAGCACCGCCTTCAGCGACTTGTAGGAGGTGTCGTCGGCATCGAAGGACAGGTCGTCGCAGAAGACGATGAAATGGAATGGCGCCGGGCGCATCAGGCTCATCAGCGCCGGCAAGGTCTCGATGTCCTCGCGATGGATCTCGATCAGCTTCAGCGGCGGCAGGCCGTCGGCGACGAGACCGGCATTGACCTCGGCATGCGCGGCCTTGACCAGGGAGCTCTTGCCCATGCCGCGCGCGCCCCAGAGCAGGGCGTTGTTGGCCGGCAGGCCGCGGGCGAAGCGGGAGGTGTTGTCCACCAGCATGTCGCGGGTGCGGTCGATACCCTTCAGCAGCTCCATCGCCACGCGGCTGACGCGCGGCACCGGCTCGAGGCGGCGCCCTTCCGCGTGCCAGACATAGGCGTCGGCGGCGGTGAAATCGATGGCGGCGGCGGTCGGCGGGGCGAGACGGTCGAGCGCATCGGCGATGCGCGCGAGAACGGCTCCGAGATCGTCCGAAATGTGGGTCATGATGGGACTCCTTGGCGGAGCCGGAATAGCCATCCCCGGCCGGCGATACAAGCACAACCGTAACGCGGGTTACTCCATTTCGCAGACGTGACGTCGCCGGGTGCCGACGGCGTTTGCAATCGGCAGGCGCGTCAGTATATTCCGCGCGCTTCGCCGGGCCTGTTGCCCGCCACGTTTTCGACGGACAAGGAACCCCTATGCTGATCACGCCCGCCTACGCGCAGGCCGCCGGCCCGGGCGGTACCGACATGCTGATGTCGCTGCTGCCCTTCGTTCTGATCTTCGTGATCATGTATTTCCTCATCCTGCGTCCGCAGCAGCGGAAGGTGAAGGCTCACCAGGAACTGGTGAAGGGGGTTCGCCGCGGCGATACGGTGGTCACCTCCGGCGGCCTGATCGGCAAGGTCGCGCGGGTGGTGGACGACAACGAGATCGAATTGCAGATCGGCGAGGGCGTGAAGATTCGCCAGCTGCGCGGCATGATCTCGGAAGTGCGCGCCAAGGGCGAGCCCGCCAAGGAAGACGGCGCCTCCTGAGGCACCAGCTGTTCCGCGAAAGTTGAAAGATTTTTGCGTTGAGAACATGCTCCGGATGATGGGATCGGGAGCGCCTTGCGGCGATCGGGCGCCTCCGCCCGGTCGGAAAGGGCTTCAGCGGCCCGCTTGAACGCGAGCGGCCGGAAAGAACGACATGCTCTATTTCTCCAAATGGAAAGCGCTGGCGATCGTGGTTTGCTCCGCGATCATCTGCCTCATGGTAGTGCCCAGCCTGTTGTCGCCGACCGCTTTCGAAAAGCTGCCGAGCTTCATGCAGCGCAAGATCGTGCTCGGCCTCGATCTGCAGGGCGGCTCCTACATCGTGCTCGAAGTGCAGCAGAACGATGTGCGCCAGGCACGGCTCACCCAGCTGCGCGACGATTCCCGCCGACTGCTGCGCGACGCCAAGATCGGCTTCAGCAATGTCGCGATCCAGGGCGATGCCGTCATCGTGCGCCTGCGCGACGGCAATGACGGCAACGCGGCGCTCGCCAAGCTGCGCGAACTGGCCCAGCCGATCGGCGGAGTGATGGCGGGTGGTGGCCAGCTCGACACCGACGTGTCGCTGAGCGGCGACACCATCCGCGTCGCCCCGTCTTCCGCCGGCCTCCAGGCGCGCACCATCCAGGCGGTGTCGCAGTCCATCGAAATCATCCGCAAGCGCATCGACCAGCTGGGCACCACCGAGCCGTCGATTCAGCGCCAGGGCTCCGACCGCATCCAGGTGCAGGTGCCCGGCCTGCAGGATCCCTCGCGCCTCAAGGCGCTGCTCGGCCAGACCGCGCAGCTGACCTTCCGCCTCGTCGATACCTCGGTGAACCCGCAGCAGGCGCTGCAGGGCCGCCCGCCGGCGGGCACGCAGGTGCTCACCTCGCAGGATAACCCGCCGCAGCCCTACGTGATCGAGGACCGCGTGCTGGTCGCCGGCGAGGACCTCACCGACGCGCAGCCGAGCTTCGACCCGCAGACCCGCGAACCGGTGGTGACCTTCCGCTTCAACACCAACGGCGCGCGGCGCTTTGCCGAAGCGACGCAGCAGAATGTCGGCAAGCCCTTCGCCATCATCCTCGACAACCATGTGATCTCGGCGCCGGTGATTCGCGAGCCGATCCTCGGCGGTTCCGGCCAGATCAGCGGCAATTTCACCGTGCAGCAGGCGAACGACCTCGCCATCCTGCTCCGCGCCGGCGCGCTGCCGGTGCCGTTGCAGGTGGTGGAGGAGCGCACGGTCGGGCCCGGACTCGGCGCCGATTCGATCCGCTCGGGTATCGTGGCGTCCATCGTCGGCGCCCTGGCGGTGGCACTGTTCATGATCGCCACCTACGGCCTGTTCGGCGTCATCGCCGTACTGGCGGTGGCGGTGAACGTCGGCATGATCTTCGGCATCCTCGCCATGCTCGGGGCGACGCTCACCCTGCCGGGCATTGCCGGCGTGGTGCTCACGGTCGGCATTGCGGTGGATTCCAATGTGCTGATCTATGAGCGCATCCGCGAGGAGGCGCGCGCCGGCCGCTCGGCGATCTCCGCCATCGATGCCGGCTTCTCGCGCGCGCTGGCGACCATCCTCGATTCGAACATCACCACCTTCATCGCGGCGGCGGTGCTGTTCTATATCGGTTCCGGCCCGGTGCGCGGCTTCGCCATCACCTTCGGCATCGGCATCCTCACCACCGTGTTCACCGCCTTCACGCTGACCCGCCTGATGGCGGCTGTCTGGGTGCGCTGGAAGCGTCCCCAGCGCGTGCCGATCTGAGAAAGGCGACAGCTCCCATGCGTCTGCTCCGCATAGTTCCGGACGACACAAAATTCGACTTCATGCGCTTCCGGCGCATCAGCTTCCCGATCTCGGCGCTGCTGTCGATCGTCGCCCTCGTCGCCTTCCTGACCGTCGGGCTGAATTTCGGCATCGACTTCAAGGGCGGCACGCTGCTCGAGGTGCGCTACCCGAACAACACGCTGGACATCGGCGACGTGCGCTCCAAGCTGGAGACGCTCGGTCTTGGCGAAGTGCAGATCCAGGAGGTCGGCTCCGATGGCGAGGTGCTGATCCGCGTCGCCCAGCAGCCGGGCGGCGAAAGCGCCCAGCAGGTGGTGGCGGGCAAGGTGCGCGCCGCGCTCGGCGATGCGGTCGAATACCGCCGCGTCGAGGTGGTCGGCCCGCGCGTGTCGCAGGAACTGCTCAGCTACGGCATTGTCGGCCTTATCGCCGCGGTGTTCTGCATCCTGGTCTATCTGTGGTTCCGCTTCGAGTGGCAGTTCGCGCTCGGCGCCTCGATCGCCAACTTCCACGACATCGTGCTGACCATCGGGTTCATGGCGATCTTCCAGATCGACTTCGACCTGACCAGCGTGGCGGCGCTGCTGACCATTCTCGGCTACTCGCTGAACGACACCATCGTCATCTATGACCGCATCCGCGAAATGCTGCGGCGCTACAAGAAGATGCCGATCGACGAACTGCTCAACCAATCGATCAACTCGACGCTGTCGCGCTCGGTGATCACCCATGTGACGGTCACGCTGGCGCTGTTGTCGCTGGTGCTGTTCGGCGGGCGGGCGATCCACTCCTTCTCGGTGACGATGATGTTCGGCGTGGTGCTGGTCGGCACCTACACCTCGATCTTCATCGCCTCGCCGCTGCTGATCTATCTCGGCGTCAACACCCGCACCATGGCGGAGAAGGATGCCGAGGCGAAGGCCGCGAAGGCAGAAGGCAAGCCGGCGGAAGGCAAGCCGGCGCGGCCGTGAACTGACCCCATGCCGGAGCGCCGCGAACGGCGTTCCGCACCCGGAGCCCTCGACAATGGCCACGCCCGACGCCCATCTGCCCCGTCAGGTGCCCATTGACGGCTATGGCGCCGGCTTCTTCCACTTTGCCGGCATGGCCTCGGACGGCTCGATCCTCGCCTTGCCGAGCGGCATCCATGCCTGGCGGATCGCCACGGTCGGCGAGATCGACGCCGCCGCGCTGGCGCCGGTGCTCGCCGAGAGCGCGGCCATCGAGATGCTGATCATCGGTACCGGCGTGGAGCCGTGGGCGGTGCCGGACGCGCTGCGCTGGCGGCTGCGCGATGCCGGCATCGGCATCGACGCCATGCCGACACGGGCGGCGGCCTCGACCTATAATGTGTTGCTGGCCGAGGGACGCCCGGTGGCGGCCGCCCTGCTGGCGCTGCGCTGAGGGCAGGGGCTTTTGGAGGGCGTGGTCGTGGAGGAGGCGGGCGTGGAAGGACCGGACGCCGATATCGCCTATTGCACGCGGCTGGTGCGAGAATTCGACCGCGACCGCTACATTGCCGGCCTGTTCGCGCCGGAGCCGGTCCGCGGGGCGCTGATGGCCCTGCATGCCTTCAACATCGAGGTCTCGCGGGTGCGCGAGGCGATCACCAATCCGCTCGCCGGCGAAGTGCGGCTGCAATGGTGGAGCGACGCCCTGATCGGCGACGCCCGCGGCGACGTGAAGGCGAACCCGGTGGCGGCGGCGCTGCTCGACGCCATCAACCGGCACAGCCTGCCGCGCCCGGCCTTCTTCGCGCTGATCGATGCGCGCGTCTTCGATCTGTACGACGACCCGATGCCCAGCGTGAACGACCTCGAAGGCTATGCCGGCGAGACGTCCTCGGCGCTGATCCGGCTGGGGACGCTGATCCTGACCGGCGCGGCGCCGGGCCGTGGCGGCGAGCGGGCGCTCGCCGACGCCGCCGGCCATGCCGGGGTCGCGTATGCGGTGACGGGGCTTCTGCGGGCGTTTCCCCACCATGCGCGGCGCGGCCAGTGCTATGTGCCGCTCGACCTGTTGAAGGCGCATGGGGTCGGGCCGGAGGCGGCGCTGTCGGGACAGGCGACGCCGGGGCTCGGCGCGGCGCTGGCCGACCTGCGCAACCTGGCGCGGCGGCACTATGAGCAGGCGATGGCGGCGCTGGCCGGGGTCGATCCGGCCAATTACCCGGCCTTCCTGCCGCTGGCGCTGGTGCCCGGCGACCTTGCCCGCATGGCGCGGGCGCACGACCCGTTTACGCAGGTGCCGGCGGTCTCCGCGCCGGGGCGCATCTGGCTCATATGGCGCGCCTCGCGCCGCTTCGGCGCGGCTGTCGGGGCCTGAGCGGCGCTCGCCGGCTCAGGGACGATTGTAGACGTCCTCGATGCGGACGATATCGTCCTCGCCGAGATAGGAGCCGGTCTGCACCTCGATCAGCTCCAGCGGGATCTTGCCGGGATTGGCGAGCCGATGCACGCCGCCAAGCGGCAGATAGGTCGATTCGTTCTCGCGCACCTCGAACACCCTGCCGTCCAGCGTCACCTCGGCGGTGCCCTTCACCACGATCCAGTGCTCGGCGCGGTGATAATGCTTCTGCAGCGACAGCCGCCCGCCCGGCTCGACGACGATCTTCTTCACATGGAAGCGCTCGCCGCGGCAGACGGTCTGGTAGCTGCCCCAGGGGCGGTGGGCCTTCAGATGCTCGCTGGCGGCGTTGTGGCGCTCGGTCTTCAGCTGCGCGACCAGGCCCTTGACGTCCTGCGCCCGGTCGATCGGCATCACCAGCACCGCATCCTCGGTGGCGATGACCGAGAGGTTGTCGAGGCCGATGCCGGCGACCAGCGGGCCTTCGGAGTGGAAATAGGAATTGCGGGAATCGAGCAGCGTCACCGGCCCGCGGGTGACGTTGCCGGCCTCGTCGCCCTCGGCGAGATCGTGCAGCGCATCCCACGAGCCGACATCCGACCAGCGGAAGCGGCCCTCGACCACGGCGGCGCGCCTAGTGTGCTCCATCACCGCATAGTCGATCGACTTCGCCGGGGCGGTGGCGAAGGCGCCGGCGTCGAGCTTGATGAAGCCGAGATCCTCGATCGCGGTCTCCACCGCCGCGCGGACCGCGGCGACCATGTCCGGCTCGAAGCGGGTGGCCTCCTCCAGCAGCACGCTGGCGGGGAAGAAGAAGTTGCCCGAGTTCCACAGATAGCCCTCCGCCACATAGCGGGTGGCGGTGGCAAGGTCCGGCTTCTCGACGAAGGCCGCGACCGGGCGGGCGCCGCCGGCGCCGGCCGGGCTGCCGGGCCGGATGTAGCCATAGGCGGTGGATGGCTCGGTGGGGGTGATGCCGAAGGTGACGATCTGCCCCTCGGCGGCCGCCTGTGCGCCGGCGCGGCAGGCGTCGAGGAACAAGGGCTCGTCGAGCACCACATGGTCGGCGGCGAGCGCCAGCACCAGGCAGTCCTCGCCATGCAGCTTCTGGGCGATGAGGGCGGCGGCGATCAGCGCCGGGCCGGAATCGCGGCGCATCGGCTCCAGCGCCACCGTGACCTCCATGCCGATCTCGGCGGCCTGGCGGCGGGCGAAGAAGCGGAAATCCTCATGGGTGAGGACGAGGGGGGCGGCGAACAGCGAAGGGTCCGCCACCCGCTGCAGCGTCTGCTGATAGAGGGTGTGCGATCCGGTGAGTACCTGGAACTGCTTGGGTAGGCTGTCGCGCGAGACCGGCCATAGCCGGGTGCCGCTGCCGCCGGCCAGGATTACAGGGACAATCGGAGCGGGGCTCGGCATGGAAGGGGATCTCCGACAGGTCATAGCCGGCGCAAACTGGGCGCCCGCTGGGCGGGCGCAACGCGAGTGACAGCCGGAGCGTCGCGCGGGCGGCGACGCCGCGCACCATGCCGGATTTCCGACCGGCGGCCAAGCCGCTGTCCCCAAACGATGTCTCGACCGCAAGGCGGCCGGGAACCGGCCTTGCGGCCGCGCGTTGTGGACGACGGGCGGGGCGGACGGAGAGGCGGGTCAGCAGTGAACATCCAGCGGGTTACGGCCGGCGAGGGGGGGCCGGCGGCAAGCCAGATGGCGGGCCATCTGACCCCGGCCGGTCTACGTGTGCCGGCGGCGTCGGCGCGGGCAAGGAGCAGCGATCTCATCTGGCTGCGCCTGTCGCAACTGGCGATCATGACGCTGGCAGCTCTGGCCCTGGCCGCGCTGCTGGTGGTGGCGCGGCCGGTGCTGATCCCGATCGTCGCCGCGGTGATCATCGGCAGCGTCATCGGCCCCTTCATCGAGGCGCTGGCACGGCGGGGCATCCCGTCCCCGGTGACGGCGGTGCTGATCGTGATCGCGATCACGGCGGCGTTCTACGGCGCCGCCACGGTGCTGGCCGGACCGCTTGCCGAATGGATCGAGCGGGCACCGGAGATTGGCGACACGCTGCGCGAACGCTTCGCCACGCTGCGGCCGGCGGTGCAGCGTATATTATCCTTCGTGGAGGCGCTCGAATCGATCGGGCGCGCCGCCGAGCCGCCGATGTCGGTGTCGATCTCCGATTCGCGCATGCTGGAAAGCGCTATCGGGCTGGTGACCCCGGCGATAGGCGGCTTCATCCTGTTCGTCGGCTCGCTGCTGTTCTTCCTGGCCGGGCGGATCCAGATCAAGCGCAAGGTGGTGCAGGCGATCGGCCCGCGTGCCGGACGGCTGACGGCGCTCCGGGTGTTCCGCGAGATCGAGACGCGGCTCGGTACCTATCTGGTCACCGCCACCTTCATCAATGCCGGCCTCGGGGTGGCCACCGGCCTGCTCACCTGGGCGCTGGGGCTGCCGACGCCGGTGATGTGGGGGGTGCTTGCCGGGGTGCTGAACTATATTCCCTATGTCGGGCCGGCAGCGATGACGCTGGTCCTCGCCCTGGTCGGCATCGTCAGCTTTCCCGGCCTGTTCGAGGGACTGCTGCCGGCGGCACTGTTCGTGGTGGTCACCTCGATCGAGGGGCATTTCCTGACCCCGATGATCGTCGGGCGGCGGGTGTCGCTCAATCCGTTCTCGGTCTTCCTATCGATGGCGCTATGGACGTGGCTGTGGGGCCCGATCGGTACCTTCCTGGCGGTGCCGCTGCTGATCGCCGCGATGGCACTCGCCGATGCGCTGCTGGCGACCCGCCGGCCGCAGCTTCCCGGCTGAGTGCGTGTACTGTCCACAGGCCGCGGGGAAGGGGCTGACAAGGATGCTTGACACCCCGCCGTGGCTGCCTTAACACCCGCCGCACTCGACGGGCGGTCCACACAGTGACCCGGTCGTTGGGGGTGTAGCTCAGTTGGTTAGAGCGCCGGCCTGTCACGCCGGAGGTCGCGGGTTCGAGCCCCGTCACTCCCGCCACTCCAATCGATAATCCCGCTGCAATCGATCCAGACGTCCTCTCCGACCTTTTCGGTCGGATGATTGTTCGTGACGTCGAGGATCGCCGCCTTGTGTACACTTTCGCGGACATGTCCTGCGCAAGGCGTGGTAACCTTTTCTTCATGAACACAAACATCGAAGTCAGGGCACGGGCGTTGTGCGCGGCGGATTTGGCAGCGCGCGTGGCGCCCGTCGATCTCGACCGCGTGGTCGACAGGCTGTGGCCGGTCGTCGCTCGCGAGATCCAGGGCAATGTCATGGATTCGGGTGCGGACAGGGAGCCGCCCGACCTCGCCGAGCGCATCGCCGAGTATGAGCGCCTGCGCTGGGCAGGAGAGGCGGACGAGCCGATCTTCGCCAGAGCGGCGCGCTGACGTCCTCGCGAGGGAGCTCAGAAGCCAGCGAGGAGCGTCTGCCGCTCGCGGGCGGCTATCTCGTGCAGCACATCGATGAAATCGGCGACATTGGCCGAGGGGGTCTCGCCACGACGGGTGATGATGCCGAGCGGCCCCAGCTGGTTCGGCAGCTCGATCGGCAGTCGCTTGAAGGTATCGCGGCCGACGCCCTCCATCAGGATCGATTTCGGCAGACAGGCGATCATGCCGGCCTCGCGCACCAGATGCAGGGTGGCGAAGATCGAGGTGGTCTCGACCAGATTGTTGAGCGTGCCGACCCCGGCCTCGACGAAGGCCCGGTCGATGAGCTGCCGCATCGGGCTGGTCTTCTGCTGCAGCACCCAAGGCATATGCGCCGTCTCTCCGAGGGTGAGCGACGTCACATGGGCCAGTGGGTGCTGCGCGGCAACGAAGATCCACAATTCCTCATGGGCGAGCGGTTCGAGATCGAAGGCCAGCGCGTTGCTCGGATCGGTGAAGCGGCCGAGCGCCATGGAGATCTCGTTGCGTTCCAGCGCGTCGAGCAGGATGTCGCTGGTGGCGGCGAGCAGCTGGATGGTCATCAGCGGCCGCCGGCGCTTCAGCTCGGCGATGGCCTTGGGCAGCAGGCCGGGCGTGGTCGCCATGATGGCGCCGATGGCCAGGGCGCCGAAGCCGCCGGCCTTCAGATTATCCAATCCGTCGGCGAAGCTGTCGGCCTCGCGCAGGGTGCGGGCGGCATAGTCGGCGACGAAGGCGCCGATCTCGGTGGGCAGCATGGCGCGCGGCGTGCGCTCGAACAGCCGCACCCCGAGCAGGATCTCGGCGTCCTGCAGGATCTTGGAAGCCGCCGGCTGCGTCATGTTCATCTCGGCGGCGACGCGGTGCAGGTTGCCGCCGCGCGCCAGCAGATCGATGAGCCGCAGATGCCGGAAGCGCAGCCGGGTCACCAGGGCGGCAAAGGAGGAGGAGACCATTAGTCGATAACCAGATGGAATTGATCAATTCGAACATTTCATTATCAAGTTATCGAGGCAGCCGCTACGGAATCCGACCCAAGAAAGTCCTCCAGCCTCAAGGCTGGCGAAACTCAGGGAAGGAGCGATCGGGATGAAGCTTGTCCGTTACGGCGAACCGGGGGCAGAGCGCCCCGCCATCCTCGATGCGCAGGGCGTGCTGCGCGATCTCTCCGGCATCGTGCCCGATATCGGCGGCGCGACGCTGCTGCCGGAAGGCCTGGCCAAGATCGCCGCGCTCGACCTCGCCGCGCTGCCGGCGGTTGAAGGCACGCCGCGTATCGGCGCCTGCGTCGGCCAGGTCGGCAAGTTCATCTGCGTCGGCCTGAACTACACCGACCACGCCGCCGAATCCGGCATGGCGATCCCCGACGAGCCGGTGCTGTTCATGAAGACCACCAGCTGCATCGTCGGTCCCAATGACGACGTCGAGATCCCCCGCGGGTCGGAAAAGACCGACTGGGAAGTCGAGCTCGGCATCGTCATCGGCAAGACCGCGAAATATGTGTCTAAGGAAGACGCCTACGACCACGTCGCCGGCTATTGCGTGATCAACGACGTCTCCGAGCGCCACTTCCAGCTCGAGCGCGGCGGCCAGTGGGACAAGGGCAAGGGCTGCGACACCTTCGGCCCGATCGGACCCTGGCTGGTCACCACCGACGAAATCACCGACCCGCATGTGCTCGACATGTGGCTGGAGGTCGACGGCAAGCGCTACCAGAACGGCTCGACCCGCACGATGATCTTCGACGTGCCGACCATCGTCTCCTATGTCAGCCAGTTCATGAGCCTGCAGCCCGGCGACATCATCTCCACCGGCACCCCGCCCGGCGTCGGCCTCGGCCAGAAGCCGCCGGTCTATCTCAAGGCCGGCCAGACCATGCGCCTCGCCATTTCCGGCCTCGGCGAGCAGCAGCAGACCACCGTCGCGGCGGCGTGAAGGAACTAGCCAGATGAACAAGCTCGATCTCACCGGCCGCGTCGCCATCATCACCGGCGGTGCCCGCGGCATCGGCTACGCCACCGCCGAGCGCATGCTCGCCTCCGGCGCCTCGGTGGCGCTGTGGGACATCGACGCCGTCCGCCTCGACGAGGCCGCCGCGGTGCTGGGCTCGCTCGGCAAGGTGTCCACCCATGTCGTCGAACTCACCGACGAGGCCTCGGTCACCGCCGCCGCCGAGGCGACGGCGGGCGCGCATGGCAAGATCGACATCCTGGTCAACAATGCCGGCATCACCGGCGGCAACGGCAAGCTGTGGGAGCTCGACACCGAGACCTGGCGCCGGGTTGTCGACGTCAACCTGGTCGGGCCGTTCCTGACCTGCAAGGCGGTGGTGCCGTACCTGCTGAAGAACGGCTGGGGGCGCATCGTCAACGTCGCCTCCATCGCCGGCAAGGAAGGCAACCCGAACGCCTCGCACTACTCGGCCTCGAAGGCCGGGCTGATCGGGCTGACCAAGTCGCTCGGCAAGGAGCTGGCGACCTCGAACATCCTGGTCAACGCCATCACCCCGGCGGCGGCGAAGACCGAGATCTTCAACCAGATGAAGCAGGAGCACATCGACTTCATGCTGTCGAAGATCCCGATGAACCGCTTCCTGGCGGTCGACGAGGCGGCGGCGCTGATCTCCTGGCTGTCCTCCGAGGACTGCGCCTTCTCCACCGGCGCGGTGTTCGACATCTCCGGCGGTCGCGCCGTCTACTGAGGCGTCGCCGGGCGACCGGCGGCTCCTTCAACAACAACCAAGATCGCAGCGCCGGGCCGGTCCCGGACGCAATGGCGGCGTATGTCCATCTAACAAGGGAGGGCGCCCGCATGGTCGCGCAGACACCGACTCTACTCTCGACGATCAGCAAGGTCACGAAGCGGCTGCTGCCGTTCCTGCTGCTGATGTACATCCTTGCCTTCCTCGACCGCGCCAATGTGGGCTTCGCCAAGGCGGCCTTCCAGGCCGACACCGGCATCTCCAATGCCGCCTTCGCCTTCGGCGCCAGCATCTTCTTCCTGGGCTACGCCCTGTTCGAAGTGCCCTCCAACCTGATCATGCACCGCGTCGGCGCCAAGATCTGGATGGCGCGCATCATGGTGACCTGGGGGCTGATCTCGGCGGCGATGATGTTCGCCCATAACGAGACCACCTTCTACATCCTGCGCGTGCTGCTCGGCATCGCCGAGGCCGGCTTCTTCCCCGGCGTGATCCTGTATCTCACCTACTGGTTCCCCTCTTTCGCGCGCGGCCGGGCCATGGGCCTGTTCTATTTCGGCGCCCCGCTCGCCTTCATCTTCGGCTCGCCGCTCTCCGGCCTGCTGCTGGAGTTCCAGGGCGTCGGCGGCCTGCATGGCTGGCAGTGGATGTTCCTGGTCGAAGGCCTGCTGGCCTCGGTGGTCGGCGTGTGGGCGTATTTCTACCTCGACAACAAGCCGGCCGACGCCAAGTGGCTGACGGCGCAGGAGAAGACCGTTCTTCAGGACGCCCTGAACGCCGAAGACACGGTGAAGCAGTCGCACGGCCCGCGCGGCACCCTCGCAGCGCTGAAAAGCGGGCGCGTGCTCTACTTCTCGCTGATCTACTTCATCATCCAGATGAGCGTGTATGGCGTGGTGTTCTACCTGCCGACCCAGGTCGCCGGCCTGCTCGGCACCAAGGTGGGCCTGACGGTGGGTATCGTGACCGCCATTCCGTGGGTCTGCGCGATGGTGGCGACCTACTACCTGCCGCGCCTCTCCGACCAGACCGGCGAGCGTCGCCTGTTCGCCGGCGGCATCCTCGTGGTCTGCGCCGCCGGCATCGCCGCCTCGGTGGCCTCCGGCTCGCCGCTGCTGTCGATGATCGCGCTGTGCTTCGCCGCGGCCGGCTTCATCTCGGTGCAGCCGATCTTCTGGACCCTGCCGACCGGCTATCTCGGCGGCGTCGCGGCGGCCGGCGGCATCGCATTGATCAACTCGCTCGGCTCGCTCGGCGGCTTCGTGGCGCCGAACGTGAAGAACTGGGCCGAGGCGACCTTCGCCTCGACGTCCGCCGGTCTCTACCTGCTGGCCTGCACGACGCTGATCGGCGCCATCCTCGTCTTCGCGCTGGCCGCCATCGGCGTCGGCCGCGAGGCCCGCTCGGGCGCGGCGGCCACCAGCCGCTGAGTGCTTCTCATCGACAACCGCGGCCGTCGCTGAGGCGGCCGCGGCTTCCTTCTACCGGGAGCTCGACACATCATGTCCATGCCGACCATCAAGGCCGTCCGGGCCTTCACCGTACGCGGCGGCGGCGCCGATTATCACGATCAGGCCGGCGGCCACTGGATCGACGATCACATCGGCACGCCGATGGGCAAGTACCCTGAGTATCGCCAGAGCCGCCAGAGCTTCGGCATCAACGTGCTGGGCACGCTGGTGGTGGAGATCGAGGCCTCCGACGGCACCGTGGGCTTCGCGGTGACCACCGCCGGCGAAATCGGCGCCTTCATCGTCGAGAAGCACCTCTCGCGCTTCCTGATCGGCCGCCAGGTCACCGAGATCGAGAAGATCTGGGACCAGATGTATTTCGCCACCCAGTATTACGGCCGCAAGGGCGTGGTGCTGAACACCATTTCCGGTGTCGACCTGGCACTGTGGGACCTGCTCGCCAAGGTGCGCAAGGAACCCGTGCACGCGCTGCTCGGCGGCCCGGTGCGCGACGAATTGCAGTTCTACGCCACCGGCGCGCGGCCGGACCTCGCCAAGGAGATGGGCTTCATCGGCGGCAAGCTGCCGCTGCACCATGTCCCGGCCGAGGGCGAGGAAGGCTTCAGGAAGAACATCGAGCTGCTCGCCGAGATGCGCTCGCGCTGCGGCGACGACTTCTGGCTGATGTATGACTGCTGGATGAGCCTCGACCTCAATTACGCGACCAAGCTCGCCCACAAGGCCCATGAATACGGGCTGAAGTGGATCGAGGAGGCGCTGTCGCCGGACGACTACTGGGGCTATGCCGAGCTGCGCAAGAACGTGCCCAAGGGCATGCTGGTCACCACCGGCGAGCACGAGGCGACGCGCTGGGGCTTCAAGCTGCTGCTGGAGATGGGCTGCTGCGACATCATCCAGCCGGATGTCGGCTGGTGCGGCGGCGTCACCGAGCTGATCAAGATCTCGGCGCTGGCCGACGCCCATTCGGCGCTGGTCGTGCCGCACGGCTCCTCGGTCTACAGCTACCACTTCGTCATCACCCGGCAGAACTCGCCCTTCGCCGAGTTCCTGATGATGCACCCGGTTCCCGATCAGGTGGTGCCGATGTTCACGCCGCTGCTGCTGGACGAGCCGGTGCCGGTGAATGGCCGCATGAAGGCCAGCGTGCTCGACAAGCCGGGCTTCGGCGTGCGGCTCAATCCCGAGGTGAAGTTGCACCGCCCCTACGCTAACGGCTGAGGAACCCGATCCGTCAGCCGTACTCGCGGCCCGCCTCTCCCTGGGAGGCGGGCCGTTTTTCGTTCAGCCGGTCGCCTCAGTGGAGACGGCGGTGGGCATGCGGCCGGTGGCGCGCAGCGCGGCATGCCAGGACAGCGCCTCCTCGATGATGTGCGGCGTGTGGCCGCCGCGGGCCAGTGCCCGGCGATGATAGTCGGCCAGCGGCTCGCGATAGGCGGGGTGGACGCAATTGGCGAGGATCGCCCGCGCCCGTTCGCGCGGGGCGAGGCCGCGCAGGTCGGCGAGGCCGATCTCGGTGACCAGCACGTCGACATCGTGCTCGTTGTGGTCGACATGACTGACCATCGGCACCACCGAGGAGATGGCGCCGCCCTTGGCGATCGACTTGGTGACGAACACCGACATATAGCCGTTGCGGGCGAAGTCGCCCGAGCCGCCGATGCCGTTCATCATGTGGGTACCGCCGACATGGGTGGAGTTGACGTTGCCGTAGATGTCGAACTCCAGCGCAGTGTTGATGCCGATGATGCCGAGCCGGCGCACCACTTCCGGGTGGTTGCTGATCTCCTGCGGGCGCAGGATCAGCCGCGGCTTGTAGTGCGGCAGCCTCGGCAGCACCTCGCGGTACTTGTCCGCCGAGAGGGTGATCGAGGAGCCGGAGGCGAAGTCGAGCTTGCCGGCGTCGAACAGGTCGAAGGTCGAATCCTGCAGCACCTCGGAATACATGGTGAGGTTGTGGAACGGCGTCTCGATGAAGCCGTGCAGCACCGCGTTGGCGATGGTGCCGATGCCGGCCTGCAAGGGCTGCAGGCGGTTGGTCAGCCGCCCTTTCTTCACCTCGTTGAGGAAGAACTCGGTGAGGTGGCCGGCAATGGCGGCGGTCTCGGCGTCCGGCGGTAGCACCGTCGACGAGCTGTCGAGCTTCTGCGTGAAGACGATGGCGGCGATCTTGTCGGGGTCGACCGGGATGAAGGGCAGGCCGATACGGCTCTGCGGCGCCACCACCGGGATCGGCTCGCGATGCGGCCGGTGGGTCGGGATATAGATGTCGTGCAGGCCCTCCAGCGCTACCGGCTGCGAGAGGTTGATCTCGACGATGACCTTCTCGGCCAGGATGGCGAAGCTGGCGGAATTGCCGACCGAGGTGGTCGGCACGATGCCGCCCTGCTCGGTGATCGCCACCGCCTCGATCACCGCGACGTCGATCGGCCCGAGCTGGCGGGTGCGCAGCATCTCCACCGTCTCGGACAGATGCTGGTCGACGAACATCACCTCGCCGGCATTGATCGCCCGGCGCAGCGCCGGGTCGGACTGGAAGGGGATGCGGCGGGAGAGCAGGTGCGCCTCGGCCATGGTCTTGTCGAGATCGTTGCCGAGCGAGGCGCCGGTGATGAGGGTGATCTTGATCGGCTCGGAGCGGGCGCGCTCGGCGAGCGCCATCGGCACCGCCTTGGCCTCGCCGGCGCGGGTGAAACCGCTCATGCCGATGGTCATGCCGTCCCTGATCAGCCGCGCGGCGTTTTCCGCGCTGGTCACCTTCTCCGCCAATGGCGCGTAGCGCAGGCGATCCTCGTGCATGGCGTCGTTCCTCCGTTCGATCCTTTCGCCGGGGCCAGTGGATCCGGCGGCGGATTTCGGGAAATCGATCACGCGGACAAGGCGAGGGCGGGCGCCCCTGTTTGATCCGGCCTTGCCGGAACGGCCAGTTCGACCTTTGGCCGGGTATGAGGCGGACGCATGGCGTCGCGCGGCAACCACCCCGGCAAACGGCGGGACAAGCCTGTGAACCGGCTCGACAATTCCGGCCATTCGCCTCCGAAGGCGCGAGCCGCTATCCTCGCCGCCGCGCGAGGGGAGATTCGCAGATGCGGAATGGCTGGCGGCACATGCTTCTTCACAGGCGGCATTTCATGGCTCTCGCCGGCTCGGCGGCACTGCTGTCGCTGCACGCGCGCCCGCTTCATGCCCAGGGCGCCGATCCGGGCGATGCGGCGGTGAGCGAGTTGGCAGCGGTCGCCGCGCTGAAGCCGGGTCAGTATGTGTGGTATCCCGACCGCTCCCCCGAGGGGTTCGTCGCCATCATCGTCTCGCTGCCGGACCAGCGCTGCTATGTCTATCGCAACGGCGTGCGCATCGGCGTCTCCACCTGCTCGACCGGACGCGCCGGCCATGAGACGCCGGTAGGCGTGTTCACCATCCTGCAGAAGGATGTCGACCACCATTCCTCGCTCTATGACGACGCGCCGATGCCCTATGCCGAGCGGCTGACCTGGTCGGGCGTGGCGCTGCATGCCGGCGGGCTGCCGGGCTATCCGTCCTCGCATGGCTGCGTGCACCTGCCGATGGCGTTCTCCAAGCTGCTGTTCGGCATCACCCATTTCGGCACGCCGGTGATCATCGCCGACGCGCATTCCCAGCCGGCGGACGTGCTGCATCCCGGCCTGGTGCTGCCGGCCGACGCCTCCACCGCCATCAAGACCGAGGCGCCGAAGGACGACACCCCGGCCGCGGTGCAGGCCGCCGCGCAGATGGCGGCGGAAAATGCCGTCTCCATGGTGGTGAGCGGCGCCGACAAGCAGCTGACCGTGCTGAAGAACGGCGCGGTGGCGCTGACCGCCGCGGTAACGATCCGCGATTCCGGCACGCCGCTCGGCAATGTCGTCTATGTGCTGAAGAAGGTTGCCGGCGAGGTCGCCTGGACGGCGATCGGCTTCGAGGGCAACGGCGCCGGTCAGGGCAAGGCGGCCGGGGCCATCGACCGCATCACCGTGGCGCCGCAGGCCAACCAGCAGCTGGCGCAATTGCTGGTTCCGGGCTCGACGCTGTTCGTCACCGACCTGCCGGCGGATCCCGCGACGCGGACCGACAAGGACTTCGTGGTGCTGTCGCAGGCGATGAGCTGATCGGGGAGGCGGGCATGCGTCGTCTTCTCGCCGCGCTCATCCTGGCCGGCCTGGCGCTGATCGGTGGGGCCGGGGCGCTGCGGGCACAGGACGATACCCCACCCATGAGCCCGGCCAAGCCCGCCGCCGGCAGCGCCACGCCGGCAAAGCTGCTGTTCGGGGCGGTGAAGGAACCGGCATCCGACCTAGCGCCGCGCGCCATCGGCTTCTATTCGCGCGGCTGCCTCGCGGGCGGCGAGGCGCTGCCGATCAACGGGCCGACCTGGCAGGCGATGCGGCTGTCGCGCAACCGCAACTGGGGGCATCCCGACCTCGTGGTGTTCCTCGAGCAATTGGCGGCGCGGGCGCCGAAGGTCGGTTGGCCGGGCCTGCTGGTCGGCGACATGGCGCAGCCGCGTGGTGGGCCGATGGCGAGCGGCCATGCCTCGCACCAGATCGGCCTCGACGCCGACATCTGGCTGACGCCGATGCCGAAGCGCGAATACACCGCCAAGGAGCGCGAGGACGTGTCGGCGACGATGATCGTGCGGCCGGACCGGCTTGATGTCGACGCCAAGGTGTGGACGCCGGCGCATGTCGCCATCATCCGCGCCGCCGCGCAGGACGAGCGGGTGGAACGGGTGCTGGTGAACGCGGCGATCAAGAAGGCGCTGTGCCGCGATGCCAAGGGCGACCGTGCCTGGCTGCAGAAGGTGCGGCCCTATTGGGGGCACGACTATCACATGCATGTGCGCATCTCCTGCCCGGCCTCCAGCCCCGACTGCCGGCCGCAGGACGCCGTGGTGCCGGGCGATGGCTGCGACAAGCTCGACTGGTGGTTCTCCGAGGGCGTGCTGCATCCCAAGCCGCCGAAGGTTCCGCCGAAGCCGGCGCCGCCGGTGACGCTGGCCCAACTGCCGCCGGCCTGCGCGGCGGTGCTGAAGGCGCCGTGAGGAGGCGCGGCTTCTGTCTCTCGGCGGGCATCAGCGGCCACACTGTCATGCCCGGGTTTGGCCCGAACATCTACGCCTCGGGCCGGGCACGCCAGCCGGAACCGCGCGGATGGCCGGATCAGGTTCAGCCATGACGGCGTGAAGGGTGACTGCGTGCGATGAGGGACACGCTACGTTTGGCCGCCACGCGTCTCACCGCCGGTCGGCGTGGATCATCGCCGCCGCCTTTTCGGCGATCATCATGGTGGGGGAGGCGGTGTTGCCGGACACGATGCTCGGCATCACCGAGGCGTCCGCCACCCTGAGCCCCTCGATGCCGAACACCCGCAGCCGCTCGTCGACCACCGCCAACGGGTCGCTCGGCAGGCCCATTTTGGCGGTGCCGACCGGGTGGAAGATGGTGGTGCCGATCTCGCCGGCGGCGCGCAGAAGGCTGTCGTCGTCATCGCCGACCAAGGGTCCGGGCAGGAACTCCTCCGGCCGCAACGGCGCCAATGCCGGACGGGTGACGATGCGGCGGGCGACGCGCAGGCTGTCGATCGCTACCTGCCGATCCTCCTCGGTCGCCAGATAATTGGGTCGAATCACCGGCGCCGCTGCCGGGTCGGCGCTGGCGAGCCGCACATCGCCGCGGCTCGATGGGCGTAGATTGCACACGCTCATGGTGAATGCCGGAAAGCGGTGCAGCGGCTCGCCGAACTTGCCGAGCGACAACGGCTGCACGTGGAATTCCAGATCGGCGCGCTCCTTCTCCGGCCGCGAGCGGGTGAACAGGCCGAGCTGCGAGGGCGCCATGGTCAGCGGCCCGCGCCGGAACAGCGCGTAGTCGAGCGCCATCGACGCCTTGCCCCACAGCGAGTGGTAGCGCTCGTTGAGCGTGTTCGCGCCATGCACCTTGTAGATCAGCCGCAACTGCAGATGATCCTGCAGGTTGGCGCCGATGCCCGGCCGGTCGAGGGCGACGTCGATGCCGTGCCGGGCGAGCTCGGCGCCGGGGCCGATGCCGGACAGCATGAGGATCTGCGGCGAGCCGATGGCGCCGGCCGAGAGGATGACCTCGCCGCGGACGCGGGCGGTGCGGGCGACGCCGTGCTGCCGATAGGCGATGCCGACGGCGCGATAGCCGTCGAGAATCACCCGCTCTGTCAGGCAACCGGTGCGCAGGATGAGATTCGGCCGGTCGAGAACAGGTTTCAGGAAGCCGCGGGCCGCGCTCCAGCGCCGGCCGCGCTTCTGGTTCACCTGGAAATAGGCCGAGCCTTCATTGTCTCCGGTGTTGTAGTCGTCGATCGGGGTGATGCCGTCCTGGGCGGCCGCCTCGCGCACCCTGTCGAGCAACGGCCAGGTGAGGCGGGGATATTCGACGCGCCACTCGCCGCCGCTGCCGTGGAACGCGTCTCCGCCGCGATAATGGTCCTCATGGCCTTTGAAGAGCGGCAGCACGTCGTCCCAGCCCCAGCCCGACAGCCCCAGCTGGCGCCAGCCGTCATAATCGCCGGCCTGGCCGCGCATGTAGATCATGGCATTGATGGCCGAGCAGCCGCCGATCACCTTGCCGCGCGGATAGGCGAGGGCGCGGCCGTTCAGCCCCGGCTCGGCCTCGGTGCGGAACATCCAGTCGGCACGCGGATTGCCGATGGCGAACAGATAGCCGACCGGGATGTGGAACCAGATCCAGTCGTCGCGCCCGCCGGCTTCCAGCAGCAGCACCCGGATGCCCGGATCGGCGGAGAGCCGGTTGGCGAGCACGCAGCCGGCCGAGCCCGCGCCGACGATGATGTAGTCGTATTGCTCTTCGCCGGACGTGTCGTCGACCATGCTTCCACCTGCGCAAGCTCGTCGCGGGGAACCGGCGACGACCGCTGATTTCTGACCCATTCCGCAGCGGATCGCCACCGTCCAGGTAGTGACTCGCGGGAGGTGCGGAGGTGCCGTAGAGGGAGCCGACGGTGTGCGGCGGTGGGTCGCTGCGATCATCTCCACGTGACACGAGACTAAAGTCTAATGTCGCGATATTGTCCCAATAGGCCAAGAGGATGCCGCAATGCGGCGTAACCTGTTGGGAACGTTGGGTCGCTTGTGAATTTTGTATGCCAGGAGCGGTGCAAGGCTCATTGATGCCCTTGCCCTCTCTGGGGCGGTGCGATAAGCCTGCCCTGTGCTTTGAATATTTCGCAACTGAGGTTGCGCGCCGGACGGCGCCCACGCACCGGGGGAGGATGCGGCCCATGAGCAGCCTGCTGCAGGATTATCTGCCGGTCGTCATTTTCATCGGGGTATCGGCCGTCATCGGGCTGGCCCTGCTGGTGGCCCCCTTCCTGGTCGCGTTCTCCCGGCCCGATCCAGAGAAGATGTCGGCTTATGAATGTGGCTTCAATGCGTTCGACGACGCGCGCATGAAGTTCGACGTCCGTTTCTATCTGGTGTCGATCCTCTTCATCATCTTCGATCTTGAGGTCGCCTTCCTGTTTCCCTGGGCTATCACCTTCGGCGAACTCGGCAATTTCGGCTTCTGGTCGATGATGATTTTCCTGGCCGTGCTGACGATCGGCTTTGTCTACGAATGGAAGAAGGGAGCGCTCGAATGGGATTGAGCGCCGCGAATACCCCTCTCGTCGCTCCGGCGGCCAAGGGAATCATCGACCCGAACACCGGCCGGCCGGTGGGGGCTACCGATCCGTTCTTCGTCGAGGTCAACAACGAGTTGGCCGACAAGGGCTTTCTCGTCACCGCCACCGACGATCTCATCAACTGGGCGCGCACCGGCTCGCTGATGTGGATGACCTTCGGTCTCGCCTGCTGCGCGGTCGAGATGATGCAGACTTCGATGCCGCGCTACGATGTGGAGCGGTTCGGCTTCGCGCCGCGCGCCTCGCCGCGCCAGTCGGACGTGATGATCGTCGCCGGCACGCTGACCAACAAGATGGCTCCGGCCCTGCGCAAGGTCTACGACCAGATGCCGGAGCCGCGCTACGTCATCTCCATGGGCAGCTGCGCCAATGGCGGCGGCTACTATCACTATTCCTATTCGGTGGTGCGCGGCTGCGACCGTATCGTGCCGGTCGACATCTACGTTCCGGGCTGCCCGCCGACGGCGGAGGCGCTGCTGTACGGCGTGCTGCTGCTGCAGAAGAAGATTCGCCGTACCGGCACCATCGAACGCTGACGACCGAACGCCAGGCGCAGAAGCGGGCAAGACGGGTAAGACATGGACGAGACGCTGAGAGAGCTTGGGGCGCACATCGCCGAGGCGATGCCGGATGCGATCGACGAGATCGTCGTCGCCTATGGCGAGCTTACCGTGGTGGTGCCAGCCGCCGAGGTGGTGAAGGTGCTGACCTTCCTGCGTGACGATCCGTCCTGCCGGTTCGTCAGCTTCGTCGATGTGTGCGGTGTGGATTGGCCGAAGCGCGAGAAGCGCTTCGACGTCGTCTACCATCTGCTGTCGCCGACGCTGAATGCCCGCATCCGGGTCAAGGCCGAGACCGACGAGACGACGCCGGTGCCTTCGGCCACCGGAGTGTTCGCCGGCGCGCTGTGGTTCGAGCGTGAAGCCTACGACATGTACGGCATCCTGTTCTCCGGCCATCCGGAGCTGCGGCGCCTGCTCACCGATTATGGCTTCGACGGCTATCCGCTGCGTAAGGACTTCCCGACCACCGGCTTCGTCGAGGTGCGCTATGACGACGAGCGCAAGCGCGTCGTCTACGAGCCGGTGAAGCTCGCGCAGGAGTTCCGCAATTTCGACTTCCTGTCGCCGTGGGAGGGGCCGGACTACGTGCTCCCGGGCGATGAGAAGGCTTCTGCCCCCAAGGCCGGTTGAGGCGGAGTGAGACGACCATGAACGCCGCTGTCAGCACTGCGTCTGCCACCACCACCGATCCCAACGTCCGCAATTTCCAGATCAATTTCGGTCCGCAGCATCCGGCGGCGCACGGCGTGTTGCGCCTGGTGCTGGAGCTCGACGGCGAGATCGTCGAGCGTGTCGATCCGCATATCGGCCTGCTGCACCGCGGCACCGAGAAGCTGATCGAGACCAAGACCTTCACCCAGGCGATGCCCTATTTCGACCGGCTCGACTATGTCGCGCCGATGAACCAGGAGCATGCCTACTGCCTTGCCATCGAGCGGCTGCTCGGGGTGGAAGTGCCCAAGCGCGGACAGTTGATCCGCGTGCTCTATTCCGAGATCGGCCGCATCCTGTCGCATATGCTCAATGTGACGACGCAGGCGATGGACGTCGGCGCGCTCACCCCGCCGCTGTGGGGCTTCGAGGAGCGCGAGAAACTGATGGTGTTCTATGAGCGCGCCTCCGGCTCGCGCATGCACGCCGCCTATTTCCGTCCCGGCGGCGTCCACCAGGACCTGCCGCGCCAGCTGGTACAGGACATCCTCGACTGGATCGAGCCGTTCCTGAAGGTCTGCGACGACCTCGAGGGGCTGCTCACCGACAACCGCATCTTCAAGCAGCGCAATGTCGATATCGGCATCGTGTCGCTGGAGGACGCCTTCGCCTGGGGCTTCTCCGGGGTGATGGTGCGCGGCTCCGGCGCGGCCTGGGACCTGCGCAAGGCGCAGCCCTATGAGTGCTATGACGAGCTGGAATTCGACATTCCGATCGGCAAGAACTGCGACAATTACGATCGCTACTGTATTCGCATGGAGGAGATGCGGCAGTCGGCCTACATCATGCGCCAGTGCTGCGAGCGTCTTCTCAAGGAGGCCGGCCCGGTCTCGGCGGTGGATAACAAGATCGTCGCGCCCAAGCGCGGCGAGATGAAGCGCTCGATGGAAGCGCTCATCCATCACTTCAAGCTCTACACCGAAGGCTTCCATGTTCCGGCCGGCGAAGTTTACGCGGCGGTGGAAGCGCCCAAGGGCGAATTCGGCGTCTATCTGGTGTCTGACGGCACCAACAAGCCCTACCGCTGCAAGATACGCGCGCCGGGTTTCGCCCATCTTCAATCGATGGATTTCATGTGCCGCGGCTACATGCTGGCGGACGTCTCGGCGATCCTCGGGTCGCTGGACATCGTTTTCGGGGAAGTGGACCGCTGAGCCAATGAGGCAAGACGGTTCGATCGGAAGGGTACGGCATGTCGGTCCGTAGGCTTGCGCCCAAGGAGTTGCAGCCCGAGAGCTTCGCCTTCACGGCGGAGAATCTGGCTTGGGCGGAAAACACCATCGCCAAGTATCCGGCTGGCCGGCAGGCCAGCGCGGTGATTCCGCTGCTCATGCGCGCGCAGGAACAGGCCGGCGGCTGGGTGTCGGAACCGGCGATGCGTTATGTCGGCGACATGCTCGGCATGGCGCCGATCCGCGTCTACGAGGTCGCCACCTTCTACACGCAGTTCCAGCTGCTCCCGGTCGGCCGCAAGGCGCATATCCAGGTCTGCGGCACCACGCCCTGCATGCTGAAGGGCGCCGGCGACCTGATGAAGGTCTGCAAGAACAAGATCCACGCCGAGCCCTTCCATCTCAACGAGAGCGGCACACTCTCCTGGGAAGAGGTGGAATGTGCCGGTGCCTGCGTGAACGCCCCGATGGTGCAGGTGGTGAACGAGGTGTTCGAGGACCTCACCCCCGAGATCCTCGAAGGCATCATCGACGCCTTCGAGCGTGGGGAAAAGCCGACCACCGGCCCGCAGAATGGCCGCAAGAGCTCCGAGCCGGTCACAGGCCTGCGCGTGCTGACCTCGCCGGAGCTGTATGACGGCTCGATGGTCGGCACCGGTGTCGGCCTTGCCGCCGCCCGCGAGGCGATCGCCGCCCGCGCGGCTGCAGCCGCGGCGCCCAAGCCGGCGGAGCCCGCCGCCGCTGCGGCGCCGGCCGCCCCGCCGAAGAGCGATCCCGCCCCGGCCAAGCCGCCGGTTGCCGAGGCGGTGAAGGCCGCCGGCAGCGCCGACAGCGATAAGCCGTCCAAGCCCGTAGCGCCGCCTCCGGCCGGCGAGAAGGGTAACTGAGGAGCGAACCATGCTGGCCGACAAGGATCGCATCTTCACCAATATCTACGGCTACCAGGATTGGGGCCTTCAGGGCGCGCTGAAGCGTGGCTCCTGGGACGGCACCAAGACCATCATCGAGGCCGGCCGCGACTGGATCATCGACCAGATGAAGGCCTCCGGCCTGCGCGGCCGCGGCGGGGCGGGCTTCCCCACCGGCCTGAAATGGTCGTTCATGCCCAAGCAGTCGGACGGGCGGCCGCATTATCTCGTCGTCAATGCCGACGAATCCGAGCCCGGCACCTGCAAGGACCGCGAGATCCTGCGCCACGACCCGCATCATCTGGTCGAGGGCTGCCTGATCGCCGGCTTCGCCATGGGCGCGCATGCCGCCTACATCTATGTGCGCGGCGAGTTCATCCTCGAGCGCGAGCGCCTGCAGGCGGCGGTCGATCAGGCCTATGAGGCCAAGCTGATCGGCAAGGACAACGTGCATGGCTGGGACTTCGACATCGTCGTCCACCATGGCGCCGGCGCCTATATCTGCGGCGAGGAAACCGCGCTCATCGAGAGCCTGGAAGGCAAGAAGGGCCAGCCGCGGCTGAAGCCGCCTTTCCCGGCGAATGTCGGCCTCTATGGCTGCCCGACCACGGTGAATAACGTCGAATCCATCGCGGTGGCGCCGACCATCCTGCGGCGCGGGCCGGCCTGGTTCTCCGGCATCGGCCGCGCCAACAATGTCGGCACCAAGCTGTTCGGCATTTCCGGCCATGTGAACACGCCCTGCATCGTCGAAGAGGCGATGAGCATCCCGTTCAAGGAATTGATCGAGAAGCATGGCGGCGGCGTGCGCGGCGGCTGGGACAACCTGCTCGCCATCATTCCCGGCGGCGCCTCCTGCCCGGTGATCCCGGCGGCGGACTGCGCCGAGCTGATCATGGATTTCGACGGCTGCCGCGCCGCGAAGTCGTCGTTCGGCACCGCCGGCGTGCTGGTGATGGACAAGCAGACCGATATCATCCGCGCCATCGCCCGCATCTCCTATTTCTTCCGGCACGAGAGCTGCGGCCAGTGTACGCCCTGCCGCGAAGGCACCGGCTGGATGTGGCGGGTGATGGACCGCATGGCGGAGGGCCGCGCCCAGAAGCGCGAGATCGACCTCCTGTTGCAGGTTACCACCCAGATCGAGGGTCACACCATCTGCGCGCTCGGCGACGCCGCCGCGTGGCCGGTGCAGGGCCTGATCCGGCATTTCCGTCCCGAGATCGAGAAGCGGATCGACCAGTATTCGGCGAATCCCCATTCCGACCCGGTGCCGGTGGCGGCGGAGTAAGAGAGCACCATGGCCAAGCTCATCGTCGACGACATCGAGGTCGAAGTTCCCGCCGAGTACACGCTGCTTCAGGCGTGCGAGGCGGCGGGGGCTGAAATTCCGCGCTTCTGCTTCCATGAGCGCCTGTCGATTGCCGGCAACTGCCGGATGTGCCTCGTCGAGGTGAAGGGTGGCCCGCCCAAGCCGCAGGCCAGCTGCGCGATGAGCGTGCGCGACCTGCGCCCCGGCCCGAACGGCGAGCCCCCGGTCATCCTCACCAAGTCGCCGATGGTGAAGAAGGCCCGCGAAGGGGTGATGGAGTTCCTGCTCATCAACCACCCGCTGGATTGCCCGATCTGCGACCAGGGCGGCGAGTGCGACCTGCAGGACCAGGCCATGGCCTATGGCGTGGATACCTCCCGCTACGCCGAGAACAAGCGCGCGGTCGAGGACAAGTATATCGGCCCGCTGGTGAAGACCTCGATGACGCGCTGCATCCAGTGCACGCGCTGCGTCCGCTTCACTACCGAAGTCGCCGGCGTCGCCGAGCTCGGCGCTATCGGCCGCGGCGAGGACATGGAGATCACCACCTATCTCGAGGCGGCGCTCTCCTCCGAATTGCAGGGCAATGTCGTCGACCTCTGCCCGGTCGGTGCGTTGACCCAGCGTCCCTACGCCTACCACGCCCGCCCGTGGGAGCTGGTGAAGACCGAATCCATCGACGTGATGGACGCGGTTGGCTCGAATATCCGCGTCGACACCCGCGGCCGCGAGGTGATGCGCATCCTGCCGCGTCTCCACGAGGACGTGAACGAGGAGTGGATATCCGACAAGACCCGCTACATCTGGGACGGCCTCAAGACCCAGCGCCTCGACCGCCCCTATGTGCGCGTCGGTGGCAAGCTGCGTCCCGCCGGCTGGCCGGAGGCCTTCGCCGCCATTGCCGCCAAGGTGAAGGGCGTGCCGGGCAGCCGCATAGGCGGGCTGATCGGCGATCTGTCCTCGGTCGAGGAAGTGTTCGCGCTCAAGCAGCTGCTCGCCGCGCTCGGCTCGACCAGCATCGATGCCCGCCAGGATGGCGCCAAGCTCGACCCGGCGCTGGGCCGCGCGTCCTACCTGTTCAATGCCACCATTGCCGGCATCGAGCAGGCGGATGCGCTGCTGATCGTCGGCGCCAATCCGCGCCTTGAGGCGTCGGTGCTCAATGCCCGTATCCGCAAGCGCTGGCTGCACGGCAATTTCCCGATCGGGCTGATCGGCGAGGCCGTCGACCTCACCTATGGCTATGACTATCTCGGCGCGGGCACCGATACGCTGTCCGACCTGGTCGGCAGCGGCACCTTTGCCGAGACGCTGAAGAACGCCAAGCATCCGCTGATCCTGGTTGGCCAGGGCGCGCTGTCGCGGCCGGACGGCGCGGCGGTGCTGGCGCTGGCGGCGCGGCTGGCGGTGTCGGTCGGTGCGGTGAAGGAGGGCTGGAACGGCTTCTCGGTGCTGCACACCGCCGCTTCGCGCGTCGGCGCGCTCGATGTCGGCGCGGTGCCGGGCGAGGGCGGTCTCGACGCCGTCGCCATGACCAACCCGGGCGGAGTTGACGTGTTGTTCGCGCTCGGCGCAGACGAGATTGACATCGCTCCGGGGGCCTTCGTAGTTTATATCGGCACCCATGGCGACCGCGGCGCCCATCGCGCCGACGTCATCCTGCCGGGGGCGGCCTATACCGAGAAGTCCGGCACCTATGTGAACACCGAGGGGCGGGCACAGATCGCCAACCGCGCGGCGTTCCCGCCCGGCGAGGCGCGCGAGGAATGGGCGATCCTGCGGGCGCTCTCCGACGTGCTCGGCAAGAAGCTGCCCTTCGACAGCCTCGGCCAGCTGCGCGCCGCGCTCTATGCGGCGCATCCGCACCTGGCCCGCATCGACCATGTCGAGGCGGCCGATGCGCAGGTGGTGATCGACCTCGCGGCTCGGGGCGGCGATACGGCGAGCGCGCCGTTCCATGCCGCCGTGACCGCGTTCTATCTCACCAATCCGATCGCCCGCGCCTCCGCCGTGATGGCGGAATGCTCCGCGCTCGCGCAAGACCGCCTCGCGGCGGCGGCCGAGTAAGGGGAGGGGAGCATGACCGAGACCGTGACCACCACCTGGTTCGATACCCTCATCCACGTCCTGATCATCGTCGCCCAGAGCCTCGGGCTGCTGGTCGGCCTGCTGATCATCGTCGCCTATGTGCTGCTGGCCGACCGCAAGATCTGGGCAGCAGTGCAGCTGCGCCGCGGCCCCAACGTGGTCGGCCCCTTCGGCCTGTTCCAGTCCTTCGCCGACCTGCTCAAATTCGTGCTGAAGGAGCCGGTGATCCCCGACGGCTCGAACAAGGGCGTGTTCCTGCTCGCTCCGTTCGTCACCTGCCTGCTGGCGCTGGCCGCCTGGGCGGTGGTGCCGATCGACGCCGGCTGGGTGGTCGCCGACATCAATGTCGGCGTGCTGTACATCTTCGCCATCTCGTCGCTCGGTGTGTACGGCGTGATCATGGGCGGCTGGGCGTCGAACTCGAAGTATCCCTTCCTGTCGGCCCTTCGCGCAGCCGCGCAGATGGTGTCCTACGAGGTCTCGATCGGCTTCGTCATCGTCACCGTGCTGATGTGCGCCGGCTCGCTGAACCTGTCGGCGATCGTCGAGGCGCAGAATGGCGCGCTCGGCATGTTCGGCTGGTACTGGCTGCCGCTGTTCCCGATGTTCGTGATCTTCTTCATCTCGGCGCTGGCCGAGACCAATCGCCCGCCCTTCGATCTTGGCGAAGCGGAATCCGAACTCGTCGCCGGCTTCATGGTGGAATACGGTTCGACACCCTACATGATGTTCATGCTGGGTGAGTACGTGGCGATCATGACCATGTGCGCGCTGACCACGATCCTGTTCATGGGCGGATGGTTGCCGCCCTTCCCGATCGCGCCCTTCACCTGGGTGCCGGGGATCGTGTGGTTCCTGCTTAAGGTCCTGCTGGTCTTCTTCATGTTCGCCATGGTGAAGGCCATGGTTCCTCGCTACCGCTACGATCAGCTGATGCGCCTGGGCTGGAAGGTCTTCCTGCCGATTTCGCTGGCGATGGTGGTGCTGGTGGCGTCGGTGCTGCATTTCACCGGCCTGGCGCCGGGAGCTGGAGGCTGACATGAGCGAGGGGACGCTGGCCGGGCTTTTCGAAGCCTCAGCCGTCGCCTGGATGGGAGCGCTGGTCGGACTGGCGATCGGCACCATCGAATGGTTCATACTGCCGCGGCTGATGGAAACATCGATCCGCGGTTCGCGAGAGGCCCGCAAGCTGAACCAGGATCAGCTCGAGGGCGTGATTTCCTGGTGGAAGACGGTGATCCGGGTATTCGCCGTCTCGATGCCGCTGCTGGGCTTTGGGCTCGCCGCGGCGATGGCTGAGTGAGGAGAGCGACATGAGGTTGGATCTGGCGGCGCGCCAGCTGCTGCTCACCGAGTTCGTCTCGGCGTTCTTCCTGGCGATGCGTTACTTCTTCAAGCCGAAGGCGACGCTGAACTACCCCTTCGAGAAAGGGCCGGTCAGCCCGCGCTTCCGCGGCGAGCACGCGCTGCGCCGCTATCCGAACGGCGAGGAGCGCTGCATTGCCTGCAAGCTGTGCGAGGCGATCTGCCCGGCGCAGGCCATCACCATCGAGGCGGGCCCGCGCCGCAACGACGGCACGCGCCGCACCACGCGTTACGACATCGACATGGTGAAGTGCATCTATTGCGGCTTCTGCCAGGAAGCCTGCCCGGTGGATGCGATCGTCGAGGGGCCGAACTTCGAGTTCGCCACCGAGACGCGTGAGGAACTCTATTACGACAAGGCCAAGCTGCTCGCGAACGGCGACCGCTGGGAACGCGAGATCGCGCGCAACATGGCGCTCGATGCGCCCTATCGTTGAGCGGCGGGGGAAGAGACGGGTGATCGACGTGACGGGAATGGGCGCTGACGCGCGGGCCGGCGAAATCGCCGGCATGGCCGCCGGGTTCTTTGGGGAGTGCCGGGCATGAGCCTTGCCGCGCTGTTCTTCTATCTTTTCGCCGGTGTGGCGGTGGCCTCGGCCTTCATGGTCATCGCCTCGCGCAATCCTGTGCACTCGGTGCTGTTCCTGATCCTCACCTTCGTCAATGCGGCGGGGCTGTTCATACTGATCGGCGCCGAATATCTGGCGATGCTGCTGGTGGTCGTCTATGTCGGCGCGGTGGCGGTGCTGTTCCTGTTCGTGGTGATGATGCTCGACGTGGACTTCGTCGAGCTGCGCCAGGGCTTCCTGCAATATATGCCGGTCGGCGTGTTGATCGGCCTGGTCTTCCTGGCCGAGCTGGTGCTGGTGTTCGGCTCCTGGACCTTCGGCCAGGGCGTGACCGGGGCGGTGGCGGCGGCGCCGTCGGACGTGACCAACGCGGTGCAGATCGGCCGGGTGCTCTATACCGACTATGTCTATTTCTTCCAGGCGGCGGCGATGATCCTGCTGGTGGCGATGATCGGCGCCATCGTGCTGACGCTGCGCCACAAGCCGAACGTCAAGCGCCAGAGCATTCCGGTGCAGAACGCACGCACCAAGAAAATGGCGATGGATGTCGTCAAGGTGCCGTCGGGCAAGGGGCTCTGAGCGATGGTCATCGGTCTTTCACATTACCTGACCGTGGCAGCGATCCTGTTTACGCTGGGGACGCTCGGTATCTTCCTCAACCGGAAGAACGTCATCGTCATCCTGATGTCTATTGAGCTCATCCTGCTCGCGGTAAACATCAACTTCGTCGCGTTCTCGGTTTTCCTCGGAAACATTACCGGACAGATCTTTGCGCTGTTCGTGCTGACGGTGGCAGCCGCCGAGGCGGCCATCGGCCTCGCCATTCTCGTGGTGTTCTTCCGCAATCGCGGTTCGATCGCCGTCGAAGACATCAACACGATGAAGGGTTGAGGGAGACCCGGTCATGTATCAGGCGATCGTCTTCCTCCCGCTCGCGGGCTTCCTGATCGCGGGGCTGTTCGGCCGCGCCATCGGTGCACGCGCTTCCGAGCTCATCACCACCGGACTGCTGTTCATCTCGGCGCTGTTCGCGTGGATCGTGTTCTTCCAGACCGCGTTCGGCGACGGCGGCGGCACTGTCGAGATCTTTACCTGGATCGCTTCGGGCGCGCTGGACGTGAAGTGGGCGCTGCGCGTCGACACGCTGACGGCGGTGATGCTGGTTCTGGTGACGACGGTGTCGTCGCTCGTGCACCTGTACTCCATGGGGTACATGCACGAGGATCCGAGCCGGCCGCGCTTCTTCGCCTATCTCTCGCTGTTTACCTTCGCCATGCTGATGCTGGTGACCAGCGACAACCTGGTGCAGCTGTTCTTCGGCTGGGAGGGCGTCGGTCTCGCCTCCTACCTGCTGATCGGCTTCTGGTACGACAAGCCGTCCGCCTGCGCCGCGGCGATGAAAGCCTTCATCGTCAACCGCGTCGGCGATTTCGGCTTCGCGCTCGGCATCTTCGCTGTCTTCATGATGACCGGCTCGGTCGGTTTCGAGCAGGTCTTTGCGGCCGCGCCGTCGCTGATGGACAAGACGATCCATTTCATCGGCATCGACTGGCACGCCCCGACCATCATCTGCCTGCTGCTGTTCATCGGCGCCATGGGCAAGTCGGCACAGCTCGGCCTGCACACCTGGCTGCCGGACGCGATGGAAGGCCCGACCCCGGTGTCGGCGCTCATTCACGCGGCGACGATGGTGACCGCCGGCGTGTTCATGGTGGCCCGGCTTTCGCCGCTGTTCGAGCTGTCGCCGGTGGCGCTCAACGTGGTGATGTTCGTCGGCGCCTCCACCGCGATGTTCGCGGCGACCGTCGGCTGCGTGCAGAACGACATCAAGCGGGTCATCGCCTACTCGACCTGCTCGCAGCTGGGCTACATGTTCACCGCGCTCGGCGCCGGCGCCTACTCGGTCGGCGTGTTCCACCTGTTCACCCATGGCTTCTTCAAGGCGCTGCTGTTCCTTGCGGCCGGCTCGGTTATCCATGCGATGCACCACGAGCAGGACATGCGGCACATGGGCGGCCTGTGGCGGAAGATCCCCTTCACCTACGCCACCATGCTGATCGGCGGCCTGGCGCTCACCGGCTTCCCGTTCACCGCGGGCTATTTCTCGAAGGACGCGATCATCGAGACCGCGTTCATGAGCCATAGCCCCTTCTCGACCTATGCGTTCGTGATGACGGTGGCGGCGGCGGCATTGACCTCGTTCTACACCTGGCGGCAGATGTTCATGACCTTCCACGGGCATCCGCACGATCATCACCACTATGAGCACGCGCATGAATCGCCGCTCACCATGCTGATCCCGCTCGGCGTGCTGTCTCTCGGCGCCCTGTTCGCCGGCATGATCCTCTACCCGTACTTCGTCGGGCACGACGTGGAGCACTTCTTCCGCGAGGCCATCTTCATGGGCCCCGACAACAAGATCCTGGAAGAGATCCATCACATCCCGGCCTGGGCCAAGTGGTCGCCGACGGTGATGATGGTGCTCGGCTTCGTGGTCGCCTACTGGATGTACGTCGCCAATCCGGCGGTGCCGAAGGCGCTCGCCCGGCGCAACGACGTGCTGTACCGCTTCCTGCTCAACAAGTGGTACTTCGACGAACTGTACGACTTCCTGTTCGTGCGCCCGACCATGTGGCTCGGCCGCTTCCTGTGGAAGCAGGGTGATGGCCGCGTCATTGACGGCTGGGGTCCCAACGGCATCTCCGCCCGGGTGATCGACGTGACCAACCGCGTCGTGCGGCTGCAGACCGGCTATCTCTATCACTATGCGTTCGTGATGCTGGTCGGTGTCGCCGCCCTGATCACCTGGTTCATGTTCGGGGGGGCGCACTGATGTACGACTGGCCCATTCTTTCGGTCGTCACTTTCCTCCCGGTCGTCGGCGCGCTGCTGATCGTCCTGATGATCCGCGGCGACGACGAGGTGGCGCAGCGCAATGCCCGCTGGGTCGCTCTGTGGGCGACCCTCGTCACCTTCCTGATCTCGCTGCTGCTGCTGATCGGCTTCGATGCGTCGAACACCGACTTCCAGTTCCAGGAGAACCGGGCCTGGCTGGGCGACATCGCCGCCTATCGCATGGGCCTCGACGGCATCTCGATGCCGTTCGTGCTGCTGACCACGCTGCTGATGCCGATGTGCATCCTGGCGAGCTGGGAGTCGATCCACGTCCGCGTCAAGGAGTACATGATCTGCTTCCTGGTGCTCGAGACGCTGATGATCGGCACCTTCTCGTCGCTGGACCTGCTGCAGTTCTACATCTTCTTCGAAGGCGGCCTGATACCGATGTTCCTCATCATCGGCATCTGGGGCGGCAAGCGGCGCATCTACGCCACCTTCAAGTTCTTCCTCTACACGCTCGCCGGTTCGGTGCTGATGATGCTCGCCATCATGGCGATGTACTGGCAGGCCGGCACCACCGACATCCGGGTGCTGCTGACCCACGGCTTCCCGCCCGCCATGCAGACATGGCTATGGCTGGCCTTCTTCGCCTCCTTCGCGGTGAAGATGCCGATGTGGCCGGTGCACACCTGGCTGCCGGACGCCCATGTCGAGGCGCCGACCGCCGGGTCGGTGATCCTGGCCGGCATCCTCCTGAAGATGGGCGGCTACGGCTTCCTGCGCTTCAGCCTGCCGATGTTCCCGGATGCGTCGCTGTATTTCGCGCCGCTGGTCTACACGCTCTCCGTGGTGGCGATCATCTATACCTCGCTGGTCGCGCTGATGCAGGAAGACATCAAGAAGCTCATCGCCTACTCCTCGGTGGCGCATATGGGCTTCGTCACCATGGGCATCTTCACCATGACCCAGGAGGGTATCCAGGGCGCGGTGTTCCAGATGGTGAGCCACGGCTTCGTCTCGGGCGCGCTGTTCCTGTGCGTCGGCGTGGTCTATGACCGCATGCATACCCGCGAGATCGCCGCCTATGGCGGGCTGGTGCACCGGATGCCGGTCTATGCGACCTTCTTCATGGTGTTCACCATGGCCAATGTCGGCCTGCCCGGCACTTCCGGCTTCATCGGCGAGTTCCTGACTATGCTGGCGGCGTTCGGCCGCAACAGCTGGGTGGCGTTCTTCGCCGCTACCGGCGTCATCCTCTCGGCGGCCTATGCGCTCTGGCTCTACCGGCGGGTGATCTTCGGGCCGCTGGAGAAGGAGAGCCTGAAGGACATTCTCGACGTGAACCGCCGGGAACTGGCCTCGCTGGTGCCGCTGCTGTTCTTCACTATCCTGTTCGGCGTCTGGCCGGGGCCGATCCTCGATGCGTGCAACGTCGCCGTGGCGGCGATCGTTTCCCGCGCCGATGTCGCCGCCGGCGCCGTCAAGGCCGCCGCCGCTCTGGCGCTGTACTGAGGGGGCTGCCTTGAACCGACCCATAATGCTCGCGGAGCCTGCCCGATGACCTTCTCCCTTGCCGCGCTCGGCCCCGCGCTGCCCGAGATCCTGCTGGCGCTCGCCGCGCTGTTCCTGGTGCTGTTCGGCGCCATCGCCGGACCGAAGTCGGTCGACACGGTGAACGGGCTGGCGCTCGCCGCGCTGTTCGCCGCGCTGGTTCTGGTGCTGCTCGGCCCGTCCGAGCCGGCGGTGCTGTTCGGCGGCTCGTTCCAGGTCGATGCCTATGGCCGGTTCCTCAAGGTATTGACCCTTCTCGGCTCCGGCGGGGCGCTCGCCATGTCGGTGGACTGGCTCAAGATCGAGAAGCAGAGCCGCTTCGAATTTGCGGTGCTCATCCTGCTCTCCACTCTCGGCATGATGATGCTGATCTCGGCCGGGGACCTCATCGCCCTCTATATGGGCCTCGAGCTGATGAGCCTTTCGCTCTACGTCATCGCCGCCAACAACCGGGATTCGGTGCGCTCCACCGAAGCTGGCCTGAAGTATTTCGTGCTCGGCGCACTGTCCTCGGGCATGCTGCTTTACGGCGCCTCGCTGATCTACGGCTTCACCGGCACGGTGAATTTCGCGAAGATCGCCGAGGCCGTCCACGAGCCGTCGCTCGGCCTCATCTTCGGCATCGTGTTCATCTTTGCGGGCCTTGCCTTCAAGGTGTCGGCGGTGCCGTTCCACATGTGGACGCCGGATGTCTATGAGGGCGCGCCGACCCCGGTCACCGCGTTTTTCGGTGCGGCGCCGAAAGTGGCGGCCATCGCGGTGTTCGTGCGCTTCTCCATGGAGGCGCTGCCGAACGTCGTGCATCAGTGGCAGCAGATCGTCGTCTTCATCTCGCTGGCCTCGATGGTGCTCGGTGCCTTCGCCGCCATCGGCCAGAAGAACCTCAAGCGCCTGATGGCCTATTCCTCGATCGGCCATATGGGCTACGCGCTGGTCGGCCTCGCCGCCGGCACGGAGGAGGGCGTGCGCGGCGTGCTGGTCTATATGACCGTCTATATGGCGATGACGCTCGGCACCTTCGCCTGCATTCTCTCCATGCGTCGCAAGGACGGCATGGTTGAGAATTACGAGGACCTCGCCGGCCTCGCCCGCACCAGCCCGGTCAAGGCCTTCATGCTGGCGGCGCTCATGTTCTCGCTGGCCGGCATCCCGCCGCTCGCCGGCTTCCTCGCCAAGTACTACGTGTTTCTCGCCGCGATCCAGGCCGGGCTCTACACCCTGGCGGTGGTCGGCGTGCTGGCCAGCGTGGTGGGCGCCTTCTACTATCTGCGCATCGTCAAGGTGATGTATTTCGACGAACCGGCGACGCCCTTCGAGCCGATGCCGGCCGAGCTGAAGGCGGTGCTGGCGGTGTCCGGCCTGTTCACGCTGCTGCTCTTCGTCTATCCGGCGCCGCTGCTGGCGGCCGCTGGGGTGGCGGCGAGGGCGCTCTTCTGAGCATGGCCGCCGACCGATCCGGCACGCCGGTCGTCCGTTTCGACGAGATCGGTTCCACCAATGCGGAGGCGCTGGCCCGGGTAACCGGGGCCGGCGCCGGTTCCGTTCTGGCCCCCTGCTGGTTCGTGGCCGCGCGCCAGACCGCCGGTCGCGGCCGACGCGGCCGGCCGTGGGATTCGCGTCCGGGCAATCTCTATGCCTCGCTGCTGCTGGTCGATCCCGCCCCGCCGGTGCGCCAGCCGGAGCTGTGCTTTGTCGCTGCCCTGGCACTTTATGACGCGGTACGCACCGTCACCGGCATCGACCCCTTGCGCATCGGCGTGAAATGGCCGAACGACGTATTGATTGACGGCGGCAAGCTTGCCGGCATCCTCCTGGAAGGCACGAGGCTGGCGGACGGGCGCGGCGCGACGGTGATCGGCTTCGGCGTGAACTGCGCCCGCAGCCCCGAGGACACGCCCTATCCGACGGCAAACCTGGCGAGCGCCGGTTTCCCGACCGAGCCGGAATCGCTGCGCGTGGCGCTCGATGTGGCGATGCGGGACCGGCTGGCGCAGTGGGATCGCGGCGAGGGTTTTTCGCGTACGCGCGAATCCTGGCTGCGCTGTGCGTTCGGCCTGGGGCGGCCGGTGACGGTGCGGCTGCAGGGGCGCGAGACGGAAGGCATATTCGAGGCGCTGGATTTTTCCGGCGCCCTGGTTCTGCGTCGCCCGGACGGCGTACGCGAGACGATACGCGCCGGGGACATCTTCCCGTCATCGGCGGGACTTGGGTGATGAAAGGCAAGTGAGTGATAAAGTCTTCGGACGAGCTGGTCTTCGCCGCGCTGGGGGGCGTCGGCGAGATCGGCATGAATCTCGGGATCTACGGGTTCGGTCCGCGCCACAAGCGGCAGTGGCTGGTGGTGGATCTGGGCATCTCCTTCGCCGGACCCGATGTCCCGGGCATCGACATCATCATGCCGGACATCGCCTTCCTTGACGCCGAGCGCGAGCGCATCGTCGGCCTGGTGCTGACCCACGGCCATGAGGACCATGTCGGGGCGCTGGTCGATCTGTGGCCGCGCCTCGGCTGCCCGGTCTACACAACGCCGTTCACCGCGGCATTGGCCGAGGCCCGCCGCCTGGGCGAGCCCGGCGCGCCGAAGATCCCGTTCCGCGTGGTGCCCACCGGCGGACGGGCGCAGATCGGGCCGTTCGATGTCGAGTTCGTTCCCGTCGCACATTCGATTCCCGACAGCCACGCGCTTGCCATCCGCACCTCGCTCGGTCTCGTCGTCCATACCGGCGACTGGAAGATCGATCCGACGCCGGTGGTCGGCAACGTCACCGACCCGGCCCGCTTCACCGCGCTCGGCGACGAGGGCGTGCGGGCGGTGATCTGCGATTCCACCAACGCCATCCGCGACGGCGTCTCGCCCTCGGAGGCCGAGGTCGGCGTGGTGCTGGCCGACATCATGCGCGCCTCGCCCAATCGCGTGGCGGTGACCACCTTTGCCTCGAATGTGGCGCGCATCCGCTCGGTCGCGGAAGCCGCGCATTCGGTCGGGCGCGAGGTGGTGCTGGTCGGCCGCGCCATGGAGCGGGTGATCACCGTGGCGCGCGAGCAGCGGCTGCTCGACGGGCTGCCGCCGTTCCGCTCGGTCGATGCCTATGGCTTCCTGCCGCGCGACAAGGTGGTGGCGATCCTCACCGGCAGCCAGGGCGAACCGCGCGCGGCGCTGGCGCGCATCGCCGATGACGACCATCCGGAGATCGCGCTCTCCCCCGGCGACCACGTGATCTTCTCGTCGCGCACCATTCCCGGCAATGAGCGGGCGGTGAACCGCATCATCAACGCCCTGGTGCTGGAGGGCGTGAAGGTGACCACCGATCGCGACGCCCTCGTCCATGTTTCCGGCCATCCCCGTCGCGGCGAGCTGGAGCAGATGTACAAGTGGCTGCGGCCGCGCATCTCGGTGCCGGTGCATGGCGAGCCACTGCATCTCTCCGAGCATGCCGATCTCGCCCGCCGCATGGGCGCGCAGCAGGTGGTGCGCATCGTCGACGGCGACGTGGTGCGCCTTATCGGCGAGGATCCCAGCCATGATGCCGAGGTGATCGAGGAAATTCCGGTCGGCCGGCTGCACAAGGACGGCCTGGTGCTGGTCGGCGATGCCGATCCGGCGATCGCCGAGCGCCGACGGCTGTCCTTTGCCGGCGTGATCTCGGTGGCGGTCGCGATGACCGCCAAGGGCGACGTCGTCGGCGATCCGATGATCGACCTGACCGGCATTCCCCAGACCGGCATCGGCGGCAAGCCGCTCGACGAGGTGGTGGAGGACGCGGTGCTGGACTGTCTCGACAATCTGCCCAAGCCGCGGCGGCGCGATCCGGATGCGGTGGCGGATACGCTCACCCGCGCCGTGCGTTCGCAGGTGAACGCCGCCTGGGGCAAGAAGCCGCTCTGCCATGTGCTGGTGATCACGGTATGAAGGACGCCGCCTGAGCGTGCGCGGGCGGGGAGAACTGTCATGATCGGTCGTCTCAATCATGTCGCCATCGCCGTGCCGGACCTAGGAGCGGCGACCTCGCTTTACCGCGACACCTTGGGCGCCAAGGTGTCGGCGCCGGTCGACCAGCCGGAGCACGGCGTGACCACGGTGTTCATCGAACTGCCGAACACCAAGATCGAGCTGTTGGGCCAGCTTGGCGACGGCTCGCCGATCGCCCGGTTCCTGGAGCGCAACCCGGACGGCGGCATTCACCACATCTGCTACGAGGTGGACGACATCCTCGCCGCCCGCGACCGGCTGACCGTCGCCGGCGCGCGGGTGCTGGGACCCGGCGAGCCGCGCATCGGTGCGCACGGCAAGCCGGTGCTGTTCCTGCATCCCAAGGATTTCAACGGCACGCTCGTCGAACTGGAACAGGCCTGAACCGTGTTCGGCATCGGCACCTATATCGCCATCTATTTCCTCGTCTGGTGGACGGTCATCTTCATGACGCTGCCGTTCGGGGTGCGCTCGCAGCACGAGGACGGCACGCCGCAGGACGGCACCGAGCCCGGCGCGCCGCAGCGCCCGCTGCTCATCCGCAAGGCCATCGCCACCACGCTGATCGCGGCGGTCATCGTCGGGCTGTTTGCCTTCCTGGTGGAGACCCACCGGCTGCGGCTCGACATGTTCCCGATGCCGTTCGAAATCCATTGACGGCTGGGTGCTGAAAGACGTCGGTTGGGTGGCGGCTGCCTGAACGGCGCCGGAGGCTGGGGAACGCGTTCCGGCGCCGAATCTCCTACGCGGAGCAAAACCGACCGGCTTGCCGCGCACGACAATCGCGCAGATCACGCCAATCGCGCAAAAAAAGAGGCGGAATCCATCGGATCCCGCCTTCTCTTTCTCATGGCCGCCCGCACCTGGTTCCGTCCCGTTTTACGGTGATCTGCCAGGGGGCTTTCTTGCCGATCATTCCTCCCGAGACCCGGGCCGGACGCCGCGCGAGAGCGTGGACAGGCGGACCCCTTTCTTGAGGAGGCCAACATAGGCCGGAATCGATCGGCTTGTCATCCTTGCGCCGCAATAGATCGTTTGTGCAGCGCAATAGTCAAAAGTGCAGCCGGGGTGTGACAGCCGTTCAAATTGCCGTCGTCACAGGGCGCGGGCGAGGCGAGAGGCGGGGCAAGGGCTTGTCTTTTCGACGCCGATCCGGTTTCACTCGGCACCGTCTTTCCGGCCGCCCGCGCCGGTCGAATCGAAAGTCTCGCTGATGCGCCTGTCCCGCTACCTCCTTCCCATCCTGCGCGAAGTTCCCAAGGAAGCCGAAATCGTCTCGCACCGGCTCATGCTGCGCGCCGGCATGGTCCGCCAGGAGAGCGCCGGCATCTATGCCTGGCTGCCGCTCGGCAAGAAGGTGCTGGACAAGATCTGCAACGTCATCCGCGAGGAGCAGAACCGCTCGGGCGCCATCGAGATCATGATGCCGACCATCCAGTCGGCCGATCTCTGGCGCGAGAGCGGGCGCTACGACGACTACGGCAAGGAGATGCTCCGCATCAAGGATCGCCATGAGCGCGACATGCTCTATGGGCCGACCAATGAGGAGATGCTCACCGAGATCGTCCGCGCCTATGTGAAGTCCTACAAGGACCTGCCGCTGAACCTCTACCATATCCAGTGGAAGTTCCGCGACGAGGTGCGCCCGCGCTTCGGCGTCATGCGCTCGCGCGAGTTCCTGATGAAGGACGCCTATTCGGTCGATCTCGATTTCGAGAACGCGGTCATCGCCTATAACCGCATGTTCGTCGCCTATCTGCGCACCTTCGCGCGGCTGGGGCTGAAGGCGATCCCGATGGTGGCCGATACCGGGCCGATCGGCGGCAATCACAGCCACGAATTCATCATTCTCGCCTCCACCGGCGAGAGCGAGGTGTTCTGCCACGCCGACTATCTCGACATGGCGCCGCCTCCCGCCGGGATCGATTTCCGCGATCCTGCGGCGCTGCAGGCGACGGTCGACCAGTGGACCAGCCTCTACGCCGCCACCGAGGAGAAGCACGACGAGGCGGCCTTCAACGCCGTCGAGGAAGGCAAGCGCCTCTCCGCCCGCGGCATCGAGGTCGGCCACATCTTCTATTTCGGCACCAAATATTCCGAGCCGATGGGCGCCAAGGTGACCGGCCCCGACGGCGTCGAGCGCCCGGTACATATGGGCTCCTACGGTATCGGCCCTTCGCGGCTGGTGGCGGCGATCATCGAGGCGTCGCATGACGAGAACGGCATCATCTGGCCGGACGATATCGCGCCCTTCAAGGTCGGCATCCTCAATCTCAAGGTGGGCGACGCGGCGACAGACGCCACCTGCGAGCAGCTCTATGCGACGCTGACCGCCAAGGGCGTCGACGTGCTCTATGACGACACCGAGGAGCGTCCCGGTTCGAAATTCGCCACCGCCGACCTTATCGGCCTGCCGTGGCAGATCATTGTCGGGCCGAAGGGACTTGCCGCCGGCACGGTGGAACTGAAGCGCCGAGCGGACGGTGCGCGCGAGAACCTGTCGGTCGAGTCTGCACTCGCCCGCGTTCTCGGCTGAGCCGGAAGGCGGCGGAGGCGAGATGGCGTTCAAGAGCGCAGCGAAGAATCCGGCGGGCAAGGCCTCCGGCAAGGAAGCCGTCCGGCCGAAGGCGACGAGCGAGCCTTCCGGCACGCGCCCGTTCAGCGCCTTCGAATGGATGCTGTCGCTGCGCTATCTGCGCGCCCGCCGCAAGGAAGGTTTCATCTCGGTCATCGCCGGCTTCTCCTTCCTCGGCATCATGCTCGGCGTAGCGACGCTGATCATCGTCATGGCGGTGATGAACGGCTTCCGCACCGAGCTGTTGTCGAAGATCCTCGGCCTCAACGGCCATTTGCTGGTCCAGCCCATCGACAGCCCGCTGACCGACTATGAGGCGGTCGCCATGCGTATCGCCGGCGTGCCGGGCATCAAGCTCGCCGTGCCGCTGATCGAGGGGCAGGCGCTGGCCTCCTCGGCCTTCAACGCTTCGGGCGTGCTGGTGCGCGGCATCTCGGAGACCAATCTGCGGGCGCTGCCCTCGATCGGCTCGAATATCCGCGAGGGCACGCTGCAGGGCTTCGATCAGGGCGAGGGCATTGCCATCGGCAAGCGGCTCGCCGACCAGCTCTCGCTGCACGCCGGCGACAACATGACCCTGGTGTCGCCGCGCGGGGCGGTGACGCCGATGGGCACCAGCCCGCGCATCAAGGCATACCGGATCGCCGCGATCTTCGAGATCGGCATGTCGGAATATGACGGTGCCTTCGTGTTCATGCCGCTGCCGGAGGCGCAGGCCTATTTCAACAAGGATGGCGATGTCACCGCCATCGAGGTCTACACCGACAATGCCGACGCCATGGATAAATACCGCGCGGCGGTGCAGCAGGCGGCGCAGCGGCCGGTCTACATCGTCGACTGGCGACAGCGTAACGCCACCTTCTTCAACGCGCTGCAGGTGGAGCGGAACGTGATGTTCCTCATCCTCACGCTGATCGTGGTGGTGGCGGCGTTCAACATCGTCTCCGGCCTCAACATGCTGGTGAAGGACAAGGGACGCGACATCGGCATTCTGCGCACCATGGGCGCCTCGCGCGGGGCGATCATGCGCATCTTTCTGGTTACCGGCGCGGCGATCGGGGTGGTCGGCACGCTCGCCGGCTTCCTGCTCGGCCTGGTGGTGTGCCTGAACGTTGAGGAGATCCGTCAGTTCATCTCCTGGCTGACCGCCACCGAGCTGTTCTCACCGGAGCTCTATTATCTCTCGCGCCTGCCGGCCGAGATGAATGCCGGCGAGACTACCTCGGTGGTGATCATGGCGCTGGTGCTTTCGTTCCTCGCTCCGCTCTACCCATCCTGGCGCGCCGCGCGCCTCGATCCGGTGGAAGCGCTGCGTTATGAGTGAGGCGAGAATGGCCGCCGCATTGCGCCTTCAGGGCATTGATCGCCGTTATGTCCAGGGCGAGGGCACCCTCGATATTCTACGCGGCGCCGATTTCGAGGTGATGGAAGGGCAGTCGGTGGCCCTCGTCGCGCCGTCCGGCACCGGAAAGTCGACGCTGCTGCACATTGCCGGCCTGCTGGAGCATCAGGACGCCGGCGAGGTGTATATCGGCGATCAGCCGACCGCCGGCCTTGCCGATGCGGAGCGCACCCGCATCCGCCGCACCGATATCGGCTTCGTCTACCAGTTCCACCATCTCCTGCCCGAGTTCTCGGCGCTGGAGAATGTGATGATGCCGCAAATGATCCGCGGCCTGGCGAAGCGCGAAGCGGCGGCGCGCGCCAAGGAGTTGCTGAGCTATCTCGGCCTTGGCAAGCGGCTGGAGCACCGGCCCGGCGAACTTTCCGGCGGCGAGCAGCAGCGCGTGGCCATTGCCCGCGCGGTGGCCAATGCGCCGCGGGTGCTGCTGGCGGACGAGCCGACCGGCAATCTCGATCCCCATACTGCCGACCACGTTTTCCGCGCGCTTCAGCAACTCGTCGAGGCGACCGGGCTGGCGGCGGTGATCGCCACCCACAATCTCGATCTCGCCGCGCGCATGCACCGTCGCGTGACCCTCCAGGACGGCGGCGTCGTCGAACTCGACTGACATCCGGAGATTTCCGGTTGCCGGCGCAGCTATTGGTCTTACTATTCCGGGAGATGTACGGACGCCCCTGAGGAGCGCCCCCGGATGGACTTGCCGTGGCTTGATCATCTGTCGATGCTATCGCTCGCCGTGCTGGCCGCGGTGATGCTGATCGCCACGCTGCGCCTGTTCGGCACCCGGCATGTGCCGGTGACCGCCGAGCAGCAACTGGCGGGGGACGGGGATTACGATTACGCGGTCGACCATGTGGAGGCGCATCAGGCGACGCTCGATCGCTTCTCGGCGCTTGCAACGACGCCGTCCGGCTATGATTGCGTCGCCGAGCTGGTGCCGGAGACCTCCAGGGTCCGCGATGCCGTGCAGATCCGAGTGGTGGTCGAAGGGGCCACGGTCGGCGAGATCGGCTGCAAGGAAGTGCGCACTTTCCTGGCGGCGATGAACGGCAAGCCGGCGCGCTGCGACGCCTTGATCGTCGCCCCGCGCGATGCCGCGCGCAGCCTGTCGGTGCGGCTCGACCTCGCTTGGCCACCGCGTATTTCCTGACGGATTGCCGACGATTCGAGGGACGGCGTTAGCGGTTCCGCAACCAACGACAAGAACGCAAAGAGAACAAAGCTTGACCTGACGCCGCTTATCCCCGATGTTCTCCATATGTTCCATGTCGCCATGTCGCAAGGGAGATCGTCATGATCCGCATCCTGTTTCAGGAAGTTGCCGCGCTGTCCTCCATCGGCCTGTTCGTGGCGATGATCGGCATCTGGGCCGGCGTGTTCGCCGGCGTCGGAGGATGACGGGGACAGATCCGTCGCTCACGCAGACGCGGGTGGACGCGGGTGGCCACCATCCTCACGATGAGAGCTTGTGAGTCGCGATCGGAGGAAGACCATGGCCGAGGCGGATGTCGGGTTCGTCCATCTCCACGTCCACTCCTCCTTCTCGCTGCTGGAGGGGGCGCTGCCGGTCGGCAAGCTTGCCGAACTGGTCAAGAAGGACCGCCAGCCCGCCATCGCCCTGACCGATACCGGCAATCTGTTCGGCGCGCTGGAATTCTCCGAGAAGATGGCCGGCGCCGGCATTCAGCCCATCGTCGGCTGTTCGCTCGCCATCGATTTCGCCGACCAGGCCGGCCGCGGGCCGGCGCATGCCCTGCGCCCGCGCATCGTGCTGCTCGCTGCCGACGAGACCGGCTGGGGTCATCTGATGGAGCTGGTGTCGCGCTCCTATCTCGACACCGCCGATGACGGCGCCCCGCACATCAAGATGGAGTGGCTGGAGGCCCACCATGCGGGGCTCATCGCGCTCACCGGCGGGCCGTCCGGCCCGATCGACCGGGCTTTGGCGCTTGGGACGCCGGACGTTGCGACCCAGCGGCTGGAGGCGCTGAAGGCGCTGTTCGGCGATCGGCTGTATGTCGAGATCCAGCGCCACGGCATCGGCGAGGAGCGGCGGATCGAGCGCGCGCTCATCGAGCTGGCCTACCGCATGCAGCTGCCGCTGGTCGCCGCCAACGAACCGTTCTTCGCTGCTCAGGACGATTACGAGGCGCATGATGCGCTGATCTGCATCGCCGAGGGACGCCTTGTCGCCGAGGACGGGCGCCGCCAGCTCACCCCCCAGCATCGCTTCCGCACCCGCGCGGAGATGATGGAGCTGTTCGCCGACCTTCCCGAGGCGCTCGCCAACACCATCGAGGTTGCGCGGCGCTGCGCCTATCGCCCGCGCACCGTGAAGCCGATCCTGCCACGCTTCACCATGGAGCGCGACGAGGCGGAAGAACTGCGGGTGCAGGCGGAGGAGGGGCTCACCGCCCGGCTTGCCGTGCACGGCCCGGCACCGGGGCTGACCGAGAAGGACTATCACGACCGGCTCGCCTTCGAGCTCAGCATCATCGAGAAGATGAAGTTCCCCGGCTACTTCCTGATCGTGTCGGACTTCATCAAATGGGCAAAGGCGCACGGCATTCCGGTGGGGCCGGGGCGTGGCTCGGGCGCCGGCTCGCTGGTCGCCTATTCGCTCACCATCACCGATCTCGACCCGCTGCGCTTCGGCCTGCTGTTCGAGCGCTTCCTGAACCCCGAGCGCGTGTCGATGCCCGACTTCGACATCGACTTCTGCCAGGAACGGCGCGACGAGGTGATCCGCTATGTGCAGCAGCGCTACGGCCGCGGCCAGGTGGCGCAGATCATCACCTTCGGTACGCTGCAGGCGCGCGGCGTGCTGCGCGACGTCGGCCGTGTGCTGGAAATGCCCTATGGCCAGGTCGACAAGCTCTGCAAGCTGGTGCCGCAGAACCCGGCCAACCCGGTCACGCTGAAGCAGGCGATCAATGACGAGCCGCGCCTGCAGGCCGAGGCCGAAGCCAATCCGGTGGTGAAACGCGCCTTCGACATCGCCACCCGCCTCGAAGGGCTCAACCGCCACGCCTCGACCCACGCCGCCGGCATCGTGATCGGCGACCGGCCGCTGGCGCAGCTGGTGCCGCTATACCGCGATCCACGCTCCGACATGCCGGTGACGCAGTACAACATGAAGTGGGTCGAGCAGGCCGGGCTGGTGAAGTTCGACTTCCTCGGCCTGAAGACACTCACCGTATTGCAGACGGCGGTGCGCCTCGTCGCCCAGAGCGGCATCGAGCTCAACCTCGGCACCATCCCGCTCGACGACAAGAAGAGCTACGCCATGCTCACCCGTGGCGAGACGGTGGGGGTGTTCCAGGTGGAAAGCGCCGGCATGCGGCGCGCCCTCGTCGACATGAAGCCGGACCGGCTGGAGGACATCATCGCGCTGGTGGCGCTGTATCGTCCGGGCCCGATGGCCAATATCCCGGTCTATTGCGCGGTGAAGAACGGGCAGGAGCAGGCGGTCTACGCCCATCCCGCGCTGGAGGGCAGCCTCAAGGAGACCTACGGCGTCATCATCTACCAGGAACAGGTGATGCAGATCGCCCAGACCTTGTCGGGCTATTCGCTCGGCGAGGCGGACCTGCTGCGCCGCGCCATGGGCAAGAAGATCCGCGCCGAGATGGACAAGCAGCGCGAGCGCTTCGTCGACGGCGCGGTGGCGAACAGCGTGCCGAAGGCCAAGGCCTCGGAGATCTTCGACCTGCTCGCCAAGTTCGCCGACTACGGCTTCAACAAGAGCCACGCGGCGGCCTATGCGTTGGTATCGTACCAGACCGCCTATCTGAAGGCGAACTATCCCACCGAGTTCCTCGCCGCCTCGATGACGCTCGACATGGGCAATACCGACAAGCTGGCGGAATTCCGCCAGGATGCGCAGCGGCTCGGCATCACCGTGGTGCCGCCCTCGGTGAACCATTCGGGCCGCGAATTCGCGGTGGAGAAGGGATGCATCCTCTACGCGCTCGCCGCCATCAAGGGCGTCGGGCTGCAGGCGGTCGATGCCATCGTCGAGGCGCGCGGCGACCGGCCGTTCAAGGATCTCGCCGATTTCGCCGCCCGCATCAACGCCAAGGCGCTGAACAAGCGCACCATGGAGAGCCTGGTGAACGCCGGCGCCTTCGACACGCTGGAGCCGAACCGCGCCCGCGCGGCGGCGGCGGTCGAGGCGGTGCTCGGCCACGCGGCGGCGGCCGGCGCCGAGGCGGCGCTCGGGCAGGGCAACATGTTCGGCGGTCCGTCGATGGCGGCGGATCTGCGCATCCCCAATGTCGAGGCGTGGCTGCCGGCCGAGCGGCTGCAGAAGGAATATGACGCCATCGGCTTCTTCCTCACCGGCCATCCGCTCGATGACTACGGCAAGACGCTGGAACGTTTCCGCGTGCAGCGCTGGAGCGACTTCTCCCGCTCGGTGCGCGCCGGTGCCACCGCCGGGCGGCTGGCCGCCACCGTGGTGAGCAAACAGGAGCGCCGCACCAAGACCGGCAACAAGATGGGTATTGTCGGCCTGTCGGATCCCTCCGGCCAGTTCGAGGCGGTGTTGTTCTCCGAATCACTGAACCAGTTCCGCGACCTACTGGAGCCGGGGAGGGCGCTGCTCCTCCACGTCGCCGCCGAGTTGCAGGGCGAGGATGTCCGCGCCCGCATCCAGACGTGCGAGCCGCTCGACGAGGCCGCCTCCAAGATGCAGAAGGCGTTGCGCATCTTCCTGCGCTCGCCGGATCCGCTGGAAAGCGTGGCGTCGCGGCTCGGTTCGCTCGGCGGCGGGCGCGGTGATGGCGAGGTGGCCATCGTGCTGCTGCTCGGCGAGCGCGGCGAGACCGAGGTCGAGGTGAAGCTTCCCGGCCGCTTCGGCCTCTCCCCGCAGATCGCCGGCGCCATCAAGGCGGTGCCCGGCGTGGTGGCGGTGGAGATGCACTGAGGCGTGGGAACGATGCGGGGACGGTCGACGGCGAGCGCCTTCGCGGAGTGGGTATTTGAACAACAGCGGCCGGATTATCAGTCGCCGAGTTCGTCATTGAAGAGCAATAGACTTGAACTGGGCAGATTCGATCATGCCGAAATCGATGTAGTCAAGAAAAAATCTTGGTTTTTGGATCATAGCGTCGGCGGGGGCGGCGGATATCGGACACACTTCGTTGATGATGGTGTGTCAGTATTTTTTGCATCGAACCTGATAGTTGATGACTCCCCCGTCCGGTGTCGACCTGATCTTATTTTGACCAATGATCTAGCCGGGCACGTCATTATTATTGAAAGAAAGACCACATATCAGTTTCGTTTGCTCAATGATAAGGAGAATTGGGACAATGCGGAGTGTCAATTGTGGTGTTATTCATACATTGATAATCTTGCCTTTTATGATCGGGTAACTTTGATTTGTGAGCGTTGGGTGAGGCGGGGCACGCAGTTGGTTGCCCTGCCAAGTCCAATGGTTTGGTTCAAGGGCACAGCAGAGCACGAAAGGCACTGTCGGCGCTATTTCGAGCGCTATGGCGGACTGCTCTTCTAATCGTGCTGGTCCTCAGTTCGCTGCGACTTGCGCACGGGCGATGCCTCGCCTATAAGCCGCGCCATCCCGCACGCGGACCACGCGGCCGGGCTCTCTTCCTATGGTCGAGGCCCATAGTCGCTCCGGTGTCGATGCCGAATTCCCGGCTCGGCTATGTCCGCGGAGGCTAACCGGAAGAGAGACGACCATGGCACTTCCCGATTTCACCATGCGTCAGCTGCTTGAAGCTGGCGTGCATTTCGGCCATCAGTCCCACCGCTGGAACCCGAAGATGGCCCCGTTCATCTTCGGCACCCGCAACAACATCCACATCATCGACCTCGCCCAGACGGTGCCCTCGCTGGCCCGTGCGCTGCAGGTGGTGTCCGACACCGTGGCCCGCGGCGGCCGCGTGCTGTTCGTCGGCACCAAGCGCCAGGCGGCCGATGCGGTGGCCGATGCGGCCAAGCGTTCGGCGCAGTATTACGTCAACTCCCGCTGGCTCGGCGGCATGCTGACCAACTGGAAGACCATCTCGCACTCCATCGCCCGCCTGAAGAAGCTCGAAGAGCTGCTCAATGCCGGCGAAGGCGTCGGCTACACCAAGAAGGAGCGCCTGACGCTCCAGCGCGAGAAGGAAAAGCTCGATCGCGCCCTTGGCGGCATCCGCGACATGGGCGGCCTGCCGGACCTGCTGTTCGTGATCGACACCAACAAGGAAGACCTCGCCGTCGCCGAAGCGCGTCGCCTGGGCATCCCGGTTGCGGCGATCCTCGACACCAACTGCGATCCGGACGGCATCTCCTATCCGGTGCCGGGCAATGACGACGCCGGCCGCGCCATCAACCTCTATTGCGACCTGATCGCCCGTGCCGCCATTGACGGCATCGGCCGCGCCCAGGGCGATTTCGGTGTCGATATCGGCGCCGCCGAAGTGCCGCTGATCGAGGACCTTCCCGCCGAGACCATCTGGTCGAGCTTCGAGCCGCTGTCCGGTCCGCGTGGCCCGGCCGACGACCTGAAGAAGCTGACCGGCGTTTCCCCGGCCATCGAGAAGAAGCTGACCGATCTCGGCATCTTCCACTTCTCGCAGATCGCCGGCCTCGACGCCGCCGATGCGCACCGGATCGGTGAAGAAGTCGGTCTGCCGGGTCGCGTCGACGGCTGGGTCGCCCAGGCCAAGGAGCTGACCGCCGAGGTCGAGTGACCGGCGCGGACGTCTCGCGGCGGCGGTAAGCTGCCGCTCGGATCATGAGTACGCGGCCGGCCCGGAACCCTCCGGCCGGCCGTGTCGTCAAATGACACATGCGCGAATGATACGTCGCACGTGACACCTGCGATTCGTGTCGATTGGAATGAGGAACGGAACATGGCCAACATCACCGCGGGCATGGTGAAGGAGCTGCGCGAGAAGACCGGCGCGGGCATGATGGACTGCAAGAACGCGCTCGGCGAAGTCGAGGGCGACATCGAGGCCGCCATCGACTGGCTGCGCAAGAAGGGCCTGGCCAAGGCCGCCAAGAAGGCCGGCCGCGTCGCCGCCGAAGGCCTGATCGGCCTCGCGCTGGCCGGCACCAAGGGCGTGGTGGTCGAGGTGAACTCCGAGACCGACTTCGTCGCCCGCAACGAGCAGTTCCAGGCGCTGGTGCGCAACATTGCCCAGGTGGCGCTTAGCGCCGGCGACGACGTCGCGGCGATCGGCGCGGCGGCCTATCCGGCCGGCGGCACCGTCAGCGAGGCGGTCTCCAGCGCCGTCGCCACCATCGGCGAGCACATGAACCTGCGTCGCGCCAAGGAGCTGTCGGTCACCTCGGGTGTCGTCGCCAGCTACATCCACGGCTCGGTGGGCGAAGGCCTCGGCAAGATCGGCGTGCTGGTCGCGCTCGAATCGACCGGCAAGGCCGATGAGCTCGCCGCGCTCGGCCGCCAGATCGCCATGCATGTCGCCGCCGCCAACCCGCAGGCGCTCGACGCCGCCGGCATCGACGCCGACGTCGTCGCCCGCGAGCGCGGCGTGCTGGCCGAGAAGGCCAAGGCCTCCGGCAAGCCGGACAACGTGGTCGAGAAGATCGTCGAGAGCGGCCTGAAGACCTTCTACAAGGAAGTCACGCTCGTCGAGCAGCCCTTCATCCACGAGCCCTCCAAGACCGTCGCCCAGGCGGTGAAGGAGAGCGAGGGCAAGGTCGGCGCGCCGGTGAAGGTCACCGGCTTCGTGCGCTTCGCCCTCGGCGAGGGCGTCGAGAAGCAGGAGAGCGACTTCGCCGCCGAAGTCGCCGCCGCCGCCGGCGCCTGAGACGCAGAACGCGTTTGTTGATAAGACCACGCCGGGGGCGCCAGCAGCGCGTCCGGCGTGTTTTATTGTGGCGGCGCGGTTCGGCGTCGCGCGAAGTATGAAAAGGTGCCTCATGTCGCAGTCGGCGGAACCGCAGGAAATCCATTACCGGCGGGTGCTGGTGAAGGTGTCCGGTGAGGCGCTGATGGGCAGCGAGGCGTTCGGCCTGCACTGGCCGACCATCGAGGGCATCGCCCGCGACCTCGCCGATGCCCGCGGCACCGGCGCCGAGGTGGCGGTGGTGGTCGGCGGCGGCAACATCCTGCGCGGCGCCAGCGTCGCCGGTCGCGGCCTCGACCGCGCCACCGCCGATCACATGGGCATGCTGGCGACGGTGATGAACGCCCTCGCTCTGGAGAAGGCGATCGAGGAGGCCGGCTCGCCGGCCCGTACGCTCTCCGCCATTCCGATGCCGACCATCTGCGAGCCCTATGCCCGCCAGACCGCCTCGCGGCACCTTTCGCGCGGGCGCATCGTGGTGCTGGCCGGCGGCACCGGCAATCCGTACTTCACCACCGATACCGGTGCCGTGCTGCGCGCCGCCGAGCTCGAATGCGACGCGGTGATGAAGGCGACCAATGTCGACGGCGTCTATACCGCCGATCCCAAGCTCGATCCGACCGCCACCCGCTATGAGCGGCTCACCCATGACGAGGCCTTGACCAAGGATCTCAAGATCATGGACGCCGCCGCCTTTGCGCTGGCGCGGGAGGCGAAGCTGCCGATCATCGTGTTCTCCATCCGCCAGCCCGGCGCCATCGAGGACGCGGTGCGGGGCAGGGGCCGTTCCACCACCGTCGCGCCGTAGCCGGCGGCTGCCGGCGTCCTCGCTCCATGCCGCGCTGCGGCATGCAATAAGGCGCCTGCGTGCTTGCCTCGCGCGGCAAACCATCTGATATAGCCGGGTCCGGCCGCTTGCGGCGCTGGCGCCGCCTCGAGCGGGCAGCGCGGTGTGAGCCCGGCGCAGCAAGAAGAGGGTTCGCTATGAGCACTGGTTCGACCGATATTGCCGATCTTAAGCGCCGCATGCAGGGCGCCATCGGCGTCCTTAAGCAGGAACTGAGTGGCCTGCGTACCGGACGCGCCTCCGCGAGCCTCCTGGAGCCGATCCAGGTGGACGCCTACGGCTCACACATGCCGCTCAACCAGTGCGCTTCGGTGAACGTGCCGGAGCCGCGCCTGCTCTCGGTTCAGGTCTGGGATCGCGGCATGGTGTCGGCGGTGGAGAAGGCGATCCGCGATTCCAATCTCGGCCTCAACCCGCAGACCGAGGGCCAGGTGATCCGGGTGCGCATTCCCGAGCTCACCCAGGACCGCCGCCAGGAACTGGTGAAGGTCGCCCACAAATATGCGGAAGCGGCCAAGGTCTCGGTGCGCCATGTGCGCCGCGACGGCATGGACAGCCTGAAGAAGGCGGAGAAGGACGGCGACATCAGCGCCGACGAGCAGACCCGGCTGTCGGATCAGGTGCAGAAGGCCACCGACCAGTCGATCGCCGAGGTCGACCAGGTGCTGGCGACCAAGGAAAAGGAAATCCTGGCGGTTTGAGCGCAGGCCGGGCGACGGCGCGGAGTTGGCCTCCTTGAAGATCGCGAAGTTCGACGTGTCAGACGATGCACCGATCGAGGACGGGCGGCCGGCGACGGCTGCGCCCGCCGGCCCGGTGCCGCGGCATGTCGCCATCATCATGGACGGCAACGGCCGCTGGGCGACGTCGCACGGCCTGCCGCGCTTCGAGGGGCATCGCCGCGGCGTCGAGGCGGTGCGCCGCACCATCGCCGCCGCCATCGAGCTCGGCATCGAGGCGCTGACCGTGTTCAGTTTCTCCAGCGAGAACTGGACGCGCCCCGAGGGCGAGGTCGACGAGCTGATGGGGCTGCTGAAGCTGTTCATCCGCAGGGATCTTCACGATCTCCACACCCGCAATGTGCGGGTGCGCATCCTCGGCGAGGGGCATCCGCGCGACGGCGAGATCCAGGCGATGCTGCGCGAGGCGGAGAGCCTGACCGGCGGCAATACCGGCCTCACCCTGGCCGTCGCCTTCAATTACGGCTCGCAGAACGAGATCGCCCGTGCCGCCCGCACCCTGGCGCGGGAAGTGGCGGCCGGGCGGCTGTCGCCGGAGGACATCACCCCGGCGCGGCTTGCCGGCGCGCTCGACACCGTGGGCCTGCCGCCGCTCGATCTGGTCATCCGCACCAGCGGCGAGCAAAGACTGTCCAACTTCCTGCTCTGGCAGGCGGCCTATGCCGAGCTGGTCTTCCTGCCGGTGCTGTGGCCGGATTTCGATCGCGGCTGGTTCGAGCAGGCGCTGGCCGAATTCGCCTCCCGCGAGCGGCGATTCGGCGGCCTCGATGCGGCAGGGCGTACGTGACTTGATCATCGGTGCCGATTTTCTGCCGCGCCTCGGCTCGGCGCTGGTGCTGGGCCCGCTGGTTATCGGCGCGGCGGCCTGGGGCGGGCGGCCGTTCGTGCTGCTGTGCTTCCTCGCCAGCCTGATGCTGCTGCAGGAATGGGCCAGGATGGTGTGCCTGCCGCGCCTGCCCGGCATTCTCGCGCTTGGCGGCGGCGGCATCGCCTGCGCCCTGTTCGCCCTGGTGGCGGGACCGCCGATGCTGACCCTGGCGCTGCCGGCCGGGGCGCTCGCGGCGGCGCTCATCCTGCGCGGCGGGCTGACGCCGCGGCTCTGGGCGCTGCTCGGCGTGCTCTATGCCGGCGCGCTGGCCTTCTCGCTTACCCTGCTGCGGCTCGATCTCGGCTTCGGGCTGGTGGCGATAATCTGGCTGCTGGCGGTGGTGTGGACCACCGACATCGCCGCCTATTTCTGCGGACGCCTCATCGGCGGGCCGAAACTGTGGCCGCGGGTCAGCCCCAACAAGACCTGGTCGGGCGCCCTTGGCGGCGTGATGTTCGCGGTGGGGGCGGGCATGCTGACGGTGTGGCTCGCCGGTATCGAATCGTCGCTGCTCGCCGCCCCGGCGGCGTTTGCGGCCAGCGCCTGCAGCCAGGCCGGCGATTTGTTCGAATCGTCGATGAAGCGCCGGTTCGGGGTGAAGGATTCCGGCCATCTCATTCCCGGCCATGGCGGGCTGATGGACCGGCTGGACGGGCTGGTCGCGGCGGCGGTGCTCGCCTGCCTCATCGGCCTCGCGCGCGATCCCGCCTCGCCGGCCGCCGGCCTGCTGGTTTGGTGAGCCGGGCGGGGAAACGCGCCGCAAATGTGGCAGGCTGCCGTTTCTCTGCCAAACTTGGCAGCGACATCATGGCGGCAACATCTCAGGCGAGCCTATCGCGGCCCGCGGTCGATGCGCAGATGAGGAAAACGAAATGAGTGTACTTTCGTCGATGGGTGGTGGCGCCGAATGGCTGCTCGGCTATCTCATCCCGTTCCTCTTCGTGCTGACGATCGTGGTGTTCTTCCACGAGCTCGGGCATTTCTGGGTGGCGCGGCGCGCCGGGGTGAGGGTGGTCGCCTTCTCGATCGGCTTCGGCCCGGAGATCGTCGGCTTCAACGACCGCCACGGCACGCGCTGGAAGCTTTCGGCGATACCGCTCGGCGGCTATGTGAAGTTTCTCGGCGACGACAACGCCGCCTCGACGCCGGACCGCAACGGCCTCTCGCAGATGACCGAGGCGGAGAAGAAGGTGAGCTTCTTCCACAAGTCCGTCGGCGCCCGCGCGGCCATCGTCGCGGCCGGTCCGATCGCCAATTTCATTCTCGCCATCGTCATCTTCGCCGGCCTGTTCATGACGGTCGGCCGGCAAGTGGCGACGCCGCGCGTCGATGCCATCCAGGCCGGCAGCGCCGCCGAGAAGGCCGGCTTCCAGCCGCATGACCTGATCCTGTCGATCGACGGCGCGCCGATCGAATCCTTCAGCGACATGCAGCGCATCGTCAGCGCCAGCGCCGATGTGCCGCTCAGCGTGGAAATCGACCGCGGCGGCGAGAAGCGCACGCTCGCCGCGACGCCGGACCGCCGCGAGATCACCGATTCTTTCGGCAATGTGCACCGCATCGGCGTGCTCGGCATCTCGCGCTCGACCGGGGCAGGGGAGGTGACGACCCAGCGATTCGGCCCGGTCGAGGCGGTCGGCCTGGCCGGCAAGGAGGTGTGGTTCATCGTCGAGCGTACCTTCTCCTATCTCGGTGGGGTGGTGACAGGCCGCGAATCCGCCGACCAGCTGGGCGGGCCGATTCGCATCGCCCAGGTGTCGGGGCAGGTGGCGACCTTCGGTATAGGCGCGCTTTTGCAGCTGGCGGCGGTTCTGTCGGTTTCGATCGGTCTTCTTAACCTCTTCCCCGTACCCTTGCTGGATGGCGGACATCTGATGTTCTACGCCATCGAGGCGCTGCGCGGCCGTCCGCTCAGCGATCGGGCGCAGGAGGTCGGTTTCCGCATCGGTCTTGCTTTGGTACTGATGCTCATGCTGTTCGCTACGTGGAACGATATTCTCAATATTTCAAAATCTTGACGCCCCTCCTGCCCAAGCGTTGCCGGTGTGCCACGGCGGCGGGAAAAGGCGATGGGGCGACGGGAGCTTCGTTTGCAGGCCTGTCAAAAGCTTGTACAAGCGAAGCGCTGGGTGAAAGATCGCGCCTGCCCTCGCTTGCGTGGGCGGTGCCGGCGTCAGAACAACGGTAAGGTTGCGCACCAAATGGCTGTAAGTGTCCGGTTCGTGAGTAAGATGGCTTCGGTCCTGGGCGTCGTCGCCCTGGTGGCCGTGGCAGGGGTTGCCGGATCCATTGTCGCGCCTGTTAGCGCCGTTGCGCAGACGGCGAATTCCATCATCGTCGAGGGCAATCGTCGCGTCGATGCAGAGACGGTCCGCTCGTATTTCGGTGCGCCGCCGCTGACGCCCGCCAAGATCGACGAGGGCCTGAAGGCACTCTATGCCACCGGCCTGTTTTCCGATGTGCGCGTCTCCAATCGCGGCGGTCGCCTGGTGGTGAGCGTCGAAGAGAACGAGGTGATCAACCGCGTCGCCTTCGAGGGCAACAAGAAGGTCAAGGACGAGCAGCTCGCCGGAGAGGTGCAGTCCAAGGCCCGCGCGCCGTTCTCCCGCACCACGGTGCAGGCCGATACCCAGCGCATCATCGAGGTGTATCACCGCGCCGGCCGCTATGACGTGCGCGTCGAGCCGAAGACCATCGATCGCGGCCAGGGGCGCGTCGATCTGGTGTTCGAGATCACCGAGGGCGAGAAGCTCGGCGTCGCCGAGATCAAATTCGTCGGCAACAAGTCGTTCTCCGACTGGAAGCTCAAGGACGAGCTGACCACCACCGAGTCCAACTGGCTGTCGTGGCTGAAGAATACCGACGTCTATGACGTCGATCGCATCAATTCCGACCAGGAGCTGCTGCGCCGCTTCTATCTGAAGAACGGCTATGCCGACTTCCGCATCGTGTCGGTGACTGCCGACCTCGATCGCAAGAAGGAAGGCTTCATCATCACCTATGTGCTGGACGAGGGGCAGCAGTACCGCGTCGGCACCGTCGATGTCGTCTCCAACATCAAGGACGTCGATCCGGCCCGCATCCGCTCGGCGCTGCGCGTCGCCAAGGGGCAGGTCTACAACGCCGAGCTGGTCGAGAAGTCGGTCGAGAACGCCACCATCGAGGTGTCGAAGAGCGGCTATGCCTTCGCCCAGGTGAAGCCGCGCGGCGACCGCAACCCCGAGGCCCGCACCATCTCGCTGGTGTTCGCGGTGGAAGAGGGGCCGCGCGTCTATATCGAGCGCATCGAGATTCGCGGCAACACCCGCACCCGCGACTGGGTCATCCGCCGCGAGTTCGATCTCGCCGAGGGTGACGCCTATAATCGCGTGCTGGTCGACCGCGCCGAGCGCCGGCTGCGCAATCTCGGCTTCTTCAAGGACGTGAAGATTTCCAACGAGCCAGGCTCGGCACCGGACCGGGTGATCCTGGTCGTGCAGGTCGAGGACCAGCCCACCGGCGAGTTCTCCATCTCCGGCGGCTATTCCAGCTCGGACGGCTTCATCGGCGAAGTGGCGGTCTCGGAGAAGAACTTCCTCGGCCGTGGCCAGTTCGTCCGCCTCGCCGGCACGCTCGGCGAGAATGTCCAGGGCATCGACTTCAACTTCACCGAGCCCTACTTCCTCGACTACCGCGTCGCCGCCGGCTTCGATCTCTCCTATCGCGAGACCGATTCGACCAGCTACAGCCCGTACAGCACCACCACCGGTGGCGGTACGCTGCGCGTCGGCCTGCCGCTCACCGACGAGCTGACCCTCGGCCTGCGCTACACGCTGTCGCAGAAGGAGATCTCGATCGACGAGGACGACATCGCCACCTACGGTCAGATCTCCTGGGCGCTGCTCGAGGTGAACAACGACCCGGCGATCACCTCGGCGGTCGGTTACACGCTCAGCTACAACATGCTCGACAACAATATCGACCCGACGAACGGTTACCTGCTGGAGTTCAAGCAGGATCTGGCCGGGCTCGGTGGCGATGTGAACTACATCCGCTCCACCTTCGATGCGCGCTGGTACATGCCGGTGTTCGGCGATGTGGTGCTGATGCTGCGCGGCCAGGCGGGCAACGTCTCGTCCTGGGGCGGCGAGGACCTGCGTATCCTCGACAACTTCTTCAAGGGCCCGGATCTGGTCCGCGGCTTCGAGTCGAACGGCATCGGCCCGCGTGACTTGGCGTCCGGCCTGGACGGCTCGGATCCGGATGCGCTCGGCGGCACGCTCTACTGGGGCACCACGGCGGAACTGCAGTTCCCGCTCTCCTTCCTGCCGAAGGAAGTGGGTCTGAAGGCAGCGGTGTTCGCCGATGCCGGTTCGCTGTGGGACTATCAGGGCAACACCACCTTCGAGAACATCGCCGGCTGGGACAGCAACCTGGTGGACTGCAGCGCGCTTGAAGGCTCCTCGACCAAGGGCATGAACAATGTCTGCGTCGCCGACAGCGACTCGATCCGCTCCTCGGTCGGCGTCAGCCTGATCTGGAAGTCGCCCTTCGGCCCGCTGCGCTTCGATTATGCCTGGGTGCTGTCGAAGGAAGACTACGACCAGGAACAGGCGTTCCGCTTCAGCGGCGGCACCCGTTTCTGAGGTCCACGCCCGATCATTGGCGGCCATATCATTGGCGGATTACGACGGCCCGGCTCGCCCCGGGCCGTCGGTTCATTGGACGACAGGCATATCCGGCACGATGCAGTCAGCGGCTGATCCGATCTTCCACCGTCCGGTGCGTAGCTTTTCCCTCGAGGAACTCTGCGCGCTGGTGGGTGGGCAACTGACCGACCCCTTGCAGGGCGCGCGGCAAATCATGGACGTCGCCTCGCTGGAGGACGCCGGCCCCGGCGACATCAGCTATATGGACGGCGCCCGCTTCGTACCGGCGCTCAGCCAGACCCGTGCCGGCTTCTGCCTGATCGGCGAGCGCTTCCTCGGCTCGGTGCCGGCCGGCGTGGTGCCGGTGGTAGTGAAGCGGCCGCATGCGGCCTTCGTCACCATTTCCCGCGCGCTCTATCCCGCGTCGCTGCGTCCCGCTTCGGTGTTTGGCCAGTCCGGCGTCGCCGCCGGTGCGGTGGTGCATCCGCAGGCGCGGCTGGAGGACGGCGTCACCGTCGACCCCGGCGCGGTGATCGGGCCGGGTGCCGAGGTCGGCGCCGGCAGCATCGTCGCCGCCGGCGCGGTGATCGGGCCGGGGGTTCGCATCGGTCGTGACTGCACCATCGGCGTCGGCGCGAGCGTGCTGCACGCGCTGCTCGGCGACCGGGTGGTGCTGCATCCGGGGGTGCGCATCGGCCAGGATGGCTTCGGCTATGTCGGCGGCGCCGGGGGGCACGCCAAGGTGCCGCAGATCGGCCGGGTGATCGTGCAGAACGACGTCGAGATCGGGGCCTCGACCACGGTCGATCGCGGCGGCCTGCGCGACACGGTGATCGGCGAGGGCACCAAGATCGACAATCTGGTGCAGATCGCCCACAACGTGGTGATCGGCCGGCATTGCGTCATCGTTTCGCAAACCGGTATTGCCGGCAGCGCCACTCTCGGCGATTTCGTCGTGCTGGGCGGGCAGGTCGGGGTGATCGGCCACGTCCGCATCGGCGACGGGGCGAAGATCGCGGCAACCAGCAATGTGAAGGACGACGTCCCGCCGGGCGTCGAATGGGGTGGTTCGCCGGCACAGCCGATGCGGGACTGGTTCCGGGAAGTGATGGCGATCCAGCGCCTTGCCCGAGCCGACCGCGGCGCCGGGCGAAGCGCGGACGAAGGACGGAAGAACCCATGAACGAACAGGGCGGCACCACACTCGGCGCGGCGGACATATTGAAGGTCCTTGCCGTATTGCCGCACCGCTATCCGTTCCTGATGGTCGACAAGATCGTCGGCATCGAGAGCGACAAGCGGGCGATCGGCATCAAGAACGTCTCCGCCAACGAGCCGCATTTCCAGGGGCATTTTCCGGAGAATCCGGTGATGCCGGGCGTGCTCATCCTCGAAGGCATGGCACAGACGGCGGGTGCCATCTGTCTGTTGCAGCGGGCCGGGGGCGGCAAGCCGTCGCTGGTTTACTTCATGACCATCGACAAGGCGAAATTCCGTCGGCCGGTGGTGCCGGGCGACGTGCTTGAGTACCACATGACGCAACTCACCAAGCGTCGAAACATGTGGTGGTTCCGGGGCGAGGCAAAGGTGGACGGTCATTTGGTGGCCGAAGCCGAGGTCGGCGCGATGATCGCCCACGACGACGGGCGCAAGTGATGGGTTCCTCTGTGCGTATTCACCCGACTTCCATCGTCGAAGACGGCGCCGTGCTCGGCGACGGCGTCGAGATCGGCCCTTTCTGCACCGTCGGCCCCAATGTCGAGCTGGGCGCCGGGGTGCGCCTCATCTCGCACGTCACGCTGGCGGGCCATACCCGCATCGGCAGCGGCACCGTGATCTATCCCTTCGCCTCGCTCGGCTTCCCGCCACAGTCCTACCACTACAAGGGCGAAGCCAGCCGGCTGGTCATCGGCAGCAACTGCATCATTCGCGAGCATGCCACCATGAATGGCGGCACCGCCGGCGGCAGCATGGAGACGCGCATCGGCGATGACTGCATGTTCATGGTCGGCACCCATGTCGCGCATGATTGCGTGATCGGCAACAAGGTGATCTTCGCCAATGGTGCGACGATGGCCGGCCATGTGACCATCGGCGACAATGTGTTCATGGGCGGCATGACGGCGGCGCACCAGTTCGTGCGCATCGGCGAGCAGTCCATCGTCGGCGGCATGTGCGGCCTGCGCCACGATCTCATCCCCTTCGGCGCGATGATCGAGGGCCGTCCCGGCCTCGGCGGGCTCAACATCATCGGCATGAAGCGGCGCGGCCTGACGCGGGCGCAGATCCATGCGCTGCGCGCCGCCTATCGCGAACTGTTCTATGGCGGCGGCATGCTGTCCGACCGCGCCGAGCAGGTCGCCAAGGATCATGCCGGCGACGCGAACGTCATGCTGATCGTCGATTTCATCCGCAGTGCCGGCAAGCGGCGTGTCACCGTTCCGATCGATGCGGGTCATGGCGAGCCCGACGCGGACTGATCCCGCCCCGGCCGAGGCCGGCGGCGAGCCGCTGGCCATCCTCTGCGGCGGCGGGGCGTTTCCGCTGGCGGTGGCGCATGCTGCGCGCCGGGCCGGGCGCTCCGTGCATCTTTTTGCGTTGCGCGGCCACGCCGATCCCGGTGTCGCAGCCTTCCCGCATGTATGGGTCGGTCTCGGCCAGTACGGAAAGCTGAAGGCGGAGCTGCGGCGGCGCGGCTGCCGCGACGTGGTGTTCATCGGCAACGTGCTGCGCCCGAGGCTGCGCGACATCAAGCTCGACTGGCAGACGGTGCAATTGCTGCCGCGGATCGTGCGCATGCTGCGCGGCGGCGACAATCATCTGCTTTCAAATGTCGGCAAGCTGTTCGAGCAGGACGGCTTCCGCCTGCTCGGCGCGCATGAGGTCGCTCCCGACATTCTGGTGCCGCCCGGCCGGCTTGGCCGCAAGGCGCCCGACCGGGCGATGCTCGATGACATCGCGATCGGCCGCCAGGCGCTGACGACGATGGGGCCGCTCGATATCGGCCAGGGTGTGGTGGTGATCAACCGCCATGTGGTGGCGGTCGAGGCTGCCGAGGGCACCGACCTGATGCTACGCCGCTGTGCCGAGCTGCGCGAGAACGGCCGCATCCGCACGCCGACGCCGTCTGGCGTGCTGGTGAAGGTGCCGAAGATCGACCAGGACCGCCGCTTCGACCTGCCCTCGTTCGGCGTGCTGACGGTCGAGGGCGTGGCGCGGGCGGGGCTGGCCGGCATCGCGGTCGAGGCGGGCGGCGTCATCGCTGCCGACCTCGCCGCCATCATCGCCGCCGCCGATGCCGCCGGCCTGTTCGTCCACGGCTTCGAGCCGGCAAGCCCGACATGACCGGGAGCCCGCCGCGCCGCATCTTTCTCATTGCCGGTGAGGAATCCGGGGATGTTCTCGGCGCCGGGATGATGCGCGAGCTGCGGGCGCTGGCCGGCGAGGAGATCGCGTTCCTTGGCGTCGGCGGCCCGGGCATGGAAGCGGAGGGCCTGAGCTCCATCTTCCCGATCGACGATATCACCGCGATGGGTTTCGGCCAGGTGATTGCCGGGCTGCCGCGGATCCTGCGCCGTATGCGCGATGCCGCCGATGCGGTGGTGGCGGCGCGCCCGGATGTGCTGGTGCTGATCGACGCGCCGGATTTCACCCATCGTGTCGCCCGCAAGGTGCGGGCGCGGCTGCCGGACCTGCCGATCGTCAAATATGTCGCGCCCACGGTGTGGGTGTGGCGGCCGGGCCGGGCGCGGGCGATGAAGCCGGATGTCGACCGGGTGCTTGCGGTGCTGCCCTTCGAGCCGGCAGTGATGGCGAAGTTCAGAGGGCCGCCGACCAGCTATGTCGGCCATCCGCTGCTGGATGAGATCGATCTGCTGCGCCCCAATCCGCAGGAGGCCGCCCGCCGCGCGGCGTCTCCGCCGCTGGTGCTGGTGCTGCCCGGAAGCCGGCGCGCCGAACTCGCGCGCCTCGGCGTTGCCTTCGGCGAGGTGCTCGGCCTGCTGCGCCGGCAGATCCCGGATGTCGAGCTGGTGCTGCCGACCCTGCCGCGCCGCCTGGCGCAGGTTCGGGAGATGGTAGCGGGCTGGCCGGTGCAGCCACGCATCGTCGTCGGCGAGGACGAGAAGCTGGCGGCGTTCCGTAGCGCCCGCGCGGCGCTCGCCGCCTCGGGCACGGTGACGCTGGAGCTGGCGCTTGCCGGCATTCCCACCGTTGCCGCCTATCGCATCGGCTGGCTGGAGGGGCGGATTGCGCCTTATCTTCTGCAGATCACCACGGCGATCCTGCCGAACCTGATCCTGTCGGAGAAGGCGATGCCGGAATATCTGCAATGGCATATCGATCCGCCGGCCATGGCGGCGCAGCTGGTGCGCCTCATCGCCGGCGGCGAGGAGCGTCAGGCGCAGCTCGAGGCCTTCGCCCGCCTCGACGCGATCATGGGAGTGGAGGGCGACAAGCCCAGCCGCCGCGCTGCCGCCGCGGTGCTGGAGACCATGCGGGCCGGGCGCGGCTGAAAAGGCGGCCGGCGCATCCGGCAGGCGAGGGGCATCGCCGGACGGATGGTTCGTAGCCGGCTGTGAAACGCATTGCCTTGATTCTACTTGATGCCGTCGTTCAGCATCGCCGGAAATTTGATAGTCGGCTACGTTCTGACCGCCACTGGATGGCTGCTTGTCCGCGCCCGATCAGGCCTGAACCGAATCCCGGGCCCCACGCGCCGCGCTATCTCCGCCTTCGCCTTATGTGCCAGCGGCAGCGTGAAGACGCCCATGACAGAGTGTAGCCTCCGCCCGGAGAGGACATCCGCCCGGCGCCGTAAGGGGCGGCGGAGCGGCCGGAAAGCCGTAGGTCGGCATCTCGTCGATGCCGCTAGGCGGACGCCAGCACAAACGAAAATCCCCGCCCTCCGGGGGAGGGCGGGGATTTCGATTCTTCAGATCCCGATGCCGTGCCGGCCCGGATGGCCCGCTCTCACTTGCGGCGGGCGATCGGCACGTAGTCGCGGGCCGGGGCGCCGGTATAGAGCTGGCGCGGGCGGCCGATGCGCTGGCCGGGATCCTCGATCATTTCCTTCCACTGGCCGATCCAGCCCACGGTGCGGGCGAGGGCGAACAGCACGGTGAACATCGAGGTGGGGAAGCCGAGTGCCCGCAGGGTGATGCCCGAGTAGAAGTCGATGTTCGGGTAGAGCTTGCGCTCGACGAAATACTCGTCCTGCAGCGCGATGCGCTCCAGCTCCACCGCGATGTCGAGCAGCGGGTCGTCCTTGATGCCGAGCTCGCCGAGCACCTCATGGCAGGTCTTCTGCATGATCTTGGCGCGCGGGTCGTAGTTCTTGTAGACGCGGTGGCCGAAGCCCATCAGGCGGAACGGGTCGTTCTTGTCCTTGGCGCGCTTGATGAATTCCGGGATGCGCTCCACCGAGCCGATCTCGCCGAGCATCTTCAGCGCCGCCTCGTTGGCGCCGCCATGCGCCGGCCCCCACAGACAGGCGATGCCGGCGGCGATACAGGCGAAGGGGTTGGCGCCCGAGGAGCCGGCGAGGCGCACGGTGGAGGTGGAGGCGTTCTGCTCGTGGTCGGCGTGCAGGGTGAAGATGCGGTCGATGGCGCGCGAGAGCACCGGGTTGACCTTGTATTCCTCGCACGGCACCGAGAAGCACATGCGCAGGAAGTTGGAGGCGTAGTCGAGCTCGTTCTGCGGGTAAACGAAGGGCTGGCCGATGGTGTATTTGTAGGCCATCGCCGCCAGCGTCGGCATCTTGGCGATCATCCGTACCGAGGCGATCATCCGCTGCTGCGGGTCGGAGATATCGGTGCTGTCGTGATAGAACGCCGAGAGCGCGCCGACCGAGGCCACCATCACCGCCATCGGGTGGGCGTCGCGGCGGAAGCCGTGGAAGAACCGGCTCATCTGCTCATGCACCATGGTGTGGCGCGTGACGCGGTAGTCGAAATCCGCCTTCTGGGCGGCGGTCGGCAGCTCGCCATAGAGCAGCAGGTAGCAGGTCTCAAGGAAGTCGCCGTCCTCGGCAAGCTGCTCGATCGGGTAGCCGCGATAGAGCAGCACGCCCTCGTCGCCATCGATGTAGGTGATCTGGCTTTCACAGCTCGCGGTGGAGGTGAAGCCGGGATCGTAGGTGAACATCCCGGTCTGGCCATAGAGCTTGCCGATATCGACGACCTGCGGCCCGATCGTGCCGTCCAGAATCGGGAGTTCCCAGCTCTTGTCGCCGATATTCAGTGTGGCCGTTTTCGCGGAAGTGCCGTTGATGGCGTCCATGCGGGGTCTCCCTGAGAGTCAATGGACCGAACGAAGCGGAGCGCGTCGGCGGAGGTTCTCGCCTTGTTGTGCGGCAGCCGTTTCCGAGGGGCCTTCTATGCTCCCCAGAGGCTGGATGCGTAAAGTCGTAACGGTTTCGATCCGTGCTCGCAAGCGCAGCGGACACGGTAGTGCGATAACATCGAAATCCAGTAACGGCAGGGCGTTTGATCGATTTCGCACCTGCATCAACACTTCGTCGTACGTCCTTCAGGCCGCCCGCGCGGCGTTCGCCTGATCGGCGATGCGCGCCAGCGACTCGTCGCGCCCCAATACCGCCAGCACGTCGAAGATGCCGGGGGAGGTGGTTCGTCCGGTCATGGCGGCGCGCAGCGGCTGGGCGATGGCGCCGAGCTTCACCCCCTTGGCCTCGGCGACGGTGCGCACCGCCGCCTCGGTGCCGGCGGCGGTCCAGTCCGGTGTCGCCGCCAGCGCGTCATGAGCGCTCGCCAGCAGGGCGCGGGCGTCGTCGGTGAGCAGCGCCTTGGCCTTGTCCTCCATATCGAGCGGGCGCTGCTTGACGATGTAGCCGGCGCTGTCGATCAGCTCGACCAGCGTCTTGGCGCGCTCCTTCAATCCCGGCATGGCGGCGAGCAGCTGGCGGCGGCGCTCCGGGGTGAGCGCGTCGGCGATCGCGGCGCCGTTGGGCAGATGCGGCAGCAACTGGTCGATGGCCGCCAGCAGCTCGGCGTCCGGCGTCGCCCGCATATAGTGGCCGTTGATGTTTTCCAGCTTGGCGAAGTCGAAGCGGGCCGGCGAGCGGCCGACGCGGTCGAGGTCGAAATGGGTGATCATCTCCTCGGTGGAGAAGATCTCCTGGTCGCCATGGCTCCAGCCGAGGCGCACCAGATAATTGCGCAGCGCGGCGGGCAGGTAGCCCATGGCGCGGTAGGCATCGACGCCGAGCGCGCCATGGCGCTTGGAAAGCTTGGCGCCATCCGACCCGTGGATCAGCGGGATATGCGCCATGGTCGGCACCTCCCAGCCCAGCGCGCGATAGATCTGCGTCTGGCGGGCGGCGTTGGTGAGATGGTCGTCGCCGCGGATGATGTTGGTGACGCCCATGTCATGGTCGTCGACCACCACCGAGAGCATATAGGTCGGCGTGCCGTCCGAGCGCAGCAGCACCAGATCGTCGAGTTCCTTATTCTGGAACACCACGCGGCCCTGCACCAGGTCGTCGATCACGGTCTCGCCCTCGGTCGGCGCCTTCAGGCGGATCGCCGGCTTGGCGCCGGCGGGCGCCTCGGCGGGATCGCGGTCGCGCCAGCGCCCGTCATAGCGGGGCGCGCGGCCTTCCTTGCGGGCGGTCTCGCGCATCTCCTCCAGCTCCGCCGCGGTGGCGTAGCAGGGATAGGCGTGGCCGGCCGCGAGCATCTGCTCCACCGCCTCGCGGTGCCGCCCGGCGCGGGCGAACTGGTAGATGGTGTCGCCCGTCCAGTCGATGCCGAGCCAGGTGAGCCCGTCGATGATCGCCTCGATGGCTTCCGGGGTGGAGCGCTGGCGGTCGGTGTCCTCGATGCGCAGCAGCATCTTGCCGCCCTTGGCATGCGCATACAGCCAGTTGAACAGCGCGGTGCGGGCGCCGCCAATGTGCAGGAAGCCGGTCGGGGAGGGGGCGAAGCGGGTAATGACGGTGTCGGACATCGGCTTTCCGTGTCGTCGCCGGGCGTTTTGCGCGGGGCGGTAGCGGTCGGGATGCGTGCGTGTACCATAGGAGCGCGAGCGGGGAAAAGCCGCCGTGCGGCCGGCGGCCGCCGGCGCGGGGGAAACGCGGGGCATGGCGGGCGGGCGCGAAGCGGGCGCAAAGGCGCGAGGGCGGGTCGGGGCGCGGGCGATCGCCTCGCCGGCGACGGCCGCGGCCGCGCCACGCGACGCCGCAGCCGACCGCGAGTTCTCCGACCGCGAGTTCTTCGGCCGCGAGTTCTCCGACCGCGCCGGTCGCAATCCCTATCCGCTGCTGGCCCGGCTCGCGGCCGCATTGGGGGCGATGCTGGCGCAGGAGGTCGAGGACCGGCGCGCCACGCTGTTCCTTCCCGTCGGCTTCGCCATCGGCATCGCGCTTTATCTCGGTGCCGCCACCGAACCCTCGCCCTATGCCGGGCCGGTGGCGTTCGTCGTCTTTCTCGGCCTCGCTTTGGCGGCGCGGGCGCGGCCATTCGCCTTCCACGCGCTGGCGCTGGCGGCGACGCTCGCCGCCGGCTTCGGCGTCGCCAGCCTGCAGGTGCAGCGCATCGCCCATCCGGTGCTGGCGGCGCCGCTCGCCGGCGTCACGGTGAGCGGCACTGTCGAGCAGGCCGAGCTGCGGCCGCGCGGCAGCCGCATCGTGCTGAAGGTGACCGGCTTCGACCGCCCGCCCAAGCTGGCGCCGCAGCGGGTGCGCATCGCGCTCGCCTCCTCCAGCCCGCCGCCGGTCGGGGCGCATGTGAGCGTGCGTGCCGATCTCGCCGCCCCGCCCGGTCCCGCCTATCCCGGCGGGTTCGATTTCGGCCGCGCCGCCTGGTTCGAGGGGATCGGCGCCACCGGCTATGCGGTCGGCAAATGGCGGGAGACGCCGGCGCCGGCACCGCCGGATCTGCGGCTTGCCTTCGCCACCTGGCTGGAGGCAAGCCGGCAGGCGATCGCGGCGCGCATCCGCGCGGTGCTGCCGGGAGAGGCGGGCGGGGTGGCGGTGGCGCTGGTCACCGGCATTCGCGGCCAGGTGCCCGAGCCGCTGGAAGAGGCGATGCGCATTTCCGGCCTGTCGCACATCCTCTCGATTTCCGGCCTGCACATGGCGCTGGTGGCGACGACGGTGTTTTTCCTCGCCCGTGCGCTGCTGGCCCTGTGGCCGGGGCTGGCGCTGCGCCGACCGATCAAGGCCTGGGCGGCGGTGCCGGCGCTGGCCGCCGCCAGCTACTATCTGCTGCTCTCCGGCGCCGAGGTGGCGACGCAGCGTTCTTATGTGATGACGCTGCTGGTGCTGTGCGGCGTGATGCTCGGCCGGCCGGCGCTCACCCTGCACACGCTGGCGCTGGCGGCGCTGATCGTGCTGACGCTCGCTCCCTGGGCGATCCTCGATCCCGGCGCGCAAATGTCCTTCGCCGCTACGCTGGCGCTCGTCGTCGCCTATGAGCGCGGCGGCCGCCGCCTCATCGCCGCCGGCGCCGGCCGGGTGCCGTGGTATGCGTCCGGCCCGGCGCGCTGGCTGGCGGCGCTGGCGCTCACCTCGCTGGCGGCGGGGCTCGCCACCGCGCCCTATGCCGCCTATCACTTCCAGCGCCTGGCGCCGCTGAGCCTCCTCGCCAACCTCGCGGCGACGCCGCTGGTGAGCTTCGTCATCATGCCGGCCGGCCTCTTGGGCACGCTCGCCATGCCCTTCGGCTGGGAGGCGCCGGCGTTCCGGCTGATGGGCTGGGGCATCGATGCCATGAACGCCGTCGCCCGCGAGGTGGCGGCGCTGCCCGGTGCCGATGGCGGCGTGCGCGCCATGCCGCTCGCCAGCCTGGCCCTGATCACTTTCGCCTTCCTCGCCGCCTGCCTGCTGCGTACCCGCCTGGCGCTGGCGGCGGCGGTCTTCGCGGCGGCCGCCCTCTGGCCGATCGCCGCCGCACGCCCTCTCGACGTGCTGATCGACGCGCAGGCGCGGACGGTGGCGGTGCGTGGGCCGGACGGGCAACTCGCGCTGATGGGCGATCGCCGCAAAGGCCTGGCCGAGCGCTTTTCCGCCGAACAGTGGCTGTCGGCCGAAGGGTTGCGCGGCAAGGGGGGCTTCGAGGCGCCCGCGTCATCATCGAAGAGCGCCGCCCCACCGAGAGATGCGGCGGAACTGCCGGCAGGATCGGCCGCGCCGGGGGCGGTAACGGCCCGTTGTGATGCGCTTGGCTGCGTCCTACCCGCCCGCGATGGGCGGCTTGTCGCCTATCCGCTCGACCGTGCGGCCCTGGCGGACGACTGCCGTCGTGCCGCGATGGTGTTGACGCGCTTCAAGGCGCCGGCGGATTGCGCTGCCGAGATGGTGCAGCTCGACCGGGCGGGCGAGGGAGCGGGCACCGCTTTCCTGTTTGAGCCGGACGGCAGTTGGCGTCGCATCGACGCCCGCCCGCCGGACGGCACGCGGCCCTGGCTGCCGGGGTTCTCGCGTGGGATGCACTGACGCCGCACCACGGCAGCCGGATCACGGTCGGCGCCGGCTTCAGGACCGTCGTCGTTGCAGGGTCATCACTACGGCGGCGCCACCGGCACGCCGGACTTCTGGTCTGCCGGACGCTGGCCTGTCGGGCGGAGAAGGCTCAGTAGCGGCGGAACAAGCCGACCAGCCGCCCCTGGATGCGCACCCGGTCCGGCCCGAAGATGCGGGTCTCATAGGCGGGGTTGGCGGCTTCCAGCGCGATGGAGGCTCCCTTGCGGCGCAGCCGCTTCAGCGTCGCCTCCTCGTCGTCGATCAGCGCCACCACGATCGAACCGGTTTCGGCGGTGTCGCCGCGGCGGATCAGCGCCAGGTCGCCATCGAGGATCCCGGCCTCGATCATCGAATCGCCGCGCACTTCCAGCGCGAAATGCTCGCCGCCGCCCAGCATCTCCGCCGGCATGGAAATGGTCTGGCTCGGCGACTGGATGGCGGAGATCGGCGAGCCGGCGGCGATGCGGCCCATTACCGGCACCGCAATCGGCCGCATCGCCTCGTCGTCGCTCGGCGGTGGTGCGGAGGGGCGGGCACGGCCGAGGCTGCCCTCGATCACGCTCGGTGCAAAGTTGCGGGGCTGGGCGGGAGCCGCCGGTTTCGGCATCGCCTGCACCGTCTCGGGCAGGCGGATCACTTCCAGCGCCCGGGCGCGATTCGGCAGCCGGCGGATGAAGCCGCGCTCCTCCAGCGCGGTGATCAGCCGGTGGATGCCGGATTTGGACCGGAGGTCCAGCGCTTCCTTCATCTCCTCGAAGGAGGGCGGTACGCCGCTCTCCTTCAGGCGCTCATGGATGAAGCGGAGCAGTTCGTGTTGCTTGCGGGTGAGCATCAGCGCAGGTCCATCCCCGACGGGCAGCCAAAATGAAACAAATCACGAACAAACACTATCCGTTCTTTTTGTGTTCCACAATCCGTAAATAAAGCCCTAAGGGTCGACGCGGTGGTGGGCTCCCGCTAATGTATGCAATGTAATGGTCATTGCCTAAGTGATACGCAGTTTTGACATCCTGCTTGATTGGGAGACCCGCATTGCCTGCCACGATCGCTGACATTCTCCATGCGCACCGCTCCGGCCGCTCGACCCCCTCGCGCACCGTCGCCGCCTGCCTGGAGCGGATCGAGCGGCATGCCGATCCCTCGATCTTCACCGCGCTGTTCGGGCGCGAGGCGCTCGCCGAGCAGGTGGCGGCGCTGGAGGGGCGTGATCCGTCGAGCCTGCCGCTCTACGGCGTGCCCTTCGCGGTGAAGGACAATATCGACGTCGCCGGCCTGCCCACCAGCTGCGCCTGCCCGGATTTCGCCTATGCCGCCGCGCGCGACGCCACTGCCGTCGCGCGCCTGCGGCGTGCCGGCGCCATCGTCATCGGCAAGACCAATCTCGATCAGTTCGCCACCGGGCTGAACGGCACCCGTTCGCCCTATGGCACGCCGCGCAACGCCGTGCGCGCCGATCTAGTGCCGGGGGGGTCGAGCTCGGGTTCGGGCGTGGCGGTGGCGGCGGGGCTGGTGGCCTTCGCGCTCGGCACCGATACCGCCGGCTCGGGACGCATTCCCGCCGGGCTGAACAATATTGTCGGCATCAAGCCGAGCCTCGGCCTGGTCTCGACCAGCGGCCTGGTGCCGGCCTGTCGCACGCTCGACTGCATTTCGGTGTTCGGCCTCACCGTCGACGACGCCTTCGCGGCGCTCCGGGTGATGGCCGGGCCGGACGAGGCCGATCCGTTCTCGCGGCCGCTGTCGCTGGGCACGCCGGGCGCCTTTCCCGCGGCGCCGCGCATCGCCGTGCCGCGGCCGGAGGATCGGGTGTTCCTCGGAGATCGCCAGGCCGAGGCGGCCTTTACCCAGGCCATCGCCCGCATGGCCTCGCTCGGCGCCCGCATCGTCGAGATCGCCATGGAGCCATTCTACGAGACCGCCAAGCTGCTCTATGAGGGGCCGTGGGTCGCCGAGCGCTATGCCGCGGTCGGCCCGTTCCTGGAAGCGAAGCCGGAAGCGTTCAACGAGGTGGTCCGCGCCATCATCGAGGAGGGGCGGCGGCGCACCGCGGTCGAGACCTTCCGCGGCCATTACCGCCGCGCCGAGCTGGCGGCGCGCACCCGCGCCAGCCTCGCCGGTTGCGACGCGCTGATGGTGCCGACCATGCCGACCGTCTACACGGTGGAGGAGATGCTGGCCGATCCGGTGCGGCTCAACTCGCATCTCGGCGTCTACACCAATTTCGTCAACCTGCTCGACATGTGCGGCATCGCCGTGCCCTCGGGCCTGCGGCCGGACGGGGCGCCGGTCGGCATCACCCTGCTGGCGGGCGCCGGGCGCGACGCGCATCTCGCCGCACTGGCCTCCGCCTTCCATGCCTCGACCGATCTGCCGATGGGCGCCACCGGCGAGAAGCTGCCGTCGCTGCCGCCCGCCACCCCGCGCGCCGGCGCCGGCTATCACGAGATCGCGCTGTTCGGTGCGCATCTCTCCGGCCTGCCGCTCAATGGCGAATTGCTGGAAGCGGGCGGCGTGTTCATGCGCCGCGCCCGTACCAGCGACGACTACCGGTTCTATGCGCTCCCCGAGGGCCGGGTGCGCCGGCCGGGCCTGCTGCGTGTCGAGGCCGGCAGCGGCGCGTCGATCGAATGCGAGATCTGGGCGCTGCCGGCGGAGGCTTTCGCCCGCTTCGTCGACGCCATCCCGGCGCCGCTCGGCATCGCCACCATCCTGCTGGAGGACGGCAGCCGGGTAAAGGGCTTCGCGCTGGAGGCGGTGGCGGCGCGCGATGCGCGCGACATCACCGGCTTCGGCGGCTGGCGGGGCTTTCTCGCCGACGAGCAGCGGCAGAGGCAGGCGGCCGGCATCCCGGCGGCGGAGTAGAAAAGCCAAGTATTATCAGATCAGTTGCGCGTATTTCTCATACGCGTCGTGAACGATGGAGATGTGGTCGCGCATCGCCGCGGCCGCGCCGTCGCGGTCGCCGCGCAGGATCGCGGTGACGACGCGGTCATGCTCCTGATGCGACAACGCGAGGCGTCCCAGCGCGCGGAACTGCGCGCGGCGGAACGGCGAGAGCCGTTGCCGCGTCGCCAGCGTCAGCTCGACCAGATAGTCGTTGTGCCCGCCGGCATAGATCGAGGTGTGGAACTGCTCGTTGGCCTCGCGATAGGCGGCGAAGTCGCCGAGGCGCATCATCTCGCCCATCTCGGCATGCAGGATCTCCAGCCGCCGCCGCTCGGCGGGGGCGATGTTCTGCGCGCAGAGCCCGGCGCACAGCGCTTCCAGTTCCGCCATCACCTCGAACATGTTCTGCAGCCGCTCGAAGCTCGGCCGGGCGACGATGGCGCCGCGATGCGGGCGGGCATCGATCAAGCCGGAGGCGGCGAGCTCGCGGATGGCTTCGCGCACCGGCGTACGCGACACGCCGAAGCGGGACGCCAGCGCGCTTTCGTCCAGCAGCGTGCCGGGCGGCAGCAGGCCGCGGGTGATTTCGTCGGCGACCTGCTCGCGAATATCCTCGGCGCGGGTCTTGCGGCCGAGCCGGGACGCTCCGGCCGGGGCGGCGACGACGATGGGACTATCGGGAAGCGACATGTCAGCCCCGCCGGCCGGCGCGCGGCAATGTAGCCGCGAGAACGGACACGACCGCATCATGCGCGGCGAGAGGGGCGAGGGAACGGGTCATCGGCTCACGGCAGGCTATAGGGTTCACGGCAGGCTGGTTTCACGCGGGTTCGAGATGGATTCGGTGCTCACGCCGGTTCGGCGATCAGGCTGACATGGGCGGCGACGACTTTCCATCCCCCGGCGGTACGCATCCAGGTCTGCATCTGCCGGCCGACCTTGCCGGGGGCCGAGGCGCGGCGGAACAGCGTCGCCGCGGTGGCCATGTCGCGGCCATAGGTAGTGATCACCGTGCCGTCCAGGCTGCGCTCCAGCCCGTGCGGCGAGCGGCCGGCGCGGAAGGCGCGGATCGCCGCGATGCCGTAGAGGTTCTCGCCGCCGCCATAGCGGATGGTGCGCGGATCGTCCCAGAACAGGTCGTCGAGCGCGGCGACGTCATTGCTGATGAGCGCTTGCTCGTAGCGGGCGAACGCCGCCTCGACCTCGGCCAGCACGTCCGGGATATTGATGTCCATCGCCCTGAAATTCCTCGCATCTTACCGTCGGCCAGCACACAGCCTCAACGGCGCGGGGTCAATCCTCCAGCGGCAGAATCTCGCATGGCTCGCCGGCCTTGGCGGCGGTGGCGTGCGGCCGGCGCACCAGCAGCGCGCCGGCGCGGGCGAGCAGGCTCAGCATCGAGGAATCCTGCACCGGCATCGGCCGGACCAGCGGTATTCCGGCGCGGCGGCCGACGATCTCGGCGCGCATGAAGTCCATGCGGTGGTCGTTGGCCTTCATGTCGACCGCAAGCTCGGCCGCAACCAGCTCCAGCCCGCCGATCCCGGCTTCGCCCTGCATCCGCCGCAGCAGCGGGTGCAGGAACAGCAGGGCGCAGACATAGGCCGAGACCGGATTGCCCGGCAGCCCGAGTATGTGTGTGCCGATCCCCTGCGCGGCGGGAAAGCCGCCGAACATCAGCGGCTTGCCCGGCCGCAGCGCGATCTTGTGCACCGCCAGCGCCGCGCCCTCGGCGGTGAGCGCCGGGGCGACGAGGTCATGGTCGCCGACCGAGGCGCCGCCGGAGGTCACGAGGACATCGAGCCCGGCGTCGCGCGCGGCGCGGATGCCCTCGCGCGTCGCCTCCATCTGGTCCGGCAATATGCCGCGGTCGGTCACTTCGGCGCCGGCCTGCCGGGCGACGCCGCCGACCGCGTAGATATTGGACAGGATCACCTGGTGCGCCTGCGCGCCCATTCCCGGCCGCACCAGCTCGTCGCCGGTGGAGAGCAGGCCGACGCGCGGGCGCCGGGACACCTCAACCTGCGCCAGATCGCAGGCGGCGACGAGCGCGAGGTCGCGCGCGGTGAGCCGGTGCCCGGCCTTCAGCACCGTCTCGCCCTGGCGGAAATCGCCGCCGGCCTTGCGGATGTGCCGGCCCGGCGTCGCCGCTTCGTTGATATGGATGCGGGCGCCGTCGCGCGAGGTGTCCTCCTGGATCACCACCGCGTCGGCGCCGTCCGGCACCACCGCGCCGGTGAACAGCCGCACCGCGCCGCCGGGCGGAACCGTGCCGGGATAGGGCCGGCCGGCGGCGGATTCGCCCGCCACCTCCAGCACCGCGCCAAGCGTGGCGTCGCCAGCGCGCACGGCATAGCCGTCCATCGCCGACACGTCGCGGCCCGGCGTGGTCCGCCCCGCCACCACCGGCGCCGCCAGCACCCGCCCCAGCGCCGCATCGAGCGGCACGGTCTCGGCGGGCAGCGTCTCGGCTTGCGACAGCAGGAGGTCCAGCGCCTCCTCGACCGGCATCAGCGCGGGCTTCGCCATGGCTAAGACACCTGCCAATGGCCGGAGCGGCCGCCGGCCTTCTCCAGCACCCGGATGCCTTCGATCCGCATGCCCCGGTCCACCGCCTTGGCCATGTCGTAAATGGTGAGGCAGGCGACCGACACCGCGGTCAGTGCCTCCATCTCGACGCCGGTCTGCCCGGCGGTGCGCACGCTGGCCCGCACATGCAGCCCCGGCATCGCGGCGTCGGTCTCGATCTCCACCGCCACCTTGGAGAGCAGCAGCGCATGGCAGAGCGGGATCAGCTCATGGGTGCGCTTGGCGGCCATGATGCCGGCGAGCCGCGCGGTGCCGATCACGTCGCCCTTCTTGGCGTTGCCGCTCTCGATCAGCGCCAGCGTTTCCGGCAGCATCACCACCCGGCCCTCGGCGACGGCGATGCGGTCGGTCACCGCCTTGTCGGCGACGTCGACCATGTTGGCGGCGCCGGCGGCGTCGAGATGCGAGAGCTTCGGCGGGTCCGCGGCGTCGCCCATGGCCTCAGCCCGCCGCGCGCTGCGGGGCGGGGCCGGCAAGCAGCGCCTGCGTCGCCGCCGCGACATCGTCCTTCCGCATCAGGCTCTCGCCGACGAGGATGGTGCGGATGTTGAAGCCGGCCAGCCGGGCGATGTCGTCGGGGGTGAAGATGCCGCTCTCGCCGACGATCACCCGGTCGGCCGGGATCCGCGGGGCGAGGCGCTCGGACGTCGCCAGCGTCACCTCGAAATTGCGCAGATTGCGGTTGTTGATGCCGACCAGCCGCGCCGGCAGCGCCAGCGCCCGGTCGAGCTCGGCATCGTCATGCACCTCGACCAGCGCATCCATGCCGAGGCCGTGCGCGGCGTCCACCAGGTCGCGCGCCAGCGCATCGTCGACCGAGGCCATGATGACGAGGATGCAGTCGGCGCCCCAGGCGCGCGCCTCCATCACCTGGTAGGTGTCGTAGAGGAAGTCCTTGCGCAGCGCCGGCAGCGCGCAGGCCGCCCGCGCGGCGGTGAGGAATTCCGGCGCGCCCTGGAAGGAGGGGATGTCGGTCAGCACCGAGAGGCAGGCGGCGCCGCCGGCCTCATAGGCCTTGGCCAGCGCCGGCGGATCGAAATCCGGCCGGATCAGCCCCTTGGACGGGCTGGCCTTCTTGATCTCGGCGATCAGCGCGGTCCTGCCGGCGGCGATCTTGGCCTCGATGGCCGTGAGGAAGCCGCGCGGCGTCGGGGCGCTCGCGGCGCGGGCGGCGATCTCGGCCGGCGGCACCTTCAGCTTTGCCGCGGCGATCTCCTCGCGCTTATAGGCGCCGATCGTCTCGAGAATATCCGCCATCGCCGTCAGTCCTCGATGTCGTTGGAGACGGCGACCAGCCGGGACAGTGCCGCTTCCGCATGGCCGCCGGAGAGGCTCCAGCGGGCGAGTTCCAGCCCTTCGCCGATCGTCTCCGCCTTGCCGGCCACCACCAGCGCGGCGGCGGCGTTCAACAGCGCGATGTCGGCATAGGCGTTCTTGGCGCCGTTGAGCACGGCTCGCAGGGCCAGCGCATTGACCTCGCCATCGCCGCCCTTCAGCGCCTCCGGGGTGGCGCGGGCGATGCCGAAGCGCTCGGGCTCGATCTCGAAGCTGGCCAGCTTGCCGTCCTTGAGCTCGGCGACATAGGTCGGCCCGGTGGTGGTGATCTCGTCGAGCCCGTCCGAGCCGTGCACCACGAAGGCCCGCTCGGAGCCCAGCGTCTTTAGCACCTGCGCGAGCGGCTCGATCCAGCCGCGCGCGAACACGCCGACCATCTGCCGCGTCACCCCGGCGGGGTTGGACAGCGGGCCGAGCAGGTTGAAGATGGTGCGGGTGCCCATCTCCACCCGCGTCGGCCCGACATGCTTCATCGCCGGGTGATGTGCCGGGGCGAACATGAAGCCGATGCCGGCCTCGGTGATGCAGCGGGAGATGCCGGCCGGCGAGAGGTCGATGTTGACCCCCAGCGCGGTGAGCACGTCGGCGGCGCCGGATTTGGAGGACAGTGCCCGGTTGCCGTGCTTGGCCACCGGCACGCCGGTGCCGGCGACGATGAAGGCGGCGCAGGTCGAGATGTTGTAGGAGCCGGACGCGTCGCCGCCGGTGCCGACCACATCGACCGCACCGGGCGGGGCGACGACGCGCAGCATCTTGGCGCGCATGGTGGAGACCGCGCCGGCGATCTCCTCGACATCCTCGCCGCGCACCCGCAGGCCCATCAGCACCGCGCCGATCTGCGAGGGGGTGGCCTCGCCGGACATCATGATGTCGAAGGCGCTCGCCGCCTCCGCCCGCGTCAGCGTGGCCCCGGTGGCGATCTTGCCGATGACGGCCTTCAGATTCTCCATGTTCCCGCTTTCCGCTCCCGCTTTTATCTTTGCTCGCGCCTCAGGCTGCGCGCGAACGGCGGGGGCCGGCGTTCCAGGCGCGTGCGAGGTCGAGGAAGTTCTTGAGGATAGTCCGGCCGTGCTCGGAGGCGATGCTCTCGGGATGGAACTGCACCCCGTGCACCGGCAGCTCCCTGTGGGAGAGCCCCATGATCAACCCGTCCTCGGTCTCGGCGGTGATGGCGAGCGGGGCGGGCAGGGTGTCGCGCTGTACGATCAGCGAATGATAGCGCGTCGCCTTGAACGGGCCGTTGATGCCGCGGAACACGCTTTCGCCGCGATGATGGATGTCGCTCATCTTGCCGTGCAGCGGCAGCGGCGCGCGCACCACCTCGCCGCCGAATACCTGGCCGATCGCCTGGTGGCCGAGGCAGACGCCGAATACCGGCACGCCCTCGCCGGCGGCACGGGCGATGAGCTCGAGGCAGATGCCGGCCTCGTTGGGCGTCGCCGGCCCGGGGGAGATGACGATGGCTTCCGGCTTCAGCGCCAGCGCCTCGTCGGTGGTGAGGGTGTCGTTGCGGCGCACGTCCACCTCCACCCCGAGCCCGCCGAGATAGTGGACGAGGTTCCAGGTGAAGCTGTCGTAATTGTCGACGAGGAGGATCATCGCGGGTCCGTTCGAGCGGCGAGCTTCCGACTTGGGGAAGCTCTAGGATGCGAGGTGGCGCGGGGTCAAGCCGCACCTGGCGAGCATGTCAACGCCCGCCACGCCATCGCTCGCCACACTCGCTATTCATCGCCACTCTGCCGTCCTGCCGCGGACTTGCCACCATGATCGCCGCGATTTCCAGCTTCGCGGCGATTTTCGAATTGTCCGGTGAAATACTTAGGATGCGTTCGGGTATCGGGTCAAGTCGCGGAGATAGCAAGGCCGGCTTGCCACTACCGCGCCGTGTTTCGGCTCGGCAATACGGATTCGCCCGCATATGGTTCGTTTGGAATTGGGATGATTATCTAGGCAAGTTGCGCAAAACTTGTTCAGGTGCCCTACCCCTGCGGTGCGGCGTCGGCAGTGCGCGCGGGCTATCCTGCAACCACTGATAGCATCTTCCGCTAGGGAATATATGCGCCGGTAATCCATGCCGGTGGTCGAGAGCTGCCATGTACCCGCCTTGTTCGCGCGTCGAGCCAAGTAATGCTTTCGCCGATACGGGGGCGGAAGGGGTCGACAGCGACGTAAACATAGCGAGCTGCCGTAACGTTACGGCACATATATGTAAATTGCTCTTGAATTCATTTCATTTTAGTTCTAAATCGGTACGGGATTGGGGCGACCCGACATCTTGTGCCCCGGTAGCTGATGCAGGCGGGGGGCCCTGATGTCCGACGTTGAGGCCGGCTCTTGGCTGAGTTCGATCGTCCCTGCCATTCAGGAAGCGCCCATCTCGCCCGATCTCTGGGACGAGGTTTTGGCCAGTCTGCTGGCGAGAACCGGCGCGCAGGTCGGCTTCTTCATCGGCCTGGGCAACGGTAACGGCAAAAGCAACGGCAACGGCAACGGGAACGGCAACGGCAATGGCCACGGCCCTTGCGACGGCGACAGGGCCGCCGTTATTGCGCGTGGCGCGCCGAAGGCGACGCTGCTGTGTCCGGAGATCGTGTCCTTCTTCGATACGGCCACCCAATCGCTGGGTCAGGGCGGGACATTCGAGGTCGAGCTGCGCGATGTCGTGGTGCGGCCGGAAGCGCGCGCCCTGTGCGATGCGTTCGGCGATCACGGGCTGATATGGGGCGTGCTGATCGCACGGGAAGGGCAGCGCCGCTTCGCGCTGTTCCTCATCCATCCGAACAATGCCAACCGATCCTGGGTGAAGCAGAAGGAGGAGGTGATGTCGATCCTCCCCTATCTGCAGCTCTCGTTCAAAACCCACCGCGAGCTGGTGCGCCAGCGCGAGGTGGCGGAGCGGATGGAGTTCATCTTCACCAATGCGCCGACCCCGCGGGCGCTGGTCCGGTCCGATCTGAAGATCGTTCAGGCCAACCGGGCCTTCATCGCCCTGGTCACCGACAATCCCGATATCGGCATATCCGACGGCGAGCTGGAAATTCACAACCCGGCGCTGGCGGAGGAGATCCACGGGTCGCTCGATGCGATCCTCGTCGGGCGGATCGATCGCCGGGTGGTCTGGATTCATCGCGGCTGCGATCCGCATGGCTGGATCGTCAGCCTCGCCGTCACCACCCGCAACGGCCACAACTCGGTGCCTTTCAAGGTGGCGGTCTCGTTGCCGGAGCGCGTCGCGCTTCTCAGCATCCGTGAACTGGGCCGCAACGACTCCCTCAAGCCCGATGCCGTCCGCATGGTGCTCGGCCTGAGCGCCACTGAGGCCAGCATCGCCTGCGCGCTGGCCAGCGGTGAATCGAGCACCGAGATCGCCCAGGCGCGGCAGGTCTCCAAGAACACCGTTCACAACCAGCTGGCTTCGGCGATGAACCGGCTTGGACTGCACCGGCAGCCTCAGCTGCTGAACCTGCTGTCGCAGCTCTCATTCTTCATGTAGCTGCGCCATCGGCATAGTATGAGCAGACCATATTCTAAGGCTGTTTGATTACATCTATGCGGATTTGAGTGGGAATGATGCCGGTATCTTCCAGAAGGTTGGTCGAATTTCGGTCGAGTATGTCTGTATAGTCATAGCTATTTTCCTGGTGCCGTTAATAAACGGGAAACCCAAGGAGATAAGCCATGAAAATCACTTCTGTATTGTGCGTCGCCGCCTTTGTTCTGGTCGCGATTCCCACCGCTTATGCTGCTGGCAACGAGGCCGATGTCTCGCAGTCCGGCAAGGGCAACAGGGCCGGCATCGGCCAGGTCGGCAAGGGCAACTATTCCGGCATCGGCCAGGTCGGCAAGAAGAACGATGCGGTGTCGCTGCAGGCCGGCAAGGGCAACGTCTCCGGCATCGGCCAGTTCGGCAAGAAGAATGACGCCCTGACGGTGCAGGCCGGCAAGGGCAACGTCTCCGGCACCCTGCAGTTCGGCAAGTACAACGATGCCACCACCACCCAGGTGGGCAAGGGCAATTCCTCGGTGATCGTGCAGCATTGAACGACACGTCCAGAACCATCGGGCGGCCGACGGTCATCGATGAGTGTCCGTCGGCCGCAGTGGTTTCGGGAGGAGAAAGCAAGATGATCGTAGCAGCTGCCAACATACCACCGTGCCATATCGAGGCGGTGGAAAGGAACGGCTTCGTCAAGCTTGAGGCGGTGCTCGACGGCCAGTTGGTCGAGAAGGGACAATACGTGCTGGTCGTCCGGTCGGGGGTATCCGACAACGTGTCGACCTCGCGCCAGGGCGGCGAGTTCGAGGCCGGCGACCTCGAAAACGGGCGGCTGGCGACGGCCTATGTCGGCGCAGCCGGCTGGAGCGCGCAGCTGAAGGTCTATTCCCATGACGGCAAGCTGGTTTGCACGACCTCCAAATCGTAATCGCGAGTATCGCAGCCGCCGGCCGGTCTATCGTTTCGAGTTGCGGTCCGCGTCTAGGCTGCCTACCGTCCGGGGCGAACCCGGCGGCGCCGGGGAACCCGAGGCCGATGTCCTCGGGTGGCCTTGATCGCCGGCGGCCTTCCACCGCCGCCGGCTGCCGGTGCCATCGCTTTCCAGCCGGTTGTCCGGCTGCTTCAGGCAGATCCCCGGCGCTCCCGGTGCCGGTTGCGCGGGAGCGCTTCGTTCACTGCCCCCGGCCCGCCCGCGCGGCGAAGCGCACAGCCTCCTCTCCGGCACGGAACAGCGCCCTGGCCTTGTTGGCGCATTCCTGCTGCTCGCTCTCCGGCACCGAGTCGAAGACGATGCCGGCGCCGGCCTGCACATGCATCTTGCCGTCCTTCACCACGGCGGTGCGCAGCACGATGCAGGTGTCCATCTCGCCGTCGGCACCGAAATAGCCGATGGCGCCGGCGTAGATGCCGCGCTTGTCGCGCTCCAGTTCGTCGATGATCTCCATCGCCCGCACCTTCGGCGCCCCCGAGACGGTTCCCGCCGGGAAGCCGGCGGCCAGGGCGTCCAGCGCGTCGTGCTTCGGGTCGAGGTCGCCCTCGACATTGGAGACGATGTGCATCACCTGGCTGTAGCGCTCGATGAAGAAGCTCTCCGTCACCTCCACCGTGCCGATCGCGGCGACGCGGCCGACATCGTTGCGGCCGAGGTCGAGCAGCATCAGGTGTTCGGCGCGTTCCTTGGGATCGGCGAGCAGTTCCGCCTCCAGCGCCTTGTCTTCCTGCGGGGTGGCGCCGCGCCGGCGGGTGCCGGCGATCGGGCGGATGGTGACGGTGTTGTCGCGCAGCCGCACCAGGATCTCCGGCGAGGAGCAGACGATGGAGAAGCCGCCGAAGTTGAAATAGACGAGGAACGGCGCCGGGTTGATCCGCCGCAGCGAACGGTACAGCGAGAAGGGCGGCAGCGTGAACGGCGCGTCGAAGCGCTGCGACAGCACCACCTGGAAGATGTCGCCGGCGCGGATATATTCCTTCGCCCGCTCCACCATCGCCAGATAGGCCTCCGGCTCGGTGTTGGAGACCGGCACGACGAGCTGGTGCAGCGCGTCCTCGGCGGCCTGGGCGGGCAGGGCGTCCTCGAGTGCCGCCACCACCCGGGCGATACGCTCATGCGCGGCCTCAAGCGCGGCGGAGGCGGAGACGCCGGCCGCCGGCCGCACCGGAGTGACCACCGTCACCTCGTCGCGCACCGCGTCGAACACCACCATCACGGTCGGGCGGATGAAGATGGAATCCGGCACGCCGAGCAGGTCGGGCTTGGCGTCGGCCAAGCGCTCCATCTGCCGCACCATGTCGTAGCCGAGATAGCCGAAAATGCCGGCCGCCATCGGCGGCGCGCCGTCGGGCAGGGCGATGCGCGATTCCTCCACCAGCGCCCTGAGCGCGACAAGCGGCGGCTGGGCGCAGGGCTCGAAGACGTCGGGGGCGAGCGCCGCGCGGCGGTTGATCTCCGCCTTGCCGTGGCGGCAGCGCCAGATCAGGTCGGGATCGAGGCCGATCATCGAGTAGCGCCCACGGGTGGCGCCGCCCTCGACCGATTCGAGCAGGAAGGAGTTCGCCCGGTCGGCGGCGATCTTCAGATAGGCCGAGACCGGGGTTTCGAGATCGGCGACCAGCGTTTCGCCGACCACCTGCGCCTCGCCGCGCGCATAGGCGCTCGCGAAGGCTTCCGCATCGGGATTGAGGTTCATCGCAAGGTTCTCGTTTCCCGCCGGCTCAGTTCACCGCTTCGCCGGGCACGCCGACGATCTGGTCGAGGGCGGCACGGTTGATCTTGGCGCCGAGGTCGCTCTGCAGCTGCACCAGATATTCGGTCATCAGGTCGTTCTGCATGCTCTGGCCGATATCGGCGATGATCTTGTCGTTCTGCGGCGCGCTCTCCGGCAGGCTGACGCTGGTCACCTTGAACAGCAGCCGGTCGTCGCCCGGCAGGGTGGTGCTGCCGACCGCGCCGTCGCGGGCATCGAAGATGGCGGCGACGGCATCCTGCGGCACCCCCTCATTGGCGCGGCCGCGGCGCAGGCCGTTGGCGGTGCGCAGTTCCAGCCCGGCATCGGCGACGGTGAGGTCGAAGGCGGCGCCGTCGGCGATCTTCTTCTTCAGCTCGGCGAGCTTGACGTCGAGCGCCTGCGCCGTCTCGTCCTCCTTCCAGCGGGCGAGCACCTGCGCGCGCGCCTCCTCGAAGGTCCGGTCGCGCGGGGCGGCGACGTCGGTGACCTCGTACCAGACGAAGCCGGCATTCTGCGGCAGGGTGATCGGGTCGTTCTCCGCCCCGACCTCGGTGGCGAAGGCGAGGCGCAGCACGTCCGAGCGCGCCGGGATGGCGGGGAGCGCCGTGCCGTCCGGCGCGGTGCCCTGGGCATTGGTGTCGAGCGCCTGAAGCGTCAGCCCGGCCTTGGACGCCGCCTCGGCCAGGGTGGCGCCGGCGTTGCGGTCGTCCTCGATCTTGTCATAGGCGGCGAGCATCGCCCGGCGGGCGGCGTCGAGCTGCAGCTCCTTGCGGATGTCGGCGGATACCTCGGCGAGCGGCTGCACCGCGGCCGGGGTGATGGCGCCGACATGCACGATCACCGGGCCGAAGCGGCCGTTCACCACGCCGCTGGTGCCCTCGGCGGCCAGCGCGAAGGCGGCGTCGGCGATGGCGGCGTCGAAGATGTCGGCCCGCGTCACCGTGCCGAGCGCGGTGTCCTTGGCCTCCAGCTTCCGCTCGGCGGCGATGTCGGCGAAGGAGGTGCCGGCGGCGATCTTGTCGGCGGCGGCCTTGGCCTCGTCGGCGTTGGGGAACACGATCTGGTCGATCACCCGGCGCTCCGGCGTGCCGAAGCGGGCCTGGTTGGCGTCGTAGAACGCCTTAACATCGGCGTCGGAGACCTCCTCCTTGCCCGCCAACGCCTCGGGGGTGAGGGCGAGCAGGCTGATCTTGCGGAATTCCGGGGCGCGGAACGCCGCCTTGCGGGCGTCGAAGAAGCCCTTCAGCTGCTCCTCGCTCGGTTCGGCGAAGGGGCCGACATTGGCGGCGCCGAGAATGGCGTAGTTCACCGAGCGGGTTTCGCTCTCATAGCGCTTCACCGCGTCCTTCAGCACCTGCGGCACTTCCATCCCGCCGGCCAGCGACTGGATCAGCTGCTGACGCTGGGCCAGCCGGCGCTCGGCCTCGACGAAGCGCGGCTCGGTGAAGCCGTTGGAGCGCAGCAGCTGGAGGAAGTAATTGTGGTCGAAGCTGCCGGAGGGGCCGAAGAAGGACGGGTTCTGCTGCACCCGCTCCACCACCTGCGCGTCGGAGACCGACAGGCCGAGCCGGCGGGCGGCCTCGTCGAGCGCCGCTTCGCCCAGCCGCTCGTTGAGCACCTGGTCGGGAATACCGAAGGCGCGCGCCTGATCCGGGGTCAGCCCCTGCTTGAGCTGCTGCGAGATCTGCTGGAGACGCTGCTGGTAGAGCTGCTGGAACTCCGGCACGCTGATCTCGGTCGAGCCGATCGATGCCAGCGTCTGGCCGCCGAAGCCGCGGAACACATCCGCGATGCCCCAGATGCCGAAGCTGATGATGAGGAGTCCCATCAGGACCTTGGCGACAATTCCGGAGGCGCTCTTGCGCAGGGTCTGCAGCATCGTTTTTCTCGTCGGGCGTAGGCCGGCAAAAACCCGGGAGTCTCGGCCCGGGTCGCGAAAGGCGCGCATCATAGGGATGGCGCGGTGGTGTCGCAACGCCGCACATGCAGGCATTTGCGTGGTTTGGTCGCGTCTGTTACGCGGGGTAAATAGGCTTGAAACTGCGGGTATTTGAAGGAGCGGGTATTTTCATGACGACGCGCCGTCCATTGATCGCCGGTAACTGGAAAATGCACGGGCTGAAGCCATCCCTGCAGGAATTCGACCGGATGGTGGCCGCCTATGACGGAGACCTGCGCGCCCGCACCGACCTGATGATCTGCCCGCCGGCGACGCTGATCGCCACGCTCGCGGCCGCTGCCGGCAGCTCGGGCGTCGCGGTCGGCGGCCAGGATTGCCATGCCAATGCCCAGGGCGCCCATACCGGCGACATCGCCGCCGAGATGATCCTGGATGCCGGCGGCAGCGCGGTGATTCTCGGTCATTCCGAGCGCCGCACCGATCATGGCGAGACCGATGCCGCGGTTCGGGCCAAGACGCTGGCCGCCTGGCGCGCCGGGCTGGTGGCGGTGGTCTGCGTCGGCGAGCACCGCCAGCAGCGGGAGGAGGGCGTCGCGCTCGATCTGGTGCGGGTGCAGCTCGCCGGCTCGATCCCCGACGGCGCCACCGCGGAAAATCTCGTCATCGCCTATGAGCCGGTCTGGGCCATCGGCACCGGCCTCACCCCGAGCGTGGACGACATCGCCGAGATGCACGGCGCCATCCGCGCGGCGCTGGTGGCGCGCTTCGGCGAGGGGGTGGGCGGCGGCATCCGCATCCTCTATGGCGGCTCGGTGAAGCCGGCCAATGCCGCCGAGATCCTCGCGGTCGCCGATGTCGACGGCGCGCTGGTCGGCGGCGCCAGCCTGAAGGCAGGGGATTTCATCGCGATCGCCAGTGCCTATATCTAGGACGCGGTCTCGCGCGGGGCGGCATCGCCCGGCGTGAAGAAGCCGCGTGGGAACAAAGGCCTTAACTTCGTTCGGCGAACCGTGGTTGCGCCGTCGGCGTCCAGGGCGGGCGGGATGGTTTCGCCGCCCTTCCGTGGCGTGCTGGAAATGCCGGGCGTGATCGTGTAGGAACCCGACCGACAAAAGCCGGCGGCGACGTTTCGTCCGCCGCCGTTACTGATTTTGAAGGCGTCAGATGCAGACCGTACTCATCATCATCCACCTCATGGTGGTGCTGGCTCTTATCGGCGTGGTGCTGATCCAGCGCTCGGAGGGCGGCGGACTCGGAATCGGCGGTGGCGGTGGTGGCGGCGGTGGCGGCTTCTTCAGCGCCCGCGGCACCGCCAACGTGCTGACCCGTGCGACGGCGATCCTGGCGGGGCTGTTCTTCATCACCAGCCTCAGCCTCACTATTCTGGCGGGTTGGGGGCGCGGCCCGTCCTCGATCTTCACCACGCCGACGACGCTGCCTTCGGGCGCGCCCGCGGCGCCGGGCGGCAATGTGCTCGAGCAGCTTCAGGGCGCCCAGCCGGCGCCGGGCACCGCTCCGGCGGCTCCGGCCGCTCCCGCCGCGCCGCAGGTTCCGCAGTCGCAGTGATCCCCGGCGGCGGGCCGTTCCCGCCGCTCCGTTTCGCTCTTTTCTCCACAGGCGAGGGTTGTCCGGTCAAGACGGCCCTCGCCGAATCGCGTTTTCGCAGTTAGAAACCGAACTCCATGGCGCGCTACATTTTCATCACAGGCGGCGTTGTGTCCTCGCTCGGCAAGGGTCTGGCTTCCGCCGCCCTTGGCGCGTTGCTGCAAGCCCGCGGCTACAAGACCCGGCTTCGCAAGCTCGATCCCTATCTCAACGTCGATCCGGGCACGATGAGCCCGTATCAGCACGGCGAAGTCTTCGTCACCGATGACGGCGCCGAGACCGATCTCGATCTCGGCCATTACGAGCGCTTCACCGGCCGCTCGGCGAACAAGCAGGACAACATCACCACCGGCCGCATCTATCAGGAAATCCTGAACAAGGAGCGGCGCGGCGACTATCTCGGCGCCACGGTGCAGGTGATCCCGCATGTCACCAACGCCATCAAGGAATTCATCCTCTCCGGCAATGAGGGGTATGACTTCGTGCTGGTGGAGATCGGCGGCACGGTCGGCGACATCGAGGCGATGCCGTTCCTGGAGACCATCCGCCAGGTCGGGCAGGAACTGCCGCGCAAGCACTGCATCTATGTGCACCTGACGCTGCTGCCCTACATCCCCTCGGCCGGCGAGCTCAAGACCAAGCCGACCCAGCATTCGGTCAAGGAGCTGCGTTCGCTCGGCATCGCGCCGGACATCCTGCTCTGCCGCACCGACCGCGAGATTCCGCGCGAGGAGCGCCGCAAGCTCGGCCTGTTCTGCAATGTGCGCGAGAGCGCGGTGATCGAGGCGCGCGACGCCGACAACATCTATGCGGTTCCGGCGACCTATCACGAGGCCGGATTCGACACCGAGGTTCTGGCCGCCTTCGGCATCGAGCCGGCGCCCGAGCCGGATCTCACCCGCTGGCAGAAGATCCAGTCCGGCATCCGCAATCCCGAAGGCGCGGTGACTATTGCCATCGTCGGCAAGTACACCGGGCTGAAGGACGCCTACAAGTCGCTCATCGAGGCGCTCGCCCATGGCGGCATCGCCAATAATGTGAAGGTCAATCTCGACTGGATCGAGAGCGAGATCTTCGAGCGCGAGGACCCGGCACCGTTCCTGGAGCATGTCCACGGCATCCTGGTCCCCGGCGGCTTCGGCCAGCGCGGCGCCGAGGGCAAGATCCGCGCGGCGCAGTTCGCCCGCGAGCGGCGCGTGCCCTATCTCGGCATCTGCTTCGGCATGCAGATGGCGGTGATCGAGGCCACCCGCAATCTCGCCGGCATCGCCGAGGCCAACTCCACCGAGTTCGGCTCGACGCCGGAGCCGGTGGTCGGCCTGCTCACCGAGTGGCTGCGCGGCAACGAGCTGGAGACGCGCGGCCTCGACACCGATCTCGGCGGCACCATGCGGCTCGGCGCCTATCCCGCCGCGCTGGCGGAGGGCAGCCGGGTGGCGCAGGTCTACGGCGCCACCGAGATTTCCGAGCGCCACCGTCATCGCTATGAAGTGAACCTGCGCTATCGCGAGCGTCTGGAGGCCTGCGGCATGCTGTTCTCCGGCACCTCGCCGGACGGGCTGCTGCCGGAGATCATCGAATACCCCGACCACCCCTGGTTCATCGGCGTGCAGTACCACCCGGAACTGAAGTCGCGCCCGTTCCAGCCGCATCCGCTCTTCGCCTCCTTCATCGGGGCGGCGATGGTGCAAAGTCGCCTCGTCTGACGGCGGGGCCCCATCCGCTGGAGCCGGTTCGCGGGGGTAAGATTCTCGTGGAAGAACGTGCTCCATCCTGTTGGCAATAGGATGCTTTCCGGTCGGTCGCGCCGTCGGTTCGATTGATCGGGGAGGGTTCGGAGGAGAAGCCCCATGATCCGTGGCCTCGATCACGTCGTGCATGTCGTCCGCGATCTCGAAGCGGCGGGAGAGCTCTACGACATGCTTGGCTTCACGGTCGGGGCGCGCAACCGGCATCCTTGGGGCACGCAGAACCGCATCGTCCAGACCCCCGGTTTCTTCCTCGAATTGCTGGAGATCGCCGAGCCGGAGCTGATCCCGCCGCATGGCGAGACCGCGTTCTCCTTCGGCGCCTTCAACCGCGACTTCCTCGCCGAACAGGGGCCGGGCCTGTCGCTGCTGGTCCTCGAGGGCCGCGACCCCGCCGCCGAGAAGGCGGAGTTCGACGCCGCCGGCTTTGGCGGCCTCGATCTGTTCGATTTCGCCCGCACCGCCAAGCGGCCGGACGGCAGCGATGTCGAGGTGGCGTTCTCGCTCGCCTTCGCCCGCGATCCCCTGTCCCCGCATACAGGCTTCTTCACCTGCACCCAGCGCCGGCCGGAGAATTTCTGGGCGCCGGACCTTCAGCGCCACATGAACGGCACCACCGGCGTCGCCGGTGTGGTGCTTGCCGCCGAGGATCCCGCCCAGCACCTCGATTTCCTCTCGGTGTTCACCGGCGCCGGCTTCCGCCGCGCGGTGGATGGCTGGTACATCGCCGAGACGCCGCGCGGCCGGGTGGAGGTGTTGAGCAGCAAGCTGTTCAGCGACCGTTTCGACGTTGCGGCTCCCGCCGGGCCGGGCCTGCGCCTGGCGGCCGTCCGCTTCGCGGTGGAGGACATCGACCGCGCCCGCCGGCGCCTCGGCTCCAGCCGCATGACCGCCGAGGAGATCGAGGGCGTCATCGTCGTCGGCCCCAAGGCGGCGCTCGGCGCCATGCTGGTGTTCGAGCCCGCCGCCTGATCGGCGGCTCGCCTTCTCCCCCGCGCTCGCCCCTGACCCGCCCGCCGGCGATCCGTGCTTCGATGCGCCGCGTCGCTGGCCCGGCAGCAGGGCACCTTGCATAGCTGAGGCTCTGCGCGGCTGCCGATCCGGCGGCTTTCCTTAACGCGGTGGAAACTAGGTCTCCGGTCTAATGGCCGGATGATGGATGATGGCGACAAGGCCATGGACGCCCCGGTGTCCGGCGCCCGCGAGCAGACGGCACCGGCCGCGAAGCCGGCGTCGGCGCTGCGCCGTGCGCTGCGTGGCGTCCGCCGCCGACTTGCCGCGCCGCTCCTCCTCGGTCTTCTCGCTGGCGGTCTCGTGCATCAGGGCGTCGAGCCGCGCTATTTCGCCGAGGCGCGGCTGCGGGTCGAGGGCTGGCCGCTCGACGCCCGCGCCGGCGCCGCCCGGCGCAGCCAGTTCCAGGTCATCACCTCGCGCGAATTCGCCCGGCAGGTGCTGCATCGCACCGGGATCGGCGCGCGGCTCGCGGCACCGGGCGGGCTGGCGGCGTGGCTGTCCTTCCCGGCGGCGCTGGCCGCCGCGCCGCTCGATGACGAACGCGCCCTGCGCGCCATCGAATCCGGGCTGCGGCTCACCACCTCCGCCGACGGGCGCGCCGCCATCGGCTTCACCGCCGCCGAGAGCGGGCTGGCCGCCGACGTCGCCAATGCCTTCGGCGAATCCTATGTCGAGCTGCGCCGGGTGTTCGGCGATGTCGCCGCGCCGGTCAGCCTGTCGCGCGCCCTGCCGCCGCGCCAGGCGCTCGGCCTGTCGCCGCTGCAATGGGGGCTTGGGGCTGGCGCCCTCGGCTTCGCGCTGACCTTCCTGCTGCAGGCGATCTGGCGTCGCCGTCCCCGCGGCGAACGGGCGCAGGCAGCGTCCGACCCGGCGACGGGCGAGGTGCCGCAGGCGCCGGTCCAGCATCTGCCGTGGATCGGCTCGCGGCTGGAGGACGAATCGGACGAACTGCCGAAGCGCACCCGCTCGCGTCTCGGCCGCGACGGCGAGCTCGCCGACCTGTCCCGTCTGGTGCGGCTGCGCGGCGCGGCGGCGCGGCTGGTCGTCGTCACCGGCCCGTCGCCGGATGAAGGCACCGCGCATTGCGCGCTGGCGCTCGGTCGCTCGCTGGCCGCCTGCGAGAAGCGGGTGGTCATCGTCTGCCTTGACGTCACCGCCGGGGCGCTGTCCGAGCTCACCGCCGATCCGCGGGCGCCGGGCCTCACCGACCTGTTGTTCGGCGTCGCCAGCTTCTCCGACGCCATCCACCGCGAGACCGCCTCGCGCTGCCATGTGATTCCGCCGGGCCGCGGTGCCCGCGAGGCGGATGGTCTCGTCGCCTCCGAGCGGCTGGGGCTGATCCTGCGGGCGCTGGAGCAGACCTATGACCATGTGGTGGTGGCGGCGCCGCCGCTGGGCGTGCTGCAGGAATCGGCCCGCATCGCCGCGCAGAGCCCGACGCTGATCCTCGTCACCCATCCCGGCGCGCGCACCACCGATGCGGTGCAGGCCTTCGACGCTCTGGCCGCGCGTGGCTTCGGCGACATCGCCATGGTCACCTTCGCCGATCCGGTGCCCGGCCGCCTGCCGCACGCGGCGTGAGGAGGCGGCTCCGGCTAGGCTCCCGGCGTCAGAGCGTTTCCGGCTTGCTGTCGCCCTTCTGCATCCAGCGGATCAGCAGCGCCGCCGGCACCACCCAGCCGATGCCCAGCACCACATAGGCGACGAACTGCCAGAAAGCCGACAGCGTCGTCACCCGTCCCTGCGCCAGCGCCATGGCGCCGAGCGCCCAGACGATCACCAAGAGGATGATCAGGCAGGTGCCGATCAGCTTGCGCAGGCGCGGGGGCAGCGTCGTGCGGTTCGGGGGCCGGGAGGCGCGGTGGTCCATAGGCGGGGTGCCCGATAAGTGATCTCAGGGACAATTCGCCCGGTTGTGCGGGCGCGCTGCGAGCTATATCCGCTCCGACGCTGGGTTGAAACCCGCGCCGGGTTGAAACCCGGTCTGGCGCCGGTCTGCCGCTGCGGCATGCCGGGGCGCGAAATGGCAGGAGCAGCTCATGGCCCTTTCCGGCACCGTCGATGTTTCCGCCGCGCCGGCGGCGGATCGCCTGCGCCCGGTGCGGCTGTGGCTCTATGCCGTGGCGGCGCTGATCGTGCTGATGGTGGTGGTGGGCGGCGCCACGCGGCTCACCGAATCCGGCCTGTCGATCACCGAATGGAAGCCGGTCACCGGCACGCTGCCGCCGCTCGGCGAGGCGGCGTGGCAGGCCGAGTTCGAGAAGTACCGGCAGATCCCGCAATATCAGCAGATCAACCGCGGCATGAGCCTCGACGAGTTCCGCACCATCTTCTGGTGGGAGTGGGGGCACCGCCTGCTCGGCCGGCTGATCGGCTTCGTCTTCCTGCTGCCGTTCCTGTATTTCCTGTGGCGCGGGCTGGTCACCGGGCCGCTGCGCTGGAAGCTCGGCGGGCTGTTCCTGCTCGGCGGGCTGCAGGGCGCGGTCGGCTGGTGGATGGTGGCGTCCGGCCTGGTCGGGCGGGTCGATGTCAGCCAGTACCGGCTGGCGACGCATCTGACGCTCGCCTGCGTCATCCTCGCCGCCACGGTGGCGGTGGCCGATGGCTTGCGGCCGGTGGGGGCCGGCCGGGCGGCGGCCCCGCAGGCGCGAGCCGTGCGGTTTGCCGTGCCTCTGGCCTGGGCGCTGCTGCTGGCGGTGTTGGTGCAGATCTTTCTCGGCGGCCTGGTCGCCGGCCTCGACGCCGGCCTCACCTATACGACCTGGCCGCTGATGGACGGGCATTTCATCCCGCCGGCGGCGAACCTGCTGGTGCAGCAGCCGGCGTGGCGCAACCTGTTCGAGAACGTGCTCACCGTGCAGTTCAACCATCGCATGATGGCCTACACCGTGCTGGCGCTGGCGGTGGTGAACTGGCTGGCGCTGCGCGGCGGCGGCCCCGCCGCCGGGCGGGCGGCGCTGGTGGTCGGGCTGGTGGCGGCGCAGGCGCTGCTCGGCATATTGACGTTGATCCACCAGGTGCCGATCGATATCGCGCTGGCGCATCAGTTCGGCGCCACTCTGGTGCTCATCGCCGCCACGCTGCATCTGCGGCGCCTGCGGGGCACCGGCTGAGGCCGGGAGAGCGGCCCGCGCGACGCCGTCGCCGGCGCGGCCCGAAACCGCTCCGACCCGCGCGGGAAGCCGCATCGGCAGCGCTAGGGACGCCGCCGATCGGCCCAAATCGCCGCTTCCTGGCAACTGCGGGACAGCCCGGTGCCGGTGATGCGAGGCGAGCGAGGCGATGCGAGGCCAGCCGAACCGGGCGATCAACTCGGCATTGCCGCGCGGCGGCTCGTCGGAACTGTGGCGGGCGGTCATCCGGCGGCGGGGCTCCGCTTGCTGTGCGGCGAGTCGTCGGAATTGCCGGAGCCGCCGTCTGGGCTGCCCGTTCGATTTCGCCGCGCGGTCGTTCGTCGGAATGGTTAGGGAGCCGACATTTGGCGGTTGGCTCTGCTTGTCATACGGCTAGAGCGGATCGACATTCAGGATTCCCATCCGAGGTAATCGCTGATTCATA
>NZ_JAHBGD010000017.1:0-118009 GCF_018390605.1 Ancylobacter defluvii
ATGGTCGATCTCGAGGGCGCTGATCTCGATGTCGAACACGTCGATGCCGGCGAACTTCTTGAACAGGACCGCCTTGCCCTCCATCACCGGCTTGGAGGCTTCCGGCCCGATATTGCCGAGGCCGAGTACCGCCGTGCCGTTGGAGACCACCGCGACAAGGTTCTGCTTGGTGGTCAGTTCGGCGGCCAGCGACTTGTCGGCGGCGATCGCCTCGCACACCGCGGCGACGCCGGGCGTGTAGGCGAGCGCCAGGTCGCGCTGGTTGGCAAGCGGCTTGGTCGGCTGGATTTCAAGCTTACCCGGACGCGGAAGCCGGTGATAGACCATCGCACCCGAGCGAAGGTCGTCGGAGATGTAAGAGGCCATTGAATGTTTCCCTACCCGGAAATTCTGCGCGGAGAATAGGCATTCCGGGCGGAGGTACAACGACTTTCCGAATTTGTAATGCTGGTCTTTCGACGGTTGGCTATGGTGGGGCGGCAGCCGGCGGCGAATGACCGCCGGCGCGGGAAAACCGGTCTCGGGTCACGGCCTCATGCGTAAGACGTTTCTTGTCGCCCTTGCGGCGCTTCTGCTGGCCGGTGGCGCCGGCTATTTCGGGCTCATCTTCTATGCCGACTACGAAGCCCGGAGGCAGATCGACACGCTCATCGCCTCGCTGGCGGCCGACGGCGTCACCGCCCGCCACGGCGACGTCGATTTCGACGTGTTCGACCGCCGTCTCGACGTGAAGGACCTCTCCGTGGAGGCCCCGGGCCAGGGCACGGTGCGCATCGCCCTGCTCTCCGCCCGCGGGCTCGACCAGCCGGCCGCCGGCCGCGTCGCCGCCCGCGAAGTGGAGATTCGCAATCTGGAGGCGGAAGGCCCGCTGCCGCTGGCGCCGAAGGTGCATGGCCGCTTCGTTGCGCCGCTGGTCTCGCTCACCGATTTCGTCGGCCCGGCGCAGGTCGCCGTCGCCAGCCCGCAGCCCTGGCCGCTGGTGCTCGCCATCGTCGAGGCCACGCGGATCGGGCGCATCGACATTCCCGCCTCCACCACCTCGACCGCCACCGGCGAGGCGACGACGCGGGTGGAGACCGACGCCACCTACGGCCCGATGACGCTCGAGCGTTTCGAGGGCGGCAAGATTGCCCGCATCGGGGTGGAATCCACCAAGTTGCAGATCGGCGGCACCCCGGCGGTGGCGGCGCAGGGCGAGATGGGCGCGGTTGTCGCCGAGAACATCGACATCGTGCCGCTGCTGGCGCTGCTGGACCCGGAGCGGCGGCGGCGCGAGACCGATTTCCGCATCGTCTACGGCTCGCTGCGCGCGCAGGACTACCGCTTCAACGCCGAGAACGGCACCACCGAGCAATGGGCGGTGATGAGCGTGCGCGACGTCGCTCTCCAGCCCTCCGGCGTTCCGGCGGAAGAGCTGTTCACCATCGGCCAGCGCATCAGCGACGTGGCGGCGCAGGGCCGCGAGCCCGCCCCGCAGGAGATCGCCGACCTGCTCACCGGCATCGCCGGCGCCTATGACGCGCTGCGTATCGGCAGCGCCAGCTTCGAAGGGCTGGAGACCCGGGAGAAGGACGGCCCCACCGTCGCCGTCAGGTCCATCGCCCTCGGCAAGCTCGACGATGGCCGGCTCGACCTGCTCGCCGTCGAGGGACTGACCGGCAAGGAGGCGGATGGCGCGGTGTTCCGGCTCGACCGGCTGGCGCTGGGCGGCCTGCACCCGGGCAACACGCTGCGCTTCGCGGCGCAGGTGGCGACCAGCCCGGCGCTCGCCCGCGATCCGGCGACGCTCATCGCGCTGATCGGCATGTTCGCCAGCGTGGAGGTCTCCGGTCTCGAGGCGCCGATTCCCGACACGACGGAGCCGGCACGGCTCGACACGCTGTCGCTGTCCTGGGATGCCGCCGACGGCGCGGTGCCGACCCGCCTCGCCTTCAAGCTGCGCGGTTCCGGCCCCACCGCCGGCCTGCCGCCGGGCAGCCCGATGGCGCTCATGGTGCCGGACGGCGTCTCGCGCGCCAGCCTGTCGGTCGATATCGCTGCGCGCTGGAATCCCGGCGACAAGGCCGTCGTCGTCGAGCCGGTCTATGCCGAGATGTCGGATTCCTTCGCCCTGCACGGCGCGGCGCGACTGAGCAATGTGGAGGCCGCCGCCTTCTCGCCGGACCCGACGGCGGCGCTCGGCGCCGCGATGGCGGCCAATGTCGACATGGTGCAGCTGACGCTGACCGATTCCGGCCTCTACGACCAGAAGCTCGCCGAGGCGGCGCGCGAGCAGGGCGTGCCGCCGGAGATGCTGCGCCAGCTCTTCGCCGGCTTCGCGGAGATGCTGCTCGGCCCGATGGCCGGCGACCGGCCGGACCTCGATCCGGCGGTACAGGCCTTCATCGGCTTCCTGCAGAAGCCGATGAGCACGCTGTCGCTGCGCATCACCCCGCGCGCGCAGACGCTGCCGCTGCTGACCGCGATCGAGGCGCTGCGCAACGACCCGGCGAGCCTCATCGATCAGGTGAACGTGCAGGTGGTGGACACGCCCTGAGCGCCCCGGCGCCCCCGAAGGTTCGCCGCACATGAAAAAGCCGCGCCCCTTGCGGGACGCGGCTTGGTCAGCATGGCGTGATCGGCGCGTTGGCGGCGAAGCGCCCCGGCTCACTTCTCCGGCAGGTTGGTGCGGATGTGCAGCTCGCGCAGCTGCTTCGGCGTCGCCGGCGAGGGCGCCCCCATCAAAATGTCCTGCGCCTGCTGGTTCATCGGGAAGATCGAGATTTCGCGCAGGTTCGACACGCCACAGAGCAGCATGACGATGCGGTCGACGCCGGCCGCCATGCCGCCATGCGGCGGCGCGCCATACTGGAACGCCCGGTACATGCCGCCGAAGCGTTCCTTCACCGTCTCCTCGTCATAGCCGGCGAGCTCGAACGCCTTCACCATCGCCTCGGGACGATGGTTGCGGATGCCGCCGGAGGCGATCTCGTAGCCGTTGCAGGCGATGTCGTACTGGAACGCCTTGATGGTGAGCGGGTCCTGCGTCTTCAGCGCCTCCAGCCCGCCCTGCGGCATGGAGAACGGGTTGTGCGAGAAGTCGACCTTCTTGTCTTCCTCGCTCCACTCGTAGAACGGGAAGTCGACGATCCAGGCCAGCTCGAAACGGTCGAAATCGACCAGCTTCAGCTCCTCGCCCACCTTGGTGCGCGCCGCGCCGGCGAATTTGACGAACTTCTCGGGATTGCCGGCGACGAAGAACGCCGCGTCGCCGGCCTTGAGGCCGAGCTGCGCGCGGATCGCCTCGGTGCGCTCCGGGCCGATATTGTTGGCGAGCGGGCCGCGACCGACAATTTGGCCTTGAGTCTGGTCCACGCGAAGTTCTTGCCTACCGCTCGGAAAAGTCACTGTACCCTTAAGGTCATGTTCCGCTTGGCTCCACATGATGTAGCCGAGCCCCGGCTGGCCCTCGCCCTGCGCCCATGAGTTCATACGATCGCAGAAGGCGCGCGAGCCGCCGGTCGGGCCGGGGATCGCCCACACCTCGTTCTTCGGGTCCTCCAACATGCGCGCGAACACCTTGAAGCCCGAACCCCGGAAATGCTCGGAGACTTCCTGCATTTCCAGCGGGTTGCGCAGGTCCGGCTTGTCGGTGCCGTATTTGCGCATCGACACCGCATAGGGAATGCGCGGCCACTCCTTGGTAACCGGCTTGCCCTCGGCGAACTGCTCGAACACCCCGGTGATCACCGGCTCGACGGCGGCGAACACGTCTTCCTGCTCGACGAAGCTCATTTCGAGGTCGAGCTGGTAGAACTCGCCCGGCAGCCGGTCGGCACGCGGGTCTTCGTCGCGGAAGCAGGGGGCGATCTGGAAGTAGCGGTCGAAGCCGCTCATCATGATCAGCTGCTTGTACTGCTGCGGCGCCTGCGGCAGCGCGTAGAAGGTGCCGGGATGGATGCGGCTCGGCACCAGGAAGTCGCGCGCGCCCTCGGGCGAGGAGGCGGTGAGGATCGGCGTCTGGAACTCGAAGAAGCCCTGCCCCTTCATCTTGGTGCGCATGGCGTCGATGATGGCGCCGCGCGTCATGATGTTCTTGTGCAGCTTCTCGCGGCGCAGATCGAGGAAGCGGTAGCGCAGCCGCGTCTCCTCAGGATAATCGATGTCGCCGAACACCGGCAGCGGCAGCTCGGCGGCGGGGCCGAGCACCTCGATCTCGGTGGCGTAGAGCTCGACCTCGCCGGTCGGCAGCTCGGCATTGGTGGTGCCCTCGGGGCGGTTGCGCACCCGCCCGTCGACGCGGATCACCCATTCGGCGCGCACGGTCTCGGCGAGCTTGAAGGCCGGGCTGTCGGGGTCGACCACCACCTGCGTCAGGCCGTAATGGTCGCGCAGATCGATGAACAGCACGCCGCCATGGTCGCGGATGCGGTGGCACCAGCCGGAGAGCCGCGCAGTGGCGCCGACATCGCCTGAGCGAAGGGCCCCGCAGGTGTGCGAGCGATAGCGATGCATGGCGTAACCTCAAACCGGAACGGCGGACGAACGAAAACGCCCCGATGGGCCCATTGGGGCGCTCACCTGAGCGCGCGGAGGGGTGCATGCACCCACGCGGTTTGTCAATCTCCAACCCGGCTCGAATGGGGCGGCATCATTCCGGCGGCGCGGTCGAGGTCCATTTTGCCGCGAAGATCAGCGGCGAGGCGCTGAGTTCGCCGACGAGCCTCTCCACCAGCTCGTTCTCTTCCCGGCGGCTATAGACGATCGCCTCGACCTCGACCTCCGCCGTCGTCGCCAGCGCATGGCTTTCCAGCGCGTGCAGCCGCAATTCGTGCACCTGCATCGCCTTCAGCAGGCGGGCGCGCATTTCCGCCTCATCCTGCGCCGAGCATTTGAGCTCGATGACATAGAAGCGCTCCACCGCCTCGCGCTCCGGCGCGAAACGTTCCAGCACGCCGCCGAGCCGCGGCAAGGCGAGGTTGATGAGCACGACGAGCGCCGTCGTCTCCAACGCACCGATATAGAAGCCGTAGCCCGCCAGCGTGCCGATGGCGCCGGTCGCCCAGACCGTGGCGGCGCTCGACAGGCCGCGCACGCTGAGCCCGTCCCGCATGATGAGGCCGGCGCCGAGAAAGCCGATGCCGGTCACCACCTGCCCGCCCATGCGCACATCCGAGCCGCTCTCGATAAGTACGGCGAGGGAGGTGAAGGCGGCAGCGCCCAGCGCCACCAGCGCATGGGTCGTCAGTCCGATGAACCGCTGGCGGAACTGTCGTTCGACGCCGACCAGCGCGCCGAGCGCGACCGCCAGCAGCAGGTTGGGGGCGATGGACAACGCATCATGGCCATTGGCCAGAGAGTACATGCACGCCCCCGCGCCCGTCCGCACCACTGCCCACAAGCACAGAATGGTCCGGCCTTTCGGGCCGGACCATCAAATTTATCACGGCAGATAGGTCAGCGTCATCTCGGCGACGCCCAGCGCCAGCGAGGCGCCGATATTGCCCTCGACCGAGACCGGGTTGAGCGCGATCGACTTGTCGGTGCCGACCAGCGCATTGGCGCCGACGCCGACGCCGAGCGCCACATCGGCGGAGACGCCGGCATATTTGCCGGCCAGCGCGCCCGGCGACACGTTCTTGGTCAGCGCCGCGACGCCCCAGGTCATCATGCCGGCGCCGGTCACGCCGAGATCGAGGCCGACCCGGCTGATCACGCCCTTATAGTTGGCGTCGGGGCCGTTCACCGGCTTGAAGGTGCAGCTGAGCTCCTGCTTCGAGGAGACGATCATGCTGACGCTGGCGCCGACGCTGCACACCAGCACGCCGGCATCCACGCGCTCGGCCGCCGAGGCCGGAACACTGGCGGCGACAGCCGCCGCAAGGGAGAGAGCGAAGAGCGTCTTCTTCATGGTCGGGGATTCCTCTTGGGGGAGCGACCTTCAGCCGGGCGCTCGTGCCGGCGGAAACTAGCGCGACATGGTTAACGCTTTCGCTAGGTCATGGCGAATTCACGGTCGTTTCCGATCGTTTCTTCGGCTATGAAATTGCCACTATGGACATGATCACCACCACTGATTCCCTCGCCGCCGCGTGCGAACGCCTTTCCCGGCATCCCTTCGTCACCGTCGACACCGAATTCCTGCGCGAAAGCACCTTCTGGCCGAAGCTCTGCGTCGTGCAGCTCGCCTCGACCGAGGAAGCGGTGGTGGTCGATGCCATCGCCGAGGGAATCGACCTCGCCCCGCTCTTCGCGCTGATGGCGAACGAGAACGTGCTGAAGGTGTTCCACGCCGGCCGGCAGGACATCGAGATCGTGTGGCACCTCGCCGGCATCATCCCGCATCCGGTGTTCGACACCCAGGTGGCGGCGATGGTGCTCGGCCATGGCGACAGCATTTCCTACGACCAGCTGGTGCAGCGGCTCACCGGCGCCGTGCTCGACAAGTCGCTGCGCTTCACCGATTGGTCGCGCCGCCCGCTCTCCGTCGCCCAGATCACCTATGCCGAGGCCGACGTCACCCATCTGCGCGACGTCTACCGCAAGCTCGACGCCGATCTCGTCAAGCGCGGCCGCAGCGAATGGGTGACCGAGGAGATGGCGGTGCTCATCTCGCCGGACACCTACCGCCAGGAGCCGGAACGTGCCTGGGAGCGGCTGCGCTCGCGGGTGCGCAAGCCGAAGGACCTCGCCGTGCTGATGGAGGTCGCCGCCTGGCGCGAGCGCGAGGCGCAGGCGCGCGACATCCCCCGCTCGCGCATCCTCAAGGACGAGGTGCTCGGCGAGATCGCCGCCCAGCACCCGACCACGCCCGAGCGCCTTGCCGGCCTGCGCTCCATCCCCAAGGGCTTCGAGCGCTCGCGCACCGGCGAGCAGATCCTCGAGGCGGTGCGCGCCGGTCTCGCGCGCGACCCCAAGACGCTGCCGGAGATCGAGCGCGAGCGCCCGCTCTCCAACGGCGCCTCGGCGACGGTGGAACTGTTGAAGGTGCTGCTGCGCATGACCTCCGAGCAGCACGGCGTCGCCGCCAAGGTGATCGCCACGGTGGACGACCTCGAGCGCATCGCCGCCGACCACGAGCCGCAGGTGGCGGCGCTGGCCGGCTGGCGGCGCGAGCTGTTCGGCGAGAAGGCGCTGGCGCTGAAGGATGGCCGCCTGGCGCTGGCCATGCAGCGCGGGCGGGTCATCGCGCTCCCACGCCCGGCCGAATGAGGCCGCCGCGAGACCCCGGCGAGGGCTGAACGCCGCCGGGGAAGATCGCGCCACGCCTGCAATCGGCGCGGCGTGTGGCTGATCTCAATTACGTCATGGAAGAGCCGGAACACGGCCCGAATCGAGCACCTTGATACCTGCGGTCCGGCGCATCGCCGGCCGGCTTCAGGTTTCAAGGAGTGCACATGGCGTACACGCTGGATCTTCCGCCGCATGCGGGCGCGCCCATGCCCGAATTGTCGCGGGTGCAGCATGCCCGGCGGCGGACGATCTTCCTTATCGCCCTGCCCGCCTTGGCGCTGTTTCCCTTCGTCCGCTCGATCTGGGACTGGCAGGGCCCGGTTCAGGAATGGGTGGAGAATATCGGCTTCAGCCTGGTGCTGATCGCCATCCTCGGCCGCTGCTGGTCCTCGCTCTATATTGGCGGGCGCAAGATGAAGGATCTGGTGCAGCGCGGGCCGTTCTCCATCGTGCGCAACCCGCTCTATGTGTTTTCCTTCATCGGCGCCTTCGGCATGGGCGCGTGCAGCGGCAGCGTGGTGCTGGCCCTCGCCTTCCTGGCCATCGCCTATGCGGTTTTCCATGGCGTGGTGCGCAAGGAGGAGGCGGCGCTGCTGGTGCTGTTCGGCGCGCCCTACGCCGCCTATTGCCGCCGCGTGCCGCGCTTCCTGCCCGATCCGGCGCTGTGGCACGACGAGCCGGTGCTGGAGATCCAGCCGCGCCGCGTGGTGCGCACCCTCATCGATGCCCTGCCCTTCATCCTCGCCATGCCGATGTTCGAGGTGATCGGCATGCTGCAGGTGGACGGCACGCTGCCGGTGCTGCTGCACCTGCCCTAGCCCGGCGCGCCCTAGCCCGGCCGCGCTGGCGCGCCGCGCGCTGACCCGGCGCCTATCCATCGATGAGTGGCAACGGCCGCGCCGGCCGCGGCCTTGGGCGCCTAGGTCACCACCAGCGGTTCGCGGCCGACCAGCCGGGCCAGCGTGCGCAGCCGGCTGGTCACCCGCTCGCCGGCCAGCGGGGCGAGATCGTCCTCGAGACGCAGCACCAGCTTGCCCTTGTCGACCGTCATCGGCGCCACCGGCAGCGTGCCCGGCATGGCGGCAGACAGGATGTAGCCGACCCGCATCGCCGCCCCCAGAATACGCGCCCGGTCGAGCAGCCGCGTCGAGACCAGCTCGCGGATGCGCGGCGAGAGATCCTCGTCGATCAGCCCCATGTGCCGGTAATAGATCGCCAGCGCCAGGAAGGCGCGGCCGGGATGGTCGAGGCCGATGAAGGAGGCATGGGCGATCAGGTTGAGGCTCTGTTCGCCTCGATAATCGGGATGCGCCCGCCAGCCGATATCGGCGAGCAGGCAGGCGGCGTGGCGCAGCCGCTTTTCCTCATGGCTCTCCTCGATGCCGGACGAGGCCATGAACTGGTCGGTCCAGGCGAACAGCTCCTCGCCATGGCGCGGCGAGCGCGAGCGCAGCTCGTTGAGCTCGGCCGCCGCGGCGATCAGCGGGTCGACCTTGCGCTCCGCCTCGTCCAGTTCCTCGAACAGCAGTCCCTCGCGCACGCCCTGCGCCGAGATGTAGACGGATTCCGGCTTGCCGATGCGCAATATGTGCTCGAGCACCACCGCGCCATAGCCGAGCAGCGGCTGGCGCACGTCGGACACGGTGTCGATGCGCGACAGCGTGTCGATCGGCACCCGACGGATCAGGCGCACGAATTCCAGCGCCTCCTTGGCCGGGATGACATAGCCGTGCATCACGTGCAGCGGGTAGCCGCGCTGGAACATGTGCAGCCGCGCCAGCGCGCGCCATGTGCCGCCGACCGCGTAGAAGGTGCGGCCCTTCAGGTGCTCCAGCCGCGATTCCTTGGCCAGCGCATCCTTGACGATCTTGTCGGCCTTCTTCAGCGAACGGCCGGAGCGCTCCTGCAGCGCCAGCCCGCCGAGCTGGAAGGTCACCCCCGAGCCGATATGCTGGCCATGCACGTCGGCAAGCTCCAGCGAGCCGCCGCCGAGATCGCCGACCACGCCATTGGCATGGTGGACGCCGGAGATGATGCCGAGCGCCGAGAGCTGCGCTTCGCGCTTGCCGGAGAGCAGCTCGACCTCGGTGCGGCAGATCTCGTTGCAGGCGGCGATGAACTCGCCGCCATTCTCGGCATCGCGCGCGGCGGCGGTGGCGATCACCCACACCGTGCCGACGCCCATACGGTCGCACAGGCCGCGGAAGCGCCGCAGCGCCGCCAGCGCCTTGGCCACCGCCTCGGTGTTCAGCCGGCCGGTGGTCGCCACCTCGCGGCCGAGGGCGCAGGAGGCCTTCTCGTTGAAGATCGGCGTCGGCGAGCGCGCCAGCCGTTCATAAACGACGAGGCGCACCGAATTGGAACCGATGTCGATCACCGCCACCGGGGTACCTGAGACGAGGCCGGTGGAGGCCTCGTGGATCACGTTTTTCATGCTGTCACGTATTGCGGCCGCGGCGGCGGATGAGGTTGCGCGGCGAGGAATCCTTGAGCGACTTGCCACGTCCCGACAGGCTCGGATTGGTCATGAAGTACTGCTGCGCGTTGAAGGGCTCGACACCCTCGTCGGGAACGATGCGTTGCGAGGAACCATCCGGCAAGACGCGCCAGCTCTGCTGGTTGTCCTCGAAATTGGCGACCAGGATCTGGTCGAGGATCTGCATGTGCACCGTCGGATTGGTGATCGGGCACAGCGATTCGACGCGCCGGTCGAGGTTGCGCGGCATCAGGTCGGCGGAGGAAATATACACCGCCGCCTCGGCATGCGGCAGGCCGTGACCGTTGCCGAAGCAGTAGATGCGCGGGTGTTCGAGGAAGCGCCCGACGATGGATTTCACCCGGATATTGTCGGAAAGCCCGGGCACGCCGGGGCGCAGGCAGCAGATGCCGCGCACGATGATGTCCACCGCCACCCCCACCTGGCTCGCCCGGTAGAGCGCGTCGATGATGGTGGGATCGACCAGCGCGTTCATTTTCAGCCAGATCGCCGCCGGCTTGCCGGCCTTGGCGAAGCCGATCTCGGCGTCGATATGGTCGAGGATGCGCGATTTCAGCGTCAGCGGCGACACCGACATCGCCTCGAGCTCGGCCGGCTCGGCATAGCCGGTGATGAAGTTGAAGATCCGCGCCACGTCGCGGCCGATCACCGGGTCGGCGGTGAAGAAGGACAGGTCGGTATAGATGCGCGCGGTGATCGGGTGGTAGTTGCCGGTACCGACATGGCAGTAGCTGGTCAGCGAACCGCCCTCGCGCCGCACCACCAGCGACAGCTTGGCGTGGGTCTTCAGCTCCAGGAAGCCGAACACCACCTGCACGCCGGCGCGTTCCAGGTCGCGCGCCCAACGGATGTTCGCCTCCTCGTCGAAGCGCGCCTTCAGCTCCACCAGCGCCGTCACCGACTTGCCGGCCTCGGCGGCCTCGGCCAGCGCCTTGACGATCGGGCTGTCGGAGGAGGTGCGATACAGCGTCTGCTTGATGGCGACCACATTGGGGTCGCGCGCCGCCTGCCGCAGGAACTGCACCACCACGTCGAAGGATTCGAAGGGATGGTGGACGACGAGGTCCTTCTCGCGGATCGCCGCGAAGCAGTCGCCGGCATGGTCGCGGATGCGCTCGGGGAAGCGCGGATTGTAGGGCTTGAACTTGAGGTCCGGCCGGTCGATGCCGACCAGCTGGCTGAATTCGTTCAGCGCCAGCACGCCGTCGACCAGGAAGATCTCGTCCTCGGCGACGCCCAGTTCGCGGGCGACGAAATTGCGCAGCTCCTCCGGCATGGCGGCGTCGACCTCCATGCGGATCACCTGGCCGAGGCGGCGGCGCTTCAGCGCCGTCTCGAACTGCCGCATCAGGTCCTCGGCCTCTTCCTCGACTTCGAGGTCGCTGTCGCGGATGACGCGGAAGCTGCCATGGCCCTTCACCTGGTAGCCGGGGAACAGGCGGCCGATGAACAGGCCGATCATCTGCTCCAGCGTGATGAAGCGCGCCGCCCCGCCCTCGCCGTCCGGCAGCCGGATGAAGCGGTCGATCTTGGCCGGAACGCGGATCAGCGCGTTCATCGTCCGCCCGTCATGGATGCGCGCCAGCTGCAACGCCAGCGAGAAGCCGAGATTGGGGATGAAGGGGAACGGATGCGCCGGGTCGATGGCAAGCGGCGTCAGCACCGGGAACACGCGGGTGAGGAAGAAGTCGTCCAGCACCGTCCGGTCGCTCTTCTGCACCTCGGCACCGTCCACCAGCACGATGCCGGCACCCACCAGCTCGCTGCGCAGCTCGCGCCAGCGCCCCTGCTGGTCATGGCCGAGCTCGGCGACGTTGGCGGCGATCAGCGGCAGTTGCTCGGCCGGGGTCAGCCCGTCCGGGCTCTTGCCGGTGAAGCCCTCGCGCAGTTGTTCCTTCAGGCCGGCGACGCGCACCATGAAGAACTCGTCGAGATTGTTCGCCGAGATCGACAGGAAGCGCAGTTGCTCCAGGATCGGGTGCGCCCGGTTGGAGGCCTCCTCCAGCACGCGGCGGTTGAACTGCAGCCAGGACAGCTCGCGATTGATGAAGCGCTCCGGCGAGGCCATCAGGTCTTCCTCGAGCTGCCGCTCGATGACGGCCGGCTCGGTCGCGTTCGCGTCGGTGGTGTTCACCTCGGTCTCCATCACGGCTGTCGGCTCCGTCTCGTGGACGCTGTCGAGGATCAGCGGTGCCTTTTTCCGGCGGGAAGGTCGCCGGGCTTCATGACGGCTGGATGACATAGAACGCTTCAACTCGGGTCAATCCCTTTCATCGGCGTCGCGGCTGTCGTCGCCGTCGTCGTCCGAGCCTGATCCAGTCTGCTTGCGCAGTAGTTCCGCGGCCAGTGCGCGGGTCAAAGGGCGCTTGCGCGCCAGCGCCTCGCGGTCGAGTTCGGCGATCAGCGCGCCGATGGCGGCATAGGAGCGCTCGACCCGCGCCATCAGATAGCCGATCAGCGCCTCGTCCGGGGTGATCTGCCGGTCGGCGAACAGTTTTACCGCCACCGCCGCCAGCAGCGCGTCGTCCGGCGCCCCCAGCCGCACCGCCGGCATCGCCCGCAGCCGCGAGGCGAGGTCGCGCGTCGCCAAGGTTTCGGCCAGCGCCGCCGGCAGGTGGCGGGAGGTGACGAGGAGATGTGCGCTCTGCTCGCCGACCAGATTGAGCAGATGGAACAGCGCCGCCTCGTCCAGCATGCCCTCGCCCAGATCCTCCAGCACCAGCGCCCTGGCCGCCAGCGCCGCCGGCACCGTCTCGCGGGTCAGTTGCGCCGCCGGCAGCACCGGCGCGCCGCTCGCCTCGGCGAACAGCGCCGCGAGATGCGACTTGCCGGCGCCGGCCGGGCCGGTGATCGCCACCGCCCGCGCCGGCCAGTCCGGCCAGCGGTCGATCAGCGCCAGCGCCGGCTCGTTCGCCGGGCCGACAAGGAAATCGGCGCGCGTGCGGTTCTCCACCGGCGGCAGGTCCAGCGGCAGCTGGCGTGTGGAGGCATCGCGCACGGACATGGATCAGCGGACCTCAGAGCCGGCGTCGGGCTCGCCCTCGTCCTCGCCGGTATAGAGCGGGCTTTGGAGATACTGCCGGATGGCGAATCGCGCCAGCACCCCCACCGCGGCGGCGAGCGGCACGGCGAGCAGCAGGCCGAGGAAGCCGAGCAGATAGCCGAAGGCGAGTAGCGCGAACATCAGCCACACCGGATGCAGCCCGACGCTGTCGCCCACCAGCTTCGGCGACAGGATGTAGCCCTCGACGAACTGGCCGAACACGAAGATGCCGATCACGAGGCCGATCATCGAGTAGTCGGGAAAGAACTGCACGATGGCGACGCCGCCGGCGAGCAGCAGGCCGGTCAGCGAGCCGACATAGGGAATAAAGGTGATGATGCCGGAGACCAGGCCGATGACGAAGCCGAAATTCAGCCCGGTCAGCGTCAGGCTCACCGCGTAGAAGGCGCCGAGGATCAGGCACACCAGCGACTGGCCGCGCACGAAGCCGGCAATGGCGCGGTCCATCTCGCGGGCGAGTTCGCGGATCTTGTCGCGGTTCTTCACCGGCAGCCAGGAATCCACCTTGGCCACCATGCCGTTCCAGTCATTGAGCAGGTAGAAGGCGACCACCGGGGTGATGACCACCAGCGAGAACAGCGAGAGCAGCGCCTGCCCGCCGGTCCAGATCGATTGCACGAAGCCGAGTATGTAGGAGGCGCCCTGCGACACCAGCTGGCTCAGGCTCTGCTGGATGTTCGGCAACCGGTCGCCGACCACTGATTTAAGCCAGCGCGCGCCCTCCCCGGTCGCCATGTTCTGCAACTTGACGATGTATTCCGGCAGCCGCTCCAGGAAGGCGGAGAACTGGGCGCCGAAGATCGGCACCACCAGCAGCAGCAGCAGGATGCCGAGCAGCAGCGTCAGGGCGATGGCGGCGAGCGACGCCACCAGCCGGTTGACGCCCAGCCGTTCCAGATGCGTCGTCACCGGGTTGAGGAAATAGGCGAGGGCGAGGCCGGCGACGAAGGGCAGCAGCACCCCCGAGAGCAGCCAGCAGATCAGCACGATGGCCGTCAGAAAGCTCAGCCAGAACGTTACCTGCTTGTGCCACATCATGCGGTTCGACCGATCCCTGCTCTCACGCTTCGTCACCCGCATTGATATCAGGAATTATTGCGGCGCGATCGCGTCTCCCCGCAATTCAGCGGGCGAGATGCCGGCTCCACTCGAAAAGATAGGCGAGCGCCGAGATCGCGGTGAGGCCGGCGACCAGCACCAGCCCCACCTCATAGGCGTTGCCGAGCGGGATGCTGAAGCCGGTGGCCCCCAGCATCAGCGCCGCGAAGCCGATCTGCGCCGCCGTGTTGAGCTTGGAGACGATCAGCGGCCGGATCGTCACCGGCTGCTCCATCGCCCAGGAGGCCGCCACCGCGCTGACGATCACCACGTCACGCACCACCACGGCGAGGGTGAGCCAGCCCGGCACCTGGCCGGTCAGCGCCAGCGCGACATAGATCGACACCAGCAGCGCCTTGTCCGCCACCGGATCGAGATAGGCGCCAAGCTCGCTCTGCATGTTGAAGTGTCTGGCGATGAAGCCGTCCACCGCGTCGGAGATGCCGGCGGCGAGGAAAATCCAGAAGGCCAGCGCGATGCGGTCGTCGGCGATGGCCCACACCACCGCCGGCACGGCGAACAAGCGCAGGATGGTGATGGCGTTGGGCAGGTTCACGTCGGGTGAGGCTCCTCCCTGCCGACATAGTGCGCGCCGGGGGGCTTGCCAAGGCGGAAAGCCGTTATGCAGGCCGGCCGTGCCCGCGCATGTGCCGGCGCGGACCGAGGAAGCCTTTGAGCATGCACGGATGAGAGCAGTATTCCCCCGGCCTCGGCGCTACCCGCACCCATTCCGCAAGACGGCGGACGGCCGGACCTGACGGACCCGGCGGCCGGCAGTTTCACGGCCGGCCTTGCCCGGACGGTGCAAGCCGCCGGCCCTGCGCGCCCTCCGATCTCTCTCGCGCGCGACGGACGAACGCGCGAGAGAGATCGGAGGGCGCCGATGGCTCCCCGCCGGCCGGGTACTCGCGGCGTGGCCGGTCGCGGCGGGCGGTGGCTGTCCCACGCCGGTGTCCCCTAACGGCGCCCATCTCCCACGCGACACGGCAGACGGCCGCGCTTGACAGGCCCGGCGGCCGGCGGCTTCCCTGCCCGTCCCGCCGCCGAGGAACCCAGCAGGCCCCGATGCCGCACGACGACCCGCTCTATACCGATGCCGCGCTGGTGACGTTCTACGATGCCGAGAACGAAGGCGGCGCCGATGTCGACTTCTGCACGGCGCTGGCGCGCGGCGGCGGCTCCGTGCTCGATCTCGGCTGCGGCACCGGCAGCTTCCTCGCCGGCCTCGACGTGCCGCGGCGCGTCGGCGTCGATCCGGCCGCCGCCATGCTCGATATCGCCCGCGCCCGTCCGGGCGGCGCCGACGTCGAATGGATCGAGGCGGATGCCCGCCGGCTGGATCTCGGCCGCCGGTTCGATCTGGTGGTGATGACCGGCCATGCCTTTCAGGTATTCCTCGGCGAAGACGACCAGCGCGCCGCCCTCGCCACCATCGCCCGCCATCTGGCCCCCGGCGGCCGGTTCATCTTCGACAGCCGCAACCCGGCCTGCCGGGAGTGGGAGGAGTGGCAGCCGCATAATTCGCGCCGCCGCGTGTCCCATCCCCGCCATGGCGAGGTCGAGGCGTGGAACAGCGCCGTCCATGATGCGGCAACCGGCATCGTCACCTATGAAACCTTCTACCGGCTTGCCGATGGCCGCGAACTTACTGCCGCCAGCCGCATCCGCTTCACCCCGCGCGACGAGCTGGCCCGGCTGATCGCCGATGCCGGTCTCACTGTCGAGCGCTGGCTCGGCGACTGGAGCGGCGGACCGCTCGACGACCGCGCGCCGGAGATCATCCCCCTCGGCCGCCTCGGCTGAGAGACCGCCTCACAGAGGCCGCCGAGAATCGGCCCCGTAAGCGGAGAACCGCACAACCATCGCGCTTTTCTCCCTCTCCCCGTCGGGGAGAGGGCTGGGGTGAGGGGTCTTCGACGCTTCCCTATGACCTCGCCCTTCACCGACCCGCTTCGCGGTCCATCTCTCTGTCCAAGCCGGATATTTCCGGTTTGGACTCTGCCAGAGCCGAAATCGGCAACAGCCGAGGTCCGGCGGGGAGAGGAAACCAGCTGTCAGGCTCTCAGCTGCGAGAGATGCGAGCCTCGAAAAGAGAGACCTCCAGCGTGCCCGGCCGCGCACCCTGCCCGGCCGCGCTGCTTCAAGCCCGGCCAAGCTGGCCCCCCGCGATGGGGCGATCATCGAGGCAATGAAAATTCCGGTCCGGCCGCCGAGAGGATGCCTCACCGGAGCCGTGCCATCTCCTTCCCACTCTCCATCTCCCCCGCCCCATTGGGAGACGGCATCATCCCGCTCCCGACCAACCCAGGCTCGCGCGCACCGTCCGGGCGAAGTCCCACCGTGACGCCGCCGCCCCGGCGTGGCACAAGACGGCATCCTGCCGCCTGCCGTGGTGCCCGCCCATGCACGCCCCCGCCGAGCCTTCCTCCGCCGGTCCCTCCCCGACCCTGCGCGCCTCCGTCGTCACCTCTGCCGTCGTCGCCGCGCTGGTCGGCTTCGGCGGCACGCTTGCCCTCATCATCGCCGCCGCGCAGGCGGTAGGATCCGACCCGGCGCAGACCTCCTCGGCGGTGATCGGCCTGTGCCTGTCGATGGCGGTGACCTCGGCGGTGCTCGGCTGGCGCTACCGCATGCCGATCATCACCGCCTGGTCGACGCCGGGCGCGGCGCTGATCGCCGGCTCGCACGGCCTCACCCCGCACAGCGCGGTCGGCGCCTTCCTGCTCGCCGCCGTGCTCATCCTCACCACCGCCGCGGTGAAGCCGCTCGGCGCGCTGGTGCAGCGCCTGCCGGTCGCCATCGCCGCCGCCATGCTGGCCGGCGTGCTGTTCCGCTTCTGCACCGCCGTCTTCACCTCCGCGCAGGCCGATCCGCTGCTGGTGCTGCCGCTCATCGCGATGTTCCTCATCGCCCGGCGCATCAGCCCGTTCGGCGCGGTGCTGATGATCCTGGCGCTGGGCATCGCGCTCGCCTTCTTCCTCGGCCGCGTCGGGCCGTTGCCGGACGTCTTCCCCGCCCCCGCCCTCACGATCATCTGGCCGCATTTCGACATGGAGGCGCTGATCGGCATCGGCGTGCCGCTCTATATCGTCACCATGGCCTCGCAGAACCTGCCCGGCCTCGCGGTGCTGCAGGCCGCCGGCTACCGGCCGCCCACGCCGCCGATTCTCGCCGTCACCGGCCTCGCCTCGCTGGTCACCGCCTTCGTCGGCTCGCTGAGCACCAATCTCGCCGCCATCACCGCCTCGATCTGCACCGGGCCGGATACCCATCCCGATCCGGCCAGGCGCTGGCCGGCCAGCCCGTTCTACGCGCTGTCCTATGTGGTGCTGGCGATCGGCGGCGCCTCGCTGGTGGCGCTGATCACCGCCCTGCCCTCCGGCCTCATCGCCGCCTTTGCCGGCCTCGCCCTGCTGGGACCGCTGGTCAACGCGCTCGGCACCGCCATGAGCGACGGCGCCCGCCGCTTCCCGGCGGTGCTGACGCTCGCCGTCACCGCTTCCGGCGTGTCGATGCTCGGCATCGGCTCGGCCTTCTGGGGGCTGGCGGCCGGGCTCATGGCGCTCGGCATCGACCGCGCCGGCCGTCATTGAGGCCGCGCCTGCTTGCCCCCCGCCCGATAAGCGGTTAATCCGCGTGCTTTCCTGAAGAGGGGCGCAACATGAGCGGCAACGGCCAGGGTCTCAGCTATCGTGACGCGGGCGTCGACATCGACGCCGGCAACCGGCTCGTCGACCTCATCAAGCCGCTGGTGAAGGCCACCCGCCGCCCCGGCGCCGATGCCGATATCGGCGGCTTCGGCGGCGTGTTCGATCCCAAGGCCGCCGGTTTCAAGGATCCGCTGATCGTCGCCACCACCGATGGCGTCGGCACCAAGCTGAAGATCGCCATCGAGACCGGCCGCCACGATACCATCGGCATCGACCTCGTCGCCATGTGCGTCAACGACCTCGTGGTGCAGGGCGCCGAGCCGCTGTTCTTCCTCGACTATTTCGCCACCGGCAAGCTGGCCCCCGAGGTCGGCGCCAAGATCGTCGCCGGCATCGCCAAGGGCTGCACCGAATCCGGCTGCGCGCTGATCGGCGGCGAGACCGCCGAAATGCCCGGCATGTATGCCGAGGGCGACTATGATCTGGCCGGCTTCTCGGTCGGCGCGGTGGAGCGCGGCGAGCTGCTGCCGCGCGCCGATATCGCCCCCGGCGACGTGCTGCTCGGCCTCGCCTCCTCCGGCGTGCATTCCAACGGCTATTCGCTGGTGCGCCGCATCGTCGAGCTCTCCGGCCTTGGCTGGGACGCCCCGGCCCCGTTCCATGCCGGGCAGTCGCTCGGCGAGGCGCTGCTCACCCCGACCCGGCTCTATGTGAAGCCCGCTTTGTCGGTGATCCGCGAGACCGGCAAGGTGAAGGCGCTCGCCCACATCACCGGCGGCGGCCTCACCGAGAACCTGCCGCGCGTGCTGCCCAAGGGCACCATCGGCCGCATCGACCTCGACGGCCTGCCGCTCCCGCCGGTGTTCCGCTGGCTGGCGCAGACCGGCGGCGTGGCGGCGGAGGAGATGCTGCGCGCCTTCAATTGCGGCATCGGCATGGTGGTGGTCTGCGCCTGCGAGCATGCCGAGACGGTGGCCGACGCCTTCGCCGATCAGGGCGAGGAAGTGATCCATCTCGGCGCCATCGAGCCCGGCGAAGGTGCGGCGCATGTCGTCTATGACGGCGCGCTCGACCTGGACCTCCCCCTGTGAGCACGCCCCGCATCGCCGTGCTGATCTCCGGGCGCGGCTCCAACATGATGTCGCTGATCGAGGCGGCGGCCGTCCCCGGCTTTCCCGGCGAGATCGCCTGTGTGATCTCCAACCGCCCGGAGGCGCATGGCCTGGTCCGCGCACAGGCCTGCAACATCCCGACCCGCGCCATCGATCACACGGCGTTCCGCGACGCCGCCGGCAAGTCCGACCGCATCGCCTTCGACGCCGCCCTCGATGCGGCGCTGGAGGAGGAACAGATCGATCTGGTCTGCCTCGCCGGCTTCATGCGCCTGCTCACCCCCGGCTTCACCGGCAAATGGGCCGGCCGGATGATCAACATCCATCCCGCCCTGCTCCCCAGCTTCAAGGGTCTGCACACCCATGAGCGGGCGCTGGCGGAGGGGGTGAAGATCCACGGCTGCACCGTGCATTTCGTCACCCCGGAGATGGATGTCGGCCCGATCATCATGCAGGCGGCGGTGCCGGTGCTGGAAGGCGACGACGCCGACACCCTCGGCGCCCGCGTGCTGGCGCAGGAACACGTCATCTACCCGGCGGCGCTGCGCCTGGTCTGCGAGGGTCGCGCCCGCATCGAGGGCAATGTGGTGCGCATCGACGAATTCGAGCTCGCCGGCCACGCCCTGGTGGTGCCGCCGGCCGGTTGACCGGCCACCGCCTCACGCGATCCCCACCGCCCGCACCGTCGGCTCCTCGCCGGCCGCCTCGTCATCGGCAGGAGCGATGCTCACCTGCATACCGGTCATCTCCGCATCGCCGTGTATGGTGGCGAAAGCCGCATCCGCCGCGTCGCGGCCGACGCCGATGCGCACCAGCCCCTGCAAGGCCGCCTGCCGGGTCGGGTCGAACAGGTACCAGCTGTCGCCGAGATAGGCCTCGAACACCGCGTGGAAATCGGGTGGCTCGAGCTGCCAGGCATAGGCGCTGGCGAAACGGGCGGGAATGCCGAGCGCCCGGCAGAAACTGATGCCGAGATGGGCGAAATCGCGGCACACACCGGCGCGCAGCACCATGGTGTCATAGGCCGAGGTCTGCGCGTCGGAAGCACCGCGCACATAGTCGACATGCTCATAGATCCAGTTGCAGATCTGCGTCACCCGCGAATGGCCGGGCGGCAGGCCGCCGAATTCGCGCTGGGCGAAACGGCCGAGCAGGTCGGACTGGCAATAGCGGCTGGGATTGAGATAAGGCGCCACCTCCAGCGGCAGCTCGGCGATCGCCACTTCCGGCACCGTCGCCGGATCGGCATCGTGCATGTTGAGCTCGATATGGCCGTGATAGCCGACGCTGAACGTGCCGGGCTCGGCGATGACGCGCACGAAGCGGGTGCCGCTGTCATTCGCCACATGGCGATCGAGCGCCAGCGGCGGCTCCAGCACCAGGTTCTCGGCAAGCACCTTCTGGTTGCGCAAGGCCGCGGCCTCGACATTCAGCACGAAGACGGTGGTCGAACGCACCTCATAATCGAGGCGGGAGGAGACATTGAACTGCATGGGGGCATCCGGGCGTCGGGGAGTTACCTCCTAGACGCGCGAGACCGCGGCAGGTTCCATCGGCCGGCCGCTCCGCGCCGCTCACGCTCGGGGCCTGAACGCTGGATCCGACGTGCCGGGAACGCCGTCCTGCCGCGAATAAACCCGGGCCCTTCATAGAAGCGCAGGGTTTCCGGCTTCTTCCGCAAGCACCGTCCGCCCGAAACCTTTGCGCCGATGGTCGCGATGCGTGGCCATATTTTCGATCACTTCGAACGTCGGGCACCGCGCGTGAGATTGGCAACGATGACGAGCACGCAACCGGAGACCAGAACACCGTCCAATTCGGCAAGGAGCGGAGTGATCAATCCCGAAGCAAACATGGCCGACCATGATGCCTCGCTTCTTGCCGGTTCGGGATCGGTGTCCTCCGGGTACAAGATGACCCAGCAGGCTGAGAAGCCCGGCAGATCGCTGAGCTTCACCGCCCGGATCGTCGCGCGGTCAAACAGGACAGACCTCTCATGACCGACAGGAAATCGTCGCGTCGTTTAAAGCGGCGAAGCCCGGCGCAGACGTCCGGATGGATGCGCTGCCTCACGCCACCCGCGTGATCCGCACCCGGTTGTCATGCAGCGCCGCACCGCCGACCGGCGCTACCGGGTCGGCGCCGGTCAGCGTGTTGATGCCGCGCCCGCCGACATGCCGGCCATTCGGCCAGATGGATTCCGCCACCACCACCCCGCGCCGCAGCCCGTCGAACGGCACCGCGTGCAGGATCACCGAGCCGCGCGCGCTGGTCACCTCCACCGCGTCGTCGGCGGCGATGCCGAGCGCCGCGGCGTCCTCGGGATGGATCATCAGCGTCGGCCGCTTCTCGCGGGCCAACGAGCCGGGGGTTTCGGTGAAGGTGGAATTGAGGAAGTTCCGCGCCGGCGCCGTCACCAGCCGGAAGGGGAATTCCGGCGTCGCCTCCTCGATCACCGCCCAATGGTCGGGGAAGCTCGGCATGTCGGCGACCGGCCCGAACTTGCCCGGCGACTTGAACGGCACCTTGGCCCAGTCCGGGCTCAGCCGGAACTTGCCGTCCGGCCAGTTGAAGCCCTTGAGGAAATGCGCCGTCTCGAAATCCGGCTGCACGTCGAGGAAGTGCGCCTGCTCCAGTTCCTCGACCGTGCCGCGCCCGGTCGCCTGCAAGGTCCAGTCGACGATCTCGCACGAACTCATCTCGAAGCCGCGATGCCGCGCCCCCAGCCGCTCGGCCAGCGCGCAGATCACCTCGTGGTTGGAGCGGCATTCCCCCGGCGGCTCCACCAGCTTGGGGCCGAGGGTGACATACTGGTTGCCGCCGCCCTGATAGATATCGTCATGCTCGGTGAACATGGTCGCCGGCAGCACGATGTCGGCCATGGCCGCCGTCTCGGTCATGAACTGCTCGTGCACGACCACGAACAGGTCCTCGCGGGCGAAGCCGGCGCGCACCTTCTCCTGCTCGGGGGCGATGGTCACCGGGTTGGTGTTCTGGATCAGCATCGCCGTCACCGGCGGACCGCCGGCGAGCGCCTCCTCCTCGCCGCACAATATGGCGCCGATCCGCGACTGGTCGAGTTGGCGCGTGCTTCTGGGCTGACCGGACACCGGATCGGTCCGACTGTACATCTCACCGGACAGCAGATCGGTGCCCTCGATCAGGCTCTTGTTCCAGCCGAAGATCGCCGAATTGGAGTGGAAAGCCCCGCCCCCTTCATGCTGCCAGGCGCCGGTAACGGTGGGGATGCAGGTCACCGCATGCATGTTCACCGCCCCGTTGCGCGAGCGGGTGAAGCCGTAGCCGGCACGGATGAACGTCCTGGGCGTCCGGCCGATAAAACGAGCAAAATCAATTATTTCCGCTGCCGACAGCCCGGTGATCGCCGCCGCCCATTCCGGCGTCCGGGTCGAAAGATGCGTCTCGAATGCCACCGCGTCACGGGCATAGCGGGCGAGATAGGCACGGTCGGCGTAGCCCTCGGCAAACAGCACATGCATGACAGCGCAGGCCAGCGCCCCATCGGTGCCGGGACGGATCAGCAGAGGGATATCCGCCTGCTCCATGGTCGGCGAGCGGTACACATCCACCACCGCGATCGGAGCGCCGCGTTCCTTGCGCGCCCTAACCGCATGAGTCATCACATTAATCTGGGTCGAGACCGGATTGGTACCCCAGATGATGTTGAGATCGGCCCGACCCATCTCGCGCGGATCAGGCCCGGACAGCCGCCCGGCCCCGGCCATGAAGCCGGACCAGGCAGGATTGACGCAGATCGTTGAAAAGAAACGCGAATATCCTTTGGCATGGGTCAGCCGGTTGATACCGTCGCGCATGACGAGACCCATGGTGCCGGCATAATAATACGGCCACACCGCTTCCGGCCCCTGCGCCGCCTCGGCCTCGCGGAATTTTTCCGCAACGATATCAAGCGCTTCGTCCCAGGAAATCGGCGCGAAGGCCCCCGACCCCTTCGGCCCGGTCCGCCTCAGCGGCTGGGTCAGCCGGTCGGGATGATGCGCCCGCTCGGCATAGCGCGCCACCTTGGCGCAGATGACACCCGCGGTGAAGGTATTGCCCCGCGAGCCGCGCACCCGACCTATCCTATTGCCGGATATCTCGATTTCCAGCGAGCAGGTCGAGGGGCAGTCATGCGGGCACGCCGAATGGCCGATGCGGACGGGCGAGATCTTCGCGGTGGACGTGTGCTGATTCATGAAAAAGCGCTCCGCCACCATCGTAGCGGAGCGCCTCTGTTATTGAAACGGCGATAGGGCTCAGTGCGAGCCGGAAACCGCCGCCTCCGAACGCCGGCTCTTCGCGATCCAGCCGAAGGCGACAACGAAGACCGCCCCGATCACTGCCGCGAGATAATGCGGCAGCGCCGCCGGCTTGAGCCCCACCGGATCCTCTGGATCGGCAATGGTTTCAACCATTTGCGGCATCATGGTCTGCATGGTCTCCAGCACCACCTTGTCGCTCACCAGCATCTCGCCGGCGATCCAGCCCAGCAACGCCGCGCCGAACCAGATCAGTGCCGGGAAGCGCGAGATCAGCTTCAGGATCAACTGCGAGCCGAAGATGATCAGCGGGATGGTGAGCAGCAGGCCGAAGATGAACAGTTCGGCATGGCCGCGCGCCGCAGCGGCGATCGCCACCACATTGTCGAGGCTCATCACCGCGTCGGCGATGGCGATGGTGCGTACCGCCTTCCACAGGCTGTCGGCACTCTCGACATGATGGCCATCGCCGCCCTCGTCGAGCACCAGCTTGATGGCGATCCAGAACAGCAGCAGCGCACCCACCACCTTCAGCAGTGGCACGCCGAGCAGGTAGGAGACGGCAAGCGCGAAGATGATGCGCAGACCGACCGCGGCAGCCGCGCCGAGCAGAATGCCCCATTTGCGCTGCTTCTCGGGCAGTGAGCGGCATGCCAATGCGATGACGACGGCATTGTCGCCGGACAGCAGCAGATCAATCCAGATGATCTGCAACAACGACACCCAGAAAATGGGACTAGAAAAATCCATCGCGTCCTCTCAGGTCTTTAAAGTCTGAATGAGTGGAACGATCCGCCCTCCGATGGAGAGGATCTGGCATCTGGAATTATTTGTACCAGCCACCTCTCCATCAACGGAAGGCGCCCGCAACCTTTACAGCTACGGGCGCAAACCGGAAGAGGAATCGCAAACCTTAATGCGTCGCGTCGTGCCGAGCCGAACCCGCGACACGGCGGGCCATGAACCAGCCGATCGCCAGAACCAGCGCCGCACCGAGAGCCGCCGCCGGATATTCGAAATTATGAACGAAGGCCTCGCCCAGATACTCGGCGATCTTGATGTCCGACACGAACATCTCGCCGGCCACCCAGCCGAGCAGCGCGGCGCCGGCCCACACCAGCGCGGGGAACCGCGACAGAAGCGACATGATCAGCGCAGCACCGGCCACGATCATCGGGATGGAGATGACAAGGCCGATGATGATCAGCACCCAATTGCCGTCGGCAACTGCGGCGATGGCAACGACATTGTCGAGGCTCATGACCAGATCGGCCACGGCAATGGTGCCGACAGCGCGCCAAAGGCTGTCATGCGCCTGCACGCCGCCCTCGCCGTCCTCGCCTTCCGGCACCACCAGGTCGACGGCGATGTACATCAGCGCCAGCGAGCCGACGATGCGCAGCCAGGGCAGGCCGAGCAGCAACGCGATGATCGCCGTGAAGACGATACGCATGCCCACCGCCACGCCGGCGCCGAGGATCATGCCCCAGCGACGCATATGGTCGGGCAGCGACCGGCACGCCATGGCGATGACCACGGCGTTGTCGCCCGACAGCAGCACGTTGATCCAGATGATCTTGACCAGCGCGAGCCAAAATAACGGCTCAAGATAGCTCATGTTGATTCCCCTCACCGCCCGTCCGCCCGCGGACGAGACATATTTATGGTTCCCTCGGCGTTGGCGCGCCGTATTACGGTGAGGCAAGAGGAGGTGGCTCCGGCGGGCCCACTCCCGGGCGCTCTTGGCGCGCCAAATCGGCATCCCCGCTGCGGGCCACTTCTCCTGTGGCCGGACCCCCGCAGCGCCCATTCGAGGAACATACATAATAATCTATGGAGTGGCCAACCCTATGTCGGGAAATTTCCTGACAGCAGGTGCCGCCGCAACAGCCGCAGGCCGTCGCCAACCCAAGCTTTCGTCAACCGATGAAAAGAAAACGCCCCGCCCGGGTCAGCCCGGACGGGGCGCGAATTCGACGACGGACGACGCGGATAAGTGCGTCGCTCAGCCGACGATTTCATTGCCGGAGAAGAACTGCGCGATTTCGATCGCCGCATTCTCCAGGCTGTCGGAGCCGTGAGCAGAATTCTCACCGACCGAAAGAGCGAAATCCTTGCGGATTGTGCCTTCCGCAGCATTCGCGGGATTGGTGGCGCCCATCACTTCGCGGTACTTGGCGACGGCGTCGTCGCCCTGCAGCACCTGCACGACGATCGGCTCGGAGATCATGAACTCCACGAGCTCGCCGAAGAAAGGGCGCTCCTTGTGCACGGCATAGAACGTCTCGGCCTGGGCCTTGGTCAGCAGGATGCGCTTCTGCGCGATGATGCGCAGGCCGGCTTTCTCGATGTAGCTGTTGACCGCGCCCGTCAGGTTGCGGCGGGTCGCATCGGGCTTAATGATCGAAAAGGTGCGCTCAAGCGCCATGACGTTCTTTCCTCAAAAGTGGGAGAAGTAATTTCGCTGCGGCTTATAGCGATGCTGCGCTGCCGCGACAAGATGATGCCGACGCCACAGGCAACCGGGAAATGCGGTCGATCACGACTTGCTGAACTCCCCTTGGAACTTTGTGGCGCGTCCACACGTTAAGTCCGCGTTAACGCTGATGACAGGGAGCAGGCCGGTGGTCACCCTACGTTGCGTTCAACATCGAAAGACGGCGGTGCAGTCGATTTGATCAAATTGGGTCGCGTTTCGAAGAGATAGATGCCGGCGGCACTGCTTCGCCGGATGGCGGAGGCGTGTGTCATGACGAAAGCATTTGTCATCGGGTCTGTCGCGGCGCTCATGGCGCTGACCGCTGTCTTCGTGGGCGGCGCATCCGCCACCGGCTATTTCAAGCCCGCACCCGTTGTCAGCACAGTGAATTTGCCCCTTGACCCTGTAGCGGGCGATTGCGTGGTGCAGACGCGTTGGGTGAGCGACGCCGGCCAGATGCGGCAGATCGAACGCGCCGTCTGTTACTGAGAGATTTACGGTTAGGCTCGCGGCATCCCACTCCCCCAAGCCCCACGCGAGCCCATAGCGCCCCGGCTTCTCCCCCAGGAAGCCGGGGCATTTTTTTGCCGGCTGAGCCATCAGGGTCTCACCGCAACTCTCAAGATGAATGCCAGCCAACGGCGCGTTCAGCCCGCATTCCATGGCTCGTCACTACCGTGAAACCTGCCGATCGAAATCGGCCGACTACGGCGCTTTCCGTTCCGCCGACCCCGGATCCGCGCTGAAGCTGCCCCGGCTCGTCTCCACGAGCCGGGGCTTTCAGTTTTTCAGATGTCCCGCTACGGCTCACCGCCTGCAATGCGGCCGCGCGGCACCCGTGCCGGAGCGGGAGCGGAACTTCCTGCCAGCAGCCGGCCCGGTACGTTGGCGCCGCCAAGAGGCCCGGACGACGCGGCCAAAATGGCAATGGGCGGTAGAGTTGCATCCGCCGCCCGTTTTCTTACGAAGAGCGATTAGTCTTCCAGCACCTTGGCGCGGAACAGCAGCCCGGCCAGCAGGCCACCAATGGGTGGGATCACCACGAACAGCCAGAGTTGCTCAAGCGCCTTCCCACCGACGAAAAGCGCGGGGCCGATGCTGCGCGCCGGATTGACCGACACACCCGTCGCAGGGATGAATACGATGTGGATCAACACCAGGGTCAAACCGATGGCGAGGCCTGCGACCGGGGTGGTACCGGCCTTGCTGGTGGCGCCGAGGATCACCACCAGGAAGACGAAGGTGCCGATCAGTTCGGCGAGGATGGCGGTACTGATCCCGAAACCGCGCCCGAACCCTTCGCCCCAGCCATTCTGGCCGAGGCCGGATGCTGCGACATCATAGCCACCGATCTTGCCGGACATGAGGAGGTAGAGCAGCGCCGCGCCGAAGATGCCGCCCAGGACCTGGGCGATGATGTAGGCCACGAGGTCGCTGGCCGACAGGCGGCCTGCCGCCCATACGCCGAGGCTCACCGCCGGATTGATATGGCAGCCGGAAATTGGGCCGATACCATAGGCCATTGCCGTGACCGACAGGCCAAAGGCAAAGGCCACCGCCAGAAACCACATATGGGAGACTTCGGCGAGGCCAGTCACGACAACCGAGCCGCAGCCGAAAAGCACCAGGACCGAGGTACCGATAAATTCAGCGAGATATTTCTTCATGGTCAGCGCCCCGATTGGCGGCGAAGAAGCGCCACCAATCCCCAAGAAATGCCCCCAGAGCAGCAGAAGATTCCTCGCGATGGCTTCCGTCAAGCGGGATGATTCCTTCGATATTGAGAAGAATCTCACCGATCGATTTAATCAGATGATTACACGCTGTTATTCCAACCTATCGAACTGAAATTCGTGGGAGAATCGGCGAATTTATCATGCTGCAGCGCGGCTAAACTCGCTTCAGTACACGCAGAATCGTGAAGCTTTCTTTGATTCGGTGCGCGGCACCCTGTCAAACGACATCAGGAACCGGACCGGGGGCGACATCAGGAACTGCCCCCCCTTTCGGCTTCATGCGGTTTCAGGGTTCTCGGGCACCGCTGGTAGCTGTCGCCGCGGATGGCGACGACGTGGCTGTGGTGGAGCAGGCGGTCGCGGATGGCGGAGGCACCACCGGATCGCCGAAGACCTCGCCCATTCACCGACGAGCATCGCGTCGCCGTTGGCGATCTAGCGGTAGGCGGCGCCGTCGCCTTGCCGGTGGCACCGACGATGCCGTCGAGATGCTCGGGACGGATGGCCCGCTCGCCGTGGCCGCAGCGCGCTTTATGACGGGCGTCCTCGGCCCCGCCATGGCTGACGACGATCCCGTCGTCGCCGACCAGCACCGTCACCCTCGCGCGCGCCCACCCTCCCGGCCGCAACATAGCGGCGCACTGTCATGTGGCTGCACCCGAGCTCGCGCGCGATCCGCCGGACGCCCCAACCCAGCTCATTCAGCCACAGCATCGCCGCGACCTCGTCCGGCTCATTCATCACCTCAACCCGATCGCCTTCACGATCGCTGTGCGGCTTCTTCGCGACGGCTTCCATCAGGACCTCCTCGCTCAGGAGGGATCCCAGTTCCCCATGCCGCGATCCAGTTTCTCACGGCGCCTGACAGGAAACTCAATCATTTACTGGTTGCTGATCGCATATGGATGAAGCGTTTCACCGGCGAGGGCGAAGAGCCTTCCCGCCTCGATGCCCCGTTGTTCGAGAATCTCCATGCACGGAGCCAAGCCCGTACCACCGAGGATAGCTGGATCAACGCTTTCGTCGCGACTCTCGACGGGCCAGCCCTGGCCGCCGACATCCGCTACACCAACAGTTCCGGCGCTTCATTCGCGCAACCGCCCGACATCGCACTGGGTAATTTTTTCAATCACCAGACCCATCATCGCGGACAGGCGCACGCTCTGCTAAGCTGGTTTCTCGCCAATGCCGCCACCCCGTCGCTGGATCTGATCGCCTTACAGCGCGAAAGCAGAACCGGCATCCGGATCGCGCCGCCGGCAGCTAACGCACTTGCCCCGGCTCGTCGGGCAAGGCAAAAGGCACGGGTGATCACACTCGACGACATATCGCTGCGCCTCGCGGGCCGCCTGCTGATCGACCACGCTTCCGCCGCCATACCGGAAGGCGCGCGGGTCGGCCTTGTCGGCCGCAACGGCACCGGCAAGACCACGCTGTTCCGCGCCATCACCGGCGAGTTGTCGCTGGAGAGCGGTCAGATCCGTATCCCCAACGGTGCCCGCATCGGCCAGGTAGCCCAGGAAGCCCCCGCCGGTCCGGAGAGACTGATCGACGTGGTGCTCGCCGCCGATATCGAGCGGGCGCAGCTTATCGCCGAAAGCGCGGCCGCCACCGATCCGGCCCGGATCGCCGAAATCGAAACCAGGCTCGTCGATATAGACGCGCATGCCGCGCCGGCCCGCGCCGCTCGCATCCTCGCCGGCCTCGGTTTCGACGACACCGCACAGCAGCGTCCCTGCTCGGAATTTTCCGGCGGGTGGCGCATGCGCGTCGCCCTCGCCGCCATCCTGTTCGCCGAGCCGGATCTGTTGCTGCTCGACGAGCCGACCAACTATCTCGATCTCGAAGGCACGCTCTGGCTGCAGGACTATCTCGCCCATTATCCGCGCACCGTCCTGATCGTCAGCCACGACCGCGAACTGTTGAACGAGTCCGTCTCGTTCATCCTGCATCTCGACCGCGGCAAGCTCCAGCTCTGGCGCGGCGGCTACGATTCCTTCGAGCGCCAGCGCGCCGAGAAGCTGCAGCAGAACCAGAAGCTGCGTGCCAAGCAGGAAGCCAAGCGCCGGCATATGGAAGCCTTCGTCGAGCGCTTCCGCGCCAAGGCGACCAAGGCACGACAGGCGCAATCGCGCCTCAAGGCGTTGGCTCGGATGGAGCCTATCGCCGAAGAGGTCGGCGAAGCATCGGCGGCGATCTCGATCCGCCATCCCGAACGCATCCCCTCCCCTCCCATCCTGACGCTGGACGGCGTATCGGTCGGCTACGAACCCGGCAATCCGGTGCTGCGCAACCTCACATTGCGCATTGACCATGACGACCGCATCGCGTTGCTAGGACCAAACGGCAATGGCAAGTCCACCTTTGCCAAACTGATCTCCGGCCGGCTGGAGCCGCTTGCCGGACGCATGGTTCGGGCCGCGGGCCTCGACATCGCCTATCTGGCCCAGCATCAACTCGACGAGTTGGTGGCGGATGAAAGCGCCTTTCACCACATCCGCCGGCTGATGCCCGAGGCGCCGGAGGCCAAGGTGAGGTCACGGGCGGCGGAACTGGGCTTTTCCGGCCCTGCGGCCAATACACCGGTCTCGTCCCTGTCAGGCGGCGAGAAGGCTCGGCTGCTGCTCGGGCTCGCCGCCTTTCACGGCCCGCACCTGCTGATTCTGGACGAGCCGACCAACCATCTCGACATCGCCGCCCGGCAGGCGCTGGTCGAAGCAATCAACGACTATCCGGGAGCGGTGATTCTGGTCAGCCATGATCGCTCGCTGCTCGATGCCTGTGCCGAGCGGCTCTGGCTGGTCGCCGACCGGACCGTCGCACCCTATGACGGCGATCTCGACGAGTATCGCAAGCTGGTGTTGCGTCGCTCCGATCGCAAGGATGAACGCTCCCTCCCCAAATTGGATACCTCCCGCCAGATCGCGGCACGCCGGCGGGCCGAAGCGGCGCCACTGCGCAAGAAACTGAAGGATGTAGAAGCACGCATGGCACGGCTGGAGCGGCAGATCGCCGAACTCGACAGCCAGCTTGCCGATGCATCGCTTTATATCAAGAACCCGCAAAAGGCTGCCGAACTGGGGCGGCAGCGAAGCGAGCAGAGCGGAAAGCTCGGCAGCGAGGAAGAGAGCTGGATCACGCTTTCTTCCGAAATCGACGCCTTGGAAGCGGCCGGCGACTGACGTCGCGATCCGGCATTCCGGCACAGCCGATATTTCCAGTCCTGAGAAAGTCCGGCAGCTCCCAAGGAGCCATGACGCGGAATCTCCACGTCTATCCCCGTTGCCATCGATGCGCGCAAGACATGCCCTCATGGCAGGCGAACGGAATTTGCGTGCGGAGCGATAAGCCGTGTGACGCTGAGACTCGGCTTCAGGACAACCCGTCTCGACAAAGGTGCCAGAAAAAAGTCTGCAACGATGTGCCGGCAAGGGCGGCCGAGATCCCTGCTCCGCCTCATCGAGCCGGCGAGGATCACCTATCGGCATTTCCGACAGCACGGCAACGGCATTCGACAAAAAAGAAACCCCGGCACAAGGCCGGGGTTTCCAAGGCATTCAGACCCGAAAGGATCAGAAGGTACGACGCACCGACAGGATGACCTGCTGGGCGTTCGAGCTGTCGATGAACGAACCGTAGTCGTTCAGGACCGGGTTGTCGTAGTCGGTCTGCATGAAGGTGTACTGGGCGACGAAGAGCAGGTTCTTCACCGGCGACCAGTTCAGGCTGCCGCCGAGCGACCAGATGTTGTAGTCGGAGTAACCACCGAAATCGACAGCCGCAGACGGAGCGCTGAGCTGGCCGTAGTTGCCATACAGCACGCCGAAGACCTGGGGCGTGAAGAAGTGGGTGAGTTCGGCCGCGATCGTCCAGGCATCACCCGTCTCGAGGGTGTTGGTGACCGAGTTGTAGTAGAGGTCCTGAGCCAGCTGGCCGCTGATGGTCGAGAAGCCGCCGTTGATGCCGGTGTAACCGACCGCACCGCTGCCGTAGGCACCTTCGATGTACAGCGTGTCACCTTCGCCGAGGGTCGGCAGGTTGAACTTCACGCCGCCGAGAACGGCCCAACCAACCGAGTCATCGGTGGTGATGCCGAAGGGGTCGTAGTAGCTGTCGTCGAGCTGACGAACGGCACCGGCGATCTGGAAGCCGCCCCACTCGCCTTCGTAGTTGATGTTGCCGATCAGCGCCGGGATATCGGGCTGAGCGACGTTGCCGAGGCTGTCGCCGTTCGAACGCGAAGAGTCGTCTTCGATCGAGATGGTGGCCGTGAAGCCGCCGCCGAAGTCGGCGGTGTAGGCAGCCGCGGTCACGTTGGTGTCGGCGGTCAGCGCCGGGGAGTCGAAGCCCCAAACGTTGTTGTCGGCATAGTAGTCGAAGAACGACTGAACCTTACCGAAGGTGAAACCAGCGAACTGGATGTAACCCTTGTCGAGGTTGAGGGCAGTGGAGTCGCCGCCGTCGCCGTAGACGTTGCCGAGACCGTCGCCGTAGGTGGCGCGCAGGTCGATGAACGAACGCAGGGTGCCGTACTCGGTCTGCGTGCGGGCATCCAGACGGATGGTGCCGCGGGTGCGGAAGTAGGAGGACTGGAAGTCAGCGTTGTTCAGGTAGTCGTAGTCCTGGTAGTAATAGTCGGCCTGCACGAAGCCGCCGACCTTCAGGCAGGTATCGGTGCCCGGAATGTAGTAGAAGCCCGCGCCGTAGGTCGAGCAGATCTTCACATATTCCGCAGCCTTCGCCTTCACAGGCAGATCGGCCGCCGCAGCAGTCCCGACCATCGCGAGCCCAGCCACCGAGCCGAGCAGGATATTCTTCATGACCGTCTTCACTTCATTCTCCCCCAAATTGGACAATGTTGGGTTTTCGATTGTCAGGAGCCACCGCACGTGAAGCACGGCATCCGCAGACGATATTGTTTGAATCGGTTTCGGGGCGCAAAGCCAAAGTGCCGGAATTGGGCGACGAAAGGGCATTCCGCGGGCAGGTGTTGCGCTCCAGACACATTTTGAGGGAGGCAACGGAGTAGGTCCGCCTGAAAAGGGCGAAAACGGAAAGCTTTTTGAAATCAATGAGTAAGCTTAACCGTTCATTAACGCCGCGCCGAGGTCATCCACAGGCTGCGGAAGGCACCCGCCCAGACCACGCCGCAGTTGGATTCGGCCGCCCGCCTTACTTGCGCGTCCAGCGTCCCTGCGAATCCTGCTGCCAATAGGCAACCTCGTGCCCCGCGGCCCGGGCGGCGCGCCAGCCGTGCCGGGCACGCTCGATCCGGGCCGGGTCGCTATCGTCGAACATATGTATCACCCGCACATAGGGCGAGGCGTCGTCGAGCGTGGCGTCCTCGACGAGAAAGCGGACCTGCGCGCCATTCGGATTGCCCGCGCCTTCGGTCAGCAACACGGGTTGTCGCTGCGGTTCCGGCTGCCGGTCGGTGCCGTGCGGAAGAAAGGAAGCCTCGGCGTAGGTCCATAAATGCTGATCAAGTGCATCGACCCGCTCGGGCGAGGAAGCCTGCACGATGCAGCGCCAGCCCCGCTCGATGCATTTTTCGAGCAGTTGCGGCAGCGCCGCTTCCAGCGGCCGTTCCTTCAGGTGATAGAAGAAGACCTCCGTCACGGCTGCGCCCCCGGCTCAATCCTCGTACTGGTGCGCCACCAGGCGATCGAGCAGCCGCACGCCCCAGCCACCGCCCCAGCTGCGATTGATCTCGCTCTGCGGCGAGGACATGCCCGTGCCGGCAATGTCGAGATGCGCCCACGGCACCGTGCCGACGAAGCGCTGAAGGAACTGCGCGGCGGTGATCGAGCCGCCGAAACGGCCGCCGGTGTTCTTCATATCGGCGAACTTCGAATCGATCAGCTTGTCGTATTCGGGCGAGAGCGGCATGCGCCACACCTTCTCGCCAGTCTCGAGCCCGGCTTCGTGGAGGCTGGCGGCGAGAGCGTCGTCATTCGAGAACAGACCGGCATTCTCCGTGCCGAGCGCCACCAGGATGGCGCCGGTGAGCGTGGCAAGGTTCACCATGAAGCGCGGCTTGAAACGCTCCTTGGTGTACCAGAGCACGTCGCCGAGCACGAGCCGGCCCTCGGCATCGGTGTTGATGATCTCGATGGTCTGGCCCGACATCGAGGTGACAATGTCGCCAGGCCGCTGCGCCTTGCCGTCCGGCATGTTTTCGACGAGGCCGATGACGCCGACGGCGTTCACCTTGGCCTTGCGGCGCGCGAGCGCATGCATCAGTCCGACCACACAGGCGGCGCCGGCCATGTCGCCCTTCATGTCTTCCATGCCGGCGGCCGGCTTGATGGAGATGCCGCCAGTGTCGAACACGACGCCTTTGCCGATGAACGCGACCGGGGCGGCATCGCTCTTGCCGCCGTTCCAGCGCATCACCACCACCTGGCTTTCCTCATCCGAGCCCTGCCCTACACCGAGCAGCGCACGCATGCCGATCTTCTTCAGGTCCTTCTCGCCCATCACCTCGACATCGACGCCGACCTTGGCGAGGTCGCCGGCGCGGCGGGCGAACTCGGTCGGGGTGAGCACATTGGCGGGCTCGTTCACGAGATCGCGGGCGATCACCACGCCCTCGCCGATTCCCTCGCGCTTCTTCCACGCACGCTTGGTCGCGACATCGTCGCTGACATAAAGGGTAACGCGCAGCTTGCCGGACGCGTCCTCGGATTTCTTTTTCGTCTTGTAGCGATCAAAGGCATAGGCGCGCAGCCTCAGGCCCAACGCCACCTCCGCCGCGGCCTGGGCGCTCACCTCCACGCCGGGAAGATCGACCAGGATGCCGACATCGCCGGCCGAATCCGGTAGCTTGCCCATGATGGCGCCGCCAAGCGTCAGCCAATCGATCGGCCGGAGATCGGGCGCCTTGCCGACGCCGAACACGAGAAGACGCGGCAGGGAAAGCCCGGCCGGCGCCAGAAGATCGAGAACGGTTCCGCTCTTGCCGTCGAAGCGGTCCGCCGCTCCGGCGCGTTCGAGAAGATCGCCGGCCGGCGCTACCAGCGCTTCGGCTACCACCGACAGGCCAGCCCGCCCGCCCGCCGCGCCCGAAGCGGCCAGCAGCACGCTGAAGCCATCGAGGGTCGCAGGAAATTTGGCAAAGCTGATCTTCACGCCGTCGGCCATAATCGGGCACCTTTGTACTGGCAGGTTTGAGCCATTGGGCCTGTTTAGACCATTCGCGACCTGACGACGAGAGGCACCGTCGACCGGAGTTAACAGCCTCGCACCCAGCGGGATTTGCACCGGGCGGCGAGCCCGCTTATTCATCGTGGAGAAAGAGGTCGCGCACCTCGGTGCACGATGGTCGCAGGGGACGTTTCGGAAGGTATGATGAGGAACGCCCATTGATGACCCGCCTTGATCGCTACGTGTTCCGCTCGGCGGGCACGGCGTTCGTCGGCACGCTGGCCGTGCTGGCCGGCATGATCTGGATCACCCAGGCGCTGCGCGAACTCGACATCATGACGACCCAGGGGCAGACCATCCTTGCCTTCGTCTTCATCACCAGCCTCGCCTTGCCGGCGCTGGTGCTGGCGCTGGCGCCGGCAGCTCTGTTCCTCGCGGTCGCCCACACACTGTTCCGCATGAACAGCGATTCGGAGATCGTCGTCTCCAGCGCCGCCGGCATCTCGACCATCCGGTTCCTGCGCCCGCTGATCATATTGGCGGTCCTGGTCGCCGCACTCTGCACCGCTCTTTCCATGGAGCTGGTGCCGGCGGCTCTGCGGCAGTTCCGCTATGAGATCACGCGCGTACGCGCGGACGTGGTCGCCTTCATCGCCCAGCCGGGACGCTTCACCACCCTGGCACCGGGCATGGTGTTCAACGTGCGGGAGCGCAACACCACCGGCGTGCTGGGCGGCATCTTCATTAACGACGCGCGAAACCCCGAGGAAATCAGCACCTATCTCGCTGATCGCGGGCAGATCGTCGACACCGAGAAAGGCACGTTCCTGATTCTCGAGGAAGGCGCGATCCACCGCCGCACCCCTGGCAAGCAGGACAGCAACGTCGTCGAGTTCCAGCGCTACGCCTTCGACTTGTCGCCCTTCACCGCCGGGAGCGACAGCCCGGTCTATCGCGCGCCGGAACGCAGCTTCCGCGAACTGCTGAGCCCTCCCGCCGACGATCCGGCGTATCAACGCGATCCCGGCCGCTTCACCGAGGAGATCCACCGTCGGCTGTCGCTGCCGCTCTATGTGCTTGCCTTCTTCGGCATCGCGGCGGCGGCGCTGGCGGAGCCCCGCACGACCCGCGAAGGACGCGGGCTCGCCCTCGCCGCCACCGCGCCCTTTGTGATCACCCTGCAGGTGCTCAGCTTCGGGCTCATTCAGCAGGTGCGCAACAATGCCGGCCTGGTACCCTTCGTCTATCTGGTGCCGATCCTCGTCATCGTCGGCTCGGCGCTCTCGCTCAGTGGCCGCTTCAAGCCACGGATGCCCGAGGCGATTCGGCGCCGGCTCGATGCCCTCGCCCAGCGCGTCGTGCGCGAGACCGTGAACTGACCCGCATGCGTATCATTCGGACGATGGGAGCGATGCGGTGATCGGACGCACGCTCGGAATCTATTTCGCCCGCCGATTCCTGAATTCGGTGCTCGGCATCTTTTTCGGCTGCGTGTTCCTCATCATGCTCATCGACTTCCTCGAGATGTCGCGGCGCGTGGGCGAGAGGGACATCGACACGCTGACCCTGTTCCTGCTCACCATCTACCGGGCGCCATTCTTCACCGAGCAGTTGCTGCCCTTCGCCGTGCTCTTCGGCGCCATCGGCACGTTCCTCACCCTGTCGCGGCGGCTGGAACTGGTGGTGGCGCGCGCCGCCGGCATCTCGGCCTGGCAGTTCATCTCGCCGGCAGCGATCTGCGCGGTGGCGCTCGGGATTCTCTCGACCACGCTCTACAATCCGATATCCGCCGACTTCAAGGAGCGTGCGAATCGCATCGAAGCGGAGATATTCAACCGCCAGACCGGCCTGTTCGCCTCGACCAATAGCGGCTTCTGGATCCGCCAACAGAGCGTCGACGGCCAAGCCATCATCGAGGCAGCCGCCCAGACCGGGGGCGGGCGCCAATTATCCGGCGTTAACGTCTTCTTGTTCGGTTCCGATGGAAAGCTGGTGGAACGGATCGAGGCCCGCAACGCCGTTCTGGAAGCGGGGGCCTGGCGACTCAACGAAGTGCGGGTCCTTACCCCCACGATAGGCATTCAGAACTACGATACCTACATGGTCGCAACCAATCTCACCCCCGATCAGGTGCAGGAGACCCTGCAGAGCGAGACCGTGTCGTTCTGGGATCTGCCTGAGGCGATCGAGGCGGCGACCCGCGTCGGCTTCGGTGCCGAGCGCTATCGGTTGCAGTATCAAAGCCTTCTGGCACGGCCGGTTCTGCTGCTGGCGATGGTCCTCATCGCCGCATCGGTCAGCCTGCGCGTGTTCCGCTTCGGCGGCATCGGGCAGACGATTCTCGGTGGCGTGGCCGCGGGGTTTCTGCTTTATGTATCGACCAAGCTCGCCGAGGATCTTGGTGAGGTTGGGATCGTGCATCCCATTATCGCAGCGTGGTTTCCAGCAGTCGTTGGGGCATTGATGGGGGTTCTCATCCTGCTTCACCGGGAGGACGGATGAAGGTCGGCCGCGTACCAGCCGGCTACATTGGCAAGGTCACCCCGGTGTCCGAAGGGCATCGCAGGCGCCTCGCCAGTTGGCTGTTCTCGACGATTTTGTGCAGTGCGCTGGGCGTCTTCGCTCCGGCAGGCGGAGCTATTGCCCAGGAGGCAAACACCGCTGCCGCTCGCGAGCTGCTGACCCAGCGCCAGACCGATCCGAACGCCAAGATGTTGGTGACGGCGGATGAGCTGGTCTATGACTACAACCGCAACGAGGTCATCGCCGACGGCAACGTGCAGATCTATTACGACGGCGCCGTGCTTGAGGCGAAACGCGTCGTCTATGATCGTGCCAACAACCGTCTGAAGGCGGAAGGCGGCGTGCGGCTGAAGGACAAGGACGGCAAGGTCATCGCCGCCGAGAGCCTCAATCTGTCGGAAAATTTCGCTGACGGCTTCGTCAACTCGCTGCGTATCGACACGCCGGATAACCTGCATTTCGCCGCGGCTCGCGCCGATCGCGAGGGCGGTGACACCACGGTGCTCACCAGCGGCGCCTACACGCCCTGCGAACCGTGCAAAACGAATCCGGAAAAGCCGCCACTCTGGCAGATCAAGGCTGCGCGCATCATCCACAAGGAAAAAGAGCAGACCATCTATTTCCAGAACGCCAGCCTGGAGTTTCTCGGCGTTCCGATTGCATGGGTGCCCTATCTCGAGGCTCCGGACCCGACCGTCAAACGCAAGTCGGGCTTCCTGATGCCGCAGTTCATCAATACGTCCGAGATCGGCTTCGGCGGCACGGTGCCGTATTTCTGGAACATCGCGCCCAATATGGACGTGACGTTCTCGCCGCTCCTCGTCTCCAAGCAGGGTGTGGTGCTCGACGCCGAATTCCGCCACCGGCTGGAGACCGGAACCTACAGCGTGCGCGGCGCCTGGATTGACCAGATGGACAAGGACGAGTTCCTTGGGACGCCGGGCTATCGCGACAATCGCGGCTTCGTCGAGACGCATGGCCGCTTCAACATCAACCAGAACTGGTACTGGGGCTGGGACGGCTGGCTGACGTCAGACAAGACCTTCCTCGAAGACTACCAGTTCATCAACGACAATGTAAAAGAGGTCACCTCGCAGCTCTATTTGGTCGGTCAGGGAGACCGGTCCTATTTCGATCTGCGCGGCATGTATTTCCAGGGCCTCACGGAATATGACGACCAGGACCAGCTGCCGATCGTCGGCGTCCTGGACTACAGCAAGACCCTCGACCAGTCGGTATTCGGCGGCGAGTTCAGTTACGATTTCAACTTTACCGCCCTGACCCGCCAGGAAGTCGACCTGCGCGCCACCTCCGCGGCGTTTGTCGTGCCGGAGATCATTCAGGGCGCAACCAACGAGTGCGACCTGAACGCCGTCGGAGCCGACCCCGCCCAGCAGCGCCAGGACTGCCTGATGCGCGGCATGGCCGGCAGCTATACGCGTCTGTCGGGCGTCGCGAACTGGCGCCGCACCTTCATCGACGATGCCGGCCAGATGTGGACGCCGTTCCTCAACGCCCAGGTGGATGTCGCCTCGGTGCAGGCCGAGGAACAGGATTATCCGTGGCTGTCGAGCAGCGACCAGTCGCTCGTCCGCGCCATGCCCGCCATCGGCCTCGAATATCGCTACCCCTTCATGTCCACCGAGAAGTGGGGCACCCAGACCATCGAGCCGATCGCCCAGATCATCGTACGGCCGAATGAGACCGACATCGGGCAGTTCCCGAATGAAGACGCGCAGAGCCTGATCTTCGACGACACCAACCTGTTCGAGATCAACAAGTTCTCCGGCTACGACCGGGTCGAGGGTGGCAGCCGTGTCAACTACGGCATCCAGTACAACGCCTTCATCGGCGGCGTCGGGCAGGTGAACGCGCTCATCGGCCAGTCCTATCAGCTGGCCGGGCAGAACTCGTACGCGATCGGCGACATGGCCAATACCGGCCTCGAATCCGGTCTCGACGACGACCTGTCCGACTATGTGGCACGCCTCTACTACGCCCCGACGCAGAATTTCGCTCTGATCAACCGCTTCCGCTTCGCCGAAGACGACTGGGCGGTCGAGCGCTACGAGGTCGAAGGCCGCGCCACCATCAACAAGCTGACGGTCGGCGCCATCTACGGTCTCTATGCCGCTCAGCCGCTGCTCGGCTATTATGAGCAGCGCGAGGGCGTGCTGGGCACCGGCAGCTACAAGATCGACCAGAACTGGAGCCTGCAGGCAGCCGCCCGCTACAATTTCCAGGTCGATGAGATCGACTACACGCTGTTCGGCGTGAGCTACATGGACGAGTGCTTCGGCATCACCCTGAGCTACAAGTCGGACTATACCGAGAGCGGCAACCGTGAGCGCGTCGACACCGTGCTGCTGACCCTCACCCTGCGTACGCTCGGGACTGTCGGCTTCTCGACCGGCGTCGGCGACAGTTCTTCGTCCGAGTGACGACGCCGTCCGGAGCGTCGCATTGACGCCACAACCAACGGCCAGAACAGCCATGATCGCGGTAGGGTCCGCCGGAAAAAGGGAGAAGGGTTGCGCTATGCTTACGAAGGGTCATCGCAAGCAGGTTTCGCGCATCCATTCGACCCCCGCGTCCCGTTCATTCAAGGGCATTTCCCGCGCGGCCCTGCTATGCGCCGGCCTTGCATTGCCAGCGTTCCTGGCCCCCTCACCGGCCAAGGCTCAACAGATCGTCGTGATGGTGCAGGGTGACCCCATCACCAGCTTCGACGTCAGCCAGCGCATCAAGCTCATCCAGCTTACCGAACGCCGGTCGCTGAACAGCAAGCAGTCCCTGGAGGAGCTGATCGACGAGCGGCTGAAGATATTCACCGCCAATCGCTATGGCATCACCATCGATGACGCGGAAGTGAACAAGATGTTCGCCAACATGGCGAGCCGTTCCGGCCGTACATCCGAGCAGCTCACCCAGGCGCTGTCGCAGGCAGGTATCGATGCCCGCATCCTCAAGCAGAAGATGCGGGCGGACTATGTGTGGAACAACTATGTGCGCGGGCGCTTCTCGTCGGCGACCACGGTGCGCGATTCCGACATCTTCGCCGCGTTGAACGCCAAGGGCGCCGATGTCGCCAAGGCCCAGCGCACCACTGAATACACCGTGCGCCAGATCGTCCTCGTCGTCTCGCGTACCGCCCCGCCGGCACTGCGCTCGCAGCGCATAGCCGAGGCGAATGCTCTGCGCCGGTCCTTCACCGACTGCGACGCCGGCGTCGCCGCCGCCCGCCAGCTGCGCGAGACCGTGGTGCGTGATCCGGTAATCCGCACCTCGGCCGACATGCCTCCGGCGTTGCGCAAGATCATGGACGATACTCCGGTCGGCCAGACCACCCAGCCGGAGGTGACGCAGGCCGGCATCGAGATGGTTGCCGTCTGTAGCCGCCGCGAGGTCGTCGGCGAGAGTGCGCAGAAGCGCGAGGTCCGCAACGAACTGCAGAGCAAGCAGTTCGAGACCCAATCGGCCCGCCTGCTTGCGGAAGCGCGCAAGAGCGCCATGATCCAGTATCGCTGACACGCGTCGATGAGCGCCCTCTCCTCCCCGCTCGCGCTGTCGTTGGGCGAACCGGCGGGTATCGGGCCGGACATCGTGCTGGCGGCCTGGCTGCGACGGCAAGAGCTGCGGCTGCCGCCCTTCTTCGTCACCGGCGATCCGGCCTGCCTCGCCGCCCGCGCCAAGCATCTCGGTCTTGCGCTCGATATTGTCGAGGCTGACCCACACGACGCCGCGGCCACTTTTGCAGCCGCCCTCCCGGTCGTTCCCACCGGGCCAACCGTCACCGCGACACCCGGCCGGCCCGACGCGTCGAGCGGCCCGGCAGCGCAGGCTGCCATCGATGCCGCCGTTGCTCTGGTCCGCAACGGCCAGGCACGGGCGATCGTCACCAATCCGATCGCCAAGTCGGTGCTTTATGCCAACGGCTTCCCTTTTCCCGGTCACACCGAGTATCTCGCGCATCTGTGCGGCACGCCGGCGCCGCGGCCGGTGATGATGATCTGGTCGCCTGAACTGGCGGTCATCCCGGCCACTATCCATGTGCCGATCACCGACGTTCCGCGCCTTCTCACCGTCGAATTGTTGGTGGAGACCGGGCGCATAGCCGCCGCCGACCTCATCCGACGCTTCGGCATCGCCGCCCCGCGCATCGCGGTATGCGGGCTCAATCCGCATGCCGGTGAAGACGGCACCATCGGTCGCGAAGACGAGGAAATCACACGGCCCGCCGTTGATGCCCTGCGCGCCCTCGGAATCGATGCGCGCGGACCGCTGCCGGCCGACACGCTGTTCCACGCCGCGGCGCGACGGACCTATGACGTCGTCATCGGCGCCTATCACGATCAGGTGCTGGCGCCGGTGAAGACGCTGGCCTTCGATACCGGAGTCAACGTCACCCTCGGCCTGCCCTTCGTGCGCACCTCGCCCGATCATGGCACCGCCTTCGACATTGCCGGCACCGGGCGCGCCAATCCGTCGAGCCTGATCGAGGCAATCCGCCTCGCCGACCGCCTCGCCGGCGCCGACGCCAGGGCGGACGCCGCCGAATGAGCGCCATCGACGACCTGCCGCCACTGCGCGACGTCATCCGCAGCCACGGCCTGTCCGCGCTGAAGTCGCTCGGTCAGAATTTCCTGCTCGACCTCAACCTCACCTCCCGCATTGCCCGCACAGCCGGCACGCTGGAGGAGATGACAGTGTTCGAGGTCGGACCGGGTCCTGGCGGCCTTACCCGTGCCTTGCTGGCTCTCGGCGCGAAGCACGTAGTGGCGGTCGAGAGAGACGCGCGCTGCATCGCAGCGCTGAATGAGGTCGCTGCGCACTATCCCGGCCGGCTGGAGATCATCGAGGGGGACGCCCTCGCCACCGACTTCGCGCCGCGGGCCGCGGGCCGATCCTGCATCGTCGCCAACCTGCCCTACAATATCGGCACGCCACTGCTTGTCGGCTGGCTCTCGGCCGAGCCCTGGCCACCCTTCTATGAGAGCCTGACGCTGATGTTCCAGCGCGAGGTGGCCGAACGCATCGTCGCCACGCCCGGCTCCGATCACTATGGGCGTCTAGCCGTGCTCACCGGCTGGCGAGCCACGGCGCGCATCGCCTTCGATGTGGCGCCTTCCGCCTTCGTACCCCCGCCGAAAGTCACGTCCTCGGTGGTGCATATCGTGCCGCGGACCGTGCCCCTGCCCTGCGACAGGCGGATATTGGAGCGGGTCACCGAGGCGGCCTTCGGCCAGCGCCGCAAGATGCTGCGCCAGAGCCTGAAGAGCCTCGGCGTCGATCCGCTCGCCTTGTTGGAAGCCGCCGGCATCGAGCCGACCGAACGCGCCGAGCAGGTGTCGGTGGAAGGCTTCGTCGCTCTCGCCAACGCGTTCACCGCGCTGCGCACCGGCAAGGTATCTGTCAGTCTGTGAGCCCAGCCAGTTCCTCGTCCAACCGCTCGATGATCGGCGGCAGGCCGAGCTGGCGCTCGCGGCGCAGACGCTCGGAGGCAAGGATGTTGCGCAGGGAAGTGAAGGTCCTGTCGAGATCCTGATTCACCAGCACGTAGTCGTATTCCGTCCAGTGGGCAATCTCGGTGCGGGCGTTCTTCAGCCGCTTCTCGATCACCCCGGAGGCGTCCTCGGCGCGGCGCTCCAACCGCTGCTTCAGCTCGGTGGCCGACGGCGGCAGGATGAACACGCCAACAATGTCGGAGCGCATCTTCTCGTACAGCTGCAGCGTGCCCTGATAATCGATGTCGAACAGCACGTCGCGGCCCGCGGCAAGCGCCGCCTCCACCGGCTCGCGCGGCGTGCCGTAGAAATTGCCGTGCACCTCCGCCGATTCGAGCAGGTCATTGGTATCGCGCAGCCGCTCGAAGCGATCACGGCTGACGAAGTGATAGTGGATCCCCTCCACCTCGCTCGGCCGGCGCTCGCGCGTCGTCACCGACACCGAGAGATGGATCTCGGGGTGCTTCTCCAGCAACAGCCGCGCCAGGGTCGACTTACCGGCCCCGGACGGCGAGGACAGCACCAGCATCAGCCCGCGCCGGGCGATGGAGATTTCGGTTCGGGCCGGGATCATGCGCGTCACTCGATATTCTGGACCTGTTCGCGGAACTGCTCGACGATCCCCTTGAGCTCAAGCCCGATCGCCGTCAGCGACACGTCATTGGCCTTGGAGCACAGGGTATTGGTCTCGCGGTTGAATTCCTGGGCGAGGAAATCGAGCCGCCGCCCCACCGGTCCACCCTCGGCCAGCATGGCACGGGCGGCCGCCACATGGGCGACCAGCCGGTCGAGTTCCTCGCGCACATCGACCTTGCTGGCAAGCAGCAACGCCTCTTGATGCAGCCGATCCGGATCGAAGGCCTTGCCGCCGCCGGTCAATGCGGCGATCTGCTCGGCGAGTTTGGCGCGGATCGCTTCCGGTTGACGGGCTGGATTGGCTTCGGCCGCCGCCGTCAGCCGCTCGATGCCGTCGAGGCGTTCGTTGAGGACGGCACCGAGGGCTGCTCCCTCGCTGGCGCGCATGTCGATGAGCGCATGGAGCGCCGCCTCGAAGCCGGCAGTCACCGCCGCCTCCGCCGCCTTGCGCTGTTCCGGCGTGTCCTCGGCTTCGGCGATTTCCAGCACCCCTTTAAGGCCAAGCAGGCTTTCCAGTTGTACTGGCGGCGCGCCCATCTCGCGGCTGATCCGCGAAACCGTGGCCGCCACCGCACGCAACACCTCTTCATTGACCCGTACGCTGACGGCCGAATCGCTGCGCGTCATGGTCAGGTTGGCGTTGATGTTGCCGCGGGACAGCCGGCCAGCGGCAATGGCTTTGAGCGGCGCTTCAAGGATGTCCCAGCCCACCGGCATGCGCAGGCGCAGGTCCAGCCCCTTGCCGTTGACTGATTTGAGTTCCCACGCCCAGCTCCAGGCGCCCGAGAGCCCCTGTGTACGTGAGAACCCCGTCATACTGGCCAGCGCCATCAACCCCACTCCCCGCCCGAACTCTTCGGGAGGGCGGGACCATAGCCAGCGACGCCGTAGCTCTCAAGCCGTCATGGCGCTCAATCCGCTGGCGGTGCGCCGGTATTGCCGGAAACGCCGGCCGCCGCCGGCTGCTGGCGTTCGATCTGCCGCCACCGTGCCACGTTGCGGTTGTGCTGCTCGAGGTTCTCCGCGAAGACGTGCCCACCGGTGCCGTCGGCGACGAAGTAGAGGTCCTTGGTCTTTGCCGGATTGGCAGTAGCCTCCAGCGAGGCGCGGCCGGGATTGCCGATCGGCCCCGGAGGTAGGCCCGGTATAGCGTAGGTGTTGAACGGCGTCGGCGTGGTGATATCGGCACGGGTGATCGGCCGCTCCAGCCGTCCCTTGCCGCGCACAAGGCCATAGATGATGGTCGGATCGGACTGCAGCCGCATCTTCTTGTCGAGCCGGTTGACGAACACGGCGGCGACGCGCGGCCGCTCGTCGGGCTGGCCCGTCTCCTTCTCGACGATGGAGGCAAGGATGACGAGTTCCTCCGGGGTCTTCACTGGGACCGATGGATCGCGCTTCTGCCAGATTTCCTGCAGCACCGCCTGCTGCGAACGCGCCATGCGCCGCAATATGTCCTCACGCGAGGTTCCGCGGGTGACCTTGTAGGTCTCGGGCAGCAGGCTGCCCTCGCGCGGGGTCTGGCGCACCGTGCCAGACAGCACCTCGAACTCGGCCAGCCGCTGGACGATCTGGTCGCTGGTGAGTCCTTCAGGGATGGTGAGGTTGTATTCGATCACCTTGCCGGACACGAGGGTATCAAGCACGTCCCGCGAGGAAGCACCGGCAACGAAAGCATATTCCCCCGCCTTCAGCTTGCCTGAGGACCGGGTGCCCACCGCCGCGGCGACGAAGACCCATTTATCGTTGATGAGCCCCTTGGCGGCGAGCAGATCGGCAATGTCCATCAGCCCGTAGTCGCCGGGAATGATCAGCCTGGTGTCGGCCGTCAGCGGACCCGGTGCGACATAGCGCGACTTGCCGATCCAGAACGCCGCCCCACCGAGCAGGATGGCTACGAGCAACAGGGTGAACACGGCGCTTCCGGCCACCACCAGCGGGTGATTCGCCCGATCCGATGCCCTGCGGCCTGGCTTCGCCTTCTTGGCGGGACGCCGCGGCGGAGGCGGAGCAGCACTCGCGGCTTCCGACGGCGGCGAAGCGGGTGGCGTCTCGGCGGGAGTGGATCCGGGGGGCGGCGAGTTCTCGTCTGTCATGGCGACCTCGCAAAAGCCTGTACCGCACGGATCGGTCGAACCCGCCGGGCGGACCATGCCGCATTTGCTGAATCCACGACCTCACCCTTAGGATAAGACCGCAGCGTCCGCGGGACCGCGCAACGCAGGAGGCAGACTACCTCCAAATATGGCGAAAGCGGGAAGCCGGCTCGCGACCTCCCCTAAGGTACGATCGATGACGCTCGATCAGTGCGCGTAGCGCTTGAACACCAAAGACGCATTGGTGCCACCGAAGCCGAACGAGTTCGACAAAGCATATTCCACCTGCCGCTCGCGCGGCTTATGCGGAACGAGATCGATCGGCGTTTCCATCGACGGATTGTCGAGGTTGATGGTCGGCGGCGCGATCTGATCGCGAATGGCGAGCAACGAGAAGATCGCCTCCACCGCACCGGCCGCGCCGAGAAGATGGCCGATCGACGATTTGGTCGACGACATCGAAATGGTCGCCGCCGCATTGCCGACCAGACGCTGCACCGCACCGAGTTCGATCTCGTCCGCCATGGTCGAGGTGCCATGGGCGTTGATGTAGTCAATCTCGGAGGCAGAGATGCCGGCCCGCTTCAGCGCCGCACCCATGCAGCGATAGGCACCATCGCCATCCTCGGAGGGAGCGGTAATGTGGAAGGCATCGCCGGACATGCCGTAGCCGACGATCTCGCCATAAATCTTGGCGCCACGTGCCAGCGCGTGCTCCAGCGCCTCGACCACCACGACGCCGGAACCCTCGCCCATCACGAAGCCGTCGCGGTCGCGGTCATAGGGCCGCGAGGCCTTCTCCGGCGTATCGTTGTAGCTCGTCGAGAGCGCGCGGCAGGCGGCGAAGCCGGCCATGCCGATGCGGCTGACGGGCGATTCGGTGCCGCCGGCCACCATCACATCCGCATCGCCAAGCGCGACCAGGCGCGCGGCATCGCCGATGGCGTGAGCCCCGGTCGAACAGGCAGTCACCACCGCGTGGTTCGGCCCCTTGAGCCCGTGGGCGATCGACACATAGCCGCCGGCAAGATTGATCAGGCGCCCGGGAATGAAGAAGGGAGAAACCCGGCGCGGACCACGCTCCTGCAACAGGAGGCTGGTCTCGGCGATGCCCTGCAGGCCGCCGATGCCGGAGCCGATCATCACGCCCGAGACGATCTGCTCTTCATAAGTCGAGGGATGCCATCCGGCATCGTCCAGCGCCTGCTTGGCAGCCGCCATCGCATAGATGATGAAATCGTCGACCTTGCGCTGCTCCTTCGGCTCCATCCACTGGTCGGGATTGAAGCTGCCATCAGAGCCATCGCCGCGCGGAACCTGGCAGGCGATCTTGCAGGGTAGGTCATCTACCTGGAAGTTATCGACGACGCGTGCGCCGCTCTTCCCCGCCAGGATGTTCTTCCAGCTGGTCTCGACGCCGCAACCGAGCGGCGTCACCATGCCGAGGCCGGTAACGACGACACGCCTCATTCAATCTCTCCGGAACCAGGAGCACGGCGTGCCGCGACGGCGTTCTCCCCGAGGGAAAACCGGCCATCGCGGCCGCGTCTCGCCACCCTCAGGCGGCGTTCTTTTCAAGGAACTTGATTGCGTCGCCGACGGTCAGGATCGTCTCGGCGGCGTCATCGGGGATCTCGCAATTGAAAGCCTCTTCAAAGGCCATCACCAGCTCGACGGTGTCGAGGCTGTCTGCGCCGAGATCGTCGATGAAGCTGGCATTCTCAGTCACCTTCTCGGGCTCCACGCCCAGATGCTCGGCGACGATTTTCTTCACGCGCTCGGCAATATCGCTCATCGGTTCACCCTCGTCCGTATCAGGAGGTTGCTACGTTATTTCCATCACGGTCGCCATCCGGAAGCCCCGGACAACGACCTGTTATTTGCCCCGATTAGAGGATGTCGCGGACGACTCGCTTGTTCTGCGCGGTGTCCGGCCCCCTGTGAGCCGAGGCGGTCGTTAGCACACTTCATCTGGTAAAACCAGCACGCGGACGGCGCTGGAATGCCCGGATTTCAGTAGCTTTCGTCAGATCATCGCCATTCCGCCATTCACATGCAGCGTCTGGCCTGTGACATAGCCGCCCTCGTTGGAGGCGAGATAGACCGCGGCGGCCGCGATGTCCTCCGGCGTGCCCAGCCGCGCAGCCGGAACGGCCGAGAGAATCGCTTCGCGCTGCTTCTCGTTGAGCACGTCGGTCATCGGCGTGGCGATGAAGCCGGGCGCGATGCAGTTTACCGTCACCCCCCGCGCCGCCACTTCCTTGGCCAGCGCCTTCGACATGCCGATCATGCCGGCCTTGGCGGCGGCATAATTACCCTGGCCGGCATTGCCGGTAACGCCGACGATCGAGGTGATGCCGATGATGCGGCCGGAACGGCGACGCATCATGTTGCGGGCGGCGGCGCGCATCAGCCGGAAGCCGGCGGTGAGGTTCACCGCGATCACCGTGTCCCACGCCTCGTCGGAGATGCGCACGAACAGCGCGTCGCGGGTGATGCCGGCGTTGTTGACGAGGATGTCGAGATTGCCCCCGAACGCCTCCTCAGCCTGCGGCACCAGCTTCTCCACCTCCTCGGTGGAAGCGAGGTTGCAGGGCAGCACCACGGCCCGCTCGCCGAGCTCGCCGGCAAGCGCGTCCAGCGCTTCGCGGCGGGTGCCCGAAATGGCGACGGTGGCACCGCGCGCATGCAGCGCCGTGGCGATGGCGCCGCCGATGCCGCCGGTGGCGCCGGTGACGAGAGCGGTCTTGCCGGTCAGGTCGAACATGAAAACTCCTGCTGCTCAGGCGGAAGCGGCGGAAACCGCGAAGCCCGCCACGTCTTCCGCTGTGCCTACATTGGTCGAAGCGACCTGCCGGGCGATGCGCTTGGTGAGGCCGGACAGCACCTTGCCGGCGCCAATTTCGACGAGGCGCGTCACGCCCTCGCCGGCCATGAATGTCACTGATTCGCGCCAGCGCACCGTGCCGGTCACCTGGCGCACCAGCAGATCGCGAATCTCGACGGGATCGGCTACCGGCGCGGCAGTCACATTGGCCACGACCGGCACCTTCGGCGTCGCAACGGCAACCGCAGCGAGCGCCTCACGCATCGCCTCGGCGGCGGAGGCGATCAGGCGGCAATGGAAGGGGGCCGAAACCGAAAGCAGAATGGCACGGGCGGCGCCTTCGCGTTTGGCGATCTCGACGGCACGCTCGACGGCCGCCGCGTCGCCGGAAACGACGACCTGCCCCGGCGCGTTGTCATTGGCGATGTCGCAGACCTGGCCCTGCGCCGCTTCCTCGGCCACCGCGACCACCTTGTCGTAGTCGAGGCCGAGGATCGCCGCCATCGCCCCGGTGCCCACCGGAGTTGCCGCCTGCATGGCGATACCGCGCAGGCGCAGGAGACGGGCAGCGTCAGCAACGGAGAACGCACCGGCGGCGGCCAGCGCCGAATATTCGCCGAGCGAATGGCCGGCCACGAAGGCGGCGTCACGGGCGAGATCGAGCCCGGCCTCCGCCTCCAGCACGCGGATCGCCGCCAGCGAGGTCGCCATTAATGCCGGCTGGGCGTTGGCGGTCAATGTCAGCGTCTCGATCGGGCCGTCCCACATCACCGCGGACAGCTTCTCGCCGAGCGCTTCGTCGACCTCGGCGAAGACGAGACGGGCGCTCGCGAAGTTGTCGGCGAGCGACTTGCCCATGCCGACGACTTGGCTGCCCTGTCCAGGAAAAACGAAAGCTGTGCTCATGCAGATGTTGTCCGCAGGTTAACGAATTAAGCGCGGGCAGGAACACCGGCCCGCCTGCCCTGTCAAGCGCGAGCGGCTCCGAAAGCGGCGGGAAGGCGCCGCTCGCCCACAGGCACAACCCTCGCGGACGGCGACCAAGGCACCGGGATAGGCTTGCGGGCCCGCCCCGGCAATCTTGATTTCCCGACATTTTCGCGTATAAGCGCGCGCACTGTCGGTCCCGGCCGGGGGCTGAACGGACGGTCGCGCTTGCCGCGATGTCGGAATTCCATGTGCGTTCCGCGCGTCCCGTGTCCCCGCCTTCGAGATTGTTCGAGCCTTTCCGGGGCTCGAAGGGCTCGGCGTCGGGACGATAGCCGCAATAGTGCGGAAACAAAAGGAAAGGCACGAGACATGGCTCTTTATGAGCATGTGTTCCTCGCGCGCCAGGACGTGACGGCGCAGCAGGTCGAGGAATTGACCGCCCGTTTCAAAGGCGTGATCGAGGCGAATGGCGGTACCGTTTCCAAGAACGAGTACTGGGGCGTGAAGACGCTCACCTATCGCATCCGCAAGAACCGCAAGGCCCACTTCTCCCTGCTCAACATCGACGCCCCGGCTCCGGCCGTCGCGGAGATGGAGCGCCAGATGCGGCTCGACGAGGACGTCCTGCGCTTCCTGACCATACGGGTCGAGGAGCTTGAGGAAGGTCAGTCGGTGATGCTGCAGAAGCGTGATCGTGACGATCGCGGCGAGCGTGGCGAGCGCGGCTTCGGTGGCGATCGCGGCTTCGGCGGCGGCGGCCGCGGCTTCGGCGGTGGTCGGGACGACCGTCCCCCGCGCCGTGACCGCGAAGAAGCCAACGCCAATGTGGAGAGTGAATGATGGCTTTCGGTAGCACCGGCGGTTCCGCCGCGGGCGGCGCGCGCCGTCCCTTCTTCCGTCGTCGCAAGACCTGCCCGTTCTCCGGCGCCAATGCGCCGAAGATCGACTATAAGGACGTGCGTCTGCTGCAGCGCTATATTTCCGAGCGCGGCAAGATCGTACCGTCCCGCATCACGGCGGTTTCCGCCAAGAAGCAGCGTGAGCTCGCGGCCGCCATCAAGCGCGCCCGCTTCCTCGGCCTGTTGCCTTTCGTGATCCGCTGATCGCGTGACTTTCGGCCTCCGGCAACCATGCCGGGGGCTTTCGCCTGAAATATTTCCGACCGGTCCGCGGGATGTCCCGTTGGACCCACAGCTGAGGCGGACTTCTGATTCCGCTTCTAACCGCCCCAAGGAGCGGGACAGCTCGTCGATGATGATGCTTTGGCTCATAGCGTTCGGCGCCGGTGCGGCGTCTGCCCTGATGGTTGCCGCCGTCGCGACCGGCAGCGCCTTGGCCGTGCCGCTGTTCTATCTCGCTCCCCTGCCGGTGTTGATCGCCGGGCTCGGCTGGTCGCACCTCGCCGCCCTCGTCGCCGCGTCGACCGCCGCCGTGCTCACCGGCCTGTTCTTCGGCGTCGAGCTGACCCTTGCCTATGTCGCCGGCGTCGGCCTGCCGGCCTATGTCATGGCCTATCTGGCGCTGATGGCGCGGCAGAGCGCGCCGGACGCGCCGCTTGAATGGTTTCCCGTCGGCCGCCTGGTACTAGCGGCGGCGGTGGTCGGCAGCCTGGCGGTGGCCTCGCTGATTCCGCTCGTTGCCGGCGACTTTGCCGAATATGAAGCGGCGCTGCGCAGCCTGTTTCTCGCCATGCTTACCGAGCGCGCCGGCGAAGCCGGGCCCGACGCCGAGCGCCTCGCCGACCTTCTCGTCGCCGTGATGCCGCCGGCCGCGGCGGTGGTGACCATGGCGACCCAGCTCGTCAATCTCTGGCTTGCCGCCCATGTCGCCAGGATGTCGGGGCGGCTGATGCGTCCCTGGCCGGACCTCTCGGCGATGGTGCTGCCCAAGGCGGCGGCGGCGCTGCTCGCCGGCGCATTCCTCGCCTCGATCGTGGCCTCCGGCTTCATCGGCCTGCTGGTCGAGTTGCTCGCCGCCACGCTTCTGCTGGCTTTCGGCCTGCTCGGCATCGCCGTGGTGCATGCGGTCACCCGCGGTGCACCGGGGCGTGGCCTTGTCATCGGCACGGTGTGGCTGGCTGCCCTCGCCCTCGGCTGGCCGTTTGCGGCGCTGGCGCTGCTCGGCCTGGTCGAAACCCTGTTCGGCGTGCGCGCCCGCTTCCCCCGCAAAGGCGGCCGCGGCGGCCCGCCCGCCGCCAACGACATATGAATTTTTCGAATCGAATGCACTGAAGGAGAACCAAGATGGAAGTGATTTTGCTGGAACGCGTGGCCAAGCTCGGCCAGATGGGTGAAGTGGTCCGGGTGAAGGACGGCTTCGCCCGCAACTTCCTGCTGCCGTCGGGCAAGGCCCTGCGCGCGACCAAGGACAACAAGACCCGCTTCGAGTCCATGAAGGCCCAGCTCGAGACCCGCAACCTCGAGCTCAAGAACGAGGCGGCCAAGGTCGGCGAAAAGCTCAACGGTACCGAAGTGGTACTGGTGCGCCAGGCCGGCGAAACCGGCCAGCTCTATGGTTCGGTGTCGAGCCGCGACCTCGCCGACGGCCTGACCGCTGCCGGCTTCACCGTCGCTCGCTCGCAGATCGTCCTCAACCATCCGATCAAGACCATCGGCGTCCACACCGTGCCGGTCACCCTGCACCCGGAAGTGGAAGTGACGGTCCGTGCGAACGTCGCCCGCAGCGCGGAAGAGGCCGCCCGCCAGTCGCGCGGCGAAGACCTCTCGATCATCCGTGACGAGGATGAGGACGAGGAAGTCGCCGACGAGATCGAATCGACCGAGGTCGAAGAAGCCGAGCAGGCTTGAGCCTGACCATACGTAAGTAACCTTACGTCATACGCCAAAATGTTGAGCCCGGTCGTTCGCGACCGGGCTTTTTTGCGTTCTGAATGGAAAACCGGAGTGTTGCGAGGGTGGCGATGTTGTGATGCAATGAAAAGCATCAAATGCAGACATGCCCCGCGATTGGGCAAGCAGTCTCGGGAGCGGGACTGCTGGTACCGTGGAGCCGGCCGATGGAACGGTTGCTCAGGAGCGCGCTCGCGCGCGTTATCCGCCGTGGTTCACTTACTGTCGTCTTCGCCTCAGGCGAGAAAGTCATCTTCGGAGACGGAAGCGGCAGCCCGCCTGTCATGCGCTTCACGTCACCTTCGTGGCAGAAGCAGGTCGCTCTCGATCCCGAACTCAAGTTCGGGGAGGCCTATATGGAAGGCGGGATCGTCATCGAGCGTGGCGACATCGCCGAGATTCTCGCTCTACTGATGTCCCAAGTCGGCCTCCAGGTGCCGAGCGCACCGGCCAAGGGATTGATGAAGCTACGTTTTCTGTTCCGGCGTCTGGCGCAGTTCAATCCGCGCGACAGGGCCCAGAAGAACGTCGCCCATCACTACGATCTCGACGGGCGGCTCTATTCGCTGTTTCTCGACGCCGACCGGCAATATTCCTGCGCCTATTTCGAGCGCCCGGACCAGACGCTTGACGACGCCCAACTCGCCAAGAAGCGCCACATCGCCGCTAAGCTGCTGTTCGACCGCCCGGATCTCGCCACGCTGGACATCGGCTGTGGTTGGGGCGGCATGGGGCTCTATCTTGCCGAGAATGCCGGCGCCCGCGTCACCGGCGTCACTCTTTCACAGGAACAGCTCGGCGTTGCCCAATGCCGCGCCGAGGAGCGCAATCTCACCGACCGCGCCGAGTTCCGGCTGCAGGATTATCGCGATGCCCCCGGCCCGTTCGACCGCATCGTCTCGGTTGGCATGTTCGAGCATGTCGGCATCGGCCATTACGACGAATACTTCACCAAGGTCGCTCAGCTGCTGAAGGATGACGGCGTCGCGCTGATCCATTCCATCGGCCGCTCGGAAGGTCCTGGCATCACCAACCCGTGGATCGCCAAATACATCTTCCCCGGTGGCTATATTCCCGCCCTGTCCGAGGTGCTGCCGGCGATCGAGCGGGCCGGGCTGTTTGTCACCGACGTCGAACTCCTACGGCTGCACTATGCCGAGACACTGAAGGCCTGGCGCGAACGCTTCCTCGCCCATCGCGAGGAGGTAGAGCGCATCTATGACGAGAGATTCGTACGAATGTTCGAATTCTATCTCGCCGCATCCGAGATGGCGTTCCGACATCAGGGCATGATGATCTTCCAGATCCAGCTCGCCAAGCGCGAGGGCGTAGTGCCGATGACCCGCAACTACATCACCGAAGCCGAAGCAGCATTGAAGGCGATGGAGAAGCAGAATCGACCGGGCCTGCGGCTGGCCGGCGAGTAGTAGTCGGGAACCGCCAGGGAAGGTGGAACACGGTCAAGGCCGATTCCGCTTTCCACAGGCGCTCCACAGGACAAAATGGCCATGCGCGATTCGCTCCGGACTCGGGCGCCGGGGCGGCGTTAGCTAGCGGCTAATCACTCGCACCCGGAACCGTCATGCTCGATTCCCCCGCGCGCCCCGCGGCCGCGTCCGAACCGCATTACCGCACGGCTCCTCACAATATCGAGGCGGAGCAGGCGCTGCTTGGCGCCATTCTCGTGAACAACGAGGCGTTCTATCGCGTCTCCGACTTCCTGCAGCCGCGCCATTTCTTCGATCCGGTGCATACCGCCGTCTACGAGACCGCCAGCGCCCTGATCCGCGCCGGCAAGGTGGCGACGCCGGTGACGCTCAAGACCTTCCTGCCCGCCGAGCTCGACATTGGCGGGCTCACGGCGCCGCAATATCTCGCCCGGCTCGCCGCCGAGGCGACCACCATCATCAATGCCGAGGATTACGGCCGCACCATCTACGACCTGTCGGTACGGCGCGACCTCATCGCCATCGGCGAGGAGGTGGTGAACGAAGCCTTTGACGCACCTATTGATTCGACGCCGCAGCAGCAGATCGAGGAGGCAGAAAAGCGCCTCTACGAACTCGCCGAGACCGGGCGCTACGATGGCGGCTTCCTGCGCTTCAACGATGCGCTGAAGGAAGCCGTCGACATGGCGAGCCGCGCCTTCCAGCGCGAAGGGCACCTGTCGGGCACCGCCTCCGGCCTCGACGATCTCGACCAGATGATGGGCGGACTGCAACCTTCCGACCTCATCATCCTCGCCGGCCGCCCGGCGATGGGAAAGACCTCGCTCGCCACCAACATCGCCTTCAACGTCGCGGCGGCCTACCAATCCGAGACGCTGCCGGACGGCTCCATCCGCGCGACCGATGGCGGGGTGGTCGGCTTTTTCTCGCTGGAAATGTCGGCCGAACAGCTGGCTACCCGTATTCTCGCCGAGCAGGCCGAGATCGCCTCCTACAAGATCCGCCGCGGCGACATCTCCGAGCCCGAGTTCGACAAGCTCGCCAGTTGCGCTCAGATGATGCAGACGATTCCGCTCTACATCGACGACACCGGCGGCATTTCCATTGCCCAGTTGCGCGCCCGTGCCCGCCGGCTGAAGCGCCAGCGCGGCCTCGACTTCATGGTCGTGGACTATCTCCAGCTGCTGACCGGTTCATCCAAGAGCTCATCTCAAGGTCGCGTGCAGGAAATCACCGAGATCACAACCGGTTTGAAGGCACTGGCGAAAGAACTCGCGATACCGATCATGGCATTGTCCCAGTTGTCACGCCAGGTCGAATCGCGCGACGACAAGCGGCCTCAGCTCTCTGATCTTCGCGAATCCGGCTCGATCGAGCAGGATGCCGACGTGGTGATGTTCGTTTTTCGTGAGGAATACTATCTGAAGAACAAGGAGCCGAAGGAAGGCACCGAGGAATGGTTCAAGTGGGACCAGGACATGAAGGCCGCCATGGGCGTCGCCGAGGTGATCATCGGCAAGCAGCGCCACGGCCCGACGGGCACCGTGAAGGTGGCGTTCGAGGCACAGTTCACCCGCTTCTCCACGCTGGCCCGCCAGGATCACCTACCCGCGCATGATTGAGGTATTCCATGGCTGATTCCAACGTGCAGAGCGCCGAGGCCGGCGGCCGCCTCACCATCGATCTGCAAGCGATTTCAGATAATTACACCGATATTGCCGCGCGCACGGCTCCCGCTGCCTGCGCCGCCGTGCTGAAGGCCGACGCCTACGGAACCGGGCTGGAGCCCGTTGCGGCGACGCTTTGGGCGGCCGGGGCGCGGACGTTTTTCGTCGCCCTGCTCTGCGAGGCGCGGCGGCTGCGCAACCTGCTGCCGCAGGCCGAGATCTTCGTGCTCAACGGCCTCTTCGCCGAGTGCAGTGAGGCGTACGATGCGTACGATCTCAGGCCGGTTCTGGGCAGCCTGGACGAAATAGAGCGCTGGCGGGCCTATTGCGCCCGGATCGACCGCCCCCTCCCCGCGGCCCTGCATGTCGATACCGGCATGAACCGGCTCGGCGTGTCGCCGGCGGAGGCGATCAACCTCGCCGAGGGGCGCGACGAGCTCGGCTTTCCGCTGGTGCTGGTGATGAGCCACCTCGCCTGCGCCGACGATCCCGGCCACCCGCTCACCGCCCGCCAGCTGGAGGACTTCCGCGCCGTCGCCGCGCTGTTCCCCGACGTGCGTGCCTCGCTCGCCAATTCGGCGGCGGCGCTCGGCGACAACGCGCTGCATTTCGACATGGTGCGGCCCGGCATCGCGCTCTATGGCGGACGTGCCCGCAGGGATGTCGCGCCGCTGCGGCCGGTGGTGCGGCTCGACCTGCGGATCGCGCAGATCCGTGAGGTGCATGAAGGCGGGACCATCGGCTATGGCGCGGTGCAGACGGCGCGGCGGCCTTCGCGGATCGCCATCCTCGCCGCCGGCTATGCCGACGGCATTCCCCGCCTCGCCGGCTCCTCGGATGCGCGGCGGGGCGCCGAGGTGGCGATCGCCGGCCGGCGCTGCCCGCTCGTCGGGCGCATCTCCATGGACCTGATGACGGTCGACATCACCGACCTCCCGGACGATGCCGTCCGCCCCGGCGACTGGGCGACGCTAATTGGCGAGGGTATCGGCGTCGACAACCTTGCAGCGCACGCGCAGACCATTGGCTACGAGGTGCTGACCTCGCTCGGCCCTCGCTTCCACCGGCGCTGGAAATAGCGGGGCGCGAGAGCAGGCCGCGCGATCGGGAGGCTTGCGCCCAGCGCGCGGCATGCAACATAGGGGAACGCCTTCCCACCCGCACGGACCCGCCGCCGATGGCCAAGAAATCACCGTCCTTCATCTGCCAGGCGTGCGGCGCGGTGCATTCCCGCTGGCAGGGCAAATGCGATGCCTGTGGCGCCTGGAACAGCATCGCCGAAGAATCCCCCGCCACGGTCAGCCTGCCGGTCGCCCACCGCTCCGGCCGCAAGGGCCGGCTGATCGAACTGCAATCGCTCGCCGGCTCCAGCGAAAGCCCGCCGCGCACCCAGACCCGCATCGCCGAATTCGACCGCGTCACCGGCGGCGGCATCGTGCCGGGCTCGGTACTGCTGATCGGCGGTGATCCCGGCATCGGCAAATCGACGCTGCTGATCCAGGTCTCGGCGACGCTCGCCCGCGCCGGCCACCGCGTCATCTATGTCTCCGGCGAGGAGGCGGTGGAGCAGGTGCGGCTGCGCGCCGAGCGGCTCGGCCTCGCGAACGCGCCCGTCGAGCTGGCCGCGGAGACCAATGTCGAGGACATCGCCGCCACCCTCTCCCAGGGAAGGACCCCGGCGATGGTGGTGATCGATTCCATCCAGACCATGTGGACCGACACCGCCGAATCCGCCCCCGGCACGGTGACGCAGGTGCGCTCCTCGGCGCAGATCCTGATCCGCTACGCCAAGCAGGCCGGCGCCGCCGTCATCCTTGTCGGCCATGTGACCAAGGACGGCCAGATCGCCGGCCCGCGCGTCGTCGAGCACATGGTCGACGCGGTGCTGTCCTTCGAGGGCGACGGCGCGCATCAGTTCCGCATCCTGCGGGCGCAGAAGAACCGCTTCGGGCCGACCGACGAGATCGGCGTGTTCGAAATGACCGGGCTGGGGCTCGAAGAGGTGGCGAATCCCTCGGAGCTGTTCCTTTCCAACCGCGATCGCGGCGCGCCGGGCACCGCGGTCTATGCCGGCATGGAGGGCACCCGGCCGGTGCTGGTGGAAATCCAGGCGCTGGTGGTGCCGACCAGCCTCGGCACGCCGCGCCGGGCGGTGGTCGGCTGGGACCCCTCGCGGCTGTCCATGGTGCTGGCGGTGCTGGAGGCGCGCTGCGGCATCAAGCTCGGCGGCCACGACGTGCATCTCAACGTCGCCGGCGGCTTCCGCATCTCCGAACCGGCCGCCGACCTCGCAGTGGCGGCGGCGCTGGTATCGTCGCTCTCCGGGGCGGTGCTGCCGGCCGACAGCGTGTATTTCGGCGAGATCAGCCTTACCGGCGCCGCCCGGCCGGTGCCGCATGCCCCGGCGCGGCTGAAGGAAGCCGCCAAGCTCGGCTTCGCCCGCGCGGTGCTCCCGGACGCCAAGAACAAGGAACGCGGGGGTAAAGAACGAGAGGGGGGCGCGTCGCCGATCCCGCTCGACGTCATCGGCTCGCTGGCCGATCTGGTCGCCGGCATCGCCGCGCGCGGGACGCGGCGGAGCCCGCGGGCGGTGGAAGAGGCCTAGCCCACGCGGGGAGGCCCAGAAGGGCTTGCCGTGAGGAAGGGGGCGCGGGCATCTCCGGCTCTGCCGGCCAGCTTCCCCCTGCTCACGCGCCGGCAAGTACCTGCCTCGGGGGACGCCAATCCGTCGCCACGCCAGCGGATCGCCCCGCCGACCGGGGCAGATGGCGAAGGGCGTGGCCCGATCTCCCGGCTTACCAACAGATACGACAGGCGAGGCACCAAGAAGACACCCCAACAGGGATGACGCGACAGGCCGGCCGCGCTATACCTCGCCGGCCCGCGCAGGGTGCCGACTTTGCAGATTCGCCCCCGCGGTCTTGCCTGCGGGCCATCGCTTTGATCACGGTGTGCTTGATTTGACGCTGCTCGACATCATCCTTCTCGCCGTGATGGTGATCTCCGGCCTGCTGGCCATGGTCCGCGGCCTCGTGCGCGAGGTCTTCGCCATCGCCTCCTGGATCGCAGCTGCCGCGGTAACCCTGTACGGCTACCCGCACCTGCTGCCCTATGCCAAGCAATATATAAGCAACGATACCTTCGCCATGGCGGCGACGGTGGGCGGCCTGTTCCTGGTGACGCTGCTGGTCGTCTCGATCATCACCGTGCGCATCTCGGATGCGATCCTCGACAGCCGCATCGGCGCGCTCGACCGCACGCTGGGTTTCCTGTTCGGTCTCGCACGCGGATTCCTTATAATGGTGGTCGCCTTCCTGTTCTTCAACTGGCTGGTCCAGAACGAGCAGGGGCAGCCCGACTGGATTCGCAACGCGCATTCGCGGGTGGTCTTGCAAAGTGCGGGCGACTGGCTCATTTCCGTGTTGCCGGAAGATCCCGAGAAGCTGATACGCGACATTCGCAGCCCGAAGGACGCCGAACCGACCGAACCTCCCCCGGAGCCCGTTGCTCCGGGACCGGCCGCCCCTCCGGCACAGTGAATTCGCACGCAGCGCCGGAACGGGATCGTTTCCGGCGCTGCGGCGTTCGGATCGAGACACCGGAACGCTTTTGGCGGGCGGGAAGTTATTCCTGTTCAATAAAGGCGCTTCGGAGCACACACGCGGAAGCGTGCGCAGCCGGGACTGCGTGGAGCGGAGCAAGGTCACATGACCCATAGGACCCTTGAGAATTCGGCCATCGACCTCACGGGCGAGAGACGTGCCGCCTCGCGCCAGCCGGGAACCGACACTTTCGACCCCTATGGCGATACGCTGCGCGAGGAATGCGGCGTGTTCGGCGTGTTCGGCCATCCCGACGCGGCGGCGATCACCGCGCTGGGGCTGCACGCCTTGCAGCATCGCGGCCAGGAAGCCGCTGGCATCGTCACCTTCGACGGCCAGCGCTTCCACTCCGAGCGCCGGCTCGGCCTCGTCGGCGACGCCTTCTCCGATGGCGAGGCGATCAAGCGCCTGCCGGGCCACATCGCGGTCGGCCATGTGCGCTATTCCACCACCGGCGAGACCATACTGCGCAATGTGCAGCCGCTGTTCGCCGAGCTCGACGGCGGCGGCTTCGCCATCGCCCATAACGGCAACCTCACCAATGGCCTGACGCTGCGCCGGCAGATCATCCGCGACGGCGCCATCTGCCAGTCGACCTCCGACACCGAGGTGATGCTGCACCTCGTCGCCCGCTCCAAGCGGCCGCGCTTCACCGAGCGTTTCATCGACGCGCTGAAGCTGATCGAGGGCGCCTACGCCTTTGTCGGCCTCACCAACAAGAAGCTGGTCGGCGCCCGCGACCCGCTCGGCATCCGCCCGCTGGTGCTCGGCGAGCTCGACGGCCACCCGATCCTCACCTCCGAGACATGCGCCCTCGACATAATCGGTGCGCGTTTCGTGCGGGACGTCGAGCCCGGCGAAGTGATCGTGTTCTCCTCCGACAAGGTGGAGACGCTGCGCCCGTTCCCGGCGATGACGCCGCGCCCCTGCATCTTCGAGTACATCTATTTCGCCCGGCCGGACTCGGTGGTGGGCGGGCGCTCGGTGTACCAGGTGCGCAAGAACATGGGCTACCAGCTCGCCGCCGAGGCTCCGGCCGAGGCCGACCTGGTGGTGCCGGTGCCGGATTCCGGCGTGCCGGCGGCAATCGGCTATTCGCAGGCCTCCGGCCTGCCCTATGAGCTCGGCATCATCCGCAACCATTATGTCGGGCGCACCTTCATCCAGCCGACCCAATCGGTGCGCGACCAGGGCGTGCGGATGAAGCACTCGGCCAACCGCTCGGTGGTCGAGGGCAAGCGCATCGTGCTGATCGACGACAGTCTTGTCCGCGGCACGACGTCGGTCAAAATCGTGCGCATGATGCGCGAGGCCGGGGCGCGCGAGGTGCATTTCCGCATCTCCTCGCCGCCGATCACCCACCCGGACTATTACGGCATCGACACGCCGGACCGCGACAAGCTGCTCGCCGCCACCCATGACCTCGAAGGCATGCGCCGCTATATCGGCGCCGACAGCCTTGCCTTCCTGTCCATCGACGGCATCTACCGCGCCATGGGCTTCGAGGGCCGCGACAACCTGCAGCCGCAGTTCACCGACCACTGCTTCACCGGCGAGTACCCGACGCCGCTGACCGACCGCACCGGCGAGGTGCCGTCGCGCCAGCTGTCGCTGCTGGCCGAAGCGAGCTGAGGGGGCCGATCCCTCTCCCCGCCCGAGCCCGGCTGTTGCCGAACTCGGTTCCGGCAAGGCCGAAGCCGGAAACATCCGGCCTCAGTTGAGAGGTCGCCCGCGAAGCGGGTCGGTGCGGGGGCTGCGCGACTGCCGAGCGTCGAAGACCCCTCACCCCAACCCTCTCCCCGTCAGGGAGAGGGAGTCGTTCACCGCCACGCGTCAACTTCGAGGAACTGGACATGGTCGAGCTGAACCAGTGGCATCGCGGGCGGCTGATCGACCATCTCCAGCTGGTGGTGTCCGACTTCGAGGGCAGCCGCCGCTTCTACAAGGCGGTGCTGGCGGTGATCGGCGTGCCGGTGGTGGAGGGCGACGGCTATTTCTACGCCGACGAGCTGTTCGTCTCGCCCGGCGAACCGACCACCGGCCGCGCCCATCTCGCCTTCCAGGCAGCCGACATCGAGACCGTGAAGCGCTTCTACGAGACAGCGCTCGCCAATGGCGGGCGCGACAACGGCGCGCCGGGCTATCGCGACTATCACCCGGGCTATTATGCCGCCTTCGTCCTCGACCCCGAGGGCAATAATATCGAGGCCGTCAACCACGGCCCGGCCAAACGCTCGGCGCCCTCCGTGGTCCTGACCGACGACAACTGACATCGCCAAGCAACAATCTGCCGAGGAACGCCGGATGACCGATACCCAAGCGCGGCCGCTGGAAGGCCGCCTCGCCCTCGTCACCGGGGCGACCCGCGGCATCGGCCGTGCCACCGCCCTCGCCCTCGCCGAAGCCGGCGCGCATGTGATCGCCACCGGCCGCACCCAGGGTGCGCTGGAGGAACTCGACGACGCCATCGTCGCCACCGGCGCCACCGCGACGCTGGTGCCGCTGGACATACTTGACTTCGCCGGCATCGACCGGCTGGGCGGCGCGCTGTTCGAGCGCTTCGGCAAGCTCGACATACTGGTCGGCAATGCCGGCGTGCTCGGACCGATGACGCCGCTGGCGCAGATCGAGCCCAAGGACTGGGAAGGCCCGCTCAACGTGAACCTCACCGCCAACTGGCGGCTGATCCGCTCGATGGACCCGCTGCTGCGGCAGTCCGATGCCGGGCGGGCGGTGTTCGTCTCCTCCGGCGCCGCGCACAAGGCGCGCGCCTTCTGGGGCGCCTATGCGGTGACCAAGGCCGGGCTGGAAGTGCTGGCCCGCACCTGGGCGGCGGAGACCGCCAACATCTCGGCGCTCAAGGTGAACCTGATCAATCCCGGCCCGATCCGCACCCGCATGCGGGCCCGGGCCTTCCCGAGCGAGGACCCGAGCACCCTGCCGGCACCGGAAGAGGTGGCGCAGGCGATCCTCGCTCTGTGCCTGCCGAGCTTCACCCAGACCGGCACGCTCTACGACTTCCCCACCCGCAGCCTCAAGGAATTCCCGGCTCCGGCGTGACCGGCCGCTCCGCTCTCCCGCCGCGGCGGCGGGTGAAGATCGTCACCGCCACCACCACGCCGACCAGTTGCAGCAGCGTGCCGACCGTCTCGGGCAGAGTCGGCAGGCGTTGCTCATAGGCAAGGCCGTAGCCGAGGCCGAACACCGTCTCGGCGACGATGAGCTGCGCGGAGAGGGCCAGCGGCAGCCGCCGCGCCGCCACCACCCAGCAATAGGTGCCGAACCAGGACACCACGCCGCCCATCAGCAGCACCCAGACCAGGAAGCGCATGGCATCCTCGGGCGCCGGCGGCAGCGTGGGCGCCCGCAGCACCACCGGCAGCAGCAGCACCGCAGCCGTGCCGGCGCCAAGCCCCTGCAACCCGGTCCAGCGCAGGGCCGAGGGCGCGCCGTCGGTGCGCATCACCACCGCATTGACCAGCCCGTAGACCACCCAGATCGCCAGCGATGCCGCTGCCAGGCCGATGCCGGCCAGCATCGCCCCGGCCTCGGCCGGCGTCGCCTCGCCGAGCCCGTCGGCGTTCACCACCGCCAGCCCGGCGGCAATGAGGCCGAGCGGCGCCACCAGCCGGTGCCAGGCTACCGCCGGCTCGCGCAGATTGCCGATCACCGCCAGCACGACCGGCGCGGTGCCGGCGATCAGCGGCGGCACCACCGCGCCGGCGAGCAGCACGGCGTAGGAAATGGTGAGGAAGTAGCCGAAATAGCCGAAGGCCCCGAGCGCGAAGCCGACCGCCCGCTGCCGGCGCGTGAGACCGAGCGGCCGGAAGCGGGCATCCACCATCAGCAGGACGCAGACCAGGCCGAATAGCAGATAGCGCGCGACCGAAAGCTCGAGCGCGGTGAAGGGCAGGACGGCCCGCGGCGCCACGAAGGAAAGACCCCACAGCGCGCCGGTGACGAGGCCCGCGAGGATGCCGATGAGCATGTCGGAGGATCCGATTCGAGAGGCGGCGAGAATGGCATTCGCCGCCGTCGATTCGAATGGAGAAACCAAGCCGATCTGGCAAATATGCCTTTCATTCGAAGGGGAGAGCGGCGATGCGGCTTCAAGGCACCGAACCCGGGCTCGACGCGCTCGATGCCGGCATTCTCAGCGCGCTGGATCGGGATGCGCGGATCACCATGAGCGAACTCGCCCGCCTGATCGGCATGTCGGCGCCCGGCGTCGCCGAACGGGTGCGGCGGCTGGAAGCGGCCGGGGTGCTCAAGGGCTTCTCGGCGGAGATCGAGCCGCGCGCGCTCGGCTATGCCATCCGCGCCATGGTCCGCATCCGGCCGCTACCCGGCAAGCTGCATCTGGTGGAGAAGCTGATCGACGCCTGCCCGAACATCGTCGAGTGCCACAAGATCACCGGCGACGACCCGTTCCTCGCCCAATTGGTGGTGCGCGACATCGAGGAGATGGACGGGGTGCTGGAGGCGCTGGCCGAGCACGCGGTGACCTCGACGGCGGTCATCAAGTCGCAGGCGGTGCGAAGAAGGCTGCCGCCGCTGCGATGAGGAGAGGATCCAGCGGCTAGCCGACCGGCATCCTGCCCGCAGGCGCGGTGATCCGGGCTCGACCGGCCTCATCCTGCTCATGCGGCGGCTCCGGCATCCCCAAGGGGGGAGCAAATGCACGCGGGCGCCATGGCCGATCCGGCTGCCCCGGCACTTCCCTCTCCCCGTTGGGGAGAGGTGGCCCGCGTAGCGGGTCGGTGAGGGGCGACGCGATTGGGAGGCGAAGAAGACCCCTCACCCCACCCCTCTCCCCCTCGGGGAGAGGGAGCGGCCTTCATCTGGCAGGTCGAGGCGTTCCAGCATTCCCAAGGGCGGAGCAAATGCACGCGGGCGCCATGGCCGATCCGGCTGCCCCGGCACGTCCCTCTCCCCCGTTGGGGAGAGGTGGCCCGCGTAGCGGGTCGGTGAGGGGCGACAACATTGCCGGCCGTGGAGCCCCCTCACCCCACCCCTCTCCCCCTCGGGGAGAGGGAGCGGCCCTCATCTGGCGGGTCGAGGCGTTCCAGCATTCCCAAGGGCGGAGCAAATGCACGCGGGCGCCATGGCCGATCCGGCTGCCCCGGCACTTCCCTCTCCCCCGTTGGGGAGAGGTGGCCCGCGTAGCGGGTCGGTGAGGGGCGACGCGATTGGGAGGCGAAGAAGACCCCTCACCCCAGGCCTCTCCCCGATGGGAGAGGGAGCCGCCTCAACCTCCGTGCCCGGCCTCAGTCCTTCTCGGCGTAGGGGTTGTCCTTCTCGCGCAGCGTGAGGCGGATCGGCACGCCGGGCAGGTCGAAGGTGGCGCGCAGCCCGTTCACCAGATAGCGGATATAGCTCTCCGGCAGCGCATCCGCCCGCGAGCAGAACAGCACGAAACTCGGCGGCCGGCTCTTGGGCTGGGTGATGTAGCGCAGCTTGATGCGGCGGCCCGACACCGCCGGCGGCGGATGGTCGGTCGTGGTCTCGATAAGCCAGCGGTTCAGCGGGTTGGTGGCGACGCGGCGGTTCCACACCTCATAGGTCTGCTCGATCGCCTTCACCAGCCGGTCGAGGCCGTCGCCGGTGAGGCCGGAGACCATCACCACCGGCATGCCACGCGCCTGCGGCAGCCAGTGATCGGCCTCCTCGCGCATCTTCTTGGCGATGCCGGCCTGATCCCGCACCAGATCGCTCTTGGACACCGCGATCACCAGCGCCCGCCCCTCGCGCACCACCAGGTCGGCGATGCGCAGATCCTGCTCCTCGAAGGGATGGGTGGCATCCATCATCACCACCACCACCTCGGCGAAGCGAGCGGCGCGCAGGCCGTCGGCCACCGAGAGCTTCTCCAGCTTGTCCTCGACGCGGGCGCGCTTGCGCATGCCGGCGGTGTCGAACAGCTTCAGCTTCACCCCGTGGCGCTCGACATCCACCGCGATGGAATCGCGGGTGATGCCGGCCTCCGGGCCGGTGAGCAGCCGGTCCTCGCCGAGCAGCGCGTTGATCAGCGTCGACTTGCCGGCATTGGGACGGCCGAGCACGGCGACGCGGATCGGCCGCTCGCCGTCGCGCTCCTCGACCTCCTCGTCGAAGGCCTCATCGTCATCCGGGAAGCACTGCACCAGCGCCCGCACCAGTTCGCCCATGCCCTCGCCATGCTCGGCGGAAAGCTCCACCGGATCGCCGAGGCCGAGCGCATAGGCATCGAGCGCGCCGGCAACGGCGTCGCGGCCCTCGCTCTTGTTGGCGACCAGGATGGTGTGCTTGCCGGAGCGGCGGGCCAGCTCTGCGAAGGCGCGGTCGGTAGGGGTAAGGCCGGCGCGGGCGTCGATGAGGAACAGCAGCACGTCGGCATCGTCGATCGCCGCCTCGGTCTGGGCGCGCATGCGGCCTTCGAGGCTTTCCGCCTTGGCCTCTTCCAGCCCGGCGGTATCGATGACGCGGAACGACAAATGGCCGAGCCGGGCCTCGCCCTCGCGCCGGTCACGGGTCACGCCGGGGCGGTCGTCGACCAGCGCGAGGCGCTTGCCGACGAGGCGGTTGAACAGCGTCGACTTGCCCACATTCGGGCGGCCGACGATGGCGACGGTCATGGTCATCGGATGGCGCCCCCGCGCCGTTGTTTACTGGGCCGGCACGGTGGCCGGCTGGCCGGCGGCAGACGGGCTGTCGGCGGCCGGAGTGGAATAATCATAGCCGGAATTGGCCGGCTGCTGCGGCGCCGCGTTGTAATCGACGCCCGGCACGCCTTCCGGAAACACCGCCGTGCGCGCGCCCGGCAGCTTCTTTTCCTTCTCCGCGAAGGGATTGAGCTTGTCGATATCCATCGATCCGCAGCCGGCGGTGGCGAAGGCGAGCGACAGCGCGGCCATCACCAGGGCCGCACGGCGCACGGAGCGCCCGGTAACACGTTGGCTGGACGGCATCCCTACCCCTCCTACTGTACGGCCGGAGCCGCCGGCGCGGCGGCGGGCGCCGCCTCGGCAGGCGGCGTCGCTTCGGCGGGAGCGCTCGCGCTGGCGAGCTTCTGCATCAGATCGGCACGCTGGCGCAGGCCCGGCGCCGCCTGCCCATCGGCGAGGACCGCCTCGAAGGTCTTGGCGGCGGCGGCGTAGTCGCCGGCCTTGTACTGGGCGAGACCGATGATCTCGCGCGCGGAATTGCGGAACGTCCCGGCGGGATCGGCCAGCGGCTGCAGGCGCGCGGTGATGTCGGCCGCCGGGGCGGTGTCCACCAGCAGGAAGCCGGCGCGCAACCGGGCGAGGTCGCGCATCAGCGGGCTGATCTTCGTGTCGTTGGCGATGGCGTCATACGCCGCCACCGCCGCGGCGCGGTCGGTCGGAGCCAGCGCGGCGGCGGCGCGGAAGCGGGACAGCACGCTGTAGCCGGCGGTGCCGTCCTTCTCCAGCGCGGCGAAGGCGGCCTCCGCCTCGCCGTTCTTGCCGTCGGCGGCAAGCTTCATCGCCGCCTCGAAGCGGAGGCTGGATTCCTGCTGCTGCTGCAGGTTCCACCACTCGACGCCGCGCCAGACCGCGACGCCGGCGACGATCAGCACCGCCACCGCGATCAGCAGCCCGCCATAGCGCTTCCACAGGCGGGCGAACCGCTCGCGACGAAGGTCCTCGTCGATTTCGTGGAAAATGTCAGCCATGTCGCGATCCGTGGGAAAACTGTCAGGGAGCACCGGAGCCGCGCGGGGAGCGGCGGCGTTCCGGCACCGGAAAGGGCCGCGTAAACTAGCGATGCGGCTTCAGCAAGGCAAATACCGCGCCGAGGCGCCGCAGTTTGCCCCGGTCACACTTTCTTGGGCGCGTAGACATGCTCGGCGGCGGGGAAGGAGCGCGAACGCACCTCGCTGGCATAGGCCTCCACCGCGGCGCCGATGGCCGGGCCGATCTCGGCAAACTTCTTGACGAAGCGTGGCACCCGGTCGCTGAGGCCGAGCATGTCCTCCAGCACCAGGATCTGGCCGTCGCAGGCCGGCGAGCCGCCGATGCCGATGGTCGGCGGGGCGACCTCGGCGGTGATCTGGCGCGCCAGCGGCTCGGAGATCGCCTCCAGCACGATGGCGAAGGCCCCGGCATCGGCGATGGCGCGGGCGTCGTTGAGGATCAGTTCGGCGCTCGCCTCGTCGCGGCCCAGCGCCTTGAACGAGCCGAGCGTGTTGATCGCCTGCGGGGTGAGGCCGACATGGCCCATTACCGGCACGCCGCGATCGGCGAGGAAGCGCACCGTCTCGGCCATGCGCCGCCCGCCCTCGAGCTTGATGGCGCCGGCGCCGGTTTCCTTCAGCACCTTCGAGGCGGTGGCGAAAGCCTGCTGCGGCGAGCCCTCATAGGAGCCGAACGGCAGGTCCACCACCACCAGCGCCCGCGACGAGCCGCGCATCACCGCCTGCCCCTGCAGGATCATCATCTCGACGGTGACCGGCACCGTGGTCTCCATGCCGTGCATCACCATGCCGAGCGAATCACCGACCAGCATGAAATCGACATGCGGATCGACCAGCCGGGCGGTATGGGCATGGTAGGAGGTGAGCGAGACGATGGGTTCGCCGCCCTTGCGGGCGCGGATGTCGGGAGCGGTGAGCCGGCGCGCGGCGGACTGGACGGACATCGGGCACTTCCTCGTTTCGGCCGGTTCTTGGCGTCCGGCGTCGATCTTAGGGCATCATGACGGGCACGCCGACCACATGCGGGTGGAACCAGAAGGCGAGCGCCGCATAAAGCACGAGGCCGACCAGCACCGCAACGACGTCCCCGCCCCATCCCTTCGGGGCAACCGGCAGCGGCGCGCCGCGCCTTTTTACCGAGATGCGGTCATAGACCGCCCAGGCCAGGATGGCGCCGGCCAGCACCATGGTGGCGGCGTCGCCATTGGCGAGGAGATGCGCCAGCGCCCAGAGCTTCACCCCGACCAGCATCGGGTGCTTCAGCCACGCCCGGATGTGGCTCGGCACCAGATAGCCGCCGATGGCGATGGTGGAGAGCAGCATCAGGGTGAGCGCGATGTGCCGCATCGCCACCGGCGGCTGCCAGAGCTGCGCCGGACCGCTCGCGCGCCAGTCGCCATAGCCATAGGCGATCATCAGCACCGCGGCGACCGATACCAGCGAATAGACCGCCCGATAGGGGCCGAGCCCGAGACGGGCCACCATCCCGGCCCGTGCCTCGCGGAACGTGGTGAACACATGCGCGGCGAGAAACAGCACCAGCCCGGCCAGCATCAACAGCATGTCGCGATCCCCTCTTCATGCGAAGCGGCGCCACGCTAGAGCAAGCCGGAAAGAAATTGAACGAGTCCAGACTAGGAAAGCGGCTCTCTCCCGCCTCCCCTGCCTGCCCACCCAGCCTTCGTCCCGATGCCGGAGGCCGTGAGAGGCCAGCAGGAAACGCCGCGGGCGATGACGGGGATCACCCGCTGCTCCTCGGCCGAGGTATCCTTCAACCGTCACTTCGACATTGCGGGCGATATGCCGATATTTTTCAGCGCATTCGATCTGCCGAATGCGGATACAAAACACATCACCAGGAAGACTTGCGAAATCGAATAGTAAATCCATCACCCAATGACTATTACATATTATTATCTTCATCCTGATCGGATCAGCCAATTCAGGAACCGACCACTGGACAAGCTGAAGACGTCCGTCCAAACTCCGCCGCACATTCACACCCTGATCCTGGTTTGCGCTGATTATTATAATGGTGCCTTCCCATTCTGATCTTTCGCCGGACGCCTGCGCAGGCCCCCGACAGCTGCCACACCCGCATCACCGGCCATCCGCCTCGCGGGACACGCGGATTCCATGCGCCGCGACCGAGGCCCGGCGGGCGCCACCGATGCCACGGGTGACGCCATGAGTTCGCAGCCGACCGACCGCCTGAGCCAGGCCAAGGCGCTGATCGCCGCCGGCCAACGCGGCAAGGCCGAAGCCCTGCTGCGCCAGATTCTGAAAACCGCTCCCGGCAAGCCGATCCCCTTGCAGATGCTGGCCGAGCTGCGGCGCAAGGCCGGCGACAGCACCGAGGCGACGGCGCTGTTCGTACGGCTGTGGGCGGCGGGCACCGGTCCGTCCAAGGCCGGGCTCAGCCTCGCGAGACTGCTGATCGCCGACAAGCAGCTGAACGAGGCCGAAGCCGTCCTGCGGCAGGTGCTCGACCGGCTGCCCGACCAGATCGAGGCGCGCCTGCTGCTCGTCGATCTGCGGCGCAAGCAGCGCGACCCGCAACAGGCGGAAGCCCTGCTGCAACAGGGATGGTCGCTTTGTCCCGGCGAGCCGCGGATCGGGCTGCCCCTCATCGAGATGCTGGTGGCGCGAAAGGCGGTGCCGGAAGCCGAAGCGGTGCTGCGTCCACTGCTGGAAGCCGACCCCGATGCGCTCGAGCTGCGCCTCCAGCTGGCCGAATTCCGGCGGCGGCAGGGAGATGCCGAGGAGGCCGAAGACCTGCTGCGGCAGGGGTGGTCGCGCCACCCTGCTTCTGTCGCGCCGGTGCTCGAGTTGAGCAAGCTGCTGGCGCGCCTCGGCCGGACCGAGGAAGCCGAGACGGTGCTGGTGCAGGCTCTGGAAGCGGCACCCGCGCACCCCGAATTGCTGGTCGCCCTCGGCAGGCGGCAATCGGCCTCCCATCGGGATGCCGAGGCGATCAAGACCTTCGAGCGCGCCATCGAAACCCCGGAATCGCCGACCGAAGCGTGGCTGGGACTGGCCCATGCCTCGGGTCGGCTGGTCTCCACCCGGCTGGCACTGGAAAAGCTGGCCCAGGCACTGGCGGCCAAGCAGGACGATCCGGACGTGCATTACGCGCTGGCAAGCCACCTGCAGCAGATCGGCTGCCTGGCCGAGGCCGAAATGGTGGTTTCCTCCGCCGTCAGCCGGTTTCCCGGCGATCTCGATCTTCAGACGCTCGGCTTCCGGCTCGACATCATCACCGGCCGGTACGACGCCGCCCTCGCCCATATCGCGCGGCTTCCCGACAAGACCCGCAAGGATCATCGTCTGCGCAACCGGCTGAAGGCCGTGCTGTACAAAGCCCAATGGCGGGTCGAGAAAGCCCGCGACCTCTACCGGAACTCGAACCGGTCGGATCTGGACGCTCCCGAGTACCGTCTCCTCGCCGACATCCACCTGATGGCGCTCGACGTCGTCGAAGCCCGGCGGTGCCTGCGCGAAGCCAACCGGCGTACCCCGCAGCGGCGGATGCTGAACGTGTCGCAGGGGCTGGTGGGCGAAATCCTCAACGATTTCTGGACCGATCCGCAGGCCCTTGCCGCCGGCCAGGCCGCGCGCGAGCAGGACAAGCTGGAAAACTGGGTCGCCACGGTCGACGCGCACCGCCACCATACCGGCTGCGCCATCGGCTTGATGATCCACCTGCGCCAGACCGGCGCCTTCGACGAGAAGCCGTCCGAAGCCGACGACCGCGTCGCCATTCCGCGCCACATCCACCAGTTCTGGGATACCCCCGAGATCCCGGACGACGTGATGACGCTGATGGGCAGCTGGCGAGCACACAATCCCGGCTGGAGCTACACGCTGCACTCGCTCGATTCGGCGAGGGAGTGGCTCCGGCAGGTCTCCGACAGCCGGCTGCTGCGCGCCTTCCGGCATATGCCGACCATAGCCGGCAAGGTCGACCTGCTGCGGCTGGCGGTGCTGTTCGCCGAGGGCGGCGTCTATGCCGACGCCGACGACCGCTGCCTGGCCTCGCTCGATGCCGCCATTTCCGGGCGCGGCCTGGTGCTGCGGCAGGAGCATTACGGCTCGATCGGCAACAACTTCATCGCCGTGCGGCCGCACCACCCGGTCATCGGGCAGGCGCTGGAGGATGCGGTGTCGGCGGTGCTGCGCGGCGACCGCGAATCCATCTGGCTGTCCACAGGCCCCGGCCTGATGACCCGGACGGTGGCGACGCATCTTGTCGACGATCCGCGCCGGCTGGAGACGCTGGGTAGCGACCTGCTGGTGCTCGACCAGCCCGAGATCACCCGCTTCTGCGTGTCCGGCTGCCGGGTCTCCTACAAGCACACCGACCGCAACTGGCAGGCCCGCGAATTCGACAATCTGCCGCACATCGTGCACAGCGCCGCCCCGCCGCCGCCGCCGGCCGAGCGACCGGGCACGCGCCCCGCCGACGAGCCCGGCAACGCTGCCGCAACGCTGCCGCCGGCACCAAGGGCGCTTCCCTGAGCCGCGCTTCCCTGAGCCGCGCCACCGTGCCGACCATGCGTAACAACCACACTGCCGCGGCGCGCATCGCCGTGGCAGAGTAATCTCCGGTCTATCGGCCGGGGACGCGAAGCAAATGAAACCGGTGCTCGCCGCGCTGTTCGGCGCACTGCTTCTGCACATGGCGACGCCGGCGCTGGCCAATGGCGTCGTCGCCTATGTCGATATCGGCAGCCAGCGCATGAATGTCTGGGTGGACGGCGCCCGGCACTATAGCTGGCCGGTCTCCACCGCCCGCAAGGGCTATCTCACCCCCACCGGCAGCTTCCGGCCGCAGCGGCTGCATCGCAGCTATTTCTCCCGGAAATACGACAATGCGCCGATGCCCTATGCGGTGTTCTTCCATCGCGGCTGGGCGATCCACGGCACCAACGACCTGCGCCGGCTCGGCCGCCCGGCCTCGCATGGCTGCATCCGCCTCGCCCCCGCCCATGCCGGGGCGTTCTACCGGCTGATCCGCCAATATGGCCGCGCCGATACCCGCATCGTCATCACCCGCTGAGCGCCGCGCTCCACAGCCGTGCCGACGGTGCTAAGATCGCGGCCCCTCGTCGGCGCGACGATCGACCGGAGACCCGACCTCGGACCCATCATGCTGCTCGACTACCCGTCCTTGCTCGTCGCCATCGGCTTTTCCGCCGTCTGCCTGTCGGCGCTGCTGTTCACCGCATGGATGACGGCGCGGGCCGACCGCTATCTGCTGACCTGCGCGATCGGCGCCCTGCTCGTCGTCTGCCACGCCTTCACCTATGCCGCCTATGCGAACGACCCGCAGCCGCTGCTGCTGTGCATCGGCTTCGGCTTCCTGATGGTGGCGCTCGGCGTGCTCTATGGCGCGGCCCGCCAGTTTCGCACCGGCCGGCCACCCTGGCCGCACGCGGTGAGCGTCGCGGCGATCAGCCTCGCCATCGTGCTGCCGCCGATCAGCGGCGGCTATGACGGGATCAGCGCCATTCTCTTCAATGCAGCGGCGGCCACGATCATCGCGCTGATCGCAGGCGAATACTGGCGCGCGCGGCAGGACGCGCCGGTCGCCATCGCCGGCCTGTGCGGCTTCTACCTCTTCATCGGCTCCACCTTCGTGCTGTGCGGGGCGGTACTGGTGCTCGAGGGCCGGCTGGTGCTGGACGGCGCGCCCTCCAACTGGGCGGAGCACCTGAATGTCATCTCCGCCGTCATCGGCATCCCCGGCGTCGGGGCGATGACGATGATCCTCAACCAGAGCCGCATGACGCAGCTGCACAAGCGCGACGCCATGACCGATCCGCTCACCGGCCTGTTCAACCGCCGGGCGCTGTTCGACATGGTCGGCGCCATGGCGATGGGGCGCGAGATCGCCGTCATCCTGTTCGACATCGACCACTTCAAGGCGATCAACGATGCGCGCGGCCATGCCACCGGCGACCGGGTGATCGCGCTGTTCGCCCGCGCGCTGCGCCAGCATCTCGGCAAGGGCCAGCTCGCGGCGCGGCTCGGCGGCGAGGAGTTCGCCCTGGTGCTCGGCGACATCGGGCCGCAGACCGCCCTCGCCCATGCCGAGGCGGTGCGCACGAGCTTCGCCCAGCTGGCGATGGCCGAACTCGGCATGGCCTGCACCGCGAGCGCCGGCGTCGCGCATGGGCAGGCGACCGGACGCGACTTCGAGGCGACCCTGAACGCCGCCGACCAGATGCTCTACAAGGCCAAGCGGGGCGGGCGCGACCGCACCGCGCTCGCCGGGCAAGACGCCGGCGAGGCGGGGATGATCACGCGGCCTTCTTCTTCACGTCCTTGATGTCGGTGAAGACGATGCCCGGCCAGCGCTCGCCGGTGTAGCCGATCATGAACGCCGAGGAGGCGAGGAACACCGGGTCGCCGTCGAGATCCTCCGCCATGGAGGAGCGGTTGCCGGCGATGAAATCATCGAGCTTCTTGGGCTCCGTGCAGGACACCCAGCGCGCCAGCTGGAACTCGCTCATGTCGAAGCCGACGTCCAGGCTGTATTCGGCATCGAGCCGGTTCTTCAGCACGTCGAGCTGCAGCGGGCCGACCACGCCGACCAGTGCCGGCGAGCCGTCATTGGGACGGAACACCTGCACCACGCCCTCTTCCGCCATCTCCTGCAGTGCCTGCTTCAGCTTCTTGGCCTTCATGGCGTCGGCGAGCTTCACCCGGCGAAGGATTTCCGGCGCGAAGCTCGGCACGCCGACGAAGTTGATCTCCTCGCCCTCGGTCAGCGTGTCGCCGATGCGCAGATTGCCGTGATTGGGAATGCCGACCACGTCGCCGGCATAGGCCTCCTCGGCCAGCTGGCGGTCCTGCGCGAAGAAGAATTGCGGCGTCGACAGGCTCATCGGCTTGCCGGTGCGCACCAGCTTCGCCTTCATGCCGCGCGACAGCTTGCCCGAGCACAGCCGGGCGAAGGCGATGCGGTCGCGGTGGTTGGGGTCCATGTTCGCCTGGATCTTGAACACGAAAGCCGTCATGCGCGGCTCCTCGGCCTCGACCCGGCGCTTGTCGGCATCCTGCGCCCGCGGCGGCGGGGCATATTTGCCGAGGCCCTCCAGAAGGTCACCGACGCCGAAATTGCGCAGCGCCGAGCCGAAATAGACCGGGGTGAGATGACCTTCGAGGAAGCTGTCGAGCTCGAACGGGTTGCAGCCCTCGCGCACCAGCCCGAGTTCCTCGGTGAGCGCCGCCTCGTCGAGCGACTTATTCAGCCCGGCAATCGCCGCCATGCTCATGTCGCGCAACGGGCCGGTCTTGCCCTCGTCGCCGTCGAGCAGCCGCATGCCGCCGGTGGCGATGTCCATGGTGCCGACGAAATCGCGCCCGCGCCCCACCGGCCAGGTCATCGGCGTGGTGTCGAGCGCCAGCGTCTTCTCGATCTCGTCGAGGATCTCGAACGGGTCGCGGCTCTCGCGATCCATCTTGTTGATGAAGGTGATGATCGGGATGTCGCGCAGCCGGCACACTTCGAGCAGCTTGCGCGTGCGCGCCTCGATGCCCTTGGCGGCGTCGATCACCATCACCGCCGCATCGACGGCGGTCAGCGTGCGGTAGGTGTCCTCCGAGAAGTCCTCATGGCCCGGCGTGTCCAGAAGGTTGAACACGTGACCGGCGAATTCGAAGGTCATCACCGAGGTGGCGACCGAGATGCCGCGCTCGCGCTCGATCGCCATCCAGTCCGAGCGGGTCGAGCGCCGGTCCTTCTTGGCGCGCACCTGGCCGGCGAGCTGGATCGCGCCGCCGAACAGCAGCAGCTTTTCGGTCAGCGTGGTCTTGCCGGCATCCGGGTGCGAGATGATCGCGAAGGTGCGCCGGCGCGCGACTTCGAGCGCGATGGGCGAGGCCGCGGAATTCGAGAGGGCGTTGGACGGAGCGTTGGACGGAGCGTTCATGGCGCCGGATGTGGCAGGGATGGCGCGGCTTATCAAGAGGCGGACGGTGGGAACGGCCGATACCGGCACTCTCATGCGGAGTGTCCGGGCCGGCCGGCCGCTCTTTGTCCGGGGGGCGCGGATCGGCGCGACACGCAGTCGGCGAGGGTCGAAGACCCCTCACCCCACCCCTCTCCCCGGCGGGGAGAGGGGGCCACGGAACCTCGCCATGTCAGGCGGAATGGGCAGATCCGACTTTATACGGGTGGAACGCCTCATCTTCCTTCCCTCTCCCCGCTGGGCAGAGGTGGCCCGCGCAGCGGGTCGGTGAGGGGAGACACCATTGGGAGGCGTCGAAGACCCTTCTCCCCTCTCCCCGGCGGGGAGAGGGGGCCACGGAACCTCGCCATGTCAGGCGGAATGGGCAGAACCTATTTTATACGGGTGGAACGCCTCATCTTCCTTCCCTCTCCCCGCTGGGGAGAGGTGGCCCGCTCAGCGGGTCGGTGAGGGGAGACACCATTGGGAGGCGTCGAAGACCCCTCACCCCTACGGAAAGAGGGAGCAGCGCCGCTACTTGGAAAACTCCGCCGCGTAGATCTCCGGCTTGAAGCCGACGATCAGTTTGTCGTCGGCCTCCAGCACCGGGCGCTTGATCATCGAGGGCTGCGCCAGCATCAGCGCCATCGCCTTCGGCGCGTCGAGGTTCTGCTTCTCGGCCTCGGGCAACGCGCGGAAGGTGGTGCCGGCGCGGTTGAGCAGCACTTCCCAGCCGAGCTGCTTCACCCAGCCGCCGAGTCGCTCGCGATCGATGCCGGCCGCCTTGTAGTCGTGGAAGCCATAGGCGACGCCGTGCTGGTCGAGCCAGGCGCGCGCCTTCTTCATGGTGTCGCAGTTCTTGATGCCGTAGATCGTCGCGGCCATGGCGCGCCTCCGCTGATGTGCTGCGGCTGATCTAGCGCGCCGCGGCCAGCCTCGCCACCGCCCGCCTGGCCATCACCGCGACGAGTTGCGCCCGATAGGCGCCGGAGCCGTGGATATCGGCGATCATGTCGTCGGCCTCCGGCTTGAGGCCATCCAGCGCGGCGGGGCTAAACTCCGCCGCCAATGCCGCCTCGGCCTCCGCCCAGCGGAACACGCCGCCCTGGCTGGCGCCGGTGACGGCGACGCGGATCTCGTCGCCCCCGCGCCAGACGAACACGCCGGCCATGGCATAGCGCGAGGCGGGGTTGGGGTATTTCTCATACGTGCCCTCGCCGCCGAGCGGGAAGCGCACGGCAGTGACGATCTCGCCCGGCTGCAACGCCGTCTCGAACAGGCCGGTGAAGAACGCGGCCGCCAGCAGTTCGCGCCGGTCGGTGACGATGGTGGCGGCGAGAGCGAGGCAGGCGGCGGGATAGTCGGCGGAAGGATCGTTATTGGCGATGGAGCCGCCGAGCGTGCCGCGATTGCGCACCGCCGGATCGCCGATCAGCCCGGCCAGCGCCGCCAGCGCCGGCAAATGGGCGACGACGACCGGCGAGGTCGCCACCTCGACATGGCGCGCCATCGCGCCGATGACGAGGGCGTCGTCGTGAAGCGTGATGCCCTTCAGCGCCGTCACCCCCGACAGGTCGACGAGATCGGACGGGCTGGCGAGGCGCTGCTTCAGCGTCGGGATCAGCGTCTGGCCGCCGGCGAGCGGCTTGGCCTCCTCGGAGGCGGCCAGCGCCGCCAGCGCATCGGCAAGCTCGGACGGGCGGTGATAGGCGAAGGCGAACATCTCCCGCTCCTCTCACTCGGCCGCGACCGGCACGGCGCCGGAGCCGGGCACCGCTCCCGCCATCGCCAGCGCGCCGGCCTGGATGGCCTTGACGATGTTGTGGTAGCCGGTGCAGCGGCACAGATTGCCTTCCAGCTCCGCGCGCACCGTCGCGGCGTCGAGCTGCGGGCCGAGGCGGCGCACCATGTCGATGCCGGCGACGATCATGCCCGGCGTGCAGAAGCCGCATTGCAGGCCGTGATGCTCGCGGAACGCCGCCTGCATCGGGTGCAGCGTCTCGCCCGCCGCCAGCCCCTCGACGGTGACGACCTCGGCGCCCTCCGCCTGCATCGCCAGCACGGCGCAGGCCTTCACCGCCTCGCCGTCGACCAGCACGTTGCAGGCGCCGCACTGGCTGGTGTCGCAGCCGACATGGGTGCCGGTGAGCCGCAGATCGTCGCGGATCAGCTGGACGAGCAAAGTGCGCTCGTCGACGGCGACCGAGACCGGCGCGCCGTTGATGGTCAAAGTCACGTCTCGCATCGAACCTCTCCCGGATTCAGGCGACGCGTCACAAGGCAACGCTTGTCGGCATGTAGACGATGGATCAGGCCTCGCCCGCCGCTGCCTCGGCGGGCTCGGGCACCGGCGCCACCACCGCGGCGAAGGCGGTGAAGAACTCGCCGGTCAGCTTCTTCACGGTGCCGTCGATCAGACGCGCGCCGAGCTGGGCGATCTTTCCGCCCACCTTGGCCTCGGTCTGATAGGTCAGCACCGTCTCCTCCCCCTCCTCGTCGAGCCGCACCAGCGAGGAGCCCTTGGCGAAGCCGGCCACCCCGCCCTGTCCCTCGCCGACGATGCGGCAGGAGGCCGGCGGATCCAGCTCGGTCAGCGTGACGTTGCCGGCAAAGGCGACCTTCATCGGACCGATCTTCAACACCATCTTCGCGGTGAACTCGGTCGGCGAGACCTGCACCACCTCCTGGCAGCCCGGCGTGCACTGGCGCAGCACCTCGGGATCGTTGAGCGCCGCCCAGACGGCGGCGCGGGGGGAGGCGATGCGGTGCGAGCCGGAAAATTCCATGAAGTCACCTGAAGCGAGGACGCCGGCCCGGGGCCGGAGGAAAGGCAAGGAAGCCGCCCGCCGGACCGCGGGAGGAGACGAGTGGATCGGCAACGGCCGGGCCGGCGCGCCGCGACCCTGCCGGCAGCCCGGCGAGCAACGACCATGCCATGCCTGCAACGGCGCCGTCCATGATCGCCCGGCGGGCACCGGCGGCACGGAACTGCCGCCAGGAGAGGCAGGCGACGCATAAAATTCGCGCACCCTTAAGTTACGTGACGGATTGAGGAATTCACCTCGATTGGTATGGTTACATAGCACACCATACCATCAGGGTGGAAGCGACCTCCTCCACCTGATGGCACCGCGCATGAACGGCCTCCGAGCAGGGCGCGATCTTCGCCGCCCACAGCACCCACTGCCCAGAGCACAGGAACAGGCACATGTTCGAACGAGATCCTCGCCGCCGCGCCCTCTCCCCCTCGCGCCGCACCGGCCTGCTGGCGGCGGCGCTGATCGCCGCGCTCGCCGGCACCGCGGCGGCTCCGGCCCTCGCGCAGGAAGTGATCAAGATCGGCGCGCCGCTGGCGCTCACCGGCGGCCTCGCCGATGAGGGCAAGAAGCAGGACCTCGTCTGGAAGATGTGGGTGGAGAAGGTCAACGCCGCCGGCGGCCTGAAGGTCGGCGACAAGACCATGAAGGTGGAGCTGATCGAATACGACTACCAGTCGGAGGGCCAGCGCGCCTCGCAGCTCGCCGAAAAGCTGATCAACGACGACAAGGTGCAGTTCCTGTTCGCGCCGTTCGGCTCCGGCCACACCAAGATCGTCGGCGGCGTCGGCGAGCGCTACCAGGTGCCGACCATCGCCTGCGTCGCCTCCTCCGAAAGCGTGTTCGACCAGAGCCTGAAGCACCTGTTCGGCACGCTCTCCCCCAATGGCGGCATGACCACCGCCATGGTGAAGATGTTCAAGGAGAAGTTCCCGGAGACCAAGACCATCGCCGTGCTCGGCCGCGACGACGTGTTCCCCAAATCGATGGCCGAGGGCATCGCCAAGGCGGCGGAAGCGCAGGGCCTGACCGTCGCCTATAAGGAGCTCTATCCCGTAGGCACCATGGACCACGCCGCGGCGCTGTCCTCGATCAAGGCGGCCAAGCCGGACTGGATCTACATCACCGGCTACACTCAGGACCTGATCCTCGCCCGCAAGCAGATGCAGGACCTCGGCGTCACCGCGCCGATCGTCACCATGGTGACCGGCCCGTCCTACAAGGAATTCACCGAGGGGCTCGGCAAGCTGGCCGACGGCGTCACCTCGTCGAGCTGGTGGCACCACGCCACCAACTATACCGGCCAGGGCGTGTGGCCGGCGACCGCCGATTTCTACAAGGACTTCCAGGCCAAGACCGGCGGCGCCGACCCGGACTATGTGCACGGCTCCTGCGCCGCCGCCGGCGAGGTGATCGCCGACGCGCTGGCCCGCACCGGCTCGCTCGACAAGGCCAAGCTGCGCGACGCCATCGCGGCCACCGACATCCAGACCTTCTACGGCCCGATCAAGTTCGGCCCGACCGGCATGAACCTCACCCGCGAACTGCCGATCATCCAGGTGCAGGGCGAGACCATCAAGGTGCTCGCCCCGGCGGACATCAAGAACGCCGACCTCATCGCCATGCCGAAGTGAGGAGCGCGGCAGGGATCGCTTGCACGCGGCGCGGGCACCGTCCCGCCGCGTGAAGAGGCCGGCGGACGCTGACAGACCCCCCTCTGGTCCGCCGGCCAACTTCACCCCGCTTCGCCAGAATGTCGGCTTCATGCCGGCGCAACCGGCGAAGTCCCTTACCTTCTCCCTCTCCCCGCACGGAACTCGGCTGTTGCCGGGTTCCGTGCGGGGAGAGGTCGACATCGGATACATCCGATGTCGATGGAGAGGGGTGGGGTGAGGGGGCGGGCGCTCCAAGGCTCCGCAATGTCGTCCCCCTCACCGCCCCGCTGCGCGGGCCACCTCTCCCCAATGGGGAGAGGGAAACGAACGCCAGATTTTCGAGAGAGCGCCATGAAGCTGATCCCGCATCGCCCAATCGGCCGAGGAGACGTCATGGCCGCATGCATCATGACCATGTTGGGGAGCAACGCCTGACCGATGGCCATCTATTCGCAGATCCTCGCCAACGGGCTGATGCTGGGCGCGCTCTATGCCTGCCTCGCCGTCGGCTTCTCGCTGGTGTGGGGGGTGTTGAACGTGATCAACATGCTCCACGGTTCCTTCATCATCCTCGGCGGCTACCTCACCTATTTCGCCTGGCACGCCTGGGGCATCCACCCGATCGTCATGCTGCCGGTGGTCGGCGCCCTGCTGTTCGCGCTGGGCTTCGCGCTGCAGAAGCTGGTGATCAACCGGGTGGTCAGCGCGCCGGTGCTCACCACGCTGACGCTGACCTTCGGCCTCGACATGATCCTCTACAACGTCATGACCTACTGGTTCACGGCGACGCCGCGCCGGGTGACGCTGGATCTCGGCGCCGTCAGCCTCGGGCCGGTGACGCTGCCGGTGGACCGGCTGTTCGGCACCGCCCTCGCGCTGGCGCTGACGCTGCTGCTCTACGCGGTGATGCGCGGCTCCAATATCGGCCGCGCCATCGTGGCGGTGCGCATGGACCGCTCGGCGGCCGAGCTGATGGGCATCCGCACCGAGCGCATCTACGCCATCACCTTCGGCATCGGCGCGCTGATGGCCGGCGTCGCGGGGGTAGTGTTCGCCTCGATCTTCCCGATCACCACCAATGTCACCGGCACCTATCTCGGCAAGGCCTTCGTGGTCTGCGTGGTCGGCGGCCTCGGCTCGGTGCCGGGCGCGCTGGTCGGCGGGCTGGTGCTCGGGCTGGTGGAAAGCCTCGCCGGCCACTGGTTCGGCCCGCAGCAGGCGATCACCGCCGGCTTCGCGCTGATGCTGATCATCCTGCTCACCCGTCCCACCGGCCTCGTCGGCGTCAGGGGGTATGAATGAAATCCGGGCCCCTCGCCTATCTCCTTCTCGCCGCTGGCATATTGGTGCTGGCGACCACGCCGCTCTATGCCGATAATTACGTGGTGCGCACCGCCGCCATCGTCGCCATGTATGGCGCGCTCGCCACCTCGTGGAACTTCATCGGCGGCTTCACCGGCTATCCCTCCTTCTCCACCGCCGCCTTCTTCGGGCTCGGCTGCTATGTCGGCGCCATCTGCCAGCGCGCCGGCGTGCCGATGATCGCCGCCTGGCTGATCGCCACGCTGATGGTCGGCGTGTTCGCGGCGCTGCTGGGCGCGATCATCCTGCGGCTGAGGGGGCATTATTTCGCCATCGGCTCCATCGCCGTGGTGGAAGTGTGCCGGCTGGTGGTCTCGTCCTGGTCGAGCCTGACCGGCGGCGGCGACGGGCTGAACCTGCCGCTGCTGCACTGGCCGCCGGAAGAGTTGATGCGCTTCTTCCTGTTCGTGATGCTCGGCATCCTGGTGCTGAGCCTGATCGCCACCTTCCTGGTGGATCGCGCCCGGCTCGGCTTCGGCCTGCGCTGCATCCACCAGAACGAGGATGCCGCCGCCATGGTCGGCATCGACACCACCCGCTACAAGGTCGCCGCCTACACGCTGTCAGCGATCTTCTGCGCCGCCGCGGGCGCCGCCTATGCCTCGTGGACCGGCTACATCGACCCGACGGAGTCGTTCCAGATCCTGATGACGGTGAAGGTGCCGGTGATGGCGATGCTCGGCGGCGCCGGCACGCTGGCCGGGCCGTTCCTCGGCGCCGCCGCCTTCGTGCTGCTCGAAGAGGTGTTCTGGGCCAATTTCCTCGACTGGAACCGCGCTATTCTCGGCGTGGTCATCGTGCTCTTGGTGTTCTTCCTGCCGGGCGGGCTGCTCAGCCTGCACCTGCGCCGCCGCGCGAAGTCGGGAGGCGCCGCATGAGCACCTCCACAACCGGCGATGCCATCCTGAAGCTCGACGGCGTGTCGAAGACCTTCGGCGGGCTGAAGGCGCTGACCGACGTGTCCTTCGCGCTCCAGCCCGGCGAGGTGGTCGGGCTGATCGGGCCCAACGGCGCCGGCAAGACCACGCTGGTCAATGTCGTCACCGGCAATCTGCGGCCGTCCTCGGGCAGCATCCTGTTCGAGGGCAAGGACGTGGCGGCGCAGAAGCCGCATGAGGCGGCGCGGCGCGGGCTGGCGCGCACCTTCCAGATCGTCCAGCCCTTCCCGCAGATGACGGTGCTGGAGAACGTCACCGCCGGCGCGCTGTTCGGCGGCGGCGCCGCGTCGGTCGGCGACGCGCGCGACATGGCACGCACCAGCCTCGACTTCGTCGGCCTCGCGCCGCTGGCCGACAGGCCGGCGGCACAGCTGGCGCTGGCCGCCCGCAAGCGGCTGGAACTGGCCAAGAGCCTGGCGATGAACCCCAAAGTGCTGATGCTCGACGAGGTGAATGCCGGGCTCAACTCCTCGGAGATCGACGGCGCGCTCGCCCTCATCCGCAGCATCGCCGAGCGCGGCGTCACCGTGCTGATCATCGAGCACCTGATGAAGGTGGTGCTATCGCTGTCGAAGCGCCTTCTGGTGCTGCATCACGGCCAGATGATCGCCGACGGGCCGAGCCGCGAGATCGTCGCCGACGAGCGGGTGATCGAGGCCTATCTCGGCCAGAAATACGCGGCCAAGCTCAAGGAGCGGCACCATGGCTGAACCGCTGCTCGAACTCTCCGGCGTGACCTCCGGTTATGGCCAGATCCAGGTACTGTGGGGCATGGACCTCGCGGTGCGCGAGGGCGAGGTGGTGGCGCTGGTCGGCTCCAACGGCGCCGGAAAATCGACGCTGCTGCGCACCATCTCCGGCCAGTTGGCGCCGCGCGAGGGCACCATTCGCTTTAACGGCCGCGACATTGGCGGCGCCCGGCCCGACGCGGTGCTGACCGCCGGCATCGCCCATGTGCCCGAGGGGCGACGGCTGTTTCGCGGCCTCACCGTGCGCGACAACCTGCTGCTCGGCGCCTATCTGCGCAGCGACAAGGACGACATCGCCCGCGACCTCGCTTACGTGTTCGAACTGTTCCCCATCCTCGCCGAGCGCCAGCGCCAGGACGCCACCACCCTGTCCGGCGGCGAGCAGCAGATGTGCGCGGTCGGGCGCGGAATCATGTCGCGGCCCAAACTGCTGATGATCGACGAGCTTTCGCTCGGCCTGTCGCCGCGCATGGTCGAGCATCTGAGCGGCGCGCTCACCCAGCTCAACAAGGGCGGCCAGACCATCCTGCTGGTCGAGCAGGACGTGATGACCGCCTTCGAGCTCTCGCACCGCGCCTACATCGTCGAGAACGGCAAGGTGGCGCGCGCCGGCGCCTCCGCCGAGCTGATGGCCGACCCGACGGTGAGCGAAGCTTACCTTTCGATATGATATGCGTGATACAAAAGAAGAATTTGCCAAAATGATACTATCATTAGTATCATGGGAAATAAGGCGATGGCGCGTGGCGCCGGCCCCAACCAGGTCGTGAGAATGAATCCCTTCGAGCTTCCGTCCGCCGTCGTCGATTCCGGCATCTATGCCCGCACCGTCGCGCATCTGCGCGCGCGCGGCATCGTGCTGCCGCGTTTCTCCGAGCTCGCCGACCCCGAGACCATCCCGGCCGCCACCCGCGCCGCCGCCGATGCCGCCGACAAGAATGCCCCGGACGCGCGCAACCTGTTCGGCGTGCACTGGTACAACAACGCCCGCGACCTCGGCGGCGTGAGCGTGCCGGACTTCATCGAGTTGCCCAGCGCGGTGACCGGGGTGCCGGCGCGCATCGTGGTGATGCTCGGCCGGCACTTCCCGATGATCCATGCCCACAAGGTGCTGGCGGCCTATGCCTGCCTCGCCCCGCGGCTCGCCACCGGCGCCTTCGATCCGACGCATCATCGCGCGGTGTGGCCCTCCACCGGCAATTACTGCCGTGGCGGCGTCGCCATCTCGCGCATTCTCGGCTGCCACGGCGTCGCGGTGCTGCCGGGCGGCATGAGCGCCGAGCGCTTCAACTGGCTGGAGCAGTGGGTCACCGACCCGTCCGACATCGTGCGCACGCCCGGCACCGAGTCGAACGTCAAGGAGATCTACGACGCCTGCGCGGTGATGGCGAAGGACCCCGGCAACTTCATTCTCAACCAGTTCTCCGAATTCCCGAACTATCTCGGCCACTACGCCGTCACCGGCGCGGCGGCGGCCCGGCTGTTCGAGGGGCTGAACGCCTCCGGCAAGCTGAACCTCGCCGCCTTCGTCGCCGGTACGGGTTCGGCCGGCACGCTGGGGGCCGGCGACAGACTGAAGGAAGAGTTCGGCGCCCGCATCGTCGCCATGGAGCCGGTCCAGTGCCCGACGCTGCTCTATAACGGCTTCGGCGAGCACAATATTCAGGGTATCGGCGACAAGCATGTGCCGCTGATCCACAACGTCACCAACACCGATATCGTCGCCGGCGTCTCCGATGTGGCCTCCGACGATCTGGCGCTGCTGTTCGGCTCGGATGCCGGCCGCGCCTATCTGGCGGATCGCCGCGGGCTGGATGATGTGACCATCAAGGGGCTCGCCGGCCTCGGCCTGTCTGGCATCGGCAATGTGCTGGCGGCGATCAAGACCGCCCGCAAGCTCGACCTCTCCGAAGACGACGTGATCATCACCGTGGCGACCGACGGCTCGGAGCTCTATCCCAGCGAGCTCGCCGGCCACCTAGCCCGCAAGGGCGGCCGCTTCGACCAGATCGATGCGGCGGAAGCCTTCGGCCAGCATCTGCTCGGCGGTGACGCCGACCACGTGCTGGAGCTCGACCACCGCGACCGCCAGCGTGTGTTCAACCTCGGCTACTACACCTGGGTCGAGCAGCAGGGCGTCTCGGTGGAGGATTTCGATCGCCGCCGCCACCAGTCGTTCTGGAAGGGGCTGACCGGGCATCTCGCCATCTTCGACGAAATGATCGCCCGCCTGAACCGCGATGTCGGCATCGCGCAGGCAGCTTGAGCCCATTGCGGCCTGACGGAGATTTGGCGTGAGGGAGATTTTGCGCGCGTGACCCAGTCCTATCTCGAACTCCGGCAGAAGACCCGCGAGCGCGACCGCAGCCTGCGCGACAAGGTGATGTCGCTGGAAGAGGCCGCGAAGCTCGTCGACAACGGCGCCTCGGTGGCGCTGGGCGGCTGCACCGCCTCACGCACGCCGATGGCGATGCTGTGGGCGCTGGTGCGGGCGCAGAAGCAGGGGCTCGTGGTCTCCCGCTCGATCATGTCGACCGAGGGCGACATCCTCTACGCCTCCGGCCTGTCGCAGCACGTCATCACCTCATGGTTCAGCCAGGGCATCGTGTGGGGCGTATCCAAGGTGATGCGCGCCTATACCGAGAGCAAGCGCGCCACCTTCGAGGAATGGAGCCACATGGCGATGGGCCTGCGCTACCGCGCCGGCGCCATGGGCGTGCCGTTCATGCCGATGCGCTCGATGATGGGCTCGGGCGTGGTCGACCGCGCGCCGGGCGCCAAGACCATGGAATGCCCGTTCACCGGCGAACAGCTGTTGCTGGTGCCGGCGCTGAACCCGGACGTGGCGCTGATCCATGTCCAGCGCTGCGATGCCTATGGCAATGCCCAGCTCGACGGGCTGACCTTCATGGACATCGACATCGCCATGGCGGCGAACAAGGTGATCCTGACCACCGAGCGCATCGTCTCCAACGAGCAGATGCGCCGGCATCCGGACCAGACCAAGATCGGCTTCTTCACCGTCGATGCCGTCGTGGAAGTGCCGTTCGGCTCGGCGCCGCATGAATGCTACGGCCTCTACGAGCCGTTCTATTCGCACATGGACCTCTATGCGCAGATGACCGCGAAGGACCCCGACAAGGGCGCCGCCGACTATCTCGCGCGCTTCTATCACGAGCCCAAGGACTGGGCGGACTATCTCAGCCGCATCGGCATGGCCGAGTTGCTCGACGCCCAGCGTCGCGGGAGTGGCATCTATGACGACTGAACCCGTACGCACCACACCCGCCCTTGCAGCCGTGCCGGCCTATACGGCCTCCGAACTGCTCGGCGTGATGAGCGCCCGCCTGCTGAAGGATGGGCAGACGGTGTTCGCCGGCGTCGGCATCCCGCTGCTCGCCGCGATCCTGGCGCAGAAGACCCATGCACCCGGTCTTACCATCCTGTTCGAGGGCGGGGTGATCGGCCCGTTCGTCGAGGCCGGCAAGCTGCCGCCCTCCACCAATGAGCAGCGTTGCACGCGGCGCGCCAACATGCTGGTGTCGATCACCGAAGTGCTGCTGATGCTCCAGCGCGGCTATGTCGATGTCGGCTTCATGGGCGGGGCGCAGATCGACCGCTACGGCAATCTCAACTCGTCCTTCATCGGCGATGCCGACAACCCGAAGATCCGCCTGCCCGGCACCGGCGGCGGCAACGACATCGCCTCGCTGGCCGATATGATCGTCGCCATGAAGCACGAGAAGCGCCGCTTCGTGGAGAAGGTGGACTTCATCACCTCGCCGGGCTTCATCGAGGGCGGCGACAGCCGGGCGAAGGCCGGCCTGCCGGCGGGCGGCATGTTCCGCGTCGTCACCGATCTCGGCATCATGGGCTTCGATGCGCAGACCCGCGCGATGACGGTGGTGGCGCTGCATCCGGGCGTGACGCCGCAGGCGATCAAGGACAATACCGGCTTCGATCTGCCGGTGCCGTCCGATGTGCCGGTGACCGAAGTGCCCAGCGATGTCGAACTCGCCATCCTGCGCGAGCTCGATCCCGCGCGGCTCTACACGGCGTAAGCTTCCCTTCCCGGTCGGAGAAGGGACCGCCCCTTCTCCCAATGGGGAAAGGCTGCGTTCTGCTCCCTCTCCCCGTGGGGGAGAGGGCCGGGGTGAGGGGTCTTCTTTCGCTCCGCAATCGTGCCCCCCCCCTCACCCGGTCGCTTTAGCGGCCGACCTCTCCCCTCTGGGAGAGCTGAGAAGAAGGTCTCTCTCACCCATGCCCGCTCCCGTCTCCTTCGGCATCGCCATGCGCAACTTCACCCGCTTCCCCGAGCTGCCGGACGCCCCGGCGCTGGTGGAATACGGGGTGCGGATGGAGGAACTCGGCTTCGAGTCACTCTGGGTGTGGGATCACATCCTGCTCGGCACCGATCCGCACTTCCCGATCATCGATTCGCTGACCCTGCTCACCGCGGTGGCGGCGCGCACCAAGACCATCAAGATCGGCACCGGCGTGCTGGTGCTGCCGCTGCGCAATCCGGTGGTGCTGGCCAAGCAGCTGGCCTCGATGGACCTGATCTCGAACGGCCGGCTGATGCTGGGCGCGGCGGTGGGCTGGTACAAGCGCGAATTCGACGCCATCGGCATCGCCCATGACCGCCGCGGCAAGATCATGGACCGCAACCTCGACATCATCAAACGGCTGTGGACCGAGGACAGCGTCACCGGCGAGTGGGACGAACTGAGCCTGCGCAAGGCGGTGATGTTCCCCAAGCCGGTGCAGCGTCCGCATCCGCCGATCCTGATCGGCGGCTATGTCGATGCGGTGCTGAAGCGGGTGGCCAAGCGCGGCGACGGCTGGCTGACCTATTTCTACACGCCGGAAGGCTACAACGAGGCCTGGGCCAAGATCTCCGCCTTCGCCGAGGAAGAGGGCCGCGACCCGGCCTCGCTCTACAGCCTCAACCAGCTGCCGATCTATGTCGGCCCGCGCGAGGTCGGCCTGCCGAAAATGACCGAGTGGCTGAATTCCGAGTGGGACCTGTCGAAGGGCTCGCTGTCGACCTTCGACAGCGCCATCGTCGGCACCCCGGCCGAATGCGCCGAGCAGATCGCCCGCCACATCGAGACCGGGGTGAAGAAGATCGTCTTCGTGCCCTGGCGCTACGAGAAGGAGCAGATCGACCTGCTCGCCCACGAGGTGCTGCCGCTGCTGCGGAAGTGAGCCGGCGAACGATCCGGGGTTAAAGCTCCGGCCGGTCACGCCGGCGCCGCGGGAGGCCGGATGCCACCGCACGACCGGAAGAAATTCTTAGCCTTGCGTCGATGAAACCGCGGCGGGGCGGCCTGCCTCACTCGACTCCCGGCCTCGCGCTGCTACCGTTGCGTTGCCGGGAATTCGCGTATCGTCTCAGGAGAGCCTGCCGTGAAACTGCCTTCGATCGCCGCGCTGGCGCTGGTCAGCCTTACCGCCGCCGGATGCGTGACCGCCACCCAGGACAAGGAGAACATGCTCTCCGCCGCCGGCTTCCAGATGCGCCTCGCCAATACGCCGGAGAAGGTGGCCTCGCTGCAGAAGCTGCCGCCGCACAAATTCACCGTCCAGAGCCAGAACGGCCAGCCGGTGTTCCTCTATGCCGACCCGACGGTGTGCGGCTGCCTCTATGTCGGCACGCAGGAGAATTTCCAGAACTACCAGCAGATGGCGTTCCAGCAGCGCATGGTCAACGAGCAGCAGATGACCGCCATGATGAACCAGCAGGCCGCCTTTGATTACAGCCCCTGGGGTGACGGCCCCTGGGGGCCGATGATGCCGATCGACTGACCACGCCAGACGATGGCCGGCGACGGGCGCCTCACCCCCGCCGCGCGGCCAGGCTGCCGATCTTGGCGAACTTGCCCGCCGCCGGCTCGACGCGCGGGGTGAGCGCATTGGCGGCATAGGAGCGCTGCTTCTGCCGCGAGGGTGCGTCCTGATAGGTGGTGGTGCGCTGGCGGGCGAGCCGGCCGGCGTTGCGCACCGCCGCCTCCATCCGGTCCGGCGGGAATTCCTGCCCGTGCATGCCGCCGGCGGCGCGGCTGATCGATTCGTCCATCAGCGTGCCGCCAATGTCGTTGGCGCCCGCCTTCAGCGCGGCGACGATGCCGCCCTCGCCGAGTTTCACCCAGCTCGCCTGCACGTTCGGGATCACCGGATGCAAGGCGAGCCGCCCCACCGCATGCATCAGCAATGCCTCGCGCCGGCTCGGCCCCTGCCTTGTGCCGCCCTTGAGATAGAGCGGCGCCTCCATGTGCAGGAAGGGCAGCGGCACGAATTCGGTGATGCCGCCGGTTTCCTCCTGCAAATGCCGCAGCCGGATGAGATGCCGCGCCCAGTGGCGGTAATGGTCGACATGGCCGAACATGATGGTGGAGGTGGTCTTCAGCCCGACGCGATGCGCCGCGCCCACCGTCTCCAGCCATTCGGCGGTGTTAAGCTTGTCCGGGCAGATGATCGCCCGCACCTCGTCGTCGAGGATCTCCGCCGCCGTGCCGGGCAGCGTTCCGAGCCCGGCCTCCTTCAGCGCGATGAGGAACTCTGTCAGCGACAGGCCGAGCGTCGCCGCGCCGTGCCGCACCTCCAGCGAGGAGAAGGCATGGACATGCATGTCCGGCACCGCCGCCTTCACCGCGCGCACGATCGACAGATAGGTCTCGCCGGAGAAATCCGGGTGGATGCCGCCCTGCATGCACACTTCGGTGGCGCCGCGCTCCCACGCCTCGATGGTGCGGCGCTGGATCTCGCCGAGGTCGAGCTCATAGGGTTTTCCGCGCAGATGCTCGTTGTGCTTGCCCTTGGAGAAGGCGCAGAAACCGCAGCGATAGGCGCAGACATTGGTGTAATTGATGTTGCGGGTGACGACATAGGAGACGGTGTCCCCCACCGCCCGGCGCCGCAGCGCATCCGCCGCCTCGGTCACGCGGCGCGCCTCGTGCCCGCGCGCTTCGAACAGCCGCACGATTTCGGCCTCGTCCAACCCGCGCCCGTCGAACGCCTTGTCGAACAGCGCGGCGAGTTCGCCGCCGGCGCCGGCGATGGCCGGGCGTGCGATCACGGGATTTGCCGGCCACTCGACGACCGTGCTCTCGAAGCTCTCGCCCTCGCCCACCCGCCAGCCGCTTTCATGGGCAAGGCCGCCGGCGTCGGCGCGGCGCAGCACATAAGGCGCCACGGCCGTGTCGAGCCAGCGCGGCGCGTCGAACAGATAGGCCGGATAGACCGCGAGCCGGGGGCTCAGCACCTTGCCGGCCTTCGCCGTGGCGGCGGCGAGCGCGGCGAGCGCCGGCCACGGCGCCTCCGGGTTCACATGGTCCGGCGTCACCGGCGAGACGCCGCCCCAGTCATTGAGGCCGGCGGCGATCAGCGGGCCAAGCTCGTCGGCGCGCAGATTGGGCGGCGCCTGGATCGAGATCGCCGGGCCGAGGATCAGCCGCGCCACGGCAATCGTCCACAGATGCTCGTCGAGGCTCGGCTCCGGCGCATCGGCCATCCGTGTGCCGGGCTTGGCGCGAAAGTTCTGGATGATGACTTCCTGCACATGGCCGTGGCGGGCATGGGAATCGCGAATGGCGAGGAGGGCCTCCACCCGCTCCGCCCGCGTCTCGCCGATGCCGATCAGCAGGCCGGTGGTGAAGGGCACGCCGGCCTCGCCCGCCGCCTCCAGCGTCGCCAGCCGCGCTTCCGGCAGCTTGTCCGGCGAGCCGAAATGCGGGCCGCCGCGCGCCGACAGCCGTTCGGAGGTGGTCTCGATCATCATGCCCTGCGAGGCGGAGACCTTCCGCAGCCTGCGCAGGTCGGCGGTCGTCAGCACGCCGGCATTGAGATGCGGCAGCAGGCCGGTCTCGCGCAGCACCAGCTCCGCCATCGCCGCGAGATAATCGACCGTGCTGGCATAGCCGAGCGCCGCCAGTTCCTCGCGGGCGACCTTGTAGCGCAGCTCCGGCTTGTCGCCGAGGGTGAACAGCGCCTCGTCGCAGCCGACGCGGGCGCCGGCACGGGCGATTTCCAGCACCTCCTCGGGCGTGAGGAAGGCGCGCTGCCCCTTCCGCGGCGGATGCGCGAAGGTGCAGTAGTGGCAGACGTCGCGGCAGAGCTGGGTGAGCGGGATGAACACCTTGCGCGACACCGTGACCACGCTGCCGAAGCCGGCATCGCGCACCCGTGCCGACGCGCGCATCAGCCCGGCGACGTCGCCCTTGGCCGCCAGCGCCATCGCGGCGTCGCGGTCGAGGCCGCCTTCCTCCAGCACCTGCCGGGCAAGTTCGTCCCACCGCGCCGCCGCGTCGTGCATGCTCGTCAGCCTTCCATCACTTCCGGCAGGGTGAGCAGTTCGATCCCCGCCGCCTTCAGCGCATCGCGCACCGCGCCGGCCACCGCGATCGCGGTCGGCTCGTCACCATGTACGCACAGCGAATCGAATTTCGTCGGCATCTTCTTGCCGTTTACCGAAATGATTTCGCCGTCCTGCACCATGCGCACGGTGCGCTCGGCCGCCACCTGCGGGTCCTTGATCACCGCGCGGGGGTCGGTGCGGGTGAACAGATTGCCCTCATCGTCATAGAGCCGGTCGATGAATGCCTCGCGGGCGAGCTTCAGGTCCAGCGCCAGCGCCGCCTTTTCCATCTCCGAATTGGACAGGGCGAGATAATACAGGCTGGAATCGACGGTCCTGATCGCCCGGCCGATGGCCAGCGCATAGTCCTTGTCGATGGCGGCCATGTTGTTGAGCGCGCCATGCGGCTTCACATGCGTCACCTTCACCCCGGCATAGGCGGCCATGCCGGCCAGCGCCCCGAGCTGGTAGGCGACGAGATATTCGAGATCGTTGGCGTTCATGCGGATCTGCCGGCGGCCGAAGCCCCAGATATCGTTGAAGCCGGGATGCGCGCCGATCGAGACGCCGTTCTCCTTGGCCTTCAGGCAGACGTCGCGCATCACCGTGGCGTCGCCGGCATGCAGGCCGCAGGCGACATTGACGCTCTGCACGATCTTGAGGATCGCGGCATCGTTGCCGATGTCATAATGACCGTAGCCTTCGCCCATGTCGGCGTTGATGTTGATGCGGGTTGCCAAAGACGCCTCCTAAACCGATGAGCCCGATGGGGAGCCCTCGCCCTCTCGACAGCTGCGTTATTAAGGCATTAAATAATCATGCCTTTCAAGCTGAAACATACTAACATTAGGATGATTGCCGCAAGGCGATATCGTCCCTGACCGCTGCATCTATCGGAGTGCCATGGTGGCGACCCCTCCCGCGCCGGACGACAACCGCCTCGGCCGCCTCGCCCGCTTCCTCAGCGTCGGCGACACCGCCTTCGCCATCGAGTTCGGCACCGGCATCGATCCGGTGCTGAACGCCCGCGTGCACCGCGCCGCGGCGCTGATCCGCGAGGCCGCGCTGCCCGGCGTCACCGAGACGGTGCCGAGCTTCCGCTCGCTGCTGGTGCAATACGACCCGCTCGTCACCAGCGCCGCCGCGCTTCAGCACACGATGGACGGTCTCGATCTCGGCGAGGCGGTGGTGAGCGCGCCGGAGCGGGTGTGGGTGATCCCCACCCTGTATGGCGGCGCGGCCGGGCCGGATCTCGACGACGTCGCCAGCGCGACCGGCCTGTCGCCGGCGGAGGTGATCGCCCGCCATGCCGGCACGCTCTACCGCGTCTATGTGCAGGGCTTCCTGCCCGGCTTCGCCTATCTCGGCGTGCTGCCGCCGGAGCTGGAGCTGCCGCGCCTCGCCACGCCGCGGGTGCGGGTGCCGCCGGGCTCGGTCGCCATCGCCCAGCGCATGACCGGCGTCTATCCGGTGGAATCGCCCGGCGGCTGGCGGCTGATCGGCAACACGCCGCTGCGTTTCTTCGACCATGCCGCCACGCCGCCGACCCTGTTCGCCCCCGGCGACGGCGTGCGCTTCCGGCCTGTCGCGGCCGAGGAACATGCGGCCATAGCCGAGGCGGTCGCGCGCGGCACCTATCGGCCCGAGCAGGAGGTCGGCCGATGAGCGCCCGCCTCCTCCTCACCCAGCCCGGCCCGCAGACCACGGTGCAGGATCTCGGCCGCACCGGGGCGCAGGCCTATGGCGTGCCGGTCTGCGGCGCGCTCGACATGGTGGCGCTACGCCTCGCCAATGCCCTGATCGGCAATGAGCCCGGCGCCGCCGCGCTGGAGTGCCGCCTGATCGGCCCCGCCTTCACCGTCGAGGGCGGGCCGGTGCGCCTCGCGCTCGCCGGCGCCGAGGCCGCCATCGAGGTGACGCGCGACGGCGAGACGCGCAGCTATCCCGCATGGCGGGCCATCGACGTGCCGGAGGGCGCCGGCGTGCGCATCGGCCCGCTGCGCGGCAGCGGCGCGGCGGTGCTGGCGGTGGCGGGCGGCATCGACGTGCCCGCCGTGCTGGGCTCGCGGGCGACCGATCTCAAGGGCGGTTTCGGCGGGCTGGACGGCCGGGCGCTGAAGGCCGGCGACCACCTGCCGGTCGGCATCGCGACACCGGAAGGTGCGTGCCTCGAACTGCCGCGCCCGCCATCCCTGGCTTTCGACGGTGTGCTGCGCGTGGTGCTCGGCCCGCAGGACGACGCCTTCACCGAGGCCGGCCTCGCGACGTTCCTCGACACCGCCTATCGCGTCTCGCGCGAGGCCGACCGCATGGGCATCCGCCTCGACGGCGCGCCGCTCGCCTTCCGCGCCGGCGCCGACATCACCTCCGACGGCATCGCCACCGGCGCCATCCAGGTACCCGGCTCCGGCCTGCCCATCGTGCTGCTCGCCGACCACCAGACGGTCGGCGGCTATGCCAAGATCGCCACGGTGATCTCCGCCGACCTGCCCCGCGCCGGCCGGCTGCTCCCCGGCGCCGAGCTGCGCTTCCGGGCGGTGAGCGTCGGCGAGGCGGAAGAGGCGCGCCGGGCACTCGAGCGCGAGGTGGCGAGCCTGATCGCCTCGCTGACGCCGGTGCGCGCAGCGGCAGAGATCGATCTCGCCGCGCTTTATTCGGCCAATCTTATTTCCGGGGTGGTGACAGCCTGCGAACCCGAGTAACGAGACGGCTTGATAAGTTTATGTGATAGAGAACATAAGAACACTTCGCTGATTCCGCCGTTAGATTGAGGCTGCTGCGACCGAGTGCGACACACGCCGATGCTGAAGGACAACACGGCCGCACTGGCCAATCCCGATTACCGCCGCAGCCCGGTGCCGCGCTATCTGCAGATCGCCGGCGTCATCCGCCGCCGCATCGAGGACGGCGTCTGGGGGCCGAACGAGAAGATCTCGACGCTGCAGGAACTGGAAGCCGAATTCCAGGTGGCTCGCGTCACCGTCCGCCAGGCGGTGGAGGTGCTGCAGGGCGAGGGTCTGGTGCGCCGGATCCAGGGCAAGGGCACCTTCGTCTCCGGCTCGGTCGAGGAGAAACGCTGGCTGAAGCTGGACCTGAAATGGGACTCGATCCCCAGCATCATCGGCGCCAACGTGCCGCGCTTCGTGTCCGGCGCCGCCCCCGCCGCTCCGCCGCAGATCCGTCCGGAGGATGGCAACCCGGCGACGCAGTACCGCTATCTGGAGAGCGTGCAGTCGCGGCGCGGCCAGCCCTATTCCTTCGCGCGGGTGCATTTCGACGAGAACATCTACAAGCTCGCCCCCGCCCGCTTCGACCGCGAGCCGACCATCAGCGTGGTCTCGACGCTGGACGCCATCAAGGTGACGCGGGCGCGGCAATCCTTCATCGTCGGCACGGTGGAACCGCGCGTCGCCAACCTGCTCGCCATCGGCATCGGCTTCCCCACCGTGGAGGCGCATCTGGTGGTCACCGATGACAGCGACACGGTGATCTATGTCGCCGACATCATCTATCGCGGCGACTGCGTGCAGCTGGATGTCGACCTGCTGCGGTAGCGGTGGCCGGCTGCGACACGAGAGCGAGGAACCCCCCTCTCCCAGGGGGGAGGGGTGGGGTGAGGGGGGAAGGACGCTCCAAGCTTCCGCAGCCGCGTCTCCCCTCACCGACCCGCTGCGCGGGCCACCTCTCCCCAACGGGGAGAGGGACAGTTTGCCTGCCGCCCCGAGCCCCCTCACCCGCGCCCGAACAACCGCGCGAGCCAGCCCTTGATCACGCTCCACGCCAGCGCGCCGGCATCCAGCGAAGCGTTCTGCGCCGCCGGCGTCTCGCCCTTCACCGTTGCCGCGAGATTGGCGGCGAAGGCCTGCGTCAGCCGCGCGGCGACGTCGCGGGCGATGGCGCCGCGGCTCATCTGCGCCAGCGGCCCCTGCAGCACATAGGCGACGTCGACGCTCACCCGCGTCGCCGCATCCGCCTCGATCTCCGCGAGGCGATAGCCGAGCCGCGCCCGCACCTGCGTGGCGCTGCGCGCATCGACGCCGCGTCCGTCTATGGTGCCGGACCAGTTCGCCGCATCCGGCGTAATGCGCCCGGCGCCGCCGAACGCCGCCTGCATCGGCCCGAGTTTCACCACCATCTCGGCTTTGAGCGTGCGCCCGTCGCTCGGCGCGGTCAGCCGCGCCCCCGGCAGGCAGGCGATCACCTGCTCCGGTGACTGGAACAGCGCCCACACCTCGGCACGCGGCGCCGGCACTTCGAAGCTCTCGCTGAGTTCCACCGGGTTGCGCAGCGGTTCGGCCTCAGCCTCACCCTCCCCGGCGCCCGCCATCGCCGCCGCCGGCGAGGGTGCCAACGGCGCCTCCACCGCGACCCGAGCCGGCGACACCGGCAAGGCGAGCGGCGAGGCATAGGCCGGCGGCTCCAATACGGTGCCGCGCGTCACCACCGCATCGGCACGGCCAGCCGCCACCTTCCGGATCGCGCGGATGATGCCGACATAGCCGGTGCAGCGGCACAGATTGCCCGCCAACTCATGGCGGATGACGTCTTCGTCCGCCTGCGGCCGGCGCAGCACGATGTCGCGCGCCATCACCAGCATGCCGGGCGTGCAGAAGCCGCATTGCAGGCCGTGCTCGTCCATGAAGGCCTCGCGCAGCTCCGCCGCCACCGCGTCGTCGGCCAGCCCCTCGACGGTGGTGATGCGGGCGCCGTCGAGCATCGCCGGGAAGGCGATGCAGGAGCGCGCCGGCGCGCCGTCGATCAGCACCGTGCAGGCGCCGCACACCCCATGCTCGCAGCCGAGATGGGTGGCGGTGAGCAGCATCTCTTCGCGCAGGAAATCGGCGAGGTGCTGGCGCGGCTCGACGCGCACCTCGATCGGTCGGCCATTCACTTCGAGCTTTATCGGGATCATGCGGGCAGGCTTTCGGTTTCCGGCACGGTCGTGAGTTGCTCGATCGCCTGGCGTACCACCTTCTGATGCAGGCGCAGCGTCGCCGGCTCGGCGGCAAGGCCGGCGGCGGTCAACCGGGCATCGAGCAAGGCAGGATCGGCGATCACCGCCGCCGCCTCGGTCACCACGATATGCCGCCCCTCGGTGGCGCCGACCACGAGGCGGTGCACACCGCGCGCGGGATCGGCCAGCACGGCACACATCGCCTCGGCGAATTCGCCGACCTTGCGGCAGGATTTGCGGTAGCCGAAACGCGCCTGCGGCGAGCAGCGCGGGATGAACACGCCGGTGACGATCTCCCCGTCGGCCAGCGCGGTGGAGAAGGCGCCTAGGATGAAATCCTCCAGCGCCAGCTCGCGCGCGCCGGACGGCCCGGCGAGCACCACGCGGGCGCCGAGCGCGGTCAGCGTGGTCGGCCAGTCGGCGGCCGGATCGGCATGGACCAGGCTGCCGCCCACCGTGCCGCGATTGCGCACCGCGCGATAGGCGATGCCGTGGGCGACGCGCGCGAGGAAGCCCGGCGTCGGGTCCGGCACCGTGCCGTCCTCGAACTCGGCATGGGTGATCGCCGCGCCGTAGAGCACGCCGTCCGGGCGCTCGTCGACGCGGCGCAGATCGGCGATCTTGCTCACATCCACCAGCGTCGAGGGCCGCGCGAGGCGCAGGTTCAGCATCGGTCCGAGGCTCTGGCCGCCGGCCACCGGCTTGGCGCCGGCATCCTGCGCCAGCGCCGCCACCGCCTCCACCACCGAGGCGGGACGCAGATAGTCGAAACGCGCCGCCTTCACGACACCGCCCCCTCGCGCGCGGCGGCCACCGCCGCGCGCACCCGGCGCGGCGTCATCGGCGACATGGAGAGCTCGACGCCCATGCCCTTCAGCGCATCATTGATGGCGTTGCCCAGCGCGGCCGGCGGCGCGATCGCCCCGCCCTCGCCGATGCCCTTCTGGCCGAAGCGGGTATTGGGCGAGGGCGTCTGCATGTGGTCGATGCGTACATTCGGCATCTCGCCGGCGCCGGGCAGCAGATAGTCGGCGAGCGTCGAAGCCAAGGGCTGGCCGTGCTCGTCATAGGTCATCTCCTCATAGAGCGCGGTGCCGATGCCCTGCGCGGTGCCGCCATAGATCTGGCCGTCCACCACCATCGGGTTGATCAGCACCCCGCCATCCTCGACGATGACGTAGTCGAGGATCTCCACCTCGCCGGTCTCCGGCTCCACCGCCACCAATGCGGCATGGCTGGCATAGGAGAAGGTGCCGGTATCCACCGTCGGCTTGTAGCCGGCAACGAGATCGAGCCCGTCCGAGTGGATGTCAGCCGGCAGGTTCTGCGGCGCGAGGTACCAGGTCTTCGCCACCTCCTTGAAGCTGACCGAGCCGTTCGGCCCGACGATCTCGGCATCGCGGATGCTAACCGCCTCCTCCGGCGCCTGCAAAAGATGCGCACCAATTTTCTTCAGCCGCTCGCCCAGCCGCTCGCAGGCGCTCGCCACCGCGCCGCCGGCCATCACCGCCGAGCGCGAGCCCCAGGTGCCGGTGGAATAGGGCGTCATCGCCGTATCGCCATGCACCACATTGACCAGCCCCGGATCGATGCCGAGCACCTCGCAGGCGATCTGCGCCATGGTGGTCTCCATGGATTGGCCGTGGCTCTGGACGCCGAGGCGCACCTCCAGCGTGCCGTCCGGGGTCAGCCGGGCTCCGCAGCTCTCGATGCCCGGCACCATGGGGATGCCCCAGCCGTGATAGACCGAGGTGCCGTGCGCGCCCTGCTCGCAATAGGTGGCGTAGCCGAGGCCGATCTTGCGGCCATCCGCTTCCGCCTGCGTCTGCCGCGCCCGCACCGCCTCATGGCCGATCATCTCCCGCGCCCGGCGAAGGCTCTCGGGATAGTCGCCCATGTCGAACTCCTTGGCCGTTATCGAGGTGAACGGCATCTGCTCCGGGCGGACGAGGTTGCGCAGGCGCACGTCATAGGGATCGAGCCCGGCCTCGCGCGCGACCGCGTCGATCATCAACTCCATCGCCGTGCACACGCCGGTGCGGGCGACACCGCGATAGGGAACGATGGGCGGCTTGTTGGAGCACACCGAATAGGTGCGGCAGCGATAGGCCGGCAGGTTGTACGGTCCCGGCAGGTTCGACACCACCTGCGCGCCTTCCAGGCAGGCCGAGAACGGGTAGACCGAATAGGCGCCGGCATCGACATGCGCCACCGCCTCGAAGCCGAGCAGCGTGCCGTCGGCATCGGCATAGGCGGTCATGACGTAATGATGCTCGCGGCAATTGGCGGCGGCGATCAGGTGCTCGCGCCGGTCCTCCAGCCATTTCACCGGCCGGTCGAGCTTGAGCGCCGCCCAGGCGCAGCACACCTCCTCCGGTTGCAGCAGGCCCTTCCAGCCGAAGCCGCCGCCGACATCCGGCGCCACCACGCGGATTTTGCGGGTCTCAAGGCCGAGGCATTCGGCGAGACCGGAGCGCACGATGTGCGGCATCTGCGTCGAGGTCCACAGCGTCAATTGCTCGAGATAGCGCTCGAACACCGCGATGCAGCCCTTGCCCTCCAGCGGCGACATGCATTGCCGGCTGGTGCGCACCTCGCGCGTCACCTTGATCGGCGCGCCGGCGAGCCTGGCCTCGTCGAAGAACCTGTCGGTCTGCGAGATGAGGAACACATTGTCCGGCCAGTCGTCATGCACCAGCGCCGCGCCGGGCTCGACCGCGCGCAGCATGTCGTGATTGGCCGGCAGTTCCTCATAGTCGACGCGGATCTCCTCGATCAGATCCTCCGCCTCGGCGCGGGTGTCGGCCAGCACCATCACCACCGGTTCGCCGGCAAAGCGCACCTTGCCGCTGGCGAGCGAGGGCTGGGCGGAAACGCGGAACCCCGGCAGGCCGGTCTTGGCGAGAATGTCCTTCACGCCCGCCATGTCGGCATGGGTGAAGGCGCGCCCCTTCAGGTGCTCAGGAATATGGATCGCCTTGATGCGCGCATGGGCGAGCGGCGCGCGCAGGAAGGCGACCTCAAGCTGGCCGGCGAAGCGCATGTCGCCGATGAAGCGCCCGCGGCCGGCCAGCAGCCGCGCATCCTCCTTGCGCCGGAGCGAGGCGCCGACCCCGCGCCCACCCTTAGCCTCATGGCTCGTTTCCTGCATGTCCACGGCCGGTCGATCCCCTGACGAAGCATCTTGTCTGATGCACTATCCTATTCGATTATCGAGATTATCACACGACATGTGCTGATCTTTACACAAACAGTATCATTGGCAAGAGCGCAGAGCGGTTCTAAGCTGCGGCGACGGGATCGAAGGGGACGAGAGCGATGAAATTCGGTGTGGGCCAGCCGTTCCGGCGCGTCGAGGACCAGCGCTTCATCACCGGCACCGGCCGCTACACCGACGACATCCATTATGATGGCGAAGCCTATGGCTTCGTGGTGCGCTCCCCGGTCGCCCACGGCCTACTCAACGGCGTCGATGCCGAGGCGGCGCGGGAGATGCCCGGCGTGCTCGCCATCTATACCGGCGACGATCTCGCCACTGACGGCATCGGCACCCTGCCCGCCGTCATCGTGCTCGACCATGTCGAGGGCGGCCGCATGCCGACCCCGCCCTATCATCCGCTGGCGCAGGGCAAGGTGACCTATCTCGGCCAGCCGGTCGCCTTCGTGGTCGCCGAGAGCGCGCTTCAAGCGCTGGAGGCCGCCGAGGCGGTGATGCTCAACATCGAGGACCTGCCGGCGGTGGTCGATCCCGTCGCCGCCTTCGCCGACGACGCGCCGCAGTTGCACCCCGAAGCGCCGGGCAACCTCGCTTTGCACTGGGCCCATGGCGACGTCGCCACAACCGAGGCGGCGCTCAAAGCCTCGCACCGCGTCGTCGAGCTGGAAGTGGTCAACAACCGCATCGTCGTCGCCTCGATGGAGCCGCGCAACGCCATCGGGCTTTATGACGGCGAGACCGGCGACTTCACCCTCGTCACCGGCTCGCAGGGCAGCCACATGATCCGCGCCTGGCTGTTCGAGGCGCTGTTCGGCCTGCCCGCCGAAAAGCTGCGGGTCATCACCCCGGATGTCGGCGGCGGCTTCGGCATGAAGGCGATTCCCTATCCCGAGCAGGGACTGGTGCTCTATGCCGCCCGCAAGCTCGGCCGGCCGGTGCGCTGGCAATCCACCCGCGCCGAGGCCTTCCTCTCCGATACGCAGGGCCGCGACAATCTCTCGCGCGCCCGGCTCGGCCTCGACGCCGACAACCGCTTCACCGCGCTGATGGTGGAGACGATGGCGCCCTGCGGCGGCGCGCTGTCGGCCTTCGGCGTCTATTGCCCGACGCTGTCCGGCCCACCCATGGCGCCGGGCGTCTACCGCATCCCGATCGTGGCGACCGATGTGCGCATCGCCTACACCAATAATGCGCCGATGGACGCCTATCGCGGCGCCGGCCGGCCGGAGGCCGCCTATCTCATCGAGCGCATCGTCGACAAGGCGGCTCGGCAGCTCGGGCTGGCGCCGGAAGCGCTGCGCGCGCTCAACATGATCGCGCCGGAGGAGATGCCGCACACCACCGGCGCCGGCGTCACCTATGATTCCGGCGACTTCGCCGCGGTGATGCGCACCGCCATGCAGGCCGCCGATTGGGCCGGCTTCCCCGCCCGCCGGGCGCAGGCGGACGGCCTGATGCGTGGCATCGGCCTCGGCTATTACATCGAGCGCACCGGCGTGCCCGGCAAGGAAGGCGCGGTGGTGGAGATCGCCGCCGACGGCGCGGTGACGGTGCATGTCGGTACCCAGTCCACCGGCCAGGGCCACGAGACCACCTATGTGCAGATGACCGCCGAGACGCTCGGCATCCCGCCCGAGCGCATCACCGTGAAGACCGGCGACACCGACCAGCCGCTGCCCTCGGCCGGCGGCACCGTGGCTTCGCGCTCCATGGTGCATGGCGGCGGCGCGCTGCGCCTTGCCACCGGCGACGTGCTCGGCAAGGCGCATGCGGAAGCGGCGAAGCTGCTCGACAGCGACCCGCGCGAGGTGGAGTTCGAGGACGGCGCCTTCCACGTCCCCGGCACCAACCGCCATGTCGGCCTGCTGGAGGTCGCCGCCAAGGCCGGCGGCCTCACCGGAATCGGCGATTTCGAGCAGTTGATCGGCACTTTCCCCAATGGTGCGCATATTTGCGAGGTAGCTGTTGATCCCGACACCGGCTCGATCACCGTCGAGCGCTACACCGTGGTCGATGATTTCGGCCGGGTGCTGAACCCGCTGGTGCTGTCCGGCCAGGTGCATGGCGGCATCGCCCAAGGCATCGGCCAGGCGATGCTGGAGCGGGTGGTCTACGATGCGGACAGCGGCCAGCTGCTCTCCGGCTCGTTCATGGATTACGGCATCCCGCGCGCGGAAGACCTGCCCTTCTTCGAGGTGGCGACGCAGAACGTGCCCTGCACCACCAACCCGCTCGGCATCAAGGGCGCCGGCGAGGCCGGAGCCATCGGCGCGCCGCCGGCCTTCGTAAACGCGGTGATCGACGCGCTCAGCTCCCTCGGCATCACCGAGCTCGACATGCCCCTCACCCCGTTCCGGGTATGGGAAGCCATCGAGGCGGCGAAGACGGGAGCGAACGCGGCGGCTTGACGGACGCCCTGCTCCCTCTCCCCGTCGGGGAGAGGGCTGGGGTGAGGGACCTTCTTCGGCTGCCAAACTCTCTCCCCCTCACCCGCCGCCATGCGGCGACCTCTCCCCAATGGGGAGAGGTGAAGTCAGGCGCCGCCTGATTTTCCACCCGCGCCTGTCATCCTGGCCACAGCGAAGCGGAAAGCCGGGATCGCTGTCGGGTACGGCACACAATCCCGGATCGGCCTGCGGCCGTCCGGGATAGCGAGAAAGATCAAGGCACCTCCGGCAGCGTGCCCTCCACCGGCCGCCAGCCGCCCTCCCCGCGCGCGAACAGCGGGCAGCCATAGGCCGCCCTCACCCGCTCCGCCGGCAGCACGTCCTGCATCGCCGCCATCCAGCGATTGGTCTGCTTCATCGCCACCGCCATGCCGGCGATCTCCGCCCCCGCCCGCGTCAGCAGCCGGCAGGCGGCGACCGCCGTGGCGCCGGAGGAAATGGCGTCGTCGACCAGCAGCACCCGCCGCCCTTCGATGAGCGGCAGCAGGTTGGGGTCGAGCCGCAGCCTTTTCCCCGCTTCCGGGGTGGTGATGGAGGAGACCGGCTCTGCGAGGTCGTCGCGGTACCAGAACTTGCGCGAATAGCCGAGCGGCACGTAGCGCTTCTGCCCCAGCCGCTCCGCCACCAGGGCGGCGAAGGAAAGCCCCAGCGTCGGCAGCCCGGCCACCAGCTCGGCGCCGAGATCGCCGGCGGCTTCCGCCATCGCCTCCGCCAGCGCCGCGACCACCGCGTGCGAGGCCTGGTTGGCGATCAGCGAGGCCACCGCGTGCTCGCCATCCGGCAGCGCCCGCAGCGGCAGCACCAGCACCCGCCCGTCGGCGAGCCGCACCGGGTAGCCGAAACGGAAAGGCGGCGTCGCCGAGAAGCGCGACGGCACCTCCTGCGTCAGTTCCTGCCAGTAGCCGGTGGTCGGCTCGGTAAAAGAGTCGGACACGATGCTCCCCGCTGCGAACGGCTCACGATCCCGAACATCGTCATGCCCGGACGTGAGCCGGGCATCCACGCCCTCGCCTGGGCACCGAGCGGAACCGCATGGATGGCCGGGTCAAGCCCGGCCATGACGTAATGTCTGCGGAGCGGAACTCCCCTCGCCTCACAGCTCGCCGGCGGCCATCCGCCCGGCCATGAACTCGGCCTGCCGGATCGCCAGCGCGACGATGGTCAGCGTCGGGTTGCAGGCGCCGCCGGTGGAGAAGGTCGAGCCGTCGGCGATGAACAGGTTCGGCACCTCCCACGCCCGGCCATTGCCGTCGAGCACACCGTCTTCTGCCTTCGCCGCCATGCGGTTGGAGCCGAGATTGTGGCTCGCCGGATAGGACGGCGCCTCGATCGAGCGCTTCGCCCCCGCCGCCGCATGGATGGCGGAGAGCGTCTTGTAGCCGTGCACGCGCAGCTTCAGGTCGTTGGGGTGGTCGTCATAATGCAGGTTGGCGACCGGAACGCCGAAGGCGTCGAGTTCGTCGCCCAGCGTCACCCGGTTGCCCGGCTGCGGCATGTCCTCGCCGGACATGAAGATGCCGGCCATGTTGCGGTATTGCTCGATCACCGAGACGAAATCGCGGCCCCACCAGCCGGGGTCGAGAAAGGCGGCGGTGGTCGGCAGCCCCATCGAGTTCATCTCGATATAATAACCGCCGGCAAAGCCGCGCGCCGGGTCGTGGCGGACGAAGTCGTCGATCATGCCGCCCATGATCTCGCCGCGATGCATGTAGACCGGCTTGTCGAAGATCGACCACACGGTCTGGATGATGTGCCGCAGATAATGCCGCCCGACATGGCCATAGCCATTGGCGAGGCCGTCGGTGAAGCGCCCGCTCTTCGAGTGCAGCAGCAGCCGCGAGGTCTCGATGCAGTTGCCGGCGAGCACCACGGCGCGGGCCTTCTGGCGATGGGTGACGCCGGCCGCGTCGACATAGACCACGGCCGAGGCCTTGCCGGCCGCGTCATGCTCGATGAAGGTCACGCGCGATTGCGGGCGCAGTTCCAGCTTGCCGGTGGCCAGTGCCCGCGGGATTTCCACCGCCAGCGTCGACCAGCGCGCGCCGGTCTTGTCGCCGGTGATGGTGAAGCCGTCCTGGATGGTCGCCGGGCGGCCGTCATAGGGGATCGAGTTGATGGCGTGGCGGCCGGTCGAGACGTTGTAGCCGAGCTTCGAGCCGCCGGCATACATCACCTTGAAGTTGTTGTTGGCCGGCAGTCCGGGCAGGCCATTGGTGCGCGTCACCCCCATCTTGGCCTCGGCGAGCTCGTAATAGGGCGCGATGTCGGCGACGGTGAACGGCCAGTCGATCAGGCTGGTGCCGGGGATCTCGCCATAGAGCGTCTTCGCCCGGAACTCGTCCTCGATGAAGCGATAGCAGCAGGCCGACCAGTGGGTCGTCGTGCCGCCCACCACCTGACAGCTCCAGCTCGGGGCGGTCGGATGGTCCTTGGCGGCGCGCCAGGTGCCGGAGGCGGTGCGCTTGTCGAGCCAGGACAGCATCTCGTAACCGGCCCATTCGTCATTGACGAAATCGTCGGCGGTCAGGTGCTTGCCGGCCTCCAGCAGCACCACCTCGACGCCGCGCTTCACCAGTTCATGCGCCAGCGTACCGCCGCCGGCACCGGAACCGACGATCACCACGACGCCGGAATCATCCAGATCATATTTTGTCATGCTGCGTACCTGTGTGCGGACGGCGCGTCAGATGCCCGGAGGCGGTTCGGGCAGCCAGTCGAGATCGTTGAAGCCGCGGTCGACATAGCCGCCGAGATGCGCCGAGGCGCCCTCATAGCCGAAGGCCTGCCACACCTCGATATCGTCATAGAGGAAGCGCACGGTGGTGCGCTGCACCAGCCGGAAGGCGGCCGTGCCCTCGATCGCCTTCAGCCCGTTGACGCGGTAGCTCTCCGACAGCTCGCGGAACGGCACCGGCATGGCGCCATCCACCAGATCGACGAACTCGGCGAAGCCCTGCGCCACCGCCGGCATCTTGGCCGCCAGCCCGTCAAAGGCCACAACCGTGCGGCGATAGACCCGCTCCGGCAGGTCCTGGTGCGGATAGAGCGTGCGCGCCGCCACCACCAGCGTCTCGGCGACATGGGCGTCGAACACCTTGAGCACGCCCACCCAGTCCGGCCCCTCCGGCAGTTCCACCGGCGGCGGCAGCTTGGGATCCTTGTAGGCAGTGGGCATCGGGGTTTCGGTCATCGGCACGTTCCTCAGTTCGTCGAGGGCAATTGCTCGCCGGGCGGCAGCCAGGCATTGATGGCGGCAGCGTTCTTCACCAGGTCTGCGGCATGGCTTGCCTGCGACCGGGCTTCGGCCTGCAGCAGCCGCGCCCGCGTCGGCTGAAAATGCGGCACGACATGGCGGGCGAACAGCTCGTAATGGCGCAGCGTCGCCTCGCGGTTCGCCCAGTCATGCGCCAGCATCAGGAAGCAGCCGAAATCGCCCGCCCGCGCCGCGAGGCGCTTGAGGAAGGCGACCGCGTCGTCCGGCGTGCCGATGACGCCGATGCCGGTCTCGTTCATCCAGGCGATGCGCTCCTCGAACGTGTCGCCCACCGCGGTGATCGAAGGCATGGCGATGGTCTTCTGGGTGTATTCGCAGAAGGCATCGAAGCCGTGCCGCATGTCGGCCACCGCCTGCTCACGGGTCTCGGCGACATGCACGTTCACCACCAGCCGCCAGCGCGACGGGTCCGGGGTGTGGCCGTGCTTCACCGCCTCCTCGGCATAGACGTCCCAGTGCAGCGGCGGCGCCGGCATGCCCTCCTTCGGCGAGATCACGCCGGTGGAAAGCAGGCCCAGCCCGTGCTTTCCCGCGATGCGTGGCCCGGCCTCCGAGCGGGTGGCGGCGACGCAGACATCGAACATCGGGTCGGAATAGGGCGCCACCTGGCAGAAGGCGTCGACCAGCCTGTAGCGGTCGGTCTCGACGCTCACCGGCTCCAGCGTGGTGAGCAGCTTCATCAGCACGCCGAGATCGTGATCGAGCGCCGGGCGCAGCTGGCGCGGGTCGAGCCCGAACATCGAGGCGTCGCTGGGCAGGCCGCCCGGGCCGAAGCCGGCCATGAAGCGCCCGCGCAGCAGGTGATCCATCAGGATCATGCGGTCGGCGACATGGTAGGGGTTGTGATAGGGCAGCGGCACGATGCCGGTGCCGAGCTTGATCGACTTGGTCAGCGCCCCGACATGGGCGAGGAACACCATCGGGTCGGCGATGATCTCGCTGCCAGCCGAGTGATGCTCGCCGACCCACGCCTCCTCATAGCCCAGCGCGTCGATCCACTGGATGGTCTCCATGTTGCGCTGAAGCGAGGTGGTGATGTTCTGCGTCGGCGGCGAATTCCACGGCGGCATGAAGATGCCGAAACGGGTCTTCCGCATCATGCTTCCCCTTGGCGCACGGGAAGGAAGCGCTTGGGCAGCACGCAGTGGATGCCCTTGTTGCCGTCCACCGTCTGGGTGACCCGCAGGTCGGCGCACAGCGAGCACAGAGTATAGGCGTCCTGCGCCGACAGGCCGGAATGCGCGGAGATCAGCACGATCATGTCGCGCAGCGCTTCCTTCACCGCGTCGTCGAGATCGGGATCGAAGCCCATGGTGATCCACTCGTCGGCCTTCTCGGCGCGCGGCGTGGTCAGCTTCATGTCCTTGCGAACGTGGAATTCGAAGGTGCCGGTCAGCGCGGTCTCGATGGCGGTGATGCACACCTCGCCATCGCCCTGCCTTCCATGGCCGTCGCCGACCGAGAACAGCGCGCCCTTCGCGAACACCGGGAAATAGGTCGTGGTGCCGACGCCCAGTTCCTTGTTGTCCATGTTGCCGCCGAACACCCGCGGCTCGGTGGACGACAGCCGCCCCCATTCGAGGGCCGGCGCGACGCCGAAATTGCCGAAGAACGGTTCCAGCGGCAGCTCCTGCCCCCACGGCATGGTGGCGATGAGCCGCTCGCGGTCGAGCGGGATATGCAGGCGCCGCAGGGTCGGGAAGTCCTCCGGCAGCGTGCCGAGGAACGGCAGCTGGAGATTCCAGCCCCAATCGGCGCGGAACTTTATGTCGAGCATCCGCACCTCCAGCACGTCGCCGGGCTCGGCGCCCTCGACGAAGACCGGGCCGGTGAGCAGATGCGGCCCCGGCCCGCGATGGGTGCCCGCGAAAATCTCCGCATGGCCCGGCACCGGGGTGAAGCCGGTGGCGGCGAAGTCCGGCATGTCCTCCGGCTCGCCGGACACCGTATCGATGACCACCCGGTCGCCGGACTTGATGGTCAGCGCCGGCGGCAGGGTGGCGTCCCACTTGCCCCAGTTCACCGTGCCCGGCTGCGCCGGCAGGTAATGCTCCGCCATCTTGTCCTCCTCAGCCCTTCACGGCGCCGAGCGTCAGCCCGCGCACGATATGGCGTTGCAGCACGAACACCACCGCGAGCACCGGCAGCAGCGCCGTCATGCCGACCACCGCCATCTCGCCCCAGCGCACGCCCTGGCTGGTGATCAGTTTGGGAATGGAAACCGGCAGCGTCGTTACCGATTTGCCGCCGAGCATGAAGGCGAACAGGAACTCGTTCCAGGCGAAGATGAAGCACAGCACGCTGGTGGCGACGATGCCGTTGCGCAGCAGTGGGAACACCACCCGGCGGAAGATCTGCACCTTCGACCATCCCTCCAGCGCCGCCGCCTCCTCCAGCTCCACCGGCAGGTCGCGGCAGAACGAGCGCAGCACCCACACGTAGAAGGACAGGTTGAAGGTCATGTAGGCCAGCGTCAGCCCGAGGAAGCTGTCGAGCAGGCCGACCTTGGCGTAGATCAGGTAGAACGGGATGACGAGGCAGACCGGCGGCGCCATGCGCGAGCCGAGAATGAACAGGAACAGGTCGTCCTTGCCCTTCATCTCGAAGCGCGCGAACGCATAGGCGGCCGGCGTGCCGATGATCACCACCAGCGCGGTCGACACCGTGCACAGCACGAAGGAAGTGAGCAGGCTCCAGTGGAAGCCCTGCTCGATCACATAGGAGAAGTGGTCGAGCGTGGGCACGAACAGCCACTGCGTCGGGCGCGCGAACATCGCCTCGTTGGGCTTCACCATCATCGACGCCATCCAGAAGATCGGGAACAGCATGATGGCGGCGTAGACGATGACCAGCGTGGTCCAGAACAGACCGCGCGAACCTTCGGGGCGGCTTGAAGCTTCGGCCATCTCTACCTCTTTCGTTCCGGACACCGGACTTCGATTCCTCTCCCTGTCGGGAGGGGCCTGACTTCTGATTCCCTCTCCCCGCCGGGGAGAGGGGTGGGGTGAGGGGTCTCCGACGCTTCCCAACGTCGTCGCCCTCACCGACCCGCTACGCGGGCCACCTCTCCGCCGAAGCCGGATGTTTCCGGCTTCGGCCTCGCCAGAACCGAATTCAGCAACAGCCGAGCTCGGACGGGGAGAGGGAAAAGCTAAGCTCTCAGAACGCGTTCAGGCGCTTCTTGGCGACCTGGTAGAAAATCGAGCAGAAGGCGAAGAAGGCGATCCACACCAGCACCGCCAGTGCCGAGGCCTCGCCGATGTTCCAGAACTCGAAGGTCATCTTGTTGGCGAGGATGGACGGGGTCTCGGTCGAGATGCCCGGCCCGCCATTGGTGAGGATGTAGATGGTGTCGAACACCTTGAAGGCGTCGATGAAGCGCAGCAGGCCGATCACGGCGAGCAGCGGCGTCATCATCGGCAGGGTGATGTGGAAGAACATCTGCACCGGGTTGGCCCCGTCCACCGCCGCGGCACGGTAGGGGCCGAGCGGCAGCGCCTGCAGGCCGGCGAAGAACGCCAGCATCATGAACGGCGTCCACTGCCAGATATCGACGAAAATCAGCGCGTACAGCGCCAGCTCCGGCGAGGCGAAGATCGAGGTCTCGCCGAGAATGTTGAAGCGCTCCAGCACGTTGTAGGAGAAGAACCCCCACGAGCCGGCGAGCATGATCTTCCACAGCAGCCCGACGACGATCGGCGCCATCATGGTCGGCATGAACAGGAGCGGGATGAGGATCGAGCGGCCGCGCACATTCTGGTTCAGCACCAGCGCGCCGATCAGCCCGAGCATGAATTCGATCGGCACCGCGATGAACACGAAGGTCGTGGCGACCCCGATGGAGTTCCAGAACCGCGCATCGGTGAGCAGCGTGATGTAGTTGTCGAAGCCGATGAAGTCGCGCACCCGGCCGAACTTCGCCTCGTGGAAGCTCAGATAGATGGCGTAGATGAACGGCGCCAGCGACACCACCACCAGGGTGATCATCGAGGGGGCGATCAGCAGATAGGGATACCAGGCCCGCTCGCGCATCCCCGTCGCCTGCGGCTTGGCCACCGTCATCGTCTCGCTTGCGCTCGCCATCCTGCCTGTCCGTCTCGCTGCGTGGTCGTGTATCGGGAAGAAGAAGCCGGGACGCGGGGGCACGCGTCCCGGCAGGCGGCCGGCAGATCGGGTGGGCGCCGGCCGTATCGGGCACCGGAAGCGCCAGGCCTCCGGTGCATGGAACGTCACGTCACTGCGTGGGCGTGCAGGACGTCACAGCGTTCCGGATGTCACAGCGTGCAGGACTTGCCGCCGCAGAGCTTCTCCAGGATGGCCTGGCCTTCCTTGGCGCCCTGCTCGGGGGTCATCTTGCCGAGGCCGACCTGCTGCGCGATGCCGCTCATGGCATCGAACATCTCCGGGTACTTCTCCATCTTCGGCCGCGCGGTGGCGACGTCGAGCGAGGACTTCATCGCCGCGAACAGCGTCGGGTTGGTGCTGCCGGTGATCGCCGGGGCCGCCCACGAGCTCTCGCGGATCGGCACGCCGCCCTGGCCCATCTCGATCAGCTTGTCCTGCTGCTTCTTGTCGGCCAGCCACTGCAGGAACAGGAAGGTCGGCTCGGGGTTCTTGCTCGCGGCGCTGATCACCGTCACCGACGGCTCGGCGTCGGCATGGCGGTGCGCCTCGTTGCCGGCCTTGGCCGGGATCGGGGCGTAGACGAACTTGCCGGCGAAGGGCGATACGCCCGGCTTGTCGATGCCGAGCACGAAGTCCGACCAGGCCAGCGACTGGGCGGCGATGCCGTTGCCCATCACGGTCGGCACGTCGACCAGCGAGTATTCGGCGATGCCGGGCGGGGCGAAGGTCCACAGCTCGCGCCACATCTTCAGCGCCGCCACCGTCTGCGGGCTGTCGAACACCGGCTTGCCGTCCTTGTCGAGCAGGTTGCCGCCATAGTTCTGGATGAAGTTCACCCAGAGGTTGGAGAAGGTCGAGCCGCCCTTGATGCCTTCCAGCACGATGCCGTAGAAATCGCTGGTCAGCGGCACACCGGCCAGCTTCTCGCCCTTCTTGCGGGTGAAGAACTCGGCGATGTCGCGCATCTGCTCGATGGTCTTGGCCGGGGCGAGGTCATAGCCGTATTTGGCCTTGAACGCCGCCTGCTCTTCCGGGTTGTTCAAAAGGTCGGCGCGCGCCCAGTAGACGTGGTTGTAGTTCCAGTTGATGAAGCCGTACTGCTTGCCGTCGCTGAAGGCGGTGGTCTTGTACGGCGCCTGGATGAAGTCGGCGGCGTTGAGGCCGGGATCCGACAGCTTGGGGTCGGCGACGAACTTGTCGAGCGGCATGATCACGCCGGCCGACAGCATCGGGCCGAGCTGGGCGCCGTGCAGCATGATGGCGTCGTAATAGCCGCGGCCGGACAGCATGTCGGCCTGGCCCTTGTTGATCACCTCGAAATGGTTGAGCAGCTCCCACTCGACCTTGATGCCGGTCTCTTTCTCGAAGTCCGGCACGATCTTGGAGAGCGTCTCCTGCAGCGGCGTGATCTCGTCGAGCACGCGGATGGTGGTGCCCTTATAGGGCGCCGCCGCCTTGGCATAGAAGCCGGCATCCTGCGCCAGCACCGGCTGCACGCCGGAGACCACCATCGGCACGGTGAGTGCCGTGGTTGCCGCCAAGGCGGCGGCGAAACACCAAATCTTACGCTTCATCGCTCTTTCCCTCTGTAGTTTGCCGTTAGCGGCTTATGCCTGTCAGTCGTCAGTCGCCGGAAAGCGCCCGGCCGGTCGCACCGTCGAAGAGGACCATCCCCTCGCCGGGAAATGTGATGCCGATGCCGCGGCCGATGCCGCCATCGGCGCCCAGTGCCGCGGCCGCCGCCATCGAGGTCTTCACCTTGGCCAGCAGGTTGCCGAGATCGATGGTGACGATGGCGTGCTTGCCGAACGGCTCGTTGGAATAGACCTCGGCCAGCACCGCGCCGGATGCGCTGCCCCCGGCATCCGGCGCCACGAAGCCGATGGCGTCGGGCCGCACGCCCAGCGTCGCCGCCGCGCCGCTGGCGCGCTCCGCCGCCCGCGCCAGCGCGCCGGCCAGCGTCAGCTTCACCCCCCGGCGCACGAACACGATGGCGCCGTCCTCGCGGGTCAGCTCGCCGTCGATCAGGTTCATCGGCGGATCGCCGAGCAGCTTGGCCACCCGCGCGCTCGCCGGGCGCAGCCAGATCTCCTCCGGCGTGCCGATCTGCTCGAGGCGGCCCTGGTCGATCACCGCCACCCGGTCGCCGACCGACAGCGCCTCCATGCCGTCCGGCGTCGCCCAGATCGTCGGCACCGTCAGCCCGGAGAGCCGGCGGCGGATCTCGCCGCGCAGCTTGTGGCGCAGCTTGGCGTCGAGATGCGAGATCGGCTCGTCGAGCAGATAGAGCGCCGGCGATTGCACCAGCAGGCGCGCCAGCGCCACGCGCTGCTTCTGCCCGCCGGACAGCGCGCCCGGCAGCCGCTCGTGCAGATGGCGGATCTCCAGCAGCTCCAGCACCTCGTCGACGCGCTTGTTGGCCTCGGCGAGCGCCAGCCGACCGCCCGGCGCCTGCAAGGGCGACAGCGCATTGCCGCGCACGGTGAGGTGCGGATAGAGCGCGTAGCTCTCGAACATCAGCGCCACGCCGCGCTGGCCGGCCGGCACCTCGGCCATGGCGCGGCCGCCGAGCTCGACCGAACCGGCATCCGGCCGCTCCAGCCCGGCGAGGATGCGGCAGAAGGTGCTCTTGCCGGCGCCGGAAGGGCCGGTGAGCGCCAGCAGTTCGCCCGGCTTCACCTCGATGCCGATCTCGGCCAGCACCTTGTGCGGCTGCCCCTTGGAGGAAAAGCTCTTGGAAATGCCGCGGGCGATCAGCCCGGCATGGGTGGACATGCGCAGCGGGGCGTTCACGGCGCCACCTCCAGGTTCTTCTCGCTCGCGGCATCGAAGACCAGCAGCCGGCCGACATCGAGCCCGACCGACACCTTGTCGCCCGCCCGCCAGGCCGTCGGGCCGGCGATCTCCGCCACCAGCTTGCCACCCGGCCCGCTGCCGGCATCGAGCGCCACGGTGAGCACGTCGGCATCGCCGCGCGGCTCGCGATAGATGATGGTTCCCCGCGCCGCCCCTCCCGCGTCGCCCGCGACGTCCGGCGCCGACACCGTCACATGCTCGGGGCGGATGCCCGCGACGATGGCGCCGTCGGGCAGCTTCGCCCGCCGCGCGGTGGTGAGCGTCACCTCCCAGCCCTCGCCGACGATGCGGTTGCCGGCATAGGCGGCCTTCATCAGGTTCATCGGCGGCTCGCCGATGAAGTTGGCGACGAACAGATTGGCCGGGCGCTCATAGAGGTCCTGCGGCGCCCCCACCTGCTGGAGCACGCCGTGATTCATCACCGCCACCCGGTCGGCCATGGCGATGGCTTCGGTCTGGTCGTGGGTGACGAGGATCGAGGTCACCTGCCGCAGCTTCTGCAGCCGCTTGATCTCGGCGCGCAGCTGCACCTTCTGGTCGGCGTCGAGATGCGACAGCGGCTCGTCGAACAGGATCACTTCCGGGTCGCGCACCAGCGCCCGGCCGATCGACACGCGCTGCATCGCCCCGCCCGACAGGCCGCGCACGGGTTGATCCGCCATCTGGCGCAGGCCGAGCAGCTGCAGCACCTCGCCGATGCGCTGCGAGGCCGGCTGGCCGGTGATGCCGCGCACCTTCAGCGGGAAGCCGACATTCTCCCACACCGTCATGTTCGGGTAGAGCGCGTAGTCCTCGAACACCATGGCGATGTTGCGCTCGCCGGGCGCAAGGCGCGAGACGGGCTTGTCGCCGAACCAGATCTCGCCCGACGACACGCTCTCGATGCCGGCGGCCATCTTCAATGTGGTCGACTTGCCGCAGCCCGAGGGCCCCAGCAGGGCGAGCATCTCGCCGGCAGCGCAGGTGAGGTTGAGTTCCCTAACGGCATCAACCTCCCCGTAACGCTTGAAGACCGACTCAAAGGCGATGGACGACATCCGGCACTCCAATGGCTATGCCGATGAACAATCCAAGTTCTGTGCCAAAGTGTGCTGGTGTATAGACACTCTAGCCAACAGGGCTTCGAAACCCGGTTTCGCCATTGAACATCTGCTTAAAAAAGCAGCCGCAAGGCACTCCCTGCCGCCAGAATGTGCGCCTCTAAGACGCCCTAGATACCCACCCGCGCCACCACCGTATCGAGCAGCCCGGCGAGTGCCTCCGGCGCCGACAGGAAGGGCGAATGGTCGCCCTCGAGGGTGAACACCGCCTCGCACGGCGTCTCCTCCGTCATGGCCCGCTGATAGGCGAGCGACACCGCCTTGTCGCGCGTGCCCTCGACATAGAAGCGCCGCACCCTGCCGAAGCGCGCGGCGCTGAGGTCGAGCCGGTCGGCATAAATCTTCATCCGCTGCGGCGTCAGCTGCCCGGCGGCCCAGGCTGCGTCTTCCGGCGTGCAGCTATTGTAGAACACCTCGCCCGCCGCCGCCGCCGGGAAGGTCGCGGTCTGCCCGCCCGCCGCCACCTGCATGTTCTTCAAGACCAGATCCTCGACGCCGAGATCGGCATGCGCGTCGAGGAAGCTGACGAGGCTGGCGCCATGCGTGAGCAGCAGCCCGTTGACATAGACGGTGGCCGCCAGCCGGTGGGCGCGGCGCTCGCTCGCCTGCGCGCTGACGATGCCGCCCATGGAATGGCCGACCAGCACCACATCGTCGGGCAGCTGGTCGATCGCCCAGCAGACGCGCGTGACATAGCTGTCGAGATCGGCGGTCTCGGGCAACGCCGGGTCGCCGCCGCTCGCCGGCAGGTCGGGCGCCAGCACGGTGTGGCCGCGTGCCTCCAGCAGCGGCACCAGCCGCTGCCAGCACCAGGCACCGTGAAACGATCCGTGCACGAGAACGAAATTCGCCATGCCGCCCCTCCCCTGTCGAGCTTAAGTCCGATCCACCGAAACGCCTTCGGCGGCGAGCGCCTGCCGCGTGCGGGATTCCGCCGGCAGCCGGGCCAGCCACGCAAGATCGCCGGGCGCATCGACATCGAAGCCGAGCCCCGGCAGCGCCGCGCCCGCATGCACCCGCACCGGCACCCCGGCCGCCTGCACCGCGGCGCGATGCGCCGCCAGGCTGCCCGGCCCGAAGGCAAAGCCGATCACCTCCGGCGGCGTCGCCAGCAGCGCATTGGTGCCCTGCCCGTCATGGGCGGCCACCAGGCTCACCCCGCCGGCCGGATGCGCGGCGATCACCTGCGCCACCTCGGCGGCGGCCAGCCCCGGAATGTCGCCGGGCAGCACCATCAGCCCGGCCGCCCGCCGCGCCGCCAGATGCCGCGCCGCCCGCGCCAGCGCCGCGTTGAGCCCGGCCACTTCCGGCTCCGCCAGCCATTCGGCCCGGTAGGCCCGCGCCAGTTCGGCCACCGCCGGCTCCGCCGAGACGATCAGCGTGCCGGCGAGCCCGCCAAACCCGTCAAGCCCACCAAGCCCACCAAACGTGCCGCCGGGCGGTGCTTCGGCCTGCCGCAGCGCCGCCAGCACATCCTCCAGCATCGCCCGCGCCAGCCTGGCGCGCGCTTGCGGCGCAAGCGTTGCCGCCAACCGCTGCTTGGCGAGGCCGAACGGCTTCACCGGCACCACCGCCCAGATGCCGCCGGCTCCCCGCCCGGCGGTCACCGGAACAGGTCCTCCTCCGGCGTGCGGATCAGCGTCGCCGCCGGATTGTCCGGCGCAGTCCATTGCAGTCCACGCACCAGCACCACCGGCGTCGCCTCGGTGCTCTGCCCCATCACCAGCGACGCGCTCGCGGCGATCTCGTCGGCATGGGCGATCATCGTCGCCCGCAGCGTGCGGCCGAACAGGTCGGTCTCGCCGCGCCGGTCGATCATCGACGGCAGGCCGGCGGCGCCGATGGCGATGCCGGTGGTGCCGCGCCGCCACGGCCGGCCGAAGCTGTCATTGATGACAACGGCCGGCGCCACTCCCGCACGCCGCCCGATGTCGGCGCGCAGGCGGCCGGCGCTGGCATCCGGGTCGAGCGGCAGCAGCAGCGCCGCCTCGCCGCCATCATGGCGGATATTGGATTGGTCGATCCCGGCATTGGCCATCACCAGCCCCAGCCGGTGCTCGACGATCAGCACGTCCGGCCGGGTGCGCACCACCCGCACGCTCTCCGCGAGGATCAGCTCGACGAGGCGCGCATCCTTGCGCACCTCCTGCGCCAATGCCGTCGCCCGCGCCGAGGGCACGACATCGGCGAGGCGGACCAGCCGCCCCTCGGCCTTGGACACCACCTTCTGCGCCAGCACCACCACGTCCTGCGGCGCCAGCACCAGCCCAAGCCGGGCCACGCCGTCGAGGATGGGCCCGGCGAGGTCGTCGCCGGCCTCCACCAGCGGGAAGTCGGGCAGCGCGAATATTTCCAGCCGGGCGGCGGGCCGGGAGGTGGGTTCAACCATGGCTCAGCCGAAGCGGGCGCGCAGGCGCGGCAGCACCTGCTCGGCATAAAGCTCGAGGAAGCGCGGCTGGTCCTCACCCGGCGCGTGGAACACCAGATGGTCGAAGCCGAGCCCCACATAGGCGGCGATCTTCTCGACATGCTCGTCCGGATCGGTGGAGACGATCCAGCGCGAGGCCGCCCGCTCGACCGGCAGCGCGTCGGCCAGCTTCTCCATCTCCAGCGGGTCCTCCACCGAGTGCTTCTCCTCCGGCGACAGCGCCAGCGCCGCCCAGTGCCTTGTGTCGGCCATCGCCCGCGCCCGGTCGGTGTCGAAGGAGACCTTCATCTCGATCATCCGCTCATAGCGGCGGCCGGGAGTGTCGGAGGCCTCCAGCCCCGCCGCCACGTTCGGCAGCAGCGTCTCGGTGTAGAGGTCCCATTTCTTGCCGGAGGTGCAGATGAAGCCGTCGCCGGCGCGGCCGGCGAACTTCGCCACCATCGGCCCGGCGCCGGCGATGTAGATCGGCACCGGCTGGTCCGGCCGGTCGTAGATCGTCGCGTTCTCGGTCTTGTAGAACTCGCCCTCGAAGCTGACGCGCTCCTCGCTCCACAGCGTGCGGATGAGGCGCACCGCCTCGCGCAGCCGGGCGAAGCGCTCCTTCAGCTCCGGCCACGGGGCCCCGGTCGCCGGCACCTCGTTGAGCCCCTCGCCCGAGCCGACGCCGAGGATCACCCGGCCGGGGAACAGCTGGCCGAGCGTGCCGAAGGCCTGCGCCACCATCGAGGGGTGATGGCGGAAGGTCGGGGTGAGCACGCTGGTGCCCATGGTGATCCGCGAGGTCGCCGAGCCGAGCGCGCCGAGGAAGGCGATGGCGGCGGGCGCGTGGCCGCCAGTGTGGCGCCAGGGCTGGAAATGGTCGCTGATGAAGACGGAATCGAATCCCTTCCGTTCCGCGAGCACCGAGAAATCGACGAGCTGGCGCGCGTCGAACTGCTCCGCGGAGGCCTTGTAGCCGAGCTTCAGCACTTTACCACTCCCTGGGGGTCGACAATATCAATGATGCTATTGTGCAGCACACTATGACAAATAATCATGCAATCACAATAGGCTGATTTTTCCCAAATCGGACGCCGCGGAAATGCCGTCCCGCCGGATTCGATACGGCCTTGTGGCGGATCGGGCGAGGCTTTATCCGGCATGGGGCAGCTTTTGGCGAGTGGGACATGAACGGGCGCGGTACTCTAATCCTTCTCGGCATCATTGCCGCGATCCTGATCTGCGCTGCGGCCTATCTCGCCGCCTCCATCGTCGCGCCGGTGGCCTTCGCGCTGTTCTTCATCGCCCTGGTCTGGCCGCTGCAGCAGCTGCTGGCACGGCGCCTGCCGCGGCTTCTCGCGCTGTTCCTCAGCCTGGCGATCAGCCTCGTGGTGCTGCTCGCGCTCACCTCGATGACCATATGGGGCTTCGGCCGCGCCGCGCAGTGGCTGATCGCCAATGCCGGCCGCTTCCAGGCGCTCTACCTTTCCGGCGCCGAATGGCTGGAGGGCCACGGCCTCTATGCCGCCGGCACCTTCATGGAGACCTTCAACGTCTCCTGGCTGATCCGCTTCTTCCAGGGCGTGGCGGCGCGACTCAACGGCATGGTCGGCTTCGCCGTCGTCACCCTCATCTTCGTGCTGCTCGGCCTGCTCGAGGTCGACATCGTCCGCCGCAAGCTCGCTGCCGGCGAGGCGGGCGAAGGCGGGCGGGTGCTGCTCGCCGCCGGCGCCGACATCGCCGACAAGTTCCGCCGCTACATGCTGGTGCGCACGGCGATGAGCGTCGCCACCGGCTTCGCCGTCTGGGCCTTCGCCGCCGTGGCCGGGCTCGACCTCGCCTTCGCGTGGGGCGTGATCGCCTTCGCGCTCAACTACATTCCCTTCATCGGCCCGCTGGTGGCGACGCTGCTGCCCACCCTGTTCGCCGTTGCCCAGTTCGAGAGCTGGCAGATGGCGGTGGCGGTGTTCGCCGGCATGAACGTCATCCAGTTCATCCTCGGCTCCTATGTCGAGCCGCGCATCGCCGGCAAGGCGCTCGCCATGTCGCCCTTCCTGGTGCTGCTGGCGGTGTTCTTCTTCGCCTTCCTCTGGGGCCTGGCCGGTGCCTTCATCGGCGTGCCGCTCGTCATCGCCGCACTGACCCTGTGCGCCCACACCACCTCCGCCGGCTGGGTCGCCCGGCTCTTGTCCGGACGCGCGCCGGACGCGTGACGCCGCCCGATATCGAAGGAAAGCGCCTCCCATGGCCATTCGCCGCCTCAAGCGCCTCGCCCTCTGGCTGCTCGTCACGCTCGTACTGGTGCTGGCGACTTTCATCTCCACCCGCGTCTGGTTCTCGCAGAGCGGCGCGCCGCTGGAGGCCTGGCATAGCTTCGTGCCCCGCGAGCTCACCGTCGCCGAGATGGACCGCACCGACTGGGCCGGCTTCCTGGCTGCCGAGAACCGCGCCTTCGACGAGGTGTGGGAAAACGTCGTGCAGACGCTGCCCGAAGACCAGCGCATTCCCTCCAACCGCTATTTTTCCGGCAGCATCGTCTACCCGCCGCGGCTGACGCGCGACTTCAACCGCTCCTACGAGATCGCCCCGTCAGGCGAGGCCAAGGGCGCGGTGGTGCTGCTGCACGGCCTCACCGATTCGCCCTACAGCCTGCGCCACGTCGCCCGGCTCTATGCCGAGGCCGGCTGGGCGGTGGTGGCGATCCGCATGCCCGGCCACGGCACCGTGCCCGGCGGCCTCGCCAAGGCGGAATGGGAGGATTGGCTCGCCGCCACCCGCCTCGCGGTCCGCGAGGCCCATCGCCTCGCGCCGGCGGCGCCGCTGCATCTGGTCGGCTTCTCCAATGGCGGCGCGCTGGCGCTGAAATACGCCCTCGACGCGCTGGACGATCCGGCGATGGCGCGGCCGGACCGGCTGATCCTGCTGTCGCCGATGATCGGCATCACCCGCTTCGCGCGCTTCGCCGGCCTCGCCGGTCTGCCCGCCTTCCTGCCGGCCTTCGCCAAGGCGGCCTGGCTGTCGGTGCTGCCGGAGTTCAACCCGTTCAAGTACAATTCGTTTCCGGTGAACGGCGCCCGCCAGTCCTATCTGCTCACCTCGGCATTGCAGGATTCCATCGCCCGCCGGGCGCGGGCCGGCGGCCTCAAGGACCTGCCGCCGGCGCTCACCTTCCAGTCGGCGCTGGACTTCACCGTCTCCACCCGCGCCGTGGTCACCGCCTTCTATGGCCTGCTGCCGGACAATGGCAGCGAGTTGGTGCTGTTCGATCTCAACCGCAACACCAAGCTCGGCCCGCTGCTGCGCGGCTGGACCTCAGCCGCCGCGCTCGGCCGCAACGTGCCGCCGGCGCCGCGCAATTTCACCCTGTCGATGATCACCAATGTCAGCCCGGACAATGGCGAGGTGCTGGAGCGCCTCACCCCCGCCGGCGCCACCGCCAGCATCGATCGCCCGCTCGGCCTGTTCTATCCGCCGGACGTGTTCTCGCTCTCCCATGTCGCCCTGCCGTTCCCGGAGAGCGACAATCTCTACGGCTCGCAGCCGGACGGCACCGAGGATTTCGGCCTTCAACTCGGGGCGATGGCGGTGCGCGGCGAGCGCGGTGCGCTGATCGTCAGCGTCGACGCGCTGACCCGCATGTCGTCCAACCCGTTCTTCCCCTATATCGCCGAGCGGGTCGAAGGCGCCATCGCCCAGCCGCGCCGCTGAGCGCGCCGACAGCCGGCACAAATAAAACGGCCGCGCATCTC
>NZ_JAHBGD010000017.1:118026-222239 GCF_018390605.1 Ancylobacter defluvii
TCGCGATGCGCGGCCGTTGAATTATCCGGGGTCGATCAGTTCGCGGTCGCCGCGCCGATCACCGCGCCGGTGCCGGCGCCAACCGCCGCGCCCACCGCAGCACCGGTGCCGCCGCCGGCAATGCCGCCGATGATGGCGCCGGCGCCGCCGCCGATCAGGGCGCCGGTACCGGCGCGCTTCTCGGTGGTGGTGCAGGCGGCGAGCGAAAGCGCGACAAGAGAAATGGCAACAACGCGAACCATATGAGGCTCCCCCAGGGTGAATCAGCAACACCTTCATACCGCCGGCGGATTTCGCCAACAATAGGGGCAGCACCCATTCGCCGACCGGAGCCCCAGAGCGGGCCTCCCGCCGGCATTGTTCGCCGGCCTTCCCGCGCCCCGCCCGGCGGCCGCCACCGCCACCGTCACGCGAAGGCCCTGCCGCCGGCTAGGCCGAGGCGGGCGTCTCCCGCATCGTCGCCACATAGAGCGCCGGCAGGAAGATCAGCGTCAGCACGGTGGCGACCAGGAGCCCGCCCATGATGGCGAACGCCATCGGCCCCCAGAACACCGTCGGCGCGATCGGGATCATGCCGAGCACGGTGGAGACCGCGGTGAGCATGATCGGCCGGAAGCGGGCGGATGAGGCATCGAGCACCGCCTCGCGCACCTTCTTCCCCGCCGCCCGCTCGGCCTCGATCTGGCCGATCAGGATCACCGCGTTCTTGATGATCATGCCGAGCAAGGCGAGCACGCCGAGAATGGCGACGAAGCCGAGCGGCCGGTTCGACAGCAGCAGCGCCGCCACCACGCCGATCAGCCCCAGCGGCGCCACCGAGACCACGATGAAGGTCAGCGAGAAGCGCCGGAGCTGGAACATCAGCACGGTGAGCATGATGAACAGCATCAGCGGCACCACCGCCACCACCGAGGCCTGCGACTCGGCGCTCTCCTCCACCGTGCCGCCGGTCTCGATGCGATAGCCGCGCGGCAGGTCGGCGTTCAGCGCCGCGATCTTGGGGGCGAGCGCGCTCACCACCTCGTCGGGCAGCGTGCCCGGCGTCACGTCGGCCTGCACGGTGAGGCTCGGCACCCGGTCGCGGCGCCACACCAGCGGGTAGGACTGGGCATAGTCGAAGGTGGCGAACTGCGACAGCGGCACGGTGCGCCCGCCGGGGATCGGCATTTGCAGCGTGCGCAGGCTGTCGAGCGACAAGCGCTGCTCGTCGGTGGCGCGCAGCACCACATTGACGAGATAGATGTCGTCGCGCACCTGCGTCACCGGCGCGCCGGAGATCACCGTGTTCAGCACGCTGGCGATGGTCTCGGAGGAGAGCCCGAGCCGGCGCGCCTCGTCCTGGTCGACCTTGATCCGCACCTCGCGCGCCGGCTCGATCCAGTCAAAATTGACCTGTGTCGCCTGCGGGTTGGAGGCGACCACCTGCGCCAGCTTGAGGGCGATGTCGCGCACCTGCGCCAGATCGGGGCCGAGCACCCGGTACTGCACCGGCCAGCCGACCGGCGGGCCGAGCTCCAGCGGCGACACCCGCGCCACCACGCCGGGGAACTCTTCCGCCAGCAGCTTCTCCAGCCGCGCCTGCAGGCGGATGCGTGCCGGCGTGTCCTTGGCCACCACCACCGCCTGGCCGAAGAAGTCGTTCGGCAGCTGCGCGTTGAGCGGCAGGTAGAAGCGGATGGCGCCCTGGCCGACATAGCCGCTCCAGCGCTCGACGTCGGGATCGGTCTTCAGCGCCGCGTCGAGCCGCTCCATGGCGGTCTCGGTGGCATGGATGGAGGCGTTCTGCTGCAAGGTCAGGTCGACCAGCAGCTCCGGCCGGTCGGAAGAGGGGAAGAACTGGCTTGGGATCAGCGGCAGCAGCAGCACCGCGCCGATGAACAGCGCCACCGTCACCGCGATGGTCACCCAGCGCGCGGCGAGCGCCGCCGACAGGAAGCCGCGATAGATCCGCATCACCCGCCCCGGCTCGCCGGTGCAGGGGGTCTTCGGCGGCTTCAGCAGCGCCATGCCGATCAGCGGCGCGAACAGCACCGCCACCAGCCAGGACACCAGCAGCGCGATGCTCACCACCGCGAACAGCGAGAAGGTGTATTCGCCGGCCGAGGAGGCGGCGAAGCCGATCGGCACGAAGCCGGCAATGGTCACCAGCGTGCCGGCCAGCATGGCGAAGGCGTAGGTCTTGAAGGCATAGGTCGCCGCCACTTCCGGCTTCTCGCCGAGCGCCAGCCGGTTGATGGTGGCGTCGGTGGTGGTCATCGCGTCGTCGACCATGAGGGCGAGCGCGATGATCAGCGCGCCGAGCGAGATGCGCTGCATGTCGATGCCGGCGAGGTCCATGACGCAGAACACCGCCGCCAGCGTCAGCGGGATCGACAGCGCCACCACCAGGCCCGGCCGCACGCCGAGCGAGATGAAGCTGACCACCAGGATGATGGCGATCGCCTGCCACAGCGATTCCATGAACTCGCCGATGGCATGCTCCACCGTCACCGCCTGGTCGGCGACCAGGGCAACGTTGATTCCCACCGGCAGGTCGCCAGTGACTTCGGTGATCACCGTCTTGATGTTGGCGCCGAGCTGCAGGATGTCGCCGCCGTCGCGCATGGCGATGGCGAGGCCGATCGCCGGCTCGCCATTGACGCGGAACATCGGCTGCGGCGGATCGGCATAGCCGCGCCGCACCGTGGCGATGTCGGCGAGCCGCAGCATCCGCCCATCGACGGCGAAGTTGATGTTGGCGATGTCGCGTTCGCTGTCGAAGGCGCCCGACACCTGCAAGGCCAGCGTCTCGTCGCCGGTCTGGATGGTGCCGGAGGGCTGCACCACGTTCTGGCTGCGCAGCGCCGCCACCAGCGCCTGCCGGTTGATGCCGAGGCTGGCGAGTTCCTCCATCGAGAACTCGACGAAGATGCGCTCGTCCTGGGCGCCGAGGATCTCGATCTTGGAGACGTCGGGCACCTGCAGCAGCCGCGAGCGCACCTGCTCGACATAGTCGCGCAGTTCGCGATGGGTGAAGCCGTCGGCGGTGAAGCCGTAGATCAGCCCGAACGTGTCGCCGAATTCGTCATTGAAGCCCGGCCCCACCACGCCCTGCGGCAGGGTGTGGCGCATGTCGGCGACGCTCTTGCGCACGTGGTACCACACGTCCGGCACCTGCGCCGCCGTGGTGGCGCCGTCGAGGTCGACGAAGATCGTCGTCACGCCCGGCCGGGTATAGGAACGCAGGCGGTCGAGATGCGGCGTCTCCTGCAGGGTGCGCTCCAGCCGCTCGGTCACCTGCTGCAGCATGTCCTGCGTCGAGGCGCCGGGCCACGCCGCCTGCACCACCATGGTCTTGATGACGAAGGAAGGGTCCTCGGCCCGCCCGAGCCGGAAATACGAACCGATGCCGGCGACCACCACCACCAGCATGAAGAAGATGACCAGCGAACGCTCGCGGATCGCCCATTCCGACAGGTTGAACCGCATCACGAACCCGACGCCCCCGAGGTGACCGCCGGCGCGGCGCCCAGCAGCCGCACCTTCTGGCCCGGATGCAGCGCCTGCACGCCGGCGGTGACCACCACGTCGCCCACCGCGAGGCCGGAGGCGATCGCCACCGTCGCCGGGTTGAACCGCGCCACCTCGACATTGCGCAGCGCCACCGTGGCGGTGGAGGGATCGACCACCCACACCGCCGGCTGGCCGTTGGCGGCGGTCAGCGCCGAGGCCGGCACCTCCATCCCGGCGCCGCTCTCGATGTCGACGCGGCCGGTCACGGTGGAGCCGAGCCGCATCGCCTCGGGCGGGTTGTCGAGCCCCACCCGCACCCGGAAGGTGCGGGTGATCGGGTCGGCCTGCGGCGCCACCTCGCGCACCCGACCGACCGCGGTCACCGCCGGATTGTCGGTGAGCGAGACGGTGATCAGCGGATCGGCCGGCACCTGCCGCATCAGCTGCGCCGAGGCGTCGAACACCGCGTCGCGCCCGCCCTGCCGCGCCAGCTGCACGATCAGCTGCCCGGCCTGCACCACCTCGCCGGGCTCGGCGCCGCGCGCCGTCACCACGCCGGGGGCGTCGGCCTTCAATTCGGTGTAGCCGACATTGTCCTCGGCGATCTTCAGCTGCGCCTGCGCGTCGTCGACCTGCGCCTGCGCCGCCAGCCGGCCCTGCCGCGCCTCGTCATAGAGCGCCCGGGTGGTGAAGCCGTTCTGCAGCAGCCGCTCCTGCCGGTCGAAATGGTTGGAGGCCTGCACCAGCCGCCCCTCCGCCGCCGTCACGCCGGCCTGCGCCGAGCGCAGGGTGTTGAGCGCGTTCTGCGGGTCGAGCCGGGCCACCACCTGGCCGGCCTTCACCTGGTCGCCGACATTGACCAGCCGCTCGATCATCCGCCCGCCGGTCCGGAAGGCCAGCGCCGCCTCGTCCTCGGCCTGGATGGTGCCGGTGATCGACACCGACTCGCGCGCCGGCGCCTCCACCACCGTGATCACCCGTACCGGCCGCACCTGCGGCGGCGCGGTCGCCTCCTCCTGCGAGCAGGCCGCTGTCAGCAGCGCCGCCCCGAGCGCGAGGCTCAAGCCGGGCCAGGACCTTCTAACGGCAGTGCGCTTCAACATGACGATCATTCTCGCTTGCGTTCTCGCTTGGACGAGGCTCGGCTGGTTTCGGCGCCGGTCCTTTCGGATACCGCCGCCGGTGCGATGGTGCACGCTTTTGCCATTACGGCATATCCTCGGATAAACCCCACGGTAAAGACACACCACACTTTGTCGTGGTCGCCACCCGGGTCCGGTATCGTTCGCAGTTGCAACATCGATGGCATCATGATGGTGTGACGATCATGCGCGGCTGAGGGAAGCATTATGCGCAACCGCCTGCGGGCCTGCGTCGCGGTGCCGGTCTCCAGACCGGCCGCTCCTCTTATACGCCGCGACGCGGCCGGTCCGCACCGCCCGTGGAGCGGTGGGTGGTGACGAATCGCAGGCCTGCCATGCGGCCCGGCAGCCGGATTGCCGCCCTTCCCTTCGTGGCGCGGGGCGCCGGCTTCCTGCTGTTCTGGCTGGTGCTGACCGATGGCAGCCTCGCCATGGTGCTGCCCGGCATCCTCGCCGCCGCCGTCGCCGCGCCGGTCAGCCTGGCCCTGCTGCCGCCGCGCCCGCTGCGGCCGGCCCCGGCGGCGCTGATTCGCTTCCTCGGCCGGCTCGCCGTCTCCATGGTGGCCGGCGGCGTCGATGTGGCGCGCCGCGCCTTCACGCCCGCGCTTCCGCTTTCCCCCGGCATCCTGCGCTACCATCCGCGCACCCCGCCCGGCCCGGCCCGCGACGCGCTGCGCGCGCTGATGGGATTGCCGCCCGGTGCTCTCGCCTTCGAGGCCGAGGACGAGGACGGCTGGCTGGTGCACTGCCTCGACATCCACGCCCCCGTCGTCGCCGCCCTCGCCGAGGACGAGGCGCGTTTCCGCCGCGCTCTCGGCTCGGAGGACGCCGCATGAGCCGGCCTGCCGTCTCTCCGGTCATCGGCTCACGCATCGAGGGTGGGACATCCGTCCGCCCGGCTTCCCGCCTGCGCCGCAGCCCCCCTCCTCGCCAACCCCCTCCCCGCCGCCGCCAGCTTCCCAGCCCCGGCGCGGCGCGGCACCCATGGCCCGCCATCCGCCGGGCGTCCTCGTCCGCCACGCGCGTGTCGGCGGTGTTCGGGGCTCCGGGGGAAGCGGCCCACCCATCGCGCCCCGCGCGCGGGGCAGGGTTCCGCCGCCTCTCCGGCTCGAACCCGCGCGGCGGCTGGCTCCGCGTCGGGGCCGACCTCGCGGCCCACACGCTCCCGCCCTCTCATCGCGCACCCTCGCGCGTGGACGACGAAGCGCCGGCCTTTCGCGCCATGGAGAACGCGGCATGACCGGCTTTCTCACCGCCATGGCCGCCTTCGTCGCCGCCACCGCCGGGCTCGGCCTTCTCCGGCTGCTGCGCGGCCCGAGCCCGGTCGACCGCATGATGGCGGTGCAGCTCGCCGGCACCGCCGGCGCCGGCGTCTGCCTGCTGTTGTCGGTGACGCAGGCCAGCCCGGCGCTGGTCGATGTCGCCCTCACCCTCGCCGTGCTGGCGGCGCTCGGCACCGCCGTGATGAGCCGTTCCGGCCGGCCCGCCCGCATCGATGCGGCGGACGCGCCGCCGGCCCGGCCGGTCCTGCCCCGCGAACCGATGGGGAAGTGATGATCGCCGATCTCCTCACCCTCGTCCTGGTGCCGGCCGGCGCGGCGTTCTTCCTCGCCGGCACCGTCGGCCTGCTGCGCTTTCCCGATCCGCTGTCGCGCCTGCACGCGCTTACCAAGGCGGATTCGCTCGGCCTCGGCCTGATCGCGCTCGGCCTGGTGCCGCAGGCGGGCAGCATCTGGATGGCGCTGAAGCTGCTGCTGGTCTGGCTGCTGGTGATCATCGGCAGCACCGCCGCCGGTCAGATGCTGGCGCGCTTCCACCTCGGGCGGGAGGCAGCCGATGAATGAGCTGCTGGCGCTCGCCCTCGCCTTCCCGCTGGTTCTCGGCGCGCTGTTCATCGTGCTGGCCGCCTCGACCCGCGCCGCCCTGTTCGGCTTCTTCGCCTTCGGCCTCTTCCTCGCCCTCGCCTGGGTAGAGCTGGAGGCCATCGACGTCGCCCTCACCGAGGCCGCCATCGGTGGCGGCGCCACCGGGCTGTTGCTGCTGCGGCTCAACGCCCGCATGCGCCGCACGGTGTCGCTGGGCCAGCCGGCGGGACCGCAACTGCGGATCGTCGCCGGCCTGCTGGCCGTGCTGGTCACCCTTGTCCTCGGCGCCCTGCTGCTCGCCCTGCCCGACCCGGCGCCGAGCCTGGCGGCGGCGACGGTGGAGCCGCTGCCGACCCTCGGCATCAGCAACCCGATCACGGCGGTGCTCATCGCCTATCGCGCCCTCGACACCCTGCTGGAGATCGCGGTGCTGCTGATCGCCGTGGTCGGCATCCGGGTGATGGGGGCGGAGCGCGGCTGGGCCGGCCGGCCGGTGCCCTGGCCGGCGGCCGAGCCGTCCCCCGCCTTGGTGTTCCTCGCCCGCCTGCTCGTCCCCGCCGGCCTGGTCTTTGCCGTCTACCTGTTCTGGGTCGGCGCCGATGCCCCGGGCGGCAAGTTCCAGGCGAGCACCCTCGTCGCCGCCCTGTGGCTGCTCGCCATCATGGCCGGGCTGGCACCGGCGCCGCGCACCGGCGGCGGGTGGACCGGCATCGCCCTCGCCGTCGGCCCGCTCGCCTTCATCGCCGCCGGGGCGATCGGCCTCGCCGCCACCGGCAGCTTCCTCGCCTGGCCCGAGCCGGTGGCCAAGCCGATGATCGTCGTGGTCGAGCTGGCACTCGCCGCCTCGGTCGTCGTGGCGCTGGTCATGCTGGTCGCCGGCCCGCCCGAGCCGGAGGCCGGGCGATGAGCGCCACCATCCTCGGCCTCACCGGCGCGCTGCTGGTCGGGATCGGCCTTTTCGGCCTGATCGTCCACCCCACCGCACTGCGCAAGCTGCTCGCCTTCAACCTCGTCGGCGCCGGCGTCTTCCTCATTTTCGGCGTGGTGGCGCGCCGGGCGGCCGCGGCAGGCCTCCCCGGCGACCCTGTTCCGCAAGCCATTGTGATTACTGGGATTGTCGTCGCTTTCGCGGCCACCGCGCTGGCCGCGACATTGCTGGCGCGGCTGTCGGAGCCGGGAGAGCAGCCATGACGGTCAGCCTGCTGCCGGTCTGGGCGGTGCTCGCGCCGGTCATCGGCCTGTGCGCCCTGCTGCTCCTGGAGGGCCGGCTGCGGCCGGAATGGGTCGCCGCGCCCTTTATCGCGATTGGATTATATCTTTCGATATCAATTGCTTACGAGGTCATTAGCCATGAAGCCTCGCTGGTCTACGCGCTCGGCGGCTGGCTGCCGCCGCTCGGCCTGACCCTGCGCGCCGATGGCGTCGGCGCGGTTCTGCTGGCGCTGACGGCGCTGGTCATGGTCGGCGTCTCCATCTGCGCCTGGGCGCCGGCTGATGGTGCGGGCGGGCGCGGCCGCTCCGGCTTCTGGGCCTTGCTGCTGGCGCTGTGGTCGGCGCTCAACCTCGCCTTCATCGCCCAGGACCTTTTCAATTTTTTCGTGGCGCTGGAGATGCTTAGCTTCAGCGCCGTGGCGCTGGTCGCCCTCGACGGCAGCCGCGACGCGCTCACCGCGGCGCTGCGCTACCTGCTGTTCGCCCTCGCCGGCTCGGTGCTTTATCTGCTCGGCGTCGGCATGATCTATGGCCGCTACGCGGTGCTCGATCTCGCCGGTCTGCGCGAGATCGCCCAGGCCGACCCGGTAACCCTCGCCGCCCTGGCGCTGATGACCGTGGGCCTGATGGCCAAGGCGGCCCTGTTCCCGCTGCATCTCTGGCTGCCGCCCGCCCATGCCAGCGCTCCGGCCCCGGCGAGCGCGGTGCTCTCGGCACTGGTGGTGAAGGCGCCGTTCCTGATCATCCTGCGGCTGTGGGTCGACCTGCTGCCATTGTCCGCCGCCACCGCGCCGCCGCAGATCCTGGCCGGGCTCGGCAGTGTGGCGATCTTGCTGTTCAGCATTTTAGCGCTGCGCCAGCAACGACTTAAGCTGATGATCGCCTATTCGACCCTGGCGCAGATCGGCTACCTGTTCCTCATGTTTCCGCTGATGCCCGGACCGGCTCCCTGGCTGGATATCGGCTGGACCGGCGGGATCCTGCAACTGGTCTCGCACGGCATCGCCAAGGCGGCGATGTTCCTCGCCGCAGGCCTGATCTACGAAGCCCTCGGCCATGACCGGGTGAGCGAGCTCGCTGGCCTCGCCCGCCGCCAGCCTATGACGCTGGTCGCCTTCGCCATCGCCGGCCTGTCGCTGATGGGCCTGCCGCCGAGCGGCGGCTTCATCGCCAAGCTGCTGCTGCTGACCGCTGCCGTCGAGGCCGGCGCTTGGTGGATCGCCATCGTCGTCCTCGCCGGCGGCATCCTTGCCGCCTTCTATGTGTTCCGCGCCCTTGGCAGCGCGCTGGCCGAAGGCACGCCGGCGGTCGCCCCGGTCGCGCTCTACAGGCAGGGAGCGGTGCTGGCGCTGGCGCTCTGCGCGCTGGCGCTCGGTTTCGTGCCACTGCGCCCCTTTGCGCTGCTGGCGATCGGACGACCGCTCGAGGCGATGGAGGCGCTGCCATGACCCGCCTTCTCATAGCGGCCAGCTTCGCCCTGCCCCTCGCCCTCGCCGCCGCGGCACTATGGCCGGCGATGCGCGGCCGCCTGCTCGCGCTCCTGCCGGTCGCGCCGCTGCCGGCTCTGGCAGCCGCCATCCTCGCTCCCGGCGGCTCGCTGGTGCTGACGCCCGATCCCTTGCGCCTCACCCTCGCGCTCGACACCCCCGGCGCGATGCTGCTCGGCGCCAGCGCGCTGCTGTGGTGTGCCGCCGGCGCCTATGCGGCCAGCTATCTGGCGACATCGCCACGGCGCACGGCCTTCGCGGTGTGGTGGCTGCTCACCATGGCGGGCAGCCTCGGGCTGTGCCTCGTCGCCGATATGACGAGCTTCTACCTGTTCTTTACCGTCGCCAGCCTCGCTGCCTACGGCCTCGTCGCCCATGAGGCGACGCCGACGGCGCAGCGCGCCAGCTTGGTCTACATGGCGCTGGCGCTGCTGGGCGAGGCGTTCCTGCTGCTCGCCTTCGTCATGATGGCCATCGGCGTTCCCGGCGGCGGCAACCCGTCCATCGCCCAAGCGGTGGCCGGCGTTGCCACCTCGCCGTTCCGCGATACCATTCTTGCCTTACTGGTACTCGGCTTCGGGCTGAAGATGGGGCTGGTGCCGCTGCATGTCTGGATGCCGCTCGCCCACCCGGTCGCGCCGATGCCGGCCTCCGCCGTGCTCTCGGGCATCGTCGTCAAGGCCGGCGTCATCGGGCTCATCCGCTTCCTGCCCTTTGGCGCTCCGCTGGGAGGCTGGGGCGAGGCGCTGATCATCCTCGGCCTGTTCACCGCCTTCTATGCCGTCGCGATCGGCCTGACCCAGCCGCACCCGAAAGTGGTGCTCGCCTATTCGACGGTAAGCCAGATGGGCGTGGTCGCCGCGATCGCCGGCGCCGGCCTCGTCTCCGACAGCAACGCGACACCGGTTCTCGTCGCCTTCTACGCCCTGCACCACATGCTGGTGAAGGGCGCGCTGTTTCTCGGCGTCGGGGTGATCGCCGCCGCCGGCGGACCGTCCGCCCGCCCGGTATTCGTCGTCATGGCGGCGCTGGCGCTGGCGCTGGCGGGCTTGCCGTTCACCTCCGGCGCGCTGGCCAAATATGCGGTGAAGGACCTGTTCGGCAACGGCATCGCCGCGCTTGCGGCTACGCTCTCGGCGACGGGCAGCACCTTGCTGATGCTGCATTTCCTGCGCCGCCTTTCCCGACTTTCGGCGTCCGATATCGAGGTGAGACCGCCCGCAGGCCTGCTGCTGCCTTTCCTTGCCACGGCCGCCGCCTCCTTCCTCGTCGCCTGCCTGCTGTTGCCGTCGACTGGCACTCCCTACGCTGCCGTCTTCGCGCCGGAAGCGCTGTGGAAGGCGAGCTGGCCAATGTTGCTCGGCGCCGCACTCGCGCTCGCCCTGCGGCGCTCGGCGCTCCGGATGCCCTCTATTCCAGAGGGCGATCTGATCGTCCTTGCCGCGCGGCTGGTGCCGGCCATCCGCCGGCTTGCCGATGCCGCGGACCGTATGGACGAAACGCTGCGCAGCTGGCCGGTCGCCGGCGCGCTGCTCCTGCTGCTGCTCCTCGGCCTTGGTGCCGCGATGCAACTATCGGCAGGATTCCATCCCGTAGGAGGTTAATTAATACCTCCAACGCTTGAGCGACCCTGCCCGTTTCGATATCGATGACGCTCGCGAGGTGGCGTACAAGCCGATTGTCCGTCGGCGAACGGGGTGGCGTGAGAGTATGCGGGTCGGAGAGCCCAGGACCACGCGACATATGGCAGGAATGGCGGTCCGGCTTCTCTTCGCCGCCTGCGCCGGTATCCTATTGGCAGGCTGCGCCAACCGTCCGGTCGGCGTGCTGGCGCCGGTCGTCGAGACCGCACCGGACGCCACCAAGGTCGACATGCTGGTCGCCACCACCCGCGCGCCCTCGGACGATCCGGGCATCATGTTCACCGGCGAGCGCGGCCGGCAGGTGGCGCTGACCTCTTTCGTGGTATCGATCCCGCCGGACCAGAACCGCCAGGTCGGCGAGGTGCAGTGGCCGCGCCGGCTGCCGCCGAACCCGCAGACCGATTTCGCCACCCTCGAGGCCCGGCCGCTCGACGGACTGAAATCGTCGCGCCGCTGGCTGCACGAACACCTCTCGCCCAGCCGCCGGGTGCTGATTTTCGTGCATGGCTTCAACAACCGCTTCGAAGACGCGGTCTACCGCTTCGCGCAGATCTCCCACGATTCCAAGGCCGATGCGACGCCGGTCTTGTTCACCTGGCCCTCGCGCGCCCGGGTGTTCGACTATCTGTTCGACCGCGAAAGCACCATCTATTCGCGCGACGCCTTCGAAGAGACGGTGTGGGAAATCGCCACCGACCCGGAGGTGAAGGACGTCACCATCATGGCGCACTCCATGGGAGCCTGGCTCGCCATGGAAGGCTTGCGGCAGATGTCGATCCGCCGCGGCCGGCTGCCGCCGAAGATCACCGACGTCATCCTCGCCTCGCCGGATGTCGATGTGGATGTGTTCGCCTCGCAGTGGCGGGCGCTCAACCACCCGACGGCGCGCTTCACCGTCTTCACCTCGCGCGACGACCGCGCCCTGCAGGTGTCGCGGCGCATCGCCGGCAGTGTCGACCGCCTGGGCCAGATCGATCCCAGCCAATATTACGCCGAGCTTGAGAAAGCCGGCATCACGGTGGTGGATCTCACCGCGCTGCGCACCGGCGATATGCTCAATCACGGTCGCTTTGCCGAATCGCCGGAAGTGGTGCGGCTCATCGGCACCCGCCTGGTGGCCGGCCAGACGGTGACCGATTCCGACATGAGCCTCGGCGATCGCATCGGCACCGTGGCCATGGGCGTCGGCCAGACGGTGGGCAGCGCCGCCAGCGTTGCCATCAGCGCGCCGATTGCGATCTTCGACCCGGCGACGCGCCGCACCTATGAAGCGCAGGTGAACCAGTTCGGCCAGGTGGTCAAGAACACCGCCGGCAATCCGGCCAAGCAATAGGCCGGAAGCAACAGGCCACGCGAACCGGCCGGGCAGCCATGCCGCCCGGCTGGAGCGTTTCCCTCACCAGAGAGAGGGGATCACCAGCTGCGCACCCAGCGGCCCGGCTCGTAGACCCAGGCGCCGCGGCGCAGCACCCAGCGGGGGCCGACATAGGTGAAGCCGCGCCGGTTCGGCTCCCAATAGCCCGGCTGCCACACCCAGCCCGGCCCGCGACGCCAGTTCCAGTGGCCGGGCACCCATGTATAGCCGCGGCGCGGAGGCGGCCGCCGCTCGCGGCGCGGCGGGGGCGGCGGCGCCATCGGCCGGCCCTGCGCCTCGGCCTCGCTCGAGGTCGCAAGCGTGGCGAGCGGCGCCAATGCGGCGGCCGAGAACAATCCGGCGAGAAGCGAACGGCGGTTGATCATCTGTCTGTCCTTACGTGAGGGCTGCCTGCTCCGCCAAAAGCGGTCAGCGGACGAGGAAGCCGATCACCGCAGCATTGGCGATATCAATGAAAAAGGCGGAAACGAGCGGCAGAATGATGAAAGCCCGGGTCGCCGCCCCATGCGCCTTGGTAACCGCCGTCATGTTGGCGATGGCGGTCGGGGTGGCGCCAAGGCTGATGCCGGTGAAGCCGGCGGACAGCACCGCCGCCTCGTAATTCTTCCCCATGGCCGGGAACACCACGAAGATGATGTAAGCCACCGCCGCCAGCGTCTGGATGGCGAGCACGATCACCAGCGCAAGGCCGAGCCCACCGAGCGTCCAAAGCTGCATGCTCATCAGCGACATCGCCAGGAACACGTTGAGCGACAGGTCGGAAACCAGCGCCAGCGCCCGGGTGCGTGTCGGCCAGACCACCCGCGGCAGCAGGCGCGGCACGGTATTGGTGAGCACGATGCCGACCAATAGGCAGATGACGAACAGCGGCAGCTTCAGCGCCACCTCCTCCATCAGCTCCTCGATGCCGAAGCCGATCAGGATCGCGAGATTCATGACCAGGATGGTGCGCAGCAGGCTGACATGGTTCACGTCGTCACGTGTGGTGTCATCGAGCTTCTGCGGCAGGCCCATCACCGCCTCGTCCGAGCGCGGACCATGCAGATTGTGGCGACCGATCAAGTACTTGGCGATCGGGCCGCCGACGAGGCTCGCCACCACGAGGCCGAGCGTCGCCACCGCGATACCGACTTCCATCGCATTGGCGAGGCCAAAGCGCTGCGCGATCAGCGGCGCCCAGGCGATGGTGGTGCCGTGCCCGCCGATCAGCGAGGCCGAACCGAGGAACACCGCGACGCCCTCGGGCAGGCCGAGGATGGCGACGCTGCCGGCGGCGATCAGGTTCTGGATCACGAGGTAGATCAGCGTCAGCGCCAGCAGGATCAGCAGCGGCCGCCCGCCGGAGATCAGGTCGCTGAGCCGGGCGTTGAGGCCGATGCCGGTGAAGAAATACAGCAGCAGCATGTCGCGCGCTTCGAGCGCAAAGGTGATCTCGGTACCGAAGACGCGATAGGCGATCAGCGTCACCAGCGCCGCCAACAGCCCTCCGGTTACCGCCTCCGGTATGTTCCAGCGCCGTAGCGGCGCCACCGCACGGTTGATGCCCGCGCCGGCGAAGAACACCAGGATGGAGATGGTGAAGGAAAGCAGGCCAGAGATCTGGATCGTCGACATCGGTCCTCGCGTGCTGCCGCTATTGGCACCGGCCGGGTCAGAACGACCCGACCGCCGAGCCCACGACGATGACGGCAACAAGGGCGACAATGGCGCCGACGATGCCGACCATCACGATGTCGAAATAGCTCTCGCGGTGCGTTGTGCCGCAGACCGCCAGCAATGTCACCACCGCACCATTATGCGGCAGGCTGTCCAGCGTGCCGGAGCCGATCACCGCCACGCGATGCATCAGCGCCGGATCCAGCCCAGTCTGGCTGGCGATCTGCATGAAGGTCGGCCCCAGCGCGTCGAGCGCGATGGTGAGGCCGCCGGAGGCCGAGCCGGTGAGCGCGGCGAGGATGTTGGTCGCCACCGCCAGCGATACCAGCGGGCCGCCCTCGATGCCGAGCACCCATTCGCGCACCAGCTCGAAGGCCGGCAGCGCCGCGACCACGGCGCCGAAGCCGACCAGGCTCGCCACCGAGAACACCGGCAGCACCGAGGCATTGGCGCCGGCATCGATGGTCGCCCGCAGGCCCGGCAGCCGCCGCCAGTTGATGGCAAGCGCGGTCAGGATGGCGGCGGTGAGCGCCACCGCCACCGACCACACGCCGCCAACCGCCGCCAGCGAGGTCTCGCCCCAGCGCGGCTCGGCGAGATAGGCGGTGTCGAGATTGGGCAGCACCGCCATCGACATGACGAGGTTCACCGCCACCACCACGATCAGCGGCAGCGCCGCCAGGACAATCGGCGGATTGGTATAGGCATGGACGCCGTTGTGGATCTCGGCGGGATCGAACTCGCGCGCGGTAGTGGCGCGTTCGCGCACCAGCGGATCCTCGGCGGCGGCATCCACTGGCGCCGGCTCGTCGGCACCGAATCCCTCGCCGGCGCGGCGCGCCTTGGCCTCGGCGTAGCGCAGCCACCACAGGCCGAAACCCAGCATGATCGCGGAGGCGAGGATGCCGAGCCCCGGCGCCGCGAACGGCGTGGTGCCGAAGAACGGCATCGGGATGGCGTTCTGGATCGAGGGGGTGCCGGGCAGCGCCGACATGGTGAAGGTGGAGGTACCTAGCGCGATGGCGGCCGGCATCAGCCGCCGCGGCACGCCGGCGGCGCGAAACAGCGCGAGGCCCATCGGCGCCAGCACGAAGAAGGCGACGAACAGGCTCACGCCGCCATAGGTGACGAAGGCGCCGGCCAGCACCACCGCCAGCACCGCCCGCTCGGCACCGAGTTTCTCGGTCATGAAATTGGCGATGGCGGTAACCGAACCGCTGTCGTCCATGATCTTGCCGAACAGCGCCCCGAGCAGAAACAGCGGGAAGAACTGCGCCACGAAGCGCGCGGCGCTGCCCATGAAGGTCTGCGTCCAGTGCGCCAGCAGCGGCTCGCCGGCGAAGGCGGCGGCGACCAGCGCCGCGATCGGCGCCAGCAGCAGCACCGACCAGCCACGGAAGGCGAAGGCGATCAGCAGGCCGAGGCCGACGAGGATGCCGAGGAGACCCAGGGTTGCACCCATCGCTCACACCCCCTCGATAAGCTGGTCGATGTCGAGGGTGGAACGCTTGCCGATATCGTCGCCATGATTGTCGAGGAAGGTCTGTGCCGCCTTGCGCCCCTCGTCGCGCAGCATGCTGAGGAACTCCCATTCGGCATTGAGCTTGGAGGAATAGCCCAGCGAGGCCATCACCGGATTGGGCACCATGTGGATGCGCATTTTGGCCCATTGCGCGCCTTCGGAATTGCCGGGGTCGGCGACCTTGCGCATCAGCGCCATCATGCGCAGCTCCTTCAGCAGCACGGCGTTGAACGACACTTCGTTCAGCCGGTTGAGAATGTCGCGCGCATTGTCCGGCGTGCCCTCGCGCTCGACCGGGTTGATCGGCACCAGGATGGTGTCGTCGGAATCCAGCTCACGCACCAGCGGCGTCATGGTTGGGTTGCCGGAATAGCCGCCGTCCCAATAGGGCTCGCCGTCGATCTCCACCGCCTGGAACATGGTCGGCAGGCAGGCCGAGGCGAGCAGCACCTCCGGCGTGATCTCGCCGTTGCGGAACACCCGGCCGCGACCGGTGCGCACGCTGGTGGCGGTGATGAACAGCCTGATCGGTGAGGCTTTCAGCAGCTCGAAATCGACGAGCTGCTCGAGAATGCCGCGCAGCGGATTGCTGCCGCCCGGATTGAGGTCATAGGGCGACACCAGCCGCGACATCAGGTCCATGGCGACGAACATCGGCGAGTTGTCCAGCGTCCAGCGCCCCAGCAGCCGATCCATCGGTCCGCGCTGGAACGGGCTGAAGCGCGCCGCCTTCGAGACCTCGCCCCAGAAATGCGCCAGCGCCTCGCGGGCGCCCTCGGCGCCGCCCTTCGCATAGCCATAGCCGAGCACCGCGGCGTTCATGGCGCCGGCGGAGGTGCCGGAAATGCCGTCAATGGTCAGCCGGCGCTCTTCGAGCAGCCGGTCGAGCACGCCCCAGGTAAAGGCACCATGCGAGCCGCCACCCTGCAGGGCCAGATCGACGAGAATGGGCGCCTGCCCTGCCCCGCCGGCGGCGGGGTCCGTCGCTTCTGTGTCGCTCATGTCTCGCCCTCTCCGACGCGCCGAACGGCACGTCCCGTGCGGGCAAAAGCCCGCTCTTCGCCCAATCGGCGGGCGCGGCACCGTGTCGGCCGCCGTCGGTCGGGGAGGAGCATATGCTACCGTCGACGACCACAAAATGATCCGCCGCAAATTTTCTGCCGCATCGCAGCAAAATATCGCGTCGCGGCGGAACCCGATCCGTTGACAGCACGTTAGCCCAGCTAACTCGGAGGGGATGCATGCTCACAGTACGGCGTCTGGCGGACGAAATCGAAGGCCTGCTCTACTGGGCTCCCGACTGGCTGGTCAGCCTGCTGTTCTTCGCCATCGCCGTCGTGGTCGGCATCGTCCTGCACCGGATCGCCTTTCGGGTGATCACCCGCCTCGTGCGAGACATGGACCTGTTCTGGCGCTCGCTGGTCTCGCGCACCGAAGGGCCGACCCGCCTCGCCGCCATCGTCATCATGCTCGGCATCGCCGCACCGGTGGCCCCGCTGTCGTTGCAGGGGACTTTCTGGGTCCGCCACATCCTGCTGGTCTGCTCGATCGCGCTCATTGCCTGGCTCGCCCACACCGCGCTGCACATCTGGGTGACGGTCTATCTGCGGCGCTTCAAGCTCGATGCCGAAGACAACCTGCTCGCCCGCAAGCATGTCACCCAGACCCGCATCCTGCGCCGGGTGGCGGCGGCGATCATTTTCACCGTCGCGCTCTCCGCCGCGCTGATGACCTTCGAGAGCGTGCAGCAATATGGCGTATCGCTGCTCGCCTCCGCCGGCGCCGCCGGCCTGGTGGTCGGCCTCGCATTCCAACCGGTGCTGAAGAACCTCATCGCCGGCATCCAGCTTGCCGTCACCCAGCCGATCCGCATCGACGATGCGCTGCTGGTCGAGGGCGAATGGGGCAACGTCGAAGAAATCACCTCCACCTATGTGGTGATCCGCATCTGGGACTGGCGGCGCCTCATTCTGCCGCTCAGCTACTTCATCGAGCAGCCGTTCCAGAACTGGACGCGCGAGGGCTCGGCGCTGATCGGCACGGTGATGATCTATCTCGATTACAGCGTGCCGGTCGATGCCGTGCGCGCCAAGGTCGAGGAGATCGTGAAAACCTCGCCGCTCTGGGACCGCAAGGTGGTGAACGTCCAGGTCACCGACTTCAGGGAAAGCGTGATGGAGGTGCGCATCCTGGTCAGTGCCAGCAATTCCGGCCGCACCTTCGACATACGCTGCGAGGTGCGCGAGAAATTGATCGCCTTCCTGCAGCAGGCCTATCCGGCCGCGCTGCCGCGGCTGCGCGCCGAGATCGCCGGACCGCCGCCGCTCGCCGCCGAGCGGACTCTGGATCGCGCGCTGGCCTCGTGAGAGCCGCCGGCACGCGCGGCGGCGAAAACAGATTTCCTTGCCGCCGTCTCCCGTCTATTTCCCCGATACGGATCGCGGGAGACCATGATGTTCACGCTCGACGAACTTGAGACGGCCAGCCTACGGATCCATGAGGTGTTTGCCGGGACGCCGGCCTATGCCTGGCCGCTGCTCGCGGAGCGCACCGGCGCGGAGGTTTGGGTCAAGCACGAGAACCTCACTCCCACCGGCGCCTTCAAGGTGCGTGGCGGCCTCATCCATGTCGAGCAGCTGGCGCGGGACAAGCGGGCCCCGAACGGTCTCATCTCGGCGACGCGCGGTAATCACGGCCAGTCGCTGGCCTTCGCCGGCCGGCGCTTCGGCGTGCCGGTCACCATCGTCGTGCCGGAGGGCAACAGCGTCGAGAAGAACGCCGCGATACGTGCGCTCGGGGCAAAGCTGATCGAGCACGGCGCCGATTTCGACGCAGCCAAGATCGAGGCGATGCGGCTGGCGCAGCTGCACGGCCTCCATTTCGCGCCGTCCTTCCACCGGGATCTGGTGCTCGGGGTCGCCAGCTGGGCGCTGGAGCTGTTCCGCCTCGCACCGAAGCTCGATGCGCTCTATGTGCCGATCGGCCTCGGTTCCAGCATTTGCGGCGCCATCCGCGTGCGCGACCTGCTCGGCCTGTCCACCGAGATCATCGGCGTGCAGAGCGCCGGCGCGCCGGCCTATGCGCGCTCGCTTGCCGCCGGCCGGCCGGTCGAGACCGAACGTGCCGACACCTTCGCCGACGGCCTTGCCGTGCGCATTCCCGATCCGGCGGCCTTCGCCATCATCCGCGACGGCGTCTCCCGCATCGTCACCGTGAGCGACGACGAGATCGCCGCCGCCATCCGCGCCTATTGGACTGACACGCATCAGCTGGCGGAAGGCGCCGGCGCCGCCCCGCTCGCCGCGCTGATGCAGGAGCGCGACGCCAAGGCCGGCCGGTGCGTCGGCCTGCCGCTCAGCGGCGGCAATATCGACCTTGCGCTGTTTCGCGATCGCGTGCTCGGCGGCGCCTGAACCCGTCAGGAGGCCGCCAGGCTCCGCCCGCCGCGGCCGAACAGGCCGAGCACCAGCGCGCAGCCGCACACCACCGTCACCGCACCGATCATCTGCACCGCCGAGAGCGGTTCGCCCAACAGGCCGGCACCGATCGCCACCGCGACCAGCGTCACCGCGAATTCGACGCTGACCGCCCGCGTGGCGCCGAGCCGACCGACCAGCCAGAAATACAAAAGATAGGTCAGCCCGCTCATCAGCGCGCCGGCGATGAACAGCAGGAGGTAGTCCAGCGGCAATGGCGAGCCGGGGACAGGCACGAATGCCAGCATCGGCAGCAGCATGGCGCCGCCGGTGAGAAACGAACCGATCGTCACCTCCCACGCACCGACATGGCTGAGGCGGTGCCCGACATAGTTCGATCCCAGAGCGGCGAAGAAGGCGGAGGCAAGCGAGCAGAGACAACCGATGACGAATGACGCCGTCAGCGGCACCGCCGGAAACCCGACCAGCAGCATCACGCCCACGAAGCCGAGCAGCAGCCCGGCCTTGCGCGGCGCGCTCAACCGCTCGACGCCGGCAAGCTGGGCGATCAGCATGGAGAACAGCGGAATGGTCGCCACCAGGATCGCCGACATCGCGGTGCCGATCATCGGCATGGCGTAGTTGAGGCCGGCGAGTTGCAGGGCGACGGTCGTCGCCCCGACGATCGCGAGGCGCGGCCAGCCGACCGAGAAATCCAGGCGCCGCCGGGTTATGGCGGCAATGATGAGCAGCGTGCCCGCCGCCACGAAGGCGCGCAAGGTGACCGCGCCGACCCAGCCGAACGCCTGCACCACCCGCAGGACCACCACGAAAGACAGGCCCCAGATCACCGCGAGGGCGACATAGGCGGTCAAATCCTTCGGCTTCATGCAAAAGGCTCGCTGGTCGCAGGCTCGGGGACGCAGGCTGGCGTGGGCCGAGGATCGGCCGATGGCAAGGCGCTAGGGCCTTGCCCGGACGCTGTCAAGCGGCAGCGGCTCAGCGCATCCGTACCCCGTGCCCCTGCTCGCCGGGCGGCAGCAGCACCACCCCGGCCTCCTGCAAGGTGCGGATCAGCAGCGTCTCGGTGCCACGATGCAGCACGTGCCGATGGCACTCGAAATCGCGTACCGTTGAACGCGACACGCCGGCACGGGCGGCAAGGCGCTCCTGCGTCCAGTCGAGCAGGCCGCGTGCGGCGCGGCATTGTTCAGGCGACAGATCCATCGTTTCCGCCTTGCCTATGACCGCGCAAATCAACCATAATGGGCGAAATCGCGCAAGATCGAGGGTTCCCGGCCGGGCGAGGAGGCGGCTTCACCATGTCCAACGGCCAGCTCCTCCTCCTCGCGCTGCTGCTGCCATTCGCGGGGAGCGCGCTCGCCGCCTTCCTTCCCACCCATGCCCGCAACGCCGCTGCCTTCATGGCCGGCGCCATAGCCGTCGTCGGCTGCGTCCTCATTGTCCTCATGTACGGCTCGGCAGAACGCAGCGAGCCGGTGCGGCTGGTCCTCGAATGGCTGCCGATGCTGGGCATCAATGTCAGCCTGCGGCTCGACGGGCTCGCCTGGCTGTTCGCCCTGCTCATCTTCGGCATCGGCGCGCTGGTGGCGCTCTATGCCCGCTACTATATGTCGGCGGAAGATCCGGTCCCGCGCTTCTTCTCCTTCCTGCTCGCCTTCATGGGGGCGATGCTGGGCGTGGTGCTGTCGGGCAACCTCGTGCAGCTGGTGTTCTTCTGGGAACTCACCAGCCTGTTCTCCTTCCTGCTGATCGGCTACTGGCACCACACCGCCGCCGCCCGCGACGGCGCGCGCATGGCCCTCACCGTCACCGGCGCCGGCGGGCTCTGCCTGTTGGTTGGCGTGCTGCTGATCGGCCGCATCGTCGGCAGCTACGAGCTCGACGAGGTGCTGAACGCCGGCGGGCTGATCCGCTCCAGCCCGCTCTATGTGCCGGTGGTGGTGCTGGTGCTGCTCGGCGCCTTCACCAAGAGCGCGCAGTTCCCGTTCCATTTCTGGCTGCCGCATGCCATGGCCGCACCGACCCCGGTCTCGGCCTATCTGCATTCGGCGACCATGGTGAAGGCCGGCATTTTCCTGATGACCCGGTTGTGGCCGGTGCTCGCCGGCACCGACACCTGGTTCTACCTTGTCGTTCCCGCTGGCCTCGTCACCCTGCTGCTCGGCGCCTATGCGGCGATCTTCCAGCAGGACCTCAAGGGCCTGCTCGCCTATTCCACCATCAGCCATCTCGGGCTGATCACCCTGCTGCTCGGGCTCGGCAGCCCGCTCTCGGCGGTGGCGGCGATCTTCCACACCGTGAACCACGCCATCTTCAAGGCGTCGCTGTTCATGGCCGCCGGCATCATCGACCACGAGACCGGCACCCGCGACCTGCGCAAGCTGTCCGGGCTGTTCCGCTACATGCCCATTACCGGCACGCTCGCCATGGTGGCGGCGGCCTCGATGGCCGGCATCCCGCTGCTCAACGGCTTCCTGTCCAAGGAAATGTTCTTCGCCGAGGCGGTCGAGAACCATACCGGCTCGCTGCTCGACGACAGCCTGCCCTATTGGGCGACGCTCGCCGGCATCTTCAGCGTCACCTATTCGCTGCGCTTCATCATCGGCGTGTTCTTCGGGCCGCCGGCGACCGACCTGCCGCGCAAGCCGCACGAGCCGCCGCACTGGATGCGCTTTCCCGTCGAGCTGTTAGTGCTCATCTGCCTGCTGATCGGCGTCGTGCCGAGCTTCACGGTCGGGCCGCTGCTCGCCAATGCCGCCCGCGCCGTCATCGGTCCGGACCTGCCCTATTACAGCCTCGCCATCTGGCACGGCGTCACCTGGGCGCTGGTGATGAGCATCATCGCCATGATCGGCGGCGTGCTGCTGTTCCTCGGGCTCAGGGCCTATCTCGACAGCGGCGTCGAAGGCCCGCCACTGGTGCGCGAGCTGAAGGGCCAGCGCATCTTCGAGCGCATCCTGGTGGTGATCTCCTGGCAGCTCGCCCGCACGCTGGAGCGCGCCTTCGGCAGCAAGCGACTGCAACCGCAATTGCGCATCGTGGTGGTGGTCGCGCTGGCCGCCGCCATCTCGCCGCTGTGGCTGCGCGGCATGGTATCGGAAGGCACCCTGCCGCTCACCGCCTTCGACCCCGCCTTCGCCCTACTGTGGGCGATAGGCGCCGGCTGCGCCATCGCCGCCGCCTGGCAGGCGAAGTTCCACCGCTTCGCCGCCCTGGTGCTGCTCGGCGGCGCCGGCCTGGTGAGTTCCATCACCTTCGCCTGGCTGTCGGCGCCGGATCTTGCACTCACCCAGCTGCTGGTGGAGATCGTCACCACGGTGCTGCTGCTGCTCGGCCTGCGCTGGCTGCCCAAGCGCATCGAGGAGCCCTACCCCACCAGCCCGCCGCCCTCGGTGCTGCTGCGCCGCTACACCGATCTCGCCATTGCCGTCACCGTCGGCATCGGCATTGCCGTCATCTCCTATGCGGTGATGACGCGTCCTCTCGGCGAGAGCGTGTCGCGCTATTTCGTCGAGCGCGCCTATATCGGCGGCGGCGGCACCAATGTCGTCAACGTCATCCTGGTCGACTTCCGCGGCTTCGACACGCTGGGCGAGGTGGTGGTGCTCTGCCTCGTCGGCCTCACCGTCTATGCGCTGCTGCGCCGGTTCCGCCCGGCGCCGGAGAGCGTCGGTGCCCCGGAGCAGCAGCGTCTCCAGGACGAATTCGACGAGGCCGCCCCCGACCGCTCGCCCGGCGACACGGTGGCGGACTATCTCAGGATTCCCCGCCTCGTCATGCAGTGGCTGTTCCCGGTGATCGCCACCTTCGCCGTCTATCTGTTCATGCGCGGGCACGATCTGCCGGGCGGCGGGTTTGCCGCCGGCATCACCCTCTCTATCGCCTTCATCGTGCAGTATATGGCCGCCGGCACCCGCTGGGTGGAGGACCATCTGCGCGTGCTGCCGCTGCGCTGGATGGGGCTCGGCCTGCTCATCGCCTCGGCGACCGGAGCCGGCTCCTGGTGGTTCGGCTATCCGTTCCTCACCACCCATGTGCGCTATCTCGACTGGCCGATCGTCGGCAAGTTTCCGGTGGCCAGCGCCCTGATGTTCGATCTCGGCATCTTCGCGGTGGTGGTCGGCGCGACCCTGCTCATGCTGGTGGCGCTGGCGCACCAGTCGCTGCGCCGCACGCGATCGAGCCGCACGGCGGAGGGGGAATAGATGGAAATGGTGCTCGCCATCGGCATCGGCGTCTTCGCCGGCTCGGGCGTGTGGCTGCTGCTGCGGCCGCGCACCTATCAGGTGATCATCGGCCTGTCGCTGCTCTCCTATGCGGTCAACCTGTTCATCTTCAGCATGGGCCGGCTGAAGATCGGCGCGCCGCCGATCCTGTCGGTGCCGGGGGTCGGCGATCCCGCCACCATGGCCGATCCCACCCCGCAGGCGCTGGTGCTCACCGCCATCGTCATCGGCTTCGCCATGACCGCGCTATTCCTGGTGCTGCTGCTGGCGGCACGCGGCCTCACCGGCACCGACCACGTCAACGGGCGGGAGGATTGATGGTGGTCCATTCCCTCGCCGAGCACCTGGTCATCGTCCCGATCCTGCTGCCGCTGGTGGTGGGCGCGGCCATGCTGCTGTTCGACGAGCGGCGGCGGCAGCTGAAGATGACGCTGAGCCTCATCACCGTGGCGTCCCTGCTGGCCGTCGCCGTGCTGCTGCTGATCGGCGCGGCGACCATCCAGTCCGACGGCGACGCCACCGTGATGGTCTACCCGCTGGGCAACTGGCCGGCGCCGTTCGGCATCGTGCTGGTGGTGGACCGGCTCTCGGCGCTGATGCTGGTGCTGACAGCGGTACTCGGCGCCTCCACCCTGCTCTATTCGCTGGCCCGCTGGCACAAGGCCGGGCCACGCTTCCACACGCTGTTCCTGCTGCTGCTTGCCGGCCTCAACGGGGCCTTCCTCACCGGCGACCTGTTCAACCTGTTCGTGTTCTTCGAGGTGCTGCTCGCCGCCTCCTACGGGCTGGTGCTGCACGGGTCCGGCACGGCGCGGGTCAAGGCCGGGCTGCACTACATCCCGGTGAACCTCGTCGCCTCCTCGCTGTTCCTCATCGGGGTGGCGATCATCTACGGCGTCACCGGCACGCTGAACATGGCCGACCTCGCCCGGCTGGTACCCTCGCTCAATATCGACGAGAGGGCGCTGTTCGAGACCGGCGCGGCGATCCTCGGCGTCGCCTTCCTCATCAAGGCCGGCATGTGGCCATTGTGCTTCTGGCTGCCGACCACCTATGCGGCGGCCTGCGCCCCGATCGCCGCCATGTTCGCCATCATGACCAAGGTGGGCGTCTATGTGATCCTGCGGCTGTTCCTGCTGTGCTTCGGCGGCGAGGCGGGGAACTCGGCCGGCTTCGGCGCCGACTGGCTCTATTATGGCGGCATGGCGACCATCGCCTTCGGTGGGATCGGCGTGCTCGCCTCGCAATCGATGCTCCGCCTGGCTGGCTACAGCGTGCTGGTTTCCTCCGGCACCATTCTCGCCGCCATCGGCACCACCAACAGCGCCGTCATTTCCGGAGCGCTGTTCTATCTCATCACCTCGACCCTCTCGATCTCCGCCTTCTTCCTGCTGATCGAGCTGATCGAGCGCGGCCGCGATGCCGGCGCCGACGTGCTCGCCGTGACCATGGAGGCCTATGGCGACGGCGAGAGCGACGACGAGGAAGACGACGACGAGGGCGAGGTCGGCGTCGCCATCCCCGCGACCATCGCCTTGCTCGGCGGCGCCTTCGTCGCCTGCACCGCGCTGCTGGCCGGACTGCCGCCGCTTTCCGGCTTCATCGGCAAGGTCGCGATGCTGTCGGCGCTTATCAACGAGGCTGGCTCGATCTCGTTCTCGCACTGGCTGCTGATCGCGCTGATGATGCTCACCGGCTTCGCCACGCTGATCGCCATGACCCGCACCGGTATCCGCACGCTGTGGATGCCGCGCGAAGGCACCATCCCGCGGGTGCGCGCGGTGGAGGCGGCGCCGATCGGCGCCTTGCTGGCGCTCTGCGTCACGCTCACCGTGCTGGGCGGGCCGGCGATGCGCTACATGGACGCCACCGCGCAGCTGCTCTACTGGCCGCAGGAATATGCACGCGACATCCTGGGCATCGCGCCGGCCGGCACGGTGCCGTTGCGCCCCACCCTCGGTACGGAGGGCAAGCCATGAATCGCGCCTCCAGCCTGCTGCGCCGGGTCATTCCCTTCCCGCTGCTGTTCCTGGCCCTGCTCGTTATGTGGCTGCTGCTGCAACAGTCGCTGGCACCCGGCCATATCGTGCTCGGCTCCCTGGTCGCACTTGGCGCCACCTGGGCGATGACGGCGCTGGATCCCGAACCGGTGCGGCTGCGGCGGCCGGCGGCGATGCTGCGCCTCGCCTTGCGGGTGCTGGTCGACGTGTTCCGCTCCAATCTCGCGGTCGGCACCATCATCCTGCGCGGCAACCGGCACAGCGACCATGCCGGCTTCATGACCGTCCAGCTCGACCTGCGTAGCGAATACGGCCTCGCGGTGCTGGCGATCATCCTCACCTGCACGCCCGGCACGCTGTGGGTCAATCACGACCCGGCGCGCGGCACGCTGCTGCTGCATGTGCTCGATCTCGTCGACGAGCAGAGCTGGATCGACCTCATCAAGCTCCGCTACGAGCGCCTGCTGATGGAGATCTTCGAATGACGGCGCCGCTCGAAGTCCTCATCCTCGGCTGGTCGCTCACCTTCGCGCAGTTGCTCGTCGGCCTCGCCATGGCCTGTGCCGCCTGCCGCATACTTGTCGGCCCCCGCGCGCAGGACCGCATCCTCGGGCTCGACACCTTCTATGTGAACGCCATGCTGCTGCTGCTCACCATCGGCATCCGCTCCGGCACCACCCTCTATTTCGAGGCGGCGCTGGCGATCGGGCTGCTGGGCTTCTCCGGCACGGTGGCGCTGGCCAAGTTCCTCATGCGCGGCGAGGTGATCGAATGAGCACCGCTCCCGAACTCCCGCTTTGGGCGGCTCTCGTCGTCTCCGCCCTGATGGTGATCGGCGCCGCCATCGCCCTGATCGGCTCAGTCGGCCTCATCCGGCTGAACAGCTTCTATGCCCGCGTCCACGCCCCAACCCTGGGCGCCACGCTCGGCGTCGGCAGCCTGCTGATCGGCTCGATGATCTGCTTCAGCGTGCTGCAAAGCCGCCCGGTGGTGCACGAGGTGCTGATCGCCCTCTTCGTCACCATCACCACCCCGATAACTCTGGTGCTGCTCGCCCGCGCCTCCCTGCACCGCGACCGCGTCGAGGGCAATCCCGAGGTGCCCAAGAGCGACCACGCCTCGCTGGACCGCCACGACGGCTAAAGCCTTTCCCGATCGGGCGTCGCCTGACCGGAACGCCTCCTGTCCACACACCCGAGCCCGCTCCGGGAACGTCCTGCAACGTTCCGGCAACCGGGCTCGGCGGCTCAATGGGTGCTGAGCAGCCGCCGGTAGAGCGTCGAGCGGTTGATGCCGAGCGCCCGTGCCGCCTTGGAGACGTTGCCGCCATGGGCGTCCAGCGCGCGCCGCATCGCCGCGAGTTCGATGGCGTCGAGATCGGCCGGCTCGGATGCCGGCGCGTCGGAGGCGGCGCGAGCCGGCTGCGGGCGCGCATTCTCGCTAACCTCCTGGGGCAGCAGATCGGTGCCGACCGGCTGGCCCGGCTCGGCCAGCGCGGCCAGCATCCTGAGAACCCCGACCAGCTGGCGGAAGTTGCCGGGCCAGTCATAGGCGGCCAGCCGCTCCTCGCAAGCTGCCGTCAGTACCAGCCTCTCGTCGCGCGCCACCCGGCGCCAGAGCTCGCGCACCGTGGCGAGGCGGTCCGGCAGATCGCGCACCGCCGGCAGCTCGATGGTGTAATGCGCGATGCGGAAATAGAGATCGGAACGGAACGTCCCGCTCTCGACCAGCCCCTTGAGATGGCGGTGGGTGGCGCAGACCAGCGCGAAATCCACGCTCACCGGACGGCCGCCGCCCAGCGGCAGCACCTCGCGATCCTGCAACACCCGCAGCAGGCGCGACTGCAGGGAGAGCGGCATGTCGCCGATTTCGTCGAGGAACAGCACCCCGCCCTCCGCCTCGCGCAGCAGCCCCTTGCGGCCGTGGCGGCGGGCACCGGTGAAGGCGCCCTCCTCATAGCCGAACAGCTCCGCCTCGATCAGCGTCTCCGGGATCGCCGCGCAGTTCACCGCGACGAAAGGCGCCGCGGCCCGCGGCCCGCGGCGATGCACCTCGCGCGCGGCCATCTCCTTGCCGGTCCCGGTCTCGCCCTGGATCAGCACCGGCACGCCAGCATCGATCATCTTGACCGCGCGCAGCAGCCCCCGCTCGTCCTCCTCGCGCAGCAGCAGCTCGCCGAACTGCGGCAAGCCGCGCGGCGCCATGCGCGCGCCGCGGGGGCGGGACGGAACCGTCTCCTCGCCGTCCATCCGCCCGAACAGCACGCCGCGCCCCGCCGTCTCCATGCGGGCGATGCCCGCGCCCTGCGGCAATCGCTCGACCAGTTCATCCACGCTGCGGGTGCCGAGCGCCGACCAGTCGATGCCGAACAGGCCGAGCCCATGCCGGTTCGCCGCCACCAGCCGCCCATCGTCGAACACCAGCACGCCCTCGCGCGCGGTGCCCAGCAGTGCCCGGTCGGCGCCGAGCCTGAGCACCTGCAGGCCGGCGAACCCATCGTCGAAGAAGCGATGCTCGATCTGCTCGGCGGCGAGGCGCACCAGGCCGAGGGCATGGCGATGGTCCACCGCCGCCGGGCCGGAAAGGTCGAGCACCCCGACCGCGCGACCGAACGGGTCCATGATTGGCGCGGCCGAGCAGCTGAGGATTCCATGCGGATCGAAATAATGCTCGCCGCCATGCACGGCGATCGGCCGGCCTTCCAGCAGCGCCGTGCCCACCGCATTGGTGCCGGTGGCGCTTTCGCTCCAGTCGACACCGGGCCGCAACGCCACCTGCGCGGCGCGCGAGGCGAAGGCGGTATGGCCGCGCGATTCCAGGATCAGCCCGGAGGCGTCGGTGAGGATGATCACGCAGCCGGTCTGCATCGCCTCGGCATAGAGGCTCTCGATCTCCGGCCGGCTCAGCCGCCGCAGCCGCTCGTTGCGCTCGCTGGCCCGGCGCAGTTCGCCTTCGGTCAGCGGCACCAGCGAGGGCAGCACCTGATTGTCGAGACCAAGATCGGCACAGCGCCGCCATGAGCGCAGGATCGGCTCGGCGACCAGCGATTGCGGCGGCCGCCCTTCGTTGAAGAACTGCCTGCGGGCGGTGGAAACCGCCTTCGACCCCGTGTCGGCTCGCATAAGTTCCTCCCGGCGTGTCGCATTCTGCAACACCTGTTCTAGTTATTGTTGTTCTATACGACAGTTGTGGCAAAGTTCCGGCACGCGGTCCACACCCTTTGTTTTGAAGCGAATGTGAACTGAATTCTTACACCAGTCGTTTCAATATTTTGCCGTGCCGCATCAACGATTTTTTGCACCGCGACAAAACTCTGGCACAGGCGGTGCAACCAAGGGCTCACCCAACATGGGAGGAACCCAAAATGAACAAACCGGAAATCGCCATCACCCGCCAGTCGCCCTTCAAGGCGCGCTACGGCAATTATATCGGCGGCCAGTTCGTCGAACCGGTGAATGGCCGCTATTTCGACAACACCTCGCCGATCACCGGCGGCAAGATTTGCGAGATCGCCCGTTCCGACAAGGACGATATCGAGAAGGCGCTCGACGCCGCCCACAAGGCCAAGGACGCCTGGGGCAAGACCAGCGTCGCCGAGCGGGCGCTGATCCTCAACAAGATCGCCGACCGGATGGAGGAGAACCTCGATCTGCTCGCGCTCGCCGAGACCTGGGACAATGGCAAGCCGATCCGCGAGACCACGGCCGCCGACATGCCGCTCGCCATCGACCATTTCCGCTACTTCGCCGGCGCCGTGCGGGCGCAGGAGGGCGGGCTCTCCGAGATCGACCACGACACCGTGGCCTATCATTTCCACGAACCGCTGGGCGTGGTTGGCCAGATCATCCCGTGGAACTTCCCGATCCTGATGGCGGTGTGGAAGCTGGCCCCGGCGCTGGCGGCGGGAAATTGCGTGGTGCTGAAGCCGGCCGAGCAGACCCCGGCGAGCATCCTGGTGCTGGTCGAACTGATCGCCGACCTGCTGCCGCCGGGCGTGCTGAACGTCGTCAACGGCTTCGGCCTTGAAGCGGGCAAGCCGCTCGCCTCCTCGCCGCGCATCGCCAAGATCGCCTTCACCGGCGAGACCACGACGGGCCGGCTGATCATGCAATATGCCAGCCAGAACCTCATTCCGGTGACGCTGGAACTCGGCGGCAAATCGCCCAACATCTTCTTCAACGACGTGACGGCCGAGGATGACGACTTCTTCGACAAGGCGGTCGAAGGCTTCGTGATGTTCGCGCTGAATCAGGGCGAGGTCTGCACCTGCCCCAGCCGCGCCCTCATCCAGGAAAAGGTCTATGACCGCTTCATGGAGAAGGCGCTGAAGCGGGTGGAGGCCATCGTCCAAGGCTCGCCGCTCGATCCGGCGACGATGATCGGCGCCCAGGCCTCCTCCGAGCAGTTGGAGAAGATCCTCTCCTATATCGACATCGGCAAGCAGGAGGGCGCCCAGGTGCTCACCGGCGGCGCGCGCAATGAGCTGGGCGGCGATCTCGCCGGCGGCTTCTACGTGAAGCCGACGGTGTTCAAGGGCCATAACAAGATGCGCATCTTCCAGGAGGAGATCTTCGGGCCGGTCGTGTCCGTGACCACCTTCAAGGACGAGGACGAGGCGCTCTCCATAGCCAATGACACGCTCTACGGCCTCGGCGCCGGCGTGTGGACCCGCGACGGCAACCGCGCCTATCGCTTCGGCCGCGCCATCCAGGCGGGCCGGGTGTGGACCAATTGCTACCACGCCTATCCCGCCCATGCGGCGTTCGGCGGCTACAAGCAGTCCGGCATCGGGCGCGAGAACCACAAGATGATGCTCGACCACTACCAGCAGACCAAGAACCTGCTGGTCAGCTACTCGCCGAAGAAGCTCGGCTTCTTCTGAGCCCGGCCTTTCTGGCCGTCCGCCACGCGGGGTCAGATCAAGGATCGGCAGGATGGAATGCGCTTCCATCCTGCCGGAACCATGTTGGCCGGCGCATCCGGTGCCGGCTCGAACGGAGATGAGAGCGTTCATGGCAAAGACGATGAAGGCGGCAGTGGTCCGCGCCTTCGGCAAGCCCCTCGTCATCGAGGAGGTGCCGGTCCCCGAGCCCGGCCCCGGCGAGATCCAGGTCCGCATCCAGGCGTCGGGCGTGTGCCACACCGATCTGCACGCCGCCGAGGGCGATTGGCCGGTGAAGCCGAATCCGCCCTTCATCCCCGGCCATGAGGGGGTGGGCTACGTCTCCGGCGTCGGGGCCGGCGTCAAGCATGTGAAGGAAGGCGACCGCGTCGGCGTGCCGTGGCTCTATACCGCCTGCGGCCATTGTCCCCACTGCCTCGGCGGCTGGGAGACGCTGTGCGAGGAGCAGAAGAACACCGGCTATTCGGTGAATGGCGGCTTCGCCGACTACGTCATCGCCGATCCCAACTATGTCGGCCACCTGCCGAAGAACATAGGCTTCGTCGACATCGCCCCGGTGCTGTGCGCCGGCGTCACGGTCTATAAGGGCCTGAAGATGACCGACACCAAGCCGGGCGACTGGGTGGTGATCTCCGGCGTCGGCGGGCTCGGCCACATGGCGGTGCAATATGCCAGGGCGATGGGCCTCAACGTCGCGGCGGTCGATGTCGCCGACGACAAGCTCGATCTGGCGCGCAAGCTCGGTGCCGCCGTCACCGTCAACGTGCTGGAGCAGGACCCGGTGGCGGTGCTGAAGAAGGAGATCGGCGGCGCCCATGGCGTGCTGGTCACCGCGGTGTCGCCCAAGGCGTTCAGCCAGGCGATCGGCATGATGCGCCGCGGCGGCACCCTGGTGGCGAACGGCCTGCCGCCCGGCGCCTTCGATCTGCCGATCTTCGACATGGTGCTGAACGGCACCACGGTGCGCGGCTCCATCGTCGGCACCCGGCTCGATCTGCAGGAATCGCTCGAATTCGCCGCCGAGGGCAAGGTGAGGGCGACGGTCGAGCGGGGCAGGCTCGAGGACATCAACGACATCTTCGCGCGCATGCACGCCGGCAAGATCGATGGCCGCATCGTGCTCGACATCGCCGCCTGAGCGCGGACGCCACGCCGGACGGCGGCCCGCCGCCGCCCGGCCAATCTGCCGGCGCCACCGCCGCGCTTGCCGATGACCGGAGGCGGCCTCATCATCGAAGCCGCGCGAGCCGACAACGGCGCCGAGACAACAATAACGGCCGCGGCACCATACGGGAGGAGACCATGACCGACGCCCTCACCGCCGATCCGCACGCTGCCAACGACGTGGTTTCCCGCGTCCTCGCCACCGACGCGGCCCTGGCGCTCATCGTCGAGCTGCGCGGCGAATACGGGCCGGTGCTGTTCCACCAGTCCGGTGGCTGCTGCGACGGCTCCTCGCCAATGTGCTACCCGCAGGGCGACTACATCGTCGGCGACGAGGATGTCCGGCTCGGCGAGATCGGCGGCGCCCCGTTCTATATGAGCCCGTCGCAGTTCGACTATTGGCAGCATACCCAGCTGATCATCGACGTGGTGCCGGGGCGCGGCGGCATGTTCAGCCTGGAGAACGGCCGCGGCGTCCGCTTTCTCACCCGCTCCCGCCTGTTCACCGATGCCGACCTCGATCGCCTCGCCCCCATCGGACGAGGGGTGAACGGCTAGACCGGGGATCGACGACGAGACCGCCTGCCGCCTGCCGCCTGCCGCTAGCGCGGCGTGAGGGCGGTGACCGCCAGCGCCGTCGCCGCCGCCCGGTTCTCGACGCCGATCTTCGAATAGATCTGCTCCAGATGCTTGTTCACCGTGCGCGGCGACAGGCCGAGGATCTCGCCGATATCGCGGTTCGCCTTGCCGCGCGCCAGCCACATCAGCACCTCGGCCTCGCGCAGGGTGAGATTGAGCTTGGCCTTGAGCACCTGTTCCGGCGCCAGCCCGTCATCCTCGACAATGCGCAGCAGCAGCTCGTCCGGCCCGATCTGCCCGACATAGGACAGGCGCAGCCGCCGCGTCGAGGCCTCCACCGGCAGATCGATCGCCTCGCGGCCGGAACCCGGCGCCCCGTCGCCGCGGCGACCGGCCAGCCAGCGCCGCACCGGCTCCGGCAGCAGGAACGCATCACCCGGCGGCGAGACGGTGATGGCGGTGAGCAGCGCGGTGGCCTGCGGCGTGCTCCACAGCACCCTTCCCTCCGCTGTCGCGGACAGCAGGAAGCGGCCGGAGGCATCGAGCGCCGCCCGTGCGCTATGAGTCTGTCGGGCATTGGCGAGATGTACCCGGATGCGGGCGATCAGCTCGAAGGGCGAGATCGGCTTGGTGACATAGTCGACGCCGCCGGCTTCCAGCCCCTTCACGATCTGCTCGGTTTCCGACAGGCCGGTCATGAAGATCACCGGCACATGGGCGATCGCCTTGTTGCTCTTCAACCGGCGGCAGGTCTCGAAGCCGTCCATGCCCGGCATCACCGCGTCCATCAGGATGACGTCGGGGGTGATCCGCTCGACCAGAGCGAGCGCATTGGCGCCCTCCACCGCCACCAGCACGGTGGCGCCGGCGGCTTCGAGCGCGTCGGTCAGCAGGCTCAGGGTTTCGGGCGAATCGTCCACCACCAGGACGATGTCGCGGCGTTCCACGCTATGCATCATTGCTGCGCAACGCCTCCAGGACGGCCATGTATTGCTTGAGGTCGAACGTGTCCATCAGATCCCGCATATGCGAGACGAAGGCGCCATTGTCCGGCGAGGCGGCCTCGATCTCGGTGAGCTTCGCCTGGATTCCACGCACATAGCCGATCTCGCCGAGCTTCATCAGATCCTCGATATGCGTGACGGCCGGCGGTCGCAGCACCTGCGGACGCACCGGCACCGGCGGTGCAACCTGCCCGTCGACGATCCATGTGAGTTCCAGCAGCTTCTCGAGCTTCTCCAGCAGCGCAGCGAGTTGCACCGGCTTGGCCATCTGGTCGTCGTGATGCCGGGCATCGAGACCCTCGCCGATGATCTCGCCGGCATTGGCGGAGATCATCAGGATGCGCAGCCGCACGAAGCCCTCGTCGCGCAGCTGACGCGCCACCTCCCAGCCGTTCAGCCCCGGCATGGAAATATCCAGCAGCACCAGTTCCGGCTCCCATTGCCGCACCATCTCCAGCGCCGCCACGCCGTCGGCGGCGGCGAGCACGGTGAAGCCGAGCGGCACCAGCAATTCGTGCATCAGGTCGCGATGCGCGCTGTCGTCGTCGGCCACCAGCACGGTGCGCCGCCGCCCGGTATAGCCGGCGATCCGCCGGTGCGGCAGCGCGGCGGTTCGGCTCGGCCGCGCCACTTCCGACAGCATCAGCTTCACCCGGAACAGGCTGCCGGCGCCCGGCGCCGAGGTAAGCGCGATCTCCCCGCCCATGATCTCGGTGAGCAGTTTGGTGATGGTCAGGCCGAGGCCGATGCCGGCGGTGGAATAGGTGCCGGCCCGCTCGCCGCGCTCGAAGGGTTCGAAGATCCGCGTGTGGTCGGTCTTGGGAATGCCGATGCCGGTATCCTCGACCTCGAACTCGGCGACCTGGTTGCGATAGGCGACGCGCAGCGCCACCCGGCCGGAATCGGTGAACTTGATGGCGTTGGACAACAGGTTGATCAGGATCTGCCGCAGCCGCTTCTCGTCGGTATAGACCACCGCCGGCAGCCGCTCGGGCCGGACATAGACGAAATCGATGCTCTTGGCGGTCGCCTGCAGGCGGAACATGTCGACCAGCTGGTCGAGGAAATCGCCGATGCGCACCTCGTCGCGGGTGAGATGCAGCCGCCCGGCCTCGATTTTCGATATGTCGAGCAGGCCGTCGATGAGCCCGGACAAATGCTCCGCCGAGCGCCGCATCACCCGAATGGAATCGCGCCGGTGCGGCGGGATGGCGGCATCGCGCTCCAGGAGCTGCGCATAGCCGAGAATGGCGTTGAGCGGCGTGCGCAGCTCATGGCTGATGCCGACCACATAGCGGCTCTTGGCCAGATTGGCGGCCTCCGCCACCTCCTTCGCCTTCTGCAATTTGGCGTCGGTGCGCTTGTGCGCCTCGATCTCGCGCATCAGCAGCGCGGTCTGGCGGTTGCTCTCCTCCTGGGCGACGCGCCGGCTCTCCTGCGCCAGCACGAACAGCCAGGCGGCGACGCCGGCAATGATCAGCAGGATGAAGTAGAGGGTGAACAGCATGCCGCCGATCGCCTCGCGTTCGGCGGGTGGCGAGAGCGCGGCCTGGAAATAGATCACCCCGAGAATGGCGCCGATCACCAGCGCCAGCAGCGACAGCACGCCGATATAGTGGCCGAGCCGCGAATTGATCCGCGCCACCGCCCACATCGGCAATGTCGCGCTCAGCATGGCGAGGATCTGGTCGGGAAACCGCGCGCCCTCCTTGCAGCGGTCGTGGCAGCGCGCATCGAGCGAGCAGCACAGCGAGCAGATCGGCCCGGCATAGACCGGGCAATGCGCCATGTCCTCCGGCTCGAATTTGTGCTCGCAGATGCAGCACTTCAGCGTCGTGCGCCCCTCCCACTTCTTCGAGGCATGGCGGGCGAGGTAATAGCGCCCGCCGGTTCCCCAGGCGACGCCGCAGGCGGTGGCGAAGGATACCACCAGCGCCACGAAGGGGGCGAAGGCCTGCAGGGTGGCGCCGAACAGCCCGGCGAAGGCCAGCACGGCGATGCCGGTGCCCGCCATCACCGCGGCGACCCCCACCGGGTTGATGTCGTAGAGATGCGCCCGCTTGAACTCGATGCCCGGCGGGCTCCAGCCCATCGGCTTGTTGACCACCAGATCGGCCACCAGCGCCGCCACCCACGCCACCGCGACGATGGCGTAGAGGCCGAGGATCTGCTCCAGCACCTTGTAGATGCCCAGCGCCATCAGCATCAGCGCGATGGTGACGTTGAACACCAGCCACACCACCCGGCCGGGATGGCTGTGGGTCAGCCGCGAGAAGAAGTTCGACCACGCGATCGAGCCGGCATAGGAGTTGGTCACGTTGATCTTCAGCTGCGCCAGGATGACGAACAGCCCGGTGGTGACCAGCGCCGTCTGCGGCGACAGGCCGATCTCGAAGGCGACGAGATACATCTGCGTCGGCTCCGCCGCATGCACGAACGGCACCCCATGGGTGAGCGCAAAATAGGCGAGGAAGGATCCCGCCAGCATCTTGATGCCGCCGACCACGATCCAGCCGGGGCCGGCCGAGAGCAGGGCGAGCCACCACAGCGTGTTGCGGGCCGCCGCGCTCCGCCCGGGCGCCCGGCGCGGCAGGAAGCGCAGGAAGTCCACCTGCTCGCCGATCTGCGCCACCAGCGCGAAGATCACCGTGGCGGCGGCGCCGAACAGCAGCGGATCAAAGGAGCCGTCCGGCGCGCCGAGCCGGCCGGTATAGCGCGTCCACTCTTGCAGCGAGTCCCCGCCGGCATACAGCACGAAGCCCAGCGGTACGATGTTGAGCAGCACCCAGACCGGCTGGGTCCAGAGCTGGAAACGGCTGATGAAGGTGATGCCGTGCGTCACCAGCGGGATCACCGCCAGCGCGCTGATGAAGTAGCCCACCATCAGCGGCACGCCGAAGCACATCTCCAGCGCCAGCGCCATGATCGCCGCCTCGATGGCGAAGAACAGATAGGTGAAGGAGGCGTAGATCAGCGAGGTGACGGTCGAGCCGATATAGCCGAAGCCGGCGCCGCGGGTCAGCAGATCGATGTCGACGCCATATTTCGCCGCGTAATAGCTGATCGGCAGGCCGGTGGCGAAGATCAGCACGCAGACGACGAGGATGGCGGCGACGGCGTTGTGGAAGCCGTAGCTCAACGTCACCGCGCCGCCGATCGCCTCCAGCGCCAGGAACGACACCGCCCCGAGCGCGGTATTGGCGACCCGCAGCGCCGACCAGCGCCGGGCGCTCTTGGCGGTGAAGCGCAGCGCATAATCCTCGAGCGTTTCGTTGACGACCCACTGATTGTAGCGGCGTCGCACGCGCACGATCCTCTGCTCGGCCGCCATGGTTTCCTGCCTCGCCGCCCCGCCGCTCGCCATTCCCTCCCCGTTCCTCCCACGCCCTGTTCTGTCGCCAGCCACGTCCGGGCCGGTCGCACGCCAGCAAAAAACGCACCACGCACGCCAGGATTGTGCCGCGCGACCGCCGAACCCATGCACTCGCGCCGAAATCGAAAATGGAATGACCGCCGGGCGACACCGGGCGACGCCACTATCCGGTCATTCGAAAAGTAGAAGCCTCCCCGTCCCCTTCGCGCACACGCGCGCACGCGCGTAAAAACAAATAGCCCGATCGGCGGATTCTATTCCACCAAGCTCGCAGACATGGTGAGGCCGGCGCCGGCAAACCCCTATACGTCAATCGACGTATTGCTGCGGCACGGCATCGTTCCCCACCATCGCATCAACACAAGCACATCGAGAAGCTTGTTGAGGCCACGTCAAACCCGTGGAGGGGATCGTATGTCTTCGCATAACGACGGCTCGGATAATTTTTCTTCGACGCGCCGCAGACTTCTGAAAGGTCTCGCCGCCCTTCCCGCGGCGCCTCTGCTTTCGTCAACCGCCCTGTTTTCTACCTCGGCCTTCGCCCAGGCACCGGCGACATCGGCGATCAACACGACCGGCCTTGCCGTGACCGACACGGAAGTCACCGTCGGCATCCTCCACTCCGTCACCGGCACCATGGCGATCTCCGAGACCGGCTCGGTGCAGGCCGAGAAGCTCGCCATCGAGCAGATCAATGCCATGGGCGGCGTGCTCGGCCGCAAGATCAAGTTCATCCAGGAGGACGGCGCTTCCGATTGGCCGACCTTCGCCGAGAAGGCCAAGAAGCTGCTGGTCAACGACAAGGTGGCGGCGGTGATGGGCTGCTGGACCTCGGCCTCGCGCAAGGCGGTGCTGCCGGTGTTCGAGCAGTATAACGGCATGCTCTACTACCCCACCTTCTATGAAGGCCTGGAGCAGTCGAAGAACGTCATCTATACCGGCCAGGAAGCCACCCAGCAGATCCTCGCCGGCCTCGACTGGGTTAATAAGACCAAGGGCGCCAAGAGCTTCTATCTCATCGGCTCCGACTATATCTGGCCGCGCACCTCGATGAAGATCGCCCGCAAGCACATCGAGGCGCATCTCGGCGGCAAGGTTTCCGGCGAAGAGTACTTTCCGCTCGGCCACACCCAGTTCAACTCGGTGATCAACAAGATCAAGCTGACCAAGCCGGACGTGATCTACTGCGCCGTCGTCGGCGGCTCGAACGTCGCCTTCTACAAGCAGCTCAAGGCCGCCGGCATCGACCTCAACAAGCAGACGCTGCTGACCATCTCGGTCACCGAGGACGAAATCGACGGCATCGGCGGCGACAACATCGCCGGCGCCTATAGCTGCATGAAGTACTTCCAGTCGCTCGACAACCCGAACAACAAGGACTTCGTCGCCGCCTTCAAGAAGATGTGGGGCGAGAAGACGGTGATCGGCGACGTCACCCAGGCCGCCTATCTCGGCCCGTGGCTGTGGAAGATGACCGTCGAGAAGGCCGGCTCCTTCGATGTCGACAAGATTGCCGAGGCCTCGGCCGGCATCGAGTTCAACAAAGCACCGGAAGGCTACGTCAAGATCCACCCGAACCACCATTTGTGGTCGAAGACCCGCGTCGGCCAGGCGCAGCTCGATGGCCAGTTCAAGGTGGTGTTCGAGACGCCCGAGCTGATCGAGCCGGATCCGTTCCCCAAGGGCTACCAGTGATCGGCTGACGCCGTCGCCCGGAGAGGGTTCCGCCCTCTCCGGGGTTCTTTCGGTTGTCGAGAACCGCGCCATCGGGCGCACGCCGGGGGATTCCTGATGTTTTCCGACTATTCGCTGGCCGAGCTCAGCTCCATCTTCCTGATGCAGGGCTTCGCCGGCCTGATCCTGTTCTCCGTCTTCGTGCTCATGGCGCTCGGCCTCGCCATCATCTTCGGCCAGATGGGCGTCATCAACATGGCGCATGGCGAGTTCATGATCCTCGGTGCCTATGTCACCTATTTCACCTCGCAATTATTCCTGAATTACCTGCCGTCGCTGTTCGGCATCTACTTCTTCATCGCGATGATCCTCGCCTTCCTCGCTTCCGGCGCGCTCGGCATGGCGACGGAGTGGCTGATGATCCGCCACCTCTACAAACGACCGCTCGACACCCTGCTCGCCACCTGGGGCCTCAGCCTCATTCTTCAGCAGGTCTACCGCTCGGTCTTCGGTCCGCGCGAGGTCGGCGTCGAGCTGCCGAGCTGGATGATGGGCTCGCTTCCCGTCACCGAGGTGGTCGAGGTGCAGATCAACGGCCTGTTCGTCATGGGCCTCACCATCGCCATCACCGTCGCCGTTGCCTTGCTCATGTACAAGTCGAGCTGGGGCAAGCAGGTGCGCGCGGTGGTGCAGAACCGCGTCATGGCTGGCGCCGTCGGCATCAACACCGAGAAGGTCGACCGCTACACCTTCGGCCTCGGCTGCGGCATCGCCGGCGTCGCCGGCTCGGCCTTTACCATGATCGGCTCGACCGGCCCGACCTCCGGCCAGCTCTACATCGTCGACACCTTCCTGGTGGTGGTGTTCGGCGGCGCGCAGAGCCTGCTCGGCACCATCGCCTCCGCCTTCACCATCTCGCAGGCGCAATCGACCATGGAATTCTTCCTGTCCGGTTCGATGGCAAAGGTTCTCACGCTGCTCGGCGTGGTCGTCATCCTGATGCTGCGGCCGCAGGGCCTGTTCGTCATCAAGGTCCGTCGTTGAGGAGATGCCCGTGACCACATCCGCTCCGACATCCGGCCGCACCTTCTTCCTGCGCCCGCAGGACATGATCGGGATCGCGATCCTCGCGGTCCTGCTGGTGGTGATCCTGCCGCTGACGCTGGACAATTTCCGCCTGCAATTCGTCGGCAAGTACCTCACCTATGCCTTCGTCGCGCTCGGCCTGGTGCTGTGCTGGGGCTATGCCGGCATCCTCTCGCTCGGCCAGGGCGTGTTCTTCGGCCTCGGCGGCTACTGCATGGCGATGTTCCTCAAGCTGGAAGCCTCCAGCGTCGCGAACACCAAGATCCAGACCACGCCGGGCATCCCCGATTTCATGGACTGGAACCAGATCACCGAACTTCCGCTGATGTGGCAGCCCTTCAACAATCTCGGGCTGACGATTCTGGCCGTCATTCTGGTGCCGGCGCTGTTCGCCTTCATCGTCGGCTTCGCGATGTTCAAGCGGCGGGTCGGCGGCGTCTATTTCGCCATCATCACCCAGGCGCTTGCCGCCATCCTCACCATCCTGATCGTCGGCCAGCAGGGCTATACCGGCGGCATCAACGGCATTACCGACCTGCGCACCCTGCACGGCTGGGACATCCGCACCGACGCCGCCAAGACCATCCTCTACTTCGTCTGCGTCGGCCTGCTCATCGCCTGCATCCTGCTCGCCTATTACGTGAAGTCGTCCAAGCTCGGCCGCATCCTCGTCGCCATGCGCGACAAGGAGGATCGCGTCCGCTTTTCCGGCTACGACGTCGCCAGCTTCAAGGTGTTCGTGTTCTGCCTCGCCGCGTCGCTCTCGGCGATCGGCGGCGCCATGTTCACCCTGCAGGTCGGGTTCATGTCGCCCTCCTTCGTCGGCATCGTGCCGTCGATCGAGATGGTGATCTACACCGCGGTCGGCGGGCGCCTGTCCATCCTCGGCGCGATCTACGGCACGCTGCTGGTCAACTGGGCCAAGACCTCGTTCTCCGAGAGCTTCCCGGAGCTGTGGCTGTTCGGCCTCGGCGGCCTGTTCATCGCCGTGGTGCTGATCTTCCCGAACGGCCTCGCCGGCCTCTGGCAGACCTATGTCGCCCCGCGCCTCGGGCCGCTGTTCGGCGGGACGGCGAAGCGCGCCGTCCCCTCGCCGGCCTCCGAGCCGGCCGTACCCGCCGCCCCTGCCGTAGCGGAATAGGAGCCGGAACCATGAACGCCAATGTCATCAGCGACCAGATGAACAAGGACTTCGTGCTGGCGGTGGAGGGGCTCACCGTCTCCTTCGACGGTTTCAAGGCGGTCAACGACCTGTCCTTCTATGTCGACGAGAACGAGATCCGGGTGATCATCGGCCCCAATGGCGCCGGCAAGACCACGGTGCTCGATCTCATCTGCGGCCGCACCAAGGCGACCACCGGCTCGATCCGCTTCAAGGAACGCGAGCTGACCAGGATGAAGGAGCACGAAATCGTCCGCGCCGGCGTCGGCCGCAAGTTCCAGAACCCGTCGATCTACGAGGACCTCACCGTCTTCGAGAACCTGGAAATCTCCTACCCGAAGGGCCGCACCGTCAGGGGCGCCCTCACCTTCCGCCGTGACAGTGCGGTGAAGGAGCGGGTGCAGGAGGTCGCCGAGACCATTTTCCTCGCCGACCAGCTCGACCAGCGCGCCGAATATCTCTCGCACGGCCAGAAGCAGTGGCTGGAGATCGGCATGCTGCTGATCCAGGACCCCGAGTTGCTGATGCTCGACGAGCCGGTGGCCGGCATGAGCGTCTCCGAGCGCAAGAAGACCGCCGAGCTGCTCAACCGCATCATCAAGGACCGCTCGGTGATCGTCATCGAGCACGACATGAAGTTCGTCGAGGACATCGCCCACAAGGTGACGGTGCTGCACCAGGGCAAGATCCTGTCGGAGGGTTCGATGGCCAAGGTCCAGGCGGACCCCAAGGTCATCGAAGTCTATCTCGGTCATTGAGGAGGCACGCCATGCTCGATATCGCCGACCTCCACGTCTCCTACGGCCAGAGCGAGGTGCTGCACGGCCTCGACATCAAGGTGGCGCCGAACGAGATCGTCGCCATCATGGGCCGTAACGGCATGGGCAAGACCACGCTGATGAAGTCGCTCATGGGCATCGTGCCGACCAAGAGCGGCTCGGTCACCCTCGGCGCCACCGACATCACCAGGCTCAAGAGCTATGAGCGGGTGGCCAACGGCATCGCCTATGTGCCGCAGGGCCGCATGATCTTCTCCACCATGACGGTGCAGGAGAACATCGAGACCGGCCTGATCCCGCGCGGCGAGATCAAGGTGCCGCCGGACCTTTACGAGCTGTTCCCGGTGCTGCTGGAGATGAAGGGCCGGCGCGGTGGCAACCTCTCCGGCGGCCAGCAGCAGCAGCTCGCCATCGCCCGCGCGCTCGCCACCCAGCCGAAGGTGCTGCTGCTCGACGAGCCGACCGAAGGCATCCAGCCCTCGATCATTCGCGAGATGGCGCGCACGCTGAAGCGCATCCGCGACGAGCGCGGCCTGTCGATCGTGGTGTCGGAGCAGGTGCTGTCCTTCGCCCTCGACATCGCCGACCGGGTGCTGGTGATCGAGAACGGCGAGATCGTCCATGAGGACAAGCGCGCCGATGTCGACGAGGCCAAGGTCGCGCGCTTCCTCTCCGTCTGAGGCCCGGCACCGGCCTGCGGGCCGGCGCCCCATTTCCAAACTCTTCCGCATGCAGTCCAAGGGGAACGGAGTTCGCCATGCCTGAAACACTGATCTCGGTCGACCTGTCGAAGCCGGCCACGGAGAACGAATATCTGCACAATCGCTGGCATCCGGACATTCCGATCGCCACCTGGGTCGAGCCCGGCGCCGACTTCCTCGTCGAGACCGTCGACTGGACCGGCGGCGCCATCGCCAACAATGATTCCGCCGACGACATCCGTGATGTCGACCTGTCGACCGTGCACTATCTCTCCGGCCCGATCGGGGTGAAGGGCGCCAAGCCCGGCGACCTGCTGGTGGTCGACATCCTCGACGCCGGCACGCTGAAGGGCCATGAATGGGGCTTCAACGGCTTCTTCTCCAAGAAGAACGGCGGCGGCTTCCTTACCGATCACTTCCCGTTCGCCCAGAAGTCGATCTGGCACTATGAGGGCATGTTCACCCGCTCGCGCCACGTGCCGGGCGTCGGCTTCGCCGGCCTCATCCATCCCGGCCTCATCGGCACCCTGCCCTCGCAGAAGCTGCTCGACACCTGGAACGCCCGCGAGCAGGCACTGATCGACACCAACCCGACCCGCGTGCCGCCGCTCGCCAACCCGCCGGCGCCCAAGACCGCGCATCTCGGCAAGCTCGGCAAGGGCGACGCCTGGGACAAGGTGGCCTCGGAGGGCGCCCGCACCGTGCCGCCGCGCGAACATGGCGGCAATTGCGACATCAAGGACCTGTCGCGCGGCTCGAAGATCTATTTCCCGGTCTATGTCGACGGCGCCGGCCTCTCCATGGGCGACATGCACTTCTCCCAGGGCGACGGCGAGATCACCTTCTGCGGCGCCATCGAGATGTTCGGCGCCTGGCTGCACATCAAGGTCGACCTGATCAAGAACGGCATGGAGATGTACGGGATCAAGAACCCGATCTTCAAGCCGTCGCCGATCACCCCGAACTACAAGGATTACCTGATCTTCGAGGGCATCTCGGTCGACGAGAGCGGCACCCAGCACTATCTCGACGCCAATGTCGCCTATCGCCAGGCCTGCCTCAACGCCATCGAGTACCTGAAGAAGTTCGGCTATTCCGGCGCGCAGGCGCACTCGATCCTCGGCGTGGCGCCGGTGCAGGGCCATCTCTCCGGCGTGGTCGACATCCCGAACTCCTGCGCCACGCTGTGGCTGCCGACCGAGATCTTCGACTTCGACATCAAGCCCTCCTCGGCCGGTCCGACCAAGTTCATCGATGGCTCGGTCGACATGCCGCTCTCGCCGGACCTCTGACCCCCATTTGAACGTCCGGCCGGCGGGACGGTGGCGACGCCGCCCCGCCTCCATCGAGGAAACGCCCGAGGAGAAGGCTCATGCCCGTCTATGAATATCTCTGCGAGGAGTGCGGCGACTTCACCGCGCTGCGCCCGATGAGCGAGTATCTCGACCCGCAGCCCTGCCCGGATTGCGCCCGCTCCGCCCCGCGCGTGATGCTCACCGCCCCGCATTTCACCTCGATGTCGCGGACGAGCTTCAGCGCCCACGCGACCAACGAGCAGGCCCGCCACGCGCCGATGAGCGTCGATGGCTACCGGGAGAAGCAGGAGCGCGCCAGACATGCCGCCGGCTGCTCCTGCTGTTCCGGCGGCATGAAGAGCCGGACGAAGAAGAACCGCACAGCCACCTCGGCGAGCGGCGCCAAGAGCTTTCCCTCGGCGCGCCCGTGGATGATCAGCCACTGAGCGGCGCGGCGGCATTCCCTTCGTCAGGGCCGGGCCTGGCCCCCGCCATCCACGCCTTTCAAGTCCGGGCACCGTCTCGTCATCCCCGGGCCAGGCCCGGCGATGACGAGCCCAGGCGCCGCCTCATTCCCCGATCACCGACCCCTCGCGGCGCGGATCGGCGGCGCCGGTCAATCCATTCGGCCCGATCAGCACCGCCTGCACGCCCGAGGTCATCGGTGCCTTCTTCACCTTGAAGCCCAGCGCGGTGAGCTTAGGCTCCAGCGACTCGGCCGGGGTGCCCTCCTCGATCTCCACCGTGTCGAAGCGCGCCAGCACATTGGGAGCGGCGATGGCGGCGGGCAGGTCCATGCCCCAGTCGAGATGGGCGATCAGCGTCTTCGCGACATAGCCGATGATCTGGCTGCCGCCCGGCGAGCCCAGCGCCAGCAGCGGCTTGCCGTCCTTCATCACGATGGTCGGCGCCATGGAGGAGCGCGGGCGCTTTCCGGGCTCGACGCGGTTGGCGATCGGCACCCCGTCGCGCTGCGAGCGGAAGGAGAAGTCGGTCAGCTCGTTATTGAGCAGGAAGCCGCGCACCATCAGCCGCGAGCCGAAGCCGGCCTCGATGGTCGAGGTCATCGAGGCGACGTTGCCGGCCGCATCGACGATGGTGATCTGCGTCGTCGACGGCAGTTCGATCGCCTCGTCGTCGGCGCGCTTCGGCGCCAGCATGGCATGGTCCCAGGTCGGGTTGCCCGGCGCCACTTCCGGCAGCGCGTCGTCGCCCCGCAGCAGTTCGGCGCGGCGCTTGAGATAGTCCGGCGCCAGCAGCCCCTTGGTCGGCATCGGCACATAGTCCTGATCGGCCATGTAGCGGTCGCGGTCGGCAAAGGCGAGGCGCGAGGCATCGGCGATCAGCCGCCAGGCCTCCGGCGACTCCGGCCCCAGCGCCTTGAGGTCGTAGGATTGCAGCATGCCGAGGATTTGCCCGACGGTCAGGGCGCCGGAGCTCGGCGGCCCCATGCCGCAGACATCCACGTCGCGATAATCGGCACAGACCGGCGCCCGCTCCTTCACCCGATAGGCGCGCAAATCTTCCAGCGTCAGCACGCCGGGATTGCCCTTCGCCCCCCGCACCGTGCGCACGATGTCGCGGGCGATCGGGCCGCGATAGAAGGCGGCCGAGCCATAGCGGGCGAGCTGGCGCAGCGTATCGCCATAGGCCGGGTTCTTCAGCGTGGAGCCGACGGCGAGCGGCGCGCCCTTGTCGTCGAAGAAATAGGCGGCGGCGACCGGATTGGCCTTCAGCGTCTCGGCATCCTCGGCGATCAGCTTGGAGAGCCGCGGCGACACCGGGAAGCCCTCCTCGGAAAGCCGTACCGCCGGGCGGAGCAGATGCGCCCAGGCGATGTGGCCGTAGCGCCGGTGCACGAATTCCAGCAACCGCGGCGTTCCCGGCGTGCCGACCGAGCGGCCGCCCACCACGGCCGACATGAACTTCAGCGGCTCGCCCTTGGCGTCCTGGAACAGCGTCGGCGTCGCGGCGCGGGGCGCCGTCTCGCGGCCGTCGAAGGTGGTGAGGCGACCCGCCGCCGCATCCCAATAGACCAGCAGCGCGCCGCCGCCGAGGCCGGAGGATTGCGGCTCGACAAGGCCGAGTACCGCCTGCGCCGCCACCAGCGCGTCGATGGCGTTGCCGCCATTGCGCAGCGCCGCCGCGCCGGCCCGGGTGGCGAGCGGGTTGGCGGTGGCGACCATCCAGTGCGTGGAGGTCGCCGACTTCGCTGCGGCGGCAATGGCGCTCGGGGCTTCCGGCGCCTGCGTGTCCGAAGCCTGCTGGCCGAGGGCGGGCGTCGCCATCAGCGCCGCGGCCAAAATCCATCCAAGTGGCCTGTTCAGGGCATAGCCATAGGCACTGCGCATCGTCACCTCCCGTATCGAGAGGCCGTTCCGATCGATCGGAATGGCACTCGAATCCAGACATGGAGCCTTGTTCGGGCCGATCAGGCGCCGCTCCGCTCACCGAACATGTCACACCGCAACCCGATGTGAACAGTCGTGCCGTAAGGGAGGATGACGTCGGCGCGAATCACGTTAAGCTCACATCGTCGTCAACAATCGAAAGGAGGTGATCCAGTGTCTGATCGTCTTGATCCGCGGTCGTCGGTATCCGTGACCTGGACTCTTGCCTTTAGCGAGGTCCGTGCCGCGTGATGCGACACAAAGCACCGTCCTTCGGACGGTTACCGGGCCGGGCCGCGGTCTGACATGGGAAGGGCTGTCCTCACGGGCAGCCCTTCTTTCTTGAGCCTTCCTCATCAACTGCAAATTAATACCTTGGCGAAATCCATCATCATCTATATCGACGCCGACGCCTGCCCGGTGAAGGACGAGACTTATCGTGTCGCCGAGCGCCATCGGCTCAAGGTGTTCGTGGTGGCCAACAGCTTCGTCAACACGCCGCGCACCGACTGGATCGAGCGGGTGATCGTGCCGGCCGGTGCCGACGTCGCCGACGACTGGATCGTCGAGCGGGTGGAGCCCGGTGACATCGTCATCACCACCGACGTGCCGCTCGCCGCTCGGGTAGTGGCCAAGGGAGCGGAAGCCTTGGCGCCGAGCGGCAAGGCGTTCACCGCCTCCTCCATCGGCCTGCAGCTGGCCACCCGCAATCTGATGCAGGATCTGCGCGAAGCCGGCGCTATCACCGGCGGTCCCCGGCCGTTTTCGCCGCGCGACCGCTCGGAATTTCTGCAATCCTTGGAGAGAAGCGTCTCGCGCTTGAAACGAATGGGGTTCCACGCGGGTTGAAGCGGTGGAACCCACCAGCCGACAGGAAACGCCCATGCTCCAGGCCTGCCTTAACGGTTCGCGCGATAAGGCGTTTCACGCCGACACGCCGTTCACCCCCGCCGAGCTCGCCTTCCAGGCGGAAATGGTGATCGCCGCCGGCGCCGGCGAACTGCATGTGCACCCGCGCGACGCAAGCGGGGCCGAGACGCTCGACCCGGCCCACGTCGCCGCCACGCTGACCGCCATTCGCGCCCGCGTGCCCGGCGTGCCGGTCGGCCTGTCCACCCATGGCGGCATCGCCCCCGGCGGCAAGGGACGGCTCGACGCGGTGGCCGGGTGGACCGAGCGGCCGGACTATGTGTCGGTAAATCTCATCGAGGACGACGCGCCGGAAATGATCGCGCTGGCGCTCAAGCGCGGCATCGGCGTCGAGGCCGGCCTGTGGTCGGTCGCCGACGCCGAGCGCTTCGTGAAGCTCGCCGAGGCGCCGAAATGCCTGCGCATTCTCATCGAGATCAACGAGCAGGACGAGACGGAAGGGCTGGCGGCCGCTGCCGGCATCCGCACCGTGCTCGCTCGCGCCAGCCTCGACGTGCCGATCCTGCAGCACGGCCTCGACGCCACCGTCTGGCCGCTCTACCGCGACGCGCTGCTGCGCGGTCTCGACGGGCGCATCGGCCTGGAGGACGGCAAGCACCTGCCGAATGGCGACGAGGCCGAGGGCAATGCCGCGCTGATCAAGGCGGCGTTCCTGATGTCGCGGGTGCCGCCCAATCTCGCGCCCGAGGCGATTCCGGCGGTGGGCGGGGGATAAAGCGCATCGCCGTCGTCAGGCGCGGTCGATCCGACCGGAATAGCAACCCCGCTTGGCGTTATGAGCGTGGATCGTTATGAGCGTGGATGTAGCAGGTGGCGGGATTGGCGAGCAGGCGCTCGATGAGTCCCTCCATCTCGCTGCCCTCGACGGTGTCTGCATCGACCATCGTCGCGTCGGCGTCGAACGCCCGCAACGACAACAACCGGCGGCGCATGACATCCGATACCTGGTCGATGGCGTCATAGCGCCGGCTGGCGCTCTCGCGGACGAACATCGCGTGGCTGGCCCGATAGGGCGTGTCCGCCGGCGGGCTGGTGTGGTTGAGCAGCAGCACGGTCTCTCCCACCGCCGCCTCGCGCATCTCGATGCGGTCGGGAAAGCCCGGCGCCTCGTCGACCACGACGCGCCGGATTCCCAGGCTCGCGAGTTCGGCGTCCGGCAGGCCGAAGTAGCGTTGAAACGGCACCGGCGACAGCCCGGTGATGCGGAACGACATGTTGGACTCTTCTCAAGGTCCAACATGTCCCGCCGGCCGGGAGGCCACCACCCGTTATCGCCGCGCCTTCACCCCGAGTTGCGCAAGCCCGCCGAGATGCCGTTGATCGTCAGCTGGATGCCCTGCAGCACCTTCTCGTCGGTGTCGCTGGCGCGGTACTTCCGCAGCAGCTCGACCTGCACATGGTTGAGCGGGTCGATATAGGGGAAGCGGGCGCGGATCGAACGGTCGAGCAGCGGGTTGGAGCCGAGCAGCTTCTCCTGTTCGGAGATCGACAGCAGCGCCTCGATCGCCGCCTGATGTTCGGCACGGATCCGCCCGAAGATGCTCTCGCGCAGTTCGACATCCTCCACCAGTTGCGCATAGCGCGAGGCGATGGCGATCGAGCTCTTCGACAGCACCATGTCCATGTTGGACAATTGGGTGCGGAAGAACGGCCATTCGCGATACATCTCCTGCAACAGCGGCAAGCCGTCCGGGTTCTTGGCCAGCCATTGCCGGATGGCGGTGCCGAAGCCATACCAGCCCGGCAGCATCAACCGACACTGCGCCCAGGAGAACACCCAGGGAATCGCGCGCAGGTCCTCGATGCGCCGCGTCTTCTTGCGCGAGGCCGGACGCGAGCCGATGTTCAGCGTCGCAATCTCGTTGATGACGGTGGATTCCCAGAAATAGTCCTCGAAGCGCGGGGTCTCGTAGACGAGGCCGCGATAGGCCTTGAAGGCGGCATCGGACAATGCCTCCATCACGGTGAGGTATTCCTCGCGCGGCGCCTTGGCATCGCCGGAGAGCAGCGTCGCCTCCAATGTCGCCGCCGCGAGGGTTTCGAGGTTGCCGCGCCCCACCTGCGGGTTCGAGTATTTCGACGAGATGATCTCGCCCTGCTCGGTGATGCGGATCAGCCCCTGCACCGCCCCGCCCGGCTGCGCGAGGATGGCGTCGTAGCTCGGCCCGCCGCCGCGGCCGACCGAGCCGCCGCGGCCGTGGAACAGCCGCAGCCGCACGCCATGGCGCTTGAACACCTCGATCAGCTCGATCTCCGCCTTGTAGAGCTCCCAGCCGGAGGTGACGAAGCCGCCATCCTTGTTGCTGTCGGAATAGCCGAGCATCACCTCCTGCATGCCGCCGCGGCTGTCGACCAGCATGCGGTATTCCGGCAGGCGGAACATCTGCTCCATCACCTTGGCGGAGTTGCGCAGATCCTCGATGGTCTCGAACAGCGGCACGATGTTCACCGCCGCCGCGCCGGCCGGATCGACGAGGCCGACCTCCTTCAGCAGCAGCGCCAGCTCCAGCATGTCGGAGACGCCTTCGGCCTTGGAGATGATGCAGGTCTGGATCGCCTCGGGGCCGTAGATCGTGTGAATGCGGGCGCAGGTGCGCAGCATGTCCATTTCGCCGACGGTCTCGTCGGAATAGCTCGCGAAGGGCGAGGTGAGCGGGCGCGCGGTGGTCAGCTCACGCAGCAGCAGCGCGACGCGGGTGCCCTCCGGCAGGCTCTTATAGCCGGTGCCGGGCGCCGCCACCTCGAACAGCTCGGCGATGCAGCGCTCATGCACGTCCGAATTCTGCCGGGAATCGAGGATGGCGAGGTGGAAGCCGAAGCAATCGACCGCGCGGCGCAGCTCACGCAGCTTGCCACGGGCGATGGCGCCGGACTTGTGGGTCTTGAGCGAGCCGTCGATCACGTCGAGATCGGCGCGCAGCTCGGCCGCCGAGGCGTAGGGGCGCACCTTCGGCTTCTCGGTAACGCCGACGAGGTCCGCGACCTCCAGTCGGAAGGCGGTGGCCTTGAGCCGCCCGATGATGGCGGTGACGGCGAGGCGATAAGGCTCGTTGCGCCGGTGCGGCGAGAGATCCGGCGAGGAATCCACCAGCGCCAGCAATTCCTCCGACACCGCGACGCGGATGGTGCTGATCGACAGTTCGGCGCCGAGCTCGTCCAGCTCCTGCAGATAGAAGCGCACCGCCTGCGCGCCCTGCATGCGCATGGTTTCGCGGGTGACGGCGGCGGTGACGAAGGGGTTGCCGTCGCGATCGCCGCCGATCCAGCTGCCCATGCGCAGGAAGGAGCCGACCTCCGGCGCCACCGGCCCGGCCTCCTCGATGGCGGCGAGCCGGTCCTCCAGCGACGCATAAAGCCGCGGCAATTGCCGCAGGAACGTGTAGTCATAATAGGCGAGGCCGTTGGCCACCTCGTCGAGCACCGTCAGCTTGGTCTTGCGCAGCAGGTTGGTCTGCCACAGCGTCAGCACCCGCCGGCGCAGCTCGTCGTCGATCAGCGCGAACTCTTCCGGCGTCGGCTCGATGGTACGTTCGCGCTCGGCGAGCAGCTCGGCGATACGCATTTCATGCGTCATGGTGCTGCGCCGGCGCACCTCGGTCGGGTGCGCGGTCAGCACCGGGCTCGCCAGCGCGGTGTCGAAGAACTTGCGCAGCCCCTCCGTCGACACCCCCTCCTCCATCGCCCGCTCGATGGCATTCGCCAATGTGCCCGGGCGCGGCCCTTGGCCGGCAGCGGCCAGCGCGCGGCCGCGACGGATCACATGCTGGTCCTCGGCAATGTTGGCGAGGTGGGAGAAATAGCTGAAGGCGCGGACGATGGAGATGGTCTCGTCGGGGTCGAGGCCGAGCAGGATCTCCTCCAGCTCGTGGCGCGCGCCCTCGTCGTCCTCGCGATGGAAGCGGGTCGAGACCCGGCGAATGGTTTCCACCAGATCGAAGGTCGGCTCGCCTTCCTGGTCGCGCAGTGTATCGCCAAGCACGCGACCCAGCATACGGATGTCGTCGCGCAGCGAGTGATCGATCCCGGCATCGACTTCGGGTTCGGCATCCGGCTGGGCGAGTGTGAGGGCAAAAGACATGGCTTATTCGCTCCCGTGATCGACGCAACTTAGCAATTAGCATGCCGGGGTGTGGCCATTTGGCCGCAGCATCTCCAAATCCACACGCGGGAGGCCGCTGCCGTCGAGTTACCCGCTATTCGCCTAGAACCCGCCGCGATTCTGAACGAAATAGCCGTGACCATGAACGGACCAGTCAGTCCTCATTCAGGATTGTGGGTCCATAAAGGTGTCGTGCCTACCGTTAGACGTGCCTACCGTTAGAGACGTCGCATCGCGTAACCGCGTATCGCGTACAAAAGAGGATTGAGTTATGTCCGCCGTCAGGAATCGCGCCGAGGAACGAGTTCCCGCCGCGCTCCGTCAGCCCGCCGCCGCCCTCAAGACGGTCCCCCGCGCTGTCGAGACCTCCACCGAGAAGCAGGCTTCCAACGTAGCGCCCGCACCGGTCGGCTCCATCGCCGCCATCGAGACGCAGCTCGGCTTCTGAGCGTCGCCCTCCCGCAGGCTTGATCGGCCGGGGAGGTGACAAATGGCGATGGCTTCCCCATATGCTGACGCAGCGTCACATCGTGACCCCCGTGTCAGTTCCGAGAGAGGCCATGCGCATCACGTCCCTGTTCCGCCTGCCTACCCTGGCTACCGCCGCGCGTGCCGGCGCGGCGGCCCTGATCGTGGCCGGCAGCCTGATTGCCGTCGTTCCCGATGCCGACGCCCGCGTGGGCGGCGGCAAGAGCATGGGAAGCCGCGGCGCGCGCACCTGGTCCGCCCCCGCCCCCACACCCACCGCCCCTTCCGCCCAGACCATGCAGCGCTCGGCCACCCAGCCGGGTGCCACCAATCCCGGCATGGCCGCACCGGCGCGCCAGGGCGGCTTCTTCAACCGTCCCGGCTTCATGGGCGGGCTGATGGGCGGCCTGCTCGGCGCCGGCCTGTTCGGCCTGCTGATGGGCGGCGGCTTCTTCTCCGGCCTCGGCAGCCTCGCCGGCATTCTCGGCCTGCTGCTGCAGGTCGGGCTGATCTTCATCGTCGTCCGGCTGGCGATGCGCTGGTTCGCCTCGCGCAACCGTCCGGCCACCGCCACCGCACAAGGCCCGCAGCCCGGCGCGCCGCTGGCCCGCGATATGTTCGGCGGCGGCAGCTCGGCTCCCGCCTCGAACGCCGCCGCTGCCGGTCGCTCCGGCTTCGCCAGCCGCCCGCGCGGCCGGCCGCTGCAGCTTCAGGGTGCCGATTTCGACACCTTCGAGCGCAAGCTCAGCGATGTGCAGGACGCCTATAGCCGCGACGACCGCGCCACCCTGTCGCAGCTGATGACGCCGGAAATGCTCGGCTATGTCTCCGAGGAACTCGACGGCTATGCGCAGGACGGCCTGCAGAATCGCCTCGACGAGGTGAAGCTGCTGCAAGGCGACCTCTCCGAGGCCTGGAGCGAGGATGGCCGCGACTTCGCCACCGTCGCCATGCGCTACCAGCTCAAGGACACGGTGATCGAGCGCGCCAGCGGCCGCTTGGTGCAGGGCGACCCGGACCGCCTCGAATCGGTGGTGGAATTCTGGACCTTCACCCGCCCCGCCGGCGGCGGCGAGTGGACGGTAAGCGCCATCCAGCAGGGCGGCTAAGCCCTCCCTGACCCGCAGGTGCCCGGCCAGCCGGGTGCCCGCGCCTGAATCAACAGCCTCCATGACGGGCAGTCCGTCATGGAGGCTTTTTTCTTGCCTGGGTCCGTGCCGCCTCAGTACCGGGCCAGCGGGTCCGGCCCGAAGCGGTTCGGCCCCTCGGTTCCCTTGAACATGAACCAGAAGAAGATCACCAGCGCGCCGATGCCGGTCAGGCCGATCAGCAGCCACCAGCCCGTGCGATCCATATCGTGGAAGCGACGCGCACCCACCGCGATCGACGGAAGGATCAGCAGGACGCCGACAAGGGTGGTTAGCGGCGTGAACATGTGCACGTCGCCCGTCGCGATGAACGAAAACGCGCCGAACAGCGCGAGATCGACCAGACCGAGCACCCAGTTGAGCAGGATGGTGAACAGGGCCCACCACCAATATTCCGAGCGCGGCGCGCGCCCCTGAAAGGTCGCGTATTTTCCCAGAACGCTCGAAATCGCCTGCGTGAAGCCCATGCTGTCCTCCTCCCGTCTCACGAGACCGCACCCCTCGGCACTGTCGGAACGCTACGGCAAGGCCGGCAACGCGAGCGGCTACGGATAGACGCCGTCGCTTTCCCTGTAGCCGCCGCCGACAACCCAAATGAAGCCCTGTATATCAATGCCGTCCCGCTGATCGAGCTCGCCGATCTTCCGACGTGTGACATCGACGAGATCAAGCAGAGCCTCATAAGTGGGAAAGTCCGGCGGCGATGCATAGAGTTCGGCGAAGATGTGCCCCACGCGGGCCGCATATTCCCGAGTCACCTCGGGTTTCAGGAACATATGCCGCTCCGGCTGCCAGAAGAACGGGAGATAGGTGAGGATCGGCCAGGTCGCGGCTTTATGGGGCTTGGCGCATGTGGCGAGTTCGGCGAGATGCTTGCGCGACGGCTCGAGTGCAAAGCGTGCCGAGAATTGAATGAACCGGTCCGCATCCGCGCTGCGTAATAGGTTCTGCACCCAAATCTGCTCGAACTTTCCCGGCAAGTTCGTCCGTCGGAAGACGGCGAGCACCGCTTCGGCAAGACCGGTTCCGTCCACCGCTGCGACAAGCGGCACGTTACGGGACAGCTCGTCCAGAGCCACGATCTTGTCGCCTCGCTCCTGCGAGGCGAAACCCTGCGAGGCGAAGCCGTTCGGGAAGAACCGCCGGAAGTGATTGATCGCCCCCGAATAGCCGAAATAGCGCGGATCGGCGACGCCGACATTGCGGCGCAGATTCGACCAGACTTCGTCTGCATCCTCCCCGTCCGCCAGCCGATGGCCATCGACTAGACCAACATAGACATTGCCATCGAGTACGAGCCGCAATTCTTTCTTGCCGGCCTTCTCGGTGCGGAGGGTTCTCGGCGGCATGGTGGAAGTATCCAACGGATGGAAAACGTAACGGCCGATATAACGAATCGCCACAACATAGCCAACTACCGCTTCGGCGCGCGCCGTCCACCCTTGCGATGGCCCTTGGTCATCGGGTCCGGCCGCTCCGGGCGGGTCCATTCGGTAGCACGCAGCGGCTCGGTGCGATCGGTGCCGGGACCCATGTCGTCGAGCGACGGCCTGACGATGCGCGAGCCGCCATGCGCTCCATCATCAGCCGCGTAGCCGGCCTGCGCCTCGTCGGCCCGCGCCTGATGGCCGGAGGAGACATGGCCGGGCGAGGACCGCGCGCCACCACGTCCGCCCTTGCCCTTCTTCTCCGGCAGATTGGCCGAGCGGCCATATTTGCGCTCGCCGCGATAGCCGCCGGTCTTGTCGTCGATGGTCTCCTGCCGCGCCAGCGGGTCGTCGGAAATCGCCAGTTCTGTGGCCTGCAACCGCTTGATCTCGTCGCGCAGCCGCGCCGCCTTCTCGAAATCGAGATCCGCCGCCGCCGCCCGCATCCGCTTCTCGAGGTCGGCGATGACCGCCGCGAGATTGTTGCCATAGGCCGCCGGCGCCTCGGCGAGCCCGGTATCGACGGTCACATGGTCGCGCTCATAGACGCTGTTGAGGATGTCGCCGATCGCCTTCTTCACGCTCTCCGGCGTGATGCCGTGCTCGACGTTCCACGCCACCTGCTTGGCGCGGCGACGTTCGGTCTCCGCCATCGCCCGCTCCATCGAGCCGGTGATGTTGTCGGCATAGAGCACCACTCGCCCGTCGACATTGCGCGCCGCGCGGCCGATGGTCTGGATCAGCGAGGTCTCCGAGCGCAGGAAACCTTCCTTGTCGGCATCGAGAATGGCCACCAGCCCGCATTCCGGGATGTCGAGGCCCTCGCGCAGCAGGTTGATGCCGATCAGCACGTCGAAGGCGCCGAGCCGCAGGTCCCGCAGGATCTCGATGCGCTCGATAGTGTCGATGTCCGAATGCATGTAGCGCACGCGGATGCCGTTCTCGTGGAGATATTCCGTCAGGTCCTCCGCCATGCGCTTGGTGAGCACCGTCACCAGCGTGCGGTAGCCCTGCGCCGCAACCTGCCGCACTTCGCCGAGCAGATCGTCGACCTGCGTGCGCGCCGGGCGCACTTCCACCGGCGGGTCGACGAGGCCGGTCGGGCGGATCACCTGCTCGACGAACACGCCGCCGGAATGCTCCATCTCCCACGGGCCGGGGGTGGCGGAGACATGCACCGTCTGCGGCCGCATCGCCTCCCATTCCTCGAAGCGCAGCGGCCGGTTGTCCATGCAGCTCGGCAGGCGGAAGCCATATTCCGCCAGCGTCGCCTTGCGGCGAAAGTCGCCGCGATACATGGCGCCGATCTGCGGAATGGTCACATGGCTCTCGTCGCAGAAGATCAGCGCATTGTCGGGCACATATTCGAACAGGGTCGGCGGCGGCTCGCCGGGGCGGCGGCCGGTGAGCCAGCGCGAATAGTTCTCGATGCCGGCGCAGGAGCCGGTGGCCTCCATCATTTCGAGGTCGAAGGTACAGCGCTGATCCAGCCGCTGCGCCTCGAGATAACGGCCCATGGCGTTGAGTTCGTCGAGCCGCATCTTCAGCTCGGCCTTGATGCCCTGAATGGCCTGGATGAGGGTCGGGCGCGGCGTCACATAATGCGAGTTCGCATAGACCTTCACGAATTTCAGGTCCTGCGACTTGTTGCCGGTGAGCGGGTCGAACTCTTGAATCGACTCCACCTCGTCGCCGAACAGCGACACCCGCCAGGCCCGGTCCTCGTAATGCGCCGGGAATATCTCGATGACGTCGCCGCGCACCCGGAAGGTGCCGCGGGCGAAGTCACCCTGGATGCGTTTGTACTGCAGCGCCACCAGGTCGGCGAGGATGCCGCGCTGGTCGATGCGATCGCCGACGGCGATCTTGAAGGTCATCGAGGCATAGGTCTCGACCGAGCCGATACCGTAGATGCAGGACACCGAGGCGACGATGATGACGTCGTCGCGCTCCAGCAGCGAGCGGGTGGCCGAGTGGCGCATGCGGTCGATCTGCTCGTTGATCGACGATTCCTTCTCGATGAAGGTATCGGTGCGCGGCACATAGGCTTCCGGCTGGTAGTAGTCGTAATAGGAGACGAAATACTCCACGGCGTTGTCGGGGAAGAAGCTCTTGAACTCGCCATAGAGCTGCGCCGCCAGCGTCTTGTTCGGCGCCAGAATCAGCGCCGGGCGCTGCACGCGCTCGATGACATTGGCCATGGTGAAGGTCTTGCCGGAGCCGGTGACGCCGAGCAGCACCTGATCGCGCTCGCCCTGATCCGCCGCCGCCACCAGTTCGTCGATCGCCTGCGGCTGGTCGCCGGCCGGCGTGTAGTCGGACTTGATGACGAACCGGACGCCGCCTTCCGATTTTTCCGGCCGCGCCGGCCGGTGCGGCATCCACACCTGCCCGTCGACCTCGGGGCGGCCGCCCTCGATCAGCGCCGACAGCGCGGCGACGGTGGCGGAAGCGCCCGAGGTCGGCGCCACGCCGAGCTTCTCGGCGAGAACGGGATCGAGCGTGGCGGGTTGCGCGGGTTCGAAGGCGCGCTGGGAGCGCTCGGAGAATCCGCCGGGACGTGCAGCTTTGGCCATGGGCGGGAATATGGGGCCTCACCCCCGCCGTGGAAAGGGCTTCGGACGCCGCCGTTCAGAAGAACGGATAGGGACCGGGAAACCGGCCGATCGGCACGTAATGCGTCACCAGCCCGGAAGGCTGCGTCCAGTGATGCAGCACCATCGCCGGTGGCTCGAGGAAGGAGGCCGGCTCGGCATCCGGGCGCAAGCGCAGCGCGATGGCGGTGGTGGTGCTCGGAGCGGTGATCAGCATCGTGCCGCCGAAGCGAGTCTGCATGAAGCGGTGGACATGCCCGCATAGCACCCGTTCGACCTGCCTGTTTCGCGCGAGCACCGCCGCGAGGCGATCGCCGCCCCGGCAATTATAGTCGTCGATATAGGGGATGCCGCTGAGGATGGGCGGCTGGTGCATCATCACCAGCGTCGGCCGGTCCGGCTCGGCCGCGAGCACGGAGTCCAGCCAGGAACTGGCCTCATCATACACCGCACCGTAATGCTCGCCGGGCACGGTGACGTCCAGCCCGACGATGCGCACCGGCCCGAGATCGCCCACCGCGAAATGCAGCGGCCCGGCCTTGGCGAGATAGGTGTGCCCGGCGAAGCAGGCGCGGAACCCGTCCCGCTCATCATGATTGCCGGGAATTACCAGCAGCGGCAGGCCGATGCCGGCCAGCATCTCCGCCGCCACCGCATATTCTTCCGCCATGCCTTCGTCGACCACATCACCGGTCAGCAGCACCACATCCGGCCGCGGATCGAGCCCGGCGAGGTGGTCGAGGGCCAGCGCGAACATGGCGTTTGAATCGACAAGGCCTTGATAGAGATAGCCTTTCGGCCGCAGATGCGGGTCCGAGAGATGGGCGATGAGCATGAGGCGTTCCCGAGATGCGCCGCCAGTCGATCATTGCACCCGGCCGGAAGCAACGGGAAACGCGAGCGCCACGTCGATCACGATCCCGCCCGCCGCACCGTGCATACCACGCCGCCAAATTGAACACATTATGTGCAAAATTGAACTCGACTACGTGAAGCGCTAAAAACAATTATCGTTTTATGTCAATATTATACATTCCTATGCGCTTCAATTTTATGCATGGCACGCTTGATGCATACATTTCCGCATACAACTGACGAAGCCGGCTGAAGCATCCGCCGGCCCGTCTCCATCCTGGATGTCGATCCCGCGGAGATGCCCATGCCCGTCCTCGCCGCCGAGCCTGCGCCGCTACCTTTCGATCCGGCCCGCACCGCCCTGGTCATCATCGACATGCAGCGCGACTTCCTCGAACCCGGCGGCTTCGGCGAAACGCTGGGCAACGACGTCTCGCTGCTGCAAGCCGCTGTAGAACCTTGCAAAAACGCGCTAGCCGCCGCGCGGGAGGCCGGCATGCTGATCGTCCATACCCGTGAGGGCCACCGCCCCGACATGGCCGATGCTCCGCCTGCCAAGGTAGAGCGCGGCGAGCCGACCACCCGCATCGGCTGCGCCGGCCCGATGGGGCGCATCCTCATCCGCGGCGAGGCCGGCCACGACATCATCGCCGAGCTTTACCCGATCGAGGGCGAGCCGGTGCTCGACAAGCCGGGCAAGGGCGCATTCTACCAGACCGACCTCGAACTGATGCTGAAGAACCGCGGCATCGACACGCTGCTGGTCTGCGGCGTCACCACCGAGGTCTGCGTCCACACCACGATCCGTGAAGGCAATGACCGCGGCTATCGCTGCGTCGCGCTATCCGATTGCTGCGCCTCCTATTTCCCGGAATTCCACCGCGTCGGCCTCGACATGATCAAGGCGCAGGGCGGCATTTTCGGCTGGGTGTCGGACAGCACCGCCTTCATTGCCGCCCTCGGTGCGGCCTCCGCCGGAAGCGCCGCCGCGGCCGCCTGAGTGCCGTGCCTGCCGCCGGCCCGGCCGGCTGATCCCATTGCCTGCGCATGCGCCTCTCCGCCACGCCCCATCAAGGAGCCCCGAGCATGTCCGAGACTTCGATGTCTCCGCTTTCGCCCATGCGCACCGGCATGCGGCCCGTCCTATGGACCAAGGGCGACTGGAACGCCCTGTTCGGTTTCGGCACCAACATTCTCGTCAACATGCTGGTGCTGACCGGCTTGCTGCAATTCGTGCTGAAGATGCCGTCCGAGATCGTCTTCGGCCGCATCCTGCCGGCGGTCGGGCTGATGATGTTCCTGTCGACCGCCTACTATGCCTATCTCGGCTACCAGCTGGCCAAGAAGACCGGCCGCGACGACGTCTGCGCCCTGCCCTCGGGCATCTCGGTGCCGCACATGTTCGTCGTCGTGTTCGTCATCATGCTGCCGATCGGCGCCGCCTCCGGCGACCCGATCCAGGGCTGGGAAGCCGGCCTCGTCTGGGTGTTCTTCCAGAGCTTCATCCTGATGATCGGCGGCTTCGTGGCGCCTTACATCCGCAAGATCACCCCGCGTGCGGCCTTGCTCGGCACGCTCGCCGGCGTGTCGGTGGCGTTCATCTCCATGCGCCCGGCCTTCGAGATCTTCATGACACCGGTGATCGGCCTCACCTGCTTCGCCATCATCATGGTGAGTTGGTTCGGCGGGGTGAAGTATCCCAAGGGCATTCCCGCCGGCCTCGTCGCCATCGCGGTCGGCATGATCATCGCCTGGGGCTCCAACCTGTTCGGCCTCGGCTATGGCGGCATGAGCCTCGAGAAGCTCGGCGATTCATTCACCAATTTCGGCTTCTCGATCCCGCTGCCGGCCTTCGACCACGTCTTCCACGGCTTCAATTATCTCGGCATCATCCTGATCACCGCCATCCCCTTCGGCATCTACGACCTCGTCGAGGCGATGGACAATGTGGAGAGCGCCGAGGCGGCCGGCGACCACTACCCCACCACCCGCGTGCTCACCGCCGACGGCGTGGTCAGCCTGATCGGCTGCCTGATGGGCAACCCCTTCATCAACGCCGTCTATATCGGCCATCCCGGCTGGAAATCGATGGGCGGGCGCATCGGCTATTCCGCCGCCACCGGGCTGATGGTGATCATCCTGTCCTGGTTCGGCATCATCGCGGTGCTGCTGGCGCTGGTGCCGGTCGTCGCGATCTCGCCGATCCTGCTCTATATCGGCATGCTGATCGGCGCGCAGGCCTTCCAGACCACGCCGTCGCGCCACGCGCCGGCGGTGATCCTGGCGCTGACCCCGCACCTTGCCGCCTGGGCGAAGCTGCTCATCGACAATTCGCTCGGCATGGCCGGCACCTCGGCCGCCGCCATCGGCATGGAAAAGCTCGGCGCGGTCGGCGTGCTCTATCACGGGCTGGAGGTCATGGGCGGCGGCGCCATCCTGGTCGGCCTGGTGCTGGGCGCCATCGGCGTCTTCGTCATCGACCGCAAGTTCACCCAGGCGGCCGCCTTCGCCCTTGCCGGGGCGGTGCTCACCTTCTTCGGCTTCATGCATGGCGAGATGGTGGGCATCGCCGTCACGCCGGGCGTGTCGCTGGCCTATGTGATGGTGGCGGGCTTCCTGCTCGCCTGCGCCAAATATGCCGCGGTGGAAGCCCTGCCGCCGGCGTCGATCGAGGCCGAGCCGGCACCGGCCGAATAAATCGGCTCCCGCCTCGCACCGTCGGCGGGGGGCGGACAGCCGCCGGTCCTGGAAGCGGGGAAGCGTCGGGCATGCGATTTCGGTCGCATGCCCGACGTTTTTGTATTGGCCGTCATGAATCGCGCCCTAATCTCCAATCCGGGATGCGCGCAGACACCGATGCATCGGCGTCGCGCACGCCTCGTGCAAAGGAGGACATAGCCGTGTCGATCTTGAAAAAAGGCCTTGCCGGCACTCCCGTCAAAATCCTGCAGGAAAAGCTCGGCCTACCCGGCGACGGCCAATTCGGCCCGAAGACCGAAGAGGCGCTGAAGGCCTATCAGACCAAGAACGGGCTGGCGGCCGACGGCATTGCCGGCCCCGATACCTTCGCGGCGCTCGGCCTTTACGAGCTCATTCTGCTGAAGGTCGGCTCGTCCGGCGAGACCGTGAAGAAGCTGCAGACCGCGCTCAGCCTCACCGCCGACGGCAAATTCGGCGGCGGCACGCAAAAGGCCGTCAAGGAGTATCAGGCCAAGAACGGCCTCGATGCCGACGGCTTCGCCGGGCCGGCGACGCTGGCGAGGCTCGGCCTGTTCGCCCAGATCACCCCCGAGGTCGTGGCGAAGTCGCAGATCGCGCCGCAGGACGCCGCGCCGGTCGAGGCTTCCGCCGCCGGCGAAGCGCCGGCCAAAAGCATCTGGGCGACAATCAAGGGCTTCTTCAGCTAGGATCGGGAGCCGCGCGGCCGATGGCGCCGCGCGGCTCCTCCCATCACGGATTCCCGATGTCCTTCCTTCTGCCCTTCGACCTCGCCGCCCTCGGCGTACCGGAAGAGACCGCGCCGCAGCCCGAGCGCCTGGTCGCCGGCAACCCGCTCCACCGCACCTGGAACCTCGAGACCCTGCCCGACGGCGCGCTGTTCGCCGGCGTGTGGGAATCGACGCCCGGCGCCTGGCGCGTCGATTACGAGGAATGGGAATTCTGCTCCCTGCTGGCCGGGGTCTCGATCCTGCACGAGGACGGCAAGGAGCCGGTCCGCCTCGCCGCCGGCGACAGCTTCGTGCTGCGTCCCGGCTTCAAAGGCGTATGGGAAGTCGTGGAGACAACGCGTAAGCTCTATGTGATCCGCCTCATCTGAGCGGTGGCGGCGCGCCGCGCGCCGAAAAGGGAGGGTGCCCACATGTTGCATGCCCGCATCCCTCGTGCCTCGAAGCTCACCGCCCACGCCGTCCGGCACAGCGCCGCGACGCTCGCCCTGCTGCTGGCCGCCGGCGGCAGCGCGGTAGCCGACTGCAAATGCCGCGCCGGCGGGCGCGATTACCAGCACGGCGCGCGCGTTTGCCTGTCCGGCTCCACCGGCCCGCGCACCGCCGTGTGCGGTATGGACCAGAACGTCGCGAGCTGGATCTTCCTCGACGAGCCCTGTGCCGTCTCCGCCCGCCCGGCGGCCCTGCGCGTCGCCGCACACCTGCCGCCGCTTCGCTGAACGCTCGGGTCGCGGTAGTTGCGACGTGGATTTTGCCCGATGTGTTGCATGCCCGTCCTTGACCGGTGTCGGGACGGGATGCATCGTCGCGCCAACGCATTGGAGAGAGTTGACATGGTCAAGGATCGGAGCCGGAAGGCGGGCGTCGCGGTGCGGCGCGCAATGGGGCTGCTGGCGGGAGCCGCCCTGCTCGCTGCCTCTGCCGGCGCCGGCCAGGCGGCGAGCTTCCTTGAGAAGAATTTCTGGCTCTCGGGACCGAACTACAGCGGCCAGGTGCCCGCCTGCGACACCCCGGCGGCGCTGTCGCGCATCCAGAAGCATTTCGCCGAGACCGAGAGCACCTATTGGTCCTCCTCGGCGACCATCGACAGCTTCAACGATATCCGCGAGATCGCCTTCCGGCCCTGGGGCCCGGAATATCAGCCGCGCCGCTACTGCTCGGCCGACGTCATCGTCTCCGGTACTCCCGCTCCGGCCGGCCATGTGTATTCCGGCGGCCATTATGTCGGCGGCAAGGTCGGCGCGGTCAAAGCCGTCTCGGCGACCGGCAGCCGCCACAAGGTCTATTACTCGATCATCGAGGATGGCGGCTTCATCGGTTTCTCATGGGGCGTCGAGTGGTGCGTGCAGGGCTTCGACCGCTCCTGGACCTACGCGCCGAACTGCCGCATGGCGCTGCCGTGAGGCTGGGTGACGCGGCGCGGCTTGCCCGCGCCGCCCTCATTGCCTCCTCCCTCGCCTGCGCGGCGCTCGGCGCCTTTGTTCTTTCACTGACCGGTGGCGTGACGCCGGCAGCGGCGCAGCAGCCCGGCACGCCCGGCCGGTTCGACCATTACGTGCTCGCCCTCTCCTGGTCGCCGACCTATTGCGAGAGCGCCGGCGATCGGGCCGACCCCGCCCAGTGCAAAATCGGCCGCCCCTTCGCCTTCGTGGTTCACGGTCTCTGGCCGCAAAATATCTCCGGCTGGCCGGAAGACTGCCAGAAGCCGGCCCCCTTCGTGCCGGAGCCGGTGGTCCGCTCCATGCTCGACCTGATGCCGAGCCGCCGGCTGGTGATCCATGAATGGCGCAAGCACGGCACCTGCTCCGGCCTCGGCGCCACCGCCTATTTCGACACGGTGCGCAAGGCCCGCGCGGCGATCGTCATCCCGACGGAATACCGCCAGCTCGACACTTACAAGATGGTCTCGCCCGGCGATGTCGAGGCGGCCTTCCTTGCGGTCAATCCCGGGCTCGATGCCGGCATGATCGCCATCACCTGCGATTCCCGCCGGCTGCACGAGGTGCGCATCTGCCTCGACAAGTCGCTCGGCTTCACCTCCTGTGCCGAGGTCGACAAGCGCGCCTGCCGAGCGTCGCGCGTCGTCATGCCGCCGATGCGCGGCGGCTGATCCGGACGCTTTCGATGAATTACCGCCACGCCTTCCATGCCGGCAATTTCGCCGATGTCGTCAAGCATGTCGTGCTGACGCGCATCCTCGCCTATCTCGGCCAGAAGGATGCCGCCTTCCGCGTGCTCGACACCCATGCCGGCGCCGGGCTCTACGATCTTTCCGGCAGTGAGGCCCAGCGCACCGGCGAGTGGGAGAGTGGCGTCGGCGCGGTGCTGCGTGCGGATTTCAAGCCGGAGATCGCGGCGCTTCTGGCCCCCTGGCGGCAGGTCATCGCCGGGTTCAATCCCGGCCTCGATGCCGATCCGTCCGCCTTGCGCCATTATCCCGGCTCGCCGCTCTTCGCCCTCGCCCTCGCCCGCCCGCAGGACCGGCTGCTGTTCTGCGAGACCGAGCCCGGTGTGCGAGCGGCGCTCGACGACGTCGTGCAGGACCTCCGCGCGAAAGTGCTGCCGACCGACGGCTGGCAGGCGCTCGCCGCCTATCTGCCGCCCAAGGAGCGCCGCGGGCTGGTGCTGGTCGATCCACCGTTCGAGGAAGCCGGGGAGTTCCATCGCCTCGCCGCCACACTCGCCGAGGCGTACAAGCGCTGGGCAACCGGCATCTATGCGCTGTGGTATCCGATCAAGGACGTGCGGGCGGTCGATGCCTTCCAGCGCGAGATTGCCCGCGCCGCCATCCCGAAGACGCTGCGCATCGAGTTCGATACCCGCGCCGTGCGCCAGGCCGGCGTGCTGTCCGGCTGCGGTCTGATCGTGGTCAATCCGCCCTTCACCCTCGCGGACGAGATCCGCACCGTGCTCGCCGCCCTGGCGCCGGTGATGGCGAGCGACGGCGTCGGCCGCTCGCGCGTCGGCTGGCTGATTCCCGAGCGCTGACCGGCCGCGTCCGGCCATCGCAGTCACGCTCCATATGCCGGTTTTTGCCTCCGGCCTCACATCGCGGCATCGGTCTTGCTTCAGCCTCTCCGTTCGTAAGACCCGGCGGCAGGCCAGCAATGCCGGCGGAGGCAAGGAGCAGGCGCGATGGCAATGATGGGAACCGTCAAATTCTTCAACACGGAAAAGGGTTACGGCTTCATCCGCCCGGATGACGGTGGGCGCGATGTTTTCGTGCACGTCTCGGCGGTCACCCGTTCGGGTCTGGGAGCGCTCGCCGAAGGCCAACGCATCAGCTTCGAGGTCGAGCCGGACAAGCGCGGCAAGGGGCCCAAGGCCATCGACCTGCAAGCCGCCGACTGATAGGTCTGCGCTGAAGCGGCGGCATGGCGCCGTCGCCGGATGCCGCGACGCTCCTCTGCGCCGAATGGGCGGGCGGGCGTTGTCGCATGCGCCCGAAGGCCTGAAGCCCGCGATGATCCTCCGCTCGTCCAAACCCTCCCCATTCGGCCGCAAGGTCAAGATCGGCGCCATCCTGTGCGGGATCCATCTCGACATCGAATGGGCTGATACCACCGATCCCACCGATACCGTGCGCCGACAGAACCCGCTCGGCAAGATTCCGGTGCTGCTGCCGGAGGGCGGCGATGCGCCGATCTTCGATTCGCCGGTGATCCTGGAGTATCTGGACGGTGTGGCCGGCGGCGGCGTCATTCTTCCCGCCCCGGGGCCGGCGCGCATCCATGCACTGGTCGGACAGGCTTTGGCGGACGGCCTGATGGATGCCGCGCTGCTGCAGGTCTATGAAGTGCGCTTCCGCAGCGAGGAACAGCGCACCCCGGCCTGGATCGACAATCAGGCCGGCAAGGTGGCCCGCGCACTGAAGGTGCTGGAAGCGGCCCCGCCGGCCAGGGCGGCGACCTCCTCCGGCATTGACGTGGCGGAGATCGCCACCGCCTGCGCGCTCGGCTATCTCGACCTGCGCTTCGAGGGCGCCTGGAGGGCCGACCATCCGGCGCTGGTCGACTGGCTCGACGCGTTCGCCGCACGCGTGCCCGCTTTCGAGGCAACGCGCGCCTGAAGCACGCAAGTGGCGCTCGGCGGCAGCCCTGGCAAGTGGCTACCGGCTTAGTGGCTACCGGCTAGTGGCTCCCGGCCAGTGACTTAGGCTCCTGCGGGAAAACCCAATGAAAAAGGCCCCGGAGCTGCCTCCGGGGCCTTGAGACACGCGTGGCCGGCGCCCGCAGGCACCGATCGCGATCAGAACTTGTAGTTCAGACCGACGCGGGCGATGTTCAGGTTGGTACCCGCATTCGCGCCGAGATTGTCGTAGTAATCGTCGCCGAGGTCGACATAGAGATATTCGGCCTTGACGGTCCAGTTCGGCAGGAAGGCGTATTCCACGCCGGCGCCCACGGTCCAGCCGGTCTGGGTCGAGCTCTCGCTCCAGTTCAGCACCTGGTCCGTGATCTTGGTCTTGCCATAGGCGAAACCGCCGGTGACATAGGGCAGCACGGTGTCGAAGGCGTAACCGACACGGGCACGCACGGTGCCGAAATAGTCGAGCTTCGACTCATAGCCGTAGGCGGTGTCCTTGATGCCCGAGCCCTGCAGGTCGGCCTCGACGCCGATCACGACGTTGTTGCCGAGCTGGTAGTTGAAGCCGACCTGACCACCGCCGAGCCAACCCGCCGGATCAATACCGAGATCGTCGGCATAGCCATTGCTGCTGCCCCAGGCATAGCCGGCATTGGCACCGAGATAGAAGCCGGTCCAGGAGAACACCGGGACGGGCTCAACAACCGGAGCCTTCGTCGGGTAGGGCTGCGCGATGTCGGCAGCAAAGGCCGGAGCCGCGACCAGGAGGGCGGCGAGGGCAACGCCCGAGGCGAGGATCTTCTTCATAACGTACTCTCCGAGCAAAACTGCTGAACACAATGCAGTTGAGGGTGAGATAGAAGGGCAGCTTGTCATGTCGAGGGCCGGAATGCGGCGAAAACCGAAATGGCCCGCCACAAGCTTGCAGTATCGGGGCGAGGAAACCCCTCTCTAACCAGCCTGGATGCTGAATTTCGGGAGGTAACGGCCCGCCCGTTTCCCAGGCAGGGCCAGCTACATTTCCGCCACGATTGCGCAGCGATTGATCTAGGACGTAGCAAAAATGCAACAAATCAGGTCACATGGCAGCGCCAACGCAAAAGGCGGCCCCGATCGGGGCCGCCTTGGATGACCGGAGCGCCGGAGTTCTGGCGCGGCCGTCAGAACTTGTAGTTCACGCCGAGGCGCAGGATGTTGGCGGTGGTGCCAATATCCAGCGGGCCGGCGATGGTGTCATAGGTCTCGGTGCCGAGATCGACATAGAGATACTCGGCCTTGACGCTCCAGTTCGGCGAGAAGGCATATTCGCCGCCCGCGCCGATCGTCCAGCCGGTGTTGGTCTGCTTGTTGGAGAGGCCGGCCACTTCGTAATTGCCGCGGCCATAGGCGAAGCCGCCGGTGCCGTAGATCAGGAACTGGTCGACGGCCCAGCCGAGGCGGGCGCGCACCGTACCGAAATAATCCAGCGAGAAAGTGGGGCTCTCGATGTTGGTGGCCTGGAGGTCGGTCTCGATGCCGACGACCAGCGGGCTACCAGCGAACTGCCAGTTGTAGCCGGCCTGGATGCCGCCGAGGAAACCGTTGGTGTCGTCGGAGAAATCCGCCTCGCCCCAGCCATAGCCGGCATTGGCGCCGAGATAGAAGCCGGTCCAGGTGAAGACCGGAACCGGAGCGGCATAGGCGGTCGGCGCCGGGTAGCTGAGGTCGGCGGCGGACGCCGGCGCGGCGACCGCCACGGCGAGGGCGAGGCCCGCGAGAAGTGCTTTCATGATCGTCTCCCATTCATCCAGGCGGCTGCGCACCCGGGTTCAATTCGATAGGGTCGACGTTCACATAAGATTATGAGCAAAGTCTTATGGCATTTCGTAACCTGATATTATCATTAACAGTTCGTATACAAGCACCCCGGATGAAAACAACATCAAATGCCAAGCATTAGACCTTGATATTCCAGTCATATCGCATTGATCATGGTTAGCCACCCGTTAACACCCAGGATCGAAACCGACACTCCCGATGTTGCCGCGTTGGACAGCTTCCTCGCTCGGGTTCATGAAGAGACATGACCTCACCTGCTCCGCTTTCTTCTGCCGCAGCGCGCCCGCTCGCCCTCGTCACCGGTGGCGCGGTCCGCATCGGCCGCGCCATTTCCCTCGCCCTCGCGACGGCAGGCTATGATCTCGTCATTCATACCCGGCGCCCGGAACCGGTCGCCGAAGCGGTATGCGCCGAGATCGAGGCCCGTGGCGGCCGCGCCCATCTGCTGCATGCCGAACTCTCGGATGCCGATGCGGTCGCAGGCCTGCTTCCTGCCTGTGCCACATTTGGTACGCTGCGGCTGCTCGTCAACAATGCCTCGGAATTTCATCCCGATGCCGCGGGCGCACTGGTGCGCGGGCTGTGGGACCGGCACTTCGCGGTCAATCTGCGCGCGCCGGTGTTCCTCGCCGAAGCCTTCGCCGCACAACTGCCGGCCCACGGGACGGGCGCGGTCGTCAACCTCATCGACCAGCGGGTGCTGAAACCGACGCCGCATTACCTGTCCTACAGCCTGACCAAGCAGGGCTTGTGGGCGGCGACGCGGCTGCTGGCCCAGGGGCTCGCGCCGCGCGTGCGCGTCAATGCGGTCGCTCCCGGGCCGACCCTCGCCAATATCCGCCAGAGCCCCGAGGATTTCGCGCGCCAGGGCGCGGCGGTGCCGCTCGGTCGCGGGCCGAGGCCGGAGGAGATCGCCGAGGCAGTACTGTTTCTGGCGCAGGCCGAGAGCATCACCGGCCAGTTGCTCACCGTCGATGGCGGCCAGCATCTCGCCTGGCAGACCCCGGACACCGAGGTGCCCGACTGAGCCGACGGCTCGGCAGACCTGGATTGCTATCTGCGCCGGTCGCTCAGGGTGAACCAGCCGACGCTGGTCATCACCAGCGCCGCACCGGTAAACTCCAGCGGGCTCGCCGTCTCGCCCAGCACGAAGAAGGCCAGCACCATGGTCGCGACCGGGCTCACCGTCGAGATCATCGAATTGGCCTGCGCCGAGATGCGTTTCAGCGCCGCGTTCATCAGGAAGGTCGGCACCACCGTGGCGCCGATTGCGATGAGCACGGAGAGCATCAGCACCCGCGGCGACACCATCAGCCCGGCGATCGGACGGACCAGGGCGAACTGCCCCAGCGCCAGCACCGAGGCCGAGATCATCGCCACGCAGGTGAACAGCGCCGAGCCGATACTGTTCAGCAGCTTGCGGGCCATGAGCTGATAGAGCGCGAAGCTGATCGCCGCCATGCCGACGAACATCGCGCCGCGCGCCACGTCGGTGCCGACGGTCGCCAGCCCCTCCATGAAGATCAGCGCCAACCCGCCATAGGCGATGAGGAAGGTCCACAGCGCCTTGAGCCGGATCGGCTGGCCGAACAGCAACGCCCCGAACAGCACCACGAAAAGCGGGTAGGTGAACAGGATCAGCCGCTCGAAGGAGGCCGAGATATATTGCAGCCCGAGGAAGTCGACATAGCTGGAGAACCAGTAGCCCAGCGCGCCGACGGCCGCCGATTGCGCGAAGATGCCGAAGCTCGGCAGCGCCTCGCCGCGCACGCGCATGGACCGCAGCGCAAGGGCACCAATCGCCAGATAGAACGGCAGCGAGAACGCCATGCGCAGCGCCAGCAGGGTCTCGGGGTCGATGCCCTCGCCATAGGCGAGCTTGATGATGATGCCCTTGGAGGCGAACAGAATCGCCCCCGCCGCGCCATAGGCATAGCCGGCGAGCGGAACAGCGGGCTTGACGGGAGCATCGGACACAGAGGACATGCCGTCCCCTTAATCCCATTTCGCCGCCGGCGCAGCACCGAGTTTGCGCATATCTGCCATCGCGCTCCCGGTTCGGGCATGGAAGAACGGCGACGCCCCCCTGTTCGTGGCTAGCACGAATCCATATTTTAGGCGCACATGATCGCTCGCCCCCACCCGAACGTGCCCGAACCGGAGATCGATGACGCCGAGATGGCGGAGATCGAGGACGAGGCGCTGCTGCTGCTCGACGAGCCGGACGAGGCGCTGCCCGGTGCCGGCTCGCTCGCCTCCGGCCGCGCCGCCATTCTGCGGGCGGTGAAGCACGCGCCGAACGGCGCCGGCGTCTATCGGATGATCGGCGCCGATGGCGCGGTGCTTTATGTCGGCAAGGCGAAGAGCATCAGGAAGCGCATCATCGCCTATACCCGGCCGACCGGGCTGACCAACCGCATCTTCCGCATGGTGTCCGCCACCGCCGAGATGGAGTTCATTTCCACCGGCACCGAGACCGAGGCGCTGCTGCTCGAGGCCAACCTCATCAAGCAGCTGCGCCCGCGCTTCAACGTGCTGCTGCGCGACGACAAGTCGTTCCCCTATATCCTCATCACCAAGGACCACGTCTCGCCGCAGATCACCAAGCATCGCGGCGCCCGCTCGAAACCGGGCGACTATTATGGCCCCTTCGCCTCGGTCTGGGCGGTGAACCGCACCATCAATGCGCTGCAGAAGGCGTTCCTGGTCCGCTCCTGCTCGGACAGCTATTACGAGGCGCGCACCCGGCCCTGCCTGTTGTTCCAGATCAAGCGCTGCGCCGGTCCCTGCACCGGCGAGGTCAGCCACACCGACTATGCCGAATATGTCCGGGAGGCGCGCGACTTCCTGTCCGGCAAGAGCCGCACGGTGAAGGAGCAGCTGGCCCGCGAGATGGAAGCCGCGTCCGAGACGCTGGAATTCGAGCGCGCCGCCGCCCTGCGCGACCGGCTCGCCGCCCTGTCGGCGGTGCAGGGCTCGCAGGGCATCAATCCGCGCTCGGTGGAAGAGGCGGACGTCTTCGCCATCCACCAGGAGGGCGGCGCCACCTGCGTACAGGTGTTCTTCTTCCGCACCGGGCAGAACTGGGGCAACCACGCGCTCTATCCCCGCGCCGACCGCACACTGGAGCCCGGCGAGGTGCTCGGCGCCTTCCTCGCGCAGTTCTACGAGGACAAGCCGAGCCCGCGCCTCATCCTGCTCAGCCATGCGGCGGAAGAAAGCGGCCTGCTCGCCGAGGCCTTGAGCGAGCGCAGCGGCCACAAGGTGGAGATCGCGGTGCCGCAGCGCGGCGAGAAGCGCGAGCTGGTCGAGCACGCCATGCAGAACGCCCGCGAGGCGCTCGGCCGCAAGCTCGCCGAGAGCGCCAGCCAGGCGCGCCTGCTCGACGAGCTCGCCCGCGCCTTCGCCCTGCCGGCGAGCCCGCGCCGCATCGAGGTCTATGACAACAGCCACATTATGGGCTCAAACGCCGTGGGCGGCATGATCGTCGCCGGGCCGGAGGGCTTCGCCAAGAGCCAGTACCGCAAGTTCAACATCAAGAACACCGAGCTCGCGCCGGGCGACGATTACGGCATGATGCGCGAGGTGCTGCGCCGACGCTTCTCGCGCCTGCTGCGCGAGGCCCCGCGGGCCGGCGACAAGGCCCCTCACCGTACCCCTCTCCCCGACGGGGAGAGGGAAACGCTCACCAATACCGACGCTACCTCTCCACCCGAAACGCCCCTTGCTCCCTCTCCCCGTCGGGGAGAGGGTTGGGGTGAGGGGGGCACCATGCTCCCCGGTGAGGGGGAAGCCGCGCCAACCGATCCGCCGCCCTCCCCCCTCACCGACCCGCTTCGCGGGCCACCTCTCCCCGTCGGAGAGAAGGAAAAAGACGCTCTCGCAGAAGCAGAGACCGCCGAGCCGCTGCGCGAGACACCGGAAGGCTGGCCGGACCTGGTGCTGATCGACGGCGGCGCCGGCCAGCTGAAGGCGGCGGCCGAGGCGCTGGCCGAGCTCGGCGTCACCGATGTGCCGCTGGTCGGCGTCGCCAAGGGCCCGGACCGCGATGCCGGCCGCGAGAGCTTCTTCATTGCCGACCGCGAGCCGTTCCGGCTGGAGCCCCGCGACCCGGTGCTCTATTTCGTGCAGCGGCTGCGCGACGAGGCGCACCGCTTCGCCATCGGCTCGCATCGCGCCCGGCGCAGCAAGGACATCGCCCAGGGCGGCCTGCAGGAAATTCCCGGCATCGGCCCCACCCGCAAGCGTGCGTTGCTTCATCATTTCGGTACGCTGAAGGCGATTGAGCGCGCCTCGCTGGCCGATCTCGAAGCGGTGCCGGGGGTGAACGCCGCCACCGCCCGGGCCGTCTATGATTTTTTCCACCCCGGACCGCACTGACGCCGGGCCGCATTGACGCCGGCGGCAGCGAGACACCGGCATGGCCGTTACTTTGCCGTGAAATACCCGCAGTAGATTGACGTGTGCCCGCAGGGTGGTTACGTCCCAGTCAAGGAACCGGACAGAGTCATGGTCGACGTCGCGCCCGCCCGCAATACGGTGACCGAACCCGCGCAGACCGGATCTGCGCGGAGCCGGCGTGCGCATACCTATGCGCTCCCCAATTTGCTGACCTATGCCCGCTGCGTGGCGGTGCCGCTGTTGGTCGGCTGCCTGTTCTGGGCCGATATCCTCGCCGGCGGGCTGTGGTTGCGCTGGGCGGCGCTCGGCATCTATGTCGTCGCCGCCATCACCGATTTCTTCGACGGCTACCTCGCCCGCATCTGGTCGCAGCAATCGGCGATCGGCCGCATGCTCGATCCCATCGCCGACAAGCTGCTGGTCGCCGCCTCGCTGTTGATGATGGCGTCGGACGGCACCATTCGCGGCTGGTCGCTCTGGGCGGCCGCGGTCATCCTGTGCCGCGAGATCCTGGTCTCCGGCCTGCGCGAATTTCTCGCCGAGCTGCGGGTCAGCGTGCCCGTCACCCGCCTCGCCAAGTGGAAGACCACGGCGCAGCTGGTCGCGGTCGGCGTGCTGCTGGCCGGCCCGGCGGCCGACGCGCTGCTGCCCGGCACCACGCTCGCCGGCATCGTGCTCTTGTGGATCTCGGCGCTGCTCACACTTTATACCGGGTGGGACTATTTCCGGGCCGGTGCCCGTCACCTGATCGAGGACGAAGCGTGAAGATCCTCTATTTCGCCTGGGTGCGGGAACGCATCGGGCGTGAGGCCGAGGAGGTCGAGGCTCCCGACGAGGTGCGCACCGTCGCCGAGCTCGCGGCCTTCCTCGCCGCCCGTGGCGAGGGCTATGCCGAGGCGTTCAAGGAACCCAAGGTGGTCCGCGCCGCCATCGATCGCCGCCATGCCAGGCCGGACGCAGCGATCGCCGGCGCCCGTGAGATCGCCTTCTTCCCGCCGATGACCGGGGGTTGAGGCCATGCCGGTTGCAGCCCCATCCGGCGACCGCTTCACCGTCCGTATCCAGGCTGAGGATTTCGACACCGCCGCAGAGATCGCCGCGCTCTCGGCCGGACGGGTCGATATCGGAGCGGTCGTCACCTTTTCCGGCCTGTGCCGCGCCGACGATGCCGGCGATTCCGCGCCGGACGGCAGCCGTCTGGTCGCGCTGACGCTCGAGCACTATCCCGGCATGGCGGAGGAAGAGATCCGCCGGCTCGTGGATGAGGCCCGTACGCGCTGGCCGCTGCTCGGCGCCACGGTGATCCACCGCCATGGCCGCATCGTCCCCGGCGAGAACATCGTGCTGGTGGTCACCGCCTCGCCGCATCGCGGTGCCGCCTTCGAGGCCGCGGCCTTCCTCATGGATTGGCTGAAGACCCGCGCGCCATTCTGGAAACTGGAAGAGCGTGCGGAAGCCAGGAACTGGGTCGCGGCCAAGGAGGCCGACGACGCGGCGGCGGAGCGGTGGACCGCCGGCACGCCCTGAGCCGCTAATCCTTCGCCCCTTCCATCGACAAGGCGAGCTTTGCCAGCAGGCCGGCCAGTTGGTCGCGTTCCTCGCCGTTCAGCCCGGCGAGCAGCCGGGCCTCCACTTCCATGTCGGCGCGGAATGCCGCCTCCGCCCGCTCCCTGCCCTCAACCGTCAGCTCCACCAGCAGGCTGCGCGCGTCGCTCTCGCTCGGCCGCCGTACAACCAATCCGGCCTTCTCCAGCCGCGCCAGCCGGTCGGTCAGCCCGCCCGAGGAGATCATCAGCGCCTGGAACAGCTCGGTCGGCCGCAACCGATAGGGCGGGCCGGCGCGACGCAGCGTCGAGAGCACGTCGAATTCCCCGGCATCGAGTCCATGGGCGGCGAACACCGCCTCGATCGGCGGACGCGCCCGCAGGGTGATCCAGCGTGCCCGCCCGAGGACCGCCATGCCTTGCGTATCCACGTCCGGCAATTCCCGCGCCCATTGCCGCCGCCGTTGCTCAACATGGTCGGCAGCCTCCGGCACCAGTTGTCTTGACATCAAGACATCTCCCTTTATCTTGATATCGAGATAAATCATTCGCAGTACGAAACAAGTGCTTTCCGAAGGAGAATGCGATGCAGGTGACGGGCTTGGATCACGTCGTGCTGCGGGTCGGCGATCTCGATGTCGCCACCCGCTTCTACTCGCAGGTGCTCGGCTGCCCGGTCGAGCGGCGGCAGGAGGCGATCGGCATGGTCCAGCTGCGCGCCGGCGGGGCACTGATCGATCTGGTCGCCGTCGACGGTCCGCTTGGCCGGCGCGGCGGCGGAGCTCCCGCGGTGGAGGGACGCAACATGGACCATCTCTGCCTGCGCATCGCCGGCTTCGAGCCGGAACGGGTTCGCTCCGAACTCGCCGCCCACGGCATCGCCGCCGATGCCGCCGTCCTCCGCTACGGCGCCGCCGGCGAAGGCCCGTCCATCTATCTGCGCGACCCCGACGGCAATGGCGTCGAACTGCGCGGCTGAACCCGAGATCGGAGAATCCCCGTGCCCAGCTCGCTGATGGTGCCGGTCGGCTACACCCTCACCGGTCTGTTTGCCGCCTTCCTGCTGATCGCCTCGATCGCGCCCAAGCTGATCGGCGCCAGCGTGGCGACCGAGTCCATGGCCGCGCTCGGCTGGCCGGCCGGCCACACGCTGATGATCGGCCTCGTCGAGCTCGGTTGCCTGGCGCTATATCTCGTCCCGCGCACCAGTCTCCTCGGCGCGGTGCTGATGACCGGCCTGCTCGGCGGCGCCATGGCGACGCAACTCCGAGTCGGCAATCCGCTGTTCAGCCATGTGCTGTTCAGCGTCTATCTCGGCCTGTTCATGTGGGGCGGGTTGTGGCTGCGCGCGCCGTGGCTGCGCGCGCTGTTCCCGGTCGTCACGCCTGATCGTTGAGCACAAACAGAAACGCCGGCCCGAAGGCCGGCATTCTATAGGCTCTGCGGAACCGGAACTCAGGCCGCCGAGGCGGCCGCCTTCTTCGGCTGCACTGCAGCCGAGTAGTCGTCGAACAGCGTCTTGGTCACCGGGCCGGGCTGGAAATGCGTTCCGGCGATCTCCGACACCGGCGTCACTTCGGCCGCGGTGCCGGTGATAAAGCATTCGTCGAAGCTCGACAGTTCCTCCGGCATGATCGCCCGCTCCTGCACCTCGATGCCGCGGCGCTTGGCAAGCTCGATCACCGTCTGGCGGGTGATGCCGTTCAGGAAGGCGTCCGCCTCCGGCGTGTGGATCACCCCGTCCTTCACGAAGAACACGTTGGCACCGGTGCACTCGGCGACGCGTCCGCGCCAGTCGAGCATCAGCGCGTCGGCATAGCCTTCCCGCTCGGCGGCGTGCTTGGAGATGGTGCAGATCATGTAGAGGCCGGCCGCCTTCGAGGTCGAGGGCGCGGTCATCGGATCGGGACGGCGGTATTTCGCCATACCGATGCGGATGCCCTTCAGACGCTCCGCCGGATCGAAATAGCTCGGCCATTCCCACGCCGCGATGGCGAGGTGGATCTGGTTGTGCTGCGCCGAGACGCCCATCATGTCCGAGCCGCGCCACGCCACCGGCCGCAGATAGGCATCGGCGAGGTTCTGCTTGACCAGAATTTCGCGGCAGGCGGCGTTGATCTCCGCCTCGCTGTAGGGGATCTCGAAGTCGAGCAGGCGCGCGCTCTCCTTCAGCCGGATGGTGTGCTCGTCCAGCTTGAAAATCTCGCCGCCATAGGCGCGCTCGCCCTCGAATACACAGCTGCCGTAATGCAGGCCGTGGGTCAGTACATGGACCTTGGCATCCGACCACGGCACGAAGGCGCCGTCATACCAGATCCAGCCACTGCGTTTGTCGAAGGGTTCGCTTGCCATGGTACTGTCTCCCGAACGGGGCTCGCCGCCTGCCATGATCCGGCGACGTCGCCCATCTTGTCCTTAAAGCATGTCCTACCCGGTCGCGTGCGTTTTTCCGCGCATATTTTGCTTCGCAGGCCAAGTACATCTATCGTGAACGCCGTCGAACGAACTGCCGTCCGGCCCCGCCGACGCGTCTGTCTGACGCGAGGTCGATCCGGGACTCCCGAACGATCCTTTCGTCAGACAGGGCTTCTTGGTAACGATCATAACGAAAAAAGTCAACATGGCTGACATAAATGTCTCGCAACCGCCCCACGCCAATGCGGCGGATCTCGACTCCGCCGCAGCGGGCGACGCTGCGCCGCGCAGCCAGATCGACCTGATCGAGCTGCTGTTCTTCGCCTATCGCAACTTCGTCAGCGACCCGGACAAGGTGCTGCAGGGCTACGGCTTCGGCCGTGCCCACCACCGGGTGCTGCATTTCGTCAACCGCCATCCCGGCATGCGGGTCACCGATCTGCTCGACATATTGCGCATCACCAAGCAGAGCCTCGGCCGGGTGCTGCGCGAGCTGGTCGAGGGCGGCTTCGTCGACAGCCGCGCCGGCTCCTCCGACCGGCGCCAGCGGCTGCTGCATCTCACGCCGAAGGGGGCGGCGCTGGCGCGCGATTTCGTCGCCATCCAGTCGCAGCGCATCGAAAAGGCGCTCGCCGCCTGCTCGCCGGGTGCGCGCGAGGATGTCCGCCGCTTTCTTGTCGCCATGATCGATGCCGAAGATCAGGCGGCGGTCGAGAAGCTCATCGTCCGCGCCGACCTGGCCGCCGTGTCGGGCGGCACGCGCGCCGGCAAGGCGCCCGCCCGCCCCCGCTAGGAGACCTCGATGCTCGACGCCGCCAATCCCGGCCCCTCCTCGCCCGCCCGGCCGCGCATGGCGACGCCGGCCGACGACGCCGTGCACCTGCTCATCGTCGACGACGACCGCCGCATCCGCGACCTGCTCTCGCGTTTCCTGTCCGAGCAGGGCTACCGGGTGACGACGGCAGAGTCGGCGGACGATGCCCGCGGCCGCCTCGCCGGCCTCACCTTCGACCTGCTGATCCTCGACGTGATGATGCCGGGCATGAACGGTCTCGACCTCGCAAAGCTGGTGCGCACCGAATCGACCGTGCCGATCCTCATGCTCACCGCCCGCTCGGAGACCGAGGACCGCATCAAGGGGCTGGAGATCGGCGCCGACGACTATCTCGCCAAGCCTTTCGAGCCGCGCGAACTGCTGCTGCGCATCAACAACATCCTGAAGCGTTCCACCGTCCCACCGACGCAGGCCATCGAATCGGTGCGCTTCGGGCCGTTCGTCTTCCATCTGGAGCGCGGCGAGCTCAGCCGCGACGGCGAGCTGGTCCGCCTCACCGACCGCGAGCGCGACATGCTGCGCGTGCTCGGCGAGCGGCCCGGCGAGACGGTGCCGCGCCAGGCGCTGGTGGCGCCGGGCATCTCCGCCGGCGACAGGGCGGTCGACGTGCAGGTGAACCGCCTGCGCCGCAAGATCGAGCGCGACCCCGCCAACCCCGCTTATCTGCAGACGGTGCGCGGCGTCGGCTACCGGCTGGTCGTGGCGCCTTGAGCCTGCTCGACGATCAGCGGCTGGGCGCCGCCCGCCACTTCCTGCGCGATGTCGCGGCGCGCATGCGGGCGAACAATGCCCGCCTCGCCGCCCGCATCGATCGCACGATGCCGAAGAGCGTCCACGTCGCCTGGGATGCCGCGTGCGGCGCCAATGCCCGCATGCGGGCGAACAATGCCCGTTTCGGCTCCTGGTTCAACAGCGTCATGCCGAAGGGCCTTTATGCCCGCTCGCTGATCATCATCGTCACGCCGATGGTGATCCTGCAATCGGTGCTGGCCTTCGTGTTTATGGAGCGTCACTATAATACCGTAACCCGCCGCCTTTCCGCCGCGGTGTCGCAGGACATCTCGGCCATCGCCGACTTCGCCGTCGCCTTCCCCTCCCCGGAGGGCCGCGAGCAGGTGCGGCAGATCGCCCAGTCGTCCATGGGCCTGTCGGTCGATTTCCTGCCGGACGAGCACCTGCCGCCGCCGGGACCCAAGCCGTTCTTCTCCATCCTGGATTCCAACTTCACCGGCGAGTTGGGCAAGCGGCTGCGCCGGCCGTTCTGGACCGACACCGTCGGCAACTCCAACCTCATCGAGGTGCGGATCCAGTTCGACGACATGGTGATGCGGATCTTCGCCCGCCGCAGCCAGGCCTATCTGTCGAACTCGCACATCTTCCTGGTGTGGATGGTCGGCACCTCGCTGGTGCTGCTCGCCGTTGCCATCCTGTTTCTGCGCAACCAGATCAAGCCGATAGAGGCGCTGGCCGACGCCGCCATCGCCTTCGGCAAGGGCCGCGACGTCACCGGCTTCCGGCCGCGCGGTGCCCGCGAGGTGCGCGGCGCGGCGCTGGCGTTCCTCGAGATGCGGCGGCGCATCGAGCGGCAGATCGAGCAGCGCACCACCATGCTGGCCGGCGTCAGCCACGACATGCGCACCATCCTCACCCGCTTCAAGCTCGAGCTGGCCTTCCTGAACGAGGCCGAGACCGACGCCTTGCGCAAGGATGTCGACGAGCTGCAGAGCATGTTGGAGGCCTATCTCGCCTTCGCCCGCGACGACATGGGCGAGCCGCCGGTGCTCACCGACATTGCCCGCCTCATCGAGGAGGCCCGCGTCAATGGCGAGCGCCACGGCGCCGGCGTCACCTCCGCCTTCTCCGGCGATCCGATGGTGACGCTGCGGCCCGATGCCTTCCGCCGCTGTCTGGCCAACCTGGTCGCCAATGGCTGGCGCTATGCCGACCGCATCGACATCAACGGCACCCGTGCCGAGCGCTGGCTGATCGTGACGGTGGACGACAACGGGCCCGGCATCCCGCCGGAGCGGCGCGAGGAGGTGTTTCGGCCGTTCTTCCGGCTCGACGAGGCCCGCAACCAGGATGCCGGCGGCTCGGGGCTCGGCCTCACCATCGCCCGCGACGCCGCCCGCGCGCATGGCGGCGACGTATCGCTCGGCGACAGCCCGCTCGGCGGCCTGAGGGCGACGATCCGCATCCCGGTGTGAAGGGTGGCGACAGATGATCGGGCGCTACCAAGGCGGCTGCCTGTGCGGCGACATCCGCTTCGCAGCCGTCGGCCCTGCCAGGAACCCGCATAGCTGCTCTTGCAGCGTCTGCCAGCGGCACACCGGCGCGCTGACGGCGCTGTGGTGGAGTTTCCCGCCGACCGCATCGTCTGGACCGGACCGGCCGGCACGCCGTCGACCTATCGATCCTCGGACGTCTCCAGCCGCGCCTTCTGTCCGACATGCGGCAGCACGCTCGGCGCCCGCGACGACGCCCCCGTCGTCGCGCTGCTCGTCGCACCTTCGACGACATCACCTCGCCTGAGCTCGTGCCGGCCGAGCACTCATTCGCCGACCGGCGGCCGGCATGGTGGCATGTCGAGATCAAGCCGGACGAGACGGCATAGGTCGTCCGTGCGGCCTCAGAACAGCCTTGCGCCGTTCGGCACCTCGCGGTCGGGGGCGAACAGCACCACCGCGCCGTCCTCGTCCGGGAAGCCGAGGGTGAGCACCTCCGACATGACCGGCCCGATCTGGCGCGGCGGGAAGTTCACCACCGCCGCCACCTGCCGGCCGATGAGATCCTCCGGCGCATAATGCACGGTGATCTGCGCCGTGGACTTCCTCACCCCGACATGCGGGCCGAAATCGATCACCAGCTTCAGCGCCGGCTTGCGTGCCTCGGGAAAGGATTCGGCCTGGATGATGGTGCCGACACGGACATCGACCTTCAGGAAGTCGCCGATGTCGATGGTCGCGGCGGGTGCAAGGCTCATGACATCCTCCCTTGTCGTCGAGTGTTGATCCGGCCGGCTCAGCCCGCCAGCTCGCGCGAGCGGCGGGCGGCCGCGGCGACCGCCTCGGTCAGCAGCGGCCCGAACCCCTTCGTCTCGTCCATCAGCACCGCCAGCGCCGCCGCCGTGGTGCCATTCGGCGAGGTGACGTTGCGACGCAGCTGCGCCGGGTCGATGCCGGAGCGGACGATCAATTCGCCGGCGCCGGCGACGGTGGCCCGCGCCAGCCGGTCCGCCATGTCAGCCGGCAGCCCGGCCTTGGTGCCGGCCTCCGCCAGCGCCTCGGCGAGCAGGAACACATAGGCCGGCCCCGAACCCGACACCGCGGTGGCGACGTCGATCAGGTCCTCGCGCTCTACCCATTCGCAGCCGCCGGTAGCCTTGAGCAGCGCATCGGCGATGCGCATCTGCTCCGGCGAGACCGAGGCATTCGGCACCGCCACGGTGACACCGCGCCCGATCGCTGCCGGCGTGTTGGGGATTGAGCGCACCACCGCCGTGCCCGGTGCGAAATGACCCTCGAGAAAGGCGAGCGTGCGTCCCGCCATCACCGAGACCACCAGCGTGTCCGGCCCGGCGAGCGGCGCCACCCTGGCGAGCACGTCGGGGGCCACCTGCGGCTTGACCGCCAACAGCATCACCGCCGGCACCCCGCCATTGAGCGGATTGAGCGCCACGCCGCGCGCCTCCAGCATCGCGGCCACTTCCGGCGGCGGACCGGGATCGACCACCGCGATGCGGGCCGGCTCGAGCCCGAGGCTGATCCAGCCCTGGAGCATGGCGCCGCCCATCTTGCCCGCGCCCACCAGCAGGACACGGCCGGGAATGTCGGAAAGAGAAGCCATAGGTTCGCCTCGCACTTCTGCGCCGCCGAAGCGGTATCGGGCAAGGGATTACCGGATTCGCCCGATCAATGCTGCCCCATCGGCACCGGTGTCCACCGCGTCGAGCGGCGGCCGGGGGTTACCGTCCCGTCACGCCTCGCCGATGGTCTCGAACAAGGTGGCGTCCATCGCCTCGCGGGCCGACTTGCCGGCCCAGACCACGAACTGGAAGGCCGGAAAATAGCGCTCCACCGCTTCCACCGCCACTTCCATCAGCACTTCGCACTGGCGGTCGGTCGCCTCGGCTCCGGCCAGCAGCAAGGCATGGCGGAACATGATCACGCCCTCCTTCGACCACAGGTCGAAATGGCCGACCCACATCTGCTCGTTGATCAGCGAGAGCAAACGCAGCACTTCGTTCTTGCGCTTCTCCGGCACCTTGAGATCGAAGGCGCAGGCGATGTGCAGCGCTTCCACCTCGTCCATCCACTGGAAGGAGACGTGGCAATCGGTCCACCGCCCTTCCACCGAGATGGTGATCTCGTCCTCGGCCGATCGCTCGAACGACCATTCGTTGAGCGCGGCCATGCGCTCGACGAGATCAAGCGGATTGAGGCGGGTGTCGGCTTCGAAATCGGTATAGGTCATGCTCGACCTCGCGAGGCTGGGACGCGGGAGGGGGTCGAACGCACGCAACGCGAACAGCAGGCCGGCAACCCTTTCGATCTCCGAACGAATCGCCGTCATCCGACTATATCGCGCTGAATCCGTACCTCGCTACGACCGTTCGTGGGTGATCGCCTCTCGACAATCAATAGATTGAAGGTGTCAGGGATTCGCCGGGTGCCGCAAGCATTGCGGTCCGGCATCCACAACAGCCCTCACTCGGGTGTTTCGAGCTTGGCGAGCCGGGCCTCCAGCGCCGCCAGTCGCGCCTCGAGCTTCTCGTTTTCCTCGCGGGCAGCGGCGGCGAGATCCTTCACCGTGTCGAACTCCTCGCGCGTCACCACGTCGAGCTCGCGCAGGACCCGTTCAGCCTGGGCGCGCATCACCGTCTCGGCTTCGCGCCGCACGCCGGTGGCGACGCCGGCGGCGTCGTTCATCAGTCGCGCAAAATCGTCGAAGATGCGGCTCGTCGTCTGGGTCATGGCTCTTTTCTCCCGGCTTGACGCCTCAGGATCAACAATGGGGCGCAAGTCCCCGCACCGCAAGGGCGCAGCCACCGTCGCACCCATGTTCCACACGCAGGGGCGACCGTGGAACGCACCTCGGAGGCCATGCTCCGGCCTTGCGGGCCCATCTCCGGCCTTGATCCTGTCACGCGGGGGGGGCAAGACCGTGGCGGCGTCGGCGCCGCACGAGTCGTGCCGCGGCCGGTCGCGCCGCCATTGGTCCCGCATTCCGGACGCCTCATGCTGATCGCGACACCGCCGCTTCTCGTTCTGCCCTTCCCGGCCATCGATCCCGTGCTGATCCAGCTCGGCCCCTTTGCCGTCCGCTGGTACGCGCTCGCCTATGTCGCCGGCCTGCTCATCGGCTGGTGGCTGGCGAAGAAGCTCTGCGCCACGCCGGCGCTGTGGGGCGGCAAGTCCGCCATCCCGCCGGAGGAGTTCGACGACGCCGTGGTGTGGGTGGCGTTCGGCGTCATCCTCGGCGGGCGCCTCGGCTATGTGCTGTTCTACAACCTGCCCTATTACGCCTCCCACCCGATGGAAGCGCTCACCGTCTGGCATGGCGGCATGTCCTTCCACGGCGGCTTCCTCGGCTCCATCCTCGCCATGGCGCTGTTCTGCCGCCGCCGCGGCCTGCCCCTGATGTCGATGCTGGATATCGCCGCCGCTGTGGTGCCGATCGGCCTGTTCCTCGGCCGCCTCGCCAATTTCATCAATAGCGAGCTGTGGGGCCGCGTCACCGACGTGCCCTGGGCTTTCGTCTTCCCCACCGGCGGCCCCGAGCCGCGCCATCCGAGCCAGCTCTACGAGGCGGCGCTGGAAGGCGTCGCCATCTTCGTCATCCTGCAGATCGCGATCCATGGCTTCAAGGCGCTGGCGCGACCCGGCATCGTCGGCGGCCTGTTCGTGATGCTCTACGGCCTCTCGCGGATCATCGTTGAATTCGTGCGCGAGCCCGATCCGCAGCTCGGCTATCTCGCCGGCGGCTGGCTGACCATGGGCATGCTGCTGTCGGTGCCGATGGTGCTGTTCGGCGCCTGGCTCGCCTGGCACTCCTCGCGCCGGCCACCGCTGAACGAGCGCGTCCCCGCATGAGCGAGGCGCCAACGCCGCTGGCGCATGAGCTCGCCGCCCGCATCGCCGGGGACGGGCCACTCACCGTCGCCGACTATATGGCCGAATGCCTGCTGCATCCCCGCCACGGCTATTATTCCACCCGCGAGCCGTTCGGGCAGGGTGGCGACTTCGTCACCGCGCCGGAAATCAGCCAGATGTTCGGCGAACTCGTCGGGCTGTGGGCGGCAGACAGCTGGATACGTCTCGGCTCCCCGGCCCCGTTCATTCTCGCCGAGCTCGGCCCCGGCCGCGGCACCCTGATGGCCGACGCCTTGCGGGCCGTCCGCATCGTCCCCGGCTTTCTCGATGCCGCCCGCCTCGTGCTGGTCGAAGCCTCCCCGCGCCTGCGCGCGGTGCAGAAGCGTGCCCTCGCCGGCCACGCCGTCGAATGGGCCGACCGGGTGGAAGACCTGCCGGCCGGCCCGCTGATCCTCATCGCCAACGAATTCGTCGACGCGCTGCCGATCCGCCAGTTCCTCCGCATGCCGGAGGGCATTGCCGAACGCATGGTCGGCCTCGATGGCGCCTGCCCTCCCGGTTCCGACGCCCTCGCCTTCGGCCTGCGCCCCGGCGCCCGCCTGGATGCCGCTGCCGAGCGGCGGCTGCTCGCCGCCCCGGCCGGCGCGTTGCTGGAAATCTGCCCGCTCGGCCAGAGCGTCGCCGCCCATGTCGGCGCCCGCCTTGCGCGCGACGGCGGCGCGGCGCTGTTCATCGATTATGGCCACAAGGGCGAACACGAACCCTCAGGCGGCTTTGGCGACACGCTGCAGGCGCTGCGTGCCCATGTTTACGATCATCCGCTCGCCCACCCCGGCGAGGCCGACCTCACCGCCCATGTCGACTTCGCTGCGCTGGCGATCGCCGCGCGAAGAAACGGCGCCCGCGCCTTCGGCCCCATCTGCCAGGGCGACCTGCTGGAGCGCCTCGGCCTCCATGCCCGTGCCGAACGGCTGAAGCGCAATGCCGGCCCGGAAGCCGCCGCCGCCATCGATGCCGCCGCGCTTCGGCTCGCCGGCACCCACCAACAGGGCATGGGCGCTCTCTTCAAGGCGCTCGCGCTGGTGCATCCTTCCCTCGGCGCCCCGGCCGGATTCGCGGCCGGCGAAGAGTTCGTCGAGAACATCGGAGACGAAACCGCATGAAGGTCGAATCCCCCGCCCTCAAGGCGCTGCCCGGCATCCGCCACGCGTTCTTCACTCGCGAGGGCGGCGTGTCGGAGGGCATCTATGCCGGCCTCAATGGCGGCACCGGCTCGGGCGATGCGGCGGAGAACGTCGTCGAGAACCGCGCTCGCATGGCCGCCGCGCTCGGCGTGCCGCCGACGCATCTGCTCACCGCCTGGCAAATCCATTCGCCGGACTGCCTCGTTGCTCGCGTGCCGTGGGACGAGCGCCCCAAGGCCGACGCGGTGGCGACCGACACGCCCGGCGTCGCGGTCGGCATCGCCATCGCCGATTGCGGCCCGGTGCTGTTCGCCGATGCCGAGGCGGGTGTCGTCGGCGCCGCCCATGCCGGCTGGAAGGGGGCGGTCGGCGGCGTACTCGATTCCACCCTCGCCCGCATGGAGGAGCTGGGGGCAAAGCGCGCGCGCATCGTCGCCGCCATCGGCCCGCTGATCCGCCAGCCGAGCTACGAGGTCGGCCCCGAATTCGTCGCCAACCTCACATCCCTCGATGCCGGGAACATCCGCTTCCTCGCGCCGTCCGAGCGGGCGGGGCACGCGATGTTCGACCTGCCCGGCTACATCGCCGCCCGGCTGACCCGCCTCGGCGTCGGCACGGTCGAGGATCTCGGCCTCGACACCTATGCCGACGAGGCCCGCTTCTATTCCTATCGCCGCGCCACCCATCGCGGCGAGCCCGATTACGGCCGGTTGATCGCCGCCATCACCCTGGTGCCTTGAGCCATGAGCCTGCATTTCACCACACTGGAATTCGAACGCCGCAAGAACCGCCTGCTGGCGGCAATGGCCGAGCGGCAGCTCGACGGCATGCTGATGTTCCAGCAGGAATCGATGTACTGGCTCACCGGCTACGACACGTTCGGCTTCTGCTTCTTCCAGTCGCTGTGGCTCGGCGCCGACGGCCGCTTCGCCCTGCTCACCCGCTCGGCGGACCTGAGGCAGGCGCAGCACACCTCGCTTATCGAGGACATCCGCATCTGGCGCGATGCCGCCGATTCCACGCCGCAGCAGCAATTGCGCGACATGGTGGCCGATCTCGGCGGCGCGCATGCCCGCATCGGGGTCGAGTATGACAGCTACGGCCTCACCGCCGCCAACGGCCGCAAGCTCGATGCCGCCTTCGACGGCTTCGCCATCCTCGACGACGCATCCGGCCTCGTCGATTACCTGCGGGCGGTAAAGTCGGAGGAGGAAATCTTCTATGTCCGCAAAGCCGGCCAGCTGGCGCTCGACGCGCGGCAGGCGGCCATCGAGCTGATCGGCGCCGGCGTCGACGAGGGCGACATCCTCGCCGCCATGCAGGGGGCCATCTTCAAGGGCGGCGGCGACTATCCCGGCAACGAGTTCATCATCGGCTCCGCCCGCGACGCCCTGCTCTGCCGCTACAAGTCCGGCCGCCGGCGCCTCGACGCGCGCGACCAGATCACCCTCGAATGGGCCGGCACCTACCGCCACTATCATGCGGCGATGATGGAGACCGCGATCGTCGGTCGCCCCCGCGACCGCCACATCGACCTGTTCAACGCCGCCAGGCTGGCGCTGGAGGCCTGCGCCGCCAATATCGCACCCGGCCGCACCGCCGGCGAGGTGTTCGCCGCCCATGCGCAGGTGATGGACGGTCACGGCCTCGCCGAGCACCGGCTGGCCGCCTGTGGCTATTCGCTCGGCGCCAAGTTCACCCCGTCATGGATGGACCCGCCAATGTTCTACGAGGGCAATCCCTGGGTGCTGGAGCCCGGCATGGTCATGTTCGCCCACATGATCCTGATGGACAGCGAGACCGAAACCGCCATGTGCCTCGGGCGCACCTTCCTCGTCACCATTAACGGTAACGAGCCGTTAACGGGTGCACCTCTGGACCTTATCGTTAATTCCCGTTAACGATTTGCCCCGGATGTGCCGGCGACGGCGCGGCCGCGCCGAATCGCTTCGGTGCGGACACGCGCAGCGACCGGCCCGCAAGGGGACGGCGCTTGATGATCCAACAGCTCGGCCGGCGATTTTGTCAGCTCGTGCCGGCAGCTACAGTCACTGTCGTTGCCCTTGGGCTGGCTGCCTGCCAGACCGGCGGCGCCGGCAAGCCGGTCGCGAGCGCCACCGGTGCCGAAACCTCCGGCGCCCAGCCGGCCCGCGCCGTCGCCTCCCGCACCGCCGGTCCTAAGACCCTTGCCTTCGAATCGATCGACGGCCCGCCGGAGCCGGTGTTCGACCGGCTGGTCAGCAGCCTGTCCACCGAGGCTGGCGCCCGGCGCATTCCGGTCGCTTCGCGCGACAGCAATGCGCCCTATCGGGTGCGCGGCTATCTCCTCGCCGTCGTCGAGAACGGCAAGGGCAGCGTCGATTGGGCATGGGACGTCTATGACAAGGACCGCGAGCGGGTGCTGCGCGTTTCCGGTGCCGAGCCGGCCGGGGCCGGCAGCGACGTCTGGGCCAATGTCGATCAAGCCATGCTGGATCGCATCGCCGCGCAGAGCCTCGCCGAGATTTCGACCCGCCTCGCCGAGAGCCCGACCGCGCCGCGCAAGCCGGTCGGCGACCCCGCGGTCGCGGCCGAGCCCGCTGCCGCCGAGGATCCCCATGAGCCGGTGCGTACCGATGACGGCCCACCGGTTGCAGCGGCCGGCGACGAGGCGCCGGGGCCGGAATCCGGCTCGACCCTCGCCCTCACCGCAAGCCACTGACCTTCCGTCAGCCGATTGCCGAATCCCGGATCGCCGTTCCCGGAACGACCTCCGCATACGTCGTGCCGAGGCATCGCCGCCTCGCCACTCGGGCGGATGCCTTGCCCAAATCCTGTGCCGGTGTGGCTTTACAGGGCAGGCCCGCCCGCCTATCAGAACCTCGCGACGGCCGTGAGACGGCCGCGAGGTGATCTTACGCGGTGAATCTACGGCTTGGAGCGCGCGCCGGAATGTCCAGCAATAACGGTTCGATCAAACTGGTCGCGGGCAACAGCAACCGCCCTCTCGCCGAAGCGATCGGCGCCTATCTCGCCACTTCGCTGACCAAGGCGGTGGTGCGGCGCTTCGCCGATATGGAGATCTTCGTCGAGATCCAGGAGAATGTGCGCGGCAAGGACGTGTTCGTGCTGCAGTCCACCTCCTTCCCGACAAATGATCACCTGATGGAATTGCTCATCATGATCGATGCGCTGCGCCGCTCCTCGGCGCGCCGCATCACCGCGGTGCTGCCCTATTTCGGCTATGCCCGGCAGGACCGCCGCTCCTCCGGCCGCACGCCGATCTCCGCCAAGCTGGTCGCCAACCTGATCACTCATGCCGGCGCGGACCGCGTGCTCACCGTCGATCTGCATGCCGGACAGATCCAGGGCTTCTTCGATATCCCGACCGACAATTTGTTCGCCGCCCCGGTGATGGTGCAGGACGTGAAGTCGCGCTTCGACCTCAACGACATCACCGTGGTGTCGCCCGACGTCGGCGGCGTGGTGCGTGCCCGTGCGCTGGCCAAGCGCATCGACGCCCAGCTCGCCATCGTCGACAAGCGCCGCGAGCGGCCGGGCGAGAGCGAGGTGATGAACGTCATCGGCGACGTGCGCGGCAAGCGCTGCATCCTCGTCGACGACATCATCGATTCCGGCGGCACGCTGGTGAACGCCGCCGATGCGCTGCTGGAGCGCGGCGCCACCGAGGTGCACGCCTATATCAGCCATGGCGTGCTGTCCGGCGGCGCGGTGGCGCGCGTTACCGCCTCCAACCTCAAGGAACTGGTGATCACCGATTCCATCCAGCCGACCGAGGCGGTCCGGGTGGCGCGCAACATCCGCGTCATCTCCATCGCCAGCCTGCTCGCCGAGGCGATCGGGCGCACCGCGCATGAGGAAAGCGTCTCCAGCCTGTTCAACTGAGACATTTTTCGCCGGTTCCGACCCTCGCCTACCGCAGCGCACACAGTTCTGTGCGCGCTGCGCCATGCTCCTTCCACTTTTCAGCCGCATGTATCGGGCTCGTTGAACGGAACGGGACGACCCGATGCTACGCGCCACCTTGCGCGGCCATAGGCCGACTCGCGTGCCCCTGCTTGCCGGTGCCGCCGCTATCGCGGTGCTGATGCCCGCCCTTGCCGGCGCCCAGTCGATGGGCGGCCCGATGCCCTATGATCCGGTCGATCCCTGGGCCGGCGTCACCGTCATCGTCACCCCGACGCAGGATCGGTACGAGCCGGAAGCCGCAGTTCCGGCGCTGCCGCCGCCGCATCCGGCCGACGTGCCGGGGCCCGAGCCGCAGGTCGCCGATACCCCGGTCGATCAGTGGACGCCGCCCTCGCTCTACCAGAGCCTCGATCTCGGCCTTGGCGGCCGGCCGGAGCCGGAGCCGGAGAAGCCGGCGCCGAACACCCTGCTGCCCCAGCGCAAGGCGGTGGCGACGTCGAAAACCTCCAAGCTGCCCACCAGCGTGCAGTTCGTCGACCGCGGGCCGGTCAGCATCGGCGTTTCCACCAGCATGTCGGCGAGCGCGCCGGTCTCCTCGCCCACCAACCGGCAGGCCGGCAGCGGCAATGGCGAGGTGAAGGGCCGCGTCGGCTATTCCATGGACAATCTGTCGGTCTACGGCACCACCCAGCTCGGCGCCTCGGCCTCCACCGGCACTCCCTCGGTGTATGATGGCTACACGGTCGGCAGCACCTACAGCATGCCGCTCGACAATCTCGGCCTCGGCAAGGGCGACAGGCTCGGCGCCACGGTGGAGATGGACAGTTCCTCGACCGTGAACACCGGCGTCGAGTTGCGCGCGCCGATGGGCAGCTATGAGCGCTTCCTCTCGGTGCAGCGTTCGGCGCCGGTCGGCTCCGACGCCAGCGGCGTGGTGAAGGCCGGCGTGCTCGGCAGGTTCTGAGCCGCGGGCTCCGGACCTCGCCCGTCGTGCCGCCTCCAGCGCGACGCAAGCATTGCCGCAGAAGGCTTTTGCTGCTAGGAAGCCGCTCGCCGTGGCCATTCCGCACCCCTGGAGGCCCGCCGCGGCGACACCAGACCCAGCCTGAAGGGACCGGGCCGCGCGAGCGGCCCTCTCCTTTTGCAACCAAGGACTTTTAGCCATGACCGCCATCAAGGAACTGAAGGCGCAGGCCCGCACGAAGAGCGGCAAGGGGGCCGCCCGTGCCGAGCGTCGCGCCGGTCGCGTACCCGCCGTGATCTATGGCGACGGGAAGGCCCCCGTCGGCATCACCCTCGACCATGTCGAGATCAACCGGATCATCTATGCCGGCCACTTCCTGACCACGCTGTTCAACGTCGACATCGACGGCGAGAAGCACCGCGTCATTCCGCGCGACTACCAGCTCGACGTGGTGAAGGACTTCCCGCTGCACATCGACTTCCTGCGTGTCGCCATCGGCGCCACCCTGACCGTCGACGTCCCGGTGCATTTCCTCGGTGCCGACACTGGTGCCGCCTTCAAGCAGGGCGCCACGCTGAACATCGTCGCCCATACCGTGTCGCTGAACGCACCGGCCGACGCCATTCCCGAGGCGATCGAAGTCGACGTGTCGGGCTACGCCCTCGGTTCGTCCATCCACCTGTCGGCGGTGAAGCTGCCGGAAGGCGTCACCTGGGCCGGCCATGGCGACGACACGCTCGCCACCATCGTCGCCCCGTCGGGCAAGAAGGAAGCCGAGCAGGACGAGGCCGCTGCCGCCGCTGCTGCGGCCGCTGCGACCCCGCCCGCCAAGGGCTGATCGGCCGCACGCGCCTGTCCTGTCGAGGGAGCCGGAAGCCCGCTTCCGGCTCCCTCTCGTTTCAGCGGTACGCCGCCTCGTCGCGGCAGGAGGCCGGACGTGTTCCTCTTCGCCGGGCTCGGAAATCCCGGGCCGAAATATGCCGGCAACCGGCACAATATCGGCTTCATGGTGGTGGACGCCCTTGCCCGCCGCCATCGCTTCTCGCCGTGGCGCCGTCGCTTCCAGGGTGCCGCCTGCGAAGGCGAGATCGGCGGCGAGAAGGTGCTGGCGCTGCTGCCGGAAACTTTCATGAACGAGAGCGGCCGCGCGGTCGCGGAGGCACAGCGCTTCTACAAGATCGAGCTCAGGGACATCTTCGTCTTCCATGACGAGCTCGACCTGCCGCCCGCCAAGGTCCGCACCAAGTTCGGCGGTGGCAATGCCGGCCATAACGGGCTGCGCTCCATCACTGCCCATTGTGGCAACGACTATGGCCGGGTGCGTCTCGGCATCGGTCATCCCGGCGACAAGGCCCTGGTCATGCCCTTCGTGCTCGGCGACTTCGCCAAGTCCGAGCGGGCATGGGTGGAGGCGGTGGCGGATGGTTGCGCCGATTGTGCCGAATTGCTGATCGCCGGCAGGATCGACGAGTTCCAGAGCCGGCTGCATCTCTTCCTTGATGCGCAGGGCTACGGAACCGTCAAACCGCCGGGCGCACCGGCGAAATAACCCTATGATGACCGCGGCGCTTGCGCTTGCGCTCCGGCTTGCCTAACCACATCGGCAACCAGACCAGATCCTAAAGAGCATCGCACCATGGGCTTCAAATGCGGCATTGTCGGCCTGCCGAACGTCGGCAAGTCGACCCTCTTCAACGCGCTCACGCAGACGGCGGCGGCGCAGGCGGCCAATTACCCGTTCTGCACCATCGAGCCGAATGTCGGCGACGTCGCGGTGCCCGATCCGCGGCTGGAGACGCTGGCCGCCATCGCCGGCTCGGCCCAGATCATCCCGACTCGGCTGACCTTCGTCGACATTGCCGGGCTGGTGCGCGGCGCCTCGAAGGGCGAGGGCCTCGGCAATCAGTTCCTCGCCAATATCCGCGAATGCGACGCCATCGCCCATGTGGTGCGCTGCTTCGAGGATTCCGACGTCACCCATGTCGAGGGCAAGCTTGCACCGATCTCCGACATCGAGACCATCGAGACCGAGCTGATGCTCGCCGATCTCGAAAGCCTGGAGAAGCGTGCCGGCGCGCTGGAGAAGAAGGCCAAGGGCGGCGACAAGGATTCCAAGGAACAGCTCGAGCTGATGAACCGCGCTTTGGTGCTGCTGCGCGAGGGCAAGCCGGCCCGCCTGGTCGACGTCAAGCCGGAGGAGGAGAAGGCCTTCCGCATGCTCGGCCTGCTCTCGTCCAAGCCGGTGCTTTACGTCTGCAATGTCGAGGAGGCCTCGGCCAAGGCCGGCAATGCGCTGTCGGCGGAAGTCTTCGGCCGCGCCGCCGAGGAAGGCGCCAAGGCGGTGGTGGTCTCGGCCAAGATCGAGAGCGAGATCGCCGTGCTGCCCGCCGAGGAACAGAAGGATTATCTCGAGGCCATCGACCTCGACGAACCCGGCCTCAACCGCATCATCCGCACCGGCTACGAATTGCTGAAGCTGGTGACCTATTTCACCGTCGGCCCGAAGGAAGCCCGCGCCTGGACCATCACCGCCGGCACCAAGGCGCCGGCGGCGGCGGGCGTGATCCACTCGGATTTCGAGAAGGGCTTCATCCGCGCCGAAACCATCGCCTATGACGACTACGTCAAGGGCAAGGGCGAGGCCGGTGCCCGCGACGCCGGCCGGCTGCGGCTGGAAGGCAAGGACTATGTCGTCGCCGATGGCGACGTGCTGCATTTCCGCTTCGCCAACTGAAGGCGGCGGGGTGGCGCGACCGATACGGAAGCGCCGCCGGCCCGCCTGAGGCCGGACGCCCTGGCTTCACGGCAGCCGGCGCCATCGCCCCCAGCGCCCGCATGCCGAGAGCCCGACTCATCGTGGCGCATATGGACGATGAAGACGCTTTTCTCCCTCTCCCCGTCGGGGAGAGGGCTGGGGTGAGGGGTCTTCGACGCTCCGCAAAGGCATCTCCCCTTACCGACACGTTTCGCGGGCTACCTCCGCGAGCGGGAGAGGAAATCGTGAGTCGGGCTCTGAGGCACGAACGCCGCGAGCCTCGAAGCACGCAGGCGCCCGCCACTCCCTTCGGCGCCGAGATCATCCGCCCAGCTTCGCCAGCAACCCGTCCAGTGTCTCGAAACCGCCGCCCCAGCCGGCCTCCATGCCCTGCATCAGGTCGATGAAGGCCGCGATCTCCGCCGCGCTGGCGCCGAGCGGCTCGGAGGTGAGCGTCACCCGTGTCGCCGCCGCCGCCTCCTCGAAATGCACCGTGGTGACGAGCTCGCGCGGCCACGCGTCGAGGAACGGCGCCGACACGACCTCTCCCGCCGCATCGGCGAAGGAATGCACCCAGACGAGCCGCTCCGGCGCGGCGATCTCGCGATAGACGAAGCGGAAATGGACCACGCCGTGCTCGGCGATCTCCATTCGGCCGTGCAGCCGCCCGCCGGGGCGCAGATCCTGCGACAATACGGTGGTCTTCGCCCCCTTGGGCCCGAACCAGGCGCCGAGCAGGCCGGCCTCGGTCCAGGCCCGCCACACCAGCGGGCGCGGCGCCGCGAACCGGCGAACAATGGTGAACACGGGTGCGGTCGAGCTTTGGTCCGAGGCCGGCATCTGGGCGCTCATGATCTCATCCTTGTGGGTCGGGTTGCTGAAGCTGCGCGAGAACCGCGTCGAGACGGTCGAAGCTGTCGACCCACAGCGCATGCAGGCCGGCGAGCCACTGCTCCGTCTCGCGCAGCGCCTCCGGCTTCAGCCGACGCGGCCGCGCGGCGCCCGCCTGCCCGGCCTCGATCAGCCCCGCCATCTCCAGCACCTTCAGATGCTTGGAAATCGCCGGCTGGCTGATGCCGAAGGGCTTGCCGAGTTCGCCCACCGTCGCCTCGCCCTGCGCCAGCCGGGTCAGGATGGCGCGACGGACCGGATCGGCAAGCGCGGCGAAACGACGATCGAGTTGCGGCGCCAAATTTATATCCATTTAGATATATAACCATATGGATATATTCCGGTCAAACAACCTGCGACGCTCTTGCCCGCTCTTTTCGACTGGACGGCTTGACCTTGGCGCGCCCGTCGCCTGTCATAATGGGCAAGAGTCGCGGGTACGGAGCGGGGCGCCGATGCTCTTCTGGGAAGACTTCCACGAGGGCCATGTCGCGGTAAGCGGGCGCTATGTGGTCGGGCGCGAGGAGATCGTCGCCTTTGCACGGAAATACGACCCCAACCCGCTGCATCTCGACGATGCCGCCGCCGAGGCGAGCGCCGTCGGCGGGCTGTGCGCCTCCGGCTGGCACATCTGCGCCATCGCCATGCGGCTGCTGGTGGACGGGGTGCTCGCCAATGCCGATTGCCTCGGCTCGCCGGGCATCGACGAGACCCGCTTCCTGGCTCCGGTCCGCCCCGGCATGGTGCTGAAGCTGCGCCGTCACATATTGGAGACCCGCTCCTCGAAGAGCCGGCCGGACATGGGGATCGTCAAGATGCGGCTGGAACTGCTCGACGCCGACAACCGCCCGGTTTGCGAGCTCATCGGGCCGATCATGTTCGGCCGGCGCAATCCCGGCTTCCGGCCGGCGTGAGGGAGGCGGGCATGGACTTCTTCGAGGACATTCTCGTCGGCACCTCCACCCCGCTCGGGGCGCACAGCTTCTTCGCCGACGAGATCATCGCCTTCGCCCGCGCCTTCGATCCCCAGCCCTTCCATCTCGATGCCGCGGTGGGCGCGCGCATGCATTTCGGCGGCCTCGCCGCCTCAGGCTGGCACACTGCCGCGGTCGCCGCCCGGCTGCGCGCGCAGGCGATCGCCCGGCACCACGCCGTGCTGCGCGGCCAGGGCAAGCCGACACCGCGCATCGGCCCCTCCCCCGGCTTCAAGAACCTCAAATGGCTTCGCCCGGTACTGGCCGGCGACACTGTCACCTTCACCAGCGAGGTGACGTCCAAGAAGCCCAGCGCCAGCCGCCCGGAATGGGGCTTGGTCTTCACCCACGAGACCGGCACCGACCAGTATGGCCGCGCGGTGTTCGCACTGGACGACTGCGTCTTCGTCGAGCGGATCGAGGCGTGAGCGCCCTCCCCGGCGGCGCGCTGCGCGTGCTGCTGTGGAACGTCGCCTGGCGCCGGCCCGCCTCACCCGCCGGTGCGATGATACGCGACCTGCTCGCGCGCCACGATCCCGATCTCGTCTGCCTCACCGAGGCGCCGCTCGATCTGCCGGTCGGCGGGCACGTCATCGCCGCCGATCCCGATTACGGCATGCCGATGAAGCCCGGCCGCCGCAAGGTGATAGTGTGGAGCCGGCATCCCTGGGAACAGGTGGACGATCGCGGCCATCGCGATCTGCCCTCCGGCCGCTTCGTACGCGGCATGACCGCGACGCCGCTCGGCCGGCTCGCCGTCATCGGCGTCTGCATTCCCTGGTCGATGGCGCATGTCGCGTGCGGACGGCGCGACCGCGCGCCCTGGGAAGACCATCGCCGCTACCTGCATGCGTTCGGTGACCTGCTGGGGCGTGAGGCGCCCCGCGCGGACACGCTGCTGCTCGGCGACTTCAATCAGGCCATCCCGCGCACGCGAGCACCGAAGGACGTGGCCACGGCCCTCGCCGCCGCGCTGGGGCCGTCGCTCACCGTCGCCACCGCCGGGGCGATCCCCGGCCTGGAGCGTCCGTCCATCGACCATCTGGCCGCGACAAGCGATCTGACGCCGCTCGACATTGCCGCGCTGCCCAATGTGCTGGAGGACGGCAGCCGGATCTCCGATCACACCGGCCTCATGATCCGCCTCGCCCGATCGGCACCGTAGAATGGCCCCGGGCGGCACTGCACCACCGCCACCTCACCACCCACTCGCCAGCCTGCAAGCCGCCGCGGCGCCAGCCCCGCCCCGCCCCGCCGGCTGATGCCATGGGACGGGCCGTTTCCACACCGACACCGCCAGAAGGCCTATCGCCAACGTAAAAGGGCCCCGCAAGGGGCCCTTCGATACGATGGACGTAAGCGCGGCAGGCCGCTCAGTGATCGTGGACCGCCTTCCACACCTTCTTCTTGGTGAAGTAGAGCAGGCCGGCGAACACGATCAGGAAGATCATAACCTGGAAACCCAGGCGCTTGCGCGCTTCGAGATGCGGCTCGGCGACCCACATCATGAAGGCGGTGACGTCGCGCGAATACTGATCGACGGTCTGCGGCGTGCCGTCGGTATAGGTCACCTGATCGGCCGAGATCGGCTGCGGCATCTTGATGGCGTGGCCGGGGAAGAAGGCGTTGTAGAACGCGCCTTCCGGCACCGTGAAGCCTTCCGGCGGGTCCACATAGCCGTTCAGCAGCGCGTGGATGTAGTCCGGGCCCTGCTCCTGATACTGGGTGAAGATGTCGATCAGGAAGCCGGGGAAGCCGACCTCATAGGTGCGCGCCTTGGCCAGCGTCGAGAAGTCCGGCGGATAGGCGCCGCCATTGGAGGCCCGCGCCGCCTGCTCGTTCGGGAACGGCGAGGGCCAGCGGTCGGACAGCCGCGCCGGGCGGTCGAACATGTCGCCGGCATCGTTCGGGCCGTCCTGCACCTGGTAGCCTTCGGCCACCACCTTGGCCTGCTCCTCGGAGAAGTGCGGCCCGCCCGGCTGGGCGAGGTTGCGGAAGGCCAGCAGATGCGCGGAGTGGCAGGAGGCGCAGACCTCCTTGAACACCTGGAAGCCGCGTTGCAGTTGCGCCTGGTCGAACTTGCCGAACGGGCCGGCGAAGCTCCAGCTTTCGCGGTGCGGCTTCGGCGCGCCCTCGGCGGCGAGCGCCGGGGCCATACCGCCGGCCAACACGGCGCCGGTCACGGCGGCACCGATCAGGCCGCGCCGCAGCGAGGCGCGGGAGGAGGAGAAGATCGAGAGCGAGGACATCAGTTTGTTCATCGTTCGGTTCCCGCTCAGCCCTTGGTCTGCGGCGCGCTGACGCCGACGGATGCGGGGGCGCCCCCCTTCTTGCCCAGCACCGCCTCGGTGATCGAGGCCGGCACCGCCTTCGGCTTCTCGAACAGGCCGAGCAGCGGCAGGATGATCAGGAAGTGCGCGAAGTACCAGATCGTCAGGATGCGGCCGGCGATGATGTAGCCGCCCTCGGCCGGCTTCGAGCCGAGCCAGCCGAGCCCGATGCACACCAGCACCCAGATCCAGAAGAACTGCTTGAACAGCGGACGATAGACGCCCGAGCGCACCTTCGAGGTATCCAGCCACGGCACGAAGAACAGCACGATAATGGCGCTGAACATGGTGAGCACGCCGCCAAGCTTGGAAGGCACTGCGCGCAGCATCGCGTAGAACGGCAGGTAGTACCATTCGGGCACGATATGCGCCGGCGTCACCAGCGGGTTGGCCGGGATGTAGTTGTCAGCATGGCCGAGATAGTTCGGGATGTAGAACAGGAACCAGGCGAAGAAGATCAGGAAGCACACCATGCCGAACGCGTCCTTGATGGTCGCGTAGGGGGTGAAGGCCACGGTGTCCTTCGGGGTCTTCGGGTCGACGCCGGTCGGATTGTTCTGGCCGACGACATGCAGCGCCCAGATGTGCAGCACCACCACGCCGGCGATCATGAACGGCAGCAGATAGTGCAGCGAGAAGAAGCGGTTGAGCGTCGGGTTGTCGACCGCGAAGCCGCCCCACAGCCACTCGACGATGGTCGGGCCGACCACCGGGAAGGCCGAGAACAGGTTGGTGATGACGGTGGCGCCCCAGAAGCTCATCTGGCCCCACGGCAGCACGTAGCCCATGAAGGCGGTGGCCATCATCAGCAGGTAGATGATGCAGCCGAGGATCCACAGCACCTCGCGCGGCGCCTTGTAGGACCCGTAATACAGGCCGCGGAACATGTGGATGTACACCGCGATGAAGAACATCGAGGCGCCGTTGGCGTGGATGTAGCGCAGCAGCCAGCCATAGGAGACGTCGCGCATGATGTGCTCGACCGAATCGAAGGCCAGCGTCACATGCGGCGTGTAGTGCATCACCAGCACCACGCCCGACAGGATCTGGCAGGCCAGCATCAGCGACAGGATGCCGCCGAAGGTCCACCAGTAGTTCAGGTTGCGCGGGGTGGGATAGGCGATGAAGGAGGAATGGATCAGCCCGACCAGGGGCAGCCGGCTCTCGAACCACTTGAGCGCCGGGTTCTTCGGCTCGAAGGTAGCGTGTCCGCTCATCTGTCTCTTTCCCGGATGCTCGGCTCAGCCGATGGAGATCTTCGTGTCGGACACGAAATGATACGGCGGAATGGCGAGATTTTCCGGCGCCGGGCCACGGCGCACCCGGCCGGCGCTGTCATATTCCGAGCCGTGGCAGGGGCAGAACCAGCCGTCATATTCGCCCATGTGGCCGATGGGGACGCAGCCGAGATGGGTGCAGATGCCGATGACGACCAGCCACTTCTCCTGGTCCTTGGCGGCGCGGTTCTCGTCGGTGGCGGGAGCGTCCGCCGGCAGGTTGGCGTTACGGGCTACCGGGTCGAGCAGCGCGGAAAGCTGGGTCGCCCGGGCTTCCTCGATGTCCTTCGGGGTGCGGTTCCACACGAAGACCGGCTTGCCGCGCCACTTCACGGTGACGATCTGGCCTTCCTGGATCTGGCCGATATCGACCTCGGTCGAGGACAGCGCCAATACCGAGGCATCCGGCTGCAATTGCGAGATGAAGGGCCACACCAGGGCGGCGGCCCCGACCGCGCCCATGGCGCCGGTCGCGATATAGAGGAAGTCGCGGCGCGTGGTTTCCGCCGTTCCGGTTGATGCCACGAGTGTTTCCTTTCCCCTCACGCCCATCGAACGATGCACGATCCGCCGAGCCAGTCGCCGCCGAAGCCGATCGCCGCCTAAACCGTTGGCCGCCGCCGCGTGATGCGCCTGCCGCCCCCCGGCGTGACGCAACGCCGGTGCGGCCGATCACGCGGTCGGCTTACCTTCGACTGCCTCTAATTGCACCCTCCCAGCCCCTTGTCCAGATGACGGCAGTGCGGCAGTCCGCCCCGCCCCCCTGCTGCACCTTCATCCACCTCGGCCGTGTCGACGCCATGCTGTCGCCGCAATCCCGCCGTTTCCGACGACCTTTGGTCAGGACCTCGCCCGGAACCGCCGCCATGTCGATCCGCCTCGCCCTCTACCAGCCCGACATCGCGCAGAATGCCGGCACGCTCGCCCGGCTCGGCACCTGCCTCGGGCTGGAACTGCACATCATCGAGCCGGCCGGCTTTCCGGTGGGCGATGCCGGATTCCGCCGCGCCGGCATGGACTATCTCGACCGCGCGACGATCCGGCGCCATGCGAGCTTCGATGCCTTCGAGGCCTGGCGGCTGGCGGCGCAAGCGCGGCTGCTGCTCGCCACCACGCGCGGCGCCGTGCCCTATGTCGCGTTCCGATTCGCGGCGGGTGATGTGCTGCTGCTCGGCCGCGAGAGCGCCGGGGTGCCGGAGCCGGTGCACGCGGCGGCGGATGCGCGCCTGCTGATCCCGCTGGCGGCGGGGACCCGCTCGCTCAACGTGGCGATCGCCGGCGCGATGATCGCCGGCGAGGCGCTGCGCCAGCTCGGGGGTTTCCCGGCCGGCGCGGCGGCGTGAGGCTCACTCCGCCGCCACCTCAAGCGAAGAAAGGCGACGTATCGACCGTGAAGTCGTCGATCAACGGCTTGCCTTGATCAAAATGGCCATGAAACTTGCCGCGGAAGGCCTCGGAGGTGGTGAATTCATCATCGCCCTTCCCATACCGCAGGGCGACATAGACCGAGGCCAATCCCGAAAACTTGGTTCCACTCACCCTGATGCCAGCTGGGTCGACGCCAATATTGTCAACGGTCGTCTCGCTCGAAAGCGTATCAAGTTCGTTCCAGGCGGACGGAAAATCCCTGAGTTCGACAGACCGCACCGCCTCAGCGATCAGGTCCTCAGCATCCCTCTTCTTCAACGTGACGGGCATGCCGGTTTCCTAATAGTTGAACTCGCCGACGGCGACCTTGGAGCGAAACTGCCAAGCCAATGTATCACAGATGCCGTCAAGATCGGCCATGATCGAGGCGGCATCGATGGACACCTGAAATAGCCGCCGCTCGAAATCAGAGCGGAACGAGGCTTCGATGTCGAAGGTATCCTCTTCCAGAATATCGTATTCCCAGAATGTCTCCCAGGCCTTCGTCGGATCGGGATGCACGGTGAAAAGTCCGCGCTGCGCGACGATGCGCGGCGTCACCGCTGTCGGCATGAGCGACACGACGTGAGAGCATGCGAAGGGTTCGGAAACACGCCCAACATCGACCAATGGTGGTGCCTTGGCCGCATAAATGCGGGCTTTTGTGTCGCGCGGCTCGCTCGACACCGCGAAATACGCCGCGACCAATGGATTCGTTGTCCAGTCCAGAAGCCGCGTCGGCAGTCCATGGTGCTGGGCGAGCGCCAGCAATTCCCATTGCGACATTCCGCCCGTCTCGATGAACTGGCGAGCACGTCGTTTAAAATTTGCGAAGATGACGGCCTCTGCATCGGCATCGTACACGCTGGCGATTCGTCCGACCTTTGGGATCAGTCGATGGTTCTTCGCATCAGCAACGCCTCGGAACACCCAGTTTGACTGTCGGTGCCGTTCGACAAAATCCATGAATTCGAGCCATAAACGACGTCGCTCGACCGCGAGCCTTTCGCCGCGCGATGTATTCCCAGCATTGGATGCCATACGGTTTCCCCTTCCCCCCGGCATCTTACCACCGCCTCACTCCGCCGCGATGTCCTCCTCCATGTCGATGAAGCCGCCGGACTGGCGCTGCCACAGCCGGGCATAGAGCCCGCCGCGGGCGATCAGTTCGGCATGGGTGCCCATCTCGACGATGCGGCCATGGTCCATCACCACCAGCCGGTCCATCCGTGCGATAGTGGAGAGCCGGTGGGCGATGGCGATCACCGTCTTGCCCTGCATCAGTTCGTCGAGATTCAGCTGGATCGCCGCCTCGATCTCCGAATCGAGCGCCGAGGTCGCTTCGTCCAGCACCAGGATCGGCGCGTCCTTCAGCAGCACCCGCGCGATGGCGACGCGCTGGCGCTGGCCGCCCGACAGCTTCACCCCGCGCTCGCCGACATGCGCGTCGAAGCCCCTGCGCCCCTGCGGGTCGGCAAGCCCGTCGATGAACTCGGCCGCATGCGCCCGCCGCGCCGCCTGCCAGATCGCCTCCTCATCCGCCTCGGGATGCCCGTAGCGGATATTGTCGCGCACCGAGCGGTGCATCAGCGAGGTGTCCTGCGTCACCACGCCGATATGGCCGCGCAGGCTCTCCTGCGCCACGCCGGCAATGTCCTGCCCGTCGATCAGGATGCGCCCGCCCTCGAGGTCGTAGAAGCGCAGCAAGAGGTTCATCAGCGTCGACTTGCCCGCTCCCGAGGGCCCGACGAGGCCGATGCGCTCGCCCGGCTTCACCGTCAGGTCGAGCTTCTCGATCACCCCAGAACCCTTGCCGTAATGGAAGCTGACATCCTCGAAGCGGACGTCGCCGCGCGGCACGGCGAGGGCGGGGGCGCCCGGCCTGTCGATCACCGTATGCGGGCGGGCGATGGTGAGGATCGCCTCCTGCACCGTGCCGACATTCTCGAACACCCCGGTCACCACCCACATGATCCAGCCGGACATGTTGGTTATGCGGATGGCGAGGCCGGTCGACAGCGCGATGGCACCGAGATTGATCGCCCCCGTCGACCACAGCCACACGCCGAGCCCGCCAATGGCGCCGAGCATCAGGCTGTTCAGCCAGCTGACGCTCATCGCCATGCCGGTGATCTGTCGCTGCTGGCGCAGGAAGGCCTCGTTGTGATGCTGCGTCGCCTCGCGGACATAGGCATCCTCGCGGTCGGCATGGGCGAACAGCTTCACCGTCATGATGTTGGTGTAGCTGTCGACGATGCGCCCGGTCAGCGCCGAATTGGTCTCCGACATCGCCTTGGACAGCGCCCGCACCCGCGGAATGAAATAGGAGAGCGCAGCGACATAGAGCACGATCCAGGCGACGATCGGCACCGCCAGCCGCCAGTCGGCCTCGGCGAACAGGATGACGGCGCTGATCGCATAGACCGAGACGTACCACAGCGCGTCGATCACCTCGACCACCGAGCCGCGCACCGCCGGCCCGGCCTGCAGCACGCGGGTGGCGACGCGCCCGGCGAAGTCGCTCTGGAAATAGGACAGGCTCTGGCGCACTACCCAGCGATAGGACTGCCACCGGATCAGGCTGGAGAAATTGGCGTTGATGGTCTGGCGCACGAGAAAATCGTGCAGCGCCTGCGTCGCCGGCCGGGCGACCATCACCACGAAGGCCATCCACAGCAGCAGCCCGCCATGGTCGGCGAAGATCGCGCCGGGCGAGGACGACTGCAGCAGGTCGACGATCTGCCCGACATAACGGAACAGCGACACCTCGACGATGGCGACGAGGAAGGCAGCCGCCAGCGCGAATACGAAGATCGGGCCGCTTTGCCGCACGAAATGCCAGTAGAACGCCCACAGCCCCTCGGGAGGGCGGGCCAGCGGCATGGGACGGAACGGATCGAGGCGGTTCTCGAACCAGATAAGCAGACGCGTCAGCATGATCAGCCTTTTCCGCCTTCGATGCGGCGGCAGTATGTCGATTGGGAACGCGCGTGAACTAACCGGGAACAAACACGAGTCGCCGTCCATCCGCCAGCATCGATCGGTTGTCCCCGTCCTGCCTGTAGCTCTCCCGCGCGAAAAACCGCGGCGCCGGCACGCCATTTCGCGAAAGCGCAAAACAATCTAGAAGCGGCGGCGCAGAGAGGAAGCCTGTCGATGTCCGCCTCGAATATCGCCGACGCCGCCCGCAACGCCCCCGGAACGCCGCTCGACCCGGCGCGCGTCGAGCCGCTGAAGGCGGTCGCCCGCGACTGGTTCGAAGAACTGCGCGACCGCATCTGCGCCGCCTTCGAGGCGCTTGAGGACGAGGCGCCGGCCGCACTCTATCCCGGCGCCCCCGGCCGCTTCGAGCGCAAGCCCTGGAGCCGCACCGATCATTCCGGCGCTCCCGGCGGCGGCGGGGTGATGTCGATGATGCGCGGCCGGCTGTTCGAGAAGGTCGGCGTCCATTGCTCCACCGTGTACGGCGAATTCGCCCCGGAATTCCGCAAGCAGATTCCCGGCGCCGAGGAGGATCCGCGCTTCCACGCCACCGGCATCTCGCTGATCGCCCACATGGCGAACCCGCATGTTCCGGCGGTGCACATGAACACCCGCCTCGTCGTCACCTCGCGGGCGTGGTTCGGCGGCGGCGCCGACCTCACCCCGGTGCTCGACCGCCGCCGTTCACAAGAGGATCCCGACGCCCTCGCCTTCCATGCCGCCATGCAGGCCGCCTGCGATGCCCATGCCGTCGCCGACCATGGCCGGCTGAAGGCCTGGTGCGAGGAATATTTCTGGCTGCCGCACCGCCGGGAGCCGCGCGGCATCGGCGGCATTTTCTACGATTGGCTGGATTCGGGCGACCGCGACGCCGACTTCGCCTTCACCCGCGACGTCGGCCTCGCCTTCCTCGACATCTATCCGCGCCTGGTGCGCGCCAACCTCGGAACGCCGTGGACCGAGGCCGAGCGCGAGGAACAGCTGATCCGTCGCGGCCGCTATGTCGAGTTCAACCTGCTGCACGATCGCGGCACGGTGTTCGGGCTGAAGACCGGCGGCAATGTGGAATCGATCCTGTCCTCGATGCCGCCGGTGGTGAAGTGGCCGTGACGGCCGGCTGACCATCTCGCCAACGGCCTCGAGGGGCCAGACGCCCGCTCAGGTGCCGCTGCCGATGGCCGGCGCTTCCATGCCGGCATCGGAGGAAGGCTCCAGCTGGCGCGGTTCCGCGGCCGGCGACGGCACCGGCGGCCGATGCAGCACCCGCAGCGAGGCGAGGTTGATGAAGGGAAAATCCTTCTTCAGCTCGAGGGAGGCGTCCAGCATCGGCTTGTCTTCCGGCGGCGGTCCGGGCCGGCGCTTCACGCTGTCATTGTAGCCGTGCCGCGTCCGCAGCCAGAGCGGCCGCTCGGACGAGATGAGGTGCACCGGAAACCGCTTGTGCACCGTCATGTGGTTGCCGAGCTGGAAGGCGCTCAGATAGCGCTCGGCCGACGAGATCACGCCCAGCCCCAGCGCCAGGCAGGGCAGTTCGCTGTTCTGCATCTGGATGCCGTCATCCGGCGCCGGCGCGATCGTCCAGCCATTGATCGGGGAAATCACCGTGCCGTCGGCAAGCGTCTCGGCGTGGCTGCGGATCATGTCGATATAGGAGGGCGGCAGCGCGTCGTCGTCGTCGAACCGATAGGAGAACAGCCGCCCGCCGGCCGCAAGCTCCACCGACAGCCGCTTTGGCGGCGTCTTGAAGCTTTGCCCCCCGCGCACCTGGACGATGCGGATATTGGGATAGGGCGCGATCATCTCCTGCAGCCGCTTCTGGCAGAACGCCGGCAAATCCGCGTTGATGATGATGAGCGCATAGGATTGCGGGTGCTTGGTCAGCACCGCATAGGTCGGCAGGGCGTAGCGGCGGAAGATCTCCAGCCGCAGCCGCAGCCGGCCTTCGTCGAACACCAGCTGCTTGGCTTCCTCGATCGTGAGGTAGCGCGTGGATTCGAACCAGGTCAACGAATCCTGGGTTACCAGGCTGAACCGCGTCAGCCCGACGAATGTAATCGACATTCCGCTGCGACCGCCCCTTCGTAACCGAGCGGAAGCTAGGCGCCGCCCGTCCGGAGGTCAAGCCGGGGCCCGGCCGCACGGCCGCGATCCTCAGCCCGTCATCCCGCGACGATCCCGGATCGCGGCGCGGAAATGGGGCTGTCCGCGCCCGCCCGGCGCCGGGCGCGACTTCCGGCAGCAGGTGCCGCCGGCTAACGGATTTCGAAGCTCACCATCCGGCCACCGCCCTCGCGCGGTCCGTCGAACAGCAGCACCGCCCTGAGCGCGCCGCCCTCGTGCTTCAGCGGCAGCAGCGCCTCGGGCTTCCCCTCGCCGCCGAAGGCCGGCAGGTTCGCCACCAGCGTCGCGCCGGTGCCGGCAGTGGCGGCGCGGTAGACCGCATAGTCGCCATAGGCCACCGCCCGGCCCGCCGGCGGGTCGAGTTGCGGCCCGGCCAGGATGAGGAAGCCGCCGCCGAAGGCGATCAGGTCGCGAATGCCTCGCGGCGCGCCGAGCGTGTCCTTGCCGAGGTCGTAGGTGATCAGCTCCGCCTTGCCGGGCTCGCCGCCGAACAGCGCGGCGAGCGGCACCGCCACCACCGCCGCCCGGCCCTCCACCACCGGCGCCCGCAAGCCGGCGAACAGCCGGCCCTCATGCACCGCGACGCCCTCGAGGTTGAGCCCGTGCTCGGCGAGCTTTCCGTCGAAGGCGCCGGCCAGTTGCGGCACCGAGCGCAGGAAGGCCGGCAGGTCGGTGGAAACCTCCACCGCCGGGCGCGGCCCCCGGATGTCGCCGCTGCGGTTCACCGAGCCCGGCACGAAGCGGATGCGGAACACCCGCCAGGTCGCCTTCGCCCGGATATTCGCCGCCGCCGGGTCGCTCTCGCGGCGCGGCCGGCCATGCGAGCCGATGACGTAGAAGGCGCCATCGGCATAGGCGACGCCCTCGGCGTCGAGCGACAGCGGCTCGCCGCCGAGACGGTCGGCGATCAGCGGGATGAAGGCGCCGGCCTCGCCCTCGTGCCGCCGCGCCATGACGATCTGCACCCCCTGCGCCTCGTCGTCGGCGATCAGGCACAGGCGCGGCAGCGCCGTGCCGTCCTCGCAGGCGATGCCGCTGATGTCGCGCGCGGTCTTGAAGTCGAGCTTCTTGCCGTTGCCGCCCGGCTCCAGCTTGCCGAACAGCCGCCCCTCGATCGGCCATTCCGTCTCGTCGGCCCGCGCCGCCCCGGCGCCGGCCAGAAGCAGCGGCCCCGCCAGCAGACCGAACCGCAAAGCCCGCACCCATGCGGCGATCATGGCATCACCCGAAACGACGGAAAGGGTGTCATTCAACCACCCTTCGCCGGCACCGGCCAGAGCCTCAGGCGGTCGCCGGCATCTCGCCCATGTGGAACACTTCCCAGATGTGGCCGTCGGGATCCTCGAAGCCGTGCGAATACATGAAGCCGAGATCCTGCGGCGCGCGCGGCACCGCGCCGCCGGCGGCCCGCGCCTTGGCCATCAGCGCGTCCACCGCCGCGCGGTCGTCCACCTGCAGCGCCACCAGCACCTCGGTGGTCTTGGCGGTGTCGGCGATTTCCTTGTGGGTGAAGCTTTTGAAGAACGGCTCGACCAGCAGCATGGCGAAGAAATTCTCGCCGATGATCATGCAGGTGGCATCATCATTGGTGAATTGCAGGTTGAAGCTGAAGCCGAGCGCGGTGAAGAATTCCACCGAACGCTTCAGCTCCTTCACCGGCAGGTTGACGAAGATCTGCCGGGCGACATGAAGCCCCTCATTGGCCATGGGCAACCCTCCCCCTTGGGTAAGGGCGCACTATCGCATGCGCTGCCGTTCAGCGGTCGTCGGCGAGTACCGCTGCGAGGAGTTGGTCGAGGGCTGACGGATCCTGCGGGAATCCGGCCTCGATCCAGGCTTCCTCCGCCCGCTTCATCGCCACGCCCAGCGCCGGGCCGGGCGAGAGCCCGCGCGCCAGGAAATCCGCTGCCTTCAGCGGAAAAACCGGGATCGGCCAATCCAGCGCGATCGCCAGCAGCGCCCGCCAGCCTTCCTCGTCCGGTGCCGCACCGGAACGGGCGAAGGCGATCAGCGCCCGGTCGGTGAAGCGCTCGCGCGCCATCCGGTAGAGGAACGCCTTCTGCCCCTTCTCGCACATGCCCGGCGTCGGCG
>NZ_JAHBGD010000017.1:222351-453974 GCF_018390605.1 Ancylobacter defluvii
GATCACCGGCGGCGCGGCGGCGCCGAGCGCCGCCAGCCGGGCCGCCTCGGCGCGCGACAGCCGCAGCCGCTCGGCCAGCGCCGCCGCGTCAGCCCCCTCGCGCACGGCGAGCGCGCCGAGCCGGCGCACCGCGTCGGGGGCGAGGCCGAGCGCCGCCTCGATGGCGGCCAGCCGCGCAAATGCCGTCACATCGCCCGCCGCGCCGAGCACCGGCTCCAGCAGCCCGGCGGCGTCCATCTCCATCAGGGTTTCGCCGGCGCGCGCGGCGACCAGCAGCTTCATCAGCTCGGCCCGCACCCGTTCGCGCGAGAGCCGCGCCAGCCCGTCCTTGCCGCGGATCGCCGCCGCCAGCGCCTCGCGGTCGACCGGGCCATGGCCGTAGCCGGCATGGAAGCGGAACAGCCTGAGTATGCGCAGGTAATCCTCGGCGATGCGCTGGTCAGCATCGCCGATGAAGCGCACCCGCCCCGCGCGGGCATCCGCTTCGCCGCCGGTGAAGTCGACCAGTTCGCCGCCGCGCGTCAGGTAGAGCGCGTTCATGGTGAAGTCGCGCCGCGCGGCGTCGGCCCGCCAGTCGCGGCCGAACGCCACCTGCGCCCGCCGCCCGTCGGTCGCCACGTCCTCGCGCAGCGTCGTCACCTCATAGGGCTGGCCCTCGGCGATCACCGTCACCGTGCCGTGCTCGATGCCGGTAGGGATCGGCCGGAAGCCCGCCGCCTTCGCCCGCCGCGTCACCTCGTCCGGCACCGCGGTGGTGGCGATGTCGACATCGCCGCCCGCAGGCCAGCCGTCAGCCCGCCCCACCAGCCAGTCGCGCACCGCGCCGCCGACGATGCGCGCCTCCTCGCCGTCGCGGTCGAGCGCGTCGAGCAGCCGGGCGAGGCCGGGGCGGGCATCGATCAGCGCATGGGCCTCGAGGTTCATTCGATATGGCCCGGCGTCAGCTTGCCGCCTTCCCAGGTCGGCGGCACGTAGCGCCCGGTGGTCGGCCCGCGCGTGCCGGCCTCGAACAGCAGCAGGCTCGCCGCCACCAGCGCCACCCCGACGAACAGGCAGCCCGCCAGCGCCCGCGTCGACCAGCCCGACAGCGCCGCATCCACCCGCCGGCCGAAGCGCAGATACAGCGCGAACAGCACGAAGGGCGTGAGAAACAACAGGATATTGGTGATCGCGATCCGTAGCATCAGCCATACACCCGGTCATAGAGGCTGCGCAGGATGCCGGCGGTGATGCCCCAGATGCGCCGCTTGTCATAGGTCATCGCGTGGAAGGTGCGCATCAGCCCCAGCCATTCGCGGCTTTCCTGCTGGTGGTTCAGCGGGCTCATCAGGAAGTCGAGCGGCACCTCGAAGGCCTCGTCGACCTCGCCGGGATTGAGGGTCAGGCCGAAATCCGGCTGCACCAGCGCCACCACCGGCACGATGCGGTAGCCGGTGCGGGCGAGATAGCTGTCGAGATAGCCGAGCGGCGACACCAGGCCCCGATCGAGCCCGACTTCCTCCTCCGCCTCGCGCAGCGCGGCGTGCAGCGGGTCGGGGTCGGTCGGATCGACCTTGCCGCCGGGAAAGGCGATCTGCCCGGCATGGCTCGGCAGATGCGCCGAGCGCAGGGTGAGCAGCACCGTCGGCTCGGGGCGGGCGACCACCGGAATCAGCACCGCCGCCGCCCGCACATTCTCCACCAGCGTCCGGAACTCCGGCGTCAGCTCGTGGTCGCCGCGCGTCGCGGCACCGTCGAGATCCGGCGCCCGCAGCAGCCGTGCATGGGCGCGGGCGACGAAATCCTCCACCAGCGGCGAGGTGGTCCGCAAGGCATCGGATACGGCGGGCAGCGGCATGGCGGCGGTCATCGGCTCTCATCCATCTCGTCGGCGGTGTTCGGGTCCACCGGGGCGATCGGGAAGAACACCCCGGACGAGACGACGCCGAACAGCCGCCGCCCCTCGGCCTCCCGTTCCCCTCCCTGTTCGACCAGTTCGAGGAACACCGCCCGCGTCAGCCGCGCCCACAGGCCGCGACGCACATATATATAGGGACGCACCGACCCGTCCGCTTGGTGGTCGAAGCGCAGCGGATGCGCCGCGTCGCATGTCACCCAGTCGTCGAGATTGGTGCGGAAGGCAAGCCGCGCCTGCGCGTCTTCCGGCGCCGCCTCCACCCGCATCTCCACCGCCAGGAACGGCGCGTCCTCCACCATGATGCCGAGCTTCTCCACCGGCGTCACCAGCACATGGCGCTCGCCCTCGCGCCGCATCACCGAGGCGAACAGCCGCACCAGCGCCGGGCGGGCGATCGGCCGTCCCTCATGATGCCAGCCGCCCTCGCGGTCGATGCGGATGTCGATGTCGCCGCAATCGGGCGGATTCCAACGCTCCAGCGGCGGCCCGCCCTCGCCCTTGGCCGAGGCGACCGACCTCATGAAATCGTCAAGTCGCCCGGAAGTGCCTGAACTCATGATTCTTTCTCTGTCACACGGCCTTAATCGCGCAGTCGTGATCCCCCGCCCGATAGTCGACGCGATGTGAAGATAGCGTAAGCTTGACCGTCAGGAAGCCCGCGCCGCCGCTGCGGCGGTATCGGAATATGTGCGTTGCAATAGGCTATTTTGCAGCGCAACATAACCGGCAAAGTATCGGGCGGATTGAACGGCGGGAGCACGCCGCGCCGGGGCATCCGGCGGAAAACGGCTCGCGGGCTGGTGTGGCCCCGGGCTTGCAGAGTGCCGATGGAGCCCGGGGTACCGCATGGGCCCTCGAGCGAAAGCAAGGTTGAAGGAGCACGACATGACGTCCGCGACCGGCGAGAATTTCGAATCCCTCGACGCCATGATCGTCCGCTCGGCGGAGGCGACGGCGGCCAATGTCCGCGCCGCCAAAGCCGGTATCGGCCAGGTCATCTTCGGCCAGGAGGCGGTGGTGGAGCGCACGCTCATCACCATCCTGTCCGGCGGCCACGGCCTGTTGGTCGGCGTGCCCGGCCTTGCCAAGACCAAGCTGGTGGAGACGCTCGGCACCGTGCTCGGGCTCGATGCCCGCCGCGTGCAGTTCACCCCGGACCTGATGCCCTCCGACATCCTTGGCGCCGAAGTCCTCGAGGAAGGCGCCGGCGGCCGGCGCTCGTTCCGCTTCATCCCCGGCCCGGTCTTCGCCCAGCTCTTGATGGCGGACGAGATCAACCGCGCCTCGCCGCGCACCCAGTCGGCGCTGCTGCAATCGATGCAGGAAGGCCATGTCACGGTGGCCGGCGTGCGCCACGACCTGCCCAAGCCGTTCCACGTACTGGCGACCCAGAACCCGCTGGAGCAGGAGGGCACCTATCCGCTGCCCGAGGCCCAGCTCGACCGCTTCCTGATGGAAATCGACGTCGACTACCCCGACCGCGACGCCGAGCGCCGGATCCTGTTCGATACCACCAGCGCCGAGGAGACCAAGCCCAAGGCGGTGATGACCGCCGACGATCTCGCCGCCGCCCAGCGGCTGGTCCGCCGGCTGCCGGTCGGCGAATCGGTGGTGGAGGCGATCCTCACCCTGGTGCGCTCGGCGCGTCCGGGGCCGGATGCCGGCGCCTTCTCCAAATTCATCGCCTGGGGCCCCGGCCCGCGCGCCTCGCAGTCGCTGATGCTGGCGGTGCGTGCCCGCGCGCTGCTGGACGGCCGCTACGCCCCCTCCGTCGACGACGTGGTGGCGCTCGCCGAGCCGGTGCTCAAGCACCGCATGGCGCTCACTTTCGCCGCCCGCGCCGATGGCGAGACGGTGCCGGGCCTCGTCGCCAAGCTGGCGGCGAAGATCGGCTGAACACGCAGTGCCTGACGTGGCGTGGCATGGGACGGGTTGATGGAACTTGATGCCGACAATGCCGTGAGGAGTGCGGCGCAGGATGCCGCCGGCCTCGTCGCCGCGATGCCGCGACTGGTGCTGGAGGCGCGCAAGATCGCCGCCAGCGTCTATCACGGCCTGCACGGCCGCCGCCGCGCCGGCTCCGGCGAGAACTTCTGGCAGTACCGCCGCTTCGTCGATGGCGAGCCCTCGGCCCGCGTCGACTGGCGCCGCTCGGCGCGCGACGACCATCTCTATGTCCGCGAGCGCGAATGGGAGGCCGCCCACACGGTGTGGATCTGGCCGGACCTCTCCGCCTCCATGGTGTTCGCCTCGCCCCTCGTCTGGGAGACCAAGCGCGACCGTGCCCTCATCGTCGCCTTCGCGCTGGCCGAACTGCTGGTGAAGGGCGGCGAGCGGGTCGGCATTCCCGGCGTCATGCGCCCCTCCGCCTCGCGCCGCATCGTCGAGAAGATGGCCGAGTCGCTCGTGCACGCCTCCAGCCTGCCGCAAAGCCTGCCGCCCTCCTTCTCGCCCTCGCCGCTCGCCGAGGTGGTGCTGCTCGGCGACCTGTGGAGCCCGACGCAGGAAGTGGTGGAAAGCCTCGCCGGCCTCGCCGCCTCCGGCGCCCATGGCCATGTGGTGCAGGTCTGCGACCCGGCCGAGGAGACCTTCCCGTTTTCCGGCCGCGTCGAGTTCCGCGAGCCGGAGAGCGGCACGCTGCTGACCATCGGCCGCGCCGAGACGGTGCGCGAGGACTATATCGAGCGCGTCGCCCGCCACCGCGCCATCATCCGCCGCGAGGCCGAGCGCCGCACCTGGAGCTTCCTCGTCCACCGCACCGACCGCCCGGCCAGCGAACTCCTGCTCGCCTTGCATGCCCGCATGGCCGGCGGCGCCAGCGCCCTGCCGCCCATGCCCTCGGGCGCGCCGGAAATCGAGGATGCGTCCGACGAGCGCGGTGCCCACGCGGGCGAACATCCTGCCGGCGAACATCCTGCCGGCGACACGCGCGCGACGGCCGCCGCAGGAGGCCACGCATCATGAGCCTGTTCGGCCTCCCCCTCGCCTTCACCACGCCGCTGCTGCTCGCCGCGCTGGCGGCGCTGCCGCTGCTGTGGTTCCTGCTGCGCCTGGTGCCGCCGCGCCCGCGCCGCATCGCCTTCGCGCCGACGCGGCTGCTGCTCGACATCCCGCCCAAGGAGGAGACCCCGGCCCGCACGCCGTGGTGGCTCACCGTGCTGCGGCTGCTGCTCGCCGCCCTCGTCATCTTCGCCGCCGCCGGGCCGATCTGGAATCCGCCGGTCGCCGGCCCGTCCTCCTCCGGCCCGGTGGTACTGCTGATCGATTCCGGCTGGACCGCCGCCTCCACCTGGGAGGCGCGCCGCGTCAGCGCCGAGGGCGTCGTCGCCGATGCCGACCTCGCCGGCCGCGGCATCGTGCTGATCCCCACCGGCGAGCCGCCGCTCGAACCGCGCCTGATGACCCCGAGCGAGGCGCGCGAGCGGCTGCGCACCCTGTCGCCCCAGCCTTATCTGCCGGACCGCTCCACCGCGCTCGCCAGCCTGCGCAAGGCGCTGGAGACGGCGCCCGAGGCCGGCATCGTCTATCTGTCGGACGGCGTGCGGCTCGACGGCACCGACGGCTTCGCCGCCGAGCTCGCCGCCCTGGTCGGCCCGCACCCGCTCACCACGCTGGCCGACGGCGTCGAGGAGCCGCTGGCGCTGACCGGCGCCGACAATGCCGCCGGCGCCCTCACCGTGAAGGTGGTGCGCGCCGATCGCCAGACCCTGCCGCGCGCCGGCACCGTGCGCGCCCTCGACATGCGCGGCCTGACCCTCGGCGAGGCGCCGTTCAATTTCGAGCCCGGCGCCCGCGAGACCGAGGCGCGCTTCGACATGCCGGTCGAGATCCGCAACGAAGTGGCGCGCCTGGATATCGCCGGCGTCGAATCCGCCGGTGCCGTCCAGCTGCTCGACAAGCGCTGGCGCCGGCGCACCGTCGGCCTGGTTTCCGGCGTCACCGCCGATCAGCGCCAGCCGCTGCTCTCCCCATCCTATTACCTCACCCGCGCGCTCGGCCCGTTCGCCGATATCCGCACCGCCGACGGCGCCGCCACCCCGGAAGCCGTGGCGCGCTTCATCGACCAGCGCCTGCCGGTGATCGTGCTGTCCGATGTCGGCACCATCCCGCCGGACGTGCATCAGCGGCTTGAGCGCTGGATCGAGGGCGGCGGCGTGCTGATCCGCTTCGCCGGCCCGCGCCTCGCCAATGGCTCGGACGATCTGGTGCCGGTGACGCTGCGCCGCGGCGGCCGGGTGCTCGGCGGCTCGCTGTCCTGGGAGCAGCCGCAGACGCTCGGCGGCTTCTCGCCGGATGGGCCGTTCCGCGACGTGCCGGTGCCGAACGACGTCACCGTCGGCCGCCAGGTGCTCGCCGAGCCGGACGGCCTGCTCGCCAACCGCACCTGGGCGACGCTCACCGACGGCACGCCGCTGGTCACCGGCGAGAAGCGCGGCGCCGGCATGGTGGTGCTGTTCCACGTCACAGCCGACACGTCATGGTCGAACCTGCCGCTGTCGGGCTCCTTCGTCGACATGCTGCGCCGGGTGGTGGCGCTCGGCGGCTCCAGCGCCGCCGAGGCCTCGTCCGAGGGCGCCGCCGTTGGCGAGACCGCGACCACCGGCGAGACGGTGCCGCCGTCGCGCCTGCTCGATGGCTTCGGCGCCTTCCGGCCGGTCACGCCGACCGCGCGGGCGATCCCGGTCGGCTTCAACGGCCGCGCCAGCGCCGACCATCCCCCCGGCTTCTACGGTCCGCCGGAGGGTCTGGTGGCCGTCAACGCGCTGCTGCCCGCCGACCGGCTGGCGCCGCTCGACCTCTCGGCCCTCGGCCGGATCGAGCCTTATCGCGATGCCGCCCCGCGCGATCTGCGCGCGCCGCTGCTGCTCGCTTTGCTCGCCCTCCTGCTGGTGGATGCCATGATCGTGTTCCTGCTCGCCGGCGGCCTGTCCCGCCTTTCGCCGCGCCGGGCCTCCACCGCCGCGAGCCTCATCCTGGCCGTCGCCCTCGCCGGCCTGCTCTCCGGCCTGCTGGCGGCCCCGGCCTTCGCCCAGACCGCGCCGGCGGCGCCGCAGATGACGCAGGCTCCAGCGCCGGCCGCTGCCGGCCAGCCGGCCGCGCGGCCCGACAAGCCGATGACGCCGGCGGAGATCGATTATGCGGTGAAGGCCACCAGCGCCACCCGCCTTGCCTATGTCGTCACCGGCGATGCCGAGACCGACGAGGTCAGCGCCTCCGGCCTCAAGGCGCTCACCGACTTCCTCGGCGAGCGCACCGCGCTGGAGGCCGGCGAGCCGATGGGCGTCGATCTCACCCGCGACGAGCTGTCCTTTTTCCCGCTGCTCTACTGGCCGGTGCTGGCCAACGCCCAGCGCCCGGCGCCGGCGACGCTCGCCCGCGTCGATGCCTTCATGAAGCAGGGCGGCACCATCGTCTTCGACACCCGCGATGCCGAAACCACCATTCCCGGCGTCGGCGGCGCCACGCCGACCAACGCCGCGCTGCGCCAGATCCTCGACGGGCTCGACGTGCCGGAGCTGGAGCCGGTGCCGCGCGATCACGTGCTCACCAAGGCGTTCTATCTGCTGCGTGACTTCCCCGGCCGCTTCACCGGCGGCACCACCTGGGTGGAAGCGCTGCCCCCGGCCGAGGAGGGCGAGGAGCGCCCGGCCCGTGCCGGCGACGGCGTCTCGCCGGTAGTGATCACCTCCAACGACCTTGCCGGCGCCTGGGCGACCGCCCCGGATGGCGGCCCGCTGCTGCCGCTGGCGGAGGGCGGCGCCCGCCAGCGCGAGCTCGCCTTCCGCTCCGGCGCCAATCTGGTGATGTATGTGCTGACCGGCAACTACAAGGCCGACCAGGTGCATGTCCCGGCGCTGCTGGAAAGGCTGGGGCAATGAGCGTTTCTTCCCGTCTCGCCGCCGCGCCACAATTCCCTATTGCCATTGGAGATGCCCTCGAAGGCGGCTTCGGTCCCCTCGGAGCGACAGGACCCGGACTCCCTCTCCCCGTGGGGGAGAGGGCTGGGGTGAGGGGCCTTCCTTCGTTCCGCCATCGCCCTGTCCCCTCATGCGACGTTGCGCGGCGACCTCTCCCCCACGGGGAGAGGTGGAAGACCGCCAATCGCATCATTGACGGAGGCCCCGCCCGATGAATCTCGGCCTCGCCTTCGATCCGCTGATCCCGCTGCCGTTCCTCATCGCCTGCGCCGTGGTCGCCGGCGCCGTCGCGCTGCTGCTCATCGTCGCCCGCTCGCGCGGCGCGATCCTGCGCGGCCTCGCCCTGGCGCTGGCGGTGCTGGCGCTGGCCAATCCCTCGCTGACCCGCGAGGAGCGCGAGCCGCTCTCCACCGTGGTCGCCGTCGTCGTCGACAAGAGCGCCAGCCAGGATTTCGGCGACCGCAACCGGATGACCGAGGCCGCCCGCGCCGAGCTGGAGACCCGCCTCGCCCGCCTCAAGGAGCAGGGCGCCGAGATCCGCTTCGTCGATGCCGGCGCCGGGGCCGGCGAGGTCGACGGCACCCGCCTGTTCACCGCGCTCTCCGCCGCGCTCGCCGACGTGCCGCCCGAGCGGGTGGCCGGCGCCATCTTCCTCACCGATGGCCGCGTGCACGACATCCCCGCCAACATGGCGGCGCTCGGCTTCCGCGCCCCGGTGCACGCCATCGTCTCCGGCCAGGCGGGCGAGCGTGACCGCCGGGTGGCGCTCACCGCCACCCCGCGCTTCGGTATCGTCGGGCAGAACCAGACCATCGGCTACCGCGTGGTCGACGAGGGCGCGCCCGCCGGTGCCCGCGTCGGCGTCACCGTGCGCCGCGACGGCGAGGTGGTGGCGCGCCCCATCGTCACCGCCGGCCAGGAGGCCCGCGTCGATGTCGAGATCACTCATGCCGGCGCCAACATCGTCGAGATCGAGGCCGCCGGGCTGGAGGGCGAGCTGACCCCGGTGAACAACCGCGCCGCCGTCTCCATCGACGGGGTGCGCGACAAGCTGCGGGTGCTGCTGGTCTCCGGCGAGCCGCATGTCGGCGAGCGCACCTGGCGCAATCTGTTGAAGTCCGACGCCAATATCGACCTCGTGCACTTCACCATCCTGCGCCCGCCGGAGAAGCAGGACGGCACGCCGATCAACGAATTGTCGCTGATCGCCTTCCCCACGCGCGAGCTGTTCCAGCAGAAGATCAAGGATTTCGACCTGATCATCTTCGATCGCTACGCCCAGCAGGGCGTGCTGCCGATGATCTATTTCGACAATATCGTGCGCTATGTCGAGGAAGGCGGCGCGCTACTGGTGGCCGCCGGCACCGATTACATATCGGACGGCTCGGTGTTCAATACCCCGCTGGAAGCGGTGCTGCCCGCCGCCCCGACCGGCCACATGACCGAGACGCCGTTCCGCGCCGGGCTCACAGATGCCGGCCGCCGGCACCCGGTCACCCGCGCCCTGCCGGGCTCGGAGAGCAATCCGCCGGCCTGGGCGCGCTTCTTCCGCATCGTCGATACCCAGGGTGCCCGCGGCACCAGCGTGATGGACGGGCCGGACGGCAAGCCGATCCTGCTGCTCGACCGCGTCGGCGAGGGCCGCGTCGCCCTGCTGCTGTCGGATCACTTCTGGCTGTGGGCGCGCGGCTTCGAGGGCGGCGGACCCTATATCGACCTGCTGCGCCGGCTGTCGCACTGGCTGATGAAGGAGCCGGACCTCGAGGAGGAGCGCCTGCGCCTCACCGCCCACGGCCCGGACCTCGTCGTCGAGCGCCAGACCATGGGCGACACCGCCCCCACCATCGTCGTCACCAACCCGACCGGCCAGACCCGCACCCTGACGCTGGCCTCGGTCGAGCCCGGCCTGTTCCGCGCCACCTTCCCGGCCGACATGCTCGGCCTGTGGCGGGCCAGCGACGGCACCCACACCGCGCTGGTGAATGTCGGCCCGCTCAATCCGCGCGAATTCGCCGAGGTGACCTCGACCACCGAAACGCTGCGCCCGGTGCTGGCCGCCACCGGCGGCGGCGTCTGGCGGATGGCGGACCTTGCCGGCGGCGTGCCGCGCGTGGTGGCGGTGCGCTCCGGCGAGCGCTTCGCCGGCGAGGACTGGATGGGCCTCGCCTTGCGCGACGTCTCGGTGGTGCGTGGGCTCGGCCTGTTCCCGCTCTTCGCCGGGCTGTCCGGCCTGCTCATCCTCATGGCCGGCATCGCCGCCGCCTGGGCCCGCGAGGGGCGGTAGCGACCCTCGCGGGTCGGCCTCCCTCGCTCATTGTTGAAGGGATGCCGGCCAGCCTCCCGGCCTCGTGACTGTCTGCCGCAGCGTCACCACCCTAGCCTCGCCGCAGCCGCGCCGGCACCAGCCGCCGCGGACGACCCATGATTGCGGAGGCTCGATCCGGTGAATTTCGCCCATCCCCATGTTCTCGCCCGTTTCTGCCTGTCGATTGCCGTCATTGCCTGCCCGGCCCTTGTCCACGCCCAGACCGCCACAACCCAATCCGCTGCGCCCCCACCCGCCGCGACCTACGGCGCCCAGCTCGAAGGCTTCGAGTATCCGCACCCGCTGAAGCGTTTCGCCCTCGCCTCGCAGGGACAGGATCTGTCCATGGCCTATATGGATATCGGCCCGGTCGCCGATCCCAATGGCCGCACGGCGGTGCTGCTGCACGGCAAGAATTTCTGCGGCGCCACCTGGGAGGGCAGCATCGATGCCCTGACCCGGGCCGGCTACCGCGTCATCGTGCCGGACCAGATCGGCTTCTGCGCCTCGACCAAGCCGAAGGGCTATCAGTTCAGCTTCCACCAGCTCGCCGACAACACCCACAAACTCCTCGCCTCGCTCGGCATCGAGCGGGCGACGATCATCGGCCATTCGATGGGCGGCATGCTGGCGGCGCGCTACGCGCTGTCCTTCCCCACCGCCACCGACAAGCTGATCATGGTGAACCCGCTCGGCCTCGAGGACTGGAAGGCCAAAGGCGTGCCCTACGCCACCATCGACCAGCTCTATCAGGGCGAGCTGAAGACCACCGCCGCCAGTATCAAGGCCTATCAGCTGAAGTTCTACTATAACGGCCAATGGAAGCCGGACTACGACCGCTGGGTCGAGATGGCGGCGGGGCTCTATGCCGGCGTCGGCCGCGAGAGCGTCGCCTGGAACCAGGCGCAGACCTCCGACATGGTCTACACCCAGCCGGTAGTCTACGAGTTCGGCAACATCGCCGTGCCGACCGTGCTGATGATCGGCATGACCGACAAGACCGCCCCCGGCGCCAACCGTGCGTCCCCGGAGGTCGCGGCGGCGCTCGGCAACTATGCCGAACTCGGCAAGGCGGCGGCCAGGGCGATCCCGAAATCCCGGCTCATCGAGTTTCCCGGCCTCGGCCATTCGCCGCAGGTCGAATCGCCCGAGGCGTTCCACACGGCGCTGATCGGCGCCCTGTAACGAGCCGCATCGACCACGCCACACTTGCGAAGGGGAAGCCGGCACCGCGCCCGCCGGCCGGCTTCCCCCGCTTGGCAGAGAACATGACCTTGCGTCATGATTCCCGCCCCGATTCGCGGCAAGGGAGCGACCCATGGCCAGTATCTGCGGCTATATGGCCGTAAGCCTCGATGGCTTCATCGCCGATGCCGAGGGCGGTATCGGCTGGCTCAAGCCCTTCGATAGCGTCGATTTCGGCTATGAGCGCTTCATCGCCGGCATCGACACCGTGGTGATGGGGCGGCTCACCTTCGAGCAGATCCTCTCCTTTGAGTCCGGCTGGCTCTATGCGGGCAAGCGCGGCCTGATCGTCACCTCGCGCCCGCTCGCCGCCGCGCCTGCGGGCGTGTCGGCCTGGCATGGCGATGTCGCCGAGCTCATCGCGGAACTGCGCGCCGGCGACGGCGCGGCATGGGTGGTCGGCGGCGCCCAGCTTCAGGCCGCCTTCCTCGCCGCCGGCGGCCTCGATCGGCTCGACCTGTTCGTCATTCCGCTGCTGCTCGGCGACGGCGTGCGGCTGTTTCCACCCGGCGCCGTCGGCTCGACGTCGCTCGCTCTGCGCGAAAGCGAGGCCCTGCCGCTCGGCATGGTCCGCCTCGCCTATGACATCGCCGGATCGCCGGAACCGCGCGGATGAGGCGTCGGCCGCCGGCCCCGCCTACTCCGCCGCGGCCGGCAGCGTCGTCGCGAACGCCTTGCGTACCGGCCCCCGCACCGCGTCCAGCGGCGTGTCGTCGAGCGGGCACACCAGTACCCGCGCCGGGTCCACCGGACCGGGCAGGCTCACCTGGCCGTGGGGCACCCGCTTGAAGCCCATCCGGCCATAATAGGGCTCGTCGCCGACCAGCAGCACCAGCCGCGCCGCGTCCTCCCGGCCGAACTGGGCCCGCGCCGCCTCCAGGCAGCGCTCCACCAGCCGCCGGCCGATGCCGTGCGAGCGGAACGGCGGCTCGACGGTGAGCGGGCCGAGCAGCAGCGCCGCAGCATTGCCGATGGTGATCGGCGTCAGCCGCACCGAGCCGACCAGCATGGTGCCGATATAGGCGGTGAAGGAGAGGTCGAGCCGGTGGGTGTTGCCCTCGCGCAGCCGATAGGCGGTGCGGGCATAGCGGCCGGGCCCGAAGGTGCGGGCCACCAGCCGCTCGATGGCGGCGTCGTCGGAAGGCTTCTCAGTCAGGACGGTAATGGAGAGTTCGGTCATGTCGGCGCTCGGCAGGCTCAAGGTCGGCACATCGCCGCGCCGAGCGACCGTGGCGTCACGGCTGCTGGCACCGGCGAGCGAAATCACCCGCGCATGGAAGCATCTCCACGCGGGTCATCTCGTCTCGTCGTCGCTGCATCGGCCTCGGGGCCATCGCCGTCTTTCCCAAAAAAGGTTCGGCCGGATAGCACAGGCCGGGACGCAGGTCGAGGGGAGAAGCGCGCGCATCGGAAGCACACCCGATCCGGCATCCCATCCCTGCCGTCACGCCGGCCCGCTTGATCGTCGCCCCTTCGTCTCCTATAAGAGATGAATGTCTAGTTTAATTGACGATACCGAAACCCGCCTCGCCCGCCGCCTCAAACTGGAGCGCGAGGCCCGCGGCTGGTCGCTGGCCGATCTCGCCGGCCGCGCCGGGGTCGGCAAGGCGACCATCAGCAAGATCGAGCGCGGCGAGATCAGCCCGACGGCGGTGACGCTGGTGCGGCTCGCCAGCGCCTTCGATCTTACTCTCGCCGGCCTGCTGGTGCGCGCCGAGGGTGGCGACCGGCTCGTGCGCGCCGCCGACCAGCCGCTCTGGCGCGATCCCGCCACCGGCTATGTCCGCCGGCAGGTCTTCGCCCGGCCGGATCATCCGGTCGAGCTGGTCGAGGTCGAGCTGCCGCCCGGCGGCCGCGTCACCCTGCCCGCCTCCTCCTATGCGTCGATTCGCCAGGTGTTGCAGCTGCGCGCCGGCGCGCTCACCCTCATCGAGGGCGGCGAGCGCCACGAGCTTGCACCCGGCGACGCGCTCGGCTTCGGACCGCCGGCGGAGGTCACCTTCGCCAATGAGGGCGAAGCTCCCTGCCGCTACATCGTCGCCCTCACCCGCCTGTGAGCCCCGCCATGCCGGACACGCCCAACATCACCATCCGCCCGCTCGCCGCCAACGCCGCCACCGTCGACGCCCTCGCCACCCTGCTCGTCGAGACCGTGGCGGAGGGCGGCTCGGTCAGCTTCATGCACCCGCTGGCGCCGGAGAAGGCCGCCGGCTTCTGGCGTGCCGCGCTCGACGCCGCCGCCCGTGGCGACCGGGTGGTGCTCGGCGCCTTTCTCGGCGACACGCTCGCCGGCACGGTGACGCTGCAGCTCGGCCTGCCGGAGAACCAGCCGCACCGCGCCGAGATCGCCAAGATGATGACCTTGCCGGCGTGTCGCGGCCGCGGCATCGCCAGTTCGCTGCTGCGCGCCGCCGAGGTCATCGCCCGCGAGCGCGGCCGCAGCCTGCTGGTCCTCGATACCGCCAGCGACGGCGGCGCGGCCGGCCTCTATGAGCGGCACGGCTTCGTGTTCTGCGGCGAGATCCCGGATTTCGCGCTGAAGCCGCATGGCGGCCTCACCGGCACCCGGCTCTACGCCAAACGGCTCTAGCCATTTCCGCCAAAACGTGAAGCGGTTTTGCGTCCAGAGTTGCGCAAAAAACAGGAGATGGCGTGTTTCCGCGCTTCGGAAAACCGAAAACGCAGCCCGCGCGCGTTGCCGCAATACCTGCTTCTCGCCGGCGCAACCGATGGCGGCGTGCCATCCAGGCGCTTTCGGCCTAGGTTCTCCCCCGCGAGCCAAGGGAGACGCACGATGGGATTGCTGGTCGACGGAAAATGGGCCGATAGCTGGTACGATACCAAGAGCACCGGCGGGCGTTTCGAGCGCACCACCACCCGTTTCCGCAACTGGATCACCGCCGATGGCGCGCCGGGCCCCTCCGGCGAGGGCGACTTTGCCGCCGAGGCCGGGCGTTACCATCTCTATGTTTCCTATGCCTGCCCGTGGGCGCATCGCACGCTGATCTTCCGCCAGCTGAAGCGGCTGTCGAGCCTGATCGGCGTCAGCGTCGTCGATCCCTATATGGGCGAGGAAGGCTGGGTGTTCGTCGATCACGCCCAGCGCCCCACCATGGGCGCCACCGAGGATTCGGTGCTCGGCAAGCAGCGGCTCTACGAGGTGTATCTGCAGGCCGACCCGCATTATTCCGGCCGCGTCACCGTGCCGGTGCTGTGGGACCGGCGGCGCGGCACCATCGTCAGTAATGAATCGGCGGAGATCATCCGCATGTTCAATTCGGCCTTCGACGCCTTCACCGACGACCGGCACGATTATTATCCCGAGCCGCTGCGGGCGGAGATCGACGCGCTCAATTCCCGCATCTACGACGCGGTGAACAACGGCGTCTACCGCGCCGGCTTCGCCACCAAGCAGGAGGCCTATGAGGAGGCGGTGCTCGCCTTGTTCGCCATGCTCGACGAACTGGAAGCACGGCTCGCCGACGGCCCTTATCTCTTCGGCGCCACGCTGACCGAAGCCGATTGGCGGCTGTTCACCACGCTGATCCGCTTCGATGCGGTCTATGTCGGCCACTTCAAGTGCAACATCCGCCGCATCGCCGACTATCCCAACCTGTCGCGCTACCTGCAGCGGCTCTACACGGTGCCGGGCGTGTCGGAGACGGTGAACCTCACCCACATCAAGCGGCATTATTACGAGAGCCACAAGACCATCAACCCCACCGGCATCGTCCCCGTGGGGCCGGCGCTGGCCTGGACGACGTGACGCCCCCGCCCCGCATTGTCGGGCGCGCCGGGAGGGCCTAGCCTCCGGCGCAACCGGCTCCGGGAAGCCGGGACCAGCCGGGGGCGAAGATGGACCAGGACGCGCGACAGGACGGCATCGACCCGCGGCAGGACCGGCCGCTGGACATCCCCGCCGCGGAACTCGCCGGCCTCGTCGAGGCCACCGCGCAGCTTGCCGCCGGCTACTGGTCCGGGCTGGACCAGCGCCCGGCCTATCCGCGCACCGGCGGCGGCGAGACGGCACGGCTGTTCGCCCGCCCCTGGGCCGAGGACGGCCGCGGCGCCGCGGTGCTGGAGGACTTCTCCGCCATCGCCGAGCATTCCCGCCCCTCCGGCGGCCGATTCTTCGGCTATGTGTTCGGCTCCGGCGAGCCGGTCGGCGCGCTGGGCGACCTGCTCGCCTCGGCGCTCAACCAGAATGTCGGCGCCTGGCGCTCCGCCCCGGCGGCGGTGGCCGTCGAGCGGGCGGTGATCGGCTGGCTCGGCGAGGCGGTCGGCTGCCCCGGCTTCACCGGCTCGCTGTGCGGCGGCGGTTCCTCGGCCAATCTGATGGCGCTCGCCATGGCCCGCGAGGCCAGGCTGCCGGCCAATGAGGATGGCGTCCGGCCCGGCGTGGTCTATGCCTCCGAGCAGGTGCACATGTCGATCCCGAAGGCGGTGGCGCTGATCGGCCTCGGCCGCCGCAACCTGCGGCTCATCCCGGTCGATGCCGATATGCGCCTGCGCGTCGACGCGCTGGAGGCCGCCATTGCCGAGGACCGCGCCGCCGGCCGCACGCCGCTCGCGGTGGTGGCCACCGCCGGCACGGTGGCGACCGGCGCCATCGACCCGCTGCGCCCCATCGCCGCGATCGCCCGGCGGGAGGACATGTGGATGCATGTCGACGGCGCCTTCGGCGTGCTGGCGTCACTCGCCGCGCCGGCGCTGTTCGACGGCCTGTCGGAAGCGGATTCGCTGTCGCTCGATGCGCATAAATGGCTGTACCAGCCGGTCGATTGCGGCTGCCTGCTGCATCGCCATCGCGACGTCGCGCAGACGACCTTCTCGCATAGCGGCGACTATGTGCGGGCGCTGAACACCGATCCGGAGGAGGCCTTCGCCTTTTTCGAGGAAAGCCTCGAACTGTCGCGCCGCTTCCGGGCGCTCAAGCTGTGGCTGTCGCTGCAATATCACGGCCGCGCCGCCTTCCGCGCCGCCATCGCCCGCGACCTCGCGCATGCACGGCTGCTGGAGGCGGAAATCGCCGCGCATCCCGAGCTGGAGCTGCTGTCGTCCGGGCCGCTCAGCGCGGTGTGCTTCCGTCATCGCGAGAAGGACAATGAGGCGCTGCTGCGCCGGCTCATCGCGCGGCGGCGAGTCTTCCTGTCCAACGCCACCATAGACGGCCGCTTCGCCCTGCGCGCCTGCTTCGTCAACCACCGCACCACCGAGGACGACGTGCGGGAGATCGTGGCGGAGGTGATCGCGGCGGCGGGGGAGGTGAATGGCTGAAGACGGAGGGCCGGAGCCTGACCGGACGGACTATCCCGCCAACGCCACCTGTACCGCCTCGGTGCTCGCTCCCCGCGCCGCCTGCTCGGCCGCGCTCAGCTTCTTGAACCGCACCAGCGTGTACATGCCGAGCCCGACATCCTTGGCCACCGGCAGGTCCACCGTGCCGTTCTGCAGCGCCCAGTTGCGCAGCCGGGCGAACTGGAATTCCGGCCGCCAGCCGAGCTTGCGCGCCTTGCGGGCGAACCAGCGCTCGAACACCGCGCGCGGCCCGTCTTCGGCACCGAGATGGTTGACCAGGATGATCTCGCCGCCCGGCTTCAGCACCCGCGCCATCTCGTCCAGCGTCTCCTCGGGATGCGGCACCACGGTGATGACGAACTGGGCGATGACCACGTCGAAGCTCTCATCGGCAAAGCCGAGATGCGCGCCGTCCATCAGGCACAGCCCCTCGACATGGCGCAGATGCTCCTTCTTCACCCGCTCGCGGGCCTTGTGGAGCATCGGCTCGGAGATATCGACGCCGATCAGCCGGTTGGAGCGCTTGTAGTTGGGAAGGGCGAGGCCGGTGCCGACGCCGAATTCGAGGATACGCCCGCCGATCTTTTCCGCCGCGCGGATTGCCGCCTTGCGACCGGCATCGAACACCGCGCCGAACACCACGTCATAAACCGGAGCCCAGCGGGCATAGGCTTCTTCAACGGTGGCGCGGTCGAGATCGGTCGTCATGCTTTCCCCCAACATATCCGGCCCCGGCCTCGCGGCCGATCCCGGCGCGACGCCCGACTCACGCGGTACGGACGTTCGCCACCATCTCCTGACCGCGTGTCAGCGCTGTGAAGGCGCTTGGCGCGCGGCGAATCACCCCACCGCCGAGCAATCGCGCCCCGGACGAGGCGTCGGCATAGAACACGCAGGCCTGGCCCGGCGCCACCCCTTCCTCCGCGGCGGCGAGACGCACCACCGGCGCGCCGCGATGGACGTCGTCGCCGGCGCGGCCGAGCTGGCCGGGCACCGGCGCCCGGGTCGAGCGCACCTTCACATAGATCTCGCGGCCGGCATCGAGCGCCGCGTCGAGGCTCTCGTCGCCGAGCCAGTTCACCTCGTCGATGCGCACCTCGGTGACGCCCAGCGCCGCGCGCGGCCCCACCAGCACCCGGCGCTGGCGGGCATCGATGCCCACCACATAGAGCGGCTCGGCGGCGGCGATGCCCAGCCCCTTGCGCTGGCCGATGGTGTAGCGCATCACCCCGGCATGGCGGCCGAGCACCCTTCCGTCGAGATGCACGATGTCGCCCGGCTCGCCGGCCTCGGGGCGCAGCTTCTCGACGATGTCGGTGTAGTGCCCGTTGGGCACGAAGCAGATGTCCTGGCTGTCCGGCTTGTCGGCCACCTTCAGGCCGAAGCCCTCGGCCAGCGCCCGCACCTCCGGCTTGGTGGTCTCGCCGAGCGGGAAGCGCAGCATGTCGATCTGCGTCTGCGTCGTCGCGTAGAGGAAGTAGCTCTGGTCGCGGCTCTCGTCGAGCGGTCGGTACAAGGCGCGCGTGCCGTCCGGCAGCCCGCGGCTGGTCACGTAATGGCCGGTGGCGAGGATGTCGGCGCCGAGGTCCTTCGCCGTCTCCATCAGGTCGCGGAACTTGACGGTGCGGTTGCAGTCGACGCAGGGGATCGGCGTCTCGCCGCTCGCATAGGCATCGGCGAAGCGCTCGATCACCGCGTCGCGGAACCGGCTCTCATAGTCGAGCACGTAATGCGGGATGCCCAGCTTCTCGCAGACCAGGCGGGCATCGTAGATGTCCTGCCCGGCGCAGCAGGCGCCGGGGCGATGGTGCATCGCCTCGCCATGGTCGTAGAGCTGCAGGGTGACGCCGAGCACCTCGTAGCCGGCCTGCGCATAGAGCGCGGCGACCACCGAGGAATCCACCCCGCCCGACATCGCCACCACCACGCGGGTGTCCTTGGGGGTACGGCCTGTATCGTCGAGGCGGATCATGGCGAGCGGCGGGTCTGCGACCACGAAGGCCTGGGAGCGGGAGAGTGTCGTCATCCCTATATAGGACGTCGAGGCGGCTCGATGAACCCGTTTGTACGAAATCCCGCCCCGGCGGCGCAACCCGCCCGGCGCCTGCGGTTTTCAGCGTATTCGCCAGCGGATAATTGGCCGGCGAAGATTCCGCAAGGTAAACAAAAAGTTTCGTGGATGTTAATAACGCCTTAACCTTCGTGAACTCACCGGCTCGTGATTCGTTTAGGAAAATATTTATCGCTGTCAGGATACCATCATCTCATAAGTTCGGGTGTCATGAGTGAGCGTACAATGACCGAGGCCTACCGCCCCAGGGTGAAATACGTGATCGGACCGGACGGCAGTCCGTTGACCATTGCTGATCTTCCTCCCCCGGATACGCGCCGCTGGGTTATTCGCCGCAAGGCCGAGGTGGTCGCCGCCGTGCGTGGCGGGCTCCTGAGCCTTGAGGAAGCCTGCAAGCGTTACACCCTTACCACCGAGGAATTCCTGTCCTGGCAGGCCTCGATCGACCGCCACGGCCTCGCCGGCCTGCGCACCACCCGCATCCAGCAATACCGCCAGTGAACCTGCCTGCGACAGCATCGTCGGATTGAATGCGGCCGGGCCTCGTCCCGGCCGTCGTCATTTGTGCTCCGGTGACGAGCCGGACCTGCCACGCCCCCGGCGGAGGGCGGTCATGCGGCGCGCCCGGCCACCCGGCGGCAGGGTCCGAAACAGGTCGGCATTGTCGGCGTGCCTCGCCTCGGCGCGTTCGGGCCGGCCAAGCAATCCCGCTTTGCGGCACGCATCGGGAAGCGGCAAGGATCGCGACCTATGCCGCCGCCAGCCGTTGCAGATACGCCACCAGCCGCTCGCCGGCTGCCTCGGGAGGGCCGTCATTCACCAGCGTCAGCTCCGGCGCCCGGTCCAATGCCGGCTCGCGCTTCAGCCGCTGCACCACATCCTCCGCGCTCTCGCGGCCCCGCGCGGCGATGCGCGCCGCCAGCACCTGCGGCGGCGCGGTGATCAGCACGACCCGCACATCGGAAAAGCGCGCGCACGCCTCCCTCACAGCGGCCCGCGAGCCGTTCGCCACCACCGCTGCGGCACCCCGGATCGCTTCCGCGACCTCCGGTCCCAGCGCATAGGACAGCCCGTTCGCCCGCCAGTGCAGCGGAAACTCGCCCGCCGCCGCCGCGCGCTGGAAGGTGGCCTCATCGACGCTCACATGGTCCTCGGTGGCGTCGACGGGTCGGGTGATGCGCCGGCGCGCGAAAGCAAGTCCCGACGACCCGGCGAGCCGCTCGCGGGCATAGCTCAGCAGTGTGTCCTTGCCGGCACCGGACGGGCCGACAACCAGCACCAGCGTGCCGGGTCCGATCCGGTCCACCTCATTGCGGGCCTTGCCGTCCGCTGCCGCACCGATACTCACGTATCCGCCTCCCGCCTGCTCTCCGCCACCCGTCTTAAGACCGGGTCGCGCCTCACGCCACCCGCTCGCCCTCGCGCCAGACCGTGCGCACCACCGGCACCGGCCCGGCGCGCGAGACGCGCAGCAGATCGGCCCGCAGCCCTTGCCGCAGCCGGCCGCGATCGCCCATCCCCGCCGCGTCGGCGGGATTGGCGCTCACCATCGCCACCGCCTGCGGCAGGCTGATGCCATCAACCAGACCCGGCAGCGCGAAGGCGGCGAGCAGCAGGCTGCCCGGCACATAGTCGGAGCTCATGATGTCGAGCACGCCGCGCCGCGCCAGATCCTCGGCGGCGACATTGCCGGTATGCGAGCCGCCGCGCACCACGTTCGGCGCCCCCATCAGCACCCTTATGCCGGCGGCGTGCGAGCCCTGCGCCGCCGCCACCGTGGTCGGGAACTCGGCGATGGCGACGCCATCCTCGATGGCCTCGCCCACATGCGCGTCGGAGGCATCGTCATGGCTTGCCAGCACGATGCCGCGCCGGTGCGCGATCGCCACCAGCCGCTCGCGATTGGCGCGGGCATGGCGCTCATGGGCGATCAGCCGGTCGGCGACGATCACGTCCATCTCCGCATCGGTCATGCCGCTCTTCTTCTTGTAGTAGCTGCGGAAATGCTCCTCGGTGAGGAACTGCCGCTGCCCCGGCGTATGGTCCATCAGCGAGACCAGGCGCACGTCGCAGGCCGCCATCAGCTTCTCGGCATCCTCCACCACCCCGTCGGCCGCCACCTCGCAGCGCAGATGCACATGGTGCTCGGCGCGCAAAAGGCCGGCCTTCGCCGCCTGATCGATGGTGGAGGCGAGCAGCGACGCGTCGCCGTCCATGCCGACCGCCTTCTTGTCCGGCCACACGCGCAGCGAATCGAACACCGTGGTGATGCCGGAGCTGGCGATCTGCGCGTCATAGGCGGTGACCGCGGCAAAGGCGTTCCACATCACTCGCGGGCGCGGATAGAGATGGCCTTCCACGTGATCCGTGTGCAGCTCGACGAAGCCGGGCAGCAGATAGTCGCCCTCGAAATCGATGGCGCCCGCCGGGGCGCTGCCCTCGCCGATCTCGGCGATCAGCCCGTCGCGGATGACGAGATGGCCACGCCGCACCTCGTCCTCCAGCACCAGCATGGCGTTAGCCAGGATCGTCTCGCTCATCTTGTCCTCACGCGGCACGCTCACGCCGCTCTCGCAAAATCCGTCACGTCGATCACCCGGTCGCACACCGCCTCGCGGACCTCGGCATCGTGGAAGATGCCGAGAATGGCGACGCCGGCCTGCTTCTTCTCCTCGATCAGCCCGATCACCACCTGCCGGTTGGCGGCGTCGAGCGAGGCGGTCGGCTCGTCCATCAACAGCAGCGGGCGATGGGCGATCAGCCCGCGGGCGATGTTCACCCTTTGCTGCTCGCCGCCGGAAAATGTGGCCGGCGGCAGGCTCCACAGCCGCTCCGGCAGGTTCAGCCGCGCCAGCAGCGCGCCCGCCGTCGCCAGCGCCTCCTCGCGCGACACCCCGTCGCCGACCAGCGGCTCGGCCACCACGTCGAGCGCCGAGACGCGCGGGATCACCCGCAGGAACTGGCTGACATAGCCCATGGTGGTGGCGCGCAGCTTCATCAGCCGGCGCGGCGCGGTGCTGGCGACATCGACCACCTCGCCGCCGTCGCGCACCCTTATATGGCCGGCATCGATGCGGTAATTGCCATAGACCATCTTGAGCAGCGAGCTCTTGCCGGCGCCGGAAGGCCCGCCCAGCGCCACGCATTCGCCGGGATACAGATCGAAGCCGGCGCCGGACACCACCGGCAATCGAGCCCCCTCGCGCAGATGCAGGACGAAGGTCTTGGCGACGCCGGCGACGTCGAGGATGGGACCTCGCGTTTCCGCGCCCTCCCCCCTCACCCGGCCCTGCGGGCCGACCTCGCCCCCGCGGGGAGAGGTAAGCGGCATGGCATTGTCAGGAGCATCAGAAACCGAATGTGCACCGGATTCCCTCTCCCCGTGGGGGAGAGGGTTAGGGTGAGGGGCTTTATCGGCCATGTTCATCTCCATCCCCCTCACGCCGCCAGCACCGAGGAGACCAGCAGCTGCGTATAGGGCTCGCGCGGGTCGTCGAGCACCTGGTCGGTCAGCCCGGTCTCGATCACCCGTCCGTGCCGCATCACCACCATGCGGTGCGACAGCAGCCGCGCCACCGCGAGATCGTGGGTCACGATCACCACCGCCAGCCCCATCTCGCTGACCAGCCCGCGAATGAGGTCGAGCAGCCGCGCCTGCACCGAGACGTCGAGCCCGCCGGTCGGCTCGTCCATGAAGACCAGGCGGGGTTTAGTCACCAGATTGCGGGCGATCTGCAAGCGCTGGCGCATGCCGCCCGAGAAGCTGCGCGGGTCGTCGTCGATACGATCGGCGGCGATCTCGACCCGCCCGAGCCAGTCGGTCGCCTCCCGGCGGATGTTGCCATAGTGCCGCCAGCCGACCGCCATCAGCCGCTCGCCGACATTGCCGCCGGCCGAGACCGCCATGCGCAGCCCGTCGGCCGGATTCTGCCGTATGAGCCCCCAGTCGGTGCGCATCAGCAGCCGGCGCTCGGCGGCGCCGAGGCTGGCGAGATCGCGCAGCACCCCGTCGCGCATGCGATAGCTCACCCGCCCGGCGCTCGCCGCCAGCTCGGTGGAGAGCAGCCCGAGCAGCGTCGATTTGCCGGAGCCGGATTCCCCCACCACCGCCAGCACCTCGCCGGGATAGATGTCGAGCGAGACATCGCGGCAGCCGATGCGGGCGCCGTAATTCTTCGACAGCCCCTCGGAGACGAGGAGCGGCGCGTCGGCGGCGGCAAGCGCCTGATTGGCTTGGTCGGTCATGATGCGATCTCCGCGCCGAAAGGCCCTTCACCCGCCCCTTCCGGGGCCCCCCTCGCCGTCAGGGTGAGGGAAGGAGCATCCCCCTGCTCCCTCTCCCCGTGGGGGAGAGGGGTGGGGTGAGGTAGGACCGCGCCGCCGGACGAGGACACCGGCGCCGCCATCTCCCCCCGATGCCCTTCCGCCTGCCGCGCGTTGCAATAATCGGTGTCCGAGCAGACGAACATCCGCCCGCCCCTGTCGTCGAGGATCACCTCGTCGAGATAGACCCCGGTCGCCGCGCACAAGGCGCAGGGCTTGGCGAAGCGCTGCACCTTGAACGGGTGGTCCTCGAAATCCAGCGAGCGCACCGTGGTGTAGGGCGGAATGGCATAGATGCGCTTCTCGCGCCCGGCACCGAACAGCTGCAAGGCCGGGCAGTCATCCATCTTCGGGTTGTCGAATTTCGGGATCGGCGAGGGGTCCATCACATAGCGCCCCGCCACCTCCACCGGATAGGCATAGGTGGTGGCGATATGGCCGTGCCGGGCGATGTCCTCGTAGAGCTTCACATGCATGAGGCCATATTCCTCCAGCGCATGCAGCTGCCGCGTCTCGGTCTCGCGCGGCTCCAGGAAGCGCAGCGGCTCGGGAATCGGCACCTGATAGACCAGGATCTGGTTCTCGCTCAGCTTCGTCTCCGGGATGCGGTGCCGTGTCTGGATCAGCGTCGCCTCGGTGGTCGCGGTCGTGGTCGCCACCCCGGCGGTCTTCTCGAAGAAGCCACGGATCGCCACCGCATTGGTGGTGTCGTCCGCCCCCTGGTCGATCACCTTGAGCACGTCGTCGGGCCCCAGCACGGCGGCGGTCACCTGCACGCCGCCGGTGCCCCAGCCATAGGGCATCGGCATTTCCCGCGCCGCGAACGGCACCTGATAGCCGGGAATAGCGATCGCCTTCAGGATCGCCCGGCGGATCATCCTTTTGGTCTGCTCGTCGAGATAGGCGAAATTGTAGCTGATGGCCGGCATCTCGCCGGTGTGCTGCGACGTCATTCCGCCGCCTCCTTCATTTCGTCCGCAGGCGATTTTTCCGAAGCTTCCCGCCGCATGCGCCGCACCAGATCCAGCTCCGCCTGGAAGTCGACGTAATGCGGCAGCTTCAGATGCTCGACGAAGCCGGTCGCCTGCACGTTGTCGCAATGGGAGAGCACGAATTCCTCGTCCTGCGCCGGCGCGCCCGGCTCCTCTCCGAGCTCGGCCCAGCGCAGCGCCCGCTCGACCAGCGCCATCGACATCGCCTTGCGCTCGCACTGCCCGAAGACGAGGCCGTAGCCGCGGGTGAATTGCGGCGGCTGCTCGGCGCTGCCCTTGAACTGGTTCACCATCTGGCACTCGGTGATCTGCACGTCGCCGATGGAAACCGCGAACCCCAGCTCCGGCACGTCGATCACCACCTCGACATCGCCGAAGCGGATCTCGCCGACAAAGGGGTGCGAGCGGGCATAGCCGCGCTGGGTGGAATAGCCGAGCGCCAGCAGGTAGCCCTCGTCGCCGCGCGCCAGGGTCTGGAGCCGGGTGGCGCGGTCGACCGGGAAGCTCACCGGCGCGCGGGTGATGTCGAAAGGCTCGGCTCCGTCCTCGTCGGGCGAGGCCTCGATCAGCCCCTCGGCGCCGATCAGATCGGTCACGCGCGGCATTTTTTCCGCCGGATCGGCCTCACCGGACATCGCCGGCACCGGATCTGCCTGATCATACACCTCACCATACGCATCGGGCGCCGCCAGCGAGGTATCCAGTAACCTATGAGTATAGTCGAAGGTGGGGCCGAGCAGCTGCCCGCCCGGCAGGTCCTTGAAGGTCGCCGACACCCGCCGGCGCACCAGCATCTCACCGGTATCCAGCGGCCGGGAATTGCCGAAGCGCGGCAGCGTGGTGCGGAAGGCGCGGATGAGGAAGATCGCCTCGATCAGGTCGCCGCGCGCCTGCTTGATCGCCAGCGCCGCCAGATTGGTGTCGTAGAGCGAGCCTTCCGCCATCACCCGATCAACCGCCAGCGAGAGCTGCCCGGCGATCTGCTCCAGCGTGATCGAGGGAAGATTCTCGTTTCCGCGCCGTCGCTTAGCTAGCAGCTTGTGCGCGTTGCGGATGGCCTTTTCGCCGCCCTTTGCCGCCACATACATGCTTCAGCCCTCCTTCACCGCGACCGAGCGCGGCAGCCCGGCGACCTGTCCGGCACCCGCCAGCAACAGGTCGATGCCACGCGGGAACAGCGTTCGGTTCGCCGCCATCCGCGCCGCGAAATGCTCCGGCAACGGTGCGGCACCGAAGCCGAGGCGCCCCTTGATCCCCGGCCCTTCCAGCGTGAAGCCGTGATCGACGAAGCTCGCGACCTGCAGAATCAGCGTGACCGAAGCGTCGGGAAACTCGGGAATTCCCTGCGAAAACTCGGAAAACTCAAGCATGTTCAATGGATTGGAAATGAAGGCAAAGCGCGCTTGGCCCGGCTCGGCGACGATCGGCGCCCCGGTGTGAAAGCGCAGGAAGTCGCCGACCGCCCGTTCCGCCGCCAGCGCCGCGTCGAGAAAGACCGGCGTCTCATAGTCGCAAAGCGCCAGCGCCAACGCCGCCGCCTCCGGGGAAAGCGGTGCCGGGGGGATGAGATCCGTCGCCAGTTCCTGCGGCCGGCCGGGGCGCGACAGCGCCCACATGGCAGCGCGGAACACCCCCTGCGCCGCGAAGACCGGATCGACGAAGCCCCGCGCAAGTTCTTGTGTCTGCAAGATTAATCCTCCCCGCGCATCAGGGTGAAGAAGTCGACCTTGGTGGCCGCCGTCTCGGCCCGCACCTCGCCCGCCTCGGCGGCAAGCCGCGCCCGCACCGGCGCAAGCGCCGCCTCCACCGCCGCCCGCCGGGCCTCGTCCTGCCACAGCGCATCGATCAGCGCCCCATGCCGGGCCGCGGCGATGTCGCGGCCGAGCCGGTAGCCGAAACCCGTCGCCCCGCCCTCGATGCGGATGGCGGCGCGGCTGACCGTCGCCTCGCCGAGATTGAATGGCGCGCCATCGCCGCCCGTGCGGCCACGCAGCATCACCAGCCCGACCTCCGCCGGCCGCAGCTCGCTGGCCGCCGGCAGGGGGGAAAGGCGCCCGAGCATCGATTCCAGCTCGTCGCGCCGGGCGCGGGCGAGTGTTGCAAGCGCGGCTTGCCGTGCCGGCATCTCATTGTCAAAGCTATCTTTTTTGGAATTCTGCGGCATCGGTTCTATCCGGCCTCGCATGCGGTCTTGTGGTTTACAACCACGCCGACTTTGTATATTAATCTATACAAACGCGCAATAGCCGTTCACGACGGAACACGCCCTTGATGACCGATGCCGACGACACGCCAATGACGCCGCCCACCGAAGAGGCCCCCTCCTCCGACGTCGCCCGTGGCAGCGGTGTCGCGCTCTGGAAGCAGATCGCCGAGCGCATCGAGGCGGATATCGCCGAGGGCCGATTGAAGCCGGGCGCCCGGCTTCCCACCGAGGCGGAACTGGCGGAGCGCTTCGGCGTCAACCGCCATACCTTGCGCCGGGCGCTCGCAACCCTGACCGATCAAGGGTTTATCGAGGCCACCCCCGGTCGCGGCACCTTCGTGAAGGAGCCGCCGCTGCGTTATCCGATCACGCCGCGCACGCGTTTCTCCGAGATCGTATCCGGCGAGGGCCGCGCTCCCGGCGGACGGGTGATCGGCTCCCGCATCGAAGCCGCCGACGCCGACATCGCGGCCGCCCTGAAAGTGCCGCCAGGCACCGAGGTGCTGCGGCTCGACATGCTTCGCGAAGCCGACAGCGTTCCACTAACCATCGGCACGCATTGGTATATTGCCGATCGCTGCCGCGACCTCGACTTCATCGCCGCAGCCACCGGCTCGGTCACTCGGGCCCTGGAGGCGCTGGGCCTCGGCGACTACCGGCGGCTGGAAACCCGCATCACCGCCCGCCTCGCCGACGAGGAGGAGCGCGAGCTGCTCGCCCTTCCTCCCGGCCGCGCGGTGATGGTGGTGGAAAGCATCAATGGCGATCCCAAGCGCCAGCCGATCCAGTTTACCCGTGCCCGCTTTTCCGCCGATCGTGTACAGCTCGTCGTGAAGAACTGAGGAGACCGGAAATGGCCCGCATCACCAGCCTCGAAGCACTGCGCGCCCATTATGGCGAGGCACGCGAGCGCAGCCGGCGCAAGGTGCTGCCAGCGCTCGACGTTCACTGCCAGCGCCTCATCTCGCTCTCGCCACTGGTGATGCTGGGCAGCTTCGGCGCCGACGGCCGCGCCGACGTCACCCCGCGCGGCGACGCCCCCGGCTTCATCGCGGTGGAGGACGCAGCGACGCTGCTCATCCCCGATCGCCCGGGCAACAACCGCCTGGATACGCTCACGAATCTCATCGCCAATCCGGCCATCGGCCTGCTGTTCCTGGTGCCCGGCATCGATGAGACGTTGCGAGTGAACGGCCGCGCCGAGATCCACGACGATACCGATCTGCGCGCCCGTTTCGAGGTCGACGGGCGCCAGCCGGCCACCGTGCTGCGGGTCACCGTCGAGGAAGCCTATCTGCATTGCGCCAAGGCCTTCATGCGCTCACATGCCTGGGACCCGGCGCATTTCGTCTCCCGCGACAGTCTGCCGAGCATGGGCGAGATGCTGCGCGACCAACTCAGCCTCGCCACCGCCGAAACCCAGGCCGAGATGTTGCAGCGTTACCGCGAGACGCTCTACTGATCCTCCCAGAACACCTGCGGGCCGATATCGGTGAGCCGGCTGCAGCCGGTCATCACCATGGCGATCTCGAGTTCGCAACGCAGCAGATGCAGCACATGGGCGACGCCGGCCGGCCCCGCCACCGCCAGCCCGTAGAGCACCGGACGTCCGACCAGCACCGCGCTCGCCCCCAGCGCCAGCGCCTTTAAAACATCGGTACCGCGCCGGATTCCGCCATCCATCAGCACCGGCACCCGGCTGCCAACCGCCTTCGCCACACCTGGCAGCGCCTCGATGCTTGCCGGCAGCGTGTCGAGCACCCGCCCGCCATGGTTGGAGACGATGATGCCATCCGCGCCGGCGCCGATCGCCCGCTCGGCATCCGCCGCACACATTATCCCCTTGAGAATGAGCGGTAATTTCGTAACCGCGCGCAGCCGTTCGATATCTGCCCAGCGCGCCGCCACATCCATGAAGCCGCCGAACATCAGGCTCTCCCCGAGTTCGGCATACGCGAAGTAGCTGGTGTGCAATCCCGCGAGATTGGCGTGCTCGGAGAGCTTGGGCGGCTTGTAGCCGGCCCGTTGCTCGGTGTTGCGCATACCGAACACCGGCGCGTCCACCGTCACCACCAGCGCGCCGTAGCCGGCGGCCTCGGCACGACGTGCCAGGTCGAGCGTGAAGCCGCGATCGTGCTGGATATAGAGCTGGAACCACAGCGGCGTCCGCGCCGCCGCGGCGATCTCCTCCAGCGTGACGTCGGCCTCGGTGCTCAGCACCATGCCGGCCCTGGCGCCGCCGGCACCGACCAGCGTCGCCAGTTCGCCAGCCGGATCGGCAAGCCGATGATGCGCAGTCGGGGCGACCAGGATCGGATGGGTAAAATCCTGCCCGAACAGCCGCAACTGGGTGCCCCCGCCGGCGATCTCCGGCAAGGCACGGCTCCTCAGCTGCAGGCGGGCAAAGGCCTCGCGGTTCCAGCGCAGCGTCGTCTCGTCGGCGGCGCCGCCCGAATAATAGCCCCATGCCTCTCGACTCAGTCGTTCGCGGGCGACCGGCTCATAGTCCTCCACTGCCACCACGCCTTCGGGAATCTCGAACCGTGCCATATTCGCTCCGCCGCCACTCTCCTCCGCCTTAATGCAGGCCATCTATTAACCCAAGAGGCACATAGTCGGAGCGTGCGTATGGCAGGCGCCTGAGTCGCCGGTTAGTCTCGCAGCTGAAGAGCGGGGGATCCATGGAAGAAGGCGGCCACCAGCGGGGCGACGTTTCCGGCCTGTCGCTGCGCGAGGCGATCCGCGCTGCACGGGTGGAAGCTGCCGAGCAGGCCGGCGTCATCGTCGAGCTGCGCGATGCCAGCCTCGTCCGCTTGTCCATGCTGAATGAGATTCTCGACCCAGTCTTCGCCGAGGTGCCGCTGGAACATGCCGACCTGTTCGACCGCGGCCTGATGCCGGGTGAGACCCCGCGCCTCTTCGTCGACATGGTCGCGCATGTCACGCTGGGACGCGACCGGCGCACCTTTCGCTTCCTGCAGGACACCCGCTCCGGCCGGCGGGTGCTGGCGGAAAGCATCAATCCCAACGACATCGCCGATGCGGTGACGCGCTATGTCGCCCGCCGGCTCATCGCCCGCGAACAGGCGATCGCCACCAGTGCGCCGCCGGAACCGGAGGCTCCGCGCCCCCTGCCCCACCATCCGCCGGCGCAGGCTCACGAGCCACCACCACGGCGCGGAAATGGTGGAATCTTCCTGCTCGGCCTCCTCGCGGGCATCGCCGCAAGCATCGGCGGGTGGCTGCTCCTGCAAGGGCGTTATTAGGGCGGTCAGCTGCCCGTCGGTGCGCTCAGCACTCGGGTGGTGCGTGTGGCGACAGTGGCGTCGCCGCGGGCGAAGCCGCGCGCCTCCAGCGTACAACGCCAAGGGAATTCTGCGCCCGGCAGGCGCTCGATCCGGTAGAGATGATAGCCTCCCGGCCAGTGGCTGTCCTCCGGGCCAGCGGCGAAGGACGGCGCCTCGACCACCGGCACCAGCCCGCCCGAGGGACCGGCGAGCATCTCCACCATCGGCAGATGGTCATGGCCGCAAATCACCAGCTCGGCGCCGTTAGCGGCGAGGCAGGCACGCAGGGCCTCGGCATCGAGCAGCCGCTTGTGGGCGGAGCGATGGCCGCAGGGAGGATGATGGATCAGCACCACCCGGAACAGCTTCTGCCCGCCAAGCTCCGTCAGCAGCTGCGCCAATCGCTCCAGCTGCCCACGCCCGACCTTGCCGGTCGCCATGAAGGGCTGGGTGGGAATTGCCGTCGAGACGCCGATCAGCGCAACGTCGCCGCGCCGACGCACGAAAGGAAACGGAAAATCGGCGACCACGCCTTCCGTCTCGCCGCCTTCGGCGCCATCGCCGCGCATATAGTTGCCCCAGTTGAGCAGGGCATGATGGGCGGTGGAGCGCACATAGGCGTCGTGATTGCCCGGCACTACCGTCACATAATGGCCGGGGCCGAGATTCTGCAGAAAGCCGAGGCCGGTCTGGTATTCGGCCGGCAGGCCAACATTCACTAGATCCCCGGTTACCGCGATATGATCGGGTGCGGCGGCCTTGATGTCGGCAATGAGGAGATCGATCGTGGCGTCGGAAAATCGCCGGCGGCGCCCGCGCCGCCAATTGATGACGCCGAGCGCCCGCTTGCCGGCGAGCTCGACGAGCCGCGGCCGCGGCAGCGGACCGAGATGGGGGTCGGTGAGATGAGCGAGCACAAACACGGGGCTCTCCATAGCAGCGCCGTCCATCCGATGGAACGCGCTACGGACAAAACGCGGATCATGATCACAGAAAGCCCCACCCCCATGCCGGTGTTCCGCCTGCCGCGCCTGCTGCATCTATGGGGCCGGCTGACACGGGGCGTGACGCTCGGCGTGCGCGCCGCGGTGATCGATGCACGAGGGCATATCCTATTGGTGCGCCACACTTACGTGGCCGGGTGGCAATTGCCGGGTGGCGGAGTCGATGCCGGCGAGACCACCGAGGAAGCGATGCGCCGCGAGCTTGTCGAGGAAGCGGCAATCCGTCTCACTGCGCCGCCGCGGCTGCACGGCTTGTTCCTCAACAAACATCTCGGCTCGCGAGACCACGTCGCGGTCTTCGTCGCCGGCGCTTTCACATCGGAAACGCCGTCTCACCCCAATCGCGAGATCGCCGAGGCCGGTTTCTTCCCGGCGGATGCCCTCCCCGAGGCGGCGACGCCGGCAACCCGGCGCCGCATCGTCGAGATTGTGGACGGCCTGCCTCCCGCCGCTTGCTGGTAGGGTGTAGCCCTCATGCCTGTGCGAGAAACGCACAGCGGCGCTTGACACCCTTCGGCCGGGTTCCTTATATCCGCGCACCTCGCGAGGCGGCTGCATGCGGCCGCTCCCGATGGCGGAGTAGCTCAGCTGGTTAGAGCACGGGAATCATAATCCTGGGGTCGGGGGTTCGAGTCCCTCCTCCGCTACCACGCTCCCCCCCGACGAAATGGCCTTCGAGCCCGTCAGGGCGGTAAGCGCACCATTCAGGTCGAGAGCATAGGCATCGCGCCCCTCGATCTTCGAAACGACGACCGAATCGACCATGCCGCGAACCAAGTGCATCGCCTCGTTGAGGCCGGAGCTCGCTTCTTGGAGGCATGACGCCGACAACGAGGTGAGAGCATGCCGGAATGCTCTCGCCGCCGCCGGGTGGCATTGGATCGTCACCGGAGGAGCCGCAGTCGAATTCAGTTCGTCTAACGCGAGCCTCAAGGCCTCGCGGAGTTCGGGCAACAGTTTGACCGCCTCCATCTCCGAGAGGATGCCGCGCGCCGCCAGGCCTATGGTGCGTTCTAGATCGGCCTCGGCCTTTGCCGCTTTAGCTTCCAACGCCAAACGATTCCCCGATCTCGATCGATACTCGCGAGCCTGCGCATCATTGAAGTCGTCGAAGAAGCTTTGCATCACGGTGCTATCTCCGAGGCGAGATCGGAATTCAGCGAGCACCGCGCTCTCGATACGATCAAGATAGTAGTTGGTGCGGTTCCAGCAGTTGCCACCTTCCTTCATGGACGTACAGACGATGCGGATCCTGCCGTGGTCCCGGTCCTTAATCGACATGCCGGCACCGCAGACGCCACACTTCAGCAAGCCGGATAGGAGCCGCTTCGCCGGCCGCTTGATTGCATGCGGAGCGTGACGCAGTTCTTGCTTCCTGGCTTGGGCACGCTGGAACATCAGGTCATCGACGATCCGAAGGTGCGGCGCGTCAGCTCGCTGCCACTCGGCTTCGGGCCGCGGCCGTGAAATGCGCTTCCCGGTGTCAGGATCCTTCACCATCGCGACCCGGTTCCAGACGAGGCGGCCGGCATAGAGTTCGTTCTGCACCATCCCGCAAAGCCGCTTGTGGTTACCGTTGATGGTGTTGGCCGCCCAATAGGCCCCTCGTGGCGGCGCGATGCCCTCAGCATTGAGCCGGAAGGCGATCTCGCGCGGCGCAGCGCCGCCGGCGTATTCGCGGAAGATGCGCCGCACGATCTCGGCCTCGCCTTCGACGATCTCAAGCTCGCCGGGCCGGCCGGGAATCGGTCGATAGCCATAAGCGCGGCCGCCGGCATGCCGCCCGTCACGGACAACACCGGCCATGCCGCGGCGCACCTTGTGGGCGAGGTCGGTCAGGTAGATTGACGAGATCAGGCCTCGGATGCCGACCTGCACCTGATCGGCCACGCCTTCATGCACGGCGATGATCTTGATGCCGGCGAAGGTCAGGCGCTTATAGATCGCCGCGAGGTCTTCCTGATCGCGCGAGACGCGATCAAGGGCCTCGACGATCAGCGCCCCGAACCGGCTCGCCTTGGCATCCTCCAGCATCTTGAGCAGGCCATCGCGGCCGATGATCGAGGCGCCGGACTTCGCGTGATCGGAATAGATCGGGCCGATCGTGTGGCCGTTGCGCGCGGCGAACTGCTTGCAGAGCTCAATCTGATCCGTGATCGAGCGGTCGCTTTGCAGGTCGCTTGAGAACCGGGCGTAGATTGCGCTGATCATTGTCGAGGTTTTCCTTGAGAGCTATGCCGCACACCTGACGTTTAGCGGCGGAGGTCGCCAATGCGCGGAACAATTGGGCGGCCAATGGATGCAGGTCGGGAGCCTTCTTGCCATCTGTCATAGGCCGGAATCCCCAAATAGATCGAGTTGCGGCAGCGGCGCGCGGCGGACTTCCTCCGCCTTGGCGGCAATGTACCGGCGGCGGGAGTTCGCCGCCCATTCGAGCAACGTCGCGTGGAAGCTATGTTGCCGGCGCCGGCGGCTCGCCTCGTGAATCAGGACGCGGGCACAATGGGATTGCGTCTCCGCTTCCGTGAATTGGCTCATCCGATCCCTCCCGCTGCCTCGATCGCCTCGCGCTTGCACGCGGCCCAGGCGCGATTGTCCGCCTCGTTGATCCGCAGCCGGCGCGCCGGGTCGTTCGTCCTTGCCAGTAGCCGACGCAGCTTCGAGCGCCGCCGCTTCAGCCGCTTCGAGACCGATTGCCAATGGCGGGAGCAGATCCACTCCATGTGCGCGGAGAGAGGATCGCCCTTCCGGTCGCCACGGGCGGCACGGCAGAACGGAACACAGCAGCCGATGAATGCCGGCCCATGGAGGTCGGCGGTGCCAACCCGGCAGGCATCGCAGGACAGGGTGCGATACCAGGGCGTGGGCCGCAGGCGACCCTTCGAGCAGAATGGGCAGGCCGGTGCTTTCATCGCAGGCCACCTACGGCTTCCATCGCTTCAGCCTTGACGCGCTCCCACGCATTGTTCACCCGCACGTAGACCTTCAGGTTCGGCTCTTAGTCGCCGGCGTCGGTGCGCTTATCTTCCGCCTCGGCGCGCTTCCACGCTTCGTCGTACTCTGTGCGCGCAGCCGCGCTGGCGAGCCGGTAATGAGGAGCGCAAAGCCACTCCGCATCCTCGTCTTCGGACCTCCGGGTCTTCCGGCAGAAAGGGACGCAACAGCTGAGCCGCGCGCTCATGGTGCGGTCTCCTCCCAGTCGCCGAGCTCGTCGGCGATCTGCGCCGCATCCATGGCGAGGCCGGCGTAATAGCCGGTCGCCTGGAGCCGGCGGATCATTTTCCGGGATTGCTTCCGAGCTGATGCGTCGAGCTTGGAGATCGCCGCCTTGTGCTCGATCGCCGTAATGTAGAGGGTCAGCGCCCGATCGATTGCCGAACCTTCGGCGAAGACGAAGTAGCCGGTCTCCACCAGGTCCTTGATCCAATAGAAGGCGATGAGCCCGAACTTGCCGACATCCTCGCCTTCGCCGGAATAGGGGGCGACGATCGAATGATGGACGCGGCGCACGCGCTCCAGCACCTTCCGAGCCGATCTGTCCGAAAGGTCGTCGACCGCTTCCCGGGCGGCCTGACGCAGCAGGTCGACGGCGCAGCGGAAGTCGGGATCCGTCTTCTGTTCATCCTCTGGCACGCCCGCGAACAGCACGCCCATCATGACGTGCGCCGGCAGCGCAATCTCGACGCGCTGGCGATCGGAAAGGTATGTCATCCACCCTCTCCTGATCCGATGATGACGGTGAGGATGCCGAGTTCGGCAGCTTGTTCTCGGACGAGCTCGAGGTGCTTCGCCTCGGCCGCGCGGCGTGCCGCATCCTCCGTCGGATGATCGTGCTCGCCGGTCGGATCCTGATGGTAGGGCTGCCCGGTCTTGTCGGTGCCGTAAGCGAACGCGCCGACACGCGTTGACGCCATGTGAATGGTGTAGTCGTCCCGGCTGCAGTTCTCCCAAGCAAGCGATGTAATCCTGAGCGCATCCGTTGCCGGCGCGATCACTTTCTGTTCGCCACCACCGGAAACATGTTGCCCATTTTCGGAAGAGTTCTTCCCGATGTTCTGGGTTGACAGTGCGGCGCCATATAGCGGCGCGTCACATTCGTCAGTCTGGTAGCTGGCCATCCGGAAGGTACCGACCAGCGCGCCCTTGGAGGACGAAATCTCGGTGAACCGAGCGGCGAGTGCCGACGACATCCATGCGATCGGCCGGGCGTCGGCAGCCAGGCGGGCGTCGATCCAGTCCGCCAGCGCCCGACAGTCGGCTATGCCCATGGTGGAAAGGTTCGCCACACTGAACCGCTGAGTTTCGGCGAAGCTGGCGTTCGCGCGCAGGCGGCGGCTGAAGGCGCCGGCGACCGCGGCGGCATCGATATCGGTCATGTGATCAATCCGAAAACGCGCCCGAGAATGGCGACGACGGTGATTCCGATGGCCCACCAGCACCAGGGCGGCAGGGGTTCAAAGTCCGGCAACTGATCGGAGCCATCAGCCATCGTCCGCCTCATCGATGTTCCGATGCCGGACGGTGAAGGATGTGACCGTGACCCACGGGTTCGCGCCCCAGGCGCCCGAACCGTTGAGAACGTCCCAGAGCGCCGCGTACATTTCGCGGGCCGTCGGCCGGGAGAGGTACGGGAAATCGGGGTTCGGGTGCTCGACGCCGGGAACCCAGAAGCCGCCGTTGGGATGCGGAACGACGCCCTCGGCAAGAGCATCATTTTCGGTGATGTCCTGCAATCGCTGGACGCGAACCTCGGTCACCGGCAGCGTCAGCCGGCTGGCCCATCGCGGCATGTGCATGCTGGCGCGCCGCTTGCCAGAGAGATTGATCCCATCGCCACCAGCCTCGTAGGAGACGACTGATCCTGCCGGGATATCTCGGGGCTTGGTGCGGTCGAAGTTCATCGGCGCGCGCCACGCCTCGCGAACCCACAGCCGGTCGCCGGGGGCGTGACCGATGCGCGCGTTCCATCTCGTCCGCGTTACCGGCGCTTGATGCCAGTAGGCGTCAGCCTCCCATGTCCAGATATCGTCCTCGACGCGGAGAAAGCCGGCGGCGTTCTGCATTGCCCTCGCGAGGGCATCGCCTCGCAGCGTGAACGCCGCGCTCTCCGGCGTGGCGAGAACCCGGACCTCGCCGATCGTCCGCCGGGTTTGCGTCTTGGTCCCCGCGAGCAGCGCGCGCAACATCGGCGCCGAGAAGAGCTTGCCGTGATCAGCCATCGGCGCGCCTCCGGATAGTCGTCTTGAAATTGAGGTGCTCGAACGGCACGATCCCAGGCGGAAGCTCCTCCCTGCCGAATTCGACGAGCCCCTTCGCGCGCAGCGCCTCGATCATGATGCTGCCGGAGATCCGCTGCTTTCTCTCGTCGGATCCATCCTCTTCGAAGGCGGCGCCGACGCGCAGGCGAACCTCGCCATAGTCGTCGAAGTCGGCAGGGATCAGCGCGAGCGCCTTGCGCTCGCCGTCCAGCAGAATGACCGGCTTGCCGAGGGCGACGATCGCCGCCTCAAGCCCAATCTCGCCCTCTCCCACGATATCGCCGTCGACGGTCCACTCGCGGAGCGGCTGGCCGTCCTTCCAGCGCCCGTGCTTGTCGATCCACCCGAGGCGGGGGAATACGAGGTGCTCGTAGGCATAGCCGCCCCTACCGCCACCATAGTTGAGGTGGAGGCGCATCCGCCCTTGGCCCTTCAGGATGGCCTCGCGGGTGATCTCAATCATGCTGGCCTCCCGGGTGAAAAAGTTCGGTGAGCTCGGCCATGTCTCCGGCGACGGTCACGATCGAGTTGTCGCGGAGCTCCTTCCACGCGGCGTTCCAGTGACCGCCGCGCGGCTGCATGCCGAGGCGCTCGGCCACGGCCGGGCGGGTGGCCGTGCCGCCCATTTCGAAGAGGGCGCGCAGCACCTTCGGCGCGGCTCCCGATAGCGCCGCCGCCCATAGGTCGACCATGGTGGCTGGATCGCTGATTGCAGGCCCCGCCGCTGCACTGGGCGATGCTATGGCGACAAGGCCGTCTGCTTCGACGATGAGACCGCTCTCGATCATCGCCTTCCGGCCGGCATTGAAATGCCCGCCGCGCGCCTTCAGCCCGGCCAACGTGGCGACCTGCTGCCAGGACCGCCGCACCGGTGGATTGGTATCCAGCACGGCCAACATCTTGCGCGCCGCGCTGTTGGTCAGGTTGGAAGGCTCGCGCGGCGTCGGCCGGGTGACAGCCGCCTTTGGCATCTTGGCGTCCATGGTCATGGATGCCTTCAGGGGCGGTGGGGGTGCGTCGCTGGCGACGTCATCGATGCGCAGAGCGTTTAGGGCGCCTTGCGCTCTGGCGATGCCAATGGCGATACCGGCGGTCCTGCCGTGGGCGTGACCTTCGTTGAAACCGCGCTGATAGGCGGCAGCCTCGATCGAAGCGATGTCAACGGCTGCTGCTGGGCCAGCACCACCTGTACCGCCTGCATCTGCGCGCGGCTCCTGTCCGGCACCGAGCAACTGGCGGAGATGCTCGACGTCGATCGCCGACATTGCCGGGAGCGCGGCGCGTTCCTCGCCATGCTCGGGCGTGCGCGAGGAATCGAGCGTCAGGATCCCCGGGAACCGCTTGCGCTCGAGCACATCGAGTGCCGGACACCAGGTCCAACCTTCGCCGACGTCGAGCCCGGACAGGCTCTTCATCACGGCGTCGGCCTGGCCGCCGTCCGCATTCCCCTTCACCCAATCGCCGATCGCGTTGCGATCCTGCGGGGAGGTGAGCCGCAGCGCCACCAGCGTGCCGATCTGCGACAGCACGTTCTTGTGCAGCACGGCCGGCCGCTGGGTGATCATCATCGGCCGGAAGCCGCGGACGCGCCCGCGGCGCACGATGCGATCGACGGCGCCGAGCAGGCGCTTCGTCTCCGGCATGGGGTTCTGTGGCGCGACCTCGTCCGCCTCGTCGAGCACCAAGTGCAGAGCAGAGCGGTTGGCGCCGTAGAGCGCCTCGAAGAAGTCGGTCAGGAAGCGTGTACGCTGCGCGGTCGAGAATTCCGAGACGTCGACGATGGAGGCGCTGACCTTCTCCTCTCCGATGAGTGCACCCAGCAGCCCGCCGGCATCGGCCTCGATCGGCACGTCGGCATGCTCGCCGCCGAAGATCACGACGGGGAATCCGGGCCCGCCGTCGGCGAGGCTGCGCAGCCCCCACCAGACACCGGTCGGGTCCACGATGCAGACGCGTCGGTGATCGTCGAGGAACGTCTCCACTACACCGCGCGCCGCATAGGACTTACCCGCGCCGGTGCGACCGATGAAAGCGGAGAAGCCGGACCAGATGTCAGCCATCGGAGCCCTCCTTCGGCTGATAGTCGAGCTCAGTCGGATGGCACGGCGAGGCGAAACGCTGCCCGTCGAACCGCACCATGACGTGGTGGCTCTGGCTCTTGTCCTCCCGGGCGATCGTCCCGAATTTGCGCGTCACGTCGTGAAGTACGCGCTGGCCGACGCCCGGATTCACTCCATAGGTGCGGCGCACGTACTGGTAAGCTGCCTCAGCCATTGGCGCGGCCCTCCATCATCGCCCGAGGGATTGCGCCGAGCTCGATCGAGGCCGCAGCGGCGAGGCCGGGCAGCGTGGCGCGGATGGCGTCGAGTTCGAGCCCGAGGGCGCGAAGCATCTCGTCGCGCTCGATCTCGCCGCGCCGGCGCTCCTCAGCGGCGAGCTTCTTCTGCGCCGCCTTGACACGCTCGATGTCCTCGGGCGTGGATCGGCTGTAGTAGCCATCACCGCTGACCGAGACGCGCTCGATCGCGTTCGCGTATGCGGCGGGCAGGCACCTGGCCGCCTCTGCCTCTCTCTCGATATCGAGCAGCCGACGATTGGTTGCCAAGAGTTTCGCCAGTGCGTCACGCATGAACACCTCCGTGGGCGGCGCGACGGCGGTAGCCGACACGCGCGGGGTACTTTTCGGATTTCTCGAGCCGGGCGCGCGCAATGGCCGCGTCCTGATCATTGACCTCGCCTGCCGGGAACCCATCGAGATCGACGCGATAGGCGCCGGCGACGACGGCGCGCAGGTAAGTGCGGCCGGACGTGTAATCCTTCAGCGCCAGCTGGAGCCGGCGGCGCGGGATTTCAGGGGCGGCAGCCCGGATGTCCTTGAAGATGTCCACCTTGAGGGGCGTCTTCGTCGCACCCTTCGGTCGGAAGCATTTCGGGAATCGCTCCAGAAGCTGCTCGCGAGTTTCCTCTGCGACACGCCTCCGCAACTGCCAGCGCATTTTGCTCGGGCTAGTCATTGGCGCCCCCGGCAATGCGGCGGCGGGACTTCGCCTTCCCGATCTGGCGCGCGATGCGCTGCTGTTCGGCCTCAGCGAACTGACTGGCTTTCTCGCGGACGTGCTCGGCCGACGGTCCATCGAACGAGATGCCGAGTTCTCGCCCGCCACCCTTGCTGTCAACGAAGAGCACAGCGCGGAACATCCGGGCCGGCGGCACAGGGTCTATGGCGACATAGACGGTGATCTTCATGGTGTTCCTCAGAACTGAAAGGCGATCTGCTCGCTGGCCGGGACCGGCGGCGAGTTCGACGATGTGTCGGAAGTCGGAGGAGAGCCGGCGGCCGTGGCTCGCTTTGGGAACAGCGCCGCGGCGGTGGTGACCGAGGTCATCCATTCCGCCAGCGTCAGCGTGTTGCCGTGGATCACGGTCGCTGACGCGTTGGTTAGGGAGCACTGCACGTAGGCGCCGCACATCGCCATGAAGTCGACGTCGACCATGACCCAGTGGACTTGCCTCGCGCAGTCGATGTCTTGGGCGCGCAGCACCTCGTTGGCGGCGAGCACCATGCCGCCGACGCCGCACGCCGGTTCATGACAGAGAAGGAACGGCCGGCCGCAGCTCTCCAGCATCGACCTAGCATCAGCGAGGATCATGCTCGCCATGGCGGTGCTGACATGGTGCGGCGTGAAGAACTGCCCGAGCGAATTGCTGGCGGCCACCTCGGCGAAGATCGGCCCCACGAAATCCACCGCGGCATCCGACAGCGCGGCGGTTGCCACACCGAGCAAAGCCGACATGTCGTCCATGGTCGCCGACGGGTCGCGGTATCCGCGCACGAGTTTGAGGTAGGCATCCTCGTTCTGCTGGAATGCGTCGCCGATCAGCAGCCGGCCGCGCAGAGCACGGAAGGCAAGCTCGAGCCACTGCTTCATCGCTTCATGCGGTCGCAGGCCTTCCCGGCGCTCGATATCGCCGAGATAGCGAAGGAACACCTTGGCATGCGCGTCATGCGCCCGGTCGTTCATGGTCAGGCGCGTGCTCATCCGCGCCTCCGCCGGGCTGCGCGCACGATGGCGCTCATCGTCTCGACGATGAAGGTGGATGTCTCGCCCTGGGCGCGCAGCCGGCGCGACGCCTCCCAAAGCCGATCGGCGACGTCGAAGGGATCAATCCCGAGCCGCTCCCACCAGCGTCGCTCATTTCCGGCGTGCTGGCAGTCGGGCCCGTTTCGATGACAGTCGGGGCAAAGCGGATTGCACCAGCGATCATGCCGGGTGCCCTGCGCCTTACCGTGACGGGGTTCGCTGCCCTTCAGGTGAGCAGCTTCGGCCGGCTCGCCACCGCATGCCAAACACGGACACTGGCGGAGCAGCTGCAGGTGCTGCTCATCGCGAACACCCTCAGCCTTCGGGCGACCACGGTACGCTCGTTTCGGATGCGCGCCGGCCGGCGCGAACCTGCTCACGAGGCCCTCATGTCGACGACGGTCACGCGCTCGGCGGCCCGAGTGATCGCGGTATAGAGGTGGCGTGCCCGGTCCTGACGAAAGGCACCGCTCTCGTCGAAGACGATCACGTCATCCCATTGCGATCCCTGGCTCTTGTGAACGGTGAGCGCATAGCCGAAGTCGAATTCGTCATAGTCGCGGCGCTCGTTCCACGAGAGTTCGCCTTCACGTCCCTCGAAGAACAGCCGCGGCGTGGAGATGATGACGTGCTTGTCCTTCACGCCGGCATCCTCCGGCGCCAAGGTGAGCTCGAAGATCCTGGCTTCCTCGATCGCGGCCCGGCGTTTCCGACGCCCACGCGGATCACCGTTCACCGCGTCGATCACCGTCCAGAGGCCGCCGTTGAGCAACCCCTTCGTGTGGTTGTTCCGCAGGCAAACCAACCGGTCGCCGGGTTCGGGAATGGCATCATGCGCCCGGCCGAGTAGCTCGCGGATCCTCGCGTTGTAGGAGCGGCGCGTCTTGTTGATGCCGACCAATACCTGTCCGCTATTGAGCACATCGCCGGCGGCGATCTCTTGCCGCCGGATGACGCGGCTCGAACCGTAGGTGCCGAGGTCGAGGCGGCCGCCCTCGCGCACGATCTGCGCCATGGCGATGATCGGATTTTCGCTGGCCTGACGATGGATCTCCGTCAGCATCACGTCCGGGTCGTGATTGGTGAAGAAGCCACCGCCCTGAACCGGCGGCAGCTGGGCCGGATCGCCGAGCACGAGCACCGGCGTGCCGAAGGACAGGAGGTCCTGCCCGAGCTTTTCATCGACCATGGAGCATTCGTCGATGATCACCAGCTTGGCGCGCTTGGCGTCGCTGTCCGGGTTCAGCCGGAACTTCGGCGCGCCCATGCCGTCGTCGTCGAGCTTGTAGATGAGCACGTGAATCGTGCTGGCGCCCTTGCAGCCTTTCGAGCGCAGGACGAGCGCGGCCTTGCCAGTGAAGCAGGCGAAGACAACCTTGCCCTCGACCATTTCGGCCATCTCTTTCGCCAGCGTGGTTTTACCTGTGCCGGCGAAGCCGAAGAGGCGGAACACCTGCCGGCGGCCGGGATCGGCCAACCAGGCGCCGACGGACTTCAGGGCGCTTTCCTGTTGCGGAGACCAAGCCATCAGCTGACCTCCGGCCGGGCGTCGTGCATCACGCCATCGAGCGATCGGCCAGCGATGGCCATGCCGGTGCGGCGCACGGTTGCGCCATCGGGGAAATGAAAATGCTCGCCGGGACCCGCGACCTCGCTGACCGACACCCACTCGCCGTTCTGTTTCCACTGGAACGGAGTGCCGGCAGCCGAAGCCTGATCGCGCAAATCGCGACGCCATTGCGGATGCGTGGGCCTCGCCTTATGCGAGCCCTGATCACTTTCACCGCCGCCGATTACCCAGCCGATGCCGGGCCCGTAATCGAAATCGGGTCCATCCGGATACATCGTCGCCGACATTCCGGTCAGCCAGTCCCATTGGCGCCGGCCATCCGGGGAGGTGCCGCTGAACAGGATCCGCCCCAAGAGAGGCTCGCATGACACGAACGAGAAGAGCGGGTAGAGCCTTGCCTGTGCCGCGAGGAGCGGCGGAACGTTCAGATCCGCCCGGTGCTGATCCTCGATCGTGGTGCCGATCGCCGCGTTCGGCGGCAAACCGCCAGCCTCCTCCGTGAGCGGAACGATCAGCTGCGGCCGCTTCGTCAGCAACAGGTAGACCAGTTGCGGCGTACGGCGCATGACGTCGAAGGCGTCCTGGCGCCACTCCGTCGGAACACGCCTGTCGAATATGTCAGCCAGCGACGCGCAGAACACGAAAGGACGCGTCCCCGCCGCCACGGCGCGGCGATTCCAGAGAAACGGCGCGCGCCATGTGCTTTTGCCCGTCCGCGAGCGGGTGCCGACGCCCTTGCCCGGACCGCCCCAATTCGCCCGGCCGAGCCGCGTGTCCATGAGGTTCTCGGCATAGCAGCCGTCACATGCCGGCGAGACCTTGGTGCATCCAATCCAAGGGTTCCATGTGTGGTCGCACCACGAGATCGAGGTTTTCTCTCCCATCGAAGCGGCCTCAGAACGGAATTTCGTCGTCGAGGTCGTTGTTGCGACCTCCGCCACCGCCGCCGAAGCGGCTGCCACTCTCGCTGCCTCCGAAGCGACCGCCCGAAGACGAGGATCCCGACGAACGGCTTTCGCCGCTGCGGTCGTCATCACCGCGGTCGTCACCGCCGTTGCGGCTATCGAGGATGGTGAGCTCGCCTCGGTACGGGCGGAGCACGACCTCGGTGAAGTACCGCTCGCCGCCGGATTGATCGGTGGCTTTCCGTGTTTCCAGTTGGCCCTCGAGATAGATCTTGGAGCCCTTACGCAGGTATTGCTCCGCGACCTTCAAGATGTGTTCGTTCCAGATAACGACCGAATGCCACTCGGTACGCTCCTTGCGCTCGCCCGAAGACTTGTCGCGCCAGGTCTCGGACGTGGCGATGCGGAGGTTGCAGACCTTGCCGCCATTCTGGAACGTGCGGACTTCCGGGTCCCGGCCGAGGTTGCCGACGAGGATCACCTTGTTGACGCTGCCGGCCATCAGAACAGTTCCTTTTCGATGGCAAGGGTTTCCGAGATCGTGAGGACGTGGTGGGTGCCCTCGTCGTTGGGCACGACCTCGCAACTGGCGAGCGGGACCCAGATCACCTTGCCGCTCTCGTGATCGCGGACCTTGGCGCCGCGCTCGGTGGTGTGGAGAAGGTCGACATCGCGATCGACGAGCTTGACCTTGTGCATCGTCATCGGCCCCCGCGCTGAGCCGCGTCCGCCCGCGCCGGACGCACGAGCGTCAGGTCCGCAGGGTCAAAGGCAAAGGAGCCGGAGCGATGCGGGAATGCGACCGCGATCCACTTGGGAACGGTGAAGTGGCTCGGGACGACGAGCCCCTCACTTCCCGTCTTCGCCCTTACGAGGTCGCCGACCTCGAACTGCGGCAAGCTCTCGTGCTCGAGGTTCTCGATCGAGACTACGTATGCCCGTTCGTGCCGTGGCACGTCACCGTCGAAGACGACTGCCACGAATCCGGGCCTGAGAAGCGTGCCCGGCGCGATGATCACCCCCACCTTGCCGACTAGATCGGGCATCGCGTCCTTCCGGCCGGTGAACCGGACACGGTCGCCAGACCGGTACTCGCCGTGCTGGAGAACCCGGACAGCGGTCGGCGCCGCAGGGCTCTCCACGGTGATCTCGACAGACCAGCCGAAGCGATCCTCCGCATCGCCGTCGTCGTCGCTCTGGATTTCGGTCAGTATGGCGCTGGGCGGCACAGCCTCGGCGAAGGCCTGAGCCTCGAGGATGTAGAAGCGCTGGCCGGGGCTCTTCTCCGCGAGGCGGCAGGCCTCCTCGGAAGCGCTCTGGTAGTTGGGGTGCTGGACGGTCGGCGGTGTGGCACCGCGCGGATTCCAGACGAGGAAAAGCGGCTCGGACATGGCCGGCTCCTGGCAATCGCGATGATGGGGGTGTGGAGGTGGGAGGGCGGCGCTAGCCGCCCGCCCTCAAGGCCTCGGCCGTCGCCTTGGCTTCGTCGCGCAGCTTGTCGCGAAGGTCGGGATCAATGCCGATCTTGTTCCGGCGCTGCTTCTCCGGCGTCGAAGCCCAGAGTTGCGACATCGCGTCCGCGTCGGCGACCGTCGCAGCATTCCGAATGCGCCAGCGCCACTCGACCGCATAGGTCTCGGGTGTGGTGCCCTCCGGCGGCTGTGGATCGGCGTTCGCCCCCTTGGCCGCGACCTCCTGCTCGGCTTGCTCTGTGCCGGCATCCGAACCATCCTCGGTGGCGGATGCGCCATCCTCGGTAGCGGCGGTCTCGATTGCCTGATCCTCGTCGGCGCTCGCCCTTTCGGTCGCCGGCGCATGCTCGGCGGCGACGGCTTCCTTCGGATGCTCGCGCTCGTCCGAGCGGGTCTCGGCGAAATCCTCGGCCGGCTTATCCTTCGGCTTGGCACGCGGCTTCGGATCGGCCTTTTTCTCCGCGACCTTCTTCTGCTCGGGCTCGCCGAGTTCGGCCGCGATGTGCGCGCGATTAAACCCCTGAGCTCCCTCGACCGGCGCCGCGAGGCGCTCGGCGATCGTCACCGGCTCGGACCGGCGAGCGCGGATGTCCTCAACGAGGTCTTCCATCTCGTCGTCGGTATAGACGCCGAGCATGATTGCCGGCTGATGCGCGCGAGCCCACTCACGGGCGCCGCGATAGCGCAGCATCCGCTTGAAGTTGCCGGGCTTCCACGGCGAGCCGTCGCCGCTCGTCCGCCAGGTCCCGACGCTGCCATGAACTTCGACCACGCCGATGCCCGCCAGGCTGCCGGAGACGCGGACACCGAGGAGATCTCCCTCCCCCTCCGGTCCCACGATGCAGGCCTCGGTCTTCGGGTCCCACTTGCCGAACTCGTAGGAAAGCTGGACACCAAGCTTCGTATCGAGCGCGGCCGCGATCAGCTTGCCCTCGAACATCAGCCTGCCGCGAACGACCGAGGTGCACTGCGCGACCAAGAACGGATCGAACCCGAGGCGATCGGCATAGGAGACGACGAGGAAGCAGTTTGCGGCCACCACCTCGACGGGGAGGATCACCTTCTTCCGACGGTCGGTTTCGTCGGGGACGGTGTAGAGGCTCTCGGGGATCAGGCTGCACCGCGCCATCATCTGCGCGATCCTGCCCATGTGTTCGAACCGGGCGGAATCGTAGATCGCAACCGGATCCTGCACGACCGCATACTCGCGGCGGGACTTCTGTTCGACGAGCTCGCTCATCGCGCATCCCCCCGCGGCAGAACTCCGGCGGCGATATCCTCGTCGAGGCGTTTCCGTTCCCACTCGGGAACGTAATAGGTGTGCTCACCTTCATAGGCGGGCCATTCGCCGGTCTCGACGCAGCGCGCGAAGGTGTCGATCGCCTTACGGGCAAAGCATCGTCCGTAATAGATGGCCTGCGCATCGACCGGGACGATGGTCACGGCGTAGGGAGGCTCTTTCTCGACGAAGGCCAGGACGAACGACGTCATCTGGATGTCGAGCACCGCCTCCGCCGCCATCGAGATGACAGCACCCTGCACATTGTAGCCGTGCTTGCGGACGGCGAGATGCACCTCGTCGGGAGCGGCATCGCCCGTCGTCTTCAGATCGACGAACACGCCGTCGGCCGTCGGAATGACATCGGGGCGGCTACGGACCCAAACGCCGGTGCGGTCCTTGAAGATCAGCGACCGCTCGACCTCGCCCTGCAGCAGGCCGGCACCGATCAGCGGATGGTGTGCAAGGCTCTCAGCCATGCCCCGGATCGCGTCGATGTCGCTCGGAACCAACACCGTCTTGCCGGCGAGCTTCTGTTCGTCGCGCCACGCCTTGGCGGCGTTCGTCCGCCAGTCCGACCATTCTGCCGGCCGGATTGCATATTCCTTCCTGAAGCCGGCCTCGCCGAGCAGAAGGGTATGAGCGGCCCGACCGATGTTGAAGTGTTCCTTGTCGGGTGCCGACTTACGCTTCGGGTTAAGATAGGATTCCGCGAAGTAGTGTGCCGGCGACTGCTTGATAATCGTGCGCATGCCGCTTGACGAAAGGCCCGGGCCTTCCGTGCAATCACCATGATAGTGTTCGATCGGGATGGAATAGATTCCGTCGGCGCTGACCTTCTGGCCTGGCGCGACATGGGCGACCTCTGTCATTTCGACCTCGGCTTTGCTTTCGTCTGCTTTTTCGGCTTGGGAGAGGGAGCCGGCTGGAACCGGCGGGCGATCTCGCTGAGAGCGGGAACAGGCAGGCGAGCCGGTCCCGGCTTTGGAGCTTTGGGTTTGGGCATCGGGGCTCGCCTATCCGGCGGCGCTAACGCGGCCGTCCTCGATGACGACAGCGGTGGCTCGGCCGCTCTGAACCGTCTCGACCCAGACCTGGGCGTCCATCCGCTCGGCCATGTCGGCCAGAAGCGCGAAGCTGTCCGTGTCCAAACGCGAGCCGTCACGGACGCGGATGATCTTGAGCTTCGGGTTCATGGCGGCGGCGATCTGGATCGCGGCGCGGAGGCGCTCGGCATCGCTGCCTTGCTCGAAAGGCACACCGTTCAGCAGGACAATGCCGTCACCGAACTCGATGCCGTCGACCGGGATTTCCGCAGCCGCGATGGCGGCGCTCTTCTTCGCTTCGCGGTCCGCCATCGCCTCGGTGAGAGCGTCCGATTCATCCTTCAGCCGGTCGGCATCGGCAACCAGCCCGCGCTTGAGTTCCGCCCGGCGAGCGATGTCATTCGTTTCCTTGGCGTCGGCGATCCGATCGCGCAGGGCCGCCGTATCGATGAGATCGGGCAGTGGTTCCGCGCCGTCTCGCAGGACGTGGAGATCATGGAGCCGAGCTTGGAGCTGGGCGATCTCGTTCTCCACCGCTTCGCGTCGCGCCTTGCGGCGTTCGACGCCAGCATTGTGTTCCCCGGCTTCCTCGAGTTCGCGGATCAAGTCCGCTTCGTCGACTTCTTCGGGGATGAAGGCAGGCAGCTTGATCGCGTCGGCCTGGGCGCGGACCCGCTTCTCGTCCCGGTTGACGTCGGTGCGCTTGTCGTAGTCGGACTTGTTGAGCCTCGCGATGCCGGCGAAATCCACACCCGGCACAAAGGCTTTGAGGATCTCGAATTGTTCCGCAGGCTTGGCACGCTCGAAGTCGAGAGGATCGAAAGACAGCTTGCCGATAAGGCTGTCCAGAAGGGCTTGTGGGCTAGTGGCGCGGGTGCCTTCGGCATTCTCGACGATGAGACGGGTGGTGTATCCCTTCGCGTTACGGTCGCTGAGGGTGAACGTGCGAGTGACCTTGTATTCGCCAAGGTCAAGGAAGATCCGGGCTTCCTCGCAGCCTTCCCGGATCGGCTTCGGATCGACAGCACTCTCCCCGGCTAGAGCCCACCAGATTGCATCCAGCACCGAACTCTTGCCGTTACCGTTCTTTCCCGTCACCTCGACGATCGAACCATCGGGGTTGATCTCGACAACGGCAAGACGCTTCACGTTTTCAGCTTCGAACCTGACGATCTTCATTGTGCGGATTCCTGGCGGGAGCGATGCCGTGAACCGGCAGCCGCGGCGTTCGATGAGAAAAAGGGGGTACTTTCGATGTGCCACGGCTCGGCACCGTGCCCGGGAAAGCGGGCATAGCCGGCGCAATGAAATCCGCCGTCGACACACGGGAGGATCGGGCTTTGATCCCACACGGTTCCGCCATGAGCGGCGCGTTCATGGACAGCATCAAGGCCGGCGCTTGCTCCCACTTCGGTGTCAGCAGCGACCTCCCAAAGAACGCTCATGTCGTCCCGGGTAACCGTGTGCAGAATGTAGAGCGGCCGATCGGCCATCTGCGTCTTCTCCGAATGTGTGGAAAAGGACCCGCCGGCGCCGATGCGGGGGGATGGTCAGCGCCGGCGGGAATGCGCGGTGGAGGCCCCGCGCAATGGGGTGTTCAGGCAGCGGTGGCGATGAACTGACCGCGGCCGTGGTTCCGGCCGCCGCATGCGCATTCGCACTTCATGATGCGGCCGGTGGCGTTCTGACACCGGGCGTCACATGCGTGTCGGCTGGGAAGCCGCTTCATCTCGATCATGCGAGTGGCGCGAAGCTCGCGGCCGTCCTCGGTGAATCCGATGAACGACTGAGCCTTTGTCGAAACGCCACCGTCATGCCGGACGCGGAGAAGCTGGGTCGTTTCGCCATCCAGGTCGGCGAAGTATCGGTATTTGGCCATCAGCCACCTCCATGCTGTCGCCGGTCATCGGCATCGCATGAGTCGTAAGTTAATCGTATTTTTACGACCGTCAATCTGTGAATCGCAGATTTACGACTTTTCTGCAGCGCGACTTTTGGGGGCCTGCGACATCGCTGTGCGGCCTGAGGGACAGCGCGGGACAATTCGGGACATCCACTTTCATTGTCCCCGCCTCCAAGCCCCTGATTGCGTTGAGATCGTCGCGCCTCTCGCGCGGGCGCATCGCGCGTCCACGCGCGCGGGGTTCTTCCAGGAGCTTATAAATAGGATGACCGGTATAAGGGGGACGCCTTAAGGGCGTCCCTTAACTGTCCCTATGAACTTCCGGACATAGTGAACTGTCCGCGCGGGCCGGCGCGACCGCATGCCTGAAGGCTGGAAGCAAGGAATTCGTTAGGCTTGGCTTCCGAGGCCAGCAGCAACAGACACCGCTCACGCCCGAAAATGATTCGACATCCCATCCCGGTTCGGGAATCAATCTCGGCCTTAGCGCAGGGTGTCGTGTATGAGCCGATTTCCAGTACGTGCTGCCGTGGTTCTTTGTGAGGATTGCGGCCGGACCCGCATATGGTCAGCGGAAGAGGCAGGGCGCATTCTCGACCCGACGACAGGCCAACCGAAGCGCAGGATCTACTGCTCAAAGTGCCGCATCCTTGGCGGCGAAGGCTACAACGTGAAGGTTGAGTTGAAGCGTGGCGAGGCTTTAGCCCTCGCCACCCATCACGATCCGATGAACCGACTTAACTTTTGAAGCGGGGAATCGGAGCTCTTTAGGTGGATTGAACTGCTTTAATACGAGCTCTTTCTGATTTAGCGTCACGAATTCTTTGACGTATGCAGAAACCGTATCCTCGTCATCGCCGTAAATCTGCGCGGTGACGAAGTCGCCGCGCCGAACCGCGCGGTTGGGGTTCATGTAGACCACCTCATCTGCGTAGTACCGAGGCACCATGGAATCTCCGGCGACACGCGCGCCATAGGCGCCCTTGACGCCGCGCAGACTTGGCGGTGCAAGGACGTCCTGCAGGTGGTTGCCGTTCAGCACGAACTGACCGTCCTCCCCGCCGATCGCCTGGCCATACACAGGGATGGTGTGCGCGGAATCGAGTGTTACAGGACCTGCCAGCTGAGCATTTGCTGGAGAGTGGGGCGTCGGTAACGACGTTTCAGTTGGCATAGGGGTCGACTGCTCGGGGCCATCTTGCAGCGTGAAATCAACGTACGGCAGGGGTTCATCCGCATCTTCGGCCAACCCAATCTCGCCGGTCAAATAGAAGACACTGCAGTTTAAAGCCCGGGCTGCTTCATAAATGGCATGAAGCTTTAAACTTCTCTTCCGTCCCCGAATGAAATCGTCGAAGTACGTGCGAACATATGGCTTGCCATTTTCGTCAGTGGCATTTTTGGCCAACATGAACGGATTTGAGCCACGCATCTTGAGGATGCGGTCAAAATTGTCCCGAGCTACGAACAACTTGTCCATCGCCTGCCCTTGCCATCACGGTGACTGTGAAAATCGCACGCAGGAAAATACGACGCGAGTCGTAAATTAACGATTGACGGGCGAGGTTAATGAGATCTAAATCGTCGCATATTTACGACGATGGCGATCATGGAAATCGAAACCAAAGCCCACCTTCGTGCTCTTGCCGAAACGTACTCTGCCATTCGAAAGGCGAGCCTCACTTCGGTGATGAAAGAGGCTGCGAGCGACGGTTCCCTTCTGACCAATCTCGACCAGGGCAGGACGATCACCCTCCGCCGTGTCGACGAGATCCGGCAATGGTTTTCCGATCGCTGGCCTGACGACGTGCCGTGGCCAGATTCAAGCTGGCCACGCCCCGAACCGCGCGAATTGGCAGAGGGGAGTGCGGCATGAAATCGCTGACCGGGGGCAAGTCGGACTGGCTCATAGAGGTTAACCGAGCGCGCATGCAGGCTTGGATGCTGGGCGAGATTGAGATGGTTGATCTCGACGATCTAAGGCGCGACGTCATCATTCATTTCGTCAGCGAGCGGACGCAGAAGATCGCGGATGAATACTGTCGCGTCCCGCGCCAGCGTGTCCGCCGCATCTTGACCTCCAATGGTGTAGTTCTGTTCGACGCCGATGCAGGCGGTTTTCTGAACCCGCTTAGCAGTGACCGTGATCTCCTCACTGCGGAGCAGCGAGATTTCCTCGATCAGCGTTTGCATCAGCACGAGCAGTCCGATCTGAGCGCCGGCGCTGCGATTGAGGCGCTTCGGCAGATCATGAAAGACGCTCCCGACGCGAATGTCAGGATCGTAGTCTCTGTCGTTGGCCATGTCCCCATCCCCAAGTGCTCCGGCGAGACGCTACCGCGCGGCGCAATGACCGTGAAGCATACTCGGCCGCTACACAGCCAAGCCGAGAATATCATCGGCAAGTTTGGGGGCATCCGGGCCACGGCGAGGATGGCCGGCTTTCCGGTCACCACGGTGCAACGCTGGAAGGAATCCGGCCGCATCAATCCTGACTACAACGACCGGATCCTCGAGGCCGCGGCCGCCAACGGCATTGTCCTCACCGTCGAAGATGTCTCGACGGTGGACCCGTCGCATCCCCTTCTTGGCGCGCCTGTGGCCGATCCGGCGGAGCCCGTCGAGGTGGGCGTTCCGTAGCGAACTGCTTCTTCCGCCAAGTCGTCGTGGCCCCGGCCACTTCCTTCCACCGTCGAGGCCGGAAGTCGGCCCCGTTTACCCTGAGGACTGGCGATGGCCACTAACATCACAAATGCCGGCAACAAGCTCGACACCAAGATCGTCGAGCAGTTCTTGAAAGATTACGAGCGCCACGAAGGCGAGATCCGCTCGATCAAGGCCGAGAACGCCAAGCGGTGCCGCGAGGTGCAGGAGCGGCAGAAAAAGATCGTCGAGCTGGCGAAGGGCGCCGGCATGACCGCGAAGGCGTTCCTGACCGAGGTCAAGAACCGGGCCGATCTAGCGCGCATCGAGCGGCGCAAGGCCGAGCTAGAGGACAACGACAAGGATTCCTTCGAGGCTATTCAGGCCGCGCTGGGCCAATTGGCGGACACCCCGCTTGGTGCTGCGGCGATGACCGGCAACGTCACCAAGATAAACAAGCCCAAGCCCAGCGCACCGGCGCACTGATCGCGCCATGAACGCTCCGGTCTCCTACCGTCAGTTCCTCGAAGCCAAGATGAAGGTGGCGCCATCGACCGGCATTTCGGTGCCGATCGATGCCGTCAACCCGAGAAGGCGACCCGTCGCTATTCGATTTCCTCGTCGCTGGCGATCAGCCGGAGACGGCGGAGTGATGCGCGCGGCCTTCCTCTTCAAAGTATCTCCACGCGACAGAAGAGCAGGTCTCCGCTCGGAATGCAGCGGCATGAAGCCGATCGATAGCTTCTTCCGGGCGAGTTGCGCTTGGCGCCCCTGCCACAGCTTGGATAGCCAGTTGAAGTTCTTCGTCGGTTATTATGCAAGCTCGAAGCGCGGAAATGATTTCGTAAGGTGTCACAGAAAAAGTGATCTCGACGTCCTTCCCGATTGGCGCAAGAGGGGGAAGTCCCACAAGCTCCATGAGCGTCAGGTCGAGCCGGGAATAATCCTCCCGCGAGACCTCGCTATTCACCATCATCGGCAGCGTGTCTTCATAAAACCTTTCGGACGTCTGCTTCAGTTGCCAGACATAGCATCTCTGCAATTGGGCGGCATGGTGACGCTGCCGAACTTCCGCCGATCGACTTTCGTTGATCTGCCGCTGAACACCAAGCCAGGCGACCGCTGCAGCCACCAGCGTCATCAAGCCGCCGGAAAATCCACCCCAAAAACCCAGCCAAGCAGCCCGGTCATCCTTCGCAGCTGTCCATTTGACCGGATCGTCGCAAAGCGTAGCCAGCAGGCTGGCCCCCAAGAACACGCCCAACACAACTCCGACGCCGATCAAGGCGCCGGCACTGTTTCGCTTTGGTTTCCACATACCGCGAGGCTGCACGGTCGCCCTCAGGTTGTCGAGAGGTACGCAGCATGAGCGACGTCGAAATCCGCCACTTCCACATATGCTGCGGCCTCGGCGGCGGCGCCAAGGGGTTCAACCGTGGCCGCGCGCGCGTCGGCATGATGAACGCACGCTTCCGCTGCATCGGCGGCATTGACAACGATGCGGCTGCGATCCGGGATTTCACCCGCGCTGCCGGCGTCCAGGGCACGGTGCTCGATATCTTCAGCCGCGAGCAATATATTGCCTTCCACGGTCATGAGCCGCCGGCGGGATGGTGCGAAGCGACGACCGATGATTATCGCCGCGCCGCGCATGGCGAGCGGCCGCACATCGTGTTCGCCTCTTTTCCCTGCAAGGGCTTCTCCGGACTGCTGTCGGAGACCAAGAGCCTCACCACGAAATACACGGCGCTGAACAGCCTCAGCTTCCGCGGGCTCTGGCTGGCGCTGGAGACTTGGAAGGATGATCCGCCCGAGTTCTTCATCTTCGAGAACGTGCCGCGCATCGCCACGCGCGGCCGGCACTTCGTCGACCAGCTGATCGCGCTGCTGCGCAGCTATGGCTATGTCGTCGCCGAAACGACGCACGATTGCGGCGTCATCGGCGGCCTCGGGCAGAGCCGCAAGCGCTTCCTCATGGTAGCGCGGCACGCGGCGAAGGTGCCGCCCTTCCTCTATGAGCCGCCGAAACGCCGGCTGCGCGGCGTCGGCGAAATCCTCGAAAAGCTGCCGCTGCCCGGCGATGAGGATCGCGGCGGCCCGATGCATCGCATCCCGTCGCTCCAGTGGAAGACGTGGGTGCGTCTCGCCTTCGTCGAGGCCGGCTCGGACTGGCGGTCGCTGAACCGGCTGGCCATCGCCGACGGCGTGCTGCGCGACTATGGCATCGCGCCCGACACCGGATGGCGTGACGGCACGCTGGGCGTCCTGCCCTGGGCTGCCCCCGCCGGCACGATCACCGCCCAAGCGGAGGCCACCACCGGCCGGTTCAATGTCGCGGATCCTCGGGTGGAATCGTCCCGCGAGGGAACAGGCCATCTAGGGGTCAACGATTGGAACGGGCCCAGCGGCACTGTCACCGCCAACGGCCGGCCCGGTGCCGGCGCTTTCTCGGTGGCCGATCCTCGCGTCGATGGCCACGCCCGCTCCGTTCAGCTCGGTGTGAAGACATGGGGGGATCCGACCGGAGTGGTTGTCGGGGACATGTCCGTCGGAAAAGGCCCCTATGCCGTTTCCGATCCGCGGTTGGAAGGCACACCGCGGTTCAACAACACCTTCCGCATCGTCGGCTTCGGTGATCACTCGCCCGCCGTCGCCGGCCCGGGTGGCCCGGCCGGCGGGCTGGCCGTGGCGGATCCGCGGCCATCCGACCGCGACGACTACAAGCAGACGAAATACCGCGTCACCCGCATGGATGAGGCATCGGGTGTCGTCATCAGCGCGTCGACGACCGGCAACGGTGCCTTCGCCGTGGCCGACCCGCGCGCCGGCTGGCCGAACGCTGCGCACCAGAACAAGATGGCCGTGCAGGACTGGGACGATCCGTCGAAAGCGGTCATCGGCTCGGATCGCGTCGGCTCGGGTGCCCTTTGCGTCGCAGACCCACGACCCGGCTTCGGTCCGGCGACGCACCACAATATCCTGCAGGTCCACCACTGGGACGAGACAGGGAAGACGGTCACGGGCGGCACGCACCCGAGCGGCGGCGCGCTCAGTGTCGCCGATCCCCGGCCGGCGGCGCTCAGCCGCGAGGATCGCACCGAGTACCTGACCGGCGGACATTACGGCGTCACCGGCTGGGACCAGTCCAGCGGCGCGGTGCCGGCCTTCGCCAAGAACAACAACGGCAACTGGTCCGTCGCCGATCCGCGCGACCCGGAAGCTGCCCTTGCGGCTATCGAGGCATTGCCGGCACCGAACACCAACCTCGTGGCGATCATCCGCGCGCTCGATGGGACTTGGCACAGGCCGTTCACAACGCTCGAACTCGCTGCCCTTCAGAGCCTCGTCGATCCCGAGATGTTGTTCACGCTCGAAGGTAGGTCCGATTCCGCGTGGCGCGAGCGCATCGGCAACGCGGTGCCGCCTGATGCCGCCGCTGCCATCGCTTCGGTGATGGGCCGTACGCTGCTGCTCGCCTGGGCGGGCGAGAGCTTCATGCTCTCCGCCGATCCGATCTGGGTACAACCGCTGACCGTCGCTCTGTCCGTCGACATTCCGGAATTGGAGGAGAGGATATGACACCTCTCGCATATCGAATTGTGAAAGAACTGACGCTTCCGGTGAAGGATCGGGCATTCGTCGACTATTGTAATTTACTGCCTCATATGAGCGATGCTCACTGTTTTGAGGTAAGTGAAATTGTGAACTTGGCGGCCGAAACGCTTTGTCGAGACGAACTAAAATTTAAAGCGTGCGCTGAGCAGTCGTCTTTCTTGCCCGCTCCTCGAACGTGGATCGAATGGCGAGTACCGCAGACAAGTAATCGTTTGGGCTTTCTTCTCGAAGAGAATGGAAGGCACGCCATTGTCTGGTGTGCCGCATGGACTGACGAAGGGGTCGCTTCTTTTCCCTGGCGTTTTTCGGTCTTCTTGATCGGCTCTGAGGATCTGATGGCGATGAGCCACGATCCGGCGCCACCTGCGCAGTCGGATGCCATGCGGCGGCACTCGACGCTTCTCACGGCGTTTCTTGCCTTCATCAATACGCCCCGCATCATCGGCCGCCGGCAGCACATGCCCCATCGTAGCCTTGAGCGGAAGCTGGTCGCGCAGCGTGCGGTTGTCGGCAAATTCCCGCTCCACGCGTGGACGGAAATCAAGCTCCACGTCACGCCGCCAGAGGACCTGTCTGACGAGCTGTCGCATGAGGCTCACCTAACCGGCGAGCGAGCACTGCACTTTTGCCGGGCGCACCTGAGGATCCGCCTCGGCAAGCTGGAAGTCGTGCGCGGGCATTGGCGCGGCGACGCGGCCCTCGGCATCCGCAGATCGAGGTACGTGCTCCAGGGACCCGAGCGTAGCGGAGCGCGGCTGTGAGCCACCTCGCCCTTGTCCCGCTGTCCCTCGACGAAGCGAATGCGTTCGTCGATCAGCATCATCGTCACAATGACCCTGTTGTCGGCCACATGTGGTCAACCGGTGCCGAGTTGGACGGATGCCTCGTCGGCGTGTCCATCGTCGGCCGGCCAGTGGCGCGTCACCTCGATAATGGGCTCACGGTCGAGATCCTGCGCGTCGCCACCGATGGCACCCGCAACGCGGTGTCGTTTCTGAATGGCGCCGCGTGCCGCGCAGCCTTTGCGCGCGGCTTCCGCAAGGTTGTGACCTACACGCTCGCCAGCGAGGGCGGCGCGTCACTGCGCGGAGCCGGGTTCCGCGTCGTGGGCGAGGTGAAAGGCCGCCACTGGAACACGCCGTCGCGTCCGCGCGAGGAAGGCCCGCTGTTTGACAAGCTACGCTGGGAGCAAGCCATATGACCGTCCTCGCCCTCGACCTCAGCACCAACACAGGCTGGGCGGCCGGCGATCCGGCCGGTACGCCGCGCTTCGGCACGCACACCCTGCCTAGCACCGGCGATGATGTCGGCCGCTATCTCGCCAAGCATCGGGAGTGGCTGACCGCTTTCATCCAGGTCGAGCGACCCCAGTTCGTCGTCTATGAGGCGCCGATCCTGCCGGCGCAGACGACGAAGGCGACGGCGATCAAGCTGATGAGCCTCGCCGGGCTGACCGAACTGATCTGCCGCGACCTCGAAGTCCGCTGCTTCGAGGCACACCTGCAGTCGATCAAGAAGTTCTTGGCGGGTTCCGGCCGCGCCACCAAGCCGGACATGATCGCAGCGGCGCGACGCTACGGCTTCGACGTCCGCAACGACAACGAGGCCGATGCCATCGGCATCTGGGGCCATGCGGTGATGCACCGGTTCCCCGGCCGCTGCACGTTGTTCAGCATGGGACAGTTGGGTGCGGGAGGGCTGCCGCGTTGACGACTGCGCCCGTCATCACCGGCATGACTGCCGCCGAGCGCGCCGCATCCTCTGCGGTGGTGGAAGCGCGCGAGGCCGTCGGAAAGATGAAGCTCGCCGATCTGGCCGAGCTTGCGGCGGAGTTCGCCTTCGAGATCGAGGGCACGCAACGCGCCCTTATCGAAGGTGGCTTCCGATCGACACCGGCAGCATGCCAGATCCGGCGCGCTGCCGGTCTGTGGCAGGTCTCGGACATCTTCGCTGAGATCATCAAGCTCGATCCCACCGAACAGGCGAAGAAGGACCGAGGCGAGACCGTCGAGGGATGGCGGGAGAAGGAATTCCGCACCTGCTTCAAGCGATTGCTGAAGGGGCGATGATGTCGCGCAGCTGGCCCCGTCATCGTCTCGTTCACCTCGGCTATCTCGCCGGCATCGGCTGCACGGGGCCGCAGATTACGGCTGCGCTCGGCCTCGCCCGCGTGCAGGCGGTGTCAAACACGCTCCGCCGTTACGGGGTGAAGCTGCACCGCCGCCGCGACGGCCGTCTCGTCCAGGCTGTGGCGTTCTCGCGGCGCGCCCTCGATGTGATCGACGAGGCGGCGGCGCAGCGCGGCATATCGCGGGACGAGATGATTCAGAAGGTCATCGAAGTATTCGGCGCCGAAGAAAGTAGCGAAGACGCCCTCGACCTCATCGCCAACCTGCTGGATGACGGAGGTGAGCAGTGAGCGCGTTATACGCCACCGAGGCGCAACTTTGCGCCGAGTTCATCGATGCGATCGGCGCCGACTGGACGGCTTATGCCGAAACCTATGGCTGGGACATCCTACTCGTCCGCAAAGCCGACGGCTTCCAGATCGGTATCCAGGCGAAGCTGAGCCTCAATGCGAAGGTGCTGACGCAGGCAGTCGAGACCTACGCTTGGTCCGAGATGCCGGCCCCGGATTGCCGGGCATTGCTGGTGCCGAAGGGCTATACCCGAGATCTCGAACCGATCACCGCCTATATCGGGCTGACCATCATCCGGTTGATGCCACGGGAAGAACGGTCGCGCTATCACGCCTTCCGGCCTGACCTGCCGACGATCGAGCGTTGGTTTCGAGACGAATGGCACGAATGGGCGCCGTCCCAGCGATGCCCGCTCCCCGAATACGTGCCGGATGTCCCGGCCGGCGCCTCGGCGCCGCTGCAGTTGACGAACTGGAAGATCTCGGCGCTGAAGCTGGCGGCGCTTCTGGAGCGCCGCGGCTTTCTCCTCAGGTCAGACTTCAAGCATCTCCGGATCGACCATCGTCGTTGGACCGCACCGGGCACCGGCTGGCTTCGGCAACGGCAAGACGAGCAATGGGGCACCACGGCGCCCCGATACATCCCGGGCCCGCATCTCCCCGATTTCAAGGCCCAGCACCCTCGCGTCTATGCCGAGATCGTCGCCGATATCGCGAAGTGGGGCCCGGCTGACATCGAGGCGCCCGCATCATGATGTCGATCCAGCAATCCGCGTCGGGATGGGTGTGGGGCGACCTGCGCCCACTCTCCTATGACGTGATCATGATCGACCCGCCATGGAAGTTCGCCAACTATTCATCGGCCGGCGAAAAGAAGAACCCGAGCTCACAGTATAGGTGCCTGCCGATTGCCGACATCAAAGCATTTCCGGTCGGCATGCTGGCCCGCGCCGATTGTCTTCTCTGGATGTGGGCCACCAATCCCATGCTGCCGCAGGCGATTGAGGTCCTCGGAGCGTGGGGGTTCAAGTTCGTCACCGCCGGGACGTGGGTGAAAACGACGAAGCACGGCAAGCTCGCATTCGGCACCGGCTATGTCCTGCGCTCGGCAAACGAGCCCTTCCTCATTGGGTCGGTCGGCTCGCCACTCACCGCGAACAATATCCGCAGCGTGATCATGGCCCCGCTCCGCGAGAACTCTCGAAAGCCTGACGAAGCTTACGAGACGGCCGAGAAACTGGTCCCAGGCGCGCTACGGCGCGCCGACATCTTCAGCCGGGAGGATCGTCCGGGGTGGGAAGCCTTCGGTGACGAAGCCGGCAAGTTCAACGGGGTGTAGCAGTGCAAGACAGTGGCGATCTCGCTTCCCTGATGGTCGATGTTGCGACCGTCATCTGGGGTGCGCCGCGCAAGGGCGCGACGAAGACCGAGATCCGTTTCGGCGAAGGCAGGACCGTGAACCCGGAAAAGGGAACGTGGTTCATTCACGGCGCGTCGCCTGGAGAAGGCGAAGGCGGCGGCGTGCTGGCGCTCATCGAACGCGAGGTAAAGCTGAAGGGCAAGGAAGCCTTTTCCTGGCTGAAAGACAAAGGGTTCCACGTCGAGGATCGCCGTGCCGGCGCCGCCGGAGGCGGGCAGCGCCGTGACCAGCCCCGCGATGAAGGTGAGCTCGGCCGGAAGACGGTGGTGTCGTTGTGGGACTATGTCGACGAGAACGGCGACCTGCTGTTCCAGACGCTGCGATATCAATTCAAGATGCCGGACGGCAGCTGGCGGCTCGGGAAGGACGGCAAGGTCGACAAGACCTATGGTCAGCGCCGGAAGGCACGGCCGGAAGACAACGCTCTCGACGAATGGGTTTATAGCGTCAAGGGCGAGCGCCTCGTCCCCTACAGGCTCCCGGACATCATGGAGGCGCTGGCCGACGAGCGGCCGGTGTTCATCGTCGAGGGCGAGAAGGCGGCTGATCGACTGTGGGAGGTTGGAATACCCGCCACCACCAATCCCATGGGTGCCGGGAAATGGCCGGAGGAGTTCGCCCCGATCTTCCGCAATGCGGACCTGATCATCCTTCCCGACAATGATGAACCCGGTCGGAAGCACCGCGATCTTGTCGGCAGCCGGCTGAAAGACGTCGCCGGCCGCTGCCGCGTGCTCAACCTCCCGGGTTTGCCTGAGAAGGGCGATTCCTGGGATTGGCAGGAAGCCGGCGGCACGGCCGACGCGCTCTATCGCCTTGTCGACATGCAGGCTCGGCCTTGGGCGCCGGGCCTCGATCCGTTCCGGTCAAGGTTCGGTGCCACCACATGGGCCGACGTGTTCAAGCCGCGCAAGGCGTACCAGTGGCTGATCAAGGGCATCCTCCCATGGCGAGAGGCGATCTTGATCTATGGCGCACCGCAGACCGGCAAGAGCTTCGAGACGCAGAACATGGCGCTGCATATTGCGCGCGGGCTGCCCTTCCACGGGCGCAAGGTGCGCAAGGCGGGCGTCGTCTACTGCGCGTTTGAGGGCGGCAAGGGATTTCTGAACCGCCAGCACGCATATGCGATGGAGCATGGGCTCGGCGAGGCCGACGACATCAACATGGTGGTGCTGACGCGGCGCGCCGATCTGTTCTCCTCTGATGTCGACTGCGACGCGCTGATCGAGGAAATCAAGCACTTCGCCACCACGTTTGCAGATGGCCTCGGGCTCGTCGTGCTCGATACCTGGAGCGCGGCGACGCCGGGCGCCAACGAGAACGAGAGCGGCGATGTCTCCAAGATCCGCGCGCGGGTTTGGAAGATCATGGAGCATTGCCAGTGCACGGTTCTCGTGGTGCACCACAAGCCGAAGAACGGCGGATCACCGCGCGGCCACGGCTCGCTGACCGGCGACTTCGAGACCACCATCGACATCGACTGGAAATTCGCGCCGAAGGCCAATCCGAAAGCGCCAGAGGAGAAGATCTACGATGTCGACAAGCGGCCGATCCGCCGCGCCGAGGTCACCAAACAGCGTGAGGGCGAGCAGGGGATCACGTGGGATTTCGTGCTGCACCAAGTGCAGACCGGGACCGACGACGACGGCGATGCCATCACATCGTGCGTCGTCGCCAGGCCCAACGAGGCACCTGTCGAGGCCGGCGACCCGGATGCGGTGAAAGGCGTCGGCACCAACGAGGGAGAGAAGCTGTTTCTGCGGGCTCTGCGCCGTGCATTGCTGTCCTCGGGCGAGCGGCCGGATCCTGCGCTCGGCCTCCCCATCGATGTCGACCTCATCGTCGACTATGCGAAGGTCAAGGACGAATACGCCAAGCTATCGCCGCATGACGAGGCGGACCCGAAGAAACGGGCAGAAGCGATTAAGAAGGCGCTGCAGCGCGCCCGCACCAGCCTCACCAACAAGGGCGTCTTCTGCGCCGATAATCCATTCTGCTGGTGGACCGGCAAGAAGGTGCGCGGCTTCTCGATGAACCCGCCACGGCCGCAGCCGACCGAACCGACGGATGATGAGCTCGATGCTGAAGTTCCGTTCTAGGGACATCGGGCGGCATTCAGCCCTTTCCGTCCGAAGGGCAATTAATTGCAATGCGGTAGCGGCGGCATGCCGCGACGGGGCGTCCCCCGATGTCCCGCGTTGTCCCGTCATTGTCCCGTACTGCGCATTGAGTGTTGACCCATGGCGATAGCGATCATTCCCCGGCTTCCTGAGCCGAAATCGACCGAGAAAAAGCCGCGTCAGCGGCGCTCGAAAGAGGAGATCGTCGCCGCCAAGGCAGACGCGCAGCGGCGGCGCGAGGATCGTGCCGTTCGCGCGGCGCAGAAGGCTCAGGACGAGGCTATCAGAGCGGCCCAGCGCAAGCTGGTCGAAGATGCCCGCACGGAGCGCGTGCGCGCCGCGCGCGAGATCGCCCTCCGCGACGCTGATCGCGCCATTGAGCGGATCGCCTCGCGGGCACCGTCGACCTCGGCTCGATGGGATGAGGAGCGCAAGCAGGAGCGAAAGCGGATGCGCGCCAAGGCGAAAGAGCTTCGCCAGCGCCATAGCATCGCGCGGTCCGAACCGGCCATCGTCCGGGAAGAACGGGAATGGCTGGCGGCCAACGCACGTCCCGCTATCGACCTCCCGGAAGAGGGGGAACCGGCGATCCCCGGCATGATCGGTTTTGTCGAGGACATCCGTCGCCCTGTGCAGCCAGTCGTCGACGAGGTGCCAGCGGCGTGGAACGCCGGCTGGGTCATGAAGCGCATCCTCGATGCGTATCGCACCTTGCTCATGCTGCCCGGTGCGACCCGGCCGGCGGGCTTCGGCAGGGCTTGGCCGGCATATCTCACCGAATTCGCGGATGAGGTCGGCCGCAATGCCACCGGCGCAGGCCGCACCACGAAGGTGATCCATGTCGCCACCGTCGAAGAGATCGAGCGCATGGACATCGTGTTCGCGTGGCCATTGCTCCATTTCAAAGGCGCCGACCGCGAGTGCCGCGCTCTGTTCCAGTGGGCGAGCCGCAAGGTGGTGAACGGCGATCAGCGGGAGCTCGCCACGTCGTTCGGGATGCCGCCCTCGACATTCCGGCGCTTCCGGCTCGCTGCTGCGGAGACGCTCGGTCACCGCCTCAATGCTGCTGGCCATCGACCGTTCTGATTCGTCGCCGGCACCGTTGGTGCCGACGGTCGCGGGCGATTTGTTCCATGCCCGGTGCCGCCGCTAAAGCCGCATTCCATGTTGGGGGAGTCGTCGGGCAATCGGTGGAGTCCTCGACTTGCGGTGTGAGCGCTCATCGGGCCTTCTCTCAGGCGTCACGCCGGGATTGCATCTGGTCGAGCTGAGCGAGCCACCGGAGGAATGCGCCAGCTTGGGAGACGATCAAAACGGCAAGTCCCAGCGGAGGCTGCGCGGGCTCTTCCGTGCCAGGTTCGTGACGATAAAAATGGCATCCATCGATCCATTCGCGGAATGAAGACAATTGCTTCTGCGATACATTGATCGCCGGCCTCTGGGCAGCAAAAAGTTGGTCTACAAGGGGCTTTAAATACTTGTTCACCTCGGTTCCATTGAGCTGGCTGGCCGACGGGAACATAAGGCGGAAAGTACATTCGGCTGCGAAAAACGCCGACCTTATAGCTCCCTTGCCATCAGGGGGGACGGCATCAAGACATAGCATCGCATTCTCGTAGGACTGGAGAGCAGAGGCATATCTTGATGCTGCAAGAGACGATATCACTGATATTCGGCTATGCTCGAATTCACTATCCACACTAAAATGGACGCCGCCTTTATCATCGACTCGATATCGAACATTTTCCTCTGAAAATATTCGCCTCACGTTATTAATGAAGGCTAATTTCCTATGATCTCCATTCACATCATCCCATCTTCCGATGTCGTTATAATATATCGTGACTATATCGAGAACATCTCTAAGCTCGATACTCGCCATAAATGACGGAAAGTCGGATTGGTAGCCAAAAGAAATGATACCAAGTTCCGATTTTATAATTTCCTTGAGCGATCCCAAGCCGCCCAAATCGATAATGAGGGCAGCTATTCTCCGCCGCATCCTTTGACTGTCAGGAAGCAGCTCCGGAGATCGCAAATAGGATAGGGAAAATCTGCTTCCAATGGTCGAATCGGTCAAGGTTTGCCCCCCGAGATAGTCTTTCAATCAAGTAGCACTTTCTTGTTCGCTCTTTCTAGGCCGGCCGGACTTGCGCGGCCGCCAATGAGCCTCGATCAGTAACGGATCGCGTTGGGCCGCTCGGCATGCCATGCCGATAGCGGGCGGGATCGCCGCCCCGGCCTTGTACGCGTTCCAGCTGCTCACCGAGATGTTGAAGAAGTCGGCAATCTCGCTGTTCGACATCCTGACCGCCTTCTGCCAGGCAGCGGCATCCTCGCTGGTGAACGGCTTCTGTTCCTCGGCCAGCTTCCAGAGGTGATAGGCATCGATCGCGATATCGCCGTCATCATCCCATGCGACTGCCGAGTTGTATTCGATCGGCTTGACGCACGCGAAAGCGACCCAGTTCGTCAGGCTAGCCAGAGCTTCGCCTCCGGTGGCGATCCAGCCAGTCAGGTCGACACGGCTCACCGGCATGTTCTGAATGAGTGTGGCGATGTCGCTGTGGCCCGTCCCGGCAACCGTAACTTCGGGCTTCCATTCCAGTTTGAGCGTCGCCGGCTTCTCCGCCTCGACGGACTTGATGCGGGGCATAAAGGTGGTCATGTCGCGGGCCCTCCTCAGAGCGGGAAACGGGGGTTGGTGCGGTTCCATTCGGCGATGATCGCCACCTTGTTCTGCCGAGCCCATTCGAGAGCGGGGCGGCCGGCCTTGGGCAGGATGCCGACGATGACGGTCATGGTGTCGATCTCTACGGCGGCTTCAAAGTCGGGGGCAATGATGTGGAAGTGCGGGGGAAGGTGATCGCCGCCCCAGATGCGGATGATGACGTTGCCGATCTGGTGAACCTTGCCCATGCCCGCCCCCTCAGTTGATGGAATAAACATACTCCAAATTCTGGATAGCGTCAATATACCTATCCGAATTTCGGATGATATTTATGGGCAAAGATGGCACGACTGAAGACTGGAGCGGCCCGCTTCAAGATAGTGGACCGCAGGGTAGCGGTGCCCAAGGTGAAGCAGGTCGATGCCCACTACGAGACCCCAGAGCACCGGGCATGGGCGAAGGCGGTGGTTGCGCGCGCCGGCGGCCGTTGCCAGTGGGAGGGCTGCACGAGGGCGGCGCCCGCCCACCGGATGATCGCTGACCACATCGTCGAGATCAAAGACGGCGGTGCCAAGCTCGACCTCGCCAATGGGCAGTGCCTCTGCGTCCAGCACAACACGCTGAAGGGGACGCAGGCCAGAGCGGCGAGGATGGCCCGCCGCTCAAAGGCATAGACCAACGTCAGCGGCCCGGGGGTGCCAACGCTACCGCATCGAGGACATGATCGCCGTGCTGCGAACTGTAGTGCCTCAGCACACTCCATCCCTCCGCCTCAAGCCGGTCGAGCTCATCCTCCTGCTCATGCTGGCTCAGACAGCGGCTGGTGATTAGGGCCCATACCGCATCGGCCCCGTTGATGTCGAAGACGCGGGTGTAATCCGCGATGTCTGTATTCCCGTCAGCGTCGCTCATGGCGACCTCCCTATGATTGAGGATGCCTGATCAGGAATGACGGCACGTCCGTGGTCAACGGGGGGCACCCCCGCGTGGCCCATCGGGTGATCCGGGTCATGCCCACGACCGCCCGCGCCCTGCCCTGCCCTGCCCTGCCCTGCCCCCAGGGGGGGTTAGATCCCTGCCGCCCCCCGGGGCCATCACCGCATGGGGTCTCATTTGGAGGTTTTTTTCCGAGGCCGCTGCCCACACCACAGCGGTCGATTTATTCCCGTCCGCAAAAGGGGACGGTGAAACCCCGCCGCTTGAGGCGGGGGCTGGAGCGTTGCAGCGCCCCAAACCGCGAGCTTGCACCTCGCATGACCCAGAACCGGCCGATTCCGGCCATCCCGCCACCGCGCACGCGGCGGGTCATTTTCGGTTCCAGTCATGCACGAAAGCTTAAAGGTCGCCTGGCGGGCGATTGACGACGTCCGTCCCTACGAGGGCAATCCTCGCATCATCCCCGAGACGGCCGTCGCCAAGGTGGCCGCCTCGATAAGAGAATTCGGCTGGCGCCAGCCGATCGTCATCGATCCCGATGGCGTCATCGTCGCCGGTCACACTCGCTACCGCGCTGCGCTGTCGTTGGGCCTGAAGCGCGTGCCCGTTCACGTCGCCGAAGGAATGACGCCGACGCAACTGCGGGCGTTCCGCCTCGCTGACAACCGGACCCATGATGAGACGCGTTGGAACCCCGACGCCCTGGACATGGAACTTGCCGGGCTCGCAGGTGATTTCGACCTGTCGTTGGCCGGGTTCGATCCGATCGAACTGCCGAGCGGTGGCATCGACATCACGCCGATCGCGGAATCGGAGGTGAAACCCCTCGACGCCAGAGATAGGGTGTCATGCCCGAACTGCGGGCACGAGTTCGAGCCATGACGTTGCGGCTCGACTGGGTCGGTCATGACGCCGCGCTATATGCGTGTCGTCACTGGCACTATTCGCGAGCCGTCCCAGCGGGGCGGCTGATCGTCGTCGGCGTTTGGGAGAATGATCGCTTCATCGGCGTGGTCATTTTCAGTCGAGGCGCGACGCCGAGCATCGGCATGCCGTACCGGCTTGACCAGCGGTCGATATGCGAGCTCACCCGCGTGGCGCTCGATCGGCACCAAGCTGCCGTCAGTCGCATCCTGTCGATTGCGCTACGCATGCTGCGGCGGCGCTGTCCGGGCATCCGGATGGTGATCTCCTATGCGGCCGGCGAACAGGGGCATCACGGCGGCATCTATCAGGCCGGCGGATGGATCTACGAGGGCCCGATGGAAAGCCACGGGTTCATCGTCAAGGGTGTGTTCCAGCATGCCCGCTCGATCGGCAGCCGCTACGGCACGGGATCGCAGCGGCTCAGCTGGCTGCAGGCGAACGTCGATCCGACGGCCCGAAAGGTCGTCGGGCTGGTGCGGCACAAATATCTGATGCCGCTAGACGAAACGATGCGGCGCCAGGTGGCGCCGCTATCGAAACAGTATCCCAAGCGCGCGAAGCAGGCGACGGACGAGCACCCCTCGTCCGGCGGCGGGGCAGCACCGACCCGCGCGCTCCAGTAACGGTGATGAATGCCGGCCTCCAAAGAGAAGTCACCCGGCGCCCCGACGCGCAGGGCGCGCAAGCCGACGGCAACGCCGCTGAAGGCGGCCCGCGGAAGGCCGACATTCAAGCCGACGGACGAAAACCGGAAGATGGTCGAGGCGATGGCCGCATACGGCGTCCGCGAGGACGAGATTGCGGACATCATGGACATCGATCCGAAGACGCTGCGGAAGCACTTTCGCCGCGAACTTGACCTCGGCCACATCAAGGCGAACGTCAAGGTGGCCGAAAGTTTGTACCAGACAGCGATTAAGGGCGGGCGCGAAGGCGTCACCGCCGCAATCTTCTGGCTGAAAACCCGTGCCGGCTGGTCGGAATACATGTCGCCACCGGCGCCGCCGCCGCGTCCTCCGAAGGAAGCGAAGATCGGGAAGAAAGAGGCTGCCCTGCAGGCCGCTCGCAACCCGGACAAGTCTACCTCGATGGGTGAACTGATGGCCCGCCGCGTCGCCGGCAAGGTGCACTGAAATGTGGGACCTGTCGTGCCCGGACTGGCAGGACAGGATCCGCGAGGGCCGGTCGCTCGTTCCTGACCTCCCCCTCTTTCACGAGGAGGCGAACCTAGCAGTGCAGTTCTTCGACAATCTCCGGATCCCGGATGTCGAAGGCATGCCGCTGATGCGGGATGCGTGCGGAGAGTGGTTCCGCGAAATCGTCGCAGTGCTGTTCGGCTCCTATGACCCGGTAGCAAAGCAGCGGTACATTCAGGAAATCTTTGCGCTTATCGCAAAGAAGAACTCTAAGACCACATATGGCGCCGGGCTCATGCTCACGGCGTTGTTGATGAACACGCGGCCGCGCGCCGAATTTCTATTCGTAGGGCCAACGCAGGCAATTGCAGACCTCGCCTTCAGCCAAGCCGCCGGCATGATCGAAGCGGACCCCGAGCTTTTGCGGCGATTCCACATTCGGGAGCACCTGAAGGAGATCAAGGATCGCCTGAACGGTGCCAAGCTGAAGATCAAGACGTTCGACCTCAAGATCCTGACGGGCCCGCGCCCGGCCGGTGTGATGATCGATGAACTCCACCTTCTCGGCGGTGATCAGTACGCGCCGAAGGTATTGCGCCAGCTGCGCGGTGGACGGCAGTCGACGCCGGAAGGGTTCCTCATCATCACCACCACCCAGTCGGATAGCCCACCAACGGGAGCATTCGAGGAAGAACTGAAAACGGCCCGCGCGATCCGCGACGGCAAGGTTCGAGGGAAGATGCTCCCGATCCTATACGAGTTCCCGGACGATATCGCCGGCAACCCGAAGCTCTGGAGAGATACTCGAAACTGGCCGATGGTCATGCCCAACCTCGGGCGGTCCTTGCGGCTCGATGACCTCGCAGATGACTGGGAGACCGAGCAGAGCAAGGGCGAGCACGCCATCCGTGTCTGGGCCTCGCAGCATCTCAATATCCAAATCGGTCTTGGACTGAGGGGCGATTCCTGGGCCGGCGCTGAATTCTGGGAGGCGGCTGCCGACGCGTCCATCACACTCGACGAGGTGCTGAGGCGGTCAGAGGTCGTTGTCATCGGTATCGACGGCGGTGGTCTAGACGACCTTCTTGGGCTCTGCGTGCTGGGGCGCTGCGCCACGACCAAGAAGTGGCTGTGCTGGTTTCATGCCTGGGCGCATGAGATCGCGCTCGATCGGCGCAAGTCCGAGGCCGGCCGGCTCCGCACCTTCGAAAAGCAAGGCGACCTGACGATGGTCAAACGGCCTGGCGACGACGTCGATGAGGTCGTCGTCATCATCCGGCGCGTCGAGGAAACCGGCCTGCTGGCGGAAGAGAGCGCCGTGGCCGTCGATTCCGTGGGCATCGGCGATATCGTTGATGCCGTGACGACCGAGGACATCATCTCGATCGACCGGATCGAAGGTATCTCGCAGGGCTGGAAGCTGAACGGCGCCATCAAGACCACGGAACGGAAGATCGCAGGCGGTGATCTGCTCCATGCCGGCCGCCCCCTAATGGCATTCTGCGTTTCCAACGCGAAGATCGTGCCGAAAGGCAATGCCGTTTCGATCGATAAGGCAGTGTCCGGCACCGCGAAAATCGATCCGCTCATGGCGCTGTTCAACGCCGTTTACGTCATGGCGTCGAACCCCGAGCCGGCTTTCAGCCAGCTGCCCGACGACTTCGAGATCAGGGTCATCTGACATGGAAGATGAACGTCTTCACAGCGACCGCGCGTCGGTGATGGACGCCGTGCGCCTCGGGCTCGCCGCGGTCGGCACCGCGCTCATAGGGTACGGCGCCTGGCTGCATTATCCGCCGCTCGGCTTCGTCGCCGCCGGCATCCTGATCTACGCCGTCGCGCTGATCGGCGCGCTGAGGTCGCGCGCATGAAGCTCTTTTCCGGGTTACTCGGCGCGCCGCGCGCTGATGCGGCCGTCGAGCCGTCGGGCACGTCGATGCCGGAAGCGTGGCTCACCGACCTTTTCGGTGGTGTCGTCACCGCGACCGGTCTCCGCGTGACCGTGCGTGACGCGCTTACGGTCCCCGGCATCGCCGCCTGCATTCAGGTCCTGTCCGAGGACATCGCGAAGGTGCCCTTCGTGCTCAACCGTAAAGGCGCGGGCGCCACCCGCAAGCCTGCCGTCGAGCATCCCCTCTACACGCTGCTGGCGTCCCGGCCGGCGCCCTGGCTGTCGAGCTTCGACTGGCGGCGGTCAATGGTGCACACCGCGTTGTCGCGCGGCAACGGCCACTCCCGCATCCATCGCGACGATGAGGGTCGCGTTCTCCGGCTCGGGCTCATCCAACCCGGTCGCGTCACCACGCGATGGACCGATGAGGGAGAGCCGTTCTACGACCTCACCGCCGCGCAGGGACCCATGCGTCAGGGGCTGTCATTCCAGGATGTGCTCCACCTCGCCTATCGTGGATCGAACGACTTCGCCGAGAACGGCGGTATCATCGGTGTCTCGCCGATCCAGCAGCACCGTGAGGCAATCGCGCTGGCCATCGCCGCCGAGCGCTTCGCAGCCCGCTTCTTTGCCAACGGCGCCCGTCCGAGCATCGCCATCGAGATGGAGAAGAAGCTGCCCAATGATGCGGTGGCGAAACGCCTCCGGGCACAGATCGAAGGTGCCTATTCGGGCATGGATAACGCCTTCCGGGTCGCCATTCTCGAGCTCGGGATGAAGCTGAAGGAGTTCAGCTACAACAACCGTGACAGCCAGCTGATCGAGGTGCGCAAGGAACAGGCCGTGCAGTGCTGCACCATGTTCGGGGTGCCGCCGCACAAGATCGGCATCCTCGACCGCGCGACGAACAACAATATCGAGCACCAGGGCATCGACTATGTGACCGGGCCGGTGTCGTCGCTGGCCCGCGCAGTCGAAAGTGCGGTGCGGATCTCCTGCCTGACCGCAGATGAGGATGAGGAATTCGAGCCGGAACTCGACCTCGACGACCTGCAGCGCGGCGACATCCTGTCCCGGTATCGCTCCTATGCGATCGGCCGCCAGTGGGGCTGGCTGAACGCGGATGAGATCCGCGAGTGGGAGAGCATGAACCCGCTGCCGGATGGCGCCGGCAAGACCTACCTCACGCCGCTCAACATGGTTCCGGCGGGCGAGGATCCGATGAAGGACGATGCCGCCAAACCGGCCGCACCGCCCGCGAACAATCCCGATGGAGACCAGGCATGATCCGCGCCCTGCACGCGCTCACGGCGGAGCCGTGGGCCATCCGCCCCGACTATTTGCACTTTATGGCCGGTGTCGCCGGCATGGATCGCGAAGCGCGCGCTGCCAACGCAGAGAGCGAGGGAGAGACCTGGCGCAAGCGCGACCTTGCCGCCATCATCGGCGCGTTCGCTGGCCCGACGGTGCGCCGGATGGACGGTGCCCGCTACGCCATGGTCACCGACGCCGGCATCGCCATCCTTCCGGTGTTTGGGCCGATTTTCCCGCGCGCCAATGTCATGACCGAGTACAGCGGCGGCACGTCGGTCGCGATGCTGCAGAACGACTATCGATTGGCGGTAGCAGCAGCGGACATCCATGCCGTCATGCTGCTGATCGACAGTCCCGGCGGTGCGGTGTCGGGCATCAACGCCTTCGCCGACCTCGTCTACCAGGGGCGAAGCAGCAAGTTCACGCTGGCCCATGTTTCCGGCACCGCCGCCTCGGCTGCGTACTGGATCGGCGCGTCCGCCAGCGAGTTCGTCACCGAAAAGACCGGCATCCTCGGCTCGATCGGCGTTGTCGCCGCCATCCCGAAGCAAGTCGAGCCCGACGGGTCCGGCGAGGTGGTCATCGAGGTGGTGTCCTCGAACGCCCCGAACAAGCGGCCGGATCCGACGACCGATGAAGGCCTCGGCGAGATCCGCACCATGCTCGATGCGCTCGAGGCGCAGTTCATCGCCGACGTCGCCCGGGCGCGCGGGGTCACCGCGACCAAGGTCAAGGAAGAATTCGGCGCCGGCGGCGTCAAGATCGGACCGCAGGCAGTCGCGGCCGGCATGGCCGACAAGGTGCAGAGCTACGACGCCAGCTATCGACAGTTGGCTCGCCTGGCGTCGAACCGCAAGCGCGCTGCCGCGCTGAAATAGAGATTCCCGGCTGGAAGGCACGGGTTGGTTGGGCGCCGCGAGGCGCCTTTTTCATTGGGCGAAAGGAGAAACCATGCGCCCCGATATCGCTGGCCTTCGGCAGGAACGCGCGAAGGCGATGGAGAAGTTCGACGGCCTTGCCGCTCAGGCGGGCCTGCGGGCACTGAACGAAGAAGAGCAGGCATCGTTCGACCAGCTCGAGGCGGACATCAAGGGAATCGACGGCCGCATCCGCGCCGCCGAGCGGGCCCAGGCGCTGCGAGCCTCGACCGCGATCCCGGCGCCCGCCGGCCAGGAGCCCGGCGCCACTGTGCCGCCGGCCACCGTGCCGGCGCAGCCGCGTTCGCAGGAAGAGCCCGGCATCGATCTCGCCCGCTACACCCGTGCGATCACCGCTTCGCGCGGCAATCTGTCGGCGGCGCGCGACTGGGCGGTGGCGCAGTTCGGCGAAGGCCATCCCGTGGTCGCGGACATCGGCGCCGCGATGCAGACCAACGACATGTCGAGCGGTGGCGTGTTCGTGCCGGAGCGCCTCTCCAGCCAGCTGATCCAGCTGCTCTATCCGCGCACCGTCATCCGCCGGATCTCGCGTGTCGTTCCGCTGGTCGGCGGCACCGACACCATCCCGACCGTCGAGAAGGGCGTCAACGCCTATTACATCGGCGAGGGGAACGACATCACCACCGACGAGCCGAGCTTCGGCGCGCTGTCGTTCAAGGAGCGCGAGATCGCTTCGCTGGTGCCTCTGTCCAACAAGCTGATCCGGCTCTCCAGCGTCGGCATCGACACCTATGTCCGCGACATGATGGTGCAGGGCTTCGCCCAGGCGGAGGACGGCGCCTTTCTGCGCGGCACCGGTGTCGGTGCGGGTCCGAAGGGTCTCCGCTACCTCATCCTGCCGGCCAACATCTTCAATGCGTCGGGCGCTGCCGCTCCGACGGCCGCGCAGATCGACAGCGACACCCGCAAGCTGCTGCTGGCGCTCTCGGGTGCCGATATCCCGATGATCAACCCGCGGTGGCTGATGCATGATCGCGTGTTCCTGTTCCTGCAGGATCTGCGCGACGCCAACGGCAACAAGGTCTATCCGGGTCTCGAAGCGGCTCAGCCGAACTTCCGCGGCTATCCGGTCGAGCGCTTCAACCGGATCCCCACCAACCTCGACGCCGGCGGCGGCAATCTCGACGGCACCGAGATCTACTTCGGCGACTTCAGCTTCTCCATGATCGCCGACAGCTACCGCATCCGCATCGATGCCAACGAGGCCGCCGCCTACAAGGTCGGCAATGAGATGGTTTCGGCCTACAGCCGCAATCAGACGCTGATCCGTGGCCTCGCCGGGCACGATTATGGTGTCTCCCGCCGCCAGGCCTTCGCGATGCTCAACAACGTCCGCTGGGGCGCCTGATCGGCGCCCTGACGACATCCCCCATCGCTTAGCCGGCGGTGCCGGCTCCACATTCCGAGAGGAACCACCATGAACTCGCTTCTGCGCGACATCGCCTCGCTGCTGGCGGTGGCCTTCGCCAGTGATGGCGTTTCGGCCACCGCCGGGGGCGCCGGCGACAACACCGAGGCGCCCGGCACGGTCATTGACCTGCTGGCGCTTCCGTCCCGTGCGGAATCGGTGATGTTCGCCATCACCGCCCGCTCCACCCTCGCCGCCACCGCGACGCTGAGCCTCACCGCCAAGATCGAGCATTCCGATCAGAGCGGGGCCGGCTTCACCGACCTGGTGCCGGCGGCTTCGTTCCTGACCCTCACCGGCGGCGCCGGCGGCTCGACCGAACGCGGGGTTGCCAAGGTCGGCGTCTCGTTGGAGTACGCCAAGCGCTACATCCGGGTGAGCCTGAAGCCTGACCTCTCCGCTGGAGCCACCGACACCGCGGTCATCGATGCGATCGCGATCTTCGGTGGTTCGGCCCGGACGCCGGTCTGATGAAGGTCCGCGTGGTGTTCCTGCGCGACGCCTCCCCCTATGCAGCGGGGGAGGCCGCGGGATTCGATCGAACGGAGGCGCTGCGCCTCAAGAACTCGGGGATCGTCGCAATCCCCGACGATGAAGATGCGGTATCGACCGACACGGCCGAAACCGATAACGGTGCCAATGGCGGCGGGCCCGGCGGCGCCGGTGACGAGGATGCCGGCGGTGGGGATGGTGCCGGCAGCGGCGGTACGTCTGCCGATGGCGGCCAGTCGCAGCCCGGCGGCACTGATTCCGGCTCATCCGGGGCCAGCGATGGCACCGAAGGCGGTTCGGAGACCTCTACCGACGGTGCCAAGGGCGGCGGGGAGCCGAATGGCGCCGGCGACAATGGCACCGGAAGTGCTCCCGGTGCCACGGTCACCCAGGTTGAGATCCCGGACAACTGGCGTGCCGCTCATCACGCCACCAAGAAGAAGCTGGCGCGCGAGATCAGCGGCGATGACCCGGCTGACGTCGCGGCTGCGGAAGCCGTGATCGAAGCCGAGATCGCGCGACGCGCGGCCTTTGGAGCTCAGGCCTGATGATCGCGATCAGCACCCCGGCGGCCGACCGCGGCCTGCTCACCATTGAGCAATTGCGCGAGGCTGCCGGGGTGCCGCAATCCGACACCTCGCAGGACACCAAGCTCGAGAAGCTCGGTTTGCAGGTAGCCGACCTGATCTGCCGGGAATGCGGGATCGCCGGCGATGGCATTCGCCCGCCGACGCTCCGGAAGGAAACGGTGGTGGAGACATTCCGGCTCAATCACTGCCGCCCGATGCTCGTTCTGTCACGGCGCTTCGTGCCGAACGTCATTGCCGTCGTGCTGCGCGGTGAAGCTCTCGAAAGCAGCGATCATGAAGTCGACGCCGAAGGTGGCATCCTCAAGCGCATCATGGCTGGCATGGAGATCTCATGGCCGATGGGCACGGTCGCGGTGACCTATGAAGCCGGCTTCGACGAGGTTCCGACCGATCTCGCCCTGGCAGCGATGTCGGCGGTGCGCGAACAGCTTTCCTCGACCGATCGCGACCCGCTGTTGAAGCGTGAGCGCGTCGAGGGTGTCAGCGAGCTTGAATATTGGGTTGGCGGGTTCGGCACGTCGACCGGCAGCGCCTTCTCATCGACGGTGCAAGCCATGCTCGATCCCTATCGCTCGGCGTGGTTCGAATGACCCCGGCTCAGGCAGTTGCTTCGCTCGATCGTCATCTCGCCCGACATGGGGCCGACGTCGTGCTGCGCCGTGTTCAGCCGGGCGGCCCGGTTGATGTCACCGTTCGCGCTCACGTCCGCGGCTACACGCCGCACGAGCTCACCGGCAGCGTCGTCATGGGCGACACCAAGGCGATCATCTCGCCGACGCAGATCATCGCTGCCGGCTGGTCGGGCGCCTCCACGGACGGCACCGACGCCCGTGTGCCTGTGAGGGGCGACAAGCTCGTGATCGCCGGACGCCTTCGCAACATCGAGGCGGCGGCGCCGATCTACATGGCGGGCGAACTGGTGCGGATCGAGTTGCAGGTAAGAGGGTAAAGGTAGCGCCAGCTCGCAACTAATCTATGCGGCAGGTGTGTTGTTAGGATGATCCGGCGAGGCCCAAAGTCGTTCAGTGTATCTTGACAAAATTAGAAGAATACATGTGGTTGACCAGAGACCAGAGAAGCCCATGGCGGCGTAAAGTGCAGGAAAAAATCCCTCTGACAGGTCTTTCCAATCTCCGTAAACCAATTGATCAACGACGTTCCCATCCTTATCTTTTGTATCGTTTTGCCAGAATGACTCCGTTGGGAATCCGGGCCAGAATATTATGTTAGATACAATGAATAAAGTAACTGACATGTAAAATAGTATTTCGTACTTTCGAGCGGTTTGATCGCTAATGTTTACGTTCAGATTGTAGAAGAAATTTGAAACATATGACGCCATGTAAAATGTTACAGAAAGAACGACAAGTAGTGGAGCAAGACGTTTTATAATAATTTCAATCGCGTCAATGTAGATAATATCTAATCGATATGTGGAATCAAATACTAAAGCAGTGCCGCCGAAGGCTATTACTATTATAAATATTCTAGATAGACGGTTTCCGTGTCTGTAAAAGCGAAAAAATCGAATGATATACTCAGATATTGAGCGGTCAATTTTCTTGGTTACATCCGGATCAACTAAAAATAATCCGACCGTGGCTATTGAAGTTGCAAAGAGGACGTCACCAGTTGACTTGTGGTAAATTCCGAAAATCGCATATATTAGTGTAATGATGCCGCCAATCCATTTCACGTAAGGCGTTGACGATCTGCTCTGCCGGGTTTTACTTGAGGGCGTGGCCATCTAATTTGGCTCCTGAGGTTATGTCGATGTGGCGCTGAAGTATCGTCTAATGTTGCCTGCTGGCGCAATACATTGGTTTTAATGCCGACATTTTCATAGAGATGGCTGATGGCTGTCCGCGCCCGGATCGAGCCGATTGATCGCGACATCCAAGCGATCATCGACACAGAATTGTCTCCTGCAGCGCAGAGCCGGGCGCTCGCGGTCTTCGCCGCCAAGCAGCTTGCCGATGCGCAGAAGACGAACACTGCCGCCCTCGGCTATCTGCCGCAGCACAAGACGTTCGTGGACGGTACCGAGGGGCGGCCGCTGGCGGACGTGAAGCCGGATGGCCGCGTCGTGTTCGTGTTCGATCTGGTCGACGACGCGCTGACATGGATCGGCGAGCAGTTGGTGAAGCACTCACCGGTTCTGACGGGCGAATATGCCGCCAGCCACACACTTCTTGCCGACGGCGTCGAGGTGTCGCCCGGCGAGCCGCTGCCGGCAGCGCAGGAATATATCTACCTGTCGAGCGTGCCCTACGCGCGTAAGATCGAGCGCGGCCTTTCCCGCCAGGCGCCTGAAGGTGTCTATGAGGCTGTGGCAGTGCTCGCGGCGCAGCGCTTCGGCAATGTCGCCAGTATTCGCTTCAGTTATCGCTCGATGCTGCTGCCCTACATCGCCGGTTCCGCCAATCGAGCCGAGCGGGCCGCCATGAGGGCGCAGCCGGCGCGCATCGCGGCCATGGCGATGGAACGCGCCACCCGCCAGCCGGCGATCATCGTCCGAACCGGCGGGAGGCGCTGATGGCGCAGAAAGCTGTCATCGATGCGGTGGCCGACCGGCTCGCCGCCTATTGGACCCTGTGCCCGGTGTGGGAGGCGAACACGGTCACCCAGCCGCCGGCGGACGGCTCCGGCTATCTGGAAATCCAGTACCCGGTGACGAACTCGCAGCAGATCAGCATCGGGGCGCCCGGCCAGAACTGGCTTCGCGACGAGGGCGTGATCCGCGCCGTCTTCCATATCGAGAGTGGAACCGGCCTGTCGGTGGCGTCGACCTGGTCGGACACCTTCGCGGCCCTGTTCCGGCTGAAGCAATTCGACGGGGTTCAGACGTGGGCGCCGTCCTCGCCTGCCGTCGATGACGACAACGACAACGGCAACTACTTCGTCGTCTCGGTCGCCGTTCCCTACTGGTTCGACTACCTCGGCTAATTGCCGCTTCCCCTGACATCGCTGGAGACTTCCCATGCCCTTCGCAAATGGCAGCGGCACCCGCATTGCGCTCGTGCCGGAGACCGTGTTCGGCGTCACGCCGGCCAATCCCACCTTCCAGGTCCAGCGCATGACCGGCGCCGGCATCCGCTCGAACAAGAGCACCGGAACCTCGGAAGAGATCCGGCGCGACCGCAACGTGACGGACGAGTTCCTGCTCGGCGTCGACGTGGCCGGCGACAACAATTTCGAGCTCTCCTACGGTTCGTTCGACGACATCATCGCCGCGGCGCTGTTCAGCACGTGGAACACCGACGCGATCGTCAACGGCCTGACGCCGAAGTCCTTCACCTATGAGGAAACCCTCGAGCTCGGCGTGACCGACAGCTTCAGCCGGTTCACCGGCGTCATGGTCAACCAGTTCTCCCTTGATGTGCAGGCCCGTGCCGCCGTCACCGGCTCGGTGAGCTTCATGGGCCAGAAGGAGACGCTGGCGACCACTGCGCTGGCCGGCGCCACCTATACCGATCCCAACACCAACAAGATCGAGACGGCCTCCGGCAGCATCGCGGCGCTGAATGTCGCCGACGTGGCGAACGTCGCGGTGCGCCGGGTGCAGATCCAGATCGCCAACAACCTGCGCACTCGCCCCGTCGTTGGCTCGCTCTACACCGAGGAATTCGGTTACGGCGTCATCGATGTGACCGGCACGATCGAGGCCTATTTCGCGACGAATGCCCTGTACCAGAAGGTTCTGGATCATGGCGGCGGCGCGCTGGCCTTCACCGTCGGCACGGTCGCCAACCAGAAATATGCCTTCACCCTGCCGAAGATCATCTTCCAGTCCGGAGAGCGGGCGCAGCGCAACAACAGCAGCGACGTGATGCTGAACCTGCCGTTCCGGGCCGTGCTGGACGGCACCACGGGCGGCTCGATCAAGGTCGAGCGGGCGGTGGCGTGATGCGCGGCATCCAGATCCTGACCGGGTTCACCGGCTACCCGAACGGCAAGAAGCGCGCCTTCTCGCCGGGCGTCGAACACCTCGCCGACGACTATGCCGACCTCGTGGTCGCGAAGGGTCTGGCGAAGGAAATCCCTACCAAGGCCGCCGCCAAGCCGCTGGCCAAAGACGGAGACGACAAGTGAAGCTCAGCGCCATCAAGGTGAATACGAAAGCTATCGAGGCCGGCAAGTGGGTGGATGACATCCCGGAAATGGGCGATCTCCGGCTCAAGGTTCGCGGCCTCGGCAACAGCGATTTCAGCCGGCGCTATGACGAGTTGGTGCAGGCGATCCCGCGCGCCGAGCGGCCCAACAACCGGCTGACGCCGGACGCTCAGCGCAAGCTGACCGCGCAGCTCTATGCCGAGACGATCCTGCTCGACTGGGAAGGTCTCTCCGACGACGACGGCGCGCCGATCGCGTTCAGCGCGGAGTTCGCCGAGCAGATCCTTGCCGATCCCGAGATGCGCGACTTCGTGTTCGCGGTTCGCCATGCGGCGCAGCAGGTAGCCGGTGAAAGCGCCGACGCTGCCAAGGCCGACGGGGGAAACTAGCAGCCGCCCTACGCTGGTACGTCGAATGGGGCCACCGCGCCGAATGGCTCCTTGACGTCTGGCGGCAGCAGGGCGGTGATTTTCCACACGCGCTGGCGACACAGCCCGACTTGCCCGACGAGCTGCTGTTCGCCTGGGGCGCGTTCTTCGACCTTCGCGACGACCGGCCGATGATGATGGGCGCCATCGGCCGTATCACCTTCATGGCTATCGAGAAGTGGGGCGAGCGGCATGGCGTGATCGGCGTCGACCAGCTTGATCGGCTGGTCACGCTGGTGCGCGCCATGGACGATCAGTGGATCGAGATTGAAGCGGAGAGGATGAAGGCGGCTAGCCGCGCGTGATGGTCCATTGGTCCCAGCCTGCGCATCCAAGGCCAACGGTTGGAGGCGGCGGGGTCGACGTCTCGTCTCTCACCAAGCATTGAGCCCGCCCGTTCGGGACCACCGGAGAGCAGTTGATCGCATAGACGGCGCTGGTCATTCCTTTTGAGATGATCATGAGTCGATGAAACGTATTGTTGGGAATCGCAGGGCCTTTTGACTTCAAATAAGCCGGGCCGATCCGGCAAAGGTTTCGTTCAACCGAGACGAAATAAGGCCCGGCATCGACGGTCCACGTCTCGGCAAGTGAAGGCGTTGCAATCAGCGTTCCGGCAACCGCAGCAATGCCAACGATCCCCAACTTCACGCACCTCATGCCGTTGCCCTCTCATTCCGAGATCCGAAAATGGTTGCACTTTCTGCCATCCGCGAACTGACCGTTCGAGGTCGGAGCGAAGGGCTCGATACCCTCGCATCCGCCCTTGATCGCGTCCAGACGGCGCATGATCGCGTCGGCACCGCCAGCGAGACCAGTGCGCGTAAGCAGGAGAGTGCCCAACGTTCGTGGTCGCGGCATGAGGCATCCGTTGATGGCACGGCCCGCGCTTATCAAAAGCTCAACCGCGACCTGTCGCTCGCCGAGCGCGCGCTCGGGCAGAACGTCATTACCCTCGACCGCTTTCAGAGCGAATGGGGCCGCATCCGCAGCGATCTGGAACGCGCCGGCATCGAGGGATCGATCCGGCTGAACATCGACCAGTCCGGCCTGAACGGCCTGCTCGGCATCCGCGACACGGTGAGGGATGTGGCGCGGGATAGCGCGTCGGCTTTCGAGCAGGAGTTCGCCCGTCTCGATGATATCGCTCGGCAGCAGGGCGAGGCGGCCGGGCGCGCCTTCCAGCAGTCGCTGAACGACAATTTCCGCATCGGTGGCCGGTCGGCCTCGCAGAACGGCGCCACCTTTTCGGCGCTGGAAGAGCAGATGCGTCGGCAGGATGAGATTGAGGCGGCCCGCTCGTCGCAGCTCGCCTCCGGCACGCAGCGCGGCTACGCCGACCTGTTCGGCTATGACAAGCCCCGCGCCTCAGCCGCGGCGTCGGCGGCCGTGTTCGTGGAGGTCGCGCGCGAGCAGGAGGAGATGGCGCGCCAGGCGCTGGCGCTTCGCGGTCAGATCGACCCGCTCGGCGCCGCCTTCGACCGGCTGAATGCGGATCTGGCGCGGTACAATACGCTGGCTGACGCCGGCATGATCTCGACGAACGAACTCGCCCTTGCGTCCAATATGGCGCGGGATCGTTTCGACCATACCGCGCGGAGCTTGAAGGCGATCGGCGACACCGGCTTGTCGAGCCACATGTGGACCAACATGTCGTACCAGATCAACGACATGGCCACGATGGCGATGTCGGGCGCGGGAGCGATGCAGATCCTCGGCACGCAGGCCGGGCAGGTCTTCCAGATCCTGCAGCAGGGCGAGCGCGGTATCGGCGGGACGCTGGCCGGCATCGGCTCGGAGATCGCCGCCTTCGCGAAGTCGCCGACCGGCATTGCTCTCGGCGTCACGGCTGCCGTCGTCGGCGCCATCGGCGCCATCGGCTACTATGCCAATCAGGCCCGCCGGGGCTTCGAAACCGCCGACGAATCGCTGGCCCGGCATGAGAAGTCGATCCGTGGCCTGAGGGACGCCTATGGCGAGGCGGCCAAGGGCCTTGAGGAATACGAGAAGCAGTCGCGGCTATCGTTGCGCGCCGATGCGACGCTCTCGCTCCAATCGACGCGCGCCTCCCTGGCGGCGAGCGGCCGCGATGCGATCGGAACGCTCGGCCAGACGATCGACGAATATGGCGTGAACGTCTTCGCGGTGAACTACCGGTTCAACGCCGCGCGCAAGGAGATCGAGGCCTTCCACAAGTCGGCCGAGGCCGGTACGCCGGACTTCCTCAAGCTGCGCGACGCGGTGGCCGGCATCTACCTGGCCAATCCCGGCGATGATCGCCTGCGGAAGATGTATCAGGAGATCGTGGACCTGACCGCACAGGGCTCCAGGCTGCAATCGGCGCTGCCCGGCGCGACGCAATCGGTGAAGGATTTCACCGACCAGTTCGGCGGCAACACGCTCTCGACGTTCGAGCAGGGGCTGGGTCGGATCATCAGCATGGTGCCGCGGCTGAAGGGCGCTTTCGACCTCCGCACGCAGGCGGGAGATATCGAACAGGCTTTCGTGAATGGCCGTGCCCGGCTGGGTGCGGATCTCAGCAGCGGGCAGATCAGCCAGGGGCAATATCGGGCCAGACTTGGTACGCTGGAAAGCGCCTATGGCGAGGCCATGGACGGGAACCGTCAGGCCCAGTCGACCCTGCTCTCGCCGATGGATCGCTCTCGCCGCGAGCACGAACTTGAGTTGCGGGCGATACAGGCGAAGACGACAGAGCAGCGCGCCCAGATCGAGATGGATCGCGCCCGCCTCAGCCTTGCGGGCCAGAACATCGGATCGGCCGAGCGCGAATTGCTGATCCAGCAGGCAGGCGCGCGGGTTCAGGCGGAAGCCGTACAGCGCGAACGTGATCTCGCGCAGGAGCGGGATCGCGCCACGCGCGAGCGTTTCGAGGGCGCGCGGCTCGATCTGCAATCGCTCAGCATGTCCGCCCGCGAGGCGGAGACCATGCGCTACGCCTATGAGCAGATGGCAGAGGCGCGCCGGGAGGCAGAGCAGTTCGGCCGCACGACCATCTCGGCAGAGCGCATCCGTCGGATCCGTGAGGAGGCGGAGGAGTGGGGGCGGGTTCGAGAGGCTATCGGCCAGACGAGGTTGGCTCAGGATCTACTCTTCGAGCGTCAGCAGCTTGGCCGCAGCGAGCTTGACCGCCAGATATACGGCGCCATGCGCTCGGCAGGGTTGTTGGATGCCGAGGGCGCGATCGTGGGCGCGCAAAATAAAGCACTCGCAAAGCAGTTCGAACTCAACGCGAAGATTTCTGAGATGCAAGGACTGTGGCGCGGGACAGGGCGTCAGATCGTCGATGCTTTCACGGAAGGTGGTAATGTCGCGCAAGTGATGCTCGATCGAGTCTCCTCCGTATTCAGCAACTACGCTGGTAACGCGATCGACAACGGCATCAACTCTTTGATCTCTGGCCTGATCCCCGGCGCATCCCTCGGCCTCGCGAAATCTGGACCGATCGGTTCCAGCGCGAACAATGCAATGTGGGTGCGGCTAGCGGATGGCGCTGGCGTTCCTGGTGTTGGAGCAGTCGCGAACGATAACAAGCGTGGCCCCGGAATAGGCTCGGACGCTGTTGCGGGTGGCACAACCCGCGACGCGCTGGCGCTCTCCCGGTCCTACGAAGGCTTGAATGAGCGGCGAGACACGGCTGCTATCAGCAACATACTTTCGGCCTCCGGCACGGCGCAGCTTGACCCGACCAAGCAGGCCTGGTGCGCGGCATATGCGAACGCGGTCCTTGCGCAATCGGGGATCGGCGGCACCGGTTCGAATCTGGCGGCATCGTTCCAGAGTTGGGGGCAAGCAACATCCGTCCCCAAGCTGGGCGACATTGTAAATCTGAAGCCGCAGGCCACTGGGGCCTCCGGTCACGTCGGGTTCTTCGGTGGCATGCAGGGCAGCGACGTGCTTGTGTCCGGGGGTAACCAGTCGAACAGCATAAGCACGGCAGCCTTCCCGGCCAGCGATGTGCTGAGCTTCCGCACCGCGATCACCGAAGCCACCACCAGCACGTCGAAGTTCGGCACCGGCCTCACCGATGCCGCGTCGCAGGTGGCCGGCGGCCTCGGGCAGCTCGGCACTGGCGCCGGCGGGGTTGCGGCGGCGGCGGGTGGCGGCGGCGCCGGGCTCGGCGGACTGCTCACCGGCATCCTTGGTTTCGCCGGCAAGATCTTCGGCTTCGACGGTGGCGGCTATACCGGCTATGGCGCGAAATACGAGCCGGCCGGCATCGTCCACCGCGACGAATACGTCTTTTCCAAAGAGGCGGTGGCCGCAATCGGCGTGTCCAATCTGGACGCATGGCACCGGGCCGCGAAGCGTGGCAAGGGCTTCGCCGATGGCGGCTATGGCGGCGGCGCCATCGCTGTCCCCGTCGCCACCGGCGGCGGCGATATCGTGCAGATCAGCGTCGACGTCAAAGGCGCGCTGGGTGACGAGCAGATCAAGCGCATGGTCGTCGGCGCGGTTCAGCAGGGCATCGCCACCTATGACGCGCGGATGCAGAGCGGCCGGGTGCTGGCCTCGCGCATGCAGAACGCCAAGAAGAGGAACCTCTGATGCTCCCGGCCGAGCTCGCCGAAGAGGTCGCCAAGCGCCAGGCGCGCGTTGCGCGTCTCTACCGCTTCGACTGGATTCCGGGGCCGTCACGGTATTGGTCCGGTTTTGGTCCGATCCGAACCAATGATGGTCAGCAGTGGAAGGGGACCGGCGGCGTCATCAACGCCAGCCCCATCACCGCCGTGGTGAACGATAGCGCCCCAGAGCAGACGTTCAGCTTGTCCGGGGTGACGCAGGAGTTCATCGACCAGGTGAAGGGCGAGACGGCCAATTGGCGCGGCCGGTTCGCCTTCATCCTGTTGCAGCCCTTCGACGAGTTCGCGCAGCCGAAGGGGCTACCTCGACCGATCTGGTGGGGCGTCATGTCGACCTTCACCGTCGCCGAGGATCGATCCGAAGGCATGCGGACCAAGTCGATCACCCTGCAGGGCGAGAGCGTGCTGGTGAACCGCTTCTCGCCCCGCCAGTCCTATTGGACCGACCGCGACCAGCAGGCCCGGTTCCCCGGTGACAAGGCATGCGAGCGAGTGATGGGCATGACCGATAAAACCCTGACGATCCCCGGCCGCTGATGCTCCGCTCCTTCCTGATCGACCACGCCCGGCGACCTGTCCTCTGGGGCGCCGAGGACTGCTGCCTATTGATCGCCGATTGGTGGCTCCTGAACCACGGCGTCGACCCGGCGGCGGCCTATCGCGGCACCTATGCCACCGAGGCCGAGAAGGATGCCGTGGTGGCGGCCTGCGGCGGCGTCGCGCGCATCGTGCGTCGCCTCGCCCTCGATGTCGGCGCCGAGCGCACCGGTGATCCGCAGCCGGGTGACTTCGGCGTCGTGCGCATCGACCGCAAGCATATCGGCGCCATCCGCGCGCCAGACGGGAAATGGGCCGCAAAGAGCGTCACGGGCCTCGTGATGTTCCGGCCGCCTCTCATCGTCGCCAGCTGGAAAATCTGATGCGTCGCTCAATCCTGCTCGCCACCACCGCAATCGCGCTGGTGCTGGTACCTCTGCGCCCGGCCAAGGCCGACCCGATCGTGACGCCGTTCGTGCTGTCGCTCGGCGCCGGGTTCGGCACGGCGGCGACCGGGCTCACGGCGCTGGGCACGCTGGTCTCCACCGGCTTGCAGGTCGGCATCGCCTATGGCGCCAGCTACCTCGCCTCGGCGCTGGCCGGCGAGCCGAAGATCAAGCCGGTCGATATCACCCAGATCGTCAAACAGGACGTGCCGGCCCGGCGCAAGCATTACGGCCGGCGCAAGGTGGCCGGCGCCATGCTGATGGGCGAGACGCTGGGCGACGCCCTGCACATGGTGATCGCCCATAATCAGGGCGAGATCGACGGGTTCGAACGGTTCTTCCTGCACGACCGGGAAGTCACCTTCAACGAGCTCGGCGGCATTGTCACCGAGCCCTATCCGGTCGGCTCGATCGTTCTCGATACCCGCAAGGGCACCGACGATCAGACGGCGTTCGGCGGCCTCGTGTCCGACGCGCCGTCGCTGTGGACGAACGACCATCGCGGCCGCGGCATCGCGATGTCCTACCTGAAGTGCAACGCCGTCGAGCAGGAGAAGCAAAGCGACGTCTATCCGCAGGGCATCCCCGCCCTCAGCAATATCGGCCGCTATTCGCTCTGCTACGACCCGCGCGTCGACGCCCGCGTCTGGACCCGCAACCTTGCCCTTCAGACGGCCGACTTCCTGACGCACGCCGCCGGCCGGCAAATCCCGTGGAGCTACATCAACATCCCCCGGCTGATCGCATCAGCCAATCGCTGCGACAACCCGTTTCCGAAAAAGGACGGCAGCACGATCCAGCAATATGCCGGAGGCCTGTCCTACGAGCTTCCCGGCGAGCCCGGCCCGGTGCTGGCCCGCTTCCTGTTCGCCATGGATGGCCGGCTCTCGCTGCTCTCCGACTGCACCATCGCCATCGATGCCGGCGCCGCCGTCACGCCTACTTACACCCTCACGGACGATCACATCATCGCCTACGAGCTGAAGCCGGTCCCGGCGCTCGGTGACGAGGCCAACGTCGTCGTCGTCAAATACTCGAACGCGGCGGCCGACTATGCCGAGGCGACCTGCGACCCATGGCGCGACGAGGACGATATCTCGGCGTCCGGGCAGCAGAAGGACCATCCGCCGATCGAGGCCTACGAGATCGAGGACCACGCGCATGCGCGCTATCTCGCGCGGCTGGCCTGGCTGCGGAAGAACGCGCCCTATCCGGGATGGATCAAGGCCGACATGGACGGCCTGAACGCCTTCGACGAGCGGTTCATTCGGGTGAAGGGCACCCTCTACGATCTGGACCGTACCTTCGAGATCACGGCGGCGCCGGAGTTCGATTTCTCAACCAACACGGTCACCCTGCAGGTGTCCGCCTTCGACCCGGAGGAGGCCTATAACGGCTGGGTGCCGGCGCTGCACGAGGGGACGGCGCCGACCATTCCGACCAAGGCGGCGCCGAACACCCTCGATCCGCCGGAGAACCTCGTCGTCACGCCGCGCAGCCGCACCCTGTCGACGGGATCGCTGGCCCCGATCCTTGAACTGACGTGGGACACCACCAGCCGCTTCGGCATCGACGCCAAGGCGCAGATTTCCGAGCACGGCGCCGATTCATGGACGGACATCACCGTCGTGAAGGCGAGCGGTGCCGTGCCGACCAAGGCAGTTTCGGAGGTACTGAACGACGGGCAGGCCTATGATCTGCGCGTGCGCTGGGTCACGACGGCCGGCAAATTCAGCGACTGGGCGATCTACGAGAACGCCGTGGCCGTCGCCGACAGCACGCCGACCGACGAGCCCGTCGACATCGCTGCCGAGGATATCGGCGGTGGCCAGGTGCGGGTCTCCGGCGTGGCGCCGAACTCGCCGAACGTGAAGCAGATCAAGATCTACACCAACACCACAGGCGCCACCCCGTCAGGCCTGCCGCGCAAGACGATCAACGTCATCAACCCCGGCGACGCCTTCTCGACGGTGGTCGGGAGCCTCGATGAGGGCGGCTGGTACTTCTGGGCCGCGGCGGCAAACGGTTCCGACCTCGTGAGCGGCCTCGTCCCGGCGGCCGACAACCCTGTCACTGTCGGGACCTGATCATGATCAGCATCGAGGAATGGAGCGCCCACCTTACCCCCCGCAATTCCTTCTTCGAACTGAAAGGGCTGGTGTCCTCCGGTGGACGGGTGGCCGACGGCCGTGAGCAGCGGGTGCAGGACGATGTCGGCTTCTGGCGGGTGTCCTACAGCTTCGCCATCCGCAACCGCGCCCAGGCGCTGGCCTATCGCGCCCTGCTGACGCGACTGCGCGCCGGCGAGAACATCGTGGCCAAAGTGTTCGATGCCTATGGCGTCACGGTCACCAACACCGCCGCCACGCCCTCGGCGAGCGTCGCTGTCGACGCAGAGCTGCGCGCCACCACGCTGAATATGTGGACCATGGGGCTCGATCTTGAGCCGGGCATCTCGTTCTCGATTGGCAACCGACTGCACCGGATCACCGAGATCGTCGCGCGCACGGCCGGCAGTGTCGGCACGTGGAGCGATGCCGGCACGTGGAACGACGCCGGCCGGTGGATGGATGCTCCGGCGGCCACTGCCGACGGCTGGGAAATCCGGTTTATGCCGCCGCTGCGCGAGGTTATCGACGCCGGCACGGTGGTCGACTTCATCAACCTCCAGTGCCTGTGCGTGATCGAGAACGTCACCGACGGCGACATGGATCTTGAGCTCGGCTTCTTCGGCGACCCGACGCTGCCGCTGATCGAAACGATCTAACGCCCCTTCCGAGAGGACAACATGGATATTGATCCAATCGCCGACGGCGATGAGCTCGCTGACGTGCGCGCCAAGAATAATGCGGCTATCGAGGGGGTGAACACCGTCACGCCGAAGGTGGCGACGCTCGAGGCGCGTGGCACGCTGCCGATGATCGCCCGGCCGGGCGACGATGTGCTCACCTACTCGGCTGTCACCACCGGGCCGGCGGCCGAGCGGCCGATCGCTGGGTTCGGCGAGATCGTCGTCGACACCGATCTGGGCTTCGTGCTGGAGATCGATGGCGAGGATATCGATCCCGAGGCCGGTTACCGCGATATCGCGCTGCGCACGGATTTCGCGTTCGAGGATGGCCACGTCTACAAGGTCGACTTCGCGCTGAAGCGCGCGGTCGATCCGTCCGACCCGCTCGGCCACGGGATCGAGCTGCGCATCCAGAACCTGTCGGCCAGCAAGACGCATGTGAGCACGGCGCGACTGGGCGACGTGCTGGCGCCGGTGGTGGCGGATGGCGTGGTGCGCAGCTCCTTCCTGATCGGCAAGGCCGGTGCGCCGGGCACGCTCGATTACACCATCCCCGCGACCAGCCGCTATGGCGTGCCCTTCGTGCGCGTATTCGGAAGCGGCCAGACGACGCGGCTCGCCGTCATCGGGCGGCTGGTCGACGTGACCGATGTCATCTCCGGCGGCGCCGATCTCGCCCTGAAGGCCGACAAGTCGATCACCGTGACCGGCGCAGGGCTGGCGTCGGGTGGCGGCCCGCTGGACGCCCCGCGCACCATCACGGTGCCGGCCGCCACCAATGCGGAAGCTGTCGCGGGGGAGATCACCAGCAAAGCCATGACGCCGGCCGCGAACAAGGCCGCTCTGGATGCGCGGGCGCCCATCACGGACGATGCCGACATGGTCGCCATTGTCGGACCGAATGGCAAAAGTGGGTTCACCGTCACCCCGTCGGGCAGGATCCTGAACAAGCATATCAGGGAGATCGAGAGCAAGGCGGACGCGGGCGCGCAAGCCGGCCTCTCCGTGAAGGTCATTGCCTCTGCGGATCTGCTGGCCATTGCCGGGCCGAACGGTAAAGGTGGGTTCACCGTCACTCCGTCGGGCAGGATCCTCTGCAAGGAGATCGACAATATCTACGGCGCCATCGCCGGCGTCGCCCGGCATGCCGGTCTCACCACGGTCTTTCGCCAGTTCTTCGCCGGCACCTCGATCCCCGCGGGATGGTCCGTCACCGGATGGACGGTTTCGAACGGGCTGGTGTCGCCGCCCACGGGGGACTGGGCGACCCTGGCGATGTTCGACACCTTCTCGGCCCTCGGCCGCAAGCGGATCGTCGCCCATATCCGCCTCGATGACCCGACCTCCAAGGTGGCCGTCGTCACCTACCCGATGGATGGCGGTTCCTACACGCTGGGAACCGTCGTTACCGTCGACGCCTCCCTTGGCGCATCGAGTGCCGTGCTGCTGATGCAGCCGTGGAACGGGTCGGGTGCACCGACCGGCGGCAAGTCCGTCGCCATCCCGTTCACCCTGGTCGCCGGCCGCGACTATGTCGTCGACCTCGAAAAGCTCGGCGGCGTCAACATTGCCCGCTTCACCGACACGATCACCGGCAAGGTCGTCACCCTCTCGGGCGAGCAGGATGACGCGGACGGCGCCGGTCGCCAGTGGGGCAAGCCCGGCCTGGCGTTCCTGTCCGGCAACGTGTTCGTCCGCCTCGTCGAATTCTATGCCGGCGTTCAGCAAAAGCCGTTCGGCCTGCTGTTCGGCGACAGCAACGGCGAGGGGTTCGGCGGCGTTCCCGACTGGCGCTATGGCTGGGCGCACCAGGTCGAGGCCCTTCGTGGTCGCGGCGACATGCTCAATGTCTGCCGCAGCGGCGACACGTCCGGCGGGATGCTCGATCGCATGCCCGTCGATCTCGACATCTTCAACCCCCAGTTCGTCGTGCTCGGACAGGGCACCAACGACACCAACACCGCGACGTGGCAGGCCAACACGGCGGCGGCTATTGCCAAGGTGCTGGCGCGCGGCGCGACGCCGATCCTGCAAACGCTCGCGCCGCGCACGGGCTCCACCGCCAAGAACACGACCATCAATGGATGGATCAGGAGCCGGTATTTCGGCGATTACCCGTACGTCGATGTGGCGCGGGCGCTCTCGCTAGGCGGCGACGATGGCGCCTGGAACCCCGCCTTCAACAATGGCGACGGCGTCCACGCGAACGTCCCCGGCCTGGAGCGGTGGGCCGAGCAGTACGCCATCGACGTTCCCTGGCTTTTCTAGGAGAGACAAATGACGATCCTGATCGTGTCCGACATCAATTTCGATGATGACGCCGTCGTTGCCAAATACCCTTGGCCGTTCGTGAGTGCGATCCTCGACTTCGATTACGCCAACCAGCGGTTCTATTACAATGGAACCGTCTATGACGCGCTCGCCGATATGGTGACGGCGGGGTTCTATACCGAGAACCCGAGCGGCGATTCCATCATTCTCCCGAGCGCGATCACGACGTGCTCGCTGTTCTTCGAAGGTGTCGCCGCCGGCTCGACGCCGAGCGGTGCGGCCCAGTGGGCGCTGGCGCTCGATGACGGGGACGATGGCGATCTGCTCGACAACGCCATCTGGATCGACCGCACCCAGGTCTCACCGGCCGGGCGGGGCGAGATCGGCTGCTACGTGGGAGGGGCGATCCAGACCGGCGATGAAATGCGGTCGCTGGCGGTGCTCCCGAACAGCACCCATGTCAGCATCGCGGCGAGGTTCGCGACGTCAAACCTTGGCGTCTCCTATAATGGCGCGGCGGTTCGGACCAACGGCACCGCGCTCCTGCCGACGTCTCTCTCCCGCGTAGTGGTGAAGAACCGGGGCATCGATTACGCCCGTCCCTGGGGAGGCACCGCCACGCGGATGGCGGTCATCGCGGCGGCGGTGACGGATGCCGAACTGATCTCGATGGCGACGCCGTAGCGCGCGCCGCAAAGCTCTCGCTGCCGCCGCCCGCTGGGCGGCATTTTCATATCTGGAGCATGAAATGACCGTCATTCTGCGGCGTGGCAGCAGCGGCCCTGCTGTCAGCGCTCTACAGACGCGCCTCAACGCAGCGCTGCTGCAACCCATCAAGGCCGATGGCGACTTCGGCCCGGCAACGGAGCGGGCCGTCCGCGCTTTTCAGGCGATTGTCGGGCTGGTTGTGGACGGGATCGCCGGCCCGCAGACCCAGACGGCGCTGGAGCGGGCCACCACGGCGGCCAAGCCGGGCAAGGTGGAGCCGGACAAGTCGGCGATGGCGCAGCCTGTGCCCGCCGGCGCGGCCCCGCCGCCGAACGCCGGCACGCTGGCGCTGCTGGCCACCTCGCGGCCGATCAGCGAGATCATCGTGCATTGCACGGCGACGCCCGAGGGCAAGGATTACACGGTCGCGGACATCCGCGCCTGGCACAAGGATCGGGGCTTCTCCGATATCGGCTACCACTATGTCGTCTACCGCGACGGCCGCGTGATGGTCGGCCGGCCGGTTGGCCAGGTGGGCGCCCATGTCGCGGGCCACAACACCGGCACCATCGGCATCAGCTATGTCGGCGGCGTCGCTGCCGACGGGAAGACGGCAAAGGACACCCGCACCGCGGCACAGCGCGCCTCGTTGCTCTGGCTGGTGCAGCAGCTGGCTGCCAAGCATCCCGGCATCAGGAAGGTGACCGGGCACAACCAGTATGCCGCCAAAGCCTGCCCGTCGTTCGACGTCCGCAACGATGCCCTCGGCAGGCTGGTCTAGCGCCGCCTGACCGCCCTCGACGCCCCTTCCGCCGCCCGCCGGGCGGCCTTTTCATTTGGAGGCCCGGAATATGCTCACGACCCTCGTGCAGCCGCTGCTGCCCATCCTTGGCGAGCTGCTCGCCATCCTCGCCACCGCGCTGGTCGCCTATCTGGTGAAGCTGCTGCGCGACAAGGTCGGCCTCGACATCGAGACGGCCCGCCGCGACGCATTGCAGACGGCGATCACCAACGCGGCCGGCCAGGTCGTCATGCAGCTGGGCGGCAAGATCGGCACCGGGGCGATCCACCCCGGTGCACTCTCCGATGCGGTGGCTTATGTGCGGGCCGCCGCGCCTGACGCGGTGAAGCATTTCGACCTTCATTCCGTGGCTCTGGCGGAAAAGGTTGTCGCGAAGGTGGGCGTGCTGACGGCGGCGATCCCGCCGGAGCAGAAGCCGACGGGCCTCTGATCCATGGATGCCACGCCCATGGTCGAAAAGCTGCTCGAGGCCGGTCCTCATTGGTGGCTGGCGGCGGCGTCGATCCTCCTCAACGTGGGCCTGCTCGGCGCCATCTGGGCGCTGTTCTCCGGCCGGCTGTCCGAGACCAAGGACGTCGTCGCCGCCCTCACGCTTTCCACACGCGCAATCGAGGCGGCGTCGGGCGACCGGCGCGGCCTCGCCGAGATGGTCCAAGAGAACCACAGCGCCCTGATGCTGGCCATTGCCAAGCTTGAGACCGCTCTCGCGATGGCGCGGGCGGAAAGGGGTTCCCGCTGATGCTGCGCAAGCTGATCGACCTCCTTGCCGGACGCCGCCCTGCCGAACTCAGCGACGCGCTCGCCCGCCACCAGCGCGCTGTTGATCGGAGCGTGGCCGAATCCGAACACGCCGCGGCCATCGTCCGCGACGTGACCTTGAACACGCGCAGTGCCATCGAGGCGGTAAACCACAGCTGGGATATGAGATGACCGGTATCGCTTTTCCGCGCCCCCGCGCCATCATGGCGGCGAATGTCCTGGCGCTCGCCTCCTATTTCATCCTCATGCCCGACACCGCCCCGCTGTGGCTCGCCGTGGCGGTTCAGAGCCTGCGGGCGGCCGTCGCTTTGATGGTGGTGATCATCTATGGCTGGTCGGTGGTGCAGATCTGCCGGGCCAATGAGCCGGAGCCCAGCAACGGGCTGGTGATCGGGATCCTGCTGGCGTTCGCCGCCGATTTCTACGGCTCCATCGTCGGCCTCGCCTGGCGCTGGAACGGACGGCCGGAGTATTGGACCTCGCTGGCCTTCTGGTTCATGCCGGCGGTCCTGACCACCATCGCCGGCCTGCATCACATCGCCGTGCCGGATGCGATCAACGGTCGGGTGCCGCGCCGGAACATCATCTGGATCGGCGTGGCGTTCGGGATGGCCGGCCTGATCGCCGGCATGATCATCGGGTCGCAGTTCCCGCGCCTGGGCCTGCCGGGATGATCCCGCCCGAGGCGCGCGTCCTGCGCGTCCCCGGCGCCGATCATGCCGTGCTCGACGTGCCGACCGGCCGTCTGATGGTTTCGAGGGGGCACAACGATGTGCATGGCGACCCGTCCGAGTTGCGCCGGTTCGCGCGCGCGATCCTTGAGGTATGTGACGAGATAACAGGACGTGCCACGGCTGGAACGGGTTCTTTACCCAGTCGTCGCGGCATTCTATGGTTTTGGCAATGGCCGAAAAGCAGATCGACCTGCATCGTCGTGAGCGGACACATGACCAAGCGTGACACGCGGGAAAAAGATGTGGCGAAGGGCAAAGGTCACGTTGCGCCTTTAGATCCGAAAGAAATCGTCGATGCCCTCAAACGAAATCGAAATGACAGCGATGAAATCCGGCGATCAGCTGACGAGCGACGCGAGAGGCTCCGAGGCGCAGTCGACGGCCCGCGGAAAAAATTCAGTCTATGATTTTTTGTATCATGACGCCCGTCGTGTCGCATCTTATCTGGCGCAGTTCCAGTCTTACGGCTCTACGCAAAGTGTAAGGGCAACGGAAAGTGTGGGGCGTACCTCGACGAGAAGGACCTCCGCCTCTGCCAATATTGGCGTGCCCGGTGTAGCCGGAGGACGCACAGACCTAGATATTCAAAATGTCGACGACGAGAAGGATGTAGCTGAGCATATCTACGATCCACTTTGGACTAATGCTAGAACGCTTCTGGATTTTCTTGCCGAAAATGACATGGTCGAGCGTGACATTCAAACGGCGCGCATTGGCCAGTTCGTCCTTATTCGCGGTACCATTCTGCTATTTGATTTAGCTATGCTTAAAGGAGCGTGGGAGAAAGCGCCTATACAAAAGCTAATGAAAGCCGGCGCGGACCCTATCCCGGCTGGAAATAGAGCCGAGCGCCGAGCGAACGGCGTGAAATCAAAATCTCCATCGTCGCAGATTTCTGACCATATCGATCTTGTCCTGTCGCTGTTATCTATTCTGCCACATTCAATTCAAATTAAGATGATCACAGCTGGAGGTGGCGTATGGAGCACCTTGGATGAAGCATCGATTGTCGGAAGATCCGGCGATTTGGTGCTGAAACATGGTGCGGTGATCGAAGGCGACTGGTACATGCTTGGGATTCTCGATGCGCAGCCTTACGTGGCGGATATGCGCTCTGAAGATGGCGAGCTGTTTACAGAGGTGTTCGCCAAGATGGCGGGAACTGAGGTGGCGCAATTGGCTGCTCGCCTTGCTCCTGCCGCTCGGTCAGTGTTGGGTCGACCGCCATTGACATGGGGCGTAACGCCTTTGTTGATTTTCCGCGATGTGAACGGTGAACCCGCAGACGAGGCTATTGAAGCTCCCGGCGCATAATCCGAACCATTCGCGAGCGCCGCGATTGAATCGGCCATGCGGAAGGACATGCGGCCTGTCAGCGTCTGGGAGACCGATTCGATGATGCGCACCCTCACCGACGTAGAGGGTGCGGCGCTGTTCCTGCTGACGAAATGGCCGACGGCCGAGGACACAACCCTGCACCTAGCGGCGCGTCAGGCCGCGCTGGACGCGCTCGACGGCAAGTCCTCAGTCGAGGCCTTCCGGGCGGCGCTGGTGGCGGCCGCCGAGGAGGCAGGCATCCTGGCCTAGCGCGTAGCTCCGGGCTGGTTGCAGATCGTGCAGGGGATGCCGCGAGCAAGCTCAGAGAAGGTGAGCCTGCGTTTTATCTCGGCACTCAGCCCGCATCGTGTGCATTTGAACTCAGCGCGATCCACGCGAGCGAGCGAGCCAGAAGCCGGATCGCTGATCCCGACGAGGGGCACAGATCGCATCATCACCCGGCGTTTTTGATTTGTGTCCGGCAGGGAGGATAGTGTCGACATCGCCGAGCTCAAGCAGATCGAGGGTTCCGAGGTCTGCCCGAGTTGCACGATTGATGCCGTTGCGAGCTATTCCAAATCGTCCGGCGTCTCGCCGTAGCGCGCAATCACCACGGCCGGCTCGAACTCACCCTGGCTCGGATCGCCCGTGCGCGAGAAGGCCACCACGCCTGCTTTGCTGCCGGCCAGCAGCGACGCCTTCGACTTGGCGGCCGCCGCACTCTGCAGCTCGATGCCCTCCTGCGCGACGAGATCACCCTCCTCATCCCGCACGAACGGCAGCACCACGTAATAGGTCACGCTCGCCATCTACGTCGCTCCTCCGATTGAGCACCGAGGGGAGGTTCTAACACCCCTACCGGGATCGGGCTTGTTCTATTTTCGTTCTCATGGAATCAATCTGCTCATCAACCGATGGAGCCGACCATGCCGAGCGAGCAGCAGCCCGCCGAACAGCAACCTATTGTCATCACCGATGCCGACGTGGACGAGGCGATAGCCGCCTGCGGGGGTGACGCGCGCGAAACCGTGCGAACGTTGCTGATCGCCGGCCAGTTCATGGAAGTCGCCCTGGAAGCCGCAAAACAGGAGGCCTCTTGGGGCTATGTCCGGGGCCGGCCATCGCGGCACCTGAAAGAGGGAGCGGGATCGTGAGCAAGCGAACCCAGCGAGCACTCCACGCGCACGAAGCCCAGGAAATGCGACGCGAGGTGCGGGAATTCCAACATCATGTTCGGCAGTGGGCGGCGCGGCTGCCGATCGGCACGACCGCCTATCTGGGCTGCGACATCCTCAACTACTCGCTGATCCTGATGGATATGCAGCTGACCGCCGCCATCGACGCGGCGCCCTATGAACGTCCGCCGGGCTTCGGTGGGATGGATTCCTGATCAGAATAGCGCGGGTTGCGCCGGCGGCGCCATGTCATCGGCCGCCGGCCGCCCCACGATCACGACGGCGTCGTCTGGCAGAGGCCGCTGAAGCGCCTTGGCCTCATCCCACGGCGCACGCATCCAAACGTCGCGTTCTTCCTCAGTCGTCAGGATCACCGGCATCGCCTTGGTGTGGACGGACCCGACGACGCCGTTGGGTTCGGTAGTGAGGAAGCCGTAGAGGTCGGTGGTGACCTCGCCTTCCTTCAGCTTGCGGACGGATGTCCAGCGCGTCCAGAGGCCGGCGAAGAAGGCCAGCGGTTCGTCAGGTGACAGGGCGAACCATGACCATGTGTCCGGTCCGCGCGCCCCGGCCGGCGGCTCGGAGAAGGACGTGAAGGGCACGAGGCAGCGATGCTCAACGCCCAGCCAGCGGCGCCAGTGTGGCGAGCCGGTGTTGCGGATGTTGGTGACGCCCTTGTCAGTCTTCTTGCCCTCCAGAGCGAAGGCCGGGCTCGGCATGCCCCAGCGTGCCATGACGAGCTCGGGCTCGCCGTCGGCGGCCGAGCGCACGATGGGGGCAGGATAATCAGGATAGATGCCCGATTGCGGCGCCAGATTGCCGGCGCCGTTCCTCAGCGTCCCCACCAGGTCGGTGATCGCCTGCAGGTTCGAGTGGTGGCTGTAGAGGTTGCACATGGTCGCTAATGGTCCGCGGGCGGGTGTAGCGCGCGGTGTCGATAATGCAGGCATACCGCTACCGCGAAGGCTGCCCCTATGCCTATGCCTGCCCAATACCACCCCATCACGGAGCTGCGCCGACGCTGTCCTTGACGCACTTGGTCGTGAAGCTTGTCTTGGCAGCACCGGCCAGTTTCTTGGTAGTGGCCTGTGTGTCGCAAGCTGCTTGCGCATCCCGCTCGCACTTTCCGAGGAAGCTGGTTCGGGCAGCTCCCGCTAGCTTCTTGGCGTCGGCGTTCGCGACGCAGCTATCGGCCAGCGCAGGCCCAGCGAAGGCAACCAGAACGGCGAGCGTGATGAGCGACTTCATCGAACCGTCTCCTCTTCAGGTGCCGGAAGCTAATCACGGCTGAGAGACTACGTCGAGGCGATGCTATCCGGTGAGGGGGTACCCCCCTGGACTTTGGTCCAGATCACCTAGACCCGCGTCTGATTTCGCCGGGCGTCCGATCCGAGCCTACTTGCCGACGCCGCCGTCGCTGATGGAGGCGGCCGACAAGGCCGAAATGACAGGATCTGCAGGAGGCTCAGATGAGACAGCCACAAACAATGAAGAACATGGATATCCCGTCCGAAAGGCAGCGGCGCGACGATTTGGTTCCGTCGCGCTACCCGATACGCGTCGGTGAGATCAATGTCCTTGTGATCAGCGACGGAGTTCTTGAGCCTCCGGCCGAGTCGATGGCGACGAATGCCGACCCGGCGACCCGAAACGCCTGGCTGGACCGTTCGTTCCTCGCGCACGATACCTTCGATTGGGCGCTGAACGCGGTTGTGGTGCGCAGCGGGAACCAGACGATTCTCATCGACAGCGGAATTGGTGGCGAGGTCCCGGATTTCACACGCGCCGGACTATTCGGCCATCGGCTGGCGGCAGCCGGCGTCGATCTGGCTTCTGTGACCGACGTGGTGCTGACGCACATGCACTTCGATCATGTCGGGGGGCTCCTCGTCGAAGGGGTGAAGGAGCAAATGCGTCCAGACCTACGGGTCCATGTATCCGCTGCCGAGGCCAAGTTCTGGGAAGCGCCTGATTTCTCCCGAACCGGCATGCCGCCAGATCTTGCGGAGATTGCCAGACATGCGTCGAAGCGCTTTTTGAAGATGTACCATGCAGAGCTGCGTACGTTCGAGCAGAGCCAGCAGGTTGCGCCAGGGGTGGTCGTCACTCGCACCGGAGGTCATACCCCTGGCCACAGCGTCGTCCGCATCGCGTCCGGCGCCGACCGGTTGATGTTCGGCGGCGACGCCATATTCCCGGTCTCGTTCGACCACCCCGAATGGCATAACGGTTTCGAACATGATCCCGACGAGGCGACCCGAGTTCGGTTGCGACTGATGCAGGAATTGGCGACGACCGGCTCGTGGCTGGTGTCGACGCATATGCCGTTCCCATCCGTCGGTCGCGTGGCGGCTGACGGCCAGCTCTTTCGCTGGGTACCCGCCTGGTGGGACTACTGAGCGACCAATCGGCGGCACCCCCTGCAGGATGACAGAGCCGAAGCATAGCGGAGCCTTGCCACGTTCCTTCAGTCTATCGGCCTGAAGTTCGAGAAGGAGGAGTGACTACCCCTCCTTGTCCCGAGAGCGACGCGGCAGCCAACTGCTGGGCCTGAGACTTGGCGTGTTCGCACTGCGGCATTCGACAGGCTCGAGAGCGATCAACGCGCCTCGTCGTTCCGCGCGAACGGGTTCACGACGAAATAGGTCACGCGCGCCATGATGTCCTCCTACCGGAACCACTCCTGTCCGGTCGCGATGCCTTTCCGCGAAAGCGTGTAGAATCCGTCGACCTCTCGGTTGAGCAGTCCTTCCTCAGCCAACGCCCTCAGCGCCACATCTGTGTCGATCGTCATCGAGAGTGCGGTCACAAAATCCTGAAGCGACGCCGCACTATGGAACCCGAGATCACCTTTGGTGCGGCGCCAGTCGTCATAGATGTACCTTAAGATGACGGCGTTATCGGGTGACACGGCAGCTCCTCCTATGGCGACGGCTCGTCGAGGTCGTTGCCATTATAGCCGCTCGGAGGATCCGCCTCAGACCCGGTGGCAAAAATTATCGTATCGCCGGGAGCGATCTCGCGCTTTGCTCGCTGATCCCACCGGCGATGAATGAAGTCGGGTCGCCCCCAGATCCTGACGGCAGACCAGAACTCATCGCCGCGGAACGCGACGAAGTGGAGTGTCGGTTGCAGATGGGTCATCCGTCCCTCGCTGCTCGCCAGGTCTGCGAGAACCCGGGCCAGCCGAACAGGGAATCCCCCGCTTCCACGAGGCGGTTGCCGAGCCGGCGGACCACAGCCCGCTCGACTTCCTGATAGGGATCGTTCAGCCACCAGCGCCGGCCCTCGGCCGTGAACTCCATGTGGACCGGCTCCCCCGCTTCGATTCGATCCTCAGCGGTGTCCGTCATTCGGCACGGCCTCGATCTTGTGGTTCCGGGCCGCCTTCTTCGCGACCGCATAGCCGCCGCAGGCGCGGTGAGGCACCACACCTTCATCTTCCTCGTGACACAGGAAGGCCGGCTCGCCGGGGCCGAGCGTCTCCCCGGCGTCGATCACTGTCGAGGTGCACTGGTTGGCGATCGAGCCGCGCCGGAAGGCGCAGGAGCCGCACATGGCGGGATTGTCCTGCGGCACGCGGGCCAGTTGAACGCCGAGCAGTGCGCCGAAGATGGTTGGAAGGTTCACCTTCTCGGCGTCGTGCGGGTGATAGCCGCCCTCGGTGATCAGCAGGAGCTCCGCACCGTCCCGCACGTTCGCCACGACCGAGTTCGCAAGGCCGACGAACTGGGCGAATGCCTCGATCAGTGCCGGCATGCCATGCTGCTCGGCGAACTTCTCCAAGAGTTCGACGCGGACCCGGTTCGGCAGCATGGCGCAGGCGGCGAGCGTCGTGGCCGCATCGTCTGCGAGCTCGTAGTCGATCGCGGGGTTCATCATGCGACCAACTTCCATTGGAAAGCGGGGATTTCCAGCCGGGGGGGCGACGAAGAACGGACCTCCGCTACCAACGTTCACCAACAATATCGGCCGTTTGGCGGTAGGTTGGGAGCCTGGCTCAGTTCGGCGAAATGGCCGTGAAGTTGCGGTCGAGCTGAGCTGTTGCCAGCACCGGATGCGTAATCACGCTTCCCACCAATAAGCGGCAACAGACAGCCCCCCTTCGCGACACCCCGCAGAAACGACGGCACCAACTGCTGCCCTCGAACTGGAAATCCAGTTCCGCCGACAAACTCAAAGCTGCCTGACCGTGGCCCCCACTGAGCGTTGGGTTAGGCTTAGCGCGCAACTGTCATCGCCAAAACGCTTGTGAATGACGAATTGACCGGCATGACCACAATGCGTGTTACCGCTCAGCCCTCCGCTGCATGGCGTTTCGACACTTCGGTAGATTGGGATGTGTCGATCAGGCTGGCTTTAATTCCATTGAGCGCGCTGAAAATGGCCTCAAGCAGGGCTGTGCTGAAGGGATCGAGTTCGCCATAACCCTCCAGGCCGGCATCAGACGCACGTTGCTGTCGCTCCGCAGTCGCAGCCGCCATTAGCTTGGTGATAGCAGCGTCTATTTCTGCTGCGACTGTTCCCATTGGAACCTCTTCTCGGCACGAGTTATCGTATCAGGCCTACACCTTATGCGATCATAAATTATTTCCGTCACGCAAAAATTGCGCCGCGTCACAAGATTGGCTTTGCATCTCGGCGCTCTTGATAAGTCCAGCTCAACGCGCCGTCCACCTGGCGGCTTTGCCGAATACCGACCGACTTCGTCCCAGTGCAGGAAAGCGAACCGATCAGCCGGCACCAGATACCCCATTCAGGCTGTCCGCAGCGCGAGAATGAACACTCGAAGTTACGCAAGCAACAGAAACGCGCACCGACGACCGCCTCCCCTAGGATAATGGCTCGAAGACCATCACGCTTGTGGCATTGGCAGGCGCTGCTTGAAGAACCTTTGCTGCTGACGTAAGTGCATGGCGTCTCGCAGCCCACATGTGAACAGCGGCAGGCGCAGACGACAGGCGAAATCCGCGATCGGAAAATATCATTGCCGAAGCGGGGACTCTTCTCGCAGATCTCGCGCGCAGCGGTGCGCTCTGCTTCGCACCGAGCCTCCTAGCAGATTGGCAATCGGCATGCGAATGTAGCTGAAAAATCACTAAGTACCTGGGAGGATTCGATGCCTGATCTCACGCTCAAGAGCATGGTTAAAGTGCTGACCATTCGCGAAGGCGACTTGAAAGTTCCGCTCTTGGAAGCAGTGGAAATGATCGACGAAAACCCCGCCTGGCACGTCCGTATTCCGACCGGGTACACCCCACATGGTGGGAAGGTACTGGCGCTCAACGACATCCGGCGCCTCGTCAAAGAACTACCGCGCATATAGCCGTGCAACTCCGTTCTGTATCATTTCGGTTACCGCTCCTGCTCGCCTCTGCAGGATTGGACGGCGAAAATATCGACGCAAATGTGGTGTATATGGAGCGCCCAGCGTCTTGTTCCCCCGTCGACGACCCTCAGCGTAATAAAATGGTAAGATTTTTCTGCCGTTGAAAGCGGTGGGCAACTTGGCAGCGGCCGAATCACATGTGATCTTTCCCTCACAAGGGAGAGGTGGAATGCTTGATTCGACCGACCGCACGAACATCCCTCTATCGCGGCATGCATATGTCCGATTTGTGAGCTTCGGCGCCCCTAATCAGACACGTGCCTTCACGACGAGACTGACTACGCTCGACCAACTTCCTACCGAGTATAATTACATCGCCGAGTCTCGGTCCTTTGTGATTCTTGGCATCTGGGTTGACGGTATTGGACGATTGAACGGCTACTCGGCCGAAACGTTCGTCAGAACCGTTGCGCGAAGAGTTACCGCAGCCGGAATCGTGCCAATGCGAGCAACTATGTGACCTGAGCCGAGCCCCTTACTGAGCTGCGTGGACATTCGGAATCCCAGATGAAGTATTTCTAACCACGATCGAAACTCCGGGCGGTGTTCAGGAGTGCGGTGCGGTTCGCCCCGAACGCCACGATGGGCATGATATTTGTGAGATTGCCGGCCGCGAATGTGTATGGCGGTGAGGCGGGAATAGCTTAAGTGACGAAGGAAGCCACTTTCGAGGCTGCCTGTCGGCGTGGTGCTACTGGTAGAGCCTGATCAGCTTCGGCCGGCGGGTCGGCATCGTGGTGGCCGCAGCGGTGCCACTCACCCTTGCTGTTGTTTTCGTCATCATGCTGGAGACCGGCCGCTTCTTCGATCGCATCACGCTGGGCGCGTTCATTCTCGGTCTCGGCCTGCTCGTCGACGACGCTATCTTCATCGCCATCGAGGTGATGACGATGAAGATAGCGGAAGGCGTGGACCGATGCTCTCGGGCACGCTGGTGACGATCATCGGTCTCATGCCGGTTGGCTTAGCCCATTCCTCGGCGGGCGAATATGCCGGCAACATCCTCTGGATCATGGCCTTCGCGCTCATCCTGTCGCGGTTCGTGGCGATGGCGTTCAAGCCCTATCTTGGCGTCAAACTGCTACCCGACATCAAGCCTACCGATGGCGGCCACCACGCCATCTACGACACGCCCGGCTATCGGCGGCTCCGCGCCATCATCTCATGGGCGGTACGCCACAAGTTCATCGTCGCCGGCGCCGTGGTGCCGTTCTTCGCCGTGTCGGTGGTAGCCATGGGCAAGGTGCGCCAGCAGTTCCCCGGTCTCCGACCGGCCCGAGGTCCTGGTGGAGGTGCGCCTGCCGGAGGGAACCAGCATCGCAGTAACCAGAAACGCCGCAAGGCTGGTCGAGGCGTGGCTGCATTAGGGTCTAAACTCAACGAACAAATTATGATTCGATCGGTTCATGGATAGAGAAGGTCCCATGAGCCGATTGTTCTGGTTGAACGATGACCAATGGTCGAAAATCGAACCGCTTCTGCCTCATTATGGCAGCCCGCCACGTGCCGATGACCGGCGCATCCTGTCGGGTATCGTCCATGTGCTGCGCTGCGGCTGCCGCTGGCGCGATTGTTCGATCGATTACAGCCCCTACACCACGGTTTACAACCGCTTCAACCGATGCTTCCGCAATGGGATCTGGCAGCGCCTCTACGCCGCCCTGACCGGTGATTGCCGCACGCCGCGCCAGTTGCTCGCCGACAGCACCCACATCAAGGCGCACCGCTCGGCCGCCGGCGCCGAAAAGAGGGGGGGCAATGTCAGGCGATCGGTCGCTCCCGCGGTGGTCGAACGACTAAGATCCCTGCCCTGAGCGACGGCCGGGGCCGGCCGCTGGTTCTTGCCCTCACGCCGGGCCAGGCGGCCGATATCAAGATGCTGCCGGTCATGCTGGACGCCGTGCCGCCGGCCGACGAGCTTCTCGCTGACAAGGCCTGCGACAGCGACAAGGTCCGCGACGATCTCGCCAGCCGAGGGACACGCGCCATCATCCCCCAACAACGATGATCGAAAATACCGGCATCCATTCGACAAAAGGCACTAGAGGAAACGCAATGCCATCGAGCGCATGTTCTGTCGCCTCAAGGACTTCCGCCGCATCGCCACCCGATACGACAAGTTCGCGAGAAACTATCTCCCCAGCCTCTGCCTCGCAGTCCTCGTCTCATGCTGGCTGCGTTGTGTCTCGACCCTAGCTGCCGGAAGCCGAGATCGTCACCTCCTATATCGGCTAGGGCGCACCGCGCTTCTTCCTGGCCATGGCGCCGGAGCTGCCGGACCCCGCCTTCGCCAAGATCGCGGTGTTGACACCCGATGCCGAGGCCTACGAGGCACTGAAGCTGAGTTGCGCCGGGCCATCGCCCAAGGGCTCGCACCAGCGGCCGATCTGCGAGTCACGCAGCTGGCTTTCGGCCTTACACGCCGTTTTCGGTCGAGTTCAGGTTGCGCGGGCCGGACGCTACCGTATTGCGCGCCATTGCCGACGAGGCGCTCGCCATCATGCGCGCCAATTAGAACACACGGCAGGCGAACGGCGTCCTGATGCGCAACACCCTGATCCTGATCGGCCAGATTTATACCAATCAGGAATAGGAACTTGATCCCTATCACGCGGCAGTGGAAGCAACGGTGCAGCGAGCGCGGCCGGTAATCATCACCGCGCTGACAGCGGTTCTGACGTTCATCCCGTGACGCATTCGGTCTTCTGGGGCTCGCCTGCCTACACTCTTATCGACGACAAGATGGTCGGCACCGTGCTTATTCTCATCTTCCTGCCAACGATTTATGCTGTCTGGTTCCGCATGCAGGCGCGTGAGCCAATGTCGGTACTCCACAATGCGGCGCCTGTGGCCTCGGATCCTGCTTTGGCGCCAGGTGAATGACCGTGACGACTGGAGAGATCGCGCCTACCCCATCCACTATCAGTCAGCAGCCCGCAGGAGATGACGGAACAGCGGCAACCCCGGAGGGCTGAAGAGAGGACGCCTATTCTCCAGCCCTGCCGGCAGATCGCCGCTTCAGCTGTGCAGGAAGGCCAGCAGATCCGCGTTCAACCTGTCCTTGTCGGTATGGAGTAGTCCATGAGATCCGCCGGGGTAGACGAGCAATCTGGCCTGCGGGATCAGCTTTTTCGTCAACGTGCCCGAGATCTCCAATGGAACGATCTGGTCGTCATCGCCATGGACAATCAGGGTTGGGACGGTGATTGTCCTGAGGTCGCCGCGGAAATCGGTCTCGGAAAACGCGCCGAGCGCGAGATACGCGGCCAGAATGCCGGTCGCCTCTCCCTGTCGCCAGTAATTTTGCCGCAACCCCTCCGAGATCTTCGCCCCCGGACGGTTGAAGCTGTAATAGGGCATGGTGACATCGAGGTTCCACTGAGACCGATCGGCCTGCACAGCGGCACGAAACCCATCGAAGACGGAGAGCGGCGCGCCACCCGGGTTCGTGTCGTTTTTGAGCAGGAACGGCGTCACCGATGCCACGAAAGCCACTTTAGCGACGCGGCCTTGGCCGTGGCGGGCGATGTAGCGGGCGACCTCGCCACCACCCATCGAGTGCCCGACGAACGTCGCCGCGCGTAGGTCGAGCCTATCGACGAGTTCAGCGAGATCATCGGCAAAGGTATCGTAGTCATATCCGCTTGCCGGCTGGCTCGATCGCCCGAAACCACGGCGGTCATGTGCAATGACGCGATAGCCGTTCTGCAGCAGGAACAGCATCTGGTCTTCCCAGGCATCGGAGGACAACGGGTAGCCATGGCTGAAGACCACGGCGGGACCCGAGCCCCAATCCTTGTAATAGAGAACAGTGCCATCCCGGGTGGTGAACCGGTCGGCAACCGGCCCGCCGGTGCCTGTCGGTTTCGCCGTCTTGGCTTTTGCCGGATCGGTGAGTGCGGCATGGCCCCCCCGCGGCAGCCACACCCCTGAGAATATGACGCCGTGAAACGCCATCATTAGTTGTATTTCCGAGCATGATTGACTCCTGTGACATGTGTCGCTCGTGAAAAATGAAGATGATCTGATGCTTAGGCGGCTCCCAAGCTCCACATAAGTCGCTTGAGAATTACATTCCGAGCCGACGCAGTTCGTCTTGTGCGCATATCTGACCGTTGCGATTCTTTACGCTCGGTAGCTCTGCAACCTTGATGCGCCAGGCAATCAGTGCGGACAACTGCGCCGGAAGAGCGATGCCGGCCGCATCGGCGAACATGAGACCGGCGAAGAGGGTAATGTCGGCCATCGAGAAGCGGTCTTCGGCAACGAACGACCGGCTTTTCAGAACGGCGTCGAAATACTTCATTCCGCGCAGGGCTCTATCGCGCTCGCGCGCACGCCACTCGTGGCGACCGGTCCATTCAGGGCTCTGGAACGCTTCAAGATCAGCGCCGAGACCGGGCGTGCCATGATGGAAGTAGTGGCCGTCCGCATCGAGCACCTTCCGCCTCGGCCGGCCTTTGCATCATGTGGATAACGGCTTTCTCACGTGGCGTTCGGCCGGTCAGCGTCGGCTCGTCATCGAAATGGTCGAGATATTCAGTGATGGCCATGCACTCAGCAATGTAGGTGCCGTCTTCGAGTTGCAGGACCGGCAGCACGCCGGACGGATTCTTCTCCGGGAAATCAGGCTGCTTGTGCTCTGCCGCGATGAGGTCAACGGATACGAACTCGACTTGAGCATCGAGATTTTTTGGCCAGAACGATGCGGATTCGTGCGCGGTCGGGAAACCGGGACGGTCAAAGATTTTCATGCGAACGATCTCCTTGTCTATCTATCGATAGATATGCATCGTCACTAAGCCTTCCCAAACCGCCGGTCAACATCTATCTATCGAGTGATAGGTGACGAGGCGGCGATTATGAAAACCACCCCTGACATGCGCGAGGCGGTGATGACGGCGGCGAAAGCTGCCGTCCAGGCGCGTGGCTACAATGCGTTGAGCTTTCGCGAGCTTGCCAAGGAAGTGGGGATCAAGAGCGCCAGTGTGCACTATCACTTTCCCACCAAGGGCGATCTCGGTGCGGCGCTCGCACGCCGATATACACAGGATGGTGCAACCTACCTGGAGGAGTTGCTGGCTCAGTCCGATAGCCCCGGCTGGTGCATGGACCGATATATCGAGATTTTTCGTTCGGCTCTGGCCAACGATAATCGTATGTGCCTGTGTGGGATCATGAGCGCCGAACTCGACAATCTCCCGCCGGAAGTCAGGATCGAAGTCGATAAATTCGCCGGCGTGAACGTCGCCTGGATCGAACGGGTTTTGCGCCTGGCGAAGCCTGACGTCAGCGAGGCCGCGTTGAAAAAGCAGGCCATGGCGATCTTCGTCGCCATTGAGGGCGCACAACTTATCTCCCGCGGCTGCCGCGATATCGCGATCTACGACCAATCGGTTCAGGCGTACCGCGAGGCCGGTCTCATTCCTTGAATCCAGGCGCGTTCACAGCGCGAGCCGACGGCTGTCCCTCATGTCGGCCGGCCTGCAACGACAGAGCGGGGCGCTGGCTTGGTGTCGGAATATCTTCCAGCATCATGCGCCGGTCGTTTGCCGCTCACTCCGGCAGCGGCTGCATCTGGAGCAGAACCCTTGCCGCCTCTACGCAGCGCGCCATACGCTCCATCGAGCGCCAATCGACCGCCCCGGTGGTCTTGCCGAAATAGATCTCCCAGGCCAGGGCAAGGACCGGCTCGCCATGCATATCGCGCTCGATGTGCCGTGCGGCCGAAGCGAGTTGCTCGGGATTTTGTCCGGCGCTCGTCTCGGCTACCACGTCAAGACAGTCCTCGCACATGGCGTAAGGCGCTCATCCTTTGAATGCGAAGATATCGAAGCCCCGGTCTCGGTCGATGACATAGACGATCCCGCGCCCGTCGACATCGACGTCGTTGCTCTGCGGACTCGCATGACCATTAGCCGGCTGTGGAATAAAGTATCCCACTTCACGGGGGCTTTCCGGAGCGGCGAGGTCGATCACCCGCAAACCGCCGGCAAACCATGTCGCGAAGACCAGGCTGCCAACCTGCCGCTCCTGGAACTGATGCGCGCCGAAGCGCCCGCCAGCGCGCGCATAGGGGCTGTCGGTCTGGCTCAGGTGGAATGTGGAGAGAGGCCTCACCGCAGTGGGATCGGCCGCGTCCATCACCCACAGAAAGGCATGTGGCTGGCCGGGCACATGGTCGTGCTCCTCATCGATCATCAACGCGATGTCACGCCCGGCAATCGGCGAGGCGAGGCGAAAGAAGGTGTGCGTCGGCTCGGGAAACGGGGGATGATAATTGAAGCTGCCGAGCGTGCGCGGCCGGGCGATGTCCGACACGTCGATCGCATAGGCGCCGGCATACCAGCAGGAAGCCCACATCACGTCGCCGACACGCAGCGCGTGGTGGAGCCGGTGGCGCTGACCGGGCCATGCCGGCGTTTCGCCGCCGGCGACATGCTGGCCGGGCAGGTGCCAGCGCGAGACCTCTCGCGGCCTCGTCGGATCGGCAAGGTCGTAGATGACCAGAATATTGCCGACATACCCGTCCATCTCGGTGGAGATGTAGGCGTAGCGCTCGTCCATGTCGAAGCGGTGCACACCGATGCCGCCGGTGCGGACATAGGCGAGTTCACGTGGATTGGCCGGGTCTCCGATGTCCCACACACGGAAGCCACCCTCGCCATAGCCCCGCAACAAGCCGGCGCGAAGATCGGCGAGTTCGTCGGTGGTAACGCCGAGCAGTTGCGCGATCTCATCCGGTGTCGGCACGCGTCCGAGGCGGGCGGTGAGTTCGCCCGTCACCGCCTCGATCCGCTCACCCTTGCGATAGAAATGCCGGCGATGCCGCTCGACATTGGTGATCATCAAGTCGCCGGCAACCTTCACCTTGTGGGTGTGGGAATAGCCGTTCGGCGGCGCAAGGGCCGCCACGAGGCGCGGCCGGGCGGGATCGCGCACATCGTAAATACTGGTGCCCAGCGGCGGCGACATGTGGCCGATGAAGGCGTAGCCGTCCTTCACCACCACCTCCCCGCCGCCCGGAATATCCAGCCGGGCGAGCGGCGTGATGTTGGCGCTGTGCAGCGGGCCGGCCGGAAGGTGCGCGTTCATGCGGCAACCATCCGGGCGGCACGGTTGCGGCGCCATTGCACGATGGAGGGGATCGCCAGCGAGAAGGCAAGCGCCGCCCACAATATGTTGCCGACCGGCGAAGAAAAGAACACCCACGGGTCGTTGCCGCTGATGCGCAGGGCGCGCATCACATTGGCCTCCAGCATCGGCCCGAGGATCACTCCGATGAGCAGCGCCACCACGTTGAAGCCGGTCTTGCGGCAGATATAGCCGATAGCGCCGAACAGTAGTGTCAGCCACAGGTCGAACATGTAGCCGCGCGGAGCGAAGGCCCCGACCAGAGTGAAGGCGATGATGATCGGCGCCAGCACCGGGGTGGGGATCAGCACCAGCTTCGACACCCAGCGGGTGAGCGGCAGGGTGGTAAACAGCATCACCGCATAGGCCACCAGCATGGTAATGAACACGCCATAGCCGATGCCTGGATTCTGAATGAACAGCCGCGGGCCGAGCTGGACGCCATGATAGGTCATCACGATCAGCATCACCGCCGCCGTGGTGCCGCCGGGCACGCCGATCACCAATAGCGGGATGAGATCGCCGGACGCGCATCCATTGTTGGCGGATTCCGGCGCGATCACGCCCTCCGGGATGCCGGTGCCATATTTCTCCGGCGTCTTGGAGTAGAGCCGCGACTGCTGGTAGGCGACGAAGGCGGCGATGGAGGCACCGGCTCCAGGCACGATGCCGATGATCAGTCCGATTATGCCGGTCCAGATCATGTGCCAGGTGCGCTGGAACGACATGACCACGCCTTCCCAAGTCTCCTTCCAGCTGGACTGCTGCATCATCTGCCGGCCGGTGTCGCTGAGCACCGAGGTGCTCTCCATCATGATCAGCGCTTCGGAGATGGCGAAGACGCCGATCAGCACCGCGATCAGCGGCACGCCGTCATAAAGTTCAATGAAGCCGAAAGTGCCGCGTGGCGTCGAATAGATGTGGTCCGCGCCGATCGCCCCGATCAGCAGGCCGAGAAAGCCGGCGATCAGGCCCTTCAGCATGTTGTCGGAGGCGACCGAGGCGATTAGCGTGATGCCGAACAGCAGGATCACCACCATCTCGACGCTGTGCATGTAGAAAGCGAGGCGCGCGATGTAGGGCAGCAGGAAGATCGACATCAGCGCGGTGACCATGCCGCCGACCGTCGAGGCGACGAAGGACAGCACCAGCGCCTGCTGGCCGAGCCCCTTTCGCGCCATCGGATAGCCGTCGAGGCAGGTTGCCGCCGAACCGCCATTGCCGGGAATATTGAGCAGGATCGAGGTGATGCCGCCGCCCATATGCGAGGCCACGAACAGCGAGACCATGAAGATCATCGCCACCTCGACATCCACCGCCAGCGTAAAGGGCAGCAGCATGATGATGGTATTAGCCGAGCCGAAGCCCGGCATGGCACCGATGATGATGCCGATGGTGGTGGCGATGACGATCAGCCAAAGATAGCTGAAATTCAGCAGGAACTGGTCGGAGAGCAGGCTCAGGCTGAGATTCATGTCGGACCTCCCGTCCGCAACGGCTTGCTGCCGGGCTCAGAGGCCGGTCAGGGCCGAGACGAGGCGCTCGAAGGGACCCTGTGGAAACGAGGTCCGCAGGATGAGGATGAAGAGCACATAGCCGAACAGGGCGAGCGAGCCGGCCGTGAGGGCCGCAGCCCGAACGCTCATGCGCTGCAGCCACAGGAAGCCGGCAAAGAGAAAGCCGAAAGTGCTCAGCGTGAAGCCAGCCCAGGGGATCACCGCCACCGAAGCGACGGTGAGACCGAACAGCGAACCGCGCACGATGGCGAGCTTTCGGTCCTCATAGAGGCTGGTCAGCTCGAGATAATGCGTGCCGCGCGCGAGGCCGATCACCGTCCTCAGCGCGAAGATGCCGATCAGCAGGAACAGCACCACGGCGCAGAACACACCGGAGACCTTGGCCTCCCAGTCGAGGTCCTTGATGGAGATCAGATAATAGGTCGCGAAGGCGGCGCCGAGGATCGGGATGATCCAGTCGGCGCCGGTCGCAACCTTGCCGTTGCGGTCGTCATTCATGGCGGAGATCCTGCCTGAGAACCGGCACGGGTCCGCCGGCTCTCGCCGCACGAACCCGGCGGCGCGTCACTTCGTGGCGGAGAGCAGCGGACGATAGCGGTCGGCGAGTTCCACGAACTCCTTCGCCGACTCCTGGCAGGACGCCGCGTCGCCATACTGGATGAACTCCCACGGCGTACCGGCTTTCTCCGCCACCGCCTTGTAGTCGGGATCGGCGAAGACCTGCTTGAAGGTCTCGGAGAGCTTCTTCACCCGGTCGGGATAGGCTTCCACCGTCTTGGCATGGATGGCGATGGCGCGCTGGCCGGACATTTGCGGGATCTTGGTGCCAAGCGCCTGGTTCACCGGCGGCGCGTTGTTGGTCAGTTCTGGCGCACGGTTGGTTTCGTTGAACACGGTGAGAAAGCGTGCCTGATCGCCAAGGCCGAGCGAGGACGACAGGAAAGTGGCGCAGCCATCGACCTCGCCGGTGATCGCCGCCGAACGGGCGGGGCCGCCGCCGCCATAGGGGATCATCCGCACCTTCATGCCGGTCGCCTCGGCCAGTGCGAGGGCACCGATAGTCGAGGGGTGCGGGAGGCGGCTGGTGGAGAGCGTGATCTCGCGCTTCTTGCCCTCCTCCACCATGTCCTGGATCGTCTTGAACTTGCTACCCGACCCGACCCAGATCACCGAATCGTCGACGTCCATGCTGCCGAGATAGACGAAGTCTTGCGGATATTTGTACTTCACCTTCTGGGTGGCATACATGATCATCTCGGGGCCGATATTCCCGAAGAGAATATTGTAGCCGTCGGCTTCGCGCTTCGAGACGAAGACCTCATACCCGACCTGACCGGAGGCGCCGGGAAAGTAGGAATATTCGAAGTTCGCGCCGAGATATTTGCTCCAGATGCGGTTGAAGGCGCGCGCGGCCTGATCCACCCCACCACCTTCGCCGGTGGGGATCAGCACCTGAAGCGGCTTGTCGGGATAACCCGCCGCCTGCACGGCAGAGGCGAACGGGGCGAAGACAGCACCGGCCCCTGCGAGCAGGACATGGCGCCGATTAAGCATGATGGACATTTGGCTTCCTCCCAGGCGCGCTGGCGCGCGACATCGTACCGGCCATTGGCTGGCCCGCTGTTGGATTTTCTTCAACCTATTATTCTTTGGTTATATATTGGTCTAATTTTCCGGTCAATGCGCCAATGTCTATCTCAATCAGCAACCGTAGTGCTTTGGCGCCGACAACTTACCGGTGCAGAACCGCACCCGAAGCGATCTCCAATTCATCCGGCACCCTGACGGCAGCTCATGGCGAGATATCCAAGCAAACCAAATCAGAATTGGTTCAGAGACAAACGTGCCTAGCTGATCGACGGTGGCGGCCAGACGTCCGGAGAAATGCGACCCGGCTGGATCGACGCGCCGCTGCGGGACACCGCGGATTGCCTTCGCACCGGCCGCTCATGGTATCCGTTCGATCGGATCTCGGGTCGATGGAGATGGCCCGCCCGACGGCACGGGAACAGCCATGAGGACGAGTATGACCGCGAAATCGTTTGCCATGGCTATCGTCGCGCTGGTCGCCGGATCCTCGCTGGCAACGGCCAATGACGACGTATTGAAGCGGATTTCCGATCCAAGTGGTCAGGTCATCCAGACTCTGGACTATGCCAACACCCGCTATTCCCGGCTGGACCAGATCAGCACCGGCAATGTCGGCCAGTTGCAGGTGGCCTGGACATTCTCCACCGGCGTGCTGAGGGGGCACGAGGGCAGTCCGCTGGTCGTTGACGGGATCATGTATGTCCATACGCCGTTTCCCAACATCGTCTACGCCCTCGACCTCGATCACGACGGCCGCATCTTGTGGAAATACGAACCGCAGCAGGAACGGGACGTCGCCGCCATCATGTGCTGCGATCTGGTCTATCGCGGCCTCGCCTATGCGCAGGGCATGGTCTTCCTCAGTCAGGCGGATACCACTCTCGTTGCGCTCGATGCGAAGACCGGCGCCGTTCGGTGGCGGGTGAAGAACGGCAACCCGAAAAAGGGCGAATCCAACACCGCCACCGTGATGCCGGTGAAGGACAAGCTGATCGTCGGCATTGCCGGCGCCGAGTTCGGCGCGCGCGGGCATATAAGCGCCTACAATCTGAAGGACGGCACCCTCGCCTGGCGCGCCTATTCCACCGGCCCCGACGCCGAGATGCGGATCGATCCCGAGAAGACCACGGAACTCGGCAAGCCGGTCGGCAAGGACTCCTCGCTCCGCAGCTGGGAAGGCGAGCAATGGAAGATCGGCGGCGGCGCCCCTTGGGGCTGGTTCGCCTACGATCCCAAACTCAATCTCGTCTATTACGGCAGCGCCAATCCCGGCACCTGGAACCCCTCGCAGCGCCCCGGCGATAATAGGTGGTCAAACACCATCTTCGCCCGCGATGCCGACACCGGCGTCGCGCGTTGGGTCTACCAGATGACGCCGCACGACCAGTGGGACTATGACGGCGTCAACGAGATGATCCTGACCGACCAGGTGGTCGACGGCCGGACACGGCCCTTGCTCACTCATTTCGACCGCAACGGCTTCGCCTATACGCTCGACCGGCAGACCGGCGATTTGCTGGTCGCCGAGAAATTCGACCCCAGCGTGAACTGGGCGACCGGCATCGACATGGACAAGGCGAGCCCGACCTATGGCCGGCCGCTCCTGAACCCGAAATACGGCACCGAGGCGGAGGGCGAGGACGTCACCTATTCCGGCATCTGCCCGGCGGCGATCGGCGCCAAGAACCAGCAGCCCGCCGCCTATTCACCCGCATCCGGCCTGTTCTACGTGCCGACCAGCTCCCTGTGCATGGATTACGAGCCGTTTCATGTCGACTACGCGTCCGGCCAGCCCTATGTCGGCGCCACCCTCAACATGTACCCCGCTCCCGGCGGCAATGGGCGAACCGGAAACTTCATCGCCTGGGACAATGTGAAGGGGCACATCGTCTGGTCAATTCCCGAGCGATTCTCGGTGTGGTCCGGGGCGCTGGCCACCGCCGGCGGAGTGGTGTTCTACGGCACGCTGGAGGGATACCTGAAGGCCGTCGACGCCACGACCGGCCGGGAGCTCTACCGGTTCAAGACGCCGTCCGGCATCGTCGGCAACGTCATGACCTATGAGCATCGCGGCCGGCAATATGTCGCCATCCTGTCCGGCATCGGCGGCTGGGCAGGCATCGGCCTCGCTGCCGGCCTCTCCGATCCGAATGCCGGATCGGGAGCGAAGGATGCCTATGCGGCCCTCAGCAGCTACACCGCGCTGGGCGGCCAGCTGACGGTGTTCGCCCTGCCCGGCCGCCCCTAGAGCAATTCCCGCAAGAGTGCGTCGCGGTTTTGCGAAAAGAATTGCGTAGAAACAAAGAACTAGAGCAATTCCGGTGAACCTGATTTCACCGGAATTGCTCTAGGCGACAGGAGCACCCGCAAGAGTGCATCCTGCCTACCGCACCGGCTGCATGTCGCCGGCCCGAGCGCCATCGACCTCTGCCACCATGCCGGACTGGCGCTCGAACAGCCGCCGGTAGCGTCCGCCGGCTCTCGCCAGCAGCGTCGCATGCCGGCCGTCCTCGACGATACGGCCGTGCTCGAAGACGAGAATACGGTCCATCGCCTGCACGGTGGACAGCCGGTGCGCGATCACGAGAGCCGTGCGCCCATCCATAAGCCGTTCCATCGCCTGCTGGATCGCCGCCTCCGACTCGGAATCGAGGCTCGACGTCGCCTCGTCGAGGATGAGAACCGGCGCATCCGCGAGAAAAGCACGCGCAATGGCCACCCGCTGGCGCTCGCCGCCGGAGAGCTTCACGCCGCGCTCGCCAACCAGCGTGCGGTAGCCCTTTGGCAGCCGCATGATGAAGTCATGCGCATTGGCGAGAAGCGCCGCCCGCTCGATCTCCTCCTGGCTGGCGTCGGGACGTGCATAGGCGATGTTCTCCGCCAGCGTGCGGTGGAACAGCACCGGTTCCTGCGGCACGATGGCGATCTGCTGGCGCAGCGAGGCCTGCGCCACCTCGCGCACGTCGTGGCCGTCGATCGCCACCCGGCCGGAACTGACGTCGTAGAGGCGTTGTAGCAGCTTCACGAACGTGGTTTTGCCGGAGCCGGAGGGTCCGACAAGGCCGACGCGCTGCCCCGCAGGGATCACCACGTCGAGGTCGCGGAACAGCGGCGCAGCATGGCGGCCATAGTGGAAGGTAACCTGTTCGAAACGAACCTCGCCACCACGCAACGCCAGCGGGCGCGCCTCGTGCCGGTCCGCCACGCCGGCAGCTAGCGCGTGCAGCTCGACCATCTCCTCCATGTCGTTCACCGCGCGCTGCAAGTTGTGCACGTGCTGTCCGATCTCGCGCAGATAGCCGTGCACGACGAAATAGGTTGTCAGCACATAGGTGACATCGCCCGGAGTGGCGCGGCCCTGCCACCACAGCCACAGCGCCGTGCCGGTGACGGTGGTGCGCACCACCCAGAGCAGGGCGAACTCGCCGCTGGCGCTCCAGGTTGCCAGCATCCAGGTGCGGTGCACGCGGCGGTGCCAGCGCGCCACCACGACGCCGAGCCGCGCATCCTCCCGGGCCTCGGCGCCGAACGCCTTCACCACCTGGTTGGCGCCGAGCGTGTCCGAGAGCAGTCCGCCGATGCGGGTATCCCATGCATTCGACAACCGTGCCGCAGGCGCGACGACACGCATCGCCAGCGCGATCGTCATCGCGCCATAAGCGAGCGCCCCGGCGGCCATGACCAGCCCCATCACCGGCCAGTGCAGCATCAGCAGCACCACCGTGCCGGCCAGCACCACCACCGAGGGCAGCAAGGAAAGCAGCAGCACGTCATTGATGACGTCGAGCGCCCACATGCCGCGGGTGATCTTGCGCACGGTAGAGCCGGCGAAGCTGTTGGCGTGCCAGTCCGAGGAGAAGCGCTGCACGCGATGGAAGGTCTCGCGGACCACGTCGGCCATGATGTCGAGAGTCAGCGGCACCACGCCCCACCAGGCAAGATGACGTAGCACCACCATGGCCAAGCCGAGCCCGGCCATGACCAGAAACGCTTCCAGCGCCGCGGGTGCCTGGGCGGGACCGGCGGTCAGCGCATCGACCAGCCGGCCGGCAAACAGCGGCACGAAAACCTCCGTCACCGTCGCCACGACGATGGTGGCGGCAATGGCGGCGGCGAGCAGCCAGTGGCGCACCCAATGCTGGAAGGTGAAGGCAAGAACATTGCGCAGCGCCTCGGCGCCGCGAGCGGAAGAAAACGACATTGAAGCTGCAGGCGCAGCGGGCGCGCCTCTCCTGCGAGAGGGATAGCTCAGCGTGGAGATTGGAAGCTCAGGCGGGCCTCGGATGCGAGGGCGGCCGAACTAGCGGCGAGGGATCCCAGCCGGGACGGGCAAACGGAACATGATCGTCATTCGCGCCCCTCCCCGGTTCGCAGCTTCAATGACGGGTTCATACCACACGCTCGGCCTGTGGACAATCCGCGGCGACGATCGCGCTGCGGACGGTGAGGGCGGCGCCTCCAACCGAGTGGATCGATCTCCCTGCCCCTCCCCAAAGAGCCGACCGGGAAGGTGATCGCATCGCGAAAATGGCTGATGGAAACGGGGCGGGAACATGCCCGTCTCACGTGAGATGTGAGACGGTCTCACACTATCTCACGTTCTATTTTCGTTCGGCAGGCCGATTTTCGCAAAGTTCAGCGATATAAACGATCCACAGCCGCGCGACCGCAACATGCCGCATTAACCAGCCATTAACCAAGATTAACCGAATCTATCCTGACTAGAGGAGATTCGCACGGTGAATGCTGTCAGCCGCTCCGGCCCGTCCATCCGCTTCCGCGGCCGCTCGTTCATGGCGATGACGCTCGTGGCCGATGTGCCGCTCCAGCAGTGGCTCGCCGATTTCGATATCTGGTTGGAACGCTCGCCGGGCTTCTTCACCGGACGGACGGTCGTTCTCGACATGGTTGGCACCGCGGCCAGCAAGGCCGAGGTCGAACGCTGGATCGGCGAGCTCGCGACACGCGGCGTGCGGCTCATCGGGCTCGAGGGCATACGGCCCAGCATGGTCGATGCCTCCATGCCGCCGCTGCTGCGCGGCGGGCGCGACGCCACCCTCATCATTCCGGACGAACCGGTCGCTGTGCCGGAAGCGCCGCGCAAGTCGGCCGAACCGGCGGAGCCGGTGAACATGGTCATCGAGCAGCGCGTCAGGTCCGGCCAGTCGATCGTCTGCCTGGAAGGCGATGTGACCATCGTCGGGTCGGTCGGTGCCGGCGCCGAGATCATCGCCGGCGGTTCCATCCATGTTTATGGCGCTTTGGCGGGCCGGGCGATCGCCGGCGCGACCTTCGGCGCCAAGGCCCGCATCTTCTGCACGAAGATGGAAGCCGAACTGATTGCCGTCGACGGTATCTACCGGACGGCCGAAGACATCGACGCCAGCCTCCGGGGCCGGCCGGTGCGGGTATGGACCGAGGATGACGCGTTGCGGCTTGCCGCACTTTAGGAGCGAGGCATGGCAAAGATCATTACTGTCACATCGGGCAAGGGCGGCGTCGGCAAAACGACGACGACCGCCGCGCTCGGTGCCGCGCTGGCGCGCACCGGCGATAAGGTGGTCGTCGTCGATTTCGACGTCGGCTTGCGCAATCTCGATCTCATCATGGGAGCCGAGCGGCGCGTCGTTTATGACTTCGTCAACGTCATCCAGGGCGATGCCAGGCTGCCGCAGGCGCTGATCAAGGATAAGCGCCTCGATTCGCTGTTCCTGCTGCCGGCCTCGCAGACCCGCGACAAGGATGCGCTGACGGAAGAAGGCGTCGACAAGGTCATCGAGGATCTCTCCCGTCATTTCGACTGGGTGATCTGCGACAGCCCGGCCGGCATCGAGCGCGGCGCGACGCTCGCCATGCGCCATGCCGACATCGCCGTCGTCGTCACCAATCCGGAGGTCTCCTCGGTGCGCGACAGCGACCGCATCGTCGGCATCCTCGACTCCAAGACGCTGAAGGCGGAGCGCGGCGAAACCGTCGACAAGCGCCTGCTGCTCACCCGCTACGATGCCGTCCGGGCCGCGCGCGGCGACATGCTGAAGACCGAAGACGTGCTGGACATCCTCTCGCTGCCGCTGCTCGGCATCGTGCCGGAGAGCCCGGACGTGCTGAGGGCCTCCAATTTCGGCGTGCCGGTCTCCATCCATGATCCGGACAGCGCGCCGGCCCGCGCCTATAACGACGCCGCCCGGCGGCTGAAGGGCGAGGATCTGGCGGTGGAAGTGCCGAAGCAGAAGCTCGGCCTGTTCGGCAAGTTCCTGCGGAGGGCGGCATGACGCTATGGAAGCGGCTTTTCACCAACGGAAGCGCGCCGCAGGCGCGTGAGCGGCTGCAGATCCTGCTCTCCCACGAGCGCCAGATGCTCGGCGGTGACGACCTGTTGTCCAGCCTGCGCGAGGACATTCTGGCAGCCGTCGCCAAGCGTGTGCCCTGCGAGCGCGACAGCGTGAAGGTTCGCCTGGAGCGCGGCACGCCGATGTCGGTCCTCGAGATCGAGGTCGAGATCCGCGGCAATGTCGATCTCCGGATGACGCAAGCCGCCTGAGGGCGGACCTGACACCCGCGACAGTGCCGCCAATGTCGTCCGTGATGACGGCACCCGGCGGCACCGAGGCCAGAGGCACCGACGAACCGGCTCGTGATCGCCGGTGCCCTTATTCCTGTCGGCCGCCTCCGGAGGGGCGGCGGCCTCGCTTGCCGAGTGTGCGATATCGCGGCCGCTCCTTGCGCGGACACCGCAAAAGCCTTCCCGACGAGCCGGTCCCCTCGCTCTGCTCACTCCTTTTGCTGCTTCTGCCGGTCGGCCTGGCGCCGACGCACGGCCTTCTGCTCGTCATTGGGATGGGCGCGATTGGTGAAGCGCGCATTGCCGAGGCCGGTGCCGATCGTCAGCACGCCCCAGCGCTCGACATCCTGCATGAAGGGCACTTCGCTCAGCCCCTGCACGACGGCGTCATTGTGCATCGTCACCGCCGTCTCATGTCCGCCGATAGAAGGGATGGCCTCCCACACCGCGGCCGGGAGGTTGAAGCGGCTGCTCTCCCAGTTGCCGGGTAGGTTCTGCGCGCCGTTCTCGATCGAGCCGTCGGCCGCGACCGAGCCGGGACAGCCGACGCCGATGAACGGCGCCAGACGCAGCCCGTCCTTTTCCGCCTGCCCGATCAGATTCTCCAGCATCGACACCAGGCGTTCCACGGCCTCGTCGCGCCCCAGCTTCTCCTCAGCGTGCGGCCACAGCTCCATGCTGCGTATCCGCGCCTTGGAGAGGTCCTCGGCCTTGTCGAGATTCAACCGGACGATGCCGCAGCGAATATTGCTGCCACCGATATCGATGGCGAGGATGTCGTCGAAGCTGGCGAACATCCAACTCGGGGCCAGATGCGCGCCCCCGATCAGGCCAGCTTCGTCCGGGTCATTGTGAATGGGGCGTAGCTCGATCTCGATGCCCTCCGCACGCGCCAGCAGTTCGGTGCGGGCAACGGCGATCTCGGCGAAGCGACCCGCCTTCAGCCCGCCGCCAATGGCGATCCGTTCGGTATCGCGCCAGGCTTCGGTGCGCAGCAGCCGCCGGATGACGGCGAACAACTCACCGGCATAGTCCTCGACCGCGCTGTGGACGAGCGCCTGCTCATGTGGCTTGCCGTCCGCCAGCGCCTCGTCGATCCTGGATTTGGAGATGTCCTCGATCGGGACGTCTCCGAGCAGCGCAAGCTTGCGGTCCGTGAGGTCGCGCCATCGCGCGAGACTTTCGAAGAAGGCGGCGCGCCGGGCGCGGTCTCCCAGGAAGCCGTCGCCGTCGCGCAGTTGCGCGTTGAAGCTATCGACGGTCACCGCGGCAAGGGTCGAGGCGCCGTGAACCGTGACATTGGGCGGCGTCTCGTTCGATTTTCTGGCCATTTTGCCGCTCATCCATGCCCCCCTTGCGTTACCGCTTGCATCTGCGCGCCCGTCCGGTCGCGGACATGCATCAGCCAACGATCCGGCTCCCCGCGAAGTTCCGCCGGTAACGCCTTCGGCATGCCGAAGGTGGCAGAAGCGAGAGAAAAATCCCCGGCGCGCGCCAGAGTCCCGCTCCTTCTGCGGTGCCAAAGGTCGCACGACGCTGCGGAAATTGACGAGGCGCTGATTTTCGCCGTTAACTGGATGCTTATTGCGTTTTCATGCTGATTTCATCGAAGCCAGATAGTATCGGCCGCCTGATCGAGATTGCGATACGATGCGTGTTTCAGTGGTAATCCCTGCCTATAACGAAGCCGGCAATATCGGCCGCCTCGTTATGGAAACCTTCAACGTCCTGCCTGAGGACATCCTCGGAGAGGTGGTCGTCGTAGACGACTGCAGCGACGATGGCACGCGCGCCGAGATCAAGGCGTTGATGGCGACCTATCCGCGCTTGCGCTATCTGCGCCACGGCCATCGTGCCGGCCAGAGCGCTGGCCTGCGCACCGGCATATTCGCCGCCGGTTTCCCGGTGATCGCCACCATGGATGGCGATGGCCAGAACGATCCTGCCGACATTCCGGCACTGCTCGCCAAAATCGCCCCGCCCGGCGGCAAGGGGCCGGCGCTGGTCGGCGGCCTGCGCGCCCGTCGGCTGGCCACCGGCTCACGGCGCTTCGCCTCGACATTCGCCAATGGGCTGCGCACCCGGTTGCTGAAGGACGATTGCCCGGATACCGGCTGCGGCATCAAGGTCTATTGGCGCGAGGCCTTCCTGCGCCTGCCCTATTTTTCCAGCATGCACCGCTACCTGCCGGCACTGTTCCTCAGCTATGCGCATGAGGTCGCCTATGTACCGGTGAACGATCGGCCGCGCGTGGCCGGCACCTCGAAATACACCAATTTCGGACGCGCACTGGTCGGTGCGTACGATCTGTTCGGCGTGGTCTGGCTGCGGCGCCGCACTCTCGTGCCGCCGATTGCCGAGGACAGCGGCGCCGCCATCCCGCTGCGGCCGGCAACGCTTCCCTCGACCAGCAAGGCCGATGTGGATACCGCCAGCCTCTAGACCCCCAACCGGCGGACGCCGCGGGTAAGCACGGTCAGCCGGTCGCGGATGGCACCGGCCACGGCGTCGAGATCACCGCGCAGCTTCGCCTGCACAGCGAGCCCGAAGCGGCTCAGCTCGCTTTCGAGGCGCTCATCCGAAAACAGGTCGGCGTGGCTGACATAGAAGATCTGCCGCAGCACGACCGCGAGGGTCAGCACCATCGCGATGGCGATGGTGACATCGGACAGGAAATGAGCTCCGAAGGCCACGCGGTTGAGCGAAACCATCGCGATGACCGTGGCGAGCATCGCGACGACGCGCCAGCGCCAGGGGCGCGGCACGAACAGGGCGAGCGGCAGCAGGCAGGCGATGGTCGCCGCCTCGCCGGACACGAAGGAGCGGTGTGCGAAGCTCTGGCCGAAGGACCAGGCGTCGATGAACGGCACGGATCCGCCGAACTCCTCCACCTTCACCGGCCGCGGGCGGCCCCAGAAGGTCTTGAACACGCCGTTCACCAGCAACACCGGCCCCAGCAGATAGAGGGTGGTGAAATAAAGCGAGAAGCGCGGCGGCAGCAGGCAGGGCCGGCACGGATGCAGCAGCTTCAGCGCCAGCGCGACGATAACCACCACCGCCACCGTGACGGGAATGTTGCTGCCCGCCATGCGCAAATCCTGCAGCGTGCCATTCTGCGCCAGCGGGAAACCGACGCCCGGAACGTAGAACTGACGGGTGACGGCGAGATCGATATCCGGAACCAGGATGAAGGCCGCGGAGAGCAGAAAAGTCGCAAGGATGCAGGCCAGCACCCGGTTCTCGATGCAAAATGTCTTGAACCGCACCCCAAACGTCGCCACCGACTGCATCGCGCCCCGCCTCGCTGTCCCGCCTGCGCGGAGTCAAAAAGGGCTCGATGAAACGCCGATGAAGCGCAGATAAAACATTAACGAAAGCTGTGGGCAAAGCCGCTTTGCCGCATCTCAGCCGGCGGCGTCGGTCCGGTGCTCCGGCCGGGCGACCACGACGGGCGTGCGCCCCAGCCGCTCGCGGATCACGAAGTAGATGTTGCGGGCATAGATGAGCAGGCCCGCCGCCTGGCCGAGGATGAACACCGGATCCTCGCGATAGATCGCATAGGCCAGCAGCGTCACGCCGCCGGCGATGGAGAACACCCAGAACGCGAACGGCACCACGCTGCGGCGCGCCCGTTCGCTGGCGATCCACTGGACCAGGAAGCGGCCGGTGAACAGTGCCTGTCCGATGAAACCCACGATGAGCCACGGCGTGATGGTCAGCGACATCATGCTCATGATCCTTTCGTTGCGTTGGCCGGCGTGGCCAGGATTTGCAGCGTCATCCAGCGGCCATTGCCAAGATTGAACCCCGACACGGTATCAATCAGCGCCGCCTGCTGGCCAAGCTCGCGCTCGCGGGCCTCGAAGGCCGCCCGCTGGCGATCGGTCACCGCGACCACCCGGCAGCCCGGCCCGGCGAGAAAATCCGCCGCTTCCGCGCCGGTTCCATGCCGGGTATCGGTGCCAAGCACGAACAATGTGCTCGCCTCGGTAAATCCGGAGACCAGCACCTGCGGATCGGGACATGGCGCATGGGCGGCGATGGAGCGGGCGACCTGCGGCGAGACCCACAGTGCCTCAAGGCGTGGCGCCGCCACGCCGAAGCCGAGCCCATAAAGCACCACCGCCTGCGCGATGAGCAGCGGATAGGTCGCCTCCAGCGTCGCGCTCAACGCCCGATAGGCCGCAAAGCCACCGATGACGGTGGCAAGCGCGACCAGCCCCAGCGCCTCGGCTGGCAGCAGCCCCGACAGTCTGTGGAGAACGACGACCAGGCCGATGCCGGCGAGAATGCCGCCAACGGCGGCGGCCAGCGCCAGCAGCCGCGCCCAGCCCGCCGGCGGGGTCAACCGACCGGAAGCGAGGGCAGCGCCGGCCAGCAGCGCGATGGCCGGGTAGGTCGGCAGGGTGTAGTGCGGCAGCTTGGTCGCGAACAGCTCGAAGGCGATCCAGAACGGCACGATCCAGCACAGGGCGAAGCGCACCGCCGGCACGGACCGGCTCGACCACACCCAGGGCGCGGCGATCGCCGCCAGCGCCGCCCCGGGCCAGAAGATGACGAAGAAGGCGAGGAGATGCGCGCCGGGCGGCGCGCCATGCGACTCCTGCCCGGTTGCCACCTTGCCGAGCAGGTCGTTGCCAACAGCCTCATGGAAGAATGCCATGCCGGTATTGAGCCAAATGGCGATGAGCCAGGGCAGCACGATCAGCAGCAAGAAGGGCACGCCGATCATCGGCCTGAGCGGCTTCAGCCAGGCGCCACGCCGCTCCCAGGCCAGGAGGCCGAGCACGGTGAAGCCGGCCAGCATCGGCACGATCGGTCCCTTGATCAGGATCCCGCCACCCATGGCGCCCCAGAACAGCAGCGTCCAGCCGAGCGGCACCTTCTCGTCCGCTCGTGCGCTATGGAGCCGCGCCAGCACCAGCTGCCCGGTCACCGCGAAGGCGAGCAATGTTGCGTCGGTCTTGGCGAGCCGTGCCTCGGCCCCGAGAATCAGCGATGCGGCGAGCAGCGCGGCACCGAAGAAGGCGGCACGCGGGCTGAACAGCCTCAGCCCCACAGCATGCGTCACCAGCACGGCGATCAGCGCGGCGAACAGCGAGGGCAGCCGATACGCCCAGATCGGCGCTTCCGGCGCCAGTCCGGTGAGCTTCACCGCCGCCGTCTGCAGCCAATAGATGCCGATCGGCTTCTTGAAGCGGTATTCGTCGCCGAGCCGAGGCGCGACATAATCGCCGCTCTCCACCATCTGCCGCGAGGCCTGCGCGAAGCGCGCCTCGTCGCGGTCGATCACCGGCAGGGTGAAGAAACCGGGCAACACACAGGCGAAGAACAGCAGCACCAGGAGAAGACGGGCATGGCGTTCGCCGAGGCCGGCAAGGGAGGTAGCGCCGAGGCGCCCGCTGCGCAGGGATCCGGCTGCATCGCTCATCGTCCGCTCGATCTCCGTTCGGTCGGGCGCCGTCACCCACGTTGCCGCCTTCCTTGCTACTAGCACGTGACGGTCGTGTGATCGATCTGTGGCGAAGCGGCGTCCATGCGCCCAACCGTCTTCCCCCACCCGTCTTCCCGAAGCATCTTCCGTGCCGCATTCCCGCCCGCATGGCCCGGCAACAATTGGCGGGCGGGAGTTGGCTGGCGAGAGGTGGCTGGGCAAGCGACGCGAACACGGCTATGGAACGGCCGCGATCACACTGACGGTGTGGCTCCTCCTCTCCGCCCCGCCGTGCACCGGCGGGACAAATCGGATAGGAAGACGGAATGACGGTGGAACGCCTTACGGTGAGTCTATGCTGAACAGGACCCTTCCAGCCGAACGGGCCGACAGCCCCGGTGTCGCCTCGCTGCTGCGCACGCTGCATAAAGCTTCCGAGGCGATCGAGACGCTTTCCGATCTCGTTCGGAGCGACGAGGTTCTGCGCACCGCCTTCGACGCGGCAGTGGAACTGGTGGCGAACCGCAAGGGCCGGCTGATCATCTCCGGGGTCGGCAAGAGCGGGCATATCGGCCGCAAGATCGCCGCCACCATGGCGTCGACCGGCACGCCGGCCTTCTTCGTGCACCCGACCGAGGCCAGCCACGGCGATCTCGGCATGATCGCCTCCGACGACACGCTGCTGCTGCTGTCCTGGTCAGGCGAAACCGCCGAGCTCGCCAATGTGCTCGCCTACGCCAGACGCTTCGACATCCCGCTCATCGCCCTGACCTCGCGCGAAGACAGCGCGCTCGGCCGCAACGCCACCGTATTGCTGAGCCTGCCGCAGGTGGCGGAAGCCTGTCCGCACGGCCTGGCGCCGACCACCTCGACGCTCCTGCAACTGCTCGTCGGCGATGCGCTCGCCATCGCGCTGCTGGAGCATCGCGGTTTCACGCCGCAGGATTTCGGCATCTTCCATCCCGGCGGCAAGCTCGGCTCGCAGCTGCGCCCGGTCGGCGAAATCGCCCATGCCGGCGAAGAAATGCCGCTCATCGCCATAGGCATGCGGATGAGCGACGCACTGCTGGTGATGTCCAGCAAGGGTTTCGGCGTGGTCGGCATCGTCGATCGATCCGGCGCCCTCGCCGGGGTCATCACCGATGGCGATCTGCGCCGCCACATGGCACCGGACCTGCTGCAGCAGCTGGTCGAGACCGTGATGTCGAAGCGCCCGCGCGTCGTGGACGAAGCGATGCTGGCGGCGCGCGCCCTGCTGCTGATGCAGTCGGAGAAGATCACCGTCGCCTTCGTGGTGGATTCCCAGCGGCGCCCGCAAGGCATCGTCCACATCCACGATCTGCTGCGTGCGGGCGTCGCATGAAGGCCGATACGCTGGTGCTGATTCCGGCGCGGATGGCCTCCACCCGCCTGCCGGGCAAGCCGCTCGCCGATATCGCCGGTGCACCGATGATCGTGCAGGTCGCCCGCCGCGCGGCTGAGGCGGATATCGGCCGCGTGGTGGTCGCCGTCGACCATGCCGAGACGCTCGCCGCCGTCACCGGGGCCGGTTTCGAGGCGGTAATGACTCGTGCCGACCATCCCTCCGGCTCCGACCGGATCTTCGAGGCACTGGAGCTTGTCGATCCGCAGGCCCGTGCGCGCTATGTGGTGAACGTGCAGGGCGACCTGCCGACCATCGAGCCGGAAAGCGTCCGCGCCGCCCTCGCTCCGCTCGCCGATGACGGCGTGGATATTGCCACGCTCTGCGTCGAGATCGTCCGCGAGGAGGAGCGCAGCAACCCGAATGTGGTGAAGGTCGTCGGCTCGCCACTGTCCGACACCCGCCTGCGCGCGCTTTATTTCACCCGTGCCACCGCCCCCCATGGCGACGGGCCGCTCTATCACCATATCGGGCTCTACGCGTATAAGCGTGCGGCGCTGGAGCGCTTCGTGGCGTTGCCCCCCTCGCCGCTGGAGCGGCGGGAGAAGCTGGAGCAGCTGCGGGCACTGGAGGCCGGCATGCGCATCGATGTCGAGATCATCGCGTCGGTGCCGGTCGGCGTCGATACGCCGGAGGACCTCGAACGCGCCCGCCACATGCTGGCGGGATCGCCCGCCTGACGGCCGATGGGCCAGGAGTTCAGAACGTGACTGCCGAAGCGACCACCAACGCCACCATTCATGTCGGCTCCGGCGACCGGCAGGTCACTTTCGCCAATGACGCGCCGCTCGCCCTCATCCTCGGCCCCTGCCAGATGGAGAGCCGCGACCATGCCTTCATGGTCGCCGAGCGGCTGACCGCGATCTGCGACAAGGCCGGCATCCGCTTCGTCTACAAGTCGTCCTTCGACAAGGCCAACCGCACCTCGCTCTCCGGCAAGCGCGGTATCGGGCTGGAGAAGGCGATGGAGATCTTCGCCGAGTTGAAGGCGCAGTTCGGCTTCCCGGTGCTCACCGACGTCCACACCGAGGAACAATGCGCGCAGGTGGCGCCGGTGGTCGACGTGCTGCAGATCCCCGCCTTCCTCTCACGCCAGACCGACCTGCTGATCGCGGCGGCCAAAACCGGGCGGGCGATCAACGTGAAGAAGGGCCAGTTCCTCGCCCCCTGGGACATGAGAAACGTGCTGGCCAAGATCGCCGAGAGCGGCAACCCGAACACGCTGCTCTGCGAGCGCGGCACCAGCTTCGGCTACAACACGCTGGTCTCCGACATGCGCTCGCTGCCGATCATGGCCGGGCTCGGTGCACCGGTAATTTTCGACGCCACCCATTCGGTGCAGCAGCCGGGCGGCCAGGGCGGTTCCTCCGGCGGCCAGCGCGAATATGTCGAGACGCTGGCCCGCGCCGCGGTCTCGATCGGCGTCGCCGGCGTGTTCATCGAGACGCATCAGGACCCGGACAACGCACCGTCGGATGGACCCAACATGATCCGGCTCGACAACATGCCGGCGCTGATCGCCAGGCTCCAGGCCTTCGACGCCGTCGCCAAAGCCTGACGACGGCATCGAACCATTCTGCTGCGTGTGGATCAATCCGCGCCGGGATCGCCCTTGAGACCCGCCGCAGCGATGCCGGCCAGCGCCGCCGCCTCGTCATTATCCGAGGTGTCGCCGGAAATGCCCACGGCACCGATCAGCGCGCCCGCCTCATTGCGGATCAGCACGCCGCCCGGCACCGGCACCAAGGCGCCATCGGCGACATGGCTCGCGGCGGCGATGAAGAACGCCTGCTCCTTGGCGCGCTTGAACAGCGCCCGCGAGCCTACCCCGAGCGACAACGCCCCGAAGGCCTTGCCACGGGCGATCTCCGCCCGCTTCAGGCTGGTGCCATCCTCGGAGGCCACGGCCTTCAGTGCACCGCGAGCATCCAGCACGACGATGGACATCGGCTGGAAATTGCCTGCGCGGCAATGGTCGAGCGCCGTGGCGATGATGATCTGGGCGGCGGCGAGGGTCAGTTCGGTCATGGACGCACCTTCATCGGAGGCTTCTGCCGGAAAATCGGACGCCTTCGATAGGCCCGCTCCACGCACGGACGTCAAGCCGGCGGCGGAAACACGAAAGCCCGGCGAAGGCCGGGCTTTCCTTTGGTTCAGCAGGACGGTGCGTCAGTAGGGCGAAACACACTGCTGCCGCGGCCCGTTATAGGGCTGGAAGGTGTTGTCCGACGCCCGATAGGACCGATACTGGCTCGCACACCACTGCACGTGCCCGCCGCCACCACCGCCATAGCTCGGCTGGGCAGCGATGGCCCCACCGATGAGCGCGCCAGCCGCGAAGGCACCAGCGGGGAACCACCAGCCATTGTACTGCCGATAGCCCGGCCGGTAATAATTATATCCACGATGGCCGTTATAGTAGTAATTACGGCCACTCTGATAATATCCACGCCTCCCGCCGTAGTACGCGCGCGATCCGTTATATCGCGGGCCAGGCCCACGGTATGCAGGCCGTGGGCGATATTGCACCTGCTCCACTAACGGCGCAGGAGAGTGAACACCTTGCGGGCTCCATGGGGCCGCCGCAGCGGGAAGCGCGCCGGCGGATACGAGAGCGGCAACGGCGGCGGCCGCGAAGGAAACTCTGTTCATTGCAAGTTTACTCCAACTGTACCATCCATGTGCTTCACACTAAGCGGAAGCACATGAATACGGCCTGAACGAAATCCATCGGCCCCAAGGCAAACGGCTGACCACCTGTTCAGTTCCCCATTCGCTGTCCGGAGGGCGCTGGTGACACTGGATTCCGCTCGGGCCGACATCCATACGCGCATGAAAAAGGCCGGTGCGCCTCGCGGCGACACCGGCCTCTCAAACGGATGATGGCAGAGGTCAGCGGATCGGCGGCGCGTACTGGATGCCGCCCTGGCTCCACAGCTGGTTGATGCCGCGCGGAATGCCCAGCTTGGAGCCGGTGCCGACATTGCGCTCGAACACCTCGCCATAATTGCCGACCGCCTTGACGATCCGCACCGACCAATCCTTGGTCAGGCCGAGCTGCTCGCCATAGACGCCGTCGGCACCGACGAAGCGCCTCACGTCCGGCTTCTGCGACTTCAGCGCCTGGTCGAGGGTCTTGCTGCCGATGCCGAGTTCCTCGGCATTGAGCAGGGCGTAGAAGCTCCACTTCACCACGTTGAGCCACACATCGTCGCCCTGGCGGACCACCGGGCCGAGCGGCTCCTTGGAGATGACGTCCGGGAGCACGATGCTGTCCGCCGGCTTGGACAGCTTGAGACGCAGCGCATAGAGCTGCGACACGTCGGTCGTCAGCACGTCGCACTTGCCTTCGTCGTAGGCCTTGACCAGTTCGTCGACGCCGGGCTGCTGGATCAGTTCCAGCTTCATGTTGTTCTGCTGGAAATAGTCCTGCGCATTGAGGGCGCTGGTGGTGCCGGCCTGGGTGCAGACCTTGGAACCGTCCAGTTCGAGCGCGCTAGTCTTGTTCTTGGCGGCGGGCACCATGAAGCCCTGGCCGTCATAATAGGAGACGGCGGCGAACAGCAGCTTCAGCCCTGCCTCGCGCGACATCGTCCAGGTGGAATTGCGCACCAGCACGTCGACATCGCCCTTGGAAAGAGCGGGGAAGCGCGCTTCCGCCGACAGCGGCACATACTCGACCTTTGCCGGGTCGTCGAAGATGGCGGCAGCGATGCCCTTGCACAGATCGACGTCGAAGCCGCTCCAACTGCCGTCGGCGCCCTTCGCCGAAAAGCCGTCGAGCCCCTGATTGACGCCGCATTTGAGCGTGCCGCGCGCCTTCACGTCGGCGAGCGTGTCGGCCTGCGCGAGACCGGCCGTGAACAGGACGCCCGCAGCCGCCAGCGCCATTCCCAGATGTTTCATGCCTTCCCCCTGCGGCTCCTGCCGCATGTCGCCTTATTCAGAGAGCCGGCGTCTGCCGGATGATGACCTTGGTGCCAACCGGCACGCGGCTATAGAGATCCGTGACATCGCTGTTCACCAGCCGGAAGCACCCCGACGACACGGCATAGCCGATGGTCTGCGGCTGGTTCGTGCCGTGGATGCGGTAGACGGTCTGGCCGAGATACAGCGCGGCCGCCCCCATCGGGTTGCCGGGGCCGCCGGCCATGAAGCGCGGCAGATAGGGCTGGCGCTGGATCATCTCCGGCGGCGGCGTCCAGTCCGGCCACTCGGCCTTGCGGGAGATCTTCTGTAGACCCGACCACTGGAAGCCGTCGCGGCCGACGCCGATGCCGTAGCGCATCGCCCGGTTGTCACCGAGCACCAGATAGAGGAACCGTTCGTCGGTATGGATGACGATGGTGCCGGCCGGCTCGTTGGTGCGGAAATACACCGGCTGCCGGCGGAACGTCGGATCGAGTTGCTCCTCTTCCGGCGAAGGCACGCGACCCGGCTCCTCCTGCACGTCCAAAAGCATGCTGTTGAGACCCGCGGGCGGGCGCGCCTGCGCCTGCACATCGCTGACGGCTCCACCGGACAGGGCGGCGGCAACGGCCACCGCGCCCAGAATGCTCCAACGCATACTTAATCCCCTCCTCATATCGCCGCATCCTCGCATGGCGGGACGTCGGCACGAGTCACGGTCGCTTCCCCGCTACCGATCGAAGGGATTTATTCACCACAAGTCAATGACGGATGGTTAATGCCCTGGCACGACAGCGCCGAGAATATCGCCCGTCCAACCCGATCTCGCCGAGGTCCGGCCGTGTCAAAGATCCTGCTGCGTCAAAGAAAAAAGGGAGCGCGTCCCCGCGGGAGAGAGGGCGCGCTCCCTTTACGCGCCCGGGACATGGCCGGGCGCGGAAGGTTTGGGCTCAGCGCAGATAGCTGACCGCCAGCGCCTCCAGGCGCTCCTGCCTGCCGGAGCGCGGCTGCGGGTCGAGATTCTCCGCCTCCGCCCGCGCGGCAATGCTGTCGAGCGAGGCGCCAGGTGCCAGCATGGCCTTGGCCGCCGGCGTCTGCCAACCGGCATAGCGCTCGTCGACCGCCTTCTTGAGCGCGCCGTCCTCCACCATGTCGGCGGCGATCAGCAGCGCCCGCGCGCAGACATCCATCGCCGCCGAATGGGCGAGGACGAGATCGTCCGAGTCGATCGACTGGCGGCGGATCTTGGCGTCGAAATTGGTGCCGCCGGTGGTGTAGCCGCCCGCCTTCAGGATCTCGTACATGGCGAGCGCGGTGTCCTCGACATTGGTCGGGAACTGGTCGGTATCCCAGCCGGACTGGGCGTCGCCCTTGTTCATGTCGATCGAGCCGAACACCCCCAGCGCCGCCGCCATGGCGATCTCGTGCTCGAAGCTGTGGCCGGCCAGCGTGGCGTGGTTGGCCTCGATGTTGAGCTTCACTTCCTTCTCGAGCCCGGCGCGGCACAGCAGGCCGTACACCGTACCGACATCGAAATCGTACTGGTGCTTGGTCGGCTCCTGCGGCTTCGGCTCGATGAGGATCGTCCCCTTGAAGCCGATCTTGTACTTGTGCTCGACAACCAGGTTGAGGAAGCGGCCCATATGGTCGAGCTCGCTCTTCAGGTCGGTGTTGAGCAGCGTCTCGTAACCCTCGCGACCGCCCCACAGCACGTAGTTCTCGCCGCCGAGCTCATGCGTTACTTCCAGCACGTTCTTCACCTGCGCCGCGGAATAGGCAAACACGTCCGGGTCCGGATTGGTCGCGGCGCCCGCCATGAAGCGGCGGTTGGAGAACAGGTTCGCCGTGCCCCACAGCAGCTTGACCTTCGAGGTCTCCATCTTCCTGGCGAAGATGTCGGCGATGGTGCGCACATTGGCGTTGGATTCCTTCAGGCTCTGGCCTTCCGGGGCGATGTCGCGGTCGTGGAAGGCGAAGTACGGCACGTCGAGAATGCGGAACAGCTCGAAGGCGACATCGGCCTTGGCGCGGGCGAGCGCCAGCTCGTCGGAGCCGTGCATCCACGGGCGCAGGAAGGTCTCGCCGCCGAAGGGATCGCCGCCCGGCCAGGTGAAGCTGTGCCAGTAGGCGACGGCGAAGCGCAGATGGTCCTCCATGCGCTTGCCGAGCACGACGCGATCCTTGTCGTACCAGCGGAAGGCGAAGGGGTTGCGGCTTTCCGGCCCTTCATAGGCGAGTGGCGCGGTCGGCTCGAAGAAACCGGCGGGGGCATTCATGAAGTCACTCCCTTCAAGGCGGGGTACAGCGCGCGGTAGCGGGCATGCTTTTCCGCATAGGCTTGCTGGAGCGCCGGGGTCGGCGCGATGGTCTCGATACGGCGAGGCGGCAGGCAGATGGCGGCCGGGCTCTCCCCCGTCGCCGCCATGCGCGCCAGCCGGGCGGCGCCGAACGCCCCGCCCCGCTCGCCGTCCTCGATGCGGTTGATCGGCAGGCCGAGCACATTGGCGATCACCGCCGTCCAGTAGCGCGAGCGCGAACCGCCACCGATCACGTCGGCGGTGGCCAGCGTGGTGCCGGCGGCATTCAGCGCGTCGAGGCAGTCGCGGAACGCGAAGGCGACGCCCTCCAGCACGGCCTGGGTCAGCGCCTCGCGCGTGGTCTCGTGGTCGAGGCCGACGAAGGCGCCGCGAATGGCGGTGTCGTTGTGCGGCGTGCGCTCGCCGGAGAGATAGGGCAGGAAGATCGCTCGCGACGGCGCGACTGGCGCGTCTCCGAGCGGCCTCAAGAGGTCGCCGGGCGAGATGCCCTCGGTCTGCGCCCACCAGCCGAGCGCCGAGGCGGCCGAGAGGATCACACCCATCTGGTGCCAGGTGGCAGGAATGGCATGGCAGAAGGCGTGCACGCTCGATTGCGGGTTCGGCGCGAAGCGGTCGGTGGTCGCCCACAGCACGCCGGAGGTGCCGAGCGAGACGAAGGCGTTGCCGGCATGGATGGCACCGAGCCCGACCGCGCCGGCAGCGTTGTCACCTGCCCCGCCGGCTAGCACCGGCGGCGTCGCCATGCCCCAGCGGGCGGCGAGTTCCGGCGTGATGCGCGCCGCCACCTCGCTGCCCTCGACGAGGCGCGGCATGTGCGAGCGGTCGAGGCCGGTCGCGGCCAGCGCCGCGTCCGACCAGTCGCGCTTGCCGACGTCGAGCCACAGCGTGCCGGAGGCGTCGGACATTTCCTCCACCATCTCGCCGGTCAGACGGTAGCCGACATAGGCTTTCGGCAGCAGCACCTTGGCGGTGCGGGCGAAAATATCGGGCTCGTGCTTGCGCAGCCAGAGCAGCTTCGGCGCGGTGAAGCCCGGAAAGGCGAGGTTGCCGGTCACCGTATGCAGGCCCAGGAAGGCCGCCTCCAGTTCCACGCACTCGGCAGCCGAACGGCCATCGTTCCACAGGATCGCCGGACGCAGCACCGCACCCGACGCGTCGAGCAGCACCGCGCCGTGCATCTGGCCGGACAGGCCGATGCCCTTCACCGCCGCCAGTTCCACCGGTCGCGCGGCCTTGAGCTGGTCGAGGCTGGCGAGCGTCGCCTGCCACCAGTCCTCCGGGTTCTGCTCGCTGTGCCCCGGCTGCGGCCGGGACACCGACAGCGGCACTTCAGCAGTGGCGAGCACCGCCTGGGTCTCGTCGACGAGCACCGCCTTGATGGCGGACGTGCCTATATCGAGGCCGACAAACATGCCTCACATCCTTTCATTCACCGTGAATCCACGCGCCCGTGGCGTATCACGGCAGATTGTCCCGCACGAAGATGTCGATGCGGATGCGCTCCTGTTCGTCGAACAGCGGTTCGCCCGAGCAATGGGCCAGCAGCACCCGGGCCGCCGAACGCGACTGGTGGCCGGCATCCTGGTTGATCACCGCGTCCATCACCCCGCGCAGCAGGAAGCGCCGCGTATCGTCGGTGAGATCGTGGCCGACGAAGACCAGCTCGCCGGCCCGGCCGAAGGCGGCCAGGGCGGCGGCGATGCCGCCATTGCCGGCCCCGACATTGTAGAGCCCGACGAGATCCGGCACCTCGCGCAGCATCTGTTCGACGATCTCCTGCGTCCTATGGTCCTCGTCGAGACTTTCCTGCACCGGCAACACCTTCAGCGACGGGTACTCTCCGGACAGCACCTGGGTGAAGCCGAATTGCCGCTCGGCATGGTCGCGCAGGGCCGGTGTGCCGACGATCAGCCCGACCGCCCCCTGCCGTCCGCCGGCGAATCTGCCGATCAGCGTGCCGGCAGTGCGACCGGCGGCAATGTTGTCGACGCCGACATAATGGCGGCGATGCGAGGACGGCACGTCGGAAACGAGCGTCACCACCACCATGCCGGCGGCGGTTAGGTCGTCGATCGCCGAGCGCACCCGCGGATGATCAAGCGCCACCACGGCGACGCCGTCATAGCGGCCGATCAGCCCTTCCAGCGTCGCCGCCAGCGCCTCCGGCGCGAACACGTCGACGCGCAGCAGGTCGATGAAGGCATTGTGGGTCGACAGCCATTCGGCGGTATTCGTCACCTGCTCGGCGAGCTGGCGCATGAAGACGTTCGGCCCCGAGGGCAGCACGAAGCAGAAGCGGTAGGTCTCGCCGCGCGCCAGCCGCGCCGCCGCGGCATTCGGCCGGTAGCCGAGCCGCGCGACCACGTCCCGCACCCGGCCCGCGGTCGCCTCGCGCACGCCGGCACGGCCATTGAGCACCCGATCGGCGGTCGCCAGCGACACGCCGGCCTCGCGGGCCACGTCCTGAAGGGTGATGCGTGAGGAAACTCTCGACATGGCGAGAAGTTGCCCTCAAAATTTGACGTACGCAACTCATGAATGAGATGTCCACCAATTAGACAAGAGGCGAAACGCCGTGGTGGAATTGTTCTGTTACGGTGCGATGAAGGCTCGACGAAGGCATTGAAGCTGTGCAAAGTCGGCACCCGATTGCAGAGGAGGGTAAAACCCGTCATTTGGTTTGAGGTTCGAACATCAAGATGAAGAGGCCGCCGACGGCCCACCCCTCAACGCAAGCCCTGCATCCGATCACCACGCATCCTTTTGGGAGGAACGCATGAAGTCCAAGCTTACCGTCACCGTGGCGGCCTTCGCGATGCTCGTCGCGACCGGCGCCGCCCGTGCCGCCGATACCGTGGTCGGCGTCTCCTGGTCCAACTTCCAGGAAGAGCGCTGGAAGACCGACGAGGCGGCGATCAAGAAGGCGCTCGCCGCCGCCGGCGCCAAGTACATCTCCGCCGACGCCCAGTCCTCGGCCTCCAAGCAGCTCTCCGACGTCGAGGCGCTGATCGCCCAGGGCGCCAATGTGCTGATCATCCTGGCGCAGGATTCCGACGCCATCACCCCCGCCCTCGCCAAGGCGCAGAACGAGGGTATTCCGGTGGTCGGCTATGACCGGCTGATCGAGAACCCCTATGCCTACTACATCACCTTCGACAACAAGGAGGTGGGTCGCCTGCAGGCCGCCGAGGTGCAGAAGCTGAAGCCGAAGGGCAACTACCTCTTCGTCAAGGGCTCGGCTTCCGATCCGAATGCCGACTTCCTGTTCTCCGGCCAGATGGAAGTGCTGAAGCCGGCCATCGACAAGGGCGACATCAAGAATGTCGGCGAGGCCTATACCGACAGCTGGCTGCCGGCCAACGCCCAGCGCAACACCGAGCAGTTCCTGACCGCCAACAACAACAAGGTCGACGCCGTCGTCGCCTCCAATGACGGTACCGCCGGCGGCGCCGTCGCCGCGCTCGCCGCCCAGGGCCTCGCTGGCTCGGTGCCGGTCTCCGGCCAGGATGCCGACTTCGCGGCGCTCAACCGCATCGCGCTCGGCACCCAGACCGTATCGGTGTGGAAGGACTCGCGCGAGCTCGGCAAGCGCGCCGCGGAGATCGCCCTCGACCTCGCCAAGGGCACCAAGCCCACGGACGTGAAGGGCACCACCACCTTCACCGGCGGCCCGAAGAAGGTGCCGATGAACTCGACCTTCCTGAAGCCGGTGCCGATCACCAAGGACAATCTCGACGTTATCATCGAGGCCGGCTGGGTGCCGAAGGCGACCGTGTGCCAGGGCGTGAAGGCCGGCACGGTGAAGGCCTGCAACTGACCATTGTCCAGCAATGCGGCGGGGCGCGAACCCCGCCGCCCGCCCTTCAACGGGTCGGCTGAGGAGTACGCCCATGAGCCAGTCCACGAGCCCGTCCACCCTCGCACCCGCCCCTGCGCGCCCGGCCTCGCCGCCGCAGGCGCCCGCGCCGTCGCTCATCGGCGCGCTGGAGCTCGACGTGCGCTTCCTCGGCATGGTCGGTGCGCTGGCCGTCATCTGGATCGTCTTCGACTTCCTTGCCGACGGCACCTTCCTGACCCCGCGCAATCTCTGGAACCTCTCGGTCCAGACCGCCTCCATCGCGGTGATGTCGACCGGCATGGTGCTGGTCATCGTGATGCGCCACATCGATCTGTCGGTCGGCTCGATCCTCGGCGTCACCGGCATGATCATGGCGGTGTTCCAGGCCAGCACGCTGATGCCGACCTTCGGCTTCAACCATCCCGCCGTGGTGGTGCTCACCCTCGTCGCCGGCATCGGCATCGGCGCGTTGATCGGCACGCTGCACGGCTTCGTCATCGCCTATCTCGGCGTGCCGGCCTTCATCGTCACTCTCGGCGGCCTGCTGGTATGGCGCGGCGCCGCCTGGGCGGTGGCGGAAGGCAAGACCATTCCGCTGGTCGACGACAATTTCAAGCTGCTCGGCGGCGGCGCCGACGGCTCGATCGGCGCCTTCTGGAGCTGGATCGTGGCGGCGATGGCCTGCGCGGTCATCCTGCTCGCCACCCTGCAGGCCCGCCGCCAGCGCCAGCGCTTCCGCTTTCCGCTCAAGCCGGTCTGGGCCGAATTCGTTACCGCCGGCGTCGGCTGCCTCGCGGTGATTGCCGCCACGCTGGTGGTCAATGCCTACACGCTGCCCGCCGCGCTGGCCCGCCGTTATGCCGAGGCCAACGGCCTTCCCGTGCCGCCGGAAGGTCTCGCCATCTCCTTTGGCTTCGCGGTGCCGGTGCTGGTTGCGCTCGCCATCGGCGTGATCATGACCTTCGTCACCACCCGCACCCGCTTCGGCCGCTACGTCTTCGCCATCGGCGGCAATCCGGAGGCGGCCGAGCTCGCCGGCATCAACACCAAGCGGGTGACGTTGATGGTCTTCGCCCTGATGGGCGGCCTCGCCGCCATCGGCGCCGCCATCTCCACCGCCCGCCTCAATTCGGCGACCAACGCCCAGGGCACGCTCGACGAACTCTATGTCATCGCCGCGGCGGTGATCGGCGGCACCTCGCTTGCCGGCGGTGCGGGAACCGTGGCCGGCGCCATGCTCGGCGCTCTGGTCATGCAGAGCCTGCAATCGGGCATGGTGCTGATGCGGGTCGACACGCCCTACCAGAACATCGTGGTCGGCATGGTGCTGGTCTTCGCAGTGTGGGTGGATACGCTCTACCGCAAGCGCTTCAAGTGAGAGGAGGCGACATCATGGCAACCCAAGGTTCTACCCCCCTCGCCGGCTCTCCCCCTCTCGTCGACATGCGCGACATCTCGATTTCCTTCGGCGGCATCCGCGCCGTCGACGGGGTCGATGTGGACCTCTATCCCGGCGAGGTGGTCGGCCTGCTAGGCCATAACGGCGCCGGCAAGTCGACGCTGATCAAGATCCTCGCCGGCGCCTATCGTCCGGATTCCGGCGAGATCCGCATCAACGGCGAGAAGGCCGATATCGCCAATCCGCGCGACGCCAAGCGCTATGGCATCGAGACGATCTATCAAACCCTGGCGCTCGCCGACAATGTCGACGCCGCCGCCAATCTGTTCCTCGGCCGCGAGATCATGACGCCGTGGGGCACGCTCGACGACGTCGCCATGGAAGCGGCGGCGCGCGAGGTGATGGGCCGGCTCAACCCGAACTTCCGCAAGTTCAAGGAGCCGGTACGCGGCCTCTCCGGCGGCCAGCGCCAGTCGGTGGCCATCGCCCGCGCCATCCACTTCAACGCCAAGATCCTGATCATGGACGAGCCGACCGCCGCGCTCGGCCCGCAGGAGACGGCGCAGGTGGCGGAGCTGATCAAGCAGCTCAAGGCCGAGGGCATCGGCATCTTCCTGATCAGCCACGATATCCACGACGTCTTCGATCTCGCCGACCGCGTCAGCGTGATGAAGAATGGCAAGCTGGTCGGCACCGCCAAGACCTCGGACGTCACCAAGGACGAGGTGCTGGGCATGATCATCATGGGCAAGAGCCCGCCCGGCGCCATTGCCGGCCCCGGCGCGGTGCACTAGCCCGGCGAACGACGACGCGGGAGTGGCGGGTAAACCGCCCTCAAAGCGTCGAAATTCGGAAGATTTTTCCGGCGGACAAGCAATATCGTCGGGCAGGAAAAGCTCCTGCCCCGATAGCGGCATCCGGTCGCTTGGTCACCCGTCCTCGGGTGTGCTAGGTCCGTGGCATTGGGCGCTCATAGGGCGATCCATGGGGCGAGGCAGCGCGACGGACGGCATGGGCAACCGCGCACGACAGACGGGCCTGCTGGCGGCGGCGATCCTCGCCGCCTATCTGCTCGTCCTGCAGACCGTGCTGGGCGGTCTCGCCATGGGCACCCATGCCGGCATGGGCGTGGCGCTCGGTCCGGCCGGCGAGGTCATCTGCCTCAATACCACGACGCCGGACGGCCAGCAGGACACCGCCGGCCATCTGCCCGATTGCTGCACCTCCAGCTGCCGCCTCGGCGCGCTGGCGTCACTGCCGCCACCGGAACTGGCGCCCCTACCTTCGCCGCTTGCCCTGCCGGCTCTCGCGCTCGCCGGCCCGCGCGTGGACAGCCCCGCCTCCGGCACCGAGCATCTTCCGCACAACGCCCGCGCCCCTCCCGTGGCCTGACGCAGATCCAGCCTTTCCGCATCTGTCGTCATTCGGACGGCCGCCTTCCGGCGCCGTTCCACGGGAATTGAACATGTCCGCCTTTTTCAACAGCTTCCGCGACACCACCCAGCGCCTCGCTTTCGCCCTGCTCGCCCTGGCGCTGCTGCTTTTCGCCTTCGATACCGCGCATGCGCATGGCTTCAAGCTCGGCGCGCTGGAGATCGGCCATCCCTGGGCGCGGATGACCCCGCCCGGCGCCAAGGTCGGCGGCGCCTATTTCTCCATCGAGAACACCGGCACCACGCCGGACCGGCTGGTCTCGGTCGCCGTCGCCGCCGATATCGCCGGCCGCGCCGAGATCCACGAGATGAGCGTCACCGACGGCGTGATGAAGATGCAGATGCTGCCCGACGGCATCGCGATCCCTGCCGGCGGCACGGTGGCACTGGCGCCGGGCGGCTATCACCTGATGCTGCAGGACCTCAAGCAGCCGCTGAAGGAAGGTGCCAGCTTCAAGGGCACCCTCACCTTCGAGAAGGCCGGCACCGTCGCGGTCGAGTTCAAGGTCGAGGGCATGGCCGGGCCGAAGGGCGCCGCCGGCATGCAGGCCGCCGACCCGCATGCCGGCCACGGCACGCCGTCGAACTGAACCCTTCACCCCTCGCCGCGGACCCGCCCCGGCGGGATCGGCATGACAGGCCCCCGACCGGCCGCCGGACCTCCGGTGCGGCTGTGCGTCGGCATGCGCCGGCCGATTCCCTGATGCGAGACGTCCCGGCCTCCCCACGGATGTCGTCCGATGAACGCTGCCGCCTTGTCCGAAGCGCCCGAGCGCGCCCTCAATCTCTACCGTGCCGTCTGGCGCTGGCATTTCTATGCCGGCCTGCTGGTGCTGCCCTTCCTCATCCTGCTCGCCGTCACCGGCGGTGCCTTTCTGTTCCACAATGAGATCGATGCGCTCTGGCATCGCGACCTCAAGCAGGTCGAGCAGCGCGCCACCGCTCCGCTCCCCCCGAGCCGGCTGATCGACGCCGCGCTGGCCGCTCGCCCCGGCGCGGCGCTCAAGATCGTCACCCCCACCACCCCGGACAGCTCCGCCGAAATCGTGGTGAAGACCGCCGACGGCGCCCGCCGCTCGGTCTATGTCGATCCCTATGACGGGCGGGTGCTCGGCGAGCTCGCCGATCGCGGCACGTTGATGTGGACCATCCGCCGCCTGCACAGCCTCGTCGAATTCGGACCCATCGCCAATGGCGTGATCGAGATCGTCGGCGGCTGGTCGATCCTGCTGGTCGGCACCGGCTTCTATCTGTGGTGGCCGCGCAAGCAGAGCGGCGGTGTCGTTTCCGTGCGCGGCACCCCGAAACGGCGGGTGTTCTGGCGCGATCTGCACGCCGTCACCGGCGCCTTCGCCGGCCTCGCCATCGCCGTCATGGCACTGTCCGGCATGCCCTGGTCGATCCTGTGGGGCGCCAAGGTCAATGAATGGGCCAACAGCGCCAATTACGGCTACCCGCCCGGCGTCTACGACAATGTGCCGATGTCGGACGAACACCTGGCCCACGCCACCGGGCCGACGCCATGGTCGCTGGAACAGGCGAAGATGCCGATGTCCGCGGAGCCGGCCGGCACCTCGATCGGCGTCGACCGCGCCACCGCCATCATCGAGGGCCTGGGCGTATCGCCAGGCTATGCGCTCAGCCTGCCGGGCTCTCCCACCGGGGTCTACTCCGCCACCGTCTATCCCGACGACTTGTCGAAGCAGCGCGTCGTGCATCTCGACCAGTACACCGGCGCGCCGCTGATCGACATGAGCTATGCCGATTACGGTCCCGCCGCCAAGGCGATGGAATGGGGCATCAACGTGCATATGGGCCAGGAATATGGCCTCGCCAACCAGTTGGTCTTGCTCGCTGTGTGTCTCGCCATCGTGCTGATGTCGGTCGCGGCGGGGGTGATGTGGTGGAAGCGGCGCCCGGCCGGCTCGCTCGGCATCCCGCCGGCGCCGGCCGATCCACGGGCGATGCGCGGCCTTCTCGCCATCATGGCCGTGGTCGGCGTGCTGTTCCCGCTGGTCGGCGCCTCGCTGCTGGCGATGCTGGCGCTCGACTTCGCCTTCGCGCGCCGGCCGCGCCCCGCCCGCGCGACGGCCTGACGCGCCGGACGGGATGCTTTCGGCCCGGCGCCCCTTCGCCTAGGATCGCGAGACAGGGGCGCCGGCACCATCACGGGCACGCATGAGCAACCAACGCGACCACGATCCAGAAGATGCCGAGACCGCGCGGCCGCGCGACGGGCTGTTCATCCGTGTCTATTTCGGCGATGGCCGCCATCTCGGCCCCGGCATGATCGAGCTTCTGGAGACCATCCGTACCGAGCACTCCATTCTCTCGGCGGCCAAGAAGATGGGCATGAGCTATCGCCGCGCCTGGCTGCTGGTCGAGGCACTCGATACCTCCTACGGCCAGCGCGTGGTGATCACCCATCCCGGCAGGCGCGGCCATGGTACCGACCTCACCGCCTTCGGCGAGCGGCTGATCGCGCTCTACCGCGCCATCGAAGCGAAAAGCGCCGCCGCCGCCAGTACCGAGATCGCCGAGCTGCGCGCCGCCCTGACACCGGACCCGGCACCGGAGCGCGGGGAAAAGCCCGCCTCAACCGCTTCCGGCAAGGCAAAACGGCCGGCGAAGGCTAAAACGTCGGCCCCGGCGGGGTCGTGAAGTCCGGACTGCGGCTGTCCACCGCCACCGATTTGATCATCGCCCACACCGCGAGCCCCGGCGTCAGGCCCAGCCGCTCGACGCTCTCGCGGGTGACGCTGGCGGCGAGCCGGCTCGCCCCGGCGACCAGCGCCACATCGGCATAGGGACCTTCGCCCGGCGTGATCGCCTCGACCACCGCCGGCAGCAGGTTGCTCACCGAAACATCGACCGGCTTGGCCAGCGCGATGGCGACATCGCGCGCCCGCACCCGTGCCCGCACGGCTCCACCGAGCCGCATCTCGACGCGCGGCACCCTGAGCTCGCCGCCGGGGAAAGCCAGCGTCGACAAGGCATAGTCCTCGTCATGCCGCGCCACCGTGCAGTCGAGCACCGTGCCGAGGTCGAAGCGCCCAATCACCGGCAATATGTCCGCCCGCGACATCACCTCCGCCACCTCCCCCTCGGCGATCTGGCGGCCGTCCTTCAGCGCCACCACCCGGTCGGAGAGCCGCAGCACCTCCTCGATGGAATGGCTGACATAGAGGATCGGCAGCCGCATCTCGTCGCGAAGACGTTCCAGATAGGGCAGGATCTCCGCCTTGCGCGCCGCATCAAGCGCCGCGAGCGGCTCGTCCATCAACAGCAGCCGCGGCTGCGCCAGCAGCGCCCGACCGATGGCGACGCGCTGCTTCTCGCCGCCCGACAACGTATGCGGCCGCCGCCGCAGCAGATGGCCGAGGCCGAGCAGATCCACCACCGCCTCGAAGCCGATACCGGCATCCATCCCCCGCGCGCGCCGCTGGCCGTAGCGCAGATTGCGCTCCACCGACATGTGCGGGAACAGCCGCGCATCCTGGAACACATAGCCGGCGCGACGGCGTTCGATCGGCACATCGATGCCGCCAGCCGAATCGAAATAGGTCGCGCCGTCGACGACGATGCGGCCCCGGTCCGGTCGCACCACCCCGGCTACCGCCTGGATGATGGTGGTCTTGCCGGCGCCGGAGCGGCCGAACAGCGCCGTTACCCCCGCCCCCGGCGCGGTGAAATGCGCCGAGAGCGAAAAACCCGGGCGCGCCAGCTGGATATCGACCTCGATCATGCGCGGCCGATCAATGTGCGGATCCGCCGGTCCGCGAGACCGGCAAGCAGCAAGGAAGCCAGCGCCAGCACGATCGACACCACCGTGAGCCGCAGCGCCATGGCATCACCGTCCGGCATGTGGGTGGCGCTGTAGATGGCAAGCGGAATGGTGCGCGTCTGTCCCTCGACATTGGAGACGAAGGTGATGGTGGCGCCGAACTCGCCCAGCGCCGAGGCGACGGCGAGCAGCGCGCCGGAGAGGATGCCGGGCAGCATCAGCGGCAAAGTGATGGTGAGGAACACGTCGAGCCGGTTCGCCCCCAGCGTGCGGGCGGCAGTCTCCAGCCCGCGATCCACCGCCTCCAGCGCCAGGCGGATGGCGTTGACGGTGAGCGGGAAGCTGATCACCGCCGCCGCCACGATGGCGCCGGCGGTGGTGAAGATCAGCCGGATGTTGAACCATTCGGCGAGATACTGGCCGAGATAGCCGCGCGCCCCGAGGGTGATGAGCAGCAGATAGCCCACCACCACCTTGGGCAGTACCAGCGGCAGATAGACGATGCCATCGAACAGGCTTTTGCCGGGAAAATCGAGCCGCGCCAGCACGAAGGCGGTGGCCAGCGCGAAGGGCAGGCTCCAGAAGGTCGCCCAGAACGCGACCTTCAGGCTCAGATACACCGCCGTCCATTCCTCAGGCGTCAGCATGGGCTCCCCCGGATCGGCAGCCCGTAGCCGCCGCTTCCGTCAATGCACCACGAAGCCGTATTTGGCGTAAACCGCCTTGGCTTCCGGGCCGACCAGGAAATCGAACACCGCCTGGGTCTCCGGCGTGTCCTGCTCCTTGACGATCTCGTAGGGATATTCGACCGGCGGGTGGCTGTCGGCCGGGAAGGTGGCGACGATCTTCACATTCTTGGCGATGGCGGCATCGGTGGAATAGACGATGCCGGCCGCCGCCTCGCCGCGCTCCACCAGCGCAAGCGCCGCGCGCACGCTCTCGGCGCCGACCACCCGCCCCTTCACCTTGTCCCACTGGCCGAGATTGGTCAGCGCGGTCTTGGCGTAGACGCCGATCGGCACGCTGTCGGTAAGGCCGGTGGCGAGCCTGCCGTCGGCGCCGAGGAAGGCCAGCCAGTCGAAGCTCTTGTCGATCTTGACGTCCTTGGCGGTGTCGGCCGGCATGATCAACACGAGGCTGTTGCCAATCGGCGTCACTCGCGTCGCCTTCAAGGTCAGGTCCTTGCCCTCGGTATAGTCCATCCACTTGTTGTCGGCGGAAATGAAGATGCCGGCAGGCGCTCCGGCCTCCAGTTGCTTGGCGAGCGCCGAGGAGGCGGCGAAGGAGAACACCACATCCTTGCCGGTCTTTTCCTTGTAGAGCTTGCCGATGTCCTGCAGCGCATTGGTCATGCTGGCGGCGGCGAACACCGTCGTCTGCGCCCGCGCCTCCGAGACCGGGGCGGCAAGGTTGAGAAGCAGCACCGCGGCCGCGGCGGCTGCCAGCTTTACGGCCGGCCGGAACAGGTGGGCGGAGGCATGGAACATGAGGCGTCTCCCGGGATCATATATTCGTTCATATACATGATCGGACGAACGACGCCAGTACCGAAGCGGTGAAGCGGTGAAGACATGCCACTGCGCCCGCCTCCTGCGGTGCGGGCGCGCCAGCGGCGCGATGCAAGAGGTGCCGAGACCGGATGTTGCCAGCTGAGTAACAGTTAGGAGCGGTGCGGCCGCCGGAAGGCGGTCACGTCACGGATCCCGCTACCGCCCTGACCTCCCTCGTCCTTGTCCGCCGGCCGGCCGCAACGACGCCGACGCGCGATACCTCTCCCGCTGCGACACGGAAGAGACCCTGCCGGTCCGATCACGTGCAGGCCGCGTCCACCGCAAATACCGCAGATAGTGTCAGTCGATCATCCCGGTGCGGCGGGCCACCTCGGCGGCGACCCGCTCGGCCTCGGCGACGAGGTTCCACGCCGCCACCTGGTCGCTTTTGCCGAACAGAATGGACGGCCCCTGCGAGACGATGCGCCGGCCGCAGCCGTCATCCACCAGCGAGAACTCGTAAATATGGTGCGCCACCCGGTGCATTACCCGCACCGTGGAAGGCGAGAGGGTGACGATGTCGAACTCGGCCTGCAGCATCACGTTCTCCTCCCCATACGTCCCGCCGCCGGAGAAATGGCGGGAACCCGGCCGCTTGTGCGGCTCGCCCAATCATTCCCCGGCGGCGGACAGGCCCCCACCGGGTCGTTGAACTGGAACTTTCGTCTATCACGAACGTTGCGACAATGAAAAAATTCATCACGTAACGTAACATGACACCGGAGAGTGGCATGAACCGTACGACAACTCTCATCGCCGCCGCCGTTCTTCTGGTCGTGGCTCTCTATGCGGCGGTGCATTTTTCTGGCCGCACCACGCCGCAGCCGACCGAATCGCCGACGCCGCCTGCTTCCGACAGCGCGCCGGCTCCGGTCGCTCCGGCTCCCGCCACACCCACGCCGCCGGCGCCCGCCAACCCGCCAGCGCCGTGATCGAGTGCGGCTAACGCACGGCGCGCATGGCTTCCAGCGCCAGGCGCGCCATCGGCGTGTCCAGCACCGTTTCCACCGGCTGCGACAGGCGCCGCCGCCAGTTCGGTCGCTCGCGGTCGGTGCCCGGCAGGTTTACCGCCACCGTCTCGCCAGCGAGGTCGTCGAGTTGGGCGAGCGCGATCAGCGACGGCGTGCGGGCCACATAGGCATGCACGGCGGCGAGGAAGCGGGGGTCGAGCGAGGCCCCTTCCGCCGGCAGTTCGGCGATCAGGCCCTCGCGCAACAATGCGGCGCCGAGCCGCGCCTTCTCCAGCGCCCGCTCTGCAAGAGCAGCCTCGAAGGCGATGTCGTCGTCGAGCCCCAGCGCCAGCCGCTCGTCGAGGTCGACGCCCTCCCACCAGCCGGCAAGCGTCGGCAGATCGTGCGTGGAGACGCAGGCCGCCGCCAGCGTCGGATAGTGGTCCGGCGGCGCGAAGCCTTCGCCCTGCCGCTCGAACCACAGCACCTTGTAGGACAGCATGCGCTCGCGATCGAGCTCTCCGCGCATGCCTTCCGGCACCGTGCCGAGGTCCTCGCCCACCACCAGGCAGCGGGCGCGCCGGCTCTCCAGCGCCACCTGGCCGGCGAGATCGGCGAAGGGATAGGCGAGATAGGCGCCCTCCACCGCCCGCGCGCCCTCCGGCAGCAGGAACAGCCGGCGTAGCCCCATCACATGGTCGACCCTGAGCGCGCCGGCATGGCGCATATTGGCGGCAAGCAGCCGGCCATAGGCGCGATAGCCGTCGCGGGCCATGGCGAGGGGGTCGAGCGGCGGCAGGTTCCAGTTCTGCCCCTCGGGGCCGAGCGGATCCGGCGGCGCGCCGATCGTCACCCCCGCCATCAGCGCCTCCGCCTCCCCCCACGCCTCGGCGCCGTCCGGCGCGGTGCCCACCGCGAGGTCGCGATAGAAGCCGAGCGGCAAGCCGGCGGCCTGCGCCCGCTGCGCCGCCGCGCCGAACTGGCGGTCGGCGATCCATTGCTGCCACAGCTCGAACCGCATCTCGCGCCGATGCGCGGCGGCAAACTCGGCTACTGCCGGTCCACGCGCGATGGCGAGCTCCTCCGGCCAGTCGCGCCAGTTCAGGCCGGCGAAGCGCCGCGACAGCAATTGAAACGCTGCGAAACCCTGCAAGGCCTCGCCGCCCTCGGCGACGAAGCGGTCGAAATCCGCATCCGCGGCCTCGCCGGTCGCCGCGAACGCCGCTTCCAGCACCAGGCGTTTGGCTGCCCACACCCCGGCATAATCGACGTCGCCTAGGGCCGCGAGCGCGATGAACTCGCCCTGCCCGGCCGCCAGCGCATCATTGACCATCGCCGGCCCGGCCAGCGCGGTGACATCGATATAGATCGGGTCGAGAAAACGCCGATCGGAAGGGTGGTAGGGGCTCGCCCGCCGGCGATCCTGCGGAAACAGCGCGTGCAACGGGTTGAGCCCGAGAATCCGCGCCCCTCGCGCCGCCGCCGCCTCGCCGAGGTCGGCCAGCGCCGTGAAGTCGCCGATGCCGCAATCATGGCCGCCGCGGCGCAGGGTGTAGAGATGGCCGGCAAGGCCGAAGACGCGTTCACCGGCTTCCAGCGCTGGCGGCAGATAGCCCGAGCGCGGCGCCACGGTCAGCTGGCATTCGCTCGGGCCGAGCCGCAGCACATGCCGCCCCGGCGGCAGTTCCGGCAGGCCAACGCGCCGCTCGGCGGCAAGCCGCCCGTCCGGCCGCGCCACCTCGCGTGTCACGCCCTCCTCGGGGCGGATGCGCAACGGCTGCTCGCTGCCGTCCTCCAGTACGATGGCGAGGTCGAGGCTGCGCCCGCTCAACGCCGCCGTGCCGCCCAGCACCAGCTCGGCGCCGCCCGGGCGCACCACCAGCGCCAGCGGCAGATCGCGGCCGAAACGCTCCTCCGACAGCGTCGCGAGGCTGTCGCGCACCTCGCCGCCGCTCCCCGCCGGCAGCTTGAGCGCCGCCAGCAGCGCCCGCTTGGTGTCGTCGCTCACCGGGTGGTGGTTGCCGTCGACATCCCACCACTCATGAGCGATGCCGGCGGCGGCCGCGAGGCTCTCCAGCAGCGCCGGATCGGCCGGTCGCCGCGCCCGCTGCGGCATTGCCTCCTCGACGAGAATAAGCACCGCCCGGCCGGCAAGCGTCAGCGATCCGTCATCCGGCGCCAGCTCCGGCTTGGCCTCCGGCCGCGACGTATCGGCGGCAAGCCGCCAGGCGAAGCCATCCCGCGCCTCCGGCAGCACCAGCGGCACCGCCGCATCCGCGGCGTTCATCGCCACGATCACCCGGTCGGCCGGCCGGTCTTCGGCAGCAGGCGCATAGAACCCGGCCACCAGCGTCCGCGTCGCGGGATCCTCCCAGCCGACGGCGGTTCCGTCCGCCGCCCGCCACGCGACATCGGGGATGCCGCTGGCATCGAGCGGCCGCCCGGTCAGCGGCGCCTCGCCGGTCAGCGCCGGATGCGCGCGGCGCAGCGCCACCAGTTTGGAGGTGAAGCGCGCCAGCCCGCCATCCACCTTGCTCCAGTCGAGCCAGGTCAGGACATTGTCCTGCGCATAGGCATTGTTGTTGCCGAGCTGCGAGCGCCCGCATTCGTCGCCCATGGTGAGCATCGGCGTGCCGCGCGCCGCCAGCAGCGTCGCCAGCAGCGCCCGGCAGTCCCCGCGCCGCCGTGCCGTCACCTCGGGATCGTCGCTCGGTCCCTCGACGCCATGGTTCCAGCTGTGATGGGCGTCGGTGCCGTCGCGATTGTCCTCGCCATTCGCCTCATTGTGCTTTCCCGCATAGGAAACGAGGTCGATCAGCGTGAAACCGTCATGGGCGGTGACGAAATTTATCGCCCGCGACAGTGGCCGCCTACGCACCGCGAACACATCGGCCGAGCCGGCGAGCCGGGTCGCCAGCTCGCCGACTTGGCCGCCTTCGCCGCGCCAGAAGCGCCGCGCCGTGTCGCGGAAATGGTCGTTCCACTCGGCCCAATCGGCGGGAAAATTACCGACCTGATAGCCGCCCGGCCCGATATCCCACGGCTCGGCGATCAAGGCGAGATCGCGCAGCACCGGGTCCTGCGCCATGGCGGCGAAGAACGGCGCCTCGGGGTCGAAGCCGTCCACCCGCCGGCCGAGCGTGGCGCCGAGATCGAAGCGGAAGCCGTCGAGGCCGGCCGCCGCCCAGCGCCGCATCATGTCCATGGCGAGCCGCAGCACCGGCGGGCGCTCGAGCGCGAGCGTATTGCCGGTGCCGGCATCGTTGAGCAGCCTGCCGGGATCCTCGGCCGCGTGGCGGTAATAGGTCGCGTTGTCGAGCCCGCGCAGGCTCACCGTCGGCCCGAGCACGTCGCTCTCGCCGGTGTGGTTGAACACCACGTCGAGCACGACGCCGATACCGGCCGCGTGCAGCGCCGCGATTGCCCGGCGTATCTCGGCAAAGCCGCCGGGGGCGAGGCGCGGGTCCGGCGCGCCGAACACCACCGGATTGTAGCCCCAGTAATTGGTGAGCCCCAGCGGCGGCAGATGCCGCTCGTCGATCCATGCCATCGCCGGCATCAGCTCGACCGTGGTGATGCCGAGCTTCACCAGATGCTCCATGGCCGAGGGGGTGGCGAGCCCGGCAAAGCTGCCGCGCAGGTCAAGCGGAATGTCGGGATGCAGCCGGGTGAAGCCGCGCACATGGAGCTCGTAGAGCACCTGCCACGCCCAGTCGAAACGGGGCCGGCGCACCGGCTCGCTCTCGTCTTCGTCCGGCGGCACTATCGCCTTCGGCACATGGGCGGCACTGTCGGTCTCGTCCTCGCGCGCGCCGCGCGCACGGGCATCGAACAGCGCATCATGCAGCACGAACGGTCGATCCAGCGCCGCCGCATAGGGGTCGACCAGCAGCTTTGCCGGATTGAATCGGTGTCCATTGGCCGGATCCCACGGCCCAAACGCCCGCAGCCCATAGCGCATGCCCGGAGAGATCCCGGCAATGTGGCCGTGGAACACGTCGCCGGTGCGTTCCGGCAGGGCGATGCGCGCCATCTCGACGTCGGCGGCGTCGAACAGGCAGAACTCGATGCGGGTGGCGTGGGCGGAGAACACCGCCACATTGACACCCGCCCCTGTCCCCCTTCCGGCGGGCGTAACGCCCAGCGGCTCCGCCCGCCCGCCCGTCAGCCGCCAGTCGGTCACGCCGCCCGCTCCCGCGCGAGAGAGCGGAACAGCTCGGCATAGGCACGCGCGGCGCGATCCCAGGAAACGTCGGTCGCCATGGCGTTGCGCTGCAGCTTCCGCCACAGCGTCTTGTCCTGCCACAGCGCATGGGTGCGACCGAGCGCCGCCTGCAGCGCCGGCACCGTCACCGGCGAGAACTGTACGCCGGTGCCGACCCCGCTCGCCCGCGCCATCTCGTTGACGTCGATCACCGTGTCGGCGAGCCCGCCGACACGCGCCACCACCGGCAGCGCGCCATAGCGCAGCGCCGCCAGCTGGGTGAGGCCGCAGGGCTCGAAGCGCGACGGCACCAGCAGCGCGTCGGCTCCCGCCTGGATCAGGTGCGCCAGCGTCTCGTCATAGCCGAACTGCACGCCGACGCGGCCGGGATTGGCCCACGCCGAGCCGGCATAGCGCTCGGTCAGCTGCGGATCGCCGCTGCCCAGCACCACCAGTTGCGCACCGAGATCGATCAGCGTGCCCAGCCCGTCCATCAACAGGTCGAGCCCCTTCTGCCACGACAGCCGGCTCACCACGCCGAACAGCAGCGTATCCGGCGACTCGACCAGGCCGAACCGCGCCTGCAGCGCCGCCTTGTTGGCCGCGCGCGCCGGCAGTCTCTTGGCATCGAACGGCGCCGCAATCAGGCCGTCCGTCGCCGGATTCCACGCGGTCGCGTCGAGCCCGTTGAGGATGCCGGAGAGCACGCCGCGCCGCTGGTTCAGCAGCCCTTCGAGGCCCATCCCCGCCTCCGGCTGCAGGATCTCGGCGGCATAGCCCGGCGAGACGGTGGTGATGCGATCGGCAAGTTGCAGGCCGGCCTTCAGATAGCCGACCGTGCCGTAATATTCGATGCCGCCGATGGAGAACGCATGCGCCGGCATCCCCAGCAGCGGCGCCACCTGGGCCGGAAACTGGCCCTGGAAAGCGATGTTGTGGATCGACATCACCGTGCCGGGCCGCCGCCCGCCGGCATAGTGCAGATAGGCCGGCGCGAGGCCCGCCTGCCAGTCATGCGCATGCACCACATCGGGCACGAAGCCCGGCACCAGCCCGAGCCCGATCCCCGAGGCCACCGCCCCCAGCGCCGCGAAGCGCTGGGCGTTGTCGGCATAGTCGCGCCCGTCGGTGCCGACATAGGGCCCGCCCGGCCGGTCGTAGAGATGCGGCGCGTCGATGACGAACAGGTCGAGGCCGGCGGCGGTGGCGGCGTAGAGCCGCGCCGGCGCGCCGAACAGATGGTCGAAGTAAAACGCCTCCTCGACCCCGCCGAGCGCCGCCATCACCGCCGGATAGCCCGGCACCAGCGTGCGCACCTGGATCCCCTGGCCCGCCAGCGCCGCCGGCAGCGCGCCGGCCACGTCGGCGAGCCCGCCGGTCTTAACCAGCGGATAGACCTCGGAGACGACCGAGAGAAGCTTCAGTTCCGACACGATACCCGCCTTGCCCCTTTTCGTGGTCCCGCATGCGCGGCCGCTGTTCCCTGGCGCGGCCGATCCTGCCGCCCGCGCACGACGCTCACATGTCGAGCCGGTCGATCATCGACTGGGTGATGAGGCAGATGCCCTTCTCGGTGCGGCGGAAGCGCAGGGCGTCGAGTTCCGGATCCTCGCCGACCACCAGCCCCTCCGGAATCCGCACATGCGCGTCGATCACCACGTTGCGCAGCTGGGCGGAACGGCCGATCTCGACATAGGGCAGCACCACGGCGTTCTCGAGCGTGCCGTAGGAGTTCACCCGCACCCCGGTGAACAGCAGCGCCCGCCGCAGCGACGAGCCGGAGACGATGCAGCCGCCGGACACCAGCGAGGAGATCGCCTGCCCGCGCCGGCCCTCGTCGTCATGCACGAACTTCGCCGGTGGGGTGATCTCGCTATAGGTCCAGATCGGCCAGTCGCGGTCATAGAGGTCGAGTTCCGGCACGATGCCGGTGAGGTCGATATTGGCCTCCCAATAGGCGTCGACCGTGCCGACATCGCGCCAATACGGCGCCGTCTCCATGTCGGAGCGCACGCAGGAGCGCGAGAAATGGTGCGCGCAGGCTTTGCCGTGCTTGACCAGATACGGGATGATGTCCTTGCCGAAATCATGCGTCGACAGCGGGTCGGCGGCATCGCGCTTCAGCTGCTCGATCAGGAACTTGGTTTCGAAGATATAGATGCCCATCGAGGCCAGCGCCTTGTCCGGGTGGCCGGGCATGGCGGGCGGCTTCTTCGGCTTTTCGAGGAAGGAAATGATGCGGTCCTCGGAATCGACATGCATCACCCCGAAGGCGCTGGCTTCCTCGCGCGGCACTTCGAGGCAGCCCACCGTCACGTCGGCGCCCTTGTCGACATGCTCCTGCAGCATCACCTCGTAATCCTGCTTGTAGACGTGGTCGCCGGCCAGGATGATGATGTGGCGGGTATCGTAGGCCTCGACGATGTCGAGGTTCTGATACACCGCGTCTGCCGTCCCGAGATACCACATGGTCTCCGAGACGCGCTGGCTCGCCGGCAGCACGTCGAAGCTCTCATTGCGCTCGTGACGGAAGAAGTTCCAGCCGCGCTGCATGTGGCGGATCAGGCTGTGCGCCTGGTACTGGGTGGCGACGCCGATGCGGCGTATGCCGGAATTCAGCGCATTTGACAGCGCGAAATCGATGATGCGCGACTTGCCGCCGAAATAGACCGCCGGCTTGGCGCGTCGATCGGTCAGCTCCATCAGCCGGCTGCCACGGCCGCCGGCGAGCACATAGGCCATCGCGGTTCGGGCGAGAGGTGCGTTCGGGACCGGTGGCCTGGCCATGTCGGGTTACTCCTTGACCGTCGCGATGAACTTTGGCGTTTCCTCGGCCGTTGCGGGCTCTGCCCGCTCCGGCTCCCACTTCAGGTAGAGCGTCGCCAGCGGCGGCAGTACCAGTTCCGCGCTCGCCGGCATGCCGTGGGCCGGCACCTCGACGGCGGTGACGCCGCCGAGATTGCCCACCCCCGAGCCGCCATAATTTGCACTGTCGGTATTGACGACTTCCCTCCACCGCCCGGCCTTCGGCAGGCCGAGCCGGTAGAAAGGCCGCGGCACCGGGGTGAAATTGGCGATCATCGCCACCGGCGCGTCGTCCTCGCCGGCGGTGCGCAGCCAGGCGAACACCGACTGTGCGCGATCGTCCACCACCAGCCAGCGGAAGCCGCTGGGGTCGCCATCGCCGGTGTGCAGCGCCGGCAGGTCGCGATAGGCCTGGTTGAGGTCGCGCACCACCAGTTGCACGCCACGATGATGCGGGCCCATGCCGGTGAGGTGCCAGTCGAGCGAGCGCTCCTCGCTCCACTCGCCCCGCTGGGCGAATTCCTGGCCCATGAACAGCAGCTTCTTGCCGGGATAGGCCCACATGAAGGCGTAGTAGGCGCGCACCGTGGCGAAGCGCTGCCAGTCGTCGCCGGGCATGCGCGACAGCACCGTTCCCTTGCCGTGCACCACCTCGTCATGGGAGAGCGGCAGCACGAAATTCTCCGAGAAGGCGTACATCAGCCCGAAGGTGATCTTGTCGTGGTGCCAGGGCCGATAGGCCGGATCTAGCGCCAGATAGTCCAGCGTGTCGTGCATCCAGCCCATGTTCCACTTGAAGCCGAAGCCGAGGCCGCCGGCATGCACCGGCGCCGACACCCCGGCCCAGGAGGTGGATTCCTCGGCGATGGTCACCGTGCCGGGATGCTCGGCATAGAGGGTGACATTGGCCCGCTGCAGGAAGCCGACGGCATCCTTGTTGTCGTTGGAGCCGTCGGGATTGGGCGACCACTCGCCTTCCTTGCGCGAATAGTTGAGGTAGAGCATCGAGGCCACCGCATCGACGCGCAGCCCGTCTATGTGGAAGCGCTCGAGCCAGAACAGCGCGTTGGCGGTGAGGAAATTCGTCACCTCGCGGCGGCCGAAATCGTAGATCGCGGTGTTCCAGTCCGGGTGGAAGCCGCGCTGCGGGTCGGCATGCTCGTAGAGCGGCCCGCCGTCGAAATGCGCGAGGCCGTGAATGTCGGTGGGGAAATGCGCCGGCACCCAGTCGAGGATCACCGAAATGCCGGCCCGGTGCGCGCGGTCGACCAGCCGCGCAAAGCCGGCCGGGTCGCCGAAGCGGCTGGTCGGGGCGTAGAGCCCGATCGGCTGGTAGCCCCAGGAGGCGTCGAGCGGATGCTCGGAGATCGGCAGCAGCTCGATATGGGTGAAGCCCATCCATTCGACATAGGGGATCAGCTGCTCGGCGAGCTCGTCATAGCTCAGGAAGCGGTTGTCCTCGCCGCGCCGCCAGGAACCGAGATGCACCTCGTAGATCGACATCGGCTTGTGCCGCGCCGCGCCGTACTGGCGGGCGGCGAGATGCGCGGCATCGGTCCATTCGAAATCGTCGATGCGCGCCACCACCGAGCCGGTGGCGGGGCGGAATTCGCCGCGGAAGCCGAACGGATCGGCCTTCAGCGGCAGCAGCCGGCCGTCGGCGGCGATGATCTCGTATTTGTAGATCGTCCCCTCGCCGAGACCGGGAGCGAAGATCTCCCACAGCCCGCTGTCGATGCGCTTGCGCATCTGGTGGCGGCGCCCGTCCCAGGCGTTGAAATCGCCGACCACCGAGACGCGCTGCGCGTTCGGCGCCCACACCGCGAAGGCGACGCCCTCCACCCCCTGGTGCAGGCTCAGATGCGCGCCGAGCCGTTCATAGAGCTGGGTATGGGTGCCCTCGACCATGAGATGGTCGTCGAGCGGGCCGAGCACCGGCTCGAAGGCATAGGGATCGTCGAGCCACCATTCGCCGCCGGCATTGCTGGCCTTGAGCGTGTAGCGCGCCCAGGCCGGGCGGCCGGCGACCAGCCCCTCGAAGAAGCCGGCGTCGTGCCGGCGCTTGAGGGAGGCCACCTGCGCCCCGTCGATGTCGAAGGCGTCGAGGGTCAGGGCGCCCGGCACGAAGGCGCGGATGACGAGCCCGTCCTTGGTCTCGTGCGGTCCCAACAGCCCGAACGGGTCGTGGTGCCGGCCGCCGACGAGCTGGTCGACGTCCCGGTCCGTGGCCTGCCAGGCATGCATGCTCGAAGACCTTTCCTGCTCGGAATCTGCTGCATCAAGACCCGATTGCGGAGAAGGTTCCTTTACCGCCGGCAATAAGTCCACCACATAGCGTCACGGAGATGGGGGAGAGGCGCCGCCCGAGGCATGAAGCCGCAGGCAGCCGCCCCGCCGACGGCGTCACCGCGTCTGCAGCACCGGCACGTGCCAGATGTCGCGGGCATATTCCGAGATGGTCCGGTCGGAGGAGAACCAGCCCATATTGGCGGTGTTGATGGCGCTCGCCGTCCACCAGCCGGGACGGTTGTTCCATAGCGCGTCGACCCGGCGCTGCGCGTCCCAGTAGCTGTCGAAGTCCGGCGTCACCAGGAAATAGTCATGGTGGCGCAGGGCGTCGACCAGCGGCTTGTAGCGGTCCGGCTCGTCGGGAGAGAACACCCCGCCCGCCACCGCATCCAGCACCTCGCCGAGATGCGGCGAGGCGGCGATCGCGCCGGCCTCGTCGATGCCGGCGGCCCGGCGGTCCTCCACCTCCTGGGCGGTGAGGCCGAAGATGAAGATGTTGTCGTCGCCGACATGTTCCTTGATCTCGACATTGGCGCCGTCGAGCGTGCCGATGGTGAGCGCGCCGTTCAGCGCCATCTTCATGTTGCCGGTGCCGGAGGCCTCCATGCCGGCGGTGGAGATCTGCTCGGAGAGGTCGGCGGCCGGGATGATCACCTCGGCCAGCGACACATTGTAGTTCGGCAGGAACACCACCTTGAGCAGGTCGCGCACGGTGGGATCGTCGTTCACCACCTTGGCGACGTCGTTGGCCAGCTTGATGATCAGCTTGGCCATGTGGTAGCTGGCCGCCGCCTTGCCGGAGAAGATCTTCACTCGCGGCGCCCATGCCTTGGCCGGATTGGCGCGCATGGCGTCGTAGAGCGCGATGGTTTCCAGCACGTTGAGCAGCTGGCGCTTATATTCGTGGATGCGCTTGATCTGCACGTCGAACAGCGCGCCGGGATTGACCTTGATGTCCAGCCGGTCGCGGATCAGCCGCGACAGCGCCACCTTGTTCTGCCGGCGTACCGCGGCCAGCTTGTCGTGCAGCGCCGAATCCCCGGCCATTGCCTCCAGCTTCTTCAGCGCGCCGGGATCGTCCAGCACCTCGGGCCCGCAGGTCTCGACCAGCAGGTTGGTCAGGGCCGGGTTGGCCTCGTTCAGCCAGCGGCGGAAGGTGATGCCGTTGGTCTTGTTGTTCATCCGCTCCGGGTAGATGCGGTAGAAATCCTTGAACACCGTCGTCTTCATCAGCTCGCTGTGCAGCGCGGCGACGCCGTTGATCGAATGCGAGCCGAGGAAGGCGAGGTTGCCCATGCGCACCCGCCGCCCGTGGTCTTCCTGGATCAGCGACACCGAGGACAGCAGCGCGTCGTCGCCGGGGAACGCCTTGCGCACCGACTCGATGTGCAGCGCGTTGATCAGGTAGATGATCTGCATGTGGCGCGGCAGCACCCGCTCCATCAGCGGCACCGGCCAGGTCTCCAGCGCCTCGGGCAGCAGCGTGTGGTTGGTGTAGGAGATGGTGCGGTTGGTGATGTCCCAGGCCTGCGCCCACTCGATGTCGTGCTCGTCGATCAGCACCCGCATCAGCTCCGCCACCGCGATGGAGGGATGGGTGTCGTTGAGCTGGATCGACGCCTTGTCCGGCAGCGAGCGCACATCGCCGAAGGTATCGACATGGCGGCGGATCAGGTCGTGCAGCGAGGCGGCGGTGAAGAAATATTCCTGCCGGAGGCGCAGTTCCTGCCCCGCCGGGGTGGCGTCGCTCGGATAGAGCACCTTGGAGATCGCCTCGGCCTTCACCTGGTCGGCCAGCGCGCCCATATGGTCGCCCTGGTTGAAGGCGTCGAGCCGCAGCGGGTCGGTCGCGCGCGCCGACCACAGCCGCAGCGTGTTCACGTGCCGGCCGCGCCAGCCGACGATCGGCGTGTCATAGGCCACCGCCTCGACCTGCTCGGCCGGATGCCAGACCTGCTTCTTGCGGTCGCCGCCCACGGCCACCGCCTCGACCGAGCCGCCGAAGCCGACATCGTAGGTGACTTCCGGCCGCTCGAATTCCCAGGGATTGCCGAAGGACAGCCAGTCCTCGGGATATTCCTGCTGCCAGCCATTCTTGATCACCTGCCGGAACAGGCCGTGATCGTAGCGGATGCCGTAGCCATAGGCGGCGATGGAAAGCGTCGCCATGCTGTCCATGAAGCAGGCGGCGAGGCGCCCGAGGCCGCCATTGCCCAGCGCCGCGTCCGGCTCCACCTGCCGCAGCCGGTCGAGGTCGACGCCGAGGTCGCCCAGCGCCGCGCGCACCGTCTCCAGCATTTCGAGATTGGTCAGCGCATCGAACAGCAGCCGGCCGATCAGGAACTCCAGCGACAGGTAGTAGACCCGCTTGCGCCCTTCCGAATAGGTCTGGCGCGTCGAGGTCACCCAACGGTCGACGATGCGGTCGCGGGTGGCGAAGGCGGTGGCGAGAAACCAGTCACGATCGCTGGCGGCCGCCGGATTCTTGCCCACCGCATAGGTCAGCTTGGCGATGACCGCGGTGCGGAACTTGGCGACATCGTCGCCGGCGGCGCTCGGTGCGCGGGTGGTGGTCTCCGGCTTGTCCAGCATCTTGCTCTCGACCTCGACTGTCATCTGCGACTAGCGCTCCCCTCGGCGATCCGCCGCCTGCAATCCCGCCGGTCCCGATATCCGGCGGATGCTGACTCGGGTCCATGCAACCTTTTGGCCAATTGGGCCGGCAATTCCTCAGGCGGGCGACCGCGTTCTCTCGAAGGCCGCAAGGCCCAGCGCCGCCCAACCGATCATCAGCATAGTCCCGCCCGTCGGGGCGGCCATAGGAAAAAGAACGGTATCCAGCAGCACCCGCGCGGCGATGGCACCGCTGAACAGCAGCGTGCCGAGCGCGATGAGGCCGGCGCCGATATCGGCGAACGACCAGCGCCGCCCGCCCGCCGCCGCCAGCGCCGCGCAGCCCGCCAGCGCCGCCGCGCCGATCATCAGGAAGCTGGCGGCGGTGGCGAGGCTGGCATCCGGCACCGCATGCGCCGCCGCCGCCGCGAGGCCGACGCCCGCCACGCCGTAGACGCCGGCAAGAAGCACGATCAGGCGGCGATAGGGCGTCATGTCTCACTCCTGCGCAATCACGTGGAAGAAGGCCCCGGAGACGAGGCCGCGCCGGCTCCCCGCCAGCCCCAACGGCTTACCCTGTCCATCCGCCAATGTGACGAGCGGCGCATCGTCGCCGGGCTTGATGACGCTGGCATAATGGAATTCGTGGCCGCGCAGAATTGTCCCCAGCGGGCCGAGCGGTCCCGCCGCCAGCGTCGTCGCCCGGCGGTAGCCGAGATTGAGCCGGCGCCGGGCGAAACTGGTCGCGTGGCCGAGCAGGCCGAGCATCGCATGGGTGCCGCCATCGGCATCCTCCAGCGCCTCGCCGAGCACCATGTAGCCGCCGCACTCGCCATGCACCGACCGCGCGCGGGCGAAACGCCGCACGCCATCGAAGAAATTCGTCGCCGCCGCCAGCCTCCCGGCATGCAGCTCGGGATAGCCGCCCGGCAGCCAGCACACATCGCACTCCTCGGCCGGTCCCTCGTCGGCGAGCGGCGAGAACGGCACGATCTCCGCGCCTGCCGCCCGCCAGCCGGCCATCAGATGCGCATAGGCGAAGCCGAAGGCGACGTCCTGCGCAAGCGCGATCCGCTGCCCCGGCGGCCGTACCGCCGCCCGCGGCGGCGGCGCGAGGTCGAGCGGCACCGCCAGCCCCGCCAGCGCGTCGAGGTCGATATGCGCCTCGGCCATGGCGGCAAGCCGGTCGAGATGCCCGGCCAGCTCGGGATGCTCGGAAGCCTGCACCAGCCCGAGATGGCGCTCCGGCAGGCCGAGCGCGGCATCGCGCGGCACCGCGCCGATCACCGGCAGGCCGAGGCCGGCCATCGCCTCCTCCACCTGCGCGCGGTGGCGCGGGCTCGCCACCTTGTTGAGCAGCGTCGCGGCGATGCGCACCTGCGGATCATGCGCGGCGAAGCCCCGCGCCACCGCCGCCGCCGATTGCGACTGGCCGGACACGTCCATCACCAGCACCACGGGGATGCCGAACCGCGCCGCGAGATCCGCCGCCGCGCCGGAGCGGCCGGGCTCACTGGTGATGCCGTCGAACAACCCCATCGAGGCTTCGATGATGATCAGCTCCGCCTCTCGCCCGGCCTGCGCGAGCAGGCCGGCGACCAGTTCCGGCGCCATGGCGAAGCTGTCGAGGTTCAGCCCCGGCCGGCCGCTGGCCACCGCATGGAAGGCGGGATCGATATAATCGGGGCCCGATTTCACCGCCCGCACTTTCACGCCCCGGCGTGCCAGCGCCGCGACGACGCCGAGCGTCACCGTGGTCTTGCCGGAGCCCGAGCGCGGCGCGGCGAGGATGAGCGCGCGGGGACTGGCGATGGCGCTTTCAGGGGAGGTCATCCCGCCGCTCCCTGCGATGAGGTCGATCTTCGATTCTCCCTCTCCCCATGGCGTGTATTGGAAAGATGTTTCCGATCGGCATGATCAGAGGGCATCTCCTTTTTCTCCCTCTCCCCGTGGGGGAGAGGGGTGGGGTGAGGGGTCTTCCTGCCTTCCCCATGTCGTCCCCCCTCACCGACCCGCTGCGCGGGCCCCCTCTCCCCGACGGGGAGAGGGGAGGTAAAGCGTGCGGTGGAGACGTTTCTCTTCAATGGCACGCCGGATGACCGGGCTCTTTCCGATCGCTCACAAAGCACCGTCATCCTGAGGGGAGAGCCTTGAAGGACGCTTCCCCGGGCACACCCACCCCGCCCACGCCCCCTCATTCCCGCCCCCGGAAACGGCGCTGGTAATGCGCGTCGTAGAGCGCGCTCTCGCGGAAATCCTCGGCGCCGAGCGCCCGCCCCACCAGAATGAGCGCCGCCCGTTCCGCTGGCGCCTCGCCATGGCGGGCGACGATGTCGGCCAGCGTGCCGCGGATCACCCGCTCGCCCGGCCGGCTGGCCTCCACCACCACCGCCACCGGGCAGTCGGCCCCATGCGTCGGCGTGAGCCGCGCCACCACCTCGCCCAGCGCGTGGATGGCGAGATGCAGCACCAGCGTCGCCCCCGTCGCGGCGAAGGCCTCCAGCGTCTCGCGCTCCGGCATCGCCGAGGCGCGGCCCGACACCCGCGTCAGCACCACGCTCTGCGCCAGGCCGGGCACGGTGAGTTCGCGCGCCAGCACCGCGCTCGCCGCCGCGAAGGCCGGCACGCCGGGGGTGAGCGTATAGGCGATGCCGAGCCGGTCGAGCCGGCGCAGCTGCTCGGCCACCGCCGAATAGATCGAGAGGTCGCCGGAATGCAGCCGCGCCACGTCCTCGCCCGCCGCCGCCGCCCGCACATATTCCGCCTCGATCTCGTCGAGCGACAGCGGCGCGGTATCGACGATCCGCGCCCCCGGCGGGCACCAGCCGAGCATCTCCTGCGGCACCAGCGAGCCGGCATAGAGGCACACCGGGCAGCGGCCGATCAGGTCGCGCCCGCGCAGGGTGATGAGGTCGGCGGCTCCCGGCCCCGCCCCGATGAAATGCACCGTCACGTCGTCTCGCCCATTCCTTGGCCCGCCGTGTCGCCGCGTTCGCGCGCCAGCGCGCAGGTCACCGGCCCCAGCACGAAGCGCGGGCCGATCAGTGTCGAGCCCCGCCCGGCCGCCGCCAGCGCCGCCGCCTCCGCCACCGAGGGCACGCCCATCAGCGCCACCACCCGCTCCGAACGGGTGACGGCGCGCGCGCCCGCCGCTTCCATCTGCGTCTGCGGCACCATGACCAGCAGCAGGCCGAGATCGAGCGCGCCCTTGATGATGCCGGCTTCCGAGCCCTTCATTGCCGGCGTCGCCATCAGCGACACCTCGCCGAGCTTCACGCCGTGGCGCGCCAGCGCCCCGCGCACGGCGGCGCAGACCTCCTGCGCGCTCGCTCCCCGCCGGCTGCCGACCCCTGCGACGATCATGGCATCCTCTCGATCGGCTTCACCCAGCTCCACTGGGTAACCGGCATCGCCGGCCGCCAGCCGGTCATGCCGGCGACAGGGGACGCCTGCGCCACCGACAGCCGCGCCAGTTCGCCGCCCAGCGCCGCGTGCCGCGCCAGCAGCACCGCCTCGGTCTCCAGCGTCACCGCGTTGACGACGATGCGCCCGCCCGGCTTCAGCGCCGCCAGCGCCGCCGCCAGCACGCCCTCTTCGCTCGCCCCGCCGCCGACGAAGATGGCGTCCGGCGCCGGCAAGCCTTCCAGCGCCTCTGGCGCCCGCCCCTCGACAACGCGCAGCCCCGGCGTGCCCAGCGCCAGCGCATTGCGCGTCACCCGCGAAGCCCGCTCGCCGCGTTCCTCGATGGCGATGGCGGCGAGCGAGGGATCTGCCAGCATCCATTCGATGCCGATCGAGCCCGCCCCGGCGCCGATGTCCCACAACAGCTCGCCCCGGCGCGGCGCCAGCGCCGCCAGCGTCACCGCGCGAATGCTGCGCTTGGTCAGCTGGCCGTCATTCTCATACCAGTCGTCCGGCAAGCCGGGCGTGAGCGGGACCGCCCGCGCCCCCGCGCCGGCGATCACCTCGATGCCGACGAGGTTGAGCGGGTGCACGTCGTCGAGCGCGAAGCCTTCCGCCGGCATCGTGCGCACCCGCTCGCGCGCCCCGCCCAGCGCCTCCAGCACGGTGAGCGTCGAGCCGCCGAACCCCGCGGCCGCCAGCAGCGCCGCCACCGCCGCCGGTCCGTCGGCGTCGGAGGTGAGCACCAGCAGCCGCCGCCGGTGATGCAGATGCCGCCTTATCCCCGCCACCGCCCGCCCGTGGGCGGAGAGCAGCGTCGTGTCGTTGAGCGCCCAGCCGAGCCGGGCCGCCGCCAGGCTGAAGGCGGACGCCGCCGGCACCACCTCCATCTCGGTGGCCGGCACATGCCGCGCCAGCACCGTGCCGACGCCGTAGAGGAACGGATCGCCCGAGGCCAGCACGCAGACATCGGCGCCGGCCAGCGCCAGCACCTCCCGCACCCCGTCCTCGAACGGGCTCGGCCAGGCCCGCGCCTCGGCGGGAAACGCCCGCGCCACGCCGGTGATCGCCTCGCCGGCGAGCGTCAGATGCCGCGCGCCGCCGAACACCACCTCGGCCTGTTCGATCAGGGCTCGGGCACGCGGCGACAGCCCATCGAGGCCGTCCTCGCCGATGCCGACGATGGACAACCAGCGCCGCGCCGGCGCATTGTCCCGCGCCATGTCACGCACCACGGCTTCGGCTCCCGGCATCATCGCTCCCCATCCTGCGTCCCCTCCGCTGCGCGTCCTGCTGCTCGGTGGCACCAGCGAGGCCCGGGCGCTCGCGGAGGCCCTTGCGGACCGCTCCGACCTCGCCCCCAGCGTGTCGCTTGCCGGGCGCACGCGCAACCCGCTCGGCTATCCGATACCGACCCGCATCGGCGGCTTCGGCGGCGCCGCCGGTCTCGCGGCGCATCTGCGGGCGGAGGGCATCGATCTGCTGGTCGATGCTACCCATCCCTTCGCCGCTGTTATGTCGGCCAATGCCGCCGAGGCGGCGCGGCGCGCCGGCGTGCCGCTGCTGGCGCTGGCCCGCCCGGCCTGGACGCCGCAGCCCGGCGACCGCTGGCATGCGGTGGAAAACCTTGCCGCCGCCCTCGCCGCCCTCGGCGCCGCGCCGCGCCGGGTCTTCGTGGCGCTCGGCCGCAACGAGCTGCGCGCGCTGGAGGCCGCCCCGCAGCATCACTACCTGATCCGCAGCGTCGATCCGGTCGAGCCGCCGCTCGCCCTGCCGCACGCCCGCTACATTCTCGACCGCGGTCCGTTCGCCCTCGCATCCGAGGTCGATCTTTTCAAATCGCACGGCATCGAGGTGATTCTCGCCAAGAACAGTGGGGGAACGGCCAGCGCCGCCAAGCTCGCCGCCGCCCGCGCGCTCGGCCTGCAGGTGGTCCTCATCGCCCGGCCGCCGCGCCCGGAGGTACCGACGGCCGCCAGCGTCGAGGAAGCGCTCGCCTGGATCGACGCCCGGCTTCATGCCCGCTCCACCCCGCCCGCATCGGCGCGCCGAGGCGTGTAGACGAGGTCCGGCAACCCCTCCCGCGCGACGATCCGCGTCGCCGGCGTGCCGATGATGATGCAGGTCGCCATGTCGGCCATCGCGCCACGGGCCTGCGCGAGCGGCACGGTGGCGATCCGTTCGTCCGCCCGCCCCGCCGCGTGGCCGAAGATCACCGGCACGCTTGCCGGCAGTTCCTCGCGCAGGATCTCGAACGCCCGGTCGAGCTGCCACGGCCGCGCCTTCGAGACCGGGTTGTAGAACGCCATGGCGAAGCCGGCCTGCGCCGCCAGCCGCAACCGCCGCTCCACCAGCTCCCACGGCTTCAGATTGTCGGAGAGCGAGATGGCGCAGAAATCGTGGCCCAGCGGCGCCCCCGCCCGCGCCGCCACCATCAGCATCGCGGTGATGCCCGGCACCACGCTCACCTCGAGCGCCCGCCATTCGGCAGGCCCGGCCTCGATGGCCTCGATCACCGCCGCCGCCATGGCGAACACGCCAGGATCGCCGCCCGACACCATCGCCACCCTTGCCCCGGTGGCTGCATGGGCAAGGGCGGCGCCGGCCCGCGCCAGCTCCTCGCGATTGTCGGAGGCGTGGCGCGCCTGCCCATGCCGCACCGGCACCCGGTCGAGATAGGGCCCATAGCCATAGACCGCCTCGGCGGCCGCCAGCTCCCCCGCCGCTTCCGGCGTGAGCCAGCGCGCCTCGCCGGGACCGAGGCCGATCACCGCGATCCGCCCGCTCATCCCTCCGCCTCTGCGCCCGACCTTGCCCGCATATTCCAGCCCGGCACCAGCACGATGGCGAAGTAGGGCGCCGCTTCCTCGCCGCGCCCGGCAAGTGGCACGCAGCCGCCGCCTTGCATGGTGCCGCGCTCGACATAGAGCGCCCGCTCCAGCCGCCCGGCCGTCGCCAGCGCCCGGCGGATCTTGGGCAGGTTGCGCCCCACCTTCATGATCACCGCGGCGTCGGCTTCCGCCAGCCGGCGGGCGAGTTCGGCCTCGTCCAGCGTGCCGGGCAGCACGCTCAGCACGTCGTCGCCCTGAGCGATCGGCGCCCCCGCCTGCGACCAGCAGCCGGACATGCCGGTGACGCCGGGAATGACCTCGGTGGCATAATGCGCCGCCAGCCGCACATGCAGGTGCATGTAGGAGCCGTAGAACAGCGGATCGCCCTCGGAGAGCACCGCCACCCGCCGCCCGGCATCGAGATGCTCCGCCACAAGCCGGGCGCTGGCATCGTAGAAATCGGTAATCTGCGACCGGTAGCCGTCATCATGGCGGTGCAGTTCGGTGGTCACCGGATAGTCGAGCGGCAGTTCCACCGCCCCGGCGCGGAAATGCGGATGCGCGATGGCGCGCGCATGGCTGCCATTGCCGCGCTTGGCGAAATAGGCGACGACATCGGCCTCGCCGAGCGCCCGCGCCGCCTTCAGCGTCAGCAGCTCCGGGTCGCCGGGTCCCACCCCGACGCCGATCAGCCGCCCGGCGGACGAAGTGCCGCTCATATCCCCGCCCTCGCCAGCGCGTTCACCGCCGCCGCCGCCATGGCGCTGCCGCCCAGCCGCCCGCGCACCACCAGCCACGGCACGCCGTGATCACCCAAAGCCAGCGCCTCCTTGGATTCCGCCGCCCCGACGAAGCCGACGGGAATGCCGAGGATCGCCGCCGGCTTCGGCGCACCGGCATCCAGCATTTCCAGCAGTTGGAACAGCGCCGTGGGCGCATTGCCGATGGCGACCACCGCGCCTTCCATCCGGTCGCGCCACAGCTCCAGCGCCGCCGCCGAGCGGGTGGTGCCGAGCCTCGAAGCCAGCGCCGGCACCTCCGGGTCGCGCAGCGTGCAGATCACCGCGTTATTCGCCGGCAAACGCGCCCGCGTCACCCCATGCGCCACCATCTGCGCGTCGCACAGGATCGGCGCGCCGTCGGCCAGCGCCCGCCGCGCCGCCCGCACGAGATCGGGGGCGAAGTCGATGGCGAGCGCCGCCTCCACCAGCCCGCAGGCATGGATCATCCGCACCGCGACGTCCGCCTCCTCGGGCGTGAAGCGGCCGAGCTCGGCCTCCTCGCGGATGATGGCGAACGAACGCGCATAGATGGCGTCGCCGTCGCGCATATAGTCGTGGGCAGCTTCAGCCACGTGAACTCTCCAGAAACCCGCGCACGGCACTCGCCAGCTCGTCGAAGCGGACGATCCGCGCCGGCATGTCGCGCGCGGTGCCTTCGATCACGATCCCTGCCCCTTCGTCCAGCCCCACGATGGTGAGACCGGCCCGGCCGGGATGCGCGCAGCCCTTCACGCAGCCCGAAACATGCACCGAGCGGCCTTTCGCCAGCCCGGCGAGGTCGCGCGCCAGCTCCCGCGCCAATCCCCGCGTGGCGAATCGCGCCGCGCCGCAGGCCGGGGCGCCGGGGCAGGCCTCCACCCGCCGCAACGGATCGCCGGCATCGACGATCAGCCCCGCCGCCGTCGCCCAATCCGCCAATCCGTCAGCCCCGCCATCGTCGAGTGCGCCGATCAGCAAAGCCCGTCCGCCCGCCGGCTCGATGAAGGTCGCCCCCCGTTGCGCCGCCGTATCGGCCAGCGCCTCGAGCGTCTCAGCCTCGATCTGGCCGAAGGGCAGGCCGACGCCAAGCGCCCACCCGCTGGCAAGCATATGCCGCCCTACCGGCTCGCCCGGCACGGCCTCGCGCGGATCCGCCGGCTGCAATCCCGCCCCCAGCGCACCTTCCCCCTCGGCGGCAACGAGGTCGCGCATCCTCGCACGGGGTCCGAAGGCGGCCAGCCTTTCCAGCAGCGCCAGCACCGCCGGCACCGGCGCCGGGGTTCGGCCGAGCGTCATCCCCGCCGCCTCGATGCGGAATTCCGCTCCGGCCGGCGATACCGCGATGTCGAGATCGCGTCCCGCCAGCCCCAGCCCGCCGCCGCCATCGATGCCGATGCTGACCTTCGGCGCCAGCCGCGCCGCCAGCCCTGCGGCGGCAGCGGCCTCCGCCAGCGCCGCCGCCAGCAGGCGCGGGTCGAAAACCTCGGCGGGATCGCGTCCCGCCAGCGCGCTCGTCTCGATCCCCAGCCCCTCGCGTACCGCAATCCGCAGCGCCCCGACACCCTCGGCAAGGCGCCCCGCTCCCGCCGGATCGAGCCCGCGCACCTGCAATTTTCCCCGCGCCGTCACCTCGAGGATGCCGTTGCCGCAATCCCGCGCCAGCGCCGCCAGCCCGGCGGCTTGCGCCGGCGTCAGCGCCTCGGCCGGCGCGAGGCGCGCCAGCAGCCCGTCGCCGGTCGCCATCGGCGCCGGCAGCGTCGGGCAGGCGCCTCGGGGCAGAGCCTCGGGAGAGGTTGCTGCGACGCTCATTCCGCCGCCTCCCCGCCACGTCCCTGCCCGCGCAGCGTGTCCAGCGCCGCCGCCACGTCGTTGCGCTTGGGATGCCAAAGCCCGCGGGCCCGCGCGCCCTCCAGCCGCTCCGCCACGACGCGCGCGCCCTCCGGCGACTGATGGCCAAGGAACTCGCGCACCCTCTCATCCGCCACATAGGCGGCATGGATCAGGTCGATCAGGTGCGAGGGCACCGCCTGCGTCACCTCGGCGAAGCCGATCAGCCGGTCGACGGTCTCGACGATCTCCGCCGCGCCGCGCGGACCGTGGCGCAGCAGGCCGTCCACATAGCCGGGCGCCACCCGCCGCCGCACGATCCGCGCCAGCGCCTGTTCGAGCGGCCGCGCCCTCGGGCGTGCCGGGTCGCTGGTGTCGAGCACCACGAGGTCGGGCGCCCGCCCGAGTGAGGCCGCCGCCGCCGCGAAGCCGCCGAGAAAGGCAAGGTCGGCATCGCCCTCCAGCACATCGCGCCCCGGATCGTCCTGCCCGTGCACCAGAAGGTCGGCCGCCGCCACCCGCGCCGCGAAAGCCGTGCCGGCCGGCCGCGCCGCGCCCTCGGCGCCGCCATAGGCATGCGAGGCGCTGGCGAGATAGGCCGCGCCCACCGTCTGCGCTTCCCGTTCGCCCGCAAGCGTGTCGAGCCCGGCGCCATAGGCCCCCGGCGCGGTGCCGAAGATGCGCGGCGCGCCCTCGCCCGCCGCCGCCAGCGGGTTCTCCTCCGCCGGCTCGTCGCGCCGCGCCACCGCCTTCAGCGCGGCGTCGAGCAGCGCGATCTGCGCCGGAAACAGGTCGCGGAACAGGCCGGAGATGCGGAACGTCACGTCCACGCGCGGCCGCCCCATCGCGGCCGGCGGCAGCACCTCGATGCCGGTCACCCGCCCGGTCGCCGGGTCCCACACCGGCCGCGCCCCGATCAGCGCCAGCCCCTGTGCGATCTCCTCGCCGCCGGTGCGCAGCGTCGCGCTGCCCCACAGATCGAGCACCAGCGCCCGCGGCCAGTCGCCATGCGCCTGCATGTAGCCGCGCACGATTTCCTCGGCGGCCAGCCGGCCGAGGTCCATGGCGGTCGGCGTCGGCAGGTCGCGCGGGTCGGCGGTGGAAAGGTTGCGCCCGGTCGGCATCACGTCGGAGCGCCCGCGCGCCGGCGCCCCCGCCGGCCCGGCCTTCACCCGCCGCCCGGCGAGCGCCGCCAGCAGCCCGTCGCGCTCGGCGTCGCCACAGGCGCCGCGCCCATAGACATGGAAGCCGTCCTTGAGCCGCAGTTCCTTGAGGTCGCACAGCCAGGCATCGATGCGCCGCAGCGCCTCGCCGTCGTCGGCGCCGTCGAGCCGTGCCAGATCCAGACGTGCTTCCTGGGCGAGCCCGGTGCGCCCGGCCTCCTCGACGATCAGCCGCGCCAGCCGCTCGCGGCGCCGGCGGTCCAGCCCTTCCGCCTGCGCATATTCGTCGAGCAGGCGTTCGAGCTCGCGGGCATCGCCGTCAAGCTCCGCCTCCTTCATCGGCGGCGGCAGATGGCCGAGCGTCACCGCCGCGATGCGCCGCTTGGCCTGCGCCGCCTCGCCGGGATTGGAGACGATGAACGGATAGACCACCGGCAGCGCCCCGACCACGAGGCTCGGGAAGCAGGAAGCCGTCAGCGCCACCTGCTTGCCCGGCAGCCATTCCAGCGTGCCATGCGCGCCCATATGCACCAGCGCATCGACCTCGCGCTGCAACCATAAGCCGAACGCAAGCAGCGCGTGGCGCGGCGGCAGGGCCGGGTCGTGATACTGCGCCCGCCGCTCTGCCGTCGTGCCGCGATCCGGCGCCAGCGCGACGACGACATTGCCGCAGCGGATCGCCCGGAAGCGGAAGGCGCCATCGACGCAGGCCGGATCATCCTCCGCCGCCCCCCACGCCGCCTCGACGGCGGCGATGGCGTCGGCGGGAAGGGAAGCCGTCAGGCGGCGATAGTCCTCCAGGCCCAGCAAGGCCTCATCCGCCGATGTGCGTGTACTGAAGCCCTCTCCCCGAGGGGGAGAGGGTGGGGTGAGGGGGGAAGGCGATCGCGAGGCCGTCAGGCCCCTCTCTGCATCCCGTCTCTCGACGGCGCCGGGTGCAGCCGCCGGCACCTCACCGAGCCCCTCGGCTCGAGCGGTATCGCCCAACGCCGTCACCAGCGCCCGCTCGTCCTCCGGCACCTCCGCGATGCGATAGCCCGCCGCCTGCATGTCGGCGAGCGCGACCCGCACGCTTGCCGGCACGTCGAGCCCAACCGCCCAGCCGGTGCGCCCGGCGGCGCCGGCATAGTCGGGCAGGATCATCGCTATCAGCCGCTCGGCCGGCGGCGTGAGGCGCAGCCGCACCAGTGCCGCCACCCGGTCCGCCACTGCCGCCACCAGTTCCGGCTCGGGCCGGTTGACGAGGTGCGTGGCTCCCGCCTCCTCGGTCACATCCTTGAACGACACCGCCCCGGCCAGCACCCGCCCGTCGAACTCCGGCAGCACCACATGCATGGCGAGGTCGGCGGCCGCCAATCCGCGCGCGCCCTCCCTCCATGCCGCCCGCCTCGTGGTCGCCACCACCGCCTGCAGCACCGGCGCATCGGTGAGGTCGATGGGGCCGTCCTCGCCCGGCTCGGCGGCGGCGAAGGCGGTCAGCGTCACGATCGCCGCCGGCCGCAAACCCGGCAGAGTGCGGCGCAGGAAGTCCGCCGAGTGCGGCTCCTTCAGGCTGGCGACGAACAGCGGCAGCGGCCGCATCCCCCGCTCGGCCAGCGCCACGCACAGCGCATCGACCGGCGCCGTGTCGCCGGCCATGAGCAGCGAGCGGTAGAAAATGACGGGAACGACCGGCGCCGCCCCGCCCGCCGGAGCGTCCCCAGCAGACAGTGGGGCTCCCGCCTCGGGCGACGGATCTCCCCCGCGAGGAGAGGGAACAAGCCGCTCTGTGGCAAAAGCCCCCTCTCCACCGGGGAGAGGATTGGGTGAGGGAGAGCACGGTCGCGAGTCCATCCCTCCGGCCGCCGCGCCACACTCATAAAACCCCGCCAGCGGCAGCGGCACGGGCGCCGGCACCTCGACCACGCGGCCGACATGCCGCGCCAGCGCCGCCAAAAGCGCCCGCATATTGTCCGGCCCGCCGGCACGGAAATAGGCGAGCAGCGCCGCCAGTTCGTCCGCCGCCAGCGTCGAGGCCTCGGCCAGGCGCGGGTCGTCGCGGTCCTCGCCCGGCAGCACGGCGAGCACGAAGCCCCGCGCCCGCGCCGCCGCCTGCAACCGCTCGACGCCGTAGCGCCACCAGTCGAGCCCGCCGAGCAGCCGCACCACCACCATCTTCGCCTGCGGCGCCAGCCGGTCGACCCACAGATCGACCGACATCGGGTGCTTGAGATCGCGCAGATTGGTCAGCGCCAGGCTCGGCCGGCCCAAAGCGCCGGCGCCCTCTCCCCCGCCATGGGCCCGTGCCAGCGCCGCGAGGTCGCTGTCGGCGAAGGAGGCCACCACCAGCTCCGCCGGCGCCTGAGCAAGGTCGACCGGTTCGGCGAGATCGTCGAGCGAGGTCGATGTGGTGGCGAGTATGTGCATGCCGCCGCGGGCCGATCTGTCTCAGGCCACCGCCGGCTCGCCGGCAAGGATGCTCTCCACCTTCGCCCGGTCGAGCCCCTTCAGCCCGATGGCGACCAGCCGCCCGGCCCGCTCCCCGGCGCCCCAGGGACGGTCGAAATGGTGCTCGACGCGCGGCCCCACCGCCTGCACCAGGAGGCGCATCGGCTTGCCGGCCACGGCGAGGAAACCCTTCACCCGCAGCACCTCGGCTTCGCCGGCGGCCTTCGCCACCCGGGCGGCGAATTCCGCCGGGTCGGCGATCTCCGGCACCTCGACGACGAAGCTGTCGAAATCGTCGTGGTCGTGCTCGGCCTCGTCGTCGTGATGGGTGCGGCGGTTCTCGATATCGTCCTCGGTACCGACCCCGAGGCCGAGCAGCACCGCCGGGTCGAGCCGGCCGCCGGTGACGTTCACCACCCGGACGCCCTTCGGCAGCTCGGCATCCAGCGCCGCCCGCGCCCGCACGGCGCCGTCGGCATCGATCAGGTCGGCCTTGGTCAGCACCACCAGATCGGCGCAGGCGATCTGGTCGTCGAACACTTCCTCGATCGGGTCGTCATGGTCGAGCGAGGCATCGGCGGCGCGCTGCTCGGCGAGCGCGTCATGGTCGTGGGCGACGCGGCCGGCGGCCAGCGCCTCGCCGTCCACCACCGCTACCACGCCGTCCACGGTGACCCGGCTGCGGATCGCCGGCCAGTGGAAGGCCTGCACCAGCGGCTTGGGCAGCGCGAGGCCGGAGGTCTCGATCAGGATGTGGTCGACCCGCGGCGAGCGCGAGAGAATCGCATCGAGCGCCGGCACGAAATCATCGGCCACGGTGCAGCAGATGCAGCCATTGGCCAGTTCGACGACATTCTCTTCCGGGCAGGTCTCGATGCCGCAGCCCTTGAGGATGTCGCCATCGATGCCGACATCGCCGAACTCGTTGACGATCACCGCGAGGCGCTTGCCCTTGGCGTTCTCCAGCACGTGGCGGATCAGCGTCGTCTTCCCGGCGCCGAGGAAGCCGGTGACGATGGTGCAGGGCACCCGGGCGAGCGAGGCAGTTTCAGCGGTCATGACGGCGTCTCCGGCGGCGTTGCAAGGTTTCGGGGCACGCCGGCCGCGGGAATCTCCCCGCGCAAGCCGCCGGAATCGGACATCCGGCGACCTCACCCGCCTGCCGGGCACCCCGCCGGCATGCACGACCGAACCGATGGCAGGTCTCCTGGCTCGCGGGTCGTGGCCCTTGCCGCCTTCCCGGATCGCTCCAGTGGCCTTTGGCTCGGGCTCGCCGCTTACAGTTGCGGGGGCAGCCGCGGAATTGCCGTCCCGTTGCCGGGCCGGCGCACCGCATTCCCTCTTCGTCCCTCCCGGTGAGGGAGGAAACCGTCGGTCGCGGCCACTAAAGGAGCGCAAGGGGGGAATGTCAACGCGCGGGGCATTGCGGAGACCTCGACTGCCGGTATAGTTGGTCGCAGTCGGCGGTTCCCGTGATGGGCACGGGACGCAAGACGGGAACGCGGTGGGACCGGGCCCTCGGGCAAGGTCGATTCCGCGGCTGCCCCCGCAACTGTAAGCGGCGAGCCTACCTCTACTGGCCACTGGCGTTCGCGCCGGGAAGGCGGAGGGACAGGCGACGACCCGCGAGCCAGGAGACCGGCCGTCGACATCACGCCTGGCCCTCGGGTGGAGGGCAAAAGGAGACGACCATGAATCGCCTGAACGTTGCGCCGCAATCCGCTGCCCAGCCCGCCGCTGCCCAGTCCGCCGCTGCCCAGTCCGCCGCCGTCGAGACCCCGGCGTCCCGCGCGCTCGCCATCACCTTCGCCGCGCTGCTCGGCGTGTTCGTGGTCGGCGGCGTCGGCTTCTCCCATATCGCCGCTGCGCATAATGCGGCCCACGACGTGCGCCACGCCGTCTCCTTCCCCTGCCACTGACGGGGGCTTCCATGTCTCTGTTCAGGACAATCCTGCTCGTCGCCCTGGTGGCGGGCATCGCCACCGGCGTGGCTTCCGCCGCCGTGCACCTGTTCACCACCGTGCCGCTGATCCTCAAGGCCGAGACCTTCGAGGGCAGCGAGGCGGCGCCGGCCGCCGATTCCGCCACCCACGCCACCGAGGCGCACAGCCACGATGCGGCGACGCCCGCGCACGACCATGGCGACGGCGAGGAATGGGGCCCGGCCGACGGCTTCGAGCGCAACGCCTATACCGTGCTCGCCACCGTCCTCACCGCCTTCGGCTTCGGCCTGCTGCTGGTCGCCGCCACCGAGCTGAAGGGCGGCCTCGCCTCCTGGCGCGAGGGCATCCTGTGGGGCCTCGCCGGCTTCGCGGTGTTCACCCTCGCCCCCGGCCTCGGCCTGCCGCCGGAGCTGCCGGCCATGCCGGCCGCCGACCTGATGGCCCGGCAGCTATGGTGGATCGGCACCGCCGCGGCCACCGCCATCGGCCTCGCCCTGCTGGTCTATGGCCGCTCGCCGCTGCTGGCGGCGCTCGGCGTGCTCATCATATTGGCGCCGCATGCCATTGGCGCGCCGCAGCCGGCGAGCCATGACAGCCCGATCCCGGAAAGCCTGCACCACAGCTTCGTCGTCGCCTCGGTAGCGGTGAGCTTCCTGTTCTGGGTGCTGCTCGGCGGGCTCTCCGGCTGGCTGCGTCCGCGCCTCGGCGCACGGGCGGCCTGAACCGCCATGCCCTTCACCCTCGTCCTCGGCGGCGCGCGCTCCGGCAAGAGCAGCCACGCCGAGACGCTGGTGCAGCGCGCTCCGGCGCCGTGGTTCTATGTCGCCACGGCGCAGGCCCATGGTGCTGAGCATGACGCCGAGATGGAAGAGCGCATCGCCCAGCACCGCGCCCGCCGCGGCGGGGACTGGGTCACCATCGAGGCGCCGCACGATCTCGCCGGCGCGCTCGGCGCCCTGCCGTCCGGCGCGCCGGTGCTGATCGACTGCCTGACGCTCTGGCTCTCCAACCGCATGCTGGCCGACGCTGATCCCGACCTCGATTCGGCGATCCTCGAGGCCGAGCTGCTCGCCCATGACGGGCCGGTGGTGGCGGTGTCGAACGAGGTCGGCCTCGGCATCGTGCCGGACAACGCCCTCGCCCGCCGCTTCCGCGACGCCCAGGGCCGGCTCAACCAGCGCCTTGCCGCGCTGGCCGACGAGGTCGCCCTGGTGGTCGCCGGCATCCCGGTAAAGGTAAAATGATGACCGACCTCTCTCCCGAGGAGGCCGCGCGCCACCGCGAGAAGATGGCGAAGCGCAAGGCGGTGCAGGACGCCGAGGTGGCGGAAAAGACCCTGGAGAAGGGCCTGCTCATCATCCACACCGGCGCCGGCAAGGGCAAGTCCACCGCCGCCTTCGGCCTCGCTCTGCGTATCCTCGGCCACGGTGGGCGCGTCGGCGTGGTGCAGTTCATCAAGGGCGCCTGGCACTCGGCCGAACGCGACGCGCTGACTAGCTTCGGCGACCGCGTGGAGTGGCATTCCATGGGCGAGGGCTTCACCTGGGAGACGCAGGACAAGGCCCGCGACATCGCCGCCTGCGCCCGCGCCTGGGAGAAGGCGCGCGAGTTGCTCGCCGACCCGTCCATCGGCCTGGTCATCCTCGACGAGCTCAACATCGCTCTGCGCTATGATTACCTGCCGCTCGAGGCGGTGGTCGCGGCTCTCCGGCAAAGGCGCCCCGACCTGCACGTCGTCGTCACCGGCCGCAACGCCAAGCCGGAGCTGATCGAGGCCGCCGACCTCGTCACCGAGATGACGCTGGTGAAGCACCACTTCAAGACCGGCGTGAAGGCGCAGAAGGGCATCGAATTCTGATGCCCTCTCGAAATCCCGCAACGTCATCCCTATCTGCAAGGGGACGCCGGATGTCGCGGCGTGGTCATCAGATGGAGTTGCGCGTCCATGCGCTCGACGCCCGTTGCCTATCTCTTCTGGCTGTTCGGCCTCATCGGGGTCTGCGGCATCCACCGCTTCTATGCCGGCCGCTACTGGACTGGCGCGCTGTGGCTGCTCACTGTCGGCCTGCTCGGCATCGGCCAGATCGTCGATCTGTTCCTGATCCCCGGCATGGTGCGCGAGGCCAATCTCGAGCGCCGCGTGGATTATCTGGAAGGTCGCCGCGCCTGATGGTGGCTGGCGGTGGGCGGTCATGACCGCCCCCGCCCTGATGTTCCAGGGCACCGGCTCGGACGTCGGCAAGTCGCTGATCGTCGCCGGACTGGCGCGCGCCTTCGCCCGCCAGGGGCTGAGGGTGCGCCCCTTCAAGCCGCAGAACATGTCGAACAACGCCGCCGTCACCCAGGACGGCGGCGAGATCGGCCGCGCGCAGGCGCTGCAGGCCCGCGCCGCCTTCATCGCGCCCAGCGTGCATATGAACCCGGTGCTGCTGAAGCCGCAGAGCGAGACCGGCGCCCAGATCGTCGTGCAGGGTCAGGCATGGCGCAACGCCCGCGCCAGCGACTACCAGAAGCTCAAGCCCGAGCTGATGGCGCCGGTGCTGGAGAGCTTCGCCCATCTGCGCGAAGAGGCCGACCTCGTGCTGGTGGAAGGCGCCGGCTCCGCCTCGGAGATCAATCTGCGCGCCAATGACATCGCCAATATGGGGTTTTCCCGCGCGGCGAACGTCCCCGTCATCCTCATCGGCGACATCGACCGCGGCGGCGTCATCGCCAGCCTGGTCGGCACGCAGGCGGTGATCGAGCCGGGCGACGCGGCGATGATCCGCGGCTTCCTGGTCAACCGCTTCCGCGGCGATCCGGCCCTGTTCGCCCGCGGCATGGAGGAGATCGCCCGCCGCACCGCATGGGAAGCCCTCGGTCTCATCCCGTTCTTCAAGGAGGCGCGCCGCCTGCCCGCCGAGGACGCGCTCGCCCTCGACGCCGCCCCGGCACCGAAGCCCGGCGCGCGCTTACGCATCGCCGTGCCGCTGCTGCCGCGCATCTCCAATTTCGACGACCTCGACCCGCTGGAGGCCGAGCCCGCCATCGAGCTGATCCGCCTGCGCCCCGGCCAGCCGCTGCCCGGCGACATCGATCTCGTCATCCTGCCCGGCTCGAAATCCACCATCGCCGATCTCGCCGAGCTGCGCGCCGTTGGCTGGGACGTCGATCTCGCCGCGCATGTGCGGCGCGGCGGCCGGGTGCTCGGCCTGTGCGGCGGCTACCAGATGCTCGGCCGCTCCATCGACGATCCCGCCGGCATTGAGGGACCGGCCGGCCGCGTGCCCGGCCTCGGCCTGCTGGCGGTGGACACCGTGCTCACCAGCGAGAAACGACTGGTGCCGATCACCGGCCGGAGCGTCGACGGCATCCCCTTCAAGGGTTACGAGATGCATATGGGCGTCACCGAAGGCCCCGACCGCGCCCGCCCCTTCGCCCGGATCGACGGGGCAGATGGCTCGTCACATCCGGAAGGTGCCATCTCGGCCGATGGCCGCGTCGTCGGCACCTATGCGCACGGCCTGTTCGCCGACGACGCCCAGCGCTCGCAATGGCTCACCCGCCTCGGCGCCGCCCCGAGCGGGCTCGATTACGAGGCCGGGGTCGAGGCGACGCTCGACGCCCTCGCCGACCACCTCGCCGCGCATGTGAATCTGGAGCGCCTGCTGGAGATCGCGCGCGGCCTGTGACGTGCCATCCAGCCGAAGACCGCTCTGAAGTCGGGAGACCCCTCTCCCCGTCGGGGAGAGGGGTGGGGCGAGGGGTCTCCGACGATTCCCGATGTCGTCCCCCCTCACCGACCCGCTTCGCGGGCCACCTCTCCCCAACGGGGAGAGGGAAAGAGTCCCCTCACACCGCCCAGAACGCCGCCGCTCCCACGCCCACCAGCGCGATCAGCAGCGCATCGGCGATCCGGTAGAGCCGCAGCGCCCGCCTTATATCCACCGCCGCACAGTCCCGCCGGCCGCCGGTGCCCATGAAGCCGTCCGTCACCAACTGGCCGTGATAGACGCGCGGCCCGGCGAGCGCGAGGCCGAGCGCCCCGGCCAGCGCCGCCTCCGGCCAGCCGGCATTCGGCGATTTGTGGAAGCGCGCGTCGCGCCGCACCGCCGCCCAGGCTCCCCGCGCCGAGGCGCCCGGCATCAGCAGCGCCGCGACGATCAGCAGCCCGCCGGCCAGCCGCGAGGCCGGCAGGTTGATCAGGTCGTCGAAGCGCGCCGCCGCCCGGCCGAAATCGATGAAGCGCTCGGTGCGATGGCCGATCATGCTGTCGGCGGTGTTCGCCGCCTTGTACATGCAGATGCCCGGCAGCCCGCCGATCGCCATCCACAGCGCCGGCGCCACGATGCCGTCGGAGAAGTTCTCCGCCAGGCTCTCGATCGCCGCCCGCGACACCCCGGCCTCGTCGAGCGCCTCCGGATCGCGCCCGACGATCAGCGACACCGCCGCCCGCCCCTCGGCGAGGCCGGCGTCGAGCCCGTCGGCCACCTCAGCCACATGGTCGTGCAGGCTGCGCTGCGCCAGCAGGGTCGAGCCGAGCAGGGCGACGATGACGAAGCCCAAGGGCAGCAGCAGCAATGCCTTCTGCGCCGCCAGCCCGGCGCCGATAGAGATCAGCAGCACCACCACCAGCGAGACGAGGCCGGCGAAGCGGCGATCGCCCGGCGGGTCGCCATCGAGGTTCAGGCTGCGGTCGAGAAAGCCGATCAGCCATCCCGCCCACATCACCGGATGGCCGAGGCGCGGCAGCAAGAAGGCGGGATAGCCGAAAGCGGCCTCGAACAGCAGCGCGACAAGGGTTAAACCGAGGGTGAGCTCCGGCGCCATCCGCACTGATTCTCTCAAAACCGGCAGGAGGCCGCACCATGTCCATCGCCGCACCGGCCGTCCAGAGTTTGTCTGCCGTCCCCTGCCTCGCCGGCGTCAGTCACGCATGAACAGCGCCGCCAGCCGCCTCGCCGACAATCCTTACGCCTCGTCCGACGTGCTGCCGCGCGAGGTGGAAGCGCGCAAGACCGCCATCCTCAAGGAGGTGTTCGGCTTCGACCGCTTCCGCCCCGGCCAGCAGGAGGTGGTGGACGCGGTGCTCGCCGGCGTGCCGACGCTGGCGGTGATGCCGACCGGCGCCGGCAAGTCGCTGTGCTACCAGCTTCCCGCGCTCACCCTCGGCGGCCTGTCCATCGTCATCTCGCCGTTGATCGCGCTGATGGACGATCAGGTGAACGCACTGAAACTGCAGGGCGTCGCCGCCGAGGCGCTGCATTCCGGCAAGCCGCGCGAGGACAATGTCGCGATCTGGCGGCGCGTCGCGGCCGGCGAGGTGCGCCTGCTCTATCTCGCCCCCGAGCGGCTGATGACCGAGCGCATGCTGTCAGCCTTGTCCCGCCTGCCGCTCGGCCTCGTCGCGGTGGACGAGGCGCACTGCATCTCGCAATGGGGCCACAGCTTCCGCAACGAATATCTCCAGCTCGGCCGGCTGCGCGAGATCTTCCCGAACGTTCCGCTGGTCGCCCTCACCGCCACCGCCGACAAGGCGACGCAGGGCGACATCGTCGAGCGGCTGTTCGGCGGCCCGGCACGGGTGTTCGTGTCCGGTTTCGACCGGCCGAACATCTTCATCGGCATGGAGGAGAAGAAGGACCCCGCCCGGCAGATCGAGAGCTATGTGACGGCGCGCCCGCGCGTGCCGGGCATCGTCTACCGCATCTCGCGCAAGAAGGTAGAGGAGACCGCCGAGCGCCTCGTCGCCGCCGGTGTCCGCGCCTTGCCTTATCATGCCGGCCTGTCGCCGGAGCAGCGCGCCGCGCATCAGGAAGCCTTCCTCGCCGAGGACGGTATCGTGATGGTGGCAACCGTCGCCTTCGGCATGGGCATCGACAAGTCGAATGTCCGCTACGTCCTGCACGCCGACGCGCCCGGCAGCCTTGAGGCCTATTACCAGGAGATCGGCCGCGCCGGCCGCGACGGACAGCCCTCCGAGGCGCATCTGCTCTATTCCGGCGGCGACATCGCCACCCGCCGCCGCTTCATCGACGAGGAGCAGTCCACCCCCGAGCGCAAGCTGGTGGAGGCCCGCCGGCTCGATGCCATGGTCGGCTTCTGCGAGGCGGTCACCTGCCGCCGCGCGGTGCTGCTCGGCTATTTCGGCGAGCGCGCCAAGGCCTGCGGCCATTGCGACGTCTGCCGCGATCCGCCCAAGGTGGTCGATGCCTCGAAGCAGGCCGAGCTGGTGCTGCGCATCGCCCGTGCCACCGGCGAGCGCTATGGCGCCGCCTATCTGGCGAGCGTCGTCACCGGCCAGCGTTCCGATCAGGTCTGTGGCCGCGGCCATGATCGTCTCGCCGATTTCGGCGCCGGAGCCGACCGGCCGGCCACCGAATGGCGCGCGCTGCTGCGCCAGCTGGTTGCCACCGGCGCGCTGCATGCCGATGTCGAACGCTTCGGCGCGCTCAATTTGACGGACCACGGCAAGGCGATCCTCGCCGGCACCCGCGCCTTCACCCTGCGCGCGCCCTCGAAGGTCAAGCGCGACCGCTCCAGCCGCGCCGAGGCGCCGGAACTGGCCCCGGCCGAGGCCTCGCTGCTCGCCAAGCTCAAGGCGCTGCGCCGCGAACTGGCGGCCGAGCGCAACGTGCCGGCCTATGTGGTGTTCGCCGACCGCACGCTGGAGGAGATGGCGGTAGAGCACCCGCGCACCCGTTCCGAGCTCGCCGGCGTCAAGGGCGTCGGCGCCGCCAAGCTGGAGGCGTTCGGGCCGGCGTTTCTTAAGATTCTCAAAGAATTCTCTTAGAAATCTCTAAGAATTCGCCCGCGACATTTTCGCCGCGCAAAAGAGTTCACGAACGTCGATTCCGCTCCTAGACTGCCGGCAACGGACGGGAAAAGTCCGCAAGGTCAACAGCTCCGGGATGGAAGTGATGAAATTCGAACTGCTCACGGTGGCGATGGCCGCCGCCTCTCTCGCCGTCGCCGCCTCCGGGGCGCAGGCGCATGGCCCGACCCGGCAGAAGGTCAGCGAGACCATCGAGATCAACGCCCCGCCGGCAAAAGTCTGGGCGGTGGTCAGCAATTTCCAGGACGGCGGCTGGATCCCGGTGGTCGACAAGACCGAAGGCACCGGAGGCAACGCGGCCGGCGCCAAGCGCACCCTCACGCTGAAGAACGGCGCGACGGTGGACGAGGAGGTCGCCAAGCTCGACGCCGACAAGATGACCCTGATGTACCGGATCGAAAAGGTCGACGTGAAGGTGCTGCCGGTCACCAACTATTCCTCCTGGCTGGTGGTGACGCCCACCGATGGCGGGGCCAAGTCGCAGGTGGAATGGCGCGGCGCCTTCTATCGCGGCTACCCCAATAACGACCCGCCGCCGGAGCTGAACGACGAGGCCGCCATCGCCGCGGTGAGCGGGCTCTACAAGGCCGGGCTGGAAGGCCTGAAGAAGAAGATCGAGAGCGGCAGCTGAGGCGAGCGGCGCGTTATACGCCCGCTCATCCGGCGGCCGCCTGATCATGACTCCCCTCTCACGATCGGGTGCCGCTCTCTCCGTCGAAAGGGAGAGACAGGACCGACGCTGAAGAGGCAATGCGCACTTGCCGATGCGAGATCCCTCTCGGGAGCTCTCCCGCCCGATTGGTAGCCCCTCTCTCCGTCGGGCATCCCCTCTCCCCGTCGGGGAGAGGGATGGGGAGAGGGGTCTTCTTCAGCTCCGCAATCGCGTCGCCCCACACCGACCCGCCGAGCCTGTCCTTGGGCTCGCCAGAGGCGAGACCCGAAGGCGGGCCACCTCTTCATCGCAACCGGACGTATCCGGTTTCGACTTTGCCGGAAGCGAACTGGGCAACAGCCGAGCGCGCTGGGGAGAGGAACAGAAAGTCCCGGCCCGGCGATGCCCGACCCGGCATAGGAGCGGGTCGGACCATCGGTCTGAAGCTGCAACGATGCGGCGCTGCCAGTCGGGTGCTCGTTCTCGATTCCATCGCTTCTTCACGCCCCTGACCAATGCGGAGCCCGACATGCGGTATCAAGCCGGTGCAACCAAGCGCCTTCGGTTGATGACCACGCTGGGGGCCTCAGCTTTGGTCCTCGCGCTTCTCGCCCCCCTCCCCGCCGGCGCCGACGAGGCCTTCGTCACCTCGCAGCCGGCGGAGACGCTCTCCATCGTCGACCTCCCCACCGGCAAGGTGGTCGCCACCCTGAAGATTCCCGGCAAGCCGGCCGGCATCGCGGTGACGCCAGATGGGCGGCGCGCCTTCGTCACCTCGCCGGACGGCAAGGCGCTCACCATCGTCGACGCCGCCACCCGCACCGTCGAGCGCCGCGTCGAGGTCGGCGGCGGCCCGCTCGGCGTCGCCGTGCATCCCGCCGGCAGCCCGGCCTATGTCGCGGACTGGTATCAGCACCGCATCGTCGCGGTGGACGCCGCCAGCGGCACCGTCGCCGGCGAGGTGCAGGTCGGCCAGTCCCCCTCCGGCCTCGCCGTCACCCCGGACGGCGCGCTGCTGCTCTCGGCCGACCGCGATTCCGACGCCGTCAGCTTCGTCGATACCTCGACCCTCGCCCGCATTGGCTCGGTTCAGGTCGGCACCCGGCCCTTCGGCGTCACCATCGATGCCGCCGGCACCCGCGCCTACACCGCCAATGTCGGCTCCGACGACGTCAGCATCATCGACATCGCCACCCGCAAGCGGATCGGCACGGTGAAGGTCGGCCAGCGCCCCTACGCGGTGGCCCTCGCCCGCGACCGCGCCTTCGTCACCGATCAGTACGCCTCGACGGTCAGCGTGTTCGACACCGGCACGCTCCAGCCCGTCGCCACCATTCCGGTCGGCGACTACCCGGAAGGCATCGCCGCCAGCCGCGACGGCGCCTTCGTCTATGTGGCGAATTGGGAGGCCAACACGCTGAGCGTCATCGACACCGGCACGCTCAAGGTCGTGGCCGATATCGAGGTGGCGGACGGTCCGCGCGCCTTCGGCGCCTTCCTCCGCCGCACGGACTAGCCGCGGCGGCACGCCCACGGGCACGTCGCCGCACAGGCAGGCACCGGCCCACCCGTTGCCGGCACAGCGATCGATCCAGGCATGCGCTGGCCGGCCTAGGCAAGCGCCGCATGGCCGCTATGATGCCGCGCCCCGACAATGAAAGGCGCATGGCTATGGACGAGCAGTTCTGGCACGGCAAGTGGCAACGCGGCGAGACCGCCTTTCACGAAGCCGAAGGCAACCCCTTGCTGCGGCGCTATCTTCCCGCTCTCGGCCTCGCCACCGGGGCACGGCTGCTGCTGCCGCTTTGCGGCAAGACCGGCGATATCGGCTGGCTGCTCGAACAAGGTTACGCCGTCACCGGCGCCGAGCTTAGCCGGCTAGCGATAGAGCAGCTGTTCGCTGATCTCGGCCTGACGCCGGACATCACCTCGGTGGGACCGCTGGAGCGCTTCGAGGCCGGAGCGCTGACCGTCTTCGTCGGCAATTTCTTCGATCTCGATCACCACGCGCTGGGCGAGGTCGCCGCGGTCTATGACCGCGCGGCGCTGGTCGCCCTGCCCGAGGCGATGCGCGAACGCTATGCGGCGCATCTCGTCCACCTCACCCGCGCCGCGCCGCAATTGCTGATCGCCTTCGAGTATGACCAGTCGCTGCTGGTCGGCCCGCCCTTCGCGGTGCCGGAAGCGGAGGTACGGCGTCACTATGGCGCCGCCTATCACCTCACCCAGGCCGGCCGCCACGAACTCAAGGACGGGCTGAAGGGCCTGAAGCCGGTGCATGAGACCGTCTGGCTGATGCACCGGCGCTGAGCGGATGCAGCGGCGCTGAGCGATGGTTCGATCGCGACACCCTTCTCCCCGTCGGGGGAGAGGGTTAGGGCTAAGGGAGCTCAAGTCTCCGCGATGTTGCCGCCCCCTCCGGCACGCCGCGCCGCCTGCCACTCGCCAAGGGGCAGGAGGTTGACCAACAAGCCAAGCGCCGGGGGCGTGGTTTCAGATCGCGTAGTCGCCGGTCTGGTGCGCCGAGGGGGCGCGGCAATCGGTGCCCGGCGCTCCTTCCGCGAACAGCCGCGCCCGCTCCAGCCGCACCGCCACCTTCTCGCCGATCGGCACCCGCACGCTCGGGGCGATGTCGGCCTCGAACAGCGCGTTGCCGACCTCGAGCTCCAGCCGGCGGATGGCGCCGTGGCGCCGGAAGCCGCGCACCACCCCCGGCAGGCCCGGCGTGCCGGCGAGCCCGATGGCGACGTCGTGCGGGCGCACATAGATCAGCGCCGGCCCGTCCGGGACCGGCGACACCGGCGCCGCGATCGGCGTCGGGCCGGCAAAGGCGGTGCCGTCCTTCACCTCGACCTCGATGCGGCTGGATTCTCCCATGAAGCCGAACACCGCCGCCGAGGACGGCCGGTCATAGACGTCGTCCGGCGTGCCCACCTGCTCGATCTTGCCCTTGCCCATCACCACCACCCGGTCGGCGAGTTCCAGCGCCTCCTCCTGGTCGTGGGTGACGAACAGCGTGGTATGGCCGGTGCGGTCGTGCAACTCGCGCAGCCATTTGCGCAATTCCTTGCGCACCAGCGCGTCGAGCGCGCCGAACGGCTCGTCGAGCAGCAGCACCTTGGGTTCGATGGCGAGGGCGCGGGCCAGCGCCACGCGCTGCCGCTGGCCGCCGGAAAGCTGCGCCGGAAAGCGGCCGCCGAACGCCTCCAGCTGCACCAGCGCCAGCAGATCGGCGACCCGCTTGCGAATGTCCGCCTCCGACGGCCGCTCGCCGCGCGGCCGCGAGCGCAGGCCGAAGGCGATGTTGTCGGCCACCGTCATGTGGCGAAACAGCGCGTAGTTCTGGAACACGAAGCCGATGCCGCGCCGGCGCACCGGCACCGACAGCGCATCCTCGCCATTGAACAGCACGCGACCGTGGCTCGGCTGCTCCAGCCCGGCGACGATACGCAGCAGCGTGGTCTTGCCCGATCCGGAGGGGCCGAGCAGCGCCACCAGCTCGCTCGGCTTCACGTCGAGCGAGATGTCCGACAGCGCCGGCGTGCCGCTGCCGAAATCCTTGCCCACATGCTCGATGCTCACCGCGACGGTCATCAATTCACTCATTGTAAACGTGATTAGTAGATTAATCCGCAACCTACCTGAAAAATTGGCGATGTGAAGCCTTCCGGGGCACTTCGCCGGCCGTCCGGACGCGCCGGCCCCTCCTGCCGCACATGCGTTCCGGTTCCGCTCGCCTGGTGGGGCCGTCGGCAAGCCGGCGTTTCGCCCTCCGATCGGTGCGGAAAGCCGTTCAACTCGCGCCGAATATGCTCTAAGGCAAGCAGCCTGACCGGCGCTCAGCCGGCCCTTCCAGCCGCCGGCCGCCCTGATGACTGATCGCCTCTCCCCTGCCCCCGCCACTGCCCCCGCTCTCGCGCTGGACGGCCTGACCCCGGTTCCGGCCGGCAAGATCGCCGCCATCGTCACTTTTCTGGAGATGCGCGCACGCCCGGCGCCGCTGCCGGAGCCGTCAGGCCACGGGCTTGAGGTTCGGCGCGTCGAGCGGCCCGATCCCGGCTGGTACCGCGCGCTGTTCCGCCGCATCGGCGAGGACTGGCTGTGGTTCTCGCGGCTGCGCCTCTCGGATGCCGAGCTGTCGGCGATCCTCCATGATCCGGCGGTGGAGATCCATGTACTGATGCGCGGGCCGGACGAGATCGGCCTGCTGGAACTCGATTGGCGGGTACCCGGCGAGCCGGAGCTCGGCTTTTTCGGCCTGGTGGCCGGCGAGACCGGCGCCGGCGCCGGCCGCATCCTGATGAACCGGGCGATCGAGCAGGTGTTCGCCCGGCCGCTGACCCGCTTCTTCGTGCACACCTGCACGCTCGACCATGCGGCGGCGGTGGGCTTCTACATGAAGGCCGGCTTCACCGCCGTGGGGCGGGCGGTGGAGATCGCCGACGATCCGCGGCTCGACGGCACCATCCGTCGCGACGCCGCCCCTCACATTCCGGTGATCGACTAGCGCGCGAGGCAGCTCCGGCGTCCCTGGAGCCGGCTTCCCTGCAGCCGGCGTCTCCGGCGCCGACGCTCAGGCCAGCGATGCGGCGGTGGAGCGGGCGCGCCGGCCGCCGGCCGGGCGCGGCACCTCGACGGCGTCCAGCCCGCGCTCGCGCTCGCCGAGCGCCTCGACCTTCTTCAGTTCGTCCAGCGCCGCGTCGAGCTGGTCGCGCGCCTCGTCGAGCTGGCCTTTCAGCTCCTCGGCCGAGCGGCGCAGATTGTCGCGCCGGGTGGCCGCCGCGCGGGCATAGGTGGGATAGGCAAAATGGCTGGTATCGGTGATGCCCGCGCGCTGCTCCTCGGCGAGGATCTCGCGGTCGAGGTCGCGCGCCATGCGGTCGAAATCGGCGATCATGCCGTCGATCTGCGCGAAATGGCGGCGCTTCTCCTCGGCTTGGAACCGCCTCAGGCGAATGACGGTGTCGATCGACTTCATGCCGGCGTTACTCCCGCTTGTCGGGCCGGAGCGACCCGCCGGCGCCCATCGGCACCGACGCTAGACCGCCCGGGTCGAGCCGCCCTTACCCGGCGGCACAGGCATCTTGGCGCCCAGAGGTTGCCGCTTCCTTACATTTTTGGGGGGAAAGACATCCCGGAGCGGTATTCGGACGGCTTTCCAGGGGTTTGGAAACGATTTGTTTACCGGCTCCATTAATGATCGTTCACGTCCGGTGTGATCCGGCGCCTTGGCGTGAAAGCCGAGTCGCCAGATTCACTTAAGCGCATATCTTAAGATTCGGCTTGAAACAGTCGGTCACAAAAATTCTGGTTCATCGCCAGCCTCTTGCGGGAAGACTCGAAGAAAATTCGTGGCAACCGCTTGTGCTGGGGAATCCGGTTTTGTTACCCATTGGATCGTAGTTGACGAATCGGTGTGCCGAGCCGGGCGCGGGGTTGGGGTGACGCTCGGAACGGGAGTTGTCCGATTGTGCGCTGAAACCCCGGGGACCGTGGCGAGGGAAGGGGATTGGCATGCGCGTCTTGCTCATCGAGGACGACCGCGCGACCGCGCAGAGCATCGAATTGATGCTCAAGTCCGAGAGCTTCAACGTCTACACGACGGATCTCGGCGAAGAGGGTGTCGACCTCGGCAAGCTCTACGACTACGACATCATCCTGCTCGATCTGAACCTGCCGGACATGTCCGGCTATGACGTTCTGAAAGGGCTTCGCGTCGCCAAGGTGAAGACGCCGATCCTGATCCTCTCCGGCCTCGCCGGCATCGAGGACAAGGTGAAGGGTCTCGGCTTCGGCGCCGACGACTATCTCACCAAGCCGTTCCACAAGGACGAGCTGGTGGCGCGCATCCACGCCATCGTGCGCCGGTCGAAGGGCCACGCCCAGTCGGTGATCACCACCGGCGAGCTGGTGGTCAATCTCGACACCAAGACCGTCGAGGTCGGCGGCGCCCGCGTGCACCTCACCGGCAAGGAGTACCAGATGCTGGAGCTCCTCTCGCTGCGCAAGGGCACGACGCTGACCAAGGAGATGTTCCTCAACCATCTCTATGGCGGCATGGACGAGCCCGAGCTGAAGATCATCGACGTGTTCATCTGCAAGCTGCGCAAGAAGCTCGCCAACGCCTCGCAAGGCCACAACTTCATCGAGACGGTGTGGGGCCGCGGCTATGTGCTGCGCGAGGCCGGCGAGCACGAGCAGCGCATCCCGGCCTGAACCGCCCGGCATCGCTGCAGGATATCGGCCCCGCCGCGAGGCGGGGTTTTGCTTTTCAGCCCTCCCCTCGCAGGAACGTCGCCGCCCGGTGCCCCGGCCCGTCATCGTGCCGGACCGCGCTCGCCATGATGGCCCGCAGCCGCCCCTCGATCGTCCCCGGCCCGAAGCGCGCCTTCAGCATCGGCACCACCGCCTCGGTCACCTCGTCGAGCCGGCCGGGCGCGCGTTCCTCGATCTCGCCCCTGAGCGGCGTACCCTGGCAGAAGCCGATGGCGAGTTCGCGGGCGGAGGCCATCCGGCCGGTGTGGTTCACCACCGCCGCCGCGAAATCGGCGAGGCCGGCCGCCTCCACATCGGCGTAGAGCTTGTCGAGGCTGGAATAGCCATAGGGCGTGCGGGCCATGAACCGCGGCGGATCGCTCGGGAAAACCGCCGCCAGCGCCTCGGTCGTCGCCTGCGCGAAATCATTCACGGCGAGCCGGTCCCAGACATTGAACATCAGCGTCCCGCCCGGCACCAGCACGCGGCGCACTTCGCGCAGGCCCTGCGCCTTGTCGGGAAGGAACATCACCCCGAACTGGCAGATCACCGCATCGAAGACCCCGTCCTCGAAGGGCAGCGCCATCGCGTCGGCCTGTTGCCAGCGGATGCGCGGGTCGGGGCCATGCCGCGCCGCCGTCTCCAGCATGGCGGGGTTGAGATCGGTGGCGACGATGCGCGCCTGCGCCGGCAGCCGCTCGGCCAGCGCGCGGGTCACGGCGCCGGTGCCCGCCGCGATCTCCAGCACCCGATAGGGCTCCAGCGCCGCCACCCGTAGCGCCAGGTCGGCGGCGAAGGGCGCGAACAGCGCCGGCACCAGCAGTCGGTCATAGATGTCGGGAACGGCGCCGGCGAATACGCTGTCACTGCCCGGCATGGCGGCCTCCGTGGGCCCGCCCCCTCGCGTGCTCGCGCAGCGGCATCATAGCACGCCCGCCCTCGCCCGTCCGGGCCGCCCCCGCGTGCCGCGCCTTGCCGCCGAAAACGTGAAGGGCCGGGCAGACCCGGCCCTTCCTGTGCGGCGTGTATCTGCCGAAGCGGCGAGGCCGCGGTCGCCGCGGTTTGGCGGCTAGGCCGCGGTCGCCGCGGCGTGGTCGCCCCGCCTCCTCACTTCGCCTTCTTGGCCAGCCAGGCCTTGAGGAAGGCGATTTCGCTTTCCTGCGCCTTGATGATCTCCTCGGCCAGCCGGCGCAGCTCCGGGTCCTTGCCGTACTGCAGTTCGATGCGGGCCATGTCGATGGCGCCCTGGTGATGCGGGATCATGCCGCGGGCGAAGTCGATATCGGCATCACCGGTCATCGGTTGGCTCATGCCCTGGTGCATGTGGGCGTTGGCCGCTTCGAAGGCCTTGGAGGCGGCGCTGTCGCCGCCGCCCATATGCCCGCCGTGGTCCATGCCGGGCATGGTGGCGGACTGGGCGAAGGCCGGCGCGGCGAGGAAAAGCAGACCAGCGGCGACAAGGCCGCCCTTGAGCGTCGTGTTCATGAGATCAGTTCCTGAAATGGGATCGAAACGCGCCCCGGCACTTGGCTGGCCGGCGCGAGGAAAAGTCGATCGGCGTTCAGGCGCCTCGCGGCGGCGGGTCGGGCCGGGCGAGGCTGGTCCCGGCCAGCGGCTTCGCCGGCGGCGCGGCGAGCACGGTTGCCGTGGCAAGCGGCAAAGCGAAATGGGAAACGGTCAGCGGCGGCACCATCAGGCAGGTCAGCACGCAGCACAGATGCGAGAGCGGCGCCCCGCTCCCATGCGGCGCCCCGCCCCGAATGGCGGCACCGTGTACTCCGGTGTCGTATGCCCTGGAGTCGTGTCCCTGCATCGACGCCGCCACCGCTTCAGCGGCGACGCCTTCATGGCAAGGCATGGTGGCACTCGCCATATCGGCGCTCGTCGTCGTGCCATCCGTTGCGACGGCGCTCGCCATCATACGGCCGGCCATTGCCTGCGCCGCCGTCACCGGGCCGGTCAGGGTAAAGGCCAGCGCGATCAGCGCGGCAATCAATCTCGCAAGGGCCATCCGGCGCACTGCCAATGGGAGGTTCCACTTTCCGCTTCGACGAGGAGCCAGATTAGAGCATGCGCCGCGCAAGCCGAATGACTTCTGCGTCAGTTCGCCCTGTCGCCTCCGGGATAGGCTCCGGTCGATCGGAAAATGCCGCCGGATCGTCGGGCGGCAAATTACGGGCGGCAGGCTACGGATGGCAGGCTACGGATGGCAGGCGCGACGCGGCGGCTCACGAGGCCGAGCGCGGCCCCCAGCCGAGACCGGCGGCGACGAGCCGCGCGGTATCGCCCGGCGGCAGATGGCCGTCAAAGCCTTCCAGCCGACCCGGCCGGCCGGTCAGGGCGAGGCACAGCGCCGTCGAGGGCGCCGCACCCGTCGGCACGCCATAGGCGTCGACGTCATAGATCACCACGTCGAAGCGGCCGGCAGCGAGTTCCAGCGCCCGCTCATGGTCGGCAAGCGACACGTGATGGCCGAGCGCCCGCACCAGCGCCTGCGCCAGCGTCCGCGCCGGGCCGTCCCGCATCACCAGCAGCACCCGCGCCACGCCGCGCTCCGCCGGCGCCCGGCCCGGCTCCAGCAGCGGATAGCTGTGCCCGTCGGCGACCAGCCGACGCGTGGGGCCGGCACTTTCCACCCGGCCCTCCGGCGCCAGGCCGAGAATGGCCTCCACCGGCACCGGCGTGCCGTCGCGCCCGAGGCGCAGCAGATAGGAGCGGCCGGCGATCTCGCCGGGGCAGCGTATCGCCTTGAGGCTGGCGACGCTCACCGCCTCCGGACCATGGCCGGCACGGCGCACCACCAGATGCGCCTCCGGCGCCGGCGGGGCGGCCTTGCGGCCGAACACGCCGATGGTCATGTCGAGCATCGCCGCCTGCCGGCCGTCGGAGAGGCGCGCGACGCCGCCGATCAGGTCGGCGCAGGGGGCGAAACGGCTGCGCCAGTCGTCCGGCATCAGCTGGATTTCGGCACGGGAGTCCACGGGCTCGTCGTCGATCAGCGCCGTCGCCCGCACCTTGCCCTCGCTGCCGAACAGCACCAGCGCGCCGCGTTCGGGCGACTTCGCCTCGGCAAGGCCGAGCCGGGTGGAAAGCCGGATCAGCGGCAGGCCGGAGGTGCCGAGCGTGCCCTTTCCCGCCATGCGGGCGAGCTGCTCGAAGCGCTCGCGCCCCAGCGGCATCACGTTGACGATGCGCGAGGATGGCAGGGCGAAGCGCATGCCGCCAAGGCGAAACACCAGCACGCCGACCGTTGCGTCCCCGCGCGCCGGCAACGGGCCGGGGGCACCGGCGGCACGGGCGGGGGAAGCTAGCGGGGCGAGGGATTCGATCAGCGACATCTCGGAACCGGCTACTCTCACGGAAAGGGAGCAATTCCCTTTCGGGGTACCGTCGAGTGTCGCTGGTCAATGTTAACGGGTTCTGAAGATCGCTGACCGAGGGTCAGACGAAAGGAGGAAGCGGCCCCTCAGGGTGCTGCCGCCTCGATCAGCACCGCCTCGCCGTCCATGGAGAAAGTGATGGCGACCCCGACCTCGCGGGCGAGCAAGCCGGTATAATGCGGCTGGATGGCGTGGGCATCGATCTGCCCGTCCTCCACCACCTGGCCGGCGAGCAGCGTCGGCAGATGCGCAGGAATGCGCGCATGGCTGCCCTCGGTACGCAGCCGGAAGCCATCGCCCTCGCCGCTTCCCGCGACATGGATGCGCCCGCCGCGCGGAATCGTCGCGCCGGCCACCAGCAGCAGGTTGAGCAGCAGTTTCACCCGGTTCTTCGGCAGCAGCGCGCGGGGCACCTGCCAATCGAGGCTGGTGCGGTCGTCCTGGATGAAGCCGCGCGCGACGTTCTCGGCGTCGCCGGTGTCGATCTGCGCGCCCGCCGAGCCGGCGGCGCCGAACGCCAGCCGGCAGAACTGCAGCCGGGCCGAGGCCTGCCGGGCGCTCTTGGCGATCAGCTCCAGCGCGAACTGCTTCATCGCGGGATCGTCCTCGTCCTCCAGCACCTCCAGCCCGTTGACGATGGCGCCGACCGGGCTGATCACGTCGTGGCAGACGCGCGAGCACAGCAGGGCGGCGAGGTCGAGCTTGTCGAGGTCGATGGCGGTCGTCATCGCGGCTCCGTCACGGCAAGGCGAAAAGACAAAACATCCCGCGAATCGCCGGGCACCCGGCGCGGGCGGACAGGAGGCGGTGATACACCGCACCCGCCGCCGCGCCAACCGGCAGGCGCAGCCCGTCGCGGCGCCACTGAAGCGGCGCGGCGCGCCCGCTGCCTTCCTAACGCCCATCTGCGTGTTAATGATACGTTGGGATTCGGCGGTCCACCGTCTCCCGCGAGCCGCACGATCCACACGCACGCCAATTCCTACGCATGTCAGAACGTCAGCCCGTTCCCAATGTGAGACCGCTCATGCCGACCTTGCGCGCCCTTCTCGCCTGCCTGTCGCTCCTGGTGTTTCCCGCCCTCGCCGTCCCGGCGGCGGCGCAGTATCAGCAGCAGCCGCAACAGTCCGGCAACAGTACCTATTCCGCCGACGAGCTGGTCTCCCGCGGCCACGGCTTCTTCGGCGAGGTCTCGCGCGGCCTCGCCCTGTCCATCGAGAAGGCGGTCGGCCAGTGGGGCCAGCCCAATGGCTATATTCTCGGCCAGGAGGGCGGCGGCGCCTTCGTCGGCGGCCTGCGCTACGGCGAGGGCACGCTCTATACCCGCAATGCCGGCGACCTGAAGGTGTTCTGGCAAGGCCCGTCGCTGGGCTGGGATTTCGGCGGCGACGGCGCCCGCACCATGATCCTGGTGTACAACCTCAATTCCATCAACGACATCTTCCGCCGCTTCGGCGGCATTTCCGGCTCGGCCTATTTCGTCGCCGGCTTCGGCATGACCGCGCTCGCCAGCGACAACATGGTGGTGGTGCCGATCCGCTCCGGCGTCGGCGTGCGCCTCGGCGCCAATATCGGCTATCTGAAGTTCACCCCCAACGCGACCTGGAACCCGTTCTGAGCCGGCCGGGCGATATCGCAAGAATTGACCGGGCGCCGGCATGCCGGGTGGTTCCGCGCTGCGGTCAACCCTCCTAGACTGGCGGAACCGGACGCCGCGACGGCGCTTCGGCAGTGGCCATACGGGCCGGCGGCGGCGCGCCCGGATCGGAGGAAGTCGCCGGCTCGACGGAAAGTGCTCTGGATTCAAGGGGCTGGAGCCCGGCCGGAGCCCGGCCCCTTGCAACGTTGTTTCAACATTTGCCCGACATGCTCTAGTGTGGGCGCATGGGTATGCGCCTTCGGGGGCACGCGTAATGGATGAGGTCGCCGCATGATCGAAGCGGTCATGTATGCCGCCATCGGCTTCCTGACGGCGACCCTGCTCGCCCTGCTGATCCTGCCGGCCATCTGGCGGCGGGCGGTGCGGCTGACGCGCCGGCGGGTGGAGAACGCCATTCCCGTCACCCTCGCCGAGATCCAGGCCGACAAGGACCACCTGCGTGCCGCCCACGCCGTCGAGTTGCGCCGCCTCGAACGCGAGGTCGATGCGCTCTATGCCCGCACCAGCGAGCAATGGGAGCGCCGCGTCGCCCAGGATGGCGAGCTTCTCGCCCGCTCCGCCGCGCTTGCCGACGTCACCGCCCGCTTCGAGGAGCTTCAGGCCCGGCAAAGCGAGCTCGCCGCCCATGATGCCGGCCTCGCCGCCGATCTCGCCGAGCGCACCGCCCAGCTCGACGAGACCCGTGCCACGCTGGAGACCACCCAGACCGCGCTGCTGGCCACCCGCCGGACGCTGGACGACACCGTGGCCCGCGCCAATGGCCTCGAGGTCGAGAACGCGGCGCTGACGACCTTGCGCGAGACGCTGAAGACGCGGGTCGACGATCTCGACCGCCACCTCGCCACCACCTCCACCCATCTCGCCGAGGACCGCGTGCGGCTACGCGACAGCGAGGAAGCCCTCGCCGCCGAGCGCGTCCGCACCGCCGAACTCACCACCCGCCTCGCGGCGCTGCAGATCGAGTTCGAGACGACCTCCGCGCATGCCGAGGTGCTCGCCACCGATCTCGCGGCGCTGGGCATCGAGGCCGGGCAACTCACGGAGCGCACCCGCACCGCCGAGGCCCGCCGCGACGAGGCGCTGCGTCAGGCCGACAGCGCCGTCGCCGCCGCCCTCACCGCGCAGGGCACGGCCGAGACCTCGGCCACTCAGGCGAACGACCTCGCCCGCATGCTGCGGGCGGAGATCGACATGCTGGAAGGCGCGCTCGCCAAGGCGCGGGCGGAGCGTGGTGACGTGCAGGCCCGCCTCGACGCCCTGCGGCCGGAAGCGGGTGGCGCCGGGACGCCGGATGCGGCGGCGCTGCGGGCCCGCATCGGCGAGATCGGCGTCGAGGTCGCCGCCATGGTGGCGACGCTGGAAGGCCCGGGCTCGCCGATCGAAGCCATTCTCGCGGCCAATCCGCCCGCCGGCGGCGCGCCGCTGCTCGCCGACCGCATCCGCGCGCTGCAGGAGCAGGCCCGGCAACAGATGCGGCAGGATGATATGCGGCAAGACTCGCCGGTCTCGCTGGTGCCGTCGGATAGGGCGGTGGCGGAATAGGGCGTGCGGGCGCCCGCTCGAATACCCGCCGCCACATCAGGGCACCGGCGTAAGCACCGGCTGGCCGCTGAAATGCGCCTGTAGATTGTCGATCACCAGGCCGAGGGTCGCCTGCACCGCCTCCGGCGCCCGGCCGGCGATGTGCGGGGTCAGGACGACATTGTCGAGCGCGATCAGTTCCGGCGGCACGTCCGGTTCGCCCTCCACCACGTCGAGCGCGGCGCCGGCAATTCGCCCCTGCTGGAGTGCCGCGATCAGCGCCCTTGTATCGACCACGCTGCCGCGGGCAACATTGACGAGGAAGCTGCCCGGCCCGAGCGCGTCGAGCACCCCCTCGTCCACCAGATGCGCCGTGGCCGCTCCGCCCGGCGTCGCCACCACCAGGAAATCCGACCACGCGGCGAGCGCCGTGACGGAAGGCAGGTAAAGCCACTCCGTCCCCTCGCGCGCCTTGCGGTTGTGATAGGCGACCTGCATGTCGAAGCCGCCACCGCGCCGGGCGATCCGTTCGCCGATGGTGCCGAGGCCGAGAATGCCGAGCTTCTTGCCGGAGATCATCGGACGGAGCTGGCGCGATTCCGCCCAGCCGCCGCATCGCACCGCCGCGTCGGCGGTGGCGATTCCCCGCGCCGCCGCCAGCAGCAGCGCCATCGCATGGTCGGCGACGCAGGCGGCATTGGCGCCGGGGCCATGGGTGACGACAAGGCCGCGCGCCCGCGCCGCCGCGAGGTCGATCCGTTCATAGCCGGCGCCGAGCGCGCAGATCATCTCGAGGTTCGGAAGCGCGGCGATCTCCTCGGCGGTGATCCCGGTGGAGCCGTTGGTGAGCACGGCGCGGACCCGCGCGCCGGTCTCGCGGATCAGGCCGGCACGCCTGCGAGGATCCGGTTCGTTGTCGACCTCGAAACCCGCCGCTTCCAGGCGAGACCTCGCCTCCGCGGCGAGTTCGATGATGACGAGAAGCGGGATCGGCATGGCGGGCTCCAGAACAAGGCACAGGGCGGCAACGCGGGCGGCCGGACGCGGCATCCTCGCACCGAACCGTTCCGGCGAGCCATGCCAAAGCGTCTGTTGCGATGTCGAGCGCGCCCAGCCGGACGGCACCGCCGTCCAGCCGAGACGTCGCCATGCCCGGCCGTCTTATCCCGAATGATGGGCTCGTCGATCCGCGAAACGCTGCCCCGCGTCAGCCTCTCGCGAGGGGAAGCCCCCGGCGAAGCCGGGGTCGGGAAGGCGCACCGCGCCTCCGCCCTCACACATAGTCGCGGGTCAGCTCGACGAAGGCGCGGGCACGGGCTTCCGGGTGCGGGTTCAGCAGCACGTCGGTCACCACCGAGATGCTGTCGGCGCCGGCGTCGAGCACGCCGCGGGCACGGTCGAGATTGACGCCGCCAATGCCCACCAGCGGCAGGTCGCCGACCTGCTTCTTCCATCCGGCCACGCGCTCCAGCCCCTGCGGCGCCCATTTCATCGCCTTGAGGATGGTCGGATAGACCGGCCCCAGCGCCACATAGTCGGGCTGCACCGCCAGCGCGGTGTCGAGTTCCGCCTCGTCATGGGTGCTGACCCCAAGCCGCATTCCGGCGCGGCGGATCGCCGGCACGTCGGCTTCAGCGAGGTCCTCCTGGCCGAGATGCACGAAGTCGCAGCCGGCATCGATGGCGAGCTGCCAATAGTCGTTGACCACCAGCTGCGCGCCATAGCGCGCGCACACCGCCTTGGCCTCGGCGATCTCGCGCCGCAGCTCGTCCGTCTCCATGTCCTTGGCGCGCAGCTGCACCAGCTTCACGCCCTGCGGCAGCAGCCGCGGCAGCCAGCTGGCGCGATCGACGATCAGGTAGAAGGGGTCGAGCTTCATGTGGCGTCTTTCTTGGTTTTGCCGTTGCCGCGGGCAGGTCTCGCCACGGCCGGGGGCGGCGGCATCCGTCCCCGTGCCGTCAAGGCGGGCCGTCTAGCCGAAATGCGCCTGCCCCATCACCGGGGTGGAAGGCGCCGCCATGTCGCGCGCCTCCATCGGGTCGGCGCGGAACCCCTCGCGCCCGGCCTCGATGGCGAGCGCGAAGGCGCGAGCCATCTTCACCGGGTCGCCGGCCTTGGCGACGGCGGTGTTGAGCAGCACCGCGTCATAGCCGAACTCCATCGCCGCCGCCGCATGCGAGGGCAGGCCGACGCCGGCATCCACCACCAGCGGCACGCGCGGGAAATGCGCCCGCATCGAGCGCAGGCCGTAAGGGTTGTTCAGCCCGCGACCGGAGCCGATCGGCGCCCCCCAGGGCATCAGCACCTCGCAGCCGGCGGCAAGCAGCTTGTCGGCGACGATCAGGTCGTCCGTGGTGTAGGGGAACACCTGGAAGCCGTCACGGGTCAGGATCCTCGCCGCCTCGACGAGGCCGAACACGTCGGGCTGCAGCGTGTCGTCCTCGCCGATCACCTCCAGCTTGATCCACGGGGTGTCGAACAGCTCGCGCGCCATCTCGGCGGTGGTCACCGCCTCTTTCACCGTCTTGCAGCCGGCGGTGTTGGGTAGCACTTTGACGCCGAGGTCGCGGATCAGCTGCCAGAAGCTCTGGCCGGCAAGTGCTTTCCCAGGCTCGGACTGCCCGGCTTTCGCCGCGCCGGATTCGCGGCGCAGCGATACGGTGACGATCTCCGCCGCCGAGGCGCGGATCGCCTCGGCCAGGATCGCCGGCGAAGGATATTGCGCGGTGCCGAGCAGCAGCCGCGAATTTACCTGCGTGCCGTAGAATTCCACCGGGTCGGCGGCGGTGTGGGGCGTATAGGCGTCCATCTCAGCCTCCCTGCATGGGCGCGAGGATTTCCACCCGGTCGCCGGCGGCGATCGGGGTTGCGTCACGCTTGGCCTTGCGCACCATCGCCCCGTTCACGGCGGTGGCGACGATGGCATCGGCATAGCCGAGCTCGGCCATCAGCTCGGCAAGAGTGGCGGCGCGGATTTCCGCCGCCTCACCATTCACGACGATCTTCATCCATCACCTCCGGGAAATGCGTCCCGTCGAAAGCCAGCTCCGCGGCGCGGCGGGCGAGCGCCGGCGCCAGCAGGAAGCCATGGCGGTAGAAACCGTTGACCAGGATCGTGCGGCCCCGCCGGCGAATGCGCGGCAGGTTGTCGGGGAAGGCCGGCCGCACATCGGCGCCGATCTCCACGACCTCTGCCTCGCCGAAAGCAGGATGCAGCGCATAGACGGCGGAGAGCAGCTCCAGCAGCGAGCGCCCGGTCACCCGCCCGCGCTCGTCATTCTCGATAGAGGTGGCGCCGATCATGAAATGCCCGTCGCCGCGCGGCACGATATAGACCGGAATGCGCGGGTGCAGCATGCGCACCGGCCGCTTCAGCGAAATCTCGGTGGAGTAGAGCACCAGCATCTCGCCCTTCACCCCCCGGAGGTCGGCGAGCACGTCGCGGGCGGCGAGGCCGCGGCAATCCAGCACCACGTCGGCCTCATCGTCCACCGGCGCGGACGAGCTGGCCGGATCGTACACCTCACTGGACACGTCGGACTGGTAGCGGAAGGTAACTCCATACTCACTAACCAGCCGCCCGGTGAGTGCGGCGAGCGCCTTGCGCGGCTCGAGATGCGCCTCGGTCGGGAAGAACAGCCCCTGCTCGAAACGGCCGGCGAGGTCCGGCTCCAGCTCCCCGAGCCGGGCGCCGTCGATCCACTCATAGCCCTCGGTTCGGCGGGAAAACCGTTTGAGATCAGGCAGATCGCGCGCCTGCGCCAGCACGAGGCTGCCCTCGGCGGGCACGCCCGGCACTTCCCGGCGCCAGTAGTCGAGCGACTCGAAGCCGAGTTCGGCGACCAGCGGCTCGGCGCTCTCGCGCTCGCACCACGGCGCCAGCATGCCGCCGGCATACCAGGAACATCCCTGCCCGGAGCCGGATTTCCTTTCGATAACAGTAACTTGGGCGCCACGCTGCGCAAAGGCGTGGGCGCAGGTCAGCCCCGCCACGCCGGCGCCGACAATGGTGACGCGCATGGCGTTGGCGGCCCGGGCCGTCGCCGCTTCGTCATGATCGAGAGTGATTGGATCGCTCATGCAGCCTCCCTCCGCCAGTCCAAACTGGATCAGGTTCAAAGGGTCGCCATGCCGCAAAACGCTGATATTCAAGCCGTTTGCGCCGATGGCCTCTCAGCCTCCTGACGAGGCTCCCCCGGACGCATTTGATATAATCATTCGCCGGCACGCTGTCACGATGCGGTCGACAATATTCCCTCACGCCTGGCGCGAGGATAAGGATACCACATTGTCGACCGGCCGATGCAGCACCTCGCTCAGCACCCGGTCGAGTGCATCTTGCCCGAACGGCTTGGCAAGCCGGCGGAAACGGGCATCGGCACCATCGGGAAGTTGCGCGTAGCCGGTGCCAAGAATGATCGGAAGTAACGGAAAACGCTCGCCAATCGCCGCCGCGAGCTGCAGCCCGGTCATGCCCGGCATCGCCTGGTCGGTCAGGACGACGTCGAAGATCTCGCCATTGGCAAGCAGCATCAGCGCCTCATTGCCCGAACTCGCCTCGACGACCTGGTAGCCGAGATCCTCGATCATCGCCGCGGTCGCGGAGAGCACCAGTTGATCGTCATCGACCACCAGCACCCGCTGCGAACCGTCCTCGCGCCGCGGTGGCGGGACGGCAGGCGCCGCCGGGGCCGCCAGAGTGACGCGAGAGCCGGGAGCGATCGGCAGATAGATCGACGCCGTGGTGCCCTGCCCCGCCCGGCTGGTGAGCGTCAGCCGGCCGCCGGACTGCGCCGCCAGCCCATGCACCATGGCGAGGCCAAGCCCGGTCCCCTTCCCCACCCCCTTGGTGGTGAAGAACGGCTCCGTCGCCCGCGCCAGCGTCGTCTCGTCCATGCCGATACCATCGTCGGCGACGGTCAGGCAGAAGAAGCTGGCCTCGGCCTCCTCCCCCACGATCTCCGCCTTGGCCTCGCTGGCGCTGATCACGATGGTGCCGCCCTCCGGCATGGCATCCCGGCCGTTCACCACCAGATTCAGCAGCGCCAGTTCGAGCTGGTTGGCATCGACCATCGCTTTCGGCAGGCCAAGCGGAAAGCGGGTTTCCACATTGATCGTCGGGCCGATCGAGCGGCGCAGCAGATCGGCCATACTGAGCACCAGTTCCGGCACGTCGACCGGCTCGGGCTTTAGATCCTGCCGTCGGGCGAAGGCAAGCATGCGCTGGGTCAGCGCGGCGCCGCGCTGTGCCGCCTGCATGGTGTTTTCCAGCAAGGTACGCAGGCGTTCATCCTCTTGCGAGCGGCGGCGCGCGAGTTCGAGATTGCCGACGATCACCGCCAGCAGATTGTTGAAATCATGGGCGATTCCGCCAGTCAGCTGTCCTACCGCCTCCAGCTTCTGCGCCTGGCGCAGCGCCGCCTCGGCCCGCCTGCGTTCCGTCACGTCGACGAGACCGCACAACGTCTTGACGAGATGCCCCCCGGAATCGCGTTCGGCGACGGCCGAAAGAACGCAGTCGATGTGACGGCCGTCCTTGGCGACCATCGTATATTCCGCCTCGTGCAGTTCCCCGGCACTCAGCAGGCGCGGCCAATGCTCCTCGTTGCGGCGGCGGGCGGAGTCCGGCGTCATGAAATCGGTCAGCAGCCGACCCGTCACCTCTTCCTCGCGATAGCCAAGGAGATCGAGCCAGCTATGGCTCACCTGCTGGATACGCCCATCGGCACCCAGCGAGTGCAGCGGCAGCGGCGTGTGGCGATAGAGGTGACGGAAGCGTTCCTCGCTGTCGCGCACCATCGCCGCGGCGTGATCCGCCATCACGCCCGAGCGCCGATCATACATGACGGCCAGGATCGCCGTGAACAGGATCACCACCGTCGAGGCGGTGACGGCAGTCACCAATTGTCCCGACCCCACCAAGGTGCCGGCGGCCGGCACCGGAATCGACATGTCCGGAACCATGGAAAAGCCGGCCATGGCAATGTAATGCATGCCGGAAATGCCGATGCCGAGTGCGGCGGCCGCCGCAAGCCTCTGCGCGGTCGAGTGAAGCCGGAAGGAGAGCCAAAGCGCCGCGGTCGATGCAACGATCGCCACGCATACGGCGACCGCCATGTGCATCGGCTCATAGCTTGCTCGCGCCTGCATGCGCATAGCCACCATGCCGGCATAGTGCATGCCGACGATGCCCAGCCCCATGACGACGCCGCCGGTCAGCATCGCCCGTCGACCGCCGCGGCGGCTCGCGGCATAGAACGCCACCCCGGTGGCGACCAGCGCGACGATGAAGGAAGCCAACGTCTGCAGCGAGTCATAGGCGACCGGAATGGGCAGGCGGATCGCCATCATGCCGATGAAATGCATGGACCAGATGCCGCCACCGAGAACCGCGGCCGCGGCGCATAGCCACCAACGCCGTGCCGCGCCCACGGCGGGCGGAATGCGAGTCGCCAAGTCGAGCGCGGTATAGGATGCCGCCATCGCAATGAAGACCGACAGGCCCATCAGTGCGACGTCGTGTTCCTCAACGCCATGCATCTCCACTTTTGCCCAACTCCCACGAACACCCCGGCGGCATCACCCACACGCCTGCATCTTCTCGAGATTTCCCCTACGCGCATATGTTTTAAAACTCTTCCCTCCTCCCGCTTAACGGCGGGGAGAGACCGGCGATGTCCGGGATCATTCAGTTCAGATAGCCGAGCAGCCACAAGACCAGGATGATCGGCAGGGGAATTCCAAGGAGCCAGAGCAGACCACCTTTGAACATAAATGCCTCCGTCGTGAATGTGACGAAGAAACACCCCGACCGTGCTTCGGTTCCCATCCGGCGAAAAATCCGTCATCATGAGAACGACATGTCCGTCACGCCAACCAATCCGCCGCGCCGGAGCGCCAACCCCGCCGAGATCGGCGGCCTGCTCATCCTGGCCTTGGCCGCCGCCGGCCTACTGGTCTTTGCCCTCATTGCCGATGGCGTGCACGAGGGGGAGACCCGCGGCTTCGATGAAACGGTGCTGCTCCTGTTCCGTCAGGCCGGCAACCCGGCTTTGCCGATCGGACCGATCTGGCTGGAGATCGCGGTGCGCGACTTTACCAGCCTGGGCAGCACCACCGGGCTCGCCACCCTCACCCTGCTGACTGCCGGCTACCTCGCCGTGGACGGCAAGCGCGCTGCCGCTCTGTTCGTGCTCATCGCCACCAGCAGCGGGATGCTGCTCAGCTTCGCGCTGAAGATTGGCTTCAACCGCCCCAGACCCGACATCGTTGATCGTCTAGTCGATGTCCACACACTGAGCTTTCCCAGCGGCCATGCCATGGGCGCCGCCGTCACCTATCTCACGCTCGGTGTTCTGATCGTGCGCACGGAAAGCAAGCGATGCATAAAGGTCTATGTGCTGGGGGTAGCGCTGGGGCTGACGCTGCTGATCGGCCTCAGCCGTATCTATCTTGGCGTGCATTGGCCGACGGACGTCCTTGCCGGGTGGTGTGCCGGCAGCGCCTGGGCGCTGCTGTGCTGGCTGGTCGCAAGCTGGCTGCAGCGGCGCGGACAGATAGAGCCGGCGGATTCGAATTGAGGCAAAGCCCTTGGCGGCCGCTTCGCCCCGCGCCTATGCTGTGCCGACGGGGCCGCCAGAGCCTTGTGAGGAACGCCAATCGAGGAGGATCTCATGTCCACCAGCACGCCCGACGGCAATCTGATCCGCGAGATCGGGGTCATCGAAACCACCCAGTCCGACAATATTCTGCGCTGGGACGGTGAGGAACTCTATGTCGAGCAGGACATCTATCACAACGGCCAGCTCGTGCACCGCAAGTACAAGCGCCGGGTGACGCGCAGCGTCGCCCAGGCACTCGCCACATTGCTGCATCAGCACTAACCACGATCCACGGGCGGAGCGCGTCACCGTTGCCCAAAACGAGGAAGGTTCGACCAAAGGCCGAACCTTCCTGCGCTGAAGAGCGTAACATTTGCAAGCGGATCCAGTGCCTTGCGTGATGGCGCCACCTACCAGGGCCGCAGGATGGCGATCAGGATCAGCGCCAATCCGAGCACGCCAGCCAGCCAGACAAGGGAACGCAGATAAGGCACGCCGAAGCCGTAAAGCGGCACATAGGCGATGCGGGACAGGAAGTACAACCAGACGCCCCAGAAGGTCGCGGTACCGTTCCGGCCGGCGATATGCGCGATCAGCACCGCCGCAGCGAACAGCGGCAAGGTTTCCAAAAGATTGGCCTGCGCCCGGCGCAAGCGGCCGGCAAGAACACCCTCAGGTAGCCCCGGTCGGTCTCGCGCCCCGGCATTGTAATCGAGCCCAGTCTCCTGGGTCCGGAGCATCGCAGCCAGAAATATTTGCAGGAGCGCCAGCACCAGCGTCCAGCCGAGCATCGTAAGTTCGATCGTCATGTCGCTTCGTCGCATGGCCGGATTCGAGGATCGAATATTCGCCGAACTTGTTTACATATGCCCTCATGGACAAGGTCAAACAACGCAAGAAGCGTGCGGCACATGGCTATCCGCTGCCACAGGTCGCCGCGCTTGCCTATCGCTGGTCGGAGGCCGGCCGGCTGGAGATGCTCGTGCTCTCCTCGCGGGAGACGCACCGGCCGGTCATTCCCAAGGGGTGGCCGATCAAGGGACGCAAGGACTGGAAATCCGCCGAGATCGAAGCGCGGCAGGAAGCCGGGCTGGTCGGGCAAGTCATCCGCAAGCGCGCCGGGCAATATCGCTACTGGAAGCGCATCGACCGCCAATTCGTGCTGGTACAGGTCTCGGTGTATCTGCTGGAAGTGAAGCGCCAGCTCGACGACTGGCCGGAGCGCAACGAGCGCGTATTGATATGGCTGCCTCCGGAAGACGCGGCGCTTCTGGTCGATGAAACCGACCTGGGTGCACTCATCCTTGACGTCGCTCGCGATCTTAGACGGCAACGCGACCGCGTAACCGGCCTCCCCGAGGGAGCGGGGAAGCCGGTTGCCGAGACGACGTAAAGCCCGGCCGCGAGATTATTCCAGAACCTGCACCACGCGATGGGTGCGCGGATCGACCAAGACCGTCTGGTCGTTCACCACCGTGCAACGGTATTCGGTGACGCCATTTTCCACAGGCACCTCGTAATAGCGTACACCCGCCGTCGGCAGCTCGGCACCGATGACCACCTCGCGGTCACAGCTGTAGGAAGGTACCCGTTCCTCGACGGCATAATGGTGGAAGCGCGTGCGATGATCCTCGGCAATGCCGCCGACCTCAGCGCCGGCCACGCCGCCAACCACCGCTCCGACCGGACCGCCGACAATCGCACCGCCTACGGCGCCGGAAGTCGCGCCGGCAACAACGCCCGCTCCCTGCTGTGCATTAACAGCAAGAGGAGCGGCTAGAAAAAAACGCTCGCAACAACAGCGTTACGTATCGCGATACACTCCTGTTACCCAGCACCTGTTACGAAGGTGGGTACAACGCGGACATCCGCCCCCCAACACGAAATAATATCGGCGTATCGGGCAGATAAATCGGGAATTACAGGATATATTTGCCTCTATTTCTTTGCTGGGGGCGAAGTACTATGCGAATGCGCCCGGAACAACCGGCCATGTTCGGCGAAGAGCACAAAGCCGAGAGCGGCAACGCCAAAAGCGGCGAAGCCGACCGTGAGCGGCAGGGTGGTGCCGTCGAACATCTGACCAAGGCTGGAGCCGATGATCGCCCCGCCAATTGTGGTGGTGAAGCCCAGCAGCGAAGAGGCAGTCCCGGCCACATGGCCGACCGGCTCCATTGCCATGGCGTTGAAGTTCGACACGACGAGGCCGAAGAAGAACATGGTGACGGCCTGCAGCACCGAGAAAAGCAGCAGGGTTTCATGCCCCATGACCACCAATACGGCATGGATGCAGGTGACCGCGAGATAGCCGAGCAGCGCCGCATGCGACACCCGGCGCATGCCAAGCCGCTCGACGATGCGCGAATTCAGGAACGAGGACATGGCCATGAAGAGGGCAATGCCGGCGAAGATCAGCGTGAACAGGCTGGCGGCATTGAAGACGACGGAAAACACCTGTTGGGCGCTGGTGATGAAGGCGAACAACCCGCTCATGATCATCGTCATGGCGAACATGTAGCCCATGCTGATGCGGCTGCGCAGCACCAGCCCGAAGGCATAGGTGATGCCGCGATAGGAGATCGGGATACGATCGTCCGGATGCAGGGTTTCCGGCAGGCGGGCCATGATCCAGAAGATCAGCAGCGATCCGAAAATCAGCAGCATGCCGAAGATCGCTCGCCAGGGAGCAACCAGCACGACGAGCTGGCCGATCGACGGCGCGATGACCGGCACCGCAAGGAACACAATGAAGGACAGCGACATCACCCGCGCCATCTGCCGGCCGGAATAGCAGTCGCGCACGATGGCGACGGCAAGGATACGGGTGGCCGCCGCACCAACGCCCTGCAGCACGCGCGCCACCATCATCACTTCGAACGTGGTCGCGAAAACCGCTCCCAACGATGCCAGCGTATAGATGGCCATTCCCACCAGCAGCACGCGACGGCGGCCGAAGCGGTCGGCGAGCGGGCCGTAGATGATCTGCGCCGCGCCGAAGCCCAGGAGATAACTGGTGATGATCAGCTGCGTATGGTTGGCGGTATCGATGTTCAATGCCCGCCCGATCTCGGGAAGCGACGGCAACATCGAATCGATGGCGATGGCGTTGGTGGCCATCATCATCGCGATGAATGCCACGAACTGCCTGAACCCCATGCCGGGATGGGGATTATCCGGCGTGGGAAGCGCAGAGTTCATGCTTGAAATATCCAGAATGCGGCGGGCTTGGAAGCCCGCCTTATCGCGCAATCGAGCTTTGGGCACAATTGAGCGGAAGGGAGTACGGACGATCGCGCGAACACCGGCCAAGGAGGCTCAGGGCGTCATATCTCGCGCACGCCGGGAGGAATACACGGCTGGCAGCGCGTATTTATGACAGATGGCATGATTGTGCAATCGCCGGCAAGGACGCAGGCCGTGCGCCCATTCTCCTGCATCCTGCCGGCACCGCCTCCCCGCTGCCCCGGGCAGGCCACCGTGCCTGTGCGTTCAACTCGGTCCGGCAGCCATTCGCGGCACAGTTGGCCAGCAAAGCCAGCTATTTGACGCTTGAACGGGATGCGCCGGCCATTCAGACGACCGGCGCTCAAGTGGTCAGAACTTCGGCGGCGTCATGTCCAGCGCCGGCGCGTCGAACGGCTGAATGTTCAGCTCGATGGTGGAGGGATCGATCCCTGTACCGGCATCGATCCAATAGGTGACCGATTCCGGCCACAGGATCACCACCACCACCAGGATGAGCTGCATAAGCAGCCACGGAAGCGCACCCCAATAGATCTGCGAGGTACGGATCGAAGGCGGAGCGATGCCGCGCAGATAGAACAGCGCGAAGCCGAAGGGGGGGTGCATGAACGCCGTCTGCATGTTCACGCAGAGCAGGACGCCGAACCAGATCAGGTTGATATCCAGCTTGACCGCCACTGGCACCAGCAACGGGATGATGATGAACGCGATCTCGAAGAAATCGAGAAAGAATGCGATGAAGAACACAAATATGTTCACGAAGATCAGGAAGCCGACACGGCCGCCCGGCAGCTGCGAGAGCAGATGTTCGATCCAGCGCGAACCGTCCATGCCCTGGAACACCAGACTGAATACGGTGGCACCGATCAATATGAAGACCACCATGGCGGTGAGCCGCATGGTGGATGCCATCGCCTGACGGATAAGGTTCCAGCTGAGGCGCCGGTGCAGGGCGGCGAGCACGATGGCGCCGACCGCGCCCATAGCGCCGGCTTCGGTGGGAGTGGCAAGCCCCAGCGCCAGCGTGCCCAGCACCAGCGCGATCAGCACGATGGAGGGGATCATGCCCCACAGCACCTGCTTGATCAGCGGCCATCCGCCCTCCCCGATCGCCTCGGGCGGCAGCGGCGGCATGTGCTGCGGCTTGATGAACGACAGCACGAACACATAGGCGAGGAACAGCAGGACCTGCAGGATCGAGGGCCCGATGGCGCCGAGATACATGTCCCCGACCGGCTTGCCGAGCTGCTCGGCAAGCACGATGAGCACCAGCGAAGGCGGGATCAGCTGCGTGATGGTGCCGGAAGCGGCAATGACGCCGGTGGCGAGCTTCTGATCGTAGCCGTAGCGCATCATCACCGGCAGCGAGATCACGCCCATGGCGATGACGGAGGCCGCGACGGTGCCGGTGATGGCGCCGAGAATGGCACCGACGATGATCACCGCATAAGCGAGACCACCGGGGACTCGGCCGAACAGTTTTCCGGTGCCTTCGAGCAGGTCCTCGGCCAGGCCGCAGCGCTCGAGGATCGCACCCATGAAGGTGAAGAACGGGATCGCCAGCAACAGGTCGTTGGAGATGATGCCGTAGAAGCGCAGCGGCAACGCCTGCAGGAAACTCGAGTGGAAGTGGTCGGTCAGGATACCGAGCGAGCCGAAGAAAAGGCCGACCGCGACCAGCGAGAAGGCGACGGGAAAGCCGGCCAGCATGAAACAGATCATGCCGCCGAACATCAGCGGGGGCATCACGCCATGGGAGAACATGTCGGGCTCACTCGTGATGAGGAAGGAGAGAGGCGGCGGGCAGACGCGGCAGGTACCGCATCACTGCAGCGGCTTCTCGTAGTGGGTCTCGACGGCGATATCGCCGTGCAGCGCCGCGATGCGCTTGATCAGCTCCGACACGCCCTGGAGCGTGAGCAGAAAGAAGCCGAGCGGCAACAGCAACTTGGCCGGCCACAGGATCAGGCCGCCGGCATTCTGCGAAACCTCATCGGAGACATAGGCCTGCCAGAAGAAGGGGAAGCTGAGCCAGGTGAGATAGAGGCCGGCCGGAATCAGGATGACGATGAATCCGATGGAGTCGACCCACAGCCGCCCGCGATCAGATAGCATCATATAAACGAGATCGACCCGGACGTGCTCGTTTCTCTTCAATGTGTAGGACGCGCCGAGCAGCACCACGGCCCCGAACAGATACCACTGGATCTCCAGGAGGCCGTTGGTGCTGTAGCTGAAAAGGTAGCGCACAGTCGCATTGCCGGCGCTGATCAGGCAGGCAAAGAGCACGCAGTAATCTGCGACACGGCCAAACCGCTCATTGACCCAGTCGATCACGCGACTGCAGGCGAGAAGCCCACTCATTGCAACGTTTCCCCTCTTACTCGGCGTCGTTTCTGGTTGTTACGTTGCTTCCGCCGTTTTTAGCCAGGCACGCAAGCTAGACGATCGTCTCAGGCAGGCGCCTGCGCGGCTTTCCCTGCATCGGCGAGAATGCAACCACCCGCTCATTAACGGCAGGCGTTCTTGCAGAAAGACCGAACGGCTGGGGAAAGCAAGCAGCTTCGTGGCACACAGCTTCAAACTGCAGACACCGTAACGTAAGCGCCACGCTTGAAACGGAGCGGCAGCGTCACCTGCGCACGGCCTTATCCGTCGATGTCGGCCTGACGCGATTGAGACGGGTCATACGGATGGAAAACGCCGACGTCCCTGCTGCACATCTCATCAGGCCACGCTCCTTACGACCATCTGCCATCAGGATATCGGAGAATTCATGGCTGAGGGGGTCTTGGCGGCGTCTGTCGAAGCAGCCGCCGCCAAGCGGCGAGACCGCGTTCGATGTCGGTCAGGCGACAAAATTCGTCGACGCCGTGCATGTTTTCATCCGGCAGGGCGAAGCCGAACAGGATGGTGCCGACACCGAGCGCCGACGCCATGGCGCCCGGCATCGGAATACTGCCGCCGGAATAGCTGGTGCGCGGCGGCCGGCCGTCCACGCGGGCGAGGATCGTCGCGGCGAGCTCTTGGAACGGGTCCTCGCGCGCGATGCGGTAGGGACGCGAACTGCCCGGCAGCACGGCGATGCGGCGGCCGAACCGCAGGGGGATAATGCGTTCAAGGAACTCCCCGACCAGCGCGGCGACGGCGTCTGGACGCTGGCCGGGCACCAGCCGGCAGGAGAGGCGGGCACTAGCCGAGGAGGGCACGATGGTGCGCAGGCCCATCGCATAGTGGCCGGCCTCCAGAGCGTGGATCTCGATGGTCGGGTGCAGGCCAGTCACCTCGTCTATGGCAAGGTCGGGCGCGATGGCCTCGTCCGTCAGGCCGGCGCGGGCGAGCCAGGCGGCGCGGTCGACGGGCTGCTCGCGCAGCACCTGCCGCTCGGCCTCGCCCGGCAGGACAGCGTCGTCGAAGAAGCCGGGCACCGCGATGCGGCCCTCCTCGTCATGGAGATGCGACAGTGCGCGGGCCAGCGCCTGCACCGGATTGGGCACCGCGCCACCGAAGGTACCTGAATGCAGGTCTCGCGACGGGCCGGTAACGGCGACTTCCAGCCCGCAAAAACCGCGCAGGCCGAGGCGTAGATCGCCCTGATCGGGGCTGTACTGCCAACCATCAGTGCTGAACACCGCGTCACAGCGCAGCAGCTCGCGGTAGCGCACCAGCGCCGCGTCGAGATGGGGGCTGAAAATCTCCTCCTCGCCCTCGTAGAAGAATTTGAGATTCCAAGGCAGGGCGGCGGGGTCGATCTCCTCCAGCGCGAAGACCGGCAGGAGGAGGTTCATCTTCTGGTCGGCGGCACCGCGCGCATATACCCGTCCATCGCGCAGATCGGGCCGGAACGGATCAGCGGTCCAGCCATCGGCCTTGTCCGCCGGCTGGACATCATAATGACCGTAGACGAGCAAGGTGGGGCGCTCCGGCCGAAGCTCGGTCTGCGCATAGACATAAGCGGGACCGGGGAGGTCCGTGAGGCATCCTGCATGCAGGCCGGCGCGCTCCAGCCGCTGCCGTAGCCATTCCGCCGCCCGGTCGAGATCGGCACGGCGGTGCTCCCAGGTGGCGACGCCGGGAATTTCCAGCAGCGCCGCGAGGTCGGCGAGGAAGCCCTCGGGGATCGTCCTCATGCCGCCTTGACGGCGACGTCGGCCCCGAGCTGGCGCAGCAGCACCAGGGAATCGCGCACCACCCAGCTCTCGACGATAATGCCGTCCTTCACCTCATAGATGCCGATGCCCGGCACCGTCACCGCCCGCCCAGTGGGGGCGATGCCCATGAACGCGCCCTCATGCGTGCCGGTCATGGTGTAATAGGCGCAAACGCGGCTGCCCTCCGACACCACGATGTCGAGCGTGAAGGCGACATCCGGGAAGGCGTCCTTCAGCGACCGGTAATTGGCCAGGATGCCGTCCGGCCCCTTCAGCGTACCGCGCGCGCCGGCATGGTTGACATAGCCGGGCGCGAACAGCGCGGGGATGGCGGAGGCGTCGCCCTCCTCCCAGACGCGGCGGTAATAATCGAAGATGACCTGTTTGCTCGCGGCGGAGTCGTTGTCGGCGGACATGGCGTCGTTCCTTCTCGTGGCGGCGTTCAGCTGAACAGCCGGCGCTCCATGCGGGTAAGGCATCGTCCGCCCTCCGGCGTGACGACGACGGTCTCGCTGAAGGCCATGCCGCCGGCCCAGGCGTACATGTGGAACACCGAGTTCTCCTCCAGCCGCCAGTCGCTGTCGGCGAGGAAGACGCGGGTGAAGTCGCTGGTGCGCGGGATGAAGACGAGGCCGAGCGTGTAGCCGGTGACGTTGGTGTAACTGTCGCGCAGGCCGGCGGTGAGGATGCCCTCGCGCAGGATACGGTCCACCTCGCGCGCCTGCGCGCCCGGCTTCATGGCGCGGAACTGCTCATCCTGGATGCGGATCATCGCTTCCGCCGTGCGTAACTGCTCGTCGGTGGGGGCGCCGATCGATTTCGGCCGCATGATGCGCGAGGTGTAGCCACGGAAATGCGGCACCATCTCCACATGCAGGATGTCGCCCTCGGCGAGGGTGCGGTGGCCGAGCGCCCCGTGCAGCGCCGCCGAGCGGGGACCGGAAGCCATCAGCACCAGACGGGTGTTGTCGGCGCCACAGCGCAGCGCTTCACGGGTGATGGCGGCGCAGACCTCCCGCTCGTTCACTCCCGCGGCAGCAGCCTCGAAGCCGGCAGCGGTAGCGCGGTCGCAGATTTCGGCCGCGACTTCGAGGCATGCGAGTTCCAGCGGCGACTTCACCTGCCGCATCTCCCACATGACGCCGGAGAAATCGGCGATCCGCGCATCCGGCAGGCGGGCTTCGAGTTCCAGCGCGCGGTTGACGGTCAGGAAATGGCTGTCGCGCTCGATGCCGACGGTGCCGGCACCGTGGCTCTTCGCGATGATGGTCTGCGCGACCACGGCGACCGGGTTATCGCCGTCGCCGATCGCCACGCAGTCGGAGAGCCAGCTGGTTTCGCTGAACACCGGCGCGTCGAGCGCGCGGATCACCGCCACCGGCTCGCCGGCGAGCGGAACGAGCAGCGCCTGATACATGGCGGCGGTCGGCAGATGCCCGCCGAAATAGACCATGTGCTCGAACTGGTCGACGACCAGCAGATCGACCCGCCGCTCGGCCATGATGGCGCGTAGCGCGGCAAGGCGGGAGCGGAATTCGTCGACCGGGAAGCGGGGCGGGAAGATGGGGGCTGGGGTCATCTGCGGCTACTTCTGGATGGCGAGGGAATGTGGGGCCTGGGTGAGGCGGACGGGACCGTCCGGGGTCAGCGCGACGATATCCTCGACGCGCATGCCCCAGCGGCCAGGCAGATAGATGCCCGGCTCGTCCGACATCACCATGCCGATGGCGAGCGGCAGTTCGCTGCCACGCACCAGATAGGGCTCCTCATGCGCGTCAAGGCCGATGCCGTGGCCGACGCGATGGGTGAAGGCCTCGCCATAGCCGGCGGCGGCGAGGACGGCGCGCGCCGCCGCGTCGGGCGCGCTTGCAAGCACGCCGGGGCGTATGGCCTGGAAGGCGGCCTCCTGCGCGTCGAGCAGGACGGCATAGGCGGCGAGATAGTCCGGCTCCGGCGCGCCGGCGGTGGCGATGCGGCAAATGTCGGCGCACCAGCCCTCAAACACGCCGGCGAAATCGAACACCACAGGATCGCCCTTCTGGATCACATAGTCCGAGCCGTGATGCAGCGCCGAGGCGCCGTTGACGCCGGCGCCGACGTCGATCCAGGCGGTGGAGGAGAAGCCGTGCTGCTGCATCAGCGCGGCGATAGCGGCGCGCAGTTCGAGCTCGGTTCGGCCGGTCAGTACCGGATAGTCGTCGAGGAAGCGGACCCATACCGCGTCGAGCCGGTGCGCGGCGCGGGCGAGGGCGTCGATCTCGGCCGGGGTCTTGATCGCCCGCATCAGGTCGAGCGCCGCCGCGCTGCCGAAGGCGATCTCCGGCGCATGGCGTTGCAGGCGCAGCAGGAAGCCGGCCCAGAACTCGCGATTGACGCCGACGGTGCGGCAACCTTGCTCGCGCAGGATCCTGCATGCAATGAGGGTGGGGTCCTCATGCTCGTCCCAGACGGCGCAGGCGAACGGCAGGTGCTCATAGAGCGGAGCCTGCAGGCGCGGGACGATGATGGTGGCACCCTGCGCCGTCAGCAGGAGCGCGACCAGGCGTTCCGTGAGATTCGCATCGCGGCCAATGAGTTGGCGAAAGCTGGCGCTCGGCCCGACGATCACTGCATCGAGATTTTCCTCCTGCATGAGGCGGCGCAGCCGGGCGAAGCCGGGCGGTGGTGAAAACGGTTCGGCGGAATCACGGAGCATGGGCATATCCATTATCTGCATGCAGTGATATTAAGGCGCCGCGCTTCATGGAAGGCAAGACGATCCGAACAAAATTATGCGAATGGCAAGACTGAACTCATAATATGCAGTGATTGCTGAAATTTTGTGAGATTTTGCGATTCCAGCCTAAAGCTTATTCATTGATGTGATGACGCTCAGGTTTCGTCATTTCCCGGTTGACGTTCTGCATGCAGCATGCATGAAATTCGCTCCATCTTGTGCCGCGAGGCACCCAGGGAATGACAGTGATGTGGACCAATCTGACGAGCGAGCAGCAGCGGTGGCTGGACGTCGCCAATGCGGTGGCGGCCAGGATAAAGCTGGCGGACAAGGGCTTCGACAAGGCCGCGCGGTTCACCGACGCGAATATCGCCCTGCTGCGCGAGGCCGGCCTGCTCAAGCTGGCGGTGCCGAAGGCCTATGGCGGCGAGGCGCCGGAGGCGGGCAACGCGCATCTCGGCTGCTACGTCGTCACCGAGGCGATTGCCCGGGCCTGCTCGACCACCGGCTGGAACCTGATCATCCATTATCACCAGTGCGGTGCAGTGGCGCGGCTCGGCAATGAGGAGCAGAAGCGGCGCATCCTCGGCGACGTGGCACAGAACGGCGTACTGATGGGTTCGCTCGGCAGCGAGGTGAACCATCAGGAGAGCGTCGCCAGCAAGGACACCAAGACCAAGCTGTTCTTCCATGCCGGCATGCAGCCGGTGGAAGGTGGCTTCCTCGCCAATGCTTCGAAGCATTTCTGCTCCAACGGGCCGGTGGCGAAGTACCTGCTCTACTGGTCGATCGCGCCGGGGGCGCAGACCAGCCGCGATGGCCTGACGCTGTCGATCGTCGAGGCCGGCAGCGAAGGGCTCGCCTTCAACGAGAACGGCTGGGACCGCGTCATCGGCCTGCGCGGCACGGTGAGCTGGAGCGCCACGCTCGCCAACGTGTTCATCCCGTGGAAGAACGTGCTCGGCGAGCCGGCCGACTTCATCACCAAGGACCCCTATACGCTGGAGCTCTCGCAGGCGTTCCACCTGATCGGTTGTGCGCGTGGTGCTTTCGACTGCGTACTCGACACGCTGCGCAAGCGCCCCTTCCTCCGCAATGAGGAGGGGCTGATGGTCGAGGTCGGCCATATGGCGGCCTCGATCCAGTCGGCGGCCGGTTCGGCCATGCTGGCGACGCGACTGTGGGAGGCGGAGAACTGGGGCGATGCGGCGCTCGCCTCGCTCAGCGCCCATCACACGGCGCGTGAGGTTGCGCTCAACGTCGCCACCAAGGCGTTCGACATCATCGGCACCCGTGCGCTGCTCGACACCATGCCGCTGGAGATGATCTGGCGCGACATCCGCGCCGCCTCGCTGCACACCCGTGACAGCCAGCTCGTCCGCCTTGTTGCCGACGCCACCGTCGACGGGCATTACGCGCCGAAGCAGAAATATGGCGATGCCGGCGCCGCCCGCAGTTGGGCCGAGCTCGGCCTCGTCCCGGACATGAAGGCACCGGGCTCCCGGGCGGAGGCCGTCTGACGGATGGCGAACCCGACCGACAGCTCGCAGCCGCGCGTGCAGGGGGCCTCACTGGTGCTGGAGGCCCTGCGCAAGGATTTCGGCCAGGCGCCCGCCGTGCGCAGCATCGATCTCGACCTGAAGCCCGGACGCTTCCTTACCCTTCTGGGCGCCTCCGGCTCGGGCAAGACCACAACGCTGATGATGATCGCCGGCTTCATCGAGCCGACCAGCGGGGCGATCCGCATCAACGGCCGCGACGTCACCACCTTGCCGGCGCACAAGCGCGACATCGGCATGGTGTTCCAGAACTATGCCCTGTTCCCGCATCTGACGGTGCTCGACAATGTCGGCTTCGCGCTGAAGATGCGCGGCGTCGGCCGTGCCGAGACGCGCGAGCGCTCGGCCGGGTTCCTGCGGATGGTCGGGCTCGGCGACTTCCTCGAGCGCTATCCGCACCAGCTCTCGGGCGGCCAGCAGCAGCGCGTAGCGCTCGCCCGCGCGCTGGTGTTCAGCCCGTCGCTGGTGCTGATGGACGAGCCGCTCGGCGCGCTGGACCGCCGTCTGCGCCTGCAGATGCAGGAGGAGATCAAGCGCATCCAGACCGATCTCGGCCTCACTGTCGTCTATGTCACCCATGACCAGGAAGAAGCCCTGACCATGTCGGACGACATCGCGGTGATGGAGGACGGCCGCATCGCCAGCCATTCCTCGCCGCAGGAGACCTATGAGGCGCCCGCCAATCGCTTCACCGCCAATTTCATCGGCGAATCCAACTTCCTGCAAGGCACGGTGGCGACGCAGGCGGGCGAGGAGACCCTGGTCGACATTGCCGGGCGCACCTGCCGCGTCGCCGCCGAGCCGGCGGCCGGCGGCGGCAAGGTGGCCTCGGTGTTCGTGCGGCCGGAGCGGCTGCGCCTCGTCACGGCCGAGGACCGCATCGCCAATGCAATGGCCTGCCGCGTCGTGTCTCAACTCTATCTCGGTGAGAGCATCGTCTACACCGTGGAACTGGCCGACGGCCAGAAACTGAAGATCCGTCGCCCGAACCGGGGCGTCGGGGCCGCGATCCGGACGGACATGCCGCTCTGGGTCGGCTTCGAGCCGCAGAATGCACGGATCCTTCTTGCCTGATGGGAATGGCTGACGGCGATCGAACGTGATCGCCACAATTGGAGCATGCGGATGAGCAGCAGAGACTTTCGCACGAGCATATTGGCCGTCGGCACGGCGCTCGGCCTCGCCTTTTCCGCGGCGGGCGCGGCCGCCGAGGACCTGACGATCCTGTCGCTGGGCGGCAACTACCAGGAGAACCAGAGCAAATACTGGTTCAAGCCCTATGCCGAGGCCAGCGGCGTCACGGTGAAGGAGGCGGCCGGCTACAACTTCGCCAACCTCAAGGTGATGATCCAGTCCGGCAATGTCGAGGCCGACGTCATCGACCTCTCCGCCGACTCGGTCAATGCACTTGCCAAGGACAAGCTCCTGGAGCCGATCGACTGGAAATCGGTGCCGCAGAGCTGCCTCGCCGGCATCCCGCAGGATATGCGCCACCCCTATGCCTTCCCCACCATCCAGTGGGCGATGGTCATGGCGTACAACACCAAGACCTATCCCAACGGGCCGAAGAGCTGGGCGGATTTCTGGGACGTGAAGGCCTTTCCCGGCAAGCGCGGCTCCATCGGCGCCACCCGCCCGCCGGTCGAGCAGGCGGCGATGGCCGAGAACCCGGACATCGCCAAGCTCTACCCCTTCGACATCGACAAGGCCTTCGACAAGATCGCCGCACTCGGCAGCGACATCGTCTTCTCGGACGGCTACGCCAAGGTGGTGCAGTTCCTCGCCGACGGCGAAGTGGACATGATCGTCATCCCCAATGGCCGCATGGTGCCGATGGTGGCCGAGGGCAAGCCGGTCGCCATCAACTGGAACCAGCATCTGCGCTACCCGAACTTCTTCGTCATCCCGAAGGGGGCGCCGCATGCCGAGGCGGCCAAGAAGTTCCTCAATTGGGTGTGTGAGCCCGAGCGCCTCGCCGCGCTGGCCAAGCCGACCAATTACGGCCCGATCAATGTCGATGCCTACAAGTTCATCGACAAGGACGTCGCGCCGCTGCTGCCGGGCAACCCGGCGACTGCCGCCGAGGGTCGGGTCGCGGATGCCGAATGGCTCGGCGCCCACCGCCAGGACATCGCACGCGGCTGGGCCCGCCTCGGGGTGCGCTGACCATGGCCGAGACCATGGCCCATGCCAATGATGCGGCCGCTTCGGCGGCCGCATCGCCCGCGCCCCGGCGGCTGTCGGCGGGGCGCTTCCCGGCCTTCCTCATCCCGGTGCTGGTCTTCTACGCGCTGTTCTTCGGCTATCCGCTGGCGCGGATCTTCTGGCAATCGGTGCATGGCGAGGACGGCTTCACCCTCGTCGGCTTCGAGATGTTTTTCGAGGAGCCGGCCTACTGGATGGTGCTTGCCTATACCGGCGCGCTCGGATTGGTGACGCTGTCGATCACCCTCGTCTGCGGCTATGCCGTCGCCTACTGGCTGGTGACGATGAACCGGAGTTGGGCGGTGATGCTGATGGCCTTCGTGCTCATCCCGTTCTGGAGCAGCGGCCTCGTGCGCACCTATGCGTGGATGGTCATCCTCGGCCGCCAGGGCATCCTCAATTCCGTGCTGCTTGACCTCGGCATCATCGACACGCCATTCGCCTTTATCGGTACGAACACGGCGGTCGTTCTCGCGCTCGCCTATTACCTGATGCCCTACATGATCCTCAGCCTCTACAGCGTGATGAACGGCATCGACCGCAATCTCATGCTGGCGGCGCGCAGCCTCGGGGCGAGCCCGATCCGCGCCTTTCGCGAGGTGTTCCTGCCGCTGACCCGGCCGGGCGTGCTCGCCGGCTGCTACATCGTCTTCATGCTAGGGATCGGCATGTACATCACCCCAGCCATGCTCGGCGGGCCGCAGCAGACCACGCTACCGCTGATGATCGCCATCCAGATCAACGAGGCGATGGACTGGACCTTCGCCGCGGCGCTGTCGGTGATCCTGCTCATGGTGACGGGCGGCATGCAGCTTATGGCCAATCGCTTCCTCGATTTCGAGCGCCTGTGGGGCGGCGCCAAATGAGAACCGACATGACGCGCATCTCCCCCGGACGCCTTGCCCTCGGCGCCTTCTCCTGCGCCATCCTTGCCATCCTGATCGCGCCGATCCTGATCATTTTCCTTGTGTCGTTCACCCCGACCCAGATGCTGGAGTTCCCACCATCGGGCTTCTCGCTGCGCTGGTACGAGGCCTATTTCGGCGACGCGATGTGGATGGCCGCGACGCGGCTGAGCTTCCTTGTTGCCGGGCTCACCGCGATCACCTCGCTGGTGATCGGCTTTGCCATCTCCATTGCGCTGGTGCGCTACCGCTTCCCCGGCAAGACGGCGCTGCGCATGCTGGTGATGAGCCCGCTGATCCTGCCGAAGATCATCATCGCCGTCGGGCTTTACTTCCTCTATGTGCGGCTGCGCATCCTCGGCACCACGGGGGCTCTGGTGATCGCCCACACCATCATCGCCGTGCCCTATGTGGTGATGATCGTCACCGCCTCGCTCTACGGCTTCGACCGACGGCTGGAATGGGCGGCCCGCAGCCTCGGTGCCTCGCCGCTGCGGGCGATCTGGCTGGTCACGCTGCCGAACCTGCGGCCGGCCATTCTGGGCGGCGGGCTGTTCGCCTTCGTCGCCTCCTTCGACGACATCATCCTCAGCCTGTTCCTGACGCGCCTTACCGAGCCGACCCTGCCGCGGCAGATTTGGGTAAATGTGCAGCAGACCATCGATCCCACCATTGCCGCGGTATCGACCTTCATGACAGTGATTTCAGTACTCGGTCTGTGGCTGGTGGCGCTGGCACAGAGGCGATCGAGGCGTTCCGCGTGAGAACGGACCAGGGATCTATGACGGATACGATGAAGATCAATGATGCCGGACCCGAACTCACCGTGGTGGAGCGCGAGCCGGTGGTTCTTCATGTGCATCGGGAGTTGCGCCGGGCGATCCTTCGAGGTTCGATTCCAGCCGGAACCCGCATGATCGAGACCCAGCTGTCGAACCGGCTGGCGGTGAGCCGCACGCCGGTGCGCGAGGCGATATCGCGTCTCGAAAGCGAAGGTCTTGTGCTACGCCAGGTGAATGGCGGCGTCATCGTCGCCGAAGTGGACAAGAAGCTCGGCGAGATACTGGTCATCCGTCAGGCGCTCGAAGGCGCCGCAGTGCGTCTCGCCTGCGCGAATGCCTCGGACCCGGAGCTGTCGCAAATCCTGCGCGGTTGTCGCGAGGCTGCGCGTCAAGGTGCGCCTGACGGCCAGACGCGCTCCGCGCAAGACCGCGCCTTCCACCTGTCCATCGCGCGGGCATCGGGCAGTACGCGGTTGCTGTCCCTCATCGAGGAATTCTATGAATATTCCTTCTCGGCCGTCGGCATCGATCCTACGCCGGAGGAAAGCGCACGCCTGCAGGCAGACCATCTGGAAGTGGCGAGCGCCTTGATTCAACGGGATTCCGAAGATGCCGAGCGCATCATCCGCAAGCATTTCGATGAAGTGCTGCGCATCGCAAATGCCCATATCGAACTCGCGGAGAGAGGTACTCAGCCCTCCCCGCGCTGATCCAACCGGCGAGCGCACTTCTTGAACACCATGCAAGTTCCTGCAATCGCTTGATGAATAGCCACGCCGCTATGGGCGTGTTCCAGCGTGGGCTTCGGGGCCAATCAATACGGCATGCCCGTTGGAAGGCGCGCGATCGTGCCGTCACTGGACGTCCGGTCTGATGCCGGATTAGATCGCTCATCATGCGTCCTGGGCTCATCATTTTCGATTGCGACGGCGTGCTGATCGACAGCGAGGTGCTCAGCGCCCGTGCGCTCATAGACGAACTGGCCCGTCACGGCGTGACCGTCGACATCGGCTTCGTTGCGCGGCACTTTATCGGCCGCGCCTATCCGGTGATCCTCTCGGAGGTGCGCGAGTGCTTCGATATCAGGCTGCCGTCGAGCTTTGAGTCTGATTATCGCGCCCGCCTGATCGCCTCCTTCGAAGGCCGGCTGTCGCCGATGGCCGGCGCTGTCGAGATGCTGGAGGAATTGGACGTTGCCTATTGCGTCGCCACCTCGTCGAGCCCGCCGCGGCTCGCTGCATCGCTGAAGATCGCCGGGCTCGACCGTTTCTTCACCGGCCGTACCTTTACCGCGAGCGAGGTGGAGCGCGGCAAACCGGCTCCCGATCTCTTCCTGCATGCCGCCGGCCGCATGGGGGTCGATCCCGCGGCGTGCGTGGTGGTGGAGGATAGTCTCCCGGGGCTGATGGCGGGGCTGGCTGCCGGCATGCAGGTGTGGCATTTCACCGGCGGTAGTCATCTCGCCCTTATGGACCTTGTCCTGCCGGACGAACTTCATTTTCACCGGAGCTTTGCCAGCTTCACCGAACTAAGGACGGCGTTGCCCGGCCTGTTTCGGGGATCCGCTGCCGCTCCTGCCGATTTGGCCGATCCCGCATGAACCTTCCGATCGAAGTCGGGCCCTCCACCGACGACCAAGCCGCCCGTGCAGCCTGGCTCTATTATGTCGGTGGCCTGACACAGGACCAGATCGCCACCGAGATGGGCGTGTCGCGCCAGCGCGCCCAGCGGCTGGTAAGCCGTGCCGTCGCCGCCGGCCTGATCCATGTACGGCTCAACCACCATCTGGCGAGCTGCCAGGAGCTGGAAACGGCTTTGCGCGAACGCTTCCATCTGGTGCGCTGCCGGGTCATGCCCGGGCTTGGACCCGACCGCGACCCGGTGCGCGCCATAGCCCCCGCCGCGGCGGCGGAGATGGAGCGCGTGCTGCGGGAACCCACGCCCCTGGTCGTCGCTCTCGGCACGGGTCGTGCCATGCGCGGCATGGTAGAGGCGCTTGGCGTGATCGACGCGCCGCAGCATCGGCTCGTCTCGCTGATCGGCAACATCGCGCCGGACGGCTCGGCCTCCTATTTCGACGTCATCATGCGGCTGGCGGAAAAGGTGCATGCGCCGCACTATCCGATGCCGGTGCCGGTGATCTCCGACACCGCCGAAGAGAACCTGACCTTCCAGTCTCTGGGGCCGGTGCGCAAGGTGCGCGAACTCGCCCGCGCCGCCGACGTGACCTTCGTCGGCGTCGGCCAGATGAGCGACGATGCACCACTGCTCACCGACGGCTTCCTCAAGCCGGCGGAACTGAGCGAGGTGCAGAGGGCCGGCGCGGTCGGAGAAGTCGCCGGCCGCATCTTCGATGCTGAAGGTCGCTACCTCGACCTCGCCATCAACCAGCGCCTCGGCGGCATGCACGCGCCGGCGCCGCGTCCCGATCGCCCGGTTATCGGGCTCGCCGCCGGCCCTTCGAAAGTCGCCGCCATCGCCGCGGCGCTGCGCTCGGGGATCCTCAACGGGCTGATTACCGACGAACCGACGGCGCGCAGCGTGCTCGCCACCTGAGGCACCATCACCGCCACGCCGTGATGCCGCCACGGCAAGAGTCACGGCGGCGTGTTGAGGCGACCGTTCCCGGCGCTCGCTGCACGCGCGGCTCTTACATCCTTGTGTTTTCAGGTAATTCCCGCCGCTGGCGAGGAGTGGGCGTGCCCGCGTCTCGCATCCGCAGCATGGTCAGGGGATTGACGTCGCGCCACAGGAGGTGAATGTTTGCCCACAAGGCGATGAATTGCTCAAATCGCCAGGGAGGAAGCCATGACTGTTACCGTCCGCGCCCTCATGGGCGCGTCGTTGCTGCTTGTCGCCACCGGAGCCGCCTCGGCACAGACCACGATCACCGTCGCGACCGTGAACAATGGCGACATGATCCGCATGCAGCGCCTCATGCCGGACTTCAACGCCAAGCACCCCGACATCAAGGTCAACTGGGTGACGCTGGAAGAAAACGTACTGCGCCAGCGCGTTACCACCGACATTGCCTCCAAGGGCGGGCAGTATGACGTGCTGACCATCGGCAATTACGAAGTGCCGATCTGGGCCAAGCAGAACTGGCTCCTGCCGCTCGACAATCTCGGCGCCGACTATGATCAGGCCGACCTGCTGCCGCAGGTGGCGCAAAGCCTCACCGTCAATGGCAAGCTCTATGCGGTGCCGTTCTACGCCGAGAGCTCGATGCTGATGTACCGCGCCGACCTTCTGGAGAAGGCCGGGCTGAAAATGCCGGAAAATCCGGACTGGGACTTCATCACCGAGGCCGCGGCCAAGATGACCGACAAGGCGGCCGGCGTGTACGGCATCTGCCTGCGCGGCAAGGCCGGCTGGGGTGAGAACATGGCGTTCCTCACCTCCATGAACAATTCCATGGGCGGCGCCTGGTTCGACATGAAGTGGAAGCCGCAGTTCGACGGCCCCGAGTGGAAGAAGACGCTCGAAACCTATCTGAAGCTGATGAGCAGCTACGGCCCGCCCGGCGCCTCGTCCAACGGCTTCAACGAAAATCTCGCGCTGTTCCAGACCGGTAAATGCGGCATGTGGATCGACGCCACCGTCGCGGCCTCTTTCCTCTCCGATCCGAAGGAGTCCAAGGTTGCCGACAAGCTAGGGTTCGCACCGGCCCCGACCCGCGCGGGCGGCCAGAACCACGGCAATTGGCTGTGGTCGTGGAACCTCGCCATTCCGGCAAGTTCGGCCAAGGCGGACGCCGCCAAGACCTTCGTCGCCTGGGCGACCTCGCCCGCCTACGCCAAGCTGGTCGCGGAGAAGGAGGGCATCGCCAATGTGCCGCCCGGCACCCGCACCTCGCTCTATCAGAACGAGGCCTATCTGAAGGCAGCGCCCTTCGCGCCGATGACGCTCAAGGCCATCCAGTCGGCCGACACGCAGCATCCCTCCGAGAAGGAAGTGCCCTATACCGGCGGACAGTTCGTGGCGATCCCGGAATTCCAGGCGATCGGCACCTCGGTGGGACAGCAATTCTCCGCCGCGCTCGCCGGCAAGGCGAATGCCGACCAGGCGCTGGCCGCCTCTCAGGCACTGACTTCCCGCGAGATGACCCGCGCGGGCTATCCCAAGTAACGGCCCCGCGTAACGGCGATCCGAGGCGGGCGGCGCACTCCCACGCCACCCGCCACCCTCCCTTGCCTCGCAGCCGCAGCCCCATCGTCGGCGGCGTGCTCAAGCCGGGAATCCGTTCATGGCGACGCAAGCCTCACGCACCGCAAGCCGGCTCATGCTCTCCCCGGCGGTCGTCCTGCTGTTCCTTTGGATGATCGTGCCGCTCGGCATGACGGTCTACTTCTCGTTCCTGCGCTTCAATCTGCTGATGCCGGGAACGGAGGAGTTCACCGGTTTCGAGAACTACCTCTACTTCTTCACCGATCCGGCGTTCTGGCCGGCGCTGGTCAACACGCTGACGCTCGTGCTCGGCGTGCTGGTCATCACCGTACTGGGCGGCGTCGGGCTCGCGGTGCTGCTCGACCAACCGATGTGGGGTCAGGGCATCGTGCGCATCCTGGTCATCGCACCGTTCCTGGTCATGCCAAGCGTCTCGGCGCTGGTGTGGAAGAACATGCTGATGAACCCGGTGAACGGGTTGTTCGCCGCTGCCGCCCGCGGCCTCGGCCTCGAGCCCTTCGACTTCTTCGCCGAGGCGCCGCTCGCCTCGATCATCACGATCGTCGCCTGGCAGTGGCTGCCCTTTGCGACGCTGATCCTGCTCACCGCGCTGCAGAGCCTCGACCGCGAGCAGATGGAGGCAGCCGAGATGGATGGCGCCGGTCCGTTCTGGCGCTTCCTCCACCTCACCGTTCCGCATCTGATGCGAGCGATCACCGTCGTCGTGCTGATCCAGACGATCTTCCTGCTGTCCGTCTTCGCCGAAATCCTGGTGACCACCAATGGCGGACCCGGCACCGCGTCCACCACGCTGACCTTCCTCGTCTACATGCAGTCCATGCTGCAATTCGACGTCGGCCTCGGCTCCGCCGGCGGCATCGTCGCCGTCATCCTCGCCAACATCGTCGCGATCTTCCTGATGCGGATGATCGGCAAGAACCTGGAGACCTGAGATGGCGCGCGAAGTCTCCACCGGCCGCAAGGCCGTCGTCACCGCCATCGCCTGGGGTATCGGGCTGCTCATCTTCTTCCCGATCCTCTGGACGGTGCTGACCTCCTTCAAGACCGAGGGCGAGGCGATCAACCCGCACCCGTCCTTCCTGTTCTTCGACTGGACGCTGGAGAACTACCACACCGTCAATGAGCGCTCCGACTATCTCGGCCATTTCTGGAACTCGGTGGTAATCGCGCTCGGCTCGACGCTGCTCGGCCTGCTCATCGCCATCCCCGCTGCCTGGTCGATGGCCTTCGTGCCGGGCAAAAGGACCAAGGATCTGCTGATGTGGATGCTCTCCACCAAGATGATGCCGGCGGTCGGCGTGCTGGTGCCGATCTATCTCCTCGCCCGCGACACCGGGCTGCTCGACAGCAAGACCGGCCTCGTCATCGTGCTGACGCTGGTCAACCTGCCGATCATCGTCTGGATGCTCTACACCTACTTTAAGGAGATCCCCGGCGAGATCCTCGAAGCCGCGCGCATGGACGGCGCCTCGCTCGGCGCGGAGATCCTCTACGTGCTGACGCCGATGGCGGTACCGGGCATCGCCTCCACCCTGCTGCTCAACGTCATCCTCGCCTGGAACGAGAGCTTCTGGACGCTGAACCTGACCGCCGCCAACTCGGCGCCGCTCACCGCCTTCATCGCCAGCTATTCGAGCCCCGAGGGCCTTTTCTACGCCAAGCTTTCCGCCGCCTCGACCATGGCCATCGCGCCGATCCTGATCCTCGGCTGGTTCAGCCAGAAACAACTCGTGCGCGGCCTCACCTTCGGCGCCGTGAAATAGGAGATATCGATGGGTGAGATCGTCCTTTCACAGGTCAAGAAGTCGTTCGGCGGCATCTCCATCATCCAGGGGATCGACCTCACCATCGAGGATGGCGAGTTCGTTGTGTTCGTCGGCCCGTCCGGCTGCGGCAAGTCCACCCTGCTGCGGCTGATCGCCGGGCTGGAGGACACGAGTTCCGGTACCATCGCCATTGACGGGCGCGACGCGACCCGCCTGCCGCCGGCGCGGCGCGGGCTCGCCATGGTGTTCCAGAGCTACGCGCTCTATCCGCACATGACGGTGGGAAAAAACATCGCCTTCCCGCTGCGCATGGCCGGCATGCCGAAGGAGGAGCAGGAGCGCAAGGTCGAAGCGGCGGCCAAGGTGTTGAACCTCACGCCCTATCTCGACCGACGCCCCAGCCAGCTCTCCGGCGGCCAGCGCCAGCGCGTTGCCATCGGGCGCGCCATCGTGCGCGAGCCCTCGGCCTTCCTGTTCGACGAGCCATTGTCCAATCTCGACGCGGCTCTGCGTGTTTCGATGCGGCAGGAGATTTCCGAGCTGCACCAGTCGCTCAAGACCACAATGGTTTACGTCACCCACGATCAGGTCGAGGCTATGACCATGGCCGACAAGATCGTGGTGCTGAACGCCGGGCGGATCGAACAGGTCGGCTCGCCGCTGGAACTCTACAAGACACCCGCCAATCTGTTCGTCGCTGGCTTCATTGGCTCGCCGAAGATGAACTTCATCGAAGGCGCCGAGGCGGCCAAGCATGCCGCCCATACGCTGGGCGTGCGGCCCGAGCATGTCGACATCGCGGCCGACGGCCCGTGGAAGGGCGTGGTCGGCATCTCCGAGCATCTCGGCTCCGACACCTTCCTCAAGGTTCAGGTCGAGGGCATCGGTCCCCTGACCGTGCGCGCCGGCGGCGAGGTGAGGTTGCGTCACGGCGACCCGGTCAGTTTGGCACCGCAGACCGGCAAATTGCATCGCTTCGACGCAGCCGGAAAAACCATCGCCGCGTGAGCCCTGGGGGGCCCGATCAGCATGACGGGTTGCCTCGCAAGGTGCGAGGCCGATTCATTCGTCGCCCAAGGCTTCGGCGTGGACGGCGGCAAACTGGATGGCACGAGAGATGACCACGCCTGCCGTATCGCTTCCTTCCTATGACCGTTCGACGCTGACGCCGGGCATCGTTCATATCGGGCTGGGCAATTTCCATCGCGCGCATCAGGCAGTCTACCTCGACGAGCTGTTTGCGCGCGGCGAAGGCCATGATTGGGCGATCATCGGCGCCGGCGTGCGGCCGACCGACGCTCGCATGCGCGAGGCGCTCAAAGCGCAGGACTACCTTTCCACCGTGATCGAGCTCGATCCCAGCGGCAAGCGCGCGCGCCGGGTGGGCGCGATGATCGACTTCCTGCCCATCGAGACCGGGAATGCCGCGCTGATTGCGGCAATGGCGCAGCCGGAGATCCGTATCGTCAGCCTTACCGTGACCGAGGGCGGCTATTTCATGGATCCGGCCGGCCAGCTGGACACCACCAACGCTGAAATCGCCGCCGATGCAGCCAACCCCACGACGCCGGAAACCGCGTTCGGCGCCATTCTCGCAGCACTGAAGGCACGTCGCGAGAATGGCATTCCTCCCTTTACCATCATGAGTTGCGACAACCTGCCCGGCAATGGCGATGTCACGCGGCAGGTGGTGGTGGGTCTCGCCCGGCTGTTCGACGCGGAGCTGGCGGAATGGGTGGCGGCCAATGTCGCCTTTCCGAACGGGATGGTCGATCGCATCACCCCAGCGACGGGCGAACGCGAGCGGGCGATGGCGGCGGAATTCGGATTGGACGACCCGGTTCCCGTCACCTGCGAGCCTTTCCGGCAATGGGTGCTGGAAGACCGGTTTCCCGCCGGCCGGCCAGCGCTGGAGAAGGCCGGCGTGATCTTCACCGAGCACGTCCACGCCTATGAGACGATGAAGATCCGCATCCTCAATGGCGGCCATGCCATTATCGCCTATCCCGGCGGACTGATGGACATCGAGTTCGTGCACGAGGCGATGGAGGAGCCGCTGATCACCGCCTTTCTCGACAAGCTGGAGCGCGAGGAAATCATCCCCATCGTGCCGCCGGTGCCGGACACCGACCTCGGCGGCTACTACGCCATCATTCGCGAGCGCTTCTCCAATCCGGAAGTGGCGGACACCGTGCGGCGGCTTTGCCTCGACGGCTCCAACCGCCAGCCGAAATTCATCGTGCCTTCGATCCTCGACAACCGTGCCGCCGGGCGGCTGCCCAAAGGGCTGATCCTCGCCTCCGCGCTGTGGTGCCGCTACTGCGCCGGTACCACCGACAGTGGCGCCGCCGTCGCGCCGAACGATCCCAGTTGGGACGAACTGACGGCGCGGGCGATTGAGGCCAAGACCGACCCCACCGCCTGGCTCGCGATGAGGGAGGTCTATGGCGATGTTGCCGCGGATGACGAGGTCGTGGAGGCCTTCGCCGCGGCGCTTGAGGCGGTATGGGAAAAGGGCGCGCGGGCGGTTCTCGCCGAGTATGTCCGAAGCTGACCTTCACGATCCTGCAGAGGTTCCCTGTTACCGTTGCATTCGGGGGCGGCGATGAACGAAACACTGACCGTTCTAGCCATTGTGCTGATGGTCGCCGCCATCGTTGGCGGCGGGCTCAGCGTGCTGGGACACCAGTTACCGGTCATCGCCTCGAAGGGGCGTCAGATAGTTCTTTTCGCGTTTGGCGTCTCGATTCTGATTGCGGTCCATTTTCCTGATCGCTTCAGACCGAAGCCCCTACCGCCACCCCTGCCGGCGCCAGTCGAGCCGGTAACCATAGCAAAGCCGACGCCGCCGCCTACCGTGGAGAACAAGACTGATCCGCCGCCGGCGCTATCGCTCAGCAGTTTCCTCTGTGGCGTCAACACCTATGGCAGCGGAGTCGCTGCCAGTACACGGACACAGATACAGAACAAGCTCGTCGCCCTCGGCTGCAACGTCGATAGCTCGCTGTATCTCTATCCGGCAGAGTGCCGGGAGCCGGCCCACACGCCAGCCAGCCCCAATGGAGATTGGAAAGGGTTCGCAGCCAGGAACTCCGTCATCTACTACGACGATGACAATCGCCCTCTTGCATTGTCTTTGGCAGCCGCACTGAAGATGCTCACAGGATTCACTTTCAGTGCAAACAAGGGCGGAGGCCAGTGTATCAATCCGACAGTGTTCCCGCGCATCATCATGATCCATTTCCGAGACGACGTGCCGAAGTAGCGCCAGAAAATCACAGCCACGACGGGCGCGGCGGTGATCGAGAGGTCATAACGACTCATAAACCAGTGATCGTTCAGGCATTCCGTCCGGGACTGACCATAGAAGCTTTCGATGAAGGCGTTGTCGGTCGGCTTGCCGGCCAGGAGCTTCCCAGCACCACACCTTTCTGACCGGTCCACAGAACCATGAGCAGGCCAATGATCCGGAGTGCAAAGCCCAGGAGGCCAGCTGTTATGATGTCGACAAGCTCGATGGGTGGTGGCGTGGAGATGATGTAAGTCGATTTGAGCCTACACGCATCGCCGCGCCCCCAAAAAGCCTAGTGCGGGGCCTTCACGAAGAGGTCCCTCAACCGGGACGGTTGGCAGCGCAGATACTGGTCGGCGGCGGCGACCTGACCGCCTAGCGCGGCAGCGGCGTGCCAAGGCCAGCGGGGATCGTAGAGGATGGTGCGTGCGAGGCCGACGAGATCGGCGTCGCCGGTCGCAACGATAGCCTCCGCCTGCTCGTAGCCAGTAATGAGCCCTACGGCCACGACCGGGATCGAGACCTGCGCCTTCACCACGCGCGCCAGCGGAACCTGATAGCCGGGAGAGAGCGGAATTGCCTGCGATGGGTGCAGGCCGCCGCTCGAAACATGGATGGCAGAGCATCCCCGCGCTTCGAGCGCTTTGGCGAAGATGATCGTCTGGTCCACGTCCCAGCCGCCTTCCACCCAATCGGTCCCTGACACTCGCATCGTTACCGGACGGTCAGCTGGGAACGCGTCGCGCACAGCGTCAAACACCTCGAGCGGGAAACGCATGCGGTTCTCAAGAGTACCGCCATATGCATCGTCACGCCGATTGGCGATCGGCGACAGGAATTGGTGAAGGAGGTACCCGTGCGCACCGTGGATCTGGATTGCGTCGAGCCCCAGTCGGCCGGCGCGGACGGCCGCCGCGGCAAAAGCATCACGCACCCTCTTCAGGCCTTCGGCATCCAGTGCGTGAGGCGGCACGTTACTCTCCGCGAACGGAATTGCGGAAGGTGCGACCGTCTGCCAACCGTTCGGTGAGGACGGTGCGATGTGCTGGCCACCGAGCCAGGGCTTTTCGGTCGACGCCTTGCGACCCGCGTGAGCAAGCTGAATGGTGATCGGCATGTCAGACCAGCGGCGCACGGCATCAAGCGTCCGGCCCATCGCGGCCTCGGTCGCGTCGTCGTAAAGCCCCACGTCGCCATAGGAGATGCGTCCCTCGGGAACGACCGCGGTCGCCTCGATGGTGAGCAAAGCTGCCCCAGAGAGCGCGAGCTGCCCTAGATGGATGAGGTGCCAATCCGTCATGCGGCCTTCCTCGGCCGAGTACTGGCACATGGGCGCGATGACAATCCGGTTTGCGAGCTTGAGTTTGCCGACAGCGAAGGGGGTGAAGAGCGTGGGAACGGTCAAAGGCTGCCTCTTTATGCTGAGAATGAGGGGTCAAACAGGAGCTCCCGCAACGCCAAGGTTCACATCGCGAAAACGTCGTTCCTGCGCGTCAGCAGCAATGTGGAACGTCTGACATCACTTGCTTGCCTCACGCAACCACAACCCAACGCTACATCGACAATGCCTCGTGCCGCATTCATTTAGCACGGCGATCAGCCATCTGGGCCTGCCAGGCGGCGTCATACGGTCGTTCATGAAGCCGGAGATGCCATCATCGCCGTGACGCTGGGATTGCCATGTGACGGCGTGACGATCGTTAGCGACCACGAATCCGAGGGTCACGTCCTGATCCCCAGACCATTGGTGACCTCGGATCATGCCCTCGCTGGCCAGTTGCCGATCGGCGTACGATGCCCCTGGAGACCGCGGCGGGTCAGTAAGCGAACGGAGCTCAGCGACCCAAAGTTGCGTTTGAGAACGTTCGCTTTGCAGCGATCAGGGCGGGCTCAGTGTAATGTCCGCCGTTCTCCTCCACTGCAATAGCAGCACCGGCACGAACAGGACGAGACCCAGCAGGGTCGAATAGAGTTCCGGCGCCACCAGCAGCATGGCGGCGATCGCCAGTACCAGCCTCTCCCAAGCCTGTAGCCTCGTAAGCATCCAGCCCGAGATGGCGGCGCCAAGACAGGTGATGCCGATGACACAGCCTGCGAAGGCGAGCACGAAGTCTGGCCAGTTGAACCCCTTGGTGACGAGCAGCAGCGAGGGCGAGAACACGAAGACGAAGGGAACCAGCACCTTGCCGAGCCCGAGGCGGAATGCCGTGTTGCCGGTTCGGAACGGATCGGCATTGGCCATGCCGGCGGCGGCGTAGGCGGCGAGCGCCACCGGCGGCGTGATGTCGGCAAGCACGCCATAATAGAACACGAAGAAATGCGCGACGATCGGCTCGACGCCGAGCAGGCCGAGCGCCGGCGCGGCGATGGTCGCCATGATGATGTAGTTGGCCGTGGTGGGGATGCCGCAGCCCATCAGGATACAGACCACGCCGGTCATAAGCAGCGTGAACAGCAGCGTCAGCGTCTGCGGGGCGACCAGCACCGCCGGGAGTACCGCACCGGCCCAGGACGCCATCGAGGCCGCAGTGGAGGTGACGATGAACGACACCTTGAAGCCGACGCCGGTCAACGTCACCACGCCGACCACGATGCCGACGGTGGCCGCCGCCGCGCCGACGGCGAGCGCATATTTGGCGCCGTCGCGCAGTCCGGCCGCGATGTCGGCGAGGCTCATCCGGTTGCGCGGGTTGAACAGGCCGACGGCGATGCACAGCGTGATGCCCCAGAAGGCGGCGAGATAGGGCGTGTAGCCGGCCAGCAGGATGCCGATCAGCGCCACCAGCGGGATGATGGTCGGCCAATCGCGCTTCAATGCCGCCTTCACATCCGGCATCTCGTGCGGCTCGAGGCCGCGCAGGCCGTTGCGTTTCGCCTCGAAATGCACCTGGATGAACACGCCGAAGAAATGCATGAAGGCCGGCACGATGGCCGCGAGGATGATCGTCGTGTAGGGCAGGTTCAGGAACTCGATCATCAGGAACGCGGCGGCGCCCATGATCGGCGGAGTGATTTGCCCGCCGGTCGAGGCGGTCGCCTCAACCGCGGCGGCGAAGTGGCGCTTGTAGCCTAGGCGGATCATCGCCGGGATGGTGAGCGAGCCGACCGTCACGGTGTTGGCGACCGAGGAGCCGGAGATCATGCCGAACAGTGCCGAGCCGAAGATCGACACCTTGGCCGGGCCGCCGGCATACCGCCCCGCGACCCAGGCGGCGCAATCGAGGAACAGCTGGCCGAGGCCGATGCGGGTGGCGAACACGCCGAACAGCACGAAGTGGAAGACGTAGGTCGCCACCACGCCGAGCGCCACGCCATAGATACCCTGCGTGGTCAGGTAGAGATGGTCGATGAGTTGGGAGACGCTGGCGCCGGGATGCACCAATATGCCTGGCATATACGGCCCCCACAGCGCATAGGCCATGAAGAGCACGGCGATGATCGGCAGCGGCACGCCGAGCGAGCGGCGCGTGGCTTCCAGCAGCGCCAGGATGAGCAGGCCGCCGAGCACGACGTCGAGCGTCGTCGGGTTGCCGACCCGGAAGGCGAGGTCGTCCAGCGGGATCAGCGGAATATGCATCACCGCCACCACGGCGGCGATGGCCAGCGCCCAGTCTGGCAGCGCGATGCCGAGCGGGCGCAGCAGCCCGGAACGCGCCGGCTGCGTGTAGCCGCGTCGCGTCGCCGGAAACACCAGGAAGACCAGTCCGAGCACGAAGGACAGGTGGATGCCCCGGTGCATCGACTCCTGTAACAGCCCGAAGCCGGCCGTGTAGTAGTGGAACAACGACAGGAGGACCAGCAGCCCGCCGACCAGATAGCCGGCTCCCGGCGCAAGCGGCCGGAAGCGGATCTCAGGGTCGTAGGTCTCTTCCAGCTCCCGGACCTTCGCCTCGTCGAATTCGAGGGGGACGGCCTGAGTGGTGCTGGACGACGAGTTTTCCCGGACGCTCATGGCGTGGTCGCCGGGACTATTTCAGCACGCCGGCTTCCTTGTAGAAGCGTTCGGCACCGGGATGCAGCGGTATGCCGAGGCCGTTGGTGGCGTTCTGCAGGGTGATCAGCTTGCCCTTGGCATGGCCGGCATCGAGCGCCGCGCGCGAGGCATCGTTCCACAACACCTTGACGATGTCATAGACTAGCTGGTCCGGCTGCTTGGCGCTGGTCAGCCATTGCGCATTTACCGAAATCGTGTCCGTCGCGCCGACGCCCTTATAGGTCTCGGCCGGTACCTTGTCCTTGGCGAAGAACTTGTACTCGGCGAGCAGTTTGTCGACCTCGGGGCCGGTGATCGGCACCAGTTCGATCCCGGAGGATGAGGCGAGTTCGGAGATGGCGCCGGTCGGGTAGCCGCCGACGAAGAAGAACGCATCAAGCGCGCCGTCGCGCAGACGGTCGCCGGCCGGGCCGGGCTTGAGATATTCCGGTTTGATGTCCTTTTCGGTCAGCCCATAGGCGGCGAGCACGATACGCGCATCCACCAGCGTGCCGGAGCCCGGCTCGTCGAGCGCGACGCGCTTGCCCTTGAGGTCCTTCACCGACTTGATACCGGCGGATTTGGCGGCGACGAGATGGATGGTCTCCGGGTAGAGCGTGGCGATGATGCGCAGGTCCTCGACCTTCGGCTTGCCGTCATAGAGACCGGTGCCGGTATAGGCCCAATAGGCGACGTCGGATTGCGAGAAGCCGGATTCGGCGGCGCCGGACTGGATGGCGTTCACATTGGCCACCGAGCCGTTGGAGGCGATGGCGGTCGCCACGAGACCGGGAACACCCTTGTCGCCGGCCGCCGAGATCGCGTTGGCGATCAGGCCGCCGACCGGATAATAGGTGCCCGCGGTGCCGCCGGTGCCGATGCGGAAGAAGGTGGGCTGCTGAGCGATCGCAAGCCCGGTCATGAGCGCTACGCCCGCGACAGCAGCAACCAGTTTCGATGCGCCGAAAAGTTTCATGATCTTCTCCTCACTGCAGCAACAGGGCGGCAGCATGGGCGAAGGATTCCGGCTTGTCGATGCGCGACGAGTTAGGTTTTTGTCGAATGCGGGCTGGCCGCACAGATTGGTCGTAGGGCCGTAGTCCTGGAGCGAATCCGAGGGGACCGGCTCTTCTGCCTAGGCTGCACCATGCTCGTCGATCTGCTTCATCGTCGTCGAAAGCGTGAAATAAGCTCCAGTCTCGCGGAGATCGGTATTTGCCTCGCCACCGAAGTCTGCGGCCACGGCGTGGATCAGTTGCTGCCCAAAGCCTGACTGCGTAGCCGGCGCCACCGGCGGGCCTCCCTGTTCTTCCCAAACGAGATTGAACGGATCGTCGCTGGCCGGATTGCCCGCCGTCCAGCGAACGGTAATGCGGCCCTGCTCGGTGGACAGCGCGCCATACTTCAACGCGTTGGCGGCGAGTTCATTGATGGCTAAGCCTAGGGACAAAGAGCATCGTGCGGAGAGTTCGACGGGCGGCCCTGAAAGCGCGATCTGCGCCGCGTGCGACTGGTAGGGTGCCAATGCGCCTTCGATCACTGCCCTGATCGGGGCATTGGTCCATTTCGATTGAATAAGCGGTGAATGCGCGGCGCCAAGCGCCTCCAGCCTGAGTAGTAGGGTCTCCTGTGCCGCTTCGATCGAGATCGCGCGGCGGAACGTTTGACGGGCGATACCGCAGACCATTGCGAGCGTGTTCTTGATACGATGTTCAAGCTCGCCGTTGATCAGCCGTAAGTTTCGATCGGCCATCACCTTCGCAGTTGTTTCGATCACGGTATCTATCATGCCCAGCACGCGGCCATGCTCATCGCGGATCGGTCCGTAGGAGAAGGTGAAATAGGCTTGTTCGGGATACCCATTGCGATGGACGATAAGCGGAAAATCCTCGATGAAAGTGGGCTCTCCCGCATAGGCGCGTTCCTGAATCGGACCGATTTCGTCCCACACCTCTCTCCATATGTCGCGGAAGGACATGCCGAGACATCCCTGTTTGCCGCCCAGGATAGGTATGAATCCGTCATTATAGATCGTGACGAGTTTCGGCCCGCAGACTACAGCTTTTGGAAAGCCGGAGCTCAAGGCAAACCCAACCGCGGTCTTCAAGGCAGGAGCCCAAGTGCCGATCGGACCAAGAGGCGTTTTCGACCAATCGAAGGCTCGCACTTCGGCGGTCATTCGGGGACCTTTTCCCAGGAAGGCCGTGCACTCTTCATCATTCAACACGCTGCACCATCTGTTCCGAAGCCTGGCTTACATAACTGCACATAGCGCGCAAAGACGCGATACCAAGGACATCCCCGCTCTCTCTCGGCGATGGCGCTCAACGCGCCCAAGGAGCGACATTTCTCCTGATTCTGTCAGCACGGGAACATTACTGAGGCGAGGCGTTCGCTCTTTCAATGGGAGGTGGGCCAATCGTCGAGGAGCATCTTATGCCCAGCATTCGCGAAGCTCGTATTCCGATGTGCTCGTGATCCCCGGCGGCCAGATCAACCCTGACCTCCTGCGGGTAGATCCCGTTGCGATGAACATCGTCCGGAGCTTTATCGACGGCGGTAGGATTGTGGCAGCCATTTGCCATGCCCCCCGGTTGCTGGTCGAGGCCGACGCGGTGCGTGGCTGCTCGGTGACCTCCTTCAAGTCCTTTCGTACAGACGCAACGAATGCCGGAGGAAATTGAATCGGCGAGGAAGTGGTGGCCGATCAGGGCATCGTCACAAGCCGTTCACCGGCAGACCTCACGCTTTCATAGCCAAGATCATCTAAGAGATTGGCGAGGGGCGCCACGAACGTCGAAAAGTTGCATGAGGTCCCCATCAATGGCTGAAACGCCTCAGGCTGCGGAGGGCTTTGGGCGGAGGGAGTTGCCCTCGCTCGATGCTCTCAATGCCGCACTCACGGCTGAGCAAGCTCCGATGGAGGAATAGGGCGGCTGGTGCCGGGCGAAAGTCCGGTACCAGTGGCGCTTGCCTTCATTGGCGAGCAGCCCGGCGACGAGCAAGATCGGCAGGGGTGCCCGGTCTCGACCGCTCCAGCACCTATGTCACCAACGCCATGAACGGCTACTCTTTTTGGTGGAGATCCTGGCCAGCAACGACGAGCCGACCTAGGCGCGCCTTATGCCGCTCGCCTCAGCACCGCCCTTGATCGTGCTGACGGCGATTTCCCCATCCGATCGCCGGAATACGCCGCTCATGATGGAGACACCGCAGCGCAAGCCGTGCAAGGCCACCTCATCGAGAGAATCGGGCAGACAAGGAGGGTCGAACACGATCTGGCAGGCGTGAGGCTTGATGCACAGCCCGATGCAGGGTTGCAGCAGCGACAGCGGCGTTCCCGCCGCCCACGCCTATGGCGAGCAGGCGACGGGATAGAAGGTTGGGGCCTGCTGCGCTGTCGCCGCTGGCAAACAGGGTAACGTCGTGCCTTTGTGCAACGAGTTCTTCAGTCAGGAAGGAGACGATGCGTTCCGTTCCGCCATACAGTCGTGGCGGGCAACTCTCGGCAAGTGGGGCAATCTGGGCGATGCGTATCTTGGAATGCTCCGGGATACCGTCGGTCCTGTCCGCGCAGCGTTCCGCGGCCTCGACGTTCCCTCCAACACCAAACCGAGGTGTTCGGTTTCGCCACGTTCAAAGACGGAAGCATCTGAAAGCCCCCTTGGAACACGGCCGATCGCGATTGTTTAGGGATGCAATATGTAATGAATATTTGATGCTTTTGCCGCTCAACGAGCTAAGCCGTTGAAAAGAATGGCGCTCCCAACCGGAATCGAACCGGTGTTTTCGCCGTGAGAGGGCGACGTCCTAGACCGCTAGACGATGGGAGCCGCGCGGCAGGGGCGGTTCATAAGGGGAAAGCCGGTATATGGCAAGAGCGCCGGCCGAATATTCGCCGCATCCATCCACAGCCGCCCGCCAATCCGCTCTATAGCGTCTCACGGCTCATGCGCGTAGCTCAGCACGCCGCGCGGTGCCCGCGTCTCGATGTCGAACAACCGCGTCTCGACAACGCCCTGGCGGCTCAACGTCACCGCCAGCAGCCCGTCGGAAACCGTGCTCGACAGCACCTGTGCCCCCTGCGGCAGCATAATTGTGCCGGTGATTTCCTTCGGCGTGCTTTTCCAGCCGACCATGACCCTGTATCCGATGGCCCCGAACAGGGCGAGAAAGCCGAAGCCCATCAGGATGCCGGAGAATGCCGCGAAGCCACGCAGCTTGCGCAGCACGCGCTCCTGTTGGGGATCGAGCTTGTCGTCTGTATCGGGAGAAGGCATGGGCACACCGCCGGAAGAGCCGCTGGAGGATTTCGAGGACACCGACGACGCTGCGGCCGACGGCACGCGCCTCGATATCATCGCTACGCCCGAGGATGAAGGCCTGCGGCTCGATCGCATGCTGGTGCGCCATCTGCCGGATATGAGCCGCACCCGACTGCAGGCGCTGCTCGCCGACGGTCGACTCACCCGCGAGGGAAAGCCGGTCACCGGCGGCTCGGCGCGCGTGGCGGCCGGCGCCCGCTTCACCCTGACCCTCCCGGCCCCTGAGCCGGCGGAGCCGATCGCACAGGCCATCCCACTCACCATCGTCTATGAGGATGACGACCTGATCGTCGTCGACAAGCCAGCCGGCATGGTGGTGCATCCGGCCCCGGGCAATCCGGATGGCACATTGGTCAACGCGCTCCTATATCACTGCGGCGCCAGTCTTTCCGGCATTGGCGGCGTGCGTCGGCCGGGCATCGTGCATCGCCTGGACAAGGAGACCTCCGGCCTGCTAGTCGTCGCCAAGAACGACCGCACCCATCGAGCGCTCGCCGCGCAGTTCGCCGATCACGGCCGCACCGGCCCGCTGGAGCGGCTCTATGTCGCCTTCGCCTGGGGAGTGCCTGAGCAGTCGCGCGGCACGGTGGATGCACCGCTGGCCCGCCATCCGATCTCGCGCGAGCGCATCGCGGTGCGGCCCGGTGGGCGCTTCGCCATTACCCATTGGGAACGCACGGCAATCTACGACGATGCCGAGGGACGGCCAGTAGCCAGCCGTATCGAATGCCAACTGGAGACCGGCCGCACCCACCAGATTCGCGTGCATCTGGGATATATCGGTCATCCGCTTCTCGGCGACGCGGTCTATGGCCAAGGCTTCCGCACCAAGGCCGGCCGTCTTGCGGCGCCGGCACGCGCAGCGCTGGAATCGCTTGCGGGACAAGCTCTTCACGCCGCGCGGCTTGGCTTTGAGCATCCAACCACCGGGCAAGTCATGCGCTTTGCGAGTCCGCTGCGGCCAGACCTTGCCCGGCTCGAGGCAACGCTTGCCGGCAGCGGCTGACACTGGTTCGGCTCAAGTCATCGTGACCGGTTTTCATGATGCCATTGCGCAAAACCTGCGCGTTGCTGCTATGCTAGTTTCTCGGCCGGCGACATGCGGCCGAACATTCTGGTCGCCCGCAGGGGACCAAAACGAAAGGAGGGCGCTGCCATGGCCCGTTCCGCAATGACGATCCCATCGGCCGAAGGCGGCCTCAGCCAGTATCTGGCCGAGATCCGCAAGTTCCCGATGCTGGAGCCGCAGGAGGAATATATGCTCGCCAAGCGCTGGCGCGAGCATAACGACCCCGATGCCGCTCATAAACTCGTGACCAGCCATTTGCGCCTCGTGGCGAAGATCGCCATGGGCTATCGCGGCTACGGCCTGCCGATCTCCGAGGTCATCTCCGAGGGCAATGTCGGCCTGATGCAGGCGGTCAAGCGTTTCGAGCCCGACAAGGGCTTCCGCCTCGCGACCTATGCCATGTGGTGGATCAAGGCCTCCATCCAGGAATACATCCTGCGTTCCTGGAGCTTGGTGAAGATGGGCACTACGGCGGCCCAGAAGAAGCTTTTCTTCAATCTTCGCAAGGCGAAGAGCCAGATCTCCGCGCTCGAGGAAGGTGACCTGCGCCCCGATCAGGTCGCGCAGATCGCCACCAAGCTCGGCGTCACCGAACAGGACGTGGTGGAGATGAACCGTCGCCTCGGCGGCGATTCATCGCTCAATGCCCCGTTGCGCGGCGATGTCGAAGGCGGCGGCGAGTGGCAGGACTGGCTCGCTGACGAGCGCGAGGACCAGGAGACCCTGCTGGCCGCCACCGAGGAATTCGACAATCGTCGCAATGCCTTGTCTGGGGCGTTGTCGGTCCTGAACGATCGCGAGCGGCGCATTTTCGAGGCGCGCCGCCTCGCCGAGGATCCGATGACACTGGAAGACCTCGCGACCGAGTTCGGCGTGTCGCGCGAGCGAGTGCGGCAGATCGAGGTCCGCGCCTTCGAGAAGGTGCAGAAGGCCGTGATCGACCGGGTCAACAAGATCGAGGCGCCGGCGGCCCGCGAGATTGCCTCCGCGCACTAAACTGACCGCCGGCGCCCTCTCGGAGGGCGCCGGATTTTGCCCCGTCGGCCTCAGGCCTGAAGCCGCAATGGTTCCGCGCTCGCTCGGTCGGGACTGGGGCGAGCGGAAGATTCCGCAGCCTTTCTAACATCATAGGCGAGAACATCGCGGATGGAGAGCACCCCGACCAGTTGGTGATCCTGCAGCACCGGCAGGTGGCGGACGCGATGGGTGTCCATCAGCGCGCGGACGTGGTCGATGCTGTCATCCATCTGGCAGGAGATCATGTTGCGCGACATGAGATCGGCAACGGGCGCTTTCAGGGCGGCCACGCCGCGCTCGGCGACGGCACGCACCACGTCACGCTCGGAGAAGATGCCGACGACGGTGTCGCCTTCCGAGCCGCAGGCGTCCTTCACCACCACGGCGCCGATGCGCTCGCGGTTTAGCAAAGTCGCTGCCATTTCAACGCTTTCGGTCATGCGCACGGTGGGTACGCGCGCGGCTTTAAGCTGCATGAGATCTGCGACGAGCATGGCGTCCTCTCCCTGTCGGTGCCTGCACGGTCTTCACGATCTTATTCTTTTGTCTAATTCTGGTATACGGTACACCTTCTGTCAATGACAGGATGTTCCGCAACGTCACACCCCACTCCCAGTGCGGTGGGGTGTACGATGGGTGCGGTTGATTGCGGGCCGGTGTGTGCGGTGCGGCTGGCCTCGTCGTCGCCCGTCGTCCTGTCCCTGGCCCTCTGCCCCTCGCCCTCGCCCTTCGCGCGCCCTCCCTCGCCCTCCTCGCGCCTCTCCTGCATGACGAAGGGCGCGCTTCCG
>NZ_JAHBGD010000018.1 GCF_018390605.1 Ancylobacter defluvii
CCGCGTCAGCGGCGCGCCCCGTCGATGAACGGGGTTATAGGGGGGGGCGTTCTGGGTGTCAACAACGATTTGGCGAGACCTTCGAAAAATCGACATCGATGCGTCGCCGAACCGTCACGAGAGCCGTCCGAATGCCTTGTGACGCAAGGCTTCTGGACGGCTCAAAATTTCACGCCAGATAGCCTAGGCGCTGTAGATAGGCGACGATCTCGTCTGCCAGCACCTCGGGAGCGCGCTCTCCGGCCGCCAGGTGGATCTCCGGGCTCGCCGGTACCTCGTAAGGGCTGTCGATGCCGGTGAAGTTCTTGATCTCGCCACGCCGGGCGCGGGCATAGAGTCCCTTTGGGTCGCGCCGTTCCGCCACGTCGAGCGGCGTATCGACGAAAATCTCCACGAACTCGTCCGGTTCGAGAATCTCACGTGCCATCTGTCGCTCCGCGCGGAACGGCGAGATGAACGAGGTCAGCACGATGAGGCCGGCATCGACGAACAGCTTCGCGGTCTCGCCCACCCGGCGGATGTTCTCCACCCGGTCGGCCGCGGTGAAGCCGAGATCCTTGTTCAACCCATGGCGGACGTTGTCGCCGTCGAGCAGGTAAGTGTGCCGGCCGAGCGCGTTGAGTTTCTTTTCGACGAGGTTGGCCACCATCGACTTACCGGAGCCCGACAGGCCGGTGAACCACAGCACCACCGGCTTTTGCAGCTTCATCGCCGCACGAGAAGCCTTGTCGACCTCCAGCGCCTGCCAATGCACGTTGGTCGCCCGCCTGAGGCCGAAATCGATCATCCCGGCGCCGACGGTGAGATTGCTCATCCGGTCGATGATGATGAAGGCGCCGGTCTGCGGCACGTCGGCGAATGGATCGAAGGCGATCGGCTGCTGGGTGGCGAGATTGACCACCCCGACCTCGTTGAGCGCCAACTGCTTGGCGGCCAGCTTCTGGAAGCTGTTCACATCGACCTTGTGCTTGATCTCGGTGACGCTGGCGCTCACCGTGCGGGTGCCGATCTTGATAAGATAGGGCCGGCCCGGCAGCAGCGCGTCGTCATGCATCCAGATGAGATGCGCCGCGAACTGGTCGGACACTTCAGGCCGCGCGGCAGCGGCGGCGATGATATCACCGCGGGAGATGTCGACCTCGTCCTCCAGCGTCAGGGTCACCGCTTCGCCGGCTTCCGCCCGCGGCTGCACCCCGTCCTTGGTGACGATCGCCTTCACCTTGCTGGTACGCCCCGAGCCTGCCACCACGATGGCGTCGCCCGGCCGCACCGAGCCGCTCGCCACCGTGCCGGAAAAGCCGCGGAAATCGAGATTGGGCCGATTCACCCATTGCACCGGCATGCGGAACGGCCGCACCAGCGCATCGTCGGCCACCGGCACGCTCTCCAGATGCTCGACCAGCGTCGGGCCGTCATACCAGGGCGTGCGCGGGCTTCTCTCCAGCATATTGTCGCCGTAGCGGGCCGAGAGCGGCACCGCGATCAGGCTTTCAAAGCCAAATCCGGCTGAAAATTCGCGATAGGCCGCGACGATGTCGTCGAAGACCTTCTGCGAAAAGTCGACCAGGTCGATCTTGTTCACCGCCAGCACGACATGGCGGATACCCAGCAGCGAGACGATGAAGGAATGCCGACGCGTCTGGGTGAGGATGCCCTGCCGGGCATCGACCAGGATCACCGCGAGATCGGAGTTCGAAGCACCCGTCGCCATGTTGCGGGTATATTGCTCGTGGCCGGGCGTATCGGCGACGATGAACTTGCGCTTGTCGGTGGCGAAAAAGCGATAGGCCACGTCGATGGTGATGCCCTGCTCGCGCTCGGCGGCAAGACCATCCACCAACAATGCAAAATCGAGATCGTCGCCGGCGGTGCCATGCTTGCGCGAGTCGTTCGACAATGCAGCAAGCTGGTCCTCGAACAGCAGCTTGGTGTCGTAGAGCAGGCGTCCGATCAGCGTCGACTTGCCATCATCGACGCTGCCGCAAGTGAGGAAGCGCAGCAGGCTCTTATTCTCTTGGGCGGAGAGATAATCGGCGACGACGGTCGCTTCGGCGGGCATGCTCATCTCAGAAATACCCTTCACGCTTCTTCTTTTCCATCGAGGCCGCATCGTCGTGATCGATGAGTCGTCCCGCCCGCTCCGAGGTGCGGGCGATCAGCATCTCGCGCACGATGTCCTCGAGCGATGTCGCCTCGCTATCGATAGCGGCGGTTAGCGGGTAGCAGCCGAGCGTGCGGAACCGCACCATCCGCTGCTCGGGAGTCTCGCCCGGCTTCAGCGGCATGCGCGTATCATCGACCATGATCATCTGCCCGTCGCGCCACACCACCGGCCGGCGGGCGGCGAAATACAGCGGCACGATCGGGATGCGTTCGGCAAGGATGTATTGCCAGATGTCGAGTTCCGTCCAGTTGGACAGCGGGAAGACGCGGATCGATTCACCCGGCCGTACCTTGGTATTGTAGAGGTTCCATAGCTCGGGACGCTGGCTCTTCGGGTCCCAGGCATGGGTTTCGGTGCGGAAGGAGAAGATGCGCTCCTTGGCGCGGCTCTTCTCCTCGTCGCGCCGGGCACCGCCGAAAGCCGCGTCGAAGCCGTAATGGGTCAGCGCTTCCTTCAGCGCCTCGGTCTTCATCACATCGGTGTAGAGCGAGGAGCCGTGATCGAAGGGATTTATGCCCTGCGCGATGCCGGCTTGATTGGTATGGACGATGAGATCGAAGCCCAGTTCCCTCGCCATCCGGTCACGGAAGGCGATCATCTCGCGGAACTTCCACGTCGTGTCGATGTGCATCAGCGGAAAGGGCGGCCGGGAGGGATAGAACGCCTTCACCGCCAGATGCAGCATCACCGCCGAATCCTTGCCGATGGAATAGAGCATCACCGGCTTTTTGAACTCGGCCGCCACTTCGCGGATGATATGGATCGACTCGGCCTCAAGCCGCCGCAAATGGGTCATGCGATCTGACGACACGGCACAGTCCTTTCAACATACGCGCCCAAAGCTCTATGGGAGAGCCGGTCGGGCAGCGCCTCATTCATGATGCGGTCGCATCCGGCAACCGAGCGACGCCCGCCGCGAGCGCCGGATCGCCGAAAGCGACGAAATACGGATTGGCGAAATCTGAATCGTTCGCCTGATGGCGCTTGCCGTAGCGCAGCGGCGTGCCGTCAAGCGTCACCACTGCCCCGCCGGCCGCCCGCAGCACCGCGTCGCCTGCCGCAGTGTCCCATTCCATGGTGCGGCCGTGGCGCGGGTAGAGATCCGCCACCCCTTCGGCAAGCAGGCAGAACTTCAGCGACGACCCCGCCGAGACGAAGGAATGCCCGGAAAAACGCTTCAGCCATTCCGCCGTTTCCGGCGAACCGTGCGACCGGCTGCCCACCACCTGCAGGCAAGATGCGGCGGAGCGAACCGCAATAGCGGCCTCGCCGACCAGGGCGCCATCCTGCACCTTCGCCTTGAAGGCATGGCCCGGCCGACCGGCATAGAGCAGGCCGAGCGCGGGGGCGTGGACGACGCCGACGGTCGGAATGCCATTCTCGATCAGCGCAATATTGACGGTGAATTCGCCATTGCGGGCGAGAAACTCGCGGGTCCCATCGAGCGGATCGACCAGGAAGAAGCGCTCGCCGATCTCCGGCATGCGCCCGGCAGCACACTCCTCCTCGGCGATAACGGGTATCTCTGGAGCTATGTCCCGCAGGCCCGCCAGTATCACCGTCTCCGCCCGCTCGTCCGCCTCGGTCACCGGCGAATTGTCCGCCTTATTGGAAACGGCGAATTCCGTCGCATAGACGTCGAGAACGACCCGGCCCGCCCGCAGCGCCAGCTGCGCGAGACGAGAAAGAAATTCTTCGTTCCGAGAATAAACCGCTTCTTTCATGTTTTAGCTCTATATCTTACACAGGCTATCAATGGAATATTTTTAATCACATTTAATTTTCGTTATTTTAGCTCGACAGCCTTTCGGAATGAGCGGCCCCCGGCCCGCTTCTCGCTGCTCCCGGCGAGATATGATAGGCAGCCCCCCAATCGCAAAAACCTGTTTTTCCGCCAGCAAAAGCAAGAAAGGACAAGGCCGTGAGCAGCAATGCCAATCTCTATGCGGCAATTGAGGCGAGTGCCCGGCGGGCCGGCGACGCGGTCGCCTTCTCGCTGGATGGCTCGACGCTCAGCTATGCCGGGCTGCTCACCCTGGTCGGCCGCTATGCCAATGCCTTGACCCAGCTTGGCGTCGGACGCGGGGAGCGCGTCACCGTGCAGGTGGAAAAATCGCTCGGCAACGTCGCGCTCTATCTGGCGACGCTGAAGATCGGCGCGGCGTACCAGCCGCTCAATACCGCCTACACCGCTGCCGAACTCGACTATTTCCTCGGTGACGCCGAGCCGGCGCTGCTGGTCGCCGATCCGCGCCGGGTCGAGACGCTGCGCCCGATCGCCGCCGCCCGCGGGGTACGCCACGTCGAGACGCTGGATGCCGCCGGCGAAGGCTCGCTCGCCTACCTCGCGGCCACGCTGCCGGGCGCGGCGCCGACCGCCATTTGCGAACCCGACGATCTCGCGGCGCTGCTCTATACCTCCGGTACCACCGGCCGCTCCAAAGGCGCGATGATCACGCATCGCAACCTGTCTTCCAATGCCAAAGCATTGCTGGATATCTGGGCCTTCCAGCCCGGCGACGTGCTGCTGCACGCCCTGCCGATCTTCCATGTACACGGCCTGTTCGTGGCACTGAACACCGCGCTGCTGAACGGCTCGGAGATTATCTGGCTACCGAAGTTCGACGCCGACACGGTCATGGCCCACCTCCCCCGCGCAACGGTGATGATGGGCGTGCCGACCTTCTACAGCCGCCTGCTCGCCCATCCCGGCTTCACCCGCGAGCTCTGCGCCGGCATGCGGCTGTTCATCGCCGGCTCGGCGCCGCTGCTCGCCGAAACCCATCGCCAGTTCCAGGCCGCCACCGGCCACGCCATCCTCGAGCGCTACGGCATGACCGAGTGCGGCATGATCACCTCCAACCCCTATGTCGGCACGCGACTGCCCGGTTCGGTCGGCTATCCGCTGCCAGATGTGTCGGTGCGCATCGTCGGCGAGGACGGTGCGGAGCTGCCCCGCGGCGAGGTCGGCATGCTGGAAACCAACGGCCCCAACCGTTTCCTAGGCTATTGGCGCATGCCGGAGAAGACCGCGGCCGAGATCCGGCCCGACGGCTTCTTCACTACCGGCGATCTCGCCAGCATGGCCCCCGACGATCGAGTTACCATCGTCGGGCGGGGCAAGGACCTCATCATCTCCGGTGGATTGAACATCTACCCGAAGGAAATCGAGATGGAGATCGACCAGTTCCCCGGCGTGGTGGAATCGGCGGTCATCGGCGTGCCGCACGCCGATTTCGGCGAGGCGGTGGTGGCTGTGGTGGTGGCGCGAGCCGCGGCGACGCTCGACGATCTGGCTCTTGGCGAGTGGCTGGCCGGCCGGCTGGCGCGCTTCAAGCTGCCCAAGCATATCGCGACCGTGGAAGAGTTGCCGCGCAATACCATGGGCAAGGTGCAGAAGGCCGAGTTGCGCGCGCGTTACAAGACACTGTTCCCCGGCGCCTGAGCGGCCTTCGTTGCGCGAGACGGTGGTGAAAGTCGAAGGTCGTGGAACCGCCGGGCCTTCCACGACGTTTTGGTTACAAATCACCAATCGCAACGGGCTGCCTTCAACGCCCGTCAGGGAGATGCATGCCATGGGCCTGTTGTCCCGGGATATCAAGTCGCTCGGCGATCTGCTGGTGCAGGGGCTCGGCGAAGCGCTTTATGCCGAGCGGCGTTGCGCTCGCATGATGCCGATGCTGATCGCCAAGGCATCCGACATCCAGCTGAAAAGCGAGCTGAATTCGGTACTTGTGGCGAACGCCGCATGCATCGGCCGGCTGGAGGCTGTGTTCCGCCTGCTCGACCGGATGCCGAAGGCGGCGGAATGCCCGGCTATCGACGGGCTGTTCATAGGCGCCGAGGAGATCAATGGCGAGATCGACGATCCGCATGTGCTCGATTCGGCGATTGCCGCGGCGCTGCTGGATGTCGGCACCTACAAGACCGCCCGCTATGCGACGCTGATCGGCTGGTTGCGGCAACTCGGGCGGCACGATGCGGCGGAATTGATCCAGCCCAACCAGGCCGGGTGCCGGCGCTTCGTCGAGGCGCTGCACATGCTGACGGAACGGCGGTTGAACCCGCGCGCCGGCGGGCGGCTGGAGCCGGCACCGCGCCTCGCCAGCTGAGGCCGGTGAGGTGTACGGTGCGGCCGATCCGAGGCCGATAGACCGATAGACCGATAGCGGCAGGCCCGGCCGCCGCACCAAGAGCGCGACGGCCGACGAGCGGCTATGGCGGCGTCAGCCCCAGCCGACCACGCCCTTGATCTCCAGGAAATCGTGGATCGCCCAGTCGGCATATTCGCGGCCGTTGCCGGACTGCTTGTAGCCGCCGAACGGCGCCATCGTGTCCCATTCCGGGTAGTTCAGATATACCGAGCCGGCGCGCATGCGCAGGGCCACCGCGCGGGCGTGCTCGATCTCCTGCGACTGGATGTAGGCGGCGAGGCCGTAGACGGTGTCGTTGGCGATCTCCACCGCCTGGTCCTCGCTGTCATAGGAGAGCACCGACAGCACCGGGCCGAAGATCTCCTCGCGGGCGACGGTCATGTCGTTGGTGACGTGGCCGAACACCGTGGGGCGGATGTAGTAGCCACGGTTCAGCCCCTCCGGCCGGCCGGGGCCGCCGGTGACCAGGGTGGCGCCGTCGGCAATGCCGGCCTCGATCAGGCGCTGGATCTTGTCGTACTGGATCTGGCTGACCACCGGGCCGAGATCGGTGCCCTCGGCGGCGGGGGCGCCGGTCACCAGCGCCTCGGCGGCCTCCTTCGCGATCGACAGCGCCTCGTCATGGCGCTCGGCCGGCACCAGCATGCGGGTCGGCGCATCGCAGGACTGGCCGGTATTGCCGAAGCAGGCGCGCACGCCCTGCGCCACCGCCTCCTTGAAGTCGGCATCCGGCAGGATGATGTTGGCCGACTTGCCGCCGAGTTCCTGCGCCACCCGCTTCACGGTGTCCGCCGCGGTCTTGGCGACGATGATGCCGGCGCGGGTCGAGCCGGTGAAGGACACCATGTCGACGCCCGGATGGCCGGCCATGATCTGCCCGACATCCGGCCCGGTGCCGTTGACGAGGTTGAACACGCCCTTGGGGGTGCCGGCAGCCTCCATCACCTCGGCGAAGACGATGCCGCTGATCGGGGCGATCTCGGAGGGCTTCAGTACAACCGTACAGCCGGCGGCAATGGCGGGCGCCACCTTGCAGGCGATCTGGTTGAGCGGCCAGTTCCACGGCGTGATCAGCGCGCAGACGCCGATCGGCTCCTTGATCACCATGGTGCTGCCGCGGTGCTCAGAGAATTCGTAGGTCTCGAAAGCCTTGATGGTGGCTTCGATATGCGCGCGGCCGGCCCAGGCCTGCGCGTCGCGGGCGAAGGAGAGCGGCGCGCCCATTTCCTGGCTGACGGCGCGGGCGATGTCTTCGAAACGCTCATTATAGGCGGCGAGGATGCGCTTGAGCAGCGCCAGGCGCTCTTCCTTCGGCACCAGCGAGAAGCTCGCGAAAGCGGCCTTCGCCGCGGCCACCGCCTTGTCCACATCGCCCGCCGAACCGATGGCGATCTGGGTATAGGCCTCCTCGGTCGCGGGATCGATGACGTCGAGCAGGCGCGGCTCGACCGGATCGACCCAGGCGCCGTCGATGTAGAATTTCTGGTGGTGGCTCATCTGCGCTCTCGTTTGAACGGATCGGCAAGAAAACAAGCGGCGGCGACAGGGAGTCTCCACGCCGGCCGCGCCGATTTATGCACGGCAGACGCCGGATGAACATGCCGCTCTGCCGAGAACCCGGCCATGTTACACCTTATGCCATATACCACGCAGTATATAAGGAACGCGCGCGCGAGGCCGCACGCCCGATGCTCGCGGCGGGCTCAAGCGGCCTCGTGCCCCTCGCGCACCGCGACGGCGAGGCCGAGCGCCTCGGCCCGCGCGGCCAGACGATGCCGGACAGACCGGGGTAGCTGGCGGGCCGACTTCACCCGCGGCAGGTCGAGCTCCGCAATCGGCGCTTCCGGCGCGTCCTGCCAATTGTCGAACCGGCGCCGGCTGACATTGTCGACGAAGGTCTCGGAAGGGATGCCCTCGGCGAGCACAGCGCGTGGTCGTCGAGCTCCACATGGTAATAGACGAAGTTGATCGGCAGAACGTCATGCCGCGCGATGCTGGTGCCGTTCACCAGTGCTCCCGCCTGAACCAGCACCCCATCGACCAGCAGCGCATGATCGGCCGAGACGAACAGATCGCGCCGCGGCAGGTTCTCGCCCAGCGCACCGGCGACGATGCGAATCGGCAGCACCCGCAGCGGATCGGCGAACAGACGGCTGACGGTCTGGCGCGCCAGCCAGCGTACCGGCCTCGCCGCGCCCTCGCTGGTGAGGACCAGGTCGCCGGCCTTCAGCGTCTCGATCGCCACCTCGCCTGTCGGCGTCGCGATCCGGGTGCCGGTGAGGAAGCAGACCACGAAGCTGTCGCCGTCGCGTTCCGCATAGGCGCCGGCAATCTGCGGGGTGTCGGTGAACCACAAACCGACGCCGCCCCCGAGGCCGGCGACGAGCCCGTCGCCGCTCGCCCAGTAGAAATAGGCGTTGCCCGATCCATAATCCGGAGCGGAATAGGCGAAGACCGGATTGAGGGGATCCAGGACCGGATCATCGACCGTGCCGATAAGCACATCGACCAGGGGATTGTCGGCCTGTCCGGGCTCGCTGCCGCCGATGACATAACCATCGGCATCCACGCGATAGGCGTAGCGAAATATCTTGATGTCCATGCACCGCCCCCACCGGCGTCTTCGGGCGATGCCGCGACGCCATGAGCGACCCGCTTTCCGCCAGCGGGCACCCAATCGAGGAAAGTAGTACCAAACCACCAGCAATCTGGAAATGGTCGCGACTCAGGTCGGCCGGCCCAGCCGGATCGCTCAAGCTTTGGGCAGCCGGCCGGCGACGCACCGGCACACCTGCCCTTGCGTCATAAGAAAAACGGTATCACCACAGGCTTGGCGGCGGATTTGCATGCCGATTGGCCTCCCTTGCCGCCGGATGCGGCCGCCGGCAAGGACTGCGTTCCGCCCATCGCCCGACCGGAGGTGCCCACCATGTATCGCGTCGTGTCTCGTGCCATTTCGCGCGCCATGCCCCGCCTGATCCGCCGTCTTCCGACCCGGTTCGCGACCCGGCCTGCGCCGGAGCACCAGCCGCAGCCGGCGGCCTCATCGATTCGTGTCGCCGGATGGCGCGCCGGGGCACTCGGCCTCGCGACGACGATGGCGCTGGGAGCCGCCGGCGGCGCGCAGGCGCAGACTCCGGTGAAATTCACCCTCGACTGGGTGTTCCAGGGCCCGACCTCGCCCTTCCTCGTCGCGCTCGACAAGGGCTACTACAAGGCCGAGGGGCTGGACGTGACCATGGACCCCGGCCAGGGCTCGGCCGGCGCGGTGCAGCGTGTGGCGTCGGGCGCCTACGACATCGGCTTCGCCGACGTGAACTCGCTGATCGAATACAACGCCAAGAACCCCGGCAAGGAAGTGCTGTGCGTGTTCATGGCCTATGACTTCCCGCCCTTCGGCGTCTACACGCTGAAGAAGACCGGCATCACCAAGCCGGCCGATCTCGCCGGCAAGAAGCTCGGCGCGCCGGTGTTCGACGCCTCGTTCCGGCTGTTCCCCGCCTTCGCCAAGAAGGTCGGCCTCGACCCCAAGAGCGTCGAGCACGTCAACCTCACCCCGCAGCTGCGCGAGCAATCGCTGGTGCAGGGCACGGTCGACTTCATCTCCGGGCACTATTTCTCCTCGGTGCTCGACCTCAAGGCGCGCGGGGTGAAGCAGGAGGACATCGTCGCCTTCACCTATAGCGACGCCGGCATGGACGTATACGGCAACGGCATCATCGTCTCCCCCGCCTTCGCCGATAAGCCGGAGGTGGTGAAGGGCTTCCTGCGCGCCACCGCCAAGGCCTGGAAGGAGGTCGCCGCCGACCCCGCCATCGGCATCGCCGCCGCCAAGGCGCGCGACCCGCTGATCGACGACAGACTGGAGCTGGAGCGGCTCAACATGTCGCTCGCCATGAACGTGCTCACCCCCTATGTGAAGGCCAACGGCATGGGCGATGTCGACCCGGCGCGCTTCGCCCGCTCGGTGACGGCGGTGGCCGACGCCTTCGGCCTGCCGACCGCGCCGGCGCCGGACAAGGTGTTCACCAATGCTTATCTGCCGCCGAAGGAACAGCGGATGGTGGCACCGTGAGGCGCCGCCCCGGCTCTTCGTGGCGGACCTCGACCCTTTCCTCGTGAGTTGCGTGCCGGCATGATCGCTTCCGCCTCTCCTCCCCTCGTCGAGCTGAACCAGGTCAGCCTTGCCTATGGCGAGGGGCGCGAGCGCACGCTGGCGCTGGCCGACGCCACCATGACGATCGCCAAGGGCGAGTTCGTCGCGGTGGTCGGCCCCTCCGGCTGCGGCAAGTCCACGCTGATGAAGCTGGTGACCGGCCTCATCCCGCCGAGCTCCGGCGAGGTGCGGGTGCGCGGCGAGCGCGTCACCCGGCCGATCAAGGGCGTGGGCATGGCGTTCCAGAACGCCACGCTGCTGCCCTGGCGGACGACGCGCGACAACGTCATGCTGCCGCTGGAAGTGGTCGAGCCGCATAAAAGGCGGCTGCGGGCGGAACGCGCCGCCTATTTCGACAAGGCCGAGAGGCTGCTCGCCTCGGTGGGGCTGGGCGAATTCGGCGACAAATATCCCTGGCAGCTCTCCGGCGGCATGCAGCAGCGCTCCAATGTCTGCCGGGCGCTGATCCACGAGCCGGAAATCCTCATGCTCGACGAGCCGTTCGGCGCGCTCGACGCCTTCACCCGCGAGGAGCTGTGGGGGATCATGCAGGCGCTGTGGCTGGAGCGGCGCTTCACCACCGTGCTGGTGACGCATGACCTGCGCGAGGCGGTCTATCTCGCCGACACCGTCTATGTGATGAGCCGGCGGCCGGGGCGGATGGTGAAGATCCGCAAGGTGGAGCTGCCGCGCCCGCGCACGCTGGAGACCACCTTCCAGGCCGAGTTCGTCGACATCGTGCACGAGCTGCGCGAGCGCATCCAGATGGAGCATGGGTAGCGCATGCGTGCTCTCCCAGGGACCGCGGACATGCGCGCCCCGTTCTTTCCGGCGCAACTCCGGACGCAAAACCGCTTCGCACTTTTCCTGGAGTTGCTTCGATGACCGCCCGTCAGGAACGCCTTGCCCGCCTCGCCATGCCCTGGCTGACGCTGGCGGTGCTGCTCGCCGCCTGGGAGCTCGCCTGCGTGCTGCTCGAGGTGCCGGAGATCGTGGCGCCGCGTCCCTCCCGCGTGTTCGAGGTGATCGTGCAGCGCTGGGACCTGCTGCTGCGGTTCTGCCTGGAGACGCTGTGGACGACGATGATCGGCTTCGTGCTCGCCATCGGCTTCGGGCTGCTACTCGGCCTCGCCATCGGCGCCTCGCCCTTCGTCTATTCCGGGCTCTACCCGCTGCTGATCGCCTTCAACGCCATTCCCAAGGTGGCGATCGTGCCGATCCTGATGATCTGGCTCGGCATCGGCGCGCTGCCGGCGATCATCACCGCCTTCGTCATCTCCTTCTTCCCCATCGTGGTGAACGTCGCCACCGGGCTCGCCACCATCGAGCCGGAGATGCGCGACCTGATGCGCTCGCTCGGCGCCAGCAATTACGAGATCCTGACCAAGGTCGGCATCCCCCGCGCCATGCCCTATCTGTTCGCCAGCCTGAAGGTGGCGGCGACGCTGGCCTTTGTCGGCTCGGTGCTGTCGGAAACCGTGGGCGGCAATCGCGGCATCGGCTTCCTGATGCTGTCGGCCTCGGCGCGCAACGACAGCGCCACCACCTTCGCCGGGCTGTTCGCCATCGCCATCATGGGCGTGGCTGTTTATGCCGCCTGCGCGCTGATGGAACGCCGCATGACCCGCTGGGCGTTCCGCGGCGAGCTGGTGCGCTAGCGGCCGGGCCGGAGCGGATTGCCGCCGGCTCGCCGCGCGGATCCGACCGCTGCCTGCGAAAGCCAGTCGGCGGACCGGCGGGCGGGCGCCTTCATCCAACTGACACATGCCGCCGCTAACCAGCCTTCGGGCGGCGCCCCTCTCCGGGGACCCCGCTCCGCGGCATCGGCGCGGCGACCGGCCGAAGCGGTGCAGCCGAAGGAGCGCAACCATGCCCATCCGCCGCCCGGGCCACCTCTTGCCGGCCCACCTCTTGCCGGCCCATCCCCAGCCAGCTCTTCGCCTGCCGGCCTCGCCGTCGCGGCGCCGGCTGCTGCTCGCCTCCGCCGCTCTCGGCCTGCTCGCCATCCGCCCGGCGCAGGCGGCGGACCGCCTCAGCTTCGAGGAGCTGTACGGTAGCCAGGGCGTGTTCGGGCTGACCTTCTCCGAGAAGACCAAGAGCCTCGCCGGCAGGAAGGTGGCAATGCGCGGCTTCATGGCGCCGCCGCTGCAGGCCGAGGCCGATTTCTTCGTGCTCACCGAGATCCCGATGGCGCTGTGCCCGTTCTGCTCTTCCGACGCCGACTGGCCGGACAACATCATCGTGGTGCGGCTCGACCGCGCCCAGACCTTCGAGCAGGCCAATGCGCTGATCGAGGTGACCGGCACGCTGGAGGTCGGCTCCTGGACCGATCCCGAGACCGGCTTCGTCAGCCTGCTGCGCATTGTCGGCGCCCGTTTCGGGCAGGCGTGACGTGCCGGCACTCACCGTGGAAGAGCTGGAGGTCCGGTTTCCCGGCCTTGAAACCCCTGCCCTCGCCATCCCCCGGCTCGGCATTGCCGCCGGCGCCCGCATCGGGCTGACCGGCCCTTCCGGCTCCGGCAAGACCACGCTGCTCAACCTGATCACCGGGCTGGAACGCGCCGGCACCGGCCGCATCCTGTGGGACGGCACCGACGTCGCCCGCCTGTCCGAGGGCAGGCGCGACCGCTGGCGCGCCGCCAATGTCGGACTTGTGATGCAGGATTTTCACCTGTTCGACGGGCTCTCCGCCCGCGACAACGTGCTGCTGCCGCTGCGGCTGGCGCGCTTCGCGCTACCCGCCGGCGCCGGCGAGGAGGCCGACCGGCTGCTCGCCCGCGTCGGCATCGAGCGGCGCGGCCAGAAGGTGGAGACGCTGTCGCGCGGCCAGAAGCAGCGGGTGGCGGTGGCGCGGGCGCTGATCGCCCGGCCGGGCATCCTCGTCGCCGACGAGCCGACCGCCAGCCTCGACGCCGAGGCCGGGGCGGTGGTGGCGGCGCTGCTGATCGAGCTGGCGGCGGAAGCCGGGGCGACGCTGATCGTCGCCAGCCACGACCCGCGCCTGCTGGAACGGCTCGACCGCGTAGTCAGGCTGGAAGCCGGCCGTGTCCGGCCGGCGGAGGGCTGAGCGATGTTCCGTCTCGTCGCCGCCGATCTGAGGCGCAACGCGCTCGGCGCGCTGGCCATCGTGCTGATCGTCGCCTTCGCCGCCGCGCTCGGCGTCGCGGTGACCTTGCAGGAGCGGGCGCTGCGGCTCGGCAGCGCAAGGGCGGCGGCGGCGTTCCCGGTGGTGGTGGGTGCCGCCGGCAGCGAGACGCAGCTGATGCTCTCGGCGGTGTTCCTGCAGCCGGCGCCACTCGGCCTGGTGCCGGGGAAAGTGCTTTCCTCGCTCGCCGCCGATCCGCGCGTCGCCTGGGCGGCGCCGGTCGGCTTCGGCGATTTCGTCGAGGACTATCCGATCGTCGGCACCACGCAGGCGCTGATCGACGGCCTTGGCGGCCTGCGCGGCGGCCAGGGCTTCACCCGGCTCGACCAGGCGGTGGTCGGCGCCGCCGTACAACTGCGGACCGGCGACCGTTTCCACCCGCTGCACGGCCAGGCCTCCAGCGGCGGCCACATGCATGGCGAGACCACCTATGAGGTGGTGGGCCGGCTCGCCCCGACCGGCACGCCCTGGGACCGGGCGGTGCTGGTGCCGATCGAGGCGGTGTGGCGCACCCACGGCATGGAGGCGCATGCCGGGGAAGAGCATGCGGGGGAGGAGCACGCAGATGACCCGCATGCGGGCGATGCGCATGTCGAGGAGACGCATACGGAGGCGGCCGTTGCCGGGGCCGGGCCGGCGGCCGACCCGCATGCCGGCGTCGATGCCGCGCGGGTGACCGCCGCCGGCGCTCCCGGCGTGCCGGCGATCGTGGTGAAGCCGCGCAGCATCGCCGACGCCTACAAGCTGCGGCAGGAATGGCGCACCGACACCACCCTGGCGCTGTTCCCCGCCGAGGTGCTGACCCGGCTCTATGCGACGCTGGGTGACGCCCGCCGCGTGCTCTCCGCCGTCGCCATGGGCGCGCAGGCGCTGGTGGCGGCGGCGATCCTGCTGGTGATCCTGCTGCATGTCGGCCAGCGCCGGCGCCAGATCGGCGCGCTGCGCGCCTTCGGTGCGCCGCGGCTGGCGGTGTTCGCGGTGGTGTGGATGGAGGGCTTCGCGCTGCTCGGCCTCGGCCTGCTCGCCGGGGTCGGCCTCGGCTACGGCGCGGCGCTGGCGATCGCCGCGCGGTTGCAGGCGCAGAGCGGCGTCGCCCTGCCGGTGCTGTTCACCGCCGACGACCTGACGCCGCTGCTGCTGCTGGCCGGCGCGACGGCGGTGCTGGCCACGATCCCCGCTTTGCTCGCCTATCGCCAGTCTCCCGCCGCGGCGCTGCGCGGCTGAGCCAGGGGTTGCGCAACCGCGCGTGATCGGTGGCGCAGGCGCCGATGGATGGGATGTATGTGGAACGCGGTTCCGCCAGGCAGGTCGCGCATCGATAGCCGGAGATGACGGCGAAGCCGCAATGCCAATGCGCGTGGCGACGGCGGTGGCCTCCCGGAAGGGAATCGAACCCCTGACCCCAGGTTTAGGAAACCTGTGCTCTATCCTGCTGAGCTACCGGGAGGCAGCCGGCGCGGGCACTGTGCGCCCTGCGCAAGCGTATGGTCCGAACCGTCCGCGGTTGCAAGGGGCCGGCACCAACTTGGCCGCCCGGACGGTTTCCCCCTCCCTCGCCGACTCCATGCACGTTGCCGGCGCCGATTCACGCACGCGTGACGGGAACCTTCAGCATTCATGCGGATTCTCATGAGGAACCGCATTGACCTTAACCGCAGATGTTCTAACTTTGTTCTCATGATGATCACGCTTCCTACCCTTAGCGGCGATTCGCTGCGCGACGACGGTCCGCTCACCGTCGCCGACAGCGTGCTCGCCCGACGCTTTCGGCTCTGGCGCGGCCCGGACGGGCGGCGGCAGGTCTTCTCCGTCTACAGCCTGGCGGACGCACCGGATTATCCCGATGCCATCGCGCTCGCCGTGCGCCGCGTCGGCGGCCGCTGCGTGGCGCTGTGGAGCGGCCCGGCCGGCACCAAGGCCCGCGTCGCCGCGCTGGCGGCCGGCGCGCAGGAGATTCACCTGCGCATCGTGCCCGAGACCGAAAGCGGCCCGCTGGCGCCGGAGTGAGCCCCTCCCCCGCGACTTCGCCGGCACAGGTGACGGCCTGGCGGTGACGCGGGAGACTTCGCTTCTGGCGCCGGGTGAGCCGGATGCCGTGGCGCGATGTGAGGCGGCCAAGGGCTGGAGGCCGGCATCGATCGCCACTGGCGGCGGCGGGCGCTTCGATGCCACGCCCCGGCCGGCTCGACCCGGCCCCGTTCGATGCGGTGTATTCGATGCGCCTGTGCAGCGAGCGAACCGCCTCTACAGCCGGGCGGCGATCCATTCCAGCTCGGCATCGACAATATTGAGATCGGCGAGGTGCCGGGCGGTGGCGCGGACATAGTCGACATTCGGCCCGCCAATGCCGTGGCCCTGCCGCACCAGATGCAGCCGCTGCTCCGGCCCCATCGCCCCGGCATATTGCGCATGGCCGCGATCCACCAGAAACGCCAGCGCCGGTACGCTGCGCCCGCTGCCATCGCGCAGCCACACCCGGCGGGTGGCCTCGCGATAGATGTTGGTCACCTGCTCGCGTTCGCGCAGATAGGCGATCGTCGCCTCCGCCCGCGCGGCGGCGACGCGGAAGGCGAGGCCGACGCAGCTGCCGCCGCGATCCAGCCCCAGCACCAGGCCGGGCCTCTCCGCCGTGCCGCGCCAGTGCACCGACAGCACGCAAAGCGAGCGATGCGCGCCGATCAGCCGGGCCGGCACGCTCTCCTCATGCGCGAAGCCGGGATTCCACATCAGCGAGCCATAGCCGAACACCCAGAGATCGGTCGCCGCATCGTGGGTGGCAGGGAGAGAAGAGGTCATGAACCGATCCAGGCGCCGGGCGCGCCGCGCAGGCGCCGCCGATTCGCCGATGCTGGCATTGGCGGCAGCGCGGAGGAAGGGGCTCGCGCGACAAGCGAGGGCGGCGGCGGTCGGATTTCCGCCAAACAGGCCGGCCAAGGCAGCTGCCGAGGGGGTGCCGCGAACAAGGCGCCGCCGGTTCCACAGACGACGAAACCAGTGCTCGACCGATGTTTGGCCGTGGTGCGCTTGAGTCCACCAGCAGGCTTGTTCCGGCGGATTATCGACGAGACCGGCGCCAGGCAGCGGCGGGTCTTGTCCCGGTTGCTTCCTCACTGGCATCCACAAACGGGCGGGCAGCCGGCAATGCCGCCGGGATCTGCTACGGATACGACCGGCCTCAGTCCTGCCGCCGAGCTGGGCTGGGGATGCCGCTGCCGGGCCCGCCCGGTGTTCCACCGGCAGCGGAGCGGTACATGTTGACGCTTGCTGTCGCGCGTCGCCCCGGCGGCCGCGTGCCTGCGTGCGCGATCGCCATGTCCTCCACAAGGCGGCAGCACTCCCGGCTGCTCTCACCACCTTGTGGAGGATGTGGCGGCAGTATCGCTCCCCCGAAAAATCCCGATCGGTGGCATCCCGCAGTTCCGGGAGAGCTACAGCGCACAACCTCTCCCCCCCAGGAGGTGGTCGATATGTGCGGGACCGCCGTGCCGGTGCGCTTCCGATCCCAGTGCATCGGGCAACGTCACCCCGGACGCCTGCCGGACGCGCTGGGCTGAAACCCCGTTCAGGGAGCGGCGGCGGCGCGACGGGCGGCGACCGTCTTCCCGGCCGCACCCTTAACGCGGCGGACGGAACGCGATATGCCGTTGCGGGCGCGCGACCGGCCGGGCGCCCGGCCGGGCGCCCGCGCCCACCGCCGCATCCGCGTCGCATTGGCGGGCCAATGGAAGGACCGCCTTGGAGATGACCCGATGACCGATCCCGACCGTGCCGCCGCCTCCACCGGAGCCCCTCCCGCCTCCGGCCGCCGCTCCTCGTTCTGGGTGGTGCTGCCGCTGGCGCTGTTCGTGCTCGCCGGCCTCGGCTGGACCGCCGCCTGGTTCTATGCCGCCGGCCGCGCCGAAAAGGAGATCGACAGCTGGATCGCCAACGAGGCGGCGGCGGGGCGGCAATGGAGCTGCGCCGACCGGCGGCTGACCGGCTTCCCCTTCCGCTTCGAGCTGATCTGCGCCCAGCCCAGCGTCACCTTCACCGGCGCCGATCCGTGGCAATGGTCGGCGGGACGCGCCCACGCCGTTGCGCAGGTCTGGAACCCGCAGCACATCATCGCCGAGTTCCAGGGGCCCTCGGTGCTGAAGGAGCCGGCCAGCGGACGCAGCATCGAGGCCAATTGGTCGCTGCTGCAGGTGAGCGCCGTCGGCTCGGGCGGGGTGGTCGACCGCGTCTCGACCTCGGCCAACGACTATGTGCTGAGCGAGGGCGGCAAGCCACTGTTCTTCGCCCGCCATGCCGAACTGCATGCCCGCCACCATCCCGGCGCCGATGGCAACACGCTCGACATCGCCATGGGGGTGAAGGCAGCCGGCAGCGGCGCGCTGAATGGCGGCAGCCAGGCGACGGCGGATGGCGAGTTGCAGGCCACCATCACGCAGGTGCCGCCGTTCCAGGCGATGCCGGTGGCCGAGCGGCTGCGGCTGTGGCAGCAGGCCGGCGGCACGGTGAACATCGCCGTGGGCAAGCTCGCCGCCGGCGGCGGGATGATGAACGCCACCGGCGACATCAGCCTCGACGCCCAGCGGCGCCCGAACGGCACGCTGACCGTCGCGGTCGCCAATCCGCAGGGACTGCTGGGCGCGCTGGGCGGCTCCGGGCTGCTGCCGGAGCAGGCCAACACGCTGCTGCCGCTGCTGATGGCCGCCGGCCAGCCGACCAGCATCGACGGCACCAAGGCCAGCGGCTTTCCCTTCGTGTTCCGCGACGGGCGGGTGGCGCTGGGCTTCATCCCGCTCGGCAAGGTCGGGCCGCTTTACTGAACGGGCTGCCCCGCAGGAAGATCGCAGGCGCGAGATTGCTCCCTCTCCCCGCACCGAACGCGGCTGTTGCCGGGTTCCATGCGGGGCATGGTCGACATCGGATGCACCCGATATCGACGGAGAGGGCGGGGGTCAGGGCTGGGGTGAGGGATCTTCGACACTTCCCGATCGCGTCGCCCCTCTCCGACCCGCTTCGCGGGCCATCTCTTCCCATTGGGGAGAGGGAGACAAGGTCAAGATTCAGAGGCTTCGCCGAACTCTCCCAGCCCCCGGAACGGCGCTGCGCGGCGCTGGTCCGGGGAACAGTGGGAGGCGGCCCTACGCCACCGCGAAGATGGTGGCGCCGGTATCGGCGGTGCCCACCGCCGCCCGGAACGAGCCGAACAGCTCGCGGCCGACGCCCCAGTGGCTCGCCTCCAGATCGGCGGTCGCCGGCGTGCGCGCCGCCCATTCCGCCGGATCGACCTTGACGGTCAGCGTGCCGGCGACGGCATCCACCCGCACGATATCGCCCTCGCGGATCAGCGCGATGGCACCGCCATCAGCGGCTTCCGGCGTGACATGGATGGCGGCCGGCACCTTGCCGGAGGCGCCGGACAGCCGGCCATCGGTGACGAGGGCGACCTTCTGGCCGCGGTCCTGCAACACCCCCAGCGGCGGCATCAGCTTGTGCAGCTCCGGCATGCCGTTGGCCTTCGGCCCCTGATAGCGTACCACCGCGACGAAATCGCCGGTGAGCGTGCCGGCCTTGAAGGCGCGCTGCAGCTCCTCCTGCGAGTGGAACACCTTGGCCGGCGCCTCGATGACATGGCGCTCGCTGGCGATGGCCGAGGTCTTGATGACGGCGCGGCCGATGTCACCGGAGAGCAGCTTGAGCCCGCCGGTCGCATGAAACGGCCGCGAGGCCGGGCGCACCACGTTCTCGTCGCCGCTGGTCGCCGGGCCGTCCTGCCAGGCGAGCTCGCCCTCGGACGACAGCCTCGGCTCGCGGGTATAGGCGTCGAGGCCGGCGCCCCACACCGTCTCGACGTCGCGGTGCAGCAGCCCGTCGCCGATCAGCTCGCGGATGATGAAGGCCATGCCGCCGGCGGCGTGGAAATGGTTCACATCCGCCTTGCCGTTCGGATAGACGCGGCAGAGCAGCGGGGTGATGTCGGCGAGATCGGAGAAATCGTCCCAGCTGAGCTTGATGCCCGCCGCCGCCGCCATCGCCACCACATGCATGGTGTGGTTGGTGGAGCCGCCGGTGGCATGCAGGCCGACAATGCCGTTGACGAACACCCGCTCGTCCAGCATCCGCCCGACCGGGCGGTAATCATTACCCAGCGCGGTGACCTCCATCGCCCGCTCGGCGGCGGCGGTGGTGAGCGCGTCGCGCAGCGGCGTGTTGGGGTTGACGAAGGAGGCGCCGGGCAGATGCAGGCCCATGATCTCCATCATCATCTGGTTGGTGTTGGCGGTGCCGTAGAAGGTGCAGGTGCCCGGCCCGTGATAGGCTTGGCTCTCGGCTTCGAGCAGCGCGTCGCGGCCGACCTTGCCCTCGGCGAAGAGCTGGCGGATCTTCGACTTGTCGTCATTGGACAGGCCGGAGGTCATCGGCCCGGCGGGAACGAACACCGCCGGCAGATGGCCGAACGAGAGTGCGCCGATGACCAGGCCCGGCACGATCTTGTCGCAAATGCCGAGATACACCGCGGCATCGAAGGTCTGGTGCGACAGCGCGACGGCGGTGGACAGCGCGATGACGTCGCGCGAGAACAGCGACAGCTCCATGCCCGCCTCGCCCTGGGTGACGCCGTCGCACATCGCCGGCACGCCGCCGGCGACCTGGGCGACGCCGCCGGCCGCCCGCGCCGCGGCGCGGATGAGGGCCGGGTAGTGCTCATAGGGCTGATGGGCCGAGAGCATGTCGTTATAGGCGGTGACGATGCCGAGATTGGCACCGGACCCCTCACGCAGCATCGCCTTGTCGCCGGGCCCGCAGGCGGCGAAGCCGTGCGCCTGGTTGGCACAGCCGAGCTTGGCGCGGCTCGGCGCCTTTTCGGCGGCCGCGGCGATGCGGTCGAGATAGCGCGAACGGGTGTCGTGCGAGCGGCGGACGATGCGTTCGGTGATCTCGCCGAGGCGGGCCTTCACGCTGGACGTCTGGGGCGATTCGGCCATGCGGATCTCCTCGGGATCAGTGGGTTCGACAGCGGTGGTCACGGGCACCAGAAGATATCGGGCGGACGCGGCGCACGCAGCACCGCCCGCACCGGCATCTCCTCGACGGGGCCGTCGGCCAGCGCCGCCTGCAGCACCGGGCGCTTGCCCTCGCCCTCGATATGGAGCGCCAGGGCGTCCGCCGCCAGCAGCACCGGCAAGGTGAGCGTGATGCGCGGCTCGCCGGCGCCGGGCGCGCGCATCGGCATCAGGCCCAGCGTGGCTTCCGGGTCCAGCACCTCGGCGAGGCGGTCGCCGCCGGGGAAGAACGAGGCGGTGTGCCCGTCCTCGCCCATGCCGAGCACCGCGCAGGCCAGCGGCCAGTAGAGATCCTCCAGCGCCTCGTTGATGGCGAACAGCCCGTCCTCGGGGGTCGGGGCGTCATTGGCCAGCGCCACGAAGCGCGCCGCCGCCGCCGGCCCCTTCAGCAGATGCTCGCGCACCAGCCGGGCATTGGAACGGTCGGAGGTCTCCCGCACCCAGCGCTCGTCGACGAGGGTGATGCCGATCTTCGACCAGGGAAGGTCGCGCGCCGACAGCGCCTCGAAGAAGCGCGTCGGCGTGCGCCCGCCGGAGACGGCGAGGCTGGCCCCACCGTCGCGGGCGACGCGGGCGGCGAGCTTCGACGCGACGAAATCGGCCAGCGCCGCCGCCAGCGCCGCGCCATCGGCAAAGACGTGCATGGAAAGCACCGGCCTCACGCGCCATCCTCCAGCCAGGTGCGCCCGTCGCGCTCGATCAGCGCGATGGCGGCGGACGGGCCCCAGGTGCCGGCGGTATAGGGCCGCGGCGGCTCCTTGGCATTGCGCCAGGCATTCAGGATCGGATCGACCCATTCCCACGCCGCCTGAACCTCGTCGCGGCGCATGAACAGCGTCTGGTTGCCACGCACCACGTCGAGGATAAGCCGCTCATAGGCGTCCGGGTTGCGGACCTTGAAGGCCTTGGCGAAGCTCATGTCGAGCGGCACATGGGTGAGGCGGATGCCGCCCGGGCCGGGATCCTTGATCATCAGCCACAGCTTCACGCCCTCGTCCGGCTGCAGGCGGATCACCAGCCGGTTGGGCGAGATCGGCCCGACATTGGCGTCGAACACCGAATGCGGCACCGGCTTGAACTCGACGACGATCTCCGAGACCCGCGAGGCGAGGCGCTTGCCGGTGCGCAGATAGAACGGCACCCCGGCCCAGCGCCAGTTGCCGACCTCCGCCTTCAGCGCCACGAAGGTCTCGGTCTGGCTGCGCGAGGAGCCGAGCTCCTCGAGATAGCCCGGCACCGCACCGCCGGCCGAAGCGCCGGCGCGGTACTGGCCGCGCACGGTGAGCTGGCCGAAATTCTGCTCGTCGATCGGCTTCAGCGCCCGCAGCACCTTCAGCTTCTCGTCGCGCACCGCATCGGCGTCGAGCGAGGAGGGCGGCTCCATAGCGACCAGGCAGAGCAGCTGGAGCATGTGATTCTGCACCATGTCGCGCATGGCGCCGGCGGTGTCGTAATAGCCGGCGCGCTCCTCGACGCCGAGCGCTTCGGCGACGGTGATCTGCACATGGTCGATATGGGCGCTGTTCCACAGCGGCTCGAACAGCGCGTTGGCGAAACGCAGCGCCATCAGGTTCTGCACCGTCTCCTTACCGAGATAGTGGTCGATACGGTAGACGCGGTCTTCCGGGAAGATGCGGCCGATCTCCTCGTTCAGCTTCAGCGCCGAGGCGAGGTTCTTGCCGATGGGCTTCTCGATCACCACCCGCGCCTCGTCGGCGAGGCCGTATTTGCCGAGCTTCTCGCAGATCGGGCCGAACAGCTCCGGCGCGGTGGCGAGATAATAGACCTTGATGCGCTCGCCCGCCGCCTTCATCCGGTCGGCGAGATCGCTCCAGCCCTCCTCGCGTCCGGCATCGGCGGCGATGTAGGACAGCCGGCCGAGGAAGCGCTCGACATATTCCGGCACCAGCTCGGCGGCGGGAATGTGATCATCGAGCGCCTGCCGGGCGAAGCTGCGGAACGCCTCATCGGTGAACGGCCGGCGCGACACACCGACGATCGCCGCATCGTCCGGCAGCTGGCCGTCAATATCGCGATGGAACAGGGCGGGCAGCAGCTTGCGGCGCGACAGGTCGCCGGTGGCGCCGAACACCGCGATGACGAAAGGCGCCACGGGAATAACGCGACTGGTCATGAAATGGACTCTCCTTCAACCTTCGCCCGGGTGCCGCGCCACGCAGCCGGATCCGTGCACCACTCGTAGCAAAAACGATTCCGCGCGGCGACGCCATCGCCCCGTGGCGCCACCCTGCCACGCACCGAACGCAAGGCGGTGACAATTGCCGACGCACCAAAGGCGCGGGAGACAGCGGAAAAAAGATGCTGCAACGCAAAACGGAAGGCGGAAATGCGCTGACAATCCGGCAGAAGCAGGGCCGACATCGAACGCGATGGATATTGCCTCTCCGGGGCCTGCGCCGGCACCGCCGCCGCTGAACTTTACGAGAGTACGAAGATACTCCTTGGCGCGCCTGGGACGAGCGAATGAAAGACGTGCCCGCGCAATGGGTTAATTAATAAGATATTCCGGGACGCAATATAAATTATTACGTATACCAGAGATGGCATACCAGATGCCGTAATATCAAATATGGAATGCCCTCTTACCTTGCGTCGCACCATGCAACTTTAGAATTATCTCTTGGCATTACAGCCATCTTGGTACAACTTATTCCAGACAAGCCGATCCAGAGACACAACAAAAGCAACCGGCTGTCCCTGTGCCTCGCCTCATCGGTTTCGACCTCCCGCCAAGGTCGTCGACGCCCCTGAAACGGCGCGGTTCCAAGTAAAAATTGTCAAACAAGAATGCCGCAAAAACCAAACGGCAAGAGACAAAACCCCGTGGGAAGGAACGCCAAATGAAGAACTTCCATGCTCTCGGCCTCGGGACGCTCACCGCGCTCGGCCTGGCTGCGATGTCGATACTGCCGGCGGCGGCGGAGTGGAAGCCGACCAAGCCCGTCGAATTCATCGTGCCGGCCGGTACTGGCGGCGGCGCCGACCAGATGGCGCGGACGCTGCAGGGCATCATCGCCAAGCACGAGCTGATGTCCACCCAGCTGATCGTCATCAACAAGTCCGGCGGCGCTGGCGGCGAAGGCTTCCTCGACGTCAAGAACAACAAGGGCAACCCGCACAAGATCGTCATCACCCTGTCCAACCTGTTCACCACCCCGCTGGCGACCGGCATCCCCTTCAACTGGAAGGATATGACCCCGGTAGCGATGCTGGCGCTGGACGAGTTCGTGCTGTGGGTGAATGCCTCCGAGCCCTACAAGACCGCGCAGGAATACACCGCGGCGATCAAGGCGGCGCCGGACGGCACCTTCAAGATGGGCGGCACCGGCTCCAAGCAGGAAGACCAGATCATCACCGTCGCCTTCGAGAAGGCGGTCGGCAAGAAGATGACCTACATCCCCTATAAGGGCGGCGGCGAAGTGGCCGTGCAGCTGGTCGGCGGCCACATCAATTCGTCGGTGAACAACCCGATCGAGGCGGTGTCGCAGTGGCGCGGCGACAAGCTGCGTCCGCTCTGCGTGTTCGACGAGAAGACCCTGCCCTATACCGACAAGATCCTCGGCGATCTGTCCTGGTCCTCGGTGCCGACCTGCAAGTCGGCCGGCGTCGACGTCGAATACCTGATGCTCCGCGGCATCTTCATGCCCCCGGGCGTGACCGACGAGCAGGTCGCCTACTTCGTCGACCTGTTCAAGAAGGTCCGCGAGACCCCGGAATGGAAGCAGCTGATGAAGGACGGTGCCTTCAACCAGACCTTCATGGCTGGCGCCGAGTTCAAGGACTGGCTGACCAAGGCCGAGGCCACCCATAAGGGTCTGATGCAGGAAGCCGGCTTCATCGCCGCCGCCAACTGACGCAACCCCGTCCCGGCCCGCGCATCGACGCGCGGGCCGCCTGACGGCCAGCGCCCGCCATCGACGGGGAATCCGTAGCCGCGTCCGGACCTGCAGCCGGACCGGAGAAGGGTTCCAGGACCGATCGCCAGCACCCCGCCCGGCAGGCGCTGCCAGCTGGCGCCGCGCGCGGGATCGTCGGCGGCGCACAGAACATCGCGTCAATCGAGAATGCGCCGATCCGGCACCGGCGGGAGACATCCCGCCGGACCGTCGGATCGTGATCAGGATTGCGGAGCAAAACATGAGCGAAACATCCCACGGCGCCGGCACGGGACCCACGCAGCGCAATGCCGAGATCGGCGTCGGCCTGCTGACCCTGCTGTTCGGCCTCATCGTCGTCTATGGCAGTTACATCGTCGGCTTCGGATGGGGGCCCGATGGCCCGCAAGCCGGCTTCTTTCCCTTCTATGTCGGCCTGATCATCTGCGGCTGCAGCCTGATAAACATCGTGCAGGGCACCCGTGAGGATCCCAAGGCGCTGTTTACCGAATGGAAGCAGCTCGGCCAGGTGCTCAAGGTGCTGGTGCCGACCACCGTCTATGTGGCGCTGGTACCGTTCCTCGGCATTTACGTGCCGTCGGTGATCCTGATCGCCGTCTTCATGAAGTGGCTCGGCAGCTATGGCTGGCCGCTGACGATCGCCGTCGCTTTCGGCGTCCCGGCCTTCTTCTACGCCACGCTGGAACGCTGGTTCCTCATTCCCCTTCCGAAGGGGCCCATCGAAGCCATGCTCGGGCTTTGACCTCAGAAAAAGCACGTGAGGCCGGCCAGGTCCGGCTCGAGGGAAAGCGCTCATGTTCGAGAATTTCGTCAATCTTTGGCATGGATTCGGCATCGCCGCCGATCCATTCAACATCCTGCTGATGGCCGTCGGCATCCTGCTCGGCGTCATCATCGGCGTGCTGCCGGGTCTTGGAGGCGCCAACGGCGTCGCCATCCTGCTGCCGCTCACCTTCTCCATGTCGCCGACCTCGGCGATCATCCTCTTGACCTGCATCTACTGGGGCGCGTTGTTCGGCGGCGCCATCACCTCGGTGCTGTTCAACATTCCCGGCGAACCATGGTCGGTGGCCACGACGTTCGACGGCCATCCCATGGCACGCTCGGGGCGCGCCGGTGAGGCGCTCACCGCCGCCTTCACCTCGTCCTTCGTCGGCGCCTTCGTCGCCATCGTCATGATCACGATGATCGCGCCGCTGGTCGCGCAGTTCGCCCTGCGCTTCGGGCCGGCCGAGAAGTTCGCGGTGTATTTCCTCGCCTTCGCCTCCTTCGTCGGCATGAGCAAGGAACCGCCGGCCAAGACCGTGGTGTCGATGATGATCGGCTTCGCGCTCGCCGCCGTCGGCCTCGACATGGTCACCGGCCAGCTGCGCCTGACCTTCGGCTCCGAGGAACTGCTGAACGGCTTCGACTTCCTCATCGCGGTCATCGGCCTGTTCGGCATCGGTGAAATCCTGCTGACCATGGAAGAAGGCCTGGAGTTCCGCGGCAAGGCGGCGAAGATCGACGCCAAGGTGGTGTGGCACACCTGGAAGACGTTGCCCAAGTATTGGGCGACCTCGCTGCGCTCCTGCGTCATCGGCTGCTGGATGGGCATCACCCCCGCCGGCGCCACCCCGGCCTCCTTCATGGCCTATGGCGTCGCCAAGCGCGTGTCGAAGACCGGCAAGAACTTCGGCAATGGCGAGATCGAGGGCGTCATCGCCCCCGAGACCGCCGCGCACGCCGCCGGCACCTCGGCGATGCTGCCGATGCTGGCGCTGGGCGTGCCCGGTTCGCCGACCGCCGCGGTGCTGCTCGGCGGCCTGCTGATCTGGGGTCTCCAGCCCGGCCCGATGCTGTTCGTCGAGCAGTCCGAATTCGTGTGGGGCCTCATCGCCTCCATGTATCTCGGCAACATCGTCGGCCTGATCCTCGTGCTGACCACGGTGCCGCTGTTCGCCTCGATCCTGCGCATCCCCTTCTCGATCATCGCTCCGGTGATCCTGGTGATCTGCGCAATCGGCGCCTACACGGTGAACAACAACGTGTTCGACGTGGTGATGATGCTGGTGTTCGGCGTGATCGGCTATGTGCTGAAGAAGACCAACTACCCGCTCGCCCCGCTGGTGCTGGCCATCGTGCTAGGCGACAGCGCCGAGGAAGCCTTCCGGCAGTCGCTGCTCGGATCGGCCGGCTCGCTCAGCGTGTTCTGGTCCACCCCGCTGGTGGCGACGATCATGGGTATCGGCCTTCTCGCCGGCGTGTGGCCGCTGATCTCCAACCTGATCAGCCGTGTGCGCGGCGTCGCGCAGCCGGCCTGACCCAGGCTGCAACACCGCCCGCCGCGCCATCCGCGCGGCGGGCGTCGATCCGGCCGGCACCGGACACCTGTCCGGGCCGGCATTCCGGTGACGGTTACCCCAGCCGGAACCGCACACATCCGGACCTACCGCCCAAGCCGTGACACGCCGACAAGGCGGCCGGCGCGGCATGTCGGAGCAAGCCATGCATTCGGGGACTGGGAGGCAACGCCAATGACCACCACCAACAATGCCGGGATATCCCGCCCGCGCGGCGCCGCCGTGCCGGCCATCCGGCTGCGGACGCGAGCCGGACAATGAGCATCGAAACCAACATCCAGCGCGTCGGCATCGGCGCCGCCAAGCTCGCCGTCGCGCCGCTCGAGGACACCTCGACCTTCAAGAACCGCGCCTATGCCGCGCTGAAGGACGTCATCGTCTCGCTCAATATCTACGACCAGCCGCACGAGGTCCGGCTCGACGAGCGCCAGCTGGCGCAGAGCCTCGGCGTCAGCCGCACCCCGGTGCGCGAGGCGATGGCGCAGCTGGAGCGCGAGGGCTTTGTCCATTCGGTGCCGCGCCGCGGCATCTATGTGGTGCGCAAGACCAAGCGCGAGGTGATCGAGATGATCCAGGTCTGGGCGGCGCTGGAGAGCCTGGCCGCCCGGCTGATCACCCAGCATGCCAGCGACGAGGAGATCGCCACGCTGCGGGCGATGTTCGCCACCTTCGAGGACGGCGCCCCCCATGCCAAGCTCGACGAATATTCCGAGGTGAACATCCAGTTCCACCAGGCGATCATCGCCATGGGCGGCAACGGCATCCTCGTCAATCTCGCCGAGAACCTGTTCACCCATATGCGGATGATCCGCCGCAAGACCATTGCCGAGGAAGATCGCGCCGACCGCTCGATCCAGGATCACCTCGCCATCATCCAGTCGCTGGAGGCGCGCGATACCGACAGCGCCGAGGTGCTGGTGCGCAACCATGCGCTCGGCCTCGCCGATCACGTGTCGCGCTACGCCACCTATCTCGCCTAGCGGCCACGGCAGCCACCGGCGCGCGGCGGCGCCAAGGTAGTGGCTGTCGGAGGCACATCGTCCCGGCCGGCCTGAACTTCCGAATACTTCGCCCGGCGGGTTCCTCGACCTCGCCGGGCTTTTTAGTCCCCCGCCGCCGGTGTGGCCCGCCTGCACGAACGCACGAGGATCGATCCGCGGCGGCGCCGGGATCATTGCGCCGCAGCGGCAATTCCGATACGCAAAAATGCGGGGTTGGCAACCAGCCCCGCCGCACCCACATCCCTTGGTTCGACCGGGGTTCCTTGAAGCCCCGCCGCTGGAGCTTTGCGCCGGCATGTTGCGCAGTTTGACCGATTTCATCGCCGAGATCGCCGGCGGCGCCCGCGAGCCGGAGTTCGCCGAGAACGATTATCGCCTCGCCGCCGCCGCGTTGCTGGTGCATGTGGTGACCATCGACGGCATCATCGGCGGCGCCGAGATGGACAAGCTGAAGCGCATCCTCGGCTTCCGCTTCAGCCTGAAGGAAGAGGAGGCCGAGCACCTGCTCGAGGCCGCGATCGCCCGCGACGCCGAGGCGGTGGATCTCTACGCCTTCACCAGCGTGCTGAACCGGGCGATGGACGAAGAAGGCCGCAAGCGCGTCATCGAGATGATGTTCGAGGTCGCCTATGCCGATGGCGGCCTCACCGAGTTCGAGGACAATCTGGTTTGGCGGGCCGCCGAGTTGCTGAACGTCTCCTCGCGCGACCGGGTGGAGATCCGCAAGCGCATCCGAGAGACCTTCGACGAGGCATGAACGCGGGCGCAGCGCCCACAAACCACGGCCATCGGCTGGGTTTTAATGGTCGACGCCTTGAAACCGCTCGAAAATCATGTCGTGATGGCTGACATATTCCGCAGCGCAGCGTTGCGGATTCACGCCGACGACGAACGAGAATGGGTCAACAGCCAAGCTCCGACATCCTGATCGTCCTGCACCAGGAACATTCCTCGCCCGGCCGCGTCGGCCGGCTGCTGGTCGAGCGCGGACACCGGCTGGATGTGCGTCGCCCCTGTCTCGGCGACCCGCTGCCCGCCACCCTTGCCGGGCATGCCGGCGCGGTGATCTTCGGCGGGCCGCAAAGCGCCAATGACTGCCACGATTACGTGCGCGCCGAGATCGACTGGATCGGCGTCGCGCTGAAGGAGGCCAAGCCCTATCTCGGCATCTGCCTCGGGGCACAGATGCTGGCGCGTCATCTCGGCGCCCGGGTGGCCCCGCATCCCGAGGGACTGGTGGAGATCGGCTATTATCCGCTGCGTCCCACCGCTGTCGGCCGGGCGCTGCTCGGCGAGGCGCAGGCGGAACTGCCCCACCAGAACCTGCCCGGCAAGGATCTGCCCGGCAGGGCGATGGGTCCTGTCGCCGATGACTGGCCGAACCACGTCTATCACTGGCACCGGGAAGGCTTCGAGCTCGCCCGCGGCGCCGAACTGCTCGCCTCCGGCGACGCTTTCCCCAACCAGGCCTTCCGCTATGGGCCGGCCGCCTATGGGCTGCAATTCCACCCGGAAGTCACGCATCACATGATGTGCCGCTGGACGGTGCATGGCAGCGAGCGGCTGTCATTGCCCGGCGCCCGTCCGCGCAGCGCCCATTTCACCGACCGACTGCAGCATGACGGGCGGGTGCGGCGGTGGCTGGAAAGCTTCCTCGACCGCTGGCTCGACGGCTCCGCCTCCGCCTTCACCGCGCCGCTGCGAGCGGCAGCACAGTGATGTCAAGCGTGCGCAGCTTGGCATAGAGCGCCCGGTCGCGCGCATAGGGCCACCAGTCGAACAGCAGGATCTCGACAGGCCGCCACAGCCCCACCCAGCCGGCGATGATGGCGCCTTCGCTCAGCATTTCACCGACCAGCATGTCGGAAAGCGCCGAGCTGTTGATCAGCGCCGCGACACCGATGCAGAAGGCAAGGAACACCATGCCGACGGCGAGCGTGCGCAAACCCTGGCGCCGGGTCTCGCGCAGCTTGCGCTCGGCATAGTCGCGATTGCTGTCGCAATAGCGCGCCAGCGCCTCGGCGATGCGCGGGGCCAGCGTGGCATTGCCCGGTGTCTGCGCCACATATAGCCGCGCCTGCACCGGCCGACGGCGCCAGCCGCGCTCGGCGGTCAGCAGATCGATCAGCCGGTCGATCCCGGATTCGTCGATGTCCTCGCCGGCAAACGGATCGATATCCGGCGTGGCGAAGAAATTGCGCAGATCACGCAGGCGGATATCGATCTCGATCGGCACGGCGTCCATCGTCTGGCGACTCGTTCGGCTGTCCTGCCGCCGGTCATAGCAGCGGACGGTAGCCGAGTCTTCGAGCAGGAGCCTGCAACCGGGCGCGCATGACCAAACCACCACGGGCCGCGCCCTCCACTTCTAGCCGGGTGCCTTCTAGCCGGGTCTTGCCGCCTTCAGCGTCCGGCGCAGCCGGGCCATGTCGGCACGCAGGCGCTCCACCGCCGGGCGGTCGAGCCCCGTGGCGGCGGCAATGGCGACCGGCACCGCGGCTGCCTTGACCTCCAGCGCCTGCCCCTCGCCGGTGAGGTACACATGCACCTGGCGGCCATCCTCGATGCTGCGGCGGCGGGACACCAGGCCCATCGCTTCCAGCCGCTTGATCAATGGTGTCAGCGTGCTCGATTCCAGATCGAGATGCCCGGCAAGCTCACCTACGTTCTGCCCGTCGGCACGCCACAGGCTCCACATGACGAGATATTGCGGGTAGGTGAGACCGAGCGCGTCGAGCAGCCGCTGATAAGCGCGGTTGAAGGCGTGGTTGGCGGAATAGACCGCGAAGCAGAGAAAGTCGTCGAGACCGGCATCGCCGGCGCCCGACGTGGCGTCGGCATGATCGGCGGGTGTCAGGACGGGCCGGTCAGACGTCTCATCTACATGCCCTTTCATGGCAATGATCCTCACTGGCGAAAGGTCGCCGCCCTTTAAAATAGTCGCACGCGACTTAATCGCAAGAGATTTCATGACGGCCGGAACACGGATGACTGCGCGGACACCGCGACAACCATCGATTGTATCTCCGAATAATCTCGGCTTCACCCGCATACCCGCCAGCCGATGCCATGGGACGTTGAGGAATTTGCACGAATAGCGGCTACGCGACGGGCTGCCGGGAAAGAGGCGCAATCTCAATTATTGAGAGTATTTTCTATTAACACTACTTTAAATTGCAACAAGGCTTCGATATGATCATTCTCGCGATGGTCATCGCGCAGTCCCGCGCAATGCGGATCCATGTGCGCCAAGTGCTTGCCCTGCCCGGACGCCTTCAGATCCGAACAAAGCGTCGGATCCTGACTACCTTCGCGTACCGCTGCAGTTTCCAGAAAAATCAAACGAACTCTCTGTTCGAGATCGTACAGAACACTCGAAATCTACATTCGCTGCACAATTTATCTATCATTTCAGTAATAATGGGGGAAATCATGAATAAAATACTTGCCTACGCGTTTTCTTCGTTCGTCACCATTTCCATGGCGACCACTTCCTACGCACAACAGACCGAGATCAAATCAACCGAGATGGATGATTTGTCGCGCGCGTCCGCCATCCAAGACATCAAGAACAGCGGTGATATTTCGGAACCCCTCAAGATCGTCACCATATCCGGGAACCGACTTTTTGACGGATATTATCTTCAAGCCGAACGCATCGTCTTCAAGTCGGGATCGACGCTGACCTTCAGCAAGAAGGCGCTGGCCTCGCGCAACAATCTTTTCCTTGTCGCCAAGGAGATCGTTTCCGAAGACGCCGCCAATCCCGGCACCATCACCTATGAGCGGGCCGTCAACCTGCCGACACCGGCCATGCCCGGCCAGGCGCCGACCGGCCGGGCGGGCACGCATCGACAGGCGGGGGGACAAGGCCTTCCGGGCGACCAGGGCGTGGCGGGGGAGCCGGGCAGCGCGGCGCCGGCGCTCACGATCACCGTCCTTCAGATGCCGGGCAGCGGGCCGATCATCGATATTCGCGGCGGCAATGGCGGCAATGGCGGCCAAGGCCAGAAGGGCGGTGACGGCGGATCCGGAGGCTCCGGCGACAACGCCTCGCAGAACTGCTGCAATTGCGTCCGCGGGGCGGAAAACGGCTATCCCGGGGGGCAAGGAGGCTCCGGCGGGCCGGGAGGATTGGGCGGTCCGGGCGGCAATGGCGGAACCCTGACGCTGCTGGCGCCCAGCGAGGCGGTGAGCGTGTTCCTGCAGAAGTTCCGCCCGCTGGTGTCGGCCGCGCAACCCGGCGGTGCCGGTTCGGGAGGTCCCGGCGGCAATGGCGGTCCCGGTGGCTCCGGCGGTGCGGATGCGCGTCCGTGGTGCGTCGGAAGCGGGTCCCAGGGAGGACTTGGCCCGATCGGGCCCGGCGGGCAGCCGGGAACCAAGGGAGCCTCCGGCATCGATGGCGACATCTTCGTCGCCGCCATCTCCACCGAACAGTTCGGCAAACTCTACAAGACCGATTGAGCGCAACCGGCAACGGCCGGTCTCGCAATCGGCCCTCCCGCCGCCTTGAACGGCAGGAGGACGCCTCTCCTGCCCGGGGACGGGAGAGATGCCGCCGCCGTCAGGCAGCGGCGGGCTCGGCGGTGCCGGCGAGTTCGTTCTCCTCGGCCATTTGCGCCGCGCGCAGGCGCCGGCCCGCCGCGGCATCCGCCCGCCGTTTCCACAATTCGTAGGCAATGGCGCCGACGACGGTCACCACGACGATGATCACCGCCAGCGCGCTGATCACCGGAGTGGAGCCCTGCCGCACCCGGCCGGCGAGCACGGTGGTCAGCGTCTTGTCGGAGAGGATGGCGAAGGTGGTGGTGTTGTAGTTCTCGAAGGAGGAGAGGAACGCCAGGATCGCCGCCGAGAACAAAGCCGGCTGCAGGAAGGGCAGCAGGATGTGGCGGAACACCTGCGGATAGGTAGCGCCGAGATCGAGCGCCGCCTCCTGCTGCGCCTGGTCGAAGCGCTGGAGGCGGGCGAGGATGATCAGCATGCAATAGGCGGAGATGAAGCTCGACTGGCCGATCACCGTCAGGATGATGCCGTCATAGAGGAACCTCGTGCCGGTCAGCGTGGTGAATTCGCGCCAGAACACCACGGTGGAGATGCCGATGATGATGCCAGGCGTCAGCACGGGCGACACCACCACGAGATAATAGGCCGAGCGGACCCGTGGCTGGATCTGCGTCATGACGATGGCGCCGGCCAGCCCGATCGGCACCGAGATGCACACCACCAGCACGCCGATCCACAGGCTGGTGCGCAGCCCGTACATCATGTCCTGATCGGCGAAGAGCTGGGAGAACCAGTCGAGGGTAAAGCCCTCGATCGGCCAGACCTGCGGGTATTGCGGGGTGTTGAAGGCGGAGATTCCCATCACCGCCAGCGGGCCGAGCAGATAGAGGAAGAACACCACGATATAGACGGCGAACAGGATGCGCTGGAGCGGCCCGGATGTCATCGCACGATCTCCATCATCGGGTAATCTCGCCCAGGCTCAGGCGGAACAGCTTCAGCACCGCCAGCACGAACACCACGCAGCTGATCAGCAGGATGAAGGCATAGGCCGCGCCCTGCGGCCAGTTGAACGCCTGGTAGAAGCGGTCATAGACGATGGGGGTGAACCACAGCGTGCGCGGCCCGGCGAGCACCAGCGGCGCGGCGAGCGCGCCGGCGCATAGCATGAACACCAGCGTGCAGCCCGAGGCGATGCCCGGCTTGGCATGCGGCATCACCACATTGAGATGGATGTGCCACCACGGCGCGCCGAGGTCCCGCGCCGCCTCGATCTGGTTCTTGTCGAGGCTCTCAATGGCACTGTAGAGCGGGAACACCATCATCAGCAGATAGGCGTAGGACAGCCCCATATAGAGGCCGATATCGGCGCCGAGGAAATCGATCGGCTCGACGATGAGGCCGGAGCCGAGCAGCAGCTTGTTGATGATGCCGCCGGAGGACAGCAGCACCCGGAAGGCGAAGGCACGCAGGATCTCGTTGACCCAGTAGGGAATGATGAGCAGCAGCAAGAGGATGCGCAGCCGCGCCGCCCCGGAGGACTGCGCCATGTGGAAGGCGATCGGGTAGCACAGAGCGAAATTGAACAGGGTGATGGCGATGCTCACGCCGATGGTGAGCGCGAAGGCCTTGAGATGGATCCAGTTCCAGCTCGAGGTCGATGTGGTCGAGCCGAACAGGAAGTAGCGGTAATTCTCCAGCGTGAACACGTCCTTCGGTCCACCCATCTGCGCGGGCGGCAGCTTCGGGCGGAACGACATGTCCACCATCGAGAGCTGCGGAAGCACGATGACGAAGAACACCCAGAAGCCGACCGCCAGAACCAGATAGAGCCCGACCGCGAGGCCGTTGCGCTGGAAAAAACCGAGGCCGGTCGTCAGCCCCATGCGCCGCTCATAGGCGGAGAGCGCGAAGAAGAACAGGGCCGCCGCCAGCGGCAGCCCGAAGACGAGAGTGAGGCCGCCGGTCGCTCCCATGTCGCCCTCCGCTCAATGGCTCGCCGGACGGGCGAGCAGCAGCCCGTCCTGCGGCCGGAAGCCGATGCGCAGCTTCTCCCCGCTGCTGGGCAGCGTGCCGCCGCCGATGGTGGCGGTGATCTTCTGGCCGGTGCGCACCCGCAGCGTCACATGCGTCACGCTGCCCTCATAGGCGACATCGAGCGCCTCGCCCTCGAAGCCCACCTGCGCGCCGGCGCCGTTGCTGGCGCCGTTGCCGGCCAGGGCCAGCGCCTCCGGACGGATGAACAGCAAGGCCTCCTCCCCGGCCTTCAGCCCGACCGGGTTGCGGCCGGAGAGCATGCCGAGCGGGGTATCCAGCGTCGCCAGGCCGTTCTCGACGGCGGTGATACGCCCGCGAATCTGGTTGTTCTCGCCGACGAAGGCGGCGACGAAGGGCGTGCGCGGTTCGGCATAGA
>NZ_JAHBGD010000019.1:0-134988 GCF_018390605.1 Ancylobacter defluvii
CGGATCTTAACGTTGTAGTCCACAACCCGCTTGACGGGCACAAGGATCTTCATCGTTCTGCCTGCATCCTGGCCGGAGGCCGATCGGAATCAGAGGTTGAGGAGTTTCAGCAGCATGTCGCGTTCCGCCTCCGAAAAGGCGGCCGCACGCCTCTGGGTGCGATCCACATTCACGGTCACCGCGCGCCCGGTCGCCGCGACCCGCCCGCCGTCGAACAGCGCCTGTCCGAACACCACCGAGGACCGCCGCACCTCGACGATGCGACACGCTGCCTCGACCGTGCCCGGGTAATGCAGCTCGCCGACGAAATCGGCTTCGAGATGCACCAGCATGAAGGTGCGCTCATCGTCGCGGACGAGCGGCGTGCGCCCGGCGATGAAGCGGTTGCGGACGTTCTCGAACAGCTGGAGGAAGGCGAGATTGTTTACATGCCCGTTCTGGTCGAGGTCGGAAATCCTCAGGCTCTCGGTGGTGAAGAAATCAAAGGACGCCTTCAGTTTGAGGTCGATGGTCGGTTCGGTCGTCTCGCTCATCGCCGGTCCTCAGCACGTCGTCGGCCAAGTGGACAGGCGGTGCAGTCCGATGCCGCCGGTCGGGCGGCGGGCATGCAGCGCCCGCATGTGGATCAGCCAGTCGCGCGTCTCGCTCGGCTTGATGACGGTCTGCGCCATGAAGGCGTCGGCCAGTGCATAGGCCGAAGTGTCGCGGGTGAGCTGCGCCTCGAGCGCGGCATATTGCTCCGGCGTCTCGCCCGGTTTCAGCCGGTGCAGCACGTTCATCGCCGGCTGCCGGCCCATCAGGCTCACTTCGGCGCTGAACCAGGCCGCCATCTCGTCGCAATAGCCCGCGCCCATATTGAGATGGGCCTGCCCGTAGGACTTGCGCATGATGACGCTGAGCTTCGGCACGCTCGCCGCGCCGAGCGCCTGGAGGTAGTTCATGATCTTGCCGGGCATCTTCTGACGCTCGCCGGCCGCCCCGACCATGAAGCCGGGCGTATCGGCGAAGGTGACCAGCGGGATGTTGAAGCTGTCGCAGAGTACGATGAAGCTGACGATCTTGTCGCAGGCCTCGGCGTCCAGCGCGCCGCCCTTGTGCATCGGGTTGATGGCGATGATGCCGACCACCTCGCCGGCGAGGCGGGCGAGGCCGGTGAACGCTACCGGTGCGAAACGCTCCTTCAGGGGAAACAGCGTGCCGGCGTCGAAGATCACCTGAAGGATGCGGCGCACGTCATAGGTGCGCTTGGGACTCTCGGGCAGGATGGCGAGCAGGCTTTCCTGGTCGCCGCCGGGCTCGCCCGCTGTGGTGCGCGGCGGCAGCTCGTTGGCATGCGAGGGCATATAGGAGAGGAAACGCTTGATGAGCTCGATCGCTTCCTCGTCGGTATCGACGGCACGGTCGACGGCGCCGGTGACCGAGGTCTGCACCTCCCAGCCGCCAAACTCGCGCGGATCGCCGGCCTCGGCGAGGGCCACGGAGGTGACGTGCTCGCTCGACACCGCCATCACCGCCCCCTTGCGCATGACGACGAAGTCCGACATCGAGGCGTAGAAGGATCCGTCGCCATAGGTGAGGCCGAGGATCGCCGTCGCCCAGGGCGAGGACCGGTCGCGCCACAGTTCGGAGTGCTCGCCGGCGCGGTGCAGACCCTGTGCGCCCATGATGTCGGGAATGCGTGAGCCCGCACATTCGTTCAGCAGCACCAGCGGCACGCCGTTCCTGGCGGCGTTGACCTTGGCGTGGTGGAATTTCTTGTCGCCGATCGCCGAGGTCGAGGCGCCGAGCGTGGTGAAGTCCGCGGCGTGCACCACGACCGGGCGTCCCTCGACGGTCGCGCTGCCGCTCACATAGCCGTCGCCGGCCGAACGTTCGCGATCCTCGGGGCGGATGGAGACGGCGAGCAGGCCCCATTCGGAGAAACTGCCCTCATCCGTGAGACCTGCCACGCGCTCGCGCGCATTGAGGATATTCTGCGCGCGCCGCTCATCGAGGCGCTTGGCCGAGCCCATGGCGAGCGAGCGGGCGCGGCGTTCCTCGAGCTCGCTGATTTCCTTTTCGAACGCCATGTCAGTCGATCCACGCGACGGTCTGCTCGGCAGCGACGGAGGACTTCTCCGCCACCAGGATCTCGGTGATGCGGCCAGCGCGCGGCGCCAGCACGGGAATCTCCATCTTCATGGATTCGATCAGGACCAGCTCCTGAAATTCCTCAACCGCGTCGCCGACCGCCACCAGCACCTGCCACACGGTGCCGGACACCTCGGAAAGGACAGCTGTTCGATTCATTTCTGGGACCTCTGCATGAACGGGGCGCGCCGTGACGCGGCTATTTCGAGAAGACGAGATTGGGCAACCAAAGAGATAGCGAGGGTACGAAGGTAACCAGCATCAGCAGCAGGAAGAGCAGCACCTCCAGTGGGAACACCCCTTTCGTCACCACGCTGAGCGGCGTCTTCGACACGCTGCTGAGCACGAAGAGATTGAGGCCCACCGGTGCCGTCAGCAGCGCCAGTTCCATGTTGATCGTCATGACGACGGCGAAATGCACGGGGTCGATGCCCATCGGACCGAGAAGCGGAACGAGGATCGGCAGGGTGATCAGCATGATCGCCACGACCTCGAGGAACATGCCGAGGATGACGAGCAGGATGTTGATGATCAGCAGGAACTGCCAGGGTTGCAGATTGATCTCGACGATGAAGCGAACGATGGCCACCGGCACACCCGACGCGGTCAGCCAGTGCGCGAAGGCCAGCGCCGTCGCGATGATGACCGTAATGACGGCGGCGCTGCGCACCGAATCGCCGATCTCCACCGGCGCCTCGCGCCAGCCGATGCCCTTGTAGTAGAGCAGCGAGATGAGCAGCGCCACCACGGCGGCGAGCACCGACGCCTCCGTCACCGTGACGAGACCGCCATAGATGCCCACCCCGACGATGACGGGGAGCAACAGGGCCGGCAAGGCATGGAGCGTGACCTGCCAGGCATCCTCGCGGGACCGGTGCGGCTCGCGCGGCAGCTTGTGGCGATAGGCGTAGTAGAGCGCGTAGACGAGGAAGATGCCGGCCTGCAGAAGGCCGGGCACGACGCCGGCGAGAAACAGGCGCGGCACCGACTCCTCGGCGATCAGCGCGAAAAGGATCATCGCCAGGCTGGGAGGAATGAGGATGCCGAGCGTGCCGGAGGCGGCGAGCACGCCGAGCGAGAACGGCATCGGGTAGTCGCGCTGGGCCATGGCCGGCACGAGGATCGCGCCCATCGCCATCGCCGTGGCGACGGAGGATCCGCAGATCGCCGAGAACAGCGCGCAGGCCAGGATGGCGACGATGGCAAGCCCGCCACGCACCGAGCCGACCCACAGACTGACGAGGTCGATCATCGCTTTCGCCACCCCGCCCTTCTGCATGAAGGACGCGGCCATGACGAAGAACGGCACGGCCAGCAGCGTCTCGGAGTTCAGCCCGTCCAGCATCTTCTGGACGACGCCGACCAGCGGGTCGCCATTGAGCGCGTACATGAGGAAGGCGACGGCGCCGAGCACCAGGTAGATCGGCATGCCGATCGCCAACATCGCGAAGAAGACGAGGCCGAAGACTTGGACCGCCATGGTCTCAGACCTCCGCCGCCGAATGGAGGGCCATGGTCCGCTCGTCGAAGGCGGCGGCGTAACGAACGAACCGTTCGAGATAGCGAAGGACGATGAACACCCCGCCGGTCGGAGCGGCGGCATAGTAGAGCCACATGGGAAACATCAGGGCGGTGGCGCTCCGCTCGTCGAGGTCCCAGGCGTCGTAGGTCGCCTGCCAGCCATACCAGACGAGGCCGGCCCCGAAGAGCAGACCGACGAGGCAGTTCACCAGTTCGAACCAGCGCTGGGTTCTCACCGACACATGCGTGATGAGGAAGTCGGCCCGAATGTGCGAGTCGACACGGATCAGTTCGCTGCAGGCGAGGAACATGGCCCAGACGAGCAGATAGATGGACATCTCGGCGCCCCACGAGATGCTGTACTCATGGAAAGCCCAGGTGGAAACGATCTGGTAGAAATAGAGCAGGAGTGCAGCGACGCCGAAGCCGCCGATCACCACCCGCAACAGCATTCCAAGACGATGGGTCATCACATTCGTTCCAGCAGAACCGTGGAGGGTCGGGAGAAGTTGCCTCCTCCCGATAGCCGTAGGCCACTAATCGAGCTTGAGGTCCTCGCGCGCCTCGGCGGCAAGAGCTGGATCGATCTTCAGGGTCTTGATGAGTTCGTCCTGCGACTTCATCAACTCCTTGCGAACCGCCGACAGTTCGGCGTCGCTCGGAGCGACGACGGTGACGCCATGTTGGGCAAGCACGCCGAGCGCCTGCTTCTGCGCATCGGTGGTCATGGCGCGGTATTCGCCGATATTCTTCTCCCAGCTCTCGACGATCAGCTTCTGAAGGTCCGGCGGCAGCTTGTCATAGGCCGGCTGGGAGATCATCGGAATGAACTGGTGGAAGAACTCGCGGTCGGCCAGCGTGTACTTGATGCCGGCCTCCCAGAGCTTGGCCGAGGCGATACTGTTGGACGTGCTGAACAGCGCACCGAAATTGCCCTGGCTCAGACCCATGGCGACGTCCGCCCACGGCACCAGCACGGGATCGCCGCCCAGCGCCTTGATGCGCACTTCCGTGCCGGCGCCGCCGAAGGAGCGCACGCGCAGGCCCTTGAGGTCGGTGCTGGTCTTGAGCGGCGTGTTGGTGCTGTGGGTGTCGCTGTAGCCGTGGTCGAGCCAGCGGCCGATCACCTTGACCCGGAGCTTGTCTTCCAGGGACTTGTTGATCGCCGCACCGACCCGCCCGTCGCTGACCGCGTACATTCGTTCCTGCGGGACGCCGTAAAACATCGGCAGCAGGAACAGATCGTTGTTGGGGTCGATGCCGCCGAGCACCCAGTTGCCCGGCATCGCCATATCGACGGAGCCCTGTCGCAGGGCGCGGCCGACATTGAGGTCGTTGAAGAGCTGGGCCGAATGGAACAGCTCGATGTCGAGCTGCCCGCCGGATTCCTTCTTCAGCAGCTCGAGCCATTTCATGACGACGATGGTGCGGTGATGAGCCGGCGCCGTATCGATCGACATTTTCAGCTTGTAGGTCTCGGCCGAGGCCGTTCCCGCGAAAGCGGCAAGCCCGACCGCCATGACGGCGCCGGCCAGTCTGGTCAAGATGGTCTTCATGGTCCCCTCTTTATTGTGCAGGCGCCGGATCGTTCGCCGGGCTCTGTTCGGAAGTCGAAAAGTCCCCTACATGCCGATCAGGTCGGCTTGCTTCAGGATCGCCCCGAACATGCGGATCGAGGCGACGTCGACCATGGTGCCGTCGACCTGGATGGCGCCGAGGCCCTGGGCCTCGGCCTCCTTGTAGGCCGCCGCGAGCTTGCGGGCGCGGGCGACCTCGCCGGCATTCGGCGTGAACACGTCGAGCGCCCAGTCGATCTGCGCCGGGTGGATGGCCCATTTGCCGACACAGCCGAGGGTCAGCGAGCGCGAGGCTTCCTCGGTGTAGCCGGCGGGATCGCGGAAATCGGCATAGGGGCCGTCGACCGGATCGATGCCGGCGGCGCGGCAGGCCATCACCAGGCGGAAGCGCGAATAATGCCAGACGTCGCCCGGATAGGGGCCGACCTTGCCGTCCGGCTTGATCAGCACGCCCATCGAGGCGGAGAAGTCCCCCATGCCGAAGATCAGGCATTCGAGGCGCGGGGAGGCCTTGGCGATCGCCTCGACGTTCTGCAACCCCTCGACCTCCTCGATCAGTGCCTCGAGGCCGATGGATTTCGTCAGCCCGATATCCTGCTCGAGCTGGTTCAGCAACGTATCGGCAAACAGGATGTCGGCGGGCGTCTTCACCTTGGTGAGCATGATGGTGTCGAGGTTCTCGCGGGCGCCCTCCACCACCTCGATGATGTCGCGATAGGCGTATTTCGTCGTGAAGTCGTTGATGCGGATGCAACGCGTCTTGCGGCCCCAGTCGAGCGTGTTGAAGGCTTCGACGATCTTCTTGCGGGCACCGGCCTTCTCGCTGGGCGCCACCGCGTCCTCGAGATCGAGGAAGACATGGTCGGCGGCGGAAGCGGCCGCCTTGCGGATCATCTTTTCCGAGGATCCCGGAACGGCAAGCTGGGCGCGCCTCAGGCGCTGGGGACGAATGGTCATGCTGCGGTCTCTGTGGTCTGGGAAAGCAGGGCGCCGAAGATGCCGGCGGCGCGGAGTTCTTCGATGGCAGCGGGAGCGAGCCCGGCCTCGGCGAGCACCTCATCGGTGTGTTCGCCGAGCAACGGCGCCCGGCGGCGGATGGATCCGGGTGTCTCGGTCATCTTCACCGGTATGCCGGCGAGCATGACGGGCTGGTCCATCCCCGGCTGCTCGACCGGCACGATCATCTCGCGGGCGGCGAAATGCGGATCGGCCATGATGTCGGCGACGTTGTAGACCGGACCGAACGGGACGCGCCCGCCCAGCAGGACGAGGAGCTCCTGCTTGGTCCTGCGCCGCGTGAAGCCGGAGAGGATGTCGATCAGCTCGACATGGTTGTCGTAGCGCACCTGCCAGGTGGAGAACCGCGCGTCGGCCGGCAGCTCCGGCATGTCGAACAGCCGGCACAACTCGCAGAACATCCGGTCGTCATAGGCGGTGATGGTGCAGGAGCCGTCGCGGGTCGGAAAGGTACCGAAGGGGCACAGAAAGGGATGCTGGTTGCCTTGCGGCACGGGTACCGTGCCGCCATACGCATATTGGTGGAGGACCCGCTCGCACAAAGCGAGGATCGAATCCACCATGCTGACGTCGACGAACTGCCCCTGCCCGGTCCGGCCGGCATGGTGCACCGCGCAGACGATGCCGAAGGCGGCCAGCATGGCCGGTACGATGTCGCCCACGCCCGGCCCGATCTTTGTCGGCTCACCGCCCAGCTCGCCGGTGATCGCCATGATGCCGCCGAAAGCCTGCGCGACCACATCATAAGCCGGCCAGTCGCCATAGGGGCTCGGCAGGGTGCGCGCATCGCCAAAGCCGCGGATGGTGGCGTAGACGAGCTTCGGATTGCGCGCCCGCAGCGTCTCGTAGGAAAGACCGAGCTTCTCCATGACGCCGGCGCGGTAGTTCTCGACCACCACGTCGGCGCCGTCGATCAACGCCAGCAGCACCTCACGGGCGGCATCCTGCTTGAGGTCGAGCGTGATGGAGCGCTTGTTGCGGTTCACCGAAGCGAAATAGCCGGCATAGGCCCTCAGCCCGTCCTCGGGATGGAACGGCCCGAAGGTGCGGGTCACGTCGCCGGCCGGCGGCTCCACCTTGACGACGTCGGCGCCCTGATCGGCCAGCATCTGTGTGCAATAGGGGCCGGCGAGGAAATGCGTCAGGTCGATCACCCGGAGGTCGCCGAGCGCTCCCGCCGGCGCGGCGCGGCTCACGCTGCCCCCCAGTGGCTGGCGCGCTTGACGAGCACCCTGCGCACGCATTCGCAGACGACGACGTCGTCCTGGTTCACGCCCCAGTGCTTGAAGGTGACGATGCCGGCATCCTCGCGTCCGGCGTCTTCCTTTGCGAGCACCTCGGTGTAGGAATAGAGCGTGTCGCCATGGAACACCGGCGACTTCAGCCTCAGTCCGGTCATGCCGATCTCGGCGAGCGCATTCTCGGCGGTATCCTGGCTCGCCATGCCGATCACCAGCGAGGCAGTGACACCGCCGAAGGTGACGCGCCGGCCGAAGGGCGAATCCTTCATCGCGTGCTCGTCGAAATGGCCGGAGGCGGTGTTCATGACCAGATTGGTGATCAGCACGTTCTCCAGCGGCTCCACCGTCTTGCCGCGCGCGTGCCTCATCACCTCGCCGACGGTGAACGCCTCGAAATAGCTGTCCTTTGAGGTGAGCGATGCGATCTTCATCTCACATCCTCCCGAGGATCTGGTCGGAGATGACGCGCAGCTGGATCTCCGAGGTGCCTTCGAACACCTTGGTGAGGCGCGCGTCGCGCCAGTAGCGCTCGACCGCATGGTGGGTGGTGTAGCCGGCGCCGCCATGGATCTGCAGCGCCTCGGACGTCACCTTCTCGGCCATCTCCGAGGCGAGATATTTCGCCATCGAGGCTTCGCGATCACAGCGCTCGCCGGTGTCGATGCGGTCGCAGACATAGTGGACGAGCTGCCGGCAGGCCTCGATTTCCGAAGCCATCCTGGCGATCTTGAATCGCGTGTCCTGGAAGCTGGCGATCGGCTTGCCGAACTGCACCCGCTCCTTGGCGTACTCGACCGCGTCCTCGAGGCCGGCACGGGCGACGCCGACCGCACGGGCCGCCGTCTGGGCACGGGCGCATTCGAGGCCCTGGGTCGCGTAGTAGAAGCCCTTGCCCTCTTCCCCGATCATGTTCTCCGCCGGGATGCGGAAATTGTCGAAGGCGAGCTCGTAGGTCTTCATCCCGAAATAGCCGATCTTCGGGATGGCCGAACCCGCCATGCCCTTCGGGAACTCGCCTCGCTTCTTCTCGAAGATGAACATGGAAAGGCCGAGATGCCGGCGCTCCGGCGGCGCCTTGGAGGTGCGCGCCACCAGGATGATGAAGTCCGCCTCCTTGGCGAAGGTGCACCAGTATTTGTTGCCGGTGACGAGATAGGAGTCGCCGTCCTTCACCGCGCGGGTGCTGATCGAGGCGACGTCGGAGCCGGCGCCCGGCTCGGACATGGCGAAGGCACCGACCATCTCGCCCGCCGCCATCTTCGGGAGGTAGTGCTTGCGCTGTTCCTCGCTCATCATGTGGCTGCCGATGAGCAGGTTGCCGCGCACGATGATCGAGCCGACCGACATCCAGCCGCGCGCCAGCTCCTCGGACACGAGGCAGTATTCGAAGCAGCCCAGGCCGAGCCCGTCATATTCCGGCGGGATGAGGATGCCGAAATAGCCCATCTCGGCGAGCTTTTCGCGCAGCGACATCGGAATGTCGGCGCGCTCGGGATCGAGTTTGTTGGCGAGCGGGATCACCTCGCGACGGGTGAATTCGCGAGCGTGCTCCTGAATTTCACGCCGCTCTTCGGTCATGTGCGTCATTGGACTGCCACTTCCCGCGGCTTCAGGCGCGGGACCATGTTGGTGCGGACGAACGAAATGACCCGCTCGCCCTTCTGGTTGAAACCTTCGGTGTGCCAGGTCGCGATGCCCATCATCGGGCTGGATGAGGAATCGCGCAGGGCGACGACCGTGCTGCGGGCCGTAAGCGTGTCGTCGGGGTAGACGGCGGCGCCGTAGTCGAGGTCGTCGACGCCGAGAAAGGCGCCGCCCGCCTCCGAAAGGTCCTCGACCGACAGGCCGAGCACGAGGGTGAACACCATCAGCGGGTTGACCGGCGTGTCCGCATGGCCAAGCGCGGCGGCGTATTCGCGGTTGAAGTACAGCGGATTGAAATGAAGCGTCAGCGTGGAGAACAGCGCGGCCTCCGAATGGCGCAGTGTCCGCCCCCAATGGTGCTCGAAGCGCTTTCCCACTTCGAAGGCCTCGAAGTGGTTTCCCTTCGCCCTGAGCACCGCCGAATTTCGAAAATCTGCTGTCATTTCAATATGAAACCTCCGGCCATGAGGCCATGGCCACATTTTTCGGCACCGCTGCCTATCCTTTAATCACGATTAAATCTTCACGAGCAGGTTCGATGCTATGAAAAAAAATGTCAACGGCAATTTTCCATGTCATCGAAACTTGACACCAAAATTTCGATAGCACTAATTGTCCATCGATAGCCGCGGAGGCATGGGCCGCACGGCGACGATCGGTTCCCGGGACGCGTTTCATGGATGACAGGACCAAGATGGCCGGCACAAAGACCCGGACGAAAGCGGCGAAGCCCAAGGCTGCGGTCGTCGAGCCGGTGTCGGCGAAGGCGGCGGCCAAATCGGCGCGTCCGACGCCTGCCAGCGCGGAGACGACGGCCGACATTTCGCCTGACGACCTTCACGCCGAGTCCGATGCCCGTGTCGGCGCCGTGGTGCGCGCCGAGCGCCTCCGGCGCAGCTGGTCGCTGGGCACTCTGGCCGAACAGGCATCTATCTCGATCGGCATGTTGAGCCAGATCGAGCGTGGCCTCGCCACGCCCTCCCTGCGCACGCTGCGGCTTCTCGCCGGCGCGCTCGATATGCCGATCACCCAGTTCTTCGAGGGAGATTCGGTTCCGTCTTCGGCCAACCCCTTCATCGTGCGGGCCAACGAGCGGCATTGCCTGAATCTGACCGAGACCGGCATCAACAAGATGTTCCTGATGCCGCCGGGGGCGAGCCTGCTCGAAATGTGGGAGTTCCGCTTCGCGCCCGGCGGCACCTCGGGCGGCGCACTCTACAACCACAATGGCGAGAAGGCCGGCGTCGTCATCAAGGGCCGCATCCGGCTGCTCATCGGTGATGAAACCCATGTGCTGGAGGAAGGCGACAGCTTCCGCTTCTCCAGCATGCTGCGTCACCGCGTCGACAACGATTCCGACGAGGAGGCGCGCGTCTTCTGGGTGGTCACCCCGCCCGCCTCGGGAGGGCGGGCTCCGTCGCGGCAGTGATGCGCCCCATCCGTTTTTGAAGGCTATGTCATGAAGAAAGTTCTGGTCGCCAATCGCGGCGAGATCGCCAGACGTGTGTTCCGCTCCTGCCGCGCACGAGGCATCGCGACCGTCGCGGTCCATTCCGACGCGGATGCGGCAGCCGCCCATGTCGCCGAGGCCGACGAGGCTGTCGCGATCGGTCCGGCCCCCGCACGGGAAAGCTATCTGCGCCCCGACGCGGTGATCGCGGCGGCACATGCGAGCGGGGCGGACTCCATTCATCCCGGCTATGGGTTTCTCGCCGAGAACGCCGCCTTTGCCCAACGGGTCGCCGATAGCGGCCTCACCTGGATCGGCCCCTCGCCACAGACCATCACCGACATGGGCGACAAGCAGCGCGCGCGCGAGATCGCCAGACGAGCGGGCGTGCCGGTTGTTCCCGGCAGCGCGCGCTTCTCCATCGAAGATGAGGGTTGGCAGGAAGCCGCCGCCGAGGTCGGCTATCCCCTGCTCGTCAAGGCGGCCGCGGGCGGCGGCGGCATTGGCATGCGCCGCGTCGACAGTCCGGATACGCTCGCCGGCATGTTCGCCGCCACCCGCTCGATGGCGGCGAAGGCCTTCGGCGACGCGACGGTCTATATGGAGCGCTACGTTCCCAGAGCCCGCCATGTCGAGCTACAGGTCTTCGGCTTCGGCAATGGCGAGGCCATCCATCTTTTCGAGCGGGACTGCTCGCTCCAGCGGCGCTTCCAGAAGGTGATCGAGGAGAGCCCCGCCCCCGGCCTTCCCGCGGACACGCGCGCCGCGATGGCGGAGGCGGCGCTGCGTCTCGCCCGCGCCACCCGCTATGCCGGTGCCGGCACGGTCGAGTTCATTCTCGATGTGGCGAGCGGCGAGTTCTTCTTCCTGGAAATGAACACCCGCATCCAGGTCGAACACCCTGTCACCGAGATGCTGACGGGTCGCGATCTCGTCGGCATGCAGCTCGATTTCGCCGCCGGTGTGTTCGACGCAATGCCCCAGGAAAGCATCACCGCGAGCGGCCATGCCGTCGAATGCCGCCTCTATGCCGAGGATCCCGCCAAGAACTTCCTGCCGGCTCCCGGCCTGATCACGCGCTACGAAGAACCTTCGGACATGGAGGGCATTCGTGTCGATTCCGCCTATCGCCAGGGCGATGTGGTGACGTCGTTCTACGATCCGATGATCGCCAAGCTCATCGCTCACGCACCGACGCGCGAGGCGGCTATCGACCGGGCGGTGGAGGCGCTTCGCCGCTTCCGCGTCGAAGGCGTGACGACCAATCGCGACTTCCTCATCGCGTGCCTGAAGGATGCGGAATTCGCCGAGGGCCGCGTGCACACCGGCTTCATCGAGGCCCGTCGCGCGCTGCTTCTGCAAGCGCTCGCTCCGGCGGCCGAGTAATCGGCCCCGCAAGGCCTCACTTTCTCTCGTCCCTTGAAAACTGGAAGGTCGCCCATGAGCGTCAGCATGCCGATCGAGCGTCTCGGAACCGGCCCGCGCATGTCGCAGGTCAATGTCTTCGGCGGCGAGACCGTCTATCTCGCCGGACAGATCGCCAAGGCGAAGGCCGGCGCCTCCATCCGTGAGCAGACGGAGGAAATCCTCGCCAATGTCGACGCGCACCTCGCCTCGGTCGGCAGTTCCAGGGAGCGCATCCTTCAGGCGACCATCCTGCTCGCCGACATGAAGGACTTCGACGAGATGAACAGCGTATGGGACGTCTGGGTGCCGCAGGGCAGCACGCCCGCCCGCGCATGCTACGAAGCGAAGCTGAACCGCCCGGCGCTTGGCGTCGAGGTCATCATCGTCGCGGCGCGCTGAGCACCTCGATGGCGTGCGCGCAGCAGGAAACCGTGATGTCCCGGCTCGACCGGTTCTATATCGATGGGGCCTGGGTGGAGCCCAGATCCACGGCCGTCACCTCGCTGGTCGATCCGGCGAGCGAAGCGGTCATCGGGCAAGTCGCACTCGGCAGCGAGGCAGACGTGGATCGCGCCGTCACTGCCGCGCGGGCCGCCTTTCCGGGCTTTGCGGCGATGGAGACGGCCGAGCGCATCCAATTGCTCGAACGGATCGCGGAAATCTATCGCCGACGCATGGGCGAGATGGCCCACGCCATTTCGCTGGAGATGGGGGCACCGATCCGGCTGGCGACCAAGGCACAGGCTCCCGCCGGTCTCGCGCACATCCTTGAGGCGGCAAATGTTCTGCGTCGTTACAACCGCGATGAAATGATCGGCAAAACCCTGGTCACCCGGGAGCCGATCGGCGTCTGCGCGCTCATCACGCCCTGGAACTGGCCGATGAACCAGATCGCCTGCAAGGTTGCGCCGGCGCTTGCGGCCGGCTGCACCATGGTGCTGAAGCCCAGCGAGTTCGCACCGCTCTCGGCCCCGCTCTTCGCCGAAATCCTGGACGAGGCCGGCGTGCCCGCCGGCGTCTTCAATCTCGTCAACGGCACGGGAACCGTCGTCGGGGCGGCGCTGTCGCGCCACCCGGACATCGACATGATCTCCTTCACCGGCTCGAACCGTGCCGGCGCGCTCGTGGCAAAGGCCGCGGCCGACAGCGCCAAGCGAGTCCATCAGGAGCTCGGCGGAAAGTCCCCCAATCTTCTTCTCGACGACGTCGATTTCGCCAAGGCGGTCCCGGCAGCCGTCCGGGCCTGCTTTCTCAACAGCGGCCAGAGCTGCAACGCGCCGACGCGGCTGCTGGTGCCCCGCACCCGGCTTGCCGAGATCGAGGCCTTGGCGCGCGCCGAGGCTGAATCGCTCATGGTGGGCTCGCCGCTCCACGAAAGCAGCTTCATGGGACCGGTCGTCAGCGCGCGCCAGTTCGAGCGGATCCAGGCCTTGATCGAAGCTGGCATCGCGGAGGGTGCGAAACTCCTTTGCGGCGGTGTGGGCAGACCGGAACACCTTGCGACGGGCTTCTACGTCAAGCCGACCATTTTCAGCGGCGTCGACAATGCGATGAGCATTGCTCAGGAAGAGATATTCGGTCCGGTGCTCTGCATCATCACCTATGAGAACGAAGAGGAAGCCATCGCCATCGCCAACGACACGCCCTACGGCTTGTCCAGCTACGTCTCCTCGGCCGACCCGCAGCGCGCACGCCGTGTCGCCCGGCAGCTACGGGCCGGCATGGTGCATATCAATGGTGCCTTTGCCGACTTCGCCGCACCGTTTGGCGGCTACAAGGCTTCGGGAAACGGCCCCGAATGGGGCCGCCATGGCGTCGAGAGCTATCTCGAGGTGAAATCGATCTTCGGCCATGCATGACCGCCGGGCGCGGTGCCTAAAGGGACATTCACCGGGCCGTTCGGCATGGCAACGGCGCCCTCCCTAGGATGCCTGCCGGCGATACAGTTGCACGCGACGCTCGCGCACCGCGCGAATGGAGCTCAGATGGGTTTCCACCACCCTCGATGCGCAACGGCATAATAGGCGGGCGCGACATGATCGGCGACCAGATATTCCTCGGCTGACGGCAGTTGCCGGACGAACGCATGATCCTGATCGACGCGGCAGACGAACTCGTCCTCGAACCTGCCGAGCGGCGAAGATCGCTCGGCAGGTTCGGCCAGTTGCGGCCTCCGAGAGCGAGCAGATGCGCCTGCTGTGCGCTCATCCCGAGCTGGCCGGCCGCGAGGCGCAGGGCGGCGAGCTCATCCCGGCCTCGGAACTCGAACAGGCCAGTGCCGGGCTGAAGCGTCTGGCGCCGCGCGAGCTGGAGGAACTGCGCCAGCTCAATGCCGCCTATCTCGCCCGGCACGGCTTTCCGTTCATCGTTTGCGTGCACCATTGCACCAAGCGCGGCATCCTGGCGGAACTGGAAAGGCGTAGCCGCCGCGCCACCGCCTTCGAGCGCGAGGAGGCCTTCGCCCAGATCGCCTGCATCGCCCGCGCGGCTGGAGCCGCTTCTGGATCTCGCGGAAGCATCCCGCAAAGAGCCGGCTTTATAAGCCAGCTATTATCTGGCCACGCCGCCAATGCCGCATCGCGCGCCTCACCTCGCGCGCCTCCCTCAGCCCGGCACGTTCTCGACGTGCCGATGCCGGTCGATCCGCTGCGCGATCCCGAGCAGGGACAGGTCGGAGCCCGCGGCGCCCACCAGCGACACCCCCAGCGGGCATCCCTCGTGGCGCGCCAGTGGCAGCGAGACCTGCGGCAGGCCGGCAAGCCCGGCGATGCACAGCAGGTTCATGGCCAGGTGCCGATAGGCGACCTCGACCTCTGCCACCGGCAGCCCCTTCAGCGGCGCGATGCGTGGAACGGTCGGCAGCACCAGAAAAGTGCCGGGCACGATGAGCCGCCGCAACGCGTCGACGATCCGCGCCCGTTCGATTGTGGCGGTCGCCACCGCTTCCTGCTCCACCGTGCCGGCGAGCCTGAAGCGTTCCTCGACCCCCGGGCCAAATCGCGGTTGCGTGTCCTCGATCCAGCCGCCGAGGGAGCTCCAGATTTCGGCGGCCTGCAGCGTCCGGAAGGTCGCCGACCAGGCGGACAGCCCCTCGGGAGCGATCTCGATCGTCTCGGCCGGCCCCAGCAGTTCCTCCACCAGGTGGAAAGCCGGCTCCAGGGCGCCGGCGACATCCGGTGCCAGCGCCTCCAGCGCCTCGCGCGGCTTGAGCAGGCGGGGCGGCGCCAGTTCCTGCCCCGATGCGGCCCCCAGCAGCGCCTCGCCAGCCCGCAGCAATGTCGAGGCGTCCCGCGCCATCCAGCCGACGCTGTCGAAACTGGGAGCGAACGGCGCGCAGCCGTCGAGCGGGATCGCGCCATGGCTCGGGCGAAAACCGAAAAGGCCGCAATAGCTCGCCGGCACCCGGATCGATCCGCCGCAATCCGAGCCGAGGCCGATATCCGCCAGCCCGGCCGCCACCGCGCTGGCCGAGCCCGAGGAGGAGCCGCCGGACACCCGGTCGGGCGCGGCCGGGTTCAATGGCGCGCCGTAATACGTGTTCTCGCCGGTCAGCGAGTAGCAGAGCTCGTCGCAGACCGTCCGGCCGACCAGCTCCGCACCGGCATCCAGCAGCCGCGCCACGGCCCAGGCATGGCGGGGCGCCGGTTCGTGGGTACGTAGCCAGTCCGGGTTGCCGTTGCCGGTGACCGAACCCGCAATGTCGAACATGTCCTTGGCGACGAAGCTCAGGCCGGCAAGCGGCCCGTCTGTCGCTCCCGTGGCGGTGACGTTGTTCGGCCGGCAGAAGGCGCCGGTCGCCTGTGCCTCAGCGGGCGGCATGGCGCGCTCCATCGGGGAAATGGAGTTCGGCCGGCTTGCGGGTGAGCGTCCGGCGCCCGCGCTTGAAGCCGTCAAGCACCGGAGCCAGCTCGGCAACGGCAGCCTGCGGACTGGCGGCGTCGAGGACGACGAAATCCGCCGGGTTCCCGACCGCGATGCCGTAGCCGTCCAGGTTCAGCAGCCGGGCCGAGCGGCTGGTCACCATGTGGAAGCATTCGCCCATGTCGTGCGCCGAGCCGACATGGCAGATGTTGGCGTTCAGATTCGCCATCCGCACCAGCGAGCAGTCGCCGAAAGGCGTGAAGGGGTTGAGCACGTTGTTGGTCGACAGCGAGCAATTGACGCCGTGGCGCAAAAACTCGTGCGCCTCCGCCACGCCGCGGGTCTTGGCGTGGTCGCGGTCGCGCCCCATCAGGAACAGGTCGGTCGAGGGCAGCACCGTCAGCGCCACCCCGGCATCGCCCATGCGCCGGGCGATCTCGGCCCGCCGCGCCGGCTCCACATAGGCGAGCTTGGTGACATGCCCGATCGCCGTGCGCCCGCCCCAGCCGAAGCGCGTCGCGCAATCGCACACATGCTCGAGATCGAGCCAGGCGGTATCGGTGCCGAAGTCGAGATGCATGTCGATATCGACATCAAATTCCCGCGCCATCTCGAACACCCGGTCGATCTGGCCGTGCGGATCGCTGTCGGTGTAGGGCGCCGCGCCGACGCAGGTGGCGCCGCCCTTCAGCGCCGCGACCATCAGTTCGTCGGTGCCGGGATTGTTGAGCAGCCCTTCCTGCGGAAACACGCAGATCTCGATGTCGATCGCCCAGCGATAGGCGTCGCGCACGGCGAGCACGCCCTCGAGGCTGCGCAGGCCGATGCCGGGATCGACCTCCAGATGGGTACGCATCTGCGTCGTGCCCTGGGCGATGCACTTCTCCACCGTGCGGCTGGCCCGCGCGAAGACGTCCTCGGCGGTAAAGTCGCGCTTCACCCGGGCGACCTCGGCGATGGCCTCGGTCAGATCGCCGCGCGCCGACTGGCAGCGCTCCAGAATGCAGGACTTGTCGAGGTGGATATGCGTCTCGACGAATCCGGGGGCGACCAGCCGGCCTTGCACGTCCAGCCGCTCGGCATCGCCGGACAGCCCCGCCGCGATCGCCACGAAGCGCCCCTCGGCGATACCGATGTCGACCAGCCGCTCCGGCTCGTCCGGCAGTCGCGCATTGGCTACGATCAGGTCCATCTCTCGGTCTCCTCGCAATCAGGCATCAGCGTGTGCAGGCATCAGCGTGTGGCGGTACGCAGCGTGTCAGGGCGTGCCCGGTCGCCCCGGAGCCGGGCCAGCCAGACGCCCGCCCCCACCATTTCGGCGATCACGTCGGCCATGACCTTGGCCACCGCCTCGCTGCCGCGCGGGTTCATCGTGCGCTGCGAGACCACGACCGACAGCCGCCAGGACGGGGTGGGATCGACGATCGGCACGGCGACCATCTCGCCGCGCTCCATCTCGTCGGAAAAGGCGAAATGCGGCATCACCGCCAGCGCCTTGCGGGCACGCACCATGCGGGCGATGGCGGGAAGGCTGTCACAGGCCATGGCGTTGGGCACCACATCGTGGCGGGCGGCGAACTGCTCGATCACCGTGCGCATCACATTGGGCGCGCCGGGCAGCACGATGGGAAGCGCGAACATATCGCGGAAGGAGATGCTGCCGAGCGCCGCCACCGGATGATCCGGCGGCACGAACAGCATCAGGTCCTCCACCATCATCTCGGTCCACGCCACATGCTCGAAGGCCTTGTGGTCGTAGAGCAGGGCGACGTCCAGCCGCCCCAGCTGGATGAAGTCGTCCAGATAGCCGGTCATCGCTTCGACGATGTGCAGCGTGATGTTCGGCTGGCGCTCCGCCATGGCGGTGATCAGCGGCAGGGACAGGCCGCGGCACGCCGAGGTGGGCAACCCCACCGAGACCCGCCCGGACGGAGTCTGCGATTGCGAGCGCACGACGTCGCGTGTGCGCTCGACCTCCTCGAGGATGCGCCGCGCGTGGTCGTAGAGCTGCTGCCCGATCTCGGTCGGCGTCACGCCGCGGGCATGGCGCAGCAGCAGCTCGACCCCGAGTTCCTCCTCCAGATTCTTCATCTGCTGGCTGAGCGAGGGTTGCGCGATGCGCAGCACCTCGGCGGCACGCGAGAAATTTCCGCTTTCGGCAATCTGAACGAAATATTTGAGCTGACGCAGATCCATGGACAGGCCTTTCATCGCCAACTCTGCCGCGCAAAGGCCAAATGTCAAATGACTAAAAAATAGTCCATATGCACAAACTATTGACACTAGCTTTCAATTTATTAAGTAAAAACAATAAGATACATGAATCATAGAGTCATATGAATTGCCTATAATTCATTGCAATAGTTATTGCCTATATCACCGATTGGAAAATCATCTTTGTCGATAGGCCACACTTATACGTAGCCTCGCTTCGTACCCGACAGTAACGGGCCCACACGCCCACCCCATCCGTTCATCCTGGCCACGACAGGAGAAATAAACATGTCTTCCAAGGGACTTATGCGCAGCCAGCTTCTGGCGGCGACGGTGGCGTTCGGCCTTTTGAGCTCGGTGGCACACGCCCAGCAGCAGCCCTGCATCGGCAACTCGGCCGCCGTCACCGGCCCGGCCGCGTTTTCCGGGCAGGCCATCAAGATGGGCGCGCAGATCGCCATTGACGAGATCAACGAGGCCGGCGGCGTGCTCGGCCAGAAGCTGCGGCTGGTGCAGTATGACGACGCTGGCGCGCCGCCGCGCGGCGTCGACAACACGAGGCGCATCGCGCTGGCCGACAAGTGCATCGCGGTGCTGGGCGGCTTCCATTCCACCGTCGCGGTGGCGCAGGTCGAGCCGGTGCACGAGATCGGCATCCCCTACATGGGCGTGTGGGCGGCCAACACCAAGGCGGTGGAGAACGGGCGCGACCCGAACTTCATGTTCCGCGTCTCCGCCAAGGACAAATGGGTCGCCCGCTTCCTCGTCGACGAGGCGCTTAAGGTCTCGAAGGACGGCAAGATCGCGTTCTTCTACGAGAACACCGGCTGGGGCAACGGCGCGCTCCCGGACATCAAGGCGGCGATGGCCGCGCGCGGCAAGGAACTCGTCGCGGCGGAGACCTTCAACTGGAACGACCAGGACATGTCCCCGCAGGTCATCCGCGCCCGCGATGCCGGCGCGGAAGTGGTGATGATCTGGTCGCTCGACCGCGAAGGCAACCAGGTCCTGCGCGCCATGGACAAGATCGGCTACAAGCCGGCCGTCATCGGCGCCTGGGGCATCAGCGGCAATCTCGGCGAGCTCGCCGGCCCGCTCGCCAATGGCGTGCGCGTCATGCAGACCTATTCCTTCCTCACGCCGCAGAGCGAGACGGGCAAGAAGATGCTCGCGACGCTGGCCGCCAAATACGGCCTGAACGATCCCTCGGCGATCAAGGCGGCATCCGGCATCGCCGATGCCTATGACGCCGTCTACATCCTCGCCGATGCCATCAAGATCGCCGGAGCCTTCGACTGGGCGAAGGTCCAGAAGGCGCTCTACGAGGTCAATCGCGACGGCCTGGTGGCGCCCTACAAGCCGGCCTTCGACAAGTCCGACCCCGAGCGGAACGACGCCCTGCTGCCGGAGAACTACCTGCTCGCGGTGTGGCACGACGGCAAGCTGATCCCCTTCAAGGGCTCGCCCTACGACAAGTGAACCGGGGACGGCGGCGCACCGCCGCCGTCCTTCTCACCGGCACGATGCGAGGACCCCGGCATATGTCGACCGTGGCGCAATACATCTTCTCCGGGCTGGCGATCGGCGGCATCTACGCGCTGGTCGCCCTCGGCTTCCACATCATGTGGTCCGCCGCCCGCGCGGTGAATTTCGCCCATGGCGACACGCTGATGATCGGCGGCCTCATGGCCGCCTATCTGGTGGCGAGCGGATGGTCGCTCGTCCTCGCCTGCGGGCTGGCGATCCTGGCCGGAGGCGCCTTCGGCTTCGTTCTCGAGCGTCTTGCCGTCCGTCCCTTTGCCGGGCAGGCAAACTCCATCGGCTGGATGCTGACCACCATCGCCGTCGGCATCATGGTCGAGAGCCTGGCGACGATCGAAACCCAGGGCTATGCGCTCCCCCTGCCCTCGCCCGGCGTCGCCGGCTCGGTGCAGGTCTTCGGCGCCGGCCTCTACCCGCAGGAACTGGTCATCCCCGTCATCGCGGTGATCGCCATGGCCGGGCTGCGCCTGCTCCAGCGCCACACGCTGATCGGCCGCGCCATGCAGGCCGTCGCCCACAACAAGAACGCCGCGGCGCTGATGGGCATCGACGTCAATCTGGTCATCGCCTTTTCCTTCGCGCTGGCGAGCCTCACCGGCGCGGCGGCGGGCGTGCTGATCGCGCCGGTGGTGCAGGCCTCCGCCACCATGGGCGTGCTGCCGGGGCTCAAGGGCTTCGCGGTCGCCATCATGGGCGGCATCACCTCGGCGCCGGGCGTGGTGCTCACCGGCCTCGCCTATGGCGTGATCGAGAAATTCGTCGAGGGCTACATCTCCACCGCGGCACGCGAGATCGTCGGCTTCTCGCTGATGATCGTGGTGCTGCTCGTCTTCCCGCAGGGCCTGTTCGGCAAGCGCGAGGTGGCCAAGGTATGAGCCGCCTCCACGCAATCGGCTTCCTGCTGCTGGCGGCGATCCTCGTCGCCGTGCCGCTCGCCTCGGGCAACGAGTACGAGCTGCGGCTGTTCATGCTGTTCCTGATCTACGCGATCATCGCCGTCGGGCTCAACGTGCTGGTCGGGCTCGCCGGGCTGGTCTCGCTCGGCCAGGCGGGGCTGTTCGCGCTCGGCTCCTATACCGGCGCCATCGTGGCGACGCGGCTCGGCTTCGACATGATCAGCTCCGGCCTGATCGCCGCCATCGTCGCCGGCCTGTTCGGCGTGCTGCTGGCCTATCCCACCGTGCGGGTGCGCGGCGTCTATCTCGCCGTCGTCACCATTGCCTTCGGCCTGATCGTCGAGAACGTCGCCATCGAATGGCAGTCGCTCACCGGCGGCACGACGGGTATCACCTCCATTCCCGCCCCTAACGCCTTCGGCGTCGCGTTGTCGGGCTATGCCTATTACGGCGTGCTGGCGGTGTCGCTGTTCCTGCTGGTGCTGGCCACCCATCACCTGAAGAACTCGCGCTACGGCCGCGCCATGCTGGCGATCGCACAGAGCGAGACGGCGGCGCGGGCGCTGGGGCTTAACCCCACCGCCCTGCGCACCCTCGCCTTCGTGGTCGCGGCGGTGACGTCGGGCATCGCCGGCACCTACTATGCCTTCCTCAACGCCTATATCTCGCCCGACATCTTCACTTTCACCGACAGCGTGCGCTTCCTGCTGATGGTGATCCTGGGCGGCGCGGCCTCGACCTTTGGCCCGGTGATCGGCGCCTACATCCTCACCTATCTGCCGGAATACCTTCAGGAATTCGCGGTCTGGCAGAAATTCGCCTATGGCGCGCTGCTGCTCGTGGTGATGTTCGTGCTGCCGCGCGGCATCATGGGCTCGCTGGGCGCGCTCGCCGCGCGCCTGCGCCCGGCGGCGAAGGCCGCACCCCTGGAGGCTGGGTTGCCGGCCGAGGTCACGCTGGCGCCGGACGCGAGCCGGCCGCATGCCGAGCTGGTGGCGCGTGACCTCACGGTGCGCTTTGGCGGCCTCACCGCGCTCGCCTCCGCCTCGCTGCGGGTGAAGCCTGGCGAGATCCACGCGCTGATCGGGCCGAACGGCGCCGGCAAGTCGACCTTCGTCAACACCATTTCCGGCTTCTACCGGCCGACCTCCGGCGCCTGCGAACTCGACGGCGTCCAGCTCACCGGCCTGTCCTCCCATGAGATCGCGCGCGTCGGCCTCGCCCGCACCTTCCAGAACACCGAGCTGTTCGGCGAAATGACCGTGCTGGAGAACGTGATGGTCGGCTACCAGCAGCGCCTCGGCTACGGCATCGCCGCGGCGGTGCTGCACACGCCGGCGATGCGCCGCGAGGAGACCCGCTGCCGCCGGACGGCGGCCGGGCTGCTCGCCTTCGTCGGGCTCGAGGCCTATGCGAACGAGCAGGCCCGCTTCCTGCCCTTCGGCCTGCAGCGCCGGCTGGAGATCGCCCGCGCGCTCGCCGCCGGGCCGCGCCTGCTGCTGCTCGACGAGCCCGCCGCCGGCCTGACCACCCAGGAGATCGACGCGCTCGAGGCGATGATCCGCAAGATCGCCGGCCTCGGCGTCAGCGTGCTGCTCATCGAGCACCATGTCGAGCTGATCATGGCGGTCGCCGACACCGTGACCGTCCTCGATTACGGCCAGGTGATCGCCAGCGACACGCCTTCCGTGGTGCAGGCGGACCCGCGCGTCGTCGAGGCGTATTTCGGCACCTCGGGCCATGGCGCCACCGCGGAGGCTTCGGCATGAACGTCACCGACAGCGCGACCGACGCCCCCCTCCTCGACATCCGCAATCTCGAGCTGCGCTACGGCGCCGCCGTCGCGGTGCGCGACATCTCGCTCAGCGTGAAGCGCGGGCAGCTGGTGGCGGTGATCGGCAATAACGGCGCCGGCAAGTCCTCCATGGTGCGCGGCGCCAGCGGTCTGGTGCGCCCCTCGAAGGGACGGGTGTTCTTTCGCGGCGAGGACACCACCTCGCTGCCGGCCAACCGCAAGGTGCGGCGCGGCCTGGTCATGGTGCCGGAGGGGCGACTGCTGTTCCCCGACCAGAGCGTCGAGGACAATCTGATCCTCGGCGCCTATGCGCATGGCGGCCTCAAGGGTGCCCGCGCGCGGGAGACGCTGGAGAAGGTCCTCACCCTGTTCCCGCGCCTCAGGGAACGGCTCGCCCAGCAGGCCGGCTCGATGTCCGGCGGCGAGCAGCAGATGCTCGCCATCGCCCGCGGCCTGATGGGCGAGCCCGAATTGCTGATCATCGACGAACTCTCCCTCGGCCTGGCGCCGAAGATCGTCGACCAGCTGATGGCCGTGCTCGCCGAGCTCAACCGGCAGGGCCTGTCGATCCTGCTGGTCGAGCAGCTGGCCGCGCATGCGCTCGCCATCGCCGACCATGCCTATGTGATCGCCAACGGCCACGTGGTGCGGCACGGGCCGAGCGCGGAAATCGCGCGCGATCCCGAGGTGATGGAAGCCTTCCTCGGCAAGAAGAAATCCTCCGCCTGAGGCGCCCGCACGGCGCCGCCTTTCCTAACCGTTCAAGGAGCGAACATGTCCCGCGTCATCGACCTGAGCCTGCTCATCGAGGACAACATGCCGGCCCACAAGCTGTTCCAGCGGCCGGTCATCACCACCCATCTGAGCCATGAGCGCTCGGCGGCGTTCGGCCTCGGCGTGCCGGGCGACGCCATGACCTTCCAGACCAACTTCATCGCCATGCTCGACCATGTCGGCACCCATGTCGATGCCTTCCGCCATGTGAAGCCGGATGGCGCGCCGATCGACGAGATGCCGCTCGAGATGTTCATGGGCAAGGCGGTGTGCTTCGATCTGCGGCACATCCCCGATCTCGGCGACATCACCGCCGAGGACATGCAGGTGGCCGAGGAGAAGGCCGGCGTGAAGGTGGACGGCCACATCGTGCTTTTGTGCACCGGCTTCCACGCCCGCAACTACCCGACGCTGGATTCGGTGTGGAAGAACCCGCTGCTCACCGTCGAGGCGACGCGCTGGCTTTATGACCGCGGCTCGAAGATGCACGGCGTCGAAGGCCCTTCCACCGACAAGCCCAGCGACGACATCTTCGCCCAGCACCGCCTGTGCCGCGAGCTCGGCATCAGCCACTGGGAGTGGCTGGTCAATCTGGAAGAGCTGATCGGCAAGGGCGAGTTCCAGTTCTTCGGCGCGCCGCTGAAGTTCAAGGGCGGCTCCGGCTCGCCGGTGCGCGCTTTCGCCATCGTGAACTGAACGCCGGCCGGGCGGCGTGCCGTCCGGCATCGTTCTTGCTCTTCAAGTCGGTGATGATGTCCTGTTTGCTAGCACATGCTCCCTTTGCCCATCTGAGCGCCCGCGAGACGCGCGACCGTATCGCGCGGCGCGAGCTCTCGCCGGTGGAACTCACCCGCGCCGCGCTCGACGCCGCGCGGGCGACGCAGGACAGCCTCAACGCCTTCTTCCTCATCTTCGAGGAGGAGGCGATGGCCGCGGCGCGGGCGGCGGAGGAGACGGTCCTGCGCGGCGACGCGCTCGGCCCGCTGCACGGCGTGCCGTTCTCGGCCAAGGACCTGATGGCAGTGAAGGGCGCGCCCTATGCCTCCGGCTCGCGCGCCATGGCGGACAATATCGCCCAGGTCGATGCACCGGCGGTGCAGCGTGCCAGGGCGGCGGGCGCCATCCTCATCGGCAAGACCACCACCAGCGAGTTCGGCTGCAAGCCGGTCGGCGACAGCCCGCTGACCGGCATCACCCGCAACCCGTGGAACCTCGAAAAGACGCCGGGCGGCTCCAGCGCCGGGGCTGCCGCCTCGGTGGCGGCCGGCATCACCCCCTTCGCGCTCGGCACCGATGGCGGCGGCTCGATCCGCATTCCCTGCGCCTTTTCCGGCCTCGCCGGCCTCAAGGGGCAGTTCGGCCGGGTGCCGGTGTGGCCGGTCTCGGCGACGCCCACCCTCGCCCATGTCGGGCCGATCGCCCGCGACATCGCCGATGCCGCGCTCATGTTCGCCGCCATCGCCGGCTATGACGCGCGCGATCCCTTCAGCGTCGCCGGCCCGGTGCCGGATGTCGAGGCCGCCATCGGCGCCTCCATCGAGGGCATGCGCATCGCCTGGAGCCCGACGCTGGGCTATGCCCGCCCGGATGCCGAGGTGCTGCGCGTGACCGAGGCGGCAGCCCGGCGCCTCGCCGATCTCGGCGCCGTCGTCGAGGAGGTCGGGAGCGTCTTCGAGACCGACCCGGCCGATCTGTGGATCGCCGAGTTCTATGCCGGCGTCGGCACCCGCCTGCGCAGCGTCATCGAGAACCAGCGCGATTTGCTCGATCCGTCCGTCGCCGTGGTGCTGGAAGCCGCGCTCGGGCAGGAGATGCGCGCCTATTACGAGACGGTGTTCAAGCGCTACGCGCTGCGGGACGAGATGCGCCGGTTCTTCGAGCGCTACGACGCCCTGCTCTCGCCGGTGCTGCCGGTCGCCTCGCTCGATGCCGGCCTCGACATGCCCGCGCATCTTTCCGACCGCAATCTGGTGAGCTGGGTCTTCTACACCTACCCGTTCAACCTCACGGGCCAGCCCGCCGCCAGCGTCTGCGCCGGTCTCGATGCCGCCGGCATGCCGGTCGGCCTGCAAATCGTCGGCCGGACATTGGGCGAGGCCGATGTGATCAGGCTCGCCAGCGCCGTGGAACGGCTGCGCCCGGCCAGCGACCTCCTGCCTCCCGCCCTGCGTCCTCCCCAAAGCGAGCACCTGTCATGAGCACGCCCGAAATCTTCATGCGCCGCGCCATCGAGATCAGCCGGGACAAGATGCGCGCCGACGGCTCGGCGCCGTTCGGCTGCGTCATCGTCAAGGATGGCGAGATCGTCGGCGAAGGGGTGAACAACGTCGTCAATAATCACGACGCCACCTCGCATGGCGAGGTGGAGGCCATCCGCGATGCCGGCCGCCGCCTGAAGACCTGGGATCTCTCCGGCTGCGATCTCTACACCACCTGCGAACCCTGCGAGATGTGCGTCGCCTCGATGTTCTGGGCGAAGATCTCGCGCATGTACTACGCGAACACGCTCAAGGACTGCACCGAGGTCGGCTTCGACCTCGAGCCCCTGACGCAGGCGGTTCGCGCCGACCTCCACGACCGCGCTCTCCCCGCCGAACGCCTGCTCGCCACCGAGGCGCGCGAGGTGCTGGACGAGTGGGTCGCCTCGCCGGGGTTCAACGCCTTCCAGTGACGTGCCGACGCCTGCGCCCATGCCGGCTGCGGAAAAGGCCGGCCAATACCTTCAAACAACCTTCCCGACGGAGCCATCGTCAATGAACGAGTTCGACGACAAGATCACGGACTTCCGCGCGCTGCTTCATCCGCTCAATCGCCGCCGCTTCATGCAGGGCGCCAGCGCGCTGGCCGGCGCCGCCGCCATCGGCGCCTCGGCCGTGCCGGAGACCGCCTATGCGCAGGACAAGGTGCTGAACCTGCTCTGCTGGCCCGGCCATGGCGATCCGGCCTTCGTGAAGCCCTTCGAGGAGAAGTACGGCTGCAAGGTCGTCGCCAAGGAATATGTCGGCGGCGAGCCGATGCTGGCGCTGATGAACCAGTCGCCTCCCGGCACGTTCGACGTAGTGCTGGCGGATGCCGAATATATCGGCATGCTCGCCCAGAGCAGCCTCATCGACAAGATGGACCCGGCCGACTACCCGCTCGCCGACTACTGGCCGGAGTTCCAGAAGTTCGGCCCGCACTGGGTGAACGAGAGCCTTTACTCGGTACTGATCCGCTTCGGCTATCTCGGCATCGCCTATCGGACCGACGTGCTCAGCGAGAAGGATGTCGAATCCTACAAGGTGCTGTGGGACGACAAGCTGAAGGGCAAGCTCGGCTTCTTCGACTGGTACCTGCCGACCATGGGCTGCCTCAGCCTGTATGATGGCAACAAGGCGCCCTTCGACATCTCCGCCGAAGCCTTCGACAAGCTGAAGAAGACCCTGTTCTCGCTGAAGCCGCAGGCCTCGGGCTTCTACTCGATGGCCGACCAGTTCTCGATGCTGACCAACGGCACCGCAGCGGCGATCCCCGGCGTCGGCGACTGGGTGGTGCTGCTCCTGCAGAAGAACGGCGTGCCGGTCTCGGCCACCGTTCCGAAGGAGGGCGGCATCCAGTGGACGGAATCGATGTCCATCGTCTCCTCCTCCACCAAGAAGGACCTCGCCAAGGCGTTCATCCAGTACGCCTCCTCGCCGGAAGGCCAGGCCCGCTCGGCGATTCTGCCGTCCTACTGGGCTTCGATTCCCAACAAGAAGGGCTGGGACTTGCTGATCAAGGATCATCCGGCCGAAGCCAAGGCGCTGCGCCATACCTTCGACGCGCGCAACGTCATGGATGAGTACAAGGACGGCAGGATTCACATCCGCCAGACCCCGGTGAAGCAGTCCATCGAGGAATGGAACGACGTCTGGTCGGAATTCAAGTCGATGTAAGCCCCAATGCCGGACGGCGGCCTCCCGGTCGCCGTCCGGCTCCGGCCCGTCACGCCTTCCGACCACGCCCCGCCACGAGCGCTCGCCCTATGTCCGACGCACGATCCACCCAGACCTTGCCGTCGGCCTCACCGGTCACCTCATCGGCCCGGGCGACCCGGCTGCGTTTCGCCGCCTTCTGGGGTCTGCCGCCGCTGGTCTGGCAGCTGGCATTCTTCGTCGTGCCGCTCGGTTTCCTCGTCGCCATGACCTTCTGGTCGGTGAAGAGCTTCCGGCTGACGCCGGATGCGACGCTCGCCAACTGGACCTTCATCCTGAACGCCGGCTTCTTCCGCAACGCCTATGTCTACACCTTCTGGCTCGCCGGCCTCACCGCGCTGTTGGCAAGCCTGATCGCCTTTCCCGCCGCCTATACGCTGGCGTTCCGGCTGCAGCCGGCGACCCGGCGCTTCCTCGTCTTCATGCTGGTGGTGCCGTTCTTCACCTCCTATCCGGTCCGCATCTACTCGACGCAGATCTTCTTCAGCCCGCAGGGCATCATCAACGCCGCGCTGCACCCGCTGGGCCTCGGCCCCATCTCGGTGCTCAACAGCCCGACCGGGACAGTGATCGGCTATCTCGTGCTGACGCTTCCGCTCGTCGTGTTGCTGCAAACCTTCGCTTTGATGAACGTTCCCAAGACCTTGATCGAGGCAGCGCACAATCTTGGCTGCGGCCGGCTGCGCACCATTCTTACCGTGATCGTGCCCTCCGCCCGCATCGGGTTGGTCGTCGCGGCGACCTTCGCCTTCGTGCTCGCCTTCGGTGACTATGTGGCGCCGCTCTATCTCGGCGGCTCCAAGCCGCCGACCCTGTCGATCCTGATCGCCGACCAGGTAAAGTCCGGCAACCATTGGCCCCGCGCCTCGGTGGTCGCGGTGATCATGATACTTACCCTGGTGGCGGTGATGAGCACGATGCTCGCCCTCGCCTATGGCCGCAGGGGAGCGAAGCCATGAGCCGGGCCCTGCTGCGCCGGGCGGCGCTCCTCGTCTGGACCTTTCTGGTCTTCACCTTCATCTTCGCGCCGATCATCTCGACGATCGTCTTCTCCTTCAACGCCGATCGCTTTCCGAGCCTGCCCTGGGGTGGCTTCAGCCTCCAGTGGTACGAGGCGGTCTTCGCCGATGCCAGCGTCCAGCGTGGTCTGGTGAACAGCCTGATCGTCGCCGGGGCGACGTCGGTAATCGCCACCTTCCTCGGCTTCGCCGCCGCCTATGTCGACTACAGGTATCGCTTCTTCGGCAAGGCCGCCTACACCGCCATCGTCGCCCTGCCGCCGACCGTGCCGGTGGTAATCCTCGGCGTCGCGATGCTGACCTTCGAGGGACGCATCGGCCTCTCCGGCACGCTGACCGGCGTCACCGTCGGCCATGTCGTCCTCGCCGCGCCCTTCGCCATGGCGCTGGTCCGCATGCGCCTCGCCGATCTCGATCCCGATATCGAGAGAGCCGCGTGGAACCTCGGCGCGACGCCCTGGTCGACCATTACCGGCGTCGTCATCCCGTTCTGCCTGCCGGCGATCCTCGCTTCGATCTTCCTCACCGCCGCGGTCTCCTTCGACGAGTTCATGATCGCCTGGTTCGTCTCGGGGGTGAACGAGACGCTGCCGGTCCGCGTGCTTGCCATGCTCCAGGGACAGGTCAGTCCCCGCATCAACGCCATCGGCGCCCTCGTCTTCGCCGTATCGATGACTTTGGTCGTCGCCGCCCAGATTCTGCTCGGGCGCAACGGCCGTCGCAGCAAGGAAACCCAGCCATGACGACCACGAAAGCCGGCCCGATGCTGGAGATCGACCGTGTCGCCAAGCGCTATGGCGGAACGCTAGCCGTCGCCGAGGTGTCGTTCACCATCGGAAAAGGCGAGTTCATCGCGCTGATGGGTCCCTCCGGCTGCGGCAAGACAACGACGCTGCGGATGATCGCCGGGCTCGATACGCCGAGCGAGGGAGAAATTCGCCTGTGGGGCCGGCGCATCAACGAGGATGCCCCCTGGGAACGCGATGCCCCCCTGGTCTGGCAGAACTACGCGCTGTTTCCTTTCCTCTCGGTGGTGAAGAACGTCGAATTCGGCCTCAAGCAGCGCCGGGTGCCCGCCGCCGAACGCCGCAAGAAGGCGATGGAATGGATGGAGCGGCTCGGCATTGCCGGCTTTGCCGAGCGCGGCGTCGACCAGCTCTCCGGCGGCCAGCGGCAGCGCGTCGCCCTCGCCCGTGCCTTGGCTCTCGAACCCGAAATGCTGCTGCTCGACGAGCCGTTATCCGCCCTCGATCCGCATTTGCGGGTGCGCATGCAGTCGGAGCTGGTGCGCCTCCATCGGGAGCTCGGCATCACCTTCGTCTGCGTGACGCATAGCCATTCGGAAGCCTTCGCCATGGCGGACCGCGTCGTCATCATGAGCGAGGGTCGCGTGCAGCAGATCGGCGCGCCACGCGAGATCTACCGCCGCGCCTCCAACCGTTTCGTCGCCGAGTTCGTCGGCGGCAACAACCTGTTCTCCGGCACGGCGTCGAGCGCGGGCAACGGGGCGCTACGCGTCGAGGGACCGTTCGGCGCGGCGCTGGCGCCACGTCCGTCGGAACCGGCAATCCACGATGGTGCGGCGGTGACGCTGGTGGTGGCGGCCGACCGCATCGACATCGCCTCGGCCCGGTCGGGCATCGGCAACGAGATCGACGCACGGGTAGTGACGCTGGAAGTCGTCGGCTCATCCGCCACGGTGTTTCTCGAAACCGCCGGCGGCGTGGATCTGCGCGTGCAGCGTTCTCTGCATGAAATCGAGAACACCCCTCTCAATCCCGGGCAGGCCGTCATCGCCCGCTGGTCGCAGGACGAAGGCTACTTCCTGCCGGCCTGACCCCCATCCAGTCCTTCTACGGAGTGAACCGATGTCGACCTTCATTCGCGGTGCCACCGTGCTCGCCATGGGCGGCGCCTCCGGCAGCACGCCCTTCACCGGCGATCTGCTTGTCGAGGGCGACCGCATCGCGGCGATCGGCCCGAACCTTCCGGTGCCGGACGGCGCCACCATCATCGAGGGCGCCGGCAAGCTGGTGATGCCAGGCCTCATCAACGCGCACCTGCATTCCGGCGAGGCGCTGTTCAAGGGCCGCTACGACAATCTGCCGCTCGAATTGTGGATGCTCTATTCCTACCCCATTCTCGGCGCCAAGGCGCTTGCCGAGCGGATGATCTATCTGCGTTCCATGGTGGTCGCCATCGAGTCGCTGAAGACCGGCGTCACCTGCCTGACCGACGACATCTTCGAGGCGCCGCGCCAGTCGCTGGCGCAGCTCGGCGCCGCCGTGCAGGCCTATGACGATGCCGGCATCCGCGCCACCGTCTCCGGCCATGTGATGGACAAGGACTTCCTCGATTCCATCCCGTTTTCGCGCGAGCACGTCCCCGCCGACCTGCAGGCCGAGGTCGCCAAGCTCGGCGTGCCGACGACCGCGGAATATATCGACTTCGCCAAGGAGGCCTACGCCGCCTTCCATGGCCGCTCGGGCCGCATCCGCTTCATGGTCGCCCCCTCGGCGCCACAGCGCTGCACGCCGGAGCTGATGCAGGCGGCGAACGAGCTGGCGCTGGAATGGAAGGTGCCGTTCCACACCCACATCGTCGAGACCAAGGTGCAGGGCGTCACCGGCCCGGCGATCTACGGCAAGACGTTGATGCGCTACATGGACGATCTCGGCCTCATGCATTCCGGCACCACCATCGCCCATTCGATCTGGGTGACGTCGGACGATATCGCGCTGATGGGCGAGGCCGGCGTCTCCATCGTTCACAACACCATCTCGAACCAGAAGCTCGGCGCCGGCGTCGCCCCGGTGCGTCAGCTTCTCGACGCCGGCGTCAATGTCGCGCTCGGCTCGGACGGCATCTGCTCCAACGATACGCCGCGCATGTTCGACGTGATGCATGCCTGCGGCCTGATCCACAAGGTGACGACGCCGGACTACAAGCAGTGGGTGAGCGCCGCCGAGGTGCTGCACGCCTGCACGCTTGCCGGCGCCAAGAGCGCGCTGATCGGCCACGAGGCCGGCTCGCTCGAAGCTGGCAAGAAGGCTGACCTGCTGATCATCAACCTCAACACGGTGAGCTTCACGCCGCGCAATGACATCCTCAACCACCTCGTCTATTGCGAGAACGGTTCATCCATCGAGAAGGTGATGGTGAACGGCGAGATCGTGGTCGAGAACGGCAAGCTGACCAAGATCGACGAAGAAGCCTTGCTCGCCGAGCTTCAGGCGGCGATGCCGGGCTTTAATGAGTATCATTCCGGCGTGGAGCGGACGAACAAGGCGTTCGAACCTTCCTTCGACGCCATTCATCGCCGCTGCAACCAGATCGACATCGGCGTGCATCGCCTCATCGGCAACAGCGACATGTGGCCATCAACGCCGTCGGGGAACTTCTGAAATGCCCGTCTCCAACACCCTCATCGCCGATCTCACCTGGTACGACTTCGCGGAAAAGGTGAAGGCAAACCCGATCGTGTTCCTTCCCATCGGTTCGGTGGAACAGCACGGTCCGCATCTGCCGCTCTCCACCGATATCCTGCTGCCGCAGGCTATCGCAGCGGAGGTGGCCGAGCGTGTCGGCGGCCTCGTCGCCCCGCCGGTGGCCTATGGCTACAAGTCACAGCCGAAATCCGGCGGCGGCAACCATTTTCCCGGCACGCTCAGCCTCGATGCCGGCGTGCTGATCGGCCTCGTGCGCAACGTCGTCAACGAGCTCGTGCGGCACGGCGTGCGCCGCATCGTGCTGTTCGACGGCCATATGGAAAACCAGTGGTTCCTGGTCGAGGCCGCCGATCTCGCGCTACGCGATCAGGCGATGCTCGGGCGCAGCGACGTGAAGATCATCAAGCTCGGCTATTGGGAGTTCATCACCAAGACTACCGAGAAGGTGCTGTTTCCCGACGGCTTCCCGAGCTGGGAGCTGGAGCATGCGGCGGTGATGGAGACCTCCGTCATGCTGCACATCCGGCCCGATCTCGTGCGGAGCGAACTCATCCCCGACGGTCCGGCAGCGGATTTCCCGCCCTACGATATCTACCCCTTCGACACCCGCCCGATCCCCCCCACCGGGGTGCTCTCCTCGGCGGGCTCGGCCTCGGCGGAAAAGGGAGCGGCCGTTCTGGCGCAAGTGGTACCCGATATCGCCGATGCCCTGATCAAGGCCTTCGATGCACCGACAGCGTAACGCTGCGCCATCGTAGTGCGTTCGCAGCAGGGGAGCACCATCCGCAGCAGGCCTCGCTCCCCTGCAGTCGATGAGACCCCGCCTTTGCCAACGCCCGCCTTCTAGCGACTGGCTTTCACGGACGACGCCAAAACCCTCCCGGCGTGGTGGCGATGGTCAGCGTGACGGCCAGCATGCAGGTCGGGCTCAGCCGAGTAGTGCCGATCTGATGGTGATGAGCCGCGACGCACCGACTAACATCACCAACGCGCTGCTGATCGTCGAGCCGACGGACAGCACGGTCGCGGCCTATGTCTTGCCGAGGGCCGATACTCGTGGCTTCATCGGTCTTTAGGCGCAGCGTATCCTTCGCACCGGCCGATCCGGCTACGGGAGCGCCGCCGAGCAGGTGGACCTGATCGGCTTCGACCCAGCGACGGATTTCACCATCCTTCCCTGGCTCTCCGAGCGGCTGGCCGGCACGATGCAGCCCGATGATGTGATCTTAGGCGGCAGTCGGGATCTGCCTTTGGGCTCGCAAGCCCTCAAGCAGGCCGTCCACATCGCCGACGGCGTGATCGTGCCATGAATAGACCGCATCTCCGGGATCTCGAACGCCTGAGTTCGGCAGAGAAGGACGCGCTGATCGTCAATCTCTGGAAGACCTTGCAGGCGCTCGATTGCCCCCTGCCCGTTCCCATGTGGCGCGGCTTCGACGGATGCTGGCCAGTCCGCCGATACGCCGCCCGGAGCGGACCGGCTGGCATTGATCCGGCGCATTGAAACGACCGCAGCCTCTCCTCGCGCATGGCACCGTTTCGGCCAGCGGCAACCATGGCTCTCGAAGCTGCTGGACTATCGCCCGCTCCAGATCCTGCTCGCCGTCATTGGCCTCGGATTGGTCGGTGACTTCGGCATCGGTTGGTATCAGCGCCAGCAGACGACCGCGCGGCAATAAGAAAGGCTGCGCCTCGAACAGGCTGCGTTCGGTGGCCTCTACATGGAACTCGTCCGTGCCGGTCCTGTACCGCAGGACAGTGCCCACCAAGCAACGCTGAGGCTGCGACGCACCTTGCCGGAGAGCGCGATGTATATATTGCAGAATCCGCCTCGGGTTTTCGTGCAGACCGGTTTGGTATGGCGCAAAGTGCGAGCGTGCACTCCCGTCGACAATTCGTGAGGTGTGACAAGGCTTGAAGATGGACCGATGTTGTCGTGATCTTCGAGGCCAATGTCGAAGGTTGGCGCGAACTGATCCCCAGTTACATGCATGTGCGGCTTCAGTTCGACCAGTTGATCAGCTTGCCGAGCGAGCCGGACGACGACATCGTGGAGCGCCAGAAACGCTTTTGCTTCTACCTGAGGCCACAAGGCACGGATGATTCGGAAATCGGGCAGCGGGTGGGCTTCAGCGGCCCGCCTTCATGCTGATGCCGCCGTATTAGCGACTCCAGGGAAAGCCGTGGCCTCGGGAATTTTTTTGCCCAAGCTAAATCAGAGCGGAATATTCGGCCGCCCGATACCGCTTTGTGAGCCTTGACCGCCTGGCCCAAGCGCGAGCAGCCTGCAGTGGCGGCCAGGCGGTCGAGGGGGATGGGAATGGATCGCTGGCAGGCCATGAAGGTGTTCGTCAAAGTTGCCGAAGCGGAGAGCTTCGCCGAGGCGGGACGCCAGTTGAACATGAGCCCGCCGGCGATCACGCGCGCCATCTACGCCTTGGAAGAACAGATCGGCGTCCGGCTTCTCACTAGGACCACGCGATCGGTGAAGATCACCGAGGCGGGAAGACGGTATTTCGATGACTGCCGCCGTATCCTTGCCGACATCGCCGATGCCGAGGCATCCGCCGCAGGCTCGCACGCCAACCCGACCGGCACGCTCATCGTCACCGGGTCGGTGATGTTCGGCCAGATGTATACGCTGCCCATTCTCCTCGAATATCTCGATCGATATCCCTCGGTGACGGGGCGCAGCCTGTTCGTGGACCGCATAGTGAACATCATCGAGGAAGGCATCGATGTTGCGATCCGGATCGGGCATCTGCCGGATTCCGGTCTCAGCGCCATAAAGGTCGGCTCGGTCAAGCGGGTGATCTGCGGGGCTCCGTCCTATTTCGAGAAGCATGGGGTTCCCCAGGTTCCGGCCGATCTGGCGCAGCATCGGATCGTCGCGCCGACGGCCGCCTGGGCATCGCCCGAATGGCAGTTCGGGGAGGAAACAAAGACCAGCGTCACCGTCCGCCCCCGGCTGCTCTGCAATACCAACGAGGCCGCGATCACCGCTGCCGAGCAAGGATGGGGTCTCACCCGTATCCTTTCCTACCAGATAGGTCCCGCCCTGTTGGAGGGACGCCTTCAAACCGTGCTCTCCGCATATGAAGAGAAGGCGCTGCCGATCCATGTCGTGCACGCAGAAGGAAGGCACGCACCGGCCAAGGTGAGAACCTTCGTCGACTTGGCGGTCGAGCGCCTGCGCGCCAACCGATTGTTCAACTGATGCCGAAGCCTGCGGATCGTGCGCGGACAGTGCGTGCCGACCGGACTGCGCATCGCGTGGCCGCACGATTATTCCATTATAAGGAATAATAACTTCCAATATTTACCGATTAAAGCCTTGAGAAGGAAGGGCTATTTCTCTTCTCGAGGCTGGCATCACGTCGTTCATCGGCCTCGACAAAGATGGAGGACGCTATGAACCGACCCAATATCTCCCCCGCGCCGGTCACCGTTCGCTACCGTTCCGCGACGGTCGATGGTGTAGAGATGTTCTATCGGGAAGCCGGTCCGGCGGATGGGCCTGTCGTGCTGCTGCTGCACGGCTTTCCGACGTCGTCGCACATGTTCCGCAACCTGATGCCGCTACTCGGCGATCGGTACCGCGTCATCGCCCCGGACTATCCGGGCTTCGGCCAGAGCGCCGCGCCCGATCACACGACGTTTTCCTACAGCTTCGGCCATTATGCCGACCTGGTGGATACGCTTCTCGGCCAGCTCGGCATCACCCGCTATGCCATGTACGTCATGGATTACGGCGCGCCGGTCGGCTACCGCCTCGCCCTGAAGCATCCCGAACGCGTCAGCGGCCTGATCATCCAGAACGGCAATGCCTATGAAGAGGGCCTGGGCGCGTTCTGGGATCCGGTCAAGGCCTATTGGGCGGATGGATCCGCGCAGCACCGGGAGGCTCTGTCCGGCCTCGTGACGCTCGAGATCACGAAGTTCCAGTACACCGATGGCGTCAAGGACCTGTCGCGCATCAGCCCGGACAATTGGGTGCACGACCAGGCGCTGCTCGATCGGCCGGGCAACAAGGATATTCAGCTCGACCTGTTCTACGACTATCGCACCAACGTCCCGCTCTATCCGCAATTCCAGCAGTTCTTCCGTGAGCGTAAGCCGCCGACCCTGATCGTCTGGGGCAAGAACGACAAGATCTTCCCTGAGGAGGGCGCACATCCCTATCTCCGCGACCTGCCGGCGGCCGAGCTTCACATCCTCGACACCGGGCATTTCGCGCTCGAAGACAAGCTCGACGAGATGGCCCCGCTGATCCACGATTTCCTTGATCGCAACGTTGCGGCGCGCTGAGGCGCCTGACCGCGCGGCCGCACTCGGAACCCGCTGAAAAGGAAGCTCCCGGCCGAGATGCCCGACGGAGGCATGGCCGGGAGTTCACGTCGGAGAACCATCATGTCCTATGGATTTATGGATATCGCCGTGACCCCTAGTGTCCGGGCCGCTCAGGCCGAGATGGGCGCCGATCACATCTGGACCGATTTCGAGGGTCATCGCGAATTCGGGCGGTTCACCGAGAACGAGGCCGCCTTCATTGCCGAGCGCGACAGCTTCTACATCGCCTCGGTTTCCGAAACCGGCTGGCCCTACGTCCAGCATCGCGGCGGCCCACCAGGCTTTCTCAAGATGATCGACGACAGGACGCTGGCCTTCGCCGATTATCGTGGCAACCGGCAGTACATCAGCACGGGAAATATCGCGGCGAACGACAGGGTTTGCCTCTTCCTGATGGACTATCCCAGACGCGCGCGACTGAAGATCTACGCGCATGTCGAGAAACTGGCGCTCGATGCCGACCCCGCCCTGACCGACCAGGTCACCGACGTCGCCTACAGGGCAAAGCTGGAACGGATTTTCCGGCTGCGGCTGGAGGCCTTTGACTGGAACTGCCAGCAGCACATCACCCCGCGCTTCACCGAGGCGGAGGTGGCCCGTGCGGTCCACCCGCTCCGTGAGCGCCTCGCCAAGCTGGAGGCCGAGAACGCGGCGCTGCGCGCCAGGCTCGCGCCCACCGACGGTCAGTGAAGAGCCGTGTCTTGTCGCAGCCGTCGTTCACGGTGACGGACTAGCGAACGCGGACCTGATGGCCAGGTTCGGAATCGTTGGGATAGTGCGGCGCCGGCTTCGAGACCTCGTCGAGACGCTTCAGCGCCTCGTCCGGCAGCGTTCAGCTGCTGGTGGCGAGATTGACCTTGAACTGGCTGGCGGTCCGGGCCCCGAGGATGATGCTCGCCACCGCTGGCTTCTCCAGTAGCCAGCGTAATGCCACGCTGGCCGGCGTGAAGCCAAGCTCCGCGGCCACCTCGAGCAGCTCCGCGACGATTGCGCCACGGTTAGGTGCCAGAAAGGGGATGCGGCTGCTGAAGCCCTGCCCGTTCTGCGAGCCTGTGTTCGCCGCTGGCTCAGGGCCTTCCTTGCCGCAAAGTATCAGCGCGACGCCCGTCCGCCGGGCGCCCCACCACACCGTTCGAGCAGAGCCAACGCGATCAGAAGCCCGGAACGGAAGCCGCTATCGATGCTCATCTGGCCGTCACCCGCGACTTCGGCCTCGATCCGGCCCAGCTCACCATCGCCTATGTCACCACAAGTATCCGTCAGAAGGCTGCACTGATGTCAGCTCTTGACGGGATCGTGCTTTTCCACGCCCAGGGCAGCAATTCGTCGAGCCCGGGCCGAGCGATGAAGATGCGGCACCCGCCAATCGATCGCCACCTCACCCTGGTCCAGCCGGTCGCGCCAGATGCGCAGGAACGTCGGCGAGAGCTGCAGCGCGGCGGCGTACTCGCGCACGCCCATGCCGCTCCATTTCATCGCCTCGACATGCATTGCTCAGAACGCCTGGAGCACACGATTGTGCTTGTCGGTGTTCACGGCAAACCGCAACCGAGCGCGTCTCTTCTGACGCTCTTCCTGGGCTTCGCGGCGCCGCTGAGGGCGATAAATCTCATGTAAAATGCAGAATATATTCAGAAACAATATATAATTAAACCAATATTTAATGCCTAATCTAATCCAAACACCTTAGAAGCTACATTATCAAGATGAAGTCGCATGAATTTTTCGGCGCTTTCCGGATTTCGGTTCGAGATAGCCGAGACGATATCCACGTGCTCCTTGAACTCCCGGCGTCCCGGCTGCGGCCCATTCGCATCCTCTCTTAGTCGCCCCCAAGCAACGGCCCTGCGAACAGTATTCAACGTATCGAACATAACAAGAAGAAGTGAATTTCGAGCCGATTCAGCAATGGCTCGATGCAAACGGTTATCCCAATGCTCAGCTCGGCGCCATGACGTCGCCTCGCTTCCCCGCAAAAGGCAGAGGTTCATTTCGGATATATTCGCCGAGGTGGCATTTATAGCCGCTTCACGGGCCATCATGGGCTCGAAGAGGATCCTCGCCCGCATCACCTCTGCCGGGCTGGTCAGATGCGCCAGATTGACGATTTCCATCGGCCCGTCGGACTGCCGAGGGCCGACAAAGGTACCCTTGCCTACGTGGCGCCAGACCTGGCCATCGGCTTCGGCGATTGCAAGCGCCTTGCGTAATTCGCCACGCGAAACCCCCAGCAGATCACAAAGCTCACGCTCCGCCGGCAGGCGCTGATTGGGAGCCAATTGTGATTGGGCAAGGAAGGCCTGCAGCTGGGTATAGGCTGCGAGCTCTCTGCCGGATTGAATTTCGGCGGCAACTACCACGTCCGCAAATTCCATCGCTTTCTCCATGCCGAAGCCTGCGGACTATTCGACCAGAAAAGGTCATGGCGAGTGTCACCGATGCTGTCAAGCGGCAAAAAATGCGTTGCGGCGCGAATGGCGCTTGCAAACCAATCCGGAGCCGGTCTTTAATTGGTCAAGAAATTGGTTAGATCGGTTCGGCAGCTAAGGTCGGCGCGAAACCGACTTGGAAGGTTGAGCCTTCATCAAGATCCTGCGCATCCGCGATGGGGCGCAGTCGACACAACGTCTTAAGAAGCAGAAACAGCTGCAGATGCGCATGCTGTGTGCCTGAAACTATATGTAACGAGGACACATCCATGATTGTCGGCATTGACCACATCGAACTGATCGTCAGAGACGTGAAAGAATTCGTGGAATTCTATCAGAAGCTGGGCTTCAAGCTCCTGAACTGGACCGATCATCATGGCGGCTCGGCCGAGCTGCAGCTGCCGGGCGAAAACCAGCCGATATTCGAGATCCATCAACTCCTCACCGAGGAGAACCCGGGGATCAACCACATTTCCTTCAGGGTCCGGGACATCGACGGCACGCATGCCGACCTGGTGAGCAAGGGCATCAGCTTCTACCGGGATGTGCATCCCTCCCCGTCGACCGGCCGCAAGAACGCTCTGCTGCGCGATCCGGATGGCTGGCGCCTCCAGCTCAGCGACGAGCAGCGCGTCGAACACGTCCAGCACGAGACCGTCTAACCAATGAATGCGGGAGGCGTCCGGTGCGCGGGCGCCTCCAATGCCCCCAAAGGGCCTGCCAGAAGCGATGAGGGCGTCTTGCCGGAGGAGGTAATCAGCATCCGCAACCTTCACACCCACTTCCGCACGGAAGATGGCGTCGTGAAATCCGTTCGCGGCGTCGATCTCGATATTGGTCGCGGCGAGGTTGTCGGATTGGTCGGGGAATCCGGCTCGGGAAAGAGCGTCACCGCTCATTCGGTGATGCGTCTCATCCCGCCGTCGGGACGGATCGTCGAAGGACAGATCCTCTTCGAGGGGGCGGATCTCGCCCAGGCTTCCGTGCGGCAGATGCAGAAAGTTCGCGGTGATCGCATCGCGATGATCTTCCAGGAGCCGATGACCTCGCTCAACCCCGTGCTGCGCGTCGGCGAACAGGTCGCGGATGTGCTGCGGCTCCATCGCGGGCTTTCAAAGCGGGAGGCGCTCGACGAGGCGCGCGACCTTCTCGGGCGTGTCGGCATTCCTGATCCGCAGGCCCGGCTCGCGAGCTTTCCGCATGAACTGAGCGGCGGCCAGCGGCAACGGGTGATGATTGCCACCGCGCTCGCCTGCCGGCCCCAGCTCATCATCGCCGATGAGCCGACCACGGCGCTCGACGTCACCATCCAGGCGCAGATCCTCGATCTTCTGCGCGATCTCAAGCGCGATTTCGGCTGCTCGGTATTGCTGATTACCCACGATCTCGGCGTCATCTCGGAAACCGCCGATCGGGTCGCCGTCATGTATGCCGGCCAGATCGTCGAGGTCGCCGAAGTTGCCGCACTGTTCGATGAGCCGATGCATCCCTACACGATCGGCCTCATGCGTTCGGTTCCCCGCCTCGACGGCGATCTGCCGGAGGATCGGCTCCTGCCGGTGATCGGCGGCGTGGTGCCAAATCTCGCTGAATTGCCGGCAGGTTGCGCTTTTCAGACCCGCTGCCCGCATGTGCATGAGCGCTGTCGCTCGCAGGAGCCGCTGCTGCACGCCGTCCATTCCGGTCATCAGGTCAGGTGTTGGCTCCATGATGCTTGAACACACCGCAAGCATCGACGGCACGATGCCGGAGCAGATGGCCCCGCGCGACGAGGCGCCACTGCTTCAGCTCGTCGATGTGCGTAAATATTTCCCCGGCCGCAAACTGTTCTTCAAGACCGGCCTGACCGCGGTGAAGGCGGTCGACGGCGTATCGCTGTCGGTGCGTCGCGGTGAAACGCTCGGCCTCGTCGGCGAGTCGGGCTGCGGCAAGAGCACGCTCGGACGTTGCATCCTGCATCTCGATCCGCCGACGACCGGGCAGGTGCTGTTCGAGGGCAGAGACCTCGCGACGCTGTCGCCGGAGGAGATGCGCGGCCGCCGGCGCGACATGCAGATCGTGTTCCAGGATCCCTATTCGGCGCTCAACCCGCGCAAGACGGTGGGCTCCATCCTGACGGAGGCCTACCGCATCCACGGCCTGCTCACGCCGGCGCAGCGGGTCGAAAGGGTATGTGAGCTTCTCGATATGGTCGGGCTGCGGGCCGAGCATATCCATCGCTATCCGCACGAATTCAGCGGCGGCCAGCGCCAGCGCATCTGCATCGCCCGCGCCATCGCGCTGGACCCCAAGCTGGTGATCGCCGACGAAGCCGTCTCGGCCCTCGACGTCTCGGTCCAGGCGCAGGTGCTCAACCTGATGGTGGCACTACAGAAGCGTCTCGGCCTCACCTATGTGTTCATCTCCCACGATCTGCGGGTGGTGCGCCACATCAGCGACCGCGTCGGCGTGATGTATCTCGGCCGGCTGGTTGAACTGAGCGACACCGCTTCGCTCTACCGGCGCCCGCTGCACCCCTATGCCGAAGCGCTGCTTTCCGCCGTGCCCCGGCTTGGCCCGCGCAAGGACGGCACGCGCATCGTGCTGAAGGGCGACATCCCATCGGCGATGAACGCGCCGAGCGGCTGTGCCTTCCATCCGCGTTGTCCCCACCGCCGCGAGCGCTGCGCCGTCGATGTGCCGGAACTGCGCGAGCACGCACCGGGACGCTTCGCCGCCTGCCATTACCCGCTTCTCGACCAGCCTGCACCCCAAGAACACAACAGAGTCCAGAGCATAGGGGCGTCCGCATGAAAAGCATGATCGCGAAAAGTCTGCGATGCGGCGGCGCGACCGCCCGCATCGCGCTCGTCTCGCTGGCATTGGCTGCCGTCGGCAGCACCGCATCTCAGGCCACGCCTGCGGGCGGCAAGGAGGGCGGAGCGATGGTGGTGGCGCTGCCGGGCGATCCGCCGGTGATCAACTCGACCATCACCACCGACATCTCGTCCAGCAACATCTCGGGACAGGTCTACAGCACCATCGTCCGCCTCGACCGCGACGGCAAGGTGCTGCCCTATCTCGCCAAGTCCTGGGATATCTCCCCGGATGGCCTGACCTACACCTTCCACCTGTATGAGGGCATCAAGTGGCATGACGGCACGCCGTTTACGGCGGAAGACGTCGCCTGGAGCCTGTGGAACGTCAACAAGAAGTATAACGGGCCGGCCTCGGGCCTGCTGGCGCCGGTGGAATCGATTACCGCGCCGGATGCCGACACCGTGGTGTTCAAGCTGAAATACCCGTCGCCGCCGCTGCTGCGCGGGCTGGCCTATTTCAACTCGTCGACCATCGTGCCCAAGCACCTGTTCGACAATGGCCAGGATCCCCGCAACAACCCGGCCAACCTGAAGCCGGTCGGCACCGGTCCCTTCGTGTTCAAGGAATACAAGAAGGGCAGCCACATCATCCTTGAGAAGAACCCGAACTTCCATCTCGAGGGCCTGCCGCATCTCGACCGGCTGGTGTTCCAGATCATCCCCAATGAAGGCGCGCGGTCGATCGCGCTGGAGAAGGGCGATATCGACTTCATCCCCTATTACGCCATGCCGCTCGGCGAGACCGAGACGCTGCGCAAGAACAAGGAACTGGTCGTCACCTTCGCCAAGCGGATGATCGCCGGCGAGTACATGGCCTTCCTCAATACGCGCGAAGGTCCCCTCGCCAAGAAGGAAGTCCGTCAGGCTCTCTATTATGCGCTGAACCGGCCGGACATGCTGGAGAAGGCGGGTTTCGGCTACGGCAAGATTTCCGCCGGCCCGGTCTCCTCCGAGCAGCCGATCTTCTATACCGAGGACGTGCGCAAATACGGCTATGATCCGGCGCTCGCCAACAAGATGCTCGACGAGGCCGGTTACCCCCGCGGTGCCGATGGCAAGCGTTTCAAGCTGCGCGTCAGCTTCGACCTCAAGGAAGGGCCGATGAACGACGTGGCGCGGCTGATGCGCGTCAACTTCGCCGCCGTGGGCGTCGATCTCGAGATCATGGGCATGGACAGCGGTGCGTGGCGCGACACCGCGTTCAAGGACTGGAACTTCGACATCACCATGGGGAGCTTCTCGACCGGGCCGGACCCTGCCGTCGGCGTCGAGCGCATCTATGTCTGCCGCAACATCGAACGGCTGATGGCACGGAATGCTTCGGGATATTGCAACCCGCAGCTCGACGAGATCTTCGACAAGGCGAGCCGCGAAGGCGACGAAGCCAAGCGCGTGGCGCTCTATCGCGAAGTGCAGAAGATCCTGGTCGAAGACGCGCCGCATTGGTGGCTGTGGGACCGCTACTACCCCATCGCCTTCAACGCCAGGCTCGAGGGGCTGCTCGACGACCCGACCGGCTATGGCGCCTTCGACGTCGTCTACTGGAAGAACTGAGCCGACAGTGCAGGCGGGCGCGGGGTTTCCCGCGCCTGGACATCCCCCCAACCATCCGATTCCGGAGAGCTGCCATGTCCGCCAAAGCCGTGTCGTTTCTGGTCGCCGCCACGATGTCCGCCTTGGCCGCGCCCGCCGCATTCGCGCAAGGCAAGCCGATCCGCACCTTTGTCGTCGGCATTCCCGGCGACCTTGCCGTCATAAACTCGACCATCACCACGGACATCTCGTCGAGCATCGTCGGCGGCCAGATCTACAGCACGGTGGTGCGCCTCGACAAAGACGGCCAGGTCGTGCCCTCGCTCGCCAAGTCGTGGGAGATCTCGCCCGACGGGCTGACCTATACTTTCAAATTCTATGACGACATCAAATGGCATGACGGCGTGCCCTTCACCGCCGAAGACGTCGCCTGGAGCCTGTGGAACGTCAACAAGAAGTATAATGGCCCGGCTTCAGGCCTGCTGGAGGCGGTGGACTCCATCACCGCGCCGGACAAGACCACGGCAGTCTTCAAGCTGAAATATCCCTATCCGCCGCTGTTGCGCGGATTGGCCTATTTCAACTCTTCGACCATCGTCGCCAAGCATATCTTCGACGATGGCGGCGACCCGCGGAAGAACCCGACCAATCTCAAGCCGATCGGCACCGGCCCCTTCATATTCAAGGAGTACAAGAAGGGCAGCTATATCGCGATGGAGCGAAACCCCGCCTACCATGTCGAGGGGCTGCCGCATATCGAGCGGCTGATGTTCCAGATCATTCCGAACGAGGCGTCGCGCGGCCTCGCCATCGAGAAGGGCGATATCGACTTCATCACCTATAATTCGATGCCACTCGGCGAGGTCGATCGGCTGCGCGAGAGCAAGAACGTCACCGTCGCGTTCCAGAAGCGCGTCATTGCCGGCCAGTATCAGGCGTTCCTGAACACACGGAAGGGACCTCTCGCCAAGAAGGAGGTCCGGCAGGCGCTCTACCACGCCATGGACCGCGCCGCGATGCTGGAAAAGGCGGGCTTCGGATTCGGCAAGGTTTCCAAGGGCGGCCCGATTTCTTCCGAACAGCCGATCTTCTACACGGAGAACGTGCCGCAATATGACTACGATCCGGCGCTCGCCAACAAGATACTGGACGAGGCCGGTTTCCCGAAGGATGCCGGCGGCAAGCGCTTCTCGCTGCGCGTCAGCTACTCGCTCGCCGAAGGTCCGCTGAACGATGTGGCCCGGCTGATGCGCAGCAATTTCGCCGCCGTCGGCGTCGAGCTCATCGACCAGGGCATGGACGCCGGCGCGTGGCGCGACAGCGCCTTCGTGAAATGGGATTTCGACATCACCATGGGCTCCTTCGCCAGTGGCCCGGATCCGGCGATCGGCGCCCAGACCTTCTTCCTGTGCTCACGCATCGAGCCCCTGTTCGGCCGCAACGCCTCCGGCTACTGCAATCCGAAGGTCGATGAGCTGCTCAATACCGCGGCGCAGGAAATCGACGAGCAGAAGCGCGTGCAGCTCTATCACCAGGCCGCGGCGCTGATTGCCGAGGACGTGCCGCATTGGTGGCTGTGGGACCGCTATTACCCCATCGCCTTCAATGCCAACGTCGTTGGCGTCACCGACGACGTTACCGGCTACGGCACGCTCGACCAGATTTCCGGCAAATGAGCCGGCTATCTCCGGCATCCAACGGGAGCGGACGATGAGTCTGTTGGTCTTCGTCATCCGGCGGTTGCTCTATATCGTGCCGCTCCTCGTCTGCGCGGTAACGGTGATCTTCTTCCTCGTCCACGCTGCGCCGGGCGATCCGGTCGACTACATCATCGGCGAAGCTGGCGCCGACAGCGAGGTCGTCGCCCGCCTGCGCGCCGAGATGGGACTGGACCAGCCGCTGCTGGTCCAGCTCTGGCGCTATGTCCTCCAGGTGCTGAGCGGCAATCTCGGTTATTCGCTGGTATCGAGCGCGCCCGTGCTCGACCTGATCCTTGAGCGCTTTCCCGCGACGCTGCTGCTGATGGCGAGCCAGTACACGCTGTCCGCCATCCTCGGCGTTCTGCTCGGGGTTCTCGCCGCGCGGCGCCCCAACTCGCCGGTGGACACCGCGCTGACCTTCCTGTCGCTGACCAGCTTCTCGCTGCCGATCTTCTGGCTCGGGCAGATGATGATCCTCGCCTTCGGCTACCATCTGAACTGGTTTCCGATCCAGGGCATGAGCAACCTGCGCGAAGGCTATACCGGCTGGCGCTACGCGCTCGACCTCGCCCACCACATGGTGCTGCCGGTGGCGACGCTGACCATCTTCAATCTCGGCCTCATCATGCGCCTCACCCGCGCCAGCATGCTGCAGGTGGTTGGGCAGGACTATGTGAAGGTCGCCTACGCCAAAGGGCATTCCGAGCGAACGGTGCTGCTGCGCCACGCGCTGCGCAACGCGCTCCTGCCGGTGGTGACGGTGGTCGGGCTGGAAATTCCCGGCCTGATCGCCGGCGCCGTGCTCGCCGAGACGGTGTTTGCCTGGCCGGGACTTGGCCGCCTGACCTTCGATGCCATCAACTCGCGCGACTATCCGCTGCTGATGGGCATGTTCATCTTCATCTCCTTCTTCGTGATCGTGGCCAACCTGCTCGTGGACATCATCTATGGGCTGCTCGATCCGCGGATCCGCTACCAGTGAGGCCGCCATGTCGATGAGCCTTCCCGTATCGATGAGCGTGCCCGCGGGACCCGGCCGGCGCGCCTGGCGCCGATTGCGCCGGCAGAAAACCGCGGTTTTCGGCATGGCGGTCACCACCGTCTTCCTGCTGACCGCCATCCTCGCTCCCGCGCTGGCGCCCTATGGATTACTGGACATCGGCCGCTCCTTCGTGCCGCCTTCGGCCACCCACTGGCTGGGCACAGACAGTCTCGGCAGCGACGTGCTGAGCAACATCATCTTCGGCGCGCGGACGTCGTTGATCGTCGGCGTGTTCGCCATGGTGACCTCGTCGGTGATCGGCATCACCCTCGGCAGCATCGCCGGCTATTTCGGCGGCTGGGTCGACGACGCCCTGATGCGGGTGACCGAACTATTCCAGATCCTGCCGCAGTTCTTCCTGGCCATCGTGATCGTGGCCCTGTTCGGGTCGAGCATCTGGAACATCGTCCTGGTGATCGGCATCCTCGCCTGGCCGGTCACCGCCCGTCTGATCCGGGCCGAGTTCCTCACGCTGAAGCGGCGGGACTTCGTCGAGGCGGCGCGCAGCCTCGGCATGTCCAATCGCGACATCATCATCCGCGAGATCCTGCCGAATGCCCTGCCGCCGATCATCGTCAACGGCACGCTGCAAATCTCCGGCGCCATTCTGCTCGAGACCAGCCTCGCCTTTCTCGGCCTCGGCGACCCGAATGTGATGAGCTGGGGAACCATGCTCCACAACGCGCAGGAATTCTTCAACCGCGCCTGGTGGATGGCGGCGTTTCCCGGCCTCGCGCTGTTCCTGGCGACGCTGAGCCTGAACCTCATCGGCGACGCGCTGAACGATGCCTTGAACCCGAAGCGATGAATGGCCGAGGGCCCCATGGCCCGCAGCGCGGCTTCACGTTCGTCGCCATCACGTGTGACGAGGCCCATCGTGATCGAGCGCACCAGCGCATGTGGGAAGATGTTCATCTTCCCACATGCGCCCCTGATCGGCGTCACGCCTCGTAGGTTACCCAGATCTTGCGGGTGGTCTCGATAACGTTCCACACGCCACGGAAGCCGGGTCGCATGACGAAGCTGACGCCCGGCTTCAGCACCACCGTCTCGCCCCCCTCCTCGGTAAGTTCCGAATGGCCGGAGACGATATGCATGAACTCCCAGCCGTCCTTGACGACGTTCCACGCACCGGGCGCCACTTCCCAGACGCCGGTCTCGACCTTGCCATCCGGGGTTTTCTCCAGATCCCATGTCTTGTTGGAGGGATCGCCGGCAATGACGCGCTCCGGGCGCGGCGCGCCGAGGACCGGCTCGCCAGGACTGACGGCGTCGATGACAAGAATGGTGCTCATGATAGGTTCTCCGTTCAGTTCTCAGTAGCCGCGGGCGCGGTCGCCCACCGGCTCAGGCGGCAGGCCGGTCTCGATGCGGCGGATATTGGCGGTCACCGCATCGCCGCAGATCTCGGCATTGCCGTCGCTGGCGATATGCGGCGTCACCCGCACCTTGGGGTGCGTCCAGAACGGGCTGTCCTGCGGCATCGGCTCGGGGTCGAACACGTCGAGCGCCGCGCCGGCGAGATGGCCGGAATCGAGCGCCGCCAGCAGGTCGGCCGGCACCAGATGGTTGCCGCGGCCGATATTGATCACCACCGCCCCCTTGGGCAGCGCCGCGAACAGCTCGGCATTCAGGATGCCGACCGTGTCTTCGGTCGCCGGCAGCACCGAGAGGAGGAAGTAGCTCTCCGCCAGCATCGCCTTCAGCCCGTCGGCACCGGAGAAGCTGGTCACGCCGTCGATCTGCCGGGCGCTGCGCGACCAGCCGAGGACCGAGAAGCCGAGCCCTGCCAGCGCGCGCGCCGCTGCCCCGCCCATCTCGCCGAGGCCGAGCACGCCGACCTTCAGCTTGGCCTTGTCGCGGATCTGCAGGAACGCCCACTTCCTGCTTGCCTGCTGGGCGCTGGCGACGTCCATCAGCCGGTAATAATGCAGCACCGCATGCAGGGCGTAGTCGCGCATCTGTTCGCGGGTCTTGTCATGCATCAGCCGCACGATCGGCGGGCCGGGCGGCAGTTCCGGATCGGCCAGCACATGGTCGATGCCGGCACCCATGGAGAAGATAGCCTCCAGATTGGGCAGGCGCGCCATCAGCCCGGCCGTGGGCTTCCACACCAGCGCATAGGCGATACTGGCCGGGTCGTAGCTCTCGCTCTCGTCATGCACAACGAGATCGGGCATGTGGGCCTTCAGCGCCTCCCGATAGGGCTCCGGATCCTCGCCGGTGGCGGCGATGAGAAGCGCTCTGGCGTCACGGTTCATGATGGTCTCCGGTCTGGAAATGCGTCTTGCGAACGTGTCTTGCGGGCAGCGATCACGGCATCGAGCCAGCCGAGCCGCAGCTCCGGCACGGCGCGGATCAGCGCTTCGGTATAGGGATGATAGGGAGGTTGCAGCACCTGCGCCGTCGGCCCGGTCGCGACGATGGCGCCATTACGCATCACCGCCACATGGTCGGCCAGCGCCTCGACGGCGCCGAAGTCGTGGGTGATGAAGAAATAGCTCACCCCTTCCTCCGCCTGCAGCCGCGCCAGCAACTTCAGCACCCCGTCGGCGACCAGCGGGTCGAGCGCGCTCGTCACCTCGTCGCAGACGATCAGGCGCGGGCGGGCGGCCAAGGCGCGGGCGATGCACACGCGCTGCTTCTGCCCGCCGGACAGCGCACCGGGGCGGCGGTCGGCGAGCTCCGGCTTGAGTTCCACCTGTTCCAGCAGCGCCGCCACCGCCGCCTCGCGCGCCGCACCGGACAGGCCCTGGAAACGCCCGAGCGGCGCGCCGATGATCTCGCGCACCCGCTGGCGCGGGTTCAGCGCCATGTCCGGGTTCTGGTGCACGATCTGGATGTCGCGCAGGTCGTCGAGCGGGCGCCGATGCATGTCCGGCTCCAATGGCCGTCCGGCAAAGACCAGGCGCCCGGCCTTTGCCGGCAGCAGCCCGCAGATCACCTTGCCGAGCGTCGACTTGCCCGAGCCGGATTCGCCCACCACCGCCAGCGTGCGCCCCTCCGGCACGACGAGGCTCAGATTCTCGACGATGTTCACATTGCCGTAGCCGGCGGTGACGCCCCGCATCTCCAGCAGTGGCGGACGCTCGGGCTGCACCGCATGGCGCAGGCCGCGAGCGGCGATCAACTGGCGGGTGTATTCCGTCGCCGGGGCCTCGATCACCTGCTTCACCGAACCCGTCTCGACCATCCTGCCGTGCCGCAGCACCATGATGGCGTCGGCCATCTGCGCCACGAGAGCGAGGTCGTGCGAGATATACAGTCCCGCCATGCCCTCCTCGCGGATCGCTTGCCGCATGGCGAGGATCACCTCGATCTGGGTGGTGACGTCGAGCGCGGTGGTCGGCTCGTCGAACACGATGAGGTCCGGCCGCGCGCACATCGCCATCGCGGTCATCGCGCGCTGGAGCTGACCGCCGGAAGCCTGATGCGGGAACTTCTCGCCGAAGGTCTCCGGTGACGGCAATTCCAGCTTGGCGAACAGTTCGATCGCCCGCCGGCGCGCATCGGCCTTGCTCATCAGCCGGCGCTGCACGCTGGTCTCGATCACCTGGTCGATCAGCCGGAACGCCGGGTTGAAGGCCGAGGCCGCCGATTGCGCGACATAGGCCACCCGCCTTCCCCGAATGTCGCGCAGCAGCGCCGGCCCGCCGGTCAGGAGGTCGATGCCGCCGAGCCGCACCTCGCCCGCACGCACATAGGCGCCGCCGCGCACCGCGCCGAGCGCGGTAAGGCCGAGCGTCGACTTGCCGGCACCGGATTCGCCGATCAGTCCCAGCACCTGCCCGCGCGCCAATGTCAGCGAGATGTCCTGCAGCAGATGCGCGGTGCTGCCATTTGGCAGTGTCGCGTCGATATGGAGGCCGCGTATCTCCAGCAGCGGCGTCATCGTGTTCATCGTCCGCCTCCGCGCCGGGCGACCAGCCAGTCGCCGATCAGGTTCACGCTGATGGCGAGAAGGGCGATGAACCCCGCCGGCACCAGCGGAGTGAGCCGCCCATAGTTCAGCGCCCCGACATTCTCGCGCACCATGCCGCCCCAATCCGCCATTGGCGGCTGCACGCCGAGGCCGAGGAAGGACAGCGAGGCGACGAACAGGAAGGCGAACACGAAGCGCAGCCCGAATTCGGAAATCAGCGGGATCGCCGCATTGGGCAATATTTCCCGCCACATGATGCGGGCGGTGGAATCGCGCCGCAGCCGCGCCACATCGACGAAGTCGCGCGCCGCGATGTCGATGCCGAGCGAGCGGGTCAGCCGGAACACCCGCAGGCTGGCGATGAAGGCGGCGGTCAGCGTCAGCGTCACCAGCGAGGTGCCGGAGACGCTCAGCGCCAGCAGCGCCAGCACCAGCGGCGGCAGCGCCATGAACAGGTCGACGATACGGCTGATCACCGCGTCCGCCCATCCGCCCAGCGTCACCGCCGCCAGACCCAGCGCCCCGCCGACGGCGAAGGCCAGGGTGACGATGGCCAGGGACAGGCCGATCGAGGTGCGGGCGCCGAAGATGATGCGCGAGAGCATGTCGCGCCCGAGCTGGTCGGTGCCGAGGGGGTGGGCGAGATCTGGCGCCTGCCAGGGCATGGCGACCAGATCGGCCTCGCCATAGGGAGCGATCCAGTCGGCGCCGATCACGCAGACGAGGCAGGCGAGGCAGAACAGCGCCGCCAGCGCGACCGGCAGGCCGGCGAGGCGGGAGGGAGCGGCCGGACGGGCCGTGGCGTCAGAAAGGCTCATCGCGCATATCTCAGCCGGGGATTGAGCGCGATCGCCAACAGGTCGGCGATCATGTTGAGCAGGATATAGGTGGCGGCGAAGATCAGCCCGCAGGCCTGCACCACGGTGATGTCCTGCTTCGACACCGAATCGACCATCAGCTGCCCCATGCCGGGATAGGCGAAGATGGCCTCGACGATGATCAGCCCGACTACCAGGTCGGCAAGATTCAGCACCACCACCGCGGCGATGGGGCTCATGACGTTGGGCAGCACGTGGCGCACCACCACCTTCCATTCCGGCAGGCCCTTGAGCAGGGCGGTGCCGACATAGTCGGAATCCATCACCGAGACGATGCTGGCCCGCGTCATGCGGATCATGTGGGCGCAGGAGGTGATCACCAGCGTCAGCACCGGCAGCGCCAGCAGCGGCAGCATGCGCTCGAAGCTCATGCCGGCGGTGATGATGGAGATCGACGGCACCCAGTGCAGGTTCACCGCGAACACGGCGATCGCCATGTAGGCGAAGAAGAATTCCGGCGTCGCCACCGTCACCATCGACAGCACGAGGATCGCGCGGTCGAACAGCCGGTTGCGGAAGATCGCCGCCAGCGTGCCGAGCCCCACCGCCAGCGGCACCGCGATCAGGGCGGCGGCACCGGCGAGAATGAGCGTGTTCTTCAGCCGCGTGGCGATCAGCGGCGCGATCTCGCGGCCATTGGTCAGCGAGGTGCCGAGGTCGCCCCGGAACAAGCCGCCGAGCCATTGCAGGTAGCGCGCGAGCGCGGGGGCGTCGACGCCGCGCGAGCGGCGCAGCGCCTCCACCGTCTCCGGCGTTGCCGAGGAGCCGAGGAGCTTGGTGGCGAAGTCGCCCGGAAGCAGCTCGCCGGCAAAAAACAGGAGGGCGGAGGCCATGAGGACCAGAACGATCCCCATGGCCAGCCGCTTGGCGAGAATGACCAGCATCAGCCTTCGAGCCAGACGCGTTCGGTGAAGCGCGCACCCATCAGGTACCAGGACGGCGTCGGCATCAGGCCCTTCACCCGCGGGCTGTAGGCGTCGATGAAGTCGGCGAAGACCGGCACCACATGGCCGGCATTGTCGTGGATCAGCGTCTGCAGCTCGCCATACATCGCCTTGCGCTTGCCGGCGTCGAGCTCGCCGCGCGCCTGCACCAGCAGTTCGTCGAAGCGGGCATTGGACCAGAACGACTCGTTCCATGGCGCCGCCGAGGCATAGACCATCGACATGATCATGTCGGCGGTCGGCCGGCCCATCCACACGCCGGTGGTCATCGGCTTGTCGACGTTCAGCCAGATCTGGTCCCAGTAGCCGTCGGCCGGCTGGCGGACGACATCGATGGTGATGCCCGCCGGCAGCGCCGCCTGCCGGTAGAGCTGGCCGACATTGGCCGAGTTGGCGAAGGTGGCGTCGGAGGTGTTGAGCTCGATCTTGAAGCTCTCCATGCCGGCCTTCTTGAGGAAGAACTTCGCCTTTTCCGGATCGTAGGGGGTCTGCGCCAGATCGGGATTGAACATCGGGTCGGTGGTGGCGAGCGGCTGGTCGTTGCCGATCTTGCCATTGCCGCGCAGCACGATATCGAGGATCTTCTTGCGGTCGATGGCGTGCTTCATCGCCTCGCGCAGGTTCGGATCGGTGAAGGGACCCTTCTTGCAATTCAGCGCATAGCTCCAGAACTGGCCGCCGGAGGAGTTCACCACCTGCACGCCGGCATTGCCCTTCAGCATCTCCACCGCCGCCGGGTCGACAAGGCCGAGCGCGTCGATCTGGCCGGATTGCAGCGCGGCGATACGGGCCTGGGTGTCGTTGAGGACGAGGAACTCGACCTCCTCGACATGGGCGCGGCCGGGCTTCCAGTAATTCTTGTTGTGCACCCAGGTGGCGCGCACGCCGGGCTCGAACGAGGTCTGCTTGTAGCCGCCGGTGCCGACCGGCTTCATCCAGTCCTCGAACCCGTCCGGCGTGATCGCCATGTGGTCGCCGGTGAAATTATACGGGAAGTCGGCATTGGCGCTCTTCAGCGTCACCTGGATCTGGTTGGCGTCGAGCTTCTTGATGTCGGCAATCGCCGCCATCAGGCTCTTGGCGCCGGACTGGGACTTCTCGCCGCGATGGCGGTTGATCGAATAGATCACGTCGTCGGCAGTCAGCGTCTTGCCGTTGTGGAATTCGACGCCCTTGCGGATGTTGAAGATCCATTCGGTGGCGCCGGGCTTGGCTTCCCAGCTCTCGGCCAGCTCGGGCTTGATGGTCTTGTCGGGGTTCAGCTCGACGAGGTGGTTATAGGTCGTGTAGGCGGCCATCACCCCGAACTCGTCCTGGCGCAGCGCCGGGTCGTTGGTGTTGGTGGTGGCGCCGAGAATGCCGGCGCGCAGCTGCCCGCCCTTTTTCGGCTCATCGGCGCGGGCGGCGCCCGGCATCAGCAGGCCGCCGGCCCCGGCGACGAGGCCGAGCGCGGCGGCGGACTTCATCAGGTCGCGGCGGCTGATACCGCCATGACCGTGATTGCCCGCGCCGGGCATGATGCGGATCTTTCCCATGTCGTTGCTCATCTGGTCCTCTCTGGTGGGTTCGGTCCGTTTCGGACTCGTGTCGTGAAGGCGTGCGCCAGCGCCCGATCGTCGCGAAAGCGGACCGTGGCAGCGGGCGAAAAGAGGTGGATCGGGGCGCGCGTCATCGCAGCCGCTCCCGCAGCGTGTAGTACCACATGCCCAGTGCCAGGGACTGGTGGGCGAGCCATGCGCCCATCGGCAGCCGCAGGCGGCGCACGGCGTCGAACACGTCGAACTCGCCCATGGTGCCGGTGATGGCCCGCGCCATGATCTCGGCGACGATATGCGTGGTGGCGATGCCGTGGCCGGAATAGCCCTCGGCATAGAAGATGTTCGGCGCCACCCGCCCCAGATGCGGGATGCGGTTGGCGATGATCCCGGCCTTGCCGGACCACTGGAAATCGATGCCGACGCCCTTGAGGCGCGGATAGGTGCGCTCCAGTGCCGGGCGCAGCTCGGCGGCGATGTCGGCGCTGTCGCGGCCCGAATAATTGGTACCGCCGCCGAAGATCAGCCGCCGGTCGGCGGTCAGCCGGTGATAGTCGAGCACGAAGCGGTTATCATAGACCGCGATGTCCAGCGGGTTGATCGCCCGTGCCGTCGCCTCGTCCAGCGGCGCGGTGGCGAGAATGCCGAGCGAGGCGGGGAACAGCACGCCGCGCATCTTGCCCCGGCCGAGCCGGTGATAGGCATTGCCGGCCAGCATCACCGTGTCGGCCGTCACCCGCCCCTGCGCGGTCTCCACCACCGGCCGCTTGCCTGGTGTGAGGCGCGTGACCTCGCTGTCCTCGAAGATCCGCACCCCGAGCCCGGCCGCTGCCACCGCCTCGCCGATGACCAGGTTCAGCGAATGCACATGCATGTTGCGGCGATTGTGCAGCCCGGCGAGATAGATCGGCACCTCGATGAGCGAGGCAAGCGCCTCGCCTTCGACCAGCGACACGTCTTCGCCCATGCCGCGCGCCACCGCCTCGGCGTGCATCGCCTTCAGCTCGCCGACATGCACCTTCTTGGTGGCGGCCTGCAGATGGCCGTGCTTCAAATCGCAGTCGATGGCGTATCGGGCGACGCGCTCGCGGATGATGGCATGGCCGCGCCAGCGCAGGTTCCAGATATAGTCGTCGGCCGCCGCACCCAGCGTGCGGCGGAATTCGCGCCCCATGGCGACGTCGCCGGAGAGCGAGCCGGTGATCTGCCCGCCATTGCGCCCCGTGGCGCCCCAGCCGATACGGTTGGCCTCCAGCACCACCACCTTCAACCCGCGCTCGGCGAGTTCCAGCGCGGTATTGATGCCGGTGAAGCCGCCGCCGACGATGCAGACATCCGCCTCGACGCTCTCTGTGAGGCACGGGAACGGCGCGTAGGGCTTGGCGGTGGCGGCGTAATAGGAGCCGGTGTGAGGAGTTGCCATTCCCGCCCGCCTCACACGCTGTGCAGGTAGCTGCGATATTCGAGCTCGGAAATCTCCGCCTCGAACACCGCCAGCTCCTGCCGCTTGCAGGTGGCGAACATGGTGATGAAGTCGGCCGGGAACAGCCGGGCCATCAATTCGCTCGTCTCGAAGGTCTCGATCGCCTGCCGCCAGTCCGGCGGAATGGCGCGTCCGGCCGCCTTGTAGACATTGCCCTGCGTCGGCGCCGGCGGGGCGATGCCGGCCTCGATGCCGTCCAGCGCGGCGGCGAGGATGGCAGCCAGCACCAGATAGGGATTGGCGTCGGCGCCGGAGACCCGGTGCTCGATGCGCCGCGCCGGGTTCGGCCCGCCGGGAATGCGCACCGCCGCGGTGCGGTTCTCATAGCCCCATGCCGCCGTGGTGGGCGCGAGCGTGCCCGGCCGCAGCCGGCGCGACGAGTTGCGGTGCGGCGCGAAGATCAGCGTAGAGTCGTGCATCGCCTCCAGCAGCCCGGCCACCGCATGGCGCATCAGGTCGGTGCCGGCCGGGGTGCCGTCGTCGAAGACATTGCGCCCCTCGCCGTCGAGCAGGCTGAAATGCACATGCAGCCCGCTGCCGGAATGGTTCGCATAGGGCTTGGCCATGAAGCTCGCCGCCAGACCGTGCCGGCGGGCGACATTCTTGACAATCTGCTTGAAGAACACCGTATCGTCGGCGACGCGCAGCAGGTCGGGGCCGTGGACGAGGTTGAACTCGTACTGGCCGGGACCGCTTTCGGAGATCGCCGCATCCACCGCGACGCCGCAGGCCTCCGCCATCGCATAGACGTCGTCGAGAAAGGGACCGACATTCGCCAGTTCCTGCAGACAATAAATAGTGTCGCCGGCGCCCTCATGCGCCTCCGGCAGCGGCGTCAGCGGGCGGGCGCGCGCCTCATTGGGGTCGACGAGGTAGAATTCCAGCTCGGTCGCCACCACCGGGGTCAGGCCACGCGCGGCAAAGCGCGACGCGACATCGGCCAGCACCCGGCGCGGATCGCCGAAGAACGGCGCGCCGCTCTCCAGCCGCATCCACATCGGCAGCAGCAGGGCCGGCGTCTCTGTCCAGCTGAGCGGGATCGGCCCGCGGCCGGTCGGCTCGACGATGCCGTCAAGATCGCCGCGGTCGAACAGCGCGTTGCCGAGCACGTCGGTGCCCCAGATATCGACGCCGATCGAGGACATCGGCATGCGGATGCCGGCCTTCAGCACCTTCTCGGCGCCCGCCGCGCGCACCCGCTTGCCACGAAAAATCCCGTTGAGGTCGCAATGCGCGGCGAGCAAAAAGCTCGGCGGCTCCGGCAAACTGCGGTTCACGGCGCCTCGCGGCATTTTGTACTCCGGTCCGGTGGCGTGTCGTTACGTGTTATAATACATGCCTAGGTCATATAACAACGATCCGAAGGGATGAGATGGCTCATGAATGATGTCAGCGGCGAGTATCAGCCGGACACTGTTGCCGACGCGCTACACCGTGACCTGCGGAGCCGCATCTGGGAGGGCGAGTTCATGCCCGGCGACCGGGTGTCGATCCGCGCGGTGGCGCAGGAGCATGGCTTGAGCGTCATCCCGGTGCGGGATGCGGTGCGCCGGCTGGTGGCGGAAGGCGCGTTGCGTTTTGCCGACAGCCGCACCATCGAGGTGCCGCGGCTCAGCCTCACCAATCACCGCGACGTGGTGTTCGCCCGCATGCAGATCGAGCCGGAAGCGGCACGCCGGGCCTTCGAGCACCTGACGCAGGCCGATCTGAACGAACTCGTCCGTCACGACATGCGGGTCAACACCGCCATCGAGACCGACGACCGGCGGCTCTACATGAAGAGCAATTTCGATTTCCACTTCCTGATCTACCGGCGCGCCAACGCCCCGACCCTGATGCGGATCATCGAGATGCTGTGGCTGCAATCCGGCCCGTCCATGCGCTACATATCGAGCCAGTACGGTTCGGCGGCCTTCGCCATCGATTATCACCGCGCCGCCACCGATGCGCTGGCGGCGCGCGACGGCGAGGGTTTCGTCGCCGCCATCCGCTCGGATATCGGCCAGGGCATGGAATACATCCTGCGCGCCGAACGCGAGCTCGTCGAACGAGCAAGCTGAGGCCGGCGTCATCGAGATGACGAGACCGAGGACCCGCGCCTTGCTGTTCTGAACCGTCAGAATTCTGCGCATCGGCTGGCGGCCTGGAATTCATTTGGATGCCTGGAATTCATTCCGATCCGGCTGCTCGGACCCCGCCTTACGCCGCAGAAGCCCCGCAATCGGACGGCATTCCGGAGCACGAACCAGCCCGTCGCCGCCTCGCTCACGCGCCAGAGATTGGAAGGGAAGGCAGCAGACGCGCTTCCGAAGGCCGACCGCGCGTCACCTGACCCCGCTTTCAGGCCGGCGAGGAAGCGGCCGGCCTCACATAGGGAGACGCCTCATCACGGTGCCAGCCGCACCCGGTCGGCAACACGCACCCGATCGTTCAGCACCGCGCCGATCGCCCAGATCACCCCGCGCCGCAAGGGCGCCAGCGCCGGAGGCCAATGCGTGGTCAGGCTGTCGAGCCGTGCCGACCAATTCTGCGTCTGGTCGGATATCCAGCGATATTCCGCCTCCCAGGCTTTCAGCCCGGCCGTCACGTCGCGGTGCCCTTCGAGCGTCTTCGCCAGCGAATAGCCGTTGGTAATGGCGAGACCCGCGCCTTGCGCCAGCGTCGGCGGCAACGCGGTCGCGGCATCGCCGACAATCGCCGCGCGTCCGTTCGACCAAGCCTTGGCCTTCGCCAGCGGGTAGGCATGGCGGACCAGCGCCGTGTCCTCCGGTATGCGGTCGAAGAAGCCGGCCAGGGCCGGGAACGCCGCCTTCCACGACGCCGTGTCGAGCGGCAGCGCCGTCCCGCGCGCGTCGTCGTTCGGGCAGCTGAGATAGGCGTAGGTCAGGCCCGGCGACGAAGGGGTGATGCCGATCCGTCGCTTGCCCGACCAGTATTCGCGCATCACCAGATCGGCCTCCGCCGCGCCGCGCGGGATGAGCAGCCGCGTGGCGCCGGCGGATCGCTCCTCGACAAGGCCGGTGAGGCCGAGCGCGTCGCGCAGGCGCGAGCGGAAACCGTTGGCCGCCACGGCGAGGTCGACGCGGCGGCGCTCGCCGGCGGCGGTGACCACCGTGCCGTCGGCATGCATCCCGGTGATCATCGAATCGGTGACGATCTCGACGCCGGCCCGCCGCGCGGCCTCGGCGAGGCCCAGCACCAGATCGGCGCGGGGCAGCACATACCAGGGTTCGGCCGGATCGAAGCTCCGATGCTGGATCAGCCGGCCCTCCGCGTCCCGCCGCTCGGTGCCGGTAAGGGTGACGCTGTTGCGCAGGATGGTGCCGGCAATGCCGTGATACTCGAAGATCGAGACGGTGTTGCGCATCAGATAGATGCCGGCACCGACTTCGCGAATCTCCGGGCTGCGCTCATGCACCCGCACCTTCCAGCCGCGCAAGGCCAGCGCCCATCCGCAGGCGAGGCCGGCAATGCCTCCGCCGGCAATCTCCGCCGTGCGCTCGCCCATCACCGCACCCCTGAAAATTCGGCGCTCGCACCATAGGCCAGCACCTCGACCTTGACCGGCGCCCCGGCGAGTTCCCGTACCAGTTCGTCGGCGGAGGCGGCGAGCAGCGGGAAGGTGGCGTAATGCGCCGGGATGACCGTCTCGAAGTGAAAGAAGCGCTTGCAGGCGATAGCGGCCTGCCTCGCGTCCATGGTGAAGCGGTCGCCGATCGGGACGATGCCGATCTGCGGGCGGTACAATTCGTCGATCAACGCCATGTCGCCGAACAGGCCGGTATCGCCCATGTGGTAGAGCGTGGGCTGGCTCTCGGCACGGATGACGAGGCCCATGGCGGGCCCGAGATAGACCATTTTGCCGTCGACGATCATCGAGGAGGAATGCGTCGCCTCGGTGAACGACACCTTGAACGCCCCGCAATCGATGGTGCCGCCAATATTGCCGGGATTGACCTTCGCCACCCCCTGAAGCGCCAGCCAGCCGCACACTTCCGGCGAACTGACCAGCTCGGCACCGGTCGCGCCGCAGATCTCGACCGTATCGCCGACATGGTCCTCGTGGCCGTGGGTGAGCAGCACATGCGTGCAGCCGGCAATCATCTCCTCGAAATTGCCGGCATAGGCCGGCTGGTACTTGAGAAACGGGTCGATCAGCAGCACCGCTCCGGGAAGCTCGACACGAAAGGCGGAATGTCCGAACCAGGTGATCTTCATGGGCTTTGGTCTTCCACTATTGATGAATGGGCCGCCGCTTCAGTCGAGATGCGGGAGGCGGAATTCGCTGTGGCCGAGCATGAACTGGCGGGTGCGCTCGCCCTTGGGGTGCAGCATCACCTGCTCGGGCGGCCCCTGCTCGTAGATGCGTCCCTCGCTGAGGAACACCACTTCGTCGGCAATATGGTAGGCGAAGCCGAGCTCGTGGGTGACGATGAGCATGGTCATGCCGTCCTCGCGCAGCGAGCGCATCGTGCGCAGCACCTCGCCCACCAGTTCCGGATCGAGCGCCGAGGTCGCCTCGTCGAACAGCATCACGTCCGGGTCCATCGCCAGCGCACGGCAGATGGCGACGCGCTGCTGCTGGCCGCCCGAGAGATGCGAGGGATAGGCGCCGCCGCGTCCGGCGAGGCCCACGCGGGCGAGCAGATCCTCCGCCCGCGCCGCCGCCTCCTCGCGGCTGCGTCCCAGCACGGCGCGCTGGCCTTCCATGATGTTCTCCAGCGCCGTCATGTGCGGGAACAGGTTGAACTGCTGGAAGACGATACCGATACGGGCGCGCAGCACCCGGAGCTCGCGGTCGGAATAGCTGCGCTCGCCCGCGGCGCCCTTCGGCGTGCCGACCGGCCGGCCATTGAAGGCGACGGTGCCGGCGGTGGGTGTCTCCAGGAAATTCACGCAGCGCAGCAGCGTGCTCTTGCCCGAGCCGCTGGCGCCGAGCAACACCACCGTCTTTCCCTTCGGCACCACGAGATCGATGCCCTTGAGCACCTCATGCGCGCCGAAGCTTTTCCGCAAGCCCGAGATTTCGATGACGTTGTCGGTGGTCACGGGGCGCTCCTGCGTAGACGGGCTTCGAGGCGGCGGAGGAGATAGGAAGCCGGAATCACGATGGCGATGAAGATCGCCGCCACGAGGGTGAACACCTCGACCGGATTGAAGTAGCTGTTGGAGATCTGCTGCGCCGAATAGACCAGTTCGGGATAGGCGATGACCGAGGCGAGCGAGGTGAGCTTGAACAGCTCGATCCAGCGATTGGTAAAGGCCGGGATCATGTTCCGCACCGCCTGGGGCAGCACGATGCGGAACATGACGCGGGCCCGGCTCATGCCCAGCGCGTTCGCGGCCTCCCACTGTCCCTTCGGCACCGCCTGCATGCCGGCCCGGAAAATCTCCGCCGAGAAGGCGCCGGAATTCAGCGACAGGCCGAGTGCGGCGGCGATAAAGGCACTGATCTCGAAATTGACGAGGATCGGCAGCGCGAAGAAGAACCAGAGGATCTGCACCAGCACCGGCGTGTTGCGGAACACCTCGACATAGGCGATCGCAAGGGCGTGCAGCATGCGCCCGCCGGCATAGCGCATCACGCCGAAGACCAGCCCGAGCAGCAGGCTCGCCACCAGGCAGACCGCCGCGAGTTCCAGCGTGTAGACGAGTCCGCGTCCCAGCGCCGGCAGGCTGATCATGAGACTAGGCGAGAGCATGAGACTGGGCGAGAGAAGGAAATCCATCACATGCTCCCTCAGCGCGCGGTAAATTCGCCGCTGCGGGCAAGGCGGTGCTCGATGAGCCGCGTAAGCTGGCTGCACAGCAGGATGACGAGGAAGAACATCACCGCGATCGCCGAAAAGATCTCCAGCGTCCGGTAGGTGCGGTAGGAGATATCCTGCGCGACGAACAAAAGGTCGCCGAAGGAAACCGTGGCGGCAATGGTCGAGGTCTTCAGCAGTTCGATATAGCGCTCCAGGAACACCGGCAGCATGCGCCGCACCGCCTGCGGCAGGATGATGGTGCGCAGCATGCGCGGGTAGCTGAGGCCGATGCCGCGCGCGGCATCCCACTGCCCCTTGCCGATGGCGGCGATGCCGCCGCGGAACACTTCCGACAGGAAGGCGCTCGACAGGATCGACAGCGCGATGGCCGCCGCCTCGAATCCGCCGAGCCGGAGGCCGGTCAGCCGCGGCAGGGCGAAATAGAGCCAGTAGAGCTGCACCAGCGCCGGCGTGGCGCGGAACACTTCCACATAGACCGTCGCCGGCCAGGACAGCCAGCGATGCGACGAGAGGCGCAGCAGCGCCACCGCCAGGCCGAGCGGCGTGCCGATGAGGATGGCGATCAGCGTCAGCAGCAGCGTATTGCCGAGGCCCCAGAACAGCAGCCCGGCATTGTCGCTGATGACGGAGAAGTCCCACTGATAGTGCATTGCCGATCCTTGGGAGCGCTTCCTTGATGGTCGCGGCCGATGAGCCGGTAGAGGGCTCGGCGGACAGGAGGCGGGCCGGCACGTCCCGGCCGCCCCGCCTTGTTCGCAGGCGTTATTTCGCGCTCGTCCAGGCTTCGCGCTGGATGCCGGGCACGCCGCTCGGATCCATGCCACGGCTCTTCAGGAACGCCTCGTACCATTCCTGGGTCTTGCCGGTGTTGTAGAAATAGCCGTCCGCCACCGAGAGGAAGTCGCGGAAGGTCTTGTCCGGCTCGCGCCGCACCGCGACGTCGGACGAGTCGATGTGATAGGGCGTTGGGATGGTGATCGTGCCCTTGCCGACGCGGCTATGCATCACCGCCAGTGTCGGGTGATACAGCAGCACGGCGTCCGCATTGCCGTTCTGGAAAGCGGTGAGTTGCTCGGCATAGGAAGGGAAGCGCAGCACCTTCGCCTTCGACAGATAGGTGGTGACGAACTGATCCTCCGAGGCGCCATGCGGCACGGCGATGGTGAGGTTGGGATCGTTGGCCTGGTCCCAGGTCTTGATCTCCAGCCCGTCGCGTTGCAGCAGCGCGAGACCGGAATAGGCGAGCGGCGCATTGCCGTAGTCGACGGTGAGCGCGCGCTTGGGCGTGATGTTCAGCAGCGGCATCAGGTCGATCTTGCTCGACTGGAGCGCCGCGATGGCGGTTCCCCAGGTCACCTCGACGAGTTCGAGCTTCACCCCCATCGCCTCGGCGAGCGCCGCCGCATAGGACGGGCCGATGCCGGTCCATTGTCCGGTGGCGGGGTCCTTGAAGAACCACGGCTCCGCCTGGGCGACGCCGACCTTGATCACCTTGTCGGACTGGATCTTGTCCCATGTGCTGGCCTGCGCCGAGGCGCGGTCGGCCGGGCCGACGAGGCCGGCGGCGATGCCAAGAGCCAGGACGGCGTATTTCATTCGGCTCCAGATGCGCTGCGATCGTTCATGCATGACACGTTCCCCTTTTTTTGAACTTGCATGACCCAGGCTATCGATAGGCGTAAGCTGTCCTTTCGTTGACGAAGCCAAGCACGGCCTCGCCGAGGGCGGCGCCGGCTTCGAGCGAGACGAGGTGGCGTACGCCCGGCAGTATCGTCAGCGTGGCATCGTTCAGCGCCTCGCTGACCTGACGCGCCATTTGCGGCGTCGCATTGGCATCGTCCTCGCCGGTAAGCACGAGAACGGGAGCGGCGATCTGCGCCGCCTCGTCGGCGATCGCGCCGTCGACGGTGGCGAAGACCCGGTAGGCGGACAGAAAGCTGGCAAAGGGCGTGGCAAGCAGCACCGCGCGCAGTCGCGCCTCGATATCGGGATGCGCGGCGCGAAACGGCGGAGACAGCCAGCGCTCGACCGAGGCATCCAGCGTGCCGGCGACGCCGTCGGCGGCGGTCTCGCGGAATCGCGCGGCTACGGCTCGCGACTGTTCCGGTGTCCGGCGCCCCAGCGGCGAAACCAGCACCAGCCCCGCCACCCGTTCCGGGTGGAGACGGGCGAACCGCCGCGCGATGAAGCTGCCGAAGGCGGCGCCGACCAGCACCGCCTTGTCGACGCCGGCCGCGTCCAGCACGGAGGCGAGGTCCTCGACATAGGCATCGAGCGAATCCGATTCAAAGCCGCGTTCGTCGCTGCCATGGCCGGGCAGATCGTAGCTGACGACACGGAGATGCGGGGCCAGCGCCGCAACCTGTTGCCGCCAGACCCAGCGGGAGAGACCCACGCCATGGATGAGCACGACCGTGTGTCCCGCGCCGGCGGCGGAAATCCGTGCCGCGAGTTGGGTGCCCGCCATCAGCAGGATTCCCCGGAGGCCAGGGCCTGTCGACGATGCGCGTCGCGCGTGCGCACCCAGAAGTCCCGCAGCCTTTCATTGATCCGCTGCGGCGAGACGAACGCCATCATGTGCCGCTCCCCCGGCAGAATCTGCGCCTCGCCGTGGGGCGCCTCGCGCGCCATGGCCTCCGACATCGCCGGCGTCGAATTGGGGTCCAGCTCGCCGGTCATGAACAGGGCGGGCGGCGCCAGTCGCGGCATTGTCTCGACAAGCGCACGATCGGAGCGGGCAAACAGCGCATAGCTCCGGCCATATCCGGCCGCATCGACGGTGGAGAGGTGGCGCCTTACGGTCCGTTCCGCCTCCGCCAGTTCTTCGGGGACGGGCGAACCGAACCAGCGTCCGATCGCGATGTCGAAACTGTCCGCGAGCCCGACCGCCGCGATTTCGTCGGCCCGGCGGATGACCGCCTCGGATTGCTCGGGCGTCCGGCACCAGACCGCGTTGAGCGCCACCAGGCTACGCACCCGCATCGGGTGCGCCGCCGCGAAGGACATCGAGACCAGCGCGCCCATCGAATGGCCCACGACATGCGCGCTTTCAAGGCCCAGATGGTCGAGCAGGGCGTCGAACTGGCGAATATGGAGAGCGAGCGTATCCGCCGGCCCGGAGGTGCGGGCCGAGCCGCCATGATTGAGCATGTCGAAGGCGACGACATCGTGATCGACGGCCAGATCGGCGAATTGCGGCGCCCAGATCTCGGCATTGAGCCCCACGCCATGGACGAAGACGATCGGCTCGCCCTGTCCCTGGCGCAGATACGCGGTGCCATCGGGCGTGTGGCGGCGGTGAAGCGACGGCGTGCCCATGTCAGAGTTCCAGCGGTCCGAGTTCTTTCAGATCCTGATAGCGGTCGCCGATGCGGTGGTGCGGGCGACCGCCGATCGAGGCACCGAGGGCGACGACGATCTCGTCGGCCGCCGGCGCATCGGGGATCGAGAAGTTCACGGTGAGGTAGTGGGAGCGCATCCCCTCATCCAGCTTGTGCATGAGCGGGATCATGATCGCGGTGCCGGCGCCGGCCCGGATGTTGGTGAAGCTGAGATAGGACTTGGCGCCGACGGCTTTCCGGTAATGGTTGCCGAAACGCAGCGTGTGGATGAGCGCGGAGGCGTGCTCGACCTCGCCGTCGAGGCCGACGACGGCGGCCTTGCCATAGCCCTCGATGGCCTGCCCGCCCCCCGCCATGTCGCAGACGGCCGCCGTCAGCAGCGCGCCGAGATCCCCCGCCACGGCGTGGATTTCCGGGCGCAGATCCTCGACGAATCCCCGTCCGGCCCATGGGTTCTTCAGCACCGCCGCGACGCCGATCAGCTTGAACGGCGCGCCGACGGCCTTGCCTCCCTCGATCCGCGTGTCCTCGACATACGTCACGAGCTTTCGCAGCGCGGCCACCATCATCTTCCTCTCGACGTTGATAGGATGATATCATGGTATACCATAATATTGGATGTCAACGTTGACTCCCGGTAACGAAGCGCGGAAATGAAAGAGGCAGGGGGAAACATGGCCGACACGCTGAATCTGAGGGTCGATCGCACGACCAAGACGCTGCGCCAGCTCTCGCTGGAGAAGATGCGCGACGGCATTCTCAGCTTTCATTTCAAGCCGGGCGAACGGCTGGTCGAGCGCAATCTCGTCGAGATCCTCGGCGTGAGCCGCACCGTGGTGCGGGAGGTCATCCGCCACCTGGAGTCGGAGGGGCTGGTCGAGATCGTCCCCCATCACGGCCCGATCGTCGCCCGTGCCGAGCCGGAAAAGGTGGCGCAGATCTACGAGCTACGCGCCATGCTGGAAGCCATGGCGGCGCGCGATGCGGCACTGCGGGCGACGGATGCCGACATCGCCCAGCTCGACGGTTGCCTGGAGGCGATCCATGCCGGCTATGACGAAGCCAACATCAACAAGGTGCTCGAAGCGACCACGCGCTTCTACGAGGTGCTGTTTCTTGCCGCCGGCAAAAGCATCGCCTGGGACATGCTCCGGGCGTTGACGGCCCGCATAAACCACTTGCGGGCGATCACGGTGAGCAGCAAGGGGCGCTCGGTGGACGGGCCGCAGGAAATGCGCCGCATCGTCGATGCGATACGTGCCCGTGACGGCGAGGCCGCCTATTCGGCCTCGCGGGCGCATGTCGAGCGCGCCGCAACGCTTGCGCTGTCCTATGTCAGCGATGCCGACGGACCGAAGAAATAGCCGGCGGCTCGGTACCGCATGATCGAATGGCGCACGCTGCTGCAGCTCGGCTGTAAGCCCATGCTCGAATCGCGTCAGGCCCGCTTCGCGCCGGCGGCGAACATGGTTTAATGCGGCACATATCGTTCACCGATTGTGCCGCCCTCATGCATGATTCCGCCGTTCTCGCCTGGCTGCTGTTTGTCGCCCAGGCCTGCGTCCAGCTCATCTTCATCGCACGCGCCTTGCTGCGCCCGCACCGCGAGCCGTCGTCGCGCTTCGCCTGGGTGCTGGTGATCGCGCTGGCGCCGGTGCTCGGCGTGCTGGCCTATATATTGTTCGGCGAGGTCAATCTCGGCCGCACGCGCATCGGGCGGCTGCGGGCGGCGTTCGCCGCCCTGCCGGAGGCCCGCGAAGTAGCCGGCGCCTCGGCGGAAGCGACGATACCCGAGCGCTTCGGGCCGCTGTTCCGGGTCGGCTATTCGGTGAGCCATTATCTGCCGGTCGCCGGCAACCGGGCGACGCTGCTGCCGGATTCCGCCGCCGCCATCGCGGCGATGGTCGCGGATATCGATGCCGCGCGGCAGAGCGTGCACGTGCTGTTCTACATCTGGCTCGCCGATGAGAGCGGGCTGAAGGTCGTCGCGGCGCTGAAGCGCGCGGCGGCGCGCGGCGTCACCTGCCGGGCGATGGTGGACGATCTCGGCTCGCGGGCGCTGATCCGCTCCGCGCACTGGCGCGACATGGCGTCGAGCGGGGTGAAGGTTGCGGTGGCGCTGCCGGTCGGCAACCCGCTGCTGCGCCCGTTCAAGGGCCGGATCGACATGCGCAACCACCGCAAGATCGTGGTGATCGACAATGCCATCACCTATTGCGGCAGCCAGAACTGCGCCGATGCCGCCTTCGCGGTGAAGGCGGAATTCGCCCCCTGGGTGGATGTGATGGCGCGCTTCGAAGGGCCGGTGGTGCGGCAGAACCAGCATCTTTTCGCCAGCAATTGGATGGCCCAGACCGACGAGGATCTCAGCCCGCTGTTCGCGGAAGCGCTGCCGCCGTCCGGGCCGGGGTTCATCGCGCAGGTAATCGGCTCCGGCGCCGGCGTGCGCTATTCGGCAATGCCGGAGACCTTCGTCGCGCTGATGAACGCGGCACGGCGCGAATTGGTGATCACCACGCCCTATTACGTCCCGGACGAGCCGATCCAGGCCGCGCTGTGCGCCAGCGCCCGGCGCGGGGTGGCGACCACCATCGTATTCCCCCGGCGCAACGATTCCTGGATCGTGGCGGCGGCAAGCCGCAGCTATTACAGCGAACTGCTGGAGGCCGGCGTCGAGATCCGCGAATATGTCGGCGGCCTCCTGCACGCCAAGACCCTCACCCTCGACGACGAAATGGCGCTGATCGGCTCCGCCAACATCGATCGCCGCAGCTTCGAACTGAATGCCGAGAACAACATCCTGCTGCACGATCAGGCTTTTACCCGCGCGGTACGGGCGCGCCAGCAGGTGTTCCTCGACGCCGCGACGCCGGTGACGACGGCCCATGTGCAGGCCTACAGCCGGTGGCGGCAGTTGTGGAACAACACCATCGCCATGCTCGGGCCGGTATTGTGAGGCCCTGCCGGCGGAATTGAGCCCACGCCCCGGGTGGCCCCTCCGCACGAACGGCCGCCGTCCCGGTCATTGACCACGATGCGCCCCGCCCGCACAGTGCCCGTTCCGGCAAGGTTGCCCCTGACGAGGGAACCCTTCGCACCGGGCCCGCATTCATCTCCTCAGACATTGCGCCCTGAGCCGGGATCAGGGCCCTTCCGACACCAGGCCGCGCAGAAGGCCTCCGTCCGTTCCCGGCGCCGCATTTCTTTGATCCATCGGGATGCCGATATGCAAAAGCTCGTCCCTTCAAGCCTTTCGCGACGCGATTTGCTGGCCGCAAGCACCGCCTCGCTCACAGGAGCCGTTCTCGCCCAGGCCGAGGATGCTTCACCCGAGGAAACGGCACACGCCGATGCCGGCACCGCCATGCGGCCGCCGATCCGGGCGCAGGTGAGCTTCACCGTCAATGACCGGCCGCGCGAACTCGATCTCGACACCCGCACCACTCTCCTCGATGCCTTGCGCGAGCATCTGCATCTGACAGGCACCAAGAAGGGCTGCGATCACGGCCAATGCGGCGCCTGCACGGTGCTGGTGGGCGGCGTGCGCATCAATTCCTGCCTCACCCTCGCGGTAATGCACCAGGGCGATGCCATCATCACCATCGAGGGCCTCGGCACGCCGGAGAACATGCACCGGATGCAGACAGCCTTCGTGAAGCACGATGGCTATCAGTGCGGCTATTGCACGCCGGGCCAGATCTGCTCGGCGGTGGCGGTGATCGGGGAGATCGAGGCCGGCATTCCCAGCCACGTCACGCCCGACCTAACCGGCACGCCGGAACTTGTCGCCGAAGAGATTCGCGAGCGCATGAGCGGCAATATCTGCCGCTGCGGCGCCTATTCGAACATCGTCGATGCCATCACCGAGGTCGCCGGGAGCCGCGCATGACACCCTTCACCTATGAACGCGCCGGCTCGCCGGCGGAAGCCGCCGCGGCGGCGGCGCGCACGCCCGGCGCCCGGTTCATCGCCGGCGGCACCAATCTGCTCGACCTGATGAAGCTGCAGATCGAGACGCCGGCGCATCTGATCGACGTCAATGGCCTCGCGCTCGACACCATAGAGGCGACGAAGGACGGCGGGCTGCGCATCGGCGCCCTCGTCCGCAACACCGCTCTCGCGGCGGACCGGCGCGTGCGGCGCGACTACGCCCTGCTGTCGCGCGCCCTGCTCGCCGGCGCCTCCGGCCAGCTTCGCAACAAGGCGACCACCGCCGGCAATCTCCTGCAGCGCACGCGCTGCCCGTATTTCTACGACACCGTTCAGCCCTGCAACAAGCGCAGGCCCGGCAGCGGCTGTGCCGCCATTGGCGGGGTTTCGCGGCAGCTGGCGATCATCGGCACCAGCGAGGCCTGCATCGCCACCCATCCCAGCGACATGGCGGTCGCCCTGCGCGCACTGGATGCCTCGGTGGAGACGGTGCAGGCCGATGGCGCGCCGCGCCGCATCCCGCTGGCCGAGTTCCACCGGCTGCCGGGCGACACGCCGCACATCGAAACCGTGCTGGAGCCGGGCGAGCTGATCACGGCGGTGCGGCTGCCCAAGCCCGTCGGCGGCCGGCACATCTACCGCAAGGTGCGCGATCGCGCCTCCTATGCCTTCGCGCTGGTGTCGATCGGCGCCATCCTTCACGAGGATGGCAGCGGGCAGGTGGCGCTGGGCGGCGTCGCGCACAAGCCCTGGCGGGTCGAGGCGGCGGAGGCCGAGTTGCCGCGCGGCGCCAAGGCGGCGGCGGAACAGATTCTGGCCGGCGCGCGGCCGAGCCGGGACAACGCCTTCAAGATCACGCTGGTCGAGCGCACGCTCGCCGCGGTCCTTGCCGAAGCGAGGGGCTGAGCCATGAAATTCGACCGGCCCGCAACCCAGAATCCGATCGACCGTCTCAAGGTGGTCGGGCAGCCGCTCGACCGCATCGACGGCCCGCTAAAGACCACCGGCACCGCGCCCTATGCCTATGAGCACCACGACGTCGTGGCCGACGCCGCCTATGGCTGGACCATCGGCGCCGGCATCGCTATCGGGCGCATCACCCGGATGGACCTCGCCGAGGCCGAGCGCGCGCCCGGCGTCATCGCCATCGTCACCGCCGACAATGCCGGCTTGCTCGGCAAGGGCGATCACAACACCGTCCGGCTGCTCGGCGGGCCCGACGTCCAGCACTATCACCAGGCGGTGGCGCTGGTGATCGCGGAAAGCTTCGAGCAGGCCCGCGCCGCCGCCGGGCTGGTGAAGATCGACTATGCCGCCGAGCCGGGCGTCTTCGACCTGACGGCCGCCAAGGGCTCGGCCATCGCTCCCGAACCCAACGAACTCACCGGGCCGGTCGATACCCGGATCGGCGATTTCGCCGCCGCCTTCGCCGAAGCGCCGGTGACGCTGGATGCCACCTACACCACGCCCGATCATTCGCATGCGATGATGGAGCCTCACGCCACCCTCGCCGCCTGGGAGGGCGACAGGCTCACCGTGTGGACCTCGAACCAGATGATCGCCTGGGCGACGGCCGATCTCGCCAAGACGCTTGGCATCGCGCCGGAAAATGTGCGGGTGGTCTCGCCCTTCATTGGCGGCGGCTTCGGCGGCAAGCTGTTCCTGCGCGCCGATGTCCTGCTGGCGGCGCTCGGCGCCCGCGCGGCGCGGCGGCCGGTCAAGGTGGCGCTACAGCGCCCGCTGATCGCCAACAACACCACCCATCGTCCCGCCACCATCCAGCGCATCCGCATCGGCGCCCGGCGCGACGGCACCATCACCGCGATCGGCCATGAGAGCTGGTCGGGCGATCAGCCGGGCGGCGGCCTGGAGACGGCAGTCAGCCAGACCCGCCTGCTCTATGCCGGCGCCAACCGGATGACCGCCATGCGGCTGGCGGAGCTGCATCTGCCGGAGGGCAACGCCATGCGCGCGCCGGGCGAGGCGCCGGGCATGATGGCGCTGGAGATCGCCATGGACGAGGTGGCGGAAAAGCTGGAAATCGATCCGGTGGAGTTCCGCATCATCAACGATACCTCGGTCGATCCCGAGAACCCCGAACGGCCGTTCTCGGCGCGCGCGCTCGCCGAGTGCCTGCGCCAGGGGGCCGAGCGCTTCGGCTGGAACCGGCGCGATCCACGCCCCGGCCGCACCCGCGACGGCCGGTGGCTCATCGGCATGGGGGTGGCGGCCGCGTTCCGCAACAACCTGTTGATCACCTCCGGCGCGCGGGTGCGGCTCGACGGCACCGGACAGGTGACGGTCGAGACCGACATGACCGATATCGGTACCGGCAGCTACACCATCATCGCCCAGACTGCCGCCGAGATGATGGGCGTGCCGGTCGAGCGGGTAACCGTCCGTCTCGGTGATTCCGACTTCCCGGTCTCGGCGGGCTCGGGCGGCCAGTTCGGCGCCAACAATTCCACTGCCGGCGTCTATGCCGCCTGCGTGAAGCTGCGCGAGGAAATCGCGCGCCGGCTCGGCTTCAATTCCGAGGCGGCCGAATTCGAGAATGGCGAGGTGCGTTCCGGCAATCGGGCGATGCCGATCGCCGCCGCCGCCGCCGAGGGCGACATCGTCGCCGAGGACAAGATCGAATATGGCGATCTCAGCGAGCGCTATCAGCAGTCGACCTTCGGCGGCCATTTCGTCGAAGTCGGCGTCGACATCGCAACCGGCGAGGCCCGGATCCGCCGCATGCTGGCGGTGTGCGCCGCGGGCCGCATCCTGAACCCCAAATCGGCCCGCAGCCAGGTGATCGGCGCCATGACAATGGGTGCCGGCGCCGCGCTGATGGAGGAGCTGGCGGTCGACACCCGGCGCGGCTTCTTCGTCAACCACGACCTCGCCGGCTACGAGGTGCCGGTGCATGCCGATATTCCGCATCAGGACGTGATCTTCGTCGACGAGACCGATCCGATGTCCTCGCCGATGAAGGCGAAGGGCGTGGGCGAACTCGGCATTTGCGGCGTCGCCGCCGCCGTCGCCAATGCGGTCTACAACGCCACCGGCGTCCGCGTTCGGGATTATCCAATCACGCTCGACAAATATCTCGACCGGCTGCCGGATGTCGCCTGAAACACGGAGGACGTGGCCCTCGGGGGCATGAACCTCGAGAGCGTGAAGCTCGGGAGCGTGAACCTCGGGGTATCGCTTGCCGCCCGCGAGCCTGCGCGGCGTCCCAAACGGGGACTGGATCGCCGCACCGCCTTAAAAGGTGATGCGGCGGCTCGCGGGATCGCCCGTCCCCAATCCTCATCCGCCACGGTCGCGCCCGCGCAGCCGTTGCCGCCTCTCCTTCCCGTCAGGCCGGAGGTGTTTCCGTCAGGGCGAGGGCGTTGTGCTGCCGGCGCAACGTATCGGTCGAGCGGCGCACCGCCTCGGATATCTGCACGAGCTGTTTGGCTAGCGGGCTGGTCTTGCGCCAGACCATGCCGATGGTCCGTGACGGCTGGGGATCCCGGAAGCGCACCACCGAGACCGAGGCCGAGCGGGTCTCCACCGGCACCGCCATTTCCGGTATCAGCGTGATGCCGATGCCGGCATCGACCATCTGCACCAGGGTGGACAGCGAACTTGCGTCGAGAAAATCGCGCGACGGGGTGGCGCGCACGTCCACATTGCAGAAGGACAGCGCCTGATCGCGAAAACAGTGCCCCTCCTCCAGCAGCAGCAGCCGCATTTCGCGCAGCGCCTCGGGATCGGGCACCGGCTTCCCCTCGTCCTCGCCCGCGCGCACCAGCACGAAGTTCTCGGTGAACAGGGCGATTTCGGTCAAGGCAGGTTCGGACACCGGCAGGGCGACGATGGCGGTGTCGAGCCGCCCCTCCTCCAGCTCCCGGATGAGCCGCGGCGTCTGCGTCTCGCGCACATGAATGTCGATGCCCTTGTGCAGGCGGCTCAGATTGCCGAGCAGGGTCGGCAGCAGGTACGGCGCGACCGTCGGGATCACGCCGATGCGCAGCCGCCCCACCAGCGTACCCTGGGAGGCGCGCGCCAGATCCCCCAGTTCGTCGATTGACCGCAGGATGCTGCGGATGCGCGGGGCGAATTCTTCGCCGAAGCCGGTCAGGCGGATCTGGCGCGCGCCGCGTTCGAACAGCTCGATGCCGACCTCCTCCTCCAATTCCTTGATCTGCATCGACAAGGCCGGCTGCGAAATGCCGCAGGCTTCCGCCGCGCGCCGGAAGTGGCCATGCCGCGCCAGCGCCTCGAAATAGCGGAGCTGCTTGAATGTCAGGTTTTTCATAACCAGAACTTATCAGCACAATCAGCAAATCGGAATTAATCTAATGAAGGAAGTTTGCTAAGAGCCTGGGTGAAACACAGCCTCGATCGGAGAAAAGCATGAACGCGACCACTGACGGCAGCACGGGTAAATGCCCGGTCGCTCACGGCACCGGCGGCACCCAGAATCGCGACTGGTGGCCCAGCCAGCTGCGGGTCGACCTGCTCAACCAGCACTCGTCCAAGTCCGATCCGCTGGACCCCGCCTTCGATTACCGTGAAGCGTTCAAGAAGCTCGACTACGAGGCGCTGAAGAACGACCTGCGCAAGCTGATGACCGATTCGCAGGATTGGTGGCCGGCCGATTTCGGCCATTACGGCCCGCAGTTCATCCGCATGGCCTGGCACAGCGCCGGCACCTACCGCCTGGCCGACGGCCGTGGCGGCGGCGGTCGCGGACAGCAGCGCTTCGCGCCGCTCAACAGCTGGCCGGACAATGTGAACATCGACAAGTCGCGCCGCCTGCTGTGGCCGATCAAGCAGAAATACGGCCAGCAGATCTCCTGGGCCGATCTGATGATCCTCACCGGCAATGTGGCGCTGGAGACCATGGGCTTCCGCACCTTCGGCTTTGCCGGCGGCCGCGCGGATACCTGGGAGCCGGATCTGGACGTGAACTGGGGTTCCGAGACCGCCTGGCTGACCCACCGGCCGCTCGACAAGTTCGCCGCGCCGCTCAGCGCCACCGAGATGGGCCTGATCTACGTCAACCCGGAAGGTCCGGGCGCCAATGGCGATCCGCTTTCCGCCGCCGCGTTCATCCGCGAAACCTTCGCCCGCATGGCGATGAACGACGAGGAAACCGTTGCGCTGATCGGCGGCGGCCACACCTTCGGCAAGACCCATGGCGCCTCGGCCGAGTCGCATAAGGGACCGGACCCGGAAGCCGCCGGCCTGGAGGCACAGGGCCTGGGCTGGGCCAGCAATTTCGGCTCCGGCTTCGGCGCGGATGCCATCGGCAGCGGCCTGGAAGTCACCTGGACGCAGACGCCGGCGCAGTGGAGCAACTTCTTCTTCGAGAACCTGTTCAGGTTCGAGTGGGTGCAGACCCGCAGCCCGGCCGGCGCCATCCAGTGGGAGGCCAAGGATTCCGAGGCGGTCATCCCCGACGCGCATGATCCGTCGAAGAAGCGCAAGCCGACCATGCTGACCACCGACCTGTCGCTGCGCTTCGACCCGGTCTACGAGAAGATCTCGCGCCGCTTCCTGGAGAACCCGCAGGCCTTCGCCGAAGCCTTCGCTCGCGCCTGGTTCAAGCTGACCCATCGCGATCTCGGCCCGCGCTCGCGCTATCTGGGCCCGGAAGTGCCGAAGGAAGTGCTGATCTGGCAGGATCCGGTGCCGGTCGCCAGCCATCCGCTGATCGACGACGCCGACGCCGCGGCCCTCAAGGCCACGATTCTGGCCACCGGCCTGACGGTGGCCGAGCTGGTCGGCACCGCCTGGGCGTCGGCCTCCACCTTCCGTGGCGGCGACAAGCGCGGCGGCGCCAACGGTGCGCGCCTCCGGCTCGCGCCGCAGAAGGATTGGGAGGTCAACCAGCCGCTGCAGCTCGCCAAGGTGCTGCAGGTGCTCGACGGCGTCCGCTCGCAGTTCAACAAGAGCGCCGACGGCGACAAGCGGGTCTCTCTCGCCGACCTGATCGTGCTGGCCGGCAACGCCGGCGTCGAGCAGGCGGCGAAGGCCGGCGGCCACGACGTGACCGTGCCGTTCGCGCCCGGCCGCACCGACGCCACGCAGGACGAGACCGACATCCATGCCTTCGAGGTCATGGAGCCCGCCGCCGATGGCTTCCGCAACTACCAGAAGGCCGGCGCCGCGACGCCCGCCGAGGTGGCGCTGATCGACAAGGCGCAGCTGCTGACCCTGACCGCGCCGGAGCTGACCGTGCTGGTCGGCGGCCTGCGCGCGATCGCCATCAATGTCGACGGGTCCGCGCACGGCGTATTGACCGAGCGGCCGGGCGTGCTCAGCAACGACTTCTTCGTCAACCTGCTGGACATGGGGACGCAGTGGAAGGCCGCCTCCGAGGCCAAGGACGTCTATGAGGGGTACGATCGCAAGAGCGGCGAGGTGAAGTGGACCGGCACCCGCGTCGATCTGGTGTTCGGCTCGAACTCGGTGCTGCGCGCCCTGGCCGAGGTCTATGCCAGCGCGGATGCGCAGGCGAAGTTCGTCAACGACTTCGTGGCGGCCTGGACCAAGGTGACGAACCTCGACCGCTTCGACCTCGCGTGAAATTGGCGCGACCCTGGCCGGCTTCCGGCCAGGCCACCGCTTTTCTCTCCCGACCGCCGCCGCACCCCGGCGGCGGTCGGATCGTTTGGCCGCCCCTGATCGCAGCGCCGATACGCGCGCCGGGCGCGATACCTACCTAGCCCAGCCATGCCGATGACGGACCGTTGCGCTCCGGGCTCGCCAGAAAATCGACCACGCGCCGATATCGTTCGGGGAAGTGGCGCGCGACCGCGTCCTCGAGATGGCGCGACATGTCCGGGTCGCGCTTGGAATCGGCGGCGAGGTGGGTGTAGCCGCGCGCATTGGCGCGGGCCAGGGCGTCGTCATGGCTGTCGAACAGATGCGCCATGGTGACGCCGGCAAAGGGCGAGCCGGCCTGGGCCTGATGATAGGCCAGGCATGCCGACAGCATCAGCTGCTCGAAGGTGACGAAGTCCTGGTCGCGCCGCGGCCGCTGCGCCCAGACGCTCTGGTTCGCCGGGTGCTCGATGAAGTCGATCGCCCGCTGCGCGTAATAGCGCATGAAGTCCACGCGGGTGCCGCCGACGATGCCGCAATTCTCCGCCCGCAGCTCGCCGCCGAACGGCATGTAGTGCTCGAATTCCTCCGGCATCCAGCCGCCATGGCGCCGGATGTCGTGCTCGATGCTCTCCGGCCGGTAGTAGGACGCGCCATAGAGCGAGATCTCCGGATTCTGGGCGAATACGGCGGTGTGCACCAGCGGCTCGGGCAGCGGCTCCCACAGGAACACGTCGCTGTCGATATGGACATAGGGCCGGTCCTGCTCGGCCTGGGCGTAGAGCTTGCCGATCGCCCACCAGTCGGGATCGTGCGCGTCGAGCGCGTTCAGGCCGAGGCTGACGGTGCCGAACCGCAGCCCCAGCGCGTCGACCAGCACCGCGGCGGCCTCGTCGTCGGCGACGAGGCAGGTGTCGGCATAGTGCCGGCTGGCGAGCTCAACGGAGAGCACCCAGGCCAGCAGATGATGCCGCGGAGTGAGCCAGCTCATGCGCCGCTTGGCCTTGAGCGGCTTGGTCCACAGCGACCATACCGCCCTCATGGCTCCCTCCGCCGTTCCATCATGCCGGCGCCGGCCACCAGCCGCCCGAAGCCGATGCCGAGGAAGCCGCCATAGCCGCCATAGCGGTAGCCGTAATAGGCCGAGGTCGGCGGCGTCAGCCAGAACCAGGTCTCGAAATCGGGCTCCGGCGCCGGCGTGGTGGAGAGGGTGCTGCGCTCCGAGGTCAGCTCCAGCAGCGAGCGCTTGACCACCAGCCGCGAGAGCAGGCGGGAATTCAGCCCGGCCGGCACCAGCGTCGTGGGCAGGTCGTTGCCATAGATGACCTGCAACCGGGTGAAGCGCGTCGTGCCGGTGCCGGCGGTCAGCAGGCCGAGCCGGCTGTCGGGAAGCAGCCGGGTGGTGATGGGAAATTCGAGGTCGGGGAAGGTGACCGGCTGTCCGGAAAACTGCGCGCTGCAGCCGAATTGCAGCCGCCGCCCGGTCTGCTTGATGTCGAGGGTGATGCGCCGCGGGTCGCTGGCGCCGAACACCGTCTTCTCATGCTGGCTGCCGGGGACGATCTGGCCGCCCTTGATCTGGCTGTGCGACACGACGAGGTTCGCCATGGCGCCGCTGAAGCCGATCGGCACCCAGACCTCGCGGGCGACGAACAGCGAGAAATCGGCCGGGGAAAGCCAGTTGTAGACGAGGCCGATGCTGCCGCTCAGCGGTTCCTCGCAGGTAAGGCCGACATAGGCGGCGTCCTCCTTCATCCGGTGACGATGCACCGCCATGGTCGGCAGCGTCACCGCCTGGGGGGTGGTCGAGGTCCCCGCCAGCGCCTGCGTCTGCACCACCACATTGCCGCCGCCCACCGCCCAGCGCGAGGCCGGGCCGCCATTGTCGAACACCTCGAACTCGCGCTCGAAGCTGACATTGCCGAGGCGCGGCACGTCCTTCTGCACGAGGTCGCCGAGAAACGACAGCGTCTGCGCATAGGGCCGCCAGCCGAGGATCCCGTCGCCCGCCAGCACGACATCCGCCGGCAGCGTCACCGGCTGGTAGGCAACCACGCCCCCGCCGGCACCGGCATAGGGCGCCGGCAGCCGGTAGGGAATCTCGGTGGTGACGTAGAACGAGCCGTCATTGACGCTGTCGGCGTCGATGCTGTCATGCAGCAGCACGTTCAGCCCATCGGCGAGCAGATTGACCGGGATCTCCTGTCCGGCCCGTATCGGCCGGGTGCGGCCATCGGCGTCCACATGCAGCGCCGAGGCGACCCGGATCCGGCCGGCGGCCGGGTTGAACAGCGGCCGCAGGTCGATCACCTCGGCGGTGCCGAGCAGCGCCAGCGGCACGCAATGCCGGTGCACGCCCTGCGGCGGCGCCCGGTCGAGCTTTTCCACCGAGGCATCGATGCTGCGCGCGGCGAAGGTCCAGCTGTCGCCGGGGCGGAACCCGCCATCGGCCTCGGCAAGGTCGAAGGCCACGCGGATGCCGCTCTCCAGCGCCACGGCGGTGCCGGCCGCGGCGGGTATCGGGATGGCACCGACGGCGCCGGCGGCATCGAGATCGGCCACCACGCCGCCGGCGCCGTCGCGCACGATGCCGGCCTGGTCCCAGCGGCGCAGCCGGGTGTGGCGGCGCCCCGGCGTATCGCCGCCGACACCGCTCGGCAGCAGATCCGCCGGCACCGGCGTGGCGAAGCTGATGCGCCGGCTCTCATGGTCGACATCGGCGATCTTCATGAGCGCGCCCGGCCGGGCCGCGAATTCCCTGTGGTCGTCGGTCACCTCCACCCATTGGCCGGCGTCGAAGCCCAGCAGCGCATCCCGTCCGGTGGAGGCCACATGCAGGAGGGTGTTGGAGATCACCTCGTCGACGGTGGTGGTCACGGTGGCGTTGTCGCGCGACCATTTGAACGTCGCCGTGCCCGGTGGCCCGCCTTCGTGTACCTCGACGCGGTAGAGCTGGTTCTCCAGCCCGCCATAGCCGCCGGAGGTGGCGATGAGGCAGGGATTGGACGGCTGGACGGCGGGATCGAGCTGCGTGGTCAGCCGGCCGGACGGCGCGCGCGGCCGCTGCACCCGCTGCCACAGCGCCGCCGCGGCCTGGACGACGCCGGTGCCGACATTCGGCAACACCCGTACCTGCCACACCGTCTGCAGCCGCGTCGTGGTGTCGACGCCGCCCAGCGCCTTCTCCAGCAGCGTGGCGTCCTCGATCGCCGTCACCTCGCGCTGCCAGACGTCGAGATAGACGAGATGCGGTCCGGCGCCGGCAGGCAGCGGATCGGGGGTCGGCCAATAGGGCTGCGCGGCATAATCCAGCGTCGCCGCGCCGAGGGCCTCGCCCAGCACGCCCGCCGGGCTGCGCCCGTCCGCCCTCAGCTCGGAAAGGTCGAAGGACAGCGGCGGCCCGCCATGGTTCTCGGCCAGCAGCCCGTCGACATAGATGCGGCCGCGCCCGATGGCGAGCGTCGGCGGGCCGCCGGCGGGGCCGAGGGTGATGCGGAAGCCGTCGACGGTCTCGCGCGGAACCCCGTGGCGCCCGAGCGCATCCACGGCATGGGCGCGCGCGCGCCGCTCGATGATCTCCGCCTGTTCGTTCCAGTCCGAATCGAGCCCGACACGTCCCTGCTGGAGGCGCACGAGGCTGAAATGCCGCCGTGCGTCGAAGCTGTTCCGACTATAGTCGCCGCTCATGGCATCCCCCCGAGATGACGCTTCGGTATGCCGGCCCGCTTGTCCGTCGTGCCCGCTTCAGGTCTCGTAGAACAGCCCGGCTTCGAGGCCGAACCGCAGATATTCCTCGACGCGGACCTTCAGATTGGTCTCGCGCTGGGATTGGAACAGAGTGTGGAAGGCCCCCATCTCCGCCTCGTCGTCGGCACCGGAGCGGATCTGCGCCGGGCAGCGGGTCGCGAGCTGGCCATAGCCGGGACGGCCATAGCGCCGCGAGGTGAAGCTGGGCTTCAGCCAGGCGAGGACGCCGGCGCGGAGGGCGGCGGCCTGCGCGTCGGAAAGCTCGGCGCCGGTCTCGCGCTGGCGCCGCTCGGTGGCGGCGGCGACCTCCTGGTCCGGCTGGCAGCGGTAGCGGCTCGGCGTCGCCGAGGCCGGCGGCACATAGGAGAAGCGCACGCATCCCTGTTGCAGGCGCTCGGCGCGCACCGGCACCGGCGTTGTGTCGGGTCCGGGCTCGGCCACCACGATGGCGTTGCTGACCAGCGCGAACTGCTCGGCGAAGAGGCCGCCGATCACGGTGGAGGACACCAGGGTCAGGCTGCCGCCGGGAGTGCCTGCCGCCGGGCCGGCATAGGCGAGCGCCGAGGCGGCGGTGGCGTCGACGATGCTGTCGGTGATGCTGGCCTGCGACAGCGCCGAGATGCGCAGCCCGCCGACGACCGAGCGCTCGATGCGGATGTCGGTTCCGGCGATGTCGGCGATCAGGCTGGGCGCGGCACCGGCCGGCGTCCCGTCGGCGGCCAGCGTGCGGCCCGGCACCAGCGTGCTGTCGCGGATCACCAGGCGGCGCAGCCCGGTGACGCCGGCGGCGGCCAGCACCACCGCCCCGCCGGCGATGACGAGACCGTCGAGCATCAGCGACGCCTCCGCCGCGGCATCGTTCACCGTCACCGCGAGGTCGGCGGCCAGCACCAGGGTCGGCCGGCGCTCATTGGCGGCGCGCAGGATCAGCGTACCGCCCGCCGGCACGGTTATGTTGAGCGTCTCGGCATAGGTCCGGTTGTCGGCGATCTCGACGATGCCGCCGGTGCCGGCCAGCTCGTCGAGCCCGGCCTGGATCGTCGGCTGGTCGCCGGCAGCCTCGGAGACGCGGATGACGGGCAGCCCCGCGGCGAGATCGGCGACCGACACGGCGGCGCGCTCATACTGGCCGCCGCCCATCGGGCCGCTGAAGCCGTGATGGAAGCTCACGCGCAGCTCGCTCCCGGCCGCCGGCGCGTCACGCAGCAACAGCCGCCCCAGCACCGGGTCGATGGCCACCGCCCTGGACGGGCCGGCCAGCGACCAGCTGTCCCCCGGCCGGTCCGACAGGTTGCACACCTCGATATCGCCGGAGGCCAGCGCCGCGAATTCCTCGCCCGGCGCCGCGCGGGTCTCGATCAGCAGGCTCCTGCCGGCGCCGTAATAGCGGTCGAGGCGGCGCTGCGTCCCCCCTCCGTCCACCGCGTCCCGTGCCGCCAGCACGCGGCGGCTGATCGGCGCGGGAACGTTGAGCGGGCTCGCCAGATGCGCGATGTGCGGCTCGGTCGCCGGATTGGTGAACAGCGGCATGTCGATGCCGAGCGGGTTGAAGCGGAAGCGCCGGTCGTCGAGCCGCGCCGGCATCGCCCTCTCCAGAGGAAACGCGTCGAGCCGCCACAGGAACAGCCCGACATTGGAGATGTTGTGCCGGCCGCGCCCGCGGGCGATCGACCGTACGTCGACGCCATGCGGCAGCCGGTCGAAGGCGGTGCCGAGGCGCTCCATCCCCTCCCAGCTGCGCAAATCGGCGGTGATTGCGGCGTGCGGGCGCAGATGGTTCAGATACTGCACGGCGGCGAGGCGCTCGAAGAACTCGACGACATGGGCGTTCCAGCCGGTGACGTCCTGCGCCAGCTGCTCCAGCACGCTCGCCGTGCCCTTGCGGCGGCGATAGGCGATGGTGTTGGCGACCTCGGCCCGCGGGCTCGACACCGTCGGCACCACGCCATGCAGAGTGCGGTAGCCGATCAGGCCGCCAATATAGGGCGCCACCCAGTCGGCGCAGGTCTCGATGAACTGGTCGTCATAGAGCTGGTCGAAATCCTCCTCGATCACCGCCACCTGCTCGGCGATCACCGCCATCAGGTCGCGCAGCACGCCGTCCTGCTCGGCGTCGCGCAGGCGGTAGATCGCCGGAAGCAGCGCGTACAGCGTCTTGGCGTCGAAGCTCACGGCATCACCTCCAGACGGTCGAACGGCTCGGCGGCCAGAACCAGCAGCTCGGCGCCGTCGAAGCCGCCATCGGGCCGGCGCGCCGCCGGGGCCGCGAGCAGCTGGGCATGGCGCTCGGGAGCGTTGTCGGGAGCGGTCGAGCGGTACAGGCGGTCCACCGTCACCGCCTCTATGCCGGGAACCGCACCGGCGGCGGCGAACACCTCGCTGAGGTAGAGCGGCTGGCCGAGGCTGCGGGCGCCGAAGCCGAACACCTCGCGCAGCCGCGCCTGCAGCGCGGCCAGCACCGCCTCGGTTCGCCGCCTGGGATCGACCTTGACCCGCAGCGCGAGCCGCACCCCGACCGGGCGGCAGGGCCCGGCGTCGAGGGCGACGAACGGGTCGCCGTCGACGCGCAGCGCCTGCAGCATGTCGTCCACCGCCACCACGGTCCCGGCGGCGCCGGCAACGGTGAGGAAGATGCGCCGCGCCTGCCCGTCCCAGATCAGCGTCGCCTGCGCCTTGGCGATGCCGGCGAAGCTGCGCGCATGGTCCTCATAGTCGCGCAGCGAAACGGTGCGCCCCAGCGTCAGCACGCTGGCGGGCGCGTTGAGGCGCGCCTCGCCCATCTGCTCGGGGTCCTGCGCGCCCTCGGCGGCGAGCGGGTTGGTCACCGCCTTGACGCCGAGCGGGCGCGAGGTGAGCAGGCTGAGCTGGTTGGCGCGCACCAGCCCCTCCAGCCCGGCGCCCTTGCGGTAGCTGGCGACGATATTGTCGCGCCCGCTCGGCAGGCGCGAACCGGCGGCGCCGTCGCCGAACTCGACCAGGGTGCTGCCGTCGTCGGCCAGCCGCGTGGCATACACCCGTTCGCGCGGGCCATGGCCGAACAGATACGGCACCTCGTCCCACAGCACGTCGTTGACGCGCACCGCCAGCGTCGATTGCCGCCCCTCCCCCTGCGCCGAGCGCACGAAGGTCAGCGGCGGCTGGCGCAGGGCGAAGCGCTGGAACACCGCGCCGGCATCGCCGCCGCCGAGAATGTCGCTGACGCACTCGCCATGCGTCGCCCGCGCCACATTGGCCAGCACCTCGGCCGAGGCCCGGTCATAGGCATGGGCCAGCGGCTTGCCGAGCCGCAGCCGGGCATGGGTCGCGTCCTCCAGCTCGACGGCCTCCAGCGTCGCCGCCTCGGCGATGACAGGGTCGTCCTTGCCGGCCGGGATGAAGACGAGCGGGCGCGTCATGGCGCCGATATCGATGGTTCCTTCGCGCCCGCCGGGGCTGCGCAGGCGCCAGCGCGTCGCCTTTCCCCCGGACAACTCCACCGGCGGGGCGGTGACGGTGAGCACCTCGCCGGCCGCCACCGCGAAGGTCTCGCCGGGCCGGTCGGCATCGGTGAGGGCGAGCCGCTCGCGCACACGCACCAGCGGCCGCTTGCCGCGCACGATCAGCCGGCGTCCGGCCGGCAGCTCCGGCACCAGGGCGCCGAGCACGATGGTCTCGCCCCACAGCGGATCGACGACCGGCGCCTGCGCGAAGTCCATCGCCTCGGGCTGCGCATAGACCGTCGTCAGGCGGTAATTGCCGGCGCCGAAGTCCTTCAGTCCCTCGCCGGTATCGAGGCGCAGCCGTGTCGACTTGCCGCTGATGAGAAACCGGGCCCGGCCGGTCTCCGCCGTGGCTTCGACGCGATACAGCGCCCTGGCATCGGGGCGGGCCAGCGCCAGCCAGCTGCCCGGCACGATGCCGGGATAGGCGTTGTCGAGATCGATGACGTCGTCCTCGATGGCGAAGGGCCAGTCCTCGGTCGGCAACTGGTTCGGGAAGTTGCGTCCCAGCTGCTGCGGGTGCAGCGCCGAAGGGTGCGGGGCGTTGTAGGCGAACAGCGCCGCCCGTTGCCGGAACACCAACAGCGACAGCTCGGCCTCCGGTCCCAGCGCCGATACCCAGGAGCCGAGGCCGCGGTCGAGGGTGATGGCGGTGCGCTCGGCGTCCACCTCGGCCTCCACCGCGACGATGGTCCGCAGTTCCCAGTTGCTGCGGCTGGCGGCGGCCAGCAATTGCCGGTCGAGCACCAGCACGGCGTCGCCGACCCGCAGCGACAGCGCGAGGCCATTCAGGAAGGCGATGCGGTCGCCGCTGCGCAGCCGGTGCGGCACCGATTGCCGGGGCTTGAGCGCGTTCCACGCCACCCGCCCGGCGATCGCCTCCACCGTCTCGAAGCTCTGGCTGCGCTCGCCCGGTCCGGGAATGCTCTGCACCCGCGAGCCGACCGGAATCGCCGCCTCCGCCACCGCCTGCTCGGGTGCTCCCGGCGCCGGCTCGAGGGTGAAGGCGAGATCGACCGAGGCCGCCATCCCCGGCCGCCGGCGATAGCCGATCAGCCGTGCCAGCTCGGTCACCGACAGCGATTCGCCGGCGGTCGTCAGATAGGCCTCGTTGGCGATGCGCTCCTGATAGAAGGTCAGCACGTCGCAGGCGGTCGCCCAGCCGTCGATCAGCGCGATGGCGAAATCATCGTCGGCCCGGGTGGACAGCCGGCCGAGGGCGGGAAACCGCGGCGAGGACAGCAGTGCCAGCATCGCCTGCTTGAACGCGGCATGGGTGCCGGCGCGGTAGGCGATGGCGGGCTGGCCCGGCGGGTTGTGGCGGGCCGCCGGCAGCGCCGCCGAGGTGCCCTGGCAGCAGCCGCAATCATCGGTCGATGCCGGCAGGGAGGCGTCGCCGACGATGATATCGTCGCTCATTTGCCGCCTCCGATGGTCAGGCGCAGCACGCCGTGCTCGGGAAAATTGCGGTCATTGTCGAGGCGGGCGATCTCCAGCCGGCCGAGATCGAGCCGGCTCTCGTCCAGCGCCCGCCGGCTCGGCAGACCCTGGCGGTGAAAGCGCGTCACCTCCACCGAGACCACGCCCGGCACCGCCTGCGCCGCCGCATAGATCGCGCTCAGATAGATCGGCTGCGCGAAGGTCAGGTTGTCCGGGTGGAACAGGCCGCGGCGTCCGTCGCCCAGCGTCCGGCTGCCGAGCGCCTGCATCAGCGCCGCCCGGATGTTGCTGCGGAAATAATCCGGCGCGACCTGTACCGACAGGTCGAGTTCCAGCGGCACGAAGCGCGGCGAATCCACCTCCACATCATAGCCGGCCATGCGGAACGGCTCGAGCCGGCCCCGCAGGCCGGCCTCGAACTCCTCGGTCACCGCCGCCCCGCCGGTGCGATCGACGGTGACGAAGGCGGTGTGCCAGCTGCCGGTCCAGCGAAAGGTGGCCGCCGCCCGCTGCACCCCGTCCTGCCGTTCGGCGAGCGCGGCGTAATCCGCCGGCGTCACCGCGCGTTCCAGGGTGCGGAAGGCGAAAGGCGCCTTCTGCCGCGCCTCCTCCATGCTTTCGGGCTCGGTGCCGCCGCGTGCCGGCAGCGGGTTGGCGGCGCCGGCGATCCGGGCATCGTCGATGACCACATGCACCAGCGCGCGGGCACCGACATTGCCGGCCCGGCCCTGACCGATCCGGTAGGTGGCGGAGAAGGCGCTGCCGGGCTGTGGCCGCATGCCGTGGCGGTCGTCGCCGAAGCGCAGCCGTACCTCGCCATCGGCTTCGATTTCGGCGACGAAATGGCGGTCGGATGCCTCGCTGCCGAGCAGGTCCTGCCGCGCCTCCCAGCGGGGCCGGCCCGGCGCCGAGGTTTCGGTAAGCGCGATGGCGGGTCTCAGGCCGGCAGGCGGCATCGTCATCGCCGCAGCGGCGGAAGGCGGCGGCGCGGCGCCGAACCCCGCCTCGTGGGTGAGCGGCCGGGCGCCCAGCGCCGGACGGAACCGCGGCGGCACCGCTTCCCGCGTCGGCGGCGTGCAGGGCCCGCCGGCCTGGCTCACCATGAACAGGTGCGGCGGCGGCACCGCGCCGAGCGGCTCCTCCGCCAGGGTGCGGCCATGGTCGGCGAGAACGATGTTGCCGCGCGCCATGCTGACATCGGACACCGCCACTTCGCCATGGGCGAGGTCGGTGCGCGAGGAGACGCACAAGGCGAAAGGCAAGGCGTCGTCCTCGTGCCAGCGCAGCTCGGTAATGGCCTCACCGGTCACCGCATCGGTCAGCGGTGCGGGTGGATCGGCCTCGTTCTGCTTCGGCGCGAAGGCACGCACCGCCGTCAGCCGCACGGCATGCCGCATGGCCAGATCGGCATCCTCGGGGCGGCCGGTGAGCGGCCCCAGAACCTCTTCGAAAACCAGCAGCTTGCCCGGCTCGCCATCGGCCGCGGCAAGGTTGGGGAAATGGCCGCGCAGCGTGGCGCGCACCGCGCCCTTGGGCAGGCAGCACGCGCTGTCGCCCCAGGTATAGAACGGCATGAGATGGTGCGAGGTGAACAGCCGCAGCGGGTGCAGCGTCTCGAACACCGTGGGATTCTGGCGCAGCGCCAGTTCTAGCGGCGCCAGCCGGCCCGGAAGGGGATTGGTGAGCGGAATGCATCCACCGGCGCCGACGACCTGGGTCAGCAGCATGCTGCCCTGCGGGACGAGGATCGGCCGTCCCGGCTCGTCGTCATCGGCCTCGGGAGCGACCAGAAGCTGCACGAAGGCGCGTGCATTGCTGCCCTCGTGCAGGCGATAATCCACCAGCCGCGCGTGGCGCCGCACCGATATCCGCCGGCGCGCCGTGCCGAGATAGGCCTCGGTGGCGACAGCGTCCTGCCGGTAGCTCAGATGGTCGGCGACATAGGCGAGCACCTCGACGAGGGCGATGCCGAGATCGGCCGGCCCACGGTCGCGCCAGTCCGGCATCAGCAGCGACAGGCGATCCAGCATCAGCCGGCGGAAGCTGGCATAGTCCTTGGCGAGGTAATCAATGTCCGGCGCCTCGCCGGGCTCGGGCGCGCAGCGATGATCGTCCTGGCAGTCGAAATCGGTCGGGCACTCGACCTTGAAGGAGAAATCGATCGCGGCCAGCGGCGGATCGAAACCGGCATGCGGCGACGGATCGGTGCGGGATCGTACGAGGCGCAGCCGATAGGCCGAATAGTCGCCGGCGGCATCGGTGCGCACCACCAGCGTGGCGGCGGCCTCGGGCAAGCCGGCAAAGAAGCTGGCGTCCTCCGGGCCGAGATCGGCGGGCGGGATCGCGTCCGCCGGATGCGCCCACAGCGCGCGTATGGCGGTGATCCGCTCGCCCCCCTCGATCGCCACATTCTCGGCGGCAAGCCCGGCGGCCGGGCGCAGCAGGCGGACCAGAAGCGTGCGCTGGCGCGGCGTCGCCGAGGGAGCGGCGCGGTCGAGCACTTCGAGGAAGTCGATGCCGTTCAGCGTGCTCTCGCTGCGCACCAGATCGCGGCGGTTCTCGTTGCAGCAGGAATAGATCATGGCGCCGGCGCCCCCCGCGCGAAATCGGCGACCGACCGCTGCTGGGTCCGGCGGTTGACATAGACCACCCGCACGACGAGGCGTGCATCCTCCGCCTCGATCTCCACCGCATCGACCACGATCAGGTCGCCGAGCCATTGCTGAAGCGCGCCCTGCACCAGGAACTGCACGGTGGCGGCGAGTTCCTGGCTGTTCGGGGCGAAAACCAGTTGCAGCACGCCGCTGCCGAAATCCGCCCGGTTCACCCGCTCGCCGGGCGAGGTGAACAGCACCTGCTCGATCTGCTGGCGAACATACTCGTCGTCACCGGCCTGGGCGGTACGCGACCGCCCGTCGAAGCGGAACGGATAAGCGAGATGCATGGCCTAGCTCCCCATCACCCGCGTCTGCATCACCACCGGCATCAGCGGAGTGCCGGTGGGGGCGCATATGGACTGGCTGTCCTGCAGCAGCACCGGCTGGCCAAGGGCGGTGACGCGCAGCGCCGCGGTGACAAACTGCCCGGTGAGGCACGGCCCGTTGCCCGCCGGTGGCGGCGGCATGGCGCAGCCGGCGACCATATAGGGGCTGGCAATGGTGACCACCGGCTGGCCGCTGACCAGCACCCGCGGCACCGGCGTCGCCGGCTGCGCCTGTCCGCCATGGGCGCACAGGACGGTGGCGCCGACATGCAAGAGAAAGCCAGGCATTGCCGTCTCCTCCTCAGATCACGGTGAGCGCGCCGTTGTTGATGGTGACGGAAGGGCCGACCATGACCAGGCTCGCACCCTTGCCGTTCTGGATGTAGATGCCGGTATCGTTGACGATCAGCGTCGCGCCGGTGGCGCTCTTGATCATGATACCGCCGGTCGGGCCCGGCACGTCGTTGATGGTGAGGCCGTTCTGCAGCGTGGTCTGCAGGGTGATGCCGGGCACGGCGGGCGGCACCATGCGCGCCAGCGCCGGCACCTCGGCGCCGCTGCCCCAGTAGCCGCCGACCCAGATCGGGTGGTTGGCGTCGCCCTTCTCGAACTCGACCCACACGCCCGAACCGATCACCGGCACGGTGAACATGCCCATCTGCATGCCGGCGACGGGGACGCAGGGCATCGCCCAGCTCGACAGCATCACATTGGAGACGTCGGGCACGATCAGCTGGATGCGCCCCATCATCATGGGATCGACATTGTTGATGCAGGTGCCGCGATACTTGCCCAGGAAGCGGTTTTCGGCGGTCATGCGGGCACCTGCGGCAAAGTGGAGATGACGCCGTTGCGGGCGAGCTCGAAGGATTGCTTGTAGTGCCCGCGCCGAATCTCGTGGGTGACGCGCGAGACGTAATAGAGCCCGTCGAAAGCCAGCCCGGCGCCGCGCAGCCCGACCAGCCGCCGGGACTTCAGCACCTGGCCGTAGCGCAGCACGTCGAGGCTGCCGCTGGCGAACACGCAGTCGCTGTGCTGAGAGGCATAGGCGATGCCGCGCATCAACGCCGCCAGCGGCGACAAATGGGTGGTGTCGTTCATCAACGTCACCTTGGGCGGCAGCGGCGGCACCGCGCCGAGCGGCGGGTTCAGCGGCGTGACGTCGGGAATGGGAATCGGAATGGGCGCCTTGCTGATGGATTCCTGGATGAACACCACCGGCAATTCCTTGCGCTCCTTGTCGTAGCGGAAGTTCAGCTGGTCGACATTGGTATGGGCGTCCATGTCGATGCTGAGCGCCGGCTGCGGTGGGCCGACGCGAATTTCCGGCCCCCAATAGGCGACGCTGGCGCCCGGCACCGGCCCCGGCTCGATATAGAAGACGTAGCCGCATTGCTGCGCCAGCGACTTGACATAGTCGAGGTCCTTGCCCTGCTGCACCGGAATGCGGTCGGTCGGCAGCGGGATGTCCTCGACCACGCTGGGGATGGTCAGCGGGATGAGCCCGAGCCAGGCATATTTGGCGATGATGAGCGCCACGCGGGCCACCGGCGGCATCGCCGGATAAGGCAGGCCCGAAAAATCGATATAGCCCATGACGGTACTCAGATCCTTGCCCTGGACCTTGAGCGTCGCGGGGCCGCCGCCGGTGCCGGGCTCCATCTGATGATGCGTCATCACGCCATCGATCAGCACATTGGCCGTCCCGTTGATCGTCACCACCACGATCACCCGTACCAGTGGGATCGAAGCGCCGCCGGACACGAGGAACAGCGTGGCGAGCGGCGAACGGCGGTCGAGCGCGAAGGTGAGATCGAAGCCGCTCTGCGTATCGCCCGCGGCATTGGTCACCTGCACCGAGGTCAGGGCGTCGAGCACCTCGCGCGGCACCGGCACCGGCACCCCGGGACCGATCAGCAAGGTGAGATGGATGCCCTGGATCCGCATCGCCATCAGTCCCCGAACGGTCCTGGAATGCCTTCCGGCAAGGTGATGCGCAGGCGCCGGCCGACGGTCTCCACCAGTTCGTCCGGCCGGATGGCGCCATTGGCGTCGCACAGGCTCCAGAACCGCTCGGGGTCGCCGAGATAGCGGGCGGCGAGACGGTCGAGCCGCTCTCCCTGCGCCACGCTGTGTTCCTGCAGCAGGGCGAACCGCTCCGGCGGCGGCACGAAGCGGCGGGCGAGATAGACCACAACCGTGCCGTCCGGCCGCACCAGCTGGCGCGTCGGCACGTCGTGGTAGCGGCTGTTCGGCGGAAAGTCCGTCGTCTTCAGCACGCCCGCCTGAAACAGCGCCTGTACGGGGTCGTTCATGGCAGTCCTCCAATACCGAGAACGCCGAGGCTACTGGCCGCCGCCCTGGCCGCCATCTGCTCCTTGGCCTGCAGATAGCTCATGAACAGGCTGCCGCCCCGATGGGCGAAGCCGAGATCGTCGACGCTCAACACCCGCATGCCGAGGCTGACCTTGGCGCGGATCGGGTTCAGGTTGGCGTCGAAGGCTTCCTCGGTGACGCTGAACTCGGTGATCCGCACCGGCACGATGCGGTTCTTGCTCCAGATGAACAGTGTGAGCGGCGCCTCCATCGGCGCGATCTCGAGCGTGCCGCTTGCCGCCCGGGCATTGTTCGCCTGCAGCTGGCTGCTGCTCGGATAGACCATGATCTCCAGCGCCGCGAGCTGGGGAAACACGCCTAACCCCGTGGCGGCCGGATTGGCCTGCGGAAATTCCAGCTGGTCGGTGGCGTCGATCTCGGCGTCGATCTTGATGGTTTCGACCGCCGGCCCCTTCAGCCGCAGCGCCTCCGCGCGCTGGCCGTTCTCGCCGATGCCCTGCACCTGCAGGCTGCGGCTGACGCTCTCGGGATTGTACTGCAACGCGATGACGCGCTGCACCGCCGCGCCCTCGGTGGCGATCTGCACGATGCCGCCCTTGATCAGCTTCGGCGAATTGGGAAAGGAGGTCATCGGTCAGCCGCTCCCACCGTCTTGTGCTTTCATGGGTTCGCCGCCGGTTTGATATTGCGGTAGGGGAGGTCGATGGTGGCCTCCTGCGTGCGGAGCCCCAGTTCCTGAAGCTCCATCTGCAGCCTCCAGATCAGTGTGCCCCGGGTCGCCGCCGGCATGTCCGGTATCTGGTCGATGGCCTCGATCATGATGCGCTCGAACTCGACGGAGGAGCAGGTGCTGTGCCCGGCGCGCCGCTGCGCCATCGCCCAGTTCTTCCAGTAATTGTCGAAGGCGGCGTGCCACTTGGGCGTGAGGAGGGTGGTGAGCGCGCTGCTGCGGCTGTAGCCTTCGACGTTGCGAAGCGCCGAGGTCGCGCCGATATGCGCCGATTCCAGATCGGCGCCGGTCACGCCATATTCGCTGCGTACCGCCGGTGCCGTCGAATGGGTCTGGACGGCCGCGTCGACGGTTCCCGGCTCGCCCTTGGGGCCGATCAGCCCGCCAGCCCGCGCATCACGGGCGGCTCCGCCGGCCCCGCCGCCGCGCGCGTCGCCGGTCCCTCGCGGCTCGAGGCTCAGATCCTTCGACAGCTCGGTCCAGATCTCCTCGCCGCGCGGCTTCGGTGCCGGGCCGCCTCCGCCGGGCGCCTGCGGCGCAGGCGAAGGCGAGTTCCCCGAACCACCGCCGCCGGCGCCCGTGGGCGGCACGGCCACCGCATAAGAGGCGATGGATTGCAGTTTGGAGGTTGCGGCGATCTCCTGCACGGCGGCGACCGGGACACGCACGATCAATCCCTCGGCAGTCACCAGTTCGGCGGTCGCCGAGGGGGGAGGTCCGCGATAGGGCCTGCCACCGCCCTTTCCCTTCAGCCCCCGCGTGAGAAGGGCGACGACCACGGCGACGAAGCCGCGGGAGAGCGCGCGGGAAAGTGCCGCGCCCGAAGCGCGCAGTTCGGCCTCGGACGAGGCATTGATCGCCGAGAAGAAAGTAATCAGGTCGCGCACGATGTCGAACAAGGCCTTGCCGACGAAGATCGCCGTGATGGTAAGCGTGGTCAGGGCCAGGGCGTCGGCAACCCAGCCGGCAGGCGTCGCCTGGGCGGCGATATAGAGGATGGCGAAGCCGACCAGCGCGGCGATCGATTCCGGGGAGAACAGGTGCTGGACCTCCCGCACCACGTCGGCGCCGAGGGTCTCGCGCGCGAAGCCCCAGGCGCGGCTGAGCTTCTCGGTCTTGGCGAGATTGGCGATCTCCGAAGCCACCGGCGCGGGGGCCGGTGTCGGCGTGGCCGCCGGCGCGTTCTCGACCGCGTCCACCATCCGGGCGACACGGCTCTGGCCGCCGGGGTCGAGAGTGTTCGCCGCAGTGCGCAAATGGGCGCGCTGATCGGATGGAAGCGCCTGCAACGCATTGCGCACCATGCTGTCCGGCTGCTCTTCCAATATTCGCACCGCGCGATCGAAGTCGCCGGCCAGCAGGGCGCTGTTGAGATCGGCGCCCTCTCCTTCTTGGCGCTGGATCCCATGGGTACGCTGCTGGCGCGGGGAGGCGGCACGGTCGCGATCCGCGATCCGTGGGGCAAGGACGCTCGCCTCCCGCTCCGCCGGGTCGTCGGCCGGCGCAATTGCGTTTTTCGCCCGGCTGCTGTCGGCGGTGTCCGGCTGCGCCACATGCGCCAGTTCGTGCGCCAGGAGCCGCCGTCCCTCGGCGGTCTGCGGCGAGAGGCGGCCGGTGCCGAAGACGATGCGGGACCCGCTCGTATAGGCCACCGCATTGATCGCCCTAGCGGAAAGTCCGGCCCGGTGGTCGCAATAGATGCGCACCTGCGCGAAGTCGCGGTTGAAGCGCGGCTCGAAATGGGCACGGGTCGGCTCGTCGAGTGGCCGGCCCGGCGAGGACAGCACCTCGTTTACGATGGCGGGAGCCCGCTCATTCGGTCGTGACGACACGCCGCCGGCGCGCGCCGGCGCCTCCCGGCGGTGCGTCGGGGCGGCCCGGGCCGCCGATGCGGACGCGGGCATTGTGCCGGCACGGACTGCGGCGGCCACTTTCATCGCTTCAGCCCTCCCATGACCTGGCCGGCAATAGCGACGCCCAGACGCTGCGGGCCGGCCGACACCGGCACCGCCATCGTCCCGGCATCGACATGGCCGGCAGGCCGCGGCACATCGGCACCCGTCCCCGCCTGTGCCGCCAGCCGGCGCGCCAGCTCCCGCTCCACCGCGCGCCGCAACGCGCCGGCATCGCTGGGCGCGACGCCCTCGACCACCAGCCGGTCGATGCTGAGCTCCACGATGGGCCGGCTCATTGCCATCCCCCCAGTTCGGTGCTCGTCACCGGCTTTTCCAGCTTGGCGTATTCGGTGAGGGCGGCCTCCCTTATGTGCTCCATGCCGACCGCCTCGTCGCGGCCGGCGGCGAGAAACGCCGCGTTCATCGCCACATTGCGTATATGCCCGCCGGCAAGGGTGAGCTGGGCGAGACGGATGGGGTCGAGGCCATGGGTCGGAGTGTCCTCCGGGAAGGCGCGACGCCAGATCTCGCAGCGCTGCGCCGCATCCGGGAACGGGAACTGCACCACGAAACGGATGCGCCGAAGGAAGGCCTGGTCGATGGCGTTCTTCAGGTTGGTGGTCAGGATGGCGAGGCCGCGATACGCCTCCATGCGCTGGAGCAGATAGCTGACCTCGATATTGGCGTAGCGGTCGTGACTGTCCTTCACGTCCGAGCGCTTGCCGAACAGCGCGTCCGCCTCGTCGAACAGCAGCACCGCGCCGCTCTCCTCGGCGGCGTCGAAGATCCTCTTCAGGTTCTTCTCGGTCTCGCCGATATATTTGCTGACCGTCTGGCTGAGGTCGATGCGGTAGAGATCGAGCCCGAGATCATTGGCCAGCACCTCGGCCGCCATGGTCTTGCCGGTGCCGCTCGCCCCGGCGAACAGGGCGCTGATGCCGAGCCCGCGACCGGTCTTGCCGGCGAAGCCCCAGTGTTCATAGACGGTGGAGGCGTGACGCACATGCATCGCCATCTGGCCGAGCAGCGCGATCTGCGGCGCCGGCAGCACCAGATCGTTCCAGGTGGCCCGCGTGTCGATGCGCTGCGCGAGCGCGTCGAGGCCGCGGCGCGCCTGCACCCGGCAGGCCGCCCACAGCCGTTCGCCGAAACGGTCGGGATCGGCCCCATCGGCCCGTGCTGCCGCGCAGGCCGCCTCGATGCCGGCGCCATCCAGCCGGAAGCGATCCACCAGCGGTTCGAGCCGTCCGTTCAGGCCGGTCGCCAGCGCCCCCAGCGTTCCCGTCCACAGCACCCGCTGCTCGGCGGCGTTGGGCCGGTTCACCTCCAGCCGCCGGCTGGGCCGCCGCGGCAAGGCCAGCGGCTCGTCCAGCGCCAGCATCAGCGGTCCTGTCATTTCTTCCACGAAGGCGAGCAGGCTGCGCCCGTCGCGCTCGCCGGTCCCGTTCAGAAACAGCGCGCCGCCGCCGAGCGCCAGTTCGCGCTCGCAAAGCCGCGCCAGGGCGCTCCGGTCGCGCGGCACGGCGGGGAGGTCCTCGGCATGCAGTCGCAGCAGCGTCATCCCGGCGGCCTCGCACGCCGCCGCCGCCGCACGGGACTGGCCGAGCGGGTCGTCGCCGCAGAGCTGGATGACCGGCCATGGCGGCCGGCCGGCCCCGCCGGTCCATAGCTGCGCGATCCTCTGCGCCGTCACAGCCTGAGAGGCGGTCAGGGCGCCGCCCGGCGCGACCTCGGACAACAAGCCGTCGAGGCGCGGGTCCGGGCAGTCGATACCCGCGAGATAATGCAGGATCGGCTCATCGATGCCGAGCGGCGCCTCAGCCAGCGCCTCGCCGCGGCCGGGCTCGATCAGGCCCCATCGACGCAGCGGACTGGTGGGGGCGATGGCGCTCCAATGGGCGCCGGGGAGCACCGCCAGCGCCAGCCCAAAACTCGGGGCGCGGCGGCGCGGATCGGCATGCAGGGTGGCGCACAGCCGGGCCACGCCGGCATCGAACTCGGCACCGGCGCAGAGCAGCAGCAGATCGCGCTCGAACGGCGACAGCATGAAGGTGGCGCATAGCCGACCAAGCATGGTCTGCGCATCGACGGGCGGGATCGGTCCACCATCATCGGCGGCAGCCGACGGCGCATTTCCGTCGAGATGGCGCTGGAGCAACAGCCGCACCCGTTCGATCTGCGCCGAGAGATGGCGCTGGTTCCGGTCCATCCAGCTGGAATCCGCTGTAGCCCTCATGGCAGCGTCACCTGCTGGGTCGGGTCGAACGCCGGCGGGCGGGCGGTCCGGTCGATGAGGAGGCTGTCAATGCCGTCGACGCGCAGGCGCAGCGGCACGATCTGGCCGGCGGCGAAGCCGGCACTGCGGAACGTCACCGTCGTCGCTTGCGGCGTCGCGAGCGGCTCGGCCGGCAGTTCGCGGCTGCCGACGATGAGCGACACCGCCGCGCTCTGGCGCACCGGCGGGGCGCAGACCACGGTGAAAGTGACGATATCCGCCGCCCGCGCCGTATTGATCTGGCGGATCAGCGGCGCCAGCACCAGCGGCAGCACATTGGTGGTCCGCACTTCGCCGCCCGCATCGCGTATCTCGGCGCTGACGCGGTAGACGCCGACCTGCCAGTTCGCCGGATCATTTTCCGGCGGGGTGGGAGGCGGCGGCGGCGCAGCGACCGCCGGCGGCAACTCGACGGTGATCGTGCCGTCAGCCGCGGTGGCGGCGGCCAGCGTCAGCGCCGCGCCGTCCGGTTCGGCGGCGAACCGCACCGTGACCTGCTCGCCCGCCAGATGGTGGCCGTCGAGGCGGATGGTTTCGCCGAGCCGGGCCGCTCCCTGCTGCCGCGGTGGCACGAGCGCGATCAAGGTCGGGATGGCCGGCACCAGCGAGGCCTGCAGCACGATGCCGGCATCACGGCCGGTATCCGGATCGGGCTGGCCGCGCGACAGCACCGGCAGCGGCGTCCGCTTGGGACGCGGGCGCTGGATCAGCACCACCGAGACCTCATAGGCGGTACTGGTGCGGTAATGCGACTGGAACGCGGTCCAGAGCTTCGACATGTCGTCGGTGCTCAGATGGCGCGGGCGGATCTTGATCAGTTCGACCTGCTCGGCAAGGTCGGACATCGTCAGCGCCTGAAGCGCCGCGCCGGCCATGCCGCCGCCGGGCGGATTGGCCAGCACGTCGCGGATGAAGTCGCGGCTCAGCACCGCGTTCTCGTGCAGCAGCTGCATGGCATGGCCAAGCAGGATCTCGCCCTGGAACTCCAGTTCGCCATAAGCGGTGAGGAGATAGTGCAGGTCGAGGGCCAGCATCGGATCGATCAGACGGTCGGCGCGCGCGTCCCGGCTCGGCAGGTCGCGGCCGGTCCAGCCGGCATTGGGCGACACCTGATGCAGGAACAGGTTCAGCTGCGTTGCTTCGGTCGCCGGAGCGCCATCGCCCAATATGCGGTCCGGCGGCAGTGCCGTCACGGTGACGGTGCCGCCCACCGCCCCGGCTATGCCGGACGCCACCAGCCCGGAATGCAGCATGTCCTGCATCACGCGGGTCACTGCGGCGATGGCGAGGCCATTGCTCATCGCCGCCCCCCGGCGTCGCCTCGCAGATAGTCGTCCAGCGTCATCAGGCGGCTGGCGGGCCGGGTGGGCGGTGGCACCACGGCCGGCGCCCTCACCTCGATGCTGCCGATGCTGACCCGGACGATCGGCGCGGCTTCGGGGGCCGCAACGACCGGATGCGGGGCCGTCTCGCCGGCGGGCGCACGCGGCGCTTCCGGCGCTCGCGACACCAATGTCGGCGTACGGCTTGGCGAGGCGCTCCCCTCTGGAACCGCGGATGCCGGCGCGGGCGGCTCCGGTACGGGAGGGAGGGAGCGCGGGACGACGCTCCGGTGCTCCGGCGGTGCCATCTCGGTCGGTGCGTACGAAGGCGCGGCGGCGGCGGCCGAAGCCTCGGCCGCCGGTAGCGGTGATGGTGACGAGGTTCGAGGCTGGGCCGGCGCCGGTGCGGCGGCCGCGCGAACGGTCGGCCCGGCGGGCGGCGGGACGACCGACGGCGGCGGCGATTCGGCAGCCGGTGGCGCCGGATCGGAAACGGCGCCGCGCAAAGGCAGCGGCGCGACGATCGGACCCGAGGGCGCGGTCGCCGGCTGGGAAGTGGCATGCGCGGAAACCGGCGCCGCGGGTGTTTGCGGTTCGGCGGCTACCGCCTCGAACCGCGAGGCATGGCGCGGCAACGCCACCGGCATCGCCCCCTTTGCGCGTCGCGCCAGCCGGCTGAACAGGTCGCCCATGGGTTAGCCCGCCCATGCCAGGTAGCTTTGCCGGCGGGTCGGGCTCATTTCCAGTATATCGCGCTCGGACCAGCCATAGGCCCGCGCCAGCAGCGCCACCTCGCCGACCAGTCGACTGGCGTGATGGCCGATCTCGTCCCAGAGAAGGGCGGGCACATCCAGGGCAAGCGACCATCCGAAACCGCAGCCGGGACAGGCGACGTCGAAGCTGACATCGGTCAGCGGGTCGAGTGCAAGTATGGCATCGGACGCCGCAGCCCGCGCCATATCCGGCAATGCCGCGACGGGAATGGAATGTCCGTCTTCGCCGGTGGCGGTGACGCAGGCGGCGAACAGCAGGGCTTCGGCGGTGGCGGCATCGGCGCAGCGCTCCGCCGCCGCCAGGTCGCGGCTGTCGGGCGGGCGCACCGTCAGATGATAGCCGCCGGCCCGTATTGCCAGCGGCTCGACGGCCTCGTCAGGCCCTCTCCCGGTCAGCAGCGCGTCGACATCGATCGGAAACTCCAGCGCCGCGGCGCAGGCCGGGCAATCGGCGAAGGCGTTGAGCCGTTCACCGAGCGTGGCCGCCCGGATCGTCAGCAGCGCGCGGTCGCGCGCGCCCAGCGGCAGCCGTTCCAGAGCCTCCGGCGCGGCGGTCGGCGCCGCGGCGGCCAGCACCAGCAGCGCGCGCGCCCCGGAATGCTGGCCATGGCCGGCCTCCCAGATCCGCAGCACGTCGGCGCCGGAGAGCCCACGCCACATCACTCGGGCTCCGTGAAGGTGGGCTCGCTCGGCTCGGCGACCTCGTAGTCGCGCTCCCACCCCTCGTTCTCGAGCTTGATCGACTGGATCGCGACGGCGTTCGCGTTGGCGTCGAGATCCGGCAGCGCCTGATATTCCGAGACCCAGCAGCGGAACACCTTGTAAGCGAGCGCCAGCTGGCCGGCCTCGTTGTAGACCTCGACGATGATGTCCTTGCGGAAGTCCTTTAGCGATACCTCGGCCCCGAGCCCGGAGGCGAAGTTCCACACCTTGGAGGCCCATCTCTCGAATTCGGCGTCGTGGGTGACGCCGCGCTCCAGCGAGATCGCGTCATATTTGGTGCGGCCGGGGGATTTCCGGCCGGTGGACGGGTCGCCGCCCTCGCGATGCTCGACGACTTCGGTCGAGCGCTTCAGCGCGCCCACCTTGCTGATGCCGGCGACGTAGCGCCCGTCCCATTTCACCCGGAACTTGAAGTTCTTGTAGGGGTCGAAACGCTGCGCATTCACGCTGAACTGAGCCATCGTCGTCCCCTCAGACCTGGATCTGTCCAGCCATCTGCTGGAGTTTGATGATGACGAATTCGGCCGGCTTCAGCGGAGCGAAGCCGACGACGATATTGACGATGCCGAGATCGATGTGGTTCTGCGTCGTGGTCTCGGAATCGCACTTCACGAAGTAAGCCTCGCGCGGGGAGCGCCCCTGGAAGGCGCCCTGGCGAAACAGATTGTTCATGAACCCCCCGAGGTTCAGCCGGATCTGCGCCCAGAGCGGCTCGTCATTCGGCTCGAACACCACCCATTGCGTGCCCCGGTAGAGGCTTTCCTCGAGAAACAGCGCCAGGCGGCGCACCGGCACATATTTCCACTCGGATGCCAGCTGATCGCTGCCGCGCAGGGTGCGCGCGCCCCACACCACCGGCCCGAAGCCCGGCCGGTTGCGCAGGCAGTTCAGGCCGAGCGGGTTGAGCACGCCGTTCTCGGCATCGGTCAGCAGATAGTCGAGCCCCATCACGCCGCGCAGCACCGCGTCGGTTCCCGCCGGCGCCTTCCAAACCCCGCGCTCGCTGTCGGTGCGGGCATAGAGGCCGGCGACGGCACCGCTATTGGCGAAGGATTTGAGCCGGTTGCCGTCGAGCGGATCCGCCTGCTGGATGCGGGGGAAATACACCGCGACATTGGGATCGCGCAGGAAGCCGTGGCCGTTGAGCCAGGTCCGCGCCTCGTCGAGCGTGTCGACGCTGCGGGGCAGGTCGGCGACGAAGAATGCCCGCCGCTCCTTCGCATAGTCGAGGGCGGCCGCCAGCAGCCCGTCATCGGACTGGTCGGGCACGCAGAGAATGTTGAAGAGGTCGACCTCCTCGAGCGCGTAGAGGCCGGTCTTGGCGCTGCGGCTTCCCGCGAGCTGGGTCGGGCTGGCCGGGGTGCCGTCGTCGCCGGGAACCGCGTCGACCTGTCCCTGCCCTGCCGGGCCGACGCCGAGGGCATAGCGGGCAACATTCTCCGCCGCTGTGGTGAGGCCGAGCGTGGCCCCGGCGGTGTTGCCGCCATTATTGGTGACGTTCAGCCGGACCGCTGGATTGACGCCGCCGGGCAGGAGGCGCAGTCGTCCGTCGATCATGCCGACCCGCGCCTGGTTCAGCTCGGCCTTGGGCGAAGCCGACAGCGCGGCTTGGATAGCGGAAACCAGGGCCTGCGGCGTGGCCGGCCGGCCCGCGGCGCCCCACAGATCCAGCGTATGCGGGCCGTCATTGGCAACGCCGCCGGCCAGCAGGGTGACGTTCATCGATGCCGGCTGCGGCAAGGTCGATAGGTCGAGCGCGGCGATGCTGGCGCCCACCGTCCCGGTCTGCGCCGGCCGGATCACCGCCGCGGCATCCACCTCGCGCCCGCCATTCAGCGTGCCGAGCTTGAGGATCTCCGTCGCGCTGCGCTGTCCCGCGCGGGAGAACCGCACCGAGGAGCGCTGCCCCTGGCCGTCGGGTGTGCCGGAGGCGGCGACGATGTTGGTCGCCCCACCGGTGCAGCTGAAATTGGCGAAGGCGCCGACCGTCGGCCGGATCAGCCGCACCCGCTCCTGGATCCGGTCACCAAGGTTGTCCAGCAATTCGGCGAGATCGTCGCCGACCAGCCCGCCGCCTGCATCGAACAGGTCGAACTCATACGGTCCGTCGCCGTCGAGGCTGATGGCGATACGGCGGTGGGCGTCGTCGAGGCGATCGAGATCGGCTTGGGCCAGGGTGCCGCTGGTGCTGGTGCCGTTGCCGTTCGCCACTCCCGACACCGCGGCGGCGGCGGCGGGCCGCGTCACCTTGATCAGTTCGGAGGCGGCATTGATGGTGGCGACCGCATAGGCCGGAGAGAACTCGTTCATGGAGAGGTTGCGGTGGACCTCCACCCGCGCCGGCACCGGCCCCGCTCCCTGATCGACGAACTCGATCACCTGCAGGTTGAACAGACTGGCCGGATTGGCGGTGTCGTAATCGACGTCGAGCCTCAGGCCGTTGCCCCATAGGCCCTCGGATCGGGCCGCGATGCTGAGAACGACGACGCCACCGGCGCCGACATCGTTCCTCAGGCCGATCGCCGCGCCGGCGGCCGCGTTCGCGACGCGGACGATCCATGCCTGGCCGCCACCGTTGCGGAAGAAGTTCTGCACCGCATAGCTGAGCGGGGCATCGACATCGAGCCCGCCGAATGCGCGTTCGAAATCGCCGAAATTGAAGATCTGCACCGCCTTGTTGACGGCACCGCGGGTGGTGTAGCCGACAAAGGCGGTGACGGAGGTGGCGACGCCGACGATGGTGCGGACACCGCTCGGCACCTCCTCGATATAGACCCCCGGATAGCTGACGGTGACCGGCATGGCGACGGCTCCTGGCTCTGGGACCGCGGACCAGCCCGGTCACCCGCAGCGAAGATCAAACAGGCACATAAAATGGGTACTTCCCGGCCCCTAAGAAGCAGGTAAGCATCGACGGCGACTTAACCCTGGAGGAATAGATGGCGTGGACCGTGCTCCCCCAATATTCGTCACTGGACGTGATCTTTATTGTTGGTCCGACGGACTGGCAGAACATGCGGGCCTAGCCCGGGCTAACGGCGAAACAAACGCATCGAGCGGCGCGAGCAAGCCGAGATGCCCGACACATACCCCAAGACGCAACCAGCCATCGAAACAACCTCGCCTCAACGACGCGCTTGAGGTCGTCGGCAAAGGCGCCACACAATAGTGAGGACACCGCAGGGCACTGTTCAGATTTCGGCTACGGCACAGCTCAAGGCATGGAAGAACATTGCCCCTTCGGACAATGACTGCCATCTACTCACTTGCACGAAGCTTCCGGTACGGAGATACCCGAACCAGCATGTAGAAACAGGTAAAGAAAGACGTAAATCTCACCCATTGCTGTCGCATTGGATAATGCACGGCGGGCGATCCTGCCGCAAGCACCTTTTCCAGTCAGTAATTCTGACGTATATTTCTAAGAAATTCTACTAATTATTTGAATTCGAAACGAATTCGTTAGAGCTTCTCCGCCCCACTCTCGCGCGCGCGAGGCATCGACCCCGCCGGGTTTGCCGGCAAAGTGTCTGCTCGCGTGAACCCGATTTGCCGGCGGCGCACGGCATGTCGTCTCCCCGCATTATCGGTCACGACAGCGCGACATCCGATGGCGATCTCACAGACCGTCCACGACTATCCGTGCCGAAACATCGCCTCGAGTTCGACCTTTGCCGTGACCGAGGAAGTCGCCGCGTTCCGCCCATAGAGCTGTTCGTCGAGCTGGGCGGTTTCCCGCCCGCTCACCGGCAGCCCTAGGGAGCGCCGGCGGCGCAGATAGGTCTCGGCGGCGCGGCGGATATCGAGCAGGGCGCCGGTTCTGGCGGCGCGCACCAGGGCGCGGCGGGTCGGGTCGATCGGCGACAGCCTGCGGATCGCCCGCAGCATGTCCGCCCGCCGCGACGGCGAAAGCCCGATGAGCGCAAAGGCCAGGCCAGCCATCAGCCCCATCCCGGTGGCGAACCACGCCAGGCCGACCTGTGCGGCGGGCAGGCGCTCGGTGCCGCTGCGATTTCCGCCGAAGCTCGAATAGCCAAAAGGGATCGCCGGCATTTCCGCCGTACGCATCTGCCGGGCGGCGGTATCGAACCAGGGAATGGAGACGGCGGGAAGCACGCCCGGCTCGCCGGTCTTGGGGCGAAGATGCCACTCCCAGCTCACGGTCGTCACCGGTCCGTCCGGCGTCGGCTGCATCTCGCGCCGCTCCGGCGCCACGAAGCTGATCAGCCAGGGCTCGCGCAGCAGCGGGCGCGCCGGCAGGAGATGCGGAAGCGTGCCTTCGGCCTTGAGCGTGACCCGCCGAACCAGGGTCTCGCCGTCGCGCAGTTCACCCGGCTTGGCCGACAATTCATCCTCGATCGTGAGGCTGCGGGCGGAAAGCGGTGCTCCAGCATCCGGAAACGGCGCGACCGGCAGGGTAACGGGCGGCGCGGTCACCACCAGCGGTTCGCGAAGGTTGTTGGCGCCGACAACGGTGAGATGATGCGCCACCGGCCCGATGGCGAGCGCGCCGGCATGGCGGGGGAACAGGGCGATGCGGCGCTCGAAAACCCGGACGCTGCGCCCCTCGATTTGTTCATCGCGCCACTGGTCGCGCGACAGCTGCATCCAGTCATAATCTTCCGAGTTGGGAAAGCTTAGCTTCTCCAGCGTGATCTGCCGCGTGTATTCGCCCCTGACCGTGAGCGGGATCATCTCGCCCACCACCGGCTGCCCATCCGGCACGACGAGGCGCAGGCTTTCGGCGCGCGCGACGCCGGTCATCAGGACCAGCAGCAGGACGAGACGGATCACCATCGGTCGCTCCCTTCCGGCCGGAGCAGGCCCGCGCCCGCCCGACGTTCGTATTCCTTCTGCAGACGCAGGCGCAGGAACTCTCCCGGATCATCCGTGAGGGTGTCGAGCCAGGCATCGGAAGCGGCGATGCCGCGCGCCTCGATCGGCCGCTTCCATGTCGGGTCCGGCGTGCTGGCCGCCGCCTGGCCATCCGCGGCGCCCGATGGTTGCAGGCCGCCATGGCCGGGCAGCCGGCCCGGCATGATATTTTCGCCCCGCGTCTTGGAAACCAGCGAATCGATCAGGTCCCGCAGCCGCGTGGCTTCGGCATCCGCCGGATTGGCGAACAGCACGGCGTCGAGATAGGCGACCGCCAAGGCGTGCTTCCCGGTCGCCGCCAGCGTAAGGGCGCGGTTGAAGGTCTGGCTGCGCCCGGCCTCGGCGAAGGCGGCATCCGCGTCGGCATAGGCGCCGTCGCGATAGAGCGCGAGGCCCCTGGCCGCCGGGTCGTCGAGCAGCGCCGCGGCCCCGGGGATCCCGGCCCGGAAGCCGAGGCGCCCCCAGGCGGCCGGACCGGCGAGAGCGAGGCAGCCGAGGCCGGCGGCCGCCAGGAGCGCGAGCCGATTCATGCCCGCCTCCGGAACAGGCCGAGAAGCGGGATGATGGCCAGCGCGGCCACGAACGGGCCGAGATCGTGGAACTCCAGCGCCGCCACGGTCGGATCCCGCTCCAGCCCGCCGGCGCGCGACAGCCGGCCCAGCACGGGCGCGGGGGAGCGGGCCGGCGCCGCGGCATCGCCGAGCGCTTGCAGCGCGGCGGGATCGCTGGTCCCGCCCGCGCCGCCGGCCAGCGTCAGCACGGAAAGCCGAATGCCGTCGCCCGCGAGGCGCCCAGCCTCGGCACGTGTCGCCGCGTCGACGCCGCCACCGTCGGAGATCAGCACCAGCTCGGCATCGCGGCTGCGTTGCAGCATCTGCCGCGCCAGGGCGACGGCGGCGGCCGGGCGGCTGCCGCCGCCCGGCATGGTGCCGGAGCCGAGCACCGCGATCTGGCTCTCCAGGGTGGCGGGATCGGCCGTCGGCGCCGCAACCTCATAGGCCTCGCCCGCATAGAGCAGGAGGCCCACCGGCCGGCCGGCCGCCGCCGTGAGCACCTCGGCGGCGGCGGCCTGCGCGTCGGCGAGGGCGGGGCTTTCGGCGACGGAGGGCGACATGTCGATGGCAATCAGGATCGCGCCATCCCCGGCGAGCCGCGGTGCATCGGCACGCGGTACCGCCGGCCCGCAAAGCCCGAGGCTCAGCAGCCCGGCCGCGATCAGCGGCGCAAAGCCGCTGCGCCCGCCGCTCCGGCGCAGATGCCCGAGCGTCCGCATGGCGACGAGCATGGCGGGCGGCATCACCCGCTCCCACCCGCCGGCGCCGCCGCGCCGCCACAACCACAGGGCGAGGAGGGCGAGCAGCGGGATCGCCGCGAGCCACCATGGACGCAGCAGCACGAGAGCGCTCATGCCCGCCTCCGCACCGCCAGCAGCAGCGCCAGAGCCAGCGCCGCCCCGCCGGGCCACACCCACAGCGCCTGCCAATAACGCAGCGGCGGCCGCTTCATCGGGTTCGGCTCCAGCTGGTCGAGGGCTACGGCCATGGCCGTCAGATCGTCCATGGTGCGCACCCGGAAGCTGGCGCCGCCTCCCAGCTCGGCCATGGCGCGCAGGGCCGCGGCATCCACCGCGTCGCGCGATTGCGGCTGGTTCTCCAGATCCTCCGGGCCGAGCGCGATGGTGTGCACCCGGATGCCGTGGCTGGCAGCAAGCCGCGCCGCATCGCTCGCCGGCACCTTGCCCGAGGTATCGGCTCCGTCGGAGAGCAGGACGATGACCTTGCTTTTCGCGTCGCTCTGCATCAGGCGCCGGGTGGCCAGCCCGAGGCCGTCGGCGATCGCGGTGGAGCGGCCGGAAATGCCGATCTGCGCACCGTCGATGGCATGGGCCACCGCGGCCACGTCGAAGGTCGGCGGCTGCGCCACATACGCCCGGTCGCCGAAGATCACCATCCCGATCCGGTCGCCCTTCCGGGACGCGACGAAGCGGGAGGCGACGCGCTTTACCGCCTCCAACCTGGACAAGGGCCGTCCATCGAGGCTGAAATCCTCGTTAAGCATGCTGCCGGACAGATCGAGCGTCAGCAGGATCTCGCGCCCCGACGAGGTGACGAGATCGGTCGTGGCGGCGAGCCGCGGACCGGCGAGCGCCAGCACCAGCGCCGTCCAGGCGCCAATCAGCAGGGCCATATCGAGAAAGCGGCCTCGCCCCTGCGCCGCGCCGGCGGCCGCAAAAGTGCCGGCATCGACCCGCAGCGACGCGCCCGCCGGAGCGGTGACGGCCAGGAAGCGACGCGCCAGCAGCGGCAGCGGCAGCAGAAGCAGCGCCAGCGGAAAGGCGAAGCTCATCGGCGCACCGGCCGCGCCTTCAGCGCGATGCGCTCGATCGCCGCCTCGCCGAGCGGCGACGCGGTACCGTAGGCGGTGTCGCGCAGTTCCTGCGGAAGGTGTCCGACAATGCGCGCAATAGCCAGGGCCTGCTCCGCCGGCGGCATCCCGCGGGTGGAGCGGATACGGGCACGCCGCGAGGGCAGCCGGTCGAGAAACGGCATCAGGAGCGACGCCAGCAGCGCGGCCAGCACCAGCCCGACCCCGAACAGCATCAGCAGATCGGCGGCACGAAGCTGCATCAGGTAGGGCGGCAGGCGCCCCTCCGGAAGCGCGGCGATCAGCTCAGCCTGCGTCATGCGGGATTACCTCCAGGCTCACATTCAGTGCCCGCATCCGCAGCGCCAGCGGCGCGGGATCGCAAGGATGCAGCCGGGCCAGCCGGCTGAACGCCCCGGCATGGATCGGCAGCGCCCGCGGCGGCGGAGCGGTGTCGATCGGATCGCCCGGCAGCAGCAGCCGGACCTGCCGCCGCCGGGCAAGGCGTGCCAGGTCCGGCTCATCGGCCGGAGCGATGCCTTCCATGCCGGTGGCGATCAGCACCTCGGCGCCCGGCGGACTGAGCCGGGCGGCGCGGACCAGCGCCTCGGAAAGCGACGGCCCCTCGCTGCCGGCTTCCAGCGCCTGGTCGTGGCGGCTGGCCAGCATGTGGCTGATCCGGCTCATCTGCGACACGCCGCTGCCGAGCGGGATGACCGCGACGCCGGCGGCGTTGACGCTGATCGCCGCGATCGACGCCCCGCGCGCGGTGGCAAGCCAGCCCCGCCGGGCCAAGGCTCGCGCTCCGCGTACCGAACGCAACGCCGCACCGGTCCCCCACAGCATTGGCGGGCGAAAATCGGCGATCAGCAGCACCGTGTCGTCGCGGTCCTCGTGAAAGCTGCGAATATGCGGCATCCCGGTGCGGGCGGTGGCGGCAGGGTCAATGCGGCGGGCATCGTCACCCTCGGCGAAGGCGCGGATCTCCCGCAGATCCATGCCGGCGCCGGCCGGCTTGGCCGGAAGGGCGCCGGGACGGCGCGAGGCGGGGCGATGCCGGCCCTGCCGGGGAACGCCGTCGCGAAGGGCCAGCAATTCGGCGGCGTCGAGACGGATGCCCGGCACGTCGAGCCTCGCGTTCACCATGGCTCGACCGCCCGCACGATGTCGGCGACAAGGCTGCGGCCGCTGCGCCCCTCGCTGATGGCGGTCCAGTTGGGAACGAGACGGTGCGACAGCGCGTCGGGGGCGAGAGCGATCACATCCTCGGGCAGGGCATAATCCCGCCCCTTCAGCCAGGCCCGGGCCTGCGCGGCGACGGCCAAGGCCAGCGTGCCGCGCGGAGATATGGCATGCTCGACCCATTCGGCCACCGCGCCGCCGGGCCGCGAGGCCATCACCAGCCGCACAATGAAGTCCTTGAGCGCGGGAGCGAGATGCACCCGGGCGACTTCCGATTTCGCCGTGTGCAGATTGTCGGCCGACAGCGCGACGGCCTGCAGGGCCGGTGGATCGATTCGCTCCGCCACCACCAGATCGAGAATGGCGCGCTCGTGCTCCGCCCGCGGCAGGCCGAGCGAAAGATGCAGCAGGAAGCGGTCCATCTGCGCCTCCGGCAACGGGAAGGTGCCTTCATGCTCGATCGGGTTCTGGGTCGCGACGACCATGAAAGGGTTCGGCAGTACCCGGCTCACCCCCGCCGTCGTCACCTGGCTCTCCGCCATGGCCTCCAGCAGCGCCGACTGCACCTTGGGTGGCGCACGGTTGATTTCATCCACCAGCACCAGCGCGTGGAAAATCGGGCCGGGGACGAAGTCAAAGCTCCCGGTATCGGGGCGGAACACCTGTGTGCCGGTCAGATCGGCGGGCAGCAGGTCCGGGGTGCACTGGATCCGCGCATGGCTGCCCGGAAGATACGCCGCCAGGCGCTTGACGGCGCGGGTCTTGGCGATGCCCGGCGGTCCCTCGATCAGCACGTGGCCGCTGGTGAGCAGGGCGATGAGCAGCCGCTCGACCATCTCCTCGTGCCCGATCAGGCCCGCCGCGACCTCGGCGCCGAGCCGGGCGATCGGATGGCTCATGTCGTTCATGCGCACTGCCTCCCTGTGCCCGCCGAGGATGCGCGGGGCGGGGGCGGGCCGCCAGAGAGGCTTTCCCGGTCGAGCCGGGAAGATCTCCCGGGTCAGCGCGGCAGCCGTGCCGTGGCGCGCATGCCGTCCCCGGCCGGGACGAGCGAGAAGCTGCCGCCCAGCGCATCGACCCGCTCGCGGATGCCGAGCAGCCCGTAGCCGTCGCCGATCGGACCGTCGTGGCGGGCGGAACCGTCATCCGTGGCGGTCAGGGTGATGGCGTCGGCGACGTAGATCTTGAGCGAGACGGTCGTCGGCGCGCCGTGCCGGATCGCATTGGTCAGGCATTCCTGGGCGATGCGGTACAGGCTGAGCGCGAGCTCGTCCGGCACCGCCTCGATCTCGCCGGTGAGCTCCAGCCCGAAGCGGACCGCCGGCACCCGGCTGCGCCAGTCCGCCACCAGCCGCTCCAGCGCCGGGCGCAGCCCGAGATCGTCGAGATCGGGCGGGCGCAGGCGGGAGAGCTCGGCGCGCAGGCTCTCCATCATCTGGCCGGTGATCTCGGCGATGCGGGTGCCGTCCTCGGCGGTGGATTCGCCCGATTGCGCGATGGCGGCGGCAAGGGCGCGGGTGGCGGTGAGGCACTGGCCGAACTCGTCGTGCAGCTCGCGTGCCAGCGCCCGGCGTTCGCTTTCCTGCACGGTGAACAGCCGCCGGGTGAGCTCGGTCCGCATCGCCTGCGCCTCCTGCAGCGTCGCGGCGGTCTGGTTCAGCGCCGTGCTCAGCCGGTCGAACTCCGTCACCCGCAGATTTGGCAGGCGAGCGGCGAAATCGCCGCGCTGCAGGTGCTCGATACCGCGCAGGATGGCGCGAAACGGCGCCAGAAGCCGCACCACCAGCAGTCCGGTCAGGATGGCGCCGCCGATCGCCATGCCGACCGCGACGCGCATCAGGTCGCCGGTGCGGGCCCAGGCGCGGGTGACGATGACGCCCGGATCGGCCATCGCGGTCACGCGGGCGTCGGAGATGTAGCGCATCCGCACCGGCACGGCGGCCGGATCGGGCACCAGCCCGGTTCGCTCGGCCAGCCACACGAACCAGGCCGGCGGGGTTCCCTCCGCCGCGAGATAGGGGCCGCAGCGCCGGTGCGTCGGCTGGTCGCGCGCGCCGAATTCGACACAGATGCCCGGCGCGATCAGCGTCCAGGCCGGGAATTGCTGCCAGTCGCGGAAGACCGGCGTCGGCGCCACGCCGCCAAAGGCGAGGCCGATGAAGTCCGGGCGCGCGGCGATGGCGTCGGCGACGCGCCGGGCGGTGGTCTGCACATCCTGGCGGGCGGCGTTCGCCGTGTCCCACAGCACCCAGCCGGCGGCGACCAGCACGGTCAGGAGACCGGCGGCCAAAACCCGCAGAACCAGTTGCGGCAACAGCCGGCGCATCATGTCGCCGGCACGAAGCCGGCGCGCTGCGCCTTGAGCACCAGATCGGCATCGCCGGAGGCCCCGAGCTTGGCCCGGATCTGCGACAGGTTGTTCTGCACGGTCTTGGACGACAGGCCGAGGCTGTGGGCGATGGAGCGCCCGTTCATGCCGCGCACCAGCAGCAGCAATATGTCGCGCTCGCGCGGCGTCAGGCCGACGAAGTCGTCATCCTCGATCGAGGTTCGCGCGAATTCCTGCGCCATGTCGGCCGAGAGCACCCGCCGGCCGGACACCACCGTGGTTATGGCGCGGACCAGTTCGTCCGGGGGACTGCTTTTCGACACGAAGCCCCGCGCTCCCGCCTCCATCGCCTTGCGCGCGAAAAACGCCCCCTGATGCATCGACACGACGATGATGCGGGCCTGGGGATCGCGCGCCAGCATGGCGTCGACGGCGGCGAAGCCTCCCCCGCCCGGCATGGAAAGGTCCATCAGCACGATGTCCGGCCGGTGCTCGGCGAAGGCTGTCAGCGCCGCCTCGCCGTCACCGGCCTCGGCCACCACCGAAAAGCCCGGCTGACGCCCGAGCAGCCGGCGATAGCCCTCGCGCACGATTGGATGATCGTCGACCAGGAGAATGCGGATCAGGTCCATGGCCGGAGGATATCGCTTGCCGGCGCCGGCACAATGGAGATGCGTGCCGGGGTGCTCCGAGATCATCCCGCGTCCGGCCGTCCAGCCCCTAGCCCGCCGGCACCGGCGCCGGGCGGCGGTGCTGCCAGAGCATGCCGACCAGCAATGCGTTGCCCAGCCCCAGGATCGCCACCGCGCCCAGAGCCTCGGAGGGGCCGCCATGTTCGATCAGGAACGCTCCCAGAAACGGGGCGGCGGCCTGCGCGACCAGCGACGGCCGCGCCAGCCGCCCCATCAGCGCCGCGTAGCGTTCGGGACCGAACAGCGCCAGCGGCAGCGTACCCCGCGCGATCGAAAACACCCCATTGCCGGCGCCGTAGAAAATGAGCGCGATCGCGGCCATCACCAGGCCGCTCCACAGCAGCAGCAGTCCGAGGGCAATCAGGCCGCAGGCCGCGCCGAGCGACCACAGGGGATGATGCCGGCCGCGCCCGGCCATCTCGACCAGCCGGCCGCCGACCTGGGCGGGACCGATAAGGGCGCCGAACAGCACCGCATCCGCCAGCGAAAGCCCCTGGGCCTGGAGCAGCGTGAGCAGATGCACCGATAGCGTCGCGGTGATCGCTCCCGCAATGATCATGACGGCGGCGAGCAGCAGGAAGGCCCGGCGTTCAGCGCCAAGCAGGGGTTCCGTCCCCGCCGCCCTCTCGGCCGAACGGGCGGGGGGTGGAGCGGCTCGCGGGATCACCCGCAGCAGAAGCGGCAGCGAAAAGCCGATCTGGATGGCGGCGTAGATGAAGCAGGTGCCCCGCCATCCCACCGAGCCGACGAGATAGGCCGAGAGCGGCCAGCACACCGTGCTGGCAAACCCGCCCCACAGGGTGAGCACCGTGATCGCCGAGCGGGCCGAGCTTCCGAACAGGCGGCCGAGGGTGGCAAACGCCGCATCATAAAGGCCGGCGCCCATCCCCAGGCCCAGCACCAGCCACCCCGCCACATAGACCGGGAGCGCCTGCGACAGGCCGAGCGTGACCTGGCCGGCGGCGATCAGCACCGCCGACAGCGCCAGCACGCCGCGCCCGCCATGCCTGCCGATGGCGCGCCCGATCCATGGCGACACCAGCCCGGCGGTCAGCAGGCCGATCGAGAGGCCGCCCACCACCCACGCCAGCGCCCAGCCGGTTTCCGCGGCCACCGGACCGGCCAGCACCGCCGACAGATAATAGGACGATCCCCAGGCCATGATCTGGGTGATGCCGAGCGTGCTGATGATGGCGAGGCGGCTCATCTCACGCCGCCGTACCGCAGCAGCTCTTCACCTCCGGCTTGGGCGCGCAGCAGCTGGCCGGCGCCGGCGCTTCCCGATCGACGGTGCATACTCCGGTCTCCGGCAGCACCAGGTGCACGTCGTCAGCCGCCGCCCGGTCGCCGGCAAGCGCCGCGGCGATCGAACGCACCTGCTCATAGCCGGTCATCATCAGGAAGGTGGGAGCCCGTCCATAGCTCTTGATGCCGGCGATGTAGAATCCCGGCTCGGGGTGGCTCAGTTCGCGATGCCCGTGCGGCGGCACCGAGCCGCAGGAATGCAGGTTGGGATCGATCATCGGGCCGAGCGCCCGGGCGCTCTCGAGCCAGGGGTCGAGTTCCACGCGCAGTTCGCGCGTCAGCGACAAATCAGGGCGTTGACCGGTTGCCACCACAATGCGGTCGACCGGGCCGAGCCGGCTCTGCGCCTCGCTCTCGAGCACCAGCCGGCCCTCGATGTCGCGCACCGCCGCCACCGCAAAGCCGGTCTCAAGCTGGATAGTTCCCTGCGTCACCAGGGCGTGCAGGCGGGTGCCGAGCGTGCCGCGTGCCGCCAGCTGGTCCGCGGCGCCGCCGCCATATACCCGCGACAGATCCGTACCGCGCGTGGCCCAGATCAGCGACGTGCCGGGCACCTCCTCCGCCAGCCGGGCGAGGTCGAGCAGCACATTGGCGGCGGAATGCCCGGCCCCGACCACCACCGTGGCCTTGCCGGCATAGGTGCCACGGTCGTGGCCGAGCACGTCGGGGATGCCATAGGCGATACGGCCGATGGCGGCCTCCTCCCCTTCCGCCGCAAGGCCATCGGCTCCCAGCGGGTTGGGCGTTCCCCACGTGCCCGAGGTGTCGATGACGGCGGAAGCCAGCACCTGCCGCTGCCGGCCGGCGCCATCGGCGACACGCAGGGAAAACGGCCGCGCCTCCCGCTCGCGGCTTGTCACCTTGTCGGTGCCGCGGCGGCTGATCGCCACGACGCGTGCATCGGTCTCAAGCACATCGCGGATCTCCGGCGTGGCCGCCAGGGGCTCGAGATACCGGGCCACCAGTTCGTGGCCGGTCGGATAGATCTCCGGCTCCGGCGCCCGCCAGCCGGAGCGCTCCAACAATGCGCGGGCGGCCGCGTCGAGGGCATAGGCCCATGGCGTGAACAGCTGGACATGCCCCCAATCGCGCACATGGGCGGCAACCGTCTCCCCGGCCTCGAAAATCCGCACCGGCAGGCCACGCTGCACGAGATGGGCGGCCGCGGCCAACCCGACCGGACCGGCACCGATGACGGCCACGGGATGGATCATGGAGGGCATGCATACGCTCCTTTTATATTTCTGGTACCATCGAATAATACGGCAAAAAATTAAGCCGCCGCCTCGCCGCTCGGGATGCAGCCGGCATCGGCGCAGCACTCATCGACCAGGAAGCCGACCAGGCCGCGCATCGCCGGATAATGGGCGCGGCAGATCAGGGTGGTGACCTGGCGCTCCTGCGTCACCAGCCCGGTGGTGACGAGGCGGCGCAGGTGATGCGACAGGGTGGAAGCCGGCAGCCCAAGCCGCTCCTGCAAGCGGCCGACCGGCAAGCCGGCATCGCCGGCGCGCACCAGGATTCGGTACAGCGCCAGACGGGTCGGGTTGCCGAGGGCTTCCAGTTGGCCGGCAGCTTCTTCGAGTTTCATGGAAATAGATTGCTCGGGCGGGACACCCCTGTCAAGGCGCCGCGCCGCCCCACTCTCATCGCCACCGTCGCGGCCCAGTCGCCGTCACGGCCGCCGCGGCACCACTGTGCGGGTGGAAGCGCCGGCCTCGTACCACCCCTTCGAGCGGTTGACGATCCAGACCACGGTGAGCATCACCGGCACCTCGATCAGCACGCCGACCACCGTCGCCAGCGCCGCTCCCGACTGGAAGCCGAACAGGCTGATGGCGGCGGCGACCGCCAGCTCGAAGAAGTTGGAGGCACCGATCAGCGCCGAGGGGCCCGCCACGCAGTGCTGTTCGCCGGCGAGCCGGTTGAGCAGATAGGCGAGGCCGGCATTGAAGTAGACCTGGATCAGGATCGGCACCGCCAGCAGGGCGATCACCAGCGGCTGCCGCAGGATCTGCTCGCCCTGGAAGCCGAACAGCAGCACCAGGGTGGCGAGCAGCGCCAGCAGGGAAAGCGGCTGCAGGCGCGCCAGCAGCCGCTGCACCGCCGCCGGGCCGCCGCTCGCCAGCAGGCGCCGGCGCAGCAGCTGCGCGGCAATGACCGGCACCAGAATGTAGAGCACCACCGAGAGCACCAGCGTGTCCCAGGGCACGATGATGGCCGAGAGCCCCAGCAGCAGGCCGACCAGCGGCGCGAAGGCGAACACCATGATGGTGTCGTTGAGCGCCACCTGACTCAGCGTGAAATGCGGTTCGCCCCGTGTCAGGTTCGACCAGACGAACACCATTGCCGTGCAGGGAGCGGCGGCGAGAATGATCAGGCCGGCAATGTAGCTGTCGATCTGGTCGGCCGGCAGGTAGGGCCGGAACAGGGTGCCAATGAATAGCCAGCCGAGCGCCGCCATCGAGAACGGCTTCACCGCCCAGTTGATGAACAGGGTGACGCCGATGCCGCGCCAATGCTCGCGCACCTGGCCGAGCGCGGCGAAATCGATCTTCACCAGCATTGGGATGATCATCAGCCAGATCAGCGCCGCCACCGGGAGGTTCACCCGGGCGACTTCCGCCTCGCCGATCGCCTGGAACACGTCCGGCAGCATGTGGCCGAGGGCGATGCCGGCGAGGATGCACAGCGCGACCCACACGGTCAGGTAGCGTTCAAATCTCGACATGGCCTCTCAGGCTCCCTCGACACGGCGGCCATGCGCATCGACGACGCGCTCGCCATCTTCCTTCGTGAACGCGCCGCGCTGCGGCGGCAGCAGATCGAGCACCTCCTCGGAAGGCCGGCAGAGCTTCACCCCCAGCGGGCTGACGACGATCGGCCGGTTGATGAGGATGGGATGCGCCAGCATGGCATCGAGCAGTTGCGCGTCGGTGAGCTGCGGATCGTCGAGGCCCAGCTCGGCATAGGGAGTGCCCTTTTCGCGCAGCACCGCCCGCACCGGCACGCCCATGCGGGCAATCAGCTGCGCCAGCAGCTCCCGGCTCGGCGGGGTCTTCAGGTACTCGACCACATGCGGTTCGACGCCGGCATTTCGGATCATCGCCAAGGTGTTGCGCGAGGTGCCGCAGGCCGGGTTGTGATAGATCACGATGTCCATGGCCCGCCTCACGCCGCGCTCGGACGGGGCGATGTCGCCCCTTCGCCGCGGCCGATATCCCGCAGCCTCGTGCCGAGCGCGATGGCGTCGAGACTGCCTATCGGCAGCGCCGCGAACACTGAAATCCGGCTCTTGAGATAGCGAAACGCCGCATTGAACGCCGCTTCCTGCTGCAGCTCGGAGCCCTGGACCGCGGCCGGGTCCTCGATGCCCCAATGTGCGGTCATCGGCTGGCCCGGCCACACCGGGCAGGCTTCGCCGGCCGCGTTGTCGCAGACCGTGAACACGAAATCCATCACCGGCGCGTCGGCGCCGGCGAACTCCTCCCAGCTCTTGGAGCGGAAGCCGTCGGCCGGATAGCCGAAGCGCCGGAGCACCTGCAGCGCGAGGGGATGAACCGCGCCCTTCGGCTGGCTGCCGGCGGAGAAGGCGCGAAACCGCCCGGCCCCATCCTTGGCGAGGATGCTTTCGGCCAGGATCGAGCGCGCCGAATTGCCGGTGCAGAGGAACAGGACATTGTAGGAGCGGTCAGTCATCGAAGCGGTCCTTGGGAGCGCAGCAGGGAGAAAGGTCGGCGATCAGCGGCGCACACAATTCGGCACGGCCGCCGCAGCAATCCTTGAGCAGGAACAGCACCACCGCGCGCAGGCGGTCGAGATCGGCGCGATAGATGATGACGCGGCTGTGCCGCTCGCCCCGCACCAGGCCGGCCCGCGTCAGCACCGAGAGATGCGACGACATGGTGTTGTGCGGAACATCCATCCGCCGCGCCAGTTCGCCGGAGGCGACGCCGTCCGGTTCACGGCTCACCAGCAGCTTGAAGGTGTCCATGCGCGTCGGCTGCGCCAGCGCGGCGAGGGCGTCGATAGCTTGAGCGTTGTCCATATCCCCATATTTCCAGAATTATCGACATATGGCAAGATACCTCTCTGCATCCCGCTCATGGGACCGGCCGTATTCTGGCCCGGCGCCTCAAATGCCGAAGGATTGAAGCCTGCCGCGGGACGGCCGCCCGCCTTCGCGGTCGCTCGCGGCGCTTCCGGCGCACTTCCGCACTTGCGCTGCGGCGCAGCGTGCTTTAGCAAGCGCGCCCTCCCGTATTCCGCATCATCTGAGGAGGTGTCATGACCGCCTGCGGCCTCGACTTCGGCACCTCGAACACCACGCTCGGCCTCCACGGCGCCGGCGAACCGCGGCTGGCGGCGCTGGAAGGCGCGGCCGACACCCTGCCGAGCGCCATCTTCTTTCCGCGGCAGGGCGAGCCCCTGGTGGGGCGGGCGGCGATGGCGGCCTATGTGGAGGGCCAGCAGGGGCGGCTGATGCGCTCGCTGAAATCGGTGCTCGGCACCTCGCTCATCGACGAGACCACGCCGGTCGGCCGCCAGCGCCTCGGCTTCCGGGCGGTGATCGGCAAATTCCTCGCCGAGGTGAAGGCGCGCGGCGAGGCGGCGGCCGGCGGCGAGCTGCGCGAGGTGGTGCTCGGCCGGCCGGTGCATTTTGTCGACGGCGACGTGGCGGGCGACGCACGGGCGCAGGAGGTGCTCGGCAGCATCGCCCGCGACATCGGCTTTGCCGAGCTCTCGTTCCAGTTCGAGCCGATCGCCGCGAGCCTCGACTATGAGCGTCAGGTGACCGGCGAGGAACTGGCGCTGATCGCCGACATCGGCGGCGGCACCTCCGATTTCTCCATCGTGCGGATCGCCCGCAGCCATGCCGGCCGCGCCGACCGGGCGTCGGACATCCTGGCGAATGAGGGCGTGCGCGTCGGCGGCACCGATTTCGACCGCCAGCTGTCCCTGGCCATGGTGATGCCGGCGCTCGGCCATGGCAGCCCGCTGAAGCGCAAGGGCCTGTCGATGCCGGTGGGCATCTATCAGGACCTCGCAACCTGGTCCTCGATCAACCGCCTCTATGACGGCCGGACCGCCCGCACCATCCGCGAGCTGGAGCGCGAGGCGGCGCATCCCGATCTGGTGGCGCGTCTGGCGCGGGCGGTGGAGGACGAGCGCGGCCACGGCCTCGCCCTCGATGTGGAAGCCGCCAAGATCCGCGTGGCGGAGGCTGGCGAAACCGTGCTCGATCTGGCGGTGCTGGAAGCCGGGCTGTCGGTGGGCATCGCGCATGCCGATCTGGTGCGGCATACCGGCCTGCTGGCGGAGCGCATCGCCGGGCGGATCGCCTCCTGCCTCGCCACTGCCGGTCTCGCGGCCGGCGACATCGACGCGCTGTTCCTCACCGGCGGCTCGACCCGGCTGGCGCATGTGCGCGCGGCGATCGGCGCCTGCGTGCCGACGGCGCGGGTGATCGAGGGCGACACGTTCGGCTCGGTCGGCACCGGCCTCGCCATCGAGGCCGGCCGGCGCTACGGCTGAGGTTTTGGGCGCCGGCTGCGGGCCGTGGCGATGAGGTCACGCCCCCCGGGCGTGGCCTTTGCCGGCGCAGCTGACTATGGTCGCCCCTCCGCAGCGAATCCGTGACCCGCATGACAGCCGACAACACCTCCCTCGCCGCCCGCATCGCCAGCGAGATCGGCGCCCGCCCGCAGCAGGCGGCCGCGGCCATCGCCCTGCTCGACGAGGGCGCGACCGTCCCCTTCATTGCGCGCTACCGCAAGGAGGTCACCGGCGGGCTCGACGACACCCAGCTGCGCCGGCTCGACGAACGGCTCATCTATCTGCGCGAGCTGGAATCCCGCCGTGCCGCCATCACCTTGTCGATCCGCCAGCAGGACAAGCTCACCCCGGAGCTGGAGGCCGCCCTCGCCGGCGCCGGCACCAAGGCGGAGCTGGAGGACATCTACCTCCCCTACAAGCCCAAGCGTCGCAACCGCGCCGACATCGCCCGCGAGCGCGGCCTCGGCCCGCTCGCGGATGCCATCCTCACCGAGCGCGCCGCGGTGCCGGCCGAGCTGGCAAAGGCCTATGTCGTCGGCGAGGTGGCGGATGTGAAGGCGGCGCTCGAAGGCGCCCGCGACATCGTCTCGGAAGCCTTCGCGCAGAACGCCGAGGTCGTCGGCCGGCTGCGCGCCTATCTGCACGGCAAGGCCGATCTGCGCGCCCGCGTAGTCGAGGGCAAGCAGGAGGCCGGCGCCAAGTTCTCCGACTATTTCGACCATGTCGAGCGCTGGGCCAATGTGCCCAGCCACCGCGCGCTCGCCATGCTGCGCGGGCGCAACGAGGATGTGCTGGCGCTCGACATCGAGGTCGATGCCGAGGACCCGCGCCCGGTGAAGCCGGTGGTGGCGATGATCGCGGAAGGCTACAGCATCGGCGACAGGCTGCCCGGCGACGTCTGGCTGCTGGAGGTCGCCGGCTGGACATGGCGGGTGAAGCTGTCGCTGCATCTCTCGCTCGATTTGATGACCGAGCTGCGGATGAAGGCGGAGACCGAGGCGATCAACGTCTTCGCCCGCAACCTCAAGGACCTGCTGCTGACCGCCCCGGCGGGCACGCGCACCACCATGGGCCTCGATCCCGGCATCCGCACCGGCGTCAAGGTGGCGGTGGTCGATGCCACCGGCAAGCTCACCGCCACCACCACCGTCTATCCCTTCCCGCCGAAGAACGACGTGCGCGGCACCCAGGCCGAACTTGCGGTGCTGATCCGCCGGCACGGCGTCGAGCTGATCGCCATCGGCAACGGCACCGGCAGCCGCGAGACCGAGAAGCTGGTCGCCGACATGCTGGCCGACATGCCGGCGCCCGAGAACGGACCGAAGCCGATCAAGGTGGTGGTATCGGAGGCCGGCGCCTCGGTGTATTCCGCCTCGGAGCTGGCGGCGGCCGAATTCCCCGGCCTCGACGTGTCGCTGCGCGGCGCCGTCTCCATCGCCCGCCGGCTGCAGGATCCGCTCGCCGAACTCGTGAAGATCGAGCCGAAATCGATCGGCGTCGGCCAGTACCAGCACGATGTCGACCAGTACCATCTCGCCCGCGCGCTCGACGCGGTGGTGGAGGACGCGGTGAACGCGGTCGGGGTCGACCTCAACACCGCCTCGGCCTCGCTGCTGGCGCGGGTGTCCGGCCTCGGCACCTCGCTCGCCGAGGCGATCGTCGCCCATCGCGACGCCCAGGGCGCCTTCGCCAGCCGCAAGCAACTCTTGGACGTGGCGCGCCTCGGCCCGCGCACTTTCGAGCAATGCGCTGGCTTCCTGCGCATCCGCGACGGCAAGGAGCCGCTCGACGCCTCGGCGGTGCATCCGGAAGCCTATGGCGTCGCCCGCAAGATCGTCGCCGCCTGCGGGCGCGATTTGCGCACGCTGATGGGCGACAGCGCGGCGCTCTCCACGCTCGATCCGCGCGCCTTTGTCGATGACCGCTTCGGCCTGCCGACCGTGCGCGACATCATCGCCGAGCTCGACAAGCCCGGCCGCGATCCGCGCCCCGCCTTCCGCACCGCGACCTTCGCCGACGGCATCGACGAGATGAAGGATCTCAAGCCCGGCATGGAACTGGAAGGCACGGTGACCAATGTCGCCGCCTTCGGGGCCTTCGTCGATATCGGCGTGCATCAGGACGGGCTGGTGCACGTCTCCCAGCTCGCCGACCGCTTCGTGAAGGACGCGCATGAGGTGGTGAAGGTCGGCGACGTGGTGAAGGTGCGGGTGCTGGAGATCGACCTCAAGCGCAAGCGCATCTCGCTGTCCATGCGGCGCGACGCGGCGGCGGGCGCGGCGAGGGCCGCGGACAAGGCTCAGCCGGAGCGCGGCCCACGCGACAATCGGGACAGTCGCGACAAGGGCGGCCCCAATCGCGGCAATCCCGCCAAGCCATCCCGGCTGGAGCCCACCGGCGCCCTCGGCGCCGCCCTGCTGGATGCCTTCAAGCGGCGCTGAATGGGCGGGTTCGCTTTCTCGGTGGGCGACTGCCGCCAACGAGCCGCCGGCTTTCTCGTCCTGCGCCGACGAAAGCGGGCCCCGACGGATGGCGGCTTCCTCTCCCCGTCGGGGAGAGGGCTGGGGTGAGGGGTCTTCGACGCTTCCCAATCGCGTCCCCTCATCGGCCCGCGGAGCCTGTCCATGGGCTCGCCGAGGGCGAGACCCGTGGGCGGACCACCTTTCCCCAAAGGGGAAGGCGCGCGGAAACCTATGCGCCCGGATGGCCGTCTCCGAGGCACGCTACGCTCATACCCCGAGGGCGAGACGGTTCCTCGGGGAAGCGGGACCGGCGAGCATCCACCCGTCCGCGGCCGCCTTCCCCTCACCGACCCGCTTCGCGGGCCACCTCTCCCCAACGGGGAGAGGAAAGAACGTGGTCGCCCGCTCAGATCTTGTATTCGTAGAGCAGCCGGGCGCGGATCGTGCCTTCCAGCGCGCGGATGTCGGCGAGCACCGCCTGGCTGTCGACCCCCGAGGCGTCGGCATCGAGCACCACATAGCCGACATCGGCGCTGGTCTCGTAATATTGCGCGGCGATGTTGACGTGATGGCGCGCCAGCACCTCGTTGAGCCGTCCCAGCATGCCCGGCAGGTTGCGCTGCACCTGGATGAAGCGGGTGCCGAGCGGGCGCGGCGGCAGTTGCACCTGCGGGAAATTGACCGCGCCCATGGTGGAGCCGGTGTCGCTGTAGTCGACCAGCTTGCGCGCCACCTCGGAGCCGATGCGCTCCTGCGCCTCCTCGGTCGAGCCGCCGACATGCGGCGTCAGGATCACGTTGTCGAGCCCCTGCAGCGGCGAGACGAAGCGCTCATTGTTGGAACCCGGCTCGGTCGGGAACACGTCGACCGCCGCGCCGCGCAGCTTGCCGCCGCGCAGGGCGTCGGCCAGCGCGCCGATATCGACCACGGTGCCGCGGCTGTTGTTGATGAGATAGGCTCCGGTCTTCATCGCCGCGATCTCGTCGCGGCCGATCATGCCGTGGGTCGCCGGCGTCTCGGGCACATGCAGGCTGACGATGTCGCTTTGGGAGAGCAGTTCGTGCAGCGTCGCCACCGGCTCGGTATTGCCGTGGCGCAGCTTGTCGGTGTGGTCGTAATAGATCACCCGCATGCCCATCGCCTCGGCGAGGTTGGAGAGCTGCGTGCCGATATTGCCGTAGCCGACGATACCGAGCGTCTTGCCGCGCACCTCGAGGCTGTTATTGGCCGACTTGTCCCAGCGCCCGTCATGGGCGGCGCGCGAGCGCTCCGGAATGCGCCGCAGCAGCATGACGATCTCGCCGATCACCAGCTCCGCCACGCTGCGGGTGTTGGAGAACGGCGCGTTGAACACCGGGATGCCGTGGATGCGGGTGGCATCGAGGTCGACCTGGTTGGTGCCGACGCTGAAGCAGCCGATGGCGATCAGCCGGTCGGCCGCCGCCAGGCTGTCGGCGGTGATCTGGGTGCGCGAGCGGATGCCGAGCACATGCACTCCCTTGAGCGCCTCCTTCAGCGCATCGCCGTCGAGCGCCTTGGTCAAGCGGGTGACGTTGGAATAGCCGGCGGCCTTGAGGATCTGCACGGCGCTGTCGTTCACGCCTTCGAGCAGCAGCACCCGGATCTTGTCCTTGGACAGCGACAGTTGCGGCGATTGGGATTGATGATCGTGCACGATCTCGGTCCTTCGGCGAGAAATGGGCAGGAGGAGGAAAGCCGCGCCGGGGTCCGGCCACGCGCCGCGGCTCCTCCGCCCAGGGAGCGGACGGTCCGCGGGCGGGCGGGAACTTACCGCTTTTGCCGCCGCCGTCTAGGCTCGCAACGGCGCGGGGCAGCCCTGCGCCGCCGGCAGGCCTTGCGGCGAGGCGGCATCATCTTGGCCTCCCGGCCTTCCCGACCGCGGCAAATCGCGCTAGCAGCGCTCATGTGGAGGCGACAGACCCGATGACATTCGAGACGGCGGCGACACCCGAGGCGGCGATAGACCGGCTGGAGACGCTCTACAGCGCGGCGCGCGAGGCGCTGCGGCACGATCTCCAACGCTATTTCGAGACCGGACAGGCGCCGGATGCCGAGGAGCGCGACCGCTATCGCTACCCGCTGCTGCGCGTGACCCATGCGCCGACGCGGGCGTCGACGGCCCGGATCCAGCGCGGCTACGCGAAATTCGCCGTGCCCGGCATCCACCAGACCACCGTGACCCAGCCGGCCGAGTTCCGCGCCTATCTGCTCGACCAGCTGACGCCGCTGGTGGAGGAATTCGGCGCCACCATCGAGACCGGCGTCAGCCACCAGGAGATCCCCTACCCCTACGCGCTGGAGGGCGGCGACGAACTGGGGCGCGGCAGGGTCACCGCCTCCGAGCTGGCACGGCACTTCCCCACCCCGCTGCTGTCGCTGGTCGGCGACGAGATCGCCGACGGCACCTTCGATCTGGTGGAGGGCGAGCCGCGCCCGCTGTCGCTGTTCGATGCCGTGCGCGTCGATTATTCGCTGCGCCGCCTCGTCCACTACACCGGCACCGACTGGCGCGCCTTCCAGCCCTGGATCCTGCTGACCAATTATCACCGCTATGTCGACCAGTTCGTGCGCCTCGGCCTCGCCGAGATCGAGGCCGGCACCGCCGAGGCGCTGATCACGCCGGGCGGGGTGCGGATCGACCGCGAGAGCTTCGACGTCGCTGCGGTGGAGCGGGTGATGGCGGCGCCGTGGCACCGCTACCAGATGCCGGCCTATCACCTCGTCCGGCCGGGCGGCGCCGGGGTGACGCTGGTCAATATCGGCGTCGGCCCCTCCAACGCCAAGACCATCACCGACCATCTCGCGGTGCTGCGGCCGCATTGCTGGCTGATGGTGGGCCATTGCGGCGGGCTCCGGCAGACGCAGATCATCGGCGACTATGTGCTGGCGCATGCCTATCTCCGCCAGGATGGCATTCTCGACGAGCTGGTGCCGCCGGACATCCCGATCCCGGCGCTGGCCGAGGTTCAGGTGGCGCTGCAGCAGGCGGCGGCGGAAGTCACCGGCGAGCAGGGCGACCAGCTCAAGCGGCGCCTGCGCACCGGCACCGTCGTCACCCAGGACGACCGCAACTGGGAACTGCGCTGGGCCAAGGAGCGCCGGCGCATCAACCTGTCGCGCGCCATCGCGGTCGATATGGAATCCGGCACCGTCGCCGCGCAGGGTTACCGGCTGCGCGTGCCCTACGGCACGCTGCTCTGCGTCTCCGACAAGCCGCTGCATGGCGAGATCAAGCTGCCCGGCGCCGCCAACGCCTTCTATGAGCGCGCCGTCAGCGAGCACCTGAAGATCGGCCTCGCCGCGCTGGACAAGCTCCGGCAGGCGGGGGCGAGCATCCATTCGCGCAAGCTGCGCTCCTTCGACGAGCCGGCCTTCCGCTGAAGCGCGGGGGGCTGGCGCGCCGCAGGGTCCGCGCCGGCTCACCCCGGCTCCGGCACCTTGACGATCAGCGTGTCGTCGGGACCGACCGCCCGCCCGTCCTGCGCCCGGATATCGAGCCGTACCGGCTGGCCGGCGGCGCGGTCGATCAGCCGCGAGTGCGGCTCCTGCGGCGCGAAGAGATGGCGCTCGCCGAACTGCCGCAGCGCCACCATCACCGGAAACAGGTCCTTGCCCATCGCGGTCAGGCGGTATTCCAGCCGCGTGCCGCCCGCCGCCACCGGCTCGGCGGCGAGAATGCCGTGCTCGACCAGCGTCCGCAGCCGCTCGGCGAGGATGTTGCGAGCGATGCCGAGGCTCTTCTGGAACTCGCTGAACCGCGTCATGCCATCGAAGGCGTCGCGCACGATCATCAGCGACCACCAGTCGCCGATAACGTCCAGCGCGCGGGCGCTCGGGCAGTGGTCGCCCTTCAGGCTCTTGCGCGCCACCATTCTTCCGCTCCCGCCGCCATTGGCACCCATCGATTATAGGTTGCATTATTAAACCATATTGGCTATTGCCGATATAAGTTTAATCATAAAACCAATAGATCTGGAGCCGCCAATGGAAATCCGTCGAGACGTGGCGCCGGCCGGCGCCGCGAACGCCGTTGCGCGCGGTCGGGATCGGCCGTCCGTGCCGGCCGCGAACGCCGCTCCGGAGCCGCCGCCCGCCCCGCTCGGCCGTCCGGTGCTGCTGCTGTTCGCGCTCGCCAGCGGCCTGGCGGTCGCCAATGCCTATTTCGCCCATCCGCTGCTCGATGTGATGGCCGATGATCTCGGCCTCTCCCGCGCCATGGCTGGGCTGATCGTGGCGGCGACCCAGATCGGCTACGGGTTCGGCCTGGTACTTCTGGTACCGCTCGGCGATCTCCTCGACCGCCGCCGGCTGATCGTCGGCCAGTTCCTGCTGTCGGCGCTCGCGCTTGTCGCGGTGGCGGTCTCGACCTCGGCGGCGATGCTGCTGGCCGCGATGGCGGCGGTCGGGCTGATGGCGGTGGTGACGCAGGCACTGGTCGCCCATGCCGCCGGGCTGGCGCGCCCCGCCGAGCGCGGCCATGTCGTCGGCGTGGTCACCGGCGGCATCGTGCTCGGCATCCTGCTGGCGCGCAGCGTCGCCGGCACACTGACCGACCTGTCCGGCTGGCGCACGGTCTATCTCGCCTCGGCGCTGCTCACCCTGCTGGTGAGCGCGCTGCTGTGGCAGGCGCTGCCGAGGCAGCACCCGCCGCGCCGGAGCGGGCCGGCGCCGTCCTATCCGCGCCTGATCGCCTCGCTGGTCACGCTCTTCGTCGAGGAGCCGGCGCTGCGCATCCGCGCCGTGCTCGCCCTGCTGATCTTCGCCGACATTACCACCCTGCTGGCGCCGCTGGTGCTGCCGCTCAGCGCCCCGCCCTTCGCGCTGTCGCATACGCAGGTCGGCCTGTTCGGCCTCGCCGGCGCCGCCGGCGCGCTCGGCGCGGTGCGGGCCGGGCGCTGGACCGATCGCGGCTACGGCCAGCGCGTCACCGGCATCGCGCTCGGACTGATGCTGTTCGCCTGGCTGCCGATCTCGCTGCTCGACCGCTCGCTGCTGTGGCTGGTCGCCGGCGTCGTCATCATCGATTTCGGCCTGCAGGCGACGCATGTCGCCAATCAGGGCCTGATCTACCGCGTCCGGCCGGAGGCGCAGAGCCGGCTGACCGCCGCCTATATGGTGTTCTATGCGATCGGCAGCGCGCTCGGCTCCGCGGTGTCGACGCTGGTCTATGCCCATGCCGGCTGGACCGGCGTCTGCCTCACCGGCGCCGGCATCAGCCTTGTAGCGCTGCTGTTCTGGGCGCTGACGCTGCGGGCCATGCCGACGTCGGCTCTCCCCGCCTCGACCTGAGCCGCACACGAAAAATCCCGGACCGGCAGGGCCGATCCGGGATCGATCTCAGGGTGATCTGTGGCGGATGCCGCTCAGAAGCTCGCTTCCGTCACCTGATCCGGCGTGGCCATCTCGGTGCCGAACCATTTCTTCTGCAGGCTGGCCAGCCGCCCGTCATGCTTCATCTTGATCAGCACGGCGTCGACGGCGTCCATCAGCGACTTGGCGTCCGCGGCCTTGGTGCCGATGTAGCCGAAATAGACCGGCTTGCCGAAGGGCGGCTCCACCACCTCGAACACGTCCGGCTTCTGCTTGGCGAGGAAGGCGATGTTCGGCAGCGAGTTCGCCACCGCGACGACGCGCCCGGCGCCGAGATCGGCATAGGACTGGCTGAAGTCGACATATTCCTGGATGGTCGGCGGCGTCGGCAGGGTCTTGGCGAATTCCTGCAGCTGCGCCAGCTGGGCGGTGGCCTTGGCCGTGCCCACCTTCTTGCCGGCGATGTCGGCGGGTTTGGTGATCGAGGCGTCGCCCTTCTTCTTCAGGATGGCGACGGTGGCGTCGGCGATCGGCGAGGAGAAGCGGTAGCGCTCCATGCGCGCCTTGGTGATGGTGGCGGGGCCGGCCACCATGTCGAACTTGCCGGCCTCGAGGCCCGGCAGCACGCTCGGCCAGGGCAGGTCGAGGAAGGTGATCTTCACGCCGAGCTCCTTGCCGATCTCGGCGAAGATCTCCTTGTTCATGCCGCTCTGCTTGCCGTCCTCGACGAAGTCGAACGGTGCGAATTGCAGCTCGGTGCCGACCGTGAGCTCGCCCTTGGCCTTGACCTTGGCGAGCAGGTCTTCCGCCCGGGCGACGCCCGTCAGCGCCATCGACGCGGCGACGCCGAGCGCGGCGAGGCGCAGGGCCTTGGTAACGGCGGAACGCCGGGTGAGATGGGTCATCGGTCTCTCCTGTTCCCTTGGAAGTTGCGGAAGGCGCCATGCCTCCGCTCTTCTTTTGTGCATAAAAGTATAGACATAACGACATGGGTACCGCAACGCGGCGCCAGCCGGCATCTCACGGCACGGCAACGTCTCCGCTGCCCTGCCAGAACACGTTGCGCTCGAAGTAGTTTTGCAGGAACTGCCGCAGCCGGGGATTCTCGTCCTTGCGGAACACCTCGTCCGGCGAGCCCGAGGCGGCGATCACCCCGCGGTCGATGAACACCACCGTGTCGGCCACCTGGGCGGCGAAGCCCATCTCATGCGTCACCACCGCCATGGTCATGCCCTCGGCCGCGAGGTCGCGCATCACCTGCAGGACTTCGCCGACAAGTTCCGGGTCGAGCGCCGAGGTCGGCTCGTCGAACAGCATGATGTGCGGCTCCATGGCGAGCGCGCGGGCAATGCCGACGCGCTGCTGCTGGCCGCCGGAAAGCTGGCTCGGATAGGCCTCTGCGCGATGTCCCAGCCCCACCTTCTCCAGCATGGCCCGCGCCCGCTTCGCCGCATCCTCGCGCGCGATCCCCCGCGCCAGCTTCAGCGGCATGGCGACGTTCTCCAGCGCCGTCATGTGCGGCCACAAATTGAACTGCTGGAACACGAAGCCGACATTGCGCCGCACCCGCGCCACCTCGGCATCGGAGACGCGGCGGCGCTTGCCGTTCTCCAGCGCGAAGCCGAGCAGCTCGCCCTCGATGTAGATTTCGCCCTCGCTGTATTCCTCCAGGAAGGCGATGCAGCGCAGCAGCGTCGACTTGCCGGAGCCGGACGGCCCGATGATGCAGGTCACTTCCGACTTGCGGATGGCGAGGTCGATGCCCTTCAGCACCTCGGCGGCGCCGAAGCGCTTCCACACGCCGCGCACATCGATGATCGGGCGGGAATTCGCGACAGGATGTGCGGTCATGTCCGCCCTTTCAGCTCTGGGTACGCAGCATGAAGCGGCCAACCCGCTTCTCCAGCCGCCGCGCCGCCGCCGTGACGATTTCGAGGAACGCCCAGTACACCAGCGCCAGGAACAGCAGCGTCTCGGCGAAGGCGAAGGTGGTGGAGCCGATCGACTGCACCACCGAGGTCAGCTCGTTCACCGTGATCACCGACAACACCGCCGTCTCCTTGGAGAGCAGCACCGTCATGTTGGCGAGCGCCGGCAGGATGATCACCAGCATCTGCGGCAATTGCACGTGCCGCACGATGTCGAGCCGGCCGATCCCCATCATCCGCGCCGCCTCGATCTGGCCGGGCGGCACCGAGAGGAAGCCGGCGCGGAAGATCTCGGAGAAATAGGCGCCGCCATACAGCGCCAGCCCGGCGGTGCCGGCGACCATCGGCGTCAGGTCGAGGCCGAAGAACGGCCCACCATAATAGATCACGAACAGCTGGATCAGGAACGGCGTGCCGCGCATCACCGCGACATAGAAGGCCAGCGGCGCCGCCAGCCAGCGATTGGTGAACAGCTGGATCACCGCCACCGCCAGCCCGATGGCCAGGCCGATGGCGGTGCCGGCGACCCAGATCAGGATGGTCAGCACCATCCCGTCGAGGATCTCGCGCCAATTGTCGGTGAGGATGGCGGGGTTGAAGCTCATCGCGCCGTCTCCAGCCGGAAGCGGCTCTCGGCAAACCGGCCGGCCAGCGTGATCACCCCGTTGATGACGAAATAGATCGCCCCGGCGGTCAAATAGATCTCCAGCGGCTGGAAGGTGGAGGTGGCGATGTTCTGCGCCAGCCGCGTCAGCTCCAGCACGCCGACCACCGAGATCAGCGACGAGGCTTTCACCATCATCGTCGTCTCGTTGACCAGCGAGGGCAGCGTGAAGCGCACCGCCAGCGGCACCTCGATGCGGGTGAGGATCTGCGCCCGGCTCAGGCCCACCATGCGCGCCGCCTCGACCAGCCCATGCGGGATGCCGAGAAAGCCGCCGCGCAGGATTTCGGCGATGTAGGCGCCGGTGCACAGCGCCAGCGTGCCCACCGCCGCCACCGAGGAGGGCACGTTCACCCCGATCAGCGGCAGGCAGTAATAGGAGATCAGCAGCTGCACCAGCAACGGCACGCCGCGGAAGAAGCTGACATAGAAGGCGGCGACGCCGCGGCCGAGCCGCGAGGCCGACAGGCCGGCGGCGCACATCAGCGTGCCGATGCAGAAGCCGATCGCCACCGAGCTCAGCGAATAGATCACCGTCCAGACCGATGCCTGCAGCAGCATCGGCAGCGATTTGATGATCAGGTTGAAATCGAACATTCAGTTTCCCGGACAGCGGCAGGCGAAACTCGACAGGCAGGTGGCGTCCGACAGGCGCGCAGCCCCCGACCTGACGCCCGACCTGACGCAACGTAGCAAGATGCCCGCCAACTGAGTGTCCGCCGGCCTGCTCACGCGGTCACGGCCCCGCCAAGCTGGCGCCGCGCCCGCGCATGGCGGTTCTCCGGCACCGGAATGCCGAGATTGGCACGCAGCGTCGTGCCTTCATATTCATCGCGGAACAGCCCGCGCCGGCGCAGTTCCGGCACCACCAGCTCGGTGAAGTCCTCCAGCGCGGCGGGCAGCGTCGGGCACATCACGATGAAGCCGTCGGCGGCGCGGCCCTGGAACCACTCCTCCATGAAGTCGGCCACCACCGCCGGCGTGCCGGTGATGCCATTGCCGGTGTGCTTCTCGCTGAACAGCTTGATCAGCTCGCCCACCGTGTGCCCCTTCATCACGAAGTCGGTCAGCTCGTCGAACAGCGCCTTGGAACCCTTGGGCGCCGCCGGCAGCCGGTCCTTGGGGAACGGCTGGTCGAGCGGCACGCCGGAGAGATCCGCCTCGAGGAATTCGGCCAGCATCGCCCGGCCGACATCCGGGTGCAGCTTGTCGGCGAGGTATTCCACCTTCTCGCGCGCCTCCGCCTCGGTGCGCCCGACATTGATGACCACGCCGGGCATCACCTTCAATTCGTCGGGATGGCGGCCGAACTTGCCCATGCGCTCCTTCAGCGCCGCGTAGAAATCCTGGCTGCGCTTGAGGTTGGAGGCCAGCGAGAACACCACTTCCGCCGTCTCGGCGGCCAGCTCGATGCCGGCCTCCGAGCCGCCGGCCTGGGCGATCACCGGCCGGCCCTGCGGCGAGGCGGCGATGTTGAGCGGGCCGCGCACCTGGAAGTGCTTGCCCTTGTGGTTGAGCGTGTGCAGCTTGTCCTTGTCGTAATAGACGCCGCTTTCGCGGTCGAGCTTCAGGGCGTCCGGCTCGTAGCTGTCCCACAGCCCGAACACCACGTCGACGAACTCCTTGCCGCGCTCATAGCGCAGCGCATGCGGGTCCAGTCCCTCGCGGTTGAAATTGTAGCCGGTCTCGTCATGGTCGGAGGTGACGACGTTCCAGCAGGCCCGGCCACCCGACAAATGGTCGATGGAGGCGAAGATGCGAGCAAGGTTGAACGGCTCGTAATAAGAGGTCGAGGCGGTGGCCACCAGGCCGAGATGCGAGGTGGAGACCGCCAGCGCGGAGAGCAGCGACAGCGGCTCGAAGCGGTTCATCTTGGTCGGCAGGCGGCACAGCGCCTCCGGGTCGCCAATGGCGGCGGCGGGGGAATCCGCCAGGAACATGAAGTCGAACTTCGCCGCTTCCGAGATCTGCGCCACCTTGAGCAGGTGGCGGAAATCATTGGCGCCGTTCACGTCGCTGCCGGGATGCAGCCAGCCGGCCGGGTTGTAGCCGAAGGTGTAGACGAAGGTCCCGAGCTTCAACTTGTCCGCGCGTGTCATGCCGGTCACCTCCCTGAGCGCCGCCATTCTATTTGTATAGACGTATTTGTCGAGATTGCCGGGTCTTTCCCACAACCGACCATCGGCGGATTCCGCGCCGGCGCGTGCCCCGGCGGCTGGGTGGCACGCAAGCGAAACCGGTGTGCTCCGATAGCACGGCGGCGACCGGCGGCAAAAGTCGGGGTCTTTGCGGAAGCCGCGGCGGCCGGCCGGATCGACAGGCGGGCCCGCCCCCTGAACCGCCCCGGCCGAGAAACCGAAAAGGGCGGCCTCAGGCCGCCCTCTCACGCACATACGGGGAAATCCGGGCGCGCGCCCGATAGTGTCAGATCAGCTCGCCCAGCCGCGCCAGCCGCGCCGTCTCCACCGCGCGGGCCGTGAGCGCGTCTTCCAGCGTGACCGACTGGAAGCGCACCGGCTGGTGCGGCTGCAGCTGGCCGATCAGGTCCATGTCGGCGGAGATCACCGTGCCGATCATGAAATAGCCGCCGCCCGACACCGCGTCGCGGTGCAGCACGATCGGCTCGGTGCCGCCCGGCACCTGGATCGAGCCGTAGGGATAGCAGCTGTCGACGATGTTGGAAGGGTCGGAGCCGGCGCCGAACGGCTGCTGGCGCGGCACGAAGTCGAGCTTCTTGCCGCCGCGGAAGCGGTAGCCGATGCGGTCCGCCTCCGGCGCCACCTTCCAGGTGTCCTCGAAGAAGCCGGCCTGCGCCTCCTCGGTGATGCGGTGCCAATACAGCCCCGGCAGCACGCGGATTTCCACCCCGCTCTCCTGCGCCGGCCGGCGCCCGTCGGGCGGCAGCGTCTTGCCCTCGCCTCCGGCGGTCGTCGGCGCGCCCAGCGGCACCACGTCGCCCGCCTTCAGCGCCCGGCCCTCGAAACCGCCCAGTGCGCCCAGCGCGTAGGTCGAGCGCGAGCCGAGCACTTCCGGCACGTCGACGCCGCCATTTATGGCGATATAGGCGCGCGCGCCGCCCTTCAGGAAGGCGAAGGACAGCACCTGCCCGGCCGCAACCTTGAACGCGGTCCACAGCGGCTGCTCGACGCCGTCGAGCTTGGGCGGCAGCTCGGCGCCGGTGATGGCAACCAGCGCGTCGGCGGAAAACCGCAGTTCCGGCCCGAGGAACACCGCCTCCAGCCCGGCCGCGCCATCGGGATTGCCGACAAGGCGGTTGGCGGCGATCAGCGCGAAGCGGTCCATGGCGCCGGAGAGCGGCAGGCCGAGATGGTAGTAGCCCGGCCGGCCGAGGTCCTGCACGGTGGTGGCGAGGCCGGGCTTGACGACCTCGAAGGAGCGCTCAGCCATTGAGGGCCTCCAGCAGCTTGGCGTTGGTGCCGGCGGGATCGGCGGTGAAGGCGTCGAGCGAGAACGGCACCGGCACGATCTTCGGCACGAAGGTCCCGGCCTCGATCGCCGCGACGGTGGCGTCGTATTCCTCGCGTTCGATCGGGCGGAACTTCAGGATGTCGCCGGGGCGGAAGATCATCAGCTCCTTGAGGTAGCTGATCTTTCCCGCCGGGTCGTAGATCGGCATCGGGGTGACGCCGAACATCTGGTAGCCGCCGGCACCGCGCACCGAATAGATGCAGCCGAAGCAGCCGCCATGGCCGATGGTGAGGCGCGGCGTGTCGGTGCGCGGGCGCAGATATTTCGGCACCTCGATCTGCTTGTCCCGCTCCACCAGCTGGTAGGTGAAGGGCAGGCCGGCGACGAAGCCGACCATGGAGACGAACCAGGGCGAGGCCGCATGCGCGGCGATGAAGCTCGCCACGTCCGGGTAGTTGTTCACCCGCGCCGCATATTCGAGGTCGGTGGCGTCCGGGTCCTGGTGGCGCTCGCGAAAGCGCATCAGCGTCTCGCGCGTCCACGGGTCGTCATAGAGCACGGGGATCTCGATGATCCGGGTCTCGATGGTCTTCTCGGCCGCCTCGGCCGCCGCCTCGAAGCCCTTCAGCTGGTCCATCAGCGCCTGCGGCGCGATCACGTCCGGGTCGAACTTGATCTGGAACGAGGCATTGGCCGGGCAGATCTCGGTGACGCCGGCGATACCCGCCTCGCGCACCGCGGTGGTCATGGACAGGCTCTTGAAGAAGGCCTCCAGCGACATTTCCTCGTCGACCTCGACGAAGATGTGCTCGTCGCCGCCGAATGAATAGCGCGTCTGCATTCCGGGCGGTCCCTCAGGCTGGTGTGACAAGAGTGGGTGAAGCGGATGCGGCCAATGGCGCCGCGGCAAGGGGAACCGCAAGGGGAGCGGCGGCCAGCCACTCCTCCAGCCAGCGCGTATGCACCGTCCCCGCCTGCACCGCCGGATCGGCGGCGAGGGCGCGGTGCAGCGGCGCGGTGGTCGGCAGCCCCTCGACGACGAGTTCGCCAAGCGCGCGGTCGAGCCGGACGATCGCCGCGGCGCGGCTGTCGTCATGGGCGATCAGCTTGCCGAGCAGCGAATCGTAGAAGGGCGGCACCGTGTAGCCGGCATAGAGCAGCGTGTCGAAGCGCACCCCGAAGCCACCGGGCAGGGTCAGCCCGGTCACCGTGCCGGGCGACGGACGGAAATCGGCGGCCGGGTCCTCGGCACAGATCCGCGCCTCCACCGCATGGCCGCGCAGCACGATATCCTGCTGCCGCAGCGCCAGCTTCTCGCCCATGGCGACCCTGATCATCGCCCGCACCAGGTCGACGCCGGTCACCATCTCGGTCACCGGGTGCTCCACCTGGATGCGGGTGTTCATCTCGATGAAGAAGAACTCGCCGGTGGCGTCGTCGAACAGATATTCCAGCGTGCCGGCGCCGCGATAAGAGACCCGCTCGGCCAGCCGCACCGCAGACAAACACAAGGCGATGCGCTGCTCATTGGTCAGGCAGGCGGCAGGCGCCTCCTCCCACACCTTCTGGCGGCGGCGTTGCAGCGAGCATTCGCGCTCGAACAGGTGCACCGCCCGCTCGCCGTCGCCGAGCACCTGCACCTCGATATGGCGGGCGCGACCGATGAAGCGTTCGAGATAGAGACCGCCATCGCCGAAGGCCGCGCGCGCCTCGCCGCTCGCCTGCGGGAACAGCGTCGTCAGCTCGGCCTCGTCGCGGGCGACGCGGATGCCGCGCCCGCCGCCGCCGGCCGCCGCCTTGATCATCACCGGATAGCCGATGCGCGCCGCTTCGACCCTGGCGGTGTCGAGATCGGCGACCACCCCCTCGGTGCCCGGCACGGTCGGCACGCCGGCGGCCTGCGCCTGCTGGCGGGCGCGGGCCTTGTCGCCCATCTGGCGGATGGTCTCCGGCTTCGGCCCGATGAAGACGAGGCCGGCCGCCTCGACCATCTCGGCGAAATCGGCATTCTCGGAGAGGAAGCCGTAGCCGGGATGCACCGCGTCGCAGCCGCTCTCCAGCGCCGCGCGCACCACCGCCTCCTTGTTGAGATAGGATTTGGTGGCATGCGCCGGGCCGACCAGCGCCGTGGCGTCGGCGAGCCGGGCGGCCAGCATGTCGCCATCGGCGGCGCTCACCGCCTGCACGGTGCGCAGGCCCAGCTCGCGGGCGGCGCGGATCACCCGCACCGCGATCTCGCCGCGGTTGGCGATGAAGATCGACGTAATGGCCATGGTCAGGCGTCGAGATCGTAGAGCGGCTGGCCGGCCATCACCGCGTCCTCGTTCTCCACATGGAAGGCGAGCAGCCTGCCGGCCTCCTCGGCGACCACCGGCGTGAACGACTTCATCACCTCGATCAGGCCGATGGTGTCGCCCACCGCCACCGCGTCGCCTTCGGATTTGAAGGCCGGCTCGCCGGGCGCGGCGGCCCGGTAGAAGGTGCCCGGAAGCGGGGCCTGTATCGTCTTCGCCATCACATGCCGTCCATCGAAGCTGCAGTCCAAAGCTGCGGGGAGAGTTGCAAAAGACGTTCCGGTCGAGAAATAGCATTAAGGAATTCGGGACATCAGAAAATCAGATAGCATGGCCGCGCGCCACGCCGAGCGCCGCGCCGAGCACGCCCTGCCGAGGAGCATATGTCGATTTCGCTGAAGCAGATCCGCTATTTTGTCGCCGCCGCCGAAACCGGGCGGATCAGCCAGGCCGCGGTGGAGCTGAACGTCTCGCAATCGGCGGTGACCGCCGCCATCCAGCAACTGGAGGCGATGCTCGGCGCCCGCCTGCTCGACCGCACCCCCACCGGAGTGAGCGTGACGCTGGAGGGCAGCCGCTTCCTGTTGCAGGGCCGGCAGATCCTCACCCAGGTGGCGGAGGCGGTGCGCGATGCCCGCCACTCCACGGTGCCGATCGCCGGCACGGTGCGGGTCGGCGTCACCTACACGGTGTCGGGCTATTTCCTGCCGCGCCATCACATCCGCTTCCAGTCGAGCTTTCCCGGCATCACCGTCGAACTGTTCGAGGCGCCGCGCTCGGTGGTGGAGCAGGCGCTGGTCGACGGCGCGCTCGACGTCGCGGTGCTGCTGGTCTCCAACCTGCAGGACAGCGAAAATCTCGCCAGCCAGCTGCTGCTGCGCTCGGCGCGCCGGCTGTGGCTGGCACCCTCGCATCCGCTGACCCGGATGGAGCGGGTACGGCTCGCCGACATCGCCCGCTATCCCTATGTCGTGCTCACCGTCGACGAGGCCAAGCACACGGCCATGCGCTATTGGGGCGCGCAGGGGCTGGAGCCCAACGCCATCTTCCGCACCTCCTCGGTGGAGGCGGTGCGCTCCATGGTCGGCGGCGGCATGGGCGTCACCATCCTGTCCGATCTCGTCTACCGGCCCTGGTCGCTGGAAGGCCAGCGCATCGAACTGCGCGAGGTGGCGGACGAGGTGCCCAGCATGGATGTCGGCCTCGCCTGGCGGCGCGACACCGGCTTCACCCCGGCGACGCAGGCCTTTTGCGATTTCCTGCGCTTCGCGGTGGCCGGCGACAGCGCCGGCCGTGCCGCCACGCCGGACCCGCCGCGTCTCGCGCCGCAGGACATCGAAAATTGAGATATCGGCTTCCGCTTAATACGATTTGACGCTCGCCGCCCGGCTTCGCCACGTTTCGTGCCGATAGTGTGGACATGAGGAGTGCGCGATGGGCGTCGTCATCAATTGCGACATGGGCGAGGGTTTCGGCCTGTATCGCTGCGGCGACGATGCCGGCATCATGCCGCATATCGACATCGGCAACGTCGCCTGCGGCTTTCACGCCGCCGATCCGGTGGTGATGCGCGAGACGGTGCGGCTCGCCGCCGAACACGGGGTAGCGGTCGGCGCGCATCCCTCCTTCCCCGACCTGCAGGGCTTCGGCCGCCGCGACATGGCGATGGGGCGCGAGGAACTCGCCGCCTGCGTGCTCTACCAGATCGGCGCGCTGAAGGGCTTCCTCGACGCCGCCGGCCTGCCGCTCAATCACATCAAGCCGCATGGCGCGCTCTACGGCGCGGCGATGCGCCGGGAAGAGGTGACGCAGGCGATCGCCGACGCCGCCTCGGTCTATGGCGTGCCGGTGATCGGCATGGCCGGCACGCTGCACGAGGAGGTGTACCTCGCCCGCGGCCTCACCTTCGTGGCGGAATATTACGCCGATCTCGACTACGATCCCTCGGGAGCGCTGATCATCACCCGCGAGCACCCGGCGCGCGACCCGGTGGAGGCAGCGCGGCGCGCGGTGCGGATGCTGGCCGAGGGCAAGGCCACCACCATTGACGGCCGCGACTTCGAGCTGAAGGCGCAGACCATCTGCGTCCACTCCGACACTCCCAACGCCGCCGAGTTGGCCCGGGTCTTGAAAGAAGCGGTGCGGCCCTGGCTCGCCTGAGCGGCCGGACCAGCGACCGGGCGGCAGACGTGTCACAAAGCGATGCCGCGCCCGGAAAGCTCGACCGAAGCCTTGGACCGAAGCGCTCGACAGAACGCGCCTTGACTGCAACGCCTTGACTGCAACGTGCCGATCGATAACCCGCCCCGGCACGCTGCGTTTCAGCGGCGATGCCGGTCCCAAGGGCGCCCTGTGGCCGCCCCGTCCGTGGATCGGAGGAGCATGACATGCGTGCCAGCTACTCGACCGATCAGGTGGCGCCGACCGCGCGGCGCCAGTTCTGGCAGGACGCCGTTTCCAAGACCTATTTCCCGCTCGATCTCCGCTTCGGCACCGGCAATGAGTTTTCCGGCAGCCTCGGCGCCTGGTCGCTCGGCCCGGTCGCGGTGTCGCGCAATGTGTCGGACGGCCTGCTCTATCGCCGCCACCAGCGGCATCTCGTCGCCGAGCGCGAGGAATGCTACCTCATCACCGTGCCCGAGCTTGCCGAGATCCGCTTCGAGCAGGACGGCCGGCAGGTGCAGTGCCGCCCCGGCGCCTTCCTCATCGAGCGTAGCCACCTGCCCTATGAGTTCAGCCACCGCGACCCGGCGGCGCTGTGGGTGATGAAAGTGCCGAGCGCGGTGCTCCGCGCCCGCATCGCCCGGCCGGAACGCCTCGCTACGCTGCAATTCGACGCCAGCCGCTCGGTGGGCGCCATGTTCGTCGACATGCTCAGGCTCACCGGCGCGCGCATCGACGAGATGGACGAGCCGGCGCGCGCCTTGATGGGCAGGCAGCTGATCGACCTGCTCGCCATGGCGATCGAGGCGGATGAGCGGGTGCTCGCCGGTCATTCCTCCACCGTGCGCAACGCGCATCTGCACCGCTGCGAGCAATTCATCCGCGCCCGGCTCGGCGATGTCAGGCTGTCGCCGCAGATGGTGGCGGAGGGCTGCGGCATCTCGGTGCGCTACCTGCACCAGATCTTCGAGGCGGAAAATATTACCGTCGGCGCCCATATACGCAACCAAAGATTGCTCGCCTGCGAGGCGATGTTGCGCGATCCTCTGTGCCGCAAGTCGATCTCCGAGATCGCCTATGAATGGGGCTTCGGCGACCAGGCCCAGTTCAGCCGCAACTACCGCGCCCGTTTCGGCTGCACGCCGAGCGAGGCGCGTTCCGCCTCCCGTTCCCCCGCAAGCTGATCGCGGGGGGTTCTCCCAGCTCCACGAATTCCCGCCTCAAGGTTCCGAGCATGTCCGCCAATTCGCTGCACAGTCTGGATGTCGCCCATCACATCCATCCCGTCACCAACCTGCGCCGGCACGAACGCCAGGGGCCGATCGTCATCGACCGTGGCGACGGCATCTACGTCTATGACGACGAGGGCCGCGAATATATCGAGGCCATGGCCGGGCTGTGGAGCGTCGGCGTCGGCTTCGGCGAGCCGCGACTGGTCGAGGCGGCGACCCGGCAGATGTCGAAGCTGCCCTACTACCATGTGTTCTCGCAGAAGGCGCACGCTCCCTCGGCGCTGCTCGCCACCAAGCTCGCCGAGCTCGCCCCGGCCGGCCTCAGCCGGGTGTTCTTCACCAATTCCGGCGCCGAGGCCAATGACAGCGTCATCAAGTTCGTCTGGTACTACAACAACGCGCTGGGCCGGACCGAGAAGAAGAAGTTCATCTCCCGCGAGGGCGCCTATCACGGCATCACCATCGCGGCGGGCAGCCTCACCGGCCTCGCCGGCAACCAGAAGGGCTTCGACCTGCCGCTGTCCTTCGCCCGCCACGTCTCGCGCCCGCATTACTACCGCAACGCGCTGCCGGGCGAGAGCGAGGCGGCGTTCGTCGAGCGCCTCGGCAAGGAGCTCGAGGACCTGATCCTGGCCGAGGGCCCGGAGACGGTCGCCGCCTTCATCGGCGAGCCGCTGATGGGCGCCGGCGGCGTCATCGTGCCGCCCAAGGGCTACTGGCAGAAGGTGCAGGAGATCTGCCGCAAATATGACGTGCTGGTCATCGCTGACGAGGTGATCAACGGCTTCGGCCGGCTCGGCACCATGTTCGGTAGCGAGGCGCTCGGCATCGATCCGGACATCCTGGTCTGCTCGAAGCAGATCACCTCCTCCTACCAGCCGCTCGCCGCGGTGCTGATCAAGGACGAGATCTACCAGGCGATCGCCGACCAGTCGGAGAAGCTCGGCACCTTCGGCCATGGCTACACCACCGGCGCCCACCCGGTCGCCACCGCGGTGGCGCTGGAAAACCTCGCCATCATCGAGGAGCGCGGCCTCGTCGCCCGCGCCGCCGCCATGGGCGAGTACATGCGCGCCGGCCTCGCCCGCTTCGCCGATCACCCGCTGGTGGGCGAAGTGCGCGGCATGGGTCTTATCGCCGCCGTCGAGCTGGTGGCGGACAAGGAGACCAAGGCCCGCTTCGATCCGGTCGGCAAGGTCGGCCTCAAGCTGTTCGACCGCGCCCATGACCACGGGCTGATCATCCGCGCCATCGGCGATTCCATCGCCTTCTGCCCGCCGATGATCATCACCGAGGCGCAGATCGACGAGATGCTGCGCCGGTTCAAGATCACGCTCGACGAGATCACCGACTGGGTGAACGCCGGCATGCCCGACGCCTGAGCGCCAACCCCCTGAGCGCCCCCCCTGAGCGCCAACCCCTGAGCGGCTGCCGCTCACGCGCGAGACCGATGGTCCCGCCCCGGCTTCCGGGGCGGGATTTTCTTTGGTCCCCCCCACAAGACCTCGCGGCAGGGGCAGCACCGCGACAGGGCAGCGCCGCTGACCAATTTCCAGGCACCCGCGCGCCGAGCCCAGAAATCGGGCCGAGAATGCTCTCAGGCGCAAATCTTCCTGCACGGAGCGTCAAGAGCGCTGTCGCGAAACCACGTTTAATGCTTCCCGACACCTCCGACATCGCCTCCTCG
>NZ_JAHBGD010000019.1:135030-333593 GCF_018390605.1 Ancylobacter defluvii
CGTGCGCGCAGGGAGCCGGCGGAGCGAGCGTAGGACAAGGAAGCGCAGCCCGTGCAGAATCTCCGCGTGGCCGTCGATGTGGGCGGCACCTTCACCGACATCTGCATCATGGACGAGGCCAGCGGCCTCATCCGGATCGAGAAGACCTCCTCCACCCGCGATCCCATCGACGGGATCCTCAGCGGCGTCGAGAAAGCCGGCATCGACCTCTCGAAGGTGGCGCTGTTCTCCCACGGCACCACGGTGGCGACCAATGCGCTGATCACCCGCCGGCTGCCGCGCACCGCGGTGGTATCGACCAAGGGCTTCCGCGACGTCATCGAGATCCGCCGCGCCAACAAGGAGGACCTGTGGGACGTCTACAAGGACGTGGTGCCGCCCTATGTGCCGCGCCGCGACCGGCTCACCGTGCCCGAGCGCATCGATTCCGCCGGGCACATCGTCGAGGCGCTCGATGAGGACGCCGCCCGCGAGGTCGCCCGCATCCTCAAGAAGCGCGGCGTCGCCGCCATCGCCGTCTGCTTCATGAACGCCTATCTCAACGGCGCCAATGAGCGGCGCATGCGCGAGATCCTCAAGGAGGCGATGCCGGACATCCCGGTGTCGATCTCCTCGCAGGTGCTGCCGGAGATCTTCGAGCACGAGCGCTTCTCCACCACCGTCGCCAACGCCGTGGTGAGCCCGGTGGTGGTCGACTACACCACGCGGCTCGGCGACCGGCTCGCCGAGGGCGGCTACACCCGCGACCTGCTGCTCTTGCACACCGGCGGCGGGGTGATGACCCCGGCCAGCGTCAAGGATTTCGCCGCCCGCCTCGCCGGCTCCGGCATTGCGGCGGGCGCCATCGCCAGCCGCACCATCGCCGGGCTGTGCGGCTTCCCCAATTCGATCGGCCTCGACATGGGCGGCACCTCCACCGACGTGTCGCTGGCCTATGAGGGCCAGTCGCGCGTTACCAAGGACTGGTACATCGAGTTCGGCTACCCGATCCGCTTCGCCTCCATCGAGGTGCTGACCATCGGCGCCGGCGGCGGCTCGCTCGCCTGGACCGATCCGGCCGGCGGCCTGCGCAACGGCCCGCAATCGGCTGGCGCCTTTCCCGGCCCGGCCTGCTACGGCAACGGCAATACCCAGCCCACCAACACCGACGCCAACGTCACCCTCGGCCGGCTCGGCACCTCGCTCGCCGGCGGCAAGGTGATGCTCGACCCCGCCCTCGCCCGCAACGCGGTGGAGGAAGGCGTGGCCCAGCCGTTCGGCCTCGGCCTGCACGAGGCCGCCGACGCCATCGTCAAGGTCGCCAATGCCAACATGTCGGACGCGGTGCGGCTGATCTCGATCTCGCGCGGCTATGATCCGCGCGACTTCGCCCTCGTCGCCTTTGGCGGCGCCGGGGCGCTACACGGGGTGGACGTCGCCCGCGAGCTGGCGATTCCCGTGGTGATCGTGCCGCCCAATCCCGGCGTCACCTCGGCGCTGGGCTGCCTGCTGGTCGACATGCAGCACGACTTCTCGCAGAGCTGCATGGTCGGCGCCGACGTGGCCGATCCGGCCGAGATCGAGGCGCTGTTCGCCGAACTGGAAAAGGAAGCTCTGGCGCGGCTCACCCATGAGGGCGTCGCCGAGGCCGACATCCTGCTCCAGCGCTCCATCGACATGATGTATCGCGGCCAGTGGCGCTCGCTGGCGGTCAATGCGCCGCGTCCGCTCGGCAAGATCGCCGATCTGGTGGAGAGCTTCCACAGCGAGCACAAGCGCGAATACAATTTCCGCCGCGACGACGCGCCGGTGAGCTTCTTCCGCCTGAACCTCAAGGCGATCGGCGTGGTGCCCAAGGCCGAGTTCGCCGTGCACGCGCCGACCGGCGTCATCCCGGAGCCGGCCTCGCATCGCCGGGTGTGGTTCGACGGCGAGGGGCTCGATACCCCGGTCTACGCCCGCGACACCCTGCCCTGCGGCTTCGCCTTCGAGGGCCCGGCCATCGTCGAGCAGCTGGATTCCACCACCGTCGTACCGCCCGGCGCCCGCGCCGAGGTCGACAAGTTCCTCAACATCGTCATCCGCGTGAAGGGCTGAGACCGATGGCCGAGCTCGACCCCGTGACCTTCGAGGTCCTCAAGAACTCCTTCATCACCAGCGTCGACCAGATGGGCGAGCAGATCCTGCGGACCTGCTACTCCTTCGTGATCTACAATCATGACTTCTCCAGCGCGCTGCACGACGCCAATGGCGAATGCGCCGCCCAGGGCAATGCCGATATCGCCGTGCATGTCGGCACGCTGCACTTCACCTGCAAGGAAGTGATGCGCCACTTCGAGGGCGACATGCATGAGGGCGACGTCTACGCCATCAACGACCCCTATGCCGGCGGCACGCATTTCTCCGATGTGCGGCTGATCCGGCCGGTATTCGCCGACGGCAAGATCATCGCCTTCGCCCAGTCCAACGGTCACTGGTCGGATGTCGGCGGCTCGGTGCCCGGCTCCTTCGACGTCTCGGCCAAGGAAATGTTCAAGGAAGGCCTGCGCATCACCCCGGTGCGGTTGTTCGACAAGGGCCGGTTCTGCAAGGACGTCGCCCACCTCATCGCCTCCAACACCCGCGATCCGGCCTCGATCATCGGCGACATCCAGGCGCAGGCGCAGGCGACAGCGGTGTGCGAGCGCGAGATGCACCGTCTCGTCGGCAAATATGGCCGCGAGACGGTGGAGACCGGCCTTTCCGCCGTGCAGGACTATGTCGAGCGCTCGGCGCGCCAGCGCATCGCCGCGCTGCCGGACGGCGAATGGGAGACGGTGGACTTCATCGACCGCGACCCGGCCGGCGGCGAGGGCATGATCCCGATCCGCATCAAGCTCACCATCAAGGGCGACAAGGCGATCTATGATTTCACCGGCTCGCATCCGGTGATCGGCTCGATCTACAATTCCGCCTTCGGCACCACCTTCTCGGCGGTGGCGGCGGGGATGAAGACCTTCTTCCCCGACCTGCCGCTGAATTCCGGCTTCTACCGCTGCTTCGAGATCATCGTTCCCGAGGGCTCGATCGTCGATGCCCAATGGCCGATCGCCGTCACCGGCTTCCTGATGCCGTTCGAGAAGATCATGAACGCCATCTACGAGATGTGGTCGAAGCTGATGCCGGAGCGGGCGCTCGCCTGCGCCTTCAATCTCGAATACCTGCTCACCGGCGGCCGCGACGCCCGCACCCCGGACAAGCCGATCTTCATGTTCTACGACTGGCTGCCCGGCGGCTGGGGCGGGCGCAACGGCAAGGACGGCGCCAACGTCACCACCGCCTGCTTCGGCACCGGCATGATGGCGCAGCCGGTCGAGGGCCAGGAGCGCGCCAACCCGATCCTCACCACCGAATGCGAGATCCTGCGCGATAGCCCCGGCCCCGGCAAATGGCGCGGCGGCGCCGGGGTGGTGAAGACCTCGGTGATGCTGCAAGCCGAGAAGACCGTCATCTCCTACATCTGCGACCGCGAGCGTGCGGTGGTGTGGGGCATAGAGGGCGGCCTGCCCTCCATGCCGCACGGCCTCACCCTCAAGCGCGCCGGCGCCGACGAGGAGGAACGGCTCGGCTCGATCTTCTCCGACGTGCCCATAGGCGAAGGCGACGTGTTCTCCCGCCCCACCGCCGGCGGCGGCGGCTTCGGCGACCCGCTGGAGCGCGACCCCGCCCGGGTGCTGGAGGATGTGAAGGACGACTATGTCTCGGTCGAACGCGCCGCCAAGGATTACGGCGTCGTCGTCGAGACCATCGATGCCGAGCTCTGCGACTATGTGGTCGATGCCCCCGCCACGGCGGCCCTGCGCCAGGCCATCCGCGCCCGCCGCGTCACGGAGGCCCGCCTCGATCCGGCACTGGTCGCCGCGCGCTACCAGGCCGGCGAGATCGATGCCTTCGACGCCATCCGCCAGCATGCGGTGATCCTCGACTGGGGCACCGGCGAATTGCTGCCGGAATCCACCCGCCAGTTCCGCGAGGTGTTCGAGCGGCGCTCGGTCGCCAACTGGGCCGGCTGAGCCCCCGCCCCGCCGCCTCGCGCGGCGGCCGACTTCTTCGCCGCCTCCGCGGCGCTACGCAGTGCGTTCGGAAGAGGAGGCGGGCCGGCGCCCGTCCCCTCCCGCCAAAACCAACCAGAGGAAGAAAGCCATGTCGACATCCGCGCGCCCGGCCCGCAGCCGTGCCGTCTCCCGCATCAGGCACCGCGCCCTTGCCGGCGCCGCCCTCATCGGCTTCGCCGCCGCCTCGCTCTCCCCCGCGGCGGCGGAGACGAAGTGGTTCCCGATGAAGATCTACGACAGCTCCTCGGGCACGCCGACGCCGGCGGAATACACCCCGCTCGCCAAGGCCGAGAAGCCCTACAACATCTGCGTGCTGTTCCCGCACATGAAGGACAGCTTCTGGGTCGCCGTCGCCTATGGCATCGCCACCCAGGCCGCGACCTCCAACGTCAACATGAATCTCTACGAGGCCGGCGGCTACGAGAACTTGCCCAAGCAGCTCTCGCAGTTCGACGACTGCATGGCGGCCAAGGCCGATGCCATCATCGTCGGCGCCATCTCCGGCGCCGGCCTGATGAAGAAGTTCGAGGAGGCCAAGGCCAAGGGCATCCCGGTGGTCGGCGTCACCAATCCGCTGCCGCCCAACGCGCTGCCGGCCGCCAACTATGTCGACTTCGTCGCCATGGGCGAGGTGACCGGCGAGGGCCTGCTGGCGCAGTCGAAGCCGGATGAGGAGCTCAACATCGTCACCTTCCCCGGCCCGGCGGGCTCGGGCTGGGCGGAATCCTTCAACGAGGGCTTCAAGAAGGCGGTGGCCAAGAACCCCAAGGCCAAGATCCTCGGCGAGAAGTTCGGCGATTCCGGCGTCGCGGTGCAGCTGCAGCTGATCCAGGACGCGTTGCAGGCCTATCCGTCGATGAACGTGATCTGGGGCAGCGCGCCCACCGCCGAGGCCGCCATCGGCGCCGTCGCCGAGGCCGGCCGCACCGACATCAAGGTGATCTCCTCCTATGAGAACCAGGCGATGCTCGACGCGCTGAACCGCGGCGACATCCTCGCCTTCGCCACCCAGTACCCGGTCGGCGAGGGCGCCATCGCCATCGACCAGGCGATCCGGCTGATCGAGAAGAAACCGGTGACCGCGCTGGTGCAGCCGGTGGCGGCGGTGATCGACAAGACCACGGTGCCGAAGCTGCAGATGGACCTCGTGCTCGCCCCGGCGAGCTGGAGCCCGGTCTACTCCGTCAAGGCGAAGTAGGACCCCCACGGGCGACAGCGCCGCGTCGAGGCTCCGTGCGTGCCCCCGCGCACGGAGCCTCGCGTGGCCCGGGAACGGCATTGGCTCCGCGATGCGGGTGAGGGCTCGCGCTCCTCTTACTCTCCCTCTCCCCGCCCGAACTCGGCTATTGCCGAGTTCGGTTCCGGCAAGGACGAAGCCGGAAACATCCGGCTTCGGCGGAGAGGTGGCCCGCGCAACGGGTCGGTGAGGGGAGACGACACTGGGAAGCCAGGAAGGCCCCTCTCCCCACCCCTCTCCCCGACGGGGGGAGGGAGAAGATGCCGCGCAGAGGGCAAGGCCATGCTCGGCACGGCCCGGCACGCCGGACGATGGAAGTGGCATGCCCCCTGCTACGGAGCAGGCCGAAGGAGAACGGATGAACACCAGCGCAGAGATCCAGCAGGCAGCGCCCGGCGCCGCGCCGCTGCTGGAGCTGAAGGGCATATCGAAACGCTTCACCGGCGTGCGCGCCCTCGATCACGTCGATCTCGACGTCCGGGCGGGCGAGCTGCATGTGCTGTTCGGCGAGAACGGCGCCGGCAAGTCGACGCTGATCAACGTCATCTCCGGCACCTTCCCGCCGGACGAGGGCAGCTTCCGCTTCGATGGCGAGGAGATCCGCCACCTCTCGCCGCAGCGGGCGCGCGCCATCGGCATCAGCCCGGTGTTCCAGGAATTCTCGCTGGTGCCGAGCCTGACGGTGGAGGAGAACCTGTTCCTCGGCCGTGAAATCTCCGCCGGCGGCGTGCTGCGCGCCGGGGCGATGCGCAAAAAGGCCCGCGCACTCATCGACGAGCTTGGCTTCGACCTTGATCCGGGCCGGCGCGTCGACGACCTCTCGCGCGCCCACCAGCAGATGGCGGAGATCGCCAAGGCTCTGCTCGGCAAGGTGCGCCTGCTCATCCTCGACGAGCCGACCGCCTCGCTCACCGAGCGCGAGACCGGCCGGCTGTTCGAATTGATCGCCAAGCTGAAGGCGCAGGGCGTCGGCCTCATCTATGTCTCGCACCGCATGCGCGAGATCCGCGCGCTGGCCGACCGGGTGACGGTGCTGCGCGACGGCCGCCATATCCGCACCCTCGACGCCGCCCGCGTCACCGATGGCGAGCTGGTCGAGCTGATGACCGGAAGGCGCATCGACGTGCTGTTCCCCGCCATCCCGCACGCCCCCGCCGAGGTGGCGGTCGATGTCGAAGGCCTCACCCTTGCCGATGGCTCGGTGAAGGACGTGAATTTCCACGCCCGCGCCGGCGAGATCACCGGCATTGCCGGTCTGGTCGGCTGCGGCAAGTCGGAGCTGGTGCGGGCGATCTACGGGCTGGAGCCGGTCGTCGCCGGCACGGTGCGCATAAACGGCACGCCCTATGACGCGCCGGCCCCGCGCGCCAGCCTCAAGCGCGGCGTCGCCTATTTCCCCGCCAACCGCGTGGCGGAGGGGCTCGCTTTGTCGCGTCCCATCCGCGAGAATGCCTCGATGACGGCGCTGGACCTGCCCGCCGTCGCCCGCTTCGGCCTGTTGCGGCAGGGCAGCGAGCGCAGCCTGGTCGGCGCGGCGATGGAGCGGCTGAAGCTGCGCCCGCCCAATATCGAGCGGCCGGCCGGCGCGCTCTCCGGCGGCAACCGCCAGAAGGTGATGCTCGGCCGGGCGCTGACCCGCGACCTGTCGGTCTTCCTGTTCGACGAACCGAGCGTCGGCATCGATGTCGGCGCCAAGCTCGAGGTCTATGAATTCATGAAGCAGTTGGTGGAGGCGGGGGCGGCGGTGATCGTGGTGTCCTCGGAACTGCCGGAGGTGCTGGCGCTCTCCAACCGCCTCTATGTCATGCATCACGGCCGCATCGCCGCCGAGCTGGCCGGGCCGGAAAAGACCGAGCAGAACGTGCTGGCCTCCTTCTTCAAGGAACATCTGGCGACGGAGGCGGCATGAACGCGCACGCTTCCTCCACCAATGCCGCCTCTCTCGCCGCCCGCCCCGGCATCACCGCCTCCGGCCGCAGCCTTCTCGGCCGCATCGGCTTCCTGCCGGCGCTGCTGATCCTGGTGGTGGTCGGCATGTCGGCGGTCGATCCGCAATTCTACGGGCCGATCAATATCCTCAACATCCTGCGCAACGCCTCCTTCCTCACCATCGTCGCCTGCGGGCAGGCCCTGGTGATCATCGCCGGCGGCTTCGACCTGTCGGTCGGCGCGGTGGTAGCGCTGGCCAGCGTGGTGACGGCCAAGACCATGGGCATGCTCGCCGCCGCCTTCCCCGGCAATGACGCCCTCGTCATTGCCGGCGGTGTCGCCGCCGGGCTCGGCAGCGGCGCGGCGGTGGGGCTGGTCAACGGGCTGTGCGTCGCCCGGCTGAAGGTCTCCGGCTTCGTCGTCACCCTCGGCACCATGTCGGCGACCGCCGGGGTGGCGCTGATGATCACCTCCGGCATCCCGGTCTACGGCATGCCGCAGAGCTTCGTGCGCGAATTCGGCCGGGCCCAGTTCTTCGGCCTGCCCACCGCGATCTATGTGGCGCTCATCGTGCTGCTGGTGATGGTGTTCGTGCAGCGGCGCACCTTGTTCGGCCGCTATGTCTACGCCATCGGCGGCAATGCCGATGCCGCCATCGTCTCCGGCGTCGGCATCCGCCGGCATCTGGTCGGCACCTATGTGCTGTCCGGCGTGCTCGCCGCGCTCGCCGGCATCCTGCTTACCGCCCAGGTCGGCTCCGGCCAGGCCAGTTTCGGTGGCGATCGCATGATGCTGCAATCCATCGCCGCCGCCGTCATCGGCGGGGTCAGCCTGCGCGGCGGCGTCGGGCGGGTGGAGATCGTCGCGGTCAGCGCGCTGTTCCTCACCATTCTCGGCAACGCCCTCAACCTGCTCCACATCGATTCGCGTCTGCAGCCGGTGTTCCTTGGCGTCATCATGGTGGCGGCGGTGGCGCTGGACGAACTCGGCCGGCGGAGGAAAGCCCGTGTCTGACGTCTCCCCCTCTCTGCCCTCGCCCGCCGATCGCCGCTCCGCCCTGTCGGCCCTGCTGTGGCAGGCGGCGCTGCCCATCGCCCTCATCATGTTGCTGCTCGGCTTCGCGGCGGTGGATTCCGCCGTGCTCACGCCGGGCAACCTGGTCAACATCGCCCAGCAGGCGAGCTATCTCGCCTTGTTCGCCATGGCGCAGACGGTGGTGATCCTCACCCGCGGCTTCGACCTCGCCTTGGGGCCGACGGTGTCGATGGTCAGCGTCGGCGCGGCGCTGGCCATGGCGGCCGGGGTCGCCGGCGGGCAGGAGCCCGGCACCGTTCTGCTGATGGGGCTGGCGGCCGGCTTCGCCCTCGGCGCCGCCTGCGGCGTGTTCAATGGCGTCGTCGTCGCCTATCTCGGGGTCAGCCCCTTCGTGGCGACGCTGGGCAGCTACAACATCGCCATCGGCGTCGCCACCACCATCTCCGCCGGCCGGCCGGTGCAGGGGGTGCCGGACCTGTTCTCGCAGTTGCTCTATGGCGGCAGCCTGTTCGGCGTGCCGGCGGCGATCGTCATCGCGGTGCTGGTCGGCATCGGGCTGCATCTGCTGCTCACCCGCACCGTCTATGGCCGTTCGCTCTACGTCATCGGCACCAATCCCCGCGCCGCCGCGGTAGCGGGACTGCCGGTGAAGCGGCTGCTGGTCGCCACCTATATGCTGTGCTCCAGCCTCGCCGCGCTCGGGGCGCTGATGATGACGGCGCGCACTGGCTCCGGCGAGCCCAATCTCGGCGGCTCGCTGTCGCTGCAGGCCATCGCCGCGGCGGTGGTCGGCGGGACCAGCCTCGCCGGCGGGCGCGGCGGGGTCGGCACCGCGGTGGTCGGCGCGCTGTTCGTCACCATCCTGTCGAACGGCATGAACCTCGCCCGCATTGACGGCTATGTGCAGATGGTGGTGCTCGGCGCCATCGTCATCGCCGGCGTCGTGCTCGACCGGCTGCGGCTGGAGCGGCGCTGATGCGGGATATCGGCCGCATCGGACGGATCGTTCCCACCATACACCTCACCGTACTGACCGGACACGCCCGGCGACGACCCTGGGAGGTACCTCGATGACGCCATCGCCGCACCCCTCGCTCTATGTCGCCCCCTCCCTCGATACCGCTCTCGACGCCCTCGCCGAGCGCGGTGCCGAGGGGGCGCCCTTCGCCGGCGGCACCTGGATCATGCGGGCGCCGATCCGCCACGAACGCCTGCGGCCCGCTTATGTCGGGCTCGGGCGCATCCCGGAACTGACCCGGATCGAGGTCGGGGACAGCCATGTCTCCATCGGCGCCGGCGTCACCCATGCCCGCCTCGCCGAGGCCCTCGCCGACGCGCCGGACCTGCAGGTGCTCGCCGAGGCGGCCGGCCGCTCCGCCAATCCCGCCGTGCGCCGCGCCGCCACCCTCGGCGGCAATCTGTGCACCTCGGGCTTCGCCGCGGCCGACCTTGTCCCGGCGCTGCTCTGCCTCGACGCCGAGGTCGAGATCCGCTCGCGCGAGGGGACGGAGCGCCTGGCGCTGAAAGAATTTCTATCGATCCGCCAATCGCTTCACCCAAGCCTTCTATTGACGCGCATCCTCGTCCCGCGCTCGCCCGCCCGCAGCGCCCATGCCCGGCTCCCACTGCGCAAGGCGGGCGATTACCCGACCGCCATCGTCAGCCTGGCGGTGACATCCGACGACGACGGACGGGTCGCGCAGGCCCGCATCGCCGTCGGCTCGGTGGAGGCGGTGGCGCGTCGCTGGACCCGCCTCGAGGCGGCGCTCGCCGGCGCACCGCTCGACGCCGGGACCGCGCATCGCCTCGCCACCGAGCTTGCCGGCGAGTTCACCGGCCGCGACGGGGTGGAGGCACCGGGCTGGTACCGGGTCTCTGTGCTGCCGGCGCTGGTCCGCCGCGCCGTCGCCGCGCTTCACTGATCCGGACAGGAGATCCCCATGCCGATCGACATGACGGTCAACGGCGAATCCAGGCGCTCCATCGCCGACCCGATGACGCCGCTGGTCGACGTGCTGCGCGAGGAGTTTCACCTCACCGGCGCCAAGCCAGTATGCCGTGAGGGTTTTTGCGGCGCCTGCACCGTGCAGCTGGACGGTGAGCCGGTGGTTTCCTGCCTCACCCCAGCGGGACTGGCAGCGGGATGCGAGATCCGCACCATTGAGGGGTTGTCGGCCGGCGGGCGGCTCAATCCGGTTCAGGCGAAGCTCGCGGAGCATGATGCCGTGCAGTGCGGCATGTGCTTTCCCGGCATGGTGGTCACCTTGACGCATTTCCTCGCCCACACGCCGCGCCCGAGCCGTGACGAGGTACGCGCCGCCCTCACCGGCAATGCCTGCCGCTGCACCGGCTATGAACGCATCGTCGCCGCCGCGCTCGACGCCGCCGGCGCATGAAGGAGGCCGCGATGACCGTCGATGCCGTCATGGAATTCCGCCGCCGCGACGCCGGCGACAAGCTCACCGGCCGCACGCGCTACACCATCGACCGCGCCCATGCCGGCATGCTGCATGCCGCTGTGCTGCGTGCGCAGGTGCCGTCGGGACGCATCGTGCGCCTCGACGTGACGAAAGCCGCCGCCCTTCCCGGCGTGCGTGCCGTGGCGACGGCCACCGATGCTCCCGGACGCGTCGGCATCGGCATCGCCGATCATTCGCTCTTCGCCGAGGACGTGGTGCGCTACATCGGCGAACCGCTCGCCGCCATTGCCGCCGACACGCTCGAACAGGCGACGGCGGCGCTCGAGGCGATCGAGGTCGAGATCGCGCCGCTGCCGGCCGCTTTCACCATGGAGGAGGCGCTGGCGCCCGACGCTCCGCTGCTGCACGCGGAATGGCAAGATTACGAGGTCTTGCTTGAGGGCGGTGCACGCGCCGGCAACGTCGCCTGGGAGGCGACGGTGGTCCGGGGCGATGTCGATGCCGCCTTCGCCCGGCCGGATGTCACCGTGGTCGAGAGCTCGTTCCGTGTCGGGCGGCAGAACCACATGGCGTTCGAGCCGCGGGCTGCGGTAGCGAACTACGACGAAGGTCGCTTCCATATCGAAACCTCGACCCAGGTGCCCTGGACAGTGCGCAATGCCACGGCACGCTTTCTCGGCATTCCTGCCTCGCAGGTGCGGGTGACGGTGCCTCCCGTCGGCGGCGCCTTCGGGCTCAAATTCGACATCGCCATCGAGCCCTTCGCCGCACTGCTGGCGAAGATGAGCGGGCGGTCGGTGCGGCTGGTCAATTCCCGCGAGGAGGAGATGCTCACCTGCCTGTTCCGCGAGAATGCCGAGATCCGCATCCGCTCGGCGGTGACGCCGGCGGGCGAGATCGCCGGGCGCGAGGCGGTGGTACTGATGGATTGCGGTGCCTATGGCGGCGAGCAGATCTTCCTCACCACCATGACGGCCCACACGCTTGGCGGCAATTACAAGCTCGGCGCGACCCGCCTCGCTTCCCGTGCCATCTACACCAACACCGCTCCGAACGGTGCCTTCCGTGCCTGCAACGGCGTCTACAATACCTTCGCGCTGGAACGGCACACCGACGAGATCGCCGCCGCCATCGGCATGGACCCACTGGAGTTCCGCCGGCGCAACGTGCTCGGAGACGGCGATTACGGTGCGACCGGCCAGGTGTTCGACGGCGACGTCCTGCGCCCGATGCTGGATCGCATGGAAGCGCTCCGCGCCGCCGCACCCTCGCGCGATCCGCAGGACGGACGCCTTTACGGGCGCGCGACGACGGTCGGCACCTGGTTCGTCTTCGTCGGCCCCTCGGCGGCGACAGTGAACATGAATGCCGACGGCAGCGCCACGCTGGTCACTTCGGGCGTGGAGATCGGCTCCGGCTCGATGATGCAGAGCCTGCCGCAGATCGTCGCCGCGACGCTCGGCATCCGGCCGGAGGATGTGATCGTGCGCCAGGCCGATACCGACGCGGCCGGTTACGATGTCGGCGTCGGCGGTGGCCGGCAGACCGTCTCGCTCGGCGCCGCCAGCCTCCAGGCGGCGCAGGAGGTGCGCGGCAAGCTGCTGGCGGCCGCCGCACAGATGCTCGACGCCGCCCCCGACGATCTCGTCATGCAGGGTGGGCGGATCGAGATTGCCGGCCCCAACGGAGCCGGTTTCACCATCGCCGAGGTGGCCGCGCGCGCGCAGGCGCTGACCGGCCCGGTCGCTGGCACCGGTGCCTTTACCCGCAAGGGCGTGCCGGCCATGCCCGGCTGCACCGCCGGGCATTTCATCGATGCCATCGACATTCCGATCTTCGCCGTCCACGACTGCGAGGTCGCCGTCGACCCCGACACCGGCCATGTCGAGGTGCTGAGCTATCGCGTGGTCCAGGATGTGGGGCGGGCGCTGAACCGAAGCGCCATCGGCGGCCAGATCCAGGGCGGCGTGGTGCAGGGGCTCGGCTATGCGCTGCACGAGGAAGTATCGATCGACGCGCAGGGCCGGATTTGCCAGAGCGGTTTCGAGACCTATCGCGTGCCGCTCGCCTCGGACGTCGTCCCGGTCGAGGTCGAGCTGTTCGAAGGCGCCCCGTCACTCGGGCCGCTCGGCACCAAGGGAGCCGGTGAGGTCCCCATTCTCAATGTAGGGGCGAGCGTCGCCTGCGCCGTGGCGAATGCGACCGGCGCCCGCGTTCAGGAGCTGCCGCTGACCCCGCCGCGCGTGCTCGCCATGCTGCTGGGCCGACAGCGTGAGCTCGCCTTTCCTCATATTAGGCCGGCATGGGACGACAATCTGGTGCGCCCGCACGGCGCGGAAGCGAACTGAACCCAACCCCTCCGCGTCCCTCACGGCCGCCGGCCCGCCGATCGTCGATGCCAGATCGTTGACAACGTTAAGAAAGCTTGCGGAACCGAAGCATGGGTTGATAGGCTCCGGCCGTCCCCGGAGGCCGTGCACCGTCGGCCTGCCTCCTTCATGCTCCTGGAGATCGCTCCCCGTGGCTGCCAACCGCGGGGCGGCGCTTTTCTGCAAGGTCATCCATGATTGAAGTCCTGCTGCTGCTGATCGGTGCCCGGGTCATTCGTACCAAATGGTGGATCATCGGCCTTATCGGACTGGCATGGCTGACGATGGGCGGCCTCATCCTCATCAACGCGCTCAGCGACGATAAGCGCATTCCGCCGGTCTGGTTCACCGTGCCGCTGCTGCTCGATGCCGGCGCCTCGCTGATCGCCGGCTTTACCGGCACCGGCACCCGACGCGCCCTGCGCTTCAGCAAGGCCGGCATCCTGGTCGCCATCTCCCTGCTCATCATTCTCCGCCCCTGGGGAAGCGACATGCTGGTCGGCTTCCTCGTCGGCACTTTCCTGGTCGCCGATGCGAGCTTCCGGGCGGCGAGCGCCTGGGTGGTACGGTTCCCGCGCTGGCGGGGCTCGCTCGTCGCCGCCGGCATCGAGTTCTTGCTGGGTCTCTGGTCTTTCCTTCCCTGGCCGACGGGCTGGCAGGGCGAGGTGGGCGAGGATGTCGGCACGCTGATGATCGTCACGGCCTACGGCCTGCTCGTCACGGCGCGACGACTCCGCCGGTTGCCGGAAAACATGCCGATCGCCCGTATCCTCAGCGACGGCTGGCCGCGCGGCGGCACCGCGGCTCGCGCTCCGGGACAACTGCCTGGCGATCCTGCCTATGGCACCGTCACCGTGCATGTCTGGACGCCGACCGGCAATCTTGTCGGGCTTGGCCATGGCATCGCCCGCTATGTGGCGGCGCTGGACGAGCATGGCGTCGTCTCCACCGGCCACGCGGCGCTGGAGGCAGGACCGGACATCTATATCAGCCATTATCCGGCGGTAGAGATCGACCGCGACGGCTCGCAGTTTACCCGCATCCTGCGCGCCACCCGGGAAAACGACGTGCCCGGCAAGTTCCAGCCCAGCTATACTTATGAAAGCGCCGAATGGTGTCCTTCGAGCTGGCGGGTCGAACTCGCCGGCCTCGACGTCGAGGCGCTGCGTGCCTTTTGGGCGAATTATCGCCAGGAAACCACTTACAACCTGACCAACCGCAACTGCTCCAGTTCGGTGGCCAAGGCGCTCGACGCCGCCGTCGAAGGCCTTTTCGCCGAAGAGGTGCGCTCGCCCTGGTTCCTCACGCGGCTTTTGATGCTACCGGAGTTCTGGGCGGCCGGCGTTATCAGGCGCCGTGCCGAGCTGATGGCCTGGACGCCGGGCCTGGTGCTGGATTATGCGCGAGCCTTGTCTGCCATCATCGAGCTGCCGGAGCGCATGGGTCGGGGAATTCGGCGCGCCGAGGCTCAGCAAGCTGCTTAGGGGACCCGGACCATCGCCGCACGCGGCCACGGTTCGGAGGGGGAGATTTTCGACATGCAGCCGGACGCCGGAAGCACCATCCTGGCACGTATCGCCATCATCGCCACGGCAACGATTTTCGGACTCACCTACAGCCTGAGCGCTGCGCTGATCGCGCTCGATCTCGCCGAAAGAGGCCTAAGCGAAACACTCATCGGCGCCAATGCCGCCATGCATGCGATCGGCGTGCTGATCATGGCCTTTCTACTGCCGCGCCTGACGGCATTTTTCGGCCTGCGGCGCTCGGTCATCGGCTCGCTGCTGCTGGCCGCACTGCTGCTATGCCTGTTCCCCGCCATGCCGTTGGTCTGGCTGTGGTTCCCGCTGCGCATCCTGCTCGGCGCCGCCTCCGAGGTGCTGTTCGTGCTGTCGGAGACGTGGCTGAACGCTCTGAGTTCGGAATCCTCGCGCGCCCGCACCATGGGGGCCTATACCGCAGCCATGTCGGTCGGCTTCGCCCTCGGCCCGCTGATCCTGTCCATTGCCGGCTCCGAGGGCTTCCTGCCCTATGGAATCGGTGCCGGCCTCGCTGCTTGCGCGGCGGCGTTCGTGATATCGCCGGCCATTGCGGCTCCCGTGATCGAGCAGCCGCATCACAGCAATCCATTCCGCTACATCCGCCTCGCGCCGGTCGCCATGGCGGCCACGGCGCTGAACGCGGCGGTCGAGACCGCCGGGCTCACCTTCCTGACGCTCTATGCGATGTCGGTCGGCTGGCAGGAGGCGCAGGCGACGCAGCTCATGACCTGCATGATGTTCGGCGCCATCGTGCTGCAGCTGCCGATCGGCTGGCTGGGCGACAAGATGGACCGCCAGTCGCTCATCATCGGCCTCGCCGTGCTCTCCGCCATCGGTGCGGCGGCATGGCCGTGGGCGCTCGAGGCCCAATGGGCGATCTATCCGCTGCTGTTCGTCTGGGGCGGCCTGTTCGTCGGCATCTACACCATGATGCTGACCATCGTCGGCAGCCGCTTCTCCGGCAGCGACATTGTCGGCATCTATGCCGGTATGGGACTGTTCTGGGGCGTCGGCGCCCTGATCGGGCCGACCATGGCCGGCGTCGCCATGCAGGCGACGACGCATGGATTGGTGGCCTTCGTGGCGCTGGCCTGCGCCCTGTTCGCCGTCGCCGCGCTGATGTTCCGCTCGCCGCCGGAAGCGACAACGCTGCGCACCGAGCCGTGAAGTTTCGCCATCCCATGACGAAACGCCGGGTACTGGAGTTCGATCGTGAATTTGAGTGATCTGTTCGAGAGCTGCGACGCCGTCGCGCTGGCCGATCTGGTACGCCGGCGGGAGATAACCCCCACCGAACTTCTCGACGAGGCGCTGCGACGGGTCGGAGCACTCAACCCGCGGCTCAACGCCGTCGTGATGCAGCGGGAAGATGTCGCACGCCGCCTCATCGCCGAGGGGCTGCCCGACGGTCCGCTCAAGGGCGTGCCCTTCCTGCTGAAGGACCTCGGCGCCGAGGCGATCGACTTTCCGTCCAACAACGGCTCGCGGCTGTTCGCCAACACGCATTACGGCCAGGATTCGGCGATCTATGCCCGGCTGAAGATGGCCGGCCTCGTCACCTTCGGCCGGACCACCTCGCCGGAGGGCGGCGTCGGCCCGACCACCGAGGCCGCGGTCTATGGCGGGCCGACCCGCAACCCGTGGAACCCAGAACACACGCCCGGCGGCTCCTCCGGCGGGGCGGCGGCGGCGGTGGCCTCCGGCATGGTGCCGGTGGCGCACGGCTCGGACGGCGGCGGTTCGGTGCGCATCCCGGCCTCAAGCTGCGGCCTATTCGGCTTCAAGGCCACTCGCGCCCGCCTGCCCGACGGCCCCTATGTCGGCGAGGGCTGGGCCGGCATGGCGATCGACGGCTTCCTGACCCGCTCGGTGCGCGACACCGCCGTGCTGCTCGACGCCACCCACGGCTCTGATCTCGGCGCGCCCTATGCGGCGCCACCGCTGGAGGCCTCGTTCGGCGCCGCGCTCGGCCGGCAGGACAAGCCGCTGCGCATCGCCTTCATCCCGACCAACCTCACCGGCGAGGCGATCCATCCCGAATGCCGTGCCGCGGTCGAGAAGGCGGCGCGGCTGCTGGAAGATCTCGGCCACCAGGTTGAGGAAGCTCGCCTCGATGCCGACACCTCCGGCATGATGGTCGCCTGGACCAAGGTGATCGCCTGCGGCACGGCACTGTCGGTCGAGAGCGCGGTGCGCCGGCGCGGCCGCCCGCTCGCCGAGGACGAGATCGAGAACGTCGCCCGCACCGCGATCGCCTATGCCCGCACGGTGAGCGGCGCCGACTATCTCGAGGCCGTCAACAAGGTGCACGCCTATGGCCGCGAGCTGGCCCGCTTCTTCCAGCGCTACGACCTGCTGCTGACAGCGACGCTGGCCGAGCCGCCGGCAAGGCTTGGTCGCTTCAACCATCTCGGCAAGGATTATGTCGATTACCGGATGGCTCCGGGGATGGTGTTCGCCTATTCGCCCTTCACCGCCGCCTTCAACGCCTCCGGCCAGCCGGCCGCCTCGCTGCCGCTGCATTGGACCGAGGACGGGCTGCCGGTCGGCGTCCATCTCGCCGCCGGCTTCGGGCGCGACGAATTGCTGCTCGGTGTCTGCGCCCGCATCGAGGATGCGGCGCCGTGGTTCCAGCGCCGCCCGCCGATCAGCTACGCCGCGCTGCGCTCATAGGTAATCTGGCCGCCACAGAGGGTGGCGGCCACCTTCATCGCGTCGATCTCGTCGGGCGCGGTCGTCTCGATGTCGCCGTCGAGTATGACCACATCCGCCACCGCACCCGGCCGGAGCACGCCCTTGTTCGCTTCGGCAAATTCGGTGAAGGCGCCGTCGCGGGTAAAGCCGGCAATCGAGTCGACGAGGCTCTGGCGCTCGTCCGGCGCGCCCTCGAATACCGGGCCGCGTGTCACCGCCGTGCGGATGCCCAGCAACGGATCGAGCGGCGCCACCGGCCAGTCGCTGGCGAAGACCAAGCGGGCGCCGGTATCACGGATAGTCTGCCAGGGATAGGCCAGCATCATCCGTTCGCGGCCGATCATGGAGAGGATCGGCTCCGGCGGATAATACCCCCCCGGCGCGTGGGTCGGCTGCATCGAGGCGATGACACCGAGCTCGGCGAAACGGCCAAGGTCGCGCGGCGCCAGCAACTCGATATGCTCGATGCGATGGCGGCTGTCGCGAGCGCCATTGGCGCGCCGCGCCGCCTCATAGCCGTTGAGAGTGCGGTTGACGGCCAGATCGCCAATGGCATGGACGGTGATCTGGAAGCCCAGGCGGTCGATCTCGGTGCAGATGGCGTCGAATTCGCCTTGCTCGAAATAGGAGGCGCCGCGCACGCCCGGCGAGCCGATATAGTCCTCGAACATATGAGCGGTGGTGGATTCCACCACGCCATCCATGAAGATCTTCACGAAATCGGCCTTCAGCCGGTCGGAGTGCCAGCGCGACCGCATCTCCACCGCCTTTTCAAGCTCGGAGAGCGCCATCCCCGGCGTGAAGCGGAACGGCACCCGCCCGCGCACGATCAATTCGCCCGCCGCCTCGATCTCTCCCAGCAGTTCCAGCTGGTAGAAATTGCCGTCCATGTTGTGGAAGCTGGTGATGCCGAGCGAGGCGCAATAAGCGAGTCCTTGCTTGATGATTTCCTTGTCGACAGCGCGGTCGGCGGCGGTCGGCGGCGTCTTCGGCTCGTGACCGGCAAGGCCGAGCATTTCGCGCCCGCCGGTCGGCGTCAGCGCCGAGATCGGCGCCATGGCCTCGAACTCCCGCAACTCGCCGGTGGCAAGCCCGTCGGTACCCATGACGATCTCGTTGCCGGGCGGCAAATCCCTGCCGTGGAGAATGCCGGCAGCCTCGAGCGCCTTGGTGTTCGCCCACATGGTGTGATGGTCGCTGGCGAACAAAGCGAGCGGCCGGTCCGGCAACACTCGGTCGAGCAATTGCCGCGTGATCGGCTGGTCGTCGCCGAACATGAAATAGGCCGCCTGCTCGGCAATCAGCACCTTGGACGCATCGGACCGGGCCCGTTCGCGAATCGCCGCCGCAATCTGCTCGAAGCCGGTGAAGCCGGCGAGCGACAGGCTGGCGAGTTGGGCTCCGCCGGTGAAGAGATGGATATGACTGTCGATGAAACCGGGCAGCACGCTGGCGCCGCCGGCGTCGATCCGTCGGGTCGTCGGGCCGGCCATCTCCGCCACTTCGGCACGGGAGCCGACGGCGAGAATGCTGCCGCCCCTCAGGGCGATCGCCTCGGCGGAAGGCCGTGCAGGGTCCATGGTGAGGATGCGGGCGTTCTCGATGATGACGTCGGCGCTCGGCAAGGGCTGCTCCTCAAATCGGCTGGCCAAAAATTTGATCACATTCTTAGCCGGCCTGCTTGCCCGCCGCCAAGCCGTCCCATAGGCTGGTTTCAACAACAACGGACTCGGGGATTATCCGGGGCCTCCAGAGAACGGCAATAACCAACGGGTGAATGATGCCGGAGCCTGCCACGGCACAGGACAAGCGCGTCGCAATAGAAGCCAAGAGTATCGTCAAGCAATTTGGGGAAGGGCCCAGCGCGCTACGCGCGCTCGACAATGTGTCGCTCGCCATACGCGAGAACGAGTTTTTCACCCTGCTCGGTCCCTCCGGCTGCGGCAAGACCACTCTTCTCCGGCTGATCGCCGGCTTCGAATATCCCTCCGAAGGCGCCATCCTGCTCGATGGCCAGGACATTGCTGGCCTGCCTCCCTTCAAGCGGCCGATCAATACCGTCTTCCAGAGCTACGCCCTGTTCCCTCACCTCACCGTGTGGGAGAACGTGGCCTTCGGCCTGCAGATGCGCGGCCGGCCGAAGGGCGAGATCGCGGCCCGCGTGGCCGAGATGCTTAAGCTCGTACACATGGAAGAACTCGCCCGGCGACGCACCGACCAGATCTCCGGCGGCCAGGCCCAGCGTGTCGCGCTTGCCCGGGCGCTGGCACCGGCGCCCAAGGTCCTGCTGCTGGACGAACCGCTCTCGGCGCTCGACTACAAGCTGCGCAAGGAGATGCAGATCGAGCTGAAGCGCCTGCAGCATGAGACCGGCATCACCTTCGTCTTCGTCACCCACGACCAGGAGGAAGCGCTCACCATGTCCGACCGCATCGCGGTCATGTCGAAGGGCAAGGTGCGGCAGATCGGCTCGCCCTGGGACATCTACGACAAGCCGGCCGAACGCTTCGTCGCCGACTTCATCGGCGAAACCAACTTCCTCACCGCCGCCGTCACCGGCATCTCCAACGGTGTCGCCAACGTGCGGCTCAAGTCGGGTACCGACATCCTTGCCACCGTCGCCGAAGGCTTCCAGCCAAAGGGCGAAGCGACCATCGTGGTGCGGCCGGAGCATGCGCGGGCCGTGCCGCAGGGCGGCCAGCTCGCCGGCACGGTGGAGAACATCGTCTATTTCGGCACCGACACCCACATCCATGTGCGCCTCGGCGAAGACGATCTGTTTACCGTGCGACAGCAGAACAGCCGCGCTCAGTCCTGCGGCTTTGCGATCGGCGACCGGGTGGGCATCGAGATCGCGGCGGATGCCGCGCAAGTGCTGCGGGATTGACGATGGCAACCGCGGCAGAGATCGCCAAGCGCGCCGAGCATGAAAGCATCCGCCGCCGCTGGCTGTTGTCGGCGCCGGCGCTCGTCATCGTCTTCATCGCCGCCATCGGACCGCTCTTCGTCATGCTCGCCTATTCCTTCATGGCGAAGGGCGACTATGGCGACGTGAAGTTCGGCCAATATTCGCTCGACGGCTGGTTCTCCGTGCTGTTCCAGCGCGACATGTTCGACGACACCATCACCCTGGCCGACGCGCACCTGTCGATCCTGTGGCGCTCGGTGAAGCTGTCGATCATCACCACGCTGGCAACCTTGGCGCTCGGCTTCCCGACCGCCTATTTCATCGCCACGCGGCCGCGCAGTTCCCGGGAAATCTGGGTGTTCCTCATCACCATCCCGTTCTGGACCAACCTGCTCATCCGCACCTTCGCCATGCAGCAGGTGATCCGTAACGAGGGCATCCTCAACACCGTGCTGCGGGCGCTCGGCATCATCGATCAGCCGCTGCAGATCATGTACACCGACTGGGCGATCCTGTTCGGCATGGTCTATGTCTATCTGCCGCTGATGGTGCTGCCGCTCTATGCCAGCATGGAAAAGCTCGATTTCCGGCTGATCGAGGCCGGCTACGACCTCTACGCCAGCCGCTGGGCGGTGCTGCGGCGTATCATCATTCCGCTGGTCAAGCCCGGCATCGTCGCCGGCTCGATCCTGGTCTTCGTGCCCTCGCTCGGTGCCTATGTGATTCCGCGCGTCCTGGGCGGCGGCAAGAACCTGATGCTCGGCAACCTCATCGAGCTGCAGTTCGGCGCCGGCCGCAACTGGCCGCTCGGCGCCGCCATCTCCATCACCCTGATGGTGCTGGTGATGGTCGCCATGCTTTTCTATGTGCGCAACGCGTCGCGCTCGGGGGCGGGACATGGCTGAAATCCGCGTAAACAAACCCCGCTTCGACATTCGCGCCCTGCCCGGCTTTGCCTTCCTCGCGCTGTTCACCTTCGCACTGCTGTATCTGCCGATCATCACGCTGGTGGCCTACGCCTTCAACGGCTCGGAGTCGCTGACCGCCTGGGGCGGCCTCTCCTTGCGCTGGTTCGCCGACGCCGCCGCCAATACGGCGGTGCAGGATGCCGCCTGGCGCTCGCTCGTCATTGCGCTGAGCGCCGCCATCTTTGCCACGACCGCCGCGACCATGGCGGCGATCGCCACCACGCGCACCGCCGCCTATCGCGGGCTCGGGGTCAAATATGCCTTCATCAACCTGCCGTTGATGGTGCCGGAGATAGTCACGGCGGTCGCGCTCCTCATCGTGTTCGCACGCGTCAAGGTATGGACCGGCTATTCCGGGCTCGGCTATCTGATCCTCGCCCATACCGCTTTCTGCATCCCCTTCGCCTACCTGCCGATTCGCGCACGGCTCGAAGGCATGGACAGCGCGCTCGAACGCGCCGCCGCCGATCTCTACGCGACGCCATGGAACGTGTTCCGCCGGGTGACGCTGCCGCTGCTGCGCCCGGGCATGATCGCCGGCTTCATGCTGGCCTTCGTCATCTCGCTCGACGACGTGGTCATCAGCGAGTTCGTGAAGTCCGGCGGGCAGGACACGCTGCCGACCTACATGCTCGGCCAGCTCCGCCGCACGGTGACTCCCGAGGTCAACGCCATCGCCACCGCCTTCCTCGCCTTGTCGGTGCTGCTGGTGACAGTCTTCTTCTTCATTAACCGCAAGAAGACCTGACGAAACCAGGTCTAACGACAACCTGACGGAGACGGGAACCATGAACTGGAAGATGACGGCCGCAGGCGCGATGCTCGCGATCCTCGGCTTTGCCGGCAGTGCCGCGGCCGAAGGCGCGCTCAACATCTACAATTGGGGCGATTACACCAGCCCCGAGATGATCAAGAAGTTCGAAGACAAGTACAAAGTCAAAGTCACCGTCACCGACTACGATTCCAACGACACCGCGCTCGCCAAGGTGCGCGCCGGCGGCCACGGCTTCGACATCGTCGTGCCCTCGGCCAATTACGTGCCGATTTGGGTCAAGGAAGGCCTGCTGCTCGAGGCGCGGCCGGACCAGATGTCGAACTTCAAGAATGTCGACGAGCGCTGGGTGAACGTGCCGTGGGATCCGGGCCGGCACTACACCACGCCCTGGCAGTGGGGCCTGACCGGCGTCGGCGTCAACAAGAAGGTCTATGGCGGCGACATCAACACCGCCAAGGTCATCCTTGACCCGCCGCCAGAACTGGCGGGCAAGATCAACGTCGCCCCTGAGATGAACGACGTCTTGTTTCTCACCATCAAATATCTCGGCGGAAACTGGTGCACCGCCGACAAGGAATTGTTGAAGAAGGTGCGCGACACCCTTGTCGCGGCCAAGTCTAAATGGCTGGCGATGGACTATTCCGTCACCGAGAAGCTGCCATCTGGCGACTATGCCGGCGTCTATTACTGGAACGGCGCGGTGATGCGCGCGCGGATGAAGAATCCCGACATCGCCTTCGGCTATCCGAAGGAGGGCTTTCCCTTCTTCATGGACAGCGTGGCGATCCTCAAGGACGCCAAGAATGTCGAGAACGCCAAGCTGTTCATGAACTTCATCATGGAGCCGGAAAACGCGGCACTGATCTCGTCCTTTGCCAAATATGCCAATGGAATCAAGGGCTCGGCCGAGTTCATGCCCGCCGAGATGAAGAGCGCGCCCGAACTGGTGGTGCCGGCTGAGTTCGAGAAGGCCGGTGAGTTCCTCACCGCCTGCCCGCCGGAAGTCAGCGAGCTTTATACCCGCATCTGGACCGACGTGAACAAGTGACCTGACGCGAGAGGCCGGGCAATGCCCGGCCTCTCTTCCACAGGTGATCCGCGCCCCGCCTATTCCTTGCCGCCCGCCTCCGCATAAGCCTTGCGCAGCGTGTCGAGCTCGGGGCAGCCAGTGCGGCAAAAGATTCTGAGGGTGACGAGGTTCTCCCGCGCCTTGTCGAGCCTGCCGATGGCAAGAAACAATTCCCCTTGATATTCAATGGCCTGACGGTGGGTCGGGTCGAAATACAGCGCCTCGCGGTACCAGCGGTCCGCCTCGTCGTAGCGCTTGAGGTTGCGCAGGCTGTAGCCGAGCAGGTTGAACACATCGGCATGGCGCACCCGGGTCGCGAGATCGCCCAATTCGGACGCCGCCTTCTCATAGTCCCCCGAATAGATCAGTGCGCGGATGGGCGCGAGGTCCGGGAGGGCGTCGGAAGGCGGGGTATCGACAGCCCCCGCCGCGCTGGCCGCCCCCACCACCAGCGCCAGCACCGCACCTCGGACGAGCCTGCGCCAGCCTCGGCCGCCAGTAGGGTGAGGTGTACGATGAGACCGAAACCGGACTAGCGCTGTCCGATCAGGCCGAAACGCCCATGGCATGGCCGACCCGCTCATGCCGCCGCCACGTGCACGGCGTAGTCGCCCATCTCGCGCAGGATATCCCGCTTGATCGCCGCGAAGGCGGCGCTGCCGCGGTCGCGTTGATGCGGCAGGTCGACGGTGATCTCCCTGACGATGCGGCCGGGATTGGCGGTCATCACCAGCACCCGGTCGCTGAGATAGATCGCCTCGTCGACGTCGTGGGTCACCAGGATCATGGTGGTCTTCTCGATCCGCCAGATGCTGAGCAGTTCCTCCTGCAGCCGCAGCCGCGTCAGCGCGTCCAGCGCCCCGAGCGGCTCGTCGAGCAGCAGGATCTCCGGCCGGCCGACCAGGCCGCGGGCGATGGCGGCGCGCTGCGCCATGCCGCCGGAGAGCTGGTAGGGATAGACCTTCTCGAAGCCGCGCAGCCCCACCAGCGCGATGTGCTCGGCGATGGTGCGCTTCTTCTCCTCGCCGCTCAGGCCGGCATTCTCCAGACTGAGGCCGATATTCTGCTCCAGCGTCAGCCAGGGAAGCAGGCGGTGGTCCTGAAAGACGATGCCGCGATCGAGGCTGGTTCCCCGGATCGGTTCTCCATGCAGGCGGATGGTGCCGGAATAGTCGTCGTCGAGCCCGACCACCAGCCGCAGGATGGTCGACTTGCCGCAGCCGCTCGGCCCGACGATGGACACGAACTCGCCGTCGGCGACATCGATGTTGATGTGGTCGAGGATCTTCAGCGGACGGCCGTCGACGTCGTAATGCTTCTCGACGTCGTGGATTTCGAGATTGCCGCGTGCGGTCATGAGGGAAGAGACTCCAGCGCTTCGTCGAGATAGGAGGCGTCGGCCCAGTCGCGGCTGTCGAAATCGCGGCTGATGTAGCCGTGCTCGACCAGGAAGCGCTTCTGCAGGTCGATGCCGGCGAGCTTGCGCGGCGTCAGCGCCGGCAGGAAATCGGTGCCGGCGATGGCGGCGGCGGTGTCGGCAACGCTCGGGTGATAGGTGACGCGGTGAAGGATCGCCGCGCCGGCCTCGCGATTGCCGTCGAGCCAGCGCGCCGCCCGCACCGTGGCGCGCAGGAAGGCGACGACGATGTCGCGGTTCGCCCTGGCGAAGTCGGTGTTCACGGTCAGCGCATAGGGGCTGTTGGAAACCTGCAGCGCCCAGTCGGGATGGCGGGAGAAATCCTCCACCTGCTTGAACCCGCCGGTCCGTTCCAGCCCCAGCGCGCGGCCGTGGCTGGCGAAGATGGCATCGATCTCGCCGGCTTCCAGCGCCCGCGCCTCGGGCGTGAAGACGAGATCGCCGCGCCGCTTCGCCCATAATTCGGACGGACGCGATGCCTCGCCGAAGCCGCGGTCGTCATTGGCGATATCGACGATCTCCACATCGGCGCGGGACAGGCCGGCGAGCGCCAGCGCTTTCAGGATGCCCTGCTCGGAGGTCGCCCGCCACCAGTCGATCCTGGCGGGATTGGCGCTCCGCGACAGCCCGAAGCGCCGGCCCTTCAGCGCCGCAACGCTGCGGGCGGCATCGTCGGCCCGCACCACGATGGTGCCGCCGTGCTGCGTTTCGGTGAGGCCGATCAGCGTGGTATCGACATTGTCGGCCTTGGCCCAGATCGAGGGGATGTTGCCGCCGTCGCGGAACAGATGCGCGAAGCGGTGGCTGAAATGCGGGAGGTAGCCCTGCTCCACCGGGAGCGAGCGCAGATAGGACAGCGACGCGCCGATCTTGCGCAGCTCTTCCTCGATCCAGCCGAACTCCTGCGCCACATTGGACGCCACGAAAGTCGGGCAGATGGTGTACCAGGCTTCGCGGGCGCCGACCTTGACGGGGGCGGGCGCGGAAGCCGAAGGGCGTTCGAGAATATCGATCATGATCTCCGTCCCCCGCATCAGCCGCGCCGCAGCGACGTGAGGGCTTCTTCCAGATAGGAAGAATCCGCCCATTCGTTCACGTCGACATCATTGGCGATGTAGCCATGCGCACGCAGGAAATCGGTCTCGATGCGCAGCCCGGCAAGGTTCTGCTTCGACAGGTTCGGCACCAGATCGAAGTCGCGCAACGCGCGGGCGATGGCGTCGCGGTCGGCATAGATGGTGGTGCGGTAGAAGATGTCCGCCGCCGCCTCCGGATGGGCGTTGATCCAGCGGCCGGCACGGATGGCGGCGCGCAGCCAGGCCACCACGATGTCGCGATTGGCCTCGGCGAACTCGCGGCTCACCGTGAGGGTGCGCGGGGCATTGGCGATGCGCAGCGTCCAGTCCGGGTAGCGATCAAGATCCTCGATCACCCGGAAGCGGCCGGTCTGGGTGAGGCGGATGTCGACGCCGATGGAGTAATCGTAGATGGCGTCGATGGTGCCGGCGTCCAGCGCCCTCGCCTCCAGCATCAGCTCGTCCTGCCTGGTGGCGCGGCGCTGCGCCCAGATGCCGGCCGGGGTATCGGCGAGGCTTTCGGTGTGAGCGTCGGCGTCCTCGATATCGACGATCTCCACATCCTTGGCGGAGAGTCCGTGCAGGGCCAATGCGGCGAGGATGCCGTGCTCGCCGGTGGCGCGGCGATGGTCGATCTTCTCGTTGCGCTGGCTCTTATAGAGGCCGAAGCGGCGACCCTTGAGATCGGCGACGCGGTGGATGTCGGAATCGGTACGCACCAGCACCTTGCCGGCCGGTTGCGCCTGGGTGAGGCCGAGCAGCACGGTGGGGCGCAGATCGGCCTTCGACCAGATCGCCGGGCTGTTGCCGCCATCGCGCAGCAGCCGGTCGGAATCGTGGCTGTAATGCGCCGGCCAGGCGACGTCGGAGAGCGCCGAGCGCAGATAGGTCGGCTTCGCCCCGACGCGGGCCAGCTCATCATGGATCCAGCCGAGTTCCAGCGCCACGTTGGACGCCACCAGAACCGGGCAGATGGTGTAGATCAGCTCGCGCAGCAGCGGTTGCGCATGGGCTGCGATGGAACGGTCGACGGCGATGGTCATGGCGGGGATCCTTTGCCGGATGTTGGGGGACTCCCTCTCCGCGACGGGGAGAGGGCTGGGGTGAGGGGTCTTCGACGCTTCCCGAGCGCGTCTCCCCTCACCGACCCGCTGCGCGGGGCACCTCTCCCCAATGGGGAGAGGGAAAGACAGCAGGTGCTGCTCGGCTCCTCAGCCCTCGAAGCCCTGCTTCCAGCGCAGCACGAAGCGTTGCAGCAGCAGCATCAGCCGATCGATGGCGAAGCCGACGACGCCGATGATGACCATGCAGACGATCAGCTGGTCGGTCATCAAGAGGTTCTGGGCGCGGAAGATCAGGTAGCCGAGGCCCTCCTGCCCGCTCAGGCCTTCGGCGGTGACCACCAGCGCCCAGGCGACGCCGGCGGCGTAGCGCAGGCTGACCATGATGCTGGGCACCGCGCTCGGGATCACCACGCGGCGGATCAGTTGCGAGCGGGTGAGGGTGAGCACCTTGGCGAGCTCGATATGGCTCTTCTCGACATTGCGGATGCCCTGCAGCGTGTTGAGGAACACCGGGAAGAACACCGACTTGCCGATGACGAGGATCTGCGCCGGGGCGCCGAGGCCGAGCCACAGCACGATGAGCGGCAGCCAGGCGACGCCGGGAATGTGGCGGATGCTGTCGAAGGTGGGACCGAAGAAGCGCTCGACGTTCGACGACAGCCCCGCCGCCACGCCGAGTACCACCGCGGCGATGGAGCCGTAGACGAAGGCCTGGCTGACGATGTTGATCGAGCGCAGGAAGTCCTGATGCAGCGACTGGCGCGTCACCATGGCGACGAAGGCTTCCACCGTCGCCAGCGGCGAGGGCAGGAACACCGCCGGCACCCAGGCGAGCCAGGAGGCCAGCGACCAGGCGATCAGAAGCCCTATCGGCAGGATGATGCCGATAAAGCGGCGGCCGGCGGGACGGCGCGCCGCGCGGGCCGAAGACGGGGTCTGCGCACCCGTATAGGGGCGGACGCCGAAAGTGGAGGTGGTTGCGTCGGTCATGATGATGCCGGCTCGCCTTTGGCGGCCGCCACGCCGCGGACGGTGGAACCGCCCCGGCGTGGCGTGGTCCGCTCCGCGTCAGTAGATGGAATATTCGCCGCCCTTGAAGAACTTGCCGTCGACGAAGGTGGCGATGTCCTGCTGGCTCAGCTTGCGGTCGGTGAAGACGTCGTCGCCATGGGCGATGTACCAGTCCTGGAACTCGCTGATGGCGTGGCGGACATTGTCGGCCGAGGTGTCGCCGGCGATGAACTCGTAGCCCGACGGGTCGACGATCTGGAACTTGGCGATGTTGACCGGCACGCGGGTGCCCTTGGAGATGATCGCCGCCGCCTCGTCGACATTGTCCTGGATCCACGCCGTGGCGCGGCGATAGGAGATCAGGAAGGCCTTCACCGCCTCGGGATACTGCTCGGCGAAATCGCGCATGGCGAAGAACGAGACGCGGCCGGCGCCATTCTCATAGACGCCCTTCTCCACCGTGCGGCCGACGATCTTCACCTTGCCGGAGAGATAGAGCGCGGCGCCGGAATTGTTGCCGATATGGGTGGCGAGCCCGTCCACGGCGCCGGAGAGCAACGCCGCATTGCGGGCGCCGTTGTTCTCCACCCCCTCATAGCGGATCTTGCCGGCCTTCAGGCGGGTGTCGAGCGGCAGGCCGGCAGCCTCGAAGGATTCGAACACCGAGGTGTAGGAGCAGCCGATGCGGTTGGAGCCGTAGACCTTGCCCTCCATGTCGGCGATGGAGTTGATCTCGTTATTGTCGGCGCGGGCGAGCAGCGGCGTGCGGTACTTGTTCGACGCTTCCGACACCCAGACCACCACGGCATCGAGGCCGTTGGCCCGGTGCGCGGTAGCGGGATAGAGCATGCGCTGGGCGATGGCGATGGAACCGCGGTTGAGGCCGGCGGATTCGGCGCCCGACAGCTCGGCGGCGCCGGAGGCGATGAGATTGACCTCCTTGACGCCGATCTTGTCGAATTCCTCCTTGAAGATGCCCTTCTCCTGCGCCACCACCGACCAGGGATTGAGCTGGAGGTTGACGAAGGTCAGCGGCTCGGCGGCGCTCGCCAGCGGCGCGGAGACCGCGAGCGCGGCGGCGACCAGCGCCGCCTTGCCGAGGCAGGCCCCGAGGAATTTGCCGCGCAAGATTCTGGATGAGACCCTGGGCGAAATCTTGCTCGAAACCTTGCTCGAAACCTTGCCGAAGCCGCGCCCAGCGGCCGAACCCAACCTTTTTTCCACGTCCGTCTCCGTATTTAAACGTCGCCTGAAAGATGATCACGTGACGTTAAGCAGAACGGTCAGAAACGGAAACAGATCTTCATCCAATGAATCCGTCAGATGGAGAAATTTATACTCAATAAATGGCCCAGTAAGGATTCAGCATCCGATCGCATGCCGTAGAGTTGCGGCATCGACGGGGGGTCAGAACGGCAGGACGGTTCGCGACGAAAGCACCTCCATCGAGAAGCGCGACGTGACGTTCTTGGGCGAGGCGCCCTCGATCAGGCGATTGTAGAAATCGTCATAGGCCTGCATGTCGGGCACGACGACGCGCAGCAGGTAATCGATGTCGCCGGCCATGCGGTAGGAATCCATCACCTCCGGCATCGATTGCACGAGGCGGCGGAAATTGGCCGCCCATTCGCGGGTGTGGTTGATCGCCTCCACCGCCACGAAGGCGGTGAGGCCGAGCCCGACCTTGCGCGAATCCACCAGCGCCACCCGGCCCTTGATGATGCCTTCCGCCTCCATCTTGCGGATGCGGTTCCAGCACGGCGTCTGCGACAGGTTCACCAGCCGAGCGATCTCGGCAATGGGCTTCGAGGCGTCGGCCTGCAGGATGCGCAGGATATTGTGGTCGATCTTGTCCATTCCCCTCCTTCCCGCCGCCCCCGGCGGGGCGGCTTGTCGTCACTTGAACGGGAAACCCAGCGCCTCGAGCTGGCGGCGCAGCACGTGCCGCCCCTTCAGCGAGGCGACGGCGTGCAGCCTCTGCAGCGCCAGCCGCGTCCAGGGCGTGGCGTCGAGCCCCTGCTCGGCGCGGAACGCCAAAGCGTGCCGGTCGGCGCGGGCCAGCGCCTCATCCTCGCCGACGGTCGAATAGACGTCGCGGTGCAGGATGCCCGGCTGCGGAATGCGCGGCTTGACGTCGGTCGCCACCGCCGGGTCCGGCCGGCCAATGGCGAGACCGACCACGGCATAGGCGCGCGGCGGCAGCTTGAGCACATGCGCCACCGCGGCGGCATCGTTGCGCAGCGCGCCGATATAGACCGCGCCGAGCCCGAGCGACTGGGCCGCCACCAGCGTATTCTGCGCCGCGAAGGCGGCATCGAGCGAGGCGATGAGGAAGCTCTCGGTATAGTCGAGCCCGTCGCTGGTGAGGCCCTCGCGCTCGGCGAGGCGCTGCACGCGGGAGAGATCGGCGACGAAGACGAAGAACAGCCCGGCGGTCTCGATATGCTTCTGGTTGCCGGCGATGGCGGCAAGCTGCGCCCGCAGCGCCGGGTCCTCGACGGAGACGATGCTCAGGGCCTGCACATTGGAGGAGCTCGGCGCCGACTGCGCCGCCGCCACCAGCACCTCCCGCGTGCCCTCGGCGAGCGGCTCGGGCGAGAAGGCGCGCACCGAACGGTGGTTCAGCAGCACGGAAAGCGTCTCGCTCCAGGGCAGCCCGGCAGCGGCGGCCGGCTCGCGATAGCGCTTCTGCAGCGCCTCGGGCGCCACGGCCTCGGCGTCACGGAAATGCTCGGCAGGAGTGATCTCGTTCATGGTCTTGTCTCCGAATGGGATTTTCAGGCCACCTGCCGGGCCGCCGCCTCGGCCCGGTGGGCGAGGAGGACGGCCAGCCGGGTGGCCTGGTCGATCTGCTCCTTGAGCGAGCTTGCCTCGAACAGCTCGCCGCGCAAGGGATGGCCGACCGCGAACAGCGTGTCGGAGATGCGTCCCTCGCTGTCGACGAGCGCCAGCGTCGCCGGATCCGCCCGCACGCCGACGCCCACGGGGTGCGGCACGGCATGGCCCCGGCGCAACAAGTTGCGCACCAGCGGGTCGTCGATGCGGGTCCAGTCGAACTCGAAGCCGAGGCTGCTCACCACCCGATCGGCGTCGAGGTGAAGCGGCGCGCCGCCGCCCTTGGGACGCAGGACGGCGCGCAGACCGGCGCGCAGACCGGCGTCGCCCGGCTCGATCCCGGTGACGGTGCCGGCCAGATGGCGCAGCCGGCCCTCGGCCTGCGCCCGGGCGAAGAACGCGTAGGAGGACGGCGCGCCCCGGTGCATGGCGAGGTTCCAATAGGGCAGCAGGCGGCGAGCCAGCCGGGTCCGCTCGCGATTGGCGAGCCCGGCCCAGATCGCCGCCGCATGCTGGCGGAACAGCGGCGGCAGGCTCTGCCAGTCGCCCCCGCCGCCGCCACGGCCCGGCGCTCGCACCGGATCCAGCGCAGCACCGAGCGCGCATCGCGCGGCAGCTCGCCCGCCTGCGGCGTGCCGGGCCATGGCGCGACCTCGCGGCGCGGCGCCACCAGCAGCCCCCGGCGGGAGACCACGGTGTAGCGGCCGCGAAAGCCGCGCTTCTCCAGGCTCACCACCGCATCCAGCATCGACAGGCCGGAGCCGAGCAGCAGGACATCGGCGGCGGCCTCGACACCCGCGAAGGCATCGGCGGCGAAGATGTCGCTGACATAGGCCGGATGGCCGAGAAGCCCGACGGCGAGCGCTGGCTCGCGGCGGTGCAGCCCGGTGGCCAGCACCACCCGCCCGGCGGCAAGCGCGGCGCCGGAGGCCAGCGTGAGCGTGTGGCCGTCGACATCGACCACCCGGTCGCGGCGATGGGTGAAGCGTACCCGTCCGCCCGCCCTCCTCACCGCTTCCGCCAGTTCGCGTTCGAGATAGGCGCCGTAAAGCGCACGCGGCGGCGATGCCTGGGCGATGTCGCCAGCCGGCGGCGCCCAGCGCCCGGCTTCGGCCTCGGCGCTCAGCCAGTCGAGGAAATGCCGTTCCGGCTGGTTCTCGTGCAGGGCGAAGCCGCCGGCAAGGCCGTTGACGACGTGATCGGGCTCGCTCGTGGCATAGGCGATGCCGCGGCCGAGCCGAGCCGCCGGCTCGACCACCGTCAGGTCGAGCCGGCCGGTGCTGGAGGCGATGAGGCGCAGCGCGGTCACCGCGCCGGCGAAGCCGCCGCCGACGATGGCGATGCTGTGGGGATCCGGGAGCGTCATAGCGGCCGTTCAGGCGCTGGCGCGCAGATGATCGCCGGCGAAGCGGCTGTCGGGACGCGGCAGGCCGTAATGGTCGCGCAGGGTGCGGCCGCGATATTCGGTGCGGAACAGACTGCGCCGGCGCAGCAGCGGCACCACTTCGTCGGCGAACGCGTCGAACCCGCCGGTCAGCCAGGGCGGCATGATGTTGAAGCCGTCCGCCGCGCCGTTCTCGAACCATTGCTGGATCTCATCGGCGATGCGCTCCGGCGTGCCGGCGAGAACGAAGTGGCCGCGCCCTCCGGCGAGGCGGTTGATCAGCTGGCGGATGGTCGGGTTCTCGCGGTCGAGAATGCCGACGATGAGCTGGAAGCGGCTCGCCGCGCCGATGGTGCCGTCGATATCGAGCAGATGGCGCGGGAACGGGCCGTCGAGATCGTAGCCCGACAGGTCGATGCCGGTCATGCGCAGCAGCTGGTGCAGCGAATATTCCGGCTGGATCAGCTCGTTGAACTCGTCCTCCAGCGCCTTCGCCTCCGCCTCGGTCGAGCCGATGAAGGGGCTGAGGCCGGGCAGCACCTTGATGTGCTCGGGACGGCGGCCGAGCGCGCTCGCGCGCGCCTTGATGTCGGCATAGAAGGCCTGCGCGCTGCCGAGCGTCTGGTGCGCGGTGAAGATCGCCTCGGCATAGTGGGCGGCGAAGGAGCGGCCATCCTCGGAAGAGCCGGCCTGGACATAGACCGGGCGTCCCTGCGGCGTGCGCGGCGCGTTGAGCGCGCCCTTCACCCGGAAATGCTTGCCGACATGCTCGATGGGGTGGATGCGGGCGGTGTCGGCGAACAGTCCGCTCGCCTGGTCGGCGACCACGGCCTCGTCCTCCCAGCTGTCCCACAGCTTGGTGACCACCTCGACGAATTCCCGGCTCCGCTCATAGCGCTCGGCATGCACCGGATGCTCTGCGAGGCCGAAATTCTGCGAAGCGGCGGCCTGCGAGGTGGTGACGATGTTCCAGCCGGCGCGGCCGCCGCTCAGATGATCCAGCGAGGCGAACAGCCGGGCGAGGTTGTAGGGCTCGTTATAGGTGGTGGAGGCGGTGGCGATCAGCCCGATATGGCTGGTCACCGCGCCGATGGCGGCCAGCCAGGTGATGGGCTCGACCCGGTAGCGGGCGGCGTAGCGGATATTGTCGGCGAGCACCGGGCCATCGGCGAAGAACAGCGAATCGATGGTGGCGGCCTCGGCGCGTTTGGCGAGGTCCTGGTAATAGGCGATGTCGTTGAGCCGGCTGATGTCCGTGCCCTTGTAGCGCCAGGCGGCCTCGTGATGGCCGCCGGGATAGACGAAGAAGTTAAGCGACAATTGGCGGCGCTGGCTCATGGCACTTCACCCTGTGAGACGATTGGCGGCCCCCGAGGGCGCGTGTCGACATAGCTCGCCATCGGGCGCCGCCATTGTCAATATATTCTATCAATTTTATCTACTATAGCGCACGCAAAAAGGCGACGAGGGCGGCGCGCTCGGTCGCGTCGAGGTCGCGCGGGCGCAGCAGCGTGTCGCGACGGGCCGCCTCGGCGTGGAGCGGATGTCGGGCTTCCGCCTCGTTGCGCACCCAGACTTCGCCGCCGCCACGGGCATAGAGGTTCACCACGCCTTCGAGGCTGGGGAACAGGCCGTTATGCATATAGGGCGCGGTGCGGCCGACATGGCGCAGGCTGGGGGTGCGGAAGCGGCCGGCATCCTGCACCTCGCCGGTGAGGCGGAAGCGGCCGAGATCCTCGCGCGGCTCACCGAAGGCCGACAGGCCGAGATTATGCGCGCCGCCATCGGCGAGCGTGGGGCCGGAATGGCAATTGGCGCAGCCGGCCTTGGTGCGGAACAGATGCAGGCCGCGGATCTCCTCGTCGCCGAGGCTGCCATAGTCACCGCCGAGGAAAGCCTCGAAGCGGGTCGGCGCGTCGAGGCCGCCGAGATAGGCGGCGAGCGCGGCGCCGAGACGGCCGGCGTCGATCGCGCCCTCGCCAAAGGTGGCGGCGACGAGCGGGCGATACTCCGCCAGCCCGGCCACCCGGACCGCGACGACGGCGGCATCGGCATTGGCCATCTCGTCGCGCTGCGTCAGCGGGCGCAGCGACTGGGCGGCGAGCGAGCGCTCCATCCCCTCCCAGCCGAAGCCCGCATAGCGGGCGACGCCGAGCAGCGAGGGGGCATCGCGCGGAGGGGCGGCGGTGGCCGCCGGCCACAACGGGCGCGGATCGGCGAAGCTATGGGAGGGATCGTGGCAGCTCGCGCAGCTCATCGCCCCGGAGGCGGAGAGCCGCGGATCGCCGAACAGCGTCGCGCCGAGCCGGGCGAGCGCCGGATCTGGCGGCGGCAGCGGCGCCGGCACGCCGAAGGCGACGAAATTGGCGCCCGGCTCCAGCTCGGGGGCCGGCCATTGCGCCGGCGGGCGGGCATAGAGCGCACGCAGCGACGCGGCTTCAGGAACATCCGCGCTGCGGCTGCCTGCCATGGCGGCGCCGGCGAGCCCGAGCAGCAGCGCGGCCGCCCGTGCCCGGCAGAGCCGCCTCACGAGGTGCCGAGCAACCGCCGCAGCCGCGCCAGCTGCGCCTCGTGCGGGGCGCGATAGTCGATGGCGTCGGCGATCCGGCCCTGGGCATCGACCAGGAACAGCACGGCGGTGTGCTCCATGGTGTAGCCGCCATCCGGCTGCGGCACCCGGCGATAGGTCGCCTTGAAGGATGCGGCCGCCGCCGTCGTCTCCGCCTCGCTACCATGGAGGCCGGTGATGCGTGGATCGAAGGCGCCGAGATAGGCGGCAAGCTGCTCCGGATTATCGCGCGCCGGATCGACGGTGACGAACAGCACCCTCAGCCGATCCGCCTCCGGCCCAAGCTCAGCCAGCACCTGCGACAGCTCGTAGAGCGCGGTCGGGCAAACCTCCGGGCAGGAGGTGAAGCCGAAGAACAGCACATAGGGCCGGCCGCGCAGCGCGCTCTCGTCGAGACGCTTGCCGTCATGAGTGGTCAAGGTGAAGCGCGAGGGCGCCTCTTGCGCCTCGCCGGGAGAGGCGAGCGCCAGGAACAGGGCAAGGAGCGGGAGCAGCGCCTTGATCAGTGACAGTCCGGCGCGTCCTGCTCCAGATAGACCTCCAGCGCGACATTCGTCGCCCATTCGCCGGTCTTCCGATCCCAGAAGCGGGAATCGGCGAGCGCGGCCAGCGTCGAGCGCAGCGCCTCGGCCGGCGGCGCCTGGCTGCCCGGCCGGGTGCCGTCGGCCGGCAGCGCCACGACCAGCGGTGTAGAATCGCGCGCTGGCAGGGTGGCAGAAAATTTCTTCCATTCGGCTTCTCCAAACAGACGACGCAGCACCACCTCGTCATGGATGGCGGCGTCGCATTCGCCGGTGCGCACCTGCATCAAGGCGAGCGCCGGCACCGGCTGGACAACTTCCTGCCCGCCGACGGCGCGCACCAGGCGGCGGGCGCGATCATTGGAGGCGACCACGCACACCTTGCGGCCGGCGAGCCCCTCCCAGGAACGGATATCGGTATCGGTGCGCATCGCCACCGACAGGCCGGACTGGTAGCCGCTGGGCAGCAGCTCGACGCCCGAGGGAAGCGCCCCGTCCTGCGGCGCCACGGCGAGGTCGATGCGGCCGGCGGCGAGCGCTTCCGCCGCCTGGTCGCCAATGTCGACCAGCTCGACCTTGCGGCCGAGGCGGCGGCCGATCTCGGCGGCGAGTTCCAGATCGAAGCCGTCCTGCGTGTAGAGCCGCGCCGCCGGCACGTCGGCCTTGGGCGGCACATGGGCGACGCCGATCCGCAGCGGCGCCGGCGCTGCCGACCCGGCCACCGCACTCGCCGCCAGCAGCATGAGCGCCGCAGCCCAACCCGCCAGGCGCTGGTGCTGCAGACATTTTCCGACCGTCGCCTTCACCCGCTCCTCCGCTGCGTTGGTGTCGCCACCAGCCTGCCCCGGCGCCGGGAGAAAAATCGTCTCTCTCCCCGCGCCCATTCGGCGGGCTGATCCAAATCCGGACGCAAGGACCGAAAACGCCTCCGCTTTTCCGCTCCTAGGCTGATCGTTGCCTTCCTCGCCCTGCGCGAGGGAGGCGAACGCCACCTCGATCAGCCCGGAGACCGCCATGACCGTCCATGCCACCACCGCCGCCTTCGCCGCTGCGGGCGATGCCCCCGTGTCCGCGATTTCCGCCGAGGAGCTGCGCGCTGCGGTGCTCGGCCCGGAGGAAGTCGCGGTGGTCGACGTGCGCGAAGGCGGGCGCTTCGAGGCCGGGCACGTCTCGGTGGCGGTGCCGCTGCCGCTGAGCGAGATCGAGCTGAAGGTGGAAGCGCTGCTGCCGCGCCGGTCGATCCGGCTGGTCGTCACCGATGACGATGGCGGCGAGATCGGCGAGCGCGCCGCCCGCCGGCTGGCGCAGATCGGCTATTCCAATGTCCGACTGCTGGCAGGCGGGCTCGCGGGCTGGCAGGCCGCCGGATTCGAGCTGATCACCGGGCAATATTCGCTCAGCAAGGCGCTCGGCGAGTTCGTCGAGCGGCGCTACCACACGCCGCGGATTTCCGCGACCGAGCTGCGGCAGCGGATCGAGGATGGCGGGGTGGTGGTGCTGGACACGCGGCCGATCGAGGAATTTCACCACATCAGCATTCCCGGCGGCGTGGCGGCTCCCGGCGTCGAACTGCTCTACCGCATCTTCGACGCCGTTCCATCTCCCGATACCCCGGTGGTGATCAATTGCGCCGGCCGCACGCGCGCCATCATCGGCGCGCAGGCGCTGCTGAATGCCGGCTTCCCCAACCCGGTGGTCTCGCTGGAGAACGGCACCGCCGCCTGGCTCCTCGCCGGGCTGGAGCCGGCAAAGGGCGCCGACACCCGGCTGCCGCCGCCCAGCCCCGAGGGGCTCGAACGGGCGAAGCAGGCCGCCGCACGGGTAGCGGAGCGCTTCGGCGTGCGGCGCATCGATGCCGACGAACTGGCGGCGCTGCGTGCCGAGGCCGGCAGCCATACGCTGCATCTGTTCGACATCCGCACGCCGGAAGAATACGCCGCCGGCCATCTGCCCGGCGCGACCTCCGCCCCCGGCGGGCAGCTGGTGCAGACCACCGACAGCTTCGTCGGCACCCGCGATGGCCGGATCGTGCTCGTCGACGACGCCGACGGGGTGCGGGCGACGCTGACCGCCTCCTGGCTGATCCAGCTCGGCTTCGAGCACGTCTTCGTCCATGCCGCGCCGGCCGCAGCGCTGACGGAAGCCGGCGTTGCGGCGCCCCGCATCGCCGGCGGCGAGCCGGTGGTCGCCGGGGTGTCGCCGCAGCAGGCCGACGCGCTGATCCAGGACGGCGCGGTGGTGCTCGATGTCGAGCCGGCCCCACCCTATTTCCGTCCCCGCCGCTATGTGCCGGGCTCCTTCATCGCCCGCCGCTCGACGCTGGCCAGCGGCGTCGCCCAGGTACCCGGCACCGGAGCGATCATCCTGACCTCGGCCGACGGGCGGCTCGCCGCTCTGGCCGCCTCGGAGCTGGAGAAGCGGACGGCGCGCCGCGTGGTGGCGCTCGACGGCGGCACCGATGCCTGGGTCGCCGCCGGCCTGCGGCACCGGACCGGCCTCGACCAGCCGGCGCTGCTGGCGGAGGAGGCGCTGGCGCCGGCGCCGACGCTGGAGGAACGGCGGGTGTCGCTCGACGCCTATGTGCGCTGGGGCGACGTCATCACCGATCAGCTGCAACGCGACGGACTGGTGCGCTTCCGCGCCTTCGGCTGAATCCTGCCGCCGGGCGGCGATTCCGCAAACTCTCCCGGAACACCGGCGCGATCCTCACGTTGAGGATCGCGAGGACCGTGCAGGAGAGCCGCCTATGGCGCCCCGGGCTGTGTGGAAGGGCTATCTGCGGATCGGCGAGCTCAGCTTTCCGGTCGCGCTCTACACGGCGGTGTCGACCGCCGAGCGGGTGAGCTTCCACGGCTTCAACCGCAAGACCGGCAACCGCCTGCGCCGTATCTTCGTCGATCGCGACACCGGCAAGGAGGTCGCGCGCGACGACCAGGTGAAGGGCTACGAGGTCGAGCCCGACAGCTATGTGGTGTTCGAGCCGGAGGAGATCGCCGCCACGGTGCCCGAGGGCGACAAGGCGCTGGCGGTGAACGCCTTCATTGCCTGCGCCGAGATCGACGACCTCTATTCCGACCGTCCCTATTATCTCGCCCCTGCCGGCCCGGAGGCGGCGGAGGGCTATGGCCTGCTGCGCGAGACGCTGAAGCGCCGCAACGTCGCGGCGCTGGCCGGCGCGGTGCTGTTCCGGCGGGTCCGCACCGTGCTGGTCCGCGCCCATGAGGACGGGTTGACCGCGACGCTGCTGAATTTCGACTATGAGGTGCGCGCCGCCGCCGAGGCCTTCGCCGACATCGCGCCGGTCCGCATCGACAAGGAGATGCTCGACCTCGCCCGGCACATCATCGCCACCAAGCAGGGACGCTTCGACCCCGCCGGCTTCGACGACCGCTACGAGGCGGCGGTGGTGGAGCTGGTGCAGGCCAAGGCGGCCGGGCGCACGGTGAAGCCGCCCAAGGCGAGGAAGCCGGAGAAGGTGGTGAGCCTGATGGAGGCGTTGCGCCGCAGCGCCGGCATGGAGGCGGCCTCCGAGGCGGCCTCCGAACCCGCGGCCAAACCGGGCAAGCGCGCCGCGCCGCGCGCGCCCGCCGCCCGCGCCAAGGCGAGCGGCGGCCCACCGCGCAGGAAAGCGAGCTAGGCGCGCCATGGCCCTCGACACCTATCGCCGCAAGCGCAATTTCGACGCCACCCCCGAGCCGCGCGGGCGCGCCGCGCGCCGCACCGGCCACAGCTACCTCATCCAGAAGCACGCCGCCCGCCGGCTGCATTACGACCTCCGACTCGAACTCGACGGCGTGCTGAAGAGCTGGGCGGTGACGCGCGGACCGAGCCTCGTGCCCGGCGACAAACGCCTCGCGGTGGAGGTGGAGGACCACCCGCTCGACTATGGCAGCTTCGAGGGCACCATTCCTAAGGGCGAATATGGCGGCGGCACCGTGCTGTTGTGGGACACCGGCACATGGGAGCCGGTCGGCGACCCGCATAAGGGGCTGAAGAAGGGCCACCTCGAATTCAGCATCGACGGCGAGAAGCTGCACGGGCACTGGCACCTGGTGCGCATGCCGCGCAAAACCGGCGAGAGCCGGGACAACTGGCTGCTGATCAAGGGCGAGGACGAAGCCGCCCGCGATGCCGGAGCGCCGGACATTCTCGAGGAACGCCCGGAATCGGTGAAGACCGGCCGCGACCTCGACGCCATCGCCGGGGAGATGCCGGGCTGGTCGTCCAGGACGGGGCGGCTGAAGCCCGATCCGCCGGCCGCGCCCGCCCAGCCGGCGCCGAAGGACGGGGCCAAGACGGCGGGAAATGCGGCGGTGGGTAAGACGGCAACGAGCCGGACGGGGCGGAAAAGCGCCGCCGCTGTACCGTTGCCCGACTTCGTGGCGCCGGCGCTGGCGACGCTGGTGGCCAAGGCGCCGGGCGGCGCGGGCTGGGTGCACGAGATCAAGTTCGACGGCTACCGGCTCGAGGCGCGGATCGACCACGGCGAGGTCCGGCTGCTGACCCGCAGCGGGCTCGACTGGACCGGGCGCTTCGGGCCGGAGCTGGTGACCGCTCTGGCGCGATTGCCGGCGGAGACGGCGCTGATCGACGGCGAGGTGGTGGTGGAGACCGGATCGGGCGCCTCCAGCTTTTCGGCGCTGCAGCAGGACCTCTCGGAGGGGCGCAGCGACCGGATGCGCTTCTACGCGTTCGACCTCCTGCATCTCGACGGGCGCGACCTCACCGCCGAGACGCTGATCGTGCGCAAGGTGGCGTTGCAGGAACTGCTCGCCAAGGCCGGCGACGACGGATCCCTGCCGCTGCGCTTCAACGAGCATTTCGAGGAAGACGGCGCCACCATGCTGCGCCATGCCTGCCGGCTGAGCCTCGAAGGACTGGTCTCCAAGCGCCGCGACGGCCGCTACCGTTCCGGCCGCTCCAAGGACTGGCTGAAATCGAAATGCGCCGAGCGGCAGGAATTCGTCATCGGCGGCTATGTGCGGTCCTCCGTCTCCGCCCATGCCATCGGCTCGCTGGTGCTCGGCGTGTTCGAGGATGGCCGGCTGCGCCATGTCGGGCGGGTCGGCACCGGCTATTCCGCCCGCATGGCCGAGGAACTGTTCCGCCTCCTGCAGCCGCTGATCCGCGACGACAGCGCCTTCGCCGAGCGGCTGTCGGCCCAGGAAAAGCGGGGCGTGGTGTTCGTCGAGCCGTCGCTGGTGGCGGAGGTGGAGTTCCGCGGCTGGACCGGCGAGCAGCATCTGCGCCATGCTTCCTATCGCGGGCTGCGCGACGACAAGCCGGCCGCCGAGGTGGTGCGGGAACAGGCCGGCACGGGAAGCGAGCCGATGGGAGGCAAGCCAATGGCCGACAGGCCGATGCCGGCGTCCACGGTGACGCTCACCCACCCCGACCGGCTGTACTGGCCGGAAGACGGCGTCACCAAACAGGGGCTGGCGGATTACTACGCGCAGATCTGGCGCTTCATCGCCCCCTTCGTGGTGGCGCGGCCGCTGGCGCTGCTGCGCTGCCCGGACGGCATCACGGAGGCCTGCTTCTTCCAGAAGCACGCCTGGCGCGGCATCAACAAGGCGATCCGCCAGGTACCCGACCCCAAGGACAAGGGCGGCGAGCCCCTGCTCAGCATCCGCGACCTCGACGGACTGATCGCGCTGGTGCAGGCCGGCACGCTGGAGATCCACCCCTGGGGGGCGCCGCTCGGCGGGCTGGAGAAGCCGGACATGCTGATCTTCGACCTCGATCCCGGCGACGGGGTGGGGTGGGCGCAGATGGTTGCCGCCGCGCGGGCGGTGCGCGACAGGCTGGAAGCCGACGGGCTGACGGCGCTGGTGAAGACTTCCGGCGGCAAGGGGCTGCATGTGGTGACGCCGCTGGCGCCCAAGGCAGGCTGGCCGGCGGCCAAGGCCTATGCCAAGACGCTCGCCGATGCGATGGCGGCGGAACAGCCGGAGGACTTCGTTTCGGTGGCGACCAAGGCCAAACGCAACGGGCGGATCTTCATCGACTATCTGCGCAATGCGCGCGGGGCCACCGCCGTCGCGCCCTACTCCTCCCGCGCCCGGCCGGGGGCGGCGGTCTCGATGCCGGTCGCCTGGGAGGAGCTCGACCGGCTCGCCGGCGCCGCGCAGTTCACCATCGCGAACGGCCCGGCGCGGCTTGCCGAGCGCTCCGCCGATCCGTGGGAGGATTTTCGCGTCGCGGCCGTGCCGTTGCCGGCAAGCAAGCGGAAGCCCTGACACCGTCCGACGACGACCGACGGGCTAGCTGCGCCGCGTCGCCTTTTCGGCGGCGAGGCTGCGCTTCAGCGCCTCGGTGATGCTGACGACATTGCCTCCACTCGCCTCCGGCGCCGGTTCGGAAGCCTTCTTCGCCGCCGCCGGACGCTTGCGCTTGCGGGCATTGATCAGCTTGCGCAGATTTTCCTGCACCGGGTCGCGCAGCATCGCGGGGTCCCATGCGCGCGTGCGGGCCGCCACCAGTTCGCCGATCAGCTTCAGCGCCGCGGCGTCCGGCTTGCCGGAGGGGGCCGCACCGAAATAGTCGGCGGCCGGGCGCACCTCGTCGCCATAATGCAGCGTCCACAGCACGATGCCGCGCTCGCGCGGCTCCAGCAGCACTGCCCGCTCCCGGCGATACAGCACCAGCCGGGCGATGCCGTTCATCTTCGACGCCGCCATCGCCTCGCGGATCACCGAGAAGGCCTCGGCGCCGACCTTGTCGGCCGGGGTGAGGAAATGCGGCTTGTCGTACCAGATCGAGGCGACCGATTCCGCCGGCACGAACATGTCGATGTCGATGGTGCGGGTGCTCTCCAGCGCCACCGCGTCGAGCTCGTCCTCCTCCATCAGCACGGTGCGGCCGGGCTCGAGCTCGTAGCCCTTCACCTCGTCCTCCTCGCGCACCGCCCGCCCGGTCTCGGCATCGACGGCCCGCGCCTCGACGCGATTGCCGGTGGCGCGGTTGAGGGTGTGGAAGCGGATCTTCTCGCCCTCGCTCGTCGCCGGCGCCATGGTGACGGCGCAGGTAACCAGCGACAGCTTGAGATAACCTTTCCAGAAATTTTGCCGAGCCATCGCGGCCTGCCTCAATTGATCCAGGCGACGACGAGGCCGCCGAGCACGATAATCGCGGCCAGCCAGAGGAGCACGCGGACGACCAGCGGCAGCGGCGTGTCGGCGCCGCGAGGAGCGTAGTGAACGCTCGGGGGCGCGGGAGTGAGGTCCAGCTTATAGCCCGCCGCCTCGTCGGCACCGGGCGGCACGGCAGGGCGCTTAGGTGACGGCACGCTGCTGCCGCCGCGACCGCGCTGGATATCCTCCCGCGGGCGGTCGGCATGGAAAAGCGAGATGTTCGACAGGGGATTCGTCATGGGATCGGCCTCCTTCGATCCATACCGGTTAACGGCCCGGCGCGGATCGCGTTCCATGGCGCCGACGACCGGAGCGGGCGATGCCCGCCACTCTGGAAGACGCCTGCCACTCTGGAACATGGGCGTTACCGCCGTCTTCCGGAACCGCCGCTTTTGCGAGCGCGCACGGCACGCTTGCAGCCCGGGCCCGGCATCGCCCCGCATGCGGACCGACGGAAAGCGCCGGTGCCTCCGGTAACATGAATGCGAGGTCATGATCTGGATACGCATTCATGAGTGGCAGATATAGGTCCATGCCATCTGGACCGACTAATGACCCAGCGGCACTTCCTCTATGATCCCGGTCAACGGATCAGGATCAGGACGGAATACCGCTCATGCATACCGAAAATTTGACGATCGATCGGATCGAACTCAGCCCGCCGCGTCCTGTAAAGGCGCGCGCCGCCACGGTGGATCTCGGCGCGCGCTTCGTGGCCTGCCTGGCGATAGGGCTGCTGCTCTCCGGCGTCGCCTCGATCTCGCAGGCGATCTGCTCCTACAACCAGATGGTCGTCTCGGCGGCGGCCGCCACGGAGGCGTCGCCTGCTACGCCGATGGTGATGGCGGCCGGCCCGGCACATCCGGCCCTTCAAGTGTCGGGCGACCTGTCCGAACCGCCCTGCGACGATGCCGCCCGCATCGCGCCGGCACGGATCGCCTCGCTCTGACCCTCGGCTCCCGCCGGGCTTTCCGCCGAGCGGATGCCTGATCCACGGCGGGATAGCGGGAGGCGGCTAGAGCCGCGCCAGCGTCATGCCGAGCTTGCCGTCGGCATATTTCTCCAGCGCGGCGATGGCGCCGTCATTGGCGCCGCCGTCGTTGAAATCGCGGAACAGCGAGGCGCCCTCATTGGTGTCCGGCAGGCTCGCCAGCCGGTAGTCGGGATGCACCACATAGACCGGCACGCCATTGACCGCGCTGTGCCACTTGAACCAGAGATCGTCCGCCGTCGGGGCGGCCTTCATCGCGGTGATCATGTCGAGCACCGCGGGATGGAAGAAGGACGGGTGATAGAGCACGCCGTCCTTGCCGGTCGGCAGCAGGAACACGCTCGGATTGTCGGTGATGGTCTGGCTGGTCCAGTAGCGATAGGGCAGGAAGCCGCCATCGCCCTTCACCATGCGGTGGCCGCGAAACGCCACGATGCAGCGGTGCCGGCGATAATAGTGCACCAGCGTCGACAGCCAGTGCGCCGGATAGATGGTGTCGTCGTCGGCGGTGGCGATCAGCGCTTCCTGCGCCAGCGGATCGGCGAGGATGGGCAGCAGCTTGCGGTACGGCCCGGAATTGGGCACCCGAAACCATCTCAGCCGCCCGTCCGCCGCCAGCTCGCGGCAGGCCGGCGGGATGTCCTCGATGCCCTCGTCCAAGAGATAGGGATCGCGCGAGGTGAAGACGCGGATCTCGAAATCCGGGTAATCCTGCTGGAGCAGGCTCGCCAGCGTCAGATGCAGCTTGTCCTGGCGGGCCCGGATCGAGGTGAGCCCAATGATGACCTTTTCCATGTTCTCACTCCGAGCCGAGGCATGCTGAACGGGAAGGCGAAGCCGAGCGCCGCCGTTCACGACAGCAGGTTTTCCGCCCGCAGCGGCCAGGGAATCGGCACGCCGTCCGGCGTCGGGTCGACGCGGCGGCCGGCGAGAACCGGCACCCGGACGCGCCGCGCGAAGGCATCGCGGAACAAAGCGAGATAGCCCGGCAATGTGCGGTGGACCGCGTTGGACAGGCTGGCGGGCGTGGCGAAGCAGAAGGTGAGCGGGCACTCGACATGCGCATGCGCATGCGCGCCATAGGCCGCCTCCAGGCGTTCACGGAACTCGACGTCGCCGCGCGAGCGCACCGGGGCGAAGCCGCCGATCACCCCGAACACCTCGCGGCGGAACATCGAGGTCATGGTGCCGTCGCCGAGCAGCTCGAGCGTGTGCTCGAACTGCAGGCGGGCCAGCCGGTCGATGCGCAGATGCGCGGTGGTGCACAGTTTGAGGATCGGCGAGCGCGCCAGCGTGCCGACCTGCACCTCCAGCCGCTGCGGATGCGCGTAGTCGTCGCCGTCGTGAATGGCGACGAAATCGCCGCTGGCGATCTCAAGCGCCCGGTTGCGGGCGACATAGGGGCCGGAATTGCGCGGCAGCCGCAGGAACACGATGCGCGGATCGCGGGTCGCCAGTTCCTCGATCGCCGCCGCCGGCACCTGATCGCTGGCGTCGTCGACGAGGATGATCTCGATGTTCCGGTAGGTCTGGCGCGTCAGCGAATCGAGGGCGGGGGCGAGCAGCGCCAGATCGGGATTGTAGACGCTGACGATGACGCTGATCCGGCCGTGATCGCTGGTCGCCGCCGGCGGCAGCGGCCGGGCGGAAAAGCCCTCGAACAGTTCGCCGATGGTCTCGCCGGCGAAGGGCAGCGGCGCCACGCCGTAGTCCAGCCCCCAGCGCGCCAGGGCCCGCTCCAGCGGCTTCATGTTGCGATGATAGCTGGCGGCGACGATGCCGTTGGCGTCGTTAGTCGATTCCAGGCTTTCAATGCCGGCGCCGTCGAAATGGCGGATGGCGACCCGGTCGTCGAGCAGCACGGCAAGCGCCAGCATCTGCTCCGCCGGCGCGCCGCTCGGGTAGCGCACCGCCCCGGCGGCGATGCCCAGCCGGGTGATCTCATAGGTGTAGGTGCGCAGCTGCGCCAGCAGCTGGCCGGTATCGCGGCGCTCGGCGAAATGCAGGTTGAGCAGCCGGGTGAAGCGCGCCGCGTCGCCGGCGAGCAGCGCCGCGATCAGCCGATCCGGCAGCGGCGCCGTGAAGCGCACCGCCGCGTCCTCCTCGTCGCGATGCGCCAGCACCGGCTGATCGGCATCGGCGCTCGCCAGCGCCGCGCCGATGATCGCCCCGACCTCGGCATCGCCGAGGAGGTCCCGATGGGTCGAACGCTCGATCATGCCGACCAGCAGCGCCATGGTGCGTGCCGAGGCATAGCGCCCGCAGGCGGCAACCAGCCGGGCCACCGACCGATCGTGCGGTTGCAGCAGGATCTCCGCGGCGCTCGCCATCAGCACCGCCGTAAGATCGGCCGGCGGCAACGCCATCGCCGCCGCCTCGAACAGCGGCAGCACCAGATCCGGCGAGCGCGCCGCCAGCGTCGCGACATGCAGCCCGAGCGCCCGGCCGGCGACCTCCTGCAAGCCAACCACCTTGCAGCAATCGAGCAGGCCGAGGATCGCCTCGTCGTCGAGGCAGAGCAGTTCCGCCGGCCGGGCGAGGCCGTCGCGCAGGTAATTTTCTACCGCCGCCACATGGCCGCGACGGGCGCAGCCCTGCAAGCGGGCGAACATATCGGCCGTCTGCGCGATGCCCGTGCCCGCTTCGGGACCAAGCCCGAGCGCGTTGATGAGGGCGACGTCGGCCGCAGGACCGGGCGGCTGGAACATGCCGACGGATTCGGCCGCCCCGGCCCAGTTCTCCAGCACATGGGCGGCAAAGCCCATTTCCCGCGCGGTCACCGACTGCGCGAAGTGCCGTAATAGCGGCTTGGCGGCGGCGTCATTGACCAGCGCCAGCGCCGGATCGCCCTCGCCGACCAGATGGAAGGGATGCGTGGTGGCCATCACGATGCCGGCCGCGTCGTCCGCGGCGAAGCGCTGCGCCGTCTCGATCAGGTCCGACAGCCGGTAGCAGCCGCGCGCGCGCAGCCCGAGGAAGCCGCTCAGCACCGCCGAATTGGCGGAGAGCGTGAACTCCCCGAGGGCGGGATTGTAGCGCAGCGCGCTGGTCACCACCGAGCGCTCGCCGGCCATGAGGAACTCGCGCCGGCAGCGCCGGACATAATCGGCCGGGTAGTCGAAGGCGCGCGTCATGAAGATGACCGGCGTCGCGGCCGGCAGGCCGGCGTCGAGCAGTTCGGCCCAGGCGGCACTGTCCGGCGCGGCGATGACCCGGGCACCGGGCGGCAGCGCCAGCTCGGCATCCGGGCCGAGGTCGTGGATGACGACGCAGCTCGGATCGGCATAGGCCGTCGCCACCGTGGTCTCGGTGCCGATGAGGAACTCCGGCCCGCTCCAGGACGCCGCCAGCGCCGGGACCGCGTCCACCAACGCCTCGGCAGCGGCAGCCGCGTCGGCGCAGATCCGCACCGCCCCGTCGGGCTCGCGCGGCAGGTTGCCCGTCGACACCACGTCCGCCGTTTCGCCGGAAAACCGCATGACGGCGCCGATGCCCGGCCCCCTGGCGGCGAGCAGGCGCGGCCAATAGCCGAGCGCCGGCACCGGCAGGTGGCGCGGCTCGCGCAGCACCACGAAGCAGCGGCACCCCTTCGCCGACTGCGCGATGAAACCGGCGAGCGCGGCGGAATCCTGCGCCGGCGCCTCGGCGGCCGGGATTACCCGGCAGCCGAGCCCGGCCAGGGCGACGAGATGCGCACGCTCGTCCGCATCGACATCGCCGCGCGGCACCACGATGGCGATGTCGCCATAGGCCGGACCGCCTTCATCGCCGGGCGGGAGCTGTTCCAGCGTCATCCACAGCGCCACGGCGTCGAAGGCCGAGGCCGCCGCGACCGGCTTCGCCGGCACGGAAGCGGCCAGCAGCGGAGCATAGGCGGCCGGCAGGTCGCCGCGGCCGGCGAGATCGGTCTCGTCGGCCTTCGTCTCGACCGCCCGCAGCCGCCAGGCATCCAGCAGCGCGACGACGAAGGAACGCGAGGCGCCCTCGCTCCACTCGGCGAGGAAGGCCTCATAGTCGTACCAGCGGGTGCGCAGCACGAAATCCAGCGCCAGGAAGCGGTGCAGGGCGGCGCGGCCGCCGCCGCGGGCGATCGAGCGGGCGACGAGATAGGCTTCGGTGACGCGACCGGCGACGACGAGGCTGTCGATCTCGCTGACGCGGCCGACGGTGACTCGGATGCTGGCGAGGTCCACCACCTGCGGCCGATCGGGCACCAGCGCGCCGCCGCCGACCACCCGCGCCTCCACCAGCGCTAGCGAGGCCTTGCGCAGGTTGAGGCTCGACAGATCGAAGCGGAAGCCGACCGGCAGCTCGAACTTGAACTGCGCCTCGCGCGGCTGCACCGGCTGGCTGGCAAAGCCGCGCAGCACCGGCGAGCCGTCGATCAGCAGCTCGATCTCCAGAGGATCGGCGGGATTGGCGAGGTCCACCGCCCAGCCCTCGACGATGGCCGGCGGCGTGAACCGCCAGACGCCGGCGAAGTCCGGACGGGCGGTATCGCCTTCCGCCGCCGCGCCGCCGCGAGCGAGATCGCTCAGGCGCTGGCGCACGCGCGGGCTGAGCAGCGGCAGCGCATCGGCCGGCACCCGGCCGGGCGAACCCTGCGCCGGGGACGCCGTCTCGGCGACGCCGGGGGCGCCGGCGAGCGGCACCGCATGCGCGCCGATGCGCAGATGGGTCAGCCGGGAGAGCGCCTTGGCGGCATCGAGCTTGCCGAGGCGGGCGCGAGCGGTGAAGGGGCTGTCGTCGACCGTGAGCTCAAGGCTGTGACGCGGCGTCTGGTCCTCGAGCAGTTCCACCTTCACCCGCGGCGGGATCGGCGCGCCCGATGTCAGCACCAGCACGGTGTCGCCATTGGCGCCCGGCTCGAGGCGTGCGACGAGGCTGTCGCGGACCGGATGCCGGCCATCGAGCGCCAGCGTCAGCCCGCGCACCAGATTGGCGATCTCGATCCGCGACGTCAGCCAGGAATCGGCGGTCGCGGTGGACGGCAGGCTGAACTCGAACCGCCCGCGCGGCTCGCCGCCGGGACGGGTGGCGACGGCCTGCACCTCCGCGCCGTCGATGACCAGGCTGAGTTCCACCGGCAGGTCGGGTGCCGAAGTCTCCACCGCCCAGCCGGAGAGCTTGCCCTCGGCCGCCGGCCGCACCTCGCCCAGCAGGCTCGGCGCATCGACCTTGGCGAGCTTGAGTTTTTTGCTGCCGAGCGCCACCCGCTCGCCTGCCAGCACATAGACGGCAAACCGGTGCTCGGCATCGTCGAAGATGCCGGCCGGCAGCGCATTGAAGCGGAAGCCGACATTGCGCCGCGCATCGAGCTGCACCGGCTGGTCGGCCTCCTGCCGGTCGACCAGTATGCCGTCGATCTCCAGCTCGACGACCAACGGGCGCCCCATATCCGTCACCCAGCCGACGACGCCGGAGGCGCCGAACTCGGCGACCTCGCCATAGCAGGGCCGGCCCTTGACCATGAAGCGGGCCTTGTCGGTGCGCAGCCAGCCATCATGGATGAGGCGGCCCGACTTGCTCTCCTTGAGCGTCAGACGATGGGTCTCGCCGTCCCAGAATTCGAGCGGCAGGCCGGTGTGGAAGCCCACGCGCAGCGCGGTGCCGACCTGGCCTTCCACATCCTTGCGCACGACGTCGCAGGCGACGTCCTTTGCCGGTTTATGGTCGACGAACATCTGCAGGATCAGCGACTGGGCGAGATCCTCGGAATCATAGGCCCAGCCGGTGACGCGCTCGGCGGTGAAGGTGGTGATTCGCGCCCGCAGGCGCCCGTCGCGCTCGCCGACATTCAGGGCGAACTGGCCGCGCGGCACGATGGAGCCGTCAATGGCGGCCGCCACCTCGACATCGTGCTGTCCGGGAGGAATGGACGGCGGCGGAACGAAGACGAAGCCGTGATTGCCGTGACCGCCGAAACCCTTGGCAAGATCGGGACGGTGGACGTTGGCGGGAATTTCGAATTCATAGCCAGCGATCGAAATACGAACGATCAGCGTTGTTTCCGGTGAATCAGTATCGAGCAGCCAGCCCCAGATTTCACCTGTGGGCCGGACGCCGTTGACATCACCCTTAATCAGCATGAACAACTCCTCACAAGCCGCTGCCAGCTATAGCAACAGCCGGCGGCAGAACCAAGCAGCCGGAGCGCTTGTCCCCGCGGAGGCAGGATCGTCGGTTTCCAGCCCACCGTTCGCGGGCCTCGGCACCCCCGGCCCCGAGCCCCACAGGGTCGCCCCAAGCCGGGCCCGGCTTGCAGGATGCCTCGCCGGTCTCTAAACATCGGCGTCATCCCACAGCTGGCCCTTGGTGATTTGCGAACGTCCTTTTCCGTTCCCGCTCCGTCGCGTTCCGGCAAGGCGAGCGAGGGAATTCCGACCCGCCGACCCCATTGACCGCGACGTGAGCTTTCCCCGTTTCTGGTGCGTGCCATGAGAACAATTCTGCACGTGGGAACCCACAAGACCGGGACCACCTCCATCCAGCAGTTCGGCAACCGCAGGGCGCAGCAATTGCGCGAGGTCGGGCTGTGGTACCCCGGCTATGACCTGATCGGCCTGAAGCGGCACCCCGCCCATCACGATTTTTCCCATGCGGTGGCCGGCACGCTGTCGACCCTCAGCTTCGAACAGGCCAACGACTTCATCGCTGCCATCGCGCAGGGCGCCGGCGACGCCAGCCACGTCCTGCTCAGCGCCGAGCCGATCTATCGCCACCTCATTCCCACCAAGACCAAGAACAGCGCGGAATACTGGGCCGCCCGCGACGCCTATATCGCCCGGCTCGCGGAAGTGACCGCGCCGTTGCAGCCGGAGATCCTGATCGTGCTGCGGCGGCAGGACGATTTTTCCCGCTCGCTGTATCAGGAGAACGTCAAGGCCCGGCACATGAAGCAGGACTTCCGTAGCTTCCTGAAGACCCGGCTGCCCAATTTCCAGTATCTCGAACAGATCAATCTGTTCAAAAAGTACTTTAAAATTGTCGATATTGCTATTTTCGAGGATCTGGCCGAAAATGGGGAATTGATACGCGATTTCTTCCGCCACATTGGTATCGAAATAGGCAAGATTGACAAGATAGCGGAATTCAACGAAAGCCTCCCTATTGAGCTTGTGGAATTCAAGAGGCAGCTCAACATGACCGGGCTGTCGAAGCAGCAATTGGCTTCGATTTCACGTGTCCTGTTGGATGTTGGGCAAAATACCGACGAGTTTCTGCGGCGCTCGGATCTGGACTGGATTCCCGCCTCGGAGATGACGGCGTTCATGGATCGTTTTGCGGAGGCGAATGCGCAGATTTTTGCCATGATGAAGAACCCACCCAAGCGCGATACGCTCTTCCCTCCCGGGCGCCCGCGTTCGGAGGTTTTCGGGGAACTCTCCATGGAGCGCTTCAAGGCTATCAATGCGCTGGTATTGCAGCGGGTACTGGCGGGGAGCGCGGTTTAGACCTCCCGGTATTTGAGCACTAAAGATTGAGCCGAAGATATTTGCGGGCTCGCGAGGGACGAACACAGGCTGGACGGACGGCACGGATCTTGATTGTCGACCCGGCAGACAGACCCGGCGGTTCGGGCCGCGGGAGACTGGTGCGCCGCCGTCGATGTAATATGTTCTCAACGGGGCGTGGGTATGCGGTTTGAAATTGCAGGGGCGAGCTGCTTGGTGGCGGGGAGGGAGTCGGAAACGTTCTGCCGCAGCGAAGCGTCCGTTGTTCGGTACTAGAGAGTGAGCGGCTGGATGGCTCGTGGCGTCAATCGATCTCGGCCCGAAGTGGCAGTCCTCGGATATGCCTGCAGGCTTCCGGGCGCGCAGTCGCCGGAAGAGTTCTGGAATGTCCTGGTCAAGGGCGAGTGCACCGTTTCCGACAAGCCGGTCGGACGCTGGGATGTCGATCGCTTCCTGCATCCCGGCCCCGCTCCAGGCTATAGCTATACTTTCGCCGGCGGCTATCTCGACGACCCCCTCGGCTTCGACGCCGGCGTGTTCGGCGTCTCCCCGCGTGAGGCGGCGCAGATCGACCCGCAGCAGCGCCTGCTGCTCGAAGTGGTGTGGGAAGCGCTGGAGAGCGCCGGCATGGTGCCCTCCCGCCTGAGCGGCAAGGGCATCGGCGTCTATGTCGGCGCCTCCAATGTCGACTACCAGACGCATACCTCCGTCGACCTCGCGGCGATCCAGAGCCATTTCATCGCCGGCAACTCGCTGTCGATCATCGCCAACCGGGTTTCCTACGCCTTCGACTGGTCCGGCCCGAGCATGACCATCGACGCGGCATGCGCCTCGTCCTTTGTGGCGCTGCATCAGGCACTCCGGGCGCTGCGCGACGACGAGATCGACCTCGCCGTGGTGGCGGGCGCCAACCTGCTGCTCTCGCCGGCGCCGTTCATCGGCTTTTCCGCCGCGCGCATGCTCTCGCCGACCGGCCGCTGCCGGCCGTTTTCCGCCCAGGGCGACGGCTATGTCCGCTCCGAGGGCTTCGCCGCCATCGTGCTGCGCCGCCTCACCGATGCGCGGGCCAATGGCGAGGCGGTGCGCTCGGTCATCGTCGCCTCGGGCATCAACTCCGACGGCCGCACCGTCGGCATCTCGCTGCCGTCGGCGGCCGGCCAGCGCCAGCTGCTCGATTCGGTCTATGACACGCTCGACCATTCCGTCGACCGCCTCGCCTTCGTCGAGGCGCACGGGACCGGTACCCCGGTGGGCGACCCCATCGAGGCCGGCGCGATCGGCGCCAGCATCGCCAAGAAGCGCTCGGCGCCGCTGCCGATCGGCTCGGCGAAATCGAATTTCGGCCATCTCGAGCCCGTCTCCGGCCTTGTCGGCCTGCTGAAGGCGTCGATGGCGCTGCAGCACCGCTGGCTGCCCAAGACGGTGTTCCTCGACGAGCTCAATCCCAATATCGACTTCGCCGCGCTCAACCTGGCGCCGACCAGCGAGCCGCTGGCGCTCGCGCCCGGCGACGAGCCGCTGCTGGCCGGCGTGTGCAATTTCGGCTTCGGCGGCACCAATGCCCATATCGTGCTGCGCGGGCCCACCCTCGACGAAGCGGCGGGCGCCACCCCGGCCAAGGCGACCGGGACCGGAGTGCCGGCCGCGACGGCGACACAGCTGCTGATGATCTCGGCGCAGAGCCCCGACGCCCTGTCCGCCTTGGCGCTGCGCTATGCCGATGCCGTGGAGCGCGAGGCGACGCCGCTGCCGCTTCTGGCCAATGCGGCGGCGCATCGCCGCGAAGCCATGGAGCACCGGCTGGCGATACCGCTCGGCGCCACCGCCGACGTGGCGCGCGCCCTGCGGGAAGCCGGCGACGGCACGGCCCCCTCGCTCGGTGCCAAAGGCAGCGTGGTGAAGAGCAGCGCGGTGAAGGGCAGCGATCTGCGCGCCGATGGCAAGATCGCTTTCGTCTTCTCCGGCAATGGCTGCCAATGGGCCGGCATGGGCCGCCGCGCCTATGCGCTGAATCCCGCCTTCCGCGCGCAGATCGACCGCATCGACGCTCTCTTCGCGCCGCTCGCCGGCTGGTCGATCGCCGCGCGGCTCGACGACGCCGATCTCGCGGCGAGGCTGAAGGAAACCTCGACGGCGCAGCCGCTGCTGTTCGCCATCCAATCGGCGATGGTGACGGCGCTGGGCGCGACCGGCGTCGCCCCGCACATGGTGCTCGGCCACAGCGTCGGCGAAGTGGCGGCCGCCTGGGCCGCCGGTGCGCTCGGCCTCGAGGAGGCGGTGCGGCTGATCCATCTGCGCAGCCTGCACCAGGAGCGCATCAAGGGACAGGGCCGCATGGCGGTCGCGGCGACCGGCGCCGCCGAGGTGCAGGCTTTCCTCGACCGTCACGGGCTGGATCGGGTCGCCATCGCGGCGGTGAACGGGCCGGCCTCGGTGACGCTCAGCGGCCCGGCCGAGGACATCAAGACGGCGCAGCAGCGGATGCGGCAGGAACGCATCCCTGTCATCCTGATGGATCTCGACTACCCGTTCCATTCGGCGCTGCTCGATCCGCTCGAAGCCGAGATGATCGAAGATCTCGGCGAGCTGCACGCGCGCACCGGCGACCTGCCGTTCCTCTCGACCGTCACGGGCGACGTGATGGACGGCACCGCCTGCGATGCCGCCTATTGGTGGCGCAACATCCGCCAGCCGGTGCTGTTCTCCGCCGCGGTGGAGCGGGCCGCCGAGCTCGGCGCCTCGATCTTCCTCGAAGTCTCGCCGCGCCCGATCCTCACCGGCGCCATCTCCGAGACGCTGAAGGCGCTGGACAGGCCGGGCGAGGCGATCGCCGGCCTCACCGACGACGACGGCAGGAACTGGGGCGATGCCGACCCGATCTGGGAGATCACCGCGCGGCTGGTCACCCGCGGGGCGGATGTCGACCAGACGGCGATCTTCGGCACGGAGGCCGCCAATACCGTCGACCTGCCGCTCTATCCCTGGCAGCGCTCGCGCCACGCTTTGCCGCAGACCTCCGAGCGGCTGAAGTTCTTCGGCGCCAACTTCACCCTCGGCCAGCGCCGGCATCCGCTGATCGGCTCGCGGGTGACCGAAGGCGCCAATGAGTGGCGCCAGGCGCTCGACATCAAGATGCTGCCCTATCTCGCCGACCATGTGGTCGACGGCACGCCGCTGATGGCCGCGGCCTGCTATCTGGAGATGATCCTCGCCGTCGGCCGCGACATCCATGGCGCGGTGCCGCTGGCGGTGCGCGACCTCGACATCGAACGGCCGATGAGCCTGCCGCCCGAGGGAATGCGCGAAATCTCGATGCGCTACACGCCGGAGAACGGCGTTGTGGAGATCTGGAGCCGCCGGCGCCTCAGCTCCGACGACTGGGTGCGCCACGCGCATGGCCAGGTGCTGGCCTTCACCGGTACGCCGGGACTGCCGCCGGAAGGCCCCGGCCCCGACCGCCGCCCGGTCTCCGGTCCGCTCGAGGTCTACAGCGCCACCCGCGCCGCGCGGCTGGACTACGGCCCGAGCTTCCAGCGCGTCATCCGCCTCGACCGCGATGCCGATGCCCAGATCGTCGAGATGAACGCGGCGGAAACGCCGCTCGGCGCCTTCGCGGCCGAGCACGTGCTCGACCCGACCGGTTTCGACGCCAGCCTGCACGGGCTGCTGCTGTCCCGCGCGGCCACCGCCGAGGGCGAGGTGCGCTGCGACCTGCCGGTGCGGCTGCGCTCCGTCACGGTGCTGAAGCCGCACAGCCCGATCCGCAAGGCGATCGTGCGGCGCACCGTGGAGACCAGCACATCCACCACCGTCGACATCGCGCTTTACGCACCGGACGGTGAGATCGTCGCGCTGCTGGAAGGCGTGTATCTGCGCGCCGTGGTGCTGTCGCGCCGCAGCGCCGACCAGCGCGTGCTGCGGCTCGACGAGGTGATGAGCCTGGCCCATGCCGCGCCGCCGGTGCTCGACCTCGCCCATGCCGCACCCGTCCTCGACGCCGCGGCGTCGGAGGCGGCAGCGCCGGATGCCTGGCTGCTGCTGCAGGCGTTCACCCTGTCGCTGGCGCGGCGCTGGCTGGAACGCGAAGGCACCGCACCGCACGGGGTGGCGGAGCTGACCGCCTCGCCGGTCGCCCAGCGCGTCGCCGCGCTGGTGGAGCAGTTCGAGGCCCGCGACGGCCGGCTCGAGCTGCCGGAGCCGGAAGTCATCCTCGCCGCCATGGTCGAGGGCATGCCCGCCGCCCAGGCCGAGATCATCCTCGCCTCGCACGCGCTGGCGCATCTCGACACCGCCTGCCGCACCGGCGAGGCCGCCGCGCTCACCACCTCGCAAAAGGAGCAGGTGAAAGCCGAGCTCGCCATCTTCACCGCCGGTCGCGAGCGGCTCGCCGCGACGCTGGCCGCCGCGGTGAAAGCCAGCGCGCCGGCGCCGCTGCCGGTGCTGTGGGCGCAGCCCTGGGATCTCGGCCTCTGGCGCATGCTGGTTCCCTATCTGCGCGACGACGCCATCCTGCTGTCGCTGGCGACCGACAAGCGCGAGGCCTTCGATGCCTTCCTCGCCCATCACGGCCGCGGCCTGACGCTCGGCCATGTCGATCTGACGGAGCCGCCGGCCGGTGCCGGCCGCTTCGACCTGCTGATCGGCGGCGACGCCGGCGCGACCCGCGCGGCGGCCCGGCGGGTGAAGCCCGGTGGGCTGGTGGCGCAGCTGGCGCCGAAGCCGGATCCGGTGGCGGAGCTGCTGCTGTCGCTCGCCGGCCTGTCGGACGAAATCGGGGCAGGTGAACGCAATGCCGGCGAACGCAATGCCGGCGAACGCGGCGCGCCGTTCCATATCGGGCTGCTGCGCGACCAGTTCCGCTTCGAGGATGCGCTGCCGGAATGGAGCGACAGCTTCACCCGCCTCGCGGTCGGCCGCATCGCGCCCAAGGAGACGGAGCCGGTCGCCCCGGTGTCGATCATCGTTCATGGCGCCGCCGGCGCGGCGGCGCAGGCGATCCTCCACGAACTGGCCGATCTTGCCGAGGTAAGCGTGGCCGGTGACCGGCTCGACGACGCCGACATCGAGAACGCCACCGATCTCCTGCACTTCATCGACACCAACCTTGGCGCCGCCCAGGCGAGCGAGACGCTGAAGCAGCGGCTGCTCGGCCTGGTGGCCAGCCTCGGCGCGGTGGCGACCAGGACGGAGCGTCTGCGCTACTGGCTGGCGCTGGCGGTCACCGCCGGCGATGGCACGCACCCCGCCGGCGAGCCGCTGGCGACGGCGCATGCGCTGCGGGCTTTCGCCCGCGTCGCCCGCAACGAATTCCCGATGATCGACATCCGCGTCGTCGAGTTCGATGCGCAGGTGGCGCCGGCGACGGTGGCGCTCGATCTGGCCGCCACGCTGCTGCAGAATTCGCCGGAAACCGAACTGCGCATCGCCGGCACCGGTGTCTTCGTGCCGCGGGCCCGGCGCGGCGCCCGCCAGCGCATCCAGCCGGTGTCGGACACCGCGCGGGCGGTGCTGCGGCCGAAGAACGCGCTGTCGACGCAGGACATCGCCTGGAGCATCGAGCCGCGGCCGGCCCCGGCCGGCGACGCCGTCGAGATCGAGGTCGCCTATACCGGCCTCAATTTCCGCGACGTGATGGTGGCCTTCGGCATCCTCGACGAGGACCTGCTCTCGGGCGGGCTGACGCGCGCGGCCTTCGGCTTCGAATGCTCGGGCACGGTGACGCGCATCGGCCCGGACTGCCGCGCCTTTGCGCCCGGCGACCGGGTAATGGCCTTCACCTCGGGCGCCTTCGCCTCGCATGTCGTCGCCGCGCCGGCGCATGTGCAGAAGGTGCCGGACGGCCTGTCGCTGGAGGAGGCCGCCACCATCCCGGTCGCCTTCGCCACCGCCTGGTATGCGCTGGAGGAGGCCGGACGGCTCCGGGCCGGCGACCGCGTGCTGATCCACGGCGCCGTCGGCGCGGTCGGCATGGCGGCGATCCAGATCGCCCGCCGGCGCGGCGCCACCGTCTACGCCACCGCCGGCACCCCGGCGCGCCGGGCGCTCGCCTGCGCGCTCGGAGCCGAGCAGGCCTTCGATTCCCGCTCGCTCGACTTCGTCGACGCGCTGCTCCAGATCGGCGGCGTCGACGTGGTGCTGAATTCGCTGTCGGGCGAGGCGATGCGCGAGGGCGTACGGGTGCTGCGCCCGTTCGGCCGCTTCCTCGAACTCGGCAAGCGCGACTACCTCAACAACACCACGCTGCAGCTGCGGCCGTTCGTGCACAATCTGAGCTATTTCGGCATCGATCTCGACGAGTTGCTGAAGCACGACACCGCCAGCGTCGGCCGCATCATGGGCGCGCTCGGCGAGCATCTGGCCGACGGCTCGCTGCGGCCGCTGCCCTATCGGCGGTTCCGCGCCGACGATGTGGCGGATGCGCTGCACCTGATGCGCAGCGCCGAGCATCTCGGCAAGCTGATCGTACGGCCGGCGCGCATGGGGGCGGTGGATCCCGGCGTGTTCCGCGCCGCGCCCGACGGCGTGCATCTGGTGGTCGGCGGCACGGCGGGCTTCGGCCTCGCCACCGCCTTCTGGCTCGCCGATCGCGGCGCGACGCAGGTCGCGGTCGCCTCGCGGCGCGGGGTCATCGATCCGGCCTTCGCCGACAGGGTCGCCAGCTATGCGGCGCGCGGTGTGACCTTCACGCCGTTCCCGCTCGATGTGACCGATGCTTCGGCGGTGACGGCGCTGGTCGGCGAACTCAAGGCGCGCTTCGGCACGCTCAACGGGGTGATCCACACCGCCCTCGTGCTCGAGGACGGCATGCTGTCGAGCCTCACCCCGGCCAGCCTCGACACCGTGCTGAAGCCCAAGGTCGACGGCGTGCTGGCGCTGGACCGCGCGACGCGCGGCGCGCCGCTGGATTATTTCGTCGTCTATTCCTCGGCGACGACGCTGATCGGCAGCCCCGGCCAGGGTGCCTATGTCGCCGCCAATGCCTTCCTCGAAGGCGTGGCGCGCCGGCGCCGGCAGGAAGGCCTGCCGGCCATCGCCATCGGCTGGGGCGCGATCTCCGACACCGGCGTGATCGCCCGCGACGCCGAACTGGCCGAGCGGCTGCGGCGCACCACCGGCGTCAACGGCATCACCTCGGCCGACGGCCTCGCCCAGCTCGGCCGGCTGCTCGCCGACCAGGACAAGCTCGGCGCGGTGCATTTCTTCGCCGATATCGGCCATTCGATGGTGGCGGAAAAGCTCGCCATCCTCACCTCGCCGACCTTTGCCGGCCTGCTGGGCGGGGAGAGCCGCGACTTCGAGGAGGGTGAGACCGACTTCGCCAGCCGGCTCGCCGGCAAGTCGGAGGCGGAGGCCAAGCAGATCCTCGGCGAGGCCATCGGCCGGGAAATCGCCAAGATATTGCGGCTGGCGCCGGAGGCGGTCGACGCCAAGCGTCCCTTGGGCGAGATGGGCATGGATTCGCTGATGGCGCTGGAGCTGCGGCTGGCGCTGGAGCAGAGCTGCGGCATCGAGATGCCGATCATCTCGATCAGCGACCGGACGGTCGAGGACATCGTCGCGCAGGCGCTGCCGCTGCTCCAGGGCGACGGACGGGACGCGGCCGAGACCCCTTCGGAGGCCGATGCCATCGCGGCCGCCAAGCTGGAATCCTTCAGCCTGGCGCCGAGCGAGACCGAGAGCACCGCGGCGGCCATCGCCCAGCTCGACTATAGCGGAGAACGTCTGACATGACGGGGCGGGACACGCCGGACCGGCTGTCGCAGGGACAGGTCGGTGCCCTCATCGCGCAGATGCGCTCGGTCAAGGCGGCGGACGCGCCCGGTGCCCAGCCCCAGCTGCCCAAGGCCAAGGGCTTCACCCAGCTCGCCGCCTATCAGGCCATGGCGCAGCAGAAGGCGGTAAGCGCGACGCTGGGACTGACGAGCCCCTATTACCGCCAGCACGAGACCAAGGCCGGCCGTTTCACCCAGCTCGACGGTCGCAAGGTCCTCAACTTCACCTCCTACGACTATATCGGCCTGAACGGCCATCCGGAGATCTCCCGCGCCGCCGTGGAGGCCATCGAGAGCTTCGGCACCTCGGTGTCGGGTAGCCGCATCACCTCCGGCGAGCGGCCGGTGCATGCGGCACTGGAGCGCTCCCTCGCCGCGCTCTACGAGGCCGAGGATGCGGTGGTGTTCGTGAGCGGGCATGCCACGGCGGTGTCGGCCATCGCCGCGCTGCTGGGGCCGAACGACCTGCTGCTGCACGACGCCTGGATCCACAATTGCATCGTGGTGGGGGGACGGCTGTCGGGCGCGGCGCGGCGCAGCTTCGCCCATAACGACCTCAATGAGCTCGAAGCCATGCTCGCCGCCGAGCGCGGGCGCTTCGACAATGTGATGATCGTCACCGAGGGCCTGTTCTCCATGGACGGCGACGGCCCCGATCTGGCGGCGCTGGTCGCGCTCAAGGAGCGCTACGGCTGCTGGCTGATGGTGGACGACGCGCACGGCCTCGGCGTGCTCGGCGCCACCGGGCGCGGCATCGCCGAGCATTGCGGCGTAGACCCCAAGCACATCGACATCTGGATGGGCACGCTGTCGAAATCGCTGGCGAGCTGCGGCGGCTATGTCGCCGGCTCCGGGCCGCTGGTCGACCTGCTGAAATTCGGCGCGCCGGGGCTGGTCTACAGCGTCGGCATGCCGGCGGCCACCGCCGCCGCCGCCAATGCCGCCCTGGCGGTGATGCTGCGCGAGCCGGAAAGGCTGAGCCGGCTCAAGGATAACGGCCATGCCATGATCGCCCGCCTCGCCGCGCACGGCCTCGACCATGGGCTGGCCTGGGGCTACGGCATCGTGCCGGTGATCATCGGCGACGCGCTGCAGACCATCCTGCTGGCGGAGCGCCTGCTGGAGCGCGGCGTCTACGCCTTCCCGGTGCTGCCGCCCGGCGTGCCGAACCACTCGGCCCGGCTGCGCTTCTTCGTCTCCAGCGAGCACACCGCCGAGGACATCGAATACGCCGTCACCACGCTGGTGGAAGAAAAGCGTGCGCTTGCCGAAGCCGGCCTGTCGATTGCAAATCTTTCGCAATTGCTGGCCCAGCGAAACGGTGCGACGCGCACGCGCTAGGAATGTCCCGCATGTCCGGTCCGGTGAGGACGCTCCTCTTCCTGCAGGGGCCACCGTCGCATTTCTGGCGTGAACTGGCGGCCTCGTTCGAGGCCGCCGGCCATCGCGTCATCAAGGTCAATTTCTCGACCGCCGAGCGGCTGTATTGGGGGCGGCGCAACGCCCTCTCCTATCGCGGCCGTCTGGAGGACTGGGGCGACTGGCTCGCCGAACGGATCCGCCGCGAGGGCGTGACCGACGTGGTGTATTACGGCGACCAGCAGCCTTATCACCGCATCGCGGCGCATGTCGCTTCGGGGCTCGGCGCCACGCCCTACGTCATCGAGTTCGGCTATCTGCGGCCGGCCTGGATCACGCTGGAGCGCGGCGGCATGGGCGGCTGGTCGCATTTTCCCAACGACCCGGCCAGCATCCGCGCCATCGCCGCGCAGGTGGACAACGTGCCGGAAGAACGCGTCTTCCCCTATTCCTTCGCGCAGGAAGCCTTCAACGAGGTCTTCTATCACCTCGTGAATTACTTCTATTTCTACTTTTTCCCGCGCTATCGGGCCGACCGTTTCTACAATCCGGTGCTGGAATATGCGAGCGCGCCGCTGCGCTGGTTCCGGCAATGGCGGCGCAGCCGGAAATATAGCGCCGCGCTGGCCGCCTCGATGGCCAAACCCTTCGTGCTGATTCCGCTGCAGCTGCAGAACGACTACCAGATCCGCTACAACTCGCCCTATTCCGACCAGCGGCAGATGCTGCGGGAGGTGTTCGCCTCGTTTGCCCGGCATGCGCCGCCCGACCTCGGCATCGTGGTGAAGCAGCATCCGCTGGATGTCGGCCTCATCGACTGGTGCCCCGAAGTGATGAAGCTGGCGCGCGAGGCCGGCATCGCCGACCGGGTGACGGCGATCGACGGCGGCGTGCTGTCGGAGATGCTGGAGCGCGCCGAATCGGTCGTCGTGATCAATTCGACGGTGGGGCTGCATGCGCTGCGCATCGGCCGCCCGACCAAGGTGATGGGCGTGGCGCTCTACGACATCGAGGGACTGACCTCGGACGCGCCGCTCGACCGGTTCTGGAGCGATCCCGGCCGGGTGGACATGGAACTGCTCGACGCCCTGGTGCGCGGCCTCGCCGGCACCATCCAGCTGCCCGGCTCGTTCTACAATCCGGAAGGCAGCGCCCATGCCCGTGCAATCATCGTCGAGCGGATATTGACGGGAACCGTCAATGGCGCGGGCGCCTTCGTCGATCCGCCGCCGCGCCTCGTCGCCACGCATGCCGCCAATGCGCACCGCCGCGAGCGGCTCAGGCAGCACGAACTGAAGCGCGGCCGGATCAAAAGCGGCCGGCTCGGCGACAAACGGATCGCGGCAGGCGCTACATCATCATCTGACGATAGCGCTCGATCGCCTCGTTGAGGTCATCGAAGATCAGCAGCTTGCCGTTCGCCAGGATCATCCCTGTGTCGCAGTATTCCTTGATGGTCGACACCGAGTGCGACACCATGATCAAGCCCGAACGCGCCCGACGCTCGGCAAACGCGGCCGCGCAACGCTGCTGGAAGCGGGCGTCGCCGACGGCGGTGGTCTCATCCACCAGATAGACGTCGAACTCGACCGCCATGGAGACGGCGAAGGCCAGCCGCGAGCTCATGCCTGACGAATAGGTGCCCACCGGCGCATCGATATCCGGCCCGAGCTCGGCGAAATCATAGACGAAATCGAGGGTCTGCTTGATGTTCGCGCCATAGACCCGCGCCAGGAAGATCGCGTTCTCCCGGCCGGTCATCTTCGGATGGAAGCTGCCGGAGAAGCCGAGCGGCCAGGAAATCCGGGTGTTGCGCCAGATGCGGCCCTTATTGGGCTCCTCCGCACCGGCAACCAGGCGCAGAAAGGTCGACTTGCCGGCGCCGTTCTGGCCAAGCAGGCCATAACTGCGGCTTGGATTGAAGGCGACGGACACATCGTCCAGCACCATCTTCTTGCGGAAATTGACCATGTAGTATTTGGTCACGTGATCAACAATGACCATGGTTATCCATCCTCATTTGCTGCCACTCAATTGTTGCCTGAAGCGGATGAGGGCCGTGCCGCCGCCCCACAGGCAGATCAGCGCCAGAATGCCGAGCAGGATGTTGCGCGTGCGCTTCGGCCCCGAAGGCTCATCCGCCAGGCTCGGCTGGACAAAGGTATTCAGATAGAGTTGTTGACGCTCGCTATTGATGCGCGCGCGCTCGAAATTGGACGCGGCTAGCGTGTACATGCGTTCCGCCAGCGTCCGGTTGAGCTCGATCTCCTCGAAGCGGGTGATGACGCTGGAGATGGTGTTCTTCCCCTGTCCGGCCGGCGAGGTGAGCTGCCGCTCCAGAATGTCGATCTGCTCCTGGGTCGCCTCTTCGCGCCATTTCAGCAGCTGAAGCTGCGGCGCATTGGCGTTCAACGTGCGGGAGCCGGTCGAGATTTCCTGGCGAAGCTTAAGCTGCTCGGCCTTGAGGGTGGCGATCAGCCCCTGGATGCCCTCGGCGGCGGTCGTGGGGTCCAGCATGCCGACATCGTTGCGCCAGTCCTTCAGCGCCGAGCGCGCCTCGCGCAGCCGCTCCTCCGCCCGCGCGACCTCGTGCTCGCTCGCAGAGATCAGATCGCGCCGGGCGCGTTCGCCCAGCTGGTTGACCAGCTGCTCGCTGAGATCGACCACCGCACGGGTGATGGTGACCGCGTCCTCCGGCGAGAACGCGTTGACCCGCACGGTGATGATGCCCGACGGCATCTCGACCGACGTCGTCACCTGGCGGCGCCAATAGCTTACCGTCTCCTCGATCGGCGCCCCGACCTGGAGCCGGCTGAACCAGTCCACATCCGATTTGTTGAACAGCGTGGAGAGCTGGATCTTCTGCTCGAGCGCTTCGACGATGGCCCGGCTCTTCAGATATTCGACGACGATGGTCGAATCCTGGAACTGGGTGACGGAAGGCAGGCCGGTGAGCGCCGTCACCGTATCGAGGGAGGTGGTATCGCCCGCCCGCACGGCGAAACGTGCCTCCGAGTAGTACTGGCTCGAGGCGATGAAGAGATAATAGATGGTCAGCAGAATGGACGGCGCGACGACGCAGAGCAGAAAACTCGTGCGCGTCACAATCTGCAGCGGCGCCGCGAGCCAGGGCATGCGACGCACGAACAGCGCCGCCTTGCGCTGCCCGGCCGCCATGTTGCGCACGCGGGACTGACGGGCAGCCCGCCGCAGATCGTCCGACAACCTAGAGCTGAAAGCCAGGAGTTCGTTACGACGAGTCGTGTCAGTCATGGGATGCGAGGCTGACTCGACACTCATGTGAATTCAGGGCTTTCTGCCAGAGGGGGGTAAAAAGTGACCCACATAGATCTAAACAATATTGTCGAATACATCATAATATGTGACTAGCCGATGTGCCATTTACGAAAGGCGCGGCGGCGGAAGAACAGCTACCGATGCACTTTACTCCAAATTGGGCGCCAGATAAAAGCTGAACGCAAGGGCCCGTCGTCAAGGTGGGTCCCGCCGTTGATCGACAGGAGCATGGCGAGCAGGTGGGGAGCGGGTTCCGTATGCTGTCTGGCCAATCCGCCGCTAAGGGGCCGCCCGTTGGTCAGGGCATAAAATCCCAACTCGCCATCGGCAATCTCGAGGCGTTCTCCGCCTTCGGGGTCGGCGGCTGGGTGATCGCCAAAAATCCGTCGATGGGCCCGCTGTCGGTGCATGTCGTCACCCCCCGGAGCTTCGACATCGGCACGCCGACGCTGCCGCGCCCCGATGTGGTGATGGGTGGCTATGATACGCTGCATTGCGGCTTCAACTTCCCGCTGACGAACTGGCTCGGTCTCGGCATTCAGCCGGACGATACTGACGAAACCGTGACGCTGCTGGTGATGCAGGGCGGCACGCCCTGCTACCGGGCCAACTTCAAGATGGCGCCTGCCAGCTTGCTGGTGCCGCAGTTCCGCTTCAACGTGGAAACCTTCGCCAGGACCCATATCTCCGGATGGATCGCCTCCTCGGATCCCAGCCCGCTGGCGGCGGTGCTGGTCAACGAACACGGCGAGGAGCACCGCTTCGTCCCGGCGATGGAGCGGGCCGATCTCGATGCCGGCGCGCGCGCCTTCTGGGAAGCGCTGCCGCTGCGCTTCCTGCTGCGCCAGAGCCGGCTGCAACTGTTCGCCGAGCAGAGGGGACGGCGCGTCCTCATCACCGAACTGCGCCCGCCAAACGTCGTGACCTTTCTCGAGGAGCTGGACGCCGAGCTATTGCGCGTCGGGCCCCGCCCCGACTTCCTCAGGGGCTGGGCGGTCAATCTGCTGAACCCGGCGCGCCGGCCGAAAGTGGTGCTGAGCTCGGGCACGGCCGAGATCTGGTCCGCCCATGCGACGCTGTACCGCCGCGACCTCATGGCCCAGACCGGCATGGACGGCTTCTGCGCCTTCTCCGCGCCGCTCGGCATGATCCCCGCCGAGGCGCCCTGGAAGCTTTCCGTCCGGGATGCGGACGAGGTCCACATGCTCGCCAGCTCCGAGGAGGCCTGATGTCCGCTTCGATCGCGATCGCCACCGCGGACTTCGCCGGGCCGGTCCGCAATGGCGGGGTCGGCACGGCGCTGCGCGGCCTGGCCGAAACCCTGGTCGATGCCGGCCACAAGGTGACGGTGATCTACGCCAACCCGAATTACGAGGTCGGCGACGGCGCCATGTGGCGTGAAGCGCTCGGGCGCGAGGGCATCGGGTTCCAGGAGCTGGACTCCTCGGTGCTGGAGAACGTCGCCGTGCCGGCCATGGCCGGGGGCGGCTCGGACCCGCTGCGTTCCTATGCGGTGTACCGCCATCTCCGCGAGACGCATTACGACATCGTCCATGTCGCCGACTATCTGGGGATCGGCTACTACCCGGCGCTGGCCAAGCGTGCCGGCCTCATCGATTGCGGGCCGATCGTGGCGCAGTTACACGGCCCGACCGCCTGGTCGATGCGCTGGAGCAACGCCCCGGTGATCAGCCCCAATGTGCTGTTCCGCGAGGCGATGGAGCGCGGCTCGGTGCAGCATGCCGACGCCATTCTCTCGCCCAGCGACTACATGCTCTCCTTCCTGCGCGAGGACGGCTGGGCGATGCCGCCGACCGTGCGGGTGATCCAGAACGTGCTGCCCAAGGCGCACAGCCAGGCCGGCCACAATGCGCGCGCCGCGCAGGCTCCCGGCGCCCCCGGCGCGGTGCCGACCCTCGCCTTCTTCGGGCGCCTCGAGCACCGCAAGGGCCTCAACCTGTTCATTGATGCGCTGCAGATGCTGCAGCAGCGGGCGAGCCGCCCGTTCAAGGTGCTGCTGCTCGGCAAGATCAACGACCCGGCCTATTCGGCGGATATGTTCGGGCTGCGCATGTCGCGGCTCGACATCGAATGGGAGCTGCTGGACAATCTCAACGCCAACGAGGCGCTGGACCTGCTGCAATCCACCGGCGCGCTCGCCGTCATGCCCTCGCTCAGCGACAACATTCCCTGCACCATCCAGGAATGCCTGGCGCGCGGCATCCCCTTCCTGTCGACGCAGGTGGGCGGCGGCGCCGAGCTGGTCGATCCGCAGGATCGCGCCAACTGCTTCGTGCCGCCGACCGCCTGGGACGTCGGCGCGGCGCTCATCCGCTTCGTCGAGGCCGGCGGCGCGGTGCAGCGTGGACACATCCCCGCCGCCGAGGCGGCGCGCCAGCATGCCGACTTCACCCGCGAACTGCTGGAACAGGATGCGGACCGGCGCCGGACCGCGGTGGCAGCCGCGCCGGTCGCATCGGACATCTCGGTGTGCATCACCCATCGCGACAATCCCGCCGGCCTCGCCCGCGCCATTGACGGCTTTGCCCGCCAGACGCTGAAGCCGCTGGAAGTGGTGGTGGGCGACGATCACTCGGCGACGCCGGAGGCGCAGGCTTTCCTCGCCGCCTTGCCCGAGCGTCGCGACCTGCCCTTCCCGGTACGGGTGGTGCGCTCGGACGGCGCCCGCTTCCCGGCGGCGGCACGCAACGCCGCGGCGCGGGCGGCGCACGGCAAGTGGGTCAAGTTCCACGACGACGACAACGTCTCCAAGCCGCAGGAGCTGGAGGTGTTCTCCCGCGCCCTGACGGCGGGGGATTTCGACCTCGTCACCTGTGCGCTCGACTTCGTGGCCAGCGACGCCGACATGGCGGAGGAGCGCTCCTACCGGCGCTTCCTGTTCCTCGGCGAGGGCGGCGCCGCCTGCTTCATCTTCAACGTGATCGGCGACACCAACTTCATCGCCGACCGCGAGAAGTTCCTGGCCGCCGGCGGCTTCGTCGAGGACGGCTTCCTCTACCATGCGGAAGACTGGCGGGCGCTGGTGCAGGCCAAGCTGCACGGCCTGCGCATCGGCACGGTGCCGGAGGCGCTGGTCTGGTACAAGGCGGAGCCGTGGCGCAACCAGACCAACTGGCGCAAGGGCGACCTGTGGGGTGCCCGCACCCGCATCAGCGAGCTGGTGCGCCAGCATCACGGCAACGAGGTCGCCTCGCTGCTGCGCCTCACCCAGGGGCTGCTGTTCACCCCGACCGCGCGGCAGGCGCCGGCACCGGCAGAGACGCCGGCCGGAGTTCCAGCCCAGGCTCCGGCAACCTCGCCGATCCGGGGATAGGCGCGGCGACGATCAGTCGTCGGGTCGGTGCGATCCGATCGCCCGGATCAACTGTTGCTGCCGCGCCCGCAGCAGCGGCGCGATCAGACTGTGGAAAAGGTTGACGAAGGCGGTCGGCAGGCCCGGCGCCACGGCGAAGCGGCCAGCGAGCGCGCCGGCGATGATCTTGCGGGCCACCGCATCCGCCTCCCACTCCCCGCTTTCGCCAGCGAGGCGCCGCGCGACCTCCGGCTTGGTCCGCCGCTCGGCCTCGAGCTGTGGTGTGCGGGTATCCGGCGGATAGGCCACCGTCACGCCGATGCCGAGCGGCGCCAGCTCCACGCGCAGCACCTCGGCGAGGCCCCGCACCGCGAATTTCGACGGCGCATAGGCCGAATAGCCGTAAATGCCGAACAGGCCGGCGCCGGAGGAGACGAACACCAGCCGGCCCTCGCCGGCCGCGGCCATATGGCGCGCCGCGGCATGGGAGAGATACAGCGAACCGAGATAATTGGTGGCGAGTTGCGCCTCATGGGCGGCGAGCGGCTGGTCGAGAAACAGGCCGGGCTCGGCGATGCCGGCGCTGTTGATCAGCCAGGCCGGCGGGCCATGGCGCCCCACCAGCGTGTCCACCGCCTCGGCGCAGGCGCCGGCGTCGCGCACGTCGAGCGGCTGACAAACCACCTGCGCCGCGGGATGGCCGCGCCGGATCGCCGCCGCCGCCTCGGCGAGCCTCGCCGCGTCACGCGCGAGCAGCGCGACGCGACATCCCCTCGCCGCCAATTGCACGGCGCAGGCAAGGCCGATGCCGCTCGATCCGCCGGACACGATGGCAAGAGGATTGGCAATGGCATTGGCCAGGGTGTCGGCACCGCCATCGGCACGGGCTTTGCGAGAACCAGTTGCGCGTGCGGATTTGGCAGGTTCGCGGCCCGGCTGCATTCTCGGCCCTGCTGGAGCGGACATGCAGGCTGGATTACACCATCGCTGCGGTGCGAAGGAAGAGCTTTCCGATCGGGTGACGCTGCTGCTAAACACGCGGAGGGCGGAGTGCGTGATGGCCGAGAGGCGTGGAGTATGGTCGAAGCAGAAGGGTCGCCGCGCCGGCGCGTGCTGGTGCTGGTGCGCGGGCCCAATCCCAGCTGCGACTATTATCTCCTGCCCCGGCTGGCGCGGATGGATGTGAGCGTCGAGATGATCGACACCCGCTCCTGCCGTCCCGACGCGCTCGCTCTCGACGGCGCTCTGGTGATCATCTGCCGCTATCTTCCCTGGCGCTGGCTGCGGGCGCTGCAGGCCGCCCGCCTGGGCGGCATCGCCGCCTTCGTCGATGACGACTATGCGGCGATGCTCCGCGACGGCAGGCTGCCGCTCGGCTATCGGGCGCTTGTCGCGTTGCAGGGATTGCTGCCGCTGCGCCTGTTGAAGTCCGGCACCTTCCGGCTCTGGGTTTCCACCCCCACACTCGCCCGCCGGCTGGCGTCCTGGCAGCCGACGGTGATCGAGCCGACGCCGGGGGCGGACGACCTCGCCGCCCCTCTGCCGCCGCCTTCCGACCTGTTGCGCTACCACGCCCAGCTCAGCCATCTGGACGACCACCCGCTCGCCGCGGAGATCGTCCGGCGCGTGCTGGCGAAGCGGCCGCAGACGCGGGTCGAGGTCATCGGCCCGCCCGCCGCCAAGGCGCTCTGGCGCTTCTCGGACCGGGCGCAATTCCTGGGCGAAATGGACTGGCCGGCCTATCGGGCCCACACCACCGGCGCCGGCGGCATCCTGATCGCGCCGCTGCGCGACACCGCCGTCAACCGCTCGCGGGCGCCGACCAAGGCCATCGATGCCGCCCGGCTCGGCGCCGCCGGGCTTTTCGGCGCCGGCCCCGCCTCGGCGGCGCTGGCAGGCACCGTACCGCTGCTTGCCGACGATCCCGCGACCTGGGAGGCGGCGCTGCTGGCTCTGCTCGACGATCCCGCCGCATGTGCCGCCAACGCCGCCGCCCTGCGCGCCACCGTCGCCGATTGGGGCCGGCGCGCCGCGCCGCTGGCGCTGTAAGGGGCCGCGGCATGTTGGAAAACGCCCCGGGCCTCTCCATTGCGCTGATCGTGCATGCCTTTATGCCCGACCAGAATTACGGCACCGAGATCTACACGCTCGAGCTCAGCCGGGCGCTGAAGCAGCTCGGCCATCGCCCCACCGTCATCGCCGCCCGCCGTCATGGCCCGGCGGAAATCCAGCGCGAGGAATGGGACGGCGTTCCGGTCATCCGCGTGCCCGCGCTCAAGACCGACACCCGCGCGACATTCGACGATCCCTCGCGGGTGTCGGTCTATCGACAGCTGTTCGAGGAGCTGCAGCCGGACGTCGTCCATGTCTGCCACTTCCTCTACCACACCACTGCGGTGCACACCGCGGCGCAGCAACTCGACATACCGCTCGTCGCCACCTTCACCGACTTCCACGGCTTCTGCCATACCGGGCTGCTCAGCACGCCCTCAGGCGCGCCCTGCGCCGGTCCTTCATATCTGCGCTTCGGCTGCCTCGCCTGCGGCGTGCACGAGAAGCAGCGCACCGCGCCCGCCGGCAGCTGGTGGAAGCTGCTCGGCCGGTGGCCGATGCCGCAGCTGGCGGCGCTGTCCGCCTTGATCTACCGCCCCGTGCTGCCGCGCGGCCTGCGCGAGGAAATCGACGCGGTACGGACCCGCCCGGACATATTGAAGCAGGCGCTGAACAGCTACCGTGCCGCCATCGTGCCGACGACCTTCACCACCGAGCGCTATCGCGACAATGGCATCACGGTGCCGATGACGGTGTCGCGCTTCGGCGTCGACATCGACCGCACGCCGAAGCCGCCGCCGCCGCCGGGCCCGCTCCGCATCGGCTATATCGGCCAGATCGCGCCGCATAAGGGGCTGCACGTACTGATCGAGGCGGTGCGCGGGCTGACGCCGGCCGCCGGGCAGCCGGCGCCGGAGGTCGATGTCTGGGGATCGCTCGACCAGCACCCCGCCTATGGCGGCAAGATCGCGGCGATGGCGGCCGGCATGCAGGTGCGGTTTGCCGGCTCGTTCGAGCCCGCCGACATGGCTGGCATCATGGCCGGCATCGACGTGCTGGTGATCCCGTCGATCTGGCACGAGAACAGCCCGCTGACGCTGCTGCAGGCGCTGGCGACCCACACGCCGGTGATCGTCTCCGACGTGCCCGGCATGCGCGACTTCGTCGAGCCGGGCGCCAACGGCGCCACCTTCCCGGCGGGAGACGCCGATGCGCTCAGAGAGCAGTTGCGCCCCTTCATCAAGGACCCGACGCTGGCGCCCCGCCTCAGTCGCCGCATCGACTATGCCCGCACCTCGCTGGACATGGCCCGCGACGTGCTCGCGATCTATCGATCCTGCGGTATCTCCGCAGCCCGGATGATGGTATCATAGGATAGGTAATGCGGCTGTTGCGCATCTGACACAGATAACTTTTCAATAACCAAATTGTGTGCGCGTCGAGGTCTTCGCCTCGCCTCGGCTCCGCTGAGGGGCTATAACCCCCGCCGAATGTAAGGAAGCCAGTATGGTTGTCTGGAAGAAATTCCCACGCGTAGGCGTCATTTCTACGCTTCTCTCGGCGATCATTCTGACCGGCTGCAGCATGATTCCAAGTGCCGGCCCCAATCGCCAGCAGATCAGCGACGCGGCAAAGTCGCAGGATCCCGAGACTGCCGACTTCCTGCTGCTCGATGTCAACAACGATGTCTTGCGCGCGCTTTCCCATTATGCGCCCCCCACGCTTGAAGGCAGCTTCGGCAACCGGAAGCGGCCGTCGAAATATGTCATCGGCGTCGGCGACTCGGTCACCGTGACGATATGGGAAGGCGCCGCCGGCGGCCTGTTCTCCCGGCCGGCCAGCGACGTGCTCGGCACCGGCTCCCAATCCGCGGCGATCCCGGAACAGCAGGTCTCCAAGGAAGGCGACATCTCGGTTCCGTTCGCCGGCCGCATCATCGTCGCCGGCAAGACGACCGACCAGGTCGAGCAGGCCATTGTCGAGAAGCTGACCGGCAAGGCGATCGAGCCGCAGGTGCTCGTCGTGGTTTCCAAGAGCGTCAACAATGCCGCCACGGTGATCGGCGAGGTCAACGCCCCCGGACGCGTGCCGCTCTCCCCGCGCGGGGAACGCATTCTCGACGTCATCGCGCTCGCCGGCGGCAACAAGACGCCGGCACACGAGACCTTCGTGGTGCTGGATCGCAACGGCGCCTCAGCCGCGGTGCCGCTGCAGACCGTCATCGGCCGGCGGGGCGAGAACGTCTTCATCCTGCCGGACGACACGATCAGCCTCATTCGCGATCCGCAAACCTTTACCGCCTTCGGGGCGGCGACGCGAAACGCGCAAGTTCCGTTTGACGCTGTCGGCATCAGCCTGGCGGAAGCGCTGGCGAAGGCCGGGGGCCTGATCGACAACCGCGCCGATCCGCAGGGCGTGTATTTGATGCGCTTCGAGACCGAAAAGATAGCGCGCGTGCTCAAGCCGGATTATGCTGGCCCGACATACAACGGCTATGTCCGCGTGATCTACAAGCTCGACATGCGTGAGGCGAACGGCATTCTGCTGGCGAGGGATTTCCTGATACGCAATAAGGACGCAATCTACATTTCCAATGCGCCGATATCGGATTTGAACAAGGTCCTGTCGATTTTCAGCGTCGTGGCTTCACCCGTATCTCAGGCCACCTCGATCGCGAATGGGTTCTGATTGGAGAAGCTGGACGAAGCCCGCGCACGTGAGGAGCGCAAGCGAAAGGCGATGAAGGCCAAGCGCCAGGCGGCGATGGCCAAGTCAGCCACGAAGACGGCTGCGCCCAGCAAACCGGTTTTCGTTGCAGCACCTCCTCTGGCAAGCCCGGAACCTCCGCCGGCACAGGCCCGGCCGGTGGCCAAGACCGGTCAGGGAACAGCGGGCTCGAAAACGTCGGGTTCCAAAGCTCCTGCCGCTAAGGCCCCGGCGGCAAAAGCTCCGGCAGCAAAAGCGCCGGAGCCTAAAGCCCCTCCCGCGGCGAAGGCCCCTTCTCCCGAGACGCAGCTTAAGTCGCGGCAGGAAGCCGAAGCCGAGATTTCCGCCCTGCTGGACGCTCGCGAACAGCGGGCACGGCGAAGGCTCGGCCTCAGCTTCCTTCTCGTCGTCATCGTCCCGACGCTGGTCGCCGCCTTCTACCTGGCGTTCCTGGCGACGCCGCGCTATCTGGCGGAAGCCAAGTTCATCGTTCGCGGAACCTTGGAAATGCTCGGCGGGGAATCGACGCGTTTCTCGCGCGACCTGTCGTCGCTTTCCAGCATCAGCAACAATCAGGAAGGCCACATCCTCGTCGACCATGTGGACAGCCATGCCGCGGTCGAGCGGCTGCTGGAGCGGATGGACCTCTACGCTATGTATCGAATTAGGCGCCAGACGCCGGAATCGGCGCCGGCGCAGGATCCCGCCTTCAATCGGCTGATGGCGGCATGGAGATCGATGGTCCATATCGGGATGGACTCGGTCACCGGCATCCTGACACTCGATGTGCAGGCCTATACCGCCGAGGATGCGATGGCGATCGCCCAAGGCCTGTTGGACGAGTCCTCAAAGCTGGTGAACGAGCTCACCGCACGGGCTCGGCAGGACAGGCTGAAACGCGCCACCGAAGAGGTGGAACTCTCCCGCGCCGAGCTTGACGGCCTGCTGAAGCAGTTCGAGGCTTTCCGCAACCAGCAGGGCACGGTCGACGCCAATTACTCCGCGCTCGCGCTGGAAGGGCTCGCCGGCTTGTTGCGCGATCAGCGCAGCAAGCTCAATGCCGAGCTGACGACCGCCCGCGCCTCCATGGGCGATGATGCGTCGCCGACGCGGACCCTGAAGACCCGGCTCGAATCCCTGGATGGCGAAATCGCCAATCTCGAAGCGCAGATCGATGGAACCACCCGTCGTTCCAGCCTCGAGCGCGCGGCCGTGCCGCAATCCCTGGCGACGCAGGAAAAGCTGGAAACCAAGCGCAACCTCGTCATTGCCCGCGTCTCGCGTGCGGAAGGCGCGCAATCCACCGCGCTCTCCGACACCTTGCGCCAGCATGCCTTCCTGATGATCTTCGAGCCGCCATTCCTGCCGCATGTGGCGACATTTCCGCGGGTTCGCCTCGATACGCTCATCACCTTCCTGGTGATGTTCGGCTTCTGGTGCATCGGCGCCACCTTCACCAGGAATCTGCACGTCCATAGCTGACGCGCCACGCCAACTTCGCGCGGGAGGGGCGCACGCTCACCCGGGCGCCCCCTCCGCGCCGGCCGCCCCCATGACGGTGGATCCACCGCCGAGGGACAAAGCCCCACCTGCCGGTGCATGGGCGTGAGTGTGCAGGCCTGTTCACGGATCGTGAGGCGGCCCAGTGGCGAGCCGCGCGACAAAAGCGGCCACTCCCCCTCCTCAATCCTCGATGGGATCGATCAGCGGAAAATCCGCGCCGGCGGGAAGCCCGGCATGTCGAGAGCCGGAACGAGCCCTTCATAGAGCTCGGCATAGTGCTCCACCATCTGCTCGACACCGAACATCGCGCTGCGCGTACGGTTGCGCTCGCCGAGCGCGACCCGGCGTTCGGCGTCGTCCAGCAACGCCACCGCCTTCGCCACCGTGTCGGCCGGATCGCGCCCGAGCGTCTCGGTGCCGTCGAGTATCTCCGACAGCGCGCCGATATCATTGCCGCATACCGCGAGCCCCATATTCATCGCGAAGGGCACGACCTGGCCGAAGCTCTCGCGCACCACCGGGGCGATGAAGGTGCCGGCGCGGCCGTAAAGTTCCGGCAAGGCCGCGAAGGGCACGCTGCCGGTGAACTCGAAATTCGCACGCACCCCGCTCTCGATGGTGCGCTGGACGAAAAGATCGAGCAAGGGTCCGTCGCCGACAACGAGAAAGCGCGTCGCCGGCCGTTGCCGGGCGATCTCGATCAGCACCTCGATGGAAGCGTCATCCAGCTTGTCGCGTTCGAGGCGGTACACCATGATCACGGTGTCCGCGGCATCCGCGTCCGAGGCACGGGCGATAGCGCCGGACTGGAACACCGCCCGGTCGATGCCGGGATGGATCACATGCGCAAGCGCCGGATCGAGATCGGCGGCGAAATGGGTGCGTACATAGTCCGACACGAAGACATAGGCGTTCACCGCCGGGTCCCGCAGCGGCGGAACCGGCGTGTTGACGTTCTCCACCGTCGGCAGATTCCGTCCGCTCAAGGCCGAGAAGGCCTCCGCATACCACGGCTCGTCGGAGCCGCCCCAGTAATGCACATGGACGAGTTCCGGCGCGAAGGCGTCCAGCACATGGGCGAAGGCCGGCGCCCGGCTGCCGAGCGGCACCAGATGGGTGATCGCTCCGACCGGCGCCCCGCCGGCAGGGAGTTTCGCCGTCAGGATCTGCATCTCGTTCTCGAGGCCGAGATACTCGATGAGGTCGATCACCAGCTGGGTCGAGCCGCCGATATTGAGGTTCGGAATGACGTGCAGCACCTTGCGGCGACGACCGGCCAGCCGCCGCGATCCGCGATGGACGATGCGGTAGTGCGGAGCCGCCTTGCCGAACAGCAGCTCCCGCAGCGCGCCGGTGAGCCGGCGCAGATAGGTCGGGTAGGAGAATTCCAGCTGCCAGGGCGCCGCCGCTCCCGACCGGCGCGTCCGCCGGCTGAGTTCGCGCGCATGCCGCTCGAGCTCGGAAAGGAAAGCCAGCGCCTCCCCCGGCGAGCGCACCAGCTCGAAGAACCGGTAGAGCAGCAGGCCGGGTCCGGAGGTCGGCGGCCGGGACCAGCCGATCAGACGCTTGTCGCGCACCTGTTCCAGCACGCCGCCAATGACCAGCAGCTGCTCGCGAACCACCTTGATGTCTTCGAGAAGTTCGGCCTGCCGGGCTTCGAGCCGGTCGAGGCGATCATGGATATCTTCCCAGCGGCCGGAGATGTCCTTTTCCTCAGGAGGCTCGGCGCGGATCATTCGCAATTCCATACTCAGTCGCCATCAAGATATAAGTGCAAGATTGCACAAGGATTCCCTCAGAGGAAGACCGGCAGTGGATGCCTGGACATCGGCCGGGCCCCCCGGTGGATGTCGGGCGTGGCGGCGGCGGAGAGCGTAGGCATGGGTGGATGGGGTTATCAGCGACCGCGGATGATCGAGCGCCGCGGCGCCGACTTCTTTGAGCCGGCCCACCCCGAACCACGCACCCGCCGGGCAACCCTCGTCGAGACCGTGCTCGGCGCGCGCCACAGCCTGATCTCCAACTGGATGGAGAAGTCCTACGCCAGCGGCTGCGACAGTTTCCGCATCATGCGCCGGCAGATCGTGATCGCCAATCGCCCCGATGCCATCCGCCAGGTGCTGGTGACCGACAATGCGATCTTCGAGCGCAAGGGCCCGCCGGTGCGCCGGGCGCTGGAAGGCGTCATCGGCAAGGGCCTGTTCATCAGCGACGGTCCGCTCTGGGCGGAGCGGCGGCCGCTGGTCGCCGACGCCGTCCACAAGAACCGCCTTGCCGCCTTCGCCGCCCCGATGGAGAGTGTGACCGCCGAATTCGCCGAGCGCTGGGCCGCGCTGCCCGCCGGTGCGACGCGCGACGCACAGGCGGACATGGCCGCATTGACCGCCGAGATCATCACCCGCGCCGTGTTCGGCGCCCAGCTGCGCGCCGGGGCCGCACGGGCGGTGATCGAGGGCTTCACCCAGTTCCAGGACCGGGTCGATTCGTTCAACATCGGCTATTTCCTCGGCCTCGACGAGGGGTTGCGCGTGCGGCATGGCTGGCGCGTGCGCCGGGCCATCGCCGGCCTGCACCGGACGATCGAGCAGGTGGTGGAGGACCATCTCGCCTCGGATTCCGGCGAGGATTCGCTGCTGTCCCGCCTCGTCAGCCATCGCGACGACGAACACCACCGCAAGCTCGGGGTGCAGGCGCTGCACGACGAGGCCGCCACGCTGTTTCTCGCCGGGCACGAGACCACCGCCACCACCCTCACCTGGGCGTGGTACCTGCTGGCCAACGCCCCCTGGGCGGAGGCGCGGCTGCATGAGGAGATCGACCGCGTCGCCGGAGATCGCCCGATCGGTTTCGCCGACGTGCCGAAACTCAGCTGGTGCCGGGCGGTGATCGACGAGACCATGCGGCTCTATCCGCCGATTCCGATCTATTCCCGCCAGGCGAGCCGAGCGGCGAAGATCGGCGACATCGAGGTCGAGTCGCAGGCCATGGTACTGGTGATCCCCTGGCTGCTGCATCGCGCCCGCGATCTTTGGCAAGAACCGAACCTGTTCCGCCCCGAGCGCTTCCTGGCCAACCGTCCCGCGCCCTTCAGCTACATCCCTTTCTCGGTCGGTCCGCGCGTCTGCGCCGGGGCGAGCTTCGGCATGACCGAGGCCGTGCTGTGCCTCGCCATGCTCGCCCAGCGCTTCGTCGTCCGCCCGACCGGCGCGCCGGTCGTGCCGATCTGCCGGCTGACGCTTCGCCCGGAGGGCGGGCTGCCCGTCACCCTGGAAAGGCGGCACTGACATGTCCGCAAACGACGTCATCCGCGAGGGCTTTCGCGAACGCCTGGAAGACTACTGGCATCTCGGCCTGCACCAGATACTGCGCCGCGCGCCCATCGACGCGGCGTCCGACCTCGGCAGCCTGCTGGTGCGGCGCAACGTCAAGCGCAACCTGCCGCACATCATCACCGGCGCCCGGCACAATCTGCGCCGGCTGAAGCCGGAATGGTCCGATGACGAGGTGGAGGCCGGCGTCCATCGCTTCCTCGACAATGTCGGGCGCGTCTATGCCGAGTTCTCGCTGCTGCACCGCCTGATCGCCGAAGGACGCGTCAGCTTCGACGCCGACAAGTTCCGCACCGGCTGGTCGCCGCCCCGCCCCATGGTGATGGTGATGCTGCACACCGGCAATTGGGAGGTGTTCCCGGCGGCGCTGTCGCATCTCGGCCTGCCGATCAACAGCTTCTACCTGCCGCCGGAACCGGCGGTGCACAACGCGATCGTGCAGAAGGTGCGCGCCGAACTCGGTGTCACCCTGCTGCATCCCGGCCCGCGCGGCGTGCGCGAGGCGCTGCGGCTGCTGAGAAACGCCCGGCCGTTCGCGATCTTCGGCGACGACGCCCGCGGCGGCGAGACCATGGCCCCGCTGTTCGGCCGGCCGCCGCGCGAGGGCGGCAATCTCGGCCTGGTGTCCCGCTTTGCCCGCAGCTGCGACGCCGAGCTGGTGATCTGCCACTGCATCCGTCGCCACAAGAGCCGCTTCGAACTGCATGCCGGCGACATCTTCCGGCTGTCGGACACCGTAGGCGCCAACGGCACCGTGCTCGACGACATCGCCTATCTGAACACCCTGATCGAGCCGATCATCCGCGAACATGCCGACCAGTGGTACTTCCTCGACGATCGCTTCTGAGCGCTGTCGATGCTGCCGGCGCCTGCATGGACGGATTCAATCTTCTTGGATAGCTTGGGCCACAGACCTTGCGTGGCCGATGTCGGCCTCGATCGGTTCGATAACGTAACGTTGTTGCTTTGAAGAGACCAATGTCGAAAACGATCACCGCCCCTTTCGCCAAGGATACCTCGTCCGAGGCGCTCTCCTATTCGCATTTCGACTTCGCCTTCGAGCTCGACGAACGCCGCACCTATCAGGTGACGTCGCAACCGCTCCCCTATGGCTTCCTGTTGTCGCCGAAAGGCCGGGGACTACCGCTGATCGTCATCAGCCCGCACGGCGCCGATCGCGGCAAGGACGGCCAGCGCGGCTTCCTGCGCGCCGACTGGGCCGCCAAGCTGCCCTACAACGTGCTCATCTGGCAGGACCCCACCATGGCGCTGAGCGAGACGGCGCAATCCGGGTTCGGGCTGGGCACGGCCGATCACTGGGTGCTGCCGCACATCGCGCAGGTGGTGAAGAAGCTGCGCGACCAGCTCGGCATCGCCAATGAGAACGTCGTTTTCGTCGGCTATGGCGGCGGCGGCTTCACCTCGCTGGTGCTGGCCTCGTTCCTTCCCGGCTCGAGCTGCCTCCTCAACAATCCCAACACGAACCTGCCGAAAGAGCGGAGCAACGCCCTCGGCAAGCTCCTTGCGCCCGGCTATGCGGGCCTGTCGCAGGCCGAGGCCGCCCAGAAATTTCCCGAGCGCTTCATTGCCAGCGAAGCGCTGAAAAACATGCCGGTCCCGCCGCGCATCTACTGTCTCCAGCATGCGCAGCGCGATGTCCGACACCTCAAGCATTTCCTGTCCTTCTGCCTGGGCCTCAAGGCACGCGGGGCCGATCCGGCGGGAAAGGACGACGAGGATCTGATCGTCGAATATTACTTCGATGGCCTGCCCGGCGAAAAACCGGCAAAAGTCGAAGTCTGGTCGCGGCGCCTCGAATCGATGCTGCGATGGTTCGCGACGCGCGGCATGGCCCGGCCGGCGGTGCAGATCGGCGCTGCAGCCGGAGCCTCCACCGCTTCCCAGGCCGTCGCCGCGGGCGAGCGGATTTCCCCCCGCCAGGCCTGGAGCGATCTTCTCCCCACCGAGATTGCCTATTGGGACGTGGTAATATCCGGCAAGCACCGCAAACCGGAGACGGTGAAGGCATTTCGCGAGCGGGCGGCGGGCAATTACCCGGTGCCCGGCCCGATCGTGAAGCTGCTGCAGCGGCTTGATATCCTGCGGGCGAAGATTCTCGATGTCGGCTCAGGCCCGCACACCACCATCGGACCGGTGCTCTACGGCACCAAGCTCAACATCACCGCCGTGGACCCGCTGGCCGACGCCTATAACGGCCTGCTCGACCAATACGGCATCGAACCGGCGATCCGCACCCTGTCGGGACAGGGCGAGCGGCTGGTCGAGCAGTTCGGCACCGACCGCTTTGACATCGTCCACTCGCGTAATGCCCTCGACCATACACGCGACCCCTGGATCGCCCTGCAGCAAATGATCGATGTCTGCGTGCCGGGAGGCGTGGTCTATGTCGAAGGCTCGATCAATGAGGGGCTGAAGCAGCGCTATGCCGGGCTGCATCAGTGGAACATCATGCCGGCCGACGGCGACCTGATCATCTGGAACGACGAGGGTTCCAACCTCGCCAGCCGGGTCCTCACCGGCATCGCGCAGATAAGGACGAGCGGCAAGGACTCGTGGTTCACCGCCACGCTGCTGAAGAACCTCTGAGGCACTACTCGCTGAGCTTGGTCCGGCAGACATACATCACGATGACGCCGATGGTGACGCAGCTCAGCATGAGGCCGGCAATGTAGTAGCCGTTGTAGAAATCGCTGAGGTAATGCCCGTAATAGGCGGTACGCGTCGCGTCGACGATCTGGGACATCGGCAGGAACCAGATCCAGTAGGCAATGTTTTCAGGCAGCATCGAGGGAATGAAGATCGTGCCGCTGGTGACCCAGAACAGCGGCACCATCAGGCTGCCGACGATCAGAAAGATAAAGAACATGCGCGAGATGATGGCGAAGAAGATCCCCATGCACACGCCCAGCAGATAGGCCTGGAACAACGCGAAGAAGAATAGCGGGGAATCGAAGATGACGACGTCGAAGCCTATGAGCGCGAGGGCCGAGAGCGTGAAAATCGTCACACCCGCCGAGCTGAGAAGTTCGACGATTGAACGCGCGATCAGCACGTCGACCAGCGTCACGCCCGGAAAATCGGTCAGCCGCTTGTTGGTTTGCGGCGCCGTCTTGACCTGACGAAACCCATACAGCCACAAGACGAACGGCAACGCACCGGTGGCGATGAACATCGTGGTGTCGGTGCCGATCGGCGCGGTGCGGCCCAATATGTAATAGATCGTCAGCAGCAGGGCGATATGGGCGAGCGGCTGGAAGAGCGACAGCAGGAAGCCGAAACGGGTACCCGCCACGCGCGTCTGCACGTCGCGCAGATAGATCGCCCGCACCACGCGAAAATGCGCCTGCAGCCTCTGGTTGAAGCGCGGGCCGGTAGCGTCGAGTTCGGCGAGGGCGCGCCTTGTATCGGCGGAAGCCAGCGCCGAACTGGTGGGCATCGGCAGGGATTCGCTTTTCATGACACGGATCGCTCGCGCTTACTGCGCCGCGCGCAACGGCAGCAAACTCTGGAAATAGCCGCACAGGAAATCGATACCGGACCGCAGGTCCACTTCCGGCTTCCAGCCCAGCCCATCGGCGGCCCGGCGAATGTCGAGCTGGGAGGCCGGCACGTCGAAGCGCCTCGCCTCGCGCATGATCACGTTGGGCCGCACCCTCAGATGGCGCTCCAGTTCGTCGATGATGCTGACAAGGGTGGAGCCGACGCCGGAGCCGACATTGATCGGCCCTGCCACATCCCGGCGCGCGCCAGCGGCGATGAGCGCACGAACGACGTCGTCGACCCAGACATAGTCACGCAGGATGGACCCGTCGCCATAGATGGTGATCGGACGTCCCTCGATGGCGGCGTAGGTGAAGGCGGTGACCGCCCCCAGTCCCTTGGCGATGTTCTGGCCGGTGCCATAGGCATTGCTGATCCGGAGACTGACGCTGTTGACCTCATATTGGGCCGCGTAGAACGCCAGATAATTTTCCGCCGCCAGTTTCGACGCGCCATAGGCGCTCACCGGGCTGGTCGGGTGTTCCTCGTCGATAGGCAGGTAGCGCGCCGGTCCATAGACAGCTCCCCCCGACGAGGCAAAGACGAGGCGGATGTCCGGTCGCTTGCGAACCGCTTCCAGCAGCTTGACAAGACCGACGACATTGTTGCGCAAATCAGAAAGAGGGTCGGCGGTGGCGGTTTGTGGTATCGACGACCAGGCGAGGTGGTAGACCGTGTCGACATCCTCAAGAAGCCGGCAAAATACTTTATGGGAAGTCTTGGCGAGATCGACACGATGAATCGGAAAGGGCCCGTCCGTCAGGTTGGAATGCCCACGGAAAATAGTACCCTTCAACGGCACACCCTGCCGCACCAATTCGCGACAGAGTGCCGTCCCCAGAAATCCTCTCGCTCCGATGACCAAAGCCGTCATGTGCCGACTGAGCTGATGTTCAAGATCACAATTTGCCCCGCCCGCATTAAAATGACCTCATCGCCCATTCCGTTGCGGACCCTAAATTCGTACAGAAGAATGTGTGCAGCGCAAGATACATGCAATCCGCCGGCAAGGCGACCCAGGACTGCACGATGAAAATCGTCCTTTTCGTCCATTGCTACTTTCCGGACCATTTCTATGGTACCGAAAGCTATACACGAGTGGTGGCCAGAAACCTCCGAGAACAGGGGCACACCGTAAAGATCGTTACCGCAACATTCGCCGGAGAAACTGCGCAGACTGCCTTCATAGAGGAGTATGAGTGGGAAGGTATCGGGGTTCTCCGCTTCGACCGCAACCTCATTCCTAACCGCGTGGTTCGCGACACCTACTACATGCCGGAATTACGCGCCGTGCTGGAACGCATCCTACGGCGCGAAAAGCCGGATGTCGTTCATATTTGTCACCTGATCAACCATACCACGGCGCTGCTCGAAGTCCTAGACAGCCTCTCGATACCTACCGTCGGCACGTTCACCGATTTTTATGGCATCTGTTTCAACAACAAGCTGCAGGCCCACGACGAATCCCTCTGCCTCGGCCCCGACAAGCACAGGACCAACTGCCTGAACTGCTTCCTTAAGGAAGTCGCCGGCCAGGCCCCTTCAGGCTTCACCAAATATGCCGGCCATCCGGCGCTGCGCCCGCTCTCGTCGCGTGTCGCCCGCTTTGCCACGCCCGCCCTCAAGGCGGCCTGGCGCGAGGACATCGAGGCGATCGTCGAGCGTCCCGGCGTGCTCGCCGATGCCTATGGCACCTTCGACGCCGCCGTCGCCCCGACCCAGTTCCTGCATGACGCTTATCGACGCAACGGCTTTGACGGGCGCCTGGACATCAGCCGCTTCGGCATCGACATCGACCGGGCGCCGAAGCCGGAGCGGCAGGACGGCAAGCTGCATTTCGGCTTCATCGGGCAGCTGGCGCGGCACAAGGGCGTGCACCTGCTTGTCGAAGCCCTCGACGCCATCGCTCACGACAATGCCCGGCTGAGCATATGGGGCAACGAGCAGACCGACCCGGCCTATTCGCGGGAGCTGCGCCGCCGCGCCGCCTGGCTGCCGGTGCAGTTCCGCGGCACGTTCCCGGTCGAGGACATGGCCCGCCACCTGGCCGAGATCGACGTGCTGGTGATCCCCTCGCTCTGGTATGAGAACAGCCCGCTGATCCTGCTCCAGGCGTTGGCGACGCATACCCCCGTCATCATCGCCGACGTCGCCGGCATGACCGAATTCGTGCCGCCCTTCGAGTTTGGCGTATATTTTGCTCGCGGAAGCGCGAAATCCCTTGCCGACGCAATGGAGCATTTTGCGAAGGACTCGGCCTTGGCACGTGTCATGAGCCAGCGGATCGGCTACGAGAGGACCACGCGCCACATGGTCGATGACCTGCTGCGCATCTATGAGGAAGTCGCATGAAGGGTTTCAGCTTTCAGGGATTGAAAGCTGCGGTTCGGGCTCAGACACTCGGCCCGCTGCCGGCAGCGGACGATTCTCTGGCGCCCCTCGCATCCACCTCGGGGATCAACGGCGAGCTGGAGCAATGGCTGCAGGCGAATCTCGCCGCCAAGACGGCGGCCAATCGCGGTCTGGTCGCGCCGTTTCCGCCCACCGAGCTGATGCACAATACCAGCGGCCTGAAGAGCAGGGACGACTTCGCCCGTCACGGCATCGATCTCATCCGGGCGCTGGCACGCGTCAGCCCGCGCCCGCCGGCCCAGTTCGGCGACGTGCTGGATTTCGGGGTCGGCGTCGGGCGCCTAGCGCGGCTGTTCCACGGCTACCGCAATCGTTATGTCGGGGTCGACATCGACGGCCGGCACATCAACTGGATAAAATCCAGCCTCAACCATGTCGAGGCTCATCACACCCGGCCGGCGGAGCCGCTTCCGCTCGCCGGCCAAAGCTTTGACACAGTCATCAGCATTTCTGTGTTCAGCCATCTCTGCGAGGCCGACCAGTTGCTCCACCTTGCCGACCTGTCGCGGCTGGTCCGGCCCGGCGGTTATCTGTTTCTTTCCGTGCATGGTCAGCGGGCGTTGTCACGCGCTTTGACCGAGGCGAAGATCGCCGAGATGCTCAGCATTCCGACATGGGACATTGAACGTGCCCGGCGCGTCTTCGAATACGGCTCTGGCTACAGTTTCGTGGTTCAGGCGGGCCACTTGACGACCGACGAGCACCCATATGGGATCACCTTCATCTCCGAGCGATATATCCGCAGCGTCTGGAGCCGCTGGTTCGAGGTCGTTAAAGTGGCATCGGGTGCAATTCACGATTTTCAGGATATTGTCGTGCTGAAGGCCGGCCATGACGCAAGCCGTTAACGTGAAAAAGGGCCAGTTCGCTCCGGTCCCGGTACCCAAGGGACCGAAGGCTGACGCGTTGGCCCCGCCGAGTCTCCAGGCCCGGCTTCGTGACTTCCTGCTGACGAACCGGCTGCCGGCGGCATCGATCATCTCGGCGATCATCGTGTCGATCTGCTACGCCATCTACATATTCGGCATCTCCTCCAATCTTTACACCTCGGAGACGCGCTTCGCGATCCGGCAGGTGCAGAACAACATGTCCTCGGACCTGCTGACCGATGCCATCAGCAGCACCCCGGAACGCGCCGAGATCAAGGCGACGCAGCAGGCCGCCGCTCTGGCCAAGGGCGGCGCGGGCGGCGATGCCGATTTCGAGCAGAACCCGTTCGTCATCGCCAATTTCCTGATGAGCCGCGCGTTCGTGCGGGAAATCTGGCAACAGGGCTGGCTGCAATCGCGCTTCGCGAACCATTCCGTGGACTTCCTGTCCCGCCTGTCCCCGAACGCCACCTTGGAGGAGGCGTGGCGGTTCTGGATGCGCCACGTGATGGCGGCGGTCGATCGAAGCTCCAACACCATCGTGCTGCAGGTCTGGGCGTTCACCCCCGAGGATGCCCAGGCGACCGTGGAGATGCTGATAAAGCGCGCTGAATCGATCATGAACGACATCGAGACGCGCGGGCGCCAGGACGCCCTCGACCGCGCCCGTGTCGAACTTCAGCGCGCGAGCGAGGAATATGACCGAAAGCTGAATCAGATCAGCGACATGCGCCAGCTGCTCGCCACCGTCGACCCCAAGCAGGCCGCGAAGACGGCGCAAAGTTCGTTTTTCCGCTTCGAAGCCCAGCGCATCCTGATGGAGCGCGAGCTTCAGGTTCTTCAGACGGCCGAGAACGCCAATTCGCCGTCGGCCAACACCCTGCGCCAGCGCTCGAAGTCGATGCTTGCCGAGGTGGACCAATTGCATGGCCGCATCACCGGCTCCGAGGCGGATATGCGTGCCGCCGTGAACGCGCTCGCCTCCTATGAAGAGCTCGACATCAATCGTCGCTTTGCCCTCATGCGGGTGCAGATCGCCTCGCTGGCGGTGGAAAATGCCGAGATGCTGCTGCGCGAGCATTCCTATTTCATCTACACCTTCATCGCGCCGTCGCTGCCGACACAGGCTCTTCAGGCATGGCGGGTCCAGCAATGGCTGCTCGTCACTTTTATCGCTTTCGTCAGCGCGCTGGCGGTGATCACGTTCGGCACATTGAGCCGCGACAGTCGTTATTGAACGTTTTGAAGAGCTCTTACCGGGAACGGACAGCATGCTGTTCAGCATCGATGAAGACACCGGCACACGGATCGTGGGCTGGATCATGCCGGACAATCCGTCGCATACGCCCTGCGTTTCGGTGTTCGAAGGCAGCGAGAAGCTGGCCGAGGTCCAGGCGCGCATCGTCCGGCCGCTGCTGCGCGAACAGGGGCTGCACGACACCGGGCTGTGCGGCTTCGTCGTCGATGAGGCGGCCGTCTCCGGGCTGGCGCGACGCCACCAGATCGATGTGTTCGACGTGCATACCCAGACGCTCGTCTATCGGCGGCGCTACGGCACGCCGACGATCCAGCGCAAGCTGTTCCGGCTGGAAACCCAGATCCTGCCGAACGTGCGGGTCAACCGCCTGTTCGATTCCCTGTTCCAGATGAGCTACCCGCGCATCGAGTCGCTGCCGCCCGATACGACCCGAAGCATCATCGACATCAATTTCAGCAATTCCATCTACCTGTCCGGCCGGGTCTACCTCGCCGAGTATGAAGTGTTCCTGCAAAAGAACGGCTTCGATTCCTGCACCTATGTCAGGGATCCGATGGAGGAGCTGGCGGAGCAGTTGCTGACGCTGGAATGGATCTCCCGCAACAGCGACGACACTGTGAAGCAGCTCGGCAATATCGGCCTGATGAGCCTGGTGGATGCGGTGAAAGGCAAGGAGCTCAAGGATGCCGACGATTTCGGCGCCTGGCTGCTGCACCTGCCGGCGGAAGATCGGCAGTTGCTGTCCAATCCGCTGACCCGCCTCCTCACCTGCCGCAGCGCCGATGAGCCGCTTTCCGTCATCGCCGTGCCGAGCGCGCTCGACGCGCTCTCCGGCATGAAGGCGGTGCAGCTCCGGTCGAACCTGGAGCATTTCCTGCAACTGGTCGGCGCCCAGCTCGAGCATGACCTCGGCACCTGGGAACTCCCCGCTCCCTCGCCGGGCGTCACCAAGCTGGCCGACGGCCTGCGCGACAAGGAAATGGCGCGCGAACTGCTGACGGCGGACCTCGAGCTGTTCCGCGAGGTTTCCGTCGCCGTCGACCGCACCACCCAAGCAATGCGCGACCGCGATTCGCAGATCGAGCCGCCGCCGGCCCAGGCCGCCATCGCCCAGGGCTAGGACGCCCGGCTCAGCGCTCCGCCTTCGCCTGCGCCTCCTCCGGGGCGACCGCAAGCATCGCCTCGCCGCCGAGCCGGCTGTTGCCGATCAGCCGGGCGATGGCGGTGATGTCTTCCTGCCCGCCCAGCCGGTCGCGGGCGGCGGACCAGAAGGCGAGCAGCGCCTCGAGCGTCGGCGTCTGCGCCTCGGCGCGCCGGGCGAGATCGGCGGCGATGGAAATGTCCTTGCAGAACAGCTCCAGCGTCTGGCCGAAATCATAGGTGCCGGTCAGCACGTGGTTGGGCAGCTTCACCTCGGTAGCGTGGCTCTTGCCGGAGCCGGCGCTCCACACTTTCAGCATCACCTCCGGATCGAGGCCCAGCCGCTCGCCGACGATCAGTGCCTCGGTCGCGCTCCACAGCGTCGCCGCCGACAGATAATTGTTGAGCGCCTTGATCACATGGCCGGAGCCGACCGGGCCGACATGGATAACCTCACTGCACATCCGATCGAACAGCGGACGCACTCGGGCAAAGGCATCGGGCGCGCCACCGACCATGGCGGTCAGCGTGCCGGCGCGGGCCCCCGCCATGCCGCCGCTCACCGGCGCATCGAGCACCGCCGTCCCCCGCCCTCCCAGGTTGGCAGCCAAGGCGAGGGTGCTGGCCGGTGCCGCCGTCGACATGTCGACCACGACCTCCCGCGGCAGCCGCGTGCAAGCCCCGCCCTCGCCCAACAGCGCGGCACGGACGTGCCGGTCGGTCGGCAGCATGGTGATGACGATCGACCCCGGCAGCCCGGCCGCCTGCGCCGCGACCGGCAGGCCGCGCTCGCGGAAAGGTGCCAGAGCCTCCTCCGAGAGGTCGGCAACGGCGAGCGGCACCCCGCTATCGGCAAGGCGTGCCGCCATGAGGCCGCCCATCCGTCCGGCGCCGATGAAGAGCACACTGTCCATGGTCACGATGACCTCCTCGGTCCGCTCATGTTCGAAGCCTTTTCACCGCAGGGAGGCACCGCCCGGCCCTTTCGGAGAGTTGGTGCGGCTCAATGGGCGCGTGCCGCCAGCGCGATCGCCATGGTGGCAACGGCATTCCTCGCTTCGGTCTCATCCGAAAGACCGGCGACGCGACGCGAGAACGCGCGCAGCAGCGTCACCGATTCGGGGTCCAATGCGGCGATGGTGCGGGCAAACTCAACCGCGCGCTGCAGCGCCGTGCCGTGCGGCACCACCTCGGTGATGATGCCGATCTCCTTCGCCTCGGCGGCGCCGAAGTGGCGGCTGGTCAGCGCCAGTTCGAACGCCTTCTTGAACGGGACGAACTTGGCGAAATAGGACAGCACGATCAGCGGCGGCAGCTTGTGCGACATTTCCGGCAGCGCGAATACCGCGTCCTCGGCGGCAATGGTAATGTCGCACTGGGTAGAGAAGCCGCAGCCGAAGCCAAGCGCCTTGCCTTCCACCGCCGCCACGAACGGCACCGGCGAATGGCGCAGCCGGTCGTTCACCTCAAGGATCAGGCTGAGGTCGTCGCGCACCCCGGCGGCAGAGGTCAGCCCCTTCGCCCCGACCCGGCCGGCGCAGAAATGCTCGCCCTCACCGGACAGCACCACGGCGCGAAGGCCGGGCATCGCCAGCACCTCGTCGAGCGTCGTCGCGAATTCGGCGATCTGGGCCGATGAGAGGTGGTTGCCGTCGGCGCTGCGGGTGAACGCCACCGCATAGATCCCGTCGCCATGGGTTTCGATCTTCATGTCACTCTCCTTGGACCTGCATGCCCCTCGCTCCCATCGGTGCATCGCCGGGAGGAATGCTGCGTTTGACTTTTATTGTACGACAATAATACGTTATGATGTGAAGGGCACGATCGCGGCGTGCCGGGCATGACGAGGAGGATGAGCCATGGCGTTTATCGACCTGAACGGGGAACGTCTCGGCTATGACCGCGCCGGAACCGGCGAGAAGCTGCTGCTCATCCATAGCCTCGGCACCGCCGCCTGGCTGTGGCGCGCGCAGACCCGCCGCTGGTCGGCGCATTTCGACGTCATCGCCGTAGATGTGCGCGGCCACGGGCGTTCCAGCCGCAACGGCGGCTTCACGGTCCGCAACGTCGCCGCGGATCTTGCCGCGCTGCTCGACGCCTTTGGCGGCGAGCCGGCCCGTGTGGTGGCGATCTCCATGGGCGGCCCGATCGCCGCGCATCTGGTCGATATCGCCCCTCGGCTGGTGTCCCGCCTCGTCATAGCCGGCAGCTTCGCCACCCAGGGCGAAGCCGGCGCGACCCGCGCGGCGGCCATCGAGAAGACCATCCGCGAGGGATCGATGGAGGCCTATGCCCGCTTCTATGCCAGCGACACGCTGGCAGAGGACGGCGACCCCGCCCATGTCGACGAACTCGTCGACAGCATTGCCGGCATGTCCGCCGACGCCTATGTCGAGGCGGCGCGCTCGGTGTTCACCGCCGATGTGGTCGAGCTCTACAAGGCGGTGAAGGTGCCGACCCGCGTGGTGGTCGGCTCGCGCGACAACCGCACGCCGCCCAAGCTGTCGCAGGAAATTGCCGCGCTCGTCCCCGGCGCCGATTATGTGGAGATCGAGGGCGCCCGCCACCTCTCCAATCTCGACCGGCCGGACGGCTTTCATGCCGCCGTCGACCCGTTCCTGCTGGCCCGCTGACCGGGCCCGCCGCGAATGAGCCTCCCTCCGACGGGCACTCCGCTTGGCATCGGCCCGATCGGCCAGGAAAGTGCGCCGCTGCGCCGCAAGCTGGTGGCGACGCTGCGCCGGCTGATCGAGACCGGCCGGCTCCCCGCCGGCCAGCGGCTGATCGAGAAGGACCTCTGTTCCGAGCTTGCCGTCAGTCGCACGGTTCTGCGCGAGGCGCTGCGCGAGCTGGAGGTTGACGGATTGCTCGTCGCCGGCGCGCGCGGCCTGTCGGTCGCGGTGCTCAGCCGCACGGAAGCGGAGAACATCTATGCCGTGCGCGCCTCCCTCGAAGCGCTGGTCGCCCGCCAGTTCTGCGCACGCGCCGATGCCGCCGCCGTAGCGGCGCTGGATGCGACACTCGATGCGCTTCACCGCGCCTATGAGGCCGACGCGCTCGGCACCATGCTGGACGCCAAGCTCGATTTCTACCGCACACTCTGCGCCGGCGCCGCCAACCCAGTAGCGCGCGACCTCCTCGACCGGTTGAACGCCCGGATCAGCCTGCTGCGCGCCCGGTCGCTGGCGGACCCCGCCCGCAAGCACGCCTCGCTCGCCGAGATCGAGGCCCTCGTGGATGCGCTGCGCCGAGGTGACGGTGTCGGCGCTGCCGCGCTGGCCGAACGGCATGTCGCCGAGGCGGCACGCGCCGCCCTCACCATCCCGCCTTCTGACCCGCTCAACGCCCCGGAGACGCATCAATGACCGACGACCTTTTCGAAAAGGGACTTCAGATCCGCCGCGCCGTGGTGGGCGCCGCCTATGTCGACAAGTCGCTCGCCGAGGCCGACGATTTCACCCGGCCGCTGCAGGAGCTGGTGACCAAATATTGCTGGGGCGAGGTGTGGGGCCGCGAGGGCCTCGCCCGCCGCGACCGTTCGCTGCTCAATCTCGGCATGATCGCAGCGCTGAACCGTCCCCACGAACTCAAGCTCCATGTGCGCGGCGCCCTCAATAACGGGCTGACCCGCGACGAAATCCGGGAGGTGTTCCTCCAGGTGGCGATCTATTGCGGCGTGCCGGCCTCGCTCGACAGCTTCCGCGTCGCCCGCGAGGTGTTCGCCGAGGAAGACGCCAAGGCGGCGGCAAAGACCTGAGCGGCCGCGATCCGGCGGCGGGGCATCCGCCGCCGGAAACCGCTCAGTTCTGGTCTTCCGGGATCACCTTGCCGTCGAGGGTCATCGGCTCGCCGTCGAGCGAGAGCGAATGGCCGCGCAGCGGGATGTCCATGTGGCAGGGCGTGTCGCGGGTGCCGCCTGCCTCGGTGTTCGGGCCGCTCGACCAAAGGAAATTGCCGTAGAACGAGCGCGCGTCCATGGAGAGCCCGGCCTCGCGGTCATAGAGGCCGAGCGTCGTCCAATGGGCCTTTTTGTGCAGCCCCCAGCCGACATGCGCCATCGCATAGGCGTCGGGGTCGTTGAAGCTGTCCATGTAGCTGCGCAGGTATTCCGCCTCGAAGCCGCCCTCGATCTTGCGGATCCAGCCGCCCTCGATGGAAATGTGGATCGGCTCGCGGGCATAGCGCTTGAACGGCAGCAGTATGTCGCCGGTGTCGATGACGATCACCCCCTCGCAGGAGCCCTCGTCCGGCCAGGTGGCGACGAAGCAGCTCGGCCAGTGATCCCAGCCGCCCGGCTTGTCGACGAAGCCCTGCTGCTTCAGCACCGGATATTGCCCGATGGCGCAGCGGAAATCGGTGCCGGCCTTCGAGGTGACGGTGAGCGTCTTGGCCTTCGCCAGCCGGTTGGCGGCATTGGTCGCCCGGCGCGCATCGTCCAGCGTCGGCTTCATCCGCAGCATCACCTCCGGCGGCTCGCAGGCCAGCAGCATGCGGGCGCCGGTCTTCAGGATCTCCTCCTGCTCGGGCGAGAACAGCAGCATCATGGTGTCGATGACGAGGTCCGAATGCTTCATCGCCTCCAGAGCCGGGCGATTGCCCTTCAGCGCCGTGTGGCCGACATAGCCCGACTTGTCGCGCGACAGCGCCACATCGCCATTGAGTGGCGGCAGCTGGAGGATCGTCAGCACGCCGCCGAGCTGGCCGACCGCGGTGCGAGCGGTGGAGACGAGCTGCGGATTGCTGTCGTCGCTGACGAGCAGCGACACCTGCTCGCCGGGCGTGAGCTTGGAAAGCGTCAGCACGTCCTTCCAGGCTTCGATAAGCGCCAGGTCACTGATTGCCATGATTGCCTTCCCTTGTCGGGGATCCTGCAGAGTTTCGATGTCAGCACCGGCTCAGGCCAGCGAGCGATAGCCACGGTCGAAATGGATCAGCGGCGGCGCTGCCGGGCCGAGCCGCACCGCCCGCACGGTTCCGAAGAAAACCGTGTAGGCGTCGACGCTTTCGGCGAGCGTGCAGTCGATGCTGACCACCGCATCGCGAAGCGCCGGACGGCCCACGGCGTGGTTGAAGGCATCTGTAAGCTCGGGATCGGCAGCATACGACAAGGCCGGTGCCATGGCGCCCTGCCAATGGCCTTGTGCGGCATGGGTGGTCATGACCGCAGCGCCTTCAGCGCGTCCTCGACAAAGGCAGCGGCAGCGAGGGTCCGCGCATCGTCGCCGATGCGGCCGACCACCTGCACGCCGACCGGCAGACCGCCCGGCCCGACACCTGCCGGCACCGACAGCGCCGGGACATGCAGCAATGTCCACACCTTGTTGAACACCGGGTCGCCAGTGGCACCGAGCCCGGCCGGTGCCTCGCCCGGCGCGGCGGGGGTGATCAGCACGTCGCAGCCGTCGAGCAGTTCCTCGACGATGGCATCCCGGTGCTTCAGCACGGCGAGCGCGGCGTCGTATTGGTCGCGCGTCGCCTTCGCCAGCGTCTCGATGAAGCCGAGGGTGATCGGCGAGATGCGCTCGCCCAGCCCCCGGCGCTCATAGGCCAGCGTATGCGGCGTCTCCCAGCCCATCACCGCATCGAACAACGCGAAAAAACCCTCGAAGCTGTCCGGCACCGGCAGTTCGCGTACCGTGCCGCCGGCCGCCTCGATGGCCGTGGCGGTACGGTCCAGCGCGGCGCGGGTCGCCGGCTCGGACGAAGCCCAGCGGGAGGTGCGGAACAGCCCCACCCGGAGCGGACCGTTGATCGTGCCTTCCGCCACCGCCGGCCTTTCCGCTAGCGCCGCGGTGACGAAGGTGGCGTCGCGCACGTCACGGGTTATGACGCCGAGATGGTCGAGGCTGTCGGACAGCGGCTTGATGCCGGCGCGGTTGAGGGTGCCGAAGCTCGGCTTGTAGCCGACCACGCCGCAATAGCTCGCCGGCCGCAGGATCGAGCCGGCGGTCTGGGTGCCGAAGGCGACATGCACCATGCCGGCCGCCACGGCGGCGCAGGAGCCACTGGAGGATCCTCCCGGCGTATGGTCGGGGTTGTGCGGATTGCGGGTCTTGCCCGGGCTCGACATGGCGAACTCGGTCGATACGGTCTTGCCGAGCACCACGCCACCGAGCTGGCGGGTCAGCGCCACGATGGGCGCGTCCCAGGCCGGCTGGTATCCCTCGTAGACCGCCGAGCCGTAGCCGGTCGGCATGTCAGCGGTGTCGATCACGTCCTTGACGCCGAAGGTGACGCCGGCAAGCGGACCCGCCGGGCTGGCGAGCGCCTCGGCCAGCGCGCGGTCGCGGTCGAAATACGCGAAAGCCTGGACCGCCGGCTCGACGGCGGCGATGCGCTCGGCGAAGGCGGCGGCGACCGCTTCCGCCGCAAGGGCATTGCCGGCGACCCGTGCGGCCGTCTCGCGCGCCGACAATTCGGTCAGGGAAGAAGGCATCGTCTCGCTCATCATTGACCTCAGCGGCTGACCACGGACGGACGCCGGCCGAACCACGGCCGCGCCCGCTCCAGCTGACCGGCAAGCCGGAACAGCAATCCGTCCTTGCCGAACCCCGCGCCGAAATGCGCGCCGATCGGCAGGCCTGCGGGAGAACCGCCGCCGGACGACATGCCGAGCGGCACGCTCATGGCCGGGCAGCCGGAAGCGTTGAAGGCGCAGGTGAAGGGCGCATGCGTCCAGAATGCATCGTAGAAAGCGTCGAGGCTCTTGCCCGCCCCGGCGAGCTTGCCGAGCGGCGGCGGCAACTCGGCGGCGGTCGGCGAGAGCAGCACGTCGTAGCTCTGGAAGAAGCGGCCGAGCGAGCGGGCGGTCTGGTGCAGCATGTTCACCGCGCCGAGATAGGCAGCCGCCGGCAGGGTCCGCGCCTCGCGCACCCATTCGGCATTGACGGGCTCGATATGGCCGAGCGGATCGGCGAGGCCGAGCGCCCGGCCGCGCATTTCCACCGCCGGCGTGATGTTGACGCCGACGACGATGCGCCAGGCCGCCTTGAGCGCATGGGCGTCATAGCCCGCTTCGCAGATCTCGACGTGATGGCCGAGTTCCGCGCAGAGACGCGCCGCCTCCTCCGCCACCCGGCGGCATTCAGGATCGACCGGGGTGCCGAGCGGCGAATCCGGCGCGAAGCCGATGCGCAGCGGCGGCGGATCGCGTTCGACCTGCGAGAGATAGCTCTCGGCACCGACCGGCGACAGATAGGGGTCGCCAATATCCGGCCCGCCGCTGGCATCGAGCAGCGTGGCGTTGTCGCGCACGCTCCAGCTGGCGGCATGCGGGGTCGACATGCCGGCGATCGCCTCCACCACCACCGGACCGAGCGGATTGACCATGCGGCTCGGCTTGAAGCCGAACAGGCCGCAATGCGAGGCCGGCACGCGGGTCGAGCCGGCGCCATCGGAGGTGTTCGCCATCGGCACATAGCCGGCGGCGATGGCGGAGGTGGAGCCGCCCGAGGAGCCTCCGGGGCTCAGCTCCGGATTCCACGGGTTGCGCGTGGGACCGAAGGCGTCCGGCTCGGTAGTGAAGCTGAGCGCGAATTCCGGGGTGTTCGTCTTGGCGATGATGACGAGGCCGGCCGCCTTGTAGCGCGCCACCAGCGTCGAATCGCGGTTCGACACCGCGTCCTTGAACAGGTTCGAGCCGGTGGACAGGATCGTCCCCTCCATCTCGAAGCCGGTGTTCTTCAACAGGAACGGCACGCCGGTGAAGGGGCCTTTCGGCAATCCTTCCGCGACCGCCTGCCGCCCGCGCTCCTCGAAGCGATGCACCAGGGCATGCAGTCCCGGCTCATGCGCCGCGATGCGCGAGAGCGCGGCATCGAGCAGTTCGTCCGCCGTCACCTCGCCGGCCCGCACCAATGCCGCAAGCCCGGTCGCGTCATAAGCCTCGTAATCGGCAAAGCCGGCGTGGCACGGCGTATCGGAGGCGGTGGTCATGCCGGCACCTTGTCGATCTGCCGCTGGAAGGCGGCCGGGTCCCAATAGTCGCGGGTGCCGAGGAGAAGGCCGTCGGCGATCTCAAAGACATGCGCGCCCTTGAGCTCGATGGAAAGCCCGCGGGTCGGCCGGCCCTTGATGTCGACGCCAAGCCGGCCGGTCAGCGTGTAGACGACGGCCACAGTCGAGCCGGCGTCGATCCGCTCGCGCACTTGCCAATGCGCTTCAGGGATGAAGCCGAAGAAGCGGTCGAGGCCCAGCTTCAGCGCCTCGCGTCCCTCGCGGCGGGATCGATTATGCGCTTCCTCATGCCAGCCATCCTCGGCGTAGAGCGCCGCGGCGGCCCCTGCGTCATGGCGATTATACGCGGCATAGAAAGCCTCGACCGGATCGGCCGGACTGCGGAGCGAAGGGTCGGCTGGGTGCTGGGCCATACCGGGCCTCCGGTCATACGTCACACGCGGAAGAAGTGCCGGACCGCCCCGGCGGGCGGTCCAGAAGGCCGTTCACAAAGGCTCAGGGCATGCCGGCGAGGGTCTTCACCTGCTCGATGAAGCGCTCGCGCTTTACTTCATTGTAGAGACGCTCGCGCAGGCGCGGTGCCGGGCTGGCATTGACGTTCTCGAACAAGGCGACCCGGCCCGCGAGGGAGGACGACGTCATGTCCCAGATGAAGTTCATCAGCAGTTCCTTCACCTCGGCGCTGACGCCCTTGCCCGGTAGCAGATCGTGCAGGTGATGGCCGATCTCCGGATTGTCGAAGGCGGCCTTGCCGAAGCGCATGACGAGACCCTGGCCGCACAGCTCCTGAAGAATGTGGATGATGCGCGGATAGTGCTCGATGGAATAGAGACGACCGGCGGTCAGCATGCCGGCATCCGGCGCCATCACGTCGCCCTCGGTGGGCTTGGCCATCGCCTCGGCGGCGGTGACGAAGGCGCGCAGCGTCTGGGCGTACTGGATGATCTCGCCCAGCATGCCCTGCACGGCCGGGATGTTGGAGGTGCCGAGCACGTCCAGCACCAGTTGCCCGGCGCCGACGAACAGCTCCGCCTTCACCGCGAGCCGGGTCAGCACGTGCCAGTGGGCGAATACGCAGACCGGTCCATAATAGGACATCGCGGTCGGGTCGCCGAGATTGAAGATGCGGTCGGTCGGCACGAAAACATTGTCGAAGATGATCAGCTGGTCGGCTTCCTCGCCGAGGCGGGCCACCGGGTGGTCGAAGGGATCGGCGCCGGGATGCGACACCATCTCACGCGAGATCAGCTTGATGCCTTCGGCATTGATCGGCACCGAGGCCCAGATGCAGGCTTCCGCCGGGGTCTCGCGGATGCCGCCCAGATTGGTGAAGAAGATCTCGTTGGCCTGCGCCGAGATCGAGCCCACCGTCTTGGCGCCGGAGACGCGGATGCCACCCTTCTCGACGCTCTTCACCTTGAGCAGCGAGGCTTCCGCGCCCTTCGGCGACGAGCGGTCGTTCTGCGGGCCGGTGAGGCTCTCCGAGGCGGTGAGGTTGTTGTCGCGACCATAGGCGACATAGGCCTCGATGTTCTCGGCGAAATCGGGCGAACACCCCTCGATCAGCGACTTCTTGGCCTTGAAGGTCGGCAGATAGGCGAGCAGGCCGACGGCGATGGCCGGGGCAAGATCCGGCGGGCGGCCGAAGGTGCCGGCGGTCTTCAGGCTGGTGTACTCGATCATCTTGCGACGATCGGCGAGATCTTCCTTGGTGCGCGGCACCTGCCAGGAGCGGCTGGCCACCGTGCCGCTCTCGTCGACATAGGTGGTGGCCTCAGCGAATTCCGGCTTGAACTGGTCGTCGAACATCGAGGCGATGAGATCGACACCAGCCGACAGCGCCGGGTCGTCGAACACCTTGGCAATGCGCTTGCCGCCGACCCACAGCGCGCGGCCGTCGTCGAGCGAGGCCTTGAACTCCTCACCGGTCTTGAGCTTGTGGCCCGCCGGAAGCTCTCCCTGGAGTGCCTGCTTCGCCGTCTGCGCGTTCATCGTCCGCTCTCCTCTGAAGAACCCGCTTCCCGGACGCATTCTTCAGCATCCTGGCCGCGCCTATTGGCGAGGCGGCATGCCACGGACAAACCGCTTGCATGGGCTCCACTGCCGGGCTCGGGCTGACCTGATCCAACCATTGAATGACAGAAATGGTCAAGCCCCTTCGAAGCAGCACTTCACTGCATAAAATTTGATCATTTATATCAAGTATGAAACAATATTACACATTACGAGCATGCAAACGATGAAAATTGTGAATTTCCATCCTTGGGCAATGCCAATATTCTGCCTAGAAAATAATCGCCATAAAACAATCCACCCATTTCAACCAATTCAAGCCGACCATATCCGGCACCGATTCGCTTGACCAAAATCCTTGGTTCTGGCTTTTTGGTTGAGTTGAATGGACATTTCGGCGCGGCGCGCCATCGCGGGAGAAGTCGGCATGCCGAGCCCCGGACCAGGAGCACAACCCGACCGGTCAGTCGCTCCCGCGCCGACGGCAGTCCAGCGGCTGGGCCACCCCTGTCGACAGGCAGATGAGGTCAAGGGCCGGCTCGGCGGATCCGGCGCGACGGACGAGGCCGATCTCGCTGCGTGTCGAGACGTCGGCCCCGGCATAGCCGCACCACAGGCGCTGGACCGGCATGCGCTCCTGCTTGTCGTTGAGCAGGAACACCTCGCCGGTCGCGGATTTCGACCACAGCCCAGCCTCGACCCGGCCGCCCGGCTCCGCCACGCCGATTTCGGCCGAATACCAATGCGCGATGGCGGCGGAGCAGGAAATGGAACGGTCAGTACGGTTCGCGACCTGAAACGGCACCGCAACCAACCCCTCCACGCCCCGCTCGACGACCATCGCCTCCTCCGCGAACACCGGCACCGCGGAGAAAGCAACTAAAAACCAATAAGAAATAAAATTCTTACCCATTTCTACAAAACCTCGACCTTCAGCTTTGTTCTGATAGTATAAATTGTCCGATCATGGAACATAAATTTCCATACGGACTACAAAGAGGACCTTCCATGAGAAAAAATATTCTCCAGAGCATGGCCCTTGCCCTGCTTCTTGGCACGACTTCCATGGCGCAGGCGGCGGAGATCAAGTCGATCGCCATCCTGACCCCGGAACCCGGCACCGATTATGGCTGGAACCAGCAGGGCATCGACGCCGCCAAGGCGGCCGGCAAGGCGGCCGGCGTCGAGGTGCTGGTCGCCGACAATCTCGGCTATGGCGACGTGCGCCCGACGCTGCGCGAGATGGCGCAGGACGGCGCCGGCCTGATCATCGCCCATGCCAGCGGCTACAACACCGCCGCGCCCGAGATCGGCGCCGAGATGAAGGTGCCGGTCGCCATCGTCGACCTGCCGGACGCCAAGAAGGCCGGCGCGGTGGCCGATTACACCGCGAGCGGCCATGAGGGCGCCTATCTCGCCGGCCGCCTCGCCGCCAAGATGAGCAAGACCGGCACGCTCGGCATCGTGGTCTCGGGCGAGCCGCCGTCGTGGAATTCGCAGTCCGCCGCGTTCGCGGAAGGCGCGAAAGCCGAGAAGCCCGGGATCAATGTGCGCTATGCGGTGATCGGCCCGGCGGCCTATTCCGACGCCGCCGGCGGCAAGCGCGTCACCGAGGCGCTGATCGCCGCCGGTGCCGACATCATCTTCGGCCAGGGCAACGGCTCCAGCTTCGGCATGCTGCAGGCGGTGGAAACCAACAAGGCCACCAATGGCGGCAAGGTCTATTTCATCGACGTGATCGGCGACAAGACCGCCATCGACAAGGGCAACCTGCTCTCCTCGGTGGTGTGGAACCTGGAGCCGGTCTATGCCGCGATGATCGCCGACATCAAGGCCGACAAATACGGCACCCGCAACTACGACATCAACCTCAAGGACGGCTCGGTGGAGCTGCTCAAGAGCAAGCATGTCCCCGACGATGTCTGGGCGCAGATCGAGGCGCTGAAGAAGGATATCATCGCCGGCAAGATCAAGGTGACGGCGAAGTACGACGCCGACAGCGTGCACAAGCTGGTCACCCAGCTGCCGCAGTGACGCGGAACCGCCGCGAGAGTGCCGGCCTGATCGGGTCGGCACTCTCCGGTGGAACGTCCTCTCGCGCACCCCTCCTTTCGGGAGACGGGTCTTGATGCCGCCCCTCTCTCGCCGGCGAATCCGGCCGTCGCCGCATTCGCCCGTCGGCACGGCCGGGATCGGATGACGCCGATTTTGGTGGGAGAGGTCGGGATGAGGGGAAACCGGAACGGACCATGACCCAGATTCACACATCGTCCCCGCCGCAGGCCGAGCCACGGCCGATCGTCTCGCTCGATCACGTCACCAAGCGCTTTCCCGGCGTGGTGGCGAACGAACGCGTGTCCTTCGACCTCTGGCCCGGCGAAGTGCATGTGCTGCTCGGCGAGAACGGCGCCGGCAAGTCGACGCTGGTCGGCATGCTCTCCGGCCTGCAACTGCCCGATGAAGGCGGCGTGCTGATCGACGGGCGGGAAGTGCGCATCGCCTCGCCGGCGCGCGCGCTGGAGCTCGGCATCGGCACGGTGTTCCAGCATTCGATGCTGGTTCCCTCGCTCAGCGTCGTCGACAACATGGCGCTCGGCGGCAAGTGGTGGTCGCGGCCGGACCGCGACGGTGTCGCCCGCAGGATGGCGGCGGTCTGCGCCGATATCGGCGTCACCATCGATCCGCATGCCAAGGTCGGCTCGCTCTCGCTTGGCGAACAGCAGCAGGTGGAGATCGTGCGGGCACTGATGCGCGGCAGCCGGGTACTGATCCTCGACGAGGCCACCGCCATGCTGACGCCCAAGGGGGCAGAAGACCTCGGCGCGCTGATGGGCCGGCTGACCAAGCTCGGCATCGCCGTGGTTTTCATCACACACAAGCTCAACGAGGCGCTCGCCTTCGGCCACCGCATCACGGTGCTGCGCCTCGGCCGCAAGGTCGGCGAGATCGCGCCGGAGCGGCTCGCCGCGCTCGGCCCCGCCGCTGCGACCGCCGAAATCGTGCGCCTGATGTTCGGCGCCGGCGTCGCCACGGACGAGACGGCGCCTGCCCCGCGGCGCGGGCGGCGCGCGGGCGCTCCCTTGCTGGAGATCGAGGCGCTGGCCGTCGACGATCCGTCGGTGCCGGTCGCCGGCATCAACCTCTCGGTCTCCCCGGGCGAGATCGTCGGCCTCGCCGGCATCGACGGCAACGGCCAGAAGCAGTTCGCCGAAGCGCTGGCCGGCCAGAGGCGCCTCGCCGCCGGCCACATCCGCCTCGGCGGCGAGGCGATCGAACGCCTCGATGTCGGCGGGCGCCGGCAGCGCGGCCTGCGCTATGTCACCGACGACCGGCTCGGCGAGGGCACGGTCGGCAGCTTTCCCATCTCGCTCAACCTATTGCTCAAGCAGGTCGGCGAGGCACCGTTCTGGCGCCACGGCCTCGAGCAATCCGACGCCATCGCCACGCATGCAAGGCGGCTGGTCAGTGAATTCGACGTGCGCACGCCCGGCATCGAGACCGCCATCGGCAAGCTCTCCGGCGGCAACATCCAGAAGGCACTGCTGGCGCGCGAACTCTCCGGCGCGGCACGGGCGGTGATCTTCGCCAAACCGACCTATGGCCTCGACGTGCAGAACATCCGCGCCACCCGCCAGCGCATCCGCGAGGCCGCCGAGCAGGGCCTGGCGGTGATCCTGATCTCCACCGATCTCGAAGAGGTGCTCGAGCTGTCCGACCGCGTCGCGGTCATGTCGCGCGGGCACATCGTCGGCGTGGTCGACAACGATGCCGATGCCCGCAGCCGGGTCGGCGAACTGATGAGCGGCGTGACGGCATGAGCGAAACCACCCAGATCGGCAGCGATGCCCTCCTCGCCCGGCGCAGCGGCGCCCGGCGCGAGCGCGTCCGCCTCGTCGCCATGGCGCTCGGCCCGGTGTTCGGCGCCATCGTGATGTCCGGCCTCGTGCTGCTCGCGCTCGGCGTCGATCCCATCGCCTATTACGGTTACGTGGTCGATCGCGGGCTGATCAATCCCTATGGCCTGCAGGCGACGCTCACCCGCATGGGGCCGCTGCTGCTGATCGCCGCCGGGCTGATCGTCGCCTTCCGGGCCGGCATCTGGAATCTCGGCGGCGACGGCCAGTTCCTGCTCAGCGCGGTGGTCGTCGCTGCGCTCGGCCCGCTGATGGTGCCGTATTTCCCCGTCTGGATGGTGCTGCTCATCGGGCTTCTGGTCGGGGCGATGGTCGGGGCGGTGTGGTCGCTGCTGCCGGCGCTGCTGAAGGCCTATCAGGGCGTCAACGAGATCATCACCACGCTGATGATGACCTTTCTCGGCGTGTCCTTCGCCAATGTGCTGGTGAAGCTGTTCTTCCGCGATCCGGCAACCACCGTGCCGCAGACGCGCACCCTCGTCGTCGCCGACCGGCTGCCCCGCCTGTTCGACACCACGGTATCGAGCGGATTGCTCATCGGCCTCGTCGCCATCATGGCGGTGCATCTGCTGATGACCCGCACCGCCTTCGGACTGAAGCTGCGCATCGTCGGCGCCAATCCGCGCGCGGCCATCCATGCCGGCCTCAACGTGCCGCTGCTCACCATGGCGACCTTCGCCATCTCGGCGGCGCTGGCCGGGCTGGCGGGAGCGGTCGAGATCATGGGCGTGCAGGGCAATGTGCGCGCCGACTGGAACCCCGCCTACAGCCTCACCGTGGTGCCGCTGGTGTTCCTGGCCCGGTTCAACGGCTTCGCCTCCATCGCCTTCGTGTTCCTGTTCTCGGTGCTCTCCATCGGCGGCGAGAGCGCGGCCCGGCGCACCGGCGTGCCGAATTTCTTCACGCTGGTGGTGGTGGCGATCCTGCTGATCATGCTGGGCATCACCGAATATCTCGACCAGCGCCGCCGCGCGGCCGGCAAGTAAGGAGGCCACCATGTCCGCTCTGTTCACGCAAGCCTTCCTCACCTCGCTGGTGCTCGGTGCGCTGACCGCCGGCATCCCGCTGATGCTCGCCGGCCTCGGCGAGCAGATCTCGGAGAAGGCCGGCGTGCTCAATATCGGCATCGAAGGCATGATGCTGTTCGGCGCCTATCTCGGCTTCCTCGTCGCCTACCACACCGGGTCGGTGTGGCTCGGCTTCCTCGGCGGCGGGGTGGGCGGCTTGATGGTGGCGGCGCCGATGGCGCTGTTCTGCATCCGCATGGGCCTGAGCCAGATCGTCATCGGCATCGCCCTGACGCTGGGCGCGGAAGGGCTCACCGCTCTGCTGCACCATTTCCAGTTCGCCCAGAGCTATCCACGCCTGCCGGCGGTGGAGACGCTCGCCATCCCCGGCCTGTCCTCGATCCCGGTGATCGGGCCGGCGCTGTTCGACCGACCGCCCATCGTCTATCTCGCGGTGCTGGCGGTGGCGGTGACGGCCTATGTGTTCCGCCGCACCCAGTTCGGCCTCGCCTTGCAGGCGGCCGGCGACAAGCCGGCGGCTTTGGATGCGGCTGGCGTCGACGTGGTGCGGGTGCGGACCGTGGCGGTCCTCACCACCGGCTTCCTCGCCGGAATCGGCGGCGCGTTCATCTCGCAGATCGGCGCCGGCATCTTCGTGCCGTTCATGACCAACGGCGCCGGCTTCATCGGCATCGTGCTCGCCATGCAGGCGCGCGGGCGACCATTCTGGGTGCTGTGCGGCGCGCTGCTGTTCGGCGCCTGCCTGTCCGCCACCACCGCGCTGCAGGTTGCCGGGGTGAGCATCCCGACCGACATCATCCAGATGCTTCCCTTCGCGGCGGTGCTTACGGTGCTGGTGCTGTTCGGCCGCCGCGCCAGCCTGCCGCCGGCGCTCGGTACCCATTACGTGCGGGGCGCACGATGACGGCGCCCCGCCCCCTTGCCTCAGCCTGCTTCGATGACGGCCAGCGCCGCGGCGACACCGGCGCCGATATCGACGCGATGGCCGAGAGCGGACAGCCCGCCGCCGAGCGCGGACAGCGCCACGATCGCGTGGAGCGGCTGGGCGGTCGGTCCCATATGGCCGATGCGGGTGAGCTTGCCGAGCGTCTCGCCGCGGCCGGAGGACAGCACCACGCCATAGCGCGCGCGGATCTCCGCCCGGAGTTGTGCCTCGTCGATCCCCTGCGGGGTGCGCACGGCGGTGCAGGTGGGCGAGGCGAATGCCTCCTCCGCCGGCCAGATGGCCAGCCCCATCGCCTTGAGCCCGGCGCGGCAGGCCGCAGCGGTGAGCGCGTGGCGCGCCCAGACCTTCGACGGCCCCTCAGCGAGATAAAGGTCGATGGCGGCCTCCAGGCCGTTGATCTCCGAAATCGAGGGCGTGAAGGGGAACGGCCGGTCGGCGCGCCAGGCTTCCTGCCAGTCGAGGATCGACAGGATCGAGGCGCGCGGCGCGGCCGGGTTGGCCTTCATCTTCGCCCAGGCGCGATTCGACACCCCGAGGATGGACAGGCCGGGCGGGCAGCCGAGGCACTTATTGGGGCCGGTGACGAGCAGATCGATGGCGGCCGATTCGGCATCGACCGGCATGCCGCCGAAGGACGACACCGCATCGACCAGGAACAGCGCCCCGTGCCGTTTCACCACCGCGCCGATCTCGGCGACCGGATTGACGGTGCCGGACGGCGTGTCGTGATGACAGGCCGCGACGACGGTGATGTCCGGCCGTTCGGCCAGCACGCGGGCGACCTCGGCGGGATCGATCACCTGGTCATACGGCACCGCCAGCTCGACGATCTCGGCGCCCGAGCGTGCCGCCCAGCCCTCGAAGCCCTTGGAATAGACGCCGGAAACGAGATTGAGCATCACGTCCCCAGGCCCCAGCAGCGAGGCGGCCGCCGCCTCCAGACCGAGCACCGGCTCGCCATGCAGGATGACCGGCATGGTCTCGGCCTTCACCACGGTCGCGAGTTTCTCGGCGACCCGCTGATAGGTCGCCTGGAAGACGGGATCGTAATCATAGAGCACCGTCGCGGCGAGGCTGCGCAGCACGGCGGGATAGGCGTCGACGGGACCGGTGGTCAGAGTGAAGACCGGCAGATCGGACGGGGCGTAACGCATGATTTCGCTCTGGATCGTTGGCGGAACCGCAGGAGATCCGGCCGAACGGCAGATGCGAGATCCAACCAAAAATCGACCGAATTTGCCTTAATGGTTCAACATTGGCACCATGCGGTGTCCGGAGCAACCATGTTCGCAGGTGCACGAGCACCATGCGGCATCGGCCATTTCTCCAAGGTTTATCGGTACTCCGAAGGGTATCGGGACATCCTCCATGGGTGTTCACCACGAGGGAAAGATACCGAAAGAGTTCCATTTGGCCTCGACCAGATGGCAACCAATATTGTAACTGGGCGACCCCGCTCCTACAATTGGCGGCGGAAGCTGCAACCGCCGCGCGATAAAAGGACCACTGCGTGGCCGGCGTCCCAAACGCGAGAACGGATGTAACCTCGATGGACGCGATAGCGGACAAGACCGGGCGCAAGGTGCGCAGGACATCATCCGAGACCGAGAACCGTTCCGACGCTGACGGGCGCGAGCCAGGCGGAATCGGCGAGCTGGTGGAAGCGATTCGCGGCATCGTCGCCCGCACCGGCAGCATGCCGCCGGAACGGGCCGTCGCCGAGGAGCTGAATGTCAAGCGCCATACGCTGCGGCGGGCGCTCGGGGTGCTGCGCGCCCGCGGCGAGTTGGAACCCGCCCGCGCCGGCCGGCGCGCCTCCACGTCCTCCGGCCTCGACAGCAGCCGCAGCCTGATCAACTCCACCAATCCGCTGGAGGTGATGGAACTGCGCCTGATGCTGGAGCCAGCGCTGGCACGGCTCGCGGCGCTGCGGGCCAGCCCGGTGGAAATCGATCGCATCCTGCGCGCGGCGACGACGGATCCCGACGCCGATCCGATCGCCGCCGACATGGTGTTCCACAAGGCCATTGCGGCGGGGGCGCGCAATGCGCTCGCCTCCGAGCTCTATGTGCTGCTGCACCGGGTCGCCAGCGACGGGCGGCTGCGCTTCACCGACAGCGACGCCACCTTGCTGCCCGAGCGCGTGAAGCTGCGCGATGCCGAGCATCGGCAGATCGCCGAAGCGATCGCCGCCCGCGATCCGGAAGCCGCCGAGCGCAACATGTGGCAACACCTCGCCACCCTGCAGCAGAAGATCACCGTCCGGCTCGCCCCCGGCGGGTCGCCCTAGGCGCCGCTTTCCGATCCCTGCCGACCCAACACCGGCCGACATCCGCGGGCGCATCGCCCGCGGTGCCGCTCTTCCTTTGCCCGATGCCTCGCGGAGACGCCTGCGATGAAATCCTTCGATGTACTGATCATCGGCGCCGGCTCGGCCGGCTGCGTTCTAGCCGCCCGCCTGTCGGAGGATCCCGACCTCAAGGTGGGACTGGTAGAGGCCGGCGATCACCCGCGCGATCCCGACATCGCCATTCCGCAGAAGTGGCCGAGCCTGCAGGATCGCCCTTATGACTGGGCCTATCGCACAGTGCCGCAGCCGGGAACGGCGGGTCGCGTGCATCCCTGGCCGCGCGGGCGAATCGTCGGCGGATCCAGCTGCCTGCACGCCATGGCGCATGTGCGCGGCCACGCTGCCGATTTCGCGACCTGGGCCGAGGCAACCGGAGATACACGCTGGTCCTATGAGGGATTACTGCCAGGCTTCCGCCGCAGCGAGAGCTTCTCGAAAGGGGCCAGCGCCCTGCATGGCGACGACGGACCGCTGCCCGTCTATCTGCCGGACCAAGAGCTGAGCCCGGTGGTGTGCGCCTATATGGCGGCAGGCGTCGAACGCGGCGTGCCCGCCATCGGCGACCACAATTCCGGCCCGCTCAACGGCGTGGCGCCGAACTCGCTCACCATCCGCGACGGCAGACGGGTCAGCGCCGCCGACGCCTATCTGGTGCCGGCCCTCGCCCGTCCCAATCTGGACCTGCTCACCGGGGTGCGGGTGCACCGGCTGATCATCGTCGGCGACCGGGTGACCGGCGTGCTGGCGGAGATCGACGGGCAGCCGCAGACTCTCGCCGCCGAACGCATCTGCCTCTGTGCCGGCGCGGTGGCCTCGCCGCTGCTGCTGATGCGCTCGGGCATCGGACCGGCAGAGCAGCTCAAGGCTGCCGGCATCTCCTGCCTTGCCGACCGGGCCGAGGTCGGCGGCAATCTGCACGATCACCTGCTTACCGCCGGCAATGTCTATCGCGCCCGCCGCGAGGTGCCGCCGTCGCGGCTGCAACATTCCGAATCACTGATGTATCTCGATGTCGAGGATCCTACGCGGCCGGACGGCCCGCCGGACGTGGTGCTGGGCTGCGTGGCGGCACCTACTGTCTCGGAGTGCTTCGCACCGCCGCCTTATGGCTCGGCCTACACCATCCTGTCCGGCGTCACCCGCCCGACCAGCCGCGGCCGCCTCACCGTCACCGGGCCGGACCTCGATGCGCCGCCGCGCATCGACCCGGCCTATCTCTCGACCGAGCACGATCGCCGCCTCGCCCGGCGGGCGCTGGAACTCGCGCGCGAGATCGGCCACGGCGCCGCGCTCGATGAGTGGCGGGCGGAGGAAATTCTTCCCGGCATCGATGTTCGCGGCAACGCGGCAATCGACGACTTCCTCGCCCGCGCGGTCATCACCCACCACCATCCGGTCGGCACCTGCCGCATGGGGGCGGACGAGGACAGCGTACTCGATGCCGACCTGAAGCTGCGGGGTTTCGAGGGACTGCATGTCGTCGACGCCTCGGTGATCCCCACCATCACCTCTGGCCCGGTGCATGCGGCAATCCTCGCTATCGCCGAGACCTTTGCCGTCGGCTTCGCGGAAACAAGCCGAAAGACAACATAGAAACATACAATATTGACATTGTAGGCATACAGTCCTATCTGATGGCCATCGTCGGAGGGAGAGCGTCATGTCCAACGAACAGTGGCCGCCTTTGTCGCCGTTCAGGACCGGGGTGCACGGGCTCTGTCCGCGTTGCGGGCAAGGCCACCTGTTCGAGGGCTTCCTGACGCTGAAGCCGCGCTGCGAGGTCTGCGGCCTCGATTATTCCTATGCCGATCCCGCGGATGGGCCGGCCTTCTTCGTGATGATGTTCCTCTGCGTGCCGGCGGTGATCTTCGGCTTGTGGCTCGAGATCGCCTATGCGCCGGCCTGGTGGATACATCTCGCCACCAGCCTGCCGCTGATATTGCTCACCTGCATCCCGCCATTGCGCCCGCTCAAGGGCTGGCTGGTCGCCGCGCAGTATTTCTACAAGGCGGAAGAAGGTCGTCTCGTCCCGCCGCAGGAAACCAAGCCGGCCGCCTGATCCGCCGCACGCTACACCACCGCGGCATCGCTAACGTGCCGGTCGGCAAGGATGTCGGCGAGCTTGCGCAGCGCGGCCACCAGCCGGGCACGATCGGGAATGCCGCCGAGCGACAGGCGCACCGCGTCCGGCGCCCTCCCTTCGATGCAGAAGGCGTCCGACGGCGTAACGCCCAGTCCCTCCTGCCGCGCCGCCTCGATGAGGCGGTGGCGGTCCCAGTGGGGCGGCAGCGGCAGCCAGACATGCAGTCCATGAGGATGGGCGTGCCCCGTGGCCGGCAGGATCTCCGCCGCCGCACGCTGGCGGTCGGTCGCCTCGCGGCGGACGCCGTCGAGCAGTTCTTCCGCGACGCCGAGGCGGATCCAGTGCACGGCCAAGGCCGTCATCAGCGGCGACGGCATCAGGATCAGCCCGCGCAGCGCCGCCACCAGCGCCTCGCTTTGCGGCATAGACGGCGCAACCACAAAGGCCGTGCGCAGGCCGGGCGTCAACGTCTTCGACAACGTCGCGATGTAGAAGGTCCGTTCCGGCGCCAGAGCGGCGACCGGCGCCGGTGCATCCCCCGCAAGACGCGCATAGGGATCGTCCTCGATGATCTGGATGTCCCGCTGCCGCGCGATCCGCACGATGGCCTCTCGCCGGGCGGCGGAGAGAGTGACCGCGGTCGGGTTGTGGATGGTCGGCGTGAGATAGAGCAGCCGGGCGCCGCTGGCGGCGAGCGCCACCTCCAGCGCCTCCGGCAGCATGCCTTCCGCGTCGCCCTCCACCGCTTGCAGCCGCAGCCCTTGCTGCCGGGCGGCGGCACGCAGACCGGGATAGGTGAGCCTGTCCGCCGCCACCGCCTCGCCGGGCCCAGCGAGCAGGCCGAGCAGCGCGGCAAGCGCCGGTTGCGCGCCCAGCGTCACGATCAGGCGCTGCGGATCGACGGCACCGAGCAGCGGCTCCAGCCACAGGCAGCCGGCCGAACGGTCGGCGAGTGAACCGGCACCGATGTGATAGCTCATCAGCAGATCGACATCGGAGCGCCGCAGCACCTCGGCGAGCCCCTCCTGCAGCTTGTCGGCAAGCCGCACTCCCTTGGGCGGCGGCGGAATGTTCATCGACAGATCGAGCAGGAAGGCGGAGGTCTCCGGCCGCGCGGCGATGAAGGAGCCGCGCCCGGTCATCGCGTCGATAAGGCCGCGGTGGCGCGCCTCGGTATAGGCGCGCGTCACCGTGGTAAGGTCGACGCCCAGCCGCCCGGCCAGATCGCGCTGGGGCGGCAGCCGTGCCCCGGGCCGCAGCCCGCCGGCGCGCACCGCCTCCTCGATCATCGCGACGATCTGAAGGTAGCGCGGCCCGGCGCCCTCCAGGAACCCTCGCAGCCATGGCAGGCTCGGCTGGCTCTTCGCCATGTCTCGCTCCGAAGACCCATGCATTTTTAAAAATGTCTGCGCGACATTACCGCCGAACCGGAGGCGGCGCCAGCCGGCCCCCCGGCGGTGGCCTCGTTCCTCGCGAAGCGGCCAACGACAAAAGGGGGAAGTGGCTTTACGGGCTAACGGTGCATCACCGCCCACAGCACGTCGAACAGCCGGTCGTCCAGCGATTGTGCGGCGTTGAAGCGCATGAAGCCGCGCGCCGACTGCGACAGGCTGAACACATTGCCGGGCGCGAGTACGATGTTCTGGCCCAACGCCTCGCGCGCAATGTCGGCGGCATCGAGATCGTCGGGCAGGCGACACCATAGGAACATGCCGGCCTGCGGCTCTACCCAAGGGACGATGCCAAGCTGCTTCAGCCGCGCGCCGACTTCCGTCCTGGCGCGCGCCAACCGCTGGCGCAGGCCATCCATGTGCTTTCGATAGCCGCCGTCGCGCAACACGCCGTAGACGAGTTCAGCCCCCAGCCGACCACCGCCGAAGCTGGTGGCGATCTTCAGATCGACCAGCGCCTCGATCCATTCCCCCCGCGCGGCGATGAAGCCGCAGCGCGCCGAGGCCGACAGGGTCTTGGAGAAGCTGCCAATGTGCACGACCCGCTCCAGCCCGTCGAAAGCGGCAAGCCGTGGTGCCGGCGTGTGCTCGAAATCGGCAAAGATGTCGTCCTCGATGATGGTGAGCGCCGCCTGGTCCGCGAGTTTGAGGATGCGATGGGCCACCACCGGCGACAGCACCGCGCCGGTAGGATTCTGCAATGCGGAATTGGTGATGTAGAGGCGCGGCCGGTGCTCGGCCAATGCGGCACCGAAGCGCTCGACATCCGGTCCGTGCGGCGTATAGGGCACCCCGACGATCCGCGCCCGGTGCGCCCGCAGCAGGGCGTGAAAATTGAAATAGCAGGGGTCGTCGACCAGTACGGTGTCGCCCGGCTCGATCAGCAACCGGCACAGCAGATCGATCGCCTGGGTACCGGATTCGGTGAGCAATATGCGCTCCGGCGCGGCATCGATGCCGCGCTCGGCCATGCGACGGGCGAGCAACTGGCGCAGCGGCGGCAGGCCAAGCGGCGTGCCGTAATCGGCAAGATCGGCATCGTCGGCCCGCGCGAGATGGCGGAGCGCCCGCCGCAGTCCAGACTGCGGCATCCAGTCCGCCGGCAGCCAGCCGCAACCCGGCTTGAGAACCGCCCCCTCCGCTGCCAGCGACTGGCGCGAGACCCAGAACGGATCGACGGCACGGTCGAGTCGCGGCCCGATCTCGGCCATGGACAGCGGTGCCAGCGGGCCGGCGACATAAAAGCCGGACCCGGGGCGCGAGACGATCACCCCCTCCGCCACCAGCCGCTCATAAGCTTCGACGATGGTGGAGGCCGACAATTGCAGGCTTCCCGCCAGCGATCTGATGGAGGGCAGCCGATCGCCCGAAGTCAGGCTCCGGCCGGCGATCCGGCCGCGGATCAGCTCCATCACCTGGCCAAGACGTGTGCCTGATGGTTCGGCGGCGTGTTTCATGACCCATCCGTATGGCAATTACATCCATAACAGTTTGACTAAGCTGTATGGCACCGTGTCTGGCGACACCAGCGACGCCACGCCATAAGGCTACCCATTGCGGAGGAGCGGAAGATGGGCCGGACGACGACGGGGTGGATCAACGGACTGGTCGGCGTGCTGATCTTCAGCGGCTCGCTGCCGGCGACGCGCGTGGCGGTGGCCGATTTCGATCCGGTATTCCTGACCGTCGCCCGCGCCGCCATTGCCGGCGTGCTCGGGCTGGCCATGCTGATGGCTTTCCGGCAGGCGTGGCCGCGACGGGGCGACCTCGTGTCGCTCGCCATCGTCTCGCTGGGCGTCGTCATCGGCTTCCCGCTGCTCACCGCGCTGGCGCTGCGCCACGTCACCTCGGCGCATTCGATGGTGTTCATCGGCCTGCTGCCGATGGCGACGGCACTGTTCGGCGTGCTCAGGGGCGGTGAACGGCCGCGGCCAGCCTTCTGGCTGTTTTCCGGGCTCGGCAGCGTGCTGGTGGTGGGCTTCGCGCTCAGCCAGGGCCTTGCCGCGGCGCCGATCGGCGATGCGCTGATGCTCGCCGCCATCGTCGCCTGCGGTCTGGGCTATGCGGAGGGCGCACGGCTCTCGCGTCGCCTCGGCGGCTGGCAAGTCATCTCATGGGCGCTGGTATTGTCGCTACCGGCGACGGCGGTGGCGGCACTCCTGCTTATGCCGTCATCCTTTGCCGCAGTGGAGGCCCCGGCCTGGGCCGGCCTCGCTTATGTCTCGCTGTTCAGCATGCTGATCGGTTTCGTCTTCTGGTATCGCGGGCTCGCCCAGGGCGGCATTGCCGCCGTCGGCCAATTGCAGCTGCTGCAACCGTTTTTCGGCCTCGCTCTCGCCGCCACCCTGCTCGGCGAAGCGGTAACCCCGCAGATGCTCGCCTCGACCCTCGCGGTGATCCTGTGCGTCGTCGGCGCCCGCCGATTCGCCGCGCCTCCGCCGCTCACGCAAGTAGAGAATGCACGATGAGGTCCGCGACATGGGTGCGGCGCTCGTCGAGCTCGGCCTTGCTCTGGAGATTGCGGTCGAGAATCACCGACAGGGTGAACTGGTTGGAGAAGTAGAAATAGGACAGGCCGGCGATGGAGATCCACAGCTGAGCCGGATCGACGCCGGTGCGGAACACGCCGGCGGCGATGCCGCGATTGAGAATGTCCTGCAACAGGCCAATCAGCGGCGAGTGCAGCCCCTTCACCCGCGCGGATTCCTTCAGGTGCCGCGCCTGGTGCAGGTTCTCGCTGTTCAGGAGGTTGATGAAGGTGCGGTCGCCGATGAAGGAATCGAAGGTGAACGTCACCAGCGCCCGCATCGCCTCTACTGGCGCCAGTTCGTCGAGATGCAGCGCCACCTCGGACATGCGGGCGCGCTCATAAGCGGCTTCCAGCACCGCCAGCCACAGGCCGCGCTTGGAGCCGAAATAATGATAGATCATCCGCCGGTTGGCGCCGGAGCGCGAGGCAATGGCATCGATGCCGGCGCCGGCAAAGCCGCGGGCGGAGAATTCCACGGTGGCGGCGGCGAGAATGCTGGCGCGGGTGCGCTCGGGATCGCGCGCGCGCACCTCGCGCGGTGGCGTTTCCGCCATCCCGTCGCCGACGGGACGAAGCTTGCTTCCGGCCATTTCGTTCACGTCCTTGCCCTCCCATTCCCACACGGCAAGGTCCCTCGGCCTTCCTATACGACGGCGCGGTGACGGGCGATACAGGTGGAGAGCACCTCCTCCATCGGCAGGCTCCACCAGCGCTCGGAGAAGATCTCCACCTCGCTGAAGCCGCGATAGCCGACCGCCTCCACCTGGGCACGGATGCCCTTCAGGTCGATGACGCCGTCGCCCATCATGCCGCGGTCGTTCAGCATGTCGGCCATCGGCACCAGCCAGTCGCAGACGTGATAGGCGAGCAGCCGGTCCGGCCCACAGCGCGCGATCTGCGCGTAAAGCTCGGGGTCCCACCAGACATGGAACAGGTCGAGCGCGACGCCGAGCCGGCCGGTGCGGCCGGGATCGAGCCGGTCGCAAATATCGAGCGCCTGGCCGGTAGTGTTCACGCAGGCACGGTCGGCGGCGTACATCGGGTGCAGCGGCTCGATGGCGAGCGGCATGCCAGCCTTCGCCGCATGGTCGAGCAGCGCGCCGATGCCATCCTCCACCATGGCGCGGGCGCCGCCGATATCCTTGGATGGCGCCGAGCCGGGGCGGGAGAACTGCGGCAGGCCGCCCACCACCAGCACCAGGCAGGGCGCGCCGAGCGCGGCGGCCTCGTCGACCGCGCGGCGGTTGTCGTCCTGCACCTCGACAAGGCGGGCGGGATCGGCGGGGAACATACCGCCCCGGCAATAGCCGGAAAGCTTCAGCCCGGTCTCGCGCACCGCCTTCACCGCGCGGTCAAGACCCACCGTCGCCACCTGGTCGCGCCAGGGCGAGATGGCCGGGATTTCGGCGCGGGCGCAGGCCTCGATGATGGCGAGAAGGTCGCCCTGCCGCCGCACCGTCGCGGTGTTGATCGAGAGCTGGCGGTGATCGGCGGAGAAGTCGCGCAGAACGGCGCCGGCAGCCGCGGGACAAGCGTGGTGGCCCATGTGGGGCTCCTTTAGAATTGGAGGGCTATGAAGCCCCTCACGGACGACGATGGCTGGGAGACACCCTCTTTTTTGTCCTCTCCCCGCGGGGAGAGGTGGCCCGCGAAGCGGGTCGGTGAGGGGGGACGACATCGGGAAGCGTCGAGCCCCCTCACCCCACCCCTCTCCCCCACGGGGAGAGGGAGCATCCGAACTTGGCCATGTCGGATGCTGAATTCGGCAACAGCCGAACGCATCAGCCCTGAGAAAGAGCCGATGCCTCCGCCCTCACGCCTCCACGCCGCGCACCGCCAGCACGGCGCGCATCCGTGCCGCGGCAAAGTCCGGATCGGCAAGCAGGCCGGCGCGGTCGGCGAGGCGGAACAGCTCGGCGAGGTGCAGCGTCGAGCGGGTGCTCTCCTGCCCGCCGACCATCACGAAATGATCCTGATGGCCGTTGAGATAGGCCATGAACACCACCCCGGTCTTGTAGAAGCGGGTCGGCGCCCGGAAGATGTGCCGCGAGAGCGGCACGGTGGGCTCCAATATGTCATCGAACGTCGCCCGGTCGCCGGCCGCCAGCGCCACCAATGCCGCCGAAGCCGCCGGGGCGATGGCGTCGAAAATGCCGAGCAGCGCGTCGGAATGGCCGTGATCGTCGCCGGCGATCAGCTCGGCATAGTTGAAGTCGTCGCCGGTATACATGCGCACGCCGGGCGCGAGGCGCCGGCGCATGGCGATCTCCTTGTCCTTGTCGAGCAGCGAGATCTTCACGCCGTCGACCTTGGCGGCATGGGCATTGATCACGGCGACCGCCGTGTCCATGGCGCGGTCCGGGTCGGCGTCGCCCCAGTAGCCGGCCAGCGCCGGGTCGAACATGTCGCCCAGCCAGTGGATGATCACTGGCTCGGACACCTGCGACAGGATGCGGTCATAGACGCGGACATAGTCCTCCGGCGAGGTCGCCACCTTGGCCAATGCACGCGAGGCCATGAGGATGATGCGCCCGCCGACGCCCTCGACGGCGGCGACCTGCTCCTCATAGGCGCGGATCACGTCGTCGAGGCTTTTGGCGTCCTGCGGCGCCAGATGGTCGGTGCCGGCGCCGGAGGAGACGAGGCCGGGCTCCGAGCGGGCCTTCGAGGCCTCGACCGAGCGGCGGATCAGCTCCAGCGAGGTCGGCCAGTCCAGTCCCATGCCGCGCTGGGCGGTGTCCATCGCCTCGGCCACGCCGAGGCCGAGGTCCCACAAATGCTCTCGAAAGGCGATGGTGCGGTCCCAGTCCACCGCCGCGGTCAACCACGGGTCGACGTCGGCGAGCGCATCGGCCACCACATGGCCGGCCGAGAAGGCGATGCGGTTCATCGGGCCGGCCGGGCGATCCGGGAAATCGCGCGGCGCCGAGAGGCGGAACGTCTCCAACCCGCCGCCCGCCAAGGGCAGGCGGAGCGAAAGCGCGGTGAGCGTCTTGTCGATGGAGTTCATGAGACTGCCCCGCTCACTCGGCGGCCCGGAGCACGGCGTGCTCGGACTCTTCCAGGCTTGGCACGTCGATCCAGCGGCGCTCGCGCCAGCTTTGCAACGCACATTCGACCAGTTGCACGCCCTTGGCGCCCTCGCGCAGCGTGTACTTGTAAGGCGCGTCCTCCACGACGTGGCGGACGAACATCTCCCACTGCACCTTGAAGCCATTGTCGTAGACGAGGTTGTCCGGCACCTTCTGCCAGTCGGAATAGAAGTCCATGGTCTGCTTCTGGTCCGGGTTCCACACCGGGCGCGGGGTGGCGGTGCGCGGCTGCATCACGCAGTCCGAGAGGCCGGCCACCGCCGAGCCATGGGTGCCGTCGACCTGGAAGGTGACGAGGTCGTCGCGGTAGACGCGGGTGGCCCAGGACATGTTGATGTGGGCGATGGCGCCGCCTTCCAGCTCGAAGGTGGCATAGGCGGCGTCGTCGGCGGTGGCCTCGTAGGCCTTGCCCGTCTCGTCGACGCGGCTCGGGATGTGGGTGGTGCCAAGGCAGGACACCGCCTTCACCTCGCCGAAGCAATTGTCCAGCACGTAGCGCCAGTGGCAGACCATGTCGAGGATCATGCCGCCGCCGTCCTGCGTGCGGTAGTTCCACGAGGGGCGCTGCGCCGGCTGGCCCCAGTCGCCCTCGAACACCCAGTAGCCGAATTCGCCGCGCACCGAGAGGATGCGGCCGAAGAAGCCCGAGTCGCGCAAGAATTGCAGCTTTTGCAGGCCGGGCAGGAACAGCTTGTCCTGCACCGCGCCGTTCTTCACCCCCGCCTCCTCGGCAAGGCGGCAGATGCGCACCGCCTCGGGCAGGTTAGTGGCGATCGGCTTCTCGCAATAGACGTGCTTGCCGGCACGGATCGCCTTTTCCAAAAGCGCCGGGCGCATCTGGGTGGTGGCGGCGTCGAAAAATATCTCGTTCTGCGGGTCGGCCAGCGCGGCGTCGAGATCGGTGGTCCAGCGCTCGATGCCGTACTGCTTCGCCAGCCCGGCGATCTTCTCTTCGTTGCGGCCGACGAGGATCGGGTCCAACTGCACCTTCGAGCCGTCGGAGAGCGTGACGCCGCCCTGTGCGCGGATCGCCACCACCGAGCGGATGAGGTGCTGGTTCATGCCCATGCGGCCGGTGATGCCGTTCATGACGATGCCCAGCTTTTGGCCGAGTCGTTTGGCGTGCGCGCTCATGCGAAAATCTCCTGTGAGGCGAATGTCGTGGTAAGGGGCGTCAGCGCGGCCCAGTCGGGCGCGGCGCCGCTGGCGAAGCCCGGGCCGGCGAGAAGCCGGGCGGCGGGCAGGGTTGCGGTGCTTGTGTCGAGCCGGACATGGCCGGCCTCGACGCGGTAGAACTCGGGCAAGGCGCGGGCGAAGGCTTGCGCCTCATGGTCCGGCGCCGGGCCGAAGCCGGCGACATAGTGATGGCCGTTGCGCTCGACATGGGTCAGGCCGAGCGCGGCGACCAGCGCGGTGTCCTGCTGCACGCCGAGGCCGGGCTGGCAGGTGAGGTCCTCGCCGGTGAGGAGGTAGCCGCCATTATGGCGGCGGTTGAGCCGCGCAACGCGGGCGGCGTTCAGCACCGCCTTGTAGAGGCCCTTGCAGGACTTCGACGACACGCCGCGATAGCCGAGTGCCACCGCGCGTGGGAAGGCGTCGTAGCTGTCGTCGGCCTCGTCGATGATCACCGGCACGCGCAGCGCCGCCGCGTCGAGCGAGGTCTCGAAGGTGGCACGCCGGTCATAGGGCTGCTCGATATGGATCAGCCGGTTGAAGAACCGTGACAGCGCCGGGTCGTCCTCCAACGTCGCCGCCAGCAAGGCAAGGCGCGGCGGATCATATTGCTCGTTGGCATCGAGGCTCGCCGCATAGCCCGGCACCCGCGCGTCGAACAGCGCGGCGATCGCGCGCAGCCGCTTCAGATCGCCGGCAACGTCGCCGCCGATCTTGATCTTGAAGAAGCCCAGCCGCGCATTGGCGATTTCCTCCGCGAGGCTTCCCGGTCCCTCGATGGCGTCGGCGAGCCCCACCGTGTGGCGCAGCGCCACCTCGTGGGACGGGACGAGTGCGGCGAGAAAGTCCTCGATTTCGGCGAGGCCGAGATCCGGCGTCAGCCGGGCGTCCAGGCCTGGCACATTGGTGCGCAGCGCTTCGGCCAGGCCGATACCGAGCCCCGTGAGCAACGCGTCCAGCACCGCCTTATCGATCAGCGCCACGCCAAAATTGCCGGCCAGCCGGGCGATGCCCTCCCCCTCGGCCCATGCCGTCTGGCGCTCCAGCGCGGCGGCATGGTGGCCGAAGGCAGTATCCGCCTCGCCACGCTCTATGAAGACCCGTGCCGCCGCCGCGAGGCTGGCGCGCAGGTCGTCGATGGTGCGGCCGGGAGACTTCGCCGGGTCCTTGTCGAACCATTTCGGCATCATCATCTCGGCCGAGGCGCCCTCGATCCGCCCGATCCCCGGCAGGTCGATCGCCACCCGGACAAAGGCCTGCGGCGCTGCCTCCACCGCCACCGCGCCGAAGCGGAACGGGTGGGCGAAGGGCATCATCCGCTCATAGGCGTCGATGCGGGCTATGGTGAAGCGCGGGGCCATCGGCTCAGTCCAGATGTCCCTGGGCGTAGAAATGGCTGCGCACCTGCCGGGCCAGCGCGGCGAAGGCCGGCTCGCCCATCATGTCCAGCCGGCGCGGGCGCGGCAGATCGACGTCGTATATGGCGGCGACCGAACCCGGCCGCTCGCTCATCACCACCACCCGGTCGGCGAGGAACACCGCCTCGGGGATGGAGTGGGTGATGAGCAGGATGGTCTTGCCGGTCTCGAAATGGATGCGTTGCAGTTCGAGGTTCATGCGCTCGCGGGTCATGGCGTCGAGCGCGCCGAACGGCTCGTCCATCAGCACGATCTTGGGGTCGTGGACGAGGGCCCGGCAGATCGAGGCACGCTGCTGCATGCCGCCTGAGAGCTGCCAGGGATATTTGTTCTCGAAGCCGGCGAGGCCGGCCGTGGCGATCAGCTTCTTCGCCCGTTCGAGATGGCTGGCGCGGTCGAGCCGACGCACCTCGACAGGCAGCATGATGTTGCGCAGAACCGTGCGCCAGGCGAGCAGCACCGGGCTCTGGAACACGATGCCGACATCGTCCGGCGGCTCGACGACCTTCTTGCCATCGATGACGATCTCACCCTGCGAGGGCGGGATGAGCCCGGCCACCAGCTTCAGCAGCGTGGACTTGCCGCAGCCGGAGGGGCCCACGACGGCGACGAACTCGCCGTCGTGGATATCGAGGTCGATCGGCCGCAGGGAGGGCACGTCGCCGTCGCGGGTCCGATAGGTCTTGGTGAGGCCACGGATTTCGATGAGGCGTTGGCGCACCGCCGGAGCCTCTTCGCGGGCTTCTTCGCGGGCGACGACGCGCAGGGGCAACGACGACATGCCGTCCTCCTCAATTGCTCGGATCGGCGGGGAGATAGTCGCGGGTGTAGAAGGCCTTGGGGTTGTCCTTGGCCGAAGCGGCGACGCCGCCATATTCGACCAGCAGCTCCACCGAATCCTTCATATTGGCGTCGGTGACCTGGAACGGCCGGCGGGTCTTGGTCTCGGCGGTGCGGTAGAGCGGGATGGTCCGCTGGAAGCCCTCGAGCAGGGTCGCGCGCTGCCCGGCCTTGGGCAACGCCGCCAGTACGGCGTCGGTGGCGCCTTCAGGGTTCTTCTCGGCCTCCTCGAAGCTCTTCGTCGTCGCCGCCATGAAGCGGCGGACGAGATCCGGGTTCTTCGCCAGGAACTCCTTGTTGACGATGACGCCCGAGGAGATGAGATGGATACCGTAATCGGCGAACATGATCGGATGCACGTCCTTGCCGGTGGCGTCCTTGATCTTCATGGACTGATCCATGGAATAGCCGAGCAGCAGGTCTGCCTGGCCGTTGATCACCGCGTTCAGCTTGGTCTGCCCGTCGCCCGAAACGGTCTGGAAATCGCGTTCGCTGAGCCCGGTCTGCTTCAGGAACAGCGGCCAGATCTGCGACATGGAATCGCCGGGCGTGGTGGCGACGATCTTGCCCTTGATGTCTTCCGGCTTCTTGATGTTCTTGTCAGTGAAACCCATCACCGACATCGGGCTGGTCTGCAGCGCCACGCCGACGGCGGTCACCGGCGCGCCCTTCACGGCGGCACGGATCATGGTCGGCACGTCGGCATAGGCGAAGTCCACCGTGCCGGCCGCCACCGCCTGGATCGTCACCGCCGAGCCGCGGCCCTCCTGGATGTCAAGATCGATGCCCTCGGCCGCATAGAAGCCCTTGGCCTTGCCGTAGAAGAACGGTGCGTGCTCGCCATACACGTACCAGTTCAGCATCAGCGTCACCTTGTCGGCGGCCTGCGCCGGGGCGAGCGGTAGCGCCAGCGGCACAAGGGCCGCAGCGGCGATGAGTGCGGCCTTCAGGCCGCCTCGCAGCGTGGAGCGTCGAGATGTCGGGTAGCTAAACACCATGTGCACGTCCTCCCTTGGATGTGTCGTGAGACGGGGAGCCCTTCTGCGAGGGCTTTGTCCCCATAGGCTTTCAGATCGTTCGCTTCAGGACGCCGTTGTCAGGTCGTCACGAGGATCTCGTGCCGCTGGCTCGCATGCCAGGGCACCATGAAGCGCTCCACCAGATCGACGATCCAGAACAGGATGACGCCGATCAGGGCGAGAATGATGAGCGCCGCGAACATGGTCGGGAGCTCGAAATTGCCGATGGAACGCTGCAGCACATAGCCAATGCCGGAATTGGAGCCGACGAATTCGCCGACCACCGCCCCGACCACCGCGAGCGTCACCGATACTTTGAGGCCGGCGAAGATGGCGGGCATGGCGTGCGGCAGGCCGATCATCGCGAAGGTCTGCAGGCGTGTCGCCTTCATGGCGCGGGCAAGGTCATGCATGTCGCCATCGACCGACTTGAAGCCCTGCACCCCGGCGACGATGACCGGGAACACCCCGAGCAGGAAGGCGGAGATCACCTTCGGCATCATGCCGAAGCCGAACCACACCACGAAGAGCGGTGCGATGGCGACCTTGGGGATCGACTGCGAGAACACCAGCAGCGGGTAGAGATAGGATTCCACCGTCTTGGAGCCGGCGATCAGCATGGCGAGCGGGATGCCGATCGCCGCCGAGAGCAGGAAGCCCGCCACGGTGGCGATGGTGGTCGGCACCGCCTCCATCAGGAGCTTGTCGCCTTCGGTGCGGAAGGCCTGGATCACGTCCCACGGGGTCGGGATCAGATAGGCCGGAATCTGGAACAGCCGGACGGCAAGGTCCCAACCGACGATGATCATCACCAGCAAAGCGAGCGGCCGGACCCAGGGGGAATTGACGAACCTGGAATTGACGAGCGCGCGCGCAAAACCCTCACGTCGCGAGGACGGCATGGCGTATCTCCCTGATCGTTATCTCACGGCGCTCTGCGTCGCCTTAAGTAACCAACCGTTGAATTACATAATCGATCACGGCGGATGTCAACCACCTTCCTGCGATGGTTCCGTCACGATCCCGGGCGGCTCCGGTCTCGGTGGCAAAAGTCGACGTCATTGACGTCCCCCGACCCTGCCGGTCATATCGCCGCTCATTGTGCCGACCATAGGATCCGCGATGTTCTCGCTGCCCCAGCCCGCGCTTGCGCCCAATACCTATGCCTATGAGACGCAGCCGCTGGTGAAGCCGACCGGCTTTCGCGAATATGATGCGCGCTGGCTGTTCGGCAGCGAAATCAACCTTATGGGCGTGCAGGCGCTCGGCCTCGGCCTCGGCACGCTGATCCACGAACTCGGCGTGCGACCAGACATCGTCGTCGGTCATGATTTCCGCGCCTATTCCGCTTCGATCAAGCACGCGCTCGCCAACGGGCTGATGGCCGCCGGCGTCAGGGTGTACGACATCGGCCTTGCCCTGTCTCCCATGGCCTATTTCGCGCAATTCGCGCTCGATGTGCCCTGCGTGGCCATGGTCACCGCCTCGCATAACGACAATGGCTGGACCGGGGTAAAGATGGGCGTGAATCGCCCGCTCACCTTCGGGCCGGACGAGATGAGCCGGCTGAAGCAGATCGTGCTCTCCGGCGCCGACGTCGCGCGGGATGGCGGTGGCTACCGCTACGTGCCGGATTTCCCGGAGGTCTACATCAGGGATCTCACCGACCGGCCGAAACTGAACACCCGCATCAAAGCGGTGGTGGCCTGCGGCAACGGCACCGCCGGTGCCTTCGCCCCGCGCATCCTGGAAGCGCTCGGCGTCGAGGTGGTGCCGCTCGACTGCGATCTCGATTTCACCTTCCCGAAATACAATCCAAACCCGGAAGACCTCGAAATGCTGCACGCCATGCGCGATGCGGTGCTCGCCTCCGGCGCCGATGTCGGTCTCGGCTTCGACGGCGACGGCGACCGCTGCGGCGTGGTCGACAATCACGGCGAGGAGATCTTCGCCGACAAGGTCGGCGTGATGCTGGCGCGCGACCTGTCGGTGCTGCACCCCGGCGCCACCTTCGTCGTCGATGTAAAGTCCACCGGCCTGTTCATGACCGACCCGGTGCTGATCGCCAATGGCGCCAAGGCCGATTACTGGAAGACCGGCCATTCCTACATGAAGCGGCGGGTGAACGAGAGCGGCGCCCTGGTCGGCTTCGAAAAATCCGGCCATTATTTCTTCAACGCGCCAATCGGCCGCGGCTATGATGACGGCCTCGTCTCGGCCATCGCCATCCTGGACATGCTCGACCGCAATCCCGGCCGCTCGCTTGCCGAACTAAACGACGCGCTGCCGAAGACCTGGTCCTCGCCGACCATGTCACCGCACTGTGCCGATGAGAAAAAATACGGCGTCGTCGATGCGGTAGTGCGGCATTTCGAGACGATGGCAGCGAGCGGTGCGACGATCGACGGCCAGAAGATCCGCGATCTCGTCACCGTGAACGGCGTGCGCGTCACTGTGGAGGACGGCTCCTGGGGGCTGGTGCGCGCCTCCTCCAACAAGCCGGAACTGGTGGTGGTGGTTGAGAGCCCGATATCGGAAGCCCGCATGCGCGACATGTTCCGCCTCGTCGATGGCGTGCTGCGCGCCCATCCGGAAGTCGGCGCCTACAACCAGTCGCTTTGATCGATGTTATGCTTAAAAAGGTTGTAAAGTCTGATAATGTTCGGCTCCCCTCACGGTCGCTTAAATGCTAAGAGTGGCGATTGGGGAGCCTTCTAGACGGACTACGAAAGCATGTCAGCGGAATCGGTGGCCAGACGCCCGCCGCCACAACCTACCAATATCGTCAGCTTGCTGAAGCCGCGTCGTTTCGGGGATGCCCGCGGCTGGTTCTGCGAGACCTTTTCCGAGGCCGCCGCCGCCGCCGCGGGAATAACCACGCGCTTCGTACAGGACAACCAGTCCTATTCGAGCCTGGCCGGGACGATACGTGGCCTTCATTTCCAGCGCCCGCCGCATGCGCAGGCAAAGCTGGTGCGTTGCCTGCGCGGCTCGGTGATGGACTACGCCGTCGATGTGCGGCGCGGTTCGCCGACCTATGGCCGGTTCATCGCCACCAAATTGACGGCCGCCGGTGGCGAGCAGCTCTTCATTCCGGAGGGGTTCGCGCACGGTTTCCTCACGCTGGAGCCGGACGTCGAGGTCGCCTACAAGGTATCGGACATCTATGCGCCTCATTGCGATGGCGGCATCGCCTGGAACGACCCCGATATCGGCATCGACTGGCCGCTGCCGCCAGGGACCGAAGCGATCCTGTCGGACAAGGACCAGGCCTTGCCGACGCTGCGCGCATTCGACAGCCCCTTTGCCTATGACGGCCAGCCGCTCCAGCCGCTCTGAACCGCCATCATGTCGCGACGGCGTGCCACGCCGCATCGCCGCGACACAGGTCTCGACACGGCTCTCATCCTGTAGCAGGCAAGGCAGCCGAGCCGGCGAACGGATTCGTCTGCCGTGGCCGGCCGCAGGATACGCACGATGACAGACCCGATCCTTGTTCTGGGCGCCGGCGGCCAGGTCGGACGCGAACTGCTCGCCCTGGCCGCGACACGCGGCCTGGCGGCACGCGGTTTCGACCGTTCCGCCGTTGACATCGCCGATGCGGCAGCGGTGCGGCGCCTGCTCGCGGGAAGCCCGTCGTCGTTGCTGGTCAATGCCGCCGCCTACACCAAGGTAGACAAGGCGGAATCCGAGCCCGAGGCCGCGCGGCGCGACAATGTCGAGGGGCCGGCCGTGCTTGCCGCGGCGGCGGCGCAAGCCGGCATCCCGCTTCTGCACATCTCCACCGACTATGTGTTCGACGGCTCGAAGGCCGGCCCCTATCTCGAAAGCGACCCGGTGGCGCCGCTCGGCGTTTATGGCCGGACCAAGCTGGAGGGCGAGGACGCCGTGCGCCGGGCGACGGACCGCCACGTCATCCTGCGCACCGCCTGGGTGTATGGCCGCTACGGCAACAACTTCCTCAAGACCATGCTGCGGCTCGCCGCCGAGCGCGATGAACTGCGCGTGGTCGCCGACCAGATCGGCAATCCGACGGCGACGCCGGACCTCGCCGAAGCGATCCTCGCCGTTGCCATCCGTGCCGCCACGAACACCGCGCCGTGGGGCACCTATCATTTCGCCGGCAGCGGCGCGACCAGCTGGCATGGCTTTGCCGATGCCATCGTGGCCGCCGCAGCGCCATTGACCGGCCGGCGGCCGCGCGTGGTGGCCATCGGCACCGCCGACTATCCGACGCCGGCGCGACGTCCGGCCAATTCGCAGCTCGATTCCAGCGCTTTCGCGCACGACTTCGGCTATCACGCACAGGACTGGCGGACACGGGTCGCGGAGATCGTGCCGGCTCTTGTCGGGGAAACGGCGACCGGCTGAACGGCAGGACGGGTTACGGGGCGGATCGCAGGCGTCGGTGGCCAAGCCGCCGCGCGACGATGGTGCGGGAAGAAGAGGAAAGCATGAAGGGCATCATCCTGGCCGGAGGCTCCGGCACGCGGCTGCATCCGATGACGCGGGTCGTCAGCAAGCAGCTGATGCCGGTCTACGACAAGCCGATGATCTATTATCCGCTGTCGACGCTGCTGCTGGCGGGCTGCCGCGACATCCTCGTCATCTCGACCCCCACCGACACGCCCCTGTTCCAGCGCCTGCTCGGCGACGGCTCGCAATGGGGCATCGAGATCAGCTACGCCGTGCAGCCCTCGCCGGACGGCCTTGCGCAAGCCTATGTGATCGGTGCCGACTTCATCGATGGGCAGCCTTCATGGCTGATCCTCGGCGACAACATCTTCTACGGCCACGCCCTGCCGCGGCTGCTGACATCGGCTTCCGAGTTTACCCACGGCGCCACCGTGTTCGCCTATCACGTGGTCGATCCCGAACGCTACGGCGTGGTGGAATTCGACAAAAGCTTCAACGCCCTCTCCATCGAGGAGAAGCCGGAGGTGCCGAAGTCGAACTGGGCGGTGACCGGGCTGTATTATTACGACGCCTCGGTGGTGGAGATCGCCGCCGGCCTCACGCCCTCGGCACGCGGAGAGCTGGAGATCACCGATGTGAACCGCGCCTATCTCGCGCGCGGCGACCTGCGCGTCTCGAAGATGGGGCGCGGCTATGCCTGGCTCGACACCGGCACGCCGGACAGCCTGCTCGAAGCCGGTGAATTCGTGCGCACGCTGGAAAAGCGGCAGGGCTTCAAGATCGCCTCGCCGGAGGAAATCGCCTTCCGCCGCGGCCTGATCGACGTGCGCCAGCTGGAGGATCTCGCGGTCAAGCTCGGCAAGAGTTCCTATGGAGGCTATCTGCGCCGGGTGCTGCAGGAGGCCGCGCGCGGCTGAGGCGCCGCCGGCAACGTCATCGCCAGCCCTACTCGACGGTCGCCTCGGTGTAATAGGTGCGGAACCAGCTCACGAAGGCGGAAATGCCCTCGTCGAGCGGCGTCGATGGTCGATAGCCGGTAATCGCCTGCAGGAGGCGATGATCGGCAAAGGTCTCGGTCACGTCGCCGGGCTGCATCGGCAGGAACAGCTTGCGCGCCGGCTTGCCGACCGCGCGCTCGACTTCCTCGACAAATTCGAGCAGTTCCACCGGAGCGCCACCGGCAATGTTCACCACCCGCCACGGCGCCACCGTCGACAGCGTATCCACGGCATCGGGCACCTGGACCGGCTCGCCCACCACCGGCGGGCGATCCATCAGCCGCATCACCGCCTCGACCAGATCGTCGATATAGGTGAAGTCGCGGCGCATCGCACCGCGGCCGTAGATCTCGATCGGCTCGCCGCGCTCGATCGCCCGGACGAACTTGAACAGCGCCATGTCCGGGCGCCCCCACGGACCGTAGCCGGTGAAGAAGCGGAAGCAGGTGGTGGGCAGGTTCCACAGATGCGCATAGGAATGCGACATCACCTCCATACCCTTCTTGGTGGCGGCATAGAGGCTCAGCGGCGCGTCGGTGGACGCCACCTCGGGAAACGGCACGTCGAGATTGTCGCCGTAGACCGAGCTGGTCGAAGCAAGCAGGAAATGCACGGGCCGCGTCCGGCGGGCGATTTCCAGCACGTTGAACGAGCCGATGAGATTGGATTCGACATAGGCGCGCGGCGCCTCGATCGAGTAGCGCACGCCAGCCTGGGCGGCGAGATGCACGATGATGTCGGGCGCCGCCAGATCGGCCGCCCGCTCGAGGGCCTTCATGTCCTCAAGCCGGGCGACGATCGGCGTGAAGCGGTTCGACTTCTGCAGGATGGCATGACGGGCGTCCTTCAGACGCCTGTCATAGTAGTCGGTCATGGCATCGAAACCGATGACGGTATGACCTTCGTCGATCAGCCGCCGGGCGAGGTGAAACCCCACGAACCCGGCGGACCCCGTCATCAGTATGCGCATGTATCAGAGGGCTTCCGCGCCCGGCCGGCCAATGGAGCTGTACTGGAAGCCGTGCCGGGCGATCTCTTCCGGATTGTAGACGTTGCGCAGGTCCACCAGGACCGGCTCGGCGACAATACCCTTGAGCCGGCCGAAATCAAGCGCCCGGAACTGGTCCCACTCCGTCACGATGACGATGCTGGACGCGCCCTCGGCGGCCTCATAAGGGTCGGCGCAATAGGTGATGCCGGACGGCATGACCAGCTTGGCCTGCTCGGTGCCGACCGGATCATAGGCCTTGACCACCGCGCCGGCGTCGAGCAGCGCCTGCACGATGGAGATGGCGGGCGCCTCGCGCATGTCGTCGGTGTTGGGCTTGAAAGTGAGGCCGAGCACCGCCACCGACTTGCCGCGCAGATTGCCGCCGACCGCCTTCTCGACCTTGCGCGCCATGGACCGCTTGCGCTGGTCGTTGACGGCGACGGTGGTCTCGATCAGCCGGATCGGGCTGTCATTGTCCTGCGCGATCTTGACGAGGGCGAGCGTATCCTTCGGGAAGCACGAGCCGCCATAGCCGGGACCCGCATGCAGGAACTTCGCGCCGATGCGCCCGTCCATGCCGATGCCGCGCGACACCTGCTGCACGTCGGCGCCGACCTTCTCGCAGAGATCCGCGACCTCGTTGATGAAGGTGATCTTCATCGCGAGGAAGGCGTTGGCGGCGTATTTGATCAGCTCGGCGGTGCGGGTGTCGGTGAACAGCAGCGGCGAGGCGTTGAGGTAGAGCGGACGGTAGACCTCGGTCATCACCGCGCGGGCGCGCTCGTCGTTGATGCCGACCACGATGCGGTCCGGCTTCTTGAAATCGGTGATGGCGGCGCCTTCGCGCAGGAACTCCGGGTTCGAGGCGACGGCGACGTCGGCATCGGGATTGGTCTCGCGGATGATGCGCGCCACCTCGTCGGCGGTGCCGACGGGAACGGTCGACTTGTCGACCACCACCGCGAAGCCCTTCACCGCCGTCGCGATCTCGCGGGCGACGGCATAGACATATTGCAGATCGGCATGGCCGTCGCCGCGGCGGGACGGAGTACCAACCGCGATGAAGATGGCCTCGGCACCCTCGATGCCCTCAGGCAGCGACGTGGTGAAGGACAAGCGGTTCTGCTTCACATTGGTGGAGACGAGATCATCGAGCCCGGGCTCGTAGATCGGAATGATATTCTGCTTCAGCGCCTCGATGCGCTTGGGGTCCTTGTCGATACAGACGACCTGATGCCCGAAATCGGCAAAACAAGCGCCGGAGACCAATCCAACATAACCCGATCCGACTACTGCAATCTTCATAAATCCAGTTCCTGTGGGCTGTTTATGGCAACCAAATCTCTGCAAATTCCGAACAAATGTTTCGGCCCGGAATACAATGGATCAACCACAAATTCCGCATCCTCGACGTATCTGGAATACCGTAACAGTCCTACGCCCGTCAAACACCTCGCACCGGCCTCCCCTACCGACACGGATGGACGGCTGAGCCGCATCGGGATCAGCTATCCCATTAAAATTACAGGACAATGACCCGCCCTTCCCCATGTGGGAGGCGCAGACCCGCCGGTGGATCGCCGCCTCGATGCATGGGTTGGCGGGCACCGTGGCACCCGGGAGGCACGCGACCAAGCCAGGCACGCACCTCCGGCCACCCGCCGCCCGAATGACGCCCGCTGAAATTTCGTGCGTTCGGGGTGGAATAGAGGCCCCATCGGCTCCGTATATTGGACATGATGCAGAAAAGTTCGACCTTCGACGTGCTCGGCCAGCTCGCAGCGCTCCGACGCTATGCGCGAGCGCTGACGCGCGACGAGGCGGACGCCGAGGATCTCGTGCAGGACGCGCTCCTGCGCGCTTATGAGAAGCGCTCCGGCTTCGATCCCGAGCGCGGCGCATCCGTGCAGGGGCTGCGCGGCTGGCTGTTCTCCATCCTGCACAACGTCTTCGTCGACCGCCGGCGTGCCCGCCGCGCCGAGGTCGAGCGCGAGAGCGATCTCGCCGAGAACGGTCCGATGGCCGGGGAGCCAGCACAGGAGCACCATGTCCGCCTCGCACAGATCCGCGACGCCTTCATGGTATTGCCCGAGGAGCAGCGTTCGGCGCTGCATCTCGTGGCCATCGAAGGCCTGGGCTATGCGGAGGCCGCCGCGGCACTGGGCATCCCCCAGGGCACGCTGATGTCCCGCCTGTCCCGCGCCCGCGCCGCCTTGCGCGCGGTCGAGGACGGCACGGCGGCGGGCGGCCGCCCGCGCTTGAAACTGGTAGGAGGCCCGGATGAATCATCCCGTTGACCCCGTCGCCGACGATGATCTCTCCGCCTATGTTGATGACCAGCTCGATGTCGCCCGGCGCATTGATGTCGAGGCCTATCTCAGCCAGCGGCCGGAAGCGGCCTCACGGGTAATGGCCGATCTGCGCATCCGCGACGAACTGCGCCTCGCCCTCGCCGATGCCCCCCGCTCGGTGATGAACGCGCCGGCGCGGGTCGCCACCGTCGAGGCGGCGCGGCGGCTGGAGCGGGCGCTCGGCCGGGTGCGGGTGTGGCGGCAGTTGCGCGCTGCGGCGGCGGTGGCGCTGCTGCTCGGCGCCGGCTGGTTCGCCCATGCCCAGATCGGGCCGTTCGGCGTCAGCGAGGTGGTAGCCTCCGATCTAGCCCCCGCCTATGTCGATGCGGCGGTGATGGCGCATCGCACCGCGCATCTGCGTGCCGCCATGCCCTCGCAGGCCGGCTCGGGCGCCTATGACCCGGCCGATATCCGCGCCGCCACCGCCATCGTCATGCCGGAGCTGCCGAAAGGCTGGTCGGTGACCGACGTGCAGGTCTTCCCCTCCAGCTTCGGGCCCAGCGTCGAACTGGTGATCGAGGCCGCAGGCCTCGGCAAGGCGTCGCTGTTCGCCGTACGGCCGGGCAGCTTCGACGTGGTGCCGGCAACGGTGGCGATGAAGGACCCGTTCAACGCCGCCTACTGGCAGGTCGGCGAGGTCGCCTATGCACTGGTGGCCGAGGCCGACACCCAGCAACTCGACCAGGTCGCCTCGAAGCTGGCCCGGTCGCTCTACTGACCCACCCCGCGTGATCGATACGTGGCAGAGACAACGCTTCTTCAAGGAGAATGCAGATGAACCCGCCGAATTCCGGCTTCCAATGGGGCACCAGCGCCCGCAGCGTCGATCAGGCCGTCTATGACGAGGGCCTGCGCCGCCACATGCTGCGCGTCTACAACTACATGGCGCTCGGCCTCGTGCTGACCGGTGCCGTCGCCTTCATCGTCGGCACCACGCCGGCGCTGTATGTGCCGATCTTCTCCACCCCGCTGAAGTGGGTGGTGATGCTGGCGCCGCTCGCCTTCGTGCTGTTCTTCTCGTTCCGCATGCAGTCGATGTCGGCCTCTGGCGCGCAGACGATGTTCTGGGCGTTCTGCGGCGTGATGGGCCTGTCCATGGCCTCGATCTTCCTGGTGTTCACCGGAACCTCGATCGCCCGCACCTTCTTCATCGCCGCCACCATGTTCGGCGCCACCAGCCTCTACGGCTACACCACCAAGCGCGACCTGTCGCAGTTCGGCTCGTTCCTGATCATGGGCCTGATCGGCGTGGTGATCGCCAGCCTGGTGAACATCTTCCTCGGCTCGACCATGCTGCAGTTCATCGTCTCGGTGGTCGGCATCCTGGTGTTCGTCGGCCTGACCGCCTGGGACACCCAGTCGATCAAGGAGCAGTACGCTGACAATTTCGACCAGGAATCGCAGCAGAAGCTCGCCGTGTTCGGCGCGTTCTCGCTCTACCTGAACTTCATCAACATCTTCCAGCTGCTGCTGAATCTCACCGGCGAGCGCGAGTGAGGTCCGGGGCCGGATCCTCCGGCCCAACACTGGATCGACACGAACGTGATCTAGCTTCGAGGAGCGGGAGCAGCGTTCCTGCGGGAAAGCCATTCGGCGCCGCCAGGCACATGCTCCTGCCGATCGGACGAGGAGAATCGAGATGAACGAGCAGGATCGTCAGACCATCCAGGGATTGTTCGCCCGCCTCGCCGAGGTGGAGCGCAACGCGGCGCCGCGCGACGCCGGCGCGGAAGGCTTCATCGGGCAGGAAATCGCCCGCCAGCCCGGTGCGCCCTACTACATGGCGCAGACCATCGTCATGCAGGACTACGCGCTGCAGCAGGCACAGGGCCGCATCGCCGAGCTCGAGCAGCAGAATGCCGAGCTTGAACAGGCCCAGGCCGCGCGCCCGGCCTCGGGCGGAGGCCTGTTCGGCGGGCTGTTCGGGTCGTCGCAGCCGCCCGCCCCGCGCGGCGGATCGGTGCCCTCGGTGCCGCGCAGCCCGACGAACGCGCAGCAATACGCCTCCCAGCCCTATGGAGCGCCGCAGCAGCCGGCGGCGGCACCCGGTTCGCCCTGGGGAGGCCAGCAACCGGGCGCGGCGCCGGGTGGCGTTGGCGCGGCCATGGGTCGCGGCGGTGGCTTCGGCGGTGGCGGCGGCTTCCTCGCTGGCGCGGCGCAGACCGCCATGGGCGTCGCCGGCGGCGTGCTGCTGGGCAATGCTATTGCCGGCATGTTCGGCGGCAACGAGGCGCATGCTGCCCCGGCTGCAACACCGGCGGCCGATACTTCGGCGAACGATACTTCGGCGAACGATACTTCGGCAACCGACAGCTCGGCCACGGACACCGCGGCGGATGATCCGAGCCCGGCCGACGATCTCGGCGCCTCCGACAGCGGCGGCTTCTTCGACGACTTCTTCGGCGGTGGCAGCGACGAAATCTGACCGCCGTCCTCTCTTCCACGACGTTGGTACACCCCAGGCCAACGTTCCCTCGCTGGGCCGGCTCACGCCGGCCCTCTTTTTTCGTCGGTACCGTCAGGCCGGTGAACCGCTAGGGCGCCACCTCGTCCATGCCCATGCCCTGCGTCTGCACCATGTGCAGGCGGCGATAGAGGCCGTCGCGGGCCACGAGTTCGTCATGCGGGCCGTCCTCGGCGATGCCCTCGGGCGTGACCACCACGATGCGGTCGGCATGGCGGATGGTGGCAAGGCGATGGGCGATGACCAGCGTGGTACGTCCCTGCGACAATTCGTCGAGCGAGAGCTGGATCTCCCGCTCGGTCTCGGTATCCAGCGCCGAAGTCGCCTCGTCGAGGATCAGGATCGGCGGGTTCTTCAGGAAGATGCGGGCGATGGCCAGCCGCTGCTTCTGCCCGCCGGAAAGCTTCACGCCGCGCTCGCCGACAATGGTGTCGAGACCGTCCGGCAGGCTGGCGAGCAGGCTGTCGAGCCGGGCGCGCCGTGCCGCCTCGACGATCTCCGCCTCCGAGGCGTCGAGCCGGCCATAGGCGATGTTCTCGCGGATGGTGCCGCCGAACAGGAAGATGTCCTGCTGCACGATGCCGATGTTCTGCCTGAGCGAAGCGAGCGTCATGGCGGCGATGTCGATGCCGTCAATGGTGATGCGCCCGCCGGTCGGCTCGTAGAAGCGCGGCACCAGCGACAACAACGTGGTCTTGCCGGCACCCGAGGGGCCGACAAACGCCGCCGTCTCGCCGGCGCGGATGGCAAGGTCGATGCCGGAGAGCACTGGCCGGCCGGTCGTGTAGCCGAAGCTCACCCGCTCGAAGCGTATGTCGCCGGCAAGCGCGGCCACCTCCACCGCGCCGGGCCGGTCGGCGATGTCGGGCGCGGTCGCCAGCAATTCCTGATAGCGGCGGAAGCCGGCAATCCCCTTGGGATAGGTCTCCATCACCGCCGCGATCTTGTCGAGCGGGCGGTAGAACACCCCGACCAGCAGCAGGAAGCCGACAAAGCCGCCGATCGACAGCTGGCCCTGCACCACATACCAGGCCCCCGCCAGCATCACCGCTAGCTGGACCAGACGCATCGCCATGTAGTTCAGCGCCTGTCCCACCGCCATCAGGCGGTAGGCATCGAGCTTGGTGGCACGGTAGCGCGCATTGTCGAGGGCAAAGAGATCGCGCTCATGCGCCTCGTTGGCGAAGGCCTGCACCACGCGCATGCCGCCGATATTCTCCTCCAGCCGGACATTGAAGGCGCCGACGCGGCCGAACTGCGCCTGCCAGTTCCGCGTCATCCGCCCACCATAGCGCGCCACCAGCAGCACGGTGACCGGCACGATCAGCGCGGTGAGGAAGGCGAGCGGCGGATGCACCCAGAGCATCAGCAGAAAGGCGCCGACGAAGGTCATCACCGCGATGAACAGGTCCTCCGGCCCGTGATGGGCGATCTCGCCGATCTCCTCCAGGTCCTTGGTGACGCGGGCGACGAGATGGCCGGTCTTCACATTGTCGAAGAAGCGGAAGGACAGCTTCTGCAGATGGCCGAAGGCGCGGGCACGCATCTCGGTCTCGATGTTGATGCCGAGCACATGGCCCCAATAGGTCACGACGGCCATCAGCCCGCTATTGACCGCATAGACCGCCAGCAGGCCCACCGCGGCGAGGATGACGAGCTGGAGATCGCCGCTCGGCAGCAGGCGGTCGACGAACAGCTTCATCGCCATCGGGAAGCCGAGCTCGAGCACGCCCGAAAGCACCGCACAGCCGAAATCAAGGACGAACAGGCGCCAATGCGGACGGTAATACGAGAAAAACGCCTTGATCATCACTCACTCCGGCGACGCCCTATGCCGAAACGCGGCATGTCGGCACGTCGCGACGCATGGCTTCCTTTTTCAGGTCCGGACCGGCCCTGCAAGGGACGTCAAGGGGGAGCGGCTCGCCACCGCCACCCTGACGAAATTGTTATCCCCCATACAAAAAAACCCGCAGGGGGTCCATCGCCCCATTGGGTAGCCTGTTGCCGGCCTTCAACAGGTTCGGCGGATCAAGCAAAAGGAAAACAGGCGGCATGGGGCAGCAAATGGCGACGACGCCCCCGGAGCGCCTCATGGCACGCCCGGCGGCCGAGCCCCATGGCGAAACCGGCGCCCCCCTCTGGCACGCGCTGCCGCATCACGACGTCGCCCACCATCTCGGCGTGACGGCCGACGGCCTGTCAGGAGGCGAGGCGAGCGCCCGCCTCGCCCGCCACGGCCCCAACCGCCTGCCGGAGCCGCCGCGCCAGCATCCGCTGCTGCGGTTCCTGGCGCAGTTCAACAACATGCTGATCTATTTCCTGCTGGCGGGCGCGCTGGCCGCCTGGCTGATCGGCCACGGCGTCGATGCCGGCGTCATCCTGGCGGTGGTGCTGGCCAACGCGATCATCGGCTATGTGCAGGAGGGCAAGGCGGAAGAAGCGCTGCGCGCGATCCGCGAGATGATCACCCCGCACGCCACCGCCCTGCGCGACGGACAGCGCGTCAGCATCGGCGCGCATGAGCTGGTTCCCGGCGACGTGGTCCTGCTCGAGCCCGGCGACCGCGTGCCCGCCGATGCGCGGCTGATGCGCGCCCGCGGCATGCGCATCGACGAATCGGTGCTCACCGGCGAATCCGTCGCCGCCGAGAAGCATGAGGAACCCGCGCCGGAAGCCGCCGCGCTGGGCGATCGGCATTCCATGGCGTTTTCCGGCACCACGGTCGCGGCCGGACAGGGCGCCGCGGTGGTGGTCGCCACCGGGGTCCGCAGCGAAATCGGACGTATCGGCAAGCTGATGGCCGAGGTCGAGCCGATGGCGACGCCGCTGCTGCGCCAGATCGACGGCTTCGCGCGGCGCTTCACCTGGCTCGCCTTCGGCGGCGCGGCGCTGCTCTTCGGCTTCGCCGTCGCCTTCCGCGGCCATGACTGGGCGGACGCGTTGATCGCGGTGGTCGCGCTCGCGGTCGGCGTGGTGCCTGAAGGCCTGCCGGCGGTCATTACTATCACGCTGGCGATCGGCGTGCGCCGCATGGCCGCCCGCAATGCGGTGATCCGCCTGCTGCCGGCGGTGGAAACCTTGGGGGCGACCTCGGTCATCTGCTCCGACAAGACCGGCACCCTGACCCGCAACGAGATGACCGCCCGCCGGATCTTCGTGCCGGAAGGCGAAGTCGAGGTGGAAGGCGGCGGCTACAAGCCGGAAGGGCGGATAGTCTGGACCGGCGCCGCCAAGGCCGGCGCCGCGACGCAGGCGGCGCTGCCGCTGATACGAGCGGGCCTGCTGTGCAACGACGCGCAGCTGCGTCGCGAGGCCGATCATTGGAGTGTCGAGGGTGATCCGATGGAGGGGGCCCTGGTGACGCTGGCGATCAAGGCCGGGCTCGACCCAGCCGCCGAACGCAGCTCCTGGATCCGGCGGGACGAAATTCCCTTCGATGCCGCCTACCGCTTCATGGCCACCGCGCATGAGGGCCCCGGCGGCGAGAAGATCCTCTTCATCAAGGGCGCGCCGGAGGCGCTGCTGCCGCGCTGTGGCGCCGATCCGGCGCTGTGGGGGGCGCATGTCGAGGCCGCGGCCGGCCATGGCGAGCGCGTGCTCGCCGAGCGCGCCAAAACCGTGGCGCAACTACCGGAACGGCTGGGCTTCGACGATGCGAACGAGGGCTTCCGCTTCCTCGGCCTCGTCGGCTTCATCGACCCGCCGCGCCCGGAGGCGGTAGCGGCCATCGCCGAGTGCCACTCCGCCGGCATCGAGGTGAAGATGATCACCGGCGACCATGCCGCCACCGCCGTCGCCATCGCCCGCCAACTCGGCATCGCCGAGGAGCCGCTGGCGGCGACCGGCGCCGAGGTCGACGCGGCGGATGACGAGGCACTGGTCGGCATCGCCCGCCGTATTTCGGTCTTCGCCCGCACCAGCCCGGAAAACAAGCTGCGCATCGTGCGGGCGCTGCAGTCGACCGGCGCGGTGGTGGCGATGACCGGCGACGGGGTGAACGACGCCCCGTCGCTGCGGCAGGCCGATGTCGGCATCGCCATGGGCCGCAAGGGCACGGAGGCCGCCAAGCAGGCGGCCGAGATCGTTCTGGTCGACGACAATTTCGCCTCCATCGTCGCCGCCGTGCGCGAGGGGCGTACCGTCTACGACAACATACGCAAGATGATCGCCTGGACGCTGCCGACCAATGGCGGCGAGGTGCTGTGCGTCATCGTCGCCATTCTCGCCGGCGCGCTCATGCCGATGTCGCCGGCGCAGATCCTGTGGATCAATCTGGTGCTGTCGGCGACGCTCGGCCTCGCCCTCGCCTTCGAGCCGACCGAGCCCGGGATCATGCAGCGGCCGCCCCGCCCGGCGAAGGCCGGGCTGCTCTCGCCCTTCATGATATGGCGCATCGTCTTCGTCTCGCTGCTGTTCCTGGTCGCTGCGCTGGGGCTGTTCCAGCTGTCGCTGGCGCGCGGGCAGGGTGTCGATCTTGCCCGCACTATCGTGGTGAACGCCATTGTGGTGATGGAGATCTTCTACCTGTTCAATGTACGCTATATCCGCGGCAGTTCGCTGACCTTGACCGGCGTGGTCGGCACGCCGGCGGTAATCGCTGCCCTCGTCGTGGTGGTGATGGCGCAGTTCGCCTTCACCTATCTGCCGCTGATGCAGGAGATCTTCCTCACCCGTCCGGTGGCGCTGCTCGATGGCATCATGATCATCGGCGTCGGTGTGGCGCTGATGGGCGTGCTGGAGGTAGAGAAACTGGTGCTGCGCCGGCTAGGACTGTTCGCCGCCGAGAATATCTGACGGATGGCGATGCATCGGGGAGTAAGGACGGAAGTGGATGGCATGCGGATTGTGACGACACCGAGCCGGCTGGTGCTTGCCACCGATCTGAGCCCACGCTGCGACCGGGCGCTCGACCGCGCCCGGCAGCTCGCCGCGCAATGGCATGCGCAACTGTTCGCCGTGCATGCGCTCGAGCCGGGCGAATCCGACGACTGGAGCGGCCCCACGACGGCCGACGCCGCCTCCAGTCCGCTTGCCCTCGCCCACCGGCGACTGCGCCGGAGCCTCGGAGACGCCATCGACAATATCGAGGTGGTGGTCGTCGCCGGTCGATGCGAGGCGGTGGTGAGCGAGATCGCGCTGGCACGCGAGGCCGGGCTGGTGATCACCGGCGTAGCCCGCGACGAGGTGCTCGGTCGCCGGCTTATCGGCCGCAGCGTCGCCGCGCTTGTGCATGAGGCACGCCTGCCGCTGTTGATCGTCCGTGATCGCCCGCGCGATGCCTATCTGCGTGTCGTGGTCGCCAGCGACTTCAGCGACGGCTCCGCCCTTCCCCTGGTCACCGCCGCCGCCTGGTTCCCCACATCGCGGCTGGCGCTACTCCATGCCTTTGAGCCGCCTTTTGCCGGAATGACCGCCGATCGCGCCGCCTATGAGGCGGAATATCGCGCCGTCGCGGCGAAGGAGGCCGACGCCTTCCTCGCCACCACCCCGCTCTCGCGCGATCAGATGGAAGTGGTGCTGGAACCCGGCAGCGCCCCCGCCGTGCTCACCGAGCATGTGGAAGCCCGCAATATCGATCTGGTGGTGATCGGCAGCGGCGAGAAGGGCCTGTTGCACCGCCTGCTTGCCGGCAGCACCGACACCTCCATCCTCGCCGAGGTGCCCTGCGACATCCTCGTCGTGCCGAAAGGCTCGCCGTTCGAAGGGAAGGCCTGACCCGGTCATCCCTCGCCCGGCGACCCGGCCCCGCCGGGCGGGACCGACCGTGCGCTGCGTGACGCAACGGCCCATCTCTTCGCAGTTGCAGCAAGTCAAACTGTAATCATTGCAAATTTATGGCAGGTTCTATTCCCAATAAATCGAAACAACATCTGCATAACGGTAACATGGGAACCCGAACGCCGCGACTCAGCAAAGGTTCCATGGGCGATCGTTAATTTGTTGATTGACGTGATCGTCGATCTGGTTTCTTGTCGCCCGCAGCAATGAGCTTCGCGGCATTCTCCGCGGGCCGAATCACTTCTTGATGGCGCAAACTCCCCCCGCATCTCGACGATCGCGGGGCGGTGACATGTGGTTTGATTCGATCCCCGGAAATGACGCGAGGCGTGATACGGCCTGCCGCATGGCAGGCGCCGCAGGCATGGAGGATCGCAGAGATGTCGATTGCACCCCCGAACAGCTCCCGCCCTCAGATACCGACTGCTTACACGCTCTATTTCACCGGCCCGCTTTCCGACGATCCACTCCAGCCAATGAAGCGGCTGCGCTTTTCTTCCATCCCCGACGCCGTCGACCGCGCCCTGCAAATGAAGCGCGAAGGCCAGCTGAAGCCGGTGGAGGTGCGCGACCAGCAGGGCCGCCTCGTCACCTGTGAACTGATCGGCTGGCGTTTCTCGCCGCTCACCACACGGACGGTGGTGCCGGAGCGTGTCGAAACCCGCGGACGTTTCACCGCCTGAACCGCCATTATCCGCGCAAGCGCCGAGTCCCGCAGGGATCCGGCACAGAGATGCCGCTCCCGAAAGGATCGGGCGCTAGGCCTTCCGGCGCGGCGGGCGGGAGAGGCCCGCAACCGTCCGCTTTGCCGTCGCCTTCCGCCGCGCCGGCGGCGTCTCGGGCAAGGCTTTGCCAGCCGTAGCGCTGCCGTCCTCTTTCGCCGCGCGGCTGCGACAGGCCCGCTCCTCGAACTCGGCCCGGATGCGCTCCAGCTCGTCCTCGTCCAGTTCCTCGAGGTCCATCAGCTTTTCGCGTGGCCCGTCAAGGCGGGAGATCAGTTCGTCCAGCTTGATATGCACCGCCGCGGTATCGCGGTTCTGGCTGTTCTGGATCACGAACACCATCAGGAAGGTGATGATGGTGGTCGAGGTGTTGATGATCAGCTGCCAGGTGTCGTTGAAGCCGACGAATGGCCCGGTGACCGCCCACAGCACGATGATCCCCGCCGCTCCGATGAAGGTCGCCGGGTGCCCGGTCCAGTGCGCAACCGTCTGGGTGAAACGGGTGAAGGCGGAGCGCTTGGGGCGCCGGGACGGTGATCGGCCGAGGAGGTCGCGGGCATTGCGGGCATCCCTTCGAAACTGGCGCCAGGTATCCGCGCATCAGCAGTCTCATGCAGCGGTCTCACGGCGGGACAATGAGCGGCGCCGCGTGACGGTTCCGCGGTGACGCCGCCGTCCGCGGTTCCGCCAGCCGCACATCGGCGATCACCGGCAGATGATCGGAGGCGCGCGCCGCTTCCGGATCGGTGAAGCAGGCCAGCACGGCGAGCCCGTCATTGCAGTAGAGCCGGTCAAGCCGCAGCAGCGGCCGGGGCGCCGGAAAGGTGCGCAGCTGGCTGCGCCAGCGGAACACTTCGGCGAGCCGCCGGCGGGCCTGGCCGAAGGAGGCCCAGTCGTTGAAGTCGCCGAGCATCAGCGTCGGCTCGTCCCGGCCGCGCGCGCCCAGCCGGGCGAGGGTTCGCACCTGGCTCATCCGTTCGCCGATGGCGAGGCCGAGATGCACCGAAACCACATTGATTGGCCCGGCATCGGTGGCGATCCGCGCCGAAATGGCGAAGCGCGGCTCGCGCCGCCGCACCGAGAGATCGTGCAGTTCCACTCCGCCGGTCTCCCAGCGGCTGAACAGCGCGTGGCCGTAATGCCCGTCCGGCGCGACGATGGTGCGGGCCTCGGCGAAATAGCCGGCGCGCAGGCCACGCAGCGGGGCGAGGCAGTCGACGTCGCGCCCGCGGGTGTCGATCTCCTGCAGCGCCACGATATCCGGCCGGTGGCGGGCGATCAGCGCGACGATGCGATCGAGATCGAAGCGCCGGTCCGGGCCGATGCCGCCATGGATGTTCCAGCTCATCAGCCGGATGGTGCCGCTCATGGCATACCGTTCATGAGTTGTCGGTTACCGCTCGCGTTTCGCCCGATCAGTTCGCCGGCCACGCCCGGTTCACCAGCAGCTGGAAGCTGAGCGACAGCACGATCCACAGCGCCACGAAGCCGACCAGCAGCGCCATCGCGCCCAGCGACGGATCGGCAAGCACGCCGACGATCTGCCGGCCCAGCGCCGTCATCACGATCAGTCCCGGCGCCAGGCCGAGAATGGTGCCGGCGAGATAGTCCACGAAGGGGATTCCCACGGCGCCGGCGACCAGATTGACGAAGGTGAAGGGCGCCGCCGGCACGAGGCGCACCGTCGTCACCGCCAGCACGCCGCGATTGGAAAGGCCGCGGCGGATGCGGTTGATCCGCGGGCCGATGAAGCGTCGCACCAACCGTGCCCCGAGCGTGCGCCCCACCGCATAGGTGGCGAGCGCGCTGGCCAGGGCGCCGGTTCCGGCCAGCACCGCGCCGGCCCAACCGTCGAACACCGCCACCGTGGCGACGATGAGGAGGGTAACCGGAAACGCCACGAAGCCACCGGCGACGAAGGCGGCGATCACCGCCACCGGCGCCCAGGGCGCGAGGGCCAGGCGCTCGAAGGCCTGCATGATGCGATCCGGCTCGGCAAAGGGCGAATAGCTCCAGGCCAGGGCGAGACCGCCGATCACCGCCAGGGCGGCGACGGCGCCAAGCAGCCACCGCCAGTGGCGCGGCGTCGGCGCCGCGACGCCGGATTCCTCGTAAAGCGGCTCGACGGGATCGGCGAGCGCATCGATCATCGGCAGCGGCAATTCAGCGGCATCCGGCGCATAGGGCACCCGGGCGAGGCGGCGATCCGGCGCGGGCGCATCGAGCAGCGCCATCAGCCCGCCACCGGCAAGCGCCTCGCCGATTTCCTCCGGGGTACGGCCGAGATGCTCGCCGAGGAGGCGGTTGCGCACCCGCGCGATGCCCGCGCGTTCCGCTTCGTCCCTCGCCTCCACCACAAGATCGCATTCGCTGTCGAAACCCATGGAGCGGTTGCATAGATTGGCCGAGCCGATGCGCATCAGCCGGTCGTCGACGATGATGATCTTGGAATGCACCATCACCCGGCCCGCGGCGTCCTCCGGCCCCACTTCCGGATAGACAAATCGCAGGCGATTATTCAGACCGGCGTCGGCGACCATGCGCATCACCCGGTCGCGGCCGACGCCCATGGCGCGATGCTCGAACCAGGAGCGGTAGCCCATCGGCATCACCACCACCGCCTCCAGCTGCGGCCGCTCGCGCAGGCGCGCGATCAGCCGCTCGGTGGTGCGCCGGCAGGTGAAGAACTGGTTCTCGATATAGACGCAGCGTTCGGCGGCATCGATCATGTCGAAGAACAGCGCCTCGACCTCGCGCACGCTCGGCTGCTTGCCATGCGCCGGCAGCGTGCGGCTGATACCGACGGCGATGTCCTCGAATTCCGGCTCCAGCCCTTCCGGCCACGGCGAGGGGCTTGACTGCCCGTCGTCATCGCCGCGCGGTGGTGCCAGCCTTTCGCAGGCGGCGCGTCGCCAGCGTTCGCGCAGCATGTCGCCGAGCGCCGCCGCCGCCGGTCCTTCGACGAGCATCTGCACGTCATGGAACGCGCCATAGGCGGCACCGGCAGGATCGACCCTGAGATCATGCGCCGGCAGATGCTCCGGCGTATCCCAGCGCCGGCCGGTAAGGTCGAGGCCGCCGGAAAACGCCACCCGGTCGTCGATCACCACGATCTTCTGGTGGTGCGAGGCACCGAAGGGTAGCGCATCGTCGAGGCAGATCTCGATCTGCGGCGGGGTGTTCCACAAGAAGGAATAGAGCGGCATCAGCTCCCGCTCGAAGGCGAACACCATCGAGTAGTCCCAGAGCAGGAGGCGGATGCGCAGCTCCGGCCGGCGCTTCACCAGCGCCGAGAGGAAATCGACGAGTTGTTCGGGCAAGCCGTCCTCGGCGCGGCCGCTGGTTCCCACCAGCTTCATCCGGCTGTCGAGGTCCCAGCCGGCGATGTACACGGTGTTCCTCGCCTGTATCAGCGCCGAGCGCAGCGCCTCGAAATAGGCAGCGCCGTCGACCAGCACCGCCGCGCGCTCAACCGATTCGATGCGCCAGACATTGCGCTCCTCGCGCAGTACCGGCGCAGAGGCCAGATCAGCCGGGGTTTCGAGGGGCAAACGCTGAACGCGGTCGAGCATGGCAGGACGTCTCTCCGTGGCCGGTGGCTTGCGTCAACGGTCGCGGCGGCGCCGGGTTCCGCGCCGTCCTGCCGGGGTGCCCTCGCCAGAGCCGGTAGGCGCTGCTACAGCGCTTCGGTCATGAACCCGCTGCTCGACATTCGCTGCGAACGCCCCTGGCTGGTGCTGCGCCTGGCCGCCCCCCACCGCATGGTGAGCTGGTCGCTCAACCGGCCGGGGCTGGTGGAAGCATCGACGATTGCCTGGCGGCAGGTCGCGACCGACGAACTCACGGCCGAACTCGATCCGGCAGCCTGGTTCGCGAGCGAACTGGCGACCGCCGGGCTGGAGGGCGCGGTCGGCCTCATCACCGCCCGCGACGTCGCCTCCCATGTCCACCGCGCCGCCGAGGTCGAGGGTGCCCGCGCCGACTGCGTGGTGACCGCCGGCCTCAATAATGGCGAGCGCGTCGGCAGCCGCCATCCGGCCGCACCGGTGATGGCCGGCACTGTCAACATCTTCTGCCGCTCGGCGCTGCCGCTGACCGAGGCGGCGCTGCTGGAGGCGGCCTCGCTGGTGGCGCAGGCCCGCACCGTGGCGATCATGGAGGCCGGCTATCGCCGTCCCGGCGGCCGGCACGCGGTGACCGGCACCGGCACCGACTGCATCGTCATGGCGGCGCCGATGAGCGGCGCGCCGCAAGCCTATGCCGGCATGCACACCGCCATCGGCGAGGCGATCGGCGCCTGCGTCCACGAGGCCACCCGCATCGCCGTCGCCAGCTGGATCGCCGCGCGAGGCTGATCAGCCGGTGGGCGTCAGCAATTGCTCCAGCGCATCGGCAAGCTGGTCGGCATGATCGGTGGTGACGCAGAGCGGCGGGCGGATCTTCAAGACATTGCCGAACTGGCCGGCGGCGCCGATCAGGATGCCCTTCGCCTTCAGCCCGTTGATCAGCGCCTTGGCGATGTCCGCACGCGGCCCGCTCTCATCGCCAAAGGCGACGCCGAGATAGAGCCCGGCCCCACGCACCGCGGTGATCGGCGCCTTGCCCATCAGATGCGTCAGCCGCGCCTTGAGGTGCCGGCCGACGCGGTCGGCATTGGCGATCAGCCCGTCCTCCTCGATCGCCTCCAGCACGGCCAGTGCCGCGGCGGTGGCCACCGGACTGGCGGCGAAGGTGTTGAAATAGCCGAAATCGGCACAGAAATCGGCGAGCAGCTCCGGCCGCGTCACCACGCCGGCGACGGGATAGCCATTGCCCATCGGCTTGCCCATGGTGACGATGTCCGGTGTGAGGCCGTGGCGCGAGAAGCCCCACATGCCGGCGCCGGTGCGGCCGAAGCCGGGCTGCACCTCATCGGCGATGAACAAACCGCCGGCCTTGTGCGTCACCTCCACCGCGGCGTTCAGGAAACCCGGCGGGTCGGCGAACACCCCGTCTGAGGAGAAGATGGTGTCGACCAGAAGGCCGGCGAAGCGGATGCCGTCCGCCTCCATCGCGGCGATGGCCCCGGCGACCGCCTCGGCGAAGCCCTGCCCGACATCGTTGCCGAAGATCGCCGGATCCGGCGGCGGCACCATGCGCACATGCGGCGGCGGCGCGCCGTTGCGGTAGGAGGATGGCGAGACCTCGGTCACCGCCGAGGTGTTGCCGTGATAGGCGGTCTGCGTCACCACGAAGCCGGTGCCGCCGGAGGCCCGCTTGGCGATGCGCAAGGCGAGGTCGTTGCTCTCGCTGCCGGTGCAGGTGAGCACGATATTGCTCAGCGATGCCGGAAAGCTGGCGAGCAGCTTCTCGGCATAGTCGTGGGAGACGTCGAACAGATAGCGCGAATGGATGTTGAACTGGCCGATCTGCCGCTGCACCGCCTCCACCACCTTGGGATGGCAATGCCCGACGGTCGGCACGTTGTTGTAGAAGTCGAGATAGGCGCGCCCATCGGAGGCATGGAGATAGGGCCCTTCCGCCTTCACCACCTTCAGCGGCACGTCGTAGAACAGCACCGAGCCGGCACCGAACGAGCGCTGGCGCCGCTCGACCAGCGCCGCGATGTCCGGCGGCAGCGCCGCCCCCTCGCCGGAGAAGGCGTTGAGCGAGAGGATCTGGAGTTCGCGGCTTTTCATGCTGCCGTCCTCGCATGGGTTTCAAGGAAGGCGCGGCCGAGCGCCACCGTGCCGTGCGTATAGGCCTCGCCCAACGCCTGCGCAGTCGGGGTCTCGGCATGCGAGGCGATCCAGGCGGTGAGCAGCATGCGCCGCAGCATGATGAACACCGGCAGGATCTCGCACTCCGCGTCAGTGAGCGGCGCCACGCTGCGGTAGCCCGCGACCCATGCCTTTTGCAGCGCGGGGATATAGGGCTCGTGCTCGGTGAAGCTGATGGCGGCGGCGAAGTCATAGAGGTACCAGGAGAAGCCGCAATCGTCGAAATCGATCACCGACAGCGTATCGCCGTCAGCCAGCAGGTTGGCGACCCGCATATCGGCATGGACCAGGCCGAACCGGTCCTCGCCGGTGCCATAGGCGTCCAGCTGCTGCTTGAGCAGCGCCGCCACCTCTTCGAGTACCGCCCGCCCCTCTCCATCGAGGCCCAGCCCGGCGCGCCAGTCGCCCCAAAGCAGCACCTCGCCGAGCATGGCATCGAAATCCCAGCGTTTGCGCACGAAGCCTTCCGGCCGCTGCCACGCCTTCGCATGGGCGTGCAGCCGGGCATTGATGGCCCCGAGCTCGCGGAACCAGCGCGGCAAATCCTCGCCCTCGGCCGGCTCGCGGCCGGGCAGCAGCTGGAACGCCACCGCGTGGCGCGTCACCCCGCCATCGTCGAGATCGGCGATCAGCGTGCCGTCGGCAAGCGGCACCGGGGTCAGCGTCGCCACCACGCCGTCGCGGCCCAGCGCTTCCAGCCAGGCGAGCTCGGAGGCGATCTCCGCGCGCGAATGGTAGCCCGGCCGATGCACCCGCAACACCAGTTCGCGACCGGAGGCGGCGTCGCGGGCGCGAAACGTGGCGTTCTCGGAGATGGTGAGCAGCTTCACGTCGCTGTCCGGCGACAGCCCCCAGCGCGGCAGGGCGGCGCGCAGGCTCGCCTCGAGCCGGCCCAGGAAGTCGTCGCTATACATGGCATCGGTCATTATCAGAGCTTCATCAGTGACTTGAGGTCGTCGAGCGCCATCACGTTGCAGTAGATCATGTTGATGATCTCCAGCTCGCGGGCGTGCAGGTTATCGGTCGCCGCCGCGCAGCAATCCTCCAGCACCACCACGTCGAAGCTCTCATCGGCGAGGCTGCGCACGGTGGAGGAAACGCATTGATCGGTGAAGATGCCGACGCAGATCACGGTGCGGATGCCGAGATTGGCGAGGATCAGCCGCAGATTGGTGCCGGTGAGCGCGCTGTCGGTGGTCTTGATGACGGTGATCTCGTCGCCCTGCGGCGCCAGTGCCGGCACGATCTGCGAGGCGTGCTCGTCCTTGGGCAGCAGCAGATTGTTGAAGCCCGGCTTCTTCTGGCTCAGCGAGCGGTCGCGGCCGTCTTGCGTACGGCAGGCGATGCGGGCGAACAGGCATTCGATGCCCTTCGCCCGGAACAACGCCAGCACGTCGGCGATGTTGGGAATTACCGTGCCGTGCATCCGCTCATGGAACGGCGTCCAGCCGTCGTAATGCACCCGCTCCGCCTCGCTGGCGAGCGACGCCCGGTCGGGGCGCTCCAGATAGGTGTTCTGCACGTCGATGACCAGCAGCGCGGTGGTCGCCGGGTTGAGCTCGGGATCGTCCGGCTCGGGCGCCAGCGCATAGTAGAAGGAGCGGTTGCGGGTTTTCCAGTTCACGCGACGCCTCCCCTGTGCTTGCCGAGGAAGGCGAGCAGGCGCGCGTCATAGGCGGCCGGCTCCTCGTAGAACGGCATATGCGACGAGTTCGGGAACACCGCGACTTCCGCCTGCGGCAGGTTCTGCTTCATGCGCAGCGCGCAGGCGGGGGTGATCTCGTCGTGCCGGCCGACGGTGATCAGCGCCGGGCAGGCGATGCGATTGAGGTCGGCGGTGCGGTTCCAGTCCTTCAGATTGCCGATGTAGAGGAACTCGTTCGGCCCCTGCATCGCCATATAAGGCGCCATGTTCCAGTCGTTCAGCGAGGCCATCAGCGGCGCCGGCCACGCCGCCATACGGCAGACATGGCGGTAGTTGAGCAGGGTGATCGCCGCCTGATATTCGGGATGGTCATAGGAGCCGTCTGCCTCGTGGGCGAGCAGCATCTCCACCGTCTCCGGGCCCAGCGCAGCGCGCAGCCGGTGCATTTCGCTCATCAGGTGAGGCAGGTCGGCGGCGGTGTCCTCGAGGATCAGCGTCTTCAGCGCCTCGGGATACGCCAGCGCATAGTCGATGGCGAGCCAGCCGCCCCAGCTATGGCCGAGCAGATGCACCCGCCCGAGGCCGAGCGCCGTGCGCACCGTCTCGACCTCCACGACATAGCGGGCGATCGACCACAGCGCCGGATCGTCCGGCCGGTCGGAAGCGCCGCAGCCGAGCTGGTCGAAGGCGACGACGCGGTAGCCATGATCGGCGAGGAAGGAATGCGCGTCACGCAGATAGTCGCAGGGCAGGCCCGGCCCGCCATTCAGCAGGAACACCGTGTCTTCGCCGGCACCGTAGCAATAGGCGACGACCTTATGGCCATCGACCTCGATCTCGATCCGCGCGTCGGCGGGTTGCTGCTGCCACATGGTAGGAACCCTATTTCCGCGCCACCGCGACCTCGACGCCGGCACGGGCGAGCGCGCGGGCGAGCGCGCCATCCGGCGCCTTGTCGGTGACGAGGCGTTGGATGTCCGGCACCCGCGCCCAGATGGCGAGCGAGGGCACGTCGAATTTCTTGTGATCGGAGACGATGATAGTCTCCGCCGCCCGGTTCATCATCGCCTTGTAGACCCAGGCCGCCGGCGCCTCGGCATCGGCCAGGCCCTCCGGGGTGATGCCGGAGACGCCGAGGATTGCCCGGTTGACGTTATAGCTTTGCAGGAACTCGATGGTCTCCACCCCCACCATCATGCCCTCGCGGCCGTTGTAATGGCCGGGGCAGAGGATGACGTCGATGGTCGGGTTGGCCGCCACCACGGTGGCCACCGAAAAGGAATGGGTGATCACCGTCAGGTCGCGGCATTCGGCGGCCATACGACGCGCGACATGCGTCGTCGTCGCCCCGGCGCCGATGGCGATCACCTCCTGCGGCTTGATGAACTTCACCGTCCGCGCCGCGATCGCCTCGCGCTCGGCCACCATCATCTGGTGGCGCTCGGTCACCGCCGGCTCGGAGCCGAACGGCCGCACCGCGCCGCCATAGGTGCGATTGATCAGCCCGCGCTCCTGCAATTCGAACAGGTCGCGGCGGATGGTCTCGGTGGAGACGTTGAGATCGGCGGCGAGGTCGCCGACCCGCAGCGTCACGGTGGCCCGCATCTCGGCAAGGATGCGCTCGTGCCGCGCCGCCTTGTCGAGGCGTGGGCGGCGCCGGTCGGCAAGCGTGTCGGAGGGCTCGCTGCCGTTCGAGGACGCCGTCATGCCGGCTGCCGCCGGCGCAGGAGCAGCATGACCAGCCCGCCGCCGAGCAGCAGCGTCGCCGCGCCCAGCGTCGCCATGGTGCCGAGCGCCGGCACCATCGGCGTGTAACCGGCCACCATCTTGGCATAGAGCCATTTCGGGATCGTACTGTCTGCCCCCGCCGTATAGAGCGACAGCGGGAAATTGCTCCACGACAGCAGGAACGCGAACAGCATGCCGGACCAGATGCCCGGCCACAGCAGCGGCAGCGTCACCTCGCGGAACACCTGGGTGCGCGTGCAGCCGAGATCGTAGGCCGCCTCCTCCAGCGAGGCATCGAAGCCATAGACCTGGATGGCGATGACCAGCGTCACCACCGGCACGATCCAGACGAGATGCGCGAACACCGCCGTCAGCCACGAGGTCTGGATGCCCACCGCATTGAAGCCGAGCAGCAAAGCGAGGCCGAGCACCGGCTGCGGGAAGAAGATCGGCAGGATGATCAGCTTCTGGTACAGCCGCCGTCCCTTCCAGTCATAGCGGGCGAAGGCCAGCGCGCCGAAGGTGGCGATCACCACCGAGATCACCGTCACCAGCAGGGCGATGGCGATCGAGTTGCGCACCAGCATGCCGATCTCGATGGAATCGAGGGTCTTCTGCCACCACTCGGTGGCGTAGACTTTGATCGGAAAGCCGAAATAACGGCTCTTGTTGAAGCTCGCCAACGCGCCGCAGAGAATCGGCAGATAGACCGCGACGAGGACGAACACCGTCCACACCCAGATCAGGGCATTGGTGCGTTTGCGAGCGAGCGCCGGACTGGTTGCCATGGTTCAGCGCCTCCCCAGCATGCGGTCGAGGTCGAGCTTGGACAGCGCCGTGAGCGTGAGCGCGGCGATGAACACGCTCACCACCACCGCCAGCGCCGAGCCGAGCGGCCAGTTCTGCGAATAGGTGAAGGCGATCTCGATATCGTGCGAGATCACGATGATCGACTGCCCGCCGAGAATCTTCGCCTCCGCCGTGGCGCCGATGGCGAGCACGAAGGTCAGCAGCATGCCGATCAGGATGCCGGGCATGGCGAGCGGCAATTCGATCTCGCGCCAGATGAACAGCCGCCCGGCGCCGAGGTCGCGCGCCGCATCCACCAGGTCGCGCGGCACCAGGGCAAGGCCGAGCGTCATCGGGAACAGCATGAAGGGCAGATAGGTGTAGGCCATGCCGAACAGGGTGACGCCCGGCGTGTAGAGCACCTCCGGCCCGCCGGGGAGGCCCAGCCATTTCAGCGTGCCATCGAGCACGCCGTTCTTGATGAAGAACAGCACCCAGCCATAAAGCCGCACATTTTCCGATACAAAGAGCGGGAACACGAACAGCACGCTTATGAAGCCGGCCCAGCGCCCGAACACCGCGTTCAGCCCATAGGCGATCGGGTAGGCGATCACCGCCAGGATGGCGACGGTGAACAGCGCGAAGCCGACCGACCAGGCGAAGGACAGCCACACCGTGTTGGTGGGATCGAAGATGCTGGCGAAGTTCTCCAGCGTGAAGGAGCGAAACACGTCGAAGCTGCGCGGCGTCGCGAAGGAATAGGCGAGGATCGCCACCATCGGCGCCAGGAAGCCGATGCCGAGCAGCACCGCTACCGGCAGCGCGCAGCGCGCGCCCACCGAGAGCATCCGGGCCTGGCGGACCTGCCGCGCCGTCTCCGGCGCGCGGGCGAGTGCGATGTCGGCCATCGTCCCCTCCTCAGCTGCCCAGCGTGAAGGCGTCGGCGGCATCCCAGCCGATCGTCACCTCGCGCGAGGCGCCCGGCGGCAACGCGCGGGCGCGCGACAGCTCGACCAGCATCACCTTCTCGCCGGCATCCTTCGAGCCCACCCGCACCTGATACTGGATGCGCGAGCCAAGCGAATATTCGTTGTAGACCGTGCCCTTCAGCTGGTTGTCGGCGCGCTCGCCGGCGGCGAGGAAGCGCATATATTCCGGCCGGATCACCACGAAGGCCTCGTCGAGCACCGCGCCATTCTGCGGCGAGCCGAGCGTGAAGGTGCCGGGCACGTCGACGCCCTGCCATTGCTGACCCACGCGCTTCATCTTGAGGGTGTTCACTTCGCCGACGAACTCCGACACGAAGCGGTCGACCGGGGCGCCGTAGATCTCCTCCGGCGTGCCGACCTGCACGAGCCGGCCGGCGCGCATCACCCCGATACGGTCGCTCATCACCATCGCCTCCTCCAGCGAATGGGTGATGTAGATGAAGGTCTTGCCGGTCTCGCGGTGCAGGTCCTTCAGCTCCTTCTCCAGCGCCTTCTTCAGCTTGTAGTCGAGGGCGGAGAGCGGCTCGTCGAAGAACAGCACCTCGGGATCGTAGGCGAAGGCACGGGCCAGCGCCACGCGCTGGCGCTCGCCTCCCGAGCACTTCATCACATTCTTGTCGTGATAGTTATCCGGCAAACGAACGATGCGCATCAGCTCCAGCGCCCGCTTCTTCCGGGTCGCGGCGTCGGCGCCCTTCACCTTGAGCGCGAAGGCGATGTTCTCGCCGACGCTTTTGTGCGGGAACAGCGCCAGCGACTGGAACACAAGGCAGGTCGGCCGCTTGTTCGGCGGCACGTCGTTGATCAGCTCGCCGCGCAAGGTGATGTTGCCTTCGCTCGGCGTGTCCATGCCGGCCAGCATGCGCAAAAGCGTGGTCTTGCCCGAGCCTGAAGGGCCGACGATGGTCAGGAACTCGCCCTCGCGCACGTCGAGGTCGATGCCCTCCACCGCCGCGAAGCCGCCGAACATTTTTCGCACGCCGACCAGCTGGAGGATCGGCAGCCGCGGGGCTTCGACGGCGGTGGAAGCGGCGGGCAGGGTCTGGAGCATGGGTCTTCCGAAAACAGAGGGTCCGGCGGCGCGCACGCCGCCGGAAATTCAGCAACAGGCAGAGCGATCGGCGGAACCGATCAGCCGCGCAGCCGCTTGGCGGCGTTCATGATGTCGAGCGCCTTGTCGTAATCCGGCACGATGTCGTACTCGACCGAGCGGGCCATTTCCTCTTCGAGGCTGTCCCACTGGATGGCGTCGAGCTCTTCCTTGGTGAACAGGTCGAAGCAGGCCTTGTTGCCCATCTGCGCCACCGGGTTGAAGGTGCCCTCGGCGAAGGCGACGGTGTGCGCCACTTCCGGCGCCTGCACATATTTCAGGAACTCCAGCGCCAGCGGCGACAGGTTCGGGTTGTTCACCGTCGAGGTCACCTCGATCCAGGAGATGCCGCCCTTCCCGCCGGCCAGCGGCCCCTTCAGCGGGGTGATGGCGCGCAGGTTCGGGTGGCCGTCGGCGCGCGCCGGCGAGACCGAATAGGTGCCCCCGGTGAGATGCAGGTCGATCTCGCCGGAGATCAGCGCCTGGTTCATCGAGGCGATGTCGCCGATCAGCTTGGCACCCTTGAAGACCCGCTTGGCGGTCTCCTCGAACTTCGCCAGCTCGTCCGGCGTATGCACCTTGAACGGGTCGATGCCGGCGACGATGAAGATGTTGAACACATTCCAGTCGTCGGATTCGAGGATGCCGTATTTGCCGGCCAGCGCTGGATCGTTGAACAGGTCCCAGCCGGTTTCCTCGGCAGTCTTGCGGCTGACCTTGTCGGTGTTGACGACGAAGCTGTAGGGTCCGAAGCGCTGCACCATGCCGAGCAGGTCGGCGCCGTCCTCGCTCATCGCCCACTTGTAGGGCCATTTGAACTCCGGGAGCATCTGCGCGAAGAAGGGCTCGAACTCCGCCTTCGGCAGCGGCTTGATCAGCTTCTCGGGCAGCATCACCTTGCGCGCCCAGGGATTGTTGACGTTGATCAGGTCCCAGGTGTTGGTCTCGCCGGCGCGCAGGCGGTTGATCATGGTCGGGTCGTTGGTCAGGCTCTCGGCCTTCACCGTCGCACCGGTCTTCTCGCGGAACGGATCGAGCACCTGCGCGGAGTTGTAGCCCTCCCAGCACAGAATGTTCAGCTCCTTCTCGCGCGCCGCGAAGGCGCTGCCGGTGCCGAGCAGCGGCCCCGCCGCCAGCGCCCCGGCGCCGGCCGCCATGCCCTGAAGCATCGACCTTCTGGAAATGCCTGCCATCTGGAAGTCCCCTTTTATGATGGCGCGAACCTCGTCCGGCCGCGCATGCCGTGCCGCATCGAAGCCATGGCGAATGTGGCTTTGATGTTGGAGTTTGTGTGATCCTAAACATCTCGATTTGGGCTTTACAACATCAATTTTGCATCGCACCCTGATCAAAAGACAGGCAGCCCAGACTTGCGGCATCTCAAGGCCGGAGCATCGGCTGCCTGGCTTCAATCGATTGAAAACGCTAAATTTCTTCCAAGGGAAATCACGTCACATGTTTACGCCGCTCGCAGGCAAGACGGTCATCGTCACCGGCGCCAGCAAGGGAATCGGGCGCGGCCTCGCGCTGCGCTTCGGACAGGCCGGCCTCAACGTGCTGGTGGTCAGCCGCCATCTCGCCGAGGCGGAGAAGGTCGCCGCCGAAATCGGCGCCAACGCCTCCGGCTTCGCCGCCGACATCACCCGCGTCGCGGATTGCGACGCCATGGCCGCCACGGCGGTCGAGCGCTACGGCTCCATCGACGTGCTCTGCGCCAATGCCGGCATATTCCCCGCCGCCAAGCTCGGCGAGATGACCGAGGCGGATTTCGACCACGTGATCGGCACCAACCTCAAGGGCACTTTCCTGTCGGTCTCGGCGGTGCTGCCGCAGATGAAGGCGCAGAAGCAGGGCCGCATCGTGCTCACCTCCTCGATCACCGGCCCGATCACCGGCTTTCCCGGCTGGTCGCATTACGGTGCCTCCAAGGCCGGCCAGCTCGGCTTCATGCGCACGGCGGCGATCGAGCTGGCGCCGTGGAACATCACCGTCAACGCGGTGATGCCCGGCAACATCCACACCGAGGGCATGGACGGCATGGGCGAGGCCTATATCGCCTCCACCGCCGCCTGCGTGCCGATGAAGAAGCTCGGCAGCGTGTTCGACATCGCCAATGCGGCGCTGTTCTTCGCCTCCGAGGAGGCCGGCTACATCACCGGCCAGGGGCTGTCGATCGATGGCGGGCAGGTGCTGCCGGAATCGCCGATGGCGCTCGACGAGATGGGCACCGCCTGAGCCGGCACGGCGCCGCCGGCAGACAGCTCCGCGCAAACGAAAAGGGCACCGCCGCGGCGGTGCCCTTTCTTTCGTCAATAGCCGGCGCGGCTATTCGGAGCGGGCGCTCTTCGGCTTCAGCCAGGCGAACATGGAGCCGGCGCCCTTCGGCTTGATCTCGTTGGGCAGGCGGGCCACCACCACCATGTGGTCGATCTTGCCCTTCTTCCAATGGGCGAGGAAGGCCTCGTAATTCTTGAACGAGATGCAGCCATTGGAATCGCCGCGAGGGCCCAGCAGGTAGCTGTGGGTCAGGATGCCGTTGCGGCCAAACATCGGCTCCTTGCCGACCGGCGTCATCCGCAGCGCCTCGACGCCATGGAACAGCGATTCGCGCATGGTCAGCTTGTAGGTGTTCGGCGGTGTCGGGCCGCGCATCTTCACCGAGATATGGCGCGGATCGTCGAACCGGTCGCCATAGCCGGAATGCGCCTCGAACTTGGTGCCATCAGGCATGTACACGACCTGGCCGACAATGTCGTAGACGGCGAAGCGGTCGCCCGATTTCGGCAGACGCACCTCGGCGGTGGACATCGGAATGCCGGTGGCTTCTTCCGGCGACACCTGCGGCGGCTCGGTCGGCCCGAGGTCGAGCTCACCCTCGCCGGTCGACAGCGAAGCCAGCCGCACCTTGCGGGCCAGCGGATTCTTTTCCGGCGTCGGCGCATCTGCGGCAAGGTCGCCCGAGGATAGCGCGTCCGGCTCCGCGGCCGCGGAAGCCGCGGCGGTCTGGGTACGGCCGGCGCCGCGCGGGTCGGAAGGCGGCAGCGGCACCGCATGCGCCATCGCCACCACCGCGCCCTTCGGCGCCGCGCTGCCGGCGAGGTCGGAACTCGGCCGCATCGGCGCGCTCGCCACCGTCTCGGTGGGTGCGGCGCGCAGCGGCATCTGCATGTCGGGGCCGAAAATCCAGTTCGGCGCCAGCGCCACCACGCCGGCGGACTGGAAATTGCGGATTTCGCGGACGCTCGCCTCCATCTTCATCGGCGGCGGCGCCATCTCGAACGGGGTGTCCTCCGGCATGGGCGGCGGAAGATCGGCGGGCGCGACATTGCCCCGGCCGAACCCCGGCAGGCCGGCAACGGCACTCGCCTCGGTCACGCGCCATTCGGGAGCGGTCGCAGAAGACGGCGCCCAGGCGGCGCCGAAGGAGACAGCGGCGGTCGCGGCCGCGCCGCCGGCGCCGATGATCAGCGCGGCGACGAAATGCCAGCGAGGCCTAACCGGCTTCGGCGCCATCGGCGCGCGCGTGCCAAATCCACGGGTCCGAGCTTTTCTGCCCATAACTCCCCAAAACCCACATTCACACCGCCGATGCGTTGCGAATGGCATCGCCGCATCGGTCGGATCACGCTCCCGCCTTCTAACGAGGCGGGCTTACTAGGCGTGAATCCATAGCGAAACTTGGTAAGCAATTTATTGATATCCGGCCGCAATGCAAACGCGAAACGCACGAACGGCATTTCCCACCCCTTCATGCCGCCACGAAATACCGTCACCCGTATCGGCAGTGGCAGGATAACAGTGCCGAGATCCGCTCTCGTGTGCACCCGCCGGTTCATGCGATAAGCCGCCCTGCCGGGACGACCGGCGAGAGCCGGCGACGAACAGGGACGATGTGCATGACCGACGGTATCATTCCCGCCCTCGCGGCCCGCCTCGACGAACTGACGGCCTGGCGGCGCCACCTGCACAGCTTTCCCGAAACCGCCTTCGAGGAACACCTCACCAGCGCCTTTCTCGCCGAGAAGCTGCAAGGCTTCGGCCTGCCGGTGCATCGCGGCCTCGCCGGCACCGGCCTCGTTGCCACGTTGCAGGGGCGCCTGGGAGCGGGACCCGCCATCGGCCTGCGCGCCGATATCGACGCGCTCGACATTACCGAGGCGACCAACCTGCCCTGGCGCTCCACCAAACCCGGCAAGATGCACGCCTGCGGCCATGACGGCCACATGACCATGCTGCTCGGCGCCGCCGAGCACCTTGCCGCCCACCCGGATTTCGCCGGCACGGTGCATTTCATCTTCCAGCCGGCGGAGGAGAACGAGGGCGGCGGCAAGGTGATGGTCGATGAGGGCCTGTTCGAGCTGTTCCCGATGCAGGCGGTCTATGGCCTGCACAATTGGCCGAATGCCGCGTTCGGCAGCTTCCTCGGCCGGCCGGGGCCGATGTTCGCCGCCTTCGATATTTTCGAGGTGAAGATCGGTGGGCGCGGCGCCCACGCCGCCATGCCGCATCGCGGCATCGATCCGGTGCTGGCGGCCGCCCAGCTGGTCGCGGCTCTCCAGTCCATCGTCTCGCGCAGCGTCGATCCCTCCGAGGCGGCGGTGGTCACCGTCACCCAGATCCATGGTGGCGATACCTGGAACGTCATCCCGGACGAGGTGGTGCTGCGCGGCACCGCCCGCACCTTCACCCGCGAGGTGCGCGATCTCGTCGAGACCCGCTTCAGGGCGATCTGCGCCGGCATCGGCGCGGCGAGCGGAACCGAGATCGCCGTGGACTACCAGCGCCGCTATCCGGCGATGGTCAACCATCGCGCCGAGCTCGACGAGGCCTTCGCCGCCGCCCGCGCCACCAGCGGCGACGCGAACGTCATCACCGATTTCCCGCCGATCATGGCGGCGGAGGACTTCGCCTATATGCTGGAGAAGGTACCCGGCGCCTATCTCTGCCTCGCCAGCGGCCCGGGGCCGAACCTGCACAATGCCCAGTACGACTTCAACGACGCGCTCATCCCGGTCGGCGCGTCCTATTGGGTCAACCTGGTGCACCGCCTGCTGAAGCCCTCAAGCTGACACGCGGCGGCCTCACCACGCCACGGCGGCAGCGGCACGGGCGTAGTGGACCACCCCGTCCATCACCAGCTTCAGCGACAGCAGGAACAGCGCCCCGATCACCAGTCGGAAGAACAGTTTTTCCGGGATCACCCGCGTCAGCTTCACCCCGGCGAAGGTACCGATCACCGCCACCGGGGTCAGCGCCAGCGTGAGCGTGAGATTGGACAGGCTCAGCTGGCCCAGCGCCCAGTAGGGCACCAGCTTCATGGCGTTGATCGCGGCGAACAGCAGCGTCGAGGTGCCGGCGAACACCATTTTCGGCAGGCGCTGCGGCAGCATGTAGGTCTGGTAGGGCGGGGCGCCGGCATGGGTGACGAAGCTGGTGAAGCCAGTCAGCGTGCCCCAGAACAGCCCGCGCGGCACGTCCGCCGGGCGCGGCGTGGTCGGCATGCGGCCGAACCAGCGGTTGAGGCAGAAGCCGAGCCCGATCAGCCCGACCATCAGCATCACCGCTTCCTCGCTGATCACCGAGGCGGTGGCCCAGCCGATGCCCACCCCCAGCGCGCCGGCCGGCATCAGGATGGCGAGGTTGCGGCCGGAATATTCCCGCCGGTAGTTCCACACCCCGAACATGTCGCTGATGACATAGACCGGCAGCAGCAGGCCGGCGGCGGTGAGCGGCGACATCACCAGCGACATGATCGGCACGGCGAGCAGGCCGATCATCGGCAGCCCGCCCTTGGACAGGCCGACCGCCGCCGCCGCCAGGCCGGCGGCCAGCGCGAACCCGATCTGCGACGGGTCGAGCATGGTGGAGACTACCTCGGGAGAAAACGGCAGCGGGCGACGGCGCCTTAGCCGTCACCCGCCCGGATACGATGGAGCTCGACGTTCGGGGCGGCTCAGGCCGCCTGGGCGCTCTTCAGCCGCGCGCTCACCTTGGCGCGCAGGCTGTTCAGGTCCTTCACGAACTGGCGGATGCCCTCGGCGAGCTTGTCGGTCGCCATCGGGTCCTCGTTCATGGCGAAGCGGAACGCCTTCTCGTCGAGATGCAGCCGCGCCGGCGCCCCGGCGGTCTCGGCCGGATCGAGCCGGCGGGCCAGCGTGCCCTGATCGGCTTCGAGCTGGTCGAGCAGCGCCGGTCCGATGGTCAGCCGGTCGCAGCCGGCCAGCGCCTCGATCTCGGCGGTGTTGCGGAAGGAGGCGCCCATCACCACCGTCTTGATGCCGTGCGCCTTGTAATAGGCGTAGATGGCGCGCACCGAGACGACGCCGGGGTCGGTCTCGGCAGTGAACGGGCCTTCGCCGGCCTTGACGTGCCAGTCGAGGATGCGCCCGACGAAGGGCGAGATCAGGAACACGCCGGCATCGGCGCAGGCCACCGCCTGCGGCAGCGCGAACAGCAGCGTCAGATTGCAGTCGATGCCTTCCTTCTGCAGAACCTCCGCCGCGCGGATGCCCTCCCAGGTGGAGGCGATCTTGATCAGGATGCGCTCGCGCCCGATGCCGCGCTCTTCATAGGCCTTGATGAAGGCCCGCGCCTTGGCGAGCGTCGCCTCCGTATCGAAAGAGAGGTCGGCATCGACCTCGGTCGATACCCGGCCGGGCACGATGCCGGCGAGCTCGGCGCCGAAATTGAGCGCGAGCCGGTCGCAGGTGGCCTTCACCACCGCGTCGTGGTCGCCGCCCTGCTTGGCGCCCCAGGCGATCGCCTCATCGACGAGCGGCGCATAGGCCGGGGTCTCGGCGGCCTTCAGCAGCAAGGTGGGGTTGGTCGTACAGTCCTGCGGCTTGAGGCGCCGCACCGCTTCGATGTCGCCGGTATCGGCGACGACGACGGTCATGGTGCGCAGCTGTTCGAGCTTGGAGGGCATATCGGTCTCTCTATCCTGCGGCGGCGCCCGCCGCGCCGCATCGGCTCATTTCACATATGGGGCGGCGATCACAAGGCTACGACCCTTGGACCACAAATTGCCCTGCCGCTTCAAGATGCTCCGCCGGCTGTTTCCGCCATCCGGCGCCGCCTGCATCGCGGTCTTGTGAGCGGCGCGGGGCAGGCGTAAATGCTTGGGGTTGACGCGGCGACCGGCCGCCGCTTCCCGAGGTCGCTCATGGACGATATCCACTATCGCGAATACAAAATTCTGCTACGTCCCGAGCGGTTCTTCGACCCGCGCCAGTTCGAGGTGTTCTGGCACAAGACCACGCAGGTTGCCACCGAGCACAAGATCGGCGTCACCACCAACAAGGACGGCTTCAAGCGCCAGGTGCGCGAGGTGCTTTTCTACGACACGCCCGACTACGATTTGTACCGGAACGCCTTCATCCTGCGCAAGCGCACCTTCTACACCGATGGCTGGCCCGAGAACGAGCACGAGCTCACCTTCAAGTTCCGCCATCCCGATTTCCAAGCGGCGGCGCAGGTGGACGTCACCCCGCATCTTCAGGGCGCCGCCGACATCAAGTTCAAGGAAGAGTTGCTGCCGCTGAAGGATAAACTCGGCGGCATGCGCAGCCTCTATTCGCATAATTGCGTGCTGCGCTCGGCGGGACTTGTGCTCGATGCCGAGCTGGAGCGCATCGCCTCGGTGTTTCCGGTGCTGTCGGAACTGTGCCCCGCCCAGGCCGGCACGCCGGTGTCGCTGGTCAACAACCTGCCGGTGGAAGAAGTGCAGGTGAATGTCGGCGAGTTCGATTTCGGCCACGGCCTCGTCGCCAAGGCGACGATCGCGGTGTGGCGCGACCGGCCGACCGAGAGTTCCATCGTCGGCGAGTTCGCCTTCCAGGCCAAGTTCGACCGCTATGACGAACTGCACTCCAAGGCCAAGGCGCGCTCGGAGGCCTTCTTCCTCGACATGCAGCAGCAAATGCCGGAGTGGGTGTATCTCGGCGCCACCAAGACGGCGCTGGTCTATAATTTCGGCAAGCTCGCCGTGGCCGGTCGCGAATGAGCCACCCTGCCCCGGCTGACGCCACCGTGCCCGCTCCACCCTCCGGGCCGGTCGGCTTCGGCGAGATCTTCGCCACCTTCCTCGTCATCGGGGCGACCAGCTTCGGCGGCGGCGTCGTGGCCTATCTGCGCAACGCGCTGGTGCTGCAGAAGGGCTGGCTCGACGAGGAGCGATTCCTGTCGGCGCTGGAGATCGCGCAGGCCCTGCCCGGCCTCAACGCCACCAACATGGCGATCATCGTCGGCGACCGGCTGCGCGGCATCCTCGGCGCCATCATCGCCTTCATCGGCATCACCTTGCCCGGCGCCGCGCTGATCATGGCGCTCGGCGTCGCCTATGCCTCGAACGCCCACAACCCCTATGTCAACGCGGCGCTGATCGGGGTCGGCGCGGCGGCGGTGGGCATGCTGGCGGCGGTAACCTTGCAGATCGGCCGCAAACAGTTCGGCTCGCTGATCGACATCGCCATCATCCTCGTCACCGTCGGGCTGGTGAGCTTCCTGCACGTCTCGCTCATCTGGGTGCTGCTCACGGTGGGCCCGGCGGCAGTGCTGATCTATCGGCCGCGCAAGGAAGCTGCCGCGGCGGAGGCCGACCCGACATGAACGAGAATCTTTCCGTGCTCGGCGTGTTCTCGCTGCTGTCGGTGCTGGCCGTCGGCGGCGGCGCGGCGGTGCTGCCCGAGACCAAGATGCTGGTGGTCGAGACGCATCACTGGCTCACCGACGACCAGTTCCGCGACATTTACGGCCTCGGCCAGGTGGTGCCGGGGCCGAACATGCTGATGGTGATGGTGATCGGCTATCACGTCACCGGCTTCTTCGGCGCCCTGCTCGCCTATCTCGGCTTCTTCGTGCCGGCGGGGGTGATCTCGCTCGGCGCCTCCCGGCTATGGGACCATTTCGAGGGTTCGCCGTGGCGCGCCTCGCTGCAGCGGGGCATGGCGCCGCTGGTGGTGGGGCTGATGGCGGCCGGCGCCATCGCCATCGCCCGCACCGCCATCGACGGCGCGATGACGGTGGCCATCGCCATCGCGGTGTTTCTCGGGGTGTTCTTCGTCAAGCGGATCAACCCGGCGATCCTGGTGCTGGGCGGCGGCGTGGTGGGACTGATCGCGCTGCGCTGAGGTGTCGGGTCTCCGGGCGCCGGCCCGCTCAACCGCCGCGTTGCGGCAGGTAGGGCGCCAGCGCATGCGCGAGGCCGGGCAGGGTCAGCGTCTGCAGCCAGACCTTGCCGGGGCCGGACAGCCGCACCAGGAACAGCCCGTCGCCGCCGAACAGCGCGTTGGCGACGCCGCGCATCGTGGTGATCTCGAAGGAGACGCTCTCCTCGAACAACCCGACATGGCCGGGATGCACCAGCAGTTCCTGGCCCGGCTGCAGCTCGTAGGCCACCAGTTCGCCGCCGAGTTCCACCCAGGCGCTGGCCTCGCCGGAGAGCTTCTGCAGGACGAAGCCCTCGCCGCCGAACACGGCGCCGCCGAGCTTCTGCTGGAAGGCGCTCGCCACCTCGATACCGGAAGTACCGCAGATGAAGCCGTGGCGATGCACCAGATAGCCGCGCCCCGGCGCCACGGCGATTTCGACGATATTGCCGGGCAGCTTGGCGGCGAAGGCGACATTGCCGGGGCCGCTCTGGGCCCGAAACTCGGTCATGAACAGTCCGGCGCCGGAGACCGCCCGGCTGACCAGCCCGAACAGCCCGCCGCCGCCGCCAAAACCCGTCGAGGTGGTCATGCCGATGTCGCCCGACATCCAGGACAGCTGGTCGGGCGCACCGACGACGCTCTCGCCGGGATCGAGGCCGATCTCCAGCACCGGCAGGGTGGTTCCGATGATCTTCGAACGCATGGCTACCGCTCCTGGCGCGCGGCCCTTCCGGCCGCCGTCGCGGCAGATTAGCCGAGCCGCCGACAGTCGGCCAAGACCGACGAAATTTTAGCGCCAGCATGGGTTTAGAGGTACCGCGCCGTCGGCGCGTGCTATCATCGCCGGGTTCGTCGAACCATTAGGGAGACACCCATGCCCGGTCTGCCTGCCTTCGGACTTTCTTCGTATATCCGCCGCTTCGCTTTACCGCTTCTCGGTGCATTCGCCATCGCCGTCGCCCTTGCCGCCACCCTTGGCCTCGGCACCCCGGCGCAGGCCGGCCTCGCCATGCCGGCGCTCGCCACCGCGCCGGCCGTCCAGGCCGTGACGCCCGGCATCGAGCCGGTGCGCTGGGTCTGCGGCCCGTGGCGCTGCGTCTGGCGTCCCAACTATCCCGGCTACTGGTACCAGCCCCCCTATGCCCGCGGTTGGGGCCCGCCGGTGCGCCCGGCCTGCTACTGGCATCGCGGCTGGGGTGGCGGCTGGGTGCATACCTGTCCCTGAGCCGATACCGCCCCTGAGCGCGGACTCCCCCTGAGCATCGATCGACATGCCGCCGCGCAAGGGCCTTGCCTTCGGCGCGGCGGCTGCCCGGCCGGCGGCTATGCCGCTCATCCTGAAACCCTTCCCGGCGAAGGCGGCATGCCGTACCCAGCCCCGCCGCGCCGGGGCGACATCGGCGCCGCCGCTCCCGACGTCCCTTCCGATTCCCGAGCCTCATGACCTCCGATCCGCCGCCCGGCACCCGCCTGCGCCCACTGATCTTCGCCACCCTCGCCACCCTGATCGCCGGCTTCGTGGATGCGGTCGGCTATGCCTATCTCGGCGGGCTGTTCCTCTCCTTCATGAGCGGCAACTCGACCCGGCTCGGCATCAGCCTCGCCTCCGGCCAGTTCCTCGCCGCCGTGCACGCCGCCATCGTCATCGGCTGCTTCGTCGTCGGCGCACTGATCGGCACGCTGATCGCCGATGCCGCCGCCCGCTGGAAGCTGGTGCTGATCCTCGCCGTCGAAGTGGTGCTGTTCACCCTCGCCGCCGCTCTGGCGCAGCGCGATATCGGCTTCACCGCCCTGCTGCCGGTCGCCGTCGCCATGGGCCTGCAGAACGCGGTGCACCAGCTCATCGCCGGCGCCGATGTCGGCAAGAGCTTCGTCACCGGCGCGCTGTTCGGCATGGGCCAGGCGCTGGCGCGCCGGCTCACCGGGCGCGGCTCCACGGCCGAGGCGGCGAGCTATGCGCTGTCCTGGTCGGCCTTCGTCATCGGCGCGCTGGTCGGCGCCCTGATGCTCGCCGGCATGGGACTGGCGACGGCGCTGGCTATCGCCGGCGGGCAACTGGCGGTGCTGGTGGCGGTTGCCTTCGCCTTCAACCGGCATCTGGGGCCGGCGGTGGCGGATTATGGCGGCGACTGAAGCCGCCTCGGCCGGCCGCTATTCCAGGCCGATCGCGTCGCGGGCCTTGGCCAGCGCCTGATGACAGGCGTCGGAATCCTCGCGCTCGTCGGCCGCGCGGGCCTTGTCGAGCTCGGCCTGCGCCTTTTCAGGGGCGACGCCCTCGCCCAGCTCGGCCTCGGTCTGCGCGAGGCCGCCGGGGGTGGGCTCGTGGCTCAGCGTCGCATCTTCGCTCTCCGGCGCGCTCGGGCCATTGGCGGCGAGATCGGCGATCAGCCGGTCGAGCGCCTCCTGCGTCGAGACGATGTCCTGCGTGCAGGGGCCGGCCAGCGCGGCCGGAGCCGATACCAGCAAGAGGGCGACGATGAACGGGGCGGCTTTCAGGCTCATGACATCCTTCCCTCGGCGGACCCGCGAACGGAATCAGCCCACCGGTGGCGGCATTCTAGCAAAGTCTTCCGCCCGGTATCGAGGCCAAGCATGAGCTGCAACCACCATGGAGCCATCACGAAGCCCCGGCGTCGGCACGGCACCCGCCCATGCGGGCTCAGTCGCGGGCGCTCAGCTCGCGCTCGCCGCGATGGACCGGCGGCGAGGCGGCCGGGCGCCCGGCGGCGCGGCGCTTGAACATCGCCGGCCGGCGATACCGCAGCACGCCGCGCCCGCGCCGGCGCAGCTGCGCCTCGCCGATGACCAGCCGCCCCAGGGTCGGATAGGCGGCGGCATGCGTGCCGGCGGCATCGGTGATCAGCATCGGCAGGCCGAGCAGCCCGCTCCAGAACCGCCATTCGGCGACCACGTCGTCGACATGCGGGGCGCTGTACAGCGTCACCGACAGCTCGACATCGTCATGCACCAGCACCACCGCGACGCCGTCATCCTCGCCCTCGGGATCGAGCAGGGCAATGGCGAGGCCGCGATAGCGCGAATATTCGATTGCCGCCCGCAGCGGCAGGCCGCCGAGCCGGCGGCGCAGCACCACATGGCCCGGATGCAGCTCGACGCGACGGCCGTCGCCATCGGCGCCGGCGTCGGCGGTGTCGAACACCACCGGCCAGCCCGCGCCGCCGATCGGCCACGCGAGCGAAACATAGTCGTAAGATGAAACCGGAGGCCGAGCCTCCGTCGCGCATTGACGCCTCATGGTTCTCCCCGCCGGTTTTTCGACTTTGCTGTCCCGGTCGTGGGCTGAACCCTAGGCTGGCCCCTGTCGCTTCCGGCTTAAGGGACATGGTTGATCGTTTCTTTGCCGCGCCAATCGCCGTCCATGCTTGACGGAATCTTGCCGAAACGCGCGCAATCCTGCCAATGCGCATGCGCCGCACCTCAGCCATGCATCGTCACGCTTGCGTCTGGCGCGTGCTAAGCCTAATTCGCTGTTGATGGATCTTTCCTCGCCCCGCAACCCGATCGCCGTGCCGCCCGATGCCGGCGCGGTCGCCGAGCAGCTCGCCGCCGTCGTGGTGGAAGCGGGCGGCGTGGCGCGCGACATGTTCGCCCGCGGCATCACCTCCTGGTCGAAGCACAACGACTCTCCGGTCACCGATGCCGATATCGCCGTCGACACCCTGCTCAAGCAGAAGCTCGGCGCCCTCGCCCCCGACTATGGCTGGCTGTCGGAGGAGACGGCGGACATGCCGGCCCGGCTGGAGCGGCGGCGGGTGTGGATCGTCGATCCCATCGACGGCACCCGCGCCTTCATGGCCGGCGGGCCGGATTGGGCGGTAGCGGCGGCACTGGTGGAGGATGGAAGGCCGATCGCCGGCGCCCTGTTCGCCCCGGTGACGCAGGAACTGTTCCTGGCGGCAGTGGGATGCGGCGCCACCCGCAACGGTGCCCCGATCCGCGCCTCGAACGCGCACGCCGTCGCCGGCGCCCGTGCCGACGGCCCGGCGCACTGGCTGTCGCGGGTCGACCGCGCCGGCATGCTCGCCCGGGTGCCGCGCATCCGTTCGCTCGCCCTGCGCATCGCCAGGGTGGCCACCGGCGAGCTCGATGCCGCCTTTGCCGCGCCCAACGGCAATGATTGGGACCTTGCCGCCGCCGACCTTTTGGTGCACGAAGCAGGGGGCCGGTTGACCGACCTCGACGGCCTCCAGCTGATCTACAACGCTCCTGTGCCTCGGCACGGCGCTCTGGTTTCCGCGGGCGCTGGGCTGCACCCGTCGGTGATGGACGCGGCCCGCCGGGACGAGGAATGACATAGGAATCCGATGGCAATGGCTGACAGCGCGACGAGCCCCCAGCTTCTCCACCTCGTCTTCGGCGGCGAGCTCGACAGCATCGACGGGGTGACCTTCAAGGATCTCGACGGCCTCGATGTCGTCGGCATCTTTCCGAATTACGCCACCGCCCACGTGGCGTGGAAGGCCAAGGCGCAGCAGACCGTCGACAACGCCCAGATGCGCTATTTCATCGTCCACCTGCACCGGCTGCTCGACCCCGACACCACTGCGAAGAACTGACGGACAGCATCGGTCCCATGTGGCGTAAGCTGCGACGCTCGCAGGCCGTCCGCACCCTTCTCGGGCGCGGAATGGCCTCTTATCTGCGCTTGGTCTGGCGCTCCTCCCGGGTGGTGATGGAGCCGGCGAACCTGCATGAGCTCGCCGACCAGCAGCTGCCGATGATCCTCACCTTCTGGCACGGCCAGCATTTCCTCACGCCGTTCCTGGTGAAGCCGCATCACCGTGCCAAGGTGATGATCTCGCGCTCGCGCGATGCCGACGTGAACGCCATCGCCGCCGAGGCGCTCGGCATCGGCACGGTGCGCGGTTCGGGCGCGCAGGGGCGCAACTTTCACGAAAAGGGCGGCCTCAACGCCACCATGGAGATGATCCGCAACCTCCAGGAGGGCTGCAACGTCGCCATGACCGCCGACGTGCCGAAGATCTCGCGCGTCGTCGGCCTCGGCGTCGTCACCATCGCCAAGCATGCCGGCCGGCCGATCTATCCGGTGGCGATCGCCACCTCCAACCGCATCCTGGCCAAGAGCTGGGACAAGGCGGCGATCCACCTGCCGTTCGGCCGCGCCGCCGTGGTCGCCGGCGAGGGCGTGCGGGTGCCGGCCGATGCCGACGCCGAGACGCTGGAGGCCGCCCGCCGCGAGGTGCAGCGCCAGCTCGAGGAGATCACCGCCCGCGCCGAGGCGCTGGTCGGCCGCCCTTCCGCCGGCTCCCGCGCCGGCAGCGCCGAAGACGGCGCCGGCAGCTCCGCCGGCGGCGTCCACACCGGCAGCCTCAATGCCTAGGCGCCGGGCGACGCTGCTCATCCATCTCTACCGCCTCCTCACCTGGCTGGCCTCGCCCTTCGCGCGGCTGCTGCTCGCCGGCCGGCTGCGGCGCGGCAAGGAGGATCCCGCCCGCCTCGCCGAGCGCTTCGGCCGCGCCTCGCGCCCGCGCCCCAAGGGGCCGCTGGTCTGGCTGCACGGCGCCAGCGTCGGCGAGATCATCGCCATCATGCCGCTGATGGACCGGCTGCGCGCCCTCGGCTTCAAGGTGCTGCTCACCTCCGGCACGGTGACGTCGGCGCGCCTTGCCGCCACCCGCCTGCCGCCGGACGTGGTGCACCAGTTCGTGCCGCTGGATTCGCCGGCGTTCATGCGCCGCTTCCTCAAGCACTGGCGGCCGGACCTGGTGCTGCTGGTCGAATCCGAGCTGTGGCCGAACCTGCTTCTCGAGGTCGGCCGGCGCCGGGTGCCGCTGGTGCTGGTCAATGCCCGCATGTCGGAGCGCTCCTTCGCGCAGTGGAGCCGGCTGCCGAAAAGCGTCGCCGCGCTGCTCGCCCATGTCGACCTGTGCCTGGCGCAGGGCCCGCAGGATGCCGAGCGGCTCGGCGCGCTCGGCGCGGCGCGGGTCACCCCGATCGGCAACCTCAAATTCGACGCGCCGCCGCCGCCGGTCGACCTGGTCGCCTTCGACGCCCTGCGCGCCGCCACCGCCGGCCGGCAGGTGATGGTGGCGGCCTCCACCCATCCGGGCGAGGAGGCGATGGTGGTGGAGGCGCACGGCATGCTGGTGCGCCAGCTGCCGGACCTGCTCACCATCATCGCCCCGCGCCATCCCGAGCGCGGCCGCGAGGTGATCGGCGTCGCCACCGAGGCCGGCTGCCCGGCGGTGCTGCGCTCGGACGGCTACCTGCCGGACCGGGGAACGCAGATCTATGTCGCCGATACCATCGGCGAGCTCGGCCTGTTCTACCGGCTGGCGCCGGTGGCGCTGCTGGGCGGTTCGCTGATCCGCCATGGCGGCCAGAATCCCATCGAGCCGGTCAAGCTCGACGCGGCGATCCTGCACGGCCCGCATGTCGCCAATTTCGCCGCGCTCTATGCTCAGCTCGACGCCGCCGGCGGCGCGGTGCCGGTCGTCGATGCCGACTCGCTGGCGGCGAGCGCCGCGACGCTGATCGGCGATGGCGCGGTCCGCCGCCGCATGCTGGCGGCGGCGCAGGCGACCATCGCCACGCTGGGCGGTGCGCTGGAACGCACGCTCGCCGCCATCGATCCCTATCTGGTGCAGATCCGGCTGGAGCGGCACCCGTCATGACGCGCCCAGTTCGCCTCCCCGCCGTCCTCACCTCGCCCCGCAGGAGCTGAGGCGATGCGCGCACCCTCCTTCTGGTGGCAACCCGAACGGAGCCTGGCGGCGCATCTCCTCTCGCCCCTCGGCAGCCTCGTCGGCGGCGTCGCCGCCCGTCGCATGCGTCAGCCGGGGATCAGCCTCGGCGTGCCGGTGATCTGCATCGGCAATCCCACCGTCGGCGGCGCCGGCAAGACCCCGACCGCGCTCTATCTCGCCCGCCGCATCGCCCGCAAGGGCCACCGGCCGTCGATCCTGACGCGGGGCTATGGCGGGCGCGTCGAGGGACCGCTTCAGGTCGATCCGGTTAGGCACCGTGCCCTCGACGTTGGCGACGAGCCGCTGCTGCTCGCCACCGTCGCCCCGACCTATGTCGCCCGCGAGCGGCCGCACGGCCTCGCCATGGCCGTCGCCGACGGCGCCGACGTGGTGCTGATGGATGACGGCTTCCAGAACCCCTCGGTGCAGAAGACGCTCTCCATCCTGGTGGTCGATGCCGCCGTCGGCATCGGCAACGGGCTGTGCGTGCCCGCCGGGCCGCTGCGCGCCCCGCTCGCGCCGCAGCTCGCCCGCGCGCAGGCGGTGCTGGTGGTCGGCGAGGGCGAGGCCGGCGCCGATGTGGCGCGGCTGGCGCGTGCGGCCGGCCTCGCCGTGCTCACCGGCCGGCTGGCGCCGAATGCGGCGGTGATGGCTCGGCTGATCGGCCGGCGGGTTCTCGCCTTTGCCGGCATCGGCCGGCCGGAGAAATTCTTCGCCACGCTGCGCGGCCTCGGCGTCGCCTCGGTGGCCACCCGCGCCTTTCCCGACCATCACCCTTTCAACGCCAGCGACATCGCGGCGCTGGTCGAACGGGCGGCGGCGGACGATCTGATGCCGGTGACGACGGAAAAGGACGCCGTGCGCCTCACCGCCACGCCGGAAGGCCGGGACCTGCTGCGCGCCAGCGTCGTGCTGCCGGTGCAGCTGGTGCTGGAGGAGGAGAGCGTGGTGGCGCTCGACCGTCTGGTGGCGCGGCTGTTCGTCGACGGCTGAGCCGCGGCGAAGCGGCCGGACCGTCCATGCCGGCGCGCCGGAAGGATCAGGCGCTGGTGGAATCGCCGCGCAGGCGGCCGGGATGCAGGCGGGTCAACACCGCCTCGGGGCTGAAATAGGCTTCCTGCAGGTCGACGCTCCAGTAGCGCAGTTCGTCGAGCGGGATCGGCTGGCCGGTCACGGCGCAGCGCACGAAGGTGCCGGGGCGCACCACCCGGAAATCGCCGTCGAGATAACGCAACTCGGCCTCGCCGGATGCGGAAAACCGTTCGAAGCGGTTCATCGTCGTCCCAAATCCTGTCTGGCCGCCCTCACGGGCGACATTAGCCAATACCGCCCCGCATCGACAAGCCGGAAGCCGGCTTCACGGGGCAACTGCTTATTGGAGCCTCATCGCTCTCCCGTCCATCGGGTGCCGTCACCCGATGCGGCAAGGCTCTAATCGTCGAACAAGGTGGGCTGCGCCGGCGGGTTCGGCAAGGTTTTCGTCTCCGCCTTGGCGCCCCGCCCGCGCGTCGCCCGCTTCGACGGCGGGCTGGGCGGGCGGGTCGCGGTGGGTGGCGGCGCATCCGGGCCTCGTTCGCCGGCCACCGCGCCCACATGCCCGTCGGCGAACTCGATATCCAGCCCCTGCCCGCTGGCGATGGCGGCGGCGCTGCGCAGCGGCTGGCCATCGGCGGCGCGCACCAGCGCGAAGCCCCGTGCGAGCACCCCACGATAGGACAGCGCGCCCATCAGCTTGCCGATGGCGTCGAGCCGGCGGCCCCGTTCGGCAAGCAAGCGCCGCCACGCCGGATCGAGCCGCGCATGCTGGCCCTCGAATCGCTCGCGGGCACGGTGGATGCGCTCGCGATGCGCATTGGCATTGGCACGCAGCGCCGCGTCGAGCCGGCCGGCGACCAGCGTGAAGCGCTCGCGCCGGCCCGCCACCAGCTGGGTGAGCCGGTGCGGGGAGAGCCGCCCCTCGGCGCGGGTGAGCTGAAGCCGATGCGCCGCCGCATTGGCCTTCAATGCCCGCGGCAGCCGCCCGGCCGCCAGGTCCAGCCGCTGGCGCGGCACCGCGAGCAGCGTGTCGGCGCTTGGCAGCAACCGGGCGAGGCTGCGCAGATCGGCACGCCGGCGCTCGCCGGCGCGGGCCATGGTCGCGGAAAGCCGTGCCCCGCCGGCCTGGATCGCCGCGAGCAGCTCGCCGCGCACCGGCACCGCCATCTCGGCGGCGGCGGTAGGCGTCGGCGCGCGCACATCGGCGGCGAAGTCGATCAGCGTCACATCGGTCTCGTGGCCGACGGCGGAGATCAGCGGGATGGCGCTCTCCGCCGCCGCCCGCACCACCGCCTCGTCGGAAAAGCCGAGCAGGTCCTCCAGCGAACCGCCGCCGCGGGCGACGATCAGCACGTCCGGGCGCGGGATCGGCCCGCCGGGCTCCAGCGCGTTGAAGCCACGAATGGCGGCGGCGACTTCCGGCCCGCAGGTATCCCCCTGCACCCGCACCGGCCACACCAGCACGCGGCGCGGGAAACGGTCCGACAGGCGGTGCAGGATGTCGCGGATCACCGCCCCGGTCGGCGAGGTGACGACGCCGATGACGCGCGGCAGGAAGGGCGGCCGGCGCTTGCGTTCGGGTGCGAACAGACCCTCGGCGGCCAGCCGGCGCTTGCGCTCCTCCAGCATCGCCATGATGGCGCCGGCGCCGGCATATTCCAGCTGCTCGATGACGATCTGATAGGAGGATTTGCCGGGAAAGGTGGTGATGCGCCCGATGGCGACCACCTCCAGCCCTTCCTCGGGCTTGAGCTTCAGCCGCGAGAAGCTGGTCTTCCACACCACGGCGTCGAGCCGGGCATTGGTGTCCTTCAGGCTGAAATAGGCATGGCCGGAGGAGTGCGGCCCGCGATAGCCGGAAATCTCGCCGCGCACCCGCACATGGCCGAAGGCATCCTCCACCGTGCGCTTGAGCGCGCCGGAGAGCTCGGAGACCGTCCAGTCGGGCTGGTTGGAGACGGGCGATTCGGTGATGAGATCGGACATGCGCCTGTCATAGCCGGTTTGACCGCAAGCCGAAAACCGGGTGGCATGTGTCAACTGTTCTGACACCTTGCGGACTCTCGCGGACAAGGAGGAGACCCATGCCGACATCCGTCCTGCCGTTCCTGATGTTCCAGGGCGAGGCCGAGGCCGCGCTTGCCTTCTATCTCGCGGTCTTCCCCGACGCCCATATCGACGAGGTGAGGGAGAATCCCGCCACCGACGCCATGCCCGCCTCGAAGCTCACGCGCCTGACCCTGCACGGACAGTCGGTGCTCGTCTTCGACAGTCCCGTGAAGCACGGCTTCGGCTTCACGCCGTCCTTCTCCTTCTTCGTCACCTGCGAGAGCGAGGAGGAGGTGCGCCGGCTCTCCGACATGCTGAAGCAGGACGGGGCCGAGATGATGCCGGCGGGTTCTTACGGTTTCAGCACGCTGTTCGCCTGGGTAAGCGACCGTTTCGGTGTTTCCTGGCAGCTCAATTGCCCCTGACAGTCGCCGCTCCTCCACCGCCTTGATCGCCGCCCCCGCAGCCACTAGGTTGCGCGCGATTTTCCGCCAACCGGCCGAGCCTCCATGATCGATCCCGCGCTGCCGCCCCATATGCGACCCGACCGGTCGTTCCAGGGCCTCATCCTCGCCTTGCACGCCTTCTGGGCGGACAAGGGCTGCGTCGTCTTGCAGCCCTACGACATGGAAGTCGGCGCCGGCACCTTCCATCCGGCGACCACGCTGCGCGCGCTCGGGCCGAAGCATTGGAAGGCCGCCTATGTGCAGCCCTCCCGCCGTCCCAAGGATGGGCGCTATGGCGAGAACCCCAACCGGCTCCAGCATTATTACCAGTATCAGGTGATCCTGAAGCCCTCGCCGGCCGATCTTCAGGATCTCTATCTCGCCTCGTTGGAGGCCATCGGCATCGATCTGAAGCTGCACGACGTGCGCTTCGTCGAGGACGATTGGGAGAGCCCGACGCTCGGCGCCTGGGGCCTCGGCTGGGAGTGCTGGTGCGACGGCATGGAAGTCTCGCAGTTCACTTACTTTCAGCAGGTGGCCGGCATCGAATGCGCGCCGGTGTCCGGCGAGCTCACCTACGGGCTGGAACGCCTCGCCATGTATGTGCAGGGGGTCGAGAACGTCTACGACCTCAACTTCAACGGCCGCGAGGGAGACGAGAAGGTCACCTATGGCGACGTGTTCCTGCAGGCCGAGAAGGAATATTCCCGGCATAATTTCGAGCACGCCGACACCGCCATGCTGCTGGAGCAGTTCCGCATGGCCGAGAGCGCGGCGGCGAAATATCTCGAGGCAGGCTGGAGCGACGACAAGTCCCGCCACCTGATGGCCCAGCCCGCCTATGACCAGTGCATCAAGGCGAGCCATGTGTTCAACCTGCTCGACGCGCGCGGGGTGATCTCGGTCACCGAGCGCCAGAGCTACATCCTGCGGGTGCGCGAGCTGGCGAAAGCCTGCGGCGCCGCCTGGCTGGCGACGGAGGCCGGCGGCACCCCCGCCGCCTGATCCGCAGGCGGCACCGACGACACCCGAACCTTCCTTTGCGCGGCGGCGCCTCCCCAGCGCCCCGCCTCCTCGAACCATCCGACGTGGCCCATGCCCGACCTCATGCTCGAACTCTTCTGCGAGGAAATCCCGGCCCGCATGCAGGCCGGCGCCGCCGAAAGCCTGCGCAAGCTGGTCACCGACGCCCTCGTCGAGCGCGGCCTGCTCTATGAGGGCGCCAAGGCCTTCGTCACCCCGCGCCGCCTCGCCCTCGCCGTGCATGGCCTGCCGGCGAGCCAGCCGGACACCCATGAGGAGCGCAAGGGCCCGCGCGTCGGCGCGCCGCAGGCGGCGATCGACGGCTTCCTCAAGGCATCGGGGCTGACTTCCATCGATCAGGCGAAAATCGAGAGCGACCCGAAGAAGGGCGAGTTCTACGTCGCGCATCTGCACCGGCACGGCCGCCCGACGCCGGAGGTGATCGCCGAGATCGTCCCCGCCATCATCCGGTCCTTCCCGTGGCCGAAGTCGATGCGCTGGGGGTCCGGTTCGCTGCGCTGGGTGCGGCCGTTGCAGTCCATCGTCTGCACCTTCGGCCCGGAGACCGAGGAGCCGGAAGTGGTGCCCTTCGAGGTCGACGGCATCCGCTCCGGCGACACCACGCGCGGCCACCGTTTCCTCTCCTCCGGCAGCATCAAGGTCCGCCGTCTCGACGACTGGATGACCAAGCTGGAAGCCGCCTTCGTGGTGGTCGATCGCGAGCGGCGCAAGGACATCATCCTCGCCGACGCCAAGGACCTCGCCCTCGCCCATGGGCTGGAGCTGGTGGAAGACCCCGGCCTGCTCGACGAGATTTCCGGCCTGGTCGAATGGCCGGTGGTGCTGATCGGATCGTTCGACGAGAGCTTCCTCGATGTGCCGGACGAGGTGATCCGCGCCACCATCCGCATCAACCAGAAGTGCTTCGTGCTGCGCGATCCGGCGACCGGCCGCCTCGCCAACCGCTTCATCCTGGTGTCGAACCTCGCGGCCAAGGACGGCGGCGACGCCATCGTCGCCGGCAATGGCCGCGTCATCCGCGCCCGGCTGTCGGACGCCAAGTTCTTCTGGGAGACCGACAAGCGGACCAATGCGACGGTCTCGCTGGAAGAGCGGCTGGCGAAGTTCAAGAACGTCACCTTCCACGAGAAGCTCGGCTCGCAGTTCGAGCGCATCCAGCGCATCGCGCGGCTTGCTCGGGAATTGGCCCCTGTGGTCGGCGCCGACCCTGATTTCGCAGAACAAGCCGCGCTCTACGCCAAGAGCGACCTGCGCACCGAAGTGGTCGGCGAGTTTCCCGAAGTGCAGGGGCTGATGGGCAAGTACTATGCCCGCCTCGAAGGCCTGCCGGAGGAGATCGCGCTGGCCGCCGAGGAGCACTACAAGCCGCAGGGCCCGACCGACCGCGTGCCGGTCGCCCCGGTCTCGGTGGCGGTGGCACTCGCCGACAAGCTCGACACGCTGGTGGGCTTCTGGGCGATCGACGAGAAGCCGACCGGCTCGAAGGACCCCTACGCGCTTCGCCGCGCCGCGCTGGGCGTCATCCGCATTATTCTCGAAAGCAACAGCCGCGTTCTGTTGTGGCCGGCGTTCGTGGTTCTCGGGCGACGAATCATGGGGCAGATGCTGCGGGCGGAGTATAGTCAATCGCAGCTGACGACCAAGTTTCTGGAACTTACCGGAGATATCAACCCTGAGGGCATGATCTCCAAGCTGCAGAAGTATGCCACAGAGGCTGCGCTGTTGATGGAGGGCGAAGACCATTTCGCTGTTCCTGTGCAGGAGTGGGAAAAGAAGCGAGCGAACGACCTCCTCGCCTTCTTCGCCGACCGCCTCAAGGTTCACCTGCGCGAGCAGGGCGCCCGCCACGATCTCGTCGATGCCGTCTTCGCCCTTCCGAGCCAGGACGACCTCCTGCTCGTGGTGAAGCGCGTCGAGGCGCTCGGCCGTTTCCTGCGCACCGAGGACGGCCGCAACCTGCTCGCCGGCACCAAGCGCGCCGCCAACATCCTGCGCATCGAGGAGAAGAAGGACGGCGTCTCCTATGCCGGCGGCGTCGACATCACCCTGCTCGTCGAGGCCGAGGAGCGCACGCTGGCCGACGCCATCGCCAAGGCCGGCCCGCTGATCGGCACCGCGCTGAAGGCGGAGGATTTCGAGGGCGCCATGGGCGTCATGGCGAGCCTGCGCGCGCCGGTCGACGCCTTCTTCGAGAAGGTGACGGTGAATGCCGAGGACAAGGCCCTGCGGGCCAACCGCCTCGCTTTGCTCGCCGATATCCGCGCCATCACCCGTCAGGTCGCCGATTTCGACCGCATCGAGGGCTGAAAACGGCCGTAGCGCGACAAGGCCGCCATGAGCCTGATCCAGAACGAGCGCATCAAGCTGACGGCCACGCTGTTGAACAATGTGGCCGCCGCGATGTTCATCACTGGCGGGGTTGGGCCGATCGTCGCGCTTTCCTATGGAGTGCCCGGCCCGACCGGCGGATGGTCCGCTCTCGGCATCACCGCCATTTGGATTCTCAGCGGTTCGGCCATAGCTTACATGGCAAGGCTGCTCCTGAAGCGATTGAAGCCATGACCGCCGCAACTCTCGCGTGGTATATTTCCCCGCTCCTCCTGCTGGCGGCGTGTTATGGCCTTTATCTCGTGACCAGGGACCAGAATCACCACGCCGGCCCGGCGGAGTGAAAGCTGCGCTCCGATGGTGCATCGCACCGTCGGTCGGGAACCTTCCCGTACCTCCGGCCGTTCATGACGGGCACCCACCGGAGACCGCTTCATGTCCCTCAGCATCATCGCCATCCAGCCCATCGTCGCGCTGATCGCCGGCATCCTCATCCTGGTGATGCCGCGTCTGCTCAACTACATCGTGGCGATCTATCTGATCTTCATCGGCGTCATGGGCCTGATCGGCAACGGCACCATCAATCTGTGACGACGACGGCCGGCAGGGGCCGCCGCAGGCGAATGGCCGGGCAGCGCCCGGCCATCAGCTCATTTTGCCGCCGGCATCCGGCGGCGGTCGGATCGTGGGATTCCCTATCCTCAGATCTTCTTGCCGATCAGCCGGTCGACGCTCCACGGGCCGGGGCCGGCGAAGGCGAGGAAGAACAGCGTGAAGCAGTACAGCGCCGCCAGTTCGCCGCCGTTCAGGATCGGGAAGAAATCCCGCGGCGCATGCACGAGGAAATAGGCCACGGCGGTCATGCCGGACAGCACGAAGGCCACCGGCCGCGAGAACAGGCCGATTAGCAGCAGCGCGCCGCCGAACAGCTCGAACAGGCCGGCAATGCCGCCCGGCGTGGCGAAGCTGACTCCGGTCTGCGGCGTGACTGGAAACCCCAGCACTTTCGTCGTTCCGTGCTGCATCAGCAGCAGGGCGGTCATGACCCGCAGAAGGCTCAGCACATGCGGCGTGAGCGTGTCGACAATTTTTGTCATTCCCCAGTATCCCTTAGTACGCTCGGTTTTTCTCCCGGCGGCGGGAGGCTGCCGCAACGTCGCTTAGGACGCAATCGCCCTATCTATCACGTTGCAGTGCGATATAATTCGCCGCACTGCGAATGATGGATTGAACGAAACACCTCAAAAGGCTAGACCAGAGATGGAAAAGTCATCCGGGATGGCCTTCCCAATAAGATGAACCCCTTGATGGGGCTCCCTTTTCGAACTCGCCAGCATTTCCATAGAGGCTATGATCGTGCGGTCCAGGCACGTTCAACCAGCGGGACTTCCGAAATGACGAAATGGGTCTACACCTTCGGCGACGGCGCGGCAGAAGGTGCGGCGGACATGCGCAACCTCCTGGGCGGCAAAGGCGCCAACCTTGCCGAGATGTCCAATCTGGGACTGCCGGTTCCACCCGGCTTCACCATCTCCACCGAGCTCTGCACCTGGTATTATGCCAATGGCAACGTCTATCCGGCCGAGCTGAAGGGCAATGTCGAAGACGCCCTCGCCTATGTCGGCAAGCTGGTGGGCAAGACCTTCGGCGATCCCGCCAACCCGCTGCTGGTTTCCGTGCGTTCGGGCGCCCGCGCGTCCATGCCGGGCATGATGGACACCGTACTCAATCTCGGCCTCAACGATGTGACGGTCGAGGCGGTGGCGGCGGCCTCCGGCAATCCCCGTTTCGCCTATGACAGCTATCGCCGCTTCATCCAGATGTATTCGAACGTGGTGCTCGATTTCCCGCACCATCATTTCGAAGAGGTGCTGGACGGCTACAAGGCCGATAACGGCTACAACCTCGACACCGACCTCTCCGCCGACGACTGGAAGGAACTGGTGAAGCGCTACAAGGCGCTGGTCGAGCACGAGCTCGGCAAGCCGTTCCCGCAGGATCCGCAGGACCAGCTCTGGGGCGCCATCGGCGCGGTGTTCGGCTCGTGGATGAACCAGCGCGCCATCGTCTATCGCCGCCTTCACGCGATTCCCGAGAGCTGGGGCACGGCGGTGAACGTGCAGGCCATGGTGTTCGGCAATATGGGCGACACCTCGGCCACCGGCGTCGCCTTCACCCGCAACCCGTCCACCGGCGAGAACGCCCTCTATGGCGAGTTCCTGATCAACGCGCAGGGCGAGGACGTGGTGGCGGGTATCCGCACGCCGCAGAACATCACCGAAGTCGCCCGCATCGAGGCCGGCTCCGACAAGCCGTCGATGGAGAAGGCGCTGCCGGAGGTCTACACCGAATTCACCCGCATCGCCGGCGTGCTCGAAGGGCATTACCGCGACATGCAGGATCTCGAATTCACCGTCGAGACCGGCAAGCTGTGGATGCTGCAGACCCGCTCCGGCAAGCGCACCGCCAAGGCGGCGCTGCGCATCGCGGTGGAACTCGCCAATGACGGCGTGATCACCCGCGAGGAGGCGATCGCCCGCGTCGACCCCGCCGCGCTCGACCAGCTGCTGCACCCGATGCTCGACCCCAAGGCCGAGAAGACGGTGATCGGCTCCGGCCTGCCGGCCTCTCCCGGCGCCGCCTCGGGCGAGGTGGTGTTCTCCGCCGACGACGCCGAGCTGCTCAAGAGCCAGGGCCGCAAGGTCATCCTGGTGCGCATCGAGACCTCGCCGGAAGACATTCACGGCATGCACGCCTCGGAAGGCATCCTGACGACGCGCGGCGGCATGACCTCGCACGCCGCCGTGGTGGCGCGCGGCATGGGCAAGCCCTGCGTCTGCGGCGCCGGCACCATCCGCGTCGACTACGCCGCCGGGACCATCACCTCCGGCGGCGTCACCGTGAAGAAGGGCGAGATCCTCACCATCGACGGCGGCACCGGCCAGGTGATCGCCGGCGCGGTGCCGATGCTGCAGCCGGAGCTTTCCGGCGAGTTCGGCACGCTGATGGGCTGGGCCGACGGCGTGCGCCGCATGAAGGTGCGCGCCAATGCCGAGACGCCGCTCGACGCCCGCACGGCGAAGAACTTCGGCGCCGAGGGCATCGGCCTGTCGCGCACCGAGCATATGTTCTTCGACGCCGACCGCATCCGCGCGGTGCGCGAGATGATCCTGGCCGACGACGAGAAGGGCCGCCGCGCCGCGCTCGCCAAGCTCCTCGCCGCCCAGCGCTCCGACTTCCAGGAGCTGTTCGAGATCATGGACGGGCTGCCCGTCACCATCCGCCTGCTCGATCCGCCGCTGCACGAGTTCCTGCCGCACACCGACGCCGAGATCGCCGAGGTGGCGGAAGGCCTCGGGGTGAGCGCCGCCAAGCTGGCGGCGCGCAAGAAGGAGTTCGACGAGTTCAACCCGATGCTCGGCTTCCGCGGCTGCCGTCTCGCCATCGCCTTCCCGGAGATCGCCGAGATGCAGGCGCGCGCCATCTTCGAGGCGGCGGTAGCGGCGCAGAAGTCCACCGGCAAGCCGGTGGTGCCGGAGATCATGGTGCCGCTGATCACCGGCAAGCGCGAGTTCGACCTGGTGAAGGAGTCGATCGATTCTCAGGCCCGCAAGGTCGAGGAAGAGACCGGCGCCAAGGTCGAGTACCAGGTCGGTACGATGATCGAGCTGCCGCGCGCGGCGCTGAAGGCCGGCGAGATCGCCGAGACGGCGGAGTTCTTCTCCTACGGCACCAACGATCTCACCCAGACCACCTACGGCATCTCGCGCGACGATGCCGGCACCTTCCTCGGCACCTACATCTCCAAGGGCATCTTCGAGGTCGACCCCTTCGTGTCGATCGACACCGATGGCGTCGGCGAGCTGGTCAAGATCGCCACCGAGCGCGGCCGGGCGGTGCGCCCGAAGCTGAAGCTCGGCATTTGCGGCGAGCATGGCGGCGACCCGGCCTCGGTGGCGTTCTGCGAGGAAGTCGGGCTCGACTACGTGTCCTGCTCGCCCTTCCGGGTGCCGATCGCCCGCCTCGCGGCGGCGCAGGCGGCCCTGAAGACCCAGGCCGCCAGCCAGGCCTGAGGCGGATCGACAGCATACGGTTCGGCGTCAGCCGGGCCGCACGAGACGATGCGGTGGCCGGGCGAGCAGCCCGGCCATTTGCTTTGGCGGCATTCGCTTGCGGGAGCCTCCACTCGCGAGCGCCTTCGCGGCTGCTGCATGTGCGGTAGTATCGGCCGGCTCGCCCGGCCCCGACCCGCCTCTGCGGAAGGCCTGTCCTGGCAGGGGGCTTTCCTTTTTGCCGGCGGAGGCCCATATCAGGGCGACCGCTCAATGTGGAGTGCGAAACCGCGGCCATCTTTGGCTGCTCAGATTGGATAGGATTTGCAAGTTCTCGTTCGCGACAACAATGTCGATCAAGCCCTGAGAGTCCTCAAGAAGAAGATGCAGCGGGAAGGCGTCTTCCGCGAGATGAAGGCTCGTCGGTCTTATGAAAAGCCGTCCGAACGGCGCAACCGGGAAGCGGCCGAGGCGGTGCGACGTGCCCGCAAGGCGGCCCGGAAACAGGCCATCCGCGAGGGATTGATCGCCGCGCCAAAAAAGAAGCCGATGGTGGGCCGTGGTCGTCCGGAGGCGTCCCCGGGCGCGCCTCAGGCTGACGTGGCAAAATAAAGTCGGCGCAGGGTTGCGATAGCTCGCCTGATCCTGTAAATTACCCGCATCGATCTTGCACGTTGAACTTTGTTTGTGCGCCTTAAGCGCTGTGGCGAACTTCCTCTCAAATCGATGTCAACACAACGCTTGCCTATGGTAAGCGATCGATTTTCTATGTCGTATGAAAGGAATATCGTCATGGCGACGGGTACCGTGAAGTGGTTCAACAGCCAGAAGGGCTATGGCTTCATCCAGCCGGATAACGGCGGGTCTGATGTCTTCGTCCACATTTCCGCTGTGCAGCGGGCCGGCTGGACCGACCTGCGCGACGGGCAGAAGGTCTCTTATGAGGTCGAGTCCGATCGCCGCACCGGCAAGCAGACCGCTGGCAATCTGCAGGCGGCGTGATCGTGCCGACGGCTCCTGACCACGGATGTACTGGCAGGAGTAGTTGAGCACCATGGAAGGCCGGGGTCATCCCGGCCTTTTTCATTTTGAGAGGATGCCGGCAATGACCGATCCCACCCGCGACACGGCGTTCAAGCCCAATCTCACCAAGACCGAGAGCAAGGCCGAGGCGGTATCGCGGATTGCCAAGTCGATGATCGAGCAGGAAACCGCAAAGCGGGACGCGAAGACCGCACGGCTGAAGGAAGCCCGCCTGGCACAAGAAGCCGCGGCCCAGCCGGTAAAGGCCGCCCCCCGCGCGAAAGCACGCCGGGCGAAGTAGATCGCCGAACGCGTCGATGTTTCAGCCTTGCCGGTCGGTGCGCCGCCGGAGCGCAATATCTACGACCGAGTAGACCACCCCCATATGCTCGTCTTGCGGATGCCGGGCCTGCCACCTTCCGTCGGGCTTCCGAGGCCCCTGCCGCACCGCAAGCCGGCATAAGGCCGGCCAGGGCCGTGATCGCGGTGCCGGGGCGATGAGCCGGCGATTTCTTTCCAAGTTGAGCCTTCCGAGGTTTGCGCGTCGGCCGCATGCGGCGCACGGCGGGAGCCGTCGGGCGAGATCGCGGGCCCATCAAGGGGGCGCCAAATGCCTCGCCGGTGCGCTCGCCACATTGTCCGCGCCTCCACGCGATCAACGACATCCGCCGCGGTGCCGGCCCGGCCATGGCCGCAACGGCTCAATCCGGCAGCATGAGCCGGGGCTGGTCCCGGCCGAGTTCCGCTACCCTCCAGAAGGCAAAAGCAAGAAACGGCACCCGCGGCCCCACGAGTTGCGGGTCTCCGGGGTATCGAAGCGCGAAATAGGTCTCCGAGCTGTGAAGCGGGGCCAGCCGCTCGATGGCCTCCTCAAGCAGGAGGCCTGGATCGCCGGAAAATTCGCACGCCCAACGTGCGCTCGCAGCAGCCTCTTCATGGACAAGGCGAGCCGCACAGCGTGTTTCAATGCGGAGCTTTTCATTTTCCTGCGCCCGCCAGAGCGGCAGCAGGAAATGCCCGAACCTCTTGCGAACATCATCGACAGTCCACCCGGCACCGATGAGGTTAGCTTTCAGCAATAATTCGATACCGTGCGCCGTCAGATGCAGGGCGGGGAGATGCACCATGCGGGACGACGCGTAATCCTGCGTATCGACGAGCACTTTCGCCGCCGTGAGATAGCGCGTGGCAGTACCCAGCCATCGGACGTGATCGGTCTCGTTATAATCTTGAGACTCAGCGGCCATCTCGGCTCGCCCCTCCCGCGCTATCTGCCCCGCGCCGCCGCCTTCAGCTGGTACAGCGCCTCCAGCGCCGCGCGCGGGGTCATCTCGTCCGGGTCGATCCCGGCGAGCGCCGTCTTCACCGCCTCGGCCGCCGGGTCCGCCTTCGCCAGCTCCACCGGCGCGGCGGACGCCGGCGCCCGGTTGATCGCCGCGAACAGCGGCAGGTCGTCGAGGATGCGCTGCGCCGGCGCCGCGCGGTCGGCATTCTCCAGCTCGGTCAGCACCGCCTTGGCCCGCGCCACCACGCTTGCCGGCAGGCCGGCCAGCCGCGCCACCTGGATGCCGTAGGAGCGGTCCGCCGCTCCCGGCACCACCTCGTGCAGGAAGATCACCTCGCCCTCCCACTCCTTCACCTTCACCGTCGCGTTGACGAGGCGGGCGAGGCGCTGGGAGAGCGCGGTCAGCTCATGGAAATGGGTGGCGAACAGGCCGCGGCAGCGATTCACCTCGTGCAGGTGCTCGAGGCTGGCCCAGGCGATGGATAGGCCGTCGAAGGTGGCGGTGCCGCGGCCGATCTCGTCGAGGATGACGAGCGAGCGCTCGCTGGCCTGGTTGAGGATGGCGGCGGTCTCCACCATCTCCACCATGAAGGTCGAGCGGCCGCGCGCCAGGTCATCAGCGGCGCCGACGCGCGAGAACAGCCGGTCGACCACGCCGATATGGGCGGCACGGGCGGGCACGAAGCTGCCGGTCTGGGCGAGGATGGCGATCAGCGCGTTCTGCCGCAGGAAGGTGGATTTACCGGCCATGTTGGGGCCGGTCACCAGCCAGATGCGGCCGGAGGCGGCCCGCCCCTTGGCGTCCTCGGGCGGCGAGAGCTCGCAGTCATTGGCGACGAACGGCCCCCCATCGCGGCGCAGCGCCTGCTCCACCACCGGGTGGCGGGCGCCCTCCAGCCGGAAATCCAGCCCGCCATCGACCTCGGGCCGCACATAGCCCTCCTCCACCGCCAGGCGCGCCAGGCCGGCAGTGACGTCGATCACCGCCAGCGCCCCGGCAGCAGCGCGGATCGCCTCGGCCTCCAGCAATATGGCGGCGGCCAGCCGGTCGAAGATCGCCTGTTCCAGCGCCAGCGCCCGCTCGCCGGCGCTGGCGATCTTCGCTTCCAGCTCCCCGAGCTCGGTGGAGGTGAAGCGCATCGCCCCAGCCATGGTCTGGCGATGCACGAAAACCGCGCCGAAGGGCGGCTCACGCAGCCGGTCGGCATTCTGCTGGCTGACCTCGACATAATAGCCGAGCACCGCATTGTGCCGGATCTTCAGCGACTTGACGCCGGTCTCCTCGGCATAGCGGCGCTCCAGCGCCGCCACCACCCGCCGGCTCTCGTCGCGCAGCGCGCGGGCGGCGTCGAGATCGGCATCGAAGCCGGCGCGGGTAAAGCCGCCATCGCGGCGATAGGGCGGCAGCTCGTCGGCCAGGGCGGTGGCAAGCAGCGCCGGCAGCGCCGGATCGACGGCGCCGAACAGCAGCGCATTGGCGTGTAGTTCCTCGCCCACCTCGCCGGCCAGCAGCAGGCGGGCAATGGCGGTGCCCTCGGCCAGCCCCCGCCCGATGGCGGCAAGGTCGCGCGGCCCGGAACGGCCGAGCGCGATGCGGGCAAGCGCGCGGGCGAGGTCCGGCGCCCCGGCGAGCCGCTGCTGCAGGCCGGCGCGCAGCTCCGCGTCCTCGACCAGCGCCTCCACCGCGTCGAGCCGGGCGGCGATGCGGGCGGGGTCGGTCAGCGGCTCGGCCAGGCGTCGGGCCAGGAGGCGGGCACCCGCCGAGGTCACGGTACGGTCCACCGCGGCATTGAGGCTGCCGGCGCGGTCCCCCGTCGTGGTGCGCAGGATTTCCAGGTTCACCCGCGTCGCCGGGTCGATTACCATGATGTCGGTGGCCGCCTCGCGCTGAGGTGCGGCGAGCGGCGGGCGACCACCCAGCTGGGTGCGCTCGATATAGGCGACCACCGCGCTGGCGGCGGTGAGCTCGACGCGGGAAAACGCGCCGAAGGCATCGAGGGTGGCGACGCCGAAAAAGCCGGCGAGCCGACGCTCGGCGCCGGCGCCGTCGAAGCTCTCCTTGGGCAGCGGCGTCACCGCCGGCAGGCTGCGCCAGATCTCGCGGAAATCAGCCTCATCATACACCGGATCGGACAGCAGCAGCTCGGCCGGCTCGACCCGCGCGAGGTCGGCGGCGAGGCGGCCGGAATGGGTCTCGATCACCCGGAACGAGCCGGTGGAGATATCAGCGAAGGCGAGGGCGTAGACATAGCCGTCCTCGCCCGCCCCCTCGCCGCCGCGCTGGCGGGCAAGCGCGGCCAGCACATTCTCGCGACGGTCGTCGAGCAGGGCGTCCTCGGTGAGGGTGCCGGGGGTGACGAGACGGGTAACATCCCGCCGCACCACGCTTTTCGGCCCGCGCTTCTTCGCCTCGGCGGGGTCCTCGATCTGCTCGCAGACGGCGACGCGGTGGCCGCAGGCGATCAGCTTGTGCAGATATTCCTCGGCGCGCTCCACCGGCACCCCGCACATCGGGATGTCCGCGCCCTGGTGCTTGCCGCGCTTGGTCAGCACGATGCCGAGCGACCGCGAAGCGATCTCTGCATCCTCGAAGAACAGCTCGTAGAAATCGCCCATCCGATAGAACAGAAGGCTGTCGGGATTGGCGGTTTTTATCTCGATATACTGCGCCATCATCGGCGTGACGCGCTCGGCATCGCCGGTCGGCTTCGGGCTGGGGGTCTGGGTCGCATCCATGGTCGAAGGCTTGCAGGTGGCCGGACACGACTTCAAGTATTTACCGGGGTTTTCCCCGCCTTACAGCTCGATGCCGCGCAGCGCCTCGGGATCCATCAGCCCCATCAACCGCCCGGCGGCGCAACGCGCCAGCCGCAAAGTGAGCGCCTTGCGCTGGTGAGCGACGAGCGGGTGGCGCGGCGCCTCGCGGACCAGCGCCGCCCCGAAACCGTCGGCCACCAGGATGCCGGTGTCCTCGGGCAGGATGTCCAGCGGGAAATCCGGGGCGACGGCGAAGAACAGCCGGTCGCAAAAAGCGCGATATTCGAACCACTTATGATCGGCACGGAAATCGGCGATCGAGGATTTCACCTCGATGACCCATACCTCGCCCTTGGCGCAGAGCACCGCGATGTCGGCGCGGCGGCCGGTGCCGAGCACCAGTTCCGGCACGCCGACCAGCCCGCGCGCCGCCACATAGCGCAGCGCGCCGCGACGGATGGCGAGCGCCGCCTCCGACTGGCGGCCGTCCGGCGGCAGGACGAGATCGGTAAGGGTGCCATGCATGCCTGTACCCTATACGTTCTCATCGGCAGATGGGAAGCCCCCCAAATGGGATGCTCTCTTGGAAAGGCCGGTTACCATCCGGATCGACTCGTCTATAAGCGGGCGTCGCTTTCTCACCGCTGCCCGGCCATGCCGCCCGAAACCGCATCTGTCGCCCCCCAAGCCGAACGCCCGGCGCCGAGCCTGCGCGAGCTGTTCGTCGGCTTCCTGTCGGTGGCGGTGGTGGCGTTCGGCGGCGTGCTGCCGATCGCCCGGCGGGCGGTGGTCGAGCGCTACAAATGGGTGGATTCGGACGAGTTCACCGAGTTGGTCGGTCTTGCCCAGTTTCTGCCGGGCCCAAACATCGTCAATTTGTCCATCGTGATCGGTTCGCGCTTCCGCGGCGTGCCCGGCGCCATCGCCGCGTTCTGCGGCCTCACTTTGGCGCCGGCGGTGTTCGTCATCCTCGCCGGCACGCTGTTCGCCCGCTACAGCGACGTTCCGGCGGTCGCCGACCTCATCGCCGGCCTCGCCGCCGGTGCGGCCGGCATGGTCATCGCCATGGCCGGTCGCATGGGCGAGATGCTGTGGCGGCGCCCGAGCGTACAAGGCCTTGGTATCGCCGCCGCCGCCTTTGTCGGCATCGCCGTGCTCGGCCTGCCGCTGCTCTGGGTAATGCTCGGCCTCGCCCCGGTGTCGATTGCGCTCGCCTGGTGGGCGATCCGATGAACGATGACAGCGTGCTCGGCGCGCTGGCGCTGAATTTCCTCGTCCTCTCGCTGCTGGCGGTGGGCGGCGCCAACGCGGTGCTGCCGGAAATGCACCGCCAGGTGGTCGACGTCGCCGGCTGGATGACCAATGAGCAGTTCGCCCAGACCTTCGCCATCGCCCAGGCGGTGCCGGGGCCGAACGTGTTGGTGGTGACGCTGATCGGCTGGCACGTCGCCGGCTTTGCCGGCGCGCTGGTCTCGACGCTGGCCATGTGCGTGCCGACCTGCGTGCTGGCCTATGTCGTCGGCGGCGTCTGGTACCGCTTCCGCGCCGCGAAGTGGCGCCGGGCCATTCAGGGCGGACTGGTGCCGCTGACCATCGGGCTCATCGCCGCCTCCGGCTTCCTCCTCGCCGAGGGCGCGGCGCGCTCGGTACCGACCGCGCTCTACACCGCCGTCACCGTGCTGGTGCTGCTGTTCACCCGGATCAGCCCGCTCTGGATGCTGTTCGGCGGCGGCGCGCTCGGGCTGCTGCGCCTCATCTGAGGACATCCGCCGCAAGCGGGTCGCTGTTACCTCAAGGCTCCAGGGCGGCTGCCCCTTCGCCGCGCGAGAAAGGCGGCAGCTCGGGGCCCGCCAGCGGCGCCTCGGCCGGCTCCGGCCGGCTTGCCCCGGCGGCGAGGCGACGCACCAGCGCTAGGGCGCTGACGAGCGCCAGCACGCCGAAGGCGACCGATCCAAGCGCCTGGCCGGCGAGCACGCCCTGTGCGCCCCAATAGTGCCCGCCCACCATCACGAAGGGGATGACGCCGAGCGTCGCCCGGCTCCAGTTGAACAGGGTGGAGCGCAGCGGCGCGCCAAGATTGTTGAAGGCGGCATTGGCGACGAACAGCATGCCGAGGAAGATGAAGCTGCCGGCGACCCACAGGCAGTAGAAGACGACCAGATCCTCGCCCTCTGCCGACAGCCCGAACGCGCCGGCCACGGCATGACGCCCCAGCGCCATCAACGCCCATATCCCGATCACATAGGCGAGGATGAGCACGAGGCTGTCGAGGATGGCCCGCCGCACCCGGTCGTAGCGCCCGGCGCCGACATTCTGGCCGATCACCGGTCCGATGGCGCCGGTGAGCGCGAAGAGCGGCCCGAAGGCGACCGGGATCAGCCGCCCCACCACCGCGAAGGCCGCCACCGCCGCATCGCCATGGGTGGCGAGCGCATAGGTGACATAGGCATTGCCGACCGGGGTGGCGAGGTTGGTGAGGATGGCCGGCACCGCAATGCCGGAGAGCGGCCCGACATCGTGCCGGAAGTCGCGCCAGCGCAGCGGGCTGGCATAACCGTGGATGCGCAGCACCGCATACAAGCCATAGGCCGCCATCGCCACGCGGGAGATCACCGACACCACGGCCGCGCCCTCGACCCTCCAGTCGAGCACCAGGATCAGCACCGGGTCGAGCGCCGCCGTCACCAGGCCGCCGATCAGCGTCACCAGCATGGAGCGCCGCGCATCGCCGAGGCCGCGCAGCGTGCCGGAGGCCGCCATGCCGATGCCGAGCAGCGGCGTCGACGGCAGCACGACCATCAGGAAATCGCGGGCGATCTCCAGCGTGCGCCCGGTGGCGCCCAGCAGGGAGAGCAGCGGCGTCAGCACCGGCATCATCGCGCCGGCGGTAATCACGCAGGCAAGCGTCATATAGACGAAGCCGGAGGTCGAGATGCGCCCCACCTCCTCGCGCCGGCCGGCGCCGATAGCCCGCGAGATCAACGCCGAGACGGCGATCATCACCCCGATCGACACCGAAGTGACGAAGAACATCACCGTGCCGGCATAGCCGATGGCGGCGGCGAGTTCCTCTTCACCGAGCAGCGAGATGTAGAACAGGTTGAGCAGGTCGACGACGAACACCGCCACCAGCCCGACCGAGCCGGCCGCCGTCATTACCGCGACGTGGGCCATGGTCGAGCCGGTGACGAAGCGGGCCGGGGATGCGGATGTCGTCTTCATGGCCCGGCTTATCGCATGGAGGCGGCGGCGGACGATAGCGCCCCGGCAGGGTGAAAGCGCGAACGACGACACGGCCGGCATGCTCCGCTGCACCGCGCATAGGCCCACCCGGCCGATTGGCGTATGGTCGCCGCGACCGGCCGGATGCAACAGCCGTATCGGGACGGTGTGACAGGAGCATGCGATGAATCAGTTGCAGGAATTGCTCTCCCAGGCGCAGCACGGCCAGGTGTTCGACAACCTTGCGCGCAGCTACGGCATCTCGCCGGAGCAGGCGCAGCAGGCGGTGGAGGCCCTGCTGCCGGCCTTCTCGGTCGGCCTCGACCGCAGCACGCGTACACCGGAAGGCCTGGCCGGGCTTCTTGGCACCATGGCCCGCAATCCCTATTCGCAGGCTTTCGACGACCCGGAGGCGACGCCCGCCCCAGCGCTGAAAGCGCAGGGCACGGACGCGCTCGCCGCCATGTTCGGCTCGCCGGAGGTAAGCCGCGCGGTCGCGGCGCGCGCATCCTCCGAGACCGGGCTCAGTTCCTCCCTGCTGAAGCAGATGCTGCCGGCCATCGCCGCGCTGGTGCTTGGCGGCCTGATGAAGGGTGGCGGCGCCGCGGGTAGCGGAAGTAGTGGTGGCGGAAGTGGTGGTGGCCTTGGCGATCTTCTCGGCGGCCTGCTCGGCAACCGAGCCCCGGAAGGCTCCTCCACCGGCGCCTCGACGGGGGGCGGCCTCGACGATCTCTTGGGCGGCATATTGGGGGGCGGTGCCCCGGCCGAGCGCGCGGGGTCTGCATCCCCCTCCGGCAACCCGCTGCAGGACCTGCTGGAAGGCCTGGCGAGGGGCGGCCTCGGCGGCGCCTCGCGCGACGGTACGACCCCGGACGATCCGCGCAGCCCGGCCTCGACGGGCAACCCGCTCGACGATCTGCTGGGCGGCCTGTTGGGCGGCGGCCGACGGGGGACGGGCGAGCAGCCGGAAGCCGGCGCCGCCCCGCAGCCGCGACAGGGCGGCGACCCGACGGGAGACCTTCTCGGCAGCATATTGGGCGGACTGCTCGGCGGCGGCGCCGGCGCTCGCCCGGCCCCCGGTATCGATCCGGCGAATCAGCCGCAGGATCCCACGCTGCAGCCCTTGAACGACATATTCGACCAGTTCACCCGCAAGGACGGGCGCTGAACGTCCCGGTCGCCCGCCCGGATCAGTCTCCACATCTCGATCCCGAACGATCGGGACGACGGAGCTGAGACAGCCCGATTGAGAAGCGTCATGAAAATCGGCTAGAAGAGCCGGCTGCCGATCACTCGCCGAGAGATGCCGCTCTGATGTCCGACACGACCCTCGAGACCACCGCCGATCCGCTGGACGACCACGCCAAGGCCCGGGTGCTGGTGCAGGCGCTGCCGCACATGCAGCGCTATGACGACGCCATCATCGTGGTGAAATATGGCGGCCACGCCATGGGCGACGAGCAGGTGGCGCGGGATTTCGCGCAGGATATCGTGCTGCTCGAACAGTCCGGCGTGAACCCGGTGGTGGTGCATGGCGGCGGGCCGCAGATCGGCGCCATGCTGGCCAAGCTCGGCATCAAGTCGGAATTCGCTGCCGGGCTGCGCATCACCGACAAGGCCACCGTCGAGATCGTCGAGATGGTGCTGGCCGGCTCGATCAACAAATCGCTGGTCGGCTTCATCAACGAAGCCGGCGGCAAGGCTTTGGGCTTGTCCGGCAAGGACGGCAACATGGTGATCGCCTCCAAGGTCACCCGCAGCGTCCTCGACCCGGATTCGAATATCGAGCAGGTGATCGATCTCGGCTTCGTCGGCGAGCCGTCGAGCGTCGATACCACCGTGCTCGACCAGATTCTCGGCCGCGAGCTGATCCCGGTGCTGGCCCCGGTCGCCACCGGCGAGGAGGGCGGCACCTTCAACGTCAACGCCGACACCTTCGCCGGCGCCATCGCCGGGGCGCTCGGCGCCAAGCGCCTGCTGCTGCTCACCGACGTCCCCGGCGTGCTCGACCGCGACAAGAACCTCATCAAGGAACTGTCGATCAGCCAGGCTCGCGCGCTGATCGCCGACGGCACCATCTCCGGCGGCATGATCCCCAAGGTCGAGACCTGCATCTACGCGCTGGAACAGGGCGTCGAAGGCGTGGTGATCCTCGACGGCAAGGTATCGCACGCCGTGCTGCTCGAACTGCTCACCGACCACGGCGCCGGCACGCTGATCCGCCGCTGAGGCGCGATCCCGGGGCGAGGCGTGAAATCGCGCCTCGCCTGCGACCCGGCTCTTCGCTATGGATGGCGTCATGCCGCACGCCACCGATACCGCCCCCGCATCCGCCAGCTTCTCCGGCGTCGACACCTGGGTGTTCGACCTCGACAACACGCTCTATCCGCCCGGTCTCGACCTGTGGCGGCAGATCGACCTCAACATGCGCAGCTACATCGCCGATTATCTCGGCCTGTCGCTCGACGACGCCTTCGCGCTGCAGAAGGGCTACTACCGCAAATACGGCACCTCGCTGCGCGGGCTGATGATCGAGCACGGCATGGACCCGGACCCGTTCCTGGCCAATGCGCATAATATCGACCTGTCCGAGCTCGATCCGGCGCCGGAACTCGGCGAGGCGCTCGGCGCGCTGCCCGGCCGCAAGCTGGTCTACACCAACGGTTCGCGCGCCCATGCCGAGGCGATCCTGGGCAAGCTCGGCATCTCCGACCATTTCGCCGACGTGCACGACATCGTCGCTTCCGAGTTCCACCCCAAGCCGCAGGAACCGGCCTATCGCCACTTCCTCGGCCTGTATGGCGTCGAGCCGACCCGCGCGGCGATGTTCGAGGACCTGGCCCGCAATCTCGAGGTGCCGCACGCGCTCGGCATGCGCACCGTGCTGGTGGTCCCGCGCGGCCTCGCCGTCAGCCCCGCCGACCGCGAGGCCTGGGAACATGACGGACGCGACGCCCAGCATATCCAGCACGTTACCGACGACCTGCCCGCCTTCCTGCGCGCCGTGCGCGGGGTGATCGCCCGCGACGCGGGTTGAACCGACCCGTTGACACCCGGCCATCCACGCCGCAACAAGTCCCCCGCCATTTAGCGGAGTAACAGAGCATGTCGAGCGAGCTGAAGACCATCATCGAGGACGCCTTCGAGAAGCGCGCGGAGATCGGCTTCGACACCAAGGGTCCGGTTCGCGACGCCGTGAATGCGGCGCTCGGTCTGCTCGACGCCGGCAAGGCGCGCGTCGCCGAGCAGGGTGCCGACGGTAACTGGACGGTCAACCAGTGGCTCAAGAAGGCGGTGCTGCTCTCCTTCCGCCTCAACGACATGGCCCCGATCACCGGCGCCCCCGGCGGCGCGACCTGGTGGGACAAGGTGCCCTCCAAGTTCGACGGCTGGGGCGAAACCGAGTTTCGCGCCGCCGGCTTCCGCGCCGTGCCGGGCGCCATCGTGCGCCGCTCGGCCTATATCGCGCCGAACGTCGTGCTGATGCCCTCCTTCGTCAATCTCGGCGCCTCGGTCGGCGAAGGCTCGATGGTCGACACCTGGGCGACGGTGGGCTCCTGCGCCCAGATCGGCGCCCGCGTGCACCTCTCGGGCGGCGTCGGCATCGGCGGCGTGCTGGAGCCGCTGCAGGCCGGTCCGGTGATCATTGAGGACGACTGCTTCGTCGGCGCCCGCTCCGAGGTCGTCGAGGGCGTGATCGTGCGCAAGGGCTCGGTGCTCTCCATGGGCGTGTTCATCTCGGCGACCACCAAGATCGTCGACCGCGCCACCGGCGAGGTGTTCGTCGGCGAGGTGCCGGCCTATTCGGTGGTGGTGCCCGGCGCGCTGCCCGGCAAGCCGCTTCCCAATGGCGCGCCCGGCCCGTCGCTCTACTGCGCGGTGATCGTGAAGCGGGTGGACGAACAGACCCGCTCCAAGACCTCGATCAACGACCTGCTCAGGGACTGAGCGACGGCGGCTTGTCCCCCTTCTCCGCCTTGCGGAGAAGATTACGGCGAGGGTCGGTCCGGTTTCGCCAGAAGCCCTCGCCGGGCTGCTGCACGGGCCACCTCTCCCCGCCGGGGAGAGCAAGGTATAAGGCTAGGCTTCGAGGAGACCGTCGCATGTCCGGCTCTGCCGATCCCGTCGAGATTACCCGCACGCTCATCCGCTGTCCTTCGGTGACACCCGAGGAGGGCGGGGCCCTCTCCTATCTCGAAGGCCTGCTCGGCGCCGCCGGCTTCCGCGTGCACCGCGTGACGCTTACCGGTCGCGACACGCCGGACGTCGAGAATCTCTATGCCCGCTTCGGCACCAGGGGTCCCAATCTCTGCTTCGCCGGGCACACCGACGTGGTGCCGCCCGGCGATCCGGCACATTGGCGCTTCCCGCCTTTCGAGGCGGCCATTCATGGCGGCCTGCTCTATGGCCGTGGTGCGGTGGACATGAAGAGCGGCGTCGCCGCCTTCACCGCCGCGGCGCTCGACCTGGCGGCCGAGCACGGCGACAAGCTGCCCGGCTCGATCTCGCTGCTGATCACCGGCGACGAGGAAGGCCCGGCGATCAACGGCACCGAGAAGCTGCTGCGCTGGCTGGCCGACCGCGACGAGCGGCTCGACCATTGCGTGCTCGGCGAGCCCTCCAGCCGCGCCGCACTTGGCGACATGGTGAAGATCGGCCGTCGCGGCTCGCTCTCCGGCACGCTCACCGTGCACGGCAAGCAGGGCCATGTCGGCTATCCGCATCTCGCCGAAAACCCGATCCCCGGCATGGCGCGGCTGATCACCGCGCTCACCGCCGAGCCGCTCGACCGTGGCTCGGCGCATTTCCAGGCTTCGAATCTCGAGGTCGTGTCGGTGGATGTCGGCAACCCCGCCTTCAACGTCATCCCGGCCGAGGCGAAGGCGCGCTTCAACATCCGCTTCAACGATCTGTGGATGCCCGACACGCTGAAGGCAGAGGTGGAGCGCCGGCTCAAGGCCGCCGCCGGCAACGAGGTGCGGTTTTCCCTGGCTTTCGAGGAGCGCTCCTCCGACAGCTTCCTCACCGCGCCCGGCGATTTCGTCGACCTGGTGGTCGCCGCCATCAGCGACGCCACCGGCCGCACGCCGGAGCTCTCCACCACCGGCGGCACCTCGGATGCGCGCTTCATCAAGGATTACTGTCCGGTGGTCGAATTCGGCCTCGTCGGCACCTCGATGCATGCGGTGGACGAGGCGACACCGGTCGAGGAGATCCACGCGCTCACCCGCGTCTACAAGGACATCGCGACGCGCTATTTCGACGCCTTCGGGCGCTGAGGCGACCTATTTGCTGGTAAGCGCTGGCGCCAGCGGATCGCCGGTCAGCAGCGACTGGCGGTAGCCATCGGTCTGCACATAGCCGCTGATCTTGACGCAGGTCGAGGTGCCGGCAACCCGGGTGAAATCCTTGCCATAGCTGGCGCATACCGGATCGGGCCGACCATCGGCGGTGGGCTGCGGGGCCGGCGGGGTGGGGCTTCCCGCAACCGCCGCCGCCGATACGGAAACAAGGCCGACGACGGCGAGAACGGCCAGGCCCGCGGCCTGCCGCACGGTTCCGGTAACTTGGTTCATCGCTTCCCTTCCCCTCCCGCCATGTCTCAGCTCGAAGCGCCGCAAGCCTCGGCCGGGATTGCGGCCCGATCTAGGCAGCCGGTTTCACATCGTGCCTGTCGCAGCTGCGGATGCAATGAGTGCCTGCCCTGCTTAGCACGACCGCGGCCAGCGGTCGTCATTGGCGCGCCGCCGCGCCGACCTTAGGATGCCGGGGGAATCACGGAGTCCGCCATCATGACCCAGCCGCCGATCCGCCCCGTGCTGGCGGTATCCACCGCCGTTTTCCGCGACGGGCAGGTGCTGCTCGCCCGGCGTGGCGCGCCGCCGCTGCGCGGGCTGTGGTCGCTGCCGGGCGGGCGGCTGGAGCCCGGCGAAACCCTGGCCGAGGGCGCTGCCCGCGAGGTGATGGAGGAGGTTGGCGTCGCCTGCCGGGTGCTAGGGGTCGCCGGCGCGCTCGACATCATCCGCCGCGACGAGGCCGGCGAGGTCAGCGCCCATTTCGTCGTGGTCAGCCATGCCGGGCTCTGGCTCGACGGCGAGCCGTCGACCGGACCGGAGGCGGCGGAGGTCGGCTGGTTCGATCCGCACCATCTGCCCGAGGATAGCACCGAAGGCCTCACCGGCATCGTCGCGGCGGCCCGCGCGCTTGTCGCCGGCTCTTGACGCCGCCGCCGCTCCGGCTCACCACAAGCGCGATGACACGCTGCCCGAACCTGCCCGCCCGTCTGCGCCCATTCCGTCCGCGCCTTGCGGCGGGTGCGGTCGCTGTTGGCCTGGCGCTGGCGCTGGCCACCCCCGCCGGCGCCCAGACGGCGTCCCGACCGAACCAGGGCTCCGCCCCGCCCTATGAGGCGGACATGCTGCGGCTGGCGGAGATGCTTGGCACGCTCCACTATATCCGCCCGCTTTGCGGCACGCCGGATGCCGGGCGATGGCGCGACGAAATGCAGGGCCTGCTGGAGACCGAGCAGCCCTCCGAGGAGCGGCGCGGGCTCATGGTCGCCGCCTTCAATCGCGGCTATGAGAGCTACCGACAGGTCTATCATAGCTGCACGCCGTCCGCCGAGCTGGTGGCGCAACGCTATCTCGAGGCCGGCGCCCGGCTGTCCCGCGACATCGCGGCACGCTACGGCAGCAATTAGCCGCGCGGGCGGCGGCGCGTCATGGAGCCGGCTATCGCATCGTGCTAACTATTGCCGTGGAAGCCGACGCAGGAGCGGATGATGAGACCGCGAGCATGGTTTGTCGTCGTCGTTGCAGGCTTGCTTGCCCTCACGGCCCAGCTGCGCGCCGACGGGTCGGGCGATCCGGCCGTCGCCGGATCGGATGAGGGCAAGTATGCCGACAAGGACGGCAACCCCACCTTCAAGATCTCCCCGGATGGCACCGTCGATTGGTACACGGCGATCGGCTACACCCGCTACACCGCCAATTGCATGCAGTGCCACGGCCCGGACGGATTGGGATCGAGCTTTGCCCCTTCGCTTGTCGATGCGCTGAAAACGCTCAGCTACAGCCAATTCCTCGACATCGTGACCAATGGCAAGAAGAACGTCGATGCCAGCCAGGAGCTGGTCATGCCGTCGTTCGGGGTGAATCCGAACGTGATGTGCTACATAGACGCCATCTTCATCTATCTGCGGGCACGCTCCGATGGCGCGCTCGGCCGGGGCCGACCGCAGAAGAGCGAGCCCCGCCCCGCCGGATACAGCGCGGCCGAGGATGCCTGCATGGGCTAGGCCCCGGCCATGACCGCCGGCGACAATCCGGCCACCGCGCGCCCGAAGCGGTGCACCGTGTGTCGAAACGACGTAGAGCGCCCGACAGGCACCAGGGAGGAAATAATAGGACTTCGCAACTTGCTGGCCTCGGCCGCCGTGATAACGGTCGGCCTGGCCGGGGTGGCGGGCGTGAGCTCGGCCCAGCAGCCCCCGGCGGCGGCGCAGGCCGCCCGGCCGAACATCCTCGTCATCTTCGGCGACGATGTCGGACAGACCAATATCAGCGCCTATTCCTTCGGGTTGATGGGCTACCAGACGCCCAACATCGACCGGATCGCCAAGGAAGGCATGAAGTTCACGGATTATTATGCCGAGAATGGCTGCACCGCCGGCCGCTCCTCCTTCATCACCGGCCAGACGCCGAAGCGCACCGGCCTCACCAAGGTCGGCATACCCGGCGCGAGCGTCGGCCTGCAGGATCGCGACGTCACCATCGCGCAGGCGCTCAAGCCGCTCGGCTATGCCACCGGCCAGTTCGGCAAGAACCATCTCGCGACCGTGACGAATATTTGCCGACCAATCACGGCTTCGACGAGTTCTTCGGCAATCTGTACCACCTCAACGCGGAGGAGGAGCCCGAGCGACCCTATTGGCCCAGGATGATCCCGACTGGGTCAAGGCCAATTCCCCGCGCGGGTGCTGAAGGCCTCCGCCGACGGCAAGATCGAGGATACCGGCCCGCTCGACAGCAAGCGGATGGAGACCATCGACGACGAGACCACGAGCGCCGCCGCCGATTTCATCGAGCGGCAGGTCAAGGCGGGCAAGCCGTTCTTCACCTGGATGAACACCACCCGCATGCACGCCTTCACCCATATCCGCCCCTCGATGCAGGGACAGAGCGGCATGCCGGGCAACGACTATGCCGACGGCATGATCGAGCATGACGGCCATGTCGGCCAGTTGCTGAAGAAGCTCGACGATCTCGGCATCGCCGAAAACACCATCGTCGTCTACACCACCGACAACGGCCCGAACCAATGGTCCTGGCCGGACGCGGCGACCACGCCGTTCCGAAACGAGAAGGACACGAACTGGGAAGGGGCCTTCCGCGTGCCGGCGATGATCCGCTGGCCCGGCAAGGTCAAACCCGGCTCGGTCGGCGTCGACATGGTGTCCGGCCTCGACTGGTTTCCGACCCTGCTCGCGGCCGCGGGTGAGCCGGACATCAAGCAAAAGCTGCTTCAGGGCACCAGCATCGGCGGCAAGACCTTCAAGGTGCACCTCGATGGCTACAACCAGCTGCCCTACGTGACGGGACAGCAGGAGCACGGCAACCGCAATGAATTCGCCTATTTCAACGATGACGGCCTGATGGTCGCCTATCGCAACGGGCCGTGGAAGGCGGTGTTCTGCGAGATGCGGGCGCCGGGCGGGTTCCGCGTCTGGTACGAGCCCTTCACCTGCCTGTGGGTTCCCAAGCTGTTCAATCTTCGCATGGACCCGTATGAACGGGCCGACATCGTCTCCGATCAGTATGACGACTGGCGGGCGAAGAATGCTTACCTCATGGCCTATATGTCGGCGAAGGCCGGCGCATTGCTGCAGAGCTTCATCGACTACCCGCCGAGCCAGGTTCCGGCCAGCTTCACCATCGACCAGGTGTCGCGCGAGATCGAGGAACGGGTGAAGGCCAACGCCGCCAAGTCCGGCGCCGGCGCGCCGAACTGAAACACCCCGCCCGGCGGGGGTGTCTCCGCCGGGCGGGGCGCGCGCCGAAGAAGCGCCCTCGCGACGACCGGCGGGCGGAGCGAGACGACTGCCGTGGCGGGCGGCTGGTCGCTCGCTGTGTGGGGCAGAGTCCTCATCGCGCCAGGACAATTCTCCTCACCCGGCGATGTCCGTTCCCCCACCTCTGCACGCCGTCAGGTCGATCAATAATGGCGGCGTGGCGGCTGCCCCGTTGGCTGCGACCACGTCCTTTGCCTATCCGTAATTACCCAAGCTAAACCATGCAGAAAAATGAGTTTTCTTAAATGTCGATACCCTAAACCGGTAAGTATACGTGACATTATTTTCTTTAATTTTCTATCGCCAAATCATTTGGTGCGTTTCTTTCGTTTGAGAAAATGGTAAAAAGCCACGCCTCAAAATGAGGATAATTGGGCGGAAGCTATCGGAATAATAGAAAATCGTGCCTTCCGCCCGTACAGGGAGCGGGAACATGGGCGCAGTCAGAAAGCATGTCATCAGGCTGTTGGCCGCGGCGGCGGTGTTGACGGCGGCAGGGACGATAACCGCCGTGGCGCCACCGGCCGCGGCGCAACAGCCTCCAAGCCGACCGAACATCCTGTTCATCATGGGCGACGATATCGGCTGGATGCAGCCGGGCATCTATCATCGCGGCCTGATGGTGGGTGAGACGCCGAATATCGACCGCATCGGCCGCGAAGGCGCGGTGTTCACCGATTACTATGCCGAGCAGAGCTGTACCGCCGGGCGCAACGCCTTCTTCACCGGCATGCACCCTCTGCGCACCGGCATGATTCCGCCGCAGCTGCCCGGCAGCCCATCCTATTTGCGGCCCGGCACGCCGGCGCTGGCCAAGTTCCTCTCCGATCTCGGCTATTCCACCGGCGAGTTCGGCAAGAACCATCTCGGCGACCATACCGACGCGCTGCCGACGGCGCACGGCTTCCAAGAGTTCTGGGGCTATCTCTATCATCTCGACGCCATGCAGGGCGTCAGCTTCCCGGACATCAACAGGACGCCGACCGAGCAGACGGTCGCGCCGCCCTGCCTGAACACCCCGGTGCCCGGCCTTACCGACCCGCCCGGCGCCGTGGATCCGAAAACCACGATCTGCCTCACGCCGCCGCGGCCGGTGCTCTCCTGCACCTCCGCCGATGGTACCTCGGCCAACCAGACCTGCAAGGATGAAGGGCCGCTGACGCTGGAGCGCTCGAAGACCGTGGACGAGGAGATCTCCGCCAAGGTCATCGACTTTCTCGACCGCAACGACCCGCAGAAGACCAGCAAGCCGTTTTTCGTCTGGTACAACCCGGCGCGCATGCACATCACCACCGTACTGCCGGACAAGTATATGGGCATGGTGGGCGAGCCCGGCGGCAAGGACTGGGGCGTCAACGAAGCCGGCATGAAGCAGATGGACGACAATATCGGCCTCGTGCTGCAGAAGCTTCAGGACATGGGCGAGCTCGACAACACCATCATCGTCTTCACCACCGACAATGGCGCCGAGACCATCACCTTCCCGGATGGCGGCACCACGCCCTTCAAGGGTGGCAAGCTCTCCACCTGGGAGGGCGGCATGCGGGCGCCGCTGGTGGTGCGCTGGCCGGGACACATCGCGCCCGGCACGCTGAAGACGCAGATCTTCGCCTCGCTCGACTGGCTGCCGACGCTGGTCGACATCGCCGGCGGCGCCAAGGGCAACGAGCTGAAGGCGAAGATCGAGCAGGGCAGCTATCCCGGCATCGTCAAGACCACGCTCGACGGCGTCAACCAGCGCGCCTATCTCGAAGGCTCGACGGAGAAGTCGGCGCGCGACACGTTCTTCTACTATTCCGGCAAGGACCCGTCGGCGGTTCGCTACAAGAACTGGAAGATGTATTTCGCCATGGTGTCGGACGCACCGGCCGGTTTCATCAGCGGCGTGATGCCCTATCACTGGACGCAGGTGGTCAACATCAAGCGCGATCCGTTCGAAACCTCCATAGGCGACCAGATCAAGACGCTGTTCGGCATGGGCGGCGCCCTCGCCGGGCCGGTGACCGCCTATGTCTATGACTGGAACCTGCTGCCCATCGGCCAGGCGCTGTGGCTGCGGGAACTCGAGACCTATGTCGACTATCCGCCGCTGCAGGACCCCGCCAGCTACAACCTCGAACAGGTGGTCCAGCAGGTCCGGCAGATGCGGAACAGCCGCGCTGGCGAGTAGCGCCGGGACATACAGAGACGGGGCGGGCGATACCCGCCCCGTCCTCCTGCGACCGCCGCCGGTTTCGGCGGCCGCAGAGCCGCCGACCGTCTCCTCTCCGGAAAGACGCTACGCCGCAGGGCGCAGGAGGCAATACTGATGCGGGCATCTCCAACCGCCTTCGTCGCGTGAATCGGGAAACTGATCACGGTGATGAGCCCCTGCCGACCGCTTCCTTCGGTCAGGCGCCGGAAAAGTGCGAAGAACGAGCTTCATTAAGCAATATTTCTGCCTTTTGTCGCTCAGCAGTGTACCGTTGAACGGGGACGAGATGGCATCGGGCTTGTCGTTCGCGCCACGAGGACACGCATGGACATCAAGCTGGGCTTTGAACTCATCTACGATTGCCCTCAGCCCACGCCGATGCTCCTCGTATTGAACATCCACTACAGCAGAGCGTCCGATATCATCGTTCCCGATTTGGTGGTGACGCGGCCAAGTGTACCGATAGCGGCTTACCGTGACGGATTCGGCAATTGGTGCAGCCGCATGACTGCGCCGGCCGGTCGCACCGTCATCACCACCAACGCAGTCATACGCGACAATGGCGCCCCGGACGTCTTTCGGCCGGACGCTTCCGAACATGCCATCGAGGATCTGCCGGAGGAGGCGCTCGTCTTCCTGCTGGCCAGCCGCTATTGCGAGACGGAATTGCTCGCCGATACCGCGTGGAAGCTGTTCGGGGACTTGGCTCCGGGCTGGTCGCGCGTGCAGGCGGTGTGCGACTTCGTGCATAACCATATCGAATTCGGCTATGAGCACGCCCGCCCCACCAAGACGGCTTTCCAAGCCTATCAGGAGCGGCGGGGCGTATGCCGGGATTACGCCCATCTCGCCGTCGCCTTTTGTCGCTGCCTCAACATCCCGGCGCGCTATTGCACCGGGTATCTCGGCGATATCGGCATGCCGCCCCCTTATGGACCGATGGATTTCGCCGGCTGGTTCGAGGCCTATCTGGGCGGTCGCTGGTACACTTTCGATCCTCGAAACAACATACCGCGCATTGGTCGCGTGCTCATGGCGCGCGGGCGTGACGCGACCGACGTCGCCCTGGTGACGTCGTTTGGCCCCAACACGCTGTCGGGCTTCCGGGTGTGGACGGATGAGGTGCTGGATCCGGCCAGTCCCGCCTGAGGACGGCCGAACCGGGACGCCTGCGTCTATCCGCTGCAAATGTGCGGATAAGGGCGACTTCCGATCGCGAAGGGTCGATCGACCAGATCAACACCAGCGACCGCGACCGGCGAACCGCAGGCGCTCGGCTCACTCCGGAGAACGTTGAAGGCGTCGGCGTGTGGTTGGCGAAGCCGATCCCTCGGCCCATATGACGCCTGGCCAGCAAGGCCATCCTTCAACCCCGTTCGTCGGTGGAGATTTGCATGTCCCTTTCGATCTTTGAGGCGTCGGTCCCGGTGTTTCTGCGGGCCTTCGACAATTTTTCGGCGATCCTCGAGAAGGGAGAGACGTTCGCCCAGGTGAAAGGCATTGATCCCGGCACATTGGTGGAAGCGCGGCTTGCGCCGGACATGCTGTCGCTGGCCGGACAGGTTCAGCGGGCCAGCGATACCGCGAAGTTTTGTGCCGCCCGCCTTACCGCTACGGAAGGCCCGAGCTTTGAGGACAACGAGGCCAGCTTCGCCGAGCTGCACCAGCGCATCGCCAAGACCGTCGCTTATCTGAAGGGCTTCGATGCCTCGAAATTCGAAGGCGCCGAGAATCGCCAGATCGTGCTGAAGCGCCGCCAGGGCGAGGTGACGCTCGATGGGCGCGGCTATCTTTTCACCTTCGCGCTGCCGAACTTCTTCTTCCACGTCACGACCGGCTACGACGTCCTGCGCCACAAAGGCGTGCCGGTCGGGAAATCGGATTTTCTCGGACCGCTGTGACCCGCTGTTAGCGACAAACCGCCGTCGCACACCCTTCCCTTCGGCAACCCGGCTTCAATCCCAAGTTTACCGTTCGAGCTTGCTCGTGCAGTCGAGTTTGCCGAACTTCTGCTCTCCCGGCGCGATCTCCTCGACGCGCCGGGGGAGGCCGATGCCGATCCGGCATCACCAATGCATCGCCTCAGGCTGCCGGCTTCATCTCCGCAAGCAGCGTGGGGATCAACTCGGACACTGTCGGGTGGATCGGCACGGCGCGTTGGAAGACGGTGTAGGGGACGTCTGCATTCATGATGTCGAGCAGGCCGTGAATGGCCTCGTCGCCACCGGTGCCGAGAATGGCTGCTCCGAGGATGCGCTGCGTTTGCGCATCGACCACCACCTTCATGAAGCCTTGCGTCTCGGCTTTCTCGACAGCGCGGCCGACTTTGCTCATCGGCCGCTTGCCGACCAGCAGCGATCGGCCGGTCTCGCGGGCCTGGGCCTCCGTCATTCCCACGCGCCCGAGCGGAGGATCGGTATAGAGCGCATAGCCGGGCAGGCGCTCGCTCACCTTCCAGTCCTGCCCATCGAGCAGGTTGGCGGCGACGATCTCGAAGTCGTTATAGGCGGTATGGGTGAAAGCTCCCCGCCCATTGCAGTCGCCCAGCGCATAGACGCCGGGCACGCTGGTCGCCAGATGATCGTCGACCGTGATGTAGCCGCGCGCGTCGGTCCCGATGCCGGCGGCTTCCAGCCCCAGATCATCGGTGTTCGGCCGCCGGCCAATGGCGAGCAGCACGTGCGAGCCGACGATCTCCGGCGCGCCCTCCGTGCAGCCGACCCGCACCGCCACGCCTTGGTCCCGCCGGGCGAAGCTCAGGCATTCGGCGCCGGTTCGCACCTCGATCCCCTCGGCTTCCACGATCTCCCGGATCGCCGCCGACACGTCCTCGTCCTCGCGCGCGATCAGCCGTGCGCTCTTCTCGACGACGGTGACGCGGGAGCCGAAGCGGCGGAACATCTGCGCGAATTCGAGGCCGATATAGGAGCCGCCGACCACCACCAGATGCGCCGGCACGGTATCGAGCTCGACCATGTCGCTATTGGTGAGATACGGCACCTCCCCGAGGCCGGGCAGGTCTGGCACGGAGGCGCGCCCGCCGACATTGAGGAAGATGTGCGGCGCGGTGAGCACCTCGCCCGCAACCTCCACCTCATGCGGACCGGTGAACCGGGCATGGCCGCGAAAGACCGTGCAGCCATCCATGCCTTCGAGCCACGTCTCGATGCCGGCGCGCCCGTCCTGAATGATCTTCTCGGCGCGGGATTGCACCCTCTTCATGTCGATGCCGGGGGTACCGTCGAGCACGACGCCATATTCCGCCGCCCTCTGCGCCATGCGGGCGGCATAGGCGCTCGCCACCAGGGTCTTGGTCGGCTTGCAGCCGGTGTTGACGCAGGTGCCGCCGAAATGGTGGCGCTCGATCACAGCGACGCTCTTGCCGGCGGCCGTCAGCCGGCCGGCAAGGGACGGGCCAGCCTGGCCGGCGCCGATGATGATCGCGTCGAAGCTGCGGGAAGCGGCCGGCTCCGCCATTACGGCACCATGACGATGATGAGGGCGCCGATGACCGCCACGGCATCCTCGATCAGGGCGGCGGGCCGGTCCTGGCCGAACAGCCCGGCAAGGTGCCCGCGTGCCGACCGTCCGCCCAGCGTGCCGATCACGGCGCCGATCGCACCGGCCACCGCTCCGATCAACAGGCTGCCTCCCACGACGCCGAGGCACGCGCCGCAGAGGGCCCCGCTGATCAGCCGGGCGGCGAATTGCGGCGGCACCGTCCGGCTGGGCGTCGTGGGCAGCTGGTCGGTGACGAACTCCACGAGAGCCAGCGCGGTAAATATCCAGGGCGTCCATGCGTAGCCCATGAAGGCCAGCGGCGAAGCGGAAACATCGATCCACCCGAGATGGGCGGCCCAGGCAATGGCGGCCGGCGCGGTCATGGCGCGCAACCCGGCAACGACACCGATCAACACGGCAAGAAAATAGAGCATGGCATCCCCTGATGAACCGCTCGCACCTTGGGCGCCCCGCGCGTCCAAGAGCGCATTATCGTGTTCTGCTGGCTATCAAGTGACAGGACGCGAACTCTGACAAGAGTCCGAAGCGTTTCGCCATCGAGAACGCACGACAAGCCGGCATACCGAGGCCTGGCGACACGCGCGCGGCGAGGCTCGCATCATCCAGCATGACGGCTCGATGGTGAGGGTAGGCCCCGCCCTATCAGCTGCGAGCGATCCGGCTCGGCAACAGTTCGCCGCTGCGTTCGAGGATCGGGTAGGCCGCCGCCGCAACGATGTGGCTGTTGATCAATTTCATGTCGCGCAGCAGATCGAGGTGGAGAGCGCTCGCCTGCGCGGTAGGAAGCTCGCTGTCGCGCAGGCGCTCGAAATGCTGCAGCGTGGCGCGGGCTTCGGCATCGCGGAACGCGATTTTTTCGTCGGCCAGAAGCCGTGCCGCGCGGGGATCCTCGGTCATGAACAGCGAAGCGGCCGTGCGCAGATTGGTGATCAGCCGATCCATGAGCGAGATCAGTTCCGCCTGCCGCTCCTTGGGCAGGGCGAGGCCGCGCTTCAGCCCCTTCGAGGTGTGCGGCAGCAGATAGCGATCGACGACATCGCCGGCCTGTTCGAGGTTCATCGTGAAACCGAGCACTTCCTGCAGGCGGCGGTGATCGTGCGGCCCGAGCTCGTCGGGATCGATCGAGGTGAGATAGCTTTTGATGGCGATGTTGAGTCGATCGATGACGTCATCCTGCCGGCGCGTCTCGGCGATCAGCCGGCGGTCGCCGCTTTTCAGCCCGTCTCGCGCGCCGGCCAGCATGGTCTCCAACACATCCGCCAATCGGAGCGCCTCGCGCGCGGCACCGCCGAGTGCCACGATCGGCGTCTCTTTCGCGGCAGGATCGAGATAGAGCGGGTGCGACGGGTCTGCCCCGGCGGTGCGGCTCGGCAGCATCCTCGTCAAAAGCCGCCCGAACGGCCCGAGGATCGGCAGGAAAACCACCGCCACGACGACGTTGAAGAGAGTATGAAAATCGGCCACGGCCCGGGCGTCGACCGGCTGCAGCGTGACCATGAAGCGCCCGATCGGCTGCAGCGCCAGCAGGCAGACGCCAACGCCGATGAGGCGGGTCAGCAAATTGCCGAGCGGCACCCGCTTTGCGGCAGGGTCGTTGCCGGCCACTCCCTCCAGAAGCGGATTGATCGCCGTGCCGATATTGGCTCCAAGCACCAGCGCAAAGGCGGCGTTGGGCGGCACCACGCCATTTGCGGCGAGCGACATCACCAGCAGCACCACAGCGACGCTCGAATGCGCCGCCCAGGTCAGGCCCGCCGCCAGCAGCACATCGAGGAGGGGGACGGTGGAGATGGCGCCGAGAAGCAGCCGCAGGCTCGGCGCATCCTCGTAGTCGCGCATGAGATCGAGCAGATTGTCGAGCGCCATCAGCATTAGGCCCAGCCCGATCAGCACGCGGCCGAGATCATGGGTCTGCGACGCGGTATCCCGTCGGAACATCAGCACGCCGATGAGGATGAAGGCGGGCGCGACCACGGCGATGTCGAAGGAGAGCAGCTGCACGATCAGCGTCGTGCCGACATTGGCGCCAAGCATGACGGCAAGCGCCGGCACCAGTTCGACCAGGCCGCCGGCGGCGAA
>NZ_JAHBGD010000019.1:333644-377433 GCF_018390605.1 Ancylobacter defluvii
CAAGCCCGGCAATGAAGGCACGAAAGCGGTCGCCCAATGCCGCGCCGAGGATGGTCTTCAATCGCGGGCCGAAGGCGCGCTGCACACCGGTCTGCACCATATGGGTGCCCCACAGCAGCAGCGCGATGTAGCCGGCAAGGTCAACAAGACTGGTGGGGAAGGTCATAAAAGCAGCAAATGCCACTTCCCGCCATGAGGCAAGTGCCCGGCAGGACCCGATTATTCATCCCCGCCACGCGGGTATAGGGAAACGATCTGCCCGGCGATAAAGCTTTCGGCGTTTCGCCATGCCTCATCATTGTCACCGCGAAAGGTGTAGAGGCGTTCGAGCACCTTTTTATCGGTCTTGAGATCGATCAGGGCCACCTTGGCCCACTGGACCAGCGTGCTCATTTTCTGGATGCCGCCGACCAGCAGGAGATCGGCGCCCGCATGCTGCGCCGCCGCGGTGAATTCGGAAACAGTCGCATCCGTCAAAACACAAGGCTGGCACGGCAGGGAAACGACGCGGAACGCCTCGCTGGCGGCAATGTCCCGCCTCAGCGCGCTCATGAAGGCCTGCAGTCGAGCCCGGTGGTCGGCCTTCTGGTCCCGCGGCTCTCCCGAAGTGTCGATGTACTGGAACTCCACGATCGCGACCGCCGCACGCGGGACCACCTCGGCAACCGCCGCCTGGTTCAGCGAAGCCAACAAGCCGATCAGAGAGACCAGAAGGGAGAAATGGCGCATGCGGGTCTGCTCCATGTTCATCCGGCAGGACAGGTCACGCGGCCCTGGGGGCGGCAAGCCCGAAACCGGCCCGTGTCACTACCACTGAGGCCGAATGTCGGGAGGAGCGTTTCGCTTGATATCAGCGGCTGCGTCGTTCCGATGGTGGAGCCGAGGGGATTTGAACCCCTGACCTCTGCAGTGCGATTGCAGCGCTCTCCCAACTGAGCTACGGCCCCTCACCATCAGGCCGCGCCTTGTACGTTCGCCCCCGACGCCCTGTCAAGCAGCCACGTCGCATCACACACAGACGAGCACGTTTTCCCGCGAAAGCGAGGCCGGCGGCACCGGGGCCGAATGAGGCATCCGCAGCGCCTGCCCTTCCCCACCGCCGGAAAGCGGGTAAGAAAGCTGGCTGGTGCGATCGGGGTTGCCGCAATGCGGCCGCGCCTTTAAGCATTCCTCAGCTCAGGCCCTGCGCCGCCCGCCCCACTTGAGGTTCGCGATGTATTCGCTGCTCTGGTTGTTCGATACGCTCATCTCGCTCTATGTCTGGATCCTTATCGCCTCGGCCATCCTGTCCTGGCTGGTGGCGTTCAACGTGGTCAATCCGCACAATCAGGTGGTGCGCAGCGTCGGCGAGTTCCTCTGGCGCATCACCGAGCCGGTGCTGGCGCCGATCCGCCGGCTGCTGCCCAATCTCGGCGGCATCGACGTTTCGCCGATCATCCTGATCATCGGCCTGTATTTCATCCGCAACCTGGTGTTCGAGCTCGTGACCTGAGCAGCGGAGGTTTCGCCGTGGCGGTGCAGGCCGCCTGGACGCCCACCGATGACGGCGTGACGGTGAGCGTGCGCGCCACCCCGCGCGGCGGGCGCGATGCCGTCGAGGGCATCGTCGAGCTGGCGGATGGTCGGCGCGCGCTGAAGGCGCGGGTCAGCGCAGCGCCGGAGGACGGCAAGGCCAATGCGGCTCTCGCCCGCCTGCTGGCCAAGCTGCTGGACGTGCCGGTCGCGAAGATCGAGCTCGCCTCGGGCGCCACCGCCCGCCTGAAGACCTTTCGCATCAGCGGCGACGCCGCGGCGATCATCGCCAAGCTCATGGCGCTGTGAGCCCGCATCGCCGTGGCCGGCAATGTGGGGACGGGAACAAGCGTTCGGGAATGGGGGCGTACCGGCTTCCGGCGCTCAGCCGGCCCAGCCGAAGGCGAGCTTCTCCAGCGTGCGGCCGCCGAAGGTCTCGGAGGAGCGGGCGATGTTGGCGCCGCCGAGCGCGCGGTAGAACGCCAGCGCCGGCTCGTTGGCGGCCAGCGCCCATACCGTCACGCCGTCAAAGCCGGCCCCGGCCAGTTCCTTGCGGGAATCGGTGAACAGCCGGCGGCCGAAGCCGAGCCCCTGATATTCCGGCCGCAGATAGAGCTCGTAGATCTCGCCCTCATAGGGCAGGCCGCGCGCGCGGTTGCGGCCGAGATTGGCATAGCCGGCGATCCGGTCGGCATGGGTAAGCACCAGCACGCGCGAGCCGCGCCGCAAGGCGGTTTCCCACCAGCCCGGCCCGCGTCGCTCGATCATCTTCTCGAGCTCGACGCCGGGGATGAGGCCGCGATAAGCCGCGCGCCACGCCGAGTCGTGGATCTCGGCGATGTCGGGAGCATCTGCCGGGCGGGCCCGGCGGGTTTCGAAGAGAAGCGTGCCCATGTCGCTTATGGGAGCAAAAGCCGGGCGCGGGATCAAGTAGCTTTGTGGCGAAATCGCGCAGCGGTCCACCACAGCCCCGCCTCGCCGGCCGGAGCGCCAAACGAAACGGCCGCCCCGAGAGGCGGCCGTTGCTTGATAGGTGGGGGCGGGAAGCGGGCTCAGACGCCTTCGGCTTCCTTGCGGCGCTCCTCGCGCTTGCGCTCGTTGGGATCGAGCCAGCGCTTGCGGATGCGGATCGACTTCGGCGTCACCTCGACCAGCTCGTCGTCCTGGATCCAGGCCAGCGAACGCTCCAGCGTCATGCGGATCGGCGGGGTGAGGCGCACCGCCTCGTCCTTGGAGGTGGTGCGGATGTTGGTGAGCTTCTTGCCCTTGAGCACGTTCACCTCGAGATCGTTCTCGCGGTTGTGCTCGCCGACGATCATGCCCTGATAGACCTTCCAGCCCGGCTCGATCATCATCGGGCCGCGATCCTCGAGGTTCCACAGCGCATAGGCCACCGCCTCGCCGGCTTCGTTGGAGATCAGCACGCCGTTGCGGCGGCCGGGGATCTCGCCCCGGTGCGGCTGATAGGCGTGGAACAGCCGGTTCATGATGGCAGTGCCGCGGGTGTCGGTCATCAGTTCGCCCTGATAGCCGATGAGGCCGCGGGTGGGAGCGTAGAACACCAGGCGCTGGCGGCTGCCGCCCGAAGGCTTCATCTCCACCATCTCGGCGCGGCGCTCGCTCATCTTCTGCACGACCACGCCGGAATATTCCTCGTCGACGTCGATCAGCACTTCCTCGATCGGCTCGAGGATTTCGCCGCTGTCGGCATCCTTGGTGAACACCACGCGCGGACGCGACACCGCGATCTCGAAGCCTTCGCGGCGCATGGTCTCGATGAGCACGGCGAGCTGGAGTTCGCCGCGGCCGGACACGAAGAACGAGTCCTTATCGGTGGATTCCTCGATCTTCAGCGCCACATTGCCTTCCGCTTCCCGCAGCAGGCGGTCGCGGATGACGCGGCTGGTCACCTTGTCGCCTTCGGTGCCGGCGAGCGGCGAGTCGTTGACGATGAAGGACATGGTGACGGTCGGCGGGTCGATCGGCTGCGCCTTCAGCGGCGCATCGACGCCGAGGTCGCAGAAGGTATCGGCAACGGTGCCCTTGGAAAGGCCGGCAATGGCGATGATGTCGCCCTGCACGCCTTCCTCGATCGGCTGGCGCTCGATGCCGCGGAAGGCGAGGATCTTGGAGACGCGGCCCTGCTCGACCACCGAGCCGTCCTGCGCCAGCACCTTGATCGACTGGTTCGGCTTGATCGAGCCGGAGGTGATGCGCCCGGTGATCATGCGGCCGAGGAACGGGTTGGCTTCGAGCAACGTGCCGATCATGCGGAACGGGCCGTCATCGACGGTCGGCTCCGGCACATGCTTGAGCACGAGGTCGAACAGCGGCGCCATGCCCTGGTCCTGCGGGCCTTCCGGCGACTCGGCCATCCAGCCATTGCGACCGGAACCGTAGAGGATCGGGAAGTCGAGCTGGTCGTCGCTGGCGTCGAGCGCCGCGAACAGGTCGAACACCTCGTTGATGACTTCCTGCGAGCGGGCGTCGGAGCGATCCACCTTGTTGATGGCGACGATGGGACGCAGGCCCACCTTCAGCGCCTTGCCGACCACGAACTTGGTCTGCGGCATCGGGCCTTCGGCGGCATCGACCAGCACGATGGCGCCGTCGACCATGTTCAGGATGCGCTCCACCTCGCCGCCGAAATCGGCGTGGCCCGGCGTGTCGACGATATTGATACGGGTATCCTTCCAGACCACCGAAGTGGCCTTGGCGAGGATGGTGATGCCGCGCTCCTTTTCGAGATCGTTCGAATCCATCACACGCTCGGCGACGCGCTGGTTCTCACGATAGGAGCCGGACTGCTTTAGCAGTTCGTCCACCAGCGTGGTCTTGCCGTGGTCGACGTGGGCGATGATGGCGATGTTGCGCAGCTTCATAAGTAAACACCAAAAAGCGGGCCCGAAGGCAATTCGGACCCGCGTGGGAATTTTGCGGCGCACTATACTCAGAAAGCCCGCAAAGGCAACGCCGGAACGGCGCAAAAGCGCCGACGCGATCTCACACCGCGCCGGCGCGGGGCACTCAGTGCGATCGGCGCAGTTCCCACAGCCGGCGAATCTGCCCGGCTTTCATGATCTCGCCCTCAGGCGTGCGCAGCCAGGCGACGTCGCGCCCGGCCGGCGATTGGGTCATGGCGAAGGCGACGGCATCTTCCACCGTCTCGAATTCGTAGCTGTCCGGCCAGTTGTCCGGCGCGTGCACATCGTGCGAGGCCGGCCAATATTGCAGCCGCACCAGCGCATGCTCAGCGCCAGCCTGCTCGGGTCTAGACTCCATGGCGATGCTCCTCCTTTTCAGAGTGGCGCGCCGCAAGCCGGCACGCCGGCAGCGCCGTGCGTTCATCCACGGCGGATTTGGGAAACGCCCGATGTCGCGAACGGTTCCTTCGGCAAAATCGTGCCGCCGCCCGATCGTCGGAGCACCACGCCACTTGAACCCCGGCGCCGCTATCCCAGTTGTCAAAAGCGATGACGCACGGGACGATATGGAGGGACCTGCGATGAACGGACGCCCCGATGCCGGCCGCCCGGCCGAGACGGAGGTCGACAAGGCGCTGGAGGAGAGCTTTCCCGCCAGCGACCCGCCGGCCTTCACCGGCATCACCGGCGCCGTGTCGATTCCCGAGAACGAGCCGGCACCGACCCCGAGCGAGGAAGACATAGACGAGGCGCTGGAGGAAAGCTTCCCCGCCAGCGACCCGCCGGCCTTCACCGGCATTACCGGCGCGGTGCCGATTCCCGAGACCAAGCCGGCGCCGACATCGAGCGAGGAAGCCATAGACGAGGCGCTGGAGGAGAGCTTTCCCGCCAGCGACCCGCCCGCCTTCACCGGGATCACCGGCGTGAGGGCGGGCAGCTAGCTGCCGCCCTCCACGCACCGGGACGGAAGGCTGGGCGGCCTTCTAGAGATATGTCTGGTCGGCGATGGCGCTCCCCAGGCCGTAGGCGAGATAGACCAGCACCGCGAACCACCACAGATGTGTCAGCAGCGGCGGGTGCCCCTGGCCTCGTTGGCGGTTGCGCCGCTGGCGCTGGTCGTACCAACCCAGTGCCCCCAGCACGGCGAGCGGCGCGGGCGCCAGCAAGCCGACGCTGAAAAATCCCATGATCGCGCCGATCACCACGCACGCCGATAGCAGGATCGGCCCCTCCAGCAGATCCCAAGGGGTCCAGGGCAAGGGCGGGGGTGGGCCGTGATAGGTCATGGGTCGCTACCATTGCTGAGCATTGAGACGCACCCGGGCGAACCGCGCGGGGTGAAGGATCGGAGAAGACCGGAAGGGATCGGGGAGCGGATCGCCGCGGCATCCCAGCCACCCGCCTCCCCTCCACTGCGAAAGGCCTAGCCGGCGCCGACCCCCGGCCCGGTGGGGCCGGCCGGCCCCGAGGGGCGCCGCGCCCAGGGCCCGAACCGCGCCTCCGGCTGGGCAGCGCGCAGCATCATCATCTCGCCGACATTCTCCGGCGACAGCAGGCCGATCAGCCGCCCGTCGGCATCGAGCGCGCCCAGCACCGGCGCCCCGCTCTGGGTGAGCAGCTGCAGCGCCTTGTCGAGCGGCGTGCGCCCCGGCAGCGTCGGGATGTCGCCCTGCATCGCCTCCAGCACCGAGGCCTCCGGCCCCTTGGCCTGCAGCGCCCGGATCATCGCGTCGCGGGTCAGCACGCCGCGCAGGTGGCCGGCGCCGTCGACGATGGGAAACTCCTTCTGGGTGGTACGGATCAGCGCCTCGGCGGCGTCGCCGACGCTGGATTGCGGCCCCAGCGTCTCGAAATGCGTGATCATCGCATCCTGCACCAGCACCCCCTGCGCCGCCTGCCGCATCTGCACGCTGCCGGCCTCGCCGGAGGCGGCGAGGAACACGAAGACGGCGATGATGATCAACATCGGGTTGCCGAAGATGCCGAGGAAGCCGAGGCCGATGGCCAGCGCCTGGCCGATCGAGGCCGCCATCTGCGTCGCCTGCGCATGGCCCATTCGCATGGCCAGCAGCGCCCGAAGCACCCGCCCGCCATCCATCGGAAAGGCCGGGATGAGGTTGAACACCACCAGGAAGATGTTCGCCCCCGCCAGCTTGGCGAGCAGGCCGATCTGCGGGTTCTCGATGTTCTCCAGATGCTCGACGCCGGTGGTGCCGCCCAGCGCCAGGATCAGCACCAGCGCGATGACCACGTTCACCGCCGGCCCGGCCAGCGCCACCACCAGTTCCTCGGACGGCTTCTCCGGAATGCGCTCCAGCCGCGCAATGCCGCCGAACGGCCAGAGCGTCACCTCCGGCGTCTTCACCCCGTAGCGGCGCGCCGCGAAGATATGGCCGAACTCGTGCAGCAGCACGCACAGGAACAGCAGCGCCACGAAGGCGACGCCCTCCCAGGCGGCGCCGGCGCCGCCGCGCTGGTAATAAGCGACCCAGATCCAGATGAGGAACAGCAGGAAGGTGACGTGGATGCGCACCGCGGTGCCGTAGATGTATCCGACGGTCAGCGACCAGGGCATGCGACTCTCCGATGCAACTCTGCCGGGAACCAGCTGCGGCACGCGAATGCCGCGACGCGAGCTTAACTGGTAGCACCTTCCTGACGAAAGCTCGGCAACAAGATTGCCGTGGATTCGCACGGCGCCGGCACATAAGGCGGCGGGGAACCGACGCGCCCGCCGGAGGTTGGCATGGGAGGGCGGCATGATCGCCGCCGCCCAGACCAGCAAGGGAGCTTTCGCGATGGACCGCACGCTGCGCACCACGACAGAAGCCATCGACCATGTGTGGAAGATGATGGACGATATTCGCACCTGCATGCTGGTGACCAAGCACGGCCTCGCCCTGCGCGGCCGGCCGATGCACGCCATGCCCTCGCGCGAGGAAGGCTGCATCTGGTTCCTCTCCGACCGGCGTGGCCACAAGGAGGAGGAGCTGGAGCGCGACCCGCAGGGAGCGCTCATCTTCGCCCATCCCGGCCGCAACGATTACCTCTCGGTCTCCGGCGAGACCGAGGTCAGCGTCGATCGCGCCAAGATCGACGAATTGTGGAATGATGCCGCCCGCGCCTTCTGGCCGGAGGGAAAGGCCGATCCCAATATCTGCGTGCTGCGCTTCCTGCCCGAGGATGCGGAATATTGGGACGGTCCGTCGAGCTCGGTGCTGATCGCCCTCAAAATGGCAACCGCCCGCATGACCGGCGAAACCCCGGACCTCGGCGAGAGCCGCAAGGTGCCGCTGGGCTGAGAGGGCCACCCGCCGGCAACGTCAGGGGCGCTGCGCCGCGAGGATCTCGCGGAGCAGCATCGTGACCGGCAGATGGCCGAGGATCTCGGTATTGGTGTGGTGACCGCTCCAGCCCGCCAGTTTGTCGACCGGAATATCCCAGCGTGAATTGAGCCGGCCCAGCGGATCGGCGCCGCCGAGCACGTCGATGACGTTGGTGAAGGCCGGCGGCACCGCAATCGTGGCGCTGAATGTGACGATCAGGCGATCGGACGGGATCGAGCGCTGTTCCGCCTCGCTCCAGCGCACAAAGGCGTACAGCGCCTCGGACATCACCAGATTGCCCTTGGAATGCCCGGTGAGCACCTGAAAATCGAAACGCTGATCGCACAGAAGCGCAAACGCCACCTGCGTGTCGCGGCTGATCGCCGGATTGCGCGTCACCTTGTCGAGGCTGGCGGCAGAGTCGGTACTGGCAGCGCTGGTACTGGCAGCGCTGGTACTGGCAGAGTCGGTGCGGGCCGTCGGCGCCGGCAGGCTGTGGGCCTCCAGCGCCTCGAAGGCATGGCGCGCCTGGTTCACCCCGCCGAACCAGAACCACCCGCCCAGAGCTTCGGCGATCAGATCGGACATGCCGTATCCCGAAACCACCGCCAGCGCCGGCTTGCCGGTGGCATCGGCGACGTTACGGGCGAAGGCGGCGCTGCCGAGGGCCGAACTGCCCACTCCCGCAATGCACAGGCTGGTCGCGGTGCCGCCGCCGGCGGCGGCGAGGGCATCCAGCGTCGGCCAGATGCTCACCTCGCCCGCGCCGGAGGGCGGAACCAGAACCAGCGAACCTTCCAGGACACCCAGCCGGCCCAGCGCCTGCGCTTCCTCCGGCGACAGCGTCTTCACATCGTAGAAGAAGCTGTCGAGCGTGGTATTACGCTTGCGGAAGCCTTCCCATGCCCAGCCGCCGCTCCCTACCGGCGGACGGCTCGGCAAGGCCGCGTTTTGTGCAAGGCTGGCGGACGTCAACGCGTCGAACGTACCAAGCATGGGCCACCTCCCGACCGGAGAATGGCGCCATGTTACCTCGACAACCTATCGTTGCACCGCGACCTTTTGTCACCCGCCGATTTTGCGGGCGCGACTGCCCAGCGTGCGCAGGCGCAGCGCGTTCAGCTTGATGAAGCCGGCGGCGTCGCGGTGGTCATAGGCGACCGCGCCTTCCTCGAAGGTGACGAGGTCCTGGTTGTAGAGCGAGTAGGGCGAGGAGCGGCCGACCACCTCGACATTGCCCTTGTAGAGCTTCAGCCGCACGTCGCCGGTCACCATTTCCTGGCTCTTGTCGATCAGCGCCTGCAGCATCTCGCGCTCGGGCGAGAACCAGAAGCCGTTATAGATCAGCTCGGCGTAGCGCGGCATGATCTCGTCCTTGAGATGCGCGGCGCCGCGATCCAGCGTGATGCTCTCGATGCCGCGATGCGCCTTGAGCAGGATGGTGCCGCCGGGGGTCTCGTAGACGCCGCGCGACTTCATGCCGACGAAGCGGTTCTCGACGAGGTCGAGCCGGCCGATGCCGTTCTCCTTGCCGAGGGCGTTCAGCCGGGTCAGCAGGCTGGCGGGCGAGAGCGCCTCGCCATCGATGGAGACCGCGTCGCCCTTCTCGAAACCCACGGTGATGTAGGCGGGCCGGTCCGGCGCATCTTCCGGCGCAATGGTGCGCTGATAGACGAATTCCGGCGCCTCGACCGCCGGGTCTTCCAGCACCTTGCCCTCGGAGGAGGAGTGCAGCAGGTTGGCGTCGACGGAGAACGGCGCTTCGCCACGCTTGTCCTTGGCGATCGGGATCTGGTGGCTCTCGGCAAAGGCGATCAGCTGCTCGCGCGAGCGCAGGTCCCATTCGCGCCAGGGGGCGATGATCTTGATCTCCGGCTCGAGCGCGTAATAGCTCAGCTCGAAGCGCACCTGGTCGTTGCCCTTGCCGGTGGCACCATGGGACACCGCGTCGCCACCGACCTTGCGGGCGATCTCGATCTGCTTCTTGGCGATCAGCGGCCGGGCGATCGAGGTGCCGAGCAGGTACAGCCCTTCATAGAGGGCGTTGGCGCGGAACATCGGGAACACATAGTCGGAGACGAATTCCTCGCGCACGTCCTCGATGAAGATGTGTTCCGGCTTGATGCCGAGCAGCTCGGCCTTCTTGCGCGCCGGCTCCAGTTCCTCGCCCTGGCCAAGATCCGCGGTGAAGGTCACCACCTCGCAACCATAGGTGGTCTGCAGCCATTTGAGGATTACCGAAGTGTCGAGACCGCCCGAATAGGCGAGGACCACGCGCTTGACGTCAGCCATGTCGAAGGATTCCGCGAGAAGAGAGGCAAAGAGGGCCGAAAGCGCGCGGACTATAGGCATGGCGCGCGGGCGTGCAACCCTCAGCGTGTGTTTTAGTACACACGCTGAGGCAGCGCGTCAGGACGTCGGGGAGGGCGGCGGCGTGCCGGATGAAGGCGCGGGCGGGGGCGGCGGTGCGGGCGGCAGCGCCGGCGGGCGCTCGGCGAACACCGGCTTCCAGAAGCCGGCGCTCCAGCCCGCCACCAGCCAATACACCAGCCCGCCGGCCAGCCCGGCGCCGAGGATGTAGAGATCGACGTCGAAGCTCGCCAGCGCCGCACCTTCGGGAAAGGGCGGGAAAAGCTGCGCCCCCAGCCAGGCGGAAATCGCCCCGTTCGCCGTATGGAACAGCCAGGAGCGCACACCGAACATCTCGGAAAACAGCACGCCGATCAGCGCCACCGCCCACATCATCAGCGCCGCGCCGGACAGAGCCAGACCGGAGATCATCGCCGCGTCGAACAGCCGGATCGCGTCGATATCGTGCGTGCCGGCGAGGATGTCGCCCACCCGCCAGGACCCGGCGATCATCACCAGGATGGAGGCGATCAGGGCGCAGACCAGCCCGAACGGCACCAGCACGAAGCGAAGCAACAGACGCAGGAGATTGTCCATGGCGCTCACGCCGGGGAGGGATGCGGCGTGTGGCAGACGGCTTCGATATTGTGCCCGTCGGGGTCGAGCACGAAGGCACCGTAATAGTTCGGGTGGTAGTGTGGGCGCAGGCCCGGCGCGCCGTTGTCGCGCGCCCCGGCCGCCAGCGCCGCCGCATAGAAGGCGTCGACCACCGCCCGGTCCGCCGCCGTGAAGCACACATGGAGATGACCGTGGCCAACTCCCGACAGCCCGCCGCCGGAGCCGATCCAGAAGAACGGCTTGCCGTTGGCACCAAAGCCGGCATGCGCCTCGCCGCCGGTCTCCTCAGCCGCGACCTCCATCACCACGGTGATGCCGAGCGGAGCGAGCGCCGCCTGGTAGAAGGCGCGTGAACGCGCGAAATCCGCCCCTGGGAAGCCGATATGATCGATCATGGCCGACCTCCCGCCGCTATTCCGCCGAGGCGGCCATGGCGCGCAGGGCCAGCCTTTCGCGGGCGCTGAGCTTCTCGGTCTCGCTCTTCAATTGCCCGCAGGCGGCGAGAATGTCGCGGCCGCGCGGCGTGCGCACCGGGCTGGAATAGCCGGCGCGGAACACGATGTCGGAGAACTGCTCGATGGTCTCCCAGTCCGAGCACTCATATTTGGTGCCCGGCCAGGGATTGAACGGGATGAGGTTGATCTTGGCCGGGATGCCGGCCAGCAGCTTCACCAGCGCCTTGGCGTCGGCCGGACTGTCATTCACGCCCTTGAGCATCACATATTCGAAGGTGATGCGCTTGGCGTTGGAGGCCGGCGGATAGTTGCGGCAGGCGTCGAGCAGCTGCTTCAGCGGGTATTTCTTGTTGATCGGCACCAGCACGTCGCGCAGTTCGTCGCGCACCGCGTGCAGCGAGATGGCGAGCATCGGCCCGACCTCGTGCCCCAGCCTCTCGATCTCCGGCACCACGCCGGAGGTGGAGACGGTGATGCGGCGCTTGCCGATGCCGAGGCCCTCGCCGTCGGCCAGCACCTCGATGGCCTTGGCCACCGAGTCATAAGCATAGAGCGGCTCGCCCATGCCCATGAACACGATGTTGGTGACGAGCCGGTCGCCCTCGGTCGGCAGGCCGGGGCCGACCGCCCGCTCCATGCCGGGGTAATCGCCCAGACGATCACGCGCCACCATCACCTGCGCGACGATCTCGGCGGCAGTCAGGTTGCGCACCAGCCGCTGGGTGCCGGTGTGGCAGAACGAACAGTTGAGCGTGCAGCCGACCTGGCTGGAGACGCACAGCGTGCCGCGGTCGCTCTCGGGGATGTAGACCATCTCGACATCGTGCGGCTTGTCGCCGGCGATGTCGGGCGGCAGCCGCAGCAGCCATTTGCGGGTGCCGTCGGCCGAGACCTGCTCGACCACCACCTCGGGCCGGTCGAGGGTGAAGGCGGCCGCGAGCTTCTCCCGCAGCCCCTTGCCGACATTGGTCATGGTGTCGAAGGAAGTGGCGCCGCGCAGATAGATCCAGTGCCAGAGCTGGGCGACGCGCATGCGCCGCTCGCGCTCGGGCAGGCCGATATCGGCGAGCGCAGCGGCAAGCCCCTCGCGATCGAGCCCGGCGAGCGAGCGGCGAGTGTCCGTCAGAGACGGCGGCGCGACCGGTGTGGCGGCAATGGCAGCGCCTGCCCCGGCGGCGGCGGCCGCAGTGGTATCGATGAGGTTCATGGCCGTTTACGAGAATGGATGTTTGCGCGCCTCATAGCACGCCTTGGCCGTGATGGCGAATGCGTGCCGCGCAGACCTCGCGTGCCGCTACTTCAGCGGCACCCAGATGTCGATGACGAGATCATCGTCCGGCGTCGTCGCCGGGTCGGCGCGGTATTCCTCGACATAGAGATCCTGCGCCTCCAGGTCCTTGGCGTCGAGCAGGTTGGCGATCTGCTCATAGGTCGGGTCCATGGCGTCATAGGGCCCGCGATGGGTGAAGCGCAGCGCCTTGCCGGCCGGCGAGGCGGAGAATTCCAGCCCCTCCCCCGGCTTCTCGGTGGTGGCGCCGGCAAACGGCACCGCCGCCTCGAAGCTGAAGCCCTCGTCATCCGTCATGGTGTAGATGATGAAGGGCGCGCCCACCCGCTTCAGCTTCAGCCGGTCGAGCTCGGCATAGACCGCCTTCAGCGTCGCGACGATGGTGGCGAAGCCATCGTCCCAATTGCTCTTGGCCGATTTCTGCAGCACCGGCACCGGCACCATGTCGGCCGGGTCGCCGAAACCGTCCGGCCGCTGCAACGGATCGCCCCCCGGCGGTACGGCGGTGGTGTCGACGCCCTTGGGATCGATCACTGGCGGCGCCACCATGTCGCCCTCCTGCGCATCGGGGGCGTCCGGGGCTTTCTCCACCGGCGCAACGGGAGCGGGAATGGCAGGAGCCGGCGTGGCGGCGGGCGCCTCGGGGGCCGGCGCGGGTGCCTGCGCCTGCACCGGCAGCGCGACATTCGCCAGCAGCGCCAGCGCGAAGGCGGATTTCAGGAGAGGATTCAGGAGCCGAAGGACAAGCTGCATGGTTCACCCGGGCACGGCATGACGCCGTGCCCTCCTTAGCATCCCACCGGTGGCGCGACGATGGCGCAAAGGCCGCGCCGACACGTTTCCCCGCCCGCGCGGCAGCGGCGCCACGGCGGCATCGCCGCAGCCCCCACCCCCATGCGCGCGCCATGGTTGCGCGCATGGTCGCGCCTTGCGCAGCGGGAACGGGCGTCCTGCGGCAAACGCACTGGCCTTCGCGCCCGGCTTCGCCATATAAGGGCTCACTCCGGCCGCATGGCACCTGGCCGGGCATTTTCGGATCATCATGGCTTCGCTGGCAGATCGTCCCTTCGTGAAGATGAACGGCCTCGGCAACGAGATCGTCGTGCTGGATCTGCGCGACGGGCCGATGCCGGTGCCGCCGGAGGAAGCGCGGGCGCTCGCCCGCCCCGACGTGCTGCCCTTCGACCAGATCATGGCGCTGTATCCCGCCGCCGTGCCCGGCATCGACGCCTATGTGCGCATCATCAATGCCGATGGCTCGGAAGCCGGCGCCTGCGGCAACGGCACCCGCTGCATCGCGCTTTATGAATATGGCCGCACCGGCCGCGCGCATATCCGCTTCGAATCCATCGCCGGCCTGCTGGATTGCAACGTCTCCTCCAGCGGCATCACCGTGGATATGGGCCCGCCGCGCTTCGGCTGGGCCGACATCCCGCTCGCCGGCCCGGTCGCCGATACCCGCGCCCTCGACATCCAGGCCGGCCCGGCCGAAGCCCCGGCGCTGGCGCACCCGGCGGTGGTGAATGTCGGCAACCCGCACGCCGTGTTCTTCGTGCCGGATGCCGCCGCCGTCGATCTCGGCCGCTACGGACCGGAGCTGGAACGTCACCCAGCTTTCCCGGATCGCGCCAATATCTCCGTCGCGCAGGTGCTCTCGCCCGACCATATCCTCCTCAAGGTATGGGAACGCGGCGCCGGCCTCACCCGCGCCTGCGGCTCGGCCGCCTGCGCCACCGCCGTCTGCGCCGCCCGCCTCGGCCTCACCTGCCGCCGGGTCACCGTCACCCTGCCCGGCGGCGACCTCACCATCGACTGGCGCGAGGCGGACGACCACATCCTGATGACCGGCCCGGCGGAGCTGGAGTTCTCCGGCCGCCTCACCCCCGACATGCTCGGCGTGACGGCCTGAAGGATCGCCCCGGGGAACGCTCATGTCCGTCGACGTCGTCACCTTTGGCTGCCGCCTCAACACGCTCGAATCCGAGGCGATGAAAAACGCGGCCGGTGCGGCGGGTCTCGACGATCTCGTGGTGGTCAACACCTGCGCCGTCACCGCCGAGGCAGTGCGTCAGGCCAAGCAGGCGATCCGCCGGCTGAAGCGCGAGCAGCCGGACACGCGCATCGTCGTCACCGGCTGCGCCGCCCAGACCGAGCCGGAAACCTTCGCCGAGATGGCGGAGGTCGAGCGCGTCATCGGCAATGCCGACAAGGCGCGGCCCGAAACCTGGATCGCCGCCCGGCAGGCGCTCGATTTCGGCATCGGCCATGAGGAAAAGGCGGTCGTCGGCGATATCATGAGCGTGCGCGAGACGGCGCTGCACCTCATCGAGGGCGTTCAGGTCGACCGGCTGGAAGGTCGCACCCGCGCCTTCGTGCAGGTGCAGAATGGCTGCGACCATCGCTGCACCTTCTGCATCATCCCCTATGGCCGCGGCAATTCCCGCTCCGTGCCGATGGGCGAAGTGGTGGCGCAGGTGCGCCGGCTGGTCGAGAACGGCTACGCCGAGGTGGTGCTCACCGGCGTCGATCTTACCTCCTATGGCGCCGGCCTGCCCGGCGCGCCGAAGCTGGGCACGCTGGTGCGCTCGATCCTGCGCCACGTGCCGGAGCTGCGGCGCCTCAGGCTGTCCTCCATCGATTCCGTCGAGGCCGATGCCGATCTCATCCGCGCCATCGCCGAGGAGGAGCGGCTGATGCCGCACCTGCACCTCTCCCTGCAAGCCGGCGACGACCTCATCCTCAAGCGGATGAAGCGCCGGCATTCGCGCCGCGACGCCATCGACTTCTGCGCCATGATCCGCCGCGCGCGGCCGGACATGGTGTTCGGCGCCGACATCATCGCCGGCTTCCCTACCGAGACCGAGGCGCATTTCCGCAACTCGCTGGCATTGGTCGACGAATGCGGGCTGACGCATCTGCACGTCTTCCCGTTCTCGCCGCGCCGCGGCACCCCGGCGGCGCGCATGCCGCAGGTGGCGCGCGACGTGGTGAAGGAGCGCGCGCGGCGCCTGCGCGAAAAGGGCGCCACCGCGCTGCTGCGCCATCTCGCGGCGGAGATCGGCGCCCGCACCGAAGTGCTCGCCGAGACCGAGGGCCTCGCCCGCACCCGCGGCTTCACCCCGGTGCGGCTCGCCACCCCCATGCCGCCCGGCAGCATCGGCGAGGTGCGCATCGCCGGCCATGACGGCACGCATCTTCTCGGCGCGCATATTCTCGGCACCGGCACGCACCGCGTCGGTGCCGGGCCGATTGCCGCCTGAACCCGAGCGCTCAACGCATGTCCGACGATACCCCCCGCCCCGGTTTCTGGAAGCGCCTGACGCAAGGGCTGACGCGCACGGCGTCGAACCTGTCGACCGGCATCACCGACCTGTTCACCAAGCGCAAGCTCGACGCCACCACGATCGAGGACCTGGAAGACGTGCTGATCCGCGCCGATCTCGGGGTGGAAACCTCGGCGCGCATCGCCGAGGTGGTCGGCAAGGGCCGCTACGACAAAGAGATCGAGCCGGAGGAGGTGCGCGGCCTCGTCGCCGCCGAGATCGAGAAGGTGCTGGCCCCGGTCGCCATGCCGCTGGTGTTTGAAAGCTATGCCAAACCCTTCGTGCTCTTGATGGTCGGGGTCAACGGCTCCGGCAAGACCACCACCATCGGCAAGCTCGCCTCGGTGCTGCGGGCGCAGCGCAAGAAGGTGGTGCTCGCCGCCGGCGACACCTTCCGCGCCGCCGCCACCGAGCAGTTGAAGGTCTGGGCCGAACGCACCGGCGCCGCCCTGGTCTCGCGCGCACCCGGTGCCGATGCCGCCGGCGTCGCCTTCGATGCGCTGGCGCAGGCAAAGGCCGACGATGCCGACGTGCTGATCATCGACACCGCCGGCCGGCTGCAGAACCGCGCCGAGCTGATGGCGGAGCTGGAAAAGATCGTCCGCGTCGTCCGCAAGCAGGACCCAACCGCCCCGCATGCAGTGGTGCTCACCCTCGATGCCACGGTGGGCCAGAACGCGCTGTCGCAGGTGGAGGCGTTCCAGCGCGTCGCCGGCGTCACCGGCCTCGTTATGACCAAGCTCGACGGCACCGCCCGCGGCGGCATCCTCGTCGCGCTCGCCGCCAAATTCGGCCTGCCGGTGCATCTCATCGGCGTCGGCGAGGGCATCGACGACCTGCAGCCCTTCGCCGCCCGCGATTTCGCCCGCGCCGTGGTGGGTTTGGACGACTGAACGCCTCTTGATCGCCCTACCCCTTGATCGCGCCGCATTGCCGGGCGACAACGCTTGGGAGTAGAGGATTTCCACCGCGATGAACGACAACCGTCCCCCCGCCCGCTCCATGAGCCCGCTCGTCAAGATCGGGCTGGAACTTGGGCCGCTGGTGATCTTCTTCATCGCCAATGGCCGCGCCGGCATCTATGCCGCCACCGGCGCCTTCATGGTGGCGACCTTCGTCGCGCTGGCGATCATGTGGCTGCTGGCCCGCAAGATCGCGGTGATGCCGCTGATCTCCGCCGCCGTGGTGCTGGTGTTCGGCACGCTCACCATCGTGCTGCAGGACGACCACTTCATCAAAATGAAGCCGACCCTGGTCAACGCGCTGTTCGGCGTCGCCCTGCTTGGCGGCATGGCGCTGAAGAAGCCGCTGCTGCCCTATGTGCTGGGCGACGTGTTCGAGCTGACGCCCGAAGGCTGGCGCGTGCTCACAATTCGCTGGGGCGTGTTCTTCATCGCCATGGCGGTGCTGAACGAGATCGTCTGGCGCAGCGTGTCGACCGACAGCTGGGTGGCGTTCAAGACCTTCGGCTATCTGCCGCTCACGCTGATCTTCGCCATGGCGCAGGTGCCGCTGATGACGCGGCACGGCGCCCCCGCCAATGCCACCCCGCCGAGCACCGGAGCGCCGAAGCCCGGCGAGTGAGCCGGCCGGCCCCCTCCGACCCGCCGGGACAAAGGGAGCCCGATCTCACGGCGCCGGATTGCCGGTGAGCTGGTGCACGGCGTCGATCTTCTCGATCACCTCCGGCGCCAGCGTCACGTCCTTCGCGCCGATATCGGCCTTCAGCTGCTCCATCGTGGTGGCGCCGAGGATCACCGAGGTCATGAAGCGGCGCGACAGCGCGAAGGCCAGCGCCATCTGCGCCGGGTCGAGCCCGTGCTCGGCGGCGATCCCGAGATAGGCGTCGATCGCCGCTTCCGTCCCCGGCTTCTGGTAGCGCTGGCCGCGATCGAACAGCGTGGTGCGCGCGCCTGCCGGCCGCGCGCCGTTCTGGTACTTGCCGGTGAGAAAGCCCTGCCCCAGCGCCGAATAGGCCAGCAGCGCCACATCCTCGCGCAGGCTCACTTCGGCGAGCGCGGTCTCGTAGGTGCGGTTGACGAGGTTGTAGGCGTTCTGCACCGAGGCCGCGCGGGGCAGGCCGTGCCGCTCCGCCTCCGCGAGGAACCGCATCGTGCCCCAGGCGCTCTCGTTGGAGAGGCCGATATGACGCACCTTGCCTTCCGTCACCAGCTCGCCGAGCGCCTCCAGCGTCTCCAGCACCGGCGTCTCGTCCGGTGTCGGCCGGCCGTCGGCATCGTCGGGCCAGCGGGTCGGGTTGGAGCCCCACGGCATCTCCCGGCCCGGCCAATGCAGCTGGTAGAGGTCGATATAGTCGGTCTGCAGCCGCGTCAGGCTGTTCTCCACCGCCTCGCGGATCTGGGTGCGGTTCGGCTTGCCGGGCGAGCCGTCGGCACGGAACCAGGTCATCTCCGACAGTCCCACCACTTTGGTGGCGAGGATCACCTTGTCGCGATTGCCGCGCGCCTTGAACCAGGAGCCGATGATGCGTTCGGTCGAGCCCTGCGTCTCCGGCTTGGGCGGGATGGAGTAGAGCTCGGCGGTATCGATGAAATTGATGCCCTCGCCGAGAGCATAGTCGAGCTGGGCGTGGCCTTCGGCCTCGGTGTTCTGCTGACCATAGGTCATGGTGCCGAGGCAAAGCTCGCTCACCTCCAGGCCGGTGCGGCCGAGCGGACGATAATGCATGGGATTTTCCGGAATGCCGGGGGGAAGGGTTACAAATGTAATACCCCCTCCCTCGACCGGGTCGCAAGTGCTGCACCGCAGCAGCAGCGTCCGCTCCCCGCGCCTCCGGCGACCGGCGCTTTCGGCGACCGGTGCTTCCGGCTAACCCGGCGTCCCGGTCTTGAGGGTGCCGAGCCACGCCTCCACCGTCGGCAGCATCTTCTCGACGATCACATCGACGCCCTCGGCGGTAGGATGCATGCCGTCGGCCTGGTTCAGCCGCGCCCCCTGCCCGGCCACGCCGTCGAGGAAGAACGGATAGAGCTGCACGCCATGGCTCGCCGCCAGCGCCGGATAGAGCGCGTCGAAGCGCGCCTTGTAGTCGGCGCCCATATTGGGCGGTGCCAGCATGCCGGCGAGCAGGACCGGGATGCCGCGCTCCTTCAGCCGCGTCAGCGCGGCGTCGAGCGCCTTCTGTGTCACCGCCGGATCGATGCCGCGCAGCGCGTCATTGGCGCCGAGTTCGAGGATCACGCCCTGCGTGCCGTCCGGCACCGACCAGTCGAGCCGCGAGGCACCGCCGCTCGCCGTGTCGCCGGAGACGCCGGCATTGTCGATCACGACATCGTGTCCGCGCGCCTTGAGCGCTGCCTGCAGCTTCACCGGAAACGCCTCGGCGCCGGGCAGCCCGTATCCCGCGGTGAGGCTGTCGCCGAGCGCGACGAGGCGCACCGGCTCCGCCCGCGCCGCCGCGAGCGGCAGCGCCAGCATCATCGCGACCACGGAAAGCCGCCGCAGCATCCCACCGGCGCGGGTCGCATTGACGACAAGGTGTTTCGCCCGGCCCTTTTCTGCGGTGCACACCGGCCCATATGCTGCGAGACGTTGAGCCGACTTCGAAAACGCATCGCGAAAACGACAGGAAAACATGCAGCCGGACTCCCGTTTCAGTACCGCCGCCCCCGCCATCGCGCTCGACAAGGTCGAGCTGTCTCTGGGATCGGGCGCGGCGCGTGTCCATATCCTCAAGGGTATTTCGCTGAATATAGGGCAAGGCGAGGCGGTCGGCCTGGTCGGCCCCTCGGGTTCCGGCAAGTCGAGCCTGCTGATGGTGCTCGCCGGGCTGGAACAGTCGGATGGCGGCAGCGTCGTCGTCGCCGGCCAGCAGCTGGCGGGGCTCGACGAGGATTCGCTCGCCCGGTTTCGCGGCCGGCATGTCGGCATCGTCTTCCAGGCCTTCCACCTCATCCCGACCATGACGGCGCTGGAGAATGTCGCGGTGCCGCTGGAGCTCGCCGGCCGGGCCGACGCCTTCGAGCGCGCCCGCGCCGAGCTCACCCAGGTCGGGCTCGGTCACCGGCTCGACCATTATCCTTCGCAGCTTTCCGGCGGCGAGCAGCAGCGCGTGGCGGTGGCGCGCGCCCTTGCACCGGAGCCGGCGATCCTCGTCGCCGACGAGCCGACCGGCAATCTCGACGAGACCACCGGCCAGCAGATCATGGAGCTGATCTTCTCCGCCCAGGCGCGGCGCGGCGCCACGCTGGTCATCGTCACCCATGACCTCGCCCTCGCCCGCCGCTGCGACCGCACGGTGCGCCTGCGCTCCGGCCAGATCGAGGAAAGCGCGCTCATCGGCGGGGACGCGGCAGGGGACGCGGCATGAGCGTGACGACCAGCGACGATGCCCCCGCCGCCACGCGGGCGCCCGATGCCGGCCGCGGCGGCTTCTCGCTCTCCCTCGCCCTGCGCTTCGCCCTGCGCGAGCTGCGCGGCGGCCTGCGTGGCTTCGGGGTTTTCCTTGCCTGCCTCGCCCTCGGCGTTGCCGCCATTGCCGGTGTCGGTTCCTTCTCGCGCGCGCTCACCGACGGGCTGGAGCGCCAGGGCACCACGCTGCTCGGCGGCGACGCCGCCTTCACGCTGGTGCAGCGCCCGGCGACGCCGGAGGAGATGCAGCTCTTCACCGCCGCCGGGCGGGTCTCCACCATCGCCACCCTGCGCGCCATGGCCCGTACCGGCGAGGGCGCCAGCCTCAACTCGACCCTCGCCGAGGTGAAGGCGGTCGATGGCGCCTATCCGCTTACCGGCACGCTCGCCCTCGACCCGCCGACGCCGCCGTCACAGGCGCTCGCCGAGACGGATGGCCGTTTCGGTGCGGTGCTGGATCCGGTCCTGGCCGAGCGCCTGGGCCTCAAGCTCGGCGACGACCTGCAACTCGGCGCCGCGCGCCTGCGGGTCACCGGCCTCATTTCCACCGAGCCCGACCTGCTGGCGACCGGCCTCGGCTTCGGGCCGCGCCTGATGGTCTCCCTCGCGGCCCTCAACGCCTCCGAATTGATCCAGCCCGGCAGCCTGGCGCGCTGGCACTACCGGGTGCAACTGAACGACCCCGGCAGCCTTTCCACCTTCCTCGACGAGGTGAAGGCAAAGGCGCCGCAGGCCGGCTTCGAGGTGCGCACCCGCGAGGCTGCCGCGCCCCGGCTGGAGGACAATGTCCGCCGCTTCACCCAGTACCTCACCCTCGTCGGACTGACCGCGCTGCTGGTCGGCGGGGTGGGCGTCGCCAATGCGGTGAAGAGCCATCTCGACGCCAAGCGCGGGGTGATCGCCACCTTCAAGTCGCTCGGCGCGCCCGGCCGGATGATCTTCGCGATTTATGTTCTCGAAGTCGTACTAATCGCACTCATCGGCCTCCTCATCGGCCTCGTCGCCGGCACGGCTTTGCCCTTCGCGCTCGACGCCGCCTTCGGCCATTTGCTGCCGATCGCCATCGAGCCGAGCGTGCAGCCGGCGGCGCTCGCCCTCGCCTTCGGCTACGGCATCCTCATCGCCCTCGCTTTCGCGCTGTGGCCGCTGGGTCTTGCCCATGACGTGCCGGTGTCGGCGCTGTTCCGCGAGTGGGACGACAACGGCCCGCGCCGCCCGCGCAAGATCTATATCGCCTTGACAGCGCTGGCGATTTTTTCGCTGTGCGCCCTCGCCGTCGCCGCCAGCGAGGAGCGCCGCATCGCCCTTTACTACCTGCTTGCCTCCGCTGGCGTGCTGGTCACGCTGCGGCTGGTGGCGACCGGCATCATGGCCATCGCCCGCCGCCTGCCGCGCCCGCGCTCGACCGGGGCACGGCTGGCGCTGGCCAATATCCACCGCCCGGCGGCGCTGACCCCGACGGTGGTGCTGTCGCTGGGGCTGGGGCTCACTTTGCTGGTCACGCTGTCGCTGATCGACCGCTCGCTCACCCGCGAGCTCACCGCCCGCCTGCCCGACCAAGCGCCGAGCTTCTTCTTTCTCGACATTCAAAGTACTGACACACAACAGTTTTCCGACTTCCTTACCCGCGAGGCTCCAGGCGGCGACGTCGAGGTGGTGCCGATGCTGCGCGGCCGGCTGATCCGCCTTGGGGACCGGCCGGTCGAGCAGATCACCCCGCCGCCGGAATTCGCCTGGGTGCTTTCCTCCGACCGCGGCGTCACCTATTCCGCCGAGCTGCCGGAAGGCTCCACGCTGGCGGAAGGCGCGTGGTGGCCGACTGAATACTCCGGCAAGCCATTGGTTTCATTGGAAAAAGAAATCGCCGACGCCTTCGGACTCAAGGTCGGCGACAGCGTCACGGTGAATGTGCTGGGGCGGCCGATTACTGCGGAAATCGCCAATCTGCGCAAGGTGGAGTGGGAGCGGCTGGCCATCAACTTCGTCATGGTGTTCTCGCCCAATACCTTCCGCGGCGCGCCGCATACCTCGCTCGCCACCCTTGCCTTCCCCCAGGGAGTGGAGGAGACCACCGAGCGGGGTATTTCGCGAGCTGTCGCAAGCTCTTATCCAGGAATCACCGCCGTGCGGGTCAAGGAGGCGCTGGCGGAAATCGGCGCTCTGGTCGCCAATCTGCTGCTGGCGATACGCGGCGCCAGCCTGGTGACGCTGGTGGCGAGCGTGCTGGTTCTCGCCGGCGCGCTGGCCGCCGGGCAGCATCATCGGGTGTACGATGCGGTTATTCTGAAGACGCTCGGCGCCACCCGGGCCCGCCTGCTGCTGGCCTATGCGCTGGAATATGCCGCGCTCGGCCTCGCCACCGCGCTGGTGGCGGTGCTGGCCGGCACCGTTGCCGCTTATGCGGTGGTGGTCGGGGTGATGAAGATCGGCTTCGCCTTCTCGCTGCCGGCGGCGCTGGGGGCGGTGGGCGTGGCCCTGCTGCTCACCGTCGCCTTCGGGCTCATCGGCACGTGGTGGGCGCTCGGCCAGAAGCCGGCCCGCATATTGCGAAGCCTGTGAGCGCACCCCTTAACGATATGTACCGCTGCGGCATTTCTTGCCGAAACTTCACTTGCGGGCGACGGCCGCTCTGCTCATATTTCCCGGAGAGTCGCCGTAGCCTCGCTCGGGGTGCGGCGGAAGGCGTCTGAAAGGGACCCGTTACCATGTCCGACAACGATCGCAACATTACCGTCCCGCGCTACGGCTCGACGGCGACGCGGACGCAGGCCGCGATCGATCAGGGCCTCCGCTCCTATATGCTGCGCGTCTACAACTATATGACGCTCGGCCTCGCCATCACCGGCGCGGCCGCGCTGGGGGTCTACATGCTCGCCGTCTCGGCCGAGCCGACCCAGTACGCGCTCGGCGCCAATGTCTACCTCACCCAGTTCGGCTATGCGCTGTTCGTCAGCCCGCTGAAGTGGCTGGTGGTGTTCGCGCCGCTCGCCGCGGTGTTCTTCCTGTCCTTCCGCGTCGACCGCATGAGCGTGGCGGCGGCGCAGACGGTGTTCTGGGTCTATGCGGCGCTGGTCGGCGTCTCGCTGTCGACGATTTTCCTCGTCTACACCCATGACAGCATCGTGCGGGTGTTCTTCATCACCGCCGCCACCTTCGGCGCGCTGAGCCTCTATGGCTACACCACGTCGCGCAGCCTGTCGGCGATGGGCTCGTTCCTGATGATGGGCCTGTTCGGCATCATCATCGCGAGCCTGGTCAACATCTTCCTCGGCTCGTCGATGCTGCAGTTCATCATCTCGGTGGTGGGCGTGCTGGTGTTCGCCGGCCTCACCGCCTACGACACCCAGCGCATCAAGGAGATGTACTTCGCCGGCGACGACGACGTGGTGGCCGGCCGCAAGGCGATCATGGGCGCGCTGACGCTCTATCTCGACTTCATCAACCTGTTCGTGATGCTGCTGCAGCTGTTCGGCAACCGCAACAACTGACGCGCATCGCCGTCCGACCGCATCGAGGCCCCGGCATCGTCCGGGGCCTTTTCGTTTGGGCGACCCCGCCGGCGCCGGCGACAGCCGCACCGGCCGGGCGCCGGCATAGCGGGCTCAGGCGGATCCCGGCGTGGCGGCACCGAATACCGTGCGAAGTTCATCCACCTGGGCAGGGGTGAGGCGCCGTGTCGGACAGGAGCGGAGCAGGAGCAGCAGCTTGGCCGTCTCCTCCAGTTCCTCGGCCGCATAGACCGCCGCTCCAAGGTCCGTGCCGGTCACCACCGGCCCGTGATTGGCGAGCAGCACCGCGGCGAAGGCGCCCTTCAGGGCGCGGATGAGATCGCCGGAGCGGGCGTCCCCCGGCCTGAAATAGGGCAGCAGCTTCACCGTGCCGACCCGCATCACCACATAGGGCGTAAGCGGCGGGATGCAGTCGTCGGGATCAATGTCGGTCAGGCAGGACAGGGCGGTGGCATAGGTCGAATGCAGATGCACCACCGCACCGGCTTGCGGCCGGGTGTCGTAGAAGGCGCGATGCAGGAACACCTCCTTCGACGGTGGGTCGCCGGCCACATGGCGGCCCTCGCGATCAAGCTTGGTGATGCGCGCCGCCTCGAGAAAGCCGAGACAGGAATTGGTGGGGGTGATGAGCAGCCCGTCCGCCAGCCTTACGCTGACATTGCCGGCCGACCCGACCGAAAACCCGCGATCGAACAGCGACTTCGATAGCCGGACGATGCCCTCGCGCAGATCGGCTTCGGTCATCATTGGCCCTCCAGCCGTTGCAGCGCCTTCTCGAAGAAGTCGGGTCCGCCGAAATTACCGGATTTGAGCGCCAGGGCCACCGGCCGCTCGCCCTGCGAGACCAGCACCGGCACGCCGGGATCGATTTCCGGCCCGATGGTCAGTGCCCCCAGATCGAGTGCCGACGCCACGGCGCCGGAAGTCTCCCCACCGGCGACGACCAGCCGGCGAACGCCCTGGGCGACGAGCTTCACCGCCACCTCGCCGAACAGCGCGTCGAGGGTGCCGGACACCCGCTCGCGGCCGTAGCGCTGCTGCAGCGACCGCACCTGCTGCGGCGTCGCCGAGGAATAGACCAGCGGCGCCCGGCCGGCTTCCGCGAGCAGGAAGGCCGCCAGCTGGTCGGCGGTGACGCCACCGGCCATCACCGCATCAACGTCGATCGGCAGCGAGGGATGGCCGCCGATGTGCCGGTCGATCTGGCCGCGGGTCGCGCCCGAGCAACTGCCGGCGAGGATCGCCTCGGGGCCGGCGACGCCCGCCACGGTTTGCGCGCCGCCACGAACGGCCCCGCGGCGAATGAAGTTCTCGGCGAGCCCCAGCGCCACGCCTGAGCCGCCGGTGATCAGCACGTCCTCGCGGCATGCCTCGGCGATGGTCACGAGGTCGGCATCGCGGATCGCATCGACGATGACCAGCCGTTCACCATGGGCTGCCGCCTGGTCGAGTGCCGCCCGCAGCGAAGCGGGACCGGCGCTCAGCGTCTGCCAGGCTACCAGACCGACCGGGTCGCGCGACTGCCGCGCCAGCCACCGGCGGATATCCGCATCGGTCATCGGCGTGATCGGATGGTGCTCCAGGCCGGATTCGTTGAGCAAACGATCCCTCACGAAGAGATGGCCCTGATAGACCGTGCGCCCCATGGTCGGGAAGGCCGGGCAGGCGACCACGCCGGCGACGCCGAGCCGGCGGGCAAGCGCCTCGCCGACCGGCCCGATATTGCCTTCTGGTGTGGAATCGAAGGTGGAGCAATATTTGAAGACGATCTGGCCGCAGCCCTGGGCGAGCAGCCAATCCAGAGCCGCCAGCGACTGCGCCACCGCCTCGCCGGCCGCGATCGAGCGGCTCTTGAGGGCCACGACGCCGGCCTCGATGTTGGCAGGCGCCGAGGCGCGGGGCACGCCGAGGAACTGCGCCGTGCGCAGCCCGCCGCGCCCTGGCAGGCCGCGTGCGAGGGTATTGGCGATGTCGCTCGCCCCAGTGAAGTCGTCGGCGATGACCCCCAGAAGCATGGCTGTCAAATACCCTGGACTGGATCGCGCTCGTCGCAGCGCATTGTCATGCCGGAACGAAGCGGATCGCGTGAACGATGGGAAACCTGCCGGCGCGGCGCGGTTGCAACGCCGGCAATTCAGGATGCCGCCCGCCGGGTCTCGATGGCCTCGCGGACGGCGGCGACCGCGCAGGCAGGGCTGGTGAGGACCGGCACGGCGCAGTCCGTCAGTCTTTCGGCCGCCGCCGCCATCGACATCTGCGCGAAGACCAGCGCCTCGAAGCCGGCGGCATGGACCCTGGCGCTGGCGGCCACCAGTTCGTCGTGACGGAGGCGGTCGCCGGTGGCCAGCGCCTCGAACGCTCCCTCGACGAGAAACGCCTCGGCGTCGCCGGGAGCGCCGATCCGCTCGGCGGCGGATCGGAACATCGCCAGCGAGGTGTCGAGCGAGGCCGGGAAGGTGCACAGTATGGCGGTGCGCCGCCGCAGCTTCGCCGCCATCTCCAGCATGGCGACATCCGCCCCGAGGATCGGCAGCGGGAAGCGCCGGCGGAACAGGTCGAGATGCGGGGAGAACACCGTGCAGGTCAGCAGCACCGCATCCGCCCGCCCCTCGACCGCCTTCTCCAGCAGCTCCGTCATGCGGGAGAGGCTCCGTTCCCTGACGCCGCCATCGGCCTGGACATTGGCCTGCAGGCCCTCGTCGAGATAGTTGGTGACGCCCCACGGGGCGCCGCCATCGGCCACGGCGAAACCGGCCATCATCGGCAGCACCGCATTCAGCGTCACGCTCACCACGGCAACCTTGTTCATGCGTCTCCCCCTGCGGCGGATATCGGCGGGTTGCGGGATGCCGGCCGGCTCAGGCCGGGAGCAGGGCGGCGGCGTGACCGAGGAAGGCCGCGTCCTGCCGCCGGCGCAGCCGCCACAGCTCCGACCCCTCCGGCTCCTCGATCATGTCGTAGGTGACGACGGTGCCGGCGGGAATGTCGACGCGGGCGCGGTTGCCGGTCAGCAAAGCGGAGATCGCCGGATTGCCGGGCGCGATCGGCGCGGCGGGCACGATGCGGGCGGTCAGCTGCGGGCTGTGGTCGTTGCCGAACACGTCGCCGGCACGGATGTCGCGCGCCGCCACCTTGATCAGGTCATAGCGCGGCAGAAAGGTGTCGGAGGCGGTGTCGAGGCCGAGCAGGCCGGCGACCAGCAGCGAGCTCGAGGTCTCCACGCCGCACAGATGGTAGGGCCGGTAGATGACCGCGGTGGTGTTGTCATAATTGGCGATCTGCCCCTTGGTGGTCAGCACGTGGTTCGAATAGGCGTTGTCGCAGCGGACGACGAGAAACACGCCGCCGCCGAGCCCGGATTCCGCCGGGGCGCGCAGGCAGGTGGCGAGGTCGATGACACCGTCCTGCCCGAAGATGCCACCCTGCTCGCGCGAGCAATAGGCCACCGGGATCTCGGTGATCCGCAGCGGCGCGTGGACCAGCGTGTCCACCGCCGGCGCCAGGCCGGTGTAGTTCGCCGCCACCGTCATCTCGCACAGATCATAGGAACCGGGCTGCGGCAGCCGGGACAGGATCTCCAGGCGGCGGGCGATGTATTCCTCCGCCCGTCCCTCCGGGATCATCTCCAGATATTTGCGGTCCTCCGGCGCGATGGCCACGGTCTCGACATAGGGGGCGTGAATGGCCTTGTCGGTCTTGATGGTGACCGTGCCGCGCGCCTCGTCGTAAATATACTCGCCATCGGTCGCCTTGCCGCCGCTCAGCACCGTCAGCCCGATCGACTTCGCCCATTCATAGAACTGGATCAGCAGCCCGTGCTGATCGCCATCGACCGGGGTGTAGACGACGCCGGCCTCGGTCGCCAGGCGCTTGAGCATCGGCCCGACGCAGGCGTCGCAGTCCTTGGTGATCATCGCGACGTGCTTGCGGTTGGCGATCGCCTCCAGCGCATAGACGGCGCTGGCTTCCGGCACGCCGGTGCTCTCGCACACGACGTCGACGGACGGGATCCGGGCGATGATCTCGCAGCGATCGGTGTAGACGCGCTTGCCCTGGGCGATCTGGTCCTCGGCTTCCGCCTCGGTGGCGCAATAGGCGATGCCGTCGGGATCGATGCCGGCCTTCACATAGGCGGCCCGCGCGGCCTCCAGCGAAATATCGGCGACGGCGACGACGCTCAGCAGCGGCGTGTATGGGTCCTGGGTGACGATGGCGGTGCCGTAATTGCCGGCGCCGATGACCCCCACGCGAACGACGTCCTTCTGGGCGAATTTCTTGTAGAGATGATGATAGATCATGGTCGGTGCTTTCGAATGAGGGCGTTGCGCGGGACGGGCGGGCGGGCGGGCCGCCCGGGGGCGGGTCAGGCGCCGGCGGCGATCACCGAGGCCGCTTTGGCCCTGGCGCGGCGTTTCAAGAGCCAGGGAACGATGAACAGCGCGAGGGTCACCGCGATGATCGCCAGCGCGATCGGGCTCTTGAAGAACACGCTGAGATCGCCCTGCGAGGCCACCAGGGTGCGGCGGATGCCGCGCTCCAGCAGCGGCCCGAGGATCATGCCCAGCACCAGCGGCACCGGCGGGTAGCCGAGCTTCGCCATCACATAGCCGACCACGCCGAAGCCGATCGCCAGGGCGACGTCGAACATCGAGTAGTTGATGGAGAAGATGCCGTAGATGACGATGGCGATGACCACCGGATACAGGTAGCCCGGCCGCAGGAAGGCGCAGGCGGCCAGCAGCGGGGTGAGGACGATGGTGATCGCCACCAGCGCCAGGTTGCCGATGTAGAAGCTGCCGAACACCGCCCAGACGAAATCCGGCTGGGTGGCGAACAGCATCGGACCCGGCTGCAGGCCGATCATCAGGAGACCGCCCATCAGTATCGCCGTCGTCCCCGAGCCTGGAATACCGAGCGCGAACATCGGGATCATCGAGCCGTAGGAAGCGGCATTGTTGGCCGCTTCAGGCGCGGCGACCCCTTCCATCGCGCCGTCGCCGAATGTCTCGGGATGCTTGGACTGCCGTTTGGCGAAGGCATAGGCGATCATCGTCGCGGCGGTGGCCCCGGCTCCCGGCAGCACGCCGACGAAGAAGCCGATCAGCGAACCCGAGACCAGCTCGCGCCAGCAGCGCAGCGTATCGCTCAGCCGGGGCAGCAGGTCGCGGAACCGCAGCTTCGTCGACACCGCCGTCTCCGACATGGCCGGTGTCGCCAGCATCTCGGCGAGGCCGAACAGGCCGACCGCGATGATGGAGAACTCGATGCCGTCGAACAGCCGGACATCGCCGAAATCGAAACGCGGCAGGCCGAGGATGGGGTCGAGCCCGATCGTGCCGATCCATACGCCGAGGAAAAGCGAGATGAAGGCCTTGATGGGATCCGAGCCGCCGAGCACGCTGACGAGAGAGAGCGAGAAGATCATCAGCGCCGTCATCTCGATCGGGCCGAAGGCGATGGCCGCCTTGGCGATGGTCGTGGCGAAGGCGGTGAGCAGGGCGAGGCCGATCAGGCCGCCGACGAAGGAGGCAGCGACGCTGATGCCCAATGCCACGCCGGCCTTGCCGCGCTTGGCCATCTGGTAGCCGTCGATCACCGTCATCGTCGCCGAGGCATCGCCGGGGATGCCGAGCAGGATCGCGGTGACGGCGCCGCCATATTGGGCGCCGTAGTAGACCGCGCCGAGCGCGGCGATGGCGGCGGTGCCGTCGAAGCTCACCGCGACCGGCAGCAGGATCGCAACACCCGCCGTCGGCCCGAGGCCCGGCAAGGCGCCGATGAACAGGCCGATAATGGCACCGACCATGATGGCGATCAGGATCGCCGGTTCGGAAGCGGCGGCAAGGCCGCCGAGGAGCAGGCCCCAGGTCTCAAGCATGTCTGTTCTCCTCTGGTCCCGTCAGATCAATGGGACGCCCAAGAGGGAGCTGAAGGTGAAATGGAGGAGGATGGCCATGGCCAGCGCCAGCACCGTCAGCACGGCGTAGAAGCCGATGGTGCGCGGGCCGAACAGCACGCCGATGGCGAGCATCAGTACGAAGATCGCCGGCGTCATGCCGATGACGAAGGACAGGCCGATGAAGCCGGCCATCAGCGCCGACGCGCCGAGAACCTTGGCGATCTCGGGGTAGGCGATCGCGTCGATGTCGCCGATGCTCAGCCCGTGGTGGCGGCAGGTGCGAAACAGATTGATGGCCGAGAACACAGCGAGGCCGACGCCCACCCACACCGGGAAGAAACCGGCGGAGGGGGTGCCACGCTCGACATAGCCATAGCCGAGACCTTGATAGGTGACGTAGACGCCGAAGCCCATCAGGAGGATGGAGACGTAAATGTCGAGATGGCGGACCTGCAGCATGCCGACCTCCCTGCGCTTGTTTGACTGATTGCGGGGTCGATCCCGGCACGCGCCCGCCAGGAGACGGCGCGCACCGGGGAGCGCTGTTTGCGCCTACTTGATGAGCTTCAGCTCTTTCATCAGCTTTTCGTAGCGGGCGCTGGTCACGTCCATCTGCTTGCCGAACTCGACGCTGTCGAGGAAGATCGGCTCTTCGTTGAAACGCTGGATGTACTGGGTCTTCCAGGCGTCACCCTCGGCAACCTTCTTCAGGATCCCCTCCCAGTAGGCGATCGCCTCAGGCGGCACGCCCTTGGGCATGACGATGCCGCGCAGCTGGGTGTGGACAATGTCGTAGCCCTGCTCCTTGAAGGTGGGGACGTTGGGCAGCGACAGCATGCGCTCGGGCGAGGACACCGCGAGCGGGCGCAGCACGCCGGCCTTCACCTGTTCGAGGATCTCGTTGGGATTGCCGTAGACGAGGTCGATATGGCCGCCGAGCATGGCGGCAAGCACCTCGCCTTCGCCGTCATAGGGCACCACGCGGATCTCGGTACCCAGTTGCTGGGAGGTCATAGTGGCGAGCAGGGCGGGATCGGACACCGCGCCGACTGTTCCGGTGGTCAGGCCGGGATGCTTCTTGATGTCCTCGACGCTCTTGATCGGCGAATCCGCCCGCACTGCCAGGATGTAGGGCGAGCGCGCGATGGCCGCCAGCGGGGTGAAATCCTTGTAGCTCACCGTCATCTTGCCAAGGAGCGGGGTGGTGAAGAAGCTGACGCCGACGCCGCCGAGCACATAGGGATTGGCCTTCTGGCCGGCGATGAAGTTATAGGCGATGGCGCCGGAACCGCCGGGGCGGTTCTCCACCAGCATGTTCACCGGAACCAGTTTCTCGTCATGCAGGATCTTGGCGAGGGTGCGCGCGAGGATGTCGCTGCCGCCGCCCACACCCGACTGCACGACATATTGGAACGTCTTGTCGGGATAGGCCGCCTGCGCGCCGGCCAGGCCCAGGCCGGCAGCGACCGCGAGGATCGCGACCGCGGTCCTGGCCACGCTGCGTCGCGTGATGCCGCCAACCGTCGAGCTGATGTGATCTTCCATCCGTTCCTCCCATATTCGTTCTTGTGCGTTGCGCCGCCGCCCATGGGCGACAGGACGCTTTCGACTCTCCCGGATTGTATTGGCGTACGTGCCGGAAGGCTTGTGCCGGATCCGCTGGCGCCCGCTTTCGGGCCTCCCGCTTCCACGGCTCCGAGAGACGATAGGCCACGGAGACTAGACACACAAAGCCGAAAATCCTACGGATTGGTCTGATTTACAAACCAATGAGAATGGGGATGGATGCGATCGCCAATGTGAACATGAAGCTGCTCCAGACCTTTCTGGCGGTGGCCGAGCAGGGCAGCTTCCGACTGGCGGCGGAAACGCTGCATCGCTCACATTCGGCGATCAGCGCCCAGATCATGCAGCTGGAAGCGCAGCTGGATGTCCGCCTGTTCGAGCGCACGACGCGCAATGTGAAGCTCACCGAGGAGGGGCTGCAGCTGCACGACAGCGCGCAGCGGGCTCTCTACGAACTCCAGCTCGGGCTGCGGCGCATCCGCGAGAGCGCCGACATCAAGCGCGGCCAGCTGTCGCTGGCGGCCTCCTCCAACCTCGCTTCCATCTATCTGCCGAAGGTGCTCGCCGAATTCGTCGAGACCCATCCGCAGATCGCCGTTACGGTGAGCGAGCTGACCTCGAGGGAATTGTTCGAGGCGGTGCGCAACAAGAAGGTCGACTTCGCCATCGGGCCGGAGACCGATGACGACACCCTCAATTTCGAGACCATCCTCATCGAGCCACTTCTCGCGCTGGTGCCGACCCGTTTCGCCGCCGCACAGCGCGATTCGATCACCCTCGGCGAACTGGTGCGATTGCCGGTGCTGCTGTCGAGCTCGGCGACCGCCATCCGTAACTGCCTGGAGGCGGCGCTTCGCGAGCAGGGACTGTCGATCGCCAGCCGCTTCCAGTTCATCCAGGCTCAGACCCTCATCGCCATGGCGGAGGCGGGGCTGGGCGTCGCCATCCTCCCGGCATCGTCGCTGACCAAGGCCCACGCGCCGACGGCACGGATCATTCCAATCGTGCCGGCGATCCGGCGCAAGATGGCGCTGATCACGCTGCCCAATCAGAAACTCTCTCCCGCCGCCGCACGGCTGGCCGACAAGATCGTGCGGGATGTGCGGGAGGCGGCGAACTACCATCCGGCCTGAACACACCGCCGGTCGCGACCGCGGCCATCTTCCATATCCCCCCTAGGGGGATTGCAATAACCCCTCTAGGGGGATAGGATATTCACATGAGCGAGCACCCTCATATCCACCACACCCACCCCGAGATCGTGAAGCGCCTCAAGCGCTCGCACGGTCATCTGCGCACGGTGATCGAGATGCTGGAGGCCGGTCGGCCCTGTCTCGACATCGCCCAGCAGCTGCACGCGGTGGAGAAGGCGATCAGCCAGGCCAAGAAGACCCTGATCCAGGACCATCTGGATCACTGCCTCGACGAGGTGGTGTCGCCCTTGCCGCACGATCAGAGGCGCTCGATCGACGATTTCAAGGACATCATCAAATATCTCTGAGGCCCCATGCCCACTTTCGCCGAGCTGATCCAGCAAAGCAGCGCCCACGCCTGGCTCTTCATCCCCAGCGCCATCCTGCTCGGAGCCCTGCACGGGCTGGAACCCGGGCACTCCAAGACGATGATGGCCGCCTTCATCGTGGCGGTGCGCGGCACCGTCACCCAGGCGGTGCTGCTGGGGCTGGCGGCCACGGTGTCGCATACGCTGGTGGTCTGGGCGATCGCGCTCGGCGGCATGTATCTGTGGCAGGGCATCGCACCGGAGACGTTCGAGCCGTATCTCCAGTTCGTCTCGGCGGTCATCATCGTCGCCATGGCCGCCTGGATGCTGTGGCGCACCTATGACGACCAGCAGCGGGCCAAGGCGGCGCAGGGGCATCATCACGGCCATCATGGGCCCGACGCCGACCACGGGCACGGCCATGCGCACGACCACACCCACGGGCATGGCCACGATCACGGCCATGCCGGCCACGCGCATCCGACCGCGGAGGTGCGGATGATCGACACCGGCCACGGCCTGCACAAGCTGGAACTGCACGACCACGGGCATGGCGACGCGCATTGGCGCTTCCGCCCCGAGCGGGGCAAGCCGTGGACCGCCGGCGAAGTGAAGCTGACCACCGAGCGGCCGGACGGGCGTGTCCAGAGCTTCGCCTTCGCCGAGCGCGACGGCTACATCGAGAGCGTCGAGGTCATCCCCGCGCCCATCGACTTCATGGTCCGCCTGGCCCTCGGCCATGGCAACCATTCGCATGATTTCGACGTGTCGTTCCTGAAGAGCGCGGAGGGGCACGACCACCTGCATGAGGAGATGCGCGGGCTCGAGGTCGGTACCGACGGCTATCAGGACGCGCATGAACTGGCCCATGCCAACGACATCCGCCGTCGCTTCGCCGACCGCAACGTGACGACCTGGCAGATCATCCTGTTCGGCCTGACCGGGGGCCTCATCCCCTGCCCCGCGGCGATCACCGTGTTGCTGCTGTGCCTCCAGCTCAAGGAATTCACCCTCGGCTTCGGCCTGGTGCTGTGTTTCTCCATCGGCCTCGCGATCACACTGGTCGCGGTAGGGGCCGCCGCGGCGCTCAGCGTGCAGCACGCCACCAAGCGCTGGAGCTGGTTCTCCACCGCGGCGCGCCGGGCGCCGTATTTCTCCGGCATCCTGCTGATCGCGGTCGGCGTCTATGTCGGCTGGCATGGCTGGAGCGGCATTGCCGCTCTTGCCGCAGGCCCGGTCGCGGGCTGAGCGGCGAACGGCCGCGCGCGACGTTTTACGCCTGTCAAACCGACGTCTTGGAACGATACGCAAATATGGCAGAGCCGAAGAGGGAGGAGCGATCGGGCGCTCTGCTTCCTCTCGGTAGCCGACGAGACATTTATTGAAAATTGAAGTATTAGGTGCGACGTTCCCGGGACCGGCGGCGGGCCCACGCGCAAATCTTGCAATTTCAACGAAATAAAGACAGGCAGTCAGGTACCGAGACCCGCATGATACTCCTGTCGAAAAGCCTCGTTTTCGCCGTGCTGGGACTGACGCTAGCCGCCTGCGCAGGCCCTCCGGATGGCGTGCTGCTGCCGGTGGCGGGCACGACGGCCGACACCAGCCAGGTCGACATGGTGGTGGCGACGACCCGCATGCCCTCCGATAATCCGGGCAACATGTATACCGGCGAGCGCGGCCGGCCGACGCTTTCCTTTGCCCGCATCACCGTCTCCATTCCGCCGGAAACCGCCCGCAAGGTCGGCGATGTGCAATGGCCGAAGCGGGTTCCGGGCAACCCGCAGACCGATTTCGTCACGACGCGCGCCGAGATGATCAACCGCGACCAGGCGCTGACCTGGTTCAGCCAGCGGCTCAAGCAGACGCCGAAGCGCCGCGTGATGGTGTTCATCCACGGCTTCAACAATCGCTTCGACGACGCCGTGTTCCGCTTCGCGCAGATCGTGCACGATTCCGGGGCGCCGGTGGTGCCGATCCTGTTCACCTGGCCCTCGCGCGGCAGCCTTCTCGCCTATGGCTATGACCGCGAGAGCACCAATTACTCGCGCGATGCGTTGGAGCGGCTGCTGTCCTATCTCGCCGCCGATCCCGAGGTCGGCGAGATCACGGTGCTGGCCCATTCCATGGGCAATTGGCTGACGGTCGAGGCGCTGCGGCAGATGGCCATCCGCAACAAGCGCATCGCTCCGAAGATCCAGAACGTCATCCTTGCGGCGCCCGATGTCGATGTCGACGTGTTCCGCACGCAAGTCTACGACATGGGCTCGCCGCGACCGAACATCACCGTCTTCGTCTCCCGCGACGACCGCGCGCTCTCGCTGTCGCGCCGGGTCTGGGGCAGCACCGATCGCCTCGGCGCCATAGACCCCGACAAGGAGCCGTACAAGACCGAATTCGAGCGTGACAACATCACCGTGGTCGATCTCACCAAGCTGCGCACCGGCGACCCGCTGAACCACGGCAAGTTCGCCGAGAGCCCCGAAGTGGTGCAATTGATCGGCCAGCGCCTGGCCGAGGGGCAGTCCATCAACGACTCGCGCGTCGGGCTCGGCGATCACATCATCGAGGCGTCGGCCGGCGCGGCGGCAGCGGTAGGCACTGCCGCCGGTGTCATCGTCGCCGCCCCGGTGGCCGTGATCGATGCCAAGACACGCGAGAACTATGACGAGCATCTCAAAAATCTCGGCCAAAACATTTCCGGCAACAGCGAGGAGCAGAAATCGCTGGCGCCGCCGCCCGCACCGGAATGAAGCCGTTCGCCGTGCAGCCAAGCGGCCGGACGGCATCGGTCTGATCTCGTCTGTCGCCGGTAGGGATCGCCGAAAGACAGCGGTCCTGGACCCGGCCCGTCATCCGTGCCCGCGTCGATGGTGGTTTTCGTCGCTTTCGCTCTTGGAGCGACTTGGCTGTTCCGCTGGGCGTCGATCCGCCTCGACCTGCCGGGAAGCGACGATGGATGAATGGCGGCAGGGATGCCGCCCGGCAGACTGATCTGGCGGCAGTTCGCGCCCGTAAGAGCGTCGAACCCACCGCAGCGGATCCGAACCGCCATGATGCACTACGCGATCAGCTATCTCGCCACCGGCCTGGTGTTTCTGGCCATCGACGCGGTCTGGCTCGGGCTCATGACCGGCCGGTTTTACCGACCGCGGCTTGGCCATCTGATGGCGGATCATCTCAACCTGCCGCCGGCGATCCTGTTCTATCTGCTCTACATCGCCGGCATCGTGGTATTCGCGGTGCAGCCGGCGCTGGCGTCCGGGCGCTGGAGCACCGCGCTGACACAGGGCGCGCTGTTCGGGCTGATCGCCTATGCCTGCTACGACCTCACCAATCACGCCACGCTGCGCGACTGGCCTGCTGTGGTCACGGTGGTCGACCTCACATGGGGCACGGTGCTCACCGCGAGCTCGGCCACCGTCGGCATGCTCGTGACCCAGGCATTGACCGCCCGGCTCCAGGGCTGATCTCGCGGCCCTCTTCAGGGACGCGGGTGCAGCAGATAGTGGCTCACGCCCCATTCCTCGCCATCGCGATGGGCGAACAATCCCGCGGTGGCGAGGTAGAAAAGTCGCCAGCGCCGCCGCCACAGGCCGGCCTCCGCGCCATAGACATCGCGCAGCACTTCGTCGATCCGGGCCCGATTGGCGTCGAAATTGGCGAGCCAGGCCTGCGCGGTGCGTGCGTAATGACGGCCGCTCCAGCGCCACTCCTGCTCCACGCCGAAACTCTCGGTCGCGCGGCGTACCAAGCCTTCGCTCGGCATGATGCCACCGGTGAAGAAGTGCTGGGCGATCCAGTCTTCCTTGTTGGTCTCGTCGAAACGATAGGGGGTGGAGCGGTGGGTGAAGACGTGGAGAAACATCCGCCCCTCCGGCGCGAGCCAGCCGCGGGCCCGCGCCAGCAGCGCTCGCCAATTGGCCATGTGCTCGAACATTTCCACCGAGACAATGCGGTCGAAGCCCGCCCCGGCGTCGAAGCCATTCATGTCGGCCGTCACCACCGCGACATTGTCGAGCCCGCGCAGGCGCGCCTCCGCCTCGATGTGCCGGCGCTGGGGAGCGGAATTCGACACCGCCACGATGCGGGCGGCAGGAAAGCGCTCGGCCATGAACAGGGTGAGCGAGCCCCAGCCGCAACCAAGCTCCAGGATGCGCTGGCCGTCGGCCAGTGCCGCATGGGCGACGGTTTCCTCCAGTGCCCGCACTTCCGCCGCCTCCAGCGTCCCGGCGCCGCGATCGAACAGGCAGCAGGAATATTTACGGCGTGGGCCAAGGGTCAACGCGAAGAACTCCGGCGGCAGCTCGTAATGCTGGTCATTGGCGCGCTGGGGATGCTCGGCAATCGGCCGTGACGCCATGCCCTCGGCGAAGCGACGTTCCTCATCCGCCGGCATCGCCGCCAGCGACCGCCGGGTGCGGCCGACCAGCATACTGATGCCAAGGCGGGTGACGGCATCGGGCAGCGGCACCCGTTCCGCGATATGGCCGGCGGTGACGATCAGGCTCATGATTTTCCAGCTCCACGGGCGGCCCGGCCGGGCGCGTGACGCGGCGGGCCAGGCCAAAACGCGTTGACCCGCCGCCGATAATCGCGGAAGGCGTCGCCCCGCGAACGCAGCATGTGCGCCTCCGTCGGCGGGATGCCAGAGAGGTGGACCAGCAGCACATAGATCAGCAGGGGAGCGACAAGCGCGGCCGCGCCCCATGGGTAGGTGCCCGTGAGATCGATGGCGATCGCCGGGTAGGCGAGCCAGCCGAGCCACTCGAAGAAATAGTTCGGGTGCCGTGTCAGGCTCCACAATCCGGTGTCGCAGACACGCCCGCGATGCGCCGGGGCGGCACGGAAGCGCGCTAACTGGCGGTCGGCGACCGCCGCGCCCAGCACGGCGACGACGAACAGCGCGAGGCCGATCATGTCTCCCACCCGCCAGCCCGGCAGCGGATTGTGCGCGGCCGCCATCACCGCGCCCGCCAGCAACAGCGCCGCCAGCGCCTGAACCTGCAAGAACAGGAACAGCCGCCGCGGCGCCGCGGCGCCCCATTCCCGGCGCAACTCGGCATAGCGCGGATCGTCATGGCCGGCGCGCGTACGCCGCAGTATGTGCAGGCCGAGCCGCAGCGACCACAGCGCCACCAGTGTCGCGACGAGCATCTGGCGCGGCAGCCACGAAGCGTTGCCCAGCGGCATGAGCGCGCCGGCCACACCGGCGAAACCGGTGGCGAACGACCAGATCGTGTCCACCCAGCCGTGATTGCCGCTGCGCTCGGCGGCACGCCACGCGCCTGCCATCGCAAGGGACAGCCCGGCCGCAAGCAGAATGAACGCCAATGGAAGGTTCATGAGCGGGCCTCCCTGCCGGTCACGTCGTGGATGAAGGCCGACGTGTCGTCGAGCACAGGCGCCAGCAGCCGCAGCGGCCGAGAAAAGGCGCCGAGTATGGTGCGGTGGCCGATGCGCTCATAAACCGTGGCGATCACCTCGCCGCCGCGGGCGCGGATGCGCGCGGCGAGGCGCGCGGTGTTGCCGGGATCGACCGTGTCGTCGACCGGCCCGGTGGCGAGGAAGGCGGGGGCCTCGCCGCCCCGCACGAAATTGATCGGCTGGCTCAGCGCTCGCCCGGGTTCCGGGCCGAAGATCTCCTCCAGCGTGCGACTGTGGAGGGGGAGAAAATCGTAGGGTCCGGCGAGGCCGACCAGCCCGGCAATGTCGCGCCCGGCATCGAGCCCGACGCCCTGCAGCCATTGCCGGTCGAAATGCAGCGCCGCGGCGATATGCGCGCCTGCCGAATGGCCGGCGAGCACCAGCCGGTGCCCATCGCCGCCGAAGCCGCCGGCATGATCACGCGCCCACCGCACCGCCTGGGCCGCGTCCTTCAGAAAATCGGGAAAGCGCACCTCGGGATAGACCCGATAATCGGGAATGACCGCGACGATGCCCCGGCTCGCCAACGCGGTGCCGACGAAGCGGTAGAGCCCGCGATCGCCCCCCTCCCAGCCGCCGCCGTAAAAGAACACCACGACGGGAAGCCGGTTGCCGCCGGTGGCCGGCACATAGACATCGACGCCGTGGCGCGCGCCCTCGGCATAGGCAAGACCGGGAATCGTCCGGACGTTCTCCATCCGCGCCAGCGTGTTGAGCGTGGCGAGCGGCGCCACCCAGGCGGCGGCAGCCGTGGCGGCACCCCCGGCGAGCACGGCGAGCGCGACAGGCCAGGCCTCGCGCATCGCCCACCTACAACCGGACGAAAGGCTGGATCAGCCGGCCGAGGAAGCCGGTAAGCCTCATCCCGCCTTCCAGTGCGGCGAGGCAGATGCACTCGCCATCCGGATCGACCACCGGCTGGTGCTCGACCTGCGAATCCATCTCGCTGAGGTCGCCGGGCAGGTAGCGCCCGTATCCATCGATGAAGGAGCCGACCAGCACCTGGGTGAACTCGGTGCCGAAATGGCCGTGCTCCGGCAGCTTTCGACCGGGACCGACCCGCAGCAAGGTGAGCCGCGCGGAAGGATCGTGCGGCAGCTTCACCGCGCTGGCACGCACCCCGAAGCCGATCCAGCGCCAGGGACCGATCTCGCAGGCGCGCAGCGGCTCGGGCAGGGGAATGCCGCCGGGCAACATTCCCGGCACGCGCCGACGAGCGAGCGACGGCGGAGCGGCGGTGAGTGGAGCGATGGCGGGCGCGGTCTCCTCCGCATCGATCACGCGCAGCGCTGCGGCGAAGGCATCCGGTGCCATCGGCACCGGCTCGGTCACCTCCAGAAGCGCGCCGCCCACGGCCTCGAACCCAGCCACACGGGCCCGGCAGACCGGGCAGCCGGCCAGATGGGTCGCGACCACCATAGCCGGGCCGGCGGGCAGCTGGCCCGCGGCGTAGCGCATGAGCGTTTCATCGGTCGCATGATGACGGATAGTCATGATTCGCCTTCCAGAAGTGCGCGCAGCCGCCCGAGGGCGAGGCGCACCCGTGATTTCACCGTGCCGAGCGGCAGGCCGAGCTCGCGGGCGATCTCGGAATGCGCCTTGTCACTGAAGAACGACAGCCGCAGCACCAGGGCCTGCTCGTCGGACAGCGCCTTCAGCGCGGCCCGCACTCTCGCCTCCTGCTCGGTGGCCAGCAGCACCGCCTCGCTGGAAGGAACGACTTCCCGCTCTTCCGGCGGCGCGTTCTCGGCGGCCGTGGCCACGCGGACCCGCCGCAAATGGTCGACCCGCAGGTTGCGGGCGATGGTGAAAATCCATGTTGCCGCCCCGGCACGGGCCGGATCGAAATAGGACGCCTTGCGCCATACGGAAAGCATGGCCTCCTGGGCGATTTCCTCGGCGGTATTGGCCGGCAGGCCGGATTTCCTCAGAAACGCCGTCACACGCGGCGCGAAATGCTGGTAGAGCCGCGCAAAGGCCTGCCGGTCGCGCTCGGCGGCGATCTTCAGGATCAGCCGCGCCAACTCGCCGCCATCCGGCATGGCATTGTCTTCCGTCAGTTGCGTCACCACCCGCCCCCGCCTCGGCAACGGGAGGCCGGCAGACCCATCAGCTCGTGCGTGGTCCAGCAAGGCATTCATGAACCCTTCTACGCGCCGGTTCCCGCGCTGGATCAATTCACGGAAGGTGATCCGGCGTGACGCCGCCTGCGTACACAATAGACAACGCCGCCGCCCGGCTCCACCTGCCTGGCTCCACCTGCGCCGAAAGCCCGCGTCATGAACATTCGTCAGGACTTCACGCCCGGCCTTCCGCTACGCATTGCCGTCATCGGCGCCGGCATCTCCGGGCTGTCGGCGGCATGGCTGCTCTCCAAGCGCCATGAGGTGACGCTGTTCGAGGCGGACGGACGGCTCGGCGGCCATGCCAACACCGTGGAGGTGGACGGCGTTCCGGTAGATACCGGGTTCATCGTCTACAACGAGCGAACCTATCCCAATCTCACGGCGCTGTTCGACCATCTCGGCGTGCCGACCCGTCTCTCCGACATGTCGTTCGCGGTATCGCTCGACGCCGGGCGGCTGGAATATTCCGGCTCGGGGCTGCGCGGCCTGTTTGCGCAACCGGGAAATCTGCTCTCGCCCCGCTTCGGCGCGATGCTGCGCGACCTCATGCGCTTCTACCGCCACGCGCCGCGCGACCTGCCCGACATGGGACTGGACTCTCTCGACGCCTATCTCGACGCCAATAACTATGGCGCCGCCTTCCGGCACGATCATCTCTACCCGATGGCGGCGGCGATCTGGTCGACCCCGGCCGCCGATGTCGGGCGCTACCCGGCGGCCGCCTTCGTGCGTTTCTGCGAAAACCACGGGCTGCTCCAGTTCGCCGGACGTCCGGCCTGGCGTACCGTCGTCGGCGGCAGCCGGCGCTATGTCGCGCGTCTGCGCGAGCAGTTCCGCGGGCGCGTCGCGACCGGCCGGGCGATAGGCGCGGTGCGCCGCGTCCAGGGAGGGGTCGTCGTCGTCGACCAGACCGGCGCCCGGAGCCATTTCGACCAGGTGGTGATCGCCGCGCATGCCGATCAGGCGCTGGCCATGCTTGAACAGCCGACCGAAGCCGAGCGCCGGCTGCTCGGCGCCTTTCGCTACAGCCAGAACGAGGCGGTGCTGCATGGCGACCGGCGCCTCATGCCCCGTCGGCGCGCCGCCTGGTCGGCCTGGAACTACCTCGCCGATCGCCGCGCCGGGGAGCGGCTGTGCGTCACCTACTGGATGAACCGGCTGCAGGACATCCCCGAAGCGAAGCCGCTCTTCGTCACGCTCAATCCCGGAGCCGAGCCCGATCCGGCGACGATCGCCTATCGCGTCAGCTATGAGCATCCGCTGTTCGACGCCGAGGCCATGGCGGCACAGGCGCGGCTGTGGTCGCTTCAGGGCGATGGCGGCCTGTGGTTCTGCGGTGCCTATTTCGGCGCCGGCTTCCACGAGGACGGATTACAGGCCGGGCTCGCCGTCGCCGAAGCCTTGGGTGGCCAGCGCAGGCCGTGGCATGTGGCGGCAGAATCCGGCCGCATCGCGCTGCCGCGCTACCGCGCCGCGCCGGCCAGCTGGGAGCTGGCGCAATGAGCGAGGAGGCCTCGGCGCTCTATGCCGGATCGGTGATCCATGTGCGGCTCAAGCCGCGCCGGCATCGCCTGCGCTACCGCATCTTCTCGCTGCTGCTGGACCTCGACGCGCTGGACGCGCTCGACCGCCGCCTGCGCCTGTTCTCGCACAACCGTTTCAACGTGTTCAGCTTTCACGACGGCGACTATGGCGAGCCGGGCGAGGGACCGCTGAAGGCGAAGGTGGAATGCCTGCTCGCCTCGGCCGGCCTGGAGCCGGATGGCGGGCCGGTGCGCCTGCTCACCATGCCGCGCCTGCTCGGCTATGCCTTCAATCCGCTGAGCATCTATTTCTGCCATCGGCAGGACGGCTCGCTGCTCGCCGTGCTCTACGAGGTGAACAACACCTTCGGCGAACGCCATTGCTATCTGATCCCCGCCGATGGCGAGGCCGGCGTCCCCCTGCGCCAGCTCGCCGACAAGCATTTCCACGTCTCGCCGTTCATGGACATGAACCTCACCTATTGCTTCCGCGTCCAGCCGCCGGGCGCGGCGCTGCGCATCGCCATCCTGGTTCGCGACGGCGAAGGGCCGGTACTGAGCACCATCCACGCCGCCACGCGGCGGCCGCTCACCGACGGTGCGCTCGCCCGCGCGCTGGTCGGCTACCCGCTGCTGACGCTGAAGGTGATCGCCGGCATTCATTGGGAAGCGCTGCGGATCTGGGCGAAAGGCATCGGGCCGCGCCCGCGTCCGCCGGCTCCCGAGCTTCCCGTCAGCATTTCACCCTCTACCCGGTCCTGAGGACAGCGCCGCATGCATATTGATGCCGACAGTACCGACCTGTTGCCCTCCTCCCACGAAGAGATGGCGCCCTGCCGCAGCCTGCGCGAGACGATGCTGGCTCGTCTGCTGCGGCAACTGGCGGTCGGCAGCCTGACGGTCGTGACCCCGGAAGGACGACGCCTGGTCGCGCGCGGTCCGCTGCCCGGGCCGGAGGCGACGCTGGTGCTGCATCGCTGGCGCGCCATGCGGCGCCTCGCCACCGGCGGCGACGTCGGCTTCTCCGAGGCCTATATCGCCGGCGACTGGTCGAGCCCGGACCTGCCGGCCTTCATCGATTGTGCAGCCCGCAACATTCCCCGGCTCGCCGCGCAGCTTGCCGCGCTGCCTCCGCTCCGACTGTGGAACCGGCTGCGCCACCTGCTGCACGCGAATTCGAAATCCGGTAGCCGGCGCAACATCTCGTTCCACTACGATCTCGGCAACGAATTCTATCGCGCGTGGCTGGATGCGAGCATGAGCTATTCCTCGGCGATCTACACCGATCCCGGCCAAAGCCTGGAAGCGGCGCAGCAGGCCAAGCTCGCCCGCATCATCGAGCTGGTCGATGCCAGACCCGGCCAAAGGGTGCTGGAAATCGGCTGCGGCTGGGGCTCCCTTGCCGCCGCGCTTGCCCGGCGCGGGATCGATGTCGTCGGCATCACCCTCTCCCGCGAACAGCTCGCCGACGGCCGGGCGCTGATAGCGGCCCAACCCATGCTGGCGGCGCATGCCGAGCTACGCCTCCAGGACTATCGCGACGTGAACGGGCGCTATGATCGCATCGTCTCCATCGAGATGCTCGAGGCGGTCGGCGAGGCCTATTGGCCGATCTATTTCACCAAGCTGCGCCAGTGCCTGAACCCCGGTGGCACCGCGGTGCTGCAGGTCATCACCATCGCCGAGGACCGCTTCGAGGACTACCGGCGCAACACCGATTTCATCCAGCGCCACATCTTTCCCGGCGGCATGTTGCCGACCAAGACGCATATCGCCGAGCAGGCGCGGCGGGCCGGGCTGGAGCTGGTGGCAACGGAGGCGTTCGGCCCCAGCTATGCGATCACCCTGGCGGAATGGCGCGCGCGCTTTCTTGCCGCGCGGGATGAACTGGAGCGCCAGGGCTTCGGCAGCGACTTTCGGCGGCTCTGGGAATACTATCTGAGCTATTGCGAGGGCGGATTCCGTGCCGGCGCCATCGATGTCGGGCTGTATACGTTGCGCGGCTGAACGGCGGTGACGGCTAGAGCGGATCGACATTCAGGATTCCCATCCGAGGTAATCGCTGATTCATA
>NZ_JAHBGD010000002.1:0-395575 GCF_018390605.1 Ancylobacter defluvii
CGTTCATCTCGCTGGCGCCATGATCTGGCTCAAATGAATGTCGATCCGACCTAGGCTTCCGCCAGTTCGGCCAGCATCTCCAGCGCCGTCATCACCGCCCGCGCCCGCACGCCGGAGCGGTCCTCGCCGGCGAACACCTCGCGCCGCACGATCACCCGCCCATCGGCCTGCGCGGCGGCGAAATGCACCAGCCCGACCGGCTTTGAAGCCGAACCGCCGCCCGGCCCGGCAATGCCGGTCACCGACACGCCGAGCGAGGTGCCGGCAACGCGCAGCAGCCCGGTGACCATTTCCCGCGCCGTCTCCTCGCTTACCGCGCCATGGGCATCGAGCGTCGCCTCGGAGACCCCGAGCAGATCCATCTTGGCCTGATTGGCATAGGTGACGAAGGCCCGGTCGACCACGTCGGAGGAGCCGGCGATCTCGGTCAGCGCGCCGCAGACCAGGCCGCCGGTGCAGGATTCCGCCGTCGCCACGGTGAGGCCGCGCGCCCGGCACAGCGCCAATACGCGGGTGGCGAGTTCGTCGCGCGCGCTCATTGTTCGTCCTCGCTCCAGGGCAGCCGCACCGTGGCGGTGGCCAGCGCGGCGATGCCCTCGCGCCGGCCGGTGAAGCCGAGCCGCTCGCTGGTGGTCGCCTTCACGCTCACCCGAGCCAGTGGCAGGCCGGCTATGGCGGCGATGCTCGCGCGCATCGCCTCGCGGTGCGGGCCGATCTTCGGCTCCTCGCAGACGATGGTGGCATCGAGATGCGCCACGCGCCCGCCCTTGGCCGCCACCAGTTCCACCGCATGGCGCAGGAACTGGTCGGAGGCGGCGCCTTTCCACTCAGTCTTGGAAGGCGGGAAATGAAAGCCGATATCCTGCGCGCCGATGGTGCCGAGCAGCGCGTCGGTCAGCGCGTGCAGCACCACATCGGCGTCGGAATGGCCGGCGAGGCCGCGCCCATGCGGAATGGCGATGCCGCCGAGCATCACATGGTCGCCCTCGCCAAAGGCGTGCACGTCATAGCCGGTGGCGGTGCGCACATCGGCCAGATCCTGAAGCTCGCGTGCGAAAACCCGTTCGGCGCTCACGAAATCCTCCGGCGTCGTCAGTTTGAGATTGGCGGCATCGCCGGCGAAGCTCGCCACCCGGTGCCCGGCGGCATCGGCCACGGCGGCGTCGTCGGTGAGGTCGTCGCGCCCGGCGAGCGCGCGATGCGCCTCGCGAATCAGCGCGTATCGGAAGCTCTGCGGCGTCTGCACGCTGCGCAGCAGGTCGCGGTCGGGACCGGAGATCACGAAGCCTTCCGCCTCGCAGCGCTTTACCGTGTCGACCAGCCGCAGCACCGGCACCGCCGCCCCATGCTGCGCTGCGGCCGCCAGCGCGTCGGCGACGAGGCGCGCGGTGACGAAGGGGCGGGCGGCGTCGTGGATCAGGACCAGCTCCGGGGGAGCGTCCGCCAGCGCCTCCAGCCCGGCGCGCACCGAGGCTTGGCGCGTCGCCCCGCCGGCCACCGGCGCCGCCAGCCGGTCCGCGCCGAAGCTGTCGGCGAGGCCTTGCGTGGCGTCGGCGTAGAGCGCGGCATGGGCAGGATCGATCACCGTCACCACCCGGCGGATGCCGGGCTGGCCAAGGAAGCGCTCCAGCGTATGGCGCAGCAGCGGGCGTCCCCCCACCGGGCGATACTGCTTCGGCAATCCGTCGCCGGCACGGGTTCCGCGCCCGGCGGCGACCACGATCACGTCGGCGCGCATGTCGGCCCGCACATCCGCCTGCACTTCCGCTCTCCCGAAACCCGCCGGCACCCGGCGCCGCCTCTCCCAGGGTACTGCCCCAGGGTCTTGCCCCAGCCCCCCGTTTAGCGCAAAAGCGGCGCGGCGGTGCAAAAGTTTCGAACTATCCCATGCAGGAGACTTGATGACGGGCGCCGTCTGTCTATTATGTAGGCACCGCCCGCTGGGCTCATTTCCTGTGCACCGAGTGATCATCGCTTGATCGTTGCTGCCTTTCCGAACGCCACTCTGACCGTCGGGCCACTGACGCTGCCGAATCGCGTCGTGCTGGCGCCGATGGCGGGCATCACCGATGCGCCGTTGCGGCGCATGGCGCATCGCTACGGCGCCGGGCTGGTCATATCGGAAATGGTGGCGTCGGAGGCACTGGAATCCGGCCATGCCGAGACCACGCTGCGGGCCGAGGCGGCCGGCGTGCCCGTGCATGCGGTACAGCTCGCCGGCAACCAGCCGGCGTCCATGGCCCGCGCCGCCATGATGGCGGAGGCATCCGGCGCGGCATTGATCGACATCAATATGGGCTGCCCCGCCAAGCGCGTCACCACCGGCCTCGCCGGGGCGGCGCTGCTGCGCGACCTCGATCTCGCCACCGCCATCATCGCGGCGGTGGTCGGCGCGGTGAAGGTGCCGGTGACGCTGAAGACCCGCCTCGGCTGGGACGATAGCGGCCTGATCGCGCCGGAGCTGGCGCGAAGGGCGGCGGATATCGGCGTCCAGCTGGTCACCATTCACGGCCGCACCCGCTGCCAGTTCTACACCGGCAGCGCCGATTGGCGCGCGATCGCCAGCATCGCGTCGGCCGTCGATCTTCCGGTGCTCGCCAATGGCGATCTGGTGGCGGCGGAGCAGGTGCCGGCCATGCTGGCGGCCTCGGGCGGGGCGGGGGTGATGATCGGGCGCGGCGCCCAGGGGCGTCCGTGGTTCCCGGGGCAGGTGGCCGCCTATCTCGCCCAATCTCCCGACGCCCGCCACGTGCCGGCCGATCCGAGCCTCGCCGAGCAGTGCGATGTGCTCCTGGAACTCTATGAGGACTGGCTGTCGCATTACGGCGTCGATCTCGGGCGCCGGCAGGCGCGCAAGCATATCGGTTGGGCACTGGAGGCGGCCGCGGTCGCTGCCGGCCGGGCACCGGATGCGCTCGCCCATTGGCGCAAGCGCATCCTCACGCAGGATGCGCCGCGTGAGGTCCGCACCGGCATTCGCGCCGCCTTCGACGAATTGTCATGGAGTGCCGCAGCATGAAGACGCTCAAGCCCGATGCAGGGGCCAAGTCTGCAGGGGCCACTTCTGCAGGGGCCAAAACCACGGCGGGCAAGCCACCGTCTGGCCAGTCTTCCCCGGCGCTGGAAGCCGGCAGCCCGGCGATGTCGGATGCGGTGGTCAATGCGTTGCCGCACCCGGTGTTCACCGTCGCCGACGACGACCGCCTGGTCGATGCGAATGTGGCGGCCGAGGCGTTCTTCGAGGCCGGGCACGCCGTGCTTGCTCGCCATCGGCTGCAGGAATTCATTCCTTTCGGCAGCCCGCTGCTGGCGCTGGTCGAGCAGGTGAGGGCGACCAATTCGGCGGTGAACGAGTATCGCGTCGATCTCGGAACCCCGCGCAACGGTGGCGAGCGCATCGTCGACATCCATGTCGCGCCGCTGACGGAGGCCGCCGGCCATGTGGTGGTGATGCTGCAGGAGCGCACCATTGCCGACAAGATGGACCGCCAGCTCACCCATCGCGGCGCCGCCCGCTCGGTCACCGCGCTCGCCTCGATGCTGGCGCACGAAATCAAGAACCCGCTGTCCGGCATTCGCGGCGCGGCCCAGCTGCTGGAGCTCAACGCCAGCGACGACGACCGCTCGCTGACCCGGTTGATCACCGACGAGGCCGACCGCATCGTCAAGCTGGTCGACCGCATGGAGGTGTTCTCCGACGAGCGGCCGATCGAGCGCGAGCCGGTGAACATCCATGCGGTGCTGGAGCATGTGCGCACGCTCGCCTCCAACGGCTTCGCCCGCGGCATCCGTTTCGTCGAGGAGTACGACCCGTCGCTGCCGCCGGTGCTCGCCAATCGCGACCAGCTGATCCAGGTGTTCCTCAATCTGGTGAAGAACGCCGCCGAAGCCATTGGCGACAGCCCGGATGGCGAGATCATGCTCACCACCGCCTTCCGCCCCGGCGTACGGCTCACCGTGCCCGGCTCGGCGACGCGGGTCAGCCTGCCGCTGGAATTCTGCGTCCGCGACAACGGCCCCGGCGTGCCCGAGGACCTGATGCAGCACCTGTTCGACCCGTTCGTGACCACCAAGCCCACCGGCACCGGCCTCGGCCTCGCTTTGGTCGCCAAGATCGTCGGCGACCATGGCGGCATCATCGAATGCGACAGCCAGCCGCGCCGCACCACCTTCCGAGTCCTCATGCCTATGTATCGCGGTGCCGCCCGCGGCACTGAGAAGAATTGAGAGCGCCATGCCCACGGGAAGTATTCTGGTCGCCGATGACGATGCCGCCATCCGCACCGTGCTCAATCAGGCGCTGTCGCGGGCCGGCTATGAGGTGCGTTCCTGCGGCAATGCCGCCACGCTGTGGCGCTGGGTGAGCCAGGGCGACGGCGATCTCGTCATCACCGATGTGGTGATGCCGGACGAGAACGCCTTCGACCTGCTGCCGCGCATCAAGAAGGTGCGCCCCGATCTGCCGGTCATCGTCATGAGCGCGCAGAACACCTTCATGACCGCCATCCGCGCCTCCGAGCGGGGCGCCTACGAATATCTGCCCAAGCCCTTCGACCTGAAGGAGCTGATCGCCATTGTCGGCCGGGCTTTGTCGGAGCCGAAGAAGCACGATCTGGCGCCGAAGGGCGGCGACGAGGTCGATGCCATCCCGCTGGTCGGCCGCTCGCCGGCGATGCAGGACATCTACCGCGTGCTGGCGCGGCTGATGCAGACCGACCTCACGGTGATGATCGCCGGCGAGAGCGGCACCGGCAAGGAGCTGGTGGCACGGGCGCTGCACGACTACGGCAAGCGCCGCAACGGTCCCTTCGTCGCCATCAACATGGCGGCGATCCCGCGCGACCTCATCGAGAGCGAGCTGTTCGGCCATGAGAAGGGGGCGTTCACCGGCGCCAACGCCCGATCCGCCGGCCGCTTCGAGCAGGCCGAGAGCGGCACGCTGTTCCTCGACGAGATCGGCGACATGCCGATGGAGGCGCAGACTCGGCTGCTGCGCGTGCTGCAGCAGGGCGAATACACCACGGTAGGCGGGCGCACCGCGATCAAGACCGACGTGCGCATCGTCGCCGCCAGCAACAAGGACCTGCGCATCCTCATCCAGCAGGGCCTGTTCCGCGAGGACCTGTTCTTCCGGTTGAACGTCGTGCCGCTGCGGCTGCCGCCGCTGCGCGAGCGCACCGAGGATATTCCCGATCTGGTGCGCCACTTCTTCCTGCAGGCCGAGCGCGAAGGTCTGCCACGCAAGCAGATCGACATCGCCGCCCTCGACCGGCTGAAGCGCTATCGCTGGCCGGGCAATGTGCGCGAGCTGGAGAACCTGATCCGCCGCCTCGCCGCGCTGTACCCGCAGGAGATCATCACCGCCTCGATCATCGAGGCCGAGCTCGCCACCCCGATCTCGACCGCGACGCCGGAGGAGACTGGCCAGGACGAGACGCTGTCCTCCTCGGTAGAGCGCCACCTCAACACCTATTTTGGCGGCTTCGGCGAAAACCTGCCGCCGCCGGGCCTCTATCACCGCATCTTGAAGGATGTGGAATACCCGCTGCTTTCCGCCGCCCTGGCGGCAACACGCGGCAACCAGATCAAGGCCGCCGAACTGCTGGGACTCAACCGCAACACCCTGCGCAAGAAGATCCGCGACCTCGATATCCAGATAATCCGCACGAGTCGTTAGTGGCGTGCTGACCTTCAAGTGATGTGGATGCCGGCCGATTAAATGCGGCCGGCTCTGGCGCATGTCACATTTTTGCACCAGTGTCGTTTCATTGCATCAGTCGCGTCGGACCGAATCGAACCGTCCGTCGCCACGGTGAGGCATGACGGACACAGACAGAGCACGAGACACGGAAAGCCGCGATATCCCCGACCTCGGGGGTATGGGCTTTCGATTCTCGCTCTGGGGCCTGGCGCCGCTGGCGGTTCTGACCGCACTGGTCACCTCACTGGTCAGCTTCATCATCCTGATCGGCATCACCCCGCTGGTGCCGTCGCAGGAGATCGTGGTCGTCGTCCTCTGCATCAACGGCGTGATGTCGCTGATCCTGCTGGGGATCATCGGCCGCGAGGTCTGGCGCATCGTCAAGGCCCGCCGCAGAGGCCGGGCGGCGGCGCGCCTGCATGTGCGGATCGTCGGCCTGTTCGGCATCGTCGCCGTGGTTCCTGCACTATTAGTAGCGCTTTTGGCGAGCATCACACTAGATCGTGGGCTGGATCGTTGGTTCTCGGTGCGCACCCGCGCCATCGTCGACAACGCGGTATCGGTGGCGCAAACCTATGTTCGCGAGCATGCCTATTCGATCCGTGGCGACGTCATGGGCATGGCGCGCGATCTCCAGCGCATCCGCCCGCTCTGGGACACCGACCGCAGCCGCTTCCGCCAGGCGATGACGGCGCAAGCGGTGGTGCGCGGCCTACCGGTGGCGATGGTGATCCAGCGTGATCTCGCGGTGGTCGACCGCACCACGATCCGCACCGGCCGCGAGTTCGTCGTGCCGTCCAATCTCGCGGTGAAGGACGCCACCGATGAGCAGCCGCTGATCTACCTGCCGACCGATGCCGACTTCGTCGGCGCGGTTATCCCTTTGAAAGAATTCGGTGATTTGTTCCTTTACGTGGCGCGGCCTATCGATCCGCGCGTAATCAATTATCTCAAGGAGACGCAGGCCGCAGTTGCCGACTACCGCAACCTTGAGCAGCAACGCATCGGCGTGCAGGTCGCCTTCGCGCTGCTCTATGCGGTGATCTCGCTTACCGTGCTGCTCTGCGCGGTCTGGCTCGGCATCCATTTCGCCAACCGCCTCGTCGCCCCGATCCGCCGGCTGATCGGCGCCGCCGACCTCGTGGCGGCCGGCAATCTCTATGTCGAGGTGCCGGTGCGCCGGACCGAAGGCGACCTGTCGAGCCTCGCCGAAACCTTCAACAAGATGACGCAGGAGCTGCGCACCCAGCAGAACGACCTGGTGCAGGCCCGCGACCAGATCGATACCCGCCGGCGCTTCACCGAGGCGGTGCTATCGGGAGTGGGTGCCGGCGTCATCGGCGTCGATTCCTCCGGATCCATCACCATCATCAACCGTCCCGCCGAGAAGATGCTGGGCGTGAGCGAGGATGACGCTCTCGGCAAGCCGCTCGGCGACATCGTGCCGGAGATCGCGCCGATGCTCGTCGAAGCGATGGGCGCCGGCCCGCGCACCGTCCAGGGCAACACTTCGCTGTCGCGCGACGGCCGTGACCGGGTGATCGCCGTGCGCTTCACCACCGAGCAATCGCGCGAGGCCGATCACGGCTGGGTCGTCACCCTCGACGACATCACCGAACTCGTCGTCGCCCAGCGCTCCTCTGCCTGGGCGGACATCGCCCGCCGCATCGCGCATGAAATCAAGAACCCGCTCACCCCGATCCAGCTTTCCGCCGAGCGGCTGCGCCGGCGCTACGGCAAGGTGATCGGCGAGGACCGGGAGGTGTTCGACCAGTGCACCGACACAATCATCCGCCAGGTGGGCGACATCGGCCGTATGGTGGACGAGTTCTCGTCCTTTGCCCGCATGCCCAAGCCGGTCGTCGAGGAGCATGACGTCGCCGAGACGGTGCGGCAGGTGGTGTTCCTGATGCGGGTTGGCAATCCCGAGATCGACATCCGCTTCGATGCGCCCGAAGGCCCGGTATCGGCGCGCTTCGATCGGCGACTTATCTCGCAGGCGCTTACAAATATCGTGAAGAACGCGACCGAAGCCCTTGAAGGCATTACGCCGGAAGATCGGGTAGAGCCACCGCGAATCAAGGTCGAACTTGCATCCGACGAGCGCAATGTCACCATCGACGTGATAGACAACGGCAAGGGTCTGCCGACCGAGAACCGCGCAAGACTACTCGAACCTTATGTGACGACACGCGAAAAGGGCACCGGCCTAGGCCTCGCCATCGTCGGCAAGATCATGGAAGAACATGGCGGCGGCATCGAGCTTGCCGACGCCCCCGAAGGCCGCGGCGCCTGGATTCGCCTGCGCTTCCTGCGCTCGGGCGCCGGCCTTCCCCACCTCGTAACCAGCGATAAGACCGCGCCTGCACCGCAGGCCGGCTGAAGGAGACCCGACCATGGCGACCGACATTCTGATTGTCGACGACGAGGCCGACATCCGCGGGCTGGTTGCCGGCATTCTCGAGGACGAGGGCTACGGCGCACGCACCGCCAAGGACAGCGACGAGGCGCTTGCCGCTATCGAGGCACGCCGCCCGCACCTCATCTTCCTCGACATCTGGATCGAGCGCTCGAAGCTCGACGGCCTGCAACTGCTCGAGGTGATCAAGCGCCAGCACCCGGATGTGCCGGTGGTGATGATCTCCGGCCACGGCACCGTCGAAACCGCGGTAGCCGCGATCAAGCAGGGGGCCTACGACTTCATCGAGAAGCCGTTCAATTCCGACCGACTGATCCTCGTCGCCAACCGGGCCATGGAAACGCTGCGGCTGAAGCGCGAGGTGCGCGACCTCAAGCAGCGCGCTCCGGTTGCCCAGCAGTTGATAGGCAAGTCCTCGGTAATGAACCAGTTGCGCCAGACCATCGAGCGGGTGGCGCCGACCAACAGCCGCATCATGATCGTCGGCCCCTCCGGCTCCGGCAAGGAGCTGACCGCGCGCATGCTGCACGCCGCCTCGGCCCGCGCCAACGGTCCCTTTGTGGTGATCAACGCCGCCGCCATCACGCCCGAGCGCATGGAGGTGGAGCTGTTCGGCGTCGAAGCGATGTCGGGACAGGGACGGCAGGTCGGCGCGCTGGAAGAGGCGCATGGCGGCACGCTGTTCATCGACGAGATAGCCGACATGCCGCGCGAGACGCAGAACCGCATCCTGCGGGTGCTGGTCGACCAGAACTTCATGCGCGTCGGCGGCACTACGCGCGTCTCGGTGGATGTGCGGATCATCTCCTCCACCGCTCGTAATCTGGAGAAGGAAATCGCCGAGGGCCGCTTCCGCGAGGATCTTTATCATCGCCTCGGCGTCGTGCCGATCCGGGTACCGCCGCTGGCCGAACGCCGCGATGATGTGCCGGAGCTGGTGGAATTCTTCCTCGAGCAGATCTCCCAGGGCACCGGACTGCCGCGCCGGCGCATCGCCGACGACGCACTCGCCGTGCTGCAATCACATGATTGGCCGGGCAATGTGCGCCAGCTGCGCAACAACATCGAGCGGCTGCTGATTCTCGCGACCGGCGAGCCCGACGCACCGGTGACGGCGGGCATGTTGCCGCCGGATGTCGGCTCCCTGGTGCCGAACCTGCCCAATGGCAGCGGCGGCGAGCACCTGATGGGCCTGCCGCTGCGCGACGCCCGCGAGGTGTTCGAGCGCGAATATCTGGTGGCGCAGATCAGCCGTTTCGGCGGCAATATTTCACGGACCGCCGAGTTCGTCGGCATGGAGCGCTCGGCGCTGCACCGAAAGCTGAAGGCGCTCGGCATCGGCTAAGCTGTTCCGCGCGAAGCGCCGATGGCGCGGCGGGTGGAATGATATAGTGTCCGGCGTGAGAGTTTGGGGGGAGCGATGAAGGTCGTCATCTGCGGTGCGGGCCAGGTAGGTTTCGGCATCGCCGAACGTTTGGCGGCCGAGCAGAACGACGTGTCGATCATCGACACGTCGCCACGCCTTATCCAGGCGGTGACCGATACGCTGGATGTGCGCGGCTTCGTCGGCCACGGCTCGCATCCCGACGTGCTGGAGCGTGCCGGTCTGGAAGCCGCCGACATGCTCATCGCGGTGACGCTGCACGACGAGGTCAACATGGTCGCCTGCCAGGTCGGCCATGCATTGTTCGACGTGCCGACCAAAATCGCCCGCGTGCGCGCCCAGAGCTACCTCCACGGCCACTGGCGCGACCTGTTTTCGCGCGACCACCTGCCGATCGACGTCGTCATCTCGCCGGAGATTGAGGTCGGGGAGATGGTGCTGCGCCGCCTGTCGCTGCCCGGCGCGGTCGACACGGTGAGCTTTGCCGAAGGTGCCGCCGTGGTGGTGGGCGTGCGCTGTGCCGACGATTGCCCGGTGCTCGACACGCCGTTGCGCCAGCTCACCGACCTGTTTCCGGATCTGCGCGCTGTGGTGGTGGCCGTTAACCGGAAGGGGAGGGTGTTCGTGCCTCGCAGCGCCGATGCGCTGATTGCCGGCGACCTGGTCTATTTTGTCGCCGGCACCGACCAGGTGACCCGTACCCTGTCGATCTTTGGCCATGACGAACCACCCGCGCAGCGGGTCGTCATCGGCGGCGGCGGCAATATCGGCCTCTACGTGGCGCGGGAACTGGAGCGGCGGAATCCCCGCGCCCGGGTGAAGCTCATTGAGGAGAATGCCGAGCGCGCCGAGGCTATTGCACAGGAGCTGTCCAAGACGGTGGTGCTGCGCGGCAGCGCGCTCGACCGCTTGATCCTCGAGGAGGCCGCAGTCGGCGATGCCGACATGATGATCGCCGTCACCAATGACGACCGCGTCAACATCCTGTCCTGCCTGCTTTCGCGCGAGCTCGGGGCTCATGGCATGCTCTCGCTGTTGAACGATCCGAACTACCCGGCCTTCGCCCGCGGGCTCGGTATCGACGCTTACGTCAATCCGCGGCAGATCACCGTCTCCAAGATCCTGCAATATGTCCGCAAGGGACGTATACGCGGCGTGCATTCGCTACTGAACGGCGCCGGGGAGGTGATCGAGGCGGAAGCGCTGGAAACCTCGCCTTTGGTCGGCAAGCCACTGCGCAAACTGGATCTGTTCGATGGCATGCGCATCGGCGCCATCATGCGCGGTGGGCAGCTGATATTGCCGCGTGGCGATGTCGTCATCCACGCGCGCGATCGGGTGATTCTGTTTGCGCTCGCCGACCGGGTAAAGCGGGTGGAGCAGATGTTCCGGGTCAGCCTGGAATTCTTTTGAGAGGCGCAGACAGATGATCGCGCTCGCCCGCTACGGAGCCGCCGCCGCCTGCGTGGTGACGGTGTTCTTGCTCGCCGCAGCGATGGGCGCGCTGCTGCGGCACGAGGACGGTGCGGCGGCGTTCCTGGCGACTGCCCTGCTCACCGTATTCGGCGCCGGCGCCGTCTATCTGGGACTGCGCAACGTCAAGGCCCAGCTCGGCCGCCTGTCGTCCTTCGCGCTGCTGCTCGTGCTCTGGCTGGGCATTCCGGCGATTGCCGCCTTTCCCATCTACGCGACCACGCCGTTCACTTTCGCCCAGTCCTGGTTCGAGGCGATCTTAACCTTCACGACTACCGGTGGCGGAGCGATCCACGACGTGGATGCGCTGCCGCGGGCGACGCTGGGCTGGTTGCTGACCCTGCAATGGACCGGCGGGTTGCTGACCCTGGTCGGCTTTGTCGCGGTGCTGGGGCCGGCCGGCGTCGGCGGATTGCCGGATCACGCCGAGCGCAGCCATCTGCTGCGTCGGAGCGGGGCGACCTCCCTTTCCGACGCCCTGCGGCAGGTTCTTCCTTTCTATTTTGGCGCCACGGTGGTCTGCACGGTGATGCTCTATGCGGTCGGTCTGCGGGTGTTCGACGCCCTCGGCCTTGCCGGTGCCGCGCTATCGACCGGCAGCGTGCTGCCGGATGCCGACGGCATGGCGGCCTATGGGCATTTCGCCGTCAAGCTGGTGATGATGCTGTTCATGCTGGTCGGCGGCACCAGCATTCTCTGGCATCGCATGCTCCTCACCCGGCGATTTCGCCTGGCGCTCGGCCAGCAGGAAAATCTCGGCGTGGTGCTGGCGAGCCTCGTTATCGGCATCCTCGCCGCCGCCGGCTGGTACGCGACGCCGATCGGCCACCAGTCGCTACCGCTGGCACTGGAGGACGGCCTGTTCACCGGCATCGCGCTGGTGACCACCACCGCCATCGAGCCGCATGCCGGCGCTTTCGCGGTCCTGCCACTGGTCCTGGTGCTGGTGGTCGTTTTTGTCGGCGGCGCGAGCTTTTCCTCGGCGGGCGGCATCAAGATGTACCGTGCCGCCGCCATGGCCGTGCAGAGCTCGCTGGAGCTGGAACGGCTGGTGCACCCCAATGCGGTGCATCCGCGCCGCCTCGGGCAGCAGAGCATCACCATGCAGATGATGAAGGCAATCTGGCTGTGCTTCGGCGTGGCTTGCTGTGTGGTCGTGATGTTGACCGCGGCCATCGCGCCGGCAATGCCGAGCTTCGAGTCGGCTCTCGTCGCCATCGTCGCCGCGATCAGCAATGCCGGACCGATTTATTCTGCCGGCTGGACGGAAGGCGTCGTCTGGCCGGATTGGATCGCGCTGCCGACCTACGCCCAGCTTATACTGGCGATCGCCATGATTCTCGGACGGCTGGAGATCCTCGTCGTCGTGGGATTGGCGCATTTCGCCTTTTGGCGGCGGTAACCTTGAGGAAATCATGTCGCGCGTGGCTTATGTAAACGGTCTGTATGTCCCGCATGCCGAAGCCGCCGTGCATGTGGAGGATCGCGGCTACCAGTTCGCCGATGGCGTCTACGAGGTCTGCGAAGTGCGTGGCGGCCGGATGATCGACGAGCGCCGCCACATGGGCCGCTTGCAACGCTCGCTGCGCGAGTTGCGGATCGTGATGCCGATGTCGCTCGGCGCGCTCGGCGTGGTGCTGCGCGAGACCATCCGGCGCAACCGCGTGCGCGACGGCATCGTCTATCTGCAGGTGACGCGCGGCGTCGCCCGGCGCGATCACTATTTCCCTGCGCCCGATACGCCGCCGTCGATCGTCGTCACCGCCCGCGCGTCGATTCCGGCGAAGGTACCGGCACCGGCAATCAGCGGAGCAGCCGTCATCACGGTTCCCGACAACCGCTGGGATCGCGTGGACATCAAGACCGTCGGCCTGCTGCCGAACGTGCTCGCCAAGCAGGCGGCCAAGGAGGCCGGCGCGCGAGAGGCGTGGTTCGTGCGGGATGGCGTGGTCATGGAGGGTGGGTCGACCAATGCCTGGATCGTCACTCAGGCCGGCGCCATCGTCACCCGACCGGCGGAATCCGGCATTCTGCGCGGAATCACCCGCACCGTGCTGCTGGAAGTCGCGAATCGACTTGGCCTGACAGTGGATGAGCGCGATTTCACGCTCGACGAGGCTTTCGCCGCCCGAGAGGCTTTCATTTCCTCGGCCAGCAATGTGGTGGTGCCGATCGTCAGCATCGACGGAAAGACCATTGGTGACGGCAAACCGGGGCCCGTCGCGCGTTCGTTGCGCGATTCTTTCTACGATGTTGCGGAATTTGCCCGGAAATAGCGCAAGACCCCTTCACAGACGAATGCATCTTGCGCGATAGGCTTGGTGTGCGATGTTAAAAGAGCATGCTGCCATTGCCGATCCCCGGACGGGAGAGGTAAAGGCGGCAGCCGCGCCGGCGCACCACACAAACAACGGATCAAAAAATCATGGCCGCGGAACGTACCCAAAACCTTCAGGACACTTTTCTCAACCACGTCCGCAAGAACAAGACGCCACTTACGATCTTCCTCGTTAATGGCGTGAAGCTGCAGGGAGTTGTCACCTGGTTCGACAATTTCTGCGTCCTGCTGCGGCGGGATGGACACTCGCAGCTGGTCTACAAGCACGCGATCTCCACCATCATGCCCGGTCATCCCGTCCAACTTTTCGAGCCTGACGAGACCGGCGAGAAGGGTTGAGCTTGGAAAGCAGGAACTCCCGGCGCTCGCCCGCCGGTTCCGGCGAGGGCCCCGTACCGACCGACGACCACAACGGCAACGCCACCCGCGTCGTCGTGCTGGTGCCTCATGTCTCGCGACGGCCGGGCGAGGAGGGGGAGCGCAGGCGCTCGCCTGACGCCCGGCTCGACGAGGCGGTCGGCCTCGCCGGCGCCATCGACCTCGATGTCGTCTCTGCTCATATCGTCGGCCTTTCCGCCGTGCGGCCCGCTACCTATCTGGGCAGCGGCAAGGTCGAGGAAATCGCAGAAGACGTGAAGGCGCACGAGGCGGGCCTCGTCTTTGTCGATGCGCCGCTCAGCCCGGTGCAGCAACGCAACCTCGAAAAGGCCTGGTCCGCCAAGGTGATCGACCGGACGGCTCTGATCCTGGAGATTTTCGGCCAGCGTGCCCGCACCAAGGAAGGCGTGCTCCAGGTCGAGCTCGCGCATTTGAATTATCAGAAGAGCCGGCTGGTCCGCTCCTGGACCCATCTCGAACGCCAGCGCGGCGGCTTCGGCTTCCTCGGCGGTCCCGGCGAGACCCAGATCGAAGCCGACCGCCGCGTCATCGGCGAGCGCATCTACAAGATCGAGCGCGAGCTCGAGCAGGTGAAGCGCACCCGCGCGCTGCACCGTGCCAGCCGCAAGAAGGTGCCTTACCCGGTGGTTGCCTTGGTCGGCTATACCAATGCCGGCAAGTCGACGCTGTTCAACCGGCTCACGGCCGCCAGCGTCATGGCGCAGGACCTGCTCTTCGCGACGCTCGACCCGACGCTGCGCTCGGTGAAGCTCGATACCGGCGACCAGATCATCCTTTCCGACACGGTGGGCTTCATCTCCGACCTGCCGACACAGCTGGTGGCGGCCTTCCGGGCGACGCTGGAAGAGGTGATCGAAGCCGACATCATCCTGCATGTACGCGACGTCTCGCATGAGGACACACAGGCGCAAGCCGCCGACGTCGCCGATGTGCTGCGTGGCCTCGGCGTCGATCCTGAGGACGACCAGCGGCTGATCGAAGTATGGAACAAGATCGATCGCCTCGACGAGGACGGGCGTACCCAGATCTTCAATTCCGCCGCCCGCCTCACAGGCGATGCGCATCCGATTCCGGTTTCGGCACTGACCGGCGAGGGACTTGATGAGCTCAAGCTGGCCATTGCCCACCGGCTCTCGCGCGATCGGGTGACGCTGACGCTCGATCTCGACCCGGCGGACGGGGAGGGGCTCAGCTGGCTCTACCGCCACAGCGAAGTGCTGGACCGCCGAAACGGCGAGAGCGGCACGCTGCATCTGGTTGTACGGGTTGCGCCGGACCGGGCCGAGAATATCGAACGCCGCTTCGGCGCCCGCCGCATCGCCGGGCGGCGCGGTGCCGCCTGAGAGCCGCCCCCTTCTTCACCGATACCTCCGCCCGAGATCCCCAGAGATGACGACGCCCACCCTCGCCGAGCTCGAAACGCTGTTCCATACGCGCCGGGCGACCATCGGCATCATCGGCCTCGGCTATGTCGGCCTGCCTTTGGCGCTGGTTGCCGCCGAGGCAGGCTTCTCCGTGATCGGCTTCGACATCAATTCGCGCCGCGTCGACGCGATCAACGCCGGCGAGCAGGTGATCCGCTATATCCCGGCGACGCGCATGGAGGCGGCGCTGGCCGGCGGGCGTTTCAAGGCCGCCACCGACTTCTCCGGGCTCGGCGACTGCGACGCCATCATCATCTGCGTGCCGACGCCGCTGACGCGCCAGCGCGAGCCCGACCTCTCCTTCGTTGCCGACACGACCAGGACCATCGCGATCACCCTTAGGCAGGGCCAGCTCGTGGTGCTGGAATCGACGACCTGGCCCGGCACGACCGTCGAGCTGGTAAAGCCGATCCTGGAAGCAACCGGCCTTGTCTCCGGCCGGGATTTCTTCCTCGCCTTCTCGCCGGAGCGCGAGGATCCCGGCAATCCCAGCTACTCCACCGCCACCATCCCCAAGGTGGTCGGCGGCGACGGGCCGGAGGCGGGCACGCTGGCGCAATTGCTCTACGGCCAGTTTATCAGCGCCGTGGTGCCGGTTTCGTCGACCCAGGCCGCCGAGGCGGTTAAGCTCACGGAGAACATCTTCCGCTCGGTCAACATCGCTCTGGTGAACGAGCTGAAGACCGTCTACGCCGCCATGGGCGTCGATATCTGGGAGGTGATCGAAGCGGCAAGCAGCAAGCCGTTCGGCTTCATGCCCTTCTATCCCGGCCCCGGCCTCGGCGGGCATTGCATCCCGATCGACCCGTTCTACCTGACCTGGAAGGCGCGGGAGTTCGACATCGAAACCCGCTTCATCGAGCTCGCCGGCCAGATCAATACCCGCATGCCCTATCTGGTGGTCGACCAGCTCGCCGAGGCGCTGGACCGCTATTTCGGCCATGGCCTTGCCGGCGCGCACATCCTGGTGCTTGGCGTCGCCTACAAGAAGAACGTCGACGACGTCCGCGAGAGCCCGGCACTGAAGCTGATGGAGCTGATCGACGAGCGCGGCGGGCTGTGCGAATTCCATGATCCACAAGTGGCGGCGCTGCCGCCGACCCGCCGGCATCCGCGCCTCAGCGGCAAGCAATCGATCCCGCTCGACGCCTCGACGCTTGCCGGATTCGACGCGGTGCTGGTCGCGACCGATCATGACGGCGTCGACTATGCGCTGGTGGCGGCGCAGGCCAAGCTGGTGGTCGATACCCGCAACGTCTTCGCGCGGCTTGGTCTTTCGCCGCAGCGGCTGGTCAAGGCCTGAAGCGGTTTGGCCGCTCAGCCGCCGATCTTCGCGCAGATCGCGGGATCGGCGACATCCGTGCAGGCAGGCCCCCGGCGGAAATCGTCGTAATAGAGCCGCCAGACATTGCCGTCGCCGCCGCGATAAGGACCGAACTTGAAATACATGTGGTCGCCGAGCTGTGGCCCCTCATGGCCGATCTTGCCTTCGATCGTGACGATCCATTCGCCATTGGCAACGACGTCGATCCGTCCGTCACCCTTGGGGCCGGGCTTCACCATGAAGACGTAGTCGATCCAGCCCGACCCGGCTGCCGGCAGCATACCGCGCGGCGTTACTCTGATATCCGGCGTGCAGCCGGTAAAGCCGGCCTCTTCCGGTCCCATCGCCCCCGGCTCGATGGCGATCAAGGTGCGGAATTGATTGAACTCGTCCGGCGGCGCGGCGATCGCCTCGCCGGGCTTGCAGCCGGTCGGCCGCTCCGGCGTGCCGATGGGAGCAAACTCGCCGGTGTCGGTGTCGACGGTGATCGCGACTCGCCCCTCCATAAGGCGCAGGGCAAGCAACGGGCTGTAGTCGCCCATCGCGCCAGGATCGATCTCGCGTTTCCACTGCATCATCACGTAGCGGTGGCGCTCGGTTGAAATCGGCTGGGCAAGCTGCATCGACAGCCCGTACCATGTCGGCTGGCCGTAGGGCACCAGCACCTCGGGCTTCTCCCAGATCTCTGCGCGCTCGCTGCACAGCTCGTTCTCTGGCTTGCACAACGGCCGCACCGATAGGTCGAGCGCCTGCTGGCCGCTGCGAACCACCTGAGACTGGAACACCACGGTTCCGGCGCTCTGCTCGCGGTTGTGCTTGTAGTAGAGGCCTCCTGCCGGCGTGAAGTCCTGTCCTTCGAACCCGTCGATGAGGGGAACATTCCTGGCCGGGTCGGCCATGCCCTGCGAGGTGAGCAGGGTTGCGAGCAGGGCAAGGGTCGTGGCAGTGCGCATGTCACTCGGACTCAATTGTCATGCTAAGATCATAAAGTGGTGAGGCCCTCGGCAAGCGGGCGGCGAGCACACCATTTGTAGCCGTCAGAGTACCCTTCAGCGAGAGAAGGCGCCAAGCGCGTTGTCGGTAAATTTTTTTCGTTACGTCTGGATGTACAGCCGGCGTGAGCAGCTCATTGTGCTGTTCTACGTGGTGGCGTCGCTGCCCTTCTATTGGTGGTCGCTCGACGTCCCAAAACGCATCGTCAATGAGGGCATTCAGGGCAGTGTCTTCGAGCATGGCGTAACCCAGGCCCGCCTGTTCGCCTTCACGATCTCGCTGCCCGATTTTCTCGGCGGCGGCAGCTATGTGATCTCCGACGGGCTGATGCTGGCCCAGCTGCCCTACCTCTTCGCGCTGAGCCTGGTCTTCCTCGCCCTCACGCTGATCAGCGGCTGGTTCAAATACGTCATCAATATCCGCAAGGGCGTGCTCGGCGAGCGCATGCTGCGGCGGTTGCGCTTCGACCTGTTCGGCCTGGTGATGCGCTTCCGTCCCGAGGACATCCGCACGACCAAGTCGGCAGAAGTCACCAGCATGATCAAGGACGAGGTCGAGCCGATCGGCGGCTTCTTCGGCGAGGCCTTCATCACGCCGGCGTTTCTCGGCACCCAGGCGCTTACCGCCATGGCGTTCATCCTGGCCCAGAACCTGTGGCTCGGCACGCTGGCCATCGGCCTGATTCTGGTGCAGGGCGTCGTCATCCCGCATCTGCGCCGCGAACAGATCCGCCTTGGGCGGGAGCGGCAGATCGAATCGCGTATCCTGGCGGGACGTATCGGCGAGATGATCGAGGCGGCACCGGCGCTGCACAATTTTGGTGTCACCGGCCACTCTTCAGCAGAGATCGGCCACCGGCTCGGCACGCTGTTCGATATCCGGTTGCGGCTCTATCGCCGCAAATTTGCGGTCAAGTACCTCAACAACCTGCTCGCCCAGCTCACCCCCTTCGTCTTCTACACGCTTGGCGGCTATCTCGCCCTCCAGGGCCAGCTTGACATCGGCCAGCTGGTAGCTGTCATCGCCGCCTATCGCGACCTGCCCACGCCGATCAAGGAGCTGATCGACTGGGACCAGCAGCGGGCAGACGTCACCGTCAAATATGAGCAGGTGGTCAGCCAGTTCTCCAAGGACACCCTGCTGCCGAAGGAAACCACAGAGCCGCCGCCGGTGATCCCTGCCGATGCGCCGATTACCGTGGTCGGCCTGCGGGTGGTCAATGGCCGCGGCCTGGTCCAGCTGGATCGGATGTCGGTCGCCCTCGACAGGCCCGGCCGGATCGCCTTCGCCGGTCCCACCGGAGGCGGACGCGACGTTCTGGCAAAGGTGATCGGACGTCAGGTTACCGACTATCAGGGCAGCGTGACGATCGGCAGGCACGAGCTCGCCGCGATGTCCGACCGCGAGGCCAGCAGCCTCATGCTTTACGTATCCAGCGAGCCATTCATCATGTCGGGCTCGATCCGCGACAACCTGACCCTGGCCTTGCGCCGCGCAACGCCGCGGCTGGATGAGCGGGCGCAGCTCTCCGCCAAGCAGCGCTACTGGCTCGAAGAAGCGCGCATGACCGACAATCCGCTGGTGTCGCCCGACGCCGACTGGATCGACTATGCTGCCATCGGCGTCTCAAGTCCCGCCGAAGTCGATACTGCCATCAGCAATGCGTTGCGCGTCGTGCGCGGCTATGACGAGATCTTTCGCGTCGGCATGTCGAGCCGCCTCGGCGACAATGTGCCGCCCGAAATCGCGGAGCAACTGCTGGCGGCACGGCCGGCAATGATCGAGCGCTTCAGGGAACAGGGCCTCGCGCAGTATGTGGAGGCTTTCCAGCCCGACACCTTCAACACCAGCGCGAGCATTGGCGAAAACCTGCTTTACGGCGTGGCGGTCGGCAACCGCTTCGCGCCGGAAAACATGGCCGCCGAACCCTTCATGCGTTCGATCATCGCGGCAGAAGCTCTTACGGCACCGCTCACCACGATCGGTATCAAGATGGTGGAGACAGTGGCGGATGTCTTTCAGGATCTGGCCCCTGACAACCCGCTGCGCGAGCGCTACTCCTTCATCGACAATGCCGAGATCGAGGCGGTGTGGCCGGAGGTGCGTTCGGCCTGGAATCGCGGCCAGCGGCGGCATCTGAGCGCACAGGTGCGCGACAAGCTGATCGGCTATGCGCTGATGTATGTCGAGCCGCGGCACCGCCTGAACCTGATCGACGATCGGCTGGTCGCCCGCATATTGCGGGCGCGCACCAGCTTCCGGCAATTCTTGCCGGCATCGGACGCCAAGGACGTGGAGTTCTACGACGAGGGGCGGCTGATGCCAGCGGCGTCGATCCGCGACAATTTGATATTCGGCCGCATGCGTTACGGGAAGGCGCATATGCGCGACAAGCTGCTCGCCGAGGTGGCCGAAGTGCTGAACCAGCACGGCCTGGAGAGCTTCGTGGTCTCGAAGGGCCTGGACCAGGAGGTCGGGCCGGGCGGGCGTTTGATCTCGGTGCAGCAGCGCGTGACGGTGCAATTGGCCCGCGCGATGCTGCGCCAGCCGGATATTCTCATTCTAGACGATGCTCTATCTAGCTTCGCGCCGTCGGAAGGCCATATGATCCTTCAGAACATCATGGATGCCATGCCGGGGCGGACCATCATCGTGACCCAATCGAGCGAAGACGAACTGTCGAGCTTCGACATGGTACTGAAGTTCGAGGGTGCTAAGTTCACTGGCCTGCAGCGAAAAGACAGTGCTCAGGCCGCTTCCGAAGCGGTGGAGCCGGTGCCGGCGGTGGCATCTGCATAAAGGGGATCGTGTTCCTCAGGAGGTTGGAAAATGACCATCGAGGACGAAGTCAGGTCGCTGCAGAAATTTCGCATGTTCCATCATGTGGAAGCGTCCAAGCTGAAGCTGCTGGCCATGGTCAGCGACCGGATCACCTTCCAGCGCGACGAGGTGATTTACGAGCAGGGCGCCGAGTCCGATGCGGTCTATATCGTGCTCGAAGGCCAGTTCACGGTATCGCTGCGCACGCCGGCCGGGGTGATCAACTTTGCCCAGCATGTGCGAGGCGCCATTCTCGGCGAGGCGGGCGTACTATGCGATCAGGTGCGCATGGTGACGATCACCGCCGAAACCCCGGTGGTGGCCCTGCGCATCGACCGCGACATCTTCCTTCAGCTGCTGAAAGAATCCCCGCCGTTCAATTTCGCCGTCATGCGTGAGCTGGGACGGCAGATCATGGACCTCAACAACATCTGCGCCCAGCTCGTGCAGCAACTCCCGCCGGGAGCGCCGGCAGTGGATGCCGGACGTAGCGTTGCCGAGCCGCAGCACACGCACTGACCCCTCAGATGGCCTCCCTCACCACGACCACCGGCAAGCCGGCACCCGAGAAGGTGCAGCGGGAATTCCGCGACCATCCTTGGGCGTGCCATGCGCGGTTGTGGTCGGGGATCATCCTTTTCACTTTCGTGCTGACCCATCTCGTCAACCATGCGCTCGGCATATTCGGGCTTGAGGCGATGGAGGTCGGGCAGCAATGGCGATGGCTGCTGTGGAAGTCGCTTCCCGGCAGCGTCCTTCTCTATGGCTGCTTTCTGACCCATATGGTCCTCGCCAGCCAGCGCATTCTGCGTCGCCACACCTGGCGCATGCCGCGCGACGAGGCCTGGCAGATCGTCTCGGGTCTGGCGATTCCGCTGCTGGCGGCCGGCCATGTGCTGGAAACCCGGGTGGGCGGCACCTGGTTTGGCGCGGATGAAACGTATCGCGCCGTCCTGTCACGGATGTGGCCCACGCTGGCCCTGTGGCAGACCATGCTGCTGCTGGTCGCCTGGACGCATGGCGTGGTCGGAATCCATCATTCCCTGCGCTATCAGAGCTGGTATCCGCACTGGCGGGGCACGGCCCTGATCGCCGCTATCATCGTGCCCTTGCTGGCGCTGGCCGGTTTTGTTGCTTCGGGGCGCGAGGCGGCGGCGAAATTCGTGAACCCGACCCCGATGAGCGCCGAACAGCGAGCCGGCCTCGATCGCGCACGGATGATGCTCGACAGCGGTCTCGGAGCGTTTGGCATCGGGCTCGCCGGCCTGATCAGCTTCGCTTATGTGCGGCGGCGCTCGCGTGCCACGGTGACCATCACCTATCGCGGCTTCGGGCCCGTGCAGGTGCCGCGCGGGGTCTCCGTGCTGGAGGCGAGCCGTATGCATGGCATTCCGCATCCTTCGACCTGCCGCGGGCGGGGGCGATGCTCGACTTGCCGGGTGCATATCCTGTCGGGTGCGAAGGGCCTGCCGGATATGTCGGGGCCGGAGCGGCTTCTGCTTTCCCATATCGGTGCACCCGAGAATGTACGGCTCGGCTGCCAGTTGCGCCCCGATCACGACATCGGCGTGAGGGTGTTGATGCCGGTGCTCGGTCGCCCCACCGCCGACGTCGATGGCGATGCGAACGAATGGGCACTGGAACGGAGTGCCACGGTCCTGTGCCTCGACCTGAGGGCGTTCAGCACGCTGACACAGAACCGGCTTCCCTATGAAATCGCCGTGCTGATCAATCGATTCGCTGCCGAAATGACCCAGGCGGTGGAGAGCCATGACGGACATGTGGACTTGATGTATGGCGACGGGCTGCTAGCGGTGTTCGATGCCGACGAGCATCACGTCGGCGCCGGTGCGCGGGCCGCCTTGAGTGCGGCGCGCGACATGAGCCGGGTGCTCGACCTGCTCAACTCGGAAATGCGCGGGGCCCTGCCGATTCCGATCCGGGCCGGCATCGGCATCCATACCGGACCGGTTGTCCTTGCTCGCATCGGCGACGGTTTGCAGAACTCGGTCATGCGTGCCATCGGCTCGACCGTCGCCTTCTCCGTCGGGCTGGAGGCGGCTTCCAAGGAATTCCTGGCGGATTACGTGATCTCGACCTCGACCGCTGAAGCGTCCGGCTATGACTTTACCGATCACAGCGTTCGCGACGTGGTGGTCGACACGCACAACACGACAGTGCCGGCCTATGCCATTTCCGACCGCGCGGCGCTGGACAAGATCATGGCGCGCCCTGCTATGCTGAGGGTATTGAACAAGGCCGGAGTATAGACGCGTGGCGCCTACGACGCCTTCCGATGTCCTGCGCATCGAAGATCTACGCATCTCCTTCGAGATGCATGGCCATCTCAACGAGGTGGTGAAGGGCGTCTCGCTGCGCGTGCCGGCCGGACGAACGGTCGCTCTCGTCGGGGAATCGGGATCCGGCAAGACCGTCATTTCTCAGGCCATTATGGGGCTGCTGCCGCGCAACGGCGTCATCACGCAGGGTCGTATCCTGTTCAGCGATCCGATCAAGGACGGCAAGACCCTTGATATTGCCCAATTGCCGGCCGACGGCACCAAGATGCGCAAGCTTCGCGGCGGGCGCATCGGCATGATCTTCCAGGAGCCGATGTCGTCGCTTTCGCCGGTGCACACCGTCGGCAGCCAGATCGAGGAGGCGCTTCAACTTCATCGCCCGCATCCGCGCAAGGAGGCGAGGGCGGTCACCGAGAAGATGCTCGGCCTGGTCGGTTTCCGTGACCCGTCGCGCTCCTATGACCGCTACTCGTTCGAGCTTTCCGGCGGCCTGCGCCAGCGTGCCATGCTCGCCATGGCGCTCATCTGCCATCCGGCCCTGCTCATCGCCGACGAACCCACCACCGCGCTTGATGTCACCATTCAGGCGCAGGTGCTCAAGCTGATGAAGGAGCTTCAGCGCGATATCGGCATGGCGATCCTGTTGATCACCCATGATCTCGGCGTGGTCGCCAACATGGCCGATGAGGTGGTGGTGGTCTATCGCGGCGAACTGATGGAGGCCGGAACGGTCGACGACATCTTCCGTCGGCCATCGCACCCCTATCTCAAAGCCCTTCTGAAGGCGTCGCCGGACTTCGACATGAAGGAAGGCGAGCGCCTGGTGGCGCTGCGCGAGGTCGCGCCAGTGGTTCCGACCCGGAAGAAGCCGAGCTACGAAGGCAACAGTGCGCCGTTGCTGAGCGTGCGCCATCTGCGCAAGACCTATGGCTCCAAGAGCGGCGGCAGCGTGTTGGCGGTCGACGATGTGAGCTTCGACATCGGCCGCGGGGAATGCCTCGGCCTTGTCGGGGAGAGCGGATCTGGCAAGACCACCGTCGGCAACATGATCATGCGGGCGCGCAAGGCGGATGCCGGCGAGATCGTCTTCCATGGCGAGAAGGCTCCGGTGGATGTGCTGGGTCTGGATTCCCATACGCTGAAGGCCTTCCGCCCACATATGCAGATGATCTTCCAGGACCCGGTCAGCTCGCTGTCGCCACGCATGACCGTGCTCGACATCATCCGCGAACCGATGATCATCCAGGGCAAGGGCGACGCCGCTACCCAGAAGCAGCGAGCGGTCGAACTCATGCACGCCGTCGGTCTCGACCCCCGTTTTCTCAACCGTTATCCGCACAGTTTTTCCGGCGGCCAGCGTCAGCGCATCGGCATCGCCCGTGCTCTGGCGCTCGACCCGGACCTCATCATCTGCGACGAGCCGGTCTCGGCGCTTGACGTCTCCGTGCAGGCACAGATCCTGAATCTTCTCAAAGACTTGCAAGCATCTCTTGGGCTGACGTACCTGTTCGTTTCGCACAATCTCGCCGTAGTGCACTATATGGCCGAGCGCATCGCTGTGATGGCGCGCGGCCGCATCGTCGAGATCGGGCCGCGGCAGGAACTGTTCCGCAACCCGGCACATCCCTATACGCGGTGCCTGCTGAAGGCTGTGCCGCTCCCGGATCTCGACCGGAGGCTCGATTTCGATGTCGCCATGGCCGGCGGCACCGCTTCAGATCCGGCGAGCTGGCCAGCCGAGTTCCGGGACGTCGAGGGCGGCTCCCTTCGCATGATCGATCTCGGCAACGGACACAGCGTGCTGGCAGCGGAGCGCTGCACCGCCCACGATATCGCTGTGCATAGGGGGCATCATGCGGCGCAGTAACATACTGGCTCTGATGCTGCTCTTGGTTTGTAGCAGCGTCGCTGTGGCGGCACCGGGGCGGTATCCGCCGGAACCGCCTTTGCTGCGTACCGATGTCGACATCAACCAGATGCCGGCCCTTGCCGACCGGTTGCCGGATCATCCGCGGGTCATCGACGTCGCCGGCATGGGCCGCGAGCCCGGCCGTTACGGCGGCACCATGCGCATGCTGATGGGCGACCAGCGCGACATCCGCGCCATCAGCATCTACGGCTACACCCGGCTGGTAGTGTTCGACACCGCCGGCAAGATCGTCCCCGATATCTTGGAGAAGGTCGACGTCGAGGATGGCCGTATATTCACCCTGCATCTGCGCAAGGGGCACAAATGGTCGGATGGCTGGCCCTTCACCAGCGAGGATTTCCGCTATTTCTGGGAGGACATGGCGAATAACGAGCGGCTGAGTCCGGGCGGCCCGCCTATGCAGCTCTATGTCGACGGGGAGATCGCCAAGTTCGAGGTTGTCGACGAGACGACCGTGCGCTTCAGCTGGAGCAAGCCCAATCCCTCGTTTCTGCCGGCACTTGCCGGTGCGCAGCCGCTCGAAATCTTCGTGCCGGCGCATTATCTGCGCCAGTTCCACCAGCGGTACGCCGACCCGATACGTCTCGGCGCCATCATTCGGCAGGAGCGGGTAAAGGACTGGGGGGCACTGCATGATCGTATGGCACGCTCCTACCGGCCGGAGAACCCGGAGCTGCCGATGCTAGGTCCCTGGATCCCGCGCACCAAGCCACCGGCAGAATTCTTCGTCTTCGACCGCAATCCCTATTTCCATCGCGTCGACGAGCGCGGATGGCAGCTGCCCTATGTGGATCGGATCACTATCTCCATCGGCACCTCCTCGCTTATCCCGGCGAAAGTCGGCGCGGGCGGATCGGACCTTCAGGCGCGCTATCTGCGGTTCGACAATTACACCTTCCTGAAAGAGGGCGAAGAACGCGGCAACTACACCGTTCGCCTGTGGGAGCGCGGGGAGGGCTCCTATGTCGCCATCTTCCCCAATCTCAACGTGAAGGATCCGAGCTGGCGGGCCGTATTGCGCGACGTTAATGTCCGGCGCGCATTGTCGGTCGGCATCAATCGGCGCGACATCAATCAGGTGATCTTCTTCGGGCTCGCCCACGAGGGGGCCAACACCATCATCCCTGGCAGTGCGTTGTATGATTCAAAATACGACGGCGCCTGGGCGCAATATGATCCGGCGCTCGCTAATCAGCTTCTCGATGCCGCGGGGCTGGCCAAGCGCGATGATGACGGCATTCGCCTGCTGCCGGACGGCCGACGCGCCGAGATCACCATCGAGACCGCCGGCAACAGCACCGAAGAGACCGACATTCTCGAGCTCGTTGCCTATGATTGGGAAAAGATCGGCATCAAGCTGTTCGTGCGCGCGACGCAGACCGATCTCTTGAGGCGTAGCGTCAGCTCCGGCAATGCGATGATGTCGGTGTGGCCTGGCATTGATAACGCCATTCCGGGGCCGGACATGGCGCCCGACGGCCTCTCTCCTTCGAACTCCATGCAGTTTCAGTGGCCGCAATGGGGCCAGTTCGTCGAAACCGGCGGCCAGGTGGGCGAGAAGCCCGACCTCCCGGCGGCGCAGGAATTGATCGACCTGCAGCAGCGCTGGCGTCAATCGGTGACGACCGAGGAGCGGCAGGCCATCTGGCAGCGCATGCTACAGATCAATGCCGACGAGGTATTCACCATTGGCATCGTCAACCGCGCCTCGCAGCCGGTGGTGGTGTCGAACCATCTGAAGAACGTTCCCGAAGTCGGTATCTTCAGTTTCGAGCCCGGCGCCTATTTCGGAGTCTACATGCCGGACACCTTCTGGTTCGACAATGCCGGTAAGGAATAAGCGATGCTGCGCTATATCGCTCGCCGCATCCTGATCATGATACCGACGCTGCTGATCACCAGCGCGTTGATCTTCACGGTGATGCAACTACCGCCCAGCGACTATTTCGAGACCTATGTCGCGGAAATGGCGGCGCAGGGCGAAAAGGCCGACATGAGCCGCGTCGAATTCCTGAAGAAGGAGTACGGCTTCGACAAGCCTTTGATAGAACGCTATTTTCTCTGGGTGACCGGCTTCGTGCAGGGCGATTTCGGCTATTCGTTCGAATATGAAATGCCGGTGAGCGATGTCGTGGGCGAGCGTCTCGCGCTCACCGTGCTGGTGTCGTTCTGCACCATCCTTATGACTTGGGTCATCGCCTTCCCGATCGGCATCTATTCGGCGACGCATCAGTACAGCTGGGGCGACTACGGACTGACCTTCATCGGCCTGATCGGCATCGCCGTGCCGCATTTCCTGCTGGCGCTGATCTTCATGTATTTCGCCAATGTGTGGTTCGGCCTGTCTATTGGCGGCCTGATGGACCCGGTCTATTTCAACCAGCCGATGAGCTGGGCCAAGGCGCAGTCAATCCTCGCCCATCTGTGGATCCCGGTGCTGATCATCGGTGCCGGCGGCACCGGCTCGATGGTACGCGCGATCCGGGCCAATCTGCTGGATGAGCTGCAAAAGCAGTATTATATTACTGCGAAAGCCAAGGGGCTGCCGCCGGGCAAGGCCTTGGTGAAGTACCCGCTGCGGATGTCGCTGAACTTCTTCGTCTCCCACATCGGCGACGTGTTGCCCTCCATCGTCTCGGGCTCGGAACTCACGGCCGTGGTGCTGTCGCTCCAGACTACCGGCCCGCTGCTGCTGCGCGCCCTGCAAAGCCAGGACATGTATCTCGCCGGCTCGTTCCTGCTGTTCCTCTCCTGCCTCACTGTGGTCGGGGTGCTGATCTCCGACATCCTGCTCGGTTTCCTTGATCCCCGCATCCGCCTGCAGGGAGGTCGCACGAAATGAATCAGTCGGTCTCCCTGCCGCCGGCCGGCGCGCCACTGCCGCATTTCGTCGCCGAGGGTGTCTTCGATCCCCAACAGGCCGACAAGCTGACCAAGGCGCAGGAGCGGGTCTATCTCGCCTCGCAGCTGACGCTGATGTGGTGGAAGTTCCGCAAGCACCGGCTGGCGCTCGCTTCCGGCATCTTCCTGATACTGCTCTATGCCTCGATCCTGATCAGCGAATTTCTGGCGCCGTATAACTACCAGACGCGGCATACCGACTTCATCCGCACGCCGCCGCAAAGCGTGCACCTGTTTCACGAGGGACAGTTCATCGGGCCGTTCACCTATGGATTGAACGCCACGCTCGATATGAGCAACCTGAAGCGCAACTACAGCGAAAACACGCAACAGATTTTTCCGGTTCGCTTTTTCTGTCGCGGTGACAGCTATCGCTTCTGGGGCTTGTTCGAAGGAAATCTCCACCTCGTCTGTCCGAGCGAGGGCGGCACCCTGTTCCTGCTCGGCACCGATCGGTTGGGGCGAGACATGCTCTCGCGCATCATCTTTGGTGCCCGAATCTCGCTCACAATCGGGCTGATCGGCATAGCGGTCAGCTTCACGCTCGGCATCGTGATTGGCGGCCTTGCCGGTTATTATGGCGGCCTGTTCGATCTCCTGGTGCAGCGGACCATCGAGGTCGTACAGTCGCTGCCAACCATTCCGCTCTGGCTGGCGCTCTCCGCCATCATGCCACCGAGCTGGAGCCCGATCCTGGTCTATTTCGGCATCACTGTGATCCTCGGCCTGATGGACTGGACCGGCCTTGCCCGCGCCGTCCGCTCCAAGCTGCTGTCGCTGCGCGAGGATGACTATGTCGTCGCCGCCCAATTGATGGGAGCGGGTACGCCGCGCGTCGTGTTCCGCCATCTCGTGCCTGGCTTCATGAGCCACCTGATCGCATCGGCCACCATTGCGATCCCCAGCATGATCCTCGGCGAAACCGCCCTCAGCTTTCTCGGCCTCGGCCTGCGGCCGCCGATCACCAGCTGGGGCGTGATGCTGAACGAGGCGCAGAACATCAATATCGTCGTGCTGTATCCTTGGCTCATACTGCCGGTGGTGCCGGTGATCGCCGTGATCCTCGCCTTCAACTTTCTGGGCGACGGGTTGCGTGATGCCGCAGATCCTTACCGGTAAGTCGGCCTATGGCTGGACCGTCTCGCCTGGAGAAAACCCTTTTTCGGCTGCAGTCGCAGCACGCCTGCCTTGCCTGGGCTTTCGAGGAAATTTCCGGGCGCGCAGGCCCGGTGATCGAGCTCGGCCTCGGCCTCGGACGGACCTTCGATCACTTACGCAGAAACCTTGGCGACCGAGCCATCTACGTGTTCGATCGGGTCAATGCGGCCTATCCGGAGTGCCAGCCTGATCCTGCTCTCCTCTTCCTCGGGGAGATCGAGGAGACCCTTCCAGCCCTGCACCAAAGCCTGGCGGGCAAGGTTGTGCTGGCCAATTCCGACCTTGGTTCCTTCGACAGGGAATCAAACCACCGCGTCGCCGACATGTCCGGGCGCTTGCTGCCGTCGGTCATGGCGCCCGGGGGCATCATCATGTCCGACCTGCCGCTGAATCTTGGTGGTTTCGAAGAGGTGGACCTTCCACCCGGGGCTCAACAGGGCTGCTACTATCTCTACCGCCGGGCCGGCTGAGGCACAGCAACTTCAGCCCTCGGCAAGCATCTCCGGCATGCCGACGAAGCGGACCGTGCCGGAAGCGAGCAGCCGGCCGACGATCTCGTCGAGGAAGCGCTCGATCCAGCCCTCATGCACCAGATGATGGGTAAGCAACCCGATCGGCTCCAATGTTCCCGCTTCGGCGGCCAGTTCCTCCTCGACCAGGCTCGCCAGACGATCCAGCAGAATGCCCTCGTCCACGAGGCCGCCGCCATCCCGCCAGGCGATCGGATCGAAATGGGTATTGATCTGCAGCAGCTGAGGGCGCGCATAGCGTGCCTTCCGTCTTTGATAGGTCGATAGCGCGCGAAAGCCACAGCCGGGCAGGGCGGTCACGAAGCCTGGATCCACCCGGTTCCAAGGCGGCACGAAGACCGGTGCCGCCTTGCTGCCGAACAGCGCTTCCACGCGCTTCAAACTTTCTCCCACCTGCGCCGCCATTACGGCGACCGGGCGATGCCCGCCGAACTCCGCCTTTTTCTCACCGGCGGGAGCGTAGCTCCTGTGGCTCCAGCCATGCACCAGCACATCGACCATGCCGAGGGGCTCGACATGACGCACCAGTTCCAGCGTTGCGCGCGTCGGTATCGTTGCCAGCGCAATGGGTATGTTGAGGTCGATCGCGCGGCCGAGCAGGCGATCCAGCGCGGCGCTGGGCACACCGGCATCGTCGTCGCGCCACCAGAAGCGCAACTGCCGCTTCATCGTCTCGGCACGAAGCAATGCGGCGTCGAGTCGATCAAGCGCCTTGCTGCGGGCGGTCGCGCGCCCGGCGAATTCGTCGACCAGCTCCACTGCGCGGGTGGCGCCATGACGCGCGATTCCGGACCAATCCGGGCGGGGTTGCCCCAGCAAATCCGCGGCCGTCGCCGCCAAGCGATCGCCGTCGATCTCTTCGGTTGGAATGACACGCGCAAGGCCGCGCCGCTCCAGTTCGGAAGCGCGCAATGTCTGCTCGCGTTCGCCCCCTTCGGCAAAGGGCACCAACAATGCGCGAGCCCCGGCAGCCGCAAGGTCCAGCACCGTGTTGTAGCCGGCCTGGCTGATCGATAGCGCCGCCCGGCGCAGCAGCAACGGAAAATCCGGGCGCGCACGCTCGACGATCAGATTGGCCGGCGCTGCGGCCCTGAGTTCGGTGAAATCCACCTCGGGAACACCTTGTCCGACCAGCAGGCGCCAGCGCCGTGCCGGCAGCTTGGCGGCGCCGGCGAGCGTGGCCCGTGCCAGCGGCAGGCCGGCCGTCGAACCGCCGCCGGATACCAGGATTTCGTCGCAGCCATCCGTGCCTTCATCTTCAGAAAGACGGCCTACATCATGGAGATAACCAGTATCTGTGACGCGTCGCATCAGGTCCTTCGTGGCAGGCCACGAGGCCGAAAGTGGCACGATATCGCCGTCGCCATGGAACAGCACACCGTCATAGTAGGCCGTCAGCCTCGTCAGCGCGCTTTGCGCCTTTTCCGGCTTCGATGGCGGGTTGAGCACGTCACGGATCGAGCAGAGCACCGCCGGACGCGGAAGCTGTCCCTGGGCCCTTTGCAACACCGCTTCGAATTCGGCCGTCAGGCTGCGGCGACCGAACGGAAACAGCTCGGTGATCAACACATCCGGACGCGCCCGGTCAAACGCATCGATCAGTACCTCGGTGCGGCGGGCAAGATAGGCGTCGTCGACCGGTCGGCCGTCCGGCATCAGCAACCTACCGAAATCGGCACCGATGCAATGTAGAGGCGGCAACTGGACGACATCGCAGCCATCGATGCGCACCGTCGAATTAGGTCGCCCGCCCGACGCCACCACTGTCCGCCATCCCTCCGCCGCCAGCGCCCGGCCGAGCGCCGCCATCCGCGCCAAATGACCGACGCCGAGCAGGTGGGTGACCACGATGAACGCCGTGCGGCCGGTCATGACGGAACTCCGGACGGGGAAGCAGGCAGGGAAATTCCGACCTCGATGAAGGCCTGCCGAACCGCTGTCATTGCCGGGGCGAGGTTGCGCTCATTCGCGACGAAATGCGCGGCGGCAACTCCCATCAAGGTACGACGCCCCGGATCATCGATCAGTTCGATGAAGCAGGCCGCCAGCGCCGCAATATCGCCCGGCGGCGCGAGGCGGCCGGTCTTGCCGTCGCTTATCACGTCGGGAATGCCGCCATAGCTGGCGGCTACGCAGGGCAGACCATGCGCCTGCGCTTCCAGATAGACGGCACCAAAGGCCTCGTTCACTCCCGGCCAGATGAAGAGATCCGACTCGGCCAGCAAGCGGCTGAGCACCGGCCGCTCGGAAACCGCCCCTAGGAAGCGCACGCGGTCGCCGAAGGCCGCGAAGAGAGCCTCGACCTCGCCGCGCGCTGGTCCATCGCCGACCACGGCCAGGCGCCATGGACGATCCGCCACCCGCGCCAGCGCATCGGCAAGCTGGCGATAGGAGGCGAGTTTGTCGCCCTCGCGCATCATCGCCACGGTGATCAAACGAATTTCTTGCGAAGACGCTGTCGGACGTGGAGCCCCAGCCAGCGGCCACTCATCGAGATCAAGAAAGGGGCGTAGATCGACGAGGCGTTGATGCGACGGCCGCAGGGCCTCGAGCATCGCACGATCATGTCGGGTCGGGGTAAGTACGAGATCGGCGCGATCAATCGCCGCCTCGCTGAGCCGATGCCCCTCGGCATAGAGCCCATCGGCCCTTTTCGGGGCCCGCGAGGCTTCTGCGATGACATAGGGCACGCCGAGTGTCTCGGCGAGGGCAGGGCCGATCAGGTCCGGCGCCTTGTAGTAGACGTGGTAGGTAAAGACGCAGGCGACCGGGTCGGCGCCGGTTTGTTCTGCGAGAATGCGCTCGACCTCACGGCCGGCCTTCTTGCGCAGGCTATCCCAGGCAACCGATGATGGGGGTACTGTGAGAGTTCGGAGGCCGGAAGCCAACTGCACCTCATAGCCCAGCCGTCCCAGCAGCTTCAGGAATAGCCGCGCCACCGTCCGCTCGCCCGACGGAACCAGATGATCGGGCGGCTTCAGCGGCGCGAGGAACAGGATCCTCATGACCGCGGGCGAGCGGCGGCGAACGGCCCCATTAACTCGTCCAGCCGCGAAATGCCGGCCTCGAAGGAAAAAGCGGAGATCAGGCGTTGATAGGCCGCCTGTCCCAATCGCTGCCGCTCGGCGGGATCGGCGATGAGCGTCGCGAGAGCCTCGGCTAGTTCCACCGGGGCCTTGGGCTGCACCAGCACACCATTGACGCCGTTCTCGATGAATTCCGGTACGCCGGCGAAATCGGTAGAGATCGCCGGCAAGGCCTGCGTCGCCGCCTCCATCAGCACGTTGGGCAGGCCATCCCGATCACCATCGCCGGCCGGACGGCTAGGCAGCACGAAAAGGTCGGCTTGCCGCATCGCCTCGACGACGGCACCCTGCGCCTGGCTGCCGCGCCACTCGATGCGCTCGGTGAGACCAAGCTCGGCAGCCCGCGCCTTCAGCGTGTCAAGCAATTCGCCGCCGCCGATGTGAACGAGCTGCCAGTGCAGGGCAGGGGGCAATCGCCCCAATGCAGCGAGAAGGTCGTCGAACCCCTTCTTTTCCACCGCACGGCCAACCGCCAGCAGTTGAACCGGCCGCGTGGGGTCGCTGCCATCAACCGGCTCGCGGCTATCCGGCGGCTGGGGAAAGCGCGCGAGGTCGAGGCCGTGATAGACGAGTTCCACCCGCTCACGAGTGCCGGGCTCGGCCACGCGTCGCAGCTCCGACCAGCCGTCACGGGTGCAGGTCACCCCCCACCGCGCGCCGGCGATCTTCTCGCGACGCTCCCAATCGGGCGTCGTCCAAATATCCTTGGCATGCGCGGAAAACGAGAAGGAGCGGTCGGTCAGGATGGCCGCGTAGCGGGTCACCGAAGCAGGCGTGTGCAGGAAATGTACATGCAGGTGGCGGATGGCGGGATCGACCTCGCGCGCCAGCACCAGCGCCTGGCCGAGGCGACGGACACGGCTTGCCGAAAAATCGCGGGCAAGATCACGCAGGAACACCGGCAGCAACGCCCGCCAGTTCAGCCGCCACAGAACATGGCCAAGCCCGCGCATCACCCGGCGCGGATCGTCGCGCAGATATTCCGGCAGATAGAACAGTCGCGCCGTGATCTGCTCGTGCATGGGATGACGGTAGCGATCGGTCGGACGCCGCAGCGACCAGATGTCGAAGACATAACCGGCCTGTTCCAGCGCTAGAATTTCCTGGGCGATAAAAGTTTCCGACAGACGCGGATACCCCTTGAGAACGATGGCTAGGCGAGGGGAGGTGCCCTCCCCGTGCGAAACCGGCGCCAGGCCAGCGCCGTCTTCACGCAACCGTGCCTGCATGCGTCAGATCCCGATGCCGAGAGCCGGCTCGCTGTCGCGCTCCGGTTTGCGGATATGCGGCTCCAGGTGCCGGGTAATTCGTCCCAGCCCATCGAGCAGCCCCGGCATTTGCACGCTGGAGGGGGAGGGCTGGTCGCACAGGGCAGTCAGCGCCTCAGCCATTTGCAGAGGGTCGCGAGAGGTCCCGCCGTGCTCCATCGGGTCCTCCAGCATCCGCATCAGTCCCAGTTCGGCGGCGCGGGCAGCCCGAATGGTCTGTTCGAGACGCGGGCGCGAGCGCGGCACCAGCAGTCCCGGTTTGTCGAAGGACAATATCTCGCAGAAGGTGTTGTAGCCGCCCATGGCGACCACGGCGGACGCCCGGCTCATCAGCCGTTCGATCTTGGGATCGAACACGATGGCATCCACCTTGGCGAGGCGGTCGATACGCTCCAGGAAATGGCCACGCTGGGTGTTCGACAGGAACGGCCCGAAGGCGACCACCGCGGGCAGGGGAATATAGGGGTCCGCCTCATAGGCCGATATCACCCAGTCGATCAGCCCGGCGCCATCGGCACCGCCGCCCGTGGTGACCAGGATGAACGGCCCCTTGGTCGCGCGGGGGTAGCGCATTGTGGCGAGCCCACCGGGAACCGAGCGGCGCAGATAGCCGGTATAGACGAGGCGGGAACGCAGTTCGGCCGGCAGTGGAATGCCGTCCAGCGGGCGGTAGAACTCCTCGAGACCATAGACCAGCACGTCGTCATAGTGTTCGGTCAGGGCACGGATCGCACCCTTGTCGTGCCATTCCGTACGGATCGCCTCCGGCCCGTCGAGCACGTCCCGGATGCCGACCACGCGCCGCGTGCCCATATGGCCCATCAGCTTGAGCGTCGGCAGCAACTCGCCGCGAAATCCGGCCGGCTCCTTGTCGGCGATGAAGATATCGGGGCGGAAGGCTTCCGCGGTCTGGCGGATCAGCGCCTCGCGGATAGTGGTGACCTGGGGTAGGCTCAGGCGCAGATTCGCGCTGGCATACTCGCCGTCCTCGCTCTTGGCGACGCTCGGCACGTGAACGAAATCGATGCCGGGGGCGAAATTGAAGCTGCCGGCGAGGGCGGAGCCGCAGATAATCAGTACCGACAGGTCGTCGTGGGCCCCGACCAGCGCATTGGCGATTGCGCGGGTGCGACGGATATGACCCAGCCCGTAGGTGTCGTGGCTGTACATCAGGATGCGGGGCGTGGCCCTGCCCGGCCGGCTAGCCTCCGCGATCGACGGCGCCGGCATACGAGGAAATTCCATCAAATCATCCACTTGCGAACGTCCGCCAGACTCATGCTAGGCGAGGCCTTCGCCCTGCGCCATCCCCGGGTGGCCTACCGGAGAAATCGTAAAGCCGAGATATCCGCTCTGTCGAGCGGACTTCAATGTGCCTAGCCGAGATTCGATCAAAAGTAGATGCCGAAAAGCACGGCTTCCTCTTTCATATCAGCCACAGGCGCATCGTTGGTTTGGATGCGAAAGAACGCCATAACGGAATGACTTAGCGAAACGACTTGGCTTCCTGCCACAAGGCTTCCATCTCGTCGAGGCTGGCATCCGACGGTCGTCGATCCTGTTGCGCCAGCGCATCCTCTATATGGGCAAACCGGTGAATAAACTTGTCGTTGGTGCCGCGCAGCGCCGCTTCAGGATCCACGCCGAGATGGCGCGCGAGATTGGCGACGGCAAACAGCAGATCGCCAACCTCGGCACCCGCCGCCGCACGATCCCCGATAGCGATCTCGGCTTCGACCTCGCCGATTTCCTCACGGATCTTGGCAATTACCGGGCCGGCATCTGGCCAGTCGAACCCAACCGTGGCAGCCTTCTGTTGCAGCTTCACCGCGCGGGTGAGGGCAGGTGCCCCAACCGGCACGCCCGACAGAATGCGTTCACCCTTGCCTTCGGGCGCAAGGCCGTGCTTCGCTCGCCGCTCGGCGCGGAGGCGCTTTTCCTCCGCCTTGATCTCGGCCCAGGCCTGGTTGACTGCCACGACGTCGCGGCCACCTTCGGTTCCAAACACATGCGGGTGACGACGGATCATCTTCGAGGTGATCGCGGTGACCACGTCGCCAAAATCGAACAGCTCACGTTCGCGCGCCATCTGCGCATGGAACACGACCTGCAGCAGCAGATCGCCAAGCTCGTCGCACAGATCCTCGACATCCTCACGCGCAATGGCGTCGGCGACTTCGTAAGCCTCTTCGATCGTATAGGGAGCGATGGAGGCGAAGTCCTGCTCCAGGTCCCACGGGCAACCGGAACCCGGCGTGCGGAGCGCTGCCATGATCTCGAGGAGACGTTCAATGTCGCGGGAGGGGGTCACGGTTTCGATAGCTCCGTCATTGCGCAGCAAGTCGCAGAAGACATATTATGGAAAATACAAACTCAAGATCGGCTGAGCACCCGGGCCCAACCTCCTATCAAGGCAGCGATATTTGCATGCCATCATAGGCCGGCACGATGTCGACGGGCAGTTCGGCGGCGAGCCGGTGATAGTCAAGGTCGGTATGCAAATTGGTCAGCACAGCGTGACGCGGCTTCATTCGCTCAATCCAGCCTAGCGCCTCGCTCACGGACAGATGTGTCGGATGCGGCGTATAGCGCAGGGCATCGATGATCCAGGTGTCGAGCCCTTCGAGATAAGGCAGGCTTTCCGCCGGGAGGTCGTGCAGGTCCGGGCAATAGGCCAGGTCGCCGAAGCGGAAGCCATAGGCAATGATCCCCCCGTGAAACATGCGGAACGCCGTGGCCTCGATCGGCCCGCCGGGGCCGTCAACGCGGATCGTGTCGCCATGCTCGAAACGGTGCTCGTCGAGGATCGGCGGGTAATCGCTGCCGGGCGGCGACTGGAAGCAATAGCTGAAGCGGGCATTGAGGATCGCCGAGGTCTCGGCATCCAGAAACACCTTCATCCGCTTGCGGTGCAGGATGGTGAGCGGACGTAGATCGTCGATGCCGTGGGTATGGTCCGCATGCTCATGAGTGAACAGCACACCATCCAGCCGGTCGATCCGGGCATCGATCAGTTGCTCGCGCAGGTCAGGGGAGGTGTCCACCAGCAGCCGGGTCACCGGCTTGCCCTCCCCGTCGGAGCGCTCCACCAGTAGCGAGCAGCGTCGGCGCCGGTTGCGCGGCTCGGCAGGGTCACAGGCTCCCCAGCCCTGCCCCACCCGCGGCACGCCGCCGGAAGAGCCGCAGCCGAGGATGGTGAAGGTCAGGACCATGGGCGCGGGCGGCTCGCTTTCAGTGGGCGCGGGAGAACAGGCGGAAGAAGTTCTCGGTGGTCAACTCGGCGACGGTCTCGGCAGTGATACCACGCGTTTCCGCCAATATACGCGCCGTCTCGACGACATATGAAGGCTCATTGCGCTTCCCCCGCCATGGGTTGGGCGCGAGATAGGGCGCATCCGTCTCCACCAGCAGCCGCTCGGCCGGCAGCGTCGCGGCGATCTCGCGCAACGGCGCACCGCTCTTGAAGGTCAGGATGCCCGAGAACGACACATAGCCGCCAATGGCCACCGCCCGGCGCGCCAGCTCGGCACCGGCGGTGAAACAGTGCAGCACGAAAGAAAAGGCGCCCTTGGCGTATTCTTCCTCGAGAAGCTGGGCGACATCGCCATCCGCCTCGCGGGCGTGAATCACCAGCGGCAGGCCGGTCTGCCTTGCCGCCGCGATGTGCAGCCGGAAGCCATGCATCTGATCATCACGCGGAGCCGTGTCGTAGTGATAATCGAGCCCGGCTTCGCCGATGGCGACCACCTTGGGGTGATCGGCCGCTGCGAGCAGTTCGGGGAGGGTGACGTCACGCTCCTCGCCGGCATTGTGCGGATGGGTGCCTACCGAGCAGAAGATATCGTCGAAACGCTCGGCGATCGCCCTCACCTCGCCAGCGCGACGCACGCGGGTGCCGATGGTCACCATGCGGCCGACGCCCGCCGCACGAGCGCGCGCGACCACCGCATCGAGCTCGGAAGCGAAGTCCGGGAAGTCGAGATGGCAGTGGCTGTCGATGATCATGCGTTCGGCGTTTCAGGCTCGACATAGCGCGGGAAAACCGGCACCGGAGCGGGCAGGAGGGTACCAGCCACCAGGCGGCCGCCCTCCCCCAGAGTGGTGAAATCTCGCCGGTCAGCCGGCACCGCCAGCAGATCCAGCAGTTTGCCGGCGCTATCGGGAACGAAGGCCTGCGCAAGCACCGCCACCTGCCGGATTACTTCGGCAGTGGTCCACAGCACGGTACCAAAGCGGTCTGGCGCGCTCTTGCGCAGTTCCCACGGCGCCGAGGCGGCGAAATAGCGGTTGGCATCGGCCACCACCGCCCAGATCACTGCCAGCGCCTGGTGGAGTTGCTGCTCATCCATCGCATTACGGGCCGCCGACAGCATGGCATCGGCGCTCGCCAGTATGGTGGCGTCCTCCGGCGACAGCACGCCGCGCTCCGGCAGCACACCGCCGAGATTCTTGGCGATCATCGATAGCGACCGTTGGGCGAGGTTGCCGAGATCATTGGCGAGATCGGCATTGGTGCGGTTGACGATCGCCTCGTGGCTGTAGGAGCCGTCCTGGCCGAACGGGATCTCGCGCAGCAGGAAATAGCGCAGCGCATCGACGCCATAGGCCTGGGCGAGGTCGAAGGGGTCGATCACGTTGCCGACCGACTTCGACATTTTCTCCCCGCGATTATGGATGAAGCCGTGCGCGAACACAGTCTTCGGCACCGGCAGGCCGGCAGACATCAGGAAGGCTGGCCAGTAGACGGCATGGAAGCGGATGATGTCCTTGCCGATGACGTGCAAATCCGCTGGCCAGAAGCGCTCGAAGGTTTGGCTGGCATCGTCCGGGAAGCCGACGCCGGTGATGTAGTTGGTGAGCGCATCGACCCAAACATACATCACATGCGTCGGATCGTCCGGCACTGGCACGCCCCAGGAGAAGGTGGTGCGGCTGATCGAAAGATCCTGAAGCCCACCCTTCACGAAGCTCAGCACCTCGTTGCGCCGGCTTTCGGGACGGATGAAGTCCGGATGCGCCTCGTACCAGGCGAGCAGCTTTTCCTGATAGGCCGAGAGGCGGAAGAAATAGCTGTTCTCCTCGGTCCACTCGACAGGCGTGCCCTGCGGGCCGAGGCGGACGCCGTCGGCATTCACCGTGGTCTCGTCCTCGGCGTAATAGGCCTCGTCGCGCACCGAGTACCAGCCGGTATAGGCGCTGAGATAGATGTCGCCATTGACCGCCATGCGCCGCCAGATTTCCTGGCTCGCCGCGATGTGGTCATCGTCGGTTGTGCGGATGAAACGATCATATTCAACACGCAAAAGACCGTCCATCGCCTTGAAGCGATTGGAGTTCTTCGTCGCCCACTCGAACGGCGTCAGCCCCTGCTTTTCCGCCGTCTGCGCCATCTTGAGCCCGTGCTCATCGGTGCCGGTGAGGAAGCGCACGTCGTAGCCATCCAGCTTCTTGAAGCGGGCAATGGCGTCGGTGGCAATCTTCTCATAGGCGTGGCCGATATGCGGCGAGCCGTTGGGGTAGTCGATGGCCGTGGTGATGTAGAAGGCGGGTTTCACAAGGCGCAATCCTGGCACGATCCTGCGGCGGCCGGACCCAGCGGGCTGCCTCGCGCGGTCAGGGCCTTACCGCCTCGTGAAGCGACGCGAAGATCCGGAAGACGAACGTCTTGCGATCGAGATTATAGACATCCGCGTCGATCGCGGCGCGGCGAACCTTCTCCCACACCTCCGGCAGGCGTGCAAGGCGCACGCCCGGGCTTTGCACCCTGCCGGTCGCGCGGTCGGATATCCAGTTTTCCACCGCGGCCATGAAGCTCTCGGCACCGCCCTCGCGGTCCGCCTGCAGCTTGTCGCCGAGGCTGTGCAGAGCCTTCGGGTCGATATGGGGAAGCTGCGCCAGCAGGTCGTTGGTGGCGCGACGCACGGCGAGGCGATCAGCCGAGAGCAGGGCCAGCGCCTCGCGGACGCTGCCCTCGCAGGCCTCCGCTGCCTCGGCGAAGCGTGCGCGCGCGAGATCCGGCATGTGACCGGCGAGATGATCGAGCGCCTGCATCACCTGCTCCTGCGACAACGCACGTAATGGCAGGGCGCGACAGCGCGAGCGGATCGTCGGCAAAAGACGGCCCGGCGCGTGGCTGATCAACAGGAAAAGCGCATTTTCCGGCGGCTCCTCAAGCGTCTTCAGCAAAGCATTGGCGCCCTGCGCGTTCATCTCGTCGAGCGTGTCGACCACGCAGACCCGCCAGCCCCCCAGCGCCGCCGTCGAGCCAAAAAAGCTGCGGACCTTGCGCACCACCTCGGCGGGAATCGCCGTTGGCAGCTTGCCGGCATCGTTCGGCACCCGCCGCAGCACGAGGAGATCGGGGTGCGAGAGCGCGGTCACCTGTCGCGAAACCGGATGATCGACGCCGATCTCCAGCGTTCCGGCAGGGGCGCGGCCGCCGGACAGCGCGAAACGGGCGAGGCGATAGGCGAAAGTCGCCTTGCCGATGCCCTCGGGCCCGCCGATCAGCAACGCATGCGGCAGGCGACCGGCGTCCCATGCCTCGCGGACCGAGGTTTCTGCCTCGGTATGGCCGATGAGAAGATGATTGGCGCGCGGGGTGGGCGCGGTGCCGAAGCGATCCGCTTCAGCGATAGCTTCGCTCATCGCACACTCCTTGACGGGCCTTGGTTCGCCGATCGTTCCAGCCGCTCACCCACCACGCGCCATACATCGGCGGCAACGGTCTCGATGTCGCGCTGTCCGTCGATCACCACGCAGCGCTCCGGCTCCTCGCATGCGAGAGCGAGAAATGCGTCACGCAAGTGCTTGTGAAAGCTCAAACCTTCGCGCTCAAAGCGGTCGGCCCCGACACCCGATCGCGCCGCGGCACGGCCAAGGCCCTCATCCGCCGGCACGTCGAGAATGATGGTGAGGTCAGGCCGGGTCTCACCCACCGTCACCGCCTCAAGTTCCCGCAGCAGACCGGTATCGATCTGGCCGAGCGCACCCTGATAGACGCGGGTGGAATCGGCGAAGCGGTCGCAGATCACCCATTGCCCGGCTGCGAGAGCCGGACGGATGGTGGCATCGAGATGATCGACGCGGGCAGCGGCGAACAAGGTCGCTTCCGCCAATGGTCCCAAGGGCTTGGCCGCGCCGGAGAGGATGACGTGGCGCAGGATTTCCGCGCCCGCCGAGCCGCCCGGCTCGCGGGTGGTGACAACCGCGATGCCGTCCTGCCGCAGATGCTCGGCGAGCAGGCGGACCTGGGTCGACTTGCCGGCGCCCTCCCCGCCCTCGAAGGTGATGAAGCGCCCCGGCGTTACCGGGAGGACGCTGCGTCGCCGCGGCGCCCGCCGCTTAAGTGGCTCGGGCATAAGCATTCTTCAGCTTGCTGAAACCCTCGCGGGCGAGGCCCACGACCAGTTCATAGGCGCCGTCGAGCGCCCGGCGCCAGAGCGGCCCCTTGCCAACATCCTCCGCCGCGACGAGGGGCACTTCCAGCGCCAGCTGATCGCCCCGCATCACCCGCAGCCGGGCAAGCTCGGTGCCGGCGGTCACCGGCGCGTCGATCGGGCCTTCGTAAAGGATGCGGGCATTGATCCGCTCGGTACCGTTGCGCGGTACCAGAAGGCGTATAGAAGACGTGCCGACCAGCGGCACACCGCCGCGCGCACCGCCATAAAGCGTTGCTTCGCCAACCACTTGGCCCTTATCGAACAGTAGCTTCGACTCGAAGGCGCGGAAGCCCCATTCAAGCAGCTTGCGCGCGTCGTCGGCGCGTTCCTTGTCGCTCTTGGCGCCCAGCAGCGCCAGGATCAGGCGCTGGTTATTCTGAACCGCCGAACCGACGAGGTTGAAGCCGGATTCCTTCAGATAGCCGGTCTGGAAGCCGTCGGCACCCAGGCTCATGCCGAGCAAGGGGTTGCGATTGTTCTGGCGGATCTTGTTCCAGAGAAAGTCGCTCTCGGCATAGATCGTGTAATATTGTGGATACTTGCGAATGATGTGCGTTGCCAGCCGCATCATATCGCGCGCCGTGGTCTGCTGAGTCGGATCGGAAAGGCCGCTTGCATTGGCGAAGACAGAGTCGGTCAAGCCGATTTTCTTCGCCTCTTCATTCATTTTCTGGACGAAGGCCAGTTCGTTTCCGGAAATACCTTCCGACAGAATGATGGTCGCGTCGTTGCCGGAGGGGATAATGGCGCCGCGCAACAGGTCGGAGACCTTGATCGAGGTGTTGATGCCGGCGAACATGGTAGCGCCGCCGGACGGCGCACCGCCGCGCCGCCAGGCATATTCGCTGACCTTGAATTCGGTATCGGGCGTCAGACGCCCCTCCGTAAGCTCTTGAAAAACCACGGCTGTGGTCATCATCTTGGCGATGCTGCCGGGAGCGGACGGGGTGTCCGCCGCGCGCTCGAACAGCACGGTGCCGCTCTCATAATCGACCAGAATCGCCTGCGGCGAGGCAATGGCCGGCGGCTGGATCTGGGCATGGGCGGGCAGCGGCGAAAGGCCGAAAAGCAGCGTCACCGCCGGTACGATGAGGTGTACGGTGAGACCGATGCGGGGCCAGATCCGTTCGATCCGGCCGGGTCTGGCGGCGATATGTGATGACCGCTTGCCCGAAGACATGCTCGACGACCCTCCGCGCATGTCGGAACAGTTAGCAGCCGTCGCCGCCAGGGGCAATCAGACCCTTGCGGCGACGCGCGGCAACCCAACCGCAAAGGAGATCAGTAGAGGCCCTGGCCGCTGGTCGCGCCCTGGGAGGAGTAGCTCATCGCCGGCTGCGCGCCGACCACCCAGCCGGCAGCGGCGAGCGACTGCTGCCGGGTCGGCTGCGGCGCCATCTGGGCGACCGCCGCCGGAGCGGTGGCGGGAGCGGCACGGACGGGAGCCGGCTTGGCGACGGGAGCCGCCGCGGCGACCGGCCGCTGAGCCGCAACCGGGGCAGCCGCCACCGGCCTGGCTGCCGGCTTCGGAGGTAGCGGCGCGAAGGCAACCTGCTGCGGCGCCGGAACGGGCGGGGCCACCACGGCCGCCGCCTGCTGCGCCGGGCGGGCGGCGACGCGCACCGGATTGACGGAATAGGCGCTGGCCACCACCGGCCCGGCGACCGGGGCTTCGGCGACATCCTCGGCGCTCGGCTCGCCGAGCTCGAACGGACGGCTCGGCGGCAGCGGAACATTGGCGACCGCCACACGGGTCGGCGCCGGCGCGGCCATGCGGGGCAGCACAGAACCAGCCGAGGCCAGCATGGTGGTGGGGATGACCTGCTTGCCGTTCTCGCGCAGCGTCGACGCCAGCTGGATGTCGTCGGAGCCTTCGAGCGGCGCGCGGCCGACATATTCCACCCGCACGCGGGCGGTGCCGGAACGCTTGAAGCCGAGCAGGTCGGCAGCACGCGAGGAAACGTCGATGACGCGGTTGCCGTGATAGGGGCCGCGATCGTTCACGCGCACCACCATCGAGCGGCTATTGGCGAGATTGGTGACCTTCACATAGCTCGGCATCGGCAGCGTGGGATGCGCCGCGGCGATGGAGTGCATGTCGAACACTTCGCCATTCGCGGTCAGGCGACCGTGGAAATCGTCGCCATACCAAGAGGCGAGACCCTCGGAGCGGTATTTGCTGTTCTCGGCGGGGGTATAGACGCGCCCGGCGACGGTGTAGGGCTTGCCGACGCGATAGGCACCGCCACCCTTGGGAACCGGATCACCCGGCTTCACCACGCGCGGGCTGGCGGCCACGCCATATTTGGGATCGATCTTGCTGGTGAGCTTGTTCTCAGCCGTGCAGTTCGCGACCAGCAGGCCGGCCCCGACAAGCACCGCGACGCGGCAGACCCCCGAAAGGCCCGATGAAACCACCCGCACCGACGACTTGCCGGCAACTCGATCCAGAGCCGATTCCTGCCCCATGCACCCGACCGTTCTGTTGGCAGCCGCGGCGACACCGATTGAGGCGGGCGCCGAATACTCGCGGATGCAAACCCACATTCGGGACACCGGGCCATTCACCCGATCCCCCACTCCTTATGCCACAGGAGGCTGTCCGAGTACGGCGGAAATGCGGCGCACATTACAATATGGTAAACAAACGGTAAGCTGCCGTTCAGGGAAGCCTTGTGTTTTCAAGGCTGAGCGGCCACCAGCTGACAGGCTGACGGCAGGAACGCGGCAACATCGTGAAAGAGCCGCCGGGCGTTGCCAATGGCGTTTCGCGCGTATCCACAGCGGACACGCGCCGTGGGCAGCGGGGAACTGCACGCTACGGAGAGGCAGGGATGGCAGGGCACAGTCCGCACCACCCTCCCCCCTTGTCCTGTCTCGTTCAGGTCAGGCGACGCCGGCGGCTCCGGCCGGCAGCACGATTACCCGCGAGCCGGTAGGCACCCGGCGGTAGAGATCGATGATGTCCTGGTTGAGCAGCCGGATGCAGCCGGAGGAGACCATGGTGCCGATCGACCACGGCTCGGTGGTGCCATGCAGGCGATACAGCGTGTCGCGGCCGTCCTTGTAGAGGTAGAGCGCACGCGGACCGAGCGGGTTGGTCGGCCCGCCGGCCAGGCCGTCGCGATAGGGGCCGTAGCGCTCCGGCTCGCGGGCGATCATCGCCGGGGTCGGCGTCCAGCGCGGCCACTGGGCCTTGCGGGCAATGGTCGCCTCGCCCTGGAAGTTGAAGCCTTCCTGCTTGCCGACGCCGACGCCGTAGCGGATCGCCCGGTTGCCCTCGCGCACCAGATAGAGGAAGCGCCGGTTGGGATCGACCACCAGCGTACCGGCCGGCTCGGCGCCGCGATAGGCCACCTCCTGCCGCAGGAACTGCGGATCGATCTCGGAAATGTCCACCGCCGGCACCGGGAAGGGCTCTCCCTCCACCGGGCCATACATGGCCGCCCAGCGCGGATCGATGGAAGGGGTCGCGGCGGTCGGGGCCGGCAGACGACCCTGCGTCGCGCAGCCGGCGAGAAACAGGGGGGCACCAATGAGCGCGGCACGACGGGTAAGCGGCATGATTCTCGAGAACCTCGACTGAGCTGATGCGAGGCAGAAAGCCTCATGGTCGCAGCCATGTCCATATGCTATGATGCGATTGTGATCATAACTTTCGGATATGACACTCCCCGGGAGAACGATGGACCTGTCTCTGGCCCTGCGCGCCTTCATCCGCACCGTCGAGAAGGGATCGGTAACCGGCGCGGCACGCGATCTCGACATATCGCAGCCGGCGGTGACCAAGCATCTGCGCAATCTCGAACGACATGTGAACGCACGATTGCTTGAACGCTCGGCGCGGGCCGTGCGCCCGACGGCGCAGGGACAGGCACTGTTCGAGGTCTCGCGCGCGGCGCTGGCCTCCATCGACGCCGCGCTGGAGGGCGTGCAGCGTGACAGCGGCCGGATCGAGGGCACGCTGCGGCTGTTCGCGCCCGCCTGCATCGGCGCCCAGTGCCTGCATCCGCTGCTGCTCGAATTCCAGCGCGCGCATCCCGGCATCGGCGCCGACCTGGTGCTGGACGGCCGGACGGTCGACCTCGTCTACGAGAATTTCGACCTCGCTTTGCGCTATGGCCGGCCGGAGGGAACGGACATCGTGGCCCGCCGGATCGGCACGGTTCGTCGGGTGCTGGTCGCCTCCCCCGCCTATCTCGCGGCGGCCGGCCCGATCGACACGCCGGAGGAACTGGCGGCGCGGCCGCTGGTGGCAACGGCCGGTGCGCTGTCGGAACGCGACCAGCTGATGCTGATCAAGGACGGCCATATCCAGGAGCTGGCCGTGCGCCTGCTGCTGCGCACCAATGTGGCGCAGGTGCTGGTGAGCAGCCTCAAGGCCGGGCACGGGCCCGGGCCGGTGCAGACGCTGCTGGTGCCCGACGAACTCGCGCGCGGCGAGCTGGTCCGCATCCTGCCGGACTATGAGGCGAGGCCGAGCGAGCTGTTCATCAGCTTTCCCTCGACCCGCTTCCTGCGCCCGGCGGTGCGCGCCTTCATCGACTTCATCGTGCCGCGGCTGAAGGCGGTGGACGGGATCGACTGAGCCCCTCGCCGGCTCCCGGCTGTTCAGCGCGAGGCCGGCCCCTTCCCTGCCCGGTCGCCTGCGGTGTGGCAGGTGAGGCGCAGGGAGCCGTCGGCGGCGACGGTCGCGGCGAGGCCGAGATAGTCGTGCACCGTCGCGTGTGTGGTCTCGAGCGGCTGGTGATGGGTCTGGGTGATCACCAGCACCGTGCCGCCGGCCGCCTCCCCCGCGGCGATGCCCGCCGGGGCATCCTCGAAGATCAGGCAATCCTCGGGGCGGACGCCGAGCCGCTCGGCGGCGAGCAGATAGCCGTCCGGCTCCGGCTTGCCGCGCGTGATGTCCTCGGCACACACCATCCGTGCCGGCGGCGGCAGGCCGGCCGCCCTGAGCCGGGCTGCCGCCAGTTCGCGCGTCGCCGAGGTGACGATGGTCCAGCGTTCCGGCGGCAGCGCGGCCAGGAAGGCGACGGCGCCGGGGATCGGCGCGATGCCGTCGACATCCTCGATCTCGGCCTGCGTCACCCAGGCGGTCTCGGCCGCGATGTCGATGCCGGGAAGGTTCGGCGCCTGCCGGCGGACGGTGTCGACCGCCTGCACGCCGTGAATGGTCGGCAGGAAGCGCGCGACGTCGAGGCCATGGCGCTGCGCCCAGCGCGTCCACACCCGCTCGGCCGCGGCGATGGAGGTGAGCACGGTCCCGTCCATGTCGAAAAGGAAGGCGCCGAAATTCCGGTCGAACACTCCAGGCACTCCTGTGCGGGCCGCAGCGCGCGATCAAAATGGGGACACCCGCCGGACGGCGCCGGCGCGATGAGTGGTGCGGACGACGGGACTCGAACCCGTAAGCCTTTAAGGGCGCAAGATTTTAAGTCTCGTGCGTCTACCAGTTTCGCCACGTCCGCCGAAAACGCCAGCCCGGCATCGCTGCGCCGGGCCGGCCCTAGCTCAGGCCGGCGATGAAGCCGGTCTCGTCGACATAGATGTTCTCCGCCGCTGGATGCGACGGCAAGCCGGGCATGGTCATCACATCGCCGCACAGGGCGACGACGAAGCCGGCGCCGGCCGACAACCGCACGTCGCGCACCGGCAGCACGAAGCCGGACGGGGTGCCGCGCAGGCCCGGATCGGCAGAGAAGCTGTAGGGCGTCTTCGCCATGCACACCGGCAGGTCGCCATAGCCCATGCCCTCGAAATCGGCCAGCTTCTTCAGCGCGGTGGATTCGAAGGCGACCGAGCCGGCGCGGTAGATGCGCCGGGCGATGGTCTCGATCTTCTGCACCAGCGGCAGGTCGTCCTTGTACAGCACCTTGAAATCGGACGGGCCGTCGGCGAGCCGCACCACCGCCTCGGCGAGGCCGACGGCGCCGGCCGAGCCTTCCGCCCAATGGCTGCACAGATGCACCTCGGCGCCGACGGCGGCGCAGGCATGCTCGATCTCGGCGATCTCGGCCGGGGTATCGGAGGTGAAGCGGTTGATCGCCACCACCACCGGCAGGCCGTAGGACTTCATGTTCTCGATATGGCGCACCAGATTGCCGGCCCCGGCCCGGACCGCCGCCGGGTTTTCCGGGCCGAGGTCCTTCTGGGCGATGCCGCCATGCATCTTCAGCGCCCGCACGGTGGCGACGATCACCACCACTGATGGGGCGATCTCGCCCTGGCGGCACTTGATGTCGAGGAACTTCTCCGCCCCGAGATCGGCGCCGAAGCCGGCCTCGGTCACCACATAGTCGGCGAGGCCGAGCGCGGTGCGGGTGGCGACCACCGAGTTGCAGCCATGGGCGATATTGGCGAACGGGCCGCCATGCACGAGCGCGGGCGTGCCCTCCAGCGTCTGCACCAGATTGGGCTGGAAGGCGTCGCGCAGCAGCGCCACCATCGAGCCGGTCACCTTCAGCTGGGCAGCGGTGACCGGGTGGCGGGCGCGGGTGTGCGCCACCACCATGCGGCCGAGCCGCTCCTCCAGATCGTCGAAGGAGCGGGCGAGGCAGAAGATCGCCATCACCTCGGAGGCGACGGTGATGTCGAAGCCATCCTCGCGCGGGAAGCCGTTGGGCGGGCCGCCGAGGCCCACCGTCACATGGCGCAGCGCGCGGTCGTTGAGATCGACGACGCGGCGCCAGTTGATGCGGCGGGCGTCGATATCGAGGGCGTTGCCCCAGTAGATATGGTTGTCGATTGTCGCGGCGAGCAGATTGTGGGCGGCGCTGATGGCATGGAAGTCGCCGGTGAAATGCAGGTTGATGTCCTGCATCGGGATGATCTGCGCCCGCCCGCCGCCGGTGGCGCCGCCCTTGGAGCCGAACACCGGGCCGAGGCTCGGCTCGCGCAGCGCGATGGCGACGTTCTTGCCGATGCGCGCCAGCGCGTCGCCCAGGCCGATGGTGGTGGTGGTCTTGCCCTCGCCGGCGGGGGTCGGATTGATGGCGGTGACCAGAATGAGCTTGCCGTCGGCCTTCGCCTCGGCGGGATGCACCGCCTCCAGCGCGATCTTGGCCTTGATGTGCCCGTAGCGGAACAGGACGCGCGGATCGAGCCCCAGCCGGGCGCCGACCTCCTCGATCGGCTGTGGGGTCACCGAAGCGGCGATCGCCGCGTCGCTTTTGGGATCGACCTTACGTGCGCCGCGCTCCATCGCCGTTCCTGCCATCACCGTTCCTGCTCACTCAGTTCCGCGCCTTAGAGCATGTCCAGGCCGGCCGGCTCAAGGCCGTCGAACGAAAGGCCGCCCGGTTCCTGCTCCGCGATCGCCGGCACCGCCTAGGCGGCACGGGTGCGCTCGCCGAGGATGGCGACGAGGATCATGCCGCCGATGAGGGCGATGTGCTCCACCACGAAGAAGAACTCCATCTGCGCCTGCATGCCTTCCATCGTCCAGAAATGATGGGCGATCGGGATGGTGAGCGCGGTGAAGATGCCGAACGCACCGGCGCCGAGCCAGGTCGCGCGGTTGAGCAGGATCAGTACCGAGCCGCCCAGCTGGGTGATTATGGTGGCCACGGCATAGAGCCAGGGCGGGTTGAGGCCGAAATGCGCCATCTCCGCCACCGCGCCGGGAAAATCGACCAGTTTGGCGATGCCGCTGCCGAGGAAGGGCACCACCAGCAGCACGCGCGCGAACAGGAAGGTGGCCGGCGACCGGAGGATCGCGGAAACGAGGGCAGGCGTCATGGGAGAGGCTCTATGGCATAGGTTGTGAAACACCTCCGCATACCGCAACCACCCGCGGTTTGCGAGATGCCACGCCGGCTTTATTGGCGACGGGGAAAGGCGCGCGCGCCGGTGAGTGCCGCGGTCTTCTCCGGCGAAGCGGCCGTCTCGGCGCTCTCCGCCGCGACCTCGGGGACCTCCTCGGCGTCGGCCTCGGGCTCCGGCACGGTGGTCTCGCCTTCCGCCGCCAGGCCTTCCGCAACCTCGCCTTCCGCAGCCTCGCCTTCCGCCGCGGCCTCCGCATCGCGGGCGGCCTTGGCCTCGGCGATGAACTCACCGGCGCCCTTCTTGGCCTCTCGCACGGATTCGCCCATCTCGCGGGCATAGCGATCGAGGTCGAGCCGCAGCCCGCCGACCGAGGGGCGCTCGGTCTCGGCCGCATAGGCGACCATGCGCAGCGACAGGCCGAGATCGGAGACGAGATCGGACAGGAAGCCGTCGGCGAGGTCGTGCTGGTCGGCATAGGCCATCAGCATGTCCCACAACGCGGCACGATGGGCCTCATAGGCCTCGTCATAGCCCTCGTCGCCGTCCTCCGGCGGGTTTCCGTGGAAATCATTGCCGCTCATCGCAGTTCTCCTCAGGCGACGCCGTCGCGGATGGGCGGCTGGAAGGACAGACCCATGTCCCAGGGGAAGTAGATCCAGGTATCCTGGCTCACTTCGGTGATAAAGGTATCGATGACGTCGCGCCCGAGTGGCTTGGCGTAGACGGTGGCGAAATGCGCCTTGGGCAGCATGGCGCGCACCAGCCGCGCGGTCGAGCCGGTATCGACAAGATCGTCGATGACCAGCAGGCCCTTGCCGCCCTCGCCCGCCGCATCCAGCACCGACTGGGCGATGGGCTTCAGCACCAGCGTTTCACCCTGGTTCTTGTAGTCGTGATAGGAGGCGATTGAGACGGTCTCGATCAGCCGCAACCCCAGCTCGCGAGCGACGATGGCCGCCGGCACCAGCCCGCCGCGGGTGATGCAGACCAGTCCTTCATACGGGCCGAAGCCGGACAGACGCCAGGCGAGTGCGCGGGCGTCGCGGTGGAACTGGTCCCACGAGACGGGAAACGCCTTCTGGCGCTCATCGGACATGATCGTGCCTCCTGAGGCGGACCGCCTGTCCGCCGCCTCGGCGCGATCAATAGCCGGTGCGGAGGCGGGGATGAAGGGGGAATCGTGGGGAGCTCAACAGGATAGGAGGGCAGAGGCGGACGGTATCGCCGGCGAAGCCGATCCGAGGACGGTCATCAAGCCGTGCCCCCGGTCGACGACATCGGTGGATGGCGGACATTCAAGCGGGGCTCTCTCGGCCGCTGCAGTGTCAATCCTCGGAGAGGCCGGGTACTCTTCTGCTACCACACTACCAGCGCTCGATCACAAGCTGCCAATCCAAGGAAGTTGTTCAAATGCTTACAAAGCGCGATCTGCTGCGGTCTGCCGCGGTGGCTGCACTCGCCGCCACGGCGGCGAAGTCCGCCCCGGCAATGGCGCAGGACAAGGCTGAATGGCCCAACCTGCTGGAGGCCAAGAATATCGCCGAGGAAGGGTTCATCTATGGCCTGCCGCTGGTGATGAACTATGCGGTTATGCAAGAATTCGCCGTCGACAGGAATTCCGGGCAGTTCAAGGCTCCGTTCAACGAAATCAACAACCAGCACCACGTCGCCACCCCCGAAGATACGGCCGTCATCACGCCGAACAGCGACACTCCGTACTCGTTCGTCTGGCTGGATTTGCGCGCCGAACCTATGGTCGTCTCGGTGCCGACGGTCGAAAAGGGCCGCTACTACGCCGTCCAGCTCATCGACGGCAACACCTATAATTTTGGCTATATCGGCACGCGCGCCACCGGCACCGAGCCGGGCGATTATCTGGTGGCCGGCCCCGATTGGAAAGGTGAAATCCCCACGGGAATCCGGAAGGCCTTCCGATCGACGACGCCGTTCGCGCTCGCTCTTATCCGCACTCAGCTCTTCAATCCCGACGACATGTCCAACGTCGAGAAAATTCAGGCCGGCTACAAGGCGCAGCCGCTCTCCGGCTTTCTTAAGCATTCGGCACCCCCCGCCGCGCCGAAGATCGAGTTTCTTCCTGCCACCACCGCCGGGATCAAGGATAACTTCTTCCAGTATCTCGACGCAGCCCTGCAATTCGTCCCGGCGACCGCGAGGGACGAGCCCGTTCGCGCGAAACTTGCGAAGATCGGCATCGGTCCCGGCAAGACCTTCGCGTTCAAGGATCTGCCGCTGGAACACAAGGCCGAAATCCTGGTGGGGATGAAGCAAGGTGACGAGAAGGTCGTAAAATGGCTGGACAGCGGAAACAAGAACATTAACGGCTGGAATGTCGGCTCGTTCTTTGGTGACGAGGCCTTCTACAACGGCGATTGGCTGATGCGGGCCGGTGCTGCAAAGGGCGGCCTTCTGGGGAACGATGCCGTGGAGGCCATGTACCCCTATACCCGAACGGACGCGACCGGCGAACCTCTCGATGGCAGCAAGCACAAATACACCATCACCTTCGCGCCTGGTCAGTTGCCGCCGGTGAATGCGTTCTGGTCGGTCACGATGTACGATGCCAAGAGCCAGTTCCTGGTCAAGAATCCGATCAATCGCTACCTGATCAACTCTCCGATGCTGCCGGCGATGAAGCAGGACGCCGACGGCTCGCTGACGCTGTACATTCAAAAAGACAGCCCCGGCGCGGATAAGGAAGCAAACTGGCTGCCGGCGCCGGATGACAAAATCTATCTCGTGATGCGACTATACTGGCCAAAGCCTACGCCGCCTTCGATCCTGCCGCCGGGCGAAGGGACATGGCAACCGCCGGGCGTGAAGCAGGCGTCGTAGCAGAGGCAGGTTGCGTGCGCCTCACCCCTCGCGTGGTCGAGGCGGGAACGTCGCTGGTTCCGCTGATGTCCGCAGTCGGTCGAAAAGCCACTGCGGGCATCCCCTCACCCGGCCTTCCGTGCCGCCAGCATCGCCTGCACGTCCGCCATCGCCGCCGCCAGCAGAGCGGGCTCGCGGGCGCGCACCACCAGGTTGGTGTTCGGCCGGCCGAGTTCGTCGGCGAAGGGGTAGGAGCCGATCGACACGCCGGGATGCGCCTTGGCGATCTCGCCGAGCGGGCCGCCGACATCGCCTTCCTTGGCATCCGCCCGCACCGTCTCCGACAGCATCACCTGGCCGGTCTTCAGCTGCGGCGCCACTTCGTCCAGCATCGCCTGCATGATCGAGGGCACCCCGGCCATGACGATGACATTGCCGATCCAGAATCCCGGCGCCTTGGAGATCTTGTTGGCGACCAGAGCCGCGCCGTGCGGGATGCGCGCCATGCGCAGCCGCGCCTCGTTGAGGTCGGCCTCGGGGATACGCTCCAGCAGCATGGCGCGCGCCTGCGCATTCACGGAAATCTCGACGCCGAACGCCTTCGCCACCGCATCGGCGGTGATGTCGTCATGGGTCGGCCCGATTCCGCCGGTGGTGAACACATAGGTGTAGCGCGCGCGCAGCGCGTTCAGGGCGGCGACGATCTCGTCCTCGATGTCCGGCACCACCCGCACCTCGGCGACGTCGACGCCGATGGCGGTGAGATATTCGGCGATGTAGCCGATGTTCTTGTCCTTGGTGCGCCCGGACAGGATCTCGTCGCCAATGACCAGAATGCTCGCCGTGACCGCTTCCTGCGTGCTCATCCACCGATTCCCCGTCCCTCGCGCCGCAGCGGGCGTCGCCATTGCCGCACATGCGCGCAAAGCTCGCTTGAGGCAAGGGCACGACGCCTGCGTTTTGGGCAAAAGGAAACCATTCCGCGCAATATCGCCATAGCGACTTCACCCCCTCTTCCGCTGGCACGGCGTTTGTAGCTAACTTGCCTGAGTTGGGGAGTGAAGCTTTCACGATGACCGTCGCGTTCGACGAAATGACCAATGCGGACGGCTCAGTCCGCGCCGCCTACACCGCCCTCGCCCGCTGGCTGAGCAACGTTCCGCCCGACGTGCTGGACCATCGCCGCAAGGAAGCGGAGTTCATCTTCCGCAAGATCGGCATCACCTTCGCCGTCTATGGCGACAGCGATGCCCAGGAGCGGCTGATCCCCTTCGACATCATCCCGCGCGTGCTGACCGGCGGCGAATGGGCCCGGCTCTCCAAGGGGCTGGAGCAGCGCACCAAGGCGCTGAACCTCTACATCAAGGACGTCTATTCCAAGCGCGAGATCCTGCGCGCCGGCATCGTGCCGGAGGACCTCGTCTACCAGAACCCGGTGTTCCGCCCGGAGATGAACGGCCAGAAGGTGCCGCACGATCTCTATGTGCACATCGCCGGCATCGACGTGGTCCGTATAGACGCCGAAACCTTCTACGTGCTCGAGGACAATGCCCGCACGCCCTCCGGCGTCTCCTACATGCTGGAGAACCGCGAGATCATGATGCGGCTGTTCCCCGAGCTGTTCGCGGAGAACCGCGTCGCGCCGGTGGAGAACTATGCCGACGAGCTGCTCGCGACGCTGAAATCGCTGGCGCCGACGACCGCCACCAGCGACCCGGTGGTGGCAGTGCTGACGCCGGGCATCTTCAACTCGGCCTATTACGAGCACTCCTTCCTCGCCGACAAGCTGGGCGTCGAGCTGGTGGAGGGGCGCGATCTCTTCATCAAGAACGACATCGTCTATATGCGCACCACCGAGGGGCCCAAGCGCGTCGACGTGATCTATCGCCGGCTCGACGACGATTTCATCGACCCCCTCGCCTTCCGCCCCGACAGCGTGCTCGGCGTGCCCGGCCTGATGAGCGCCTATCACGCCGGCAACGTCACGCTGACCAATGCGGTAGGCACCGGGGTGGCCGACGACAAGGCGGTCTACAGCTACATGCCGGAGATCGTGCGCTTCTATCTCGGCGAGGAGCCGATATTGAAGAACGTGCCGACCTGGCGCTGCCGCGAGGCCGACCACCTGAAATACGTGCTCGACAACCTCCACGAGCTGGTGGTGAAGGAAGTGCACGGCTCAGGCGGCTACGGCATGCTGATCGGCCCGCGCGCGGACAAGGCGCAGATCGAGCTGTTCCGCGCCAAGCTGAAGCAGGATCCGAACAACTTCATCGCCCAGCCGACGCTGGCGCTGTCCACCTGCCCGACCCTGGTCGAGGAAGGCATCGCGCCGCGCCATGTCGACCTGCGCCCCTTCGTGCTGACCGGCTCGGACCGGGTTCGCATCGTGCCGGGCGGGCTGACGCGGGTGGCGCTGCAGGCCGGCTCGCTGGTGGTGAATTCCAGCCAGGGCGGCGGGACCAAGGACACCTGGGTGCTGGAGGAGAGCTGAGACGGCGGCAGGCCCATCGCGGTAAGGGGTTCGGCCGGATCGGCGAACGGTGAGCCCCCTTACCCTACCCCTCTCCCCGTCGGGGAGAGGGGTAGAAGGCAAGACGGATCGGGGAGGCACGGATATGAGCATCGAGACCTGGCTAGCCTTCGTCGCCGCTTCGGCGGTGCTGCTGCTCATTCCCGGGCCGACCATACTGCTCGTCGTCTCCTATGCGCTCGGGCAAGGGCGCAAGGTCGCCCTTCCCGTCGCCGCCGGCGTGGCGCTCGGCGACTTCACCGCGATGACGCTGTCGATGTTCGGCCTCGGCGCGCTGCTCGCCACCTCGGCGACGCTGTTCACCGTGCTGAAATGGATCGGCGCGCTTTATCTGATCTGGCTCGGCATCAAGCTGTGGCGCGCCGGCGCCAGCCCGCTGGTCGCTCCGGCGCAAGGCGGCGGCCGCGCGCTGAAAATGCTCGCCCATGCCTGGCTGGTGACCGCGCTCAACCCCAAGAGCATCACCTTCTTCGTGGCGTTCCTGCCGCAGTTCCTCGACACCTCGCGGCCGATGCTCGGCCAGATGCTGGTCTTCGAGACCACCTTCCTGGTGCTGGCGGCGGCGAACGCCTTCGGCTACGCACTGGTGGCCGGGAAACTGCGCGGCGCCATCTCCAATTCCTCGGTCGTCGTCGCGGTCAACCGCATCGGCGGCTCCCTTCTCATCGGGGCGGGCCTTGCCACGCTCGCCTGGCGCAACGCCAAATAAGGCGCGGGTCTCATGCTGTCACGTACCGCCGACAATCTTTACTGGCTCGCCCGCTACATGGAGCGCGCCGACTGCCTTGCCCGCCTGCTCGACGTCACCCAGCGCCTCGCCCAGCTGCCCGTCGCCTATGGCGGCTCGACCAATGAGTGGCGCTCGGCGCTGCTCACCGCCGGCTGCGCCGAGCAGTTCAAGCAGCTGCACGGCGAGGATGCGACGGAGCAGAACGTCATCAACTTCCTCGCCTTCGCGCCGGAAAACCCCTCCTCGATCCGCAACTGCTTCGAGATCGCCCGGACCAATGCCCGCTCGGTGCGCACCGCGCTGACCATCGAGATGTGGGAGACCATCAACACCGCCTGGCTGGAGCTGAAGCGCTATTCCACCAAGGACATGACCCGCGAGGAGCTGGCGCGCTTCCTCTCCTTCGTGAAGGAGACCTCGCTACGCTTCGACGGCGCCGCCTACCGCACCATGCTGCGCAACGACGCCTTCTGGTTCTCGCGCGTCGGCATGTATGTCGAGCGCGCCGACAACACCGCCCGCATCCTCGACGTGAAGTATCACGTGCTGCTGCCGGACAGCGAGCATGTCGGCGGGCCGCTCGACTACTTCCAGTGGTCGTCGATCCTGCGCTCGGTCTCGGCGCTGACCTCGTTCCACTGGGTGTACCGCGAGAGCGTGAAGCCGTGGCTGGTGGCGGACCTCTTGATCCTCAACGCGCAGATGCCGCGCTCGCTGACCAGCTGCTACCAGAATATTTCGCGTTATCTCGACGACATAGCCGCCTATTATGGACGGCAGGGAACCGCGCAGCGGCTCGCCCGTTCCACGTTTACCCGCCTGTCCAACAGCCGGATGGACGACGTGTTCCAGACCGGCCTGCACGAATATATCGAGATCTTCGTTTCCGAGAACAACCGCCTCGGCGCGACGGTGACCGAGCAGTATCTGCTGTAGCGGAGGCCGCCCGCCCCGCCCGTGCCTGCCGCCTTCTGTGCTCGCCTTCCGCGCCGCAACGGTGTTTCCATGCGTATCCATGTCAGCCATGCAACCGTCTATCGTTATGATCCGCCGGCCAACGGCGCCATCCAGATCCTGCGGCTGACCCCGCGCAGCCATGACGGGCAATATGTCGTCGCCTGGCGCATCGACGTCTCGGAAAGCTGCCGGTTGCAGGCGCATGAGGACGCCTTCGGCAACCTCACCCATACCTTCGCCATCGATGGGCCGCTCTCCGAATTGCGGGTGACGGTGGACGGCGAGATCGAGACGCAGGACACCTCCGGCGTGGTACGCGGCACGGTGGAACGCTTCCCGCCCAGCCTGTTCCTGCGCGACAGCGAGCTCACCGCCTCCAGTGCCGAGATGCGGAAATTCGCCGAGGCGGCAACCGGCGACGAGCCGGATCGCCTCACCCGGCTGCACAAGCTGATGAGCGGGCTGGCGCAGGAGATGGCCTACGATCCCGATCCGACCATCGTCTCCACCAAGGCGGCCGAGGCCTTCGCGCTGAAGCGCGGCGTCTGCCAGGACTTCGCGCATGTGTTCATCGGCTGCGCCCGCCATCTCGGCATTCCGGCCCGCTACGTCAGCGGCTACCTGGTCGGCGACGGCGCCCATGCCGAGCAGGGCGCCGGGCACCAGGCCGGCCACGCCTGGGCGGAGGTGCATATCGAGGGGCTGGGCTGGGTAGGATTCGACGCCGCCAACGATCTCTGCCCGACCGACGCCTATGTCCGCGTCGCCGTCGGCCTCGATTATCTGAGCGCCGCGCCGGTACGCGGAAACCGCTATGGCGGCGGCGACGAGGTGTTGTCGGTAGCGCTCACCGTCGATCAATCCAGCCGCCAGATCCAGGGCTGATATTGCCCGCCCATGAAGCGTCCCGCTATAAGGACGCGCCATAAACATGCGCCGCGCGTGCGCCGGGGGACGTGCCTGAAATGACCTATTGCTGCGGAATCCTGGTGCGCGACGGTCTCGTCATGATCGCCGACACCCGCACCAATGCGGGGCTCGACAATGTCTCGACCTTTCGCAAGCTGCACATTTTCGAGGAGCCGGGCCGGCACGTGATGGCGCTGTCGACCGCCGGCAATCTCTCGATCTCGCAGGCGGTGATCTCGACGCTGCAGGAAGGGCTCGAGAATCCGGAGACCGGCGAGAAGGACACACTGGTCGGCGCCTCCAGCATGTTCCGCGCGACGCAGCTGGTCGGCCGCGCCATCCGCCATGTCCACGACCTCTATGCCGAGGGCCTGAAGGAAGCCGATGTGCGCTTCGACGTGTCGTTCCTGTTCGGCGGCCAGGTGAATGGCGGGCGGCTGCGGCTGTTCATGATCTACGCCGCCGGCAATTTCATCGAATGCACCGCGGACACGCCGTTCCTGCAGATCGGCGAGCACAAATACGGCAAGCCGGTGCTCGACCGCTCGGTCACCTACAACACCGATCTCTATGATGCGCTGAAGCTCGGGCTGATATCGATGGATTCGACCATGCGCTCGAATCTCGGGGTCGGCATGCCGATCGACATCCTGCTGGCGCGCCGCGACGCCGGGCAGTCGGAACTCAATTACCGCATCGAGCCGGGCGAGCCGTATTTCCACGATCTGCGCGAGCGCTGGTCGGCGGCGTTGCGGGCGGCGCATAACAATATTCCGCGCCCGCCCTACCGCTGACCACATGGAAAGGCCCGGCGACATTTGGTGCCAGCCGGGCCTTTCTGACGCGATGTAAAGTGTACCGATCGTCTACGATCAGGTGAGAAGATAGAGAAGGATGATGATCGGGATCGGAATGCCGATCAACCACATCAGAATAGCAGGCATTGCTTGCGTCCTCCGTAAAATTTAACCCGTCTTGCCGTAATAACGACCACGGAAGCCTTAGGGTTCCATGTCTCCTGTAGAGAAACAGGCCCGACGTCCGGTTGAACGAGGAAAGCCATGATCGCCATCCCCGCCGCTCCCCAGAAGATCGCCCTCGTCACCGGCGCCGGCACCGGCATCGGCAAGGCCGCGGCCCTGGCGCTCGCCGCCGATGGCTGGACGCTGGCGCTGACCGGGCGCCGGCGCGAGCCGCTGGAGGCGCTGGCCGCGGAGATCGGCGCGGCCGCCCACGTGCTTCCCGCCGACATCAGCGACAAGCCAGCGGTCGACGCGCTGTTCGCCGAGGTGGCGGCGCGCTTCGGCCGGCTCGACCTGCTGTTCAACAATGCCGGCGGCTGGTCGCCGGGGGCGCCGATCGAGGACGTGCCGTTCGAGGACTGGCAGCGGGTGGTGAACGTCAACCTCACCGGGGTGTTCCTGTGCACCCAGGCGGCGATCCGGCTGATGAAGGCACAGCAGCCGAAGGGCGGGCGCGTCATCAATAACGGCTCGATCTCGGCGCATGCGCCTCGGCCGCTGACCGCGCCCTACACCGCCACCAAGCATGCGGTGAGCGGCCTCACCAAGCAGGTGGCGCTGGAGGGACGTACCCACAACATCGCCTGCGGCCAGATCGACATCGGCAATGCCGACACCGACATGGCGGCGAAGATGAAGTCGGGCATCCTGCAGGCCAACGGCCAGATCATGGTCGAGCCGGTATTCGATCCCGTCCATGCCGGGCGGGCGGTCGCCTATATGGCGAGCCTGCCGCTCGACGCCAACGTGCTGACCATGACGGTCATGGCGAGCGCCGCTCCCTTCGTCGGGCGCGGCTGACCTGGGAGCGCGACTGACCTGGGAGCGCGACTGACCTGGGAGCGCGACTGACCTGGGAGCGCGACTGACCTGGGCGTCAGCCGCCGCGACGCTGGCGCGGCGGCTCTTCCGCCTCCAGGGAGACATCGAGAAGCTCGGCAATCGGGTAGCCCTCGAAGCGCTTCACCGTCTTGGTCACCACATAGGTGAAATAGACGGAGATGCCGATCTCGCGGGTTAGCAAATCGTCTATTATTTCCTGGTAATGGGTTATGTTAAGCGCGATGACGTGTAGGATGTAGTCGATACCGCCGCCCACCGCGTGACAGGCCAGGACCTCGGGGATGGTCTTCACCACCTGCTCGAAGCGGGCAAAGTGCGCGCTGGTATGGTGCTGCAATGTGAGGGTGGTGAAGATGAGTTCTGTCTTGACCAATCGGCCGAGATCGATCTCGCCGCGATAGCCGCGCACATAGCCGGCCTGCTCCATCTTCTGGAGCCGGTCCCAGCAGGAACTCAGCGAGAGGCCGATGGCGGAGGCGAGCTCGACCTTCTTGATTCGCCCATTCTTCTGAAGCAAGGCGAGGATACGTACATCCACCGCGTCCAGCTTGTCGCTCGCCATGGCTTCCCCTTTCTTTGGCGCCCAGCGCCGCAATCAACCGTAACTACGTTTCAACCAATCCTTCGGCAAAGCCGGTACAAAATTACCGTCGCGCCCCGTCATATCGTCGTTGGCGACCATCGCGTTGAGGATCGCTTCTTCAATGCTCTGCACCAATGCGTCAAAAAACGGATCGATGTCGGATTCCGGCACGAAATCCACTGTGAGCCGCCGCCCGCGCGCGCCGGCGGCCGCCGCGCCATTGGCAGTGGAGAAGGCGAGGAAAATGTCGCCGGAAGAGTGGTAGCCCAGCCCGCCGGTCCAGGCGACGCCGAGCGGCACCCGGCGGGCCAGGCGCTTGAGCTGGTGCGGCAGGAAGGGCGCATCGGTGGCGACCACCGCGATGATCGAGCCCTTCTCCATGCGCGGCGTGCGCTCGACCATGGCCGGCTCGGCCAGTTCGTCACCGACGCGGCGGCCGCGAATCATCAGATTGCGGCGCTGGCCGAAATTCGCCTGCACGAAGGCACCGACCGTGAAGATCTCCCCCGCCCATTCGACGCGGCGCGAAGCGGTGCCGGAACCGCCCTTGAAACCGAAAGCGATCATGCCGGTGCCGCCGCCGACACTGCCCTCTTCGATCGGCCCCTCGACGGCGCTGTCGATGGCGGCGAAGACGTGCTCCTGCTTCACATGGAAGCCATTGATGTCGTTAAGGAAACCATCATAGGTTTCGGCAGCGACCGGCAGACCCCAGGCCTCCTCCATCACGCCCGGCGCGCGGGCATTCATCCAGGCAAGGGTAGCGTCGCGGGTGAGACCGCAGCTATGGGTGTTGGTGATGGTGAGCGGAAAGCTGAAGGCGCCGATCTCCTCGATGATGTGCGCCCCCGTCATCTCGCCATTGCCATTGGCACTGAACACTCCGGCAAATACCGGCAGCGCCAATTGATCGCGGGAACGCGGCAGAATAGCGGTCACGCCGGTCCGCACCGGCCCTTGCCCGACCGATAACGGTCCCTCGCCCTCGATCAGCGTCGCGTAACCGACGGAAACGCCGGGCACATCGGTGATGGCGTTGTTCGTCCCCGGCACGCCATCGAAAGCTATGGCGTAGCCGCGCGCGCGCGGCCGACCCGAGGGGGTGAAATGGTATGAATTCATAGACAACTAGTAGACGAAATCTACGCAATATGAAATGCGCCGCAGCATAAGAAACTCCTATGCAATCAATAGGATAGACCTAAATTATTCAAGAATGTTTCTAATGTGAAATGGGGTTTTCTCGATGCGGGGCGACCATGTGCCGGCGGCTTCCAGCGCGCGAACGTGGCCGGCAACCTCCGCGAGTGTCGCGAACCAGACGTCCCCCTTGGCCTGCATGTGCTCGATGAGGGCGCGGATGGCGAGCGCCTGCGCCGGGCGACCGCTGACCGCCGGGTGCCAGACCGTCACAAACAGGCCGCCGAGCTCCCAGAACGCGTCGAACTCCTCACGGAACACCGCCAGCGCCTGCGAGGGCGGCGAGATCTTCATCAGATAATCGAAGGCACGGGCAGAAACGTACTGGTTGTAATCGTCGACCGAAGCGGGCACCGGCAGCTCGACGAGGCTACCCCGGCCATTGTCGAGCAGGATCGGGATATCGTCGGCGAACAGCGAGGAATCATAGGCGAATCCCTCCTCGATCAGGAGATCGAAGGTCGCGCGGGACAGGCCGTAATAGGGCGCGCGGTAGCCCTTCGGCTTTGCACCGCAAAAGCGCTCGATGGCCTCGCTGCCGCGCCGCAGCGTGGCAAGCTCCTCGTCCCGCGTCTGCTTGCTCGGCCATTCGTGGAAATGGCCGTGATGGCCGAGCTCGGCACCGGCCTTCAGCAGCGTCTCGATGGCAGCCGGATAGGTTTCGATCACCCAGCCCGGCACGAAGGCGGTCAGCGGCACGCCGGCGCGGGCGAACATGTCGGCGAGACGCGGCGTACCGACGAAGGGGTCGTAGCGCATATGCGCCAGCGCCTGCGGCAGATCGCGCGCGCCGGCGCGGTGCGCGGCATGCACGACGCTGTCGGCGTCGACATCGAAGCTGAAGGCGACGGCGCAGCGGGCGCCATTCGGCCAGGGGGGCGGATTGGCGATCATCGCGGCTCCTCAGCTGGTGCGCACGCCACCGTCGAGGAACAGCGCATGCAGGTCATGGGTATCCACCTCGGCGACCGGCGCGTCCAGCGCCTCGCGCCCGCGCACCAGCACGCAGACGCGATTGGCCAGAGTGAGCGCCTTGGTGACGTTCTGCTCGACCAGCAGGATCGGGATGGCAAGCCGCTTGTGCACATCGGCGATCGCCTCGAAGACGAGGTCGACGGTGGCCGGGGCGAGATCGCTGCTGGGTTCGTCGAGCAGCAGCACCGAGGGATTGAGCAGCAGGGTCGAGCCGATGGCGAGCATGCGGCGCTCGCCGCCGGAGAGGTTGCCGGCAAGCGCGCGGCGACGCTCCTTCAGGCGCGGGAACAGGGCGAAGACCTTCTCCACCTCCTGCTCGAAGGTCCTGGGGCGCAGATAGGCACCCATGCGCAGATTATCGGCGACGCTCATATCGGCGAAGACGTTGCGCGTCTGCGGCACATAGCCGAGGCCGGCGCTCGCGCGGCCATGCGCCGGCAAGCGGGTGACGTCGCGGCCGGCGAGGGTGATCGAACCGGAGCGGACCTTGGTCAGCCCCATCGCGGTCTTTAGCACCGTCGACTTGCCGGAACCGTTGGCGCCGAGCACGGCGACCACCTCTCCGGCGCGCAGGGTGAGCGAGAGGTCGTCCAGCACGGTGACCGGGCCGTAGCCGGCGGTGAGATTGGAGAGGATCAGCACATCGGTCATCGCGGTCACGCCGGCATGCCGAGATAGGAGCGCACCACCCGCTCATTGGCGCGGATCTCCGCGGGAGTGCCGGAGGCGATCAACTCGCCGGCGTCGAGCACGAACACCCGGTCGCAGACATTGGCGATCATCTCCATATTGTGCTCGATCAGCAGCACGATGCGCCCTTCCGCCTTCAGCTCGTGCAGCAGCGCCGCCTGCTGCTCGATGAGCACCGGGTTGACGCCGGCCGCCGGCTCGTCGAGCAGCAGCACGGCGGGATCGGACATCAGCAGCATGCCCATGGTGAGCAGCTTCTGCTGGCCGCCGGAGAGGCTGCCGGCATAATCGTTTGCCTTGTGGGCGAGGCCGAGGCGCTTCAGCATCGCCTCGGCGCGGGTGGCGATCTCCGCCTCGCGGGAGGCCACCGCGGCGGGGCGCAGGAACAGGTTGAACACCCCCTCCCCGGCCTGGTCGCGCTCGCCGGCCATCATGTTCTGAAACACGGTGAGCCGGTGCGCCAGCCGCGGCACCTGGAAGGTGCGGCCGATGCCGGCCGCCGCCACCAGCTCCGGCCTGCCATAGGCGAGCGGGCGGCCGTTCAGCGTCACCGCGCCAGCATCCGGCACATAGACGCCGGCGACGATGTTGAGCAGCGTCGACTTGCCGGAACCGTTCGGCCCGATGATGCCGGTGATGCTGGCCGGCGCCGCTTCGAGCGACACCGCGCGCAGCGCCTGGAAGCCGCCGAAGGACAGCGAGACGTCAGTGACGCTCAGCATCGCGGACCTCCTTGGTCTCGGGAATGAGACCCTGCGGGCGGAACAGGAACATCAGCACCAGCACCAGGCCGAACAGCGCCAGCCGGCCATTGGCCAGCACGTCGGCCGGCAGGTCGATCCAGCCGGCGACGAAGCGCGAGGAGACGCTGAGCAGCTGCACCGCCGCCGCGCCGATGACCACGCCGAGAGTGCTGCCCGGCCCACCGAGGATCAGCGCCGTCCAGACGATGAAGGTCTCGGTGACGGTGAAGCTGCTGGGCGACACATAGCCGACGATGTGGGCGTAGAGCACGCCGGCCGCCGCCGCCATCGCCCAGCCGATGATCGACACCGTCCGCTGGTAGGTGACCGGGTTGCGCCCGAGGGTGGCGGCGAGCACCTCGTCCTCGCGCAGCACCTTCAGCATGCGCCCGAACGGCGAGCGGGCGATGCGGTGCGCCATAAACCAGGCGGCGGCCATCAGCGCCAGCGCGCAGGCGAGCGCCAGATGCGGATCGGCGAAGCGCGGCACGGTGAGGCCGTCGGCGCCGCCGAGGGCCGGCGCGTTCAGCGCGGTGAGGCGGAACAGCTCGCCGGCGCCCAGCGTGATCAGCGCCCAGTAGTCCTGCGACAGCCGGCGCGCCGGCAACAGCACCAGCAGCGAGACGACCACCGCGAAGGCGAGGCCGAGCGCGGCGCCGGCCGGCCACGGCATGCCCGCCTGCGCGGCGAGCGCAGCGGCATAGGCGCCGAGGCCGAAGGGCAGGATCTGGCCGAAATTGACCAGGCCGGTAAGGCCGAACTGGATGTTCAGGCTGAGGCCGAGCACCGACCAGACGGCGACGATGGTGAGGCAGTAGATGGCGAAATCGAGCATGCCCTCACCTCCCCGCCAGCGGCGACAGGCGCGGGCGCAGCAGCAGCACCACGACCAGCGCCAGCACGGCGACATAGTCGCGGAACTGGGTGGGGATCTGCCAGCTCTCGCCGCCGAGCAAGGCGCCGAAATCGATGTAGATCAGCAGGTTCTGCGCGAGCGAGAGGATCAGCGCGCCGAGCACCGCGCCGAACACGTTGGACAGGCCGCCAATGGTGACGGCGGCGAACACCGGCAGGAGAATGATCAGGTCCATGTTCGGCTGCAGCCGCGTCTCGAAGGCGAGCAGCGTACCGCCGATGGCGGCGAGCGCGCCGGAGAGGAACCACATCAGCTTGATCAGCCGGTCGCCGGGAATGCCGCGCGTCACCGCGAGATCGGCATTGGAGGCAAGCGCGCGCAGGCCGGAGCCGACACGGGTGAAATTCAGGAACAGATGCAGCAGCAGCATCAGCACCGCCGCCACCACCACCACCAGCGCATCGAGGGTGGTGAACACGGCGTCGCCGACAGCGACGACATCATAGGAGAGATCGAACACCCGCGCGCCGCCGCCATAGATGATCGCCACCACCGAGCGCAGGAACAGCGCCACGCCCCAGGACACGATCATCTTGCCCTCGGGCGTGATGTCGCGCAGGCGGCTGAAGACCAGGAAATCGACGAGGATGGCGATGAGGCCGGTCGCCACCGCGCTCAACGCCAAAGCGGCGGGCAGCGGCATGCCGGGAATGGCGGCGAAGCTATAGGTGAGATAGCCGCCGACCACCGCGAACTGGATATGCGCGAAATTGGCGAAACGCAGGATCGAGTAGCACAGCGCCACCCCGACCGCGATCACCGCGATCATGCTGGCATAGACGAGGGAATTTAACAGAACCTGGAGCACGGGCGGGGACGGCTTCCCAAGAGCAGAACAGACGAGGAGCGGACGGACAGGGGGGACAGACGAAACCGTCCGGCGCGCCGCGGCACGCCGGACGGCATGGGCTTTCGCGTCAGTTGCGGGTGGCGGTGGTGACGAAGTCGCCGGCCTTGTACTCGATGACGTCGATCGGCGGGGCGATGCGCTGGCCGCGCGCGTCCCAGGCGATCTTGCCGGTGGCGCCGTCATAGGCCTTCACCACGTCGGGCAGCGCCTTGGCGATGGCCGCGGGCTCGGCGCTGCCGGCCTTCTTGATCGCCGCGGCGACGACCATCAGCGCGTCATAGCCGTAATAGACATGCGCCATCAGGTCGGCGGTGCCGTTGAACTTGGCGCCGTACTTGTCGGCGACCGCCTTGCCGGCCGGCTGCGAATAACCGCCATTGTCGACGCCGAACAGCTTGCCGTCGAGGAAGTCCTTGTTCTCGATCTCCAGGATCGAGGGATAGGCGGCATACCATTTGGCGGTGAGGCCGAGCTCGCGGGCGGCCTTCAGCATGGCGCGGGAATCGTCGCCATAGCCGGCGGTGATGATCACGTCCGGCTTGGCCGGCACCACCGGCTGGATGTCGGCGCGATAGTCCGGCTGGCCCTCGGTGAAGGCGACCTTCTTGACGATCTTGCCGCCCTTGGCTTCGAACGCCGCGGCGGCAGCTTCGGCGACGCCGAGGCCGAAGGTGGAGTTCGGTACCACGATGGCGGCGGTCTTGGCGCCGCTATCGGCCATCAGCAGGCCGAGTTCCTTGCCGACAATGTCGTCCAGCGGCAGGATCGAGAACAGCGTGCCGGGATAGTTGCCGAGCTTGGGCGAGGAGGAGGAGGTATTGACGAGCACCCTGCCCTTCTCCTTGGCCAGCTCCGCCACCGGGATCATCAGGCCGGAACCGCCGAACATGATGGCGGCCGGTACCTTGTCGACATTGTAGAGCTTGTTGGCGGCGTTCAGCGCCTCCTGGGCGCGATTCTCCGAATCCTCGACGATCAGCTTCACCGGCCGGCCATCGATGCCGCCGGCGGCGTTGATGGCGTCGGCGGCGAGCTCGACGCCGCGGGTCATCTGCACGCTGGTCTTCACCGCCGAGCCGGTGAGATTGGCGATGACGCCGATTTCAATGGGGTCGGCGGCGCGGGCCGGGCCCTGCACCGCTGCGAGAGCGAGTGCACTGCAAAAGGCCAAAGACAGAATCTTCTTCATGACGATGTGCTCTCTGGTGAGGTCGCTTGCGGATTATTCTTTGGCGCAAGGGTGGTTTGCCGTCGCATTCGACGCGGAAAACCGCCCTGGCGCAGGATGCCATCACGTTAACGACGAGCCGTAGGAAGAAACATCCCGAATGACCGGAGATTGGCCGAAGGAATTTCGGGCAGGCGGGCGCCCGGTCTCCGGCTTTTCCTCGCGGAGGCGGCCTATCGTGCCAGCTCGGCAACAAGGGACGTTTCATGACGCGGCGCAAGATCATCATCGACACCGACCCCGGCCAGGACGACGCCTTCGCGCTGCTGCTGGCGCTCGGCTCGCCCGACGAGCTGGAGGTGGTCGGCGTCACCGCCGTGCACGGCAATGTGCCGCTCGCCCGCACCACCATCAACGCGCAGATGGTGATCGAGCTGGCCGGACGCGCCGATATCCCGGTCTATCCCGGCTGCCCGCGGCCGATGGTGAAGCCCGGCTTCACCGCCGAATATGTGCACGGGCCGAGCGGCCTCGACGGCTGCGAGCTGCCGCCGCCCTCGGCACCGCTCGGCGACCGCCACGGCGTCGACTTCATCATCGACACGGTGATGGCGGCGGCGCCCGGAGAAATTTCGGTCTGCACGCTCGGACCGATGACCAATCTCGCGGTGGCGATGATCAAGGAACCGGCGATCATCCCGCGTCTCGCCGAGGTGGTGTTCATGGGCGGCGGCTTCTTCGAGGGCGGCAACACCACCCCGGCGGCCGAGTTCAACATCTATGTCGATCCGCATGCCGCGCATGTGGTGCTGGCCTCCGGCGCGCCGGTGACGATGGTGCCGATCGACCTCACCTACAAGGCGGTGATGACGCCGGAATGGCTGCGGCGCCTGCGCGCCGTCGGCAAGCGCACCGCCGTCGAGGCGGCCGGCATGGCCGAGTTCTACCAGGACTACGGCAACAAGAAATTCGGCACCGACAGCTACCCGCTGCACGACCCCTGCGTGATCGGCTACCTGCTGCGCCCGGACCTGTTCCAGGGCCGCAAATGCCATGTCGAGGTGGAGATCCATTCGCCGGTCACCTCCGGGATGACGGTGGTGGACTGGTGGAACGTCACCAAGAAGCCGGCCAACTGCCTGGTGCTGCGCGACCTCGACAATCCGCCCTTCTACGAGCTGATGCTGGAGCGCATTGCGCGACTGCCGTGACCGGCGTGCGCGGTTATGCCAAGGTCCAGTCGATTGCCGGCGGTGAAGACCCCTCACCCCAGCCCTCTCCCCGACGGGGAGAGGGAGCGGCGGCGGGACTGACGTGCCGGGCGGGCCTTCGAGGCGAGGAGGTTCCCGGTCCTAGGAATGCGGCGCGTCGCCGATGAGCAGTTCGAGGCCGTTGCGGCGGGCGATCTCGACGAGGCGGGGGATATCCGGCGGCGCATCGGAGGGCGGCGGCAGCGTCGTGGTGCCGGGAGGCATCGGCTGGCCGACCTCGCTGAAAAAGCCGTCATGCACCAGGCCGGGCGTGTTGAGCACCAGAAGCCGCGCCGGCTCGGTGCCGACATTGCGGAAGGCGTGCGGCGCACCCGGCGGCACCTTGACGAAGCTGCCGGCAGCAGCGGGGACAACGGCGCCGTCGATCATGAACTCGAAACGGCCATCGAGCACATAGAACGCCTCGTCATCGCCGGGATGGCGATTGGGCGGCGCGCCGGCGCCGGGGGCGACCAACGCCTCGGCGAGGCAATAGGCGCCGCCGGTCTCGCGGCTGCGTTGCAGGAAGCGCACGAGGACGCCGAAGAGATAATAGGTGTCGGTAGAGATATCCGGCATGGCGAAGCTCCCCCGGAAGCCCGCATGTCGCGCCCGGGCCTCGCCGCATCATGCCGCGAAACGCCCGGAGGTACAGCTGGATATTCCCTAGGGGAAGTCACCCCGAACCCGCAGAAGCGCGGGAGTCTCAGCCATGGCGGCGCAGGCCGGAGGCAAAGTTGAGCACCGAGCGGGCGAGTCGCTCGCGGTCCTCCAGTGTCTCCATCAATGTGCGCGTCGCCACCGTCGGCACTCCGAGACGGGCGGTCTCCACCGCATCGGAATCGTCGAGGATGAAGCCGTCGAGCAGGTCGCCATAGTGCTCGGCGACGGCGCGGCTCGACACCGGCAGGCCGAGTTCCTCCATGATCTTGGCGGTAGGCCCCTTGACCGCCTTGCCGGCGACGATCGGCGACACCGCGATGACCGGCGCCGGCGAGGCCTTCAGCGCCGCGCGCAGGCCGGGGATCGCCAGCATCGGATCGACCGACAGATAGGGGTTGGACGGGCAGATGACGATGGCGGCGAGCGTGCCGTCGGCGAGCAGCGCCAGCACGTCCTCCTGCACCTTCGCCTCCTTGGCGCCGGCGAAGGAGATCGCGGTGACGCGCGGACGGCAGCGCTGCGCGACGAAATAGTTCTGGAAGGCGAGCCGGCCCTCGTCCGTATCGACGAGGGTACGGACCGGATCATCGCTCATCGGCAGCAGCCGGCCGTGCAGGCCAAGCCGGGCGGCGAGCGCGGCGGTGACCTGCGACAGCGTCTCGCCCGCCGCCAGCCGCTGGGTGCGCAGGACATGGGTGGCGAGGTCGTGGTCGCCGAGCTGGAACCAGGTCTCGCCGCCGAGCCGGCCCAGCGCCTCCATGAAATGCCAGCTCTCGCCGGCGAGACCCCAGCCGCGCTCGGTATCGTTCAGCCCGGCCAGCGTGTAGGCGACGGTGTCGATATCGGGCGAGACATGCAGGCCGAGATGGGTGAAGTCGTCGCCGGTGTTGACGGCGACGGTGAGATGGCCGGGCGCCAGCGTACGGTAAAGGCCAAGCGCCAGCTTGGCGCCGCCAATGCCGCCGCACAACGCCAATACCTGGGCACGTGAATTCTCGTCCGGTCTCGCCATCATTCCACCGTCAGGGCTTGATCACCAGTTCACGCGGAAAATTCGTCAGCACCTCCGGCGCGCCGGAGGCGGTGATGCGGAAGGTCTCGCTGAGCTCATAGCCCCAATCGTCCATCCACATGCCGAGGATCATGTGGAAGCACATATTTTCTTCCAGAACCGCCCGCTCGCCTTCGCGCAGGCTTAGCGTGCGCTCGCCCCAGTCCGGCGGATAGTTGAGGCCGATGGAATAGCCGATGCGCGAGGGCTTCTCGTAGCCGGCGCGGGCGATGACGCGGTTCCAGGCGCTCGCCACCTCATGCGCGGTGGTGCCGGCGCGGGCGGCATCGAGCGCCACGTCCATGCCCTCGGCGACCACCTTCACCACATCCAGCAGTTGCGCCGGCGGGGTGCCCATATACAGCGTGCGGGCCAGTGCGGCGTGATAGCGGGCATGGCAGCCGCCAAGCTCGAGATAGGCGACCTCGCCCTGCCGGTAGCGCTCGCCGGTCCAGGTGAGATGCGGCGCGGCGGTCTTCTCGCCATGCGGCACATTGGCGAGGGCGGCGGGATAATCGCCCCAGAAGCCGGCGGTACCGCGAAACTGCGCGGCAGTGATCTCGGCCACCGCGTCGCATTCGCGCACCCCCGACGCCACGGTTTCCATGCCGACCTTCATCGCATGGGAGACGATGGCGGCGGCGCCGCGCATCAAGGCGACCTCCGCCTCGGATTTCACCAGCCGGACCCAGGCGACCAGCAGCTCGGTATCGACCAGGCGGGCGGCCGGCAGCGCCTTGCCGAGCTCGAGATAGGCGCGGGCGGTGAAATAGAAGGCGTCGAGGTCGACGCCGATGGTGGCGCGGTCCCACCCCAGATCGGCGATCACGCCGGCGAGGAACTGCGCCGGGTGCAGGGTCGGGGAATCGACATGGGTCTCGGGGTAGGCCCGGATGGACTCCGCGGCGAGGAAGCTGGTGAGGCGGGCGCCGGGCGCATCCATCGCCCGGCCGACCCAGAGCGGCTCCTCGCGGTCGAGGCCGACCACCACATATTGGTGCACGTAGAACGACCAGCCGTCATAGCCGGTGAGGTAGTTCATGCTCGCCGGATCGGCGCAGATGAGTATGTCGAGGCCGCGCTCGCGCATGCGCGCCTTCACCCGTTCGAGGCGGCCGAGATACTCCTCACGCGCGAAAACCGGCATCCGCCTTTCTCCTTGCCCGCCGCTCAGAACAGATGCGGCAGCGCGGCGCGGAAGTGCCGGATCGCCTCGACATGCGCCTGCGGATCCGACAGGCCGCCGATGGCCGCCTTGTTCCAGCGCTTCTCTTCCTCGACCCAGCGCTCCGGCATGGTGTTGACGGTGATGTGGGTGGCACCGATGGCGCGCCAGGCTTCCACCTCCTCCTTCAGCTCCGCCGGGGTGCGGTCGATGATGGTCATGGTCGCCTCGATGCCGATGGCGTCCGGGTCGCGGCCATAGGAGCGGGCCAGCTCGCGCATGGTCTCGATGCCGCGCCGGCCGGTATCGTCGGCCTGGAAGTTCGGCAGCCAGCCATCGCCGAGCCGGGCGACGCGGCGGATGGCAGCGTCCGAGACGCCGCCGATCCAGATCGGGATCGGCCGCTGCACCGGCAGCGGGTTGATGCCGCCATCCTCGATGCGGTGATACTTGCCCTCATAAGTGATCAGATCGGCGCACCAGAGCTTGCGCAGAACATCAATCTGTTCGTCCATCCGCTTACCGCGATTGCCGAATTCCTCGCCGCAAGCCTCGAATTCCTCCGGCTTCACCCCGACCCCGACGCCGAGCCGCAGCCGGCCGCCGGAAAGCAGGTCCACCTCCGCCGCCTGCTTGGCGACCAAAGCGGTGCCGCGCATCGGCAGCACCAGCACGCCGGTGACGAAATCGATCTTGCTGGTGACCGCTGCCAGATAGCCGAACAGCACGAACAGCTCGTGGAACATGTCCTCGGCGTCGTGCACATAGGTCCAGCCCGGCCGGCTGGCCTTGTTGAGACCGATGATCTGGTCGAAGGCGGTGAGGTGGGTGTAGCCGAGCTCCTCGGCGACGACGGCGAATTCCTTGATGGTCTTCGGATCGGTGCCGATCTCGAATTGCGGGAACAGGGCGCCGATCTTCATAAGGCTTCTCCAAGCGGGTGGCGGGTCGCGAGAGGCCCCGCCGCTTTCATGTGTTTAGGACGTGGCAGGCGCCGGCAAAAGTCGGGGGAACCACTCAAAGGCTGGCCGCGACGGCCTCGATCGCCTGCCGTGTGGCGTCGACGACGATGTCGGCCTCCTCGCGGGTGAGGCATAGCGGCGGGGCGAAGCCGATAATGTCGCCCTGCGGCATGGCGCGGGCGATGACCCCGCGCTCCAGCATCGCGCTGGCGACACGCACGCTCACCTTGTTCGGCGGATCGAAGAACACCCGATCCGCCTTGTCCTTCACCAGTTCGACGGCGGCGAGCATGCCTTCGCCGCGCACCTCGCCGACCAGGGGATGATCGGCCAGCGCCTCGGCGAGCGCGCCGCGCAGATAGGGCCCGACCTCGCGGACATTGGCGAGCAGGTCGAGCTCGTCGATCAGTTGCAGGTTGGCGACGCCGGCGGCGGCGCAGAGCGGGTGCGAGGAATAGGTCCAGCCATGGCCGATGGGCCCGAATTTGTCCGAGCCCTCGACGAGGATCTTCCACAGCTTCTCCGACACGATGACGCCGGAGAGCGGCGCATAGGCCGAGGTGAGGCCCTTGGCGATGGTGATCAGGTCCGGCTCCAGCCCGTAGAAATCCGAGCCGAACATGGTGCCGAGGCGGCCGAAGCCGGTGATCACCTCGTCGACCACCAGCAGGATGTCGTATTTCTTCAGCACCGCCTGGATCTTCGGCCAGTAGCCGGCCGGCGGCGGCACGATGCCGCCGGTGCCGAGCAGCGGCTCGCCGACAAAGGCGGCGATGGTGTCCGGGCCCTCGGCGAGGATCATCTCCTCCAGCCGGGCGGCGCAGAAATCGGCGAACTGTTCCTCGGTGAGGCTGCGGTCGGCGCGGCGGAAATAATACGGCGCCTCGGTGTGCAGGATCGGCCCGAGCGGCAGGTCGAACAGGTTGTGGAAGCCGGCAAGGCCGGTGAGGCTGCCGGTCATCAGGCCGGAGCCGTGATAGCCGCGCCAGCGCGAGATGATCTTCTTCTTCTCCGGCCGGCCGAGCACGTTGTTGACGTACCAGATCAGCTTGATGTTGGTCTCGTTGGCGTCCGAGCCCGACAGGCCGAAGAACACCCGGCTCATGCCCTTCGGCGCGCGATCGATGACCATCTTGGCCAGCTCGATCGACGGCTCGGAGCCGTGGCCGGCATAGGCATGATAATAGGCGAGCTTGTGCGCCTGGTCGGCGATGGCGTCGGCGATGGATTTCCGGCCATAGCCGACATTTACGCAATAAAGTCCGCCGAAGGCATCGAGGCTGCGGCGACCGTCGCGATCGACGATATAGACCCCCTCGCCGCCGGTGACGATGCGGTTCGGCGTCTCGCCGCGCGCATGCTGCGCCATATGGGTCGAGGGGTGGAAGAAGTGATCCCGGTCCCAGGCGTGGAGGTGGTTGTCGGTGGGGCCGGAATGGTCGAGCATGGTCTTCTCCCGTCACATCTGCGGCGCACGGCCCGTGGGGCCGGCGTCATGCGGCCCGATGATAGGCGCCGCCGCGACGAGACAGTCCCGCCAAGCCGGAGCATCTGCCGGTGACATTTCGGATAATACTTAAAAGCAGCTAATTTTTTTCGGCCCGCCGACCCGTTGGCTACCGTTGCCGGCGGCAGCCCGGAAAAAGGACCCGGACACAGCTCAACGGGCGTGTCGCCGGCATTTCCGGTCATGGGCGGCGGGTTGAAACGGCGTCCCGAAGTAGCAGGAAGACCGGGGGGACTGGCGTAGATCCATATGATCTTGCGGGTGTCGCCGAAGAATTTCAGCACGCCGGCTCACAGCTCGATGCGATAAGCGCCCGCTTCTGTGGAAGCATTGGGCCGACGTTAGCACGTCCACCTGGGAACGATCCTGTCCGGCGCCTGCCCGTTGATCGCCCATACAGGCCTGCATGGTCCCACGCGCTGCGGAAAATATGGAGCCGATCGCGCATCTTTCTCTTGGAATCTGCGCGGGGAGCTTTTGTCTAGAATCGCCGGCTTCGAGCCTGAAAGGGATCAGTATGCTCCCACATACCCACCCCATTCAACCCAACAATCGCTATAATTATCAATGAGTTGAATGGCGACCCCGCCTGGGCTCGAACCAGGGACCTGCCGCTTAGAAGGCGGCTGCTCTATCCAGCTGAGCTACGGGGCCACACACCGCTGGCGATGCAGAGGGCGCAGGACGCATCATTCCGCGCCGGCGGCGCGACCGGAATAGGCTTCAATGCGTCCACTGACCGACGCGGCGAAAGCTGAAATTGTCGGAATAGGCGATGCGGCGCCGGTTCGGCTCCTTCGGCTCCTGCAGCTGGAAGGCGATGCCGTGCCGCTCGGCATAGGCAACCGCCTCTTCCTTGCTGTCGAAGCCCAGCCGCAGCTGGCTCTTCATGTCGCCGGAGCTGGTGTAGCCCATCAGCGGCTCCACTTGGCGGGGCTGCTCAGGCTCGTAATCCAGCACCCACAGCTTGGTCTTGGCGGTGCCCGATTGCATCGCGTTGCGGCTCGGCTTGTAGATGCGTGCAACCATAGACCTGCGCTCCCAAATCCCCGCGAACCCAAGGCCCGCGACCCCGTTCTCTCCAGCGGCGAAGACGACGAAGCGCGGCGCGTGTCCGGTCTGGTCGGGGCAGCAGGATTCGAACCTGCGACCTGAAGTTCCCAAAACTTCCGCGCTACCGGGCTGCGCTATACCCCGCCGACCGAAACCGTTGTGCTCCAACGAAATCCGACGGCAGCAGCGCCACCGTCGGGGACATGAAATGGCACAGAGACGCCGGCAATGGCAAGGGCATGAACCAAAACTCCCGACAAACCGAGACGCTGTGTTTCGGATATGCCGCTCCGAATGCAGCGCCCCTGGCCGCAAGCGGCAGCGCCCTCGCCTGCCGGCCGATCGGCACCCCGCGGCCAGAGCGGCGATTCCGGCGGAATCGGCCGGCACGCTATTTCGCGGTGAAGAAGCGGTGCTGGACGTGGTCGCCGACCGCAATGCCGCGCGCCTTCGCGGTGCCGGCCGGCAGTTCGAGCACGCCACGCACCGGCTCGCCGGATTCGATGGTCTGGGTGGAAAGCGGCGTTGTGTCGGCGGCGATGCGGGCGATGCGCCCATCGGCGCGGATGAACAGCATGTCGAGCGGAATATAGGTGTTCTTCATCCACATATAGACCGGCTGCGACACCGCGAAATCGAACAGCATGCCTGTATTGGCGGCAAGCTCGGTGCGGTACATCAGCCCCTTGGCACGCTCCTCGGCGTTTACCGCGATCTCGACGTCGAAGGTGACCGGCCCCGAACGGGTGATGATGGTCGCCTTCTCGAAGCTGGCCGCGCGAGCGGCCTGCGGCGCCAGCGCAACGAGGAGGATACCGAGCGCCAGCACAGCGGCCGGCAGGGCGGAGAGGCGGAAGGGAGCGATCATGGCGTGATGGTCTTGCTGTGGCAGCCTGCAAGGCGAGGCGCAGGAGGCGCCTCGCATGCTCGGACGGAGAACCGGGAAGGCACCAGCGCAACATGGCGCCGATATGACCGGCCCGGCGGCCGGTGATCGTTCAAGGGTCGGGAATTCAGTGCGAGGACGGCATTGAGGAACCGTCCGGCCGAACTTCGGCGGCCATCAGCCCCTTCGGCCCCGGCCCGAAGCGCACCAGCACCACCTGGCCGGGGCGCAATTCGGTGAGGCCGTGGCGGCGCAGCGTTTCCATGTGGACGAAAATGTCGGGCGTGCCGTCACCGCGGCTGAGGAAGCCGAAGCCGCGCAGGCGGTTGAACCACTTCACCGTGGCCCGCTCGAAGCCGCCGGTGGGCTGCACCGCGACATGGGTACGCGCCGGCGGCAGCTGCGAATGATGCAGCGCCGTCGTCTCGTCCATGGATATGACGCGCAGCGCCTGGAAGCCGCGCTCGCGCGCCACCACCTCGCAGACGACGCGGGCGCCCTCCTGCGCGGTCTGGAAACCGCCCCGGCGCAGACAGGTCACGTGCAGCAGTATGTCGCCGCCGCCCTGATCGGGAATGATGAAGCCGTAGCCCTTGGAGACGTCGAACCATTTGATGGAGCCGGCGACCTGGATGACGGCGGCATCCGCACCGGACGCCTCGTCGAGATCTCCAGCCGGCCCGCCACGCGCGTCCAGACCGTAACGTGGCGAAGATCCGTCGGACACCATCGACCCACCCCACTTGCGGCAGCGCCCCCGCCGCCGAGTTTCAGCATAGCCCGCGATTCCAGCAGCGGCGAGCATAGCACCCGATTCCGCCACGAAAACACCCCAATCGATTCAAAAAGCCGCACTGTGGCTATTGGATTTCATCCAAGATGTCGCCGATATCGGCATGGATCGCCAGATCGGCGAGCGTGTCGAACTTGGTCGGCTCGCGGTTGATGATCACCAGCGTCGCCCCGTTCCTCTTGGCTTCCAAGGGAAATCCGGCCGCGGGATATACCACGAGCGAGGAACCGATGGCCAGAAACACATCGCAACCCTGTGTAAACTGGCGGGCCCGCAGCATCGCCTCGGCCGGCATCGCCTGACCGAAGGAAATCGTCGCGGTCTTGACCGGCCCATCGCACGCCGGGCAATCCGGCGCCCGCCCGCCCAGCGCATCGAATCGCGTCCGCACCCAGGAAAGCTCGTGCCGCAACCCGCAGGCGAGGCAGGTGGCGTAGGTGGAATTGCCGTGCAGTTCGACGAGCCGCTCCTCCGGCACGCCGGACGCCTGGTGCAGCCCGTCTATGTTCTGCGTGACCACGGCGGCGAGACGTCCGTCGCCGACCATGCGGGCGAGCGAGCGATGGCCGCGGCCGGGCCGGGCGCCGCCGAACGCCTCCTCCATGGCGAAGCGCCGACGCCAGGCCTCGTCGCGCATCGGCTGGCTCGACAGGAAGGTCTCGAAATCGATCGGCCGGTTGCGGGTCCACAGCCCGCCGGGCGAGCGGAAATCGGGAATGCCGCATTCGGTGGAGATGCCGGCGCCGGTAAACGCGACACCGGCGCGCATGCCGGCGAGGATATCGGCCAGCGCCTCCCGCCCGGACTTGATGTCGTCGTCGAGGACCATATGTTGCTGCCGCCTGTTCATTGTCCGGCCCGCAGGCCCGACATCCGCTGATTCAGCCGAGGAAGCCATGAAATATCTGCACACCATGGTGCGCGTCACCGACATCGATGCCTCGCTCGACTTCTACGTCAACAAGCTCGGCCTCGAGGAGGTGCGTCGCAAGGAGGTTCCGCAGGGGCGCTATACGCTGATCTTTCTCGCCGCCCCCGGCCAGGCCGGCGTCGCCGAGGTCGAGCTGACCTATAATTGGGACCCGGAGGCCTATGGCGAAGGTCGCAATTTCGGCCACCTCGCCTATGAGGTGGATGACATCTACGCTACCTGCCAGAAGCTGATGGACGCCGGCGTCACCATCAACCGCCCGCCGCGCGACGGCTACATGGCGTTCATCCGCTCGCCCGACAACGTCTCCATCGAGCTGCTGCAGAAGGGCGGCGCCAAGGAGCCGCAGGAGCCCTGGACCTCCCTGCCCAATACCGGCAAGTGGTGAGGTCCCCTCGCCCGGCTGGCGGGGCGGACGAGCCTCTCGCCCTCAGCGCTCCGGCCCGGTCCTGAACCGCGCGAAGGCGGCGCGCAACCGCGCCGCCAACCGGGTGCCGCCCTGCCAGAGCGCGCTGGTGCGCAGCACCTCAAGCACCGCGCCGCGCATCTTCAGCATCAACCCGACGCCCCAGGCGAACCAGGGGAAGGTCATCAGCTTCGGCTTGCCGGCGCTGTAGATGCGCTCCACCACTATGAAACTGGCGAGATAGGCCAGCCCGAGCGCGAGGGTGCCGGACGCGTAGTGGCCGCGCGCCGCCCAGACCAGCGCCAGGAACTTCATCGGCTCGACGATCGCCAGCGGCACCGCCAGCAGGATGAGGATGGCAAAACGCCCGTGCCCGGCCACCCAGGCCTCGAAGCGCTGCATCGGCCGCCACCGCGCCACCGTCGCGATCAGCGGGCGATAGATCGGGCGCGCCAGCTCGTCGAGAACGACGATCAGCACGATGACGGCTTCGAAGAGAAGGCGCGGAAGCGATTTCAACAGTTTCAGCATGGCAGGCGTGACAATCAGCAGCGCTAAGGCGGCGAGATTAAGCCCGAGGCACGACCGGCGCTATCGGCTTCGCCCGGAAGCCCGCCTGCCCGGTCGTTGCCTGCAAGAGCGGAGCGTCAGGGTCAGGCGGTTTCAACGGCAGCGGCGGAGACGCCGCGAGCCACCGCCATCCGCTCAGACGAGATGCCGCAGGGCTTGGGTGCCGTCGCGCATCGGCGCACCAATGCGGGGCAGGCTCCCAATGGCAACGCGCGCCATTCATGCCGCGATGCAATATACGACTTCCTGGAACGCCGTCCCCAGAGGAGGGCCGGTTTAGCGCCACTCCGGCATTTGTCGCGCCCATCTTCCGCCGTACGTTGCAGAAATTACTCTCCCTCAACCTGGCAGAGAGCGCTCAATTCATTTTCTTCCGTCTTGCCAAGGGGATCGAAGCTGGGTTAGCTTTATGCTGCGATTGCTCACTTGGGCCTTTTTGTATTTTATTATGGGGATAAGAAGGTGGCTGATTTCTCTTGTCCGATTTGCGGGGGCGACAAGTTTGTCGACTTCCGGGGACGCACTCTGGAAGAGTGTAAGAAGTGCAAGTCGAAAGCCCGAGAGCGTGCCGAGATTCTTGCCCTGAAATGCCTCGGATATTTCGAGAGCAAGAAGAAAAAGATCCTGCATATCCTGCCGGATCGGGCGGCAGCGCGGTTTCTGAGCAAAACCTACGGCAAGGGCTACACTGCCAAGACGATCGACAGCATGGCCGTCGATTTCGTCGAGTGCGAGTCGTATCCTGATCTCGACGCGCTGATTGAATCGGCCAACGACAAGTACGACATCATCCTGCACAACAATGCGCTCGAAATTCTGAGCGGTCTGCCGATGGACGCCGTGACGAAGCTCGACGGCCTTCTCAAGCCGAACGGCATTCACCTGTTCACCGTGACCGTGCGCGGGCCGCGCACCGACGAAGGCGGCGGGCTCATGCTCGACGAAGCCGAGCGTTCGAAGCGGTTCGGTCGCGGCGATCGCAACCGGCTGTTCGGTGCCGCCGACTTCCCGCGCGCCCTGGCCACCGTGCGTCGCCAGAGCAACCCCCGCTTCAATTTCGCGGCGCGCTTCTCGGATTCGGACCTCGATCGCTGGCGCATTCCGCCGAGTGAGTTCCGTGACATCAATAGCAATACCGTGTTCTATTACGTAGCCCCGTCGTTTAGCGAGGTCGTCGTCGAGGCAACCGCGGCGGCTTGAGGGTTGACGCCGCTGTAGTTGAAGGTCGCGCATGAAGACGAATCTGGCCGAATCCTCCCTTGATGGCGTGCGGGTTTCCGGCGCGCGGGCTTTCGTACGGGGCGGATGGTCGATCGTCCTCAAGCAGGGAGCGACCAAGGCGGCGTATAGCACCGTCTCGATGCCGTTGATCGGTGACGGCGGCGGCGTCGTGGTGCCCGGCCTGCGCGTGCTGGGCATCCAGGATGATGGGTTTCTCCGCATCGAAGCGGAGATTCCCGTCGATCCCCAGGATCATCGTTTTCCGATTGCGGTCGCTTTCGTCATCGGCGGCGCCGACGGCGAGGAAGCCGGTATCATCGATGCGATCGAGATCGTCCGGCGCGGCAAGGGCGGCAAGCTGGTGTCTATCGTCGTCGCCGTCGACAACAATATCGATGTGACTCCCTACGCCGTCGGCCATGAGATCGCTCTCCGGCCGGAGGATCAGGAAGCGCTCAAGGAAGCCTATGACGACATCGCCACCAACCGGATTCCGGGTGGCGTCAGCGATACGCTGCATCTGGATTTCGTGATCCGCTCGCCGCGTGTCGCGGTGCGCCTCGGATTGGCGACGGTCGTCAAGGAAGGCGATCTGCAGAACGGTACGCAATATAATGGCGTTCCGCTCCCCTCCATCGGATCGCTGCGCGAAGAAGGCGCCCCGGCTGTCGCGGCACCGGCGATGGCCACGGTGCTGCCGCTGTTCTCCCCCGCCGTCGCGACTAAGCCGACGGTCGAGGCCGCGGCCGTGGAAGCGGCCCCGGCGGCCGTCACCGCGCCTGCTCCCCCTCCGCCGCCGGCTCCGAGCATCGCCTCCAAGGATCTCAAGGCGATCGACAACGAGATCGGGCACCTCGAGCGGGCATTGTGGGGCGGCTATTCGCAGGTGGCGCAGGAAAGCCTGCTGCGCATCGCCAAGTCGCGCCTATCGCACCCGGAAGCACGGGTGCGGGCCAGCTGGGAGCTGTCGCGCTGGTTCTCGGTGAAGGGCGATTTTCGCCAAGTGGCGGAACTGCTCGGCGAAGTGCGCACGCTTTCCAAACCCTTCGCCCGTCGCAAGACCTTCCGGCTCGTCGAGATCAATGCGTTGTTGCAGATCGGCGACCTCGACACCGCCGCCAAGCGCGTCGAGGATGCGGCGAAGGGACGACCCGACGACAATGATTACCGGCTGATGGGTACCAACGTCGCCTATCTGCGCGCGGTCAACAATCCCGAGCGGCTGAAGGAGATGAGCGCGGAGCGCCTCGCGGCGTTCAACGCGATGTTCGCGCAGGACGGACTGGCGACGCTCATCGTCGATCTCGACAAGGAAGAGCTGAATATCAACAGCCTGCGCTGCGACGCGACCGACCGCTGGATCACCGACGGTCCGAAGATCAGCGTGCTCATGGCCGCCTACGGCGCGGAAGAACATCTGCACCTCGCGGTGGAATCGATCCTCGCCCAGACCTGGCGCAACCTCGAACTGGTCATCGTCGAGGATTGCAGCCCGGACGGCACTTGGGAGCGGATGCAGCATTTCGCCGCCCTCGACGATCGCGTGCGTATCTTCCGCAACAGCGAGAACCAGGGCGCGTACATCACCCGCAACAACGCGCTGGGCTATGCCACCGGCGAGTACATCACCGTCCATGATAGTGACGACTGGTCGCATCCCGAGATGCTGGCGGCGCAGATGAAGCCGTTCCTCGAACGCGACCCGGAGGAGGTGAAGGCCACCTTCACCATGATGTGCCGCGTGACGCCGGATCTGCGCTTCGGAATCCGCCCGAGCCGCCGCAATCTTGAAACCGTGCATCGCAGCTATCCCTCGCTGCTGGTGCGCCGCAGCGACCTCGATCAGGTCGGCGTGTGGGACGGCGTGCGCGCCAATGCCGACGCAGAGATGGTCGCGCGCCTGCGCAACAAGTTCGGCCCCGAGCGGCTGGTCGACGCCCTGCCCAACACGCCGATGTCGTTCTTCCTGGTCCGTCCGGAATCGCTGACCGAGCAGGGCGAGACCAGCCTGCTCAGCCTCACCTTCGGCGTGCGCCATGAATATGACCGCCAGGTCGAGTACATGCGGCGCAAGTGGGAGGCCGAAGGTGTCATCCCCGGCGAGCGTGCGAGCAAGAAGGAACCCTTCGCCTCGCCGCAGCTGCTGCTGCCCTATCATATGCGGCCGGAACCGAAATACGACATGATCCTGGTCTCGGATCTGTCGCTGCTCGGCGGCACGCGCGGCTGCAATCTCGGCTATATCGATGCCGCGGTGGCGGCGGGACAGCGTGTCGGCCTGTTCCACTGGCCGCGTGGCGATCTACGCCTGCTGCCGGACATCGACCCCGCCTATCGCGACCGCAACCAGCTCGAGCAGGTGGACATCATCACCTGCGAAGAAGAAGCTGAGTGCAACCTGCTGATCCTGCATCACCCGCCGGTGATGAAGTACATGCTGGACCGTTTCCCGCGGATCACCACCAAGCACGGGGTGATCCTGGTGAACCAGCTGCCCTATCAGGTGCTGGGCGGACAGAACGTCTTCTACGAGCCCTTGATCGCTGAACGCGATTTCCGGCGTCTGTTCGGGGTGCGGCCGCTCTGGGCGCCGATTTCAACCTTAGTGCGGCGCCATCTCGACGAGCAGGACAGCGGCCTGGCAATGACCGGCACCGACTGGCTGCCGCCGATCAACGTCCCGCTGCGAGACCCGCCGCCGCGCGACGCCTCCGGCCGGCCGCCGGTCATCGGCCGCCATGCCCGCGACCACTGGACCAAATGGCCGGAGCAGACCGCCTTGCTCTCGGCGGCCTATATGGTGGGAACCGATGTGCCGGTTAGGCTGCTGGGCGGCGCCAACACGCCGGAACGCCTGCTGAGCGGCATCCCGGAAAATTGGGAAGTGCTGGAGTTCGACAGCATCCCCGTGCTCGACTTCATCGATTCCCTCGACTTCCTCGTGCATTTCCCGCACACGCAATATATCGAGGAATTCGGTCGCAACGTTGCCGAGGCCATGGCTCGCGGCGTGCCGGCCGTGTTGCCGCCGGTGTTCCGCGAGACATTCCACGACGCCGCCATCTATTGCGAGCCGCAAGAGGTCGGCGAAACCATACGACGGATATGGACTGATCAGGATCTCTATATGCACTATGCGCGTGCCGGGCGTGATTTCGTGGCGCAGAACTGCCACGTGACCTCGCTGCAAAACCGCATGTCCGGCATTCTGGGAACGGCATCTTGACGGAAACCGCCGTGCCCATAGAGACGCGCATCAGGCGCGTCGCCATTCTCGGTACATGCGTCAGTCGCGATATGATTCGTATCGCGACTGACGAAGCCGTGCAGGTGAAGAAATATCTCGCCCGCGGCACGGTGCGCTCGATACTCGCCAAATCGCCGGGTAATTTGTCTTACGGCGATCCGGCTGATCTACCGGGCTTCGAGCGGCGGAATTTCGAAACCGACATCGCCAAATCCGCCTTCAAGCAGCTGAGCAATGTCGAGGCCGATATCTGCATCGTCGACATGATCGACGAGCGGCTCGCCACCTGGAACAATGGCGATACCATTCTGGTGAATTCCAAGGGCTTCGAAGTGGCGGTGGGCAAGCTGCCGCCGCCCTGGAAGTACCGTTCCCCGTCGGCGATACGCGCGGAGACCTTGGAGCGGGCGCCCCTTTGGGCCACCAAGCTGAAGGAAGCGGTCGGAGCCATGCCGATCGTGATCCATCGCGCGGTGTGGGCGCCCGGTGGCGGCGCCGACGATGACGCCGTGCGTGATCAGAACGCCTTCCTCAACCAGCTTTACGACATTCTCTGCGCGACGCTGCCGGAGGCGGTGGCGGTACGCGCCGACGACGCCTTCCAGTACGCCGCGACGGAACATCAATGGGGCCCCGCCCCCTATCACTACATAGATCCGTATTACAAGAACGTCTGGGCGGCCATCGCTGCCCGTTTCCCCGCCGAAGCGCATTCGCAGCAGGATTGACCGCCAACTGCCGGTGCCGTACCCGACGACGAGCGGCGGACTTTTCCGCGCGCCCCGCCGCCTCGATCGGCGAAACCTCGCGACAACCTCGAGGGTGTCACCGGGGTAACACAGGCTTGGCTACCGACCCAGGACGATGCGGTCCTGCTCAGACCGAGGGCATCGCGCCGGTCTCCGACACGAATTTCTCGGCCAGCTTGTTCAGCACCACGTTCACCACTTCTTCCCGGTCTTCTTTCCAGAAGCCGGTCACGTGGTAAATGAAGGAGTCGGTCAGCTCGGAATCGCGCCAGTCCGTTCCAGGCTCGTTCATGAAGAGCGTGCTGTTGTTGAAACGCTTGTCAATTCGCTGCATCGAAACATCGTACTTCCGAAGCAGGTAATAGGATAGCGTCTGGTGCGGATAGCGGGCGAACAGCAGCGGCGCCGCCTCGATGATGTTCTTCGCGAGGAAGGCCGGAGAATATACCGCATCATACAGCATGACGCCGGTATTGGCGTAGAGAGCGGGGTCATAGACCACCTCCTCCCAGCCGTTCTTTGCCGCTTCGGCCTGAATCACTCGAAAGGAATCCTCGGCGTGATCCCGGCTGGTATGGGTATAGCCACACCGCCCCGGCTCGACGACGGAAAAGAGATCCGGCGCGGTGGGCGAGATGATGCAGGTGTCGTCCAGCATCAGCACGTTGGTGTAGCCCTCGTCCATCAGCTTGCCGACGCAATACTGCTTGAGAGCATACTCGAACTTATGCGGGCGCCCCGGCTTGTCAGGGAGATCGGGAAAAGGGAATTCGCTGCGCGACGGAGTGGTCTCGACTATCCGCAAATCCGCCTTGCACCGTTTCGCATAGCGTTCCATCCAACTCAAACACGAAGCGAACCAAGGCCGATTGCCAATCGAGATGACAACTATGACGCGACCAATTCCCAACGTTCTCTCCCATCTTCACTTTTGCGCAACAGCAGAACGGCTGTTGGATTTTTTATTGTTCATAATAACAGATGAAGAGATGAAAACAGGGTTGCTGCGACGAATGATCGGCCTTCCGTCCAATTCGAACGCAATATCATAGAGACTGAACAAATGATAATCACGTGCCGAAAAATAATTGAAGAAGGCAGCGAAAGGTACCCACTTCCGGTTCGTGATGTTCATAGAACACCCGACCTGTACGATGTCGATCTTCTGTTGATCCCACATTGAACTGAAGCCCTCGACCACGTGAAAGTCGAAGCCTTCCGTGCCGATCTTGAGAAGCGACACCCGGTCGATTTTCTCGCGCTGGCAGAACTCGTCACCAGTCACCAGCTCGATGACGTCGGTTCCCTGGGTCTTGGCCGGCGACAGGTTGAGGATGGTGTTCTGCTTGTCGTTCAGCTGCGCATGACCGGACTTCGAGCCTAGCGCGACATTGAGGACGCGCGCGCGCGCGACCCCAGCTTGCTTTTTCTCGATTTTGGCGAAACTGGAACCGGAGAGCTCGAACCCGATCACCCGCGCACTTGTCAGGTGCAGGAAGCGGGACAATGATGTCCCGAGATTCGCACCGGTTTCGACGATGGTTTCCAGCTTCAGATTGGGGAGATGGGTCGCAATATCGTTCAAAATCTGGACTGATCCGCCCGCCTCGACATCGTGTGCGACGCGATGTCTATCGTCAGCTTTCAGCATGCGCCTCGTCTCCCAAACCCGACTCGTACGGAACCGCAACCTCGCAGTCTCTCGGCCATTTGAGACACCCTAAAGCACAAGTGCAAGCGCAGTACCAGAATCCATGCTACTCTATCATCAGAGTTTTTCGATATCCGACCTTTGAGCGTTCGTGACTGCCGCCGCCGGAGCCGGAGCACCCTGCCATTCGGCCGAGTGCCCAGCGCAGCCACAACCATTTCGGCCCGGCACGGTAAGTGCCAAGATACCTTCCCGTTAAGACATTGAGAGAAGAACGGATGAAGTGGATGACTTTCTTGAAATGTCCACTCGTCTCCATTTGGTCCCTTATGTTACCTGAACATCAGTTCTCCTCGACGTCAAGCGCATCGGGCTGAGCAGAGGAACAGGCAAAACACTCGGAAAATAATACCTCATTTTTCGCCATTATTCCGCATTCTTTTCTGTCAAATGTCTCCGGCGCGGGGAAGCGCCGTGCGCTGGATCTCCTTTGTAGTGGTATTGGATTAGATATTCATGCTGGAATCCGGACGTTTTCGTCACTTCACGTGCCTGGCCGCCGTGCTGGTCGTCGTCTGCACGCTTCTCGGCGAGCTGGGTGCCGCCCAGGCCCAGTCCTGCGAAAATCCTCCGCCCTTGCCGTCGGTCATCGACGTGCGGCGTCCCGACGCGGCAGCGCGCCCAGGCTCAGAGGAATTCGACAAGGAGCTGTCGGAGTATCGGGACAGCATCCGCGACGTCCGGCGATTCCTGTCTTTCGTGGCGCAGGCTTCCGATGCGGCCATCGCCGCCTCGAACGGTTCCGGCGTCGACTGCCTCGGCCAGGCCTTCGAGCGGGAACGGCGCGACCGCCGGCTGCTCAGAAAGACCGACGCGATGCAATCGGGCTATGAGCAGCATTGGGCGCTCGCCGGCATGTCGCTGGCCGCGTTCAAGCTGCAGCGCGCCGGAAAACCACTGCCCGCCCCGGCCCTCGCATGGCTGGTCGACATCGCGCACCAGGTGATGGCGTTTCACGACCAGCATGGCCAATTGAACAATCACGTCCTCTGGGCGGCGCTTGGCGTCGGCACCACCGGCTATCTCAGCGGCCAGGCCGATCTGGTGCAATGGGCCAACACCAAAGTGGGTCTTTCGCTGGCCACCGCCCTGCCCGACGGCACGCTGCCGCGGGAAATGAGCCGCGGCGCCAAGGCCTCGCACTACCACTTCTTCGCGGCGCAGCCGGTCATGCTCTATGGCGATATCCGTGCGTGCTTCGGCGACCCGATGCCCGCGCAGGAACAGGCGATCGTGACCAAGCTCGACGGCGTCCTGCGCCACATCCTGGCCGACCCGCAATGGCTCGCCGCCCACGCCGGTGCGCGGCAGGCAGATGTCGGCAACACTATCTGGCTCGACGCGCTGGAAACCGGAAAGGTGCCGGCGAGCCTACAGAACGGCAAGGGGTCGAGCCGCCTTGGCGGTCGCCTGTCCACTCTCGTCGCCGCATTGAGCTGCGCGCGGTAGTGCGGCTCACAGAAATCAGCGCGGCTCGCTCTCCACCCAACGGCGCTTCGATTCGGCCAGATGCACGCGCATCAGCGCTTCGGCAAGCGGGCCGTCGCGCGCTTCCAGTGCCGCCAGGATCGCCTCATGCTCGGCCAATGCCGAGCGCCAGTTCGCCGGTGTGTCGAAATGCGCGCGAAACTGCGAGGACATCGGGCTGTGCCGCTCGTCGAACAGCTCGGCGACCAGTCGAACGATGACGCTGTTTCCGGTCTGGCCGGCAATGGCGAGATGGAACTGCCGGTCGTGATCGAGCGGCTTGCGCCCCTCCTCAATATCCGACCGCATGGCGTCCAGAGCGAGGCGCAGCGCCTGCAGCATGATCGGCGTCACGCGGGTGGCGGCCAGTGCGGCGACCGCGCTCTCCACCGTCGCGCGCGCCTCCATGAGCTCCACCGGGCTCTCGCCGGTCGCCGCCGGGGTCAGAGCGCGGCGCTCCCCCGCACCAATCACATAGATGCCCGAGCCCATGCGAATCTCGACCGTGCCGTCGATCTCGAGCGCGATCAGCGCCTCGCGCAGCGAGGGGCGCGACACGCCGAGCTGCTGGGCGAGATCACGCTCCGCCGGCAGACGGCTACCAGCCGAGAAATGCCCGCTCTGGATCAGCCCGCGGATCTGATCGGCCACCTGCTGGTAGAGTCGGCGCTCGGCGGTGCGAATGATGTTCATGGACAAGCCTCGTTTGGCCTTACCATAGGAGCCGCGGCCGGCAGGGGCAAGCAAGAGCCTTCCAGTCAATAACCAACTGTTTCGAAACATAATTTCGATCTGGCCTGACCAAATCTTCTCAATACGGCAAAAATTGGCTTGACCAGTTACGGCAAAATGCCACCATAGATCGGTAACCGGCCAACGAGCCGACAAGACCTGCTGCAAGCGGGCATTACGTCGCGATCGCGACATGGGAGGACGCCATGGGGTACGGCCAGACCGCCGGCGAACAGCCGCGGGCGCCGCAGAGTGCTGCGCAGGGCGAGCCGTTGCTCGCGCTGGAGAACATCACCAAGGAATTTCCCGGCGTCAAAGCGCTGCAGGGCGTCAGCTTCAACCTGCGGCGCCACGAAGTGCACGCGGTTTGCGGTGAGAACGGCGCCGGTAAGTCGACGCTGATGAAGATCATCAGCGGCGTGTTCCCGCCGACCTCCGGGCGCATCGTCTACAAGGGCCAGCCGCGACAGTTCGCCTCGCCACTGGAGGCCGAGGCGGTCGGCATCGCCATCATCCACCAGGAACTCAACCTGGTGCCGCACCTCTCGGTAGCGGAGAACATCTACCTCGCCCGCGAGCCCCGTCGCGGCTTCCTGATCGACCGCCGCAAGCTGCGTGCCGATGCCAAGGCCTGCCTCGACCGGCTTGGCGTCGCCGTCGACCCGGACCGGCTGGTGCGCGAGCTCTCGGTCGCCCAGTGCCAGATGGTCGAGATCGCCAAGGCGCTGTCGCTCAACGCCGAAGTGCTGATCATGGACGAGCCGACCTCCTCGCTCACCGAGCAGGAAACGCGGCTTCTGTTCAAGGTCATTCACGACCTCAAGGCCGCCGGCGTCGGCATCATCTACATCTCGCACCGGCTCGACGAGATGGCGGAGATCGTCGATCGCGTCACCGTGCTGCGCGACGGGCGCTATGTCGCCACCGACGATTTCGCCATGACCTCGGTCGACGAGATCGTCGCCCGCATGGTCGGCCGGTCGCTGGAGGAGAAATTTCCCGAGCGCACCTCCCGCCCGACCAGCGACGTTATCCTCGCGGTGCGGGGGCTCACCCGCAACGGCGTGTTCTCCGACATTGATTTCGAGCTGCGGCGGGGCGAGATCCTCGGCTTTGCCGGGCTGATGGGCGCCGGCCGCACCGAGGTCGCCCGCGCCATCTTCGGCGCCGACGCCATCGACGCCGGCACCGTGACGCTGGAAGGCCGGCAACTGGTTATCCGCTCGCCCCGCGACGCCATCGCCGCCGGCCTCGCCTATCTCTCCGAGGACCGCAAGGCGCAGGGGCTGGCGGTGAAAATGCCGGTCGACGCCAATATGACGCTCGCCAACATGGACGAGGTGTCGAACCGCTTCGGCCTGATCGACTTTGCCAAGCATGCCAAGGCCGCCAGGGAATATATCGACCTGCTCAGCATCAAGACGCCGTCGATCAAGCAGCCGGTCCGTCTGCTCTCCGGCGGCAACCAGCAGAAGATCATCATCGGCAAGTGGCTGTTCCGCAAGTCGCGGGTACTGTTCTTCGACGAACCGACCCGCGGCATCGATGTCGGCGCCAAGTTCGCCATCTACAAGATCATGGACGAGCTGGCCGCCGAGGGCATCGGCGTGGTGCTGATCTCGTCGGAATTGCCGGAGATTCTCGGCATGACCGACCGCGTCTGCGTTTTCCATCACGGCCGCATCACCGGTGTCCTGGAGACCGCCCGCACCAGCCAGGAAGAAATCATGCATTACGCATCCGGCTATGGACGGCCGGACAGCCGCCATTGACGGAGCCGAGAATGACCATGACCGTCACCACCCCGCCCGCCAAGTCGCCCGCTCGGTCTGGCGGCCGCCTGTCCGACCGGCAGAAGGACCTGCTGCAGAAATTCGCCGCCCTCGGCAGCCTCCTGGTGCTGATCGTGGTGTTCTCGCTGACCAGCAGCGCCTTCTTCACCGTCAATAACGGCATGACCATCGCCTTGCAGGTGACCTCCATCGCCCTGCTCGGCATCGGCGCCACCTGCGTGATCATCACCGGCGGCATCGATCTTTCGGTCGGCTCGGTGCTGGCGCTGGCCGGCGTGGTGGCGGCGCTAGCGGTGAAGGAGCTCGGCATGCCGGTGCCGATTGCCATGATGATCGGCATCCTCACCGGCTCGCTGTGCGGCGTTATAAACGGCGTGCTGGTGACCAAGATGCGGCTGCCGCCCTTCATCGCCACTCTCGGCATGATGCTGATCGCCCGCGGCGTCGCGCTGCAGATCACCGGCGCCCGGGCGGTGTCGGGCCTCGGCGAATCCTTTGGCGAACTCGGCAACGGCGCCTTGTTCCGCGTCGTCACCATCGGCGATGACGGCTTCCCGAACGTGGCGTTCCCCGGCATCCCCTACCCGGTGATCCTCATGGTGGTGATCGCGCTCGCCGTCGCGCTGATGCTCAACCGCTCGGTGCTCGGCCGCCACATCTATGCGGTGGGCTCCAACGCCGAGGCGGCGCGGCTCTCCGGCGTCAACGTCTCCGGCGTCACCTGCTTCACCTACATCCTGTCCGGCAGCCTCGCCGGCCTCACCGGCTGCGTGCTGATGAGCCGCCTCGTCACCGCCCAGCCGAACGAAGGCGTGATGTACGAGCTCGACGCCATCGCCTCGGCGGTGATCGGCGGCACCTCGCTGATCGGCGGCGTCGGCACGATCTCGGGAACGTTCATCGGCTCCTTCGTGATCGGCATCCTGCGCAACGGGCTGAACATGAACGGCGTCTCCGCCTTCACCCAGCAGATCATCATCGGCCTGGTGATCCTGCTCACGGTGTGGATCGACCAGCTTCGCAACCGCCGCTGACGGCGGCGCCCTCGCCTCTCCAACCGCCCGGCAACCGGAAAACCGGCGCCGATCCCTGACGAACGCCTGAATCTGGAGGAAACCATGAAGAAGCTCGTCTCCGCCCTGCTTGCCTCGGCAGTGCTCATCGGCGCCGCCGCCACGGCGCAGACCGCCGCCCATGCAGGCGAAATCGCCGTCATCGTCAAGACGGTAAACTCCACCTTCTGGCAGAACGTGCAGAAGGGCGCCGACGCCGCGCTGAAGGAAGCCGGCGGCAAGAACACCCTCACCTTCCAGGGCCCGGCCTCGGAATCCGCCATCGCCGATCAGGTGAACATGGTGGAGAACGCGGTGAACCGCGGCGTGTCGGGCATCGTGCTCGCCCCCTCCGATCCCGACGCGCTGGTGCCGGCGGTGAAGAAGGCATGGGAGGCCCGCATCCCGGTGGTGATCATCGACAGCCAGCTCGCCAAGGGCGCCGAGCAGTACTACCAGTCCTTCCTCGCCACCGATAACCGCAAGGCCGGCGAGCTGGCCGCGAAGGCGCTGATCGAGAAGACCGGCACCGAGGGCAAGATCGCGGTGATGAGCTATGTCGCCGGCGCCGGCTCGGAAATCGGGCGCGTGGGCGGCTTTACCGACTACATAAAGGCCAATTCGAAGCTCCAGATCGTCGGACCGTTCTACTCGCAGTCGCAGATGGCGACGGCGCTGAACCAGACCACCGACGTGCTGGCCGCCAATGCCGACCTGAAGGGCATCTTCGGCGCCAACGAGCCGACCGCGATCGGCATGGCCCGCGCCATCAAGCAGGCCGGCAAGTCCGGCAAGCTGGTCGCCGTCGGCTTCGACGGCAACCAGGACCTGCAGGAATTCGTCAAGGACGGCACCCTCACCGCCATCGTGGTGCAGGGCTCGTTCCAGATGGGCGATCTCGGCGTGAAGACCGTCTCCAAGCTGATCGACAAGCAGAAGGTCGACAAGTTCGTCGACACCGGCGCCGTCGTGGTGACGAAGGCGAATATCGAGCAGCCGGACGCCAAGAACGTCCTCTACTGATTGCCTCCCGCCTGCGGGGCGCGGGGGAATCCTGCGTCCCGCCCTTTCCGAACGGATACGGATCATCATGAAGGCCGGCGCTACCCGCATTCACGCCCGCACCCAGGTCGCCGTCACCGCGATGGGCCTCGGCTGCGCGCAGATGGGCAACCTCTACCGCGTCACCAGCTACGCGGAATCCGCCGGCGCCTTCCGGGCGTCGTGGGAGGCGGGCATCCGCTATTTCGATACCGCGCCCTTCTACGGCTTCACCCGCTCCGAGCGCCGCCTCGGCACCATGCTCACCGACCTGCCGCGCGACAGCTACGCCGTCTCGACCAAGGTCGGGCGGGTGATGACGCCGGACCCGACCGTCGGCGCGATGGAAGACGGCTATGCCGAGCCGCTGCCGTTCCGCCCGGTGTTCGACTACTCCCATGACGGCATCATGCGCTCCTTCGAGGCCAGCCAGCAGCGGCTCGGCCTGCTCACGCCCGACATCCTGTATGTGCATGACATTGGCCGCCTCACCCATGGCGACCGGCACGAGCACTACTGGAGCCAGCTGACTGGTGGCGGCTTCCGCGCCCTCACGAGCCTGCGCGAGCAGGGCGCCATCAAGGCGTTCGGCCTTGGCGTCAACGAGTTCGAGGTGATCGAGGAGGCGCTCACGGTCGCCGACATCGATATCTGCATGTTGGCCGGCCGCTACACGCTGCTGGAGCAGCAGAGCCTCGGCTTCATGGACGAGTGCGCCCGGCGCGGCGTCGGCATCGTCGCCGCCGGCGTGTTCAATTCCGGCATTCTCGCCGGCAGCAACAAGTTCAACTATGGCGACGCGCCGGCCGAGATCGTCGCCCGCGTCGAGGCGCTGCGCGCCGCCTGCGCCGACGAAGGCGTGACGCTTCAGGCGGCGGCGCTGCAATTCCCGCTCGCCCACCCCGCTACGCTCACCGTGGTGTCCGGCGCCCGCAACGCCGAGCAGATCACCGCCAATATCGGCTGGTTCGAGGAGACGATCCCGGCTTCGTTCTGGAGCCGGCTGAAGGAGCGCGGGCTGATCGCCGACAGCGCTGCGGTCCCGGCGTGAGGCCCCCGATGCGGATAGACGCCCACCAGCACTTCTGGCGCATCGCCGACCGGGCTGGCCAATGGCCGCCAGCCGAGCTCGCGCCGATCCATCGCGACTTCGGACCGGAGGACCTTGAACCACTGCTCACCGCCAATGGTTTCGATGGCACGGTGCTCGTGCAGACCATGGAGCGGGAGGCGGACACCGCCTACATGCTCGGGCTCGCTGCCCGGCACGACTTCATCAAGGCGGTGGTCGGCTGGACCGATCTCAAGGCGGCGGACGCGGCGGACGCCGTCGCGCGGCTCGCCGCCGATCCGAAGCTGAAGGGCATCCGCCCGATGCTGCAGGACATCGCCGAGAATGACTGGATCGATGATCCCGCGCTCGACCCGGCGATCGGGGCGATGATCGCCCATGATCTCGCCCTCGACGCTCTGGTGCTGCCGCGCCATCTCCGCCCGCTCCTGGCCTTCGCCACCCGCCACCCGCAGCTTCGGATCGTCATCGATCACGGCGCCAAGCCGCCGATCGCCTCGGGCACCATCACCGCCTGGCGTCAGGCCATGGCACGGCTGGTGGCGCTGCCGAATGTCTGGTGCAAGCTTTCCGGCCTGCTGACCGAGGCCGGCGGGCGCGGGCCGGCGGCAGTGCGCCCCTATGCCGAGACGCTGCTGGAACTGTTCGGTCCCGAGCGGCTGATCTTCGGCAGCGACTGGCCGGTGCTGCGACTGGCCGGCGACTATGTCAGCTGGGTGGAGCAGTGCCAGACCTTCGTGCCGAGCGAGCACCACGACGCGGTGTTCGGCGGCAATGCCATCACCTTCTACCGGCTCGCCGGCGCCACCTCGGCGTCGGTCGCGGCCTGAGCGGAGAACCCGATGCAAGGCGAGCCAATGCAACGCATGGGCATGATGATCGGGCTCGAGCCCGACATGGTCGACACCTACAAGCAGCTGCACGCCGCCGTATGGCCGGAGGTGCTGGAGCTGATCAGCCGCTGCAACATCCGCAACTACACCATCTTCCTGCGCGAGCCGGAGAACATCCTGTTCGGCACCTGGGAGTATCACGGCAGCGATTTCGCGGCCGACATGGCCCGAATGGCCGCCGACCCGAAGAACCAGGAGTGGTGGCAGCTGACCATTCCCTGCCAGCGCCCGCTCGCCACCCGCAAGGACGGCGAATGGTGGGCGATGGCGGAAGAAGTCTTCCACCTCGATTGACCGATAGCGAACAACGGAGAAGTGGCCATGGCCAATCTTGAGGGCAAGACCGTCCTCGTCACCGCCAGCGGGCAGGGCATCGGCCGGGCGAGCGCCCTCGCCTATCTCGCCGCCGGCGCCAGGGTGTATGCGACGGATATCAACGAGGCGCTGCTCGCCGAGCTGCCGGCCTCGGACCGGCTGATCACCGCCAAGCTGAACGTGCTCGACGACAAGGCGGTGGCGGATTTCGTCGCCGACATCGGCGCGGTCGACATACTGTTCAACTGCGCCGGCGTGGTGCATCCCGGCAGCATCCTGGAGATGAAGGACGGCGATCTCGACTTCGCGGTCGACCTCAACATCAAGTCGATGGTGCGCACCATCCGCGCCGTGCTGCCCGGCATGCTGGAGCGCCGCGAGGGCGCCATCATCAACATGGCCTCCGTCGCCTCGTCCATCAAAGGCGTGCCGAACCGCTTCGCCTACAGCGTCACCAAGGCGGCGGTGATCGGCCTGACCAAATCGGTCGCCGCCGACTATGTCGCGCACAACATCCGCTGCAACGCCATCTGCCCCGGCACGGTGGAGAGCCCCTCGCTGCAGGACCGGCTGCGCGCCCAGGGCGACTACGAGCAGACCCGCGCCGCCTTCATCGCCCGCCAGCCGATCGGCCGCATCGGCACGCCGGAGGAGATCGCCGATCTCGCCGTCTATCTCGCCGGCGCCACCTACACCACCGGCCAGGCCATCGCCATCGATGGCGGCTGGTCGCTCTGAGCCACGCACGGAAGGGATAGTTCCATGAAATTCGTGCGTTACGGCGAGGCGGGCCAGGAAAAGCCGGGCCTGATCGATTCCGAGGGCCGCATCCGCGACCTCTCGGCCCATGTACCGGACATCGCCGGCGCGACGCTGGACCCTGCCGCCCTCGCCAAGCTGTCCGGTCTCGATGCCACCGCGCTGCCGCTGGTCGCCGAGGGCACCCGCCTCGGCCCCTGTGTCGCCGGTGTCGGCAAGTTCATCTGCATCGGCCTGAACTTCTCCGACCACGCGGCGGAATCCGGCATGGAAATGCCGCCCGAGCCGGTGGTGTTCATGAAGGCGACCTCGGCGATCGCCGGGCCCTATGACAACGTGCCGATCCCGCGCGGCTCCACCAAGACCGACTGGGAGGTCGAGCTTGCCGTGGTCATCGGCAGGAGCGCGAAATACGTCTCGCAGGACGAGGCGATGGACTATGTCGCCGGCTATTGCGTCTGCCACGACGTCTCCGAGCGGGAGTTCCAGCTCGAACGCGTCGGGCAGTGGACCAAGGGCAAGTCCTGCGACGGCTTCGGCCCGATCGGCCCGTGGCTGGCGACCAAGCAAGCCATTCCCGACCCGCACAATCTCGGCATGTGGCTGAAGGTGAACGGCGCGACCATGCAGAACGGCTCGACCAAGACCATGGTCTACGGCGTCGCCTATCTGGTCTCCTATCTCAGCCAGTTCATGTCGCTGCATCCCGGCGACATCATCTCGACCGGCACGCCGCCCGGCGTCGGCCTCGGCTTCAAGCCGCCGCGCTATCTCAAGGCCGGCGATGTCGTCGAACTCGGCATTGAGGGCCTTGGCTCGCAGAAGCAGACCTTCGTTCCCGACCTCTGATCCTCGCTCCACCGATCCTGCCGGAGGCTCCGCCATGGCGAAAATCACCGATATGCGCATCGTCGACCTGCGCTTTCCCACCTCGCTGTCGCTCGACGGTTCGGATGCGATGAATCCGGACCCGGATTATTCCGCTGCCTATGTCATCCTGGAAACCGATGTTCCCGGCCTCGAAGGCCACGGGCTGACCTTCACCATCGGCCGTGGCAACGATATTTGCTGCATGGCGATCTCCGCCATGCGCCATCTCGTGGTCGGCACCGAGCTCGACACGGTGCGCGCGGCGCCCGGCAAGTTCTGGCGCCACCTCACCAGCGACAGCCAGCTGCGCTGGATCGGCCCGGAGAAGGGGGCGATGCACCTTGCGACCGGCGCGGTGGTCAATGCCTTCTGGGACCTGCTCGCCAAGCAGGCCGGCAAGCCGGTGTGGCGCCTGGTGGCCGACATGTCGCCGGAGGAGATCGCCGACATCGTCGACTATCGCTACCTCACCGACGTGCTCGACCGCGACGACGCCCTCGCCATCCTGCGGCAGGCCGAAAGCGGCAAGGCGGCGCGCATCGCCACCCTCGAAGCCGAGGGCTATGCCTGCTACACCACCTCGGCCGGCTGGCTCGGCTATGACGACGCCAAACTGCGGCGCCTGTGCCAGGAAGCCATCGATGCCGGCTTCAACCATGTGAAGATGAAGGTCGGGCGCGACCTCCAAGACGACATCCGGCGCCTCACCATCGCCCGCGAGGTGATCGGGCCGGACCGCTATTTGATGATCGACGCCAATCAGGTGTGGGAGGTGGACGAGGCCATCGACTGGGTGAAGCAGCTCTCCTTCGCCAATCCCTTCTTCATCGAGGAGCCGACCAGCCCGGACGATGTCGCCGGCCACCGCAAGATCCGCGAGGCCATCGCCCCGGTGAAGGTCGCTACCGGCGAGATGTGCCAGAACCGCATCATGTTCAAGCAGTTCATCGCCGAAGGCGCCATCGACGTGGTGCAGATCGACAGTTGTCGCATGGGCGGGCTCAACGAGGTGCTGGCGGTGCTGCTGGTGGCGGCGAAGTTCGGCCTGCCGGTGTGGCCGCATGCCGGCGGCGTCGGCCTGTGCGAATATGTGCAGCATTTGTCGATGATCGACTATATCGCCGTGTCCGGCACCAAGGACGGGCGGGTGATCGAGTATGTCGACCATCTGCACGAGCACTTCCTCGATCCCTGCGTGATCGAGAACGCCGCCTATATGCCGCCCCAGCGGCCGGGCTTCTCCATCGAGATGAAGCCGGAAACGCTGGAGGCCTTCGCCTATGCGCCGGTGGTGGAAGCCGCGCCGCTGGCTCGCACGGCCTGAGGTGCGCGCTTCCCTCCCTCTCCCCCATCGGGGAGAAGGCAAGCCGAGCAGAGACGACGGCCATGTTGGGGGCAGGACGTTAGGCTCCGGCGGTCAGCCCTCGCGCTTGGCCCGGCGGGCGGCACGGCCCTCCCGCCCCTCGACCAATGCGGTGATCATGCCGTGCAGCGTAGCCAGATCCTGCCGGGTCAGGCCGACGCGATGGAAGATGTTGCGGATGTTGCGGGTGGTGGAAGGCTGCTTCTCCGGCGAGCGAAAGAATTCGGCGGATTCCAGCTCCTGCTCGACATGATCGAAGAAGGCGAACAGGTCGGCCTTGTCGGCGAGCGGCGAGCGCTCCGGCGGCTGGAACGGCAGTGCGCCGCCGGAGGCGAGCTTGTACCATTCATAGCCGACGATCGCGACGGCAGTGCCGAGATTGAGCGAGGCGAAGGCCGGGTTCACCGGCAAGGTGAGGATGGCGTCGGCAAGCGACACCTCCTCGGTATAGAGGCCGGTGCGCTCGCGCCCGAACAGCAGGCCGACATCCTCATTCGCAGCGAGGCGGCCGGCGAGTTCGGCGGCCATGGCATCGGCGCCCATCACCGGCTTAGCCATGCCGCGCTCGCGCGCCGTGGTGGCGGCGATGAACTTCAGGTCCGACACCGCCGAGCGCACATCCGGGAACACCGTCGCCTGCTCCAGGATGCGGTCGGCGCCCGAGGCGAAGGTCACCGCCTTCGGATTCGGCCACCCCTCGCGCGGATTGACCAGCCGCAGCCGCGACAGGCCGAAATTGCCCATGGCGCGCGCCGCCGCGCCGACGTTCTCGCCGAGCTGCGGCTCGACGAGGATCACCACCGGCCCGCCCTCGTGCCAGGGCTTGGTGCTGTCGGTTCCCGCGCCGGGCATCAGCGGGCCTCCCTCGAAAGCGGAAGGGGGCGGATGGCGGGCGTGATGATGCAAAGAAGCTCGGACATGCGCTCCTCCTAGAGCATGTCCGAGCAAATTTGAACGGGCTTGGCGCCCGTCAGGCCCGCTCCGGGACGTCTATTCCAAGGATCTCACGGCCGCGGCGGCAGGCGGCTCACCGTCACGTCGTTTGGCCCGCCGGTCTTGTTGCGGATGAGCCCCCACACCACGCCGCGCTCGGCAGGATCGAAGGCGAAGCCCTGCCCGCCGATCTCGATCGGAATGGTCTCGATCCACTGCATGACCGATCCCATCTCCGGCGGGGCGACGACATAGAGCTCGGCATTGTCGTGGCCGGTAATATAGAGCCGCCCGTCCGGCCCGAAGGCGCCGCCGGAATTGCTCATGTCCTGGAAGCGCGCCACCAGCGCATCGGGATAGACCCACGCCTCGGCAATGCTCCAATCGGGATTGAAGCGCACGATCTGGGTGTTGAACTTGTTGCCATAGGCGAGCGGGCTCTTGTCGAACACCCGGTTGTAATTGGCGAAGGCGCCCCACCAGCGGCCCTGCTGGTCGCGGTCAAGCCAGGTGAACGAGCCGCGCTCGATGCCGAAGCTATGGGTTTCCAGATGCTTCAGCGTCTCGGCGTCCCACACCTCCACCGAGCTCACCATCGGCCAGTCCGGATAGTTGGAATGGGCGGTGTAGAGCTTGCCGTCGCGCACCACGCCGCTGTCGAGATGCAGGATCGGCCCACCCTTCGGCCCCTCCCACTTGGCGACCTGCTTGCCGGTCTCCTTGTCGAACTTGGCAATGGTCCGGTTGTCGATCGCATAGAAGGAGCGCTCGGCGACGGCGACGGCCTGACGGGCCTCCGGCACCTGCAGGCGCCGGATCGTCTCGGCCGCCGGCCGTTGCTCCTGGGCAAGCGCGGGCACCGCGAGGGCGGCAGCCAGCAGCGCACCGGCAACGACTGTCCGGCGCCTCGTGGTGAAAACGGATCGATTGAACATGGACGTCTCCCATGGCGGCTTCGCGTACGCGACCGCCAAGCCTGTGTGACGTCCGCCGCCTAGCAGCGGCACATGAACCTCAGGCGACAATCCCCTGCCCGGTTACCGACGACTTGCCAGAAAGTCGGTGTCCGAACGGCTTTCGTTTGACCCAAGGTCGCGGTATCACGCTCGCACCGGCGCCTGCCGCGCGGACTGGCGCCGAGGCCCCATTACGAAGCTGCTTCCGCGCGAGGTAGAACCCATGGCGAAGATCAAAGTCGCGAATCCCGTCGTCGAACTCGACGGCGACGAGATGACCCGCATCATCTGGCAGTACATCAAAGACAAGCTGATCCACCCCTATCTCGACATCGACCTGGAATATTACGATCTCGGCGTCGAGAACCGCGACCGCACCGAGGATCAGGTGACGATCGATGCGGCGGAGGCGATCAAGCGGGTCGGCGTCGGCGTGAAGTGCGCGACCATCACCCCCGATGTCGGCCGGGTGAAGGAATACAACCTCAAGAAGATGTGGCGGTCGCCCAACGGCACCATCCGCAACATTCTCGGCGGCGTGATCTTCCGCGAGCCGATCATCTGCAAGAACGTGCCGCGCCTCGTTCCCGGCTGGACCCAGCCGATCATCGTCGGCCGCCATGCCTTCGGCGACCAGTACCGCGCCACCGACTTCGTGGTCCCCGGCAAGGGCACGCTGACGGTCAAGTTCGTCGGCGAAGACGGCACCACCATCGAGCACGAGGTCTACAAGTTCCCGGGCTCGGGCGTCGCCATGGCCATGTACAACATCGACGAATCGATCGTCGAATTCGCTCGCGCCTCGCTGAATTACGGCCTGATGCGCAACTATCCGGTGTACCTCTCCACCAAGGACACCATCCTGAAGCAGTATGACGGCCGCTTCCGCAAGATCTTCCAGGACATCTACGAGGCCGAGTTCAAGGCCGAGTTCGAGAAGCGGAAGATCTGGTACGAGCACCGCCTGATCGACGACATGGTCGCCTCGGCGCTCAAGTGGTCCGGCGGTTATGTCTGGGCCTGCAAGAACTACGATGGCGACGTGCAGTCCGACATCGTGGCGCAGGGCTTTGGCTCGCTCGGCCTGATGACCTCGGTGCTGATGACGCCGGACGGCAAGACGGTGGAAGCCGAGGCGGCCCACGGCACGGTGACCCGCCACTATCGCGAGCACCAGAAGGGCAAGGAGACCTCGACCAATTCCATCGCCTCGATCTTCGCCTGGACGCGCGGTCTCGCCCATCGCGCCAAGCTCGACGACAATGCCGAGCTCGCCACCTTTGCCGCCACGCTGGAGAAGGTATGCGTCGACACCGTCGAGGCTGGCGACATGACCAAGGACCTCGCCTTGCTGATCGGGCCGGACCAGAAGTGGCTCTCCACCACCGGTTTCCTCGACAAGATTTCCGATAATCTGCGCAAAGCCCTGGCTTGACGCAGATATTCATACAGCGGGGTGGGGGTCTCTCCCATCTCGCACGTTCCTGCCCCGCTCAAGCCGCAGGCGAACGCCGCCACCGAGCCACAGAGACCCGAGCGGCGGCACGGGTAGAAAACTGCTCCACAGATGTGGAGGGATCAAAGCCGGAAACGCTTACCAAGCGTTCAAACCGGCGCGCTCCAAGCCACATCCCGAGAGACCTCAGTCCCTCTCGTCTTTCTCCGGCACTTCACCGGCGGCGATATCGCTGCGCCGGCCGACAGCGTGCGGACCATCCTCGTCCTTAGCCATGCTGCGGATACGTTGGCCGATGTCCGGGTGATGACGAATAACCTCGGCCAGATCCTCGGCATCGAGCGCCAGCAGCATGCAGCGTCGCCGGGCACGGGCGGTGGCGGCGCGGCGGGCATTGTGCAGCAGCGCCATTTCGCCGAAGAACTGCCCGGTGCCGAGCACCGCCGTCTCGTCGCCGAATTCCAGCTCCACCTCGCCCGAAGCGATGAAATACATCGAGCGGGCCGGCTCGCCGCGCCGGGCGATGATCTCCCCCGGCTGCGCCGTGTGTGCGGACAGCGCCTTATGAATCTCGCCAATGGCGGCGGCGTCGAGATCGGCGAACAGGGGCACGCGTGCCACCATGCCCCAGGTGATCACGAAATCCCGCCGCTTGATGACGTCGACGAAGGCGGTGGCGATGATACCGACCGGCAGCGCGATCATGATGATGCCGGTGAGCATGGTAAGCCCCGCTATCATGCGCCCGGCTGGCGTGATGGGATAAACGTCGCCATAACCGACCGTCGTTACCGTCGACATGGCCCACCACATCGCCTGGGGGATCGACCCCATATGGTCCGGCTGGACGCTGCCCTCGGCGACATACATCGCCGAGGCGGCGATGAGAACCGCCGCCACCAACAGCCACAGGCAGGCGAGCAGCGATTGCCGCTCCGAGCGCAGCACTTCGAAAAGAGATTGCATGCCAGATGAATAGCGGGCGAGCTTCACAAATCTCATCAAGCGCAGGATCGCCAGCGTGCGCAGATTGACGCCCCACAATGCTGAAAGGACGAAGGGCAGCCACGCCGCCAGGTCGACCAGTGCCGGCAGGGAGCGTGCATAGCGCAGGCGGGCCGTGCGATGGCGCAGGCCGCGATAGCGGGGGTCCTCCGGCGCGATCCATAGCCGCAGCCCGTACTCCGCCGCGAAAGCTATCAGGGAAAAGGTCTCGAAGCCGTGCAACAGCACGGTGTCGCGTAACAACAGGCTCGGCACGGTTTCCAGCACCGCCGCGACCACATTGGCCAGCACTAGGCCGATCAGCGCTGCATTGACCCAGCGACCTATCCGATCCTCCGAGGCGTTCCCTTCCAGCACCTCGTAAAGCCGACGCCGCAAGCCGCGGCGCCCGGCGCTCGACAACCAGCCGCCATGCTGCCCGCGGGATGCCATGATGTCAGGTCCACTCCCCGAGAGACTGTTTGAACCACCGCGCCGAGGCGGTGGGCACCCGTCAGCCGGCGAGCGCCGCCTCGATGGCCTCCAGCGCCGCCGACGCATTGGCCCCGTCCGGTCCGCCGGCCTGCGCCATGTCGGCCCGGCCGCCGCCGCCCTTGCCGCCCAGCGCCTCGGCGCCCCGGCGCACCAGGGCCACCGCGTCGTAGCGATCGGTCAGATCCGGCGTCACCCCGACCACCAACCCGGCGCGCCCTTCCTCGGTGACAGCGACGATCGCCACGATGCCGGAGCCGAGCCGCTTCTTGCCTTCGTCGGCGAGGCTCTTGAGATCCTTGAGATCGATGCCGGAGACCTGCCTGGCCAGCAGCTTGACGGAGCCGACCGTGCGGGCCGGCTCCTCGGCCGCCTCGCCGCCCCCCATCGCCAGGCGACGGCGCGCCTCGGCAAGCTCGCGCTCCAGCTTGCGCCGCTCCTCGACAAGCTGGGCGACACGCGCCTCGACCTCGCCGACCGGCGCCTTCAGCACCGCCGCCGTGGCCTGCAGCGCCTTGCCCTGCGCATCGAGATGGTGGCGCGCCGCATCCGCGGTCATCGCCTCGAGGCGCCGCACGCCCGCGCCAACCGCGCTCTCACCCAGCACGGTGACAAGGCCGACATCGCCGGTGCGGCCGACATGGATGCCGCCACACAATTCGATCGAATAGGGCGCGCCATTGCCGGGATCGGTCCCCATCGAGACCACCCGCACCTCATCGCCGTATTTTTCGCCGAACAGCGCGCGGGCGCCGGAGGCGATCGCATCGTCGACCGCCATCAGCCGCGTCTCGACCGGCTCGTTGCGCAGGATCACCGCATTGGCGATGTCGGAGACCTCCGCGATCTCCGCTTCGCTCATTGGCTTGGGATGGCTGAAGTCGAAACGCAGGCGATCCGGCCCCACCATCGAGCCCTTCTGCGCGACATGGTCGCCGAGCACCCGCCGCAGCGCCTCATGGAGCAGATGAGTCGCCGAATGGTTGGCGCGAATGGCGCGGCGGCGGGCGTGATCGACCTCCAGCGCCAGCGCCATGCCGAGCGTCAGCGTACCGCTCTCCACCTCCACCTCATGGACGAACACGTCGCCAAGCTTCTTCTGCGTGTCGAGCACCCGCGCCTTCACGCCGCCCTCGCCGGTGAGGAGGCCGGTATCGCCGAGCTGTCCGCCGGATTCGCCGTAGAACGGCGTCTGGTTGAGAACCAAAAGGCCGCGCCCGCCGGCACCGATTTCCGAGACCTCGATGCCATCGGCCAGCAAGGCGACGACCGATCCTTCAGCGATCTCGGTGCCATAGCCGAGAAATTCGGTAGCCCCCACCTTCTCGCGGATGCCGAACCAGACGGCATCGGTCGCCGCCTCGCCCGAACCCGACCACGAGGCCCGTGCGTCGGCCCGCTGGCGCTCCATGGCGGTGTCGAACGCCGCCGTATCGACGCTTATGCCGCGGGCGCGCAGCGCGTCCTCGGTCAGGTCGAGCGGAAAGCCAAAGGTGTCGTAAAGCTTGAAGGCGGTCTCGCCGGAGAACTTGGCACCGTCGCCCAGTCCCTCGCTCTCCGCCTCCAGGATCGACAGGCCACGTTCCAGCGTCTTGCGGAAGCGTGTCTCCTCGAGGCGCAGGGTTTCGGTGACCAGCGCCTCGGCGCGCACGATCTCGGGATAGGCGCGCCCCATCTCGCGCACCAGCACCGGCACCAGCCGATGCATCAGCGGATCGCGGGCACCAAGCAGCTGGGCATGGCGCATCGCCCGGCGCATGATGCGGCGCAGAACATAGCCACGCCCCTCATTCGAGGGCAGCACGCCATCGGCTACCAGGAAGGTCGAGGCGCGCAAATGATCGGCGATGACCCGATGGCTCGCCTTCTGCGGACCGTCGGCGGTGACGTCCGTGAGATCCTCGACCGCGCCGGTCAGCGCGCGCATCAGGTCGATCTCATAATTGTCATGCGTGCCCTGCAGCACCGCCGAGATGCGCTCCAGCCCCATGCCGGTATCGATCGAGGGCCGTGGCAGGTTGATCCGCTCGCCGCCCGGCAGTTGCTCGAACTGCATGAAGACGAGGTTCCAGATCTCGATGAAGCGGTCGCCATCCGCATCCGCCGAGCCGGGCGGACCGCCCGCAATGTGCGAACCGTGGTCGTAGAATATCTCGGAACAGGGACCGCAGGGGCCGGTATCGCCCATCTGCCAGAAATTGTCCGAGGTCGGGATGCGGATGATCTTGCTGTCCGGCAGGCCGGCAATCTTCTTCCACAGGTCGAACGCCTCGTCGTCCTCGTGGTACACCGTCACCAGCAGCTTCTCGACGGGGAGCTCGAACTCGCGGGTGATCAGGTTCCAGGCGAACTCGATGGCATTCTCCTTGAAGTAATCGCCGAAGGAGAAATTGCCGAGCATCTCGAAGAAGGTATGGTGCCGGGCGGTGTAGCCGACATTATCGAGATCGTTGTGCTTGCCGCCGGCACGCACGCATTTCTGCGACGTCGCCGCCCGCGAATAGGGCCGCTTCTCCATCCCGGTGAAGACGTTCTTGAACTGCACCATTCCGGCATTGGTGAACATCAATGTCGGGTCGTTGCGCGGTACGAGCGGCGACGAGTCCACTACCTGATGACCGTTCTTCGCGAAATAATCGAGGAAGGCCGACCTGATCTCGTTGACGCCGCTCATCGAACACTGCCTGTAGAAAATAGACCACCGGCAGTTCCGCCGGCCCGCGCCGGAACAGCGCGAGCCCCGGTTCTAACGACGCCGCAATAGCTTGTCCAGAAAGGCCGCGCGCCAAGCCCGCCTTGTCAACGACCAGGCCGTCATCTACCGGGAAGGCAGACGACCACCCGATGCGCGAAACCGCCCCGACCGTCTTCAGATGGACACCCTCAGGCGTCGGCGTCGTCCTCGCTCTCCGGTTCGCCGGCAAGGATCTGCTCGGCGATAAGCCCGGCATTCTGCCGGATGGTCGCCTCGATACGGCCAGCGGCATCCGGATTCTGGCGCAGGAAGTTCTTGGCGTTCTCGCGCCCCTGCCCGAGCCGCTGACTGTCATAGGAGAACCAGGCACCGGACTTCTCGACGACCCCCGCCTTTATGCCAAGGTCGATGAGCTCGCCCATCTTCGAGACGCCCTCGCCATACATGATGTCGAACTCGACCTGCTTGAAAGGCGGAGCGAGCTTGTTCTTCACCACTTTCACGCGGGTCTGGTTGCCGACCACCTCCTCGCGCTCCTTGATGGAGCCGATGCGGCGAATGTCGAGGCGAACCGAGGCATAGAACTTCAGCGCGTTGCCGCCCGTGGTGGTCTCCGGGCTGCCATACATCACGCCGATCTTCATGCGGATCTGGTTGATGAAGATCACCATGGTATTTGAACGGCTGATCGAGCCGGTGAGCTTGCGCAACGCCTGGCTCATCAACCGTGCCTGCATGCCCGGCTGGTTGTCTCCCATCTCGCCGTCGAGCTCGGCCCGCGGCGTCAGCGCCGCCACCGAATCCACCACCAGCACGTCGACCGCCCCCGAACGCACCAGCGTATCGGCAATCTCCAGCGCCTGCTCGCCGGCATCGGGCTGGGAGATCAGCAGATTATCGAGATCAACCCCGAGCTTGCGGGCATAGATGGGGTCGAGCGCATGCTCGGCATCGATGAAGGCGCAGACGCCACCCTTCTTCTGCGCCTCGGCGATGGTATGGAGCGCCAGCGTGGTCTTGCCGGACGATTCCGGCCCGAAGATCTCGACCACGCGCCCGCGCGGCAGGCCACCGATGCCGAGCGCGATATCGAGCCCCAGCGATCCAGTGGAGACCGTTTCGACCTCCATGATCTTGTCGTTTTTGCCGAGCCGCATGATCGAGCCTTTGCCGAAATGCCGCTCAATCTGTGAAAGCGCCGCGTCCAGCGCCTTGGCCTTGTCCATGGAAGATCCTTCGACGAGTCGCAACGTAGATTGAGTCATTGCCGGGCTCCGTGTCGCAAGCAAGCATTTTGCTGTGATTTCGCGAACGTACTCTGTTTGTTCCGTGTTCGCAATATGTTCTCGAGCCGCGCCGGGATCGCCGAATTGCACCGTTTAAACCTCGCGGAAGCCCATCGCTTCGCGCAGCCGTGCCGCCGCGGCGCGACCGATGATGAGCGGATCGGCCATACCGAGCAACGTCAGCCGAACCTCGTCGCGCGAACGGGTGTCCACGCGCCGGAGGCGGTCACGGTTGATGATGATCGACCGCCCGATGCGGAAGAACGGCGGCGACGGCAGCATGGCCTGGAACTGCCCCACGCTGCCCAGCACCATCAGCGACGGCTGTTGCGCAAGGAAAAAATGGCTGAAATCGCCTTCCGCCCGCACCGCCACGATGTCCGCCGGCGCGGCAAAGACGACCCTGCTGGAGGAGCGGAGTTCCATTGTGGTGCCGACCTTCGTCGTTTCCGCCTCCAGCAGGCGTTCAACCCGATCGATCGCGGCGTCGAGCCGTTCCGGCGTCACCGGCTTCAAAAGGTAGTCGACGGCATCGACCGCGAAAGCCTCGACCGCATATTCGGCATAGGCCGTCACGAAGATCACTTTCGGCGCGTTGGCCATGGCCGCCAGCAGTTCGAAGCCGTCGCCGCCATTCAGCCTGATGTCGAGAAAGATCAGATCCGGGCGGGCGCGACCGATCACCTCCAGGGTTTCGCTGACGCTTTCCGCCTCGCCGACGATCTCGATCCGCGGACGCGCGGCGAGCAGGCGGCGCATGGCACGGCGCGCCAGCGGCTCGTCATCGGCGATCACAACACGGAGCACGGCTCACCTTCCAGCAGCAAGGTTGCAATCACATGCGCATCATCGGGGCGGCCGTCAGGGTTCTCGGCCTGTTGGATCGCGAAGCTGTGGCGATCGGGATAATGCACGTCGAGCCGCCGCCTCACATTCTGGAGACCCAGTCCATGATCGGGCCGCCGCTTGGGGTTTTCAACGAGGTGGCCGGTATTCTCGATCTCGATCTTCAGCGCCTCGCCGAGGACGCCGATGCGGATGTCGACATCGAGCCGAGCGGCACGGTCGCCATGCTCGAAGGCATTCTCCACCAGCGGCTGCAACAGCAGATTGACAATGGACCGCTCGGCCGCCATCGGATCGACCTTGAGACTGGATCGTACCCGGGCGCCGAACCGCGACTGCTGGATGCGCAGATAGGCGGAGAGCCCCTCCACCTCCGACGCCACCGTCACCACCGGCGACCTTATCCCCGCCAGAAGATGCCGCAGATGCTGGGTGAGATCGCGGATCATGGCGAGTGCCGCCTCGGGATGCTCGGGAACCTCCTCGGCGACCCCATTGAGCGCGTTGAAAAGGAAGTGCGGGTCGAGCTGGAGCTGCAACTGCCGGATCTCGGCCCGCAACGCATCCATCTGCGCCTCGACCGCATGCTGACGCTCGCGTTGCCTGTCGAGTTCGGCTCCGATCCAGAAATACAGGATGCTCCAGGCGATGAACGCCAGCGTGTAATGGCTGAACGGCATGACCAGTTCCTGCAGCGGCAGCCAGTCCGGGATAGTCCAGCCCACCGCTATCCGCACCGTAGCGAGAATGCCCACCGCTATAGCCGCCGCCCCGCCGGAAAATCCAAGCACGATCCCGACCTTGGCCAGGGTCAGACGGGTATCGGGACAGATCCGGTCATAGATCCGGCGCAGCGCCACCGACAGCAGCAGAAGCAGCGGATAGCTGATCGCGGTCAGCACGAGAGCGGCGATGATATTTCGGTAGATGAGCTGACGGTCGACAAGGTCCACCAGCGCGAACAGCCCCCATCCGATCACCTGACCGCGCCAGACCGGCGACCATGAGGACCAGCGGGACGCCAGGCCGGCGCAGAGGCGCCACAGCCTCACCGGCACGCTCGACCTGCCAGGCGCTGCCGAGGCGGCCGGACATGCTCCGCGTCGCAGGGATGACGAACGGCAAGATGGCGCATCACTTCCTCGAACCGGGAGCCGCGAAGCATGATGGAAAGGGTCGTCGGCAGCGGGCAAGCCCGCACTATGCCACGATCATCGATTTTTCTGCCGTGCTCGTCGAGTGGCCGCACGCCGACCGCTGACCTTGTCGTGGCCTCATGCCATCCCTTTCCCCAGCGCAATAGGCAGCGGGCACGGAGAGAAGGGCATGGCAGGCATTTCCCCATCCGAGACGGAACGGCTTGTCACGCACGCCGCCGCACCCGGCATCGCCGCAGCGGGACGCATCCTCTCCGCCGACCTGCCCACGAGCGGGACGCAGCGCATCATCCAGGACTTCGATCCGACCCGCGACAAGCTCGACCTTGGCGCCAACTCGGTCCATGCCTTCATCGTGGTCGACACGCCGGAAGGGGTGGCGTTCCGGGATCCGTGGAGCGGCCGGGAGGTGCTGATCGCCGGGATCTCGCTGGGCCAGCTCACGGTGGACAGCTTCGTGCCGGTGGAAAACGACCATCTCCGCCAGGATCTGAGCGGCGCCCTGGCCTGGGAGCACGGCATCCAAGCCGCGCCGCACACCGTCTATGCCCGTTCGCACGAAATCGGCCAGATCGACCGTGTCGCCTTCGATCCGCAAACCGACACCATCTACGGCACGCGCGAACAGATCTTCATGGTCGACAGCGCCGAAGGCGTGGTCATCGGCAACTACACCACCGGCCAGGCGCTGATCCTGCTCAACGCTAAGGTGGCGGAGCTGTCGATCGACAATTTCGTGTTCCACAACGCGCAGGCGAAAGAAGACTGCCTGTGGTTGCAGCTCGGCTTCACCGCGATCCCGGAGTCGCAGATCCGCAGCCGTGCCGACATTCCCACCGCTGGCACCAATGCGTGGCCGACCGAAGCCGGTCCCGGCGATCCGCCCTCGGGGGAGGCCGGCACCACCTTTCTGATCGACTGGGACCACAGCAGCCACGTCGTGCTGGACTTCGACCCGGCCACCGACCGGCTCGACTTCAACTATTTTCGCCCGAACGGATTCACCGTTGCCGAGGCCGGCGGCTCGGTGGTGATCGCCATCGTCGGGCAGAACCAGAGCTATACGCTGGATGGCGTGGCGTTGGCGGAGCTCGATTACAACAACATCGTTGCCGTCGAGGACGCGACCTACCAGACCTGGCTCGCGCTCATCGACGAGGCGCGCAACGATGCGCCACAGGCGGCGATCCCCGTCTTGTCGGTCGCCGATGCACAGGTCACCGAAGGCCAGTCTGGCGCAGGCATGCTGATGTTCACGGTGAGCCTGTCGGCGGCGGCGGCCGGCGTGGTGACGGTGGACTATGCGACGCTGAACGGCACCGCACAGGCGGGCTCGGACTACCAGGCGGCGCTCGGCACCCTCACCTTCCAGCCCGGCGAGACCTCGAAGATGGTGCATGTCGCCATCAATGGCGACACGACGTTCGAAAGCGATGAAACATTCCAGCTTGTGCTCTCCTCGCCGGCCGGCGCCGCGCTCGGCGACGGCAGCGCGGCCGGCACCATCCGTAATGACGACGCCACGCCGGCCGGCCGGCCACTGATCCGCGTGGGCGACGTCACGGTCGCAGAGGGGGACGATGGCGAACCGCACATGATGTTCCCCATCACGCTTTCCTTCGCGTCCGATACGCCGGTCAGCGTACGCTATTTGACGCGCGACGATGCCGCGAAAGCCGGCAGCGACTATGAGGCGATGTCCGGCACGGTGACCTTCGCGCCGGGACAGACCGTGGCCCATGTCCACGTGCCACTGATCGGCAACCGGACGGTCGAAGCCGACGAGCGCTTCTATCTCCTGCTCGGCCATGCCAATGGCGGTACGATCGTCGATGGCATCGGGCAGGGGTTCATCACCAATGACGACGCCGTCACGCCTCCTCCCTCCGGCAGCGGCGACGAGGTGATTTTCACGGTGACCGACGACTGGACATCCGGCTTCACCGGCGCGATGACCTTGATGCCGGAGGACACGCTCAACGGCTGGACGGTCGAATTCGACGCGCCATTCGCCATCGGCAACATCTGGAACGCCGAGATCGTCAGCCATGTCGGCGATCACTATGTGGTCCGCAACGCTTCCTGGAACGGCAAGGTCGCGGCGGATGGCGCTGTGACATTCGGCTTCCAGGCCGCGCCCGGCGGCGCCAGCACGGCGGCCACTGGCTTCATCGTCAACGGCGTTTCCACCGGCGAGCCAAAACCGGAGCCGGAACTACCCATGCTTGCCGTCGCCGATACGCAGGTGAGCGAGGGCGACAGCGGCATGGCGCATCTCACCTTTACCGTCAGCTTGTCGGAAGCCTCGACCTCGGCAGTGACCGTCCGCTACGCCACGGCCAACGCCAGCGCGACGGCCGGCAGCGACTATTCCCCGCTCTCCGGCAGCCTCACCTTTGCGCCGGGCGAATTCACCAAGACAATCCATGTGATGGTCAATGGTGACACGCTTGTCGAGGCCAACGAGACCCTGGCGCTCACCCTCTCCGATGCGACCGGCGCCACCATCGCCGACGCGCGGGCCACCGGCACCATCCGCAACGACGACGTGGCGGCGCCGGTGCCGAAGCCGGTCGTGTCGGTGTCCAATGTGTCGGTGACCGAAGGCGATCCGGGAACCGGCTCGGCCGCAGATGGCTGGTTCTCCACCTCCGGCAACCAGATCGTCGATTCCGCCGGCAATCCGGTGAAGATCGCCGGCGTGAACTGGTTCGGCTTCGAATCCACCAATGCCTCGCCGCATGGCGTGTGGACGCGCGGCTATCAGGACATGATGGACCAGATGAAGGATCTGGGCTTCAACACCGTCCGCCTGCCCTTCTCCACCGACACGCTGCACGCCAGCAGCGCCGCCGGCATCGACTACGGCCAGAATCCGGAATTCCAGGGCCTGACGCCGCTGCAGATCATGGACAAGGTGGTCGAATATGCCGGCGATATCGGCCTGAAGGTGATCCTCGACCATCATCGCTCCGGCTTCGGCGCCGGCGCGTCGGAGAATGGCCTGTGGTACGACAGCGCCCATCCGGAATCTCAGTGGATCGCCGATTGGCAGATGCTGGCCGAGCGCTATGCCGACGACCCCACCGTCATCGGCGCCGATCTGCACAATGAGCCGCATGCCGGCACCTGGGGCGGCGGCGGCGCCAATGATTGGGCGGCGGCAGCCGAGCGCGCCGGCAATGCCATCGGCGCGGTGAATGACAACTGGCTGATCTTCGTCGAAGGCGTCGGTTCCTATCAGGGCGAGAATTACTGGTGGGGCGGCAACCTCATGGGTGTGCGCGACCGCCCCATCGAGCTCGACGTGCCGAACAAGCTCGTCTACTCGCCGCATGACTACGGCAATTCGGTATATGCGCAGCCCTGGTTCCAGGGCTCGGACTTCGCCGCGGATCTGCCGGCGAAGTTCGACGAGATGTGGGGCTACATCTACCGGGAGGGCATCGCGCCGGTCTACATCGGCGAGTTCGGCACCCGGCTGCAGGACCCGAAGGACGCGCCCTGGCTGGAGGCGCTCACTTCCTACATGTCCGGCGACTTCGACAATGACGGCGCCCTCGACATCCCGGCGGACGAAGAGGGGATGAGCTGGACCTACTGGTCGTGGAATCCCAACTCCACCGATACCGGCGGCATCCTCAAGGATGACTGGCGCACGGTTCACACCGACAAGCTCGCCTATCTCGAGCCGATCCAGTTCGATTTCGACGATGGCGTCTCCACCGACGCAACCTACGCGGTGTTCATGGTGGCCCTCTCGGAGGCTTCCACCGAAGCCGTCACGGTGGGCTTCCACACCATGGCCGGCTCCGCCGACGCCAGCGATTTCACAGCGGTCAGCGGCACGCTTACCTTCCAGCCGGGCGAAACCTCGAAGCTCATTCGCGTTCCCGTCACTCCCGAAACGCAGGGCGAGCCGGACGAGCAATTCACCCTGATGCTCACCGATGCCGACGGCGCGGTGATCGGTGTCGCGGAGGGCGTCGCGACCATCGTCGACGACGACAAGGCGGTGCCGATCATGCCCAGCCTCAGCATCGCCGATGCGCGGGTGGAGGAAGGCCATGCCGGACAGAGCGGACAGCTCGCCTTTACCGTGACGCTGTCAGCGCCGGCCACCGAGACGGTAACGGTCGGCTATCGCACGGTGGACGGCACCGCGGTCGCCGGGCAGGACTACACGCCGACTACAGGGTCCCTCACCATCGCCGCCGGGCAGACCACCGCGACCATCCATGTGCCGATCATCGGCGAAAACGCGGTGGAAACCGACGAGCGCCTCACCGTCGTGCTCACAAACGCGGTCGGGGCGACCCTCGGCGATGCTCAGGCGATCGGCACCCTCGTCAATGACGATGCCGCCGTGCCTCCGCCCTCCGGCGGCGGCGATGAACTCGTCTACACCGTGACCGACGACTGGACATCCGGCTTCACCGGCGCGATGACCCTGAACGCCGACGACGCCTTGAACGGCTGGGTGGTGGAATTCGAGGCGCCATTCGACATCACCAACATCTGGAACGCCGAGATCGTCAGCCATGTCGGCGATCATTATGTCATCCGCAATGCGAGCTGGAACGGCAAGGTGGCGGCGGATGGCCAAGTGTCGTTCGGCTTCCAGGCCTCGCCGGGCGGCGCCAGCACGACGGCGTCGGATTTCGTCGTAAATGGCGAACCGGTGGGCGGCTCTGAGCCGCTGGCGCGGATGGTGGCGCTCGCCGAACCGGCTGACGACGAGGCCTCGCTGGAGAGCGGGGCCGGCCTGTTATTCGACGACGTGCTGACCCCGATGCTGTCGGATGTCACGACCTCCGAGGACGGCTTCAATGTTGAAGTGACGATCCACAACGACGGCGACGCCGCCAAGGGCTGGACGGTCGAGATCGGCACGCCCTTCGAGATCACCGAGGTGAGCAACGCCGAGATCATTGCTCGCACAGAGGATGGCTACATCATCGGCGGCATCGGCGAGAGCAGCGCAGTCGGCGGGAAGGACGACATTACCTTCGAGATCGCCGGCCACGGCGTGTTCACCGCATCGCAGTTCGACCTTCTGATCTAGAGCCTGCCCGAACCGCTTCAATTCCCATCGATCGGTCACATTGCCCGCTCGATGGTCGCCAGATGCCGACGGCCGTAACGCCCCCGCATCCGCCCTGCCCCGCCCGCCTCCGCCCTGCCCCGCCCGCCTCCGCGACCGGCGCGAGCCGCGTCCCGCTTTCCGCTGCCGGCTCGCAGCCGTAAGGTCTCCCGTGACGCACCGATCCGCCACCCCCTCCTCGGCCTCCATCGTCGGACGGGCTTTGTCGACCTGCCGCGGTGCCTTCGCGGTGGTCGGAATGTTCTCCGCCGTCATCAACGTGCTGATGCTGTCGGGCTCACTGTACATGTTGCAGGTCTACGACCGGGTGCTGAGCTCGCGCAGCGTCGAGACCCTGATCGGGCTCTCTCTGCTGCTTCTGGCCGCCTACGCGCTTCAGGGGGTTCTGGATGCGATCCGCGTCAGGATGCTGGCGCGCATCGGCGCCCGCTTCGACGAGCAGGTGTCGCCTGCCGCCTTCGATGCGGTGCAGCGGCTTCCCCTGCTCGGTTGGCGGTCCGATCAATCGCTCCAGCCCATCCGTGACCTCGATCAGATACGCGGCTTTCTCTCGTCGCTGGGGCCGACGGCACTGTTCGACATGCCGTGGATGCCGCTGTTCTTTGCCGGCTGCTTTTTGCTGCATCCCTGGCTGGGCTGGCTGGCGCTGTCGGGCGGGGCGCTCATCCTCCTGCTGACCGCGCTGACCGAGTTCGGCAGTCGCGCCGCCACGAAGGCGCAGCTGTCAAGCCGCCTCAGCCGTGATGCGGTGGTGGAAGCCAGCTGGCGCAATGCCGAGGCGCTCGCCGCCATGGGCATGGCCGCGTCCTTCCGGGACAAATGGCAAGACGCCAATCGGCACCACGTGCGCGACTGGCTCGCCGGCGCCGATCTCACCGGTTCTGCCGGCGCGGTGGCGAAGATCCTGCGCATGGCATTGCAATCGGCGGTGCTCGGGCTCGGCGCCTATCTCGCCATACGGGGCGAGATTTCCGGCGGTGCCATGATCGCCGCCTCGATCATGACCTCACGCGCCTTGGCGCCGATCGAGATCGCCGTCGCCAACTGGAAGGGCTTCGTCGGCGCCCGGCAGGGCGTCGCACGGCTACGGCAGATTCTGGACATGCCCGCCTTCGCGCGACGCGAGCGCACAACCCTGCCGGCGCCGTGCCGCCAGGTGACTGTGGAGAATGTCGTCGTCGCGGCGCCCGGACGCCAGGCGCCGATCCTGCAAGGGGTCGCGCTTCGGCTGGAATCCGGGCAGGGCCTCGGCATCATCGGCCCCAGCGCATCCGGCAAGTCGACGCTGGCGCGCGCGCTGGTCGGCGTCTGGCAGCCGCTCAAGGGGGAGGTGCGTATCGACGGCGCCGCCCTCGACCATTGGGACCCCGCCGAGCTGGGCCGCCATATCGGCTATCTGCCGCAGGACGTCGAATTGCTCGACGGCACCGTCGCCGAGAACATCGCCCGTTTTGCCCCCGACGCAACCGACGAGGCCCTCGTCGCGGCGGCGTTGGCGGCAGGGGCGCATGAATTGATCCTTCGGTTGGAAAAGGGCTACCACACCCGCATCGGCGAGAATGGCGCCATGCTTTCCGCCGGCCAGCGCCAGCGCATCGGGCTGGCACGGGCACTCTATCGCGATCCGTTTCTGGTCGTGCTCGACGAACCGAACTCCAATCTCGACACCGATGGCGACGAGGCGTTGACCACCGCCATTACCGGCATCCGTGCGCGGGGCGGCATCGTGGTGGTGGTCACTCACCGGCAGGCGGCGATCGCCGGGGTCGAACAGATCGCCATGATGGCGGACGGGCGCCTTCAAGCGATCGGGCCAAAGGACCAGATCCTTCAGAGAATGGCCAAGCAGGGTGGCCTGCCGAGCATCCGACGCCCGGCGGTGGCATCATGACGGCCGAACTCCGCGTGGAACACGATGTCTGCCGCTCGCTCAAACGTCTCGCCGTGACAGGCGGGGGAGCGGTCCTGCTCTTTGCCGGCACCGTCGGCGTGTGGGCCATCACCACGACCCTGTCCGGTGCCGTGGTCGCTTCCGGCCAGTTCGTCGTCACCGGCAGCGTCAAGAAAGTCCAGCATCCCACCGGCGGCATCGTCGGGCAGCTCAATGTCCGCGAGGGCGACAAGGTCGAAAGCGGCGCCGTCGTCATCCGTCTCGACGACACGGTCACTCATGCCAATCTCCAGGTCGTCACCAAGCAACTCGACGAGCTGGCGGCGCGGCGTGGGCGCCTGAGGGCGGAGCGCGATGACCAGCAGGTCATTTCCATCGCGGCCGAACTGGCCGACCATACCGGGCAGGCGAACATTGCCGAACTGATCGCCGCGGAACAGCGCCTGTTCGACGCAAGGCGAGCCGCGCGCAGCGGACAGAAGGCTCAGCTCACCCGGCGCGTCGGCCAGCTGCGAGACGAGATCACCGGCCTGCGCGCCCAGCAGATCGCCAACGGTCAACAGGCCGAGCTGATACGGGAGGAATTGAGCGGTGTGCGGGACCTCTATCGGCAGAAGCTGATCTCGATCAGCCGCAAATCCGTGCTGGAGCGTGAAGCCGCCGAGCTCGACGGCCAGAAGGGCCAGCTTCAGGCGGCGATAGCGCAGGCAGAAGGCAAGATCGCCGAGACCGAACTGCAGATGATCCAGATCGACGACGCGGTGCGCGAAGAGGTGATGAAGCAGTTGCAGGAGGCGGAGAGCAAGGCGGCCGAGCTCATGGAACGCCGCATCGCGGCCGAGGAAGAGCTGCGCCGCGTGGAAATCCGCGCACCGGCTTCCGGCTATGTGCATCAGCTTGTGGTCCATACCGTCGGCGGCGTGCTCACGCCGGCCGAACCCGCGATGCTGATCGTCCCCGTCGAGGACACGCTGGAGATCGAGGCCCGCGTGAACCCTCCCGATATCGACCAGATCGCCCCGGGCCAAAGTGCGCATGTGAAGATCCATGCCTTCAACCAGCGCACCACTCCCGAACTGGCGGGCACCGTTTCGCGCATCGCAGCCGACACCAGCAGGGACGAGCGCACCGGCGCACCGTTCTATACGATCCGCGTCAGGCTTCCGGCCGACGAACTCGCGCGCATCGCCCCGCAGCGGGTCGCCGCCGGCATGCAGGCCGATGTCTTCGTGAGAACTGTCGACCGCACGCCGCTCGAATATGTCGTCAAGCCGCTGCTCGATCAGGTCGCCAAAGCGTTCCGCGAAAGATGATCCTGCGCCGACAGCAATGGCCGGAAAGCGGCCCGGCGCCGAGCCTCAGGCCACCAGGTCCTTGAGCGGTGCCAGCCCGGCAGTGTCGGGGAACACGTCGCGCGCGAGATAGCCGGCCGGAGCGCCGAACAGGTCGGCGAGAATGCCCTTGGCTACGCTGCGCACATCGGTGGTCGGACGAAGGTCACGCCCGTCCAGCAGCGCCGCGTCGGACAGGCCCGGCCAGTCGGCGATCACCCGGCCGCCGCGAATGGCGCCGCCCGCCAGCAGCACCACGGTGCCGGTGCCGTGGTCGGTCCCCCGCGTGCCGTTGATTCGGGCGGTGCGGCCGAATTCCGTCACCACCATCAGCGCGGTATCCTTCCATGTCGGCCCCAGCGTCTCGGCGAAAACGCCGATGGCGTCGTCGAGCCCGCGCAGGCGGTTGGCGAGTTGCCCTTTCACACCCCCCTCATTGGCGTGGGTGTCCCAGCCTTCGAAGGCGAGGCCGGCAATGCGCGGACCGTCCTCCTGCGCCAGCAGGCGAGCGGCGCCGAGCGCGGTCCGGCTCATGCCCTTCGGGTCCGACAGGCCGCCCTGGCGCCGGATCGCCGGCCCGTTCATGGCGATGAGATCCTCGGTCTTCAAACCCTCGATCAACATCCGATGCAAAGCGGGGTCCCGCTCGGCATAGAGCGCGGCGAGACGGTCGGCGAGGTCGTCGCCGGCCGGGGGCAATACCGCCGGGCTCCAGCCAAGCACCGGCGCCGGCCCGCGCACCACCAGCGGCGCCACCGGCCCGACGCCGAGCGCCCCGGCCGGGGCGATGCGATCGCCGGCTGGCAGGCCGGCAAGGAAGCGGTTCAGCCAGCCGGTCTCGATCTTCCCCGGCGCCGGCTGGCCGCTTTCCAACACGTCCTGGCCGTCGAAATGCGAGCGCTCGCGATAGCCGGTTGCCGCCGCGTGCACGACGCTGGCCTGCCCTGCCTTGTAGAGCCGGGCAAAGTTCGGCATCGAAGGATGGAGCGCGAAAAAGCCGTCGAGCGGCAGCGCCGGGATCTCGCCATCGAGCGAAAGCGCGAGGTCGCCATGCAGACCGGCATAGGCAGGATCGCCCACCGGCGCCACGGCGGCGAGCCCGTCCAGCGCGCCACGCAGCACGATGCAGACGAAACGCGCATCCCGCCCACCCGCCGCACGGGCTATGCGCGGCATGAAGGCCCAGGCGAACAGGGCGCCGGAGGTGCCCAGCAACGCGCGACGGGAGAGCGAGGTCTCGCAGAGGTCCATGGCTATCTCCTCTGGAATTCGGGCGACATCAGCAGCAGCGCGATAGCCTGCGGCCGGCTCTCGGCACGACGCACCGCCCGCAACGTCTCGTCCGAAATCGTGGCGCCGAAGGCGGCTTCGGCGAGCGCCAGCGGATCGGTGGCGCCGGCGGCCCGGCCGATCTGGTCGGCGACATCGAGGCGCGTCTTGATGCCGGTCGGCGACAGCCATTCGTCGCTGCGGTCGGTGAAACCCTTCGGACTGCCGGGATTCCACATCGGCTGCCCCATGGCGATGAGCTGGCCCAGCGCCATCTTCACCTGGTCCGGCTTGCCGGTCAGCCGCAGCGCGGCAAACAGGAACTCCTGCGGCGAGCGCAGCTTGCCGGCAGTTGCGTCCCATGCCTCGGGAGATTCCACCAGCGCCCGGGCGAGTTGCTTCAGGTCGCCGCCGCTGGTGCGGAAGCTCGCCGCCAGCCGGGCGACCAGAGCTGGCGGCGGATCGTCGGCGACGAAATACGTGGCGAACTTGCCGGCGATATGGCGGGCGGTGGCTGGATGCGCCGCCAGCGCCAGCAGCGCCGCCTCCCCCTGCTCGACGCCGCCTTCCGGATAGACGCGGCCGAGCAGCGTCTGGTCGCCGGGCTCGTGGCGGATCGGTGCAAAGGTGAAGCTCCCGCCATGGAAGGCGTCCTCATCCGCCGACGCCACCGTCCAGCCGGTGAGGATACGGGCCAGCGACGTGACATCGGCCTGCGTATAGCCGCCATTGACGCCGAGCGTGTGCAGCTCCAGCATCTCGCGCGCCAGATTCTCGTTGAGGCCGCGCTTGTTCTTCAGCGCCGTGTTGGAGGTCGGGCCGATGGACTGGTTGTTGTCGAGGTAGAACAGCATCGCCGGGTGCTGCTCCACCGCCTTCAGCATGTCGGCGAAGCGACCGAGCACATGCGGGCGGATGGCCTCGCGTTCGAAGGCACCGGCGGTGATGCGCATCGGCGCATCCTTGAGCGCGATGGCGAAGTGATTGGCCCAGAACAGGACAAGACGTTCGGTGAAGCCCACCGGCGCATCGTGCATGCGGACGAGCCGTGCCGCCACCTCCTGCTCGTAGACCGGAGTGTCCGACGACCGGCCGGCGCCGCCGCCGGCCATCGACGGGGCCGCCGCGTCCATCGCCGAGCCGGTCGATCGCTCCATGCCCTGCCCTGGCCGCGCATCCGCAGGCAACGCCACCGCCATCGGCCCGGCGGCCTCCGGCCCCGTCTGCCGCTGCTGGCGGGCGCGGGTTACTGCGCGCTGATAGGCGGCGTTGCGGGCAAGCGCCTGCTGGCTGGTCGGCAGCTCGGGAATGTCCAACCGGGCGGTGGCGGGCCGTGCCAGATCTTCGACGAGCGCCCCGCGCGGGTCGGACCGGATATGGGCGAGGTCGCCGGGACGAGGACCGAGCCCGAAACGGCGAAGGGCGGTGAGCGCGGCGAGGTCGTCGGACATGCGAACGGCCCTGCATGCAAGCGCATCGCCTCTGCCGCGCCGCGCAAACAGGCGTCACGGCAAGCCGACGCGCGGCGTCTCTCCCCCGAACGAGACGGTGAAAGCCATTTGGGGCGATTTGGCGACCTTCGGCTACGAAAGCAGCAGCCGCAACACGATGCCGGCGAAAGCGCAGCCGGCGAGCGTCGTGAACATGCCGAGCCGGAACCACAGCATAGCCACCATGGCGGCAGCCGCCAGCAGTGCGGCACGCCAATCCACCGAGCCCAGAACCGGCAGATCCGGCCGCAGGCCGAGAATCTCCACGCTCTCCACCTGCCGGAACAGCACATGCAGCGAGAACCACAAAGCGAGGTTCAGGATGACGCCGACCACCGCCGCGGTGATCGCCGACAGCGAGGCCGACAGCGCGCGGTTGCCGCGCAGCGATTCTACGAAGGGGGCACCGAGGAATATCCAGAAGAAGCAGGGCGCGAAGGTCACCCATAGGGTCAGCAATGCGCCGAGGGCGCCGGCCAGCAGCGGGTCGAGCGGCCCCGGATTGCGGAACGCCGCCAGGAAGCCGACGAACTGCACCACCAGGATCAACGGGCCGGGCGTGGTCTCGGCGAGACCGAGGCCATCGACCATATCGCCCGGCGCCATCCAGCCGAAGCTGTCCACCGCTGCCTGCGCCACATAGGCGAGCACCGCATAGGCGCCGCCGAAGGTCACCACCGCCATGACGCTGAAGAACGCCCCGATCTGGGTCCACACGCTGGAAGATCCGGTCATCGCCCATAGCAGCAGCACCGGCCCCAGCCATAGCGGTAGCCATATCGCCGCCACCCGCAACGCCCGGCCCCACGAAGGAGCGGCATGGGCGAGCTCACCACGCTCGAACATCGCATCGACTACGCCGGGCGCTTCCGGCACATCCCCTTTCGCGCCCTGCCCGGCCGGGACGAACAGCGACGGCGCGTAGCGATTGCCGATCCAGCCTGTGAGCCCGGCCAATGCGATGATAAGCGGAAAAGGCAGGCGGAGCAGATAGATGGCCAGGAAGGCTGCGACGGCGATGCCGATCATCAGCCGGTTCCGGAGCGCGCGTCGCCCGATCCGCACCACCGCCTGCACCACGATGGCGAGCACCGCCGCCTTCACGCCGAAGAATAGCGCATCGACCAGCGGCACGTGACGATACAGGGCATAGAGGGCACTCAGACCCAGCATGATCAGGGCGCCGGGTAGCACGAACAGCAGTCCGGCGATCAGTCCGCCCGCGGTGCGGTGCAACAGCCAGCCGATATAGGTGGCAAGCTGCTGCGCTTCGGGGCCGGGCAGAAGCATGCAGTAGTTGAGCGCGTGCAGGAAACGCTGTTCCCCGATCCAGCGGCGGTCCTCCACCAGCTCCTTGTGCATGAGCGCGATCTGCCCCGCCGGGCCGCCAAAGCCGAGCAGACCGATCTTCGCCCACACCCGGAAGGCTTCGGCCAGGGTCGGGGCGGTCGGGAGGGGGACACGGGCGGGGAGCACGGTCATGGCGATCGGATCCGACTGGAATCAGGGACGCGGCTTCCGCCGGGTGGCAAATAGCCGGGATCAAAACCATGGAAACGCGACAGCCGGAAGTCAGCCGGCCGAGCCAATTTCCCGCGCCTCCCCGCTCGCTTCCGGCCTGTCCTCATAGAGTTCGAGCGGCAGCCCGTCCGGATCGGCGAAGAAGGTGAACCGCCTGCCCGTATAGGGATCGGTTCGCACCGGCTCGACATCGATGCCGAGTCGGGAGAGGCGCGCAATCTCCTCGTCGAGGTCGGCCGTGGCGAAGGCGAGGTGGCGCAGTCCGCAGGCTTCCGGGCGGCTCGGACGCGGCGCGGGCGCCGGAAACGAGAACAGCTCCAGCCGCGCATTGCCGGCGTCGAGGTCGCATTTCCACGAGGACCGCTCCGCGCGAAACACCTCGTGCAGCACCGGAAATCCCAGCGTTTCGCAATAGAAGCGCCGGGAACGTTGATAGTCCGAACAGATGATCGCGATGTGGTGAATGCCCCGCATGAGGCGACCTTATCCGGAGTCGGATGCTCGGGACAGCAAGCTTACAACTGTAACGGACTGTCTGTGGAAGGGGGCTTTCCCGCCCACTCTCCCGGAGAGAAGATCATTTCTCACCGACCGGACTCGCCAGCTGAATCGCAGGCGTCGCCAGCGGTCATGGGCCGGATTATCCACCGATGCGTGCATCGGTGAAACCGCTCCGTGCGAATTGGCAACGGATGACTTCGCACAAATCGTCGCCGTGCACTAGAACTGTGCATGTGCGACGCCAATCTCGCGTGAAAGGAATGTTCACATGAGCCGCTTCCGATCTCTTCTCATCGCCACGCTCCTGCTCGGTACCGCCGCTCTGCCGGCCGCCGCCGAGAGCATCTACAACCGCGGCAACTCCGCCGATCCGGAATCACTCGATCCGCACAAGACCTCGACCGTCTACGAGGCGCATATCCTGCGCGACGTCTTCGAGGGGCTGGTGATGCAGAATGCCACCTCCGACCTTATTCCCGGCGTGGCGGAGAGCTGGACGGTTTCACCCGACGGCAAGACCTACACTTTCAAGCTGCGGCCGGATGCGGTCTGGTCGAATGGCGACCCGGTTACGGCGGAGGATTTCGTCTATTCGTTCCGCCGGCTCGAGGATCCCGCCACCGGCGCCGAATACGCCTCCATGCTCTACGTCATCAAGAATGGCGAGGAGGTGAACACCGGCAAGGCGAAGCCGGAGGAACTCGGCATACGTGCCGTCGATGCCAAGACATTCGAGGTGACGCTCAAGTCGCCCACCCCCTATTTCCTGGAAATGCTGACCCATCAGGCCGCCTATCCGGTGAACAAGGCGTCGATCGAAAAATTCGGCGCCGATTGGATCAAGCCCGGCAATCTGGTCTCGAACGGCGCCTTCACGCTCACCGAATTCATTCCCAACGACCACATCAAGCTGGTGAAGAACCCGAAGTTTCATGCCGCCGGTGAGGTGAAGCTCGACGTGGTGAACTACATCCCGACCGAGGATCGCTCCACCGCCATCAAGCGCTACGAGGCCGGCGAGCTGGATTCCAATGACGACCTGCCCACCGAGCAGCTCGCCGATCTCAAGAAGAAATTCGGCGATCAGGTGAAGCTCGGCCCCTATCTCGGCACCTATTACTACGCCATCAAGACCGACAAGGCGCCGTGGAACAACCCGAAGCTGCGCCGCGCGATCTCGCTGATCATCGACCGCGACTTCCTGGCCGAGAAGGTGTGGCAGAACTCGATGCTGCCGGCCTATTCCATGGTGCCCCCGGGCATCGACGGCTATACGCCGGCCGAGGCAGACTACGCCAAAACGTCCCAGTTCGACCGCGAGGACGAGGCCAAGAAGATCCTTACCGATCTCGGCTACGGCCCCGGCAAGCCGCTGAAGCTGGAGATCCGCTACAACACCTCGGAAAATCACAAGAACACCGCGGTGGCGATCCAGGAACAGCTCAAGCCGTTCGGCATCGAAGTATCGCTGATCAACACCGATACCAAGACCCATTACGGCCATCTGGAGCAGAAGGGCGATTACGACTATGCCCGCGGTGGTTGGATCGCCGACTACAAGGATCCCGAATCTTTCCTCGGCATCTCCCGCAAGGCGAGCGGCAACAATTACTCGAACTTCGACAATGCCGGCTTCGAGACGTTAATGGACGAGGCAGCAGCGGCCGGCGCCGATCCGGCGGCCCGCATGAAGAAGCTCGCCGAGGCCGAGAAGGTGCTCGTCGACGAGCTCGGCAACATGCCGCTGCTTTATTACAGCTATCACGAGATCGTCTCGCCCAAGCTCAAGGGATGGGAGCCGAATGTGATGGCCGTCCATCCCTCGCGCTTCATCAGCAAGTGAGCCGGCCCGCCGGCGGCGGCGCTCCGCGCGCCGCCGGCTCCACCTCCCGGCTACGGGGACGATTCAAGTGCTACGCTATGTCCTGCGGCGGCTCCTGACCGCCATCCCGACGCTGTTCCTCATCGTCACCCTCTCGTTCTTCCTGCTGCGCGTCGCCCCGGGCGGGCCGTTCAGCCAGGAGCGCGGGCTGAGCCCGGAGGTGAGGGCCAATCTCGAGCGCGTCTACCAGCTCGATGCGCCGCTGTGGCGGCAATACCTCTCCTATCTCGGCAATCTCCTGCACGGCGATTTCGGCCCCAGCTACAATCTGCCGGATTTCACCGTGGCGGACCTATTCCGCGTCGGCCTGCCGGTCTCGGTACAGCTCGGCGCCTCCGCCCTGGTGCTGGCGCTGATCCTCGGCTCGATACTGGGCATCGTCGCCGCCCTGCGGCAGAACCGCGGCGTCGATTACGCCGTGGTCGCGCTCGCCACCGCCGGCTCCACCATTCCGACCTTCGTCATCGCCCCGCTCTACCAGCTCGTCTTCGCGCTTACCCTCGCCTGGGTGCCGGTGGCCGGCTGGGGCGGCGGGGCGCTCGTCAACAAGATCGGCCCGGCGCTGACGCTGGCTTTGCCGCAGATCGCCATCGTCGCCCGCCTCATGCGCGGGGCGATGATCGAAGCCTTGCGCGCCAACCACATCCGCACCGCCCGCGCGCTCGGGCTCGGTAGCTGGTCGGTGGTGGTGAAGCACGCTTTGCGGGGCGCCCTGCTCCCGATCATCTCCTATGCCGGCCCGGCCGCGGCGGCGCTGCTCACCGGCTCGGTGGTGGTGGAGACGGTGTTCGCGATTCCCGGCGTCGGCCGTTACTTCGTCGATGCCGCGCTCAATCGCGACTACACGCTGGTGATGGGCACCGTGGTGGTGATCGCGGTCTTCGTCATCATGTTCAATCTGATCGTCGATCTGCTTTACGCGCTGGTCGATCCGCGGGTGCGTTATGACTGAGCTTGTCCTCTCCCGGCCCGTCAAGGGACGGTCGCTGTGGATCGACGCCTGGCGGCGCCTCACCGCCAACCGCGCTGCCGTGGTGAGCGTGGTCTATCTCCTGCTGATGGGCGTTGCCTGCCTCGTCGGCCCGCTGCTGACGGGCCATCACTACACCACCATCTACACGGACTATGTTCGGGTGCCGCCAAGCCTGACGGCCTATCCCAAGCCGGACCAGATCTCCGGCATGCTGGACGAACTGATCCGCCGCATGCGGGTCGACCTCGTCGCGTGGAACGATCAGGATGATCGCATCAGCCTGACCATCCGCTCCTCTCGGCCGATCGATCCGCGGGTGGTGCGCTATTTCGACCGTTCGTCGAGCTTCGCCGACCCAAAGGTGGAGACCACCTCGCCCGACGGGCTGACCCTGACGCTCAGCACCGCGGTGGCCAAGCACTACTTCCTGTTCGGCACCGACAATACCGGCCGCGACCTGCTTACCCGCACCCTCATCGCCGGTCGGGTGTCGCTGGCGATCGGCCTGCTCGCCGGGCTCACCGCCGTGGTCATCGGGGTGATTTACGGCGCCACCGCCGGCTATCTCGGCGGGCGCATCGACGACATCATGATGCGCATCGTCGACGTGCTCTATTCGCTGCCCTTCATCTTCCTCGTCATCATGCTGGTGGTGTTCTTCGGCCGCAACTTCGTGCTGATGTTCATCGCCGTCGGCGCGGTGCAATGGCTCGACATGGCCCGCATCGTGCGCGGGCAGGCGCTGTCGATCCGCCGGCAGGAATATGTGCAGGCCGCCCTCGCCCTCGGCGTTTCCCCGCTCGGCATATTGTGGCGGCACGTGGTGCCGAACACGCTCGGCCCGGTGGCGGTCTACATGACGCTGCTGGTGCCGCAGGTGATCCTCCTGGAGAGCTTCCTCTCCTATCTCGGCCTCGGCGTGCAGGAGCCGCTCACCAGCTGGGGCGTGCTGATCGCGCAGGGGGCGAAGAACATTCCCTCCGCCACCTGGCTGCTGATCTTCCCGTCGATCTTCCTGACCTCGACGCTGTTCGCACTGAACTTCCTCGGCGACGGCCTGCGCGATGCGCTCGACCCGAAGGACCGCTGACATGGGCGAGACGACACCCCTGCTCGAACTCGCCAATCTCGACGTGCGTTTCGACACGGCGGATGGCGAGGTCCATGCCGTGCGCGGCATCAATCTCACGGTGGCCCCCGGCGAGACCCTCGCCGTCGTCGGCGAATCCGGTTCCGGCAAGAGCCAGGCCATGATGGCGGCCATGGGCCTGCTCGCCAAGAACGGCCGGGCCACGGGAAGCGTGCGCTATCGCGGCCGCGAGATCCTCGGCCTGCCGGCGCGGGCGCTCGACGAGATCCGCGGCGCCAAGATCGCCATGATCTTCCAGGAGCCGATGACCTCGCTGGACCCGCTCTACACTATCGGCAACCAGCTCGCCGAACCGCTGATGCGCCACAAGCGCCTCGGTGCGAAGGCGGCACGGCAGCGGGCGGTGGAACTGCTCACCCTGGTCGGCATTCCCGACCCGGAACGGCGGCTCCGGGCCTATCCGCACGAGCTCTCCGGCGGCCAGCGCCAGCGGGTGATGATCGCCATGGCACTGGCCGCCGAGCCGGACGTGCTGATCGCCGACGAGCCGACCACCGCGCTCGACGTCACCGTGCAGGCGCAGATCCTCGAATTGCTTCGCTCGCTGCAGCAACGTTTCCACATGGGCATCGTGTTCATCACCCACGATCTCGGCCTCGCCCGCCACTTCGCCGACCGGGTGGCGGTGATGCGGTACGGCCAGGTGGTTGAGGAAGGCCCGGCGTTGCGCGTGCTCACGCGACCGGAGCACGACTATACCCGCATGCTGCTGGCCGCCGAACCGACGGGCACTAAGGCACCGCCGCCCGACGACGCCCCCATCGTGCTGGAGGCGCGCGCCATCGACGTGACCTTCCAGATCGGCGGCGGGCTGCTGGCCGGGCCGCCTCTGGAGATTCGCGCCGTCGACAAGGTCAGCGTGACGCTGAAACAGGGACAGACCATCGGTATCGTCGGCGAGTCCGGCTCCGGCAAGTCGACGCTGGGCCGGGCGCTGATCCGGCTGATCCACAGCGAGGGCGATATTCGCCTGTTCGGCCAGCCAATTGGCGGCCTCGACGCCGCTGGCCTGCGCGCACTGCGTCGGCAGGTGCAGATCGTGTTCCAGGACCCCTACGGCTCGCTGTCGCCACGGATGACGGTCGGCGAGATCGTCAGCGAGGGCCTGCGGGTTCATGAGCCCCAGCTCGACGCCCGTACCCGCGAACAGCAGGTGATCGCGGCGCTGGAGGACGTCACCCTCGATCCATCGCTGCGCAACCGTTATCCGCACGAATTCTCCGGCGGCCAGCGCCAGCGCATCGCCATCGCCCGCGCCATCGTCCTGAAGCCGCGGGTGCTGGTGCTGGACGAACCCACCTCGGCGCTGGACCGCTCGGTACAGAAGGGCATCGTCGAATTGCTGCGCCGGCTGCAGAGGGAATACGGCCTCTCCTATCTGTTCATCAGCCACGACCTGTCGGTGGTGCGAGCGCTTTCGGACTGGATCATGGTGATGCGGCGCGGGCAGCTGGTCGAGGCCGGCCCCACCGAGGAGGTCTATGGCGCGCCGGCCGCCGCCTATACGCGCGAACTGATCGCCGCCGCCTACGGGCTGACCGACGCCCAGGAGGGCGCCGCCTCGGCCGGAAATTGACGGGCAGGGAACTCCCCTGCCCGTCCGGTCTTCAGGAGCAGGGAGACGCCGGGCGGGAAACATCCCGCCGCCGGCCTCCTCGCTACAGCCGGTTGTCACACGATGAAGTCGACCAGGCCGCCATCGACGCGCAGCGCGGCGCCGGTGGTGGCGGAGGCCAGCGGCGAGGCGATATAGACCGCCATGTTCGCCACCTCCTCCACAGTGGCCGGGCGGCCGATGAGCGAACCCGGCCGATGCGCCTTGACGAAATCGGCGCCGGCCTGCTCCAGCGTCTTGCCGGCGGCCACCTCTTCCTTGAGCATCGCCGCCACGCCTTCCGACAGCGTGGGGCCGGGGAGGATCGAATTGACCGTCACGCCGGTGCCGGCCATGCGCTTGGCCAGTCCGCGCGCCACGGCGATATCGGCGGTCTTGCTGACGCCGTAATGGATCATCTCCACCGGAATGTTGAAGCCGGATTCCGAACTGAGGAACAGCAGGCGCCCCCACCCCTTCTCCGCCATGCCCGGCAGATAGGCCCGCGCCACCCGCACGGACGCCATCACGTTCACCTGCCAGTGGCGTTCCCACACCTCGTCGTCAGCCTCGAAGAAATCAACCGGCTGGAAGATGCCGAGATTGTTGACCACGATATCGAAGGCCGGTTCGGCGGCGACGAGGGCCGTCACGCCTTCCGCCGTCGCAAGGTCGACCGCCCTGCCGCGCGCCGACCCGCCCAGTCGCGCCACGGCGGCGTCGACCTTGGCCTGGGTACGCCCGTTGATGACGACAGCGGCGCCCGCATCGTGCAACCCCTTGGCGATGGCGAAACCGATGCCCTCGGTCGAGCCGGTGACAAGAGCGCTCTTGCCTGAAAGATCAATCTTCACGATCCATGTCCTTGTTTGCGCGAGCCGAGGAGACCGCTCGGGCCTGCCCGCTCGCCGGAGATGGACCGGAGAATACCGCTCCGGGCGACGGCGAAAAGGCACGCCCGCCGCAATGTGATGCGCCCGCTCTCGTTCGCGACAGCAAAGGTCTCCCGCGACGCAAGAATCCTGTCGAAGAAAGCCGGCCGAGTGCACCCGCCTTGTCTAGGCGGGTTGCGGCGCCGCCAGTTGCCTGCCGAGCCGCAAGACCTCGGCAACGAGCAGATCGAGGTCGTCCCGGCGCGTGCGGTGATTGCAGATCGCGGCGCGCAGGCAATGCCGGCCGTGGATCGTCGTGTCGGAGAGTGCAGCCACGCCGGTCTCCTGAAGCCGCAGCATGATCTCGACATTCACCGCCTTGAGCCGTTCCTCGTCCAACCCGCCGGGATCGAAGCGGAAGCACACGATGTTGAGCTCGACCGGCATCTGCAACGACAACTGCTCCTCGTCCTCGATAAGGGAGGCGAGATATCGGGCCTGACCGATGTTCTGGTCGATGAGCCCCCCGAACTTCGCCCGCCCATGCTCCATCAGCGCCATCCAGACCTTCAGTGCCGCGAAGCCGCGGCTCGTCTGCAGGCCGAACTCGTGCAGCCATGTACCCGAAGCGATGCCGCGCGGCGTCGCCTGCAGATATTCCGGCGAGACCGCGAAGGTCTGCCGGTGGATCGCCCGGTTGCGGATCACGACGCATCCCACCTCGAAAGGGGCATGCAGCCATTTGTGCGGATCGAGCGCGACGGAATGTGCGCGGCCGATGCCTTTCACCCGCCAGCCATTCTCCGGCGCGATGGCGACCAGCGCCCCGATGCAGCCGTCGACATGGAACCAGAGCCCTTGCTCGGCCGCGAGATCGGCCAGCGCGTCGAGATCGTCCACCGCGCCGGAATTGACCGTGCCGGCGGTACCGATGATGCAGGCCGGTGCGAGGCCGTGCGCGCGGTCTTCGGCGATCGCCTCGCGCAATGCGGCGATGTCGATCCGGCCTTCGTCATCGGTCGGAATGCGGCGCAGGGCCTTGTTGCCGAGACCGAGGGTCTCGACGGCCTTGCGGTGGCAGGAGTGCACCTGATCGGAGGCATAGAACCGCAACGGCCGCTCCAGCGCCGCGAGCCCCTCCTCGCGCAGGTCGACGCCCGCCATGGCGTTGCGTGCGACCGTCAGTGCCAGCAGGTTGGCGACCGAGCCGCCGCTGACCAGCGCGCCGCTCGCACCCTCCGGGAAGCCGACCATGTCGCGAAGCCAGTCGACCACCTGTTGATCGAGCAGAGCGGCGGCATGGCTGCCGCCGCCGAGATTGGATCCCTGGACTGCCGCCAGAAAATCTCCGAGCGCGCCGGTAAAATTGCCCGCTCCCATGAACCAGGACCAGAAGCGCGGATGGATGTTGCCCATCGGGTAGGCCATCACGCGATCCCGCACCAGCCCATAGACGGCTTCGACGGGCGTCGGCTCCTGCGGAAGCCCCGTCTGGAAGGCGGCGCGGACATCGTCCGGCATCGGCTGCCACACCGGCCGTTCGCGCAGGCGGGCGACATGATCGACGGCGTCGTCGACGATCCGGTGAGCCAGCGTGGCGACGGACGACCAGTCCGGCGGGTCGAGGGTTTCCTCGGGGAGGTTTTGCGGCGGGGTACGCGTATCCACGGCGGTCGTCCTCGCAAGGTTCAGGCAGGAAGCTGAAATCCGGGCGTCGAAAGCGACAGCTCGAGCTCTGCGGCGTCCATCTCCGCCGGGATCGACTCGTAGAGCGGGGTCGACAGATAGCGCTCGCCGGTATCGGGCAGCATGCACAGCAGCACCGAGCCGGCCGGAGCGGCCTCGGCGATCTGCCGCGCCACGCCGAAGGTGGCGCCACCGGAAATGCCGGTGAAGATGCCTTCCTTCTGCGCCAGCGCCTTGGTCCATTCCATCGCCTTGGGTCCGGCGATGGGGACGATCTGATCATAATAGTGCTCGTCGATGGCCTCCTGCAGCACTTTGGGAATGAAGTCCGGCGTCCATCCCTGGATCGGGTGCGGCTCGAAGGCGGGGTGGCTTGCCGCCGGGGCACCGTCGCCCTCGCGCGGCTGCGCATGGCCCGAGCCCAGCAGTTGCGCATTGGCCGGCTCGCTGAGGATGATCTTCGTCTCGGGCCGCTCGCGCCGCAGCACGCGCGAGACGCCGACCACGGTGCCGCCGGTGCCGTAGCCGGTGACGAAGTAATCCAGCCGCGAGCCGGCGAAATCGTTGACGATCTCGCGCGCGGTCGTCGTCTCGTGGATCGCGGCATTGGCCGCCGTCTCGAACTGGTGGGCGAGGAACCAGCCATTCTTCTCGGCGAGTTCGACCGCCTTGCGGTACATGCCGAGACCCTTCTGGGCGCGCGGGGTGAGCACCACCTTGGCGCCGAGCATGCGCATCAGCCGGCGCCGCTCGACCGAAAAGCTGTCCGCCATGGTCACCACCAGCGGATAGCCCTTCTGGGCGCAAACCATCGCCAGCCCAATGCCGGTATTGCCGCTGGTCGCCTCGACGACCGTCTGGCCCGGCTTCAGCGCCCCGCTGCGTTCGGCATCCTCGATGATGGCGATGGCGAGCCGGTCCTTGACCGAGGAAGCCGGATTGAAGAACTCCGCCTTGACGTAGATCGTCGCATGATCGACGCCGAGATTGTTGATGCGGATGACCGGTGTGTCGCCGATCGTTTCGAGCACGCTGTCGAACAGCCTGCCCCGCCCAGTGGTTGTCCGCGCTTCGGTCCGCTCGAGCATTGCCTTCCCTCCGATGTCGGCTCGCTTCCCGGGCGTGATGCGCTTCTGCGGAACGAGCTGTCAGATGCCAATTTGAGGCGCAAGTGGTAGTCTCGCCACGGGTCATCGGGCGTGGGAGGCCACGTGGGAGTGCCCATGGAATCGACACGGAACGCCATGTCGTCCTCGCTCCCGCAACGGAGCTTGCGCTTTGTCGGGCCGCTTGTCTTGTTTCGCGACGGCGTGGCCCTGCAATTGCCACCGTCGCGAAAGCTTCGCGCCTTGTTGGCCTATCTTTCCCTCGCCCCGCATCCGGTCTCGCGGGAAAGGCTTTGCACGCTGCTCTGGGACGTCCCGAACGACCCGCGGGGCGAGCTTCGGTGGTGCCTGAGCAAGCTCCGTGCCCTGCTGGACGATCCTTCACGGCCCCGCGTGCGGACGGCGGCGGATCGCGTCTGGCTGGATCTCGACGGCTGTGAAATCGACACCACGCATCTCCTCGATTCTGCCCGTGCCGGCCTCGACCAGCTGGATCTCGCCGCCTTGCTGACTCTGGTCGCCTCCTGCGACGGCGACTTCCTCGAAGGCGTCGCGTTCGACCATCATGTCGAGTTCGAACACTGGCTGGCCGGCCGGCGCAGCGAGTTTCGCTCGCTCCATATCGACTTGCTCGCGGAAGTGGCCCGGCGAACACTGGTCGGTACCGCAGAAGGGCTGTCCGCCGCGCGCCACTGGATCGACCTGGCCCCGTGCGATGCCCGCGGGCATGAGCGCTTCCTCCTCGAACTGCTGCACCGGGGCATGATCGAGGATTGCGCCCGGCATCTGGAGAGGACCGAAAAAGCCTTCATCCGGGAGGGGGTGGATTTCGCGCCGGTGCGGGAGGCGTGGGACCGCATCAGGCGAACGCTCGCCATGCCCGCCCTGCCGCGAACCGACGGCCCTGCTGCATCGCCACCGCCTCAGTCGCAACCGACCGGACCAAGGCGGGCTTCCATCGCCGTCATGCCTTTTCGCGAACTGCGCGAGGGAAGCAGCGGACCGAGCGAACTCGGCAATGCCGTCACCCACGACGTCATCAGCCGTCTCGCCCGGCTGCGCAGCCTCTTCATCATCTCCCGCGGCTCCGTCTTCGCCCTGGCGGAAGAGCAATTGAGCGTGCAGGAGATCGGTCGCCGCCTCAATGTCGATTATGTCGCGACAGGCTTCATCGAGCGGCGGCAGGACGTTGTGCTGGTGGCGGTGGAGATCGCCGAGGCCGCCACCTCCTGGATCATATGGACCGAACGGCTGGAGGCCAGCGTCGGCCAGCATCTGGATTTTCTCGACGCGATCGGCAACGGCATCGTCTCCTCCATCGCCGCCGAGATCGAGAATGCCGAACGCAACCGTGCACTGCTGAAGCCACCGGATTCGCTGGACGCATGGGAGGCCTATCATCGCGGCCTCTGGCACATGTACCGCTTCACCGCGGAGGAGAATGCCCGCGCCGCGGCCTTCTTCCGGCGTTCGATGGCGCAGGATCCCACATTCTCACGCGCCTATGCCGGGCTGTCCTTCACCCATTGGCAGAGCGCCTTTCAGCGCTGGGGCGACCGGGGCATCGAAGCCCGGCAGGCGCTGGAAACGGCGGGCCACAGCCTGCTGGTCGACGACCAGAACCCGGCCGCCCATTGGTCGATGGGACGCGCCTTGTGGCTGATGGGCGAGCATGAGGAGGCGGTGCGCGAGCTGGAACGGTCCGTCGATCTCAGCCCGAACTTCGCCCTCGGCCACTATGCCCTGGCTTTCGTGCACTGCCAGACTGGCGATCCGGCGCTCGCGATCGCCTCATCCGATCATTCGCGCCTGCTCAGTCCCTATGATCCGCTGCTGTTCGGCATGCTGGGGACTCGCGCCATGGCACTCGTCCGGCTCGGGGCCTTCCAGGAAGCCGCCGGATGGGCCGTCAAGGCCGCGGCCCGCCCCAATGCCCATGTGCATATACTGGCGATCGCCGCGCATTGCCTCGCCCTTGCCGGCCGCATCGAAGAAGCCCGCGCCCTTGTCGCGCGGATCCGTCGCCAGAACCCGTATTACCGGGGCGATGACCTTCTCGACACCTTCCACTTCGCCGCCGACGAGAAGGCCCGCTACCGGGGCGCCGCGTCCCTGATCGGGCTGGCCGGCTAGACCCGATCGATGCCCGGCGAGCGCCGTCGCCGTCCTCATCATCGAGCTCCGACAGCATGAAGCCCGCCAGGTCCTGGGACCGGGCGGGCTTCATCCGTCGTCAGCTCGGCTGCCTCACTCCGCTGCGTGCGGCAGCGCGGCGATGCCTTGTCCATGCTGGCGCAGCGGCCGGTTGCCGGTCAGTGCGCGCAGCAGCACGTAGAACACCGGCGTCAGGAACAGGCCGAAGAAGGTGACGCCGATCATGCCGGCGAACACCGCCACGCCCATGGCATGGCGCATCTCGGCGCCGGCACCGGTCGACAGGACCAGCGGCAGCACGCCCATGATGAAGGCGAAGGAGGTCATCAGGATCGGCCGCAACCGAAGCCGCGCCGCCTCCACCGCCGCATCCACCGGATTGCTGCCGGTGAACTCCAGCTCGCGGGCGAACTCGACGATCAGGATCGCGTTCTTCGCCGACAGGCCGACCAGCACCACCAACCCGATCTGGGTGAAGATGTTGTTGTCCCCTCCCCCCAGCCACACGCCGAACAGCGCCGCGAGAATACCCATCGGCACGATCATGATGATGGCGATCGGCAAGGTCAGGCTCTCATACTGCGCCGCCAGCACCAGGAAGACGAGCAGCAGCGCGATCGGGAACACCAGCACCGCGGAGTTGCCGGCGAGGATTTCCTGATACGTCAGGTCGGTCCATTCGAAGTCGAAGCCGGGCGGCAGCACCTCGGCAGCGATACGCGCCGCGGCATCCTGCGCCTGGCCGGAGGAAAAGCCCGGCGCCGGTCCGGCATTGAAGTCGGCGGACAGGAAGCCGTTGTAACGCATGGCGCGTTCCGGCCCGGCGGTGGTCTCCACTCTCAGCAGCGCCGAGAGCGGGATCATCTCACCCGAATTCGAGCGCACCTTCAGCTTGCCGATGTCCTCCGGCTTGGCGCGATAGGGCGCATCGGCCTGAACGCGCACCGAGTAGGTGCGGCCGAACTTGTTGAAGTCGTTGACATAGAGCGAGCCGAGATAGACTTGCAGCGTCTCGAACACTGACTGGATCGGCACGCCGAGCTGGCGGGCCTTGGTCCGGTCCACATTCGCAAACAGCTGCGGCACGTTCACCTGGAAGGTGGTGAACTGGCCAACGAGCTCCGGCGCCTGCATCGCTTTGGCCATGAAGGCGTTGGTCACCCGCGCCAGTTCCTCGAAGCCGCGGCCGGCGCGATCCTCGATCTGCATCTTGAAGCCGCCCACCACGCCGAGGCCCTGCACCGGCGGCGGCGGGAACATGGCGATGAACGCCTCCTGGATCACCCCGTATTTCTGGTTCAGCGACATGGCGATGGCGCCGGCGCTGAGGTTGGGCGTCGTGCGCTCCTCGAACGGCTTGAGCGTCGAGAACACGATGCCGGCATTGGACGAGTTGGAGAAGCCGGCGATCGACAGGCCGGGGAACGCCACCGCGCTCTCCACGCCCGGCTCGGCCAGCGTGATCTCGGTCATCTTGCGGATGACCTCCTCGGTGCGGTCGAGCGTGGCGCCGTCGGGCAGCTGGGCGAAGCCGACCAGATACTGCTTGTCCTGCGCCGGCACGAAGCCCGAAGGCACGGTCTGGAACAGCCACCAGGTGGCACCGAGCATCACGGCATAGAAGAGCATCACCACGCTCTTCACGGTGAGCACGCCACGCACGCCGCGGCCATAGCCATTGGAGCTGCGCGAGAACACCCAGTTGAAGCCGCGGAAGAACCAGCCAAGCAGCGCGTTGATTATGCGTTGCAGGAAGTCCGGCTCGGCGTGGTGGCCCTTGAGCAGCAGCGCGGCGAGCGCCGGCGACAGCGTCAGCGAGTTGATCGCCGAGATCACCGTCGAGATGGCGACGGTCAGCGCGAACTGCCGGTAGAACTGGCCGGACAGGCCGGAGATAAAGGCGAGCGGCACGAACACCGCCACCAGCACCAGCGCGATGGCGATGATCGGACCGGACACCTCACTCATCGCCCGATAGGCGGCGTCGCGCGGGGACAGCCCCTCCTCAATGTTGCGCTCGACATTCTCGACCACGACGATGGCGTCGTCGACGACGATGCCGATGGCGAGCACCAGGCCGAACAGGCTGAGGGCGTTGATCGAGAAGCCGAAGACATACATCACCGCGAAGGTGCCGACAATCGACACCGGCACGGCGAGCAGCGGGATGATCGAGGCGCGCCAGGTCTGCAGGAACACCACCACGACGATGACGACCAGCAGCACCGCTTCGAACAGCGTGTGGATCACCGCCTCGATCGAGGCATCGACGAAGCGGGTGGTGTCATAGACGATGGCATAGTCGACGCCTTCCGGCATCGTCTTCTTCACCTCTTCCATCGTCTTGCGGACGTTGTCGGCGATCTCCAGCGCATTGGAGCCCGGCGCCTGGAAGATGCCGATGCCAACCGCCTGCTTGTTGTCGAGCAGCGAGCGCAGCGCATAGTCGGCGGCACCGAGTTCGAGACGGGCGACGTCGCGCAGGCGCACCACCTGCCCGTCATCGCCGGTCTTCACCACGATGTCGCCGAATTCCTCCTCGGTCTCGAGGCGACCGGCGGCGTTCACCGACAACTGGAGATCGACGCCCGGAACGGTGGGCGAGGCGCCGACGATGCCGGCCGCCGCCTGGATATTCTGCGCACGGATCTCGTTGACGACGTCCCCGGCCGACAGACCGTGCTCGGCGATCCTTTGCGGGTCCAACCAGACCCGCATCGAGTAGTCGCCAGCACCGAACATGTCGACCTGACCGACGCCGGCGATGCGCGCCAGCCGATCCTTGACGTTCAAGACGCCGTAATTGCGCAGATAGGTGATGTCATAGCGGTCGTTCGGCGAGACCAGATGCACCACCATGATGAAGTTGGGCGAGCTTTTTGTGGTCGTCACGCCGAGGCTGCGCACCTCCTCGGGCAGGCGCGGTTCGGCCTGGCTGACGCGGTTCTGCACCAGCTGCGTCGCCTTGTCGGGATCGGTACCCAGCTTGAAGGTAACGGTGAGCGTCATCACGCCATCGGTCGTCGCCTGCGAGGACATGTACAGCATGTCCTCGACGCCGTTGATCTGCTCCTCGATCGGCGTCGCCACTGTGGCCGCGATGACCTTGGGGCTGGCGCCGGGATATTGCGCACGCACGATGACCTGCGGCGGCACAACCTCGGGATATTCCGAGATCGGCATCACCCGCAGCGCCAGCAGGCCGGCGACGAAGATCAGAACCGAGATGACGCCGGCGAAAATCGGCCGGTCGATGAAGAATTTGGATAGATTCATAGCGTCCTCCCCCCAAAGGAGGTCAGCAGACCAAGGCTGTGAGCCTTACTGGGCGGCGACGGTGGCGGAGTCCGTCGCCTTGGCGGCGGAGGCGGTTTCCATGGGCACGATTTCCGGCGCCAGCAGCGCGCCAGGGCGCACCCGCTGCAGGCCGTTGACGACGACGCGTTCGCCATCCTTCAGGCCGCTGGTGACCACGCGCAGCCCCTCGGTCGGCGGCCCGAGCTTCACCTCGCGATAGGAGGCCTTGCTGTCGGCATCGACGACAAAGACGAACTTCTTGTCCTGATCGGTGCCGATGGCACGCTCATTGATGACCAGCGCCGGCTCGGTCTTTGCGCGGCCCATCTTCACCCGCGCGAACTGGCCCGGCACCAGGCGGCCCTGCGGATTGTCGAACACCGCGCGCAACCGGAAGGTGCCGGTCGATGCATCGACCTGGTTGTCGACCAGCTGAAGATGGCCGCGCATCGGGTCGGCACCGGTGGTCGCCGTGGCGATCTCCACCGGAATGCGATCGATCTGGCTGAGAACGTCGCCGTCGCCGATCGTGGCGAGCACTTCGCTGACCACATTCTCGTCGGCGTCGAAGCCGACATAGATGGGATCGACGGAGACCAGCGTCGTCAGTACCGGCGAGGTGGGGCCGGCCGCGACCAGATTGCCGACGGTGACGTTCAGCCGGCCGACGCGGCCATCCACCGGCGCGCGCACCTCGGTGTAGCCGAGATCGAGCTTGGCCGTCTGCACCGCGGCCTCCGCCGCCTTCAGATTGGCCTGCGCCTCGCGGAAGACATTGGTGCGCTGGTCGAGATCGCGGACCGAGACGACACGGTTGTCGACCAGCTGCTTGCCGCGATCGACCTCGCTGCGGGAGAATTCGACCTGCGCGACGAGTGCCTCGCGCAACGCATCGGCGCGGTCCAGGGCCGCCTGGAAGGGCTCGGGATCGATGGTGACGAGAAGATCGCCCTGCTTCACCAGCGCGCCCTCGCGGAAATGAACCGTCTGCACCGCGCCGGCGACGCGCGGGCGCACCTCGACGCGCTCTACCGCCTGAAGGCGGCCGGAGAATTCGTCCCACTCCATGGTGTCGCGGGTCTTCAGCACCGCGACCGAGACCGGCGTCGCCTGCGGCGCCTGGGCCTGTGCTGGCGGATCGGTGGCGAGGGCGGTGCTGATCGGCCAGGCGAACCAGACCGCGGCAGCCGTCGCCACACCGGCGAGGCCGAAGGCGAGGCTGGCATCGCGCCAGCGGCGGCGTGGCGTCTGCGTTTCGATGCGCGCGAGTTCGGCCTGGACGATTTCCGGAACGGCGGCGTGACTGCGAGCGTTTTCGGTGCTCATGCGAGGATCTCCCGGCCCTCAGGCCTGAACGGTATCGGCGATGGCGACAGAGCGCCCCGCCAGAAAGGAAGCGAACAAGGGCCGCAGTTCCTGCGCCCAGGGCGGCAGGCCGGCGGCATTTGGGTTGTCCTCGGGCCAGTCGGAGGCATCGGCGACGACATGGCTCTCGACCGGCACGCCACAACCCTGGAGGCGATGGACATAGTCGAGACTCTCGTCGCGCATCGGGCAGTCGTCCGAGGTGATGATGAGGGCCGGCGCGACTCCACCGAGGCGGCGCGAGCCGAGCGGTGCGGCATAGGGATGCGCGCCCTTATCGGCCGAGCCGAGATAGGAGTGCCAGCCATCCGCCCATTTGCAGCCGGCAGCGCCCGCCTCGGCGGCGTGGATGGAGCCGGAAGCCAGGCTCGGGTCGAGCATGGGCGAAATCAGGATCTGGCCGGCGACCGGCGGATGATGCTGGTCGCGGGCCATCAGGGTGAGCGCGGCGGCGATGTTGGCACCTGCCTCCTCACCGGCAACGAACAATTTGGCGCCCCGCCCCGCCCATTGGGCGCGCTGGCGATAGAGCAGGCCGAGTGCGGCGAAGCTGATATTGAGCGCGGCGGGAAACGGATGCTGTGGCGCCAGCGGATAATCGAGGGAAACCACGACGGCCCCGGCCTCGGCCATCGCCCGGCAGATCATGGCACTGCAATCGAAATCGCCGCAGGTGAAGGTGCCGCCATGAAGATGCAGGACAAGCGGCACCGGCCGCAACGACGTGCCGGCGCGATAGACGCGAACCGGCAACGCCGTTCCATCCAGTTCCAGCCTGTCCTCGGTCCATTGAGCCGACATGAAATCACCTTGGGAAATGGGGGCCACGACAACCACCCGATTTCACCCCTGCTGCAGTGCAGCGAGATTTAGTCCTTCAGCAAGGATGAAAAAATATCGGATTCGGGATTTCATTATTCATACAGGGAAACAATATCGGGTTTCATTCGTCACGCCGGGGTGGGGAGAAGCCAGGGCATGGACCAGATCGCGGCAATGCGGGCCTTCGTCCGAGTGGTCGAGGCCGGGAACTTCACCCGCGCCGCCGACCTCCTCGACATGCCGAAACCGACGGTCACCAAGCTGATCCAGCAGCTTGAAGCGCATCTTCGCACCAAGCTGCTCAACCGCACCACCCGCCGGGTCGGGGTGACGCCCGACGGTGCCGCCTATTACGAGCGCGCGGTGACGCTGCTGTCCGACCTCGAGGAGCTCGACGGCTCGATGATGCGTTCGCAGGCAAGCCCGGCCGGGCGGCTGCGCGTGGACACCAGCACCTCGCTGGCGCTGCACGTGCTGATCCCCGCCCTGCCGGACTTCCATGCGCGCTATCCCGACATCCAGCTCGATCTCGGCGTGTCCGACCGCCCGGCCGACCTGGTGGCGGAGAACATCGACTGTGCCATCCGCGGCGGCGACGTGCTGGATCCCGGCCTGATCGCCCGACGGGTCGGCGAGATCGAGCTCGTGCTGTGCGCGACGCCGGGCTACATCCAGCGCCACGGCATGCCGGAGCATCCGCGCGATCTGGAAAGCGGCCACCAGACCATCGCCTATTTCAGCCCGCGCACCGGCCGGCGTATGTCCTTCGACGTCGTGCGCGGCAAGGAAGTCTATGAACTCGATCCGCCGTATGTGCTGGCGGTAAACGATTCTACCGCCTATCTCGCCGCCTGCCTGACCGGGCTCGGCATCGCACAGTCCATCTACTCGCTGATCGAACCGCATCTGGAGGGCGGCCGGCTGGTGCGGGTGCTGCCGGAGTGGCACTCCGAGCCCATCGTGCTGCATGTGGTCTACTCGCCCAACCGGCATCTGAGCAGCCGATTGCGGGTGTTCGTCGACTGGGTGGCGGAGTTGTTCGCCACCTCGAACATGCTGCGCCGTCGGCCGGCGCGCTGACGCCGTCGGGGCCTCACGCGGAGCATGCATCAAGCTGGCTTGAGCTCGAGCTTGGACTTGTGCTTGGACTTGCCCCAACCGGTCGGCCGGGATTTGATGAACCTGCTTCAAGGAAACTCGGATCTCAGTTCACGCATGGCCGCCTTTTCGCGTTCCGACCTCGCTGATCTCAGCACCTTCGCCACCATCGTCCGGCATCGCAGCTTCACCGGCGCGGCCATCGAGATCGGCGTCACCACCTCCGCGCTCAGCCATGCGATCCGCCGGCTGGAGACCCGCCTGGGTGCGCGGCTGCTCAACCGCACCAGCCGGTCGGTGGCGCCGACGACGCTCGGCCTCACCCTTGCCGAGCGGCTGGGGGAAGGCTTCGATACCATCGCCGCCGCGCTGGACGAGGCGGCCGGCGAACGCGCCGCCTCGCTCGGCGAGATCCGCCTCAATGTGCCGGCCGATGCCGCGATGCTGTTGCTGCGTCCGGCGCTGCCCGATTTCGTCGAGCGCTTTCCGCAGACCCGGCTTTCTGTCGCCGTCGAGGATCGACCGGTCGACATCGTCGCGGAAGGCTTCGACGCCGGCATACGCTATGGCGACACCATACCGGAAGACATGGTGGCGATGACGCTAACCCCGCCGCTGCGCTGGGTGACGGTGGCGTCGCCGAGCTATCTGGCCCGCTTCGGCCGGCCGCGTCTCCCCGAAGAACTCGGCGATCATCGCTGCCTCCGGCTGATGCTTGGCAACAACGCGGTCTTTCGCTGGGAGCTCGGCGACGGCGAACGACTGATCCGCCTCGACCTGCCCGGCACCCTGACCTTCAACGACACCGCGACCACCATCGATGCTGCCGTCCGGGGGCTCGGCATCGGCTATGTGCTGGAGGAGCGGGTGCGGGCGCACCTCGCTGATGGGCGGCTCGAGATCGTGCTGCCGGACTGGGCCTCCACCGGCGCCGGCTTCGCCATGTACTATCCGAGCCGACGGCAGAACCACGCCGCGCTGCGCCAGCTGGTGGAGATCATCCGCTCGACATGGGAGCATCGGCCGTCTCCCGCCTGAAGGCGGGTCAGAAAGGCGAGAGCCGGCTCAGCAACATGGCGAGGGCGAGCACCGCGCTCATGATGAGCGCGATGCGTGCCACGGCGGCGTGGCGCCTGCGCTGGCGGCTGATCCGGCCGCCGCTAGGGCGATGCATGTTCCGCTCAGGCATGAAGCAGCCCTTGGCAGGCGCCGCGGACACGCTCATCCGCGATCGTCAGCCCGGCCAGGGCGACGCGGATGGCCGCAGCCGATGCCGGCGCCGGCTCCACGAGCGGCAGGCGGGGGATGGGCGAGAAGGCCGGGTTGAGCAGCGAGACGGCATATTTGATGCCGGTCGGCTCCGGTTCGAGATCGACGGCCTGCTGCAACCGGATCAGCGGCGCCGCCAGTCGCGCCTCCTCCTCCACCTGTCCGCTCATCCGCTTCTGCCAAAGCCGTGCGCACAGATGCGGCACGACGTTGGCCAGCGTAGCGATGCAGGCGCGCGGCGCCCGGATGCCGGGAGCGAACGCTGCCTGGCAGCCCGGCGCGATCCTCCAGAGCCGCTCGGCGCAACTCTGTGCCAAGGCCGCGCTGCGAGCGGAATTCTCGTCCTCGTCGAACAGCGCGAACAGTCCCGGCTGCTCCAGGAGCCGGCGCATCGTCTCGGGCGCCAACGAGACATTGGTTCGCTGCGGAGCGTTGTGAAGGATCAGCGGCAGTTCGCAGTTCCGTGCCACCGCCTCGAAATGCCGGCGGAGGCCTTCCTGCGACGGCTTGTTGTAATAGGGCGTGACCAGCATCGCCGCCGCGGCCCCGGCCTCGGCGGCATCCCGTGTCGCGCGGATCGTCGTCGCCGTGCAATGGGTGCCGGTTGCCGCGATCACCGGCACGCGCCTTCCGGCGATGCGGGTGGCGATACGCACCAGCCGGAGCGCTTCCGCAGACGCCAGCGTCGGCCCCTCGCCGGCGATGGCCCCAGCGATCAGCCCGCCGACGCCGGCGGCCAACAGCCCCTCGATGTGATGGGCGTAGGCATCCTCATCGACCGCCGCGCCGAGAAACGGCGTGACCAACGGCACCAATGTTCCATTGAGCATTGAGATTTCCCCGCCTTACAGGGACAAGAGCAGCGGACGCCGCACGAGGCGCACGGCGCTTCGCCGGCCGCCGCACTCGGTGACGGCATAGTGGAGGGCCGCTTCCCTGCTGCGGAAGAAACCGCCGCCACGCCCTTGAAGTTCAAGGGCTATCCAATGGCCGAGCCGGTCCCTCCCGACGGCGAAGCGCAACGTATTGGCGATCGGAACGATCCGTGCCGCCAGCGCATGCTTGAGACGTTTCATGGCGTATCATCACCTTGCCGGCGCGTCGTGTGCGCCGCAACGTCAAGCTAGGTAGGTCAACCTCAGGAAGCGATTGCGATCTGAACCGCGCTCCATAAGGCCGGCATAAAGACCGGTCCGACGTATGATGGGAACGAGGCGCGCCCCTGGTGACGCGGCGGGGAAAAGGCGTGCGCATGCATCGTCCATGCGCGATGCAACCCGCCAGCATCGCTACGCGGACCGGAGCCGCTTCCCCGCCGAAGTCGGCTGTTCGCACCGCCGCGGAGGCTTGCTAGTCTCTCCGCCTCGAAATGGGGAGGCTGCTGTGACGACATGCATCTTGCTGGGGGCTCCGGTGCAGGAGGGAACCGGCCGGCTTGGCTGCGACATGGGGCCGAGCGCCTTCCGCGCGGCAGGCCTCGCCGGCGCGCTGCGCGAACTCGGTCATGTCGTCGTCGATCGCGGCAATCTGGCGCCGACCAGCCAGCCCGAGGTCCGGCACGGCAATGCCGCCATCAAATCCCTGCCGGAGATCGTCGCCTGGACCGAGCTGCTGGCCGCGACGATCTATGACGCCAGCGCCGAGGGCATGCCCATCACCCTGGGCGGTGATCACAGCCTCGCCGCCGGCACCCTGTCCGGCCTCAGCCGTCGCGCCGCCGATCTCGAACGGCCGCTCTTCGTGCTCTGGCTCGACGCCCATCCCGACCTGCACACGCTCGACAGCACCGAGAGTGGAAATCTCCATGGCGTGCCGATGGCCTATGCCACGGGTCAGCCGGGTTTCGAGGGCATCTTCCCGCCCCTCGCCGCCCCGCTGGACATGGCCCGCATCTGCATGATGGGCATACGCAGCGTCGACCCCGCCGAGCGGGCGCGGCTCGCTGCCGGCGACGTCACCGTGCATGACATGCGCGCCATCGACGAGCACGGCGTCGCCGTCCTGCTGCGTGGATTCCTCGAAAAGGTCGCCGCCGCCGACGGCCTGCTGCATGTCAGTCTCGATGTCGACTTTCTCGATCCCGACATCGCGCCCGGCGTCGGCACCACCGTGCCGGGCGGAGCCACCTTCCGCGAGGCGCATCTGGTGATGGAGATGCTGCACGACAGCGACCTCGTCACCAGCCTCGATCTCGTCGAACTCAACCCGTTTCTGGATGAGCGCGGCCGCACCGCGCGGCTGATCGTCGATCTGGTGGCCAGCCTGATGGGCCGGCGCGTGCTCGACCGCCCGACTCGGAGCCACTGACTCTTAATCAGCGGGTCGTATCGGCCGCGGCAAGAGCGGCGCGGGTGGGCATGGCGGTCTGCGCACCTTCGGCAAGGCAGGCCAGCGATGCGCCGAGGCATGCCCGATGCAACGCATCGGCCAGCTGGCCATGGGCCACCATCTCCGCCGCCAATATGCCGACGAAGGTGTCGCCGGCGCCGGTGGTGTCGACCGGCGTCACCTTCAGCGCCGGCGCATGGAGGCGTGTGCCGTCGGGCGCATAAGCCACGGCGCCCAACGCCCCGGCGGTGACGACACAGGTGGTATGGCCGAGCCGGGCGACGGTGCGCGCCGCCGCGTCCCAATCATCGGCCGGCTCCTCCATGAGCGCAGCCGCGGCACAGGCCTCCAGTTCATTGACGACAAAGATATCGGTGTGCGCCAGCAGCGCCGCGAGGTCCGCCGCCGCGACGGCGGAGGGAGCCGGCGCGAAGTTCCAGATCACGCTCCCACCCGCGGCCTTCACCCGCCGCGCGGCGGCAAGGCTTGCGGCCAGCGGCACCTCCATCTGCATCACCGCCATGGTGTCCGGTCCCAGCAGCGCCTCCGGCAGATCGGCCGCCGAGACATTGCCATTGGCGCCGCTGGCGACGGTTATGGCGTTCTCGCCGCGCGCATCGACGGTGATGAAGGCGCAGCCGGTGGGCGCGTCGTCGACCGTGAGGTGATCGATCGTCACCCCGTTCGCGGCGAGATTGCCGCGGCACGCCTCGCCGAAACCGTCGCGGCCGATCCGCCCGACCATGGCGACCCTGCCGTCATGGACCCGGGCGGCAGCCACGGCCTGGTTGGCCCCCTTGCCGCCGAACAGCGTGCGGTAGCCCGGCGACAGCACCGTCTCCCCCGGCCGCGGAATGGCGACGACCGTCGCGACGAGGTCCATGTTGATGGATCCGAATACGACGATCACGGCTGCCCTCTCCCACGCTGTGCCGAGGCATCCTCGGCCAGCCTGTGATGCCGCTTGTTGGTGCGGAAAGGGAAGCCCCTTTGAGGGGAAAGTCGCCGGAGGATCTCCTGCGGCCAATCCGTCAGGAATACTGGGCACCTGTCAGGGGCAGGCCGCACCGGACAAGGCCCATGCCTCGACCAGCGCGCCGGCCTCGGCCTGGGTGCCCGGCACCGGAGTGCGTCCGGGTCCCGGATGCCACGCCCAGCCGACCAGCGTGTCCTTGCCGATATGCTCGATGAGATCGGCCAGCGTCCGGTTGCCGTTGCGCTTCGGGTCCTTGATCTGCTCGCAGATCTGCGAAACCGTCTTGCCTTCCCAGGCCATTTCCGGCGGCGCGAGATGCCAGGCTTCGTGCCCCGGCATGCGAGCGGGATCGAAATTGGCGGCGCGATGGCAGCTGCTGCAGCGCATCGAATCGAGGCCGAAGCCGTCGAGGCCGCGAAACACCGGCGGCTGGTGCAGCCGGGCCTCGTCGCCTTGGCGCGGCCGGTCGGTCGCCGGGTGGCAGTTGGTGCAGCGCGGATTGGTCAACACCTTGCCAAGCTCGGTGAAATAGGCGGCCGAGCGGGCCTTGGGGTCGGCGATATGGGCGAAGTCGGCCGGCGCCGCCAGCGTCCCCGCCCCGGTCGCCGAGACGCCGGTACCGCTGAAACCGGTCGCCAGCGCGCTCGCCAGCACGGCGGCCACCATCAGGGCGGGAAAGCGCCATTCGCGGATCATCATGGCACCTTCTCAGGTCAGATAGCGGCCGGCATCGGCCAGGACGACCGCGCGCACCGCCTCATGGTACTTCACATAGCCGGAGCAGCGGCACAGATGCCCGTCCAGCGCCTCGGTAATGGTGCGCTCCAGCTCCGCGCGCGGGATCGGATCGCGCGCCAGCCGCTCCAGAAACACCTGCCCCTCATTGAGGAAGCCCGGCGTGCAATAGCCGCACTGGAAGGCGAAATGCTCGATGAAACTCACCTGCAGCGGAGTGAGCGCGCCGCCGGCGGCATGCCCCTCGACGGTGCGGATGGTCAGGCCATTGAAATCGACTGCCGGGGCGATGCAGGTCGGCCGGGTGGAGCTGGCGCCGTCCTCGTCGACGATCACCGCGCAGCTGAGGCACTGGGCGGCGCCGCAGCCGAACTTGGTGCCGGTCATACCCAGCACCTCGCGCAGGAAATCGTTCATCGAAAGGTCGTCGCGCACCTCGATGGGGCCGATGGCGCGACCGTTGATGGTGAGGCTGAGCGCGGTCACCCGATAACTCCCTTGATCATCTGCGGCGTCACCGGCAGCGACTGGAAGCGATGGCCGGTGGCATCGAAGATGGCATTCAGCAACGCCGGTATGACCGGAATCATCACCACCTCAGCCATGCCCTTGGGCGGTTCGCGCGGCGACAGCGGCGGCAGGATCTCGATCTCGAGGTCGTGCAGCGGCAGGTCGGAGGCGCGCGCCACCACGTAGCGGCCGAGATTCCACTGGCCGTTGCCGGGTCCCTCCTCGAAGGGCGGCAGGTCCTCCAGCAGGGCCTGGCCGACGCCCATGGCGAAGCCGCCTTGTGCCTGCCCCAGAACGATCTCCGGCACCAGCGCCTGGCCGCATTCGACGACACTATAGGCCTTGGCGATGGTGAGCTTGCCGGTGGCTCTCTCGATCTCCACCCGCACCGTCGTGCCGCACATGGAGGCAAAGGAGGTGCCGATGCGGTTGTAGTCGGTGGGCGGGAAGGCGACCGCCTTGCGGTCCAGCACCTGGAACTCGCCGCTGCCGCGACGCACCGCCAGCGCGTCGATATCGGCGGACCAGTCGCCGCCGGGCAGCGCAAAGGTCGCCTCGGACCACGCCCAGCGCGAGAAGGCATGCGTCATGGCGCCGGTGACGCCGCCCTGCTGGTGCGCCTTGGCGGCAATCGCCTTGAGCGCCAGCGGCGGCAGGCCGGAAAAGATCAGCGTCTCGCCCTGCCAGAACGCCTGGTCCCACTGGTTGACGCGCGGATCGGCGGCCGGGATGCCCCAGATGGCCAGCGCGGCCGGCCACAGGCCGAAGCGAAACACTACGCGCGCCGCCTCGGAGGCTGCCTGCGTGCCGACATGGGCGCCGATCGACGCGCTGGTCGCCGAGGAAATTTCCGGCACCCAGCGCGGATTGGCCGCCGCCTTGTCCTGCTCCGCCTGGGTGATCGAATAGGGATCGCCGGATTTGACGAGACCGAGCGCGTCGAACACGTCGACCTGCGCCACCGTGACCTGATCGGCGATGCCGCCAATATGGCCGGCCACCCGGTTTGCCAGCGCGGTGCCGATGCCGTTGCCCATCTCGACCGCGTCGCTATGGATCGAGATACGGCCTTCGGCATCGACCTCCACCGTGCCGAGCGAGCAATCGGCGCCGGTGCCGTAATCCTTGGCCGCGCAGGCGACGCCTGTGCCCACCAGCACGCCGGCCCGCGCCTTCGCCTTCTCCGCCATACGATTACGCCAGATCGGGTGTCCGTCGAGCTTGTCGAGGATTTCCGGCGCCCGGACGGAAACCGAATAGGGATTGCCGGTCAGGGTGCGCCCGCCGACCTTGAGCGCATTGCGACGACGAAATTCGATCGGGTCGAGCGGCAGCGTCGTGCACACCTCGTCGACCAGCGTTTCCAGCGCCGTGAGGCACTGCACGGTTCCATAGCCGCGCATCGACCCGGCGGTAACGCCGCGGGTGTGTTCGGCGACCGTGGTCACGTCGACCTTCGGCACGCTGTACATGCCGATGGCGCCGGTCCCCGCGACCACCGCGACGCTGACCGAATAGTTCATCAGCCCGCCGCCATCGAGCACATGGTCGGCGGCGAAGGCGGCGATCGTACCGCTGGCGCGGTCAACCGCGATCTGGCTGCGCATCTTGAAGGCGTGGCGCTTGATGCCGCCCTGGAACTGCTGGTAGCGGTCATGCGCCAGTCGCACCGGACGGCCGGGGAAGAACAGCGCCGCCAGCGCCAGATAGAGCGGGAACGGCGTGTGGTCGCGCCCGCCGAAGCCGCCACCGACATAGCAGAACTTGCCGTCAATGCTCGCCGGCTTGAAGTCCGGCATCGCCTCGCCGAGCATGTAGGCGATGGCCTCAGCCGCCTCGAAGGGAGACTGCACGCCGAGCACGAGATCGAGCTTCTTGACGCCCGGCTCGTAGAAGCCGAGCCCGGCTTCCGGTTCGAGGAACATCGGGTCGATGGACTGGGTCGCGAAGGAGCGGTCGAGCACCAGTGTGCCGGCTGCGGGCTTGGCCAGTTCGTCGCGGATCGCGGTGCCATAGGTGGCGCCCTTGACGTAGTCGGCGCCCTTGGCATCCGGCAGCACCTGCCAGACCGGTCGGCCGCTGCTCTCGACGAAACCGGGGCTGATCCAGCCCTCCTGGATCGGCGAATACAGGTCCGGCGCATCCGGGGTCGCACCGGCGACACGGGTGAAGCGGAAGGCGCCGTAATTCGGCCGGGCAAGAGGCCCGGTCTCGGCGCCGAACTTCAGATGTGGATTGTCACGGAGGAAGGTGCGAGCCCGATCATAGGCGTCGAAGCGGTCGAAGATGAGCAGCGCCACAGGCTGGCCGAGATAGAGCGGCGTCGTGCCGACCGGGCAGAACAGGTCGCCCGTATAGAAGGAAGGCACCCGCAAGCCGATCTTGGCGACGTCCTCGGCGGTGACGATGACCACCGGCTTCGCATCGGCCCCGAGACCATCGAGTGCAAGCCCTTCATAGACGTGGCTGGCGTCGGGCGTGCGCAGCAGCAGCGCGTGATGGGTTTGCGCCGGCCAGCCCGGCAGGTCGACGGCGCGAAAATCCGAGGCATAGAGCTTGGCGCCGGTGACTTTCGCCACCCCATCGACGCGGCCGACCGCCGGATGGGGAACGCCCCTGCCCGGCAGCGTCTCGCGCTCCAGGAAGTCGGGCGTTTGCGCACCGGCGAAACGAGACAGGCTGAGCACGATGCCGCCGGCCGCGCTCCACTTCATGAATTCTCGTCGAGACGGCAACATTATACCATTTCCATAACGGAGTTCCGGCGTTCGGACCATCGCACCGCTACGCACAGAAACCACAGGCACACACGAGACAGTATTCGGGCGCTCAGCTTTCGCTGTCGCGCTCCTTTACGCTTGCTGCACGCACAAAGAAGGAAATGTAGCGAGCCCCCGCCACCGCTTGTTTTCAAGCGAACTGCCCGCCAGGCAGCTATTGACTGGAATTTAGATGAGTTCTCGAAAGCGCACCAGACCTGGCGGCGGTAATATTCCGAAATTATTTTGGCTTCGCGCCTATAATATCGGGCACTGGCGCGACATCGGCCGGCTGTTCAGTCCAGCGGCACGAAATGGCGAACCGTTTCCAGGAACTTCGCCACCGAGATCGGCTTCGAAAGATAGGCTTCGCACCCCCCCTGCCGGATGCGCTCCTCGTCGCCCTTCATGGCGAAGGCCGTCACAGCCACCACCGGAATCGCCTTAAGCTCTGGATCCGCCTTCAGCCAGGCGGTGACCTGAAGACCGGAAACTTCCGGCAGCTGGATATCCATCAGGATAAGGTCCGGCCGGTGCCTGCGGGCAAGCTCCATCGCCTCCACGCCGTGGCGGGTGGCGAGCGTCGCGTAGCCGTGAGCTTCCAGCAGATCGCGAAAGAGCTTCATGTTGAGCTCATTATCTTCCACGATCAAAACGGTCTTGGGCATGTGGCGCTCGATATGCGATTCTGGGCGGGTGCGACGGCGCTCGAGCGAATTGTCGAGAAGCTCTTGGCCGAAGCGAACTTTCAGCCAGACTCAACCTAGCCTGCCATTCCTTACGGAACCACAAATGCGAAGCCTCAAATCCAAGCCACTCTCCACCCGACAGGCCGCGCAGGAAGTCGCCATCGGCGTCCTCGGCTTCATGGCCGGAGACCCGGAGCGAATCGGCGCGTTCCTCGCCGAAACCGGCCTCTCGCCCGCCGATCTGCGCGGGGTGGCCGGCTCGCCCGCCTTCCATGTGGCGCTGCTCGATCACCTGATCAACCGGCAGGATCTGCTCATCGACTATGCCGCGCAGGCGAAGATCGATCCCGGCCACGTGGTGGTCGCGCGCGACATCCTTGCTCATGCCGGCAGTGAGGACTGACGCGGAGGACTGACGCCGCGAACCGAGAGGGTTGAGGACCATGGCCGCCTTCTGCCGCGATTGCCTGGCCGACGCGCGCCCCGGCGGGTCGATCGGGCTGCGCTGCGGGCATTGCGGCAGCCCGCGCGTCATCCGCCATGCCGAGCTCGACCTGCTGACCATCGGCCATATCGACTGCGACGCCTTCTACGCGGCGGTCGAGAAGCGGGACGACCCCAGCCTGCGCGACGTGCCGGTGATCATCGGCGGCGGCAAGCGCGGCGTGGTCTCCACCGCCTGCTATCTGGCCCGCGTGCAGGGCGTGCGCTCGGCCATGCCGATGTTCAAGGCGCTGGCCCTGTGCCCCGAGGCGGTGGTGGTGAAGCCGAACATGGCGAAATATGTGACGGTGGGTCGCGAGGTTCGCGAGCGCATGCGCCGGCTGACCCCGCTGGTCGAGCCGCTGTCGATCGACGAGGCCTTTCTCGACCTGTCCGGCACCGAGCGCCTGCATGGCGAGAGCCCGGCGCGCAGCCTCGCCCGGCTGGCGCGCGACGTCGAGGCGGAGATCGGCATCAGCCTCTCCATCGGCCTCGCGCCCAACAAGTTTCTCGCCAAGATCGCGTCCGAACTCGACAAGCCGCGCGGCTTCGCGGTGATCGGCAAGGAGGAGGCGGCCGGCTTTCTCGCCTCGCGGCCGGTGGGCACGATCTGGGGCGTCGGCAAGGTGACGCAGGAGCGCCTCGCCAAGGAGGGCTTCCGCACCATTGCCGATCTGCAAGCGGCCGGCGAGACGTCACTGGCCCGCCGCTTCGGCAATGAGGGGCTACGGCTCGCCCGCCTCGCCTTCGGCCGCGACGAGCGCAAGGTCAATCCGGAGCGCGAGACCAAGAGCGTCTCCACCGAGACCACCTTCGATACCGACATTTCCGACTTCCGCGAGCTCGAACAGGCGCTTTACGCGCTGTGCCGCAAGCTGTCGGACCGGCTCAAGGCCGGCAGTCATGCCGGCCGCACCGTCACGCTGAAGCTGAAGACCGCCGATTTCCGGCTGATTACCCGCGCCCGCTCGCTCGACAACCCGACCCGCCTCGCCAACCGGCTGTTCGACCACGGCCGCGATCTGCTGCGCCACGAGACGGATGGGCGGCGCTTTCGGCTGATCGGCATCGGCGTCTCCGATCTCGCCGATCCCGCGACCGCCGATCCCGACGACCTGATCGACACGACGGGCACCAAGGCCGCCCACGCCGAAATCGCCGCCGATCGCCTGCGCGAGCGATTCGGCCGCGGCATCATCGAGCGCGGCATCCTCATCGATGCCGGCCGGCCGGGCCGGCGCGAGGAGAAGCCTGCTACTTCGAGCAGTTCTCCTGCGGCAGCGCCTCATAGGAAGTGAGCGTGCCGCGCAGGGCGAAGTCGCCATAGTCCAGCTTCAGCGCCCGGCTGACGCCATTGTCATAGAGGTCGAAGCTGATCGTGTAGTCCGGCGCCTGCTCCGCCGAACCGCGCTCGTAATAGCTGATCACCACCGGATAGCGGGCACGCCCGGCAAGAACGCCGTCGCTGGCCGTCTTCTCCAGCCCGGCACCGCCGGTGACGGCGCGACCGATGACCGACAGCGTGTCGTAGATCTTCCGGGCGTCCGGCGAGCCATCATAAACCGGCGCCTCCAACACCGAATCCCCCTGCTCGGCGGCGGCGAGCACGCGGATCATGTGCTGGGTCGGCAGCAGCACGCCCTTGGCGAGCTCGATGGTGGACGCCTCCGGCTTGGTGGCCTTCACGATCAGCCGGCCGTCCTTGCGCTCGGCGACACCGTCCGCCTCCTCCGGGCGATCGTCATTCACCGTGTTCTCCACGCGGAAGCGATAGGCGTTGCCCTCGCCATCCTCCCAGGTGGCCGTGGTGATGGCGCTGCTCAAGCGGCCGCCCTCGGTCTCCAAGCTGGTGCTCTGGCGCAGTTGTACCGAATAGCCGTCGCAGGCATTGCCGCGCAGCTCGTAGACGATCGTCCCCTCGGCGGCGTTGACGTTCTTCGCCGGCTTGGCGGCGTCGAGCGACAATTCGTAGGTCGCGCGGTGCGGCTCCAGCCGGATCGTCGCCGAAGCCGGCAGGACGAAAGCCAGGAAAGAAACTCCGGCGAACGCGTAGATCCTGAGAGTGGCAGGCACAGTCATCAGTTCCAGCTCCTTCCGGAAGGGCGCGGCTTGCGCGCGTCGGATCGATAGGCCAAACATCGCTACCCCAACGAAGGCGACAAGATGGGCAAAATTTTGAGTGCCCGCCTCGTCGCCCCGCATGCGTCGCCAATGGAGACACAGATGTCCGGCACCGTCGAATCCAAGCTCGCCTCCCTCGGTATCTCGGTGCCGGCCGCCACCGCGCCGGTCGCCAATTATGTACCGACGGTGATCAGCGGCAACCAGCTCTGGATTTCCGGCCAGGTTTCCATCGCCGACGGCAAGCCGATCACCGGCAAGCTCGGTGTCGATGCCGATGTCGAAGCCGGCAAGGCCGCGGCGCGCCAGTGCGCGATCAACATCTTCGCCCAGATCAAGGCGGCGCTCGGCGATCTCGACCGGGTGAAGCGGGTGGTGAAGCTGAACGCCTTCGTGAACTCGGCGCCGGATTTTATCGATCAGCCCAAGGTGGTGAACGGCGCCTCCGATCTGTTCGTCGAGGTGTTCGGCGATGCCGGCCGGCATGCGCGCTCGGCGGTCGGAGTGGCGGCGCTGCCGCTGGGCGTTGCCGTGGAAATCGATGCGGTGATCGAATTCGCCTGAGCGCGTCATGAGCGCCCCCATCTGGCTGACCGCGCGTCCCGTCGCTCACCGCGCGCTGCATGATGCGGCGCGCGGCATCATCGAGAACACGGCCTCGGCGGTCGATGCCGCGCTGGCGTGCGGCTACGCCATCGAGGTCGACATCCAGCTCTCGGCCGATGGCGAGGCGGTGGTGTTCCATGACGACGATCTCGACCGGCTGACGGAAGCGACCGGACCGACCGAGGCGCTCACCCTTCGACAGCTCAAGGGCATCGCCATGCGCGGCACCGCCGATCGCATCATGACGCTCGCCGAGCTTCTGGAGCGCGTCGGCGGCCGCGTGCCGCTGGTGGTCGAGCTCAAGAGCCGCTACGACGGCAATACGGCCATCGCCATCCGCGCCGCCGACGTGCTGGCCACCTATGCCGGCCCGATAGCACTGATGTCGTTCGATCCCGATCTGGTGGCGGCGGTGCGGACGCTCGCCCCCGCCATTCCGCGCGGCTTCACCATGGAACGCCGCTACGACGACCCGGAATGGGACCTCCTCAGTCCGGCGACCCGGTTCGCCTGGGGCAATCTGCTGCATTTCCCGCGCATGCGACCGGATTTCCTGGCCCACTATGTGAAGGACCTGCCGTCGCCGGCGGTATCGCTCGCTCGGCGCACCACCGGACTGCCGGTGCTGAGCTGGACGGTGCGCACGCCGGCTGATCGGGCGATCGCGGCACGGCACGCCGATCAGATCATCTTCGAGGGTTTCCTGCCCGATATCGAATCGGCGTGAGGGCTCTTTAAGGACGCGGGATGAAGGCGCACATTGTGCGGTGCGGCGCCTCCGCCGCGCCCGGCCCGAGGTTCCGCGACGCTCATGAGTTCCGACACCATCCGCCTGCGCGTCGAGAGCGACATCACCGCCCTCCCCGCCGCACAGTGGAACGCCTGCGCCAACCCCTCCAATGTGTTGGACGGCATTTCTGATGCAAAAGTTGAGAATTCTTCCTACAACCCCTTCGTTTCGCACGAGTTTCTATCGGCGCTGGAAGAATCGGGCGCCGTCAGCGCCCGCACCGGCTGGCACCCGCAGCATCTGGTTCTGGAGAGCGAGGGCGGTCAGCCGCTGGCCATCTGTCCGGCCTATCTGAAGTCGCATTCGCAGGGCGAATACGTCTTCGATCATGGCTGGGCCGATGCCTATGAGCGAGCCGGCGGCCAGTATTATCCGAAGCTCCAGGTCAGCGTGCCCTTCACCCCGGCGACCGGCCCGCGGCTGCTGGTGCGCCCCGGGACCCATGCCGCCGCGGCGCGGCGGGCGCTGGCGCAGGGCCTCGCCACGCTGTGCGACATGCGCGGCGCCTCCTCGGTGCACGCCACCTTCCTCACCGAAACCGATGCCGCCGTCTTCGATGCCGAGGGCTGGCTGCCGCGCATCGATCAACAGTTCCACTGGACCAATCGGGGCTATGGCGGTTTCGACGACTTCCTCGGCGAGCTTGCCTCCCGCAAGCGCAAGATGATCCGCCGCGAGCGCCGCGACGCGCTGGCGGACGGCATCGAAATCAAGTGGCTCACCGGCCGGGACATCACCGAGGCGGATTGGGACGCCTTCTTCGCCTTCTACATGGAGACCGGCTCGCGCAAATGGGGCCGGCCCTATCTCAACCGCCGCTTTTATTCGCTGATCGGCGAACGCATGGCCGACCGCATCCTGCTGGTCATGGCACGGCGTGGCGGCCGCTCGATCGCCGGCGCGATCAACTTCATCGGTTCGGACACGCTGTACGGCCGGCACTGGGGCTGCATCGAGGAGCATCCCTTCCTGCATTTCGAGGTCTGCTACCATCAGGCTATCGATTTCGCCATCGCCAGAGGCCTCTCCACGGTCGAGGCCGGCGCCCAGGGCGAACACAAGTTGGCGCGCGGTTATCTGCCGGTGACCACCCGCTCGGCGCATTTCATCGCCGATCCCGGCTTCCGCGAGGCGGTTGCCGCCTATCTGGCGCGCGAGCGCAGCTATTCGCAGGAGGCGCAGACGGAACTCGCCGCGCAGGCGCCCTTTCGTCGGGAGCACGACGAGCCTTGACCCGCGCCTCCCGGCTTGCCATCCAAGCCGGGCATATGGAGGGTGAGATGGCCTACGATCCGAACAACATCTTCGCGAAGATCCTGCGCGGCGAGATCCCGTCGCACCGGGTTTATGAAGACGACAAGGTGCTCGCCTTCCTCGACATCATGCCGCGGGCGACCGGTCATACGCTGGTGGTCCCGAAGGCGCCGAGCCGCAACTTGCTGGACGTCGAGGCCGACGATCTCGCCGCGGTGATGGCGGCCGCCCAGCGCATCGCCCGGGCCCAGCTCGGCGTCTTCGAGGCGGAAGGCATCACCTTGACCCAGCACAATGAGCATGCCGGCGGGCAGGAAGTGTTCCACCTGCACGTTCATGTGATTCCGCGCCGGCTCGGCGTCGAGCTTCGGCCGCCGCTGTCCTACAAGGAAGCGCCCGAGATCCTCGCCGAACAGGCGGCAAAGCTGAAGGCGGCGCTGCAGGGCTGAGCCGTGCCCGCCTCGGCGTCAGTTCGCGACGCCGAGCCACCAGGCGCCGGCGATCAGCACCGCTTCGGCGGTCAGCACGCCGGCGAGCACCGAGCGCCGCACCAGCAGGAAGCCGGCGACGCCGGCGCCGACCGCACCGGCGCGCAGCAGGAACGGCAACGCAACCAGCGCGCCGCTCGGGGTGATGAGGAGACGCGCGACGACGGCGGCGAGCAGCGCAGTCGCCACCGCTCGCACCCATTGCATCCAGGCGCTGTTCTCGTCGAGCCCGCGCCCCAGCAGCACACCGAGCAGCCGCCATATCTCGTTCGGCAGAAAGCCGACGACGATCACCACGAGAATTGCGGTCATCTCATTGGAGAACGGCGTCATGCCCGGTCGGCCTTCCAAATCCGGGCGATGAAGAAAGCCAGCGTTCCGCCGCCGACCCCGCTCCAGAACAGGTCGAGGCCACCCGGCGTATTGGCGACCAGCGGCGAGAGCGCCGCGCCGAACCCGATGGCGAGCCAGTCCACCCGCTCGCGCGCATTGCGCACCAGAAGAATGGTGAAGGAGATCGGGGTGAGCAGCAGCAGAGCGACAGCCAGCGGACCCGGCAGCAAGCTGGTGAGATAGAAGCCGGCGCCTGTGGCGATCATGCTAACCGACGCCAGCCCCGCACCCAGCCCAATGGCATAGGATGGACGTCCCTCCACCGCCACCTTGGGCAGTAGCCGGAAACCTTCCACCCACATGGTGACGGCGACGAAATGCGCCGCGATCAGTTCCAGCCACAAATTCGGACGCCTGCCGCGCATCAGCGGCATCAGCGCCACCACCATTGGCATCAACCGTACGCCGGAGAGGCAGACCGCGACCGCCAGCGCCGGTAGCGCCGCGCCCGAAGCGATGCCGCCAACCAGGATCACCTGAGCCGGCAGCGCCCATATCAGCAACGTCGACAGCAACCCGGCGCCGATCGGGAAACCGACATCGTGCAGCAGGCCGCCGAAGCCGACAAAGGTCGCCATCAGCACGACGCCGGGCACCGAGAAGGCCCCGGCGACACCTCGCAGGAAGTAGCTGGCACGAAAGGTGGGGCCGGCCTCGGTGGCGGCTGGATCTGATGGCTGCATCGGCGCACTCATGTCGGCCGTTGATTGACCGGTGCGCCGTCGCGGTCAAGCTCGACCTTCGGAAGATTCGCATCGATGCGGTGAAACCGGAGCCCCTAAAGCGCGACGGCAAAAGAAAACCCGCCCGCCGGGCATGTCCGGCGGGCGGGCTGTGATTGCGACGAGAAGGCTTAGGCCTTGACCAGCGGCACCTTCGGCACGCGCGAGCCACCGGATGGACGGCCGCGGCTGCCGCCTTCACCCGGCCCCGCCTTCTTGGCCTTGGGGGCGGCGGGCTTGCGGCGTGGAGCCCGCTTGGCCTTGGGCGGTTCGATCTTCTCCGGCTTCGGGGTGACCGGGCCTTCCGGGAACTCAAAGCCGAGCGTGCTCTCGCCGGCCTCGTCCGTGACAACGATGACGCGGACATGGCCGCCATTCTTCAGCTTGCCGAACAGCACCTCGTCGGCCAGCGGCTTCTTGATGTGCTCCTGGATCACCCGGCCCATCGGGCGGGCTCCCATCTGCTGGTCATAGCCGCGTTCCACCAGCCAGGCCGTTGCATCGTCCGACAGCTCGATGGTGACGTTGCGGTCGGCGAGCTGCGCTTCCAGCTGCAGCACGAACTTCTCCACCACCAGGCCGATAACGTCGCTGGCGAGGTGAGCGAAGCCGATGATGGCGTCAAGCCGGTTGCGGAATTCCGGCGCGAACAGCCGGTTGATCGCCTCGACGTCGTCGCCTTCCCGCTTGGAGCGGGTGAAGCCGAAGGCCGACTTCGACAGATCCGCAGCGCCCGCATTGGTCGTCATGATCAATATGACGTTGCGGAAGCTCACCTGCTTGCCATTGTGGTCGGTCAGCTGGCCGTGATCCATCACCTGCAACAGGATGTTGAACAGGTCGGGATGCGCCTTCTCGATCTCGTCGAGCAGCAGCACGCAATGCGGATGCTGGTCGACGCCATCGGTAAGCAGCCCGCCCTGGTCGAAGCCGACATAGCCGGGAGGCGCGCCGATCAGCCGCGAGACGGTGTGACGTTCCATATATTCCGACATGTCGAAGCGCAGCAGCTCGACACCGAGCGAGGAGGCAAGCTGCTTGGCCACTTCGGTCTTGCCGACGCCGGTTGGGCCGGAGAACAGGTAGGAGCCGATCGGCTTCTCCGGTTCACGCAGACCGGCACGGGCCAGCTTGATCGCCGAGGACAGCGCCTCGATAGCCTTGTCCTGACCGTAGACGACCCGCTTGAGCGTCGTCTCCAGCGTGGCGAGCACCTCGGCATCGTCCTTGGAGACCGTCTTGGGCGGGATGCGGGCGATGGTGGCGACGGTCGCCTCGATCTCCTTCACGCCGATGGTCTTCTTGCGCTTGGCCTCCGGCAGCAGCATCTGCGCGGCGCCCGACTCGTCGATAATGTCGATCGCCTTGTCGGGCAGCTTGCGGTCGTGGATGTAACGGGCGGAGAGTTCCACCGCCGCCTTGATGGCGTCGTTGGTGTAGCGCAGCCGGTGATAATCCTCGAAATAGGGCTTCAGGCCCTTGAGGATCTCGATCGCGTCCGGGACGGTCGGCTCGGCGACATCGATCTTCTGGAAGCGACGCACCAAGGCGCGGTCCTTTTCGAAGTACTGGCGATACTCCTTATAGGTGGTAGAGCCGATGCAGCGCAGCGAGCCGGAGGCAAGGGCCGGCTTGAGCAGATTCGAGGCATCCATCGCGCCGCCCGACGTGGCCCCGGCACCGATTACGGTGTGGATCTCGTCGATGAACATGATGGCGTTGGGATAGGCCTCGATCTCCTTGACGACCTGCTTGAGGCGCTCCTCGAAATCGCCGCGGTAGCGGGTGCCGGCGAGCAAAGAGCCCATGTCGAGCGAGAAGACCGTGGCGGTGGCCAGTACCTCGGGCACATCGCCGTCGACGATGCGACGGGCCAGCCCCTCGGCGATGGCGGTCTTGCCAACGCCGGGGTCACCAACGAAAAGCGGGTTGTTCTTGGACCGGCGGCAGAGCACCTGGATGGTCCGCTGAATCTCGCTGTCGCGGCCGATGAGCGGGTCGATCTTGCCATCACGTGCCTTCTTGTTGAGGTTCACGCAGTAGGCGTCGAGCGCATCGGCCTTCTTCTTGGTCTCTTCCCCGGTCTTCGTCTCGGTCTCCTCTTCGGCACCGCGCACCGGCCGGCTTTCCGACATGCCCGCGCGCTTGGCAATGCCGTGGCTGATGTAGTTCACCGCGTCGTAACGGGTCATGTCCTGTTCTTGCAGGAAATAGGCCGCATGGCTCTCGCGCTCGGCAAAAACCGCGACGAGAACATTGGCGCCGGTCACTTCCTCGCGCCCGGACGACTGGACATGGATCACCGCGCGCTGGATCACGCGCTGGAAGCCGGCCGTCGGCTTGGAATCCTCGCCACCGTCCTGCACCAGGTTGTCGAGCTCGGTATCGATATACTCGACAAGGTTGCGGCGAAGCTTTTCAAGATCGACGTTACAGGCCCGCATCACCGCCGCGGCATCCTGGTCGTCCACGAGGGACAGCAGCAGGTGCTCGAGGGTCGCGTACTCGTGGTGACGTTCGTTGGCGAGCGCCAGGGCTCGGTGAAGCGATTGCTCGAGGCTGCGGGAGAAGGTCGGCATGGGTACCTCTTCGTTTAGCCGCTGCAGAGCGTCACTTCTTCTCCATGACGCACTGCAAAGGATGCTGGTGCTTTCGTGCGAAGTCCATCACCTGCGTGACCTTTGTTTCGGCCACCTCATAGGTGAAGACGCCGCACTCCCCCACGCCGTGCTGATGCACATGCAGCATGACGTGGGTGGCCTCCTCCCGGTTCTTGTTGAAGAACTGCTCCAGCACGTGCACGACGAACTCCATTGGCGTGTAGTCGTCGTTCAGGAGCAGCACCCGATACAGACTTGGCCGCTTCACCTGCGGCTTGGTGCGCGTGATCACCGCTGTCCCGGGCATGCCATCGCCGCGGCGGCGACGCTCATCGTCGCCCATCATGGTATCGACAAATCGGGAAGGCGTGGTCACTGACATGAAAGGCTCACCTCGCGCGGCTAAGCTGGCCGGGCTGCACGATATAATAGGTATGCCCGGCTCACTCCGCCAGAGTAGCGAGAGCGCGCGCCGGTCGCAATGAGTTGACCGGCGCGCGGCACCGCTCGGCACCGTGCGAAGCGGGAAAAACCCTGAAAAGCAAAGACACCAAATAAAAAAGGCCCGGCTTTCACCGGGCCTTTCGGGCGCATGAGACAAATCTACGCGGCCCACCATCGAGCGGACCGAACAGCGACGGTTATCGGCCAGGCGTCACTTGCCGATCGGCAGCTTGCCGAGAATGCCTTCGTAGGGCTTGTAGGATTCCTTGGCGAGATCGGCATAGAGCTCGCCGATCTTGGTCGCCTGGGCAACGAAGCTCTCATAGGAATTCTTGAAATAGTCGGACTGGATCTCGACCGCCTTGTCGAGGGTCTTGGCGCCGAACAGCTTCTCGGCCGCTGCGGTGCCTTCCTCAAAGGACTTCTTCGAGTAGTCGGCCACTTCCACGGCGATGGCCTGCACACCCTTCGACACGGTGCCGAAGCTCTTCATGGCCAGGTCGAGATTATCTTTGCCCAGCTTCTGAATTTCGTCGATGTTCTGAATCATCGGGTCGTTCCTCACTTTTCTCATGCGCCAACGTTGACCGCGCGCCGCCAGCATGAACGTCGCTGACATCAGAAATAATGCGCCGCAGCATCAACGTCAATAATTTTTGTGCGACGCAACAAGACAGCATGACTGACCCAGTTTTGCCAAGCGCCTGCAATTGCCTCGCTTACGCCGGGATTTACGAGTTCGTAACCGCGCTCTCTTTATCATTGCGGGAGTGATCGTCCGGCAACGGTCAGCTCGGTACGGGTCGCCTCAGGGCGCCGCATCAGCGCCTGCCGGCCTCATGCGAGTGACCGGCGCGGGCCGGCAAATTGAGTGACGGGACGGGTTCATGCGGCTTCCGGGAACTGTGGGCACGCAACTTCTGCGCGCTGGGGTGGCCATTCTGGTGCTATCGATCGCGGGCACCGGCATTGCCGACGCCGCAGCCAGAAAAAAGAAGGTCAGCCGGAAGAAACCGGTTGCCGCCCAGGTGGTGGATACCCGATGGCATCGCGGTCATGCCGACATCGTGATCGACGCCAATACCGGTCGCGTCCTGCACGAGGACAATGCCGACGCGCTGCGTCATCCTGCATCGCTGACCAAGGTGATGACGCTCTATCTGCTTTTCGAGCAGCTTGACGCCAAGCGGCTCCGACTCGATTCCCGCCTCCCCGTCTCCGCCTATGCCTCGCGGCAGTCGCCCACCAAGCTGGGGTTGAGAGCCGGCTCGACCATTTCGGTCGAGGATGCGCTCCAAGGCCTGATCACCCGTTCGGCCAACGACGCGGCCGTGGTGATCGCCGAGGCGATCGCCGGCGATTCCGATACGTTCGCGGCGCTCATGACCCGTCGGGCCCGCCAGCTCGGCATGTCCCGCACAACCTTCAAGAACCCGAACGGTCTGCCCAACCCGCAGCAGGTCACCACCGCACGCGACCTGGCCATCCTCGGGCGCGCGATCCAGGAGCGGTTCCCACGCTATTACGCGTATTTCTCGATCCGTTCGTTCAATTACCAGGGCGTCGCGATCCGCAACCACAACCGCATGTTCGGGCGCCTCGAAGGCGTGGACGGCATCAAGACCGGCTACACCAACGCCTCCGGCTTCAACCTGCTGACCAGCGTCAAGAACGATGGCCGCTACGTAATCGGCGTAGTGCTCGGCGGAACCAGCGGCGCCTCGCGCGACAATCGCATGGCGCAGCTGATCTCCGGGACCTTCGATCGCGCCTATGCCGGCCGTCAGATGGTGGCGCGCATGTCCTCGCCTCCCGCGGGCGGCGGCGCTATCGAGGAAGTGGCGGTCGCGCAGGCGGCGCCGATCCCCACCCCGATGGCAGCGCCGGCGCCCGCGGTTATCCCGATCCCCTCGGGGCGGCCGAATCTCGCCATGGCCTCGGTGGTCGATGCCCCCGCGCCGGACGAGGTCGACGAGGACACCGCCGAGCGGGCCAGCGAAGCCGATCCCGTCACCACCGGCGCCCTGCCGCCCCAGCGCATCGCCATGGTCTCCCAGGCCATGCCGGAGCCGGCCCCGGCCCGCACGGCGCCCCTGCCGCCACCGGCCCCCTCGGTCGGTTCGGTCGAGCCCATCGTCCCCACCGCTGTGAAGACTGTGGCGGTCGCCAAGCCGTCCGCCCCCGTGGCTGGGTTCTCGAACCAGCCCGGCATCCTCGGCACGCTGGCCTTCACCCAGTCCGCCCCTTCCGGCCGCGCCCTGCCGCCGCAGATCGCCCAGGCGCCCAAGCCGACGCCGACCGCCAAGCCGGTGCGTCTCGCCAGCGCCGATCCGGCGGAAATCCCGCGTCAGATCGCCGAGACCACCTCGCGCGCCACGGCGGCCCCGCGTTCGGGCTGGGCCATCCAGATCGGCGCTTTCGGCAGCGAGGCCGATGCCCGTGCCCAGCTCGCCAAGGCCAAGGCCAAGGCCGGCTCCGCCCTTGCCAAGGTCGACCCCTATACCGAGCAGGCGACCAAGGGTTCGAGCACCATCGTACGGGCCCGCTTCGCCGGCTTCGACGAGCAGTCCGCGGCCCAGAAGGCGTGCAAGGCGCTGAAGGGCCAGTTCGGCTGCATGATCTTCCGCAACTGATTGGAAACGGGGCGTTCAATGGCTGCGGAGCAGGATGTCCTTAGCCTCGTTCACCCGGGCGGCGAGATAGTTCGACCCGCCCTGGTCGGGATGGAGTTTCTTCATAAGAGTGCGGTGAGCTTTTCGGATCTCGTCCGTCCCCGCCCCCGGCTGAAGCCCCAGCACTTCGTAGGCCTGCTGTTCCGTCATCGCACCGCTCTGCGGCGGCGCAGCGCTCCGCCGGCCCGCTTCGCCCTCAGCGTGTTCACGCCAACCGGGCGCCCGGCGGTCCAGATAAGCTTCGAGTAGCTGCCGGCTTTCCGCATCGAGCGTCAGTGCCAGCCGCGCCACCTCGCCCGTTGCCAGGGTGTCGAGTTCCCGTCCGGCCAGAGGGCCGGCGAGAACCCGGCCGGCGAGCTGCCCGCTGTCATGGTTCAACACCATTTCGAGACTGGCGGTCCGCACCGTCGAGGAGCGGCCGGCGCTGCGGCGCAGCCGCGACCAGGGCGACTTGCCGCTGGTACCAATGTTCCAGCCAAGCAGCGACAGGCCGAAGATGCCAAGTGGCAGCGCGGTCTCGATATGCCCACGCGCGCCCAGAAAGCCGGCCAGCAATATTGCGATCCATCCGCCGACGCTGCGGGCGAGGCGGGCGAGACGCTGGGGATCGGTGCGCGCGAAGAACTTAAGTCCGTAATAGAGCAGCGCGACGATGGCCGCACCGGCCAGAAGATTGATCATCCCGCCCCCGATTTCGGCCCGGACATGGCCGCCAGCAACTGCTTGGCTCCCGGCGACGAGTTCGCCAGCGCGGTCAGCGCCTGCCGCCCGCCCGCCGCGTAGCGCGCCGCCGCGCGCAGCAGCGCGCTGAGCTGCTCCGCCGCGCCGGCGTCGAAACGGCACCAGGCACCGCCGGTCAATCGCGCGATTTCCCGGAAGCCGCGCTCGGCGACCGGATCGCGACCTTCCTGAAACAGGAACACCGGCACGCCACGCAGGGCAAGCGGACCCGCCTTGGCGCAGAGGTCGTCCAGCGCCTCCTCCATCGCGTCGCCGACGAACACCACCGCACCGACCCTCGCCCGCTCGGCCTCCGAGCCGGCATGCGCCAGCACCCGGCCGATCTGCGTGCGGCCACCGCGGCAATCGATCTGCGCCATCAACGCGCCCAGCCGGCGGCCGTCGCCGACCCAGCCCGAGGCCCGGCACTCATGGATGCCGCGATAATAGACCAGTTGCATGTCGAGCCCGCCAATCGCCGCGACCTCCTCGAACATGCCGGCCTGCAGCGCGCAGGCGAGATCCCAGGTCGGCTGGCGGCTCATGGTGGCGTCGAGCGCGAAAATCAGCCGGCCGCGCACCTCTCCAGCCACCGACGTCGGCGCGCGCGCCGACACCTCGGCAAGGAAGGCCGCCACCTCCGAATCCGCCGAAACGGCGGGCGAGGATAGTTTCGGCCCGGTGACCGGCGGTTTCAGAGATGTGGGTCGGTCGGCAGCCATGACATTCGATCGCGATTCGGCACCGATACTAGACCGGCCCCTGGGTTAAGTGGGAGACCGGCCTCCGGCGGGCAAGACACGGATGACAGGCAGTTGACCGCCCGGGAACCGCTGCTAGGTTCCCGCCCGCTTTTCGCATCGCCTTTCGCATCGCAGGGACGGGTTCCGCCGTGGCCGACATAGAAACCATCCACACCGTTGCCGAACTGCGCGCCCGCGTGCGCATCTGGCGGGCCGCCGGCCAGCGTGTCGCGCTGGTGCCCACCATGGGGGCTCTCCATGCCGGGCATGTCGCGCTGATGCAAGCCGCGCACCAGCACGCCGAGCGGATCGTGGTGTCGATCTTCGTCAACCCGACCCAGTTCGCTCCCACCGAGGATCTCGCGCGCTATCCCCGCACCCTCGATGCGGACCGCGAGAAGGCGGGGCTGGCCGGCGTGGATGTGGCCTTCGCGCCGGATGTCGCCGAGATGTATCCGCAGGGCTTTGCGACCACCGTCTCGCTGGACGGGCCGGCCCTCGGGCTGGAGACGGATTTCCGCCCGACCCATTTCGCCGGCGTGGCCACCGTGGTCGCCAAGCTGTTCAGCCAGGTCGCGCCGGATGTCGCTCTGTTCGGCGAGAAGGACTATCAGCAGCTCGCGGTGGTCACCCGCATGGCGCGCGATCTCGATCTGCCGGTGAAGGTGATCGGCGTGCCCACGGTGCGCGAGCCGGACGGCCTCGCCCTCTCCTCCCGCAACGTCTATCTGAGCGCCGAGGAGCGCCGCATCGCCCCGGTACTGTACCGGGCGCTTGGCGTTGCGGCACAGGCGATCCGGTCGGGCGCGCCCGTCGCCGAGGCGGTCGAATCGGCCCGCGACGATGTCCGCAGCGCCGGCTTTGCGCTGGATTATCTCGACGCCCGCCACGCCGAGACGCTGGCGCCGGTGGCCGGGCGCGGTGACGGACCGCTGCGCCTCCTCGTCGCCGCGCGATTGGGGGCGACGCGGCTCATCGATAATATTGCCGTCCCCGACTAGACGCTCATATACGTCACCATCATGCCGATGATGACGAGAAGCAGGCCGATTCCCAGCACATAGCGCATGGGACGGACCTCTGTTGCCTGTCGTTCCACCGGCTTTGCCTGGACGACGACATTTCCGCTTTCGACCACCTGACGCTCTTCGGTGACCGCCTGTCCTTCCTTTAGTCCGGCATCGTCGATATTCTTGGTCATCTCTGCCTCCTGTCGAAGGATTTCCGCAGGGACAACGCCGGGGATGGCCGATTCGGTTCCATCCGGCCTCAGAGCAGGCCGAGCGACCTCAGCTCCCGCCGCAGCTGATCCGGCATGGCGGCGGCCGGCTCTCCGGCGAGATCGGGCGGCGCATCCTTGGCGGCAAGATAACGCCAGCCCTGGAAGGGGCGGTTCGGCCGCGGCTCCACCCGGTGCACCATCGGCTCCAGCACTAGATGGCAACGTCGAATCCCGTCGGAATCGACGAAGGGCCGAATGGCGGTCAGCCGCTGGCGACAGGCCACCTCGCCCTTGATCACCCAGTAGAGCGAGCCGCCGTCGAGAATCTCGTCGGTCCGGGTCGGCACCATGCGGGTAGTGTGGGTCTGCTCGACGGGAAGACCGCGCGCATCGCGCGCGGCCAGCGTCTCGCCGATCCAGTCCTCGAGGTCCTTGATCGATTCGGCTCCGACGCAGAGCTTGAGAAGGTGCAGCGGCATGAAGGCAGGCCCGAAAAGCGGACGCCGCGCGGCAACAGGCCGGCGGAGCGCCTCCTATACGCGCTTCACCACCGGCCAGTCGACCTCGTCCTCCGGCAGAACCTGCTCCTCCTTCAACGCCGCCGCCTTCCATTCGACGAAGGCCGGATGCGCGTGAACCGCCTCCACATAAGCGGCGGTGAGGTCGTCGACCGGCAGGTCATAGGTGCGGATCCGCGTGGCTACCGGCGCATACATGGCGTCGGCGGCGCTGAAGGCGCCGAACAGGAAGTCCCCGCCGGCGCCGAAACGTTCGCGTGCCGCACGCCAGCGACCGGCGATGCCGGCCAGATCGGCGGTGGCCTTGTCGGAGAGCGGGCGCGACTCGATCGGGCGCCACAGATTCATCGGCACGGCCGAACGCAAGGCGCCGAAGCCGCCATGCATTTCCGTGGCGATCGCCCGCGCATGGGCCCGCGCCACCGGCGCGGACGGCCAGATCGCCTTGTCGGGAAAGCGTTCGGCGATGTGTTCGATGATGGCCAGCGATTCCCAGACGACGGCCTCCCCATCGACCAGCACCGGCACCCGCAGCGCCGGGGAATGCGCGCCGATCCGTGCCTTGAAGTCGCCATCCCCGAGCAGCACCGTCTGTTCCTCGAAGGCGATGTCGAACGCCTTGAGAAGCAGCCACGGCCGCAGCGACCAGGACGAATAATTCTTGTTCGCGATCAACAGCTTCAGTGCCATGGCCCCCTCCTCGCGCTCACATCGCGCCCGGCGCCAGAGTGAATCGGCGCGCAGCGATGGACAAGCGAAGAGCTATCATGGGGACCATCAGCGTCGATGATGCATCACGTGAGCATCACGCGCCAAGCCTCGACCCTTCGGCCGGAATGGCTTTTATGTTCGGCTCCGGCTCGATCAGCCGACAACCGCCGGCGCACTGCCGAAGCCGCCGAACAGATAGACAAGAGCGACGCCAGCAAGAATGGCGACGACAGCCCAGCGTGCGACTCCCCAGCAGGAGCGCTCGGTAAGCGAATTCATGGTGAACTCCGGACAATCCCGTTTCACCGCCAAGACCGGAATAACACATCGGCCACTTGCGGATTGTTACGATATTTAATGAATCGTTACTCCGCGCGCAATCGCGTTAGGGAAACGCTGCACTGCGTTATGCACAGATCTGATGCGCGAATAACGCATGCCCGCTTTTTACACAGCCGCCTCTCCGGCAAGCTTGAAAGCCCCTCCGACGCCGGCCTACATCAGAATCGCGGCGCGGCACGATCGCCGAATCAGCGCGAGGGAAATGGAGCCAAGAATGGAAGCCAACTCCATGATCGGCTTTTCCTATCTGGACTATGCGGCGCTGACGGTCTTCGCATTGGCCTGGTTCGCCTATCACCAGATGATGGAAGGGCACTGGGCCGAGGGGCGCACGCTCAACCAGCGCATGGACGCCTTCCGCCACGAGTGGATGCAGCGGATGCTGGCGCGCGAGAATCGCATCGTCGACACGCAGATCGTCGCCGCGCTGCAAAACGGCACCGCCTTCTTTGCCTCGACCTCGCTGCTCGCGGTCGGCGCCTCGCTGGCCATCCTGCGCTCGACCGAGGAGGTGCTCGCCATCTTCTCCCACCTGCCCTATGTGCAGATCGACCGTGCCGGCTGGGAGATCAAGACGCTGGGCATCACCATCATCTTCGCCCATGTCTTCTTCAAATTCGCCTGGGCCTACCGGCTGTTCAACTACACCGCGATCATGCTGGGTTCGACGCCGCCCCCGTCCGAGGCGGCGACGCGGCAGGCACAGGCGCACGTCGCCAAGCTCGCCCGCATGGCGACCCTCGCCGGCCGGCATTTCAACCGCGGCCAGCGCGGCTTCTTCTTCGCCATCGCCTATCTGGGCTGGTACATCAACGGCTGGGCGCTCATCATCGGAACCGTCGCGATCTTCGTGGTGATGCTGAACCGCCAGTTCGGGCGCGATTCGCATTGGGTGCTCGACGAGACCGCGACCCTGGAGAACTCATGACCGCCTCCGTCCATTCCACCCCCCTGCCCTCCGAAACCGATGTCGAGGCGGCGATCCGCGCCGCGCTCAGCGATACCGCACGCACCATAGATCCGGCAAAGCCGGCCCGCGCCCTGATGCCGGAGGGCAAGTGGCAGGCCGTGCTGCCGCTGGTGCGGCGCGTCGCGATACGTCTGGCGCAGGAGGGCACGCTCGGCATCTACCGCAAGGGCAAGCCCGTCGATCCGGCCGATTTCCGTGGCGTCTACCGTCTCGGCCCGCCCCCCTCCGCCTCCCCGTTGTCGGAGTAAGCCTTACTTCCACAGGCGCTAGCTGGCCGGGCCGGGAAACAGGGCATCGATGCGTCCGGTAAGGCGATAGGCGGCAAGGCCGATCCACTCGCGCAGCGCCGCATCGGTCATTTCCAGCCCCTCGCTGACCCGTGCGAAGGGCCGGGTCCATTGCACCGTCCCGGCCGTGCGGTAGTCCACCGGATAGGCGATCACCGGGAAGCCCGCCGCCACGAAGCTGCCCATGGCGCGCGGCATGTGCAGGGCGGAGGTGACGAGCAGCCAGCGCTCGCCGGGCCCCGGCCGTGCCAGCGCGCGTGACAGGGCGGCGTTTTCAGCGGTGTTGCGCGAGGCGGCCTCGAACGCGACCCGTGCCGGGTCGACGCCGATCTGCGGCAGCACCATGCGCACGACATCGGCTTCCGACAGCGACGGCCGCTCGAAATCGCCGCTACCGCCGGAGAACACGATGCGGGCCTGCGGATAGCGTCGCGACAGGTCGGCGAGTGCCATCAGCCGCTCCCCCGCCTGGGTGAGGGCCGGTTGCCCGCGCGCCGCGGTGACATCCGGCCGTTCACTGCCCCCCAGCACCACCACGCCGGTGATGGGTTGGCCATCGTCGACGAAGACCGGAAAACGGTTCTCCAGCGGCACCGCCAGCGCCCGCCCCACCGGACCCAGCCCGCAGATCAGCAGGCCGAGGACACCGATCAGCGTCATCCAGCATCCGGCCTGCGGATAGCGCAGCCCCATCAGCATGCCGAGGCCGGCCAGAAGGGTCAGCGCGCTCGAAGGCACCGCCAGCATCCACACCAGCTTGGCGGCATAGAAGAAGGCCGTGCCCGATACGCCGTCCATCAGGCCTCCGCGTGACGCGCGGCACTGTGTTCGTGGGTGTGCTTCACCTGCTCGATATAGCGGCTGAGGCTGCTCGGCGGCATCGGGCTGGCCAGCAGATAACCCTGCACATGATGGCAGCCGACCGACTGGAGATAGCGTAGCTGCTCGCGCGTCTCCACGCCCTCGGCGGTGACGGTGATGGCGAGAGCCCGCGCCAGCCGTACCACGCAGTCGATGATGGCCGCGGCGTCGTCGGTCTGGCCGATGTTCTGGATGAAGCTGCGGTCGATCTTGATGGTGTCGACGCGGAAGCGCCGCAGATAGCCGAGCGAGGAATAGCCGGAGCCGAAATCGTCGAGGGCGACCCGCACGCCCATGGCGCGCAGCGCCGTAAGCGAGGCGAAGGCTTCCGGCTGGTTGCCGAGCAGCAGGTTCTCGGTGATCTCGATCTCCAGCCGCTCGGCGGGAAAGCCGGTCTCGTCCAGGATCCGCCGGATCGCCCCGACGAGGTCGCGCATGCGGAAATCCACCGGCGACAGATTGACCGCCATCCGCGCCGCGCCCCAGTCGACGGACTGCTCGCAGGCCCGGCGCACCGCCCACAGGTCGAGCTCGGTGATCAGCCCGGACTGTTCGGCTATCGGCACGAACTCGGCAGGCGAGACCAGGCCGCGCGAGGGGTGGATCCAGCGCAGCAGCGCCTCGAAGCCGATCACCGTGCGACCGTCGGCGGCAAATTGCGGCTGGTAGAACAGCGTCAGTTCGTTGTCCTTCAGCGCCCGCTGCAGGTCGGTCTCGGTGTCGCGCCGCTGGCGAACCTCGTGCTCCATGCGCGGCTCGAACTGCCGCAACAAGCCGCGCCCGTCGGCCTTCGCCCGATAGACCGCGATGTCGGCGAGCCGGATGAGTTCGCTGGCCTCGGTGCTGTGGGTCGGAGCGATCGTCGCGCCGATCGAGCCGCCAACGGCTAGAAACTGGCCGCCGACGGCGGTCGGCTTGCGCACCGCCTCCAATATGGCGTTGCCGATGGTCTCGACCTCGCCCGGCGCATCCCCGATGGGCACCAGGATGACGAATTCGTCGCCGCCGAACCGTGATGCCAGCAGGCCGGGAATCGACAGTTCCTTCAATCGCGTCCCGATCTCCGCCAGCAGCACGTCACCGACGTGATGGCCGAGCGTGTCGTTGATGTCCTTGAAGCCATCGAGATCGAGGAAGAAAACCGCCAGCCGGTGTCCGGTGCCGTCGAGCTGGAGAAGCCGGTCGCCGAGCACCCGCATCAGCATGGCGCGATTGGCCAGGCCGCAGAGCGGATCGACATAGGCGAGCCGCGAGGCATAGGCCTCGCTGGCGGCGAGGTTTTGCGTGGCCCGGCGCGCATACCACAGCACGCAGGCCGCCGCGGCCAGCAGCAGCACCGTCGTCGCGATCAGTGCCGGCAGCAGGGCGTGCAGCAACGCCGTACCGGGCATGTCGGGCTTCCACACCAGCCAGGCCGGCTCGGCCTCGCCGGCGGCGAACGGGATCGCCACCCCGTGCTGTCCGGTTTCGGGCGGATTGAGGCTGACGGCCGGCTCGGCGATCCGCAATTCACGAGCCAGCTCGTTCAGGAAATGATCGTCGATGAACAGCACCGTGACCGCCACCGGTGGCATCTGCTCCGGGGCGATCACCCGGCCATAGTCGGGCGTGATGCTGATGGCGCCGACCAACGCCGGCCGCCCTTCGACGCGGACATAGCCGGCACGGAAAGCCGAAGGGGTTCCGGTCCCGGCGCCGGCATCCACATCCTTATGGTTGCTCCGCTCGACGACGGCCTTCTGGACATCGAGCACGAAGGGAAACAGCGCTGGTTCGTCGAAGGGCGCCTGCTCGCCAGGAACCTGCTCGCCATCGATCGCGGCATAGGCGACCGCGGTATTCAGCACGATATAGGAACGGTCGTGATGATCCTGGTCGCGCAGCCACTTGCCGAAATTGCGGTGGACCCAGTCGACATCGAGAAAATAGGCGGTCCGCAGCACGGATTCGTCCCAATGCGCGAAGCTGGCGAGATCGCGTTGCAGCAATCCGGCCTTGCTCTCCAGAGCGCGGGAGACGAGTTCGGTCCATCGCTGGCGCGCCGCGGCATCGACGCGCTCCGCCGCCAGCAGCGCGAAGGCACCCATGGCGACGATCGCCGCGAACACCACCAGCGCCACCGCCAAGATGGTCCGGTCGCTCGCCCTTGCCGAAGCCATGCCGGCTCCGCTGTGGATCGGAATGCGCATTGCCGCCTTATCCGCCGCGATATCCGATCAGAGAGCACAAGCGCCGGTGTCGAAGCGCCCCCTTAACGTCGATCTTCGATGTTGCGCGACCTTAACGGGCGAAACTTAATGTGGTTTGAAAGCATTGGACGGATCGCTCGCGCGGCCGATCCCACCCATGTGACATCATCGCGGCGCTTGACGCAATTGCGGATCAGAACCAGAGCGACGCGATACCCAAAAAGGCGAAGAACCCGATCACATCGGTGATGGTGGTCACGAAGGGTCCGGACGACACCGCCGGATCCACCCCCATCTTGTTGAGCGTCAGCGGCACCAGGATGCCACCGAGCGCGGCAGCGACGAGATTGATGATCATTGCCAGCGCGATGATGAAGCCGAGATCGGCGACGCCGAAGCGGGCAAACACCACCGCCGCCATGATCACCGCGAAGACAACGCCGTTGAACAGGCCGACCAGCAGCTCGCGGGCGATCACCCGGCGGGCGTTGCTGGCGCGCAATTCGCGGGTGGCGATGGCACGCACCGCCACCGTCATGGTCTGGGTGGCGGCGTTGCCGCCCTGGCTGGCGACGATCGGCATCAGCACCGCCAATGCGACCAGCCGCTGCAATTCGTCCTCGAAGAGCGCAATGACGAAAGAGGCGAGATTGGCGGCGATGAGATTGACCAGCAGCCAGGAGAAGCGGCTCTTGGCGATGTACCAGAAGCTGTCGGAAAGCTCTTCGTCGGCGGCGACGCCGCCGAGCGCCTTCACGTCCTCGTCGGCCTCTTCCTGGATGACGTCGACGATGTCGTCGACGGTCAGCACGCCGACGAGGCGGCCGGCGCCGTCGACCACCGGGGCGGAGATCAAATTGTAGCGCTCGAAGACGCGGGCGACGTCTTCCTGGTCGTCGGTCGCCTGCACCACGTGCCGGTCGGGCGTCACCACGTCGCCGAGCTTCACCCCCCGCTTGGTGCGCAGCAGACGGTCGAGCGGCACCGATCCGGTGAGCCGATAGGTGGGATCGACGACGAACAGCTCGAAGAAGGTTTCCGGCAATCCTTCGGTCTCGCCGATATAGTCCAGCGTCTGGCCGACGGTCCAGAAGGGCGGCAGCGCGATGAACTCGGTCTGCATGCGCCGGCCGGCGCTTTCTTCAGGGTAGTCGAGGCTGCGCTGCAACGCCGCCCGCTCGGTGAGCGGCAGCTGGCCGAGGATCTCCTGCTTGTCGGCGTCGTCGAGATCTTCGAGAATATAGACCGCATCGTCGGAATCGAGGTCGCGCATGCCCTCGACCACGGTCTTGGTCTCCAGTTCCTCAAGGATCTGGACACGGACGGTCTCGTCGAGTTCGGTAAGCGCGGTGAAGTCGAAATCGGAGCCGAGCAGTTCGATCAGCTTCGGCCGCGCCGGCGCCGGCAGCGCCTCGAGCAGCCGGGCCATGTCGGTCTCGTGGAAATCGGCGATTAGCACCCGCAATTCGTCGTCGCGCCCGGCTTCGATGGCGTCGGCGACGCGCTCGATGAAGGCGGGATCGTCGATCAAGGCAAGCCCGTCCTCGGGATCGCGCTCATGCGGGCGAACGGCGAGCTCGGTATCGTCGTTCATGCCGCTCTCCCAGGTCGCGGATTCGAGATGGAGCTGTTCTTATGAAGCATCGCCATGGAAGGCAAATAGGCCGCCTCGTGCCGCCAACCAGCCTCGCCTGCGGCACATCGCGAATGCGTGTGTGGAGAGAATCATGAGCGGAGCGGCAAGCGTGCGGCTGGTCGTCCATGGCCGGGTGCAGGGCGTCGGCTATCGCGCCTGGGTGGTCGAGCAGGCCCGGCGCCTGGGCGTCCGCGGCTGGGTCCGCAACCGCCGCGCCGGCACGGTGGAAGCGCTGATCCATGCCGACGCGGCAACGCGCGAGGCGCTGATCGCCGCCTGCCGGCGCGGTCCACCCGCCGCCAGCGTGCGCGACATCGAGCTGTTCGAGACCGATGAGCCGGTGCCGGATGACTTCGAGGTGTGCCCGACGCTGTAAGGCGCCTCAGCGTGGCGGCACGTCGTCGACGGTCGGGCCGAACAAGGCCTCGAACTCGCGCCGCAGCGCCAGGTCGACATCCCCCATCGTCACCGGCAAGCCGAGATCGACGAGGCTGGTGACGCCGTGCTCGCGTACGCCGCAAGGCACGATGCCGCCGAAATGCGCCAGGTCGGGATCGACGTTGAGCGCCACGCCGTGCATCGTCACCCAGCGTCGCACCCGGATGCCGAGCGCGGCGATCTTGTCCTCGCCCGAGCCGGCACGGTCCCGCCGCCGCACCCAGACGCCGACGCGGTCCTCCCGCCGTTCGCCGCGGACATGGAAGTTCCACAAGGTGCGAATCAGCCACTCCTCGAGCGTCGCCACGTAGCGCCGCACATCGGGGGCGCGCCGCTTGAGGTCGAGCATCACATAGGCCACCCGCTGGCCGGGGCCGTGATAGGTGAACTGGCCGCCGCGTCCGGTCTGGAAGATCGGGAAGCGGTCGGGCTCGACGATATCCTCCGGCCGGGCGCTGGTACCGGCGGTGTAGAGCGGCGGATGCTCCAGCAGCCACACTGTCTCCGGCGCGTCCCCGGCGGCGATCGCCTGGGCGAGCGCATCCATTTCGGCCAGTGCGTCGGGATAGGCGACGGGCGCGGCGGCGATGCGCCAGCGCACCGGCGACATGCCGGCGCCCGGCAGCATGGAGGCGGTAAGGTCGTCGCGGGCGGGTGGTGCGGCGTGTTGCATGACCGGACAGATAGTGATCGGGAGCGCATCTGTCTCTAGGAGCGGGGCGTCGGACGAACCAGCCTGTCCACAGCTGCGCGCGGCTCTTGTGAAGCCCGAACCGATCTGTTAGACGATGCCGCGCCGCGGGGCCAGCCGATGGTTCGGCCCTCTGGTGATTTTGGTTGCGGTCGTGGCGGAATTGGTAGACGCGCTGCCTTGAGGTGGCAGTGGGTAACACCGTGGAGGTTCGAGTCCTCTCGACCGCACCATTCATCAGCTTCAGGTCGGCTTCGCGCCCAGGGCGCTCCTTCGCCGACCGAAACTCCTCAGAAAATCGATAGCTCTTCCCCTTTGCGGGGCACCGAATATAGCCTGGGCCGATCCGCGCTTTCGCCGACCTACGGCATCGGCAACGCGGACATCGTGGAGAGGTCTCGAACGCCGCGTTGGCGTGACGGCATGACGAAGGGCCGCTTTCGTCCGGCCAATCCACCGAGGCCGCAATCAGGCGGCAGCCAGATCCCGCACCGCCGCATCCAGCGTCTCGACGACGAAGGCGATGTCCTCATCGGTCGCGGTGAGCGGCGGGTTGATGCGGATCATGTTGTTGGCGCGCAGCACCAGCAGGCCCGCGGCGAGGCAACGGCACTCGACATCGCCCGCGCTCTCGGTGCCCCGGCCGGCATAGGATCCGTCGAACTCCAGACCCCACATGTGGCCGAGGCCGCGGACGTCCCGTACGCTCGGCAGTTCGATGAGCCGGCGCAGCCGCGACAGATGCCGCTCCTCATTGCGTCGGACGCGCTCGACGAGACCATCGCGCTGCATGATCTCGATGACCTTCAGCGCCACGTCGCAGCCGACCGGATGGCCCGCCATGGTGATCACCTTGCTCATCGCGTTGCCCGGCTGAAGAAAGGTCGTGTAGATCGGCTCCGAGACCGCGGCGGCGGCAAGCGGGAAATAGGCCGAGGTGATCCCCTTGCCCATGGTGACGATGTCCGGGCGCACATTGTCGGCATGCTGGAAGCCGAACCACCGGCCGCTGCGCCCGAAGCCGGTGATCACCTCGTCGACGATCAGCAGGATGCCGTGGCGGCGGGCGAAGGCGGCGACCATCTCCAGAAAGCCGGGCGGCGGCACCACCACACCGCCGGCAAACGCCACCGGCTCGACGATGATCGCGGCGACGGTCTCGGGCCCCGCGGCGGCGATCCGGGCCTCCAGCCCCTGCTGCAGGGTGGAGAGGTCCCTGGAGGTCCCATGGATGACGTCGCGCGCACTGGCGGCGTGGAGGAATTCCGGGCTGCGGTCGATATGCGGCGACTGGAGGATGCCCGGCCCGCTGGCGAAGCTCGCGGTGCCGGTCGAGCCGTGATAGCTGCGGTCCAGCGCGAGGATGTTGCGCCGGGACGGCTGGCCGAGATGCAGCCAGTAGCGGCGGGCGATCTCGATCGCCAGTTCGTTGGCGCCGCCGCCGGTCGCTGCGTATCGCAGGCGATAGCCGCCGCCGAGCAGTTGGTTCAGCTTGCCGGAAAGCTCGGTGACCGGCCGGCAGCGATGCTCCGGCGAGCAATAGGCGAGACGCCGATAGCTCTGGGCCGCCGCTTCGATCAGTTCCGCGTTGGCGTAGCCGAGATTGACGCAGCTATGCCCCGATGCGGCATCCAGGAGCCGCTGTCCTGCCTCGGTGGTGATCCAAGCGCCGGCGCCGGAAAGCACCGAAAGCTCGGCATGGTCGGGGAGCAGGGCTTCGTCGTTCCAGTACCCGTCCTGGTCAATGTTCTGCACTGGCCGATCCATCATCCCGACAGCCGCTCCCAATCAAGGCGCACGCCGGCGCCCGCAGGAACATACCCGGTCAGGGATCGCCGCCAAGCGACGATTTGGCACCCTCGGAGCGCAGCCCGAGATCAGCCCGCCAACAGGCATCGGCCGGAGATGCACGGCACGCGCCGCCTGCGCCCGGCGCCCTGCCGTCGATCTTCGTCGGGCTGCGCTTCGCGCTCGGCATCATGTGGCTGACGCTGATCGTCGCCGAGACCATCGCCGCCGCCTCCGGCCTTGGCTACATGGCGATGCAGGCGCGAGTTCCTGCTGGTCGATGTGGTGGTGCAGGCCATCCTCATCTATGCTCTGCTCGGCAAGCTCGCCGATGTGCTGACGCGCTGGCTCGAGCGGCTGTGCCTGCAATGGCATCCCGCTTTCCAGATCATGCGGGACTGATGCCATGAGCCCTGATGCCATGAGCGCACTTGCCCCTCTTCCGGCCCATCATCCTGTTCCAGGAGCCGCGTCTGCTGCCCTGGGAGCGGGTGCTCGCCAATGTCGAGGTCGGCCTGCCGCCGAGCGTGAAAGGCGAGGAGCGTCGCGAGCGCGCCCGCGCCATCCCCGCCGAGCGCGCCGACGAATGGCCTGCGGTGCTCTCGGGTGGCCAGCGCCTGCTCGCCTTCGACGCGCCGCTGGGCGCGCTCGACGTGTCGGAGGCGCTGGCGCCCGACCTTGCTGTCGAGCTGCCGCATCCTCGACACGCTGTTCTCATCCTGACACTGCGCGACGCCAACCCTGAAGGGGCAGACATGACAACCCTTACCCGCCGTACCCTGCTGGCCGGCGCCGCCGGCCTCGCCTCCCCCCTCGCCGCGCCAGGGCTGCGCCCCGCCTTCGCCGCCGGCGAAGTGCGCGTCGGCTTCCAGAAATACGGCACGCTGGTACTGCTGAAGGGCCGCGGCATTCTCGAGAGGAAGCTGGAGCCGCTCGGCGTCTCGGTAAAATGGGCGGAGTTCGCCGCCGGACCGCAGATTCTGGAGGCGCTCAACGCCGGCGCCATCGACATCGGCCAGACCGGCGAGGCGCCGCCGATCTTCGCCCAGGCTGCCAGCGACAACCTCGCCTATATCGCCAACGAGCCGCCGGCGCCGAAGGGCGAGGCAATCCTGGTGCCGCAGGACAGCCCGATCCAGTCGGTGAAGGAGCTGAAGGGCAAGATCGTCGGCCTCAACAAGGGATCCAACGTGCATTTCCTGGTGGTGAAGGCGCTGGAAAAGAGCGGTCTCGCCTATTCCGACATCACGGTGAAGTTCCTGCCGCCGGCCGATGCCCGAGCCGCCTTCGAGAAGGGCGCCATCGACGCCTGGGCGATCTGGGATCCCTTCCAGGCGGCGGCCGAAGTCGCCGTCAAGGCGCGCACCCTCACCACCGCCGAGGGCATCGTGCCGAACTACCAGTTCTATCTCGGCTCGCGGAAATTCGCCGACGCCAGTCCGAAGGTGCTCGAGGCCCTCGTCGCCGCCATCGGCGAAACCAATGACTGGATCCAGAAAGACCCGGCGGCGGCAGTGGCCGAGCTTGCCCCCTCGACCGGCATTCCGGCGCCGGTGTTGGCCATCGCCATCGGCCGGCAGAGCTTCGGCATCGCTCCGCTCACCGACAAGGTGATCGCCGATCAGCAGGCGGTGGCGGATACGTTTTTCCAGCTCGGCCTGCTGCCGAAGAAGATCGTCGTCGCCGACGCGGTGCTGCGCCGCGGGCTCTGATCCGGCGAGAACCACGACAAAGAAACCCGCGCCCGATTCGTTGGACGCTGGCACGTTCCATCGGTCGGGCAGTATCACGGCGCAGCAAGACACTGGCCGCCGCCGGCGCGGCGCGTGGTCGCCGATGCTGCATGCGGAAAGCAACATCAGGGACCTGCCGCCATATTGGTCGCCAAGGGCTGCGCTCTGGATGCCACTTAGCACGATGATCGCAGCCGCTTTCTCGGTTCGATAATTGCCCTGGCCCGCCAGCGCCTTTACGGTCCCCGCGAAAGCCGGCTCTGGGATGCCGGCACCGTGCGAGAGGGACAATTGATGGCCGCCGAAGCCGCATCCGACGCTGCCGCCCATGGCTTCAACTTGTTGCCGGTCGTCATCCTTCTGGGAGCTGCCGTTGTGGCGGTGCCCCTGTTCAAACGCCTCGGCCTTGGTTCGGTACTCGGTTATCTCGCGGCCGGCCTCGCCATCGGCCCGTTCGGCCTCGGCCTGTTTTCCGACCCGCAGTCGATCCTCCACGTCGCCGAGCTCGGCGTCGTCATGTTCCTGTTCATCATCGGGCTGGAAATGCAGCCCTCACGGTTGTGGGCGATGCGCGGCGAGATCTTCGGCCTCGGCCTCGCCCAGGTCGGCAGTTGCATCGTCCTGCTCGCCTGTGTCGGCCTCGCGCTCGGCTATCCGCTGGTGCCGAGCTTCGTCGCCGGCACCGGCTTCGTGCTGACCTCCACCGCCATTGTCATGCAGATGCTGGAGGAGCGACGTTCCCTCGCCTTGCCGAAGGGCCGGCGCATCGTCGCCATCCTGCTGCTGGAAGATCTCGCCATCGTGCCGCTGCTGGCGCTGGTCGCCTTTCTGGCGCCCGGTGCCGGCGAAGTCACGCTCGGCGAGCGGCTTACCGGCATCGCCATTGGCCTCGGCTCGGTTCTGGCCTTGGTGCTGGCCGGTCGTTATCTGCTCGACCCGATGTTCCGCATCCTCGGCAAGGCGAAGGCCCGCGAGGTGATGACGGCGGCGGCGCTGTTCGTGGTGCTCGGCGCGGCGCTCGCCATGCAACTCGGCGGGCTGTCCATGGCGATGGGCGCCTTCCTCGCCGGGGTGCTGCTGTCCGAATCCTCTTTCCGCCATCAGCTGGAAGCCGACATCGAGCCGTTCCGCGGCGTATTGCTCGGCCTGTTCTTCCTCGGCGTAGGCATGGCCCTCGATCTCGCGGTGATTGCCGCCAACTGGCAGCTCATCGCGATCTGCGTCGTCGGCTACATGATCCTCAAGATGGTGGCCATCTACGCGGTGGCCCGGCTGTTCCGCGCCGATCACCACGAGGCGGTCGAGCGGGCGGTGCTGATGGCGCAGGGGGGCGAGTTCGCCTTCGTGCTCTATGCCTCGGCGACCACCGTCGGCATCCTCACCATCGAGGAAAACGCCATCCTCACCGCCACCATCATCGTCTCGATGGCGCTGACCCCGCTGATGATCATCGCCCATGACCGGCTGATGCCGAAGCAGCAAGCCTCGATGGAGGGCATCGAGGCGGCGGCGGATCTGTCGGCGAATGTGCTGATGATCGGCTTCGGCCGCTTCGGCCAGATCGTCAGCCAGCCGCTGCTGGCAGGCGGCCTCTCGGTCACGCTGATCGAGACGGATCCGGAACTGATCCGTATTTCGCAGGATTTTGGCTTCAAGGTCTATTACGGCGACGGGACGCGCCTCGACATCCTGCACGCGGCCGGCGCCCACGAGGCGCGGCTGATCGTGGTGGCGGTGAACGATGGCGACACGGCGGTGAAGATCACCGAGTTGATCAAGGCCGAGTTCCCGCTGGTGCCGGTGCTGGCCCGCGCCATCGACCGCGAGAACGCCGCCGAGTTGATCCATGTCGGCGCGGATTTCCAGATCCGCGAGACCTTCGAATCCGCTCTCGCGCTCGGCGAGCACGCGCTCGCCATGATGGACGTGGAAGAAGCCCGTCGCACGGACATCATCGCCAGTGTCCGCCGCCGTGACGCCGAGCGCCTCGACATCGAACTTACCGGCGGCCTCTACGACACCTCCGCCAGAAGCCTCATCCTGAGCAATCTGCCGCTGAAGCCGCCCGCCCCCGAAGCGAAGATGCCGCTGCAGGCGGCCACTGCCGGCGAGGTGGCGGGATGACGCCTGCCGACGAAGCGGAGATCGCTTCGGTCCTGCATTTCTGGCGACGAGCCGGCGAGGCGCGGTGGTTTGAGAAGGACGCCGCCTTCGACGCGGATTTTCGCGCACGTTTCCTCGACCTGCACATGCAGGCCGCCGCCCGCCGCCACGATGACTGGCTGGCGAGCCCCGATGGCGCTCTGGCGCTGCTGATCCTCACCGACCAGTTTCCGCGCAACGCCTTCCGCGGCACCGGCCACATGTACGCCACCGATCCGCTGGCGCGGCATTATGCGCGGCAGGCACGGACCGCCGGCCACATGTGGCGGGTGGAGCCGGCGTTGCAGCTGTTCTTCATCCTGCCCTTCGCGCATTCGGAAGATGAGCTGGATCAGGATATTTCCATCGCGCTCAACACGCCGTTCGGCGAGCCGTGGCTGACCCATGCGCAGGGCCATCGCGACATCATCCGCCGCTTCGGTCGCTTCCCGCATCGCAACCGCCTTCTCGCCCGCGAAACGACGCCCGAAGAGGCCGCCTTCCTCGCCGCGGGCGGTTTCGCGGGCTGAAAGCCGCCCTATCGGTACTGCCTCACCGATAGGGCCACTATGAACTTCCCCCTTCGCTCGTGACCTCTGTTCTCTCTTGACTCATGGACCGGAACGGCGGCTCATAGAGAACAAAAGAGGAACGAAATGAGTATGACACCGGCTGTCTCCGCGCTGCGGGGAGTGCTCGCCGGCCTTGAGGCGGAGCGGCTCCCCGGCAACACCCAGTTCTTCCATCTCGGCGCGCCGGGAGCAGACGGCGCGCTCGGCGGTCCGCTCGCCTGCGGCGCCCTGCATGAGGTGTTCGCCGCCGCGGCCGGCGACATGGCCGCCGCCGCCGGTTTCACGCTGGCGCTGGCGCAGCGCGCCAGCTCGGCCCGTTCAGCGGGAGGAGCGCGCCCGCTGCTGTGGGTGCGGCAGGAGACCGTCGATACCGAAGCCGGCCGTCTCGCCGCGACGGGCTTGCACACGCTGGGCATCGATCCGGCCCGACTGCTGCTGGTGCGTGCGCCCGGCGCCGAAGCGGCACTGCGGGCGGCGGACGATGCGGTGCGCTGTTCCGCGCTCGGCGCGGTGATCCTGGAGCCCTGGGGCGAGCCGAAAGCGCTCGATCTCACCGCCACGCGCCGCCTGTCGCTGCGGGCCGGCGATTCCGGCGTCACCGTGCTGTTGCTGCGCCCGACCGGCCGACCGGGGCCCAGTGCCGGCGTGACCCGCTGGCAGGTCCGGGGGGCACCGTCCCGCCCATTGGCCGGCGATGCGCCGGGCGCGCCCTCCTTCCTCGTCGAGCTTTTGCGTCACCGGGCCGGCCATGCCGGCGTCTCCTGGCATCTGGAGTGGGATCGTGAGACCTGTTCCTTCCGCGACATCGTCGCGCTACCTCGCTTTGTGGTTTCCGTTCCTGGCCGCCGAACGGCTGGAGAGGCAGCAACGCCGCTCCCCTTCCGCCGCACCGGCTGAAGCCGGCCCGTCATCGGGCGCTTCCAGCCTGCTCGTCTTCGTCGAGCGCACGACCGGCGGATTGCGGCTCGCCGCCCTGTCGCGGGCGGCGCGCGCGGCGGGACTGGAGGCAGGCCTCACGCTCGCCGATGCACGGGCGCGCCGGCCCGATCTCGACGTCGTCGCCTTCGATCCGGCTGCCGACGCCGCCTTCCTTAACCGCGTGGCGGATGATTGTGACCGCTGGACGCCGCTGGTGGCCCTCGATGCGCCGGACGGGCTCGTGCTGGACATCACCGGCTGCGCGCATCTGTTCGGTGGCGAGGTGGCGATGCGCGCGCGGCTGCTCGCGCATCTGAAGGCGCACGGCCTCACGGCCTTCTCCGTGGTGGCGAACACGCCGGAGGCCGCCCGCGCCCCGGCGCGCTGCGGGCTCGGCGGCCTCATCCCGCCCGGCGAGGAAGCGGCCCGGCTCGCCGGCCTGCCCGTCGCGGCGCTCGGCCTGTCGCCGGCGATCGCGAGCGGCCTCTCCCGCGCCGGACTGAAGACGCTGGGCGATCTGGCGCAACGTCCCGCCACCCCGCTGGCGGCACGTTTCGGCGAAGAATTGCTGGTACGGCTGCGCCGCACTCTCGGCTATGAGGATGCGCGCATCGTGCCGCGCCGGCCGCTGCCCGATTGCATCGTCGAGCGGCGCTTCGCCGAACCGATCGCGCATGCCGCCGACATCGAAGGCGCGCTCGCCCTGCTCGTCGAGGATGTCGGACGGATGCTGGAGGGGCGCGGCGAGGGCGGCCGCGCCTTCGAGGCTTCGTTTTTCCGCACCGACGGTGCGGTGCGCCGGCTCTCGGTGGAAACCGCCCGCCCCTTGCGCGACGGCCCTGCTCTCGCCCGGCTGTTTCATGAGCGGTTGGACAGCCTCGCCGATCCGCTCGATCCCGGTTTTGGCTTCGATCTCGTCCGCCTCGCCGTGCTGCGCGCCGAACCGCTCGCCGCGGCACAAATCGGCCTTGACGGCCGCATCAACGAGGAGGAGGAGGTCGCCGCTCTCATCGACCGGCTGACCACCCGGCTGGGGCGCGAGCGCGTGCTGCGCTTCGTTCTGCGGGATACCCACGCCCCCACCCGCGCCGGTGCGCTGGTGCCGGCGATCGATGGCCCTGCCTCGCCCCCTCTTGCCGTACCGGAGGAGGAGTTGCCCCGCCCGATCACCCTGTTCGAGCCGCCGCAGCCGGTCGAGGCCCTGGCGGAAGTGCCGGACGGCCCGCCCCTGCGCTTTCGCTGGCGACGCGTCACGCATGAGGTGGTGCGCTCCGAGGGACCGGAACGCATCGCGCCGGAATGGTGGCGCACCCTCACGGCACAAACGGTGCAGGAAAGCCCGCGCACGCGGGATTACTACCGGGTGGAGAATCACGAGGGCCGGCGCTTCTGGCTCTTCCGCGCCGGTCTCTATGAGCGCGGCGGCGGTACGCCACGCTGGTTCCTGCATGGGTTGTTTCCGTGAGGAGGCGCGCATGAGCAAGGCGGTTGGCTTTTATGCGGAACTCGCGGTCACCAGCAATTTCTCCTTCCTGCGCGGGGCGTCGCACGCGGCGGAACTGGTGGAGGAAGCGCTCGCGCTCGGCCATGGCGGCATCGGCATTGCCGACCGCAACACCGTGGCCGGCGTGGTGCGTGCCTATGCGGCGGTGAGGCACGCCGAGGAGATCAGGCAAGAGAAGTGGAAGCAGGAGAAATGGAAGGCCGAGCATGGGAAGGCATCGCCAAACCGCGCCGATATCGAAGAGGCCGGGAAAGGCAACGGCGAGAAGGACGCGCGCGGCAACGAGGACGCGCGCGGTCAGCAAAATGGGCAGGCGGCCATCCGGCTCGAACACGTCCCCGATGACAGGGACGGCACGCATCCCAGAGGCGGCGGACATGGCGAGCGGCACGAGGAAGGTCCGACGCCGGAAGACGGCCAGCCCATCGCCGCGCTCCCGGTCAAGCGGCGCGGGACCCATGTGGACCCCATCGGTACCGGCCCCACGGATATCGCACCGGCCGACAATGTCGCCCTCTTCCCGTCCCTTCCCCTCCAGACAGCAACGGGCATTGCTGACGACATGGCGGGTGCCGGGCCGTCATCCCCCGGCGCTGCCGATGCGTCGCTGCCTCCCCTGCCCTTCAAGCTCGCCGTCGGCGCCCGGCTAGCCTTCGCCGACGGCACGCCGGACATCCTCGCCTATGCCCAGAGCCGTATCGGCTGGGGGCGGCTCTGCCGCCTGCTCACGGCCGGCAACATGCGCTCCGGCATCAAGGGCGAATGCCGGCTTCTTCTCGACGATCTCCTCGCCGATGCCGGCGGCCTGTCGCTCATCCTGATGCCGCCGCGCCGGATCGACGGGCTGGACGACATCCTCGCCCGCCTCCACGCGGCGGCGCCCGGCTCGCTGTGGCTCGCCGCCGACATGCCGCGACGAGGCGATGACCGCCGTCGCCTCGTCGGGCTGAAGGCCTGCGCCATCCGTGCCGGCGTGCCGCTGCTCGCCGTCAACGACGTGCTCTACCACCACCCCGACCAGCGCGACCTGCAGGACGTGCTCACCTGCATACGTCACGGCACCACCATCGAGGCCGCCGGCCGGCTGCTCGAGGCCAATGCCGAGCGGCACCTGAAATCGCCCGAGGAGATGGCCCGCCTGTTCCGCGAGGCGCCGGAAGCCATTGCCGAGACACGCGATTTCCTCGACCGCATCGAGTTCTCTCTCGGCGAATTGAAATATGAATACCCCGAGGAACCGGTGCCGCCCGGCTACACGCCGCAGGGCTGGCTGGAGGAGTTCACCTGGCGCCGCGCCGCCATCCGCTATCCGGCCGGGGTGCCGGAGAAGGTCGAGGCGCAGCTGAAGACCGAGCTTTCTCTGATCGCCGAGCTCGGCTATGCGCCGTATTTCCTCACCATCCGCGACATCGTCGATTTCGCCGAGAGCAACCGCATCCTGTGCCAGGGGCGCGGCTCGGCGGCGAACTCCGCCGTCTGCTATGTGCTCGGCATCACCGCCGTCGATCCGGCAACCAGCAATCTGCTTTTCTCCCGCTTCATCGCCCGCGAACGCCGCGAGCCGCCGGACATCGACGTCGATTTCGAGCATGAGCGGCGCGAGGAGGTGATGCAGTATGTCTACAGGCGCTATGGGCGCGACCGCGCCGGCATCGTCGCCACCGTCATCTCCTATCGCCCACGCAGCGCCTTCCGCGATGTCGGCAAGGTGCTCGGCCTCACCGAGGATGTCACCGCCCAGCTCGCCGGCACGATCTGGGGCAGCTGGGGCAAGATCGAAACCCGCCGCGCCCGCGAGGCCGGCCTCGATCCGGACAACCCGACCGTCGCTCGGGTGATCGGCCTCGCCCAGCGCCTCATCGGTTTTCCGCGCCACCTCTCCCAGCATGTCGGCGGCTTCGTGCTGGCCCGCGGCCGGCTCGACGAGATCGTGCCCATCGGCCCGGCGGTCATGGAAAACCGGACCTTCATCGAGTGGAACAAGGACGATATCGATGAACTCGGCCTGATGAAGGTCGATGTATTGGCGCTCGGCATGCTCACCTGCATCCGCAAGGCGCTCGACCTGTTGAGAGAACATGAGGGCCTCGATTACGGCCTCGCCGAGGTGCCGAAGGAACAGGACGACGTCTACGACATGCTGTGCCGTGGCGATTCCATCGGCGTGTTCCAGGTGGAGAGCCGGGCGCAGATCAACATGCTGCCGCGGCTGAAGCCGCGAAAACTCTACGACCTCGTGATCCAGGTGGCGATCGTCCGGCCGGGGCCGATCCAGGGCAACATGGTGCATCCCTATCTGCGCCGGCGGGAAGGGTCGGAAGCCGTCACTTACCCTTCACCCGCACCTCCGCACGATCCGGATGAGCTGAAAGACGTGCTGTTCCGCACCGAAGGCGTCCCCCTGTTCCAGGAACAGGCCATGCATCTTGCCATGGTCGCCGCCAAATTCTCCGATGTGGAGGCCAACCAGCTGCGCCGCGCCATGGCGACCTTCCGCAATATCGGCACGATCGGCGAATTCCAGCACAAGCTGATCCACGGCATGACGGCGCGCGGCTACGAGCCCGCCTTCGCCGCGCGCTGCTTCGAGCAGATCAAGGGGTTCGGCGAATATGGCTTTCCGGAGAGCCATGCCGCCTCCTTCGCCAAGCTGGTCTACATCTCCGCCTACATCAAATGCCGGCACCCGGCCGCCTTCGCCTGCGCGCTGCTCAACGCCCAGCCCATGGGCTTCTACGCCCCGGCGCAGATCGTGCGCGACGCCCGCGAACACGGCGTGGAAATCCGCCCCGTCGATGTCAATCACAGCGACCATGATTGCACGCTGGAGGAGCGGGTCGACGGTGCGCTGGCGCTGCGCCTCGGCTTCCGCCAGGTCGATGGCGTCGGTGAAACCGCCGGCGAACAACTCGCCAAAGCCCGCGGCGGTGGCTATCCGGACATCGAGACCCTCGCCCGTCGCACCGGTTTACCGACCGCCACGCTGACGAAGCTCGCCGAGGCCGACGCCTTCGGCTCCATGGGCCTTTCCCGCCGCGACGCGGCCTGGGCGGTACGACGGCTGCCGGACGATGCGCCGATGCCGCTGTTCGCCGCCGCCGATGCCCGCGAACTCGGCGAGGAGCACGATACGCCGCTGCCCGTCATGCCGCTCCCGGAGCAGATCGCCATCGACTACCAGACGACCCGCCTGTCACTGAAGGGGCATCCCATGGGCATGCTGCGGCCCGTCTTCGCGGCCGAGCGGGTGCTGTCCAGTGCCGAGGTGGCCGCGAGCCGCGACGGCGCCTTCCTGCGTACCGCCGGCATCGTGCTGGTGCGCCAGCGGCCCGGCAAGGGCAACGCCATCTTCATGACGCTGGAGGACGAGACCGGCATCGTCAACGTGCTCATCTGGGCACGCTTGTTCGAGCGCTACCGCGCACAGGTGATGGGTGCCCGCCTCGTGGTGGTGGAGGGGCGGGTGCAGAAGAGCAAGGATGGCGTGGTGCATCTGATGGGCGAACGGATACTCGACCGCACCGCCGAACTCGCCCGCCTGTTCGAGGCTCCACGCGGGCGAGCCGGGCCGGATGTCAATCCGGGAAGCGGCGAACCGCCGGAGGAACACGTTCTCGGCGGCCGCAATTCCACCCGCGGGCATCCGCGGAATGTGCGGCTTCTGCCGAAGTCACGCGACTTTCATTGAGCCGCCCTCCCCGGCTCGGCGCCCCTCAGGCCGGCTCGGCCTGCGTGACCTGCCGCAGCGCCGTCATGTCGATCAGCGCGCCACGGCTGCAAATCACGCGGGCCGCCACCTTATGCGCCAGCCGCACCGCTTCCGCCGGGTTCTGTCCGGCAAGGCGCGCGGCAAGATAGCCGGCATTGAAACTGTCGCCGGCGCCGGTGGTATCGAGAGGTTCGGCCACCCGCACCGCCGGTATGGCCTCGATGCGGCCCTCCGCTTGCAGCGTGCAGGGTTCCGCACCGTCCTTCACCACGATTTCCGGCACTCCATAGCCAGCTATTCGAACGACCATCTCCTCGGCAGAGGCATCACCGAACAGCTCGCTCTCATCAGGGAAGGTCGGCAGCGCAATGGTCGCCGCGCGATAGCCCTCCTCCAACCCGACCCGCAACGCGTCCAAGCTCGGCCACAGCCGCAATCTGACATTGGCGTCGAAGGCGATCATGGCGCCACGTTCCCTCACCTCGGCGAGCGCGGCGAACAGATTGCCGCGATGTTCCGGCGGCAGGATCGCCAGCGTGATGCCGGAAAGATAGACGCAATCCGCATCGGCGAGCGCCGCCCGCAAGGCGCCGAGGTCGGCCGCGAGCAGCCTTGCCGCCGAGCTGTCGCGCCAATAGGTGAAGCTGCGTTCGAAACCCTGCAGCGCGATCATGTAGAGCCCGACCGGCCGGCCCGGCACGCGGCCGACATGGCTGGTGTCGATCCCTGCTCTGGAAAAGAAACCCAGCATCTCCTCCGACGCGGCGTCATCGCCCACCCGCGTGACATAACGCACCGACACTTGCGCGGGATCGGTCAGCCCGCGCACGCCCCACGCCGTGTTCAGCGTGTCGCCGGCGAAGCCGCGACGGTAGAGCCCGCCGCCGGCATCGGCCAATTCGATCATGCACTCGCCGATGCTGGCAAAAACCTTGGTCACGAAGAAACTCCGACAGGGCTGGACGGGACGCGAAAGGGACCGAACGCGATCGAGCGCGCCAGCGTGGCGCGGGCGGTGCGCAGATGTTTACGGCAGCGCGCGTCAATGGCGCGCTGGTCCCGGCTGCGCAGCGCCTCGATATAGTCGAGATGCTCAAGAAGTGCGATGGTATTACGTTGTTTCTCGTCCGACCTGTTCCAACGATAGGTATAGTGAAAGAATGTCGAGACGATATCGTAGAAATCGATAATGAATCGATTACCTGAGGTTTCATGAATGAGGCGATGCAGCCGTTCGTCGAGCTGGGGAAACGACTGATATTCCGTGTCGATATTCGCCAGCAGCGCACGGTGCTCCGCCTCGATGACGTCGAGTTCCCGCCAGGGCGGCGAATCATTCGCCAATTCGATGAAGTTCCGGGTCGCGCGCAGCTCGAACATCTCGCGCACATCATAGATTTCGGCCGCGAAGTCCGGTGTCACGCCCTTATAGAGCCACGCACTGTTCGGCCGGCGCTCGAGCAGGCCAAAATGCTGGAACTGCGCCAGATGCTCGCGAATGGTGGTGGTCGAGGTGCCGAACTGGCGGGCAAGTTCGGCGGCGTTCAGCAATTGGCCGGCGCGGAAATCGCCCTGGAGAATCCACTCCATGAAGCGCCGCTCGACCGCGGCACCCGCGGAAAGCGTCTGCATGTCGGGGAAATAGTCGGTCGCCAGCGGATGGCGCTGCAGGACGCGCCCGCCCACGCCGCCACTGGCAATTCCGGCCTTGGCCAATGACGCCAGCACCGCGCGCACCGTCGTGCGGCTGACATCGAGCAATTGTGAGAACTCGCTCTCCGAGGGCAGCGCAGCGCCGATCGGGTGCCCCGCCAGCTGGCGCAAGCACTGGTTATAGCTACGTTTGAAGACGGTATTGCCCTTCATGCGGCCTCTAGCTTGTCGTTTTCTCCCAAGCGCCGCTCTTTCCGCAGCGTCGTTTTTTTTACATTAAAAACAGATTGACACGCCGCGTCTACCGTGGATTTTTATATATAAGAGACAAAAAACAATAATGACGTCAGGTGAGGGAGCACGACATGTGGCGCGCGAGCGGCTGCAAGAATCATATTTCCTTTCAATGGATTGCACCGCATGAGGCTCACGCCTCCATTGCGGCGCCTGTCGTTTGCCTCTTGGGAGCGCGCCGTTCGTGAGCACGCGTATCGTCCAGTTCGGCACCAGCCGCTTCCTCCAGGCGCATGTGGATCTCTTCGTCCATGAAGCGCGCGAGGCTGGTCAGGATATCGGCCCCATCGCCGTGGTGCAGGCCTCCGGTTCCGCTGCCCGCGCCGGGCGCGTCTCTGCCTTCGGCCGACCGGAAGGCTATCCGGTGATCATACGCGGCATGGTGGAGGGTCTCCCCGTCGAGCGCCAGGTTACGGTGCGCGCGGTTGATCGCGGCCTGTCGGCGGCGACCGATTGGGAAGCGCTGAAGGCGCTGTTCGCCGACGAGGCCGGCATTGTCGTTTCCAATATGGGTGACGCCGGCTATGAGATCGCCGCTGAGGATCGCAGCCCGACGCTGCTCGCCGGCGGCGCGCCGCTCTCGTTTCCCGGCAAGCTGGCCGCCCTGCTCCATCACCGCTGGAGCGAAGGCGGCGCACCGGTGACCGTGCTGCCCTGCGAGCTGATAAACCGCAACGGCGAAGTGCTTAAGGCGGCGGTGAAGGAACTCGCCATCGCCAGCGGCGCCCCGGCCGCCTTCGCGGAGTGGCTCGACCGTGAGGTGATCTTCGCCAACACCCTGGTCGACCGCATCGTCTCCGAGCCCATCGAGCCGGTCGGCGCCGTCGCCGAGCCCTATGCGCTGTGGGCGATCGAGGCGCAGCCCGGCCTCGCCTTGCCCTTCTCGCACCCGAACGTCGTGCTCACCGGCGATCTCGACCCCTTCGAGCGGCTGAAGCTGCATATCCTCAATCTCGGCCACACCTTCCTCGCCGACATCTGGGCGAGCGAAGGCCGCCCGGCCGGCGAGACGGTGCGTGCCATCCTGGCGGACGAGGCCGTCCGCGCCCGGCTCGATGCGCTTTACGCGCAGGAGGTCGTTCCCGGCTTCAAGGCCAGGGGAATGGGCGGGGAGGCAGACAGCTATGTCGCGGTGACGCTCGACCGCTTCCGCAATCCCTTCCTCGACCACCGCATCGCCGACATTGCGCAGAACCATGCAGTGAAGGTCGAGCGGCGGATCAAGGCCTTCCTCGACTGGCTCGCCGGCCAACCCGGCGCGCCCGCCACGCCGGTGCTCGACGCCCTGGTGGCGCGGCACGCGCAGCAGGTTCCGGCATGACCTATCAGTTCGACTTCTCCTCGCTGCTGGCCTACTGGCCGGAATTCCTGCAGGGCGCCTGGCTCACGCTGCAACTCTCGGCGGTATCGACCGTCGCGGGCTTCATCGTCGGCACGCTGTGCGCCATCGGCCGCTCCGACGGCCCGCCCTGGGTGAAGTTCCTGGTGGGGAGCTATGTCGAGATCATCCGCAACACCCCGCTGCTTGTGCAGGTGTTCATCGTCTATTTCGGCATCGCCACCCTCGGCGTGCGCGTCTCGGCGAACACCGCGGCGGTGGTCGCGCTGGTGGTCAATGTCGGCGCCTATACCTGCGAGATCGTGCGCGCCGGCCTCGAATCCGTGCACAAGTCGCAGCTGGAGGCCGCCGATTGTCTCGGGCTCTCCAAGCCGCAGATCTACTGGCACGTCGTCATCCGCCCGGCCATCGAACGGGTCTATCCGGCGCTCACCAGCCAGTATGTGCTGCTGATGCTGGCCTCATCGATCACCTCACAAATCTCCGCGGAAGAGCTGACGGCGGTCGCCAACCGTATCCAGTCCGACACCTTCCGCTCCTTCGAGACCTACATCGTCGTCGGCATCATCTATCTCGCTTTGTCTTTCGTTGTGCGCATCGCGCTCTGGCTGTTCGGCCTCGCGGTCTTCGTGCGCAAACGCAAGCTCGGCACGGCGCTGTGAGGGTCTGATCATGCCGAGTTTCAGCCTCGTACATCTCGAATTCCTCGGTTGGGCGGCCATGTGGACGCTCGGCCTGTCCGCCATCGCCTTCGTTGGCGGCGGCCTCGTCGGCTTCGCCGTGGCGCTGATGCGAATCTCGCCGTTCCGTGGGGTGCGCTATGCCGCCATCGTCTACATCCAGGTCGTGCAGGGCACGCCGCTGCTGATCCTGCTGTTCCTGATCTATTTCGGCATCGCCATCGTCGGCTTCCAGGAAGTACCGGCGCTGATCGCTGCCGGCATCGGCCTGACGATCTATTCCTCCGGATTCCTCGCCGAAATCTGGCGCGGTTGCCTGGAGTCGGTGCCGAAGACCCAGTGGGAAGCCGCCGAATGCCTGGCGCTGACGCCATGGCAGCGCATGACGCGGGTGATCCTGCCGCAGGCGATACGCATCGCCACCCCTCCGACGGTGGGGTTCCTGGTCCAGATCGTCAAGAACACCTCGCTCGCCTCGGTGGTCGGCTTCGTCGAGCTCGCCCAGGCCGGCAAGCTCATCAACAACTCGATCTTCGAGCCCTTCACCGTCTTCATGGTCGTGGCGGCGATCTATTTCGCGATCTGCTTCCCGCTCTCGACCTGGAGCCGGCGGCTGGAAAGGAAGCTCAATGTCAGCCGTCGTTAAACTGTCCAATGTTCACAAGAGCTTCGGCACCAACAAGGTGCTGGACGGCGTCTCCTTCGAAGTTGGCCGCGGCGAAGTCGCCGCCGTCATCGGCCAGTCGGGCTCCGGCAAGTCCACCGCCCTGCGCTGCATCAACGCGCTGGAGACCATCGATGGCGGCACCATCGACGTGTGCGGCCATGCCGTCCACGACGCCAAGCTCGACCGCCGCTCGCTGCGCCGCGACGTCGGCATCGTGTTCCAGAGCTACAATTTGTTCCCGCATCTCACCGCCGAGCAGAACATCATGCTCGCCCCGACCTGCGTGAAGAACAAGTCGAAGGCGGAGGCACGCGACCTCGCCCACGACGTGCTGCGCCGCGTCGGCCTCGCCGAGAAGGCCGATCACTTTCCCGAGCAGCTCTCCGGCGGCCAGCAGCAGCGCGTGGCCATCGCCCGCTCGCTCGCCATGCAGCCGAAGCTGATGCTGTTCGACGAAGTGACCTCGGCGCTCGACCCGCAGCTCACCGGCGAAGTGCTGAAGGTGATGGAAGACCTCGCGCGCGGCGGCATGACGATGATCCTCGTCACCCACGAGATGGCCTTCGCCCGCAAGGTCGCGAGCCAGGTCGTCTACATGCACAAGGGCAAGGTCTGGGAGACCGGACCCGGCGCCATGCTGGACAAACCCAACACTGCCGAGCTCGCCGACTTCGTCGGCAGCGGCCTCTGACATTCACCGCTGCCGACGCCACGGCCGCATCAGCAATTCCAGGGAGGAAACCATGAACCGCCGCACATTCCTGACCGCCACCGCACTTGCCGGCCTCGCCGGCTCCTTCAGCCTCGCGGGGCCGGCCGCCGCCGATACGCTCGACGACATCAAGAAGCGCGGCAAGCTTCTGGTCGCCATCGATCTCGGCTCGCCGCCCTTCGGCCTCGCCGACGCGCAGATGCAGCCGACCGGCTCCGACGTCGAGAGCGCCCGGCTGCTCGCCGCCGATCTCGGCGTGCCGCTGGAAATCGTGCAGGTGACCAGCCCCAACCGCGTGCCCTTCCTGCTCACTGGCAAGGCCGACATCGTCATGGCCTCCTTCTCGGTGAACGAGGAGCGCAAGAAGGTGATCGACTTCTCCAACGCCTATGGCGTGATCCAGATCGTCGTCGCCGCCCCCAAGGGCACCGCGATCAAGACCATTGACGACCTCGCCGGCAAGCGCATCGGCACCACGCGCGGCTCGACCAACGACAAGGAAGTCACCTCGCAGATCAAGAACGCCGAAATCGTCCGCTATGACGACGACGCCACCCTGATCACCGCGCTGGTCTCCGGCCAGGTCGACGTGATGGGTTCCTCGCCGCAGGTGATGGCGGCGGTGAACCAGCGCCGCCCGAACGATCCGCTTGAGACCAAGATCATCCTGAAGACCAATCCTTACGCCATCGGCCTGCGCAAGGGCGACGAGGCGCTGCGCACCCGTTTGAACGAGTGGATCGCCAAGGACCTCGCCAGCGGCAAGCTGCGCGAGATCTACGTGAAGTACAACGGCGTGCCGCTGCCGGATACCCTGCCGGCGACCAACTGACGAGCCTCCCGACTGCGGCCCGGCGACCCGGGCGACGAGCTCCCCAAGCCGGGCCGCATCTTCTTCTAGCCTTCTCTTTGGCAAATGCCTGCTCTGGAAAGCGTGCTGCGATGAAAGCCCTGATCTGCGATGAACCCGGCCGCCTGTCGGTCATCAGCCGTCCCGAGCCGGTGCCGGGTCCGGGCGAGGCGCTGATCCGCATCCGTCGTGTCGGCATCTGCGGCACGGACTTTCACATATACAAGGGCCAGCACCCTTTCCTCGCCTATCCGCGCGTCATGGGCCACGAGCTCTCCGGCACGGTGGAGAGCGCACCGGAAGGCAGCGGACTGACCAATGGCCAGAACGTCTACATCGTGCCGTACCTGTCCTGCGGCACCTGCCACGCCTGCCGCAAGGGCGTGAACAATGCCTGCATGAACATCAATGTGCTCGGCGTGCATCGCGACGGCGGCATGGCGGAATTCCTCTGCGTGCCGGTCGGCAATGTCGTGCCCGCCGGCACCGCCTCACTCGATGAGGCGGCGATGATCGAGTTCCTCGCCATCGGCGCCCATGGCGTGAAGCGCGGCGGCATCACCGCCGACGACCGCGTGCTGGTGGTCGGCTCCGGCCCGATCGGCATGTCGGCGATCATCTTCGCCAAGGCGCGCGGCGCTCATGTCACGGTGATGGACCTGCGCGAGGACCGCATCGCCTTCACCATCAACGAGCTCGGCGCCGACCAGATGCTGATCGCCGACGCGCAGGCCGAAGAGACCGCCAAGCGCCTGACCAGCGGCGATTTCTACGACGTGGTGATCGACGCCACCGGCAATGCGGCGGCGATGCAGCGGGGCTTCGGCTTCCTCGCCCATGCCGGCCGCTATGTGCTGGTGAGCGTGGTACGCACCGACATCACCTTCTCCGACCCGGAATTCCACAAGCGCGAGGCGACCCTCTTCGCCAGCCGCAACGCCCAGGCGGACGATTTCGCCGAGGTGGTGCGGCAGATGGAGGCCGGCAAGGTGCCGACCCGCGCGCTCAACACCCATCGCGGCCCGCTCACAGATGGCCCGGCGCTGTTCGACGCCTGGCTGAAGCCGGAAGCCGGCGTCATCAAGGCGATATTGGAAGTCTGAACCGATGATCGCCCCGCGCATCCTTCGTCTCAACGACGCCGACAACGTCATCATCGCGGTCGACAAGCTCGCCGCGGGTGCGGAGCTGCCCGAAGGCGTCATGGCTGGCCGAACGATCCCCAAGGGCCACAAGGTCGCCTCGCGCCCCATTCCCAAGGGCGAGGCGATCCGCAAGTTCGGCCAGGTCATCGGCTTTGCCGGCATCGACATCCCGGCCGGCGAGTGGGTGCACGAGCACAATGTCGTGCTGCACGATTTCGAGCGCGACTACGCCTTCGCCACAGAAGCCAAGCCGGATACCGGCCTGCTGCCCGGCGAGATGCCGGCCACCTTCGAGGGCTTCCGCCGCGCCGACGGGCGGGTCGGCACCCGCAACTATATCGGCATCCTCTCCTCGGTGAACTGCTCGGCGACGGTGGCCGACTTCATCGCCGACGCCGTGACCCGCTCAGGCATTCTCGCCGATTACCCGAACATCGACGGCGTGGTCGCCTTCACCCACGGCACCGGCTGCGGCATGGCCTCGAAGGGCGAGGAGTTCGACATACTGGCCCGCACCCAGTGGGGTTATGCCAGCCACCCGAACTTCGCCTCGATACTGGTCGTGGGTCTCGGTTGCGAAGTGTTCCAGATCCCGCGGATGATGAAGGAATACGGCATCGTCGAGGGGCCGCATTTCCAGACCCTGACCATTCAGGAGAGCGGCGGCACCCGCAAGTCGATAGAGGCTGGTGTCAGCAAAATCAAAGAGATGCTGACCGATGCTAATGCGGTCGGCCGTACCACGGTACCCGCTTCCGAGCTGACGCTCGCCCTGCAATGCGGCGGCTCGGACGGCTATTCCGGCCTCACCGCCAATCCGGCGCTGGGGGCGGCGGTCGACCTCTTGGTGCGCCACGGCGGCACCGCCATCCTCTCGGAGACGCCGGAGATCTTCGGCGCCGAACACCTGCTCACCCGCCGCGCCGAGAGCGAGGAAGTCGGTCGCAAGATCGTCGATCTCATTGATTGGTGGACGGAATATGCCGCGCGCACCGGCGGCGAATTGAACAACAACCCCTCCCCCGGCAACAAGGCGGGCGGGCTTACCACCATTCTGGAGAAGTCGCTGGGCGCGGTGGCCAAGGGCGGCACCTCGACGCTGCGCGGCGTCTATCGCTATGCCGAGAAGATCGATCGCAAGGGTTTCGTCTACATGGACACCCCCGGCTACGACCCGGTCGCCGCGACCGGTCAGGTGGCCGGTGGGGCCAATATGTTGTGCTTCACCACCGGGCGCGGCTCGGCCTATGGCTGCAAGCCGACCCCCTCTGTGAAGCTCGCGACGAACTCCGACCTCTTCGCCCGGATGGAAGAGGACATGGACATCAACTGCGGCGACATCATCGATGGCGTCTCCATCGAGGAAAAGGGCCGGGAGATTTTCCAGCTGGTGCTGGACATCGCTTCGGGCCGCCGCTCGAAATCGGAGATGCTCGGCTATGGCCGCAACGAGTTCGTGCCCTGGCAGATCGGCGCGGTGATGTAGCGCCGGCTCCGCGGCGGCCGACGCGCCGCCGCGGGCCCGCCTATCCGGTTCTCCAGACCCCTCGGCATCCAGGCGTGCCATGCGCCGATAACGCCCATACGCCCCGCGGTCGCGATATCGTCTCAGCGGATACGGCATTTGACGCCGCCGCGCTGACGGGCATGCTGGTCCGGCGCCGCGCCCGACGGAGCTGTCGATGGTGGCACGCGCATCGCCGCGAACCGTTCGACCCGCTGGACCGCCGAAACCATGGCCTCGCTCTCCATCCGTATCGACCTCGATCCCGACGGCCGCATCGGGCCCGGCAAGATCGCCCTGCTGGAGGCCATCGTCCGCACCGGCTCGATCTCCGCCGGCGGCCGCGCCATGGAAATGTCCTATCGCCGGGCCTGGGACCTGGTCGACGAACTCGGCCGGCTCTTCGGCGAGCCGGTCATCGTCTCGCAGACCGGCGGCAAGCATGGCGGCGGCGCCCGGCTCACCCCGTTCGGCGAACAACTCATCGAAAGCTACCGGCTGATCGAACGGCTCGCCACCGCCGCCGCGCAGCCGCATCTCGACGCGCTGCAGGAGCATGCGGCGAAAAGACCGGCCGACGCCGACTGATCGGAACGCGGGACGAACGTGCGGCAACGGCCGACGGCGCGCAGACATCACGCGAACCACACACGAACAACCGCTGTCGATCCGCACTTTATGTTGCGCCGCATGAAAAAATTTTGTTGGCCGGCTGAGAACTCTCCTTTTTTCTTCTTTTCACTACGCCGATCTACCTCCAAGATAAGTAATGTCGTCTGTAGGCGTGAGCTGCGGCAAGTCTGGCGTTCCGAGAGGTTGGCATGAATTGGGATTCGAAGGGTCTGCTGAGGTCCGCCGTCCCGGTGGCATTTCTCGCTTCAATCCTTCTCTGTTCAGGCATCCCGCACGAAGCGCGGGCCCAGGACGCCTCATCAACCGCACCGGCCGTGCCGGCTGCACCCGCGGCCACCGCACCGGATGCGAGCTTCACCCAGGAAGAGCTGCGCAAGCTGCTCGCGCCCTACGCGCTTTATCCCGATGACCTTCTCGCCCAGTTGCTGCCGTCCTGCGCCTATCCCATAGAGATCGTCCAGTCGGCACGCTGGCTCGACAAAAACAAGGACGCCGTGGCGAAGGGCGACTTCAGCGGTCTCGATACCCAATCATGGCAACCCTCCGTCATCGCATTGACGCGGTTTCCCCAGGTGATCGCCAAGCTCAACGAGGATCTCGACGCCACCACCGACCTCGGCGACGCGTTCGTCAACCAGCCGGAGGATGTGGCCGCCACCATCCAGGCGCTGCGCGGCGAAGCGCAGAAGAGCGGCGCCCTCACCAGCACGCCGCAGCAGCGCGTCACCGTCGAGGCCCAGGGCGGCACCGACTACATCGTCATCGAGCCGACCGAACCCGGCGTGATCTATGTGCCGAGCTACGATCCCGCCGTGGTGTATGAAACCGGTGTATCCCCCCTCGCCTCCGGCGTGATCGGCTTCGGCCTCGGCGTCGCGGTCGGCGCGGTGGTCGACAATGCCTGGGACTGGGGACGCGGGTGGGTCTATCCGCCGCGCTGGCCCGGCTATCCCGGCTACCGGCCCGGCGGCAACATCAACATCGGCAACGACATCAATATCGGCAACGGCAATACCCGGCCGTGGCGGCCGGACGCGGACCGCTACCGCCCCGGCCAGGGAAGCAAGCCGGGGCTCGCCAAGCCCGGCAACCGCCCAGGCAACCGACCCGGCGCGGGATCGCGGCCGGAGGTGGGCGGGATTGATCGACCGGGTGGGATCGATCGCCCCGGCGCGGGCAACCGCCCTGGCGGCGGTGTCGGACCGGGCGGAGGCGACCGGCCGAATATCGGCGGGCCGGGACGCCCCGATGGCGGCCGAGCCGACATCGGCCGGCCCGGCGGCCCGGAACGGCCGGCCGCAGGGCGCCCCGACGCGGCAGGAAGACCTTCCGCGCCTTCCGCCCGCCCGGCGCGCCCCGCACCGACCCAGAGGCCGAGCGCCGCGAGCCGTCCCTCGCCGAAGGCGGCGGCGCGGCCAAACGCCTTTGGCGATGTGCGCGCCGGTGGCGGCGCGCACGGCTATGCGCAGCGCGGCAGCGTCAGCCGCCAGTCGGTGGCGCGGCCGCCGGCGCGCGGTGGTGGCGGCCGCCACGGCGGCGGAGGCGGAGGCGGTCCCGGCGGCGGCGGTCACAGACGGTGAGGGAGGGTGCCATGAGACATTATCGGACGTCGCTGCTCGCAGGCTCCCTCTTCGGCGCCGTGCTCGCCCTGACACAGCCACTCGCGGCGCAGCAGAGCTTTCCCACGCCGGAAGCCGCGGCGGCGGCGCTGGTGGAGACCGCACGCCAATCCGGACACGAGCAACTCGACAATATCTTCGGATCCGGCGCGAGCGACCTGCTGGTCTCCGGCGACGAGAAAGCCGACCGCCAGCGTCTCGACGCGTTCCTCGACCTCGCCACCAAGGGCGTCAGCGTCGTCGACGGCCCCGATGGCGAGAAGGTCCTGGCCTTCGGCACGGTGGGCTGGCGTTTCCCGATCCCGCTCAAGCAGACCGGCGGGGCGTGGTCCTTCGATCTCGCCGCCGGGCGGCAGGAGGTCCTCGACCGCGAGATCGGCCGCAACGAGATCACCGCCATCGGCGCCTGCGCCGACTATGTCGCCGCGCAGAAGGAGTATTTCGCCTCGCTGCACGACGACCAGCCGGTGCAGCAATATGCCCGCCGCTTCATCAGCACGCCGGGCCGGCATGACGGGCTGTACTGGGCGCCCGAGACGCCCGACGACCGCAGCCCGCTCGGCGACCGCATCGCCGCGGCGGCCCTGGAGCGTGTCGCCGAGACCGGCAAGCCGCGCGCCTATAATGGCTACATCTACCGCATCCTGACCCGGCAGGGGCGGGAGGCACCCGGCGGCGCCTACAGCTATATGGTCAATGGCCGGCTGCTGGCCGGCTTCGCCATGCTGGCCTATCCCGAGCGCTGGCAGGAGACCGGCATCATGACCTTCCTGTGCGACCAGCGCGGTCAGGTCTATGAGCGGAATCTCGGCCGGCAGACCGCAAGCGTGGCGGCGAAGATCGACGTGTTCGATCCCGGCAAGGAGTGGACCCGCGTCGGCGACTAGCGTCTCCTTCGTTTCCCGACCAGCCGTGAGGCGGAGCGATGCGGAACGGAGCGCCCTGCCCGCCCTGCCGGTTTCGCATGTCTCGCAGGGATATGAGCGGGAGGCAGCGCGCCGACCGGATACCGGCACCGGCATCGATGCCGGCATCGACGCTCATGCGGCGGCGCGGTCGATCAATGCGCGTCGCGGGACGGCCCTTTGGGCGGCGCCACCTTGCGCATGAGCGGCACCATGGCGGTGGCCAGCACGAAGCAGACGAAGATGACCGCGAAGGCATCCGAAAAGGTCATCACCAGCGCCTCACGATAGGCGAGCGACCATAGCTGCTTCAATGCCGCCTCCTGCCCGCGCGTCGCATCGCCGCCGAGAACAAGGGCGTGATGGCGCCCCACCTTGTCGAGGAAGGCCGCCAAGGCGTCGTTCGCCGGTGTCAGACGCTCGGCGATGCGCAGGAAATGCAGGTTGGTGCGATCGTTGAGGATGGTACCGCAGGCGGCGATGCCGATGGCGCCACCAAGATTGCGCATGAGATTGAACAGGCCGGAGGCCAGCTTGAGCTTGTTCGGCGCCAGCCCGCCGAGCGTCAGCGTCACCGTGGGTGCGACGGCGAATTGCTGGGCGAAGCCGCGCAGCGCCTGCGGGAACAGGAGCTCGCGCCAGCCCCAATCATGGGTGATCGGGGTGAAGCTCCACATGCTGAGCCCGAACAGCGCCAAGCCGAGCATCATCAGCCAGCGCAGATCGAAGCGCCGGGCGCAGAAGGTGTAGACCGGGATCGACAGCACCTGGAAGATGCCGGTGGAGAACACGGCAAGGCCGATCTCCAATGCGCTGAAGCCGCGCACCCGGCCGAGGAAGACCGGCGTCAGATAGATGGTGGAGAAGATGCCGACGCCGGTGACGAAAGAGAAGAAGCAGCCCAGCGCGAAGTTCCGGCTCTTCAGCGCCGTCAGGTCGACGATCGGGTGCGCAGAAGTCAGGGTGCGCCAGACGAAGCCGATGCCGGCGACCACCGCGATCAGCGCGGTGGCGCGCAGGGTGGCGTCCTCCATCCAGTTCCAGCGCGGCCCCTCCTCCAGCGTGTACTGCAGGCATCCGAGGAACAGCACCATCAACACGATGCCGGGATAGTCGGCGGTCCTGAGCAGCGCCGGCTCCGCCGTGTCGATCCGCACCATCAGCGGCACCACCACGGCGACGAATACGCCGGGAACCAGATTGACGAAGAACAGCCAGTGCCAGGAATAGTTGTCGGTGATCCATCCGCCGACGGTGGGGCCGAGCGTCGGCGCCAGCGACGACAATGCGCCGATGGTCGCCGCGGCCACCACGACTTTCTTGCCGGGAAAGAAGGCGAAGGCGGTGGTGAAGACGGTCGGGATCATCGAGCCGCCGAGGAAGCCCTGCAGCGCCCGGAAGGCGATCATGCTCTCGATGTTCCACGCCCAGCCGCACAGCAGGCTGGTGAAGGTGAAACCCGCGGCCGAGGCGCAGAATAGCCAGCGCGTCGACATCACCCGCGCCAGGAAGCCCGACAGCGGGATGACGATGATCTCGGCGATCAGATAGCTGGTCTGCACCCAGGCGACCTCGTCCTGGCTTGCCGACAGCCCGCCGCCAATATCGCGCAGCGAGGCGGAGACGATCTGGATGTCGAGCAGGGCGATAAAGAAGCCGACACACATCACCGCGAAGGCGAACACCTTGGCGCCGTCGGAAAGCTGGTTTCCGCCGGGGCGGGCCGCCGCTCCCGCCACGACGCTCGCCGTGCTCATGGGTGTTCGGCCGCCACCACGGCCGCCGTGCCGGCCTGTGCCTCGCCCACTTGCGCCTTGCCCGCCGCTCCGCCACGCCGGTCGACTTCCGCCGTGACCGAGAGGCCGGGCCGCAGCACCGCCAGATGCGCGGCATCGCCGTCCAGCAGGATGCGGACCGGGACGCGCTGCACGATCTTGGTGAAGTTGCCGGTCGCGTTTTCCGGCGGCAGCACGCTGAACTGGGCGCCGGTGGCCGGCGCGAGGCTCTCCACCCGTCCGCGGAAGACCTCGCCGGGCAGCACGTCGGCGGTGATGAGCGCCTCCTGACCCGGATGCAGTCCGGCCAGCTGGCTCTCCTTGAAATTGGCGTCCACCCACAGGCCGCGGGCCGGCACCACCGACAGCAGCGCCGCACCGGCATCGGCATAGGCGCCGACGCGGGCGCTGCGGTTCCCCACCACCCCGTCAATGGGTGCGCGCAACTGCGTGAAGCCGACATTGAGCCGGGCGATGTCGCGGTCCGCCCTTGCCTGATCCAGCGCCGCCTCGGCCTGCCGCTTCTGGCTGTCGATCACCTCGATCTGCCGCCGCGCCGCCTCGAGGGCGGCTTCGGCGCGCTGCTCGCCGGCCTTGGCCTTCTTCAGATCGGCATCGGCCTGCTCGAAGCGCTGCTGCGAGGCATATTGCGCCGAGGACAGCTGGTGATAGCGGTCAAAGTCCGCGCGGGTGCGGGCGGTCTCCGCCTGCGCCGAGACGAGCTCCGCCTCGGCCTGCATCACCAGCGCCTGCTGCAGCGCCCGCGTCGCATCGAGATTGCCGATGGCGGCCTGCTGCGCGGCGACGCTCGCCTCGGCGCGGGCCAGGGCGGCGCGATAGTCGCGGTCGTCGATGCGCACCAGCAGGTCGCCGGCATGCACCGCCTGATTGTCGCCCACCGCCACCTGATCGATGAAGCCCGGCACCTTCGGGGCGATGACGGTCACTTCGCCGCCGACATAGGCGTCGTCGGTGCTCTCCAGGAACCGTGCCATGGTCCACCAATGGCGCCCATAGGTGGCGCCTGCCAAGACCAGCGCTCCCAGGGCCACGCCCATGAGCAGCCGCTTGAGATTGAAGCGGCGCCTGGTCGCGGGCAGCGAGCCGGGACGGTCGATTTCGGTCAATCCGCTATTTCGTTCGGCAACCTCGCTCACGACGGGTGCTCCCTAGAGGACCGGAGGGTCGGAGAGGCGGCGGCGCATCCGCTCGTCGGCGGCCGGACCGGCGACGGCGCGAACCCGCATCTCCGCGATCGGCCGCCCGGTCGCCCGGTCGCAGAGGACCGGCTCGACCGCCTCGCCGCTTTCGCGGTCGATCAGCTCGACGCTTCGGCCTTCCGTCGCGAACTGCCGATTGCCCCAGGCGAGCAGGCTGAGCAGCACCGGACGGAAATCCCGCCCCCGATCGGTCAGCACATATTCGTAGCGGGGCGGCCGCTCCATATAGCGCCGCTTCTCCAGCAACCCGGCCTCCACCAGCGCGGCAAGACGCCGCGACAGCGTGTTGGTGGCGACGCCCAGGCTCGCCTGGAATTCATCGAAGCGGGACAGGCCATAGAAGGCGTCGCGCAGGATGAGGATGCTCCACCACTCCCCCACATGCTCAAGGCTGCGGGCGATGGGGCACTGCATGTGGCCGAAGCTCGTACGTTCCATGGCGCGCTTGTAATCCAGTAACTTTCATAATGCAAGTTACTGGATGCCACGGGACACGTCGACCTCGCCAATGTGATCCGTGCGCATGCCGGGATGGCGATCGGGGCTCCGGCAAGCTTCACCCGGCACATGCAGCCGGCCGCGCTATTCGAGCGCCGATGGAGATTTCCCGACGGCGCCGACTTCCCTAAGGTCATGAACGGCGAGCCGCGCGCAGAAAAATTCCTGCCGTGATGTCGGAATAGCCTGTGCCGGTTCGTCCTCGCATCATCGGTGCCGGCTCGCTTGGCCGCGGCGCCGATGCAAGGGGATCGTCCAGGGAGCGAAAATCATGAACGTACAGGCTTATCTGATGTTCAACGGCCTCACCGAAGAGGCCATCGCGTTCTACAAGACCGCTGTCGGTGCGCAGGTTACCGCACTGATGCGGTTCAGCGACGCGCCGGAGCCGCCGCCGCCCGGCATGGTCCCGGAGGGCTGGGGCGACAAGATCATGCATTCGAGCTTCAGGGTCGGCGACGCCGAGCTGATGGCGTCCGATGGCTGCCAGTCCGACGAGGCCGGCTTCAGCGGCATCTCGCTGGCGCTTTCGGTCGCGTCTCCCGAGGAGGCGCAGGCGAAGTTCACCGCCCTTTCCGAAGGCGGCGAGGTGACCATGCCGCTGGCCAAGACCTTCTTCTCGCCGGCCTTCGGCACGCTGACCGACCGTTTCGGCGTGTCGTGGATGATCGTCACCAACGAGTAGCGGGAGGGTGCCATGGCGAAGCAGGTCTTCATTCTGGTCGGCACCCGCAAGGGCGCGTTCATCCTCGAGAGCGACGCCGCGCGCCGCTCATGGGAGGTGCGCGGCCCGTTCTGCGAGACCTGGCCGACCAACCATGTCGTCGCCGACCCGGCGAGCGGCATCATCTATGCCGGCGGCGGCAATGAGTGGTTCGGCCCAGCGGTGTGGAAGTCCACCGACTTCGGCGCCAGCTGGACGCATTCGAGCCAGGGCCTTGCCTATGAGGCGGGGCAGGCGCCGGTGAAGGCGGTGTGGAGCCTCGCCGCCGGCGGCGATGGCAGCCTCTATGCCGGCGTCGAACCGGCCGGGCTGTTCCGCAGCCTCGATGGCGGCGAGAGCTGGGCTCACCTCGACGGGCTGCAAAAACATCCGACGCGACCGGAGTGGAACCCCGGCGGCGCCGGGCTGATCCTGCATTCGCTGGTGCTCGACCCCACCGACGACGGCAGGATCTGGATCGGCATCTCCGCCGCCGGCGTGTTCGCCACGCAGGATGGCGGCGCCAGCTGGGAGACCCGCAACCGCGGCACCCGCGCCGACTTCATGCCCGAGGGGCAGAACTATCCCGAATTCGGCCAGTGCGTGCATTGCCTCGTCATGGCGCCGGGCGGCGGCGAGCGGCTCTACCAGCAGAACCATTGCGGCATGTACCGCTCGGACGATGGCGGGCGCGCGTGGGAGAGCATCGAGACCGGCCTGCCCTCCTCCTTCGGCTTCCCCGCCGCCGCGCATCCACGCGACCCGGACAGCCTCTACCTCATCCCGCTGAACGGCGACATCAAGGGCCGCTTCATGCCGGAGGGCAACACCGCGGTGTGGCGCACCCGCGATGCCGGGCGAAGCTGGCAGGCCATGCGCGCCGGCCTGCCGCAGGGCGGCGCCTATTTCAACGTCTTGCGCCAGGCGATGGCGACCGACACGATGGAGCCGGCCGGGGTGTATTTCGGCACCAATGCCGGCGGGCTCTATGCCAGCATCGACGAGGGCGAAAGCTGGGACTGCGTCGCCCCGCATCTGCCGACCATCACCTCGGTCGAGACGCTGGTGATCGAGCGCTAGGGAGCGTTGCCATGAGCGAGGACGCGCTGCGGGATCCGCCGGCGGATCAGACGGCGCCGGTGCTGGTGCGCCTGCCGCCGCATCTCGTGGTGCTGTTCCCCGGCGCGCCGCGGCTGGTGCCGCTGGTCGCCGGCAGCGTCGCGGAGATGGTGGACGGGCTCGATGCGCGCTGGCCCGGCATGCGCGAACGCATCTGCGACGAGACGCCGGCGATAAGGCGGCATATCAACGTGTTCGTCGACGGGCGCCGCGCCCGCCTGTCGACGCCGCTTGCCCCGGGCGCGGACGTCTTCGTGCTCACCGCGATCAGCGGCGGCTGACCTCCTAGGAAATCGAAAGGCCACACATGTTCTACGCCCTGCTTTGCTACCATCAGGAAGACGTCGTCTGCGCCTGGACCAAGGAGGAGGACGACGCGGTGATGCGCAAGCTCGCCGTGGTGCAGGAACGGCTCGCCAGGGAAGGCAAGCTCGGTCCGGTGGCGCGGCTGCTGCCGACAACTGCCGCCACCACGCTGCGCAAGGACCAGGACCCCCCGCTGGTGCTGGACGGTCCGTTCGCCGAGACCAAGGAGCAGTTGCTCGGCTTCTATCTCCTCGACTGCGCCGACCTCGAGGAAGCGCTCGGCATCGCCCGCGAGCTCGGCGCCGCAAATCCCGGCGGTTCCTACGAGATCCGCCCGGTCGGCATCTTCCATGATGGCGGCGCGCGGCCGTGATGGACGAGGCGCGCTGGATCGGCACCACGCTTGCCGCCGCGCGCCCGCAGGCGCTCGCCGCGCTGCTGCGCTATTTCCGCGACCTCGATCTCGCCGAGGAGGCGTTCCAGGAAGCCTGCCTGCGGGCGCTGCGGAGCTGGCCGCAGAACGGGCCGCCGCGCGACGCGGCCGCCTGGCTGATCCTCGTCGGCCGCAACGTCGCGCTCGATTCGGTGCGGCGGCGCGCCAGGCAGACCGACCTGCCGCCGGAAGACGCGCTCTCCGACACCGATGACGCCGAGGCCGAGATCGCCGAGCGCATCGACGGCTCGCATTACCGCGACGACGTGCTGCGGCTGCTGTTCATCTGCTGCCATCCCGACCTGCCGGCGACGCAGCAGATCGCGCTGGCGCTGCGCATCGTCTCCGGGCTGTCGGTACGGCAGATCGCCCGCGCCTTCCTGGTCACCGAGGCGGCGATGGAGCAGCGCATCACCCGTGCCAAGGCGCGCATCGGCAAGGCCCAGGCGAACGGCACCGGCGTGCCGTTCGAGGCGCCGGGCGCGGTGGAGCGGGCCGAACGGCTCGGCGCCGTCGCCGCGATGATCTATCTGGTCTTCAACGAGGGCTATTCCGCCGCCGGCGACACTTCCGGCGCGCGCGAGCCGCTGTGCGAGGAGGCTATCCGCCTCGCCCGCCTGCTGCTGCGCCTGTTTCCGGCCGAGCCGGAGATCATGGGGCTGGCCGCGCTCATGCTGCTCCAGCACGCCCGCGCCGGCGCCCGCTTCGGCGCGGATGGCGCGGTGATCCTGCTCGACCATCAGGACCGCCAGCTGTGGAACGCGGCGATGATCGCCGAAGGGCTCGCTTTGCTCGACAAGGCGGTGCGCCACCGCCAGCCCGGCCCCTATCAGGTGCAGGCGGCGATCGCGGCGCTGCATGCACGCGCGCCGACGCCCGAGGATACCGACTGGGCGCAGATCGACCTGCTCTACGGCATGCTGGAAATCATGCAGCCCTCGCCGGTGGTGACGCTCAACCGCGCGGTGGCGGTGGCGAAGCTGCGCGGGCCGCAGGCGGCGCTGGCCATGGTGGAACCGCTCGGCGACACGCTCTCGGGCTATTTCCACTATCACGGCCTGCGCGGCGCGCTGCTGATGCAGCTCGGCCGGGCGAGGGAGGCGCGCGAGGGCTTCATGACCGCCATCGGCCTCGCCAGCACGGCGGCCGAGGCCGACCATATCCGCATCCATCTGGACGGGATGGACAAGGGCTAAGCCCGCCGGCGCAGGGCGGAGAATGCCGTGCCCCGACAGATGTCACCCCATATCCGCGCCGGCGCCGCCGCCCGCCACCCTGCCGCGCAGGGAAACCAGCATCTGTCCCCTCCCCGACTTGGGCGGCATCGGCAATCGCGCGCCTGTCGGCGTTCACCTTGTCGCGCAATTGCGTGCCGACGGACCGCCTACCCGTCTTGCGTGCATGCGCCGGCCCTGCCTAGATAGGTTCGGCAAACCAATGGGGTGGCTGCATGTTCCCGCGCTTCGACTGGCAGGCCGCACTGACCCGCGGTTCTCTTGTTTTCACGCTGCTCTCGGCGCTGGCGGCGCCGGCTCTGGCCGCCTCCTGCGGCAATGACGGCGCCGGCTTCGCGGCCTGGTTGAGCGACTTCCGCAAGGCCGCCGCGGCGCAGGGCATCTCGGCCCGCGGGCTCGCGGCACTCGACGGCGTGCAGTATGACACCAGCGTCATCCGGCTCGACCGCAACCAGCGGCATTTCTCGGTCAGTTTCGAGGAGTTCATCGCCAAGAGGGTGAGCGGGGGGCGGATCTCGCAGGGCAAGGCCAAGCTGAAGCAGCATGCCGATCTCCTCGCCCGCATCGAAAGCCGGTACGGCGTTCCCGCCCCGATCCTCGTGGCGATCTGGGGCATGGAGACCGACTACGGCGCCAACCAGGGCAAGAAGCCGGTGTTCCAGTCGCTGGCGACGCTGGCCTATGACTGCCGGCGCTCGGAATTCTTCACCGGCCAGTTGCTCGACGCGCTGCGCATCGCCCAGCGTGGCGATCTCTCCATCGGCGAGATGCGCGGGGCCTGGGCCGGCGAACTCGGCCAGACCCAGTTCATGCCCACTTCCTATGTGCGCTTCGCGGTGGATTTCGACGGCAACGGCCGTGCCGACCTGATCCGCAGCCCCGCCGACGTGCTGGCCTCCACCGCGAACTATCTGCGCGGCTATGGCTGGAGCGGCAAATCGTGGGAGAACGGTGCCAATGCCGGGGCGCTCGCTGGCTGGAACAGGGCCGGCGTCTACCAGAAGGCCATCGCCTACTTCGCCACCAAGCTGGCCAACTGAACCGGCCGTGCACGCGGCGCCGGCCGGCCTCCGCTCAGGAGGCGCGGCCGTGCACCTCGCGCACCAGAGCGAGCCAGGCCTTCGCCGCCTCGGAGAGAAACGCACCACGGCGCCAGACCATCGCCATCACCCAATCCGTGCCCGGCTCGTCGAGCGGCACCTGCCGCACCGCCGGGCTGGAGCGCTGTTCGGCGATCAGGCGCGGCAGGAAGGCGACGCCGAGCCCCGCCGCGACCAGTTGCACCATGAAGTCGATCTGGCTGCTGCGCGCCACCACGTCGGGCTCGAACCCGGCCCGGCGAGCGGCATGAAGGATGATGCGGTTCAACGTGAAGCCGCTGTCGAACAGGATCAGCGGCGTTTCCCTGAGATCGCCCATGGTCAGGCTGCGGCGCGTACCCAGCGGATGTGCTGCCGGCAGCAGCGCCACCAGCGGCTCGCTGCCGACTTCCTGCCACTCGAATTCCGGCGCGGCGGGCAGCAATATGCCGGCGAAATCGATCTCGCCGGCCCGCAGGCTCTCCTCCAGCTGATCGCTGCCATGCTCGGTGAGCCGCACCTCGATGCCCGGATAGCGGCGGCGATAGACGGCGAAGAGCGGCGCGAACAGCGTCGCGCTGCCGACCGGCGGCAGGCCCAGCTTCAGCACGCCGCGCTTCAGGCCCCGCATCTCGTCGAGCTCGGCGAGGAGATCGTCGCGGTCCGCCAGCAGCTTGACGCCGCGGCGATAGACCACCTCGCCCACCGGCGTCAGCAGGCTGCGATGACCGATCCGGTCGAGCAGCGGCGCACCGATCTCGTCCTCCAGCTGCTTCACCGCCTTGCTCACGGTGGACTGGGTGGCGAATACCGTCTTGGCAGCCTGGGAGAAGCCTCCCTGCCTGACGACTTCGACAAAGGCGCGCAGCGTGCGGAAATCCATGACTATTCTTTGAAGGAATAGATATCAGTCAGTCAATTCATTTTCATCATAGTGTGGCGCACCCTACATAGACGGGCGAGAGGTATGTCATGTCGCCCCGAGCCGTCATCGCCCGCACCGCCACCGTCGCCGCCCGCACCATTACCGCCCGCACCATTACCGCCCACGTCATCCGCACCGTGCGCCACAGCGCACCGCTGCAGGTCGGGCTGGTGATCGGCTACTGGCTGGCCGGCGAAGCGCTGGTGCGGCTGTTCGGCCTGCCGCTGCCCGGCGGCATCGTCGGATTGGTGATCGTGCTGGCACTGCTCGCCAGCCGGCGCCTCAAGACCCAGAGCATGCGGCGCGGGGCGCAGTGGCTGCTGGCGGACATGCTGCTGTTTTTCGTGCCGGCGGTGCTCGCCGTGCTCGACCATCACGAATTGCTGGGGCTGACCGGGCTGAAGATCCTGTTCGTCATCCTGCTCAGCACAGTCAGCGTGATGATCGCGACGGCCTTCACCGTCGACCGCTGCTATCGCTGGAGGGCCGCACATGGTGCATCCGCTCCTCGCTGAACCGGCCGGCCGTATCCTGCTCTGGTCGGTCGTCACCATCGGCTTCTACTGGGGCGCCAAGCGGCTTTATCGCCGCTGGCCGCACTGGTGGCTGTCGCCGCTGGCGGTGACGCCGGCGCTGATCGCCCTCGTGGTGCTGGCGCTGCACGCCAGCTATCGCGACTATATTGGCGGCACGCGCTGGCTGGTCCTGCTGCTCGGCCCGGCCACCGTCGCCTTCGCGATCCCGATCTACCAACAGCGCGACCTCATCCGCCGGCACTGGCCGGTGCTGCTGACCGGCATGATCGTCGGCAGCGGCACCTCGGTGCTGACCAGCTGGGGGCTGGCGACGCTGGTGGGGCTCGACGGGGCGCTGCGGCTCAGCCTGCTGCCGCGCTCCATCAGCACGCCATTCGCGATGGAAGTGTCCGGCGGCATTGGCGGCATTCCCGATCTCACCGCCGTCTTCGTCGTGGTCACCGGCATCGCCGGCGCGGCGATCGGCGACATCATCCTGGCGCGGATGCCGATCGCCACCGCGCTCGCCCGTGGCGCCTTGTTCGGCCTTGGCGCCCATGGCGCCGGCACCGCGCGGGCGCACCAGATCGGCGAAACCGAGGGCGCCGTAGCCGGGCTGGTGATGGTGCTGGTCGGCCTGCTCAACGTGCTGGCCGCCCCGCTCGTCGCCCATCTGCTGCGATAGGCCCCCAACGCCGGGACGAGGCCCCGGCGCCGCCGCCGTCCGCGTCAGAACGGGCTGTTGGGGAAGTAGAACTGCGCGGCGTTCTCCGGGGTGATCAGCGTCGAGCCGATGATGAAGCGGCCATAGACCGGCGTATCGGAGACGAAGCGCAGCGCGGTGATCTCCAGCGCGGTCGAGATCAGCGCCGGCGGATAGGTGACGTCGACCGGCAGCTGTGGGTCCTTGTCCATGATCCGCTTGACGATCTCCTTCATGCCGGCGCCGCCGACCACCCACATCTCCTTCTGGCGGCCGGCCTGGGAGATCGCCTCCAGCACGCCAATGGCCATGTCGTCGTCGGCCGCCCATACCGCGTCGATCTTCTTGTGCTTGGACAAATAGTCCTGCATCACCGAGAAGGCCTTGTCGCGGTTCCAGTTGCCGTGCTGCGCATCGAGGATCTCGATGCCCGAGCCGTCGATCGCCTTCTTGAAGGCATCCACCCGCTCATTGTCGAGCGTGGTCGGGATGCCGCGCAGCACCACGATCTTGGCACCGGATTTCAGGTTGGCCTTGAAATACTCGCCCGCCACGCGGCCGAAGGCGGTGTTGTCACCGGCGACGTAGAGGTCCTCGATGCCGGCCTGGGCGAGGCCGCGATCGACCACCGTCACCCATTTGCCGGCCTCCTTCACCGCCTTGACCGGGCTGGTCAGCGGCTCGGATTCGAAGGGCAGCACCACCAGCGCGTCGATATTGCGCGTCGCGATCATGTCCTCGATGTCGTTGACCTGCTTGCCGACCGCACCGGCGGTGGCGAGCACGAAATCGAGGTTGGGATAGGTGGCCTTCAGCCGCTTGATGGTTTCCTGCGCGTGCCAGTTCAGCCCGCCCATGAAGCCATGCGTCGCCGAGGGGATCGAGACGCCGATCACCGCTTTCTTCGCCTGCGCCGAGGCGGGCGCGGCGAAGCCGGCGGCGAGCGCGGCTGTAGCGGTTCCGGCGAGAAATGTCCTGCGTTCCATCTTGTGTTTCCTCCCATTATCGCCGCTCTCAGGCGGCTGATTTCCCACGCTGCAGCACCACAGCGAGCACGATGATCACCCCCTGGATCGCCCCGTTGAGATAGGGCGAGACCAGGTCGGCCAGATTCAGGATGTTGTCGATGAGGCTGAGGATCAGCACGCCGACCACCGTGCCCCAGACACGGCCATAGCCGCCCTTGAGCGCGGTGCCGCCGATGATGACGGCGGCGATGGCTTCCAGCTCCCACAGCATGCCGGTGGAGCCGGAGGCCGAGCCGAGGCGCGGCACGTACATGATGGTGGCGAGGCCGACCAGCAGCCCGAGCAGCACATAGGTGAGCAGCCGGATGCGGTCGACATTGACAGCCGAATAGAGCGCCACCTTGTCGTTGGAGCCGATGGCCTCGCAATAGCGGCCGAAGCGGGTGTGGCGCATCGCCACCTGCCCGGCGATGGCGACGAGAGCGAACGCCAGGATCGGCCAGGCGACGCCGAACAGCCCGGAATAATATACCGGCCGGTAGAGCTGGCGCACCGCGAAGTCGAGGCTGATGGTGCCGCCATCGGCAAGCCAGGTTACCAGCGAGCGGAATATGCCCATGGTGCCGAGCGTGACGATGAACGGCTCGATGCCGGCGCGGGTGACCAGCAGGCCGTTGGTCAGCCCGGCGAGCAGGCCGACCGCCAGCGCGATCGCCATCCCCAGGAGGATCAGCGGCACGCCGACGCCCATCGCCGGCAGCAGCGCGTTCATGGCGAGGATCATCACCCCGGCGATGAAGGCGGCCATCGAGCCGACCGAGAGATCGAGCCCGCCGGAGGTGATGACGAAGGTCATGCCCACCGCGATCATGCCGATGAAGGCGGAGCGGGCGAGCACATTGGTGACGTTGCCCTGCGACAGGAAATTGTCGTTCAGGAAGGCGCCGAGGACGATCAGCAGGATCAGCGCCAGCAGCGGTCCCAGCGCCGAGAGGCCGGGCAGCCGGAAGCCGGTCGCGGGGCGAAGGGCGGCATCAGACATGGGTCGGCTCCTTGGCAGCCTCCTCGGCCGTGCCCATGACCAGCCGGACGATGGCGGTCTCGGAGATGCGCTCGCCCGCCAGCTCGCCGGCGAGACGGCCATGGCGCATCACCAGCACGCGGTCGGACAAGCCGAGGATCTCCGGCATGTCGGAGGAAATGACGATGACGCTTTTGCCCCTGGCGGCGAGCGCGTCGATGAAGGCGTAGATCTGGCTCTTGGTGCCGACGTCGATGCCGCGCGTCGGCTCGTCGATGATGACGATCTCGGGATCGGAGAGCAGCGTCTTGGCGAGCAGCAGCTTCTGCTGGTTGCCGCCGGAGAGGTTGCCCACCCGCATGTCGCGGCGCGGCGCCCTTATGTCGAAATCGGCGATGGCCCGGGTCAGCGCCGCCTCCTCCCGCTCCGTGGAGAGGAAGGGCGCGCCGAAGCGCGGCAAGGTGGACAGGGTGAGGTTCTCCCGCAGCGTCTTGTCGAGCAGCAGGCCACGCTCCTTGCGGTCCTCGGTCAGGTAGGCCATGCCGTGGGCGGCGGCCTCCCGCACGGTGTGGATGCGCACCGGCACCCCGCCGCGACGCATCTCGCCGCTGGCGGGCCGCAGCCCGACCAGCCCTTCCGCCAGCTCGGTGCGGCCGGAGCCGACCAGCCCGGAAATGCCCAGCACCTCGCCGCGCTTCAGCGTGAAGGACACATCCTCCACCAGCGGCGGCACGCTGAAGCCGCGCACCTCCAGCGCCAGTTCGCCGGCATGATGGCGCTTGGCGGGATAGATGTCCTGCAGGTCGCGGCCGACCATGGCGGTGGCCATGCCGTCCTCGGTGAGCTCGCCGCGCAGCGCCCGGCGCACCACCGCACCATCGCGCAGCACGGTGACGCGGTCGGCAAGGCGGGTCACTTCCTCCAGCCGGTGCGAAGTGTAGAGCAGGGCGACGCCCTGCGCCCGCAGCCGGTCGATCTGGCGGAACAGCACCTCGACCTCGCGATTGGTCAGCACCGCCGAGGGCTCGTCCATGATCAGCACCCGCGCCTTGCGCGCCAGCGCCTTGGCGATCTCCACCATCTGGCGGTCCGACACCGGCAGGTCGCGGATGCGCGCCTCCGGGCGGACATGGCTGTCGAGCTGGTCGAGCAGGGCCTGGGTGCCGGCCCGCATCGCCCGGTGATCGAGGAACACCCGCCCGAGCTCGCGGCCGAGCCAGATGTTCTCGCTCACCGTGAGATCGGGCGCGAGGTTGAACTCCTGGTGGATCACCACCACCCCCGCCGCCTCCGCCTCGGCGCCGCTGGCATAGGGGGCCGGGCGGCCGTCGAGCCGCACCTCGCCGGAAGTCGGCGCGATGAAACCGCCGAGGATCTTCATGATCGTCGACTTGCCGGCGCCGTTCTCGCCGATCAGCGCATGCACCTCGCCGGCTCGCAGCGCGAAGTCGATGCCATGCAGGATCTCGATCGGCCCGAAGCTCTTGCGGACGTCACGAAGCTCCAGCACCGGCGCCGCCTCGGTGCTCATAGCGCCACCCAGGCGGCGTTGCGCTTGGAGGACTGCACGCAGGCGGCGACGAAGCGCATGCCGGCCAAGCCATCCGCCAGCGTCGGATACAGCGTGCCGGCCGGTGGCGCCTCGCCGCTCCGGTGCGCGCGGATCGCCCGCGCCGCCTCGGCATAGATATTGGCGAAGGCTTCGAGATAGCCCTCCGGATGGCCGGGCGGGATACGCGAGACCCGCGCCGCCTCCGGCCCGGCGCCGGCGCCGTTGCGGGTGATCAGCCGCTTGGGCTCGCCGAAGGGGGTGAACCACAGCCGGTTCGGGTCCTCCTGCGCCCATTCGATGCCGCCTTTGTCGCCATAGATGCGCAGGCGCAGGCCGTTCTCATTGCCCGGCGCCACCTGGCTCGCCCACAGCATGCCCCTGGCGCCGGCGGGAAAGCGCAGCAGCACATGGGCGTTGTCGTCGAGCGCCCGGCCCGGCACGAAGCTGGAGAGGTCGGCGGCCAAGGCCTCCGGCGTCAGGCCGGAGACGAAGCAGGCGAGGTTGTAGGCATGGGTGCCGATGTCGCCGGTGGCACCGCCGGCGCCGGAGCGCGCCGGATCGGTGCGCCATTCCGCCTGCTTGGAGCCGAATCTCTCCGCCGCCTCGGTGAGCCACTCCTGCACATATTCCACCTGCACCAGGCGGAGGCGGCCGAGCTCTCCAGCCTCAACCATGGCACGGGCCTGCCGCACCATCGGGTAGCCGGTGTAATTATGGGTGAGGATGAACAGCGCCTTCGACTGCTCGGCCGCCTTGGCCAGCTTCTTCGCCTCGGCCATGGTCGCGGTCAGCGGCTTGTCGCAGATGACATGGATGCCGCGCTTCAGGAACTCGATGGCCGGGCCGGCGTGCATATGGTTCGGCGTGACGATGGCGACCGCCTCGATGCCGTCCTTGCGCCGCGCCTCGCCGCGCGCCATGGCAGCGAAATCGTCATAGGAACGGGCAAGGCCGAGGGCCTCGGCCGAAGCCCGCGCCTTTTCCGGCGTCGAGGACAAGGCCCCGGCGACGAGGCGGAACTCGTCGTCCAGCCGCGCGGCGATGCGGTGCACCGCGCCGATGAAGGCGCCCGAGCCGCCGCCCACCATGCCGAGCCGGATCGGAAGGTGGGTCGACGACGGCGCGGCGGCGATCATCGGTCCAGCCCCAGCAGGCGACGATTGGCGGCACGGTCGGTACCCGCGGCGGCGAAATCGTCGAAGGCGCGCTCGGTGACGCGGATGATGTGGTTCCTGACGAACGCGGCCCCCTCGCGGGCGCCGTCTTCGGGGTGCTTCAGACAGCACTCCCACTCGACCACCGCCCAGCCGTCGAAATCCATCGCCGCGAATTTCGAGAAGATGGCGCCGAAATCGACCTGCCCGTCGCCGGGGCTGCGGAAGCGGCCGGCGCGCCCCAGCCAGGGCTGGTAGCCGCCATAGACGCCCTTGCGGCCGGTCGGATTGAACTCGGCATCCTTGACGTGGAACATGCCGATCCGCTCGGCATAGATGTCGAGATGATCGAGATAATCGAGCTGTTGCAGCACATAATGCGACGGGTCGTAGAGCATCTTCGCACGCGGATGGTTGCCGACGCGCGCGAGGAACATCTCGAAGCTGTCGCCGTCGTGCAGGTCCTCGCCGGGGTGGATCTCGAAGCAGATATCGACGCCGCATTCGTCGGCATGGTCGAGCAGCGGCCACCAGCGGCGCGCCAGCTCGTCGAAGGCTTCCTCGATCAGGCCGGCCGGCCGCTGCGGCCAGGGATAGACATAGGGCCAGGCCAAGGCGCCGGAGAAGCTCGCCATGGCGGTGAGGCCGAGATGCTTCGAAGCGGTGAGCGCCTTCTTCACCTGATCGACCGCCCATTCCTGCCGCGCCGCCGGATTGCCGTGCACCGCCGGCGGCGCGAAAGCATCGAACATCGCGTCATAGGCCGGATGCACCGCCACCAGCTGGCCTTGCAGATGGGTGGAAAGCTCGGTGACGGTCACCCCGTTCGCCGCCCCCTGCCCCGCCCATTCCGCACACCAGTCGCGCGAGGCGGCGGCACGGTCGAGATCGAGAATGCGGGGATCGTTGGTGGGAACCTGCACGCCGCTATAGCCGCATCCGGCCGCCCAGCGGGTGATCGAATCCCAGCCGTCGAAAGGCGCGTCGGCGCCGATGAACTGGGCCAGAAACAGGCCCGGCCCCTTGATGGTGCGCATATATCCTCCCGACCGATGCTCCGGCCCACCGCTTGTTTTTGTAATCGGTTGCAAACAGCCTAGCGGAGTTATGTAATCGATTTCAAGGGGGTTGCCCCGGCGGAATTTCATTCGGCTTGCGGAGCCGTCCGCGCTGCGTCTATGGAGAGGCAATGCAGCACCAGCGACCGAAAATCGTGGATGTCGCACGGCTGGCCGGCGTTTCCACCGCCACGGTCAGCCGCGTGCTTTCCAACCCGCAGATCGTCAATGCCGAAACGCGCCGGCTCGTCGAGGAGGCGATCCGCCAGACCGGCTATCGACTCAATCACGCGGCGCGCAACCTGCGGCATCGGCGCACCGGCGGCGTGGTGGCGCTGGTGCCGAACCTGTCCAACTCGTTCTTCTCGCAGATCCTGGCCGGCATGGCGGCGGTGTTGGCGCCGGCCGGCTATAATCTCCTGGTCGCCGATACCCGCGCCGAGGGCGGCGCCTCGATCCTGCGCTATGCCGAGCCGAGCCGGGCCGACGGGCTGATCGTGCTCGACGGGTCGCTGCCGGCCGAGGGACTGGCGCGCCGGGTGCCGGTGGTGCTGGCCTGCGAATGGATTCCCGGCTTCGCCGCGCCGCGCGTCAAGATCGACAACCGGCAGGCCGCCCAGATGGCGGTGGAACATCTCATCGCGCTCGGCCACCGGCAGATCGCCCATGTCGCCGGCCCGGTCGGCAATGTGCTGACCGATGCGCGGCTGGCGGGGACGGAGCTGGCGCTCAAGGCGCACGGCCTGCCGCCGCCACGCGTCTTCCCCGGCGATTTCACCCTGGCGTCAGGGCAGCGCGCCGGCGCGGCATGGCTGGCGCTGCCACCGGGCGAGCGCCCGACCGCGGTCTTTCTCGCCAGCGACGAAATGGCGTGCGGCTTCATCGGCGAGGTGCAGCATAGCGGGCTGACGGTGCCGCGCGATGTCTCCGTCATGGGCTTCGACGACATCGAACTGGTGGCGCACATGACCCCCGCGCTCTCCACCATCCACCAGCCGCGCAACGCCATCGGCCGCCATGCCGCCCAGCGCCTGCTCGACCGCATCGGCGGCGATGAGGGCTCGGAAGACACGGTGCTGCCGGTGGAGCTGGTGCTGCGGGGAAGCACGGCGCCGCCGCGCGGGTGACACGCTCGACGGGCCGGGCGCGGCAACGCGTCAGGCGTTGGCCGCCTGCGGCAGCAACGAGGCGAGGCCGACCGGCGGCGCCTCGGCTTCCGCCGGCATGGTGGCGGGCGCGCGCCATGTCCCCCGCTCGATCTCGGCGATGCGGGCGTCGAGCTCGGCGATCACATGGCGCGAGAACGGATACAGGTGCAGATACAGCACCATGTTCATCATCGCCGCCTCAAGCGCCGCGGGATTGTGGCGAAAGCAATCGATGAGGGTGGCCCAGAAATAGCGGGCGATCTCCGGGCGCTGGAGGGTCATGCGCCGGCAGGCGCTGAGCAGCACCTTGAGCTCCTGCATGATGACGCGCGGTGGCGGCTGCACCCCTAATGGGCGCCGCTTCAGCTTGCGCGCCATGGTGCGCGCGCGCTCGAAAAACGCCTTCGGGGCGTAGATTTCCTCGATGACGCGCCGATAGTCCTTCAAAATCTCCGCCCGCGGCCGCAGCGTGGTGAAGTTGAGGCCGCCTGTGCACTGGTCGCCCGCCTCGGCCGGCGCGACATTATACCCCTCGAATAGCCGGCCTTCGCGCTTCAGCCGCCGCATCAGCTGGGTATTCGGCAGCGCATGCAGCAGGCCGACCATGGCGACGGGAATATTGCTGTCCTGCACGCAATCGATCATCGGCGCGGCCATGTCGCCCCGCTCGGTGTCGAAGCCGACGATGAAGCCGGCGGTGACATAGATCCCGGCCGCATAGATGCGCTCGACGCTCTCGGTGATGCTGCGCCGGGTGTTCTGCTTTTTCTGCATCGCGACCAGCGTCTCCTGGTCGGGGCTCTCGATGCCGGTGAACACGACGAAGAAATTCGCCTCGCTCATCATGGTGAGCAGCTCGGCATCATCAGCGAGGTTGAGAGAGGCCTCCGTCGAGAACTGGAACGGATAGCCGTTCCGCAGCTGCCAGCGGATCAGCTCGGGCAGGAACTTCTTGATCGCCTTCTTGTTGCCGATCAGATTGTCGTCGACAAAGTCGACATGGCCGCGATAGCCGAGCGACAGCAGCCGATCGAGTTCCGCCAGCATCTGCTCATTGGTCTTGGTGCGGGGAACCCGGCCGTAGAGTTCAATGATGTCGCAGAATTCGCAGGTGAACGGGCAGCCGCGCGAGAACTGCACGCCGACATAGAGATAGTCCTTGAAGCGGATCAGGTCGAAACGCGGTATCGGGCTTTCCGCGACATTGGCCTTGAACTTCTCGGCATCGAAGCGACCGCTTCGCTCGCCCGCTTCCCAGGCCTCGACGAAGCGGCCGATGATGCCCTCGGCCTCGCCCAGAACCAGAAAATCCGCCTCGCCATAGACGTCCGGATTGGAGGTCGGATCGGGTCCACCGAGGCAGACCGGCCGGCCGAGCCGGTGGCAGCGGTCGATGACGGCGAGCGTGTCATATTGCTGCGGAAGCATGCCGCCGGTCAGCACGAGGTCCGCCCACAATATGTCCTCGTCCTTCAGTTCCTGCGCGTTGCGATCGATGAGGCGAAGGTTCCAGCTCTCCGGCAGCAGCGCGGCGAGCGTGGTCAGGCCGAGCGGTGGCGCGACGCACTTGGCGCCGTACAGCTCGCACGCTTCCTTGAAGTTCCAGAAGGAGTTCGGATTGAAGAGCGGAAAGACAAGCAGAACCCGAGGACGTAATCGAGCCGTACTGGATGCGTCGCGTTCGTGCATATGATGCCCCTGGTGGGAAACACGGACTTACGCCACCCGCCCCAATCGCAGGTTTCATCATGAGCTTAGCAGACGTTCCCTCATCTTCTATGCAGAAATAAGTGACTGGCCGGAGAATGGCGCCGCACGTCAGCGCCCGTCCGGGTTTCGCAACCATGGTGGAAGAGTCGGTCCCCTCTTCCGCCGCCTCGAATACCTCCACTACTGTGCCGACATACAACCACCGGCCGCACCTGTGATCCGAGCCGCCGGCAGGCGCGGACAGCCTGAGCCGTGGCGGCCCGCGGTTCCGGCGTCGCCGTCGCCCGTTCAGCGCCAGCCGAGCGCCGGCGCCACATGCTTCAGGATCGCCTCGATGACATGGGCATTGTACGCGACGCCGAGCTGGTTCGGCACGGTGAGCAGCAGCGTGTCCGCCTCGGCGATGGCTTCGTCCGCCCTGAGCTGCTCGATAAGCGCGTCCGGCTCGGCGGCGTAGCTGCGGCCGAAAACGGCCCGCGTCCTCTCGTCGATGAAGCCGATCGAATCCGCCTCCTGACCCGAGCGCCCGAAATAGATGCGGTCCTGCTCGCTCACCAGCGCGAAGATGCTGCGACTCACCGAAACCCGCGGCACGCGCGTGTGTCCGGCCTGCTGCCACGCCTCCCGGTAGGCGCGGATCTGCGCCGCCTGCTGCACATGGAACGGCTCGCCGGTCTCGTCGTCCTTCAATGTCGAGCTTTGCAGATTCATGCCGCGCTTGGCCGCCCATATGGCGGTGGCGTTGGAGCTGGCGCCCCACCAGATGCGCTCGCGCAGCCCCTCCGAATGCGGCTCCAGCCGCAGCAGCCCGGGCGGATTGGGAAACATCGGCCGCGGATTGGGCTTGGCGAAGCCCTCGCCCTTCAGCACCTCCAGCAGCGCTTCGGCATGATGGCGTCCCATATCGGCGTCGCTCTCGCCCTCGGGCGGCGCATAGCCGAAATAGCGCCAGCCATCGATGACCTGCTCGGGCGAGCCCCGGCTGATGCCAAGCTGAAGCCGCCCGCCGGCGATCAGATCCGCCGCGCCGGCATCCTCGGCCATGTACATCGGGTTCTCATAGCGCATGTCGATGACGGCGGTACCGATCTCGATGCGCGAGGTCCGGGCGCCGACCGCCGCCAGCAGCGGAAACGGCGAGGCCAGCTGGCGGGCGAAGTGATGCACGCGGAAATAGGCGCCGTCCGCCCCCAGTTCCTCGGCGGCGACCGCCAACTCGATGGATTGCAGCAGCGTATCGGCCGCCGAGCGGGTCTGCGAGTGGACCGAGGGCGACCAGTGGCCGAACGACAGGAAACCGATCTTCTTCACGACATATCCGCAACGCTGGTGAATGGAGGCTGCAGGCTAGGCCCTCATGCCCGCGAACGCATCTCGAAACACCCCGCACGACTGCAATGCGGGTCCGGCAGCAACGCAAGCAAGCGGGCAAATCGGCAATCATTCTGGATCACGACGGACCGTCGCACATGATGCGGCGCAAGGCAGCGGCGTGCATCGCACAGGATCGCTCGCGCGACAAAACGATCGAAAATCACGCGATTTCCGATCGTTCGGCCCTTTCGAATCCGGCGCGGAGGCGGGATAAATTCGCCTACCGAATCAAAAGGTTGTCGGGCATGTCCGTTGGCTCCCCCTTTCGCCTCGTCGAACCGCTCCCGCAGGACGCCTTCTCCGTCACCGTGCGAAAGCGGCGCCACGTTCTTGCGAATGGCTGGGTCGCCGAATGCTGGACGGCCGACGACGACACGAAACCCAACAAGGCGACCCTTAGCCTGTCGCCAGACGGTGAACTGAAGCTGGACTGGTCCAAGACGGCGACGCGGATGCGGCTCGGACTGCCGCTTCGCCTCGACGCCGCCCAGTTGCCGGAAGGAGAACACCGGGCGCGCCTGATCATGCGGCTCGCTCCGGGAACCTCGGCGGAACGGGCGATAGAATGGGTCGCCATCATCGAGGTGGACGCCAACAAATCCACGCGGATCATCGCCAGGATCGCCTCCGGCAAGCACTTCACCGGCAATGTTCTGAAGCGCGCGGTGCAGCTGCCGCCGTTCGACCCTGCCAAGGAATATCGCCTCGCCGTGCAGCTCCAGCCGCAGGCAAGGCGCGCCGCGCTCGCGGAAATCGACTTCACGGTGGTCCCTCCTCCGGCGAGCGCCGCCGCGCGTGACGGTGCGCAGGGCCGCAAGACGGCGGTCGTCATTTGCTGGGATCTCGCCCACAACTGCGCCGGCCGCGCCTATCTCGTCGCCGACCTGCTCTCCGAGCACTATGACGTCCAGCTGCTCGGCGCGCTGTTTCCCCGCTTCGGCACCCAGCTCTGGGAGCCGTTGCGGGGCGTCCCGATGCGCATTCGCACCTTTCCCGGCGGCGACATGGCGGATTTCCTCGCCCGGGCGAAGGCGGAGGTGGCGAAACTGCGGCCGGATGTGGTCATCGTCTGCAAGCCGCGCCTGCCGGGCCTGCTGCTCGGCCTCTTGGCGAAGCACAGCTTCGGCTGCCCGGTGATCCTCGACAGCGACGACCACGAGCTCTCCTTCGTCGGCGGCGGGGAGCCGATGGCCCGGCAGGATGTTCCCCCGCAGGCAACCGATCTCCGGGTGCCGTTCGGCGAGACGTGGACTAGGGTTGCCGAGACGCTGGTACCGCTTTTCGACGGCGTGACGGTCTCGAACATCGCCTTGCAGCAGCGCTTCGGCGGCACGATCATCCGCCATGCCCGCGACGAGACGCAGTTCGAGCGCGCCCGGGCCCGCCGCGAGGAACTGCGCCGTCAATATGGCTATGGCCCCACCGACCGGGTGGTGCTCTTCCTCGGTACGCCGCGCGCCCACAAGGGGGTCGTCGAGCTCATCAAGGGGATCGAGGCGGCGGACGACGAACGGCTGGTGCTGTGCATCATCGGCGTGCCGCCCGGCGATAACTGGATCGACGGCCTGCGCCAGAACTCCACCGCCCGCATCGACGTCCATCCGCCGCAGCCGTGGAAGCTGCTGCCGGAGCTGATGTCGATGGCGGACGCCGTCTGCCTCATCCAGAACCCCGCCTCGGCGATCTCCGGCTACCAGATTCCCGCCAAGCTCTCCGACGCGCTCGCCGCCGGGGTGCCGGCCGCGGTGAACGAGGTTCCGCCCTTTGCCGATCTGCCGTCCTCGGCGGTCACACGCCTTTATGCCGATGACGACCTGCGCCGCTTTCTCGTCGACGTCGCCGAAGGCCGCATCTCCGGCCAGGATCGGGCGGGCCGCGACTATTTCCTGCAGGAATACAGCTATGCGGCGAACCGGGCCCGCCTGCTGGAGGTGGTCGAGACGGCGGAAGCGGCGCCGCGCGTCTGGCCGGATGCGGCAAGCGATCTCTTCGACGATCTGTCGCGGCGCTTCGACGTCGCCTTGCCCAAGGGGCGGCCGACCTGGCTGCGCGACGAGATGCTCGCCCCGGCGGTCCTGCGGCAACGCCCGATCGACATCGCCTATTTCTGGAAGCAGAACGACACCGGCATCTATGGCCGCCGCCACGACATGCTGCTGCGCTATCTGGCGCGGCACGATCGGATCGGCCGCATCGTGCAGTTCGATGCGCCGGTGAGCGCGCGCCAGATCCATTCGCGGGCCAATCCGGTGCAGGGGATCGAGGACCAGTCCAATCTGACGGTGGTCAACACGATCGGGCGTTTCCTGCGGACGCAGGACGATTCCCGCATCTTGCGGCGGGTCTTCGTCCATCGGGGGCAGGATTCGGCGCTGCGCCTGCTGGGGCACACCCTGCCGCCCGCCGAGGATTATCCCGGCTGGCTGCGGGGCACGCTGCGCGAGGCCGGGATCGCCGGCAGCGCCATCAGCCTGGTGGCGCCCATCGTGGACGACTATCCGCGGCTGCACGACGAAATCGGCTTCCCGGTTTCCGCCGCCGATCTCATCGATGACCACCGGCAGATGGTAGACGAAGCCAAGCGGGACGATGTCGCCGCCGCTTATGCCGAGACCCTGAAGCGGGTCGACGTGGTCTTCGCCAATTGCGAAGCCCAGCGGCGGGGATTTGCCGCCTTCCGCCCGGATATTCTGGTGGTGCCGAATGCCGGCGAGCGGCTCGCGGCCCGGCACCAGCCGCGGGCGGGCGAGCTGGCGGGCCTGACCGGGCCGATCCTCGGCTATGTCGGCAATCTGCGCGCGCGGATCGATGTCGATCTGCTGGAAGAACTCGCCCAACGCCGGCCCGAATGGCAGATTGTGCTCATCGGCTCGCCACATGGCAAACCCGAGGTGCTGCGGCTGCGCGGCCGCCCGAACGTGCATTTCCTCGGCGTCCGGCGCTACGAGGAAGCGCTCGACTATATGCGGATGTTCGACGTGGCGATCATGCCGCATCTCGACAACGGGCTCAGCCAGTCGATGAACCCGTTGAAGCTCTACGTCTATCTCTCGGTCGGCGTGCCCGTCGTCTCGACGCCGGTCGCCAATATCGAGGAGGTCGCAAAGCGTATCGCCCTCGCCCCCGACGCCGACGGCTTCATTACCGCCATCGAGAAGGTGCTGTCGGGCAATGGCCGCAAGCCGGCCACCCTGCCGCGGCGTCTGACCTGGGAAGCCCGCGTGGACGCCATCGTCGACGCGCTCGTTGCGCGCATGAATGCCTGACGAAAGCGCACCACTCCGGCGGCGATGTCGGCCGTCCGGGATCTTATCTTCAGGATCCTGTCTTCAGGAATCCTGCCGGGACGAGCGCACGCCACCGGGCGTTGCCGTCGGCGAGGAATCGGCCTCCGCCGTCACCGCGCCGGTCCCCGGATCGAACAGCCAGCCCCGCTGCCGCACCAGCGCAAGCGGGCGGCCTCGGATCCGGCGATATTCGATGCCGGCGACCCGCAAGGCCTTCTGATCGAGCGCATTGGTGACTGTGCCGCCATGGATCTGGTGGAAGGTGCCCTCTCCGGCGACCTTGATCAGCTGCGCCCCGGGCAGTTCGCAGGCGCGCCGGAACACGTCCGGATTCGCCGCCCCGCCGCCGATGCTGACAAACCCGGCATCGTAGCCGCCGACCCGGTCCCACATCGCCCGATGCATGAACGGCGCGTTGCTCTCCAGCAGAGGGCCGGGCCAGCCCTCGCCGACCTCCGGCACGCCGATCTCGAACAGCCGGTAGCCATGGTCCGGCCAGCCGATCCGCTGCAGGAGCGCGTCCTCGACGGCGGAATCATAGCCCTCGTGCACGCTCTGGTTCTGCGGCTTGGGACCGAGATGGTAATTATAGGTCGCGACCACCGCCTGCGGGTGCAGCGCGCAGCCTTTCACCCCGGCCGCGATCAGCCCCGGCGTCGCCATGCGCGCGCCGTCGATCATCGCGGCGATAATCGGGGCGCCTGCCTGCGACAGGCCGAAATTCATCGCCGGCACCGGCGAGTGGGTAGGATTCGGCCAATGGTGCAGCCTCACGTCCAACCCGTCGACCGCCAGATCGTCCGTGGTCGGCGCCGGGTTGGAGCCGTTATCGACCACAATGACCTCGACCGGCCCGACCCCCTCCAATTGCTGATAGGGCGGCGCCAGCGACAGCAGCGTCCGCCGCAGCTGACGCGTCATCCGGTAACTCACGATCACCAGACTGACCGCCGGGCCTGCCTCATGCATGCGGGTGGCTCACCTGTCCGGTGCGGCCGTCAAGCAGCCATCCGGGTTCGGTCACCGGGGCCAGCTTGCGGCGGCGCAGCCGGGCATATTCCAGCAGCAGGCCGCGCAATGCCTCGCGGCTCTGCATGTTGGTGATGGTGCCGCCGTGAATCTGATGGAAGGTGGCCTCGTTCACCACCTTGATCAGCTGCGCGCCCGGCCGCTCGCAGGCGCGTCGGAACAGATCCGGGTTCGCCGCGCCGCCGCCGGGGCCGGCGAAGCGGACATCATAGCCGCCGAGGGCGTCCCACATCTCACGGCGCATGAACAGCGCGTTGCTTTCGATGAGCGGACCGGGGAAGCCCTCGCCATTGCCGGGCACCCCGATATCGAACAGCCGGTAGCCGTCATCCGGCCACGCGATGTCGCGCAACAGTGCCTCCTCGACGGCCGCGTCGTAGCCTTCGTGAATGCTGTGCTGCTGCGGCTTCGGGCCGAGATGGTAATTATAGGTCGCCACCACCGCCTGCGGGTGCAGCGCGCAGCCTTTCACCCCCGCCGCCACCAGTCCCGGCGTCGCCATGCGCGCGCCGTCGATCATCGCGGCGATGATCGGCGCGCGTGCCTGCGACAGGCCGAAATTCATCGCCGGCACCGGCGAGTGGGTGGGGTTCGGCCAGTGGTGCAGCCTCACCTCCAACCCGTCGACCGCCAGATCGTCCGCGGTCGGCGCCGGGTCGGAGCCATTGTCGACCACGATGACCTCGACCGGCCCGATCCCTTCCAGTCGCTGATGGGCCGGCGCCAGCGACAGCAGCGTGCGACGGAGCTGGCGGGTCATGCGGTAGCTGCCGATGACCAGGCTGACGGCGGGGGTCATGCGGCCTCAGCCCTCCTGGACCTTGCCGCCATTCACCAGCGCGACGACTATGCCCTCGATGCTGGGAACCGCCTGCTTTTCCTCCTCCATCATTTCGAGGCTGAACTCGTCCTCCAGCAGCCCGACCATCACCGCGACCTCCAGGGAATCGAGCCCGTAGGAATCGAACCGCGCGTCCAGCGCCACGGCACTCCGGTCCAGCTCCAGGGTCGAGGCGATGTATTGCAGCATCCATTCGGTGACGGCAGTGTGGGTCGGAAGCATCGAATCCTCAGAAACAATGGCGAGCGGGTGGGGCGTCAATCGTGCCAGATCGCGCCGGTGAAGGTGCCGGCCGCGATCATGGACAGGACGACATAGTGGTGATCCACGCCGGCAGACGGATGGATGGAAATGCCGGGCAGATCCTTTACGCGAAACGCATGATCGACATCGAGCTTGTATTCCGCGCCATAGTGGAATTCCACGCGCATCGTCGGCGCCGCGGCAAGTTCGGACGCCACGTCGCGGAAGCGCGTTTGCGCCTCGGTGACCGCGGCCATGGTCAGCCGGCCGGAGCGGATCGCGGCGTGGCCGAACTCCGGCCCCAGCGAGGTCAGCGCGCCGAAGGTGACGGCGCGCTCGGCACCGAGCCGGGCGCCATAGCGGATGGCCGACAGCCCGCTGGCGGAAGCGCCGAGCGTCAGCAGGCGCGGCGCGCCGAGCGTGGCGATCTCCTGCCGCAGGCGCACGAGCGTGTCGTCGAGGTGCGGGCCGAACGAGCGGAAGCCGCGCAGCCCGGGCGCATAGGACATGGTATCGCGCAGATAGACGACATTGACCGGAAGCGCGGCCAGCAGCGCATCGAGCATCGCCAGCGGCAGCATCATGAAGTTGCCGGTCAGCGTCGCGAACACCAGCAGCGTCGCCTGCGCACCGGGGACGCGCACGATTTGCAGTTCCGCCGCCTTGTCGTCCTCGAGGCGCGAGCGCGACCATACGGCCGAGGATGCCGCGTGCAGCGCCTCGATGAGCGGTGCCGCCCGCTCCGCCCATTCCGAACCGGAAACCAGCGCCGCCGCCACCTCGTCGGCAAAGCCGCGATCATCCGCCTGCAGCGCCGCCAGCAGGATCTCGTAGAGCAGGAAGCCGTCCTTGGTGCCGGGATCGGCCGCCGTCCTCACCTGCCGGTAGAGCCGCGTCCATGCCTCCCGCCTCAGCGGCAGGCGATTGAGGAACCGGACATAGGTCGCGGCAAGCGGCGGCTGCGCCAGCGCGGCCTCGAGCGCTGCCTCGAGCCCGGCATCGACGGGCGGCCACTGGCCCGCGCGGCGGGCGAGCTTCTGCCGGGCGTCGATGCGGATGGCATGCGCCCAGGCCGGCAGCGGCTGGAGCGCGGCGGAGCGGTCGAGAAAACCGATCGCCTCGGTGAGATTGTTGGTGGAGGCGGCGGCGCTTCCGGCCTCCCGCAGCAGCGCCGCATCGTCGGGAGTAACCGCGACGCGTGACGCCAGTAGCGCCGCGGCGGCGTGGTTGCGGCGCAGCGGCGCGGCGATCTGGCGCGCGATCTGGGTGCGTTGCGCCTCGGTCAGCCCGGCCCCGGCGACCGCCGCGTGATAGAGCGCCAGCGCTTCCTCGCCGCGCCCCTGTTTGGCGAGAGAGGTTGCCAGGCGCGCCGCCACCCATGCATTGTTCGGGAACGCCGTGCGCAAGGCCTGGTAGTGCGCGGCGGCCTCGCCATGGCGCCCGGACTGATCGAGAAGCCGTCCCAGCTGAAGCTGGCAGTCGATGTCGCGTGGATGAGCCATGGCTGCCTCGCGCGCCAGGCGGTGTGCGCCGGCAAGATCGTTGCCGTCGAGGCATTGCTGAACGGCAGCCCGGAATTCGGCCGGCGTCGCCAGCGTCACCCCGCTCATACCGACAGCTTCGGGGACGGCATCCCCGCCATGGGAAGGGTGCGCGCAATGCCGGCCAGCCCGCCATGGCGCAGGCCACCCGCCAGCACGTGGCGCAGAAATGCCGCCCGGCGCGCCGTGCCGGCCTCCCGGTCGGCAATGATGCGGGCGATCTGCGCCCAGTGCCGCTCCAGCGCCTCATGAACGCCGGCGGGAATCAGCTGTCCCTGCGGCTCGGTCGCCAGCACTGCCGCGCGCAGCAAGGCACGCTCCCAGCTCCGGGCCACGTCCTCGTCGCGCCCGATATGGCCGGCGAAGCCCTGATATTTGCGGAACCCCGAGCGGGCGACAATCACGCCGGGCACGTCGTAGGCCGCCGCCGTCACATAGCCATGCATCGAATTGCCGACATAGAGCGCCGCATGGGCGAGCAGGGCCGCCACCTCCCGCAGGCTCTGCGGCGCATCGAGGACGAGGTGGTCGACGGTGAGGCAGGCGGCCAGGGCGCGGGCGCCTTCGCCGTCGTTCAGGCTGGGGCCGATGGCGACCAGCGCCGGCGTCACCCCATGCGTCTCGGCAAAGCCGCTGAGCCGAGCGCCGAGCTCGGGAATCATGCCGGGCTCGATGCGCTCGGGACGCAGATGCACCGCCATCAGCCGGGCATCGGCCGCGATGCCCGCCCGTTGCACCAGCGCCCGGAAGGCCGGCTCCAGCCCCGGCTTCGGCCAGACCGAGGCGATGCCGGCCACGGTGTCGGGCACCACGGTCGCCGCATGGCTACGTCCGAGAAAGATGCGGCTGGTGGCATCGCGCACCGAGACATAGTCGGCGGCGGCCACGGCCGGATCCAGCGCCTCCCGGCGCAACGGCCGCTCGAACGGTGCCGGTACGCCCGGCGTGTTCCACGCCAGCGGCACGTCGGCGACGCTCGCCGCCAGCGACGCGCCATACCAGAGCGACATATAAGCGAGCTCGCCCAGATCGCCGGACTGATATTCGCGCAGGAAGTCGCCGCGCCAGGCATGGATGATTTCGCCGCCGCCGATCATCACCGCATCGGACGGACACTCGCCGCGCAGCAGTTCCGACATCGAGCGGGTCGGCATGGCGTCGGCGAAGCTGGTGGCACCGTTCGTTGGCGAAACCGGCAGCACGTTCCAGCCGAAGGGCTCCAGCCGCGCGGCCGCGACGATGGGAAACATCAGGTCGCCGAAATTCGCGACGTCGAACGTTCCGCACAAAGCAACGACCTGACGGTCCATCATGTGAGCCGCCTACCCTAGCCCGATTGTCGTGGTCTCTCACTGTGGTTAGCCTAGCCGCGCGCACGGGCGGACACAACGCCCAGCCCCTGCTCCATCCCCATCTGTCGGCGTATTTTGTGATGCGATTTGAAGACGTTCGGCCAGATTCGACGCAGGACCCGCGCACGCTTCACGTGGCATGCCTGTGCGATGTGGCCAATTTCGGCGACGCGCTGTTTCCCCTGCTCGCCGAGCATCGGCTGCGCCGGCGCGGCTATCGCGTTGCCGGCGTCACATTGACCGGGCGCGCGTCGATCTGGCCGGATGCCCCCGCCTCCGTGAGCCTGCGGGAGCTGGTCGGCCAGGCGCCGGCGAGCGCCGGCATCCTGATCGGCGGCGGTAATCTCATCGTCGGGCGGCCCACCTCCCTCAGCGAGAGTGCGCTCGCCTCGCTCTGGATGGGCGCCAGCTGGCATGCGGCGGTGCACGACCTGCCGCTGGTGTGGAACGCGCCGGGCGTACCACGCCCGTTCACCCGGCATCCGCTGGGAAAGCTCGCCGGCGCGGCGCTGGCGGCGGCCGACCGGGTGGCGGTGCGCGATGCCGCCAGCATTGGCTTCCTGCAGCCGCTACGGCCGGATATCCACCTGGTGCCCGACACCGCGAACGACCTCGCCTCGCTATGGCCGTCGGTGGACCTCGCGCCGGTATTTCGCGAGCTTCTCGCCCGGACGTCGGCGCCGACCGATCGGCCGTTCGTCGCCATCCATCTCCGGGCGCGGGACGAGGATGCCGACTTTCCGCTCATCGCCGCGGCAATCGACAGGTTCGCCGCGCGCGACGGCTGGGTTCCGCTGCTGCTGGCGATCGGGCCGGCGGTGAAGGACGATGACGACCTGCGCCATCTGTCCCGGCACCTGCGTACCCCGCATGTGCTCGTCGACGCCCCCCGCTCGCTGCGGGAGATCGCGGCGGCCCTCGCCTTCGCGCGCGGCTATGTCGGCCAGTCGCTGCATGGCTGCATCGCCGCGGCGGCCTATGCGGTGCCGGGCGTGCTGGTGGCGCGGCCGCCGGCGCGGCGGTTCCGCGGTTTCCTGGCGCATCGGGAAACGCCCGAGGCGCTGGTCGCGGACTGGCCGGAGGGGTTCGCAAGGCTGGCAGCAATGCCGGACAAGCTGCCGCTTCCCGATCACGTCACGACAGCGCTTGACGACCATTGGGAGCAGACCGCGGCGGTGCTGGAGGCGCGCCGGACGCCGCGCCCCGGCGTGCTGGCGCTGCTGCGCCTGGCCGCCGCCCTCGGCAGCAGCCATCTCGGCGCCGACTGGGCCTTGCGTCCGTTCAAGGCGGATGGCTATTCCACACGGCGAGGCGCCGCGCGCCACTGCGCCGGGGAGCATGAAACGCCGTGACCACCGACATGACCGGCTCACCGCACATCGCAGCGCTCGGAGATGCCTGGGCCAGCAGCAGCGTCAATTGCGTGCCGTTCCGCCATCAGGCCGTGCTGCCGGTCGAGGGAGGGTGGATCGCCTCCTTCTACGACGATGCCGGTGCCGTCGTGCTATGCCGGATCGATGCCGACTTCCGGGTCGTCGCCCGCTGCGTCACCCCCTCACCCGTGCTCCCGCACGACGCCCATGCCTGTATCAGCCTCGAATGCGGGCCCGCCGGCGATATCCACGCGGTGTTCGGCGCGCATGCCTCGACGGCGTGGCATATGCGCCTCGCGCCCGATCTCGCCGGCCATCTTCAACCGCCTCGCGCGTTGCAGCATGACCATGCGCAGCGGCTAACCTACCCGATGCTGCTCCGCCGCTCCGAGCCGCCGGCGCTTGCCCTGCTGTATCGGGATGGCGGGCCCTGGCGCGGCGAGATCCGTGTCAGCCGCTGGAACGCCGAACGCGATGCCTTCGTGCCCGACGAACGGCCGCTGCTGTCCGGCATCGCCGGCACGCTCGGCGCCGGGCCTTATCTCAATCGTCCCGTCAAGCTGCCGGACGGGCGCACCGCCCTGTTCGTGGTCTGGCGGCTGGCACCCGACCTCACCTCCGCGGGCGATGTGGCGAATGTCGGCATCGACCTCGTCTTCGTCGATGCCGAGTTGACGACAGTGACGAGCGCGGACGGCGTGGAGCTGCGCGCGCCGGTGACGCCGTTCCATGGTGCCCGCATCTGGCCGGTGCCGCCGGGACGCAATCTGATCAATCAGGCGACCGCCGCTCTCGGGCCGGACGGCCGCCCGATGGCGTTGACCTATTGGAACGACGCCGCCGGCATCCCGCAATATCACCTGGTGTGGCAGGCCGATTCGGCCTGGCAGGCGCAGGCGGTCTCGGCGTTCCGCACCCGCTTCGCCCTGGCGGGCCGGGGCACGCTGCCGCTGCCGCACAGCCGGCCGGAAATGCTGGCACGCGCGGACGGTACCGTGCTCTGCTTCTTCCGCAGCCTCGAATATGGCAACCGCCTGATGCTGAGCGTGCACCGGCCGCCCTATGGGCCGTCCTCTGCCGAACCGCGCGTGCTGGTGAACGAGGATCTCGGGCAATATGAGCCGGTGATCGACGAGCAGAGCTTTCGCCGCGACGGCAGCGTGCTGCTGTATGTGCAGGCCTGCCGCCAGGGTCAGGGCGACGGCGAACAGGCGCTCAGTTCGGCCCCGGCGCGACTGTTTCGCTGGCCGGCCAACCTGGTCGACGCCTGGTGACAGGCGGGTCGGCACGCACGCGCCGAGATCACTGACACCGAGCACACTGACACCGGGATCGCAGCGACCGGCATTGTCGCCTGCTCACGGCATTCCCCACGCCGCCGCTTGATCGATCGACCCGGCGCAAATGATTTTGACTCTTCAAACATCATACGTATGATGTTTGCCATGACACTTTACCACGATACGCTTGCTCGACTGGGCAAGGACATCTGCGCCGGGATCTACCCTCCCGGTCAGGTGATTCCTGCCGAGCCGGTCTTGTGTGTCCAGCTCGGCGTCAGCCGCATCGTGCTCCGCGAGGCAATCAAGGGGCTGGCATCGAAGGGCATGGTCGAGGTGCGCCGCCGCACCGGCACCGTGGTCCTGGAGCAGAGCCGCTGGAGCCTGCTCGACCCGGAAGTCATGATCTGGCGCGCCGACGTCACCGGCGTCGACCTGACGCTCGGCACCGACATCATGGAACTGCGCCGCATCGTCGAGCCGGCGGCAGCCCGGCTGGCCGCCGAACGGGCGAATGCGGAGGAAGTCGCCGCCATCCGGGCCGCCTATGAGGTCATGGCGGCGGCGGTCGCCGGCGAAGGCGATTACGCGACCGCCGACGTCGCCTTCCACAAATCCATCATCCGCGCCTGCGCCAATCCGTTCGTGACCCAGTTGCAGAGCGTGATGTCCACGGTGCTGCACATCTGCTTCGAGCGTGTGGCGGCCCTGCCGGGCGGCCGGGTGCGTTCGCTGCCGCTGCATCGCCATGTCTGCGAGGCGATCGAACAGCGCCGCCCGTCTGACGCGGAGAAGGCGGTGATCGCACTGCTCGACGACGCGCAGCGCGACCTGCGCGCCGTGCTTCGCGTCGACAACCGGACGCTCGCGACCCCCAACCTGCCTGATGCGACGGACAAACCATCTTCCGCGCAACGAGCCATTCAAGAGCTCGGCCAGGAAACTCAAAAAAGTCATGAGGAGAAACGCCATGGCAAACTATTCTCGCCGTAGCCTCGCTGCGGCGCTTGCCGCCTTCACCGTGCTTTCGGCCGTCGCCATCACACCCGGCGATGCCCAGGAGGTGAAAACCACCCGCCTCGGCCATTCCTTCGCCGACAGCCATCCGCGCGCGGAGGCCATGAAGTTCTTCGCCGCCGAGGTCGAGAAGCGGACCGACGGCAAGATCAAGGTCGCGGTGTACGGCAACGCCGTGCTGGGCTCGGAAGAGAAGATGCTGATCGCCGCCCAGTCGGGCACGGTCGATTTCTACATGGGCGCCCTGTCGCCTCTCGCCGCCCGGCAGAAGAAGCTGCAGATCTTCGACTTCCCCTTCCTGTTCGCGACAGACGCGGAGGCCGCCGCGGTGCTGGACGGCCCGAGGGGCCGCCAGTTGCTCGACGATCTGTCGCCGCTGAACCTGCACGGCCTGGTCTGGTCGGGCGGCGCGTTCCGCAACATGTCCAATAGCCGCCGCCCGCTGAATGCCCTCGCGGACATGAAGGGCCTCAAGGTTCGGGTGATGCAGAGCCCGATGGCGCTGGCGAGCTTCAATGCCATGGGCATGAACGCGGTGCCGATGGCCTTCACCGAGGTCTACACCGCGCTGGAGACCCGGGCGCTCGACGGCTACGAGCATCCCGTCGTCGATATGTACGCCAACAAGATGTACGAGGTGCAGAAGTACCTCACCATCACCAACCATGTGTACACCCCGGTGGTGCTGGTCACCTCCGCCAAGTTCTGGAACAGCCTGACACCCGAGCAGCAGGCGGCCGTCGAGAAGGCCGCCGAGGAGACCCGCGGCTTCCAGCGCGCCGCGGAGCTGCGCCAGGCGGGACAGGCCATCGACGAACTCAAGGACAGCGGCATGCAGATTACCGAGATGCCGCCTGCCGAGCTCGACAAGATCCGCGCCGCGATCCAGCCGGTGCTCGACAAGAACACCGACACCATCGGCCGCGACTTCGTCGAGGCATTCTACGCCGACATCCGCAAGTTCCGTCAGCCCAACTGAAACGCGGCCGGTGCGCGCCGGCCGGCCGAATTCCGGCCGGCGGCACCGCCATGAACCCTTGTGCATCCCATGAAAATCACCGCCATCGAGACCATCCGCGTCGCGGAATTCGCCAATCTGCTCTGGGTCCATGTCCACACCGACGAGGGCGTGGTCGGCCTGGGCGAGACCTTCTACGGTGCCGGCGCCGTCGAGGCGCATATCCACGACACGCTGGCCGGGCGCCTGCTCGGACGCGACCCGCTGCGCATCGAGGCGCTGAACCGGGAAATGGTCAACCTGCCGCTGGCACAGGCGTCGACCGGTGTGGAATATCGCGCGGCCTCGGCGATCGACTTCGCGCTGTGGGACATTTTCGGCAAGGTCTGCAACCAGCCGGTCCACCAGATGCTCGGCGGCCTCGCCCATGACAAGCTGCGGCTCTACAACACCTGTGCCGGCTACAAATATGTCCGCTCCATGAGCATCAAGCCGGTCTCGACATGGGGCATCGGCGAGAGCGAAGGTCCCTATGAGGATCTCGACGCCTTCATGAACCGCGCCGACGAGCTGGCCGAGAGCCTGCTCGACGAAGGCATCACGGCGATGAAGATCTGGCCGTTCGACCCCGCGGCGATCGAGACCGGCGGCAACCACATCAGCGCCGAGCAGATGAAGGCGGCCATCGTCCCGTTCGAGAAGATCCGCAAGGCGGTCGGCGACAAGATGGAGATCATGGTCGAGTTCCACTCGCTGTGGAACCTGCCGACCGCCAAGAAGATCGCCCGCGCCCTCGAGCCCTATGCACCGACCTGGTACGAGGACCCGATCCGCATGAACTCGCCGCAGGCGCTGGCGGAATATGCCCGCTCGACCGATGTGTGGGTCTGCGCCAGCGAGACGCTGGGGTCGCGCTTCGCCTATCAGGACTTCCTGAATGTCGATGCCATCGGGGTCGTCATGGTCGATCTGTGCTGGACCGGCGGACTCACCGAGGGCCGCAAGATCGCCGCGCAGGCCGACACCTATCACCGCCCCTTCGCGCCGCATGATTGCACCGGCCCGGTCGCCTTCGTGGCGGCGATCCATTGCTCGTTCAGCCAGCCCAACACGCTGATCCAGGAATCGGTGCGCGCCTTCTATCGCGGCTGGTACAATGAGCTCGTCACCGCCATGCCGCGCATCGAAAACGGCTACGCCTACCCGATGGAGGGCCCCGGCCTCGGCCTCGAGCTGAGGCCGGAGGTATTCAAGCGCGACGACCTCACCGTCCGTCGCAGCGCGCTCTGAGGGAGATGATCATGTCGCTCGCACTGTTTTCCCTTGAAGGCCGCACCGCCCTCGTCACCGGCTCCGCCCGCGGCCTCGGCTATGCCATCGCCCGCGGCCTCGGCCAGGCCGGCGCCCGCCTCATCCTCAACGGCACCAATGCCGGACGCACGGCCGCGGCGGCGGAGGCCCTCACCGCCGAAGGCCTCAGCGCAACGGCGCTCGCCTTCGACGTCGCCGACGACGCGGCGGTGCTCGCCGCCTTCGAACGCCTCGACGCCGAGGGCGTCGCCGTCGACATTCTGGTCAACAATGCCGGCATCCAGTTCCGCAAGCCGATGCTGGAGCTCGATCCGGCCGACTGGCGGCGGGTGGTGGACACCAACCTCACCAGCGCCTTCCTGATCGGCCGGGAGGCGGCGAAGCGCATGATCGCCCGCGGCACCGGCGGCAAGATCGTCAATATCGGCTCGCTGATGAGCGAAGTCGCCCGCCCGACGGTCGCGCCCTATACGGCCGCCAAGGGAGGGATCAAACTGCTCACCCGCTCCATGGCCGCGGAGTGGGCCGAGCACGGCATCCAGTCGAATGCCATCGGGCCCGGCTACATGGCGACCGACATGAACGAGGCGCTGATGAACGATCCGAAGTTCGACAGCTTCGTAAAAGGCCGCACGCCCACGCGGCGCTGGGGCCTGCCGGACGAACTCGTGGGAGCGGCGGTATTCCTCGCCTCCCCCGCCTCCAACTATGTGAACGGCCAGATCATCTATGTCGATGGAGGCATGCTGGCCGTCCTGTGACATCCGCGGCAGCCGCCGCGGAGTCATCAAGAAGAAAACACCAATATTACCAAGGAGAACCCCCATGAAGTCCCATCTTGGAATGCGCGTCGCCTACGCCGCCCTCTTCGCCGCCACCGCTCTCTTCGCCGCAGGCCCCGCTTCGGCAGAGATCAAGGCGAAGATCGGCCATGCCATGCCGGATTCGCACCCGCAGGCGGCGGCGATGATCAAGTTCGCCGAACTGGTCGGCACCTACACCAACGGCAACGTCAAGGTTCAGCCCTATCACGGCGCCGTGCTCGGCAGCGATGAGAAGCAGCTGCAGGCGACCCAGGCCGGCACTCAGGAATTCTACATCGGTACGCTGGCGCCGCTGTCGACCCGCGTGAAGGAAGTGCAGGTCTGGGATCTGCCCTTCATGTTCCAGAACACCAAGGAGGTCTATGCGGTCCTCGACGGTCCCTCTTCCAAGAAGATCTTCGAGAAGATCGAGCCCACCGGCCTCGTCGGCCTCACCTGGACCGGCATGGGCTTCCGCAACCTGTCGAACAGCCGGCACCCGGTGACCAAGCTCGACGACATTTCCGGGCTTAAGCTGCGTGTCATGGCCAATCCGGTGGCGCTCGACACCTGGAAGACCATTGGCGCCAATGCGACGCCGATGCCGTTCTCCGAGGTGTTCCCGGCGCTGGAGGTCAAGGCCATCGACGGCCAGGAGAACCCGCTGCTGCATATGTACGCCAACAAGATGCAGGAAGTGCAGAAGTACATCTCGCTGACCAACCACGTCTATACACCGGTGGCTCTGGTCGCCTCGAAGAAGTTCTGGGACAAGCTGACGCCGGCCGAGCAGGACGGCGTCCGCAAGGCGGCGGTCGAGGCCGGCCTGCTGCAGCGCCAGCTGCTCGACGCCGGCGACCGCGAGGTGATCGGCAAGTTCAAGGAAGCCGGCGTCGAGGTCGATGCCGTGCCGCCGGAGCAGCTCGCTCGCATCCAGGAGCAGGTGAAGCCGGTGGTCGCCAAGTTCAAGGGCCAGATCGGCGACGAGTTCGTCGACGGCTTCTATGCCGAGATTGCCAAGGTGCGCGCCGGCAACTGAGCGGTTGCGGAGCGGGCGGCCCTTCCCCGGCCGTCCGCTTCCACCGGCTTCCCGACCGCATGAAGTGGCGGCGCGATGCCATCGGCATCGTCGGCCGTTCTGCGCCGGCGCGTCCTGACCGCCAAAGCCGCCTCCCGTCTCCCAAGGTGTTCCGATGAATCAGCTGCTGAAGTCGGCGATCGCCGCGTTCTACCGGCTGCTCGAAGTCATCATGGTCCTTTGCATGGTGGTCATGCTGATCATGGTCTTCGGCAACGTGATGCTCAGGCTGTTCCTCAACAGCGGCATCGATCTTTCCGAGGAAATGCCGCGCTTCGCCTTTATCTGGCTGACCTTTCTCGGTGCCATCGTCGGACTGCACCGGCGGGCGCATCTCGGCGTCGACATGGTGGTGCGGGCGCTGCCGCTCATCGGGCGCAAGGTCTGCTGGGGCATCAGCCAGGCCATCATGCTCATCTGCGCCGGCTACATTCTCTACGGCACCTGGCTGCAGCACGAGATCATCGCCGGCAACGCCTCCCCGGTCGCCCAGATCTCCACGCTCTGGGTCTATGGCGTGAGCTACGTCACCGGCACCGCCATCGCCATCATCTGCATCGCCAACCTGGTCCGGCTGCTCCTCGGGATGGTCGAGGAGCACGAACTCATCGACGTCAACGAAGAGGGGATGTCGGAGATCCAGGAAGTTGAGCATGAGCTCGCCGAACAGATCGCGCGCAAGGGGAGCTGATCATGATCGTCTTCATTTTTGTCGGCTCCCTGCTCGCGCTCATGGCGCTCGGCATGCCGGTCGCCTTCGCGCTGATCGGCTGCGGCCTGGTCATGATGTTCTACATGGGCTTCACCGACCCGCAGATCATCATCCAGAACATGTGGGACGGCGCCAACTCGTTCCCGCTGCTCGCCGTGCCCTTCTTCATGCTGGCCGGCGAGTTCATGAATGCCGGCGGCATGACCCGGCGCATCATCACCATGGCGATGGCCTGGGTCGGGCACATTCGCGGCGGCCTTGGCTATGTGGCGGTGATGGCGGCGGTGATCATGGCGTCGCTGTCGGGCTCGGCGGTCGCCGATACCGCCGCACTCGCCTCGGTGCTGGTGCCGCTGATGCGCAACGCCGGCTACGACGTCAACCGTTCCTGCGGCCTCATCGCCTGCGGCGGCATCATCGCGCCGGTGATCCCGCCCTCCATCGGCCTGATCATCTTCGGCGTCACCGGCGGGGTGTCGATCACCAAGTTGTTCATCGCCGGCATCGTGCCGGGCGCACTGATGGGCCTGGCTATCATGCTGGCCTGGCGGTGGTGCATCCAGCGGGACAATCCGCGTACGGAGCCCAAGCGCAGCATGAAGGAGCGCCTCACGGAGACGCGTGATGCGTTCTGGGCGCTGCTGCTGCCGGTGGTGATCATCGGCGGACTGAAGTTCGGCATCTTCACTCCCACCGAGGCCGCGGTCATCGCCGCCGTCTACTCGCTGTTCGTCGGCGTGGTGATCTATCGCGAGATCAAGATCCGCGATCTGTTCCACCTGATCTACCGCGCGGCGGAAACCACCGCCGTCATCATGTTCCTGGTCGCCGCCGCCGGCGTGTCGGCCTGGCTGATCACCACCGCCGATATTCCCCAGCAGCTCGCCGAGATGGTTGCCCCGTTCATGGACAGCCCGATGCTGCTGACGGCGATCTTGATGATCCTGGTGCTCATCGTCGGCACGGCGCTCGACTTCACCCCGACGGTGTTGATCCTCACCCCGGTGCTGATGCCGGTGATCAAGCAGGCGGGCATCGATCCGGTCTATTTCGGCGTGCTGTTCATCATGAACAACGCGCTGGGGCTGGTGACGCCGCCCGTCGGCACGGTGCTCAACGTGGTGTGCGGCGTCGCCAAGGTGCCGATGAGCGGGGTGATCCGCGGGGTGCTGCCGTTCCTGATCGCCCAAACCATCGTGATGTTCCTGCTGGTGGTGTTCCCGCAGATCGTCATGTGGCCGCTGCAATGGATGACCCGCTGAGCGCGGGTCCTCCACCTCTCCCCTACACTCCCGGCAACTTTCGACCGAAGGACCCACCCCATGCGCGCCATCGTCATCCACGCCCCGCACGATCTGCGCATCGAGCCCATGCCGGCGCCGGCGCCAAGCCCAAACGAGGTGCTGGTGCGCATGGGCGCGGGCGGCATCTGCGGCTCGGACCTGCATTACTTCCATAATGGCGGCTTCGGCACCGTCCGGCTGAAGCAGCCCATGGTGCTCGGCCACGAAGTTGCCGGCACGGTGGCCGCGGTCGGATCGGCGGTCAGCCGCGTCGCGGTGGGCGATCGGGTGGCGGTCAATCCCTCCGGTCCCTGCGGCGCCTGCGAGTATTGCCGTCAGGGCTTGCGCAACCAGTGCCTCGACATGCGCTTCTACGGCAGCGCGATGCGCTTTCCGCATGTGCAGGGCGCCTTCCGCGAGGAGATGACCGTGCCGGAGGCCCAGGCGGTGAAGCTCGGCCCGGAGGTCGATCTCGCCCTCGCCGCCCTGTGCGAGCCTTTCGCGGTGGCGCTGCACGCCGTGGCCCAGGCCGGCGCGCTCGAGGGCAAGACGGTGCTGGTCTCCGGCTGCGGCCCGATCGGCTGCCTGGTGATCGCCGGCGTAAAGCTGGCCGGGGCCGCCGAGATCATCGCCACCGACATCGCGCCCGAGGCCTTGGCGATCGCCGCGCGTCTTGGCGCGACGCGCTGCGTCGACGTGTCGGGCGGCACCGGGGCGCTGGCCGACCTCGCCCGCGACAAGGGCCGTGTGGACGCCGCCCTGGAATGCTCCGGCAATGCCGCCGCGCTGTCGACCGCCATCGAGCTGGTGCGCCCGCGCGGCACCATCGTGCTGGTCGGCCTCGGCGGCGACCTGCCGCTGCCGATGAACAGCATCGTTGCCAAGGAACTCGACATAAAGGGCAGCTTCCGTTTCGACACGGAGTTCGCCCGCGCCGCCGAGCTCGTCTCGACCGGCGCGGTCGACCTGAGCCCGCTGCTGACCGGCAGCTTCCCGATCGAGGAGGCCGAGGCCGCCTTCGCCCTCGCCTCCGACCGCCGGCGGGCGATGAAGGTGCAGTTCCGCTTCGGGGCCTGACCGGCTCACGCCCGCCGGACCACCGGCTGACGGCGACCGTTACGCCGCTCGCCGCCGCAGCAGCGACGCTGCTATAGGATGCCGATTCACACCCCGGCCGCGACGTTGGTCCCGGCCCTCTTGAGGATGCGCGTATGGCGGCCCCCGACTTCATCGTGGTGATGGGCGTGTCCGGCTGCGGCAAGAGCGCGGTCGCCGAGGGGCTCGCCACCGCGCTTGCCGGCACCTTCATCGAGGCGGACCGCCTGCATAGCGCGGACAACGTCGAACGGATGCGACAGGGGATAGGCCTCACCGACGAGATGCGCTGGCCGTGGCTCGCGACCGTATGCGAGACGGCCAGGGCCGAGCCGAAGCGTCCGGTGGTGATCGCCTGTTCGGCGCTGAAGAGGAGCTATCGCGATTTTCTGCGCGAGCGGCTGGGCGCGGTGCGTTTCGTCTTCCTCGACGGCTCGCGCGAGGTCATCGCCGAGCGCATGCGCGCCCGCCCCGGCCACTTCGCCACCGTCTCGCTGCTCGACAGCCAGATTGCCACCCTGGAGCCGCCGGCACCGGACGAGGACGCGGTGCGGCTCTCTATCACCCTGTCGCTGTCCGACATCGTCGCCGAGGCGTGCAAGTCCCTGCTTCACCCGCAAGGTTTGCCGGGCTGACGCCGCGCACGCCGCGCCACCGCCGCCGCGAGGCTACGCGCCGAAGGCCGGACCGAGGCTTCCCGCGAAGCGTGCCGCCAGCCGCTCCCGCTTGAAAGCTTCCACCAGGAATTCCGCGAAGGCGCGGGTCTTCGCCGGCAGCAGCGAACGCGACGCGTAATAGAGCGAGATCGCTCCCGCATCGGCATACCAATACGGCAGCAGGCGGATAAGCGCGCCGCTCTCGAGATCCGGCAGCACGTCGGGCACCGCGAGCAGGGCGACGCCGAGCCCGAGCCGCGCCGCCTCGCGCATGGCCGCCGGATCGTTCACCACCACCTTCTCGCCCGGCAGGGCTCCCATTTCCGTGCCGTCGACATGGCGCATCGTCCAGCGGCGTATGCGGCCGGTGCGCAGCGAGCGCATGGCGATGCCGTCCAGCGCGGCGAGCCCGGCCGGATCCGTCGGCGCCACCCGGCCGGACATGTAGCCCGGCGAGGCCACGGCGACGACATGCGCCGGCGCCAGCGTCCGGGCGACGATGCCGGGCGCGAGATCGAAGCCGCCGCCGATCGCGGCGTCGTAGCCTTCGAGCACCAGATCGACCTGTCGGTTCTCGAAATGCCATTCGGGGCGAATGCGGGGATGGCGGGCGAGGAACTCCGGCAGCAGCGGCAGGATATGGGTTACGCCGAAGGTCGGCGGCAGGCTCACCTTGAGCACGCCGGCCGGCTCGGCGGTGCCGGCCCCCGCATCGGCGACGGCCGCCTGCAAGGCATCCAGATTGCCGCCGATGGCAAGCAGGAAGCGCTCCCCGGCCTCGGTCAGCGTCAGCTTGCGGGTGGAACGCTGGAACAGGCGGACACCGAGATTGCGCTCCAGCATCGCCACGTTGCGGCTCACCGCGGCCGGGGTGAGCGCCAGCCGGCGCGCCGCCGAGGAGAAGCTGCCAGCCTCCGCGCTGCGCACGAAGCTCTCCAGATTGGCCAGCGTTTCCATCTCGCCTTCAATGTTTCATTGAAAATGAAACAACTGAATACCGTCTAATCCAAACGAAATAAACCGCCGATCTTCTCTCCAACGACATTCGAACCGGAGCGAAGCTCATGACCATCTCCCTCCCCCTCGCCGGCAAGGCCGCCCTCGTCACCGGCGGCTCACGCTCGATCGGCGCCGCCATCGCCCGCCGGCTCGCCGCCGACGGCGCGTCCGTCGCCATCACCTACAATGCCTCGCCGGAGAAGGCCCGGCAGGTGGTCGCCGACATCGAAGCGGCCGGCGGCCGCGCCATCGCCATCGCGGCTGACGCCGGCGCGCCGGAAGCGGTACGCGCGGCGGTGACCCGCGCCATCGAAGCGTTCGGCGGCATCGACATCCTCGTCAACAATGCCGGGCTCGGCCTCGGCGGGCCGATCGAGGAGGTCTCCTTCGAGACCTATGAACGCATGATCGCGGTGAACGTCACCGGCGTCTTCGTCGCCACGCAGGAAGCCGCCCGCCACATGAAAGCCGGTGGGCGCATCATCCAGATCGGCTCGTCGATGACACGCTATGCCGCCTTCCCCACCGCCTCGCTCTACACGCTGACCAAGGGCGCCATCACCGGCTTCAACCGCTCGCTGGTGCGCGATCTCGGGCCGAAGGGCATCACCGTCAACACCGTGCATCCCGGCCCGACCGATACCGACATGAACCCGGCAGACGGCCCGGTCGCCCGGATCGTCGGTCCCGGCATGGCGGTCGGCCGCTACGGCCAGCCGCATGAGATCGCCGCGGTCGTCGCCTTCCTGGCGAGCCCGGACGCCGCCTTCGTCACCGGCGCCGACATCGTCGCCGATGGCGGCCTCACCGCCTGATCGCCCCCAAGACAATCGCCCCTAAGACATTCGCCCCCAAGCCAAAGGATCACCCCCATGCCCAGCATCGGCATCATCGGCGCCGGCCAGATCGGCCAGGCCTTCGCCACGGTCCTCGCCCGCCACGGCATTGCCGCCACCCTCGCCAACAGCCGCGGCCCTGCCAGCCTGCAACAGATCGTCGCCGCCATCGGTCCGGCCATCGCGGCCGGCACACGGGAAGAAGCGGCGTCCAAGGACATCGTCCTGGTCGCCGTCAACTGGTCGAAACTTCCCGCAGCCCTTGCCGGCTTGCCCGACTTCGGCGGGCGGATCGTGCTGGATGCCAATAACCCGATCGAGATGCCGCTGTTCAAGCCGGCCGAGCTCTATGGCCGCGCCTCCTCGGAAGTCTTTGCCGACCTTGTTCCGGGGGCCCGCGTGGTGAATGCGTTCAACCATCTGCCGCCGTCGCTGCTGACCGGCGACCCGCAGGCGGAGGGTGGCCGGCGGGTGCTGTTCTATTCGGGCGACGACGCCAACGCCAAGGCCGAGGTCGGTACGCTGATCGGCCAGCTCGGCTTTTTCGGCATCGATCTCGGCTCGCTCGCGGTGGGCGGCCGGCTGGTGCAGTTTCCCGGCGGCCCGCTGCCGGCGCTGAACCTCGTCCGGTTCGGCTGAGAAGCCGATCCACTCCGGCGACGCCTCGCCGGGGTGGATTCGGCCCGCCCCCGCCCGGCAGCCCTCGGCCTTCAAGAGGCAGAACGGCCTTCCAATGCAAACCAAGGGATGATCGGGCGATATCCCTCGATGAGGCATCGAAGCCAGCGGATAATGGGGTATCGGTCCCCGGCTGCTTAACCTGCCCCTCACGCCTGCAAGTCCCGGCGCGAGGGAGGAATGAGCCATGAATGCGCGGATGCTGACCGTCGTTGCCTTTTCCTGTGTCGTGGCCATCTGCGCGCTTACCGCGCGATCACCCGATGGGCGTGGTGAAATGTCGAGCGCCGGACATTCGAGGACGATGACGGAAATCGTGCTCTCGCAGATATCGGCGCCGCACCCCTGATCGCGCGATGCGTGGGGACGGCCCGTGTCGGCCGGCGTCCACCGATATACCGCCTATGAAATCATTTCACAGATGATGTGGACCTCAGGCCCATTATCACGACGGGCCCGCCGCCTTATCTGATGTCCATGCAGAACCGTCCCGCCATTGGTGCCATCGTGCAGCCGCACCGCCTCAAGCCCGCGTCGAGCACCCACTCGACGATGACGGGCGCACGCAGCGTGCCCGCACCGCGAAGGGCCGTCGCTTCCATCGAGGCAATGCCCGGCAATCGGCCGGCCTTCGCCATGATCGACGAAGCGCTGTTCGAGATCGTCCCGGCGTGTGACACGGACAAGGCGGCGATTGCCGCGTAACCATCCATCAGGAGCACTTGCATGCAGACCGTGTCCGTCAAGGGCGCCGAGATCCCCGCCCTCGGCTTCGGCGTCTTCCGCATGTCGGACGATGAAGTGGAACGGGTCGTCCCGGCAGCACTCGAAGCCGGCTTCACCCATTTCGACACCGCGCAGATCTATGGCAACGAAGCCGCGCTCGGCCGTGCGCTGCACGCCGCCGGCGCGCGCCGCGAGAACCTGTTCCTGACCACCAAGGTCTGGGTCGACAAGTACAGCCCCGAGCCGTTCGCGGCCTCCGTGACCGAGAGCCTCGACAAGCTGAAGGTCGACCAGGTGGATCTGCTGCTGCTGCACTGGCCCGGCGACAAGGTGGCGATTGCCGACCAGATCGCCATGCTGAACGCGGTGCAGGCCGCCGGCCGCACCCGCTTCATCGGCGTCAGCAACCAGAACGTCGCCCAGCTGCGCGAATCCGTGGCGCTGAGCGCCGCGCCGATCGTCACCAACCAGATCGAGCTTCACCCCTATCTCGATCAGCAGGCGATGGTGAAAGCCGCCGCCGCCTCGGGTGTCAGCCTCACCGCCTATTTCGGCATGGCCGATGGCGCCGTGCCGCGCGATGAACAGCTGTGCGCCATCGGCGCCAGGCACGGCAAGAGCGCCGCGCAGGTCGGGCTGCGCTGGCTGATCCAGCAGGGCTTCATCGCGCTGTCCAAGACGGCGAAGCCCGAGCGGGTGGCCGAAAACATCGCCATCTTCGACTTCGTCCTCAGCGACGAGGACATGGCGGCGATCGGGAAGCTCGCCCGCCCCGATGGCCGGCTGGTCAGCCCGCCCGGCCTGGCGCCGGCCTGGGACGCGTGAACGCGGCATAGAAGCAGGAAGCACGACATGGACGCCATAGCATCGGACGCACCGGCGCGAGCGCGCCGGAGCGGCGGCATCAACTGGCCGCTCCTCGCCCTCGCCATCGGCGCCTTCGGCATCGGCACCACGGAATTCGCCCCGATGGGGCTGCTGCCGGTCATCGCCGAGGGCGTCGACGTCTCGATCCCGACCGCCGGGCTGCTGGTCAGCGCCTACGCCATCGGCGTGATGGTCGGCGCGCCGGTGATGACGCTGGCCTTCAGCCGGTTCGGCAAGCGGACCGCGCTGATGCTGCTGATGGGCATCTTCACCGTCGGCAACCTGCTCTCGGCGCTGGCGCCGGGCTACACGACGCTGCTGCTTGCCCGCCTCGTCACCAGCCTCAACCATGGCGCCTTCTTCGGCCTCGGCGCCATCGTCGCGGCAAGCGTGGTGCCGAAGGAGAAGCAGGCCAGCGCGGTCGCCGCCATGTTCATGGGGCTGACCATCGCCAATATTGGCGGCGTGCCGGCGGCGACCTGGGTCGGCCAGCAGATCGGCTGGCGCATGGCGTTTGCCGGCACGGCCGTGCTGGGCCTGGTCGCCATCGCCTCGCTGTGGCTGGCGCTGCCGCGGGGAACGGCCGGCAAGCTGCCCGACGTGCGGCGCGAGCTCCGCGTGCTGACGCATCCGACCGTGCTGCTCGCCATGGCGACCACGGTGCTGGGCGCCGGCGCCATGTTCACGCTCTACACCTATGTCGCCCCGGTGCTGGCGGAGCTGACCGGCGCCTCGAACGCCTTCGTCACCCTCGCTTTGGTGCTGATCGGCGTCGGCTTCACCCTCGGCAACGGCCTCGGCGGCCGGTTGGCGGACTGGTCGCTCGACGGCGCGACGATGATCTTCCTCGCCGCGCTCGCCGCCATCATGGCGACGCTGCCGCTGCTGCTGACCAGCCATGTCGGCGCGGCGATCGGGCTGCTGGTCTGGGGCGCTGCCGCCTTCGCCATCGTCCCGCCGGTACAGATGCGGGTGATGCAGGCTGCCGCCGAAGCGCCCGGCCTCGCCTCCTCGATCAATGTCGGCGCCTTCAATCTCGGCAATGCGCTCGGCGCCGCGGTGGGCGGCGTCGTGATCAGCCTCGACCTCGGCTATCAGGCGGTGCCGGTCGCCGGCGGCCTGCTGGCGGCCGGCGGACTGGCGCTGGCATGGCTCGGCCGCGCCCGGCCCGCAACGCAGCCCTGCCGGGCGTGAGATGCACGACGTGACCTGCCGGATGGGTCAAACGATGATTTGACCTATCCGGCGCGCCGAGCAGGCGTATGATCGGCTCCTGAACTGCCGGGCGGAAAACGACCGGGCGGACAAACCGGGAGAGTTCTCATGCGCCTTGCCAAGGCGGTGCTCGCCACCTCCATCATGGCGGCCACGCTGCTGGTCGCCCTTTCCGCCGCCGGCTCGGCGCAGGAGGCGGGAGCCGACGCCACCTGGCAGGCGCTGAAGCCGGATATATTCGGCGAGCGCCCGGTGGCCGATGCCGGCCCGCTGGTGACGCTCACCGCGCCGATCCGTGCCGAGGACGCCGCCATGGTGCCGATCGAGATCGCCGTGGCGCTGCCGCCGGGTGATTCCCGCACGGTGGAGAAGCTCACCCTCATCGTCGACGAGAACCCCGCCCCTGTCGCCGCGACCTTCACCTTTGGCGGCGAGCGTCACGACCTCGCTCTCGCCACCCGCATCCGGGTGAACTCCTACAGCTATGTGCGGGCGGTGGCCCAGCTTTCGGACGGCTCGCTGCAAATGGCGCAGCGCTACGTCAAGGCATCGGGCGGCTGCTCGGCGCCGGCGATGAAGGACGAGGAAGCGGCGCTGAGGAATATCGGCCAGATGAAGATGCGGCTGGTCCAGCCGGGCCAGCTGGGCGACGCCACCAAGGCGAACCGGTTCGCCCGCGTCCAGCTGATGATCCGGCATCCCAACTATTCCGGGCTGCAGATGGACCAGATCACCCGGCTGTACATCCCGGCGAAATATGTCGACCGCATCGAGGTCAAGCAGGGCGACGCGCTCATCCTCTCGATGGAAGGCGGCATCTCGCTGAGCGAGGATCCCAATCTGCAATTCTCCTTCGAGCCGACCGGGCAGCAGATTCACGTCGATGCCGGCGACACCGACGGGCGTACCTTCGAAGGCGAATTGAAGCCCGCCGGCTGAGGCGCGCCCGCATCCGAAGTTGAACCGATTGCCTGTGCGCCTATGCGCCCGTGCGGTGGCTCGCCGGGCGGCATGACGGCGCGATGACCACGGTCATCCATGGTCTTGCGATGGGAACGGGATGCCGCGAGGGCTCCGGGCGAGCGTGGCCGCTCGATGCCACCCTGCTGACCCGCCTCGCGGGTCACCTTTCCGATATTGGACGAGACGAGCGCAGGCCGGCGCTCACGCTCGCTATCGGGCACCCGCCGACCGGCGACACCCGCCAGACCGACACCAGCCGGCCGCGTCGTTTCGGCTCACCGATGAAAGCCGCCGGTGCCGGCTTCAATAGAAGCAGGTCACCTCGGCCTCGGCCTGGGCGCGGCGCAGATCGGCGACCATGTCGCGGAACATGCCGGTCGTGCGGAAGACCTCGGCCTGCTGCCCGGCCACCTGGCCGACGCTGAGGATCGTCTCCGCTTCGACATATTTCTCATAGGGCAGGATGGTCGCGATGGTGTCGATCGAGCAGGAGCATTTCTCCAGCGCCGGCCTGGTCTGGCCGTTCGCCGCCATGCAGCCGAACACATAGTCGGCCCGCGCGACGGTGGGATAATCGCTGATGAAGCCGGGCGGCACGTTGGCGGACGGCGCCGGCCGGCTCACCCCGGCGGGGCCGACGAGAGCGCCGGCGGGATCGCCGACCGCCATCGCTCCCGGCGCGCGCGCCGCGGCCGGCGCTGGCGCACCTTCCTGGGCGAAGGCGGCGCCGGTGACGAGACACAGGCAAAGGCCGATCGCGGCCCCGGTCATAATGCGCATGGCCTTGCTCCCTTTCGTCGCCGTTGGCCGGCGTTCTGCGTCTTCCGGCCCCGCATGGCGGCGCGCGGGCCCGCTGCTCATTTCACCGCCGCGGGGGCGGCCGGGTCGGAAAGCGTCACATTGGTCTCGATGATGGCCTTGCCATCCGCCTGCGGCGTCACCACCCGCATCGCGTAGAGGCCGCCCGGCACCTCGTCCGAAAACAGGAATTCGTAGCGGCGGTTGATGATCTCCACCAGCTGCTGCTTGTGCGGGTCGTCGGCGAAGGGCGTCATGCTCATCTTCCAGCCGGCCACCGGCTTGCCGCCATAGTCGAAGCGGGTCGGCTCCACCGTCGCTTTGGCCAGCGCATCGCGCAGGCGGTTGCGGATATAGTACGGGCTGCCCTTGCTGAGATCGGTGATCTCCTTCGCCTCGCGCTCCAGCAGCACCAGCGTCAGCGGATTGCTGATCGCCGGAAATGGGCCGGCGCCGCGCTCCACCTCACCGCGACGGATATCCACCTTGGCGACCTGCTTGGAGGCATCCTCCTCCGCCGGCGCCACGGTGAGCTGCATGGTCTCGTCGAAGCTGTCGCCGAGATCCTTGCGCGCCGTGGTGTGGGTATAGTTGTAGGAGAGGCGGGTGCCGTTCGGCAGCTTGGCGAGATAGGGCGTCTCGAAAAACAGCTCGACCGGGCCCGGCTGGGCGATGGCCGCACCAGCCGGCAGCACGGCGGCACCGGCAAGCGCCGGCAGGACCGCGAGAACGGCGAGGCGGCGAAGCAGAAGGCGAGGAGACATCAGGCGCATGCGGGGCTCCGGAAGGCGTCACTGCGCCCGGTCGGGGGTCGAAAAGCGGCGATAGTCGTAGTCCACCACGCCGGCGGCGGCGTCGGCTTCCGCCAGCGCCAGCAGGTGGGCGTGCAGCGGTGATTTGTGGCAGGCGGGATCGGTCGCCGCCGCGTCGCCGGCAATCGCCATCGCCTGGCAGCGGCAGCCGCCCCAGTCCTTTTCCTTGCGCTCGCAGCTTTGGCAAAGCTCCGGCATCCAGTCGGTGCCGCGAAAGGCGTTGAAGGCCGGCGAGGCCTGCCAGATCTCGGCGAGGGAATGCTCGCGCACGTTCCAGAAATCGAGATCGGGAATGGTCTCGGCGGCGTGGCAGGGCAGCACCTTGCCGGAGGGGGTGACGTTCAGCGATTGCCGGCCCCAGCCATTCATGCAGGGCTTCGGATATTTCGCGTAATAGTCCGGCACCACCGCGTCGATGGTCAGCACGCCCTTAAGCCTTTCGCGCGCCGCCTCCACCACGTCGAGGGCGAGGAACACCTGATCGCGCGTCGGCATCAGCGCGCCGCGATTGCGCAGCGCCCAGCCATAATATTGCGCATGGGCGATCTCGATGCGCCGGGCGCCCAGCTTCAGCGCCAGCTCGATGAAATCGGGGATCTGGTGGATGTTGGCGCGGTGCACCACCGAATTGACGGTCAGCGGGATGCCCAGCCGGCGCACCTCGCCGGCCACCGCCAGCTTGCGCTCATGCGCGCCCTTGAAGTTGGAGACATGGTCGGTCACCTCCGCCGTCGCGCCCTGGAAGGACAGCTGCACGTGGTCGATGCCGGCCTCCGAGATCGCCTGCAGCCGCTCGGGCGTGACGCCGACGCCGGCGGTGATGAGGTTGGTGTACAGCCCCACCTTCACGCAATGGCGGATCATCTCCTCGAGATCGCGGCGGGCGGTCGGCTCGCCGCCGGACAGGTGGACCTGCAACACGCCGAGCCGGGCGGCCTCCTCGAAGACGCGCAGCCAGGTCTGGGTGTCCAGCTCGGCATTGCGGCGGTCGAGTTCGACCGGATTGGAGCAATAGGGGCACATCAGCGGGCAGCGATGCGTCAGCTCCGCCAGCATGCCATAGGGCACCGGCAGCGGCTGGGGAACCAGCGCCGCGGCCTCCGCCACCGTACGGGCCAGGACATTCACCACTTCGTTCATGGCCCCACCTCCACCATTCCCTTTTCGGCGAGGCCGGCGAGGAAGGCGTCGACATCGGCCGCGACACGCCCGCGCTCCACCGAAAAGGCGGCGATCAGGTCGTCGATGATGGCATCGATGCTGCGCTCGCCGTCGACGCGCTTCAGGATCTCCACCGCCACCGGATCGGGCTGCAATACCCGCTCGGGCGCCAGCAGCACCCATTGCCCGCGCGCCTCGTCATGGCGCAGCCGCACGCCGCGGGCGAGCCTCGGCACGCCGGTGGCGGGAAGCCGGGTGCTGGCGGTCTCCGCGGTCATTCAGGCCTCCTGCCTGGCGCGTGCCGCTTCCGGCACGAAGGCGCCGGGATAGGGCATGGCCGGATCGACATAGGCGAAATACAGCGCGTCGAGCTGAACCCACAGCACGTCGCATTTGAATTCCAGCGCCCGGATCGCCGCCTGCTGCTGCTCCGGCGTGCGGGCGTTGCGTTTGACGTAGTCGAGCGCGAAATCGGCATCGCGCGGCGCTTCGGTGAGGCGCTTGTCGAAATAGGCCAGCGTCTCCTTGGAGACGAAATCATAGTTCTTCAGCATGCCGGCGACACGCTCGCCGATGATGCCCGGCGAGAACATCTCCGTGAGCGAGGAGGCGATGGCCTCCAGCAGCGACTTGTCGCGCACGAAATGCACATAGGCCTCGACGGCGAAGCGGGTGGCGGGCAGCAGCCCGCGCAGCGACGTGACATAGTCGCGGTCGAGGCCGAGCCCGTCGGTCAGCTTCAGCCAGCGGGCAATGCCGCCCTCGCCTTCCCTGTCGCCGTCATGATCGATGATGCGCTGGCGCCAGGCCCGGCGCAGTTCCGGCTCCTCCATCCGAGCCAGGATGGACGAATCCTTCACCGGGATCATCGCCTGGTAAAAATAGCGGTTGAGCGCCCAGGCCTGTACCTGGCCGAAATTCAGTTCGCCGCCATGCAACAGCTTATGGAACGGATGCAGGCTGTGATAGCGGCGGCGGCCGACGTCGCGCAGCCGCGCCTCGAGTTCCTCCGGCGAGAGCAGCGTCGTCATGATGCGGTCTCCATCGTCGCGCCCGCCGGCACGACGTCCATGCCGTCCTCGGCGATTTCCCACCCTGCCGCCTCGGCGGCGCGACGCTCGGCCGAGCCCTCGATCAGCACCGGGTTGGTATTATTGATGTGCACGTAGATCTTGCGGCCGACATCCAGGTCGGCGAAGGCGGCAATCGAGCCGGCCGCGCCGGACATCGCCATGTGGCCCATGCGGGCGCCGGTCTTGCTGCCGACCCCGGCGCGGATCATCTCGTCGTCCTGCCACACCGTGCCGTCGAACAGCACCGCGTCGGCGCCGGCGATCCGGGCGGCGAGCGCCTCGGTCATCCGCGCGCAACCGGGAATGAACAGGAGGCGCGAGATACCGTCGCTGAGCTCGACTCCCACGGTCTGCTCGCCCTCCAGCGCGGTGGCGACCTCGCCGTGTGCGGCGATCTCGCCGGCCTCCAGATAGAGCGCGATCTTGCCGGGGACCGGAAAGAGCGACGCCGTCACGCCCGCGACCAGTTCGAACGGCGCATCGAGCCCGATATGGCGGCGCTCGACCAGCCCCGCGGCCAGCACGTCGAATACCGGATTGGCGCGCAACACGTCATGGATGGCCGCCGTCGCGTTGAGGGTGAAGGCCTGCCCCTCGCGAAGACTGAGCAGGCCGGCGACATGGTCGATGTCGGCATTGGTGAGCAGCACGGATGCCACCGGCGTGTGCCGGCGGCCATGTTGCGGCTGCAGGGCCGGCAAGGACTGGATCTGCGACAGTATTTCGGGCGCGCAATTGATCAGCGCCCACTGCTCGCCATCGGCGCTGACCGCTATGGAGGCCTGTGTCCGCCGCCTGACGCGCGGATCGCCCTCCCAGGCGAGAGCGCAGACCGGGCATCTGCAATTCCATTGCGGGAAGCCCCCGCCGGCCGCAGAGCCCAGAACCTTAAGCCGTAGGCGGGACGTGCCCTCTGGCATCTCGATGCCTTCCGATACGCGTCCCGCCTCCGGACGTCAGAAATCAGCCGGCATGTAGGCGTTGACTTCCAGGCCGACGCAGACTTCGACGATACGCGGGGTCGTCCAGGCCATTTTCACTTCCTCCATGTTATGGTCGCCTCTTTATACTTTCATAAGAAGTTTATAAGAGGCATTCGCCACATCATACTGTGACGACGACACTATTACTCTGATCACTCCGACATTCAACGTCAAGAAGAAGTCCGGAATTATTCTCGGGTCGACTGTATACCAGTCGCATTGCAGCGCAGCACATCCGATATCGAACCAATGATCAGCCGGGCTTGAGCTCCGATCTGGGATCGAACATGAAGCCGCGGCCGCGCACCGTCACGATGAGTTGCTCGCCGCTGGCCAGCACCTCGCCGAGCTTGTGCCGGAGATAGCCGACATAGACGTCGACGACATTCAGCGAAGCGCCGCCATGGCCGGCCCACAGCGCGGCGAAGATATCGGCACGGGCGAGCGGCTCGCCTTCATGGCGCATCAGCAGGGCGAGCAATTCCACTTCGCGCTCGGTCAGCCGCACCCGCGCCTCCCCCGCCTGGACCTGCCGCACCTCGAGATCGAGCGTGAGCGGGCCGGCGGTCAGCACCCGCGGCTCCTCCTCGCCGGAGCTGCGCCGCAGCGCCTGCACCTTCACCCGCGCCAGCAGCTCCTCGAAGGCGAACGGCTTGATGATGTAGTCGTCCGCCCCGGCGAGCAGCCCCTCGGTACGCTCGTTCACGCTGGAGCGGGCGGAAAGCATGATGATCGGCGCCGTCTGGCCGGCAGCCCGCAACGCCTTGCACACCTCGATGCCGGAGCGGCCCGGCAGCATCACGTCGAGGATGATCGCCTCCGGCACCTTGCCGTTGGCCGCGCGCAGCGCCAGGTCGCCATCGCCCACCAGCTCCACCTGGTAGCCCTCCGAGGCGAAGCCCCGCCGCAGCAGGGAGCCGATATCGGCATCGTCCTCGACGATCAGGATAGTCATTGGGCAGGCTCCAGCGTGACATGCGGCAGGACGGCGGGCAGGCGGATGGCGACGCAGGTTCCCGGAAGATCGCCACCGGCGCCAGCACTCCCTGCCTCCGGCGACAACGGCGCCAGCAGCGGCGTCTCGCCGTCGGCATGCGGGTCGCGCACCGGCGCGCCGCCGGCACTCTCGATGCCGATCGTGCCGCCATGCCGCTCGACGACCCATTTCGCAAGTGCGAGACCGATGCCGAAACCGCTGCCTTCCCCGCCGCCGCGCGCGCCGCGCCAGAACCGCTCGAAGACGTGCGGCAGCTCGTCGCGGGGGATGCCTTCGCCGCGGTCGCGCACCCGCAGGACGATCTCGCCGGCCTCCACGGCCGCTTCCAGCCGAATCGATCCGCCGGGGAACGAATGCCGGACCGCATTGGCGACCAGCCCCTCGATCACCTGCCGCAGCCATTCGCGGTCGGCTTCCACGGTCACCCCTGCCGCCTCCCCGCTCTCCAGCGTCAGCCGGCGGGCCGCAGCAACCGGCCGCATGCTCTCCGCCACCTCGGCGAACAGATCGGCGACCGCGACCGGCCGGCGTTCCAGCTCGATCTGCCCGGTCTCGGAGCGGGCGATGCGCAACAGGTCCTCGACCCGCCGGTGCAGCCGGCGTGCCCGCGCCTGGATCACCAGCAGCGCCGCGCGCATGTCGTCGGGCCTGGGGGCCGCCGGGCGCAGCGTGACCTCGGCCTCGCCGAGAATGACGGTCAGCGGGGTACGCAATTCATGGCTCACATCGGTGAAGAAGCGCCGGCGCGCCTGGTCGACATTCTCCAGCCGCTCATTGGCGGCGCGCAGCTCGGCGGTACGCGCATCGACGATTTCCTGCAGGTGCTGCTGGTCGGCGACGAGGCGGGCCTCGCGGCGGGCGAGTTGCATCGCCATGCGGTTGAAGCGCGCCATGGCGAGGCTGAGCTCGTCATGGCCGGTCACCGTCAGGCGCGTATCGGTGTGCCCCCGCGCCACGGCGGCGGCGGCGGCGGAGACGTCGGCCACGCGGCGGATGAGCGAGCGTCCGAGCCGGTGATAGATCAATGCCGCCAGGGCGAGCGCGAACACGACGCTGGCGATGCCCCAGCGCAGGGTCCGGGCGCGCAGCGCACGCACCGCCTCCTGCGCCGCCTGGGCGCTGGCCCGCTCCTCCTCGATCGCCTGGCCGAGCGGTGCGCCGAAGCCGGCGGCGAACACGTCGAGAGCGAGGCGCACCCCTACGGCGCGCTGCGGGGTGATCATCGCCACCTTCACCCGCTGGTCGAGCATCTCGAACTGCGCCCTGAGGCGCGCAATGGTGCGGCTGCGGGCCGCCATCAGGGTGCGCTGCTCCTCGTCGGTCAGCCGCGCCACGTCCTCGCCCAGCGCGGTCTCGAAACGGCGGAATGCTTCGCGCGCACGATCGCCCGCCGCCGGCAGGTTGCCGAGGCCGTCCGGCGCCTGCGCGGCCTGGAGCGCCACCAGCGCATAGTCACCGATGCGGCCGGAGAGGCCGGAGAGCAGCTCCAGCCGCTGCTGGGCGGAAACCAGCCGGTCGACCTCGGCATTGACCACGCCGAGCGCCGTCACCAGCGAGGCGGCCGAAACCGCCGTCACCAGCACCGCCACCGCGAGCAGCAGCGCCATCCGCGCGCGCAGCGAGGACATCCGCCCGCGCAGCGCGGCGAGGCGTTTCCGCAGCGGAAAGAAAGACAGGCGCAGCATTCAGGCGGCTTCCCGGATCGACGCTCCTCTTGCGAAGAGACCCGATGATTTCATGTCCGGCGAGGCAACGCACGCTGCGACGCAGCACGCGCGCCTTCACCTCATCCGGGCTGGCAGCCTCAGCTCTTCACGGCCTTCTTGCCGTCGTTCACGAAGTCGAGGCACTCGTCATATTCCTTTTCGCCGAGTTCGCGCTCGGCGCCCTTGAGTGCCTTGTTGATCTTGTCGAGCGTGGCCTTGGGCGGGCTCTTGGCCGCCTCGGCCTTGAGCAGCGCGATGCCGGCGGTGCAATCCTTGGCCTCGTCGGCCGAAGCCGGCAGCATCAGCCCGAGGCCGAAGGCCGCCGCCAATATGGCACCGGCGGCGACGCTGCGCGTGAATTTCTGCATGGTATCCTCCCCGATCGCCGGTCTGTGCCGGCGCTTTCGTTGCTCAAGCGGAATTGGCGGAACGTGCCGGCACGACGGCACCCGCGGCTACTTCACCGTCAGCGTGCCGTGCATGCCCTTGTCCTTCAGCCCCTCGATCCACCATTCAAAGGTGCCGGTGCGGATCGGCACGAATTCGAGCGCGATCGTGCCCGCATCGTCGAACTCGATGTGGTGCGGCGCGCCGTAGGGATGAATTTCGAGGTGGTTGATGACGATCTGGTTCATCCAGATGTTCCGGAAGAATTCCGGCGCCATGAACTTGTATTCCTTGCCGCCGTTGGACGTCACGTTGAGGCGGTAGGACTTGCCGCCTTCCATGGTGATTTCCTTCACCGGCACGGCGAAGTCGTTGCCGTTGGTGTCGCCCAGCACGATCTCCGGCAGATCCTGCCGGCCCTTGGCGAGATCCCCCGCCCGCGCGCCGGTGCCCGCCGGCAACAGGGCGGCGGCGGCGCCCAGCAAGGTGGCGAGAATCAAGCCCGTGCCGATGCGGCGGCGATGCCCGTCCCTCATAGGTTTCCTCCTGACGTTGTTTCTTGGCTTCGGCGCGCCATCGCCAGGCGGCAACGGCGATCCAAGCCGGGATTTCTTCCCGTCGGGGAGCCTATGTGCGGCAATTCTTCCTGTCTAGAACATTGATTCTTATGAATATTTTATGATTCTGAAGCACCGGCCGGAAGGGAGGCCCGGAGGAAGGCGCGCCACTCCTCCCGGCACCATGGCACCGGGTGGAGTGAAGCCCTCGGCGTCAGATATCCTTGCCGGCGATACCCGGGCGACCGCAGCGCCATTTGGTCACGCGCCATTTGGGGTGGGTTTCCGACCATTCGGCGATCACGGGCTGGGCGCCCATCATGCACTGGGTGGGGAGAGACACTTGCTCGACATTCAAGGACACGGCTTCTTCCTTGCACACGCCGGGCGAGGCGATCAGGCAGATAGATAAAATGAGCTCCATAGCGGGACCCTTTGAGTGTGGACCTGAGCTACCCGAGCGTTTCCCCTTAGACGCCCCTTTGCCAGCAAATGGCATGCCAGATGGAAACCCACCTTCGGGGAGTTGCGCTATATTGTCCGCGTCCGGCGTTTCGGCCTGCTCGTGCGTCCCGCTCCTGCCGCATCGGCCGGGCCCGGATCCCGCCCGGTCCGGAGCGGTCAAGGATTGGGCGCGGCCGATCCGCTCATGACTAAAGGCTGATCACGGCCGAAATGCGCGGCCGATGGTCGCGAGGAAGCCGCTCACTTCGCCCGGCCACGGCGAAACGCCGTCGGGAGTGGCGCGAAACCGTCGCAAAAGCAACGATTGCAACGACGTCCCCCTTGCGGGGAGTCGCGAAGCGGAACTAGTCTCACGCCCGTGTGGTCGTGCTATCGGGCCAACCGGTTTGGTGTTTCAAACGCTGCAACAAAGATAGCCGGGACATCGGAGAGGGGCACCCCGCCCTTTTGATGAGCAACCCCGTTTGGGAGGATTAAGATGGCCAAGATCAACAAGGTTCTGATCGGTGAATCACTTGTCGGCGACGGCAATGAAGTGGCCCACATCGACCTGATCATCGGCCCGCGCGGCAGCGCGGCGGAAAGTGCCTTCGTCAACGCACTCACCAACAACAAGGATGGCTTCACCTCGCTGCTCGCGGTGGTGACCCCCAACCTGCTGGCCAAGCCGAACACCATCCTGTTCAACAAGGTCACCATCAAGGACGCCCGCCAAGCCGTCCAGATGTTCGGCCCCGCCCAGTACGCCGTCGCCAAGGCGGTGGTGGATAGTGTCGCCGAGGGTGTCATCCCCGAGGACGAAGCCGACGACCTGTTCATCTCGGTCGGCGTGTTCATCCATTGGGAAGCCGCTGACGACGCCAAGATCCAGCAGTACAACTACCAGGCCACCAAGGAGGCGCTCGCCCGCGCCATCAACGGCCAGCCCACCGTGAAAGAGGTCGTCGCCGGCGCTGCCAGCGCCAAGCACCCCTTCGCGGCTTAGATCGGAAGCAACCCGGAGCAGAAAATACCACCGCCCGCGGCACCTTTGCCGAAGGGCCTGCTCCAGCGGTTGGCGGCAATCTTCCTCGACAAGTGAGGACGGCGCGTCCGTTCTCGTGCTCGTGCAGACCGAAGCGGCAATGCCGCTTCAGTGACCGCCGACTCCCGAGACCCGAGGCCACCGCCTCGGGTCTTTTTCCTATGTAGATCAATATATAAAATCCGGAACTTCATCTGAAATTTTAGAATAGACCGCTGCATTCCGGCGCGGCCGGTGCGCTTTCAGCCGATCACCTGCCGGCGCAGCGCCTCGACGGCGTCGGGCGCGCGGCGCTGCTGCGGGCTCAACCCCACCGCGACATCGGCGACGATCTGCGCCGGCGCGCCGTCGAGCCGCACGATGCGCGAGCCGAGCTCCACCGCCTCCCGGCTGTCATGAGTGACGAACATCACCGTCGCCGGCCGTGCCACCAGCAGCCGGCGCAGCAGGTCGCGCAGCCGCGCCGCGCCGGCCTCGTCGAGCGAGACGAAGGGCTCGTCCATCAGCAGCACGTCGGGATCGATGGCGAAGGCTCGCGCCAGCGCCACCCGCCGCTGCTGGCCGAGCGACAGCCGCTCGGGATAGGCATCCGCCTGCTCCTCGAGCCCGACCTGCCGCAGCATCGCCAGCGCCTTCTCGGCGGCCGCCGGGTCGCGCCCGAGCGGCAGCGCCACATTATCCAGCACGCTGCGCCACGGCAGCAGCCGCGGGCTCTGGAACGCATAGGCGAGGCGCGGCCCCTCGGGACGGGCAGCCGCGCCCGCCGCCGGCTCGAAGCGGATGGTGCCGGAAAAATCCCGGTCGAGGCCGGCGACCATGTTGAGCAGCGTCGTCTTGCCGAGGCCGGATGGCGCCAGCAGCACCACGAAGGCGAACGGCGCCACCTCCAGCCGGAAATCCCGGTAGATCAGCCGCGCCGGCGCGCCGGCCACCGCCGGGAAGCGTTTCTCGCCGATATCGATCGTGATGCCGGTCACCGGCGCCACCGGCCGGCGCGGCGTTCCAGGGGCTGGAGCAGCACCAGTTCGATGATCTGCACCACCAGGGTGAAGGCCAGCGCATAGGCAAGCACGGTGGCGACGTCGAACAGCTGGAACGCCGTCTGCAATTCGAAGCCGACGCCGTTGGAGCGGCCGAGCAGTTCCACCACCAGCACGATCTTCCAGGTCAGCGCGAGGCCGGAGCGGGCGGCGGCGGCGAAGAATGGCGCCAGTTGCGGCAGCACCACATGGCGCAGCGTGCGCAGCGGCCCGAAGCGATACACCAGCGCCATCTCGTCGAGCTCGCGCGACAGCGCGGCCGCGCCCTCGCGCAGCGTCACCGCGACATTGGGGATCTTGTTCACCGCCACCGCGGTGATCGCCGCCGCCTCGGTGAGGCCGAACCAGACATAACAGAGGATGATCACCACCAGCGCCGGCAGGTTCAACAGCACGATCAGCCACGGCCCGAACACCCGGTCGAGCGCCTTGGAGCGACCGAGCACGATGCCGATTGCCGCGCCGACCACCATGGCGACCAGGAAGCTCGCCGCCACCCGTCCCAGCGTGATCAGGATGTTGCGCGGTAAGGCAAAGTCGGCGCTGGCGCGCATCAGCGCCGCGGCGACCTCGGGCGGGCCCGGCAGCAGCGGCGAGTCGATAAGCCACGCCGCCGCCTGCCAGGCGAGCGCCAGCAGCGCCAGCGAGATCAGCGTCATCGTCGCGCCGGCGAGGCCGGACCGGGCCGCCTCCCCGCCTGAGCCGCCGGTGGTCGCGGTGCCGCTGCGCAGGAAGGCCACCGCGTCAGCCCCTCGACAAGGCGAACAGGCCGGGATCGAAGCCAGGCTTCGGCCCCACCAGTTCGGCCCCGCCAATCCGCGCCAGCACGTCATAGAGCTTGGCACAGGCGGCGACGCCCGCCGCGTCGAACGGTCCGGGAATGCCGACGCGGTAATAATCCCGCAGCTTGCCGAATTCCGCCGCGTCCGCCGCCTGCATCAGCGGGCGCAGCCGTTCCCAGGCGCTGGCCGCCGCGGCATCGGAGCCGGCGAGCAGGCGGTTCGCCGCCGCCGCGGCGCGGAAGAACGCGGCGAGCTGCGCGCCCTTGGTCGCGGCGGTGCGCTCGCGCCAGACGAAGCCGACCAGCGGCGGCGGCGGTGCGATGCCGAGCCCGGCCACCACCTCCTTCATGTCGAGCAGCCGCGCAAAGCCCTGCGCGTCCAATCGGGCGGCGAACGGCCAGAAGGTAAGCGCCGCGTCGATCCGCCCGAGCGACAATTGCTGGTTGATCAGCGGCGGCGCGCCGTAGACCGGCTCGGCGTCCTTGGTGAGGTCGATTCCCGCCGTCTGCTGGGCATAGGCGCGCAGGAGCAGCCAGCTCTTGTCCAATGCCCCGCCGGCGACGCCGAGCTTGCGCCCCTTGAGATCGGCGACGGCGCGCACCGGCCCGCCCGATGCCACCATCAGCGCGCCCAGCGCGCTGGAGAACGGCGCGAAACGGAAATCCTCGCCCTCCTGGCGACGGCGCATCGCCCATAGCCAGTCGCTGACGATCAGGTCGATATCGCCGGCCTGCAAGGCGACCGTGGTCGCCTGCCCGCCGGCGAAGTCGATCGATTCGAAGCTGAGCCCCTCGCGTGCGGCCAGGCCTTCGGCGCGGATGGTCTCGGTGAGCCAGTTGAGGGTGCCGAATTTCAGCGAGCCGATCCGCAGCGGCGCCTCGGCCGCGTAGCTCTCCGAGGGCACCAGCGCCAGCAGCAGCGGGGCCGCCAGCATGGCGCGACGGTTCGGTCGCAGGCCTTCCATGGCGCTGCCCTCGCCTTTCATGCCTGTGTTGCTCACGGCGCCGCCTTCCCGGTCAGCGGCGGATCCAGCAGGCGGTTGCGCACCAGATAGGAGATGCCGCGCAGCCAGGATTCATCGGTGTTGTTGCGGATATCGGCGCTGCCGGCGCGCAGCACCTTGCCGGTCTCGACGTCGCGCAGCTGGAAATTGATGTTCAGGATGAGGTTCGACACCTTCTGCACCAGCCCGATCACCTCGATCTGCGCCCCGAGCGCGCGGGCGATCGGCAGTTCGCAGCTGTTGCAGTTGCGGAACGGCGTCGCCTCCTCGATGCGCGCCGCCTCCGGGGCGAGGTCGATCACCTCATAGCCGGCGGCGGTGAGCCGCTGGCGCACCTCCCCGGTGATCAGGTCGAGCCGGTGCTGCTCCGCCGGCTTCGGCCCGCCCAGGCTGGCCTCGCCGCTGGTGTCGAGCAGTTCGAAGCCGAACACCGCGACGCGGGTCGCCGCCTCGGCGGGCGCGGCAAACCAGAACGGCAGGAGAGCGACAGCCGCCCCTGCCAATCTGGCGGGGTGCCATCGGCGGCGGCTGGATGGTCGTTGACGGGTCATCGGGCGACCTCCCGTTCTGCTGCGCCTGTTGTGGCGGCGATCATATCCCGGCGCCGACCGGCGGCAAGACATCCGCTTCACTTTTCCGTCAGTCTGGCGCTAAACTTCCTAATAGAGCACGGAAAAACTTCCCGCTTATTAATTTCTTATGGAACTTAAACTGTTGAAGACTTCGATGTGTTTGATAGTCTTCTTTCAAACATAACCAAAGGTCAGGTGCTCGAACGCCCGGCCAGCATAATCGGGACGGACGCTCATGAGACGGATGGTCCACGCCGCGGCGGCCGCAGCCGTGCTGGCGATGGCGGGCATGACCCTGCCCGCCTCGGCACAGCAGGAATCGCCCGCGCCCGCCGCCCCGAAGCCGGCGGCCGCTATTCCCGCCGCCCAGACCTTCCGCATCGGCCTCGTCAGGCAGATGCCGCCGCAGCCGCCGTGGATTGCGCCGCTCACCGCGCCGCCGGAAAATCTCGGCGTTGCCGGCGCCGAGCTCGGCATTCGCGATGCGCTCACCTCCGGGCGTTTCCTCAAGCTCGACTACACGCTCGCCACCGAAGTGGTGCCGACCGACGGCGATCCCCTCCCCGCGGCGCAGAAGCTCGCCGACGCCGGCAACAACTACATCCTGCTCGACGTCCCGGCCGATCAGCTCCTGCGCATCGCCGACGCGCTGAAGGGCAAGGACGTCCTGCTGGTCAATGTCGGCGCGCCGGACGACAGCCTGCGCCAGGCCGACTGCCGCGCCAATGTGTTCCACGTCGCCCCCAACCGCGCCATGCTCACCGATGCGCTGGCGCAGTTCCTGATGACCAAGCGCTGGCGCAACTGGTTCCTGTTCGTCGGCCGCACCGATGGCGACAAGCTCTATGCCGAGGCGGTGCGCAACTCGGCGCGGAAGTTCGGCGCCAAGATCGTCGCCGAAAAGGTCTGGGACTACGGCCCGGATGCTCGCGCCACCGCACAGTCGGAAGTGCCGCGCGCCACCCAGGTCGGCGAGTACGACATCCTCGTCATCGCCGACGAGCAGGGCGAGTTCGGCGACATCCTGCCCTACAATACCTGGCTCGCCCGCCCGACCGCCGGCACCCAGGGGCTGATGCCGCTCGCCTGGCACCCGACCATGGAAAACTGGGGCGCCTCGCAGCTGCAGAGCCGGTTCTTCAAACAGCACCAGCGGATGATGCTGCCGCTGGACTTCCAGATGTGGGAGGGCGTGTTCTCCATCGCCTCCGCCGGCATGAAGACCCGCTCCAGCGAGGTGGAGAAGATCCGCGCGCAGATCCTGTCGCCGGAATACGACCTGCCGGTATTCAAGGGCGTGGCGGCGAGCTTCCGCCCCTGGGACCACCAGCTGCGCCAGCCGATCCTGCTCACCCACGCCACCAACACGGTCACGCTGTCGCCGCAGCAGGCCTATCTGCACCAGCATACGCCGCTGGATACGCTCGGCTTCGACAAGCCCGAGAGCAAATGCAAGCTCAACTGAGAACGCGGCTGGACTGATACTCGCCTTCAACTGAAGAACCACCGGACGAGGCGCCGTTGAGAGCGCCCGCCGCCCAAAGGAGGAAACGATGACACGCCGTATCTTGCTGAGCGCCGGCCTCGCCTCGATGGCGGGCCTGATGGTGCTGGGAGAGAGCCTGCCGGCGCGGGCGCAATCGGCGCAAACCTCCCCGCGCGCCTTCATCTCGAACGAACGCGACCACACGCTCAGCGTCGTCGACATGGACAGCCTGAAGGTCATCGAGACCATCAAGACCGGCCGCCGGCCGCGCGGCGTCACCGCCAGCCCGGACGGCAAGCTGATCTATGTCGCCGCCTCCGACGACAGCCGCGTCGAGGTCTATGATTCCAAGACCTTCAAGCTGGTGAAGACGCTGCGCTCCGGGCCGGACCCGGAGCTGTTCGTGCTCGCCCCCTCCGGCAACCCGCTCTACATCGCCAATGAAGACGACAACATGGTTACCGTCGTCAATGTGGAGAACAACGAGCTGATCGCCGAGATCCCGGTCGGTGTCGAGCCGGAAGGCATGGGCGTCAGCCCGGACGGTCGCTACATGGTCAACACGTCCGAGACCACCAACATGGCGCATGTGGTCGATACCAAGACCAATGAGGTGATCGAGAACATCCTGGTGGATTCCCGCCCGCGCATCGCCGAGTTCCGCAAGGACGGCAAGCAGCTCTGGGTATCGGCCGAGGTGGGCGGCACCGTCTCGGTGATCGACCCGGCCAACTGGCAGATCGTCAAGAAGATCTCCTTCGACATTCCCGGCGTGAACAAGGACGCCATCCAACCGGTCGGGGTGCGCATCACCAAGGACGGCAAGAAGGCCTTCGTCGCCCTCGGCCCGGCCAACCGCGTCGCGGTGATCGATACCGGCACGCTGGAGGTGGAGAAATATCTCTTGGTCGGCCAGCGCGTCTGGCAGCTCGCCTTCACGCCGGACGAGAAGCTGCTGATCTCCACCAACGGCAATTCCAACGACATCTCGATCATCGATGTCGAGAGCGAGAAGGTGACAAAGTCGGTCGCGGTCGGCCGTGCCCCGTGGGGCGTGGTCGTGGTGCAGTAAATCAACGCAGCCAAGGGGAGGACGACATGACTTACGCCAATGCCATTGCCGCCGCCGTGACCATCAGCCTGCTCGGTTCGGGCGTTGCGCTCGCCGCCGGCGATCTCGCCCTCAAGGCCACCAAGCTGCCCGACCTCGAGGTCGGTCTTGGCGAGGCCGGGTTCGGCGTCTCGCAGAAGACCTATGAGATGGAGACCGGCAAGGCCTACCAGTTGCTGGTGAAGTCGACCGGCAACAAGGAATGCGCCTGGCAGTCGCCCGGCCTCGCCTCCAACATCTGGCTGCGCAAGATCGAGGCCGGCGGCATGGAGATCAAGGCCGCGCATCTGATCGAGCTCGAATTCGAGGACGCCGGCGAAGCCGAGATCTTCTTCGTGCCGGTGCGGACCGGAACCTTCAAATGGTTCTGCAAGGGCATGGAAGCGCGCGGCATGGAAGGCGAGTTCGTCGTAAAGTAGATGGCCCCCTCCTGCGCAGGACAGCGGACAGCCACCGTCGACATCATCCCCGGCCGCGCGCCGGGGATGCCATTTCGGGAAAGCGCATTTCCGCTACGGAACATCGATGCCGATCCATTTCGCAGACCATCCCGCGCCTGATCTGGCCGCCGAGCCGCCGGCGCTGTCGGTCGAGCGCGTCACCCACGCCTTCGGTCCCCGCAAGGCGCTGGACGATGTGAGCCTTGCTGTCCCCCGCGGCAACTTCACCGCCCTGCTCGGCCCGAACGGCGCCGGCAAGACGACGCTGTTCTCGCTCGTCACCCGCCTTTACCACAATCGCAGCGGCGCGATCCGCGTGCTCGGCCACGATGTGCGCCGCCAGCCGGCCGCCGCGCTGTCACGGCTCGGCGTGGTGTTTCAGGCCCGCACGCTCGATCTCGATCTCAGCGTGATGCAGAACCTGCTTTATCACGCGGCGCTGCACGGCATCGGCCGCTCGGCGGCGAAGCAGCGCGCCGCCGAGGTGCTGGAGAGCGTGGGCTTGAGCGACCGCGCCCGCGACAAGGTGCGCCAGCTTTCCGGCGGCCAGATGCGCCGCGTCGAGATCGCCCGCGCGCTGATGCACCGGCCCGATCTCCTGCTGCTCGACGAGCCGACCGTCGGCCTCGACATCGCGTCGCGCGCCGGCATCGTCGCCGAGGTACGCCGGCTGGTGGCGAGCGAGGGCATCGGCGTGCTGTGGGCGACCCACATCATCGAGGAGATCGCCCCGACCGATCGGGTTGTGGTGCTGCACAAGGGACGCATTCAGGCGCAGGGAGCGCATGCAGAGGTGCTCGCCACCGCCGGCGCGCCCGACCTGCCTGCCGCCTTCCTCGCCCTCACCCACGATACGGCGCCGCAATCGGAGGCGCATCCATGAACCCCTCCGACCGCCGCCAGCGCACTCGCCTGCCGCTCTCCGGCTATGCCATCTGCATGGCCGGCATCTGCGGCCGCGAGGCACTGCGCTTCATCCAGCAGCGCGGCCGCTTCCTCTCCGCTTTGGTGCGCCCGCTGGTGTGGCTGTTCATCTTCGCCGCCGGCTTCCGCTCGGTGCTCGGCGTGTCGATCATCCCGCCCTACGAGACCTACATCCTCTACGAGGTCTATGTCGCGCCGGGGCTGGTGGCGATGATCCTGCTGTTCAACGGGCTGCAATCCTCGCTTTCCATGGTCTATGACCGCGAGGTCGGCGCCATGCGCATCCTGCTCGTCAGCCCTTACCCGCGCTGGTACCTGCTGCTCTCCAAGCTGGTCGCCGGCATCTGCGTGGCGCTGTTGCAGGCCTATGCCTTCCTTGCCATAGCCTGGTTCTGGGAGGTGGAGGCGCCGCCCATCGGCTATCTCACCATATTGCCGGCGCTCATCCTCTCCGGCCTGATGCTCGGCGCGATGGGGCTGCTGATGTCGTCGCTATTCCGGCAGCTGGAGAACTTTGCCAGCGTGATGAACTTTGTGATCTTCCCGATGTTCTTCACCTCGTCGGCACTCTACCCGCTGTGGAAGGTGCAGGAGAGCAGCCTGCCGCTCTATTACATCTGCCTGTTCAACCCGTTCACCTATGCAGTGGAGCTGATCCGCTTCGCGCTCTACGGCCAGTTCGAGCCGTTCTCGGCGATGGTGGTCGCGGGCTGCGCGGCCGCATTCCTTCTCGCCGCCATTGTCGCCTATGATCCCTCTGCCGGACTGATGGCCCGCCGCGGCGGACCGGAGGCCGCCAAATGACAAGAATGAATGTCCGGGAGACGCCCATGATTTCGACGCGGATGCCCCTGAAGGGAATGCCTTCCCCGTCCCTGCGCGCCGGCCTTGCCGCCGCCGCCCTCCTCCTCGCCGCTATCCCGGCGGCGCAGGCCGCCAGTCCCTCCGGCCTGTGGCCGTGCATCCAGCCGCGCGTGGCCAGTCTCGCCGCGGCGCAGATGTGGGACGGCCCGGCGATCGACGGGCTCGACTGGCGCGACGACACGGCCGTGGCCGAGCTGGTGCCGGTACTCGCCGCCCGGCGCACCCCGATCGAGGAGGCCGACGCGAAGGTCGAGGCCTTCGCCAGGCAGGCCGGCGCCAACAAGGACGCCCGGCTGACGCTGCTCTTCGCCGGCGTGTTCGACCAGATCAACAGCCTGCGCTCGCGTATCCTCACCGGAATCGAGCGCTATTCGAAGCACCAGATCGATCTTTCCGACCGCATCCGGCAGGAGAGCCTCGAACTCGCCCGGCTGAAGAAGGCGGCCACCAGCGAGGCCGACAAGGCCAAGGCGGCCGATGCCGAGAAGCAGTTGCTGTGGGACACCCGAATCTACGACACTCGCACCCAGGCGGTGACGGCGGTGTGCGAGAGCCCGGTCATCCTCGAGCAGCGCGCCTTCGCCCTCGCCCGGGCGATACGCGCGCAGATGGAGTGACGCGGCACGCCCGCCGGTCAGCCGGAGACGGCCCGGCCCCGGCGGGTGACAAGGCGCCAGCCAATATATAGGACGATGAGCGCGTGCAGCAGCACCGTCAGGCCCAGCCCGAAAACATGTGCCCCCGCCGGCGCGTCGGCGGCCGCTAGCGTCGCGAAGCCGAGCGGCAGGAACAGGAGGACGGCGGTGGCGAGACCGGGATTGTAGGCGCGCAGCCGCAGGGCGGCCCCCAGGTGGATGACGGCATTGACCAGCATCGCATAGGGCGCCACCAGCCCGGCCGCCGGACCGCACAGAACGGCAGCGTAAAGGGCTGAGAGATTCACCCCCCACACCAGCGGCAGGTTGACCACCAGAACCACCGCGACGCTCAGCCCGTCCCGCCCGTGCAGCAGCCGACCGTTGACGAAGCGGCGGAAGCGGTCGCCGGCATGCTCTTCCACCTGATGCACCATGTAGACCGGGCTGTGCAGCAGGATCAGCAGCGTCGGCAGATCGAGGCCGCGCGCCAGCGCCGGTGCCAGCGCCAGCAGTGCGGCGGCCATGAAGCCGGCCCCGGCCACCCAGTGGCGCGCCAGCCAGGCGATGACGACAAAGCCACCAAGATGCCGATTCATGCGCACACCCGCACCTTGCCCGCCCCGGCCATACCCCACCCCGCCCGCGGGCCGGCGGCGGCCCGCGCCTGTCGGGCGCCGCAAGCGGGACCCCGCAAGTCGAGCCGTTGGCCGTTCCACGATCCGGCGGACCGGACGGAAGTCCCAGTCTAGCGTGGTGGAGGGAGATGAAAAGCGTCGGCGCGCCGGGGAAGGCCGAGGATCCGGTCGGCTGCGGCCCGCTCACTCGAGCGGCATCGCCCTCTCCAGCGGCAGGCCGGCCTTGGCCCAGCCGTCGCTGCCCTGCGGGTACCAGGCGACGTCGGAATAGCCATAGGCCATCGCCCGTTTGGCGGCGTTCCACGACATCCAGCAATCGGTGAGGCAATAGAACACCAGCGGCGCCTCGCGACGGCCGGCGGTCAGCGCCTCCAGGTTGCGGCGGAAATAGCCGTCCACCGGCTCGCTCAGCGCGCCATAGCCGACATTGGGCAGCCAGGCGCTGCCGGGCAGATGGTCGCGCGGCTTGTCGCGCCAGACCGTGCCGGGAGCGAGATTGGCCGGCTTGACGTCACGCGGCAGCACGTCGACGAACAGCGCCGCCTTTGCCCGCCACAGCCGCTCCGCCTCGCCGGTGTCGATCACCCGGGCGCCCTTCAGCGCCGCCGGGGTCGGCGCGCGGTAGGCGTCCATGCGGTAGCCTTCCGGCTCGGCGACCGCCGTCGGCTCATCCGCCGGCCCGCCCTTTTGCCCGCCGGCCTGTCCGGTCGGCGATGGACCGGCCGGATTCTGCGCCTTGGCGGGAGTGAAGGCGATCAGCGCCACCGCCAGCCCGGCCATGCCGAGCCAGGCGATCCGCACCATCGGCGAGCGGGGAAGCAGGCAGCCGGGGAGCGACGCCGTCCCTCGGGCCGGCTCCTCTCCCCGGGCCGCATGCACGGTCATTTGCCAGCCTCGATCGGCTGGTTGCGCTCATCCAGCAGCGGCACGCCGAAATCCAGCAGGATGCGGTTGATCTCCGGCTGCTCGGCGGTGATGAACTGGTTGAGCTGGTGCTTCCAGTTCAGCTCGCCGGGGCGGATGCCGAAGGTGATGCGGTAGACCATCTGCGGGTCGCCGCGCTCCTTGGTGAGCGGCACCACCGAGAGCGGCGCCTCGGAGCGGCGGGCATAATAGCCGCCGATCGGGCCCCACAATATGCCGGCGTCGATGGTGCCGGCATTGATGTCGGCGATCATCTGCTCGGCCGGGCTCTCATAGCGCCGGTCGACCATCAGCGCATAGGGCCGGGCGAAGCCCATCAGTCCGTTGCGCTGCAGATGGTCGCCCGGCGGCGAGCCGGCGATGACGCCGATATGCAGCCCCTTGAGGCGCGGATCGGCCAGCGTGTCCACCCCGTCGAGCGGCCCGCCCTTGCGGGTGATCAGCACCCAGGCGGAGCGGTAATACGGATTGGTGTTGAGCACCGGGTCGCCGCCGGCGACATAACCCATGACGATGTCGCAGCGCTTGGCGGCGAGCGTCATGCGGTAGAAGCCGGTCGCCTGCGGAAACCAGGTGTAATCGAGCGGGATGTCGAGCTTCTTGGCGAGCAACTCGGCGATCCGGTTTTCGAATCCCTCGCCCTTCTCGTTGGTGAAGGGCATGTTGGCCGGATCGGCGCACACCCTCAGCGTCGAGCGGTCGACGAGGTCGGAGACCTGCGCCAGCGCCGGCCGCGCCGCGCCCGGCAGCAGCATTGCGAGAACGAGGCCCGCAAGTGCCGCCGCCCTCAGGCCACCGGCGCGGCAGATCCGGCCGGCGGCGCCCGTCGCCGGGCTATTTCCGGCCAAAGCACTGGTTCTCATTGTCGCCATAGGCCTTCGTCTTGTCCTCGCGCTTGCTGGGGCGCGTACGGTCGAGCGCCCCGTCGGCGCGGGCCTTGAGATAGACGTAGAGGTCGTCGAGATAGCACATGACGTTGAGGTTCTCGCCGAAGGCCGGCATCACCTGATCCGCCGTACCGACGCCGACCGTCTTCTTGCCGTTCACCACCACCTCGGTGAACTGCTCGTAGCTCAGCGTCTTCAGCGAGTTGGCCAGCGCCGGCGCATAGCTCGAGCCCATGCCGTCCGGGCCGTGGCAGACATGGCATTCGGCATGGTAGCGGCGGTAGCCGGAATAGGCGAACCAGTCCATCGTGCCGTCGGGGGCGATGCGGTAGGTCGGTGTGCCGTCGGACATGGTGTATTTGCCCATGTCGTCCTTGGTCGCCTCCTGGCCGCCATGGGTCTTGGAGCCATCGGGCGCGGTGCCGACGGTGTTGGCCACGGCGGGCTGTTCCTGTGCCACGGCGCCGGCGGACGGCAGCACGAGGCAGGCGAGCGCAAGGCTCATGACAAGCAAGCCGGTGGCCAGCAGCGCGGACGGCTTGAACCCGACAGGGCGCGCCTGCGCCGGGCTGGGGTTCGACCGTCCGAAAGCGTAATTCGTCATGGAGTCACTCCCGAAGGCACCAGGCCAGAATGGAGGGGCGGAACGCGCCGTGATGCGGACGGCAGCCGGCACACGACCTGGGATGATTCTAAATATCTAATAAGATTCGAACGCCCGAGACGCCGGGGCCTGGCGCATCGCTTCGACGATGGCCAGGCCCCATTGCCGTCAGTCGGGTAGAGGCGCCGCCCCGCGAGGGGACGGCGCACTCCATCAGTTGGGAAGGGCGAACACGGTGAGCTGGCCACCCAGATTGGTGTAGCTGCTCAGCGCGGCATAGCCGCCCACGGCGCCGAGGCCGGCATTCGGATCGGTCAGGCCGGCCGCAAGGCCGATACCCGCCCAGCCGCCGACACCCGAGAGGACGGCGATGTACTGCTTGCCGCCATGCTCATAGGTGGTGACGTTGCCGATGATGCCCGACGGGGTCTTGAACTTGTACAGTTCCTTGCCCGTCTTCGAGTCGACCGCCTTCAGGTAGCCTTCGAGCGTGCCGTAGAAGACCACGTCGCCGGCAGTGGCGAGCGCACCCGACCACACCGAGAAGGGCTCCTTCAGCGACCAAACGATCTTGCCCTTGGTGTTGTCCCAGGCGATGAAGTTGCCCATGCCGCCATGGCTGTTGGGAGCCGGGAACATCGACAGGGTCGCACCGACATAGGGCTGGCCCGCAGTGTAGCTGACGCGGAACGGCTCGTAGTCCATGCAGACATGGTTGGTGGGCACGTAGAAGAGGTTGGTCTTGGGCGAGAACGCCGCCGGCTGCTGGTCCTTGGTGCCGAGCGCCGCCGGGCAGATGCCCTTCGAGTTGACGTCTTCACCGTTCTGCTCGGTCGAATACTGGGCAACGACCAGCGGACGACCGAAGGTCGGGCTCGCCTTGTCCATGTCGACCTTGGTGGCCCAGTTCACCGACGGGTCATACTTCTCGGCGACCAGGAGCTCGCCGGTCACGCGGTCGAGCGTATAGCCGAAGCCGTTACGGTCGAAATGGGTGAGCAGCTTGCGCGGCGCGCCGTTGAACTGCTGATCCGTGAGGATCATCTCGTTGACGCCGTCATAGTCCCACTCGTCGTGGGGGGTCATCTGGTAGACCCACTTGGCCATGCCGGTGTCGGCGTCACGCGCCCAGATGGTCATCGACCACTTGTTGTCGCCGGGACGCTGCTTCGGGTTCCAGGTCGAGGGGTTGCCCGAGCCGTAATAGACCAGGTTGGTCTCGGGATCGTAGGAATACCAGCCCCAGGTGCAGCCGCCGCCGATCTTCCACTGATCGCCTTCCCAGCTCTTCAGCGACGAGTCGGGGCCAATCGGCTTGCCGAGCGCGGTGGTCTTCTGGGGGTCCACCAGCATCTCGTTGTCGGGGCCCATCGAGAAGCCGCGCCACACCTGCTTGCCGGTCTTGCTGTCATAGGCGGTCACATGGCAGCGCACGCCGAATTCACCACCGGAAATACCGACGATGACCTTGTCCTTCACCGGCATGACGGTAGCGGTGTTGGTCTCACCCTTCTTGGGATCGCCATTCACCACCGACCACTTCTTCTCGCCGGTCTTGGCATCGAGCGCGACGAGCGTGGTGTCGGCCTGGTGCAGGTAGATCATGCCGTCGGAGAAGGCGAGACCACGGTTGACCGTGTCGCAGCACATCACCGGAATGACGTTGGGATCCTGCTTGGGCTCGTATTTCCAGATGATCTTGCCATCATCATTGAGGTCGAGCGCATAGACGATGTTCGGGAACGGCGTGTGGACGTACATCACGTCGCCAATCACCAGCGGGCCGCCTTCGTGGCCGCGCAGCACGCCCGTGGAGAAGCTCCACGCCACCTGCATCTTGCCGACATTGCCGGCGTTGATCTGATCGAGCTTGGAATACCGGGTGTTGGCGTAATCACCGGTCTGAATACCCCATTGCTTGGGGTCCTTAATGATCTTTGTCAGTCCGTCATTGGCCGCGGCAGGCCAAGCATAGACGGCAACACCCAATAGCAGCGCCGCACAGGCGAGCTTGCGCATGCGTAAATCTCCTCCTCAACGCGTTCCTCCGGCCACAGGGGCTGTATTCAGCCGTGCTGCGATCGGTTTATTATTCTCGTTTTACGTTCGTCTCCGACAGCGTGTCACGACCGGCTGGGGGGAGAACAGCCGGAAATCACGGGGGCCCTCGCCCCAAGCTGGCCTACGAAGTGAATTCCGAGGTTTTGGGCCCCGAAAATTCATTGAAGCCGGAGATGTCACGACCCTAGACCGATTTTGAACAACGCGCAATAAGAACCGCGCCGCCAAAACTCTCTTATTATGATTTTGCTGCAGCCGCTTATCTTATGCTGCATGTGCGAATTGATGTACTGTATACCAGAGAGGAATACTTGAATTTTCCGTCGATTTCGTCGGATTCCTGCGGAAAATCCAGCCCCGCAATGCCCTCGGCAGCCCTGAGCCACCCCGCCGGCGGGTCACTCCCACTCGAATTCGTGATAGGCGGCGATGGCGTTGCGGGCGTTGAATTCGTCGAACAGCGCCCAGGAATGCCGCTCCGATTGCCCCGCCCGCTCGGCGGCATCCCCCATCGGGACACCATCTGCGATGAAGCGCCGCACGTCGGCGCGCAGCACCTCGAGATAGCCGCGCTCGGCCGCCGCCGCGGCGGGCCAATCGACGCCGGCTGGCCCGTGGCCGGGCACGGCGCGGGCGGCCGGGCGGGCGGCGAGCTCGTCGAGCACCGCCAGCCAGCCCTTCAGGCTGCCGTCGAGCGTCGGGACATGGCCGACGAACAGCAGGTCGCCGAGAAACCAGGTGCCGCTCGCCGAATCGCGGATCGTCAGGTCGTTGTCGGTATGGGCGGTCGGGTGCGCCTCGAGTTCGAGCGCCCGTCCGCCGAGGTCGATGGTGAGCCGGCTCTCCACCAGCAGATCCGGCAGCACGATCCGCGTGCCCTCCGCCGCCGGCCCGAGCAGGCGCTTCACCTGGTCGAGATAGGTCTCGGCCCGCATGGAAAGCGCCCGCGGCAGCTTGCGGTGGCCGACGAATCGCACGCCTTCCGCCTCGAACGCGGAATTGCCGAGCACGTGGTCGGGATGCATGTGGGTGTTGATGACATAGCGCAGCGGCCGGTCGGTGACGCGCCGCGCCGCCTCGCGCAGCCTCATGCCGGCGATATGGCTGTTGCCGGTGTCGATCACCGCCGCCGCCGCGTCGCCGACGACGAGGCCGACATTGGCGATGGCGCCGTCATTGTCCGGCGCCATCAGCGCATAGGGAGCACGGTGGACGAAGACGCCGGGCGTGATCTCTTCGAGCGAGATGTCCCCGGCCGGCGCGGCGAAGGCGCAGCCGCACGTCAGCGTCAGCCCGCCCGCGACGATGCCGCCGGCCGCGAACGCCCCGAAGGCGAGCGCGGTACGGCGGTTCGGCGCAAGAAACCTCGGCGGGATCACCGTGGCCATCGGCTTGCCACCTCGCCTCCCCTGTCCTCGCCGCGCGCCCGCTCCGGGAGGCAACCCACGGGCGCCAGCCATCCGCACCGGCCCGACGGGTCGGTTACGGCAGATCAGGCAGCCCGCAAGGGTCGCGGAGCCGCCATCACGGCTTCACAAGGTATACCCCCCGGCCGGCAGCGCCGATCGGGGCGGCTCCCGTCAGGGCTTCTTGGCGCCGCTGGCGTCGAACTGCGAGAGAAAGGCGATCAGGTCGTTGCGATCGTCTTCCTTCGGCAGGCCAGCGAACACCATCTTCACCCCCGGCATGGCCTGGCGCGGATTGGCGAGATAGGTGCTGAGCTGCTCGGCGGTCCAGGTGTCGCCCTTGGCGCCGTGCTCCTTGAGCGTGTCGGAATAGTTGAACCCTTCCACCGCGCCCATCTTGCGGCCGACGATGCCATTCAGCTCGGGGCCCACCTTGTTCTTGGCGCCCTCGCCCACCGCATGGCAGGCCATGCATTTCTTGAAAACATTGGCGCCCTTGGTGGCGTCGCCATCGGCGAGCGCGGCGGTGGAGCCGAGGGCGGCAAGGACGGCAGCGGCGAGAAGACGGTTCATCGGATTCCTTCCTAAGTGCTTGTCATTGAACGGCGCCGTCAGATGCGGCACTTGACCCGGTTGCAGCTTAGCGCCTTGCCTGGAACGATCCTAGACTAAGGATGGTTCACGTCGCCGGCAGGCACTCGACAATTCGCCGCATATCCCTCCGTCAGCCGGTTGCACCTAGGTGCGGCACGGCGTCACGCAGGTGGATGCGGCGGCGTTTCCTAGAGCACCAGCACCTCGCCCAGCCCGCCCTGGAGCCGGTCGCCGACCAGCCGGCGCGCCCGGACGGCGGTGCCGATAAGCGCCGCGAGGTCGGGGACGCGGCGGGCCATCAGCCGCAGCGCCACCAGATCATGGGTGCCGGTATCGGCGAATCCCTCGGCGAGCGCGGGCACCGCGCGCACGATCAGCGTGCCGCGCTTCATGCCCCGCCCGGCCCCCGCGCCGAACCCGCCGGCCACCGCCAGCGTGCCGGCGATCATGTCGGTCGCCGCCTCGGCACCGACGGCACCTTCAACGAGGATCAGCCCGCCGCGCTGCCGCTCGCCGGCACGCGCCCCGGCATTGCCACGGATGACCACGACGCCGCCGGCCATGCCGCGCCGCGCGCCGGAAGGCGCCGCGCCCAGCCGCGCCCCGGCATTGCCGCCGAGCTCGATCCGGCCGCCGGTCATGCCGGCCGCCAGCTCGTCGCCGGCATCACCGGCGATTCGCAGCAATCCGCCCGCCATGCCGCGCCCGGCATGGGCGCCGACCGCGCCCTCGACGACGATCTCGCCGGCGTCCAAGCCGGCGCCGACGCCGTCGAGCCGGGCATCGCCGGCCTCGATCACCAGCCGTCCCTCGCCGCCGGCGCGCACCGCGAACAGTTCGCCCAGCGCCACGAGGCGGCCGCCATGGGGCCGCTCGATCGCCTCCACCTCGCCCGGCGCCTTGCCGGCGAGGGCGGAGGGCGTCAGCCCGCCAAGGTCGAGCCGCGCGGCGAGCGGCGTCTTCAGCCGCAGCACCATGCTCATGCGCCGCCTCCCATGATGTCGCGCAGCTTGAAGTGGAACGGGCCGAGATTGCCGCCGTAATTGCCGGCATCGATCGCGACCACCCCGCCGGCGCCGCCGACCGCGCACACCGCCTCGATGCCGACCTTGGTCGCCGCGGCCACCGCGTCGAAGCTCACGCCATCGATGACGATCTCCATCACGCTGCCGACCTCGTCGGGCAGCGCCGAGGCCGCCACCCCGCGCAGGGTCGGGCAATAGGCATCGTTGCTGGAGGCGAACAGCGCCTTGTATTTCGAGCCGACCTTGGAGCCTGAGCGCACCACCCCGCCGGGGAACGGCAGGATGACGCCTTCCACCGCGCTCATCGCCTTCACCGCCTGCTCGGCGGCATAAAGCGCCTGCGGCCGCGAGCGGGCGAGAATCAGGATGTTGCCGCCGCCGACGCCTTCCACCGAGCCGGTGTCCTCGTCGCAGACGAACTCGCCATCCATCACCGGCAGCCGCCAGAAGCGCTCCGCCCTGCCATCGGCCCCCGCGAACTTCTTCGATATCTGGTAGCCATCGGCGAAGTAGCGGATGGTCTTGGCCAGCGGCACCCTTTTGCCGCCCTCCACGCCGGCATAGCAGGCGGTGGTCGGGCAGGTGAGGATGCATTGGCCGAGCCGCAGCGGCACCACGGTCTTCAGCCCTTTGAAATCCATGGCGAAAATCAGGATCGCCACCCCCGGCCGCCCGTCCGGCGTGTCCTCGGGCGCGATCACCCGCTCCACCCCGGCCTCGCAACCGCAGCCGATCACCGAGGTGGCGAAGCCGGTGGTGACGCGTGCCGCCGTCATCGCCCAGTCCGGGGTGTCGGCGGTGATGATCAGCCTTGTGCCCACCATCGGGAAGGCCTCGGCGAAACTGTCGCGGATCTCGACGCCGTTGATGATCACGACGCACCTCCCACGCAATTCAGCACGCTCGGCCCGCGCCCGCCGCGAAGCTCGCCGTCGGCAATGGCGAAATGCTTGGCCTTCAGCCCCACCGTCTGGTCGAACCAGGCGTCGAGCTTGCCCTCGATCGCGCTGTCGAAATCGGTGCGCACCACATGGGTGGTGCCCGGCGCCAGATCGACCACCTCGCCATCCCTGACGATCAGCCGGCCATCCTTGAACACCAGCCGGGCCCTGGAGAACATCGCCTCGCGGTCGGCATCCTCGTCATGCACGGCGATGTCGGCCACCGCGCCCGGCGCCAGATGCCCCTTGTCGGTCAGCCCGAGAATGCGCGCCGGCGCCGCCCGCGTCAGTATGGCGATCTCCTCCAGCGAATATTCGCGGGTGATCTGCGCCAGCAGCGTGTGCGCCTGCGCCGCCTTGTTCAGCGTCGCCAGCTGGGCGTTGCGGAAGTCGCGGTCCATCAGCAGCCGGATCAGGTGCGGATAGGTGGTGAACGGCCCGCCATTGGGATGGTCGGTGGTCAGGAAGATCCGCCACGGATCTTCCACCAGCAGGAACAGCTCCAGCCCGATCGCCCATTGCAGCGCATTGACGAAATTCTTGTCGCGATACTCGAACGGCACCACGCCGCAGCCGGCATCGAGCTCGATGTCCATGCCGATCGACTTCTTCGGCGAGGCGAAGCCGCGATTGCGATACTGCGCCATGTAGTCGGCCGAAGCGGTCACCGTCTGGCCGAACATCACCTGCCCGACATCCACCGAGATGTTCGGGTTGGCGTTGACCATCGCGGCGATGCGCGCCGCCGAGGAGGAGAAGCGGCGGTCGCCCTCGGTGCCGTAGGAATGGAACTGCAGATGCGTCAGATGCAGCCGCCGGCCCTCGGTGGCGGCGATGGTGGCGAGCGTGGTCTCGTCATTGCCGGGCACGCCGAGATTGCAGCCATGCAGATGGATCGGGTGCGGCACGCCGAGCTCGGTCACCGCGCGGATCAGCGTGGTCAGCACGTTGCGCGGCGTCACAGGATAGTGCGGGTTCGCCTCGTCAAGGTTGAGCGAGCGGGCGTTGAACTTGAAGGCGTTGATGCCGCCCGGATTGACGATCTTGATCGCGAAGGCCTGCGTCGCCTTCAGCATCCAGCCGACATAGGCGTTGATCTCCTCCTGCGGCGCGCCGGCCGCGATCAGCCGCAGGATGAAGTCGTCATTGCCGAGCACCAGATAGGCGCCGGTGTCGAGATTGGGGATATCCGCCATCTCCAGATGCGCGGAGCGCGCATTCGAACCCAGCATCGCCGGCTCGAACACCGTGGTGTAGCCGAGTTCGGCATAACGGCAGCCGGTGGCGTGGGCGGTCGGCACCGCCCGCCCACCGCCGCAGCCGCAAAAGCTGCCGGAAAACTGCGGCAAGGCCGGCTCGGGATAGGCCCGCCGGTCCTCCTGCATCAGCAGCCGGGCGAGGTTCATCTTGCCGCCGGCGATGTGGCTGTGCAGGTCGATGCCGCCCGCCATCACGATGGCGCCGCCGAGATCGTATTCGGCATCGGCCTTCTCGCGCGTCGCCGCGACGACGCGTCCGTCGAGAAACTCGACGTCGCGCGCCACGGCGTTCTCGCCGTTCGCCGGGTCGAGCACCCGCCCGCCTCTCAGCCTGATACGCATTTCATCCCCTCCCGCTCGGAGTCCCTGCCCCGCCGGCGCGAACGCCGGGCGGAAAGCGGGACTCTCGGTTGAACGGCCGGGACCAGCCCCTAGCGGGCGGGCACCAGCCGGCGCACAGCCTCGGCGACGCTGGGGAGCGTCGCGACGCGCAAGGCGCCGAGCGGCAGGCTTACAATTGAATCCATTCTGAACACGGTACCGGCGTGGTCAACACCCGGCGTGCCCACCGGGATGAAGACATCCGGCGGCGTGGCGAATTCGGTATCCGGATGGCCGATGACGATCACCGGTCCGTCGAATTCCGGCGGCGGCTCCGGCCGGAACGCCGACACCCAGACCAGCAGGTCGGCATCGCCCAGCGCCGCCTCGGTGGCGTAGAGCGCCGGGTCGTGCTCGGAGCCATCGCCGCGGATCGCCGTGCGCAGCGGATAGCCGAGCCGCCACAGCAGCAGCTGGTTGATCCCGATGATGTTGTCACGGCCGCCCAGCGGGAACACCCCCGCCCGCGTCGTCGCGTTCAGCGCGTCGATGAGCCGCGTCGCCCGCTCCGCCACCAGGTCGGCCCGCTCGAGCGACGCGGCGTTCCAGGTCGCCACCGCATAGGCCGCGCCTTTCAGCGCCGCCGCCGCTTCCGCCAGCGCCTCCGCCGCCACCCCGCCGAAGGAGGAGCCGCGCGGCGGCGGGCCGGCCACCAGCTGCGCCAGCGCCGACAGCGCTGCGACCGGATCCCCGTCCGCGTCCCCCGCCGCCAGTTCCGTCACCCGGGCCGCGCCGAGCTGCCGGCGGGCCTGCGCCCCGAGGGCGCCGCCGAGGACGATCACGTGGCGGGAGGCCGCGAACAGCGCCTGCCCCGGCAGGGCCCGCTCGAAGAAGCGGCCGAAAGCCGCCGTGGGATCCTCGCCGATCACCAGCAGCACGTCGCAGCGGTTGCGGACCTCCGCCAGTGTCGTCGACAGCCAGCCGGTGCGCTGCGCCGCCGCATAGTTGGCAAACAATCCACCGGATGCCGCGTGATCCAGCACCCCGCCGGTACGGGCGGCGAGGTCGAGAATGGCGCGACCACCCTCGACATCGGCACCGAGTCCGGCGAACACCGGCGCCCGCGCCGATCCGAGGAGGATTCTGGCCTGATCGTACACCTCACCGGACGCCGGACCGATGCCGGCGCCGGTATCCAGGCGCCGCAAAAGACGCGCCGCTTCCGGGCATACCGAAGCCGTCGGCCGCACGTCGCGTCCCGTCACCTCGACCACCAGGTCGTCGCAGCCGAGCCCGCAAAAGCCGCAGACCACGTCGTTCACAACAAGCGGAGCACCCGCGCTGATTTCACCGTTCATCGCTGCGCTCAATCATGCTTGATGTAAGCAAAACGGAGATCGCCCTCCGGCGTTCCCGCCAGGGCGCTCCCCTCTTCCGAACCCGGACGCCAGGAGAGGAATTCCTCAATCTTCCTAGCCAGTTGGAAGTCACGTTCGGTCACGCCCTTGGCGTCATGGCTCATCAGCCGCACCTCCACCCAGGCATAGGAGGCGGTGAGGTCCGGATGATGCCACGCCGCCTCGGCAAGGTGGCCGACGGCATTGATCACCATCAGCGTGCCCTTCCAGCTCGAAGTGCGATAGGTCCGCCGGATCCATCCGTTCTCCAGCCGCCACTTGGGCAGCTCGATCTTCAGACGCTCCTCTATCTCCTTGTCGGAGAATGTCTTTTTAGGATCGACCGCCATCGCGTCTCGTCCTCCCGGTCTTCCGGTCCGTTCTGTCGCGAACCGATTTTCCGATTCGGTACCATGCCGGAGGCCGTCGCCGCAAACCTTCTTCCACTCAGTTCCGCTTGTCGGCGAAAGCCGGCTGGTTTTACCATGGCTGTGAGGAAACGCTCGTGAACGGCACAACGCTCAGCTTCGAGGCGGCACACGAGACCGGTCGGAATACAGCGGTGCGCGTCACCGCGCCGACCCGTCTGCGCCTTGGATTCGTCGCCGTCGCGGGAAGGCTGGACCGGCGGTTCGGCATCACACCCGAACGGCCTGCGCTCCCGGCCGGCCTCAAGCCCCGCACCTGCGGACCGGATGCCGCTCGGGCGCAGGTGACGGTCGAAAATGCCGCACGTCGGCTCAGCCCGTGCCGTCGGGCGCCGTTCGACAAGAAAACCTGCGGCATTTCGGCAAAGCCGCTGGAGAAATGCAGAGAATTCTTGGCGAGCACTAGGCAGCTATACACGGTCGCCGCTATAGGAAACGTCGGCTCGCCAAGCTGGTGCCATGTCTCGCCGATACCGGAATTGCCGGCGTCGGCCTGGGCTCCTGGGACCCCACCGGCTTTGCCTTCATCGGCACGCCGGAAGCGGCCGAGAGACTGACGACCGAGGCTCGCGCGGCACCGCGCGTCGCCTCCTTTGGCCTTCGACTGCTTGCGCGGCAGCAATGCCGGGGCGCGGATCGAACGGCTTGCCTGCGACGAGCAGCGCTGAGCGGCGGATTGGCAGAAGCCCGCGTCGCTATTCCTCTCTCCCGATCAGAGGCCGCAACGGCCCGATTCTACCTAGGAGAATGAAACGCCATGGCGGACATAGCGCCGATTCTTCACATCGTCTCGCCGCTCCGGCACGTCAGCCCCTTCGACGTGAACATGGCCGTCGATGCCGGTTATACGACCATCCTGCCCTATTCCGGGGTGAAGCTGGAGGAGATCGTCGATCTGACGCAGGACATGATGTTCTCGCGTCCGCCGGATCATGCCTCCCGCACCGGCCTGTTCATCGGCGGCAAGGACGCCAGCCTCGCGCTCGACATGGCCAAGGAAGTCCGCTCGGCGCTGTTCCCGCCGTTCCAGATCTCCGTCTTCGTCGATCCGGCCGGCTCCTTCACCACCGCGGCGGCGATGATCGCCGAGGTCGAGCGCAAGCTGCGCGGGCGGCGGTCGGGCGGCCTCAAGGGAGCCAAGGTGCAGGTCTACGGCGCCACCGGCGTCGTGGGTGGCATCGCCGCGGTCATCGCCGCCCAGGCGGGCGCCGAGGTGACGCTCGTCAGCCATCGCGACATCGATACCGTCCGCTTGAAGGCGGCGGATTTCAAGGTCCGCTTCAACGTCGATCTCCTGAGCGCCGTGGCGCGGGACGACAGCGAGAAGCTGAAGCTGCTCCCCGAGGCGGAGGTGGTGCTCGCCTGCGGCAAGGCCGGCGTGCAGATCCTCACCGCCGATCATCTCGCCGAGGCGCATGGGCTGCTGGTGGCGGCCGATGTCAACGCCGTGCCGCCCTCGGGCATCGCCGGCATCGACGCGCTCGACGATGGCAAGCCGATCGGCGGCGGCGCGCTCGGCATCGGCGCTCTTGCCATCGGTCACCTGAAATACCGCGTGCAGCATGAGTTGCTGAAGCGGATGCGCGCGACCGACACGGCACTGACCATTGGATTTGAAGATGCCTTCGAGCTCGCCCGGTCGCTCGCCATCTAGCGATTGGACATTGCCGCCTCGCTGGGCCAGCAGGCGGACACACAAATAAACGAGCCGAAGCGTCGCCTAAGAGGGAGAGAAACATGAGCGAGCGCCGCCCAAGCGTAGCTGCGCTATCCGCGCCCCTGGTCGAGGCGCTTGTCGCCGATGCCGAGATATTGAGGCTGGGCGTAAGTCGCAGCCCCTGCGGCGCCCGCATCATCGACGGCGGCATTGCCGCACGCGGTGGCATCGAGGCAGGCCGGCGGATCGCCGAAATCTGCCTCGGCGGCCTCGGGCGTGTCGGCATCGCCACCAGCGGGAGGTTCCCGCGCTGGGGCACCATGATCACGGTGACCACCCTGGATCCCGTTACCGCCTGCCTCGGCAGCCAATATGCCGGCTGGAGCCTCGCGGAAGGCGATTTCTTCGCCCTCGGCTCCGGCCCCGGCCGCGCATTGTGGGCCCGGGAGAAACTCTATGAGGAGCTCGGCTACCGCGACAGCGCCGACCACGCCGCGCTGGTGCTGGAGGTCGACCGGACTCCGCCCGACAGCCTCGTCGCCCGTATCGCGGAGGAGTGCGGCATCTCCGCCGATCGGCTCACCCTCATCCTGACGCCAACCTCCAGCCTCGCCGGCACGGTGCAGATCGTCGCACGGGTACTGGAAGTCGCGCTTCACAAGACCCATGCGCTGCATTTTCCGTTGGACCGGGTGGTGGACGGCATCGGCTCCTCGCCACTGCCGCCACCCGCACCCGACTTCGTCGCCGCCATGGGCCGCACCAACGACGCCACGCTTTATGGCGGCGATGTGCAGCTCTTCGTGACGGGGCCGGAGAACGAGGCGCGCGACCTCGCCGAAGGCCTGCCCTCCTCTTCCTCGCGTGACCACGGACGCACCTTCGCCGAGATCTTCACCGCCTATAAGGGCGATTTCTACGCCATGGACCCGATGCTGTTCTCGCCGGCCCGCGTCACCGTCACCGCGCTGGAAACCGGCCGAAGCTTCACCTTCGGCGCCTTCCACGACGAGATACTGGAGCGCTCCTTCGCATGAGGTGGGACGTGCCGGACGTAGCGCGGGACATCGTACGGGACCTGGTGGTCGTCTTCACCGAAGATGCCGACTGGCACACCCGCACGCTGCGCCGCGCGCTGGAGCGCGAAGGCCTGCGGGTGCTGGTGCTCTCGCTCAATGACTGCGGCTTCGCCATCGGCGAGACACCGCACGGGCTGTTGCTGCCCGGTCTTGACGGAAGACTGCCGGCTGCCGCCTTCGTGCGGGTAATCGCCAAGGGCACGACCGAGCAGATCACCATGCGGCTCGGGGTGCTGCACGCGCTGCGCGAGCTCGGCGTCAAGGTGATGAACGACGCCCGCGCCATAGAGCGCTGCGTCGACAAGAGCATGACCAGCTTCCTCATCGCCAGGGCCGGGTTGCCGACGCCGCGCACTTTCGTGCGGGAAGACCCGGCGGCGATGCAGGCGCTGATCGATTCGGCGCCGGGCGATACGGTGCTGAAGCCACTTTTCGGCGCCCAGGGCAAGGGGCTGCGCCGCCTCGGCCCGCGCGAGCTCCTCCCCGACGCGGCCAAGGTCGGCGGCGTCTATTACCTGCAGGAGTTCGTCGAGGGGCTGCAACATGACGGCCTTTATCAGGATTGGCGGGTCTTCGTCGTCGGCAGCCGCGCGGTGGCCGCGATGGTGCGCCGCTCGGAACGGTGGATCACCAACATTCATCAGGGGGCCGACGGCGAACCGGCTTCGCTCGAGGGGCCGGCGGCCGAGATGGCCGTCGCGGCGACCGCCGCGGTCGGCGCCGATTACGCCGGTGTCGACCTCATCCAGGAGGCGGACGGAGTCTTCACCGTGCTGGAGGTCAATTCCATGCCGGCCTGGAAAGGCCTGCAGAAGACCACCGATACCAACGTCGCCGCCGCGATGGCCTGCCATCTCGTCGACTGCCTGCAACCCGCGCCGGCGGCCTGAAGGCCCGCGAACGGCCATCGCGCCGCCGGATGCGGGAGCCGGTCGGCGAAGCGAGTTAATGATGCGCGAAGGCGGCCGGACCTAGCCGCCAGCCGGGATCAGGGCCGAAGACGGCGCAATCGGTCTCGGCAGGAATTCCGAGCCGCGGTTGGCGAGAAATTCGTTCAATGCGGCGGCCGGCGGCGTCAGCCGCTTGGCCGAGCGTTTGACGACGAACCACTGCCGCACCACCGGCATGCCTTCCACATCCAGCACCGCGAGACGCCCGTCGGCCACCTCCGCCGCGATGGTATGGGCGGAGATGAAGGAAAGTCCGAGCCCCGCCATCACCGCCTGCTTGATGGTCTCGTTCGACCCGATTTCCATGCCGATTCGCGGCTCTACCCCCGCATCCTGGAAGTAGCGCTCCATCAGGGTGCGCGTACCCGAGCCCGGCTCACGAACCAGGAAGGTCAGGCCCGCGAGCCGGTCCGGAGTGATTCTGCGTCCGAGCAGCGGGTGATCGGTGGGGGCGATCATGACATGCGGATGCGGGCCGAGCAGCGTCTTGTCGACCTCGATGTCGAGCGGCGGCCGCCCCATGATCGCGACGTCGATGACGTCGCCCCTGAGCGCGGCGATGATCTCCTCCCGGTTGCCGACCACCAGCGCCACGTCGATGCCAGGGTGGGAGCGGGCGAAGACGCCGAGCGCATTCGGCGCGAAATATTTGGCGGTCGAGACAATGCCGACGCAGACGCGGCCGGCGTCCAGCCCCTTCATCGCATCGAGCGACGCGCCGCAATCAGCCAATGCCCGCTCTATGCGCGCCACGGCGGCAAGCACCTCGCGGCCGGCATCGCTCGGCTGGAAACGCTCGCCGGCACGATCGAGCAGCGGCAGGCCGAGCTGCTCCTCCAGCAATTGGACCTGCATCGTGACCGCCGGTGGAGTGACGTTGAGCTGGCGCGCCGCGGCGGTGACGGTGCCGGTATCGATCACCGCCGCCAAAGCCCGCAGCTGCTTCAGCGTGATATTTCGCATGATGTATTCCAGCATTCAGAAGTACTAAACACACAAGAAAGAATATTCGAATTTCCTTACGCTGAAAAGTCGGGCAAGGTAGCCTCAATAAAAGGCGTCCGCCGCTTCGGGTCCCCCCTCGAAGGTCATACGGAAACGACACGCCAAAAAGGTCCGAAGACCAATCGAGCACTGGGGAAACGCCGTGACACACGAGACATTGCAGGACCACCTTGAGAGGTGGGCCGAGACCGATTCCCTGCGTCAGGGAGTCGCTGCCACCGTGCTTGCCCTGGCAGGCGCAGGCATCGCCATATCCGAACTCATCGCTGCCGGGCCGCTCGCCGGCGCCATGGCCGCCGTGCGCGGCTATCACGAGGACGGCGACAGCCAGAAGGAGCTCGACGTCCTCGCCGACCAGCTGGTGATGGACGCCCTGCGCACGGCGCCGGTCGCGGTGCTGGGCTCGGAGGAGTTGCCGGAGCCGGTGGAGCTCGACCCGCGCGGCACGCTCGCTGTCGCGGTCGATCCGCTCGACGGCTCGTCCAACATCGACATCAACATCTCGGTCGGCACGATCTTCTCGATCCTGCCCTTCACCGGCCCCAACGCGCTGCTGCAGCCGGGATCCCGCCAGCTCGCCGCCGGCTTCCTGGTCTACGGGCCGCAGGTGGCGCTGGTGCTCACGCTCGGCGCCGGCACCCACATCTTCATTCTCGACCCGACCTCCTATCGCTTCGTGAAAGTGCAGGATCCGGTCTTGCGCAATCCCGTGTTCCTCAAGGTGCGCGACAGCATCGTCGTCCCGCCGGAGACGACGGAATACGCCATCAACGGGTCCAACGCCCGCCACTGGGACAATGCGATCCGCTACTATGTCGAGGATTGCCAGGCCGGCACCGAAGGCCCGCGCGGCAAGGATTTCAACACGCGCTGGACGGCCTCCATGGTCGCCGAGGCGTACCGCATCCTCACCCGCGGCGGCGTCTATCTCTATCCGGGCGATGCCCGCAAGGGATACGCGAATGGGCGCCTCCGGCTGGTCTACGAGGCCAATCCGATCGCCTTCCTGATGGAGCAGGCACGCGGCGGCGCCACCGACGGACGGCGGCGCATCCTCGACATCATTCCCTCCGAGCTGCATCAGCGCATCCCGCTGGTGTTCGGCTCGCGGGCGGAAGTCGATCGCATCGCCCGCTACCACTGCGACCCCAGCCAGCTTCCCGAACGCTCGCCGCTCTTCGGACGGCGCGGCCTTCTGCGGGCGTGAGGAGTACGGCATGTCGATGCATCATCCCATCATCTCCGTCACCGGCTCTTCGGGCGCGGGCACGACCTCCGTGCGGCGCATCTTCGAGCAGATCTTCCGGCGGGAAGAGGTCGAGGCCGCCTATATCGAGGGCGACGCCTTCCACCGCTACGACCGCGCCGAGATGAAGCGCGTCATGGGCGAAGAAGCCTCGCGCGGTAATCACCACTACAGCCATTTCGGGCCGGATTCGAACCTGTTCGAGGAGCTGGAGGAGACCTTCCGCAGCTATTCGCACACCGGCACCGGCAAGACCCGCCACTATGTGCACGACGCCAAGGAAGCGGAGGAATTCGGCGGCCCGCCCGGCACCTTCACCGCCTGGGAAGACATTCCCCGACCGACCGACCTTCTCTTCTATGAGGGCCTGCATGGCGCGGTCGTCAGCGGCAATATCGACGTCGCCCGCTATGCCGATCTCAAGATCGGCGTGGTGCCAGTGATCAACCTGGAGTGGATCCAGAAGATCCACCGCGATCGCTCGCATCGTGGCTATTCGACGGAGGCGGTGACCGACACCATTCTGCGGCGCATGCCGGACTACGTGAACTATATCTGCCCGCAGTTCACTTACACCGACATCAACTTCCAGCGCGTGCCGACGGTCGACACCTCGAACCCGTTCATCGCCCGCTGGATCCCCACGGCCGACGAATCGATCGTCGTCATCCGCTTCAAGAGCCCGCGCGGCATCGACTTCCCCTACCTGCTCTCGATGATCCAGGGCAGTTGGATGAGCCGCGCCAACTCCATCGTGATCCCGGGCGGCAAGCTCGACATCGCGATGCAGCTGATCCTGACACCGATGATCCTCAACCTCGTCGACAAGAAGCGGCGCGCCGCGTGACCCCGGAGGATACCATGCTGACCAAGACCACCGTTCCGGTCCTGTGCCCGCAGGAAGGGGCAACCGAGATCCCCTACGCCGACATGGCAAATGCGCTGCGTGCGCTCACCATGGACGCCGTCGAAAAGGCGAAGTCCGGCCATCCCGGCATGCCGATGGGCATGGCCGATGCGGCGACCGTACTCTTCACCCGGTTCATGAAGATCGATCCGATGCGGCCGCATTGGCCGGATCGCGACCGCTTCGTGCTCTCGGCCGGCCATGGCTCGATGCTGCTCTATTCGATCAACCATCTGCTCGGCTATGCCGACATGGACATCGAGGCGATCAAGCGGTTCCGCCAGTTCGGCTCGACCACCGCCGGCCATCCCGAATACGGCCACACGCTCGGCGTCGAGACCACGACCGGCCCGCTCGGGCAGGGCCTCACCACCGCCGTCGGCATGGCGTTGGCCGAACGCATGATGAATGCCCGTTTCGGCGATGACCTGGTCGATCACTACACCTATGTGATCGCCGGCGACGGCTGCCTGATGGAAGGCATCTCCCATGAGGCCATCGACCTCGCCGGGCATCTGAAACTCGGCAAGCTGATCCTGCTGTGGGACGATAATGGCATCTCGATCGACGGCTCGACCTCGCTGTCGACCTCGACCGACCAGTTGGCGCGCTTCGAGGCGGCGGGCTGGGACGTGTTCCGCGTCGACGGCCACTCCCATCACGCGCTGATCGACGCCATCGCCAAGGCGCGCAACTCGAAGCGGCCCTCGCTCATCGCCTGCCGCACCACCATCGGCTACGGCGCCCCGAACAAGGCCGGCACCGAGGCGGTGCACGGCGCGCCGCTCGGCGCCGCCGAAATCGAAGGCGCCCGCGACCGGCTCGGCTGGCCGCATGCTCCCTTCGAAATCCCGGCAGGCATCCGCTCCGCCTGGGAACAAATCGCCGACCGCGGCCGCGAGGCGCGCGAGGCGTGGGACGACCGGCTGCGGGCGTCCGAGAAGGCGCAGGCGTTCGAGACCGCCATCGCCGGCCAGCTGCCGGCCGATTTCGAGGAGAAGCTGCTCACCTATAAGCGCGGCCTTTCCGAAAGCGCGCCGAATGTGGCGAGCCGCAAGGCGTCCGAAATGGCGCTGGCGGTGATCAACGAGGCCACCGAGCTGACGGTGGGCGGCTCGGCCGACCTTACCCACTCCAACCTCACCCTCACCAAGGGGCTCGCCTCCGTCGCTCCCTGCAAATATGCCGGCCGCTATATTCACTACGGCATCCGTGAGCACGCGATGAGCGCGGTGATGAACGGGATCGCACTGCATAAGGGCTTCATTCCCTATGGCGGCACCTTCCTGGTCTTCGCCGACTATGCCCGCGGCGGCATAAGGCTCTCCGCCCTGATGGGCCAGCGCGTCATCTATGTGCTGACCCACGACTCGATCGGCCTCGGCGAGGACGGCCCGACGCACCAGCCGATCGAACATCTCGCCATGCTGCGGGCAACGCCGAATTTGCAGGTGTTCCGGCCGGCCGACGCGGTGGAAACGCTGGAAGCCTGGCAGATCGCGCTTGCCTCGGAGGGCACCCCGACGGTTCTCGCTCTCTCGCGCCAGAACCTGCCGACCTTCCGCACCGAGCACACCGACGACAATCTGAGCGCACGCGGCGCCTATGTCGTGCGCAAGCCGCAAAAGTGGCGGGACGTCACGCTGCTGGCCACCGGCTCGGAGCTCGACATCGCCTTCAAGGCGGCCGAGCTGCTCGCCGCCAAGGGTGTCGACGCCGCCATCGTGTCGATGCCGTGCTGGGAGCTGTTCGAGAAGCAGAGCGAGGACTACCGGCGCCAGGTTCTCGGCACGGCACCGCGCGTCGCCATCGAGGCCGCCGCCCGGCTCGGCTGGGACCGTTGGATCGGCGACCGCGGCCGCTTCGTCGGCATGGAGGGCTTCGGCGCCTCCGCCCCCGCCCCGGCCCTCTACGAGCATTTCGGCATTACGCCCGAGGGGGTGGTTGCCGCCGCCTGTGACCTCCTGACCTGCGCCTGAGGAGACGGAAAATGGCCCGCATCACCCTTCGCCAGCTTCTCGACCACGCAGCCGAGCATGGTTACGGCGTGCCCGCCTTCAACATCAACAACATGGAGCAGGGCATCGCCATCATGGAGGCGGCACAGGCCGTCGATGCCCCCGTCATCATGCAGGCGAGCCGCGGTGCCCGCTCCTATGCCGGCGACATCATGCTCTCGCGCATGATCGACGCGCTGACCGAGATGTACCCCTCGATCCCGCTCTGCATGCATCAGGATCACGGAAACAACGAGGCGACCTGCCTCTCTGCGATCCAGCACGGCTTCACCTCGGTGATGATGGACGGTTCGTTGAAGGAGGACGCCAAGACACCGGCGGACTACGACTACAACGTCGCCATCACCCGCCGCGTCGTCGATGCGGCGCATTGGGTCGGCGCCTCGGTGGAAGGCGAACTCGGCGTGCTCGGCTCTCTGGAGCATGGCGCCGGCGAGCAGGAGGACGGCCACGGCGCGGAAGGTGCGCTGTCGCACGACCAGCTGCTGACCGATCCCGACCAGGCGGTGGATTTCGTCGCCCGCACCAAGGTGGACGCTCTGGCCATCGCCATGGGCACCTCGCACGGCGCCTACAAATTCTCGCGCAAGCCGGACGGCGACATCCTCGCCATGAACGTGATCGAAGAGATCCACCGCCGCCTGCCGAGCATCCATCTGGTGATGCACGGCTCTTCTTCGGTACCGCAGGAGCTGCAAGACCTGTTCAACGCTTCCGGTGGCGAGATGCCCCAGACCTGGGGGGTGCCGGTGGAGGAAATCGTTCGCGGCATCCGCCACGGCGTGCGCAAGGTGAACATCGACACCGACTGCCGCCTCGCCATGACCGCCCAGTTCCGCAAAGTCGCCCAGGCCAACAAGTCGGAGTTCGACCCGCGGAAATTCCTTAAACCGGCAATGGACGCCATGCGCGACCTGTGCCGGGAACGTTTCGAGCAGTTCGGCACCGCCGGGCACGCTTCGAAAATCAAGGTCCTGCCGCTCGCGGCAATGGCCAAGCGCTATGCCAGCGGCTCCCTCGATCCGGTGATCGGCGGCGCACGAGTGGCGGCGGAGTGAACCACCCCTCTACGGAGGGAACGGCAACAACGAACGAATGACGAAGTGACCCCAGGCGCCAGCACCGCTGCGCGTCCACGGGAGAGCCATGGGAGTAGCCCGATGACCACGCTCGAAACCACCAAGCCCGCCGAGAAGAAGCGCGACCGTTACAGCGCCGGCGTCATGGAATACCGTAAGATGGGCTACTGGCAGCCCGATTACGAGCCGAAGGACACCGATGTCATCGCCCTGTTCCGGGTGACACCCCAGGACGGCGTCGACCCGATCGAGGCCTCGGCGGCGGTCGCCGGCGAAAGCTCCACCGCCACCTGGACGGTGGTGTGGACCGACCGTCTCACCGCCTGCGACAAGTACCGGGCGAAGTGCTACCGGGTCGATCCGGTGCCGAACACCCCCGGCTCCTGGTTCGCCTACATCGCCTACGATCTCGACCTGTTCGAGAACGGCTCGATCGCCAACCTCTCGGCCTCGATCATCGGCAATGTGTTCGGCTTCAAGCCGCTCAAGGCCCTGCGCCTCGAGGACATGCGCCTGCCGGTGGCCTATGTGAAGACCTTCGACGGCCCGGCGACCGGCATCGTCGTCGAACGCGAGCGCCTCGACAAGTTCGGCCGCCCGCTGCTCGGCGCCACCGTGAAGCCGAAGCTCGGCCTCTCCGGCCGCAACTATGGCCGCGTGGTCTATGAGGCGCTCAAGGGCGGCCTCGACTTCACCAAGGACGACGAGAACATCAACTCGCAGCCCTTCATGCACTGGCGTGACCGCTTCCTCTACTGCATGGAGGCGGTGAACAAGGCGCAGGCCTCCACCGGCGAGATAAAGGGCACCTATCTCAACATCACCGCCGGCACCATGGAGGAGATGTACGAACGCGCCGAATTCGCCAAGCAGCTCGGCTCGACCATCGTCATGATCGACCTGATCATCGGCTACACCGCGATCCAGTCCATGGCGAAGTGGGCGCGGCGCAACGACATGATCCTGCATCTGCACCGCGCCGGCCACTCGACCTACACGCGGCAGAAGAGCCACGGCGTGTCGTTCCGCGTCATCACCAAGTGGATGCGCCTCGCCGGCGTCGACCACATCCACGCCGGCACCGTGGTGGGCAAGCTGGAGGGCGACCCCCACACCACCAAGGGCTATTACGACCTGTGCCGTGAGGATTTCGTGCCGCAGAACCTGGCGCACGGCATCTTCTTCGACCAGGACTGGGCCTCGACCCGCAAGCTGATGCCGGTGGCCTCCGGCGGCATCCATGCCGGCCAGATGCACCAGCTGATCGACCTGCTCGGCGAAGACGTCGTGCTGCAGTTCGGTGGCGGTACCATCGGTCACCCGATGGGCATCCAGGCCGGTGCCATCGCCAACCGCGTCGCGCTGGAAGCGATGATCCTCGCCCGCAACGAGGGCCGCGACATCGTCAACGAAGGCCCAGAAATCCTGAAGACCGCCTCCCGCCACTGTCTGCCGCTGAAGCAGGCGCTGGATACCTGGAAGGACGTCACCTTCAACTACACCTCCACCGATACCCCGGACTTCGTCCCGCAGGTCACCGCGGCCGAGTGACGACAACACGAGACAGCAGGAGACCACCATGCGACTGACCCAGGGAGCCTTCTCCTTCCTGCCCGATCTGACCGACGAGCAGATCGCCAAGCAGGTCCAGTACTGCATCGACAAGGGCTGGGCGGTGAACATCGAGTTCACCGACGACCCCCACCCCCGCAACACCTATTGGGAGATGTGGGGCATGCCGATGTTCGATGTGAGGGACGCCGCCGGCGTTCTGTTCGAGCTGAACGAATGCCGCAAGGCGCATGCCGGCCACAACTACATCCGCGTCAGCGCCTTCGACTCGACCCATACGTGGGAATCCCTCCGGCTGTCCTTCATCACGGACCGGCCGGCCGAGGAACCCGGCTTCGCGCTGGAGCGCCAGGAAGTGGATGGCCGCGCCATCCGCTACACCACCCGCTCCTATGCCGCCCTGCGCCCCGAGGGCACTCGTTACTGAAGACGACCTCCGGTTGTCTTCATGACCAACTGGTTCGCTGATTGATCCGTTCCTCCCACGGCAGCGAACCGACCGGTCCGGGATCCCGCGCTCCCGGGCCGGTCTCTTTTTCTTCCGTCGCGGGCCCGCCGCCGATCCGGCGCAGCGTCGGGCGGCACTGGCCTTCGGCCCCTGAGACGCGGTTGCCCCGTCCGGACCAAGCGGAACGGAGAAATGTCCATGGATGCCCTGATCGACGACGTTAAGACGACCAACGCGAACGAGGCCGTGGATCTTGCGGCAGAGTTCAACAATTCCGGCCTCGCCGAGGTGTTCGACGAGCTCGACCGCGACCTCATCGGCCTCGTGCCGGTGAAGCAGCGCCTGCGCGAGATCGCCGCGCTGCTGCTGGTGGATCGCGCCCGCGCCCGCTTCGGGCTCAACGCGGTAAGCCCGACGCTGCATATGAGCTTCACCGGCAACCCGGGAACCGGCAAGACCACCGTCGCCCTGCGCATGGCGGAAATCCTCCACCGGCTCGGCTATGTCCGCAAAGGCCATCTCGTCACCGTCACCCGCGACGATCTGGTCGGCCAATACATCGGCCACACCGCGCCGAAGACCAAGGAAATCCTCAAGCGCGCCATGGGCGGCGTGCTGTTCATCGATGAGGCCTATTACCTCTACCGTCCCGAGAACGAGCGCGACTACGGCCAGGAGGCCATCGAGATCCTGCTGCAGGTGATGGAAAACCAGCGCGACGACCTCGTCGTCATCCTCGCCGGCTATGCCGACCGCATGGAGCGCTTCTTCATGGCCAATCCGGGCTTCCGCTCGCGCGTCGCCCACCACATCGACTTTCCCGACTATTCGCATGGAGAGCTCTTTGCGATCGGCGACCGAATTCTCGCCGGTATGAGCTACAAGCTCGCTCCCGAGGCCAGCGAGGCCTTCGCCCGCTATATCGAGCTTCGGGCAGCACAACCTCATTTCGCCAATGGCCGCTCGGTGCGCAATGCGCTCGATCGTGCCCGGCTGCGCCAGGCCAATCGCCTGTTCGCCGCCGGCAAGCCGGTCACTGCCAAGGATCTCGTGACCATCGAGGCCGGCGACATCCTGGCAAGCCGTGTCTTTTCCGGCGGCATCGACAGCTATCCGCCGCTCAAGACCTGAACGCCCGCTCCGGCGGACGCGTCGGCGCGAAGCTGCTTCACCCTTCAAAACCTCCCTGCCTTCTTCATGGCGGGGGACGAGGAAATCGCCATGACGTCTCCGCTGATCGCCCCCTCCATGCTCGCCAGCGACTTCTCCCGCCTTGGCGAGGAAGTGCGCGATGTCGTCTCGGCCGGCGCCGACTGGATCCACCTCGACGTGATGGACGGTCATTTCGTGCCCAACATCACCTTCGGGCCCGACGTCATCAAGGCGATGCGCCCGCACACCGACAAGCCATTCGACGTGCATCTGATGATCGCGCCGGTCGAGCCCTATCTCGAAGCCTTCGCCAAAGCCGGCGCCGATATCATCACCGTCCAGGCAGAGGCGACCGACCATCTCGACCGCTGCCTCCAGGTGATCCGCTCGCTGGGCAAGAAGGCCGGCGTCGCGCTCAACCCGGCGACGCCGGAGAGCGTGGTGCAGTACATCCTCGACAAGGTCGACCTCATTCTGCCGATGACGGTCAATCCCGGATTCGGCGGTCAGGCCTTCATCGCCGACGTGCTGCCGAAGGTGAAAAGGCTGCGCGCGATGATCGGCGACCGCCCGATCCATCTGGAGATCGACGGCGGCGTCAATCCCGAGACCGGCGCCCGCTGCGTCGCGGCCGGTGCCGATGTGCTGGTGGCCGGCTCCGCGGTGTTCAAGGGTGGGATCGAGGGCTACCGCGCCAACATCGCTGCCATCCGCTCGGCCGGCGAACAGGCCCGCGCGAAGGCGGCGTGAAGGCGATGCGCGCCGAGGCGATCATCTTCGATGTCGATGGGACGCTGGCGGAGACGGAGGAGATCCATCGGCTGGCCTTCAACGAAACCTTCACCCACTTCGGCCTCGACTGGTATTGGAACCGCCCGCTCTATCGCCAGTTGCTCGACATCACCGGCGGCAAGGAGCGTATCCGCGCCTTCGTCGCAAACCACCGGGCACCCGACGGCCCCCGCGCCCTCGAGCAGGTAGCCGAGATGCATGCGGCGAAGACGGAGATCTACACGCAGCTCGTTGCGGAAGGCGCCGCGCGCCTACGGCCCGGCGTGCTCCGGCTCATCACCGAGGCAAAAGACAAGGGCGTGCGCCTCGCCATCGCCACCACGACCAGCCTCCCCAATGTGGAAGCGCTGCTGCAAGCCGCATTCGGGATGCCGTCGTCGAGCATTTTCGAGGTGATCGGCGCCGGCGACATCGTAGCGGCGAAAAAGCCGGCGCCGGACATTTACCGGCACGTGCTGGACGAACTGCGCATGCCGACCTTTGCCTGCATCGCCATCGAAGATTCGCGCAACGGGCTCGATTCCGCGCGGGCCGCGGGTCTGCCGACATTGGTGACCCCCAGCATCTATACCAGCCATCAGTCCTTTCCTGGCGCGTTGGCGGTGGTACCGGACCTCGATACGCCGCCGGTTTCGCTGGATACCATCGCCAAATGGCGCGCCGCCGACGCCGGCTGGTAGGCGTCGAAAAGGGTAGTCAGGCCGGCCAGAAGTCTCCAGCGTCGTCCCAAAGGATATGCGTACGGACAGCCGTCGATAATCTCGCCGTGCGGCGGAAGCCCGGTTGCCTAAAGCAGATCGGCCAGAAACTGGAGCAGCAACGCATCATAACGTTCCGGCGCATCCCAAAAGGGGGCGTGGCCGGCCTTCTCCAGCCGAAAGCATCGACCTTTCCAGAGATGGCCATAGGGCACCGTATCGAAGTAATCCAGATTGACCACGGCATCATCGGCGCCATTCACGATGGCCGTCGGAATGCCGGTATGAGTGAGAACCTGGCGCTGATTCCTTCCTGCACCTTCCCGCATGCGGGCGAACAGTTCGGCGCGAAACCGCGCATCGGTGCGGCGCGCGGCGGCATACAGGGTCGAAGCCTCGGGGCCGTCGAACATGCTGTCCACGAAGGTTTGGACATCCACGGGTGCAAAACGGTCCTGTTTCAGGAGGATGGCAAAAGGCGGCCGCCGGAACCCCACCGCGATATCCTGGCCGACCGGTGGCGCGCCGCTGAGAAACAGCCCAACCACCCGCTCATCGCCGGGAAGCATCTCGATGGCCACATGGCCACCCAGCGACCAGCCGGCAAGCACGACCCTGTCGATCCCGAGCTTGTCCAATAGCTCGCTGGTGGTATCCGCAAGCCCGGGGCGGGAATACGTCCGCGACGGCTCCAGCGCGTCGCCGGAATCGCCATGGCCCGGCAGATCGAAGGCAATGAGGCGGTGATGTTCGGCCAGCGGGCCTTCCAATTGCTTGCGAAACACCGACCGGCAAAGGGAGTTGCCGTGAATGAACAGGATTGGGATGCCGGGTCCGGGCCTCTCCTCGACGGCGATCCTGCCATGGGAGATGGCGACGTCATGGCAAAGGCGAGGCGTCATTATCGGTCATCCTCTCCGGTCAGCGCCCGGCAGAATGGGACCGTCGCGCACGGATCTAAGGGAAACGGGTCGATCGCTGGCAGCTCTAACGACACCGGAGCAGGTTCCTTTCCTGATGCCGCTCCCGGATGGCTTCGACAGTGAAATCGCCGGTCGGAAGCACCCGGCCCGGTGGGATCGCCGGCGGTTGATCGGATCGTCTGGCCGGGATGGCCTGCGCCCGAAGACAGGAAGATGGTGCCACCAATCTTCCCGGCCTGTTTCCATGGAGCGCCGCCGGATGACAATTGCAGCGACCTTGTTACGGGGTGACCCGAGCCCGTGACGGCTCGCCCCGTTTCCTCATGGTCTTGCAGCGACACATCCGGGATACATGGCGGCGGTTTCATCCGCCCCGAGGAGCGGCAGAGGTCTGCGACAGCACCGCGGACGCTTCAATGACAACCGTAAGCCGAATGGCACAGCTGACATGCGCGCAACATCGTCCGGCCGCCAAAAATGCGACGACGGAGCGAGATGCAGCTTCATCGTTCTAGGAGTGCCGTGGACTATGCGGGCATCGAGGGATGAACGCCGGGGGAGCAGGAGGAAAAGTGCCCTGCGACGGCACAGCCGTGCCTTCGGAATCCGACATGCGCTGTTAATGTTGATCGTCAGCGGCGCGCTTTCCACATCGATATCCGCCGATACCGCGGCCCCCTTGGTGTCGGGCAATCGCGAGCCTTTCGCGCCGATCCTCGTGCCGGCCAATCTAGATCCGGCCCGGGTTGCCCTTGGCGCCGCGCTGTTCGCCGACCCGATCCTGTCCAGCAAGAACAAGCTTTCCTGCGCCAGCTGCCACGTTCTTTCGGCCGGCGGGACTACCAATATGAAACGCACCATAGGTTATGAGGGGCGTATCCATCGGTTCAACGCCCCAACCATCTTCAATGTCGGCAATAATTACCGGCTCGGCTGGAGGGGCGATTTCACCTCGCTGGTGGATCAGAACGAAAGGGTGCTGCTCGACGACAACCTCATGGCGGCCCGCTGGCCCTTGGTCCTCGGTCGTCTGGAGGCGAGCGAGAAATATTCGCTGATGTTCGCTCAGGCCTATGGCCATCCTCCGGACCGGCCGACGGTGCTCGATGCGCTCGCCACGTTTCAGCGGTCGCTGGTGACGCCGAACTCAGCCTTCGACCGCTATCTCAAAGGCGACCGCAGCGCCTTGGGCGGCGAGGCGTTAAGGGGATACCGGCTGTTTCGCGACTATGGATGCGCCTCCTGTCACCAAGGCACTAATCTCGGCGGCAATCTGTTCCAGAGGTTCGGCATCTACGTCCCGCTGCCCCTGACTGATCCCGATAATGACGGCGATCTCGGACGCTTCACCCTGACCGGCAGGGAACAGGACAAGGGCGTGTTCCGGGTACCGGGCCTGCGCAACGTCGCGGTCACCGGCCCCTATCTCCACGACGGCCGGGTCGCGACGCTGCCGGAGGCGGTCGCCATCATGGGCGAGAGCCAGCTCGGGCGGCGTCTCAACCCGACCGACGTCCAGTCCCTCGTCGCCTTCCTCGAATCACTGACCGGCGAGTACAATGGCAAAAAACTCCAGGCCCTTCCCGATACGGACCACGATTGAGCCGTGGCGAGCCGGGCTGCTTCTCGCCGGCGCCATCATCTTCGCCCTGCTCGCCATCGGCCGCATGCCGTCGCGCGAACTGCACGAAGCTATCCTGACATCACTGCGGGCGATCGATATCGATCACGCTTCTTTGCAACGCGATGTGCTGCAGGCCCGTGCCGGGCTGCTGCTCAATTACGACCCCCTGGTCGACTCGGTCCAGCGGCTGGGGGCTTCCGTTACTAGGTTGCGAATGCTGTTCGGCGATGCCGGGCTAGGTGCTACGGCGAGGCTTGACCGCAAGCTCGCGACGCTCGCCGACAGCATCGATGCCGATGAAGCGCTGGTCGAGCAGTTCAAAACCGGCAATGCGCTGTTGCAAAACTCACTCGCCATCTCGCTCCAGACGCTCGGCACGCTCGACGAGGATTCCAACCGGCCGGTGCGGGAGGCCCTTGCGGTCGCCAACGACCTCGGGCTGCTGCTGGTACGGTTCACCACCCAGCCCAGTCCACAGCTGGATCAATCGATCCGCGAGCGGCTGCGAACGCTCGAAGCATCGTTGCCGGACAACGCCGGTGAGGCCAGGTCGTTCGCCGCTCATATAAGAACGTTATTGTCGGCACTTCCCGAGGTCGATCGGACGATCGAGGCCATCCAGCTGTCGCGGACCTCCCTGGAAGCCCAAGCACTACAGCAGGATTATCTTGAGGCCTTCGGCGAAGTCAGCGTGCAAGCGGCCTGGAGTCGCGCCCTGCTCGGCTCGGTTTCGGTGCTGCTCTGGGGCTATATCGCCGTCCTTATCTACCGGCTGCGCAGACAGACGCATCGTCTGCGCCGACAATTGGAGTTCGAGAACATCGTGACCGAAGTAGCCCGCCGCTTTGGCGAGGGCTGCGACGACGTCTCGACGGCACTCGACCAATCGGCTGGCCTGTTCGCCGACTTCTTCGACGCCCGCTGCTATGCCTTCGCCATTGTGAACAGCGCCGATTTCGAGGTGGAACGCGCTTATGGCGATGCGGAGGAGGCGCTTGTCCAGTCGATCGCGCGACAGTTCGGTCCGCGTTTCACCACATCTACGGAAGGCAATGCCACGGACTATCTGGGCTTTCGGCAAGACAGCCTGGACAACACAGGCGGAGGCATATTCGGCCGCCTAGCCACCCGCGATGGCGGCGTCGTCCTGGGAAGGATCGATGAGCGGTCGATCGGGCTGTTCTTCGTCAAACGCCGCAAGCCGAGTTCCCGAGCCAACGATCATGAATACCGGCTATACGCGCATGCTGCTCTGGTCCTGTCGCAGCACCTCACCGCCTATCGCGCATGTGAGGAAAAAAGGACACTTGAAGCACGCCTCGATCATGCCCAGCGCCTTGAAGCTGTTGGCACGCTGGCCGGAGGTATCGCCCATGAATTCAATAACGCGCTGGCCGCCATCCTTGGCTACGCTGAAATGGCACTGCAGCTGAGGCGCGGTCCAATGCCGGTCCGGCAATATCTTCAGGAGATCGTGACGAGTGCCAAGCGCGCGAAGTATGTGACCGACCAAATCCTGACTTTCGGCCGCAAGCGCGAGCGGGCCGCCAAACCTTTCGACCTTGGCGAGGCGGTCGAAGATATCCTGCCGCTGCTGAAGATGTCGGTGCTCGAGCGCATCCGCATCGACGTTTGCATCCAGAACGGGCTGCCGGCCGTGCTCGGCAATCCGATCGAGATCCAGCAGGTGGTGATGAACCTCTGCACCAATGCCGCCCATGCCTGCCTCGATGAGGGAGCCGTCCACATCGACGTAAGAGCCGTCGAGCAGCGCAAGCGCGCGCAGTTGTCCCACGGGAACTTGCCGATCGGTTCCTACGTCGTTCTCAGCCTCAGCGACCGCGGAAGCGGGATTGCCGAAAGCGTGTTGCCGCACATCTTCGAACCCTTCTTCACCACAAGGGCCGGCAGCGGCGGCACCGGCCTCGGCCTCGCCGCCGTGCACGGCATCGTCACGGAAATGTCGGGGCATATCCATGTTGAGAGCCGCCCCAGCCACGGCACGCGCTTTGATCTCCACTTTCCCGTCGTTCAGCAGGCGGCGGTGCCGCTCCGGCACTTCTTCGACGAGCGGGCGGTGCCGCTCGGCAGCGGGCAGACCGTGCTAGTGGCCCAGCGCGACGCTGCGCTTCGCCTGATGTATGAAGAAAAGATCGCGGCACTGGGCTACGAGCCCGTAGGGTTTTCAAGCTTTGCGAGCCTGAAGCACTGGCTGGCGCGTGACTCCCGCACGCCGGATCTGATCCTGCTCGATCTCGACATCTGGGACACAGCTCCGAACCTTGCCGGAATCGTGGAGAGCCTGAAGCCGATTCCCATTCTCCTGCTGGCTGACGCCATGCGAATGATGACGGAGCGGCAAGTTCCCGATCACCTGACCTTGCTGCGGAAGCCGGTCAGCTCAATGCGCCTCGCCTCGGCGATGTCCGCCCGCATCATGTCGATAGATCCGGCCTCCAGGATCGAGACTCTGGCGTAATCACGCTTCGCATCTGCTGAACAAGCGGAAACTGCTGAAACACCGCGGCGCACGGCCATACCGAGAGCCGATGCGGCCCCCGGATGGCAACATCACCTTCGCCGCGACGATGGCCAGCCCCTCCGTCTCAGCCCACATGCGGAACGGCAGAGCCGGCCATCGGACGTCTCACAGGAACGGCGTGTTCGAGGGAAGGCCAAACATCAGCCGGCCGGTCGCCTCCAAGGTAGTGGTCGCGGACAATCCCGCATGCAGCGTGGCGACCCGCAGATCGTGCCAGCACCGGTTCATCGGATCGGCGACGCGGGCGAAACCACCGCCCGAGGCGTCGGCCAGCAGGCTGGCAGCCTGCCAGGTCAATTGGGCGCAGAAGCTGGCATCGCGCCAGATGCGTCCGCGCTGCTCGCGGGTGAGGTGATAGCCGCATGCGGCAGCGGTCTCGATCTCGTCGATGGACCGGCGGATGATGGTCTCGGCAGCATCGATCTTGACCGAGGCCTCCGCGGCTTGAAGATGGGTAACCGCCTGCTTGCTCCGATCTGTGTGAAAGGTCAGCGCCATCGGCCGTCCCACCGCACGAGCGAGAAACAATCTGAGCGCCTCCCTGGCGATGGCGAGGCATGGAAAAGCCAGCTTCACAGCCAACATCGGCAAGATCGGCAGATTGTAATGTGTCCTGTCGCTCAGATGGCTGGACGCGTAATCATCGGCCAGCACCTTGCTGAACATGGCCAGACGCCGCTCGGGGACGAACAGATCCCGGGCCGCCACGCTGACGCTTCCGGTGCCACGCAAGCCGATCGTGTCCCAATCGTCGAGCAAAGTAAGCTCGCGAGCAGGCACAAGGGCGGCGGCGATATCCGTCACATTTCCCTGGTCGTCCATGACGGGTACGCACAGGACATCCCATCCGGCGTGGTGAATGCCGCTGTTGAACGCCCAACGCGCCTCCTCGATGACAAGGCCCTCCGCGACGCGCCGGGTCCGCGCTTGGGAGGGGGACATCACCGAGGCCGTGCGGAAGTTGCCGCCATCCGCGAAGACCTCCTCACCCACTTCCCGAGAATAAAGCGCAGCCGCCATCCAGATCCCTCCGGAGAGAATCCCGTGCGTCCAGGCGACCGAACCATCGGCGGCACCAAGCTCGAGAGTGAGGTCCAGCAGCGTCGAGAGGGAGACCTCATCGCCACCGAACATCTGCGGGACTGACAGCTTGAACAGCCCGGCCTTGTCCAATTCGTCGACCGTCAACGTCGGCAGTCGGCGCAATTCACGTGCCTCCGACGCCTGCGCACGAAGAAAGGGCGCCAGCCTCCTGGCGGCAGCGAGCAACTGCTCGTCGCGTTCCGTGGAAGAGCCCGTATTGATCGCATCCATCATGCACCTCGGTTTCTGAGCGCGCGGGGCTGTCCTCGCGCCGTCTCGTCGCGATCAAAGCTGGGCGCGATGCAATGCGGCTCGGTTACCGTTTCGCCACGCCGGCTTACGATCGCAACGATCGGCATGCCGGATGCCATCGTCCGCCCCCCGGTGTGGAGACGTTGAAAGCGCGATCCACCGGTCTGCCGTGCAGCTAATCGGAACCGTGTGCCCCGAGGGAGGCATCGCCCGAGCCCGACCAGGGTGAGGATCAACTTGTTCGGGAAGCTGGAGACGCGAAGTACCTGAGAAATGGCACGAGGCTGAAAGAGCGCATTACGCCATTATTTCATTTTCATCCGATCGCGCGTCAAACCGCACGACCGACTGAAAATCTGAAACACCTCCAGAACGCGTCGATTGCAATCTCCGTTTCCGCGCCGCGTTTCCGGCCTGCGGTCAGCCTTGCGCTGTCACTCATCTAGTTGAAGCGGGGCGACCGACCTTTGGCCACACGGATCATGATAGTCGGCAATGGGGCTGTCGATCGACGCCTCGCCTCCCACATCGACGCGCACGACCTCGTCATTCGCTTCAATCTGTGCGGCTCGTTCGCTCAAGCTCCGTCGCGAACCGATGTGATCGCGGTCTGCAATACTGGCCGCCCGGCGCGGGAAATGCTGGGAAGCGCCGCGTGGCACCGCCATCCCGCAGTGAGGGACGCGCCGGAGATCTGGTGCGTGCGCCCTGCCCGCCTGTTCGCAGCAGAACGAGCCCGGATCGTGCGCGACCATCCGGAACTCGATGACCTATGCGACGACTACACCGGCTCGTTCGTGACGCTCTGCGACAACACGGGCAGGCGTTGTCTTGTCATCGATGAAACAACACATCGCCGCGCCGCCATCTCCTTGTCGACCTACGCGCCACAGCCCTATGTGACTCCGAGCAGTGGACTGATCGTCGTCGAGCATGTGCTGCGCGAATGGCCGCAAGCGGATATCTGCCTTGCCGGCTTCGATCACGCAGGCTGGGCCGGACATCCTTTCGCGGCCGAGCACCGGCTGATTGACGCCTATGTCCGCCGCGGCCTCGTCATGCGTCTCGAACGGCACGTCTGACGCCCTGCGCCGCCTCGCCAACTCGATCATGCCGAGCATTATCGTTGTCATGATCTTTGTGCGGCGTGACACCCCGGCGAAATTCCCAGCCTCCATGCTGACAACATCGACGGAATGGAGGGTTTCATGAATTTTAAAGAAGTAATTTTCCTTAAGATCAGTAGTGAGCGATCGAAAAGCGGCACCCCGAAACTCGTGCCGATCCGCTTTCGTGCAGATGGATCGGGCATGGTCGACTACGGCAAGCTGTTCGGAAGCCAGTGCTATTATCCTCCATTGCCCCGGCATCATCGGAGTCTGGAGTTGGGGCATCTGGAGAACACCCGACCGGGCGCCCTCTGTCCACGCCCGACGGCCTTATCGATCTGGTCATATATTGCCGAGACGCTAGAGCTTTCCGCCTCCCTGCTTTACGCGCATGAGTTTGCTGCGTCCCAGGTACAGTCGACGCCGCAGGCATACCGCACCGCCATGGCATCGGCGCGGCGAAGGGTTCTTCTCCCCTGGCTCAAGGCCCGCTGGCGTGCCCTGCATAGAGAGCTCTCCATCCGACACACGATTCGTATTCTGGAGGCGTTGGATCCTGCCTGTTTGAAAGATATCGGGATCGAGAACAGCGACATGATTGCGACGAAGGTTCGTTCGCAGTGGCTGCCAGAGCATTTCTGACGGCACCATCAGTCGGCGGGCGAGCGCGATAAAGCCGACTACATCACGATACATTTCCTCTCCTCTTCCGACACATGCCGCAGACAAGCATGTCTCATTTATTGATCGATGCCTGTCCGGCGCTCTCCACTGCCGGCCGCGCCGCCCGAGAGCCGAACCGTGAAACATCTTCTCGTTGTTGATGACGATACCCAGCTTCGCAGTCTGCTGATCGACTATCTGTCCCAGCATGCCTTCCGGGTCACCGGCGTGAAGGACAGCCGCCAGCTCTCGCAAGTGCTGGCGACTGATGAGGTCGATCTCGTTGTGGTCGATCTCAATCTCGGCCATGAGGACGGGCTGGAGATCGTCCGCACGCTGTCGTCGAAGTCGGATACTCCGATCATCGTCATCAGTGGCGATCGGTTGGACGAGACCGACAAGGTGGTCGGGCTCGAACTCGGCGCGTCGGACTATGTGACCAAGCCGTTCGGATTGCGCGAATTTCTGGCGCGCATTCGCGCCGCCCTGCGCATCAAGCCCATCTCCACCGAGCATAATGATCGCAAGATCTACTCGTTCAACGGATGGACGCTGAACGTCAAGCGGCGGCAGCTCGTCTTCGAGGGATCGGAGGAAAGCAAGCTGACGGCGGCGGAATTCAATCTTCTGGTCGCCTTCCTGCGGTCCCCGCGCCAAGTGCTGTCACGCGAGCAACTGCTCGCCGCCAGTCGCGTGCATGCCGAGGAAATCTACGACCGCAGCATCGACGTGCTGATCCTGCGGCTGAGGCGGAAGATCGAGATCGACGCCTCGGAGCCGAAGCTGATCCTGACCGAGCGCGGAGCGGGATACATGTTCAACGCCGACGTCAGCGTCGAGGAGCGTCGACGCGGGAAGCCATGAGGCAAGAGCGCATCACGGTGTCGGGATCTGGCCAATTTATTATTGACTGATCGTTCCACAAAAAGTATCTATTGACCATGGCCAGACCGAGAGAATTCGACAAGGAGCAGGCACTGGATGCGGCGATCGCCGTGTTCCGCGAACGCGGCTTTGAAGGCAGCTCGGCCAGCATGCTGACCGGGGCGATGAAGATCGGCCGCCAGAGCCTGTATGACACCTTCGGTGACAAATGGCGGCTCTATTGTGCCTCGGTGCATCGCTACGCCGAGGCCGAGACGCGTGCCCATCTTGCCGCCCTACGCAGCGGACCGAGGGCCGTTGACGGTCTCAAATCCATGATGGAGCGGGTGGTTGCGGAAGCACGGCAGGCCTGCCTGGGGATCGGCTCGGTCTGCGAGTTCGGCCGGCGCAGCGGGGAGCTATCGGCAATCCATGATGCCGCCGCCGCCACTCTCCAGACCGCGATCGCCCGGCGGGTGAGCGAAGCGCAGGCAGAGGGCGACGTTTCGCCGGATCTCGATCCGCTGGAGACGACCGGCTTCCTGCTTTCCAACATCGCCGCCATTCGCCTCGCCGCGCGCGGCGGGGCCGATGATGCCCATCTGGCCGGGCTTGGCCGGCTCGCTTTGCGTGCCCTGCGCTGAGACTCATTTTTTTGCCGAATTATGGAACAAACAGTCAATAATGGAAAAGACGACATGAGAGCTATCGTCATGACCCGCGCCGGCGAACCCGAAGTTCTGCAGGCGGTAGAGCAACCCGAACCCGCGCCGGCCGCCGGGCACGTGCTGGTGGACGTCGCCGCCGCCGGGGTGAACTTCATGGACACCGGCGTGCGCCGGGGTCTTGCCTGGGCACCTCAGCCCAATCCCAAGGTGCTCGGCGTCGAAGGTGCGGGGCGGGTTGTTGCCGTCGGCGATGGCGTCAGCCAGTTCCAGCCGGGCGACCGGGTGGCCTGGGTCTATGCGCCCGGCAGCTATGCGGAACGCATCGCCATCCCTCAGGATTCACTGGTCGCGGTGCCGGACGCCATCGACGATCGCACTGCCGCTGCCGTCATGATGCAAGGGCTGACCGCCAGTCATTTCGCGACCGATTTCTATCCCGTGCAGCCCGGTGACGTAGCACTCGTGCATGCGGCGGCTGGCGGGCTGGGCCTGCTGCTCACCCAGATCATCAAGCTGCGCGGCGGCCGCGTCATTGGCCGGGTCTCCTCCGCCGACAAGGTCGCGGTGGCTCGTGAGGCCGGAGCCGATCATGTCATCGTCGATGCCGATGGCTATTTCGCCGACGAGGCCATCCGCCTCTCCGGCGGCGAAGGGGTGCATGTCGTCTATGACGGCTCGGGCCCCAAGACCTTCAGCGGCTCGCTCGAGGCCCTGCGCCGGAGCGGCACCTTTTGCTGGTACGGCCCGGTGTTGGGCGGCCCGGGGCCACTCGACATTATGAGCCTGCCGAAGAGCATCAAGATCGGCTACGCGATCTTCTTCGACCACATCCATACTCCCGAATTTCTGCGCGCCCGCGCTGGGCGACTCTTCGAGTGGATCGCCACCGGAGCGCTGAAAGTGAGGATCGGCGGAACCTATCCACTCGCCGACGCCGAGCAGGCGCATCGGGACATGGAGAGCCGGACAACCACCGGCAAGCTGCTGCTGCTTCCCTGAGCTATTCCCAACCGAATCCAGATCGGAATGCTACGATGAACGAAGCCCTTCCCCGAGGCGGCGATGCCGCCCTCGTCTTCGGCGGATCCCGCGGCATCGGCGCCGCCATCGCCGCGCGTCTGGCACGTGACGGCTACCGCGTTGCCCTGACCTATGTCTCACGTCCCGACAAGGCCGGAGAAGTGGTTGCCGCGATCGAGGCGCAGGGCGGCACGGCAATGGCAATCCGCGCCGACAGCGCCGATCCCGACGCGATTCGAGCCGCCGTCCGGCAGACCGTCGAGCGGTTCGGGCCGCTTCGCGTCGCGGTGGTCGCTGCCGGCGTCCTGCGCCTCGGACCAGTCGAGGCCGTCAGCCTGGAGGACCTCGATCTCACGCTCGACGTGAACATCCGTGGCGTTTTCCTCGCCGTGCAGGCAGCGGCAGCGCAGATGCAGAACGGCGGACGCATCATCACCATCGGCAGCAATGTCGCGCTCCGCACCGGCTCAGCGGGCGGCAGCGTCTATACTATGAGCAAGGCGGCGGTGGCGGCACTGGCGAAGGGCGTGGCTCTCGATCTGGCACCGCGCGGCATCACGGTGAACAACATCCAGCCCGGACCGACCGAGACCGACATGACGGCGTCCATGGCCGCTCAGCTTAAGGAGGTCGTCCCGCTCCGGCGCATCGCGCAACCTGAGGAGATCGCCGCGCTCGCTTCCTATCTCGCCGGCCCGGAGGCGGGTTACATGACCGGCGCCAGCCTGACCATCGACGGCGGCTACGTGCTGTGAGAAGACGCGGCGAACAGCGTCCAGCGCTCGATCCAACCCGGAAAAGTCGCGGCGGCTCCCGCCGTCAGCCGAACCTCACCTCGGCTCGCAGGCCTCCCTGCGGCCGATTGCCGAGGGTCAACGTTCCGCCGATCGCCAGCGCCAGCTGGTGGGCAATGGCCAGCCCAAGGCCGGTGCCGCCGGTATCGCGATTGCGGGACTGTTCGAGCCGGTAGAATGGCTGAAGAACCGCCTCCAGCTGATCCGGCGGAATGCCGGGGCCCTCGTCCAATACCGCGATGGCGATGCCGCCCTCCGCGGTCCGCCGCACTTCGATCTCCGCCGCGCCGGCGAATTTCAGCGCGTTGTCGACGAGGTTGGTAAGGATGCGTCGCAAGGCATGCGGCCGCGTCGTCACCACGGTATCGGCGAGGCCGGCGCAGCGCACCGACTTCCCTGTGTCCTGATAGTCGAAAGCCAGACTCTCGACGAAGGAGCCGATATCGATCCGAGCCGGCTTCTCGGCATCGCCATGGGCGCTGCGTGCATAGGCGACGCCTTCGCGCACCAGTAGCTCGATCTCGGAGAGGTCGGCGATCAGCTTGTCCTTCTCCGGGCTTTCCTCGGCCATCTCCGCCCGCAGCTTCATGCGGGTGATCGGTGTCTGAAGATCGTGCGAGATGGCGGCGAGGATCTGCACCCGCTCCTCCAGATAGTGAGCGATCCGGTCGCGCATGGCGTTGAAGGCGCGTGCGGCATAGGCCACTTCCGTCGGGCCGCCTTCGGCAAGCCGGCTGGCTTTCCCGCTCGGATCCAGCGCTTCCGCCGCATTGGCAAAACGCAGCAAGGGCCGGATGGCAAGGCGAACGGCGAGCCAGGTGAACAGCAGCAGCAACAGAAGCTGGGCGGCAAGCACATAAGGCAGCCAGCTCGCCAGCGGCATCAATTGCGGCAGGATGTCGATCGTCACCTGCGATCCGTCGCTCAGGGTGACATGCGCCTGAAGATGCTCGCGTTCGCCGGGAATGTTGTCGACGCGGACCGGAAAGCGGCTCCCCACCGCGGCGTTGATGGTGTCCGCGATCTCGGTGGCGCGGGCGCTGAGCTCCGGCCGGCCGGGCAGACCGGGGCCGAGCTCGTAGCGATAGTTCCGCCGCGCGAGCATCGGCAACCATTGCGCACGCTCCGCCTCCGGCAGGCGATCGAGCAGGGCGATCGAGGTCGCGACGTCATATTCCAGAGTCGTCAGCATCGTCGCCTTGGCGCTCATGGTGCGCTCGGCGAACAGCACGGCGAAAGACAGCACATGCGCCGCCGCCAGGCCGGCATACAGGATCAGAAACAGCCGCCAGCGCAGCGTGCGCGGCAGGTGCAGCAGCGCGCGCAGGCGGTGCAGCCAGCTCATTGCCGCGCCGTGGTTATCTCGACCGGCATGGCCAGCACATAGCCCTCGCTGCGCACGGTCTTGATATAGCCCGGCTCGCGGGCATCGTCCCGCAGGCGCTGGCGCACCCGGCTGACCAAAAGGTCGATGGAGCGCTCGAACAGTTCTGCCTCCCGCCCCTGCGTGAGGTTGAGCAACTGGTCGCGCGACAGCACCCGCTGGGGGTGGTCGAGAAACACCCGCAGCAGCCGATACTCGGCGCCGCTCAGTGCCACCACGGTGCCTTCCTTGTCGAGCAGATGGCGGGCGGTGGTGTCGAGTTGCCAGTCGCCGAAGGTGAGCAGTTGTCCAACTTCGGTCACGGTCAGGTTCGGCGGCAGCATCCGCGTGCGACGAAGCACGGCCTTGATGCGGGCGAGCAGCTCACGCGCGGCAAAGGGCTTGGCGAGATAGTCGTCGGCACCCATTTCGAGGCCAACGATGCGGTCGGTTTCGTCGGTGCGGGCGGTGAGCATCAGCACCGGAGTGGCCTTGTGCCTGCCGGCGCGCAGTTCCCGGCAGAGCACCAGCCCGTCATCCCCCGGCATCATGACATCGAGCACGACGAGATCGACACGGTCGGCCTCGAGGAAGCTCCGCATCTGCCGCCCATCCGCCGCGACGGTGACGCGCAGGCCGTTCTTCTTCAGATAACCGGAGACCAGATCCCTGATCTCGCGGTCGTCGTCGACGATCAATATGTGGTCTATATGGTCCATCGCGATCCGCCGGATTGTTTCGCACCGTTATAGCGAGACGCATGACGGCGAGCGCTTGCCGATTTGTACCCCAATGTATCAGGCGCGCTTGCCGATACGCAGCCCGACAGGATGACCGGGTGCCAACGTCGGATGCTGGCGGATGACAGAGCCTGCCTCGCTGAATCGCCCCTACACACCGATACATTTCCTGCCGGCCGCAACACATCGCAGATACGTCGCGCCTCTCAGATGCCCGGCATTCCAACCGGCTAACGCCTCCCCGGCGCTGGCCGTGTTCGAGAGGATCGGCCATGACCCTGCTCATCGTTTCCTATCTCGCGGGTGTGCTGACCATCGTCAGCCCCTGCATCCTGCCCGTCCTGCCTTTCATATTTGCACGCGTGGGCACGCCCTTCCTGCGTGGTGTGCTGCCGATGCTGATCGGCATGGCGGCGACCTTCGCAGCGATCGCCACGCTCGCCTATGTCGGTGGCAGCTGGGCGATCCAGGCCAATGAGATCGGCCGCGCCGCGGCGGTGGCGCTGCTGGCACTGTTCGGCCTGACGCTGATCTCGCCGGCGGTGGCGGCCATCGTCTCGGCTCCGCTCGTCGGGCTCGGTGACCGATTGTCGCGGAAGGTGCCGGCAGATGGAGCGGGCGTCGGCGCTTCGCTGCTGCTGGGCGCCGCGACCGGCCTGCTGTGGACGCCCTGCGCCGGACCGATCCTTGGGCTGATCCTCACCGGCGCCGCGCTAAAGGGGGCGAACCTCGAAACCACGCTGCTGCTGGCCGCCTACGCCATGGGCGCCGCCACCTCGCTCGCTCTCGCCGTGCTGGCGGGCGGGCGCGTACTGGCGGCGATGAAGCGCGCACTCGGCACCGGCGAACACATCCGGCGGGCATTGGGCGTTGCGGTGCTGGCCGGCGTGGCCATCATCGCCCTCGGCCTCGATACCGGCGCGCTGGCGCGATTGTCCTATGCCAGCACGGCCGGGATCGAGCAGGCATTGCTCGACGGTTTCAGCACCTCGCCTTCCCGCGACACCACCCGCCTCGCCAGCAGCGACACCAATGCCCCGGCGGGGGCGCCTCTGGCCTATCGCAGCTCCCTGCCGGTCGAGGGAGAGCTACCGCCGCTCGACGGCGCCGTGGCATGGCTGAACTCCGAGCCGCTAACTGCGGCGACCCTGCGCGGCAAGGTGGTGCTGATCGATTTCTGGACCTATTCCTGCGTCAACTGCATCCGCACCCTGCCCTACATCCGGGCCTGGGCCGAGAAGTACAAGGATCAGGGACTGGTCGTCATCGGCGTGCATTCGCCGGAATTCGCCTTCGAGAAGCAGCTCGACAATGTGAAGGCGGCCGTCCGGGACTTCGACATTTCCTACCCGGTGGCAGTGGATAGCAACCATCGGATCTGGAACGCCTTCCGCAACTTATATTGGCCGGCGCTCTACTTTGTCGACAGCGAAGGCCGCATCCGGCACCACCAGTTCGGCGAGGGCGGCTATGCACGCTCGGAGCGTGTGATCCAGGACCTGCTGGCCGAGGCCGCGGGCAATCGCCGCGCCGATGGCGGGCTGGTGTCCCCGCAGGCTCCCGGCGCCCAGGCGGCGCCGGATCTTGCCCGGCTTCGCTCGCGCGAGACCTATCTCGGCTATGCACAGGCTACCGGCTTCGTCTCGCCGGAAAAGGTCGGCGCGAACCAACCTCGCGACTACACGCCGGGAACGCCGCGCCTCGATCAATGGGGGCTCTCCGGCAACTGGACCGTGGGCGCCGAGCGCGCAACGCTGAATGCGCCGGGTGGTGGCATCACACTCCGCTTCAGCGCGCGCGACCTGCACCTCGTGCTCGGCCCCGGCACCGACGGCCGCCCGGTTCGCTTCCGCGTGAGCCTTGACGGCGAACCGCCGGGGGCGGACCACGGTACCGATATCGCGGCGGACGGCACCGGCACCGTCTCGGAAACGCGGCTCTACCAGCTGGTCCGCCAAACGAGCGAGGTGCGCGAGCGCCGCTTCGAGATCCGCTTCCTCGACCCCGGCGTCGATACCTATGCCTTCACCTTCGGCTAGGTAGGGGTCTCACTCAACCCATTGAGTGATCAAGGCGACGAGGACTATAGCTGCGAGGAAGTTGACGGCGAGCCTGTCGTATCGTGTTGCAATGCGTCGCCAGTTCTTGAGCCTGCCGAACATGCGTTCGATGAGGTTGCGACGGCGTTAGGCTGCGCGGTTGAGCCGGTAGGCGCGCGAGCACCTCGATGTCGTTCTTCAACCACGGCTCTATCAGCGCATCCGGGATGGCGAAGGACCTTTGCGCCAGCGGCCGCGGACGTCGCCTGCCTTCGGAGCCCCGGTGCGACCACCGCCAGCCTCGTAGGGTAGCCGACCGACGCGCGGGATGATGCATCGATCCGCAATCTGGGAGGCCTGTCCCATAAGTTCGTCATCGGACATGTCTTAGCGGGACGACACCATGGCGTGGATGGCACGCTCCAACACGTCATCGCTGCCCTTGGCTATCATGGTATCGGTGGAGATCGTCCGTGCCTCCTTCTCGCGAGCCCTTAACTCGGTTCGAAACTCGCGGATCGAACCCTTCCAGCCGGCGGCTTCGGTCTCGATCTTGCTGTAAAGCTTAGAGGTGTCCCCCATAAAATATCGCCAACAAATTGAAATATATTACATTTTTATGAATTAAAGTACTCCGGCTCTACTTGTGGCCCTAGCGATAGTTGAGCGCGTAGAAGACGGGCGAGCGGCACCGCCCTCCCCTCGCCGGCCGAGACCGGCTCACGCCGCCTCCCACACCTGATTGAGGATCCGCGCGGCGAGTGCCGCCTTGTCCTGAGGCAGGAAACGCCCGTAGTGCTTCGCCAAAATATTGGGCATGCCGATTTGGCTTCGTTACGGGTGACTGGTGGTTCGGCCAGCTATGTGGCAGGGCGCAAGCCCTCGGCAATGTCAGCCGAAAGATGTTGTTTATAGGAGCGGATGCCTGTCTCGAGATCGGTTCGAGGCTGCCAATCAAGCGACAGGGCCGCACGGGTGAGCGAAAGCGGGCCGAGAAACTCGTCGTCGGTGCAGGCACGTCGGCGAGCAAGATCCGAGCCGCGGGCTGCACCGCACCGACGAGCCCCGCCACCTCGTCGAGCGTTCGCCATGAGCCGTCCGACAGGTTGATGGCATGCCCGACGGCGGCAGGCGCGGATATGGAAGACAGCACAGCTTCGGCGACATCGTCCACATGGACGAACTGGCGTGGAAAGCCCCGCCCATAGCCGAGTCGCGTCGGCCGGCCCTGCAGCGCGTTGTCGATCATGGTGCGGATCATGCAGGCCGTGCGTCGGCGCGGTCCGCAAACCCAGCACGGCCGAAGGATGACCACTTCGACACCATGCTCGGCGGCATAGGCCCGCGCCGCGCATTCACCGGCGATCTTGGATGCGCCGTAGGTGCCGATCGCTCGAAGCGGTGTCGCTTCGTCGACAATGACATGTTCCGTGCGTCCATAGACCGATGGGCTCGACAGCAGCACTACGCGCCGCACGCCAATACGCCGCGGGCTTCAAACAGGTCGAGCGTGCCGCCGGCATTCACGCGGAAGACCTCGTGCAGAATCCCCTGCGCCAGCATCGACCTGAATATTCCGGCCGCGTGCACGATGGTGCCGATGCCATGCTCGGCCAGAACGTTCGATAATTTGTCGACGCCATTCACCGTCAACGGCAGTGCCTCGAACAACGCGTCGCTCGGACGCGTCTCGTTGCGGTCGGTGGCAACGACCGGCCAACCGGCGCGGCACAGCGACAGCACGGCGGCATGTCCGATCAGCCCGTAGGCTCCTGTCACCAAGACCGCAGTTTCCGCCATCGAATTGTCCGTGCTCAGAGGAAGACGTCGCCGTTGGGCGAGAGCGTCTGACCGACATAGAAGTCGCCATCGGCAGAGGCCAGTAGCACGGCGGTCGGGGCGATTTCCCGCGCCTGCCCGACGCGACCGATCGGTAGCTGGCCGATCTTCCAGGCCTTTCACTCCGCCGAAAGATCGTCGCCGAGCCGCGTATCCACCATTCCCGGTGCGATGGCATTGACGAGCACGCCGTCCGCCGCCAGCTCGGCGGCGAGCGCCCGTGTCATGCCGATGATGCCGGCCTTGGCGGCGCAATAGTGCACCAGTCCCGGCGCGCCCTTATGCAGCGACCTCCCATCCCATGACCATCAGCACGACGACCGTTAGCCGGACGCCATGCTGTCGTAGGAAAACGGCGATCGTGCTCATGGCGCCTCCGCCCCGTTGCTGCCGGGAAGCCCGAGCTGGCCGATAATGGCCTTGGTGATGGCGACGGCGTGGGGTGAGACGCGCTCATCCTCGCCCCGCGGCCGCGGCCGCGGCCGCGGCAGGTCGCAGGCGATGTCGTCGAGTATGCGCCCATCCGACACGACGAGGATGCGGTCACCAAGCACCAGCGCCTCCTCGATGTCGTGGGTCACGAAGACGATCGTAATGCCGGTGCGGCGCCACAGATCGAGCAGCACGCCCTGCAACGTCGCGCGAGTGACGAAGTCGAGCGCGCCGAACGGTTCGTCCATCATCAGGATGCTGGCGCCGGTCGCGAACACGATGGCGAGCGCCACCCGCTTGCGCATGCCGCCGGAAAGCTCCCGCGGCCAGGAGCCGGACGCCTCGGCGAGGCCAACCGCTTCCATCCCTAAACTCGATGCCGGTCGCCGCCTTCATGACGCCGCGTCTCCAAAGGCGGAGGCCCGCGCCCAGTCCAGTGCGACGAACCGAGCCGCGACGATGACGCCGTCGAGCAGGATGGCGAGCAGGGCGAGCAGCAGCACGATGGCCATGATGCCGGTGAGGTCATAGACCGAGCGTAACGCGATCAGGACGCGCCCGGAGCCGTACTGGCCGCCGAGCATCTCGGTGACGGCGGCGAGCCCCCAAGCCGCCGCGAAAGCGATGCGCAGCCCTCCGAAGATCTCTGGCATCGCGCCCGGCAATCGCACGGAAAAGAAGCGCTGCATCGGCGAGGGCCGAGTGTGGCAGCATAATCCATGAAGGCAGGCGGCAGGTTCCGCACCCCGCGCAGAGCGAAGAGATGCAGCACGGTGGCGGTATAGAGCGTCACCAGCGCGATCTGCGCGAGGCCCGACAATCCGAACCACATCAGGAAGAACGGGGCCATAATGACGATTGGGATTGTGCCGAGCAGCGACATCAACGGATCTAGCGCCTCGGCCACCGTCCGGCTCCCGGCGCTGGCAAGGCCGCTGGCGATGCCGATCAGCGCCCCTGCGCCGCCGCCTATCAGCACATTGGCGGCGGTGAACAGGATATGTGGCAGATATCCGCCCCGTGGCAGGCCGATGCCGGGAAGCCATGCGCTGGAGAACAGGTTGCCGAACGCGTTGGCGACGACAGCATGTGGCGGTGGCAGCAGGCGCGCGCCCATCGCCGCCGAGGCGGCATACCAAGCCCCGACGGCGATCAGTACCCCCCACGATCGTCGCCGGGCATCGGCGTGCCCAGTTTGGGACTGAAATGGCGGAAGAGGTGGGATTCGAACCCACGGTGGGCTTGCACCCACGGCGGTTTTCAAGACCGCTGCCTTAAACCACTCGGCCACCCTTCCGTCTGACAATAGCGGCCACTCGGCTTCTATCGTCGGCGATCATTTTCCAAGACCCGGCACCGGACGTTGATACCGATGATACGGCAACCAATATTGAGGCTGTCGCATCATCCCTCGTGAAGCGAGACCGGTGCGTCGCAAGCGTGATCGCCGGCGAGCCATGCCCCAACCGGCGACGAATAGTCAAGACATCCACATCGGCGCGACGGGCGTTCCCCTATGCCGCAACCTTCCATGCGAGCTGGTCCGGATAGCGCGCCGCGGTTCGGCACGAGCGGATACCATGTCGCCATTGGCTCACCCGCTGCGATCAGCGCTCCGGTACCCGCGCTTCTTGTCAGCCGGGAAACATGACCGACCGTCACCTATCTCTCCAGAAGCGGCTACGGGCGACAGCGTCGGCGAAACGCCGATGATCCGCCGGCGCCACGGAGCCGTCAGGTTCGAAACGACGATCCGCTCCGCGCGCGATACGGGTATTCGCGCCGCACAGCTCGGCAAGGCCGAGCGAGGTCATCTCATGTGTCGCCGGCACCCGCACCGCGCGCCCGCTGGCCGCCGCGAGGAATCGGGCGAAATAATCGCTCTGCGACAGGCCCCCATCGATGGAAATCTCGCTGATAGCCCCGACCTGCGCGGCCGCGGCGTCGATCAGGCCCACTGTGAGCATGGCAATGCCTTCGAGAGCCGCCCGCACCATGTCGCGCTTGTCGGTGGCGGCCTCCATGCCGATGAAGATCGAGGCCGCCTTGCGGTCCCAATAGGGCGCCGCCAGCCCCGACAGCGCCGGCACGAACACCACCCCCCGGCTCAGTGCCGAAGGCCCCGCGAAGCCGTCCAGCTCCTTCGGTTCGGCATAGAGGCCCAGGCTCCGCAGCCATTCCAGGGCCGCTCCGGCGTCATAGACGCCGCCCTCGAGAGCGAACGCCACCCCTTCACCGCGCAATTGCCAGGCGACCGTCGGCAGCAGATCGGCACTGGCCGGTCGCTCCGCCCCCGTGACCGCCAGCAGAAAGGCGCCGGTGCCGAAGGTGATCTTGGCGTCGCCGGGACGGCGGCAGCCATGGCCGTACAGAGCGGCCTGCTGGTCGACGATGGAGACCTGCACCGGCACGCCTTCGATCGCGCCGAAGCCGGCATCCACCGGCCGGATCTCCGGCAGGCATTCCATCGGTACACGGTGCAGCGCGCACAGCGGCTCGCTCCAGCTGCCGCTGGCCAGATCGAGCAGCCCGGTGCGCGAGGCGGTGGCGAGGTCGGTGGCGAAGCTGCCGCACAGCCGGTCGAGAAAGAAGGCATCGGTGGTGCCGAGCCGGAGCCGCCCGGCCGCCCGCGCATCTTCCACCTCCGGCAGGTTCCTGAGGAGCCAGCCGAGCTTGCTCGCCGAGAAATAGGCGTCGAGCGGCAGGCCGCAAATCGCCTTCGAGCGCGCCTCAGCCTCCGCTCCCAGCGCCGCCAGCTCCCCGGCGGTGCGGGCGTCCTGCCAGACGATCACCGGCGACAGCGCCCGGCCGCTCACCGCGTCCCAGGCGAGGCAGCTCTCGCCCTGGTTGGCGATGCCGATAGCGTCCACCGGCCCCGCCGCCGCAAGCACCTCGCGAATGTTGCGGAGCAATTCCTCCGGCTCGTGCTCCACCCATCCGGGCGCCGGATGGTGCTGCGCGTGCCGCCGGCTGGCGACAAGCCGCGCCGCGCCGCCGCTCTCCACGACGAGACAGCGTGTCGAGGTCGTGCCCTGATCGATCGCCGCCACGCGCATCACGTCCGCTCCCGGAAGCGGAAACGCACCCGTTCGGCCGAGAGGGCGGCGGGCGGGAGCGGCACCAATATGCGCCGCTCGGGCATAAAGCTTCGCTCGGTTGCCCACACCTCGCGCCCGTCGAGCTCCAGTGCCAGCCGCCCCCGCGCGCGCCGCTCGAACCGCAGCTGGAAATCATGGAACGCCGGCGTGGCATTGCCGCGACGCCGCAGCAGGCTCGGCACCACCAGCTTCACCGGCGCCTCGAAGGTCACGGCAACCGGCTCGCCCGGCTCGTCATCCCGCGACAGATCTTCGGCGATGGCGGCGCCGACCGCCCTGCCCTCGCGAAAGGCCCAGCCGCCGGTTTCCACGGCGCGCAGCACGTTGCCACCCGCAAACACCCGCGGATCGCCGCTGCGACCGTCCTGGTCGATGGCCGGCCCGGCGCTTCCCGCATCGACGCCCAGAGCCGACTGCCGCATCAGCGCCGCTTCCGGCGTGAAACCGCCGGTGAGCAAGACGCCGTCGCAGGCCAGCGTCTCCACCATGCCGTCGGCGCGCCGGAAGCTCACCTCCTCCACCCGCGCGGCACCGCGAATGTCGAGGATCTGCACTCCACAATGGAAAGATACCCCGACCAGTTTCGGGAACCATCGGAATGCCATCGGCACCAGCGCATATGGGGCCGTCTCCAGCATCGCCACCGGCCTTGCCCGGTGGACGAGGCAGGTCAGCACCGCCGACAGACTCACCAGCTCCGAGCCGATGACTACCGGGCGCCGGAACGGCATTAGCCCATGAAAGGCGACGTAGGATTGCAGCGTGCCAGTGGTGATGACGCCCACCGGCCGGTCGCCGGAAATCAGCCGGGCCGAACGCGGCGTCTCGCGCGCGCCGGTAGCGATCAGGATCCGCCGTGCCGCCATGTCCTCCACGCCACGCGGCGAGGTGACGAGGAGCCGGCCGCCCGCCTCCAGCCGCACCACCGAATGCGCGATCCGCACGTCGACGCCGGCGCGCGCCGCCTCCGCCGCCAGCCGGCGTCCATAGGCGGCGCCGACATACACACGGCCGAATTCCCGCATGCCGAAGGGCGAATGACCGCAATGGCGCGTCGCACCGCCCAGTTCGGGCTCCCGATCAAGCAGCATCACCCGGGAAACCCCGTGCCGGCGCAGTTCCACCGCCGCCGCGACCCCGGCCGGACCGCCGCCGACGACGATCACATCCGCCGCCGCGCTCACGCCTTCTCCTCCTCGACGGCCAGCGGGGTCGAGAGGCGGCCCCTAGTCATCTCGGCGAGGCGGGCATTGCAATAGAACCCCTGGCAGCGGCCCATGCCGGCGCGCGTGCGGCGCCGGAGCCCGCCATAGTCGCCGGGCGGCACGCTGCTGGCGAGCGCCGCCTCGATCTCGCGCCGAGTCACCAGTTCGCAATGGCAGACGATCTCGCCATGGTCGGGCCGCTGCCAGTCGCGCTCGCGCGTCTCGGCAAGGTTGGGCAGCGCGATGTCCGGTTCTGCCACCGGCGCAAATGCCGGCAGCTTGAAGCCGGCATGCAGCTTCATCGCGTACTGCGCCAGCCCGAGCGCCGCCGAGAGGCCCGTCGAGCGGATGCCGCCCAGCGTGATCGCCCGCTGTTCGGGGCGCGAAAAGATGCGATACGCCTTTTGCTCGCTCGCCGGCCGCAGCCCGGCATAGACCGCCGTCACCGGCATGCCGGCAAGCGCCGGCACGATCTCGGCGCCGCGCGCCAGCAGCGCTTGCAGCGTCTCCGTCTCCACCGTGGCGCGTTCGCGATCGTCCTGCTCTTCGGCGGTCGGGCCGATCAATACATTGCCGAAAGCGGTCGGGCACACGACGACGCCCTTGGTGATCTCGGTCGGCACCGGCAGCACGATGCGGGGCACATGGCGGAATGCCGCCTTGTCGAGCACGACGAACTGGCCCTTGCGCGGCCTTATCGTGAATTCCGGTGTAAAGCCGAGCCGCCGGTCGACGATATCGCCAAACAGCCCGGCCGCGTTCACCACGCTCGACGCCCGCACCTTGCCGGCAGAGGTGGCGAGCTGCCACTCTCCCTCGAAGCGGCCGTCGATGAGCTCCGCCTCGCGCAGGAACACCGCGCCGAGCGCCACCGCCTGGGCAAGATAGGCCAGCGGCGCCGACCAGGGGTCGATGATGTGCTCGCCCGATACCTCGACGGCCGCCACCAGCCTGCCGGAGAGCCCCGGCATGGTCGCCCGCGCCTCGGCACCGGACAGCAGGCGCAATTCGTCGATGCCGTTATCCCGCCCTTGCGCGGCGATCGCTTCCAGCTTGTCCGCCTCGAGCGCGTTCCAGGCACAGACCAGCGCGCCGGTCTCCACCAGCGGCAGGCCCAAACGATGGCGGATGGCGAGGTATTCCGCCCGCCCGGCCTTCACCAGCTCCAGCTCAAGGCTACCCGGCGGCGCGTCGAAGCCGGTGTGCAAGATGGCGCTGTTGGCCTTGGAGGCGCCGGACAGCAGATCGCTGCCCTTCTCGATCACCACCACACGTGCGCCTTCCAGCGCGAAACGCCGGGCGACCGCACAGCCCACCACGCCGGCACCGATGATGGCGACGTCGAACAGATCCGGTGATGGCGGGGTTGTTGTGTGGAGCATGGCGCTCCCTTCCTGTCGTCATCCCGCGGCCGGGAACTCCGGCCGCGTCACATCCTGTCGGCCGCACCGGGCGGCGGTCGTCAAAGCCCCACCCCGGATTCCGGGGTGGGGCGCGAGTCTGCCCGAAATCGCTCAGCGATAAGGGTAGCCGGCCTTCTGCATGGTCTCGTCGTATTTCTTGAACGCCTGCACCACCCGTCCGGCACGCGGGCTGGAAGCGGCGATCTCGTCCCAGAAGCCCTTGGAATCGGTCACGACCTTGTTCCAGTCCTCGGCCGGCAGCGCGGTCAGCTCCATCTTCTCGCCTTCCACGCGCAGCTTGGCCTCGCCACCCCAGTACCAGACGTCGCGATAATAATGCGACTGGTCGATGCTCATCAGGAACAGCTCCTTCAGATGCGGCGGCACCTTCGCCCAGCTCGGCGAATTGGCGAAGTAGCTGCCGAACCAGGCGCCGGTGACGGAGTTGGACAGCGCGTAGTTGCACACGTCCGCCCAACCCACCTCATAGGCTTCGGTGAAACCGCACCAGGCGACGCCGTCGAGTTCGCCGGTCTGCAGGGCGACCTCGACATTGTCCCACGGGATCGTCACCGGCACGAGGCCGTAGCGCGAGAGGAACTTGCCGGCGGTCGGCACGCCGAACACCCGCAGGCCGTTCATGTCCGCGAGGCTCTTGATCGGCTTGTTGACGGTGAAGATGTGCAGCGGGTCCCAGGCGCCGGTCGACAGCCAGGTGACGTTGGGAACGTCGGCATAGGCCTCTTCCCAGATCTCCTTGAGGCCGTAATAGCGGAACAGCGCCGGCACATCGAGGCTGTAGCGGGTGGCAAAGGGGAAGTAGCCACCGAACACGGCGATATCGACCGGCGAGGCCATGGTCGCTTCGTCCGACTGCACCGCATCGAGCGTGCCGGCCTGCAGCGCACGGAACAGGTCGGCGGTTGGCACCAGCTGGTCGGCGTAATAGAGCTCGATCACCATCTCGCCATTGGCCGCCGCATTGAACGCGTCGATCTGCGGCTTGATGACATGGGCGCCGAGCGGCGCCCCGGAATAGGTCTGCAGACGCCATTTGATCGGGCCGGTCTGGGCATTCACGTAAGGCGCGGCGACAGTCGAGCTGACGAGCGCGGCGCCCGCACCGAGACCTGCCTTTCCAAGGAAATTCCGGCGCGTGGCAAGGATCTTATCCGAAGGACTCTGCTTCTTTGCGTCGTCAGTCATCTGCTTCTCCTCTGGTTTGATGGTTTTATTGCTGCACTGATCAGCCTTTGACCCTGATCTGCTCAGGAAGCCACAGCGCGATCTGCGGGAATATCATCAGGATGATGATCGTCAGCATCATGATCGCGGAGAAGGGCCAGATCGACCTGTAGATGTCGACGAGGGTGATCTCCTTCGGCGCCAGCGAGCGCATGAGGAACAGGTTGTAGCCGAATGGAGGGGTGATGTAGGCGATCTGGCAGGTGATCGTGTAGAGAATGCCATACCAGATCAGCTGGTTGTCGAAGCCGAGGTCGAGCGCCTTCACCAGCGGGATGTAGAGCGGCGCCACGATGACCAGCATCGCGGTATCGTCGAGGAACATCCCCATGACGATGAAGCTGAGCTGCATCATGATGATGATGGTCCAGGGATTGAGGTCCCACTGGCGGATGAACAGGAACTCGATCGCCTTCACCGCGCCGAGTCCGTCGAAGATCGCGCCGAAGGCAAGCGCGGCGAGGATGAGCCACATGAACATGCAGGAGACGTTCAGCGTCTTCAGCGAAGTGTCGCGGATCACCGGCCAGTTGAACCGACCCTTGGCAATGGCCGCAAGTGTAGCCGCGGTGGCACCAACCGCCGAGCTTTCCACGAGGCTCGTGTAGCCGAAGACAAAAAGCCCGGTCATGAAGAAAAAGATGGCGAAGGGAATGATGCCCGCCCGCGCCAGGGCCAACTTCTCGCGAAGCGGCATGTTCAGTTCATCGTCCGTCAGCTCGGGCGCAAGTTTGGGATTCAGCTTCACACGGACATAGATGTAGAGAATGAACATCGCCGCCATGAGCAGGCCGGGGAACACGCCGGCGAACCACAGCTTCGACACCGGCTGGCGGGCGATCATGCCGTAGAGTACCAGCACGACCGATGGCGGGATAAGGATGCCGAGCGAGGATCCGCCCTGCACCACGCCCGAAATCAGCACCTTGTCGTAGCCGCGACGGATCATTTCCGGTAGCGCGATGGTGGCGCCGATCGCCATGCCGGCCACGGAAAGCCCGTTCATGGCGGAGATGATGACCATCAGGAAGATCGTGCCAATGGCCAGACCGCCGGTGAAGCGGCCGAACCAGACATGCAGGGCTCTGTAGAGATCCTCCGCGATCCCGGCCTCCGCCAGGATGTAGCCCATGTAGATGAACATGGGCAGCGTCAGCATCGCGTACCAGTTGAACAGCTTGAAGACCTGGTTGAACGGCAGGTCCATCGCGCCCGGACCATAGAGCAGGAGGCCCGCAGCGGACGCGACAAAGCCGATGCCGGCGAAGACGAGCTGCCCCGAGAGAAGCGCCAGGATCATCGACGCGAACATAAGGAGCGCGATCATCTCATAGCTCATCAGAGCTTCTCCCCGCGCAGCGTGGCGATATGCTTGAAGACGAGCGAGAAAGACTGCATCAGCATCAGCACGAGGCAGACGGTCAGCAGCGCCTTGATCGGGATCACCGAGGGGTTCCAGATCGAGAAGCGCTTCTCATTCGTGGCGATGGCGTATTGCAGGCTGGAGATCGACCCGGCGAGCATTACGCCGAGATAGAAGATCAGGCAGCCGATGGTCGCGAGGTCGATCTTGGCCTTGCCGCGCTCGGAGAGCGTCGCATACCAGAGATCCATGCGGACATGCTCGCCATTCCTCAGCGTGAAAGGCCCGCCCATGAAGTAATAGGCCGCGAGCAGGAACTGGGTCAGCTCCACCGCCCAGTGCACCGGCATCTTGATCAGGTTGCGGGTAATGGCATCGAAGATCAGTGCCGCGCCCATGAAGAACACCAGCGAGGCCGCGAGGTAGCCGACATAATCGGAGATCGCGTCGGTCACACGCACATAGCGGGCGATGACACCCCAGACGCCACCGCCCTTTCGCTTCACCACATCTTCCGAAGTCACACATCGCTCCGTTGCTCGCCGGGCAGATCCCGCCCGGGAAACCGCCGCACCGCCGCGAGGCGGCACGGACACAGGCACACAGCACCCCTCCCGCGATCGGGTCACGCCCGCGCGCTTACGATGACTATGCTTTGAAGCTGCACGGCTGGGCCTGGAAAGCCCTCCGGCGCGGGCTATTTCGCGCGCCTGCACCCCGCAATGCACCTGCTGAAACCGGTCATCTGCCTTCCCCTCGCAGGCTATGCACCACCATTGTGCATGCCTTCTTTCTTCGCATATTCCGCACTGTACCGAGTTTCCATCTGAAGGGAAGCCCGATTTTTGACATTATTGACCGTTTGGGCAATCGATCAGATCCATATATGACCGAATGACCGATTTATCTTTGCGTATTTGACCATATGGTCATCATATGCTGTGCTGAGTGGAATGACGATGCGGCATCGAGAGCCCGGATGCGCAACCATCCGCCCCGCCCCGCAATGATTGACCGCTCAGGCGGACTGACTTACCGATTCCTTCCGTCGTGGCTTTGCCGCGAATGCTGTTGAGGACACACCGTGCAGCCTTCCTCGCGCTTTGAAGAGATCATTGCGCTGCTCGCCCACTCCGGGGAAATGACCGTCGAGGCGCTGGCGGATCGTCTCAACGTCTCCCGCGAAACGGTTCGCCGTGACCTCGCTCGGCTCGATACCGACGGTCGCCTGCGGAGGTTCCATGGCGGCGCCAAGACCATCGCGGTGCCTGCCGCGGTGATGGAAAACGAGTGGCCCTTCGCCCAGCGCATGGCGCAGAACGCGATGGCCAAGAAAGCCATCGCCGCCGCAGCCGCCCCGTTGTTCGAGCCCGACGATTCACTGTTCATCGACACCGGCAGCACCACCATCGCCTTCGCCGAGGCGCTGGCCTCCAGCCAGGCGCTGGTAACGATCACCAATTCGCCGCGCATCGCTGCGACGCTGGCCGCCGGCCACAGCCACAAGGTGTTCCTTATCGGCGGTGCCTATGGCGTGGATGCCGGCGAGAGCCTCGGCCCGCTCGCCCTGGAGCAGATCGGCAAGTTCCGCGCCCGCCATGCCGTACTCACCATCGGCGCCATCGACCAGGCCAGCGTCATGGATTTCGACGTCCAGGAGGCCGAGGTTGCCAAGGCGATGATCGAACGCGCCGACCGCGTCACCGTGCTCGCCGATCACTCCAAATTCGATCGTCGCGCGGTGTTCGAGGTCGCCCCCCTCGCCCGCATCGACACGCTGGTGACCGACCTTGCCCCGACCGAGTCGATGGCACGAGCGATCGCCGCTGCCGGCATTGAGCTGATCGTCGCCAGCGCCTGATCCGTCATCCGGCCGAAGCATTTCGGATCATCGGCATGGCTGAAGGAAAACCGATCCTGCCCGGTGATATCCGCGGCAAGGCACGACACCGCGGCGGAACGCCAAGACCACTGCCTTGAGCTACTCGGCCAATGTTTCCCGCGCATGAGTGGCCGCTCGCCCCATACCGGCGACGACGACTATCGGGACTGCCGATTATCCACCCTTGGGCCGCGGCGCTGCGGTGCCGGCCTCCGGCATCCGCGACGCCTGCGCCGACGACCACTGCGTCATGTAAGTCGCAGTGAGGTCGAGGATCATCGCTTCTACCGCCGGATGCGTCGGCAGTTGCGCATGGGCGACGAACCGGGCGCCCGCCGCCCAGGCGTCGATGTTGCGGGCACCGCGCACATCCGGGAAGCCCGGGCCATGAATGTTGATGCAGCGGACCACCGGGCAGGACGGCGATCCGGGCGCCGCGTCGATGGTGATCACCAGCGGCGCGGGTTTCCCTCGCCTCACTAGGTCGCCGGCGAAACGCAGCGCGGTCGAGCCGCCCAACGAATGGCCGATGACCACATTCGGCACCGCCCCCACCTGCTTGTTGAGGAAATGCGTGTCGCTCCGCGTGCGGAACCCCTGCTGCCGCAACGGGCGCGACAGGGCGGAAACCCCGACATAGTCGTTCTCGACATAGACGCCGAGTCCATCCAGCAGCAGGACCAGCGGAGGCTGAAGCGGGGGCGGTGCCGGGGATGGCCCGAATGGCGGGCGTGCCGGCGAAGGCTGGCTGGACCACGGCGACCAGAGCGGAGACTGCTGGGCAATTGCCGGCCCGGCCAGGCAAAGCCAACCACACAGCGCACCGGCCACCGCCCGAGCACCCAGACCAAAGCCATTGAATCTCACGCCTACGCTCGACAATGCGCCTCCTGCCGGTCCCTCGGCGGAACCGCTCATCCGCGGACTGATAGCCGACAGGATGAAGCCTGGCTAACGGCGATTTTGCGGCGCACACCATCCACCGGTGCGCTGACGTGGCGCGCCGACATGAAATGTCATCGCGGCACGCCAACCCGGCGTGTCGTTTCCTGATCCATGAAGGAGTACGGGCGAAGGCAGATACCGTCAGGCGGCGTGCGATTGACCCTCATCGCCGGCATGTAGTCCGCAGGCCATTGCCCAACTGCGGAACGCCGCCCAGGCATGAGCCTGCTGCGAGGGCTCCCGCGCCTGCTCAAGCTGAGTGAGCAGCATTTCCGCGTAGCGCCCGAGCCTGTCATGGCGCAGCGAACGCAGAAGATGGATCGCGCAAGCCAGCGAGCGGACCTCGATCGTCTCGCGGCCGACATGGACATGAATGGGGTCGGGTCGGAACTCGGCTACGGTAAGCGTCATGGTGCTGATCCTCCCAAAGCGCGGCCCTTATTATTGGTCGGCCGGCTGGAGCCGCTGCAGCCCACCGCCTTTGCCTAAAGTATAACGCGAATTTGCATCATTGGCGCGACACCATTCGGTGATCGGGCAGATTTTTATCCGGCGATCGACGCCCGCCGCGCTTCGGCATGAAGAATACAGAACATAATACATGGAATCTGGGATACCAGGCGGGCGATCAGTCCATCCGACCTCGGGCACAAGCCGGCCGACGGGTGGTGAAAGCAACCTGCGAAATTAACCGCCGGCCATTTCCAACGCTCGTGCGGAGTTGAACGACAGGCCGAACAAACTCATCACAGACATACTGACATAACTCGATGATTAAGTGACGCCCATTATTACATAAACATACTTATATGACGCCGAATAAACGTATATACATCGCCAATCTTACCTGAAATATCCTCTGTATTTTGAATTTTACTTCATGTTACGTTGCGATCGGACGACAGCAAGATCGTCCCTTCAAAGAGGAAACGCCAATGTCTATCCGCACGAAGATCGCCGCGCTGGCCGCGGCGACGGTCCTGCTCGGCTTCGCTCCTGCCCTCGCGCAGGACGAGATGTCCCATGCGGCGGCCGTCACGGCCTATGTGAAAAAGAACATCGAGCCCTGGCTCAGCGACAAGGCCGTCATCTCCGCCGTCGCGGCCTCCAACAAGGCGCACGCCAAGCTCATGCAGTCCGACATCGACGAACTCGACAACAAGTGGAAGGCCAAGGATCAGGCGCTGCGCGACAGCACCATGAAGAACAAGCTGGCCGAGTTCCTGACCAAGAAGAAGGAAGCCTCCGGCGGCGTCATCACCGAGGCCTTCGTCATGGACGATCGCGGCCTCAATGTCGGCCAGACCGACGGCACGTCCGACATGTGGCAGGCCGACGAGGCCAAGTGGCAGAAGACCTATGCGGCGGGTTCCGGCGCCATCTTCGTCGACAAGGTCGAGGAGGACGGCGGCAAGAAGATCGCCCAGGCCAGCGTGACCATTTCCGACAAGGGGCAGGCGATCGGCGCCGTCACGTTCGGCATCGATATCGACAAGCTGAAGTGAGTCGCCGCGCCTTATTGGCGCGTCGGTTCATGCACCGCCGAGGGAGGCCCCCCGCCTCCCTCGGCGGCTTTCGCGAGGCCGCCCCTCAGGCGCGTCATCGCCTGCGGCAGCAGGAACGGCCCGGAGGGCGGCGCCGTGCCGATTCGCGCCGTCACCGCGTAGAGATCGGCGACGATGGCGTCGGTCAGCACCTCGGCCGGCGCGCCGCGCGCGGCCACCTGCCCGTTCTTGAGCGCCACGATCTCGTCGGCGATCATCGCCGCGAGGTTGAGGTCGTGCAGCACCGCCGCCACCCCGCCACCGGCGCGCGCCACCTGGCGGGCGAGATCGACCACCATCAACTGGTGCGACAGGTCGAGGCTGGAGGTCGGCTCGTCGAGCAGCAGATAGCCCGGCCCGTCGCAGCCCGCCAGCTGGGTGAGGGCGCGGGCGATCTGCACCCGCTGCTGCTCGCCGCCGGACAGCGCCGCATAGGGACGGTCGCGAAACCCGGCGAGATCGACCCGCGCCAGCGCCTCGGCAATGCGGGACGGCGCCCGTTCGCCCGACGGCAGACCGATTGCCGCCACCTCGGCGACGGTGAAGGGAAACGCCACCTGCACGTCCTGCGGCAGCACCGCCCGCCGCTGCGCCAGCCGGGCGGGGCCGAGCGCGGCGATGTCGCGGCCGTCGACCAGCACCCTGCCCCGCCTGGGACGAAGCTCGCCGGACAGCACCTTCAGCAGCGTCGACTTGCCGGCGCCATTGGGGCCGATCAGCGCCGTCACCCGGCCGGGCCGTACCGCGAGGTCGGCGCCGTCGAGCAGGAGCCGGCCGGAGACCGCGTAGTCGATGTCTTTCGCTTCATACATGGGACGTCACCCGAACAGTTCGGCACGGCGGCGCAGTAGCAGCCACAGGAAGAACGGCGCGCCGATGGCGGCGGTGACGATGCCGAGCGGCAGTTCCGCCGGCGCGGCGATGGTGCGCGCCACCAGATCGGCGCCCAGCAGCAGCGCCCCGCCGGCAAGCGCCGAGGCCGGCAGCAGCAGCCGGTGCCCCGGCCCGATGAGCAGCCGCAGCAAATGCGGCACCACCAGCCCGACGAAGCCGATCACTCCCGCGGCGGCCACGGCGGCCCCCGCTCCGGCCGCGACGCCGGCGATGGCGAGACGTTTCGCCCGCTCGACGTCGATGCCGACATGGAAGGCGGCGGCCTCGCCCAGCGCCAGCGCGTCGAACGCCCGCGCCAATAGCGGCGCCAGGGCGAGCAGCACCAGCACGAAGGGCGCCGCCGCCGCAATCTTCGCCCAGGTGGCTCCGCCGAGGCTGCCCATGGTCCAGAAGGTCAGGTCGCGCAACTGCTGGTCGGACGCCATGAACACCAGAATGCCGGTGCCCGCTCCCGCCATCGCGCCGAAGGCGATGCCGGCGAACAGCAGCGTCGCCACCGAGGTGCGGCCGTCGCGGGTCGCCACCACGTGCAGCACCATCGTTACCATCAGCGCCCCGGCAAAGGCGGAAGCCGGCAGGCCGAATTCGCCGATCGCCGCCGGCAGCGCCGCCGCCAGCGGCGCGGCGAGCACGATCCAAAGCACCGCTGCCAGCGCCGCCCCGCTCGACACGCCGATCAACCCGGGATCGGCGAGCGGATTGCGGAAGATGCCTTGCATCATAGCTCCCGCGGTCGCCGTCGCCGCGCCGACCATCAGCCCGAGCAGCGTGCGCGGCAGCCGGATGTCGAGCACCACGACGCTCTCGCGCAAACCGATCTCCGGGCCCGCCACGCTGCCGCCGACGGCCCGCCAGAGGATGGTCAGCACATGCTCGACCGGGATGGTGACCGGGCCAATCGCCAGTGAGGCGAGCGCCGCAGCGAAGGCGAGCGCCGCGCAGGCGAGCAGCCCCAGCCGTGCCCGCCGCTCGCGCGCGGTCGGCCCCGCCCCTGCTTCCATGATGATGGCCTCGGCGCTCACGGCGCAGCCCCCTGCGCTTTCGTCCACGGCCGCTCGGGCAGTTTCGGCAGATCGAGCTCCGGGTAGATCGCCGCAGCGAGATCGCGTGCCGCCTGCGGGGTACGCGGACCGAAACCGAGCAGATAGGCGCCATCAATGGGAATGAGCCGCTTGTCGCGCGCCGCCGGCGTCATCGCGAAGGCCGGCAGCTGGAGGATGGCGTCATCGGCGCTCCCGCCGCGGCCCATCTTGACGATGGCGTAGGGCTCGACGGCCAGCACCGCCTCCCCCACCGCCGGCTTGTAGCCGGTAATGGCGCTCATCACATTGGTGACGCCGGCGAGCTTGAAGGCGGCATCGGCGCCGGTGCCCTGCCCGCCCACCATGGGCGAGCCGCCGCCCATCGACATCACGAACAGCGCGCCACGCGGCTGCTCGATGCGCTCGCGCATCGCCGCCAGCGCCGCGAAATCCTCGGCCACGGCGCGGGCGAGCGCGTCGCCCTTCTCGTCCACGCCCATGGCGTGTGCGACGAAACGGATCTTGGCGACGACGCCGGCGGCGTCATGCCCCTCCGGCACCGAGACGAACGGCACCGAGGCCTGCTGCAGCACATTGATGGTGGTAGGCGGCCCGGAGCCCTCCATCGCCAGCACCAGGCTGGGGCCCAGCGCCAACACGCCCTCGGCCGAGAGCGCGCGCATATAGCCGACATCCGGCTTGTCCTTCAGCGCCTGCGGCGGGAACACGCTCGTGGTGTCGACCGCGACGATGCGATCCTCAAGCCCGAGCGCATAGAGAATCTCGGTGATCGACCCACCGATGGCGACCACGCGGCTGGTGTCCTTCACCGCAATGTGCCGGCCGGCGCTGTCGACCATTTCCACCGGCGCAACCTCGGCAGCACGGATGTATTCATGTGGTAAAATGGTCACGCACAGCAGAAACACGAGTTTTAAACTATTATAAATCGTATTGGCCATGGCGATACCTCTCAGTGATGGCGCCTATGTGAACCAATGATCGCGTTGATTCAATTCATTTTCGAAAGATTGATGGAGCGAATACGAGGCTACATTCCTTAAATGTAATTATTATAAAGTGCAACTAAACTTTGTTGACTCCGATATTTACCTGAAAATATGACCGATGTGACGCAGATGCGAGGCGGAGTCGGCTGTCGGAACTGACAGCTCTCCGGCCTCGCGGCTTACGCATCGAGGATGATCATGGCCGCGACTTTCCCGCGCGCCGGCGCCAGCCGCCGCCCGCTCTCCCACCACTCCGCCTTGCTGGGCATTTCGATGGCGGCGCTCGTCGTCGCCACGCCGGCACTGGCGCAGCAGGCGGCCTCCACCGCCGCGACCGCTGCGCCCGCCGTTGCCGAGGCCGAGACGCTGCCGGTGGTTACAGTGCAGGGGGCCGACGGGCGGCTGGTGAGCGATCCCTACTCCACCCCTTCGGCGGTGAGCACCGTCAACATGCTGAACAATCTGAACCAGTCGAGCCGCCTCGACACGGTGCTGCGCACCGTGCCCGGCACCTTCACCGAGCAGAGCACCTCAAATCCCGGCGTTGCGATCAATATCCGCGGCTTCCAGGGCTTCGGCCGCGTCAACATGATGATCGACGGCGTGCGGCAGAATTTCCGCTTCGTCGGCCATGAGGCGAGCGGCTTCGCCTATGTCGACGAGCAGTTGCTGGCCGGCGTCGACATCGCCCGCGGCGCCGTCTCCACCGCCGGCGGTGCCGGCGCGCTGGCCGGTGCGGCGGACATGCGCACGCTCGGCGTCGACGACATCATCAAGCCCGGCAACAACTGGGGCGCCATCGGCAACCTGACCTGGGGCAGCAACGGCCAGGGCTGGCAGGAAATGTTCGCCGGCGCCGCCAAGCTGAACGACCGCGTCTCGGTGGCGGGCGCCATCGCCAATTCCAGCCCGTCGAACTATGAGAACGGCGCCGGCCAGATGGTGCCCTATACGTGGCAGAACCTCTCCTCCGGCCTGCTCAAGAGCGACATCAAGCTCACCGACGACTCGACGCTGAAGCTCGGCGCGGTGTTCTACAACAACTTCTTTTACGCCAACTCCGCCGACCAGCAGATCACCAACAACACCTTCACGGCGAAGTACCACTACGACCCGGACAGCGAACTGATCGATTTCCGGCTCAACGCCTATTACAACGACCTGACGATGACCTACCTCAACACGCCGCGCACGACGTCGAGCTCGCGTGGCCGCGTCATCGAGGACAATGGCTGGGGCTTCGACACCTCCAACACCTCGAACTTCATGTGGGGCGAGGTTGCGGTCTCGACCATCAACGGCTTCGAGTATTTCTACGACGATGTCAGCACATCCAACAGCGTAAATCCCTCGCTGTATGGTGGCGTCAATCCGGCAGGTGAAAGCAGCGTCGGCGGCGTCTTCTCCGAGACCACCTTCAGCTACAACATCTTCGATTTCATCCTCGGCCTGCGTTACGACTTCTATACGCTGGATGGCTCCGGCGTGGAGACCGCCGTCGGTGGCGCGGTGCCAGTTGGTCCTTGGGATGTAGACCAGAATGACGGCCGCTTCGATCCGAAGTTCACTCTGGCCATCAACCCCTACGACTGGCTGCAGCCTTATGTGACCTATGCCGAGACCATGCGCGCGCCTACCGCGAGCGAGACCATGGTCGGCGGCGAGCATCCAGGCGGCACCGGCAACTACTCGGCCAACCCCTACCTGCAACCGGAAATCTCGAAGGGCTGGGAGTTCGGCGTCAACATCCGCAAGGATGGCTTGTTCACCGCCAACGACCAGTTCCGCCTGAAAGCCGACTACTTCTACAACGACATTTCGGACTACATCGTCACCACACTTGGCGGTCGTGGCACCCAGACCTACTTCAGCAATGTCGAAGGCACCTCGACGGTCAGCGGCGTCGAGTTGGAGGCCAGCTACGATGCGCGCACCTTCTTCGCCTCGGCGAGCTACACCCACAACGACAACGACCTGCCGCCGCAGACCCAGGGCTTCGGCACCAACCAATATGTGCCGGACAATATCTTCTCGATGACCGCAGGCCTGCGCTTCCTCGACGAGAAGCTGACCATCGGCGGCCGCTATTCCTTCTACTCGCAATCGACGCTGATCGGCTTCAACCCGACGTTCACAGCCAGCGTAATCCAGTCGGAGCCCTCGCCGAGCTACAATCTGTTCGACCTGTTCGGCAGCTACCAGATCAACGACAAGCTGATCTTCCGCGTCGATGCCACCAACCTGCTCGACGAGGATTACACTCCGGCGCTGTCGGTCAATCCGACCGGCTTCACCGGTAACACCGGCCAGGGCCGCACCGTGCTGATGAGCCTGCGCGCGCATTTCTGAGCGCGACGGTTTCCATCTCCCGATGCCGGGCGCTATCGTCCGGCATCACCCATTCGGACCAATGAGGGACTCTCCATGTTCATCGCGATGAACCGCTTCAAGGTGCAGCTCGGCTCGGAAGCCGAGTTCGAGCGCGTCTGGCGCGAGCGCGACAGCCACCTGTCCACCGTGCCCGGCTTCAAGCAGTTCGAGCTGCTGCGCGGCCCGCTGCGCGACGACCACACGCTCTATGCCTCGCACACCATCTGGGGCAGCCGCGCCGATTTCGAGGCCTGGACCAAGTCGGAAGCCTTCCGCGCCGCGCACCGGAATGCCGGCGGCAACAAGCCGCTCTATCTCGGCCATCCCGAGGTCGAACTGTTCGAAGCCATCGATCTCGGCAGCACCGAGAAGGCCGCCTGACGGCCCGGACTGACCGTCTGACCACCTTAACGCCGGGTTGTCCTGCGCCGTGCGCGCGGCGGCCCGGCGTCTTCGTGAGTTGACGGCGGACCCCACCTCGATTAACGGCTCGCGCTTGGTTTCGAACCTGAGCCCGACATCCATGGCCGACCACGCGTCGCTCGACGCCTCGCACAGCACCGCCGGCGAGGCGCCCCGCATCTCTTTCGTCTCGCTGGGCTGCCCCAAGGCGCTCGTCGATTCCGAACGCATCGTCACCCGGCTGCGCGCCGAGGGCTACGAGCTCTCGCGCCAGCATGAGGGCGCCGATCTCGTCATCGTCAACACCTGCGGTTTCCTCGACAGCGCCAAGGCGGAAAGCCTCGCCGCCATCGGCGACGCGCTGAAGGAGAACGGCAAGGTCATCGTCACCGGCTGCATGGGTGCCGAGCCCGAGCAGATCCGCAACGTGCATCCCGGCGTGCTGGCCGTCACCGGCCCGCAGCAATATGAGAGCGTGGTCAACGCGGTGCATGCCGCGGTGCCGCCGCGGCACGATCCGTTCCTGGATCTGGTGCCGCCGCAGGGGGTGAAGCTCACCCCGCGCCACTACGCTTATCTAAAGATTTCCGAGGGTTGCAACAATCGTTGTACCTTCTGCATCATCCCCAAGCTGCGCGGCGATCTGGTCAGCCGCCCGGCTTCCGAGGTGCTGCGCGAGGCCGAGAAGCTGGTGAATGCCGGGGTGAAGGAACTCCTCGTCATCTCGCAGGACACCTCGGCCTATGGCGTCGATCTGAAATATGCCGAGAGCCAATGGAAGGACCGGCAGGTCCGCGCCCGCTTCCTCGACCTGTCGCGCGAGCTGGGTTCGCTCGGCGCCTGGGTGCGCATGCACTATGTCTATCCCTACCCGCATGTCGACGAGGTGATCGGCCTGATGGCCGACGGGGTGATCCTTCCCTATCTCGACATTCCCTTCCAGCACGCCTCCCCGACGGTGCTGAAGCGCATGAAGCGCCCGGCGGCGCAGGAGAAGACGCTGGCGCGCGTCCAGGCCTGGCGTGCCGCCTGCCCGGACCTCACCCTGCGCTCCACCTTCATCGTCGGCTTCCCCGGCGAGACCGAGGCGGAGTTCGAGGAACTGGTCGCCTTCCTGGAGGAGGCCGAGCTCGATCGCGTCGGCTGCTTCAAATATGAGCCGGTCGCCGGCGCCCCGGCCAACGACCTCGGCGTCGCCGTCCCGGACGAGGTGAAGCAGGAACGCTGGAACCGCTTCATGGAGGTGCAGCAGCGCGTCTCCGCCCGCCGCCTGAAGCGCAAGGTCGGCACCCGCCAGCAGGTGATCATCGATTCCGTCGGCCTGACGGTGGCGATCGGCCGCTCCAAGGCGGATGCGCCGGAGATTGACGGCGTCGTGCATGTCGCCTCGCGCCGCCCGCTGCGCGTCGGCGAGATCGCCACGGTGAAGATCGAGCGCGCCGACGCCTACGACCTGCACGGCACGGCGGTGGGTTTCTGAACCACTCCAGGCAAGCAAGCAGACCGACGGCCGGGCATCGCGACCCGGCCGTTTTCATTCGAGGATCCGCCGCAGCTCCTCGGAGGGGATGATGCTCTCGTCGACGGTCGGCCAGGCGAGCGCGATGGTGTAGGCGAGCGTTACCGAGAAGGCGACAGAGAAGGTCGCCAGACCAAGGACGAGCTGCGGCTTCTTGCCGACATGCAGCGCCGCCAGCCCGATCTGCGACAGCACCCCGAGCAGCAGCACCACGATCCAGCGATGCGGCGCGAGATCGGCATGCAGGATGAAATAGCGGTCGGTGCGCAGGCGCCGCAGCTCGATCTGCCCGTTCAGCAGGGCGCTGCGCATGTGGGCTGCCACCGTCGTGTCCGCCTCGGCGGCCGCGACGGCCGCGACCACCCCGTCAAAGCTCCTGGAAACCTGTGTGTCCGGGTAGACCCAGCCCTCGTCCCATTCATATTTCGACAGCGCACGGGCGTAGACCCCGACCGCATCGTCGACCGGCGCGCAGGTAGGCCCGCACACCTTGGCGATGTCGAGCATGGCGTCGAGCCGCTGCACCTCTTGCAGCACGGTCTGGGCGTAGCGCGTCTCGCGGTTCCAGATGTCGCTGACCATGAAGGCGAGGAACAGCGCGAAAGGCAGCGTCAGCGCCCCGAGATAGGAGGTTTGCAGGTCGCGTGGATGGAAGGTCGCGACCAGCTTCGGGCGCATCGCCCACCAGTAGCAGAGGCAGCCGGTAAGCAGCGGAACAAGTCCGACGGCCGCGACGAAGAGTGGGAAATAGTCGTTGATGAACATGTTCACGAAGAGCGTGATCATCCGACGCTCCGATCACCCGGCCTTCAAAAGGTCCCGCAGCGCGCCCTCTACGATCCGCGTCGCCTTGTCGAGGTCGGAGATGCGCACATGCTCGTCGGCGGCATGGGCATTGGCCTCGAGGATCGAGCGCGGCCCGGCGCCATAGAGCACGGTCGGCACCCCGGCAGCGGTGTAGTGGCGGGCATCGGTATAGAGCGGCACGGCGGTGGCCGGCGGCACCTCGCCCAGCACGTCGGCAGCATGCTTCTGGAGGGTCTCCACCAGCTTCTCGGTGCCCGGCAGCGTGCGCAGCGGCTCGGCGAGGATGATGCGGCGACACTCGATGTCGATGCCGTCCCAGCCCTCCACCGCCTTCTCCACCAGCGCGGTGAGCGCGGCCTCGACCGCCTCGCCATCCTCCTCCGGCGTCAGGCGGCGATCGACGCGCAGGGAGATGCGGTCCGGCACTACATTGGTGTTGATGCCGCCGGAGATCAGGCCGACGGTGATCTTCGGCGAGCCGATGCCCGGCGTCGGGCTGGTGATGCCGTAGAGCCGCTTGCGCTCGGCATAGATGGCGGTGAGGATGGCGGTGGTCGCCTCCAGCGCGTCGGCGCCGGTCTCCGGCATCGCTGCATGCGCCTGCTTGCCGCGCACCACGATCTCAAGGTGCAGCGCGCCGTTATGCGCCACGACGACGGCATAGGAGAAGCCGGCCGACAGCGCGTAGTCCGGCTTGGAAAGCCCGTGCTCCAGCAGCCATTTCGGCCCGACGAAGCCGCCGGCCTCCTCGTCATACGTGAAATGCAGCTCGACGGTGCCGTCGAGCCCCTCGGGCCGCTGCTTCAGCGCCAGCAGCGCGAAGGCGTAGGTGGCGAAGTCCGACTTCGACACCGCCGCGCCGCGGCCATAGATCGCGCCGCCCTTCTCTTCCGCGCCATAGGGATCGAAGGTCCAGCCCTCGCCGGGCGGTACCACGTCGCCATGGGCGTTGAGGGCGATCACCGGCCCCTTGGCATCGCCGAAGCGCTCGCGCACCACCAGGTTGACCACCGACTTCATGCCGTAGGTCTTCACGAAAGGTTCCGGCACCGGGTGGCGTTCCACCACGAAGCCGAGTTCCTCCAGCAATTGCCCGGTCACCTCGGCATGCGCTGCGCAGTCGCCGGGCGGATTGTCGCTCGGCACGCGGACCACCGCCTTCAGGAACGCCACTTCGCGTTCGAGCCGCTCTCCGTCGTGACCTGCGACGCCCGCTTCGACTTGGCTCACTGCTCTGCTCCCTGGACGCTGCCGGTCAGTTGCGGCAGCTCGAACCGCTCGATGAAACGCACCAGCGCCGCCACCGCAAGCCCGATGTCCTCACGCGCCGCATATTCCGCTGGATTATGGCTGATACCGCCGCGGCAGCGCACGAACAGCATGCCGATCGGGCACAGGCGCGACATGGCCTGTCCGTCATGGCCGGCGCCGGATGGCAGCGTCGGCGCGCGATGGCCGAGATCGGCGACGGCGTTGCGCAACCGCAGCTGCAGGTCGCGGTAGCATGGCACGGTGCCGACCTCGTGGAAGGCGGAGATCACCACCCCCAACCCGCGCGCATCGGCGATGCGGTGCGCCTCACGCTCGAACTCGGTTAGCGCCTCGCGGCGGGAGATGTCGGAGCCGGAGCGCAGGTCGAGGGTGAAGACAACGCGCGAGGGAATCACATTGACCGAGCCGGGCTCGACATGCAGGCGCCCCACCGTCGCCACCATGCCGTGGCGGTCGGCGCGGGCGATCTTCTCGGCCACCAGCGCCATTTCTGCGGCGCCGGCGAAGGCGTCACGGCGCATCCGCATCGGCACGGTGCCAGCGTGGCCGGCCTCCCCGGTGACGGTGATCGACAGCCGCGAGGCGCCGGCAATGGCGGAAACGATGCCGAGCGGCTCGCCCTCGGCCTCCAGCACCGGCCCCTGCTCGATATGGGCCTCGACATAGGCGATGACCTTGTCGGGGTCGTAGGCGGCCGCCGGGATCGCGGCAGGGTCCTTGCCATAGGCGCGGATGGCCTCGTCGAGCGAGAGGCCGTCGGCGTCGCGCGCGCCGAGCCAGGAAGGCAGGAAATGCCCGGCCGCGGCGGCGGAGGTGGACAGCGTGGTCGGGAAGCGCGTGCCTTCCTCGTCGCCGAAGGCCAGCACGTCGATGCCGTAGGGCCGCTTCAGCCCCGCCTTCACCACCGCCTCCAGCGCCAGCAGGGCGACGACCACCCCCATGGTGCCGTCATATTTCCCGGCATTGGCGACGGTATCGATATGCGAGCCGATCAGCAGCCGCGGCGCGTCGGGGCCGGCTGGCTGCCAGTGGCCGCGCACCGTGCCGAGCGCGTCCTCGGAGACGTCGAGCCCGGCGGCGCGCATGAAATCGCCGACCAGATCGGCGGCGCGGCGGTGTTCCGGCGTCAGGAAAAAGCGGGTGAGGTTGTCGCTGGACTGCGAGATGGCGCCGAGCGCCTCGAGCATCGCCGCCGCCCGTTCGCCTGTCGCGGCAATGTCCACCGGTATTCTCATCTGCGCGTCGCCGTCCCCAATTGCCGCCGGCCGGCATGGCTGCTTTCAGTGACCGGGCCCGGCATCGTCTGGCGCCATCGCATATGGGCGCGGCTTTGGCAATCGCGGCGGCGGCCTAGGGGCCGCCGCCATCAGCATAAGCGCGGTCAGGCGGCAGGGCTTACTGCCCCGGCACCTTGTCGTCGATGCCCTTCACGTACCAGTTCATCGACAGGATATCCTTGTCCGGCACTGCCTCGCCTTCCTTGGCGGCCAGCGTGCCGTCCTGCTTATAGACCGGGCCCTTGAACGGGTTCAGCTCGCCGGACTTGATCTTGGCTTCGGTCGCCTCAGCCATCGCCCTCACGTCGTCGGGCATATTGGTGTAGGGCGCCATCACCACCTCGCCGTCCTTGATGCCGGCCCAGGTATCGGTGGAGGTCCAGGTGCCGTCCATCACCTCCTTGACGCGCTTGACGTAATAGGGCGCCCAATTGTCGACGATGGAGGTCAGCTGCGATTTGGGGCCGAAGCTGATCATGTCGGAGGCTTGGCCGAACGCCTTCACGCCGCGCGCCTCGGCGGCCTGCATGGCGGCGGGGCTGTCGGTGTGCTGGGTGATGATGTCGGCGCCCTGGTCCATCAGCGCCTTGGCGGCATCGGCCTCCTTGGCCGGGTCGAACCAGGAGTTCACCCAGACGATCTTGATCTTCATGTCGGGATTGACCGACTGGGCGCCGAGCATCATCGCATTGATGCCGGAGATGACCTCCGGGATCGGGAAGGAGCCGATATAGCCGATGGTGCCGGTCTTCGACATCTTGGCGGCGATCTGGCCGAGGATGTAGCGGCCCTCGTGGAACTTCGAGTTGTAGGTGGCGACGTTCTTGTCGCGCTTGAAGCCGGTGGCGTGCTCGAACATCACCTTGGGATGGCGCTTCGCCACCTTCAGCGTCGGCTCCATATAGCCGAAGGAGGTGGTGAAGATGATCTTGTTGCCGGCGCGGGCCAGCTGCTCGATCACGCGCTCGGCGTCCGGGCCTTCCGGCACGCTCTCGACATAGGTGGTCTCCACCTTGTCGCCGAAGGCCGCCTCGACCGCCTTGCGGCCCTGGTCGTGCTGGTAGGTCCAGCCGAAATCGCCCACCGGGCCGATATAGACCCACGCCGCCTTCAGCTTCTCGGCGGCGGAGGCCGGCAACGCGCCGGCGCCGGCAAGGGCCGCGCCCGCGGCGAGGCCCAGCGCCAATGAGAGAATCTTCCGCATGAACGTCTCCGCTCTTCCTGTCCGTCGCGGCCTGGATGTCCGCCCCCGCGTGGCCGCTGCCGCGGGGGCTTGAGGCCGCTGGGCGCGGCCGGAATGAATGTCGCGCCTCAGCGATCCGGCACGAAGGGCACGCCGAGCGAGGCGGGAGCGCCCTGCCCGCGCTTCAGCGCCGAAATCAGCACCAGCGCCGCCACCGTCGCCAGATAGGGCAGCGAGGACAAAAGCTGCGAGGGAATGCCGAGCCCGAAGCCCTGCACATGCAGCTGCAGGATCGACACTGCACCGAACAGATAGGCGCCGGCCAGCAGCCAGAGCGGCTTCCAGGCGGAGAACACCACCAGAGCCAGCGCGATCCAGCCGCGGCCGGCAGTCATGTCGCTGGCCCAGAACGGCGTGTAGGCCAGCGACAGCTGCGCTCCGGCCAGCCCGGCGCAGGCGCCGCCGAACATCACCGCCAGCGTGCGGATCCGGCGCACCGGATGGCCGAGCGCATGGGCGGCGACATGGCTCTCGCCCACCGCGCGGATCACCAGGCCGGTGCGGGTGCGCGCCAGCCCCCACGTCACCAGCACCAGCAGCGCGATCGAGGCATAGACGAAGGCGTCCTGCCCGAACACCGCCTTGCCGATGATCGGCAGGTCGGTGAGGCCGGGAATGCGCAGTTCCGGCGCGGCGTCGATCCGGGTGCCGACGAAGGGCGCGCCGATCAGCCCGGCAAGGCCGAGCCCGAGTATGGTGGTCGCCAGCCCCGACGCCACCTGGTTCGCCGCCAGCCACACGGTGAGCACCGCGAACACCAGCGACAGCGCCACCCCGGCCAGCACCGCCGCCAGCGTGCCGAGCAGCAGGCTGCCGGACGAGTAGGCGGTGGCGTAGCCGACCGCCGCGCCGATGATCATCATGCCCTCGACGCCGAGATTGAGCGTCCCCGCCCGCTCTGCCACCAATTCGCCGAGCGAGGCGATCAGCAGCGTGGTCGCCGCCGCCACCACGCTTGCGAGAACCGCGCCGATCATCACCGTGTCAAGCATGGCGCACGCCCTCCACCCGGCGGATGCGGTAGCGCACCAGCACGTCGGCCGCCAGGATGGCGATGAGCAGCGTGCCCTGGAACACGCGGGTGACGTCGAACGGCATGCGCAGCGAGATCTGCGCCGCCTCGCCGCCAATATAGGTCAGCGCCAGCACGAAGCTGGAGACGAGTATGCCCACCGGATGCAGCCGCCCGAGCATGGCGGCGATGATGGCGGTGAAGCCGTAGCCCGGCGAGATCGACGGCTGCATGTTGCCGATCGGCCCCGCCACCTCGATGATGCCGGCGAGCCCCGCCAGCGCGCCGGAGACGGCGAACACGCCATAGGTCACCCGCTTCTCGTCGAAGCCGGCGAAGGCGGCCGCGCGCGGGGCGGAACCGCCCAGCTCGATGGAGAAGCCGACCAGCGTGCGCCCCAGCACGAAGGTCGCCGCCACCACCACGATCAGCGCGATGACGATGCCGCCATGGAGGCGCCCCTCGTCGAGCAGCAGCGGCATGGTCGCCACCGCGTCGAAGGTCACGCTTTGGGGAAAGTTGAAGCCGGCCGGGTCGCGCCACGGCCCGCGCACCAGATAGTCGAGAAACAGCTCGGCGACATAGACCAGCATCAGCGAGGTCAGGATCTCGCTGGCGCCGAAGCGTACCCGCAGCAAGGCCGGGATCAGCCCGTAGGCGGCACCGCCCAGGGCACCGAGCACCAGCATCGCCGGCAGCACCCACGGCCCGGCACCGGTGCCGTGCGTCGCCAGCGCCAGCCAGGAGCCGAGCAGCGCGCCGGCGACATACTGCCCCTCGGCGCCGATGTTCCAGCGATTGGCGCGGTAGCAGAAGGCGAGCCCGACGCCGATCAGCAGCAGCGGGCAGGTTTTCACCACCAGCTCCTGCAAGGTATAGGCATCGCCCAGCGGCTCGATGAAATAGATGCGGAACGCCTCGATCGGGTCGTGGCCCATGGCGAGGAACATGGCCGCGCCGACGATGAGCGTGAAGGCCAGCGCCACGAACGGCGCCGCCACCAGGCCGGCGAGCGGGACGTTTTCCTGCCGTTCGAGCTTAAGCGGCATCGGCATCCTCCTGCGCCGGAGCCCCGTGCGCGCCGCCCATGGCGAGGCCGATCGCCTCGCGCGAGGTTTCCTCCACCGGCACCGGCTGGGTGAGCCGCCCCTCGCTCATCACCGCGATGCGGTCGGTGAATTCCAGCAATTCGTCGAGGTCCTGGCTGATCACCAGCACCGCGCAGCCTTCCGCCGCCTTCCGCCGCAGCGTGGTGCGGATGAAGCCGGCCGCCGCCGCGTCGACGCCCCAGGTCGGCTGGTCGACCACCAGCAGCACCGGCTCGCGCAGCACCTCGCGGCCGATGACGAATTTCTGCAGATTGCCGCCGGACAGCCGCCGCGCCTTCGGGTCCTTGCCGCCGAAGCGCACGTCGAAGCGCTTGACGATGTCGGCGAACATCGCATTCAGCACCGAGTGGCGAACGACGCCGTGGCGCACGATCCGCCCGTCGCCATGGGTGGTCAGCAGCACGTTGTCGGAGAGCCGCATGTCCGGCGCCGCCGCGTGGCCGAGCCGCTCCTCCGGCACGAAGCCGGCCTTGAGCGCCCGCCGCTCGGTCGGCCCCAGCGCGCCGGCCGGCGTGCGGTCGATGACGATCGCCTCCGCATCCTCGCCCCGCCGCTCGCCGGACAGCGCCTCGAACAGCGTCGTCTGGCCGTTGCCCGCCACCCCGGCGATGCCGACGATCTCGCCGGCGCGGATCTCGAGGTTGATGGCGTGCAGCGCCGAGCCGCGCGAGCCGTCGCCCTTGAGGGTGAGGTTCTTGATCAGCAGGCGCGGCTCGCCGAGCTCATGCGTCGCCACGCGCGGCGTGCGCGGCACCTCGGCACCCACCATCAACCGCGCGAGGCTGGCCGAGCTCTCGCGGCGCGGATCGACCTCGGCGATGAATTTACCGCCGCGCAGCACCGTGGCGCGCTGGCACAGGCGGCGCACCTCGTCGAGCTTGTGCGAGATGAACAGCACCGCCCGTCCCTCGGCGGTGAGCAGGTCCACGGTGCGGAACAGGCTCTCGGATTCGTCCGGGGTGAGCACCGAGGTCGGCTCGTCGAGGATCAGCACCCGCGGATCGCCAAGCAGGCAGCGCACGATCTCCACCCGCTGCCGCTCGCCGACGGAAAGCTCGCCGACCCGCCGATGCGGCTCGACCTCCAGCCCGTAGCGGCCGACGCAGTCCTCGATACGGGCGGCGAGCGCCGCCAGCGGCTCCCTGCCGGGCAGCCCGAGCGCGACGTTCTCCACCACGGTGAGCGCGTCGAACAGCGCGAAATGCTGGAACACCACGCCGATGCCCTTGGCGCGGGAGGCGGCCGGGTCGGGAAAGGTGATCGGCTCGCCCGCGAAGCGCAGCTCGCCGGAATCGGCCTGCAACAGGCCGCACATCATCTTCACCAGCGTCGACTTGCCGGCGCCGTTCTCGCCGAGCAGCGCATGCGTCTCGCCGGCACGGATGGCGAGGCTCACATGGTCGTTCGCCACAAGGGCGCCGAAGCGCTTGGTGAGCCCGATCGCCTCCAGCACCGCCGGCGGCACGGCTCCAGAAGCGGCAGGATCGGAGGTGGCGATATCGGGCATGGCTTCACCGGACAAAGCTTTACCGGAGATCACTTCACCGGGCATGGCGCGTGTCCCGGCGGCTGTCACCCCGCGTCGACGAACGCGCGGCAGCCATCCCTGGCGGAACCGGTCGGAGCGGGCAGCGATGTCTCATCCGGGCTCCACGGCAGATGCACTTTTAACAAGCATCGCATGCCGGGTAAGCGGAGCAAGTCCAAAGTCTGATCGCGGCTTGCGTGAATCTGCTCCAATTCACGGCAATTTCGTATTTTTCAGCAGGACGTCGCCATCAGACGTTTCCACGCCGTTTTCCTCTCCCCATCGGGAAGAGCTGGCCCGCAAGGAGACCGCCTCAGGGAATCAGCACGCTCGATCCCGTGGTCTTGCGCCCTTCGAGCTCGCGATGCGCCTCGGCGGCATCGGCGAGCTTGTAGCGCTGGTTGACCGGGATCTTCACCACGCCCTTCAGCACGACGTCGAAGAGATCGGCGGCGTTGGCTTCCAGCGCCTCGCGGGTCGCCACATGGGTAAACAGCGTCGGGCGGCTCGCATAGAGCGAGCCCTTCTGCGACAGCGCGAACAGCGAGAAGTTCTGGATGGCGCCGGAGGCGTTGCCGAAGCTCACCCACATGCCGCGCGGGCGCAGGCAGTCCAGCGACGCCGGATAGGTCGCCTGCCCGACGCCGTCATAGACCACGTCGCACAGCGCACCTTCGGTGATCTCCTTCACCCGCGCCGCGAAGTCCTCCTTGGTGTAGTCGATGGTGTAGGCGGCGCCCGCCTCGCGGGCGATGGCGCATTTCTCCGGCGAGCCGGCAGTGCCGATCACCGTGGCGCCGAGATGGTTCGCCCATTGGCAGAGAATCTGCCCGACGCCGCCGGCGGCCGCCTGCACCAGCACCACGTCGCCGGCCTTCACCGGGTAGGTCTGGCGCAGCAGGTAGCGGGCGGTCATGCCCTTGAGCATCATGGCGGCGGCGGTGGCATCGTCGATGCCGTCGGGCAGCTTCACCAGCGTCGTCGTCGGCATCACCCGCTCGGCGCAATAGGCGCCCAGCGCGGTGCCATAGGCCACGCGGTCGCCGCGCTTGAAGCCGGTGACGCCCTCGCCCACCGCCTCGATCACGCCGGCCGCCTCGTTGCCGGGCGTGAACGGCAGCCCGCCCGCCGGCGCATACAGGCCGGAGCGGAAATAGGTATCGATGAAGTTCAGCCCGATGGCGGTGTGGCGCAGCCGCACCTCGCCCGGCCCCGGCGCGCCGACTTCCACGTCCTCGACCTTCAGCACCTCGGGTCCGCCGACCTCGTGCACGCGCACCGCCAACACCATGGAACTCACTCCGGAAAGATCGAGAAGGTCACGAAGCCCGGCGCCGCGACGGCACCAGCCCGAACAGCAGGAAATACAGGCCGACGAGGCAGAGGCCGACGCTGACGAAGGTCGGCGGCGCCAGCCGCTCGATCACCGCCGTCGCCGCAAGCAGCGCCCACAGCGCCAGCAGCCCGATGGTCAGCAGCCGCCCCCGCACCACCCGGAACGGGTGCACGAACTTGATCGGCAGGAAGGTTGCCGCCGACAGGAAGGCGATGAGGGCGGCGATGACGTAGCCGTTCATCGGCAGCAGGAAGAAGTAGAACACCACCAGGTTCCACACCGCCGGGAAGCCCTGGAAATACTTGTCCTCGGTCTTCATGTTGGTGTCGGCGAAATACAGCGCGCTGGTGAGCAGGATCGCCGCGCTGGCCGGCACGGCGAGCCAGGTCGGCATCAGCCCGCCGGTCGCCACCGCGAAGGCCGGGACCAGCACATAGGTGAGGTAGTCGACCACGAGGTCGAGCGTCTCGCCCGACCAGCGCGGCAGCACCTCCACCACCCGCACCTTGCGGGCGATCGAGCCGTCGATGCCGTCGACGAACAAGGCGGCGCCGAGCCAGGCGAACATCAGCGCCCAATTGCCCTCGACGGCGGCGATCAGGGCCAGCAGGCCGAGCACCGCGCCGGTGGCGGTGAAGACATGAACCGCGAAGGCCAGCGTCTGCTGACGCGTCGGCCTCTCGGCAAAAGGTTTAGCGGACACCGCCACTGGTGGTTCTCCCAAGGCCGCGACGCGAGACCGGCCGGCATGTTCTTCGTCGACGTCGCGCATATATCACGCCCGTACCGATCCGCATGGACAGACCGCGTTGCCCTCGCTTATCCCACACTCATGCCCGGCCTTATAGCCCCGCACAACACAAGATGGAGGCCTCGATGGAGCCGCACCTCGCATCCGCGCCGCAAAACCCAACGCCCGCATTGGTCGAAGGTTCACCGGTGGCGGTGGTCGGCGCCGGCGCCGCGGGGATGATCGCCGCCCTCGCCCTTGCCGGCGAAGGGCTCGACGTGGCGCTGATCGGCCCGCCGCGCCGGCGCGACGCCCGCACCACCGCGCTGATGGATGGCTCGGTGCGCGCGCTCGATGCGCTCGGCGTATGGCCGCGCCTCGCCGGCCGGGGCTCGGCGCAAAAGGTCTCGCCGCTGCGGGTCATGCGCCTCGTCGATGATACCCACCGCCTGTGGCGCGCCCCGGAGGTGAGCTTCGAGGCGGGCGAGCTCGGCCTGCCGGCCTTCGCCTGGAACGTCGAGAACGAGCCGCTGCTGACGGCGCTGGAGGCGAGCGTCGCCGCCGCGCCGCGAATCACCCGCGTCGAGGCCAGCGTCACAGCCGTGTCGGATGCCGCCGACGCGGCGACGCTTGCCCTCGACGATGGCCGCTCGCTGGTCGCCGCCCTGGTGGTCGCCGCCGATGGGCGCGACTCGCCCTGCCGCGCCGCCGCCGGCATCGGCCTACGCGCGCGGGACTACCCGCAGGTCGCGGTGACCGCGACGCTGTCGCATGACCGCCCGCATCGCGACATCTCCACCGAGTTCCACACCCCGACCGGCCCGTTCACGCTGGTGCCGCTGCCCGGCAACCGCACCAGCATCGTCTGCGTCGTCGCGCCGAAGGATGCCGAGGCGCTGATGGCGCTCGACGAGGCCGGTTTCTCGCGCGAAATGGAGCGCCGCGCCCATTCGCTGCTCGGCAAGATGCGGCTCGACGGCCGGCGCGGCGCCTTCCCGCTCGGCTCCCGCACCGCCGAGCGCTTCGCCAGCGGCCGCATCTTCCTGCTTGGCGAGGCGGCACACATCATCCCGCCGATCGGCGCCCAGGGGCTGAATCTCGGCATCCGCGACGCCGCCACCCTCGCCGAGCTCGCCGGCCAGGCCCGCCGCGCCGGGCATGACATCGCCGGCGCCGACGTCGCCACCGCCTATGAGCGCCGCCGCACGGCGGATGTGGAAAGCCGCAGCCTCGCCGTCGACCTGTTCAACCGCTCGCTGCTCACCGATTTTCTGCCCGTCCAGGGGGTGCGCGGGCTGGGACTGTGGGCGCTCGGCCGGTCGGCGACGCTGCGCCGCCTCGTCATGCGCGAGGGGGTCGGCCCCAGCCGCGACGTGCCGCCGCTGATGCGCGCTGCTGCCTCCGGCCTGACATCGGGCACGAACAACGTCGCTTAATAAGCTGATTTATCAGTTGAACCCATGCGGCAGCATGTCGTGCTGCACCGCATAGAGCAGCGCGGTGACGGTCGCCACCGACACCACGGTGCCGATCAGCACGCCACCGGAGGCGCCTTCGACATAGGTCTCGTACTGCTTGGCCATGATGAAGGCATTGAGCGCCGGCGGCAGCCCGGCCATCAGCACCGCGGTCGCCACCCATACCGGAGAGAAGCCGCCCACCAGCATCAGCACGGTGAACACCAGCAGCGGGTGAACCAGCAGTTTGATGGCGATGAGGAACGGCACCTCGCCGGAGACCTTGCCCATCGGGCGCAGCGCCACCGAGACGCCGAGGGTGAACAACGCGCAGGGCGCCGCCGCGTTCTTCAGGAATTCCAGCATGCGGTCGATCGCCGCCGGCGGGTGGAACTCGATGGCGGCAGAAAGCACGCCGAGAAAGGTGGCGACGTTGAAAGGATGCGTCACCACCCGCCGCACCACATACCTGAGCGTCGCTCCCAGCGAGCGCTTGTCGCGCCCGCCCAGTGCCATCAGCAGCGGCACCACGGTGAAGAAGAACAGGCTGTCGAACACGAAGATCAGCGCGGTAGGCACCGAGGCGGCCGCCCCCAGGGCGCCGAGAGTCAGCCCCGGCCCCATATAGCCGACATTGGAATAGGAGCCGACGATGGCCGAGATCGTCGCTTCCGGCAGGTTGCGGCGCAGCCAGAGCCCGACGGCGAGCGACAGCGCGAAGCAGGTCGCGGTAGAAAGCGTCGTCACCAGAATGAAGCGGCCATTGGCCAGTTCGTGGAACGGCGTGCGCGCCACCAGCGAGTAGAACAGCGCCGGCAGCGCCACATAGATGATGAAGAAGCTCAGCCAGGCGAGCCCGCTCTCCGGGATGCGCGCGATCTTGCCGCAGCCGAGGCCGAGGAAGATCACTCCGAAGAAGGGAAGCGCAAGCGCGAGGACGTCGGCCATGCGCGTTGGCTATCGGCTCACCGCGGCGCGGTCAATCGCCACAACGTCCGGCACGCCGGTTGCTTGCTCATCCACAGCAGAACTAGGCCTAAGGTAGCATCCTCTTCCGCAGCACGAGTACTGCTAAAGTTGACATCATCGCACCCGGCGCTTAGGGCTCACCCGCGCGGAAAGGCGAACGATATGGATATGAAGGAACGCAGCGCCAAGTACCGCATCGGCCAGGTGGTACGCCACCGCCACTTCCCGTTTCGCGGCGTGGTGTTCGATGTGGACCCGGAGTTCGCCAACACCGACGAGTGGTGGGAATCGATCCCCGAGCACATGCGCCCGTCCAAGGACCAGCCCTTCTACCACCTGCTGGCCGAGAACGCCGACACCGAATATGTCGCCTATGTCTCCGAGCAGAATCTCGAACCCGACACCTCCGGCGAGCCGGTGCGCCATCCCCAGGTCGAGGAAATGCTCGCCGCCGATGGCGATGGCGGCTGGCGGGTGAAGAGCGACCGGCTGCAATAGCCCCGCCCCTCCCCAGGGGTCGCCTCGCCGAAGAATGCCTCGACAATGAAAAATGCCCGGTCCTCGCGAGAGGCCGGGCATTTTCGTTGGCGTCGCGCCTTCCGGGTGCGGAAGCGCCGGCGTCACTGCGCCGGCTGGGCGCCCTTCAGCTTCTCGGCGCCGAGCTTCTCCAGCCCCTGCTTGGTGGCCTGCTCGCGCGCATCCGCCTGGGCCTTCAGCTGCTCTTGGCGGGCCTTTACCTGGTCCTGGATCTTCTTGACCTGCTCTTCGAAGACCTTCGGATCGGTATCGCCGCCGTCATAGACCTTGGCGAAATCGCCGAGGCCGATCGGGTAATTGATCAGCCGGCCGACCGCGTTGGCGGCCTGGATGGTCAGGCCCGGAGCCTTCTTCATGCGGGCGATGAACTCGTCGTCAACCTGCAGGTCGCCGCGGCAGGTGCGCTCGTCGCACATGATGTAGGTGCCGAGGATCGGCTGCTCGTTGGCCAGCGCCACGCGGAAGCCCTGGCGCAGCAGCACGCCGGTCGGGAAGGAGACGGTGAAGAACTTCTTCGGGTCGTCCTTCACTTCGAAGATGCCGAAGCGGACCAGGAATTGCCCGGTGTCGGTGATGATGCTCTGCTCGTAGTTGCAGACCTTCTTGTTGATCTGCGGATTGTCCTCGCAGCGCTTCACCCACGGGATCGGGATGGCGGGGATCTGCGGGGCGGCCTGCTGCTGCGGTGCCGGCGCCTGGGCATTGGCGGCCGGAGCGGCGGGCTTGGCCGCCGGCTTCTGCTGCGCCTGGGCGAAGGCCGGGCCGGCGCCGGCAAGAGCGAGCAGCAGGGCAGCTCCGGCGACCTTGCGCGCGAGGCGCGACTGCGGCGCGGGAAACGAGCGTCTGATCATATCAAGTTCCTGTCGTGCGAACCGCGGCATAGGCTACGGCGACGGACGCCTTGGCGCCTCTGGGAAGACGAGGCTGTCTCCCGTTCAAATGCGGCAAGACAGTGGCTCATGGCGCGGCCGGCGTCCATTCTGTTATCAGTGGCGCGACCAATCCGGAGCGAATCCGTCGCAAGGAAACAGCAAGCGTGACCGATATCACCCGTCGCGCCGTCCTGCGCAACGGCCTCGTGGCCGCGAAAGGCGCAGTCTGGACCGCCGCCTGCCTGCCGCTCATTGTGACCCGCGGGCATGCCGAAACCGTGGCAGCCGCCGCCTCATCGGCAAAAACCGCCGCGCGCCATGGCCTCGCCATGCATGGCGACCCGCTCTATCCCGCTGATTTTGCTCACTATGCCAGCGTCAATCCCGCCGCGCCGCGCGGCGGGCGGCTGGTGCAGGGCGCGGTCGGCGCCTTTGACAGCCTCAATCCGTTCATCGTGCGCGGCTCGCCGGCGCCGTTCGTGCGATGGAACCTCGTCGAGAGCCTGATGGCGCGCTCGCCCGACGAGGCCTTCACCGTCTACGGCCTCCTCGCCCGCTCGATCGAGACCGACGACGCCCGCGCCTATGTCGCCTTCGAGATCGACGAGCGCGCCCGATTCGCCGACGGCGTCCCGGTCACCGCCGCCGACGTGCTGTTCTCCTTCGAGCTGCTGCGTACCCGCGGGCGCCCCAATCTGCGCAGCTTTTACGGCAAGGTCGCCAAGGCCGAAGCCACCGGGGAGCGGTCGGTCCGCTTCGACTTCGCCGGCGCCGACCGCGAATTGCCGCTGATCCTCGGCCTGATGCCGATCCTCGCCCGCCACGCCACCGATCCCGCGACCTTCGAGCAGACCAGCTTCAAGGCGCCTTTGGGCTCCGGCCCCTACGAGGTCGCCGCCGTGCGCCCCGGCGAGAGCGTCACCCTGCGCCGGCGCGCCGACTATTGGGGCGACGCGCTGCCGGTCAATCGCGGGCTCTATAATTTCAACGAGCTGCGCTACGATTATTACCGCGAGGTCAACGGCCTGTTCGAAGCCTTCAAGCGCGGCCTCACCGATATCCGCTTCGAGACCGACCCCGGCCGCTGGAGCGCGGGCTACGACATCCCGGCGGTGCGCGACGGGCGCATCCTGCGCGAGGACATCGCTACCCGCGTTCCCAAGCCCTATTCGGCGCTGATCTTCAACATGCGCCGCAAGCCCTTCGACGACGTGCGCATCCGCGCCGGCATGGCCGAACTGTTCGACGCCGAATGGGCGAACGCCAAGCTGTATTTCGGCCTGTACCGGCGCTGCGGCAGCTTCTTCGACGGCTCCGAGCTTTCCGCCCGCGGCCGCCCCGCCTCCGCCGACGAGCGAAAGCTGCTGGCCCCCTATCCCGACGCGGTGCTGCCCGAGGTAATGGCCGGCTCCTGGCAGCCGCCAGCCTCCGACGGCTCCGGCCGCGACCGCGCCGGACTCAGAAGGGCGCTGGAGCATTTCGAGGCCGCCGGCTACGGGCTCAGGGCCGGCCGGCTGGTCTCGCGCGCCGATGGCCGCCCGCTCGCTCCCGAGGTGCTGGTCGGCACCTATGATCAGGAGCGTCTGGCGCTGGCCTGGCAGCGCATGCTGAAGCGCGCCGGCATCGAGCTGTCGATCCGCCTCGTCGACGGTGCCCAGTTCGAGGCGCGCAAGATGAACTACGATTACGATATCGTGCCCTATATCTGGGACCAGTCGCTGTCGCCCGGCAATGAGCAGAGCTTCTATTTCGGCTCGGCCGCCGCCGACACGCCGGGCACCCGCAACTTCATGGGGCTGAGGAGCCCGGCGGCGGATGCGATGATCGAGGCGCTGCTCGCCGCCCGCCCGCGCGAGGAGTTCGTCACCGCCGTGCGGGCGCTCGACCGGGTGCTGATCTCGGCCCGCTTCTCGCTGCCCTTGTTCCACACGCCGGGCGAATGGCTGGCGCGCTGGCGCGATGTCGAGCGGCCGGCGACGCTGTCGCTGCGCGGCACGCTGGCCGAAACCTGGTGGCAGGGCGAACGCACGCGCTGAAGCGGCATGACGCGGTTACCATCGCCGCACCCGCGACGGGTCGCCGCGGCCACACCCGCCGATTTCCTTAACCTAGCGACGCCCTGACGCTGGACATGCCGGGCGGAAACGGCTCCTTAGGGGGCGGGCGGCGCGGAGATTGGCTGTCCTTCGGAGTTCGACCATGCGTTACGCGCTTCTCGCCGCCGGCCTTGCCGCCGCGACCTTTGCTGCCGGTCCTGCGTGGGCCCAGCAGTCCATCACCGTGCATCCCCAGCCGCGCGCGCAGGGCGAGGAAATCGTCATTCCGCCGCTGAACAACCCGAACTATCTCGATCCCGGCCCGATGCCGGATCGGCCCGGTTCGGACAAGTCGATGGACTACATGAACCAGGCCGGCGGCAATGAGCTGGGCGGCGTGGGCGTCGGCATCGGCAACGACGTGGACGCCGACGACCTGCCCGATGGCGACGGCGCCTACGATTCCGATCCGTAGCAGACGGGAGACTTCCGCTCCGCCTTTGCTCCGTCGTCCTAGACGGCCGAAGGGCATTCGGGATTGCGCAGATTGAGAGAGCGGTTCCCGCGCGAAGTTGCGCTCGAGCTGGAATGACGAGGCGTGGTCGCCGGCCTTTCGGTGCTTTCCCACAGGACACCCTCATCCTGAGATGCGAGCGGAGCGAGCCTCGAAGGACGCAGGCCCGCGCCGCCTCACCTACCCCGCCCTAACCGCCAGACGCCCCAACCGGCCCGTCACGCCGCCTTGGCGGTGCCGCCGGCGATCTTCGCCAGCTCCTTCAGGATCGCCCCGACGCCCTTGAGCCGCGCATTGGCTTCCGGCCAGTCGTCGGAGAACACCACCTTCAGATCCGGTCGCACCTTGGCGATCACATGCGGCTTGCCAAGATAGGCGACCAGCCCGGCGGTATTGGGGAACTGGTTTTCGCGGAAGGTGAGCACCGCGCCACGCGGGCCGGCATCGACCTTCTCGACATTGGCGCGACGGCACATCGCCTTGATCGCCACCAGCTTGAGGAACTGCTTGACCTCCTCCGGCGCCGGGCCGAAGCGGTCGATCAGTTCGGTGCCGACCTCCTCGATCTCCTCCTCTGTCTCCAGATCGGCGAGCCGGCGATAGAGGTTCAGCCGCACATGCAGATCGGCGACATAGTCTTCCGGGATCAGCACCGGCGCGCCGATGGAGATCTGCGGCGACCATTTCTCAGCCACCGGCGCGGTGATGCCGGCCTTGAGGTTGGCAATCGCCTCCTCCAGCATCTCCTGATAAAGTTCGTAGCCGACCTCCTTGATATGCCCGGACTGCTCGTCGCCGAGCAGATTGCCGGCGCCGCGAATGTCGAGATCGTGGCTGGCCAGCTGGAAGCCGGCCCCCAGCGTGTCGAGTGATTGCAGTACCTTCAGCCGCTTCTCCGCCTGCTGGGTGATCTGCTTCTCGGCCGGCAGGGTGAAGATCGCATAGGCTCGGGTCTTCGAGCGCCCGACCCGTCCGCGCAGCTGATAGAGCTGGGCGAGGCCGAACATGTCGGAGCGGTGGATGATCAGCGTGTTGGCGTTCGGCACGTCGAGGCCGGACTCCACGATGGTGGTCGACAGCAGCACGTCGAACTGCCCGTCATAAAAGGCGGTCATGATCTCTTCGAGCTGCGTCGCCGCCATCTGGCCATGCGCGATGGTGACCTTCACCTCCGGCACGTTCTTGTCGAGGAACTCCTTCACCTCGCCGAGGTCTTCGATGCGCGGGCACACATAGAAGCTCTGGCCGCCGCGATAGCGCTCGCGCAGCAGCGCCTCGCGCACGATCAGCGGATCGAACGGCGTCACGAAGCTGCGCACCGCCAGCCGGTCCACCGGCGGCGAGGCGATGATGGACAGTTCGCGCACCCCGGTCATCGCCAGTTGCAGCGTACGGGGGATCGGCGTGGCCGTCAGCGTCAGCACATGCACCTCGGCGCGCAGCTGCTTCAGCTTCTCCTTGTGGCCGACGCCGAAATGCTGCTCCTCGTCGACGATGACGAGGCCGAGATCCTTGAAGGAGATCGCTTTTCCAAGCAGCGCATGGGTGCCGACGACGATATCGACCGTGCCGTCGGCCAACCCCTTCTTGGTCTCGCTCACCTCTTTGGACGGCACCAGCCGCGAAAGCTGCCGCACCACAACCGGCAAGCCCTTGAAGCGCTCGGAGAAGGTCTTGAAATGCTGGCGCGCCAACAGCGTGGTCGGCACCACCACCGCCACCTGCTTGCCGTTCAGCGCCACCGCGAAGGCAGCGCGCAGCGCGACCTCGGTCTTGCCGAAGCCGACATCGCCGCAGACGAGGCGGTCCATCGGGTGGCCGGAGCCGAGATCGTCGAACACCGCCTCGATCGAGGCTTCCTGGTCCTCGGTCTCCTCATAGGGGAAGCGGGCGCGGAATTCGTCATAGACGCCCTCCGCCGGCACCAGCCGCGGCGCTTCCTTGAGCTGGCGCTCGGCCGCCACCTTGATCAGCTCCGCCGCCATCTCGCGGATGCGCGAGCGCATCTTGGCCTTGCGCGCCTGCCAGCCGCCGCCGCCCAGCCGGTCGAGCTGCGCCTCGGTATCCTCCGAGCCGTAGCGCGACAGCAGTTCGAGATTCTCCACCGGCAGGAACAGCTTGGAGCCTTCCGCGTAGTGGATTTCCAGGCAGTCATGCGGCGCGCCCATCGCCTCGATGGTCTTCAAGCCCACGAACCGGCCGATGCCGTGGTCGACATGCACCACGAGATCGCCGGCGGTCAGCGCCGAAAGCTCGGAGATCACGTCCTGTGGCCGGCGCGCCTTGCGCTTGGGCCGCACCAGGCGGTCGCCGAGGATGTCCTGCTCGCCGATCACCACCAGCGTATCGGTCTCGAAACCGCTCTCGATGCCGAGCACCGAGAAGCCGATGGCGCCCTTGGGCAGCGTCTCGGCGGCATCGCGGGTGCCGACGCGCTGGCCGCCCCTGAGGCCATGGTCGCCGAGCACGGTGGTAAGCCGGTCGAGCGACCCCTCCGACCACGCGGTCACCACGGTGCGCTTCTGCGGCGACAGCTCGCGCAGATAGCCGACGGCGGCCTCGAACAGGTTGGCTTCCGGATCGGCGCGCTCGGGGGCGAAGGAGCGCGCGGCGCGGCCGCCGAGGTCGATCACCTGCTTGGAGGGCGGCACCGCAAAGGCGGTCAGCGCCACGGCGGGAGCCGCCTCGCGACGCTTCGCCCATTCGGCCTCGGTGAGGTAGAGCGCCTCCGGCGGCAGCGGCTTATAGGGCGCCCCGCTCCCCAGCATGCCCTGGCCGGAATGCGCATGCGCCAGGTCCTGGCTCTCGCGGCGGGCGTCGTAATAGTCGCGGATCTGCGCGAGCCGCTCGCCCGCCGCCTCGACGCTCTGCGCCTCCATCACCACCGGGCTGTCGCCGGTATAGTCGAACAGCGTGTCGAGCCCGTCATGGAACAGCGGCAGCCAGTGCTCCATGCCGGGATAGCGCCGGCCTTCGCTCACCGCCTCATAGAGCATGTCGCCGCGCTGGGCGGCGCCGAACTGCGCCACATAGGCCATGCGGAAGCGGCGCATCGTCTCGCTGGTGAGCTGCAATTCGCTCATCGGCACCAGGTCGAGCGCGCGCATCTGCGCCGCGGTGCGCTGGGTCTCCGGATCGAAGGAGCGGATGGATTCCAGCGTGTCGCCGAAGAAATCGAGCCGCACCGGCAGCGGCAGGCCGGGTGGGAACAGGTCGACGATGCCGCCGCGCACCGCATATTCGCCGGTGTCGCGCACGGTCGGGGTGCGGATGAAGCCGTTCACCTCCGCCCAGCCGGTGACGTCGTCGAGGGAGAGCGCATTGCCCGGCGCTGCCGAGAAGGAATGCGTGCCGATCAGCGCCCGCTTCGGCACCCGCTGCAGGGCGGCGTCCACGGTGGTGAGCACCACCGAGCCGCCCTCGCGCCCCTTCACCCGCGCCAGCCGGGCCAGCGTGGTCATGCGCCGGGCGACGATGTCGCCATGCGGCGAGGCACGGTCATAGGGCAGGCAGTCCCAGCCCGGCAGCGACAGCCGCTCGACCTCGGGGGCGAAGAAGGCGAGCGCCCGCTCCAGCTCCGCCATGCGCTCGACATCGCGGCAGATCACGGTGAGCGTCGGCCAGGCGGCATCGTCCTTGGCGGCGAGCGCGCGGGCGAGGTCGCCGATGACCAGACCTTCCATGCCGGCCGGCACATTGGCGAGGGTCACCGTCCGGCCGGGAGCAAGATTTTCGATCAGGCCGCGGGCGATCGGGGCGGAATGGGCTTTGGTCATATTTCGGGAAGGCCTTCCCCGGAGAGGTGGAAGCGGCAGAACCGCTGGAACATCGGCGTGTCGAACGGCGCCGGGGCGGCGCCGCTATTGACCCAGCCCAGCAGGTCCGGGTCTTCGATCTCGATCAGGATCTCGAAAGCATCGACCTCTTCTTCGCTCATTTCGGGCAGCAGGGCGTCGGCGAAGCGGCCCATCAGCAGGTCCATCTCGCGCGTGCCGCGATGCCAGGAGCGGAAGAGAAGCCGCCGTCGGCGAGGGTCGAGCCCCGCGCTCGACCGCGTGGTTCCGGTCATCGAATGCGCCTCGTTAGGGTCGCCATGCGCGACCCGAAAGGAAAGCGCACCTCTTAGCGCGCCGCCGTCCCGCTGTCAGGTAGGCAATGGGAGGGGTTTCGGGAAGAGGCGTCCCATCCGTCCGGCCCGGCGGCGCGAGAAATTTCCCGCATGATGGCGAGGGTGGCGCGAGAACCGGCCGGTGCACGGCCCGCCGATGGCAGGACGCCGGGAAGTTCTTGCCCCTGGCCGCTCCCGGATGGGGAGAGCCGGGCGTCGCGGATTGCACCCCGCGCGGGCTTCGTCCACATTCGCCGCGCCATGCGCCCCGACGTCCTGAACGCCTATTTCGCCGCCCTCACCGACCTGCCGGGCATCGGGCCGAAGCTCGCCCGCCCGTTCGGCCGGCTGCTCGGCAAGCCGGAAGGCGCGCGGGTGCTCGACCTGCTGCTGCACCTGCCCTCCTCCACCCTGGATCGTCGCGCCCGCCCGACCGTGGCCGAGCTGGTGCCCGGCGAGATCGGCACCGTCCGCGTCCATATCGACCGCCACCAGCCGACGCCGCCCGGCTCGCGCGCGCCCTACCGCGTCTACGCCCATGACGACACCGGCGACATGGTGCTGGTGTTCTTCGCCGCCGACCGTGGCCGCATGGAGCACATGCTGCCGGTCGGCGAGGATCGCTGGGTGTCCGGCACCGTGCAGCTCTATGACGGCATCCCGCAGATCGTGCATCCCGACCGCGTGCTCGACGATGCCGGCCTTGCCCGCCTGCCCCCCGTCGAGCCGGTCTATCCGCTGGTCGAGGGTCTCGGGCAGGGGCACCTCCGCCGCGCCATTGCCGCCGCCGTCCAGCGTACCGGCGCCGAACATGCGCCCCTGCTGCCCGATTGGGGCTCCCTGCCCGGCGGGCCGGAGTTCCACGCCGCGCTCGCGAAGGTCCATCAGCCGCAGGACACTGCCGACGCCACCCCCGCCGGCACCGCCTGGCGTCGCCTCGCCTATGACGAACTGCTCGCCGGCCAGTTGGCGCTGGCCCTGGTGCGGGCCCGCACCGTGCGCAAGACCGGCCGCCCGGTGGTCGGCACCGGCGCCCTCGCGGCGAAGATCCTCGCCGCCCTGCCCTTCGCCCTCACCGGCTCGCAGGAGACGGCGCTCGCCGCGATCCGCGCCGATCTCGGCTCGGGCAACCGCATGCTGCGGCTGCTGCAGGGCGATGTCGGCTCCGGCAAGACCGTCGTCGCCCTGCTCGCCGCCGCCACCGTCATCGAGGCCGGCCATCAGGCGGCGATCATGGCGCCCACCGAAATCCTCGCCCGCCAGCATCTGAAGACCATCTCCCCGCTCGCCGAGGCCGCCGGCATCCGCGTCGCCCTGCTCACCGGCCGCGAGAAGGGCAAGGCGCGGGAGGCGATCCGCAGCGCCCTCGCCGCTGGCGACGTCGATCTGGTCATCGGCACCCATGCGTTGTTCCAGGAGGGCGTCGGCTTCGCCGACCTCGCCCTCGCGGTGGTCGACGAGCAGCACCGCTTCGGCGTGCACCAGCGCCTCGCCCTCGCCTCCAAGGGCGAGGCGGTCGACGTGCTGGTGATGACCGCCACCCCGATCCCGCGCACGCTGGTGCTCACCTATTTCGGCGACATGGATTCGAGCGAGCTCAGGGAAAAGCCGAAGGGCCGCAAGCCGATCGATACCCGCATGGTGGCGATGGACCGGCTCGACGAGGTGATCGCCCGCCTCGGCCACGCCCTCACCGAGGGCCGGCGCGTCTACTGGATCTGCCCGCTGGTGGAGGAATCCGAGACCTCCGACCTCGCCGCCGCCGAGGAACGCTTCGCCGACCTCAAGCAGCATTTCGGCGACGCCGTCGGCCTCGTGCACGGCAAGATGAAGGGGACCGAGAAGGACGCCGCCATGGGCGCCTTCGCGCGCGGCGAGACCCGCATCCTGGTCGCCACCACCGTGGTCGAGGTCGGCGTCGATGTGCCGGAGGCCAGCATCATCGTCATCGAGCACGCCGAGCGCTTCGGCCTCGCCCAGCTGCACCAGCTGCGCGGCCGGGTCGGGCGCGGCGACGTCGCCTCGATCTGCCTGCTGGTCTATCGCCGCCCGCTCGGCGAGATCGCCCGCGCCCGGCTGGAAGCGCTGCGCGAATCCGATGACGGCTTCTATCTCGCCGAGAAGGATCTCGAACTGCGCGGCGAGGGCGACCTGCTCGGCACCCGCCAGAGCGGCCTGCCCGGCTTCCGCGTCGCCCGGCTGGAGGTGCATGGCGACCTGCTGGAGCGCGCCCGCTCCGAGGCGCGCACCCTCGTCGCCGCCGATCCCAATCTCGAAGGCGAGCGCGGCCGGGCCTTGCGCCTGCTGCTGCACATTTTCGAGCGCGATGTCGCGGTGAGGCTGCTCGACGCCGGATAAGCCGCTATGCTGCACCCGCACAGACGGGAGCGCGGGATGATCGATCCACGATGATCACCCGCCCCGGCCGGAATGAGACGCCAGACCCACGAGGCTCCAGCTCCGCCGCCATGAACGACGAGCACCGCACCTTCCCGACCGCCGCCGCCCCCATACGCTGGGTGCTGTTCGCCCTCGCCTGGGTCTGCGTCGGCCTCGGCGTGGTCGGGCTGGTGGCGCCGCTGCTGCCGGGCACGCCCTTCCTCATTCTCGCCGCCTGGCTGTTCACCCGCTCCTCGCCGCGCTTCGAGCGCTGGCTGCTGGCGCATCCCAAGCTCGGCCCGGCGGTGATCGCCTGGCGCGCGCGGGGTGTGGTGCCGCGCTGGGCGCAATTCGTCGCCACCGGCTCGATGGCGGCGAGCTTCATGATCCTGACTTTCACCGCCATCCCGGGCCTGGTGCTGGCCGGCATCGGCGCGATGATGCTCGCCGTCGCCGCCTTCCTGCTGACAAGGCCGGCGGCGTGACCGGGAACCGCATTCTCGGCGTCATTCTCGCCGGCGGCCTGTCGCGCCGCATGGGCGGCGGCGACAAGGCCCTGCGCCCGGTCGCCGGCCACCGCCTCATCGACCGGGTGATCACCCGCCTCGCGCCGCAGGTCGATGCCCTCATCCTCAATGCCAATGGCGACCCGCAGCGCTTCGGCCTCGCTTTGCCGGTGGTGGCGGACCCGCTGCCGGACTTCCCCGGCCCGCTTGCCGGCCTGCTTGCCGGCTTCGAGTACGCGCACGCCCATGCGCCGTGGGCGCGGCACATCCTCACCGTCTCCGCCGATTGCCCGCTGCTGCCGCCCGATCTCGTCGCCCGGCTGCTGGCGGAGAAAGGCGAAGCCGCTGCCGCCATCGCCGCCTCCGGCGGGCGCGACCATCCGGTGATCGGCCTGTGGGATGTCTCGCTCGCGCCGCGGCTGCGCGCGCTGCTGCTGGATGAGGGCGAGCGCCGCGTGCGCGCCTTCACTGCCCGCGTCGGCACCGTCTCCGTCGACTGGCCGGTCGAGCCCTACGACCCGTTCCTCAACATCAACACCCCCGACGACCTCGCGACCGCCGAGCGGCTGATCGCCTCGGTCGGCTGACCGCGCTCAGCGGGTGCGCCAGTCCACCAGCGTCACCGCTGCCGCATGGGCCTCGACGAAATCGGCGATGGTGTCGGTGGCATCGAGCTCGATCACCGGCAGATTCACACCGGGCAGCGGCTCGTCCGAGGCGATGGCGGCGATGAACGGGTCGTCCGGATGCAGGAACGGCCGGTCCACCTCCGCGCGGTGGATCTCGATCTTCGGGTGCCGGTCGCGCTTGAAGCCCTCCACCAGCACCAGGTCGACCGGGGCGAGATGGGCGATCAGCTCCGGCAGCTCCGGCTCCGGCGCGCCGCGCAGCTCATGCATCAGCGCCCAGCGCACCGAGGAGGCGACAAGCACCTCGCTGGCGCCCACGACGCGATGCGTGTGCGAATCCTTGCCCGGCGTGTCGACGTCGAATTCGTGATGCGCGTGCTTGATGGTCGAGACCTTCAGCCCCCGTCCGACCAGCACCGGAATCAGCCGGGCGAGCAGCGTCGTTTTGCCCGCGCCGCTCCAGCCGGCGAAACCCATTACGCGCATGATTTCCTCCGTTTCCCGGCCTTCAGTCTTGCCGGGTTCGCGCCCCCGCCTTAAGCGAAGCCGCAGGAGTGACCTTGATGCCTGTCGATGCCGATCCCGGCAAGCCCGGTTCCGAACAGCCTGATTCCGATCAGCCTGATTCCGATCTGCCCCGGCTCCTCGACCTGAAGGGGCTGAAATGCCCGCTGCCGGCGCTGCACACCCGCCGGGCGCTGGAGCGCGCCACGCCGGGCCAGCGCTTCGAGGTGGTCTGCACCGATCCGATGGCGGTGATCGACATCCCGCATCTGGTCCGCCAGCTCGGCGATATCGTGGAATCCAGCGAACGCCGCGCCGTCGAGCTGGTCTTCCGCATCCGCAAGGCCTGAGGTTCAGCCCGCGTCGCGCCAGTCGAAGGGCAGCGGCGCCTCGCGGAAGGCGAAGCGGTCGAGATGGCGGGCGACCACGCCCTTCATCCGCTCCAGCGTCTCCGCATCGACCGCCTCCAGCCGCACGCCGAGCCCCGCCGCATCGGCATGCAAGGTGGCGACGGTGTTTTCCGGCAGCACGATCCGCCCGTCCTCCGGGGTGAAGCTGACCTCGAACTTGTGCGCCCAGTGCTTGCAGAGCTGCTGCAGATAGCGGCTGGCATGGGCGGTCGGCACGGTGGCGGAACTGATCGACATGGCTTTCGGCTCACATATGGATCGAAGGCAACTCTCTAATACGCTGATTCCAAATGAGCCACTGGCACGGACCGCCCTCACCGGACCGTGACCGCGCCGACCTCGGCGCGGTCGGGAAGCGAGGGCCGGCCAGCGCCCGCCTTCCGGCCCCTCCGCTCACGGCGTCGGCCGGAACACCCCGTTGGCGTCGCGCTTCAGCGGTGCCGCCTGCGTCGGCAGCGGCGCGCCGGGCGCGTCGAGCACCGAGACGCCCTCCTTCCAGTCCGCCGGCGCGATGGCGACGTAGCGGGCATAGCCGCCCGAGCCGCCGAGCGGCTTGGCGAAGCCGATGGTCACCAGCGCCCCGCTCTCCGGCACCTTGTCGAGATTGGCGACGCCCTCGGCCTGAGCGAAATTATTGTGCATCAGCCAGTGCTCGCCCTCGAGCGTCGGCGTGGTGTCGGTGTCCAGCGGCTCGTGGCCGTGGAACAGGATCTTGCGCTCGAGATGCAGGAATTTCAGCGCCGCAAGGCCGACGCCCGGAAACGGCTTCTTGTTGAAGCGCTCGCGGTCCGCCCATTTCTTGTACCAGTCCGAGCGCACGAACACGACCGCGCCTTCCGGGATGCGGCCATGGGTCTTCTCCCATTCCTCGATATCCGCCACGCCGAGGTGGTAGCCCTCGTCCTTCGCCACCTTGCCGGAGATGTCGATCACCGCCAGCGGCCGGATGGCGAAGCTCGCCGGCAGGTCGGAGATGGTGGCGCCCTTGGGGTTCCAGTGCGAGGGCGGGTCGAGCTGGGTGCCGTACTGGTCGGTGGTCAGCTCATAGGCCGAGGCGACGAAGCCGTGCTTCTCATAGGTGAATTCCTCGCCCTTCTTCACATAGCCCTCGATGTCCTGCCCGGCGACCGCCGGCTTGAACACCGCATTGCCGAAGCCCGGCCACACCGGCTGCACCGGCTCGAAGGCATGGGTGAGGTCGATATATTTGGCGCCCTTCAGCGATTGCTCGTAGAGCTTCCACAGCGGCGGCTCCTCGGCGCGGGCGGCGATGCCCCCGGTCAGCACGACCAGCGCGACCAATGCCGCGGTCTTCATGCACGTCATGTCCAGCCTCCAGCGGTCAGCGTCGATCGACGCGCCCAACCTCCGGCCTTTTGCCGCGGCGCACAAGACATGCCGGCGCGACATGGGCGGCCTGCCATGTGTGGGGCGCGCGCCGAATCCGGCGCCGCGCCCAAACCCCCACGTCCAAACGCCCACGTCCAAACGCAAAAGCCGGCGGGATCGGTCACGACCCCGCCGGCTCGCATGGTCAGCGTTTTCAGGCGGCGCGGGCGATCCGCTTCGCCGCAGCCTTCGACCAGTAGCGCAGCGAACCGCTATCGATGGTGAGGGTCACCGTCACCGGCCCGTTCAGCCCGGTGAACAGCGAGGCTGGCATCAGGGCCGCCTGCGAGGTCCAGCGGCGCTGGCCGCCCTGATGCCGATGCATGGGGTGGAAGCCGGTAAGCGCGGCATGGTCGAGCGGGATGTCGCGGACCGAAGCGCCGGCGCGCAGTTCGATGCCGGTAACCCCGACCCCGACCACGTCAAGGCTGCGCGTCGCATTGTCGACGCCGTCGCGCAGCACGGTGGTGCGTGACAGCAGCAGCAGGCCACCGGCCGGCAGCGTCTCCAGGGTGAAGCTGTAGCGCCCCTCGGACGACACGTCCGGCCGGATCTCGCCACCGTTGCACAGCAGGCGCAGGCCGCTGTCGGTCTTGCGCACCAGGCCGGTCAGGCTTTCCGCGCGGGCGAAGAGGCGGCGGCGCAGCTTGTTCAGCCGGGGGCCGTTGCGCAGCACCTCGAAGCCGCATGCGGCGCGGGCCTGCCGGGTCAGTTCCCGGCGCTCCTCCTGGAAGCTGGGGCGCAGCTGGGTGACGACCCGGCTCTCGCCGTCGAACATGGCGCGGTTGCCGGTGTCCAGATAGGATTCGGTCGGCGTGCCTTCGGCCAGGATGACGTCGAAGCGGTCGAGTTCGACGTGGAAATACTCGATCTTCTCCATCGAGAAGTCCTGCACGATGGTCTTGCCGTTCACCAGCAGCACCGCCGGCACCAGGGCACCGTCGAGATACATGTGGTGCTGCGGCGAGACCACCAGCTCGCGATGCGGCTGTCCCTTGCCGAGCGCGCCCTTGCGGATACGGATCGGCATCGCCTCGATGCGCTTGGCCTCGGGGATGGCACGGACGCGCAGCGTACGATGGCCGATCCACTTCACCGCGACGCTGCGGCCGTCATGGGTGAGCACGAGGTCGCCGGCCTTGAGGTTCTCGACCGCGGTCTCTCCTTCCGGCGTGGCGATCATGGTGCCGCGCAGGAAGCAGGCATAGCCGACGGTGCCGGTCTCGGGATCGAAGATGAAATCGGCGGGATTGAAGCTGCCCGACAGCGTCACCGAGGACAGGATCGCGGTGTACCACTCGCTCTGCACCTGCACCGCCTGAAGGGTGAAGGTGCCGTCGCCATTATCGATGGTGCGGAATTCGGTAATGTCGGCATCGCTGAAATGCAGCACGTCGCCCGTGGCGAAGCCCTGGATGTCGAGGCTGGTTATGCCGCCGGGCAGCCGCAGGGTGCCATCGCCGGTGCCGGTGAAAATGACCTTCTGGCCGTCGATGCCGCCGCCGCCGCCCGCGGCGATGGAGAAGTCCAGCGTCGAGGCGCCGTCGATCTGGAAGGTGACATTCGAGCCGCCGGTCCAGCCGGTGTTCGTAAAGGTCGCTCCACCCGTGACCTTGATCAGTGAATTGCTGCCTGGATCAAGATAAGCGGTCGATATGGAAGCGCCATCAACGATCAGCGTCGAGCTGCTTCCAAGGAAAATACCTCCGTAGGAGGCATTGGTGTTGACGGTTGTCGTCGCGCCACTGGCTACATTCAGGTCGGCCATTTTCCTCGCCCACGTTTCTGGAATTCGTCACCCACCGCCGTCTTAGAAGCCGCGCGGGGTGATCGCCGTCCAAATCGCGAAGAAACGCAGACAAAATACGCATGAATTGATTTTAATTTGAAATTATTTCCGCGCGGTTAACCCGCACGGTCGCCCCACACGCTTTTTGAGCGTCGGCTCCGGCATGATCGGGTGATGAAACTGGCCGGAAAGGGCGGCAGCGCAATCGAGCGCCTGAGTCGGTGGCGAGCCTCGGCCGGTGGCGGAATGTCGGCTCCTGCGGACGACGTCGTCAGTCCGCCGAAGGCAGCACCTGGTGCGGCGCATAGCCGAACAGCGCGCGAAACTCGGCGGCGAAGCGGCCGAGATTGCTGAAATGCAGCGCCACCGCCGCTTCCGTCACATTGCGGTAATGGCCGGAGCGCAGCCGCGCTTCCGCCGCCTCCAGGCGCAGCTTCTTCGCCATGCCCATCGGCGTGGTGCCGAGATGCTTGCGGAACACCAGCTGCAGCTGGCGCGGGCTGCAGCCGGCACCGATGGCGATGGCCTCCAGCGTCAGCGGCTGCTCCAGATTGGCGTGTATGTAATCCAGCGCACGATTGACATGCTGCGGCTGCCCGCCCTGGCTGGCCTGCCGCAGCTGGTCGCTCAGCGAATGCGGCACATGCAGCAGCAGCAGGCTGGTCATCACATCCTGATATTGCCGCATCAGCAGATCGCGTACCGGCGGCGGGGTAGTCTCCGGCAAGGCGCCGATATCCTCGATCACCCGCTGGGCCAAATGGCGCAGGCCATGGCCGGGATGCAATTCCGACAGCAATTGCGCATCGAAGCTCGGCCCATCGGCCGGCAGGTGGAAATGCCGGCCGAGCACGTCGACGACCAGCTCCGCCGGGAAGCTCAGGAACAGCGTCGACGAGCCGGAGCCGCGCCAGATCAGGCTGCCCGGCCGGTAGGGAGTGACCAGCATCTCGTTTTCGGCCATCACCATCCGCCGGCTGCCGGGCGGCTCCAGCACCAGCCCCTTGGCGAGGGTGAAGCCGATCACCGCCAGCGCCTGCGGCGCCGCCCCCGGCTGGTGATCGGTACGCGACCAGCCATTGTAGTGGCGCTCGGTCTCGATCAGGCGGATGGCGCCGACCTGCCGCGCCAGCAGGGTCATGCTCACCGGCTCGCCGTCGGCCGGCTCGATATGCCGCGTTTCCCAGGGGAACAGCGTGTCGAGGGCGTCGCTCACCGGATCAAGGCCGGAAATGTGCTGCGCGTCGGCGTCGGCTGCGGTCATGCCCGCCCTCCGGTGCGCCGGCCTGTCGCCCGCGCGCCCTCCCGCGCCGGTATGGCACGACCGCGACGCCAGCCACGGTTCTTCGGGAACCGCAGATCGCTCCGCTCCAGCCTGACGAACGCATCCGCGGTCGCCAGGCGATCAGGATCACGACCGCTGCCGCGCCGTTGCGGCAGGGACCGGCGCTGTCCACTCCTTGCGGGGAGCCGCGTCGGATGAGGCACCGTACGCACCACTTCTCCTTCGGGGCGACCGATCAGCAAGGCGGGAAAGCGAGCTTCACGCGCCTGTGCCGATTTCGACGCCCGACAACCACCGGCCGCATCGCCGACGATTTGCATGGAGAGGTAATATTGCAGGGCTGACGCGGGAATGCAGCTTGATTCTTGCGGCTGGCCTTCGCCTCGCATTCTTGTGCTCGCCGCTTGCCGGCGACGTCGGACCTGGCATCAGCGTCGCACGCGCCGCGCCTGGTCGGCGCCCGCGGCCGGCACGCACGGTCTCGGCTTAGCTCAAGACCTCCATGCATGGGGCTGCGAGAAGACGCCACCCTCCAGCCCGCCGCGCTCCCACATTGAAGATCCGCCCGCTCCGGCCGGCTCGCTGAATGGCCCGCATGTGCAGGGCCGATCAGCCGGAGGTGCCAGCCTCTTCAACATGCGCGACGAGGACCGCCGGACGACGACGCACTGGGCTTGCGCGGCGGCGGCGCATATTCACGCGGCGCACAGCCCCTCCACGCGCGACGGCGCAAGAATCACGATGGAGGCCGAACCCGGAGCGAGAAACGACACAGGGAATCGTGGATGGATAAAGACGAGCTACGCCGTGGGATTTTGTCCCCACGCAGCATGATTTCGCACCACGATCCGTCGCTTCGCGCAGAACCAGAGCTGGTCTGACGATTGAGAAGATATTTTAAAGCTTCGAACTTCGCTTCAAATGACTGGTGCTGCGAGAGAGGATTGAACTCTCGACCTCTCCCTTACCAAGGGAGTGCTCTACCACTGAGCTACCGCAGCCCGCCGGGGAGGTGGCTCCCCGAAAGCGGGGCGACGTTTGCCACAGCCGGCCCCGGGGCGCAAGCCCGGTGTGCAGTCATTCACACTCCCTTCGCCGCCCCTCCCCAATTCACCCACCCGCCACCAGCTCCCGACACCTCGCCCCCCTGCCTCGCCCCCATGCCTCGGCCCAACGCCCCTCCCCGACCATGGCCGCTGTTCCCCACGCCTTCAGCGGACCAACCCGTCCGCTCCCTTGCCCCCGCGCTGCCGCGTCGGCCTCCGCCGCCACATCCCCCTCGATCGCGCATGCCCCGCCCCAGCGCCGACTGGACAGCGCCGCCCCGGCGATGCGAAACACCAGGGCGATCCATTGCCGTGGGAATGCCGCCGATGCGCCGCAAGGACGATGCCGAAGCCGAGGAGCGCGCCCGGCGCCTCGCCGCCGCGCTGCGGGAAAACCTCAAGCGTCGCAAGGCGCAGTCGCGCGGCCGCGACGCCGCCGGCACGCCGCCGCCCCCCTCCGATACCCCCGCCACCGCCGAGGCGCCCTCCCCGCTATCCCCCGCCGGCGAGGCCGAGGACTGACGCCGGCCTCCGGCGAATTGTCTCGCCGCCCGGCACGCGCTATGGCTGACGGTCAACGCGGGGGGCCGCAGCGTGAATCGCGCGCTCTCCCTCATGAGAACCACTGCCGCCGCGAGCGCTCCCTTTGCGTCGCCCGGCGAGGAGCACGACATAGATGGACCGCATCCGCATCGTCGGCGGCAATCCGCTCAACGGATCGATTCCGATCTCCGGCGCCAAGAACGCCGCGCTGCCGCTGATGATCGCCGGCCTGCTCACCGACGAGAAGCTGGTGCTGGAGAACGTGCCGCGCCTCGCCGATGTCGCGCTGCTGCAGCGTATCCTCGGCAATCACGGCATCGACATCACGGTGAACGGCAAGCGCCGTGGCGACGATGCCTATGCCGGCCAGACGCTGGAGATCGACGCCCGCGTCATCGTCGACACCACCGCCCCCTATGATCTCGTCTCGCGGATGCGGGCGAGCTTCTGGGTCATCGGCCCGCTGCTGGCCCGCATGGGCCAGGCCAAGGTGTCGCTGCCGGGCGGCTGCGCCATCGGCACGAGGCCGGTGGATTTCCATCTCGACGCGCTGCGCGCGCTCGGCGCCGAGATCGAGATCGACGCCGGCTATGTGCTCGCCCGCGCGCCGAAGGGGCTGAAGGGCGCGCGCATCGTGTTCCCCAAAGTGTCGGTCGGCGCCACCCACACCGCCATCATGGCGGCGAGCCTCGCCGATGGCGAGACCATCCTCGAGAACGCCGCCTGCGAGCCGGAAGTCGTCGACCTCGCCGACTGCATCAACGCCATGGGCGGGCGCATCGAGGGCCAGGGCAGCCCCACCGTGCGCATCCTCGGCGTGCCGCGCCTGAAGGGCGCCCGCCACGCCGTGCTGCCCGACCGCATAGAGACCGGCACCTATGCGATGGCGGTGGCGATGACCGGCGGCGACGTGCTGCTGTCCGGCGCCCGCGCCGATCTGCTCGATTCGGCGCTCGACACGCTGCGCCAGGCCGGGGCGGAGCTCACGGTCTCCAATGAGGGCCTGCGGGTGAAGCGCAACGGCGCCGGCATTTCGCCGGTCGAGGTCTCGACGGCGCCGTTCCCCGGCTTCCCCACCGACCTTCAGGCGCAGCTGATGGCGCTCACCACCCGCGCCGCCGGCACCTCGAAGATCACCGAGACCATCTTCGAGAACCGCTTCATGCATGTGCAGGAACTGGCCCGCTTCGGCGCCAGGATCCACCTCGACGGCGACACCGCCACCATCGAGGGCGTGGAGCGCCTCACCGGCGCCCCGGTGATGGCGACCGACCTGCGCGCCTCGGTGTCGCTGGTCATCGGCGCGCTGGCGGCCGAGGGCGAGAGCATGATCCACCGCGTCTACCATCTCGACCGCGGCTTCGAGCGGCTGGAGGAGAAGCTCTCCGCCTGCGGGGCGCAGATCGAGCGGATCGCCGGCTGAGCCGTTAGCCGCGCCGTCCCGGCGGCGCCGGTTGCGGCCGATGCCCACTTGAAGCCGGCGGGCGGCGGCGCCATCTGTGCGCCGTGAGCCACACGGAGAACGAGAAATGGGCAGCGGCCTCAAGCTGATTGCGCTCGACGACGAAGATCTCGCCGTCCTGTCGGTGCATCTCCAGGATGCGGTGGTGACGGTCGGCGACATGACCTTCCAGCCCGGCGACCATCGTTTCGTCATGCTCGCCAGCCGGTTCGACTGGGAAACCGCGGTGCAGAAGGAGTTGCTGGCGGAAGGCGCGGGAGCGGGCGAGGGCTCCGGCCCGCTCGATCTCGGCCCCTCCGGCAAGGCGCCGTCGGGTTGCGTGCGCCGCCGCGCCGGCATCCGCTTCGAGCATGTGCTGGCGGCACGGGTGCGCGGCATCGATCTGAAGCGCAAGCGCGACGTGCTGAACCTGCTGCTCGTCACCTTCGAGCCCAGCAACTCGCCGTCCGGCACCGTGACCTTCACCTTCTCCGGTGGCGGCCAGCTTCAGCTCACGGTGGATTGCCTGGAAGCCGGCGTCGAGGATCTCGGCCCCGCCTGGGACGCCAAGGGCACCCCCTGCCACGACGCCTGAGGCTGACGCCCCCTTGGCGACGAGGCCGGCGGGGGCGGCCCGGCACCGAAATTCACTCGCCCCTCTGCCCGTCCCTGCGCTCGGCCGCGCCGCGCCCGAAGCGCCGACAAATTGCCGCGAACACGACAGGGCGGCCACACCCTGCCATCACGCCGACTGGCCTTCACACATCGTCTGGCGACACCGCCTTCGGCAGCCCTTACAGGCGCGCCAGCAGCTCGGTCTTCTTGGCCAGGAACTCCGCTTCGGTGAGGATGTCCCTCTTCCGCAGCTCTCCCAGCCGTTCCAGCTTGTCGAAAATATCGTCATGGCCGGCAGGCGACGCCGGCCGCGACGGGGCCGCAACCGCGGCTTCGGACGTCGCAGGTGCGCTCCGCGTCTCGGATGTCGGCATGCTGGCCGCCGGGGGCGCCGTATCGGTGCTTTCGGGAGCCACCGATGCACCGGCCATGTCGGATACCGCGATGGCGGTTATCTCGGGCGCCGCGACGCCGGCGGCTTCGGGGGCCGGCACATCGGTTGGCGCAGGCATCCACTCCGTTGCGTCCACCGTCGCGGGCACCCGCCGGAGCGAGGCGAGATCGACCTGCCCGAACTGGCTGGAAAAGCTCAGATTATAGCTACCACCCTGCTGCTGGGACACGCCGGAAATCATGTGCTGGTCGGTGTCGTAGACGGTCAGCACGCCATGCTGGCTGATCACCAGCCGACGATCGGACGGGAAGAAGGCGTAGCGCATGTCGTTCTGCGCGCCGGTGGTGCTGGGATTGCCGAGCCCCTCGGGCCACCAGCGGTAGCCGCCGCCGGGACCGCCTCCGCCTCCCACCACCGGTGGCGGCTGCCGGGCGGCGAGATCGGACAGCTCATGGCAAAGCCGGTCGACCTTGGCCTTGAGCCCGTTATTGAACATGTCGCCAATCATCAGCATGCCGCCGAACGACCACTGTCCCATGCCGCCGAGTTCGGGATGGCTGAATTGCGCCATGCGGCCGCCGCCGGCGCATATGGCGTTGAACAGCGTGCGCGCCGCGTCCGTGCTCACTCCATTGGCGTCGGCGATCTGGTTCAGCTGCTGCTCGGTCGACGAGGCGTCGGTCATGGTCGTGTTCGTTCCCGATCAAGAGGAGGCGAAGCGCCGGCGGCAACGCCCGAGCAATCACGCGTTTGACGTTATCCCACTTTTACGACGGCGGAACCATGCAACCGGCGCATCGCGCGCCGAGGAAGGCAGCAGAACCCGGTCCCGCAGGCTTTGGCGGACACATTCCCGGCCTATCCTTCTGCCACCGGAGCGTTTCAGCGGCTGCCCGCATGGAAACGGTATTCGCTGGGGATCGCCAACCGACGCGGACGCTCTTGTCATCCGGCGAGACGGTTGCGATACCGGAGCCGGCGCTCATCGCCATGCCCACGGCCGGGACGATCCTCCGGCCCACGCTTGCAGGACCTCGCTCATGCCGCTCCACCTCGACATTCGCTCGCCCGACTTTGCCGAACGCTTCGAGGCCTTCCTCGGCACCAAACGGGAGGTGTCGGAGGATGTGAGCCGGGCGGTCGCCGACATCGTCGCCGAGGTGCGGGCCCGTGGCGACGCGGCACTGATCGACTATTCGCGGCGTTTCGACCGTATCGACCTCACTGATGCCGGCATCCGCGTCACGGAGGGCGAGATCGACGCCGCCGTCGCCATCGCCGACCCGAAGACGCTGGAAGCGCTTACCCTCGCCCATGAGCGCATCCGTTCGCATCATGCCCGCCAGCTGCCGGAGAGCGGCCGCTATGTCGATGCCATCGGCGTCGAGCTCGGCCATCGCTGGACCCCGGTGGATGCGGTCGGGCTCTATGTGCCGGGCGGCACCGCCGCCTACCCCTCCTCGGTGCTGATGAACGCGGTGCCGGCCAAGGTCGCCGGCGTCGATCGCCTCGCCATGGTGGTGCCGGCGCCGGATGGGGTGCTGAACCCTCTGGTGCTGGCGGCCGCCCGCCTCGCCGGCGTCGACGAGGTCTACCGCGTCGGCGGCGCGCAGGCGGTGGCCGCCCTCGCCTATGGGACGCAGACCATCGCCCCGGTGGCCAAGATCGTCGGGCCGGGCAATGCCTATGTCGCCGCCGCCAAGCGGCAGGTGTTCGGCACGGTGGGCATCGATATGATCGCCGGCCCCTCGGAAGTGCTGGTGATCGCCGATGGCGAGCAGAACCCGGATTGGATCGCTGCCGACCTGCTGGCACAGGCGGAACACGATACCGCCGCGCAGTCGATCCTGCTCACCGACAGCCCGGCGCTGGCACGCGCGGTGGAGGCGGCGGTGGAGCGCCAGCTTGCCACCCTGCCCCGGCGCGACATCGCCGCCGCCAGCTGGGCCGATTTCGGCCTCATCATCCACCTCACTGCACTCGCCGACGCCCCGGCGCTGGTCGACCGGATCGCCCCCGAGCATCTCGAGATCCTGTGCGCCGATGACGAGGGACTGGCGGCGAAGATCCGTCACGCCGGAGCGATCTTCCTCGGCGCCCACACGCCGGAAGCCATTGGCGATTATGTCGGCGGCTCCAACCACGTGCTGCCCACCGCCCGCTCCGCCCGCTTCTCCTCAGGGCTCGGCGTGCTCGATTTCATGAAGCGCACCTCCATCCTCAAATGCGGACCCGACCAGCTGCGCGCCCTCGGCCCAGCCGCCATCGCCATTGGCGAGGCGGAAGGGTTAGGCGCCCATGCCCGCTCGGTCGCCATCCGCCTAAACCTTTGAGATATCAGGCATGGCGGACGGCGAAGACCCTCATGCCGATACGCGCCGCCTGGTGGCGGTGCGGCTCGATCCCGCCTCGATCGGTCGCTCCACCCGCGACATCGAGCACGAGCGCGCCATCGCCATCTACGATCTGATCGACGAGAACAGCTTCGCGCCGCTCGGCGATCCGCACCCCGGCCCCTACGCTCTGGTGGTGTCGCTTGCCGACAACCGGCTGGTGCTGGACATCACCCGCCAGGACGGCGAGCCGGTGGTGTCGCACCACCTGTCGCTGAGCCCGCTGCGGCGGGTGGTGAAGGACTATTTCCTTGTCTGCGAAAGCTATTACGACGCCATCCGCCGTGCGAGCCCCTCGCAGATCGAGGCGATCGACATGGGCCGCCGCGGCCTTCACAATGAAGGCTCCGAGCTTCTGCGCGAGCGGTTGAAGGACAAGGTCGCCTGCGACTTCACCACCGCGCGGCGGCTGTTCACCCTCGTCTGCGCCTTGCACTGGAAGGGCTGAGCGGTGGTGGAAACCGTTCACCCCTCGTTCGGCCCGGCTCGCAGCAAGGCGCGCCCGCAGGCGGTATTGTTCATGTGCGGACAGAACAGCGTGCGCTCGCCCATGGCCGCGGCACTGGCCCGCCATCTGTTCGGGCGCTCCATTTATATCGGCTCGGCCGGGGTGATCAAAGGTGAGCCCGACCCGTTCGTCACCGCCGCCATCGAGGAGATCGGGCTGGACATCAGCCGGCACCGGCCGCAGACTCTCGAAGAACTCGAGGAGAATGAAGGACTTGCCTTCGATCTCGTCATCACCCTTTCTCCCGACGCGCATCACCGGGCGCTGGAATTGACCCGCAGCAACGCCCTCGACGTCGAATATTGGCCGACGCCGGATCCGACCCTCGTCACCGGCAATCGCGAGCAATGCCTCGATGCCTACCGCACGGTGCGCGACGAGCTGGAAACCCGCATCCGTGCGCGTTTCCGACCATGAGAGGCGCTGGCGGGCGTTCACAGCGGCGCGGGTTTCCAGTAGCGTGCCGGCCGTTCGGACCGTCGGATTCTCCGGCGGAACAAGGAGTTCCTGCGTGAGTCCCCGCCCCGCTTTGGTCCTGGCCTCCGCCTCGCCGCGTCGTCTGGCCCTGCTCGCCCAGGCCGGCATCGAGCCCGACGCGCTGTTGCCGGCCGACATCGACGAGACCCCCGAGCGCGCCGAGTTGCCGCGCCGGCTGGCCCTGCGCCTGGCCCGCCAGAAACTGGACGCGGCCGATGCCCGGCGTCGCGCAACCAGTGAATATGACGGCGCCTTTCTGCTGGCGGCCGATACGGTGGTCGGCGTCGGGCGGCGCATCCTGCCCAAGCCCGAACTCGGCGAGGAGGCGGAAGACTGCCTGCACCTGCTCTCGGGCCGCGCGCATCGCGTCTATACCGGCGTGGCGCTGATGACGCCGAAAGGCGGCGTTCGCACCCGGCTAGTGGAAACGCGGGTGCGGTTCAAGCGCCTGGCGGGCGAGGAGATTGCCGCTTACATCGCCTCGCGTGAATGGCTCGGCAAGGCGGGCGGCTATGCCATCCAGGGCCTCGCCGGCACCTTCGTGGTCAAGATGGTCGGCTCCTACACCAATGTCGTCGGCCTGCCGCTCGCCGAGACGGTCGCTTTGCTCGCCGGCGAGCGCTTCCCGGTCCATGAGCGCTGGGGGAACCCGAAGTGACGGACGAGCCGAACGACAAGGCCGGAGCTCGGCCGTGCCCCATCTGCGACAAGCCGCCCGTTACCCGCTATCGGCCATTCTGTTCGAGCCGCTGCGCAGATGTCGATCTGCATCGCTGGCTATCCGGCAGCTATTCGATACCCGGCGGCGACGCTGAGGACGAGGACGGCGAGGAAATACCGCTGGCACCCAGGCCGCCGAAGGCGCGCTGAGCCTCGCCCATCCGACGAAAGCGCCAGCTACGGCGGAAAAGCGCGGTGTTCATCCGGCGATGCCTGCCACGTGAGCAGGCCCAATGCCGTTTTCCGCGAACGGCGCCTACCTCACATTGATGCGGCTCCGCTGCGCTTTCCGCACGGCGAAACCGACCCGCAGCCCATCTATGGGCGTTGCACAAGGCGACCGGCCTCCGCGAACGTTGCAAAAAGCCTTTTCAAAAATTGAGGTTAGCTAACGGCGAGCGTGAATTGGGGATAGCGTCATTTTTCCTTCGCCCCTTATGGACATGCCGAGAGCGAGACTCTATAAACCGCCCCGATCCGCACGGTTTGACGCCGTTGTCGGCTACGCCCAGGTAGCTCAGTTGGTAGAGCATGCGACTGAAAATCGCAGTGTCGGCGGTTCGACTCCGTCCCTGGGCACCATCAACCCTTGATTTCATTGGGTTTTCCGGCGCTTTTAGCCGTTCAATGTGCAATTTGCCATAACGCCTTGTGGTGATGCCCCGCCGCTCACTTCCGCTCGGCAGGCTTCCGCCAGACCTTGGATTCGGCGAAATCGCGAATCAGGTCGCCGAGCTCCGGCTCATCGATCAGCAGGGCGGCGCCTTCTGCCTGGAACCAGCGCTGAACTCGCTCGTGTCGTTCCGGCCAATCGGCTAGCTGGCGCGTTACCGCCAACGGAAACACCTCGACCTTGATCAGTGCGAAGTGCTGGTCGAGCCGCTTCCAGTAGCGATATTCGCCGAACGGCTTGCGGCCGATCTCACCGATCACACCCGCCTCCTGCCGTGCCTCCACCTGTGCGGACTTCCAGTCCTTGTGGTTCTTGATCGGCCAGCCCTTTGGGATAACCGCGCGGTGTGTCTCGCGGGACGTCAGCAGAAGGATCTCCAACTGCCCTTCCGGCGATACCCGAAACGGCAGCGCGGCGATCTGCTCCAGCGTACGGCCACTGGCGGCCAGTTTCGTGAGCTTCTTTTTCTTCTTCGCCATCAGGCGATGTTAGCGGACCGGCCGGGGCCCGCGACTTTTCAATCCGAGCATCCACAGTTGTCCCGCCGCACCGAAGCGCGACGGGGCTGGCGGCCGATCAGCAGGGTTGCCGCGAAGGCGCGAGCGGGACCGCCATCGCCTCTTCCAGCGCTCGTCCAGCGGCCTCGATGCAGTTCTCTATCGCATAGTGGAGCACTGAGAGCGTGCCGGGCTCTTGGTTGTCCATGAACTCGGAGAGTGCCAATTCGGCGAGCCTGGCCGCGAGAACCGCTCGACGGGCGGTTGCTTCCATGTCGGGCTTCTCGACGATGTTCATGACGCCCTCCCGGTCAGCGCACGATCAGTGGCGCCGTCATCGAAACCGCAATCGTACTGGTCTGACGCGAAACGAGCGAAGGCCGCGGGGCTCATCGGCTGGGAAACGAGTCCCTTGGCATAGGCCTCGCCCCATTCTCCGAGCATCACGTTGATTGTCGCGGAGCGCTTCCCTACGACCTGTTCAATCGCCATTGCGGCAAGTAGGTCCTTGGGAAACTCGTTGAAGAACTCCCCGAGGAGGACGCGAGCCCGAGCCGGCGTCACCTCGCCTCTGTCGTCATCCTCGCCGGCAAATTCCACCGGCGGGTGATCGGCGGGCGCGACGAAGCGCGGCACCCTTGGCGTGGGTGCGGTGCCGGTCTGCGGGCCGGTGAGGTCAGCGAGGGCAACGGCCTCGTCGACGATGCGGTCGATGTTCGGTTGGGCGTTCATCTGCTTCTCCCCCTCAGTAGATTTCATAGGCAGTCGTCTCGAGGTCGATCGCCATGGACAGCAGCACGTCCAGCGCCGTGTCCATCATCGCCCGGTCGCACTCGTGGCCCTGCTGCCACGCCACCTGGGTGAAGCGAATCATGGCGTGCAGCTGACTCGCCGTCGTGACGAGCTTGTCGTTGAGCTGCCAGCGGTGGTCGGCGTCGTCGTTGTCGGGGGTTAGGGGTTCGTTAACAGTGTCGGCGGTCATGGCTTTGCTCCGGCGGGAGATGCGTGATACAAAAAGGATCATATGAAATGATCCAAAATTGGTCAAGCATGATTTCACCCGCTCAGTCTCGCGCCGCCAGAGGGCTTATCGGCTGGTCTCAGACCGAACTCGCGCAAGCCGCGGGCATGTCGTTGCCAACCGTCAAGCGATTTGAAACCGGAACAGGCGCGAGAGTTTCCCCCGATGCCATCGCGACCATGAGGCGAGCCCTCGAATCCGCTGGCGTCATCTTCGTCGACGAGAATGGCGAGGGGCCGGGAGTGCGGCTGAGGAAGGTGCGCTAGATCGGTTGCGATCTCCCCCTTGCGCTCGTGTCAGTTGCCACTACCATGTCACCTTAGGGCGGGGTGACACATGACGGCTTCCAAACTTGTAGTCGCGGCGATCTTGGTCCCATTGCTAGGCACTGCAGCCTCGGCACAATGGATCACTCGAAGCCAGGGCGGAGCGTTTGACGACGGGGCGATGCACATTGCTCTAACCGCCAAGGGACGTTACGGCCTTGGTCTTCGTTGCCAGCCGGGCGAGATCAAGATCGTCTTCATGACACCCGAGAAGGTCGATGACAGCGGCACGATTTCGATCATGAATGCCGCAGGGCCTAAACTCCGTCTCCGCGTGGATAAGGGCGAGATATTGGAGTTGGATGCGACAGTGGACGATGTCGAAGAGAAGCTATTGGTCGTGGCCGACGGCGATCTTGATCTGTTCAAGAAAATTCGAGACGCCAAATCGTCAGTTTCGACCGTCGTGACAGTGTTGGGCCAGAACTTCCATGAGACTACCTTCAACGCGCGAGGCGGCGGGAAGGCGATCACGAAGCTCATCAAGGATTGCGACCTAGAATAGGGCCATCGGCGGCGAGAATCTGCGGGGGGATGGGGATATGCAGGCGGAGGAGACCTCATGACCAAGTCGGATTGGCGGCGGATGCGCAATCTGACACTGGGCGTGTTTTCTGGCGCTCGCGTAACCTATAGGCTTCTCATCTGGAGTAGGCAGTGAGTGCCGGTTAAGGCCGCGGGCGGCGAGAGCTGAAGACATATTCCAGGGGCGAAGCATGGGGACTGCAGTTGACGCAACTTTGGCAACCGAACTGTCTCTTCTTTCTGCGCTTATGCTCGCTCATCCGATAGTGGATCACTGGGCGCTATGGCAAGAGCATCAAAAGAAGCGCGACGAGGAGCGACAGAAATATTTTGATCATATCTTTTCGGAGGAGGGAACCGAAGAGGAGACATGGCCGGATCCGATCCTCGTTGAGGATACTGCAGATCCATTAGCTTTTCTCAAAAAACCGGATGCGCTCGAAATGCTGCATTCCATTGAGAATTACCTGAGCGCACAAATCTCAATCGTTGAGAAGTCGTTCTCACGATATGTGGTCACTGGGGACTTGCCAGCGCCTCACTATCCCTTCCGTATCTGCGTCATCCTGCGCAAGTCGAAAGAGAGCGACTTGGAGATGTCGTTTCTCGCAGCATGGTGTCGCCATTTTGGTTGGATCGGGAGGGATTCCGGCGCCCGTTATGCCGATTTGGTTAGTCGCGCCAAAAAATTGGGCGTTGTCGTTCCGGATTCTGACAGAGCTCTGGCGTCTCACCCGCTGAAGAGGCCTACGCCGTAAAGCGCGCCAAGACGCTGAACGAGCTGCTGCACCCGGAGACGGAACACGGGGCTATAGGCGGCGGACATGACCAGAGTCGCCATAATGGCGACTCTGCCAAGCCAGACCGCTTCACTGTCGCCACGGCCAAGGGGCGGGTGGAGCGGAGCAGCAGCGAGATGGGACGAGGATGCTAACGGCCAAATTGGCCGCAAGCATGCGCTACCATTCACCGCCGCCATGTCGGCTGCACCGCGCCGAGCTGACCGCCCTGGAACACGACGAGCAGGTTGATCGCTGGATATTCCTGACCGAAAAGCCGTTGGGAGGGGCGGCGAAGAAAGCGAAGGAGGTTTTGCGTCAACCTGACGCAAAACCCAAGGGTGGCCGCCCGGAAGGCGGTACGCGTGCAGCCGCCCGCGAACTCGGGATGCCGAAGGATGCGGCGTACCGGGCCACGCAGGTTGCGTCGCTGCCAGAGGCCGCCAAGGCCGAGGTGAGGGCGGCGGGGAGTTGGGGTGACCTCCACATATCGCACACACTTCTCGCTTCGCCACCATACCTAGTGTATGATGTGGTTCCTGCAGCTAGTCGGAGGCGCGCGCCATGCAGCTGGAGCTTGTCGAGTTCAGGAACATTTCGCCACACCGTAGCGTCGAGTACATGGTCGATGCCTTGATCGTCCCGGCGGGTGGAGGATTCCCAGATTTCTGGCGCGCTCAGGGAACGGTCGAAGAGCGATCGCCGTTCGACCTTGAAGGTCATGGCATGTGGGAGGAGAAGAAGAGCGCCATTGCCCACGCCCTCGAAGCGGACGGGTACGCAGACATCAAGCGCACACTGGCTCGGTATGACGGCCCGCCCATCCCCCCGGCGGAGTGGATCTAGCCGCTTCTGCGCGGGCTGCTGCCGAGCGCATCCGGGGACGGATGCAACTTGCCGCCGAGAGCATCATTGAAGTCGGCCGCGAGCTTATCCAGCAGAAGAAAGACCTAGGGCACGGGAATTTCTTGGCATGGATTGAAGCTGAGTTCGGGATGAGCGACGAAACCGCGCGCAAATGGATGCGCGTTGCTTCTGAAATAGGTGACAAATTCCAATCTAGTTGGAATTTGCCGGCGTCAACACTTTATGCACTTTCTTCCCCCTCCACCAGCAGGCAGCCTGCGGAAAAGGGGGGCCCAGGATCAGGCGTTGGGGCGTTCCCGAGGTGGACTGACGACCAAGATACACATGCTCGCCGACGCGCTCGGCCGCCCGCTGCGTTTCATCGTCACCGCCGGCCAGGCCGGCGATGCCCCGCAAGCGGCAGCGCTGCTCGAGGGGCAGCCGGGGCAGGCCGTACTCGCCGACAAAGCCTATGACAGTGGCGCCTTGCGCGCGACAATCGCCGGAATGAACGCCGCGGCCGTCATTCCCTCCAACCGGTGCCGCAAGATCGTCATTCCCCACGACGTCGACACCTACAAGCATCGCAACCGGATCGAGCGATGCTTCTCAAGGCTCAAGCACTTCCGCCGCTTCGCCACCCGCTACGACCGCCGAACAATCCACTTCACAGGCTTCGTTCATCTCGCTGGCGCCATGATCTGGCTCAAATGAATGTCGATCCGACCTAGGGGATCCCTCTGTGGATTGGTTGGCCGGCGCCCCTCCCGGCGATGTCGTGCACCACAGGCTTTTTGGAGCTTCCGCCTTTGGTGGCACCGATTGAAATCGCGAACTCCAACCGCCGGAGTTGACCGATACCGTTGAAAAAGTCGGCCATTGTAGCGCAGCCGCCGGGCAGCGAATTTAGCCGATCGAGGCTCGCCCTCTCATGCGGGCCTGATCTGCGGCCCGTTTGGCAGAAGCTTGGCGAGTTTTCTGAGATTCTGGGCTGCTGCGGCGAGATGGAACTCGTCTCTGGCGCCGTTCGGTTCGCGCAGGCGCAGCCGGTCGAGCCTCAGGATGCGCTTGAGATGGGCGAAGAGCATCTCGACCTTCTTCCGCTCCCGCCGCGAGACGACATAGGCGTCGGTCTGCACGATGTCTCTGGCCATGTCGCGGGCACCCTCGTGGATCGAGCGTAGGATTTTGCGGGCCGGCGTGTTGGGGCAGCACTGCGGCTTCAGCGAGCAGGCATCGCAGGCAAATTTGCTGGCGTGGTAGCGCATCAGGCCCTTCTCATCGACAAGCGGGCGCTCTGTTCGATAGACCTTCTGGCGCTGCCTCAGCTCCTTCCCGCCCGGGCAGATGTAAGAGATCGCGGTCGTGGTCATAGCCGAAGTCGGAGCAGCTGAAGGTGCCGTCGCTGCGCTGGGATTTGTCGAAGACCGGGATATTCGGCTCGATCCCACGCTCATGCACCAGCCAGGCGAGGTTCTCGGCCGAGCCGTATGCGCTATCGGCGGCGAGCCGGGCCGGCCAGAGGCCGAAGCGCTCCTGCGTCCGGTCGAGCATGGTTCGGGCCGAGCCGACTTCGGCCTGCCGGATAGCGCGGCTGGCCTCGACATCGACGATGACGGAGTGATCGAGGTCGATCAGATAGTTGGTGGCGTAAGCGAAGAAGGCGTGGCCCTTCAGGGCTCCGGTCCATTGCGCCGCCGGATCAGAGCGGGAGACGAACTTCGGCTTGGCTTCGCTGGCAGCGCCCCAGGCGGCCTCGTCGAGCGTTTCGAGATACTCGCGCACCGAGCGCCGTGTTCGGGCGAGATCATCCCAATCGACCGCCTCGGACGCTTCAGCCGAGCGTTGCTTGTTGGCGTCGGCCTTGATCAGGCTGGCATCGGCCGCGAAGCCTTCGCCGCCGACGAGCCCTTCCGCGATGCAGCGCCGGACGGTCGTCTCGAACAGTTCGCGCAGGAGATCACTGTCACGGAAGCGGCCATGCCGGTTCTTCGAGAAGGTCGAGTGGTCGGGCACATCGCCCTCCAGCCCGAGCCGGCATAATCAGCGATAGGCCAGGTTGAGATGAACTTCCTCGCAAAGGCGCCGCTCCGAGCGGATGCCGAAGCAATAGCCGATGAGCAGAATCCGGATCATCAGCTCCGGATCGATCGAGGGCCGCCCCATCTCGCTGTAGAACGGTCGCAGATGCGCGCGGATATCGGAGAGATCGACAAGCGATCGATGGCGCGCACCCAATGATCGTCCGGCACATGACGCTCAAGGCTAAACTCGTAAAACAGCGCCTCTTGCGCCACTCGCCGTTCGCCCATCATCGCGCCGCTCTCCGACCAAGGACAACTGAATCAGGACTTCATTGCCCCAGCAACCGCGACTTTTTCAACGACATCGACCCTTAACCGACGCTGGCGATGTCTGGTTTGGGCACGTTCGTCGCGTCGGTTTTTCCGATCGGCATGGGGCCAAAGGTAAAGTGGCGGCTTCTGGAGAGTAAGGCTGGGAAAGCCGACGTCCCATATACGTTCCAGGTCCACATGCAGTTCGAATCTCGCTCGGGGGGCGTGCGCGAACCTCAGCCCGAAGCGCAACAGCAAGATGCTATCTATCTAATAGTAGAAGAATAAAGGGATTTTGTCTGGAAATCAGCGGTGTTTGACGGACTGATTGAGATTCGAACGCGTACACCGAAATAGTCGACCAGCGTCCGGACGAGACCTGAGTCCGGTTTTTGAGGTTGGCAAACCTCGCTTTGGCCACCAGATGAAGGCGAAACCGAATGTCCGCTGCCAAGAAGCGATCTAATGTCTCTTCTTGGCGCCGGCATGCCAACACCGACCTCTTCGCGACCAGCTCTTATGGCATTAGCTTAGACGGGGTTGCTTCTCGGAAGGAGGATGCCATGCACGTCAATCAAGAGACCAACCCACAGCACGAGCCTTGAAACGCCGGCCGGATCCGTCGGTGCCAAACCTCCCCATAAGCCCAAGCATATCTGGGCGCTGCGCACGCGGCTGCAGATTGCCAATCGGGTGCGCGATCTCGCCATGTTCAACCTTGCCATCGACAGCAAGCTGCGTGGCTGCGATCTGGTCACACTGAAGGTCGGCGATGTTTTCTCCGGCAGCGGTATTCGCACGAGATCGGTGGTCGTCCAGCACAAGACCGGACAGCCGGTTCCCTTCGAGATCACCGAACCGACGAAGGGTGCACTCGCTGCGTGGCTCGCAATCCGGCGCGCAAAGGGAAGCGATTGGCTTTTGCCGAGCCGCAGCCATAGTGGAGTACATGTGATTAGGCAGTATGGACGTCTCGTCGATCAATGGGTAAGCCTGATCGGCCTAAATCCGGCTGATAACGGGACGCACAGCCTGCGACGAACAAAGGTCTCCATCCTCTACAAGCGGACCGGAAATCTGCGTGCCTGTCAGCTCCTGCTTGGTCATACGAAGCTCGAAAGCACCGTGCGCTATCTCGGGATCGAAGTGGACGACGCCCTGAGCTTATCGGAGCAAACGGAGATCTGAGGTTTAGCACTGGCTATTCTAGGGACTGCCGGTGCCGCTGACCCAATGCCAACATTCCGGAGATCCGCTGCTAGAAGAAGCACGCAATGCTCAAGTGCTATGTGCTTCGCAGCCCTGTCTTCGTGAACCAGATTACGATGTTGCGAGATCTGGAGGTGTCGCGCGCTGGCAGCCCAATACAATCAGCAAGTCGTGAGCCCTGCTGTCGATTCTGATAGTGGCGGACCTGCCGGACGATGCCAGACGAACGCCGTCGAGCACGGAATAGGATTTGCCGGCCTCGCCATCAGCCCGAACCTCGATCCTGCAAATGGTTTTGCCTAAGGTCACCGTCGCCTCGAATCCCAGCCATGCGAAGGGGATGCAGGGGGTGACGAGCAGGAAATCGCCTTCCCGGCGAATGCCGAGAATGCCTTCGACGCCAGCCCGATGCATCCAGCCGGCGGACCCCGTGTACCAGGTCCAGCCGCCGCGTCCGGCATGGGGGGCGACCGAATAGATATCGGCGGCAACCACATAGGGCTCGACCTTGTAACGTTCGGCTTCATCCATCGTGCGGGCGTGATTGATCGGGTTGAGCAGTGCGAACAGATCATGCGCCTTGTCGCCAGCGCCCAGCTTGGCGAAGGCGAGCACCGCCCACATGGCGGCGTGGCTGTATTGCCCGCCATTCTCGCGCAGGCCCGGCGGATATCCCTTGATGTATCCGGGATCGAGGGGCGTGCGATCGAAGGGCGGGGTGAACAGCAGTGCCAGCTTGTCGTCGGTGCGGATGAGATGACGCTCCAGCGAGGCCATCGCCTTCGCGGCACGCAGGCTGTCGGCAGCACCGGACAGCACTGCCCAGGACTGCGCGATAGAGTCGATGCGGCATTCGCCGCTGTCCTTCGAGCCGAGCCAGGTGCCGTCATCGAACGTCGCCCGCCGATACCACTCGCCGTCCCATGCTGAGCGCTCCAGCGCCCGCCGCACCGAGGCGGCATGAGCCCGCCAGCGGCGGGCACGCTCGGGATCGCGTTCGTCGGCGAAGGGAGCAAACATCTCGATGGTGCGGATCAGCAGCCAGCCGAGCCAGACACTTTCGCCTTTGCCAGCCTCGCCGACGCGGTTCATGCCGTCATTCCAGTCGCCAGTGCCGATCAGCGGCAGTCCGAGCGCGCCGGAGAGCGCAACAGCATGGTCGAGGCCGCTGGCGCAATGCTCGAACAGCGGCCCCGTCGCGTCTGCCGGCATCGGCTGGAAGAAGTGCTCGTGCTCCTCCGGCCGCAATTGCGGACCGTCGAGATAGGGCACGGGCTCGTCGAGGATCGCCGCGTCGCCGGAACTGGCGATATAGGTTGCGGTGGCGAAGGCGAGCCAGACGTGGTCGTCGGATATGCGGGTGCGCACGCCCTGGCCCGATTGCGGCAGCCACCAATGCTGGACGTCACCCTCGGCGAACTGCCGCCCGGCGGCGTGCAATATATGGCCGCGCGTCTCTGCCGGCAGCGCCAGTATCAGCGCCATGCCGTCCTGCAACTGGTCACGGAAGCCATACGCTCCGCTGGCCTGATAGAAGGCAGAGCGCGCGGTGATGCGGCAGGCCAGCGTCTGATACAGCAGCCAACCGTTCAGCATGATGTCCATTGCCCGGTCCGGCGTCTTCACCTGCACGGTGCCGAGGATCGTGTTCCAGCGATCCGTCACGGCGCCGAGAACAGCGTCTAGGTCCGCTTCGCGATAGCGAGCGATCAACGCCCGCACCTCGTCCACCGAATCACACTGGCCGAGGAATGACACGACCTCGACGCTCTCGCCTATGCCGAGCTCGATCACCGTTTGCAGGGCGGCGCACGGGTCGAGACCGGCGCCGGTCCGGCCGGAAAGTGGTTCGATGGCCGCGAGGCCGAGCGGCGACGCGGGCCCGCCATGTCGGCCGAGGAACTCGGTACGGTCCGCGGTCCAGGAAGTCTGGCGGCCGGCGAGATCGGCGAAGGCGACGCGGGAGCCAAAAGTGGTGCTCCAGCGATTGCGCGCCAGCAGCGCGCCGCTTGGTTCGTCGATCTCGGTGGTGATGAACGGGGCGGCGGCCCCACGCGACCTGCCGAGTACCCATTCCGCATAGGCGGTCACCGAGAACCGGCGCGGCCGGCCGGACAGGTTGGTGAGCTTCAGGCGCGAGATCTTGATCGGATTGTCGAGCGGCACGAAGTGCACGAGGTCGAGGGCGATGCCGTGCGCCTCATGCTCAAAGCGGCTATAGCCAAAGCCGTGCCGCGCAACATAAATGCCGTCATCACGGATCGGCTGCGCGGTCGGGCTCCAGAGCTCACCGCTCTCCTCGTCCCGCACATAGATCGCCTCGCCCGCAGGGTCGACAACGGCATCGTTCGACCATTGGGTAAGCTGGTTCTCGCGGCTGTTCTGCGCCCAGCTATAGCCGCTGCCCTCCGCCGAGATCTGAAAGCCGAAGCCGGAATTGGCGATCACGTTGATCCAGGGCGCCGGGGTCGTGCGACCCCTGTCGAGAACGGTCACATACTCACGCCCATCCTTGTCGAACCCGCCGAGGCCGTTAAAGAATTCAAGCGATGGCGGCTGGCGCGGCGGCGCGGGGTTCGGCAGCGTGGCGAGGGGACGGCTGCGCCGACGGACAACAGGTAGCTCCGGCATGCGGCGCATGCGGGCGAGCTGGTCGGCGATGGTGCCGCGCCGCGCCACCAATACGATGCGGGCGACGGACTGCAGCATCGCGCGCGAGTCCACGCTCATGAGGTCGGCGCGCAGCACGTGGACCGATCCCTTGGCTGGCTCGTCGTGGGGAATCGGGCGGGATGCACTCGTGCGTACCGCCGTCTCAATAGCAATCTGAAGATCCTGCGCATAGGAGGAGGCGCGCTCATTGACGATGACGAGGTCGACCGCGAGCCGCTTCATCCGCCAATATTCCCAGGCCCGCAGCAACTGGCGCATCTGGGCGATGTCCTCGATATCGTCGATGCGCAGCAGAACGATCGGCAGGTCGCCGGAAATGGAATGCTGCCAGAGGCCCGATTGTGGGCCGGCGCCTCGCAGGATGGCTTCGGAGGGCGCACGAAGGCGCCGGTCCGCGTAGAGCAGCGGGGCGGCCAGCCGCTGGAAATCAGCAGCCTCCTCCATGTTCACGTCGATGTGGCGGAGCTGGACTTGGGCCTGCGTCCACGCCAGCGTCCGGGCACGGTCGAAGGCATTGCGGTCGTGATGAGTGTCGATGAGGTCGACGAGTTCGTCGCGCGACGACGCCACCACGGTCCAGAACGCGATACGGGCGATTCTACCCGGCGCGATGCGCACGCTCTGGCGCAGCGAGAAGATCGGGTCCAGCACGGTGCCGACGGTGTTCGACAACGCACCGCTCGACATGGCCTGAGCCGTGCCGATGTTACGGCCGCGACCGACAAAGCGTTCACGGGCGGTCTCATATTGCGGATCAGCGGTGATCTCGCCTTCCACGACCGTGAAATGTGCTGCCCATATCTGTGGCTCGCCCGGCGAGCGGGGGCGCCGCGTGGCGATAACAGCGCCGAATTCCGGCAGGTGCTCGGTCTCGACGAACATCTTGGCAAAGGCCGGATGAGCATTGTCGGCGGCCGACGTCGTCAGCACCAGCTCGGCATAGGAGGTGAGTTCGATCTCCCGGGCGCGCCGGCCGCTATTGGTGAGCGAGACGCGGCGAACCTCGCCATCGTGCTCGCCGGAGATGACGACATCCATCATCGTCGTCAGGCCGATATCTTGACGGATGAATTCCGCGTGGTCCTCGCTGAACAGGACATCGGTCTCGCCGGCGACATCCGCCATCGGCTGGGTGGTTGCCGACCAGACGTTCCCGCTCTTTGTGTCGCGCAGGAAGATGAACGACCCCCCGTCGTCGCGGGTGGCATCCTCGCGCCAGCGCGTCACGGCAATGTCGCGCCAATGGCTGTAGCCGCCGCCCGCCGCAGTCATCATCACGGCATAGCTGCCATTGGAGAGCAGATGCGTGATCGGCGCTCCCGGCGCGGGCGAGATGAGGCGACGCACCGTCGCGCCATCACTCAAGGCATCGCCGGCCGCCGCTCGCACCTCCTCGGCGCGGGGACGGGCGACAATCACGTCTCGCGGCGAGCGTTCCTGCAGCAGCAGCTCGCTTGCCTTTATCATAGGCTCGCGGTGGAAGCGGGCACGCATCTCGCCATCTCGCAAAGTGTTGGCGATGGCGACGATGGTCATGCCCTGATGATGGGCCATGAAGTTGCGGACGATGGCGACGTCTTCGTCTTCCGGAACACGCGAACGCGTGAAGTCCAGCGCTTCATAAAAGCCGTAGCGCCCCTGCGCACCCAGTCCGGCGAGGCGGGCATAGTTATGCCGCGCCTGTTCGGGGTCCACCATGCTGGCGAGGCCAGTCGCATAAGGGGCAACGACAACATTGTCCGACAGGCCGCGCTTGAGGCCGAGGCCCGGCACGCCGAAATTGGCATATTGATAGGTGAGTTCGATATCGCGCGCATTATAGGCGGATTCCGACATACCCCAGGGAATGCCGAGCGAGCGGGCATAGGATCGCTGCCGCTCGACAACGAGGCGGTTGGTCTGTTCGAGCACGCTGCCGGCTGGGGCGCGCATCACCAGCGACGGCATGAGATACTCGAACATCGACCCCGACCACGAGATCAGCGCCGAGCCGCTGCCGAGCGGCGTCGCGAGCCGCCCGAGCCGGAACCAGTGGCGGGTCGGCGCATCGCCCTTGGCGATGGCGAACAGGCTGGCAAGGCGGGCTTCCGATGCCAGCAGGTCGTAGCAGCTCGGGTCTAGACCGTTATCGGCAAGCGAATAGCCGATGGAGAGCAGTTTCCGCTCGGGATCGAGCAGAAAGGCAAAGTTCATCTCCATTGCCATGGTCCGCGCCGCATCTGCCAGCATGCGCAGCCGGGTCTTCGTGGTTGTCGGCGCGGCCAGAAGCTGGAGCCGGTCGCGCTCATGCTCGTTCACTGCCCGGCCAATCGCTTGGATCCAGAACGCGATGTCCGGCGAGCTGTCGTCCGTGGTCGCCGGGACGATCTCGTGCGCATGCCGGCCGGCCCTTTCGGCGAGCCGCTTCAGAACCGGGGTTATCGCTTCGAGCGTCTGCACACCGTTCAGCTGGGCGTCAATCTCGTCAAGGATTGCCGCCAGCGCCTGCCCTTGCGTGCCTCCGGCACTGGGCAGCGCCGACATCGCCTCGCGCGCGAGTGCAAAAGCGTCGGAGACGCCGGCGCGCGCGTTCACGCCGACGGGGGCATCGATCCATTCCTCGCAGGCATTTGCGAGCGCGATGAGATGGCCGGCGAGATTGCCGCTGTCGACCGACGAGACATAGGCAGGAGACAAGGCCGCCAGATCCTGCGTGCCGTACCAGTTAAGAAAATGCCCGCGAAAACGCGGCAATCTCTTCAACGTGGCGAAGGTCGCTTCGAGCCGCGTGATGGTTTCGATCGTGCCGGCCCAGCCGAAGTCGCGAGCGGTGACGGCCGAAAGCAGATAAAGGCCGATATTGGTCGGCGAGGTGCGGTGCGCGACGACCGGCTTCGGCACCTCCTGAAAATTGTCCGGTGGCAGCATGTTCTCGGCCGGCGTGACGAAAGTCTCGAAAAATCGCCAGGTGCGTCGTGCGATCAGCCGCAGATCGCGTGCCTCCCGCTCGCCGACGGCGAGGCGTACCGGTACTTTGGGCGAACGGCTGACCCACTGCGCTATCGCCGGAGCGCCCAACCAAAGCAAAGCGAAGGGCAGGACAAGCGGCCAAGAGGACCGCTCCAGCGCAAGCGCCGTTGCGGTGACGACGAGTGCGAGGGCAGTCCCGCCCGCCATCTGTCGGTAGAAGCCGAAGCGATCCAGACGCGGTGCCGCCGAGGAAGTCGCGGCAGTCGTCCACTCAAGGAGATGGCGGCGGGTTACCAGCAGCCGCAGCAGTGTGCGGATTGCAGCATCCCCGGCCCGCCAAGCCCGATCGGGAAGAAAGGTGAGAGATAGCCAGGTTTGGGCTGCAGCGAGCCGGATATCGGCGAGCACTTGGCCGAAATGGCTGCGCATCCGTATGTCGGGACGGCGAGGAAGCAGGGAGAACAGGATCGGCAGGAAGGCGGGAATCGCTAGGGTCGAGATCGTCAGCAGCGTCCCGATCAGTGCCGTTGGCATGGGAAGAAGCCAGCACAGACCGAGCGTGAGCAGGGTGAGCGGGCCGAGGGTGGAGCGGCGCAGATTATCGAGCATCTTGCCGCGGCCGACCCGGGTGAGCCCGCGCTGCCCCGTATCCACACCGATGATCCACGGCAGCAACTGCCAGTCGCCGCGCATCCAGCGATGCTGGCGTTTGGCGACGACGTCGTAGCGCGATGGGAACTCTTCGATGAGCTCGACATCGGAAGCAAGGCCCGCCCGGGCAAACACACCTTCCAAAAGATCGTGGCTGAGCAGGGTGTTTTCCGGGATGCGGCCGGCGAGCGAAGCTTCGAAGGCATCGATCTCATAGATGCCCTTACCGGTGTAGGAGCCTTCGCCGAACAGGTCTTGATAGACATCAGACACCGCCGCCGCATAGGGATCCATGCCGCCACCGCCGGAAATGACCCGCTGGTAGAAAGACCCTTCGCGCCCGATCGGCAGCGAAGGAGTGACGCGCGGCTGGAGAATACCGTAACCGCCAACCACGCGCTGCTGGGCGGCACTGAATTTCGGCCGGTTCAGCGGATGCGCCATCTTGCCGACCAGCCGCAATGCGGCGTCGCGCGGCAGCCGCGTATCGGCGTCGAGCGTTATGACGTAACGTACATCCGCCGGGACCTGCGGCGCCCGCCCGGCGATGGCCATGAAGGAGGTGTCGTCTGCGCCGCGCAGCAGCCGGTTGAGTTCGTGCAGCTTGCCGCGCTTGCGCTCCCACCCCATCCATTTGCCTTCACCCGAATTGAACCGGCGATGGCGGTGCAGCAGAAGGAAGCGGTCGCCGGAAAGACCTGGACCGTGGCGCTTGTTTAGCAACCCTATTTCTGCCGCGGCGAGTTCCAGCAGCGTGGCGTCGCCCGGCAGGGTCTCTACGTCGGCATCGATGCCGTCAGACAGCCAAGCGAAAATGAGGTCGCCGCCGACGCCCGAGAGGAAGTGAACCTCAAGCCGTTCGATCTGCTCCCGAAGATCGGCTTCGCTGGTGAGCAGCGTCGGCACTGCGACAAGGGTGCGTAAGGTGCTTGGAACACCCTCCGCAAGTTCGAGACCGGGCAGGCCGGTGGCGCCGAACATCCATGCCACACCGCGGTTCACCAGGGCGGTCGCCACCTCGCTTGCCGGACTGAAGCCGACGAGCGCGAGTAATGCGAGCCAGCCGCCCGACAAGCCAGCCGTGGAAAGGGCCCACAGCGCTAGCGCGATAAAGCAGGCAGTGAAGCCTATAATTGTGCCGATGTAGCCGCCAATGCCAAGCCGGGTGCTGATACGGCTAAGGCGCAGCCGGGCTGGGGGCCGGAAATGAATCGTCCGCTCGAACGCGTGCCGTCCGTCACCGACAAGATAATAACCGGGATCTTCGGCTGGATCGGCCTGTAGACCGCGCTCGACGACCGGTGCCGCCGTTGCCGCGGATTGCAGCGCCAGCCGGGCGATATCGAGCTCGGACGTTGAGGAGCCGCGGGCGAGCTGCTCAATGCCGCTCCGATAGAGATTGCGCGTGGGAAAATCCATCAGAGCGAAGTCGCTGCCGGCGCGCAACCTATCATCGACCAGACTGACGCTTTCGAACAGATCGGCCCAGTCGATGTCGGAGATCAGCCGCATGCTGGTAATGACGTTGCGTACGCTGACATTGGATGCGCCAAGCCTCTGCTGGGCATGCTGGACAACGCCGTCGACCGAGGCTCCCTGTACGCCGAGCCGTGCCTCCAACCATCCCAGCGCTGGTGTGGTACGGGGATCCTGATCCCTGAGCCGTTTGACCAATTGCGCGGCGAATACCTCATCGAGCGGAATCGGCGAGCGGGTGAGAATGTCAGCGTCGAGCGCGGTGCGGGCGTCACCGGCGACGAGCAGCCGATCGGCCAGCACATCGGCCTCGCGACGCCATTCGCGCCCAGCGGTGATCTGGTCGGCGAGCCGGCGCAGATTTTCGATCAGCACGATGCGCAGCGTGATCGCCACCGCCCATAGCTCGCCGATCGTGAGCGGTTCGACCTGCTGGTAGGCCCTAATGAAACGCTGCAGCATCTCGGGATCGAAGTGGCTGTCCGTATGGGCGACATAGGCCCAGGCGAGACCCAGCACGCGGGGATAACCGGCAAATGGGCCATCACCGAGCTTCGGCAATTGCCGGTAGTAGCCCGGTGGCAGGTCATCTCGAATCTCGCGGACCTGCTCCTCGATGAGATGATAATTGTCGAGCAGCCACTCGGCGGCTGGAACCACGGTGCAGCCAGCCTCTGCATCTGCAGCCGCCGCCCGATAGGCGGCGAGCAGGACACTTGCATTGTCTTTCAGCCGCGCATGCAACATGGGGACGGGCGGTGGTCGCGTCGTGATGGGCTGCGCGGTCGCCAGACTTCTCGCATGCTGTTCCAGCCGCTCTGCACCGAAGAGCTCCTCGCGGATCGGCGAGGCATCATCCCAGACCGAGCCTTTCCACGCACGACGTCTCCATGAGGAGAACTGCGATCCATGGCGACGGCGAAGATCAGCAATCAGATTCATAATGCCTTCCGGTCCGGAGTGGCGCGAGAGGCATGACCTGCCGATCGCCGTCTACCCCTGTGCGGTGCGCGGCTGCAGGGGGAGGATTGGCAGCCGGTTCGGTCCCGGCGCGGACTTGGGGGAGCGCGCTCCCGATCGCCGGCGCCAGTCGGCCGCTGCCGGCAACTCGCCATTCACATCGACATGCGCGGCGCCACCGCCTTGCGACACACGCTTTTCTGAGAAGCGGACGCTGAGCAGACGTCCCTCGGCAGTTCGGAGGTGAAGATCGTCTCGGCCAAACACCTCTCTGAGCGTTGATGCCTGGAGGCGGATTTCACCGCAACTCGTCACTTGGCCTGAATTTGAGATGTAGCCATCGAAATCATACTGTGCCGGAGCCACCGAGGCGTTCCCGCATAGGAGAAGGCCGGTCCCGCGGAGTCCGCCGAGATAGTCCATGGCCTGTGTGTCCTTGCTACGCGTGACACTAAGTATCGAGCGGGTGATTAAGTTCGAAGGTCCGCCTCCAGTGCTTTGGCCAGTTCTTCCGAACTGATCTTGAAAACCTGGCTTGAGCCGCCGGGCGTGGCGATGGCGGGCGTGTGAAGCATTGTCGCGGCACGCCGGTAAGCGAGAAACGAGATGTTTGGAATCTCTTCTTCGTCGATCACCAGCCGGTAGGTCCCTGCGGGGTGCGGACGATCAAGCGATTTCAGCTTGAACGGATGCCAGAAGGTAACCGTGGTTTCCGTGGTCCGGCTATTCATGACACTTCAGCCCTTCTTCTTGGGTGCTGCGGTTGACACCGGCGTTCCCTTGGCAAAGACCGGTGTCGCTTCAATGGGTGGCTTGACCTTCTTCGGCTTCTTGGCTTCGCGATTGCCGCGTAACTGACCTTTGGCCATGACCTCGTCCTTGTCTGTTGCGTTGATTGCGTCGCTGGTGAAAATAAAAACCCCGCGTCCTCGTCGAGGCGCGGGGCTAATAGGCGCCGGGCGCCTTCTGACCGCATCCACATCGTCCGCTCAAGCCGCCAGTACATCCGTGGTCGACCGATCAGGCAATGCGCTATCGGCGGCCCCGAAGTCCGAGACCGCCGAATTAGGCAATCAACTCAGAGACTGGAGCTTATCAGCGGACACCTTGCCGCTTCTCTGGTCAGTGACGAGCTCGAAGCCCACTTTCTGACCTTCGCGCAAGTCGCTCATGCCGGCACGCTCCACAGCACTGATGTGAACGAAGGCGTCGCTACCGCCGTCATCTGGGGCGATGAATCCAAAACCCTTCTGGGAGTTGAACCATTTTACGGTTCCCGTGGTCATGGGCAACCCTCTCGTGATCATAATTCTGGCTTGCCTACACAAATGCAGGCCGTCGAAATCGCATTTTCAGGAAAAAAGAACATATTGACCCGAAAAAGCATTCGCGAGACAGACGTTCATCTTGCCATTTATCGACCATATTAATATGCACCTCTAATATGGATATTACAAGAACGCTGAATTATTAAATAATTTGCTCCCGGAATTTCTAAATCTGATATCTCGTTCATTGAAGAAAGCGGCCCGGATACCTTCGCGCTCTGCGACGCCGGCGCTTTCGGGAAACCCGGACAAGAGACGCGGCGCGACGCATGGGCGGTGCGGGCGAGCGGTGTGGAAGATATAGGGGATCACGTTGCGAATTCGCCACCGGACAACCTACAGCTACAACGGGCTGGTGAGCCTGCGCCCGCACCGCCTCATGCTGCGCCCACGCGAGAGCCGCGAGCTTCGCCTGCGCTCGATGGAACTGGCGGTTGAGCCGCAGGCGACCGTGACATGGGCGCACGACGTTGCCGGCAACATAGTGGCAACAGCGACCTTCCAGGCCATGACCGACAGACTAGTCATTGAAAGCCTTGCCGAGCTCGAGCTCGATGCCGTGGCATGGCCGGTCTTCGATGTCGCGGCTTCGGCGATCTTCCATCCCTTCTCATACAGCACGGATGAGCGGATCGATCTCGGAGGCCTGACGGCGCCGCAATATGCCGATCCGGCGGAACGCCTGCGGAACTGGAGCCAAGCCTTTGTTCGAAGCACGCCGACGGACACGCTCGCACTGCTGAAGGACATCAATGCCGGCGTTGCGGCCTGGGTCTCCTATCAGGAACGCGACGACGAGGGTACGCAATCGCCGGTTGAAACCCTGGAGCGTGGCTGGGGGTCGTGCCGCGACATGGCCGTGCTTTTTATCGAGGCGATGCGAACGCTCGGCCTTGGAGCGCGTATCGTGTCGGGCTATCTCCAAAATCCCGGCCGGGAGATCGTGGGTTCTGCCGGTGCGGGAACAACCCATGCCTGGGCGGAGGTCTATGTACCCGGTGCCGGCTGGATCACCTTCGATCCAACCAACCGTAGCGTTGGCGGGGCCAATCTGATTCCGGTGGCGGTAGGCCGCGATATCCGGCAGGTCATGCCGGTGGTCGGCGAATTCATTGGGATGAGCGACGCCTTCGAGGCGATGACGGTCGAGGTCTCCGTCCGGTCATAGGCATGGGCAAAAGTGCCGCCCAGGAACTACCTGCCTAACGGAACTCGGCGACAGTCAGCATGTATGAGGTGTGGCTTCCTTTAGAATAGACTTTGTGGGCCGCAGCGTGAATCGAGGTTCGGAGGGCGTCGAAGGCGGCTAGAAAACTCGTCTCCGAAGCTTCCGCCTTGCACAGCTCATTATCCGACATCGCGAGTACGCCGACGTCGACAAAGAACGGCACCTCGAACATGCCATCATAGCCGGTAAAGCGTACAGCGTTGCGCGCCTTGTCGAAGCTGCGGCTCGGATTAGGAAACGCTAAGGTCACGACAGCCACATCAGAATTTCAGGCGCATCGCGCCGGAACTGGCCGTGGTTTTCGACCGCATCAACGTCAGCCGCGCGCTGCGTCCGGGTGCCGAGCTCATCCACGGCCATGACCGAAGGTCTTTGCAAGAAGTGTCGCGCCCTCGCCAGGCTGCGCGGCGACGATCGGTTCGAGGTCGTCCTCCGTCGTCACCCGTTCAAAGTGCTCGCCCTCGTTGCGGATGCGGTACTGCGGTGAACCTCCTCGCGGCGGCAGCGTGCCGGTCACCCTGTAAATGTCGCCAGACTTTGCGGGATAGACCCCGTATCCACCTCTCAACCGAACGATCTGTCCGATCGCAAACAGATGTGTCGCCTCATCGCGCCCGGTAGGCATCTTGTTTCGAAGTGCATTGGTAGTGGACATATGACTATGGCCCTTCTTCTATTGTGGAATGGCGGCACGTCCGATTGTTCGGCGCCGGCATCTGCAGTGAACGCTGCGGAGCGATCGCCCTTGGATTCTGAGCGGGTGGACCGCGCTATGAACTGCGGATTAAACCGTGGCAGGTGCTCGATCGCGCCTTCCGCATTGTTCGAGCCGAAATGCCCCCTACACTGCCAGTACATCCGTGGTCAGCGTAAGGTTCATTCCAGATCGAACTACACGTAACGCGCCTGAGCGGCGCCACGCATTCGTTGCTGAGAACTTGGTGGTGTATGACGCGCCTAGGTTTTCGGCGCCGCGTAAGCCAGTTTGGCCAAATCAACGACTTTTACCAATATGCCTACGCTGGATTTTAAGCAAGCCAACTCTAGAAAATAAATGAAAACTTGATCGTTTTTTGCGCACTTTTTAAAAACAAAACGGATGAGGATGCACGAATTAACTCATGTTATCTCCGGTTAATTCTACATTTTAGGCCACTGAGGCGAACTGAATATCTTCCACATAGAGCCTTGTATGCGCCCCGCAGATCACTTGTCCGACGTAGCTTGCTGTCAACGAATTGCCTCCAAATGTGGAATGGCAATTGATGCTGATTAACAACGTCACAGTCTGAAACGGAGCGGGCGAGGCAACTGTCAGCACCTCAGGCGGATCAGTCTTCGCCTATGATGGAGATGGCTAGCCGTCTCCCTCCCGCCCATGCGCTATGCCGCGCACTGCCGCCTAGATGGCGTCGAGAAGTCCCTCCGGGACCTGTCCGAAGGAAGCGATCAGCACTGGTGGGTCGGCGTCGCCGCTCTCAGGCTCAACTTCAGTCGAGAATGCAATAGCGCCGAGCTTTACGAGGCTTATTCGCCTGGCGATGCGTTCCGCGTCGGCGGCGTTTCGAACCTCCATGGGAATGCCCGCCTTTATCGCGCCTCGCTTGCCGGCCTCGAAAGGCTGCACGACGTAGAAGGTTTTCTTGGCCATCACGACTCCTTGTTGTTGGCATCATGGGCTGTCAGAGAGAACAAAGAAAGAACTATCGCTAAGCCATCGACGTCCCTCAATGCATTGCAGCACATTGTCCCAGAACAAGATTGTTATGGCTCCATGAGCCATGGAGACCCGCCATGGATAAGAACAAGTGACGACATCATCGGCACGAAGCCGATGATGTCGTGCCTTAAACCCCGCCACCTATCCTTCGCCGCGCTATTATTCGGAATGAAAAATGGAAATGAAATTAAAGCGTGACGGATTTGTGAGCCTGATCTGCGTTTAGGGGGCGTCGTATCTGAAATATATAATCTCAATGCCGTTGATGTTTATTGGCAACTTATTTCTGACGATATTGGCGCTACGTCGCGCGAATGCATGACACTAGATCGTCGCGAGGCAGATAAAATCTCCAGAAAACATATTCTTCCCTCTACCGACGCTACTAGGAGGCGTGATGACGACGTATCTGTTCAGGCGCACAGGGGAGGATGAGGGGGCCCCCTCTCTCCTTGACCAATGACGACGCCGCATGGGCAACTCTTGTCCGGCTGTGCTTCGACAATCTCGGCCGGACGCACTCTTCAACCCCTAGCGGCTCGGACATGGAGTTCGCGGTAACCGATGAGTATGGCGAAGAGGTTGCGGCGATACGTGTATCTGCAAGTCGGCGAGCAAAACGGTGAGGGTGACCCACGTGCTCGCGACCGCGATTGTTTTGTTCAGCGGCGCCGCCACCGCCGAAATTCATCGACCGCTTGTTTGGCAAGCTCGGGTCGCGCAAGACCTGCCGATGAATTTTACCAAGATAAAGCAAGCGTTCTGGACGCAGTCAGTTAGCCTGTGGGCGGTCGTCGAACGAGACAAAACGGATTGGCTCGCTGCTACCCAGATAATCTGCAGTTCATTTATTGCGTCGGGCAAACCGCCAGAGGCGTTTATTGTAGTCACCTTTTTAGATCAGCACGCACTTCCTAAGCGCTCCCAAATCACTACCGTCTACTACAAATCTGGTCTGACGCAGCCTCAGTGAGCAGTTCGTATTTTGGGCGTCGGGCCGAGCGGGCTGGAGAGCTGAGCATGATTGCGCGAAACGGATTGGCGTCAACCTACATCGTCTGCGTCGTGCTCGCCGCTATGGTCACGTTGTTAGTGGTTTGGTGGGCGGTCGGGTAGACGCGTTGGATTCAGGTTCCCAAGTTCCGACCCACTAAACTGTGGATCGCGACGGAAAACGTGGACGCGTCCACCAGAATTGCGCGCGATGACAAGCCGGGAAATGCTGGTTCGACTAGGACGGCACTCCTTCAGGCGAGTGCATAAAAATGGTTGTGATAGCAGTCGCAGCCATGGCGACAGCAGCGCTTTTGATGGGCACGTCGTAGTGCTCATCACCGAACTCAGGTGAGACATGTGCAGCATGTCTGAAGAGGATCAGTTCTACACCAAGCCTACCAGCGTTCCGCTCTCGGGAAGCGAAGCGCTTGCCCGGCGCTCGGTGCTGCAAATGGCGGGGGCAGCGACAGCAACCGTCGCCATTCCAAACGCATTCGCGCACGCCCACACATCCAGCGCATCTGCGCCGGCAGCAACAGACGTGATCTCGCTGCACTTCAAGGTCAACAGCGCGGAACAACGGCTCGCGGTCGACCCTCGGCAGTCACTACTGGACGTCCTGCGCGAGCGTCTCGACCTGACCGGAACGAAGAAGGGCTGCAACACGGGAGCCTGCGGCGCCTGCACCGTACACGTCAACGGACAGCGCATCGTGTCCTGCCTCACGCTGGCAGCGATGCACGAAGGCGCCGAGATCACGACCATTGAGGGCATCGCCAAGGGCAACGAACTCCATCCGTTGCAGGCGGCCTTCATAGAGCATGACGGCTTGCAGTGCGGGTACTGCACGCCAGGGCAGATCATGTCCGGGGTCGCCTGCATTTCCGAGGGGCACGCAGGCACACCCGAAGAGATCCAACGCTGGATGAGCGGCAACATCTGCCGCTGCGGAGCTTATCCCGGCATCGTCGCTGCCATCTCTGAAACCGCAAAGCGAGGCTGAACCATGCATTCCTTCGCACTGGAAAAGCCCAGCAGCGCAGATCAGGCCATCGCTGCCGCCGCACGGGGCGCACGCTATATTGCTGGCGGCACTACCCTGATCGACCTGATGCGCGAGGAGGTCGAGAGGCCAGAGCGCCTCATCGACATTAACGGCTTGCCGCTGCGAGGCGTGCGCAGCGACAGCGATACGCTGGTGTTCGGCGCGCTGACTCGGATGTCAGAGATCGCCGCGCATCCGGAAGTTCGGCGCCGTCAGCCGTTGATAGCCGAAAGCCTCCTCGAAGGCGCCTCGCCGCAGCTCCGCAACATGGCGTCAATCGGCGGCAACCTGCTTCAGCGTGTGCGTTGCCCCTATTTCCGCATGCTCGACGCCGCCTGTAACAAGCGCACGCTAGGATCCGGGTGTTCTGCGCTCGGCGGTCTCAAGGCGGGCCACGCGATCGGCGCCATCCTGCCCACGGCCTATTCCGCCTGTGACACCTCGTGGCTGTGCAGGGCCGGTATTACCGCCGTGAACTACGCTCCGACCGCCGCCTTCGCCGCCGGTGGGCCCGAGGGCGCCTATGTGGTGCTGAGCGAGATGGAGAAGGTCGCGCGGGTGCTGACCGTGACGGCGCTGGATGTCTGCCGCTGACCTCGTGGACGAGGTGGCTCGGACCGACCTTCGGCGGACGCCCCTCGCCCAGCTGGCCGACCGCCCGACGGGCTCGGTGTTGATCATCCGGCGACAGCGGGCATGTGCATCGCGGGGGAAGGCCTTCGCGAAGCACCCCGCGTGGTTGCGGATCCTCGATTCACGACGGTCGTGAGCCTGGATCGTGGACTCTTGGCGGCCAGGTAATCGAGCGACGCCCGCCCCGGTCCACGCGCGATGATGATGAGCAGGCAGGTGGCCAGGTACCGTGGGTCGGCCAGGCATCCGGATAAACGAAAACCTCGACCACCAGCGTCATGCCGAGAAGCGCCAGCGCAGAAAGGCGACTGCCGAGCCCGATGACGAGCAGCACCGGGAAGAAGCGCTCGGCATGCGCGCTACAGTCACCGTGTCTAAGCGCCATGAGGAGCGCGGCGCATTCCCTTATTGGTACGCCTACCATCCCGAACGGGACGAGTACCTCGGCGCCACTGAGCATGGCTTTGTCGTGTTCGGGTGCATGGATAAGGAACTTGGTATCGCTATTCTGCGCGACATCCTCCGGTTTCAGCTTCCCTCTCTGAACACCACCGTTCGGCGCGACAGCGGGAAGATGCATTGGCACATCCACCCGGTCGAACGTGACGGCCAACTCGCACTCCTCTTGCCCAAATCCGAAAGCATCCTCGACCTCACGCCATACCTCCTCAAAATGGACATCGGAGTGGCCGAGAGTTCTAAGGAGCCTGCGGAATAGCGCCTCTTCCCGCATACCATCGTAAGGTATCAAGCCCGTCTACCGGTGATGCTCAGTCGCCGGTACGTCCGCCATCTCGCGCAACGCCATGAAGGCGGCAGACTCTTGCAATCCAGATCAGCCAACCGCACTGGCGTTTATCTCCTTGATTACGGCCACCAGGCGCTTTGCCCGATCGAAGGTGAAAACCTGCTCCGGCCCGCTTGGTGCCAGATCGGTGAAGGGGCTTTCATAGAGCAGCGCCGGATCCATGACGCCCTTATCGGTCAGGTGCTCGATGACCATTTCGAGAAACTCGATCTGCTGTGGCGTAACGGCGTTGTCGCCGAGAAACTCCCCGAAGGCCGCCGCCACGGCCCCACGATCGAGGCCGACCAACGAGCGGATGAACGCGCCGAATCCGTGAGCCAGTTCTGCCGCTTTCTCGACATGCTCACGCCCCCCGACACCCGCATCGAGCAGCATCTGCTCCAATTGCACGATATCGCTGGACGTCAGCGGCTTGCCGTGCCGCAGCTTGGCGATAGCGATGTGGTCCTCATGCTCGCGCAGGAAGTGCCGCGCCTTGCGCTTGAAGCGGGCGAAATCCACCTCACCCACTTCCGGCAGATCGATCTCAGCACTCTGGCCAAGTTCGTCCTCGAAATCCGTATAGACGATCTTGCGCTTGCCCCTCTCGATATGCTGCACAAGGCCGCGAAGCCTCAGCCGCACCAGTTCGAGCAGCGGGACGGTGATGCCTTCCCACCAGGGATCGGAGAGGATGTCGAGGATCAGCGGATGCTGCGCGGCGATGATCGGGATCGCCGTCTGCTCGTCCAGCGCCGAGGCGATTTCAATCAACTGCTTCTTCAACCGGTCGAAGCTTTTCGAACCCTTGAGGAGCGCCAGCTCCAAGCCGAAAATCAAAAGATCGAAGCGCTTTGCCTCCTCCGGTTCGCCCTTCACTTCGCTCGGCAATGGCGCGACCTCGTCGAGCAATTCGCCGCGCACCGCGTCCGTCAGTTCGTTCCAGGCGTCCGCGGATTTGTATTTCTCCACCGCTCGCCGCTTGCCGCGCACGATGAAGTTGTCGAGGTTCATGCCGGCGACGTAGGTCCGCAAGGCATCCAGCGCATCGTTGCGGATGGCCTTCTCGTCGAGCGGCTTGCCGTCGCCAGCGTCGTAACCATCCCGCTCCGGCTCGGCCATGCCGGTCGCGTCGAGCCTGTGCTTCTCGTCCAGCGCGCGGACGAGATCGAAACGGGCAGCAAACAGGCGCTCGTTGAGGCTCCTTGCGTTGCGGCCTTCGTCGGGTTGGGGGTTCTGGCGGAAGAATTCGAGGTTCTGGCAATAGTCGAAGACCCGGAAGAATTCCTTGTCCTGGCCGGGGCCGAACAGGTCAGGGCAGAGCCGCGTGCCGCGCCCGATGATCTGCCAGAATTTCGTCTTCGAACGGATCAGCTTGAACAGGACGAGATTGATCACTTCCGGTACGTCGATGCCGGTGTCGAGCATGTCGACGGAGATGGCGATGTGGGGATTGCCGTCCTTCTTGGAAAAATCGTCGATCAGGCTCTGCGCGTATTCGGTCTTGAAGGTGATGATGCGGGCGAAATGGCCGGAGAGATGCGGATAGGCGCGATTGAAGCGCTCCTCGATGAACTCCGCATGCTGCTGGTTCTTGGCGAAGATGATCGTCTTGCCGAGCCTGTCGCCGCCGGCGACCTTCAGGCCTTCCGTCATCACATGGGCCAGCACCTTGTCGACGGTGTCGGCATTGAACAGCCATTTGTTGACGGCCTGGGCATCGACGCTGTCGGGCGGGTCGCCATCCTCCTCGTCCCATTCGAGCATGTCCCACTGCTCTTTCTCGGTCTCGGAGAGATCGTCGTAGCGGATGCCCTCGCGCTGGAATTTGAGCGGCACCGAGACCGAATGCGGCGGCACCAGATATTCGTCCTCCACCGCCTTTTCGAGCGAATAGGCATCGGTCGGCACGCCGGCCTCGAGATCGAACAGGCCATAAGTATTGCGGTCGATCTCATCCTTCGGCGTTGCGGTGAGCCCGACGAGCAGGCTGTCGAAATAGTCGAAGATCGCGCCGTAGCGCTGATAGACCGAGCGGTGCGCCTCGTCGATGATGACGAGATCGAAATGACCGGGGCCGAAACGTGCCGCGCCGCCGGACCGCTCGTCGATCAGATTCATCATCGTCGGATAGGTGGAGAGGAAGACGCGGCCTTCGGCATTCTTCTCCGTCACCAGATTGACCGGCGAGGCGTCCGGCAGGTGTGCCTTGAAGGCTCTGACCGCCTGGTTGACCAGCGCCACGCGGTCGGCGAGGAACAGCACGCGCTTCACCCAGCCGGCGCGCATCAGCAGATCGACCAGCGCGATCACCGTGCGCGTCTTGCCGGAGCCGGTGGCCATGACCAGCAGGCTTTTGCGCTGCCTGTTCGCTTCGAAGGTCTCGGCGACGCGGGAGATGGCGCGGGTCTGGTAGTAGCGGCCGGCGATCTTCCTGTTGACGGCGAGCCCGGCGATCGGCTGGCGGCTGGTGCGGCGCTGGATCAGCAGGGCCAGTTCGTCCTTCTTGTAGAAGCCGGAGACGGCGCGCTGCGGATAGGCGGTATCGTCCCAGATCCAGTGCTCGTAGCCATTGGAGGTGAAGATGACCGGCCGCTGGCCGAATTGCCGTTCCAGGCAATCGGCATAGAGTTTTGCCTGCTGCTGGCCGGCGCGCGGATCGCGCTTGGTGCGCTTGGCCTCGATCAGGCCCAAGGGCTTGCCGTCGTCGCCCCACAGCACATAGTCGACGAAGCCCCTGCCCTCAGTGTTCGGCATGCCCTCGACCGGGAATTCGCGGTCGCGCGGGCTGTCGAGCGTCCAGCCGGCTTCCTTCAGCAGCAGGTCGATATAGAGGTCGCGGGTCTCGGCCTCGGAATAATCATGACGGTCGGGCCGCGCTTCGTTGGCGCGGCGGGCGGCGGCGATCTCGGTGCGCAGGCGCTGCAGTTCGGCGTCGAGCTCGGCCTTGTCGCGCAGCATGGTCTCGAAGGCGGCGTCCCGCGCCTCCATCTCGCCCTTCATGCGGGTGAGTTCGGCGAAGGCCCGCCGCACCACGTCGGTCTTGCGGCTGAGCTGGGCGGGATCGAAAGCCAGCCCGTCGGCCGGCCGATCCCGGCGGGCATAGGTGCGGGCCAGCCAGAAGCAGAGATGGAACAGCTCGCGCACGGCATTGGCCGCTTCGGGAGCCCTGGTCTCGCGGCTCTCATGGACGGCCTGGTTGCCGATCTTGATGATGACGCGGGCCTTGGCGAACACCGCCTCGCCGGCGAGCTTCTGGAAGCTCGGCTCGTGGATCAGCGCCGAGATGTTGCTCTGATAGGGAAATTTGAGGCCTGGATCGTGCTGGTAGGCCCATTGCACGGCGAGTTCCACCGTGCGCCTTGCATAGAAGGCAGCCGCCCGCGGATCCCCCTCCGCCAAAGCCTCCGCCCGCTTCGCGCTGTCGAAGATCTCCGGGAACTCGGCGGCGAGGAAGGCGAAGTTCGACATGACGCCTCAGAGCTGGCCGGAGAAGGCGCGGTGCTGGAGGGAGGAGAAGAGGGAGCCAGCATCGCCAAGTGTGGAAGCAGCTTTTGCCTCTCTCACCCGTTTTGCTCTTTTCACAAAGTCTGTTTGCTCGCTGACAGGCGGCAACGGAAATGGCATTCGACCAAACCTGCTTGCACCCAAATGCGCTACACTTGAGGTCTTACTGCTGATCTTTGAAAATTCCCCTGTTCGAAAATAGTGCAAAAATACCGCCAATGCAAATTCAGGTAGCAGCTTGGTCGTATCGGATTGAAATCTCACCAAGGTATTCTGGAAGCAGCAATCCGGGATCTCATTCCGCCACATGGCCGGCCTCCCGACGAGCTCCGTGCTTTGCCCTTCATTCAGAAGGATATCCCCGCTCTGAAGCCTGTAGTCGCGAAAATCACGATCGTCGAAATCCATGGACAGGACGTCCGAAAGATCGATCCGATCTTCATATACGTTCGCCACTCGAACATACGGTCGCGTGAACTTTCCTGTTTGATACTTCGGAGCGCGCTGCCGTCCCAACTGGACACGCCCTACATCCGCGACAGTCAGTGACGATGACGACCGCTTTCCTTTCTGAACCAAGTCCCCGAACATCTCCAGAAAGATCGACTGGGTGAGGCTGTCGAGCAGCGCGATGGCTTGGCGGCGCTTCTGGCGCAGCTGATCGGCCTTATCCAGGATCGCCGCAATCCGCTTCTGCTCGTCGAGGGGCGGGAGAGGGATTTCATAACGAGCCAGGTCTTGCCCGGTGAAATGCTTGATCGTCGCGCCGGTGTAGTAATCCTCAAGTCCTCCATTGAAATAGTCGAACATGAGACGATGCACGAAGAAGCGTGCATCCAGGTTTGGTCCGACCCTCACTCGGTGGCAGGCCTTTTGGAATATTATGCCTCGGCTATCCCCTTTCCAAATGGCGGCGCGGCCAGCCTCTCCACCTTCGCAAATGAGGATATCACCGTCCCGAAGCTCATACTTGTGAATGTCCTTCTCTTCGACGAGGATTTCCTGAAGGTCCGACAAATCAACATCGAACCACCTGATATTCGGGTTCCTGAGATATTTTCTCGGTAAGCCGGTATTTTTCTGCTTATCCAGCATCTTGCCCAAGCGATGATCCGCAAGATCACCAAGGCGCACGCGAGGCCATCTGATTGAACTTTTAGGGACGAGTAACGAGAGGCTCACAGCATCGCCTCCAACTCACGCAACCCCGCCGCAATCTCGTCCTCCAGCGCCAGCAGCTCGGCGATGATCTCCTTGGGCGGCCGGTGCTCCGCCGCCTCGTGCACCACTTCGCGGTAACGGTTGAGCGACAGGTCGTAATCCGCCGCCGCGATCTCCTCGCGGGTCACGGTGAAGCTCTGGCCGGTGCGCGGCCGTTCGCGCTCGGTGCCTGCCCTCTCCTTCCAGCGGGCGACAACATCCGGCAGGTTGTTCTTCGCGTGCTCGCCTTCGCCCAGCGTCGCCTTCGGCACCGGGCCGAACTTCTCTTCTGCCACCAGCATCTGGCGTTTGTCGTCGAGGCTCATGCCGTCGGCCTGCACATCGTAGAACCAGACGTGGTCGGTACCGCCGGAATTGGTCTTGGTGAAGAACACGATGGCGGTCGAGACGCCGGCATAGGGCCGGAACACGCCGGAGGGCAGCTTGACGATGGCGTCGAGCTTGTGGTCGTCCACCAGCATCCGGCGGATCGCCTTGTGCGCCGTCGACGAGCCGAACAGCACGCCATCCGGCACGATCACCGCCGCCCGCCCGCCGGGCTTCAAGAGCTTGAGTAACAGCGCCACGAATAGCAGCTCGGTCTTCTTGGTCTTGACGATGGCGAGCAGGTCGCTGGCCGTCGTCTCGTAATCCAGCGAGCCGGCGAAGGGCGGGTTGGCGAGGATCAGCGAATAGCGGTCGGCGTCGTCGCCATGGCTGGAGGAGAGCGAATCCCGGTAGCGGATGTCGGCGCCCTCGACACCGTGCAGCTGCATGTTCATCGAGCCGATGCGCAGCATGGTCTGGTCGAAATCATAGCCGTGGAACATGCCGTCATGGAAATGCCGGTTGAGCGCGGCATCGCGGAACAGCCCTTTGTGGTGTTCGCGCAGATATTCACCGGCGGCGACCAGGAAGCCGCAGGTGCCGCTGGCCGGATCGCAGATCACGTCCTGCGGTGTCGGCGCCGTCAGTTGCACCATCAGCTTGATGATGTGGCGCGGCGTGCGGAACTGGCCGTTCTGGCCGGCGGAGGCGATCTTGCCGAGCATGTATTCGTAGAGGTCGCCCTTGGTGTCGCGATCCTCCAGCGGGATCTTCGCCAGCATGTCGACCACCTTGGCCAGCAGGCCCGGCGTCGGGATGGTGAAGCGCGCCCCCTTCATGTGCTCGGCATGGGCGCTGCCTTCCTCCGCCATTTCGCGCAGGAAGGGAAAGACATGCTCGCCGACGATGGTGAACATGGCGGCCGGGTCGGCGTTATGGAAGCGCGACCAGCGCATCCGCTCATAGGCCATGCCCCTGGCGTCCACCCCCTCGGGAAAGATGCGCCGCTCGATCGGCCGGCCGAGCGTGTTGGCCTTGTTCTCCTCGCGGATCTGCTCCTCGTCGAGCCCGCGGATGAACAGGAGATAGGTCAGCTGCTCGATCACTTCGATGGGATTGGCGATGCCGCCCGCCCAGAAAGCGTCCCAGATGGCATCTATCTTGGCTCTCAATTCACCCGTCAGCACGCGCGTAATTCCACTTCGACTCGTAAGGATCGGCCCACACTAGCGAGCACGCTGGTCGCGCGGAAGCGATGGAGAGGGTTGATCGGACGCGATCCGCCGCCTCAGTTCCTCCATGCGCCTGCGTTGCAGCTTCATCCATGACGAGTTGAAGCCGGACACCGTCCATGGGCGGCCACGGGAGTTGGCGCAGAGCGTGATGGCGGAGTGTGCCGGCGTCGCCTCGATGATGTCGCGCAGCGCTCCGATCACCGGCCAAATGACGCCCTCGTCGGTCTTGGAGCGGCTGGTATTGATTCGACCATCGGCATAGGCCGTGCGCGGCAGTGTCAGCGCATCTTTCGGCCCGAGGCCGGTGAACATCATCAGCGCGATGACGAGCCGCATATGGGCGGGAGCCGCATCCAGCACCGCATGGCGCTCAGCGTCGGTCCAGCGACGATTCTGCTTGGGCAAGCCCTTCGGCCGGCGGATGCTTCGGATGTCCTCGGCCGGATTCTCCTTCATATGGCCGCGCTCCTTGCCCCAGGCGAACAGCAGGGACAGCACGGTCTTGAGGTAGTTGGCGAACCAGCGCTTGTGCTTGGCCTCGACCTTGTCGCGCAGCTTCACGACAAAAGGCGATGTGAACCGGGTAAGCGGTGTGTCCTCGATCGGCTGGAGATAGTCGAAAACGCGCTGATAGCCGGCACGCGTCGTGCCGGTCACCCAAGGGCTCCTTCAGCGCTGAGCCGTGACACCGGCGATGAACTCAAGCCGCTTCGAATCGCCCGAGGCAGTCGTGCCCCTGTCTGTCACGCAGGGCACCGACATCGGCGATGGAACACTGTAGGTGGCACGGATCGGAAAACAGATTCGTCTCACCTGAGACGTAAGATGCCCTCAAAACGTCTCACGCTCTCATTTCGTTCAACCGAGACGAAATGGAAACATGAGCATTTTCATGAATTTGAGTGGTGAGCCCGTCGGGATTCGAACCCGAGACCCCATGATTAAAAGTCACGTGCTCTACCGGCTGAGCTACGGGCTCCCACGAGGATGGGGCTTAAGGGTTTCGGCGCCGGATGGCAAGAAGCTGAACCAGCATACACCCCGCCGTCGACACCCTGCTGACAACACCACCCTTCTGCATTGCAATTCTGCAAGGGCACGCTGTCAATCATCGCGCTTCCGATGCACCACCCGAGCGGCTAGCTTCTGGCAACACCTCAGCCGGCCCGCCGGCAAAGCCAGGATGCAAGGAGCATACGAATATGGCGAAGGTTCTCGTTCTCTACTATTCGAGCTATGGCCACATCGAGACGATGGCCGAGGCCGTCGCCGAAGGCGCCCGCGAGACCGGCGCCGATGTGGTGGTGAAGCGCGTTCCCGAAACCGTGCCGGAAGAAATCGCCAAGGCGAACCATTTCAAGCTCGACCAGAAGGCGCCGGTCGCCACTGTCGACGAGTTGAAGGACTATGACGCCATCATCTTCGGCGCTGGCACCCGCTTCGGCACCGTGGCCTCGCAGATGCGCGCCTTCATCGACCAGACCGGCGGCCTGTGGTTCACCGGCGGCCTCGTCGGCAAGGTCGGTTCGGTGTTCACCTCTTCGGCCACGCAGCATGGCGGCCAGGAATCCACCATTCTCGGCTTCGTGCCGACCTTGCTCCACCACGGCATGGTGGTCGTCGGCCTGCCCTATGCTTTCCAGGGTCAGATGGGTCTGGACGAGATCAAGGGCGGCTCGCCCTATGGCGCCTCCACCATCACCGATGGCGACGGCTCGCGCCAGCCCTCCAAGATCGAGCTGGACGCCGCCCGCTATCAGGGCAAGCATGTTGCCACCATCGCCGGCAAACTGCACGGGTGATCGACCGCCGACGCGACAGGAATTAACGACGCGAC
>NZ_JAHBGD010000002.1:395595-409896 GCF_018390605.1 Ancylobacter defluvii
TGCGGAAGCTTCAGCCGCGCGGCGGTATGTCGCCCTTCGCCCAGCCTTCCTTCACCTCGGCCTTGAAGGCATCGAAACGCCCCTGCGCGATGGCGTGGCGGATGCCCTGCATGAGGCTCTGGTAATAGGCAAGGTTCACCCAGGTCAGCAGCATCGAGCCCAGCATCTCATCGCAGCGGATGAGGTGATGGAGATAGGCACGCGAATAGTCCCGCGCCGCCGGACAGTCGCTCTCCTCGTCCAGAGGACGGGGATCGTCCGCGTGGCGCGCGTTCTTCAGGTTGATCCTGCCGAAGCGGGTGAAGGCCTGTGCATGGCGCCCGGCCCGGGTCGGCATCACGCAGTCGAACATGTCGACCCCTCGCCCCACCGCCTCGACGATGTCGTCCGGCGTGCCGACGCCCATCAGGTAGCGCGGCTTGTCCTGCGGCAGAATGGCGTTGACCACCTCGATCATGCCCAGCATGACGGCCTGCGGCTCGCCGACCGCGAGGCCACCGATCGAGTAGCCGGGGAAACCGATATCGACCAGACCTCGCGCCGACTCCTCGCGCAATTGTGGCACGTCGCCGCCCTGAACGATGCCGAACAGCGCCCGCCCCGGCGGCTGTGCCTCGAAGGCCCGCTTCGACCGCTCCGCCCAGCGCAGCGACAGGCGCAGCGCCCGCGCGACCTCCTCGGCAGTGGCCGGCAGCTTCACGCATTCGTCGAGCTGCATCTGGATGTCGGAGCCGAGCAGGCCCTGGATCTCCACGGACCGTTCCGGCGTCATCTCGTGATAGGCACCATCGATATGCGAGCGGAAGGTAACGCCCTTCTCGTTGAGCTTGCGCAGGCTCGCCAGCGACATCACCTGGAAGCCGCCGGAATCGGTGAGGATCGGATGCGGCCAGCGCATGAAGGCGTGCAGGCCGCCGAGTTCGGCAATGCGCTCGGCGGTAGGGCGCAGCATCAGGTGATAGGTGTTGCCCAGCACGATGTCGGCACCGAGCTCGCGCACCTGGCTTGGATACATGCCCTTGACGGTGGCGGCGGTGCCGACCGGCATGAAGGCCGGCGTACGCACCACGCCGCGCGGGGTGATCACCTCGCCGAGGCGGGCCTCACCGTCGCGGGCAAGCGGATTGTAGGAGAAGGCGTCGGTCATCGGGATCTTTCAGGAAACAGCAGGCAGGCATCGCCGTAGGAATAGAAGCGGTAGCCGGCGTCAATGGCATGCGCGTAGGCGCGCTTTTGAGTCTCGTGGCCGACGAGAGCCGCCACCAGCATGACCAGGGTCGAGCGTGGCAGATGGAAGTTGGTCATCATCGCGTCGATGAATCGGAAGCGATAGCCCGGCGTGATGAAGATGTCGGTCTCACCCTGCCAGGCCGCAAGCCGGCCGGAGACGGCGGCACTCTCGATCAGCCGCGTCGCCGTGGAACCAACGGTGACCACTCGCCCTCCCCGCGCCTTTACCGCGTTGAGCGCCTCGGCGGTGGCGGCTGACACCTCGCCCCATTCGGCATGCATGCGGTGGCCAGCAGTGTCCTCGGCCTTCACCGGCAGGAAAGTGCCGGCACCGACATGCAGGGTCACCCGGTGCAGTTCGACGCCACGTTGCGTGAGGCAGTCCGTCAGTGTCGGGGTGAAATGCAGCCCGGCGGTCGGCGCGGCGACTGAGCCCTCGGCGGTGGCGAACATGGTCTGGTAGTCGGCGCGGTCCTGGGCATCCTCGGCCCGGCGAGCGGCGATGTAGGGCGGCAGCGGCATATGGCCGACATGGGCCACGGCCTCGTCGAGCGCCGCACCGGCGGCCTCGAAGCGCAGGGTGACCTCGCCGCCCTCACCTTTCGCGACGATGGTGGCGGCCAGCGTCGCCGCACCATCCTCGGATCGGAACAGGATGACATCGCCCGATGCGAGCCGCTTGCCCGGCCGCGCCAGCGCCAGCCAGCTGTCGGCGCCGAGCCGCTTGTGCAGCATCGCCTCGACCCGGACGTCCGAGCCGCCAGCCCGGCTGCGGATACCATCGAGGCGGGCGGGCAGCACGCGGGTGTCGTTGACGACCAGCGCGTCGCCGGGCGCCAGCAATTGCGGGAGGTCGCCGACATGCCGGTCCTCCAGCTCCGGCGCCATGCCCGGCCGCACCACGAGCAGCCGCGCGGCCTCCCGTGGTTCCACGGGCCGCAGCGCGATGCGCTCGGGTGGCAGATCGAAATCGAAGAGGTCGACACGCATGGCTTGTTCGGTCAGCAACAGCGCCGGGCCCGGCATTATCCGGGCGACGGATGGTGGAAGCGGCACAACATAAACGGGAGCGGCGCCCCTACGGCCAGATGTCTCCATCCGATCGCCGGGACGCCGCTCAGCTGAAGCGCGACCGGACAGTAAGAAACCGTCCGACGACACGCCGGACGATCAGGCCGCCAGCTTGGCGGAAACGATCTTGTCCGGGTTGATCACCGGCTCGCCGCGCTTGATCTTGTCGACATTCTCCATGCCCTCGATCACCTCGCCCCAGATGGTGTACTGGCCGTCGAGGAAGGAGGCGTCGCCGAAGCAGATGAAGAACTGGCTGTCGCCGGAGTTAGGATCCATGGCGCGGGCCATAGAAACGGTGCCGCGCTGATGGCGGCCCTTGTTGAACTCGGCCTTCAGCTTCTGGCCGGAGCCGCCGCGGCCGGTGCCGGTCGGGTCGCCGGTCTGCGCCATGAAGCCGTCGATGACGCGATGGAACACGACGCCGTCATAGAAGCCCTGCTTCGCCAGCTCGCTGATGCGGGCGACATGGCCGGGGGCGAGATCGGGGCGCAGGCGGATCTTTACCGGGCCCTGGGTGGTCTCCAGGAGGAGGGTGGTTTCGGGATTGTCGCTCATTGTCGTCACTCCTTTAGGAAATCTGGCAGTGGAAGCTCGCGTGGTGAAGGATCGCTTGGCGGCGGCTTACTTGGCGTCGGCCGCGACCTTCATCGAGACGATCTTGTCCGGGTTCTGCACCGGCTCGCCGCGCTTGATCTTGTCGACATTCTCCATGCCGGACACGACCTGGCCGATCACCGTGTATTGGCCATTGAGGAACGAGGCGTCGCCGAAGGTGATGAAGAACTGCGAATTGGCGCTGTTCGGGCTCTGGGCGCGGGCCATGCCGACCGTGCCGCGCTTGAAGGGCACGTTGGAAAATTCAGCCGGCAGATCAGGATAGCGCGAGCCGCCGGTACCATTGCCATACTGGCCGTCGCCGGTCTGGGCCATGAAGCCGTCGATGACCCGGTGGAACGGCACGTTGTCGTAATAGCCCTCGCGCGCCAGCTGCTTGATGCGCTCGGCATGCTTGGGGGCGATGTCGGAACGCAGCACGAACACCACCGGCCCCTTGGTGGTCTGCATGATGATGGTGTTCTGCGGGTCGGCATTCGCCGGCAGCTTGGGCGCCGTCTGGGCGACAGCGGGCAGCACCAGTGCGGCGGTGACGGCGAAGGTGGCGATCAGACTGCGGATCATAAGGAAACTCCGGTGCGGCTGCGGGTTCGGCCGTGCGCGATCAACTAGGGCGGCGCAGCTTCGTGGCCAGTCGGCCGACCACGAGGGCCGGCACGAAGGACGAGACGTCGCCGCCCATACCGGCGATCTGCCGGACAAGGGTGGCGGTGATGGGGCGGGACCCCGCGGATGCCGGCAGGAACACCGTCTGCACCTCCGGCCGCAGCACGGCGTTCATGCCGGCCATCTGCATCTCGTAATCGAGATCGGTGCCGTCGCGCAGGCCCCGAACGAGCAGCCGCGCCCCATGGCGATGCGCCGCCTCAACGACGAGGTCGGCAAACGTGATGCACTCAAAGGCCGCGCCCTCGCTGCGGGCGATCGGCTCGAAAATGTCGGTCAGCATCTCCAGCCGCTCTTCCGCCGTGAACAGCGGCGCCTTGCCGGGATGCACACCGATGCCGATCACCAGCCGATCAACCATGCGGGCGGTGGCGCGCGCCACCTCGACATGACCATTGGTCGGAGGATCGAAAGAGCCGGGGTAGAAGGCGGTGCGCAGGGCGCTCATGCGGTGCCTCTCATTGCGCGGCAAGGGTTAGCGGCCTCACGCGGCGGACGCAAGGGGGCACGGGTGTCGCCGCCCCTCGCCGCCCCGCCGGCTACCGCTCACCGCGGCCGATCCACTTGGCGACATGCGGCGCCCGATAGGAGCGCAGCCGGGCCAGCAGCCCCTCTGAGTCATCGGCGACCAGCAGCATGTCGCGATTGCCCTCGCGCATGAACCCCTCGCTGACGATATGATCGACGAAGCCGAGCAGCCGGTCGTAATAGCCGGCGACATTGAACAACGCGCAGGGCTTTTCATGGCTGCCGAGCTGCGCCCAGGTCCACACCTCGAACAGTTCCTCCAGCGTGCCGATGCCGCCCGGAAGCGCGACGAAGGCGTCGGCGAGTTCGGCCATCAGCGCCTTGCGCTCATGCATGGAGCCGACGATTCGCAGGTCCGCCAGCCCTTTATGCGCCACCTCGCGCTCCAGGATGCCGCGCGGGATGACGCCCGTCACCTCGCCGCCAGCAGCGAGCGCGGCATCGGCCAAGGCCCCCATCAGTCCCACCGAGGCACCACCATACACGAGGCCGATGCCCTGCCGCGCCAGCGTGGTGCCCAGCGTGACGGCGGCCTCGGTGTAATCCGCCCGGTAGCCGGGATTGGAGCCCAGAAAGACGCAGATGCGACGCATGTCATATCCCTCAAACGACAGCGGCGCCGTTTCCAGCGCCGCTGTTCCATCGATGATTGCGGGCAGAAGACAGGCGGCTCAGTCAGCCGCCTCCTCCCCGAGGCTCTCCTCGCCCTCTTCCTCGCTGACGCGCTCGACCGAGACCACCTTCTCATCCGCGGCGGTGTCGAACACGATCACGCCCTGGCTGCCACGCCCGACGACGCGAATGCCGTTTACCGGGCAGCGGATCAGCTGGCCGCCATCGGTCACCAGCATGATCTGGTCGGCATCCTCCACCGGGAAGGAGGCGACCAGCGGCCCATTGCGGTCATTGACCGCCATGGCGACGATGCCCTTGCCGCCGCGCCGGGTCGTCCGGTACTCGAAAGACGAGGTGCGCTTGCCGAAGCCATTCTGCGACAGGGTGAGGATGAACTGCTCGGCGGCACCCATCTCGGCATAGCGGGTCTGGCCGAGCTCGCTGCCACCGGCGCTTACCTCCTCGGCATCGGCCTCGACGACCTCCGGCCCGGCGTCAGCCCCGTCATCCACACCATTAAGGCTACGCCGCATCGCATTGGCGCGCTTGATATATTCCGCCCGCTCTTCTGCCGTTACCTCCAGGTGGTGGATGATCGCCATCGAGATGATGCGATCGTCGCCCTCCAGCTGAATGCCGCGCACGCCCATGGAGTCGCGCCCCTTGAAGACGCGGACTTCCGTGGCCGGGAAGCGGATGCACTGGCCGTGCGCCGTGGTCAGCAGCACGTCGTCGCCTTCGGTGCAGAGCTGGACGCCGGCAATCGCCTCGCCCTCCTCCAGCTTCATGGCGATCTTGCCGTTGCGGTTCACATTGGTGAAGTCGGACAGCTCGTTCCGCCGTACCGTGCCGCCGGTGGTGGCGAACATGATCTGCAGACGGCCCCATGCCTCCTCCTCCGGCAGCGCCATGATGGAGGTGATGCGCTCGTCGGAATCCAGCGGCAGGATGTTTACCAGCGCCTTGCCGCGCCCCTGCGGGGTGGCGATAGGCAGGCGCCAGACCTTGAGCTTGTAGACCTGCCCCTTGGAAGAGAAGAACAGCACCGGGGCGTGGGTGGAGGCGACGAACAGGCGGGTGACGAAATCCTCGTCGCGGGTCTGCATGCCGGAACGGCCTTTGCCGCCGCGCCGCTGCGCCCGATAGGTCGAGAGCGGCACCCGCTTCACATAACCCGCATGCGAAACGGTGACCACCATGTCCTCGCGGGCGATCAGGTCCTCGTCCTCGAAGTCGCCCTCGCCTTCGGTGATTTCGGTGCGGCGCGGGGTGCCGAACTGTGCCTTCACCTCCAGAAGCTCGTCCTTGACGATCTGGCGGATGCGCTCGCGGCTCGCCAGGATCTCAAGATACTCGCGAATCTCGACCGCGATCTTGTCGAGTTCATCGGCGATTTCGTCACGACCCAGCGCGGTGAGGCGCTGCAGGCGCAGGTCGAGAATGGCGCGCGCCTGCTCCTCGGAGAGGCGATAGGTGCCATCCTCGTTGATACGGTGGCGCGGGTCGTCGATCAGCACGATCAGCGACGCCACGTCCAGAGCCGGCCAGTGCCGCGTCATCAGCAGTTCACGCGCGGTCGCCGGATCCGGCGACGTGCGGATGGTGCGGATCACCTCGTCGATGTTGGCGACGGCAATGGCGAGGCCCACCAGTACATGGGCGCGATCGCGCGCCTTGCGCAGCAGGAACTTGGTGCGGCGGCTCACCACCTCCTCGCGGAAGGCGACGAAGGCCGTGAGCAGGTCGAGCAGCGTCATCACCGCCGGCCGACCGCCGTTCAGCGCCACCATATTGGCGCCGAAGGAAGTTTGCAGCGCGGTCATGCGGAACAGATTGTTCAGCACCACGTCACCCTGAGCGTCGCGCTTGATCTCGATGACCACGCGCAACCCTTCGCGGGAGGATTCGTCGCGGATTTCGGAGATACCTTCCAGCCGCTTGTCGCGCACCAGCTCGGCCATCCGCTCGATCATCGTCGCCTTGTTCACCTGATAGGGAATCTCGGTGATGATGATCGCTTCGCGATCCTTGCGGATCGTCTCCACCGTGGCGCGGGCCCGCATCACGATGGAGCCGCGCCCGGTCATATAGGCCTGGCGGATACCGCTGCGCCCGAGGATGAGCGCGCCGGTCGGGAAATCCGGGCCGGGGATGATGTCGATAAGCTTCTCGACATCGAGGTCCGGCTCGTCCAGCAGCGCGGTGCAGGCGTCGACGACCTCGCCGAGATTATGCGGCGGAATGTTGGTCGCCATGCCGACCGCGATGCCGCCGGCGCCGTTGACCAGCAGGTTGGGGAAACGCGACGGCAGCACCGTCGGCTCCTGTTCGCGGCCGTCATAATTGTCCTGGAAGTCGACGGTGTCCTTGTCGAGATCGTCGAGCAGCGACATCGCCGGCTTGGCGAGGCGGACCTCGGTGTAGCGCTCGGCCGCCGGCGGATCGCCGTCGATGGAGCCGAAATTGCCCTGACCGTCGATGAGCGGCAGGCGCATGGAAAATTCCTGCGCCAGGCGCACCAGCGCGTCATAGATCGCCTGGTTGCCGTGCGGATGGTACTTGCCCATCGTATCGCCGGTGACGCGGGCGGACTTGTTGTAAGGACGCTCGGGAACGTAGTTGTTCTCGCGCATCGAGAACAGGATGCGGCGATGCACCGGCTTCAGGCCGTCGCGCACGTCAGGCAGTGCGCGAGAGACGATCACGCTCATCGCATAGTCGAGATAGCTGCGCGAGAGCTCCTCGGTGATCGAGACGGGCCGGATATCCGAAGGACCTTCGTCCTCGGGCCTCAGCGTATCGGAATCGGACAAGGAAGCGACTTTCCGTGGATTGCTTAGCGGGTTGTTTTATCTAGCCGATTCCGCTCGCCAACGCCAGCGCGCCAACTCGGCAAGAGCTACAAATTCACCTTTATTATCAATGACTTGCGATGTCGTTTTTCAAGCGGTCGGAAAAGGTGGCAGAACCATGGCCAAAGCGCCTTAAAATACCTTCCCTTTCACCTCCCGCGCATAGGAAGATGTGCGTCTGCCGCCTCCCGCAAGCGAGGTGAAAACACAATGCCGGGGTGCGATAGACGATGCTCGATTACGTCATATCGGCGGCAGTGACGATGCTGGTGGTCATCGACCCGATCGGCCTGGCGCCGCTGTTCCTTGCCGTCACAACCGGCCTGTCGGCGGAGGAGCGCCGCCATGTCGCCTGGCGCGCCTCGGCGATTGCCCTCGCCATACTTGCGCTGTTCGGCCTCATCGGCGCACCGCTGCTCGCCGCGCTCGGCATCACCCTGCCAGCCTTTCGCATTGCCGGCGGGCTGCTGCTGTTCGCCATTTCCTTTGAAATGGTGTTCGGACGCCGCAGCGAACGCAAATCCGACGCAACGGAAGCGGCAATGCGGGAACATCTGCTGCATAATCTCGCGGTATTCCCGCTTGCCATTCCGCTCATGGCCGGCCCCGGCGCCATCACCGCCATGATGCTGCTGGCCGGCGAAGCGCGGGGCGACATCACCCGCCTCGGCGCCCTGTTCGCCATCACGCTGCTGGTGATCGCGTCGTGCTTGGTTGTCTACCTCGCCGCCGACCGGGTGAACCGCTGGCTCGGCATTACCGGCAACGCAATATTGACACGATTGCTCGGCGTGGTCCTTGCTGCGCTCGCCGTCCAGTTCGTCATTGACGGCGTGAAGACATCGTTCGGGCTCTGACGTGCGGGGACCACAGCGCCCCGATCACCGCACCGAAAACAGCCCTTGCCACGAGCAGGCTCACATTCGGGTCGGGCGCTTGGGCGACGCTGGACGAATGCGCGCCCTAGAAGGATAACGCCACATCGCGCGTCGTGATCAAGCAGATCACCCGCCGACGGGATCGAAAGCCCACCGACCATCCACCCGGATCAAGCGGACATAGACCGCCAAACCCTTGCACGTCAGGACTGCCCCGTCCGAGGACATAGCGCCCATAGTATAGGCAGCCACGCAGGATGAACCGATCACGCGACCCGCCGAGCCTCCCGGGCATGCCCGCCGCAACGGAAACACCTAACCGCCAAGCCAGCTGATGCGCCAGCCGATACATCAGAACGGGATTTCGTCGTCGATGTCGCTGCTGCCGCCGCCGAACGAGCCGCCGCGTGAAGCCGCCGCCCCACCGCCGACCGCCGCAGTCGGCTTGCGCTCTCCGCCGAAGGAACCGCGGGCGGACGAGCTGCCGAAGGAAGAGCCGCTGGAGCCGAAATCGCTGCCCGCGCTGTAATCGTCACCGCCGCTCGCGCCCTCGCCGCCACCGCGACTGTCGAGAATGGTCAGTTCGCCGCGGAACTGCCGCAGCACGACCTCGGTGAAATAGCGCTCGGCACCCGACTGGTCCGTCGCCTTGCGCGTCTCCAGCTGGCCCTCGATATAGACCTTCGTGCCCTTGCGCAGATACTGCTCGGCAATGCGCAGCAGGTTCTCGTTGAAGATTACCACGCTGTGCCACTCGGTGCGCTCGCGGCGCTCGCCCGAGGCCTTGTCGCGCCAGGTCTCAGAAGTGGCGATGCGCAGATTGCACACCCGCCCGCCGTTCTGGAACGTACGCACTTCCGGATCCCGGCCCAGATTGCCGACCAGGATCACCTTGTTGACGCTGCCGGCCATGTCGTTCTCCAAAATCCGCCTGCCGTATCGGGGCGGCGACTATAGACCATTGCACCTGAGGTCGCCGGACAGGCGACGCGCTCGTCCACACCTTTGGCGCGCACAGTGGCAAAACCTCGGCGCCCTGCCGCCTGCTTGAATAATGTTCTTGTTATGTTCGTACCATCGTGCATAGTTCGGCGCAAGCCCGATGACGTTTCGGCCGAGCGACACTATGTTTGACGCCATGCAACAAGCGCGAGCGCCCTCCCCGAAAGCGGCCATGCCGCCCACCGGGGGATCGGGCGCTTTCGTGTTGGCCTTCTGTGCCGGGATTGAGAGACAGGAATGAAAGACCTTCCGCAGCCGTCGCGTCGTGACGCCCGCTCGATCACCATTCGCGGCGCGCGCGAGCACAACCTGAAGAATGTCGATCTCGAGATTCCCCGCGACAGCCTCGTGGTCTTCACCGGCCTGTCCGGCTCCGGCAAGTCGTCGCTCGCCTTCGATACCATCTACGCCGAAGGGCAGCGGCGCTATGTGGAGAGCCTCTCCGCCTATGCCCGCCAGTTCCTGGAAATGATGCAGAAGCCGGACGTCGACCAGATCGACGGCCTGTCCCCGGCCATCTCCATCGAGCAGAAGACCACCTCCAAGAACCCCCGCTCGACCGTCGGCACCGTCACCGAGATCTATGATTACATGCGCCTGCTCTGGGCGCGCGTCGGCATCCCCTATTCGCCGGCCACCGGCCTCCCCATCGAGAGCCAGACCATCAGCCAGATGGTCGACCGGGTGATCGCGTTGCCGGAGAAGACCCGCCTCTATTTGCTGGCTCCGGTGGTGCGCGGGCGCAAGGGCGAGTATCGCAAGGAACTGGCGGAGTTCCAGAAAAAAGGTTTCCAGCGCGTCAAGATCGACGGCGCCTTCCATGAGATCGCCGAGGCGCCGGCGCTCGACAAGAAGTTCAAACACGACATCGACGTGGTGGTGGATCGCCTCGTGGTGCGCGCCGATATCGCCAGCCGGCTTGCCGACAGCTTCGAAACCGCGCTCGGCCTCGCCGACGGCATCGCGGTGATCGAGTTCGCCGACGAAACGGAAGCCAATGGCACGCCGAAACGCATCATCTTCTCGGAGAAATTTGCCTGCCCGGTGTCCGGCTTCACCATTTCCGAGATCGAGCCGCGCTTGTTTTCCTTCAACAATCCCTTCGGGGCCTGCCCGACCTGCGATGGTCTCGGTCATGAAAGCAAGATCGACCCCAATCTCATCGTGCCCGACAGCGTCCGCACGCTGAAGCAGGGCGCGATCGCACCCTGGGCTAAATCGAGCTCGCCCTATTACGGCCAGACGCTGGACGCTCTCGCCCGCCATTACGGCTTCAAGCTCACCACTCCCTGGGCCGAGCTACCGGAAAAGGGGCGCAACGTCATCCTGCACGGCTCGGGCGGCGAGGCGATCCGCTTCGTCTATGACGACGGTGTGCGTGCCTATGAGACCTCCAAGACCTTCGAGGGCATCGTCACCAATCTCGAACGCCGCTGGCGCGAAACCGAGAGCGAATGGGCGCGCGAGGAGATCAGCAAATATTTCTCCGACGTGCCCTGCGCCGCCTGCAACGGCTATCGCTTGAAGCCTGAAGCGCTGGCGGTGAAGATCGCCGGCTCGCATATCGGCCAGGCGGCGCAGCTTTCGGTGCGCGCCGCGCTGGACTGGTTCGCCGCCCTGCCTGGCCAGCTCACCGACAAGCAGAACGAGATCGCGGCGCGGATTCTCAAGGAGATCCGCGAGCGCCTCGCCTTCCTGCTCGATGTCGGGCTGGATTATCTCACCCTCGCCCGTGCCTCCGGCACGCTGTCCGGCGGCGAGAGCCAGCGCATCCGTCTCGCGTCACAGATCGGCTCCGGCCTGACCGGCGTGCTTTATGTGCTGGACGAGCCGTCGATCGGCCTGCACCAGCGCGACAATGAGCGGCTGCTCGGTACGCTGAAGCGCCTGCGCGACCTCGGCAATACCGTGGTGGTGGTGGAGCACGACGAGGACGCCATCCTCGCCGCCGATCATGTTGTCGATGTCGGTCCCGGAGCCGGCGTGCATGGCGGGCGGATCGTCGCCCAGGGCACGCCGCCGGAGATTCTCGCCAATCCGAATTCGCTGACCGGGCAATACCTTACCGGTGCGTTGGGAGTGCCGGTACCCAAGCGGCGCAAACCGAACCCGAAGCGCCTGCTGCGGGTGGTTGGCGCGCGCGGCAACAACCTGAAGGACGTTTCCGCCGAGGTGCCGCTTGGCCTGTTCACCGCGGTGACCGGCGTCTCGGGCGGTGGCAAGTCGACCTTGCTCATCGACACGGTCTACAAGGCGGTGGCGCGCCGGCTCAACGGCGCCTCCGAGCCGCCGGCGCCTCACGACCGCCTCGAGGGACTTGAACACCTCGACAAGGTGATCGACATCGACCAGTCGCCGATCGGGCGCACCCCACGCTCCAATCCGGCGACCTATACCGGCGCTTTCACCCCGATCCGCGAGTGGTTCGCCGGCCTGCCGGAAGCGAAGGCGCGCGGCTACGGCCCCGGCCGCTTCTCCTTCAACGTGAAGGGCGGACGCTGCGAGGCCTGCCAGGGCGACGGCGTCATCAAGATCGAAATGCATTTCCTGCCAGATGTTTACGTCACCTGCGACGTCTGCAAGGGCAAGCGCTACAACCGCGAGACGCTGGAAGTCACCTTCAAGAACAAGTCGATCGCCGACGTGCTCGACATGACGGTCGACGAGGGGGCCGAGTTCTTCAAGGCGGTGCCGGCGGTACGCGACAAGCTGGAGACGCTGTCGCGCGTCGGGCTCGGCTATATCCATGTCGGCCAGCAGGCGAATACCCTGTCCGGCGGCGAGGCGCAGCGGGTGAAGCTTTCCAAGGAGCTGTCGAAGCGGGCAACCGGCCGCACGCTCTACATCCTCGACGAGCCGACCACCGGCCTGCATTTCCACGATGTCGCCAAGCTGTTGGAAGTGCTTCACGAATTGGTCGAGCAGGGCAATACCGTGGTGGTGATCGAGCACAATCTCGAGGTGATCAAGACCGCCGACTGGGTCCTTGACCTCGGCCCGGAAGGCGGCGACGGCGGTGGCGAGATCGTTGCCGAGGGGCCGCCGGAACAGATCGCCAGGGCGCCACGCAGCCATACCGGCCGCTTCCTTGCCGAGGTACTGGCCCGCCGCCCGCTGAAGAAGCGGCCGGACGCGGCCGAGTAGCGCGGGACGCGCAAGGCGGGCTGCGAAGAGTGCAGTCGGGTGTAGCGTGAGGCCAATCTGGCACCGGAATGTCCGGTGCGGCGCGAATGCACGAGGCTCGGTCGGTGGGGGCGACGAGACGGAGGGCTGGCGCTGCGTGGTAACCTCGTTGTGGATAGACTAAGGAGCGAGCCTGCGCTCCGTGTCCAAGCCTCTTGGAGGGGCAACCACATCGTGCAACCACCCCCGGCGGTTGATGCCGTAGCCGACGGGCATCCGGAAGGCTGTGAAAGGGCCGCCGTTCCGGACCGCACATATGGAGCTTGAATCCATCGATCTGCTTCCGTTGCGAACCGTCTCGCAGGGGTACGTCTGTGAGATGCGCGTTACCCAGTGTGCCTTGTCGGCGGCGGGCATCGACATATGTCCGCCTTGGTGCCCGTGTCAGCGGCGGCCTGTCGGCATTCGATGGACCGGTGCGCCGTGCGTCCACGGCACGCGGCCGGCGCGGCCCCCAATCGGCTCCTTCGGTTCGCGTGTACTCCGTCAGGGAATCTTGAACGGTGTGCATATCCCGGCGCGCGGCCTGCACCTGACTGCTTGCCGCTCCGCTCCCCCAGCGGGGCGTTATCGGGATTCGGATTGGGCATGCGGCTTCCATCGGCGCCGCCATTCGCACACATGATGAGCCCTCAGCTGGCTGCACCGACACTCGCGGCGGCAGCCTCAAACGTGCCTGCCATGTTCCTCCGGATCAGCGGCGGCCTGTCGGCATTCGATGGACCGGTGCGCCGTCCGTCCACGGCAGCGCCGCCGGCTCGCTACCCATCAGTTCCTGCGATTTTCGCACGCTCCTCAGGGAATCTCGAATGTCGTAAAGATCATGCCGCGTTCTGCGCTTGAACGCTGCCACTCCGCCCAACCGTTTCCCCCGCTGCGCCTCGTCGGAAGTCGAGCCCGACATGCGGCTTCTATCGGCATCGCTGTTCGCCGCATATGACCGGCGCCCGGCCGGGCCGACACTCGCGGCGGCAACCTCAAAACGGGCCTGCCTTGGTCCCGGGTCAGCGGCGGCCTGTCGGCGTTCGATGGATCCGGTGCGCCGTTCACATCCCGGCAACGCAACCGGCATGCCGATGGCCGTTCCCGGAACATCGGTGCTCTGTCAGGGAACCGTGAATGGCGTGCCGATCACGGCGCGCGTCCTGCGCTTGAACGCTTGCCACTCCACCCAGCCGCCACACATGTTGCGCGGTTCATCCGGATTCGGACCGGATAGGCGACTGCCGTTTGCGCACATGACGGGTCCCCGGCCGGCCGTGCCGACACCTCGCGAAGCTGGAGCCGGCTCATACGCGCTGGCCACAAATATGCCGCCCCGCCGGCTGTGCCCGCCTCGTGCAACCGGCAGCGATCTATTGGCTGTGGCGGCCGCCTCCGTTCGCTTGCCACTGGAAACTCACGTACCCACCGCAAGCACCCGATGGCTGGCGGCGCGCTTGCCATTGAAGATGCCAATGCGCGGAACCGACGCGGACGCGAACCCAGCGGTGCCGGCAGGGATGTCACTGGCGATCCGCATGGCCGTCCGTTGGCAATTTCGACGAACGTCCGCCCGGCCAAGTCGAGTGGACAGCCCAGACGCGGCTCCGGCAGTTGCCGACGCCTAGGTCGGATCGACATTCATTTGAGCCAGATCATGGCGCCAGCGAGATGAA
>NZ_JAHBGD010000020.1 GCF_018390605.1 Ancylobacter defluvii
ACCAGGATATTGGCCACGCCCTGCAGCTTGCTGCCCGGCAGCACGCGCTCGCGGATCTCCGGCACGATGGCGCTGTCGCCCTCCATCTCGCCGTCGACCATCAGCTCCGGCGCCTGCTGGTGCAGCAGCTCGGTGGCGTGGCGCATCTTCTGGGCGCTGGCGTCGTCGCGCGAGCCGAAGTCGGAGTGCGACACCATGGCGATGCGCGGCTCGATGCCGAAGCGCTTCACATGCCCGGCGGCCTGGATCGCCATCTCCACCAGGTCCTCGGCATTGGGATCGGTCGACACATGGGTGTCGCAGACGAAGAACGCCCCCTTCTGCGTCACCAGCATCGACAGCGCCGAGACATCGCGCACCCCCGGCGCCAGGCCGATAATGGTGCGGATGTGGCGCAGGTGGCGGATGAACCGCCCCTCGACACCGCACAGCATGGTGTCGGCATCGCCGCGCATCACCGCCACCGCGGCGATCACCGTCGGGGTGGTGCGCACCAGGGTGCGGGCGATCTCGGGCGTGACGCCGCGACGGCCGGCGAGCTCGACATAGGTCTGCACATAGTCGCGATAGCGCGGATCGTCTTCCGGGTTGATAAGGTCGAAATCGACGCCCGGGCGGATCGACAGGCCGAAGCGCTCGAGGCGGGTATCGATCACCGCCGGCCGCCCGATCAGGATCGGACGGGCGATCCCCTCCTCGACCACCACCTGCGCCGCGCGCAGCATGCGCTCGTCCTCGCCCTCGGCGTAGATCACCCGCTTGGGCGCCTGCTTGGCGGTGGCGAACACCGGCTTCATCACCAGGCCGGAGCGGAACACGAAGCGGTCCAGCTCCTCGGCATAGACATCGAAATCGGCGATCGGCCGCTTGGCGACGCCGCTGTCCATCGCCGCCTTCGCCACCGCCGGCGCCACCCGCAGGATGAGGCGCGGGTCGAAGGGCGAGGGAATCAGCGAGGTGGCGCCGAACACCGGCGTCTCGCCGCCATAGGCGCGGGCCACCACGTCGGAAGGCGTCTCGCGGGCCAGCTCGGCGATGGCGTGCACCGCCGCGATCTTCATCTCTTCATTGATCGTCGTCGCCGCCACGTCGAGCGCGCCGCGGAAGATGAAGGGGAAGCACAGGACGTTGTTGACCTGGTTGGGGAAATCCGAGCGGCCGGTGCAGATCATCGCGTCCGGCCGCGCATCGCGGGCGAGGTCGGGCATGATCTCCGGCGTCGGGTTGGCCAGCGCCATGATCAGCGGACGGTCGGCCATCGCCTTCAGCATTTCCGGCTTCAGCACGCCACCGGCAGACAGGCCGATGAAGATGTCGGCGCCGGCGATCACTTCGGCGAGGCTGCGGGCGTCGGTCTTCTGCGCGAAGGCCCCCTTATAGGGGTCCATCAGCGTCTCGCG
>NZ_JAHBGD010000021.1 GCF_018390605.1 Ancylobacter defluvii
CCCAGGCCGGAAAGACGCTTCAACGTGTCAACCGATGCCGACACACGCGGCTCGTGGGTAGGCTCGGAAAATACCGCTATTCGCATGCGCCTTCCTCCCCGAAAGGTCGTTTGTTGGTCTTCTGCCGTCCGGCGCGGGACGACCCGCGGCACGGCCAGCAACGGCAAGGCGCGAAAGCCGGCCGATACGCGGTCGTTGGCGTCGACCGTCCGGCCCGGACCTTCGAAAGGTCCGCCACCCTCTCGCCGGCGCCGCACCCGGCTGCGACGCGACACCACACCCGGAGGCCGGTTCCGCATCGCCCGCGTCGCACGCCGCGCCTTTCGACGCGGATCGCAGGACGAGAGATGGCCTTGTATTGGTATACAGAATTACGAATACCAGCAAGGAGATTCCGTGGTTTCCCGTCGAGGAAATCGCCTGACGATAGGTCAATCCTACAGCACAGCTTCTACCGCGTCGCGCAAACGACACGTTGCACTGCAATATAAGCAAGACAAGACAGCTTCCGGCTTTTGGTACATATGAAGAGCCCCCGGCTTCTGGTGCCGGAACAAGTGTTTAAACGGAGGAATCCATGTACAGCAGGCGGGAACGCGCGACGAAGATCGTGGCGACCCTCGGCCCGGCCTCGTCGAGCGCGGAGAAGATCAAGGCCCTGTACGAGGCCGGTGTGGACGTGTTCCGGCTGAACTTCAGCCACGGAACCCAGGCCGATCACGGCCGCGTGCTCGGCATCGTCCGCGATCTCGAGCGCGAGGTGAAGCGGCCGATCGGCGTGCTCGCCGACCTGCAGGGGCCCAAGCTCCGCGTCGGCCGGTTCCAGGACAACGCCATCACCCTCGTCGCCGGCACCTCGATCCGCTTCGACACCGACCCGACGCCGGGCGACGACAAGCGGGTGCCGATCCCGCATCCGGAAATCATCGAGGCGCTGCATGTCGGCTCCACCGTGCTGCTCGACGACGGCAAGGTGCGGGTGAAGGTGGTGCACAAGGGTGCCGGCTTCATCGAGGCCGAGGTGATCGCCGGCAGCCGGCTCTCCAACAATAAGGGCTTCAACGTCCCCGACGTGCTGCTGCCGGTGTCGCCGCTGACCGAGAAGGACCGTGCCGACCTGTTCTTCGCCCTCGACCTCGGCGTCGAATGGATCGCGCTGTCCTTCGTGCAGCGGCCGGAGGACGTGATCGAGGCGCGCGAACTGATCCAGGACCGCGCCCGCATCAACCTCAAGCTGGAGAAGCCGGCGGCGATCGAGCACCTCACCCGCCTCACCGAGCTCTCGGACAGCATCATGGTGGCGCGCGGCGACCTCGGCGTCGAGCTGTCGCTGCCGGAGATTCCGGCACTGCAGAAGAGCATCATCCGCGAATCCCGCCGCTTCGGCCGCCCGGTGATCGTCGCCACCCAGATGCTGGAATCGATGATCAACGCCCCGGTGCCGACCCGCGCCGAGGTCTCCGACGTCGCCACCGCGGTCTATGACGGCGCCGACGCGGTAATGCTCTCGGCCGAAAGCGCCGCCGGCCAGTACCCGGTCGAGGCGGTGGCGATGATGGACCAGATCATCAAGCACGTCGAACGCGACCCCGGCTATCGCAAGATCATCGATTCGCAGCGGCCGGAGGAAGGCACCAGCGTCGCCGACGCGGTGACGCAGGCCGCCTACAACGCCGCCAACGCGGTCGATGCCGCCGCCATCGTCACCTACACGCTGTCGGGCACCACCACGCTGCACGCCGCCCGCGAGCGCCCGCGCATCCCGGTGCTCGGCATCGCCTCCAAGCTCTCCACCGCCCGCCAGCTGGTGCTGAGCTACGGCGTGCATGTGGTCCATGCGCCGGAGGAGATCCACACCTTCGCCGAGATGGCCACCAAGGCGACGCAGATCGCCATCGACTATGGCTTCGCCGGCGAGGGCGATCGCATCGCCATCACCGCCGGCGTGCCGTTCGCCACGCCGGGCACCACCAACGTGCTGCGCCTCGTCACCATCGACAAGGGCATGGTGGACCGCAAGCCGGGCAGTCCGCAGCCGGCCCCGCGCCCGCGCGCCAAGGGGCTGGAGACCGGCGGCGCCGCCGGCGCGGCGTCCGCGGCGACCCGCAAGAGCGCCGAGCTCAAGCCGGGACCGCGCAAGCCGGCCGCCGGTCGTCCGGCGGCTCGGTAGGCCGGGCGGACATGTCGCCGGCCCCGTGATTGGCAAGGCCCGCCGCTGCAAAGCGGCGGGCCTTTTCATCTGAGGCGGCAGGCGCGCTCAGGCCGCCGCGGCGAGGACGGTCGCTTCGACGGCCTCGCCACGCATCTCGGCCCGCGCGGCGAGGCGGGCGCGGATCGCCGACGGCAGCTGGCGCGCGGACTTCACCCGCGGCCGGTCGATCTCGCCGAGCGCCGCCGGCCGCATGCCGTAAAGCGCCTCGTATTCCGCATAATTGTCGAAGCGGCGGCGGCTGACATTGTCGACGAAGGTTTCCGCCGGCGCGCCCTCGGCGCGAATGAGCGCGTGGTCTTCCAGCTCGATGTGGAAATAGGTGAAGCGCGCCTCGGGCGTCTCGATACGGACGATCGTCGTGCCATTGACCAGCGCGCTGGACTGCACCAGCAGGCCATCGAGCATCAGCGCATGGTCGGGAGAGACGTAGAGGTCGCGGGCGGGCACGTTTTCATCCAGCGCGCCGGCGGCGATGCGGATGGGATAGGAGGTCAGCGGATCGGCAAACATGGCCATGACGCTTTGCCGGCCGATCCATCGCACCGGCCGCGTCTCGCCGGAGGCGGTGAGCACGAGGTCACCGATGGCGAGGGACTCGACCGGCCGCTCGCCGCCCGGCGTCGCGATCCGCGTGCCTTCGAGGAAGCAGACGACGAAGGCAGCCGTGGTGTTGACTTCGACCGGGCTGAGCGGGTTGGGACCGGTGGCAAAATAATAATAGATACCGAACCTTACGGCGACCCAGCCGTCCGCAGCCGTGCCGACCAGCTGATAATAATTGTCGGTGGAGCTGTAGACGCCGTTATTGTAGCGCATGACGGCGACAGTGCTGCCGATGGTGTAGCTGCCATCCGCCACCACATAGGTCGCGCCGCCCGGCGACGATCCGCCATCGGGGGTGAAGACCCCCGCACTGTAAGTGCCGCCGAATAGCCGGCTTTCAAATCCCGCCACGTTTCCCCCTGTGCCGCCCGGCACCTGACAAATGGAGGAGGCTCACAGGCGAGGCTCAGCTCCGTCAGGAAGGATAGCGGAGGTAAAATCGTCGCTCATGTCCTCTAGATAGAGGATGCGGCGGAGCCGGACGGCAGCGTCACCCGCCCCGCTTCAGCCACAGGCTCATCAGCTCGGCGCGGCTGCGCACGCCGAACTTGCGGAAGATGCGGGTGACATGCTGGTGCGTCGTCGACGGGGCGGTATCGATCTGGCGGGCGATCCCCTTTTCCGACGCCTTGGTGAGCAGCAATTGCAGCACCCGGCGTTCGGTCGGCGTCAGCGGCGAGGACGCCAGCAGCAAGCCGCTGCCCAGCATCAGATGGCGGTGGAACCATTTGATGCCGCGCAACGCATAGGCGAGCTGGGCGATCTCGGCGTCGGTGAAGCTCTGCGCGGAATAGAAGCCGAAATGCGATTCGCAGTCCCGGTTGAGCGGGAAGGCGACGAAGACGGCATCCTGCGTGCCCACCGAGCCGTAATGACGATGGAAGAACGGCGTGTCGAACCATGCCGGCGGCAGTCCCCGGCGGAGGGAATAGGTTCTGAAACTGCCGACCTCCTTGAGCGGCAACAGGAAGGAGGGGTCGATCTCCCGCCGGTCCCAGACCTTCAGGATTTCCTTGAAATGCCCCTCGTCCGGATGCGGCGCGACCGGCCGCAGCGCCTGCACCGCCCCGACGCGCCAGCCCTGCAACGGATCGTCGCCCACGCCGGCATCGACACGGATCGCCCCGGCCCAGGTGGCGTTCCACGCCTGCGCCATCCCGGCGAGGGCCGCCAGCAGATGCGACGTCGCCTGCATCCACTGGCCGGCCTCGACATCCGACAGCTCGTCCCACAGGCGATGAATGCTTTCCTGATCTTCGGGACTCATGGCACCTGGCAGCGGACGCGGGAAAGACGGCCATATTCATCGGGATACCGCCCGACCGCAATCGCTGGCCGCGCCGATTTTCCCGCCCGCAACGCGACGCTCCGCCGCTTATCGGAGGCGTCGGCGCAACAGGCGCCGGCCTGATCCCTGCAAGGCGCGCAGCGTCTGATCCCCGCCGCGCGCCGCGGGTACCTCAGTGCTCGCCGCCCGTCGGCGCGGCGATGCCATCGAGCACCGCCCGCTCCTGCGCCGGAAGCGCCAGGGCGGCGGCCGCGAGATTCTCCCGCAGATGCGTCACCGAGGAGGTGCCGGGGATCAGCAGGATGTTCGGCGCCCGGTGCAGCAGCCACGCCAGCGCCACCTGCATCGGCGTGGCGTCGAGCCGGGCCGCGACCTCCGACAGCGCCGAGGATTGCAGCGGCGAGAAGCCGCCGAGCGGGAAGAACGGCACATAGGCAATGCCCACCGCCGCCAACTCGTCGATCAGCTGGTCGTCGGCGCGATGCGCGAGATTGTAGTAGTTCTGCACGCAGACCACCGGCGCAATGGTCCGCGCCTGCGCGATCTGCCGCGCGGTGACGTTGCTGAGGCCGAGATGCCGGATCAGCCCCTGCTGCTGCAGCGCGGCCAGCGCCGAAAAGGACTCCTCGATCGACGCCTCGGCCGGCGCGTGCAGGCCGCCGACGCGCAGATTGACCACGTCCAGCGCCTCGACGCCGAGATTGCGCAGATTGTCGTGCACGCCCTGCACGAGATCGGCCGGCTTGAGCGCCGGTATCCACGACGCGTCGCCGCCGCGCACCGCGCCGAGCTTGGTGACGAGGGTGAGGTCGCCCGGATAGGGATGCAGCGCCTCGCGGATGAGCTGGTTGGTGACGTGCGGGCCATAGAAATCGCTGGTGTCGATATGGTTCACGCCTTGCGCCACCGCCTCGCGCAGCACGGCCAGCGCCGCGGCGCGGTCCTTCGGCGGACCGAAGACGCCGGGGCCGGCGAGTTGCATCGCCCCATAGCCCATGCGGTTCACCCGGCGGTCACCGAGAAGATAGGTGGATATGATGTCGGTCCCGGTCATGACGGTCTCTCCCGATTGCGGTCCCGATGATATGGACCTGCCGGCCTCATCCGATAATCTGCCGCAATCGACACAACCCGTACGACTGAGCGTACAATGGCCCGCGACCTCGACGACCTCTCGATCTTCGTTGCCGTGGTGCGCGCCGGCGGCTTCCGCGACGCGGCTCGAGCCGGAAGCGCCTCGGCGTCGAGCCTGAGCGATGCCATGCGACGGCTGGAGACGCGGCTCGGCGTCCGCCTGCTTCACCGCAACACCCGCAGCGTCACCCCGACCGAGGCCGGACGACGGCTGTTCGACCGGCTGGCACCGGCGCTGATCGAGGTCGAGGCCTCGCTCGACGAGGTAAACGCCTTTCGCGACCGCCCGGCCGGAACGCTGAAGCTCAATGTGCCGGCCAATGTCGCGCGCGGCGTGCTGCCGTCCATCGTCACGCCCTTCCTCAAGGCCTATCCCGACATCAGGCTGGAAGTGACGGTCGAGGACGGCTTCATCGACGTGGTGGCGCGCGGGTTCGATGCCGGCATCCGCTACGATGAGCGGCTGGCGCAGGACATGATCGCGCTGCCGATCGGTCCGCGCGTGCAGCGGATGATCACCGCCGCCGCGCCAGCCTATCTCAATGCGCGCGGGCGGCCATCCCATCCACTCGACCTGCTCGCCCATGCCTGCCTGCGCGGAAGGTTTGCCGGCGGCGCGGCGCCGCACTGGGAGTTCGAGCGCGACGGGGAGACGGTGCAACTCGACCCGCCCGGCCCGCTATCGGCCCAGCCGGGCCTCGCCATTGAGCTGGTCGTCGATGCCGCCGTGGCCGGGCTCGGCATCGTCTATCTGTTCGAGGACTGGCTGGCCCCGCATCTGGCGAGCGGGGCGCTGGAGCCGATCCTGCAGCCATGGTCGCCGAGCTTTCCCGGTCCATTCCTGTATTATCCCGGCCGGCGACATCTGCCGGCGCCGCTGCGGGCCTTCGTCGACTTCGTCCGGAAGGCCGGCACGTGGGACTGAACCCTCACCCTCGCAGGCCCGGTGCCTCCTGGCCGGTGCGGGCGACATATTCGGTGTAGCCGCCGCCATATTGATGCACGCCGTCCGGCGTCAGCTCCAGCACACGGTTCGACAGCGCCGCCAGGAAGTGGCGGTCATGCGAGACGAACAGCATCGTGCCCTCATAGGAGGCGAGCGCGGCGATCAGCATCTCCTTGGTGGCGATGTCGAGATGGTTGGTCGGCTCGTCGAGCACCAGGAAGTTCGGCGGGTCGTAGAGCATCTTCGCCATGACGAGCCGCGCCTTCTCGCCGCCCGACAGCACCCGGCACTTCTTCTCGACGTCGTCGCCGGAAAAGCCGAAGCAGCCGGCGAGCGAGCGCAATGAGCCTTGCGCCGCCTGCGGGAAGGCATCCTCCAGCGCCTCGAACACCGTGCGCTCGCCCTCCAGCAGTTCCATGGCGTGCTGGGCGAAATAGCCGAGCTTGACGCTGCCGCCGACATTCACCGTGCCGGCATCGGGCTCGGCGGTGCCGGTGATCAGCTTGAGCAGCGTCGACTTGCCGGCGCCGTTCACCCCCATCACGCACCAGCGTTCGCGGCGGCGGATGGAAAAATCGAGCCCCTCATAGATGCTCTTCGAGCCGTAGCTCTTATGGACGCTCTTGAGGCTGGCGACGTCCTCACCCGAGCGCGGCGCCGGGGCGAACTCGAACGCCACCGTCTGGCGCCGGCGCGGCGGCTCGACGCGCTCGATCTTGTCGAGCTTCTTCACCCGGCTCTGCACCTGCGCCGCATGCGAGGCGCGCGCCTTGAAGCGCTCGATGAAGGCGATCTCCTTGGCCAGCATCGCCTGCTGGCGCTCGAACTGCGCCTGCTGCTGCTTGTCGGCCAAGGCCCGCTGCTGGGCGTAGAACTCGTAGTCGCCGGAATAGGAGGTGAGCGAGCCGGCGTCGATCTCGACGATCTTGTTGACGATCCGGTTCATGAAGGCCCGGTCGTGCGAGGTCATCATCAGGGCGCCGTCATAGCCCTTGAGGAAGCTCTCCAGCCAGATCAGGCTCTCGATGTCGAGATGGTTCGACGGCTCGTCGAGCAGCATCACATCCGGGCGCATCAACAGGATGCGGGCGAGCGCGACGCGCATCTTCCAGCCGCCCGACAGCGCGCCGACGTCGCCGGCGATCATCTCCTGCGAGAAGCCGAGCCCGGCCAGCACCTCGGCGGCGCGGCCCTCCAGCGAATAGCCGTCGAGATCCTGGAAGCGGGCCTGCACCTCGCCATAGCGCTCGATGATGGCGTCCATCTCGTCCATGCGATCGGGATCGCCCATGGCGGCTTCGAGCGCGGCGAGCTCGGCGGCAATCACGCTCACCGGCCCGGCGCCGTCCATCACCTCGGCGAGCACCGAGCGGCCGGAGGCCTCGCCGACATCCTGGCTGAAATAGCCGATGGTGATGCCGCGATCGACGGAGACCTGACCTTCGTCGGGCGCCTCTTCGCCGGTGATCAGCCGGAACAGCGTGGTCTTGCCGGCGCCGTTGGGGCCGACAAGGCCGATCTTCTCGCCCTTGAGCAGGGTGGCCGAAGCCTCGATGAAGACGATCTGCCGGCCGTTCTGCTTGCCGATGGCGTCGAGGCGTATCATGGAAATCCGCGCGTGATGAATGTTTGGCGCGGGTTTAAGCCATCATGTACGGCGGTGGAAGGGCCGGCGGGGCGCCGCGCCGCGTTTACTGGCCGGCGCCGGGCGCCGGATAGGCGGGAGCGCCCGGCAGCACCTGGCGGACCGCGCCGCCGGAGGCGCTGCCGGCGGACGGCATCGGCGCCGGCGCATAGCCCTGCGACGGTGCCGCGCTGCCGGCGGCGGAAGGCAGCGGCGGCTGGGTGCCGGAAGACGGGCTCGCCGCGCCGCCCTGCGCCGGGCGCGCCGGTACCGGACCCGAACGGGCCGACGTATCCGGGCTCGGCACCACCGGATAGCCGGCCGCCGGGGTGTAGCCGTCGGTGGTGGGATCGGCATAGCCGGGCTCGACCACCGGCTCGGGCGACTCCACCCGGCTGCCATAGCGGCGAGGTGCCGGACGCGCCGGCGCCGCCGCCGGCTCCGGTCCCATCCAGCCGTCCAATACCGTGCCGTCGCCCTTCACGCCCGAAGGATAGGCGAGCGGGCCGCCTATGCGGCCTATGCCTTCCGGCTCGCCCATCGGCCGGCCATAGGGCTGCCAGCCGCGCGGCAGGAAATAGCCGTTGATCGAATAGCGATACATCACACGCAGCAGGTCCTGCTCGGTGGCGCCCTTCTGGCACAGCCGCAACCGTACCGACAGCACGCCGCGATCACGCGCGATGAAACGATAGACCGGCGTCCGCGACTGGATGCGCTGCCAGGCATACATGCAGATCTCACCCGCGCCGCCGCGGCCCATCGCGTAGTTGAACGGGCCGTACCGGTTCTGCACGAAATAGTTGGAGGTGTGCATCGCCACGCCGGGCAGCCGCTCCTCCATCTCCGTCTCCAGCGCCTCCTCGTTGAGGAAGTCGTCGCTGCGGGAATAGCTGCCGGCGCGCACATGCTCGACCGGGCCGAAGAAGGTGACGTAGAAGGCGTTCTGGCCGCGCGCGGAGGAATTCGTCTCCAGGGCGATTTCCTGCACGATGGCGTTGGAATACGCCGTCTGCAGCACGGCGAGCACCCGCGGCGCCGCCCCGGGCTCGGGCAGCACCAGCGCCTGGCTGGTATCGACCTCGACGGTCTGTCCCGCCACGCGCACGCCGCGCTCGAAATAGGACGGATAAGGTGACGCGCAGGCTCCCAGCAGAAGCGCGAGGGAGGCAGCCATCGCCCCGAGGGCAGCGCGGTTCATGGTCCGTCCGTTCATGAGGCCTTCATGGGCTGGAGACGCCGTCCACGCGACCGCTTACGGGCGCATCCCAGGAACACCACGCTGGAAGCCGCCGAATCACCTGATACGCTGACTTTAACTCGTGAGGGGATTCGGTGGAATCGACCAGCGGGTTCCCGAGGCAAGCGGATAGACTTCCTCAACTTCTGAACGTTAAGACAGCATGTCCATCGCCCTGCGGCACGGGGTTTCAGCGAGGCACGAGAGACGATGCGTAGGGCCTTGATCGCCGTCCTCTGGATGCTCGCGTCAGTGGTGATCGTATTTCTGATCACCTTGCCGATCAGCCTGCAGGCGCATCTGATCGCCGGTTCGATCGTGGTTCTCGCCATGATCCTTTTGAAGACCTTCGGCCCGCCCACCGGGGTGTTCCGCGTGATCGCGCTGGCGCTCGGCACCGCCATCGTGCTGCGCTACGTCTATTGGCGCACCACCTCGACGCTGCCGCCGATCAACCAGATCGAGGACTTCATTCCCGGCTTCATGCTCTACATCGCCGAGATGTACAGCGTGTTCATGCTGTTCCTCAGCCTGTTCGTGGTCTCCTCGCCGGTGCCGCCGCGCCCGACGCCGCCGCTTCCCGCCAACGTGCCCACAGTCGACGTCTTCATCCCGACCTATAATGAGGACATGGCGCTGCTCGCCAACACCGTGGCGGCGGCCAAGGGGATGGACTACCCGGCGGACAAGCTGACGGTCTGGCTGCTCGACGACGGCGGCACCGACCAGAAGTGCAACCAGGACAACGCCGCCAAGGCGCTGGAGGCACAGCAGCGCCGGCGCGAGCTGAGCGCGCTCTGCGAGGGCCTCGGCGCCCGTTACCTCACCCGCGCGCGCAACGAGCACGCCAAGGCCGGCAACATGAATAACGGCCTCGAACACTCCACCGGCGACCTCGTCGTGGTGTTCGATGCCGACCACGCCCCCGCCCGGACCTTCCTGAAGGAGACGGTGGGCCACTTCGCCCAGGACGAGAACCTGTTCCTCGTCCAGACCCCACACTTCTTCATTAATCCCGACCCGCTCGAGCGCAACCTCGACACCTTCGACGTGATGCCCTCCGAGAACGAGATGTTCTACGGCATCATCCAGCGCGGCCTCGACAAATGGGACGCCTCGTTCTTCTGCGGCTCGGCGGCGGTGCTGCGCCGCGCGGCGCTGAAGGAGACCAACGGTTTCTCCGGCGTCACCATCACCGAGGATTGCGAGACCGCGCTCGGGCTGCACTCGCGCGGCTGGCGCTCGATCTATGTCGAGAAGCCGCTGATCGCCGGCCTGCAGCCGGAAAGCTTCGCCAGCTTCATCGGCCAGCGCTCGCGCTGGGCGCAGGGGATGATGCAGATCCTCATCTTCCACGTACCGTTCTTCAAGCGCGGCCTCAGCCTGCCGCAGCGGCTCTGCTACATGTCGAGCATGCTGTTCTGGCTGTTCCCCTACCCACGGCTGATGTTCCTCGTTTCGCCGCTGTTCTACCTGTTCTTCTCGCTGGAGGTATTCAACGCCTCCGGCGCCGAGTTCCTCGCCTATACCTCCACCTACATGCTCGTGAACCTCTTGATGCAGAACTACCTCTATGGCCGCTACCGCTGGCCGTGGATCTCCGAGCTCTACGAATACATCCAGTCGATCTACCTGCTGCCGGCCATCCTCTCGGTGATCGCCAACCCGCGCAAGCCGACCTTCAACGTCACCTCGAAGGGCGAGAACATCCATGAGGGCCATGTCTCGGAGATCGGCCGGCCGTTCTTCATCATCTTCGCGGTGCTGGTGGCGGCCCTCATCGTCTCGATCTACCGGGCGCTGACCGAGCCGTTCAACGCCGACGTCATCATCGTGGTCGGCGGCTGGAACGTGCTCAACCTCTTGATCGCCGGCTGCGCGCTCGGCGTGGTGTCGGAGCGGCGCAACCGCCGCCGCACCCACCGCGTCAACCTGCAGCGCCGCTGCGAGATCATCATCGACGCCATCACCTATGCGGCGATGGTGGAGGACGGCTCCACCGGCGGCGCCCGCATCCGCCTCGCCGAGGGGGTGAAGGGGCCGGACTTCGAGCGCGGGCAGCAGGCGCAGCTGCGCTTCACGCCGCATGCCGATATCGGCCCGGACGTGCTGCCGCTCTCCATCCGCAACATCGAGCACGACAAGGACGGCGTGGTGTTCGGCTGCCAGTTCGAGCCGCAGACGCCGACGCATTACCGCCTCGTCGCCGACCTGATCTTCGCCAATGCCGACGAATGGCGGAAATTCCAGGAATCGCGCCGGAAAAATCCCGGCGTGCTGCTCGGCACGCTGCGCTTCATCCGGCAGGCGCTCTACCATACCGGCCGCGGCCTCTCCTATCTCGTGCACCTGCAAAGGCTCTGGCGGGAACGCCGCCGGAACCCGCTCTTCGCCGCCGCCAAGCGGGAGTCGTGACCATGCGTCCCCGCCGTTCCCTCCGCGTCGTGGCCGGGGCGCCGATCCTCACCACTCTGCTCGGCACCGCGCTGCTCGGCATGCTGGCCGCTGGTCCGGCCGCCGCCCAGCCATCGCCCGGCAGCGGCGCCGGACAGGGCACCGGCCTGTTCCAGATGACGCCGCCGCTCGGCGGCGCCGGGCGCGCGCCAGGCGCCGCCTCGCCGCCGGTTTCCGTGCCGATGATCGCACCGGGTGCGGGCGCGCCCGGCACCCCCTCCGCCGTGGCCCAGCCCCGGCCCCCGGCCGCCGCGCAGGCGCCTTTCTCGCCCACTCCCGCCGCGCCGGCGCCCGCTCCGCAAGCTCCTGCCGCCCAGCCTCCGGCGCCGGCCGTCGGCGGCGCCCCGCCGGCAGCCGCCCCGTTCCAGATGATTCCCGGCCAGCCGGCCGCCCCCGCCGCGACGGCGGCGGCGCGCCAGCCCGCGGCGCCGCTGCGGCCGGACCGCTACATCATCCCGCAGCAGCGGATGGTGTTCGCCGGCGAGGTCGCCTCCCGCGCCTTCGTGATCTACGCCACGCAGGAGGAGGCGGCGCGCCAGGCCACCTTCCTGCTGAGCTATCTCAACGCCGTGGTGGTGATGCCGGAGAGCTCGCGCATCCGCGTCACCATCAACGGCCAGGCCGTCGTCGAAACGCCGATCTCCTCCTCGCAGGAACCATCGCGGATCGCCGCGCCGATACCGCGCGGCACGCTGCGCGCCGGCGCCAACCTCATCCGCATCGAGGTGACGCAGCGCCACCGTACCGACTGCGCGGTCACCGCCAGCTACGAGCTGTGGACCGAGATCAACAATGAGGGCACCGGCATCGCCTATGCCGGCGGACGGCCGAAGATCCTCGGCGGCCTCGACGATCTCGCCGCCATCGGCTTCGACGCACGGGGCACCACCAATATCCGCATCATCACCCCCGGCTCGGTCGAGAGCAGTTCGCCGCGGGTGCTGCGCGCCGTCCAGGGCCTCGCCCTGCGCGGCCTGTTCCCCAATCCGGCGGTGACCATCGCCGACGGTGCCGCCGGCCCGGCCCCTGCCGGCACGCTCAACCTGGTGATCGGCGCGGCGGCCGAGCTGCCGCGGCTGATGGCCAACCCGATGGCGGAGGCGCGCCAGCGCCCGGTCGCCAACCTGGTCGAGGACAGCCGGCTGGGCGCGCCGACGCTGGTGCTCTCCGGCCCGACGGCCGCCGATGTCGACCGCGCCATCGACCGGCTCAACGACTTCGTGCTCAACCAGAGCGATGCCATCCAGACCGCGACCAGCTTCGCGCCCAATGCGCCGCTGTTCAACGGCGCCCGCACGCTACGGCTCGCCGAGCTCGGCGTGACGACGCAGGAATTCTCCGGCCGGCGCCTGCGCGTCGAGTTCCAGATCGCCCTGCCGGCGGATTTCTTCGCCGAGTTCTACGGCAACGCCACCCTGCTGCTCGACGTCGCCTTCACCGCCGCGGTGCGGCCGGGCAGCCATGTCGACGTCTATGTGAACCAGCAGATCGCCTCCAACCTGCCGATCACCACCCGCGGCGGCGGGCTGATGCAGCATCAGCCCATGCAGGTCCCGCTGCGCAATTTCCGGCCCGGCATCAACCATCTGTGGCTGGAAGTGGTGCTCGATACCGAATCCGATGCCCGCTGCCTGCCCGGCGCGACGCTGCCGGGCGACAGCCGATTCGTGCTGTTCGATTCCACCGAGTTCTCGATGGCGAATTTCGCGCGCATCGGCACCGTGCCCAATCTCGCCGCCTTCACCGCCGATGGCTTCCCCTACGGCCTCGGCGGCACCCCGACGGCCGTGGTGCTGGCCCGGCAGAATGCGGCGACGCTGGGGACTGCGGCGACGCTGCTGGCCCGGCTGGCGCGCTCGCATGGCCGGCCGCTGCCGCTCGACGTCTCCCCGGCCGCGGCGACGCTCGGCGAGCGCAACGCCCTGTTCATCGGCGACATCGACCACATTCCGGCAAGCGTGCTCGACCAGGTCGGCATCTCCGAATCCACCCGCTCCAACTGGGTGGTCTCGGCCGGCGACGACGCCGCTGCCGGCACGGAAAACGCCGACAATTACGACGGCGTGCTGGAGCGCTTTCGCGCCCGCCAGAACGCCAGCGCCGGCAGCGCCGCGACGGCGGCCGGCGCCACCGACGATGCCAACACGCCCCAGGTCTATGAACGCTGGCGCCATGCGGTGCAGAACACCGGCGCACTGCGCGCCCTCGCCGACAGCTTCGAGGGATGGCTGAAGCGCACCTTCTCCATCAGCTTCGAATCGCTGCGGATCAACCAGGGACAGCGCGCGCTCTACGAGCCGCCGCCGCGCACCTCGGTGCTGATGGCGCAGGGCAACAGCCCCAACGAGGCGGCGGTGTGGACCCTGGTGACCGGCCGCACCTCCGAGACGCTGGCGGGCGGCATGACGCGGCTGGTCGCCGACAGCGCCTGGAACCACATCGGCGGCCAAGCGGTCGCCCTGCAATCCGCCTCCGGCGAGGTCGAGCGGCACGAGGTGAACAGCCACCGCTTCATCGTCACCACGCCGCTCAGCATCGCCAATATCCGCATGATCAGCGCCAACTGGCTGTCGACCAACATCGTGCCCTACGCGCTGATGCTGATGATCGTGTCGCTGGTGCTCGGCATCACCACCTTCCTGATGCTGCGCCGGCTGGGGCGGCCTTCATGAGGCGGGCGCTCCTCGCCCGCCTCGGGGCCAGCCTCATTGCCTTCGCCACCCTTCTCGCCCTCGGGGCCGGCGGCGCCACGCCGCTGAAGGCGCAGACCATGGCCAATACGGTGCCGATCGAGGCGTGGAACGCCTATATGCAACACTTCGTCGCCGAGAACGGGCGGGTGGTCGACACCGCCAATGGCGACATCAGCCACAGCGAGGGCCAGGGCTACGGCATGCTGCTGGCCTTCCTCGCCGGCGACCGCAGCAATTTCGAGCGCATCTGGAGCTTCACCCGCACCGAGCTGATGATCCGCGACGACGGGCTGGCGGCCTGGCGCTGGGACCCCAACGCCACCCCGCATGTCACCGACGTCAATGCCGCCAGCGACGGCGATATATTAATCGCCTACGCCCTCGCCCGCGCCGGCATCAGCTGGAGCAACCCGGCCTATACCGACGCCGCCCGCAAGATCGCCCGCGCGCTCGGCGCCAAGCTGGTGGTGAAGTCGGGCGACCGGCTGGTGCTGCTGCCGGGTGTCCAGGGCTTCTCGGTCGAGGACCGCAAGGACGGGCCGATCCTCAATCTATCCTATTGGATCTTTGAGGCTTTCCCTTTGTTCGTCCAGCTGGCGCCGGAAACCGACTGGGCCAGGCTCGGTGTCAGCGGCCTCGAACTCCTCTCCATCGCCCGGCTCGGGCCGGCGCAGCTGCCGCCGGATTGGATCGCCGCCCCGGCGCGCGGGCCGGTAACCGTCGCCGATGGCTTCCCACCCGTGTTTGGTTACAATTCGTTAAGGATATTTCTTTACCTGTTGAGGGCAGGAATCGAGGATTCGCAGATACTGGAGAGCTTCCGGCGCAGCTGGCTGGCCGAAAATGGCGGAGTTCCCGCCATCGTCGACATCCCTACCGGCCGGGTGGTGAACCAGTTGACCGAGCCGGGCTATCGCATGCTGGGCGCCCTGCTCGCCTGCGCACTGGACCGAACCGCGATTCCACAGGACCTTCGGCGGTTCGAGCCAACGCTCTACTACCCGTCGACCCTGTTTCTGCTGAGTTGGGCCGTGCTGGTGGAGAAATATCCGCGATGTCTCTGAAGCGAGCGGCTCTGCTGTTGCTCTTGGGGGGGGCCGTGATCCCCGCCATCGCCCAGCAGATCGAGCTCCCGGTCGGCAACGCCCCGGCCGCCGACAGGACGCCGCCGGCCGACGGCGCCGCTCGCCCCAGCATCGACGAGAGCGCACTGCGCTATTTCGCCTCCCAGGGCGACACCCGCCGCCTCGAAGCCGAGATCGCCCGCCTGCGCGCGCTTTATCCCGACTGGTCGCCGCCTGCCGACCTGTTCGGTCCGCAGTCCGATCCCGATCTCGAGCGCATGTGGAAGCTCTATGCCGAGGGCAAGCTCTCCGACGTGCGCAGCGCCATCGCCGCCCGCCAGGCCAGCGATCCCTCCTGGCAGCCGCCGGCCGAGCTCCTCGCCCGCCTCGACGAGAGCGAGAACCGCCGCCGGCTGATCAACGCCTCCGACGCCCAGCAATGGAGCACGGTGCTGCGCATGGCGACGGAGACGCCGGGCCTGCTCACCTGCTCCAATGTCGACATTCTCTGGCGGGTCGGCGAGGCGTTCGCCAAGACCAACCAGATGCAGCGGTCGCTCGACGCCTACACCTACCTGCTGACCAACTGCAACGACGCTGCCGAGCGCCTCGCCACCATCCAGAAGGCGCTGCCGCTGCTCGACGACGAGCAGGTGAAGCAGCTGCTGGCGCTGGAACGCAAGGACGCCCAGGGCCAGCCGGAATTCACCTCGATCCGCGACGAGCTGATCCGCCGGCGCGTCGGACGCGCGGCGGAAAACCCGGAATTCGTCGCCTCCAGCGACGACATCGCCCGCCTGGAAACCCTCGCCCGCGCCGGCAATACGCCGGGCGACCCGCTGCTGCTCGGCTGGTACCTGTTCCGCCACGACGAAGCCTCGCGCGCGCTCGACTGGTTCAAGCTGGCGCTCGACCGCCAGGGCGGCGCCAAGGCGGCGGAGGGCTATGTGCTGGCGCTGAACTCGCTCGGACGGGCGCTGGAGGGCGAGCCGATCGCCTTCCAATGGCGCGACGCCGCGCCGGAGAACGGAAAGGCCTATCTCGACGTCGTCATCAGCCTGCTCACCGCCGCGCCGCCACCGGTGCTCTCCGAAACGGTGCTGACCCGCTTCAGCCCGGTGGTGATGCGCGACAAATACGTGCCCGGCGCGCAGGCGCTCGGCTGGTACGCCTACAATACCGGGCAGCTGGTGGTGGCGCAGGCCTGGTTCCAGACCGCGCTGTCCTGGGATCCCAATGACGAGCCCTCTTCCTACGGCCTCGCCCTCACCTATTGGCGGCTGAACGACGCCGCGCGGCTCAACGCGCTGGTGCAGAGCTGGCGCGGCCGCTCCGAGCGCATCGTCGCGCTGGTCGATGCGAATCTCCGCGCCCAGCTCGAAGCCCGCAATCTGCAGGGCCAGATCAACCGCACCACCAATCCGCTGGTCGCTGCTGCGCTGCGCGTCACCCCGCCGCCGGCCAATGCCGGGGCGCCGGGCACCGGCCTCGCCTACACCGCCGGGCAGCCGCCGACCGGCTTCCAGCCGGTCCCGACGCAGCAATTCCAGCCGGTCCCGGCGCAGCTTGCCCCGGCGCAGACGGCGCAGGCCGCCCCTGTCCGGCGCGCCTATGCGCAACCGGCCACCTATCGGCAACCCGCCCCGGCCGCGGCGAACCGGCCCCGCTCCGCCTCCGGCGACACCGCCCGTGGCAGCGGCGGCGGTGCCGCCGCGCTCTCCCGCGGCTGGCGGCTGATGGAGCTCAACCGGCCGATCGAGGCGGTCACCGCCTTCGACGAGGCGATCCGCACCGGCAGCGGCCGGATCGCCGAAGAGGCCGCTTACGGCAAGTCGCTGGCCTATATGCGCAAGGGCATGACCAACCAGGCGCAGGTGGCCGCCATCGAGGCGCCGCAGTCGCCGCGCCGCGCCATGCAGCTGACCGCCGACCTGCTCGCCCAGCGCGCTTACGAGTTCTACAAGGACCAGCGCTATGTCGAGGCGATCATTTCGCTCGACGAGCGCGCCCGCATCTCGCCGGAACAGCAGGACCTGATGATGATGCGCGGCTGGAGCTACTTCAACATCCGCGACTACCAGTCCGCCGAGCGCATCTTCCGGGCGCTGGCGGCGCAGGGCAACACCGACGCCATGAACGGCGTCTCCGAAATCGAGTTCGCCCGCCGGCTGTACAAGCGGGAGTAGCCGCTCCGGCACGGCCCGAAACCCGAAAGGCGTGCCTCCGGCAGGAGCGCGCCTTTTTCTTTTGCAAACACGGAGCGAGGAATGGCGGAAGAGAGTGGGAGTCGAACCCACCAAGGACCGGCGAGCGGCCCCTTCTGGTTTTGAAGACCAGCTACCTCACCGGAGATAACTCTCTTCCCCATTGGCCTCCCGGGCGGAGGCCGAAACATCTGCCCCGCCGCCACCCTGGACGGCAAGAAGCGCGGCGGGCGGCTCGTCGACGGCACCGAACAGATCGAGCCGGTGCCGGTTGATCCGGCGCAGATCGCCGCGCCGGAGCGTCACCCCGTGGCGGTCGAAGAACTCCAGGATCTGGATCGCCACCTTGCGGCCGACCGCATGCTCGCCATGCTCGATGCGGTCGCGAAAGGCGGCGGCGCTGAACTCCCCGTCCGAGGCCAAGGTTCTGGCATGGCCGACCATAACCGATACCACCGGGCGGAGGAAGAAGTGGTCATGCGCCACCTCGTCGACTTTCCCCAGCCGCGACAGCAGCTTGAACAGCCGGCGGATATCGGCCTCCGGCTCGCCGAGCCGGCCGGCAATGTCGCGCACCCGCGGCGGCCGGAAGCGCTCGGGACCGGCGAGCATCGGCGCGATCGCCTCCCACAACAGTTCGTCGCCACGGGTGAGCCGCACCTCATGGCCGGCGAGCCGGGCCCAGCCGCCCTCGACCGCCAGCATGCCCTCCGCCGCGAGACGGGCGAGCGCGACCAGAAAGGCCGGCTTGGGCAGCCGTACGCCGAGCTCCATACGCAGCTTCTCGACGCCGATGCCGGCAAGGTCGGGATTGGCGGCGTGGTAGGCGGCGAGCGCTGTCCCGATCTCTTCGCCCAGCGCCGTCCAGCGCGCGGCGGAGAGGGCGAGCGTCGTGCCCCCGACGGCGAGCGTCGCCAGCTTCAGCTCGGCCGCCAGCGCCGCCGGGGCATCGGCGGCGAGCGCGCGGTCGCGGGCGAAGGCATCGAGATCGAGATAATAAGGCGGCAACTCGACGAGACGAGCGAGCGCGGTGGCGGGATCGGCCACGCCACCGGCCGCGAGCAGGGCGAGCCGTTCCGGCGTGCGCCGCTTGCGGGCGGGCGCGCGCAGATCGATGAAGCGGCCGCCGCCGATGGTGCGCTGGGCCGAGGTGTCGCGCAGCACAAAGCGGTCGCGCACCGCCGCCGCAATGGGGCGCTCCAGCACCAGTTGCACCAGCCCATACGAGCCCGGTGCCAGCGCCTCGGTCTCGAGCGGCACCACGCGGGCGCCGACCTCCACCGCGCCGTGATGCAGCCGCGCCGGAAACCAGGTGCCGAGCGGCTTCGGCTCCGAGCCGAGGACGCGGAGCGAGGCATCCATGCGGTCGGTCGGCGAGAGCAGCGAGGGATCAAGCACCACGTCGCCGCGCGCAATTGCCTGTGCGGTGATGCTGTCACCAGCGAGGTTGAGCGCGCAGCGGTCGCCGGTGACGCCGCGCGCGGCCGGGCGGTTCTGCGCATGGATGGAGCGCACCCGTGCCGGCAGGCCGGTGGGACTTACCGTGACCCGATCCCCCACCGCTACCACGCCGGACACCACGGTACCCGTCACCACGGTGCCGGCGCCGGACAGCGCGAAGGAGCGATCGACCGACAGGCGGAAGCGCGCGCCAAAGTCCGCGTGCTGTCTCTCCGCCGAAAAGCTCGCCGCCGCCGCGACGAGGGCGGCGCGCAGTTCGGCGATGCCCTCGCCGGTCTGGGCCGAGACCGCCAGCACCGGCGCGCCATCGAGCGCAGTGCCCTTGAGCACCTCGGCGATCTCGACCGACACCGCCGCGCGGCGGGCATCGTCGGCGAGGTCGGCCTTGGTCAGCGCCACCAGCCCGCGGGAGACGCCGAGCAGATCGAGGATGGCGAGATGCTCGCGGGTCTGCAGCATCACCCCGTCATCGGCGGCAACCACCAGCAGCGCGAAATCGATGCCGCTGGCCCCGGCCAGCATGGTGTGGATGAAGCGCTCATGGCCGGGCACGTCGATGAAGCCGAGAATGCCGGCCTCGCTCGGCAGATAGGCGAAGCCGAGATCGATGGAGATGCCGCGCGCCTTCTCCTCCTTCAGCCGGTCGGTATCGACGCCGGTGAGCGCGCCGATCAGCGCGGTCTTGCCATGGTCGATATGGCCGGCGGTGCCGATGATCATGCCGGCAACGGGGCGAGCGGCAGCCCGGCGAGGCTGTCGAGCAGGCCGCGGGGGTCTTCAAGGCAGCGCAGGTCGAGCAGCAGCGCGCCCTCGGCAATGCGGCCGACCACCGGCCGCTCCAGCCGGCGCAGCGCGCTCGCCAGCGCCGCCAGCGCCCGGCCGGAACCGTCGACGGGGCGCAGGGCGAGGCCGGCGCTCGGCAATGTCTCCTGCGGCAGCGCGCCGGAGCCGATCTGGCTGGCGCAGTCCACCACCGCCACGGCATAGCCGTCCCCCAGCAGGGCGGCGACCGGCATGGCCAGCGCCTCGGCCAGCGTGCGGATCTCCTCCATCGGGCGCGCCAGCAGGCGCAGCGTCGGCAGGCGGTCCTTCAGCGTGTCGGGATCGCGGTAGAGCTTGAGCGTCGCTTCCAGCGCCGCGAGGCGGATCTTGTCGACCCGCAGCGCCCGCTTCATCGGGTTGCGGTTGAGCGCGGCGATCAGATCGGCACGGCCGACGATGAAGCCGGTCTGCGGCCCGCCGAGCAGCTTGTCGCCGGAGAAGGTGACGATGTCGGCGCCTTCCGCCACGCAGTCGCGCACCGTGGGCTCGCGGCCGATGCCGAGGCGGGCGAGATCGGCCAGGGTGCCGGAGCCGAGATCGTTCACCAGCGGCACGCCATGGGCGCGGGCGATGGCGGACAGCTCGCGCGCGCCGACTTCCTTGGTGAAGCCCTCGATGCGGTAATTCGAGGTGTGCACCTTGAGGATCAGCCCGGTATCGGCGTCGAGGGCACCGAGATAGTCTTTGGCATGGGTGCGGTTGGTGGTGCCGACCTCGACGAGGCGGACGCCGGCGCGGGCCATGATGTCCGGCATGCGGAAGGCGCCGCCGATCTCGATCAGTTCGCCGCGCGATACGATGGCGCCCTTGCCCGCCCCGAGCGTGTTCAGCACCAGCAGCACCGCGGCGGCGTTGTTGTTGACGACGGTGGCGTCCTCCGCGCCGGTCAGCTCGATGAGCATGTCGCGGACATGGTCGTCGCGCTCGCCGCGCGTGCCGGTGCCGAGATCGTATTCGAGCGCCACTGCCGAGCGCATGGCGGCGCTCGCCGCCTCCACCGCCGCCTCCGCCAGCACGGCGCGGCCGAGATTGGTGTGCAGCACCGTGCCGGTGAGATTGAACACCGGGCGCAGCGAGGCGCGGGAGCCGAGCTCCAGCTGCTCGGCCGCCGCCAGCGCCACATGGTCGGGTGTGGGCATCGCGGCGAGCTGGCCGGCGAGCACGCAGGCACGCACCTCCTCGATCGCGGCGCGGATCGCGACAGTGAGCGGGGCGCGGCCGAAGCGCTCGGCGGCTTCGAGCGCGGCCTCTGATTTCAGCACCTGGTCGACCGAGGGCAGATCGCGCAGGGACGGGCGGGCTTCCGCATCCATGAGGGCCTCCGTCAGTAGCCGATCAGGAACGGGTTGTAGGCGGCGCGGCGATAGGGCCCCTCGCGCATCATCATGTCGAGCGGCAGCGAGCCGATATCGTCGGCCAGCGCCTCCATCGACGGGTCCTTGTGCTGGTGCAGCACCTTCACATAGGTGCGGCACTCGTCGCAGGTCTCGGCCTTCACCGTGCCGGGACCGCCCTCGACCTCCTGATAGCCGATGCCCTTGGTGGAGCCGCAGGACACGCATTTGATGCGCACATAGTTCCACAGCGTGCCGCACAGCTCGCAGGCGCAGAAGCGGTTGCCATGGGCGGTCGGCCATTCGACGACCAGCGAAGCGACCGGCGGGCCGCCGCAGGCCGGGCATATCGCGGTCTCGCCGACCGGCTTCAGCGCCTTGGCATCGAGGGTGGCGGCGAGCCGGGCCGCGAGCACCTCCAGCCCGGCGGCGAGAAAGGCGTGCTCGGCAAGCGCCTCCATGGGAATGGCATGGGCGAGCACATTGCCGGCGATCTCGGCGCGCGCGCCGGCATCGGCCTGCCGCAGACGGGACAGCGCCGCGGCGGCCGGCTCCGGCATCGGCCGCCTGGCCACCGCGTCGAACAGCGCGTCAAGTGTCGGCATGAAGGCGGGATCGTCGGCCAGCGTCGAACGGTCGAGCGGCGGCATGCCGAACTCGCTCGCCCGCGCCACCTGCTCGGCCGGGATCGGCGCCGGTGCCGGCGCCAGCGCCACCGTCTCGGCCTGGGCATCGACGATGCCGGCGACGAAATCGAGATAGGGCCTGGCCGGGCTCACCGCCGCATAGGCCCGCAGCCGCCGGGCGCGAACGGGAAACAGAGAGGACGGATCGGGAACCACCGCGAAGGGCGGCGTCGAGACGGCGCCGATGACGGTGGGATCGGGCTGGATATCGGTGGACATATTGCTCCTCACGAACCGCACGGGCCACGTGGACAGGCTGGACCCGGACCAGGACCGGGCGACGCAAACCGGACGCATCGATCACACTGCGTGGAACACGCACATATAACGCATGCACCCGCGAAACAGCTTCACGGGGTTTCCAAAACGCCCGCCGGCGCCAGAGAACCTCGCCTCCGGCGCCGGCGGGCCGTTTCGATCAGGCGCCGGCGGCTCGGTGTGCCGCCGGCCGCTCAATTCACTCCGCCGGCGTGCCGGTACCGCTTTTGGCCGGCTTGTGGACCAGCTCGCGCAGCCATTTGCGGTGATGCCGCCACGCCCAGCCGCCGGTGACGTTGCCGCGCGTCATGGCGCTGAAGGTGCCCTTCACCCAGATCGCCGCATAGACATGGACGATCCACACGCAGATGGCGAAGATCGCCGTCGCCGAATGCACGAGGATGGCGATGCGCTTCTGCTCGATAGTGGTGAAGGGGTAGAAATACTGGTCCCACATCACGATGCCGGAGGTGATCAGCACCAGGATGAGGGCCGACATCGACCAGAACACGAATTTCTGGCCGGCATTGTACTTGCCGACTTCCGGCATCTTCTCTTCGCGCCCGGCCAGCAGGTCGCTCGAATGCGCCAGCCATTCCGCATCGACACGCTTCGGCAGGTTGGCGCGCCAGAACCGCACGAACAAGAGGGCGAAGGAGCAGAACAGCACCACGCCGATCCAGGGATGCAGGATGCGCGTCATCTGGCCGCCGCCGAACAGGCCGGTCAGGAAGAACAGTTTCGGCGTGAACAAGGCGAGACCGGACAGCGCCAACAGCACCAGGCTTACGGCGGTGATCCAGTGATTGATGCGCGCACCGACGGTGTAGCGGTCGACCGTCACCGGGTGACCGGGATGCACCGCATCGCCCGACTGGACGTCGTCGGCAGGCTCCGGAACCGGAGCCTTCGGGTCGTGAACCGTCATGACCGCCTCCCCTCCAGCGGCGCCGGGCCAGCCGGTGGCGGAACAGTGGCACCGCCGGCAAGCCTCTCGGCGTTCTCCTCATCTTCCTCGGTCACCTTGTTGGGGCCGGCGACGAGGTAATGAAGTACGCCGGCCGCCGCCGCGACACCCATCAGGGCCATGCCCATATATTTGGTGATGCCCTTCCAGGTTTCCACGATCGGCGAGATGCGCGGATTGTCCGGCAGGCCGGCATAGATCGACGGCTGGTCGGCGTGGTGCAGCACATACATCACATGGGTGCCGCCCACGCCCTGCGGGTCGTAGAGCCCGGCATTCTCGAAGCCGCGGGACTTCAGGTCCTTGATGCGGAAATCTGCCCAGCCCTTCATCTCCTCCTTGGTGCCGAAGACGATGGCCTGGGTCGGGCACGCCTTCTGGCAGGCCGGGCCCTGGCCGACCGCGACGCGATCCGAGCACAGCGTGCACTTATAGGCGGTGTGGTCGACCTTGGAGATGCGCGGGATGTTGAACGGGCACCCCTTGATGCAGTAGCCGCAGCCGATGCAGTTCTCGTGCTGGAAATCGACGATGCCGTTCGAATACTGCACGATGGCGCCGGGCGACGGGCAGGCCTTGAGGCAGCCCGGATCCTCGCAATGCATGCAGCCATCCTTGCGGATGAGCCATTCGAGATTCTCGGTCTCGGGGTTCACCCACTCGGTGAAGCGCATCAGCGTGAAGGTGTTCTCGGTCAGGTCCATGGGGTTGTCGTAGACCCCGTGGTTGATGCCGATCTCCTCGGTCAGATGGTTCCACTCGAGGCACGCGGCCTGGCAGGCCTTGCAGCCGATGCACTTGGTCACGTCGATCAGCTTGGCGACCTCGGTGAGCCGCGTCGCCGGCGGCTCGATGGTGGAGGCCGAACGCCGGATCAGGTCCTTCTCGCCGAAGCGCGGCGCGGCCGCGGCCGGGTCGACGGACGGGTTGGGAATTGGTGGGAACATCGCGCCGCCTCCCTACGCCACCGGCCCGGTCGAGGGCTCGATGTTGACCATGAACGCCTTGAATTCCGGCGTCTCGATATTGGCGTCACCGACGAACGGGGTGAGCACATTCGCCGGGAAGCCCTTACGGGCGGCGCCGACGAAGCCCCAGTGGATAGGCACGCCGACCACATGCACCGTCTTGCCGTCGATGGTCATCGGCTTGATGCGCTTGGTGACCACCGCGATGGCGAGAAGCTCGCCGCGCTTCGACCACACCCGCACCCAGCCGCCCTTGACGATGCCCTTCTCCTTGGCGAGTTCCTCCGAGATCTCCACGAACTGCTGCGGTTGCAGCACCGAGTTCACATGGTTGTTCTTGGTCCAGTAGTGGAAATGCTCGGTGAGGCGGTAGGTGGTGCCGGCATAGGGGAAGTTGGGATCGCCGATATCGGCGAACTGCTTCCAGTCGTCGGCGAAGACGCGCGCCACCGGATTGCCGCGCACCTTGGGCGCGATCACGTTGGCGACCGGGCTCTCGAACGGCTCGTAATGCACCGGGAACGGCCCATCGCGCATCATCTTGCGCACGAACAGGCGCGATGACCCCTCCGGATTCATGATGAACGGGCCGACTTCACGCGGCTTGGCGGTGGGCGCGATGTCCGGCACGTCGTAGCCGGTCCATTTCGCACCGTCCCACTCGATCAGCTTGCGCGAAGGATCCCATGGCTTGCCGTCGAGGTCGCAGGAGGCGCGGTTGTAGAGGATGCGCCGGTTAGCCGGCCAGGCGAACGACCATTTCAGATAGGCTCCGGTCTCGTCCGGGTCGGAATTGTCGCGGCGCGCCATCATGTTGCCCACCTCGGTCCAGCAGCCGGAATAGATCCAGCAGCCGCCGGCGGTGGTGCCGTCGTCGCGATAGAGGCCGAAGCCGGAAAGCTGCTTGCCGGCCTCGAGGATCTTCTTGCTCGGATCATTGGGATCGAACACGTCGACCAACGCCGAACCGTTCATCTCCCTGGCGAGTTCCTCCGGCGACGGCTCGCCCGGATCCTTGTAGGCCCAGTTCAGGTTGAGGATCGGATCGGGAAAGGCGCCGCCCTCCTTGCGGTACAGCTCCTTCAGCCGCAGATGGATCTGCGCCATGATCCAGGTGTCGTGCTTGGCCTCGCCGGGAGGCGAGCCGCCCGGCCAGTGCCATTGCAGCCAGCGACCTGAATTCACCAGCGATCCCTCATCCTCCGCGAAGCAGGTCGACGGCAACTGGATCACCTCGGTCTTGATCGAGGCGGGATCCGCCTTGTTGTAGATGCCATGGTCTTCCCAGAAGCGCGCCGTCTCGGTCTGGAGCGGGTCCATGACGACCAGCAGCTTGAGCTTGGCGAGCGCCTCGGCGAGCTTTGCCTTGTTGGGGAAGGCCTGCAGCGGGTTGAACCCCTGGCAGAAATAGACGTTCATCTTGCCCTGCTTCATCAGCTCGAAGGCACGCAGAACGTCGTATCCCGATACGTCGAGCTTCGGCAGGTAGTCATAGGCCCAGTCATTCTGCGCCGTAGCAGCGTCGCCCCACATGGACTTCATGAAGCTGACGAAGAACTTCTTGTAGTTCTGCCAATAGCTCATCTGGTTCGGCCGCAGCGGCTTGAAGCCGCGGGTCGACATATAGGTGGCGAAATCCACTTCCTTGTCGGCGGGGATGTTGAGATAGCCGGGGATGAGGTTACTCATCAGCCCGATATCGGTCAGTCCCTGGATGTTGGAGTGGCCGCGCAACGCATTCATGCCGCCGCCGCGCACCCCGATATTGCCGAGGATGAGCTGCAGCATCGCCATGCCGCGGATGTTCTGCGACCCCTTGGAATGCTGGGTCCAGCCGAGCGCATACATCGACGTCATGGTCTTGGTCGGCGAGGAGCACTCGCCGATCATCTGCGCGATGTGCAGGAACTTGTCCTTCGGGGTGCCGCAGATGCGCTCGACCATCTCCGGCGTGTAAATGGCGACGTGCTGCTTCAGCAGGTTCCACACGCAGCGCGGATGCTGCAGCGTGTCGTCCACCAGCGCATAGCCGTCCGGGCCGATCTCGTATTCCCAGCTATCGCGGTTGTAATCGCGCTTTTCCTCGTCATAGCCGGTAAATAGGCCGTCCTGATAGGCGAAGCCTTCCTTCACGATGAAGGCGGCATTGGTGAATGCCTTGGTATAGGCCCACTGCACCTTGTCGTTGCTGATGCACCAGTTGATCAGGCCCATCAGAAAGGCGATATCCGAACCCTGACGGATCGGCGCGTAAAAATCCGCCACCGAAGCCGAGCGGTTGTAGCGCGGGTCGATCACGATCAATTTGGCGCCACGGTTGGCTTTCGCCTCAGTGACCCATTTGAAGCCGCACGGATGGGCCTCGGCAGCATTGCCGCCCATGATGACGACAAGATCGGTATTCCGGATGTCGGTCCAGGAATTCGTCATAGCGCCACGGCCAAATGTTGGGGCGAGACTCGCCACCGTCGGGCCGTGTCAGACGCGTGCCTGGTTGTCGAATGCCAGCATCCCGGTCGAGCGCACCACCTTGTAGGTGGCGAACGCAGTTTCGTTGGTCGTCGCCGACGCCGCCAGGAAGCCGGTGGTCAGCCACCGGTTGACGGTAACGCCGTCCTTGTTCTTGGCGATGAAGTTGGCGTCGCGATCGTCCTTCATGGCGCGGGCGATCTTGTCGAGCGCCACGTCCCAGGAAATCGGCTCGAACGTGTCCGAGCCGGGCTTCCTCACCATCGGCTGGGTGAGGCGCGTCTCGGACTTCACGATGTTCAGCAGCGCGGCGCCCTTCGGACACAGCGTGCCGCGATTGGTCGGGTGGTCGGCGTCGCCCTCGATATGGACGATGTCGGCCTTCTCGCCCTTCCGAAGGTCGCCCTTCGCAAAGATGATGATGCCGCAGGCGACCGAGCAATAGGTACAGGTATTGCGGGCCTCGACCGTGTTGACCAGGTGGAACGGCTTGACGTGGGCAGCCACCGCCGCCTCCGCCTCGCCGAAGCCGAAGGCCCCGAGCGTGGTACCCGCTAGTCCCGCACCCGACGTGCGCAAAAATGCGCGACGCGAGAGCTCCATATTCATGTGCTGTTCTCCCGGCTTGGCAGTGCCGCGACCATCCCCGCGTCTGAAGCGATAGGGTCGTTCGATCAGCCAACGCTATTTTTTACCTACTCCAATGTCAAATCACCTAAAGTCGAGTGCACGGGAAAAAAGACTGCGTTTACAGGTGCTTCCGTCGTGCGATTTCGCAATCGCACTGCTGCGGCGCACAATCCGGCCGCTCGCCGCGGGCGGGTCATTGACGCGGAAGCCCGACTGTCGGCAGGATTGTGGCGTGCTCGATAGTTCGGCTCCCGCGTGTCGGGGCTCCGCCTCACCTCTGCTGCCGGCCCTGTTGCTTGCCCTTGCGTCATTTTCCATTGATGCGAGCGCGCAGTTGCGGGCCGAGCCTGCCTTTGCGCCCGGCGCAGCGGCACCGCCGCTGGCGCTCGCCTCGCTGGATCACGGCCCGCAGAGTCTTGCCGCACTGCACGGCCGGCCGGTCATCGTTCACTTCTTTGCGACATGGTGCGAGCCGTGCCGCGAGGAGATGGCGGGGCTGCGCCGGCTTGCCGGGCGCCTTGCCGAAATGCCGCCGAAAAACCGGCCGGCGATTCTCGCCATCGATGTCGGCGAGCCGGCCACCCGCATCCGTCGCTTCCTCGCACAGGAAGTCGCCGGCGGGCCGCTGCCGTTCCCGATCCTGATCGACGAGGACCGCGCCGCCATGAAGGCGTGGAAGGTCGCCTTCCTGCCGACCAGCCATGTGCTCGGCGCCGATCACACGCTGCGCTTTTCCGCCACCGGCCCGGTCGACTGGGACGACGCACGCGTTCCGGCCGCCCTCGACGGCCTGCTCGCCGCGGCGACGCCAACCGCGGCCTTCACCCTGCCCGCCTTGCCTGACAACTCCGGGAGCCCACAACAATGACAAACCGTCGCGACCTGTTGAAAGCCGGCGCCGCCTTCGCCGCCGCCGCCGCTCTTCCCCAATCGGCCTTCGCGCAAGCGGGCGCCAATCCGGCCGCCGCCTCGGCTGCCGCGACCTTCGCGCCGAAGCCGGGCAGCTGGCGCAACTTCGAGGCGGTGACGACGCTCGCCATCGCGCCGATCGAGGGCAAGTCCGGCCCGGCCCAGGCCTGGGTGCCGCTGCCCTCCTATACCGCCGCCGACTGGTTCAAGCCCGGCGAGAGCACCTGGAAGACCAACGCGAAGACCGCCGAGGTGGTGAAGGACCCGCATTACGGCACCCTGCTGCTGCATCTCACCTGGGCCGAGGGCGTCGCCGACCCGCAGGTGGAGATCACCTCGAAATTCGCCACCCGCGACCGCGCCACCGACTTCTCGAAACCCGGCACGGCCGCGCCGCTATCGCCGGAGGAACGCGCGCTGTTCCTCAAGGCGACCGACCTGATCCCCACCGACGGCCTGGTGAAGGCGACCTCGGACAAGATCGTCGCCGGCAAGACCACCGACATCGACAAGGCGCGCGCCATCTATGAATGGGTGGTGGACAACACCTACCGAAACGCCGCGACTCGCGGCTGCGGCACCGGCGACATCGCCTCGCTGCTGGCGAGCGGCAATCTCGGCGGCAAATGCGCCGACCTCAACGCGCTGTTCGTCGGGCTTTCCCGCGCCGCCGGCATCCCGGCGCGCGACCTCTACGGCATCCGCGTCGCCCCCTCGGCCTTCGGCTATAAGAGCCTCGGCGCCAACTCCCCGGTCATCTCCAAGGCCCAGCATTGCCGCGCCGAGGTGTGGCTGGACGGCTTCGGCTGGGTCGGCGTCGATCCCGCCGACGTGCGCAAGGTGGTGCTGGAAGAGCCGCCGGGGAAGAACGCTCTCGACGATGCCAAGGTGGTCGCCGCGCGCAAGGCTCTGTTTGGCGCCTGGGAAGGCAACTGGCTCGCCTATAATGACGGCCACGACATCGCGCTGCCGGGCTCGAACGGACCCAAGCTCGGCTTCCTGATGTATCCGCAGGCGGAAGTCGCCAGCCTGCGCCAGGACTGCCTCGACCCGGACGCGTTCAAATACACCATCAAGGCGAGCGAGATCTCGGCCTGATCGGCATCGTCTTGTCGCCACCCCGGCCGGAGACGAAGGGCGAGGTTCGGAATCGCTGCGGGCCTCGCGCGATTCCGGATCGGCCTACCCCGTCCGGGATGACGTCTGGCGGGGACGGGCACAAAAACTCCCTCTCCCCGCCGGGGAGAGGGGCGGTGTGAGAGGGGCGATCAAGCGCCCTTCCCCCTCCCCCGCCTCTGCGCGGCGACCTCTCACCGTCGGGGAGAGGTCGAGAATGGAACATCTGACCATGCTCGATACGCCGAATGATACCGCCCCGTTCCGCCTCACCAGCCTTGCCCATGGCGGCGGCTGCGGCTGCAAGCTCGCTCCCTCGGTGCTGCGCGAACTTTTGTCCGAGCAGGCGCCGGGCGGGCCGTTCGAGCGGCTGCTGGTCGGCACCGAGACCGGCGACGACGCCGCCGTCTACCGGCTCGACGACGACACCTGCCTGATCGCCACCACCGACTTCTTCATGCCGATGGTGGACGATCCCTATGAGTTCGGCCGCATCGCCGCCACCAACGCCATTTCCGACGTCTACGCCATGGGCGGCAAGCCGCTGCTGGCGCTCGCCATCCTCGGCATGCCGCTCGGCAAGCTGCCGACCCCGATGGTGCGCGACATATTGCGCGGCGGCCAGGCGATCGCCGCCGAGGCCGGCATACCGGTCGCCGGTGGCCATTCCATCGACAGCCCGGAACCGATCTACGGTCTCGCGGTGATCGGCACCGCACGGCCGGAAAACATCCGCCGCAACAGCACCGCGCAGGCCGGCGACGTGCTGATCCTCACCAAGGCGCTCGGCGTCGGGCTCTATTCGGCGGCGTTCAAGAAGCAGGCGCTCTCGCAGGCCGGCTATGCCGAGATGGTCGCTTCGATGACCCGGCTCAACCGCATCGGCGCCGAACTCGGCAAGCGGACACAGGTGCATGCGGTCACCGACGTCACCGGCTTCGGCATTCTCGGCCACGGGCTGGAGGTGGCGCGGGGCTCCGGCCTGACGCTCCGCCTCGACGCCGCCGCGCTGCCGGTGCTCAAGGAGGCCGAGGCACTGGCGCAGCAGGGCTTCGTCACCGGCGCCTCGCACCGCAACTGGGCGAGCTATGGCGACGGCGTCACCCTGCCCGGGGATTTCCCCGACTGGCGCCGGCATGTGCTCACCGACCCGCAGACCTCCGGCGGCCTGTTGGTGGCAGTGGCGCCGGAAGCGGCCGAGGCCCTCCTCGCCGAAATCCGTGCCGCCGGCTACCCGGCAGCGGCGGTAGTCGGCCGGCTGGAAGCGGGCGCGCCGGGCATCGTGGTCGGCTGACACCGTGCCGCCTTCACCGCGGTATGGTTGGCCTCCGCCCAGGCGACGAGGGCACCGAGCGGCACCATCAGCGAGCGGCCGAGCGTGGTCAGCTCGTAATCGACGCGCGGCGGCACGGTGGCGAACACCGTGCGCGAGATCAGCCCGTCCGCCTCCAGCGAGCGCAGCGTCTGGGTGAGCATGCGCTGCGAGATGTCGGGAATGGCCCGGCGCAGCTCCGAGAAGCGGCGAATGCCCGGCTCCAGCTCCATCAGCACCAGCACGCTCCAGCGATCGCCGATGCGATCGAGCAGCGAGCGCGTGGGACAGGCGTCCCCCAGACCGATCCATTCCGGCTTCATCGTCCGCTCCTTCTGACCGCCGCAGCGGCGGCTTGGTTACGCGGCGCATACCGAGGCACGCCAAGATGCCTTCTTGCGCCTTAGACACATATTGGCATGTTAGTCTCATTCCGTAACCAAGGACAGCCCCTCCGGCGTCCACGCAGGGACTTCGCATCATGATCGTCATCACCGCCGCCAGCGGCAAACTCGGCACCACGCTCGCCGACGCCTTCAAGGCCAAGGGTCTCGCCGGGCAGGTCCGCCTCGCCGTGCGCTCGCCGGACAAGCTCGCCGCCCGCAAGGCCGAGGGTTTCGAGGTGGTCGCCGCCGATTACGATGATCCGGCGAGCCTGAGGGACGCCTTCGCCGGCGCCGAGATCGCGGTGATCATCTCCGGGGCGGGCACCAACGACATCCGCACCGCGCAGCACCACAACGCCATCGAGGCGGCCAAGGCGGCCGGGGTGACGCGCATCGTCTATACCAGCGCCACCAACCCGGTGAGCACCAGCCGCTTCGACTGGGCACAGGCGCATGAGGCGACCGAGGCGGAGCTGAAGGCCTCCGGCATCGCCTACACGATCCTGCGCGACAACAGCTATTTCGCCAATAACGACCCGCTGTTCGCCAACGCCAAGGCGAGCGGCGTGCTGCCCTTCACCGGCATCGACGCCAAGGTCGCCTATGTCTCGCATGAGGACGTGGCGGATTCGATCGTCGGGGCGGTGACCGGCTCCGGCCATGCGAACAAGATCTATGAAATCGCCGGCGGCGAGGCCTGGAGCGCGGTCGAACTCGCCGCCCTGCTCTCCGAGCTGACGGGCAAGGAGATCAAGGCGCTCGATGTGCCGGTCGCCGCCTTCGAGGAGCAGTTCCGTTCCATGGGCCTGCCGGAATGGGTGGCGACCGGGGTGGGCAGCTTCTATGCCGCGCTAGGAGCCGGCGAATATGCCGCCACTTCCGGCGATGTCGAGCGTCTCGCCGGCCGGCCCTCGACCAGTGCCCGCGCCTATCTCAAGGCGTTCGCCTGAGGGGTTGGACTCCCACGCAATTTGCGCCCTTTCCCGATTCGAGTGCCTCCCTCTCCCCGTCGGGGAGAGGGGTGGAAAGGGAAACCTCACGCCCGATCCCCCTTGCCGACAGGCCCGGTTCGGGCTCGACTGCGGTGCCCCAACCGGAGCCCGCCATGAGCTTCGCCTTCCTTCACGCCTCCGCCGACACGACGCCGATCGAGATCCCCGCGATCGGCCTCACTTTGCGCGTGCCGCTGCCGCCCGCCATGAGCGGCGGCACCGTCACCGCCATCGAGACCATCAACGCGCCGGGCTACGGCCCGCCGCTGCACCGGCATCGCGAGACCGAGATATTCCGCGTGCTGGAAGGCCGCTATCTCTACGAATGCGACGGTCGCCGCTTCGAGGCGGTGCCCGGCGACGTGGTGACCATCCCCGGCGGCAGCGCCCATGGCTTCGTCAATATCGGCGACAGCCCGGCGCGGCAGTTCATCCTGATCCTGCCCGGCCTCGACGCGGTGGCCTTCTTCACCGGCCTTGCCGCGGTGATGCGCGAGGGCGTGCCGGACCGGGCGCGGCTCGCCGCCTTCGGCGAAAAATGGGGCGTCGAGTTCCTCGGCCCGCCGCTCGTTCCGGATCGGCCCAGCCCTGATCGGCTCAGCCCCTGATCCGCTCGGCGAGGAAATCGACGAAAGCGCGGATGCGGGCGTCGAGATGGGCGTGCCCGACATAGACCGCGCTCATCTGCTCGATATCGCCGGCATTGTAGTCCTCCAGCACCGGCACCAGCGTCCCCGCCTCGATGTCGGCACGGATGTGGAAGGCGCCGATGCGGGCGAGACCCAGCCCCTCCAGCGCCAGCCGGCGCAGCGTGGTCCCGCTATTTCCCTCGAAATTGCCGCCGACCGGACGGGTGAACGCGGCCCCGGTCACCGGATCGCGGAACGGCCAGTCATCGAGGCTGCGACGGAAATTGAAGCGCAAGCAGTTGTGGCGGTCGAGATCGTCCGGCGTCGCCGGCACGCCGTGACGATCGAGATAGGCCGGGGCGGCGACGATCATCCGCCGGCTTTCCGACAGCCGCCGCGCCTTGAGCGACGAATCGCGCAGCGGCCCGATGCGGATGGCGAGATCGGTGCGCTCGCCCAACAGGTCGATCACGCTGTCGGTCAGCGACAGGTCGAGCGAGACCCGCGGATGGCGTGCCAGGAACTGCGGCACCAGCGGCACCAGATAGTGCTCGCCGAACGCCACCGAGGCGGAAACGCGCAGCCGCCCGCGCGGCTCGGCGGCGGCCCCGCCCGCCACCTGCCGCTCGGCTTCCTCGATCTCGGCGAGGATGGCGCGGGCGCGCGCCACATAGGCCTCGCCCTCGGCGGTGAGCACCAGCGCCCGGGTGGAGCGCAGCAGCAGCCGCACCCCCAGCCGCGCCTCGATGCGGGCGGCGATCTTGCTGACCGCCGAGGGCGACAGCCGCAGCGCCCGGCCGGCGGCGGAGAAGCTGCCGCGATCGGCCACCTCCACCAGCACCTGCATCTCGCCGGCGCGATTATCCATGGCTCGCTCCCACTGATGAAACAGTTTCACAGATGATGATCATCATCTTGGAATAAACAACAGGGAATAGGGATCCCATAGTTCCGGCAACGTCACCACCCCTTTGCGCGCCGCTTCGACGGATGCGCCCGGAGCCGCACCATGCCCATTGCCCTCTTTGCCCTCACCGTGGCGGCCTATGCCATCGGCACCACGGAATTCGTCATCGTCGGCCTGCTGCCGACCGTCGCCGCCGACCTGAACATCGACCTGCCGCTCGCCGGCCTCATCGTCAGCGTCTACGCGCTCGGCGTCACCTTTGGCGCGCCGGTGCTGACCGCGCTGACCGGCCGCGCGCCGCGCAAGCCGCTGCTGCTCGGCCTGATGGCGCTGTTCATCGCCGGCAATGCCGGGGCGGCGCTGAGCCCGGACTATGCCAGCCTGCTGGTCGCGCGGGTGATCTCGGCCTTTGCCCATGGCGTGTTCTTCTCGGTCGGTGCCACCATCGCCGCCGACCTCGTCGCCCCCAACCGCCGCGCCTCGGCCATCGCCATGATGTTCATGGGGTTGACGGTGGCCATCGTCACCGGCGTGCCGCTCGGCACCTTCATCGGGCAGCATTTCGGCTGGCGCGCCACCTTCGCCGGCGTCGCGGTGCTCGGGGCGGTGGCCTTGCTCGCCATCGCCGTCCTGCTGCCCTCCCGGCTGTCACGGCCGGAACCGGCGCGCCTGTCCGACCAGCTCAAGGTCCTGTCGAGCGGCCGCCTGCTCATCGTCTTCGCCATGACCGCGCTCGGCTATGGCGGCACCTTCGTCGCCTTCACCTATCTGGCGGCGATCCTCGAGAGCGTCACCGGCTTTTCGGCTGGTTCGGTCAGCCTGATCCTGGTGCTGTACGGCGCCGCCATCGCCGCCGGCAACCTGATCGGCGGGCGCATCGCCGACCGCGATCCGGTGAAGGCGCTGACCGGGCTGTTCGCGGCGCAGGCGCTGGTGCTGGCGCTGTTCGGCCTCACCATGTCGGCGCCGGTCCTGGCGCTGGCGACCCTGGTGGCGCTGGGCTTCCTGTCCTTCGCCAACGTGCCGGGCCTGCAGATCTATGTCGTCGAACTCGCCCGCCTGCACCGGCCCGGCGCGGTCGACGTCGCCTCGGCGCTGAACATCGCCGCCTTCAACCTCGGCATCGCCATCGGCGCCTGGATCGGCGGACGCGTGGTCGCCTCGCCCTTCGGCCTGGAGGCGACGCCCTTCGTCGGTGCCGTGCTGGTGGCAATCGCCCTCGGCCTTACCATATGGAGTGGTGTGCTCGATCGGCGCGCCGCCGCTCCGGTCGCTGCGCAGGCGGCGTGACCCGACCGGGCTGAAACGCCTCGATCGGGCCATGCTCTGACCGGATCAACCGGCTCCGCAGTTTCTCTGATTTGCATCATGAATAAAAAATGGTGTTTACAAGAGAAAGGGGAGAGCCGGTGGGGTCGGTGGCCCCGACGGAGGTGAACAGAAATTGCGCGTTACCCGGGAAAAGGTCGCCGAACATCGGCGCACGATCCTCGAAACCGCCTCGCGGCTGTTTCGAGAGCGCGGCTTCGGCGATGTCGGGGTTGCCGAGATCATGCAGGCGAGCGGGCTGACCCACGGCGCCTTCTACGGCCATTTCCGCTCCAAGGCGCACCTGGCCGAGGAAGCCTGCCGCGATGCCTTCGTGAAGAGCCGCGCCAAGTGGAACGAAGTTCCCACCCTGTGGTCGATCATCGAACGCTATGTCTCGATCCGCCATCGTGACGAACCCTCCAAGGGTTGCCCGATGTCGGCCTTCGGCGCCGAGATCGCCCGGCAGCCGGAACATGTGCAGACCCAATATGCCGACGGGCTGCGCCATCAGCTGGGGTGCATCGCCGAACTGCTGCCCCCCGGCGGCACGGCGGAGGAACGCCATGCCGATTCGATCACGCTGATGGCTTCCATGGTCGGGGCGATCACCCTGGCGCGCGGCCTGTCCTCGACCGACCCGGCGCTTTCCGAGGAAATCCTCGCCTCGGTGCGGGATTCGCTGCGTCGGCACGTCATCGAGGAACACGGGGCGGGAGCGTCCTGCCGTCGAACGGAAGAGGCCGCCGAATAGGCGGCCTCCGAGCACCGATTCCGTCAGCACCGCCTGCGGTGTATCCCGTCAGCGGAACATGGCCGGCAGCCAGAGCGACAGCGCCGGCACATAGGTGACCAGCATCAGCACCGCCACGCTCGCCCCGAAGAACGGCCAGATGGTGCGCATCGCCTCGCGTATCGAAATGCCGCCGACCGCGCAGCCGACGAACAGCACCGTTCCGACCGGCGGCGTGTTCAGCCCGATGCCGGCATTCAGGATCATGACCACCCCGAAATGCACCGGATCGATGCCGAAGGCCTTCACCACCGGCAGCAGCACCGGCGTGCAGATGATGATCATCGGCGCCATGTCCATGAAGGTACCGAGGAACAGCAGCACTACATTGATCAGCAGCAGCACCATGATCGGGTCTTCGGAGATCGATCGGATCAGCGTGATCGTCGATTGCTGCACCTGCAGATAGGCCATCAGCCAGCCGAACGAGGAGGCCGCGCCGATCACCAGCAGCACCATGGCAGTAGTGCGCACCGCCCCGAGCGTCGCCTCGACGAAGCCGGCCCAATCCAACTCACGATAGACCAGCACCGCCACCGCGAGCGCATAGAGCACGGCGATGCACGAACTCTCCGTCGCGGTGAACACGCCCGAACGCACGCCGCCGAAGATGATGCCGATCAGCAGCAAGCCGGGCACCGAGGACAGGAAGAAGAAGCCGAGCCGAGCAAAACCGGGAAACGGCTCGGAGGGATAGCCGCGCTTCACCGCCACCCACCAGGCGGTGACCATCAGCGCCACCGCCAGCAGCAGGCCCGGCACCACGCCGGCGGTGAACAGGTCCGCCACCGAGACATTGCCGCCCGCCGCGATGGAATACAGGATCATGTTGTGCGAGGGCGGGATCATCAGCGCGATGATCGCCGCGTTCACCGTGACATTGACGGCGTAGTCGCGATCATAGCCGCGCTTGGCCATTTGCGGGATCATCAGCCCGCCGACCGCCGACGCATCCGCCACCGCCGAGCCGGAAATGCCGCCGAACAGCGTCGAAGCCACGATGTTCACCTGCCCCAGCCCGCCGCGCAGATGGCCGACCAGGCCGGCGGCAAAGCGGATGAGCCGCACGGCAATGCCACCGCGCACCATCAGGTCGCCGGCGAAGATGAAGAACGGGATCGCCATCATCGCGAAGACATTGATGCCGGAATTCAGCTGCTGGAACACCACGATGGGCGGCAGCCCAATATAGAGCACCGTGGCCAGCGACGCGATGCCGAGGCAGAAGGCGATGGGGGTGCCGATCGCCATCAGCGCGACGAAGCTGCCGAACAGGACGAAATGCGCCATCACACCACCTCCGGGGTCGCGGTATCGGCGACGATCTCGACGCCAAGAAGCGTATCGACGAGGCGCTCAGCGGCGAACAGCGCGATGAGGATTCCGCCCAGCACCAGCGGGAAGAAGTCCACCCCGCCCGGCCAGCCCAGCACCGGGATGGTCGCCGTCCAGGTGCCGATGGCGAGCTTGGCGCCGTACCAGGCCATGGCGACGCCGAAGCCGGCCACCAGAGTGAGGCTCACCAGATCCATCGCCTTCTGCGCCCAGGGCGGCGAGACATGGTGGACCAGGTCGAGCCCGAGATGCACGCTGTCGCGCACCCCGACGGCGGCGCCGAGCAGGATGAACCAGCTCATGAACTGCAGCGACAGCGGCTCCGCCCAATTGGGCGTGTCGTTCAGCATGTAGCGGCCGAACACCTGCCAGCCGACCACGGCGGTCATGATCACCAGCAGGGTACCGGCGATCCACAGCGACACCCGGGACAGCAGCCCCAGTATCCGGCGGGCGATGAGAAGAGACGGCATGGTGCCTCCGGTCTCCGGTCCGCCGGTCGGCGCTCCGGTCCGCTCCGCGCCATTGGCGGGAGCGGACCAACCGGCCTCGACCGGAGTGAGCGGCGCGTTCATTGGACGGCCTGGATGCGGGTGACCAGATCCTTCATCTTCGGATCGGTGACGAAGCTGTCATAGACCGGCTTCATCGCGTCGATGAAGGGCGTCTTGTCGACGGTGAGAACCTTCACCCCGGCGTTGCGGACCTTCTCCTCCGACGCCTTCTCGCGCGCCAGCCACAATTCGCGCATCTTGCCGACCGACTCCTTGGCGGCCTGGCGGAGCAGCTTCTGGTCGTCGGGCGAGAGCTTGTCCCAGCTCACCTTGGAGATCACCAGCGCCTCGGGGGCCAGCGAGTGCTCGGTGAGCGTGTAATTCTTCGCCACCTCGAAATGCCGCGAGGATTCATAGGACGGCCAGTTGTTCTCGGCGCCATCCACCACGCCAGTCTCCAGCGAGGAATAGACCTCGCCGAACGGCATCGGCGTCGCATTGGCGCCGAACGCCTTCATCATCGCGATCCACAGGTCCGACTGCTGGACGCGGATCTTCATGCCCTTGAGGTCGGCCACCGACTTGATCGGCTTCTTGGTGGTGTAGAAGCTGCGGGCACCGGAATCGTAGAAGGCGAGGCCGACCAGGCCGTGCGGCTCGAAGGCGGCCAGGATCTCGTCGCCGATCGGCCCATCCACCACCTTGTGCATGTGGTCGACGGAGCGGAACAGGAACGGCAGGCCGAGCACCTGCGTCTGCGGCACCAGATTGTTGAACGGTGCGGTGTTCACCCGGTTCATGTCGATGACGCCGAAGCGGGTCTGCTCGATGGTGTCCTTCTCGCTGCCGAGCGCAGCATTGTTGAACACCTGGATGTCGAGCCGGCCGTTGCTGCGCTGCTTGACCAATTCACCCATATATTTCACCGCCTCGACGGTGGGGTAACCGTCGGGATGGATGTCGGCGGAGCGCAGCACCGTCTGGGCACTGGCGCCAAGCGGCGTCAGCGTGACGGGGGCGAGCGCAAGGGCGCCGGCGACGCAGAACATGCGTGCGAAGTTCATTGGCATTGTCCTCTCCTAGGATCACATGCGGCATTTTCTGCCATCATTGGTGTTGTCGCCGCCGCGCGGCGTAACCGTCACGCGGCGGCGGATCGCTCCGCCGGACGCGTCTTGACGCGGATGCCGAAGCCGCCGACACCGGGGAACTCGATGCGGGCCTCGTCGCCGACGCGGACGTCGTGCACGCCGGTGGTCATGCCGGTAAGCACGATGTCGCCGGCCTTCAGCCGCCGGCCGCGGCCGGCAAGCTGGGCGATAAGGAAGGCGACGGATTCATAGGGGCCTCCGGCCACGCGCGCCGCGCTGCCCTCCCCCACCAGTTCGCCGCCGATCAAAGTGCGGGAGATCAGTCGCTCCCAGTCACCGGCGGCTTGCGGCGGGATCGCCGGGCCGATGATGGCCCCGGCATTGTTGCCATGATCGGAAACCACGGCACCGGGGCCAAGATCGTTGATGCTGGCGAGCGGGCTCGAGGCAATTTCCGAGCCGGCATGCAGCGTCGCAAAGCCGGGAATGTCCATCGCCGTCACCGGCCCTTCCGGCGCGTCGACCGTGAGCCGCACCACGAATTCCGCCTCGATCGCGGCGAACCCGTCCTGATAGACGAACACCTCGACACTGCCGCCGTCCTCGACCTCTTGCACCGCATCGGCAAAAACCGGCCCGACAAGGCGCGGCGCGTCATAGCGGTCCCGGAACGCCGGGGGGATGCCCGCCACCTTCCAGCCGGCAAGGCGGCGCGTGGTCAGCCGCAAGGTCTCCTCCTGCACCGCGTAGGCCGCGGACAAGCTGTCCGGCAGCACACCCGGAAACGCAGCCAAGGCGCGTGCCTCGCGCCGCGCCGCGACAAATTCCTCTGCCGTGCTGGGCATTTGAGTCTCCCCGAAATGCTTTCTTCGTTTTTGGTATGGTAGATACTGCCTGTAGTATGGTAGAACGTCAAGCAGCAATCGAAACCGCAGCGGGAGTAGCGCAAAGTGAATGTGGAGGCCGGCGAGATTGCGGAGAGCAGCGCGCGTCGCATCGAGCGCGAGATCCGCAAGGCCATCATCACGCTGAACATCTCGCCCGGCTCGCCGCTGTCCGAGCAGGAGATCGCCGAACGCTATGCGGTGTCCCGCCAGCCGGTGCGCGAGGCCTTCATCGCGCTGGCCCGGGCCGGTCTGGTCGAAATCCTGCCGCGCCGCGGCACGTTCGTGGTCAAGATCTCGCTCGACCGCATGCTGGAGGCGCGCTTCATCCGCGAGACGATTGAAGCCGGCGTGGTCCGCCGCGCCTGCGAGCGCTTCGATGCCCGCGTGCGCACCCGCATCGACTTCTATCTCGACGCCCAGCAGGTCGCCGCCGAGGCCGGCCAGCATTACGAGTTCCAGCGCGCGGACGAGCGCTTTCACGCCGCCCTCGCCGAAGGCGCCGGCTGCCCGACCGCCTGGTCGGTGATCGACGACATCAAGGCGCATATGGACCGGGTGTGCCACCTGACCCTGCCCTCGGCGACGGCGCTGCCGCGGCTGGTCGAGCAGCATCGCGCCATCCTCGCCGGCATCGACGCCCGCGACCCCGACCGCGCCGAGGCCGAGTTGAAGGCACATTTGTCGGAAATCCTCAAAGCATTGCCGCAGGTGCGCGCCGCCCATTCCGACCTGTTCATCTGACCCACCCGACAGGGCCGGCCAACGGCCCGACATGCCAGGGAGAGAGCCCATGGATATCCGCCACGCCATCCACCCGGATCAGGCCGAAGCGCTGGACACTGCCGGCCTGCGCCGGCATTTTCTGATCGACACCGTGTTCGAGGTCGGCGCCGTCCGCGCCACCTATTCGCATTATGATCGCATGATGGTGCTCGGCATCGCCCCGGCCGCCGGCGCGCTCACCCTGGACGCGGCGCTGGCGAAGGTTGCAGGTGCCGACTATTTTCTTGAGCGGCGCGAGCTTGGCGGCATCAATGTCGGCACGGGTCCGCTGAAGGTGACCGCCGATGGCGAGGTCTTCGTCGTGGAGACGCAGGAGGCACTCTATCTCGGCATGGGCGCACGGGAGGTGAGCTTCGAGAACCTCGATCCCGCCCGGCCGGCGCGCTTCTACGCCAATTCCGCGCCGGCGCATCGTCACCACCCGAGCCGCGTCGTGCGCCAGGCCGAGGCTTCGCCGCAGCCGCTCGGCGCGTTGGAGACCTCCAATCAGCGCACCATTTTCAAATATCTGCACCCCGGCGTGCTGCCGACCTGCCAGATCGTCATGGGGCTGACACGCCTCGAAGGTGGCAGCGTGTGGAACACCATGCCGGCGCACACCCATGACCGGCGCATGGAATCCTATTTCTATTTCGAGGTGCCGAAGGATAGCCTCATACTTCACCTGATGGGCCGGCCGGAGGAGACGCGCCACCTGGTGGTGCGCAACGAGCAGGCGGTGCTGTCGCCGCCATGGTCGATCCATTCCGGCGCCGGCACCGGCTCCTATGCCTTCATCTGGGCGATGGCCGGCGACAACCAGTCCTTTGCCGACATGGACTTCGTGCCGATGGGAGATCTGAAGTGAGCCAGACGGCGGGAAACCTTACCGGCCTGTTCGACCTCAGCGGCAAGATCGCGCTGGTGACCGGCGCCCGCACCGGTATCGGCCGCGCCCTCGCCGAGACGCTGGCGGAGGCCGGTGCCGACATTGTCGGCCTCGGCTCGCGCGCCATGCCGGAAACCCGCCGCGCCGTGGAGACAAGGGGGGCGCGCTTCCACGAGATCGTCCGCGACCTGGAGGCCGGCGGCGATTTCGCCGCGATGCTGGCCGGAATCACTGAGGATTTCGGCGCGCCGGACATTCTCGTCAACAATGCCGGCATCATCCGCCGCGCCGACCTCATCGATTTCACCGAGGCCGACTGGGATGCGGTGATGGCGATCAATCTCAAGAGCGTGTTCTTTCTCTCCCAATCGGTGGCGCGCGACTGGATCGCCCGCGGCATCCGGGGCCGCATCGTCAACATCGCCTCGCTGCTCTCCTTCCAGGGCGGCATCCGCGTGCCCTCCTACACCGCCAGCAAGCACGGCGTCGTCGGCCTCACCCGGCTGATGGCCAACGAGCTGGCGAGCAAGGGCATCACCGTGAACGCGATCGCTCCCGGCTATATCGAGACCGACAACACCGAAGCGCTACGCGCCGATCCGGTACGTAGCCGGCAAATTCTCGAACGTATCCCAGCCGGCCGCTGGGGTGTGCCGGATGATCTGAAGACCGCCATGCTGTTCCTCGCCGCCCCGGCGTCCTCCTATGTGACGGGGGCGGTGGTGCCGGTCGATGGCGGCTGGCTCGCGCGCTGAGGCCTGTCATGGATGCGGAAAACCCGGCGCAGCTATTGATCGACAGCCGCTGTGAGATCGGCGAATCCCCTCTGTGGGATGCCGGTCGGCAAGCACTGTTCTGGGTCGATATTCCTGCCGGTACGGTATTCCGGCTGGACCTTGCCAGCGGCGCGATCCGCACGTGGGACTTTGCGGCGCCGGTCGGCAGTCTCGGCCTCGCCCGCTCCGGCCATCTGGTGGTGGCGGTCGGCGGCGAGGTGCGCCTGCTGGATATCGAGACCGGCGAGCACAGGCATCTGGCCGTGGTTGAACCGCGGTTCCCGGAGTTCCGGCTGAATGACGGCAAGATTGGCCCGGACGGCGCCTTCTGGGTCGGGTCCATGCACGATGTGGCGCCGGATCAGCAGCGGCCGGCGGCCTGCCTCTATCGCGTGACCGCTAACGGCCGCGTCGAGCGGAAGCTCGAAGGCTTCAAGGTTTCCAACGGGTTGGCCTGGACGGCGGACGGGCGCACCATGTTCCACACCGATTCACGTGGTCCCTGGATCGACCGTTGGGATTTCGACCCCTCGAACGGTGCGCTTTCCGCCCGGCACCGGCTGCGCGAACTATCCGAGGCCGAGGGCCGGCCGGATGGCGGTGCCTGCGACACCGACGGATTGTATTGGAGTTGCGGCGTCTCGGCCGGCTGCCTCAATGGCTTTGATGCCGAGGGTCGGCTGGCGCGCAAGATCCCACTGCCGGTGCCCGCACCTACCATGCCCTGCTTCGGCGGCGCAGGACTAAGCACGCTCTACCTCACCAGCCTGCGCAAGGGGGTGCCCCCGCAGAAGCTGGCCGACGCGCCAACCTCCGGCGGCGTGCTGGCGCTGGAGATCGGCGTTGCCGGGGTGCCAGTGTCTCTGTTCGAGGACGCACCATGACCGAGCCGAAGGATACCCGCCCGCTATTGTTGACCGGTGCCTCCGGTGCGCTCGGCCGCGTACTGGCGGCGAGGCTGGCACGACCCGATCGCCCGCTGGTGCTAAGCGACATCATAGAGCCGGCTTATGATCTGCCGCCGCATAGCCGTTTTCAGGTTGCCGATCTCGCCGATCGCGAGGCCATTGCCCGGCTTGGCACCGACTTCGCCGCGATCCTGCATTTCGGCGCCGCCTCGACCGAACGGGATTTCGACGCCATTCTCGGGCCGAACATCCTCGGTACGCATCACATATTCGACCTCGCCCGCGCCAGCCGGGCGCGGGTGATCTTCGCGTCCTCGAACCACGCCATCGGCTTTCACCGCCGCGGCGTGATGCTGGACGAGGACTGCGACCTGCGCCCGGACGGCTATTACGGACTGAGCAAGGCCTATGGCGAGTTGCTGGCCCGGCTCTATTGGGACAAGCACGGGCTGGAAAGCCTGTCGATCCGCATCGGCAGTTGCATCGAGCAACCGACCGATCTGCGTCATTTATCGACGTGGCTAAGCTTTGGGGATCTGGTTGGGCAGATTGAGACTGGTTTGAGTTGTGTTGGGCTTGGGTGCCGGATTT
>NZ_JAHBGD010000022.1:0-47658 GCF_018390605.1 Ancylobacter defluvii
AATGGCGCGCAGCAGCGTGGTCTTGCCGCATCCGGACGGGCCGAGGAAGGAGAAGAACTCGCCCGGCTCGATGGTGAGGTTGGCGTCCTTCACGGCGACGAAATCACCGAACGTCACATTCACGCCTTCAAGCTCAACGGCGGCGGCCATGCAATTTTCCTACACGCAAATAATGGGTTGGCGAGAGATTGGTGGGGCACCGTTCAGATGACGCCCCACCTTCATGCACCGCGGCGCGCCTTTCAGAGGACGGCTCGCACCGTGCGAAGCGTGGAGGTCACGCCGCCTTGAATCGTTCGGCGTATTCGTTGCGGATCTGGGTGTACCAGGAGGTATCCGGCGGGCGCAGCCAGAGCTTGTCCAATGCATCGCCCGGATAGGCATCCGCGAAGTTCTGCTTGGTCGCCTCGGAAAGATAGGCGTCCGCGCCCTTCACCACCGGGTTGTAACCGGAGCCATTCGAGATCATGGCGGAGACTTCTGGCGTGTGCAGGAAATTGATGAAGGCATAGGCCTGGTCGAGATTCTTGGCGCCTTTGGTCAGCGACCAGCCGTCGATCCAGGTGATGGCACCTTCCTGCGGCGCCATAAAGTTGATCGGCCGCCCCAGCTTCTTCAATGCCAGCGGCGGGCCGTCCCAAGTCTGGCCGATGACGCAGCCATTGTCCATGAATCCAGATTTGGTGTTGTCGGCGCCGTTCCAGAACTGCTTGATCTGCGCCTTGTTCTCGATCGCGTATTTGGTGATCTCGTCATAGATCCGACGGGCCGAGGCCTCGTCCTTATAGCTGTCTCGCATGCGGTTCGAGGGCAGCTTGCCCGTCGCATCCCACCATAGCCCGATGCCGAGCAGCAGCGAGTGCGGACGGCCCTGCATCTTGCCTTTGTACTCCGGCGACCAGAGGGTCCCGTAGCTCAGATCCTTGTACTCGAGCGAGGTCTTGTCGGTGCGCCAGGAAATGGCTTCGGTGCCCCAGCAATGCGGCACGTGGTAAAGCTTGTCGTCCCAGGTCCAGAGGCTGGTCGAGCCGGCGAGCATCGTCGGGAGAAGGGCGTCCAGGTGAAGCTTGGAGGTGTCGAGCGGCGCCAGAATCTCCAGCTCGCGGAACTCGGGGGCGCGGCTGAAAGAGGGCATACACAGGTCGAAGCCTTCGCCGTCGGTGGCCTGCAGCTTATTGATCTGCTCCTCGTTCTGCGAGAACGGGGTGGTCTTGATCTTGATGCCGGTTTTTTTGGTGAATTCCGGCAGGACCGGATCGGGCAACTCGTCGCTCCACGTGAGCACGCTGAGTTCGCCAGAGGTCGCAAACGCATTGCCGACTATATAGGGGCTAGCCACCGCAGCGATGCCGCCGCCGACGGCACCCTTCAGAAAAGTGCGGCGGTTGAAGGCCTGAGCCGCCAGCACGGTCTCCATCGCGGAGGAGGTTGGATATTTCATATGGGACATTACGGTGTGTCCTTGGGTGAACGGATGGGGACAAGAACCTCAGTACTGGCGACGCCGTGATGGGGGAGCCACAATGCTGCACGGCTTCCGGCGTCATCTAGGATCATAAAATTCCATTGAATAGAACGGTGTATTGCTGTACAGAATGAAAATCGTTTGACGAAGTGTCAAGTGTCATCCTGCCCGCAGATTGCCCTTGCACGATATTTGCGCAGAGGGGCCTTCCGATGGGCGAGTTTTTAGCGGAACGAGACTGATCAAAGCGCCATGCGCTGCAACGATAAGCAGTAGGAGGAAGCAATTTGAGTGAGGTCACGCTTAAGACCAAAGGTGTCGAAGCCGTCGACAAGGCTCTTCACATCCTGTCCCTCTTCACCACAGAAACTCCGAAACTCTCCCTGGGCGAGATCAGCCAGCGCAGCGGATATGTGAAGAGCACGGCCTTGCGTCTGCTCATCTCACTGCAGAATGCTGGCCTGATCGTCGCGACCGCCGACAAAAACTATATGGTCGGCCCACAAACCTTTCGGCTGGGGCACCTCTATCAGCGTAGCCTTCGGCTCGAACCGATCGTTCGCCCGGTACTGCGCGCGCTGGTGCTTCGCACCGGAGAGAGCGGGTCGTTTTTCCGGCGCGAGGGAAATATTCGGATCTGCCTGTTTCGCGAGGATTCCTCGCAGGTCTTGCGCGAGCACGTGCCGGAAGGCGAGGCCGTGGGCCTCGACAAGGGCGCACCGGGACATGTGCTGTCGGAGTTCTCCGACGTGGACGGGACGCGCCCGGCCTCGGAGGGGCAGCTCGGCCGGCTGCCGATCGTCTCGCTTGGCGAGCGTGGCCCTGATATTGCGGGGATTGCCGCGCCGGTGTTCGGGGCAGCGCAGGGCCTCGTGGGCGCCGTCACCCTATCCGGGCCACGCACGCGTTTTACTCCTCAGGCCATCGACGACATGAAGCCGCTGGTCATACAGGCCGCGAGTGATCTGACCGGTGCCTTGGGCGGATCCTTCTATGATCGACTATCAGTAGTCGCGACCCGGTTCGATCACGTCAAACAAGGGTAGCCTAGCCTGGTAGCGGTCCAGATTGATCGTGATCTTGCTCCCGAGGCGCTCGAGAAAGGCCGGGTCCGACCAGGATATATGCGGTGTGATGCGTGCGCGGGGATGATTGTAGAGCGGATGACCGGCCGGAAGCGGCTCGGGATCGGTCACATCCAAGGTCGCGAAGCCCACGCGGCCCGCGTTGAGCGCTGCGAGCAACGCCTGCTGGTCGACAAGATCGCCGCGCCCCACATTGATGAGGTGCAGCCCTGGTTTCGCCAGTGCGAGCACGCTCGCATTGATAATGTGGTGCGTCTCCGCAGTCGAGGGCAGGGCGACGACGACATGATCGGCCTGGCCGATCATGTCCTGAAGTGTGCAGGGCTCGACGGATGCCTCCTGCTCGGTCCAGGGGCCGCGGCGCACTGCCAGAATGCGCATGTCGAAGGCGGCCGCGCGACGCGCGATGGCCCGGCCAATGGCGCCGTAGCCGATCAGGCCGAGGGTCGCTCCCTCGAGCCTGCCCAGCTTGATCTCCTTCCAGTCCTCCGGCGCATGGGCTGAGATGGATTCGATCCGCTTCTCCCGCGCCAGCATGGCCGCCATGACATATTCGGCGATGGGCACGGCTGCGACGCCGCGCCCCGAACTGACGACGGTGCCGGACCACATCCACTTCGGATAGGCGTCCATGCCCGCCGACATGGTCTGAACCCATCGCAAATTACCGGGCCAGCCGGCGGGTGTCTCCATCGGGGCGGCACGCCATGCCGGAAAGGCACGCGTCAGCAGGATGTCGGCTCTCGGATCGACCTCCCAGGGCGCGGCCGGTGTCTCGTCATCGACGACCACCGGCCGCGACGGGTGGGCGGCAAGGCGTTTGCCGATCTCGGGCCCGAGTTGGTTGACGATGACCGGACACATGAAGCTTTCCTAACCCTATAGATCGAAGGGTGAAGTGTACTTCCCGCTCAAATTCAGAAGCACGCTCTTGGTCTGGAGATATTCGTGAATCATGTCGGCCCCGCCCTCGCGGCCGAGACCCGACATCTTGTAGCCGCCAAAGGGCGTGATGTTCGAGCTTGCGCGATAGGTGTTCACCCACACCGTTCCTGCCTGAAGCTTCGCGGCGACGCGATGCACCCGGTTGACGTCCTGGGTCCACAGCGCCGACCCGAGGCCGAAGCGAACATCGTTGGCGATGCGAAGGGCGTCGGCCTCATCCTCGAAGGGTATGACGCACAGTACCGGGCCGAACACTTCTTCCTGAGCGATGCGCATATTGTTGTCGACCTCGGTGAAGATGGTCGGCTCGACGAACAGTCCCTTGCCAAGTCCGGGGCGCGTGGCGGGGACGCCGCCACAGGCGACATGTGCGCCCTCGCTCTTGCCCAATGCGATGCGCTGAAGAATGCGATCGAACTGGGGCTTGTTGGCCACGGGGCCGATATGGGTGGCCGGGTCCATCGGGTCGCCGAGCCGGATCCTGCCGGTCAGTTCGACGACGCGCGGCACGAAGGTGTCATAGATCGAGCGCTGGACCAGCAGGCGGGAGCCGGCGATGCAGCTCTGGCCGCCCGACGCGAAGATGGCCGCGACGGCGCCTTGCGCGGCATTGTCGAGATTGGCATCCTCAAACACGATGTTCGGCGACTTGCCGCCAAGCTCCAAGATGACCGGCTTGAGCTGCCCGGCGGCCGAGGCGTAGACGGCAAGGCCGCCATCCACACCGCCGGTAAATGCGAGCTTCACGACGTCGGGATGGTTCACCAACGCCTTGCCGGCCTCCCCACCCAGGCCGGTGACGACGTTGACGACCCCCGCGGGAAACCCCGCCTCGCCCACAAGCCCTGCAAAGCGCAGCGCCGAGGCCGAGGTGAATTCGGAAGGCTTGATAACCGCCGTATTGCCGGTCGCCAGCGCCGGGGCCAGCTTCCAGGCCAGCAGGTTGAGCGGCGAATTCCACGGAGTGATCATGCCGATGACGCCCAGCGGCTCACGCCGAGTATAACTGAGATGGTCCGGCCGGTCGGTGGGCAGCACCTCGCCGGCAATCTTGTCGGCAAGGCCAGCGTAGAAATAATACCACTCGGGAATACGGCCGACCTGCGCCTTCATCTCGCGATAGGTCTTGCCGTTGTCGCGCACTTCGATGGCGGCCAATTCGTCGACATGCGCCGCGATGAGATCGCCGAGGCGACGCATCAGCGCCGCGCGCGCCGGCGCGGTCATCACGCTCCACGGACCCTCACGGAAGGCTCGCGAAGCGGCCGCGACGGCAATCGCTACATCCTCATCCGCGGAGCGCGGGACCCGGCCCCAGATCTCTCCGGAGAAGGGATTGTCGCAATCGAGATAGGCGCCGGAGCGCGGGGGCACATAGGCGCCGTCGATGTAATTTTCCCAGATTTCCATAGCGCCAGCTCCTTTCAGGCCCAACTCGTGCCGCTTCGGCTTGACGACGTTAGCCGAAGCGGACATTCTATTCAACGATTTATCGTTCTATCTAATAGAATGATGGAAAGACTGGAAATGCTGGTTTAGGCGCCTTTGAATTCGGGAACCACGATGAAGCACTTTGAGGCCAACAGTCCCTTCGCCCGTGACATTGCCGCGGTCCTTCATCCGCATACGAATGTGCGCGCCCACCTTGAAAAAGGGCCGGAAATTTTCACCCGCGGGAAAGGGCTGTTCGTCTATGATGAGGACGGACGCGAATATTTCGACGCGGCCGCGGGTCTGTGGTGCGCTTCGCTGGGGTTCGGCGTCGAGCGTCTGGCCCAGGTTGCCTATGATGCGATGAAGAATCTGGGCTACTACCAGATCTTCCGTGGGGCATCTCACAGTGCTGCCATCGAGCTTTCCGAGAGGCTACTGGCCCTCACGCCCTGTCCGATGTCGAAGGTGCTGCTGCAATGCTCGGGATCGGAGGCGAACGACACCGCCGTCAAGCTGGTGTGGTACTACTGGAACGCCGTCGACAAGCCGGAAAAGCGCAAGATCATCTCCCGCAAGGGATCCTATCATGGCTCGACCACCATCGATGTGTGCCTGACCGGCAAGCCGGAATTCCACGCCGGATTTGGCCTGCCGTTCCCGGGCTTCCTCTACACCGACATGCCCTATTACTACCGCCATCACGTCGATGGCGAGAGCGAGGAGCAGTTCTCGCAGCGCCTGGCGGACAGCCTCGAACAGTTGATCCTCGAGGAGGGGCCGGAGACGATTGCCGCCTTCTGGGCCGATCCGGTCGTCGGCGGCTCCGGCGCGGTCCTGCCGCCGAAGGGCTACTTCGAGAAGGTGCAGGCGATCCTGCGCAAATACGACATCCTGTTCGTCGCGGACGAGGTGATCTGCGGCTTCGGCCGCACTGGCAATATGTGGGGCTCGCAGACCTTCTCGCTGACGCCCGATATTATCACCTGCGCCAAGGCGCTGTCGGCGGCCATGCAACCGATCTCCGCCGTGCTGATCAATGACCGCATCTTCGAAGGCATGAAGATCCAGAGCGACCGCAACGGACGGTTCGTGCACGGCTTTACCTATGCCGGCCATCCCGTGGCGGCAGCCGTCGCGATCGAGACCCTCAAGATCTATGACGAGATCGACATGATCGGTCATGTGAAGGCGATGGAGCCGATCTTCCTCGGTGGGCTTGGTGCACTGAAGGATCACCCGCTGGTCGGCGACGTGGCGGGCTGCGGCCTGATCGCCGGCGTCGAGGTGGTGGCCGACAAGAAGACGCGCGCAATGTTCCCCGCAAGCGTCGGCCTGCCTGCCAAGCTGGAAGCCAACGCGCTGAAGCAGGACCTCATTCTGCGGCATGTCGGCAACCGTCTGGCATTTTCGCCGGCGCTGATCATCACCGAGGCCGAGATTAACGATCTAGTCAGCCGCGTGAAGGCATTGCTCGACCTCACCCTGGCCGAAGTGAGCTGAGGCGGCAGGCAAGCCTCGTCCTTCTCTCGACGCTGAATGAGCAAGTCGTGCAGGCGCTGGACGCGTTCGCACGCAGGAGATTTGCGTGACCGATTCCGTGGGCGAAGATGTCGCCGATCCCTCCGGCAACACCCGTGGAAGCATGATTCTTGCCACGGCGGCCCGCGGCGCGCTCACGCTCGCCATAGGCACACTGGGCGGGTTCCTCGCCAGTTGCATCCATCTGCCGCTGCCTTGGATGATCGGCGCCATGATCGCATCCGCGGTGCAGGTCTGGTTCACGCCCGGACTCGTCTGGCCCGGTACGCGACCGCTGGCGCTGATGGTGCTTGGGCTCGGGCTCGGACAGAGCTTCACGCCAGCGATTCTGACCGCCGTCGCGTCGGCCATGCCGATCGTCATGCTCGCGGGCGTGCTAACTATCTGCGTCGGCGTGGTGTTTAGCCAGCTCTTCGCCAAGCTGGCAGGTACTGATCTCAAGACCGGATATTACTGCGCGGTTCCCGGCGGGGTGATCGTGATGGCGATCCAGGCCGAGCGCATCGGCGCGGATGTCGCGACCGTCACCTTCACGCAGTCGATACGCCTCGTGGTGGTCGTGCTGACGATTCCGCCATTGCTCGCGCTGGCGAACATCTCCCAGCATGGCGAATTTCCGATGAATTCAGACGTGCCACTGGTGCATTATCTCGCCCTTGCGGGCCTGCTGGCGGCAGGTTTCGTCTGCGCGCAGATCGGCCGCTGGCTGCGTCTGACCAATCCGTGGATGATCATGCCGTGCTTCATGGCGGTAGCGCTGTGCTCATTCGACGCCCTGCCATCCGGCGTGCCGGTGGCGATGATCGACGCCGCCCAGGTGGTGCTCGGCGCCGCGCTCGGCAGCAAGCTCACCCGCTCTTTCTTGATGCGGTCGTGGCACCTGCTGGTGGCATCGGTCGTCTCGACCATGGCACTCGCCGCAGCGCTCGCGGTCCTCGCGACGGGGGTGGCATGGCTCTCGGGGCTGCCGCTCGCCGCCGTGATCCTCGGCATGGCGCCCGGCGGAATGCCAGAAATGTCCCTCACAGCACGCGCTTTGGATGCTCCGGTGGCTCTTGTACTCGGCTTCCATCTCGTTCGGGTCGTGCTCTCCAACCTGCTCATCGAGCCCATTTGGCACGCTGCGGTTCGCATCGGATTGATGCGCTGACGTGACTGGACCCTCAGGGTGATCGGAATTCACCCTTAACTCACGGCCGAAACGGCAATCCTTTCGGAGCAGGGAGCAAGCCCGGTGACGAATGGGGAGAACCTGCCCGAACCCCTTCGGGAGCGCTCAGCATGCGTCATAGGGCTAAAGCGAACACATAGTTCTCTTCGTGGTCGCTCGCGATCCGCCAATTCATTTGGCTGATTGATTGAAATTAAGTCGGGGACGCCCGCGGGAAGCAGCGCATCCGTAGTGACTCCCGGCGGCGTACCTAACGTCGAGCCGGTGACCAAATGCTGACCCGTGTTCGGCAGAACCCCGCATTGCTCAGGTCCATGCCTGCTTCATGATGAGGAGGTGGATCGTCCGATCACTTCCCCCTTGGGGTCGCCCATGCAACATCTCCTGGCTGCCTTCTTCGCCCTTGACCCGTTTGTCGCGCTCGCCGTCTTCGTCGCCACGGCTGCGACAGACGCCTGCTACGTGGCTTTCACATCGGCCGTGGTAGCGCGCAAGCGGCTCTCTGCTGCCAATTGGTCGAGCGTCTGGTACATGCTCTCGTCCTTCGCGGTGATCAGCTACACCGAGAACTGGGTTTATGTGATCTTCGCGGCCGTCGGCTCCTGGGTCGGCGCCTTTTTGTCGCTCACCCTGCTGCATCGGCCGGGGAAGGTGCCCGCGCCCATCGGCTCCTCCCCGCCGGAATAGCCTACGCCAAAGATCGCGACCGCGAACCGGCGGATCTCGATGGCCTGCTGCAGGATCGGGTCTTCGGTCGTCCGCTCGCTCGGGGCATGATGGAGATTGCGGCTCGCCCCTTGAACAGGACGGCGTCCCGCGGGGGCGGGCCCGAACGCCTCATGTGCGCTGGCGACCGGCATGTGGGCGGGAACCGCAGCGACCCGCTTCGCGTAGGCGCTGGGCCCGCATGCGGCGCGGCGCGCGAGGCGCCGCCGTCCCGAAGCCATGGCGCCGCGAATCGCGCCGGCGGATGCGCGCAGAGATTGCCGACATCGTCCGCGCGATGCAGGGCGAATGCTGCCACTCGACCGCAGCTTCCACCGCTCCGGCCGCCGGCTGGCTACTTCCGCGCGGCGGCTACGATTCAAGGCCTTCCGCATGCGCCATGCGGAAGGCCTTGAATTGGACCATACCACCCGGCCGTGCCGATCCGTGGACCGGCACGGCCGTCGGCCGAAGCCCTACTGGCCTTTGGCCTTGGCGAGGAACGAGCCGTCAAAGGTCTTGGAAAGATCAATGGCCGCCGCGTCGAGGCTGGGATCGGTCGTGGTGATCAGGTTGAGAGCGCTCTTCATGCTCGCTTCATCGATATTGCCGTCGGTCGAAAAGGATTCGCGCGAGGCGTTGAACGCCTTGATGTAGAGCGCCTTGTCGCCCAGCCAGTATTCCTGCGGCACCGTCGCCGCCACCTGTTCAGGCGTCGCCTTCTCCAGCCATTTCAGCGTCTTGTAGAAAGCGTTGGTCAGCGCCTGCACCGTGTTCGGATTGGCCTTGATGAAGCTTTCCTTGAAATAGAGCACCGCGGCGGGGTTCATGCCGCCGAACACCTGCTGGGTGCCCTCCGTGGTGCGGGTATCCACCAGCACCTTGATCGCGCCCATGTCCTCCAGCTTGGAGATCACCGGATCGAGGTGGGAGATCACGTCGATCTCGCCCTTCTGCACCGCCGCGACCGCCGAGGCGCCGCCGCCCACTCCGATGAACGAGGCGTCCTCCGGCGTCAGCTTGTCCTTCGCCATCAGATACTGCACCAGGATGTAGGTCGAGGAGCCCGGCGCCGTCACGCCGATCTTCTTGCCCTTGAAGTCGGCCGGCGACTTGATGCTGTCGGCCTTGTCCTTGGTCACGGCGACGACGATGCCGGGATAGCGGCCGAGGTCGATCACCGCGCGGATGTCCTGCTTCTTCTGCTGCATGCGGATGGTGTGCTCATAGGCGCCGGTGACGGCATCCACCGAGCCGCCGATCAGCGCCTGCAGCGACTTGGCGCCGCCGCCGAAATCGTTGATCTCGACCGTGAGCCCCTCATCCTTGAAGTAGCCGAGCTGCTCGGCCAGCGTCAGCGGCAGATAATAGAGCAACGGCTTGCCACCGACGCCGAGAGTGAGGTTCGGCTTCTCGATCTCGCCCGCCTGCGCTGCGCCAAGCGCGGGAAACAAAAGACTCGCCGCGACGAGCAGGGTACGCATCTTCATTTGGTTTCCTCCCGTTTCTTATCGAATGACGTCTCAGTTCTGTTCGCTGGCGGATTGCGGCCGCCAGACGAGCAGGCGTCGCTCGACCCGGGTCACGCCCCAGTCGATGACGAGCACGAAGGCCGCGAGGATGAACATGCCGGCGAACACGCCGGTCACGTCGAACACCCCTTCGGCCTGATGGATGAGATAGCCGAGCCCGGCGGCCGAGCCGAGATATTCGCCGACCACCGCGCCGACCAGCGCAAAGCCGACAGCGGTGTGCAGCGAGGAGAACATCCACGACATCGCCGAGGGCCAGTACACGTTGCGGAACAGCTGCCGCTCGTTCATGCCCATCATGCGGGCATTTGCCAGCACCACCGGGCTGACTTCCTTCACGCCCTGATAGACGTTGAAGAACACGATGAAGAACACCAGCGTGACGCCCAGCGCCACCTTGGACCAGATGCCCAGCCCGAGCCACAGCATGAAGATCGGCGCCAGCACCACGCGCGGCAGCGCATTGACCATCTTCACATAGGGATCGAACACCGCCGCGACCATCGGCTTGCGGGCGAACCAGAAGCCGATGACGACGCCGCCGACCGAGCCGATGATGAAGGCCAGCACGGTCTCGGTCAGCGTGATCCAGAGATGCTTCCAGATCGTGCCGGAAACGAACAGCTGCACCACCCGCGCGATGACGTCGCCCGGCTTGGAGAAAAAGAACTCGGGCAGCAAATAGTCGCCGCCGATCGGCACGGTGGCGCCGATCTGCCAGAGGGCGAGCACGGCCACGGCGACGAGGATCTGCAGCAACAGCAGCTTGGCGGGGTGAATCTTCACGAGGTCATCTCCTCGCCATAGGTCTTGGCGACCTCGGCCTTGAGCTGGTTCCAGATGTCGCGGTGCAGCTGGTGGAAGCGCGGGTCCAGCCGGATGTCGGCGGTGTCGCGCGGGCGGGCGAGGTCGATCGGAAAGTCACCGATGATCCGCGCCTCCGGGCCGGCCGACATGATGACAACGCGATCGGACAGCGCGATAGCCTCCTCGAGGTCGTGGGTGACGAACAGCACCGCCTTGCGGTCCTGCGCCCAGAGCTTCAACAGCAATGTGCCCATGATCTGCCGGGTCTGGGCGTCGAGCGGGCCGAAGGGCTCGTCCATCAACAGGATCTTCGGGCCGCGCACCAGCACCTGGGCCAGACCGACGCGCTTGCGCTGCCCGCCGGAGAGTTGGTGCGGGTAGCGGTCGGCGAAGCGGGCGAGCCCGACCTTCCGCAGCCAGTCCTGCGCCTGCGCCAGAGCGTCGGCGCGCCGGGTTCCCCCGATTTCCAGCGCGATCGCCACATTGTCGAGCGCGGTCTTCCAGGGCATCAGCGCGTCCTGCTGGAAGAGATAGCCGGCCTTGGCGTTGAGGCCGTCCAGCGCCGCGCCGAAGATGCTCACCCGCCCGCCCGCCGGCCGCAGCAGGCCGGCGGTGGCGTTGAGCAGGGTCGACTTGCCGCAGCCGGTGGGGCCGACAATGGCGACGAACTCGCCCTCGCGCACATGCAGCGAGGTCGGCGCCACCGCCTTGTAGATCGGGCCGCCGGCAATGCCGAAGCTGATGCTGATATCGTCGAGCGCCACCGCCAGCGGGGCGACGGCCGCTGTCGGCGCCAGCCCCTCGGCAGGGGTCCGCTGCAGCGCGGTTTCCATGTCCTGTCCTCCCATGGCTTTGGTGTTGTTATGGCACGGTGCGGCACAGGCCCGGCGGTGCGGGATGCAGGTCGCCGCTCCGCCCGGCCTTCGCCACCTGCCCGGGTATGTCATGGCCGAGCCGCGCCGGCAGCCCCTGAGCAAGACTTATGAGGCGTCCGAGATCGACGCCGGTCGGCACGCCCATCTCCTCCAGCATGTGCACCAGGTCCTCGGTGGAGATGTTGCCGGTTGCCCCCGGCGCGAAAGGGCAGCCGCCGATACCGCCCAGCGAGGCGTCTAAGCGATCCGCGCCGGCATCCAGCGCCGCGAGCGCATTGGCGAGGCCCATGCCGCGCGTATTATGGAAATGCAGCGTCAGCGGCACCGTGCCGAACCGGGCGCGGAACGCGGCGACCAGGCGCGCCACCTGGCGGGGATTGGCCATGCCGGTGGTGTCGGCCAGCGTGACCGAATGCAGCCCGGCCTCGAGATAGCGTTCCGCCAGCGCCAGCACCTTGTCCTCCGGCTGCGCCCCTTCAAACGGGCAGCCGAAGGCGGTGGCGATGGAGCCGTTCAGGCGCGCCGGCGATCCCGCCGCCGCGGCGGTGATGGCGCGGAAACCGTCGAGCGACTGCGCCGGCGTCATGCGCATATTGGCGAGGTTGTGGGTCTCGCTCACCGACATGACGAGGTTGAGCTCGTCCATCCCGGCGGCGATCGCCTCCTGCGCGCCGCGCAGGTTCGGCACCAGCGCGACATAGACGACATCCGGCCGGCGCCTGATCCCCCGCGCCACCTCCGCGGCATCGGCAAGGTTCGGCACCGCTTTCGGCGAAACGAAGGAGGTCACCTCGATCTTGGCGACCCCGGTGTCGGACAGCGCATCGATCAGCGCGATCTTCTGCTCGGTGGGCAGGAAGCGCGGCTCGATCTGCAGGCCGTCGCGCGTCACCACTTCCTGGATGTGGACGCGCGCGGGAACCTCCGCCCCACTCATGCCGCGTCTCCCGATGCGGCATCTCCCCTGGCCACCGCGCCGCCGGCGACCAGCGCCTCGATCTCCTCGGCCGAATAGCCCAGCGAGGCCAGCACCGGCGCGGTGTGCTCGCCGAGCTTCGGACCCAGCCAGCTCACCCCGCCCGGCGTATCCGACAGCTTCGGCACGATGCCGGGCATCTTCACCTGCGTCCCATCCGGCAGCGTCGAGGGCAGGATCATGTCGCGGGAAAGGAACTGCGGGTCGGCGACGATGTCGGCCACCGAATAGATGCGCCCGTTCGGCACCTCGGCGGCATCGAGCGCGGCCGTCACCTCGTCGAGCGAGTGGCGGCTCGTCCAGGCCGCGATGGTGCCGTCGATTTCCTCCACATGCGCCACCCGTCCGTCATTGGAGGCGAGGCGCGGATCATTGGCGAGGTCCTCGCGACCGATCGCCGTCATCAGCCGCTTGAAGATGCCGTCGCCATTGCCGGCGACGATGACATAGCTGCCCTCGGCGGTGGGATAGGAGTTGGACGGCGCGATGCCCGGCAGCGAGCCGCCCGAGCGGGCGCGCACGAAATCGAACAGGTCGTATTCCGGGACCAGGCTCTCCATCATGTTGAAGACGCTCTCATACAGCGAGACGTCGACCACCTGCCCGGCCCCGCGCCCCGACTTGATGGCGAGCAGCGCCATCAGCGCGCCCATCACGGCATGCAGGGCGGCGAGCGAATCGCCGATCGAGATGCCGGTGCGCGCCGGCGGCCGGTCCGGCTCGCCGGTGGTGAAGCGCATGCCGCCCATCGCCTCGCCCACCGCGCCGAAGCCGGGGCGCTCGCGATAGGGCCCGTCCTGCCCGAAGCCGGAGATGCGCACCATCACCAGATTGGGATTGATCGCCTTCAGCGCCTCCCAACCCAGCCCCCAGCGCTCCAGCGTACCGGGGCGGAAATTCTCGATCAGCACATCGGCATCGCGCACCAGCCGCCGTACCACCTCCTGGCCCTCGGGCAGGCGCATATTGACGGCGACCGACTTCTTGTTGCGCGATTGCAGGTACCACCACAGCGAGGTGCCCTCGTGCAGCTTGCGCCATTTGCGCAGCGGGTCGCCCTCGCCGGGCGCCTCGACCTTGATGACCTCGGCGCCGAATTCCGCCATCAGCCGCGCGGCGAACGGCGCGGCGATCAGGTTGCCGAGCTCGACGACGCGGATTCCGGTGAGCGGCCCCTCTGCGGGACGTTCCATTGGCGACGCTCCTCCCAATCGTTTTCCGTTCTATGGGTCGAAAGTCGCCGGCCGTCCAATAGTCTTTGGCAGGACGCCAGGGGAGATCATCCAGCGGCGGCGCCAGCACGCGTTCACAACGCTGCCGAATCCCTGATGCGCAATCGGACACGCATGCGACATCGACCGGCTCGCGACCCTCAAGCCAGCCGCGGGAGGCCGTAAGGGCGTGATAGGTATCATAATACAATTTGCTGCCGCGACAGCCATCGCCGTCTGAGGCAGGCGATTGACAGGAGCGAGGGATCGATAATATGGATACTGTAAAGTATCTTAAATAGGAATGTTCCCGTGATCAACGCGGCACGATCGGCGCTCCTGCCGGTATCCGGTCTCCTTCTTGTGTTGCTGACCGGTTGCGACGGACAAAACGCCTCGGCGCCGCCGGGTGCCGGCGCCCAGAACCGGCCCCAGCTCGGCGTGGTGACGGTGCATCCGCAGTCGGTCGCCATCACCGCCGAGCTGCCGGGGCGCACCACGGCATCGCTCATTGCGGAAGTGCGCCCGCAGGTCGGCGGCATCATCAAGGAGCGGCTCTTCCAGGAGGGCAGCGAGGTGAAGGCCGGCGACGCGCTCTACCAGATCGATCCCGCCAGCTATCAGGCCGCGTATGACAGTGCGCTCGCCGCCCTGCAGAAGGCGGAGGCCGCGGTGCCGAGCGCCGAAGCCAAGGTCGAGCGCTATCAGGGCCTCATCAAGCAGAACGCCGTGAGCAAGCAGGACTATGACGACGCCACCGCCTCGCTCGCCCAGGCCAAGGCGGATGTCGCCTCGGCAAAGGCCAGCGTCGACACGGCGAAGATCAACCTCGACCACACGCGGATCACCGCACCGATCGGCGGGCGCATCGACAAGTCGTCGCTGACCCCGGGAGCGCTGGTGACCGCAAGCCAGGACACCGCGCTGACAACCATCCGCACGCTCGATCCGATCAATGTCGACGTCACCCAGTCGAGCACAAATCTGCTCAACCTGCGCCAGTCGATCAAGGATGGCCGCATCAAGATCAGCGGCGACAACGTGCAGGTGCGGTTGAAGCTCGACAATGGCACCCTCTATCCGCATCCCGGCCGGCTGGAGTTCGCTTCCGCCTATGTCGACGAGACCACCGGCACCTTCGGCGTACGGGCGCAGTTCCCCAATCCGGATCGGTTGCTGCTGCCCGGCATGTATGTGCGCGCCCAGGTCGAGGAGGGCGTCGCCCCGAACAGCTTCCTGGTGCCGCAGCGCGGCGTGACGCGCAACACCAAGGGCGAGCCGGTGGCGCTGGTGGTGAATGCCGATGGCAAGGTCGAGCAGCGGGTGCTCTCGGTCGGGCGCAGCGTCGGCAGCAACTGGCTGGTGGAAGCCGGTGTCAAGGATGGCGACCGGGTGGTCGTCGAGGGCAGCCAGTTCGCCAAGGTCGGGCAGCCGGCGACCGCCGTCGACGTGATCGTCGACGAAACCACCGGCGAGGTGCGCGAACGCGGCCAGGAGAGCTCCCCGCCCGCTTCCGCCGCCAGCTCCGCCGCGGCGGATCGCGCCACCCCCGGTTCGGCGGGTGCGTCGACGACGACACCCAACTGAGGCCCGGCACCCATGTCCCGCTTTTTCATCGACCGCCCGGTCTTCGCCTGGGTCATCGCCATATTGGTCATGCTGGGTGGCCTGCTGGCCCTGAACAGCCTGCCAATCGCGCAATACCCGCAGATCGCCCCGACCACGGTGCGCATCACCGCCAGCTATCCCGGCGCGGACGCCCAGACGGTCGAGAACTCGGTGACCAAGATCATCGAGCAGGGCATGACCGGTATCGACAATCTCGACTACATGTCGGCAACCTCGACCTCGACCGGCCAGGCGTCGATCACCCTCACCTTTACCAGTGCCGCCGATCCCGACGTGGCGCAGATGCAGGTGCAGAACAAGCTGCAGCTGGTCACCTCGCAGCTGCCGACCATCGTCCAGACCAGCGGCATCGAGGTCGACAAGGCCTCCGACGGCTTCCTGATGGTGATCGGCTTCGTCTCGACCAACGGACAGATGTCCTCCGTCGACCTCGCCGACTATGTCGACTCGACACTCAACGACACGCTGAAGCGGGTAGCCGGCGTCGGCTCGACCCAGCTGTTCGGCTCCGGCTACGCGATGCGGATCTGGCTCGATCCGGACAAGCTCGCCATGTACCAGCTGATGCCGAGCGACGTGTCCTCCGCGCTCGAGGCGCAGAACACCCAGGTTTCCGCCGGCCAGCTCGGCGGCTTGCCGCAGAGCAGGGGCCAGCAGCTCAACGCCACCGTCACCGCGCGCAGCCGCCTGCAGACCGCCGAGCAGTTCCGCAACATCATCCTCAAGAGCGGGACGGACGGCTCGCTAGTGCGGCTCAACGACGTCGCCACGGTCGAGCTCGGCGCCGAGAGCTACACCACCTCGTCGAAGTTCAACGGCAAGCCCGCCGCCGGGCTGGCGGTCAACCTCGCCACCGGGGCGAACGCCATCTCGACGGCGGAGGCGGTGAAGGCGACCATCGAGCGCCTCTCCGGCACCTTCCCGGAAGGGCTGGAGGTCGTCTATCCCTACGACACCACCCCCTTCGTGGTGCTGTCCATCGAGGAGGTGGTGCGCACGCTCATCGAGGCCATCGTGCTGGTCTTCGTGGTGATGCTGGTCTTCCTCCAGAACATCCGCGCCACCATCATTCCGACGCTGGCCGTTCCGGTGGTGCTGCTCGGCACCTTCGGCGTGCTGGCGATGCTGGGCTACTCGATCAACACGCTGACCATGTTCGCCATGGTGCTGGCGATCGGCCTGCTGGTCGACGATGCCATCGTCGTCGTCGAAAACGTCGAGCGGGTGATGGAGGAGGAAGGTCTCTCGCCGCGGGAGGCCACCCGCAAGTCCATGGCCGAGATCACCGGCGCGCTGGTCGGCATCGCCACCGTGCTGTCGGCGGTGTTCGTGCCGATGGCCTTCTTCGGCGGCTCGGTCGGCATCATCTACCGGCAGTTCTCCGTCACCATCGTCACCGCAATGGTGCTGTCGGTGGCGGTTGCGTTGATCCTCACCCCCGCCCTGTGCGCCACCATCCTGCGCGCGCCGAAACCCCACGCCAAGCAGAAGGGCTTCGCCGGCTGGTTCAACCGCGGCTTCGACCGGGGCGCCAACGCCTATCGCAACGGCACCGCCGGCATCGTCGCCCGCTCGGCGCGCTTCCTGGTGGTCTTCCTCGCCATCACCGTCGCCACCGGCTGGATGTTCGCGCGGCTGCCCTCCTCCTTCCTGCCGCAGGAAGACCAGGGCATTCTCATCACCAGCGTCCAGCTTCCCGTCGGCGCCACCGCCGACCGTACCCAGAAAGTGCTGGACGAGGTGGCGCGGCATTATCTCGAAGACGAGAAGGAGGCGGTCGAGGGCGTGTTCACCGTCAACGGCTTCGGTTTTGGCGGCCAGGGACAGAATGTCGGCCTCGCCTTCCTGCGCATGCGCCCCTTCGACGAGCGCAGCTCGGCACAATTGTCGGCAAGCGCCGTCGCCGGCCGCGCCATGGGGGCATTCGCCAAATTCCGCGACGCCATGGTGTTCGCGCTGGCGCCGCCCGCCATCCAGGGCATGGGCAACTCCAACGGCTTCAGCTTCTACCTGCAGGACATCAACGGCGCCGGCCACGAGACGCTTATCGCCACCCGCAACGCGCTGCTCGCCAAGGCGGCGGCGGATCCGCGCCTCGCCAACACCCGCCCCAACGGGCAGGAGGACGAGCCGCAATTCGTCGTCGACATCGACCAGGAGAAGGCAAGCGCTCTCGGCGTGTCGCTCGCCGACATCAACGACACCCTCTCCACCGCCTGGGGCAGCGACTATGTCAACGATTTCATCGACCGCGGCCGGGTGAAGAAGGTCTATCTCCAATCGGCAGCAGACTTCCGCATGCAGCCGGAGGACCTCGCCAAATGGCATGTCCGCAACGGCGACGGCGTGATGGTGCCCTTCTCCTCCTTCGCCTCGTCCCGATGGCTGTTCGGCTCGCCGCGGCTTGAAAGGTTCAACGGCTCATCGGCGGTGGAAATCCAGGGACAGGCGGCACAGGGCGTGAGCTCGGGCGACGCCATGGCGGCGATCGACGACATCGTCGCCGGGCTTCCCGCCGGCTACGGCCATGAATGGACCGGCCTGTCCAACCAGGAGCGGCTGTCGGCCAACCAGGCCACAGCGCTCTACCTGATCTCCGGGCTGGTGGTGTTCCTGTGCCTCGCCGCGCTCTATGAAAGCTGGTCGATCCCGTTCGCGGTCATGCTTTCCGTGCCGATCGGCATCTTCGGCGCCCTTGCCGGCGCGCATTTGTTCGGCCAGTCCAACGACGTCTATTTCAAGGTTGGCCTGCTCACCACCATCGGCCTCGCGGCGAAGAATGCGATCCTCATCGTGGAGTTCGCCATCGAGCGGCAGGCGCACGGCATGGGGCTGGTCGAGGCCACGCTCGATGCCGCCCGCCAGCGGCTGCGGCCGATCCTGATGACCTCCTTCGCCTTCATCCTGGGCGTGACACCGCTCGCCATCGCCAGCGGCGCCGGCTCGGGGGCGCAGAACGCCATCGGCATCGGCGTGATGGGCGGCATGATCGCGGCAACCGTGCTCGGCATTTTCTTCGTTCCGCTGCTGTTCATCGCGGTCCGCCGCATCTTCCGCGGCAAAAGCCAGGCGCCGGCACCCGGCCTCTCTCCTTCGGAGCCCGACGCGACCAATGTGCATCCCGGCTGAACCCTCTTTTCTCAGACATGCTGCTGGCTCAGGTAATTCCATGATGATCCCGCCTCGTCCAAACCGTGGCATCCTTGGTGGCCCCGTTGCCCGGCTCGTCGGCGCCGGGCTGCTTGCCGGCCTGCTCGGCGGCTGCGCGGTCGGACCCGACTACCAGGCACCCAAGCTCCAGCTCCCCGGCAGCTGGGGAGCGACGAAAACCTCCCTCATCGCCAATGGCAGCGAGCCGGATAATCGTCCTCCGGATCTCGCCCGCTGGTGGGAACGCCTGAACGACAAGACCCTCAACGGCCTCGTCGAGGCGGCGGTCGCCGGCAATCTCGACGTCGCCACCGCCAAGGCGCGGGTGCGGCAGGCGCGGGCGACGCGCCGTCAGGCACTTGCCGCGCTGGCGCCGGTGGTGACCGGAAACGGCGCCTACACCCGCTCCGACAATGGCAGCAACGTCTCGGCGGGCAGCGGCGACATCACCGTGGCCGGGCCGTTCGATTCCTTCCAGCTGGGGCTGGATGCCAGTTGGGAGCTCGATCTCTTCGGCGAGAACCGGCGGGCCGCCGAGGCGGCGACCTATGGTCTCGATGCTTCCGAGGAAACCCTGCGCAACACGTTGCTCACGCTCGTCGGCGATGTCACGACCTATTATGTCGAGGCACGCGGCTATCAGGCGCGGATCGCGCTCGCGCGCCGCACCGCGGCCTCCCAGCGCGAGACCGCCTCGCTGACCCGCACCAAGCTGGAGGCCGGATCGGCCTCGGCGGTCGACGTGTCCAACGCGGAAGGGCTGGCGGCAAGCACCGAGGCGGACATTCCCAACCTCGAATCCTCCTATCAGCAGACGGTGAACCAGCTCTCGATCCTGCTCGGCCAGCCGCCTTCGACGCTCAACGACCTGATGAAGCGCAGCGCGCCGATCCCCTCGCCCCGCCAGCCGGTCCCGCGCGGGGTACCCGCCAATGTGCTGCTCTCGCGGCCGGACGTCCGGCTCGCGGAACGCCAGCTGGCGCAGTCCACCGCCCAGATCGGCCAGGCGGAAGCCGCACGCTATCCGGATATCAGCCTGGTCGGCGACGTCTCGACCTCCAGCACCAAGCTCGGGGACCTCGCGAAAAGCTCGAGCATAAGCTGGAGCTTCGGTCCGAGCCTGAGCGTGCCGATCTTCAATGCCGGCCAGCTGAAAGCGGCGGTGGACTACGCCCAGGCCTATCGCGACGAATCCTTCCTCGCCTATCGCGCCGCCGTTCTGACGGCGCTGCAGGACGTGGAGAATGCCAGCGTGGCGCTGCACTTCGAGCGCCGGAGGAGCCGCAGCCTCGCCTCCTCCGCCAGTTCCTATCGCAAGGCGACGACGCTGGCCCGCACGCTCTATCAGTCGGGCTCCACCAGCTTCCTCGACGTGCTGGATGCCGAGCGCTCGCTCTATTCCGCCGAGGATTCCTATCTCCAGAGCCAGGTCGCCATCACAACCGACTATATTCTGCTCAACAAGGCGCTGGGCGGCGGCTGGACCGGGCAGGTCGATACCCGCACGCCGGAAGTCAACGACGAGATGGGGCCGCGCTTCGTGAAGGGCGACTGGGCCAAGGAGTTCATCGTGTCGAATCGACAGTGAGCGGACGCCGGATCGGGACGGTCGCTCCAGTTGCGGCACGCTTGATTTGCTCGACGACAACCGGTTTGTAGACGCGCAACGGCATGCGGCTTTCCGGTGAAGCGGCGGCCGTCGGAGAGGCGGGGGAATCGATGTCGCTGATGGATCTGACCGCGACCGCGCTATCGCAGCTGATCGCGACCAGGCAGGTGAAGCCGTCCGAGGTGATGGCGGCCTATCTGGCGCGCCTGCCGGCGGCCAATGCGGTGGTCAACGCCATCGTCTCCCCCCGCGACCCGGACGCGCTGATGGCGGAAGCGGTGGCGCTGGACGAGACAGCCCCGACCGGCTGGCTGCACGGTTTGCCGCTGGCGGTAAAGGATCTCGTCTGCGTCCGCGGCATTCGCACCACTTTCGGCTCGCCGCTGCATCGCGACTTCGTACCGCAGCAGGACGACCTGCTCGCCGCACGGCTGCGGGCCGCCGGCGCCATCCTGACCGGCAAGACCAACACCCCGGAATGGGGCCATGGCAGCCACAGCTTCAATCCGGTGTTCGGCGTCACGCGCAATCCCTATGACCCTACCCGCTCGGCCGGGGGCTCGTCGGGGGGCGCGGCGGCGGCACTGGCGGCGCGCATGGTGCCGCTGGCGGACGGCTCCGACATGATGGGCAGCCTGCGCAACCCCGCCGCCTTCTGCAATGTCTACGGCTTCCGGCCAAGCTGGGGCCTCGTCCCCGGCGATGCCGAGGGCGACACCTTCATGGCAACCCTGGCGACCGACGGGCCGATGGCGCGGACCGTCGAGGATCTCGCCCGGCTGTTGGAAACGCTGGCCGGCGAGAACCCGGACGTGCCCTTTAGCCGGCCGGCAACGTCCTATGCCGCACGGCTCGATATCGACATGTCCGGGCTTCGGGTCGGCTGGCTCGGCGACTGGAACGGCGCCTATCGTTGCGAGCCGGGCATTCTCGACCTGTGCCTGGATGGGCTCGCCGTGTTCGAGGCGCTCGGCGCCCGCGTCGATGTGCTGCCCCCGCCCTTCCCGGCCGGGGAGCTCTGGACGGCCTGGACCCATCTGCGCGGCTTCCTCAACAACGGCTCGAAGGGCGCGCTGTGGGCCGATGCCGCCAAGCGCGCCCAGCTGAAGCCGGAAACCGTCTGGGAAATCGAATCCGGGCAGAACATCACCGCCGCGCAGGTCTATGCCGCCAGCCTCACCCGCTCACGCTGGTACGCCCGCGCCGCGGCGCTGTTCACGCAATATGACGTGCTGGTCATGCCCTCGGCGCAGGTATGGCCTTTCCCGGCAGAGTGGCGCTGGCCGCAGACGATCAACGGCCACGGCATGGACACCTATCACCGCTGGATGGAGATTGTGGTGCCGGTCAGCCTGATCGGGCTGCCCTCCCTCGCCGTCCCCTGCGGCTTCGGTCCGCAGGGGCTGCCGACGGGCATGCAGATCATCGGCCCGACGGGGGCCGATGCCAGAGTGCTGGCGATCGGCCACCAATATCATCAGGCGACGCGATGGACCGACCGGACGCCGCCCTTGCTCGCGGTCAAGGAAGCGGCTTCCTGAGGGCTTCGCCCTTCTCCATCAGAGCGTCGAGGAAACCCGCCACAGGTCGGTGCCGCCGTCCTTCGCATAGCGGTCGATGGCGGCCAGTTCCTCATCGGCAAAGCCGAGCTGCGCCACCGCATCCAGCGAATTGTCCAGCTGCTCGACGGTACGCGCGCCGATCAGCGCCGACGTCACCCGCGGATCGCGCAGCACCCAGGCGATCGCCATCTGCGCCAGCGTCTGGCCGCGGGCCCGGGCAATGTCGTTCAGCGCCCGGATGCGCGACAGGTTGTCCTCGCTCAGCATCGATGCCTTGAACGAGACCTGCTTCACCGCGCGGGCACCCTCCGGCACGCCGGACAAATATTTCGAGGTCAGCAGGCCCTGCGCCAGCGGCGAGAAGGCGATGCAGCCACTGCCGAGGTCGGCCAGGGTGTCGAGCAGCTCGTCCTCGATCCACCGGCTCAGCATCGAGTAATTGGGCTGGTGGATGAACAGCGGCACCCGCTCCTCCGCCAGCAGCGCCGCCGCCTTGCGCGTCAGCGCCGGCGAATAGGAGGAGATGCCGATATAGAGCGCCTTGCCCTGGCGGTGGAGCTGGGCGAGCGCGCCCATGGTCTCCTCCAGCGGCGTGGTGGGATCGACCCGGTGGGAATAGAAGATGTCGACATAATCCAGCCCCATGCGCCGCAGCGACTGGTCGAGACTGGCGACCAGGTATTTCCGGCTGCCGCCGACCCCGCCATAGGGGCCCGGCCACATGTCCCATCCCGCCTTGGTTGAGATGATCAGCTCGTCGCGATGGGCGCGGAAATCGGCGGCGAGGACACGACCGAACATCTGCTCGGCCGAACCGGGCGGCGGGCCGTAATTATTGGCGAGATCGAAATGGGTCACGCCGCGGTCGAAGGCCCGGCGCAGGATCGCCCGGCCGGTCTCGAACACGTCGGTACCGCCGAAATTCTGCCAGAGGCCGAGGGAGACGAGCGGCAGGTCGATGCCGCTCGCCCCGCAGCGGCGATAAGGCATCGCGCCGGCATAGCGATCGGCGGCGGGGGTGTAGGTCATGGTCCAGCATCCTTCGAGATTCGATGTTCGGACCGAACCATAGGCCGTCGGGATGTCACGGCAATCGACGCAGGACCCAATTTAAATCAACGCTTCATTGAGCGAGTTTCAACAATTGTTCATCAAATGCCGGTGCGACGCTGCCATGATTTGCGGGCGTCGGGCATCCATGGCACTCACGCCATGGTGCCGAATTCATGCCGGGCCTGATCTGCCAGCTGGCCCCGCGCCTGACCGGCACGCCCGCCGATCTTCCCGTAGCGAGGCGACGAATCGCCTCGTCGCCTCGCAGTCGAGAGAGCTTCGCCATGGACGCCGAGATCGCCGCCGCCCTCGCCTATCCGCTCGATCCGCTGAGCCTCGACGAGATCGCAAGGGCGGTGGCCATTCTCAAGGACGACAAACCCCTTGGCGAGACCGTCCGTTTCCCGATGGTGCGGCTGGAGGAACCGGCAAAGGCCGAGCTGGCCGCCTTCCGCGCCGGCGCCACACTGCCGCGCCGCGCCTTCGTGCTGATGCTCGACATCGGCTCGGGCGAGAGCTTCGAGGCCATCATCGACCTCTCCGCCGGAGCCGTCGCCTCCTTCGTCAGACTGCCCACCGACGAGCCGCCCTATGGCCAGCCGCCGATCATGCTCGAGGAGTTCATCCGCGCCGAGGAGATCGTCAAGGCCGACCGCGCCTGGCGCGTGGCCGTCGCCAGGCGCGGCATCACGGAGGAAGACCTCCCGCTGGTCCAGATCGACCCGTTCTCCTCCGGCTATTTCGGCCGCGACTTCGAGCGCGGCAAGCGGATCGTGCGCTGCGTCGCCTATTGGCGCGGCGATGCGCGCGACAATGGCTATGCCCACCCGATCGAAGGGGTGGTGGCGGTGTTCGACCTCATCGCCAACCGCATCGTCCACCTCATCGACGAGGAAAGGATCGTTCCGGTCCCGAAGAAGCCGCACAATTACGGCCGCGAAGCCTTCCCCGAGACCCGCAAGGGATTGAAGCCGCTGCACATCGTGCAGCCGGAAGGGCCGAGCTTCACCGTCGACGGCTGGAAGGTCGAGTGGCAGAACTGGAGCTTCCGCCTCGGCTTCACCCCACGCGAAGGGCTGGTGCTGCATGAACTCGGCATCCAGGACCAAGGCCGGCTACGGCCGGTGATCTTCCGCGCCAGCGTCACCGAAATGGTAGTTCCCTATGCAGACCCGACCGCCAACCATTACTGGAAAAGTGCGTTCGATGCCGGCGAATACGGCCTTGGTCGCCTTGCCAACTGCCTGGAACTCGGCTGCGACTGCCTCGGCCACATTCATTATTTCGACGTGCCGGCAGCAGACGACCTCGGCCAGCCCATGCTGATGAAGAACGCGATCTGCATGCACGAGGAGGACTATGGCATCCTCTGGAAGCACTACGAGTTTCGCAACGGCATTTATGAGGTACGCCGGTCGCGGCGGCTCGTGATCTCGTTCTTCGCCACGGTGGGCAATTACGATTACGGCTTCTACTGGTATCTCTACCAGGATGGCACCATTCAGCTGGAAGCCAAGCTCACCGGCATCATCCAGACCGCTGCCGTCACGCCCGGCGAAGCCTATCCCTGGGGCGGCATGATCGACGAGGGTCTGGGTGGTCCAACCCATCAGCACTTCTTCAACGCCCGGCTGCACATGGACGTCGACGGCGGCGGCAACACCGTCACCGAGCATGAGTTCGTGCCGCGCCCCTGGGGCGACGACAACCCCTATGGCAACGTCTTCGACACCACGACCAAGGTACTGAAGCGCGAACTCGACGCCGCGGCGCTCGCCAATGGCGCCACCGGCCGCTACTGGAAGGTGACCAATCCGAACACCGTGAACAGCGTCGGCAAGCCGCCGGGCTACAAGCTGGTGGTGACGCCGACCCCGGTCATGCTGGCGCAGGACGATGCCTTCGTCGCCAGGCGCGGCGGCTTCGCCAAGAAGCACGTCTGGGTGACGCCATTCGACCCGGCGGAGAAGTACGCCTCGGGAGATTATCCCAAGGTGAATGCCGGCGGACAGGGCCTGCCGGCCTATGTGCAGCAGAATCGCGACATCGAGAATGCCGACCTCGTGCTGTGGCACTCCTTCGGCCATACCCATATGTGCAAGCCGGAGGACTTCCCGATCATGCCGGTGGAATATGTCGGCTTCACACTGAAGCCCAACGGCTTCTTCGCCGGCAATATCGCCATGGACCTGCCGGCGGAGAAGAACCCGCATTCGCGCGACAATCGCGACGAGCCCGAGGGCGACACGGCCGGCCCCTCTGTGGGCAATTCCTGCTGCCACTGACGGACAAGGGGAGCCCCGGCATTGCGCTCCCTACTTCGACGTTCAGGAGCGCGCCGGCCGGAAAGTCCAGAGCAGGTTGCCGGCGTAGTGCCAGAGCACCAGCAAACCGGTGGCAACGAGTTGGGCCGGCAGATAGGGCAGGCTGAGCCCGCGGGTGAAGCCGGCCATCATCAACGCATTGAGCACGAGGCCGCAGCCGGCCACCAGGAAGAAGCGCGGCGCCGCTTCCCGATGCGGCCGGTCGCTGCGGAAAGCGATGCTGCGGCTGAGCAGGTAGTTGACCACTCCGCCGGTGAGAAAGCCGGCGGTCGAGGCCGCGACCGGATCGATCCCCGCTCCGCTCGCCAGCATCACCAGCACGGCGTATTGCGCCAGCGTTCCCAGCGCTCCGAGCGATGCGAACAGCAGGAAGTGGCGCAGCCTGGCGATCAAAGGGGAAGCCGCGAGGTCCATGTCACGGCGCCTTGCGAGCCACGGTCGCCGAGCCGGGACCGTTGAAGGACACGGCCGGCGTCTGGGGATCGGCATCGTCATCCCAGGGCAGCGGCTCGACGATCGGCATGTGGCGGGCGCGCAGATCCACCACCATGGCGAGCGGCACCCCGAGCCGGCTGATGGTGCGATAGGTCAGGCCGGGCACCAGATTGTCGCAGCCGACATTCCGGGCGGTCAGCAGGAAATCGGCGTCGTCCCAGCTCTCGGTCAGTTCGAGATCCGGGCCGAGAAATGGTTGAATCTGGCCATCCTCGGCGCAGATCGCCACCTTGTACGGCTTGGCTGGCGGATGCGCCTCGATGCCGGTGCGCAAGGCGGTCGCCGCCTCTCGCATGGTTGCCGACCAGTAATCGCCCTCGAAGCGGCCATCGGCACCTTTGAGGCCGCCGACCAATTGGTTGTAGCCGACATATTCATAGGGATGCAGCGCCACGAAGGTCACGGCATTGAAAGCGAACAGCGACCCGGCGGTGGCGGCGGTGGCCAGCGCCAGCACCGGCGAAAGGCGTAGGGCCGCCTGCCACAGCGCCGCGATGCCGAGCGCGGCGGCGATCGTCGCCGGCGGAATCACGAACAGGAAATGGCGGATGCCGTTATAGAGCGGAGGATGCTCGGCCAACGTAAAGGTGACCGGGACCGCCAGCGCCAGAACCAGCGGCAGGAAGACCAGTTGCCGGCGCCGCCGGGCGGCGTCGGCCCGCAACAGGGCCAAGATGCCGAACGGTATCGCCGCGACGAGGCCGGCGACTGCGATATCCGGCAGCTTGATGAGCAGATACTCGCTCATATAGGTACCCGGCACCTCGCCGATCGGCAGGTTCTGGCCGTTGATCAGCGTGCTCAGGTCGAAGCTGAAATGGCTGAAGGCGCCCATCGCCTCGAAGAGATTGGTCGGCGGCAGCATCGACCACGGCCAGGCAAGCGCCGTCACCGCAGCCGCGATCAGCCCGGCCGGAATCAACCGCATCACCAGGCGCAGGATCAGTCGCAGGTCGCGATGGATCGCCCCGGCAACGGCGATCGTCAGGCCGAGATAGAACACCGCGAACACGCCGCCGACCCGTAGCCCGAGCGCGCAGCCGACGGCGAAGCCGAGACCCGCCACCATCCGCCAGCTTGGCAGGCCCGGCAGGGCGGCCGCGACGCAGGTAATGAAATAGAGGCTCCACGCCATGGTGGCCGCGAAGGGCACGTCCTTGGTGTGGGTGAACATCGCCCCGCCATACATACCGGTGACGGCCAGCATCGCCACGGCGAGGATCGCGGTCTTCTCGCCGGCAAGGAGCCGGGTCCAGCGCCATACCGCCACCAGTCCGGCAAGGCCGAAGCAGGCCGAGATCAGGTGGCGCAGGTCATAAACCGGCAGGCTGATATAAGGCTCCAGCCCGGCGGCGATCAGGTCGAACAGCCCGCCATAGAGATAGAGGTTGATGTAATGGAAGGCGCGATCGTCCTTGAAGCCGCTGCCGTACCACTGCCAGAGCAGCTGGCCATAGGTGTGCTGCACCGGCTCGTCATTGCTGATGCCGTAGTCGCGGAACACCACCAGCACCCAGGCGGTGAGGCCGGCGAACAAGACGATGCTGCACAGGCGCGTCAGCGTCTGCGACTGCCACGCATGGACGACAAGCGCGCCGAGGCGGCCGGCGAGGGTAGCCGGCGTCGGCCGGGAGGCGGCGATTGTCACGGCTGCGTCTCAACCTGCGGAACGAGGGGAGCGGAAAACGAGGCAGCCGGGACATAGCCGACTTCGTCGGCGACGATATAAAGCGGGCGCTGTTTCACTTCCGTGAAGATGCGACCGATATATTCGCCCATCACCCCGAGGCTGATCAGCTGCACGCCGGAGAAAAACAGCGTCGAAACCATGATGCTGGCAAAGCCCGGCGTCTTGACGCCCAAGAACAGCGCCTCGCCGATCAGATAAATGCCATAGAGCGCGGACAGCGCGGCAAGGCCGACGCCGATCAACGACCAGACGCGCAGCGGCACCATGGAAAAGGACGACAGACCATCCACCGCATAGCGCAACAGCCGGATGAAGTTGAAGGAGCTCACGCCGGCCGTGCGCTCGGCGACCTCGAAATCGACCTCCGCCTGCTGGAAGCCGACCCAGCTGGTGATGCCCTTCATGAAGCGGTTGCGCTCCGGCAGGGCGTTGATGGCGTTGACCACCCGACGGTCGAACAACCGGAAGTCGCCAGCACCCTCGGGGATGTCCACTTCGCACATCAACCGGAAGAACTGGTAAAACCCCTTGCTGAACAGCCGCCGCGCCAGCGGATCGGTGCGGCGCGAGCGGCGCACGGCAGTAACCATCTGCGCGCCGCGGCTCCATGCCTCGATCAGCTTCGGCACCACTTCCGGCGGATGCTGCAGATCGGAATCCATCAACACGACGACATCGCCGGTGGCGGCGCGCAGGCCGGCGGCCATCGCCGCCTCCTTGCCGAAATTGCGAGCGAAGCGCAGCCCGCGCACGCCGGCATCGTTCATGCCGATCGCCGCGACCCGCGCAAAGCTGTCGTCCCGGCTGCCATCGTCGACGAAGACGAATTCGCGCACCAACCCCGGATAGGCGTCGAGCGCCCGGCAGAGCCGCCGATGCAGCTCCTCGAGATTGGCGGCTTCGTTATACACAGGGATGACGAACGAAATCAGCCGGGGCACACGATTCTGCAGCGTGCTTTTGGGCGTACTATGAATCATCTGCGGAACTTTCCGGCTCAGACGTCAAATAGTCGGCAGCGGTCTTATTTGCTGCTTATTCCATAGTTAAGTATAAATCAATTGCGATATTTTTAGGGCTCCAATAAGTGGCGGAATCGACACGTTCACCCGTAGTAATCTGTGCCGATGACTTCGGTTTAAGCAGTGGCGTTTCGGCAGGCATCATCGAATTGATTACCTTGCGGCGCCTATCCGCCACCAGCGCGATGACCGGCCTGCCGGGATGGCGGCGGGATAGCGGCGAGCTCTCCCGCCTCGTCCGGCAACACTCCGCCGACGTCGGATTGCACCTTACGCTGACCGGCCAGCGGCCGCTTACGAGCGCGCAAGGTCTTGCCGCAAATGAACGGCTGCCGTCGATCGCCACGCTGACCCGCGCCGCGCTGACCCGCAGCCTGCCGCTGGAAGCCGTGCGCGCCGAACTAAGGGCGCAGCTCGACGCCTTCGAGGATGTCTGGGGCGCTCCGCCGGATTATCTCGACGGCCACCAGCATTGCCATATCCTGCCGGGAATCCGGCGGGTGGTGATGGAGGAGCTGGCGAACCGCTATGACGGCTCGCCCTGGCTGCGCTCCTGCAGTGAAACGCTGCATCGCGCCGCGCGGCGACGCATCGGATTTCCCAAGGCCGTCATGGTCGGTGCCTTCAATACCGGCCTGCGGGCACAGGCAGCGCAGCGCGGCATCGCCACTAATGACAGTTTCCGCGGCTTCTACGATTTCTCCGACCGGGTGCCCTATGCGCAGGTGTTCCGGGGCAGCATCGCCGACGCCGCCGATAGCGGCCGGGTGCTGGTGCACTGCCATCCCGGCCGGGTCGATGCCGAGCTTGTCGCGCTCGATCCGCTTACGACGCCGCGCGAGCGCGAACTCGCCTATCTCGCCTCGTCCGAATGCGGCGACGATCTGGCGCGGGCGGGCGTGCGGGCGGCGCGTTTCGTCGAGCTGACCGAGGCTTAGCGGCCGAGCCTTGCTTGCCGTTCGCCGGATACTGAGCGAGGCTCTGCGCCTTCGGTTGGAGGTATCCCATGTCCCGCGCCGCTGCCGCCATTCTGCTCGCACTCGCTCTCCAGCTGACGCCGGCCGCCGCCCAGTCGCTGCGGGAGGGCGAGACGTTGAGCTCGATCACCGTGGCACCGCTCACCCCGCCGCATCCGGTGCGCGGCAGCGACGGGCGCACCCATCTCGCCTATGAATTGATCGTCACCAATTCGAGCCGGCTTTTCGTCACCGTGGACAAGGTCGAAGCGGTGACGCCCGAAGGAGCGACCCTCGCCACATTGGAGGGCAAGCGGCTAGCGGCAATGTTGCAACGCTTCGGCGGCGAAGGCCCCACCTTGGCCCCGGGAACCACGGCGACGCTGTTCATGGATGTCGCGCTGCCGGACGGGGCGCCTCTTCCCGGGCAGATCGCCACCCGCGTCGGCGCCACCCGCCAGGGCGCCGACAAGGACGGCAAGCCTATACCTATGCCGGTCGATACGCCGTTTCCGGCACGCTATGACTTCACCACCGCGCCCGTCGCCGTCGGCAGGGCGGCGGTAGTGATCGAGGCGCCGCTGCGGGGCAAGGGCTGGGTGGCGGTGAACGGCTGCTGCGACAGCATCACCTCGCATCGCGGGGCGGTGATGGCGGTGAACGGCCTGTTGCGCGTACCGGAGCGTTTCGCCATCGATTTCGTGAAGCTCGACGACGACGGCCGGCTATTTACCGGCCCCGAGGGCACGCTCGCCAGCTACCCATTCTATGGCACGCCGATCCACGCGGTTGCCGGCGGCACGGTGGTCAATCTCTATGACGAGACGGACGAGCAGGTGCCGGGCCAGCCCGCCAAGGGCATCACCACCGCGAATATCGGCGGCAACATGATGGTCGTCGACATTGGCGGCGGCAACTTCGTCTTCTACGCCCATCTCCAGCGTGGCAGCCTGCAACGCAACGGAGCACCGCTGAAGCTCGGCGACGAGGTGAAGGCCGGCGACGTGATCGGCCTGCTGGGCAACACCGGCAATTCCTCGGCGCCACACCTGCATTTCCACGTGATGGACGGCCCCTCGCCGCTCGATGCTGACGGCCTGCCCTATGTGTTCCGCCGCTTCACCGGCATGGGCGTGCTACCGCCCGAGGAAGATGACGCCCTCGAGAGCGGCTGGGCGCTGAAGATCGACGCCAGCCGTCTGGTCGGACCGCAAACAGACGCATTGCCGCTGAACGATCAGGTGGTCGATTTCGGCGAGTAAGGCGGAAAGACCGCCGTCAGTTCATCGGTGGTCGCCGGCGATGGCCGGATGCCGGCATAGGCGGCAAGATACTTCACATATTCCAGCATCAGCATCCTGCCGGAAGCCAGCGTGCCCCAGAATCCGGGACGCGCGACGCCAACGACCGGGTAGGGCAGCAGCTCGACATCCGGCATGGCGCGTTCCATCTCCACCAGCGCGCGCGGCATATGCCAGCCCGATGTGACGACGATGAGCGAGCGGAAGCCGAGCCGATGTGCCCATTGCGCCGCCTCGATGGCATTACCGCGGGTGTTGAGTGCCGAACGGCCGAGCTCGGCGCAGCAATCGAGCACCGTCTGCGCCACCGGCACCGTGCGGCCGATCTCGACAAGCGTGGTCTCGGGATGAACCCCGGTGATCAGCAGGCGCCGCCCGCGCTGCTCAGCCAGCAGATTGGCGGCCTCCGCCACCCGATCGGCACCGCCGGTCAGAACCACGATGCCGTCGGCTGTGCGGCCGGTACGGTCGGCGGGCCCGAGAATGCAGAACAGGAAGACCAGAAAGCCCACGAGAAACAGCACCAGCGCGCATGTCAGCAGGCAGGTGGCGAGCGTCATAAACCGCCGAAGCCGGCTCGGGCGAGCCGCGGTCTCCTGGTGAAGCGACGCTGATTCGCTCTTCGTCACGGATGAGCCACCTAGCTGATGCCGCGTAGAGTCCGGTAGACGGTGATGCGCGAGGTCACCGCAGTGACCAGCGCCACCAGAACCGACGCCCCGAGGATGCCGCCATAGCCCCGGAGATCGAGCGTCATCACCCCGACCAACGTATCGGCCGGCGTGCCAGTACCTATCCAGTGCGGAAGCGTCGAGGCCAGGAAGAACACCGCTATCGCTATGCCACCGCCAAGTGCCCCACCCTTGAGGCCTACGGCAAGAAAATGATGCTGGAACTCCGCGGCGATGAAGCCGTCGCGGGCGCCGACGAAGTGCAGCACCTCGACGATGGGCCGCGCCGCGTCCACCGCCGCACGGGTGGCGAACACCACGCACAGCACGGTCGCGGCGGCGACGAGGCCGAGCACCGCGAGGCCGATCGCCACCACCACGCGGGCGGTGGTGGACAGGCGCTGTGTCCATTGCCGGTGATCGTCGAAGCTCGCCGAAGGCACTTGTTCCGCCAGCGCGGCGCGCAACGTCTCTGCGGTCTCCGGGCCGGCATCCGGCGCCAGCGTCACCGCCACCAGCCGTGGCACCGGCAGGCTGGAGACATCGAGACCCGTACCGAGCCACGGCTCCAACAGCCGGGCGGTCTCCTTGGCATCGAGCGCGCGAGCTTCCGCAACCCCCGAGGTCGCCTTGGCGACGTTGACCGCCTTGGCAAGCGCGGCCTCGACATCGAGGCCTCCGCCGGGTTTTACCTGGATGGTGGTCTCGCGGGCGATGTCGGAGGTCCATTCCGATGCCACCGACCGAACCGCCGCCACCGAGCCGATGGTGATGCCGGCAAGAAAGGTCATGATCGCCACGACGGCGACCAGCGCCCCGCCGGTGACGGTCGCCGACGGCACGATGGCGTGCGGGGTGCGCGAATGCCGGCCGACCCCGGCCTCGCCGGTGCGCCCGCCAGGCAGCAATGCCCGGATCCGCGCCCACAATCCGTTCTGGGCCGCGGAATCGGGGGCGGAAATTTGATGCACCTCAGTCATAGACGGTCAGCCGTCCCTGGTTGATCACCAGCCGGCGGGCGTCGAACTGGTCCATCAGCGCGATGTCATGGGTGGCGATTAGCACCGAGGTGCCGGTCTTGTGCAACTCGACGAAGAGGCGCAACAGCCGGCGCGCCAGTCGCGGGTCGACATTGCCGGTCGGCTCGTCGGCAAGCAGGATCTCCGGCCGGCTGATCAGCGCGCGGGCGATGGCGGCACGCTGCTTCTCGCCGCCCGACAGCACCGGCGGCAGCACATGCATGCGCTCGCCGAGCCCGACCCAGCCGAGCAGCTCGGTCACCTCGGCGCGATAGCTCGCCTCCTCGCGCTCCTGCACGCGCAGCGGCAGCGCGACGTTCTCATAGGTGGTGAGATGGTCGAGCAAGCGAAAATCCTGGAACACGATGCCGATGCGCTGGCGCAGCGCCGCCACGTCATCCGGCCCGAGTGCGGCGACATCGCGGCCGAAGACGTTGATGAGGCCGCGCGTCGGGCGCAGCGACAGGAACATCAGCCGCAGCAGCGTGGTCTTGCCGGCACCGGACGGGCCGGTCAGGAACTGGAAGGAATGCGGAGGAATGCCGAAAGTGACGTCCCTCAGCACCTCGGGCCCCATGCCGTAGCGCAGCCCGACATTTTCGAAGCGAACCAATCTGCGAATCCCTCGGACCTGAACAAGTGCCGCCAGCGGCGACCATGCCGGCCTTGTCCTAACATAGAGTGTGCATTCTTGTCGGGAACCCGCCACCGGCATCTCCGTCTGGACGCGGGAGGATCACCCGGTCCATCCTGCACCCCGCAAGCGAATTCGACGATCAGGAGGCATCATGAGCGAAGCGGATACCGGGGCGCGGGCGACCTCGCCGAAGATCGAGGTGTTGTTCGACGCCGAGACCATTGCCGCCCGCAATCGCGCGCTCGCCGACGAGATCGTCGCCGCCAAGCCGGAGAAGCTGGTGGTGATCGCGGTGCTGAAGGGCAGCTTCGTCTTTGCCGCCGACCTGATCCGCGCCATGCATGATGCCGGCCTGGCGCCGGAGGTGGAATTCATCACCCTGTCGAGCTACCGCGATTCGCAGGTCTCGGCCGGCTACGTAACCGTGCTGCGCGACATCGACAGCGAGGTGAAGGGACGCGACGTGCTCCTGATCGACGATATCCTCGAATCGGGCCGCACCCTCGCCTTCGCCAAGGACCTTCTGGCGGCGCGCGGCGCCCGGCGCGTGATGGTATGCGTGCTGCTGGAGAAATCGCACAAGCGGGCGGTACAGATCGAGGCCGATTTCGTCGGCTTTCCCTGCCCCGACTATTTCGTGGTCGGCTATGGCATGGACGTCGCCCACGCCTACCGGCAGCTGCCCTTTATCGGCCATATCCCCGACGGCGAAGGCTGAAGCCCGGCACAGCAGCCGGCGGCCGATTCTCTCAGCTGCCGGTCCGAGCGGCCAGTGCGACCGGCTCGGCGCCCTGATGGTGCCGGCACTCGCCGTGATCGGCGAGAATCTCGATTACCCGGCAGCGGCCGACATGGCCGTGCGAGCAGCCCTCCACCATGCGAATCAGTTCGGCGCGCAGCGCCTCAAGGCTGGCGATGCGATGCTCCACCTCGGCCAGCCGGTCGCGGGCGATCGCGTCGGCGGCGGCGCAGGATTGGTCCGGCTCGTCCTGCAGCTTCAGCAACGCGCGGATCGCCTCAACCTCGAAGCCGAGCTCGCGCGCATGGCGGATGAAAGCCAGGCGCCGCACATCGGCGGCGTCATAGCTGCGGCGGTTGCTGCCGGTGCGCGGCGGGCTGGGCAGAAGATCGATGCTCTCATAGTAGCGAATGGTCGGAACCTTGACCCCGCTTGCCGCCGCCGCGGCACCGATGCTGAGACTGGGCATCGCAAAAATCCCCGATATCGCCTCTTGATCCTCTAGTCGCTAGAGGATGTAGCGTTGCCTCCAGTGAAGAGCAAGGAGGCGTGGTTGCCTCCAGTGAAGAGCAAGGAGGCGTGCATGTCGGCGCTCAAGCAACGTTATCGCATCGAGGGCATGGACTGTGCATCCTGCGCGTCCAAGATCGACACCGCGGTGCGCCGGGTGCCGGGTGTCTCGGAAGTGGCCGTCTCCGTCACCGCCGGCACTCTGACCGTCGAGCATAGCGGCGCCGACCTGGTTCTGGTGGAGAAGCGGGTGAGCGGGCTGGGCTACGGCATCGCGCCGCTGGCCCGTCCGGTAGAGCCAGCGACAGCGCCTCGGCCGCATGATGACGATCACGACCATGCTTGCGGCTGCGGGCACGACCACGCCCATGGTGGGCACGATCATGCCGGCCACCGGCATGATCCCGATGACGGTGCTCACCATGATCATCACCACGAGCACCGCCATTCCGGCGAACCCGCGACGGCACCCGCCACCGCCAAGGTGGCGGCCGATGGCCATGTGCATATGATGGAGGCCGGCTCCTGGTGGCGCAGCGCCAAGGCACGGCTGACGCTAGCCTGCGGCGCCGCCCTGGTCCTCGCCTATGCCGCCGGCCATCTCTGGCCGGACTATGATCGCCTGATCTTCTCCATCGCCATGCTGGTCGGGCTGATCCCGGTGGCGCGCCGCGCGGTTATGGCGGCCTTGGCGGGCACGCCGTTCTCCATCGAGATGCTGATGACCATCGCCGCCGTCGGCGCGGTCATCATCGGCGCCGCGGAAGAGGCGGCAATGGTGGTGTTCCTGTTTCTGGTCGGCGAGTTGCTGGAAGGCGTTGCCGCCGGCCGCGCCCGCGATTCCATCCGCGCCCTCACCGCGCTGGTGCCGAAGGTCGCCCGCCTGGTCGAGAACGGCAGCACCCGCGAGATTCCGGCTGAGCGCATCGCCATCGGCGATACCATCCTGGTTCGGCCCGGCGAGCGCATTCCCGCCGACGGCGCCATACTGGAAGGTGCGAGCACGGTGAACGAGGCGCCGGTAACCGGCGAAAGCGTTCCTGTCGCCAAGGCGCCCGGCGATCAGCTCTATGCCGGCACGGTGAACGGCGAGGCGGCGCTGACCATGCGCGCTACCGCCACCAGTGCCGACAACACCATCGCCCGCGTGGTGCGCCTCGTGGAGGAGGCGCAGGAGAGCAAGGCGCCGACCGAGCGCTTCATCGACCGCTTCTCGCGCTGGTACACCCCCTTTGTCGTGGTGCTGGCGGCGCTGGTCGCCCTGGTGCCGCCGCTGCTGTTCGGCGCGGCATGGGACGAGTGGATCTATAAGGGCCTCGCCATCCTGCTGATCGGCTGCCCTTGCGCGCTGGTGATCTCCACCCCGGCCGCCATCGCCGCCGCTCTCGCCGCCGGCGCCAAGCGCGGCCTGCTCATCAAGGGCGGCGCGGTGCTGGAGAAGCTGCGCGAGGTGAATGCCGTCGCTTTCGACAAGACCGGCACCCTCACCGAAGGCAAGCCGCAAGTGACGGATGTGGTTGCGTTTTCCGATGGCGAAGGCGAGGTGCTGCGCCTTGCCGGCGCCTTGGAGGCCGGCTCGACGCATCCGCTGGCCGTGGCGATCCTCGCCGCCGCCGAGGCGCGCGGGATCCCGCTCTCCACCGCCCAGCAGGCCGGCGCCATCAGCGGCGAGGGCGTGACCGGCACCGTCGATGGCCGTTCGCTGTTCCTCGGCTCACCGGCAGCGGCGAGCAAGCGGGCGACCCTGACGGCGGAACGCCTCGCCGCCATCGAGGCGCTGAACGCCGAAGGAAAAACCGTCGCGGTGCTGGTGGTGGACGGCGCCGCCCTCGGCTTCCTCGCCATGCGCGACGAGCCGCGCGCCGATGCGGGAGCGGCACTCAAGGCATTGAAGGATCAGGGCATTCGCACGGTGATGCTGACCGGCGACAATGCCCGCACGGCCGAGGCGGTCGGCCGCGACCTTGGCATCGAGGTGCGTGCCCAGCTGATGCCGGCGGACAAGCAGCGAATCGTCGGCGAGTTGAAGGCGCAGGGGCTGACGGTCGCCAAGGTGGGCGACGGCATCAACGACGCGCCGGCTCTGGCCACCGCCGATGTCGGCATCGCCATGGGCGGCGGCACCGATGTGGCGCTGGAGACCGCCGACGCCGCAGTGCTGCATGGCCGCGTCGCCGATGTCGGCGCGATGATCGAGCTGTCGCGGCGGACCATGGCCAATATTCGCCAGAATATCGGCATTGCCTTGGGATTGAAGGCGTTTTTCCTCGTCACCACCATCGTCGGCATCACCGGCCTGTGGCCGGCGATCCTCGCCGATACCGGCGCGACCGTGCTGGTGACGGCCAACGCGCTGCGGCTGCTAGGAAAATCGAAATGACGCAGCTCCCTCTCCCCATCGGGGAGAGGGCTGGGGTCAGGGGTCTTCTTTGGCTCCGCAATCGCGTCGCCTCTCACCGACCCGCTCAGCCTGTCCTTGGGCGCGCCAAAGGCGAGACCGAGGGCGGGCCACCTCTCCCCGACGGGGAGAGGAAAATACCGTCACCCCTTAGCCAGCCGCTTCAGCCAGCGCTTGGCCTGGGCGCGGACGTTCTTCGGCGCGGTGCCGCCATAGGAAACGCGGCTTGCCACCGACTTCGACACCGACAGCACGCCGAACACCTCGGCGGTGATGCGCGGCTCGGCCGACTGCATTTCCTCAAGGCTAAGCTTATGCAAGGCCACGCCTTTTCCGCTCGCCAGCGCGACGATGCGGCCGGTGACGTGGTGCGCCTCGCGGAACGGCAGGCCGAGCACCCGCACCAGCCAGTCGGCGAGATCGGTGGCGGTGGAATAGCCTGAACCGGCCGCCGCCTTCATCTTCGCCTCGTCCGGCACCATGTCACGCACCATGCCGGCGGTCGCGGCGACCATAAGCGACAGGGTGCCGAGGGCGTCGAACGCGCCTTCCTTGTCTTCCTGCATGTCCTTGGCATAGGCGAGCGGCAGGCCCTTCATCACCATCAGCAGGCCCGAGAAGGCCCCGGCGATGCGGCCGATCTTGGCCCGCACCAGCTCGGCGGCATCCGGGTTGCGCTTCTGCGGCATGATCGAGGAGCCGGTGGTGAAGCGGTCGGACAGCTTGAGGAGACCCACCAGCGGCGAGGTCCAGATGACGATTTCCTCAGCAAAACGAGTGAGATGCATGGCGCAGATCGACGCCGCCGCCAGCGTCTCCAGCACGAAGTCGCGGTCGGAAACCGAATCGAGCGAGTTGGCAGTCGGCCGGTCGAAGCCGAGGCTCAAAGCGGTGGCGAAACGGTCGATCGGAAACGACGTGCCGGCCAGCGCCGCGGCGCCGAGCGGGCATTCATTGAGCCGCGCACGGGCATCGCGGAGGCGGCCGCGGTCGCGCCCGAGCATCTCGACATAGGCGAGCAGATGATGGCCGAAGGTCACCGGCTGCGCAGTCTGCAGATGGGTGAAGCCGGGCATCACCGTGCCGGCATGCTCCAGCGCCTTCTCGCTAAGGGCTTGTTGCAGATCGGCAATCTGCGTATCAAGCGTATCGACGGTGTCGCGGACATAGAGCCGGAAGTCGGTCGCCACCTGATCGTTGCGCGAGCGGGCGGTGTGCAGGCGGCCGGCGGGGGCGCCGAGCAGGGTGGCCAGCCGGGATTCCACATTCATATGAATGTCTTCCAGCGAACGCTGGAAGGTGAAACTGCCCGCCTCGATCTCTGACAGGATCGTGTCTAGACCCTCGGCGATCTTTTCGGCATCAGAGGCGGTGATGATCCCCTGCGCGGCCAGCATGGCGGCATGCGCCTTGGAGCCGGCGATGTCCTGCGCGTATAGACGCTGGTCGAACCCGATGGAGGCGTTGATCTCCTCCATGATCGCGTCCGGTCCGGTCTCGAACCGGCCACCCCACATCTTGTTGCTCATGCTGACTTTTTCTCCGCGAGGACGGCCATGACCGAACCATCCGACCCCATCGATCCGGCCCCCTCGACCAAGGGGCGTGGAACCGGTCGCGGGAAGGGCGGACGGCTTGCCCTTTATGCCGCGCTCGCCGTTGTTCTGGGCGCCGCCGCCGGGCTCGCAGGCGTATACGGGATCGGAGGGGGGCTGCGCAACGCCGACGCGCCGGTGCTCGCCACCGGACCCGCCAACCCGCCAGCCGCACAGGCCGGTGAGGTGTACGATCAGGCCAGCCCGGCGTCCGGCGAGGCCGGTCAGTGCAGCCGGGCCAGCGAGGCGGCGCGCAAGCTCACCGACCTCGCCACGGGAGAGCTCGCCGCCTTCGCCCCGACGCTGAAGCCGACCCGCATTCCCGACCTCGCGGTGATCGCCCCCGACGGTAGCCAGGCACGGCTGGCTACTATCGGCGGCGACGGGCTGCGGCTGGTCAACATCTGGGCGACCTGGTGCGTGCCCTGCCGCACCGAGATGCCGGCGCTCGACAAGTTGCAGGCCGAGCGCGGCGGCGCCGGCTTCGAGGTGGTCGCCATCAATATCGACACCCGCGACGGCGACAAGCCGAAGCGGTTCTACGAGGAGACCGGGATCCGCCATCTCGCGCTCTATACCGACCCCAAGGCGAAAGCCTTCCAGGACCTGCGGGCGGTCGGGCGCGGCTTCGGCCTGCCGACCACCATGCTCATCGATGCCGAGGGCTGCGAGATCGGCCATATCGCCGGGCCGGCGGAATGGGCGAGCCCGCAGGCGCTGGCGCTGATCGACGCGGCCAAGGCGGCCTATGCCAACCCCTGACCGGCCGGGCGCCCGGCGGTGAACCGGCGCGACCTCCTCGGCCTGCTGGCGGTTTTGGCGGGCGGCAGTGCTGGCGGCGGATTGGCGGCGCGGGCGATGCCGGCGCCACGGATGATGCCGCTATGGCCGGAGGCGCCGCCAGGCGGCGGCGGGCCGCAAGATGACAGCCGGGGCGGGGCACCCGTGAGCAACCGCCGCGGCGCGCTCGACAACATCGCGCGCCCAAGCCTGACGCTGTTCCTGCCCGAGCGCCCCACCGACACGGCGGTGCTGGTCGCCTCCGGCGGCGGCTACCGTCGGATCGAGGACGGCAAGGAGGCACTGCCGGCGGCACGCTGGCTGGCCGCGCACGGCCATGCGGCGGCGGTGCTCGACTATCGGCTGCCCGGCGAGGGCTGGGGTGCCGGGCCGGCGGCACCGCTGCAGGATGCGCGGCGGGCGCTCAGGCTGTTCAATGCCGGCGCGGTGCTGCCGGACATCCGCCGGGTCGGCGTGCTCGGCTTCTCGGCCGGAGCGCATCTGCTGGCGCTCGCCGCCGGCCCCGCACCGATGGGCGACTATGCGGCCGTCGACGCGGCGGACACCGCGCCGGCGCGGGCGGATGTCGCGGCGCTGGTCTATCCGGTGCTGAGCCTCAGTCCCGCGCTTCGCGCCACTTCGGCGCAGCGCCTGCTGGTCGGGCGGGATCCCTCGCCGCAGCTGGCGGCGGCATGGTCGGCCGAGACCTATGTCGAGGCGAGCTACCCGCCGACCTTGCTGGTGCAGGCCGCCGACGACCCGATCAGCGACCCGCGGCAGGCGCCGCTGATGGCCGCGGCGTGCGCGCGCGCCGGCGTGCCGGCCGAGCTGCACATGCTGGCGCGCGGCGGCCATGGCTTCGGCATGGGCCGACCCGGCACGCCCAGCGCCGAATGGCCGGGCTGGCTGGCGGATTTCCTGGCGAAATTCATGCAGGCGCCGCCGCGCTGAGACGCCGGGTGACCCCGGCCGGATCCGCCGGGTGACGATCGTCACCGGAAACGGGTGGCGCCGCCACCGGCCGGCTGATATTTCCGGCGCCCTGATGGCTGCGATCGTCCGCCAGCCCGTGCCGACAGCGCCGCTTCGCGCGCCCGGAGAGCCCGATGTCCCGCCCGACCGCCCGCCCCGGAACCCCGCCGCCCGGAGTCGTGCCGATGGGAGCGCTCGACTGGGGCCTGCTGGTGCTGCTCTCGATGATCTGGGGCGGCTCGTTCTTCTTCGGCAAGATCGCCATCGCCGAGATCCCGCCGCTGACCATGGTGCTGAGCCGCGTCGCCATCGGCGCCACGGTGGTGTGGCTGATCGCCCGGCTGCGCGGCATCTCGATGCCGCTCAGCCTGCCGCTGGTCGGCGCCATGGCGGTGATGGCGCTGCTCAACAACGTCATTCCGTTCTCGCTCATCGCCTGGTCGCAGCAGCACATACCGAGCGGGCTCTCCGCCATCCTCAACGCCGCGACGCCGCTGTTCACCGTGCTGGTGGCGCAGGCCTTCACCCGCGACGAGAAGCTGACCGCCGGCCGCCTGGTCGGGGTGCTGCTCGGCTTTGGCGGCGTGGCGGTGATGATGGGCCCGGCGCTGCTGGGGCGGCTCGGCGGCCATGAATTGCCGGCGCAGATCGCCGCCATCGGCGCCACGATGTCCTATGGCTTGAGCGCCGTCTATGGCAGGCGTTTTCGCGGCCTGCCGCCGCTGGGCGTGGCGGCGACGCAGCTCACCATGTCGAGCCTGCTGCTGCTGCCGGCGGTGCTGATGCTCGACGCGCCGTGGCGGCTGCCGCTGCCCTCGCCGCATGTCATCGGCGCGCTCATCGGGCTCGGCGTGCTGTCCACCGGCATCGCCTACATCATCTTCTTCCGCATTCTCGGGCGGAACGGCGCCACCAACATCTCGCTGGTGACGTTCCTGGTGCCGGTGAGCGCGGTGCTGCTCGGGGCCCTGGTGCTGGGCGAAGCGCTGGAGCCGCGCGAGCTCATCGGCTTCGCGCTGATCGCGCTCGGGCTCGCCGCCATCGACGGCCGGCCAGCCAGAGCAGCGGCGGCGCTGGTGGTGGGGCGGCAAGGAGCATAATGGCCGGCCCGCCGAGTCTTGGCCGGCTGCGCGTAGAAGACCTTTCGCTCGCTCCCACCCCCCTCACCCCACCCCTCTCCCCCACGGGGAGAGGGAGCCATCGGAACACCCGAGGGCGTAACGGTGTGGGGATGCTTCTCGCGACGGGCAGCGACGTCATCCCGGACGGAGGACCGTGCCGGGAGATTGGCGAGGTGGACGGCCGCCGGAAGCATGGCCGGGAAAGCATGGCGAGCGGCGAGGGAGCCGGCCGGTCGCGGGTCCTGCCCGGCCGACGCGAAAAACCCTCCCCGGCGGGGCAGCCGGAGAGGGCAAGTAGACGGCCGACGCAACCGGCCGCCCCCAAAGAGAACCGCCTCAGAACTGCGCCGTCTCGGTCGAGTCCTGCATCGCCGTGGTGGCGCTCATGCCGGCGGTCAAGGCAGTGGCGATGGCGTCGAAATAGGAGGTGCCGACCTCGCGCTGGTGGCGCGTGGCGGTGAATCCCTCAGCCTCGGCGGCGAATTCCGCCTCCTGCAGCTCCGAATAGGCGGCCATGCCATCCTGCTTGTAGCGGCGGGCGAGATCGAAGGTGGTGAAGCTCACCGAGTGGAAGCCGGCCAGGGTGATGAACTGGTATTTGTAGCCCATCGCACCCAGTTCGGCCTGGAAGCGCTTCATCGCCGCCCGGTCCATGTACTTCGCCCAGTTGAACGAAGGCGAGCAATTATAGGCCAGCATCTTGCCGGGATGGACCTTGTGCACCCCCTCGGCGAAGCGGCGGGCGTCATCGAGGCTCGGGGTCGAGGTCTCGCACCAGAGCAGATCGGCATAGGGAGCGTAGGCGACGGCGCGGGCGATGCCGGCCTCGAAGCCGCCCTTCAGCCGGTAGAAGCCTTCCGCCGTGCGCTCGCCGGTGATGAACGGCGCATCGGTCTCGTCGATGTCCGAGGTGATCAGCCGCGCCGCCTCAGCATCGGTGCGGGCCATGATCACGGTGGGCACGCCGAGCACGTCGGCGGCAAGGCGGGCGGCGTTCAGGGTGCGGATGAAGGTGCGGGTGGGCACCAGCACCTTGCCGCCGAGATGGCCGCACTTCTTCTCCGACGCCAGCTGGTCCTCGAAATGCACCGACGCCGCGCCGGCCTCGATGAGCGCCTTGGTCAGCTCATAGGCGTTGAGCTGACCGCCAAAGCCGGCCTCGGCATCGGCGATGATCGGCACGAGGTAATCGGTCCTGGCGTCCGACTTACCCTCGTGACGCTCCAGCGTCTGGATCTGGTCGGCGCGCATCAGCGCCTTGTTGATGCGGCGGACCACCGCCGGCACGCTGTCCACCGGGTAGAGGCTCTGGTCCGGGTACATGTCGCCCGACGAATTGCCGTCGGCGGCGACCTGCCAGCCGGAGAGATAGATCGCCTCAAGCCCGCCCTTCACCTGCTGCACCGCCTGGTTGCCGGTATAGGCGCCGAAGGTGGGCAGGAAATCGCGCTCATTCAGCAGCTCCCACAGCCGGCGGGCGCCGTGCTGGGCCAGCGTGTGCTCGACGCGGATCGAGCCGGCGAGCTTTTCCACATCGGCCGGGGTGAAGGTGCGGGCGATGCCGGCCCAGCGATCCGGCGCCCAGTGCGGCGCGGAGAAGGGCTGGCCGGGCGAATTCCGGTCGGGGGTCGGGCGGGCGGTGTCGAGCATGATATCCTCGGTAAAGCCTTTACAGATGTCGATGCGGAAGGCGTTGGGACGGAAGGTGTGGGCGCGGGCAGGCCGGGCGGCGCGGCGGAACGGACATCGGCCGTTCCGCTGGTGCACCGGGGCGCCGTTTAAGCGGACCGCCCGGCGTTTCGCGCCCGCACCTCAGCTGCCGGCGCGGCGCATATAGGTGGCGGCCACCATCGGCCGCATGCCCGCCTCTTCGCCGATATGCGCCGCGAGCGGCGAGCCTTCCGGCAGGCGGAAGCTGTGACGCCCCATGCGGTGCAGGATGGAGAAGCCCTTGGCCGCGAGGCCGTCCTTGGCATAGACGCGGCTCACTTCGTCGGCATCCTGGCCGATGATGGTGATGAACTCGTCGCGGTCGGCGTGCGGCTTGGGGTGGCGGTGCTGGTGGGTCGACATGGTCGCGCTCCGTGTTGGCTGATGTAAAGATTTGACCACTCGACACCGCAAAGCAAGATATATAAGAAAATCATGGTGTTAAGCTGAAAATGCCTGTAAAGTTCTTCAGCGCGGATTGTAAAGCGAGCAAAGCGGAATGGCGGCGGACGATCCCCAGGTTGGCGGGCGCATACAGCGGCTGAGGCGCCAGCGCGGCGTCTCGCAGGCCGAGCTGGCGAGCGCGCTCGGCATCTCGGCGAGCTACCTCAACCTCATCGAGCACAACCGCCGGCGCATCACCGTGCCGCTGCTGCTGAAGCTGGCCAGCTTCTTCGGCATCGAGCCGGGCGAACTGGTGGAGAACGACGAGACCCGGCTGCTCGGCGACCTGATGGAGCTGTTCGGCGACGAGGTGTTCGCCGACAACACCCTGACCAACCAGGATGTGCGCGACCTCGCCAATTCCAACCCGGCGATCGGCCGGGCGGTGGTGCGGCTCTACGACCGCTACCGGGCGCTGCGCGGGGCACGGGCCGGCGGCACCGCCGAGCCGGCCGGGCCGCTGGCGGGCGCGGCGACCGCGGTCGCGCAGGGCTCGGGCGGGCATCCGGCCACCGACGCGGTCTCCGACTTCGTCCAGACCAATGCCAACCACTTCCCGACGCTGGAGGCGGCGGCCGAGCGGGTGCGCACCGACATCGATGCCGAACCGGATTCGCTGGATTACGGCCTGCGCAACTACCTGTTCAACGTGTTCGGGCTGAACTGGCGCACCGCCAACCTGCCGGCCGGCATCGCCCGCCGCTACGACCCGGAACGGCGCGAAATCCTCACCGCCGAGGTGCTGGAGCCGGCCTCGGCCGCCTTCGCGGTGGCGCACCAGATCGGCCTGTTCGCCGCCGGGGCGCAGATCGACAAGCTGATCGAGGACAGCGACCTGCCGGCCGACGCGCCGGTGGTGGCGCGCAACGCGCTGGCCTCCTATTTTGCCGGCGCACTGATCATGCCCTACGAGCCGTTCCTCAAGGCCTGCCGCGAGATGCGCTACGATATCGAGCGCATACAGCGCCGGTTTCGCGCCAGCTTCGAGCAGGTGTGCCAGCGTATGACCACGCTGCAGCGGCCGGGCCAGATGGGGGTGCCCCTGCACCTGATCCGCACCGACATAGCCGGCAACATATCCAAGCGCTTCTCGCTCTCCGGCATCCATATCTCCCGCCATTCCGGCGCCTGCCCGCGCTGGAATGTCTATTCCGCCTTTCTCCACCCGGAGCGGATCAACGTGCAGATCAGCCAGATGCCGGAGGGGCAGCGCTATTTCTGCATCGCCCGTTCCTATGCCCGCGGCGGCCACGGCTACCAGGCGCCGCGCCGGCATCTGTCGATCGGGCTCGGCTGCCATATCGCCCATGCCGGCAGCCTGGTCTATTCCGACGGCATCGACCTCACCGATCCCGGCCAGGCGGTGCCGATCGGGGTCGGCTGCCGCATCTGCCCGCGGCTCGATTGCGAGCAGCGGGCGCACCCCCCCGCCGACCACCACTTCACCATCAACGAGCGCGACCGCGCCGAGAGCTTCTACGCGCCCGGACGCTGGGGCGGCTGAGCCCGGCACCGGCCCGGCGCGGAGGTGCTGGGGGAAGGACTTGCGGGATCGACCGGACCGGAGGAGCATGGCGCGCTTTCCGGCGGCCCCAGGCATGGTCGACCGGAGGCGACCAACCGGGAGGCGACCATGGCGACAACACATGTCGACCTAAGGAGCATGCCGGGCACCCAGGCAGCGACCGGCTGGGCCGGCGGCCATACGGTGACGGTAGACCGGGCGGTGGGGGTGGCCGGAGGTGCGGGCCTCGGCTTCAATGGCGGACAGCTGCTGGCACTCGCCATTGGCGGCTGTTTCTGCAACGATCTGCACTACACCGCCCATGCCATGGGTGTGATCCTCACCGAGGTGTCGGTGAGCGTCGAGGTGGATTTCATCGGCGACCCGCTCATGGCGACCGGGGCGCGACTCACCGCACAGGTGAGTGCGCTGCCGAGGGACGTCGATATCGAGGATTTGATCAACCAGGCTTTTGCCGTCTCGACGGTCGGCAACTCCCTGCGCCGCGGCGTCCATGTGGAGCTGGCGGCCGCCTGAAAATGGCCCCTCGCCTAGGACCGCCCGCCGCTGCCCTGCGGTGGCGGGCGGGAAGACGGACAGGCAGGAACAGACCCGGCCGCCACGGCGGACCGGGCCCGGCACCCGCCGCTACAGCCTTGGGAGGCCGCATGGGGCCGGCAGGGCGACGCCGAACAGCAGGTGCGGCGCTGCCAGACTGGTCTGGCCGGCGGGAGCGCCTATCCCCACTCCGCTCACGCCACCGGGAAGCCCGCCTGCCGGCGGCGGTCCGCCGCACGCCGGGGCCATGAGGCCGCGCAGGCGCCACACTCGCGTCGGCACGGAGCATTGAGCGGTCTGGAGGTACCTATCAGGCGCGAAAGGAGCTTCGGAAGGATTTCTCAGATGACGAGGACACGTCCCGGCCTTGTCTTGGGCGCGGCGCCGGCCGCCGCATTGTCGGTGCAGACGACGCCAAGACCTGCACATAATGATACCGGCACGATGATCGCCGCCGACATAGCCGGGTTGGGCCGGGTGCCGTCCTTGCCGGCAGCGCCGACCGCGATCGGCACGCTTACAGGCCGCCGTCGGTTCTGGCCTATGCTCCGCCGCCGGCCCTTCTCGCCGACCGGCGGGGTGATCTGCGACCCGGCGCAGCAGCAATAACGGCGTGATCGCCTGATCCTGGACCTCGCGCGTCTATGGATCGAGGTGACATGATGGCCGCACGCACCGCTTTCCTGGCCGCCACTTTCCCGACCGCCGTGCCCGGCCTTTCCCTGTTGTCGGCCGCCACCCCGGCCTTCGCCCAGTCCAATCCACGCACCCGCGGCGGCCCCACCGGCGATAGTGACCGCCTCGACGACGCATGGGACGACCGGCGCGAGACCGAGGGCAGCCTGTTCACCGCCTCGCACGTCGTCGAGCTGACCAGCCTCGCCGACCAGACGGCGGTCTCCGCGCGTGCGATTCGCTGTCGCTGGACAGGGACGCCATCGGCAAGGCGCCGGACAAGCGGCCGTCCGAGCCGGGAAGACCCTCTCCGCCGCGCGGAATGACGAGCGCAGGGCGGCGATACGGAGCGCCTTCGATGCCCGCTAGGGGTTTTTCATCGCCGAGGGCCGCGCCGACAAGGCAGCGTCCTGCGACGGCACCGCCAAGCTCAAGGGCGCCTCGGAAAGCCTGCCGGTGTTCGTGAAAGAACCGGCGTCGGACGCGGCGGATGCTTTTTCTTCCGCGCGTCCGAACGCAATTCCCCCGGACGCCAGCCGGCGGCAGCCTGCGGATCGTCAGCCGGCCGACGATCCGGCATGTGGCGGGCTTGAAAACATATGCAGGCCGGTTGCGGAAAGCAGGCCGGCGCGGCCCCGCCGGCAGGACGCGGCCGCCTCGGCGCAGCCGCCGCGCGGCAACGGCTTCAGCGCGTCGGGACCGGCTTCTCGCCGCGATAATCGTAGAAGCCGCGCTGGGTCTTGCGGCCGAGCCAGCCGGCCTCGACATATTTCACCAGCAACGGGCAGGGCCGATACTTCGAATCGGCGAGGCCCTCATGCAGCACCTGCATGATCGACAGGCAGGTATCGAGGCCGATGAAATCGGCCAGCTGCAGCGGCCCCATCGGATGGTTGGCGCCAAGCCGCATCGCGGTATCGATGGCATCGACCGAACCCACGCCCTCATAGAGGGTGTAGATCGCCTCGTTGATCATCGGCAGCAGGATGCGGTTGACCATGAAGGCCGGGAAATCCTCCGACACCGCATAGGTCTTGTTCAGCCGGGTGACGAAGCCCTTCGACAACTCGAAGGTCTCGTCCTCGGTGGCGATGCCGCGCACCAGCTCGACGAGCTGCATGATCGGCACCGGGTTCATGAAGTGGATGCCGATGAAGCGCTCCGGCCGGTCGGTGGTGGCGGCCAGCCTTGTGATCGAGATCGACGAGGTGTTGGTGGCGAGGATCGCCTCCGGCTTCAGATAGGGGCAGACCGTGGCGAAGATCTTGCGCTTGATCTCCTCCTTCTCCACCGCCGCCTCGATGACGAGATCGGCATCGGCGAGGTCGCCGACATTGTCGGAGCCGCCGATGCGGCCGAGCGCCGCCTGCTTCTCGGCGTCGGAGTAGAGGCCCTTCGACACCTGCCGGGTCATGTTGCCGTTGATGGTGGCGAGACTCGACTTGATGCGGTCGGCTTCCAGATCGTTGATGATGACCTCATAGCCGGCGAGCGCGCACACATGCGCGATGCCGTTACCCATCTGTCCGGCACCGATGATGCCGATGCGCTTGATCTCGAAACCCATCACCCTAGCCCGTTGCCGCCGTCAGCCCATGTGGGGCGGGATACCCACTATATCCCGCTCCCGGCCTTTTGCCTCAGCTGTTTGACTTTACCTTGGCAATTTCCGCCGTGAGTTCCGGGACGATCTGGAACAGGTCGCCGACGAGCCCATAGTCGGCAACCTGGAAGATCGGTGCCTCCTCGTCCTTGTTGATGGCGACGATGACCTTACTGTCCTTCATGC
>NZ_JAHBGD010000022.1:47679-48185 GCF_018390605.1 Ancylobacter defluvii
CGCCGCGCGCGAGGCCCCGACGGCGGCGCCCAGCACATCCGCCAGCGGCTCCACCACGGCGTGGAAGTTCTCCGCCGAGCCCAGCGCCCGGCCGCCGGAGACGATGACCCGCGCCGCGGTGAGCTCGGGACGCGCCATCTGCGCGATCTCTTCCGACACGAAGCGGGCGCCCTTCGCCTCACCGGCCGGGCCGGCCTCGCGGATCGGCGCCGAACCGCCTTCCGCCGCCGGCGCGAAGCCGGCGGTGCGGAGGGTCAGCACCTTCTTGGCGCCGCCGGCGCGCACGGTCTGGATGGCGTTGCCGGCATAGATCGGCCGCTCGAAAGTGTCCGGCGCCACCACGGCGGTGACGTCGGACACCTGCATCACGTCGAGCAGCGCGGCGATGCGCGGCATCACGCTCTTCCACACCGCGGTGGAGGGCGCGACCAGCGCGTCGTAATCGGCGGCCAGCGCGACGCCCAGCGCCGCCACCGGCTCGGCGAGCCGATGCGCATAGGCGGGGG
>NZ_JAHBGD010000023.1 GCF_018390605.1 Ancylobacter defluvii
GTTCATCTCGCTGGCGCCATGATCTGGCTCAAATGAATGTCGATCCGACCTAGGCGCTTTACCAGTGTCATCGCCTGGGCCATCGACATGGTGAGCGGCTGCACCCGGTCCGCGGGCAGATACATCACGTTTCCCGACATGGGTGTCGGTGCCTGGGGGACGAAGATTGTCGTCCAGCCGTTCGGCAGTGTTTCGAGCAGGTACCCGATCTGCCAGCCTCCATCGATGCTGACGAGAGCCACCTTGACGCCCTCCATGTTCTCGACCTGCGCCATCCCCTGGGCAACACTTTTCACCAGTTGATATTGCGGCATGCCGCCGAGCAGTGAGGTTTCCGACCAGCGCATGACCCGTCGTCCGGGCCTCGTCCTGGCGACTAGGCCGGCAAACAGCGAGATCAGCACAAGGAGGAGGATGGCGAGTATGTTCTCGCTGTGCAGGCCGACGATGGAACCGGCCGGCAGGAGATGGGCAACCGGCTCGGCGATCGCCGCCATCAGCTTGACCGCGTGGCCGATCACGATCACCACGAGAATGATCGGCAGGAGAAACAGCAACCCGCCGGCAAGTGTCGCCTTTACCAAGCCAGCAACCGATACCGGGCTCTTCCCATTATTTTCCGGTAACATAGCCCCACCCGTTCTTCCCCACAGCGTGCTCCAAGTTGGGGCACTCGACAATATGCCCGGCGTCTCAGCTGTCCAAATGAGGCGGAGCGGTGATCATACCCCACTAGTCTGGCTACCCCCCTCAACATCACCCCACTCCCAGCCGCCACGTCGCCGCTGGCGAGGAACTGGATGCCGGCGGATTCGAGGGCGGCTACGACTGCTGCGATATTGTTGGTCATCCCAGACGGAGGGCCATCGCTGGCTTCCATTCTCTTGAGGGTCGGCACGGAAATGTTCGATCGCTGCCATGACCGCCAACACCCTTAACGAGCCCCTAACCCCCGACAACGACGACGACCGCGAAGCCCGCTGGCGGCTTCATGACAACTCGTAAGCACTGCGAGCCAACTGCACACAATGATTTGGTTCACGCAGGTGGCATGGCAGGAGGGCTTTGAGTGCGACCGGGCAATGATGGACCAGGCGCTCACGTGCTGCTGTCGCTGGCGCTCGACCTCGAAACAACAGCATATGAGATTGTGTGAGGCCGCCCGATGAGCGCACAGCCGAACATCGAACGCATCATAGACGAGGCCATCGTCCTCGCCGATCTCACGGGACCACAGACCGGCACGGCGCCCACGCCTCGCGCGCCACGCTTCCTGGCGCCCGTCGACCAGACGCCGGTCGAGTTCACCGGCGAGGAGTGCGATAGAATATTCGCCCAGCTTCCTTTCATCACGAACACGCCCACAGGCCGGAACTTTTGGGCTGTCGAGCCGGCGGGCAACTCGGCAACGGATTGCGCCGTCGCTGCTGCCCACGGGGCGACGCTCGTCGCAGCGATGCAGTCCCCGACGTGCAGCTACTTTACCGGCCGCGTGGTGTTGGGCTGGGTTCTTGCCGACATCGCCGAGAAGGGCAACGCCGCGCACCTCGCCGGATTTCTGGGCGCCTTGAGCGAAGGATTGACACGCCACTGCCACTGAGCAGCCGGCATAGCCCAGCAACCTAGCCCCGTCACGCGAATGGTGATTCGGGTGAGTGTGTCCGCCGCCGTTGAGCGGCTGCTGGCTACAATGTAGCTACAAAATTTGTAACCAGTAGCGGGAAGTGCACCTAAGTGCTTGATTTAATTGGTGGAGCCAGGCGGAATCGAACCGCCGACCTCTTGAATGCCATTCAAGCGCTCTCCCAACTGAGCTATGGCCCCACCGGGGGCGTCGGGCGTACGAGCCTCACGAATGCGGCTCGCTTGGGGATCACCCGACTTGTCGCGGCGGCTTCAACCGCTGCGGTGCGCTCGTAAAGCACAGGGCGAAGGAGACTGCAAGTCTCGAATTCTCCGCCCTGTGGATTTCGCCGTCAGCCTTCCTCGTCGTCCTCGAGGCCGTCGCCGATGAGATCGGTGACATCATCGCCGTCGTCCTCGTCTTCCTCGAGGAAGGTGTCGTCCTCATCGCCATCGGCATCGACCTCGTCGTCGATCTCGATATCGTCGTCGGACGTCGCCGCCTTGGCCGGGCTGGCGGCCTCCTCGTCGGCGTCCTCCAGCGACACGAGCTCGACGTCCTCGGCCTCCTCGGCTTCGTTTTCCGCCGGGGTCTCGGCCGGGCGGCTGGGTTCAGGCCGGCCGCGGGTGATCGGAGCGGTGATCGGTACAATCTGCCCGGTATAGGGCGAGATCACCGGATCCTTGTTCAGATCGTAGAATTTGCGCCCCGTGACGGGGCAGACACGCTTGGTGCCAAGTTCAGGTTTCACCACGGATAGGACCTCGGAAGGTGGTGGGTGAAAAAGGGTGGCTCCCATTGGACGCAGCTTCTTGCGCTGTCAAGACGCAATCGCGCTAAGCCGTGACGCGGCTCACATCGCCGTGTAAGGAGAATTCGCGCCCCATCTAAGCTTCTCCCGAGGTGCCTTCAATGAGTGCCGTTGTTCTTTCGTCCGGTGGATATGCCGCGGCGCCCTCCCCGGCTACCGCGTTGCGTTCCGGTCCGCTTTCAGGGGGCGTGAGGGTACCGGGCGACAAATCCGTGTCGCACCGGGCGCTGATCTTCGGAGCCCTCGCCATCGGCGTGACGCGGATCACCGGACTGCTGGAAGGCGAGGACGTGCTCAACACTGCCAAGGCCTGCGCGGCGCTGGGCGCGCGGGCCGAACGGCTCGATGTCGGCGAATGGCGCGTCGAGGGTGTCGGCATTGGCGGGCTGCGGGCGCCGGAGGCGCCGCTCGATTTCGGCAATTCCGGAACCGGCGCCCGGTTGGTGATGGGAATGGTGGCCGGCAGCCCGGTCGAAGCCATCTTCGACGGCGACGCCAGCCTGCGCCGCCGGCCGATGCGCCGTATCCTCGATCCCCTTGAAAAGATGGGTGTTTCCGTTGAGCAAGCCGCCGAGGGCGGGCGCCTGCCGATCCGACTCAAGGGGCCGGGCGATCTCATCCCGATCACCTATGAGAGCCCGGTCGCCTCGGCGCAGATCAAGTCGGCGGTGCTGCTCGCCGGGCTCGGCGCGCCGGGCGAGACGACGCTGATCGAGAAGGAAGCCAGCCGCGACCACACCGAGCGCATGCTGGCGCATTTCGGCGCCGATGTGCGGGTGGAGCCTTATGGCGAGCATGGCCGCAAGGTGACGCTGCAGGGCCGGCCGGAGCTGAAGCCGGCGCCGATCGCCGTGCCGGCGGACCCGTCTTCCGCTGCCTTTCCGCTGGTGGCGGCGCTGATCGTGCCGGGCTCCGACATCAACATAAAGGGGGTGATGACCAACCCGCTGCGCACCGGATTGTTCAAGACGCTCAAGGAGATGGGTGCCTCGATCGAACAGCTTGGCGAGCGCGCGGAGGGCGGCGAGACCGTCGCCGATCTGCGCGTGCGGCACTCCGCGCTCACCGGCGTCGACGTGCCGGCGGAGCGGGCGCCGTCGATGATCGACGAGTACCCGATCCTCGCGGTGGCGGCGTCCTTTGCTCGCGGCACCACGCGGATGCGCGGCCTTTCCGAGCTCCGGGTGAAGGAATCCGACCGGCTGGCGGCGGTGGCGGCGGGGCTTGCCCAGGCTGGGGTCGTACATTCCATCGAGGGTGAGGACCTCATCGTCCACGGCTCCGGCGCGGTGCCGGGCGGCGGCACGGTGGCCACCCACATGGATCACCGCATCGCCATGAGCTTCCTCATACTGGGGCTCGCCTCCGGCAAGCCTATGAAAATAGATGACATTTCCTTCGTCGCCACCAGCTTCCCGGCCTTCGTGCCGCTGATGACGGGGCTCGGCGCCGCCCTCGAGGTGACTTCGTGATCATCGCCATAGACGGGCCGGCGGCATCGGGGAAGGGCACCGTCGCGCGGGCGCTGGCGGCGCATTTCCGGCTGCCGCATCTCGACACCGGCCTGCTCTATCGTGCTGTCGGCGCTGAGGTTTTGGCGCGCGGGCTGGATTTTTCCGATGTGCCGGCGCTTGCCGGCCTCGCGGCGGCGCTCGATGTGCAGAACCTCGACGGCGAGGCGCTGCGCACCGGCCCGGTGGGTGAGGCCGCCTCGCGGGTGGCGGAAATTGCCGAGGTACGGCAGGCACTTATCGATCTTCAGCGCGACTTTGCCCGCCAGCCGGGCGGGGCGGTGCTGGACGGGCGGGACATCGGCACCGTGATCGCTCCCGAGGCGGAGGTGAAGATCTTCGTCACCGCGAGCCCGGAAGCCCGCGCCGCCCGGCGCTATGCCGAGCTGTCGGCGCGCGGCGAACCGGTGACGCCGCAGTCGGTGCTGGAAGATATTCTCAAGCGCGATCAACGCGATAGCAGCCGCGCCGCCGCACCGCTGCTGCGGGCGGTGGATGCCGAGCTGATCGACAATACCGAACTCGACAAGCAGGCGAGCATCGCCCGGGCGCTGGAGATCGTCGCCCGCCGCACCGGTCGCGGCTGAGCGTCGGGTGAGTGCGGTGCGGTGTATGATCAGGCCAGGATACGATGCGCGATGACCAATGAGACCGAAACCGACCGGCTGACGCGCGGACAGGCGAAGCTGGCTGAGATCACCGGCCGCTCCGGCGAGCAGGTGATGACCGCGCTCGCCGATATCGCCCCCGATTTCGCCCGCTATATTTTCGAGTTCGGCTATGGCGACATCTATTCCCGCCCCGGCCTCGATTTGCGCACCCGCATGCTGGCCACCGTCGCCGGGCTGGTGACGCTCGGCCATGCCGAGCGCGAGCTGGAGGTGCATATCGGCTCGGCGCTGAATTGCGGCGCCACCCGCGACGAGATGGTGGAGACCATCATGCAGATGGCGCTCTATGCCGGCTTCCCGGCGGCGCTGAACGCGCTGTTCGTCGCCAAGCGGGTGTTTGCCGCGCGCGAGGGCGCGCCCGAGGAATGAGCCGGCGCGTCCTGGTCATCGGCATCGGCATGGGCGACCCCGCCGCTCTGACGCTGCGGGCCGTCGAGGCGATCAATCGCGCCGATGTGTTCGTGCTGCTCGACAAGGGCGAGGCGGCGGCCGAGCTGATCGCGATGCGCGAGGCGATCCTCGCCGCGCATCGGCGGGCGCCGTGGCGGACGGTGACGCTGGCGAGCCCGGCGCGGGGGCAGGAGGGGCGCGACACCTCGGGCGGCTACCGCGCCGGCGTCGAGGCCTGGCATGGCGCGCGGGCGGCGCTGCTGGCGCGGGCGATCGCCGAGGAGGTGCCCGAGGGCGGCACCGGGGCGCTGCTCGTCTGGGGCGACCCGATGCTCTACGATTCGACGCTGCGGGTGCTGGAGCGTGCCGCCGGGATGGGGGTGCCCTTCGAGGTGGAGGTGGTGCCGGGCATCACCGCGGTGCAGGCGCTGTGCGCGGCGCACCGCATGCCGCTCAACGGCATCGGCGAGAATGTCGAGGTGACCACCGGGCGGCGCGTGGCGCAGGCGACGCCCGCGGCGCCGGCCTTCGTGGTGCTGCTCGACGACGGCGCCGGGCTCGCCGCGCTGATGGCGCGCGGCTGGGACGGGCAGGTGTGGTGGGGCGCCTATCTCGGGACAAAGGACGAGATGCTGCTGGCGGGACGGCTCATGGAAGTGGGCGCGGAAGTCCTGCGCCGTCGCGCCGAGGCGCGCGCGCGAAAAGGCTGGGTGATGGATGTGTGGCTGGGGCGGGACGCCGCCGGCCGGCCGAGCCACAGCGCGTAGGCCGGAGATCCCGGCTGGAACCGGGGCCGTGCGGCGCGCGCGGATGGCCGGATCCAGTATCGTGCTTCCGTTCCGGTGCCGCCATGCCGCATGATCGCTTGTCGCCGGCTGGCGCGCTTTCGGCCAGCCTCGGCCAAGCCTCGTCCCATTCCGCTTCCGGAGACCGATCATGGCCGTCCCCGCCCCGCTTGCCGATATCGAATCCAGCTATGTGCCGACCCATCCCGAGGAGATCCACGGCGGCTACGATATCCGGGTCGGCAACTTCATCCGGCTGCAAGGCACCGGGCGGATCACCCCGGCCGGGCTGGTGTGCGGCGGGATTTGCGCGGCAACGGTGCTGCTGGCGACGGCGGTGCTGGTGCGGGCCGCGCGGGGGCGGTGAGCGGGGCGGTGGTTCATAGGGCTGCGGCGCGGGGATAGGGCGCGGGCGGTTTCAGGGGAACTGGAGCGGCCGCTGCACCTCCGCTGGGGCGCCTATCTCGGCCCAACGGACGAGATGCTGGTGGCCGGGCGGCTCGATGAGGTGGGGCCGGGGATACTTGCGGCCCGCGCCGAGGCGCGGGCGCGGAAGGGGGTGGGTGATGGATGTGTGGTTGGTGCGGGGGATGGGTGGGTAGGACCGGCATGTACCGTGACGCCCATCCTCTACGCCGCGGCCCAATTTCACCAGTCTGTAGATTTTTGTTCGCTGACAGCGAACTTTTCTTTACAGCACTAGAGCGGATCGACATTCAGGATTCCCATCCGAGGTAATCGCTGATTCATAGA
>NZ_JAHBGD010000024.1 GCF_018390605.1 Ancylobacter defluvii
CTATGAATCAGCGATTACCTCGGATGGGAATCCTGAATGTCGATCCGCTCTAGGCGTCGGTCTCCATGACGATCCAGTCGAGATAATCCGGGTCGCCGCCGGTCACCGGCAGCACCAGCACGCCGGGCGTCTCATAGGGATGGCGGGCGCGCACCGCCTGCGCCACCGCCTCGGCGAGGTCGGTTCGGGTCTTGAACAGCATCACCACCTCCTCGGCCCGCTCGATCTCGCCATGCCAGCGATAGAAGGAGATAATGCCCGGCAGGATGTTCACCGCCGCCGCCAGCCCGTCGGCGACGATGGCCCGCCCGGCAGCCTCGGCCTCGACGAGACCGGGCCATGTCGTATAGACCATCACCGTGCCGATCAGCGGCTCCATCTGTCATCCCTGCGTATCGGGCTGTCCCGCATGAACGAAGCCGCCCGCCCAGCCCCTTCTTCCGCTGCGGATGCTCCCGAAGCGGCAGCATATGGCCGAATCGCCTTTGTCGCGAGCGATGCGGCGGATGCGGTGCGCGCGCGCAGCGAGCTCACCGCGATCTACGGCCATGTCGCGCCCGAGGATGCCGACATCGTGGTGGCCCTCGGCGGCGACGGCTTCATGCTGCAGACGCTGCACCGCTTCCGCGATACCGGCATCCCGATCTACGGCATGAATCGCGGCTCGGTCGGCTTCCTGATGAACAGCTTCAAGCAGGACGACCTGCCGGCGCGCATCGCCGCCGCCCAGCGGGTGGTCATCCACCCGCTGCTGATGGAGGCCACCGACGTCAATGGCCGCGTCCACCGCGCCCCGGCGATCAACGAGGTATCGCTGATCCGCCAGTCCTATCAGGCGTCCAAGCTGCGCATCTCCATCGACGGCACCATGCGCATGGAGGAACTGGTCTGCGACGGCGTGCTGGTCGCCACCCCGGCCGGCTCCACCGCCTACAACCTCTCCGCCCAGGGGCCGATCCTGCCGATCGGCACGCCGCTGCTGGCGCTCACCCCGATCTCCGCCTTCCGCCCGCGGCGCTGGCGCGGCGCGCTGGTGCCGGACCGCGCCCGCATCGACATCGCGGTGCTGGAATCCGACAAGCGCCCGGTCAACGCCACCGCCGATCATTATCAGGTGCTGAACGTGGTGGCGGTGCGCGCCCGGCTCGACCGCTCCTCGACGCTGACCATGCTGGTCGACCGCGATCATTCGATCGAGGAGCGCATCCTGCGCGAGCAGTTCGAGGTCTGAGGCCGCGCCTCACGCCGCCAGCGTCGTCCCGAGCTCGTCGACCGGTTCCTCGTCGCGCCAGCGTTCCAGCAGCGCCACCACCGGGTTGCGGGCGGCGGTCTCGCCGAGCCGCGCATATTGGTACAGCGCTTCCTCGACGATGCGCCGCTGCAGCCCGGCGGCGACGTCCTCGTCGTCGAGATAGGGCTCCTTCTGCAACAGGTGCAGCGCGCTGCGAAAAGCGGTGAAGGCGCCGTAGGGCAGGCCGAGGCGGTCATAGAGGATGCGGAACGCGTCGCCGGAGCGATCGGCGGCCAGCGCCGCCACCCGGTCGATGGGGAGGCCGGTCAGCAACGCCACCATTTCCAGGAACAGCCGCATGCGGCCGGAAAGCAGCGCCTTCAGCACCGCGGCCGGCGTCAGCTCTCCCCGCTGCTGCAATTGCCCGGCAAGCGCGCGCAGGTCCGGCGCGGCACGCCCGACCATGGCGACGACCGCCCGTTCGTGCGCCTCGCCCGTCGTCTCAAGCGCGGCTTGCTGCTCCGGCCCGGCTTCCTGCTCCGCCACCTCGCCCGCAGCATTGCGGCGGCCGCGCTCCACCACGAACACCGACAGCGCGTTGGCCACCGCGCGGATCAGCGCCTGATGCACGCCCGCCGGCAGGTCGCGCCGGGCCAGCAGCATCTCGCGCAACGCCGCCGCATGGCCGTGGCGGGCGACGATGCGGCCGAGCGCGAAGCCGGGCAGGTCGGCCGCCGGATTGCCGACCAGCGCCAGGCACGCCTCCTCGCCGGCGATCTCGGCAAGCGCGGCGGCGACCGGGGCGGTGACCGGAGTGCGCGCGGCGATGGCGGCGCGGCGGACCTCGCTGCCGGCCTCGGCCATCTCGATCAGCTCGCATGCGTTCAGCACCGGCGAGCCGGCGAGCATCCGGAGCCCCGGTTCGCCGTCGAGTTCAGCGAGCCGCAAGGCGAGGTCGTCGGGAAGCCGGGGGTGGCGGCAGAGCGCCTCGGCAAGCGCCAGCCGCGCCGGCGGATAGGGATCCTGCGCGAGCACCGGCAGCGCCGCCTCGAAGCCGAGCGCGTCCACGCCGTCGAGTTCGCCGCGGGCATAGGCGCCGGCCAGCATCCCGAGGCCGCGACCGCGCTCCTCGTCGGAGACCGACTTCGCCCAGAGGAGATATTGATGCACGATCATGCCCACCTCCATCCGCCTGCCGGAGGGGGATTGGAGCACACCGGCATTAAGAATTCGTTGACCATGAATGGCAGGCGCCGGTTAACCCTGTCCGGCGCAGCCGGGCTGTCGCGGAGTCCGCAGTCGCGGAGTCCGGTCGCTGGAGCCCCCAGTCGCCGGAACGCTCAGTCGCCGGAGCCCTCGGGCGCCGCGGCCTGCTCGCCCACCAGCACGTCCACCCGCGTGTCCGAGCCGGATTCGACGTTGAAGGTCTTGGTGAAGGTCTTGCCGTCATAGCGCACCAGCGCGGTGTATTCGCCCTCCGCCAGCACGAAGGCCGGCGTCGGCACCGACGAATCCTTGATCGAGTCGCCGCCCGGCGTCAGCACCGACCATTGCGTGCCCGAGAGCGGCGCCCCGCCGGCCTGCGCCACCAGCTGCAGGGTGATCTCGGCAGCGCGGTGATGCAGCGTGGCGTCGGTCACCTTGCCGGGCTGCACCGCAATGTCGGCCTGCAACACCGCATTGCCCTCGCCATAGGTGGAAACCACGTAATACTCGCCGGCCGGCAGCACCACGAGGCTGCCCGGCTCGGCGCCGCGATAGAACGGGCGGCTGGCGGCGCGCCCTTGCAGGAAGCTGCCCTCGAAGATGTCGTAGCTGACCTTGGAGGCCGGGATCGGCTTGTCGCCGACATCGCTCTGCAGCATCACCCCGCCGGCGGGAATGGTGATCTGCTCGCGGCGGGAATCCTCGCCGACCACGATGCGGCGGGCGACGCTGGCAAGGCCGTAGGAGACATGCACCACATAGCCGCCGGGCGAGAGGAAGAACACCGGCGCCGGCTCGGCCGCCTCGGCGACCAGCGGATAGGCGCCCGAGGCTTCCGGCCGGTCGTCGAACACCCGCCAGACCACTCCGCGCGGGATCTGCGGCAGGTTGGCGCCGAAGCGGGCGCTCATGCCGATCGCCGCCTTGCCGGCCGGCGGCTGCGGCAGGATGGTGTGCGGGTCGCCCGCCGTGCCGGCCGCCGCTGCCGGCGCGGGCCCCTTGGCGGGGGCGGCGGGCGCCGGCGTCTGCGGCGCCAGCCGCCGCGGCGCGCCGACGCCCGGCGCCTGGTTGCCGATGAACGGCATCGACTGCGCCAGCGAGCCGGAGGAAAACACCGAGGCATCGCCGCCGCCGCTGCCCGCCCCATCGCTGTCCGCCATCGCCGCGAAGGCGGAGGGCGAGGCCAGGCACAGCGCCGTCAGCAGCGCCGCCAGCAGCGCGCCCGGCCGCATGCCGGCGCGGCGCGAAAAGGTGGGGTAGCGGGCGAAGCGGGAGGGGGTCGCGAACATGGCCTCTTGGTGCCCGCGAACAAGGGCAAATTCAAGTCCCGCGCATCGCCGCCTGCCAATGGCGCTGCGGCGCGCGGCAAATTGAAAACGCTGACGCTGCGTCGCGCCCGCCCCGCCCCTTGGCCCGGCCTCCCGTCGCGTGCTAGGCGCAGGAGCGACAGGGGAACATCGCCATGACGACTACCTCCACGACGACCTCCACGACGGCCTCCATCACCGCTCCCGACGCATTGCGGCTGCTCAAGCTGCGCAAGAGCCCGAAAATCTTCGACATCGTCGCCCCCGGCCCGAAGCCGGCGGAGATCGACGAGATGCTCACCATCGCCTCGCGGGTGCCGGATCACGGCAAGCTGGCACCGTGGCGCTTCGTCGTCTTCGAGGGCGAGGGACGCGAGCGGGCGGGCGAGCTCATCGCCGCCGTGTTCCGGCAGGACGTTCCCGAGGCCGATGCCGACCGGGTGGCCATCGAGCACAGCCGGCTCTCGCGGGCGCCGCTGGTCATCGCCGTGGTGTCGAAGGCCACCCCGCATGTGAAGATCCCGGAATGGGAGCAATTGCTGTCCGGCGCCGCCGCCTGCACGCTGCTGGTGCTGGCGGCCAACGCGCTCGGCTATGTCGCGACCTGGCTCACCGAATGGTACGCCTATGATGCCCGCGTGCGCACCGCGCTCGGCCTGTCGGCGGAGGAGCGCATCGTCGGCTTCGTGCATATCGGCACGCTGGCCCGTCCGCAGGAGGACCGTCCCCGCCCGGCGCTCGCCGACATCGCCACCCGCTTCTGAGAGGCCGCGATGTTCTACGCACCGACCGGGCGCGACCACGCCCTGCTGCCGCACAATCCGCTGAAGGCCATCGTCGCCCCGCGCCCGATCGGCTGGATTTCCAGCCTGTCGCCGGCCGGTGTCGCCAATCTCGCCCCGTATTCCTTCTTCAACCTGGTGAGCGAGAGCCCGGACATCGTCATGTTCTCCTCCTCCGGGGTGAAGGACACGGTGCGCAACATCCTCGACACCGGCGAGTTCGTCTGCAACCTCGCCACCCACCCGCTGTTGGCGCAGGTGAACCTCACCTCGGCGGTGCTGCCGCGCGAGGAGAGCGAGTTCGATCTCGCCGGCCTCGCCCGCGCGCCCTCGCACCTCGTAAAGCCGCCGCGGGTCGCCGCCAGCCCCTGCGCGCTGGAATGCGTGCTGGTCGAGGCCCGCGAGCTGGTCGGCCGCTCCGGTGCCGCCACCGGCCACTGGCTGGTGTTCGGCGAGATCGTCGGCATCCACATCGACGAGGCCTTCGTCGAAGACGGCATCCTGCGCATCGAGAAGCTCAATTCCCTCGCCCGCTGCGGCTATTTCGACTACGCCGCCGTCGAGGAGGTCCACACGCTGCCGCGTCCGGGCGGCCAGTCGTTCACGAGCGCCTGAGCACGGGCGAAAGTCGATCACGTCCACCTGAAGTCGTGAATATTTATGGCAAACGATTCGTTAAGGTGAATGTCGCAACGTGTCGTCGCAACGTGTCTTGGACAGGCCGCTGCGATTCGGGATTTTACGGGGAACGAAGCGCCGGCCATCCAGGCGCTTCGTGCGGGAGACAAGCGGACCATGCCGTCCATAGATCGTCGCGTTCTACTTTCCGGCCTGTCCATGGCCGGGCTTTCCTTGGCGCTCGCCGGGTGCAAGAGCACCCAGACCGCGTCCGCCCCCGAGCCGGCGCTGCCGGCGATGTCCTTCGCCCCCACGCCCAGCTATGGCGCGGCGCAGGACCGCTTCCCGGTGGCCGCCTTCGATACGTCGAGCATCAACCCGGTCTATCTGCGCCGGCAGGTGCCCTATGACGGCAAGCAGGCGCCCGGCACCATCGTCATCGATCCCAAGAATCACTTCCTCTATCTGGTGCAGCCCGGCGGCACGGCGATCCGCTACGGCGTCGGCGTCGGCAAGGAAGGCTTCGGCTGGTCGGGCACCGCCACCATCAATTCCAAGCAGGAATGGCCGGACTGGTACCCGCCGGCGGAGATGATCGCCCGCCGCCCGGACATCAAGCCGCAGCTCACCAAGCTGCAGAGCGGCATCGGCGTGCCCGGCGGCCTCGCCAACCCGCTCGGCGCGCGGGCGATGTATCTGTGGCAGAACAACAAGGACACGCTCTACCGCATCCACGGCACGCTGGAGCCGAAGACCATCGGCACCAACGTCTCCTCCGGCTGCATCCGCATGATCAACCAGGACGCCATGGACCTCTACAACCGCGTGCCGGTCGGCACCAAGGTGGTGGTGCTGGGCTCCGGCGCGCAGGTCTGAGATCGACCCTCCCGCCGCCTGAAGCAAGGCGGCGGCTCCCTCTCCCCGACGGGGAGAGGGTCGGGGTGACGCGCACGACCCTCGCGGTCGCGCGCCCCGGCTAAGCTTTTCCCCCGGCTAAGCCTGCCGCTCCTGCGCTTGTCGTGCCTGCGCTTGCCGCGGCACCGCTCCTCCCCGTCCGCTCCGCGAGCCGCCTCTCCGCCGAAGCCGAGACCTGCCTCGCCTTCCGCCGCGCCCACAACCCGGCAACAGCCGGCTTCGGCCACGCAGAGGATGGGGCTTTTGCCGCCGCCCCGCCGGTGACCGCGTTTTCAGCGCTCCTCCCTCCGCATTACGCTTGCTGCCTGCCGGCCCCAATGCGACCTTGCCCTTTGCGAATCCGTCGCGACCGGGGAAAGACGCGCCATGGCCGGCCGGATCATCACCATCGCCCAGCAGAAGGGCGGCTCGGGCAAGACCACGCTCGCCGCCCACCTTGCGGTGGCGCTGGCGCTTGACGGCGTGCGCGTCGCCCTGCTCGACTGCGATCCGCAGGGCAGCCTCGGCGAATGGTTCGAGCGGCGCGAGAGCAGCCTTGGCGAAGCCGGCACCGGCCTCGATTTCCGCACCGCTTCCGGCTGGGGCGCCCGGCGCGAGGCCCGCAGCCTCGCCCGCGACTACGACTTCGTCGTCATCGACACCCCGCCGAAATCCGACATCGAATCCCGCCCGGCCATCGAGGCGGCCAGCCTGGTCGCCGTGCCGGTGCAGCCAACCCCGGTCGATCTGTGGGCGACGCAGGCGACGCTGGAAATGATCGCCAAGGAAGGCACGCCGTCCCTCCTCGTCATCAACCGCGTTCTGCCCCGCGTCGCGCTGACGCAGGAGATCGCCGAAGCCATCCAAGCGCTCGGCCATCCGGCGGCGGAGAGCCGGCTCGGCAACCGTGTCGCCTTCGCCGCCTCCATGGGCGCGGGCCGCACCATTCAGGAGACGGCGCCGGGCTCCAAGGGCGCGGCGGAGGTGCAGGCGCTCGCCGCCGAGATCCATCGGTTCATCGGCCCGTGACCTATCGTCATACCACGTCGCCCCGCCGGCTGCCGTGAAAATGCCCGCGGGCGGTTGACGCGCGCCGCTCCAGCCGGCAATCAGAACCATGTGTGCGCGCGGCAAGTCTCTGTTCACCCTATTCTTCTAGCTTGCCGGGAAATGGAGATGGGCCCCGTACGGGCCGCCCCGTGATCCCGCCCGGGTTCGCGGCCAGCTACGACGGGTTAAGAGGGTGGCGTTGCAGGGGAACCGGACCGCAGGACAGAAGAGGTTTCGGCTGGCGGTCATGCTGGTCGCTTTCGTTGCGCCGCAGGCCCTGCTCGCCGCATCGCCGGCACTCGCCCAATCGACGCAAACGCCGTCTTCGTCGCCCGCTTCCGGCACCGCCGCCCAGCCGGCGACCCAGCCGACCAACGAGGCGCCGCAATCCGGCCTGCTTGGGCCGATCCTCGATCTGTTCAACCCCTCGCGCGTCGCCGCCCGCGAGCCGCCGACCATCGACGCCACGCCCTATAATCTCAGCTTCGAGGTGAAATCGACCGACCGCGACGTGCGCAGCGCCGTCGAGGACGCCTCCAATCTGGAGCGGCTGAAGGCCCGCCCGCCGGCCGGCGCCGCCGGGCTGATCCGCCGCGCCCTGTCGGACGGGCCGGCGATCAACGCCGCGCTTTATTCCATCGGCTATTACGGCAGCAACATCCGCATCACCGTGGCCGGCAATTCCCCCGACGCGCCGAATATCTTCGACATCGTCGAGACGTCGCGCAAGCGCGGCCCGGTGCCGGTGGTGGTCACGGTCGATCCCGGCCCGCTGTTCCATTTCGGCCGCATCGCCATTCTCGACGCCAACACGCGGCGCCCGCTGCCCGACGCGCCGAGCCTCGCCAGCCTGGGGCTGCAGCCGGGCGAGCCGGCGCTCGCCACCACGGTGGTGCGCAGCGAGACGGTGCTGACCAATCACTGGCGCGATGCCGGCCATCCCTTCGCCCGCGTGGTCGACAAGGACGTGGTCGCCGACCACGCCGTGCGCCAGCTCGACGTCAGCTTCTATGTCGAGCCCGGCCCGCGCGCCACTTTCGGCCGCTTCAGCGTCAACGGCGCCGATTTCCTCACGCCGCGCTTCATCGAGGACCGCATCGACATCGCCCCCGGCACCCCCTATTCGCCGGATGTGCTGAACCGGCTGCGCCGGCGGCTGCTGGAATATGAATCCATCGCCAGCGTGCGGATCATCGAGGCCGACCATCTCGATCCCGACGGCTCGCTGCCGATCACCATCGAGGTATCGCCCCGCAAGCCGCATTATATCGGCTTCTCGGCGAGCTATTCCTCCACCGACGGCTCGGCGATCAACGGCTATTGGGGGGCGCGCAACCTGTTCGGCGGCGGCGAAACCCTGCGCCTCGACGCCCAGGTCTCCTGGTTCGGCCAGAAGTCCGACGCGGTGCCGGACGCCGATCCGTTCGGCTACAAGGTCGCAGCCACCTTCATGAAGCCGGGCATCATCACCGCCCGCGACGATCTCCTCGCCTCGGCGGCGGTGCTGCGCGAGGTCACTAACGCCTATGTGCGCGAGGCCGGCACCTTCCTCGCCGGCATCCGCCACCGCTTCAACGACGAGGCCTCGCTGCAGATCAGCATCGATCTCGAACAGTCGCGGGTGGAGGACACCACCGGCATCAACGATTATTTCATCGCCGGCGTGCCGTTCGAGTTCAACTACGACAACACCGACAACCGGCTCGACCCGTCCAAGGGCATCCGCTTCACCGGCATTGCCGAGCCCTTCGCCCAGCTCGGCGATGCCAATGGCGTGCCGACGCTGCTCAATGCCCGCTTCTCGACCTATTACGCGCTCGACGAGGCCAAGAAATACATCCTCGCCGGTCGCGTCGCCGCTGGCAGCATGCTCGGTGCCGATCTGTACGACATCCCGCCGCAGCGGCGTTTCTATGTCGGCGGCGGCGGCTCGCTGCGCGGCTATGACTACCAGTCCGCCTCGCCGCGCAACGAGGACGGCATCATCATCGGCGGCCGTTCCTATTTCGAGGCCTCCTTCGAGGCGCGCATCCGGGTCACCGACAGCATCGGCGTGGTGCCGTTCTTCGACATGGGTTCGGCCTTCGCCAGCGAAGCGCCGGATTTCGATGAGATGAAGTATTCGGCCGGCATCGGCCTTCGCTACTACACCGCGATCGGTCCGTTGCGGTTCGACGTCGCCTTCCCGCTCAATCCGGGGCCGGACGACGGCAGCTACGGCATCTATGTCAGCTTGGGGCAGGCCTTCTGATGGTGGCGCGGTTTCTCGGCTTTCTCATCTATGCCCTGATCGGGCTGGTGCTGCTGGTGCTGGTCGCCTTCGGGGCGATCCAGACCCCGCCGGGCAAGGCCGTGCTGGCCCGCCTCGCCTCCTCGCTCGCCTCCACCCCTGGCATCGCCGTCAGCATCGAGGGCATAAGCGGCTTCATCCCCTCCGACATCGGGGTGGAGCGCATCATCCTGTCCGACGAGGAAGGCCCGTTCGCCAGCATTTCCGGCGCCCGGCTCTCCTGGAGCCCGCTGGCGCTGTTCAACCGCTCCGTCGACGTCTCGGCGCTGGAAGCCGCCAAGGTGGAGGTGCTGCGCCGCCCGCTGCCGCCGGCGGAACAGCCCGTGCCGCCGCCCTCCTCCTCGTCCGGCATCCCGCTGCTGCCGGTGCGGCTCGAACGCCTCGCCATCGACGAGATCATCCTCGCCGCGCCGGTGCTCGGCCACGCCGCCACGCTCGGCCTCACCGCCTCGGCGGATCTCTCGGCGGCGACCCGCGCGGTGTCGCTGAAGTTCGAGATCGATCGCCGCGACGCCCCCGGCCGCATCGCCGGCACCGCCGCCTATGCGCCGGAGAGCGGGCAGCTCGACCTCGACCTCTCCGCCGACGAGCCCAGCGGCGGCCTCATCGCCCGCGCCGCCGGCATGGACGGCCTGCCGGAACTCACCGCCTCGCTCAAGGGCAGCGGCACGCTCGACCAGTGGGACGGCCACCTTGCGCTGCAGGCCGGCACTCTGGCGCACGCGTCCGGCGCCGCCGGCATCCGCGCCGTCACCGAGGGCCATCGCTTCACCGCCGCCATCGATGCCGATATCGCCCGGCTGCTTCCCGCCGACATCGCGCCGCTGTTCGAAGGCCGTACCGAGCTCGCCGCCGCCGCCACCCTCGATACCGCCAACCGCCTTGCCATCGAGAGTTCCAGCGTGCGGGCGGCCGGCTTCGGCGCCGCGATGAAGGGCAGCTTCGATCTCGACAGCCGCATCGCCGATCTCAGCTTCCAGGCCCGCGTGCCCGACAATGCCCGCTTCGCGGCGCTGGCGCCGGGGATGAGCTGGCAGTCCGGCACCCTCGAAGGCACGGTGAAGGGCAATATCGCCGCCCCGGCGGTCGACGCCCATGTGGTGGCAGCGGGTCTCGCCGGCGCCGGCTACGGCACCGGCACCCTGACCCTCGACGCCACCACCCGGCCCGACACGGAAGGCAACCTCGCGCTCACCGCCGAGGGCGAGGCGCAGGGCCTCACCGCCACCGAGCCGCAAGTGGCCGCCGCGCTCGGCCCCACCGCCCGCTTCCAGGCCACCGGCCTGGTCCCGGCCGGCGACACGGCACTTTCGCGCCTCACCGGCCTCACCATACACCTCACCGGCCTCACCGCCCGCTTCACCGGCCAGGCCGACCGGGCGGCGATCGACGGCAATTTCAATGTCGAGCGCCTCGACCTCGCCACCCTCACCCCGCTGATCGAGCGGCCGCTGTCGGGCGAGGCGCAGTTCGACATCGGCATCAAGGCGAGCGACAACCTGTCCCGCCTGTCGCTGACCATCAACGGCCGCTCGCAGAACGTCGTCACCGGCGTTCCCGCCGCCGACGGCTTCTTCGGCCGGGTGACGACCCTTACCGGGTCGCTGGAGCGTTCCGGCGAAACAGCTATTTCGATCAACAACTTGCGGATGAATGCCGAGGGCCTCGCCTTTGCGATGGACGGCCATCTCGACACCTCCGCCGCCGATCTGCGCGCGAGCCTGAACCTTGCCGACCTCTCCCGCCTCGACCCCCGCGTCACCGGCGCGGTGGAAGCGCGCGGCGCCTTTTCCGGCTCGCTGGACGAGCTGAAGGCCACCGCGCAGGTGTCGATCCCGTCCGGCACGGCGATGGGCAAGCCAATTCAAGGACTTACGCTGGATTTCACCGGCAACGACATCACCGGCAACCCGAACGCCACCTTCCGCCTGAACGGCACGGTCGCCGGGCAGCCGGCGACCGGCAGCGGCGCCTTCGCCAGCGCGCCCGATGATCGGTTCGAGATACAAAACCTTGATATCGCTATCGGATCAGCGCGAGCCACCGGCGGCGTCACCATCACCGACGCCAGCCTCGCCACCGGCCGCCTGACCCTCGCCGCCCCCAACCTCGCCGACATCTCGCCGCTGGTGCTCACCGAGCTGGCCGGCAGCCTCAACGCCGACATCACCCTCGATATAAGCGAGGGTCGTCAACGGGTTGCGGTGAAGGGCAATGCCGAGCGCGTCGCTGCCGCCGGCCAGTCCGTCGCCATGGCCCGCATCGACGCCACAGTGATCGACCCCATCGGCGTGCCCTCCCTCGACGGCAGCGTCGAGATCCGCGGCGCCAATGTTTCCGGTCAAGTGATTGAAAACGCTACGATACGCGGCAAGGGCGGCACGGACGGCACCGACCTCACCGTCGACGCGACGGTGCAGAACACCGCCCTGCGCGCCGCCGGCCGGCTGGCCCGGCAGGGCGATGGCGCCCGGCTGCGGCTCGATCGCCTCTCCGCCACCCGCGGCAGCACCACCATCGCCACCACCGCGCCGGCCAACATCGCCTATGCCGGTGGCACCGTGACCATTGATCGCCTCGCCCTGAATGCCGGCGGCGGCAGCGTCACCGTGGCCGGCAGCGCTGGCGAACGCCTTGATCTGACAGCGGATTTACGGGCGATCCCGCTCTCCCTCGACGAGCTTGCCGCCCCGGGGCTGAACCTTTCCGGCACGCTGGCCGGCAATGCCCGCATCACCGGCACGGCGGCGGCGCCGACCGGCAACTACCAGCTCACCGTCACCCGGCTGTCGACGCCGGACGTCGCCCGCAGCGGTGCCGGACCGTTCGACATCACCGCGCGCGGCGATCTCGGCAGCGGCCGCGCCACCATCCGCTCGGAGATAAGGGGCCGGTATCTTCAGGCACTTACCATCAACGGCTCGGTGCCGCTCGGCGCCGGCGCGCTCGATCTCGCCATTCGCGGCGGGGTCGATCTCGGCATCCTCAACCCGATGCTGGCGACCACCGGCGCCCAGGTGGTCGGCAACGCGGCGATCAACGCCACGGTCACCGGCACCGCGAGCGCGCCCAATGCCGGCGGCACCATCCGCATCACCGGCGGGCGCTATATCGACAGCCTCAACGGCATCAACCTCGACCGCATCGAGGCGGTGCTCACCGGCAACCAGCGCAGCGTCACCCTCACCTCCTTCTCCGCCCGCACCACCAATGGCGGCAGCCTCGCCGGCCGCGGCACCATCGGCCTCGACCCCGCCGCCGGCTTCCCGGGGCGGATCGAGATCGACATGGTCAACGCCCAGCTGGTGAACAGCGAGCTGATGCGACTCGTCACCGAGGGGCGGATCGCGGTGGAAGGCGCTTTCCTCAACAATCCGCGCGTCACCGGCCGCATGGTGGTGCGCGCCCTCGACGTCAACATTCCCGACCGGCTGCCGGGCGGCGTCCAGAGCCTCAATGTCCGCCATGTCAATGCCGGCAAGCGCTCGGTGCCCGGCGCCGCCCGCGCCGCGCGGCGCGAGGCCCGCCCGGCGGATGCCGGCATCCCGCTAGACCTCACCATTTCGGCGCCGAACAACGTGTTCGTGCGCGGCATGGGGATCGAGGCCGAGCTCGGCGGCGACATCCAACTGCGCGGCACCTCGTCGGCGCCGGTGGCAATGGGTGGCTTCGAGATGCGGCGCGGCAATTTCGATTTCGTCGGCCGCCGCCTCTCCTTCACCCGCGGCCGGGTGACCTTCACCGGCACCACCGATCCCGAGCTGGATTTCGTGGCGGAGACCACGGCGAGCGACGTCACCGCCCGCATCATCGTCACCGGGCCGGCCTCGGCGCCGGAGATCGACTTCACCTCCACTCCCACCCTGCCGCAGGACGAGGTGCTGTCGCGGCTGCTGTTCGGCCGCTCGGTCGGCCAGCTGTCTTCCGGGCAGGCGCTGCAGATCGCCCAGACCGTCGCCCAGTTCTCCGGCGGCTCGGGCGTGCTCAACGATGTGCGCCGCTCACTCGGGGTCGACAGCCTCGTGGTCGGCACCGACGACGCCGGCACCGGCGGGCAGGTCGGCGTCGGCCGGCGGCTCAACGACAACATCTATCTCGGCGTGCGGCAGGGCACGAGCGCCAACTCCAGCAAGGTGACGGTCGATGTCGACGTCACCAAGAACATCCGCCTGCAGGGCGCCACCTCGGCCGGCGGCGCGGCGGAAGTCGGCATCGGCGCCCAGTGGGACTACTGAGCGCCGGCCATCTTGGCGGTCAGGCGGCGCGGTAGCGTTCCGCCGGGCTGGCAAGCGACAGTTCGGGATGCAGCGCCGACCGTGCGGCTTCGAACGCCTTCCATTTGTCGAGATCGCGCAGCGAGGGGATGGTCACCAGCTCGCCGAGTTCGAGCCCCTTCAGCGCCGCCGCCACGAGGTCGTCGACCGGCATCACCATGTCGGCCGGCAGCCGCGCGGGATCGATGCCGGCACGGTCGAAGAATTCGGTACGCGTATAGCCGGGCAACACCGCCTGCACCCGCACCGGCCCGTCCTTCAGTTCGCCGTTCAGCGACTGGGTAAACGACAGCACATAGGCCTTGGTCGCGGCATAAGCGCCGGCGAACGCCTCCGACGCCAGCGCCACCACCGAGGCGACGTTCACCAGCGTGCCGTTGCCCCGCGCGGTGAACGCGTTGACCGCGGCGAAGGACAGCCGGGTGAGCGCCGTCACGTTCAGCTGCACCATCGCCATGGTGGCGGCGAGGTCGCCGCCCGTCACGCCGCTGCCGGTGCCGATGCCGGCATTGTTGACCACCAGCGTGATCGTCGGATCGGCCTCGATCCGGGCCGCGACGCGCTCGACATCGCCGGCCACGCCGAGATCGGCCGGCAGGACATCGACCTTGCGGCCGGTCTCGGCGCGAAGCTCGGCGGCAAGCGCCTCCAGCCGCGCCGCATCGCGGGCAACGAGAACGAGGTCGTGGCCGCGGCGTGCAAGCTGCTGCGCGTAGCTCTTGCCGATGCCGGACGAGGAGCCGGTGACGAGAGCGGTGCCGGATGGGATGGGGGACGACATGATAGCCTCACGGAAAATGGCGGCGCACCGCCGGGTTCGGATTTACAGTATGATCGACATGAATAATCCGCAAGCTGTCCCGCCACCCGCTTTTCGCCATCGCACGATCCATCCGGCCGGCCGCCGCGTAGAAGCTCCCGCCTGTTCCGTGCCAATGGCCTGCACATGACCCACACCACCTCCGCCCCCACCCTCGTCTGGTTCCGCGACGATCTGCGCCTCGCCGACAATCCGGCGCTCGCCGCCGCGCTGGCGCAGGAGCGGCCGCTGATCCTCCTCTATGTGCTGGACGAGGCGACGCCCGGCCTGCGCTCCCTTGGCGGCGCGGCCCGCTGGTGGCTAGGCCGCTCGCTGGCAGCCCTCGCCGCCGATATCGAACGGGCCGGCGGAAGCCTGCTGCTGCGGCGTGGGCCGGCCGACGAGGTGCTGCGCGATCTCGTCCGGGAGGCCGGCGTCGTATCGGTGCACTGGAACCGGCGCTACGACGCCGGCGCCATCGCCCTCGACCGCCGCATCAAGGCCGAGCTGACGCGGGCCGGCGTCGAGGTGACCAGCCATTCGGCTACGCTGCTGCACGAGCCCTGGACGCTGCGTACCAAATCCGGCGGGCCGTATCGCGTCTTCACCCCGTTCTACCGTGCCGCCGCGCCGCTCGGCCCGCGCAGGATCGTCCCCAGGCCAGAGGCCCTGCCGCCCGGCCCGGACCTGCCCGGCGACACGCTCGCGGCATGGCACCTCGAACCCGCCCAGCCGGACTGGGCCGGCGGCCTGCGCGCGAGCTGGCAACCGGGCGAGGCGGGCGCGCACGAGGTGCTGCGCGGCTTTCTCGATCACGGCATCCACGGCTATGCCGAGCGGCGCGACCGGCCGGACAGCGAGCACACCTCGCGGCTGTCACCCTTCCTGCGCTTCGGCAATCTCTCGCCGGTGCAGGCGCTGGCCGCCCTCCACCATGCCGCCGAAGCCGGCGAGGCGCTGGGCCGCGACGTCGAGAAGTTCCGCAGCGAACTCTATTGGCGGGAGTTCTCCTACCATTTGCTGTTCCACAACCCCGACCTCGCGACCACCAACGTCAACCACCGCTTCGACAGCTTCGCATGGCGCGACGACGGCGCCTTCGAGCGCGCCTGGCGGCGCGGCCGCACCGGCTACCCGATCGTCGACGCCGGCATGCGCCAGCTGTGGCAGACCGGCTGGATGCACAACCGGGTGCGGATGATCGCCGCCTCCTTCCTCATCAAGCACGGCCTCGTCGACTGGCGGCGTGGCGAGGCCTGGTTCTGGGACACGCTGGTCGATGCCGATCCGGCCAATAATCCCGCCAGCTGGCAATGGGTCGCCGGCTCCGGCGCCGATGCCGCCCCCTATTTCCGCATCTTCAATCCGATGTTGCAGGGCGAGAAATTCGATCCCGACGGCGCCTATGTCCGCCGCTTCGTGCCGGAGCTGGCGGAGCTGCCGGCGGATGTCATCCACCAGCCATGGCGGGCGAAGCCGGAGGTGCTGGCCCGTGCCGGCGTCGAGCTCGGCACCGGCTATCCGCGCCCGATCGTGGAACACGGCGCCGCGCGCGAGCGGGCGCTCGCCGCTTATCATCGCAGCGGCGAGGAATGACGGCGACAAAGGTTGCCGAGCCGGTTTCCGGCTACTATTTTCTGTGCCCCTTGAACCGACATATGAAATCAGCACCATGGATATCCGCAACGGTCTCGTCGAGGCGATCGGCAACACGCCGCTCATCAAACTCAAGCGCGCCTCGGAAGAGACCGGCTGCACCATTCTCGGCAAGGCGGAATTCCTCAATCCCGGCCAGTCGGTGAAGGACCGCGCGGCGCTGTTCATCATCCAGGATGCGGTGAACAAGGGCCAGCTCAAGCCCGGCGGCGTCATCGTCGAGGGCACCGCCGGCAATACCGGCATCGGCCTCGCCTTGGTCGGCAACGCGCTCGGCTTCCGCTCGGTGATCGTCATTCCCGAGACCCAGAGCCAGGAAAAGAAGGACATGCTGCGGCTTGCCGGCGCCACGCTGGTCGAGGTGCCCGCCGTGGCCTACGCCAATCCGAACAATTACGTGAAGGTCTCCGGCCGCCTCGCCGAGGCGCTGGCCAAGACCGAGCCGAACGGCGCCGTCTGGGCCAACCAGTTCGACAACGTCGCCAACCGGCAGGCGCATATCGAGACCACCGGCCCGGAGATCTGGGCGCAGACCGACGGCAAGGTCGACGGCTTCGTCAGCGCGGTCGGCACCGGCGGCACGCTGGCCGGCTGCGCCATCGCGCTGAAGCAGCGCAATCCCAACATCAAGGTCGCCCTCGCCGATCCCTTCGGCGCCGCGCTCTACAGCTACTACACCACCGGCGAGCTGAAATCCGAAGGCTCCTCGATCACCGAGGGTATCGGCCAGGGCCGCATCACCGCCAATCTGGAAGACGCCCCCATCGACATCGCCTACCAGATCCCCGACGCCGAGGCGGTGCAGATCGTGTTCGATCTCCTGGAGTTCGAGGGCCTGTGCCTTGGCGGCTCGTCGGGCATCAACATCGCCGGCGCCATCCGCCTCGCCAGGGAGCTCGGTCCCGGCCACACCATCGCGACCCTGCTGTGCGATTTCGGCACCCGCTACCAGTCGAAGCTGTTCAACCCGGTCTTCCTGCGCGAGAAGGGCCTGCCGGTCCCCGGCTGGCTTGAGCGCACGATCAATGTCCCGAACGTGATGCAGTGATGGCAACCGAGCTTCTGTTCCGCGACGACGCCTATCTGGTCGAGACTCCGGCGACGGTGGTCGGCGTGACGCCTGAAGGCGGGGTCGTGCTCGATCGTTCGGTATTCTATGCCACCGCCGGCGGCCAGCCGGGCGATACCGGCTGGCTGGTCGGTGCCGATGGCACCGAGGCCGCGATCACCGGCGCCGTGTGGTCGGCGGACAAGCAGGACATCGTCCATCTTCTGGCGCCCGATGCGGTCCGCCCGGCGCCGGGCGACACGCTGGTCGCCCGCCTCGACTGGGCGCCGCGCTATAACCGCATGCGCATGCACACGGCGCTGCACCTGCTCTCCGTCGCCCTGCCCTATCCGGTGACCGGCGGCTCGATCGGCGAGCAGGAGAGCCGGCTCGACTTCGACATTCCCGATGCCGGCCTCGACAAGGACGCCATCACCGCCCGCGTCAACGAACTGATCGCCAGCGACGCCGCCGTCACCGAAAGCTGGATCACCGACGCCGAGCTCGACGCCAATCCGGGTCTGGTGAAAACCCTGTCGGTCAAGCCGCCGCGGGGCTCGGGCCGGGTGCGGCTGGTGCGGATCGGCGAGATCGACCTCCAGCCCTGCGGCGGCACTCATGTGCGCCGGCTCGGCGAGATCGGCCCGGTCGTCGTCAGCAAGATCGAGAAGAAGGGCCAGCAGAACCGCCGCGTCCGGCTCGCCCTCGCCTGAGCGCGGTTGCAGCGCTCGCCCTATAGCGACCACACAGGGATCACGCCCATGACCACCGCCTCGGCCGTCCCGTCCGGCAGCCGCTTCGTCACCACCCAGTGGCTGGCCGAGCATCTCAACGCCCCCGATGTCGTCGTCGTCGATGCCTCCTGGCATCTGCCGACCGCCGGGCGCGCCGCGCGTGCCGAATATCTCGACGCGCATGTTCCCGGCGCGGTGTTCTTCGACATCGATGCCGTCGCCGACCGGTCGAGCGGCCTGCCGCATATGCTGCCTACGGAACAGGCATTCAGCGAGGCGGTCGGCGCGCTGGGCATCGGCGACGGCATGACCATCGTGGTCTATGACAGCCTCGGCCTGTTCTCGGCGGCGCGCGGCTGGTGGACCTTCTTCGTGTTCGGCGCCGCCAACGTCTTCGTGCTCGAGGGCGGGCTGCCGCAATGGCGCGACGAGCGCCGCCCGCTCGAAAGCGGCGAAGTGCAGCGCCCACCGGCCCGCTTCACCGCCCGCCTCGACCGCCGCCGCGTTGCTGGCGTCGAGGATATGGCGCAGGCGAGCGAAGCCGGCGGGGCGCAGATCCTCGATGCCCGTCCCGGCGACCGCTTCCGCGGCGAGGCGCCGGATCCGCGGCCGGGCGTGCGCGCCGGGCACATACCGGGCGCCCTCAACCTGCCGTCCTCGAGCGTGGTGGCGAATGGCCGGCTGCGCGATGCCGAGGACCTGCGCGCCGTCGTCGCCGCGGCGGGCGTCGATACCGGCAAGCCGGTGATCACCAGCTGCGGCTCCGGCGTCACCGCCGCCATCCTCTGGATGGCGCTGGACAGTCTCGGCACCCCGCCGGTGGCGCTCTATGACGGCTCGTGGGCCGAGTGGGGCTCCTCGGAACGGCTGATCGCCATCGGCCCGGCCTGACCGCCGGCAACCCAGCCTTCCGGCGAACCGAGAGAGCCCTTACCTCGGAGCCCTCGCGTCCACACTCTCGCCTCTGAGCCCTCGCGTCCGAGCCATCACCGCCCCATCCCGAGCCCGCCCTTTCCTGCCCTCTCCCCATTGGGGAGAGGTGGCCCGCGAAGCGGGTCGGTGAGGGGCGAGCCCGCTCCGGCCCTGGCGAGCGCCACACCAGCCGACCGTCGCCACCAGCGACCACCAACGAAAACGGCCGCCTCTTCTCAGGCGGCCGTTCGCATTCCATTCGCATTCCGGCCCCCATGCGGGGATCGCAGCCCCCTCAGTGCAGGATCTGGCTGAGGAACAGCTTGGTGCGCTCGTGCTGCGGGTTGGAGAAGAATGCGTTCGGCTCGTTCGACTCGATGATCTGCCCGGCATCCATGAAGATCACCCGGTTCGCCACCTGCCGCGCGAAGCCCATTTCGTGGGTCACGCACAGCATGGTCATGCCCTCTTCGGCGAGGCTGACCATGGTCTCCAGCACTTCCTTCACCATTTCCGGGTCGAGCGCCGAGGTCGGCTCGTCGAACAGCATGATCTTCGGCTTCATGCACAAGGCGCGGGCGATCGCCACGCGCTGCTGCTGGCCACCGGAGAGCTGGCCGGGAAACTTGCCGGCCTGCTCGGGGATCTTCACCTTCTTCAGGAAGTGCATCGCCAGTTCCTCGGCGTCCTTCTTGGGCATCTTGCGCACCCAGATCGGCGCCAGCGTGCAGTTCTCCAGAATGGTGAGATGCGGGAACAGGTTGAAGTGCTGGAAGCACATGCCGACCTCGCGGCGGATCTCGTCGATGCGCTTGAGGTCGTTGGTGAGCTCGACGCCGTCGACGACGATCGAGCCCTGCTGGTGCTCCTCCAGCCGGTTGATGCAGCGGATCATGGTCGACTTGCCGGAGCCCGACGGCCCGCAAATGACGATGCGCTCGCCGCGCTTCACCTTGAGGTTGATGTCCTTCAGCACATGGAACTCGCCGTACCATTTGTGGACGCCGACGAGCTCCACCGCGACTTCCCGTCCCGGCGGGGTGTGTACCGCGGGGAGCTCGTCGCTGGGAACGATGGAATGGGCTTCGGTCATGGCGATCTCCGTCGTTCAGTGTCTGTGGGAGGTGTTCAGCCGGCGCTCCACGAACAGCGAGTAGCGCGACATGCCGAAACAGAAGATGAAGTAGACGATGCCGGCGAAGGCGAAGCCGGTATAGAGCGTGACCGGCGTCGCCCAGTTCGGGTCGGTGAAGGCGGCGCGCAGCTGGCCGAGGAAGTCGAAGATCGACACGATCAGCACCAGCGTCGTGTCCTTGAACAGGCTGATGAAGCTGTTGACGATGCCGGGGATCACCAGCGTCAGTGCCTGCGGCAGGATGATCAGCCGCATCATCTGGCTCCAGGTCAGGCCCATCGCCATCGCGCCCTCATATTGGCCCTTGGGGATCGCCTGCAGGCCGCCGCGCACCACCTCGGCGATGTAGGCGGCGGTGAACAGCGCGACGCCGACCAGCGCGCGCAGCAGCCCGTCCGGGTTCACCCCCACCGGCAGGAACAGCGGCAGCATGTAGGTGGCGAAGAACAGCACGGTGATCAACGGCACGCCGCGCCAGAACTCGATGAAGATCACGCTGAGCAGCCGCACGATCGGCATTTTGGAGCGCCGCCCGAGCGCCAGCGCGATGCCCAGCGGCATCGAGGCGACGATGCCGGTCACCGCGATCACCAGCGTCACCAGCAACCCGCCCCATTGCCGGGTCTCCACCCGCTCGAGGCCGAAATCGACGTCCCAGAGCAAGGTGATGGCGCCGAGCCCGGCGAAGACATAGGCGGTCATCGTCGCCGCGCCGCGGCCGCTGCCGGTGGCCAGCCGGCCGATGAGGTAGGCCACCGCGACGCAGAGCGCCGTGGTGATCAGGAAGTCCAGCCAGAAGCCGAGGCGCAGCCCCGCCACGCTGGCATCGCCGGCAACCATCTGCATCAGGCCGAAATGCCCGAGCAGGAAATTCGAGGCGCCGATATTGCCGCCGGTGAGCAGGATGAAGGCGAGGATCGGATAGGCGACGAAGAACAGGAAGGAGTTCAGCCGCTTGTGCGGCCAGGAAAGCACCAGCAGCGGCACCAGCAGCGCGACGCCGAGGAAGAACACGAGGTCGACGCGCCAGCGCTCGCCGGAGGGGTAGAATCCATAGATCAGCTGGGCGAACTTCGCCTTGATGAACGGCCAGCAGGCGCCGACCTGGGCGCCGAGGCAGGCCTCGCGGTTGTCGCCGGTCCACACCGCGTCGATCAGCAGGAAGCGCAGCAGCGGCGGCAGGATCCACGCCACCAGCAGGATGCCGAGGATGGTCAGCACCCCGTTGGAGATGGAGGAGAACAGGTTCTGCCGCACCCAGCCGATCACGCCGACATTGCGCCGGGGCGGCGGCAGCGGCGTCTGCATCTGCGCGCGGATGAAGGTGCCGTCGTCGAAGGTCAGGCTCATCGCGTGCTCCTCACCGTTCCACGAGCGCGACGCGCTTGTTGTAGGTATTCATGATCACCGAGGTGATGATCGAGATGACCAGGTAGACGCCCATGGTGATGGCGATGATCTCGATCGCCTGGCCGGTCTGGTTCAGCGTGGTGCCGGCGAACACCGCGACGAGGTCGGGATAGCCGACCGCCACCGCCAGCGAGGAATTCTTGGTCAGGTTGAGGTACTGGCTGGTCAGCGGCGGGATGATCACCCGCATCGCCTGCGGGATCACCACCAGCCGCATGGTGTAGCCCGAGCGCAGGCCGAGCGAGTTCGCCGCCTCGGTCTGGCCGTGGCTCACCGAGGTGATGCCGGCGCGGACATTCTCGGCGATGAAGGCGGCGGTATAGGTGGCGAGGCCGACCGTCAGCGCCACGAATTCCGGGATGACGCGCATGCCGCCGACGAAGTTGAAGCCCTTGAGTTCCGGTTTCTCGAAGGTGATCGGGAAGCCGGTGACGATCATGGCGATCAGCGGCAGCCCGACGATCAGCCCGAGGCCGATCCACAGCATCGGGAACGGCCGGCCGGTCTCCTCGCGGCGCTGGCGCCCCCAGGCGCCGAGGAGCACCGTCGCCAGCACGGCGAAGCCGAAGGTCCACAGGACCAGGCCGGTGCCGTCGCCGAACAGCGGGCGCGGCACGACGATGCCGCGATTGGAGATGAAGGCCTCGCCGAAGATCGAGATGCTCTGGCGCGGGTTCGGCATGGCGCTGAGCACGGCGAGATACCAGAACAGGATCTGGAACAGCGGCGGCAGGTTACGCAGAAGCTCGACATAGCAGCTGCAGATCAGGCGGATGACGAAGTTCTTCGACAGCCGGCCGATACCGACGAGGAAGCCGATGATGGTGGCGAAGAAGATGCCGATCACCGCCACCAGCAGGGTGTTCAGAATGCCGACCAGAAAGGCGCGGCCATAGGTCGATGTCTCGGAGTAGCTGACCAGCGTCTGGCTGATGCCGAAGCCGGCGGTATTCTCCATGAAGCCGAAGCCGGTGGCGATTTTCTGCGCCGCGAGATTTTCCCGCGCATTGTCGATGAACATCCAGCCCAGGACGATCACCAGAACCAATGCCACGACCTGAAGGACGATACTTCGTACCTTCGGATCGTTCATTAACGACGTACGACCTTGCCTGGCCGCCGGCTCGACCCAATCCGCCATAAATCCCCTCGCCTCGTGGAGGCCCCATTTCATGAAAGCGGCGGGACCCGATCTCGAGCCGGGTTATGTTTCCCGCACTTCCGTCGCAGAGCGTCCCCCGGCTGTGCCGGGGGACGCCTAGTCGATCAGCGGATCGGCGGGGCGTATTGCAGGCCGCCCTTGGTCCACAGGGCGTTGGTGCCGCGCGCCAGCTTCAGCGGGGTGTCCGGGCCGACATTGCGGTCGTACATCTCGCCGTAATTGCCGACGAGCTTGACGATCTGGAAGGCCCAGTCATTGCCGAGGCCGAGGCCCTCGCCGAACTTGCCCTCGGTGCCGACCAGACGCTTGATCTCGGGATTGGTCGACTTCAGCATCTCATCGACGTTCTTGGAGGTGATGCCCAGTTCCTCGGCGTTCACCTGCGCGAACAGCGCCCACTTGACGATGTCGAACCACTGGTCGTCGCCGTGGCTGACCACCGGGCCGAGCGGCTCCTTGGAGATGATCTCGGGCAGGACGATGTGGTCGTCCGGGTTCGTCAGCTTGAGGCGTTCGGCGGCGAGGCCGGAGCGGTCGGTGGTGTAGACGTCGCAGCGGCCGGAATCATACGCCTTGATGGTTTCGTCGGCAGTGGCGAAGGCGATGACCTCGTACTGCATGTTGTTGGCGCGGAAGAAGTCGGCGACGTTCTGCTCGGTGGTGGTGCCGGTCTGGGTACAGACCGAGGCGCCGGAAAGCTCGAGCGCCGAGTTCACCTTCTTGTCCTTGCGGATCATGAAGCCCTGGCCGTCGTAATAGGTCACGCCGGTGAAGTTGAGGCCCAGCGAGGTATCGCGCGAGATCGTCCAGGTGGTGTTGCGCGACAGGACGTCGATGTCGCCGGACTGCAGGGCGGTGAAGCGATCCTTGGCCGAAAGGGGGGTGAACTTCACCTTCGTCGTGTCGCCGAACACCGCCGCCGCCACGGCGCGGCAGAAGTCGACGTCGAGGCCGGTCCAGTTGCCCTTGTCGTCCGGGTTGGAGAAGCCCGGCAGGCCCTGGCTGACGCCGCACTGGATGAAGCCCTTGGCCTTCACCTGATCGAGCTTCGCGGCCTGGGCACCGACCGCGGCGAGGCCGAAGGCGCCGGCAAGGGCGAAAGTGGAGAGGAGGCGTTTCATAATGTCAGCCCTGTTCATCGGTTTTTGATCGGGCGCACATCTGGGTCGCAGATGATGCGGATGGAGAGCGAAGCAAGTCGCATGCCGCTCGACACCTGGACATGCCGCAAGGGCGTGCGCCGTTCGTCTAGACGCACGGCTGCTCGCATGACGTGTCGTGCGACCGTAAGGTCATCAGAACGATGTATTCTGATGCGGTCAAGCGCTTGACGCGGACCCGACGCTTCCTCTCAATGACGCCCCCGACCGAAGAGAGCCGTCGCAGTCCATGTCGAAGCAGCCCCAGGGCACCAACCGGCCCGCCTACGCGCCCGATACGACCCTCGTAAACGCCGGCCGCGATCCACAGAGATTTGACGGCTTTGTGAATGTACCGGTGGTACGCGGCTCGACCGTGCTGTCGCCGACGGTGCACGATCTCGAGCATCACACCGGGCGGTACACCTATGGCCGGCGCGGAAATCCGTCCGTCGAGGCGCTCGAGGCGGCGCTGGCCGAACTCGAGGGCGGGGCGGGCGTGGTGCTGACGCCGTCCGGCCTGTCGGCGGTGAGCATCGCCCTGCTGTCGGTGCTGGAGGCGGGCGATCACCTGCTGATGGTCGATACCGCCTATCAGCCGACCCGGCGGATCTGCAACGAGGTACTGCGCCGGCTCAATATCGAGACGACCTTCTACGATCCGCTGGTCGGTGGCGGCATCGCCGCGCTGTTCCGGCCGAACACCAGGGCGGTGTTCATGGAATCGCCCGGCTCGCAGTCCTTCGAGATGCAGGACGTTCCGGCGATCGTCGCCGCTGCCGCCAAAGCGGGCATCGTCACGCTGATCGACAACACCTGGGCGACGCCGCTGTATTTCCGGCCGCACGAGGTCGGGGTGGATATCTCCATCCAGGCCGGCACCAAATATCTCGGCGGCCATTCCGATCTCAATCTCGGCACCATCTCGGCGAATGAACGCTGCTACAGGCGGCTGCGCACCACCCATGGCGATCTCGGCATCACCGTGGCGCCGGAGGACGCCTTCCTCGCCGCGCGCGGCCTGCGCACCCTGTCGGTGCGGCTCGCCCGCCACCAGCAATCGGCGCTGACGGTCGCCCGTTGGCTGGCCGGGCGGCCGGAGGTGCAGCGGGTGCTGCATCCCGCGCTGCCGGACGATCCCGGCCACGCCATCTGGTCCCGCGACTTCACCGGTGCCTCAGGCTTGTTCAGCGTGGTGCTCAATCCGGCAACCAAGCCGAGCGTCGACGCCTTCCTGGATTCGCTGGCGCTGTTCGGCCTCGGCTACAGCTGGGGCGGCTTCGAAAGCCTCGCCATCCCGTTCGACTGCTCGACCTACCGCAGCGCCACGCATTGGGCGCCGGGCGGGCCGACGGTGCGGCTGCATATCGGCCTCGAAGACCCCGCCGACCTGATCGCCGATCTCGAACAGGGCCTGCGGCACCTGGCGCCGGCCGAAGCCTCCGATCTAGGAAAGTGACGCTTCGGCGACCGGCGCGGCCACCAGCCCGCCGGCTTGCTCGATGAAGCGCGCCACCTCCTCGACGCCCTGCCCGGCCCGCACATTGGCGAACACATAGGGCCGCCGCCCGCGCATGCGCGCCGAATCCCGGTCCATCACCTCCAGCGAGGCGCCGACATGAGGCGCGAGGTCGATCTTGTTGATCACCAGCAGGTCGGAGCGGGTGATGCCCGGCCCGCCCTTGCGCGGGATCTTCTCGCCGGCCGACACGTCGATCACGTAGATGGTGAGGTCGGCGAGCTCGGGCGAGAAGGTGGCGGCGAGGTTGTCGCCGCCGGATTCGATCAGGATCAGGTCGAGATGCGGGAAGTGGCCGCGCATCTCGGCAATGGCGGCGAGATTGGCGGAAGCGTCCTCGCGGATGGCGGTATGCGGGCAGCCGCCGGTCTCCACGCCCATGATCCGCTCAGCCGGCAGCGCGCCGGCGCGGGTGAGGATCTCGGCATCCTCCTTGGTGTAGATGTCGTTGGTGATGGCGCACAGATCGTAGCGGTCGCGGAACACGCGGCACAGCGCCTCCATCAACGCCGTCTTGCCCGATCCGACCGGGCCGCCAATGCCGACCCGCAGCGGGCCGTTGCCCTCGCTCATGAATGCGCTCCTCTCGATTCGATAGTCCGAATGCCGATTCCCGCGGCGAAAGCCTGCCGGCCGCCGCCGGATCGGCGCTAGCTGCGGAACAGGCGTGTGTACTGGGTTTCGTGGCGCATCGAGGCGATGTCGGAGCGCAAGGCCGCGCCGCCGAGCGCATCGAGATCGACATGCGGCGCCGCGACGACGATGTCGCGGATCGTCGCCGCGCAGCCGGCGAGCGCGCGGTTGCCGTCGGTCTGGCCGAGCGGCACCAGCCGCACCGCGGCGGAAACCAGATTGGCCGCCACCGCCGTCAGGAAGGCGGTCAGCGTCGCCGGCAGCGGCAGGCCGTGGATCGCCGCCGCCGCACCGACCGCCACCGGATAGGCGAGACGTCCGCCCCATGCGCCCGACAGCCGCTCGAAACCGGGCGACGGCCAGGCGACCCGCGTCGCGGCGAGGAAGGCGTCGCCCTGGTTGAGCGTCTCCATCTGCCGCTCGCGCGAGGGCGCGAAGGCGCTGGCAAGCTCGGCCACCTCGGCGAACGCCGCGGCGTCGCCGGCGCCCGCCGCCCGCCAGGCCTGGGCCAGCAGGGCGGCGTCGGTGAACGGGCCGCCATGGCGCAGCAGGTCGTCGACCCAGCCGGCAAGGCCGGCGGCATCGCGGATGTCGCCGGCCTCGACCGCCCATTCGAGGCCGTGCGAATAGGCAAAGGCGCCGACCGGATAGGCCGGCGAGAGCCAGACGAACAGGGCGATGAGGTCGGGCGCGGCGGCCGGCGCGATGCCGGCGGCGACCGCGGCGTCAACCATGTGTGTGGCCATGGCCCTTGTGGTGACCGTGCGCGTGGGAATGATCGTGAGGCTCGTGATCGTGATCGTGATCGTGATGGTCGTGGCCGCAGCCGCAGGCCTCGCCATGGGCGTGGTCGTGGGCGTGGGCCGGCGCGGGGTCGTGAGGCGCGGGGTCCGCCGCGCTCGCCGGCGCGCTGCCGATATGGATCACGTCGTGCTGGTGGTGATGCGCATGGTCGCCGTGATCATGGCCGCAGCCGCAGGCCTCGCCGTGAGCGTGGTCGTGATGCGCGTGGTCGTGATGCGCGTGGTCGTGATGCGCGTGGTCGTGATGTCCATGATCGTGGTGCGCATGGTCATGGGGAGCGTGATCGTGCCCGTGATCGTGACCCTCGTGATCGTGGCCGTGATGCCCGTGCGCCTCGGCGGCCTCATAGGCGCCGCCCTCCGGCTCGAACGACGCCTCGACGACGGCGACCGTGGCGCCGAGCCCGCGCGCCATCTCCTCCAGCACCGGATCGCGGGCGATGCGGATGCGGTCGGCGAGCAGCTGCGCCGCCACGTGGCGGTTGCCGAGGTGCCAGGCCAGCCGCGCCAGATGGTGCGCGTCCTTCGCCACGATCTCCGCCACCGGCTCTTCGGCGGCGACCACCGCCACCATGCGCCCGTCTTCCAGCGCGATGCCGTCGCCGTCCTTCATCCGGGTGGCTTCGGCGAGATCGAGCAGGAACACCACGTCGCCCTCCCCGCGCATGGCGATGCGGCGACGGTGCCGCCCGTCATGCGGCAGCACCACCTTGTCGGCGGCGATGGACGCATCCCAGCTGCCGGCGGGAACAAGCGTGCGAGCGCGGATCATGGTCGTCTCCTTCAGAGCTGCCCAGCCCCCGAGGTTTAGAACAGGAAGTAGCGCTGCGCCATCGGCAGTTCGGTGGCCGGCGCGCAGGTCAGCAATTCGCCGTCCGCCCGCACCTCATAGGTCTCGGGATCGATCTCCAGATGCGGGGTGGCGTGGTTGTGGATCATCGAGGCCTTGGAGATGCCGCCGCGCACATTCTCGACGCCGACCACCTTCTTCTCCAGCCCCAGCCGCGCGCCCACCCCGAGTTCCACCGCAGCCTTGGAGACGAAGGTGAGCGAGGTCGCGGTGCGCGCCTTGCCATAGGCGCCCCACATCTGGCGGTAATGCACCGGCTGCGGCGTCGGGATCGAGGCGTTGGGATCGCCCATCTGCGCCGCCACGATCGCCCCGCCCTTGATCACCATGTCCGGCTTGGTGCCGAAAAAGGCCGGCGACCAGATCACCAGGTCGGCGAGCTTGCCCGGCTCCACCGAGCCGATATGGCGGGAGACGCCATGGGCGATGGCGGGGTTGATGGTGTATTTCGCCACATAGCGCTTGGCGCGGGCATTGTCGTGGCGCTCGGTATCGCCCGGCAGCGGGCCGCGCTGCAGCTTCATCTTGTGCGCGGTCTGCCAGGTGCGGGTGACCACCTCCCCGAGCCGGCCCATCGCCTGGCTGTCGGAGCTCATCATCGAGATGGCGCCGAGATCGTGCAGGATATCCTCGGCGGCGATGGTTTCCTTGCGGATGCGGCTTTCGGCGAAGGCGAGGTCCTCGGCGATCTCGGGATCGAGATGGTGGCACACCATCAGCATGTCGAGATGCTCGTCGAGCGTGTTCACCGTGAACGGCCGGGTCGGGTTGGTGGAGGACGGCAGCACATTGGGCAGGCCCACCACCTTCATGATGTCCGGCGCATGGCCGCCGCCGGCACCCTCGGTATGGAAGGCATGGATGGTGCGGCCCTTGAAGGCGGCGATGGTGTCCTCGACGAAGCCGCTCTCGTTCAGCGTGTCGGAGTGGAGCATCACCTGCACGTCGTAGTCGTCGGCGACCGAGAGGCAGTTGTCGATGGCGGCCGGGGTGGTGCCCCAGTCCTCGTGCAGCTTCATAGCGCAGGCGCCGGCCTCGATCATCTCGACCAGGGCGCCGGGCAGCGAGGCATTGCCCTTGCCGGACAGAGCGAGGTTTACCGGGAAACTGTCGAAGGCGCGCAGCATCATCTCGATGTGCCAGGCGCCGGGGGTGCAGGTGGTGGCGTTGGTGCCGGCCGCCGGGCCGGTGCCGCCGCCAAGCATGGTCGTCACGCCACTCATAAGCGCATGCTCGATCTGCTGCGGGCAGATGAAATGGATATGGCTGTCGAAGCCGCCGGCGGTGACGATCTTGCCCTCGCCGGCGATCACCTCGGTGCCCGGCCCGATGACGATGTCGACGCCGGGCTGGATGTCCGGGTTGCCGGCCTTGCCGATGGCGTGGACCTTGCCGTCGCGCAGGCCGATATCCGCCTTCACGATCCCCCAATGGTCGAGGATCACCGCATTGGTGATGACGGTGTCGACCGAGCCTTGCGCGCGCGTCATCTGCGCCTGGCCCATGCCGTCGCGGATGGTCTTGCCGCCGCCGAACTTCACTTCCTCGCCATAGACGGTGAAGTCCTTCTCCACCTCGATGATCAGCGCGGTGTCGGCGAGGCGGATGCGGTCGCCGGTGGTCGGGCCGAACAGCTCGGAATAGAAGGCGCGGGAAATCTTGAGGGCCATGGACTGGATCCGATCAGGGTATGGGACGGACGAGACGGGCGGAGCGCGGTCAGAGACGCCCCATCACCGCCTGTCGGAAGCCGTAGACCTCCTTCTTGCCGGCAAGCTCGACCAGCGTCACCTCGCGCGACTGGCCGGGCTCGAAGCGCACCGCGGTGCCGCTGGCAATGGCGAGCCGCTTGCCGCGCGCCAGCTCGCGGTCGAAGGCCAGCGCCGGGTTGGTCTCGAAGAAATGGTAATGGCTGCCGACCTGGATCGGCCGGTCGCCGGTATTGGCGACGGTGAGCGTCACCGTCTCGCGGCCGGCGAGCAGCTCGATCTCGCCCTCCTCGTACAGGATCTCGCCCGGCACCGGGCCGGCGAACAGCCGGCGGATCGGCTCATGCACGGTGACCAGCTTGGTGCCGTCCGGGAAGGTCGCCTCCACCTGCACGTCATGGATCATGTCGGCGACGCCCGGCATCACCTGCTCGGCGGTGAGCACGGTGGCGCCGAGCGTCATCAGCTCGGCCACCGTCTTGCCGTCGCGCGCGCCCTCGATGACGACATCGGTGATCAGCGCCACCGCCTCGGGATGGTTGAGCTTCACGCCCCGTTCCAGCCGCCGGCGGGCCACCATCGCCGCCATGGAGACGAGCAGCTTGTCCTTTTCGCGCGGGCTCAGGTTCATCGGTCTACTCCGGAAAGATACGGGCGAGAGAAGGTCGGGCACGAGAGAGTCGGGCAACAGCGGAATGCATCAGAAATGCCAGATGCGCGGCGGGTCGCAAACACCCAGGGGGGCGATCAGGCGGCGAATGGTGGCGTCCAGCCCCAGCCCGTCGCGCGCCAGCAGCCGCACCGAGGCCATGCCGTCCCAGGCGCTGACGCCGATCTCGACATCCGTCCGCGCCGCGTGGACCGCGTCGGCGACCTCGCGCAGGGCGTCAAGCCGGGCCATGGCGTCGGGCGCCACCAGCAGCACGGTGGCGAAGGCGGCCCATCCGTGGGCGCAGGCCGCCCGCGCCAGCACGCCGCCGGCGGCATCGCCGAGGCTCAGCCCGTCGGCATAGACCAGCCGGCCGCCGCGGCGGATCCGCCACGAATCGGTCAGCCGGCCATAGGTGAAGCGCTCGCCGTGCGCGGTACGGCCGAGCACCACCGATTCCATCAGCAGCAGCCGCGCGCCCTCCGCCACCTCGGCGTGGATGGTCCGGGCGACGCGGGCGCCGTCGAACAGGATGGTCGCCTGCGGCAGCCAGTCGAGCGAGGCGCCGGCCTGCACCGCGAGGTCGACCGACAGGCGCGACAGCCCGCCATCCGAGCGGTAGCACTTCTCCGCCGCCTGCGAGGTGAGCACCAGCCGCGCGCCCTCGCCCGCCCGCATCGATGCCGCGAAATGGTCGCCGCCGGCGACGCCGCCGCCGGTATTGAGGATGATACCTTCCAGCGAGCGGCCGCGCCGCGCCGCCGCCGGGAAGCGGATGCGGCTCGGGCCTTGCTCCTCGATGCGGTCGGGAATGGTGCGCCCGTCGGCGAAGCGGGCATGGAGCAGCAGGCGGCCGCGTGAACGCAGCTCGCCGGGGATGGTCTCCCCGGCGGCAGCCTCACACGGCAATGCGGTTACGTACATCCGGATCCTCGAGGGCGGCGCCATCGCCCGACATCACCACCGCCCCGCGTTCCATCACGATGAAATGGTCCGCGAGCTCCTTGGCGAAGTCGAAATACTGTTCGACCAGCACGATGGCCATATCGCCCTTGCTCCGCAAGTAGCGGATGGCATTACCGATGTCCTTGATGATCGAGGGCTGGATGCCCTCGGTCGGCTCGTCGAGCACCAGCACCTTGGGCCGCATCACCAGCGCCCGGCCGATGGCGAGCTGCTGCTGCTGGCCGCCGGAGAGGTCGCCGCCGCGCCGGCGCAGCATCGAATCCAGCACCGGGAACAGCGAGAACACGTCGTCGGGGATGAAGCGCTCGGGGCGCTTCAGCGGCGCGAAGCCGGTCTGCAGGTTTTCCGCCACGGTGAGCAGCGGGAAGATCTCGCGGCCCTGCGGCACGAAGGCGATGCCGCGCCGCGCCCGGTCGGCCGGCTTCACCGCGGTGATGTCGTCGCCCTCGAAGCGGATGGCGCCCCTTGCCACCGGCTGCTGGCCGACGATGGCGCGCATCAGGCTGGTCTTGCCGACGCCGTTGCGGCCGAGCACGCAGGTCACCTTGCCGGGCTCCGCCTTCAGCGAAACCCCGCGCAGCGCCTGCGCGGCACCGTAGAACAGGTCGATATCCTGGACTTCCAGCATGAACTCAGCGCCCCAGATAGACTTCGATGACGCGCTCATTGGCGCTGACCTGATCGAGCGTGCCTTCGGCGAGCACCGATCCTTCGTGCAGGCACATCACCCGCACGCCGAGATCGCGCACGAAGGTCATGTCGTGCTCCACCACCACCACCGAATGGCCGTTGGCGTTGATCTCGCGCAGCAGTTCGGCGGTCTGCGCCGTCTCGGCATCGGTCATGCCGGCGACCGGCTCGTCGACCAGCAGCAGCTTCGGGTCCTGCGCCAGCAGCATGCCGATCTCCAGCCACTGCTTCTGGCCGTGCGACAGCGCGCCGCCGAGGCGGTCGCGATGCTCGTTCAGCTTGATGGTCTGGAAGATCTCGTCGATCTTCTCGCGCTCGGCCGCGGTCTCGCGCTTGAAGATGTTGGCCAGCGCGCCACGCTGCCCCTTCAGCGCCAGGCGCAGATTGTCGATCACCGTGTGCATCTCGAACACGGTCGGCTTCTGGAACTTGCGGCCGATGCCGAGCGTGGCGATCTGCGTCTCGTCCAGCTTAGTCAGGTCGGTGGTGCCGCCGGCGAAGAACACGTCGCCCTTGTCGGGGCGGGTCTTGCCGGTGATCACGTCCATCATCGTGGTCTTGCCGGCGCCGTTCGGGCCGATGATGGCCCGCATCTCGCCGGGATCGACGGTGAAGGACAGCGCGTTCAGCGCCCGGAAGCCGTCAAAGGTCACCGTGACGCCGTCGAGATAGAGCAGCGCCTCGGTCAGGTCCTTCTTGGCGATGGCCAAAACCGGGTCGTTCGTTTCCGGGACGTCGGGTTCAAGCGTGTCGGCTGCGCTCATGTCGGTCCCCTCACTCGGCCGGCTTGGGTTCGGGCAACGCCTTGTCGGGCGGTGCCAGGTCAGCGGGTGCCAGGTCAGCGGGTTCCAGGTCGGCCGGCGCGGGCGAACGGCGGCTGCGCCAGTCATAGAAGGTGCCGACAATGCCCTTGGGCAGGAACAGCGTCACCGCCACGAACAGGCCGCCGAGCATGAACAGCCAGTAGGGCGCCAGCATGCCGGAGGTGAAATAGGTCTTGGCGTAGTTGACCAGCACCGCGCCGAGCGCCGCGCCGATCAGCGTGCCGCGTCCGCCCACCGCCACCCAGACGATGATCTCGATCGAGTTGGCCGGGGAGAACTCGCTGGGGTTGATGATGCCGACCTGCGGCACGTAGAGCGCCCCGGCGACGCCGGCCAGCATGGCCGAGACCACGAAGGCGACGACCTTGTAGTTCTCCGCCCGATAGCCGGTGAAGCGCACCCGCGTCTCGGCGTCGCGAATGGCGATCAGCACCTTGCCGAAATGCGAGCGCACCAGAAAGCGGCACAGCACATAGCCGAGCGCCAGCGCCACCGCCGAGAGCACGAACAGGGTGAGCCGGGTGCCGTCGGCCTGGATGTTGAAGCCGAGAATGTCCTTGAAATCGGTGAGGCCGTTATTGCCGCCGAAGCCCATGTCGTTGCGGAAGAAGGCCAGCAGCAGCGCGAAGGTCATCGCCTGGGTGATGATCGACAGGTAGACGCCGGTGACGCGCGAGCGGAAGGCGAACCAGCCGAACACCAGCGCCAGGATGCCCGGCGCCAGCACCACCATCAGCGCCGCGAACGGGAACATGTCGAAGCCGTACCAGAACCACGGCAGTTCCTTCCAGTTCAGGAACACCATGAAGTCGGGCAGCACCGGGTCGCCATAGACGCCGCGCGGGCCGATCTGGCGCATCAGGTACATGCCCATCGCGTAGCCGCCGAGCGCGAAGAAGGCGCCCTGGCCGAGCGAGAGGATGCCGACATAGCCCCAGATCAGGTCGACCGAGAGCGCGAGCAGCGCGTAGGTCAGGTATTTGCCGAGCAGCGAGACGACATAGGTCGGCACGTGCAGCGCCGAATCCGGCGCAGTCAAAAGGTTCAGCAGCGGCACCAGCACGGCGGCGCCGAGCACGACGGCGAGGAAGACGAGGCCGCTCTTGCCGAGCAGCGCCGGCGGGGTTGTGGTGGCGGTGCTCATGTTTCGATCGCCCGGCCCTTGAGAGCGAAGAGGCCGCGCGGCCGCTTCTGGATGAACAGGATGACGATGACCAGCAGCGCGATCTTGCCCAGCACCGCGCCGGCATAGGGCTCCAGCATCTTGTTGGCGATGCCGAGCGACATGGCGCCGACCAGCGTGCCCCACAGATTGCCCACCCCGCCGAACACCACGACGAGGAAGCTGTCGATGATGTAGCTCTGGCCGAGATTGGGCGAGACGTTGTCGATCTGGCTGAGCGCCACCCCGGCAATGCCGGCGATGCCGGAGCCGAGGCCGAAGGTCATGGCGTCGACCCAGTTGGTGCGGATGCCCATGGAGGCGGCCATGCGGCGGTTCTGCGTCACCGCCCGCATCTCCAGCCCGATACGGGTCAGCCGCAGCGTCGCCAGCAGCGCCACGAACACCAGCATGGCGAAGATGATGATCCACAGCCGGCCATAGGTGATGGAGAGCTGGCCGAGCTCGAAGGCGCCGGACATCCAGCTCGGCGCGCCGACCTCGCGGTTGGTCGGGCCGAACATGGTGCGGATCGCCTGCTGCAGGATCAGCGAGATGCCCCAGGTGGCGAGCAGGGTTTCCAGCGCCCGTCCGTACAGGAAGCGGATCACCGTGCGTTCGATCAGGATGCCGATCAGGCCGGTAAAGACGAAGGCGATCGGGATGGCGATGAGCAGCGAGGCGTCGAACAGCGCCGGGTTGTAGGTGCGGATCAGTTCCTGCACCACGAAGGTGGTGTAGGCGCCGAGCATCACCATCTCGCCATGCGCCATGTTGATGACGCCCATCACCCCGAAGGTGATGGCGAGGCCGATGGCGGCGAGCAGCAGCACCGAGCCGAGCGAGACGCCGTACCAGACATTCTGGCCGACCGACCAGATGGCGAGATTGTACTCGATGCCGTCGATGGCGGCATTGGCCGCCGCCTTCACCGCCGGCGCGGCATCGGCCGGCACGCTGCGCAGCACGGCGAGCGCGTCCTGGTTGCCCTCCTCGCCCACGGTCTCGATGGCGGCGATACGATCGGCGTCGGAGACGCCGGCCTTGCCGATCAGGATCGAGGCGCGGGCGAGCGTCAGCGCCGATTTCACCTTGGCGTCGGCTTCCTTGGCCAGCGCGGCATCGAGCGCCGGCAGCGCCGCCTCGTCGCGGGCACGCATCACCGCGCCGGCCGCCTCCAGCCGCTTGGCCGGGTCCGGGCTGACCAGCGCCAGCGCCCCGCTGGCCGCCTCGACGGCGCGGCGGATGCGGTTGTTGACACGCACAGCCTTCAGCCCCGGCGGCGCCTCGGCGACCGGCTGCCCGCCGGCGGCGTCGACATAGCCGCCCGCCGCGGTGCGGATCAGCACCTGCTTGGTCGCCGGGCTGTAGAACAGCCGGCCGTCGGCCAGCGCCGCGACGATCCCGGCCGCCGCGGGACTGCCGCTGACGGCGAGCGCGTTGAGCGCCGTTTCGGTGTCGTCATATTTGTCGGTGGTGAACTGTGCCAGCGGGGCGCTGATGTCGGGCGCCGCTCCCTGGGCGAAGGCGGCCCGCGGCAGCATCAGGGTGCCGGCGAGGAGGCCAAGGGCGAGGAGCAGCACGCAGCCGAGACGGCTGAGGAGGCCAGGGAAAATCATCGTCATCCGTCGGTGCGAGTGCGGATGGAGCCGGAAGCGTTCCGGCGGCGGGTCGCCCGGCGGCGAGCGGGCACGCCGCCCGCCGCCGGGTCGATCGGGAAGGTGGATCAGGTCAGCCGCCGCGGGCGGAATCCGGCCTGACCGTACACCTCATCGGCCTCGCCTCACTGGGCGCCGCACTTGCCGGTCTTGACGTTGAAGTTGCCGCAGTTCATCGGCGCGCGCCAATCGGCGATTAGGTCCTTGGAGCCTTCCAGATAGGGGGACCATTCCTCGGCGACGATCAGGCCCGGGGTCTGCTCGACGATGTCGAACTGGCCGTCGTCCTTGATTTCGCCGATCAGCACCGGCTTGGTGATGTGGTGGTTCGGCATCATGGTGGAGAAGCCGCCCGACAGGTTCGGCACCGAGACGCCGATCAGCGCCGGGATGACCGCGTCCGGATCGGTGGTGCCGGCCTTCTCGACCGCCTTGACCCACATGTTGAAGCCGATGACGGTGGCTTCCATCGGGTCGTTGGTCACGCGCTTGTCGTTCTTGATGTAGCCGCGCCACTTCTTGATGAAGTCGGCGTTCTCCGGCACGTCGACCGACTGGAAGTAGTTCCAGGCGGCGAGATGGCCGACCAGCGGCTTGGTGTCGATGCCGGCGAGCTCTTCTTCGCCCACCGAGAAGGCCACGACCGGAATGTCGGTCGCCTTGATGCCCTGGTTGCCGAGTTCCTTGTAGAACGGCACGTTGGCGTCGCCATTGATGGTGGAGACCACGGCGGTCTTCTTGCCCGCCGAGCCGAACTTCTTGATGTCGGCGACGATGGTCTGCCAGTCGGAGTGACCGAACGGCGTGTAGTTGATCATGATGTCCTCGGCGGCGACGCCCTTGGACTTCAGATAGGCCTCGAGGATCTTGTTGGTGGTGCGCGGATAGACGTAGTCGGTGCCGGCGAGCACCCAGCGCTTCACACCTTCATTCTCGGCGAGATAGTCGACGGCGGGGATCGCCTGCTGGTTCGGGGCGGCGCCGGTGTAGAACACGTTGCGCTCGCTCTCCTCGCCCTCGTACTGGACGGGGTAGAACAGGATGCCGTTGAGTTCCTTGAACACCGGCAGCACCGACTTGCGCGACACCGAGGTCCAGCAGCCAAACACCACCGCCACCTTCTCCTTGGCCAGCAGCTCACGCGCCTTCTCGGCGAAGAGCGGCCAGTTGGAGGCGGGATCGACGACGACCGGCGTCAGCTTTTTGCCGAGAACGCCGCCCGCGGCGTTCTGCTGGTCGATCATGAACAGCACGGTATCCTTCAGCGTGGTCTCCGAAATGGCCATGGTGCCGGACAGAGAGTGGAGGACGCCGACCTTGATCGTTTCCTGGGCTGCGGCAGGTACGGCAACACCGGCGATCGCCAGCGCAGCCGCGCCGGCCACCGCGCGGCCAGCCATCCGGCGCGCATTGGAGAACAGATTAGACATATTCGTTCCCTTCTGGAGTTCACACGCAGGACCCCCGTCCGCGTGCCAGACAGACAGGGTTGCAACGCCCGTGCCAAAACCCGTTTTGGGAAATGCAATACGTCGAATGACGCAGCTGGAAGCGATACTCGCCAATTAGATCAAAAATTGAGCAAATGCTGCCTGCCTATGCGCCCTGTATGCGAAGGACCGGAACGCGCACAAACGGTCGGCAGGTCAAGCGGCAATGCGGGTGGCGCGGTTCAGGCACTGGATTCAGGCCGCCTGGCGCAGCCGCTCCAGCCGTCCCAGCGCCTCGTCGAGGGTGGCATCGGTCTTGGCGAAGCAGAAGCGCACCACGCTCCGCACCGCCTCGCGCGCATAGAAGGCCGAGACCGGGATGGCGGCGACGCCGTGGCGCTCCACCATGTCGCGGCAGAACGCCTCGTCGTCGAGCCGTGGGTCGAGGGCGGCGAGGTCGACATTGAGGAAATAAGTGCCGGCGCTGGGCAGCGGCGTCAGGCCGAGCCCGGCGAGACCGTCCGCCAGCCGGTCGCGCGAGCGTTGCAGCCCGGCGCGCATGCCCTGGAACCAGGCCGGGTCCTTGCCCAGCCCATAGGCGACGGCATGCTGCAACGCCGGCGGGGTGGTGAAGGTGAGAAACTGGTGTGCCTTGGACAGTCCCTTCATCAGCTCCGGTGCCGCGCAGACCATGCCGACCTTCCAGCCGGTCATGCCGAAGATCTTGCCGGCGGAGGCGATCTTCACGCTGCGCTCGCGCAAGCCCGGCAGCGACAGCACGGAGATGTGGCGCCGGCCGTCGAACACCACATGCTCCCACACCTCGTCGGCTATGAGCACCGCACCCGAGCGCCGGCAGAACGCGGCCAGCAGTTCCAGTTCCTCGCTCTCGAAGACGCGGCCGGTGGGGTTGTGCGGGTTGTTGAACAGCACGACGCGGGTCTTGGGCGTGAAGGCGCTGGCCAGCACCTCCTCGGTCAGCCGCCAGTGCGGCGGCGTGAGCCGGGCGAGGCGGGGCACGCCGCCGGCCCGCTGCACCAGCGGCAGATAGGCGTCATAGAGCGGCTGGAACAGAACCACCTCGTCGCCCGGCTCGATCAGCGCCAGCAGCGCGCCGGCCAGCGCCTCGGTGGCGCCGGAGGTCACCATGATCTCCGTTGCCGGATCGAGCTCCAACCCCTGCCAGTGGAGGTAATGCGTCGCCGCCGCCTGTCGCAACTCCGGCACACCCATCATCGGCGGATACTGGTTCCAGCCGTCGAGCACCGCTTCCGCCGCCTTCTCGCGCACGTCGCGCGGGCCGGGATCGTCCGGGAAGCCCTGGCCGAGATTGACCGCGTCATGCTGGCGCGCCAGCTGCGACATGGTCTCGAAGACGGTGGTGGGAAGGCCGGCAAAGATCGAGTTCATCTACAGAACGTCCACGTAAAACCTGGCGATCTGACATCGCGCCACTGTCTTATCGGACTGTCGCCGGCAAAAGGAAAGAGCCGCCCTGGTTCCAGCCGCACTCAGGCGGCCGCCTCACGCCCCGACCAGCACCGCGTGATTATCATAGCGCGGCCCGCCGGAGCGGCGCGCGACCACCCCCACCCCCTCTTCGTCGGCGGCGATGAGGATCACCTCGCCGAGGCCGGAGGTGGCGAGGAAGCGCCCGCCCTCATGGGTGGCGGCAAGGCCGCAGCCATCGACCAGCGGCACGCCGCCGAGGAACCGCCCCTCGCGCGTCCATATCGCCACGCGGTTGCCGCGCGGGCTGGCGGCGGCGACATAGCGGCCCGAGCGGTCGACCGCGATCGAGCCGACATAGGTGCGGAAGCCCCGCCATTCCTCGTCCGGCGCATCGAAGGCGCGCAGCCGTCCATCCGGTTCCACCGCATAGACCAGCGGCCGGGCGATGGAATCGTTCAGCAGGTCCTGCGCGGCGACCACCACCAGCCCGTCCTCCGCCCGCGCCAGATGACGCAGCGAAAGCGAGACGAGATCGCCGTCCAGCGTGCCGACGGCGCGGGTCTGCCCGCTGGACGGATCGAGGATGGCGACGCCGGCATGCGCCACCTCGGCGCCGAACGCTTCCGGCGTATGCGGCTCGATGCCTCCATTGGCGATCACCAGCCCGCCGAGTCCCGGCAGCATATCGTGCGGCCCGATGCCGGCGGACGCCCATTCCGCCACCACGGAAAAACCGTCCGCCACCTCGCGCAGCGAGACCACCCCCTGCCCGCTCGCCCGCTCGATCTCCACCGCGTAGAAGCGCCGGCCGGCCTCGACGAAGCGGCCATGGCCGGAGAACACCCGTCCCTCTCCCGGCTCGAAGCTGGCGAGCACCGTGCCGGCGCGGCGGTCGAACAGCACCGCCGTGGTGCCGGGGCGGCGCGCCACCGCCACGGCGGTACGCCCGTCCGGGCTTGGCTCCACCCAATGCAGGCGCTGCGCGCCCTTGCCGACCGCCGTGGCGTCGAAGCCGGCGGAGAGCACCACCGGGGCGAAGCCGCCCTCGACGCCGGCGGTCGCCAGCCATTCGGCATCGAGCAGGTGATCCTGCGCATGGGCCGCGCCGAACAGGAAGCGGGGCATGGCCGCAAGGCCGCTGAGGCCGGCGAGCAGGGAGCGGCGGGTGGCGGGCATGATGGCCTCCTCAGTCGCCGTCGAGGGCATTGAAGCCGAGCGCGACACCCAGCCCGGCGGCGAGCGGGCTGGCTATGCTCGCCTGCGCCGCCTTGAAGGTCGCGGCGGCCTCCTGAAGCGCCTTGCGCCCCGGGGCGGTCTGGGTAGCCTCGCCGATATCGTCCGGCAGCCTGGCGGCGGCAGCGTCGGCGGCATCGAGCGCCTTGTCGAGCGCGGCGCGGCCCTTGGAATCGAGCGCGACGCCCAATTCCCGGCCGAGCGAATCGGCGCTGGCGATCATCGCCACGATGGTCGCCTTGGAGCGGCCGCTGCGCCGGCGGTCGGCGGTAAGCGGCTTGGCATCGTCCGGCGTCTTGCCGAGAACGGCGAGCAGGCGCTGGTCGACAACCCGCTGATAGGCGCCGGCGAGGTCGGTGACGATCTGGCTCATCAGCGCCGACGGATCGGGAAAGAACACCGGGTCCGAGGTGCCGGCGACCAATTGGGCGAGCAGGCCGTCCTTGCGGTCGCCCCAGCCCTGGCGGACCTCGGTGGCGATGGTCTCGATATTGGTGGCGATCGCCAGCCCGATGGCGCAGCGGCGCCCGGCTTCCGGCCCCGCCAACAGCACCGCCGCAGCCCCATCGTCATAGAGGAGGCGCTCCAGCGCCGGGAGACCCTGCGCGGCGGCGCTGAGCCGCCCGAAGCGTTCCGGCTTGAGCCGCTCGTCGGTCGGGTCGCCGATCAGTTCCGCCACCGAACGGCCGACAGCATTGCGCCGCTCGGGAAACAGGTTCATCCGGTCGGGGCGCAGGGACAGCATCACCGGTCCGAAGGTGATGAACTCCACTGCCGCCCAGGCGTCCGAGACCGCGCCGAAGCGCTGCTGCAGCACCGCGATCCCGGCCTCGCTCGGCGCAGCGCAAAAGCTGGTCCACGCTTCGCGATTGGCGCGGGCGCCCGCGACCAGCGCGTCATAGCGCGGCAGCAGCCAGGCTTCGACCACTTCCGGCGCCGAGAGGGCGGCGGCATCGGCCCGGCCGACGAAGATGGTCGTCAGCAGCGAGGCCGCCGCCGCAGCGGCGGCAGGCACGCCTTGCGCCACATGCCCCATTTGCGAGGCGAAGGCGAGGACCAGGGCGAGGGGTGAACGGCGCATGAGGAAATCCCCGGTTCGCGGAAGGCGGTCACAAACGAGAAACGTAGTCGATCAGACGCTGGCGGTCGCGGGCGCCGAGCGCGTCGAAACGCGTGCGGGCCCACGCCGCCTCGCCATCATGCCAGCGCACGGCGGTGGCGACATCGGCGGCGCGGCCGTCATGCAGCAGGCCGGCGCGCTTCTCGAGCGCCCGCGACAGACCGGCAAGCGGCGCGGTGCGCCACTCGGCAGCAGCGGCGCCGGGCACGCCGGCCGGATCGGCCAGCCCTTCGCCCATGTCGTGCAGCAGCACGTCGGTGAACAGCCTCGCCGTACCGCCATCCGCGGTCGGCAGCGCCGGGCGGTGGCAGGCGGCGCAGCCGGTCGCGGCGAAGACGCGAGCGCCGGTGGCATCCGGCTCCGCCTCCGGCACCTTCAGGCCACGCAGATAGGCGACGATACGTTCGACGATGGCGGCGGAAATCTCCGGCTCGCCCTCGGCGTCGGGGCCGTGCGGCGCGCTGCGGCAGGCGGTCTGCGCTTCCGTGCAATCCCCCCAGGGCTCCATCCGCAGCGGCGTCGACAGGCCGAGATCGAGCGCGAAGGCTTCCGCCGTCTGGCCGGCCAGCGTCGGATGGCTGGCCTTCCAGCCGAAGCGTCCGATGCGCGAGCCGCCTTCCGGCGCATCGAAGCGGCGGGCTCGGCCACGCACGCCGTCGCCGTCGCGGTCATCGGGATCTTCCAGCGCCAGGACCGCCGCGTCCGGCACCTGTTCGAGCCGCCCGCGCCCACGCAGTTCCGGCGCCGCCCGCAGCGAGACATGCGTCGCCGGATCGAGGGGCCCATAGCCGAGTGCCCGCGGCTGCGGCACCGGCCGGCCGTTCTGCGTCGCCATGCGGAAGCTTCCCTCGGCCGGCACGCCCGGCAGCGTCATCGTCTCCAGCCGATGGCCGTAGACCGGATCGCCGGAGCCATCGGCGCGAAACAGCGACAGCACCAGCCCGAGCCCCTCGGGCACGCCCTGCGCGTCGATGCGGGTCGCGCCCGGCCCGGCGCCCGGATGGCAGGCCGAGCAGGAGCGGGCGTCGAAGAGCGGGCCGAGCCCGTCATTGGCGCGGGTGGAACTCGGCGCCGGCACCCAGGGCCGCTCGAACAGCGCCTTGCCGATAGCGCGGTCGAGGCCCGCCTCCTGCGCAATTGCCGGCACCACGCCGAGCATCAGCAGCGCTCCGGCGGCGGCAACCGCCCATGCCGTCATCTCAGACCACGCGGAACCAGCCCATCATGCCGGTCTCCATATGTTCGAGGATGTGGCAGTGGAACACCCAGTCGCCCGGCGCGGCGACGAAGGCGATCTCCACCGCCTCCCCCGGCTGGGTCAGCACGGTGTCGGCGAAATGCTTCGGCAGCCGCCCCTTGCTGGAGCCGAGCACCGCGAAGGCATGGCCATGCAGATGCACCGGATGCGGGTAGCGCGTCTCGTTCTTGATTTCGATCCGGTAGCTCTTCCCCGCCTCCATCCGCGCCAGCGGCGGCGGCAGATGACGCGCCTCGCCGGTCGGCCAGGATTGCTGGGCGATCGACCAGTAGGTCGTCGAGCCGACGCAGAGGCTGTCGATCAGCGCCTTCGCCAACGGATCGTCGGGCAACAGGCCGGTGTCCTTCACCGCCGCATCGGTCGCCTGCTGCAGTGTGAAGGAGTGGAACTCGGCGGTCTTGAGATCGGGCAGCGGCAGCTTCGGCGGTGGCAAGGCGAGCGGGCCCTTGCGCCGAGGCCGGCGCGCCTGCCCCGCCGCGACGAGCGTCGCGAAGGTGAAGATGTCGGAGGCGCGATAGTCGCCGATGGTCACCGGGCCGCCATGTGCCGGCATGCGCACCTGCACGTCGATGCGCTGCGCCGGCCCCATGCGCCAGATGCCGTCCGGCAGCGAGTCCATCGGCACCGGCGGCAGCGCGTGGCCGTCGATCGCGATCAGCCAGGCCTCCGCGCCCTCGACGCCGATATCCATGATGCGGGTGGAATCGACGTTGAGGATGCGCAGCCGCACGTCGCCGCCGGCCGGCGCGGCAAGATCGAGATGCGCGCGGCCGTTCACCGTGCGGGTGGCGCCGAAGGTGCCGGCCTTGGCGGCGCCATCCGGCTCGGACATCGGCAGGAACCCGCCCTGGTCGTCGAGCCGCCAGTCCTTCAGGCACAGCACGTGCTCGGCGTCGAAGGCCGGATCGCGGGGATCCTCGACGAGCAGCACCCCGACGAGACCGCGCCCGGACTGGCCGGTCTCGTCGCAATGCGGATGGAAGAAGAAGGTACCGGGATCGTCGAGCGGGATGCGGTAGGTGAAGCTGCCGCCCGGCTGGACCACCGGCTGGGTCAGCGTCGGCACGCCGTCATATTCGTTCGGCATGCGGATGCCGTGGAAATGCACGGTCGAGGCCTCGGGAAGGCGGTTCTCGAAACGTGCCTCCAGCCGCGTGCCGCGCGGTACGCGCACCAGCCGGAACGGATCGCCGTCATAGGCATAGATGCGGGTCGCCGGCTTGTCGGGGCCGAGCAGCCGCAGCTCCATCTCGCCGGCAGCAAGGGAAAGGCGCTGCGTCGGCTCGAACGCCGCCGGCACGCGGGCGAGCCCGGTGCGTGCCGGCATCAGCGTTCCGCCGACGCCAAAGGCCGCACCTGCGGCCAGCAGGGCGCGGCGCGAGATGGCCGCGCCCGCTGTCATTGCCGTTTCCTCACTCGCCGACCTTGGAGGGATCGTCGAGGCTGTCGGAACCTTCCACCTTGATCTTCAGCTTCAGCGCCGCGACCACGCCCTCGATGGCGCGGGTCTGGGCGACGAGCGAATCGACGCCCTTCTGCACCAGCGCGTTGCCCTCGGTGTTGCCCTCGCCGATCATCTGGTCATAGGCCTGCTTGCCGCTGTCGGCCTCGTCCTTGATCGCCTTCAACGCGGCGAGCGCGGCGTCGATCTTGCCCTCGGCCTCCTCGGCCGGCTTCGGGGCCAGCGCCGTGGCATAGGCAGCGACCGACGGTCCCTCGACGACGCTGCCGTCGACGCGGGTGTACTTGCCGCGATAGATCGAGGCGATGCCAAGTTCGTCATAATAATGCGAGTTGTGGGTGTTGTCGGAGAAGCAGTCATGCTCCTCCTCCGGGTCGTGCAGGATGAGGCCGAGCTTCATGCGCTCGCCGGCAAGCTCGCCATAGGAGAGCGAGCCGAGACCGGTGAGGATGGTGCCGAGCGCGGCCTTGTCCTTCTGCTTCAGCACCACGGCGCGGGCCTTGCCCTTGGCGCCCCACGCCTTGGTCATGTCGGTGAGATCGGTGACCAGCAGGTCGGTGGCGGCCTTGAGATAGGCGGCGCGCCGGTCGCAATGGCCGTTGGTGCAGTTCTTGGTGTCGTAGTCGCTGGCGGGACGGTTGCCGGCGCCGGGCCCGGTGCCGTTCAGGTCCTGGCCCCACAGCAGGAACTCGATGGCGTGGTAGCCGATGGCGACGTTGGATTCGACGCCGCCGGCCTCCTGCAGGCTGTCGAGCAGCTTGGCGTTGATCCTGGTGGCGTCGATGGTCTTCTTGCCGACGCGGATCTTGGTGTTGGCGATCACATTCGCCGTGTAGAGCGGGTTCTCGTCGGAGGTGGTGCCGTAGCCCTTGTCGACATAGTCGATCAGCCCCTCGTCGAGCGGCCAGGCGTTCACGCGGCCCTCCCAGTCATCGACCATCGCATTGCCGAAGCGGAAACCCTCGGTCTGCTGATAGGGCACGCGGGCGGCCTTCCACGCCGTGCGGGCCTTGTCGAGATTGGCCTGGGTCGGCTCGGCGATGAAGGCATCGACCGCCACCTGCAGCGCCTTGGCGGTGGTGAGCGCGTCACCATACATCGCCTCGGCGATATTGGCGTAGGTGACGACGACGTCGCGCACCTTCGGCGCCGACTGGGCGTCGACCGGACCGGCAGCGACCAGCGCCCCGAAGGCCACTGCCGCCATCAGCACCGTGGTGAGCTTCTTCGGCGCGGCGAATTTCGTGAGACTGGCTCGCATTCGGATTTCCTCCCGCCGCCACAGGGCGGCCCCTGTCCATGGACGCGAGTCCTACGCCACCGCACCAAGCAATCGCAAGATGTCAAAGCCACTTTAGAACTATTATACTCTATGGCTACCTTAGGTCAGCGGTAAAATTTCTTGAAACGACATTGAATACTACCCCGAGCCAGAATCATTTACCCTCGACAAAACCGGCCAGCGCTTCAGCGAGGTCGTCCTCGACCACCTCGGCCAGCGGCCGCAATATCTTCGCCGCCTCGGTCCGGCGACCGGGACGCATGATCAGGATGACGGTCTCGGCACCGCCGCAGGCGGGGTCGCCGCACGCGATCTCGCTGATGGAGATCGTGGTGTCGTCATCGGCACCCAGCACCCTCCGCGCCTTTGCCGCGAGTTCCCGCGCCGCGTCCGGCGCCGCCTCGGCGGAGCGTCCGCTCCGGAAAAACAGCCGCGCCATGCATCCCTCCCGTCACGCCGCGCCGCCCACCAGGGCAACCGCGCCATCGATCAAACAGGTAGGCCCGCCCTCGCCGCGCTGCAAGCGACAGCACGGTTACTGGAACAGGTCAAAGTAATAAATCTGCTATCTAGTTTAGAACTATAATAATCGCGGAAGATAATCATTGCATAGACCGGAACCTCCGAGTATTAAAATCGTCAAGTCCTCAACGGCACCGTGACCGTCGAACGAGGACCTTGGATCGAACCGTTCGCGAGGCCGTTTTCCCGGCTGGTCTCGTGAGCTGCGCGGGACGGTGGCACGCGCTCCCTCAGCTGCCGTCCCGCGCCATTCCTTCGCTCCCTTGCCTGTCGGACGCATCCCAATCGCGCTCCCCATTGCCCTGCCACGCCGCCGGTGTAGGCAGCCCCAGCCGGCTCGCCATGCCGGTCGCCGCCCGCCAGCCGGTGGCGAAACAGCCCTGCAGCAGATAGCCGCCGGTCGGGGCCTCCCAGTCCAGCATTTCGCCGGCGGCGAACACCCCCGGCCGCGCCCGCAGCATCAGTTCGTCGGTCAGTGCCCGCCGGGTGATGCCGCCGGCGGAGGAGATCGCCCGCTCGATGCCGGCAAGGGCCGAGATTCGTAGTGGCACCGCCTTGGCCAGCGCGGCGATACCGGCCGGATCGGCGGGAAACTGCGGCGCGGCCTCGCGCATCAGCCCCAACGCCACGGCAGGCAGCCCCGCCTTGCGCAGCCGGTTGGACAGCGACTCGCCCTTGCGTCCCTGCGCGATGCGCTGCGCCAGCACCTCGGCGGCGAGATCCGGCCGCAGGTCGAGGGTCAGCACCGCCTCGCCGGCCGCCAATGCGTCGCGCAGCCGGTCGGTGAGCGCATAGATGCCGCCGCCTTCCAGCCCCTGCTCGGTGATGACCGCCTCGCCGCGCAGCCGCCGCCCGCCGGCGGCCAGACCGATGCGCTTCAGCGGCTCGCCGGCGAAGCGCTGGCGGAACATCTCGCTCCACGCCACCACCACCCCGGCATTGGCCGGCCGCAGCGGCCGCAGTTCCGCTCCCGTCTCCGCCAGCAGCGGCACCCAGCCGCCATCAGTGCCGAGCCGCGGCCAGCTCGCTCCGCCGAGCGCCAGCAGCGTGGCATCGGCGGCCTGCGCGATCTCGCCCTCCGGGGTCGAGAAGCGCAGACGCCCGGCCTCGTCCCAACCCAGCCAGAGCTGGCGCGGCGCGAAGGTCACGCCCAGCCCGTCCAGCCGCCGCAGCCAGGCGCGCAGCAGCGGCGAGGCCTTGAAGCTTTTCGGGAACACCCGGCCGCTGGAGCCGACGAAGCTCGGCTCGCCCAGGCCCTCCACCCAGCCACGCAGGCGGGCCGGCGGGAAGGCGTCGATCATCGGAGCGAGCCACTCCGTCGCCGCGCCATAGCGGGCGAGAAAGCGCTCGCGCGGCTCGGAATGGGTGAGGTTGAGCCCGCCGCGACCGGCCATCAGGAATTTGCGCGCCGGCGCCGCCATCCGGTCATGGACCGTCACCTGCGCCCCCGCCTCGCCGAGCACTTCGGCGGCGAGGAGGCCGGCCGGGCCGGCACCGATGATCGATACGACGGGACGGGCGGTGAAAGACGAGTCGTTTCCGGTCATTGGCACCATCGGCTGAGGCTTTGAATCAAGGCGGGGCGGGCGGCGGAAGGCAGGCGGCGTTCATCGAGTCGCATCAAGAGCTTGGCGGAAACGGCTCCGAGTGCGATTCCGCCGCCCCTCCCCGCGCAACGGCAGAGTCCCGGCCGCGAAGGAACCGATTCCGCCGCGCCCGGCAGCCCCTTGCCCCGTCACGTCTTTTGCGGATCGGCGACATCGGAGATGCGCAGGCTCGGCTGCGCCCTCCCCTGCCAGCTGTCGACCTCCAGCATGCCGGTGACGTGGCGGGTCTGCCCTCGGCTGCCCAGCAGCGCCTCGCCGAGCGGTGTCGACGCCGCGCGAAAGGCGACGCCCGAGAGCACCGCGCCGTCGGCGGCGCGCAGCCGCACGCGCACCTGATCGGCGCTGCCGGCCTCGGCATAAACGATGCGGTGCGCGGGAAAGGCGAAGACCGGCGACGGATTGCCGGCGCCATAGGGGCCGGCACGCTCGACCAGCTCGATCAGTTCGGGCGTCGCCGCGCCGGCGGACAAGGCACCATCGATCACCGTCTCGTCGACATGGCGGGCGCGCTCCACCGGGCTCGCCAGTTCTTCTTCCAGATAGGCGCGCAACGCCCCGAGCTGTTCGCGCTCCACCGTGAGCCCCGCCGCCATGGCATGGCCGCCGCCCTTCACCAGCAGCCCGCGCTCCACCGCCCCGCGCACGGCGCGGCCGACATCGACGCCGGGAATGGAGCGTGCCGAACCGGCACCATGCGCGCCGGTGAAGGCGATCGCGAAGGCCGGCCGGCCGAACTTCTCCTTCAGCCGCGCCGCCACCAGCCCGACCACGCCGGGGTGCCAGCCCTGCCCGCTCGCCAGGATCACCGGGCTCGCTCCCTCGCGGCCGAGCGCGGCCTCCGCCTCGGCCTCGGCCTGGGCGACGATGGTCTTCTCCACCACTTGCCGCTCGGCGTTCAGCCGGTCGAGCTCGGCGGCGAGCGCGCCGGCCTCGATCGGGTCGTGGCTCAGCAGCAGCCTTGTCCCGAGCGCCGCGTCGCCGATCCGCCCGCCGGCATTGATGCGCGGCCCCAGCAGGAAGCCGAGGTGCCAGGCCTTGGGCGGGCCGGAGAGCCGCGCCGCATCCATCAGCGCCGTCAGTCCCGGCCGGTCGCGCCGGCGCAGCACGGCCAGACCCTTGGTGACGAAGGCGCGGTTGAGGCCGGTCAGCGGCACCACATCCGCCACCGTGCCCAATGCCACAAGGTCCAGCATGGCGAGCAGGTCCGGCGCCGGCCGCTCGGTACTCCACCAGCCGCGCCTGCGCAATTCGCGCACCAGCCCGACGACGGTGACGAAGACCAGGCCGACGGCGCAAAGATGGCCGAGGCCGGAAAGGTCGTCGACGCGGTTGGGATTCACCAGCGCCGCCACCGGCGGTAGCGTCTCCCCGGCCTGATGGTGGTCCACCACCACCACGTCGAGGCCGATCTCGGCGGCACGGGCGAAGGGCTCGAAGCTCATGGTGCCGCAGTCGACGGTGACCAGCAGGCTTGCCCCGGCGGCGCGCAACGCCTCGATGGCCGGGATGTTCGGTCCGTAGCCCTCGAAGATGCGGTCGGGAATATGGAAAGCCGGGTCGAGCCCGCCGGCGCGCAGCACTTCCACCAGCAGCGCGGTGGCGGTGGCGCCGTCGACATCATAGTCGCCGAACACCGCCACCTTCTCGCCGCCCGTCACCGCGTCGGCAAGCCGCGCCACCGCCGGCGGCATGTCGGTCAGCGTGTCGGGATCGGGCAGCAGATGCTTGACCGTCGGGTCGAGATAGGCCGGCACCTCGTCGAGGCCGACGCCGCGGCCGGCGAGCACGCGGGCGAGCAATTCCGGCACGCCGTGACGCTGGGCGATGGCAAGCGCGAGGGAAGCACCGCGCGCATCGAGCCGATCGCGCCAGAAGCGGTCGGTCGCCGAGCGGGCGACGCCGAGAAAGGCGCGGGCCGGCGGCGGAGCGATGGGAAGGTCGAGACTCATGGCTGCATAGAGCCCCAACGACGTCGCCGCGTCGAGGGGCCTGCCTCAGGGCCGGAAGGTCAGCCGCACGAAATCGCGGAACAGCAGGACTTGCCGCGGCAGGATGGACGGGTCGCGCAGTGCCCGTCCCATCACCAGCCCGCCTTCGATCAGCGTCGACATCATGTCGGCGAGGGCATCGAGATCGACCGGTTCCGCCGGCGGATAGGCCGCGACGATCCGGGCGAAGCGCTCGCGGAACCGCACCCGCCAGGACAGCACGCTCTGGGCGTTGAGCTCGTGGATGGTGCGGTCGAACAGCTGGTCCTGGTAGCAGAGCGTCGCGGCGATACAGCCCGGATGCGCCTCCGGCAGCGCCGCCATCATTTCCGCGAACAGGCGCAGCGCCACCAGGAAGCCATGCAGCGGATCGTCGTTGAGTTCGTCGGCACGACGGAACAGGTCGTCGAGCAATTCGCGCTCGCGCACGATGTGCCGTTCCAGCAGCGCCCGCGCCAGGTCGTTCTTGTCCTTGAAATGATAGAAGAAGCCGCTCTTGGTGATGCCGACGCCGGCGACCAGTTCCTCGATCGAGGTGGCGACGAATCCCTTGGCCAGCACCTGCTGCTCGGCGAGGTCGAGCAGGCGCTTGCGCGTGTCGATGCTGCGCCGTCGCGGCAGCAGCTCGGACTGGGACTGGGACATGACGTTACTGTACCATAGGTAAAGCTCGTCGCACGCGCCCGGTGGGAAAGCGGCCGACCCGCAGGCGCGTCGTCGTCATAAATGGCCGTTCCGTCACGTAAAATCGCGACGCGCCCCGTACTGGACCATGCGAACGCTAGGCGCGGCAGCCAAATCCGGCACAATCCGCCGCGAAACCGGGGACGCCTCAGTGCACCCGCCACTCGCCGGGAGGATCAAAATGCCCAAGTATCGCCACGCCCTGCCACTGCTGTCCGACGACATCTTCATCATGGATGCCGGCATGGAGACCACCTTCATCTTTCACGAAGGCATCGACCTGCCCTGTTTCGCCTCCTTCGACCTGATGAAGGATGAGAACGGACGCGATCGGCTGCGGGCCTATTACACGCGCTTCGCCGAACTCGCCTGCGCGCGAGGGGTCGGCTTCGTACTCGACGCGCCGACCTGGCGGGCCAATGCCGATTGGGGCGCCAGGCTCGGCTTCGATGCCGCCGCCCTCGCCGATGTGAACCGCCGGGCCATCGACCTGCTGGTCGAGCTGCGGCAGCGCTACGAAACCCCCGCCTCGCGAATGGTGGTGAGCGGCGTGGTCGGCCCGCGCGGCGACGGCTACCAGACCGGCACCATCATGACCGCCGAGCAGGCGGCGCACTACCACGCCGCTCAGATCGAGACCTTCGCCGACAGCGAGGCCGACATGGTGGGCGCCTACACGCTCAACTATGTCGAGGAGGCAGTCGGCATCGCGCTGGCCGCCAAGGCGGTGAACCTGCCCTCGGTGATCTCCTTCACGCTGGAGACCGACGGGCGGCTTCCCTCCGGCCAGAACCTTCGCGAGGCGGTGGAGCAGGTGGATGCCGAGAGCGGCGCCGCGCCGGCCTACTTCATGATCAACTGCGCCCACCCGACCCATTTCGAGAACCTGATCGCTACGGGTGGCGACTGGCTCGACCGGGTGCGCGGGGTGCGGGCCAATGCGTCTTCCCGCAGCCATGCCGAACTCGATGCGGCGCCCGACCTCGATGCCGGCGACCCGGTGCAGTTGGGCCACCAATATCGCAGCCTGCGGGACCGGATGCGCCATCTCACGGTGCTCGGCGGCTGCTGCGGCACCGATTACCGGCACATCGAGCAGATCTGCCTCGCCTGCCTGCCGGCGCAGCAGGCGGCCTGAGCGGCGGGAGGCGGCGTCACCGACGCGTCATCGGGACGTTACGTCACCGACACGCTCCGGCGTCACAGGAGGGGGCATCGCGGCGCCCGCGCCGCACGTTCCTTCAGGAGACCCGCCATGACCCGCACCTCGTTCCGTGCGTCCCTGCTCGCCGGTGCCGCCCTGGCACTGGTCGCGCTGGCGCCGGCCGCGCACGCCGACCAGGCTTTCCCCGCCACGCTCGCCGGCCATGCCGTGCTGCCGGCGGAGAGCTTTGTCGAGGTGCCCGCCGACGCCCCGGCCGACCTCAAGACCTCCGGCAAATACACCACCGGCAAGCGGGTCGAGGCGATCGGCACGGTGGAAGGCAAGTCGGCCGGCCGCCCCACCGGCGTGTCGGTGCCGTTCAAGGGCCAGCCGCTTCAGGGCCATTCCGGCATCAAGGTGATGGCGGATGGCAGCTTCTGGATCATCACCGACAACGGCATGGGCGCGAAGGCCAACAGCCCGGATTCGGCGCTCTACCTCAACCGCTACAAGATCGACTGGCAGACCGGCCGGTTCGAGCGCCTCGAGACCGTCTTCCTCACCGATCCGGACAAGAAGGTGCCGTTCCGCATCGTCCATGAGGGCACCGAGAAGCGCTACCTCACCGGCGCCGACTTCGACCCCGAAAGCTTCCAGATCATCGGCGACGACTTCTGGATCGGCGAGGAATTCGGCCCCTACCTGATCCGGGCCGACAAGAGCGGCAAGGTGCTCGGCGTCTTCGAGACCGTCGCCGGCGAAACCCCGGTGCGCTCGCCCGACCATTACGCCGTCACCTCGGCCGGCGCGCCGAACGCCACGGCCGAGTTCAACGCCCGCCGCTCCAAGGGCTATGAGGGCATGGCCGCCTCCAAGGATGGCAAGTTCCTCTACGCGCTGCTCGAAGGCCCGCTGTGGGACGCGGCGAAGAAGGATTGGCAGAAGACCGCCGAGGGCAAGGAATTCCTGCCGATCCTCGAATTCGACGTCGCCGGGCAGAAGTGGACCGGCCGCATCTGGCAGTACCCGCTGGAGCAGAACGGCAACGCCATCGGCGACTTCAACATGATCGACGGCACCACTGGCCTGATCATCGAGCGCGACAATGGCGAAGGCACCGGCGACAAGGCCTGCGCCGCCGGCACCAAGGGGCCGGACTGCTTCCACGACCTCGCCAAGTTCAAGCGCATCTACAAGATCGAGCTCACCGACGCCAATGCCGGCGGCCTGGTGCGCAAGATCGGCCATATCGACCTGATGGCCATCGCCGACCCGGACAAGAAGTCGCGCAAGCCGCTCACCGACGGCAAGCTCGCCTTCCCGTTCTTCACCATCGAGGACGTGGACGTCGTCGATGCCACCCACATCGTGGTCGGCAACGACAACAACCTGCCGTTCTCCTCCTCGCGCGACCCGAAGAAGGCCGACGACAACGAGCTGATCCTGCTCGAGGTCGGCGAGTTCCTGAAGGCGAAGTGAGATAGATGCCGCGATCGTCCGGCCGGGTCTCCCGGCCGGACAGCCTATTCGGCGGCGTCGGGCAGCGTCGGCGTCGGCTTGCGCAGGATGAGGGCGACGCCGACCACCATGATCAGCGCGCCGATCATCTTCACCGGCGAGGGATCGTCGCCGATCAGCACGATGCCGAACAGCACGGTGAGCAGCGGGTTGAGCATCGAATACGGCACCACCGCATTGATCGAATGCCGCTGCAGCAGCCAGTACCAGATGCCGTAGCCGATGATCGAGGAGCCGACGGCGCTGTAGACCACCGAGAACCAGCCGTTCCAGCCGGCGGTCGCGACCATGCCCCAGTGGTCGGCTTCCAATATCCACGACGCCAGCAGCAATTGCGGCACCGAGAACAGCGACGACCAGCCCATCATCGCCATCGGGCGGATGCCCTCCACCTGCTTGACGATGAGATTGGTCACCGCCCAGCCGGTGGCGCTGATCAATAGCAGCACCAGCGCAGAGGCCGGCGGCAGGGTCGGGCCGATCGCCAGCACCAATATGCCGGCCACCGAGATCGCGAGGCCGGCGGAGCGCGTCAGCCCCAGCGGCTCGCGCAGCAGCAAGCAGGCCAGCACCGTCGCGATCGGGGCCCCCAGTTGCAGCACCACCGCGCTGGTGCCGGCCTCGGCATGTTCCAGCGCCGTGAACAACAGGCCGAAATGGATGGTGCCGAAGGTGAAGGACACCAGCAGCACGCCGGGCAATTGCCGGCGCGTGATGCGGGTGAACGGCACCAGAAGCAGCGAGACCAGGGTAAAGCGCAACGCCGTCGTCAGCAGCGGCGGGATCTCCGCCACCCCGAGCTTGATGACGATCATGTTGAACGCCCACAGGCAGACGACGGTGAGGGCGAGCAGCTTGTCGCGGAACGGCATTGCAGACCAATGGCGAGAAAACGCGGATGCGGCCCGGCACCGGAACGCAAGCTGCCGGACGATTCGGTGTGCACCGGTCCGGCGGGATGGGACATACCCCCCGCCCGCGACGAAGCAAAGACCCGGCGGGCCATGCCTGCCCTGCGGGCCGGACATGGCCGCGGCGGTGACAACTGTAGGAGAGGGTTGCGGGGGATAGCGCCAAGGCCGGCATCAGGCGAAACCGGCATGGCCGCGGCGCCCTGCCGCTTTGCCTGCGCCGGGCACCGCATTATGGTGCGCGCCATGCTTGATCTCTCCCTCCTCGGCCGCCTCCAGTTCCAGCACGCCGCCCCGACCAAGCCGCCGCTGCCGCCCGGCCGGCACGATCTCGGCCTGTTCGATGAACGCGATTATGTGCTGATCGTGCCGGAAGGCATCGATCCGGCGCGGCCGACGCCGTTCATGTCGCTGTTCCACGGCGGCGGCGGCAGTGCCGAGAAGATCCTGCCGATCATGCGCCACCATGCCGAGGCGCGCGGCTTCCTGCTGCTGGTGCCGCAATCGCTGTTCCCCACCTGGGACATCGTCATCGCCGGCAATGGCCCCGACCGTGAGCGGCTGGACATCGGCTTTGCCGAAGTGGCGTCGCGCTTCACCCTGGATCCGGGGCATTTCGCCTTTGCCGGCCATTCCGATGGCGGCAGCTACTCGCTATCCACCGGCCTGTCGAACGGCCATCTGGTCAGCCACATCCTCGCCTTCTCCGCCGGCTTCATGACGGTGCTGGCGCAGGAGGGCGAGCCGAAGGTGTTCATCGCCCACGGCCAGAACGACACCCAGACGCCGATCCGCACCGCCGGCCGCTCGCATGCCGCCAAGCTGCGGGCGGCCGGCTACGAGCTCACCTATGTCGAGCATGACGGGCCGCATGCCTCGCAGCCGCCGATGGTGCAGCTCGGCGTCGACTATTTCCTCGACGCCATCGAGCGTCCGGCCTGAACGACAAAACGCGCCCGCTTTGGAAGCGGGCGCGCAAGTTCTCCGAGTACGCACGGTGTGGGAAAGGGCCGCTGAAGCGCGCCCCTTCGGGAGCGGCATGCGATCGCCGCGCAGACGGCGCCCGCATGCCGATAGCGAGAGGCGTCAGCTCGCCTTCTTGAACTTCGCGGCCTCTTCCGAACCGCCGGTGGCATTGCCCTTGGAGTAGGAATGCGCGCCGACGCCGGCGAGATTGCCGCCCTGCACGATCAGATATTCGTCGCGGATCGCACGACCCTCGAAGAAGCACTCCAGGATCTCGCGCGTGCCGGCCGCATAGCGGCTCTGGGCGGTGAGCGAGGTGCCGGACATATGCGGGGTCATGCCGTTCCACGCCATGGTGCGCCAGGGATGGTCGGCCGGCGCCGGCTGCGGGAACCACACATCGCCGGCATAGCCGGCGAGCTGGCCGTTCTCCAGCGCACGGGCGATGGCGTCGCGGTCGCACAGCTTGCCGCGGGCGGTGTTGACGATATAGGCGCCGCGCTTGAACAGCTTCAGCGTCTCGTCATTGACCATGTGCTCGGTCTCGGGATGCAGCGGGCAGTTCAGCGTCACCACGTCGCAATGCGGGTACATGTCCTTCGGCGAGTCGTGCCAGGTGAGGTTCAGTTCCTTCTCGACCGATTCCGGCAGGCGGTGGCGGTCGGTGTAGTGCAGCTTCACGTCGAACGGCGCCAGGCGGCGCAGTACGGCGAGGCCGATGCGGCCGGCGGCGACGGTGCCGACGCTCATGGCTTCGAGATCGTAGGAATGCGCCACGCAGTCGGCGATGTTCCAGCCGCCCTTGCGGGCCCAGTCATGCGCGGGAAGGTAGTTGCGCACCAGGCCGAGGATCATCATCACCACATGCTCGGCGACGCTGATCGAGTTGCAGTAGGTGACCTCGGCCACGGTGATGTTGCGGTCGATGGCCGATTGCAGGTCGACATGGTCGGAACCGATGCCGGCGGTCAGCGCCAGCTTCAGGTTCTTCGCCTTGGCGATGCGCTCGGGCGTGAGGTAGGCCGGCCAGAACGGCTGGGAGATCACGATGTCGGCATCGACGAGCTCCTTCTCGAACACCGAGTCCGGGCCGTCCTTGTCGGAGGTCACCACCAGCGTGTGGCCGTTGGATTCGAGATATTTGCGCAGGCCGAGCTCACCGGAGACCGAGCCGAGCATGGTGCCGGGGACGAAGTCGATCGCCTTCGGCGTCGGCAGGGTCTGGCCGCCCGGATAATGGTCGATCTTCGGCAGGCCGTCGCGCGCATAGGTCTTGGGGTAGCCGTCGATCGGATCGTCGTACAGAACACACAGAACCTTGGCCATGTCGGTATCTCCTCCTGTTGGTCCCCGCGGACCGTTGGGGTGAGCGGAGGCGTTCCCGCTGCATGCGCAGCCGGCCGAAAGGTATCGGTGCCTGTCCTGATCCGAACCGCCCGCCCTGTTCCGGGGTCGATGCCCGGCAAGGTGGAGCCTTCGGGTCTCCTCCGCGCCGACGCGGGCCGGGAACTCGCTGCCCCGCTTCGTCGTCGACCCCGTCAGAGTGCGCGGTTGGAGGTAGCGCTTCAAATCGAAAGGGGTGAACAATTGATAGATATTGCAAATCAATGATCTGCGTTTACGCGAAATTTTCTAATCAAACTTTCCCATGCCGCCGGAGCGGGCCAGCTTGAGCAGCGCCGCCGCCACCGGCGGCAGCGGGTCGCGGTCGGAGACGACGAGGCCGACCGGCTGCACGTGCTCGGGCTCGACCAGCGGCACTGCCACGAGACCGCCCCCCTCGCCCAGCCCGGCGAAGCTGGCCGACGGCACGATGCTGCCCCACGGCCCGCGCCGGACGAAGGCCCAGATGCCCATGAAGGAGTTGGTCTCGATCTCCGGCTGCGAGGCGAGGCCGAGTTCGGCCAGCACCTGGTCGATGATGCGGCGGTTCTGCATGTCGGGGGTGAGCAGGCACAGCGGCTCCGCCGCCGCCTGCGCCCAGCTGATCGAGCGCCGCCGGGCAACCTTCTCGGTAGCGCGGGTCACGTAAACATAGCGCTCGGCATAGAGGTCGAGCCGCCGCACCCGGCTCAGCGGCTCATTCTCGAGATAGGTGATCCCCGCATCGAGCTCCAGTTCGTCGAGCCCGCGCTGGATCTGCGCCGAACTCAGCGAGAACATTTGCACCTTCACCCCGGGATGCCGGGTGCGGAACGGCGCCAGCAGCGCCGGCGCCGCCGCGGTGACGGAGGGGATCGCCCCCACCCGCAGCGTGCCGGAAAGCCGGCCGACCGCGTCCGCCTTCTCCTGACGCAGGCTGTCATAATCGGCGACGATCTGCCGGGCCCAGCCCAGCACCCGTTCGCCCTCGGCGGTAAAGCCGAGAAAGCGATGGCCACGCACCACCAGCGGCAGCCCGAGTTCTTCCTCCAGCTTGCGCAGGCCGGCCGACAGCGTCGGTTGCGAGACGTTGCAGGCTTCCGCGGCGCGGGCGAAATGCTTCTCGCGCGCCAACGCCACCAGATAGTGCATCTGCCGGACGAACATGGCGGCGCTCCTTGCGGCTCCCGATGGTCGGGCCACTCATCGATAGAAAAGCGCTCTCGATTCGAGAAGATCAATATGATCTTCCCTATCGCCTCATATCTCGGCTGCCGCTTCAATCGGCGGCGTGAGCCGCCTTCGCATAGGCTCGCATGCGGCGGGCGAAAGGCTTCGGCCGCTCGGCGAACAGGCACGCCTGCAGGCGCATGGCGCGGCGAACCAGCTTCTTCTGCTGCGCCTGCGCGCCCTCCACCACCTCGGCGCGCCAGCCAGTCTCGGCCGGCCCCTCGGCCAGCACCGCCTCGACCAGCACGGCGAGATCGTGGTGATGGCCCAGCTTGTCGCGCAGGTCCTGCAGTTCCTTCACCCAGATCTCGCCGAGAGCCGGCCAGCACGGCGCGATCACCTCCATCTGGTAGCGATGGGCGATCACTGCCTTGCGCAACTCGTGCAGCTCGACGTCGTCGGAAATGTCGATCGATCGGCCGCGCCGGCGTGCCCGCTGATAGTCGGTGGCGATGGCAGCGATCACGGTTTCGGGACCTGAAGCCCCGCCCATCGCCGCGACGGCGCTGCCGCATCGCGCGACAAGAGCACTCATGCCGGCGTGGACGTTAGGCGGGATCGGCTCCGCCGCCTCACCGCCGCCGTCCGCCAGCACCGCGCCGGCGGCCCGGTGAGCCTCCGGGGTCAGCCGTCCCTTCTCGACCAGCCGGTCGAGCGTCTCGCGCATCACCACTCTGTCGCGGGCACCGGACAGCGTGCGCGCCGCCGTGCCGATCTCCTCGCGCAGGGCACGGGCGTCCCGGCGACCGGCGCCGCGCACCAGCCGCAGCAATCCCCGCAACTGCTTGAACGCCTTGCGCACGTCATGCACCGCCTCGGCGGGATCCTCGCGTTCCAGCGCGCTGCGAGCCGCGGCGACCGCCGCCATCAGCGCGGCGCCCAGCAGGCCGGAAGCCGGGGCGGCTGCGGGCCCCTTCGGCGGCACGGCATCTTTGTCCAGATGGGCGCGCATGGAAATTTCCTATTTCCTTCAAGCTATTATGCGAGCAATCCACCGAAAAGGCGACAGTTGGACGACAAATATTCGCCTGCCCCCTTTCAATTACGGGTGGGGATTGCTAGATACCCGCCATCGCCGACGGCAACTGCCGCACCGGCCTCTGACGCGGGGTGGAGCAGCCCGGTAGCTCGTCAGGCTCATAACCTGAAGGCCGCAGGTTCAAATCCTGCCCCCGCAACCAAACTATGATAGCAATATCAGGATATTGAAAAAGCCGCCTTCGGGCGGCTTTTTCTTTGTCCATTCATCTGTCGCCACCGGGTTGCCACGGCGAGGAGGTAACGCAGGGTATTGCGGAGAAGCATCCTGCCGCCCTCAGTTCCGCGCAGCCAGCTTCCGCCAGACCTTGGATTCGGCGAAATCGCGGATCAGGCCGCCCAGCTCGGGCTCGTCGACCAGAAGAGCGGCGCCTTCTGCCTGGAACCAGCGTTGAACGCGCTCGTGTCGTTCCGGCCAATCGACGAGCTGGCGCGTCACCGCCAACGGAAACACCTGTACCTTCACCAGCACGAACTCCTGTTGTAGTCGCTTCCAGTAGCGATACCGGCCAATGGGCTTGCGACCAATCTCGCCGATGACGCCAGCTTCTTGCCGCGCCTCCACCTGCGCCGATTTCCAATCCTTATGGTTGTTGATCGGCCAGCCCTTGGGGATGATCGCACGGTGCGTGTCGCGTGACGTGAGTAGCAGGATTTCGATCTGCCCGAGCGGCGTCACTCGAAACGGCAGCGCAGCGATCTGTTCCAGAATGCGGCCGCTGGCCGCCAGCCTCGTGAGCTTGTTTTTTTTCTTCGCCATGAGGCGATGTTAGCGGATTGGCCGCGGCGCGCGACTTTTCTTGCGACATTCAACAGGACGCTCCGCTACACCTTCGCGCCGCGGCGTGAGGGTCAGCGGTCGAATGGCGGACTACCTTCGATTTCCTCAAAGACGCCAGGCACGCAGGCAATGGCCGCATGCAACGGTGTGGCCTGATGAGCTTCAAGTGCCTCTGCCATCATGTCGAGGGCGTCCGGCAGGCTGCCCAGTTCGCTCACCCGATCGGCCTCATCAACCGCCAGGCGCTGATGCCATCGCCACCGTGAGGCACCCCCTCGAATCCGCCGGCGCCCGGTTCCTCGACACCGGCGATGTGGCGGCGGGTAACGGGGCAATACCGAGGAGCAGGCAATCCGGCGCTACGGGCGAGTGTTGGCGCGGTCTCCGGCTTCACGCGTCACCGCCCTGACGTCCGATGGCGTCACGCCATAGCGCTCCTTGAAACGGCGATAGAATGTAGATGGCTCAACCAGTCCCAGCCCAAAGGCGATGTCGGCAATCGTCTGGGCTGCGAAACGGGGGTCACTGAGGCGGTCATGGATGAGCGTCAGGCGCCGATCGGCGACGTAGTCCGACAGGCTGCTGCCGGCCTCGGCGAACAGCCGACGGATGTACCGTGGACTCACGCCGATATGGCGCCCGACCACCTCCGCCGAGAGGCGGGCGTTGTTCACGTTCTCCTCGATATATTGCTTGATCGCCCGCAAACGGGCGGCCCGCATGCCGCGTCCGGCGACGATCTCCTCCACCTCCCGCGTGGTGCCGAGCGCCGCCGCCAGCAGATCGGCGATGTGTTGCGAGACCAGTGGCGCCAACCGCGGCGTGACCGGCGTATGGCTCACCGCGTGGAGATAATCGAACAGCAACCGCGTTTCCGGTGCGTCGGGACGAAGCGCGTCAGGCCCGACATCGCCGATATGCCGGACCAGCGGTTCCAGCAGGCGCCGCGAGAGTTGAACGCAGACCGTCCACTCGCCATCACGCGCCTCGGCGCGCCACCGAGTATCCAGGGGCATGATGCAGGGCGCGCCGGGGGCGGTCTCGAGGGTACGTCGGCCCCGACTGTCGAAGCGCCAGCCACTGCTAATCCAGGAGACGGCCAGGTCGTCATTTCCATCGGCCATCAGCGCCTGCGTTCGCTCCCACGCCATCGGCGCCACCGCCCCGCGGGTGACGCTCATGCCGGGCAATAGCGTAGTGACAGAGTTGAAGCGCATCTCGTTACCGTCAATCGGCACGAGATCCAGCCGCATGCAAATACGACCGTAGTAGTCGCGGATCAATTCCTGCCGGTCATGCTCCTCCAGAGCATCCGTCGACAATTCGATCCGTTCGCCGCTGGCTGCCATGGCAGGAACCCTGGAAGCAATTCCACCAACCCAGTTTATGGCATGGAACCTGTTGCTTGATAAAGCGACGAGTTCCGCTCACGCGATATCTCTGTTCCGCTGACATGACACGCGATCCCGGCCTTCAAGGCATTCTCGCTGCCGCGAGTACCCATGACCATCAGTCAATTACTATAAAATTTGGAGGAAAATATGCGTAAAATTCATATCTTGACGTTCGGTGTCGCCAGTCTGTGCCTGTCGATACTTCTCCCGTCGCAATCGTTCGCCGCTTACACCTGCATGAATCCCGCCATTTGCCGTGCGGTTTGCGGCGCACCGACCTGCGGTCAGATCACCGCACGTGATGCCGATATGCGCGCTCTCGACGCCCCCGCCGCGAAGCTTGCTGCATCGCCAGGCAAGCCCGCCGCCGGCAAGACCTACACCTGCATGAATCCCGCGATCTGCAGGGCCGTTTGCGGCAGCCCCACCTGCGGCACACCATAAGATCGCAGGGCGGCCCGCTACGATGCGAAGGCGCCGCAGCGGGTTTGCCCTCCGAGACTGTAACGCCCTGGCAGATGTGGCGGGGGCTGGCGCTGTGGTCACTGCCGGGCGATAGGCGAACGCATTTGCGTGGTGAGGGGGAGGAGACCGAGGCGCCTACACCCTGAAACGATCGAAGTCGGACGGGATTCATCCAGAGACGGCTGGGCCAACCGTCCGAGGATGCGGTCGCCGCGAAACCTCTGTGAGGTTACCCATGGGATCGACAGCCGCTTGCGCCAAGTGACGCAAAAGCCACATGCAGCATTTAAGGCGAAGCCATCTGTCAATTTTAGAGGCTATCTATTGTCGGACAATCCGTGGACAGACACTCTTGCTTTGGAAGAAATATGAAGAGAAAACCTGCCAACACAACCGGAGCGCGAAGAGATGGCCACTTATCAGACTGCATATTTGTACGTACTAGATGAGAATGGCAACAGCAATACCGGAAAAATAGATGAGATTGTAAACAATAGTGAAGCAAATTCCACAGAATCCGTGGATAACAGCATCGTATCCGTTGGGGAGACATTCTCGGTCGTATTTACGAATACGACTACAGGATCCACTTATGATGGAACCTATACTTATCTCGGGCACGCCACGCCGTTCTCCGGCTTCGTCGCGTCGGACAGCGATGGCGTGTACTACCTGTTCTCAAACGACCCAAGCATCCCCGTCGGGACGACACTGAATGGCTTCACAGCCGAGGCGATTCCGGTCTGCTTCCTCGCCGGCACTATGATTGCCACGCCCTCTGGCGAGGTGGCCATCGAAACCCTGCATGCCGGCGACCTGGTGCTCACCGCAGACGGCTCCACAAAGCCGGTCCGCTGGCTCGCCAGGCAGACCGTTTCCACCATTTTCGCTGACCCGATGAAGGTCTGCCCCATTCGTATCACCGCCGGGGCGTTAGGCGGCGATCTACCGGCCCGCGATCTGTGCGTGTCGAACGACCATGCGCTGCTGATCGACGGCATGCTGGTACAGGCGGGGGCGCTGGTGAACGGCACAACCATCATGCGCCACGCCGACATGCCGCAGACGTTCGTCTACTACCATGTCGAACTCGAGGATCATTCCCTGATCTTGGTCGAAGGCGTCCCGGCGGAAACCTACGTCGACAACGTCACCCGGCGGCGGTTCGACAATTGGCAGGAGGCGCCCGAGGCCTCAATCGCCGAGCTGGACATGCCTCGCGTGAAATCGGCCAGGCAGTTGCCGGCATCGATCCGGGCCCGACTGGCGGAACGCGAGGCGGCATGAACGAAACGGGGCGGCGGCAGCCGCCCCTGCGACCCGGAATGCGTGGACACCCCGTTGCGTTGACCATGATCACGAATGGAGGGAATTCGCCATGCGCGCGGCGCAGGCTACCGCCGGCCCGGAACCGAGCGAGGTATATCTTTCGGCCCGACGGATCGATGCGTAGGCCGATGCCCACAACTCACCGCCCAAGAGAAAGAAATCCTTGTCGGCCGGGTCGTAACGGCACCTTCGTGAAAGACACCCTTCTCGGCCCGGCGCCCCCCCGCCCTTGGCAGTCCCGCGCATATGTTCCGTTCGCGGGCCTGAAGGCGGGTCGATCCGCGCCGATCAAGCCATATCTCGGTTTGCGCCGGTCATCCTTTGGTTGCATCAGTTTAGACTTACGCTAATTTGCGATCGGAAGCCCTATCGCGTCGTATATGCTGAACTGGTGTAGCACCCCGCAGAGCCTGCGTTTGGCCAAGTCGACTGGTTGTTTTGTTGGCGGCATCGCAAGCATCCATGCGGGACGACTGGATGTTACGAGGCATCAATGTCATTTTCCCTGAAGATCAACGGCACGAGCCATGAGGTCGATGTCGACGACGACACGCCTCTGCTCTGGGTAATACGCGATGTGCTCGGCATGACCGGCACGAAATTCGGCTGTGGCGCCGCCCTGTGCGGCGCCTGCACCGTGCATCTCGATGGCGCGCCGGTCCGGTCCTGCGTCACCACCGTCGACAGCGTCGGTGAATCCGCCATCACCACCATCGAGGCGATCGGCGCCGCGCCGGCGGGACGCCATGTCCAGCAGGCCTGGCTCGACCTCGACGTGGTCCAGTGCGGCTATTGCCAGTCCGGCCAGATCATGTCGGCGGCGGCGCTGATCGCCGACACCAAGGCGCCGACCGATGACGACATCGACAACGCCATGTCCGGCAATATCTGCCGCTGCGGCACCTATGCCCGCATCCGCGAGGCGGTGAAGCTCGCCGCGGCGTCGCTTGCCAGCGAAACCAAGTGAGGCGACCATGCTGAACGCTTTCGCTCCCGCCCGCACATCTTCCGAGGCGCCGGAATTCGCCGAGACGCCGGCCGCCGGCCTGTCGCGCCGCAGCTTTCTCGTCGCCGGGCTTGCCGCCGGCGGCGGTCTCCTCCTCTCGATCGGCCTGCCGAAATTCGCCGGCGAGGCGCTGGCGGCCGACGGTCCGTTCGCGCCGGACGCCTTCATCCGCATCGGCAGCGATGGCGCCGTCACCCTCGTCATGCCGCAGGTCGAGATGGGTCAGGGCACCTACACCTCGCTGCCGATGCTGATCGCCGAGGAACTGCAGATCGACCTGTCCCAGGTGCGGCTGGAACATGCGCCGCCGGACGACAAGCTCTACGGCAACCCGGCGATCGGCTTCCAGGTCACCGGCGGCTCCACCTCGATCCGCGGCTTCTATGAGCCGCTGCGCAAGGCGGGAGCCAGCGCGCGCACCATGCTGGTGGCGGCGGCGGCGCAGATGTGGGGGGTCGATCCGGCCGCCTGCGATGCCGCGCACGGCGTCGTCCTGCATCCCGCCTCCGGTCGGCAGGCGAGCTATGGTTCGCTCGCCGAGAAGGCGGCGGCGATGCCGGTGCCGAAGGATGTCGCGCTGAAGCCGGTGGACAAGTTCACCCTGATCGGCACCCCGGCCAAGCGCCTCGACGCCGCCGGCAAGGTCGACGGCACCGCCGCCTATGGCATCGACGTCAAGCTGCCGGGACTGAAGGTCGCCACCGTCGCCGCCTGTCCCGTATTCGGCGGCAAATTGAAGAGCGTCGACGACACCGATGCGCGGGCAGTGAAGGGCGTGCGGCAGGTCGTCAAGCTCGACGACGCCGTCGCCGTGGTCGCCGATCATATGGGCGCGGCCAAGAAGGGTCTCGCGGCGCTGAAGATCGAGTGGGACGAGGGGCCGAACGCCACGCTCTCCACCGAGGAGATCGTGCGGCAGATGGAAGCGCTGGCCGCCACCGGGCCGGGGGTCGACGACAAGAAGGTCGGCGATGTCGAGGCCGCCGAGCGCGCCGCCGCCCGGACCGTGAAGGCGACGTACCAGATGCCGTTCCTCGCCCATACCACCATGGAGCCGCTGAACTGCACCGTGCATGTCCGCCCCGATGCCTGCGAGGTGTGGGTCGGCTCGCAGGTGCTGAGCCGGGCGCAGGCGACCGCTGCCGAGGTCACCGGCCTGCCGCGCGAGAAGGTGACGGTGCATAACCACCTGCTCGGCGGCGGCTTCGGCCGGCGCCTCGAGGTCGACAGCGTCACCCAGGCGGTGAAGATCGCCAAACAGGTCGATGGGCCGGTCAAGGTGGTGTGGACGCGCGAGGAGGACATCCAGCACGACATCTACCGCCCCTATTATTACGACCAGTTCGCCGCCGGCCTCGACGCGCAGGGCAAGGTGACGAGCTTCCGCCACCGCGTGGTCGGCTCTTCCATCGTGGCGCGCTGGCTGCCGCAGGCCTTCACCAACGGCCTCGATTTCGACGCGGTGGACGGCGCCGCCGGCCCCTATGGCTTCGCCAATCTGCATGTCGACTATGTGCGGCACATGCTGCCGCAAGGCCTGGAAACCGGCTGGTGGCGCGGCGTAGGCGTCACCCACAACGCCTTCGTGGTCGAGGGCTTCGTGGACGAGCTCGCCGTCGAGGCCAAGGCCGATCCGGTGGCGTTCCGCCGCGAGCTGCTGGCCAATGATGCACGGGCGCGCGGCGTGCTCGATCTGGCGGCGCAGAAGGCCGGCTGGAGCGGTGCCCTGCCGGCGCGCAGCGGACGCGGCGTGTCGCTGCTGCTCGGCTTCGGCACCTATATGGCGCAGGTCGCCGAGGTGGAGATCGGCAAGGACGGCGCGGTGAAGGTGTCGCGCATCGTCTGCGCGGTGGATTGCGGCGTGGTGATCAACCCGGACACGGTGAAGGCGCAGGTGCAGGGCGGCATCGTCTACGGCCTGTCGGCGGCGCTCTACGGCCAGATCACGCTGAAGGACGGGCGCGTCGAGCAGAGTAATTTCGACAGCTACCAGGCGCTGCGCATCGAGGAGATGCCGGCGATCGAGGTGCATATCGTCGAGAGCCGCGAGGCCCCGGGCGGTATCGGCGAGCCCTCGACCTCGGGGGTCGCCCCCGCGGTGGTCAATGCGGTGTTCGCCGCCACCGGGCAGCGCCTGCGGCAGCTGCCGATCGACCCGGATCGGCTGAAAGGCGCGTAACCGCGTCCGCGATGGAGAGGGCGCGGCCGGCCTGCTCTATCGTGGCGGAAACGGGCGGGAACGAGAGCCATGGACCAGCGGGTCGGCACCGACATCAGCGCGGGCACCGTGCGGCCTGCCGACTGCCTTCGGTGAGGCGGTCGTCACGGTGCTGTTCGCGCCGAAGCGGATCTTCGCCCGTGACAACGCGACGGAAGCAGCCGCCGACCCAGCGCAGCTTCATAGGCCATGCCGGCGCACGCCACGGTGTTGGCGAGCCTTGCCATCGCCTCTTAACTTCCCGCCCCGCAACGCTGGGGGTAGCGATCACCACCGCCATTCGCTCCGGCGCTGATCACCGGTCGATTGCTGCCAGCCTCCATCCCTGCCCCAGCCCCGTGCCCCTGCCCCTGCCCCCGCCGCGCCAGCCGCCACATCGCTCCGCCCCTGATCGATGCACGCCATCCCTGCGCTGTCCGCCCCCTTGTCGGGGTGGCGGATGCGCCTTGCCGGTTTGCCCGGCGCCGGTAATTCACCCCGCTCGCCGGGCAGTTGGCAGATGGGAAACGCCTTCCCATATGCGCGGAGCACGGTTCCCCAGGGAGCCGCTTGGAGGCCTTCATGCGAAATTCAGATCCGCGGCTGTGGATGTGGTCCGAGGCGCTCGCCATGGTGTCGCGAGCCGAGCGCCTGCGCGGGCAGATGTTCCAGCCGGCTCCCGCACCGCAGCGCGGCCGGGCGGTCCATTGGGAGCCGCCGGTCGATCTCATCGAGACCGAGCACGAGCTCCTGGTCTTCGCGGCGCTGCCGGGCGTCGATCCCGACCGCATCCAGGTGACGATCACCGCCGGCACGCTGGTGTTGTCCGGCGACCGGGTGCTGCCGCCTGAGCTGCGCACCGCCACCATTCATCGCCTCGAACTGCCGCAAGGCCGCTTCGAGCGGCAAATCTCGCTGCCGCCCGGCCGCTATGAGGTTGCCCGACCCCGCATGGTCAATGGCTGCCTCGTCGTCGCGCTGCGCAAGCTGGCCTGAGGGGATTTCACATGACACATCCCGCTTTTCTGAATGCCCGTCCCGTCCATGCCGCCGATGCCGGCGGCGCTGCCGGCCAGGACACCCCCGGCGCGCCAGCCGGCGAGCAGCCGTTGATCCTGCTGCCGGTGCGCGGCTTCGTGCTCTTCCCCGGCGTCGTGCTGCCGCTCGCCGTCACCCGCCCGGCCTCGGTCGCCGCCGCCCAGCAGGCGGTGCGCGAGGGCCGTCCGGTCGGCATCGTCATGCAGCGCGACGCCGCGCTGGAGGAGCCCGGCCCGCACGACCTGCACCGCACCGGCGTGGTCGCCAACATCCTGCGCTTCGTCACCGCGCCGGATGGCACGCACCACATCGTCGTGCAGGGCGAGCAGCGCTTCCGCATCGACCGTTTCGTGCGCGAGAAGCCCTTCATCACCGCGCAGGTGCAGCGGGTCGAGGAGGCGGCGGAGCACACGCCGCAGATGGAGGCGCGGTTCGTCCATCTGCAGGGCCAGGCCATCGAGGCGCTGGAGCTGCTGCCGCAGACCCCGGCCGAGCTGGTGGCGGCGGTGCGCGGCACCAGTGAGCCGGGCGCGCTGGCGGACATGGTCGCCGCCTATCTCGACATCGGCCCCGACGAGAAGCAGGAGCTGCTGGAGACCACCGACATCGCCACCCGCGTCGACCGGGTGGTGCGGCTGCTCGCCCAGCGCATCGAGGTGCTGCGCCTGTCGCAGGAGATCGGCCGCCAGACCCGGGCGTCGCTGGACGAGCGCCAGCGCGAGGTGCTGCTGCGCGAGCAGATGGCGGCGATCCAGAAGCAGCTCGGCGAGGACAACGGCAACGCGCAGGAGATCGCCGATCTCGAAAAGGCGATCACCGATGCCGGCATGCCGGAGGATGTGGATCAGATGGCCCGCAAGGAGCTGGGCCGGCTGCGCCGCATGCAGGACGCCAGCGCCGAATACGGCATGATCCGCACCTATCTCGACTGGCTGATCGCGCTGCCGTGGAAGCTGCCGGAGGAAAAGGCGATCGACATCGCCGAGGCGCGCAAGATCCTCGACGAGGACCATTTCGGCCTCGACAAGATCAAGCGCCGCATCGTCGAATATCTCGCCGTGCGCAAGCTGGCGCCGAACGGCAAGGCGCCGATCCTGTGCTTCGCCGGCCCTCCGGGCGTCGGCAAGACCTCGCTCGGCCAGTCGATCGCCCGCGCCATGGGGCGGAAGTTCATCCGCGTCTCGCTCGGCGGCGTGCATGACGAGGCGGAGATCCGCGGCCACCGGCGCACCTATGTCGGCGCGCTGCCCGGCAACATCATCCAGGGCATCCGCAAGGCCGGCACCCGCGACTGCGTGATGATGCTGGACGAGATCGACAAGATGGGCTCCGGCATCCAGGGCGATCCGTCGGCCGCCATGCTGGAGGTGCTGGATCCCGAGCAGAACGGCACCTTCCGCGACAATTATCTCGGCATGCCGTTCGACCTGTCGCGCGTGGTGTTCATCGCCACCGCCAACATGCTCGACACCATTCCGGGGCCGCTGCGCGACCGCATGGAGATCATCACCCTGTCCGGCTATACCGATCAGGAGAAGCTGCAGATCGCCCGGCGCTATCTGGTCCGCCGCCAGCTGGAGGCGAACGGCGTGGGGGCGGGGCAGGTCGAGATCGACGATGCGGCGCTCGGCGGCATGATCCGCGCCTATACGCGCGAGGCTGGCGTGCGCAATCTCGAGCGCGAGGTCGGCCGCGCCATCCGCCGCGTCGCCGTCGGCATCGCCGAGGGCAGCGTGTCGAAGGCGCATATCGGCGTGGCGGACCTGCCGGAACTGCTCGGCCCGCCGATCTTCGAGGACGAGGTGGCGCTGCGCGTCAGCGTGCCCGGCGTGGCCACCGGCCTCGCCTGGACGCCGGTCGGCGGCGACATCCTGTTCATCGAGGCGACGAAGATACCCGGCCGCGGCGGACTGATCCTCACCGGCCAGCTCGGCGACGTGATGAAGGAGAGCGCTCAGGCGGCGATGAGCCTGGTCAAGAGCCGCGCCGCCGAGTTCGGCATCGACCCGGCGGTGTTCGCGTCCAACGACGTGCATGTCCACGTCCCGGCGGGGGCGACCCCGAAGGACTGGCCGAGCGCCGGCGTGGCGATGTTCACCGCGCTGGTCTCGCTGCTGTCGAACCGCACGGTGCGCAAGGACACGGCGATGACCGGCGAGATCTCGCTGCGCGGGCTGGTGCTGCCGGTCGGCGGCATCAAGGAGAAGGTGGTCGCCGCCGCGCGCGCCGGCCTCACCCGCGTCATGCTGCCGGCCCGCAACCGGCGCGACTATGAGGACATTCCTCAGGATGTGCGCGACCGGCTGGAATTCGTCTGGCTGGAGCGGGTGGACGACGCCATCGCCAATGCGCTGGAGCCGGCCGAGGCCGCGACGGCGCGCGCGGAAGTGGCGGCCTGAGCCAGCCTCCGACCAACGAGACCCGGCGCCGGTCCCATCGGGCCGCGCGCCGGGTTCATGACGGTAGCGGCCAGGCAGCGACGTCCCCGATCGGGGCACGCAGACCATCACGCTGGTCTGGTGCAGCGGGCGTCGCGAGGAGGCGGCGCGGCGCATCGGGCTGCGTCTCCGGCGAAAGGGGCGGTTGAGACCGCTCCGGGCACCCGCGACGGCGCGACGCGTCAGTGATTTATCGCAATAATGGCGATCCTGCCCTCGTCACCAATGCCCGAGAACCAGATTTCGCCATTGCCGATCATCACTCCCCGCCAATTGGCGAACAGCGTCGGGTAGCTCTGGGCGGCGACGGCCTGCTTGATCTTGGCGGTGACGATCTTGTCGTAGCTGGCGACGAAATGCGCCGCGTCCCGGATGGTCGCGGCCTTGCCGTCGATCCGGGTCTTGAAAGGGTAGTCGACCATACCAGCCACCCCGGCACGGTCATCGGCGGCGACCGCCTGCTTCAGCGCGTGGAGGAAATCCTGATAGGGCTGGTGGCTGCCGAACAGCGTGTCGAGCGTGCCGTCCATCTCGGCGGCGGTCTGGGCGCTGGCCGGCGCCGCAGCGCCCACAAGGCACGCAGCCATCAGCACCGCGATGGCGCCGTATCGCCGGCGGCGCCCGACATTCGCCCTTGAGGCAGGAAACCGTGCGGCACCGGCCGTGCGGAAGATCGAAAACCCAGCCATCTCCCGGCCCACTCCATTCACCCGTTCCGGGGACGGGATCACGCCCGGCCATTTTCAAGGCCCGTGCGCCGACAGGCCCGAATACCGCCGGACTTTGCTCGACTGCCTCCGTTTTGACAACCGCGCCCCTCGCCACCCGCCCCCTCCTCCAGCCGCCAGCAACCGGGAACGCAACCCTGCCCTTGCCCGCCAGGCCCTTGCCCGCCAGGCCCTTGCTCCCCGGGCCCTTGCCGGCCGAAGCTGCGAAGCGGACGGCGGCCGTTCGGGTGGCCAGGAGAGCGGATCGGGAAAGATGAATTCGGCGGAACTCATTCATGTCCTCTATCTCATCGCCATCGTCGCCGAGGCGATGACCGCGGCGCTTGCCGCCGGCCGCCGGCAGATGGACTGGTTCGGGGTGGCGCTGCTCGGCTGCGTCACCGCGCTCGGGGGCGGCTCGGTCCGCGATGTGCTGCTCGGCCGCCACCCGCTGTCGTGGATCGAGAACCCCTCTTATCTGTTGATCACCAGCGGCGCGGCGCTGGCGACCATCCTCATCGCCCGCCACATGCGCCATCTGCGCCGGCTGTTCCTGTTCCTCGACGCGGTGGGGCTGGTGGTGTTCACCATCATCGGCTGCAACATCGCCAGCGGCCTCGATATGCCGCTCATCATCGTCATCGCCTCCGGCATGATCACCGGCTGCGTCGGCGGCGTGCTGCGCGACATTCTGTGCGCCGACGTGCCGCTGCTGTTCCGCGCCGAGCTCTATGCAACCGTGTCCATCGTCACCGGCGCGCTCTATGTCGGCGGGCAATGGTGGGGGCTGCCGCACCAGCCGGTGATGATGGCGGCGATGCTGACCGGCCTCGCCCTGCGGCTTCTCGCCCTGCGTTTCGGCTGGAGCATGCCGAAATTCACCTATACCGAATCGCTGCACTGAAGCCGCCGGGCGAGCCGCCGCCGGTCAGCCCGCCACCGCCTCGCGGGCCAGGAAGAACCGATTTTCCGGGCGCGGCAGGCCGAGATGCTCGCGCAGCGTCGTGCCCTCATAGTCGCGGCGGTAGATGCCGCGCCGCTGCAGTTCCGGCACCACCTTGTCGACGAAGTCGTCCAGCCCGGCCGGCAGGAACGGGAAGGTCACGTTGAAGCCGTCGGAACCCTCGGTCTCCAGCCATTCCTCCATCTCGTCGGCGATGCTCCGCGGCGTGCCGACGAAGGCGAGGCCGGAATAGCCGCCGAGCCGCTGCGCCAGCTGGCGCACGGTGAGGTTCTCGCGGCGGGCCAGCTCGATCACCCGCTCGCGGGCGCTGCGGCTGGCATTGGTCTCCGGCACCTCGGGCAGCGGCCCGTCCGGGTCGAAGCCCGAGGCGTCATGGCCGAGCGCGATGGAGAGCGAGGCGATGGCGCTGTCGTAATGCACCAGGCCGTCGAGCTTCGCCCGCTTGGCGCGGGCCTCCTCGACGCTGTCGCCCACCACCACGAAGGCGCCCGGCAGGATCTTGAGATGGTCGCGCGGCCGCCCGAGCCGGTCGAGCCGGCCCTTCACATCGGCATAGAAGGCGCGGCCCGCCGCGAGATCGGGAGCCGCGGCGAAGATCGCCTCCGCGGTCTCGGCGGCGAGCTGGCGCCCCGGTTCGGAGGCGCCCGCCTGCACGATCACCGGCCAGCCCTGCACCGGCCGGGCGATGTTGAGCGGCCCGCGCACCGAGAAATAGGGCCCCTTGTGGTTCAGCACATGCAGGCGCGACGGATCGAAGAACAGCCCGCTCGCCGGGTCGCGCGGAAAGGCGTCGTCGGCGAAGCTGTCCCACAGGCCGGTGACGGTGTCGTAGAACTCGCGGGCGCGGACATAGCGCTCGTCATGCTCCATGTGGTCGTCGCGGCCGAAATTCAGCGCCGCATCGGGGTTGGAGGTGGTGACCACGTTCCAGCCGGCGCGGCCGCCGCTGATATGGTCGAGCGAGGCGAAGCGCCGGGCGATGTGGTAGGGCTCCTCGAAGGTGGTCGAGGCGGTCGCCACCAGCCCGATCCGCGACGTCACCATCGCCAGCGCCGAGAGCAGGGTGAACGGCTCGAAGGAGGTCACGGTCTGGCTGCGCTTCAGCGCCTCCACCGGCATGTTCAGCACTGCGAGGTGGTCGGCCATGAAGAAGGCGTCGAACTTGCCCTCCTCCAGCTTCTGCGCCAGCCGGACGATATGGCCGAGGTTGAAATTGGCGTCCGGCCAGGCGCCGGGATAGCGCCAGGCGCCTGTGTGGAGGCTCACCGGCCGCATGAAGGCGCCGAGATGAAGCTGCTTGCGTGTGCTCATGCCATGTATTCCCCGATGCCGGTGCGCGCGGCGCGAGCCTTATAGCTATGGGGCAAAGTCGCAGCCGCAAGCGGTAGCAGGAGGACTTATCGGTATCGCCTTGCCGGAGGGGCACGCGGGCGAGGCCCCGGCAGGCGGGCGCGAGGCGCCGCCGCCGGAGGCAAAGGCCCTATGCCCCTGCGTCAGCTCTCGCTGCGCTGGGGCAGCACCGGCCGCCGCCGGCGCGGCGCCGGCTTCGCGACCTTGTGAAGGATGACCGACGTCACCACCAGGAACACCACCGTCATGGCGCCCATCACCGCCAGCCATTCCATGCTGCCGAAGCTGCCCAGGCTCGACGCCGCGTGCCCGGCAAGCCAGCCCGGCGACAGCATCAGCCCGGCCCAGGCGAAGGCGGAGGTCACATTGGCCAGCTGAAACTGCCGGTGCTTCATCGCCATCATGCCGGCGACGAGCGGAATGGTCGAGCGGACGGGGCCGAGGAAACGGCCGAAGAACACCGAGGCGAAACCATAGCGCCGGAAGAACAGCCGCGCCCGCGCCACGCTCGGCCGATATTGGGCGAGCGGCCATTTATAGACGAGGCCCCGGCCGACGCGGCGCCCCAGCATATAGGAGACGGCATCGCCGAGGATGGCGCCGATGATCGAGCCGGCCAGGATCGGCAATGGCTCGACGATCCCCGAGCCCATCAGCCCGCCGATCACCATCATCAGCGCGGTGGCGGGAATGAACAGGCCGACGATGACCAGGGATTCGCCAAAGGCGACGATGCCCGCGACGAGAAGGGCGTAGGATTGATGCGTCTCGATGAGAACGCCGATCTGCCCGATGAATTGTTCCATGCAAACTCTTTGTGCTCGATCCGTGCGTCAAACGTTTGACACCGCGCCCGCCGCCAACGGATCGGCTCCACTTGCCCCGCCAGGCGGGCGCGACCATAGCAGCCGCCACGCCGCGCGCGAGCAACCGGGCGATCAAAACGCAGCTAGCTTCTCCTTACGCAGCGGCGTTCACCACGCCGGCAGCCACGGAATGCGAGTGAATGTGGCGGCATCGCCTGCCTTCCCGCATGGCCACGATATTGATGAGCCTGTCTCACTATCACATGGAAATAATAGCGGATTATTTCACCTGAACGAGCCAGGTACCGTCTCTCCATCAACACGGCGCCGCGCTGCGGAGCCCCAGACAGATGGAGATCGTCATGCGTACATGGTTCATCACCGGCGCCTCGCGCGGCTTCGGCGCCCTCATCGCCGGTGAGGCGCTCGCCGCCGGCGACAACGTCGTCGCCACCGCCCGCGATCCGCGCACCGTCATCGACACGCTCGGCGAGCATCCCCGCCTGCTCGCCGTCGCCCTCGACGTGAACGACGAAGCGCAGGCCTTCGCCGCCGCCGGCGAGGCGGTGAAGCGCTTCGGCCGCATCGACACGCTGGTCAACAATGCCGGCTTCGGCCTGCTCGGCGCGGTGGAGGAATCCAGCGCCGCCGAGGTGGAGCGGGTGTTCCGCACCAATGTGTTCGGCCTGCTCAACGTCACCCGCGCCGTGCTGCCGCATATGCGCCGCCAGCGCGCCGGGCATGTCATCAACATCTCCTCGCTCGGCGGCTACGGCGCCTATCATGGCTGGGGCGTCTATGGCGCCACCAAATTCGCGGTGGAAGGCCTGTCGGAGGCGCTGGCGCAGGAACTCGCCCCGCTCGGCATCGCGGTGACGGTGGTGGAGCCCGGCTTCTTCCGCACCGACTTCCTCGACGAGCGCTCGCTGGTGAAAACCCGCGCCGAGATCGCCGACTATCACGAGACCGTCGGCGTCATGCGCAGCTTCGCCGCCAGCGCCAACCACGCCCAGCCCGGAGACCCGGCCAAGCTCGCCAAGGCCTTCATGACTCTGGCCAATGCCGAGAAGAAGCCGCTGCGCCTGCCGCTCGGCAGCGACGCGGTGGCCCGGATCGAGGACAAGCACGCCTTTGTCGAGGGCGAACTCGCCCAATGGCGCGCCCTCGCCGTCTCCACCGACCATGACGACCAGGCCGTTGCCTGAACAAGCCGGGACCGCGCGGCAGGACCCGCCTGCCGCGCGGCGCTCAATCTTGGCGCGAAGACCCCGCCCCGCGCGAATAATCGATGAAGCTGCGCAGCGTCGCCGGCATCTGCCGTCGGCTCGGGTAATACAGATAGAAGCCGGGATAATGCGGGCACCAGTCCTCCAGCACCCGGACGAGCGTCCCGCTGGCGAGATGAGGGCGCACCTGCGCCTCGAACAGATAGGCCATGCCGGCGCCGTCGAGTGCCGCCTCCAGCATCAGGTCCTGTTCGCTCAGGGTCAGCGGGCCATCCACCTCGACCGCGACCTCCTCGCCGCCGCGCTCGAATTCCCACGCATAGAGGCCGCCGCCGGGGAAGCGGAAGCGGATGCACGGCTTGTCCCGCAATTCGCGCGGATCCTGCGGCGTGCCGTGGCGGGCGAAATAGCCGGGCGAGCCGACCACCGCAAAGGCATGGCGCGGTCCGATCGGCACGGTGAGCATGTCGGCGGCGATGTTCTCGCCGAAGCGGATGCCGGCATCGAAGCCATCAGCCACGATATCGACCAGGGCGTCGCTGACCGCCAGCTCGACCCGGATATCGGGATAGGCGGCCATGAACCGCGTCAGCAGCGGCATCAGCACCAGCCGCGCGCAGAGCCGCGGCGCGTTGAGGCGCAGCGTGCCGAACGGCCGGTCGCGAAAGAGGTTCAACTCGTCGATGGCGTCATGGATGTCGCGGAAGGCGGGGTTCACCCGGCCGAACAGGCGTCCGCCCGCCTCGGTCAGCGCCACGCTGCGGGTGGTGCGGTTGAACAGCCGCACCCCGAGCCGCTCCTCGAGGAGGCGCATCGAATGGCTGAGGGCGGAGGGTGTCACCCCCAGTTCGGCCGCCGCGCGGCGAAAACTGCCCTGCCGCGCGATGGCGAGGAAGACACCGAGATCGGCCGGATCGATAGTGGCCATTGCTGAGATTATCTCGCCAATCGAGCTTTTTACATCAGCGAGATTGCACAATGTGACGGCGCGAAGCCAGCAGGCTTTTCGTCCCCGCGCGTCCAGTCTTTCGAGCAGGCTGGCCTGATCGTACACCGCACCGGTCCGCCGCGCGGCTACCGGTCGCGGCAGGGAAACTCCTGCGCATGCACGGTGACCCCGCCCTCGCCGGCGAGGATCACCGCATAGGCCGGCGGCTCGAAGCTCACCCGGTGCGGTCCGGTAAAGGCAAGCGCCGACTGGTGGTTGGTGCTGCGCACGGTGGCGAAGGGGATGCCGTCGCAATGGCCGCTGGTCAGCCGATGCACATGGCCGGCGAAGAGGTGACGCACATTGCCGTGCCGGCGCAACACCGCCAACAGCCGGCCGGCATCGGCAAGTCGTGAACTGTCCAGCGAGGGAATGCCAATTTCCACCGGCGGATGATGCAGGAAAATCAAAGCGTTGCGCGCTCCTGCAAGCGCCGCGTCGAGCCAGCCGAGCCGCGCGTCGCAGAGCCGTCCTTCGACATGGCAGGGCTCATGGGTATCGAGCAGCAGCACCCGCCACCCGTCGAGGTCGACGGCGGACTGCACGAAACCTCCCTCCCCGAGCCCGTCAGGGAAGGCGCCGGCAAAGGCGGCGCGGTCGTCATGGTTGCCCATCATCAGCCGATACGGCGCCTTCAGCACGACGAGACGCTCGGCCAGCGCCGCATAGGCTGCCGGCTCGCCATTGTCGGTGAGGTCGCCGGAGAACACCACGAGATCGGCATCCCCATGGTGGCGGTTGAGGTCGGCAATGCAGTCCTCCAGCCGCGCCAGCGGGTCGGAACCGTGCAGCGTCCCGCCCGGCAGGACGAGATGCAGATCACTTACCTGAATGATCTTGCACGCGTTTTTCACGCCGTCCTCTCCAGCCGCGTGGCCTCGATCAGTGCCAGCACCTCGTCGCGCAGCTGCGGCGCGCAGCCGATCACCGGGCCGCCGGCGATCAGGTCGCCGGCTTCGAAATCATTGGTCCAGCCCCCGGCCTCGCGGATCAGGCACAGGCCGGCAAGGCAGTCCCAGGCATTGATATGCGGCTCGTAATAGGCGGCGAGACGCCCGCAGGCGACATGCGCCAACCCCAAAGCCCCGGAACCGTGGCGCACGAACATGCCGCCTGCCGCCAGCAACCGCTCGATGAAACCGGTCACCGCACGCGGCGGCACCCGACCATTGGCGCCGACGCTCACCAGCCCGTGGCGCAGATCATTGCCTGCATCGACGCGGATCGTCTCGCCGTTCAGCGTCGCCCCCCGTCCGGCGATGGCACGGAACAATTCGCCCGCCGTAGGATCGAATATGAAGCCGGCCACCGTCTTCCCGTCGCGCATCAGTGCCAGCGAGATGCACCAGTTACGGATGCCGTGCAGGAAGCAGCTGGTGCCGTCGATTGGATCGAGAACCCAGACATATCCTGAGGTCGACGGCGTGAAACCATATTCCTCGCCAAGGAAGCCGTCGTCGGGAAACGCCGCGCCTACCCGCTGGCGCACCCGTTGCTCCACCTCGCGGTCGGCTATGCTCACCACGTCCTGCCCACCGGTCTTGGCCTCGACGGCGAGGCTGGCGACCTTCGCAAAATAGCCGAGCGCCAGAGCCCCGGCCTCATCGACGAGAACGCCCGCGACATCGAGGCGAACGGCAAGGGAATCAGGCTGCGTCACGAAGGCACTCCGTTGTGTGTCGGGGTAGTGAAAGGGGCGAGCGTACTCGCCCGCTCGACGAATACCGCCTGCAGCCGCGCCGTCGAAGGCGCCGCGGCGGGGTCGGTGAGCCGGCGATCGAGATGGGCAATCGTGCGGGCGGCGATCTCCGCCGGATCCTGCCGGAAGGTGCTGAGGCAGTAGGCGTCCCAGCTTGCTTCGGGAATGTCGTCGAAGCCGATCACCGCCACGTCTTCCGGCACACGCAGGCCGAAGCGACCACGCACAGCGTCCATAAGCCCGCACGCAACAAGATCATTGACGCAGAATATCGCCTGCGGCCGTTCCGATCCTGCGAACAGCTGTCCGGCCACCGCCTGCCCGCCGGCATAGTCGGTATCGGCTCCGCGCGCGGAAGCGACCTGCGCGCCCTGACGCCGGGCTTCGTCGACGAAGGCCCGCTCGCGCTCGACGATACTCGGCGTTCCCGAGGCCGAGCCGGCCAGCCCCAGCCGCGTCAGGCCCCGTGCCACGAACAGTCGCGCCGCCGCACGCGCCGCGCCGTCATTGTCGATCCGCACATGATCGCAGCCAGGCTCGGAGCGGCCGATGGAGATCAGGGGCTGTCCGTTGCGGCGGGCCAGTTCGACGAAGGAAGCCGGCGGCGAGCCGGACAGGATGATCGTCGCTTCGGCGCGGTAGCCGAACAGCGCCGCCTGCGCCGCCTCCAACTCCGCCGGCGACGAGCCGGTATTGATGAGGAACGGCACATTGCCGCGCCGGATGAGCGCCGCTGTCAGCGTGGAGACGAGATGGGCGCGGAAGCCGACCTCCGGCTTTGTGGCCACCAGCCCAACCAGCCGGCTGCGATTGGCGAGCAACCCGCGCGCCAGGTCGTTGACCTGATAGCCGAGCTCGGCCGCCGCCCGCATCACCTTCTCGCGCGTCTCCGGCGCGACACTGGCCCCCGGCGTGAAGGCACGCGACACCGCCGAGCGCGAGACACCGGCCCGCTCCGCCACCTGCTGCGCGCTGACAAAGCCGCGCGCGCCGTCTTCGAGAAGGGGCATGGTCAGCGGCCGACCTTCGACAGCACGTCGGATTTGAGGAAGCGTTCCACCACCAGCATGAAGCCGATGGAGGGGATGAGCAGCAGCAGCGCGGTGATCGACGCCACCTGGTAGTTGCCGCCCGCCCCGGCAGTGTAGAGCAGCAGCGGCAGCATGTTCACGTCGGGCGCGCCGACGAAGTAGCTGCCGGTGAACTCATCAAGCGACTCCAGAAACACGAAGATCGCGCTGGCGAGCAGCCCCGGCGCCGCCAGCGGCAGCGTCACGTCGAGAAAGGCCCGCAGCGCCCCGGCGCCAATGGAGCGCGCCGCCTCCTCCAGTTCCGCATCGATGGCGGAGAAGGCGGCAGTGGCGATCCACACCGCATAAACGAGGCCGTGAGTGACATGCACCAGCACCACGCCCGGAATCGTGCCGTTGAGGCCCAGCTGGTAGAACAGCCGCGCGACATTCACATAGACCGTCAGATTGGGGAACGCCTGCGGGATGAGGAAGGCGATGAGGATCGCCGCCCGGAACGGCAGCCTGAGCCGCGCCAGCGCATAGCCGGCGGGAATGGCGAGCGCCAGCGCCACCACCACGGTCAGCCCCGCCACGATGAGGCTGTTGGCCAGAGAATCCATCGCATTGCCGCGTGCCGCGAACACCCGGCCCCAATAGCTGAAACCGTAGTCGAGCGGCAGGGCATGCGGGAAATACCAGCGCTCCGCCACCGTCCACAGCACCAGATTGGCCAGCGGCCCGAAGATGACAAAGGCGATGAGCCCGAGCACCATACCGCGTGGGATCCACCAAAGATCAAGGCTCAGGACGGGACGCCCCGCCGGGGTGGCCGCGATGCCGGCACGTGCCATCACGCCTTCTCCCTCACGCTGTGACGGAGATATACCCACGCTACCCCGGCGCTGGCGATCAGCGAGACCACCCCGAGCGCGTTGGCGACGCCATAATCGCCATAGGCATTGATGCGAAAGGCGATGTCGGCGGTGATCATGGTGGGCGACTGGGCGTTGATCATCAGCGGCACCGACAGCACCGACATCATGGTGACGAAGGAGAGCACCAGCGCCACCATCAGCGTGCCCGCCACTTGCGGCACCAATATTTCCGCAAGGATACGCAGCCGCGACGCCCCGAGATTGCGCGCCGCCTCGAGGGTGCCGCGATCGACCGAGGCCATCGCTCCGGCGACCAGCAGGGCGACGAAGGGGGTTTGCTTCCACACGAAGGCGATGACGATGCCGCGCCAGTCCAGCAGGCTCGTCGCCTCCAGGGGAGTGATCAACCCGCACCGATCAGCACATTGTTCATCAGCCCGTTCTTGGCCAGAAAGGTGCGCAGCACCTGACCGACAACGATGAAGGGGATGAACATCGGCCAGCGGTAAAGCCAGCGCAGCAAGGCAACCGCGCGCGGATTCTCGCCGAGCGTCAGATAGCCGCCAATGGCGATGGCAAGCCCACCGATGATCGCCGTCGACAGGCCGACGATCATCAGCGTGAACAGGATATCCGAGGTGTAGAGCTCGAAGGTCTTGACGAAGTTGCCGAAACCGAACTCGCCCCCGACCTCGAAGGCGCCGGCCACCGAAACGGCCAGCGGCACCACGAACAGCAGGAGGATCACCGCAAGGGCGGGCAGGACCAAGATCAGTCCCAGGAGGGGCGTCGGCATGTCGGATGTCCGGGGAGAAAAGGGAGCACCCTCGCCGGGCGCTCCCATCCACTAAGCCAGACGTGCTCAGTTGGTGGCCTGGCGCTCATAAGCCTCGAGGATCGCGCTGTTATAGGGCGCGATCGGGAACGGCTTGCCACTCTTGGCGAGGTCTTCCGGCGTCACGTCGGTGAACAGCTTGTTCCAGGTAGCCTTGTCGAGCTCCGGCTGCACATATTGCGCATCGATGCCGGGATACCAGTTGAAGCGCTTCACGATACCCTCGGCCTGCACCTTCGGGCTGGTGGCGAGCTCGACGAACTTCTCGGCCAGTTCCTTGTTCGGGCTCTTGGCCGGGATGACATAATGCATCGGCTGGCCGGGCATGCCGGGCGCCGGCAGCACCAGCTTGAAGTCCGGCGGCAGCTGGCCATTGGCCTGCCAGGAATAGAACATGTCGACCCATACCGGGCCCATGGCGATCTCGCCGCGCGACAGCAGATCGAGCGTGCCGGCATTGCCGGGGGTAAGCGTCGCATTCTTGGTGAAATCACGCAGCGAGGAGAAGGCGGCATCCCACTTCTTGGTCTCGGCCTCTTCGAAGGGGCCGTTCATCAGCTTCTGCGCGTCGCCATCGCCGAAGGCATAGATCCAGCCCATCACGAAGCTGACGCCCGAGGCGCCGCCCTTGATGCCGTTATAGCCGAACTGCTTGGGGTGGGCCTTCGCCCATTCGGCGAGCTCGGCGTAGCTCTTGGGTGGGTTCGGCACCAGCGCCGGGTTGTAGGCGATGGCGGTCTGGCTGTTGAACATCGGCATGACGAAACCGGTCACCTTGGTGCCCAGCGCCATGTCGGCATTGGCGCGGCTCACCAGCTTGCCGGTGGAGATCTTGTCGCGATAGGCCTCGAGATAGTCACCCTTGATCATCGGGCCGACGAACTTCTCGTGCACCACCGCGACATCGGTATCCCAGCTGGCGACGCCCGCCTGCTTCTGTGCCTCGAAGCGCTCGACAACTTTCTGCGAACCGGCATCGCCCGGCCCGGTGCCGACCACGCGCACCGTGTTGCCGGGATACTGTGCCTCGAACAGCGGTGCGAGATACTGGTTCACATAGTCGACCATGTTCTGATCGCCGGCGGTGATGACAGTGAGCTCGGCAGCGAAGGCGGGCGCGACGGGAAGGCCGAGCGCCAGCGTCGTCGAAACGAACGCGGTCTTGAGGAAGCTCTGCATGGATCGGGCTCCTTTTGGGGATCGGGACGCGTGTCAGGTTGCTTGGAGAAGCCGCTCCGTCGGCTCGTGGGCGACGTGCGGAGGAAGGGGGAGCCCCCGTTCGGGGGCCGGAAGGTTGAAGAGGAACAGCTTGTCGCCGGGGATGCGCAGCCGCACCGGCGCGCCGACCTCGAAGGACCGGGCTGCATCGGCGAACAAGGACTCGTCGCCAACCCGCACCGAGTGTCGCCAAGCGCCGCCGAGATAGCTCGCCGTCTCGATATGGCCGCTGAACTCCAGCTCGCCCGCGACCGGCGCCGGCGCATCGATTGCCACCAGTTCCGCCGCCTCGGCCCGGAAGCGTGCCTCCATCGGCCCGCTCTGCAGTTTCCGCCCGCCGAGCGGCAATGCGGCACCGGCGTCATGTGGACCGGCCGTGATCCACAGCGTGCCGCCGGCGATGCGCCCATAAAGGGTCAACGCGTTTTCCGCCCCCATAAAGGCGGCAACGAAGGCGCTGGCCGGCCGGTTGTAGACCTCTTCCGGCGTGCCCTGTTGGGCGATGCGGCCGGCATCCATGATGACGACGCGATCTGCCATCGCCATCGCCTCCTCGCGGTCATGGGTGACGATGATCGCGGTGATGCCGAGCCGCTTCTGCAAGGCGCCGATCTCGTGGCGCACCTTCAGCCTTATGCGGGCGTCGAGATTGGAGAGCGGCTCGTCGAGCAGCAGGATCTGCGGATCGATCGCCAGCGCCCGTCCGAGAGCCACGCGCTGGCGCTGGCCGCCGGAGAGCGCCGCCGGCTTGCGGGCTCCCAGCCCTTCCAGGCCCAGCAGCGCCTCGATTTCCGCCACTCGCCGATCGATCACGGCGCGCGAAAGCCGCTTCAGCTTCAGCCCGTAGCCGATATTCTTCGCCACGCTCATATGCGGCCACAGCGCATAGGACTGGAAGACCAGCGCCATGCCGCGCCGGTCGGCCGGCAGCCGCGTCACGTCGCGCCCGGCGACCGCGACCATTCCTTCGGAGGGCGCGACGAACCCGGCGATGCTGCGCAGCAACGTGGTCTTTCCGCAGCCGGAGGCGCCGAGCAGCGCCACGAACTCGCCCTTGCGGATGGTGAGCTCAAGCCCATCCAGCACCCGCGTCGCGCCATAGCCGACGGAAAGATTACTGACCTCGAGGAAGGCGTCGTCGTTCATTCCAGCCCCTTGCACAGCTGTGCAACGCAGGGCGCAAAACAGCGACGCCCGCGGACCGGAACTAGCCTCTCATCATTGCAGTCGGATGACGGCCGCTCCGTTCACGAGCGCCGCTCCAGATGGTGGACGGTCGCAAGCCTAGCAGCGAGCCGTCGACCGGTCGGTAAAAGGAGATAATTGCGAGAGCGGCCATCACCGACCGTCACATGGTTCGGCCGCCCGGAAGGCCACCGAATAGACGGAGGGCCCGCACGTGACGCCCTATCAAATCGACACGAGGGCAATCGCCACGAATAACCGAGGATCGGGCACGGGAACACGCGCCGCCGCTACGCCAGAGCCTCGCGTGAAGCCGGTCCGCACGGCAGGCCATTGCCCGCCGTGCGGACCGCTGCGTCAGACATCCACCTTGGTCAGATCGACAACAGTCGCGCCGGGGGCGTTCTTCTTGATCGATTCGATGGCGCTCAACGCCGACGCCTTGGCCTTGTAGCCCTCTGACGAAAACATGCTTTCGCCGTTAGACGCCTTGAACCGGAACCGGAATTCGCCGGACTTATCCTTGTAGACCTCGAACTTGTACATTTCCCCGCCTCGTCATTTTAGACGTTAGGCAGTCATGTCAGCACGAATTGGTGCGCTTGGGTAGCGGTGGAGATCAGTCGTCCACCTTGAGCGCGGCGATGAAGGCTTCCTGCGGAATCTCGACGCGACCGAACTGGCGCATCTTCTTCTTGCCTTCCTTCTGCTTCTCCAGAAGCTTGCGCTTACGGGTGATATCACCGCCATAGCATTTGGCGGTCACGTCCTTGCGCAGGGCGCGAATGGTCTCGCGGGCGATGATCTTGGCGCCGATAGCGGCCTGGATCGGAATCTGGAACAGATGCTGCGGAATCAAATCCTTCAGCTTCTCGCACATCGCGCGGCCACGATATTCGGCGCGCGAGCGATGCACCAGCATGGACAACGCATCCACCGGCTCGGCATTGACGAGGATCGACATCTTCACGAGATCGCCCTCGCGATAATCGGTGATGTGGTAATCGAACGAGGCATAGCCCTTCGAGATCGACTTCAGCCGATCGTAGAAATCGAACACCACCTCGTTGAGCGGCAAGTCATAGGTGACCATGGCGCGCGCGCCGACATAAGTGAGCTCAATCTGGTTGCCGCGCCGATCCTGGCAGAGCTTGAGCACCGCACCGAGATATTCATCCGGCGTGAGGATCGTGGCGCGGATCCACGGCTCGCGGATCTGTTTGATCTTCACCACGTCCGGCATGTCGGCCGGGTTGTGCAGGTCGAGCACCGTGCCGTCGTTCATCTCGATCTCGTAGATGACCGAAGGGGCGGTGGCGATGAGATCGAGGTTGAACTCGCGCTCCAGCCGCTCCTGGATGATCTCCAGATGCAGCAGCCCGAGGAAGCCGCAGCGGAAGCCGAAGCCGAGCGCGGCCGAAGTCTCCATCTCGAAAGAGAAGGACGCATCATTGAGCCGCAGCTTGCCCATCGCCGCGCGCAGATCCTCGAAGTCGGCGGCATCGACCGGGAACAGGCCGCAGAACACCACCGGCTGCGCCGGCTTGAAGCCCGGCAGCGCCTCGGCGGTGGGGCGCTTCTCCTCGGTGACGGTATCGCCGACGCGGGTATCGGCGACCTCCTTGATCGACCCGGTAAGGAAGCCGATCTCGCCGGGACCGAGCTCGGCCATCGCCGTCAGCTTGGGCGTGAACACGCCGACACGATCGACGTCATAGGCGGCGCCGGTGCGCATCATCTTGATGCGCATGCCCTTCTTCATCACGCCGTCGACGATGCGCACCAGCACCACGACACCGAGATAGACGTCGTACCAGCTGTCGACCAGCAGCGCTTTCAGCGGCGCTTCGCGGTCGCCCTTGGGCGGCGGCAGGCGGGTGACAATGGCTTCCAGCACGTCGGGAATGCCGAGGCCGGTCTTGGCGGAGATCAGCACGGAATCGGAGGCATCGAGGCCGATGACGTCCTCGATCTGTGCCTTAACCTTGTCCGGCTCGGCGGCGGGCAGGTCCACCTTGTTGAGGACCGGGACGATCTCGTGATTGTTGTCGATGGCCTGATAGACGTTCGCCAGCGTCTGCGCCTCGACGCCTTGCGAGGCATCGACCACCAGTAGCGAGCCCTCGACGGCGGCAAGCGAGCGGTTCACCTCATAGGCGAAGTCGACATGGCCGGGGGTGTCGATGAGGTTCAGGATGTAATCCTTGCCATCCTTCGCCCTGTAGGACAGCCGCACCGTCTGTGCCTTGATGGTGATGCCGCGCTCGCGCTCGATATCCATGTTGTCGAGCACCTGATCGGACATCTCACGCTCGGACAGCCCGCCCGTGATCTGGATCAGGCGGTCGGCGAGAGTCGACTTCCCATGATCGATGTGGGCGACGATGGAGAAGTTGCGAATGTTGGCGACGGGCTCGGTGCTCATGGCGCGCGGGATAGCACTGGCGGTGCGCGGTCACAAGCACGGCAACGCCTTGCCCGCGGGCATATGATCGACCACATTCGCCGCACCTGTTCCATGGAGCCGTTATGCCTGAGCTCAAGATCGCCGTCGTCCCCGTCACTCCCTATCAGCAGAACTGCTCCATCGTCTGGGATGAAAAGACCAAACGCGGCGCGGTGATCGATCCCGGCGGCGATCTTCCACGCATTCTCGCGGCGCTGGAAGAACTCGAAGTGACGCCGGAAAAGATCGTGCTCACCCATGGCCATATCGATCACGCCGCCGGCGCGGCCGATCTCGCCGAGCAACTGAAGGTCCCGGTGGAAGGCCCGCATATCGGCGACAAATTCCTGCTCGACGACCTGCCAAGTGCCGGGGAGCGCACCGGCATTCCCGGCAAGGCGGTGACGCCCGACCGCTGGCTGGAGGAAGGCGACAGCGTCGACATTGGCGGCCTTCTGTTCGAGGTGCTGCATGTGCCAGGGCATACACCGGGTCATGTCGTGCTGGTGAACCGCGACAATGCCTTCGCCCTTGTCGGCGACACATTGTTCCAACGTTCCGTGGGCCGAACCGATTTTCCCTATGGCGACCACGACCAGCTGATTTCCGGCATCAAGACTAAGCTGCTGCCACTGGGAGATTCTGTCACCATCCTGCCCGGCCATGGCAGCGCCTCGACCATCGGTACGGAAAAGCGGACCAACTCCTTCATCCGGTGATTTTCGTCAGGTTGAAGCGAACGTTACTCGCGCGGCAGCGCAGCACGACCGATCATGCCGGGAAGCCTCACGCTGGGGAGCTTTCCACATGCCGTCATCCTCGTGCCTGCGCCGCATCCAATCCGGCCTGATCGCACTCGCCTTGTCATGTGTCGCCGTCCCCGCCCTCGCCCAGGCGGATCGGTGCCCGAAACTGGTGGCGGAGGCGCCGGCCCGCATCATTCCTGCGGCGTTCCGTCTTCCCGCAGCCCCGCAGGAAGCTTTGTTCCGGCTCGCCGCCGGAGCTTCCGACGAGGTGACGCTGAACTATATCGGCCACTCCACCTTCCTGATCGAGACGGCTGGCGGCGTCACGGTTGCCACCGACTATAACGACTATGTTCATCCCGACGTCGTTCCCCGTGTCGCCACCATGAACCGGGCGCACTCGACGCACTACTCGCTCAACCCGGATCCCGGCATTGAATATGTATTGAAAGGCTGGAGCGACACGCCCGGCCAGCCGGCGCGCTACGATCTCGACGTCGGCGACCTCTGGGTCGGCAATCTGGCCACCAATACCCGCGACTGGGAGGGTGGCACGACCCGCAACGGCAATTCGATCTTCGTTTTCCGCGCCGCGGATCTATGCATCGCCCATCTCGGCCATCTGCACCACACGCTCACCGAGGACGATATTGCCGCGCTCGGCCGCATCGATGTCGTGCTGGCTCCGGTCGATGGCAGCTACACGCTGGATGTCGACGGCATGGTCGAGGTGCTGCGGTCGCTGGAATCGCCGCTGGTCATCCCCATGCACTACTTCAACGAGACGACGCTGAACGCTTTCCTCAATCGCCTCGGCGCACGTGAATTCGTCGTCGAACGCAATGCCAGCTCGACCTTGTCGGTTTCACGCGAGAGCCTGCCAGGCAAGCCGACGGTCATCGTGCTGCCCCAGCGCTGAACGCCCTCATCTCGCGGCGCCTGCGCTGCGAGAGCCAGGCCGTCGCAGCGTCGGCCGCCATTGGACGGCCGAACAGATATCCCTGCCCGCATTCACAGCCGAGTTCCCGCACGGCCGTCGCCTGCTCCTCGGTCTCGATGCCCTCGGCGAGGACCCGCATGCCGAGATCGCGGCCGAGCGCGGCAACGGCGCGCACGAGCGCGCGGTCCTCGACCGAATCCACCATCTCGACGATGAACGACCGATCGAGCTTGATGGTGTCGACCGGCAACCGGCGCAGATGCATGAGGGAAGCGTGACCGGTGCCGAAATCGTCGAGCGCGATGGAGAAGCCCTGGCGGCGAAGTTCCACCAGCGCCTCGACGACGGCCTCGCCGCGCACCCCGAAGGTGACGGTTTCCGACACCTCGAACTCGATCTGCGCGGGATCGATGCCGGCGGCGAGGATGGCGCTCGCCAACCCGGCTATGTTGGCCCCCAGCTGGAAATTGTTGCGCGAGAGATTGATGGCGATGCGGCCGGGATCGATCCCGGCTTCCTGCCAGAGCTGAATCTGTCGGCAGACCTGCTGGATGACGAAATCGCCGATGGGCACCATGAGGCCGATGCTTTCGGCCTGCTGGAGAAAATCGCCAGGCAGTAGCAGACCGCGCGTCGGATGGCGCCACCTCAACAACGCCTCGAAGCCGAGGGGCCGCCGGTCCGCGACCGTCACCAGCGGCTGATAATACACCTCGAAGGCGCCGGAGGTCAGCGAGGCTCGCAGATCCTCGATGCACTTGTAGCGCTCGTCGGCCGCCCGGCGCATGCTGACGTCGAAGAGCTGGATACGATGGCCTTCGTCCGCCTTGGCGGCATAGAGCGCCAGATCGGCATTGCGCTGCAGGGCATCGGGATTGCTGCCGTCGCGCGGCCACAGCGCGATGCCGAAGCTGGCGCTGACGGTCAGCCGGGTGGCGGTGAACGGCTCTTCGATGGCCGCCATCAATGCCCGCCGGATGTCATCGGCGCGAGCGGTCAATGCCTCCGGCGCGGAGAGACCCGGCAGGATCACCGCGAACTCATCGCCGCCGAGCCGTGCGCAGACATCGTGCGCGCCCGCGCAGGCCGACAGCCGCTTGCCGACCTCGAGCAGCACCGTGTCGCCGACCGCGTGCCCGTAGCTGTCGTTGATGTCCTTGAAGCCGTTGAGATCGATGACAAGGAGGCCGCCGACCGCACCGGGGACGGCCATCGCGCGATCGAGCCGGTCGGCGAAGCGACGTCGGTTGGCAAGGCCGGTCACCACATCATAGCCAGCATAGAATTCGGCGCGGCTGGTAGCCTCAACTCGATCGGTGACATCCCGCTGATTGACCAGCACCGAGAGGCAGCCGGTCACCGGATCCGTAGTGGTCCGGGCATCGATACCGTGCCAGCGCCGGCCCTTCGCCGTGTCGACGACGAAGTCGCCGGACACCGTTCGCCCCATGAAGGCATCCGGCCGATCCGGGTCCTGCGCGATGACACGCTGCCACATATGCGCGCCTTCTGCCGGGTCGGCGAACAACGAGACGAAACGGCATCGTTCAGCCGGGAAGCTCGCTTCGGCGGACGGGTTTCGGTAGGTGACCCATCCCTCCTCGTCGAACAGCAGCACGTTCACCAGCGTGTGGCGCAGCGCCTCACCCGCGCGCAATTCGTCGGTGGAACGCGCATAGTGCTCGACCTCCATCAACAGGCCGACATTGCCATTGTCGAGCCGCACGCCGCTCATCAGCGCATCGACGGTGAACGGCCGGGGCTTGGGATAGAAAGTCCACCGATCAGCAACGATCTCGCCGGCGGAAATCCGTTCGATCAGCCGGCCGAGGCGCTGGCGCATGGCGTCGGAATGTGGCGTGAAGTCGCGCGCATAGAACTCGCCTTCCTGCCCCGGCTCGACGCCCCACAGTTGCAGCGCCGCACTGTTGGCGAAATGCTTGCGCATGCGGCCGGCATCGAGGATCCACACCGGCCGCTGAAGCATTTCCAGCCCTTCCGTCCGACAGAGCGGAAGGCTTTGCGCAAACAGACTACCGGTACCCACCATTCATGCCGCCGCCGATACGGCTTGCCTTGCCGCGTATCCACGGCGCAACGTACGAGCAATTAGTTACCGCAGCAATGTCGCCATCGCGCTCCAGCCCCAGCAAGTTGGGGGCATTCCGGCTTCAGCCGTCATAGGGCGTATACGACCGCAATAACCTCTCTTAGGCGGGGGCGTAGGAAGCTGGGTCGACCACACCCGGGCGCCCCGGCAGATCGAGCACGCTGGCGCGAGGCGTGCCTTCGGCGATGACCCGCCCCCGCCGCACCACGAACAGCCGCGCCGCCTTCAGCCGGATCGCCTCGATCGGATCGGCGGCCTGCAGCACCACCAGATCGGCGTTGCAGCCGGGCGCGATGCCGTAGCCCTCCAGCCCCATGATGCGGGCGGGGTTCGTGGTCACCGCTTCGAGGCACCAGGTCATCGCCTCGCGAGACGTCATCTGGCCGACATGCAGCGCCATGTGGGCAACCTCCAGCATGTCGCCGGAACCGAGCGAGTACCAGGGATCCATCACGCAATCATGGCCGAAGGCGACATTGACCCCGGCGGCGCGCAGCTCCGGCACCCGCGTCATGCCACGCCGCTTCGGATAGCTGTCGTGCCGCCCTTGCAGGGTGATGTTGATCAACGGATTGGCAATGGCATGCACGCCCGCCTCGGCGATCAGCGGAAGGAGCTTCGAGACGTAATAATTGTCCATGCTGTGCATGGAGGAGAGATGCGAACCAGCCACGCGGCCCTGCAACCCCAGCCGCTGCGTCTCGTAGCTCAGCGCCTCGATATGACGGGAAAGCGGGTCGTCGGTCTCGTCGCAATGGATATCGACGCGCAGCCCGCGCTCGGCGGCGATCTCGCACAATGCCTTCAGCGAGGCGGCGCCGTCGGCCATGGTGCGCTCGAAATGCGGGATGCCGCCGACGACATCGACGCCCATGTCGAGAGCGCGAACGAGGTTCCGGGCGGCGCCCGGCGAACGATAATAACCGTCCTGCGGGAAGGCGACGAGTTGCAGGTCGATATAATCCTTTACCTTCTCCCGCACATCGAGCAACGCCTCGACCGCCAGCAGCCGATCGTCACAGACATCGACATGCGAGCGGATGGCGAGGAGTCCCTGGCTGACCGCAAGGTCGCAATAGCGCAATGCCCGTTCGATCACCGCGTCATGGGTCAGCAGCGGCTTCAATTCGCCCCACAGCGCGATGCCTTCGAGCAGCGTGCCGGACTCGTTCATCCGTGGCAGGCCAAGCGAGAGCGTCGCGTCCATGTGAAAGTGCACATCGACGAAAGGCGGGCTCACCAGCCTGCCCCCGGCGTCGATCACCCGGCCGGCTTCCGCCTCGATGCCGGCTTCGACGGCGACGATACGCCCGCCCTCGCAGGCAATATCCAGACCCGAACGCCCATCCGGCAGGCGGGCGTTCCTAACGAGAAGATCGACGCTCATCGTTGTCCCTTGAAATACGGCTTCATCAAAGCGCGCGGATAGTCGGCACGCCGCGCCACCAGCACAAGCGCGGCAATTGAGAAAAGATAGGGTAGCATCAGGAAGATCTGGCTCGGCACCGCACCGCCGGTGATGGTTTGCAGGCGCAGCTGATAGGCATCCAGCGCCCCGAACAGCAGAGCCCCGACCAGCGCCTTGCCCGGTCGCCAGGAGGCAAAGACGGTGAGCGCGATACACACCCAGCCGCGCCCGTTGATCATGCCGAAATAAAAGGCATTGAAGGCCGAAAGCGTAAGGAAGGCGCCGCCCAGCGCCATCAGCGCCGAGCCGGCCATCACCGCGCCGATGCGCAGTCCGACGACGGAAAGGCCCTGCGCCTCCACCGCCTCGGGATTGTCGCCCACCGCCCGGATGGCGAGACCGAGCGGGGTACACGCCAGCACCAGTGCCAGGACGGCGACGCTGGCGAAAGCGAGCACGGTGAAGGCGGTTTGCTGGCCAAGGATCGGACCGACGAACGGCAGGTCGCGCAGCATGGGCAGATCAAGCGGCGAAAAAGGCTCGATGCGCGGCGGCGTCGCGACATTGGGAAAGGCGACCCGGTAGCCGAAATAGGCCACCGAGGTCGCCAGCAAGGTCACGCCAATGCCGGTGACGTGCTGGGAGAGGCCGAGAGGCACGGTGAGCACGCCGTGGATCAGCCCGAACAACGCCCCGACCAGCGCCGCCACCAGCACGCCGCCCCAGAGCGGCAGGCCGAGATAGACGGCCAGCCAGCCAGACATCGCACCGGCGACGAAAATACCCTCGATCCCCAGATTGAGGACGCCCGCGCGCTCGCAGAGCAATGCCCCCAACACGCCGAAGATCAACGGCGTGGCGATGCGGATGGTCGCGGCCCAGAAATTGGCCTGGGTCAGAATCTCCAGCGCGGCCCACATCAGGCGGTCTCCCGGCGCACGAAGACGATGCGAAAACGGGCCAAAAGCCCGCCGATGAGCACGCTGAGCAGCGACAGCGCGACCACCAGATCGGCGAGATAGTTGGAGACGCCGATGGCCCGGCTCATCGAATCCGCACCGACGAACACACCGGCGATAAAGATTGCCGCCGGGATGACGCCCAGAGGCGAGAGGTTCGCCAGCGTCGCCACCACGATGCCGGCATAGCCGAAGCCGGGCGAGAGGTCGGCGGTCAGGTACCCTTTAAGCCCCGCGACTTCGCTTGCCCCGGCCAGCCCCGCCAGCCCACCGGACAGAAGCCCCACCAGCGCCATGGCCTTGCCCACCGGGAGGCCGGCATAGCGGGCGGCGCGGGCGTTCTCGCCCACGGCGCGGATGCGGAAGCCCCAGACGGTACGGGTGATCAGTACATGCAAGGCGACGGCGCAGATGACTGCCAGCACCAATCCCCAGTGCAGGCGCAGGCCGGACACCAATTTGGGGAGGGTCGCCTCGTCCAGCACCGGCGCCGACTGCGGCCAGCCCAGCGCCATCTCGTCCTTCATCGGTCCTTCGAGCATCATCTGCACGAACAGCAGCATGACGAAGTTGAGCAGGAGAGTGACCACGACCTCGTCGGCGCCGAAGCGCATCTTGAAGAACACCGGCACCAGCAGCAGCGCCGCGCCGGCAAGGGCCGCGCCGACCAAGACCACCGGCACCAGCAGCGCCGGCGGCAGCTCCAGCAAGCCGGCGCCGAGCGCCACGGTGGCCAGCGCCCCGGCATAAAGCTGTCCCTCGGCGCCGATGTTCCACAGCCTGGCGCGGAAGGCGATGGCGGCGGCGAGGCCGGTGAAAATGAGCGGTGTCGCGCGCGTCAGCGTCTCGGCGAAGGCAAAACCGCTGCCCGCCGCCCCCTCGACCATCAGGCGGAAGGCGGACAGCACCGGTGCGCCGGACAGGGCCAGCGGCACCGCGGTGAGCAGCAGCGCAGCGATGCCCGCCCCCACCGAGACGGCAAGGGTGAGCCAGACCGGCGTGCGCTCGCGCGGAACGAAGCGGATCATGCGTCCTCCTCCGCCGTATGGCCGGCCATCATCAGGCCGACGATGCGCACGTCGAGGCCTGCCACCTCCATGGCCGGCGACAGATGGCCGGCATGGATCACCGCAATGCGGTCCGATAGCGCAAACAATTCATCAAGGTCTTCGGAAATCAATAGAATTCCCGCTCCTCGCCCCCGCGCCGCCAGCAATCGGCGGTGCACGTCGGTGGTGGCGCCGATGTCGAGGCCGCGCGTCGGCTGATGTGCGAGGATGAGGCGCGGCGCGCGCTCCAGCACGCGGGCCAGCACCACCTTCTGCATGTTGCCGCCGGAAAGCGCCCGGATTGGCGCGTCGGGGCCGGGGCAGCGTATGTCGTAGTCCCGGATCGCCTGCGCGGCGCGGGCGCGGATCGCCGTGCGGCGCAGCAGCCCGTGCCGCTGGTTCTCCGACGATCCGACCGTTTCCAGCACATGGTTCTCGGCGACGCTGAGCGCGCCGATGGTGCCGTCGCGATGACGGTCCTCCGGAATACGACCGACCCCGGCTTTGATCCGCGTCATCGGGTCGGTACGGGTCGCGGGATATCCGGCAATCTCGCAAATGCCGCTCCGGGCCGCCTTCAGCCCGGCTACCAATGCGGCGAGCGAACCCTGCCCGTTTCCAGAAACTCCTGCGATTCCAATGATTTCTCCGCCGCGCAGCTCCAGATCGGCCGTCTCCAGCCGATCCCGCTCGCCGGGCGCACCGACAGCGACACCGACGAGGCGCAGCACCGGCGCACCGAGGGTCGACGGCGTACGCTCGCGGGCAGGAATCTCGCGTCCGACCATAAGCTCGGCCAGCATCGCCCGGTCGGCACCCGCAGCCGGGCGATCGGCGACCTTGGCGCCGCCGCGCAGCACCACCACCCGCTCGCAAAGCGCCAGCACCTCGTGCAGCTTGTGGCTGATGAAAATGACCGCAAGCCCTTTTCCTGCAAGGGTTTTTACCGTAGCGGACAGGCTGTCCGCCTCCTGGGGGGTGAGCACCGCGGTCGGCTCGTCGAGGATGAGCACCCGCACGTCGCGATAAAGCGCCTTCAGGATCTCGATGCGCTGCTGCTCGCCGACCGACAGCCGTCCGACCGGCACGTCGAGATCGGCTTCCAGCCCGGACTCCTTCATTAGCCGCGCGACCTTCGCCCGTGCGGCTGCCGTGCCGAAGCCGAGGCGCCACAGCGGCACGGTGCCGAGCACGATATTCTCGAAGCCGGTAAGATTTTCGGCCAGCGTAAAGTGTTGATGCACCATGCCAATTCCGGCATCGAGCGCCGCCTCCGCCGAGCCGCCGGGCAGCGGCGCCAGCCGGCCGGCGGCGTCGGCGATGTGCACCGTGCCCTCGTCGGCGACGTAATGGCCGAACAGGATGCTCATCAGCGTCGTCTTGCCGGCGCCGTTCTCGCCGAGCAGCGCCACGATTTCCCCGGCCCGGACGTCGAGGTCGATGGCATAGTTCGCTACCAGATTACCGAAACGCTTGGTGACGCCGGCCAGCGACAGCACCAGCGGGCGAGTCTCGTGCGGTGTACGATCCGGTTGATCGGGTGCAGTCGGCGCGATCATGGAGAGCCTTTCTCAACCTTCGACCTTTGAGGAAGCGGCCGCGGAAGCGGACCGGCCATTCCCTCACCCCCATTCCTCTCCATCGAACTCGGCGGTTGCCGAGTTTGGGGCCGGGAGATGGGAGCTTCGACGGTGCCTCCCCTTCTTTCCCTATCCCCGCTGGGGGAGAGGTTGCCCGCGCCGCGGGTCGGTGAGGGGAGACACCATTTGGAGGCGCCGAAGACCCCTCACCCCACCCCTCTCCGTCAAAACCGAATGCTTTCGGTTTTGACCATCCGGATGCCGAACTCGACAACAGCCGAGTTCGGGGCCGGGAGAGGGAGCCGCCAGATCCGATCCCCACCGCCTTTTCCTCTCTCCGGTAGAGAAAGGTGGTCCGCGGAGTGGGGCGCCAAGGACCACACGATTGCGGAGCCGAAGAGCCCTCACTCCACCCTCCCCCCGACGGGGAGAGGGTGCCGCCAGATCCGGCGTCCGTCACCCTTTCCTCTTCCCATAGGGAGAGGTCGCCCGCGGCGCGAGGAGGGCGGCTCCCTCCTCATCCGGCCGCAGGCCTCACAAGGTCGACCTCACGGAGGCGACACCCGACAAGATCAGCGCCTCACATCGTCGACTTGGGTTCGGCGTCGTTGACGTTGACCCGGAACATGCCGTCCTTGATCTCCTTCTCGCGCACCAGCACCAGCTCGATCACCTCCGGCGGCACCTGCTTGGGGTCGAGGGTGGCGAGGCTGGCGCCGCCATGCGCCATATAGGAGAACGGGCCGTAATCCTCGGCGGCGAAGGTGCCGTCCATCACCGCCTTGACGGCGCGATCGATGGTCGGCTCCATGTGCCACAACGCCGAGGCGATCACGGTGCCGGGATACTGGGCGGAGGTGTCGATCACATTGCCGATCGCCTTCACCCCGCGCTCCTTGGCGGCATCGGAGACGCCAAAGCGCTCGGCGTAGAGAATGTCGGCGCCCTTGTCGATCTGGGCGAACGCGGCCTCCTTGGCCTTGGGCGGATCGTACCAGGAGTTGATGAAGGTCACGAGGAACTTCACGTTCGGGTTCACCGACAGCGCGCCCTCCATGAAGGCCTGCATCAGCCGGTTCACTTCCGGTATGGCATAGCCGCCGACCAGGCCGATGATGTTCGATTTGGTGGTCTTGCCCGCCACCATGCCGGTAAGGAAGGATGGCTCGTGGATGAAGTTGTCGAACACCGAGAGGTTCGGCTTGGTGGGGCCGAAGGAGGAGCCCATCAGATAGGCGGTGCCGGGATAATCCGCCGCCACCTTGCGGGCCGGACGCTCCACCGCGAAGATCTCGCCCAGCACCAGATCAGCGCCCTCCTGCGAATATTGCCGCATCACCCGCTCATAGTCGGTATTGGCGACGTTCTCGGAGAATTTGTAGGTGATGTCGCCGCGCGCCTCGGCGGCCTTCAGCGCCTTGTGGATGCGCGAGACCCACTGCTGCTCCACCGGCACGGTATAGATCGCCGCTACCTTGATCGGCTTCGCCTTCGCCGCCACCGCGACGCCGCTGAAGCCGCCGAGCACCAGCGCCCCGGCGCCGAGGGCCAGCAGCTGGCGGCGATCGACGATCCCCGACGAAAAAAGTGGCACGGTTTCGGTTGATTTACGCACCATGTTAACTTCTCCCCGAGCACGGAGCGCGCCTCGCATGCCGCGCCCCTTAACCGACAGTCTATGCGAGCGGCATGCCAATTTCGAACTGTTTGGTCCGAAATTCACCGCTTCCGCCGCTCGTCCTCCCAGCAGGCCAGAAGATAGGTGCGAATGAAAGGCGGCATTGCCTCGCCGACATCGTCCGGTCCGCGCGCGACGACGACGTCCTCCAGCTCGGGGCGCTCCTCGGTGGCCAGGAAGGCACGGATGCGGGCGACGAGTTCGTCGGCGCCCAGCGGGCTGAACAGCTCCCGCATCAGGGCGATGCGCGAGCCGGCGAACACCCCGGTCCAGCCCGGCGCGATCTCGACCTCATCAGGTGCCAGCCCGGTCTCTTCGCCGAGTTCCCGCAGGACGCTGCCGGCGAGATCGACCGTCCCGTCGGGCCGCAGATCGCTGAGATCAGGTGTGCCGGCGGCGAAATAGATGCGCCCGGCATTGGCGGTCCACGACGCCATGCGCCCGAGCAGGAAGGCACCATCCGCCGCGCGCAGCGCCGCCATGGAGAAGGCGTTGCAAACGCGCTCGTCGGCTTTTTCCTCGCCCGGACAATCGTGCCGCAGCCACCACAGCAGCGAGGCGAAATCGGCTTCGCGATAGCGGCCGGTGAGCACGCCATCCGCCAGATGATGACGGGCCAGCACCAGGATGCGCCCGTTCCACAGCGAGGGGTTCCGCTGCAACTGCGCGGCGAAGAAGGCATCTACCTCCGCCCGCCGGCTCTCGGCATAGTCCCAGGCGCCGGGTTCAATCCGCATGTCCAGGCGCTCGAGCGGCATCACCTGCATCGGATGCTCCGCACGCTCATGCGGCAGCTCCGGCCGGGTGGGAGCGTGTCGTCGCGCGGGGGAGTGGCCGGCACGTACCGCCCCACATGGAGATCGCGCCTTCGCTCCCTCTACCCGAGGAAGAGAGAGTTGGGGCGCGGAAGCTCCCTGGCTCCCCAGCCGCGTCTCCCCTCACCGACCCGCTTCGCGGGCCACCTCTCCCCAACGGGGAGAGGGAAAGAGAAATGTCGCGCCGGACGGCCGGGCCCAAGGCAAGACCCGAGGGCGCGCCACCTCCGCAGCCAAGCCGGATGCTTCCGGCTTGGTGCGCCTCAGACATGCAGGACACCTTCGGCCACCACCACGGCCCCGCCACCGATGGTGACGCGGGTCAACGCTCCACCGGCCACGTCCAGCCCCAGCCGCACCAGGCTCGACCGGCCCATCTCGACGCCCTGGAGGATGTCATAGGCGGTGAAGCCTTCCGCCGGCGTCTCGCCCTGCATCAGCACCGCCGCCAGCGAAGCCGCCGCCGAGCCGGTGGCCGGGTCCTCGTCGATGCCCATATTGGCGGCGAACATGCGGGCGCGGAAATCGCCCTCCCCCTCGTCGTCGCGGCAGAACACATAGACGGAATCGGCGGTGCCGCCGAAGGCGCCGATCAGCCGCCCGGCGCTGGGGCTGATGCGGGCGAGCGCCGAGCGCGACGCCAGCGGGATGCAGACGAAGGGCACGCCCGCCGAGGCGATCACCGGGCGATAGGCGTCGAAGCCGATATCCGATGTATCGAGACCCAGCGCCTGCGCGCAGGCTTCCACGCTCGGCGCCTCCTCGTCGAGGATCTCCGGAAGCCGGGGCACGGTGAAGGTGGCGGCGCCGGAGCGCGGGTTGCGCAAGCTCACATGGCACGGCACCAGGCCGGCGCCCTCCTCCAGCACGAAATCCGCCGACAGCTCCACCTCGTCGCGCAGCGCGAGCAGGACGGCGGCGCCCACGGTGGGATGCCCGGCGAAGGGCAACTCGTGATTGGTGGTGAAGATGCGCAGCCTTGCGCGATGATCCGCATCGATCGGCGGCAGCACGAAGACCGTCTCCGACAGATTGAACTCGCGGGCGATCGCCTGCATCTGGTTGCCGTCGAGGCCCTCGGAATCGAGGACGACGGCGAGCGGATTGCCCGCAAGGGCGCGGTCGGTGAAGACATCGAGCACGACGTAGCGGCGGGCCATGGCCTTACAGCTTCTCCGGGGTGAAAACGCGCGAAGGGGTGACGAACTCGTCCTGGGCGGCGACGGTGAGAATCTCCCGCGAGCCGGCCGCTGCCGTACGGGCAAGCAAACCATAGGCCGAGGACGACGCCTTGCCGAGCGCCTCCGCCGTGGAGTGGCTGCTCTTCCAATGCACGAAGAACAAGGCCGCGATGGCGTCGCCGGCGCCGTTGACCGAAATGCCGAGCTTGGGCGTGCGCACGCGATAGCAGCCGTCCGGCCCCGAGGCGAGCATGTCGATCGAATCGGCGGGGGTGTCCGCCGTATGCAGGCTGGTGACCATGATGACGCGCGGGCCGGTGGCATGCACCGCCTCGCAGGCGCGCCGCGCGTCCTCCAGCGTCGAGGTGGTGCGCCCGGACAGGAAATCGAGCTCGAATTGATTCGGCGTGATGATATCGGCGGCCGGCACGGCGCGGTCGCGCATGAATTCCGGGATGCCCGGCCGGACATACATGCCGGTGTCGATGTCGCCCATCACCGGGTCGCAGCAATAATGCGCGGCGCTGTTGGCGGCCTTGACCCGGCCGACGGCGTCGAGAATGGCGTCGCCGATCTGCGCGGTGCCCATATAGCCCGACAGCACGCCATCGCAGCGCGGCAGCGCGCCGAGATGATCGATGCCGGCGACGAGATCCTGGATGTGCTCGGCGCCGAACACCTCACCGCGCCAGGAACCGTAACCGGTGTGATTGGAGAACTGCACCGTCTGCAGCCCCCACACCTCATGGCCGAGCCTTTGCATCGGGAACATGGCCGATGCGTTGCCCACATGCCCGTAGGCAACCCATGATTGAATGGAAAGGATATTCATCTGCACGCGCCCCGGCCTAGCGAAGAACGATCCGCGCATAACGCTGCCGATGCAAGGGCACAAACGAAATTAGATGTGCGGATCCATAATGTTGGCGTGCGGAGTGTCGCATGCGATACGCTTTTGGCCGACAATATCCGGTGCCTCGTCCGGTGCTTCGCCGCGGGCAGCACCCCAACCCCGTCCCCAGCCGAGAGATCGTTCCAGAAATCATGACCGTGATGCTTTCCGCCTGCGCCCTCGCCGCCGCCATCCGCTCCGGGGACCTTGCCCCCGCCGAGGTTGCGGCCCGTTGCGCCGCGGCGATCGCCGAACGGGAGGAGGAGATTCGCGCCTTCACCGCCCTCGATCTCGACGCGATGCAGGAGCAGGCGCGGCGCCCCGACCTTGCCGGCTTGCCCCTTGCCGGGTTGCCGGTCGGGGTGAAGGACGTGTTCGACACCGTCGACTTCCCGACCGCCTACGGATCGCGGGCCTATTGCCGCCACCGCCCGGCCGCCGATGCCCCGGTGGTGCGGATGATCGCCCGCGCCGGCGGCCTCGTCGCCGGCAAGACCTCCACCACCGAATTCGCCTTCACCGCCCCGACGACCACGCGCAACCCGCACCGCACCGCCCATACGCCGGGCGGTTCCTCCTCCGGCTCGGCGGCGGCGGTGGCGGCGGGCATGGTGCCGCTGGCCATCGGCTCGCAGACCGCCGGCTCGGTGATCCGGCCGGCCTCCTATTGCGGCGTCACCGGCTACAAGCCGTCCTTCAAGCTGATCCCGATGCTCGGCAGCAAGACGTTTTCCTGGTCGCTCGACACCATCGGCCTGTTCGCCGCCGGCGTGGCCGATGTCGCCTTCGGTGCCAGCGCCATCACCGGCCGGCCGCTGGCGATCGACCCGGCCGCCCGGCCGCCGCGCCTCGCCATCGTCCGCACCTCGCGCGCCGGCTCGGCGAGCCCCGACGCCGATGCGGCGCTCCATGCGGCGATGCGCGCCGCCGAGCGGGCGCGGGCCAGCATACGGGAGGTCACGCTGCCGCCCGAGGTGGAGACCGCCGACGACGCCCACGCCATCGTCCAGGCCTATGAGGCGGCGCTCGCCCTCGCCGACGAGTGGGACCGGCATCGCGACCTGCTGTCGCCGCAGCTGGTCGCCTATCTTGAGCAGGCGACGACGGTGACGCCGGAGGCCTATGATGCGGCGCGGCGCACCACCCGGCTGGCGCGCCACGCCTTCACCGATCTGGTGGAAGGCTTCGACGCCGTGCTGACCTATTCGGCGCCGGGCGAGGCGCCGGTCGGGCTGGCCTCCACCGGCTCCTCGATCTTCAACCGGCTATGGACGCTGCTGGGGGCGCCCTGCATCAACGTTGCCGGCTCCACCGGCGCCAGCGGCTTGCCGATCGGCGTGCAGATCGTCGGCCGGTTCGGCCGCGACCGCGCCGCGCTCACCGCCGCCGCCTTCGTCGAGAAGGCGATCCGCGCCGCGTGAGCGCTCATTCGCCGCCGGCCAGCCCCTCGACGCTCTTCCAGAGCTGGTCCTTCAACCCGACCAAGGGCGGCGGGGCGATGATGGTGGCCGGCCCGGACGCCGGGACGCCGTCGGCGACCAGCCGGCCGAAGCGGACCTCGCCATCGGTGTAATAGGGATCGCCGCCGCCATTGCGGCCGAACACCACCGGGCCGAGGCCGGTGACCTGGTAGATGGCGGTGAGCCTATGGGCGCGGTCGAGATCGGCGATCAGCAGATCGCGCACCGCATCGACATCCGGCCCGATATGATGGGTGACGGCGCCGGTGTAGTGGCTCAGCCCGACGCCGCGATCATAGGTCGCCGAGCCGAGCCAGACCGGGCGGCGCTCGGCGCCGACGTCCAGCACCTTCCAGAACCGCACATGATCGCGGCGGTCGGCGCTGCGGCCGACCTCCTTCTCGAAGGCGAGGTCCTCCGGGCGGCCGTCATAATAGAGCGGGCTGACCGGAGCCTTCAGGTCTGGCCGGTCGAGCAGCACCGAGCCGATGATGGCGAGGCTGGATTTCAGCGTCACCGGATCGGCGGCGCGCCATCCGGCGGCGTACATGGCGCGGATGACGTCCTCGCGCGAGCCGACGAGGCCGACATCGATGGGATCGCCGGGGATGCCCTGCTTCGTCTGCGTCACCATCGGCAGGTGCTTGATGCCGGGCTGGTTCTGGTGATGCGTCCACAGGCGCGGCAGCATCACATAGGCCAGCGCCGCCCAGACGAGGAAGGCCAGCAGGGCCCAATGCCAGATGGGCCGGAGATCGTGCTTCACGGATGGCGGCATGCAGGCGCCCTCAGAGGATGGAGACGATCGCCCGCCATGCGGGAGAGGCGGGCAGCGTATCGCGCTTCGCACCGGTCGTGCGAGACGTGAGAGAGCCACGGGATGGCGGTCATTGCCGTGGGACGGGACAAGGCATCGGATGCCCGGAGCAAACCCGAACATGGCGGTGCCCGACGGCGTTTGCGGGCGCAATCTGCGGCGCATGTGGTGGTCATCCGGTCCGCAGAACGACCTTCCCCCTCTCCCCCGGGGAGAGGGGTGGGGTGAGGCGCCTTCTTTACTTCCCCATGTTGTCCCCCCTCACCGACCGGCTGCGCCGGCCACCTCTCCCCAATGGGGAGAGGGAAAGAACAAGGGACGGCGTGGGCACCGGGTTCGTCCAGCGGACCCGCCCGTCTCCCTCTCCCGATGGGGCGAGGAAAGGAAAGCGCGAGGGCGGCAAAGGGCGCGCCCTACTCCGCCGCCACCGGCTTGTAGGCGGCGGTGTCGTAGTTCAGCACCGGCGCCAGCCAGCGCTCGGTCTCCTCGACGCTCATGCCCTTGCGCGCCGCATAGTCCTCGACCTGATCGCGCTCGATGCGGCCGACACCGAAATAGGAGGCGTCGCGATGGGCGAAATACAGCCCCGACACCGCCGCGCCGGGCCACATGGCGAAGCTCTCGGTGAGCTCGACGCCGATGCTCTCGGTGGCGGCGAGCAGCTGGAACAGCGTCGCCTTCTCGGTGTGGTCGGGCTGGGCGGGATAGCCCGGCGCCGGGCGGATGCCGCGATAGGCCTCCTTGATCAGCGCCTCATTGTCGAGCGCCTCGTCCGCCGCATAGGCCCAGAACTCGCGGCGCACCCGCTCGTGCATCCGCTCGGCGAAGGCCTCGGCGAGACGGTCGGCCAGCGCCTTCAAGAGGATCGAGGAATAATCGTCATTGGCCTTCTTGAACGCCTCGGAACGCTCGTGCTCGCCGAAGCCGGTCGATACGCAGAAGCCGCCGACATAATCCGCCACGCCGCTGCCCTGCGGGGCGACGAAATCGGCCAGCGCCAGATTGTGCCGCCCCTCGCGCTTGCCCATCTGCTGGCGCAGCGTGTGCAGCGTGGCGAGCGGCGCGGCGCGGGTGTCGTCGGCATAGAGCGCGATGTCGTCGCCGACCGCGTTGGCCGGCCAGAAGCCGATCACGGCGCGGGCGGTGAGCCACTTCTCCGCGACGATGCGGTCCAGCATCTTCCGCGCGTCGTCGTACAGCGCCCGGGCGGCGATGCCGACCCTGGGATCGTCGAGGATGGCGGGGAAGTGGCCGGTGAGTTCCCACGACTGGAAGAACGGCGTCCAATCGATATAGGGCACCAGCTCGGCGAGATCGTAGCTCTCGAACACCCTTGTCCCGAGGAAGGTCGGCACTGAGGGTACATAGCCGGCAAAGTCCAGCACCGGCCGGTTGGCCCGCGCATCCTCCAGCTTCACCCGCACCTTGTTGCGGTCGCTCCTGGCATGGGCCTCGGCGAGCTTGGCATATTCGGCGCGTATGTTCGCGACATAATCCGGCTTGGTGTTGTCGTTGAGCAGCGCCGAGACCACGCCCACCGCGCGGCTGGCATCGGTGACATAGACCGCCTGCCCGCGCTCATATTGCGGGGCGATCTTCACCGCGGTGTGGACGCGCGAGGTGGTGGCGCCGCCGATCAGCAGCGGCAGGCTGAAGCCCTCGCGCTCCATCTCGGAGGCGACATGCACCATCTCGTCGAGCGAGGGGGTGATGAGGCCGGACAGGCCGATGACGTCGACCTTCTCCGCCCGCGCCACTTCGAGGATCTTCGCCGTGGGTACCATCACGCCGAGGTCGATCACCTCGTAATTGTTGCACTGGAGCACGACGCCGACGATGTTCTTGCCGATGTCGTGCACATCGCCCTTCACCGTCGCCATCAGGATCTTGCCGGCCGAGGACTCCCCGGTGGTGCCGTTGTCGATCTTCTCCTGCTCCATGAAGGGCATGAGATAGGCCACCGCCTGCTTCATGACGCGGGCCGACTTCACCACCTGCGGCAGGAACATCTTGCCGGCGCCGAACAGATCGCCGACCACGTTCATGCCGGCCATCAGCGGGCCTTCGATGACGTGCAGCGGCCGGGCGACGCTCATGCGCGCCTCCTCGGTATCCACCTCCACGAACTCGGTGATGCCGTTGACCAAAGCGTGTTCCAGCCGCTTCTCCACCGGCCAGGTCCGCCAGGTGAGATCGGCCTCCTTCTTCTCGCGGCCGCCGCCCTTGAAGCGCTCGGCAAGGGCCAGCAGCCGCTCGGTGGCATCGTCGCGGCGATTGAGCACCACGTCCTCGCAGGCCTCGCGCAGTTCCGGCTCGATCTCGGAATACGGCGCGAGCTGGCCGGCATTGACGATGCCCATGTCCATCCCCGCCGCGATGGCGTGATAGAGGAACACCGCGTGCATCGCCTCGCGCACCAGCTCGTTGCCGCGGAACGAGAAGGACAGGTTGGAGACGCCACCGGACACATGGGCGTGCGGCAGGTTCGAGCGGATCCAGCGGGTGGCCTCGATGAAGGCGACGCCGTAGCCGGCATGCTCCTCGATGCCGGTGGCTACGGCGAAGATGTTCGGATCGAAGATGATGTCCTCGGGCGGGAAGCCGACCTCCTCGGTGAGGATCTTGTAGGCACGGGCGCAGATCGAGGTCTTGCGCTCGAAGGTGTCGGCCTGGCCCTGCTCGTCGAAGGCCATCACCACCACCGCGGCGCCATAGGCGCGCACGAGGCGGGCGTGATGGCGGAAGGCATCCTCGCCCTCCTTCATCGAGATGGAGTTCACGATGCCCTTGCCCTGAATGCATTTCAGGCCGGCCTCGATGACGCTCCACTTGGAGCTGTCGACCATGATCGGCACGCGGGCGATGTCCGGCTCGGCGGCGAGCAGGTTGAGGAAGGTCACCATCGCCTTCTCGCTGTCGAGCAGGCCCTCATCCATGTTGACGTCGAGGATCTGGGCGCCGTTCTCCACCTGGTCGCGCGCCACCGCCAGCGCGGCGGCGTAGTCGCCATTGGTGATCAGCTTGCGGAAGCGCGCCGAGCCGGTGACGTTGGTGCGCTCGCCGATGTTCACGAAGGTGGCGACGGGTGCGGTCATGACCGATGCTCTGTCTGCTGGATGACGGAAAGGCGGAGGGTGGGCCGACGCGAGGAAAGCCGGCGCGGCGCGGTGTTCATACCCGCATCTCGAAGGGCTCGAGGCCGGACAGGCGCAGGCGCGGCGCGACCTCGGGGATCGCGCGCGGCGCGTGCGGCGCGACCGCCTTGGCCAGGGCGCCGATATGGTCCGGCGTGGTGCCGCAGCAACCGCCGACGATGTTGACCAGGCCGGAGGCGGCGAACTCGCCGACCAGCTTCGCCATCGCCTCCGGGCTCTCGTCATAGAGGCCGAACTCGTTGGGCAGGCCGGCATTCGGATAGGCGCAGACGAAGGTGTCGGCGATGCGCGAGAGCTCGTCGATATGAGCGCGCATCTCCTTGGCGCCGAGCGCGCAGTTCAGACCGATGGAGAAAGGCTGGGCGTGGCGCAGCGAGTTCCAGAACGCCTCCGGGGTCTGGCCGGAAAGCGTACGGCCCGAGAGATCGGTGATGGTGCCGGAGATCATCACCGGCACGCGGATCCGGCGCGCCTCGAACAGCCGCTCGATGGCGAACACCGCGGCCTTGGCGTTCAGCGTGTCGAAGATGGTCTCGATCAGCAGGAGATCGGCGCCGCCGTCGAGCAGCGCGCCGGCCTGCTCGCCATAGGCGGTGGCGAGTTCATCGAAGGAGGTGGCGCGGAAGCCGGGATCGTTGACGTCCGGCGAGATCGAGGCGGTGCGGTTGGTCGGCCCGATGGCGCCGGCGACGAAGCGGCGGCGACCGTCCTTCGCCTCGGCCAGCCTGGCGGCTTCCTTGGCCAGCCGGGCGCCCTCGAAGTTCAGCTCGTAGACCAGGCTCTCCATGCCGTAATCGGCCATGGCGATGGTGGTGCCGGAGAAGGTGTTGGTCTCGACCATATCCGCCCCCGCCAGGAAATAGGCGAGGTGGATGTCGCGCACCGCTTCCGGCCGGGTGAGGTTCAACAGGTCGTTATTGCCCTTGAGGTCGCGGTTCCAGGTCTTGAAGCGCTCGCCGCGATAGCCGGCCTCGTCGAGCTTCAATTGCTGGATCATCGTGCCCATGGCGCCGTCGAGCACGAGGATGCGCTCGGCGGCGGCCGCGCGAAGGGCGTCGAAGGTGTCGGTCGGCTGAACGGTCATGGGGCGGCTCCTTACTCCCTCTCCCCGTCGGGGAGAGGGGTGGGGTGAGGGGTGCTCGCGCGCAAAGTTTCCATAATGCGCGCGAGAACGCCCTCGATATTTTCGTTCACTTCGTTATTCCAGAAGCGGATGACGAGATAGCCATGGACTTCGATGATCCGGGTCCGTTCGGCATCTGTCTCAGTGGAATGCTGGCCGCCATCGAGTTCGACAGCCAGTTTTGCGTCCGGGCAAAGAAAATCGACGACATAGCAACCCACCGGAACCTGGCGGCGGAATTTCCATCCGCCGAGCTGGCGGTTGCGCAGATATGCCCAAAGTCGCTGTTCCGCGTCGGTCTGATCCCGTCGCAACCGGCGCGCTCTCCATACCCTGCCATCCATCCCCCTCACCCGCCGCTGCGCGGCGACCTCTCCCCCTCGGGGAGAGGTTAAGTCCGCGTTCGATTACGCACCGCCTACCGACTATCCCCTCTCCTCGTCCGGGAAAGGGCCGGGGTGAAAGGCCTCGCTGCCGCCCTCACGCCGCCGCCTGGCCCTTGCCGTGCCCTTCCTTGCCCTGCCCTTCCGCGCCGGCCTGCGGCGGTCGCACGCCGAGCAAATGGCAGATGGCGTAGACGAGGTCGGCGCGGTTCAGCGTGTAGAAATGGAACTCGGTCACGCCGCGGTCGACGAGATCGAACACCTGCTCGGCGGCCACCGCGGCGGCGATCAGCTTGCGGGTCTCGGGGTCGTCGTCGAGCCCCTCGAAGCGGCCGGCGAGCCAGGACGGCATGTAGGTGCCGGTCTTCTCCGAGAAATTCCTCGCCTGCTTGAAATTGCTCACCGGCAGGATGCCCGGCACGACGGGGACCTCGATCCCCCGCGCCCGCACCTTGTCGAGATAGCGGAAATACAGGTCGTTATCGAAGAAGCACTGGGTGATCGCCCGCGTCGCGCCGGCATCGACCTTGGCGGCGAGGATGTCGAGATCGGCGTCGAAGGACGGGCTTTCCGGATGCTTCTCCGGGTAAGCCGAGACGGAGACTTCGAAATTGGCTATGCGGCGCAGGCCGGTGACGAGATCGGCCGAGGTCTTGTAGCCCTCGGCATGCGGCACATAGGCCTGCCCTACCCCGCCCGGCGGATCGCCGCGCAGCGCCACGATGTGGCGCACGCCGGCATCCCAATAGCCGCGCACCACCTCATCCACCTCGCCCTTGGAGGCGGCGACGCAGGTGAGATGCGCCGCCGGGGCAAGGCGGGTCTCCTTGACGATGCGCTCGACGGTGGCATGGGTGCGCTCGCGGGTGGAGCCGCCGGCGCCATAGGTCACCGAGACGAATTTCGGCGCCAGCGGCGCAAGACGGGTGATGGAGTTCCACAGCGTGGCTTCCATTTCCGGCGTCTTGGGCGGGAAGAACTCGAACGACACCGCAATCGGCCGTCCGCCGGAGCGGCGGCTGCGGCGCTCGACATCCGACGACATCAGGCGACCTCCTTATGAGATTTTTCAACAGGCTCCCCGACCGGCTGCCCGGCGCGCGGATCGCGGGCTAACCAGAGAGAAACCGTAAGCTTTCCATCGGCTTGCGGGGCAAGCGGGCGATGCGACAGCGGCACCAGCCCGGCCCCGGCCAGCCAATGCTCGACCACTTCCGGCGCGAAGCCGAGGCGGCGATGCGCGTGCGCCTCGCGCAGGAATTCGAGATCGTGCGGGGCAAAATCGACCACCAGCAGGCGCCCGCCGGGCTTGAGCACCCGCGCCGCTTCCTTCAGCGCGCGCGGGGCGTCCTCGAGGAAATGCAGCACCTGGTGCACCACCACCACGTCGAAGGCGTCGCGTGGCAGGGCGAGGCTGTAGATATCCCCCTGCCGTACCGTGCAATTGCGCGCGCCGACGCGTTCCAGATTGGCGCGGGCGACGGTGAGCATATCCGCCGACAGATCGATGCCCACCCCGCGCTCGATGCGGGGGGCGAACAGCTCGAGAATGCGGCCGGTGCCGGTGCCGAGATCGAGAAGCGACGATATTTCAATGCCTTGCAGCGCATCGAGAATGGCGTCCTCGACCTGCTCGTCGGGAGCGTGCAGCCGCCGCAGCGCATCCCATTCATGGGCATGGGCGCGAAAATAGGCCTGGGCATGGGCGGCGCGGGCGGCGCGCACCGCCTCCAGCCGCTCATGATCGCGCAGCAGGATGTCGTCGTCCGGCGTCATCAGGGCGAGCAGCGCATCGGTGAGCGCGGCGGCGGGGGTATCGGTGGCGCGGCGATAGAAAACCCAGCTCGCCTCGCGAAAGCGCTCCACCAGCCCCGCCTCTGCCAACAGCTTGAGATGCCTGGAGATTCGCGGCTGCGACTGGCCGAGGATTTCGGTAAGCTCGGAGACGGTCAGCTCGCCCTCGCCCAACAGAGCGAGCAGCCGCAGGCGCGTATCCTCGCCGGCCGCCTTGAGGCCGTCGAGCAAAGACGCGAAGCTGAGCGGCGAAGCCGGCATGAGACCCTCGTTTAGATATAAAGATATCTTTATGTCTTTTCTCAAGGCGATGCAAGCCGCGCGATCTGAGCGGTGCGATGCTGGCGGTGCGATGCTGGCCCATACGTGCCCGGTGCGGGTGCAGTGAGGTGTATGATGCGTAGGATTTCCACCACCGGGGCGGCCGATCCGGCCGATTCACCCGAATTCGGGGTGCGGCCCGGCGAGGCGACCTTTCCGCTGCCGGCCTCCCCGGACGCCGGGGTGTACTTCATCGGCCGGCTGCGCACCCCGTGGACCCACCGCCGGGACTGCCCGAAGAACGGTCGCGAGTCGGAGGCGGTGTGCACCGTCGAGCTCGACCCGGCCCTCGCCCCGGCGCTGGAGGGGCTGGAAGGCACCACGCATCTCTGGCTGCTCTACTGGATGGACTGCGCGCCGCGCGACCTCGTCGTGCAGGTGCCGCGCAGCTATGGCAAAGGGCGCGGCACCTTTGCGCTGAGGAGCCCCGCCCGGCCCAACCCGATCGCAATGAGCGCGGTGCGCCTCATCGGCATCGACGGCAACCGGCTTGCGGTGGTGGGGCTCGATTGCCTCGACGGCACGCCGCTGCTCGACATCAAGCCCTATTTCGCCTCGACGGATTCGCATCCCGAGGCGGTGGTGGGCTGGCATCGCGATCGCGGCGCCGGGTAACCGCGCCTTTCCGATGAGGTGCCCGCGGACGGCAACAACTTTTCAACGATTTCGAAACCATAATCCTCCGTCGACGTTATGGGATGAGACAGCGATACTGTTGCTCATATGCATCGTCCATGCGCTTCGTGCATAGCTGGGGACGGCAAGGCCATTGATGACTTAGTCTTGTCTTGAACCCGCCTTGTTCCTGCGTCATGTCCTCGTCGCAAAGGTTGTGGCATTCACTCCAGCAGGCTTGATGATGGTCGTTCGCCTAGGTTTTGCTCCCGCGGTCGCTCTGGCCCTTCTGACGTCGGTCGGTTCGGCCGGCGCCCAGTCCTATCCCGTCGATGCCGTGCAATCGGCGGAGCCGGTGCCGGGCACCGTCGAGGTGCCGGCGGCCATCGATCCGTATGGCACGTCCGGCACCGCGTCGCAGGGCGGCGTCGCCCCGATCATGGCTCCCGCCGCTCCGGCCACTGCCGGCGCGCAGCAGCCGGCCCCGATCTCCGGCTATGCCAATGGCGGCAATTCGGCGACCGGCTACCCGACCGGCGCCTATTCCGGCCAGCAGCCCGCCGGCTATCCCGCACAGAGCGCGCCGGGTATGCAGGCCGCGGCTCCGGCGCAGGCCGGCTACCCGGCCGGCGCCTATTCCGGCCAGCAGCCGGCCGGCTATCCGGCGCCGAGCTATTCCTCGCAGGCCGCCGCGCCCTATGGTGCGCCGCAGTCGGCCCCGGCCCACGCCGCCGCCCCGGCCTATTCGAACCAGCAGCCGTCCTATTCGGCGCCGCAGCAGCAGGTGACGGGCGCCAACGGCGCCTCGGTGGCCATGCTGCCGCCGGAAGACCAGCCGGAAGAGGGGCCGCCGAAGGAACTGCCGGCAAACCTCAAGCGGCAGGTGGTCGACTACGCGACCACGCAGGCGCCGGGCACCATCGTTATCGATACCCCGAACACCTATCTCTATTACGTGCTGCCCGGCGGCAAGGCCGAGCGCTACGGCATCGGCGTCGGCCGCGACGGCTTCACCTGGGCCGGTACCGAGAAGATCTCCCGCAAGGCGGAATGGGCCGACTGGCGCCCGCCGGCGGAGATGATCGAGCGCCAGCCCTACCTGCCGCGCTTCATGGCCGGCGGCCCCGGCAACCCGCTCGGCGCCCGCACCATGTATCTCGGCGGCACCATCTACCGCATCCACGGCACCAACCAGCCCTCCACCATCGGCCAGTTCATGTCCTCGGGCTGCATCCGCATGCTGAACGAGGATGTCGAGAACCTGTACGACCGGGTGAAGGTCGGCACCAAAGTGGTGGTGCTGCCCGGCAACGCGGCCAAGACCGCCGACAGCAGCGCCGCGATGCAGCCGACGCCGGTGAGCACGATCGGCCCGAACGCCGTGCCGAACGTGGCGGTGCGCTGACCCCATCGAGCCAGGCGCCGCGGCGCCTCGGATGACATGAAAATGGCCCGGACGAGGATCGTCCGGGCCATTTTCGTTTGAGCGCAACGTAGCGGGTGCCGGGCGGCCTCATCCGGCGTGCGCGCCCCCCCTTCGCGACATCACATCGCGCAACCGGGTTGGTCTCGACGTCCCTCGCGTCACGGCATCGTCGGTACCGGCAGGACGACGGCGAGCGTTGCATTAGCGTCGCCACGCCTCGTCCGGCTAAAGCGGGTAGATGGCCGGCAACCTTGCTCCGGTCGTGGCTCGACGATCTGGAGCCGGAAAGGCAAGCCGGCGGGCGCCGATGGATGGCATCCGGCCGGGTGACATGCCTGAGGCTGGCCTCAGCCACCGCCCACCGGCCCCGCAGCCTCCGGCTTACCGCCCCCACAGGCGCTGGGCCGGCACGCGCACCTCGATGGCGCTGCCGGCGACGAGGTCGCCGGGGCGCTCCACCCAGGCGACCAGGCCGCGCCGCCCCCGCGCCGCGTTGACGAAAGCGAGGTCGAGGCCGGTCCGTCCGAGATGATGCCGCGCCACCGCCGCCCCGGCATGGCGGCAGGGCGCGTTCTCGCCCTCCACCGCCAGGCAGGCGCCGCCGGGAAAATGCAGCCGGGTGCCCGGCGGCAGCGCGGTGAGGTCCGGCAGCCCTTCCACCACCAGATTGGCGCCGAGCCAGGACGGCTCCACCGTCGGCAGTTCCAGCCGGTGGGCGATGAGCGCGAGTTCGTCCGGCGCCACCAGCGTCAGCTGCCGCGTGTTGCGGATCGGGGTGCCGCGCGGATACCACGGCACCCGCGAATCGGCCTTGCGGGTGACGCCGCGATGGCGATCACCGACGAGGCCCTCGAAATCCACCGCCGCCCGCTCCACCGGGCGGGTGACGAAATCCTCGCCATCGCCGATCAGCAGGAGCGACAGCCGGGCGCCGAGCTTGCGGGCGGCAACGGCGCCATCATCGAACAGCGGCAGGGTTTCGTTCATGCACGCGACTCGCCTTGGTGACGGCGGGATTTTAACCTCGCCGCACGACGAAGGAAAAATGCGGACTGCGCGTCGCCGCCTCGCGCTCTAAGATACCTCCGTTTACCAGCCGCGCACCGGAACCCCGAACCGGGGTGGCGCGTTTGCGATCCGCCGGCGCGGCGCCAGCATGAAGGACGAGATTCCCATGTCCACTCCGACCGATTCCTTCCCCTCGACGCCGGCACGCTCGCTCGCGGGCCATCTGCACGAATTGCGGGCCAAATGGGGGTGGTTCGTCGCCCTCGGCATCGTCCTGATCATCGCCGGGGCTATCGCCCTCGGCAGTTCCTACGGCCTGGTGGTCGGCACACTGGTCTCGGTCTACTACATCGGCGCGATGATGGTGGTCGCCGGCATCGCCCAGATCTTCCACGCCTTCGCGGTTAAGGGCTGGGGCGGGTTCTTCTTCTGGCTGCTCGACGGCCTGCTCTATCTGGTGGCCGGCGTCATCGCCTTCACCAATCCCGACCTCGCCGCCGCGGTGCTGACCCTGCTGCTCGGCATCTCGCTGATCGTCGGCGGCCTGTTCCGGCTGGTGGCGGCGTTCAAGCTGCGGCCGGCGGCCGGCTGGGGCTGGATCCTGTTCTCCGCCGTCATCGCCATCATCCTCGGCATCGAGATCACCGTGCAGTGGCCGATCAATTCCATGTGGATTCTCGGCCTGTTCCTCGGCGTCGATCTCATTTTCAACGGCTTCACGGTATTGATGCTCGGGCTTGGACTGAAGAAGACGTGAGCGAGGTTTCGTGAGGCAGAGCGCCACCGCCCGACGTGTCGCGCAGGACCCACCGGCCGGCGGGTCCACGGGGACGGCCTATCGTCCCGGTGCGCCGGCCGGATCCTCGAAGCCGCCAGCCGCCAGCGAGCCGGGCACCGCCCCGGCCCCGCCGGCGGCGAGCGGGCGCGATTTGCGGCTCGACCTGTTCCGCGGGCTCGCTCTGTGGTTCATCTTCCTGAACCACATTCCCAACAATGTGGTGAACTGGATCACCAACCGGAATTTCGGCTTTTCCGACGCCACCGAGATCTTCGTCTTCATCTCCGGCTACACCGCCGCCATGGTCTATGGCCGCGAGATCGACCGCTCCGGCACGCTGGTGACCTCGGCGCGCATCCTGCGGCGGGCCTGGCAGCTCTACATCGCCTTCATCTTCCTGTTCGTGATCTATCTCGCCGAAATCTCCTATGTCGTCGGCTCGTTCTCCAACCCGCTCTACGCGGAGGAGATGGGGGCGCTGCAGTTCCTCTCCGAGCCGGACGTGGCGCTGGTGCAGGCGCTGCTGCTGAAGTTCCGCCCGGCCAATATGGACGTGCTGCCGCTCTATATCGTGCTGCTCGCCGGCTTTCCGCCGGTGCTGTGGGCGCTGAAGCGCTGGCCGGACGCCACGCTCGCCGTCTCGGCGCTGGTCTATGCCGTGGCGCTCAATCTCGGCATCAACCTGCCCGGCTATCCCGACGACCGCATGTGGTTCTTCAACCCGTTCTGCTGGCAGCTGATGTTCGTGTTCGGCGGCTGGTGCGGGCTCGGGGGCAGCGACCGGCTGGCCGGGCTGATCCTGAACCGGCTGGTCGTGGCGGCGGCGGTGATCTATCTCCTCGTCTCGCTCGCGGTGGTGGTGAGCTGGTGGTGGCGCCCGCTGGAAGGGCTGGTGCCGGAGGCGATCGGCGTCTTCATCTACCCGATCAGCAAGACCGACCTGTCGCCGCTGCGCTTCCTGCACTTCCTCGCCCTGGCGGTGGTGGTGGTGAAGCTGGTGCCGGTGGATGCGCGCTGGCTGCGATGGAGGTTGCTGCGGCCGATGATCCTGTGCGGGCAGAACTCGCTGGAAGTGTTCTGCTTCGGCGTCTTCCTTTCTTTCGCCGCACATTTCGTGTTGAACGAAATCAACGGCTCGCTGGCCATGCAGTTCCTCATGAGCGCGGCGGGCATTGTCCTTATGGTGGCTCTCTCCGTGCTGTTGTCATGGTATGCTCGCGTGGAGCGCGAGATTGCCGCGCGGAAGTATGGGTAGACGGCGCGGATCGACGTGAAACGCACGACGCTGGGACTGATACTGGCTTGCATGGCGTTGCTGGCGGGCGGCACTGCCTCCCCGGCGCGGGCCGAGCCCGTCTGCGCCGCGCCCTCCGAATTGACCCGCGCCGGCTTCGGCCTGCCGCGGCTGGCCAAATCGCTCGAGGACAAGACCCCGACCACCATATTGGTGCTCAACTCCTCGACGGTGAGCGAGAAGAAGCTGGCCAAGACCAGCAGCGACAAGACTTCCGGCGACAAGACCGGCGCCGCCAAGGACGCGGTGCCGCGGCGCTTCCCGAGCTATATCGAGGAGATCCTGCGCGCCCGCTATCCCGATGGCGGCATCGTGGTGGCGACGCAGACCCAGCCGCGCGCCACCGCGCAGGCGATCCTCACCGTGCTGCCCGACCTGTTGCGCGTCAACAAGCCATCGCTGCTGATCTGGCAGACCGGCACCTATGACGCCATTCTCGGCGTCGATACCGGCGCCTTCGGCGATGCGGTGGGCGACGGCATCCGCCTCGCCCACGAGGCCAAGACCGACGTGATCTTGGTCGGTCCGCAATACAGCCCGCGCACCACCTTCGCCTTCGATGTCGCGCCCTATACCAATACATTGCGCTGGAGCGCGCGCGGCAATGGCGTGCCGTTCTTCGACCGCTACGACATCATGCGCTACTGGCAGGACGAGGGCATTTTCGATCTCGATGCCGACCGCCCCTCCACCACCCTGTTCGACGATGTGCATGGTTGCATCGGCCGGCTGCTGGTCGGCATGATCGCCGACGGCGTCGACAAGAAAACCCTCGGCTCCCGCTAACCTCGCAACCCCGGCACCCGCAAAGATGCTCCTGACCCGCCTCGCGCTTCTGGGCCTTGTCGCCGCCGCCTCCGCCGCCCCGCTCGCCATCGCGCCGGCCGGCGCCGCGCAAATGCTGGCGCCGAGCTGCCCGGCCGGCAATGCGGCGCTGACACGCCTGAGCCAGCCGCTGCCGCGTTTCGCCAAGGCGCTGCGCGAGGGCGGGCCGGTGAAGATCGTCGCCATCGGCTCCTCCTCCACCGCCGGGGCCGGTGCGAGCTCGCGCGCCGCCAGCTATCCGAGCCGGCTGGAAGCGGCGCTGCGCCAGCGCTTTCCGGGGATCGACGTCACCGTGGTCAACCGCGGCATCAACGGCCAGGACGCGCCGGAAATGCTGGCCCGCTTCAACGCGGATGTGGCGGAGGAAAAGCCGACGCTGGTGCTGTGGCAGGCCGGGGTGAACGCGCTGTTCCGCGCCAACGGGCTCGCCACCGCCGAGACGCTGATGCGCGAGGCGATCACCCGCACCCGGGCGCTGGGGGCCGACATCGTCATCATCGACCCGCAATATTCACCCAAGGTGATCGGCGATGCCGAGGCGCTCGACATGCTGCGGCTGCAGCAGCGCGTCGCCGACGAGGAAGGGGTGGGCGTGTTCCACCGCTTCGCGCTGATGCGCGAGTGGCACGAGGCGAAGGGGCTGGCCTTCGACGCCTTCACCTTCAAGGACGGCTTCCACATGAACGATTTCGGCTATGAGTGCTTCGCCAAGGGGCTTGGCGGCTCGCTCGCGGCCAATGTCGACAGCCAGCTGCGCTCGGCCGATGTCAGCGTGAACCCGGCCTCGCTGGCCAAGCCGGTCAAGGCGGGCACCGCCATTCCCGGCGCGGCGGCGACGACCGGGAAGACCACGGCTCCGGCGGCCGGGACCGCGCCGGAAGGGCTGCCGGAGAGCACGCTGACGCCGTGATGGCGCGGGGCGGACGGCTGCCTGGTGGCGCCGTCTTTTCTCGACGCCTCGATAAAACGAACCGGACTGTCGGCCGCCTCGATCATCCCGACCTACGGTAGAAGCCGCGATTGCGAGCGGCCTGTTGCCGAACATCGCTCCGTGGCCGAATCCGGCCATAGCTTTCCATCGTCGTGAACTCGGGACCGCCTTCCGCGCTCCATTTTCTCCCGACATGCCGTTTCAGTGGCGATTACGGTGGAATTCCCCCCACGCAGGAATGAGCGAATTTTCAGTGTCCGTTATCAGCCACATCACATTGGGCACCAACGACAAGCATCGTTCGGCGGAATTCTATGACGCCGTGCTGGGAGCGATCGGTTTTTCCAGATTGCCCAAGCCGCCGGAAAAGCCCCTGGCCTATGAACGCGATGGCCAGATGCCGACCATCTACATCTACACGCCGCAGGACGGCCGCCCGGCAACATGGGGAAATGGAACCCACATTGCCTTCATCGCCGACACGAAGGCACAGGTTCGCTCCTTCCATGAACAAGCCCTGAAACTGGGAGGAAAGAACGAGGGAGAACCCGGGCCGCGGCCGCACTATGGCCCGAACTATTACGCGGCCTATGTGCGCGATCCCGATGGGAACAAGCTGCAGGCGGTTTGCTATGCGGCGGAATGAGCGCTGAAGCTCCGGCACTATCTCGTCGAGCAGGTGATTCCACCCGATCGGAAAGGGCTCCGCTCACACCACCAGCGCGAGGGCGAAGCCGTCATAGCCCTTGGAGCCGACCGTCTGGATGGCGGTGGCGACGAGGCGCGGCTCGGCGGCGACTTTCTCCATGAAGCGGCGAATGCCCAGAACCGATTCGTCGGTGCTGGCCGGATCGGCAGCACGGCCCTCGCGCACCACATTGTCGGCGACGATCACCGTGCCGGGATGCGACAGGGCCAGAGCGGCGTCGAGATAATGCGGGTTATTCGGCTTGTCGGCGTCGATGAAGACGAGGTCGAACGGCGCCTCGCCCGCCGCGATCATCGCCGCCAGCGTCGCACGGGCGGGACCGACACGCACCTCCACCCGGTCCGCCAGCCCGGCACGGGCGATATTGGCCCGGGCCACCTCGGCATGGTGCGGATCGAACTCCAGCGTGACGAGACGACCCTCCGCCGGCAGGGCGCGGGCCAGCCAGATGGTGGAATAGCCGCCGAGCGTGCCGATCTCCAGAATGCGCCGGGCGCCGCGCATCAGCGCCAGCAGCATCAGCAACTTGCCCTGATTCGGCGCGACGTTGATCGCCCGCAGGCCGGCGGCCTCGCTCGCCTCCAGCGTCGCCGCCAGGGCCTCGTCCGGCGGCAGCAGCGTCTGCTCGATCCACGCGTCGACGCGCGACCAGGCTGGCTGGCTCACTCGTCGTCCCCGCGATCGGAGAAGGCGCCGCCGAAGCGCTTTATCACCGCCTCGCGGGCGGCGAGCACCTTCTTATCGTAATCGATCGCCATCGGCTCGGTGAGCACGCTCTCCAGCCCGGCCAGCAGCGCCCACAAGGCCGGCACCTCTGCCTCGTCCTCGACGAATTCGGCCAGCGCGTCGCCGTCGCCGTCATCGACGGTGCGAGAGAGGAACTCGAACAGCACCACCGCCACCGAGCGGTCGACGTGCAGGACGATCTCCTCGGAGGATTTGTCGGTCGGGCCGGTGGACGGCTTGGCGGCCATGTGATGCTCTCCACGTTTCACTTCATTCCTCTCATTTTCCAGCGCCCCGCGCCACACGCATTCGCGAGAACCTGCTATCGCGGGCGAACTTGCTTTCGCGGGAACTTGCCTTCATGTGGCGGCCATGCTGGTTCAGCCGGCAAACATGAGGAGACCGGCGGTGAGCGCGGAAACAGACCTCCACACGGTGCGCGACTTTCTGCGCTACGCGATCAGCCGCTTCAACGCCGCCGGGCTGAGCTACGGCCACGGCACGACGCGGGCGCTCGACGAGGCGGCCTTCATCATCCTGGAGGCGCTGCACCTGCCGGTGGACGAGCTGGAGCCGTGGCTCGACGCCCGCCTGACCGGCGGCGAGCGCGCCCGTCTCGCGCGGCTGATCGACGAGCGCTGCCGCACCCGCACGCCGGCGGCCTACCTGCTCGGCCGCACCTATATTCGCGGGGTGCCGTTCAGGAGCGACACGCGGGCGATCGTGCCGCGCTCCTTCATCGGCGAGCTGATGGCCGGCCATTTGTTCGGCGGCGAGGGCTTCTCGCTGGTGCCGGAGCCGGAGGCGGTCGGGCGGGTGCTCGATCTGTGCACCGGCTCGGGCTGCCTCGCCATTCTCGCGGCGATGCTGTTCGAGAACGCCGAGGTGGATGCGGTCGACCTGTCGCCGGACGCGCTGGCGCTGGCGGCGGAGAATGTGGCGCTGCACCAGATGGAAGGCCGGGTGCGCCTGCACCAGGGCGACCTGTTCGCGCCGCTCGGCGGCCAGCGCTACGACCTCATCATCACCAACCCGCCCTATGTCGATGCCGAGGCCTGCGCGGCGCTGCCGGCGGAATACCGCCACGAGCCGATGCTCGCCTTCGATGGCGGGCCGGACGGGCTCGACATCGTGCGGCGCATCCTCAAGGAGGCGCCCCGCCACCTCGCCCGCGACGGCGGGCTGATCTGCGAGATCGGCACCGGCCGGGAAATCCTCGAAGCCGAATATCCCGATCTGCCGTTCCTCTGGCTCGATACCGAGGACAGCGAGGGCGAGGTGTTCTGGCTGTCGGTGGGGGATTTCGCCGCCGCGCGATGAGCAGCCGCGCAAGGTGGGGACAAGCCGGGGCCGCACGGCGCGCCGCCGGATTTCCGCCATGGGAGGCGGTTGCTGTGCGGGGCAAAGCAACCGCCCGTGAGGAAGCCCATGTGCCGCCTGCCCGCCCTCGCCCCGTTCACGTTTGTCCCGTTCGCGCTCGCCCCGTTCACGCTTGCCCTGCTGCTCGCGTCACCCGCCGGTGCCGCGACGCTGTGCACCGCCCTCGCCGACGCCGCCACCGGCAAGGTGCTGACGCAGGACGGCCCCGGCTGCGAGGCGCGGGTGAGCCCGGCCTCCACCTTCAAGATCCCGATCGCGCTGATGGGCTACGACGCCGGCATCCTGACCGACGCGCATGCTCCCTCCTGGCCCTACAAGCCGGGCTATCCCGCCTGGCGCAAGGAGTGGAAGCGCGACACCGACCCGACCTACTGGATGCAGGAATCGGTGGTCTGGTACTCGCAGGAGATTACCCGCACGCTCGGCATGGAACGCTTCCGCGCCTATGTCGACGGCTTCGGCTACGGCAATGAGGACGTCTCCGGCACCAGGGGCAAGAAGGACGGCCTGACCGAATCCTGGCTCTCCACCTCGCTCGCCATCTCGCCCACGGAGCAGCTCGGCTTCCTCGGCCGCATGCTGCGCGGCGAATTGCCGGTGTCGAAGCGGGCGGTAGAGATGACGGCCGAGATCCTCCGCGTCGGCACCACGCCGAATGGCTGGCAGGTGCATGGCAAGACCGGCATGGGCTTCGCCCGCGACGCCAACGGCAAGCCGGTACGCGGCAAGCCCTATGGCTGGTTCGTCGGCTGGGCGACCAAGGACGGGCGCAGCGTGACCTTCGCCCGGCTCGACCGCGACGCGGCGCGGCAGGACACGCCGACCAGCTGGCGCGCACGCGACGCCATGCTGGCCGAGCTGCCGGGGATGCTCGACGCGGTGAAGTGAGGACGCCGGGAGCGTGACGTGAGGGGATCGCCCCTCACCCGCCGCGCATGTGCTTCAGTACCGCGGCGTCGGGCCAGCAATCGAGCGCGAGGCCGTTGGCCTTCTGATAGGCGCCGAGCGCGGCGCGGGTCTTCATGCCGGCCTTGCCGTCGACCTTCTCATTGTAGAAGCCCTCGCGGGTGAGCACCTTCTGCATGAATTCAAGGTCGCGGGTCTTCACCAGCGCGATCTGCTGCCAGTCCCGCGCGAAGGGGCGGTCATCCTCGATGCGGTCGGCGAGGTGGCCGACATAGAGCACGTAGAGATCGGCGAAGTTGTAGCTCTTCAGCACGAAATAATTGGCCGGGGTCAGGAAGGCCGGGCCGAACGGGCCGGCGGGCATGATGATCGAGGCCGGGTCCTTCATCGCCGCCGGCGGGATGCGGCGGCCATCCGCCACCTTCACGCCGCGCTTCAGCCAATCGGCGATCGGCAGTGTGACGGCGGGCTCGGCCTGCGTGCAATCGAAGCCGGCCGGCACGGCGATCTCGTAGGCCCAGCGCCGGCCGGGCTGCCAGCCCTCCTCGCGCAGCAGGCTGGCGGTGGCGGCCAGCGCCTCCGGGATCGAAGTCCAGATATTGGCGGTGCCGTCGCCGTCGAGGTCGACGCCGTATTTCAGGTAGCCGGTCGGCATGAACTGGGTGAGGCCCATGGCGCCGGCCCATGAGCTCTTCATGTCGGCACGCCGGACATGGCCTTCGTCGAGAATCTTCAGCGCGGCGAGGAACTCGGCGCGGAACTCGTCCTTGCGGCGGCCGACATAGGCCTGCGTCGCCACGACGCGCAGGGCGTCGTGGTTGAGTTTAGCCGCACCGTAGGAGGTCTCGCGGGCCCAGATGGCGAGCAGGATCGAGCCCGGCACGCCGAAGCGCCGCTCGATGGCGGCGAGTTCGCCGCTATACTGCGCCGCGAGCTTGCGCCCGCGCGCCGCGTAGTTGCCGATCGCCTTGTCGGAGAGATAGGCGGCCGGGGTCTGCACGAACTCGGCCTGGCCGGAGGGCTTTTGCGGCTTGCCGGGAATGGCGAGGTCGGGGAGCGAGTAGTCGGGCTCCAGCCCCCTGGCCTCGCGCTCGAAACTGGCGCGCGAGATGCCCATCTGCTGCGCTGCCGGCCATTGCGCGGCGAGCCAGCGGTCGAAGGCGGCGTCCGCCCGGGCGGCGGCGGGCGCGCCGATCGCGGCGGACAGGGACAGGAAAACGACGGCGAAGCGGGTCAGGATGCGCATGCGCCCTATTTAGCCCAGCGGGTGCGACATGGAAAATCACCGCCGGTTCATGAACGGCTGTCGGATCGACGCGCCGCCGATCGTCCTTGGGGGGCCGGCGCCGAGGCCGGCGAGCAACGGGAGAGAAAACGATGGGACTGAAGCAGGCGATCACGCCCTATCTGTGGTTCGACACCCAAGCCGAGGAGGCGGCGCGGTTCTACGTATCGGTGTTCCCCAATTCGCGCATCCTCACGGTGGCGCGCTATTCGGAACTCGGCCCCGGCCCGGAGGGCAGCGTGATGGTGGTGCTGTTCGAACTCGACGGCATGCAGTTCGGCGCCATCAATGGCGGAACGGTGTTCAAGCTCAGCGAGGCCACCTCCTTCCTGATCGACTGCAAGACGCAGGAGGAGATCGACTTCTACTGGGAGAAGCTCGGCGCCGGCGGCCTGTACCAGCCCTGCGGCTGGGTGAAGGACCGCTTCGGCCTTTCCTGGCAGGTCAATTCGAGCGCCCTCGTCGAGAAGGCGCATGCCGACCCCGCCACCTCGCGGCGCGTGATGGAGGCGATGATGCAGATGACCAAGATCGACCTCGCGGTGCTGCAGAAGGCGGCAGAGGGGGCGTGAGGCGCGCGGCGCAACCGGCGGGCGTCACCACTGACCGGCGTCACGGGCAGGGACAATCGAGGTGCGGTGCCTCGCCCGGCTTGCCGGCCTCGACCCATGCGAGTTTGCCGCGCAGGAAGGCGAGAGCGGCGTCGAGCCGGGCCACGAATGGCGTCGCGCGACAGGCCGGTGCTCCGATATCAGCATGCGGTGCCCCTCGACCTTGGACTACACTTGTCGCTCGCGCTGGATGACCACGCCATGGCGGCGCTGGAGCCGCTGGCGGCGGCGGTCCAGGGCCTGGCGATCCAGGCCGGCCGCGCGGCGGCTAGGAGGGCGCCCGCGCGCGGCTAGCGCACCGCGACGATGAACAGGCGCGGGAAACGCAGCAGCACCTTGCCATCCACCCGCGCCGGATAGGCCTGCGCGATCCGCGCGGTGTAGGCGGCGAGGAAGGCCTCGCGCTCGGCGGCGTCGAGCGGATCGAGATAGGGGCGCAGCGCCGTCGACTTGAACCACTCGACGATGGCGGGCGCGCCGTCGAGGGCGTGCTGATAATGGGTGTGCCAGATCTCGACCTGCCGGGCGACCGGCTTCAGCAGATCATAATAGGCGCCGACCGCGGGCAGCTCGTCGCGGGTGGCGCCGGCGATCTTGCCCGCCCATGGCCCCTCCGCCGCGGTTTCCGCCATCAGCACATGCGAGGGCTCGGCGACGTTGTCGGGCATCTGCACCGCCAGCACGCCGCCCTCGGGCAGCGCCTCGAGGAGGCGGACCAGCACGGCGGGATGATCCGGCACCCACTGGAACACGGCGTTGCCGAAGACGAGGTCGGTGCCGGGCTCGGGCGCCCAGGTGCCGACATCGGCGACGGCGAAGCGCGCGGACGGCAGGCGCTCGCTCGCCTGCTTCACCATGTTGGGCGAGGAATCGATGCCGAGCACCTCGGCCTGCGGCCAGCGCTCCGCCAGCAGCTGGGTGGAGTTGCCCGGCCCGCAGCCGATATCGACGATGCGGCGGGGGGCGGCCAGCGGAATTTGCGCCACCAGATCGCGCGGCGGGCGCGTGCGCTCGTCCTCGAACTTCAGGTAGAGGCTCGGGTTCCAGTCTTCCGATGCGGTGCGCATATGCGGTCCTCCGTTGCGGGCGGAACATGCCGCAGCGGGGGTGCCGCGCCAAGCCGGGCGGGAAGAACGTCGTTCTTTTCTGGCCTTGCATGGCCAAAGAAAAGGCCGGCGCGGAGCGTCCGGCCGGCCTTTTCAACGTCGCGAGGTGTGCCTCAGCGCGTCAGCTTCTTGTGCTTCATCCGGTGCGGGATGATGCTGTCGACGCCGAGGCGGCGCTTCTTGTCTTCCTCGTAGTCGTGGAAGTTGCCCTCGAACCATTCGACATGGCTGTCATCCTCATAGGCGAGGATGTGGGTGGCGATGCGGTCGAGGAAGAAGCGGTCATGCGAGATGATCACCGCGCAGCCGGCGAAATCCTCCAGCGCCTCTTCCAGCGCCCGCAGCGTCTCGACGTCGAGGTCGTTGGTCGGTTCGTCGAGCAATAGGACGTTGGCGCCCTGCTGCAGGATACGGGCAAGGTGGACGCGGTTGCGCTCGCCGCCCGACAGCATGCCGACCTTCTTCTGCTGGTCGCCGCCCTTGAAGTTGAAGGCGCCGCAATAGGCGCGCGAATTGATCTCGCGCTTGCCGAGATAGAGGATCTCGTTGCCGCCGGAGATCTCCTCCCACACCGTCTTCTTGTCGTTCAGCGCGTCGCGGTTCTGGTCGACATAGCCGAGCTGGACGCTGTCGCCGATGGTGATGGTGCCGGCATCGGGCTTCTCCAGCCCGGTGATCATGCGGAACAGCGTGGTCTTGCCGGCGCCGTTCGGCCCGATGACGCCGACAATGCCGCCTGGCGGCAGCTTGAAGGACAGGTTGTCGATCAGCAGCTTGTCGCCGAACGACTTGGTGAGGCCGTTGAACTCGATGACGTTGTTGCCGAGGCGCTCCGCCACCGGGATGACGATCTGCGCGGTGGTCGGCGCCTTCTCGGACGCCTTCTTCACCAGATCGTCATAGCGCTGGATACGCGCCTTGTTCTTGGCCTGGCGCGCCTTGGGGGACGCCGCCATCCATTCCTGCTCGGAGGCGAGCGCGCGCTGGCGGGCCTCGTCCTCGCGATTCTCCTGCTGCATCCGCTTGGTCTTCTGGGTCAGCCAGGAGGAGTAGTTGCCCTCATAGGGAATGCCGCGGCCGCGATCGAGTTCGAGGATCCAGCCGGTCACGTTGTCGAGGAAGTAGCGGTCATGGGTGACGATCAGGATCGCGCCCGGATAGTTGCGCAGATGACCTTCCAGCCAGTTGGTGGTCTCGGCGTCGAGATGGTTGGTCGGCTCGTCGAGCAGCAGCAGCTCGGGCTGCGACAGCAGCAGCTGGCACAGCGCGACGCGGCGGCGCTCGCCGCCGGAGAGCTTGGCGACGTCCGAGCCGTCCTCGGGGCAGCCGAGGGCGTCCATCGCCTGGTCGATCTTGCTGTCGAGGTCCCACAGGCCCTGTGCCTCGATCTCGTCCTGGAGCGCGGTCATCTCGTCCGCGGTCTCGTCGGAATAGTTCATGGCGAGTTCGTTGTAGCGGTCGAGGATGCCCTTCTGCTTGGCGACGCCGAGCATGACGTTCTCGCGCACCGACAAGGCCGGATCGAGCAGCGGCTCCTGCGGCAGGTAGCCGACGCGCGCGCCCTCGGCGACCCAAGCCTCGCCGGAGAAGTCCTTGTCCATGCCGGCCATGATCTTCAGCAGGGTCGACTTGCCCGAGCCGTTGGGGCCGAGCACGCCGATCTTGGCGCTCGGGTAGAAGGAGAGGTGCACATTGTCGAGCACCTTCTTGCCGCCCGGATAGGCCTTGGTCATGCCGTGCATGTGGTAGACGTATTGATAGGAAGCCATGAGCCAGATCCTGCGCATCTGCGCGTGGGGCGCGCGCCGCGGTCATGCCGACGACGGGCTTGGTGCCGGGGAGAAAGGGTTTGCGCGCTATGTAGACCGCGCACCGGTGGGCGGCAAGACCACCGGACCGGCCTGCGGCGCCAGCGGCACCGGGAAGCTGCGGATTTCCGCCGCCGCCGCCGGGAAGCGGGCCACCAGCGCCTCCTCCTCGCCGAGCTCGACATCCTCAGGCTCGACGCCGGGCCATTCGGTGCTGGCGCCGAGAAACCAGCGGCCGCCGGCAAGCAGCCGCGCCGTGTGGAAGGTGCCGCCGGGAATATAGAGCTGCACCCGCTGGCCGGCGGCGAGATCGGGGCCGACCACGACGCGCTCGATGCCGCCATCCTCGCGCATCAGCAGCACATCCAGCGGGTCGCCGAGATAATAGTGATAGAGCTGGTGGTTGAAGATGCGGTGGAGCTGTACCGGCGCCTGCGGCGTCACCAGGAAATACAGCGCCGAGCCCATCGGCCGCCCGCCCTCGAACGGGGCCGGCAGCCCGCCGGGCGCGATGCGCTCGCCGGCGACGTAGGTCAGCCGCACGAAGCCGCAGGTCGCGCCGGGCGAAAGATCGAGCAGCGCGATAACTTCGTCGGCGGTCATGCCATTCCCTCCGGTCCGGGAAACCATCCTATCGCGCCGCACCGATCCCGCCACCGACAAGCCGCGCCGGGGACGGCACTTTCCTGCTCCGGTATTGGAACGCCACCGCTCGCTGCGCGTTAAGGCCATGCTGCATGGCAGCGAAGGGGAGTCTGCGCCTATCATAGCACCTCCCTGCACGGGTCCGAGGCTTGTATAGGGTTGGCATGTCGAGAGTACGCACCGCACCAGGATACGGCACGCACCCCACGCCCCGATCGGATTGGGCCCTCTTCCTCGATATTGACGGCACGCTGATCGAGCATGCCGACCATCCGGAAGGGATCACCATCCCCGAGAATCTGCCGACGCTGCTGATGCAGTTGCAGACCAGCTTCGCCGGCGCGGTGGCGCTGGTTTCCGGACGCACCGTCGAGTGGATGGACCGCCGCTTCGCCCCCGCCAGGCTCGCCGCCGCCGGCCAGCATGGCGCCGAGCTGCGGCTGGATCCGAACGGCAAGACGGTTCCGCTGGCCATCCCTTCCTGGCGCCAGCGCCTGGAGCAGGAGCTCGAAGCCGCGCTGCAGGCGTGGCCGGGGGTCTATCTCGAGCACAAGCCGTTGTCGCTGGCGGTGCATTACCGCGCGGTGCCGCAGTTCGAGGCCGAGGTGAAGGCGACGATCGCCGTCATCACCAACCGGCTCGGCTCGGATGTCGAATTGCTGGCCGGCCGCTTCGTGGTGGAAATCCGCCAGATCGGCCTCACCAAGGGAACCGCGGTCAAGCGCTTCCTCGAAACCTCCCCCTTCGCCGGCCGGCTGCCGGTGTTCGTCGGCGACGACGTGACCGACGAGGACGGCTTCGGCGCCGTGAAGGCGGCCGGCGGGCTGGCGGTGGCGGTCGGCCCGCGCCCGACCGACCAGGCAGATTTCCGGCTCGGCGATCCGGGCGAAGTACGTTTCTGGCTCGCGTCGGTGGTCGCCGAGAGCATGAAGGCGGAGGCCGCGCGATGAGCTCCAATCTCAATCTCGCCGCCATCGGCAACGGCACCATCGCCGCGCTGGTCGACCCGAACGGCCGCATCGCCTGGTGCTGCTGGCCGCGCATCGACGGCGACCCGCTGTTCTCGGCGATGCTCGGCGGCGAAGAGCCGGAAGGCGGCTTCTTCGATGTGCTGCTCGACGGGCAGGTGAAGGCGACGCGCCGCTATCGCGAGAACACCGCCATTATCGAGACGACGCTGGAGAACGCCGACGGCGCCAAGCTGCGCATCACCGACTTCGCGCCTCGCTTCAAGCTCTACGACCGCATCTACCGCCCGGCGACGCTGGTGCGGCGTATCGAGCCGCTGGCCGGGAACTGCCGCGTCACCATCCGCCTGCGCCCGCATTTCAACTGGGGCGAACAGTCGCCGAAGCCGGTGCGCGGCTCCAATCATATGCGCTTCGCCGGCGACGACTTCGCGGTGCGTGCGACCACCGACCTGCCGATCGTCTACATCGCCGAGGAACGGCCCTTCGTGCTGAGCCGGGCGGCGACCATCGTGCTGGGGCCGGACGAGCCCTTCGCCAATTCGCTCACCGACACCGTCCGCTCCTTCGAGGAGAAGACGCGGGACTATTGGTGGGAATGGGTACGCTACCTCTCGATTCCCTTCGAATGGCAGGACGCGGTGATCCGCGCCGCCATCTCGCTGAAGCTGTGCGCCTATGAGGAAACCGGCGGCATCGTCGCCGCGCTGACAACCTCGATCCCCGAGGCGCCGCACTCGATCCGCAACTGGGACTACCGGCACTGCTGGCTGCGCGACAGCTATTTCACCGTGCGGGCGCTCAACCTGCTGGGCGCCACGCGGACGATGGAAGACTATATCCGCTACCTCACCACGGTGATCGCCTCCGAGCCGTCCGGGCGGCTGGCGCCGGTCTATTCCATCGTGCCCGGCACCCAATTGGAGGAGCGCTTCGCGCCCGCTTTGCCCGGCTTTCGCGGCATGGGGCCGGTGCGGGTCGGCAACCAGGCGGCCGAGCAGGTGCAGAACGACGGCTACGGCCATGTGGTGCTGGCGGCAACGCAGATGTTCTTCGACCACCGGCTGCCGAACCGCGGCGACCGGGCGCTGTTCGAGCTGCTGGAAGGCGTCGGCGCGCGGGCGGCGGAATTCGCCTTCGAGCCGGATGCCGGCCTGTGGGAGCTGCGCGGCAAAAGGCGCGTGCACACCTTCTCGGCGGTGATGAGCTGGGCGGCCTGCGCGCGGCTCGCCCGCATGGCCCGCGTGCTGGAGCTGCCGGACCGCGCCAGCCACTGGAAAGAGCAGGCGACGGCGATCCGCACCCGCATCCTCTCCTTCGCGTGGAACGAGGAGATGAAGAGCTTCGTCGATGCCGAGGAGGACGGGCAGATCGATGCCAGCCTGCTGCTGCTCGCCGATCTCGGCTTCGTGCGGCCGGACGACCCGCGTTTCATCGCCACGGTGGAGCGGGTCGGCAGGGACCTGAAGCGCAACGGCTACATGATGCGCTATGCCGGCGAGGACGATTTCGGCCTGCCGGAGACGTCGTTCACCATCTGCTCCTTCTGGTACGCCAACGCGCTCGACATGATCGGCCGGCGCGACGAGGCGCGCGAGATGTTCCAGAGCCTGCTCGACCGGCGCAACGAGGCCGGGCTACTCTCCGAGGACATCGACAATCAGACGCTGGAACTGTGGGGCAATATTCCGCAGACCTATTCGATGGTGGGGCTCATCGACACGGCCATGCGCCTGTCGAAGACATGGGAGGAAGCGTTCTGGCGCGGCTCGTAATCGTTTCAAACCGGGTGGCCTCGCCGAAGGAGCGCGGGGCCAAGGCAGGTGGGCTGGCCGTTGCCCTGCGCGAGGCGCTGAACAAGCGCGGCGGGCTGTGGTTCGGCTGGAGTGGCGAGACTCAGGTCGACCCGCCGAGCGAGCCCAAGGTGTTCCGATCCGGCAAGGTGACCTACGCGCTGCAGACCCTCGATCCCGAGGACCAGCGCGCCCACTATGCCGGCTACGCCAATGGCACATTGTGGCCGCTGTGCCATTACCGGCTCGGCCTGCTCAATTTCCGCCGCACCGACTGGGAAGGCTACCGGCGGGTGAACGCCACCTTCGCGCGGGCGCTGATGCCGCTGCTGAAGCCCGACGACATCGTCTGGGTGCATGATTACCACTTCATCCCGCTGGCGAGCGAATTGCGCGCGCTCGGCTTCGAGGGGCGGATCGGCTATTTCCATCACATCCCCTTTCCGACGCCGGAAGTGTTCCTCACCCTGCCCTCGCATGCGGCGCTGGTACGGGACCTGTCGCGCTACGACCTCGTCGGGCTGCAGACAGAGCATGATGTGCGGGCGCTGCTCACCTATGTGTCGAGCGAGGCGCGCGGCTGGATCGCCCCCGGCGGCGTGGTCGGCCTGCGCGACCGGCGCTTCCGCATCGCCACCTACCCGATCGGCATCGACGCCGACGCCTTCGTGCACGACGCCGAGGCTGCCGCCGGCAGCGAAGAGGAAGAGCGGCTGAAGGCCAGCCTCGCCGGACGGGCGCTGGCGGTCGGCGTCGACCGGCTCGACTATTCCAAGGGGCTGCCGAACAAGTTCGCCGCCTTCGGCGAGTTGCTCAAGAGCCATCCGGAACGGCGCTCCACCGTCACCATGATGCAGGTCGCCCCGCTCAGCCGCAGCGAGGTGACGGAGTATCAGGCGCTGCGGCGCGAGCTGGAGGAGCTGGCCGGCGCGATCAACGGCGAATATGCCGAGTTCGACTGGGTGCCGCTGCGCTATCTCAACCGGCCGTTCCAGCGCGCGACGCTGGCCGCCATCTACCGCACCGCGCGGCTCGGCGTGGTGACGCCGCTGCGCGACGGCATGAACCTCGTCGCCAAGGAATATGTGGCGGCACAGAATCCGGAAGATCCGGGCGTGCTGGTGCTCTCCCGCTTCGCCGGCGCCGCCGACGAACTCTCCGGCTCGGTGATCGTCAATCCCTACGACGTCGAGGGCATGGCGGACGCGCTCAACTCGGCGCTGTCCATGACGCTCGGCGAGCGCAAGGACCGCTGGCGCGCCAACATGGAGAAGGTGACGCGCAACACCATTCACAGGTGGTGCGAAACCTTCATCACCGATCTTTCGGGGGTTGACGGCTACGGGGCTGGCGTCGAACCTGCGCGGAGCCTTCCCGCTCCGAAGAAGGCGACGCGCGGCCGGAACTGAGCGGTCGCCGTCTTGACGACCGACATCTCCCGCCCCTCCCGACCTCAACCTATCGGCGACGCATGTGGCAGGTTCCTCCTCAGCCGGTGAATGAAACCGAGCGACTGGCAGTGCTTGAAGCCTGCCGCATGATGGATTCCCCCGGCGACGAACGCTTCGACCGGCTGACCTGGCTCGCCCAGCACCTCTACGAAGCCGACGTCGCCTTCCTCAGCTTCATCGACGAGCATCGCCAGTGGATGAAATCGCTGAGCGCGCCACTGGTCGGCACCTCCATCGATCGCAAGCTGTCGGTGTGCCAGCACATCATTTCCACCGGCGCGCCGCTGATGTCGCCGGACCTGAAGACCGATCCGCGCTTCACCGGCCATCCGGTGGTGCCGCAGATTCCGCTGCGCTTCTATGCCGGGGTGCCGCTGATCGCCGCTCCCGACCTCGCCATCGGCTCGCTCTGCGTGATGCGGCGCGCGCCGGCCGGCGCCGACGAGCCGTTCGACTTCTCGCCGCTGGAAGCGCTCGCCGCCATCGCCGTCGACGCGGTGGCGCTGGCGCAGCGCAACGAGGAGCTGGCGGCGGAAACCCGCATCGACGCGCTGACCGGCCTCGCCAACCGCCGCGGCTTCGACGATGCGCTGCTGCGGGCCGCGAGCGATTGCAACCGGCGCAGCGAACCGCTGTCGGCGCTGCTCATCGACATCGACCGCTTCAAGACGATCAACGACCAGCTCGGCCATCTCGCCGGCGACATGGTGCTGCGGCGGGTCGGCGAGGCCCTCGCCGGCGTGGCGCTGCGCAAGGGCGATACGGTGGCGCGCTTCGGCGGCGAGGAGTTCGTGATGCTGCTGCCCGGCAGCGACCTTACCGGGGCGATGGAGGTCGCCGCGCGGGTGCGCGGCCGGCTCATCGCGGCCGGCATTCCCCGACCGGAAAGCGCCATCGTCACCGTCAGCATCGGCGTGGCGGCGCAGCCCGGCAATGCCATAGACGGGCTCGACCTGATCGCCCGCGCCGACGCGGCGCTCTACGCCGCCAAGCGGGCTGGGCGCGACCGCATCGTCGGCGACGGCATCGAGGCCACGACGAATTAGCGCGCTCACCGCGATCGGGCGGCGGCCCCTTGCCCAGCCGACGCCGCGCACGCGGAGGGCGGCTAGGCCTCGATGCGCCCGACGTCGGGCAGCCAGCGCACCGACATGGCGAAATCCTGCGCGCCGCCCGGCGGGATATGCGCCAGGCCGGGCTTGTCGGCGAACTCGCCGGAGGCACCTTCCGGGCTGGCATAGCCGTACCACGGCTCGATGCACAGGAAGGGCGCGCCGGGCTTCGACCAGATGCCGAGCTGCGGCATGGAGGGGAAGGCCACCTCCAGCCCCTGCGCGCCGGGCACCCCGAAGCGCACATGGCGCGAGCGCGGCGCGGTGAAGATCAGCGCGTCGCGCTCGAACAGGGCGTCGGTCGGCTCCAGCACGTCGCCATGGACGAGCGGGCTCGGCTCGGCGACCGCCGAGAGCAGGCCGCCGACCGGGCGGTGGATCGGCGCCACCTCCGCCTTCTCGAACACCAGCCGATGCTCACTGCGGGCGCCGCCATAAGGCAGCGGCCACAGGAAAGCGGGGTGGAAGCCGAAGCTCGCCGGCAGCGGCTCGGCACCGGGATTGGACACCGTCGCGGTGATAAGCAGCGTCGCCTCCGCCAGCGCATAGGTGACGCGCAGGGCGAAGTCGAACGGGTATTGCGCGCGGGTCTCGTCATCGGCGTCGAGGCCGAAGGTGACCGAGGACGGCCCCTTCTCGACCAGAGTGAAGACGCGGCGACGGGCAAGTCCGTGCTGGAGCATCTTGTAGCGCTGGCCCTTGTGCACCAGCTCGTCGCCCGGCAACCGGCCGACGATGGGAAACAGCAGCGGCGCCCGGCCACCCCAGAACGCGGCATCGCCGTGCCAGAGCAGATCGCGCCCCTGCGCATCGCGCAGGCGCACCAGCTCGGCGCCAAGCGGTGAAACCTGGGCGGAGAGATGATCGGAAGCGATGGAGACGGCACCCTCCACTCCCCCGGCGGCCGCGGCCTTGTTTGTCGGCTCGACGCTCATGGCTGTCTCCATCCCTCGCTTCACTCGGCTCCAGCCTATCGCGATTCCGGCGCCGACGGCGAGGCTGCACGGAAAGCCTGCACATCGTCGATGACCGGGGAATGTCCCCACGGGGCTTTCGCAACTGCAAAAGCGGACAGATCACCGCAACGCGCCAAAAACAATTACATTGAAATAATTCAAATAACTTACAGAAGAATGTCGAATTGACGCAGAGGATATCCACGCGTTCCGATTGCCGAATACAATCAACCATTGCATATTCGTGAAATATCCGCGCACAGAAAAACAATCGACGTCCATGCCCTCCACTCTCGGTCCCGACGATATCGCCAATATCCTGCGTCGTTATTTCAACCAGGGCGACCGATCCCCCGACATCGTCCTCGACACGACGCCGCGTGCCGATGTCAGCCCGTCGGTGGTCGACGAGTTGCTCGCGCGTCCCGACGTGCATGACGAGGATTATCTGGTGTTCCGACACTTTGCCGACCCGCGCACCACCATTCTCGATGTCGGGGCGAATTTCGGCTATTCGGCCACCTCGATCTGGCGATCCGGCGCCAGGGCTGCGGTCGTGTCTTTCGAACCGATCCCGATGTATGCGCGCGTGCTCGACGCGCTGGCGCAGCGGATCAACCCGCCGCCCGGCGGCCTGCTGCATCGCTGGCGGCACCCCAAGCGGTACGAATCTTTCAGCACCGGGGTTTCGGACCGGATCGGCACGATCACCTTCCACCTGTCGGTGCTGAACGAAGACCGGATCAACAGCGCCCTGACCACGGCTTCGGACACCGTCGACATCGAAAGCTATGTGCGGAACACGCTGTTTTTCGCCAAGGCCAATGGGATCGACATCACCTCGTTCCGGCTGCATCCATTCATCGCGCCGGTGACGACGCTCGACCGATGGCTCGCCGAAGCCCCCTCCACGCTCAAGCGGCAGCGGATCGTCGCCATCAAGATCGACACCGAAGGCTTCGAGGGCCACACCATGGTCGGGGCGTCGGGATTGCTGAGCAGGCAGCGCCCGCTGATCATGGCCGAATGCGGCCACGCCATCCCGCTGGCCGTCGAGACCGCACGGCTGCACGGCTATGTCATGCTCCGGCGTGTCGGCGACCGGCTGGAGATCGCCGACGCGCCGTCAGGGGTCAATACGTTCTACGGCCATCCCAGCCAGTTTCGCCGCTATCGCAGGATGGGGCTGATGGCCTGAGCCCGACGCCGGCTCCGGCGGAGCGGCGACGGCAAGCGTCTGGTCGACAAGCCGCTCGCGCCGACCGTTCGCGGAAGCGGCTGCCGCCGATCCGCGTCCGATCGGGAAAAAATGCCAAAAAGCGAATAGAAGCTACGCGCGAAATATGGGATCTGAATCCCGCATCACATCTGCGCGTTCCATCCCTTCCCACGCCTCCACCTTACCGGACCCGTCATGGCCAAGACCCTCGGCCCCGTCGCCGCGTTGCTGCTCGGCGTGTTCTTTCTGGTGACCGGCAGCGGCCTGCAAAACACGCTGCTGCCGCTGCGCGGCGCCTTCGAGGGCTTCAGCGCGGTGCAGCTCGGCGTGCTGGGTTCCAGCTATTATCTCGGCTTCGTCGCCGGCTGCCTGATCGTGCCGCGCCTGGTGCGTCGCTCCGGGCATATCCGCGCCTTCGCGGCACTGACCTCCGGCGCGGTGGCGGCGATGCTGGCGCATCCGCTGTGGATCGAGCCGACAGTGTGGTTCGTGCTGCGCGCCATTACCGGCTTCTGCTTCGCCGGGCTCTATCTCGTCATCGAAAGCTGGCTGAACGACCGCGCCACCAACCAGACCCGCGGCTTCGTGATGAGCGCCTATGTCATCATCGACTATGCGGCGCTGACCGCCGGCCAGATGATGATCACCCTGTCGCCGGTGCGCGGCTTCGAACTGTTCGCCGTCGCCGCCATCCTGTTCTCGCTGGCGACGCTGCCGGTGGCGATGACCGGGGCCGGCCAGCCGGCGCCGATCGAGACCGCGCGCATCCGCCCGATCCGGCTGATGCGCGCCGCGCCGGTGGGGGTGGTCGGCTGCTTCGTGGTCGGGCTGACCAATGGCTCGCTGTGGTCGCTGGGACCGATCTTCGGCATCGGGCGCGGGCTCACCGCCGACGGCGCCGCGACCTTCATGAGCGCCGTGGTGGTGGCGGGCGCCGTCGCGCAATGGCCGGTCGGCTTCCTCTCCGACCGCATGGACCGGCGGCGCATCCTCGCCTGGATCCTCGCCGGCGCCGTGGTGGCCGGCATCGTGCTGGGCGCGATGCCGCTCGGGCTGCTCGGCCTCAGCGGCCTCGGGCTGCTCTATGGGGCGCTCGCTATGCCGGCCTATTCGCTGGCCGCCGCGCATGCCTATGACCGCACGCCGCCGGCCGAGGCGGTGGAGACCGCGGCCGGGCTGCTGCTCGCCTATGGCATCGGCTCGGTGGTCGGCCCGTCGCTCGCCTCGGTCGGCATGCTGCATTACGGGCCGGGGGCGCTGTTCTTCTTCACCGCCGTCAGCCACCTGCTGCTGTTTGCCTTCGTGCAGTGGCGGATGATCTGGCACAAGGAAGCCCCGCGCGCCGCCAAGACGTCGGAGGCGGTCGCCTGCTCGCCGACCGGCATGGTGCCGACGCCGGAAATGCCGGTACCGGCTCCGACGGCCGCGGCGGATGCCGACGCGGTGATCGCCGACATTACCGGCGAGGACCCGCCACCGCTGTCGCCGGCGGCAGCGGCGCAGGATCCGGTGCTGGCGCCGCAGGATGGACGCTCCGACGGCGCCTGAGGCGGAACCGGCGGCGGGGTGTGGCGTTACCGTCCGCATCCCCGCGACGGAGACCCGCCGATGTTCAAATACGCCGTCATCTTCCTGGTGATCTCGCTCATTGCCGGCGGGATCGGCTTCACCGGCGTCTCGGCGCTGGCGCGGCGGATCTCCTTCATCCTGTTCGGCCTGTTCTTCCTCGGCTTCCTGGCGCTGATCGGCCTCGCCCTGCTGGTCGACAAGGCGATGACGTCGCCGAGCCCGGTCTAGCCGGCGAGGCGCTCGCCGACGAAGGCCCAGTTCACCCGCTCGTCGAGCAGCGCCTTCACATGGGCGGTGCGCCGGTTCTCCCAATCGAGATAGTAGGCGTGCTCCCACACATCGATGCCGAGCAGCGGCGCCTTGCCCTCGGCGATCGGGTTGCCGGCATCCTGCAGGCCGAGCACCTGCAGCTTTTCATTATCCGCCACCAGCCACACCCAGCCGGTGCCGAACACGCCGTCGGCGGTCTCCACCATCTTGGCCTTCAGCGGATCGATGCCGCCGAAATCGCGGGTGGCGGCTTCGACCAGTGCGGCGGGCGGCGCGGCCGGGCCGCCCTTGAACTGCTGCCAGTAGAAATTGTGGTTCCACGCCTGGCCGGCATTGTTGAACACCGGCGTGGCGTTGTCCGCCTTGGCGCGGCGGATCACCTCCTCCAGCTCCATATCGGCATAGGGCTTGCCCTCGACCAGCTTGTTGAGCTTGTCGAAATAGGCCTTGTGGTGCTTGCCGTAATGCAGGCCGACGGTGCGCGCGGAGACGGTGGGGGCGAGCGCATCCTCGCCATAGGGCAGCGGCGGCTGCTGGAACGGCGCGGCGGCGCGGGCGACATGCGGGCCGGCGAGGCCGGTGGCGGCGACGGCACCGGCGGCGGCGAGCAAAGTGCGACGGGTGAACATGACGGGGCTCCTTGGAGGCGGCCTCCGCCTGGGAGGCGCTCTCGCTCAAACCGCCAAGGCCGCGACTTCGTTCCGGAGCGCCCCGCCGCGACGAGATTTGCGCAAGGATCCACCTAGGGCGGCGGCGGGAAGGCGAGGATGTCGCGGGTGTAGCTCTCGACGAGGGCGCTGAAGGCGCGCCCGTCCGGCAGCTTCAGCACCGCGCGGTGCTCCAGCAGGAACTCCGGCATGTCGAGGTTGCGGCCGGGATCGGCGGGGATCGGCGCGCCCATCTCCCACCCCACCGGCAGAGGCTGCCACAGCAGCCTGGCCGCGAGGGTGGAGCGGCTGAAGCCGAGCGGGCGCACCACCCGGCCGAAGGCGGTATCGGTGGTCTCCAGCTCGCGGTTCATCTCCTCGGCGAGCAGGGCGGGACGGTACCAGTTGTCCGCCTCCGACAGCACCCGCGCGCCGCAGGTGAGGCGCACCCGGCGATAGACGATGCGTTCCTGCGGCCCGGCGCCGAGCAACTCGCGTATGGCGGCGTCGGCCGGCTTGTCGGCCTCGCGCACCCGGCCGGCCACCACCTTGGCGCCGGCCGGCGCCAGCGCGTGCGCGGCGCACCAGCGATCGAGAGTGAGGGTGGCGCTGGCATTGGAGAGCAGCTCGGCATTGAGCGTCTGCACCAGCGCATAGGCCTGGAGCCGCGCCAGCGCGGTATCGGGCCAGGGCGGCCGGCCGGCCTCGAACGCGCGGGCGGGAAGCGACAGCCCGGCAAGGACAAGGAGGGCGAGGATCAGGCGGCGTGACAACATGGCGAACCCGCGAACCAGGAAGCGGCGAAACTAGGGCCCGCACGCGCCACCGCCAAGAGGCCAGTTCCCGAGGCCGGAATCTGCCGCCTGCCGGGGCAACGCCCTTGCCTCCCCTGCCTTGACACAGCGCAAGGAGGCACCGGCGAGACGGCGCTAGGCTACCCCGTTAGCACCGAACGGAGGATGCCATGCCCATCGAGACCATCCTGTTCCTCGCCGCCACGCTGATGCTGTTTGGCGGCTTCGCCGGCACGCTTGCCTATGTCGATGCCTCCACCCGCGTGCAGCGGCGCGCCAACCACCCCGTGCCCGGCGAGTGACCTGAACGCGTGGACTTGGGCGCGCGGATTTGGGCGCGTGACCCGCCGGCGGCTCAGCTGCCGCCGATGAGAATGCCGGTGGCGAGCACCAGCGCGCCGCCGATGACCACCTGCACCACCGCGCGCAGGAACGGCGTCTCCATATAGCGGTTCTGGATGAAGGCGATGACCCAGAGCTCAACGAACACCACCGCGACGGCGAGCAGGGTCGCGGTCCAGAAGTCCGGGATGAGATAGGGTAGCGCGTGGCCGAGGCCGCCAATGGCGGTCATCACCCCCGAGGCGAAGCCGCGCTTGATCGGCGAGCCGCGCCCGGAAATGACGCCATCGTCATGCGCCGCCTCGGTGAAGCCCATGGAGATGCCGGCGCCGAGGGCGGCGGCGAGACCGACCAGCAGCGTGGTTCCGGAATTCTGGGTGGCGAAGGCGGTGGCGAAGATCGGCGCCAGCGTCGAGACCGAGCCGTCCATCAACCCGGCGAGCCCCGGCTGCACCCAGGTGAGCACGAATTGCCGGCGCGCGCGCGCATCCTCCTCGACGCGGGCGCCGCCTTCCTTGTGGCTCGCCTCCAGATGCTCGGCGATGTCTAAATGCCGGCGCTCCTCGTGGGCGAGATCGCCGAGCAGCTTGCGGGTGGCGGCATCGGTGCTCGCCTGCGCGGCGCGGGCATAGAAGCCGGCGGCATCGTCCTCCATCTGCGCCGCCTCCCGGCGGATGCGCTCGATGCCGAGATTCTCCACCAGCCAGACCGGGCGGCGCGAATAATAGCCGGCAACATGTTCGCGGCGAATCAGCGGGATGACGGTGCCGAAGCGCTGCTGGAACAGGGCGATGAGCCGCGCACGGTGGCCATCCTCCTCCGCCGCCATGGCGTCGAAGGTGGCAGCAGTGTCGGGAAAGTCGGCCCGCAGCCGCTCGGCATAGCTGGCGTAGATGCGTCCGTCATCCTCTTCAGAGGCGATGGCGAGGGCGAGTACCTCTTTCTCCGACAGATCCGAGAAGCGGCGGCGACCGGCGAGGCTGGCGAACATGGCATACCTTTATTAGAATAATTCCAATAATGTTTACTGCCTTGCAGCAGAACCGACAATGCGGGTGGTTACGGATCAAGCCGCCGGCCGTAAGCCTTTCGCCATGCGGCCTCCGGCGGAGCCACCGACAGCGCGCCGCCACGCGCACCACCTGGATGTGATGCGGCAATAATAGTTAGGTATTGACCTAACTATTTACCTACCCTATCGTCAGGGCATGAACATGACGCTGGCCGCTCTCGACGGCACCTTTCGCGCCCTTGCCGATCCCACCCGTCGCGCCGTCGTGGAAGCGCTGGTGCGTGGACCGGCCTCGGTGAGCGACCTCGCCCGCCCTTTCGAGATGGCGCTGCCGAGCTTCCTCCAGCATCTCAAGGTGCTGGAGGACAGCGGCCTCGTCGCCACCCGCAAGATCGGCCGGGTGCGCACCTGCAGCCTGCGCGCCGAACCACTGGCGGCCGCCGGCCACTGGCTCGACGCCCAGCGCCTGCTGTGGACGCAACGCCTCGACCAGCTCGACAGCCTGCTCCTGCACCTGAACAACCAAGAGGAAACGCGATGACCACAATGCCGAACAGTGTTTTCGACCCCTCGCTCGACCTGGAACTGCGGCGGGAGGTGGACGTGCCGCCGCAACTGGTGTGGCGCGCCTGGACCGAGCCGGAACTGCTGAAGCAGTGGTTCACCCCGGCGCCGTGGAAGACCACGGAATGCGAACTCGACCTGCGGCCCGGCGGCAAGTTCCGCACCGTGATGCAGGGGCCGGAAGGAGAGGAGCATGACAGCACCGGCTGCGTGCTGTTCGTGATCCCGCAGAAGCTGCTGGTGTTCACCGACGCGCTCGGCCCCGGCTACCGTCCGAACGCCAGCGCCTTCATGAGCGCCTCGGTCGAGATCACCCCGACCGCCACCGGCACCCTCTATGTCGCCCGCGCCTTGCACAAGGACGCGGAGGCGAAGCAGCAGCACGAGGAGATGGGCTTCCACCAGGGCTGGGCCACCGCGCTCGACCAGTTGGTGGCGCTGGTGAAGCGGTTGTAAGGGCAACGCCGTCAGGGGGCGTGACCAAAGCCCGCTCACCCCGTCCCCCTCCCTGACAGGGAGAGGGAGCTCGGGCCGGGATGCCGGACCGAGGCAGAAGGGGGAAGCGGAATCCGGCGGCCAAGCTTGTACGGCGGACACCCGGCCCGGCCGGCGTCAGCTCGGATTATCCGGCTTGCCATCATCGTCCATGTCGGCATGGAACACGTGCAGCACGTGATGGACGATGGGCGACAGCACCACGCCGGTCGCCAGCACGATGACGAGGCCGGAGAAGATGGCGTAGGAACCGGCGAACAGCTTGCCGGCATCGGTCTTCAGCTCCGCCACCGGCCCCATGCCGGACAGGATCATCGCGGCGTTGAGATAGGCATCGACCAAGCCCATGCCCTCGAAGCCGGCATAGCCGGCCATGCCGACCGCCAGCCCGAACAACATGATCGCGAACCAGATCGCGATCGCCGTGCCCAGACGGCCGAAGAACACGCGGCGCGTCGAGATCGGCCGGCCGAGACGGACGAAAAACGACAAAGGCGGCGTGGCAAGGCCCGTGGCCTCGACATTCGCCGCCTTCGGTATTTTCCTGCGCGCCATCGCCAGCTCTCCTCAAGCCAGCGCCGCGCCGCCGCTCAGTTGTCGAGAAAGCTGCGCAGCTTGCGCGAGCGGCTCGGGTGCTTGAGCTTGCGCAGCGCCTTCGCCTCGATCTGACGGATACGCTCGCGGGTCACCGAGAACTGCTGGCCGACCTCTTCCAGCGTGTGATCGGTGTTCATGCCGATGCCGAAGCGCATGCGCAGCACGCGCTCCTCGCGCGGGGTGAGGCTCGCCAGCACGCGGGTCGTGGTCTCGCGCAGGTTCGACTGGATCGCCGCGTCGATGGGCAAGATGGCGTTCTTGTCCTCGATGAAGTCGCCGAGGTGCGAATCTTCCTCGTCGCCGATCGGGGTCTCGAGCGAGATCGGCTCCTTGGCGATCTTCAGGACCTTGCGGACCTTCTCCAAGGGCATGCCCAGCTTCTCGGCCAGCTCTTCCGGGGTCGGCTCGCGGCCGATCTCGTGCAGCATCTGGCGCGAGGTGCGCACGATCTTGTTGATCGTCTCGATCATGTGCACCGGGATACGGATGGTGCGGGCCTGATCGGCGATCGAGCGGGTGATCGCCTGGCGGATCCACCAGGTGGCATAGGTCGAGAACTTGTAGCCGCGGCGGTACTCGAACTTGTCGACCGCCTTCATCAGGCCGATGTTGCCTTCCTGGATGAGATCGAGGAACTGCAGGCCGCGATTGGTGTATTTCTTGGCGATGGAGATGACGAGGCGCAGGTTGGCCTCGACCATTTCCTTCTTGGCCTGACGGGCTTCCTTCTCGCCCTTCTGCACCATCTGCACGATCTTGCGGAACTCGAGGATCTCGAGCCCGGTCTCGGTGGCCAGCGCGTGGATTTCCGAGCGCAGATCCTTGATGCCGTCGAGTTCCTGGCCGACGAAGCCCTTCCAGCCGCGCGAGGTGAGGTTCTTCACGCGGTTGATCCACTTGGGATCGAGCTCGTAGCCCTGATACTGCTTGAGGAAGTCCTCGCGGGCGACGCCGAAGCTCTCGGCGAGGCGCATGAGGCGGCCTTCCAGCGACACCAGGCGCTTGTTGATGTCGTAGAGCTGCTCGACGAGATTGTCGATGCGGGCCTGATTGAGCGAGAGCGACTTCACTTCGCCGATCAGCTGGTCCTTCAGCGTCTTGTACTTGCGGTCCTGCGACGGCGAGAGGCTCTCGTTCTTGAGCTTGGACTCGACGTTCTGGTCCTGCAGGCGGCGCAGCTTCTTATAGGCGTCGGCGATGCTATCGAAGGTTTCCAGCACCTTCGGCTTGATCTCGGCTTCCATGGCGGCGAGCGACAGGGAATTCTCCATGTCGTCATCGTCATCGGCGGCGATGGTCTCGCCGAGAGTCGGCTCGCGGGCCTCGTCGCCGTCGGGCGCGATGGAGCCGCCCTCGACGATCGGGCCGTTCTTCGCCTCGGGACCGGCATAGGTCGCCTCGAGGTCGATGATGTCGCGCAGCAGCACCTTGCCTTCGACGAGTTCGTCGCGCCAGATGATGATGGCCTGGAAGGTGAGCGGGCTCTCGCACAGGCCGGCGATCATCGCCTCGCGGCCGGCCTCGATGCGTTTGGCGATGGCGATTTCGCCCTCGCGCGACAGCAGCTCGACCGAACCCATCTCGCGCAGATACATGCGCACCGGATCGTCGGTGCGCTCGCCCGGCTCGGACTTGGTCTCGGAGCGGATGACCGCGCGCGGCGCGGATTCGGCGATCTCGCCGCCGCTCTCCTCGTCGTCCTCGGCCGCCTCGCTGGCTTCCTCGCCCTCGCCGTCGGCCTCGGCCTCCTCGGCCTCGACGACGTTGATGCCCATCTCGTTGAGCATCGCGTAGATGTCTTCGATCTGGTCGGAGGTGTTCTGCTCCGAGGGCAGAACCTCGTTCAGCTCATCATAGGTGACATAGCCGCGCTTCTTGGCGAGCTTGATCATCTTCCGGACGGCGGCGTCCGAAAGATCGAGCAACGGGCTGTCCGGGGTATCGCCATCCTTCTCGGGGGCTTCGGTCGCTTCCGCTGCCTGCTTCGCCATGCGCGTGCTCCTTAGACCACCGGCGGCAAATGCCTCCGGTCAAAAGCGGCGGGCAAACCGCCGCCTGAACCAACGTCCCGCCTTCGGGAAAATGCGGGCCGACCTGCCGCGTTTACAGCCTGAACCGTAAACGTCCGCTTGCCTGTCCCGAACCCTCCCCCGCGCCGGCCGGGCGATACCGGCGCGAAGATGATGCCGACGCAAACAGGGGCCTCTCGCGCCACGGCGCTTTCACGCTCGCGGGCGGGGGACCCTGAACCTTCTCACATCGACCGCCCCGATCGTCCGGAGGCGGCGCCGAACCCCTCTACCAAAGCTTCGGTCCCGTCAAGTGCCGCAAGCTGTCTTTGTACGTCGAGGAAACGAGCCCAGTTGAGTTCGTCGGGCTCCTCGGCGAGGCGTCTTTCCGCCTCCTTGATGTCCTTAGATAGAGCGTGAGCACGCCGGTGCAAGACCAGCCGCTGATGCCACCACAACTCGACATCGTTCGGCGCGGCATTGGCAAAGGCCGGCCAATCGTGCCGCGGCACCGCCTGCGCCGCGAGGCGGCGGGCGAGAGCGGCGAGCCCTTCCGCCTCGATGCGGGCGGCGACGCTTTCCGCATCCTCGCAGCCCTCGATATGGGCGGCGAGCAGCACCTGGCGCAGCTGGTCGGCCTCCTTGTTGAGGAAAGGCAGTTCGGCGATGTCCTCCGCCGAACGGTCGAGCAGCCAGGGATGGTTCATCAGCGCGAAGAGCAGCAGCGCCTCGTTGCGCGGCACCGCACTGGCCGCCCCCTGGATCAGCGCCGAACGGCGGACCGCCTCGCCGGCGACCGCGTCGCGGGGCAAGGGGGCGCGATCACCCCAGCCACCGGCGCGCCCGCGGCCCGGCTTGCCCCTGCCCTGCCCCTGGCGACCCTCGCCGAACGGGCGACGCCCGCCTCCGGCCGAGACGAAGGCGGGAGCGAAAAGCCCGCGCAGGCGCTCCATCAAATCCGCGCGATAATGCTTGCGCACCGTCTCGTCGCCGATGAGGCGGACGATCTCGCCGATGCGCGCCTCCAGCGCCGCGCGACGCTCGGGCGTGTCGTAGGTGGCGTTCTCCAGCTCGCGCGACCACAGTACCTCGGCGAGCGGGCGGGCCTGCGCCAGCACCGCTTCCATCGCCTCGCGTCCGCCGGCGCGGATAAGGTCGTCGGGATCCTGCCCCTCGGGCAGCATGCCGAAGGACAGGCTGACGCCGGGCTTCAGGTGCGGCAGGGCAAGGTCCATCGCGCGCCAGGCGGCGCGGCGGCCGGCCTTGTCGCCGTCGAACAGCAGCAGCGGCTCCGGCGCCATCTTCCACAACAGCGCCAGCTGCTCCTCGGTGAGCGCGGTGCCGAGCGGGGCGACGGTGGCGGAAAAGCCGGCCTCGACCATGGCGATGACGTCGACATAGCCTTCGACCGCGATCACCGGCGCGCCCTTATGGGCGGCCGCGCGGGCCTGGAAGCCGTTATAGAGCAGCGCCCCCTTGTGGAAGAGCGAGGTCTCCGGCGAATTGAGGTATTTCGCCGGGACGTCCTTCTCCAGCGCCCGTCCGCCGAAGGCGACCACGCGCCCGCGCAAATCGTGGATGGGGAACATCACGCGATCACGGAAACGGTCATAGGGGACCGGGATGTCGTCGGCGGCGATGAGCAGCCCGGCCTCGACCATGTCCTCGACCGGGACGCCACGGGCGCCGAGCGCCTCTTTCAGCGCGAAGCGCTCCGGCAGCGCGTAGCCGATGCGGAAGCGCGCCTGCGTCGCCGGGCCGAGGCCGCGATCGGCGAGATAGCCGCGCCCCTTGGCGCCGGCGCGGCCCTGCAGCATCGCCTCATAATATTTGGCCGCGAGTTCCATCACCTCGTGCAGGGTCTTGCGGCGGACCTCCTTCGCCTCCTCCTCGCGGGAGGAAACCGGCATCGGCAGGCCGGCCATGTTGGCCAGCCGCTCCACCGCCTCCGGGAAGGCGAGGCCCTCGGTCTCGATCAGGAAATCGAACTGGTCGCCGTGCTTGCCGGAGGAGAAGCAGTGATAGAAGCCCTTCTGGTCGTTGACATAGAAGGACGGCGTCTTCTCGGCGTTAAAGGGGGAGAGACCGCGCCATTCCCGCCCCTGCTTCTTCAACTGCACACGCTTGCCCACCACCTCCGAGAGGGGGAGGCGTTGGCGGATCTCGTCGAGGAACGACGGCGGAAAGCGCATGAATGGATTCGAACCGGTGTTTCGCGGACGCCTAGCAACAGGCAAGAGCCGGGCCGAGTGACCTTATGGCGTTCCGGCGGAAGGGTCGAGCCGCCGGTGCGGCCCGTCGGCAGGCGCGAAAACCGCGCCCGCTATCCACATTATCCACCGTGGAAAAGAGTCGCGCAACACTCAACCAATCGGTTGACAATCTATCGCCGCCAGTAGATATTCAACCGCATGGTTGAGCAACTTCCCATATCCACCCCGTTGGACCTCGTGTTCCACGCCCTCGCCGATCCGACGCGCCGGGCGATGCTGCACGCGCTATCCAACGGAGAGCGCACGGTCGGCGAACTTGCCGAACCGTTCGCCATGTCGCTTGCCGGCGCCTCCAAGCACGTGAAGGCACTGGAGTCCGCCGGCCTGATCCGCCGCGAGGTGAAGGGGCGCCAGCATCTGTGCCGCCTCGATGCCGCCCGGCTCGCCGACGCCGCCCAATGGCTCAGCTTCTACGAACGCTTCTGGACCGAACGCCTCAACGTCCTCGACGCCCTGCTGCGCCAGGAGGACGTCCAATCGGACACACAGGGAGACCAGAGATGAACCAGCACGCCACCGCCCAAACCTCCGCCGGTGCCTTCGCCGCCGACGGGTACGGCACCCGCCTTTCCCCCGACACACTGCGCTTCGAGCGCCTGCTGCCCGGCCCGGTGGAACGGGTCTGGGCTTATCTCACCGAGCCGGAAAAGCGCCGCCGCTGGATGGCCGACGGCCCGATGGAACTCACCCCCGGCGGCCAGGTCGATCTCGTCTTCCGCAATGGCGAGCTGAATGGCGGCCAGCCGACGCCGGAGCGCTTCGCCAAATATGATGGCGAGCACCACAATCAGGGCATCGTGCTGGCCTGCGAGCCCAACCGGCTGCTGCGCTTCAGCTGGGATGGCTGCTCGGCCGGCGCCTCGGAAGTGACCTTCGAGCTTGCCCCGCGCGGCGAGAAGGTGCTGCTCACCGTCACCCACCAGCGTCTCGCCTCGCGCGACGCCATGCTCAGCGTAGCCGGCGGCTGGCACGCCCACCTCGCCCTGCTGGCTTCGGTACTGGAAGGCCACGAGCGCCCGGCGATCTGGCCGCTCATGTCGCGCTATGCCGACGAATACGAGGCGCGAATTCCCAAGTAAGGGTACCCGCCCGGTGAGGGTACCCGCGTCAGGCGGCGGGGGCGACGCTCAGCTTGCCCTAGACGCCGTGCCGGGCGATCAGCCCGGCGACGAAGCCGGAGGCCTTCGCCGCCTCGACGAAGCGGACGATCTCGCCCAGCGCCGTCGCCTTGGCCTTCGGCGTGCCGATGGCCTGCTGCACGGCGGCGTATTGGCCGGGCAGCAGCCGTCCGCCCGGCACGCGGGCGAGATCGGCGAGCAGGCCGGGACGCAGGCCGGCGAGCGCATCGCGCTTGTTGTCGATGAAGTCGGCCAGCGCCTCGGCCATGGTCTCGGAAGGCACCAGCGTCGCCTGGGCGATGTTGCGCTCCAGCCAGAGGCCGTAGGCGGTGCGCCGCGTCACGGCGATCTCGACGCCCGCCGCATCGACCTCGGCTACCGATTGCAAGGGCGAGCCGGCCGGCACCAGATAGGTCGCCTCGATCTCGCAATAGGCCGGGGAGAAGGCGATCACCTCCGCCCGCTGCGGTTCGGCGCCGATATTGGCGATGTCCCATTCATCGCGCGCCGCCGCATCGGCGACGAGGCCGGGCGAGGCATAGGGCACCAGCTTCAGCACCACGCCGAGATGCCCGGCGAAGGCCTGCGCCATGTCGGGCGACACGCCGACCGGATCACCCGCCTCGGTGCAGCCGGTGACCAGCAGGAAGTTCGACAGGTTGATGCCGGCGCGCAGCACCCCGCCGGGCGCCAGCAGGTCCCGCACCGCGGACGGTGGCGGGTCGAGATCGAGACGAAAGGTCATGAAAGCCTCCCGCCGGCTGGCAAGCGGTCCTTCAGGCCGGCAGGCGGGACGAGCCCGCCCGGCCGGTCCCGCTCACGCGGTCAGCAGCGTCTTCACCGCGCCGCTCGCCTTGCCGAAATCCATCACGCCGGTGTAGCGCTCCTTCAGCGCCGCCATGGTGCGGCCCATGTCCTTGAGGCCATGGGCGTCGATCTCGGCGATCACCGCGGCAATGGCGGCCTGCGATTCGGCCTCGCTCATCTGCGTCGGCAGGAACGACAGGATGACCTTGATCTCCTCGCGCTCCTGCGTCGCCAGATCGACGCGGCCGGCCTCCTCATAGACCTTGGCGGATTCCTCGCGCTGCTTGACCATCTTGGTGAGCAGGCCGAGCAGATCGTCGTCGGACAGCGGATCCTTGCCCTGGCCGCGCGCCTCGATGTCGCGATCCTTGATCGCCGCATTGATCAGGCGAAGCGTGCCCAGCCGCAGCTTGTCGCCGGCCTTCATCGATTCCTTGAGCGAAGTATTGATCTTCTCGCGCAGCACGTCTGCCTCTCTTCACATCCTATGTCCGGGCGGCGGCGGCGACCGGTGTCGCGCCGCTCCGTCACGCCCGAAAAGCTTCGAAAAACTCCCACGGCCACGATCGGCCGCCTGATTTCCGCCGCGCGGACCATCCATGGCAAATCTTGCATGGAAAGTCTTGCATGCAGCTCCGCGCTGCACGAAGAACCGATGCGCAGCGTTGCGGGCTGGCATAAGGCGCAGCAAGCGATTAATTAGGCCACACTTAACCGAGGAACAAGACACATGAGCGGCAACGCATCCGATGCGGCCACCGATGACGTGTGGGCCGAACCGCTTCCCACCGCGCTTCTCGTTCTCGCCGACGGCACCGTGCTGGAAGGCTTCGGGCTCGGCGCCACCGGCCAGGCGGTCGGCGAGGTGTGCTTCAACACCGCCATGACGGGCTACCAGGAAGTGCTGACCGACCCGTCCTATGCCGGACAGATCATCACCTTCACCTTCCCGCATATCGGCAATGTCGGCACCAATGAGGAAGACATCGAGACCGTCTCGATGGCCGGCGCCTCCGGCGTGCGCGGCGTGGTGCTGCACTCCGCCATCACCGATCCCTCGAATTATCGCGCCACCCGCCATTTCGACAACTGGCTGAAGGCCCGCGGCATCATCGCCATTTCCGGCATCGACACCCGGGCGCTCACCGCGCTGATCCGCGACAAGGGCATGCCGAATGCGGTGATCGCCCACGCACCGGACGGCACGTTCGATCTCGACGCCCTGAAGAAGGAAGCGGCCGCCTGGCCGGGCCTCGTCGGCATGGATCTGGTGCCGATGGTGACCAGCGCCCAGCGCTTCAGCTGGGATGAGACGCCGTGGCAGTGGCCGGAAGGCTATGGCCGGCAGGACGCGCCGGCGCATCATGTGGTCGCCATCGACTACGGCATCAAGCGCAACATTCTGCGCCTGCTCGCCCGCGCCGGCTGCAAGGTGACCGTGGTGCCGGCGACCACCTCGGCCGAGGAGATCCTCTCGCTCCAGCCGGACGGCGTGTTCCTCTCCAACGGCCCGGGCGACCCGGCGGCGACGGGGGAATATGCGGTGCCGGTGATTCGCGACATCATCGATCGCGGCATCCCGACCTTCGGCATCTGCCTCGGCCACCAGATGCTCGGCCTCGCGGTGGGCGGGCGTACCATGAAGATGCACCAGGGCCACCACGGGGCCAACCACCCGGTGAAGGACATGACCACCGGCAAGGTGGAGATCACCTCGATGAACCACGGCTTCGCGGTCGACCGCGACAGCCTGCCGGCCACCGCCGCGGAAACCCATGTCTCGCTGTTCGACGGGTCGAATGCCGGCATCCAGCTGACCGACAAGCCGGTGTTCTCGGTGCAGTACCATCCCGAGGCGAGCCCCGGCCCGCAGGACAGCCACTATCTATTCGACCGCTTCGTCGAGATGATCGCCAACAACAAGAAGGCGGCCTGAGCCGCCTTTTTTCGGGAACAGCCAGGATAAAAAGGCCGGGAGCGGGCGCGCTCCCGACCTTTTTCGTCAGTGGGTGCCGTCGTTGAGGATGGCGAAGACCTTCTCGTAATCCCCGCGCGCCTCGGCGCCGCGCAGGAAGCCGACGCGCTGGACGCAGATCTCCGGCCCGTCCGGATGCGCCTTCAGCAGCTCGATGGTTTCAGCGATGAAGGCATCGAGCGGCAGCGCATTGGGGTTCTGCGACTGGCCCGGCATCAGGTCGGTGGCGACCAGAGGCGGCACGATCTCGACGACGCCGACCGAGGTGCCGGCGAGCTGCGCGCGCAGGCTCTGGCTCCAGGAATGGATCGCCGCCTTGGTGGCGTTGTAGGTCGGGGTCAGCACCAGCGGCACGAAGGCCAGGCCGGAGGAGACGGTGACGACCGTCGCCGAGGGCTGGCGCCTGAGGTGCGGCAGCAGAGCCGCGGTAAGCCGGATCGGCCCGAGCAGGTTGGTGGCGACGATCGCCTCCGGCACGGCGAGGTCGACCGCGTCGGCGGTCCAGTCCTCGGCGACCATGATGCCGGCATTGTTGATGACGACGTTCAGCGCCGGATATTTCTCCGCCACCGTGCCGGCGAAGGCGGCAATCGCCTGCGCATCCGCCACGTCGAGCCGTTCATAGGCCATGCCGGGATTGGCGGCGACGATCTCTTCCAGCGCCTCCTTCCGACGACCGGTGATGATGATCCGGTTCCCCTCTTTGTGCAGCGCCTCGGCAAGCGCCCGGCCGATGCCGCCATTGCCGCCGGTGATCAGGATGGTGTTGCCGCCAATGTGCATTTTCGTCTCCGCGAATGCTGGTGTTGCGTCGGCGACGGTTGTAAGTTTCATACTAACTATCAGAAAGTAGGCACCTCAAATATCTATACTTACCTGAAAGAGAGTGATGTCATGCCCGTTCCGGCACACACCCCCGCCGTTCCGCCGTCCGACGCCTACCCGGCCGAGACCGACCCGCGCGTCGAGGCGCTGGTGAACGAGGTGATCGGCCGCGTCGCCGACAAATGGACGATGATCGTTCTGGAAGTGCTGACCGAGCACGGCGAATTGCGCTTCACCCGCATCGGCGAGTTCGCCGGCGGCATCAGCCAGAAGATGCTGACCCAGACGCTGCGGCAGATGGAGCGCGACGGCCTGGTAGTGCGCACGGTGCATCCGGTGATCCCGCCGCGGGTCGAGTACCGGCTCACCGATCTCGGCTTCAGCCTGGCCGAGGCGTTCTGCGGCGTCTGGCTATGGGCGGAGGCCAATATCGAGCGCATCGAGCAGGCCCGCGCGGCGTTCGACGCGGCGAAAGCCGGCTGAGACGGAACCGGGACGCGCATGGAGGGTTCTGCCGGGAGAGGAGCCTCCAATGCCCATTCCCGAGCATCTGCGCTTCAAGCCTTCGGCCGGCGTGCCCAACAATCCCGACCTGCCGGTGCTGATCTATCGCGCCGCCCTGCCCGCCGATCCGGCGCGGATCGAGGCCGCGATCAACGCCAATGACTGGGACTGCCGCTGGCGCGACGGCATCTTCGACTATCACCACTTCCATTCCACCGCGCATGAAACGCTGGGCATCGCCCGGGGCACCGCGCAGGTGATGATCGGCGGCGAGGGTGGCGCCGCGCTGAAGCTGGCGCCGGGCGACGTCGTGGTGCTGCCGGCCGGCACCGGCCATCGGCGGCTGGAGGCCAGCGTCGATTTCCTGGTGGTCGGCGCCTATCCGCTCGGACAGGATTATGAGATCGAGCGACCGTCGGCGAACGGCCTCGACGAGGCCTTCGCGCGCATCCGCGCCGTGCCGCTGCCCGGCGGCGATCCCGTCGAAGGCCGCGAGGGACCACTCATGCAATTGTGGAAGGTATGAGCCGATCCGCGTCCCTCGCAGGGCGACAAGCCACTCCCGCCCTTCCCCCCCGCGGGAATCTGGTTTAAGGGAAGCCCCAATCGCGGGGCACCCTCCGCCAACAAACTGATCCGGGTTCACCAGGACGCGTCGCAAACGCGTCCTTTTTCGTGCGCCCGGTCGAATGCGCGAGCCGCACGGGATCCGATGCCGAAACGCACAGACATCTCCACCATCCTCATCATCGGCGCCGGTCCTATCGTTATCGGACAGGCCTGCGAGTTCGACTATTCCGGCACCCAGGCGTGCAAGACCCTCAAGGCCGAGGGCTACCGCGTGGTGCTGGTGAACTCCAATCCGGCGACCATCATGACGGACCCGGATCTCGCCGATGCCACCTATATCGAGCCGATCACCCCGGAAATCGTCGCCAAGATCATCGCCAAGGAGCGCTATGTCGCGCCGGGCGGCTTCGCGCTGCTGCCGACCATGGGCGGCCAGACGGCGCTGAACTGCGCGCTGTCGCTGCGCAAGATGGGCGTGCTCGACGAATACGGCGTCGAGATGATCGGTGCCACCGCCGAGGCCATCGACAAGGCCGAGGACCGCGAGCTGTTCCGCGACGCGATGACCAAGATCGGCCTCGACACGCCGCGCTCGCGCCAGATCAAGAACCTGCCGCAGGCGCTCGAGGCGCTCGACGAGATCGGCCTGCCGGCGATCATCCGCCCGTCCTTCACCATGGGCGGCCAGGGCGGCGGCATCGCCTACAACAAGTCGGAATATATCGAGATCATCGAGCGCGGCATCGACGCCTCCCCCACCAACGAGGTGCTGGTGGAAGAGAGCGTGCTCGGCTGGAAGGAATACGAGATGGAGGTGGTCCGCGACAAGGCGGACAACTGCATCATCGTCTGCTCCATCGAGAATCTCGATCCGATGGGCGTGCATACCGGCGATTCGATCACGGTGGCCCCGGCGCTGACGCTGACCGACAAGGAATACCAGATCATGCGCGACGCCTCGCTGGCGGTGCTGCGCGAGATCGGGGTGGAGACCGGCGGCTCCAACGTGCAGTTCGCCATCGACCCGGAAACGGGCCGGATGATCGTGATCGAGATGAACCCGCGGGTGTCGCGCTCCTCGGCGCTGGCGTCGAAGGCCACCGGCTTCCCGATCGCCAAGGTCGCCGCGCGCCTCGCGGTCGGCTACACGCTGGACGAGATCGCCAACGACATCACCGGCGGCGCCACCCCGGCCTCGTTCGAGCCGACCATCGACTATGTCGTCACCAAGATCCCGCGCTTCGCCTTCGAGAAGTTCCCCGGCGCCGACCCGGTGCTGACCACCTCGATGAAGTCGGTCGGCGAGGCGATGGCGATCGGCCGCACTTTCCAGGAGAGCTTGCAGAAGGCGCTGCGCTCGCTGGAGACCGGGCTGACCGGCCTCGACGAGATCGAGATCGAGGGCCTCGGCCAGGGCGACGACAAAAACGCCATCCGCGCCGCCATCGGCACGCCGACGCCGAACCGGCTGCTGCAGGTGGCGCAGGCGATGCGGCTCGGGCTCGACAACGAAGCCATCCACAATGGCTGCAAGATCGACCCGTGGTTCCTCGAGCAGATCCGCGAGATCGTCGACACCGAGGCGAAGATCCGCGCCCATGGCCTGCCCAAGACCGCCGGCGCCTTCCGCCGGCTGAAGGCGATGGGTTTCTCCGACCAGCGGCTCGCCACCCTCACCCGCCAGCATGAGGCGGACGTCTCGGCACAACGGCGGGCGCTCGACGTGCGCCCGGCCTATAAGCGCATCGACACCTGCGCCGCCGAGTTCGCCTCCCCGACTGCCTATATGTACTCGACCTACGAGACCCCCTTCGCCGGCGCGGTGGCGGATGAGAGCCGCCCCTCCTCCGCCAAGAAGGTGGCGATCCTCGGCGGCGGGCCGAACCGCATCGGCCAGGGTATCGAGTTCGATTATTGCTGCTGCCACGCCGCCTTCGCGCTGAAGGATGCCGGGTATGAGACCATCATGGTCAACTGCAACCCGGAGACGGTCTCGACCGATTACGACACCTCCGACCGGCTGTATTTCGAGCCGCTGACCGCCGAGGACGTGATCGAGATCCTCGACCGCGAGCGCGCCAACGGCACGCTGCACGGGGTGATCGTGCAGTTCGGCGGCCAGACGCCGCTCAAGCTCGCCCGGGCGCTGGAGGATGCCGATATCCCGATCCTCGGCACCTCGCCGGACGCCATCGACCTCGCCGAGGACCGCGACCGCTTCAAGACGCTGCTCGACCGGCTGCGGCTGAAGCAGCCGGCCAACGGCATCGCCTATTCGGTGGAGCAGGCGCGGCTCGTCACCGCCGATCTCGGCTACCCGCTCGTCGTGCGCCCCTCCTATGTGCTGGGCGGCCGGGCGATGCAGATCATCCATGAGGAAGCCCAGCTCGGCGACTACCTGCTCGGCACGCTGCCGGAGCTGGTGCCAAACGACGTCAAGGCGCGCTATCCCAACGACAAGACCGGGCAGATCAACACGCTGCTCGGCAAGAACCCGCTGCTGTTCGACCGCTATTTGTCCGACGCCATCGAGGTCGACGTCGATTGCCTCGCCGACGGCACCGACACCTTCATCTGCGGCATCATGGAGCACATCGAGGAGGCCGGTATCCATTCGGGCGACAGCGCCTGCTCGCTGCCGCCCTATTCGCTGTCGGCCGCCACCATCGCCGAGCTCGAGTCGCAGACGCGGAAGATGGCGCTGGCGCTCGGCGTCGGCGGGCTGATGAACGTGCAATACGCGATCAAGGACGGGGTGATCCACGTTCTGGAGGTCAATCCCCGCGCGTCGCGCACGGTACCCTTCGTCGCCAAGGTGGTCGGCGAGCCTTTCGCCAAGATCGCCTCCCGCGTAATGGCCGGCGAGAAGCTGGCGTCGTTCGGCCTCAAGCCGGCGGTGCTCGACCATGTGGCGGTGAAGGAGGCGGTGTTCCCCTTCGCCCGCTTCCCCGGCGTCGACACGGTGCTCGGCCCGGAAATGCGCTCCACCGGCGAAGTGATGGGCCTCGACCGCTCCTTCGAGGTGGCCTTCGCCAAGAGCCAGCTCGGCGGCGGCACCAAGGTGCCGAAGTCCGGCACGGTGTTCATCTCGGTGCGCGAGGACGACAAGCCGCGCATCCTCGACACCGCGCGGCTGCTGGCCTCGCTGGGCTTCAAGGTGCTGGCGACCTCGGGCACCCAGCGCTATCTCGCCGAGAACGGCATCGCCGCCGCCAAGGTGAACAAAGTGCTGGAAGGCCGGCCGCATATCGTCGATGCGATCAAGAACGGCGAGGTGCAGCTGGTGTTCAACACCACCGAGGGCGCGCAGGCGCTGGCGGATAGCCGCTCGCTCCGGCGCGCCGCCCTCTTGCACAAAGTGCCGTATTACACCACCCTATCAGGGGCCATTGCAGCGGCGCGCGGGATCAAGGCCTATATTGGCGGCGATCTTGAGGTACGCGCCCTGCAGGACTACTTCAGGCACGACCGGGGCTGACCTCGCGATTCGCTTTTGCGATCGCGAGCCGATCCGGCCGACAACAGACAGACATCAGCCCGACGCGAAGGTCCTTTCGCCGTAACGGCGGCGGGGCCCATCGCGGGGGCTGTGTTTGCTTTTTGGGAGGTCATAAAAGACCTATGGAAAAATTTCCGATGACCGCCGGCGGGCATGCCGCCCTCGAGGACGAGTTGAAGCGCCGCCAGCAGGTGGAGCGTCCGCGCATCATCGACGCCATCTCCGAAGCCCGCGCCCATGGCGATCTCTCCGAGAACGCCGAGTATCATGCGGCGAAGGAACAGCAGGCGCTGAACGAAGGCCGCATCGCCGAGCTGGAGGACAAGCTGTCGCGCTCCGAGATCATCGATGTCGCCAAGCTTACCGGCGACGTGGTGAAATTCGGCGCCACGGTGAAGCTGATCGACGAGGACACCGAGGAAGAGCGCGTCTGGCAGATCGTTGGCGACATGGAAGCCGACGCCAAGGCCGGCCGCATCTCCATCTCCTCGCCGATGGCCCGCGCTCTGATCGGCAAGAAGCAGGGCACCTCGGTGGAAGTGGTGACGCCGAAGGGCGCCCGCTCCTACGAGATCGCCGACGTCCGCTTCGCCTGATCTCCTGACATCCCCATGGCGCGCGGCGGCTCCGAGCTGAAGCCCGATCCGGCCAACTTCCCGGATCCGGCCAGAATCGAGGCCGTCGCGCCCAATCTCAAACGCCGGCTCTCCGGCGTCACCGCGACGCTGGAGCGCGTGGTGCCGGTGCAGGCGCGGGCGCTGCGCATCGCCGCGCTGGGACCGAAACTGGCGGCCGGGGTGCCGCGCATCGGCTGGACGGATCTGCGGCATTTCTGGCAGGCGCCGCCGGGCCGCCCGGCGCGCATCTGGCACGCCCGGCGCAACATCGAGATGCTGGCCGGCGTCGTGCTGCGCGACATGCTGCGCATGAAGCTGCGGCTGGTCTTCACCTCCGCCTCGCAGCGCCACCATACGGGATGGACGCGTTTCCTGATCTCGCGCATGGACGCGGTGATCTCTACCTCGGGCAAGACCGCGGGCTATCTCAAGCGGCCTTCCACCGTCATCCATCACGGCATCGATGCCGAGACGTTCCGTCCGGCGCCAGACCGCGTGACGGCGCGGGCAGCGCTGGGGCTGCCGGACCTCAGGCTCATCGGCTGCTTCGGGCGCATCCGCGCCCAGAAGGGCACCGACGTGTTCGTCGATGCCCTGATGCAGGTGCTATCGGAGCATCCCGGCTGGGGCGGCGTCGTGCTCGGCCGGGCGGTAGGCTCCGATGCCGGCTTCCTCGACGGATTGAAGGCGAAAGTGAAGGCCGCGGGACTGGAAGACCGCCTGCTGTTCCCCGGCGAAGTGGAAACCTCGGCGACGCCGGACTGGTATCGCGCGCTCGACCTTTATGTCGCGCCACAGCGTTGGGAGGGCTTCGGCGTCACGCCTATCGAGGCCATGGCCTGCGGCGTGCCGGTCATCGCCACCCGCGTCGGCGCCTTTGAGGAACTGGTAATCGAGGGGATCACCGGGGCGCTCGTTCCACCCGGCGATGTCGCCGCCATGGCGGCGGCGATGCGGAACCATATCGAGCTCGGCGACGCCGCGCGGGCGGCGATGGGCGAGCAGGCGCGGGCGCACGCTCTCGCCGAGTTCTCGCTGGAGCGCGAGGCCTCAAAGATCAATGCCGTCTACGAGGCGGCCTGGCGCGGCTGAGCGTCAGTGCCCGCATTGGCCTCTCGCGTGCCGTGCAGCCCGCGCTCCCAATAGGCGCGAACCCAGTCGACCGGGCCGAAACCCGGACGGTTGCGGGTGCCCCACGCCTTCACATCGGCGCGGGCGACCTCGCTCGGCTTGGGCACGCCGTGGAACACGACGAGCGGCGCCCGGCGTGGCTTGATGGCGCGACGGAACAGATAGTTCAGTGGCCAGTGCGGCACGCAATGACGGCGGAAGGAGACGGCGAAACCTTCCGGGAAATAACGGCGCCGATGCGCACGCACGCCGATATAGACCTGATCGTTCTTGGCGATGGCGTAGGCGGCATCGGGATTGGCCATGGCATCGAGATAGAGATGCTCCTGCTCGCCGGGACGCCAGGCGACCATCGAGCTCTGGGCGCCGCGATCCGGGCGCATCGACACCGGCAGCAACTCCCAGATGCTCGGGTTCCACTCGCGCAAGATGTGCAGGCCGGGCGTCGCCCGGGCATGGGCGACGATGGGGTCGAGCGGCGCCAAGATCACCACGTCGAGATCGAGATAGAGCGCGAGGTCGACGCCTTCGAAGAGGCCGGGCGCGAACATCCCGAGCTTCGGCCAGCAGCCGCGCCAGCGCAGCGCGAGCGCCCCGGTACCGGGCAGGTCGGCGGTCTCGATCTCCGGGCGCAGGCCGTCCGCCCGGTCGGTGAGGCAGATGAAGCGGAACGGTTCGGAAAGGTGGTCGCGCACGCCCTGATAAAGAACGTTCACATCCTCGGACGGATACGCCTCGCCCCATTTGATGCAGATGACGGCGAGCATCAGGCGGGGCTCCGGGTGTCGGGAACGGGCAGTTTTAGCACGGGCGCCAGCGCGCGGGCGAGGACATCGCGCGCATCCTCGGCCGGCGGCACCAGCCGGGTGAGCGTGGCGGCGAACTGTTCCGGCGTGACGCTGCGCATCGGCAGGATGGCGAGGCTGGCGCCGGCCATGCCGGCGATGATCTCGTTGGCATAGTGCTTGTGCACCACGCGCGACTTCAACCCGATCACCGGCCGGCCAGCGGCGAGGCCCTCGGCCAGCATGCTGAGCGAATCCTCGGTGACGACGACGGCATCCGCCCCGAACAGCGCCCGTACCGAGCCGGGACCGGCCGTGCGGTAATCGACGAACTCCGCCACCACGCCCGACGCCGCCAGCGCCTTGAAGCGGTCGGACACCTCGTCCGGCGTGCGGCGCGAGGTGGTGACGCGCCATTTCACGCCGTAGCGCGCCGCCACCGCCGGCACGAAGGCAAGCAGCGCCTCCCACTCCTCCGGCGGGTATTCGCGGCGATAGGCCGAGCCGCCGACCAGCAGCGCAAGCGAAGCGCCGTCGAGCGCCGCGATGTCGGCGAGCCGGCGCAGCGGCGGGTAGACGTCGGCATCGACGGTCGAGGGGATCGGCGCATAGGCGGCGCCGGGATCGCCCGCCTGCCGCGGCGAGGACACGATATTGAGCGCGATGGCGGTCTCGTCATAGCCGTCAATGCCGCCGGACACGACCAGCGGCGCCCCGAAATGCCGCGAGAGCAGCATGCCGGCGGCGATGGTCGGGCGACCCGAGGCGACGATGATGTCGGGCCGGGTGACGCTTGCGAGATCGACACCGTACAGCAGCCGCAGCCACAAGCGGGCATCCTTCCCCCAGCGGCGCATGATCAGCTTGCGGAGGTCGTCGCGTGCCCATTTGGCGGGGCGGATCTCCAGCCGCAGCACATCGGTGCGCGCGAGGCGGGCGACGGCGAGCGCCAGTCCCTCGGCCTGATTGAAATGGCCGGGCTGCCGGTCGCGCAGGACGAGCACGCGTGTCACGCCGCCTGCCCCGTACCGAGCAGACGGCGCCCCAGCCAGTTGCGGAACCGCTGCCATTTGCGCACCCGCTTCGCGATCTTGCGCGAGAGCTTGGTCTTCATCTTCGCCTGCGCGAAGGGGGTGCGGGCGCGGTGGGCGAGAAAGCGGGCGCGGGCCGGATGATCGCAATCGGCGTAGTTCGGCTTGATCTGCCCGATGAAATGGATGATGGCGGCATCGTCCCAGTCGACGGGATCGCCCTCATAGCGACCCTTCACCAGCCGGCGGTGCAGGTTCCAGCGTTCGTCGAGCGCCAGCCAATTGCCACGCAGCGTGCCGTTGAGCGCATCCTGGTCCATCATCGGCAGATCGGGATGATCGGCGGCGAACGCCATCACCTTCTCGGACAGGCTCTCGCGGCGCCACTGGTCGAGGTCGATCAGCAGCACACCGCTGTTGAAGTAGCGCATCGCGCCCGGCAGGCCGATGGCGATGTTGCGCGCGGCATGGCGGGCGGGATCGAGCCGGGCGACATCGTCCACCGCCGCCACGGCAAAGCGCTGCATGTCGAGCCCGGCCAGCGGGGCGAGCGGCGCGTTGATCAGCGTGTCGCAATCGACATAGAGCAGCCGGCCCTGCGCCTCCGGCAGCAGCAGCGGCATCAGGATGCGGGCATAGGCGGTGCGCGAGAGATGGTGGTTCACCGGGCGGGCGCCGAAATGGCGCTCCATCTCGCGGGCCAGATCGACGAAGGCGATGTTGTCCCGCGTGTAGCTGGCGCGCATCCGCGCCTGGTCCTCGGCGCCGACATTGTCGCAGAACACCACGACGCGCCCGATCTCACCGCCCGTATTGGCCGCCAGCGAGGCGAGCAGCACCGCGGTGAGCTCGACATAGGCGGTGTCCGTGGCGGTGGCGACGATCATTTCGTCTGCCCGTCCATCGGTACGATGGCGGCGTCCTTGGCCTGCCTGAGGGTCAGCGCCGTCTTCACCTTGCTGACATTGGGGGCGCTGGTAAGTTCCAGCACGAAATTCTGGAACGAGCGCAGGTCCGGCGCCACGCAGAGCAGGATGAAGTCGGTCTCGCCGGAAAGCATCCAGCAGGAGCGCACCAGCGGCCAGCGCTCCACCTGATCGGCGAAGGCGGTGAGGTCGGCCTCGGCCTGGCTGACCAGATGCACCATGGCGAAGGCCATCAGGTCGAAGCCGAGCGTCTTCTCGTCCAGCAGCGCCCGGTAGCCCTTGATGATGCCTTCTTCTTCCAGTGCCCGCACCCGGCGCAGGCAGGGCGGCGCCGAGATGCCGACCCTTTGGGAGAGCTCGACATTGGTGATGCGGCCATCCCCCTGAAGCTCGCGCAGGATGTTCCAGTCGATCGTATCGATGCGGCGCGCCACGCGGGCTCTCCTGATTGGGGGCGACGAAAGGCGCCGCGCCCGGCGCGCACCATAGAGGAGCGGCCCATCAGCGCAATAATCTTTCGCGCGGGGCGGCGCAATCTTGCCTTGGGACAACTTTGGGATAAGCCACGAGCCGCTTGCAGAGCAAAGCCCGAGTCCCTACATTTTCGCATGGCTGGGAGTAGCTGGCCGGCTCGTCTCTTGCTTGCGCCCTCTTGCAAGCGACGGTGCCACGGACCAGATGCAGCATCCTGAAGGTGTGGCCAGTGCCGCGCCACGATATTTGCGAGTGCTTTCATGTCGCCGGCCCCCAACCACATCAAGGTGGCGATCATCGGCTCCGGCCCAGCCGGCTATACCGCGGCCATCTATGCCGCGCGTGCCATGCTGGAACCGGTGCTGTTCCAGGGCATCCAGCCCGGCGGACAGCTGACCATCACCACCGATGTCGAGAACTATCCTGGCTTCAAGGACCCGATCCAGGGTCCGTGGCTGATGGAGCAGATGCAGGCGCAGGCCGAGCACGTGGGCACGCGCATCATCAGCGACATCGTCACCAAGGCCGATTTCTCCTCCCGCCCGTTCCGGCTGGAAACCGATTCGGGGCAGGTGTGGATCGCCGACACGGTGGTCCTGTCGACCGGCGCCCAGGCGCGCTGGCTCGACCTGCCCTCCGAGCAGGCCTATCGGGGCTTCGGCGTCTCCGCCTGCGCCACTTGCGACGGCTTCTTCTATCGCGGCAAGGAGGTCTTCGTGATCGGCGGTGGCAACACCGCGGTCGAGGAAGCGCTGTTCCTCACCAATTTCGCCTCCAAGGTGACGGTGGTGCATCGCCGCGACAGCTTCCGCGCCGAGCGCATCCTGCAGGACCGTCTGTTCGCCCACCCCAAGGTCGAGGTGGTGTGGAACGCGGCCTTGCACGAGGTGAAGGGCGAGAATGAGCCCACCAAGGTCACCGGCGTGGTGCTGAAGAATGTCGAGACCGGCGCCTTCAGCGAACACAGAGCGGACGGCGTGTTCATCGCCATCGGCCATGCCCCGGCGACCGAACTCGTCGCCGGCCAGCTCAGGCTGAAGCCGAGCGGCTATGTGTGGACCGCCCCTTACTCCACCTCCACCTCGGTGGAAGGCGTGTTCGCGGCCGGCGACGTCGCCGATGATATTTTCCGGCAGGCGGTGACCGCCGCCGGCATGGGCTGCATGGCTGCGCTCGAAGCGGAGCGTTTCCTCGCCGCCCGACATCCCCTCGCACATGCGGCGGAGTGATATGGACGGCAAGGCGCGGGCTCGCGACATGGACTGGGACAAGCTCAAGGTCTTCCACGTCGCGGCGGAGGCCGGGTCCTTCACCCATGCCGGCGAGGCGCTGGGGCTGTCGCAGTCGGCGGTGAGCCGGCAGGTATCGGCGCTGGAGCAGGAACTCAACATCCCGCTGTTCCACCGCCACGCCCGCGGCCTGATCCTGACCGAGCAGGGCGACCTGCTCTACCGCACCGCCCATGAAGTGTTCATGAAGCTGGAGGCGGCGCGGGCCAAGCTGACCGACTCGCGCGAAAAGCCGAATGGCGAACTGCGTGTCACCACCACCATGGGCCTCGGCACCCATTGGCTGACGGCGCGCATCGGCGAGTTTCTCGAACTCTATCCCGATATCCGCATCACGCTGATCCTGACCGATGACGAACTCGACCTCGCCATGCGCGAGGCTGATGTCGCCATCCGCCTGCGCCAGCCGGTGCAGCCGGACCTGATCCAGCGCAAGCTGTTCACCGTGCATTTCCATGCCTTCGCCTCGGCGGAATACCTCAAGCGCAACGGTCATCCGCGCACGCTGGACGAACTCGACAAGCACCGCATCATCCTGCTCGGCGGCCCGATCCCCTCCTATTTCCAGGGCCTGAACTGGCTGGAGCGGGCGGGCCTCGAGGACGGACAGGATGGGCGCGTGCCCTCGCTGTCGGTCAATAACGTGCTCGGCCTCAAGCGGGCAGTGGAGCGCGGGGTGGGCATCGGCATCGTGCCGGACTACCTGCTGGAAGACTCGGCGACGCTGGTGCAGCTGTTTCCGGAACGGCCGACGCCGACGCTGGAAGCCTATTTCGTCTATCCGCAGGAAATGCGCTCGGTGGCCCGCATCCAAGTGTTCCGCGACTTCCTGGTCGCCAAGGCGCAGCGCTGGAACTTCTGACACGCCTCACTGTCTAGTTTTTATGCACACGCCGTTTCGGGGGCGTGGATGGAGCACAGCACGCAGCCGAAAGATTTGCGGAAATCAACGCAAACTTGACCTGAATCGTTATAAAATTGTCGCAGAAATGCGAACTGACGACAGATCATTGCTGATGCCCGTAAAACGCATGCCTGCCATGCGGGCACAATTCATTGCCAAATGCCTTATGAACAGTCATATGTTGCTTCGACGCTGATGCACCGAGTGCTTCAGCTGTTCCCCTCTGGAAGGTCGCCGCTCTGCGGCGAAACTCGCCGGGCTCTCTTGAGCCCGGCTTTTTTCTTTCTGGAAATCGGTCTTCATACTCCGAGTATGTTCTCGATCATGCGGCCGGCTACTTCGCGCTCGGCATAGACCACCAGATCGGCGCCACGGCGGCGCAGGTGCTCCACCCCCTCCTCGCTATGGGCGCGGGCGGTGATGAACAGGTCGCGACGCATATGGCGGGCAGCCTCGATCAGCGCCCCGCCCTGCAATTCATCCGGTACCGTCACCATCAACGTCCGCGCGCCGGCAATGCCGGCATCCCGCAGCACTTCCGTCGGGCTGCCGCCGGCAACGATGCCGCGCCCGCCCCCACGTCGCCAGCCCTCGACCTTCAGCCGGTCCTGATCGACCACCACCAGTGGAACCTTTGCCTCGGTGAGTTGCGCGGCCACCGCGGAGCCGACTCGGCCGAGACCGACCAGGATGACCGGCCCGTCACCATAGGGCTGGTGCGGCCCGTAGATCGCGTCGGAAACCGGCACCACCGCCATTTCCTCGCGGGCAAAGCGCGCCGCCCAGCGCGCCGCCACCCTGAAGGCGAAGGGATTGAGGGCGATGGAGAGCATCGCTCCGGCGACGATGAGGTCGCGCGCCTCCGTCGGCGCCAGGCCTTCATTGATGCCGAGGCCGATGAGGATGAACGAGAACTCGCCGATCTGCGCCAGGCTCGCCGCCACCGTCGCCGCCATGCCGTGCGAGCGGCCGAGCAAGCGCACCAGCCCGACCGCCGCCGCCGATTTGACCAGCAGGATGACGGTGAGCACCGCCACCACGTCGAGCGGCCGGCGGACCAGGATGCTCGGATCGAACAGCATGCCGACCGAGACGAAGAACAGCACCGCGAAAGCATCACGCAGAGGCAGCGATCCTTCCGCCGCGCGATGGCTGAGATCGGATTCGCCCAGCACCAGCCCGGCGAAGAAGGCGCCGAGCGCGAAGGACACGCCGAACAGCTGCGCCGAGCCATAGGCGATGCCCAGGGCGACTCCGAGCACGGAAAGGGTGAACAATTCGCGTGAGCCGGTGCGGGCGACCATCGCCAGCATGGCCGGTATCACCCGGCGCCCCACCACCAGCATCAGCGCCACGAACAGGGCGACGGCGCCAAGCGTGGTGCCGATCGAGGCAGCAAGGTCCGCCATGTCGGCCTGCTGCCCGCGCGCCAACCCCGCCAGTACCGGCACCAGCACCAGCACCAGCACCATGGCGAGGTCTTCCACCACCAGCCAGCCGATGGCGACGCGGCCGTTCTCGGTCTCCAGCGCCCGCTGCTCCTCCAGCGCGCGCAGCATCACCACCGTCGAAGCCACCGACAGCGACAGGCCGAAGACCAGACCACCGGCCACCGACCAGCCCCAGATCAGTGCCAGGCCGAGGCCGACAACGGTGGCGACCGCGATCTGCGCCACCGCTCCCGGCACGGCGACGCTCCAGACCCGCAGGAGGTCGCGCAGGGTGAAGTGAAGACCGACGCCGAACATCAGCAGGATGACGCCGAGTTCGGCCAGTTGCGGGGCGAGCGAGGTATCGGCGACGAAGCCGGGAGTATAGGGGCCGACCATCAGCCCGGCGCACAGATAGCCGACGATGGGAGACAGACGCAGCCGCGTCGCAAGATAGCCAAGGATCGCTGCCAGCACGAAGGCGAGACAGACGGTCGCGATCAACGGCACCTGATGCGGCATTGCCCGGCGCCTCCCTTGCGCGTGACGGATGGGGTGTCGGGTGAGGCGGCGGACAACACCGCCGCTCACCGCAAGGTGACCGCCCAAACCCAAGGAGGCAAGCGACGAAGCCGGCCGGGCGACGATTTGCCCGGCGGGCCGGTCACATGAACAACTGCTCGCTGGCGGCCATGCCGGCATAGAGCCCGGCGACCTGTTCGCCATAACCGTTATAGATCAGGGTCGGACGGCGCTCGCCGGTGCCGATGTCGCGCTCGCTGGCCTGGCTCCAGCGCGGATGCGGCACCGCCGGGTTCACATTGGCCCAGAAGCCGTATTCGCGGCCCTGCACCTGCTCCCACAGCCCGACCGGGCGCTTGTCGACGAAGGAGATTCGCACGATCGACTTCACCGACTTGAAGCCGTACTTCCACGGCAGCGCGAGGCGCAGCGGCGCACCGAACTGATTCGGCGCCGGCTTGCCATAGATGCCGGTGACGAAGAAGGCGAGGTCGTTCATTCCCTCGGCCATGGTCACGCCGTCGACATAGGGCCAGGGATAGACGAAGCGGTTCTGGCCGGGAGCCACCTCCGGGTTCACGAAGGTTTCCATGCGGATGAACTTCGCGCTGGAGAGCGGCTTGGCGAAGGCGATGAACTCGCGCACCGGGAAGCCGGTCCACGGCACCGCCATCGACCACGCCTCGACGCAGCGGTGACGGTAGAGCCGCTCCTCCAGCGGCATGGCGCGGATGATGTCGTCGATGCCGACTTCGCGCTCCTTCTCGACGAGGCCGTCGATCTTCACCGTCCACGGCCGCCGCGGCATGCGGGCCGCAATGTCCGCGACCTGATAGTTCCGCCGGTCGGAGCCGAACTCGTAGAAATTGTTGTAATTGCCGGAGATGTCTTCCGGCGTGACCGGACGGTCGAGCGTGAAGGCCGGGTTGCGCTTTGCCGGATAAAGATCCTTGGTCGGATCATTGGCCGGATCGCCTGGCGCGGTTGCCGCCTCGGCCGGCCATCCCAGGCCGGCGGCGAGCCCTGTAGCCCCGGCGGCCAGCCCCACTCCGGCACCGAGAAGATGGCGGCGCGACAGATAAACGGATTCGGGCGTGGCGGCGCCCTCCGGCAGTTCCCAAGAGCGGCGGCGGCGGATCAGCATGGTCGTCTCCATCAGCTGGCACGCAGAAGATACGTTGGAAAGACGCCCGCCGTTACAATCCTGTTGCGTTCAACTCCTCGTGCGGTCCGTGCTCGTGCGAACGCGGCGGCGTGCGAACGCGAAACGGCCCGGTATCTTGCGATACCGGGCCGCTTGCACACCGAAAGGCGGGATCGATCAGTTCGGCCGGAGGGTCAGGTCGCCGACGCCGACGGCAAGGTTCACGCCGGTCTGGCCTTCGACGCTGAACGGCTGCAGCGCGATGGTGTTCTGGGAGCCGCCGAGCAGTGCGTTGCCGCCGACGCCGACGCCGAGAGCGACGCTACCCGACACGCCAGCATAGCGGCCGGCGAGATCGCTGGAATCGATGCGGGTGGTCGGCGCGAACACGCCCCAGATCAGGGCGTTGCGACCGGTGACGCCGACATCGAGGCCCCAGCGGCGAATGGTGCCCTCATAGGCATAGCGCGCGCCGCGACGGGTGACGAACCGGCAATCGAGTGTGCGCTTCGAACCGATGATGAAGCTCACCGACCTGGAGCCGGTGCACTCCAGCGTGCCAACCTGCACGCGGTTTATCTGCTGCGCCGAGGCCGGCGTTGCCAGGACGCCACCGAAGCCGGCAGCCAGCGTCGCCGCGAAAACGCCGAGCGTCACATATTTGCGAAACATGATCGATCTCCTTGGACCAAGCGCCTCTGCGCCGGAAACGGGACCATTAGGGGGACCGGCGACTGCCGGCCCGCCCCATACTATTACCTCAGCGCAGCGAACCGCAGAAGCGCTGGATGCGCAGGCACGCCTCCTCCAGATCCTTGGTGGCGGTGGCGTAGGAAATCCGGAACGCCGGACCTAGGCCGAAGGCGGAGCCATGCACCACGGCAACGCCTTCCGCGTCGAGAAGTTCGGTGGCGAACACCTCGTCGTCGGTGATCACCTTGCCCGACGCCGTCGTCTTGCCGATGACGCCGGCGCAGGACGGATAGACGTAGAAAGCCCCTTCCGGCTTCGGGCAGGTCAGGCCGTTGGCCTGGTTAAGCATCGAGACCACCAGGTCGCGGCGCTCCTTGAACGACTTGTTGTTCTCGGCGATGAAGTCCTGCGGGCCGTTCAGCGCCTCGACCGCCGCCCACTGGGCGATGGAGCTCGGGTTGGAGGTCGACTGCGACTGCAGCGTGCCCATCGCCTTGATCAGCTCTTCCGGTCCACCGGCATAGCCGATGCGCCAGCCGGTCATGCAATAGGCCTTCGACACCCCGTTCATGGTCAGCGTGCGGTCGTAGAGCGAGGGCTCCACCTGCGCCGGGGTGACGAACTCGAAGTCGTCATAGACCAGATGCTCATACATGTCGTCGGTGAGAATCCATACATGCGGATACTTCACCAGCACGTCGGTGAGCGCCTTCATCTCGGCGCGCGAATAGGCGGCGCCCGAGGGATTCGAGGGCGAGTTGAAGATCAGCCACTTGGTCTTCGGGGTGATCGCCGCCTCGAGCGCTTCCGGGCGGAGCTTGAAATTGTCCTCGAGCGTCGTCGCCACCGCCACCGGCGTGCCGCCGGCAAAGTTGACGATATCCGGGTAGCTCACCCAATAGGGCGCCGGGATGATCACCTCGTCGCCGAAATCGACGGTTGCCAGCAGCGCGTTGAACAGCACCTGCTTGCCGCCGGTGCCGACGGTGATCTGGCTCGGCTTGTAGGTGAGGCCGTTCTCGCGCTTGAACTTGGCAACGATAGCCGCCTTCAGCTCCGGGATGCCGTCCACCGCGGTATAGCGGGTCTGGCCGTCGCGGATCGCCTTGATCGCGGCTTCCTTGACGTTGTCGGGCGTCTCGAAGTCCGGTTCGCCGGCGGCGAGCGCGATAATGTCGCGACCTTCCGCTTTCAGCACCCGCGCCTTGTTGGAGATGGCGATGGTCGCCGAAGGCTTGATGCGCTTCATAGCGGCGGAAACGAGGCTCATGGCCGGACTCCGTTTGGATGTTTTGCGCGCGACAACTAGTCGACCCCTTGCACGGCGGCAAGTCTTTCCCCACCTCACAACGCACCTATCGATGCGGTATGCTGCCGCGATCACCCCTCCCCTTCGCGGCATTCGGGAACCCGACGTGCTCAAGCTCCATGCGATGCAGAGTTCCGGCAATTGCTACAAGGTCCGGATGCTGCTCGCGCATCTGCGCATGCCCTTCGAGCTTGTCGATGTCGATCTCCTGCGCGGGGAGAACCGTACGCCGGAATTCCTGATGAAGAATCCGGAAGGACGCGTGCCGCTGCTGGAATTGCCGGGCGGGCGTTTCCTGCCGGAATCGAACGCCATCCTGTTCTTCCTCGCCGAGGGCACGGCTCTGCTGCCGGGCGACGCGCTGGCGCGCGCCCAGGTGCTGCGCTGGATGTTCTTCGAGCAGCACTCGCACGAGCCGGCCATCGCCGCCGCCCGCTTCTGGCTGAAGCTGGTGCGCGGCGGGCGCGAACTGCGCACCCACGACATCGACCGCTGGATGGAGGAAGGCTACCGGGCGCTGAAGGTGATGGACCGGCACCTGCAGCGCCGCAGCTTCTTCGTCGATTCGGCGTTCACCATCGCCGATATCGCGCTCTATGCGCATACCCATGTGGCCGAAGAGGGCGACTTCGATCTCTCCGCTTTTCCGGCGGTACGCCGGTGGCTGGCGCGGGTCGCGGCGCAGCCCGACCATGTCGACATGGAGTGGCGCCCGCAGCTCACCGAGATCGCCAGTTAACGCGCATTAACCTCCTGCCGCGAAATTGCCCCGAAATCGCGCGGCATCGCCCAAGTACCGTCGACGGCGAGCCGCGTTCACCATCGAAACTCTCTCCATCGCAACGGAATGCTCCGGCGCCGGATGAGGATTTCGCCATGCCGCACCACGATGTCGTCGCCGCCGCCGAGGTGAAGCACACTTCGGTCCGCCGCTTTCGCCGGGCGCTGATGGAAGCCGGCGTCGTGCTCACCCTGACGCTCGCCATCGTGGCGGTGCTGTGCATGTTCGGGCTGCAGGCGGCCTCGGCGATGGAAATCGGCGTGCTTGACGGCGTCGATCCCAGCGGGCGGCTCACCATCGGTGCCATGCTGCTTGCCGCCTTCGTCGCCCTGTGCGGCCTGTCGAGCTACATGCTGCGCAACACGCTGCAAACCGTCGAGCCGCGGCATCGGCGCCGCCAGGGCTGACCCGCCGTCCGAGGGCGCCGGTGACGCGGGTTTGACCGCGCCGGCGGCATGTTGTCGGCACCGGCCGTTGCCTGTGCCGCCCGCTCTGATCTAACGATGCGTAAGGTCGTCCGGCCGGAGAGCCAACCGGAGAGCATCGTGATCCGCCCCTTCCGCATCGTCGTCTTGTCTCTCACCCTCGCTTTGCTTGCGAACCCGGCGCCGGCACAGGATGCCGCGCCCGCCGGCATCCGCACCTCCGCCGGCACGATGAGCGTTGAAACCGTCGCCGGCGGCTTCGAGAACCCCTGGAGCCTCGCCTTCCTGCCGGATGGGCGCATGCTGGTGACGGAGCGGCCGGGCCGGCTGCGGATCGTAAACCGATCCGGCACCGTCTCGGCGCCGGTGGCCGGCATGCCGCCGGTCTATGCCAACGGCCAGGGCGGGCTGCTCGACATCGTGCCGGCGCCGGATTTCGAGACCAGCCGGCTGATCTATTTCTCCTACGCCGAACCGCGCGAGGGCAGCTCGGGCACCAGCGTCGCCCGGGCGAAGCTCAGCGAGAATGGCGGCGGCGCCCGGCTGGAGAACCTCGAGGTGATCTTCCGCCAGCAGCCGGCCGCCGGCGGCTCCAGCCATTACGGCTCGCGCCTCGCCTTCGGCCGCGACGGCACGCTGTTCGTCACCCTCGGCGACCGCTATTCGCTGCGCGGCGAGGTGCAGAAGCTGTCGACCCATATCGGCAAGATCGTGCGCATCAACCCCGACGGCTCGACGCCGGCCGACAACCCCTTCGCCAAGACGGCGAATGCGCGGCCGGAGATCTGGAGCCTCGGCCACCGCAACGTGCAGGGCGCGGCCATCGACCCGCAAACCGGCCGGCTGTGGACGGTCGAGCACGGTGCGCGCGGCGGCGACGAGCTCAACCACCCCGAGGCCGGCATGAATTACGGCTGGCCGGTGATCACCTATGGCCGCGACTATTCCGGGCTGGCGATCGGCGAAGGCACCGCCAAGCCGGGCATGGAACAGCCGGTGAAATATTGGGATCCCTCCATCTCCCCGGCCGGGCTCGCCTTCTATACCGGCAACCTCATTCCAGGCTGGAAGGGCGATCTGTTCACCGGCGGCCTCTCGGGCACCCGCCTGGTGCGGCTGCGGCTCGATCCCTCCCGCGAGCGGGTGGTCGAGGAGGAAGCGCTGCTCACCGAGCGCGGCGAGCGCATCCGCGATGTGCGGCAGGGGCCGGACGGGGCGCTGTGGCTGCTCACCGACGATCCCGGCGAGGGGCGGCTGCTGCGCCTCGCGCCGGGAGAGTGACCGGCCGCCTCGCCTACCACTTCTGGAAGATGAACCACGCCCCCAGCGCGATGAAGGCAAAGCCGATGGCGTGGTTCCAGCCGAGCGGCTCCTTCAGCCAGAACACCGAGAAGCCGGCGAACACGATGAGGGTGATGACCTCCTGCATGGTCTTGAGCTCGGCGGTCGCGTACACGGCCGAGCCGATGCGATTGGCCGGCACGGCGAGGCAATACTCGAAGAAGGCGATGCCCCAGCTGGCCAGCACGGCGATGAATAGCGGCGCCGACTTGTGCTTGAGATGGCCGTACCAGGCGAAGGTCATGAAGATGTTGGAAGCAGTGAGCAGCAGGAGCGGCAGCAGCGCGGGGGGAAACAATGAGGTGAGCGCGGGCATGAATATCTCTCGCGGGAGGAACCGGCGAGAGATAGCGCCCACCACCATGGCGTCAATGCGTCCGTCGCCGCGGAGCGGCCGGACGCCTCACATCTCGACCCATTGCCGAAGCAGGTTGTGATAGACGTTGGTCAGCGACAGCACCGCCGGGGAATCGATCGGCACCGCCTCGCGGGTCTGCACGATGGCGACGTCGAGATCGTAGAGCAGTGCGCGGCGACCGTCGTCCTTGATCATAGACTGGCTCCAGAAGAAGCTCGACCAGCGGCTGCCGCGGGTGATCTGTTTCACCGCGTGGAGACTGCTCGCCGGATAGACCACCATGTGGCCGGCCGGCAGCTTCACCTCCTGGCCGCCGAACGTGTCCTCGATCACCAGTTCGCCGCCGTCATAATCCTCGGGATCGGTGAGGAAGAGGGTGCTGGAAACGTCCGCCCGCATGCGCGCGCCGGTGCCGGGAATGGCGCGGATGGCGCTGTCGACATGCGCGCCGAACTCCATGCCGACATCGTAGCGATTGAACATCGGCGGCAGCACCCGCAGCGGCATGGCGGCGGAATTGAACACCGGGTTGCGGCCGAGCGCCCGCAGGATGAGATCGCCGAGCTCGCGCGCCTCGGCGGAATCCTCGGGGATCTGCAAATTTTTCTTGGCCATGGCCGCCTGCGCGCCGGCGGTGGCGCGGCCGTCGACCCAGCGCGAGGCCTCCAGCACGCGGCGGCAATGGGCGACCTCCTCGCGGGTCAGCACGTCGGGGATGGTCACGAGCATGGGGCGCATCCGAATGAAAAGAGGGGGAAAGCAGGCGTCGCCTGCCCTCCCCCGAAAGTGAGACGGTCGATTTGATACGGAGGTCGCTCAGAAAGTCGCGCCCACCGTGAACACCACGGCGCGGCCGGTGCCGACCACGGCGCGATTGTTGAAGCCCGCCACGTAGTTGAGCTCGTCCGTCAGATTGTAGCCGTTGACGGCGAAGCGGTAGTTGCCCTGCTTGTAGGAAACCAGCGCGTCGAGCGAGAAGGTCTCCGGAACCCAGGAAGTGTTGGCGGTGTTAGTGTAGTAACCGTCGGTATAGCTGATGCCACCGCCGACCAGCAGTTCACCCGGGATCTGGGTGAACCAGTGCTTGGCAACATCGTAGGTCGTCCAGATAGAGGCCGAGTTGCGAGGCGCGTAGTTCACCTCGTTGCCGATGTTCGATGCCGTGGGCGAGTAGGTGATTTCACTGTCGAGATAGGTGTAGGCCGCCTGCACCGTCCAGGCGTCGGTCAGGTTGCCGGTCGCTCCAAGCTCGACACCCTGAACGCGCTGCTTGTCGCCCGTCTGATCGAACAGCTGCGTCGCGTCATTAAAGTAATACGCATTACCCTTGATGGTGCGGAACAAGGCACCCGTTAGCCCGAGCTTTCCGTCGAGCAGCGAGAACTTGGCACCGATCTCTGCGGTCTCGTTCGATTCCGGCTCAAGAGCCGACGTCGCGCTCAGCGGGTTCGGGGTAACCGCGACGTTGCCACCCGGCGGCGTGTAGGACTTGCCCCACGAAACGTAATAGGTCTGCTCCTTGGTCGGCTCCCAAATCAGCGAGAGGCTCGGGCTGAAGAAGCTGGAGTGCGAATCGTAGTCCGTCCAGCCGGGAACATTAGGCGCGGGCCGCTTACCACCCGTGCTCGAGGTTTCGTAGTTGATGTTGTAGTTGTCGAAACGACCAGCGGCGAGCAGCGAGACCGTATCGACGAACCAGAAGCGATCCGAGGCAAAGATCGCCGAATTGGTCGCCTGGGAGCGGCGCAGATTCAGGCCGCTGTCGTAAACATAGAAGCTGTTGGAATTATAGAAGGACGGATCGGCGACGGTGCCGACGGTCTTCGTGGAGGGAACATTGGTGAAATAGCTGCGGGCGTCGTTCTGGAAGAAGAGATCGACGCCGGCTACGAATTGATTTCGGAACCCTCCGATGTTGAAATCGGCGATGGCGGTGGTGATGTTCTGGCCGCCATAAGTCTCCTGATCGAAGCCCGCCGGGCCACCGAGAGTATACGGCACGTTCGGATTGCCGTTGACAACAAAGTTGCCGCAGGTGATGGCGGCACAGGATGCCGCCGACTGGGTATAGTAGCGGTTGTAATAAGCTAACCGACTGTCGTTAGTGATGGTCAGCCACTCGTTCACCTCGTTGCGATACTTGGCGGTGAACATGGTGACGTCGTAATTATCCTTGTCGGTCTCCTTGCCATAGTAGTTGGAGCGCGACACGCCGGGATATTCCGTCACCGGCAGGGAAACGCCGGTGCTGCGGGTGGCAAACGGCACGCCCATGTCGGTCTGGCCGTCGCCATCCTGATAGAAGATGTTCAGGTGCAGCGTCTGGTCGGTACCGAGACCGAAGCCGACCGCACCTAGGAAGCCGTAGCGATCCTTGTACATGTAGTCGCGATCGACCAGATCCTGCTCGGTATACATGCCAACGAAACGCACGGCGGTGGTGTCGTCGATCTGTTTGTTGACGTCGCCCACCACGCGGTAGAGCGGACCATTGCCGATCTGCCCCTCGAAATCATACTTGTCGCCGAGATGGGCCTCCTTCTGGGTGATATTGATCGCACCACCAGTGGTACCCATACCGAAATTCTCGGACGACGAACCCTTGAACACTTCTACAGACTCAAAAGCGAAGCTGTCGCGGGTATAAGAGCCGAAGTCGCGCAGACCATCGACATAGATGTCGCCATTGGCCTGGAAGCCGCGGATGCGGAACTGATCGCCGTTCATGCCGCCATTGCCCTCGCCGGACGAGGCGGTGACGCCGGGAACGTTGCGCAGCGCCTGTTCGAGCGTAGTGACGCCCTGCTGCTGCATCGTCTCCTGCGAGATGACGGTAATCGTCTGCGGGGTGTCCTGAATGGTTCCCGGAATGCGCGATATGCCGGTGGTCGCCTCCAGCGCGTTAGCCGGTGCGTTGTCGCCCGCGACGGTGACGGTGGGCAGCTCTTCCGTCGAGCTCGGAGTGGAGGCGGCCTGCTGGGCCTGCGCATCCATCAACGGCATCGCCGACATCGTCATCGCCAGACCGGTGGTCAAGGCGGCACCGGATACCGATGGCCTTAGCGTCTTCATCTTCGTCATTCGTCCAACCCCTGGTGAGCACGTCAACATCAGTCGATAAAGGAAGAGTCTAACTCAGTTCAAACTCTATGTTTTTTAGGAATTCAAAAGTCTATCCCGCCTGTAATGCCAGACCGATCCTTGTTTTTAATTGTTAAAAATTGAATCAAAGTCCAACTCCTTGCCATTACATAATTCAATGCCCTATTTCCGTCTCAATCTGAACGCCTGAACGCCACTGTTGCCCCAACGACACATGGCGGTTCATTTGTGGATCGTGATCGCGCATGGCCGATGAATGGATCTCCCTTGCGGCGCTGAAGCGCATGGGTGCCGACGAACTGAAGGCCCGCATCGCCGAAGGTCCGCAGGCCGCCGCCCGCTGGGTGCAGGCCGGAGCGCTGAACGGTCTCATCAATGCCCAGCTCGCCTGGGGACGGATGCTGCTCGACGGCACCGGCACGGCGCGCGATGCCGAGGCCGGCCTGCGCTGGTTCAGCAGCGCCGCCGCCGCCGGCAGTGCCGAAGGCATCAACATGGTGGGGCGCTGCCATGAGCATGGCTGGGGCACGCCCGTCGACCCGGCGCAGGCGGTGGAATTCTATCGCCGGGCCGCGCAGATGAACGATGCCTGGGCGCAGTTCAATCTCGCCGGGCTGCTGCTGGCCGGCAATGGTGCGCCGCTGGATCGCCGGCAGGCGCTCGTTCTCTATGCCCGTGCCGCCCGTTCCGGGCATGCCAAGGCCGCCACCATGATCGGCCGCTACCTCGAGAATGGCTGGGACCGGCCGGCACGACCTCAGGCAGCCCTGCGCTGGTATCGTCGCGGCGCCCAGGGCGGCGACTATCGCGGCCAGTTCGATTATGGTCGCCTGCTGCTCGCCAGCGGCCGGACCGAAGAAGGCCTCGTCTGGATGGGTCGCAGCATCGAGAGCGCGGTGCCGGCGTTCTGCCGGCTCGCCGGCGCGGGGTTGCGCGCCAGCACGGATCCGGCCATCGGGCAGCTGGCGCTACACGCGCTCCGGCGCGCCAGCGAGAGCGGCACGGCGCAAGACCTGCGCGCCTACGCCTCCGCCCTCGCCGAGGGGGTGGGCGGTCAAGCGCAGCCGGAAGCAGCGAGGAGCACCTTCGCGCAGGCACGCATAATCGAGGAGCGCGACAGGCTCGTCCAGGAAGCGGCCATGCAACCAGATGCCGGCGGCCGGGCAGCGACCGCCGCAACAAGGGGGCCCCGGCTGTCGCGGGCAATCCGCGCATGGCTCGGCCGCTGGTCCTAGCGCGAAGCCTCAGTGCCGGCTCTCTGCCCAGGCGCGAAATTCGCGCAGCAGATTGGCGAAATCCCAGAAGGCGGCGCCCAGAAAAAGGGCGGCGACCAAAGCCAGCACCGTCGCGGTGCCCTGGGAGAAGTCGATCGGGCCGCGGGCGAAATCATAGGCGCTGAAGGCACCGAATAGCATCACGACACCGGCGATGATCAGATAGGCGACGCGGTCGAGCCGGCTGGCCGCCAGCGCCAGCAGCAGCGCGACAACGATGCCGATCGCCGCCGCCCACAGGAATCCCAATGAGAACAGCGTTGCCGTCCAGCGCCCGACGACGAAGGACAGATAGGCAAGCGCCGCGAGCACCAGAAACCCCGCCCGCAGCCGAACCATGGATTGTCCGCTGATCCGCGTCATTGCCGGCCGCTCCCCGCCTTGCCATGCTGGCAGCCTAATCGGACGTCCTCATCCGCGTCGAGCATGCACTTGCAACAAATTTTCCGACATTGCAGCCTCATACGTCCCGCCATCGCGCGCCAAACGCGACCGGTGGAACCCATCCGCCTCGCCGCCGTTGCCGCTCCGTCCGAAGCTGATACGCCTGCCCCCGCCCTTCCCCGACTCTTGCCCTCATTGCCGAGCCACATCATGCGTCACGTTCTCGTCCTGCTGAACGCCAAGGCGGGCACCCTGCAGAATCGCGACGGCGAAGCCGTGCGCCAGGAGGTTGCCGAACGGCTCGCTCGCGACGGGCGCAAGGTGGAGGTGTATCTGCTCAACGGCGAGGCATTGGTGCGCGCCATCCGCGCCAGTGGGCGCGGCCCGCACGACACGGTGATCGTCGGCGGCGGCGACGGCAGCGTCAGCCTGGCGGCGCGCTGCCACGAACACTCCGGCAAGGCGCTCGGTATCCTGCCGCTGGGCACCATGAACCTGCTGGCGCACGACATCGGCATGCCGACCGACATCGGCGCCGCGCTCGATGCGCTCGATACCGCCCGGTCGATACGCGTCGACATGGGCACGCTGAACGGGCGGCGGTTTCACACCATCTCCGGCTTCGGCTTCTTCAGCCAGATGGCGCGGGCGCGGGAAACCGCGCGTCGCTGGGGGCTTGGCCGCTTCTTCGCGGTGCCGATCGCCGCCTTCCTCGCCCTTCGACGCACCGGCCGCATTCATATCGACGTCGAGGTGGATGGGCACAGCCGGCACTTCGCGGCGTTCTCGGCGCTGGTCACCGTCAACCGCTTCACCGGGCCGGGCTGGCGCCGCGGGCGGCTCGACGAGGACCTGCTCGAAGTGCACATCGTCGAGGATCGGGGGGCGCTTGCCAAATTGAAGGCAGGCGCCGACCTGATGACCGATAGCTGGCGCGGCAATCCCGGCATCGTCAGCCTCTCCGGCCACGACATCGTCATCAGCCGCGGCGGGCGCAAGCGTACCTGGGTCTCGACCGATGGCGAACTGACCCGCGAACGCCTGCCGCTCCACTACCGTGTGGTGCCGCAGGCGCTGGAACTGCTGGTGCCGGACGCCGCGCCTCAGCGCGGCTCGATCTCGTAGGTCACGGAGACACTGGCCTGGATCTCGGCCTCCCCGGCCTCGACGGACACCGAATCGGCCTTCATCAGCATCGGCGCCGCCATGGCCCGCCCCATCGGACGCACGCCGCCATTGCCGGTAACGGTGACGATGCGCACCAGCCGTACGCCGCTTGCCAGGGCGATCAGTTCGGCCTGGTGACGGGCATCCTCCACCGCAGCGACCCGCGCCTTGTCTTCCAGCTTGGCGGGTTCGGCGATGTCGAAGGCAATGCCGCCGATCTGGTTGGCGCCGGAGGTCACCATCTTGTCGAGCAGGTCGCCGAGACGCGCAAGGTCACGCAGTCGCACCGACACGGTGTTCTGCACCTGGTAGCCGGTGACACGCGGCGGCTCGGTGGAATCCTTCTTCGGCGGCGCATATTGCGGCTGTACCGAGAAGCCGGAGGTAGCGATGTCGCGCGCCTCGATTCCGGCCCCCTTGAGCGCAGCGATCATCTCGGCCACCGCCATGCTGTTGGCGTCGAGCGCCTCGCGCGCCGTCTTGCCATCGCTGACCACGCCGGTGGAAAAGCGCGCCATGTCGGGGATGGCGGTGGCGCGGCCCTCGCCGGTGACGGTGAGCGTCGGCCGCCGGGGGGCGCTGGAGGCCTCCTGTGCCGCGAGGGACGACAGGCCACCGATCAGGCTGGCGGAGACGAGGGTGGCGGCAAGAGCGGCCTTGGCGAGTTTCATAGTGCGCATTCCCTGAAACAGGATGGTGTCGCGCCGACGCAGCGGCAGCCGATGCAAACCACCTTCCAATGGCGGCGGCAATACGGCGGTGGACGATGCCGGCGGGGTGACGTGCCAAGTGTTGGCGAGACGGCGGGTATTTGCTAGCGTTCGGCCACTTCCGCCGGAGCGGCCCTGCTCTCCGCGGCGGGCCTGTAGCTCAATGGTTAGAGCCGGCCGCTCATAACGGTCTGGTTGCAGGTTCAAGTCCTGCCGGGCCCACCAACACCTTGATTTCGTTCGATTTGGCGCCGACTGTACCAACAGCGATACCGTAGAAATTCGTTTTAAATCAAACTCGTAGCTCGACAGAACACTTTGTGCGCCCCCATGCATCCCAGTGCATCCCCGCCTTGTGTTGGTACGGAACGTTGGTACGGTTCCGGCCATACCAACACTCGGGGTACCAACGAAATGGCACTGACAGACGTAAAGTGCAGGGGAACTAAGCCAACCGAGAAGACTCAGAAGCTGTCGGACGGCGGCGGGCTTTTCCTTCAGGTGAACCCCAACGGCAGCAAACTATGGCGGTGCGCTTATCGTTGGGACGGAAAACAGCGACTCGCGGCCTTCGGGCGATACCCTGAGGCATCGCTAGCGGATGCACGACAGAAGCGAGCCGACCTCAAAGCCTTGTTGGCATCCGGCATCGACCCGTCAAAGGCAACCACCCCTCTGCCCGTTGAGCACCCCTTCAAGCAGGTGACCGAGCTTTGGTTCAAAGCGAACGAAGCAAGGTGGGAACCGTCCTACAGCACTCGCCTTTGGGCTCGCCTGCGGGATGACGCGATTCCCGATCTTGGCGAGAAGGATGTGAAGGCGATCACGCCACAGGAGGTGCTCGCCACCCTCCGCAAGATCGAGGAACGCAACGCGATCGAAATGGCAAAGCGAGTCCGCTTCGCAATCAGTTCGGTTTTCAAATATGCGATCGCGGAGGGCTGGTGCAGCCTCGATCCGACCACCAGCTTGGCGTCGGCTTTGAAGGCTGCGCCGGAGCCCAAGCGACGCGCGGCGCTGAACGCGAAGGAACTGCCAACCTTCCTCGCCCGCCTATCGCACTATCCGGGCAGGCAAACGGCACTGGCATTGAAGCTGGTGGCACACACCTTTGTGCGTTCAGCCGAGATCCGGTTTGCGACATGGGACGAGTTCGACGGCGAAACCTGGAACATTCCCGGCTCGCGCATGAAGATGGGTCTCGACCATCTGGTGCCGCTCACCACACAGGCGAAGGGCATTCTTGCTGAACTCAAAGAGATTGCTGCCGGCTCGAAATGGGTCCTGCCCGGCGAGCGTGGATACAAGCCAATCTCCGAAAATACTTTAATATATAGCCTATACCGTATGGGCCATCACAGCCGCGCGACCATTCACGGATTCCGCGCGACCGCCTCCACTATTCTCAACGAATCCGGTTTGTTCCGCCCCGACGTTATTGAGCGTCAACTTGCCCATGTACCTCAGAACGAGGTTCGCGCCGCCTATAATCGCGCCCTATACATCAAGGAGCGGCGGGAAATGATGGCGTGGTACAGTGATTATATCGACGCCGCGGAGCGCGAGGGGATGAAGCACGACCTAACCGAGCTGCTTGAGTGACGCGCCACACCAAGTGAAAATGGAGACGCATGGGGACGTACGCAAATAGTCACAGGATGACTAGAATGCATTTTCAAAAATTATGTGAAATTACAGACGCTTGTCGCAAGCGCATCTGCAAGGTATATTACTTGCGGTGCCCCTAAAACGAGATGAGGGCACTCCGGGTGGCTCCGGAATGCCCTCTGATCCTTGAAAGGATGCTCGCTTGCCCAGTCAATATACTTCAGCAGCCCATGCGCTGCAAGCGTCAGATTATGATCTCACTGACCTGCTGGCGCCAGAGACGGGCAGCATTGTCTCACTCGACAATAGATCGCTCGCGCTGCGTCTCGCGGCCGGAGGGAAGCCAGTCTTTCCTTGCGGGCCTGACAAGCGCCCCCTCACCCCTCGCAGTTTTCACGATGCCTCGACCGATGTCAGTCGCATTGGGCATTGGTGGCGCGATCATCCGCAAGCCTTGGTTGGGTTGCCGACTGGTGAGCCGAGCGGCCTCGCCGTGCTCGACCTTGACCGCCATCGGGCAGAGCAGGACGGCATAGCCGCCATTCGCGCGCTTGGTTTCGTTCCGACCGATCTATCGCCCGTGTCAGTCACGACACCATCGGGCGGGCTTCACCTCTATTTTCAGCACCGCAACGGGCTGACATGCAGTGCCCGTCACCTACCCGATGGTGTCGATATTCGAGCGGAAGGCGGCTATGTCATCGCCCCCGGCACGCTGCTGCCCGATGGGTGTCGCTATGGCACAGCGAACACCTTGGACAAACTACCACCCTTCCCTCCCGCTTTAGCGCCTCCCGTTCGCGCCAAATCCGATCCTCACGACCTTTCGGACTTGCTTGCCCCATCTCCGGATTGGGACACGGTGCGCGGTGCCCTCTCAGCCATCCCGCCCGATGTCGATTATTGCGACTGGTTCAACATCGGGATGGCACTCCATAGCGCTTGCGGCGGCCTCCCTGAGGGGCTCGACGTTTGGGATGCCTGGTCCAAGGGCGGCACCAAATACAAGGGCCCCCGTGAGCTGGCCTCCAAATGGAGAAGCTTCACTGCCTGGGGCGGCATCGGCCTTGGTACGCTCTTTCACCTCGCCAGCGCTTACGGCTGGAGCGATCGGCCGGAATGGGGAGCCGATGATTTCGAGGACCTGCAGCCCCTCGCCTCTCGGCTGAAGCTTCTCACGCCTGCCGACTGCAAGTCCGCTCCCTCGCGAGGCTACATCATCAAGGGCATGCTCGCCCCGCGCGATGTCGGATGCATCTTCGGTCAACCGGGCGCCGGGAAGTCGCTGCTCGCCCCTCACCTCGCCTACGCCGTCGCACAGGGGCGCGAGGCTTTCGGCCTGCGCACCCGACAGGGCGGCGCCTTCTACGTCGCTGCGGAGGACGCGCACGGCATGCTGGGCAGGGTAAGAGCCCTGGAGATGGCACATAACGACGCGCCGCAATTCAAAGTGGTTGACGGGGTTTGCGACTTGCTCGCGGACGGCTCGCCCGATCTGGCGGATTTGGTGAACCTGGTGCGGGAGCATCGTCCCGCCTTAATCGTCATCGACACGCTTGCCATGGCGTTCCCCGGCCTTGAAGAAAACGACGCCAAGGGCATGGGGCGCGTCGTCGCCGTTGCACGCAAGCTGACTCAGTGGGGCGCCGCCGTGCTGCTGATCCATCACGACACCAAGGCCGAAGGTGCCACGCCGCGAGGCCATAGCCTGCTGAATGGTGCTCTCGACATGGCGTTGTGGGTGAAGCGCGACGAAGAGGGTATCATCCGGGGGCGCCTCACCAAGAATCGCAACGGCACCTGTGATCGTGACATAGCCTTCCGCATTGAGACGGAAGACGGCGGGCAGGATGACGATGGGGACGCTGTGACATGGCCACGCTGCGGCGAGCTTGTCGGCCCCCCCGCACGAAAGGAAAAAGCTCTGCCGCGGGGAGCGCAAGCCGCGCTCCATATCCTGCGGGATATGGAGCAGCCTGTGACCGAGGCGACGTGGAGACAGGCATGCATCGACGGTCGCAGAATGTCGCCGTCCGAGGATAGGAAGTCTCGCATCACAGCATTTCGCCGCGCCGTGGGTGAGCTGATCCAACGTGGTTCAATCCGCTTCGAGAACGGCTTCTATTGGGAAGATGATGGATTTGATCCTATCGCAGCTCGGCAGGGCGACAGACAGCGACAAAGCGGCGACATGTCGCCAAATGTCGCTACGGGCACAGGCGAGACCGGCGACAGACAGCGACACACCCCTTAAGGGGTGTCGCCATGTCGCCGTCGCTGCCATCCATGGATTAGATTTAAATCCAATTGGAGTTGCGTCGGGTGAGTTGGGACGTATCGCAATTCGTAACGAGAGACGTTCCTCGCCCTCATAGCTGGGGTGCCGCACCTCACCAGCACTAGCTTGCTTCATCCCATCCGTTGCTTCGATCCTATCGCAGTTCGCCGTCACAAGCGGCGGGAGCGCCGTTACGCCCTGTCCCTGCACGGGTCCCTCCCTACCCCGACCCATCGCGGGGACGCTGACCCCCGAAAGAACGCGCTTGACAATATTTTTGAAATATGAATTGCCATGTGATAAGTTGTCGACATGGATGAATTCGATCTAAGTGACATCCTGGCCGATGATAGGCCTCCAGCCATTCCCGCTATTCTCGATACGTCGAGCATGGCGCGCCTCCTAGACATAACCGCAGAGCGTGTTCGGATGCTTGCGAAAGACGGTGTGCTCATCAAAACTGATCGCGGCCGTTTCGACACGCAGGCTTCACTTCAGAACTACATTCGGAGGTTGCGCGAGTCCGCCGCTCGTGCGGGCCGCCCATCACAGGGCGGCGACGCTCTGAAGGCTGAGCGGCTTCGCCTCACCAGTGCGCAGGCGGAGGCGCAGGAAGCCAAGAATGCCGTCTTGCTGGGCGAGCTGGTGCCCGCCGCCGACGTGGAAGCCAAATGGGCAGAAATCCTGACCGACGTGCGGGCGGCGATACTGGCCGTTCCCGGCCGGATTGCAGGACGGATGAACCTCTCGGCGACCGATATCACCGCGATAGACGCCGAGATTCGGCTCGCTTTGACAGAGGCGGGCAATGCCGACCCTGCTTGATATCGAGCGCGCCGCACGCCGCGCCTTGATCCCTCCGCCAAAGCTCGATTTGCCGACGTGGATCGAAGCGAACGTGCGCCTCCCCTCCTCAGTCTCGGCGGTACCTGGCGCACTGCGCCTCAGCCCTGTACAGTGGGGAATAGCGGAAGCCATCGGCGATCCGTCTATCGAACGCGTGACGTTGGTGAAGCCTGTCCGCCTTGGGCTTACGACCCTGATCACGTCGACCGTCGCCAGCTACATCGCAAACGAGCCCTCGCCCATCCTCGCGCTGCTGCCGACCGAGTCCGACTGTCGCGACTATGTTGTAAGCGATATCGAGCCCATCTTCGATGCCTCACCGGAACTGCGCGGGCTCCTCAGTGGCGATGTTGATGAGACCGGTCGCTCAACCCTTCTGTCCCGCAAGTTTCCGGGTGGATCGCTCAAGATCGTTGCAGCTAAGTCGCCCCGCAATCTGCGGCGTCACAATGTGCGGATTCTGCTGATCGACGAAGCCGACGCGATGGAGTCCGGTCCCGAGGGCTCGCCCATCACGCTCGCCGAGCGGCGCACGCTGTCGTTTCCCAATCGCAAGATCATCATGGGCTCGACGCCCATCTATGAGGAAGCGAGCCACGTTCTGCGCGCCTATCGGGAGTCGGATCAGCGCATTTTCGAGGTGTGCTGCCCGTCGTGCGGCGCGTTTCAGCAAATCCTATGGCGGCATATCCAGTGGCCGGAAGGCGAACCCGAGCGCGCGTATTTCATCTGCGAGGCGCATGGGTGCATCGTCGAAGAGCGTCAGAAAGGCGAGATGGTTGCCAAGGGCCGTTGGCGCGCCATGCGTCCCGAGTTGAAGGGACATGCCGGCTTTCGCTGCAACGTACTTGTCAGCACCCTTGCCAACGCCAGTTGGGGCAAGATCGCGCGGGAATTCCTCACCGCGAAGCGCAACGTCGACCAGCTTCAGACCTGGACGAACACACTCCTAGCCGAGGGTTGGCGCGAAGCCGCCGAGGAAGTCGACGAGTCTGCACTCGCCTCGCGCGTCGAGCCGTTCGGCCTGGCGGCGATGCCGGCCGATGTGCTGATCGTGACGGCGGGTGTCGACGTGCAGCGCGACCGGCTGGAAATCGTCTTCATCGGGCACGGGCGGGACGAGCTTTTCATTCTCGGCAATGCCGTCATCTGGGGCTTGCCGGAAGACGACCCCACCTGGGCCGAACTCGATGAACTGTTGAAATCAACATGGCAGCACCCGAACGGCGGCACGCTGCGAGTTGACGCGGCGGCTGTTGATGCCGGTGACGGCGCGACCATGGATCGGGTGCTTTCGTTTTGTCAGCCGCGCTTCGGCCGGCGCGTGGTCGCCATCAAGGGCGCGAGCGGGAACCGGCCGGCAATCGCGGCGAGCGCGACGAAAGGCTCCCGGCTTTTCATCGTCGGCGTGGACGGTGAAAAATCGCGGCTGTTGGCACGCCTCAGCCGCGCACAGGGCATCCGATTCAGCCGCGACCTTGAGCCACGCTATTTCGAGGAAATAGCTTCCGAGCGCGTTGTGGTGCGCTATACGCGTGGCGTTCCGAACCGCCTGTGGGAGCGCAAGCCCGGTCTGCGCGCGGAATGTCTCGACGCGACCGTGTACGCCATTGCGGTGCGCGGGTTGCTTCACATGAACCTAGAGCGGCGCACCGAGGAATTGGCGAGCGCGGCAGCACCCGCACCGCGTTTACCAAACGTGATTAAGTCAGCATGGTTGAATCGGTGAGTGAACGCAATCAACCTCGGGCACATGAGATTCTGAGCTAATGATTCGTCGCAGGAGGATGGCGTGCCGTTGGATCCGATCCTAGTTAACCGCTTCAATGAATTGAAAAAAGAGGCGGATAATATTGAGGCCTCGAAGATAGTAGACCAAAGCGAATACATACCAAAATATGCCATCAACGGAAATAGACTGTTGACTTGGAGAGTAAAGGTTAGAAATTTGATTTCAATTGCTTGCGGTCAAAAATCAGAACATTATATTCAATTTCTTGAAGAAGAAAAACCAGATTCGTTTAGTAATTATCATGATATATTCCTCAGATTAAGGGCTGTATTTTCGGCTGCGAAGGAAGATTTTGAAGGAGGTTACTTAATTACCTTGAAAAATCTAATTCAAGCAGAGGTTTTTAGTACAGAGTTAGATCAAGCTCGCGAGCTTTTGGAAAGCGGGTATCTCACTCCGGCGGCTGTAGTCGCGGGTGTCGTTCTTGAAACAAAACTTCGACAGCTATGCTCCAGTAGAGGTATACCTGAAGGAAAACTTGACAGAATGAATGCCGATCTAGCTAAATCTGGCCTGTATACGCTACTGGTTCAAAAACGAATTACAGCCTTGGCCGACATTCGTAACAATGCGGCACACGGTCAACCAGACAAATTTAATGAATCCGACGTTCAAGATTTTATATCTTACGTAGAGAGATTTTCAGCCGATTATACTTAAGCTCTGCAACGATTATGCGGCGAGTTGGCGTGAGGGAGATGGAGCCAATCAGAACCGCTCCCCACGTTCGGCGCCGGGGCGACTTCCATCCCCGGTGCGTACGGGCTGATTACGCACCCACAGCGCAATCTGACACAAGACGCTCGGCAGCAGCCTGGATAAAACCGATTTCAATGCCGGTTATTTGCGAATCCGCGACCATTCTCTTGATAGCGTTGAGAAACAGGATGGGATTCTGCTCCGCCTGCATTTCCTGCAAGAGAGCGGCGAAAGCCTTCCGACCAACCTCACATTGTTCTGAATAATTCATCGCATCGTCTCCATATCTGGCGATGCGCATATGCAACCAATATTCGAGTATTTCGTCAAATCACAAAAATTGCAATTTAAATGTGACATTCAATTTAAATTGTGACATTCAGTCGATAAAATGCGCAAACGAAGCCTCTAAATTGGAAGTCGTTATTTTTATTCTGTTCGCTTTCATCCAGTACGCAAGCAATATTGCCGCCTGAGTGAAGTCATACCCGGCACGATGGAACGCATCGACCGCCTCGCGAGCTTTCCGAACTTGGTTCGGCGTCATCCCTCTGACCCTAAAGAGACGGGCGGCGCCAGAGGCAACCGCCCGTAAGTTTCAAGGAGTTGAACCAACATCGCGATCACTCGATGCCAGCATCACCCTTGTATCAGATTGGAATTGATAATTCTAATGGAATTGATAATTCCAATCTGATATCATCCGATCCATAATGGAGGCTCGGATTGATGGCCAGCTTTACCCTGCGCGAATTCAGTGACGTCATTAGCCGCGCCGAGGCGCGTCGGAACCTGAAGAAGCTGGATAACCAGTTCAAGGGCCTCGCCGCTCGTGGCCTTCTGACTCAGGCCAGCGCGTATTTTGGTCCGCGGGGAGCCCTGCTCTTTCCCGAAATTGAGTGCTATCGCGCGCGACTGCTAATTGCCCTTATCGAGGCCGGTGGCATCGCCTCGGATGACCTCGCCCAGTTCAACGTCGCGGTGGGCAGGTCGCTGCCGATGGTGGTCGCCTCGCTTGGCGAGGCAAGCCCGCCGTTTTGGCTCATGGCGGTGGACCGGATCCGCGATCCTGAGACCGATGAGGTACGCGCCAGCTATCCACACTGGATTCGCGACGACAGGCCGCTCGGCAGCCTTCACACAGACCTGCTGCAGCCCGATCCCGAGGGCTTCACGCTCGACACAATTGGCCCCATCGAGATGGTGCAGACTGTGCCGGTGACGCGCTTGCTGCTCCCCCTCTGGCGGCAGTTTCGTAAGCATGAGACCGCTCATGCTTGAACGTGCTCGCGCCAAACTGGCGCAGTGGATTGCTCCTGAGCACACCCGGAAGTTCGACGGAGCGTCGCAGGGACGCCGAACGTTCGGCGCCGGCACATTCGGTCGGGTGAACAGCGAAGTCGGCGCAGCGGGACAGGCCCTTGCGGCACGTTCCGCTTACCTCGCGGCGAACAATCCTCTGATCGCCAACGCGGTCGGGAACATCGTCGGCGAAGCAGTCGGCAGCGGCATCCGCCCTTCATCGGACCTGGTGGCAGAATTCGACGCCTGGTCCGATCATGCCGATGCGGACGGCCGAACCGACTTCTACGGGCTGCAGACGATCATCTGCACCGATGTCGTGGTGCGCGGCGAGTCCTTCGTTCTCTTGAGCAACGACGAGTCCGGTCTCACGCTTCGCGTGCTCGACGTCGAGCAAGTCGACCGTAGCTTGACGCGCGACCTTGGCAACGGTGCCCAGATTGTGCAGGGCATCGAATTCGACACCAGCGGCAACCGTGTCGCCTATCACATCTCGCCTGCCCGGCTCACCGATACGTTCGCTTCCTGGGCACCGCCCGTTCGCGTCGACGCTGCCGACGTGCAGCATATCTTCCGGCCATTGTTTCCCGGACAGGTGCGTGGGGTGCCGTGGACCGCTCCCATCATTCTGTCGGCTGGCGAACTCGACAAGCTCAGCGACGCGCTGCTCATGGGCGCCAGTGTCGCGGCGATGTTCTGTGGTGTCGTCACCGACCAGAACGACTTGTCTAGCGGCGAAGACCCGTTCGGCGGTGAAGCCCAGCCCTCGCTGGAACCTGGCACCCTGATCCGCCTGAAAGGTGGCCAGTCCGTCACCTTCGCCACGCCGCAGCAATCCCAAGCCGTCGCCGAACTGCTGAAGGTGCAGATACGCCAACTCGCCGCAGGGATGGGCTTGCCCGCCTTCATGGTCGACGGCGATCTGACTGGCGCCAACTATTCCAGCCTGCGCGCCGGCCTTCTGCCGTTCCGCCGCCGGATCGAAGCTTTCCAGTATCACTGCTTGGTGCCGCAGCTTCTCGCGCCCGTGTGGCGCCGCTGGCTGGCGACCGAAGGTGACGCCGACGCATCGGCGCGCGTCGAATGGATCATGCCCAAGCCGTTGCAGGTTGATCCTCAGAAAGACGTTGAAGCCGATTTGGCCGAACTGAATGCCGGCCTTGCCAGCCGTCGCCAGAAGGTCGCGGCGCGTGGCTGGAACGCCGAACAGCTTGACGCCGAGATTGCCGCCGACCGTGCGCGGGAAAAGCGCCTTGGGCTGACCTTCGGCGCCTCCCCGCCATCGCAGAAGCCCGAAACTCCCACTCGAAGCGGAGTCGACGAATGAGAGCCGAACCGAATGCGCGCGGACGATCCCTGAAGCCGGCTGTGCGTCGCCAGCGGGATGACGTCAGCATTGAACCCGGCGCCATAGTTGATCGCCCGTTGGAGGCTCGCACGGAACGATACCGTGCAGCGTCCGCCCGCCCGTCGAGCTGGTCCGACGAGACCATGACTTTCGAGGCTGTTGCCGCCACCAGCACCGCCGGGGTTCGCCGTCGTGATGGGCGCAGCACCTATGTCGAAGTGCTTGACGTCGCGAGCGTGGATACCGCCGCCTTGGTCGATCTGCCCGTGCTCGACAATCACCGCCGCGCCTCCGGTCGCGATGTTGTCGGCATCGTGCAGCGCGCCCGCATCGAAGGCGACTCGCTGATCGTCACGGTGCGCATGAGCCAAGCCGATGATGCCCGCCCGCTGGTGCAGCGCGCCAAGGATGGGCTGTTGAGCCTGTCCATTGGTTACACCGAAGCCGGCCGCACCGAGTCCGTCGTGAACGGTGAGCGCGTGCGCACCGTAACCCCTGCAATCTTTGAAGTTTCCCTAGTCGCAGTCCCGGCTGATCGGGCTGCCCGAGTCAGGAGTGGCGCTATGCCCGATATCGAAGAAATTGAAGACCGGGCGCCGCTGGTGCCCGAAATGCCGGAAGCCGATCAGGCACGCATCCGCAGCATCGGCGAGCTTGCGGACCTGCCGCCGTCGTTTGCCGAAGGGCAGATTTCGACCGGCGCGACGATCGAGGGAGCCCGCGCCGCCGCGCGTGCCGAGATGATCCGCCGTTCCGAAGGCACTCGCACCATCCGCGCGACCGTCTCGCAGCCCGATCCGGGCGTGCAGCTCCGCGCCATGGGCGATGCTCTCGACGCGCGCGTGAACGGCACCGCTCCCAGCGAAGCCGGCCGCCCGTTCATCGGCGCCAGCCTGCGCGACCTGGCAACGGAATGCCTTCACGCTCGCGGCGTCTCGACGCGCGGCATGAACCCGGATGCGCTGTTCCGTGCGGCGCACACCACGTCGGACTTCCCGCACCTCCTGCAGGGAGTCGGCGCCCGCACGCTGCTGGCGTCCTACACCGCCGCCGCGTCCCCGCTGAGGCAGGTTGCGCGGCAGGGCTCGCGGGCGGACTTCCGTCCCGGCTCGACGCTGAAGCTCGGCGAGCTGTCCGCCCTGTCCAAGGTGACGGAGTCGGGCGAGGTGAAAGCCGTCTCCCGTTCGGAAGCGGCCGAGTCCTATGTGCTCGACACCTATGCGGGCATGTTCTCGATCACCCGCAAGGCGCTGATCAACGACGATTTGAACGCCTTCGCAGATTGGTCCCGTGCGGCCGGGCAGGCTGCTGCTGCGACTGAGGCGGGTGTGCTCTGGTCCCTGCTGTCGCAGGCGAGCGGCGCCGGTCCCGTCATGAACGAAGACTCCAAGCGCCTCTTCCATGCTGATCACGGCAACCTGCTCACGGGTGCCGCGCTCGACGTGGACTCGCTCAGCGGGGCGCGGCTCGCGCTGCGCACCATGAAGGGGCTCGACGGAAAGACGGTGATCACCGTGACGCCGCGCTATCTCGTGGTCGGTCCCGAACTGGAGACCGTCGCCGAACAGGTGCTCGCCGCGATCACCGCCACCACGGTTGCCGACGTGAATCCCTTCGCCGGCAAGCTGACGCTGCTGGTGGAGCCGCGCATCACCGATGATGCCTGGTACATCTTCGGCGATCCGGCGACGGCCCCCGTGCTGGAATACTCCTACCTGTCGAGCGCGCCGGGTCCGCAGATGGCGAGCCGCGAGGGTTGGGACGTTCTCTCGACCGAATATCGCGTGGTGCTCGACTTCGGCGCCGGTGCCGTCGACTGGCGCGGTGCTGTTCGGAATCCGGGTGAGTGATGCAGACCACTGATGAACTTCTTGCAGAAGCCCGGACTGCCTATCACCGACTTCAGATCGGTGAGAGTGCCGTCGAGGTTCGCGACAGCGACGGTTCGAGCATCCGTTACACAGCGGCGAACGCAAACATGCTTGTCCGCTACATCAAGTCGCTCGAAGCTGCTCTAGAGCATCGCATCGGCGGCCCCTCCTCAATCATCCGATTCCAAACGTCGAAAGGACTCGACCGATGAAGAACTATGTCCAGAGGGGCGAAACCCTCACCTTCCCTGCCCCTGCCGCCGTCGTTTCCGGTGAGATCGTGATTGCCGGCTCGATCATCGGCGTTGCCGCCGGTGGCGCTGCCAGCGGCGCAGATGTCGACGTCGACGTGACGGGCGTATTCACCCTACCCAAGGTCGCGGCGCTCGCTGTCACGCTCGGCGCTACTGTCTATTGGGACGCGGCGAACAAACTCGTCACCACCACCGCCAGCGGCAACACCAAGCTGGGCTATGCCGTCGCCGCAGTCGGCAATCCGAGCGCCACCGTCAACGTGCGGCTGGTGCCTGTCGTCTAACGACTGCGCTTCGAGCGCAATCAAGCAACTTCAGAGGCCCCGGATAGGCGTGGAACATCTCCGGAGCCTCAATCTCACCCGTTAACCTTCCGCTTCTGCAGAACTCTCTTGCTGTCGAACAAAAGGATCCTTTCGGCTGTGAAACGGTGGGTTCAGCATCTCATCGCGGTGAATCGAGAATCCACTGACCTTGTACATCACTCGACGCTCGTTGATTTGCTTAAATACATCATCAAGCGTCACAGCGCCGTGGAACACATATGTATCAGTGCTTCCGTCGTTGGTGACGACTGCGACGAAGCGGGATTCTTGGCTCATAAGCTGACCTCCAAGTGAGTGGGCAGCATACCCGACTCGGGGATGGCCTAGGGGCAGGCTCGGCGTCTGTCCCCATTTTTAACGAAATCTGTGGAAGGTCTCCTACCGCACCAAAGGTGTTGGTATCGATGTTGGTACCAACTCCAAATTCCATAGATATTTCAAAAACTTTCGAGTCCTGCCGGGCCCACCATTTTACCGTCCCCTGAAGTCTGCAGAGATGCACTGAAGGACGGCCCCCCCTGAAAAGTCACAGGTCAGTATCGCGCTGACGTCTATTGCCGTCCGCAGGAGTGTGTCGGCATCCAAAAATCTGTTGGCACATATGAGGGCATGAAATCCAACGGTCCCGCAGATACCAACAACATGCCGCCGACTGATACCGCCGTGCGGAATGCCAAAGGCAAAGAGCAGCCCTACAAGCTGTCCGATGGCGGTGGGCTTTACGTCCCCGTCAATCAGAACGGCTCCCGCTATGAGCGCCTCGCCTACCGCTTTTCCAGGAAGCAGAAGACATCGGCACTCGGAACCTATCCCTCGGTCACTCTCGCTGATGCAAGAACCCGGCGAGATGAAGCGAAGCGTGTCCTGGCACCGGGAACCGACCCCAGCGAGAAGCGACGCGCCGACAAGCAGGCAGTAGCTGCGCGGTACCGGCATCGACATGCGTTCGGTCTATGCCCATGCCGGCATTCTCCCCGTGACGAGATGCGCGTTCCTGCCCAATCGCCGGTTCGACTGGGCCAACCGAAAATGGCGAACCCGCCGTTCGCGACCCCGTCGCCTGGTTGATCGCCGAGCCGTCGCGCTTCGACACAGCCATAGGCACGGCGGCGCTGCTCGGCGCTGACCAGATCGCCAACCCGGCCTCATATTTTGCCGGCCAGCGGCTGCTCATCCACCGGGCGCTTCTCGATTGGGTTCGTGCCCCGACGCTGGCGAGTTCGGCCGACAGATCGGCCAGGCGATGTTCGAAGCTCCCCACTCGAGGATGCTTCTCAGAACCTCACCGAGAGCGTGGCGTTGAAGCCGTTCTGGGTGACGCCGTCACCGAACTGGCCCTGATAGGCCAGCCCGAGCGTCGCCGCCTCGGACAGGTTCACATCGAGCCCCGCCTCGACCACCGCCGCATCCTCGGCGATCGGCACTCCGGCCACCGTGAAGTTGTCCGAGCCGGCAAAGGCCAGCGTCGAAGCCGGCACCACATCGCCAAACGCATGCCGCCAGCCCAGCGCTCCGCTCAGCACCACCTCCCCGGTTCCAAAAGCCATTGTGGTCGAGGCCCGCAGCCCCAGCGTCGTGAACGTCGTCTCCATGTCCTGGCCCGCCGCGCTGAGAGCCGCCGCCCCGCCCTGCTCCGTGAAGCCATCCGTGTCGATGCTGACATAGGCCAGCCCCGCGAAGGGCTCGAAGGATGCCGTGCCGACATCGAGGCGATAACCGACATCGCCGAAGGCCTGGAACGCGCCGGCGTCATAATCGCCGTTCAGCTGGTCCGAGAAGCCGGGGATCGCCACCGCGCGCGCCGTCTCGATCTCGCTCCACGTATAGGCAAGGCCGAGCCGCACCCCCACGGGCCCCTGCTGCGTACCGCCATAGAGGCCGACATGCCAATCGGCGCCGTCGCCGGAAGAAGAACGGTCGTCAATGTCGAAGGAAGCGGAGGAGTAGCCCGCCATCACGCCGAGCCGCCAGCTCTCCAGCACCTGCGCATCGGCACCCATGAAGACGCCGCCAACGTCGTTGTTCACCGAGGCGGCGTTGTCCGTGCCCGCAAAGCTGCCCCAGGAGCCGAAGCCATAGGCCCAGAACGCGCCGCGTTCGGTATCGGCGGGAAGGGCCTTCACCGCCCCGCCATCATAGGCCATCACCGGGCTTGTCGGCGCCGCCACCCCGCCGAACGCCGCTCGCAGCCGCCCGGCCACCGCGTCGCGCAGGAAGTGGCTGTTCTGCATCAGCACCGACTGCGCCGAGGCATGGATCTCGCCCGAGAGCTGGTCGAAACCGGAACGGATCGCCGACAGATCGTTCGGCAACAGCGCCACGGCGTCATAGAGCGGGTTCTCCGCCGCGAGGCCGAGGCTCTCCACCGCCTCGGCCGTCGCCGCCTGCGTCGGCGTTGCCGCCGTCGACGCGAAGTCGATGTCGTTGCGCGCAACCTCCAGCGCCACCGTGCCGGCGGCATAATCATAGGCGACCTCGGTGTCGAGGAAGGCGAAATCGGCCTGCACCTCATCGAAGCGGCCTGTCAGACCGCCCTCGGCCGCAAGCAGCGTGTAGCTGCCGCGCGGCGATACGTCGGAGGCTTCGACCGCCAGCCGAGCGCCGCTCTCAAGCGTTGCGCTGCCGGCCACCTTCAGCGCCCTGTCTTCGCCCGGCTGTACCATCGCGAGCGTGGCGCCATCTTGTAGGATCACGTCGGCATCCACCGTCAGATCGGTGCCGAGCGTCGCGCCGTCGCGGACGGTCACCGTGCTGTTCCCGCCAGACCCGACCGTGCCGTAACCCGTCAGCGTCGCTCCCGCCCAGATATCGAACGACCCGCCAAGAACCACATCGCGCCATGACCGGCTCTGACCAACCGACAGCATGCCGGCCTCGATACGGGTGAGCCCCGAGAAGTCCGCGCCGTCACCATTGTAAGTCAGCGTGTAGCCGCCGCGCTTGTTCAGCACACCGCTGCCGGATATGCGGCCAGCATAGGTGGCGTCGCGCTCGTCCTCGGAAAAGTTCAGCGTGGCGGTCGGGCCGATAGCGACCCCGCCGGTGAACCGGCTGGCCGAGGTGCTCAGTGCGCCGTTCTCCAGCGACCAGTCCAGATAGGAGGATCCCGTCAGCGTGAGTGCTCCAGGGCGACGCTTAACCATCTCGCCCCGTACACCTTCGTAACCCTCGATATCGCCCGCAAAGGCCGCATTGGCCCCTTGGTTGAACACCACTGTTCCAGCATTCCGGATATCGCCACGGATCGTGGTGGCGTCGCCGATCAGCGTGCCCTCTTCAACGATCACGCCGGTGTATCTATGTCGGGAACCGGTGAGCGACAGCGTGCCGCCCCCCGTCTTACGCAGATCTTTGCCCAGGACCTCGCCGCCAAGGGTCAGGGTTGTCGCGGACAGCACGTCGATCGCGCTGAGCGGACCGACCGCTATCTCGCGGTTCGACGACATGTCGGCGGTGGTGGCCAGCACACCCTGCCGAAGGAGGACGATGGCCGAGGGCGCGCCCAGATTGGCATCCGACGACACCGACACCGTTCCTCCCTCGACGAAGGTGCCAGCGGTATAGGTGTTCATGCCGGACAGGACGAGCGTGCCGAGATCAGTCTTCACGAGGTTCACATCGCCAGTCAGGTTGGAGGCGATGATCGCGGTCATCGCGCGCCCGGCCTCGGTACCGTCGCCGACCCTTATGATCGGCTCATAGCCGGGAGCGGCCAGAGCGATAGGATCGCCTTCGATCCGGTAGCCGTCGCTGGCGAACTGCATGCCGGTGACGCCGATGGCACCCTGTGCATTGTCCACGGTGACCGTACCCGGCGCGCCCTGAAACACCGCGAAGCTTGGATTTGGATAGGGACCGGTTGTCGTGCCTTCCGCGTTCGTCCAATTCGGACGATTGGCGCTCCAGATCCCGGCCCCGCCATTGACCATGCCGTTGCCATGTTGCGCCGCTACGCCGCCGTCCCAGAAGGCCATTGGATAGTCGCCGCTGGCCACGAGATTGACCTGATGCGCGACCGAGGTCTGGATCGACACCTGATTCAGACCGACCTCCAGCGGAACCCGGCCGAATTCGAGCAGGTTGTCCGTTAACGTCCCACCATAGTCGAACAACCGGTAGACACCGGCGCCGAACCCGCCGAGATCGTAGATGTCCAGATAGCCATCGAGGGTCACATCGCCGCCGACGTCGAACAATGGCGTACCCGACGGGCCGCCGAGCGAAACATCGATGTAGGAGTATTGCTGCAGAACGGCATCGCCGGTGATCGCCAGCGTCTGGCCTTGCCGTCCCGACAGCACATTGCCCTCGCCAAACACAACATCGCCCGCGACCGTGCCCCGCCCCGCCAGGCCACCGCCATCAGAGATCCAGGATCCCATCGAGACATCGCCGTTCAAGTTGCCGTCAACGACCAGGCGGCCGTTGGTCAGCAGCGCCCCTCCGCTCAGCGCGCCCTCGACGACCAGCGTGCCGCCGGACACAACCGTGGTGCCAGCAAATTGCGAGCCGTCTCCGGTCAGTCGCGTCACGCCGGCCCGCTGCTCGATCCGGTGGGAGCCGGCGCCCACGCTGTTCAAGGCTGGCGCGAACGCATAGTCGTAGCTCGTATGGTTGAAGACGAGCGTGCCGGCGCCACGGCCGAAATCCAGGCTGCTCGCTTCCACCTCGCCTGGAGCGACGGCTGCGGCGTTCGCTGCTGCGCCGATGTTCAGCGTACCCGACGAGCCGGCTGCCCGCCCGAGTCTGATTATGCCGGGCGTCGTTTCGGGGTCCCATTCCGGCATCACCCGCAGCGCACCGCTATCCGATACCGTCAGCGTACCGCTGCCGGTGTCGCCGATGCTCAACCGCTCGCCCGCCCACCAAGTCGATGCGTTGCCTCCGCTACCGTCGGTGCCGGCGATCACCACCGTCGCCGGACCGGCGTTCGTGGGATCGTTCACCGGAACATCGGGATCAGTGGATTCGACGATTGCGTCGTTCGACAGGACGCCGAGCGTGCTTGATACCTTACCGCCTTTCTCGATCAGCAGGCTGCCCGCTCCATGCCCGCTGACATAAAGGTCCTGAACGTCCCAAGCGGAACGTGTACCATCCGCATGGACACCCGACACCGTGACCGCTCCAGCAGCATAACCGCCGATGATGGCAAGGTCTTCTGTACCCCAAGCATAACCGCCATCCTCAATCCTAAGTTCGCCCGGACGAGTAGATCCGACCCAGAACTCTGACCCGGCATTGAGCATTGACGACTTGTTTTCACTTCGGCCGGACACGATGACATTTGCAGTACCGCTCGATCCGCCCTGACCGATCTCAACGGAATGGCTAATATATACGCCACCGCCATCCGTTACCGTTACTTGGCCTTTGGCGCCGACTCCAAGCCTATCGGCACTTACCGTGCCGTCCTTGCCGGTTACGTACACCGTTCCGTTATTTGGAGAGACGGAATTATGTTGCGAGACGAACAAATCACCCGAGATGCCCACCAGTCCGTCATCGACGATGAGCGCACCTGCCCCCGCACCGCCTACCATGACACGACCGAACGCGAGCCACTCGGCCCCTTCGTCGAAGCGGACCGTCGCCTCGACGCCCTCGATGCCCTCAATCGAGGTGCTACCTTGTGTTTCAAGGACGCCGCCATCCTCAATGACGAGTTTCCCCGCGACGCGCAATTCATCGGTTATCCATCGCGAGGGCGTGCCATCATCGCTTCGCCCAGTAACGGTTACCGAACTCCCGTCCACCCCGCCAATGTCGGAGCGCGCGGTGTACACAATAGCGCCTTCCTCAATGACCAGTTCGCCACGTCCATCCCGGCCCACATTGATCGGAAACCCTCCATAGGTTGCTGACAAGGACGATGGGTTGCCAGCGCTGTCAGTTCCCGACACGACGACATAACCAGAACTCCCCGGCTGCGCTCCGATGACCATGGGAGACTCAAAATCCAAAAGAACCGCGCCACCATCTTCAATAAGAAGCGCCCCCCGGCCTGCGTCTCCCACCACTAAATTCCGTGCGGCGTGCAACGTGGACGCACGGCCGTTTTGAGCCGTGCCGGACACCTTGACCTGACCGTTACCGCCCGCCTCAACGCCGATGCTGGCCGCGTGCGCCTCGAGCCTGCCTCCCGCCTGGATATCGACTGTTCCGTCCCCATAGTTTCCGACGGCCACATAATTGGTTCGCCAGCGCGATGCCATGCCCTGCGAGTTTGCTCCCGAGATGATCACCTGACCCGTGCTGTCGGCGCCATTGCGTGCATCATGATAGCCGCCGATAAAGCCGTTGCTGCTGACGACCTCTCCGCCGTCCTCGATGGTCAGCGCCCCCTGCCGCTGATAGCCAACAACGAGGCGATCGGAATTGAACCAGGTCGAAGGCGTGCCGGCGGCGCTTGTGCCGGTCACCGTGACCTCGCCGGCGCCATACCCCCCGATAATGCCGTAAATGTCCTCAACCCGGCCGCCCGCCTCGATGCGCAGGGATCCGAAACCATACGTGTTGCTGCCCAGCATGAGGTCGCCGCCATACGGACCAGGGTAGTCCGTCTCCTCCGTGATGCTCCAGATCGAGGGATTGCCGGCGGCGTCGGTCCCCGAAACAACCACGGAGCCGGTCGAATGATTTCCCTGGCCGATGCGTGCACGATGGGACGCGATGCGCCCACCGCCGGTAATAGTCATCCCGGCATCGCCTTTTCCGCCAACGTAGATGTTATCGCTCTCCCACAGCGAAGCCCGGCCACGGGCATCGGTCCCCGAAACGGCGACGGTGCCCGTACCTTGCAAACCGAGTTGCGCCATGTAACCGTTGATGACTTGGCCGCCATTCTCGATGATAAGCGTACCCGTACCCTGGTTGCCAATACTCGTCCAAGAACCCAATCCATCATCCGGCGCGGCGCGACCGTCTATCGTCGAAGGCGTGCCGAAAGCGTCCGTGCCCGACACGATCACCGTGCCGGTCGATTGGCGTCTAAATCCGGCGGTAATTCCACCTTCCACCCGCCCGCCGTCGCGAACCGTCAGGGAGCCATCTCCAGCCTCGCCCACTAGAATTTCGGCGGTATACACGTTCAGGCCGATCGTCTGGGTTGACCTCAAAAGTGAGGGATCCCCATCGGGCCCGGTTCCCGCCACTGTGACCGCGCCGGTAGCGCCGGCGCTACGACCAATGGTCATGGGTATTTGGGTGCTGCTCGGCGTGACCTCCATTCGGCCGCCATGCTCGATGGTCAGCGACCCGATACCTCGGTCGCCGACAACGACCGGGCCGCTCTCCCAAAGCGAGGCCGTCCCATCCACACCCACGTCCGAGACGGTCACCGAGCCGACGCCGCCGGCCGTGGTGCCGATGCGCGCCCAGGCGCTCGTGACCCGGCCGCCATCGGTCACCGCCAGCGTGCCTGTCCCAAGGTGCCCGACCGACAGGAAGCCGCTGTTCTCCCAGCTTGAAACCTGTCCGGCCGCGTCGGCGCCGCTGACCGTCACGCTGCCGACGCCATCCGCGTGCTCGCCGATATAGGTCCCGACGAAATCGAGCGGAGCGAAGGAGCTCGTCAGCCGGCCTCCGTTCTCGATGGTCAGCGAGCCGGTGGCCGCGGCGCCGACCGAGAGGAAGCCGGCATTGGTCCATTCCGATGGAGCCCCGCTGGGATCTCCGCCGCTGATCGTCACCGCACCGACACCGCTGGCGCCCTCGCCGATGTAGCCCTCGGCACTGGTCACCTGCCCACCATCCGAAATGGTCAGTGTGCCGATGCCTTGCGAGCCGACCACCAGCGCCTGCGCATTCTCCCAGCGCGAGGCGCTCCCGAGTGGATCGGTACCCGACACCACCGCCGAACCCGTCGAGCCGGCCCGGAAGCCGATCTTGGTCTCGCCGGTTTCCATCAGCCCGCCATCGGTGATCTCCAAGGCGCCCGTGCCCTGATAACCGACCCGGAACGTCTCGGTCCCGGTGAAGCTTGAGCCTGCCCCCGACACGCTCATCGTGCCCGATGCGCCGGGCAGCCAGCCAAGCAACGACCACGAACCGTCGACCGCCACCTGCCCGCCCCCTTCAATGGCAAGCACACCCGCGCCCGCGCGGCCCACCATGATGGGGCCTGTCTCCCACCGCGAAGCATTGCCGGCGGCGTCCGTCCCCGACACCGTGACCGAACCCGTGCTGCCCACATTGGTGCCTAGCCGCGCCCACAGGCTGGTGATCCGTCCCCCCTCCTCGACGCGCACCGACCCGTCACCCGAATAGCCCGCCGACAGAAAGCCGGCATTCTCCCAGGTCGAGGCCGTGCCGCCCGCATCGGCGCCCGACACCACCACCGTGCCCATACCGTCGACATTCCGGCCGATATAGGTGCCGACAAAACCGGGCGCGCCGACGGAGCTGACAAGCTGCCCACCATCCTCGACCGCGATCGATCCCACGTCGTCGATGCCCACCGACAGCACCGGGCCGGCATCCCATGCCGGCAGCGGCGGCGACGGCACGGTCGGCGACACGTCGCCGCTCCCGCTCACCGATTGCGCCAGCGCGATTGGCACGCTGAGGCCAATCAGCGCCACCGAGGTCAGCGCTGTGGACGTCAGCAGCCGGAAGTAGCGAGATGCGACCTGCCGGCGTAGCGCCGTTGATCCATGGCCGTTGCCGCATCCATCGACAGGGACTCGGCCCACGCTCGCCCACATACCGCCGCCCCCCACATGCCAAAGTAAGTCAACCTTACTTCAAGTCAGGTCGCGATCAATGCGATAGGACCGACCATCGCTCCACTAGTGATACAGAGGGCCGGATCCAGCAGCCTGCAGACATTTTTCGAGTGGGCCGGCCGATCGCCTTTGTATGCGAGGCATCAACCTCGCGACCGCAATCCGCCAGGATCGACAAGGAGTCCGCGGTTCGCATTGCCTTCACAGTCAACTACGTCGAGGGCGCCCGGCAGGACCGTGATCGTCGCGGACCACAGCGATCTGATCAAGCTGGTGGCGGCGTTACGGGCCTAGCCGAGGCGCAGCCCCTGCGATGGCGGATCGGCCATCACGTCCGCCTCCTCGGCAGCCGCGATGAACGCGGTGCGGAATGCGGCGACCGGAATGTGCCTATCGAGAGCTTCGAGGGCACGCTGACGAGCCAATCGATGCAACGTCGTGTTGGTATATTGCTCCGGCCAACATTCCAGCAAGAAACGTGCGGCGCCCTCTACATCGGTCAATATCCGCTTGGTCGAGGTTGCTTCCCAGACGGTCACCGGCTGCATCAACGTGTACATGCGGGAGCCCGACAAAGACGCCCGCCCGGTGCCGTTACCCCGGACGGGCGGCAGTTATGACGACGCCGAGTTTCCTCGGCGCCATCAGAACGTCGAATGGCGTGGCCGGGTTCCCGCGTGATCTCACACAGGCGACGATCTCGCGTGGTGCAACTGGGCTCAGCAAGGTCTACACGTCCGTCAGGGCGTGCTCAGTTGCCGAGGTGCGGAACCTTGAGATCAACGCACGCCGGCTCTGCGCCATCGACCTAGCCGATATGGGCTATTCGAGGGACGAAGCGGCGGCGCCCGTCGACCGTTTCTGGCCAGTGATAGCCTACGAAATCCGGGGCGGCGGCGTGTTTCGGGGCGAATAGCCGTTCACCGCGGAAGAGATCGCCAGACTCGAAGCCGACTACCGCGCTCTCCACAAAGGCTAGGCCAGAATGCCCGCCTCCTCGGCCGCCGCCACCAGCTTGGCCCGGAGTCTCGGCCGAAACCTTGGCCTCCAGCGCGTCGAGCGCCGCCTGATGCGCAGCCCGGTGCAAGGTCGTGTCCGCTCCATCCGGCCATCTCGTCAGCAGAAACCGAGCCGCACCCTCGATGTCGGTGAGGGTGAGCATCCTCGAATCGGCCTCCCAGCGGCTGACAGACTGCATGGGCTTGTACATCGCGGGTTCAACGGCAAGCCGATCGGAAGGATACCCAACTAGACCAAAACAGCACCTGGCTTCATTCTCTGCGCGGGCATGACGACGCAGGGAACGCTGATATGGCCACAAAAACCTTTGCCTACCTCTATGCTACCGACAGTTCCGGGATGATCCTCGACTCGACGGTACTCGACGAGGCCACGGTGACGGCGGCGGACGAGACATTGACGCTGGATGAAAATGCCACAATTACCGTGCCGTCTATCGGCATCGATGAGTCGCTTCCCTATGCCGGCCGCTTCGGCAACGATGTCTTTTTCGATGCTGGCGGCGCTGAGCTTTGGCTGTTGAGCGATAACAACTATCTTCCCGGCGAAACTATACCCCTCAACCCGGCTCCATATGTCCTCTGCTTTCTCGAGGGCACGATGATCGCCACTCCGGTCGGCGAGGTCGCCATCGAGACGCTCAAGCCCGGCGATCTGGTGTTCACAGCAGATGGCGCCTCGAAACCGGTCCACTGGCTCGCCCGTCAGACCGTCTCCACAATCTTTGCCGATCCGCTCGGGGTGATGCCGGTCCGTATCGCAGCCGGAGCCCTCGGCGAGGGCCTGCCGACGCGCGACCTCTATGTCTCGCCCGACCATGCGCTGGAGATCGACGGCGTTCTTGTTCACGCCGGGGCGCTGGTGAACGGCACAACCATCACCCGCCACACCGACATGCCGACCAGCTTCGTCTACTACCATGTCGAACTTGAAGACCACTCCCTCATCCGCGCGGAGGGGGTAGCGGCGGAAACCTTCGTGGACAACGTGACCCGCCGCCGCTTCGACAATTGGCAGGAGGCTCCCGAGGCACCGATTGCCGAAATGGATCGCCCGCGTATCAAATCCGCGCGCCAGTTGCCGGCCAGCATTCGCGGTCGGATCGCCGCCCAGGTGTCGGCGGTCGAAACAGCGGCCTAAACGCACTTCACCTCTCGCCTCTCGAAGACATCGGCCGCTGCAAGTCAGACTCTGCGCCTCGGCTCGCAAGATCGCACGCTGCCAGGATCGCACGGGCAAACCCGGCGCAGTTCGGCCGGCCTGCCATGAGCGGTATTTGGGCGGTGTTGTCGCCACGCGACGATGGCAATGCCGGTCGGAACGTCGAGCACGACATGATCGGCGCCGGGGGACGCGCAGGACGCGCGCCAACCGTCGCTCACGGCTTGAGGACATGTGCCCGGATCCCTGCCCAGGTGACGATGAGCACCCCGCCGGTGCAGCGCCGCAAGCACGAGACGGAAGGGGAAAGTATCCCCGATCCTCGAACCGCCGCTTGTCTCGCGGCCGTCCACCTTGCTCCTCGGTTAGGTGATCAGGAAGTTGCTGGTGGTCAGGTCGGCGAGCTTGGCGTTCTGCAGCACGATGCCGTCGCCGCCGTCCCAGATCACCACATCCGTGCCGTTCTGGAACGCCGCGCTCATCGCTGCACCGATCGAGGAAAAGATCGCGCTGTCGAACACTACCCGATCCTGCGCCACGTTCCAGTCGACGAAATAGTCGACGCCGCCGCCCTCCTCGATGATCGCGTAATCGTAGCCGCCGCCGCTATAATATGCGTCGGTTCCCTTGCCGCCGGTCATATAATCGTTGCCATCCTCGCCGAACAGCCGGTCGCTGCCGTCGTGCCCGTAAAGGCTGTCCGAACCGCCGCCGCCATAAAGGTTGTTGTTCAGTTCGTTGCCGGTGACGATGTTGTCCTGGCCGTTGCCGCCGGCATCGGTCGCCAACCCGAACAGCACGATGTTCTCGAAGTCGTTGTCGAGCCCGCGATTGACCGAGGTCCACAGCGTGTCGGTGCCCTCATTTGGCGCCTCATAGACCACGTCGGAGAGACTGTCGACGATGTAGGTGTCGTCGCCCCGACCACCGCTCATCTGGTCGAAACCGGTGCCGCCGTCGAGATGATCATGGCCGGCAAAGCCGTAGAGTTGGTCATTGCCGGCGCCGCCATAGAGCTTGTTGCTCGAGCCGTTGCCGCTCAGCACATTCGCCTCGGCGTTCCCCCCGATATCGATGGCGCCGAAGCCGTTCTCGGCCTTGGCGTTCTCGAGATTGGCCGGCAGCACGTAGTCGGCGATCCGCACATAGACGAGATCGGTCCCCTCCCCCGCCGCCTCGGTAACCACATCGCCGGCATTGTCCACCACATAGCTGTCGTCGCCCGTCAGGCCCGCCATGGTGTCGGCGCCGGCGCCGCCGTTCAGCACGTTGTTGGCGATGTTGCCGCGCAGGGTGTCGTCGCCCTGACCGGTGATGGCATTCTCGATCAGTGAGGCCGGATTATCGTTGTAGAGAAGCGCATTATAGACATTTCCGTGCACATAACGGAGTTCGCCCGCCAAAGGCCGGCTTTCGCTGATGAGCCCGCGCTGGGCCTGGGAGAACAGGCTCCACGCACCCGGCGAGAGATCGATAGACATTGCGCCGGAATAGTTCGACAGGTCGTAAGTATCGGTGCCGCCGCCGTCCCACACGGTCATGAAGATCTTGTTGGTCTGCGGAGCAGTGAACGAATTGTCACCGTTGACGATGATCTGTCCGGTTAACGGGCTCCACTGATAGACGGTGTCGCCAGCATTGGTGGAATAGTCGGCACCGTACAGCCGTTGCAGCGCCTGGATGTCGAGCGGCATGAAAGTCTGCGGCAGCCCCAATGAACTTATCGCGTAATAAGAGCTTCTTCCTGTAAAGATCGGACCGCCGACATAGGGGCGCTGACTCATTACCGAAAATTCGAACGAATCGTGGGTTGCCGGCACTGCGACGTCGGCCACCCCGCCCGTTTCGGAGGCCGACTTCAACCCCAGGGCCGCGCCGATGGCCTTCATATAGATAAAATTGTTGAATTCGGTCCCGGAAAAGAATTGAGGCCGCCCGGAAACACCAGTGGTGCGGATGCCGACGAAGGTCGCCTCGCCGGACTCGCCAGGTGCGTTGGTGTTGTAGAGATCAGTGGTGTTCACATCCCTGAATTTGAGAACGCCCGGCGGGTAGTGCCGCATACCCAGCCCGTCGAGCGTCGGCTCCTTGTAGGAAATCTTGGCATTCACCAGCGAATCGACGCTGCCATAAGTGGTCATGGTCACCGGCGGACCATCGACGGGCGTTTCGCTGTACTCTCCAGCCAGCAGCCCCCCCAGCACAAAACGATCCGCTTGCTCGAAGCGATTGACGCCGTCGAGAAAGCTGAAGGTGATCTGTCCGGTCCAGCGCGTTCCCGCAATGAGGCCGTCAATGTCATCATTTCCAGTTGGATCGACTGTCACTGCGCCGGCCATTTCGAGCCTCGTGGTCTATGGAGCGGCATGATTCGCCAGTCCGCAGGTTGTTGTCGAGAAGTATAGGGCCGTCCGGATCGCGAGCCCATCACAAAGCCTGTCGCAAACGCGTCATCGTGCCGACGCCGTAATGCCGGGACAATGAGTGGGTTCATTCCTACGTTTTCCGAATATCGAAACGACGCATTACTTTAGGACGTGCACCTTTATTCCCGTCCAAATCACCACGAGCACTCCACCCGTCAGCATCGCGAGGACCGTGTAGTCGATCTTGCCGGTAGCGCCGTCTACGGCATCACGGATTGACCGCGCGATCGACGACAGCACCGCTGGTGCCAGCGCGAAGCTGTAGTTGTGACGGCCACCGCAATCGCCGCGGTTCCAGCGACGTATGGCCTCGATCGTCGCCTAGGTCGGCACATCGTCAAGGGCATCGAGATACTGGTCGCCCTTGGTCTCGATCTGCCTGCCGGTGATCCCGCCCGGCGCTTAGGCCAGCAGAAGCTTGCTCACCACCAGCGTCGCCTTGGTTTCGTCTTCACTGGTTGCAGGCGTATGCCGCAGCGCCCGACGCAGTTCCAGGCGCCGGCGATCGACCATGGCGCGCTCATCCGTCGTGAAGGAAAGGCTCTCCGGGATCGTTGGCGCCCACCGGTTGCCATCGCCCAAGCCATCGCTTGGCCACCATAGCCATGCCGGAGATCACCGCGTCGCCACCGCGGGGTTCCCGGCGAGAGGCCGGCTGATAGAAGCGCGAGCCCGGATGCTGTGCCAGATCGCCAGCGACCGCCTCGGCGAAAGCATCGTGTGGCAAGCGGCGATGCCGGGGCTCGGAGGTCCGGTGTGGTGTCCCGGCGGGACATTCCAGTGCTCAATCTCAGCCGTCTACGGATATCCAGGCACGGCATTTCCATCTGAGGCGGCCGGATCCGAGACACGTGTAACGGCGACAGGCCGATCGCCCCGAGCGGAAGCCGCCAGGCCACCATTGATATGCTGCCAAGCCAAGCACCGGGCGGGGAACTGTCCCCGCCCGGTGTGGGTCACGGCAGCTGCCGCACCGCGCCCTTGGCGGCGCTGGTGGCGAGCGCGGCATAGGCCTTGAGCGCCGTCGTCACGTTACGCTTGCGCGGTTCGACCGGCTTCCAGCCCTTCGCCTCCTGCTCCTCGCGGCGGGCGGCGAGCTCGGCGTCGTCGACCGCCAGATGGATGCGACGGTTGGGGATGTCGATCTCGATGGTGTCGCCCTCGCGCACCAGACCGATGGTGCCGCCCTCAGCCGCTTCCGGCGAGACATGGCCGATGGACAGACCCGAGGAGCCACCGGAAAAACGCCCATCGGTGACGAGCGCGCAGAGCTTCCCGAGCCCCTTCGATTTCAGGTAGCTGGTCGGGTAGAGCATCTCCTGCATGCCCGGCCCACCGCGTGGCCCTTCATAGCGGATGAGCACGATCTGCCCCGGCTTGACCCGGTTGCCGAGAATGGCGGAGACCGCGTCGTCCTGGCTCTCGAACACCCTGGCGGTGCCGGTGAACTTCAGGATCGACTCGTCGACGCCCGCCGTCTTCACGATGCAGCCGTCTTCGGCGAGGTTGCCGTAGAGCACGGCCAGGCCGCCATCCTTGGAGAAGGCGTGCTCGGCATTGCGGATCACGCCGGTGTCGCGGTCGGTGTCGACGTCGTCGTAGCGGGCGGACTGGCTGAAGGCGACTTGCGTCGGGATGCCGCCCGGTCCGGCGCGATAGAACTCGTGCACCGCCCCGCTGGACGTCCGCTTGACGTCCCAACGGTCGAGCGCAGCCTTGAGGCTCGGTGCGTGGACCGAGCCGACCGAGGTATCGAGCAGCCCCGCGCGGTCGAGCTCGCCGAGAATGCCCATGATGCCGCCGGCATGGTGCACGTCTTCCATGTGCACGTCGCCGACAGCCGGCGCGACCTTGCAAAGCACCGGCACGCGGCGCGACAGCCGGTCGATGTCGGCCATGGTGAAGGGCACCTCGCCCTCATGGGCGGCGGCGAGCAGATGCAGCACCGTGTTGGTGGAGCCGCCCATGGCGATGTCGAGCGTCATGGCGTTTTCGAAGGCGGCGAAGGTCGCGACGGCGCGCGGAAGCACGCCGGCATCCTCGTCCTCGTAATAGCGGCGGGCAAGATCGACGATGAGATGGCCGGCCTCGACAAAGAGCCGCTTGCGGTCGGCATGGGTCGCCAGCGTCGAGCCGTTACCGGGCAGGGAAAGGCCGAGCGCCTCGGTGAGGCAGTTCATCGAATTGGCGGTGAACATGCCCGAACAGGAGCCGCAGGTCGGACAGGCGGATCGCTCGATCGCCTTCACGTCTTCTTCCGAGATGCGATCGTCGGCGGCGGCAACCATCGCGTCGACAAGATCGAGCGCCTTGGTCTTGCCGCCCAGCACCACCTTGCCAGCCTCCATCGGGCCGCCGGAGACGAAGACCGTCGGGATGTTGAGGCGCAGCGAGGCCATCAGCATGCCGGGAGTGATCTTGTCGCAATTGGAGATGCAGACCATGGCATCGGCGCAATGCGCGTTGACCATATACTCCACGCTGTCGGCAATGAGCTCGCGCGACGGCAGCGAATAGAGCATGCCGTCATGGCCCATGGCGATGCCGTCATCGACCGCGATGGTATTGAATTCCTTGGCGACGCCACCGGCCGCCTCGATCTCGCGCGCCACGAGCTGGCCGAGATCCTTCAGATGGACATGGCCCGGCACGAACTGGGTAAACGAATTGACCACCGCGATGATCGGCTTACCGAAATCATCGTCCTTCATGCCGGTGGCGCGCCAGAGGCCGCGCGCACCGGCCATGTTGCGGCCATGGGTGGTGGTGCGAGAGCGATAGGCCGGCATGGAACTCCTCCAGACTGTTTGCCGCGCTTATGCGCTTTAGCCGGATATGGCGCAACTTGGCAAACAGGTCAGGCGATCGACCGATAACATCCCCGAGACAACGTCAATGCCTCAGAGAGCTACCGCCATGCGCAGGCCGACCACGGTGGCGTTCTCGATGGGGCCGGTCGGGGTCGGGCAGAAGGCCGGTGTAGGTCAGGACCAGATCGACATATCAGTTGATCTCGTTGCGGTCCGCCTGCGGCAGGATGATCTGAGCGCCCGACACGGCGTTAGGGTGGGCAAGACCGCCATTTGGCAGATCGGCGGCGAAGCTGCCGGGGAAGCCGAACGTCGAGTTCACGAACAGCGCCGCCGTGTTGCGGATCACGAATTTCTGGTCGGCCAGGATCCGCCCCACCTTCACGGCCAACATGTCGTCGAACAGACTCTGCTGAAACCAGAACTCGCCAAGCTTGCCTCGCGATGGAGATGGAGCTGACGGTGAGTAGGTTGGACACTCCCATTCGATCTCGACCCATCGGGCGACATCCCGTTGCCGTTCGCGATCCATGCGCTGCTATCGGGTGGAGATCCGCCGACGCATCACTCCACCGCGGCTTGAAAGACGCCGGGACGGAGCCTCGTCCCCGGGCCCGGCCTCGTGGTGGCCGGAGCGACGCTTGCCGTGCTGTCGGTCGAGCGCATGGCCAAGGGCGACCCGGAACGTCGATAATGCCGGGCAAGATCAGGCGCCGACCCCATCGATACGGCAACTTTGCTTGAGCGTGACCGCCAGGCGAAGAAGCACGCCCTGATAAGCTCCGGGCGATGCTGTTGACGGCGACGCCGGAGCCGTCCGGCCGCATCTGGCCGTTGCCAGCACGTGCCTCGGCATCCTCCGCGAGCGGGTATTATTACTTTTATGTGACAGTTACAGTCGCTATCGATGCCTTTTACGCCTGCTGGGAGCCGGTCTCTTCGCGGCACGGATACCGGCCAGAAGCCGGGAACGAAGAGGAACGCCGAATGCCGGAAGGCAGCGCCACCACGCAGCAAAGCGTGACCGCCAGCGCGCAAGCGCCGGATGATCGCGAGATCGAACTGAAGCTGCTGACAGATTCAAGCACGCTTGCCCGGCTCGTCGACGCCCCCGTCATTTCGCGGAGCACCACCTCCAAGGGCGTGGTAAGACGGTTGGAGGCGACCTATTACGACACGTCCGCTGCCGAGATCGCCGGCCTGGGAGCTTCGCTTCGCGTCCGGCGGAGCGGCAAGCAACACATCCAGACATTGAAGCTGGCGACGCCGGCGAACCCGCTGCAGCGGCAGGAGCTGGAAGCGCCAGTGCCGGACATGGCGCCTCAGATCGACGTTCTGCCGACGGCCGATCTCGGGCCACCGTTCGAGACGCTGCAGAGTGCCGATCTCATCGCGATATTCACCACCAAGATCCGCCGCCACACGCGGACGGTGACATTTGGCGGCGCCGTGATCGAGGTCGCCTTCGATGAAGGCATGCTCATCGCCGGAGAGCGGACCGACGCGGTCTGCGAAATCGAACTGGAACTGAAATCCGGCGAGGTCGGCGCCCTCTATGACCTCGCCTTGTCGCTGCTGGAGCAAGGCCCCCTCCGCATCGGCACCCAGAGCAAGGGGGAGCGCGGGTATGCGCTGGCCTTCGGCACGCCGCCCGCAGCCCAGAAGGGCTTCTCTTCCGGCATCGAGCCGACCGATACCACCGACGAGGTCATCGCCAAGACATTGATGGCCTGCCAGCGGCACGTGATGGCCAATCTCATGGCCGCGCAGCACGGACAGGATCCGGAAGGCGTTCATCAATTGCGGGTCGCCCTGCGGCGGCTGCGGACGGCGATCTCGCTCTTTGGACGGGAAATCCCGGCCTCCTCGCTGCAGGCGCTGGTTTTCGATGCCAGAAGACTGGCGAGCGGGCTGGGACCCGCCCGCAACTGGGACGTCTTCCTGACCACGACCGTCGCCGAAATCGAGAGCAGGCAGCTCCCGGGAATCGATTTCACCGACATAAAATCCGCGAGCGGGCCGTTCCGTGAGCGCGGCTACGAGGCCGCGCGCGCCGATCTCATCGATCTCGAATGCACCCGCTTCCTTTTGTCCCTCGGCCGGGTGATCGAGCGCCGGAGCTGGCGCAACGATATCGGCATCGAGGCTCTGGCGGTGCTGACCCAGCCCGCGCGGGAGTTTGCCGACCGCGCGCTGACGCGGCTCAACCGCAAGGCGCTGAAACAGGGCCATCACTTCCGCCGGCTCGAGGCAGTCGCCCGCCACGAGTTGCGCCTGACATTGAAGAAGCTCCGCTATGCTGCGGAGTTCTTCCTGCCGCTCTACCAAGATGACGACGCCGTACGAAAATACCTGAAGAAGCTATCCAGACTGCAAAACATTCTCGGGGCCGATAACGATGCCACGACGACGCAATCGCTGCTGCGCGAGGTCGAGGCAAGCACGTCGAGCCCTCAGGTGCACAGAGCCATCGGGGCGATCACCGGATGGCAGGGACGCGACAACATCGAGACAGCCAGGGCACTCAGGCAAACCTGGCAGCAATTCGTCGACGCCGAGCCGTTCTGGCACTGACCGCGTACGGTACGACCGGCGCGGGCCCCGGTGATTGTTGACGGGTGACGGGTGACGAGACGATAGCCCTCGGCCCTGCTTCTGAGCGATGCTGGGCCTCGCTCTGGCCACCGGCCGTCCCTCCCTCGGATGCGATGAAGCGGCGCCAGCAATTCGTCACGATCTTGTCATGGGGTGAGTGGACACCTCGGGACGACGTGGACCAAGTGCGGGTGCCCGAATGGATTATTTCAAGCGTTTCAACTTCCTGTTCGCAACGCCCGCCTTTGACCCGGAGGATCTGGAGGGCGCCCGCTACCACCAGATCGTCGCGGAGATCGAGCGCTCCGGCTTCGAGGTGGTGCGCGCGCGCAATCTGGAAGACGCCGAGATCGCCGTGCAGACCGATGCCGCCATCGGCTGCATGATGGTGGACTGGGGCAAGAAAGGCCTGGAGGGCAAGACCGCCTCCCTCATCAACCTGATGCGCCGGCGGGGGCTGGACTTTCCCATCATCCTGCTCATCCGCCGCAAGCGCTTCGAAGATGTGCCGGTCGAGGTGCTGGATTTCATCGACGGCTACGTCTTCCTCTCCGAGGAAACGCCTGCCTTCATCGCCAAGAACCTCATCAGCCGGCTGAAGCAATATGCCGAGACGCTGAAGACGCCGTTTTTCGGTGCGCTGGTCGATTATGCCGAGGAGGGCAACCAGCTCTGGACCTGCCCCGGGCACAATGGCGGCGTGTTCTATTCCCGCAGCCCCATCGGCCGGGTGTTCATGGAGCATCTGGGCGAGGCGGTTTTCCGCGACGACCTCGACAATTCGGTGCTGGATCTGGGCGACCTGCTGACCCATGAGGGTCCGGCACTGGCGGCGCAGAAGGAGGCGGCGAAGATCTTCGGCGCCGAGAAGACCTATTTCGTCCTCAACGGTACCTCCACCTCCAACAAGGTGGCCCTCGCCGCCCTCGTCACCGATGGCGACCTGGTGCTGTTCGACCGCAACAATCACAAGGCCGCCCATCACGGCGCGCTGATGATCTCCGGCGGCATCCCGGTCTATGTCCCGACCGTCCGCAACGCCTGGGGATTGATCGGCCCGATGGCGTTCGAGGCGCTGGACGAAGCGCATCTGCGCGAGCAGATCCGCACCCATCCGCTGGTGAAGGACCCCGAGCTGTGGCAGAAGCCGCGCCCGTTCCGCGTCGCGGTGGTGGAACAGTGCACCTATGACGGCACGATCCACAGTGCCGAGATGATCCTCAAGCGGATCGGCCATTTGTGCGACTACATCCTGTTCGACGAAGCCTGGGCCGGCTTCATGAAGTTTCACCCGCTCTATGCCGGGCGCTTCGCCATGGGGCTCGCCGAGCTCGGCCCCGAGGCGCCGGGCATCATCGCCACCCAGTCCACCCACAAGCAGCTCGCGAGTTTTTCTCAGGCCTCGCAGATCCACATGAAGGACCGCCACATCAGCGGCCAGAAGCGGCGGGTGGAGCACCGGCGCTTCAATGAGAGCTTCATGCAGCACGCCTCCACCTCGCCCTTCTATCCCCTGTTCGCCTCGCTCGACGTCGGCGCGCAGATGATGAAAGGCCGCTCGGGCGTGGTGCTGTGGGACGACACGATCCGCCTCGGCATCGAGCTGCGGAAGAAGATCCGCGCCGTGCGCCGGGAATTCGAGGAGAAGGAGCAGCGCGCCGAGCGGCGCTGGTTCTTCGAGCCGTTCGTGCCCGACCGGGTGGCGATCCCCGACGTGTCGCGCCCGGATGCCGTGCATGACGTGGCGTGGGAGAGCATCTCCACCGACCAACTCGCCACCAACCCGGCCTTCTGGCATCTCTCCCCCGGCGCGGCATGGCATGGCTTTGCCGGCATGGAGCCGGGCTTCGCCATGACCGACCCCAACAAGCTCACCTTGCTGACTCCCGGCTTCGACCCCGTCACCGGCGCCTATGCCGAGCACGGCATCCCGGCGCCGGTGGTTGCGCAATATCTGCGCGAGAACCGCATCGTCGCCGAGAAGAACGACCTCAACTCCCTGCTGTTCCTGCTCACCCCCGGGGTCGAGGCCAGCAAGGCCGGCACGCTGATCTCCGGATTGGTCGCCTTCAAGAAGCTGCACGACGACAATGCGCTGCTCGAGGAGGCGATCCCGGAATTCTTCCGTCGCCGGCCGGTGCGCTATGCCGGTGTGCGGCTGCGCGACCTGTGCGGAGAGATGCACCGCTTCTTCCGCGCCGCCAATGTCAGCGCGCTCCAGGCGATGCAGTTCTCGGCCGCGCACCTGCCGCAGATCGCCCTGTCGCCGCACGAGGCGGCGCGGCGGCTGGTTCGCAACGATGTGGATTACCTGCCCATCGATGCCATCGCCGGCCGCATTGCGACCACACCGTTCGTGGTTTATCCGCCGGGCATCGCCACCATCGTGCCGGGCGAGCGATTGACCGAGCGCGCGCAGCCGATGATCGACTACCTCAAGATGTTCGAGGCCTGCTTCAATACGTTTCCCGGCTTCGACGTCGAGATCCAGGGCGTCTACCGCGAGACCGACGCCGCCGGACGTGTCCGGCTGCACACCTATGTGGTCGCCGAATAGGCCGGGGAGTATCAGTTCGCCGATGAAGCAGGAGCAAGTGGTTCTAATCCGCCCGACCCGGGATGCGGATGTCGATGCCATGCTGGCGATTTATCGCCGCCACATCCATCGCGGTGTGGAGGACGGCGTGGACGACAGCGACACGCCGCAGCCGGACGACCTGCGCGAGCGGCGCAAGAATCTGAAAAGCCGCCGCTTTCCCCATATCGTCGCGACGCGGGAGGGCGAGGTGGTGGGCTATGCCTATGTGGTGCTGTTCCGCAAGCGCCCGGCCTATCGCTACACCGTGAAGCACTCGATCTATGTCCATCACCAGCATATCGGCCAGGGCATTGGCAGCCTGCTCATGCGTGGGCTGATCGACGCCTGCGCGGCCGCCGGTTTCCGGCAGATGATCGGCTATATCGACGCGGACAACACCGCGTCGCTGAACTTGCACGCGCGGTTCGACTTCGTCCGGGTCGGGCTGCTGCCGGGCGTCGCCTATCGCTATGGCCGCTGGGCGGACAGCGTGATGGTGCAGCGCTCGCTCGGCCCCGGCTCCACCGCCTCACCGCCACCACCGCCGCTCTCCACCCGCTGAAAAGGGTTGGCACGCCAGCTGGAAGGCGGCGAACCGGGTGGGGTAGTGTGTGGCAACACCGGATTCGCGGCGTCGAGCAGGGGGCAAGGCATCTCAGCGCAACGGCGAGCCTGCCGATGACGCTCATTATCTTCCAGAGGGAGAATGGCTCTTGTTTCCCGATGCCGGCACCCGCCTGCAGGCGATCATCTTCGATTTCGACGGCGTCATCCTCGATTCCGCTGGCTTGAAGACGCAAGCCTTCGCTGACTGTTACGCGGGAGAGCACGCGGAGAAGATCGCCGAGGTCGTGGCCTATCAGGAGCGGCATGGCGGGATCGGCCGCCGCGAGAAGTTCGCCTATTTCGAGCGCGCCATCTTCGACCGGCCGGGCGATCCGGACTCACTCGATGCGCTGTGCCGACGTTTTGCCCAGCTCGCCGACACCGCCCTCCTCGATGCACCGTTCATTCCCGGCGCGGAGCAGGCGCTCGCGACATTGCACGGACGTCTGCCGCTGCATCTGGTGTCCGGCATGCCGGAGGTCGAACTGAAGGCGGTTCTGGCGCGCCGGCAACTTTGCGGGCTGTTCGCTTCGGTCGCCGGCTCGCCCAAGCCCAAACTGGCGGAGTTCCGCCGTATCCTGAGCGAGGGCGGCTATCCACAGGACGCGGTGCTGGCGGTGGGCGATTCCCGCACGGAGTTCGATGCCGCGCTCGAACTCGGCATTCCCTTCCTCGCCATCGTCGCGGAGGGCGCGCCGGATTTCTTTCCGGCCGACCTGCCGCGCCGCCCCGACCTGTCCGGCTTTCTCGATCTCGTCGCGGAGTAGCCGCGACAGCAAGGGATGACGCCTCAGTTCATCCACAATCCGCCGGTGACGTTGATCGCCTGCCCGGTCATGTAGGCGGATTCGTCGGAGGCGAGGAAGGCGACCACGCGGGCGATGTCGTCGGGCACGCCGACGCGGCCGATGGGGATCATGTGCTCGCGTTCCTTGGCCGTGGGCAGGCCCTGTTCGCGCGACATGCGGTCGGCGTCGTCGCGCATCCGCGTGCCGACGATGGAGCCGGGACACACGGCATTGACGTTGACGCCGAGCGGCGCCACCTCCGCCGCCAGCGACTGGGTGAACGCGATCACCGCCGCCTTGGACGCGGAATAGGCGGCATAGTTCGGCTTGCCGATCTTGCCGAACCAGGAGGCGATGTTGACGATGCGCCCGGCGCGCCGCGCGATCATGTCCGGCAGCACGGCCTTCGCCACATGGAACACGCTATCGGTATTGATGCTGAACACCTGCCTCCAGGCGGCGGCATCGATGTCGACCACCTTGCCGACGGCGGTGATCGCGGCGTTGTTCACCGCGATGTCGATCGGCCCGAACTCGGCCCGGATCCGCGCGGCCGCCGCCTCCACCGCCTCATGGCTGGCGACGTCGACGGCGAGCGCCAGCGTCCGACGCCCGAGCGCGCGGACGGCCTCGGCGGTCTCCTCGGCGCCGGCGGCGTCGAGGTCGAGAATGGCGACGTCGCAACCTTCCTCGGCGAGGCGCGTGGCGACGCGGCGGCCGATGCCGACCGCGCCGCCGGTGACAAGGGCGACGCGTCCATCGAGATGGTACATGGCTTTCTCCGGCTCAGTGCGTGCGGCCCGGCGGGCGCGACCTAGTGTGAGTCCTGGCCGTCGAGGCCGGGCAGGTAGATGTCCTTGATGCGCGGATCGGCCGCCATCTTCGCGGCGGGGCCCGAGCATTGCAGCGAGCCGTGTTCCAGTGCGTAGACGAAGTCGGCGACTTCGAAGGACAGGTCGATGTTCTGTTCGACGAGGATGATCGACACCCCGCTCTCGGCGAGCTTCAGCACGATCTCGAAGATCTGGTGGATGATGATCGGCGCCAGCCCCAGCGAAGGCTCGTCGAGCAGCAGCAGTTCGGGGCTGCCCATCAGCGCCCGGCCGATCGCCACCATCTGCTGCTGGCCGCCCGAGAGCCGGCCGGCGGACTGGTGGCGCCGCTCACCGAGGATGGGGAACAGCGCGTAGACCTGATCCCGCAGCTCGGCGAAGCTCTTGCCACGTCCGGGAACATAGCCGGTGATCAGGTTCTCCTCGATGGAGAGCTGGAACACCCGCCGGCCTTCCGGGCAGTGGCCGAGGCCGCGTCGCACCATCTGGTACGGCTTGAGGCCGGCGACCTCCTCGCCCTTGAAACGGATCGAGCCCCGCGTCGCCCGGTTCAGCCCGCTGATGGTGCGCAGCAGCGTGGTCTTGCCGGCGCCGTTGGGACCGATGATGCAGACGACTTCGCCGGGCAGCACCTCAAGGCTGATGCCATGTAAGACCTTCACCCTCCCGTATCCGGACTCGATTGCGTCGACCGCGAGCAGCGGCTTCGATATCCTTGATGGCTCCTGGCTGGCCAAGATACGCCTCCTGCACTTCGGTGTTGGTCCGGATCTCGCTGGCGGTGCCCTGCGCCAGCACCCGGCCGCGATTCATCACCACGATGGTGTCGGAGATCGACATGATGAGCTTCATGTCGTGCTCGATCAGCACCATGGCGAGGTCGGGCGCGCGCAGCGCCAGTATGTGCTGCTTGAGCTGTTCGGTTTCGCCATGGTTGAGCCCGGCGGCCGGCTCGTCGAGCAGCAGCACGCGCGGTTCGGCGACGATGGCACGGGCGAGCTCGACCAGTTTCTGCTGGCCATAGGCGAGGCTGCCGGCCTGCCGCTCGGCATAGGCGGCAAGTCCCAGCCGCTCCAGCACCGCGTGGCACCGCGCGCGGCGCTCTTCGGCCGCTGCACGGCCGCTCAACCCGAAAGTGTTGGCGATCAGGCTGCCGACCCGCGGCGGCACCAGCGCCACTTCGAGGTTTTTCACCACGCTCATGCCGTCGAACAGGCGGATGTTCTGGTAGGTGCGCGAGAGGCCGGCATGGGCGATGCGGTATTTCGGCAGCTTCTGCAGCTCGGTGTCGCCGACTAGGATGCGCCCCGACGTGACGCCGTAGGAGCCGGCCGCCATGTTGACCAGGGTCGACTTGCCGGCGCCGTTCGGCCCGATCACCGCGGTGATGATGCCCGGCTTCACCTCGAAGGTGACGTCGTCGATCGCCGCCAGCTCGCCGAACTGCTTGGTGACATGGTCGAATTTCAGCATTTGCCGCCTCCCAGCCGGCGCATCAGCCAGCTTGGGCCGAACTGCCGGGCGATGAGGCCGCGCGGGCGGGCGAGGATGATGATCACCAGCGCCATCCCGTAGAACAGCAGCCGGTAGTCGGCATAGGCGCGCAGCAGTTCCGGCAGCAGGATCAGCAGGGTGGCGCCAAGCAGGGCCCCGAACGGATTGCCGAGGCCGCCGACCACGATCACCAGCACGATGACCAGCGACTCCCAGAAGGTGAAGCTCTCCGGCGAGACGAAGCGCTGCATGGCGGCGAACACCACGCCGCAGGCGCCGCCGATGAAGGCGCTGAAGGCGAAGGCGACCAGCTTCACGCGGGTGGTGTTGATGCCGCAGCCGCGCGCCGCGTCCTGGTCCTCGCGCACGGCGGACAGCGCGGTGCCAAGGGCGCTCGCCTGGATGCGCCAGACGAACAGGAACACCACCACCAGCATGCCGACCAGAAGATAGAGGAAGTCGTCCGGCGTGCTCAGCGTCCAGCCGAACAGATGCGCCTCGTCGATGCGCGCAATGCCCTGCGGGCCATTGGTGACGCCGTCGAGATTGTTCATCAATACCCGGATGATCTCACCAAAGCCCAGCGTGACGATGGCGAGATAGTCGCCGCGCAGCCGCAGCACCGGAATGCCGAGCAGGATGCCGGCGAACCCGGCGAGGCTCGCCCCGGTCAGCAGCACCAGCGCGAAGGGCAGATGGATGTCGAACTGGCCGGAGGCCAGCAGCGCCCAGGAATAGGCGCCGATGGCGTAGAAGGCGACGTAGCCGAGATCGAGCAGGCCGGCATAGCCGACGATGATGTTCAGCCCCAGGCCGAGAATGGCGTAGAGCAGGATCATGTCGAGGATGCGCAGCGGATAGGCCGGCAGATGCGGCCCGACGATGAGGAGGAGGACGGGCACGGCCAGCATCGCCAGCGCGCCCGGCCAGAGCTTGCGTGTCGCGGCGACCGGAGGCGTCGATGCGCGGCGGGCGGGGTTTTCCATCGGCGGTGCTTCAGAAGTCACTCTTGTACACTATGGTTTCTTCGCTGACGTGCTCACCGAGCAAGCCGGCAGGGCGGAACAGCAGGATCAGGACGAGGACGGAGAAGGCAAAGATGTCGCGATATTCCGTACCGATGAGGCCGCCGGTCAGCACCGGCATCCATGCGGTGGCGAAGGTCTCGATGAAGCCGAGCAGGAAGCCGCCGAGCACCGCGCCGGGGATCGAGCCGATACCGCCGAGAATGGCGGCGGTGAACGCCTTCATGCCGATGACGAAGCCCATGGTGAAGGTGGCGACGCCGTAGAACGAGGAATAGAGGATGCCGGCGACGGCGCCGAGGCCGGGCCCGATAAAGAAGATCAGCGAAATCGCCATGTTCGGGTTGATGCCGACCAGCGAGGCGGTCTCGGCATTTTCCGCCACGGCGCGAATACGCACGCCGAGATTGGTGCGATTGACGAACAGCTCCAGCGCGACCATCAGGATCACGGCGACGAGGAAGATGGTGATCTGCTTGTAGGTGATGATGGCGCCGAACACGTCGATGACGCCGCTGGGCAGGAAGGACGGGTAGATCAGCGGCCGGCGGCCACCGATCAGCATCACCGCGTTCTGGATCACCACCGCCATGCCGAGCGCCGACAGCATCGGCGCCAGGCGCGAGGTACCGCGCAGCGGCCGGTAGGCGACGATCTCGACGCTGACGCCGGCGAGCCCGATGATCACGAAGGTGATGAAGCCGACGAGCAGTCCGCCGGTCGGATGGCCGGCAACGCCGAGCGCGCCGGCAAGCGCGAGGCCGATGAAGGCGCCCGCGGTGAACAGCTCGCTATGGGCGAAGTTGATCAGGCGCAGCACCCCGTAGACCATGGTGTAGCCGAGCGCGATGAGCGCATAGATCGACCCGACGGTCAGGGCGTTGATCGTCTGCTGGAGAATGAGGGCGCCCATGGCAGCCTTTCGGTCCGTTGCATTCGGTGACGGGCGGAAAGAAGTCCGGCGCGGGCTTGCAGTGCATGCACCGCGCCGGACCAAGGGGCTTCACGACGGAGGGGGCCGTCGGTGAAGCAATCACTGGGAAGCGGAAGGCTCCGCCTTACTTGACGAGGTCGAACTTGCCGTCCTTGACGCCGTAGAGGAACAGGAACGGCTTCTGAAGCTCGCCTTCCGGGGTGAAGGAGACGTGGCCGACGATGCCGTCGAAGTCGCTCTTGGCGATCTCGGAGACGATGCCGGCGCGGGTCAGCGGCGCGGGAGCCTTCTTCATCGCCTCGATGATGATGCTCGCCTCGACAAAGCCATAGGCCGAATAGGGACCGGGCTCTTCACCGAAAGCCGCCTTGTAGTCGGCCGCGAACTTCTTCAGCGCCGGCGAGGAATCATAGGGAGGCGCCTGGAAGGACACCACCGCGCCCTCCGAGGCCGGGCCGGCGCCGGCGATGAAGTCCGGGGAGAAGGCACTGTCGGCGGCGAAGAAGGTCGCCTTGATGCCGAGCTCGCGCGCCTGCTTCACGAACAGGCCAACCGCCGGCATGACGCCGCCGAAATAGACCACGTCCGGCTGCTCGGCGCGGATGGTGGAGAGCAGCGCCGAGAAATCGACGTCGGTCTGGGCGATGCCGGAGAAGGAGGTGACGGTACCGCCGCCCTTGGTGAAGTTGGTGCGGAACACCTCGGCGACGCCCTGGCCGAAGGCCTGCTTGTCGTGGACGATGGCGGCCTTCTTGGCGCCAAGCTTGGTCAGCGCGTATTCGGCCGGCGCCGCGCCCTGCGACAGGTCGTTGGCGATCGGACGGAACAGGTTCTTGTAGCCGGCCTTGGTGACCTTCGGGTTGGAGGCGTTGGTCACCTGCGGCATGCCGCAGCGATTGTAGATGTCGGACGAGGGGATGGTCACGCCGCTGTTGAAGTTGGCGACGACGGCCAGCATGCCGGCATTGTCGCAGTGCTTCTGGGCGATCAGCGTGCCCTGCTTGGGATCGCCGCCGTCATCGTCGCGAACGAGGACGAGCTTTTGCCCCTGGACGCCGCCGGCCGCGTTGGCCTGGCGCACGGCCAGCTCCATGCCGTTCTGCCAGGTGGTGCCGAACAGCGCCTCGGCATTGGTGGTCGGCCCCGCCGTGCCGATCAGGATGTCGGCCCGGGCCGCCCCGGTCAGCGCGGCCATGGCAACGGCAGCGCAGAGTATGCTCTTCAAACGCATGTCAGTTCCCTTCTCTCTGGGCCCGTTTTCGGACCGTTTCTGCGCAGGGTGCCAACACGCGCCGGCAACCTGCTCTTCAAGCGATGTTGCGCGCCTTGCCCATCCGCCCTTCGGCCAGCGACGCGATGAGGTTGCGCGAGACGCGCTGTATGTGCGCCCGCAGCGTGTCGCCCCCTCGCCGGATGTCGCCGAGCCGGGCGAAGGCGATGAGCGCGCGATGGTCGGCGAGCTCGCGCTCCACATCCTCCGCCACCGCGATCTGCAGGTTCACGTAGCGGTTGGCGTTGTCGTGCACGGTCCGCAGCAGCTTGAGCGCGATCAGATAACCGCTCGGGCGATAGAGCGCTTCATGGAAGCGCCAGTTGAGCTCGCCCCAGTTCTCCACGCTGCCGCTCGCCATGGCTTCGTCGGTGACGGTTTCGGCCAGGACGAAATCTTCCTCCGTCATGCACGGAATGGCGGCTTCGAACAGCCAGGTCTCCATGCGCAGGCGGATCTCGAACAGCTCCTCGATCTCCTCCAGCGACAAGGAGGACACCACCGTCCCCTTGTGCAGTTCCGACACGACGAGGCCCTCGGCCTCCAGCTGGCGGATCGCCTCGCGCAGCGGGACGCGGGAAACCCCCAGCTCGGCGGCCAGCTTTTCCTGGCGCAACGGGGCGCCCTCAGCCAGCAGACCGGTGATGATCTGATGCCGCAGCTCGGTGACGATCTGATCCGTCAACGACTGGCGGCCGACTTTCGCGATCATTCCATTCGCTCCATATTGAATACGATATTCAATTGTCATAGATCAACAAGCACGTTTATCAGGCATAAATGTTCCATAAATGCCTATTTTTTAGACTTTCATTCCGATTTTTCGAGCCTATCCTGAATATTGTATTCAATCCTCTCTGCTGAGAGAGTGGAGCAGACACATGTCGGAACAAGCGGGCGGAACCTCCCAGACCGGAACCACCACCTATGCCGGCCACGTGCTGGCGAAGCAGCCGGGCGAGGCGATCAGCTATTGGCAGCCGGTGCCGGCCAATGGCCATATCGATGTGATCTTCGCCCCGGAAGTGGTGCCCATGGAGTTTCCCATCGGCTTCGGGACACAGACCGTGCCGCCGGGCGGTTATGTACGCGAGCATGCCCATGACCGGAACGAGGAAGTCATCTTCGTCGTCAGTGGCAAGGGCCGTGCCGTGATCGATGGCGTCGACCATCCGATGCAGCCGGGCTCGGCCTTCTTCATCGGCCGCAACCGCCGGCACATGTTCATCAACGAGGGCACCGGCGACATCATCTGGACCTGGCTCATCGTACCGAACGGGCTGGAGGACTTCTTCCGCCTCATCGGCCGCCCTCGCCAGGACGGCGAACCCGCCCCCGCGCCGTTCCCGCGCCCGGAAAACGTTCTGCAGATCGAGCGTGACACCGTCTTCGCCGCCCAGCCGACCGACCAGCGCCGGCCCTGAGCCGGCCCAACCGTTCGGCACTGCGGCCGACCCATTCCTGACTGTCGAGGATTCCATGCGTCTCAAAGACAAAGTCGCCATCATCACCGGCTCCGCCGCCGGGATCGGTGAGGCGGCGGCCGAGCTATTCGTGCGGGAAGGTGCCCGTGTCCTGCTGGCGGACCGCAACGGCGAAGGCGCCGCGCAGGTCGCCGAACGTCTGGGCCCCAACGCCGTCGCCATGGCGGTGGATGTCAGCCGCAGCGACGAGGTCAAGCGGATGGTCGATACCGCCGTGGAGCGCTTCGGCCGGCTCGACATCCTCGCCAACAATGCCGGCTACGGCATTCCGGGCACGGTTGTAAATACCGAGGAAGCCGACTGGGATGCGTTGATGGCGGTCAATCTCAAGGGTGTCTTCCTGTGCTGCAAGCACGCCATTCCGGTGATGGCGGCGCAGGGCGGCGGCACCATCGTCAACACCGCCTCCAACGTCGCCACCGTCGGCATCTTCGACCGCGCCGCCTATGTCGCCTCCAAGGGTGGCGTCGCCGCGCTGACCAAGGCGATGGCGCTCGATCATGCCGAGCAGAAGATCCGGGTGAACTGCGTCGCGCCGGGCGTCACCTGGTCGAGCTATTTCGAAAAGATGGTCGCCAACCATCCCGATCCGGACACCTTCAAGGCCAAGCTCAAGGCCCGCTCGCCGATCAACCGCTGGGCCCAGCCGGTGGAGATCGCCAGCGCCATCCTCTGGCTCGCCTCCGACGAGGCCTCCTTCGCCACCGGTGCGATGTTCACCGTCGATGGCGGCATGTCGGCCTGGTGAGGTCAATGAACCCGGCGCGCCGGATTTCTCCGCACCAGGTGGCCCTGATCGGCTTCGGCGCCATCGGCCGCGCGCTGGCGGCCGAGCTCGGCAAGGATTCCTGCTATCGCCTGGCCGTGCTGCGGCGCGGCGGCGCCGCGCTGCCGCAGGAAATCCGTGCTCTCGATACATTGGACGCGCTGATTGCCGCCCGCCCTGCCCTGGTCGTCGAGGCGGCCGGACAGGGCGCCGTCGAGGCCTACGCCCCGGCGCTGCTCGAGGCCGGCATCAGCCTCGTCATCACCTCCACCGGCGCGCTGGCCGATGACGGCCTGCTGCACCGCCTCGTCCTCGCCGCCGAAACCAGCGGGGCCCGGCTGATCGTGCCGGCCGGCGCCGTCGGCGGGCTCGACTATCTCACCGCCGTCGCCGGCCTGCCGGATGCGCAGGTGCGCTACACCTCTCGCAAGCCGCCTGCGGCCTGGAGCGAGGAACTGCGGACGCTTGGCCACGACCCGGAGGCGCTCGCCTCGGAAGTCGTGCTGTTCGAGGGCAGCGCCGGCGCGGCCGCGCGGCGCTACCCTCGCAATCTGAATGCCGGGCTCACCGTTGCGCTCGCCGTCGGCCCGGCCCTTGCCGATGTGCGCGTCATCGCCGATCCCGCCGTGACCGGCAACACCCATGAGATCGCGGTGGAGAGCCCGGCCGGCAGCGCGCTGATGCGCTTCGCCAACCGGCCGGCGCCCGACAATCCCAAGACATCCCTTCTCACCGCACTGAGCCTGGCCCACGCGGTGCGACGCCACTTCGCTTCACTCGTGATTTAAGGACATCGTCCGGCATGTCGCGCATTCTCGTCATCGGTGCCGGAATCGTCGGGCTCTCCTGCGCGCGAGCGCTGCACGCGGACGGACATGAGGTCACGGTGCTCGACCGCGATCCGCCGGGCGACAAGTGCTCCTTCGGCAATGCCGCCGGCATCGGTGTCACCGAGATCATTCCGGCCTCGGTGCCGGGGCTGGCCCGCAAGGTGCCGGGCTGGCTGTTCGATCCGCTCGGGCCTCTGTCGTTGCGCCTGACGCATTTTCCCAGGCTGGTGCCATGGCTGCTGCGCTTCCTCAAGGAAGGGCGCTGGGAGCGGGTGGAGGCGATAACCGCCTCCCTTGCCACTCTGTCGGCCCGCACCTATGACGACATGCTACCGCTGCTGGCCGAGCTCGACCTGATGGGCGACCTTCATAAGGTCGGCGCGCTGTGGGTCTATGAGACACGCGCGGGCCTCGACGCCGATCTGCGCTTCCATCAGCTTCGTCGTCGCCACGGCCTCGTCTGCGAGGAACTGACCGGCGAGGAGGCCCGTGAACTTGAGCCGGCGCTGGCCGCGAGCATCCGCCACGCGATCATGACGCCGCAATGGTCGCATGTGTCCGATCCGAAGCGCATCGTCGACCGGTTGCGCCTCGCCCTCGAAGCGCGCGGCGTCGCGATGATCAAGGGCGAGGTGGCCGGCATCTCCGGGCAGGAGGTCGTGACCAAAGACGGTCGCCACCTGCCCTTCGAGCGGCTGGTGGTTGCCGCCGGTGCCTGGTCCGGCCGGCTCGCCCGGCAGATCGGCGACCGCGCACTGATCGAGAGCGAGCGCGGCTACAACACCACCCTGCCCTCGCCCGGCGTGTCGCTCTCCCGCGAGGTGATCTTCGCCGAGCGCGCCTTCGTCGCCACCCCCATCGAGAGCGGGCTGCGCATCGGCGGTGCGGCGGAATTCGCCGGACTGGACGCCGCACCGAACTATGCCCGCTCGGACGCGCTGGCCGAACTTGGCCGCCGCTTCCTGCCGGGGCTGAACACGCAAGGCGGCACCCGCTGGATGGGCCACCGCCCGACCACGGCGGATTCGCTGCCCGTCATCGGCCGCTCGCCCCGGCGCGACGATGTCTTCTACGCCTTCGGGCACGGCCATACCGGCCTCACCTTCGGCCCGACCACCGGACGGCTGATCGCCGAACTGGTCGCCGGCCGCCAAACCTCCGTCGACGTCACCCCGTTCGCCATTCAACGCTTCAGCTAGAGAACGCCGAGCCTCGCCATGAACCCGCACACCTTCCTCTGTGTCGACGCCCACACCTGCGGCAATCCGGTGCGCGTGGTCGCCGGCGGCGCGCCGCTGCTGCCCAATGTCAGCATGGCCGAGAAGCGGCAGATCTTCCTGGCGCAGCATGACTGGGTGCGAAAGGCGCTGATGTTCGAGCCGCGCGGCCATGACGTGATGTCCGGCTCCATCCTCTACCCGCCCTCGCGCGAGGATTGCGAACTGGGCGTGCTGTTCATCGAGGTGTCCGGCTGCCTGCCCATGTGCGGGCATGGCACCATCGGCACCGTTACCGTGGCGCTGGAACAGGGCTTCGTGGTGCCGCGCGTCGAAGGCAAGCTGTCGCTGGAAGTGCCGGCCGGCAAGGTCGAGGTCGAATACACCCGCAACGGCCGCTTCGTCGACCAGGTGCGGCTGTTCAACATCCCGAGCTACCTGCATGCCGAGGACGTCACGGTCGACATTCCCGGCTTCGGCGCACTGACCGTCGACGTCTCCTATGGCGGCAACTACTACGCCATCGTCGAACCGCAGGCCAACTGGGCCGGCCTCGACGGCATGAAGGCCGAGGACATCCTCAAATGGAGCCCCATCGTTCGTGCGGCGGTACAGGAAGCGGTCGCGCCGGTGCATCCCGAAGACCCGCGCATCAATGGCGTCAGCCATGTGATGTGGGCGGATGGACCCAAGCACCCGGAGGCGCATGCCCGCAACGCCGTGTTCTACGGCGCCAAGGGCATCGACCGCTCGCCCTGCGGCACCGGCACCTCCGCCCGCATGGCGCAGCGGGTGGCCAAGGGCTTGCTCAAGGTCGGCGACGATTTCGTGCATGAGAGCATCATCGGCACGCTGTTCCACGGTCGGGTGGAGAGCGCCACTGAACTCGCCGGCCGGCCCGCCATCCTCCCGAGCATCGGCGGCTGGGCGCGGGTCTATGGCCACAACACCATCACCGTCGACGAGCGCGACCCGCTCGCCTTCGGCTTCCAGCTGGCGTGAGGCGAGCCATGATCCTCGAGGAACGCGACTACCACATCGTGCCGGGCCGCATGGGCGACTTCCTGAAGACCTATGAGACGCTGGGCCTCGATATCCAGAAGCATTTTCTCGGCGAATTCATCGGCCATTTCGTCACCGAGATCGGCGAACTCAACCATGTCATCGCCCTGTGGCGCTACGAGAGCATGGCCGACCGCGAGGCCCGCCGAGCAAAGATGCTCGCCCATGAGCCGTGGCAGGATTACCTCGCCGCCATCAAGGGCATGATCCAGAGCCAGCAGACGCGCATCCTGGCGCCGACCGCGCTCTCGCCGATGCGCTGACGGAGCCAGCCCGTGACCGCCCCCCTTCCTCCCCGCGACCAGTTGATCCCGCCGACGCTCCGGCCGGGCCGCGAACTCGTCGCCGAGGGCCGGGCGCTGGCGCGGGACTGGACGGTGGGCCGCAACGCTTTTCTCGACGCGCAGAACGTAGCGAGCGAGGCAGAGTACAAGCGCCGGCAAGCGAAGGCCGGGTGCATCATGCAGCACGCCCATATCGGCTTTCGCAGCGTGGAGCGCACCGTCGCGGCTATCGCGCAGGTGCACGAGGCCGCGGCGCGCCAGGGCGCGCGGGTCGACCGCTTCGGCATCACCTTGGACATGTCGATGGGCTATCCGCCCGAGCTGCGCAAGGGCAGCCGGCGCGGCACCGGCATTGTGCTGGACGATGCGGAGAGCTTCGCCCGCATCACCAATGCCGCGCCGGCCGCCGCGCATTTCGGCGACTTCATGCTCGGCCTGCCCGGCGCGCTGGAAAACACCAAGGGTGCGCTGGCGGCCGGCGCCACCGCCATCGGCAATCTCGGGCAGTATTTCACCTTCCGCCTGCCGGACTGGGATGACGACGTCGCCACCACCCATGCCACCGTGACCGCGCTCGGCCTCATCGCCGCGCAGCCGGTGGAGGTGTTGGTGCATTCGAACCTCGACGACGGCTTTGCCGGGCTGTTTTCCGACATGAGCTCGGCGCTCGGCATGGTGCTGGTGGAGAAGCACATCGTCGAGACGCTGATCGGCGCCCGCCTCTCGCACTGCTTCGGCCACCATTTCACCGCGCCGCTGGTGCGCATGGCTTTCCATGCCGCATTGGCGAAGGTCACTGACACGCCGGGCACCATGATCTTCGGCAACACGGTGAGCTACAAATCCACGCCCGCCGGCAACTATGCCAGCCTCGCCAGCTATCTGCAGGCCGACATCTGGGCGCTGACACGCACCCATTCCGGGCACGCGATCAATCCGGTGCCGGTCACCGAGAACGAGCGCATTCCCGACATCGACGAGATCATCGACGCGCAGCTCTTCGCCCATCGCCTCGCCGAGCACGCCGGCGCTTCCGCCGGTCTGATCGACCTCACCCCAGTGGATGCGCTCGCAGACCAACTCGTTGAAGGCGGCCGCCTGTTCGCCGCACGCACCCTTGCCGGACTGGCCGAGGCCGGCATCGATACCAGCGATGCGGCGCAGATGATGCTCGCTTTGCGCCGCATCGGCCCCAAGCGGCTGGAAGCGGCGTTCGGCGCCGGCGAACCGGATGCCTCCGCCTGGAGCGGACGCCGCTCGGTGGCGCTGGCCGAATGGGTGGAGGAACTCGAGCACGACGCCCGTGCCTGGGCGGCGCGCGTGCCACCCAACGCCGCCGCCCGCATTTCCGGCTGGCGCCTGACGGCCTGCGTGGCGTCGAGCGACGTGCACGAGCACGGCAAGAACCTCATCGCCCGCACCCTGGATCAACTCGGCGTCACCGTCGTCGATGGCGGCACCTCCGTCGATGCCGACGACCTGGTCGCCACGGCGCTGGCGTCGAGGGCCGATATGATCGCCATCAGCACCTATAACGGCGTCGCGCTGCGCTATGCGCGCGAGGTCAAGGACGCGCTCGCCCGCGCCGGCGCCGATCTGCCGGTGTGCATCGGCGGCCGGCTCAACCAGGTGCCGGACGATTCCAATTCTGGCCTGCCGGTCGATGTCCGCAAGGACATTAGCCGGCTCGGTGTCATCCCCTGTGACACGCCTGATGACCTCACCCGCCTCCTCGCCGAACTCGCCGACGCCTCCCCTATGCCCCAGGAAACGCCAAAGGACACGCTATGACCCGCTGGACCGGAGTTTTTCCCGCCGTCACCACCAAGCTGCGCGAGGACGAGAGCGTCGATCTCGCCGCCACCCAGTCCAGTCTCGATCGGCTGATCAAGAGCGGCGTGTCGGGCGTCATCGTGCTGCCGATGCTGGGCGAGAACGCCTCGCTGACCGCCGCCGAACGTGAATCCGTCATCCTCGCCGCCAAGGAGGTCGTCGCCGGCCGGGTGCCGCTGCTGTCCGGCCTCGCCCATGTCGGCATGGCCGACGCGCTCGCCTCCGCCCGGCACTATGAGAAGCTCGGCGCCGAGGGGCTGATGGCGTTCCCCTCCATTGCCTATAAGAGCGACCCGCGCGAGACGGCAGCGTGGTATCGCACGCTCGGCACCGGCTGCGGCCTGCCGATCATGATCTACAACAACCCGATCGCCTATGGCGTCGACGTCACCCCGGCCATTCTCAACGAGCTGGTCGATGTGAAGAACATCGTCTGCATCAAAGAGGAGACCGGCGACATCCGCCGCGTCACCGACCTCTACAACGAATGCGGCGACCGCTTCTCGGTGTTCTGCGGCGTCGACGACCTGCTGCTGGAAAGCGCCGCGCTCGGCGTCACCGGCTGGGTCTCGGGCATGACCAATGCCTGGCCGGCGGAATGCGTGGAGTTGTTCAACCTGTGCAAGGCCGGCAAGTTCGACGAGGCCCGTACGCTCTACCGCATCCTCACCCCGGCCTTCCATCTCGATACCGACGTGAAGCTGGTGCAGTACATCAAGCTCGCCGAGAAGGTGGTCTATGGTGCGCCGGAATGGGTGCGCGCGCCGCGCCTGCCGCTGATCGGCGCCGAGCGCCAGCGGGTGCTCGGCATCCTCGAAGCGACCGTGACGGCGCTTGCCGCCGCGCAGCGCAGCGCAGCGTGAGGGGGCTCCGATGCGCTTCAGCCGAATGATCACCGTGGTCGGCGCCCATGCGGCCGGCGAACTCAACGAAGTCATCACCGGGGGCGTCCTCGACGTGCCCGGCAAGACCATGTTCGAGAAGATGCAATATGTGCAGACGCATCGTGACGAGTTGCGCAAGTTCCTGCTGAACGAGCCGCGCGGGCGTGTCTCGCAATGCGTCAACCTGGTGCTGCCGCCGACGCGGCCGGAAGCCGATGCCGGCTTCGTCATCATCGAGTCGGACTACTACGTGCCGATGTCCGGCACCAACACCATCTGCACCGTCACCGTGCTGCTGGAGACCGGCATGATCCCGATGCAGGAGCCGGTCACCGAGCTGATCATGGAGGCACCGGCCGGGCTGGTGAAGGTCTCCGCCGAGTGCCGCGACGGCAAATGCGTGAACGTGACCTTCGACAACGTACCCGGCTTCGTCTTCGCGCTCGATGCCAAGGTGGACGTGCCCGGCCTCGGCGCCATCAAGGTCGACGTCGCCTATGGCGGCATGATCTACGCCATCGTCGATGCGGCGAGCCTCGGCTATTCGCTCGACCTGAAGGAGGCCGGCGAACTGGTGGAAGTCGGCGAGCGCATCAAGAAAGCTGCGGCCGAACAGGTGCCGGCGATCCACCCGGAGAACCCGGAAATCCACACCATCAACCAGACCCTGTTCGCCGGGCCGCTGGAACGCACGGCGGATGGACTGACCTCGAAGAACACCGTCATCGTCTCGCCCGGCCGGCATGACCGCTCGCCCTGCGGCACCGGCACCTGCGCCCGTATGGCGGTATTGCACGCGCGCGGCGAGTTGCAGGTGGGCGAGCGCTTCACCCACCGCTCGCTGATCGGCACCGAGTTCATCGGCCGCCTGCGCGGCACCACCGAGCTTGCCGGCCTGCCAGCGGTGCTGCCCACCATCACCGGCCCCGCCTGGATCACCGCCTTCCACCAATATGTGCTCGATCCGACCGATCCCTTCCCGGATGGCTACCGGCTCGGCGACACCTGGCCGGGCTATACCGGCGAACAGCCGATCTGAGGACCGCGTAATGCCGTTGCTCACCACCTCCGATGGCTGCCGCGTGCATTACGAGGTGCGCGGCAGTGGCGCGCCGGTGGTGCTCATCCCCGGCCTCGGCGGCGACGGGCGGTTCTGGGAGCCAGTCGCCGAGCGGCTGGAGGACCGGTTCCGGCTCATCCTCGCCGATCATCGCGGCGCCGGCCGCAGCGATCGGCAGGACGGGCCGTACACGATCGAGCGGATTGCGCGCGACGTCGTGGAGATCATGGATGCTGAAGGATGCACGACCGCGCATCTGGTCGGCCATTCCACCGGCGGCACCGTGGTGCAGACGCTGGCTCTGGAGGCTGCCGAGCGGGTCGGGCGGATCGTCGTCTCGGGGAGCTGGCCGGGCCCGGATGCGCGGTTCCGCGCGCTGTTCACGGCGCGGCTCGCCTTGCTTGAAGCCAACCAGCCGGCCATCTACCAGGCCTTCACCCATGTGCTCGGCTACGACGCGGACTGGATCGCCGCGCATGAAGCAGAGCTCGACGCCGCCATCGGCCGGGCGGGCGAGGTACTGGCGCCGCTGGCGGTGGCAGCCGCCCGCATCCGCATGCTGCTGGCCTATGATCGCGCCGCCGATCTCGACCGCATCGCGGCGCCGACGCTGGTCATCGGCGCCCGCGACGACGAGATGATCCTGTTCGAACAGTCCGAGCGCATCGCCCGCGCCATTGCGGGTGCGGAACTCGTCGCGCTCGATGGCGGTCATTTCTACCCGCGCACCCGCGCCGAGCTGTTCGCGCGGCATGTGGATGATTTCCTGACCCGCTGAGCGGGTGGCTTTCGGCCCTCGCGCCGGGCGGGTGGCGACCCGTCCGGCGCAAAGTCCCGCCTCTCAGCTGGTGCCGAGATCGATGTTCTTCAGCGGCAGGTTCCGCACCCGCTTGCCGGTGGCGGCGAATACCGCGTTGAGCACCGCCGGCGCCGCCACGGCGATGGTCGGCTCGCCGACACCGCCCCAGAAACCGCCCGACGGCACGGTGATCACCTCGACCACCGGCATCTCGTCCAGCCGCATCACGTTGTAGGTGTCGAAGTTCTCCTGCTCGATGCGCCCGTCCTTCACCGTGCACTCGCCATAGAGCATGGCCGAGAGTCCGTAGACGAAGGAGCCGGCGATCTGCGCCTCGACCTGCTGCGGGTTCACCACATAGCCCGGATCCGTCGCCGCGACGATGCGGTGGATCTTGAGCCGGCCTGCCGACACCGATACCTCGGCCGCCGCCGCCACATAGCTGCCGAAACCCATCACCTGGGCGAGGCCGCGATGCACGCCTTCCGGCGGCTTGGTGGTTTCCCAGCCAATGCCCTTCGCCGCGGCTTCCAGCACGGCGAGGTGCTTGGGATGGTTTGCCATCAGCTTGCGGCGGAACACCAGCGGATCGACATTGGCCGCCTGCGCCATCTCGTCGATGAAGCATTCGAGATAGACGGCGTTCTGGTTGAGATTGACGCCGCGCCAGGCGCCCGGCCGGATGTGCGGATTGCGCATCGCATGGTCGATCAGCAGGTTGGGGATGGTGTAGCCGATCGCCATCTCCGCGCCATCCGGCATCAGCCCCTGGAAGGTGACCGGATCGCCGTTGGCGGTCATGATGGACGGGCGCATATAGGCCATGATCGACTGGCCGGAAATGCGCATGTGCAGCGCGTCGAGATTGCCATCCGCATCCAGCGAGCCACGCAGGCGGCACTGGGTGACGGGGTGGTAGCGCCCCTGCACCATGTCCTCCTCGCGGGTCCACATCATCTTGACCGGCGTGCCGGGAACCTGCTTGGCGATGAGCGTCGCCATGGTCACATATTCCGTCGTCAGCCGGCGGCCGAAGCTGCCGCCGATGCGCTTCACATGCACCTCGCAATTTTCGACCGGCAGGCCGGCGGCGGTCGCCAGCGCGGTCAGCGCCGCCTCGGCCACCTGCGTCGGGCCCCACATCTCGCAGCGCTCCGGCGTCCAGAGCACCGTGGCGTTGATGACCTCCATCGGCGCGTGGTTCTGATAGGGGAAGCCGTAATCCGCCTCGATAACCCGGCTCGACCTGGCCAGAGCGCCCTTGGCGTCGCCGGCACGGTTGCCGACATACTCGGTCTCGGCGCTCAGGCCCTCGCGCAGCATCTCGGCGATGGTCTCGCTGGAGACGTTGGCATTGGGTCCGTTGTCCCACTCGATGGGCAGGGCGTCGAGCGCGGTCTTGGCGCGCCAGAAGGTGTCCGCCACCACCGCCACCGTCTCGTCGTCAACGCGCAGCACATGCTTCACGCCGCGCATGCCGGACACCGCGGCGGCATCGAAGCTCTTCAGCTTGCCGCCATGCACCGGGCAGGCCTTGGGAATGGCGACCAGCATGCCCGGCATGGCGATGTCCATGCCGTAGACCAGCGAGCCGTCCAGCTTGTCGAGCGTGTCGAGCCGCTTGGCCGGCTGCCCGGCAATCGTCCAGTCCTTCGGGTCCTTGAGCGTGATGCCGGTCGGCGGCGCGATGCCGTTAGCGACCTCGGCGACCGCGCCATAGGTGGTCGAGCGGCCGCTCGCCTGATGGGTGATGACGCCCTTCGCCACGGTGCATTGTCCGGCCGGGACGCCCCAGCCCTGCGCAGCGGCCTGCACCAGCATGGAGCGCGCGGCGGCACCGCCCATGCGGACATATTCCTGCGAGCCGCGTATCGCGCGGGAGCCGCCGGTGGACTGGTCGCGCCAGACCCGGTCGCGCCGCCGGTTCTCACCGGGCTCGACCAGTTCGAAGCGCACCTTGTCCCAGTCGCATTCCAGCTCCTCGGCGACGAGCTGGGCGAGGCCGGTCAGCGATCCCTGCCCCATCTCGGCGCGGGCGATGCGGATGATGACGGTGTCGTCCGGCTGGATCACCACCCAGGCATTGACCTCCTTCACCGCGGCCTGCGCCACCGCGCGAACCGGCAGCGGGAAGGAAAACCCGAAGCTGAAGGCGCCCGCGGCGGCACCGGCGCCGGCAAGGAAGCCGCGACGGGAGAGCCGGCCTGTGCGGCTCGGCGAATTGGTGCGTTGCTGCATCGTCATCGACGCCTCCTCAACCGCGGTTCGTCATGCGCTCGGCGGCGAGCTTCACGCCGGCAAGCACCCGCGGATAGGTTCCGCAGCGACAGATATTGGTGATCTCGGCACGGATGTCGTCGTCGCTCGGGCTGGGGTTCTGCGCCAGCAGCGACGAGGCGGCCATGATCATGCCGACCTGGCAGTAACCGCACTGGGCGACGTCGAGCTCGGCCCAGACCTGTTGCACCGGATGCGGTGTCTCAGCGCCGAGCCCCTCAATGGTGACGATCCTGTTTTCTTCCGTCACGGCGCTGAGCGGTAGCGCGCAGGAGCGCGTCGCCACCCCGTCGAGATGCACGGTGCAGGCACCGCACTGGGCGACGCCGCAGCCATATTTGGTGCCGGTCAGGCCGACATGTTCGCGGATGACCCATAAGAGAGGCGTGTCTTCTTCGACATCCACCTCGACCACTTTTCCGTTGATGTTGAGCTTCGCCATCTCTCGCTCCCGGCTTGAGGATGAAGTTTCAGCTAGTTGGCGGCCGCCAATCCGGTGAGATAGGCGGTGATGCTGGCCCGGTCGGCGGCATTGGCCACCGACACCGTCATCGTGGTGCCTGGAACCATCGCGCGCGGATTGGCGATGAAGCTGTCGAGCTGCGCCGCGTCCCAGGTGACGTCGAGCTCACGCATTTTCGGCGAATAGCGGGCGCCCTCGACGCTGCCGGCCTTGCGGCCGACGATGCCGGCCAGCGTCGGGCCGATGCGGTTCTGGCCGGGCTGGAGGGTATGGCAGGAGGCGCAGCGCTGGCGAAACAGGCGCTCGCCGGTCGCGGCATCCTGGGCGGAAGCCAGACCCGGCGCGGAAATGGAAAGGAAAACCAAACTCAAGAAACCGATCGTGCGTTTCACACTCAATCCTGTTGTCCGGGGCGCCGACCAAACATGCGAGAGCGCGGGCGCCCGGCGATCGCGCAATGGACCACCGCCACGCACCCTCTCGGGGCATCGGCCTGCCAGAGACCGGCGCCCGTAGCGCCGGATATCCGCCTGTCTTTCCCCAACCCCGCGACAGATCGGAGGCTCTCTTTGGAACCGATAAACGCTAGATTAACCCAGGCTCGCGCGGACCATTAGATCGTCCAGCCTGCATAAGCCTATGCCTGCAATTCATGAATGACGTAGCGTCAGAACCGGGCGACGGCGAGCGTTGGCCGGTGTTTCAACCCCGGTATCGCAAGGCGTCCACCAGCACGGAGAAGGCGGCGGAGGGCTGCCGCCGGCTCGGGTAATAGAGGTGATATCCGGGAAATGGCGGGCACCAGTCCTCCAGCACCCGTACCAGCCGCCCATCCGCAAGATGCTCGAGCACCCTGTCCTCCATGACGAAGCCGAGGCCGAACCCCGCGACGGCGGCGGTGACGATCATGCGGATGCCGTTGAAGGCCAGCTGCCCCTCCACGCGCACGCGGATTTCGCGGCCGTCCTTCTCCAGCTCCCATGCGTAGAGGCCGCCCGAGCTCAACATGCGCAGGTTGATGCACTGGTGATCGGCGAGATCGTTGGGCGTGCGCGGTATGGGATGGCTCTCGAAATAGGCGGGCGCGCCGACCACCACCATGCGCAGATCCGGCCCTATCCGCACCGCCACCATGTCCTTGGCAAGCGCCTCGCCAAGGCGGACGCCGGCGTCGAATCGCTCGGTCACGATGTCGGTCAGGCTGGAATCGACGCTGAGCTCGACATGGATGTCGGGGTAGTTGGGCAGAAACCGCTCCAGCACCGGCCAGATGGCGGTTTCGACCGCATGCTCGGCGGCGGTGATGCGAATGGTTCCGGCCGGCTTCTCGCGCAATTCGCTCAACGAGGCGAGTTCGGCGCTGATGTTGTCCAGCGCCGGCCGCAATGTGTCGAGCAGGCGCTCGCCCGCCGTGGTCGGCGCGACGCTGCGGGTGGTGCGCGTCAGCAGGCGCACGCCGAGCTGGGATTCCAGCCGCCGGACGGTGTGGCTCAGCGAGGACTGGGACGTGCCGAGCCGGGCGGCGGCACGGGTGAAGCTGCGCTCCTCCGCCACCGCGAGGAACGCATTGAGATCGACCAGTTCCTCACGGCGCATTCATGAACTCCAGATATAGCTCCATGCAGTCTATGGCGTCTAATTCCGGGAATGGCTCACGAGTAGGTTATCGCCGTTAGCGGCGTGCACGAGGCGCCCGCGCAGGGAACATCGAGCGTGGTGCGGGTCGCCGCGCTCACGGAGTACCGATGATGAAGACCACCGGCTATGCCGCCCAGTCGGCCGACGCGGCGCTCGCCCCGTTCGACTTCGAGCGCCGCGAACTGCGCGCCGACGATGTCGCGATGGAAGTGCTCTATTGCGGCGTTTGTCATAGCGACCTGCATCAAGCCCGCAACGACTGGGGATGGAGCCAATATCCTATGGTTCCCGGCCATGAGATCGTCGGTCGGGTGATCGCGGTCGGCAATGCGGTCAAGCTCTACAGGATCGGCGATCATGTCGCCGTCGGCTGCATGGTCGACAGCTGCCGCGAATGCGACCAGTGCCGCAAGGGACTGGAGCAGCTCTGCCGCAAGGGAAACACCCAGACCTACAACGACAAGGATCGCTTCAGCTGCGAGCCGACCCATGGCGGCTACTCGAAGCATCTCGTCGTCCGCGAGGAGTTCGCGCTGCGCGTGCCCGACGGGCTCGATCTGTCCAAGGCGGCGCCGCTGCTATGCGCCGGCATCACCACCTATTCGCCGTTGCGGACCTGGAATGTCGGCCCCGGCAGCCGCGTCGGCGTGATCGGCCTGGGCGGCCTCGGCCATATGGCGGTGAAGCTCGCCGCCGCCATGGGCGCCGACGTGACCGTGGTAAGCCGAAGCAAGGACAAGGAAGCCGACGCGCTGACGCTCGGCGCCGACCGCCTCCTGCTGTCGTCCGACACTGAAGCGATGGCCGAGGCGGCGAACGGCTTCGACCTGATCATCGACACCGTCCCGGTCAAGCACGACATCAATCCCTATCTGCCGCTTCTGGATGTCGACAGCACGCTGGTCCTGGTCGGCCAAGTCGGGCCGCTCGCCGAGCCGTCCACCGTGCCGCTGCTGCTCGGCCGGCGGCGGATCGCCGGCTCTCCGATCGGCGGTATTGCGGAGACGCAGGAAATGCTGAACTTCTGCGCCAAGGCGGGCGTCCTCCCCGATGTCGAAATGATCGGGATCGATCAGATCAACCAGGCCTTCGAGCGGCTTGAACGGGCCGATGTCCGTTACCGCTTCGTCATCGACATGGCCACCCTGCCGGCGTCGCCGGCCAGCGCGGCCTGAGTTGGAAGAAGAGAGTGCCGCCGCGTCGGCAACGGCGCGCGGCCACACCAAAAAGCCGTCCGGAGGAAGCGCCATGAAACCCCATGTCATCTGCCACATGATCTCATCGGTGGACGGGCGGCTTCATCCCGGCCGCTGGAGCGCCAGCCCGGACGGCAGCCGCGGCCAGTGGTCCGACGTCTATGAGCGCCTGCACGCGGCATTCGAGGGCGACGGCTGGATCGTCGGTCGCGTGACCATGGCGGAAATGGCCGAGAGCGGGCCGCATGCGCCGGTGGAACCGGGCGCGGTGGAGCGACCATCCCATTTTGCCGCGCGCGAGGCCGGCAGCTTTGCCATCGCGGTCGATCCGGCCGGCCGGCTGCATTTCGACGGCGGGGACATGAGCGGCGACCATGTCGTGGTGCTGCTGGGGCCAGGCGTGCCGGACAGCCATCTCGCCGAGCTCGCGGCGGACGGGGTCTCCTACATCGTCGCCGATACCGAACCGATGGATCTGCGGGCGATGCTCGACGTGCTCGGCCGCGAGCTCGGCATAGGTCGGCTGCTGCTGGAAGGTGGCGCGGCCGTCAACGGCTCCTTCTTCGCCGCCGGACTGGTCGACGAACTCAGCCTCATCGTCGCGCCGGCGGTCGACGGCCGGCTGGATAGTCCCGCGATCATCGCCGCCGGCGAGAGCGGGCTTGCCGGCAAGGTGCAGCTGTCGCTCACCTCCTGCACCGCCCTGGAACATGGGCTTGTACATCTGCGCTACGCGGTGCAGACGACTGAAACCTGACGGCTTATCCGGCTCTACCTCCGGCCGCCGCCGGAAGTGCAGCTTCCGAGACACAACGGCAGACGCCATGACCGCCGAACCCGATATCGTCATCGTTGGAGCCGGTGCCGCCGGCATCGGCGCCGCGCGCCGGCTGGCCGGGTCCGGCCTGTCCGTGCAGGTGATCGAGGCCTTGCCGCGCACCGGCGGACGCGCCTGGACCTGCAAGGCCGCCGGCGTCCCCCTCGACCTCGGCTGCGAATGGCTGCATTCCGGCGACCGCAATCCGTGGACGCGCATCGCCGGCGAGGCCGGCTTCACGGTGGATCGCCGCCCGCCGGCATGGGGAACCCAGTATCACGATCTCGGCTTCCCGTCGGAGGAGCAAGAGGAGGCCGACCGCGCCTTCACCCAATGGAACCAGCGTCTTGCCGCCCTCGCCGGCACCAGCGATCGCGCGGCAGACGCGCTCGAGCCGGGCGGGCGATGGAATCCCTATCTGCAGGCGCTGAGCGGCTTCATCAGCGGCGACACGCTGGAGCGCATCTCGGTCCAGGATTATGCCGCCTATGACGCCGCCTCCACGGGCCAGAACTGGCGGGTGATGGAAGGCTACGGCACGCTAATCACCGCGAGCCTTCCCGACGGCGCCGCCCTCCGCCTGGCCACGCCGGTGGAAGCGATCGGGCTGGAGGGATCCGGCGTGCGGCTCGCCACCCCGGCGGGCACCATCAATACCCGGCTGGCGATCCTCACCGTATCGACCCATGTGCTGGCGAGCGACGCCATCCGGCTGCCGCCGGCGCTCGACCCATGGCGCGAGGCCGCCGCCCGCCTGCCGCTCGGCCGCGACGAAAAACTGTTCCTGGAGATCGTCGGCAACGGCCCCTTCGCGCCCGAAAGCCACGTGACCGGCGACCCGCACGACGCGGCGACCGGCGCCTATTACATCCGCCCCTTCGGCTGGCCGGTGATCGAGTGCTTCCTCGGCGCCGATGGCGCGCGCGCCGTTTCGCTGGAAGGCGCCGATGCCGCGTTCGAGCGGGCGATCGGGCAGATCGTCCGCCTGTTCGGCGCGCAGGCACGGCGCCACCTCCGGCCTTTGGTGGCATCCGACTGGTTCGGTACGCCCTCGATCGGCGGCGCCTACAGCCATGCCTTGCCGGGACAGGCGGCGGCGCGCGGCGAACTGGCGCGGCCGTTCGACGGCCGCCTGCTCTTCGCCGGCGAGGCGACGCACGCGACCGATTTCTCGACCGCGCACGGCGCCTATGAAAGCGGGCGGCGTGCCGCCGAGCAGGCGATCGCCATCCTGCAACCGGATCGCCGGTCCTAGGAGACGGGCCAGCCACGACACATGCAGGTCATGGCTGCCCCCCGCGGTCGATCAGCCCGGATTGCCATCCGCCGGCCGTGGGCCGGCGAGATAGGCGTCGTCGGCGACCTTCTCCATCCAGGTGACCACGTTGCCGTCGAGAGCCTCGGCAATGGCGAAATGCGTCATCGCCTCGTTGGCGGCGGCTCCGTGCCAATGCCGCACCTGCGGCGGAATCCACACCACATCGCCGGGCCGTACCTCCTCGATCGGGCCGCCTTCCTTCTGCACCCAGCCCCGGCCGGAGATGATGAACAGCGTCTGGCCGAGCGGATGCGTATGCCAGGCGGTGCGAGCGCCCGCCGCGAAGGCCACGGTGGCGCCACCGATGCGCGCCGGCGCGTCGCTCTGGTAGCGCCCGGACACCCGCACCTCTCCGGTGAAATACTCGGCCGGACCCGGCGTTCCGGCGCCGGGCGTGGCGCGGACGATCCGCAGATCGACCGGGGCCTGGGTCAGGGCTGGGGCCGGGGCATTGGCGGACGCGGCCGCCTCGCGGCTGGCGAACACACGCTGCAGCACGGGCACCGCCGACATCGCGCGCGGCCAGCCGGCATAGAAGGCGATGTGCGCCGCCACCTCGGCCGCCTCCGCACGGGTCAGCCCGTTGTCCATCGCGCGATTGGCGTGGAACGGAAGCTGCTCCGGCTGGCCGATGGCGATGAGGGCCGCCATGGTGACGAGGCTGCGGTCGCGCGGCGCCAGCTCCGGCCGGCGCCACAGATCGCCGAACAGCACGCGATTGGTGAGATCGGCGAGCGCCGGCGCTGTCGGCGCCACCGCGGTATCGACGGTGGCGGTGCGCGCGGCTTCCGCCGCCGCCTCCAGCTCGATCCGCGCCGCGTCACTGTCGACGACCGCGCCGATCTTGCGCTCGTCGAACACTTTCTTGATCTCGGCGACGGCGGAGATCGCGTTCGGCCAGCCGGAATAGAAGGCAAGCTGGGTCACCAGTTCGCCGATCTCTTCCGGCGTCATGCCGTTGTCGAGCGCGCGGCGCACATGGCTGCCGATCTGCGCGGTCTTGCCGGTCGAGACCAGCGTCGTCACGGTGACGAGGCTGCGGTCGCGCGGGGCGAGCGCCCCGCTGGGCCAGACCTCGCCGAACAATATGTCGTCGGTGAAATGGCCGAGACCCGGGGCGACGTCGTACACCGCCGGCGGCGCGACGCGCGGATTGCGGCGCTCCTGTGCATCGGCGGCGGTCGCGGCGAGCGCCGAGATCGCGACGGTGGCTGCAATGTTCCTCATGAAAACGCCTCCTTCAGGGGTGGGAATGCCGGGATGGGGCTCAGCGATGCTCGGGGAGCACCGGGAGCGGGGATGAACGCCGGCCGCGCCTCGGGATCAGCGCCAGGGCGTAATGTGCGAGCGCGGCATAGAGCCCGATGATCGATAGGTAGTTCACGAAGAAGCGCGGCGTCTCTTCGTTGAAATCCCACATGTCGAGCGTGGTGTGCAGCAACAGCTTCGAGCCGAAGGTCATCGCGAAAGAGTTCTCGATGCCGAAGGCAGCGATCACGCCGGCAACCACGCGAAGCGCCCAGCTGCGCAGCGGTCGCGCCCCCACGAGGCCGAGCGCATGGCGCACAACATTCATGACGATGGACCAGTTCAGGCCGAGGTGAAGGCCGAGAACCGCCACCGCCCAGTAGGCGGCAAGCTTGTGGATCTGCCGGACGGCGACATCGTCATCGAGAGCGAACGCGGTAAGCAGCGACCGCGAAACGATCAGGCTGGTGATCGCCAACGCCAGCATGACGGCCAGAAACGACAGGTTGACCGCGATGCCGATCCGCCTCCGCGTGTCGTAGCGGCCGTCGAACAACGCGCGATACCAGCGCCGGTTGAAGACGGCATGGGCGATGAGCAGCAGGAACAGCCCTGTCCCCATGAGCTCATGCGCCAGATTGTCCAGCCAGTAATAGGCCAGGCAGGCAAGCAGCAGCCCCATGCCGATCAGATCGAGCATCAGGCGCAGCAGGAAGCGGTGGCTCAGCATGTGCCGTGCCCTTCGCAATGACGCGGGAACAACACCGGCGCGCGCCGGATGCACCTAATCGAACGCGGTCATGTCCCTGAAGGTGAACATGTATTCGCTCTCCGCCCGCGACTGGTGGCAGGACTGGCAACGCGCGGTGTTCTCGCTGGTATTGATCGAGCGGTCGGGCCAGAACCACTGGAACTGCCAGTCGCCGGTGCGCCGCCGCGGCTCGAAGTCCGCGCCCCAGCCCTCGCCCTTCTGCATGACGAAATAGCGGTGGATCTTGCCGTCCCGATAGTCGGCCAGCACGACATGCGTGCCGGCGGGGACCGGGCGACCCTTCTTGACGGCTTCGATTGCCTCGCGGCTGGTCAGCATGTGCTCGGTGACCTCGCCGCGCGTCACCGTCGTATAGTGGACGAGCTGATCGATGTTTTCGGGAAACACCACGCGCGTGCTCTCGGCATGAACCTGCCAGCCGGCAAACAGGGCGACGCCGAATACCGGAATGATCGGCAACAGGTACCTGGAGATGTTCCGCATGGACGTCCTCTTCCGTGGTAATCGATCGTAGCGAGGCGGCGCCTGCCGGCGTGCCGGAGGTTCAGGCGGCATGGGAAGGCCCGGCCCCGGAAATCAGCCGTGCGCACAGCAGGCTGCCCACGCCGGTCACGGCGATGACGGCGGCCATCGGCCACGGCGTGCCATCGGCAAGGGCACCGACCAGCGCCGAGCCCAATATGCCGCTGCCGTAATGGATGGCGCCGATCAGCGCCGAGACGGCGCCGGCGCGTTCCGGGAAGCCGGCAAGCGCGCCGACAATCGAGTTGGCGACGATGAAGCCGGTTGCCGAGACGAAGAAGAACAGCGGGATGACCAGCCCCCAGAGCCCGCCCCAGCCGATCGAGGTCGTGCCGGCGAGAGCCATGCCGGACAATGCCGCCGCGGCCGTTCCCCACAGCAGCAGCCGGTCGCTGCCGAAGCGCAGGACCAGCCGGGAGTTGAGCATGTTGGTCGCCATGATGCCGACGATGCCGACGGCGAACAGCGCGCCGTAAAGCGCGGCCGGCACATGGTGGTAGGAGATGTAGGCGAAGGGCGTGCCGGCGATATAGGCAAACATGCCGCCATAGAAAAAGCCGCCTGCGCCGGCATAGCCGAGCAGCCGGCGATGGCGCAGCAATTCGCCATAACGCAGCATCGCCCTGCCGAGCGGCGACGGATTGCGCTGCGCCGGCGGCAGGGTCTCGGGCATCCGCAGCACCGCCACCAGCGTCGCCAGCCCGACGCCGACCAGCGCCCAGAAGATGGCATGCCAGCCCGCGACGGCGAGGATCTGTCCCCCCAGCAGCGGGCCGATCAGCGGCGCGATCGCCATCACCGTCATCAACCGCGACATCATCTGCGCCGCGCGCGGGCCGGCATAGAGATCGCGAACCATGGCCCGCGCCAGCACCACCCCGGCACTGGCGCCGACGGCCTGCACCACGCGCCAGCCGATCATGGTCCAGGCATCGTAGGACAGCGCACAGCCGGCCGAGCCAACGATGAACAGCACCAGCCCGATCGCCACCGGCCAGCGCCGGCCGTAGCGATCGCTGACCGGGCCCCATAGAAGCTGGCCGATGCTGAAGCCGACGAGATAGCCGGAAACCGTGAGCTCGATGGTGCCGGCATCGGCGCCGAGCGCCCGGCTCATGGCCGGCATGGCCGGCAGATAGAGATCGGTCGAGACCGAGGCGAAGCCCATCAGCGCGCTCAGCGTGCCGAGCACGCGCCAGCCGTGCCGGCCCGCCTCGGATCGCGCCGCGCCGCTGGTGCCGACCGTCGCCGCGGCTTCGGCCGCATCGCCGGGAAACACGTCGGCGGCCAGCGGCGCGGCGGCGTATGCGCGCTTGTCTTCGTCGGGATCGGCCAGCATCGGCGTCACAGTTCCTGCGCGGTCGGCCGGAACAGGATCTCGTTGATGTCGACCTCCTCCGGCTGGCTGATGGCGAACGCGACCATGCGCGCGAAGCTCTCCGCCGGAATGGCGTAGGCCTCGTAGAAATCCTGAATGCCGGCGGCGACGTCGGCCTCGGTGATGCTTTGCGGCAGCTCGGATTCGACCGCACCGGGCGAAATGATGGTGGTGCGGATATTGTACGGCTTCACTTCCTGCCGCAGGCCCTCCGACAGCATGCGCACCGCCGCCTTGGTGGCCGCATAGACCGCGCTGCCCGGCCGGACCTTGTGGCCGGCGACCGAGGACACGTTGATGATGTGCCCGCTCTTCTGCGCCTTCATGTACGGCAGCGCGGCGGCGATGCCGTACAGCACGCCCTTCAGGTTGACGTCGATCATCCGGTCCCAGTCGGCGATCTTGCCGCGCTCCAGCGGCGAGTGCGGCATGAGGCCGGCATTGTTGAGGATGACATCGACCCGCCCATGCGCGCTCACCGCCGCATCGACGAGATGCTGCACCTGGCCGGCATCGGTCACATCGGTCTGGACCGCCGCGCCCGCACCGATGTCCAGTTCGCGCGCCAGCGCCTGCAGCCGGTCGAGCCGGCGGGCGCCGAGAACCAGCCGGGCGCCCCGCGCGGCGAGATAGCGGGCGGTCGCCTCGCCGAGGCCGCTGCTGGCCCCGGTGATGACGACGACCTTGCCGTCGATATTCTCCGTCATGTCCTTCATCCTTCCATCTTCGGTTCCGTCGGCGGCGCCAAGCCCCACCTGGCGTGCGCCCGGCACGCGCCACGCCCGCTAGAGGGGAGCTTCGATCCTCGCCATCCATTGCGTGACGCGGGCGAGCGTCTCGCGCTCCTGGTCGGCCCGCAGCACGAACGGGTCGAGCACCCGCGCCCGGGGTGCATGCGCCGCGACGACGGCGAGGCTGTCGCCGGGGCCATAGCCGCCGTGAGTGATGAACGGCACCAGCGTCTTTCCCGACAGATCGTGCCGGGAGAGAAAGGAGCGGATCGTCGCCGGGGCACTGGTCCCCCAGATCGGGAACCCCAGGAACACCGCGTCATATGACGCGATATCGGCCACGTTGCGCGCCAGCGGCGGCTCATAGCCGCTGGCGCGTTCGCGCGTCGCCTGACGCACCGTCTCCTCATAGTCTTCCGGGTAGGCGGATGCCGGCAGGATCTCGAAAAGCTCGGCATCGTGCACCCGCCGGATCTGGCGGGCGACGACGCGGGTATTGCCGGTTCTGGACAGATAGGCGACGAGGATCCGCGCGCCTCCCCTCGCTTGCCGAACCGCCGCGGACTTGGCGGGCACGGTCAACCCGGCCGCCAGCGGCCACGACAGCGCGCCGCCAAGCGCCGCGCGCCGTGACATCGCTCCGATGTTGCCCTTGTCCATCCGCGTGCGTCCTGCGCCGGTCAGCGCCCCGTGGTCGCCATCAGGTGCGCGGGATAACGCTCGCCCTCGATATGGATTTCGCCGGCCGCGCGCGCGATCTCGGCCAGATCGCTCGCATTCAGCGCCACCTCCGCTGCTGCGGTGTTCTCCTGCAGGCGATGCAGCTTGGTGGTGCCGGGGATCGGCACGATCCAGGGCTTCTGCGCCAGCAGCCAGGCAAGCGCGACCTGCGCCGGCGTCGCCCGCTTCTCACCGGCGATCCGCTTGAGCAGGTCGACCAGCGCCTGGTTCTTCTGCATCGCCTCCGGGGTGAAGCGGGGCAGGATCTTGCGGAAATCATTGTCTTCGAGCTTGGTATCCTTGGTCATCGCGCCGGTCAGAAAGCCCTTGCCGAGCGGGCTGTAGGCGACCAGGCCGATACCGAGTTCCTCGCAGGCCTGCAGGATGCCGTTAGTCTCCGGGCCGCGGGTCCAGAGCGAATATTCGTTCTGCAGGGCGGTCACCGGCTGCACCGCATGCGCGCGGCGCACGGTCTGGGCCCCCGGCTCGGACAGGCCGAAATGCTTGACCTTGCCGGCGGCGATCAGGTCCTTCACCGCTCCGGCGACGTCCTCGATCGGCACGTCAGGATCGACGCGATGCTGGTAGAGCAGATCGATGACATCGACGCGCAGGCGCTTCAGCGACGCTTCGACAGCCTCGCGAATACGCTCCGGGCGGCTGTCCAGTCCGGCCTGCTTGCCGTCGGCGAACTTGAAGCCGAACTTGGTGGCGATGACCACCTTGTCGCGGACCGGCGCCAGAGCCTCGCCGACGATCTCTTCATTGGTGAACGGGCCATACACCTCGGCGGTGTCGAAGAAGGTGACGCCGAGGTCGACGGCCTCGTGGATGAGCCGGACGCTATCGCTCTGGCTGAGGGCGTGCCCATAGCCGAAATTCAGCCCCATGCAGCCGAAGCCTATCGCCGAGACCTCGAGGCCACTTTTACCGAGTGAACGTTTTTCCATCGTTCGTCTCCCGAATAGGTACAGACGCAGCAGTGCCGCTGCATCGGCCGGGAGAATAGGCGCCGCGCCGCCCGGCGATTAGAGGCCGCAAACGGCATGACGTGATATCGCCCGTTCATGAATGGCGCAGACGACCCGGCATCCGGCATGCGGCCGCCAGCTCTTGCCGATCCGTCGCCACCGCGCGGCGCCGGCATCCGTTTCCGCGCCATTTGCTCCGGCAGGTCGCTTGCGCCGGCGACCTCCCGGCAAGCGTTCCGACACCCCGATCTCCGAGCTGAATCAAGGTATTATAAAACCTTTATCGGGCAAAATTTACCGGGCGTTAACCATCCCGCGCTCATGCTCGCATCCGAGTCGGCCTCACTGAGAGGATGCGGCAGCTGGGCAAGGCGATCATGCTGACGAGACCGCAACAGCCGCGAAGCGGATGGAGGCAAGGCCTCGGCTCTTCCGTTGCCGTGCTTGCGGTCCTGCTCGCCGCACCGGCCCGCGCCGCCGATATCGTCTGCGATCTCACCGCCGCGGCGCTGAGCTGCGCGGGATCGGCGACCGGCGCCGACTCCACCGCCATCGGCGAGAGCGCGGAAGCGACGCAGGACGGCACCACCGCCATCGGTCAGGGCGCCAAGGCATTCGGCAGCAATGCCAGCGCTTTCGGCCAGCTCTCGGTGGCAAACGGGGTCTCGTCCACCGCCGTCGGCCAGAACAGCGCCGCCAACGGCGCCTCGTCCACCGCCGTCGGCCGCAACGCCGCCGCCAATGCCGACCAGGCCACCGCGATCGGCACCGATGCCGCCGCCAATGCGGTGGCGGCCACCGCCATCGGCCAGGGTTCGAGCGCCAACGGGCTGAACGCCACCGCCATCGGCCAGGGCGCCAACGCCAATCTCGACTACACCACCGCGGTCGGTTCCGGCGCGGCCGCGCAAGGAACCAATGCCTCGGCTTTCGGCTATGGCGCACAGGCCAATGCGACCGGTACCACCGCCCTCGGCCAAGGCGCCAGCGCCGGCAAGGAGCAGGCCACCGCCGTCGGCCAAGGGGCGGCCGCCAATGGCACCGGTTCGACCGCGCTCGGCCAGCAGGCGATCGCCAATGGCGATTCATCGACCGCGCTCGGCCAGAACGCCACCGCCAATGCCGAAGGCGCCACCGCCGTCGGGCGCATCGCCGCCGCCAATGCCGCGAGTTCCACCGCACTCGGCTGGAACGCGACGGCGAACGGGGTCGGCTCGACCGCGCTCGGCCAGGGCTCCATTGCCGCGTTCCAGGGCTCGACGGCAGTCGGCCAGGGCGCCAATTCCTCGGCCGCCAACGCCACCGCCATCGGCACCGCCGCCAACGCCTCGTTCGAGAACTCGACGGCCATCGGCAGCGGCGCGGCGACCACCCGCGCCAGCCAGATCGCGCTCGGCACCTCCTCCAGCACCTATACGATGCCGGGCCTCACCTCCTCGGCGAGCCGGGCGGCACAGTCCGGCGCGGTGCAGATCGTCACCACCGACGCCGCCGGCAACCTCGCCACGGCGCCGTTCAGCGACATGTACAATCTCGAGAACGTCTATCAGCAGATAGACCGCGTGCAGGAAGGCGTCGCCATGGCGCTCGCCATGGACACCCCGAACCTGCCCTCCGGCAAGGACATCGCGATGAGCGCCCAGTGGGGCACCTTCGGCGGCCAGAACGCGATGGCGTTTTCCGGCATTGCGCGGCTGATGGACGATACGCTGTTTCTCACCGGCGGCATCGGCTTCGGCCTCCAGGAAGGCACGGTCGGCGGCAAAGCCGGATTGGTGATGGCATGGTGATCCTGCGCGTCGCTCTGCTCGGGCTCGCCACGGGCACCGGGATCATGCTGGGATGGCCGGCGCAGACCAGCCAGCCGGCTGGCTTCGTCACCGCGACGGCGCCGGAGCCGGTCGTGCCCGCCCTGCCTGCCGCCGCGCCGGTGCTGACGCCGGTCTCGACCTCGGGCGCCGTGCCGGGCGAAAAACTGCACACCCCACCCGCCCCGGTGCTGCTTGCCCTGCTGCGCGGCACGCTGGCCGCCGTCAATCAGGCCAATGTCACCGGCAATTATTCGGTGCTGCGCGACCTTGGCGCCCCGGCCTTCCGCGAAAACTACAATGCCGCCGAGCTGGCCGACCAGTTCCGGCCATGGCGCGACAACGCGCTCGATTTCGCCGCCATCCTGCTGCTCGACGCCAAATTGTCGCGACCGCCCTCCATCGACACGAACGGCAACTTGCGGCTCAAGGGCTATTTCCCGACCGCGCCGCTGCGCATCGGCTTCGACCTCGGCTTCGAGGCGATCGGCGGCAACTGGCGGCTGGCGACGATTTCTGTCGATGCGCGCAAGCTGGAGGCCGGCGATGACGAGATCGCCATGGCCCGGCCCAAGGCTGTCGCGCGCCCTGCTCCGCCGCCGGTGAAAGTCACGACGGCGCCCATCACGCCCGTGCCTGTCACCAAGCCCGCCGCGAGCCCTGCGCCCGCCCCGTTCGCCATGGGCCAGCCGCCCCGGACCGGCAGCTGGTGGAACTGACCGAGGCACCCGGCGCGGCGGTCAGGCCCGAGGTCATCCCCGCCCGAAGGCGAAGCGGATGGCGAGGTTGAGGCTGGCGGGCAGCACCGACATATGCGTCTCGCCGGGCACCAGCGTGTAATCGGTGTGCAGGCCGGGAACCGCGGCGAGGCGCTCGGCCATCAGCCGGGTGTTGTCGACGATGCGGCTCTCCTCGAAGGCGGCGAGGCGCTTGGCCTCGTCTTCCGCCCCGATCTGGAATGGCGCCAGCGCCTGCTCGTATTCGCCGGCGATCAGCAGCGCCTTTCCGTTCGCCGGGCGCTGCTCGGCGATGAACGCCTCGGCCGCGCGCACGATGCCGGCGCCTTCCCACCAGATGGCCGGGCTCGCCGAAATCCAGCAGGAGAACGCCTCCGGCCGGCGGAACAGGGTGTGCAGCACGAACAGCCCGCCGAAGGAATGGCCGAGGATCGCCTGCCGGGCGGGGTCGATCGCCACGCGGCGGGCGATCTCCGGCTTCAGCTCGTCCTCGATGAAGGCGAGGAAGTGGTCGGCACCGCCGGTGCGCACCTCGGGACCGTCCGGCGTGTAGGGCGGATAGCTCTGGCCCGGCGGCGGCCCCATGTCCCAGCTGCGCCGGAGCCCGTCATAGGCGCCGTCCACCGGGTAGCCGATGCCGACCATCACCCCCCAGCCGATGCCGGTGCCGAGCGGCCAGGCCGCCTGGACCCGCATGATGTCCGCCGCGGTGCCGGCGACCGCATTGGCGTCGAGATAATACAGCACCGGCCACCCGCCCTCCGGCGCCTCGCCCGGCGGGCGGTACAGGAAGATGCGCCAGGGCGCGCCGCCCGCGCGGGAGGCGATGTCGAAGGTGACGGTGTCTGGGATCGCTACGGATGCCGATGCGAGGGTCATGACGCATTCTGCTTTCGGGACAGGAGCCAGAGGAAGGCCGGGGCGCCGATCATCGAAGCGACGAGGCCGGCCGGCATCTGCCAGGGGAACGCGACGACGCGGCCGGCGAAATCCGCCAGCACCATGATCAGCCCCCCGAGGAGCGCGGCGCCGTACAGCTCCGGCAGCGGACGCCGCAGGCCGATGAGCCGCGCCAGATGCGGTGCCATCAGCCCGACGAAGGACAGCGGTCCGACGAGCAGCGTCGCCATTGCCGTCGCCACCGCGGCGAGCACGAGCAGCAGCAGCCGGCTCAGCGCCGGCGGCACGCCGAGGGCGCGCGTCGCGGCGGCTCCCAGCGGCAACATGTCCAGCCAGCGGGCCAGCAGCGGCAGCAGTGCCAGCACCAAGGCGGCGGCGGCGAGGCTGGCGGCCGCCGTCGCCGCCCCCATGCCGTAGGTCGAGCCCGCCATCCAGTTGAACAGCAGCACGGCGCGCGGGTCGCCGCTCGCCATCAGCACGCTTACCAGCGCGTCGAGCAGCGCGCCGACGGCGATGCCGACCAGGATCACCCGCTCCGGCGCGCCCCGCGCGGTGCGGCCGAGCGCCAGCAGGGCGAGCAGCGCCAGCAGGGCGCCGAGCGAGGCGGCGGCGGTTTGCTCCACCGGCCCGAAATCGGCCAACAGGAACAGCGCGACGGTGAGGCCGCAGGCGGCACCGGCGCTCACCCCCATCACTTCCGGGCTTGCCATGGGGTTGCCGGTCATGCGCTGGAGCAGGCAGCCGGCAACGGCGAGCAGCATCCCGCCCGCCAGCGCCGCCAGCGCCCGCGGCAGGCGCAGGCTCCAGAGCGAGGCCGGATCGCCGGGCCACGCCAGCGACCATCCGTCGAGACCGGGCCCAAGACTGACCGAGACGAGGATCGCCAGCACCAGCAGCCCGGCGACGAGTGCCAGCACCCGCGCCGGACGAACACCGCCGGATCCGGCACCGGTGGGCAGCCCGGCCAGGGCATGCGGCGGCAGCCGCAGGCGCGGCACCAGCCACAGCAGCAGCGGTGCGCCCAGCAGCGCGGTGACCGCGCCGGTGGGCAGCATCTCGCCATAGGCACCCGCGGCGAGTTGTACCCCCTGGTCGGTCGCCCACAGCAGCACGGCGCCGAGAAGCGCCGAGACCAGCAGTTGCGCTCCCGCCCGGCGCGCGCCGCTGATGCGCGCCAGCGCAGGCGCGGCCAGCCCGATGAAGCCGATGCAGCCGACGGCGGCCACCACGCAGGCGGTAAGCGCCACCGCCACGAGGAGCGCGCCGAACCGCGCCGCCACGAGCGACAGCCCGAGGCTGCGGGCGCTGGCATCGTCGAGCCCGAGCAGCGCCAGCGGCCGCACCAGCAGCGCGGCGGCGAGGCCGAAGGCGGCGAGGCGCGGCGCCAGGAACGCCGGTTCCGACCAATCCTGCTGGCTCAGCGAGCCCGCCCCCCACAGGAACAGGCCGGCGAGGTAGTGGCTGTTGAACAGGGTGATCGACGCAGCGAGCGCGGCGCAGGTGAGGCTCGTCACCATGCCGGCGAGGATCACCACCAGCGGCGAGAAGCCGCTGCGCCGGGAAAGCAGCAGCACCATGGCGAGGGCGAGCACGCCGCCGCCCAGCGCCACCCATTCCCGGCCGAAGCCGATGAGGCCCGGCGCCCAGACCAGCCCCGCCGCCAAGGCGAGATTGGCGCCGGCCTCGATGCCGAGCGTGGTCGGCGAGGCGATGGGATTGCGCAGCACCTGCTGCAGCAGCGCGCCGGCAAGACCGAGCGCCGCCCCGGCGAGCAGGCTGACCGCCAGCCGCGGCGCGAAGCTGTAGGCGACCAGCATCTGCGCCGGGGACAGCGCGTCCGGCGCCAGAAAGGCTCCCCACCACAAGGCCGCCGGCAACCGCGCGGCGAGGTTGCCGATGGTGGCACCGATGGCGAGGAGGCCGAGCAGGATCACCAGGCCGGCCGGGCCGAAACGGCGCAGGCATCTCGCGACGCCGCCGGCGGGAAGCCGCTGGGCGGCGAGTTCAGCCATTGCCCCTCTCCTCCGCGAGCACGCCCGCCAGCAGGCGGGCGAAACGCATGGCCGAGGGCAGCATGCCGAACATCAGCGCCGCCGGCATGCGCTGCACCTGGCCGGCCCGCACGAAGGGCAGGCTGTTCCACAGCGGGCTCTCCGCCAGCCGGGCCAGCGTGTCAGGGGAGATCGGCTCGAGATAGACCAGCCGGCTCGCCGGGCTGTCGGCCAGCGCCTCGATGCCGACGGTGTTGAACCCCCAGTAATTGCTCGGCCGCGTCCAGCCATTGACGAGGCCGCAGCGCTCCATCACGTCGCCGAACAGGCTGCCGGCGCCGTAGACGCGCACATGGCGGGTATCGAGGAAGCTCACCACCATGATCGGCCGCCCGGCGACGCCGCTCTCGGCGAAGCGCCGCCGCAGCGCCGCCATCTCCGCCTCGGCGCGGGCGACCAGCGCCTCGCCTTCCCGCTCGCGCCCGAGGATGGTGGCGAGCGCGCGGGTGGCGGTCACGCTGCGGTCGAAGGGATGGCCGACCGGCGGCGCGTAGATGGAGAATTCGCGGGTCGGCGCGATGCCTTCGAGCAGCGGCCGGATGCCGGCGAGATAGGGCGTGGTGACGATGAGGTCCGGCCGCAGCGCGGCGAGCAGTTCGAGATTGGGCTCGCGGTCGGTGCCGATATTCACGGTATCGGCAGGCAGCGCCGGCTCGACCACCCAGTCCCCCCATCCGCCGGGGTCGGGCAATGCGATGGGAGGCAGGCCGATCTCGATGAGGGTTTCGGCAAGGCCGAAATCCATCGAGACGATCCTGCGCGGCGGTCGAGCCGGCACTTCGGCGCGCGCCGCACCCGCCAGCAGAGGGTGAGCGAGCGCACCGAGACAGAACCCGCCGCGCAGCACCGCCCGGCGGGAAGGAGGCGTCGGCTTGGTCACCAGCGATACTTCACACCGGCGAGGACGGTGCGCGGCGCACCGAGATAGCAATAGCCGGCATCGCAGGTGACATATTCCTCGTCGAGCAGGTTCTGGGCGTTGACCTGGAAGCTCCAGCCCTTGAACTTCTCGTTGAGCACGCCGAAATCGTAGCTCAGCTTGGCATCGACGAGGGTGTAGGCGTCGTTCTCGAAGCTGTTGAGCGAATCGCCCCAGGTCGCGCCGGTGTAGCGCACGCCCGCGCCGAGGCCGAGGCCGGCAAGCTTGGAGCCGGGCTGGAACTGGTAGTCCGCCCACAGCGCGAAGGCGTTCTGCGGCTGGCCCGAGGGCGTCAGCCCGATCGTCGTCGGGTCGCCGGCGACATTGGTGAGGTCGAGATAGGTGTAGGCGCCGCGCAGCCGCAGCCCGGCGCCGAGATTGGCCACCGCTTCCAGTTCGAAGCCGCGGGCGCGCACCTCGCCGGTCTGCACCTGGTAGAGCGGATTGGTGTCGTCGGTGACGAGACCGTTCTCCTGGTTGATCTGGAACACCGCGGCGGTGAAAAAGCCGTCGAAGCCGGCCGGCGCGTATTTCACGCCCGCCTCGATCTGCTTGGCCGTCGTCGGCGAGAAGGGATCGCCGTTGATGTCGACGCCGAGATTGGGCGCGAAGGAGGTGGAGTAGGTGACGTAGGGCGCGATGCCGTTGTCGAACAGATAGGTCAGGCCGACGCGGCCGGTGAACTCGCTGTCGTCATTGTTCTCGGTGGTACCGTTGAGCAGGTCGTCATCCTTGGTATCGACCCAGTCCTGCCGGCCGGTCAGGGTGAGGATCCAGCGATCGAGCTGCGCCTGCTCCTGGATGTAGAGCCCGGTCTGGTTCTGCTTCTGCTTGTAGCGGGAGTAGTTGAAACCGGGATCGTAGGTCGGGCCGAGCGGCTGCCCGGTGTTGAAGTCGAAATCGGAAGCGGTGCCGAAGCCGATGCCGCCGTCGAGCGACAGATAGGTGTAGTCGAGGCCTACAAGCAGCTTGTGCTCGACGGCGCCGGTGACGAAGTCGGCCTGCACCTGGTTGTCGACGGCGAAACTGTCGAGGATGTCGTGCACGTAGCCGGTGCCGCGCGTGCCGATATTGGTGTCCGGGTCGATGCCGTACAGGCTGGTGTAGCGGACCGTGGTGTCGGCGTTGCCGTAGCGCAGGTTCTGGCGGAAGGTGAAGATGTCGTTGAACTCGTGCTCGGCCGAATAGCCGACGCGCCACTGCTCCTGCGGCTGGCTGTTGTAGTCGCCGGGTGTGCGGCTGAAGGTCTCGGTGCCGGTGCCGTCCCAGCCATAGAAGGGCAGCGAGGCCGGGGTCTCGGATTTCTGGTATTCGCCGAGGAAGGTGATCTTGGTCTGCTCGCTCGCCTTCCAGGTCAGCGCCGGGGCGATGTAGGTCATGTCATTGACGCCGCCGCCGAGCGTGTTCGGCGAGCCGGCATCGCGCAGCAGGCCGGTCAGGCGGTAGAGCCACTGGCCATCCTTGTCGAGCGGGCCGCCGACGTCGAACTGGCCCTGCCACCAGTCGTAATTGCCGCCCTGTACCTCTACCTCGCCGAAGGCTTCCTCGGTCGGGCGCTTGGAGGTGACGTCGACCAGGCCTCCCGGCGAGCCGAGGCCATAGAGCGCCGAGCTCGGACCGCGCAGCACGGTGATGTTTTCGACGCCATAGGGCTCGATCTTGAACACCGACATGTTGGCGCCCGGCCAGCGCAGTCCGTCGCGATAAATGCCGCTATAAGTGGTGTCGAATCCCCGGATGGTGAAAACGTCGAAGCGCGGGTCGTAGCCACTCTGGCCGGTGCGCACGCCCGGCGTATAGGCCACCGCCTGGGTCAGCGACTGCACGTTGCGGTCGTCAAGCTCCTGGCGGGTGACCACCGAGACCGATTGCGGCGTCTCGATCAGCGGCGTGTCGGTCTTGGTGCCGGCGGTGCTGCGGGTGGCGACATAGCCGACCGTGCCGTCGCCGCTGCCCTGCACGGCGATGGTGTCGAGCTCGATGCCGACGGTCTCGCCGGAACTGGCCGCCGAGGCGGCGGGATCGACGATGGTCACGCGGTTCGGCGCGGTGAAGCGATAGCTGAGGCCGGTGCCGCGCAGCAGCGCGTCCAGCGCCTGCTGCGCGCTCATGGTCCCCGAGACGGCGGAGGAACGCCGGCCGCCGAACTTGGCGGTATCGAAGAACACCCGCACCCCGGCCTTCTGCGCGAAGGCGAGCACGGCGCCGTTGAGATCCTGCGCCGGGATGTCGAAGGCGATCCGCGCGGGAGCGATGCTTGCCGCCGCCTGCGAAGAGGCTTGCGACGGGGCCTGCGTCTGGGCCTGGGCGCGCTGCATCGGCGCCCCGAGGGCCACCGCCGCCACGCCGAGAACGAGGGCATGGCTGGCCGTGCCGCCGAGATAATGCCGCCGCAGGCGCTGCGCGCCGCCAGTCACCCGAAGCCTCATCGATCGTCCTTCCCTGCCAGATCGTGCAATCGCCGCGCTAGCCGGCTCGCGCCGGCTCGCAGGAAGGAAGACAACTCACGGGACCGTGACCGTAAAAAAAGTTACGGTTTCGTGAAAATTTTCAATAAAGCACGGTAATCAATGGATAAATCGACCGTGAGCTGATCCCGAGCTCGGCGGTGATCGTCTCGATGGCGTCGTCGAGGTCGCGGGTCGGGAACACGCCGCTGACCCGGCGCCGTGCCAGCTCATCGTCGAGAATGACGATGCGTCCGCGACGGTAGCGATTGAGCGTCTCCACCACATGGCCGAGCCGGGCGCCGTTGAACACCAGGAGCCCGCGCCGCCACGCCGTCGCCGTCTCGATGTTGCGGGTGCGGACACGACCGATGCCGCCATCGCGCCGATAGCGCACCTCCTGCCCCGGCGACAGCACGACGGCCTTGCCGGCTTCCGCCGTGCCGGGCGCGACTTCGACCTGGTGCTCGATGGCGAGCACGTCCGCCGCGTCGCCGCTCTCCTCGATGACGAACTGGGTGCCGAGCGCGGTGGTGGTGCCGCCGGCGGCCTCGGCGACGAAGGGGCGCGTCTCGGCACCGGCCCGCGGCGCCACCGCGAAGAAGACCTCGCCGGCGAGCAGCTTCACCCGGCGCTCGCCGTCACTGAAATCCAGCGCGATGGCGCTGGACGGGCCGAGTTCCACCGTGCTGCCGTCCGGCAGCGGGACGGTGCGCAATTCGCCCGGCGCGGTGCGGTAATCGGCGGCGAGCATCAGCCAGGGATCGCCGAACTGGAAGCGGGCGACGCCGGCGGCCAGCACCAGCAGCCCCACCAGCGCCCCGGCGCGCGCCGCCTTGCGGGCGGTCGAGACCCGTCGGCGCGGCGGCACCACCGCACGCAGCGGACCGGGATCGAGACGCAACGCGGCGAGTTCGCGCCAGGTGGCGCTCGCCTCCTCGAAGGCAGCGCGGTGCTCGGGATCCTGCCCCAGCCAGTGGCGCAGCTCCCCCTTCTCCGCCTCGCTCAGCGGCGAACCGTCGAGCCGCGCCACCCACTCCGCGGCCCGCTGCTCGATATCCTCCGCGCCCTGCCCGCTGTCGTTCACCGGCCGTTCCATGAAACGTGCATCCGCCCCAATATGACAACCGAGCCGGGGCGTGACCGTAAAAATCGCCTCAGCGCGCCCGCAGGCGCCGGGTCATATGGGCGATCGCCAGGGCGAGATGCTTCTGCACCGCGCTCTCGGAGAGGCCGAGGCGCTGGGCGACCTCGGCATGGGTGAGGCCGTCGATACGGTTCAGCACGAAGATTTCCTGCGTCCGGCGCGGCAGCTCCTGCACCAGCAGGTGGATGCGCTCCAGCTGCAGGCGGGAATCGACCGCCTCCTCGGGAGAGGGCTGGTCGGCGGCGATGTCGCCGAGGGTCTCCGGCGCGACCACGTCGGTGCGCCGCCGCGCCTCCTGCTTCAGATGGTTGAGCAGCAGATTGCGGGCGACGGTGTAGAGATAGGCGCGGAAGTCCTGGACGCGGGTTTCCGGCCGCTCGATGACGCGGACGAAGGTGTCCTGCACCAGATCGCTCGCCATGTGCTGATCGCCCAGCCGGCGATTGAGGTAGCGCCTCAGCTCGGTCCCATGCGCCGAGAAGACGAGCGACAGGTCTGGCTGCATGCGAGAGCGATCCACCATCCGCATCGAGAGGACATGAGGAGGCGTTTAACATGCGTGGGCGCGCGAAGTAAGCTCGGGAGGACCTAATTGGAATCGCTATAACTTGAGATATGTGAATCTGATTTGAACTGTTCTTATATATACACGGCTCCACCTGCCGAATTCCAGCCTCCCGCCCGCCGGTTTCGCGGCTGCCCGCCAGTCACGGACTGGTGATTAGATGATGCCCGTCATGAAGCCTAGCCTTTTGGCGGGAGCGTAGTGGTGTTCGCCGTCGGCCGGGAGTTCGGCGGTGCAGCATCCGCGCGTCCTCATCCCCGAAGGAGAGGGCGAAATATGAAATTCACACTCAATGGATCCGAACGCACCGTCGAAGCCGACGGCAACATGCCGCTGCTGTGGGCGCTGCGTGACGTGGTCGGGCTGACCGGAACCAAGTTCGGCTGCGGCGCGGCGCTGTGCGGCGCCTGCACCGTCCATGTCGACGGCGCGCCGGTGCGCTCGTGCCAGACGGCGCTGTCCGATGTCGAGGGCAAGAGCGTCATCACCATCGAAGGCGTCGGCGGCGAGGTCGGCACCGCCGTCGTCGCGGCGTGGCGCAAGCTGGACGTGGTGCAGTGCGGCTACTGCCAGTCCGGCCAGATCATGTCCGCCGTCGGGCTGCTCAGCGAGAACCGCAAGCCCACCGACGAGGACATCGACACCGCGATGGACGGCAATGTCTGTCGCTGCGCCACCTATCAGCGCATCCGCGCCGCCATCCACGAAGCCGCCTCCAACCTCGCGTGAGCGCCATGCACATCATCAAGCCCGCAGACTATGCCCGGATGCTTGAGCGCCTCGCGCCCGCACCGGCCCTCGCCGCCCCCTCGCGCCGCGGCTTCCTCAAGGCCGCCGCGGCCATTTCCGGCGCACTGGTCATCGGCGTGCGCCTCGGCCCGTCCGAGGCCTTCGCGGCCGCGCCGACCGACGGCCCGATGCCGAACGCCTTCGTGAAGATCGCGCCGGACAGCACCGTCACCGTGCTGATCAAGCATCTCGACATGGGCCAGGGCGTCACCACCGGCCTCGCCACCATCGTCGCCGAGGAAATGGACGCCGACTGGAGCCAGATGCGCGCCGCCTTCGCCCCCGCCGACGCCCAGCTCTACAACAACCTGCTGTTCGGGCCGGTACAGGGCACCGGCGGCTCGACCTCGGTCGCCAACAGCTGGGATCAGCTGCGCAAGGCCGGCGGCGCCGCCCGGCAGATGCTGGTCGCCGCCGCCGCCGAGAAATGGAAGGTCCCGGCCGACAGCATCACCATCGAGAAGGGCACGCTGAAGAGCGGCAGCCACACCGCCAGCTTCGGCGAGCTGGCCGCCGATGCCGCCCGCCAGCCGATCCCCGCCGAGGTGAAGCTCAAGGACCCGAAGGACTTCAAGCTGATCGGCACGCGGCTGCCGCGCCTCGATTCCGCCGACAAGACCGACGGCAAGGCGGTCTATGCGCTCGACATCCGCCGCCCCGGCATGCTCACCGCCGTCATCAAGCGTCCGGAGCGTTTCGGCGCGACGGTGAAGAGCTTCGACGCCGCCGCCGCCAAGCAGGTGCCGGGCGTCGTCGATGTGGTGGCCGTCCCCGCCGGCGTCGCCGTGCTGGCGCAGAACACCTGGGCGGCGCTCCAGGGCCGCGAGGCGCTCACCACCGTCGAGTGGGATGAAAGCAACGCGGAGAACCGCGGCACGGCCGAACTGCTCGACGAGTACAAGAAGCTCGCCGACACCGCCGGACGCAACGCCGCCAAGCGGGGTGATGCCGCCAAGGGCATTGCCGGCGCGGCCAAGACCATCGAGACCGAGTTCGCCTTTCCCTATCTCGCGCATGCGCCGATGGAACCGCTGAACTGCGTGATCGAGAAGACCGGCGACGGCGTCACCATCCATACCGGCTCGCAGTTCCAGACCATCGAGCAGGCGGTCACTGCCGGCATCATGGGCATCAAGCCCGAGCAGGTGAAGATCGAGACCCTGTGGGCCGGCGGCTCGTTCGGCCGGCGCGCCAACACCGCCGCCGACTATGTCGCCGAGGCCGCCACCATCCTCAAGGCCATTGACGGCCGGGCGCCGGTGCACCTGGTGTGGACCCGCGAGGACGACATCAAGGGCGGTTATTACCGGCCGATGTTCTACCACAAGGTCCGTGCCGGGGTGACCGCCGACGGCAAGATCGCCGGCTGGGAGCAACGCATCGTCGGCCAGTCCTTCATGATCGGCACGCCGTTCGAAGCCTTCGCGGTGAAGGAAGGCGTTGACGCTACTTCGGTGGAAGGCGCCTCCGACACCCATTACGACATCGGCAACCTCATGGTGGAGCTGCATTCGCCGCAGGTGAAGGTGCCGACGCTGTGGTGGCGGTCGGTCGGCCACACCCACACCGCGCATGTGGTGGAGGTGACGATCGACGAGCTCGCCCGTGCCGCCGGTCGCGACCCTGTCGAGTTCCGGCTCGAACTGCTCAAGGACAAGCCGCGCCACACCGGCGTGCTCAAGCTGCTGGCCGAGAAGGCGAACTGGGGCACCAAGCCCGGCGCCGGCAAGGGTCGCGGCATCGCGCTGCATGAGAGCTTCAACACCGTGGTCGGCAGCGTGATCGACATCTCCGTCGTGAACGGCCAGATCAAGGTCGACAAGGTGGTGTGCGCGGTCGATTGCGGCATCGCCGTCAACCCGGACGTCATTGCCGCCCAGATCGAAGGCGGCGTCGGCTTCGGGCTCGGGGCGGCGCTGCATGACGAGATCACACTGGACAACGGCGTGGTCGAACAGGCCAATTTCGACACCTACATCCCGCTGCGCATGTCGGAGATGCCGAAGGTCGAGGTGCATATCGTGCCGTCGGCCAACGCGCCGACCGGCATCGGCGAGCCGGGCGTGCCGGGCGTCGCCCCGGCGCTGTCCAACGCCATCTTCGACGCCACCGGCCAGCGGCTGCGCTCGCTGCCGTTCCGGCTCGAAGACTTCAAGGCGTGACGTGCCGGACGGGGGGAGGGCCGACACCGGCCCTCCCCCCGTCCTACGGTGTAGTGCGTACCCCGCCTCGGATTCGGCGGCATGGGATACAGGCCGCAGGAGAGCGGTTCGGACCGTTCGCGCGCCCATGCGAAGCCGCCGGCAAAGACGCCGGCCTGGGCCGTCACCGCCCCGCTGATATTCAAAAAACATCAAATACGACAGAGACTTAAATCAGAGCTACCCTCGGAGCCCGGTTGACCCGGACGCCGCCCATCCGGTGTGCGCGTCACCACGTCCGGCTCGCCGGCCTGGCTCCCGATCCCAGATCGTCATCCGACTGTTTCTAATTTTGAACTGTACAAAGCAGACACTGGCGTTTTCCGGGAGGAACGGCTATGTCGGATTCTCGCATTCGGGGAAGACGGACCGAAGCGATGAAAGGCCGGGGGGCACACCCGGCAAAGTGAGAGAACGCATGCTGACAAGTTCGACCGACCGGGCGGCGGTCATCTCGGCATATTTCGCTGAAACCGAGCGGTTGATGAAGCGGCTCACCGAGGTGAGCGACGATGTCGCCCATGCCGCCGAAGCGTGGATGACCGCGCTGACCAATGGCGGCAAGGTGATCTTCTGCGGCAATGGCGGCTCGGCCGCCGACGCCCAGCATCTCGCCGCCGAGCTCATGGGCCGCTTCCTGTTCGACCGCGAGCCGATGGCCGCGCTGTCGCTCACGGTGGACACCTCGGCCCTGACCGCCATCGGCAACGACTATGGCTACGAGAACACCTTCTCGCGCCAGCTCCGCGGCATCGGCCGGGCCGGCGACGTGCTGGTCGGCATGTCGACCAGCGGCAACAGCGCCAACGTGGTCAAGGCCTTCGAGGTCGCGCGCGAGATGGGTATCGTCACCATCGGCCTCACCGGCGCCAATGGCGGCAAGATGACGGCGCTGTCCGACATCCTCATCGCCGTGCCGCACGGCCAGACCAACCATATCCAGGAAGCGCACATCACGGTCGGGCACCTGATCTGTGCGCTCGTCGAGTCGACCCTTTGCTCTCCCAAGCGCTGATCCTCTGCGGTGGGCTGGGCACGCGCCTCGGTGAGCTGACCGCCGCCACCCCGAAGCCGATGCTGCCGGTGGCTGGCCGGCCGTTCCTGGATCACCTGATCCAGGAGGTCGCCCGCTACGGCATCACCCGCATCGTGCTGCTGGCCGGGCGCTTCGGCGAGCAGATCGTCGAAGCGTTTGACGGCAAGCGTCTCTACGGCGCCGATATCGAGGTGCTGGTGGAGCCCGCTCCCCTCGGCACCGGCGGCGCGCTGGCCTTCGCCGCGCCCGTGCTGGATCCCGAATTCCTGCTGCTGAACGGCGATTCTTGGATCGACGCCGATCTCGTGCGCTTCGCGCGCGCCTTCCACGACGCCAGCGCCGCCGAACCCGGCCTCGCGGCGCAGATGCTGTTGCAGCAAGTGCCGGATGCCGGGCGCTTCGGCAGCGTCACGCTGGAGGGCAGCCATGTCCGCGCCTTTCTGGAGAAGAGCCCGGAACGCGCGGGCAAGCCGGGCCTCATCAATGCCGGCGTCTATCTGCTGACGCGGGAGATTCTCGATCTCATCCCCGCTGGCACCGCGTGCTCGCTGGAGGCCGACGTGCTGCCGCGCCTCGTCGCCGCCGGCCGGGTGGTCGCGGTCGCCGCGCCGCCGGGCAGCTATTTCATCGATATCGGCGTGCCCGAGACCTTCGCCCGCGTGCAGGAGGAACTGCCGCGCGTGCGCACCCGCCCGGCGGTGTTCTTCGACCGCGACGGCACGCTGAACCGCGATGCCGGCTACACCCATCGCGTCGAGGATCTCGTCTGGATGCCCGGAGCCCGCGAGGCCGTCGCCCACGCCAATGCGGCCGGCTACCTGGTTTTCGTGGTGACGAATCAGGCCGGCGTCGCGCGCGGCCACTATGACGAAGCCGCCATCCTCAGCTTTCACCGGGCCATGCAGCACCAGCTGTCCGCGGTCGGCGGGCACATCGACGCCATCGAATGGTGCCCGCACCATATCGAGGCCACCGTCGAGGCCTATCGCCGCGACTGCCGCCGCCGCAAGCCGGGGCCGGGCATGCTCGAAGATCTTCTCGCCGCCTGGCCGGTGGACACGACGCGCAGCATCATGATCGGCGACACCGAGGCGGACATGCAGGCCGCCGCCGCCGCCGGCATTCGCGGCCGGCGCTACGAGGGCGGTTCCGTGCTGGATCTGCTGCGACAATCGATCTGAACCCCGAGGCACGACATGTGGATCAGCAGAACTCCCTTGAGGGCGAGCTTTCTCGGCGGCGGCACCGACTACCCCTCGCATTTCCGCACGCATCCCGGTGCCGTACTCGGCGGCACCATCGACAAATACGTCTACATCCAGGCGCTGCCGCTCGCCGCGATCGCCGAGCAGTCCTTCCGCGTGACCTACCGCACCACGGAGAGCGTCGCGCGGGTCGAGGACATCCAGCACCCGGTGATCCGCGAGGCGCTGAAGCTGCACGGCTGGACCGCGCCGCTCAACATCGCCACCATGTCGGATCTGCCGGGCTCGACCGGGCTCGGCAGTTCCTCCTCCTTCACCGTCGGCTTCCTCAACCTGCTCAACCGCATGCGCGGCATCGAGCTCACCCGCTATGAGCTCGCCCGGCAGGCGATCCACATGGAGCAGGACATCCTCAAGGAGAATGTCGGCGTGCAGGACCAGATCCACGCCGCCTTCGGCGGTCTGGCGCGCTACGAGTTCACCGGCGATTCCTTCTCCATCGAGCCGCTGCGGCTGACCACCAGCCGCCTCACCCTGCTGAACAGCTCCATGCTGCTGGTCTATACCGGCGGGCAGCGCAGCGCCTCCACCGTGCTGCAAAACCAGGACCAGCGCACCAAATCGGGCGCCAATGAGAGCTATCTGCGCGAGATGTACGAGATGACCCGCATCGGGGCATCGCTGCTGGAGGCGGCGGGCGACGACCTGTCGACCATCGTGCGTTTTGCCGAGTTGCTCGATCATGGCTGGCAGCTGAAGCGCCAGCTCGGCAACTCGGTGTCGAACTCGGCCATCGACGAGTTGTACATTCACGGCAAGGAACTGGGTGCCTGGGGCGGCAAGCTGCTCGGCGCCGGCGGCGGTGGCTTCGTGCTGTTCCTTGCCGATCCGAACCTGCACCCGGCATTTTCGGAACGTTTCGGCAGCGGCAACGTCGTCAAGGTGGCGCTCACCAATGGCGGCTCCACCGTCACCAATATTCACTAGGTCGCGGGGGCGTCGGGCGCGCGGCCAGATCGGGGACAGCCCGCCGCGGCCTTCCCCGCTTTCAGCCGATCCGCTCGACCACCGATCGGCATGCCGGCCCGAGACGCAGACAAGGACGTTCCATGAGCACAGGCCGCATCATCCTCGTACCTCCCGCCTCACCGGGCAGCAAGGGCGATGAGGGCATGGTGCGCGGTGCCCTGGAGTTGTTCCGCGACCATGCCGTCGTCATCGTCAATCCCTCGCCGGAATGTCTGTGGCTCGACCGGCTCGCCCTGTCGGCGGAGGGAGCAAGCGTTAGCGAGGCCCCCGGCCCGATCCGGGACTTCGGCGGTCAGTTGCGGCCGGACGACGTCCTTTTTCTGCTTGGCGCCGACATCATCGATGGCACGTGCGGGCTTGAGCCGAGCTTCGAGCGGCTCGATCTCATGGCGGAGGCGCTTCTGCACGGGCTTCCGGTTTTCGCCTCCTGCTCGTTCCGTTCGCGGGTCGCGTCGGAAATCCTCGAACGCCTGCGCCTCATGCCGGGCGTCGACTTCCTGCTGCGGGACGATCATTCGCTGGAGAATTTCCGGCGCCAGACCGGCTTGAAGGGGCGTTACTTCCCCGACATCTCCTTCTTCTGTTCGCCATTGCCCAGCGCGACGACGGAATCCGTGCTGGCGAAGATCGCCGCGTCCGAGGGTCGCCACCCGATCATCGGCCTCAATTTTGCCGAGCACTCGTTCCGTTCGTTTTTCAGCGAGCATACGCAGGAAAACCGGCTTCTCTTCATCGCGAGTATCTTGGAAGAACTGTCGCAGGCGCATCCGGAAGCGCTGTATGTGCTGTTCTCCAATGATGAGCGCCGCTGGGACAACCATCCCTCCGACAACGACTATCAGGATCTGGCTCTCGACTGGATCACCCGAAATCTCGGCGAAGGCTGTGCCGTCAAGGTCGATCCGGAGATCGGCTATAGCGGCAATATCATCGTGCTCGGCGCCGTCGATTTGCTCGTGACCGGACGCATGCATCTGTCGCTGGCGGCGTTCCGAGCGAGAACGGTACCGCTGGTGATGATGGCGGAGGGCACCGGCTATTCCTCCATCGACAAGATGCGCGGTGCCTTCGAGAAGCATCTCGGCACCACCGCAGCCGTCGTCTCCGATGTCGGGCGGCTCGGAGAGGTCAGCAAGACTTTCCTGTCGGAGCGGCCACAGCTTCAGGCTCGCCTTGCCGAGTTCGCCCTCGAACAGACATCATCCAACCTGCGGGACGTTGAACGACTCATGACGGACATCGAGGGCAGCCGGGTTTTGGCGGAAGACGACGGCGCCCCGTTGCGGGCCGCGCTGGTATCGGCGCTCGCCAGCGTCATCCGGCGGTCCGATGAGCTTGCGAAAGAGCGCACGCTGTCCGACAGCCTGCGCGACCGCATCGATGGCCTCGCCGCCGCCGCCCATGATGAACGGCTCAAGGCCACCGAACTTGCCGCCCGGCTACAGGTGAGCGAGCATGCGCTGGCCGAATTGAGCGGTCAGCTTCAAGAGCGCGAACGCATCGCCCTCAATCTTCAAGCGGGCATCGAAGCCCGGGAGCAGGCGCTGAAGGCGCGCGAACTCAAACTCACCGGCCAAGGTGAGGCACGCCACCGGCAAGAGATCGACGATCTGCGCCGGCAGCTCGCCGAGGCGAAATTCGCCGGAGAAGCGACACATCGGCAGGCTGAGCAGCGCAGCGCCGCCATGACCGCGGCCGGCGACCGGCTGGTGCGTGAGTTGCGCCGGGCCTATTCGAAGCCGCTGCGGCCGCTGCGCAAAAGCCTGGAGCGGGCGGCGCTGCGCTTTCTTCTTCTGGCGACGCCTGTGCTGCCCGAGCGCACCGCCTCCAGCCTCCGCCGCTCGCTGCAAAGCCGCAAGCCGGCCCGCTTCCAGCAGGACTGGCTGGTGGCCTGCGGCCATGCCGTCGAACCGGCCCGGCAGCGGACGAAAGCCGGCTCGTCTCTGCACGCCCTGGCGCTGCGCACGCTTGCGAGCCTGGTGGCACCGGTCTCGGCGTCCCGCGCGGTGCGCTTGCGCCGCTCCGCCGACAAGCGCGATCCCAGGAAGATCGCCGAGGCGCGGCGCGACGCTGAATTGCTCATCAGCCTGACCGCCGAGGCGGCGGAGCATGGCAAGGCCAAGGCACCGGTGGTGGATCCGCTGCGCGCGAAGCGGATCCTGGTCGCGGACTACCGGTTGCCACGCCCCGACGTGTCGGCCGGCGAGCGGGCTACCTTCGGCGTCATCGCCGATCTGCGTGCCGTCGGCTTCGAGGTGGTGTTCTGCGCCACCGACCTCACCGACACCGCGCCCTACCGGCAGAATCTCGAGGCGCTCGGCGTCACGGTGATCACCCATGCCAGCGGCTATAACAGCGCCAGCGATTACGTGCGGGCCGAGGGCGGGAAATTCGGCGCCTTCTACCTGGTCCGCTTCGATGTGGCGGAGGCACTGCTGCCGGCGGCGCGGCAGGTGGCCCCCGACGCGCTGGTGGTGCTGCACGCGCCCGATCTCTACTTCCTGCGCGAGGGCCGTGCCGCCGAGCTGAGCGGCGACCCGGCCATGCGCGCCAAGGCGGAGGCGACGCGCGCGCGCGAGGTGGCGATGATGCGCGCCGTCGACCACGTCATACTGGTCAGCCCGGCCGAGATTCCCTTCCTCGCGGAATATGTCGATCGCGACAGGATCTCGGTGTTCCCCGCGCTCTACAGCCCGGTCGACGAGAACCCGCCCGGCTATGCCGGCCGGGCGCATCTCTTCTTCCTCGGCGGCTTCAAGCATCCGCCGAATGTCGATGCCGTCCTGTGGTTCGTCGGCAAGGTGTGGCCGCGGATACGCGCGGCAATGCCCGATGTCGAATTCCACATCGTCGGCGCCGAGGCGCCGCCCGAAGTGGTGGCGCTGGCCAGCGAGCCGGGCGTACGCCATATCGGCTATGTCGCCGATCTCGAGCCGGTGCTGGCCTCCTACCGGCTCAGCGTCGCGCCGCTCCTCTATGGCGCGGGGATCAAGGGCAAGCTCGGCGCCAGCCTGGGCGCCGGCGTTCCTTCGGTGTGCACCACCATCGCGGCGGAAGGCATGGGCATCGTCGATGGCCTGCACGCGCTCATCCGCGACGAACCGGAAGCCTTCGCCGACGCCGTCGTCGCCCTCTATCGCGACAGCGCGCTGTGGTCGCGCCTCGCCGATAATGGCCGGGGACTGGTGCGGGAGAATTTCGGCGAGCTCGCCAATCGCTCCTCGCTGCTGCGGGTGCTGGACCGGGCGCGGGTGCTGCCGCTCGATCTCTATGTCGAGAGCTGCCGCGCCGCGGAGCCGGTGGCCTTCCCGTCCTACGACGCCAGCACGCCGATCGACGTGTCGATCATCGTGCCCGCCTACAATAAATGGGAGCTCACCCGGCCCTGCCTCAGCTCGGTGCTGATCGCCGGACGCGCCACCGGCATCCGCTACGAGGTGATCCTGGCCGACGACGGCTCGACCGACGAGACCGTGGACGCGGCGACGCTGTTCCCCGGCCTGCGGGTCGCCAAGGGCGAGCGCAATCAGGGCTTCCTGCTCAACTGCAAGACCGCCGCCGCCCGTGCCAGCGGCCGTCACCTTCTGTTCCTCAACAACGATACCGTGGTCCTGCCCGGCTGGCTCGAACCGCTACTGTCGGAGATGGACGCCGATCCGCGCATCGCGATTGCCGGCTCGAAGCTCATCTATCCGGACGGCGCGATCCAGGAAACCGGCGCCGTGCTCTATTCCGACGGGTCCGCCGGCAATATCGGTCGCGGCCGCGAGCGGCAGACGCCGCTCTATTCCCTGTCCCGCGAGGTCGACTACGCCACCGGCGCCTCGATGCTGGTGCGCGGCTCGTTCTGGCGCGAGCTCGGCGGCTTCGACGAGCGCTACGTGCCGGCCTATTGCGAGGATTCCGACCTTGCCATGACCGCCCGCGCCAAGGGCCACCGGGTGGTGTGCGTGGCGCCGTCGCAGGTGATCCATTTCGAGCACGGCTCCTATGCCGCTGAGAGCACGGCGCAGCCCAAGCAGCTGGCACAGCGCCACGGCGCCATGCTCGTCGAGAAATGGCACGACACCTTCCTGATCGACCACCTGCCGGCCGGCACGCCGCCGGACGTCGCGAGCGCCCATGCCGAGCGCCAGCCGCCGCTCGCCGCGCTGGAGCGGCGGCGGTCCGGGGCGCTGAACGTGCTGTATTTCAGCCCGTTCCCCTCGCATCCAGATAATCACGGCAACCAGGCCACCATCCAGGCCTTCGCCCGCAAGTTCCAGCAGATGGGTCACAAGGTGCATTTCGCGCTGCTGGAAAGCCACATGTACGACGCCAGGACGCTGGCAATGATGCACGCGGCATGGGACAGCCTCGACATCCTGCCCAACAGCTGCGGCCTCGGCTCCGACGGCCAGCCGATCCCGTTCGACGGCTGGTACGAGGAGGGGCTGGGCGAGCACATCCGGCTGCTATGCTCCACCCATGACATCGACGTGGTGTTCTGCTCCTACGTGTTCCAGTCGCGCCTGCTCGACTACGTGCCGGCCCACATCCTCAAGGTCATCGACACCCACGACAAGATGGGCGACCGCTACGAGATGCTGCGCCGCAACGGCCAGCCGCTCGAATTCTTCTCCTGCTCGCCGGAGGAAGAAGGCGCCTATCTGCGCCGCGCCGACCTCGTCGTCGCCCGCCGCGCCGAAGAGGCGGCCTATTTCAACTCGATGACCGGGCGCGAGACCGCCATCGTCATCCCGCATGTCGAGGAAGCGCGCTTCCTCGACCGCTCCTTCACCCGCATGGCCCATGTCGGCATGGTGGCGAGCGCCAACCGCATCAACCTTGCCATTGCGCTGCAGCTACTGCAGGCGATCGAGCGGCAGCTCGACGGCAAGCCCTGCCCGTTCACCCTGCATATTGCCGGGCAGGTGCGCGACATGATCCAGGATCTCACGCCCGAGGAAGCCGCGCTGTTCGCCCGGCCCTGGGTGAAGCTGCACGGCTTTGTGCCGGATATCGGCACCTTCTACGCGGCGGCCGACGTCGTCGTCTCGCCGGTGACCATGGGCACCGGCATCAATGTGAAGACCGTGCAGGCCATGGCCTATGGCATGCCGCTGCTGACCACCAAATGGGGCGGCAAGGGCATCGAGACCGGCGACCCGATGCACGGCCATGCCGATCTCGACGAGCTGGTGGCCAGCCTGCTGCGTCTCGCCAAGGATCCGAGCCCGCTGGCCGGACTCGCCGACACCAGCCGGCGGCGCTACCAGGCGTTCTATGACGACAGCATCGCGGCCATGGAAGGCATGTTCGCCGCGGTGAAGCACTAGCCATCCGGCCGGGTAGCCATCCGACTTGCCGGCGTTGCCGGCACCGCCTCCCCGCGCGCCGTCGCCGCGGCTCCGGTCAGTCGGCGGTCAGCGCGGCCGGAAGCGCACCCTGCGGCGCGAAGGCGGCGATCTCCTCCGCCAGCCGTTCGACCGTGCGCCACCGCTCCCAATCCTCGGCGATCGTCCAGCCGGTGCGGCCGACGCAGGCGAGCGGCAGGCGATAGTGGAAGGCCGGCCGCGACTTGACCTTGCCGGCGAAGCGGGGAAACGCCGCGTCGGCGCTGAAATGAAGCAGCAGCGGCAGCATATCGAGCGAGCGCTTGCGCGTCGGGTTTGCGGCGAGGTAGTCGCGGGTGAACGTCGCGAGATCGGGCCAGTATCCGGCCGCCAGCACCCGCCGGACATAGTCGGGCGGAAAAGCCGGCGGCGCGTGGGCGCGGGCGAGCAGGCCGGCGCCGACCTCGCGCCGCAATTGCGGCTCGAGGGTCAGGAACGCCTTGAAGGTGGCGACGATCTGGCGCGGATCGCCGCTCGGCTGCGCCACATTGAAATGCAGCCCCAGCCCGTCGAAAAGCGTGGCCCCGTCGCCGCGCGCCCCGGCTTCGTGAAGAACGGCGACGAGTTCGTTCACGCGCTCGAGCTCGGAGCGGTCGAACGGGCCGACGATCAGCTCGCGCGGCACGAAGGGCGCGAGCAGGTCGCCCAGCCCCATCACCAGGGCGGCCGGCAGGCCGGACAGCGGGTTGCCGGCGCCGCGATGCGGATGCACATGGCGGATATCGAGTTCGATCCGCATGTCGCCGAGGCGGCTTCCCAGCACGTGGAACGCCTGCGGATCCTCTTGCGCGACCCGGCCGCCGAAGCCGCGCTGCAACGCCTGCGCCGCGTCGCGGACGGAGAGGCTGGTGAACTCGATTTCCACGCCGACCCGGCTGGACGAAGGCTGAAAACCTCTGGTTTCGATGGATGTTGCCTGCATCGTAAGGACCGACATCATCCATGCATGAACCGATACTGCCGCAGGGTCAACCGGAGGCCCGATACCTCCCCCGCCGAATGCGGCCCGACCTAAAACCCACGCCGGTAAACGCGCCTGTCCGCGTCATACCCGCCGCCGACCTGCACGGCGTCCCCGCGCGCTGAGCACCCCTTGGTCCGAGGGCGCGGTCTCGAATGACAGCGATCACCGCCCTCAGCCGCTCCCGGCCGGCGTGCCCGGCAGCGGCACCGCCGGCGCGCTCCTGCCCCGTACGGCGGCGAGCGGCCCGGGACACCGCCCCCTGACGGATCAGGGAGTGGTGATGATCTTCGGCGTTCCGCAATTGGGCGGGGCACAGTTCGGCGTCGGCATGTCGTTCACCGATCCCGAGGGCGTCGTGGCGCCCGGAGGCGGTTGCCGCACCGCGGGCGGCGCCGGCGGCGGCGGCATGGTCGGCGTGGGTTGGTTCGCCGAGGGTTGCTGCAACGTCGGGTTGCCGGCCGGCGGCGACGAGAGCGCCGGGGCGGAGCTGTTGCCCGTGGAGGTCCCGCCGGATGTCTGGGCGCCGGCCGGTGTTCCGGCGGCCAGGATCAGCAGCGCGCCGGCCGCCAGCGATGTCAGATTATGCCCGTTCATGCGATCCTCCCTGCTCGGGAGGCAACGCGGCAATCGCCGGCCTGTTCCGGCCGCGAGGTCCGGCCTCGCCCGCCGCTCGCCTTGTCCACCCGGCTTGCGGGCAAGTCTGGCCGCCCCTCGGCCGGCCCCCGGCCTCAGTCGGACGAGGCGCCGCGCAAGGCGTGGTAGCCGCGCAGGAAATACATCAGCCCCTCGCGCGCGCCCTCGTCGCCGAGGCCGACCACCTCGCAGAACAGCACGTCATGCGTGCCGACCTCGACGAAGCGGGCGATCCGGCAGTCGAAGCTCGCCAGCGCGCCCAGAAGCACCGGCGCGCCGGTGACGCCCGGCTGCCACTTCCCCGCCTCGAAGCGCTCGGCGGGCGGCACCCGGCCGCCGAAGCGGTCGGACAGCTCCTGCTGCCCGGCCGCCAGCGTGTTGACGCACAGGACCCTGTTGGCGTGGACGATGGCGCTCGCCGACGAGCCGCGATTGAGGCACACCAGCAGCGTCGGCGGATCGTCGGTGACGCTGCACACGGCTGAAGCGGTGAAGCCGTGGCGCCCGCCGGGCCCGTCGGTGGTCACAACATTCACCGCCGCGCCGAGCCGGGCCATCGCGTCGCGGTACGGCTGCCGGCCGACCGGCACCAGCTCCGGCTCGGCCGGCACGACCTCCTGTCGCAGGCAGGGGCTCATCCTCGTCTCCTCTTCCGCTTCGGCTCGTGGGAAAGCCGCCTCAGAATTCGCGCAGATTGTCGCGCAGAAGCTGGTGCTTGTATTCGGTGCGCACAAGCCCGCGCGCCTGCAGCTCTGGCACCAGCCCATCGCAGATCTCGGTGATGTAGCGGCGCGAGACGCGCAGCACCGGGGTAGTGATGAGGAAGCCGTCGCCGCCGACCTCCGCCATCGCCTCGCCCATCTTCTCCGCCACCTGCGCCGGGGTGCCGATCAGTTCCATCGAGGAGACCAGGCCGCCGCCGCCGGCCGCCGCCAGCTGGCGCAGCGTCTTGCCGGAGCCCCATTGCTGGAACTTGTCGAGCGTGCCGGATTCGCCGTTGGTCACCAGCTTCGAAGGCAGCGGCTTGTCGAGGTCGTATTGCGAGAAGTCGATCTCGGTGATGGCGGAGATCGAGATCAGCACGTCGGTGACGAAATTATCCGACATGGTGACGTTGTCGTAGCGGGCGCGCGCCTCGGCCTCGGTCTCGCCGAGGCTGGGGCAGATGCAGAAGAACACCTTGATGTCGTCCGGGTTGCGGCCGAGCTTCTCGGCGCGGGCGCGGATGTCGGCGCGGAACGCCTTCATGCCCTCGACGCCGTTCGCCACCGAGACGATGGCGTCGGCATGCTGGGCGGCGAAGTCGCGCCCACGCGGCGAGGCGCCCGCCTGAAGGTAGACCGGGCGGCGCTGCGGCGAGGGAACGGTGTTGAGCGGGCCGCGCACCTTGTAGAACCGGCCTTCATGGTCGACGGTGTGCACCTTGGAGCCGTCGGCATAGATGCCGTTCTTGCGGTCGAGCACCACCGCGTCCGGCTCCCAGCTCTCGAACAGCTTGCCGACCACTTCCATATATTCGTCGGCCATGGCGTAGCGGTCCTCGCGCGGAGGCAGCTGGTCCATGCCGAAATTCTTCGCCATCAGGTCCTCGGCCGAGGTGACGACGTTCCAGCCGAAGCGGCCCTTGGTCAGGCTGTCGATGGTGGAGGACAGCCGCGCCAGCATGAAGGGCGGGTAGGCCATGGTCGACATGGTGGCGACGACGCCGAGATGCTTCGTGGCCATGCCCATGGCGACGGCGAGCGGCGCCGGATCGGCCTTCGGCACCATCATGGCGTGCTTGAGCGACAGGTCGCGCGAGGCGCCATAGGTCTCCGGCACCATCAGCTTGTCCTCGATCATGATGAGATCGAAGCAGGCCCGCTCCATCGATTGCGCCATCTCGATGTAGAACTGGCCGTCCCACGGGTTGCCGCCCTGCCCGAACGGCTCGCGCCACTCGTCGGGCGTGAAGTTCATGAACCAGGCGAGGTGGAAGCGCTTGTCGGCCATAGCTGTCAGTCCTTCACGAGTGCCGGGGCGCTGGCGCCGCCGGCGGAAACAAAAGAGTCGGAAACCAGGGTGAGGCGTGCCTGGGTGCGCTCGGCCTCGAAGCGGCGACTGTCGCGCACGATCCGGCACTTGGCCTCGTAGTCGGAGACGATGGTGGCGCCGAAGCGCTCCGGCGCCTGCGGATCGGTGCGGGGCCGGTCGACGGCGATGACCCGGGTGCCGAGCAGGAACGCCTCGGGCAGATCATGCGTCACCATGACGATGGTCATGGCGTTCTCCTCCCACAGCTCGCCGACCAGCTGGTGCATCTGCTTGCGGGTGCCGGGGTCGAGGGCGCCGAACGGCTCGTCGAGCAGCAGCACCTTCGGCTTCATGATCAGCGCCTGTGCCAGCGCGAGGCGCTGCTGCATGCCGCCGGACAGCTGCGCCGGGTATTTGCCGGCATGCTCGGCGAGCCCGACCCGGGTGAGCATCGCCATGGCGCGCTCCTCGACCGCGCGGCGGCGGGCGCCGAACAGCCGGCCGAGCAGCGGCGCCTGCGCCCATTGCGGGCCCATCATCACATTGCCCAGCACGGTGCGGTGCGGAAAAACCGAATAGCGCTGGAACACCACGCCGCGGTCGGCGGTGGGCTCGGCGGCGATCGGCTCGCCGTCGATCAGGATGCGCCCGCGGCTCGGCGTCTCCTGCGACAGCAGCATGCGCAGCAGCGTGGTCTTGCCGACGCCGGAAGGGCCGATGATGACGAGGAACTCGTGGTCGTCGAGCGTCAGGTTGACGCGCTCGAGCACGATGCGCTCGTCATATTCCTTCCAGACATTGTCGAATTGGATGGTGGTCATTCAGGCCGCCTTGATCCGGTCCCAGGGATAGGCCGCCGCCGCCAGCTTGCGCAGGGCGAAGTCCATGAGGAAGGCGAGCAGGGTGATCCAGGCGACATAAGGCAGGATCACGTCCATCGCGAGATAGCGGCGCACCAGGAAGATGCGGTAGCCGAGGCCGCCCTCGGCGGTGATCGCCTCCGCCGCGATGACGAACAGCCAGGCGGCGCCGAGCGAGAGCCGCACCGAATCGATGAGGCGCGGCATCACCTGCGGCAGGATCACCCCGATGATCATCTGCCAGGTGGAGGCGCCGAGCGTCTGCGCCTTGATGATCTGCTCGGTCGGCAGCGAGGCCACGCGCAGCATCACGTCGCGGGTGATGAAGGGGGCGATGCCGAACACGATCAGCACGATCTTGGACAATTCGCCGAGCCCGAACAGGATGAACAGGATCGGCAGCACCGCCAGCGGCGGAATGAGCGAGAAGGCGGCGAAGAACGGCTCGAAGGTCGCCCGCAGATAGGGCACGAAGCCGACGAGGATGCCCAGCACCAGCCCGATCAGCGCGGAGATGCCGAGGCCGAGGAACAGCCGCTGCAGGCTCAGCCAGGTGTCCCACCACAACAGGTACTGCTTGGTGGCGATGTCGAGCGTGGTGCCGAGCCGCATCATGCTGGCATAGAAGGAGGCGAAGCCCGGCATCAGCTTGTCGGCGGGATCGATGGCGAGCCGGGCGCTGGAGCCGAGGAAATAGACCCCCACCAGCAGCACGAATGGCAGGACGGCGAGGATCACCCGGACGCCCGGGCGGGGCGCATAGTTGATGATGCGACGCATGGATCGGCCTTTCCTGTAGCGGTCTTCTACGAGCCCGCCCTCTTGCTTCTTGCTTCCCTCTCCCCGCCCGAATCCGGCTGTTGCCGCGTTCAGGTCCGGCAAGGCCGACGCCGGAAACATCCGGCTTCGGTGGGGAGCCCAGCGGGCCTCTTCTGCTTCTTCTGTCCCTCTCCCCGTTGGGGAGAGGTGGCCCGCGCAGCGGGTCGGTGAGGGGCTCTAGCGATCGGGAAGCGTGGAGCCCCCTCACCCCACCCCTCTCCCTCACGGGGAGAGGGAGCCGGTCCTTCGGCTTGACGTGGCAGGCGCCCCCCAAACGCAACCTGTTGCGGGAAGGGAGCCGTCAGAGCTTGCCGTCGACGGCGAGCTTGGTGAAGGTCGGGTTGATGCGCATCTTGATGTTGCCCTTGTCGCCGAGCACCGTGCCGTCGGCGACTTCGATGCCGATGCTGTCGACGCTGGTGGCGCCCTGGCCGAACAGGCCCTGCGAGAAGCAGAAGGTGCGGATGCTGTCCCAGATCTTGGCGTTCTCCGCCGAGGTCAGGAACGCCAGCGCCTCGGCCGGGGTGTAGAAGAAGTGGGTGGTGTCGAGCTGGCTCTGCAGGCCGCCGGCATCGGTGCCCATGGCGCTGGTCATCACCGCCCGCATCTCGTCGCCCTTGGCGCCGCCGGCCTTCAGCACGCCGAGCGCCTCATACCAGGCGCCGATCACCGCCTTGGCGAAATCGGGATTGTCCTTGAGCACCTCGGTCTTGCCGACGAACACGTCCATGATCTCGCCGGGGATCTTCGACGAGTCGAACAGCACGGTGGTGCCGGCGACCTTCTCCATGTCCTCGGTCAGCGGCTTCCACGACACCGCATGCGCCAGATCCTTCTGCGAGACATAGGCGGCGGCAATCTCGCTGTCGGAGATGTTCACCGTCTTGGTCGCCGTCGGGTCGGTGACGCCGGCCTGCTGCAGGCCGCGGTTCAGCAGGTAGTGCGACACGCTGTATTGCAGCAGGTAGACGTCCTGGCCGGCCAGTTCCTTGATGTCCTTGGCGGTCTTGGAGAGGACGATGTCGTTGCCGTTGGAATAATCGGTGATCAGGAACACCGAGGTGTCGACGCCGCCGGCCGCCGGCATGGTGAGGCCGTCCATCGAGGCGACGCCAACCGCGTCGATCTCGCCGGCGATGAACTGGTTGACCGAGCCGACATAGTCGTTGGCCTGGATCAGCTCGATGTCGAGGCCGTATTTATCGGCCCACTTCTTCATGATGCCGGACGACTTCATATAGGCCAGCGGCATGAAGCCGATATAGACCGTGTAGGCGACCTTGAAACTCTTCTTGGGGGCGGCGTGCGCCGGGCGGTCGGCACCGGCAAGGACGACGGCGGCGAGGCCGGCGGCAAGCGCGGCGGCTCTCAGGAAACGCTTCATGGGGCGGGGCTCCGGGTCGCTGGGATACCTCGCTATTAAGCGTTGACTTAATACGGCATGCAAGCCTAACAAACAGGCACGCATAGCATATGAGCAAGGCAGAAAATGCCGTGCTTTTCCGATCGGTACTTCTACGGAGGAACGCATCATGACCGCAAAAACGGCACGCCGGCGCCTGCCCCCGGCCGAACGCCGGGCAATGATCCTCGACGAGGCGCTGCGGCTGTTCGCCGAGCGGCACTATGCGGTGGTGACGGTGCGCGACATCGCGCAGGTGTGCGAGATGAATGTCGGCTTGCTCTACCATTACTTCGACAGCAAGGACGATCTGGTGCGCCGGGCGCTGGAGCACGCCATCCAGCAGCTGATGCTCGGCTATGAGGCGCGCCGCACCCAGCAGCCCGACCCGCTCGCCGAGATCCTCGCCTGGCTGGAGAGCCATGTCGAGATCGCGCCGACGCTGATTCGCATGGTGAAGCTGATGGCGGATTATGCCAGCTCGGGGATGCAGGACGAGGTGCTCGACGCGCTGATCGCCGGCTTCTATGGCGGCGAGAAGGAGTTGCTGGAGGATGCGTTGCAGCGGGGCATCGCGGCCGGGCTGTTCCAGCCGCACGATATCTCCCGCACGGCGCGCCGCATCGGCCTGATGCTGGACGGCATCTTCTTCGCCTCCACCAGCCGCGGCGACAACCGCGTCGCCCAGGACATCCGCGATCTTGCCGAGGTGCTGCCGGGCTGGATCGGTGCCAGCTCCCCGCACGCACTTCCCGCCTCTTGAGAGTCCGCCCCTATTGGCCGAAAGAGCAGCGAGGCTCCCTCTCCCCGTCGGGGAGAGGGGTAGGGTGAGGGGTCTCCGACGCCTCCCAATATTTCCCAACTTGCCTCCCCTCGCCGCCTGCCTCGCGGGCCACCTCTCCGCCTAAGCCGCATGTTTCCGGCTTACGCCCTGCCGGAGCCGAACCCGACAACAGCCGGGTTCGGGCGGGGAGAGGGAATGACAGGCGGAGCCCGCCGTCGTAGCGGCATCTTGGAACCGGCGGCCGCTTCAGGCATGGTCGGCACGACTCGAGCCCCTCTCCCCATCCATCGAGACCTCCCCGCATGCCGAGCGTCGCCGCCCGCCCCTATGACTGGCCGCATGGCCGCGACCTCGTGCCGGCCACCACGGCACTCATCGTCATCGACATGCAGCGCGATTTCTGCGAGCCCGGCGGCTATGTCGACGCCATGGGCTACGATGTCGGTCCGGCGCAGGCGCTGATCCCCCGCATCGCGGCGCTGCGCGAGGCGGTGCGCGGCTTCGGCGGCCTCGTCGTCTACACCCGCGAAGGCCATCGACCGGACCTCAGCGACCTGACGCCGCAGAAGCGCTTCCGCTCGCGCGCCGCCGGCGCGGAGATCGGCAGCCAGGGCCCGCTCGGCCGGCTGCTGATCCGCGGCGAACCGGGCTGGGACATCGTGCCGGCGCTCGCCCCGGCGCCGGGCGAGCCGGTGATCGACAAGCCCGGCTTCTCCGCCTTCTACGCCACCGATCTCGACCGCATCCTCGTCGCCCGCGGCACCCGGCATCTGGTCATCTGCGGCGTGACGACGGATATCTGCGTGCACTCGACCTTGCGCGAGGCGGTCGACCGCGGCTACGAGCCGCTCCTGGTCACCGATGGCTGCGCCGCCACCGTCGAGGCCAATCATCATGCCGCGATCGATACCATCTGCACCGAGGGTGGCATCTTCGGCGCCGTCGCCGAGAGTGCGGCGGTGATCGCCGCCCTTCGCGGCTGAACTCTTGAAGACGGAACGGACGAACGGCAATGGAAGCGGTTTTCGACGGCCATAACGATGTGCTGCTGCGGCTGTGGGAACATGCCCGCGCGGGCGCCGACCCAGTGCGCGAGTTCGGCGAGGGCACCGAAAGCGGCCATATCGACGTCCCCCGCGCCCGCAAGGGCGGGCTCGTCGGCGGGCTGTGCGCCATCTACATCCCCTCCGGCGAACTGATCCTGAAGGAGGCCGACGCGAACGGCCATTATGCCACCCCGCTCGCCGAGCCGCTGGAGCGATCACCCTCACTGGACATCGCACTGGACATGGCGGCCATCGCCTTCCGGCTCGACCGGGCCGGCCTGTGGAAGCTGTGCCGCTCCACCGCCGAGATCCGTACCGCCATGGCCGCCGGCACCTTCGCCGCCGTGTTGCACATGGAGGGCTGCGAGGCGATCGGCCCCGACCTCGCGGCGCTGGAGACATTCTACGCTGCCGGCTTGCGCTCGCTGGGGCCTGTATGGAGCCGCAACAACATCTTCGGCCACGGCGTCCCCTTCGCCTTCCCGATGAGCCCGGACACCGGGCCGGGGCTGACGGAGGTCGGCTTCGAGCTGGTCCGCACCTGCAACCGCCTGGGAATCCTCATAGATCTCGCCCACATCACCGAGCGGGGGTTCTGGGACGTGGCGAAGACCACCGACCAGCCGCTGATCGCCAGCCATTCCAACGCCCATGCGCTGACGCCGGTGGCGCGCAACCTCACCGACCGCCAGCTCGATGCCATTCGCGAGAGCGAGGGGCTGGTCGGGCTCAACTACGCCACCACCATGCTGCGGCCGGACGGTAGGGAAGACGCCGACACGCCGCTTTCGGCGATGGTGGCGCATATCCGCCATCTGGTGGAACGCGTGGGCATCGACGGCGTGGCGCTCGGCTCGGATTATGACGGCGCCACCATCCCCGCCGCCATCGGCGACGCCAGCAGGCAGCAGATATTGGTGGAAGCGCTGGCGGCAGACGGTTTCACGGCGGAAGAGCTCGCCAAACTGTGCCGGGAGAACTGGTTGCGGGTGCTCGCCCGCGCCTGGCACGAGGCCGGCTGAGAACCGCGCTCAATCGGCGCGCTCGCCGGTGATCTCGCTCAGGCGACGACTCATCTCCTCGCTGTAGCGGCGAATGGCATGCGTTTCGCTGAGCACGCCGGCAAGCCGCCGGTGGCTTGTGTCGTCCACCACCGCGAGCACGTCCGCCTCCGCATGGTCGAAGGCATCCAGCGCCTCGCGAATGGTCATGTCGGGCAGCAGCACGTCGTCGGCCAGATGCAGCAGCGGGCGCAGCGTGGCCGGCGCCTCGCCTTCCGCCTCGGCCGCGGCGTAGAGCGACGCCGTCGGCACCATGCCGGCATAGCAACCATCCGCGGTGGTGGCGACGATATAGGCGGTGGCGCCGGCCGGATAGGTTCGGCGTGCAGTGTCGAGCGTGGTGTCGGCATCGAGCTGCGGCACCTCGATCCGCATCAGGTCCCGCACCTTGAGGTCGCGCAGCCAGCCGATGTCGTGCGCGCCGCGAATGCTCTCGCCGCGCAGATGGAAGCGCCAGGTCGCGAAGGAGAAGCCGAACAGCCGGCGCGTCATCAGCGAGGAGACGCCGGAAGCCGCCAGCACCGCCAACGTCAGCTGCAGGTCGCCGGTCATCTCCAGCGCCAGCAGCGTCATGGTCATCGGCCCGCCGACGACGGAGACCGCCAGCGCACTCATGCCGATCAGCGCATAGAGGGCATGGTCCGCCGCCAGGCCGGGCAGCACGAATTCCAGCCCGCCGGCGAATACCCGCCCCGCCAGCACCCCCATCAGCAGCGAGGCGAAGAACAGGCCGCCGCGAAAGCCGGAGCCGATGGAGACCGAGGATGCCGCCACCTTGGCGAACAGCAGCAGCGCCAGCGGCGCCAGCAATTCGGCGCTGACGATATGCTGGTAGACGGCGCCGTGACCGGCGGAAAGCACGGCGGGCGTGCCGAGCGCCATCAGCCCGACCACCAGCCCGCCCAGCGCCGGCCGGGCATAGACCGGCACCGGCGCGCGGCGGAAACCCGCCTCCACCAGCGTGGCACCGCGCATCACCGCGATGCCGATGAGGGCGCAGACCGCGCCGAGCAGCAGCACCGGCGGCAGGTCGGCGAGTGCCGGCTCGGCAAGCGACGGCAGCGACGGCACCGCCTCCGGCATCAAAAGCCGGCGCGTGAGGGCGGCGGTGAAGCTCGCCGTCATCATCGGCGCGAAGGCCGGTATGGCATAGGTGCCGAGGATCAGTTCGAAGCCGTAGAAGGCGCCCATGAGCGGCGCATCGAAGGCGGCGCCGATCGCCGCGCCAGAGGCGCAACCGACCAGCAGCCTCAGATCGGCACGGCGCAGATGCAGTGCCTGGCCGAGGCGGGAGGCCAGCCCGCTCGACGCCTGCGTATAGCCGGCTTCCAATCCGACCGACGCGCCGACGCCGCTCGACGCCATGGTCTGCACCGCGACGATGAGGCTGTCCCGCAGCGACATGCGCCCGCCATGCAGCGCATTGGCCTCGATGGGATCGACCGGCGCGCCGGAGGAAATCCGCCGCACCAGCAGACTGGCGATACCGAAGGCGAGCCCGCCGAGCGAGGGCACCAGAACGAGCAGCAGCGGCGCGAGCCCCACCGTCGTGGAGAGATGGGCATCCGGCGCGATGCCGAACAGCAGGACATGCAGAAACTGGGTCGCCAGCCCCAGCGCGACCACCACCACGCCGGCCAGGACGCCGATCACACCGGCAAGCGCGACGATCGCCAGCTCGCTCGTCCGCACCATGGAGCGCAGCCGGGCGGCAACGGATCGCGGTAGCGGAGCGGGATCGGGCGTCACGGGGCAGCCTTGCGGAGCGGCATTGCTGTCCCGTGTTTAGGCAGCACCGGCGTCGCGGGCAACCGGGACACCAGGGCAAAAATGCGGATCTGCGTCAGGACCTGCCGGCGCTCGGGTCTTCGATCTCGGCTTCCGGCCGGTCGGTGCCGTCGGCGGTCTCCTGATGCCAGGCCCCGGCGGCGTCCTGATAGAGGATCGGGCGGGTCTCGCCGGTCAGCGATTGGCGCGCCGCCGCCTCGCGGGCCGCCCTCAGCGCGCCCTCGTGGGTGGCATGGGTTTCGGAGAACACATCGCCGAGCTTGTAGGCCCAGCCACCGTCATGCTCGACGATCTCGTAACGTATATGGCTCATCTCACATTCCTCCCGGCCCTGAAAACGGCCGGCGCCGACGCCGGTTCCGACCGAAGCTGTGCCACCAGCCTAGCACCGTCGCCGCGGCGCGACTTGTCCATTCCCATGGCACCGGCACGCCTTCCGATGCGGAAAGCGGGTGGCGAGGGCGGTCGGAATGGGCTATCGAGCCACGCCCGGCCCGAGCGGCCCGTGCAGAGTGCGGAGTGCCGACCATGCGTGCCGAACCCTACGAGCCGACCGGGTCCGGCGTGCGGGCCACGCGCAAGGAGTGGGTCGGCCTCGCCGTCATCGCCCTGCCCTGCCTCGTCTATGCGATGGACCTGACGGTGCTCAACCTCGCGGTGCCGCAGCTCGCCCTGCATCTGGCGCCCAGCGCCACCCAGCTTCTGTGGATCATCGACATCTACGGCTTCATGGTCGCCGGCACGCTGATGCTGATGGGCACGCTCGGCGACCGCATCGGCCGCCGCCGCCTGCTGCTCATCGGCGCCGGGGCGTTCGCCTGCGCCTCGGTGCTGGCGGCCTTCTCGCGCAGCGCGCAGGAACTGATCGCCGCGCGGGCGCTGCTCGGCATCGCCGGGGCGACGCTGGCGCCCTCGACGCTGTCGCTCATCCGCAACATGTTCCTCGACGAGCGCGAGCGCACGCTCGCCATCGGCGTGTGGATCGCCTGCTTCTCCGCGGGCGCGGCGATCGGGCCGCTGGTCGGCGGCGCGGTGCTGGCGCATTTCTGGTGGGGGGCGGTGTTCCTGCTCGCCGTGCCGGTGATGCTCGGCCTGATCCTGCTCGGCCCGATCCTGCTGCCGGAATATCGCGACCCGCATGCCGGCCGGCTCGACATCGTCAGCGCCGCGCAGTCGGTGGTCGCGGTGCTGGCGCTGATCTACGGCATGAAGCATGTCGCCGAAGCCGGGCCGGGATGGCCGGCGATCGCCGCGGTGGCGCTGGGGCTGGCGGTCGGCGGGCTGTTCATCGCCCGCCAGAAGCGCCTCGCCGATCCGATGATCGACCTCTCCCTGCTGCGCCACCCGATGATCGGCACCGCGCTCGGCGTCAACATCATGGCGATGTTCGGAGCGATGGGGATCTTCCTCATCCTGTCGCAATATCTGCAGCTCGTGCTCGGCATGGGGCCGTTCGAAGCCGGATTGTGGACCGCGCCCTCCGGCGTGTGCTTCGCCATCGGCTCGCTGGCGACGCCGCATCTGGTGCGCCGCGTGCGTCCGGTCGATCTGCTGGTGGCGAGCCTCGTCCTTGCCGCGGCCGGCTTCCTGCTGCTGACCCAGATCGAGCGCGCGCCGCTGCCGGTGATGTCAGCCTCGATCATCATGCTCTGCCTCGGCCTGTCGCCGGTCGGCACCCTCACCACCGACCTGATGATGCGCGTGGCGCCGGCGGAACGGGCCGGCGCCGCCTCGGCGATCTCGGAGACCAGTTTCGAGTTCGGCGGCGCACTCGGCATCGCCGTGCTCGGCAGCATCGTGGCGGCGACCTACCGGGTGAACATGGAGCGCCTGGCGCTGCCGGAAGCCGGCGGCGAACTGCCTACCACCGAGCTGCTCGCCACCGCGCGACGCACCCTCGACGGCGCGGTGACGGCGGCGCAGCAGCTCGGCGGCCCGGCGGGAGAGGCTCTGATGCAGGCGTCGCATGAAGCCTTCGCCCGCGGGCTGGTCTTCGCCACGCTCGCCTGCGCCGTCATCACCCTCTTCGCCGCCCTCGTCGCCCGCCGGCTGTTGCGCGGGGTACGCTAGCCGACCCGGCAAAGGATCGAGTTGCGGCGGAACCGGGGAGGTTTCATAGTCAGCGCAACGGATTCCCCGATCGATGATCGCAGCGCGTGCGACCCCGCCGAGGTCGATGGCGGCGGAGGGAAGCGAGGCATCCGTCCCTGCCCTATCCAAACCCGCCGGTGCCTCCCTCCATGCCGCGTAAACCGTCCAACATCGTCTATGCCGCCGACGATAAGATTCCGCTCGGCACCTTGCTGATCCTCGGCGTGCAGCATGCCACGCTCGCGCTCCTGTTCGTGGTCTATCCGCTGGTGGCCGCCGTCGAGGCGGGATTGTCTTTCGACGACACCCAGATCCTGATCACCAGCTGCATCATCTTCATGGGGGTGGCGACCATCCTCGAATGCCTGCCGCGATCGAAATCCGGCGCCGGCCTGCTGCTGGTGCAGATCCCCAACATGGCGCATCTGCCGCTCGCGGTGCAGTCGCTCGCCGCTGGCGGAACCGCGCTCTACGCGGCGATGAGCCTCGTCGCGGCGATCTCGCAATTCTCGCTGACCCGTTTCCAGAGCGCCATGCGGGCGCTGTTCCCGCCCGAGATCTGCGGCGTGGCGGTGACCATGCTGGGCGTCGCGCTGGCGGCGCCGGCACTGCGCCGCATGTTCGGTCTCAGCGCCCATGAGGTGACGACGCTGCTCGACCTGCGCTTTCCGCTGGTGAGCTTCACCACGCTGCTGATCATCATCGTGCTGGCGATCTTCTCGCGCGGGCCGCTGCGGCTGTTCGCGGTGGCCATCGGTGCCGCCGTGGGCTGGGCCCTCGCCGCCTCTGTCGGCGTCGCCCGTAGCCCTGCGGAACCCGGCCTCGGCGCGCTTGCCTTCATCGACCTGCCGCGCCTCGGCTGGCCGGGGCTCGCCTTCTCCTGGGCCATCCTGCCCGCCGCGATCCTGACCGGCATCATCTCCGCCGTCGACATGCTGGGCACGGTGGTTTCCATGCAACGCATGGACGACGCCGATTGGCGCCGCGCCGATATGGGACAGGCGGCGCGGGCCATCCGCGCCAACACGCTGAGCGATGCCGGCGCGGCCGTCACCGGCGGCTTCGCCAGTGCCTCCTCCTCGGCGGCGATCGGCGTCGCCTTCGCCACCGGCGCCACCGCCTGGCGCATCGGCGTGGTCTCGGGGGTGATGATCCTGCTCGCCGCCTTCTCGCCGAAGCTGATCGGCGCGCTGACGGTCATTCCCGATCCGGTCATCGGTGCCATCCTGGTCTACAGCGCCGCCTTCCTGATCGTCGCCGGCATGGACCTCATCCTGTCGCGTCGGCTGAGCGACCGGCGCATCTTCACTGTCGGCCTGGCCGTCATGGCCGGCCTCGCGGTGGCGATCCTGCCGGAGCTCGTCCGTGCCGCGCCGAACTGGGCGCAGCCGATCCTCGAATCGCCGCTCTCGGTGTCAACAGCCATCGCCGTGGCGCTCAACCTGTTCTTCCGCATCGGCATCCGCCAGGAAGCCTCGGTGACGGTCACCGCCGCCGACAACCCGTTCACCGTCGTCACCGAGTTCCTTGAGGGTCAGGGTGACGTGTGGGGCGCTCGTCGGGACGTGATCGCCACCGCCATTCCGGTGGTCGCGGAGGCAGTGGAGATGCTGCTCGACACGGGTGTGGCTCCCGGCACGCTGGAGATGCGGGCGCATTTCGACGAGATGAATTTCGATATCGTCCTGCTCTATCAGGGCGAGCCGATCGAGATTCCGACCTTGCGCCCCTCGCCCGAGGACCTGCTCGGCGACAGCGCGGCGGTGGCCCGCTTCGTCGGCTACATGCTGAGCAAGCGCGCCGACAAGCTGGTGATCGGCAAGACCGGCGACCGGCAGGCGCTCACCCTGCGCTTCGAGCACTGAGGGCGGCGAGCCGGCTTGCCGGCAGGCGCCGATCTCGGATAGTTCTGGTGCGACCGAATGCGGTCGCACCCTGCGCCCGCCCGAATCCTTGAGCCGGAGCCGTGTCTTTTATGCAGATCGACCGCTTTGTCGAAAAGAATGTGGTGATTACCACCGTGAAGGGGCGCCTCGACAGCTCGACCTCGCCGAAGCTCGACGCATTCATGGCCGCGATCCCGGACGGCAGCAGCGTGCTGCTGCTCGATTTCGCCGAACTCACCTATATCAGCTCGGCCGGGCTGCGGGTGGTGCTGAAGGCCGCCAAGCTGGCGAAAGGCTCCGGCGTCGTCCTCGCCATTTGCGGGTTGATCCCGCCGGTGCACGAAGTGTTCGACGTCAGCGGTTTCTCGACCCTGATCCCGATCCATCCGAACCGCGACGCCGCGCTGGCAACGCTGGCCTGACTGTTCGATCCGATATGGCCGGGGGCACATGATCATCGACCGGATCGACTTTCGCCTCGCAAATGACCTAGCGGAACTTGAACCGCTGGTGCGGGCGCTCGACTGCTTCGGCGAAGCCGTCGCCCTGCCACCCAAGACGGCGCACCGGCTCACCCTCGCCATCGACGAGTTCGTCAACAACGCCGTCGACTACGGTTATCCCGACCATCGGCAGGGCGAGATCACGGTGTCGATCCGCCATCGCGTCGAGCATCTGGAAATCGTGATCGCCGATGACGGCGATGCCTTCGACCCCCTGACGGCGCCGGCGCCGGATCTGTCCGGCTCCATCGAGGAGCGCCGCATCGGCGGCCTCGGCGTTCATCTGGTGCGCACGCTGGCCACCAGCTTCGCCTACCGCCGCGAGGACGGGCGCAACGTGGTGACGCTCGCCCTGGCGCTCGACGCCTAGCACCCGGTTCGGCGCTCAGGCGCGATACGCCTGGGTGAGGCTGTTGACCAGCTGGCGCGCCAGCCAGACGATGCGCTCGAACAGGATGGTCATCCGGAACAGCGCATCCTGCTGCGTCGGCGTGACGGCGTTCTGCGAGGACAGGCGCTGGCGCAGTGCCTCCATCACCTGGTCCCGGTGCCCGAGCAGGCTGAGCACCATTTCGGGATCCTCGGCACCGAGGCTTTCGCCATGCTCCGCCACCGCGCCGAGCAGCGCGTGCAGCGACTCGATCAGTCGCCGGGCGGTGGGCAGAGCCTGCGCCGGCCCGGCGACCTCGGCGAATTCGCCCAGCGCGTCGTGCAGCGCGCTGACATTGGCGGCGGCATCGTCGAGCAACAGCGCCACCGATATCTGCCGCCGGCTCATCTGGCCGTCCAGCAGCGCGGCCAGATAGGCCTTGACGCTGCCGGAGAGGGTGACGCCCGCCACCCGCAGCAGCGCCGGCGCGGGCGTCGTCGCATCCGGCTCCTCGCGCACCTTGTCGAGCATCATCGGCAACCGGTCGGCAAGCCGCGCCAGTTCGCGGACGGTCAGGTCGAGCGCGGCGGCGGGATCCGACAGCGATTCCCGCAGCAGGAAGGCCGGCTGCGCCAGCGTCTCGGCAGGACTGGCCGGCAGATAGCGCTCCAGCAAGCGGCGGGTCGTCGGCTGGGCGAGCGAGGCAATGAAAGCGCCGCCGATCTGCGCCAGCAGGAACAGCACCGCGATCTGCGCTCGCGGATCGCCATCGGCGGGCAGCCCGCCGGCGACGGCCTGAGGAAAGACCGCGGCGACGACGCAGACCGCCGCCAGCAGCAGCGAGCCGGCCCCCTTCTGCACCACCTGGATGGCGAAGATCTGCCGTCCCGCCATGGTCTCGCCGGGCACCATCACGGCATTGTTGATCATGCCGGCGGCATTGGCGCCGGCGACCAGCGGCAGCGCCGAGCTGAGGTCGAGCAACCCGCCGCCCACCGCGGCGACGGCGATCGCCGCCGCGACCGAGGACGACTGCGCCGCCAGCGAGAAGCCGAAGCCGATCAGCGCCAGCAGCAGCGGATGCTGGAGCGCGACCTCCCACCAGGGATTGTGCATCAGGCTGTCGCGCACCGGCCCCACCGCCACCGCGACCAGATGCATGCCGAACAGCAGCAGCGCCGCGCCGAGCGCGGCTTCCACCACATGACGCATGCGCTCGCCGCGCGCGAGCTTGAAATAGGTGATGAAGCCGGCGACGCCGATGACCACCCCCGCCGCCGTCGAGGTATCGATGGCGACGATGAGCGGCAGCAGGGCGGTGCCGACATTGGCCCAGTTCGGCGCCCCGAGCGCCGGGCCGGGCGGCAGCACGCCGCCGCGGATGAAGGAAACGATGATCCAGGACACCGCGGTGGAGCTCTGGGTCACGATGCCGGCGAGGGTGCCGCTGACCGCACAGCTTATCGGCCCGCGCAGCGCGCGGGAGAAGGCGGCGCGTCCACGCCGGCCGACCAGCGGCACCAGATTGGCGGACAAAGCGCGCACGCCAATGAAAAACAGGCCAAGGCCGCTAAGCAGCAACGCCAGGGTCGCCATGCGATCAACGACCCCTAGGAAGCAAGAACGGCATTCAATCCCCTTGAAGGCATACGCACGAATGGTCCGGACAGGCTTTATGTAGCCCGGCCGCCGCCCCATGCAACACCAGGGCCGGGGGGCCCGGCATGGGAGCCGCCTCAGCCTGCCTCGCCGAGCAGCGCCTTGATCTTACCCATCAGGCGCGGCAGTTCGACCGGCTTGGTGTCGAAATCGTCGCAGCCGGCCGCCATCGCCGCCGCGCGGTCCTGCTCCATCGCATGGGCGGTCAGCGCGATGACCGGAATGGCGGCGGTGTCGGGATTGGCCTTCACCCGCCGCGTCGCCTCCCAGCCGTCCAGCACCGGCAGGCTCATATCCATCAGGATGATGTCGGGCCGGCGCGAACTGGCAAGGTCGACGCCCTGTTGCCCGTCCACCGCCAGCAGCACCTCGAAGCCGTTGCGCAGCAAGCGCCGCGAGAGCATGTCGCGGTTCATCTCATTGTCCTCGACGAGGAGTATCGTCGGCATGGCTGTTACCCTCCCCGGCCGGTGGTGATCTTGCTGCGCCCGGCGATCGCCGCCAGCGCCGCCCCCAGCGTGCCGATCGGCTGGGCGCTCTTGTTGAGGATGAGCAGCGTGTTCTGCGCCAGATAGCTGCGCTCGTCCTCGGTGAGTTCCTTCGCCGTCAGCACCACGATCGGCAGGTCGGCATGGGCGGGGTTGGCGCGCGCTTCGCTGAGGAAGGTGAATCCGTCCATCACCGGCATCATCAGGTCGAGCAGCACCAGCGACGGAGCCGGGTGGACGTTGAGCCACGCCAGCGCCTCGCGCCCGTTGCCGGCTTCGGCGGCGTGCAGCCCGCCATCCTCGATGGCGGCGCGCACCATCGCCCGCACATCCGGGTCGTCATCGACCACCAGCACCTGGCCCGCGCCGTCGCCGGGAGTGAATTTGTGGATCAGCCCCAGCAGGCGCTGACGGTCGATCGGCTTGGTCATGTATTCGGAAGCGCCGAGCGCGTAGCCGAGGTTCCGGTCGTCGACGATGGTGAGCATGATGACCGGGATATGCGCCAGCTCCGGCTCGGACTTCATGATGCCCAGCACCGACCAGCCGTCGATCTTAGGCATCATCACGTCGAGCGTGACGATGTCCGGCGGGTCATGGCGCATGATGTCGAGCGCGTCGATGCCGTCATGGGCATGGCGCAGCACATAGCCTTCCTTGCCGAGGGTGGCGGCCAGAACCTCGTGGACGGCGGGATCGTCGTCGACCACCAGCACGGTGATCGCCCCGGCATCGGCCGGCGCCCCGGCATCGATCAGCGGCTTGGCCGGCTCGCCGGCGACCGCCGTCTCGGCCGGCAGCTCGATGAGGAAAGTCGAGCCCTCTCCCGGCACGCTGGTCACGAGGATGGTGCCGCCGAGCATGGCGACGAAATGCTTGGTGATGGTCAGCCCGAGCCCGGTGCCGCCGAAATTGCGGGTGGTGGAGGAATCCGCCTGGGTGAAGGCCTGGAACAGCCGCCCGATCTGCTCCTCGGTCATGCCGATGCCGGTGTCGCGCACCTCGAAGCGCACCGAGCCGACCCCTTCCTTGTTGTGCCGCCGCGTGACGGTGAGGCTCACCTGCCCGTCCTTGGTGAATTTGGCGGCATTCGACAGCAGGTTGATGAGGCTCTGCTTGAGCTTGGTGACGTCGGTGCGCAGCGAGCCGAGATCGAGCGGGCAGTCGATGACGAGGCGGTTGCCGTTCTTCTCCATCATCGGGCCGACGATGGTGCGCACCTCGTCCACCGTGCGGTTGAGGAACACCTGCTCCAGATAGACGTCCATGCGGCCGGCCTCGATCTTGGACAGGTCGAGGATGTCGTTGATGAGGCCGAGCAGGTGCTTGCCGGCCGCCTGGATCTTGTCGAGGTCGGCCACCATAGCGGTGTTGCCCTCGTCGGCGGCGTCCTCGCTGAGGATCTCGCTATAGCCGATGATGGCGTTGAGCGGCGTGCGCAGCTCATGGCTCATATTGGCGAGGAAGGCGGACTTCACCTGGCTCGCCGATTCCGCCGCCTCCTTGGCCTCGCGCAGCTGCTGCTCCATCTGCACCCGGTCGGAGATGTCGACGAAGGTGGCGATGATGCCCGGCGCGCCGCGGAAATCGAGATCGCTGTGCGCCACCATGGTCCAGATCGGCTCGTCGTCCGGGCCCGGCAGAATGAATTCGCGGCGCTCGGAGGAAGGGCCGGACAGCACGTCCCACAGCTCCCGGCCCTTGTCCGGATCGTCGAACATCGCCTCGACAGGCCGGCCGGCGAGCGCGCTCGCGTCACGGCCGATCAGCCGGCTGATGCCGCCGTTCAGGTGCAGCAAGATATGGCTGGCGCGGTCGATGATGATGAGGCCGACCGGTGCGGCGGCGTCGATCGCCCGCAACTGTTCCTCGTCCTCGCGCAGCTTCATCTCGGCCAGCTTGCGTTCGGTGATGTCGGTATAGATGGCGATGAAGCCGCCGCCCGGCACCGGATCGCGGCGCACCTCCAGCACGGTGCCGTCGGGGCGGGTGCGTTCGAAGCGATGGGAATGGTCGAGCTGGGCCAAGCGCTTGGCCAGCACCTTATCGATATCGACGTTCTCGCCGAACTCGCCGCGGCCGCCGAGGTAGCGGATATAATCTTGGAAGGTGTGGGCCGAGGTGAAGAATTCCTCCGGCATGCCGAGATATTCGCGGAACAGCCGGTTCCAGGTGACGAGGCGGTAATCGGCATCGTACATGGCGACGCCCTGTGCCATGTTCTCCAGCGTCGCCCGCAGCAGCGTCGCCTCCCGCCCCAGCCCGCCGGCGTCGAAGGGACAGACCTCGCCTTCCCGCTGTTCCGCGTCGTTGCCCATTTGCCCGTTCCCCCAAGCTTGCGTGCCGGCCAGCAGTAAGGCCCGCCGGCGATTCCGGCTAGATCACGTCGAAGGTCAAGAGGATCGCTGCCATGTCGTCCGAGGGCGGTTCCCCGGCCTCGAAGGCGCGCACCGCGTCGACCAGCACGGGCAGGGCCGGCCCCTCCCCCGACGGCGCGGCGGCGAGCAGGTCGCCGATCCGCGCCTCGCCATAAAGCGTGCCGGCCGGATCCTGCGCCTCGGTGAAACCGTCGGTCACGATGAGGAGGCGGTCGCCCGGCGCCAATTCGCCACGGTCGGCGCGATAGGCGAAGCCCTCGACGATGCCCAGCGCCGGCCCGCTGCCGCCGCCAAGGCGCGCGACCCCGACGCCCCGACGCGCGAGATAGGGCGGCACGTGGCCGGCGCGCACATAGGCGAACGCGCCGGTCGCAAGGTCGACGCTGACCAGCGCGAAGGTGACGAACATGCAGCCGGCATTGCCGCGCGCCAGCGCCTCATTGACCAGCCCGACCGCCCGCGCCGGATCGGCGAACAGTTCCGGCGCGTCCGGCCGTGCCGCCAGCGCCCGAAACAGCGCATGGGTGCGCGCCATCATCAGCGCCGCGCCGGCGCCCTTGTCGGAGACGTCGCCGAGCGCCAGCACGACGTGGCCGTCGCCGATGAAGAAATAGTCGACGAGATCGCCGCCCACTTCCTTGGCCGGCTCCAGCAATGCCTCGATGGCGATGCGCCGGCCCGCCGCCTCGCCGGCGAAGGGCGGCGGCACCAGATCGAGCTGGAGGGTGCGCGCCTCGTTGAGTTCGGCCTGCTTGCGCTTCAGCTCGTCGCGGGTGCGGTCGCGCAGCGCCTTCTTCTCCAGCGTGGCGAGCACGCGGGCGCGCAGCAGAGTCGGATTGAACGGCTTGAAGATGAAATCGTCGGCGCCGAGCTCGATGCAGCGCACCACCGGGTCGAGCTCGTTGAGCGCGGAAACCACGATCACCGGCACCTCGTGAAGCCGCCCCTGGCGCTTCAGCGCCTCCAGCACCCCGAAGCCGTCGAGCTCCGGCATCATGATGTCGAGCAGCACGAGGTCGTAGGGCGTCTTGGCGATGGCGGCCAGCGCCTCGTTGCCGTTGGTCGCCTCGTCGATCCGATTGAGGCCGAGCCGGCGCAGGCGGCGGGCCAGCAGGTCGCGATTCTCGGCAACATCGTCGACCACCAGAATGGCCGCATTCTGGTCCACCATGCCGTGACACCACCACATTGCGCCTGATTGGGAAGGCGCCCTGCGGCGCCGGGCGGGACTATCTGCGCAATCGTCCCGCTTCGCAACGCCTTGGACGCTCCGGAACCGAGCCGCCCGCTCCCGCATTCACAGGCAAGAAGCGGAGAGCTCCATGCTGACGATCATCGTGCTGATCCTGATACTCGTGCTGCTGGGCGGCGGCTATGCCGGCCACCGGGCCTACGGCCTGCGCGGCCTCATCGGCGTGCTGGTCATCGTGCTGCTGGTGCTGGCCGTGCTCGGCTTCATCAGCGACGAGATCGCCGTCGGCCCGGGCGTCGCCCCGATCATGCGGGAATAGCCGGCTCGGCAACGACGCCCCCGCGGCGAGGAGCCCGCTTCCGCATGCCGCTCAGATGCCCTGGCCGCCGGAGACCTCGATCCGCTGGGCGTTGATCCAGCGATTGTCCTCGGCGAGCAGGCTGGCGATCATCGGCCCGATATCGTCCGGCACGCCGACCCGCCCCAGGGCGGTGATGCCGGCGAAGTAGTCGTTGAACGCCGGCGTGTCGCGGACGGCACCGCCGAAGAAATCGGTCTCGATCGCGCCCGGCGCCACGGTGTTGACGGCAATGCCGCGGCTGCCCAGTTCCTTCGCCAGATAGACGCCGAGCACCTCGACCGCGCCCTTCACCGCCGCATAGGCGGACCAGCCGGGAGCGGCGACGCGGGTGAGCCCGGAGGACAGGTTCACGATGCGGCCGCCATCGGCGATCAACGGCAGCAGCGCCTGGGTGAGGAAGAACACCCCCTTGAAGTGCACGTCCACCAGCCGGTCGAACTGCTCCTCGGTGGTGTCGCCGATCAGGGCATGTTCGCCATGGCCGGCATTGTTGACCAGGTGATCGAAGTCGTCGCGCTGCCAGGTCTCCTGCAACGCCGCGCGCAGATGCTCGACAAACGCGGGAAACGTCGCGACGCTGCCGGTGTCGAGCCGGAGCGCTACCGCCTTGCGGCCCATCGCCTCGATCTCGGCCACCACGGCCTGCGCGTCCTCCTCCCGGCTGCGATAGGTGAGGATCACATCGCCGCCCCTGCGGGCGATATGGAGGGCGGCATTGCGCCCGAGGCCGCGGCTTCCGCCGGTCACGATCGCGATTTTCGTCATGGGAACAGCTCCTGTGTCGTCGGGTGTTGAGACCACCCGATAGTCGGAGCGACACGCCGGCGCTTGTTGCCGAAAGCTCGACGTGTCTTGCCTATTCCTACGAGACCGCTTCGCGCGACGCCCCGGATCGGCTAGGATGGCCTCATGATCGACACCTTGCTCGCTGCCGTTCGCCGCTACACGCAGCTGCACGCCGATGCCGCCGGGGTGGCGCGCACGCCCATTCCCGGCCTCACCACCCTCCGCGCCATCGCGCCGAGCGGGCTCGATTATGCCATCGCCCGGCCGCTGGTCGCGCTGGTGGTGCAGGGAACCAAACAGGTCGCCATGGCCGGCCAGGCCTTCACCTTCAGCGCCGGCGACTCGCTGCTCATCACCGCGGATGTGCCGACGGCAAGCCGGATCCTGCGCGCCAGCGTCGGCGAGCCCTATCTCTCGCTGGTGCTGGATCTGGATCCGGCGGTGATCGCCGAGCTGGCCGTGGAGATGAAGGCGGCGCCGCTCGCCGATGCGGCGCCGGTGCAGGTCGAGCCCACCGATGTCGACGTCGCCGATGCGGCGCTGCGGCTGATGCGCCTCGTCGAGCGCCCGGCCTCGGTGCCGGTGTTGCAGGCGCAGCTCGTGCGGGAGATGCATTACTGGCTGCTGGCCGGCCGGCATGGCGCCGCCATCCGCCGCCTCGGCTATCCGGACGGCCATGTCCAGCGGGTGGCGCGCGCGGTTGCGGTGCTGCGCGCCGAGTTCGCCCGGCCGCTGACGGTGGCACGCCTCGCCGCCGCAGCCGGGATGAGCCCGTCCTCGTTCCACCAGCATTTTCGCGCCGTGACCTCGCTGTCGCCGCTGCAGTTCCAGAAGCAACTGCGGCTGATCGAGGCGCGCCGGCTGATGCTGTCGCTGGGGCTCAATCCGAGCCAGGCCGCCTTCTCGGTCGGCTATGAGAGCGTGCCGCAATTCACCCGGGAATATGGCCGCATGTTCGGCGCGCCGCCGGTACGGGATGTGAAGCGCGCCCGGCACGGGGTGGAAGCGGCGGCCTAGAGCAATTCTCGCAAAAGTGCGCAGCGGTTTTGCGCGAATTGCGTGGAAACAAAAAGCGAGAGCAATTCCCGTGAACCGGATTTCGCCGGAATTGCTCTGGCCGGTCAGCGCGCCGTCCAGCCGCCGTCGACCCTCAGGCTGTCGCCGGTGACGAAGCGCGCACCGGGCGAGACGAGGAACAGGATCGATTGCGCGATGTCTTCCGGTGCCGGCAGCTCGTTCAGCGGCACCATGTCGTAGACGAACTGCCGGAACGCGGGGTCCTCGAACATGCCCTGCGTCATCGGCGTCACCACGAAGGTCGGGGCGATGGCGACGACGCGAATGCCGCGCGGCGCCAGCTCCACCGCCATCGCCTTGGTCAGCCCCTCCACCGCGTGCTTGGTCATGCAGTAGACGGTGCGCTTGGGCGAGCCGACATGCCCCATCTGCGACGACATGTTGACGATGACCCCGCCCCTGCCCATGGCGCGCGCCGCGGCGCGGGCGACCCGGTAGACCGAGCGGATATTGAGGTCGATCATCCAGTCGAGCGTCTCGTCGTCGACATCGACCATCATCTTCGGCCGGTTGCCGCCGGCATTGTTGACGAGAATGTCGAGCTCGCCCATCGCCTCGATGCGCGCCAGGAAATCCTCGTCGCGCACATCCGCCACGCAGGGCTCGATTCGCCCCTCGCCTTCGCGGGCGAGGTCGTCGAGGTCGGCACGGGTGCGGGCCACCGCGACCACCTGCGCGCCCGCCTGCGCCAGTGCCAATGCGGTCGCCCGGCCGATGCCACGGCCCGCTCCCGTCACCACCGCCGTCTTTCCATCGAGCATCGGCAGCATCGGGCTCACCGCTCCTCGATATCGGCAGCGAGGCCGGCCGCCTCGATGCCGGCGACGGCGCAGGCCTCGTCGACATCGGAGGTGTCGCCGCTGATCCCCACCGCGCCGATGATGCGGTTGCCGCCGTCGCGGATGAGCACGCCGCCCGGCACCGGCACCATGCGCCCCTCGGTGACGGCGGCGAGCGCGGTGAAGAAGGTGCCCATCTTCGCCGCCCGCGCGGCGAGGCCACGGGACGAGATGCCCATGCCCAGCGCGCCCCAGGCCTTGCCATGGGCGATGTCGAAGCGGGCAATGCCGCTGCCATCCTCGCGCCGGGCCAGCTTCACATGGCCGCCGGCATCGAGCACCACCACGGTGAGCGGCTGGCTATTGCCTGCCCGCGCCCGCTCCAGCGCGACGCGGCCGATGATGTCGGCCTGTTCGAGGCTGAGGTCCGCCACGGCTCACTCCCCCTTGCCGTGTGGCTCGGTCATGCCCTTGAGCACCGCGAACAGCGAGGCGGTGTCCTCCTTGCCGCGCCCCTGCGCGAGCGCGGCGAAATAGAAGGGCAGGCTCGCCGTCATCAGCGGGGTGGGCGCGCGCATCTCGCGGGCGAAGTCCATGATGAGCTGAAGATCCTTGATGTAGATGTCCATCTTCATCGTCGCCGGCTCGTAGCGCTCCTCGATCATCATCGGCGCGCGCACGTCGAACATGCGCGAGCCGCCCGCGCCCGGACGGATCGCGTCATAGACGAGATTGAGGTCGAGCCCGGCGCGCTCGGCCAGCAGCAGCGCCTCGGCGGTCGACAGGTTGTGGATCGTCACCAAAAGGTTGGCGATGTATTTCAGCTTCATGCCGGTGCCGAAGCCGCCGCAATAGCGCACGTCGCGGGCAAAGCCGGCGAACGCCGCCTCCACCTTGCGGAAAGCCGCCTCGTCGCCGCTGGCATAGATGGAGAGGTCGCGCTTTGCCGCCTGCGCGCCGGTGCCGCTCACCGGGCAGTCGAGCACTTGCGCGCCCCGGCCTTCCAGCGCGAGGCGGCAGGCCTCCTTGGCCTCGATCGGCAGCGTGCCCATCTCGCACACCACCGCGCCGTGCCGCACCGCGCCGGCGATCTCCTTCGTCACCGCCTCCAGCGCCTTCACCGAGGGCAGCGCCAGCAGCAGGATGTCCGCCGCCTCCGCTACCTCGCGGGCGGAGGCGGCACGCCGGCCGCCCTGCCCGGCGAGCGCCGCCATCGCCGCCTCGGCCACATCGGTGCCGATCACCGCATGGCCGCTGTCCAGCAGGTTTTTCGCATAGGCCGAGCCCATGATGCCGAGACCGATAATCCCGACGGTCTCCTTGGTCGCAGTCGTCACGCGCGCTACTCCGCCGCTTGTCTGGAAATGTCGAGAAACTCCGCCACCCGCGCATTGAAGCCGGCGACGTCCTCCATGTTCGCGATATGCGCGACACGGGGCAGGATTTCGAACTGGGCGCCGGGCGTCGCCGCCGCCATGGCCCGCATCGCCTCGGCCGGCGCACCGGCGTCCTCGGCGCCGACGATGTACAGCGCTTCCGGCTCGAGGCGCGGCAGATGCCGTAGATAGTCGAGGCCCTTCAGTGCCTTGGCGCAGCCGATATAGCCGGTCGGCGAGGTCGCCAGCACCATGCGTGCGGCGCGATCCGCCACCTCCGGCCGGCTCTGCCGCGTCTCGGCGGTGAACCAGCGTTCAAGGGTGCCCGTCAGCACCGCGCCCATCCCTCCCGCCGCGACGGCGGCGATGCGCTGGTCCCAGCCGGCGACGAAGGGCGGTGGCGCATCCGCGCGGGCATCGGCGCAGATCAGCCGGTTCACCCGCTCGGGATGCGCGAGGCCGACGCCAAGCGCCGTCATGCCGCCCAGGGAGAGGCCGAGCACATCGGCCTGCCGGATCTCGAAATGGTCCATCACCCCGATGAAATCGGCGACCAGCACATCGAAGCTGTAGGGACCCGCTGGCGCGCTGCTGCGTCCATGCCCGCGGGTATCATAGCGCAGCACCCGGTAGCTTTGGGTGAGAAAGGGGATCTGGTCGTCCCACATGGTCAGGTCGGCGGCCAGCGAGTTCGATAGCACGATCCACGGCAGGTGCTCGGCGCCATCCACGCGCAGCGCGAGTTCCGCGTCGCCCGAGGCGACGATGTCCGTGATGCCCGTCGTCATGATGCCCGTCATGGGGCGCCTCCTCTCCCGTTTGTGTTTCCGGGGCGTTTGCTGCCTCCGGCCCGTCGCGACGCTAGCGGCGCCCCGCACGGGCGGCGAAACCATAAGTTCTGATCCCGCCGATCATGAATGCCGATTGCCGTCCGGCGGGCCGCGCCGGACCGGATGGTGGCCTCGCCTCTCCTCTCATTGACGTCGCCGGGCGATTGACAAAGGCGGCGGTTCGATTTGATATTTATCAAACGATAAACAAATCCGACGCGGTTGGAAAGCCCATCCTGCCGTCATCGATGCCGCAGTCGGAGGCCGTGCTGCACAGCCATTCCCTCCCGGTCCATGCCGCATGGCAGGCCGGGCCAAAAATCCAGAAAAGTGAGGAAACCCAATGGATATCGACGTCGGACTCGCTGCGATCGAAGAAGCCTCGCGCAAGCTCTCCAACTGGGGCCGCTGGGGCAAGGACGATCACAGCGGTACCCTCAACCTGGTCACGCCGCAGGACATCGTCGATGCCGCCAAGCTGATCAAGACCGGCCGCACCTTCGCGCTCGGCATCCCGCTCGACCGCGAGGGCCCGCAGAACGGCCTGTTCGGCGGCCGTTTCAACCCGATCCACCAGATGCTCGCCACCGGCACCGACGCCATCACCGGCCAGCAGGACTGGAACAAGATCCGCTACGCCGACGACACGCTGAACCTGTGCGTGCAGGGCGCCACCCATTGGGACGCGCTCGGCCACATCTTCTACGAGGACAAGGCCTATAACGGCCACGACCCGCGCCACATCAACGCCCGCGGCCTCAACGTGCTCGGCATCGAGCACTCCAAGTCGAAGATGAGCGGGCGTGGCGTATTGCTCGACATCGCCCGCTTCCGCGGCGTCGACTGGCTGAAGGACGGCGAATCCATCTCCAATGACGAGCTCGACGCCTGCGCCAAAGCCCAGGGCGTGGAGATCCGCCGCGCCGATTTCGTCATCCTGCGCACCGGCCAGATGGAGCGCTGCCTCGCGGAGGGCGAATGGGGCGGCTATGCCGGCGGCGACGCGCCGGGCGTCAAGTTCGAGAACTGCTACTGGTGCCACGAGAAGGAGGTCGCGGCGATCTGCTCCGACACCTGGGGCGTCGAGGTGCGGCCGAACGAGACCACCGAGGCCAACCAGCCCTGGCATTGGGTGGTGATCCCGGCCATGGGCCTGTGCATGGGCGAGATCTTCTATGTGAAGGAGCTCGCCGAGGACTGCGCGAAGGACGGCGTCTACGAGTTCTTCTTCTGCGGCCCGCCGCTGATCATCACCGGCGGCACCGGCTCGCCGATCAACCCGCAGGCGATCAAGTAGCGCGCCGCATCGGCCGACCTAGCCGGACGGCGGCACGGAAGCCTTCGACTTCCCCGCCGCCGTTCCCTCGCCGCTCACTTCAAGGAGCCGATCATGGCTGCCGCCCGCAAGGTCATCATCACCTGCGCCTGTACCGGCGCGATCCACACCCCGTCCATGTCGCCGCATCTGCCGGTGACGCCGGACGAGATCATCGCCGATGCCCTCGGCGCCGCCGAGGCCGGGGCGGCGATCCTGCATCTGCACGCCCGCAACCCGGAAACCGGCAAGCCGGACCAGACGCCGGAGGCGTTCGGCCGCTTCCTGCCGCAGCTCAAGCAGCGTACCTCCGCCGCCATCAACATCACCACCGGCGGCAGCCCTTATATGAAGGTCGAGGAGCGGGTACTGCCGGCCGCCCGCTTCAAGCCGGAAGTCGCCTCGCTCAATATGGGCTCGATCAATTTCGGCCTCTACCACCTGCTCGACCGCTACAAGGACTTCAAGTTCGAGTGGGAGCGCCAGCATCTGGAGGCCACGCGTGACTTGGTGTTCCGCAACTCCTTCAAGGACATCGAATACATTCTTGAGACCTGCTACGGCAACGGCACCCGCTTCGAGTTCGAGTGCTACGACATCGCGCATCTCTACAATCTGAAGCACTTCCTCGATCGCGGCCTCGTCAAGCCGCCGCTGTTCGTGCAGTCGGTGTTCGGCATTCTCGGCGGCATCGGCACCCATCCCGAGGACATCATGCACATGAAGCGCACCGCCGACCGGCTGTTCGGCGACCAGTACCGCTGGTCGGTGCTCGGCGCCGGCGCCTCGCAGTTGCGCATCGCCGCCATGGCCGCCTCGATGGGCTCGAATGTGCGGGTGGGGCTGGAGGATTCGCTGTGGATCGGGCCGGGCGAGCTGGCGCCGTCGAGCGGCGCGCAGGTGCGCAAGGCCCGGCAGATCCTCGAAGGCATGGGCCTTGAGATCGCCACGCCCGACGAAGCGCGCGAGATGCTGGATCTGAAGGGCGCCGACCAGGTGAGCTTCTGATCGGGCGGATGGCGGACGAGGTGAATTCTGACCGGAGGACTGTCTGAACATGCTGAACGCCGCCATCATCGGGCTCGGCCGCTGGGGCCAGACCCTCGTCGGGTCGGTGCAGGGCACCAGCGGCCTGCTCCGCTTCACCAGCGGGGCCACCGGCAATCGCGCCAAGGCGGAGGCGTTCGCCGCCACCGCCGGCATCGCCCTGAAGGACAGCTATCGGGAGGTGCTGGCCGATCCCGCTATCGAGGCGGTGGTGCTGGCGACGCCGCATCTTCAGCATGCGGCGCAGATCGCCGAGGCCGCCGCCGCCGGCAAGCACGTGTTCGTGGAGAAGCCCTTCACCATGAGCAAGGCCAGCGCCGAGGCGGCGGTCGCCGCGGCCGAGGCCGCCGGCGTCACCCTCGCCCTCGGCCATAACCGGCGCTTCCACCCGCACATGCAGCGGCTGCGCGCCCTGGTGCGGGCGGGCGAACTCGGCACCATCCTGCATTGCCACGGCGAGATGAGCTCGCCCACCGGGCTGTTCCTGCCCAAGGGGGTGTGGCGCACCGATCCCGAGCAGTCGCCGGCCGGCGGCATGACCGGGCTCGGCATCCATCTCGTCGATTCGATGATCGACCTGTTCGGCGAGATCGAGGCGGTCGCCTGCCAGAGCGTCAACCGCGCCGCGCCATCGGGCGCGCAGGACACCACCTCGGTGATGCTGCGCTTCCGCAGCGGGCAGACCGGCACCCTGCTCGCCTTCACCGCGACGGCGCCGGTGTTCCGCTTCTCGGCCTATGGCGCCAGGGCGGTGGCGAGCATCGCCACGCCGACGCTCGATGCCTTCAGCCTGGAGCCGGCCCCGCCGGCGCCGGGCCAGCCGGCCCCGGCCGCCAGCCATGAAACGCTTGCCGGCTTCGACACGCTGCGCGCCGAGCTGGAGGCCTTCGCCCGCGCCGTGCGCGGGCAGGCCCGCTACCCGATCACGCCGGCCGAGATGATCCACGGCGTCGCGGTGCTGGAGGCGATCGTCGCCGCCGTCGGCCGGGACCGCTTCGTCACCGTCACCTGAGGGAGATCGCCATGAGCGCTGCCACGCCCCGCACCCTGATCGTCACCGGCGGCTCCAAGGGCATCGGCGCCGCCATCGCCCGCGCCGCCGGCATCGCCGGCTTCCGGGTCGCGCTCAGCTACAAGGGCGACGCGGCGGGAGCCGAACAGGTCGCCCGCGCCATCGAGGCCGCCGGCGCCGAGGCGTTGATCGTCAAGGCCGATGTGGCACAGGAAGCCGACGTCCTCGCCCTGTTCGAGGCGATCGACGCCCGCTTCGGCCCGCCCGACGTGCTGGTCAACAATGCCGGCGGCGTCGGCCCGCTCGGCCGGGTGGAGGCGATCGGCGCGAGCGCCCTCGCCGAGGTGATGGCGATCAACGTCGTCGGCAGCTTCCTGTGCTGCCGCGAGGCGGTGAAGCGCATGTCCACCCGCCATGGCGGACACGGCGGCGTCATCGTCAACATGTCCTCGCGCGCCGCCGAGCTCGGCGGAGCCGGCGAATGGGTGCACTACGCCGCCAGCAAGGGCGCGGTGAACAGCCTCACCATCGGCCTCGCCCGCGAGGTGGCGGCGGAAGGCATCCGCGTCAACGCCGTCGCGCCCGGCCTCATCGCCACCAATCTGCATGCCGCCGCCGGCGCCCCCGACCGGCTGGAGCGCCTGGGCCCGTCGATCCCGATGCAGCGCCCCGGCACGGCGCAAGAAGTTGCCGATATCGTGATGTGGCTCGCCTCCCCCGCCAGCGCCTATGTGACCGGCGCGATCGTGCCGGTGGCCGGCGGCCGCTGACGGCTTTTTCCTTGCAGCTTTCCTTGCAGCGCCTCGATGACGCCATGGCCGCCGGCCGGGCGGCGGACGCTGCGGCGCGGCATGGATTCAGCTTGCGAACGAAGCGCAAATCATCTTGCATCGTTGACATGATCGAAAATCCGCGTGATTATCTACCGATAAATAAGCCGGCACTGCCGCATTGAAAACCAGCGGCAGGCAACGCCAAGTTGACGACAACAAGCCGACCGGGACGCCCATTGCCCGCGCGGGGTTCGTGGAACTGCCCGGACGACACTGCCCAGAACAACAAGCCACCCGGCAACGATCCGGGGGCATCGGGAGAAGACGACCATGGCAACACGACGCGGCGCTCTGGCGCTCGCGGCCGCTTTGGCGGCCCTCATCATCACCCCCGGCGGCATTTCGGCGGCACACGCCGATCCGGTGAAGATCCGCATCGGCTGGTCGACCATGCCGGGGCATCTCATCCCGGTGCTCTACAGCAAGCCGGAGATCCTCAAATATTACGGCAAGAGCTACACGGTGGAGCCGATCCGCTTCCGTGGTTCCTCGCCGCAGATCACCGCCATGGCGGCGGGCGAGATCGACATGGCCGCCTTCGGCCCGCTGGTGCTGGCGCTCGCCGTCACCAATGCCCGCCTCGACGCGAAGGTAGTGGCCGACATCATCCAGGACGGAGTCGGGGACTACCACAGCGAGACCTTCATGGTCCGCGCCGATTCCGGCATCGGGAAGGTGACGGACATGAAGGGCAAGCGGGTGGGCACCAATGCCATCGGCTCGGCCTCGGATACCGCGATGCGGGCGATGTTCCGCAAGAACAACATGCAGGACAAGCGCGACTACACCATGGTGGAGGTCGCGTTCCCGAACATCCCGGCCATGATCGACGAAAAGAAGATCGATCTCGGCACCGTGCTGCAGCCAATGTCGGACCAGTTGCTCGCCACCGGCAAATACAAGGTGCTGTTCACCTCCAAGGATGCGATGGGGCCCTCGCAGCTTGTCTTCCTGACGGCCAACGGCAAATTCCTGAACGACAACCGTCAGGCGCTGATGGACTTCTTCGAGGACCATGTACGCGCCGTGCGCTGGTTCACCGATCCGAAGAACCATGACGAGGCGGTGAAGATCATCGCCAACTTCATGCAGCAGCCGCCGGAGACGCTCGGCTACCTGTTCACCAAGGAGGACTATTTCCGCGATCCCTTCATGGTGCCGAACGTCAAGGCGATTCAGGAGAGCATCGACATCGCCGTCGATCTCGGTCTCGCCCCGCGCGGCATCAAGGTCGACCCGGACTATGTCGACCTCAGCTTCGTCAAGGAAGCCCAGAAGCGGATCGAGGCCAGCCAATGAGCATGATCCACACCGCGGCCGCGACGCGCGGCCGGGCCCACACCGCGAGCGCCATCTCGGTCAGCGACGTCTCCCATACCTATGGCGCCCGCACCGCCGGCGGCATGCTGGCGCTCGACGGCATCAATCTCGAGATCGGCGATGGCGAGTTCCATTGCCTGCTCGGCCCCTCCGGCTGCGGCAAGAGCACGCTGCTGTATCTGATCGGCGGCTTCATCCCGGTACAGGCGGGGGTGATCTCCACATCGGCCGGACCGGTCACCGCACCGGGCCCGGATCGCAGCATCGTTTTCCAGAACTTCGCGCTGTTCCCGTGGAAGACGGTGAAGGACAACGTCCTCTACGGGCTCAAGAAAGCCGGCTTCGCCGCGGCGGAACGCGAGCAGCGCGCCCAGCGCTACATCGACATGGTACACCTCACCGGCTTCGAAAACGCCTACCCCTCCCAACTTTCCGGCGGCATGCAGCAGCGCGCCGCCATCGCCCGCACGCTAGCGGTCGATCCCGGCATCCTGTTGATGGACGAGCCGTTCGGCGCCCTCGACGCCCAGACCCGGCGCGTCATGCAGGAAGAGCTGCGCACCATCTGGCGCGACAGCCGCAAGACGGTGGTGTTCGTCACCCATGATGTGCAGGAGGCGGTGTTCCTCGCCGATCGCATCTCGATCATGAGCGCCCGGCCCGGCCGCATCCAGCACGTCATCGACGTCGACCTGCCGAAGGATCGCGGCGAGGAAATCCTCGAGAACCGCGCCTTCATCGGCCTCAGCGAGCATATCTGGCGGCTGGTGCGCGAGCAGGCGGTGGCGGCGACGCGAGGGGCACATTGATGAGCGACGTCCTCGCCGGCAAGCCGGATCTGCGCCGCCGCGGCCCCTCGCTGTCCTACGCCGTCGTCAACACGGCGCTGCGGTTCTCGCCGCTGCTGCTTCTGGCGCTGGGCTGGGAGTTCCTCGGCCTCAGCGGCCTCGTCTCGCAGCAGATGCTGCCGGGGCTCGGCGAAATCTTCTCGGCCTTCTCCGCCATGCTGTTCGGCGGTGACCTGCTCTACAACACGGCGCGCTCGATCAGCCGCGCCGCCACCGGCCTCGGCGCCGCGATAGTGATCGGCGTTGCGGCGGGCCTGCTGATGGCGTCGTTCCGCACGGTGCGGCTGCTCATCAACCCGATCGTGCAGATCTTCTACCCGATGCCGAAATCGGCGCTGATCCCGGTGGTGATGATCTGGCTCGGGCTGGGCGACAGTTCGAAGATCCTGCTGATCTTCCTCGGCTGCCTGCTGCCGGTGGTGGTCGGCACCTATAACGGCGCGCGGGGGGTCAACCCGTTTCTGCTGTGGTCGGCCTCCAGCCTCGGCGCCTCGCGCTTCGAGGTGCTGCGCGAGGTGGTGCTGCGCGCGGCGATGCCGGACATCCTCAATGGCTGCCGCACCGCGCTGGCCTTTTCCTTCATCCTGATGGTGAGCTCGGAATTCGTCATCGCCACCGATGGCGTCGGCTTCATGATCTCTTCGCTCGGTGACGGTGGCCAGTATCCCGCCATGTTCGCCGCCATCTTCTTCGTCGCCGGCATCGGCTTCGCCGCCGACCGCCTCTACGCGATGCTGTCCCGGCGCCTGCTCCGCTGGAGGGAGGCATGATGAACATGGCCCAGGCCCGCCCTCTCGCCGACGCCCGCAAGTCGCCGGTGCAGAAAGCCCCGGCGCCACGCCCCGCCCGCTCGATCTCGCCGCAGGTGGTCGATATCGGCGTACAGGTGGCGGTGGTCGTCGTCCTCGCCGGCATCTGGGAGTTCGGCGCCCGGTTCGGCGCCCTCAATCCCTTCCTGCTGCCGCCGCTCAGCATGGTGCTGGTCAGGATCTGGGAAGATCTCATCGCCGGCACGGTGCCGGTCGATCTCGGCCTCACCCTCTACCGCGCCCTCACCGGCTTCGCGATCGGCGCCGTCATCGGCATCCCGGTCGGCATATTGATGGCGCGTTCGGCGGTGGTGCGCTGGTTCTTCGATCCGCTGGTGTCGATCGGCTTTCCCATGCCGAAGATCGCCTTCCTGCCGATCTTCATCCTGTGGTTCGACATCTACGACACCTCGAAGATCATCATGGTGGCGTTCTCCTGCTTCTTCCCCATCGTGGCGGCGACCTATGCCGGCTGCTCCAGCCTCGACAAATGGCCGATCTGGTCGGCCCGCTGCTTCGGCGCCAAGGAGCGCGAGCTGCTGTGGGAGGTCTATCTGCCGATGGCGATGCCGCAGATCCTCACCGGGCTGCAGGTGGCGCTGCCGGTGGGCATGATCACCACCATCGTCACCGAGATGCTGATGGGCGGGCGCGGCGTCGGCGGCGCGATGATCATGGCCGGGCGGTTCGCCGACTCCGTCGGGGTGTTCGCCGGCATCGTGCAGATCATTCTGCTCGGCTTCGTGGTGGTGAAGAGCGTCGAGCTTATCCGTCGCCGCATCCTGATCTGGCATCCCGAGAGCCGCCGATGACGTCGACGGCCGAGGTTTCGGCTGGGCCGGCGCCGATGGTCGTTGCCTATGGCACCGGCAAGCCGCCGGCGGAGGCGGCCGGTCTCGTCAACCTTCCTCGGGTGCAACTGCATCTGGGGGAGGTTCTGCGTCTCAACAGCGAGGAATTCGACCTGCCGCCGCCAGTCATCGGCCAGGAAACGGTCGCGCCCGACATAAGGCTGGCGGATCATCTCAAGCATCTGTCCGGCGGCTGGAACCGCACCGCCGTGCGGTTCATCGACGGCTATTTCGCCCATCTGCGCGCGGTCATCGCCGACCATCGCCAGGAGATCGCGCAGCGGCTCGGCCCCGTGGCCGGGTTGTTCGCGCCGGAGGACATGCTCTATTCCGCGCCGCTGCCGCTGCCGCGCACGCTGCTGCCGCTGCCGTCAGACAGCGGCGGAGACGAGCACATCCCGGTGGACATGTTCTTCTGGCTGGGTGGATATGCGGAGGCCGTGCTGTTCGCCCCCTCCACCCTGATGCCGGCCGCGGAGCGGCGCCGGCGCGAGCGGCTGGCGGCGGCCGGCATCCGCGTCACATGCCTGCCCGCCGGCGACATCGCCAGGCCGGAGACCTTCGCGGCGCTGCTGGGCGAGACGGGAGGCGCGTTCTGGCGCGACGACGCCTTGCCCGTCGCCCCCGGCGCCCCCCGGCTGCCGGCGTTCTAGCCGCCGACCTCGGCGCGGTACCAGTCGGCGATCTCCTCGCCGGTCATCATCGCCACCTGCCGTCGCGACAGCACATAATCGAGCAGTTCCTCGAAATAGCCGATGCGGTGCGGCACGCCGGTCAGGTACGGGTGGGTGCTGATCGCCATCACCTTGGCGTTCTCCCCGCCCTCCTCCCACAACCGGTCGAACTGGTCGACGCAGCGGCGCAGGAAGGCATCGGAGGGCTGGTGCTGCACCGCATGCACCACGATGTCGTTGGTCTCCACCGAATAGGGCACCGACAGCATCGGCCCATGCACAGTGGAGAGTTCCAGCGGCAGGTCGTCGATCACCCAGTTGGCGACATAGCCGACGCCTGCTTCCTTCAACAGGTCCAGCGTCTGGTCGTTCTCGGTGAGACCGGGGCTTTCCCAGCCCGGCGGCGGCCGGCCGGTGAAGTCGCGGATGGTGCCCACCGTGTCGAAGATCGCCTTCCGCTGGTCCTCCACATGATGCATCGGTTGCTGCACGAACCCATGCCCCATGAACTCCCAGCCGGCATCATGCGCCGCCCGCGCCACCCGTTCATAGGAGCGACACACATGCCCGTTCACCGCGAAGGTGGCGCGCAGCCCGCGCGTCTCGATCGCCTTGAGCAACCGCCAGAAGCCGACCCGCATGCCGTATTCGTGCCAGGCCCAGTTGGGCAGATCCGGCATCAGCGGCTGGCCCATGGGCGGCGGCAGCACCGTGCGCGGCATGGCGCGCGCGATCGACCATTCCTCGACATTGACGATGATCCACACCGCGACGCGGGCGTCGTCGGGCAGATGCAGGCGCGGCCGGTCCGGGAAGGCCAGATACGGCGCGCGCTCACTCAGCAGCCCCATGCTCACAGCCCCAGCAGCGCGCGCGCCGTGCCGCCGGCGACCTTGGCGCGGGTCTCGTCGTCAAAGCTCTCGACGCTGAGAATGTGCTGCACCGGGTCGTAATCGGCCATGTCATAGGGATAGTCGGTGCCCATGACGATGTGATCGGCGCCGTAGGTCTTCACGAGATATTCGAGCTGGTGCGGCGTGAACACCACGCTGTCGAAATAGACCCGCCGCAGATACTCGGTCGGCGGCTTGGGCAGCCCGCCATTCGAATCCTTGCGCGCGCCCCAGGCATGGTCGATGCGCCCGGAATAGCCCGGCAGATAGCCGCCGCCATGCACGGCGAGCAGCTTCAGCTTGGGATGCCGCTCCAGCACGCCGTCGAAGATCAGGTAATGCAGCGCGACAGTCGTCTCCAGCGGATTGCCGATGATGTTGCTGAAGTAGAACCGCGTGAACCGCTCCCCGCCGGTGAAGCCGTTCGGGTGGATCATGATCAGCGCGCCGAGTTCCTCGGCCTTGGCGAACACCGGCTCGAACTCCGGCGAGGAGAGTTCCCGCCCGTTCACATTGGTGAGCAGTTGCACGCCCTTGAGCCCGAGCTCGCGCACGCAGCGCTCCAGCTCGGCCGGCGCGCTGGCCGGATCCTGCATGGCGAGCGTGCCGAGGCCGGCGAAGCGGTCCGGCCGCTTGGCGACGAAGGCGGCGATGCCGTCATTCACCATGCGATTGGCGACAACGCCATGCTCGGCATCGACCGCGTAGTAGCACTGGAACGGCGGCGGCGCGACGACCTGGATGGAAATACCAAGCTTGTCCAGCACCTTAACCCGGTCGTCGATATCGACCATGGTGGAGGCGCGGTCCTGGTCCTGGCGCTGGTTCACCGCTCGCGTCTCGTCGCTGGAATATTTCACCATCGCGATCTGGCTGACATCGAGATACGGGGCGACATAGGCATGCGCCTCCGGCACTCCGACATGGGCGTGGATGTCGACCGTCACCGTGTCGAGCCGGGCGGGGGTGGGCGATGGCTGGCGCGCCGAGGTGGGGCCGTAGCGGTTCACATTGCCGCCCAGCGTCCGGGCGTCGATGATGCTGTGGTCCATGAAACGTCCTTTCGGAAAAATGGTCCCGGCCGGGTGCACGGCCAGGTACGCAACCGGGTGCGGCGCCGGTTGAGGCCGGCGCCAGCCGGGCTCACATGCTCTTGGCCTTCCAGGCGGCGACATCGGCGGCGACCTGCTCGCGCGAGAAGTCGTTGGCTGGGTCGATCAGGCTGCGGTCGAGGAAGGTGGCCGGGTCGATCTCCTTCTGCAGTTCGCCGAGCTTCACCATCGGCCCCTGCACCCGTTTCCAGACGGCGGGCTGGAGATCGCCGAGCTTCGGCGTCACCGAGTAGTTCATCGGGATCGAGGCATCGAGGAACTCGCGACCGAAGGTCGGATTCTCCCACTCCTCCGGCACCGCCTTGCGGCACATCACGGCGAGCGTGTCGACATCGACCTTGCCGACCTGCATGCCCTTCGACCAGGCGCGGAAGAAGCCGATCAGCGGCTGGCGCAGTTCGTCGAGCTTGCCGCCGTTCACCACGAAGGAGTTCGCCGGCGTGTCGGCGACCTCGGCCGGGGTGATCAGCCGGATCTTCATGCCGTTGGCCTGCAGCGACAGCCAGTCCGGCACCGCGCCAGAGATCGCCGACACCGTCTGCTTGCGGAACGCATTGGCAAGCGTCGGCCCGGCCTCGCCCACCACCACCGTCTTCACGTCGTCGATGGAGATGCCGGCGGTATCGAGCGCGATGGCGAGCGTGGTGCGGTCGCGGTCGGAAACGAGGCCGACGGTGGTGCCCTTCAGCTGCTCGACCGACTTGATCGGACTGTCGGCGCTCACCGCGATGCCTTCCGGCGCCAGTTGCATCCCCTCATACACCACCTTGATCGGGATGCCGGCCTGCACCGACTGGAAGGTCTGCGGCGCATCGAGCATGGCGAGCTCGGCCTGCCCGTTCTGCACGAAGGCGACATAGGGCACGGTGGTCGAGGACGGCAGCAGATTGACCTTGATGCCCTCCTTCTCGAAATAACCCAAAGCCTCGCCAGCGATCAGCGGATAGAAATTCGCCGAGCGTGGCAGCGGCATGATCACGTTCATCGTGCGCAGGCCCTGCGCCGCGGCTGGCCGGGCGGCAAACGAACCCAAGGAAAGGCCGGCGGCGGTCCCGGCCATCAGGCCGAGGCAGTTCCGTCGCGATATCAGCGTGTTGTCCGTCAACATGGCGTATCCTCCCATTCGGCGCCTTTGGCACCGTTATCCTTGTGGGGTCTGTATCTGGATGATCGGGCGGCGGGCGCGCCGTCGCCCGGCTTGCGCGCGGCGGCTTACGCCTGCCGGCGGCCGAGAAGGCCGGCCCAGGCCTTCGCCTTCTTGCGGCTCATGGCGGTCATGCGGGCGTCGTGGCGCCAGTAGACCAGCCAGTTGTCAGCCCATTCCATCAGCACGAACAGCGCGTAGCCCATCACGGTCAGGATCACGAGCACCGCGAAGGACGAAGCCATGTTCAGCGCGAAGGTGTAGCGCTGCATGAGCACGCCCATGCCCTCGCTGGCCGAGATGAACTCGCCGACGATGGCGCCGATCAGCGCGAGCGAGATCGCCGTCTTCAGTCCCGCCATGATGATCGGCATGGCGTTGGGCAGCATCAGGCTGAAGAAGATCTGCCGCTTCTTGGCGCCCAGCGAGCGGAACATCTCATTGGCGTCTTCATCGACGTTCAGCAGGCCTGTCAGCGTGTTGATGAAGGGCGGGAAGAAGCAGATCAACGCACCGATGGCGATCTTCGGCATCATGCCGAAGCCGAGCCAGGCGATCACGATCGGCGCCAGCGCGATGCGCGGCGTCACCTGCAGCGCGATGATGTAGGGCGAGATGTAGCGGCGGAAGCTGTCGTTCAGCCCGGCCGCCACCGCGAGGCCGATGCCGATCACCGAGCCGATGACGAAGCCGGCCACCGCCTCCCACAGCGTCACGCCGAGATGGAACCACACCGTGCCCTGATAGAGCACCATATTGACCAGCGAGGCGGCGATGGCGGTCGGGCGCGGCAGGATCAACGGGTCGACGAACTCATAGGTACTGGCGAATTCCCACACCAGCATCACGCCGAGGAACAGCGCGAGATGCCGCGCGACCCGCCCGGCAAGACTGCCGCGCGCCTGCGCGACGTCGGTCATGGAAAGGTTGCCGTCTGTGGCCAAGCTCATTTCAATGCCCTCCCAGAATGGTGCGGACCTCGCCGACCAGCCGGTTGAATTCCGGTGTCTGCATCAGGCTGATCTCGCGGGGCCGCTCGAAAGGCACGTCCACCACCTTGGCAAGGCGGCCGGGGCGCGGCGTCATCACCATCACCTGGTCGGCGAGGAAGATCGCCTCGGAGATGTTGTGGGTGACGAACAGCACCGTTGCATCCACATCGTCGACGATGCGCAGCAATTCGAGGTTCAGCCGCTCCCGGGTGAACTCGTCGAGCGCCCCGAACGGCTCGTCCAGCAGCAGGATGTTCGCCCCGGTCTGCAACAGCCGGGCGAGCGCCACGCGCTGCTGCATGCCGCCGGAGAGCTGGCGCGGGAAGCTGAATTCGAAATCCTTCAGCCCGACCAGTTGCAGCAGGTCGATGGCCCGCTTGCGGTCGGCATCGGTGGTTGCGCCCTGCACCTCGGTCGGCAGCAGCACGTTCTCCACCGCGGTGCGCCATTCCAGCAGCGTCGGGCGCTGGAACATCATGCCGACTTCGTGCGAGGGGCCGCTCACCCCATGGCCGAGCACGCTGAGCTCGCCGGCGGACTTGCCGATCAGCCCGGCGACCAGCCGCAGCAAGGTGGACTTTCCGCAGCCGCTCGGCCCGACCAGCGAGACGAACGAACCCCGCTTGATGTCGAAGCTGGCGCGGTCGAGCGCCACCACCTCGCTGTTGAAGGCTTTGACGAGGTCGCGGGCGGAAATGACGATGTCGGGGTCGATATGGCTGGTCGATGCGGCGACCAGATTGCTGGCGATGGCGTTCATCTCGCTCCTCCGCGTCGCGCGCGCAGCCGGCATCATTCGCCGGACAGGCGTCGGGACGGCATGTGGCGTTTCCTTCGCCCTCGGCCCATCTTCTGCATGATGCGGACGGGTCCGGGGCACCCCCTTGGCGGGGCCGTTCTCCCCCTGGGGGGCCTTGCGCGCAGCCGGAAACCGCCGGCCGCGTAGGCGATCCGTCCGTCAGGCGACGACGGGACGGCTTTCGAGAGCACGCAGAATCTGCGTCTGCGATCGCCCGATATGACGCTTGAGCATGCGCGCGGCGGCATTGCCGTTGCGGGCCTGCAGGGCGTCGATAATGTCGTTGTGCTCGCGCAGCGGCCCCTCATTGTGGTCATGCGCGACCACCGCCGACAGGCTGACCATGCAGAGCCGCTCATAAAGCTCCATCACCCGCCCCATCTCCTCGGCCAGCCGCTGGTTGCGCGACAGGCTCGCGAGGTGGCGATGGAAGCGGCGATTATATTCGGTGAATACCGGGATCGAGGTGGTGTCGGCGTCGCGATAGACGTCGAGCTCCGCGAGTTCGGCATCGGTGGCGACCAGCGCCGCCTTGCGAACGCCAGCAGCTTCGAGGATCAGCCGCAACTCCAGCATGTCGGCGGCGTCGCTGATCGAGACCGGGCGGACGCGATGGCCGCGACGCGGCTCGATCTCGACCAGCCCCTCATATTCCAGCTTCTGCATGGCGTCGCGCACGGGCGACTTGCTGACGCCGAAGCGCTCGGCAAGTTCGGCTTCCCGCAGTTCCGCGCCGGGCACGATGGCACAGGACATGATGTCCCGCCGCACCATCTCATAGACCCTGTTGCGAACCAGATTCATCCGAACCGCCTCACCTCTGAGATATCACCAAACGTATATTGATCGATCGATAACGTCAATATGTCGCGCTGATGACGCTGAGGAAATCAGGAAATATTCGCCGGAATCGCGCGCCGTGCCAGTTTCCTCGGCCAGCGGTGGAGATCGAAAGGGCAGCCTTTGTCCAGTCGAGATATCTCAAGCGGCCAGCACGGGCGCATAAAAAAGGCCGGAGCATGCTCCGGCCGCAGGGCAGGTTCAGGGGAGGAACCGCCCAAGGTTCAAGGGCGCGTCAGCCCGCCCGGCGCGCCGCCGTGGCGTAGTCGACATTGCCTCCGCCATAGCGCCGTACCCGCACATTGGCCTGCTCCGCATGGCCAAGGAAGCCTTCAAGCACGCACAGTCGCGAGCAGTATTCCCCCACCTCGGCGCTCGCCGCATCGGTGGTCACCCGCTGATAGGTGCAGGTCTTGAGGAACTTGCCGACCCATAGCCCGCCGGTATAGCGCGCCGCCCGCTTGGTCGGCAGCGTGTGGTTGGTGCCGATCACCTTGTCGCCATAGGCGACATTGGTGCGCGGCCCGAGGAACAGCGCGCCGTAATTGCGCATGTTGTTCAGGAAATAATCCGGATCGGCGGTCATCACCTGCACATGCTCGGAGGCGATGCGGTCGGCCTCGACGACCATCTCCTCGATGCTGTCGCAGACGATCACCTCGCCGAAATCGCGCCACGCCGCCGCGGCAATCTCCCCCGTCGGCAGGATGGCAAGCAGCCGCTCGATCTCCGCCATGGTCTCGCGCGCCAGCTTTTCCGAATTGGTGAGCAGGATGGCCGGCGAGGTCGGCCCGTGCTCGGCTTGGCCGAGCAGATCGGTGGCGCAGATTTCCGCATCCACCGTCTCGTCGGCGATCACCAGCGTCTCGGTCGGCCCGGCGAACAGGTCGATGCCGACCCGGCCGTAAAGCTGGCGCTTGGCCTCGGCGACGAAGGCATTGCCCGGCCCGACGAGCATGTCGACCGGCGCGATGCTCTCGGTGCCGAGCGCCATCGCCGCCACTGCCTGCACGCCGCCCAGCACCAGGATCTCGTCGGCTCCGGCGAGATGCATCGCCGCGACGATGGCCGGATGCGGCCCGTTGCGGAAGGGCGGCGCCGCCGCCACCACGCTCTTCACCCCGGCCACCTTCGCGGTCACCACGCTCATATGCGCGGAGGCGACCATCGGGTACTTGCCGCCCGGCACATAGCAGCCGACCCGCTCCACCGGCACGTTCTTATGCCCGAGGATGACGCCGGGCAGCGTCTCCACCTCCAGATCGGTCACGCAGGCGCGCTGCTTCTCGGCGAAATTGCGGACTTGCGCCTGCGCGAAGCGGATGTCGTCGAGATCGGATTTCGACACCTGCGACAGCGCCGCCTCGATCTCCTGTTCCGACAGGCGGAAATTCGCCGGCGACCATGTGTCGAAGCGCTCGGAATAGGCGCGGACGGCGGCATCGCCGCCGGTCTCGATGTCCTTGAGGATGGTCTCGACGGTGGCGCGCACCTGCGCGTCGGCGTCGGCGCGCTCCTCGACGGAGCGCGCGGTCTTGAGATGGCGGGCCATGTTTTCCTCCCGGCGCCGAGTTGTGACGCCCAACCTGATGCACCCGATCCGATGCACCCTTGCTTCCGATTGAAATCGACTGTTATTTATCGAGTGAAAACTAATTCGCATCGAGGTGTCAAGCGTGCCGCATCGCCTTGCCGGACATCCGACTCCATGTTATTTATCGAACGATAATTAACATGGAGGAACGCCATGCGAGCCACCGGCCTCAACCATCTGTCCATCGGCGCGAAAGACGTCGAGGACTCCGTCCGCTTCTATGTCGAGATGTTCGGCATGGAGGCGATCCCCACCTATAATTTCGGCTTCCGCACCCAGTATCTGCGCTGCGGCGACCAGCAGCTGCATATTTTCGGCCTGCCGGACGCGACGCCGCACTACCAGCACTTCGCCATCAACGTCGACGACTTCATGGGCGTTTATGAGCGCGCCCGCGACGCCGGCCTCATCGACCACAAAACCTTCGGCAACGGCGTCAACGAGATGCCGGACGGCACGGTCCAGCTCTATCTGCGCGATCCCGGCGGCAATCTTGTCGAGGTCGATTGGCCGGATGTCGCCAGCCTCGATACCGCCCGCATCCCGGAACTGAAGCGTCTCGCCGACCGCTTCGAGCAGGTGGGCGAGAACCTCGAGGCGACGCTGTTCCTCGACCGCCGTCGCGCCTGAGGGAGGCTGCCATGATGGACACCATTGCCGCCCCCCGCAGCATCCGCTCCCCGGCAGACCAGCGCCATGACGACCTGCTCCAGCGCGCCACCGACCTCGCCTCGACCTTCGCCGGCCGTGCGGCGCGGGCGGAAGATTTGCGCCGCCTGCCACGGGAGAACGAGCGCGACCTGCACGATAGCGGCCTCTACCGCATGCTGCAGCCGCGGGCGCTCGGCGGCTCCGAACTCGGCTATGAGAGCCTGATCACCATCGGCGCCGCGCTCGCGGCCGGCTGCGCCTCCACCGCGTGGAACCTCACCAACCTCGCCAGCCACCACTGGATGCTGGCGATGTTTCCGCCCGCGGCGCAGGATCGCGTCTGGAACGAAGACCCCGACGCGCTGATCGCCTCCTCCTTCGTGTTCCCCGCCGCGAAGGTGGCGAAGGCGCCGGGCGGCTATGTCGTCTCCGGCCGCTGGCCGTTTTCCTCAGGCGTCGATGTCTGCACCTGGAACATGCTGGCCGGCGTCGTCCGCACCGAGGGCGAGGCGCCCGACCACCGCGTGTTCCTGCTCCCCCGCTCCGACTACACCATCCTCGACACCTGGCACGTCACCGGCCTCAAGGGCACCGGCTCCAACGACGTGGTGTGCGAGGAGGTGTTCGTGCCGGAGGAGATGACCGTCTCCGTCGCCCACCTCAAGGGCGGCGCCACGCCCGGCAGCGAGCGCCACCCGGCCCCGCTCTATCGTGTGCCGGTGTTCGCGCTATTCCCCGCCATCCTGTCCGGCGTCGGGCTCGGCAATGGCGAGGGTGCGCTCACCGATTACGTCGCGTCCACCCGCAAGCGCTCGGCCAGCTACACCGGCGCCCGGCTGGCGGAATTGCAGAGCATCCAGATCCATATCGGCAGCGCCGCCACCCGGCTCTCGCATTCCCGCCGCATGATGCTGGCCATTTGCGAGGAGGCGATGGCCGATGCCGCGCGCGGCCATGTCCCCGATCTGGTGACCAAGTTCGCCTATCGCCGCGATCTCGCCTTCGCCACCGATCTGGCGACCGCCGCGGTCGACGAGATCAATGCCGGCAGCGGCGCGCAGGCGCTTTACCTTGCCGGCAGCCAGCAGCGACGCTTCCGCGACGCCCATGCTATAAGCGCGCATATCGCCTTCAGCACCGATGTCGCCAATGCCGCCTTCGGACGTCTGGCGCTCGGCATGGAGGCCGACAATCCGGTCGTGTGAGCAACGCGGTGCCGAACCAGGGGAACACGACGACACAGATGGCCGGAAGCTCATCCACATCGCTCGCGGCGGCGGAAAAGCCCGCGTCGCCGCGGCGCACGCGCAACAAGCCGGAGGAACGGCACAAGGAGTTCGTCCGCAAGGCCATCGAGCTGTTCGCCGAGGTCGGCTTCGAGGCCGGCACCCGCGAACTCGCCCAGCGCCTCGGCGTCACCCAGCCGCTGCTCTACCGCTATTTCCCCAGCAAGGACGACCTGATCGCCGCCGTCTACCAGGAGATCTACGTCAATCGCTGGAAGAAGGAATGGCGCGACGGCCTCATCGACGAGAGCCGCCCGATCCGCGAGCGCATCATCGCCTTCTATGAGGACTACACCAGCACCATCTTCACCCCGGAATGGATCCGCATCTACATCTTCGCCGGTCTGCGCGGCGTCGACATCAACCGCCGCTATGCCGCGACGGTGGAGGCGGAAATCCTGCGCCCGATCACTCTCGCCACCCGTCACAGCTTCGGCCTCGGCGGGCAGGAGCCCCCCACCGCCGAGGAGGTCGAGCTGTTCTGGACCCTTCAGGGCGGCATCTTCTATTACGGCGTGCGCGAGATCGTGTACCAGTTCCCGATGCCGGTCGATCGCGCCACGATGATCCGCAACGCCGTCGATACCTTCCTCACCGGCGTCGGCCCGGTGCTGAAGCGGCTCGCGGAACGTGAAAACGTGGCCGGCTAGAGCAATTCCGGTGACATCCGGTTCACCGGAATGGCTCTAGCTCTTTGTTTCTACGCAATTCTTTTCGCAAAACCGCTGCGCAGTTTTGCGGGAATCGCTCTAGACGATAGGCGCACCAACTCTCGAACATCTTCGCTTTGATCGAAACTCGGCTGCCCCTATGATCCATCGGGTGTTTCTACCCGTGGAGTGCCCCAGCCGTGTCCCTTCAGCCCGTCGCGCCCCCTGACGACGAGTCCACCACGCTGGGCATCGAGATCTATGCCCGCCTGCGGCGCGACCTCATCGCCGGACACCTCAAGCCCGGCGAGCGCCTGCGCTTTCGCCAGCTCAGCGCCGCCTATGGCGTCGGCATCGCACCGTTGCGCGAGGCGCTCTCGCGCCTCGTCTCCGATCAGCTTGTGCGCTTCGAGGGCCATCGCGGCTACACGGTCGCGCCGCTGTCGCTTTCCGATCTGCACGATCTGTGCGCGCTGCGCACCGAGCTCAGCTGCAACGCGCTGCGCCGCTCCATCGCCCGCGGCGACGAGGACTGGGAAGCGGAGATTCTCGCCGCGCTGCACCGGCTGGAGCGCACGCCGCTTCCCCACTCGGTCGAGGACCGCAAGACGGTGGACGAGTGGGAGCAGCGCCACGACCGCTTCCATTACAGCCTCATCGCCGCCTGCGATTCGCCTTGGCTGCTGCATTTCTGCGGCGCGCTCTCTGATCACTTCCAGCGCTACCGCCGGGCGGTGATCGTCGTCACCTCCTCGTCCGAAGCCTTGCTCAAGCGGGTGCGCGAGCAGCACCGCACCGTCGCCGAGGCGGCGATCGCCCGCGACGCCGAGCGCGCCACCGCCATTCTCGCCGAGCACTTCCAGGGCAGCGTCGAGGTGGTCATCCGCAACTATGAGGAAGTGTCGCGCAGCCTGTCGGCGGGGAATGGCGACGACGCCCCCTGACTGGCTGCTGCGACGCTCTTCGAACGAGCCATCAACCTCTCTCTTTATTGACATCCATATTTTGTTCGAACATCCTTGCGATTAACAATCACAAGGACCGTTCGACGGGCTGTGCTCGCGACGATCCGTCGGGAGGACGCCGCATGCTCGACCACACCAAAGTCGCCGATGTGAAGATCGACCTCATCTCCGGCATGCGGCTGATCGCCCATGACGGACTGGCCGGCTTCGGCGGGGTCGGCGAAGGCATGTCGCTGCAATCAGCGCCGGATGGAAGGCGCATCCTGTGGGTGGCGCATGAGGGGCCGCCGAAGAACTTCACCGGCGTCGATGTCACCGATCCGAGCCGGCCGAAGGTGATCGTGCAGACCGACCTGCCGCACAACAAGGTGCGCTCCAATTCGCTGGAGACCAGCGGCGACCTGATGGCCGTGGCCTACCAGACCGTTCAGCCGGGCCTGGAGCCCGCCGGCATCGACCTGTTCGATATCTCGGTGCCGGAATCCCCCCGGCTGATCAGCCATTTCGATTGCTCCGGCCCGCATTCGCGCGGCGTGCACCAGGTGTGGTTCGTCGATGGCGAATTCATCCATTGCGCCGCCGGCGCCGCCGACTTCACCCCGCGCAACCCGCTCGACGACCAGGCCTACCGCATCATCGATGTGCGCAATCCAGCAAAGCCGGTCGAGGCCGGCCGCTGGTGGATGCCCGGCACCGCCGAGGGCGACGATGCCGCCCCGCCGGAGCGGCTGAAGATCGACAGCGGCTTTCGCTGCCACAACACCAATGTCTATCCGGATCGGCCGGACCGCGCCTATGTCGGCTATATCGACGGCGGCTTCTACGTGATGGACATCTCCGACAAGTCGCGCCCCACCGTCCTCTCGCGCTTCAGTCCGAACCCGCCCTTCCCCGGCTTCGCGCACACGCTGATGCCGCTGTTCGGCCGCGACCTCGCGGTGGCCAGCCATGAATGCATCCACGACAACGGCTTCGATTGGCCCAAGCTCACCTGGCTGCTCGATATCCGCCGCGAGGACAATCCAGTGCCGCTGTCGACCCTGCCCATGCCCTCCTTCGAGGAATATGGCCGCAAGGGCGGGCGCTTCGGCTGCCACAACCTGCATGAGAACCCGCCGCGCGACACCGCCTTCCATTCCGAGACGCTGCTGTTCTCGACGCTGTTCAATGGCGGGCTGCGCGTCCACGACATCAGCGATCCGCTGGCGCCGCGCGAGGTCGGCGCCTTCGTGCCCTCCGCGCCTCCGGGCGCCCGCGTGCCGGCGATCCAGATCAACGAGGTCTATGTCGACGAGAACGGCATCGTCTATTGCGGCGACCGCCATGCCGGCGGGATCTACATATTGGAGCTCGACCTCTGAGCCCCACGGAAAGGGCACGGGCATGACCATCCCCGTCATCCTGATCACCGGCTTCCTCGGCAGCGGCAAGACCACGCTGCTCAACCATTTGCTGCGCGATCCGGAGATGGCCGACAGCGCGGTGATCATCAACGAGTTCGGCGATGTCGCCATCGACCACCTGCTGGTCGAGAGCGCCATCGAGAACACCGTGGTGCTGCAGAGCGGCTGTATCTGCTGCACCGTGCGCGGCGATCTCGTCGATACGCTGGATGATCTCTGCGCCAAGGTGGCGCGGGGGGAGTTGCCGGCCTTCTCGCGCGTCGCCATCGAGACCACCGGCCTCGCCGACCCCGCCGCGCTGGTTCGCGCCTTCCTCACCGAGCCGATATTGGCCGAGCGGTTCGACCTGCACGCCGTGGTCGCCACCGTCGATGCGGTCAACGGTGCCGGCCAGCTCGACAGCTTCGAGGAGGCGCGCCATCAGGCCGCCCTCGCCGACATCCTCGTCTTGACCAAATCCGATCTGGCGGCGCCGGCCGCGATCGCCGACCTCGCCGCGCGGCTGAAGACGATCAATCCCGGCGCCTCGCTCGTCCCCGTGGTGCAGGGGCAGATCGCGCCGGCGGCGCTGTTCGCCCAGGTGCCGGCGCATCCGTCGCGCCGCAGCGGCGATACCCTCGCCTGGCTCAACAGCGAGGCCTTCGCGGCCTCCGACTCTGCCGGCTCGCACCATGATGACGGCATCCGCGCCTTCGCCGTCACCCTGGACAGGCCGGTGACGCGGGACGCGCTGCGCGGCTGGCTGCGGTCGATCCTGTCGCTGCGGGGAGTCGATCTGCTGCGCATGAAAGGCATCGTCGCGCTGCGCGGCGAGGCCGCGCCGATGGTGGTGCACGCGGTGCAGCAGGTGATGCACCCGCCGGTGCAGCTACCGGCCTGGCCGAGCGACGATCACACCACCCGCCTGGTCTTCATCACCCGTAACATGGAGCCGGAAGCATTACGTGGCAGTCTTGAAGTTCTCGTCGCGCGGGCGGCGGCGTGAAGCGCGCGCCGCAACTGCCTCGGCATCTATGCCATAGCCGGCGTCGGAATTATGTATGCAATATGCTTCACCCATTTTTACAAAGCATTCCCATACATATTTCCGCACATAAGTCAGCACAACTGACATTTCATGCTCCTCCCACTGTTTTTATTTTAAGACACGCTAGCACATAACCCAGCGCCCTGTCGACAAATGGGAGTTAAAACTCGATGTACAAAAATAAATACGATAATTCTATATCTAAATAACCAACTATAAGCCGAATATTCTCGGCGACAACACGCCGCAGCAGCAAAAATTTGTCGCATCCACCCCTGGGAGCGGCAAACTCCGCGATCAGGTATTTTCAACAAATACAGCACCCATGCCGAGATGTACTACAGGTATGTCGGTTCGATATGGGTTTCTCTGGGATAAATATTTCATTTTAACTTGACATGCCCGCAACGGCATCTTTTCCTCAGAGCACAAGACGTCACAAGACGCTGTGCCACTGCAACGCCTGGGAAGGAACGCCACATGATGCCCTCTCGTGCCGCTCGGCCCTTACACCTGCGTCTGAAACACGCCGCGCTGGCGGCCGCTCTCGGTGCCGCGCTGGTCGCGGCGCCGGCCGCGCTGCGGGCGCAGACCGCCCCCACCGGCCCCATCGAGATCACCACCGGCACCAGCCCCGGCGGCACGCCGGACGTGCTGATGCGCCGCGCCGCCAAGATCCTCAACGAGCAGAAGATCATCACCAATCCGCTGGTGGTGCAGAACCGCACCGGCGGCTCGTGGATGGTCGCGGGCAATTTTGTCATGGGGAAGCAGGGCGACCGCAACGTCGTGCTGTGCATCGCCCAGCCGATCCTGACGACACCGATCACGCAGGGGCTGCCGACGCTCTATGACAAGCTGACCCCGATCAGCATGTTCATCCAGGGCGACCTCGTGCTGGTCGTGCAGGAGAATTCGCCGGTCAAGGACATGAAGCAGCTGGTCGAGCTCGCGTCCAAGCGCGAGCGCTCGGTCAAGGTCGCCGGCGCGCAGTCGGGCTCCACCGATCACATGGTGGCCGGCCTCGTCGAGAAGGCCGGCAAAGTGAAGCTGAACTACGTGCCCTTCGACGGCGGCGGCGCGGCGCAGGCGGCCTTCCTCGGCGGCAATGTCGACTTCATGACGCTGACGCCGGGCGAGGCGCTTCCGCTGGTGAAGGCCAACAAGGCGCGCATCATCGCCATTCTCGCCCGCGAACGCCGCACCGCGCCGGAGCTGAAGGACATCCCCACCGCGAAGGAGCAGGGCTACGACGTGGTGTGGGGTCAGGCCTGGGGCCTCGCCGGTCCGCCCGGCCTCGACGCCGCCACGGTGAAGTTCTGGGATGACGCCATCGCCAAGCTGGTGGCCAATCCGGAATGGCAGGCCAGCCTCAAGGACAACTTCCTGCGCAGCGAGATGGTGCCGGCGGCGCAGGTGAAGCCCTACATGCAGAAGCTGCATGACGAGCATCTCGCCCTGCTGCGCGACCTCGGCCTCGCCAAGCAGCCGGCGGTGCAGTGAGGGACGGGGCGGGGTCTTTCGACAGACCGCCCCCGCCCCACTCCCTCCCGCTCGGACGGGAAGCCTCCTCACCTCCTCCCTCTCCACGATGGGGAGAGGGAGGAGCGGTCGGCATCGCGTCCGCTGGCAGGGCGCGCTGGCGACCGGAAGGCGGTTGTTTCTCCGGCCGAGGCCTGACCGTCCCGCCAGCAGCGAATGTCTCCGTTTCCGTCCGGTGAACCGGAAGGACCGGCGTCATCGAAGACCGGCCGAGATCGAGAGGCTTCCAGCGAAAGCGGCGCCTCCCGCTTGAAACGGCCGGCTCCTTCTCCCCGTCGGGGAGAGGGCTGAGGTGAGAGGCCTTTCGCCTCTGCGACCAACCGCCTGCCCGTATCGCCCAAGCGACGGAGCTTCGCATGAAAGCCACCAACTTCATCGCCGCCTTCATGCTGCTGGGGCTGTCGGTCATGGTGCTGTCCGGCACGTGGTACCTGCCCTATTGGGCGGACTTCGCCCCCGGCTCGGCCTTCGCGCCGTTCTGGGTGGCGATGATAGGCGTCGTGCTGGCGGTCTCCCTGTTCGTCGCCACCCTGTTCGACGACAGCGGCGAGCCGCACAGCTTCCCGGACCGGCGCGGCATCGTCCGTGTCACCGCCCTCATGGCCGGCCTGTGGCTGATGGTGCTGCTCATCCCGCTCATCGGCTTCGTCACCGCCGGCATCCTGTTCAGCCTGTATCTGCTGATCGGCATCGAGCGACGGCCGCTCGCGCCGAGCCTGCTCACCACCGCCGTGGTGACCGGTCTCGTCTATGGCGTGTTCATCGCCTGGCTCGGCATCTCGCTGCCGGCCGGCCCCTTCGGCATCTGAAAGCGCAGGGAACTTCCATGGACGCCCTCGCCTCCCTCGCCCACGGCTTCTCCATCGCGCTGACCCCGACGAACCTGCTGTTCGTCTTCATCGGCGTCACGCTCGGCCAGTTGATCGGCGCCCTGCCCGGCATCGGACCCTCGGCCGGCATGGCGCTGCTGCTGCCGATCACCTTCGGGCTCGATCCGGTCACCGCCCTCGTGATGCTCTCGGGCATCATGTATGGCGGCATGTATGGCGGCACGCTCACATCGGTGCTGGTCAACGTGCCCGGCGAGGCGGCCAGCGTGATGACGGCGGTGGACGGCAACCAGCTCGCCCGGCAGGGCCGCGCCGGGCAGGCGCTGGCCGCCTCCGCCATCGGCTCCTTCCTTGCCGGCATCGGCGCGGTCACCGCGCTGGTCTTCCTTACCCCGGCATTGAGCGCCTTCGCGCTCAGCTTCTCGGCGCCGGAATATTTCCTGCTGGCGTTGCTCGGCATCACCGCCACCGCAAGTCTGGGCACCGGCTCGGCGATCAAGGCGATGATCGGCGCCACCCTCGGCCTGATGATCGCACTGGTCGGCACCGATCCGATCCAGGGCACGTCGCGCCTCACCTTCGGCTCGCTGGATCTGCTGGAGGGCATCGACTTCCTGCCCGTGGCCATCGGCGTGTTCGGCATCGCCGAAATCCTTGTCTCGATGGAGCAGACGCAGGCCGGCCACGTCGTGCGCACGCGGCTGAAGGATATGTGGCTCACCCGCAAGGACTGGCTGGAATGCCGCATGGCGATGCTGCGCGGCGGCGTCATCGGCTTCTTCATCGGGCTGATGCCCGGCGCCGGCCCGACGGTCGCCGCCCTGCTGGCCTATGTGGTGGAGAAGAAGGCCAGCCCGCATCCGGAGAAGTTCGGCCATGGCGCGCTCGATGGCGTGGCGGCGGCGGAATCCGCCAACAACTCGGCGGCGCACGGGGCGATGATTCCGATGCTGGCGCTCGGCATTCCCGGCTCGGCCTCCACCGCCGTGCTGCTGGCGGCGCTGGTGCTGCTCGGCATCCGCCCCGGCCCGATGCTGCTGACCGAACAGGCGGATCTCGTCTGGGGCCTCATCGCCTCGATGTTCATCGGCAACGTCATGCTGCTGATCATGAACCTGCCGCTGGCCCCGCTCTTCGCCAGCATATTGCGCATTCCCTACGCCTATCTGGTGCCGGGCATCCTCATCGTCTCGCTGGTCGGCGCCTATGCGATCAGTCTCAGCCTGTTCAATGTCGGGCTGACGCTGTTCTTCGGCATGGTCGGCTATCTGATGATCCGCGCCGATATTCCCCGCGCGCCGCTGGTGCTGGCCGTGGTGCTGGCGCCGCTGATGGAAAGCTCGCTGCGCCAGAGCCTGATGCTGTCGGAAGGCAGTCCGGGGATCTTCGTCCAGCGCCCGCTCTCGGCGGTGCTGGCGCTGCTGGTGATCCTCTCGCTGGCCCTGCCGCTGTTCAATTTCCTGCTCGCCCGCCGGGCGGCGCGCCGTGCCGGCGTCGCCGAGGCGCTGTCCCACTCATCCGACTAGGACACCTGCATGACCATTCCCGTAATCGACGTTCACGCCCACATCCTCACCGAGGAGATGATGGCCCGTATGCGCCGCGAGGCGCCCGATATCGGACCGACGCTCTCCGAGGTCGATGCCGAGGGCGGGGTGCTCAAGGTCGGCGACATCGTGCAGCGCCCGTTCCCGCGCGGCGGCTGGGATCTCGACCGGCGCCTCGCCGATCTCGAACTCGCCGGCTTCGACCTGCAGGTGCTGTCCAACTGCCCGCAGACCTTCCTCTATGACCGCGAGGCGGCGCTCACCGGCGCGCTCTGCCAGATCCAGAACGAGGCGATCGCCGAGTTGGTCCACCGCCATCCCGACCGCTTCCTCGGCATCGCCACCCTGCCGATGCAGGATCCCGTCCGCGCCGCCGACGAGTTGCGCCGCGCGGTGACGAAGCTCGGGCTGAAGGGCGCGCAGATCGGCTCGCATGTCGAAGGCAAGAACCTCGACGACCCGGCGCTGGAGCCGATCTGGGCCACCGCCGAGGAACTGGGCGCCTTCCTCCTCATCCACCCGCAGAAGACGGCGGCCGGCGAGCGCACCAAGGAATTCTACCTCAAGAACCTGATCGGCAACCCCTTGGAGACCACCATCGCCGCCGCCTCGCTGGTGTTCGGCGGCGTGCTGGAGCGCTACCCCGATCTCAAGATCTGCCTGGTGCATGGCGGCGGCTTCCTGCCGTTCCAGACCGGCCGGATGATCCATGGCTGGAAGGAGCGCCCGGAATGCCGGCGCTTCATCAAGGACAGCCCGGAAGTCTCGATCCGCCGGCTGTATTTCGACACGCTGACCCATTTCGGCCCGGCGCTGCGCTACCTCACCGACACCTTCGGCGCCGACCACGTTCTGCTCGGCAGCGACTACCCGTTCGACATGGGCACGCTGGAAGGCGCCCGGCAGGTCCGCGCCGCCGGCCTCGCCAAGGCCGATGAGACGGCGATCCTCGGCGGCACGGCGAGCGGCTGGTTCGGCCTCAATACGACCTCGCGCGAAACGGTGTCGGCATGAGTGAAGCCGCCATTCTCCGCCCCAGCGCCCTCCCCGTCACCGAGCGCGGCGGCGGTGCCCGCACCGTGCGCCTGGTCACCGCCGAACTCGGCTCGCAGAAGCTGCTCAACGGCATCACCCGCTTCGGGCCGGGCGCGGCGATCCCGCTGCACAGCCATAATTGCGAGGAAAGCGTCATCATCCTCGAGGGCGACGCGGTGTTCGAGATCGACGGCGTCGCCCATGAGCTGACGCAATACGACACCACTTGGATCCCGCCGAACGTGCCGCACCGCTTCCGCAATACCTCGCAGACGGCGCCGCTCGCCATTTTCTGGACCTATGCCGACACCGCCGCCACCCGCACCATGGCGGCGACCGGCGAAACCCATTCCATCGCCTCCGAACACGCGAACGACCGGCACACGAACGACCGGCGCGCGGGGCAAGCGCCCACGAGGGAAAAGCCTGCGGGGGACCGCCCATGAACGCCGCCGTGAAACCGGATCCGGGCGCCGCGCCCTCCACCGCCTCCGCCCAGGCGCTTGAAGACCTGATCGCCGATGCCATGCGCGCCTGCGAGCTGCCGCCGGAGGACGCCCGCGGCGTCGGACGGCTGATGGCCGAGGCCGACCTCACCGGCGCCGACGGCCACGGCGTGTTCCGCCTGCCGCAATATGTGCGGCGGCTGAAGGGCGGCGCGGTCAATCCGCGCCCGCGCATCGAGGTCGAGCGCGCCGCGCCCGGCGTCGCGCTGGTCGATGGCGACAACGGCATGGGCCATCTGGTGATGAGCACGGCGGCGAACACCGCCATCGCCATCGCCCGCGAGATCGGCATCGGCTGGGTCGGGGTGCGCCGCTCCAACCATGCCGGCCCGGCCGCGCTCTATGTCGACAGGCTGGCGCAGGCCGGCATGGTCGGCATCTATTCGGTGGTGGCGAGCTCCAACCACATGGCGCCGTGGGGCGGCACCTCGTCGCTGCTCGGCACCAACCCGCTCGCCATCGCCATCCCCGCCGGCGACGGCGCCCCGCCGGTGCTGCTCGACATCGCCACCACCGTGGTGTCCTACGGCACCATCAAGAAGCACGCGCTGAGCGACATCCCACTGCCGGAGGGCTGGCTGGTCAGCAAGGCCGACGGGCAGCCGATCACCGATCCCAAGCGCAGCGGCGAGGGGCTTTTGCTGCCGATCGGCGGCTATAAGGGTTCCGGCCTCGCCTTGATGCTCGGCCTGCTCGCCGGCACGCTGAACGGCGCCGCCTTCGGCCGCGAGGTGGTCGATTTCAACGCTGATTCCTCCACCGAGACCAATACCGGCCACTTCATACTGGCCTTGGACGTCGCCCGCTTCATGCCTCCCGCCATCTTCGCCTCGGTGCTGCAACACCAGCTCGACGAGCTGCGCCACGATGCCCCGCTGCCCGGCACGGAAGGGGTGCGCATCCCCGGCGACCGCCGCGCCACGCTGCGCGAAGCCCGCGCCCGCGACGGCGTGCCGATCCCCGCGCCGCTGCGCCGCCAGCTCGACGAGCTGGCCGCCACGCTCGGCATCCCAACCCTTGCCGCCCGGCAGTAGCAATCGGAGTTCCCCGCCATGTCCGCCACCGCAACCACCACCGAGCGCACCACCCTCAATGCCGGCGCCTTCAAGGCCGGCGACGGCGCCTATCTGTTCCAGCTCGACCAATTGTCCGCCATCGAGGGCGGCCCCGGCTATTCCACCGCCATCGGCTCGGTGGTGGAGGGCATCCGCACCCAATGCGGGCTGATGCGCAAGGCGCGCGGCACCGGCGCCCGCCCGCATTCGCACCCCAACGAGCAGTGGAACTATGTGGTGCAGGGCCGGCTCAGGGTGAACATAGAGGGCCAGCCGGAACGCATCGCCGGCCCCGGCACCCTCATCTATTTCCCGCCCGACGTGATCCACTCGACGGTGGCGCTGCCGGAGGAGGACGTGGTGTTCTTCGTGGTCAAGGATACCACCCACGGCATCGCCGGCAAGGCCGCCGACGGCACCATGAGCGGCGGGCACTACGACACGCCGGCCTCCTCATAGAGCCCGGCCCGCTCGCCCCAGACGTCGCCGATCCGCGCCGTCTCCTGCGCCAGCACCTCGAGAAACGCGGCGGCCGCCGGCTCCAGCGGCCGCCGCGCCGGCTCGATCAGCACCAGGTCCATCCCCACCGGCGGATCGGCGATCGGGTTGACGGTGAAGCGCCGCGGCGCCTGCGGCCCGACCGGCCGCGCGGCTTCCTCCGCCATCATCAGGCCGGGCAGGATCGCCACCCAGTCGGTGGAGGCGACGAAGTCGAGCGTGCCCATCATCGCGTCCAGCTCCAGCCGCCGCTCCACCACCACGCCGTTGGAGGCCAGATAGGTCTCGATATTGGCGCGCCGCGCATTCTGCCCGCTCGGCACCACCACCTTGAGCGGGCCGAGATCGGCCAGCTTCACCGGCTTCATGTGCTCGCGCCCCGCCGCCGCGCCGGAAACCAGCACCTCCGGCGTATAGGCGAAGCGGGTGGTCTTCACCCCCACCGTGCCGGTGGAGGCCGGCACGATGGCGAAGGCGAGTTCGCCCGCCCGCACCTGCTGGGTGAGGTTGGCGGAATAGGCCTCCCAGATCCGCACCCCGACATTGGGATGCAGGGCGACGAAGCGGGCGAGCGCCGGCGCCAGCACCGAGCGGGTCATGGTCGGCATCAGCCCCACCACCATCTCGCCGTCCAGCCCGGCGCCGAAGCGCTCCACCGAGCGGTTGGCCATCTCGTTGAGCCGCAGCAATTCGATGCAGTGGCGGTAATAGCTCTCCCCCGCCGGGGTCGGCTGCACGCTGCCGCCGCCGCGGGCGAACAGCTTCACCCCGAAGCGGTCCTCGATCTTGCGGATATGCTGGGAGACGCCGGATTGCGTGGCGTTCTCCCGCTCCGCGGCGGCGGTGAAGGAACGCTCCTCATAGGCCGCCACGAACAGCCGGACATCCCGCAGCGTATCGCTCATCATTACGTTTCCTGATGGAGATGAGCAGATCATATCATTTCTACAGCGGGCAGCATCCCCCTAAGCTCAGTGTCATGAGCGAACATGTCATCGACTTCCGATCCAGCGACGATCATGGCCATTTCCGGCGGGCGCTCGGACGTTTCGCCACCGGGGTCACCATCGTCACCACCCGCACCGCCGACGGAAAGCTCGAAGGCCTGACCGCCAACAGCTTCTCGTCGGTCTCGCTCGACCCGCCGCTGGTGCTGTGGAGCCTGCGGCGGCAGGCGCCCTCGCTGGCGAGCTTCACCTCCTCCGGCTGTTTCGCCGTCAATGTGCTCGGCACCCATCAGAAGCATCTGTGCCGGCACTTCGCCACCCCGCACCCCGACAAGTTCGACAGCGTGCCGCACGGCATCGGCGATCACGGCTCACCGCTGATCGAGGGCGCCATCGCCCGTTTCGAGTGCCGCACCGAGCAGGTCATCGAGGCCGGCGACCACCTCATCTTCCTCGGCCGGGTGCTGCGCGCCGCGCATCGCGACGGCGAGCCGCTCATCTACGCCACCGGCGCGCTCTGCGGCCCGGCCCTGCTGCCGGCCGATCCGCCGGCCAACGACACCTCCGCAAACGAAATTGCCGCGAACCGGGAACGCGCATCATGAAACTCGGCTTCTTCACCATGCCGATCCACCCGCTGCACCGCCCGCTCACCGAGACGCTGCGGGAGGACCGGGAATTCTGCCTCATCGCCGAGAAGCTCGGCTTCTGCGAGGGCTATTTCGGCGAGCATGTCACCGATGGCGCCGAGACCATCACCTCCTCGCTGATCTTCATCGCCTGGCTGCTGGAAGCGACCAAGACCATCAAGCTCGGCTCCGGCACCATCAACCTGCCGAACCAGCACCCCGCCCGGGTCGCCGGCGAGGTGGCGATGCTCGATCACATGGCGCAGGGCCGCTACATCATGGGCATCAGCCCCGGCGGCCTGCTCTCCGACGCCGAGGTGTTCGGCAATCTCGACAAGAACCGCACCGAGATGTTCGTCGAGGCCATCGACCACATACTCGGCATCTGGTCCGGCGAGCCGCCCTACAGCCGCGTCGGCCAGCACTGGACCATCACCACCGAGCGCACCTATCTGCCGGCGCTCGGCCAGGGGCTGATGCACAAGCCCTATCAGCGCCCGCACCCGCCCATCGTCGTCACCGCCGTCGCGCCGTTCTCCAAGGGCGTCACGGAAGCCGCCGCGCGCGGCTGGGAGCCGATCTCGGCCAATTTCCTGCTGCCGATCTGGGTGAAGACCCACTGGCCGAAATATGTCGAGGGCTGCGAGAAGGGCGGCCGCCCCGCCGATCCGGCCAATTGGCGGGTGGCCAAGAGCATCTTCGTCGCCGACGACCTCACCACCGCGAAGCGCTACGCCACCGAGCCGGGCAGCCCGTATTATGCCTATTACAACTCGCTGGCGACCAAGCTGGTGGGCAATGGCCGCGCCAACCTGTTCAAGCGCGACCAGAGCGCGCCCGACAGTTCGGTGACGGTGGACAGCGTGCTCGCCGACCTGGTCATCTGGGGCACCCCCGACAAGGTCGCCGACGAGCTCGCCGCCTTCGAGGAGGAGATCGGCGAATTCGGCACCCTGCTCTATGCCGGCCATGACTGGGCGGATCGCGATCTCGCCATCCGCTCCCTGGAGCTGATGGCCGAGCAGGTGATGCCGGCGGTGAATGCCGGCCGGCAATCCGCCGCCGCCGAGTAGGATGCAACATTCAGGAGCCGCCGGCACAAGGCGGCAAGAAACGGGAAAATGCCGCCCAAGGCGGCGTAGGGAGGACACATGATTCGCGCCGCAATCGCCGGCCTCGGCTGGTGGGGCAAGCACATGATCCGCCGCATGGCGGATTCCAGCGAGCTGCGCATCGTCGCCGCCATCGACACCTCGGAGGCGCAGGCCGCCTTCGCCGCCGAGCACGGCATCCCGCTGACGACCAACTGGGACGACGTGCTGGCCGACCCGTCCATCGACGCCGTCATCCTGTGCACGCCGCACTCGCTGCACACCGCGCAGGTAGCGATGGTGGCGCGCGCGGGCAAGCACGTGTTCTGCGAGAAGCCGCTCGCACTCACACGCGCCGATGCCGAGCGCTCGGTCGCCGCCTGCCGCGCCGCCGGGGTGAAGCTCGGCATCGGCCATGAGCGCCGCTACGAACTCGCCATGTTGCAGATCAAGGAGCTGGTGCAGTCCGGCGCCCTCGGCACCATCATGCATGTCGAGGCCAATTTCAGCCATGACAAGCTCGCCAGCGTGCCGAAGACCGACTGGCGCGCCTCGACCGTCGATGCCCCCGCCGCCGGCATGACCGCGATGGGCATCCACCTCACCGACGGTTTCATCGAGCTTTTCGGGCCGATATTCGAGGTCTACGCCGCCACCGCCACCCGCGCCTCCGACCGGCCGAATGGCGACGTGGTGTCGGTGCACACCCGCTTCGCTTCCGGCGCCACCGGCTATCTCAACGCCATACTGGTAACGCCGCTCTATATCGGCATCACCGTGTTCGGCACCGAGGCCTGGGTCGAGGCGCGCAACCAGACCCATCCCGACACCCCCGGCCCGACGACGCTGACCATCCAGCACAAGGACGGCCGGCGGGAGGTACGGGACTATGAATGGACCGACACGGTGCGCGCCAATCTCGAAGCCTTTGCCCGCTCCATCGAGAGCGGCACGCCCTATGTGTTCACCGACGCGCAGAAGGTCGGCAACATCGCGGTGCTGGAGGCGATCTGCCGCTCAGTGGCGACCAACCTGCCGGTCAAGGTCGAAGGCACCACCGAAGCCGACCACCCCGCGCTCAAAGCCAGTGCCTGAAGGCCTGAGTTAACGAAGCGGTGTCTTCTCCCTCTCCCCGACGGGGAGAGGGTTGGGGTGAGGGGTCTACAACGCTCCGCAATGTCGTCGTCCCTCGCCGCCCCGCTTCGCCGGCCACCTCTCCGCCGAAGCTGGATGTTTCCAGCGTCGGCCTTGCCCAAGCCGGATCCGGTAACAGCCGGGTTCGGGCGGGTGAAGGATAGTTTCGAGCCCGAGCCAAACACCAAGGACGCCGCATGGACAGCCTCGCCGCCGCCCCGCCCCGCTACCGCGAACTCGATCCCGCCGGGCTCGACGCCGACCAGCGCCGCATCTTCGAGGAGATCGGCCGCCCGCGCGCCGGCGCGGTTCCGGCGCCGTTCCACATCTATGTCGAGAGCCCCGAGCTCGCCGCCACCGCCCAGGCGGTCGGCGCCTTCTGCCGCTACCGCACCGGCCTGCCGCCGCGGCTGTCGGAGCTCGCCATCCTCACCACGGCGTCCTATTGGGGCGCCGCATACGAGTTCACCGTGCACGCCCGCGAGGCCCGCAAGGCCGGGGTGCCGGAGTTCGAGATCGAGGCGCTCGCCGCCGGCCACCGCCCGGATTTCACCGAGGCCGATGCGGCGCTGGTGCATGATTTCGCCAGCGCCGTCTACCAGCACCAGGACGTGCCCGACGCGCTGTTCGCCGCCGCGGTCGAGCGTTTCGGCCGCCGGACGGTGATCGAGCTGACCGGCCTGCTCGGCTACTACTCGATGCTGGCCATCGCCCTGCGGGTGTTTCGCGTACCGCCGCCCGCGTGAGAGGATCATCACCACAAAGGGGGGCGCATCATAACAAAACAGGCCCCTCCCGGAGGAAAACGCCATGGAACTGCGCAGCATCGAAGCCTTCGTGCGTGTTGCCGAACTCGGCAGCATCACCCGGGCGTCCCGCGATCTCGGCATCGTCCAGCCGGCACTCAGCCGCCACATCCAGCGCATCGAGACCGAAATCGGCACGCCGCTGCTGGTGCGCCTGCCGCGCGGCGTGCAGCTCACCCTCGCCGGCCGCCGGTTTCTGCAACATAGCCGCCGGATATTGCAGGAAGTCGCCCGCGCCACCGAGGAGATGAATATCGGTGGCGACTGCCTGTCCGGCCGGGTGGTGGTCGGCATCTCGCCGACGCTGTCCTCGCTGCTGGCGCCCGGCCTCATCGAGCGCTGCGCCTCGACCTATCCGGCGATCAACCTGACCATCGTCGAGGAGTTCACCCGCCGGCTGCAGGTCGATCTCGTCAACAGCCAGGTCGACCTCGCCTTGCTCACCAACCCGCCGCCGAACCGGGCGCTGCGCTTCACCGCCGTGCTCACCGAGCCGATCGTGGTGGTGATGCCGCGCCAGTCGCGCGGCGTCTCGCCGGTGGTGACGCTGGACGAGCTCGCCTCGACGCCGATGCTGGTGACGCGCGGCATCCGGGCGCTGGTCGACGAACAGCTGGCCTCGCATGGCGTGTGCATCGAGGTCGATTGCGAGATCGACGCGGTGGAGGCGATCCGGCGCATGCTGCTGCGCGGGCGCGGCGCCTCGATCATGCCGATCTCCGCCTTCCGCAAGGAGATCGACGAGGGCCTGCTCACCGGCCTCGCTGTGGGCGGGGTCAATCTCAGCCGCACCATCATGCTCTCGCATGTCGGCGACAATGTCAGCGCCGCCGCCCATGTGGTGATGGGGTTGCTGCGGGCCGAGATCGACGCCCTCGCCCAGCGCGGCATCTTCAGCGCCCTGCCGGACAGCGCCTCGCATTGGGCACCGCCGCAGCAGCGCGCGCTGGCCGGCGTCGCCTGACGCCGCTTCGCCCTTCCGCACATGAAAACGGCCGGGCAGCAAGCCCGGCCGTTGTCGTTTGCCCCCAACCTCGTTCGTCCCAACCTCGTTTGCCCCGGGCATCGGCCGGGCCTCCGCCCGGCCGATGCCCGCCGTCAGTCGGTGCTCTCCTCGAAGGCCCGCTGCCGGGTCACCCGGATCATCGGCGCGATCAGCACCACCAGCAGCAGCACGGTCAGCACCAGGAAGCTCAGGCTGATCGGCCGCTGCAGAAACACCATCGGGTCGCCATGCGAGATCAGCAGCGCCCGGCGCAGCGTCTCCTCGATCATCGGCCCGAGGATGAAGCCGAGCAGCAGCGGCGCCGGCTCGCAGTGCAGGCGCTTCATCAGGTAGCCGAACCCGCCGAAGATCGCCGCCAGCATCACGTCGAGGGCGTTGTTGTTGATGGAGTACACGCCGATGCAGCAGAACAGCATGATCGCCGGATAGAGCATGCGGTAGGGCACCGAGAGCAGCTTCACCCAGATGCCGACCAGCGGCAGGTTGAGCACCACCAGCATCAGGTTGCCGAGCCACATCGACGCTATGAGGCCCCAGAACAGGTCGGGCCGCTGGTTCATGAGCTGCGGTCCGGGCGAGAGGCCCTGCATCATCAGCGCGCCGATCATCAGCGCCATCACCGCGCTGGAGGGCAAGCCCAGCGTCAGCATCGGGATGAAGGCGGTCTGCGCGGCCGCGTTGTTGGCCGCCTCCGGGCCGGCGACCCCCTCGATGGCGCCCTTGCCGAACTCGCCGGGGGTCTTGGAGAGCTTCTTCTCCAGCGCATAGGTGGAAAAGGAGGCCAGCACCGGCCCGCCGCCCGGCAGCAGGCCGAGGCAGCCGCCGAGAAACGTGCCGCGCAGCGCCGGCTTGATGAAGCGCTTTATGTCCGCCCAGCGCGGCCACAGCCCGTGCACCTCCTTCACGAAGCTGCGCCCGCCCTCGCTCTGCCCGAGATTGGAGATGGTCTCGCCGATGCCGAACATGCCCATGGCGATGACGGCGAAGTCGATGCCGTCACCGAAGGCGGGAATGCCGAAGGTGTAGCGCTCCAGGCTGGTATTGGCGTCGATGCCGATGGTGCCGAGCAGGATGCCGACCAGGATCATGCCGATCGCCTTGACCACCGAGCCATGGGCGAGGATCACCGCCGCCACCAGGCCGAACAGCATCAGCGAGAAATAGTCCGCCGGCCCGAAGTCGAGCGCCACCTCCGCCAGCGCCGGCGCCGCCACCGCGATCACCAGCGTCGCCAGCGTGCCGGCGATGAAGGAACACAGCGCGGCGGTGGCGAGCGCGAGGCCCGCCTGCCCCTTGCGGGCCATCTGGTAGCCGTCGATGGCGGTGACCACCGAGGAACTCTCGCCGGGCAGGTTGACCAGGATGGCGGTGGTCGAGCCACCATATTGCGCGCCGTAATAGATGCCGGCGAGCATGATCAGCGCCGCCGGCGCCGGTAGCGCGAAGGTCACCGGCAGCAGGATCGAGATGGTCGCCACCGGCCCGAGGCCCGGCAGCACGCCGATGACGGTGCCGAGCAGCACGCCGAGGAAGCCGTAGAGCAGGTTCGCCGGCGTCAGTGCCACCGAGAAGCCGAGCAGCAAGTCGTTGAACAGTTCCATCGGACCGCCCTCACCAGAGCCGGGTGGCGGGCAGATGCAGCCCGAGACCATAGGAGAACAGCACGAGGCAGAAGCCCACCAGCCCCACCGCCAGCAGCGCGGTCTCCAGCGGCTTGTAGTGGCGGCCGGCGATACGCGCGCCGATCACCACCGCCAGACCGGCGACGGGGAAGCCCCAGTCCTCGATCAGCAGCCCGAACAGCAGGATGCTGCCGATGAGCAGCAGCAGCGGCCGGACGTCGATGGCGCCGATCTCCTCGGTCTCGGTCAGGAAGGAGCGGATGATGAGGATGCCGCCCAGCAGGATGAGACCGCTGCTCACCATCAGCGGGAAATAGCCGGCGCCCATGCGGGCGGCGGTCCCGATCGGGTAGTCCGAACCGATGATGATGGCGAGCGCGCCGAGGCTGCAGAAGAACAGCCCGGTGAGGAAGTCGGAGGAAAGCTTGATGTCCATGGATGACCCCGTTTCCACCTCGGCCGCGCGGAGCGCGCGTCGGCACGATGGCGGCAGGATGACCGGATGTGACGTGTCGAGGCCGGCACCGCTTGCGGCGGCCGGCCTCGACCTGTCGGAGCGAAAGGGCGCAAGTCGGCCGGATCAGTCGGCTTTCGCGCCGATTTCCTTGATGACGCCGCTCCATTTGTCGGCGTCGGCCTGGATGTAGGCCTTGAAGTCCGCCGGGCTGGGGCTGGAGACCGCGATCACGCCGGATTCACCCATGCGCTCGCGGATGGTCGGGTCCTTCATCGCCTCGACCACCGCCGCATGCAGCTTGTCGATGATCGGCTGCGGCGTGCCGGCCGGCGCGAGCACGCCCTGCCAGGAAGAGGAGACGCTCTTGGGGAAGCCCTGCTCGGTCATGGTCGGCACGTCCGGCAATTGCGGCACGCGCTGCTTGGTCGAGACGCCGAGCGCCTTCAGCCGCCCGCCCTTCACATGGTTGATGCCGGAGGAGATGGTGACGAACATCAGGCTGACATGCCCGCCCATGACGTCGGCGGCGGCCGGTCCGGCACCGCCCTTATAGGGCACGTGGATCATGTCGAGCCCCGCCTCGCGGCGGAACGCCTCCATCTCCAGCCGGTTGACCGAGCCGGTGCCGGGCGAGGCGAAGTTCACCTGCCCCGGCCGCGCCTTCACATACTCCACCAGTTCCTTGACGTTGTTGGGCGGGAACTTCGGGTTGGCGATCAGCAGGCCGGGAGTGTCGGCGACGATGGAGATCGGGATGAAGTCCTGCAGCGGCTTCACCCGGAGGCTGGAGAAGATGTAGGGGTTGATCGACACCGTGCCGACATTGCCGAGGAACAGCGTGTAGCCGTCCGGCTTGGCGCGGGCGGCGAGGTCCATGCCGACATTGCCGGCGGCGCCGTCGCGGTTCTCCACAACGATCTGCTGGCCGAGGATCTGCGACAGCCGCGGCTGCAGCAGCCGGGCGGCGAAGTCCGAGGCGCCGCCCGGCGCAAACGGCACGATCAGGGTGATCGGCTGGTTGGGATAGTCGGCTTGCGCCGAAGCGGGCCGCGTGGTGGCGAGGCCGGCGGCCAGCACGGCCCCGGCCAGGGCCACGCCGGAAAGCACGGCACGGCGGGTGACAGGCAGACAGGCTTTCATCGTTCCCTCCCAGGAATCGCGGCGCCGCTTCTTGTTGTGGCTGGCGCCGTTTCAGCTTGCAGTGTCAGGCACTCGATCGTCAGGCACGCCTCAGGCCATCGCGGCCTCGCGCATCATCTCGCGCTCGCCTTCGACTTCCAGCGGCAGCTTCACCGGCCGCTTCAGCTTGGCGGAGAGGTCGAGCGCCTTGGTCAGCATCAGCCGGTTATGCGCCTCCGCCGCCGTGGCGTGCTGGGTCGGCAGGTCGAGCGCGATGCGGTTGAGCCAGGATTCGGTCTCGGTGCGCATCGGCCCGCGCAATTCGCCGAGCGCCATGTCGCCGGGCGGGTAGCTGCCCATGAAGTCGACGAGGCGGGTCTTGTCCGGCAGGTAGCCCTCCTCCTGCGGCGCCGAGACCGCCAGCACGATATCGCGATGGGTGTCGTCGATGGTCAGCACGCCGGTGGTGCCGACGATACCGACCTCGAGGCTGTACACCGCACCGGGCCAGGTCACCGGCAATGCCCAGGAAATGTTGAGGTGATAGATCGAGCCGTCGCTCATCATGATCATGCCGGCGGTGCCGTCGATGCCGCGCCAGTCAGGGCCGAGCACCTTGTCGACCGAGCGGGCATAGACCTCCACCGGCGTCTTGGCCTCCAGGTACCACATGACGATGTCGAGGGCGTGGGTGCCGGAGATCACCATCGGCGAGATGGTCTCCGGCGCATTGGAGCGGCGGTAATTGTCGATCGCCACCAGCCGGTTCATGAAGGCGCGCGACGTCACCATGGTCACGTCGCCGAGCGCGCCGGTGCGCACCTTCTCCTTGGCGGCGAGCCAGCGGCGGCGGAAGCGCTGGGTGTAGCCGACCACCGCGTCGACGCCGGACGCCTCGATCTCGCGCAGCACCCGGGCCGAGTCGCCCAGATGCGTCGCCAGCGGCTTCTCGATCAGCATCGGCAGCTCGCGCTCCAGCGCCGCCATCACCGGATCGACATGCAAATGCTCGTCGGTGGCGACGATCACCGCCGTCACCTCCGGCCGCCTCAAGAGTTCGCGGTGATCGGTGGTGACGAAATCGGCGCCGATCTCGGCACCGACGCGCCGCCCCTTTTCGGGATCGATCTCGGCGAGGCCGATCCACTCCACCGCCGGATGGCGGGCGGCCACCGCGCCGCGGAACAGGCCGACGCGTCCGGCGCCGACGATGGCGAGGCCGATGCCCTTGGGCGAGTTGCGGCGCATCACAGGGCTCCCTCGGCGATCTTGACGGCGTCGGCATTGGAGAATGGCAGGTCCACCGGCTCGTTGGTCTCGGAGGACAGGTCGGCGGCGATATAGACCTCCATCACCGTGCGGGCGGCGGCGGGTGTCACCATGACGTCGCGGTCGAAGATCACCGCTTCGAGGAAGTGCAGCGTCTCCGGCCCCATGGCGCCGGCATAGACATGGTCGACCTGCTCGCCCGGCATGGTCGACATCGGGAACACGCTGCCGCCAGTCATGGTGTTGAGCCAGACATCGCGATGGGTGTCGTCGATGATCAGCGCGCCTTCCGAGCCGACCAGCTCGATCCAGGTGGAGGAGAAATTCGGATAGCCGGGCGGCAGGATCCACCCCGCCCCGACCACCACCACGCAGCCATTGTCCATGGTCACGGTGATGAACTGGCAGTCATAGGCCTGCGTCGCCGGGTACATCACCCGCTGCACGCCCTGGGCGTAGACGCGCACCGGCTTGGCCGGCTCCAGCAGCCAGAACACGAAGTCGAGGTCGTGCGTCGCTTCCATCGCCGCCGGCGAAAGCTTGCCGCGGCCGGTGATCTTCTTGCCGAGGCCGCGGGTGATGTGGCGGCTCACCAGCGCGCTCACCGGCACGCCCAGCGTGCCGTCGACGATCTTCTTCCTGGCGTAGGCGAATTTCGGGTTGAAGCGCTGCGAATAGCCGATGGTGAACTTCACCCCCTTGCGGCGTGCAATGGCGATGAGATCGTCCGCCTCGTGGAGTTCGAGCGCGATCGGCTTTTCGAGGAAGACATGCTTGCCCACCTCCAGCGCCGCCTTGGCTATAGGGTAATGCGTGCTCTCCGGCGTGGCGCAGACATAGACCGCCTCGATATCGGCATTGCCGACGATGTCGCGGTAATCCGCCGTCACGGTCTTGGCGCCGGTGCGCTCGGCGACCTCCTTCCGGCGCTCGTCACGGGTTTCCGCCACATGCAGGTTCTTGACGAGCGGGCTGGCCGCCAGAGTTTCGGCGCGAATACCTCCGCACCATCCTGTGCCAATGACGGCGACGTCTATCTGCCTCATCGTTCTCCACCCTAGGTCACATCTTTTATTTGACCGGGAGCGGATCATGCGGGGCTACGCCGCGCAAATACTCTTTCGCCATTGGCACATAGTGAAAGGGCATGGGTCGGGCGAAACGGGCGCGGCGGCTTTCGCCTGCGCAGGGCGACCTTAGCGCATGCTGTTAGCTTTCGTGTAATTCTGATAAAGTCAATTATACGCCCATCTATCCCACGCATACGAAGCCGTCACGCACGTATAGCCATATATGACTGAAGCATCCGGGGAATAGTGCTGAAGATACCGCTCCGTTGAAGGATCGGCTCGTGCCCGCCGGGACGTGGCGCGCGGCCGTCGAGCGAGGGGAGCACCGATGTCGTCATCCGCAACACTGCGAACCGGCGGACATCCGCCGACACCCGGCCGTGTCGCCGTCGAACTGGTCGTCAATGGCGTGCCGCTCGCGGCATCGTTGGACCCGCGCCGCTCGCTGCTCGACCTGCTGCGCGAGCAGCTCGGCCTTACCGGCGCCAAGAAGGGTTGCGACCACGGCCAGTGCGGTGCCTGCACCGTGCATGTCGATGGCCGGCGCGTGGCGTCCTGCCTGACACCGGCCGTGCAGGCGCATGGACGGCAGGTACTCACCATCGAGGGCCTGTCGCCGGCGGGCAGCCCGCTGCACCCGATGCAGCAGGCCTTCATCGACCATGACGCCCTGCAATGCGGCTACTGCACGCCGGGCCAGATCATGGCGGCGGTCGCCTGCGTCGCCGAGGGCCACGCCACCTCGCCGGAGCAGATCCGCGAATATATGAGCGGCAATCTGTGCCGCTGCGGCGCCTATGTCGGCATCGTCGCCGCCATCGAGGACGCCGCCATGAAAATGGCCGCGACCACCATGGCCACCGCCGGCCGCTCCGCCGAAATGCCGGAGGCCCGCCATGCAGCCGTTTGACTATGTGCGGGCGACCAGCGTCGCCGATGCGGTCCGGGCCTTCGGCGCCGCCGGACCCGATACCCGCCTGCTTGCCGGCGGCACCACCCTCTATGATCTGATGAAGCTGGGCGTGGAAACGCCGGCGCATGTCATCGACGTCAACGGGCTGCGCGAGCTGGAAACCATCGATACGTCGCAGCCCGACGAGCTGGTGTTCGGCGCCCTCGCCCGCATGAGCGACGTCGCCGCCGATCCGGTGATCGCGGGCGAATATCCGGCGCTGGCGGAATCGCTGTGGCGCGCCGCCTCGCAGCAATTGCGCAACATGGCGAGCGTCGGCGGCAACCTGCTCCAGCGCACCCGCTGCGCCTATTTCCGCGGCGGCGAGCCCTTTGCCTGCAACAAGCGCGCGCCGGGCAGCGGCTGCGCGGCGCAGGAGGGCATCGACCGCGGCCATGCCCTGTTCGGCGGCAGCGAGGCCTGCATCGCCGTCTATCCCGGCGACTGGGCCGTCGCGCTCGCCGCCTTCGAGGCACAGGTGGATGTCGAGGGCCCGCACGGCCCGCGCAGCCTTGCCATCGAGGCGCTGCATGTCGAGCCGGGCCGCACGCCCGATGTCGAGACCACGCTGGCGCCGGGCGAGATCATCGTGCGCATCCGGGTGCCGAAGACCCCGCTGGGCCGCGCCTCGACCTATCACAAGATCCGCGACCGCGAATCCTATGCCTTCGCGCTGGTCTCGGTGGCCGCCGCGCTGCGGATGGAAGGCGACATGGTGGCCGAGGCGCGTCTCGCCCTCGGCGGTGTCGCCACCCGGCCATGGCGGGTGCGCGCGGCCGAGGCGGTGCTGCGCGGCCAGCCCTTCACCCCGGCGCTCGCCCGCCGCGCCGGCGAGGCCGCGCTCAGCGGCGCCCGGCCGGGCCGGATGAACGCCTTCAAGGTCGAGCTCGGCATCCGTGCCGTCGCCGACGCCCTGTCCATCGCCCGGCAGAGGGGCTGATCCGATGAATATGATGCCCTTCGCCGACCTCGCCCGCGTCGACGCCCATGACAAGGTGCGCGGCGCGGTGGCCTTCGCCGCCGACGACGCCCGGCCGAACCTCGCTTACGGTGCCTTCGCCGTCGCCACCATCGGCAAGGGCCGGCTGGCCTCGCTCGATGTCGCCGCCGCCGAAGCGGCCGACGGCGTCCGGCTGGTGCTGACCCACGCCAATATCGGCGCGGTGGCCTCCGCCGGCTTCATCATGGGTGGCGGCTACGGCTTCCAGAGCCACCAGCCGCTCATCTCGCCGGAGATCGCCTATCGCGGCGAGCCCATCGCCCTCGTCGTGGCCGATAGCCTTGAAGCCGCCACCCATGCCGCCGCGCTGGTGCGCGCCACCTATGAGACCGCGCCCTTCGCGGTGGAGCTGGATGCCCCCGGCGTCGAGGTGGTCGATCAGGCGGAAACTCCGCTCGCCCATTTCATCCCGCCGGTGGCCGCCGGCGACGCCGACGCCGCCTATGCGCGGGCGCCGGTGCAGATCGACGCCCGGTTCGCCAGCGCGCCGCAGCACCAGAACCCGATCGAGCTGATCGCCTGCGTCGCCGAATGGCAGGCGGGCCGCCTCGTCATCCATGAGGGCACGCAGAACGCCGAGGCGGTGCGGCACGGTCTGGCCGCCGCGCTCGGCCTCGATGCCGGCCTCATCGATGTCGTCTCGCCCTTCGTCGGCGGCGGCTTCGGGCAGAAGAACTCGCTTCAGGGCCACACCGTGCTCGCCGCCGAGGCGGCGCGCCGGCTCGCCCGGCCGGTGAAGATCGTGGTGCCGCGCGCCCAGCTCTACCACCTCGCCAGCTTCCGGCCGGCCAATCGCCACCATGTCCGCCTCGGCGCCGACCGCTCGGGGCGCATGCTGGCGGCGATCCACGAGGCGCAGGCGCAGACCTCGCGGCACGACCTGTTTCCCGGCGAATACGCCACTACCTCGGCGCGGCTCTACGGCATCGCCGATTTCCGCGGCAAGGACGAGTTGCTGCGCACCGACGCGCAGACCCCCGGCTATATGCGGGCCCCGTTCGAGCACATCGCCTGCTTCGCCTTCGAATCCTGCGTCGACGAGCTCGCCTATGCGCTCGGCATCGACCCCGTCGCCCTGCGGCTCGCCAACGACACCACCGTCGACGCCGTCACCGGACGGCCGCTCTCCTCGCGCCATGTCGGCCAGTGCCTGGAGCGCGGCGCCGCGATGTTCGGCTGGGAGCGGCGCTCGATGGCGCCGGGCTCGATGCGCGCCGAGGATGGCGGCCTGATCGGCTGGGGCGTCGCCATCGGCACCTATGCCGGGCTGCGGGCGCCCGCCATCGCCAAGCTGAAGCTGACCGATGACGGGCGGGTCGAGATCCGCGTCGGCGTGCACGAGATGGGCCAGGGCGTGCGCACCGCGCTCGCCGCGGTGCTGGCCCGCAAGCTCGGCATCGCGCCGGAGCACATCGTCGCCATCATCGGCGACACCCGCGCGGCGCCGCAGCACCTCACCGCCGGCTCCTGGGGCACCGCCACCGCGATCCCGGTGGTCGAGGCGGCCGCCGACGCCCTGCTCGCCCGGCTGGCGGAGCTGGCGCCGGGCGGGGTGTCGAACCGCGAGCCGGCGCAGATCCTGCGCGCCGCCGGGCTGCCGGAACTCGCCGTCGAGGTGCAGGGCAAGGCCCCCGGCCAGCCGGACGCCATCTATGACCGGCTCAAGGCCGGCCTGCCCTCCATAGGCGGCCCGGTCTATCCGGAATTCGTCACCTACAGCTACATCGCGCATTTCGTCGAGGTGCGGGTGGAGGCGACGACGCGGCGGGTGCGGGTGCCGCGCGTGGTCAGCGTCGCCGATTGCGGCCGGGTGGTGTCGCCGCGCACCGCCGCCAGCCAGGTGCGCGGCGGCGTGGTCTGGGGCATCGGCGCGGCGCTGCGCGAGGCGAGCGAGGTCGACCCGCGCTATGGCGGCTTCCTCAATGCCGATCTCGCCGAATACGCCCTGCCGGTGAATGCCGATATCGGCGCCATCGAGGTCGCCTTCGTCGACGAGCCGGACACCCGCTTCAACAGCGCCGGCGTGAAGGGGCTGGGCGAAGTGTCGATGGCCGGGGTGGCGGCGGCGATCGCCAACGCCATCCATCACGCCACCGGCAAGCGGCTGCGCGAACTGCCGATCCGCATCGAGGACGTGCTCTGAGGCGGCGCTTCAAGGCCTGCCCCCCTGCACGGCGACGCCGAACCAAGTCCACGTGGAGAACCAAGTCGACATGGAGCACGCCGCCGTCGATGCTATAAGCGGCCACGTCGCACCGGAAGCTGCCGGGCCGTCGAGGGAGGCACGCCATGACCATCGCCGCCGCATCCGATACCGGCGCGTCTCCCCTGGCCGCTCCCGCCGCCGCCGTGGTGACGCTCGGCATGTACGATCCGCCGTTTCTGCATGCGGCGCAGGATGCGCTATGGGCGGCGCTGCGCCGCGCCCTCGTCGCCGAGGGGGTGGAGGCGCTCGCCGGCCGGCTGCCGCCGACGCTCGACCGCGCGCGGCCGATCGGCGAGGCGCTGGTCGATCCCCGCCTCGCGCTCGGCCATACCTGCGGCTATCCGCTGCGCACCCGCTATGCCGGCCGGCTGAAGCCGGTCGCCACCCCGGCCTATGCCACGCCCTATACCGAGGGCGGCTGGCACCGCAGCGCCATCGTGGTGCGCGTGGACGAGGCGGCGCCGGACCTCGCGGCGCTGCGCGGGCGCGTGGCGGCGATAAACGGCACCGACAGCAATAGCGGCATGAACCTGTTCCGCGCCGCGCTGGCGCCGCTCGCCGGCGGCCGGCCGTTCTTCTCGGCGGTGGTGGAAACCGGCGCGCATCTCGCCAGTGTCGAGGCGGTGGCGCAGGGACGCGCCGACGTCGCCGCCATCGATGGCGTCACCTTCACCCTCGCCGCCCGCCACGCGCCGGAGCGGGTCGCCGGGGTGCGGGTGATCGCGGTGACGCCGGCCAGCCCCGGCCTGCCGCTGGTCGTCCCGGTCGATACGCCGGAGCCGCAGGTCGCGGCGATCCGCCGGGCGCTCGACGCCTTCCTCGCCGATCCGGCGGCGGCCGACGCCCGCGCGGCCTTCGGCCTGGTCGGTTTCGAGGCGATCCCCGAAGCCGCCTATGACCGGGTGATCGAGCTGGAGGACGCCGCCATCGCGGCCGGCTATCCCCGCCTCGCCTGAACGCCGGGCGGCGCCGGCCGTGCCGCCGCCGGCGGCGGTCCACCGGCGAACCGCCGCCTCGGCCGCCTCGGCCGGCCTGCCTAATGCGGCATCATTCCCGCCCGGAAACTGCAGCTTATTCCCGCTTAAGGCGCCCTGGCCGCCGCGTTACTCTCCGCGGCGGATCGGGGGGTCGCAGCGGGAGAGGATGGACGTGCGCCATTTCGATAGCGATGCGCTGGCCGCGCTGGTCGCCGTGGCGGATTTCGGCAGCTTCACCGCCGCCGCCGAGCATCTCGGCAAGACCCAGGCGGCGGTCAGCATGTCGGTCGCGCGGCTGGAGGATCGCCTCGGCAAGAAGCTGTTCGAGCGCGGCCACCGCCGCGTCACCGCCACCGTCACCGGCGAATGCCTGATCGGCTATGCCCGCCAGATCCAGTCGATCGAGGCCGAGGCGCTGGAGGCGGTCGCCGACCGGGTGACCGAGAGCCGCGTCCGGCTCGGCATGCCGGACGATTTCGTCGCCTCGATGGGCGAGGCGCTGCTGCACCGTTTCAGCCCGCAGAACCGCGCCCTCTATATCGACCTCAGCTGCGACTTCTCGCGCAAGCTGCGGCTGATGATGCACAATGGCGAGCTGGACGTCGCCATCGTCACCCAGGGGCCGGAGGATCCGCCGGAGGCGGTGTTCCGCTATGAGCGGCAGGTCTGGTGCACCGGCCCCAATGGCTATCCCGAGCATGAGGACGTGCTGCGCCTCGCCATGTTCTCCGATGATTGCTCGGCCCGCCCGCGCGTCTTCGCGATTCTGGATCGCGCCGGGCGTCCCTGGCGGCTCGCCCACACCTCCTCGCATGTCAGCGGCATCCACCTCGCGGTAGCATCGGGCAGCATGCTGACCGTGCTGCCGGAATCGGCGGTGCCGGCCGGCTGGCGCCGCCTCGGCGAAGAGGACGGCCTGCCCGCTCTGCCGGCGCTGCCGCTGGTATTACTGGTCAGCCGCAGCGAGCGCCTCGCCGCCCGCCGCCTCGCCGCCTTCCTGCGCCATGAATTCGCCCGCCCCTACGAGCCCGATATCGGCGGCGTCAGCTGGATCGCGCCGACGGAGGAGCGCGACCTCCCCGCCGCCAGCAATAAAGCGGGCTTATGAAGCCATAAGAACTTGTTGGCTCGTCCCGGCCTGCCGGCGATTGACGCTGCGGGCACCGCAGGACCACAGTGTCACCAACTCGTCATCGAGAGCAATCTCCAGCGGTAATCCGTGCCGCTATGGGACAGCTTTTTCGTACAGAACGATATCCGGGCAGGAAACTCCGAGGGTTCATCTGATTTCAACGGGTGGGACATCTGGAGACGACTATGCGCCTTGACCGCAGGACTTTTATCGCCGGCGTAGCCGCCACCTCCACCTTCGCGATTACCGGGCGCGCTTCGGCCGCCACGACGCTGAAGGTGGCGCATTCCTCGCCCGAAGACAGCCTCATCCAGCAGGCGCTTCTCAAGTTCAAGGCCGATGTCGAGAAGTCGACCGGCGGCAGCGTGAAGATCACCATCTTCGCCAACGGCCTTTTGGGCGACGAGGGCCCGGTCTGCGAGCAGGTCGGCGACGGGTCGATCGACATGGGCCTCGGCGGCGTCGTCGACGCCATCGACCCGCGCATGAGCGTCGTCTCGCTGCCCTTCCTGTTCGACAGCTTCGCCAAGGTCCACACCGTCCTCGACGGCCCGGTCGGCAAGGAAATCTACGCGATGGCCCCGCCCAAGGGCTACGAGATCATCGGCGCGCTGGATTCCGGCTTCCGCAGCTTCACCAATTCGAAGAAGCCGATCGTGAAGCCGGAGGACATGGCCGGCCTCAAGATGCGCACGCCGCCGATCCCGGTCGCCATCGAGACCATCAAGACGCTGGGCGCGCTGCCGCAGGCCATTCCCTATGGCGAGGTCTACACCTCGCTGCAGAGCGGCGTGGTCGATGGCGCCGAGCCGGAGCTGCGCGATTTCTACGATGCCAAATGGTACGAGGCGCAGAAGTACCTGTCGCTGTCCAACTACATGTGGATGGCGAACTGGTGGTACGCCAACAAGGCCAAGCTCGACAGCCTCTCCCCGGCCGAGCGCAAGGCGGTCACCGATGCCGCCACCGCCACCCAGGGCTGGTACCGCACCGCCATCTCCGGCGCCTATGACGGCGTCATCGCCAAGCTGAAGGAGAAGGGGCTTCAGGTGAACGCCGTCGACACCGCGCCCTTCGCCGCCATGGTCGGCCCGGTCTACGAGACCTTCTCGAAGGAATACGGCGCCGATCTGGTGAAATCGGTGCGCGACGCGGCGAGCAAGGCGTGAGCGCCCCGACCACCCCGGCCGGAACCGGCCTCGCCCGGTTCGGCCGCGCCGTGCATCTCGGCCTGAACTGGGCCGGGATGCTGGCGCTCCTCGTGCTGCTGGTCTCCACCGGCCTCGGCGTCATCGGCCGCTATTTCCACATCCAGGGTGTCACCTGGTCGTTCGAGATGCTGTCGATCATGTTCCTGTGGGTCATCGCGGTCGGCACCGTGCTGGCCGAGGTGGTCGGCGAGAACGTCTCGGTGGATGGCACCAGCAGCGATCGCGGCCCGGTCTTCCGCACCTATCACGCGCTGGTCCTGCTGCTGGTCTCTGCCGCCCTGGCGCGCAGCGGCTATGCCATGCTGGGGCGCACCGGCTTCATGCCGACCCCGGTGATGCGCATCCCGTCCTGGACCATGCAGGGCATCGTCCTCTTCATGGGCGTCGGCCTCGGCATCATCGCGCTGCTGCGCCTGTTCCGCATTCTTCGCTGAAGCGCCGAAAGACAGTCATGACCCTTCTCGTTCTCTTCGGCGTGTTCGCGCTCACGCTGTATTCCGGCGTGCCGGTCGCGTGGTCGATCGCCATGTCCGCCCTCGCCGTCATCACCCTCGGCTTCGTGCCGCTGCCGCCGGCCTGGTTCGCCCAGCAGGTGTTCAACGGCGCCAACTCGATCGCGCTCGCCGCCATCCCGCTGTTTCTGGTCGCCGGCGGCATCATGAACGAGGGCGGGCTGACGCGGCGCATCATCAATCTGTGCGACGACGTGTTCGGCCGCATCCGCGGCGGCCTCGGCCTGGTGAATGTCGCCACCTGCATGGTCTATGGCGGCATCACCGGCTCGGCCACCGCCGATACCGGCGCCGTCGGCTCGGTGATGATCCCGGCGATGACCGAGCGCGGCTATCCGAAGGATTTCTCCGCCGCGGTGACCGCCGCCGCCGGCACGCTCGGCATCATCATCCCGCCCAGCGTGGTGATGATCATGTACGGCGTCATCACCAACACCTCGATCGGCGGCCTGTTCGCCGCCGGCATCATCCCCGGCCTGATGCTCACCATCACCTTCATGCTGACCGCCTACTGGATCGGCGTGCGCGAGAACTTCCCCAAGTCGGAGACCACGCCGACCCTCGCTTCCTTCTCCCGGCACCTGTTCCGCGCCCTGCCGGCGGTGCTGATGCCGGTCGGCGTGCTCGGCTCGATGCTCACCGGCATCGTCACCCCCACCGAGGCCGCCTTCGTGGCGGTGGTGTGGGCGCTGGTGGTCGGCGGCCTCATCTATCGCGAGATCGGCTGGGGCAAGCTGTGGAAGGTCGGCGACGAGACGGTGAAGATGACCGGCGCCATCATGATCATCATGGCGGTGTCGGTGCCGTTCTCCTGGATCCTCACCGTCGAGGAGGTGCCGCAATGGACCGCCGGTCTGCTGCACGACCTGGGCGCCGGCTACGTTGTCACCACGCTGCTGATCATCCTGTTGCTCACCTTCGTCGGCACCTGGGCCGATCTCGGCCCGACGCTGATCATCCTCGCTCCCATCGTCCACCCCATCGGCCTCGAAGTCGGCCTGCAGCCCTACCAGCTCGGGCTGATCTTCGTGATCTCCGGCGGCATCGGGCTGTTCACCCCGCCGGTGGGCACCAACATCTTCGTGGTCTGCAACATCGCCAAGATCGGGGTGAACCCGGTCACGCGGCGGCTGATCCCCTTCTTCATCAGCAGCAACATCTGCCTTTTGGTCGTCGCCTTCGTGCCGGCCACCACCGAGTGGCTGCCGAAGCTGCTTGGCTTCTGATCAAGTCTTTGAACGCATTGGAGTATTGAGATGAACGCACTCACGGTGCCGTTCGGCGTGTCGAGCCGCGCCCGCAGCCTGCCGCTGCTGGACGGCAAGGGCTTCACGGTCGCCCGCAGCCAGGGCGCCCGCCTCTTCGACACCGAAGGCCGCAGCTTCGTCGATTACGGCATGGCGATGGGCGCCACCCTCATCGGCCACGCCCATCCCGCCGTCGTGGAGGCCTGCAAGACGGCGCTGGAAAACGGCCCGATGCCGGGTTTTCCCAACGATATCGAGGAGTTGGCAGGAAAAGCGCTCGCCCGCATCGGCGGCGCCCGCGTCACCCGCGCCACCTTCGCCACCACCGGCACGGAAGCCGTGCACCTTGCCTGCCGCATCGCCCGCGCCACCACCGGCCGGCGGCTGATCGCCAAGGCGGTGGGCGGCTATGATGGCTGGTTCGACCCGGTCCGCTTCGGCCTGGTGGAATCCGCCGAGGCCGAGCGCACCAATATTCGCCCGGTCAAGGAAGACACCACGCTGTTCCGCGTCAACGAGATCGACGATATCGACCAGCTCTTCGACGAGATGGGTGCCGATCTCGCCGCCATCCTGGTCGAGCCGATGCTGGGCAACACCGGCTGCCTCGTCCCCGAACGCGCCTTCTTCGAGCATCTGACCAGGCGGGCGCAGGAAAACGGCACGCAGATCATCGCCGACGAGGTGATGGTCGGCCTGCGTCGCGGCGTGAGGCTGGTGTCGGAGGAACTCGGGCTGATGCCGGACCTCGTCACCCTCGGCAAGGCCATTGGCAGCGGCGTGCCGGTGGCCGCCGTCCTCGGCACGCCCAAAGCCTTCGAGGTGGTGGAAAACGGCACGGTTCCTTGCTTCGGCACCTATCACGGCAACCCGCTGGTCGCCTCGGCGGTGCTGGCGACGATGAAGCTCTTGGAGGACGAGAGCCACTATACCCGCCTGTTCGACTGGGGCGCCGCGCTGCGGCGCGCGGCGGTCGAGGCCTTTGCCGCCGAGGGCATCACCGCCATCACCACCGGCTTCGACAGCGTGTTCTCGCTGTGGTTCACCGACCGGATGCCGCGCAGCTATGACGAGGCCAAGACCAAGGTCCGCCCGGAGGCGACCAAGCGGGTGAGCGACACGCTGCGCCGGCACGGCGTGGTCAGCCTGCCCTCGCCCTGGGGGCGGTATTTCATCTCGCTCGCCCATGGCGACAGCGAGATGGAGCAGACGGTGCTGGCCTTCCGCGCCGCCGCGCGCGACCTTGCCGCCTCGGGCTTCAAGGGATGAGCGCCGCTACCGATGATGCGCCGGTCCGCCTGCTGGTGACCGGCGCCAGCCGTGGCATCGGCGCCGCCATCGCCCTCAGGCTGGGGCGCCAGCATGGTGCACGGCTGCGCATCGCCATTGCCGGCCGCTCCACCGGCGAGGCGCTCGCCGAGGTCGCCGCGGAGCTTGCCGATCTCGGCGCCGCCGTCACCACCCTCGCCGGCGATCTCGCCGATGAAACGGTGCCGGCGAGGCTGGTGGCCGAAGCGACGGCGTTCTGCGGCGGGCTCGACGGCGTGGTCGCCAATGCCGGCATCACTGGTCCGGCGCCGCTGGCGACGCTCGACCCTGCCGAGTGGGACCGGCTTTTCGCGGTCAATGTCCGCGCGGTCTGGCTACTGGCGAAGGCGGCTCATGCCGATCTCGCCGCCAGCCGCGGCGCCTTCGTCGCGGTGGCCTCGGCCTCCGGCATGGCGCCGCATCCCGGCATGGGCGCCTATTCGGCGAGCAAGGCGGCGCTGATCATGCTGTGCCGCCAGTTGGCGCAGGAATGGGCTCCTGCCGGCATAAGGGTGAACAGCGTCTCCCCCGGCATGATCCGCACCACCCTCACCGAAGCGATCTACCGCAACCCGCAGGTGGCGGCCGAGCGCAACCGCATCGTGCCGCTGGGCCGTGTCGGCGAGGCGGACGATGTCGCCGCCACGGTGGCGTTCCTGCTCGGCCCCGGAGCGGGCTTCATCATCGGCCAGAACATCTGCATGGACGGCGGCTATACCGAATCCGCCCTCAGCCGTATTCCCGGCCTGCCGCGCTCGGCCTGAACCGGGCGCCTTTCAAGGATCATTGCCGTGCTACGCCCCCCGACGAGCCGTGAGAGGCCGGTGCTGCTCCGCATCCTGCCGATCTCGTTCGTCAATTTCTGCACCTATCTCGGCGTCGGCGTGCCGCTGGCGATCCTGCCGGTCTATGTCATGCACCAGCTCGGCTACGGGCCGGTGCTGGCCGGCCTTTCGGTCAGCAGCCAGTTCCTCTCGACCGTGGTCACCCGCTCGCTCGCCGGCCGCATGTCGGATGCCATCGGCGCCCGCCGTACCGTGCTCTACGGCCTGACGGCGGCGCTGCTGGCCGGCCTCATGCTCACCTGCGTGCCGCTGGTCGAAGCGACGCCTCTCCTCGCCTATGCGGCCATCGTGATCAGCCGCCTGCTGCTCGGCTTCGGGGAAAGCTGCTCCGGCACCGCGACCATCACCTGGAACATCGGCCGTGTCGGCACCGCCCATACGGCGCAGGTGATGTCCTGGGGCGGGGTGGCCGCCTATGGCGCCATCGCGGCGGGCGCCCCCATCGGCGGCGCCGCCTTCGATGCCCTGGGCCTGTGGGCGGTGGGATTCGTCACCATCCTGGCGCCGCTGGCCGGGCTGCTGGTGGCGCTGCTGCATGGCGAGACCCCGGTCATTGCGGGCGTGCGCCAGAAGGCCGGGCGCACGCTGGCGCTGGTGCTGCCCTTCGGCGCGGCGCTCACCCTCGGCGCCATCGGCTTCGGCGCGGTGGCGAGCTTCGGCGGGTTGATGTTCATCGCCGCCGGCTGGGAGGGCGCCTCTCTGCTCGTCTCGGTGTTCGGCCTGTGCTTTGCCGGTTCGCGCGTCGTCTTCGGCGGTCAGATCGCCCGCGTCGGCGGCTTTCGCGTCGCCGCGCTCGCCCTCGGGCTGGAGACGCTCGGCCTCGGGCTGATCTGGCTCGCCTGGGCACCGCTGCCGGCGCTGATCGGCGGCGCGCTGGCCGGCCTCGGCTTCGGCATGGTGTTCCCCTCGCTCGGCGTCGAGCTGATGAAGCGGGTGCCGGCCGCCAGCCGCGGCGGCGCGCTCGGCATCTACACCGTATTTCTGGATCTCGCCTTGGCGATCACCGGCCCGCTGGCCGGCCTCGTGCTCGCCTGGCTGGATTATCCCGGCATCTTCGCCATCTGCGCCCTGTGCGCGGCGGCGGGCATCGGCATGGTCGCCCTCTGCCGCGCCCGACCGAGCGAGGCCTGACGCCGGGACCGGAGCCCCGGCGTCCGCTTCGGGTCACACCTTTGCGAGTGTCCCGTCGGCGACCAGCGCGCCGACTGCCTCGGCGAGCCGCGCCTCGGCAGCGGCGGAGAGCGCTCCGACCGGCGGCAGCGAGCGGCCGATCGGCAGGCCGATCAGCGCGAAGGCCCGCCGCACCGCCTCGGGGAACTGCTCGGAAAACAGCGCGTCCATCAGCGGGTGCAGGCGTCCCTGCATCGCCAGCGCTTCCTTCACCCGGCCCTGCTCCGCCCGCTTCTGCACCACGTCCCAATAGCCGGGCAGCAGCGCCGCCGAGGTGAGCACGCCGCCCTTGGCACCGAGCAGAACCTGCTCGACGAACAGCGTGTCCTGGCCGGACAGCAGGCAGAAGCGGTCGCTCACCAGCCGCGCCAGCTGGTCGAAATGGTAGAGGTCGGTGCTGGAGGCCTTCATCCCGACGATGAGCCCCTCCTCCTCCAGCCGGGCGATGGTGGCCGGCGTGGTCACCATGTTGGTGCGATAGGGATTGTCGTAGAAGACGATGGGCAGCTTCAGCTCCGGCGCCAGCGCCCGGAAATAGCGCAGCGTGCCGTCCTGGTCCGGGCGGGCGTAATAGGGCGGGATCACCATCAGCCCGTCAGCGCCGGCCTCGCGATAGGCGCGGCCGCTTTCCAGCGCGCCGCCAAGGCCGGGGTCCAGCACCCCGGCGATCACCGGCACCCGGCCGGCGGCGGCGGTGACGGTGATCTCGACGATGCGGCGGCGGTCGGCGAGGCTGAACGAATTCGCCTCGCCGGTGCCGCCGACCGGCACCAGGCCGGAGGCGCCGCGTTCGATCTGGTAGTCGACGATGCGGGCGAGATTGGCCTCATCGATCACCCCATCGGCCTTGAGCGGCGTGGGGAAGGCGGGGATCAGTCCGCGGAACATCAGCTCTGCCATTGCCGCCCCCATCAGCCCAGATTGATCCAGGTCGCCTTCAGCTCGGTATATTTCTCCAGCGCATGCAACGACTTGTCGCGCCCGAAGCCGGACTGCTTGAAGCCGCCGAACGGCGAGGAGATATCGCCATGGTCGAAGCAGTTCACCCACACCACCCCGGCCCGCAAGGCCGAGGAGGCCTTGAACGCCTTGTTGATGTCGCGAGTCCAAACCGCGGCGGCAAGGCCGTAGGTGGTGTCGTTGCCGATCCGGATCGCCTCGTCGATGTCCTTCGCCGCGAGGGTGGCGAGCACCGGCCCGAAGATCTCCTCGCGGGCGATGGTCATGTCGCTGGTGACGTCGTCGAACAGCGTGGTCTCGATGAAGCTGCCCTCCGAGGCGAGGCGCTTGCCGCCGAGCTTCAGCTTGGCACCCTCGGCGACGCCCTTCTCGATATAGCCCATCACCCGCTCGGCCTGGCGGGCATCGACCATGGCGCCCATCTCGGTGGCCGGATCGAGCGGGTCGCCAACCTTTATGGCGCCGCCGACCTCGACCACCTTCTCGACGATGCGGTCCTTCACGCTCTCCTCGACGACGAGGCGCGAGCCGGCGTTACACACCTCGCCCTGATTGTAGAAGATGCCCCAGGCCGCCGAGGTGGCGGCGGCATCGAGGTCCGGCGCGTCGGCGAGAATGATGTTCGGGCTCTTGCCGCCGCATTCCAGGCCAACCCGCTTCATGTTGGACTGGCCGGAATACTGCAGGAAGTACTTGCCGACCTCGGTCGAACCGGTGAAGGCGACGGCGTCGACATCCATATGCAGGCCGAGTGCCTGCCCAGCGGTCTCGCCGAAGCCCGGCAGCACATTGAACACCCCATCCGGGATGCCGGCCTCCACGGCAAGCGCGCCGAGCCGGATGGCGGTGAGCGACGACTGCTCGGCCGGCTTCAGGATCACCGAATTGCCGGCGGCGAGGATCGGCCCGAGCTTCCAGGCCGCCATCAGCAACGGGAAATTCCACGGCACCACCGCGGCGACCACGCCGAGCGGCTCGCGGCGGATCAGCGAGACGGCGGTCGGCGCGGTCGGGGCGATCTCGTCATAAACCTTGTCGATGGCCTCGGCGTACCAGTCGATGCACTGCGCCGACAGCGGAAGGTCGACGGCGAGGCTGTCGCGGATCGGCTTGCCCATATCGAGGGTCTCGAGCAGCGCCAGTTCCTCGGTGTGGGCAGCAATAAGCGCGGCGAAGGCCGCAAGCCGCTTCTTGCGCTCGCGCGGCGCCATGCGCGACCAGCTGCCGGCCTCGAACACCGCGCGCGCCACCGCCACCGCCTGGTCGACATCTTCCTTGTCGCAGGCCGCGACCTGCGTCAGCACCTTGCCGGTGGCGGGATTGACGCAGTCGAACAGCTTGCCGGACAGCGCCGGGACATAGCGCCCGCCGACGAAAGCCTGGCCGTTGAGGGAAAGCGACGCGGCACGCGCGTGCCAATCGATCGAAGCGGGCGAAGCGGACATGGGGGGAGATCCTGAAACAAGCGGCCGGCAGCGCGCGGACGGCCTCTGAAAAGACGGCGCTCATGATAGGCAGCGCTTTCATTCTCCTCTACATCTTTTTTGGTTTTCTGAAAAATGAATTGGCTTATTCGCCATATCGGGCTATCGCTATAGACTGTGAGAGCCTGCCTCTTGGGCGGGACCATCGGTCGGATGAAACGGATTTTTCCCCTCCATGTCGCCCATGAAGATCGCTGACGACGCCACACGCATGCCGGCCGGCATGAGCAATCCTGACGACGAAACCCAGAAGCTCGGCCAGCGAATCCGCGATCTGCGGCTCAAGGCGGGGATGACATTGTCGGATCTCGCCAAGGGCACCGGCGTGTCGATCGGCACGCTGTCGCAGCTGGAGCGCGGTCTGGTTTCGCCGACCGTACGCACCGTCTATACCGTCGCCAATGCGCTCGGCGTCATGCCGGCCTGGCTGATCGACCCGTCGCAGAGCCCGATCCAGACCTCGGAAAGCCGTTATATCGTAAGGGCCGGCCAACGCTCGCGCCTGCTCGACATCGATGGCATCCGCAAGGACATCGCGTCGCCATCGGCGAGCGAGCGGCTGCGCGGCTTCTTCATGGTGATCCAGCCCGGCTGCAATTCCGGCTCCCAGCCCTATTCGCACAAAGGCGAGGAGATCGGTTTCCTGCTGTCGGGCTCGCTCGAGTTGCAGATCGACGGCGAGACCTTCAGCCTCAACGAGGGCGATTGCTTCGCCTTCTCCAGCGACAAGCCGCATCATTTCGCGAATCTCGGCTCGCGCGCGGCTTCGGTATTCTGGGTGAACGCCGATATTTAGCGCGTTTAGTTTTCAGAATTTTGAAATTGCACATTGCAGTTCTGAAAATCGGCTGTCATAGTCCGGCCATGCCCTGCGGGGCGACGGCGCGCGGTCCTCAGGAGGCCGCCCGGCAACCGAAGGACGTGCCGCCCTTGGCCCAATCATCCTCCGCATCGGATCTCAGCCCGTGGACGGCCGTGCTGCTGCTGGCCCCGCTGACGGCCGTGATGCTGCTGATCCTCATCTACCCGCTCGGGCTCACCCTCTGGACCAGCCTGTATAACGGGCGTTTCTCGTTCGACGCCTATGCCGAGCTCGCCTCCAGCACGCTGTTCCTGCGGGTGCTGCGCAACACCTTCGAGATCGCCGTCGGCGGCACGCTGGTGAGCCTTCTCTTCGGCTACCCGGTCGCCCTGCACCTCGCCGCCCAGCCGCCGCGCAAGCGCACCGCCTATCTCATCATGGTCATGCTGCCGTTCTGGACCAGCATTCTGGTGAAAAGCTTCGCGCTGGTGGCGGTGTTCGGCAATCAGGGCCTGATCAACCAGTTTCTCGGCTTCGTCAGCGGCGGCACGGTCAACCTGCCGATGATGTTCAACCGCGTCGGCGTGATCCTCGGCATGATCAACTTCCTCCTGCCCTTCATGATCCTGTCCATCCTCGGCAGCCTGCTGTCGCTGGACCGCCGGCTCATCCTCGCCGCCGAGACCATGGGCGCGGGCCCGCTGCGCATCTTCTGGAAGATCACCCTGCCGCTCAGCATGCCGGGCGTGCTTGCCGGCGTGCTGATCAACATCACGCTGTCGATCGGCATGTACATCACCCCGGCCCTGCTCGGCGGACGGCAGGACATGATGGTCGCCAACCTCGTCGACTTCTACACCCGCCAGACGCTGGACTGGACCGCCGCCTCGGCCACCGCCATGGTGCTGCTGATCCTGTCGGGGTTGCTCGTCGCCATGCTCGGCAAGGTGCGCGGCGCGGCCGGCCTTGCGGGAGCCGGCGCATGAACGAGCTGTTCGGTTCGAGCCGCCTCGCCCGCGGCCTCGTCTCATCGTCCGCCTGGCTTTGCTACATCTTCCTGGTGGTGCCGAGCCTGATCGTCATCCCGATCTCCTTCGGCAATCCCGGGCAGATCGAGTTTCCACCCCGGCAGTTCACGCTGGAGCTGTACCGCCAGTTCTTCACCGACCCCGCCTGGTGGGGCTCGACGGTGCAGAGCCTGATCGTCGCCTGCCTGACCACGCTCGCCACCCTGGTGCTCGCCGTGCCGGCCGCCTATGCGCTCGCCCGCTCGCGCCTGCCGGGACGCGGCGGCCTCCAGGGCCTGTTCATGATGCCGATGCTGGTGCCGGTCATCGTGCTCGGCCTCGGCCTCTATCTGCAATACTCGAACTGGGGCCTGCTCGACACCACCGCCGGCCTGGTGCTCGCCCATGTCATGCTGACGACGCCCTACATCATGGTGTCGGTGATGTCGGGCCTGCAGCATTCCGACGTCGCGCTGGAAACGGTCGCCTCGATCATGGGCGCCTCGCGGCTGCGCATCTTCTTCCGCGTGGTGCTGCCGCAGCTGAAGGCGTCGATCGCGGTCGGGGCACTGTTCGCCTTCCTGATGTCGCTCGACGAGGTGGTCGTCGCCTACTTCCTCACCGGCACCGACAGCATGACGCTGCCGGTCAAGATGTACTCCTCCATCCGCTGGGAACTGACGCCGGTGCTCGCGGCGGTTTCCACGCTGCTCACCGTTCTCTCGCTGCTGATCGCCCTCGGGATCATCGCGATGCAGGGCAAGACCGAGGCCTCCTCATGACCGCCACTCCCGTCCCCGCGATGGTCGAACTCCAGGGCGTCGCCAAGCGTTATGGCGAGGTCAACGCCCTGCACCGGGTCGACCTCTCCATCGCCAAGGGCGAGTTCGTCACCCTGCTCGGGCCTTCCGGCTCGGGCAAGACGACGCTGCTCAACCTGATCGCCGGCATGATCACCCCGTCCTCGGGGCGCATCGTCATCGACGGCCGCGACGCCACCACCCTGCCGACCAACCGGCGCGGCCTCGGCATGGTGTTCCAGAACTACGCGCTGATGCCGCATATGACGGTGTTCGAGAACATCGCCTTCCCGCTGGAAGTGCGGCGGCTGTCCAAGGCGGAGATCAAGCGCAAGGTCGGCGAGGCGCTGGAGCTGATCCAGCTCGGCCATGTGGCGAACCGCAAGCCGCGCGAGCTCTCCGGCGGCCAGCAGCAGCGCATCTCGCTGGCGCGCTGCATCGTCTACAACCCGACGCTGATCCTGATGGACGAGCCGCTGGGCGCGCTCGACAAGAAGCTGCGCGAGCAGATGCAGCTGGAGATCAAGCGGCTGCATGCCGAGCTCGGCATCACCATGCTCTACGTCACCCACGATCAGGACGAGGCGCTGACCATGTCCGATCGCATCGTGCTGATGAATGGCGGGCGCATCGAGCAGCAGGGCGCACCGGACACGCTGTATTTCCGCCCCGAGACGGTGTTCAGCGCCGAGTTCATCGGCTCGTCCAACCTGATCCCCGGCACGGTCGAGATCGACGCCGACGGCGCCTATGCGCTGAAAACCGCGCTCGGCCGCTTCGCCGCGCCGGCACCGGACATGGCGCTCGCGGCCGGCGCCCCGGCCGTGCTGCTGGTCCGGCCGGAGAACATGGCGCTCGCCGCGGCGCCGACAGCCGCCAGCGTCGCCGGCCATATCGAGGATTCCATCCTGCTCGGCGGCGTGGTGCGCCATTTCGTGCGCTGCGCCAACGGCTCGACCCTGGTCATCCAGGAGTTGAACCAGCCCGGCCGCTCCGGCGCCCATCGGGGCGACGCGGTGCGCGCCGCCTGGCAGCCGCAGCACGGCCGTCTTCTTCCGCCGGCCCCGGCCGGTTGATCGACGAACGAACACACGAAAAGAAGAGGGGAAGTGCTTATGACCAAGATGATGCTCACCACATCGCGGCGCGGCGTCCTGCGCGGCGGTGCCGGCCTTCTCGGACTCATCGCGGCTCCGGCGGTGTTCACCGGCCGGGCGGCGGCCGCCGACGCCACGCTCACCGTCACTTCCTGGGGCGGCGATTACAACAAGTCGGTGCGCGAGGTGTTCGCCGATCCCTTCGCCGCCGAGACCGGCATCAAGGTGACACTGGTCGACAATGGCGACATGGCCAAGGTGAAGGCACAGGTGCAGGGTGGCAACGTCCAGTGGGACGTGATCGACGCCCCCGCAGCCTTCGCCACCTCCGGCGCCCGCGACAAGCTCTGGGAAGAGCTGGACATGTCGATCATCAAGCCGGGCCCGCTGGTCTCCCAGCCGGCGGCGGACTACATGCCGATGTATCTCTATTCGGGCGGCCTGCTGTGGGACGAGAAGCGCACCCCGGACGGCAAGCACCCGGTCGACTTCGCCGGCTTCTATGATTTCGAGAAGTTTCCCGGCCGGCGCGTGATGCGCTCGCTCGCCTCCGAGACGCTGGAAGTGGCGCTGGTCGCCGACGGCGTGGCGCCGAAGGACCTCTACCCGCTCGACATCGACCGCGCCTTCGCCGCGCTCGACCGCATGAAGCCGCACGTCTCCAAATGGGCGGCGACGACGCCGGACCAGGTCAACGCGGTGGTGCAGAACGAGGGCGACTTCTCCTACAGCTACTTCAACCGGGTGAAGTCGGCGCAGAAGGCCGGCGCGCCGCTGGCCTTCTCCTTCCAGCAGACCGTCAACTCGCTCGACTATTTCGCCGTTCCCAAGGGCACGAAGAACAAGGAAGCGGCGATGCGCTTCATCGACTTCTGCCTGCGGCCCGACCGGCAGGTCGCCTGGGCGGTGCGCGGCTATTACATGCCGAACAGCGTCGCCGCCATAGACGAGGTGAAGAAGTCGCCCTCCGGCGATTTCCTGCCCGACCTCACCAACGGCAAGAACGTCATCGTGAACTCCCAGTGGTGGGGCGAGAACTACACGGCGGTGCAGAAGCGCTACGCCGAGTGGATGCTCATCTGATCCGCCTGCTCATCCGCCCCGTCCCGGTCCGCCGGGGCAGGGCTTGCCTCATGCCGTGCCGTCCCTCCTCGCCGTCCATCTGGTACGAATGCCATGTCTAGCGACGCCCGCTCCAACGACGCCTCCACCTTCCTCGTCGCGCTGAAGGCGATCGTCGGGGAGCGCTATGTCCTCACCGATGCCGTCGATACCGCGCTGTTCCTCACCGACCATCGCGGCCGTTACCACGGCAAGGCATTGGCGGTGGTACGGCCGGCCTCGACCGACGAGGTGGCGAAGCTGGTGAAGGCCTGTGCCGAGGCCGGCATCGCCATCGTGCCGCAGGGAGGCAATACCGGCCTGTGCGGCGGCGCCACCCCGCTGGAACCGCGTCCCACCGTGGTGCTGCGGCTCGACCGGATGAACCGCATCCGCGCCGTCTCGCCGGCGGAGGAGACCATCACGGTGGAGGCCGGCTGCATCCTCGCCGACATCCAGGGTGCGGCGGCGAAGGAAGGCTTGCTGTTCCCGCTCAGCCTCGGCGCCGAGGGCAGCTGCCAGATCGGCGGCAACATCTCCACCAATGCCGGCGGCATCGCCGTGCTGCGCTATGGCAACATGCGCCAGCTGGTGCTCGGGCTCGAAGTGGTGCTGGCCGACGGCACCGTGCTCGACGGGCTGCGCCGCCTGCGCAAGGACAATGCCGGCTACGACCTAAAGCAGCTGTTCATCGGCGCGGAAGGCACGCTCGGCGTCGTCACCGCCGCGACGCTGAAGCTGTTCCCGGCCATCCGCTCGCGCGCCATCACCATGATGCAGCTCGACAGCGTCGAGGACGCGCTGACCCTTTTCGCCCGCGCCCGCGCGGTGTTCGGCGAGCGCATCTCCAGCTTCGAGATCATCGGCTCGTCCTATATGGATTTCGTGCTGCGCTACGTGCCGGGCACGGTGATGCCCTTCGCGCAGAAATCGCCCTGGTATTTGCTGATCGAGGCCGGCGACTCGCAGCTCGACGCCCCGCTCGCCGCGGCGATGGAGGGCTTCCTCGCCGACGCCTTCGAGGCCGGGCTGATCAGCGACGCCACCATCGCATCGAGCCTGGCGCAGGAAGAGGCGATCTGGAAGCTGCGCCATGGCGTCACCGGCGAGTTCAAGCTGGCCGGCAAGACCATGTCGCACGACACCTCGGTGCCGGTGGCCGAGCAGCCGGCCTTCGTGACCCGCGTCGAGGAAGGCGTGCTCAAAGCCTATCCCGATGCGAATGTGATGATGGTCGGCCATATCGGCGACGGCAACATCCACGTCGTGGTGCTGTTCCCGCATGAACGCTTCGCCGGCTCGGAAGATTTCGAAGCCGCCTCCGACGCCATCGACGTCATCATCGACGACGTGGCGATGGAGCTCGGCGGCTCGATCACCGCCGAGCACGGCGTGGGCACCACCTATCGCAAGCGTCTCGCCCGCACCAAGAACCCGGCCGAGCTGGTGGTGATGCGGCAGATCAAGGCGATGCTCGACCCGGAGAACCGGATGAATCCCGGCAAGCTTTTCCTCCCCGACACCGCCGCCTGACGCGGCCGGGCGAGGATCTCGGCATGCTGTCCACCGCCCTCAATGTCGAGGATGTCCGCAAGCTGGCGCGGCGGCGCCTGCCGCGCGGCATCTTCGACTATATCGACCGCGGCGCCGAGGACGAGGTCGGCCTCGGCCGGCTGCGGCGCGGCTTCGACGAACTCGTCTTCCACCCGCGCGTGCTGGTCGACGTCTCCCGCCGCGACCTGTCGACCCGGCTGTTCGATCGCGTCCAGCCGCTCCCGCTCGTCATCGCCCCGACGGCGGCGGCCGGCCTCGTCTGGCACCAGGGCGAGATCGAGCTCGCCCGCGCCGCCGCCAAGGCCGGCATTCCCTTCACCATCGCCACCGGCTCGATGACCGAGATGGAGCGCATCGCCACCGAAGCCCGCGGCGAATTGTGGTTCCAGCTTTATATGTGGCACACGCGGGAGCTCTCCTACGCGCTGATCGACCGCGCCTGGGCCAACGGCATCGAGACGCTGGTGCTCACCGTCGACACCGTTGCCAACCCGATCCGCGAATACAACACCCGCAACGGCTATGAGGTGCCGATCCGCGCCAGCCTGCGGGGCGGCCTCGATATGCTCATGCATCCGCGCTGGGTGGTCGGCGTGCTGCTGCGCTACCTCCTCGACGAGGGCATCCCGACCTACCGGCATTATCCCGAGAGCTTCCGCTCCAGCATCACCCGCAGGGCGACCTGGGAGCAGGTACGCCTCACCGACGCCATGGGCTGGGACGACCTGAAGGAGCTGCGCCGCCGTTGGCGCGGCCGGCTGATTCTAAAGGGCGTACTGCGGGCCGACGACGCTTTGCGCGCGGTGGAGGCTGGCGTCGACGGCCTCGTGGTCTCCAGCCACGGCGCGCGCAACCTCGATGCCGCCGTGCCTCCGGTCCGCGCCCTGCCCGCCATCGTCGAGGCGGTACGCGGGCGCGCCGCAGTGCTCGCCGACAGCGGCGTGCGGCGCGGTGCCGATGTGCTCAAGCTCCTGGCGCTGGGCGCCGACGCCGTGCTCATCGGCCGCGCCCCGCTCTATGGCACCGCCGCCGGCGGCGAGGCCGGCGCCAGCCATGTGCTGCAGCTGCTGCGGCAGGAAATGGAGGCGGTGATGGGATTTCTCGGTTGCGCCAGCCTCAAGGAACTCGATACCTCCTTCGTCTCGCACGAGGACGACCGGCCGGATCACCCCCTCGCGGGACATTGACATCATGAGCACCCCCACCTCCCCGAAGCTTCTGCCCCCGAAGCCCCTGCCCCCGAACGTCTACCAGCTCGACGCCCCGCCGGCGCCGGATACCCCGCCGCTCGACGGCTCGCGCCGCGCTTCGGTGGCGATCATCGGCGGCGGCATCGTCGGGCTGACCACCGCCCTGCATCTCGCCGAGGCCGGCACCGACGTGGTGGTGCTGGAGGCCAACCAGCCGGGCTGGGGGGCCTCAGGCAATAATGGCGGCCAGCTCAATCCCGGCCTCAAATTCGATCCCGACGTCATCGAGGAGACCTGGGGTCCCGAACTCGGCCGGCGCATGGTGAGTTTCGCCTGGGACACACCGACCCGCGCCCTCGAACTGATCGCCCGGCTCGGCATCGCCTGCGACGCCCATCATGGCGGCACACTGCGCGCTGCCCGCAGCGCTCGGGCGCGCGAGGCGGTGGAGACGACCGCCCGCCAGTGCATAGCGCGCGGCATGCCGGTCGACTGGCTCGACCGCGCGGAGACCGCCGCCGCCGTCGGCTCTCCGGCCTATCACGGCGCCATGCTGGACCGGCGCGGCGGCAACCTCAATCCGCTCGCCTATTCGCGCGGCCTCGCCCGCGCCGCGCTCGCTGCCGGTGCCCGCGTCCATGGCGGCACCCCCGCCACCGCGCTGCGCCGCACCGCTGCCGGCTGGTCGGTCGAAACCCCGGCCGGCACCATCGAAGCCGAGAAGATCCTCATCGCCACCAACGGCTTCACCGGCGATTTGTGGAAGGGCCTGCGCCAGACCATCGTGCCGGTCTACAGCGCCATCGCCGCCACCGAGCCCCTGAGCGCGGCCCAGCGGGCCGGCATCACGCCCGGCCGTCCCTCGGTCTACGAAAGCGGCCGCATCACCGTCTATTACCGCATCGACGCGCAGGGCCGCCTGCTGATGGGTGGGCGCGGCCCGATGCAGCCCATCGCGACGCCCGATCCCATCGCCTATCTCACCGACTACGCGGTCGAACTCTGGCCGCAGTTGCAGGGCGTGCGCTGGACCCATGGCTGGAACAGCCAGCTCGCCATGACCAAGGACCACTGGCCGCACATCCACGAGCCGTCGCCAGACGCGCTGATCTATCTCGGCTGCAACGGCCGCGGCGTCGCGCTCGGCACCGCGCTCGCCGCGCAGTTGGCCGGCCGGCTGCTGCACGGCGCGAGCTTCCAGCTCGATCTGCCGATCGTGCAGCCGAAGCCGATCGCCTTCCACGCCTTCTGGCCGCTCGGCGTGCGTGCCGCCGTGCTGCACGGCCGCCTCATGGACCGCCTCGGCCTCTAGCCCCTGGCGAGCCCTCAGAAGGTCGGCGGCGTGCAGGCGCTGACGACCTCGCACGGCACCGGCCCGACGCAGCGGAAGCGATGCGGCCGCCGGCTCTCGAAATAATAGGCGTCGCCCGGCCCGAGCAGCCGCCGCTCGCCATCCACCGTCACCTCCAGCCGACCCGAGAGGATGATGCCGCCCTCCTCGCCATCATGCACCAGCGGGATGATTCCGGTATCAGCACCGGGCTGGTAGCACTCCTTGAGAATCTGCAGCGCCCGCCCGAAGGCGCTCTCGCCCACCTGGCGATAGGAGACCGCGCCCTTGCCGATCTCGGTCAGCTCGTCCTCGCGGTAGAACGCCTTCTTCGGCAGCGTCGGCGCCAGCCCGAAAAAGTCCGCCATGCTGATCGGGATGCCGTCGAGGATGCGCTTCAGCGCGCCCACCGACGGGTTGCTGGTGTTGGATTCGATCAGCGAGATCGTCGAATTGGTCACGCCGGCGCGGCGGGCGAGCTCCCGCTGCGACAGCTTGTGCAGCTGGCGGACATAGCGGAGCCGCCCCCCGAGATCCTCCTCGACCATCCGCCTGTTTCACCCGTTGCAAATATCGAAAACTATCAGCCTTCATGCCTTATATAACAGCGTGTTAATCCACACCAGAAAAGGACTTGTCCCGCGCTGCCCATCGTGGCCAAGGTCGGCCTCCGCAAGAGGAGACCCGCCGTGAACGCCCGCGCCAATACCCCTTCCCTCGAAGCCTTCTGGATGCCGTTCACCGCCAACCGGCAGTTCAAGGCGGCGCCGCGCCTGCTGGCGGCGGCCCAGGGCATGTACTACACGAGCGACGACGGTCGCCGCGTGCTCGACGGCACCGCCGGCCTGTGGTGCGTCAATGCCGGCCATGGCCGCCGGCAGATCACCGAGGCGGTCGAGCGCCAGCTCTCCACCCTCGACTTCGCGCCCACCTTCCAGATGGGCCATCCCATCGCCTTCGATTTCGCCGAGCGCCTCGCCGCCATCGCGCCGGGCGGGCTCGACCGTGTCTTCTTCACCAATTCCGGTTCGGAATCGGTCGATACCGCGCTGAAGATCGCCATCGCCTATCAGCGTGCCATCGGCCAGGGCACCCGCACCCGCGTCATCGGCCGCGAGCGCGGCTATCACGGCGTCGGCTTCGGCGGTATCACCGTCGGCGGCCTGGTCAATAATCGCCGCGTCTTCCCGCTGCTGCCCGGCGCCGACCATCTGCGCCACACCCATGATCCGGCGCGCAACGCCTTCACCAAGGGTGGCCTGCCGGCGCACGGGGCCGAACTCGCCGACGACCTCGAGCGCCTCGTCGCGCTGCACGGCGCCGAGACCATCGCCGCGGTGATCGTCGAGCCGATGGCCGGCTCCACCGGCGTGCTGCTGCCGCCCCAGGGCTATCTGCAGCGGCTGCGCGAAATCGCCACCCGCCACGGCATCCTGTTGATCTTCGACGAGGTCATCACCGGCTTCGGCCGCCTCGGCGCCCCCTTCGCCACCGATTATTTCGGCGTGACGCCGGATCTCGTGACCACCGCCAAGGGCATCACCAACGGCACCATCCCGATGGGCGCCGTCTTCGCCAGCCGCAAGGTGCATGATGGGCTGATGACCGGCCCGGAGGCCGCCATCGAGCTGTTCCACGGCTACACCTATTCCGGCCATCCGGTCGCCTGCGCCGCCGGCCTCGCCACGCTGGACATCTATGCCGAGGAAGGCCTGCTCACCCGCGCAGCGGAGCTCGCCCCGCATTGGGAGGCGGCGATGCATTCCCTGCGTGACCTGCCCAATGTCGTCGACATCCGCACCATCGGCCTCGTCGCCGGCATCGAGCTCTCCTCGCGCGAGGGCGCGCCCGGCGCCCGCGCCTATGACGTCTTCGTCGATTGCTTCAACAAGGGCCTGCTGGTCCGCGTCACCGGCGACATCATCGCGCTGTCGCCGCCGCTGATCGCCGAGACGCAGCACATCGACGACCTCGCCGCGATGCTGGGCGATGCGCTCAAGCGCGCCGCCTGATCCTGACCTCCGGCCCGCATCCGCTCATTCGGCGGGTGCGGGCTGCGCCGTCGCCGGCGGCGCGGTGGTAAAGCACCGCTGCAAGCGGGCCAGATAAATATAGACCACCGGCGTCGTGTAGAGCGTCAGCACCTGGCTGAGCGCCAGCCCGCCGACCATGGCGTAGCCCAGCGGCTGGCGCAGCTCCGAGCCGGTGCCATGGCCGAGCATCAGCGGCACGCCGGCCAGCAGCGCCGCCAGAGTCGTCATCAGGATCGGCCGGAACCGCAGCCGGCACGCCTCGGCAATGGCCTCCTCCGGCGCCATCCCCCGCTCGCGCTCGGCGGCGATGGCGAAGTCGACCAGCATGATGCCGTTCTTCTTCACGATGCCGATCAGCAGGATGATGCCGATGATGCCGATCACCGACAGGTCGAAGCCGCCGGCCCATAACGCCAGCAGCGCGCCGATGCCGGCCGAAGGTAGCGTCGAGAGAATAGTCAGCGGGTGGATGTAGCTCTCATAGAGCACGCCGAGGATCACATAGACCGCGAACAGGGCCGCCGCGATCAGCGCCGGTTCGCTGGCCAGCGCGCTCTGGAACACCTGCGCGCTACCCTGGAAGCTGCCGGTAATCGTCGCGGGCGCGCCGAGCTCGGCAGAGGCGGTGTTGATCGCCTGCACCGCCTCGCCGAGCGACACCCCCGGCTTGAGGTTGAAGGAGAGCGTCACCGCCGGGAACTGCGCCTGGTGCGATACGGACAACGACCCCACCGCCTTGGCGTCTATGCTCACGAAGGTGGAGAGCGGGATCGCCTGCCCGGTGGTCGGCGACTTCACATAGATCTGGTCCAGCGTGCCGATATGCCTTTGCAGTTCCGGCGTCGCCTCGATGATCACCGAGTAGGAATCCAGCTGGGTGAAGTATTGCGTCGCCTGCCGCTGGCCGAAGGCGTCGTTCAGCGTCGCATCGATCAGCGCCGGCTGGATGCCGAAGCGGGCGGCGCGGTCGCGGTCGATGCTGATCTTGAGCTGTGGCGCATTGCCCTGCTGGTCGCTGGTGACGTCGGTGAGTTCAGGCAGCTGGCGCAGCTTGGCGAGCAGCTTCGGCGCCCAGCCATTCAGCTCGTCGAGATCGACGTCGGTGAGGGTGTATTGATACTGCGCGCGCGAAATGCGCCCACCCACCGTGATGTCCTGCGAGGGTTGCAGGAACACATTGGCCCCCGACACCTGCGTCAGCTTCGGCCGCAGCCGGTCGATCACCTGGCGGGCATTGGCGTCGCGCTCCTCGCGCGGCTTCAGCGCGATGAAGAAACGGCCGGTATTGGTGGTGTTGGCGCCGCCGGCGCCGAGCAGCGAGCCGAAGGCCGCCACCGCCGGGTCCTTGGCGATCACCGCCCCGAGCGCGATCTGGAGCCGCTTCATCTCGTCGGGCGAGACGTCCTGCGCCGCCTCCGACAGGCCGGTGATGACGCCGATGTCCTGCGTCGGGAAAAAGCCCTTCGGCACCACGACGAACAGCCAGCCGGTCAGCGCGATGGTGGCGAAGAACACCATCAGCGTCGCGAAGCGGAAGCGCAGCGCGATGGCCAGCGTGCGCTCGTAGAAGGCAAGAATGCCGTCGAAGCCGGCCTCGATCAGCCGGTAGAGCCGCCCATGCTCGTGCGAAGGGGCCTTCAGGAACCGCGAGCACAGCATCGGGGTCAGCGTCAGCGACACCAGCGCCGAGACCGCGATGGCGGCGGTGACGGTCAGCGCGAATTCGCGGAACAGCCGGCCGACGATGCCGCCCATCAGCAGCAGCGGGATGAACACCGCCACCAGCGAGATGCTGATCGACAGCACGGTGAAGCCGATCTCGCGCGCGCCCTTCATCGCCGCGATGAAGGCGGGCTCGCCCTCCTCCATGTGGCGGACGATGTTCTCCACCACCACGATGGCGTCGTCGACCACGAAGCCGACCGCGATGGTGAGTGCCATGAGCGACAGATTGTCGAGGCTGAAGTCGAGTACGTACATCACCGCCGCCGAGCCGGCCAGCGAGATCGGCACCACCACCGCCGGGATCAGCGTGGCGCGGATGTTGCGCAGGAACAGCAGGATCACCATCACCACCAGCGCGATGGTGATGCCGAGGGTGAACTGCACGTCCTCCACCGAGGCGCGGATGGTGGTGGTGCGGTCGACGATGGTGTCGATGCTGATGCCGGCGGGAATGATGCCGTCGAGCTTCGGCAGCGTCGCCTTGATGGCGTCGACGGTCTCGATGACATTGGCGCCCGGCTGCTTGAAGATCAGCAGCACCACCGCCCGCTTGTCGGTGCTCCAGGCCGCGACATTGACGTTCTCCGGCCCCTCCACCGCATGGCCGACATCGCGCACCCTTATCGGCGCGCCGTTGCGATAGGCGAGGATGACGTCGTCATAATCGGCCGGCTTCACGATCTGGTCGTTGGCGGCGATGGTGAAGCTGCGCACCGCGTTGTTGATGGTGCCCTTCGCCGCCAGCGCGGTGGAATCGGCGAGCGTTCCGCGCACATCCTCGAAAGTCAGGCCGTTGGCGGCGAGCCGGGCGGGATCGAGCTGCACCCGCACCGCCGGCTTCTGCTCGCCGCCGATGATCACCTGCGCCACGCCCTGCACCTGTGACAGCCGCTGGGCCAGCACATTGTCGGCGAAATCGTCCACCGCCGTCATCGGCATCGTGTCCGAGCGGGCGGCAAGGATCATGATCGGCGAGTCCGCGGGATTGACCTTGCGGTAGCTCGGCGGCGAGGAGAGGTCGTCCGGCAGCTGGCGCTGCGCCGCGGTGATCGCCGCCTGCACGTCCTGCGCCGCCGCATCGATGTTGCGGGAGAGGTCGAACTGCAACGTGATCGAGGTCGAGCCCAGCGTCGAGGTCGAGGTCATCTGGTCGAGGCCGGCGATCTGGCCGAAGCGCCGCTCCAGCGGCGCGGCAACCGCCGAGGCCATGGTATCGGGGCTGGCGCCGGGCAGGCTGGCCGAGACCTGCACCGTGGGAAAATCCACCTGCGGCAGCGGCGCCACCGGCAACAGCGGATAGGCGACGACGCCCAGCACCGCGAGTGCCGCCATCATCAGCGAGGTGGCGATCGGGCGTTGGATGAAGGGGGCGGAGAGGTTCACGGCGTCGCCGCCTTTCCGCTGTCGCTCTCGGCGAGGTGCTCGGCCGGCGCGCCTTTGCCCTCGACCACGGCAACCTTGGCATTGGGCCGCAGCCGGTACTGGCCATCCACGATCACGCGGTCGCCGTCGGCGAGCCCGCTCGTCACCACGCTAACCCCACCGGCCACCCGACCGGTCTCGATCGGCTTCACCGTGGCGGCATCGTCGGCGCCGAGAACCCAGGCGAACAGCCCGTCCGGCCCGCGCTGCACCGCCGCCACCGGCACGGTAAGCGCGTTCTTCACCGTGTCGACCGAAAGCTCGACATGGACGAAGGCGCCCGGCCACAACCGCTCATCCTCATTGGGGAACACCGCCTTGAGCTTCAGCATTGCGGTGCCTGCATCGATCTGGTTGTCGACCACCGACAGCGTTCCGGTGCCGAGCACGGTGCCGTCGTCGCGCGTCGCCACCGCCGCGACCGGCCCGCGCGCCGCCGCCTGCTGCACGGCGTCGAGGTCCTTTTCCGGCAGCGAGAAGATCACCGAGATCGGCTTGAGCGTCGTCAGCACCGCGATCGGCGTGGTGTCGCTCGAATGCACGATATTGCCGGCGTCGAGCTGGCGGATGCCCATCCGCCCGTCGACCGGGGCGATGAGCGTGGTGTAGGCGAGATTGGTCTGCGCGGTCTCGATCGCCGCGTCGTCGGCAACGATGGAGGCCTTCAGCCCGTCCACCGTCGCCTGCTGCTGGTCGAGCGACTGCCGGCTGGCATAGTCCTTCTGCACCAGCTGCGAATAGCGGGTCAGATCGGCCTCGGCGCCCTTCAACTGCGCCTGGTCCTTGACCTTGGCGGCCTGCGCCTGGTCGAGGCTGGCCTGCGCCAGCCGGGGGTCCAGCCGGGCCAGCACGTCGCCTGCCTTGACGTTCTGGCCCTCGGTGAAGTTCACCGATTGCAGCGTGCCATCGACCCGCGCATGGACGTTGACCGTCTGCGAGGCCTGCACGCTGCCGAGCCCGTTCAGCACCACCGGCACGTCCCGCCGCTGCACCGGCGCCACATGGACGTGCACGAGCGGCGATTTCGCAGCCGCCACCGGCTGGGCCGCCTGCGCCCGGCTCTCGCGCCAGACATAGGCACCGCAGCCAAGCGCCAGAAGGCCGATCAGCAAGGGGACGGCAAGACGCCCTCTTCGTGGCGGCCGTGTTGCAGTCTCCATTCACTCAACTCCGCTGGCGATCCCGGCCTGTGCGCCATTGTGCCCTGCAACGCAGCGGATCTTGCATTAAATCTTGTTTATCTACAGCACCTTACGTCAATTCATCCCGTTACGGCATGTGCGACATTGGGGTGACGGTCCTTCGTGGCCCACGCTGGAGCGGAGCTTCGAAGACCGGAGGGGCCGGGCCTTGCGGCTCGGCCCTCTCTGGAGGATCGAAGGTTCACCATGCCGGCAGGATCGCGCCCTTGAAGCGGGTGCCGAGGAAGTCCTTCACTTCCTGCGACTGATAGGCCTTCACCAGCTTCACCACCGCGGGCTTGCCCTCGTCGCCGGCACGCACGGCGATGAAATTGCCGTAGGGGTTGTCGGTCCGGCTCTCCTGCACCAGGGCGTCCTTGCGCGGGTCGAGCTTGGCGCCGAGCGCGTAGTTGGTATTGATCACCGCCCCGTCGAGATCGGCGAGCTGCTTGGGCAGCAGCGCCGCGTCCAGCTCGCGCAGCTTCACCTTCTTCGGATTGCCGGTGACGTCGAGCACGGTCGGCTGCAGGCCCTTGCCCGGCACCAGCGTGAGGAGGCCGTTGGCGGCCAGTAGGTTCAGCGCCCGCCCGCCATTGGACGGATCGTTGGGAATGCCGATCTGCGCGCCTTCGGGCAGGTCCTTGAAGTCCTTGAGCTTCACCGAATAGAAGCCGATCGGCTCGACGATGGTGAAGCCGGCCGCGACGATCTTGTAGCCGCGCGCCGCGATCTGCGCGTCGAGATAGGGTTTGTGCTGGAAGGCATTGGCGTCGAGGTCGCCGCGCGAGAGCGCCTCGTTGGGCAGCGTGTAATCGGAGAAGGTGACGACGTCGATCTCCAGCCCCTCCTTCGCCGCGACCTTCTTCGCCACCTCGGCGATTTCCTCCTCGTCGCCGCCAATGACGCCGAGCTTGATCTTGTCGGCGGCAGCCTTGACGTCGGCTTGGGCGGGCAGAATGGCGAAGGCGGCCAGCGTGGCGCCGAGGCCAAGGCCGAGCCCGCGGCGGGTAAGGGCAGTCATGGTGTTCACTCCTGAGGTGCGGAAGGCGCGCAGGGCACCGGTTGCCTCAGCTAGGCGGGGCGGCGCGAAATAGTCTATTCAATTAATGGAATACAAGGTATGCATATTTGTTATGCGGATTGCGCACGCATTGTGCAGACGTCGTCACGCCACTGGCACAACGAGTAATCTATTAGTTTAGTTGACTTCTCCCGTAGGCATGATAAATAGCGTGCTGTTCGATGGCGTAGCCGTCGGATCGCGGCATTTGACACCCGGCAGATTGCACCGCGTCACCAATGCTAAAGCGCCACGGAGCGACTTCGTGGTTGGGCAACGAGCTTAAGGAGCTGAGCCATGACCATGTGTTGTCGACGTCCCAAACGGGCCTGAGGCCCCTTCTCCGCCCTTTGCCGAGACTGAAGGATGCCCGTGCGGGCGTCCGACCATTGGGATATCTGCGATGAGCTCCGTCATCCTTTCGGGCGCCGCCGAGGCGCCATTGAACCTTTCCGAACCCAGCCTGGACGAGATCCTCGCCGACCCGCTGGTCGGCCTGATCCTGCGTCGCGACGGGCTCACCCCCGGCGTGGTGCGGGTGAAGCTCGACCGCGAGCGCCAGCGCCTCGCCCGCTCCGGCCACGCCCTTCCCCGCGCCGCCTGAGCCCGTCTCGCACGACAAACACGATGATTCAGAACGCCTCCGCCCCGCCCTTCCCGCCGGCGCTGTTCCGCGACCTCGCCGCCCGCCTGCCCTCGGGGGCTGGTAGGGCCTCGCGGGCGCACGAACCCGCCGGGCCTGGCGGCCGAGGCGGGGCGGCGGATGGTGCTGCCATCGTGCTGCGCGACGTCGCCAAGACCTTTCCCGCCCGCGGCTCGGATGCGGCGGTGGAGGCGCTGGCCGACATCGCGCTCGATATCCCGCGCAGCGAGATCTACGGCATCATCGGCCGCTCCGGCGCCGGCAAGTCGACGCTGATCCGCACCATCAACGGGCTGGAGCGCCCGACCCGCGGCGAGGTGATCGTCGACGGCGTCACCATCAACCGGCTCGACGAGGCGGCGCTGCGCAACGAGCGGCGGAAGATCGGCATGATCTTCCAGCACTTCAACCTGCTCTCCTCACGCTCCGCCTTCGACAATGTGGCGCTGCCGCTGGAACTGGCCGGCCTCTCCCGCGTGGCGATACGCGCCAAGGTGGAGCGGTTGCTCGATCTCGTCGGCCTCGCCGACAAGCGCGACCGCTACCCGGTCGAACTGTCCGGCGGGCAGAAGCAGCGCGTCGGCATCGCCCGCGCCCTCGCCACCGATCCCAAGGTGCTGCTGTCCGACGAGGCGACCAGCGCCCTCGATCCCGAGACCACGCGCTCCATCCTCGCTTTGCTGGCGCGGGTGAATGCCGAACTCGGCGTCACCATCGTGCTGATCACCCATGAGATGGCGGTGATCAAGGAAATCTGCCACCGCGTCGGCGTCATCGAGGCCGGGCGCATCATCGAGGAAGGCCCGGTCGGCGAGGTGTTCGCGCATCCGCGTACCGCCACCGCCCGCTCCTTCATCGGCAGCCTGCCCGGCCGCGAGATTCCCGCCGCGCTGGCCGGCCATCTGCGCGCGGATCCCACCGGCGCCCGCCAGAGCGTGCTGCGCCTTACCCTCACCGGCGCGGCGGCCGGCCAGCCGGTGGTCACCCGCCTGGCCCGCCAGCTCGGCATCGACGTGGTGCTGCTCGGCGGCCAGATCGACAGCATCGGGACGCTGCCCTTCGCGCTGCTCTATGTCGGCGTGCCGACGCAGGCCTGGGCGAGCGGCGCGGTCGGCGCGGCGCTGGAGGCGGCCGGCGCCAGCACGGAGGTGATCGGCCATGTTCTCTGACCTGATTTCACCGGCCATCCTCAGCCTCATCGTCGATTCGACGCTCGAGACCCTCTACATGGTCGCCATCGCGGCGCTGATCGGCACGCTGGCCGGCCTGCCGCTCGGCATCTTCCTGGCCACCAGCGCCAGGGGCGAGCTGTTCGAGGCGGTCACGGTCAACCGTGTACTCGGGCTCATCGTCAACGCCACCCGCTCGACGCCGTTCATCATCCTCGTCGTCGCCATCATCCCGTTCACCCGCCTCGTCGCCGGCACCTCGATCGGCACCACCGCCGCCATCGTGCCGCTCTCCCTTGCCGCGACGCCCTTCATCGCCCGCATCGTCGAGGCGGCGGTGCGCGAGGTCGACCAGGGCCTCGTCGAGGCTTCGCTGGCCATGGGCGCGACGCCGCTGCAGATCGTACGCAAGGTGCTGATCCCCGAGGCGCTGCCCGGCCTGGTGCTCGGCATCACCCTCTCGGTGGTCAGCCTGCTCTCCAACTCCGCCATGGTCGGTGCGGTGGGCGGCGGCGGGCTGGGCGACCTCGGCATACGCTATGGCTACCAGCGCTTCATGCCCGAGGTGATGCTGATGGTGGTGGTCGTGCTCATCATCCTCGTGCAGACCGTGCAATCGCTCGGCGAGACGCTGGCGAAGAAGGTCAACCGCCGGCTGCGGCGCCACTGAATCCTGTCCGATCCCGGAGAACTCATTATGTTCACGCGCTCCATCCTCGCGGCGTTCGCCCTCCTCGCCACCGCCGGCATCGCCGGAATCACTCCTGTCCGCGCCGAAACCATCCGCGTCGCCGCCACCCCCGGCCCGCACGCGCAGATCCTCGAGGCGGTGAAGCCGGTCGCCGCTGCCAAGGGGCTCGACATCAAGATCATCGAATTCTCCGATTATGTGGTGCCGAACCAGGCGCTCGATGCTGGCGAGATCGAGGCCAACTCGTTCCAGAACCGGCCCTATCTCGACAACCAGAAGGCCGACCGCGGCTACAGGATCGAGCCGGCGGCGCTCACGGTGAACTTCCCGCTCGGCATCTATTCCAAGAAATGGAAGAGCTGGGCCGAGGTGCCGGACGGCGCCACCGTCGCCATCCAGAACGACCCGACCAATGGCGGCCGCTCGCTGCTGCTCCTGCAGGACAAGGGTGTGATCAAGCTGAAGGACGGCGTCGGCTTCAAACCTACCGTGGTCGACATCGTCGAGAACCCGAAGAAGCTGCGCATCGTCGAACTGGAAGCCGCGCAAACCCCGCGCTCGCTGGAGGACGTCGACGCAGCCGCCATCAACACCAACTACGCGGTGTCGGCCGGCCTCGACCCGGTGAAGGGCCCGATCCTCAGGGAGGAAGCCAAGGGCCCCTATGTGAACCTCATCGCCGTGCGCAGCGTCGACAAGGACAAGCCCTGGGTGAAGATACTGGTCGATTCCTACCATTCGCCGGAGGTGAAGGCCTTCATCGACCAGAAGTTCAAGGGCTCGGTGCTGACGTCCTGGTGAAGCCGGGCAACCTCCGCGTCGGCAGCGCCGCCGCCACTGGCGCCGCCGCGTCCGGGCGGGCATGGTTGAACCATGCAGCTTGAGAAGATTCGTCCGCGGACCGGACTGCCACTGCCGACGCCGCCCCTCGCCGCAGCGGGCGGCTTTTCGGCCGGCGGCGCCGGTTGTCCGGCCGCCGCATGATGTTCCGCTTCCTCCATTCCAGCGATCTGCATCTCGGCAAGCGCTTCGGCAACATCGCCGACGAGAACCTGCGCGGCCGCCTGCGCGACGCCCGCCACACCGTGCTCGGCCGGCTTGCCGCCCGCGCCCGCGAGCATGGCGCCGGCACCGTCCTGCTCGCCGGCGACAGCTTCGACACCGAGACCCCCACCCCCGATATTCGTCGGCAGGCGCTGGCCGAGATGCGCCATCACGCCCCGTTGCAATGGGTGCTGCTGCCCGGCAACCACGATTCCCTGCAGGCGACGCAGCTGTGGAGCGCCATCCGCGCCGAGGCGCCGCCCAATGTCGTCATCGCCGCCGAGCCCGCCCCCATCGAGCTGGCGCCCGGCGTCGTGCTGCTGCCCGCCCCCTGTACCACCCGCCGTCCCGGCCGCGACCTCACCGAATGGATGGACGCCGCGCCGACACCAGAAGGCACGCTGCGCCTCGGCCTCGCCCATGGCGCCGTCCGCGACTTCTCGGAGGAAGGCGTCGGCCTCGACGTGCTGGCTCCTGATCGCGCCGCCCGCGCCGGCCTCGCCTATCTGGCGCTCGGCGACTGGCACGGCGCGGTGGAGGTCGACGCCCGCACCCGCTACAGCGGCACCCCCGAGCCCGACCGCTTCAAGCACGATCGCCCCGGCGAAGCGCTCATCGTCAGCTTTTCCGCCCCCGCCGCGCCGCCGGAGGTCATTCCGGTCGAAACCGCCAGCTTTTCCTGGCGCAGCCTGCCGCTGCATTTGCTCTCCGGCGACGACGGCGCGGGCATGCTTGCCAATCTGCTGCCGCCCGGCGCCGCCCGCCGCCAGACGCTGGCGCGGATCCTCGCCTCGGGTCGCGCCAGCCTGTCCGCGCGCACCGCGCTGGCCGCCGCCATCGCCCATGCCGCGCCGGAATTCGCCCGGCTGGAACTCGACGATTCCGCCCTCACCACCGATGTCGAGGCCGGCGACCTCGACCTCATCGACCGCGCCGGCGCCCTGCGCGACGCCGCCGAGACGCTGCGCGCCGAAAGCCTCGACGAGGCGCGCTCCGCTGCCGAGCGCGCTATCGCCCGCGCCGCGCTCGCACGACTGTTCTCGCTCAGCCAGCAGGCCGGCATATGAAGATCGCGGCGCTGCGGCTCTTCAACGTCAAACGCTTCGCCCGGCAGGGCGTCGCCATCGAGGGCATTGGCGACGGCGTCAACGTGCTGTGCGCCGCCAATGAGTTCGGCAAGTCGACCAGCTTCGAGGCCTTGCACGCGCTGTTCTTCCAGCCGCACACCGGCACGCCGAAGGATGTACGCCGCCTCCAGCCCTATAGCGGCGGCCATCCGCTGGTCGAGGCCGATATCGCGGTGCCGGAAGGCCGGTTTCGCCTCACCAAGCAGTTCATCGGCGGCAAGCGCGCCAGCGTCGTCGATCTCGGAACCGGCCGCCTCGTCGCGCAGGCGGACGAGGCCGAGCGTTTCATCGCCGACCTGATCCGCGGCGGCACCGCTGGCCCCGCCGGCCTGCTCTGGGTACGGCAGGGCAATACCGGGCTGGAGAAGCGCAAGGAAGACGAGGACGAACGGCAGGTTCGCGAGAGCCTTCTTACCTCGGTGCAGGGAGAGGTCGAGGCGATCACCGGCGGCCGGCGCATGTCGGAGATCATGGCGGCCTGCGAGGAAGAGCTGGACCGGCTAGCCACCTCCCGGCTGCGGCCGAAGGCCGGCGGCCCCTATCTCAAGGCTGTGGAGGAACGCGATCGCCTCGCCGCCGAGGAGCAGCGCCTGGCCGCCGATGTCGCCACGCTGCGCGAAGCGCTCGACCGCCGCGCCGCTACGCTGAAGCGCCTCTCCGAACTCGGCGATGCCGAGGAAAAGACCGCCCGCCGTGCCGCCGTCGACAAGGCGGCAACCGCCTTGGAAACCGCCAAGGCCCATGCCGAAAAGCTGAAGGCCGCCGAGGCGGAAGCCGCCCTGGCGCGCAACCGTCGCGACGCGGCCGAGCGCGAGCTCACAGCCTTCCGCGAGGCGCTGGACCGCGCCGGACACCTGCACGCCGAACTCGCCGCCGCCGAGGCGCGCCGCTCGGAGGCGCAGGACCGCCGCCGCGACGCCGCTGCCGCCATCGACGCCGCCGCCGCTACCGTCCATGCCGCCGAGGGTCAGGAGCAGGAGGCCCGCGAATTGCTGGCCCGGCTCGACGCCGCCCTCATCGCGCGGCAGGCGGCAGCGGAGCTGGAAGCCCTGCGCAGCCGCCTGCAACAGGCGGAAACCGCCCGCACCGCGATGGAACAAAGCGAGGCGGCGTTTGCCTTGCTCGCCATCCCTGCCGAGGGCATCGAGCAACTGCAACGCAGCGAGATCGAGATCGCCCGGCTGCGCGCCGCCGAGGAGGCCGGCCTGCCCTCGCTGCGCATCGCCTATGAGGCCGGTGTCGCCCCGGTTCTCCTCGACGGCGCGCCACTGCCCGAGGCGGAGGAACGCGGCATTCGCGATGTCGTGCGGCTGACCCTGCCCGGCATAGGCGCCCTTACCGTCCGCTCCAACCGGCCCGCCGGTGCCGACAATGCCCGCCGAACCGCCGAGCGCAGCCGCGCCGAACTGCTGCAGGCCCTCGAGGTTTCCGACATCGCCGCCGCCCGTCGCCGGCAGGTCGAGGCTCAGGAGAAGGCCGCCGAGCGCGACCGCCTGCGCCTGGAACTGCGCCATCTCGCCCCGGAAGGCTTGCCGAAGCTGCGCGAGGAGGTGGCGCGCCGCGTTGCCGTGCTGCCCGAAGCGCTGGAGCTGAAAGCCGATCCCGATGCGGCCCGCGCAGCCCTTGCCGGCGCCGCCGAGCGCGTCAAGGCCGCCCGCACCGCTGCCCGCGAGGTGCATCCGTTGCAGGGCCGGGCCGGCGACGCCGTCGTGCAGGCGGAAACCGCCTATGCCATGCTCACCGGCGAACGCGCCCGCCTCGACGCGGTGCTCGGCCCGGAAGCCGAGCGCCCGGCGCGGGAGCAGGGCTTCGCGACCGCGCACGCCGGCCAGCAGGCTGCGTTCGAAGCCTCCGCCGCCCATGCGGAAAAACTCCGCGTCGCCGCTCCCGACCTCGCCTCGGCGGAGGCTGTCCTGCGCCGGGCCAAATCGGTCGAGCAGGCCGCCGCTGAGGAAGAAAGCCGGCTAAACGTCACCCTCGCCGATCTCAACGGCCAGATCCGCACCCGCTCCGATGACGCGGTGGAGGAAGCCTGGCAAGAGACGCGCGACGCCCTCCAGGCCGCCGAAGCCCGTGTCGTGACCTTCGAGACCGAGGTCGCGGTGCTCGACCGGCTGCGCGAGGCACTGCAGGCCTCCCGTTCGGCCGCGCGCGACCTCTATCTCCAGCCGGTGCTGGCCGAGCTGAAGCCGTTGCTCGGCCTGCTGTTCGACGACATCTCCATCACCTTCGACGAGAAGACGTTGCTGCCGCAGGTGGTGCGCCGCAATGGGCAGGACGAGGAGGTGGACCGGCTGTCGGGCGGCATGCGCGAGCAGCTCTCGGTGCTTACCCGCCTCGCCTTCGCCCGGCTGCTCGCCCGCGATGGCCGCCCGGCGCCGGTGATCCTCGACGATGCCCTGGTCTATTCCGACGACGACCGCATCGAGCGCATGTTCGACGCGCTGCACCGGCAGGCGCGCGAGCAGCAGATCATCGTGTTTTCCTGCCGCCAGCGCGCCTTCTCGAAGCTCGGCGGCAACGTGCTGCACATGCAGCCCTGGCAGCCGGAGCCGGCTTAGGGCGCGCGCCGCCGCAGATCGACGGCGCCCGGCCATCGGGGAAGAGCCGGGTTTGGTCCACGCATTCGTGAAGACCTCCGTCTTCCCGCTGGCGCTGTTCATGCGCCTCGCCCTGCTGGCCTCGGTGTCGTGGATCGTCACGCTCACCTATCCGCTGTTCACCATGCTCGGCAGCGAGATCTCCTGGCGCGACGTCATCCTCATCGTCGGCGGCCTGTTCCTCTTGTTCAAGGGCACCACCGAGTTGCACGAGCGGCCGGAGGGCGGCGACGATGCCGGGAATGCCAGCCCGGTCCATGCGGTGTTCTGGCAGGTGATCGTGCAGATCGTCGTGCTCGACGCGGTGTTTTCGCTCGACAGCGTCATCACCGCGGTCGGCATGGTGCGCGAGCTGTCGATCATGATGCCGCGTGTCGATACGGTGTGGCTGGATGCCGGGGAGAGATCGACGAGGTGCTGCGCCAGCCGCTCTACATCGCCGAGACGCTGCCGATCCTGCGCCTGCTCGAACAGTTCAAGACCTCGCCGGTGCTCATGGCGGTGGTGGTGGACGAGCACGGCACCTTCGAGGGGCATCGTCACCCCCACCGACATCCTGGTCGCCATCGACGGCGATCTGCCCGAGCTTGCCGGCGAGGAAACGTCCTATGCGGTACGGCAGGAGAATCCTGGCTGCTCGACGCCCGGTCGCCGGCGCCGAGGCGGTCGTCTAGGCACTACCGGCGACCTACCAGGAGAACTCCGGCGGTTCGGTGGCGAGGCGCAGGCCGGGGAACAATCCCCCCAGCGCACCGAGGCGCGCCTGCGGCAGGAAGGCCGGCAGCATCACCGTCGGCGCTACCGCCGCGACCAGCTCGCGAAGTCCGTCGCAGGTCGGGTGCACGTTCCAGCGCCGCATCGTCGCCTGCTCCGATGCGATGAGGCGCTCGGCGCCCGATCCCTCGGCGACATGGCCGGTGAAGACGATCTCCGCCTCCCCCGTCGAGGCGAAACGCCCGGTCAGCGCCGCGGAAAGGCCGCGCTCCGCCTGCGCCCCGGCAACGATCATTGCCCCGGCCGGCGCACTGTCCGCCGTCAGCAGCGCGGTCGTCTCCAGCACCTGCGCCGGCCAGCCGGCGAGATGCGGCACGGCAGTGGAGGGATGCCGCGCCATCGCCTCTGCGACCGCCCGCGTGCCGGCACACAGCGAAACCGCCACTCCGGCGCGCTGGAACGCCAGCGCCATCTCCAGCGCCCGCCCGGCTGGCGGCGCCGGCAGCAGCAGCGGCCGCCGGCGCGCCCGCGCCACCAGGTCGAGCATCTGCCGGTCGAGCGGCTCCTCGGCGTCGCCATAGCTGGCGTCGCACACCAGCGCCGCGGCTGGCGGCGGCGGCGCGGAGGGGAACAGCGCGCTCTCGGCGGAATAGTCGCCGGTATAGACCAGCCCTTCCGCCCCGCCGATCCGCATCCACACCGCGCCGGGCGCATGCCCGGCCGGGCCGGTCTCGACATCGATCCCGGCGATCCGCGTCGCGCCGCCGAAGGGCAGGTCGCGCGCCTGCCGCAGCCGGTCGTCGCCCGCCAGCGCCCGCACCGGTGCGGTGGCGTAGACCGGCGGGTCGCCGATCTCCGGCGCCAGATCGAGCGCGCCGACATGGTCGGCATGGCCGTGCGAGATCAGGATCGCATCGACGTTTGCCACGCCGCGCAGAGACGGCCGCCGCCCGGCATCCGGCCCCTCGCCAAGATCGAGCAGGAAGCGCCGGCCTCCGATGTCGAGGAGGAAACAGGCCGGCCCCTTCACCCCCCATCCCGACAGCGCGACGAGACGTTTCATCAGTGCAGTCCCGTGAAGCGCGCGCCGGCGAAGCGGCGCAGCGCCGCGATCAGCAGCATGGGGATCAACGTCGTCAGCACGATGGCGATGAAGCTCATCGTCATGCCGAGCCCCACCGAGCCCTGCTCGAACTGCCGCCAGATGAAGCCGGCAATGGTCATCATCCCCACCGGCGCCACCAGCAGCGATGCCACCAGTTCGCGCGAGGCCACCGCGAACACCAGCAGCATCGAGGTGATCAGGCTCGGCAGGATCAAGGGCAGCATGATGCGCCGGAACACCGTGAACGGCCCCGCCCCCGCCACCCGTGCGGCGGCCTCCAGATTGTCGCCAATCTGCTGGAAAGCCGCCGTGGCGTAGCGCACCGGCTGCGGCAGCAGGATGCAGCAATAGGCAAGCAGCAGGATGAAGGCGGTGTTGTAGGGAGTGAAGGGCAGCGCCGGCTGGTTCCAGGCGAGGATCATCCCCACCGCCACCACCACGCCCGGCAGCGCGCTCGGCAGCATCGCCAGCACGTCGAGCACCGGCCGGCCGCGCCCGCTGCCCTTCACCACCGCATAGGCGGTGAGCGCGCCGAGCGCGCCGGCGACCAGCGCCGTGCCGATGCCGAGGCTCAGCGAATTCATCAACGCCTGCAGCGCCCCGCCGGCATTGCCCAGCACCTCCTCGAAATTCTGCAGCCCCATATTGGCCGGCTTCAGCCCGCCGGAAATGGTCTTCGACAAGGCGGTGGCGAGGATGGCGGCAAGCGGCACCCCGGTCGCCAGCAGGGCGACCAGCGCGAAGGCGAGCCCCACCGGCAGCGCCCACGCGCCGAGCGGACGCTTGTCCTTCGCCTGCGGCTTGCCGCCGACGGTGTCGAAATTGCGCGACGAGAGAATGCGCCGCTGGATCAGGAACGCCACCAGCGACAGCGCCACCAGCAGCAGCGACAGGATCGCCGCGCCCGGCAGGTCGATCGGCCAGTCGGAGATGCGGTTCTCGATGCCGGTCACCAGCACCTCGAAGCCGAAGCGGGTGCCGAGCGCCGCCGGCGTGCCGTATTCCTCGATGGCGAGCGCGAATACCAGCAGCAGGCTCGCCGCCAGCCCCGGCGTCGCCAGCGGCAGGGTGATACGGAAGAAGGCTCGCCCCGGCCGCGCCCCGAACACCCGGCCGACATCGGCATAGCGCGTGCCCACCGCCTCGATGGTGCGTGACACCGCGAAATACACCACCGGGAACAGGTTGAGGCTCATGATCAGGATCATGCCCGGCACCGAGAACAGCAGCGGGCCGAGATTGAAGCCGGTCAGCTGCTGGAGATAGCCGCGCGGCTGCATGGTCATGATCCAGCCAAGCGTGGCGATATAGGGCGGGATCATGAACGGCACGAGGAAGGCGACGTCCCACGCCAGCGCGCACGGCACCTTGAACAGCGCCCGCACCACAGCCAGCGGCACGCCGATCAGTGTACAGCCGGCGACAACGCCCAGCCCGATGATCAGCGTGTTGCCGGCGAGCCGAAGCAGCGCCGGATCGCCCAGCGTCTTCGGCAAATGTTGCAAGGGCGCGGCGAGCGACCCGCGCCCGAGTTCGGGAAAGATCGCCTGCAGCACGATGAAGACGAAGGGCACCGCCACGATCACCGCGAGGCTCACCCCTGCCACCCAGCCGATCGGGCCGTGGCCGCCGGTCCTCGCCGCTGCCGCGCGCATGTCGAACGCCTTACTTGCCGACCACCTTGCCGAATTCGGCGAGCGTCGCGTCGCGCTTGCCATAGACGGCGGCGGCGTCGACCGGGAGGATCTTGAGGTCGGAGATCAGCGGCCGGTTGGCGGCGATGTCGGTGCGGGCCGGCATCAGATAGGTCGCCGCCACCGCCTTCTGTCCCTCGTCGGAGAGCACGTAGTCGATGAACTTCTTGGCCTCGTCCTGCTGCTTCGACCAGTTGAGGATCATCATCGGCCGCGGCGCGATCACCGTGCCGGAGGCCGGGAAGATCACGTCGATCGACTCGCCCTTGGCCTTGGCGGCCAGCGAGATGTAGTCGACGGCGCCGAACACCGCCGCCTTGGCGCCCTGCATGACGGGGTTCAGCGCCTCGGCATTGGCGCCGGCGACGATGGCGCCGTTGGCGGCGAGGCCCTTGAACAGCTCCCAGCCATCCTTGGCCTGCAACGCGGCGACCAGTTCGAAGGAGGCGCCGGACTGCGCCGGATCCGGGATGGTGACGAGATCCTCGAATGCGGGCTTGGTCAGGTCGGCCCATTCCGCCGGCTTGGGCGTGCCGGAGGCCGGGTTCCAGGCGATGCCGAGCGCCGAGATGCCCTGCGCCACCGCTGTGCCGTTCTTCAGGAAGTCCGGCACCTTGGCGGCATTCGGGCTGGTGTAGGTCGCCAGCCAGCCACGCTTGGCGAAGTCGGTGGCGGTGTCCCAGGAAGCGGAGATCAGCACGTCGACCACCGGATTGGCGGCCTCGGATTCGATGCGTGCCATGATCTTGCCGGTGGTGGCCTGGAACACGTTGACCTTCACGCCGGTCTTGTCGGCATAGCCCTTGGCGAGCTTGTCGATCAGGCCGCCGGGACCGGCGGAATAGACGGTGATGTCCGCCATCGCGGACGTCGCGAGCAGGGACGCACCCAAAGCAAGGGCGAGGGAAAAGGCGCGCATGGTTTCCTCCTGGAGTTAGGCCGCGACGGACGAGGCCGCAGGCAATGGGGTCGTGGGATCGGCGAACCAGCGCAAATCCTGCGGCGGGCAGAACAGCCCGACGACCTCGCCTGGGGCGACGCGGCGCGGGCTGGTGACCTGGATGTCGAGTTCGGTGCCGCAGATGCGCAGCGTCAGCACATGGCCGTCGCCCCGGAAGCGGGCGGCGACGACGTCGGCGCGGGGACGCCCCTCCACCGCCGGACCGATCAGCGTCGCCCGGCGCGGCAGCAGCAGCCGCGCCGCCTGCGCGTCCGGCCCGCCGGTCGCGACGAGCATGGCGGTGCCGTCGATCAGCCACCCCTCGGGCGCGCGGCGCACCGGCAGCACGCAGCCGAGATTGAGGAACTCGGCCACCTCTGGGCTGGCCGGCGCGGCGATCAGTGCCTCAGGCGCCGCGAGCTGGGCGATACGCCCGCCGCGCATCACCGCCACCTCGTCCGCGAGGGCGAAGGCCTCGGTCCGATCATGCGTCACATAAATGGCGGTGAGGCCGAGCTGGGCGACCAGGGCGCCGATCTCGCCCACCATCGCCTCCCGCAGTTCCGGATCGAGATTGGACAGCGGCTCGTCGAACAGCACCAGCGGCGGCTCGGCGACGATGGCGCGGGCGAGCGCCACCCGCTGCTGCTGGCCGCCCGACATGTCGGAGGGCCGGCGCTCCGCCATGGCGCCGAGGCCGACACGCTCCAGCGCCACCGCCACCCGCACCCGTCGCTCGGCCGCCGGCACGCCGCGCATCTCCAGCGGGAAGGCGACATTGGCCGCCACGCTCATATGCGGCCACAGCGCATAGTCCTGGAACACCATGCCGAGGCCGCGCGCCTCCGGCGGCACGAAGCGGCCGAGGGCGGCATCGGCGACCGGCGCGCCGAGGATTTCGATCCGCCCGGCGCTCGGCGCCAGCAGCCCGGCCAGCAGTTGCAGCAGGGTGGTCTTGCCGCAGCCGGAGGGACCGAGCAGCGCCAGCACCTTGCCCGGTGCCACGTCGAAGCCGACGTCGTCGAGGATCCGCGCACGGCCATAGCAAAGGCCAAGGCCACGGACCGAGACCGCTGGGCTGCTGTCTGAGGGCATGGAGGATCCGGATGCGAACGATCCGGGCACAGCTACGGGAGCCACATGACAGTCACGTGACACCCGCCCGGCGCCGTCGCGCGTCATGCCGGGCGGAGCCACCTCGTGTCATGCCGTAACGTCCGCAGCAGCCCGGCCGGCGTCAGACGGCGATGACCGGGTGCCCCAGCGTGGCGATGAAACGCGCGGTGCGCTCGTGCCGCGGGCAGGCGAAGAGCTGCGCCGCCGGCCCGCTTTCCACCACCTCGCCGGCGTCCAGCAGCATGGCGTCCTGCGCCACCCGCGCCGCGAGCCGCAGATCGTGGGTGGCGATCAGCATGGTGGTGCCCTCGCGGGCGAGTTGCGCCAGCACCTCCACTACCTCCAGCGACAATTCCGGATCGAGCGCCGAGGTCGGCTCGTCGCAGAGCAGCACGCTCGGCGAGGAGGCGAGCGCGCGGGCGATGGCGACGCGCTGCTGCTGGCCGCCGGAAAGCTGCGCCGGCCAAGCGTCCACCTTGTGCGCCAGCCCGACCTTTTCGAGCAGTTCCAGCGCGCGGGCCCGCGCCTTGTCCTCCGGCCATTTCAGCACCACGACAAGGCTCTCCATCACATTGCCGAGCGCGGTGCGGTGCGGGAACAGCTGGAAATTCTGGAACATCATGCCGGTCTGGCGACGGATCCGCCGCACGGCCTCGCGGTCGAGCGCGCGGCCGGTGAAGCGTACCGCCGCCTCGCCGATGACCAGTTCGCCGGCCTCGGGGATTTCGAGCAGGTTCACGCAGCGCAGCAGCGTCGACTTGCCGGAGCCGGAGGGGCCGATCAGCGCGGTGACGCTACCCTCGCGCACCGCCAGGCTGACGCGCTTCAGCACCTTCTGGCCGTCGAAGCTCTTTTCGATATCGGCAAGGCGGATCATCACGCTCCCTCCGGGGAGAGGCCGCTGGAGCGGGCGAGCCGGCGCTCCAGCCGGTCCTGCAGCACCGAGAGCACCGAACTCAGCGCCAGATAGATCAGCGCCGCCTCGATATAGATGATCAGCGGCTCATAGGTGGTGGCGACGATGCGCTGGGCCGCCTGGAACAGCTCGGGCACCGTCACCGCGGCGGCGAGCGAGGTATCCTTCACCAGCGAGATGAAGGTGTTGGAGAGCGGCGGCACCGCGGTGCGCGCCGCCTGTGGCAGTACCGTGCGTCGCAGCGCCTGCCACCAGCTCATGCCGATGGAATAGCTCGCTTCCCACTGTCCCTTGGGGATGGAGGCGATCACCGCCCGTACGATCTCCGAGCTGTAGGCGCCGACATTGAGGGTGAAACCGATCAATGCCGCCGGGAAGGCGTCGAGCAGGATGCCGACGCTCGGCAGGCCGTAGAAGATCACGAAGAGCTGCACCAGCAGCGGCGTGCCGCGAATGATCCACACATAGAAACGCGCCACCGCCACCAGCGGGCGCGGGCCATAGAGCCGGGCAAGCGCGGTGAGGAAGCCCAGCGACAATCCGAAGGCGAAGGAAAGCAGCGTCAGCGGCACGGTGAAGACGAGACCGGCCCACAGCAGCGGAGCGAGCGAATCCAGCATGAGTTGCAGCCAGTGCGGCACGGCGGTCCTTCCCCACATATGACAGGACCGGCCAAGCGGCCGGTCCTCCAAGCCTTGCGACGACGGCGGAGCCTACTTTGACACGTCGGCGCCGAAATAGGTGTCGGAGATGCGGGCATAGGCGCCGTCGGCCTTGATCGCGTCCAGCGCCTTGTTGATGGCCGCGACCAGCTCGGGATTGCCCTTGCGCACGATGACGCCGGAATAGTCGGCATCCTTCTGCTCGGCGACGATCTTCACCGGCGCGTCCGGCTTGTGCTTCTTGAAGTCGAGGAAGGACAGGCTGTCGTTCAGGGTGGCGTCGGCCCGCCCGTTCAGCACCAGCTGGATCGATTGGTCGAAGCCGTCGGTGCCGACGAGGCTGGCGCCATGGCTCTCGGCGAGCTTGCCGAAATTCGAGGTCAGCGACTGCGCCGCGCGCTTGCCCTTCAGGTCGTCGAAGCTCTTGATGGCGTCGTTGCCGTCGCGGACGATCAGCACCGCCTTGGAGGCGATATAGGGCTGGGAGAAATCGTATTTCGCCTTGCGCGCCTCGGTGATGCCGACCTGGTTGATCACCGCGTCGTAGCGGCCGGCATCGAGGCCGGCGATCAGCCCGTCCCATTTGCCCTCGAGAAACTCGGCCTTCACCCCGAGGCGCTTGGCGATTTCCTGCCCGATCTCGACATCGAAGCCGACCAGCTTGCCGGCGGCATCGTGATAGGTGAAGGGCGGATAGGTGCCCTCGGTGCCGATCTTGAGGGCGCCGGCCGCCTTGATGGCCGCCAGATCGTCCGTCCGGGCAGCCAAGGCCGTGAACGGCACCAGCGCGGCGATGGCAAGGGCGAGAAGGGTCTTCCGGGTGAAGCTCATGGGGATACTCCACGGCAGCGCGCTGCCGATATGCGGCGAGGCTGATCCTGCCTCAGCTGGGGTCGAGTTTCGGATTTTGCCAGTACGCGGGCGGTCCGGCCATCGCGGAAGCAGCATGGGTGACATGGCCACCGTTAGTTGTCTACTAGATTTATAGCCTTTACCCGTTCTCCGGTTTGCGAGCGTCAGGCCAGATGCTGCAAAGGCCGCGTCGCCGCGGCGAAGGCGTGGCGGATCGGCTGCGGATGCCCGAGATAATACCCCTGCCCCTCCGTGCAGCCCACCCGCCGGGCGACCTCCAATTGCTCGGCGGTCTCGATGCCCTCGGCGGTGGTGGTCATGTTGAGGCGCAGTGCGAGCGCGGCAAGGGCGTCGACGATCGCGGCACTGTCGGGCCGATGCGTCATCTCCTGCACGAAGGAGCGATCGATCTTGATCTTGTCGAGCGGAAACAGGCGCAGATGGCTCAGGCTGGAATAGCCAGTGCCGAAATCGTCGAGCACGATCCGCACGCCGAGCGCCCGCAGCCGCCGCAGCACATCGAGATTGCGCTGGTCGTCGGCGAAAAGCGAGGTCTCGGTGATCTCCAGCTCCAACCGGCCGGGATCGAGGCCGGTCTCGCGCAGCACCTCGCTCACCGTCTCGACGATATAGCCGAAGGCCAGCTGGACCGGCGAAATGTTGATCGCTGCCCTCAGATCGCCCGGCAGCAGCATGATGTCGGCACAGGCGCGGCGCAGCACCCAGGCGCCGATATCGACGATCAGCCCGGTCTCCTCGGCCAGCGGGATGAAGCGGGCCGGGCAGACGGCGCCGCGCTGCGGGTGCGTCCAGCGCAGCAGCGCCTCGAAGCCGCGCAGCTGCGAGGTCGCGAGTTCGTAGATCGGCTGGTACACGATCTCGAATTGCTGTGCCGCCAGCGCGTGGCGCAGGTCCGCCTCCATCTCCAGCCGGGCGCGCAGATGCTCGTCCATCTCCGGCGCGAAGATGCGGTAGGTGCCCCGCCCCTGCGCTTTCGCCTCGTACAGGGCGAGGTCGGCCTGCTTGAGCAGCGCGTCGGCGTCGATATCGGCTCCGTCGGCCAGGGCGATGCCGACGCTGACGCTGATCGCGATGGTATGGCCCATGATGCTGTAGGGCGCGCTCAGCGCCTCGATGATGCGCCCGCTCAGCAGCTCGGGCTCCTGCGAAGACATCGGGGCGAAGCTGATGACGGCGAATTCGTCGCCGCCCAGCCGGGCGATCCGTTCGGGATCGCCGACGCAGCCCCGCAACCGGTCGGCGGCGGCGCGCAGCAGCGCATCGCCGACCGGGTGCCCGAGCGTATCGTTGACGTCCTTGAAGCGGTCGAGGTCGAGATAGAGCAGGGCCAGGCGGATGCCCTGACCCTCCGTGATGCGCAGCGCAGCCTCGGCCCGCTCGCGAAACAGCACCCGGTTCGGCAGGCTGGTCAGGTCGTCGTGATGCGCGAGGAAGCGGATGCGGCTCTCGCGCTCGGTCAGCGCCGCATTCTGCCGCTGTGCCTCCTCGGCCGCCTCGTTGGCCCGCATATTGGCCTCGGCAAGCTCCGCCAGCGTGGTCTTGAGAGCGGTGACATCGGTCCGGATGCCGACAATGCCGCCATCGGCGGTGCGCCGCTCCCGCACCAGGATCCAGCGCCCATCCGCCAGCCGGCGCTCGATGGTCCCGGTGCCGCTGCGATGCCAATCGACCATCTCCGCCACGAAGGCTTCGACGTCGCCACCCACATCAGGAAACTGCCCGACCTCCGCGCCCTTGCGAATAACCTCCTCGTAGCACATGCCCGGCAACAGGAACGGCGCGATCAGCGGGTAGATGTCGCGATAGCGCTGGTTACAGGTGACGAGCCGATCCTCCTCGTCCCACATGACGAAGCCGTCCGACATCGCCTCGATGGCGTTCAGCAGCACAGTCGCGGCGCGCGTACGCTCGGCGTCGGCGCGCTCGCGCTGGCGCAGCGCAAACAGCAGTGCGCCGGCGAAGGCAACCAGCATCCCGCCCCCCAGCAGCGTCGCGACGACCAGGCGATCGCGGTCCCGCTGCCAGTCTTCCAGCATGGCCTGGCGGCTGGCGGTGAGCACCAGCCGCACGTCGTCATAGAGCGAGCTCCGGACCACCGCGAGGCGCCGCTCCTCCTCCCCGTCTCCGGCCACCAGAAACGCCCTGCCGTCCGGTGCATGGGTGCCGAGCGCGGCGGGATTCACCACGCCGGTGCGCAGTTCGTCATGCGGCAGGGCTGCGATGAGCTGGCCGTTCGGCCGCTCCAGCTGGATGCGCATCCGCGGGTCGATGCCGGTCTCGCCGAGCAGCCCCATCAGCGTGGGCAGCGGCACCTCGGCGACCGGGGTGATGTCTTTCCAGTCGGGAACCGTACGAGAGACGTAGAGCGACCATTCGCCGGTTATGCGGTTGCGGATCGGACCGATCAGGGCCGCCGGGCCGCTGCCGAACTCGCGGGCGCCGAAGGGTAGCGTGCGTCCCAGGCTCCGCACACGGGCCGCCGCCATGACCCGGCCCTCCGCATTGACCAGCAGCAGGTCATTATAGGCGAGGGTCTGGAAATTGACGCCGCGGAGCAGTTCGCCGGCGATCTCCGGCGTCTGCGGCGAGGCCTTGGCCGCCGCGAACAGGGTCGGCAGGCTGGCCAGCGCGCCATGAACCTGGAGAAGTTGGCGGTTCAAGGTGTTCTCGACCGCCTGCGCGACGCGCTCCAGCGAGACCTCCGCCGCCTTCAGCGCGCCGCGCTCGCCGCGGTCGAGCAGCACGGCCATGCCCACGGCCATCACCAGAAGGATGAAGGCCGTTCCCATGATGACGATCAGCTGAAGACGGTGCCGGATCATCGTTCACCATCGGCTGCAGCGGGCACTGTCACTTTGCCTTGGCTTCGATGGCGAGGGTCGGGGCGAAATAAGTGTTCCAGGCCTTCACGCAGCCTTCGCCGCATCGTTCGATCCAGCGCGGGAGCACGACCTCGCGCAGCAAGTGGTTACGGCGGGCCTCGTCGCCGTCCGAAGTCGGCACCAGGGTCATCGGCCGCTCCAGCGGGCCGGCGCAGACGATCTTGCCGGTGTTGCAGGCCAGCCCCCGCTCGGTGTCGGCTTCCGCCTGCTTCCAGATACGCTGTTCGAGATCGGCAACCCCGGTGCGGATGATCTGCTGCGCGTCCGGCGGCAATGCCTTCCACGCCGCCAGATTGGCGCCGAAGAAGGAGAGCCCCCAGCTGATCGCCATGGCATGCACGTGGGTGGTGACGTTCGGCAGCCCGATCTCATAGCCGCTGAGCGTCCCGGTGATGGCGCAGTCGACAACGCCATCGCGCAGCGCATTGGTCATTTCGGCGAAGGGTACCAGCACCGGCACCGCGCCGAGCGCGGTCATCAGCTCGAACTGGGCGACCGACGAGGTGCGCACCTTGCGGCCAGCGAGATCGTCGAGGCTGGTAAAAGGTTTGTCGCAATAGAGCACCTGCGCCGGGTAGGCATAGACCGCCAACAGCTCGATGTCGTAGCGGGTGCGCAGCACCATGCCCAGATGCTCGCGGAAGAGGCCCAGCGTCCGGCGCAGCGTCTTCATGTCGGGATTGAGCACCGGCAGGTCGACGGCGTTCAGCTCCGGATCGTCGCCCGAGGCGATGCTTAGCAACACGGTGCCGAAGGGAACCACGCCGAGGCGCATCAGCTGCATCATCTCCTGACCGCGCAGGCCGCCGGCGTCGAAGGACTTGATGGTCCCCGTGATACGCCCGCCGGAACGCTCGGCGATCTCCTTCTCCCAAAAGGGCTTCTCGAGCTTGGTGAATTGGGTGACGCCTGCGAGCCCGCCGACGATCTGCAGGCGGATGGGGCCATCGGCAGCGGCGGCCGCCCCCACGCCGATGCACAGAGCCCATGCGATGCAGAGTATCGGCAGTCTCCGCCACAGGCTGCCCGGCAGGCCCATCAACCCTCCACGTCGATCCGGCCGCGCCGCCATGTGCCTGCCTTCGTGCAATTCGCGCGCATATTGCAACAATATGCGCGATTATGAATGCACGGAATAGTCAAACGATTGGTTTGCACATGGTGGGACCGGACCATCGCGCGACCATTCTACGCGCCCCCCGGCTCATCCCGGCCCGATTTGCGGAGTGTCCCGTCCGCGACGAAATCGATCGCCGTCGTTTTTGCTCGGCTGGCAGCGCCTCAGAACTCGTCACGCCGCACACGGAACTGCTCGGCCGCCAGCTTCTCCAGCAGTCGCGGCAGGTCGGAGGGATCGCGCAGCTCGACATCGAGCGAGACCGAGCTCTCCTTTGCCCGGCTCGCCGCCGCCAGCCTCTCGTGGCGCAGCTCGTAGATGTTGCCGCCCTCGGCCGCCACCACCGCGGTGAGCCGGGCGAGCGCGCCCGGATGGTCCGGCAGTTCGGCGCGGATGCGCACCATGCGTCCGGCGCGGGTGAGATGGCGCTGGAGCACGGCGACCAGCACGCGGGTGTCGATATTGCCGCCGGAGAGGATCACTCCGACCTTGCGGTCGCGGAACAGTTCCGGTCGCGCCAGCATGGCGGCGATGCCGGCCGCGCCGGCCCCCTCGCACAACGTCTTCTCGATGCCGAGCAGCAACGCAATGGCCTCCTCGATGGAGTCCTCGCTCACCACCGCGATATCGTCGACACCGGCGCGCACGATGGCGCGGGTGATCTGTCCGGGATCGACGACGGCGATGCCCTCGGCCACCGACGACCCTGGCGCCGGCTCGCCGGCGAAGCGGCCGAGCGCCCGCGCCATGCCGGGAAATATCTCCGATTGCACGCCGACGATCCGCAATTCCGGTTTCAGCGCCCGTGCCACCACGGCCGCGCCGGCGATCAATCCGCCGCCGCCGATCGGCACCGCGAGGGTGTCGAGCGCCGGCTGCGCGCGCAGCATCTCCAGCGTCGCCGTGCCCTGGCCGGCGATGACGACGGGATCGTCGAAGGGATGGACGATGGTCCGCTCCTCCTCCCGCGCCAGCCGGAGCATCTCGGCAGCGGCCTCGGCGAAGCCGGCGCCGTGCAGCACCACGCGGGCGCCGTGCTCGCGCACCCGCTCCACCTTGAGGTTGGGGGTGGTGGTCGGCATCACAATGGTGGCGCTCACGCCGGTGCGGCGGGCGTGATAGGCGACGCCCTGGGCATGATTGCCGGCGGAAGCCGCGATCACGCCGCGCGCCTTCTCGATCTCCGACAGCGACAACAGCTTGTTGAGCGCGCCGCGTTCCTTGAAGGAAGCGGTGAACTGCAGGTTCTCGAATTTCAGCCAGACCTCGGCACCGAGTTTCTGCGACAGGGTCTCGGAGTGCACGAACGGCGTCGACGCCACCGCGCCGGCGATGCGGGCGGCCGCCACCTCGACATCGCCGAGGCTCACTTCAGGAAAAGTCACGGGCCTTACTTGCTCCCACTCACCGACGGCCCCCAACCTATCCCGCCACTACCGGCGGCGACAGGGGTGCGGAGAGAGGGTGCAAACAACCGGGGGACGGAGACCCGCGGGGTGCGCGAGAAATTCCAATCCGGCAGCGATCATGATGATATGCGCCGCCTCGCACCTCGCAGCGGAAGGACTCCGATGGAAAGGCTGGATTGCGACCGCATGCTGGTGGCGGTGCTCGACCTCGGTAGTTTCGCCGCCGCCGCCCGTCGTCTCGGCACCAGCAGCGGCCAGGCCTCCAAGCTGGTGTCGCGGCTCGAAGCCGACCTCGGGGTGCAGCTCATCAAGCGCACCACCCGGGCCTTGGCTCCCACCGAGGTCGGCGCCGCCTATTACCATCGCGTCAAGGCGCTGCTGGAGGAGTTCGACGCGCTTGATGCCGCGGTGCGCAACGCCTCCGGCACCCCGGCGGGCACGCTGCGGATTACCGCGCCGATGTCGTTCGGCTCGATCCAGCTCACCCCGGCGCTGCTCGATTTCGCCCGCGCCTATCCGGAGATCCGGCTCGATGTCGGCTTTACCGACCGGGTGGTGGACCTCGTCGAGGAGGGCTACGACGCCGCGGTGCGCATCGGCACCCCGGTCGATAGCAGCCTCGTCGCCCGCAAGCTCTGCGACGCGCGTGTGGTTCTGGTCGCCTCCCCCTCCTATCTCGCCGCGCGTGGGGAGCCGGCTCGCCCGCAGGACCTCGCCGGCCACGACTGCGTCGTCGACACCAATTTCCGCGACCCGCACAATTGGCGGTTCCGCAACCCGACGGGCGGCACCATCGATATAGCGATCACCGGCCGGCTGCGCTTCTCCAGCGGCGAGGCCTGCCTCGCCGCCGCCGCCGCCGGCCTCGGCATCGCCAACGTGCCGAGCTTCATTGCCGGCCCGCATATCCGCGCCGGCAATGTCCGGCAGTTGCTGGCGCCGTCGGAGGCCGCGGCGCACGGCCTGTTCGCCCTCTACCCGTCGGGCCGCCACCTCGCCCTGAAGGTGCGGTTGCTGGTCGATTTCCTGGTCGATCGCTTCCGCGGCGAACCGGCATGGGACGAAGGCTGGTAGCCACCATTATTTCCAATACGGAAGCAAATATCACCGATCTGCACGGATAATCATCCACCCAAGACAGGTGCAGACTGCGAGAGATTTGCTTTTCCCGAAAGGACCTCTGTCATGATTGATACGCGCACGGCACCTTACGCCGTCCTCGTGCTGCGCCTTGCGCTCGGCATCCTGTTCCTCGCCCATGCCGGGCTGAAGATCTTCGTGTTCACCCCGGCCGGCACCGCCGGCTTCTTCGGCTCGCTCGGCCTGCCCGGCTGGCTCGCCTATGTCACCATCGCGTGGGAGCTCGTCGGCGCCGTGGCGCTGATCCTCGGCCTGTGGCCGCGCCTTGCCGCCCTCGCCCTGATCCCGATCCTGCTCGGCGCCATCTTCACCGTGCACGGCCCGGCCGGCTTCTTCTTCACCAACCCGAATGGCGGCTGGGAATTCCTGGCGCTGTGGATCGTCGGCCTGCTGGCGGTGGCGCTCGGCGGCGACGGTGCGCTCGCGCTGAAGCCGACCACCTCCGCCGCCCGCTGACGCCGCCGCGCCCTATATGCCGTGAGGCCGCCGGCGCCCGCCGGCGGCCTCCTGCTTTGCTTTGAGCCCGCACAAAGGAGACGCCCGATGCTGGTCGATGGAAAATGGACGGCGGACTGGCATCCGGTGCAGGCCAAGGACGCCAAGGGCGGCTTCGTGCGCCAGGTCTCCGGCTTCCGCCATTGGGTGACGCCGGACGGCGCGCCCGGGCCCACCGGCGAGGGCGGCTTTGCCGCCGAGACCGGCCGCTACCATCTTTATGTCGCGCTGATCTGCCCCTGGGCCTCGCGCACGCTCATCGCCCGCAAGCTCAAGCGGCTGGAAGACGTCGTCTCGCTCTCGGTGGTCGAGCCGGCGCTCACCGACGAGGGCTGGCGTTTCGGCAATTATCCCGGCGCCACGCCGGACGCGGTGAACGGTGCCATTTATCTGCACGAGCTCTATACCCGCGCCGACCCGCATTATACCGGCCGCGCAACCGTGCCGGTGCTGTGGGACAGGCAGCGCGGCACCATCGTCAACAACGAGTCCGCCGACATACTGCGCATGTTCAATTCCGGCTTCGGCACTCTGGCGGATGATGGCATCGACCTGTACCCGGCGGATCTGCGCGAGGCCATCGACGCGCTCAACGCCCGCATCTATCCGCGCCTCAATAACGGCGTCTACCGCGCCGGCTTCGCCACCACCCAGTTCGCCTATGAGGAAGCCTTCGCCGACGTGTTCGGCATGCTGGCGGAACTGGAGCAACGCCTCGCCGCCGGCGGCCGCTTCCTTTCCGGCGACCGCTTCACCGAGGCCGACATCCGCCTGTTCGTGACGCTGGTGCGCTTCGATGCCGCCTATCACGGTCTGTTCAAGTGCAACCTGAAGCGCATCGCCGACTACCCGGCGCTGCAGGCCTACATGCTGCGCGTGCTCGATGTGCCCGGCATCCGCGACACGGTGAGCATCGATCACATCAAGCGCGGCTACTATTCGATCAAGTCGCTGAACCCGAACGGCATCGTGCCGGCCGGCCCCGACCTGCCCGGCCTTGCCCCGGTGCGGGTGCCGCCCGCCGCCTGACCGCGCGACGCCGGCCGCGATGCGGCGCCCCGCACGTGTCAGCGTAGTGACACATACGGACTTGCACCCCGGCGGCATTCGTTTCACGCTCCCCCGATGGCCACGCTGCATGCTGACCGGCATGCCGGGTCGATGCGTGCGCGTGAGGGTGTGATGCCGGCGAGGTTTCCCCTGCTGCAGGGCTTTGCGGGCTACAAGGTGCAATGGCTGGGGCGCGATGCCATGGCCGGCCTCGCCATTGCCGCCGTGGCCATTCCAAGCGCCATCGCCTATCCCGCCATTGCCGGCCTGCCGCCGGAAGTGGGCGTCTATGCCTCGATCTTCCCGCTGATCGGCTACGCGCTGCTCGGCCCCTCCCACCGCCTCGTCGTCGGGCCCGACGCCGCCACCATGACGGTGCTCGCCGCCGTCCTGGCCGGCCTCGTCGCGCAAAACCCGACGCTGGACCGGGTGGGCATCGCGGCGCTGCTGGCGCTGATCGTCGGTGGCATGTGCTTCCTTGCCAGCGCCCTGCGGCTGGGCGCGGTCGCCGCCTTCCTGTCGCGGCCGATACTCATCGGCTTCATCGGCGGCATCGCCATCTCCATCATGGTCGGCCAGATCAGCCGCCTCACCGGGCTGAAGGTCTCGTCAGACGGCCTCGTCGAACCGCTGGTCGACCTGGCGCATCAGTGGCACGACATCCACTGGCCGACATTGGCGCTCGGCCTCGGCCTGCTGGCGCTGACCCTGCTGCTGCAACGGCTGAAATCGCCGGTACCGGGTCCGCTGGTGGTGGTAGTGCTCGGCATCGCCGCCTCCGCCCTGTTCGATTTCGAAGGGCACGGAATCAAGGTGGTCGGCCCGCTGCCGCAGGCGCTGCCCTCGCTGGCGCTACCCTCCGCCTCCGGCCTGCCGCTGCAGAACCTGCTGCTGGGCGCGGGTGCGCTGTGGCTGGTGAGCTTCAGCTCAGGCCTCGTCGCCGCCCGCAGTTTCGGCGCCCGCGAGGGGTTTTCCGTCGATGCCAATCGCGAGCTCATCGGCCTCGGCGGCGCCAACATCGCCGCCGGGCTGTTCAGCGGCTTTCCGGTGACGGTCTCGGATTCGCGCACCGCCATCAATCTGTCGGTCGGCGGGCGCAGCCAGATGGCCGGTCTGGTCGCGGCACTGGCGCTGGCCATCGTGATGCTGTTCCTCAACGATGCCCTGCGGCTGCTGCCGGCGCCGGCGCTGGGCGCGATCCTGGTCGCCGCCTCGCTCGGCCTGCTCGATCCGGCCAGCCTCCGGGAATTGTGGCGGATCAGCCGCATGGAGTTCGGCTTCGCGCTGATCGGCATGTGGGGGGCGATCAGCCTCGGCGTGCTCAACGGCGTCATCGTCGCGGTGGCCGCCACGCTGCTCTATGTGCTGCTCAAGGAAATGCGCCCGCATGACGCGCTGCTCGGGCGGCTCCCCGGCCGCCCCGGTTTCTACAAGCTGCATCGCTTCAAGGAGGCCCGGCCGGTGCCGGGGCTCACCGTGTGCCTGATCCAGGGCAGCCTGCTGTTCTTCAATGTCGATTATGTTCGCGGCCGGCTGCAGGAGATGATGGACGCCCTGCCGCCCGATGCGCGCTGGTTCCTGCTCGATGCCAGCGCGGTGGTGCAGATCGACAGCACCGCGGCGGCGATGCTCGACGAGGTGCGCACGGTGCTCGCCGCGCGCGGCGTCGCCTTCGGCATCGCGGAACTGCATACGGATCCGATGAAGCTGCTGGAACGGGCCGGCGTCATCGACCGGATCGGCAGCGACATGATGTTCGACGATCTCGAGGAAGCGGGCGCCCTGTTCAGCCTCAGGGGATCCGCTGCGAGACCGGCCAAAGACGGCCCCGGCAAACCCGGGGCACACATCGACCCCCTACAGCACGGGTAGCCGGCCAATACCTTACGCAACGGCCTTATGCTACCTTGGCGAGGTGCCTGCCGTGAGAGCATGCCAAGAATGTTGGTCGATCGCAGGTGCCTCCGCACCGGTTGCGGCCGGCCTGCATCACCGGGAAACACGGTGCGGACTGAGCGCGCCGGGCCGGCCGCATTCGAACTTCCAGGGAGGAACGTGTCATGGATACCGTCATCGAAAGGCCAGCCGAAGCATCGGACAAGATGTCCCGCAAGACCTATGAGCGGGAGCTCAGCAATCTGCATGCCGAGCTGGTGAAAATGCAGGAATGGGCCAAGGCGACCGGTGCCAAGGTCTGCGTACTGTTCGAAGGCCGCGACGGCGCCGGCAAGGGCGGCGTCATCAAGGCGATGACCGAACGCGTCAGCCCGCGTGTGTTCCGCGTGGTCGCGCTGCCGCCGCCGAGCGACCGCGAGAAATCGCAAATGTACGCCCAGCGCTACCTGCCGCATTTGCCCGCAGGCGGCGAGGTCGTGATCTTCGACCGGAGCTGGTACAATCGCGCCGGCGTCGAACGCGTGATGGGCTTCTGCACCAACAAGCAGGCCCGCAAGTTCCTCGAGACCATAGGCGGCGTCGAGAAGGCGATCATCGATTCCGGCGTGATCCTCATCAAATACTGGCTGGAGGTCAGCCCGGAGGAACAGACCCGCCGCATCGAGCAGCGCATCAGCGACCCGCGCAAGATCTGGAAGCTGTCGCCGATGGACCTCAAATCCTACAATCGCTGGTACGATTATTCACGGGCGCGCGACGAGATGTTCGCCATGTCGGACACCGAATGGGCGCCGTGGTTCGTGATCCAGTCCGACGACAAGAAGCGCACCCGGCTCAACATCATCAGCCATCTGCTGTCGCAGGTGCCTTACGAGGCAGTGGAACGCGAACCGATCAAGCTGCCCAAGCGCCAGAAGCCGAAGGGCTACACCGAGGCCGCCTATGCCCGCCACCGGGTGCCGGAGGTCTTCTGAGGCCCGAGATCTTCTGAGGTCGGAAGTCTTCTGAGTCTCCCCGGAGCGACGAAGGCGCCGACGACCGGCGGTTCCGGCAACCGTCGGCCATGGCCGGCCACAGGGCGCCTTCCCGCGGCCGGCGGGATCATCGGCCAAGGGGGCGGATTAGCCGGATACCCAGTCGGTTGCCGATACGCCCGCACCGGTGCGGCAACCGATGTCATTCGTCATGAAAAGACCCCGGCGACCGGCGGGGCCATGCTGTCTTCAACCTCGGAGATCCATCCGCAAGGAGAAGACGATGGAAAACCTGTCCCGCCGCAGCCTGCTTGCCGCCGGAGCCGTCGGCGGTGCCGCGCTCGCCGCCGGCACCGCCCACGCCGCCAGCTTCGGCAACCCCGACCAGCCGCCGCAGGGCGCGATCAATTCGACCCCCGGCGCGCTGTCCAATCCTGGCCCGCGCAACCCGGCGCTGGAGGAGCAGCTGCCCTCTTTCCAGAACCAGCCGCCCACCGATGTCGGCAACATGCCGATGATGTGGTCGTCATTCAACATCATGCCGAAGCGCATTCAGGGCGGCGGCTGGGCGCGGCAGGCCACCGCCACCGAATTCCCGGCGGCAAAGGAAGTGTCGGGCGTCAACATGCGCCTCGGGCCGGGCGGCATCCGCGAGATGCACTGGCACCTCGCCGGCGAATGGGCGCTGATGACCAACGGCCTGTGCCGCATCACCGTGCTCGATCCGGAAGGCCGCGCCTATGTGCGCGACGTCGGCGTCGGCGATATCTGGTTCTTCCCGGCCGGCTACCCGCATTCGTTGCAGGGCCTCGGCCCGGACGGCTGCGAATTCGTCATCGTGTTCGATGATGCCTATCAGTCGGAATACAACACGCTGCTTTTGACCGACTGGTTCATCCACACCCCGCCCAAGGTGCTCGGCCAGAATTTCGGCGTGCCGGCGGAAACGTTCAAGAACATCCCGCTGCACGATCTGTGGATCTTCCAGGGCCAGGAGCCGCCGGCCCTCTCGGTCGATCAGGCTGCGGTCGCCTCCGGCGGTACCCCTCCGGATCCCTTCACCTTCTCGCTGACCGGCACCAGGCCGGTGATCGACGGCGCAGGCGGCACCATCCATCTTGCCGACAGCCGCAGCTTCAAGGTCTCCAAGACCGTCGCCGCGGCGATCGAGACCATCAAGCCCGGCGCGCTACGGCGCATGCACTGGCACCCCAACGCCGACGAATGGCAGTACTGGATCAAGGGCAAGGGCCGGATGACGGTGTTCAATGCCGGCCCGCGCGCGCAGACCATCGATTTCCAGGCCGGCGACCTCGGCGTGGTGCCCAAAAGCCAGGGCCACTACATCGAGAACACCGGCACCGAGGATGTTCAGGTCCTCGCGGTGTTCCGGGCGCCGGAGTATCAGGAGATCGACCTGTCGAACTGGCTCGCCCATGCTCCGCCGGAGCTGGTCGCCCAGCATCTCAACATCGATCCCTCCGTCATCGCCCGCTTCCCCAAGGGTCAACCCGGCATCCAGCCGGGCTGAGCCGCCGGCACGCGACAGAAAAGCCAGGAGCAGACAATGACGCCCCCATCTACCCTGCCCGCGCTTGCCGCCGTGTTTCTCGGCGGCGGGGCGGGATCGGTGATGCGCTATCTGGTGGGACGCTTCGGCACCACACTCACGGGGCCGAGCTTTCCCGCCGCAACACTCGCCATCAACGTGTCGGGCTCGCTGCTGATGGGCATTCTTGCCGGCTGGCTGATGGCCCACCCCCGAATCGGCCCGACGGTCGGTCTTCTGCTGACCACGGGGATGATGGGGGGCTACACCACCTATTCCACCTTCGCGCTCGACACCGCGATGCTGGTGAACCGGGGCTCGTCCAGCCTCGCCGCATTCTATGTCGCCGGCACCCTCGCCGGCGGGCTGGCCGGCGTGTTCGGCGGGCTCGGTCTCGCACGCCTCGCCTGATCGGCATCCACGGCTTTCTCTCTCCGCCGCCGGGCGCTACAAGGTCGGGCATCGACACCGACCTTGCAGCCTCCGCCACGCCGGTTCTCGGCGCGCGGCCGGCTTGTGGAGAAACACCGTGCTGAAACTCAGGGATGCCAGCCTTCTGCGTCATGAATGCCTCATCGGCGGACGCTGGATCGACGCCGAAGACGCTATCGAAGTCCGCAATCCCGCCACCGGCGCGCTGGTCGGCACGGTGCCGAATCTCGGCGCCACGGAAGCCCGTGCCGCTATCGCAGCGGCGAACGCCGCCTGGCCGGAGTGGCGCGCCCGCACCGCCAAGGAGCGTGCCGCCGTGCTGCGCCGCTGGTTCGAGCTGATCATGGCCAACCAGGACGACCTCGGCGCCATCATGACCGCCGAGCAGGGCAAGCCGCTGGCCGAGGCCAAGGGCGAGATCGCCTATGCCGGCTCGTTCATCGAGTGGTTCGCCGAGGAGGGCAAGCGCGTCTATGGCGACGTCATCCCCGCCCCGGCGAAGGGCCAGCGCATTGTCGTCACCAAGGAGCCGATCGGCGTTTGCGCCGCCATCACCCCGTGGAATTTCCCGGCGGCGATGATCACCCGCAAGGCCGGCCCGGCGCTCGCCGCCGGCTGCACCATGGTGGTGAAGCCGGCCTCGCAGACCCCGCTCACCGCGCTGGCCCTCGCCGTGCTCGCCGAGCGGGCGGGCGTGCCGGCCGGCGTGCTGTCGGTCATCACCGGTTCCGCCCGCGCCATCGGCGCCGAGTTCACCTCCAACCCGACGGTGCGCAAGCTCACCTTCACCGGCTCCACCGAGGTCGGCCGGGTGCTGATGCAGCAGACCGCCGCCACCATCAAGAAAGTGTCGATGGAGCTCGGCGGCAACGCCCCCTTCATCGTCTTCGAGGACGCCGATCTCGACGCCGCGGTGGAAGGTGCCATCCTCTCCAAGTACCGCAATGCCGGCCAGACCTGCGTCTGCGCCAACCGGCTCTATGTCCACGCCAAGGTCTATGACGCCTTTGCCGAGAAGCTGGTGAAGGCCGTTTCGGCGCTGAAGGTCGGCGACGGCACCTTTGAGGGCGTGCGCATCGGCCCGCTGATCGACGAGAAGGCGGTGGAGAAGGTGGAGGAGCACATCGCCGACGCGCTCGCCAAGGGTGCGCGGGTGATCCTCGGCGGCAAGCGCCACGCGCTCGGCCACACCTTCTTCGAGCCGACCGTGCTCGCCGACGTCAAGCAGGAGATGGCGGTGTCGCGTGAGGAAACCTTCGGCCCGCTCGCGCCGCTCTACCGCTTCGAGACCGAGGACGAGGTGGTCGCGCTGGCCAATGATACCGAATTCGGCCTCGCCAGCTATTTCTACGCCCGCGACCTCGGCCGGGTGTGGCGGGTCGCCGAGCGACTCGAATACGGCATCGTCGGCGTCAATACCGGCCTCATCTCCAACGAGGTGGCGCCGTTCGGCGGCGTCAAGCAGTCCGGCCTCGGCCGCGAAGGCTCGCATTACGGCATCGAGGACTATGTCGTGGTGAAGTACATCAACATGGCCGGCATCTGAGGGAGGGATCGCAAGCGCCTCGCGCCAAGAGCGCACCTTGCCCCCCCCTCTCCCATCGGGAAGAGGGGGTTGAGGAAAGGAGAGGTATCTCCTCAGTCCCTCGGCTTCGACGGTACGTGCCGCTCCACCGCGTCGAGGGCGGCGCTGATCTCATCGAACCAGCCATGCGCCGATAGATGACGGCGGGCGCATTCGTTCAGCCCGCCGGCCGTCTCGTGATGCGCCGGATCAATCGGCTCGCCTTTGCGCGCGGCGTCGAGGCCCAGCGCGCCGAGCCCGGCATAGAGCGAGCGCATGTAGAGCGCCGCCGTCGGCCCGGCGATCCCGCGCGATTCCAGCCAGCCGATCACCGTGTTCTGCATCGCGTAAAAGGACGACATCATCCCGCTGGCATGGGCGATGGCGGTGAGTTCGCTCTCCTGCCCGGCGACGATCAGGTCGCCGAGCCCGCCGAACAGTTCCTCCACCACCGGATGGGCGGGGTAGACGGCGATCGGGCCTTGCCGGAAGCGGATCGGCGGCAGCGGCACCACCCGCACCACCTCCCGCGCCGGCGCGACGAGGCGCTTCACCGCCTCGACCGACGCACCCGCCACGCAGTTCACCACCAACTGTTCCGGGCGAAAGGCGAGTTCCGCCGCTACTTCGGCAAGCTGCTTCGGCAGCACCGCGAGCACCACAACGTCGCTGCCCTCCACGACCTCCCGGTTGGAGGCGCATCGCCGCACATCCTCATGCGCGGCGGCGAGCCGTTGCGACACCACCTCCGAACGCGGCGAGAGCAGGATATGGCAGCGTCCCGCGTGGGACTGCATGAGGCCGGTGACCACGGCCTCGGTGAGCGTACCGGTGCCGACAAATCCAATGGTGAGCATGACGCGATCCACGTGGCGGAAAGAAACGCCGGTATAGGCCGTCACCACCGTGGCGCAACCCAGGCTCAGCGCCGGCGCGTCGCCATCACGTTGCGGATCGAGAAGCTCGAATGGATGCGCAGCACGCCGGGCAGCGTCGAGAGGATCTCGGTGTGCACCCGCTCGAATTCGGCGGCGTTCTCCACTTCCACCCGCAGCAGATAATCCGAGCCGCCGGTCATCAGGTAGCACTCGCGGATCTCGGGGTAGCGGCGCACCGCGGCCTCGAAGCGGGTGAGATAATCCTCGGTCTGTCGCTCCAGCGTGATGTTGACGATCACCGCCATGCCGGGGTCGCGCGCCGAATGGTCGACGATGGCGGTATAGCCGCGGATCACCCCGCTATGCTCCATCAGCTTGATGCGCCGAAGGCAGCTCGACGGCGACAGCCCGACCTCCTCGGCGATCTTCGCCGTGCTCATGCGGGCGTCGAGGCGCAACAGCCGTAGGATGTTGCGGTCGATGGGGTCGAGGGCGGCCATTGCGATTTCTTCGAATTATTGATCGTTTCATGCATAAAATACCAAATATCGAAATTTCCAAGCACGAAATGACCGGCAATTGCGTGATTGTCGCGCTACGCTTCTTTATTCTCCAGAGAGGTGGCGCATGTTCGCGGATATTGCAGAGCGGCCGGTCGTCGATGCCGCCTCGGGGGTGCTCACTATCGACCTTGCCGCGCTGGCAGCGAATTACCGTCTTCTCCAGGCCCGCCTCGCCCCGGCCCGCGCCGCCGGCGTGGTCAAGGCCGATGCCTATGGGCTCGGCGCCTCCCGCGTCGCTCCGGCGCTTTATGCCGCCGGTTGCCGCGACTTCTTCGTCGCCCATCTCGGCGAGGCGCTGACGCTGCGCCCGCTCTTGGCCAGCGATGCCCGCCTCTATGTGCTGAACGGCCTTCAGCCCGGCGCCGAGACCGCCTGTGCCGAGGCCGGCATCGTGCCGGTGCTCAATTCGCTCGAGCAGATCGACAATTGGACCGCGCAGGCCCGTGCGCGGCGCAGCACCTTGCCCGCCCTACTTCAGTTCGACAGCGGCATGTGCCGGCTCGGCCTGGAGCCGCAGGACGCCGAGGCCCTCGCCACCGAGCCGGCCCGGCTCAAGGGCATCGAGATCCTGCATGTGATGAGCCATCTTGCCTGCGCCGACGAACCGGACAATGCGCAGAACGCCGAGCAGCTCGCCGCCTTCGACCGCCTCGCCGCCCTGTTCCCGGCCGCGACGCCCTGCTTCGCCAATTCCGGCGGCAGCTTCCTCGGCGCCAGCTATGCCGGCGCCCTCGCCCGCCCCGGCCTCGCGCTCTATGGCGGCGCGCCGTTCGACGGCCTGCCCAACCCGATGGCGCCGGTGGTGCGCCTCGACGTCCCGGTGATCCAGACCCGCATTGTGCCGGCCGGTTCGCGCATCGGCTATGGCGGCCGCTTCGTCGCTCCAACCGAGATGCGCCTCGCCACCATCGGCGCCGGCTATGCCGACGGCCTGCCGCGCCACCTCTCCGACCGTGGCGCCGCCTGGTTCGGCGACACCCGGCTGCCGATTATCGGGCGCGTATCGATGGACAGCATCATTCTCGATATCGGCGCGCTGCCGGCCGGCTCCTTGCATCTCGGCAGCCTGGTCGAGGTGATCGGGCCGCACCAGACGCTGGAAGACGTCGCCGAGGCGGCCGGCACCATCGCCTATGAGATCCTGACCCGTCTCGGCGCCCGCTACCACCGCATCTACCGCTGACGGCCGGCAAACGGCCGCAAGAACAACAGGGACCTTCCATGAAGATCGTCGTTCTCGGCGCCGGCGTGATCGGCGTCACCACTGCGTGGTATCTCGCCAAGTCCGGCCATCAGGTCACGGTGCTCGACCGCCAGACCAGCCCGGCTCTGGAGACCAGCTTCGGCAATGCCGGCGAGGTCTCGCCGGGCTATTCCTCGCCCTGGGCGGCGCCCGGCATTCCGATGAAGGCGGTCAAATGGCTGTTCATGAAGCACGCGCCGCTGATCATCCGGCCAATGGCGGATGCCGCCACCTGGCGCTGGGTGATGGCGATGCTGCGCAACTGCACCGCCGAGCGCTATGCGGTGAACAAGGGCCGCATGGTGCGCATCGCCGAATATAGCCGCGACTGCCTCGCCGAGCTGCGTACCGAGACCGGCATCCATTATGACGAGCGCATGCAGGGCACCCTTCAGGTGTTCCGCGACCAGAAGCAGCTCGACGGCATCGGCAAGGACATCGAGGTGCTGAAGGCGGACGGTGTGCCCTTCAACGTGCTCGACCCGGCCGGCTGCGTCACCGCCGAGCCCGGTCTCGCCCCGGTGAAGCACAAGATCGTCGGCGGCCTGCAACTGCCCGGCGACGAGACCGGCGACTGCTTCAAATTCACCAACGCCCTGCACAAGCTCTGCGAAGATGCCGGCGTGGTCTTCCGCTTCGGCGTCGACATCCGCCGGCTGAAATATGAGCGCGACCGGATCGTCGCGGTGGAAACCAGCCTCGGAGACGTCGAGGCCGATGCCTATGTGCTGGCGCTCGGCAGCTACGCTCCGGCGCTGGTGAAGCCGCTCGGCCTCGACCTGCCGGTCTATCCGGTCAAGGGCTATTCCATCACCGTGCCGATCGTGGACGAGGCGCGCGCGCCGGTCTCAACGGTGATGGACGAGACATTCAAGGTCGCCATCACCCGCCTCGGCGACCGCATCCGCGTCGGCGGCATGGCGGAGATCGCCGGCTTCAATCTCGATTTGCCGCCGGCCCGCCGCGCCACGCTGGAACATTCGGTGGAAGACCTGTTCGGCGGCGCCGGCGACCAGAAGCGGGCGACGTTCTGGACCGGCCTGCGGCCGATGACACCGGACGGCACCCCGGTGATCGGTCCGACCCGCTACGGCAATCTCTACATCAATGGCGGCCACGGCACGCTGGGTTGGACCATGTCCTGCGGCTCCGGCAAGGTGATGGCTGATCTCGTCAACCGTGTGAAGCCGGCCATCGAGACCGCCGACCTGGCACTGTCGCGGTACCACTAGACCTCACCGTGGCAATCCCTCCAGACATGGTGGACGATGCATGGCAGGGTCCACCATGTCGGGGGTTGCGGGGGACGCGGAATTCCGCGATGCCGGGGCAAGAGGGGTGCTCACCATCCATGGCCCCTGCACGAGCTTCCATGACGATCCACTCCATGGCGCCGCATTCCACACCGGCCCACGCGGCTACTAGTTGCCTGGCCCCCTCGGGCGTCGACGCCGGACGTGCCCGATGAACGCGCCCGCCCTTGCGACGGTCGAGCTTCCCGAGCCCGATGAGACGCCCGCCCCCGTCGATGACGCCGCCGCGGATAGAGCGCCCGACGCGCCGCGTCCGCGGGTCAATCTGCTGCTGATGGCGATGACCACGGCCGTGGCCACCTTCAGCATGCATGTCTTCGTGCCGGCCCTGCCGGCGGCGGCGGCGGCATTGTCGGCGAGCCCATCGCAGATCCAGCTTACCGTCACGCTCTATCTGGTGGGCCTCGCCCTCGGCCAGATCGTGCACGGCCCGATCTCCGACCGCTTCGGCCGCCGCCCGGTCATCCTCAGTGGCATCAGCATCTATCTCGTCGGCACGGTCGGCGCCCTGCTGGCGCCGAGCCTTGGCACCCTGCTGGTGGCGCGGGTGCTGCAATCGGTGGGCAGTTGCGCCGGGCTGGTCATCGGTCGCGCCACAATCCGCGAAACCTCGTCCGGTCCGGGCGCGGTGGCGGCACTCGCCGTGCTCGCCTCGGCGATCACGCTCTCCTCGGCCGTGGCGCCGCTGGTCGGCAGCTATCTCTCGCTCCTGCTCGGCTGGCGCATGCTGTTCGCGGTGCTGCTGGTTGCGGCGGCGATCATCCTGCTGCTGCTCTATCTGCGGTTCCCGGAAACCAATTCCGAGCGCAGCGCACCGCTAAGCCTCTCCGGCATGGCGCTGGGCTATGGCCGGCTCCTGCGCCTGCCGGCCTTCATGGGCTATTCGCTGTGCGGCGCCGCCTGCACCGTCACCGCCTATGCCTTCTATGCCGCCCTGCCCTTCCTCGTCGGCGAGGAATTGCCGCATGCCAGCCTCGGCATCGGCTTCATCTATCTGGCGGTGGTCGCCGGCTCGATCCTCGGCGCCCTCACCGCCCGGCAGGCCGCTCGCCGGATGAGCCTCGACTCCATCGCGCTCATCGGCACGTCCGGCGCCACGCTGGCGGCAGTCGCCTTCCTCATCGGGCGTGCCATCGCGCCGGATACCGTGGCGACGCTGGTCGCGCCGCTGTTCCTGATGACCTATGCCGGCGGCTTCGCCAATCCGGGCGCGGCGACGCTGGCGATGAGCGCCAATCCCCACGCCGTCGGCACCGCCTCCAGCCTCTACGGCTTCATCCAGATGGCGGTCGGGGCACTGGTGACACTGTTCGTCGGCCTTGTCGGCCACGATTCGCTCTCGGTGGGCTGGATCGTATCGATATCGATGGGAAGCGGCCTCGCCGGCCTTCTCATCGCCCGTCGCTCCCGCCGCCAACACCTATCCGACTGACGCGGCCGATCGCTCGCGGGCGGCGAACGGTGAACGGCCAAAAGGCGGTTCTCTCGGCGGCTCCCGCCGCCTGGCGCGGAGGGTCAGATGGGATCGATCGGGCGCGGCCGCCGGTCCTTGTCGATCGCCACGAAGGTGAAGGTCGCCTCGGTGACCTTGATGATCTCCTCGCCCTCGCGCTTGCGGCGCCAGGCCTCGATGCGGATCTTCAGCGAGGTGCGACCGGTGGCGATGACGGTGCCGTAGAAGCTGACCTCGTCGCCGACCAGCACCGGGCTGAGAAACGCCATCGCCTCCACCGCCACCGTGGCGGCGCGGCCCTTGACCCGGCGGGTGGCGACGTTGCCGGCCGCGAGATCCATATGGGCCATCAGCCAGCCGCCGAAGATGTCGCCGGCGGGATTGGTATCGGCCGGCATGGCGATGGTGCGGATGACCGGGCTGTCGTTCGGCGGCTTCAGAATGTCGTCTGTCATGATCCGGCATCGTCCCGAGGAGCGCATCGAAGGCAAAAGCCACGGAACGGCGAAGCCGGAAATCTGGAAATTGTCTAATAGTATGAGACGACGCGACGACGCTGCGCGCCCGTCGCTTCTTTGATCGAGACGCGCGATGGAATGCCCGCCGTCAAATGACGGTTGATCGGGAGAGCGGGCAGAATACCGCCTAGAATTTAGTCACGAAGCCCGGTTCACGGGCACATAACAAAAGAGGGCCGAAACGCTGCGCGCCGGCCCTCTCAGATGTATCGACCATACCGAGCACGGACTGTTGCCGGACATCGATCCACGCGCGTCACGACCGCTTGCCGGTCGGCTGATCCTGCTTGATCGCCTCTTCGTGATACCAACCGGCGTCAAAAATCACCGGCATGGCGCGCAAGGCGGCGGCATTGACGTCGAAACGCTCGGATTCGCGACGACCCGCCAAGCCGGCCCGGCCACCCCGTGGGAACTCATAGATCTTGGCGGAACCGCCAATGGAACTCACATTCATCGTTTCTTCTCCTGTTTACACCGCGCCAGCCGGCAACGGCGGTCACTCCTATATAGCACGCATTGCCCGGATATCGATCATTTTGAGTAAAAAAATATCACTACTTGCATATAATTTAACCACCCACCGAAATGCTCCGACAGTCGGCAGGAAAGCGGCGCGGAATGCGGCCATCCGTCGGTCAACGCGCAAGTGGCCCGCCGGTTCATTGCGACGTTCAACCCGCCGCCCACGGCTGACGCGGCACCGCGACTCCAGGCGCCACAGACCTCGCCGCCGGCTTGCCGCGCCGCCGCCGACGCGGCGCCGCCCTCATGATCGGCGGGTCTTTTACCGATGCCACCAGGGCGGATCCGGGCATGGCGATACCGCCGGCACGCGTGTGCGCCAATTGGCACGAATAGTGCTTCGAATTTCACAGGCTGTTGGTGCCCGAACCCTCGACGGTCACTGGCTGCAACCTTGTTGGCGTCGCCAGCTTACGAGAGACCCGATATGACGAAATACAAACTCGAATACATCTGGCTGGACGGTTACACGCCGGTCCCCAATCTGCGTGGCAAGACGCAAATCAAGGAATTCGATCACTTCCCGTCGCTCGAGGAGCTCCCGCTATGGGGCTTCGATGGCTCGTCGACCATGCAGGCCGAAGGCCGCAGCTCGGATTGCGTGCTGAAGCCCGTCGCGCTTTATCCCGACCCGGCCCGCAAGAACGGCGTCCTGGTGATGTGCGAAGTGATGATGCCCGATGGCGTCACCCCGCACGCCACCAATGCGCGCGCCACCATTCTGGACGATGAAGGCGCCTGGTTCGGCTTCGAGCAGGAGTACTTCTTCTACAAGGACGGTCGTCCGCTGGGCTTCCCCGAGCACGGTTATCCGGCGCCGCAGGGCCCCTACTACACCGGCGTCGGCTACAAGAACGTCGGCGACGTCGCCCGCCAGATCGTCGAAGAGCACCTCGAGCTCTGCCTCGAGGCCGGCATCAACCACGAAGGCATCAACGCGGAAGTCGCGAAGGGCCAGTGGGAATTCCAGATCTTCGGCAAGGGCTCCAAGAAGGCCGCCGACGAAGTGTGGATGGCCCGCTACCTGCTGCAGCGCCTGACGGAGAAGTACGGCGTGGACATCGAGTTCCACTGCAAGCCGCTCGGCGACACCGACTGGAACGGCTCGGGCATGCACTGCAACTTCTCCACGAAGTTCATGCGCGAAGTCGGCGGCAAGGCCTATTTCGAAGCCATGATGGCGGCCTTCGAGAAGAACCTCGACGACCACATCTCCGTCTACGGTCCGGACAACCACCTGCGTCTGACCGGCAAGCACGAAACCGCTCCGTGGAACAAGTTCTCCTACGGCGTGGCTGACCGCGGCGCGTCGATCCGCGTTCCGCACTCCTTCATCAAGAACGACTACAAGGGCTATCTCGAGGATCGCCGCCCGAACTCCCAGGGCGACCCCTATGCGATCGCCTCCCAGGTTCTGAAGACGATCTCGGAAGTCTCCACCGCCGCCTCCGCCGCGGCGTGATCTTCGGCGGCGATGCGGCTGTGCCTGCGTCGCCGCTTCTCTTCGAAAGCCCGGTGCGCCCGAAAGGCGTGCCGGGCTTTCTATTGTCTGGCTACCGGGCAGCTCCAGGCAAGGCGAGAGCCTGACGAGCCTAAGGCTCGCCGACGCCGCCTCATGCCGCCGGCGGAGCCCAGAAGCTGGTCAACGCCTCCACGTCCGGCCGCGACCGTTCGGGCGGCATGCTTGCGGCCGTTCCGACATGCAGGATGCCGGCGATCCGCTCCCCTTCCCCGGCGCCGATCAAGGCGGCGGCATCAGGATTGGTCGCCGCCCATCCGGTCACCCACATCGCCCCGAATCCCGACGCCTGCGCCGCGTGCAGCAGGTTCATGCACACAGCGCCGGCAGAAAGCTCCTGCTCGAATAGCGGGATGGCGCAGGCACGATCGGGACGGCTGATCACCACCACCGCCATCGGAGCCGAGAGGAACAGCCGCTCCATGATGCCGGCGAATTTTTCCCGCTTCGGCGCGTCCATCTGCGGATTGGCGGCGCGATAGAGCGGCGCGAGGCCGCGGCCCAGTTCCGCCCGCGCCTCCCCGGCAATCACCACGAAGCGCCAGGGCTCGCGCAGGCCATGGTCGGGCACCCGCACGGCCAGAGTCAGTATCTGCCGCAATTGTTCATCAGATGGAGCCGGCGCGGCCAATGCCGCCGCCGGGACCGAGCGACGGCGCGCCATGGCATCGAGCAAATGCGGCGCCGATCGGAGGACAGCGCCTTCTAGGACGGGTTCGGACGTGATGTCGGACATGGCGATCCTTCAGCCTGGCACCGCGGGAACCCCGGCCGTCCGCGGAGATTGACGACAGGTCCGGCATAGCTCAGCCCCAGGGGGCGGTCAAAATCGCCGACCGAAATCTCACGGTCGAGCCTCGCCGGTAGAGATTCCGCAGCCGCCCGCGCAAGGATTTTACCCTTCCGGCGTGAAGCGGGGGCGCGACGGCGGGCGGTTTTGGTCGACAATATCCCATCCTTTGCCGCATGCTGGCACGGCAGATCCCCAGAACGGGGCACAGCCTCCAAGGAGCATGAAATGAGCATGAACGGCGAAATCCCGGTTCGCGACAACCGCGCCCAGGACCGATTCGAGATCGAGGTCGACGGGCATCTCGCCATCGCCCAATATGTGCTGGCCCCGGACCACATCATCTTCACACATACCGAGGTTCCGGCGGAACTCGGCGGGCGCGGCCTCGCCACCCGGCTGGTGGAAGCGGGTCTCGCCAGCGCGCGCGAGCGGCATTTGTCGGTCATTCCGCGCTGTGCGGTATTCGGCCGCTACATGATCAAGCACCCGGAGACGCACAATCTGATGGCGCCGGAAATCCGCGCCACGCTCGGCCTGCCGAGCTGAGCGCCTCACTGTGATAGCGTTGCGCCGGCGCATCACCCGTTGGGGAAAGCGCCGGCCTCAAACGCTTCATTAACGCTGATCTTCTATGCCTAAGGCCAGTTGAGAGGCGGGCCGCCAATGGCGGGCCGTCACGGTTCCAGCGGCACAGGTTTGGCGGCTCATGCGTTTCCCGGATCGTCCTTCCGATCGGAATGGTTCCCCGTCCACCGGCACGTCGGACGACGCCGCGCGCGCCCCGCGCCTGGTCTCCCGCGCCAATCACAAGCTGAACGCGCCGCCGCCACCCCAGGTGAAGAATCCGGCCGGCGGCCCCGGCTCCACCCTGCCGGCGCCCTCGCTCTATGCCAGTGCGCCGCTCGCCGAGCCGCCCGGCCGCCCGGCCGCCCGCTCGGTTTCCGCCGGCTATCCCGCCACCGGGATGCCGCGCGTGCCGGTGGTCGCCCGTGATCCCGCAGTACTGCGCGAGCCCGCTTATGCCGGCAATCCGATCCCGGCGGTGGCTCCCGGTCCGCGGGTGGTGATCCCGAGCTGGCTGCAGCCCTTCACCATGCCGCCCAACACCCGCTTCACCCGCACGCCGGACTATCTGCTGCGCCAGCCGCCGGCGCCGGAACCGGAACCCGTACTGCCGTCTCCGGTCGCGACCGTCCCGACTGCCGCGCCGGTCGATGCCGCCGCGTCCGCGGCGGCGCGTCCGCCGGCGCTGGTGGTGCCGCCGCGCAAGCCCCCGGCCTCGCCGATTCTCCAGCCGGCGACCCCCAACAGCGAATTCCCGGCAGCTCCCGTCGCCGCGGTGCCCGAACCTGTCGCCGCTGCGCTTGTTGATGCCGAGCCGGTCGCCGCCGAGCCCAGCCTGCCGAGCGTGCCGACCCCGGTCGTCAGCGCCACCTATACGCCCCAGGCCGGCCAGCCGAACTCCATCCAGCGCATCGCTGGCCTGATCCAGCTCGGCTGGGCCGAGCCGCCGGTGGTTCCGGCGCATCAGGACATGGCGATCGATGCGCCGATGTTCCCGCCGATCCATGACGACGGAATCGTCCAGACCGGCCAGCCCCTTGCCTCTCCGGAGGAGGAAATGCTGGTCGCCGACGAGACGGATAGCGACATCGACGCCATCGAGCAGATGCTCGCCGATAGCGACGAAGACGAGGACGAGGCGGACGCCGGCTGGGACGAGGAAGACGTCGCCGAGGACGAGGACGATCTCGATGATGGCCCGTTCCAGGAACTCGCCGCGGACGAGGCCGTCGCCCCCGCCCCCGCCGAAGCGGTGATCGTCGAAAGCGCGCCGGTCGAGGATCTGCTGGCCGCCGTGGCGGCAGAGCCCGATCTCGCCGCGGCCTTCGACGCGCCCTATGCACTGGGCGGCGCCGCCGTCACCTTCTCCTGGCCGGCCTTCGCCATCGCCGCCTCCGCCCCGGCGCCGGCCCCGGCTACGGAACGCCCGGCCCCGGTCGCGACCCAGCCGACCCCGATGCCCGAACGCCGGACCGCGCCGGCTGCACGCCCGGCTCCCCCGCCGGCGGCGCTGCCCGCGCGGGTCGGCTATGAGCTGCCGCCGCTCGAACTGCTCACCGAACCGCCGGAAGTCGAGCCCGATTACGAGCTCTCGGAGGAGTTCCTCGAGCGCAATTCGGTGAAGCTGCAGCAAGTGCTGCACGATTTCGGCGTGCGCGGCGAGATCATCGACGCCAATCCCGGCCCGGTGGTCACGCTCTACGAGCTGGAGCCGGCCCCCGGCATCAAGTCGAGCCGCGTCATCGGCCTGTCCGCCGACATCTCCCGGTCGATGAGCGCCATTTCCGCCCGCGTGGCGGTGGTGGAAGGCCGCAACGTCATCGGCATCGAGCTGCCCAACCAGCGCCGCGAGACGGTGTGGCTGCGCGAGATGCTCTCCAGCCACGAGTTCGAGGCCGCCAAGGCCAAGCTCGGCATCGGGCTCGGCAAGACCATCGGCGGCGAGCCGGTGATCGTCGATCTTGCCAAGATGCCGCATCTGCTGGTCGCCGGGACCACCGGCTCCGGCAAGTCGGTCGCCATCAACACCATGATCCTGAGCCTGCTCTACCGGCACCGGCCGGACCAGTGCCGGCTGATCATGATCGACCCGAAGATGCTGGAACTCTCCGTTTATGAGGGCATCCCGCATTTGCTCACCCCCGTCGTCACCGACCCCAAGAAGGCCATCGTCGCCCTCAAATGGGCGGTGCGCGAGATGGAGGAGCGCTACAAAAAGATGAGCCGCCTCGGTGTCCGCAACATCGACGGCTTCAACGCCCGGGTGGCGGAAGCAATGGCCAAGGGCGAGATCATCACCCGCACCATCCAGAAGGGCTTCGATCGCGAGACCGGCGAGATGATCGAGGAGGAGGAGATCATGGATCTCTCCGCCCTCCCCTACATCGTCATCGTCGTCGACGAGATGGCCGACCTGATGATGGTCGCCGGCAAGGACATCGAAGGCGCCATCCAGCGCCTCGCCCAGATGGCCCGCGCCGCCGGCATCCATCTGATCATGGCGACCCAGCGTCCCTCGGTCGACGTGATCACCGGCACCATCAAGGCCAACTTCCCCACCCGCATCTCCTTCCAGGTGACGAGCAAGATCGACTCGCGGACCATCCTTGGCGAGATGGGCGCCGAGCAGCTGCTCGGCCAGGGCGACATGCTGTACATGGCCGGCGGCGGACGGATCTCGCGCGTCCACGGCCCGTTCGTTTCCGATCAGGAGGTCGAGCGCGTCGTCGAGCATCTGAAGGCGCAGGGCCGGCCGGACTATCTCGACGACGTGACGGCGGAGGACGACGAGGACGCCGCCCCGCCCGCCGGCGATGTCGCGGTGTTCGACGCCAGCGCGATGGGATCGGAGACCGGCGATCTCTACGATCAGGCGGTGGCGGTGGTGATGCGCGACCGCAAGGCCTCGACCAGCTACATCCAGCGCCGGCTGCAGATCGGCTACAACCGCGCCGCCTCGATCATGGAGCGCATGGAGAATGAGGGGCTGGTCGGTCCGGCCAACCATGCCGGCAAGCGCGAGATCATCTCCGACGGCCGCTCGGGCCACTGACGCCAGCGTTCCATAGACCACGTAGAAAAACGGCCCCGGCCTTCAAAGCCGGGGCCGTTTTCCGTTTCTCGCAGGGAGCACGATGCCGAGACAGTGGCACCCGCCACGGAGGCGCTAGCCTCCGAACAATGCCGCCTCGCTCCACACGGTCAGTACCGCGCCCATCAGCAAGGCGGCGCCGACGAGCATCAGCGCCGCGCCCCAACTGCGCTGCCACCAGCGCCGGTTCCGCCGATCCTTGGCCGGCCGGTCATCCGCCCGCCGGCTGTCGGTTTGCGCAACGCCGTCATTGGTTCGCTCGCGATCCATGAACCCCCGATGTGCCGGTGAGGTAAAATGCCGGGCCGAGGCCCGTCCTCGGCAACGCCTGCCGCCGGCCATTGTTCCCGCTCGATGAACAACCGCTCTGCGCAAATCCCGGATCCAATCGCGCATTCGGCCCTTCCAACCGGAGGGCCGGGCGATTAGGTGTGGAATACCGCGACGCCCCGTAGCCCCATCGGGCACTCCTCACGTCGGCGCCTTTTTTCCAAGAGGTTTCCATGTCCACCGTCTCCTATCCCGATGTCCTTCTGTTCATCGACGGCGTCTGGCGCGAAGGCTCGCGCCATGGCGGTGCCGCCGCCAGCCAGCCCATCGTCGATCCGGCAACGGAAGAGGTCATCGGCACCCTCGCCCATGCCTCGATCGCCGATCTCGACGATGCCCTCGCCGCGGCGGAGAAGGGTTTTGCGGTGTGGAAGCGCGTGCCGGCGCATGAGCGCTACAAGATCATGCGCAAGGCCGGCGAGATCCTGCGTGAGCGCGCCGAGGACATTTCGCGCATCATGACCCTGGAGCAGGGCAAGCCGCTTCCCGAGGCGCGCGTCGAGACGCTGGCCGCCGCCGACATCATCGACTGGTTCGCCGAGGAAGGCCGCCGCCAGTACGGCCGTGTCATCGCCCCCCGCGCGGAAAACATCCACCAGGAGGTGATCCGCGAGCCGGTCGGCGTCGTCGCCGCCTTCACGCCGTGGAACTTCCCGATCAACCAGGCGGTGCGCAAGGCCTCCGCGGCGCTCGCCGCCGGCTGCTCGATCATCCTGAAGGGACCGGAAGACACCCCCGCCTCCTGCGCCGCGCTGTTCAAGGCCTATCAGGATGCCGGCGTGCCGGCGGGCGTGGTCAACCTGGTCTTCGGCGTGCCCGCGGAGATCTCCAACTATCTCATCCCGCATCCGATCGTGAAGAAGATCACCTTCACCGGCTCCACCGTGGTCGGCAAGCAGCTTGCCGCGCTCGCCGGTGCGCATATGAAGCGCGTCACCATGGAGCTCGGCGGCCATGCCCCGGCGGTGGTGTTCGAGGATGCCGATCTCGATCACGCGGTGAAGCTGCTCTCCGGCGCCAAGTTCCGCAATGCCGGTCAGGTCTGCGTGTCGCCCACCCGCTTCCTGGTCCACGAGAACCTCTACAACAAGTTCGTCGACGGCTTCACCGAGGCGGTGAAGGGCATGAAGGTCGGCAACGGCCTCGAGGACGGCGTGCGCATGGGCCCGCTGGTCAACTCCCGTCGCATCGACGCCATGGAGGCGCTCACCGCCGACGCGGTGCAGAAGGGCGCGACGCTGCGCACCGGCGGCGCGCGCATCGGCAATAAGGGCTATTTCTTCGAGCCGACGGTGATCACCGATCTCGCGCCGGATTCGCGCATTCTCAACGAGGAGCCCTTCGGCCCTCTGGTGCCGATCCAGCCCTTCACCTCGACCGAGGCGGTGATCGCGGAAGCCAATCGCCTGCCCTATGGCCTTGCGGCCTATGCCTACACCACCTCCTCGCGCACGGCCGAGGAGTTCTCGCGCCGGGTCGAGAGCGGCATGATCTCGATCAACCATCACGGGCTCGCTTTGCCCGAGGTTCCGTTCGGCGGCATCAAGGACTCCGGCTACGGCTCGGAAGGCGGCACCGAGGCGATGGAAGCCTATGTGAACACCAAGTTCGTCACCCGCCTCGCGGTGTGACGAAGCTGTCATAAAAACTCGGCGGCGGGCGCGGAATCGTCTATCACGTGCCCGCCGTTCCAGCGGGGCCGGCCCTTCCCGGCAGGCCCTCCACTCATGGAACCCAGCGTCTTCCTGGCGGTCATCGCCGCCGCCGCGATGCATGCGGGCTGGAACGCCCTGCTGAAGATCCGGCTGGATCCGTTCATCGCCGTTGTGCTGATCACCGGCGCCTGCTCGGTCATCGCCCTGCCGGTCGCGCTGTGGATGGGACCGCCGCCAGCCTATGTCTGGCCGTGGATCGCCGGCTCCATCGCCGTCCACCTCGTCTACTACCTGACACTGACCGGTGCCTATCGCCGCGCCGATATGAGCTTCGTCTATCCGGTGGCGCGTGGCGGCTCGCCGCTGATCACCACCTTGTTCTCGCTGGTCTTGCTCGGCGAGCCGATCGACGCGCAGGGTATCGCCGGCGTGGCGGTTCTTGCGGCCGGTGTGCTGGTCATCGCCTGGCCGCGCAAGGGGCATCTCGACATCCGCGCCCTCGTCCTGGCCGGCAGTTGCGCCCTCTCCATCGCCGTCTACTCGATCATCGATGGCATGGGCGCCCGCACCACCGGCAGCCCGCATCTGTATTCCGCCTGGCTGTTCCTCATGGAAGGCCCCTGCGTGCTCGCCGTCGCGTTGCTCCGCCACCGGCCGGCGGCGCTGCGGCCGGTGCTCGGCTTTCTCGGCCCCGGCGCCCTGGGCGGGGCGATGTCGCTCTCGGCCTATTGGATCACCATCTGGGCGATGACCAAGGCACCGATCGGCCTCGTCTCGGCGGTCCGGGAATCGAGCGTGCTGTTCGCCGCGGTCATCGCCGTGTTCCTGCTGAAGGAACCGCCCCGTCCGAGCCGCCTTGCCGGCGCCGCGCTGATCGTCGCCGGCCTCGTCCTCATCAAGCTGCACTAGCCGGCCCGCCGATTTGGGCGACGGCCCCAGCTGTGCTCAATTGGGCCCATGAACACGACCGCCACCGACAAGACCGCGATTCGCCCCACCGACATGGAGGTCGACTTCGCCCAGCCGCTTGCAACGCTGCGCCAGCAGGCGCCGGTGACCATGGTGCTGGGCGGCGCCGGCACCGGCAAGACCACCTTCCTGCACATGCTGCGCAAGCATGGCGGCTCCCGCCAGGTCTTCCTCGCTCCCACCGGAGTGGCAGCGCTGCAGCTCGGTGGCCAGACCATCCATTCCTTCTTCGGCCTGCCGCCGCGCCTCGTCGATCCTGACCAGGTCAGGCCGCGCTCGCCCAAGCGCACCCTGATGAAGAAGCTCGACCGTCTCGTCATCGACGAGGTGTCGATGGTCCGCGCCGACGTGCTCGACGCCGTCGACCGCTGCCTGCGCATCGCCCGCGGCCGGCCAGAGCCGTTCGGTGGCGTGCAGATCGTGCTGGTCGGCGATTTCCTGCAATTGCCGCCGGTAGTGCCGATGACGGAACGCGAGATTCTCGGCCATCTCGGCTATGAGGGACCGTTCGCCTTCGACGCGAGGGTCCTGCGCGAGGTCGGGCTCGCCCGCCTGCCATTCACCCGGGTCTGGCGCCAGTCGGATATCGCCTTCGTGGAACACCTCGCCGCCCTGCGTTCCGGCCGCTTCGTGGCGGAAGCGGTGGCGGCGATCAACGAGGCCTGCTTCCGGCCGCATCGCGAGGGCCGCATCCCGGTGGTGCTCGCCCCGACCAATGCCCGTGTCGATGCCTATAATCGCCGGGGCCTGGAAGCCCTCGCCGATGACGGCCGCGTCTATGAGGGTGGGAGCCAGGGCGAGTTCGACCTCGCCAATGATCGCCTCCCGGTTCCCGAGGCGCTGCTTTTGAAGACCGGCGCCCGGGTGATGACGGTACGCAACGACCCGGAGAAGCAGTGGGTCAACGGCTCGGTCGGCACGGTGATCGGCCTCGCCCCCGACCGCGCCTTCGTCCGGCTCGATTCCGGCGGCGTGGCCGAGATCGAGCGGGTCAGCTGGGAGCGCATCCGCTACGATTGGGACGAGGCGACAGGGAAGGTCGAGGCCAAGGTGGTCGGCACCTACACCCAGCTGCCGCTGGTGCCCGCCTGGGCCGTCACCGTGCACAAGGCGCAGGGCCTGACGCTGGAGGATGTGCGCATCGATTTCGACGCCGGCGCCTTCGCCGCCGGCCAGGCCTATGTCGCGCTGTCCCGCGCCCGCTCGCTGGAAGGGATGTCGCTGGTCCGCCCTCTTCGGAGCAGCGACATCCGCATCGACCGGCGCGTGGCCGCCTTCGCCGCCGCCTTCGAGACCGAAGCGGAGCTGTTTCCGGTTCGCTGACGACATAAATACAAAACAATTACGTACAATAAACGGGACGGCAAAAAATCTCGTGATTAATGGAATTCCCTCTTTACATAGTCCATGGTGTCCATAGACTATGAATGGAAGAGGATTTCATGAGCCGTATCGTCCGCCATCGCCACACATTGATGTTCGCACTCGCTTACGGCGCCATCGCCGCGGCGGTGCTTTTCGTGCATCCCGGCGCGAGCGAAGCGGAAGTCCAGGCAACGGCAATCACCGTCTCCGCTGCGGCACGCTGAACATCCCGCCCCTTGCGCCCTCTTCAAAAAGCCGCTTGATCTATCATCTATGAAGAAATGCCGGGCGGGCGGATTCGCCCGGTCAGTCGGGATTCATAGCGGCGATGTTGACCAATAAGGGCAAGTACGGGCTCAAGGCGATGCTGTTCCTCGCCGGCTTGCCTCACGGCCATAGTGCCATGGGGGCCGAGATCGCCTCCGCCAACAACATTCCGAAGAAGTTCCTCGACGCCATCCTGCTGGAATTGCGCAATGCCGGTATGCTGCGCTCCAAGAAAGGGCCGGGCGGCGGCTACGCGCTGTCGCGCCTGCCGAAGGAAATCCGCATCGGCCACATCATCCGCACGCTGGACGGGCCGCTGGCGCCGATCAACTGCGCCTCCAAGAGTGCCTATGTGCCGTGCCAGGACTGCCAGGATCTCAAGATCTGCGCGGTCCAGGTCACTATGAGCAAGGTGCGCGACGCGATGAGCGACATCCTGGACCGGATGACGCTTGAAGAGATGATGGCCTTCGCCCGCAATGCCAACGCCGACCTCATGTACCACATATGAGCTCTTGCCCGTGAGCATTCCGCCCGCCTCCGGCCCGGCTGCCGGCCTCCTCGGCCTCGTCGCCCATGACAGCAAGAAGCACGACATGGTTGCCTGGGCGACCGAGCACCGCCACGTCCTCTCGCGCTTCGACATCGTCGCCACCGGCACCACCGGCGGGCGCATCCTCGATGCCTGCCCCGAACTCCGCCTCACCAAGCTGAAGAGCGGCCCGCTCGGCGGCGACCAGCAGATCGGCGCACTCATCGCCGAGGGACGGGTGCGGGCGCTGGTGTTCCTGGTCGACCCGCTCACCGCCCAGCCGCACGACGTCGACGTCAAGGCGCTGATGCGCGTTGCGCTGGTCTACGACATCCCGCTGGCACTCAACATCGCCAGCGCGGAAATGCTGATCGCCTCGCTGGAGGGCGAAAGGGGCTGAAGCCCTTACCGCCCGGTCTCCTCGCAGGCGACCCGACAGGACAAGATGGGCAACTCCCTCTCCCCGACGGGGAGAGGGTTGGGGTGAGGGGTCTTCGACGCTTCCCAATGTTGTCTCCCCTCACCGGCCCGCTGCGCGGGCCCCTCCCCCCGACGGGAGAGGGAAGTGAAAGGGCAACATCGCACTCCGAACATCCCTCGAACACCGTCATGCCGAGGTGCGAGCGCCGCGAGCCTCGAAGCATCGCTTTTGAGAGCGCCCGTCCAACCTCCTTAGAGGGACGGCTTCCAGCCGGGCGCCTCTGGATGACCGCGCTCCGGACGGATCAGGACTTGGAGCTGACTTCGCAGAACCGGAACCCGCCTCTCAAAAGAATGCCTGTATCCCGGTGATCGCCCGGCCGAGGATCAGCGCGTGAATGTCGTGCGTGCCCTCATAGGTGTTCACCGTCTCGAGGTTCACCATGTGGCGCATCACCGGATATTCGGACGAGATGCCGTTGCCGCCATGCATGTCGCGGGCGACGCGGGCGATGTCGAGCGCCTTGCCGCAATTGTTGCGCTTCAGCACCGAGATCGCCTCTGGCGACAGGCGCCCGTCGTCGAACAGCCGGCCGGCACGCAGGGCGAGTTGCAGACCCAGGGCGATTTCGGTCGCCATGTCGGCGAGCTTCTTCTGGATCAGCTGGTTGGCCGCCAGCGGCCGACCGAACTGATGGCGGTCGAGCGTATAGGAGCGCGCCGCCGCGTAACACGCTTCCGCCGCCCCCATCGTGCCCCAGCCGATGCCGTAGCGGGCGCGGTTGAGGCAGCCGAACGGCCCCTTCAGCCCGGAAACGTTCGGCAGCAACGCCTCTTCCGGCACCTCGACGTCGTCCATCACGATCTCGCCGGTGACGGAGGCGCGCAGCGAGAGCTTGCCCTCGATCTTGGGCAGCGACAGCCCCTTGGTACCGCGCTCCAGCACGAAGCCGCGAATGGCATTGTCATGCGCGGCAGACTTTGCCCATACCACCGCGACGTCGGCAATGGGAGCGTTGGTGATCCACATCTTGGCGCCCTTGAGCCGGTAACCGCCATCGATCTTCTCGGCGCGGGTGCGCATGCCGGAGGGATCGGAGCCGGCATCCGGCTCGGTCAGGCCGAAGCAGCCGACGATCTCGCCGGTGGCCAGCTTCGGCAGATATTTTTGCTTCTGGGCTTCGCTGCCATAGGCGTGGATCGGGTGCATCACCAGCGAGGACTGCACGCTCATCGCCGATCGATAGCCCGAATCGACCCGCTCGACCTCTCGCGCCACCAGCCCATAGGCGACATAGCCGAGCCCGGCGCCGCCATATTCTTCCGGGATGGTCGGGCCGAGCAGGCCGAGTGCCCCCATCTCGCTCATGATTTCGCGGTCGAAGCGCTCCTCGCGATAGGCGGAGGCTACCCGCGGCATCAGATTTTCCTGGGCATAATCGCGCGCCGTGTCGCGCACCATGCGCTCCTCCTCGGTGAGCTGGCCGTCGAGGTCGAACGGATCCTCCCAGTCGAAGATCGCCTTGGGGGCGGCATGCAACGCGGCGTTCATTCGTCTCGTCTCCCTGATACGTCCGCGCCTCTCCCCGGCGCGGTGGCTTCCGTCTTACACCCGCGGGGCAGCGACGCCCATAGCCGCCCCCAAATGTCTAGACATACGACTTTGGTAGGGGCCAGAAGCCTTATTGCACAAGCGATCAAGGCGTGTTTGATTTCCCGTCATGGGTGCGACGAACTGGCAATAATCAGCCCGCGTGCAACGGGCTACCGCCGCACATCCGCATAAGGGGAACTCATCATGCCGGTATTGAATGCCAAGCTAGCCGCCACGGCGGCTGTACTTGTGGCGCTGTCCGCGCCGGCCTACGCGGCCAAGACGCTCGTCTATTGCTCGGAGGGCAGCCCCGAGAACTTCACGCCGGCCCTCAACACCACCGGCACCAGCTTCGACGCCGCCCGCCCGGTCTACAACCAGCTCGTCGAGTTCGAGCGCGGTTCGACCAAGGTGGTGCCCGGCCTCGCCGAGAGCTGGACGGTGTCCGACGACGGCAAGGAAATCACCTTCAAGCTGCGCAAGGGGGTGAAGTGGCACGCCGGCGTCAACGGCTTCACGCCGACCCGCGATTTCAACGCCGACGACGTGCTGTTCTCGTTCGAGCGCCAGTGGAAGCCCGAGAACCCGTACCACAAGGTCACCGGCGGCGCGTATGACTACTTCAACGACATGAGCATGCCCGACCTGCTCAAGTCGATCGACAAGGTGGACGACTACACGGTGAAGTTCACCCTCACCGAGCCCAACGCGCCGATGCTGGCCAACCTCGCCATGGACTTCGGCACCATCATGTCGAAGGAATATGCCGACTTCCTGCTCAAGAAGGGCACCCCCGAGCAGTTCGACCAGATCCCGGTCGGCACCGGCCCGTTCTCCTTCGTGAACTACCAGAAGGACGCGGTGATCCGCTACAAGGCCAACCCGGCCTATTTCGAGGGCAAGCCGGCGCTGGACAACCTCGTCTTCGCCATCACCCCGGATCCCACCGCCCGCTACGCCAAGGTGAAGAAGGGCGAGTGCCATGTGATGATCGCGCCGAACCCGGCCGACATCGCGGCGATGAAGACCGATCCGGCGCTGAACCTCCTGTCGCAGCCGGGCCTCAACATCGCCTATCTGTCCTTCAACACCCAGAAGCCGCCCTTCGACAAGAAGGAGGTCCGCCAGGCCTTCAACATGGCGATCGACAAGGCGGCGATCATCAAGGACGTCTACCAGGGCGCCGGCCAGGCGGCGATCAACCCGATCCCGCCGACCATCTGGTCCTACAACACCGCGGTGAAGGACTATCCGTTCGATCCGGCCAAGGCCAAGCAGATGCTCGACGCGGCCGGCGTGAAGACCCCGCTCGACATCGATCTGTGGTGGATGCCGGTGCAGCGCCCCTACAACCCCAACGCCAAGCGCATCGCCGAGATGATGCAGTCGGACCTCTCCAAGCTCGGCATCAACGCCAAGCTGGTGTCCTATGAGTGGGGTGAGTACCGCAAGCGCCTGCAGCAGGGCGAGCACATGACCGGCCAGCTCGGCTGGACCGGCGACAATGGCGATCCGGACAACTTCTTCTTCCTGCTCGGCTGCGCCGCCGCCCGTCCGGGCGGGCAGAACCTCGCCAAGTGGTGCAACAAGGACTTCGACGCCCTCATCAACAAGGCGAAGACCATCTCGGACGTCGCCGAGCGCACCAAGCTCTACGAGCAGGCGCAGGTCATCGTGAAGGAAGATGCGCCCTGGTTCACCATCGCCCACTCGGTGGTCTATGAGCCGACCCGCAAGGAAGTCGTCGACTACAAGGTGAGCCCCTTCGGCCGCCACGAGTTCTACGGCGTCGACCTGAAGTGACGTGATGCCGGTGCCGGCGGAGGGAGCGCTCCGCCGGCACCGTGCTTTTTCGAAACGCCGCGGTCCTGCCGATGCGCTAGAGCAGCGCCGTGAAAGCCGGCGGAGTTTTGTGTTTCGCCGTCTTCAAGCCTGCCGGGTTCACGCCCGTTTCCCTTTCGGTGAGGTCACGGCTCACAGGGGAAAAGGCGATGGAGCCCGTCGCCGTCCGGACCGGATGGCCCGCTCGGCGTCGCTTTTACGCCGTCACAGTGATCGCGCGCGCTGCGCTTCAGTGTCCCGTCCGTGACGTGACGACCTCAGATCCGCCACCCGCCGCGTTCCGTGGCTCCGCGAGGAGCAGGCCGCTCCGGGTATGGCGCATCGCAAGCCCGGGATATCGATGTTCCGCTTTTTCATCCGCCGCGTCGCCCTGACGCTGCCGACCTTCGTGGCGCTGATGTTCGTCACCTTCGTGGCGGTGCGCCTCGTGCCCGGCGACCCGATCGAGGCCCGCACCGGCGAGCGCGGCATCGCCCCCGAGCGCCTCGCCATGCTGCGCCATGAACTCGGCCTCGACCGGCCGGTGTGGCAGCAGTTCCTCGATTACGCCAATGGCATCGTCCATGGCGATTTCGGCGTCTCCATCGTCACCAAGACGCCGGTGCTGCACGAATTCGCCATCCTGTTCCCGGCGACGCTGGAACTCACGCTGTGCGGCCTGATCTTCGCCATCGTGCTCGGCATCCCCGCCGGCGTCATCGCGGCGGTGAAGCGTGGCAGCTTCTTCGATCATTCGGTGATGACGGTGGCGCTCACCGGCTATTCGATGCCGATTTTCTGGTGGGGTCTGCTGCTCATCATGTTCATGTCGGAATATCTCGGGCTCACCCCGGTCTCCGGCCGCATGGACCTGATCAATTACTATTTCGAGCCGGTGACCGGCTTCATGCTGATCGACAGCCTGCTGTCGGGCCAGGAAGGTGCCTTCGGCTCGGCGGTGGCGCATCTCATCCTGCCCTCCATCGTGCTCGGCACCATTCCCCTCGCCGTCATCGCCCGCATGACCCGCTCCTCCATGCTGGAGGTGCTGGGCGAGGACTATGTGCGCACCGCCCGCGCCAAGGGGCTCTCGCCGCTGCGGGTGGTCGGCCTGCACGCGCTTCGCAATGCGCTGATCCCGGTGGTCACCGTCATCGGGCTGCAGACCGGCACGCTGCTCGCCGGCGCGGTGCTCACCGAGACCATCTTCGCCTGGCCGGGCGTCGGCAAATGGCTGATCGAGTCGATCGCCCGCCGCGACTATCCGGCCTTGCAGGGCGGCATCATGCTGATCTCGGGCATCGTCATCCTCGTCAACCTCATCGTCGACCTCACCTATGTCGCGATCAACCCGAGGATCCGTCATGGTTGATCAGCCCCTCGACGAAACCATCCTGCCGGACGGCGCCATCATCGAGACGGTGCCGCCGGCGCCGTCCTCGCTGCGCGCCTTCTGGTCCGCCTTCAGCGAGAACCGCGGCGCCGTGCTCGGCCTGATGGTGGTGGCGTTCATCGCCTTCCTCGCGCTGTTCGCACCCTTGGTGGCGCCGCATTCGCCCATCGAGCAGTTCCGCCAGTTCGTGCAGCAACCGCCGGTCTGGGCCGGCGGCACGTGGCAATTCCCGTTCGGCACCGATGCGGTCGGGCGCGACGTGCTCTCGCGGTTGATCTATGGCGCGCGCATCTCGCTCGGCATCGGCATGTCGGTGATGCTCGTCTCGGTGGTGGTCGGCATCGTGCTCGGCCTCGCCAGCGCCTTCCTGCGCGGCGTCGTCGAGGTGGTGGTGATGCGGGTGATGGACCTTGTGGTGGCCATCCCCAGCCTGGTGCTCGCCATCCTGGTGGTGGCGGTGCTGGGACCGAGCCTGCTCAACACCATCATCGCCGTCACGGTGGTGTATCTGCCGCGCTATGTGCGGCTGGTCCGCGCCGCCGCCATCGCCGAGCTGTCGAAGGAATATGTCGTGGCCGCGCGCGTCGCCGGCGTCGGCAAGCTGCGGCTGATGTTCGTCACCGTGCTGCCGAACTGCCTCGCGCCGCTGATCGTGCAGGCGGCGCTCGGCATTTCCGATGCGATCCTGGAAGCGGCGGCGCTGGGCTTCCTCGGCCTCGGCGCCCAGCCGCCGATCCCGGAATGGGGGGCGATGCTCGCCGACTCGCGCGAGTTCATCCGCGCCGCGCCGTGGATCGTCACCCTTCCCGGCCTCGCCATCCTCGTCACCGTGGTCGCGATCAACCTGATGGGCGACGGCCTGCGTGACGCGCTCGACCCCAAGCTGCGCCGGAGCTGAGCCATGAGTCTTCTCTCCATCCGCAATCTCTCGGTCACCTTCGCCACCGGCCGCGGCCCGTTCCGGGCGGTGGACAAGGTCGATCTCGACGTCGCCACCGGCGAACTAGTCGCCATTGTCGGCGAGAGCGGCTCCGGCAAGTCGGTCGCCATGCTGGCGGTGATGGGGCTGCTGCCCTGGACCGCCACCGTGACGGCCGACCGGCTCAGCTTCGACGGCAAGGATCTGCTGGCGCTGTCACCGCGCGAGCGCCGCAAGATCATCGGCCGCGACCTGGCGATGATCTTCCAGGAGCCGATGTCCAGTCTCAATCCGTGCTTCACCGTCGGCTTCCAGCTGCGCGAGGCGATGGCGGCGCATCTCGACCTCGACAAGGCCGCCCGTCAGGCACGCGCCATCGAGCTTCTGGAACTGGTCGGCATCCCCGAGCCGGAGCGGCGGCTCAAGGCCTTCCCGCACCAGCTCTCCGGCGGCATGAGCCAGCGGGTGATGATCGCCATGGCGCTGGCTTGCCGGCCGAAGCTGATCATCGCCGACGAGCCCACCACCGCGCTCGACGTCACCATCCAGGCGCAGATCCTCGATCTGCTGCTGCGCCTGCAGAAGGACAGCGGCGTCGGTCTGGTGCTGATCACCCACGATATGGGCGTGGTGGCCGAGACGGCGCAGCGGGTCTGCGTCCACTATGCCGGCCAGCAGGTGGAGATGCAGCCGACGCGCGGCCTGTTCCGCGATCCCCACCATCCCTACACCTCGGCGCTGCTGGCGGCGCTGCCGGAGCGGGCGAGCGGGCGTATCCTGCCCTCCATTCCCGGCGTGGTGCCGGGCCTCGCCGACCGGCCGGCCGGCTGCCTGTTCTCGCCGCGCTGCCGCTTCGCCACCCAGACCTGCCGTACCATCCCGCCGCCGCGCGCTGGCGCTGAGCTCGGCTATGCGCTGTGCCACACGCCGCTGGTCGAGGGCCACCCGCGCGGCCTGAAGAAACTGGAGGTGCCGGCATGACCAACGCAGCGAGAATCCCGGTCGCACGGCCGGTGATGGAGGCGGTCGACCTCGCCCAGTCCTACAATGTCTCGCGCGGCCTGATGGCCAAGCCGGCGACGGTGAAGGCGGTGGCCGGCATCAGCTTCGCGCTGGCGCCGCGCAGCACATTGGCGGTGGTCGGCGAATCCGGCTCCGGCAAGTCGACGCTCGCCCGCATGCTGACCATGATCGAGACGCCCGGCACCGGCGCGCTGCTCATCGACGATGTCGATGTTGCCGGCATCGACGCGAAGACCCGCCGCCGCTATCGCGGCGAGGTGCAGATGATCTTCCAGAACCCCTATGGCTCGCTCAATCCGCGCCAGACCATCGGCAATGCCATCGAGGAGCCGCTGCTGGTCAACACCAAGCTGTCCGCCGCCGAGCGGCGCGAGCGGGCCATCGACATGATGCAGCGCGTCGGCCTGCGCCCCGAGCATCATGGCCGCTACCCGCACATGTTCTCCGGCGGCCAGCGCCAGCGCATCGCCATCGCCCGCGCGCTGGTGCTGCGGCCGAAGATCCTCGTCCTCGACGAGCCGGTCTCGGCGCTCGATGTCTCGGTGCGGGCGCAGGTGCTGAACCTGCTGGTCGAGCTGCAGGAGAGCCTCGGCGTCGCCTATGTGTTCGTCTCGCACGATCTCGGCGTGGTCCGGCACATGGCCGACGAGGTGATGGTGATGTATCTCGGCCGCGCGGTCGAGCACGGCCCGCGCGACGCCATCTTCGACGATCCCAAGCACCCCTATACCCGGGCGCTGATGTCGGCGACCCCGGTCGCCGACCCGGAGGCGAAGAAGGAGCGCATCGTGCTGGAGGGCGAGCTCCCCTCCCCCTTCGACCCACCGACGGGATGCGCCTTCAACCCGCGCTGCCCGCTCGCCTTCGAGCGTTGCCGCCACGAGGCGCCGCCGCTGGAGCTCAAGGCCGGCCGGCTGGTCGCCTGCTGGGCGGTGGAATGAGCGGGACGGACGGCAGGGCCATGCGGGATGCCACACGCTGCGTCCATGCTCCCGCCGTGTCGCAGGAGGGCTATGCCAGCCTGACGGTTCCGGTGCACCGGGCCTCGACCATCGTCTATCCGGATGGCGAGGCCTTCCTGCGCCGCGCCGAACGCGGGGTGGACGGCTACACTTACGGCCTGCACGGCACGCCGACCACGCGCACCCTCGCCGAGCAGCTCACGCGGCTGCATGGCGGCGCGCGCACCGTCATCGTGCCCTCCGGCCAGGCCGCCATCTCCATGGTGATGCTGACCTTGCTGGCGCCGGGCGACCGGGTGCTGATTCCGGACAACGCCTATCCGCCGGTGCACACGCTCTGTGCCCAGCATCTCGCCCCGCGCGGCATCGACTTCACCGTCTACGACCCGCTGGTCGGCGCCGGCATCGCCGATCTCATCGATGCCCGCACCCGCCTCGTCTGGATCGAGGCGCCCGGTTCCGGCACCATGGAAGTGCCGGACGTGCCCGCCATCGTCGCGGCGGCCAGGGCGCGCGGGGTTCTCACCGGCTGCGACAACACCTGGGCGACGCCGCTGCTGTTCAAGCCGCTGGCGCATGGTGCCGATTTCGCCTGCGAGGCGCTGACCAAATATGTCGGCGGCCATTCCGACCTGCTGCTCGGCTCGATCACCGTCGCCGATGTCGCGCTGCACCGGCGCCTGCGCCAGACCCTGTCGGCACTCGGCATCGGCGTATCGCCGGACGAATGCTCGCTCGCCCTGCGGGGCATGGAGACCATGGCGGTGCGCCTTGCCCATTCGGGGCGGGTGGCCGAGGATTTCGCCCGCCGCCTCGCCGCCATGCCGCAGGTCGAGACCGTGCTGCACCCGGCGCTCCCCTCCTGCCCCGGCCATGCCGCCTTCACGCGCGACTTCAAGGGGGCTTCGGGCGTCTTCAGCATCGTCCTCAAGGCAGCGACCGAGCCGAACCTCGCCGCCGCGCTATCGGAGCTGAAGGTCTTCGCCATCGGCGCCTCCTGGGGCGGCACCCATAGCCTGCTCGCCCCGATGGAGATCGCGCCGCGGCAGAATGGCGGGCCATGGCACGATGCCGGCCGCCTGATCCGCCTCAGCATCGGCCTCGAGGATCCGGACGAGCTGTGGGAGGATCTGTCCGCTACGCTCGCCCGGCTGGGCGCCTAGGAGACCCCGCATGCTCATCCGCGACGAACAGCCCGGCGAGGCGGCGGCGATCCATGCCCTGGTGCGCGACGCCTTTGACGGCCCGGACGAAGCCGATCTCATCAACCGCCTGCGCGCGGCCGGCGACGCGATCGTCTCATTCGTCGCGGAGGAGGATGGCGAGATCGTCGGCCACATCCTGCTCTCGCCGATTGCCGCCGCCTTCCCGGCGCTGGCGCTCGCCCCGCTGGCGGTCGGTCCGGATCGTCGTGCGCACGGCATTGGCGGCGAACTGGTTCGCCACGCCATCGGGCATGCCGGAGCGATGGGCTGGCGGGCCATCTTCGTGCTCGGCGATCCCGCCTATTACCAGCGTTTCGGCTTCTCCGCCGAAGCGGCGGCGGGCTTCGCCTCGCCCTATGCCGGCCCGCACCTCATGGTGCTGCCGCTCGGCGGCGCGCTACCCGCGACGCAGGGCACGCTGCGCCATGCGCCGGCTTTCGCCGAGCTGGGGTAAGTCCCTGCCCCCCAATCGCGGCCTCCCTCGGGGCGACCGCGCCTCGAAGACCCCGCTCCCGACCCGCACGTCATCCCGGCAGCGCCATCCTCACGGCGTCGCTGCGGCTCCGGAGCCAAGGCCGCTCATCGCAGGGTGAAATCCACCGGCACGGTAAAGGCAATGGAGCCACCCGGCACTTCCGGCGGCGGCGCCGGCACCGGCGAGGCGCGGCGCACCATCGCCACCGCCTCCTCGTCGAAGCGGGAATTGCCCGACGAGCCCACCAGCCGCGCGCTCAGCACCTGCCCCGCCCGATTGATGGTGAAGGCGACCCGCGCCTTGCCCGAACCGCTCTCGCCGGTCGGGTAGCGCTTGTTGCGGTTGAGATGCGCCATCAGCCGCGAGCGCCAGTTCGCCGGCGTCATCGAGCGTGAGGAGGCGGCGCCCGCCGTCGGCGCGGCGATGCGCTCGGAGTTCTCCGCCTGCATCTGCGGCGCGGCGGAGGTGCGCGGCGCCGGCGGCTTCTCGCTCTTCTCGCGCGGCTTCGGCTTCTTCTTCGGCCGTTCCTTCTTGGGCTCCACCTTCTCCGGCGGAGTCAGCTCGGCGGCGAGCGGCGCCGGCGGCGGCAACGGCACCTCGATGTCCGGGGCGGGGGATTCCGTCACCTCCGGCAGCGGCTCCTCCTGCTTCACCGGCTCGGGTGGCGGCGGCGGCTCCACTTCCTCCTCGGGCAGTTCGTCCGGCTTGACGTCTTCTTCGACTTCCTCGGGCGCTTCCATCATCTGCGGGCCGGGCGCGACCTCGGCCGGCTGGGAGGGCGGCGCCACCGGCACTTCGGCGAGCTCGATCATGATCGCCGCCGGCTCGGGCAGCGGCTCCGGCGGCGGAGAGGACATCAGATAGGCGAGCGCGCCGCCATGCACGCCGAGCACCAGCACGCCGCAGCCGACCCAGCTTCCGGCGCGAACCAGCCGCTCGACCGTTCCGCCACGCAGCAGCATAAGGCTCATTGAGCCGCACCCGCAGGCGCCGGAGCGGCAGGCGCGGGAGCCGAGGGCGCAGGGGTCGCGACCGTACCCGGCGCTGGGGTCGCGGCATTCGCCGCAGCCGGCGCCGTTCCCGCCGCCGGCATGGCTTCCAGCCCGACCAGTGCGATCTTGAGATAGCCGGCGGTGCGCAGGAGGTTCATCACCTCCATCAGATCGCCATAGGCGACGCTCTTGTCGGCGCGCAGGAAGATGCGGGTGTCCTTCTTGCCTTCGGCAGCGCGATCCAGCGTCGCGCCCAGTTCCCCGCGCGGCACGTCGTCATTGCCGAGAGCGAGGCCGAGGTCGCTCTTCACGCTGAGATAGACCGGCTTGTCGGGCCGCGGCTGCACCGCCGCCGTCGAGGCCGGCAGGTCGACCTTCACATCGACGGTGGAGAGCGGCGCCGCCACCATGAAGATGATCAGCAGCACCAGGATGACGTCGATGAACGGGGTGACGTTGATCTCGTGGTTCTCGGCGAGATCGTCGACGTCGCCGCTCTGGAGCTTGGCAGCCATCGGTTCACCTCACTCGGCAGCGGCGCGCAGGCGAGCCGTGGTCGCCGCCGAGCGCGACGTCTCGCGGGCGTCGCGCCGGTCGAGATCGCGCGACAGCAGCCGCAGCACTTCGGCCGAGGCATCGCCCATCAGGATGCGATAGCCGGCCACCTGGCGGGCGAAGTGGTTGTAGATCACCACCGCCGGAATGGCGGCGACGAGGCCGATGGCGGTGGCGAGCAGCGCCTCGGCGATACCCGGCGCCACTACGGCGAGATTGGTGGTCTGCGCCTTCGAGATGCCGATGAACGAATTCATGATGCCCCACACGGTGCCGAAAAGGCCGACGAAGGGGGCGGTGGCGCCGATGGTGGCGAGCAGGCCGGTGCCGCGGTTGATCGCGCGGCCGGTCGCCACTTCGATGCGGCCCAGCGAGATCGAGACGCGTTCCTTGATGCCCTCGGCCGGCAGGTCGCCGGAGCGCTTCAATTCGAGATCGGTGGAGCGCAGCATCGCCGCCGCCGGCCCCTTGGCGCCGACCCGGCGGGCCTCGTCCAGCGAGGCGCTGGCGAGGAAACCGCGCAGCGTCTTGCGCACCCGCGTCTGCGCCGCCATCAGCTCGACGCTCTTTGCCAGCCACACCGTCCAGGTCACCACCGAGGCGAAGGCGAGGCCGATCATCACCGCCTTCACCACCCAGTCGGCGGCCATGAACATGCCCCAGGGCGACAGGTCGTGCGGCAGCTGGGCGGAGACGGTGGGATCCTCGCCTTCATGCGCCGGCGCGGCAGCATCGGCCGCAGCCGCAGCCGCAGCACCAGCGTCAGGCGCCGGAGCGCCCGCCGGTGAGGACGCGTCGCCCGTCGCACCATTGCTCGCCGGAACGTTCGTCGCGGGAGCCGGGGCAACAGGATCCGTCGTCACAGGAGCGGCGGTCGTGGGGGCAGCGGTCGACGGGGCAGCGGTCGACGGGGTGGCGACGGGAGCCGCCGGGGCCTGACCCAGCGGCTGCCCCGGCACGGCCGCCGGCGCTTGCGTTGCCGTCGGCGCCGCCCCCTGCGCAAACGCCACCGGCGGCCCGGCCAACACCGACAGCGCGAGCAGCGCGATCAGTGAAAGGCGGGGCGAGGCGGCAAGGCGCGGCATCGGAAGGCATGTCGTCGGCAGACGAAGGGTCGGCATGGGGCTACCCGTCATTGGCGGCCCGCCATGGCCTCGCTCAACGCGCGAAGGCCGATGGACGGGGCGACTGGTCAATTAACGGTTTCCTTAAACCCCTCTATACGCTCCCGACAACCTCAAAATGCCCATTCTTCAAACAGTAGAACGGTTCAAAAGAAGGCGAATACTTCAATTTTGCACCTTATGATCATTCTAGACTGATGCAGGTACTGACTACACCTCCAGCACCTTGCCGGGATTCAGCAGTCCCAGCGGGTCGAGCGCATGTTTCAGCCGCCCCATCAGCTCCAGCGCCAGCGGATCGGCATAGTGCGCGAGCTCATGCGCCTTCAGCCGGCCGATGCCGTGCTCGGCGGCGATCGAGCCGTCCATCTCGGTCACGATGTCGTGCACGATGCGATTGAAGCGCTCCCACATGTCGATGAAGGCGGCCTTTTCCATGCCCACCGGCTGGCTGAGGTTGAAGTGGATGTTGCCGTCGCCGACATGGCCGAAAGGGCATGGCCGCAGCCCGGGCAATTCGGCGGTCACCGCCGGCAGCGCGCGGGCGAGGAACTCCGGCACCTTCGACACCGGCACCGAGACGTCATGCTTGATCGAGCCGCCTTCGTGCTTCTGCGCCTCGCTCATGTCCTCGCGCAGCCGCCACAGCGCATCCGCCTGCGCCTCGCTGGCGGCGATCACCGCATCGGTCACCTCACCGGCCTCCATCGCCGCCTCCAGCCCGCTCTCCATCAGCGCGCCGAGATCGAAGGCGCGGGTCGGGGCGGAGAACTCGGTCAGCACGTACCAGTCGTAGCGCCCGGCGAACGGCCGTACCGTGCCCGGCATGTGCTTGAGTACCGTCTCGATGCCGAAATCCGCCATCAGCTCGAAGGTGGTCAGCCCGTCGCCGGCGAGGCCGCGCAGCCGGTGCAGCAGCTTGAGCGCATGTTCCGGGTCGGGCACGGCGAGAAAGGCCGTGGTGCGCTGCGCCGGCGCCGGGAACAGCTTGAGCACCGCCGCGGTGATGATGCCGAGCGTGCCTTCGGTACCGAGGAACAGTTGCTTGAGGTCATAGCCGGCATTGTTCTTGCGCAGCCGCTTCAGCCCGTTCCACACCCGCCCGTCGGCGAGCACCACTTCGAGGCCGAGCACCAGCTCCTTGGCATTGCCATAGCGCAGCACCGCGGTGCCGCCGGCATTGGTGGCAAGATTGCCGCCGATGCGGCAGGAGCCTTGCGAGGCGATGTGCAGCGGGAACAGGCAGCCCACCGCCTCCGCCGCGTTGTGAATGGTGTCGAGAATGCAGCCGGCTTCCACCGTCATCGTCATGTCGATGGGATCGACCTGACGGATCTTGTCCAACCGGGCAAGCGAAACGACGAGCTCGCCGAACGGCATCTGCCCGCCGACGAGGCCGGTATTGCCGCCTTGCGGCACGATCGGCGCCCCCGCCTCGGCGCAGGCGGCGACGATGAAGCCGACCTCCTCAGCCGAACCCGGCCGCAGCACCGCCGGGGTGCGCCCGTCATAGAGCCCGCGCTCCTCGCGCAGATAGGCGGCGGTATCGCCGGGCGCGGTCAGCACATGCTGGGCGCCGATGTGGCGGCCGATCGTTTCAAGAAGCGGGGCGAGGTCGGCGACTGTCGTCGAGGTCATGGCAACGTCCGATCGTCTGGCGGATGCTTGTGAGCGGCTGTTTACACGCCCGCGCCTGTTGCCGCCACATGGCGGCGGCCCGACTTCCGTTCACGCACCAGACTTCCGTTGAGGCAGGAGACCCGATATGCCGTCGCTCATTCTCTATGTCACTCTCGGCGTCGCGGATTTCGGCCGGGCGCTCGGCTTCTACGATGCGGTGATGGCGGCGCTCGGCCAGGTCCGCAGCGCCGATGCGACGCCCGGCTGGGCCGGCTACGGGCCGGACTATGATGGCGGCGTCAGCCTCTGGCTCTGCCATCCCTATGACGGCCACGCGCCGCAGCCCGGCAACGGCCCCATGGTGGCGCTGCGCGCCACCAGCGCGACGCAGGTCGACGCCTTCCACGCCGCCGCCCTCGCCCATGGCGGCAGCGATGAGGGCGCACCCGGACTGCGCCCGCAATACGGGCCCGGCTTCTACGCCGCCTATGCCCGCGATCCGGACGGCAACAAGCTGGCCTGCGTCTTCCATCGCCACGGTCTGGCGGAATAGCGCCCTCGGCCGTGCCTGCCCCCTTGCCCCGCGCGGGTTCATCCCCTATCCCCGCGCCATGGCACCCCCTCTCCTTCTGCTTCAAGACACACGCCTCACCTTCGGCGGCACTCCGCTGCTCGAAGGGGCGGAACTGTCCGTCTCCGCCGGCGAACGCGTCGGCCTCGTCGGCCGCAACGGCTCCGGCAAGTCGACCTTGCTCAAGATCGCCGCCGGCCTGGTGCAGGCCGATAGCGGCCCACGCTTCGTGCAGCCCGGCGCCACGGTGCGCTACCTGCCGCAGGAGCCGGACCTCTCTGGCTTCCGGACCACGCTCGATTATGTCGAGGCGGGTATGGGGCCGGGCGATGCGGAATACCGTGCCATCTACCTGCTCAACGAACTCGGCCTCACCGGCGAGGAAGACCCGGCCAACCTGTCCGGCGGCGAGGCCCGCCGTGCCGCGCTTGCCCGCGTGCTGGCGCCCGAGCCGGACATCCTGCTGCTCGACGAGCCGACCAACCATCTCGACCTGCCGGCCATCGAGTGGCTGGAAGCCGAGATCGCCTCGCTGCGCTCCGCCCTCGTGCTGATCAGCCATGACCGGCGTTTCCTGCAGGACCTCACGCGCGCCACCGTCTGGCTCGACCGCGGCCGCACGCGGCGCATGGAGCGCGGTTTCGCCTTCTTCGAGGAATGGCGCGACCAGGTGCTGGAGGAGGAGGAGCGCGACCAGCAGAAGCTCGCCCGCAAGATCGTCGCGGAAGAGCACTGGATGCGCTACGGCGTCACCGCCCGGCGCAAGCGCAACATGCGCCGCGTCGGCGAGCTGGCCGATCTGCGCGCCAGGTTCCGCGACCATCGCGGCGCGGTGGGCACCATTTCCGTCACCGCCACCGAGGCTGACGTCTCCGGCAAGCTGGTGATGGAGGCGGAGCACATCTCCAAATCCTATGGCGATCGCGTCATCGTGCGCGACCTGTCGATCCGCATCCAGCGCGGCGACCGTATCGGCATCGTCGGCCCCAACGGCGCCGGCAAGACCACGCTGCTCAAGATGCTCACCGGCGAACTGGCCCCCGATAGCGGCAAGGCCAAGCTCGGCACCAATATCGAGATGGCGACGCTCGACCAGCGCCGCGCCGCGCTCGACCCCAACCGCACGGTGCGCGACACGCTCACCGACGGACGTGGCGACCAGGTGTTTGTCGGCGGCAACCCGCGCCACGTCATCGGCTATATGAAGGACTTCCTGTTCACCCCGGAGCAGGCCGGCACCGCCGTATCGCGGCTGTCCGGCGGCGAGCGCGGGCGGCTGCTCCTTGCCTGCGCCCTCGCGCAAGCCAGCAACCTGATGGTGCTCGACGAGCCGACCAACGATCTCGACCTCGAGACCCTCGATCTCCTGGAAGAGATGATCGACGACTATGCCGGCACCGTCCTGCTGGTCAGCCACGACCGCGACTTCCTCGACCGAACCGTCACCGCCACCATCGCCTATGAGGGCGATGGCAACTGGAACGTCTATGCCGGCGGCTATTCCGACATGGTCGCCCAGCGCGGCCATGGCGTGAAGGCGCGGGCCGCCGCGGCGGCGGCGGCCGCTGCGCCGGCCGCGGTCAAATCGAGCGCGGCCGGTTCGCCCGCGTCTCCCGCTGCGGCCGCGTCGAAGCGCAAGCTCTCCTTCAAGGAGAAGCATGCGCTGGAACAGCTGCCCAAGCGCATGTCGCAACTGGAATCCGACATCAAGCGGCTGAACAACACGCTGCACACGCCGAATTTCTATACGCGCGATCCCGCCGGCTTCCAGAAGGCCACCGCCGAGCTGACCAAGGCCCAGGCGGCGCTTGCCAAGGCCGAGGAAGAGTGGCTGGAGCTCGAAATGCTGCGCGAGGAACTCGGCGGGTGACCCGCCTCGTCTCCCTCGCCACGCCGGACGACCCGCGCATCGACGCCTATCGCGTCATCAAGGAGCGCGACCTCGTCGGGCGCGGCGGGCGCTTCATCGTCGAGGGCCGGACGGTGCTCGACGTCGCCTTGTCGCCGCGCAACCGTTTCGCGCTGGAATCGCTGCTCATCGCCGAGAGCCGAGCGGAGGCGCTGGCGCCCCTCCTCGCCCAGGCGCCGGAGCATGTGCCGGTCTACACCGCCAGTCAGGCGATCCTCGACGGCATCACCGGTTTTCACATCCATCGCGGCCTGCTCGGCGTCGGCTTGCGTGGGCAGGAGGCTTCCGCCGCCGCGCTTCTCGCCGGCCTGCCGGAGCGCGCTCTGGTGGTGGTGGCGCTCGGCATCACCAATCACGACAATGTCGGCGGCATCATGCGCAATGCCGCCGCCTTCGGGGCGGACGCGGCGCTGTTCGATTTCGCCTCCTGCGACCCGCTTTACCGTAAGGCGATCCGCGTCTCGGTCGGCGGCAGTCTCGTCGTGCCCTTCGCGCGGGAGGGAAGCGCGGAGGCGCTCCTGGATCTGCTGGCGACAAACGGCTTCGAGTTGCTCGCCTTCAGCCCATCCGGCACCACCATGCTGAAGCAGCTCGTCCGCGCGCCCCGCACCGCGCTGATGGTCGGTGCCGAGGGGCCAGGCCTGTCAGCCGCCATCATGGCCCGCGCCCGCACAGTGCGTATTCCGATGGCGGGCGGATTCGACTCGCTCAATGTCGCCACCGCCGCCGGCATCGCCCTGCATCATCTCGCCGATATCTGACGCAGGGCCGCGCCCGAAAGGGCCGCCGATGGCGCCGAGATTCAGCCCTCCACCGTCCAAACCGGCAGGAGGGCCTTGGCTCGCGGCGCGTGGCCGGCCACTCTCAAAGCTGCCGTTCACGTCACGGCAAGCGCCGAATACCTTCGCCCGCTGGCGGGCACCACAGCCCCGCACCGCGAGACGTGATCTGCGAATCCCGAATACGTGATCGGCACGAATCACCCTCGACAAGCCTTCGGATCGGGCCCATCCTCGATTTGGAATACGGAGCGGTTCGCCGCTCCATGACCGTCTAACCTTTAAAAGCCCGGAGCCCCGCTCCGGGCTTTTTTTTGTTCTCGACCCTTTTGATGTGCCGTCCCAGCTTTCGGACACGCGAAAGCCGATCGCGTGCCAAATTTATTGGTACTGGTAAGTTTCTCAATTTGACGCTAGGGTGCGTTTGTTCTCGCGGTGCGGATGAGCCGATGCTCGTCCCGCCGAAACCGACACCTCGCAATACCGCCCCCCGCAGCGAGGCGTCAGTCACGGCATGGCCGCGAGACAGGTCGGTGCTGCGCTTTGGCGCAGATGCCCGATGCCGGACCGCCCCCGCCAGGGCGGTCCGGCTACCGGACCTGCCCTATCATTTACCCGCCCGCTCCCGATCGCCACACTTCCCGGCCCGCCCTGATCAAGCCCTGCGCCAATCGAAGCCGCGGCTATAGAAAGGCGACGCGGCCCATCCTCCGCGCATCCGGACGCCCAAGGCGCGGAAACCAAAGGGTTTTCCCGTCCGACCTTTTGTCGCATAAGCAGCGCTGCGCATCCGTGCTCAATGAGGCAGGATACGAGCCGCAGGACGCGACCTAATGCACCAGACATTTTTGCCGGAAGCGGTCATCGTCAAGCTCGGCGGCAGCCTCGTCGCCGCGCCGCGGCTCGCCGAACTGCTGGCCGGCCTCGCCGAGGCCGGGGCACCGCTCATCGTCGTGCCGGGCGGCGGCCCGCTGGCGGATGCGGTGCGCGCACTGCAACCGCGCCTGTCGCTGAGCGACCGCGCCTGCCACCACATGGCGATCCTCGCCATGGAAAGCCTCGCCCTGGCCTTTGTCGATCTCGCGCCACGCCTCATCCCCTGCGCCGATGCCGCCACCATGGCCGACACCCATGCGGCCGGCCGCGCGGCACTCTGGCTGCCGGCTGCGATGGGGCGCGACGCCGAGCTTACCGCGAGCTGGGACGTCACCTCCGACAGCCTCGCCCTCTGGCTGGCGCTGCGCCTGGAAGCCCGCCGGCTGATCTTCGTGAAATCCGTCACCGCCACCTCCTCCCGCCCGGAGGCATGGGTCGAAGCCGGCCTCGTCGACCCTCACGTGCCGGCGCTCGCCGCCCGCTACGCCGGACGCATCGAGCTTCTGTCGATCGACGAGGCCCTCGCGGCTTTCTCCCGCAACAGGAGCGCGGCATGAGCGATGCAGGAACCCGCCATCGAAAAGATGCCCGCTGGGCCTGGGCGCTCACCGGCTCGGGGCATTTCTTCGTCGAGTCGCTGGCGCTGATCGCCACGCTCGATCCGGTCGACCTCTTCGTCTCCAAGGCGGCGGAAGAGGTGCTGCGCATGTATCGGCAGGAGCTGCCGCCGGGGCTGCGCATCTATCACGATCTGTCCGCCTCGGCGGTGCCGGTCGGCCGCTTCTATGAGGGGCGCTACCATACCCTCGTCGTCTCGCCGGCCTCGGCGAACACGGTGGCGAAATGCGTCTATGGCATCGCCGACAGCCTCGTCACCAACTGCTTCGCCCAGGCCGGAAAATGCCGGGTGCCGAGCATCGTCTTCGCCTGCGACACCTCGCCGGAGATGATCACCATGGCGCCGCGCGGGCCGGTGCCGGTCTATCCGCGCGCCATCGACCTCGAGAATACCGACCGCCTGTCGCGCTTCGAATATTGCTCCGTGGTGGAAACCATCGGCGCGCTGGAGCACGCCGTCGCCGCCCGCAAGGCGGCACTGGCTGCCGGGATACCGGCCGATGGCTGAGGAGCCGGACAAGCCAGCCGCCGGCGGTGCGGAAAGGGTCGCCCTCGTCACCGGCTCGCTCGCCGAGCCGCGCCTGATCAAGGTGGCGGGCGAGATCGCCTCGCCGGCGCTCGATCCGGTGGTGGTGAATGTCGGCGTGAAGGTGGCGGCGTTGATGACCGCCGAGATCGTCGAGCGCCGGCTGAAACTGCCGGAGGGGGCGGCGCGCGTGGTGATGCCCGGCCGCTTCCGCGGCGACCTCTCGCGTCTGGAGCGCCATTTCGGCCTGCCCTTCGAGCGTGGCCCAGACGAGCTGGCCGACCTGCCGGAGCATTTCGGCAAGGCCCGTGCCCGCGCCGACCTCTCCCGCCACGACGTGACGATCTTCGCCGAGATCGTCGATGCCTCGGCCCTCTCGCTGCCCGAACTCGTCGCCCGGGCCAAGAGCCTGGCGGCCGACGGCGCGGAGGTGATCGACCTCGGCTGCCTGCCCGACACCCCCTTTCCGCATCTGGAAGAGGCGATCGCGGCGCTAAAGGCGGAGGGGCTGAAGGTCAGCGTCGACAGCTTCAACCCCGAGGAACTCGCGCGCGCCACCCGCGCCGGCGCCGACTACCTGCTCAGCCTCACCGAGCACACCCTCGCCATCGTGAAGGAAGGCCCGGCGATCCCGGTGCTGGTTCCCTCCCCGCCCAACGACCTCAATTCGCTCATCCGCGCCATCGAGGCGTGCCGGGCCAAGGGACGCGCCTTCCTCGCCGATCCGATCCTGGAGCCGATCCATTACGGCTTCACCGCCTCACTGGAGCGCTACGCGACGCTGCGCCGGCAATACCCGGACATCGACATATTGATGGGCATCGGCAACGTCACCGAACTCACCGATGCCGACACCACCGGCATCAATGCCATCCTGATGGGCGTCATCTCCGAACTGAAGCTGAACGCTGTGCTGGCGGTGCAGGTCAGCCCGCATTGCCGGCTGGCGGTGAAGGAGTTCGACCGTGCCCGGCGGGAGTTCTACGCCGCCCGCGAGGCCGGGGCGCTGCCGCAGGGCTTCGGCGGCGGGCTGATGGCGCTGCGCGACCGCCGCCCCTATGCCGCCACGCCCGACGAGATCGCCGACCTCGCGGGCGAGGTGCGCGATCGCAACTACCGCATCATGGTGGCGCAGGACGGCGTGCACGTGTTCAACCGCGACGGCCACCACACCGGCGCCGATCCCTTCGCCTTCTTCCCCTCGCTGGGGGTGGAGAACGATGCCGCCCACGCTTTCTATCTCGGGGTGGAAACCGCCCGCGCCGAAATCGCCTTCCGCCTCGGCAAGCGCTATGCGCAGGACGAGGCGCTCAAATGGGGCGTTGCCGGGCACGGCGACGGACGCACCGACGATGGCGGCGCCGATCCGCACCGTTTGACATTCGACAAGGCGGGCTCGACGCTGCCCGCGAAGCCCGATAAGAGCGAACCATGATCCGCGAGACCATCGTCACCACCCGTTCGCGCAACGGCGAGCGACACATCGCCCCCATGGGCGCGACGGTGATCGAGGGCGGCTACCTGCTCCAACCCTTCAAGCCCTCGCGCACGCTCGACAATCTGGTCGATACCCAGATCGGCGTCATCAACTTCACCGACGACGTGCGGCTCATCGCCGCCTGCGTGCTCGGCAAGCGCATCCCGGTCGAGACGCAGAAGGCGAGCTATATCGACTGCCCCCGCCTCGTCGGCGCGCTCTCGCATGACGAGATCACCGTGGACCGGGTCGAGGAGGACCGGCAGCGCCCGCGCATCTTCTGCAAGACCTATCACAGCGAGGGCCATCACCGCTTTCTCGGCCTGAACCGCGCCAAGGCGGCGGTGCTGGAAGCCGCGGTGCTGATCAGTCGCCTCAACATTCTCTCCGACGAGAAGATCGACGCCGAGATGGCCTATCTCGCCATCGCGGTGGAGAAGACCGCCGGCCCGGAGGAACAGGAGGCCTGGGAATGGATGATCGAGGCGGTGGCGACCCATCGCCAGACGCGCGACGGCCTGCCGCCGCCCGACGCGGCTCCGACATCGTGAGCTTGAGGCGATGGAACCGAGCCTCATGAGCCGCCACGTCCCGCGCCCGCATCCCGCTCCGCCTGGCAACCCGCCGGGCCTGCTGGCCAGCGTCGCCGATCTCGCCGAGATGCGCGCCGCCATCGTCGGCGGCGCCGATATCGTCGATCTCAAGCAGCCGGCCTTCGGCGCGCTCGGCGCCTGGAGCTCGGAGGCGCTCGACGCCGCAGTGATGCTGTGGAACGCCTGCGGCGAGGGGCGCCCGGCGCTCAGCGCCACCGCCGGCGACCAGCCCATGGTGCCGGCCATCCTGGCCAGCGCCTGCGCCCGCGTCGCGGCCACCGGCGTGCCGATCGTAAAGGCCGGCCTGTTTGCCAGCCCCCATGCCGCCGCCTGCATCGCCGCACTGTCCCCGCTGGCGGCGAAGACCCGTCTCGTCGGGGTGCTGTTCGCCGATCAGGATCCCGATTTCTCGCTGATCGCCAGCGCCGGCACCGCCGGCTTCTACGGCATCATGCTCGACACCGCCGACAAGAAGGCGGGTTCGCTCACCACCCATCTCGACCCGCTCACCCTCGGCCAGTTCGTCGAGGAGGCGCGCCGCAACGGCCTCGTCACCGGCCTCGCCGGTTCGCTCGCCCTTGACGACATCCCCGTGCTCGGCGGCATCGGCGCCGATTATCTCGGCTTTCGCGGCGCGCTCTGCGCGGATGGCCGTACCGGCCGCTTCGACCCGGTGCGGCTCGCGCAGGCGCGGGCCTTGGTCCACGCCCTCGGTTGAGACCGAGGCGCTTCCGTAAGGTTTCCTAACACCGCAGATCCCCAGAACCGTCTGGACTCCGCCACGGGAGTGGATTACCGTTTCCTTAACTATGAAAATCGAATTAAATTGCGGAGGATTTCTATGCATCTCGATCAGGAAGAGACCAGCGGCAGCCGGTCGTTCGGGGGCTTCATCGCCCTCGCCGCCGTAATGCTCCTGTTGCTCTGGCTTTGGCTCTAATCTCCGTCGATCGATCGGTCATCTTGCCACCGCCGCGAACAGGGTCGCGGTTGCGTGGTTTTTAACGTGTTTCCGATATTGAAAGCCGCGCCAAAGCGCCGCCCCTCCTTCTCCCGACCCCGCGTCACCGCGTGCAAACGCATTCGCGCCTTGTGCTGCCGCTGCGTCGGCCCGCCCCTGCGATGGTGCTTGACACAAGCCCGTGCCGGGTTCAGTGAAACCGTCATGATGCAGTGCATCATCGATGCAATGCTCTCCACAACCTTCAAGATTCAACTGATGCCCAGCGACAGTGACAGTCGATCGTCCGGCCCGTGGCGGCCGGCGTATGTGAGCCGATCGCAGGCATGACCTGACCGCTCGGCTCGCCGCGCCGCCCTCCCGGGACGGACGACGGAAAGTGAGCCGAGATGGATGATACCCGTAACACGGCGGAAGACCGCCGCGACGACGAGATCGTGGAAACCGCCGCGCGCGCCGCCCACGTCGCCGCCGAAATCGCCGAAGAACACCCCGCCGACATTGCCGCTGCCCTTGACGAGGAGGAGCCCGAGGTCGCCTCGGCGGTGCTCGCCAGCCTGCCGCGCGAGAAGCAGATCGAGATCCTCGATTTGCCCGACTTCGATCTCTCCGGCGATCTCATTGAAGCGTTGCCGGACGACGAGGCGATACGCCTTCTCTCCGAGCTGTCGGCCGACCGTGCCGCCGACCTGTTCCGCTGGATGGAGGAGCCGGCGCGCTCGCACCTGTTCTCGCGGCTGCCGCCGGCGACGCAGGCGGAGCTGAACCGGCTGCTCTCCTGGCCCGAACACACCGCCGGCAGCCTGATGACCACCGAATTCGTCTCGGTGCCGTCGAGCTGGACGATCGGCGATACCCTGCGCCATATCCGTGCCATCGAGCGCACGCGCGAGACCATCTACGCCATCTACGTGCTCGACCCGGCGACCCACAAGCTGTTGCAGGCGGTGACGCTGCGCCGGCTGATCATCGGCGAGCCGCAGCAGCCGATCCTCTCCGCCGCCCCGGCGCACGACCCGATCACCGTCGATCCGCTGATGGACCGCGAGGACGTGGCGCGACTGATCTCGAAATACGACCTGCTCGCCGTGCCGGTCATCGATGCCAACGAGCAGGTGCTCGGCATCGTCACCGTCGACGACATGATCGACGCCATCATCGAGGAGGGTACCGAGGACGCGCAGAAGTTCGGCGGCATGGAGGCGCTGGACGAGCCCTACATGGAAATCGGCTTCCTCGCCATGCTGAAGAAGCGCGCCGGCTGGCTGTCGATCCTGTTCCTCGGCGAGATGCTCACAGCGAGCGCCATGCAGCATTTCGAGGACGAACTGGAGCGCGCCATCGTGCTCACCCTGTTCATCCCGCTGATCATGAGCTCGGGCGGCAATTCCGGCTCGCAGGCGACCTCGCTGATCATCCGCGCGCTCGCCCTGCATGAGATCAAGCTCGGCGACTGGTGGCGGGTCGCCCTGCGCGAGCTCCCCTCCGGCTTCGTGCTCGGCGCCATTCTCGGCACGCTCGGCATGACGCGCATCACCATCTGGCAACTCGCCGGCTTCCACGATTATGGCGAGCACTGGGTGCTGGTGGCGGCGACCGTCGGCTCGGCGCTGGTGGCCATCGTCACCTTCGGCTCGCTGATCGGCTCGATGCTGCCCTTCGTGCTCAGGCGGGCCGGCTTCGACCCGGCAAGCGCCTCGGCACCCTTCGTCGCCACCTTCATCGATGTGACCGGCCTCGTGATCTATTTCAGCGTGGCGCTGGCGATCCTGCACGGCACGCTGCTGTAGCGCCGGCGCTCCAGCACTCCGCCCCTCGCAGCATCGAGGGGCGGGATGCCCTCGTGTCAGGCGGCGCGCGGAGCGGCCGCCGGCGGCGTTCCCTGGTGGATTACCTTCTTCATCTCGCCGCGGAGTTCCGGCGTGTCCGTGTGGCCGTGCATGGCGACGGCGTGCTGGACGGCCGCCTCCATCAATTCCTTTTCCGTGTCGGCGGCCATCGCCAGCGTACATTTCTTGTCGCTGGGCATTTCCCGGCAATCGATGAAATAGCGTCCCATATGCGCCTCCCTGGTCAGGGCGCCGCTCGGGGAACATCCCATCATGCGGTCGGCATCCACCGCACGGCGGCACCTCAGGGAAAGCTACGCCCGCCGGCAACACCGGGCAAATCACGAAGGACGCATCGCCCTCGCCCACCCGCCGGCCCCCGCCCACCCGCCGGCCCGCCCACCGGCAAATGGTCGCGGCCCGATTGCCCTTGGCGGCGACGGGGCTCTACCATGGCCGGGAGGAAACGCCCGTGAACGATAATACCCAGTCCATCGCACGCCCCGGCCGGCAGACCCATGCGAACGGGGTCCGCATCATCGCGCCGGCACGGCTGCATCTCGGCTTCCTCGATCTCTCCGGCAGCCTCGGCCGCCGCTTCGGCAGTCTCGGCCTTACGCTCGACCAGCCGACGCTATCGCTGAAGATGGTGCCGGCGGACGAACTCACCGCGACCGGTCCCGACGCCTCCCGTGCCCGTGCCGCGGTGGAGCGGGTGGCGACGCATTTCGAGTTCGATCCTCGCGTCGCCATCACGGTGGAGCGGGCATTGCCGCCGCATGCCGGGCTCGGTTCCGGCACGCAGCTGGCGCTCGCCGCCGGTTCGGCGCTCGCCATGCTGCGCGGCCGGCCGCTCGACGCCCGCACCCTCACCGCCGCGCTCGACCGCGGCGCGCGCTCGGGCATCGGAATGGGCGCCTTCGCGGAAGGCGGCGTGCTGCTCGACGGCGGCAAGGCCGCCGGCCGCGACACCCCGCCACCCATCCTTGCCCGCCATCCGTTCCCGGCGGACTGGCGCCTCCTGCTCGCCTTCGACGACAAGTCGCAGGGCCTGAGCGGCAGCGAAGAGGTCACGGCGATGAATGCGCTGCCGCCCTTCGAAGACACGCTGGCCGGCCACCTCTGCCGACTGACCCTCATGGTCGCCCTGCCGGCGCTGGTCGAGCAGGACTGCGCCGCCTTCGGCGCCGCCATCGGCGAGATCCAGGCCCGGCTCGGCGATCACTATGCCCGCGCGCAGGGCGGGCGCTATACCAGCAAGGATGTCGCGGCGGCCATGGAGTTCGCCGCCGCCGAAGGTGCCTCCGGCGTCGGCCAGAGTTCATGGGGGCCGACCGGCTTCGCCATTCTCGGCGCGCCCGACGCCGCAGAGCAGCTGGCAGCGCGGCTGCGCCAACGCTTCGCCCACCGGCCGAACCTGTCCTTCGAGGTGGCGCGCGGCCGAAACGCCGGCGCGCGCACCGAGTGGCTCGGCACCGACTGACCCCCTGGGAGAACCACGGAATGGACGAGCACGCGCCGATCCTGCACATCGTCTCGCCCCTGCGCCACATCAGCCCCTTCGACGTCAACATGGCGGTCGATGCCGGCTATGCGACCATCCTTCCCTACAGCCAGGTCACGCTGGAGGAGATCGGCGAACTGGTGCAGGACATGATGTTCTCGCGCCCGCCCGCCGGCGCGCCGCGCACCGGCCTGTTCATCGGCGGCAAGGATGCCGGCCTGGCGCTCGACATGGCCGACCGGGCGCGGGAGGTGCTGTTCCCGCCGTTCCAGATCTCGGTGTTCGTCGACCCGGCGGGCGCCTTCACCACGGCAGCCGCCATGGTGGCGGAGGTCGAACGCCACCTGCGCATGCTGCATCCGCAGGGCCTGGAAAACGCCAAGGTGCAGGTCTATGGCGCCACCGGCGTCGTCGGCGGCATTGCCGGCGTGCTCGCCGCCCGCGCCGGCGCTGAGGTGACGCTGGTGAGCCATCGCGACATAGAGAGCGTCGAGGCCAAGGCCCGCGACTTCGCCGGCCGCTTCAGCGTCTCGCTCGCCTGTGCCGCCGCCCGCAGCGAGGAGGACAAGCGCGCGCTGCTCCCCGAGGCGGATGTGGTGCTCGCCTGCGGCAAGGCCGGCGTCGAGATCCTCTCCGCCGACGCGCTTGCCGCGGCCTCTGCCCTCAAGGTGGCCGCCGACATCAACGCGGTGCCGCCCGCCGGCATCGAGGGGATCGATGCGATGGCGAACGGCGTCGCCCTGCCGGGCGGTGCGCTCGGCATCGGCGCGCTGACCATCGGCCAGCTCAAATATCAGGTGCAGCACGAGTTGCTGAAGCGCATGCGGGTCGCCGAGGGTCCGCTCGACATCGGCGTCGAGGTTGCCTTCGACCTCGCCCGGTCGCTGGCCAGCTGAGCCGCCGCATGCCCGACATCGTGGTCGCCGCCCTTTCCGCCCGCGCCCTGGCGGCGGCGGCGCGGCGCGCCGGTCTCGAACCGCTGGTGATTGACCTGTTCGGCGACGAGGACACCCGCACGCTCGCGGCCGAGATGGTGCCGCTGCGCCGTCGTGACGGCCTCGCCATCGATGCCGCCGACCTGATCGAAAAATTGGAGATCCACGCCCTTGCGTCGTGGCCGCTGGTGCTCGGCTCGGGCTTCGAAGCGATGCCGGACCTCGTCGACCGGCTGGCGGCGCGCTGGCGGCTCGCCGGCAATGGCGGCGCGGTGCTGCGGCAGGTGAAGGATCCGTTCGCGTTCAGCCGGCTACTGGCATCGCTCGACATTGCGCATCCCCGCGTCTTCGCCGATCAGGCGCCAGCCGGTATGGAGGCGTTGGAAAAGGCCATCGGCGCTTCCGGCGGCGGCCATATCCATCCGGCGCAGCGGGTGCAGGCAAACGGCCACTATCTGCAGGAGCGCATCGAGGGCCGTACCATCTCGGCACTGTTTCTCGCCAATGGAGCCGAGGCCCGCCTTCTCGCCTTTTCCGGGCAATGGTGCGCGCCCGACGCCGCCTCGCCCTATCGCTACGGCGGCGCCGCCGGGCCGATAGCGGTGCCGTTGTCCGTCGAACACGGCGTCGCCAAGGCGCTGGACCGTCTTGCCGGCGCCACCGGGCTGCTCGGTCTCGCCAGCGCCGACCTCATCCTGTCGCGCGACGGCTGGAGCCTCATCGAGCTCAACCCGCGACCGGGGGCGACGCTGGACATCTTCGACCGCCCGCCGCTGCCGCCGCTGCTGCACCTGCATCTCGACGCCTGCGAAGGCCGCCTGCCGGACCTTGCGCCGCTGCGCCCCGGCCCGGAATTCGGCGCCCGGGCCGCCGGCATTCTCTATGCGACGGCCGAGTGCGAGATGCGCCTCGACAGCTTGCCGCCCCACACCGCCGATCGCCCTGCCTTCGGCACGCGGCTGCACCCCGGCGAGCCGGTCTGCACGGTCTTCGGCGAGGGACACGATGCCGAGGAGGCACGCGGCGTGATGCTGTTGCGCACGGATGCGCTGTGGAAGGCGATGCAGCGCGCCAGCCTCGGGGCAACGAAGTGAGGATGGACATGCAGCCGGATCCCATCCGCATCGATACATCCCCGCTTGGTGCCACGATTGCGGGGCGGACGCGGCCATGACGGCGGCCGAGATCGAAGCCGCGTTTCTCGGCGCCTGCTTTGCCGAGCTCGACGCGCTCAAGCCCGGCAATGTGCACCGCTTCGCCGCCGGTCACGGCATGGAGGTCGCGCATTTCGAGACCGCCGCCCGCGCCGCCGCGCCGGCGATCGCCCGCCCCGGCGCTTCGGCCGGTGCGCGCATTGAGGCGGCGGTAACCGCCTCGCTGGCCGTCACCGGTCTCAATACCAATCTCGGCATCCTGCTGCTCTGTGCCCCGCTCGCCGCCGCGGCCGAGCGACCGGCACCGTTGCGCGAGGCACTCGGCGAAGTGTTGGCGGCACTCGATATGGCGGATGCCGCCGCAGTCTTCCGCGCCATCGCCGCCGCCAGTCCCGGCGGGCTCGGCCGGCGCGCCGATCACGATGTCAGCGCGCCCCCGACCATCGGTTTGCTGGATGCGATGAGGCTCGCCGCCGATGATGATCGTATCGCCCGGCAATTCGTCACCGGCTTCGCGGATGTGTTCGATATCGGCGTCGCCGGTTTGCGCGCGCGCGCCGATGCCGCACCGGAGGCGCGCACGGAAGCCGCCTATCTCGCCTTCCTCAAGGCCTTTCCCGACAGCCATATCGGCCGCAAGTTCGGCCGCCCGACCGCCGAGGCGGTGGAGCGGGAGGCGCGGGAGATCGCCGCCGGCATCGATTGGCACGCCCCGGCCGCGCAGCGCCATCCGCCGCTTGCCGCCTTCGACGCCAGCCTGAAGGCGCGCGGGCTCAATCCCGGCACCAGCGCCGACCTGACGGTGGCCAGCCTGTTCGCCGCTGCGCTCAACCCATGACCGCGGCGAGGTCGGCGGCACCAAGCCGGCCGTCATGCAGCGCACTCGCCAGCAGCACCCCGGCAATGCCGAGATCTGCCAGCCGGCGGAGATCCTCCGCGTCGCGCACGCCGCCGGCGGCGTAGATGCGGCGTCCCTCCGCCCGCGCCAGCGTCGCACGCAGGCGGTCATAGTCCGGCCCGGTATCGCCGCCGACGCGGGCGAGCGTCATCACGATCACCTCGTCGGGCCAGAGTTCGGCCCGCTCATGCAGTTCGGCCGGCCCGCGCCGCCCTTCCGGGCCGTGGTCGAGCGAGAGGACGCTCGCACCCTCGCGCAGCGCGGCACGGCCGCTTTCGGCATCGCCCATCGATTCGGTACCGAGCACGCGGCGCAGGCCCGGCCCGGCCCCGGCGAGCCTCACCTCGCCGGCATCGATCCACAGCCGTTCGAAGTTCTGCGCCAATTCCGCCAGCTCGGCCCGGTGCGGCTCCCGGCCGGCAATAGCATCGAGATCGGCGACATAGAGGGTGCGGAACGGCGCCAGTTCGCGCAGCGCCTGCGCGATGCGAACCGGCTCCGCGCCCTCGCAGAGGCCAGAGGCTATGGGGCGATAATTCGCACGGTCGCCGCGCCGCGCATGCACGACGACGCCTCCCATCAGGTCGATCACCGGTATAAGTTCCACTCGGATAGGCTCCGCCGCGAAGGGTTCGATGCTGGTTCTGGTGTGTGAGTTTGTAACCGGAGGCGGGCTGCGAGGCGAAGCGCTTTCGCCCTCGCTCGCCACCGAGGGCGCGCTGATGCGCGACACGCTGGTCGGCGATCTCGAAGACCTGCCCGGCGTCCGGGTCATCACCACCCATGACGACCGCCTGCCACCACCGGCGCGCGGCGACAGCCGGCCCATCGCCGCAGATGAGGACGCGCGGACGATCTGGGACGAACTCGCCGCCGCTGCCGATGCCGCCTGGCCGGTCGCGCCGGAAACCGGCGGCGTGATGGAGGCGATGGTCGCGCGACTGCGCCAGCACAATCGCCGCGTCCTCGCATCCGATGCCGAAACGCTGCGCCTTTGCGCCAGCAAATACGCCACCGCCGCCCGCCTCGCCGCCGCCGGCATCGCCGTAGTGCCGAGCTGGCGCCCCTCCGGGATTCCGCCGGACATGGCCGCCCCCCTGGTGGTAAAGCCCGATGATGGCGCCGGCAGCCTCGACATCCGCCTGTGCTCGCGCGCGGAGGTGGCCGCCGCCGGCCCGGAGGCGGTGGTCCAGCCCTATGTCGAGGGCGCGGCCGAAAGCCTCACCCTGCTCTGCCAGGGCGGGCGGGCGCATGTGCTCGGCATCAACCGCCAGCATGTGGAGATTGTGGAGGGACGCTTCGGCTTCCACGGCGTCACCGTCGGCATCCGTCCGCCGGCTGCGCGTGAGACCGGGATGGCGCAGGCGATCCACACCGCACTTCCGGGCTTGCATGGGCTGGTCGGCGTCGATTATCTGGCGACGCCCGCCGGGCCGGTGGTGGTCGAGGTCAATCCGCGGCTGACCACCTCCTATGCCGGGCTGCGGCGGGCGCTCGGTGTCAACGTCCTCGCCTTCGTCGCCGATCTCATCCGCGACGGCGCGGTGCCGGAGCTGCCGCATCTTCCCCTGCCCACCCCGGTTGAGGTGCTTGTGTGACGACGATTTCGCGTTTGGGCTGGGATGTCGGCGGCGCCCATGTGAAGCTGGCCGCCTTCGGCGAGGACGGCCGGCTCGCCGCCGTGCGCATCGCCCCCTGCCCGGTCTGGAAGGGCGCGCACCACCTGGGCGAGGCGCTGCGCACGTTACGGGCCGAATTCCCGCCCGCCGCCGCTTCCGCCGTCACCATGACCGCCGAGGTCGCCGATCTGTGGCCGGATCGCCATGCCGGCGTGGTCGGCACCGCGGCCCTGCTGATCGAGGAACTCGGCAGCGCGCCGCTGGCGCTGTTCGCCGGGCCGGAGGGCTTCGTGCCGGCCGACGAGGCCGCGGCTCATTCGGCGACCATCGGCTCGGCAAACTGGTATGCCACCGCGGCGGTGCTGGCGCATCTGCTGCCCGCCGGCGTGCTGGTCGATATCGGTTCCACCACCGCCGATCTCATCGCCTTCGGCGACGGCCGGGTGCAGGCACGCGGCTTCACCGACGCCGAACGGCTCGCCAGCAGCGAACTGCTCTATACCGGCGTGGTCCGCACACCGGCGATGGCGCTCGCCGAGCGGGCCCCCTTCGCCGGCCGCTTCGTGCCGCTGATGGCGGAACTCTACGCCACCACCGCCGACATCTACCGGCTGCTCGATCTCCTGCCCGACGATACCGACCTGCACCCGGCCGCCGATGGTGGCGACAAGACCGCCGAGGCCAGCGCCCGCCGGCTGCTGCGCATGGTCGGCGAGGACCTCACCCCCGCAAACCAGCCGCGCGTGCGCCGCCTCGCCTATCATCTGGGGCAGCAGCAGCTGCACCGCCTTGCCGGCGCGCTCGATGCGGTGGCCTCGGCACGGGACGACGATGTCGGCCTGGTGGTCGGCGCCGGCATCGGCCGCTTCCTGTCGCGCCAGCTCGCCGAGCGGCGCGGTGCCGCCTATCTCGATCTCGCCGACGTCCTCACCGACGATCCCAAGCTGGCCGGCCCGGCGGCCGACTGCGCGCCGGCGGTGGCGGTCGGCCTGTTATCTGCCGCCCTGGCCCAGGGCTAACGCATAAAAACAACCGGGAGCGCCTTCATGTCCGACCGAATCTTCCTGCGCGGCATCGAGCTGCACGCCTATCACGGCCTCTATGAGGAGGAGGCCCGGCTCGGGCAGCGCTTCGTGATCGACGTCGACTGGTGGCTCGACGCCCACGCCGCCGCCGAGCACGACGATTATGGCGAGACCGTCGGCTACGAGAAGGTGTTCGAGACCGTGCACGCCGTGTCGTCCGGGCACCGCTTCCACATTCTCGAAGCCTTTGCCGAGGCGATCGCCGCCGAGATCCTGCGCCGCTACGCCCGCGTCGAACGGGTGCGGGTCGAGCTGCACAAGCCGCACGCCCCGATCCCCGGCGTGCTGCGCGACGTCGGGGTCGAGATCGTCCGTCAACGCAACTGAACGCTTCAGCGGCGCTTGATGCGGACCGGCACCGGCGCGCCGTAGCGCGGCGTAGTCCGGGTCGACGGCAGCAGGCTCGCGGGTTTTTCCTGCGCCCGTGCCAGCCGGGCGAAGCGGTCGCGCCACGGCACCTCGATCAGCCGGAAGCTCAGCGCCGCGAGCGCGACCACCAGTGCCACGACCAGCGCCAGCACGATGCCGGCACCGGCGGCACCGATGTCGTAGAGCTGCTTGCCGACGCCATCTATCACCACCTGATGGCGGAGATTGACGCCGGCCACATCGCCATAGGCCCACAGGCCGTAACTGACCGCCAGCACCAGCACCGGCATGTGGATGAGGTAGATAGAAAACGACCAGCGCCCGAGCGCCTGCAACGGTGCCAGCCGCATCAGCCGCGAGGCGAGGCCGCCTTCGCGCGCGAAGACCAGGATCGGCACCGCGAAGGCCAGCGGCGCCAGCACGCTCAGCGCGTGCGCCTTGTCGGGCCCCCGGCCGGCGGCAACGATGAATGCGGTGGCCAGAGCCAGCGAGGCCAGCTCGAGCAGGGTGGCGAAGGGCAGAGGCCGGCCGCGCAGCGCCGCATGCAGGTGATAGGCGCCGACGCCGGTGAAGAAGCCGGCGATGCAGCGTATATAGCCGAAATCAGCGGTGGAATTCATATAGGCCGGCGCGAAGACGACGATGATCGCCGCCGCCGCCGCCGCCAGGGCCGAGGACACCAGCAGCAGCTTGCGCCGGGCGACCAGCACCACCAGCGCGAACAGCAGATAGGTGTAGAATTCCGCGCCGATACTCCAGGCCGGCCCATTCCAGGCCGAGCCGTACAGCCCCATGGAATTGAGCAGGACCGCGTTGAGCAGCAACGCCTGCAACGAATAATTGCCGCTTCTGGCATCGATCAGCAGCCGCTCGGGGTGATGGCCGGCGACGTTGATCGCCATCACGCCCAGCATCATGGCGAACAATATCGCCAGATGCAGCGGCCAAAGCCGGCCGACACGGCGCAGCAGGAAGCCCGCAAACTGCCGCCGATCGCCGATGCGATCGCGATAGGCGTGGCAGACGACGAATCCGGACAGAACGAAGAAAAAATCGACAAAAAGATATGAATTAAAAATAAATTCATTCTGCATAAACGGCGTGTTGACGATAAATATGAAGTGATAGACGACCACCATGACAGCGCAGACGCCGCGCCAGGAGTCGAGAACCTCGAATCTTTCGCCGGTTGCGGCAGCATGCATATCGAATACCTCTCAGGTACATCCTGCCGCCAGACATTATCGACTCATGACTGTCGGCACTCCGCGGAATCGCTAACGACACAATGTGGCAAGAGTTCCGTTTTCAATTCGCGCTCTGGAGGGGTCGGGGGGACTTCCGGTCGTCGCCCCGACGTTCTACAGCTTGCTCCTCGTGCATGCGGGAGTGAGCGATGATGCGTGATTCCGACCCCAGCCCCGTTCGTCTCGCGGATTATCGGCCGCCGGACTGGCTGATCGATACCGTCGATCTCGACATCAGCCTCCACCCCACCGCCACGGTCATCCGCGCCCGGCTCGGCATGCGCCCCAACCCGGCGGGCCGCGAAGGATCGCCGATCGTGCTCGACGGCGACGAGCTGGTGCTGAAATCGCTGGCGCTCGACGGGGAGCGGCTGGCCGGCAACGCCTACAGCGTCACGCCGTCCTCGCTCACCCTGCTGGCGCCGCCGCAGCGCCCGCTGGTGCTGGAGATCGAGACGCGGCTCGATCCCTCCGCCAACACCAAGCTGATGGGGCTCTATCGCTCCAGCGGCACCTACTGCACACAGTGCGAGGCCGAGGGATTCCGTCGCATCACCTATTTCCCGGACCGGCCAGACGTGCTGGCGGTCTACACCACCCGCATCGAGGCCGAGCGGGCCGAGGCGCCGGTGCTGCTCGGCAATGGCAACAAGGTCGAGGAGGGCGAGGTGCCCGGCACCAGCCGCCATTTCGCGGTGTGGCACGATCCGTGGCCGAAGCCCTGCTATCTGTTCGCGCTGGTCGGCGGGCGCCTTGACCGCGTCAGCGACCGCTTCGTCACCGCCACCGGGCGTGATGTCGAACTCGGCATCTATGTCGAGCCCGGCAAGACCGCGCGGGCCGGCTACGCCATGGATGCGCTCAAGCGCTCCATGCGTTGGGACGAGAAAGCCTTCGGCTGCGAATACGACCTCGACGTGTTCAACATCGTCGCCGTCGCTGATTTCAACATGGGCGCGATGGAGAATAAGGGCCTCAACGTCTTCAACGACAAATACGTGCTGGCAACCCCGGAAACCGCGACCGACAACGACTATGCCAGCATCGAGGGCATCATCGCCCACGAATATTTTCACAATTGGACCGGCAACCGCATCACCTGCCGCGACTGGTTCCAGCTGTGCCTGAAGGAAGGCCTCACCGTCTTCCGCGACCAGGAGTTCTCCTCCGACCAGCGCTCGCGGCCGGTGAAGCGCATCATCGACGTGCGGCTCCTGAAGGCCTACCAGTTCAGCGAGGATGCCGGTCCGCTGGCGCATCCGGTGCGGCCCAGCACCTATCGCGAGATCAACAATTTCTACACCGCTACCGTCTACGAGAAGGGCGCCGAGGTGGTGCGGATGCTGAAGACCCTGCTGGGTCCGGAAGGCTTCCGCAATGGCATGGACCTCTATTTCGAGCGCCATGACGGGCAGGCGGCGACCATCGAGGATTTCCTCGCCTGCTTCGCCGATGCCACCGGCACCGATCTCACCCATTTCGCCCTGTGGTACGCCCAGTCCGGCACCCCGCAGCTCACCGTGACCGGCGAGTGGAATCCGGCCGAGAACAGCTACCGGCTGGATGTCGAGCAGACCGTACCGCCGACGCCCGGCCAGCCGGACAAGCAGCCGATGCTCATCCCGCTCGCCATCGGCCTCGTCTCCCCCTCGGGAGAGGACCTGCCGCTCACCCTCGCCGACGGCACCTCGCCGGCGGGTGGCGTGCTGACCATCGACAGCGCCCGGCAAAGCTTCGTGTTCCGCGACGTGGCGGAGCGCCCGGTGCCCTCGCTCAATCGCGGCTTCTCGGCGCCGGTGCGGCTCGCCAGCAACCTGTCGACCGACGACCTCGTCTTCCTCGCCCGCCACGACCACGACCCGTTCAACCGCTTCGAGGCGGTGCAGACCATCGCCTTCGCCTATCTCATCGAGGCGACGCAGGCGGTGACCTCCGGCCGCAACCTGCCCGGACCGGAGGCGCTGATCGCCGCCCTGGCGGCGAGCCTTGCCGATCCGGCGCTCGATCCGGCTTTTGTCGGCCAGGTGCTGACGATACCCTCGGAAGGCGACATCGCCCGCGAGATCGGCGGCGACGTCGATCCGGACGCGGTCTATGCCGCCCGGCGTAACCTGCGCCGCGCCGTCGGCACCGCGCTCGCCGATCCTCTCGTCGGTGCCTTCGAGCGCTTCGCCGCTCCCGGCCCCTATTCTCCCGACGCCGCCTCGGCCGGCCGGCGCACGCTGCGCAACACCTGCCTCAGCCTGCTGGCGGAAGCGGGGGCCGGCGACGGCATCGCCCGCGCCCTCGGCCTGTACCGCGCCGCCGACAACATGACCGATCGCCTGCAGGCGCTGATGACGCTGGTCCACTATGCTCCGGAGCATCGCGACGAGGCGTTGGGCGACTTTTACGAACGCTTCCGCGACGATCCGCTGGTGATCGACAAGTGGTTCGGCATTCAGGCGCAGATCGCCGAGCCGGGGACGCTGGACCGGGTCCGGGAGCTGACCGGCCACCCCGCCTTCTCGATGCGCAACCCGAACCGGGTGCGGGCGCTGATCGGCAGCTTCGCCACCGGCAACCCGACGCAGTTCAACCGTGCCGACGGCGCCGGCTTCGACTTCCTCACCGACACGGTGCTTGGGCTCGACGGTGCCAACCCGCAGCTGGCGGCACGGCTGCTCGGGGCGTTCAAGAGCTGGCGGGTGCTGGAAGCGGGGCGGCGCGCACAGGCGGAGGCGGCGCTGCGCCGCGTCGCCGGCACGCCCGGCCTGTCGCCGGACGTTACCGACATCGTCACCCGCTCGCTGGCGTAGGGTCGGGCCGAAGGGCCGCCCCGGCCGAACTTCTCCCCGCGCGCGAGGACGCAGTCGTGATAGTGTCCTCACAATGCAGCAGGGGAAACCGTCGGCCATCATGGGCGAGAGGACATCCGACGCGTTCGAGCCCCTTCCCACGCCGGTCACCGGGCCGGCCTATGAGTTGGCGCCGGTCGGGCTCTGCACCCTTGATCCCCAGCACCGGATCCTCGCCTGCAACCGGCGCTTCCGCAGCCTGATCGCGGCGGCGGAAGCCGAACCCGTCGGCGCCGCTCTCGGCGCGTGGCTGCCGGGCGCCGATGCACTGCTCGATCGTCTCGCCGAGCCCGCCGCGGCGGGAGAGACCGATCTGGCGATCGAACGCGACGGCCGGCGGCATATCCTGCGCCTCGCCGCCACCCGTCTCGACGACGGCGTGTCATTGGCGGTTACCGACGTGACCGCCATGGTCGAGGTGCAGGAGGCCCTGCACCGCGCCGTCGAGCGGTCGAGCTTCGCGCTGGATAGTGCCGGCCAATGGGTCTGGGACTACGACATCGTCGCCAATCGCGTCTGGCGCTCGCAGCAGTGGAAGCGGGCGCTCGGCTACGCGCCAGGTGAACTCGCCGATCAGGACGAGCCCTGGCGCATCGTGCATCCGTCCGACCGCAAGACGGTGCAGGCGGCGATGGCGCAGATCCACGCCGGCACGCGCAGCGACTTCGCGGCCACCTACCGGCTGCGCCACAAGGATGGCAGCTGGCGCTTCATCCTCAGCCGCGGCAAGGTCGTCGCCCATACGCCGGAAGGCCGTCCGGCCCGCATGCTGGCCACCAGCGTCGACATCACCCCGCAGAAGGAGGTGGAGCGCGAACTGGAGGCCACCATCCGCCAGCGCCGGGCGCTCGAACACGATCTGATCGTCGCCAATCGCCGCCTGCGGCTGCTGGCGGAGATCGATAGCCTCACCGAGCTGCCGAACCGCCGAAAGTTCGACAAATGCCTCGAACGCGAATTCCGGCGCACCCGGCGCGAGCGGCCCAGCATCGCGCTCGCGATGATCGACGTCGATTATTTCAAGTCGTTCAACGACCTGTACGGACATCAAGCCGGCGACGACTGCCTGCGTGCCGTGGCCGAGGCGCTCCAGCAGGTGGTCCGCCCCTCGCGGGACATCGTCACCCGCTATGGCGGCGAGGAGTTCGCCGCGATCTTCGTCGACATCGACGCCGCCGACGCTCTCTCCATCGCCCGGCGCATGGCCGAAGCGGTCGCCCGGCTCGCGGTTCTCCACCGCGGCAGTCCGTTCGGCGTGGTGACGATCTGCATCGGCCTGACGCTGTTCAGCTTTGGCCAGCAGCGCCGGCTGCGCACGCCCCATCAGCTGGTGCAGGCCGCCGACCGGGCCCTCTATGCCGCCAAGGAGGCCGGCCGCGACCAGATCGCCCTTGCCAGCCCGCTGGAGGACGGCCGTTTCGAGACCCGGCTCATCGGGCGCGACGCCAGCGCCGCGCCCGTCGGCTGATCGGCGTCAGTAGTCCACCACGCCATCCAGCGCGTAGTGCTTGATCGTCTTGCGGTTGGCGATCAGCTCATCCGCCGTCGGCTTGCCGGTGAGGGCGCGCTCGATGGCGATCTTCATCGCCTCGTAATTGGTGCGGTAGAGATCCTTCTGATCGAGGTTCGGATCCTCCGGGCAGCGGGGATCGAGCCACACCATCACGATCATGCACAGCTCGTCGGCCTGATCCTTCGGCAGGATGCCCTCGGCCAGCGTGTCGACGATGGCGTCGCCGATCGCCGCCTGTACCACGCCGCCCAGCAGCTCGACATAAGCAGCCGAGGGAATGGTGACCTTGGAGGTCATCATCGTCGCCGGCCGCACCATCTGGTTGAGGTCGCGGATGACGAACATGCGGGTGTGGCCCGCCGCCTGGCCCATCATGGAGGCGAAGGCGTGGCCGGCGGGGCCGCGAACCGAGCCGATGAGGATCTCCGGCATGGCGTCGGTGAACTGGCCGTCGGCAGCGAGAACCGTCGCTTCGCCGGTGCGGAACCATATATCGGTCATGATTTTCTCCCTTCTGGGGCATTCTGCGGAGCGGCAATAGCATCCCGATCGGACCAGCGTCCATGCGGCTGATGCGCCATCCCGGCGTAACTGTCTGACACGACTCGACTTGAGCCGAGCTCCACCCCTCAAAGTTGCTGAATCGTTAACTTGACTCCCAGAGACTCTGGACAGGAAGGGGCCGTTTCGATTCAAATCATCGGTGATTCGGCGGGCTGGGATGGTCGCGCCGGGCACTGGGATCAGGGCAAGAGTGATTGGGGGAGACCGGCGATGGCACGCGCCAACGCTGCGGGCGCGTCCGTGCGCGTTCAGGCCATGCGCGGTCTGGCTCGTTCGGTCGCTCGACCCGCCTATCAGCGGCTGGTCGATGCCGAACCCTTCATGCGCAGGGCGGTGCCGGCGCTCATCGTCGCCTTCATCGCCATCGTCGCGGTGGCTGCCGTCGTGCAGATCCGTGCCTATCGCGCCGACTCCATTACCGATGCCAAGGACGAGCTGGCGCTGTTCACCCTCGCCGTCGCCAGCGAGCTGCGCCAGCACCAGGGGCAGGCGCAGGGCGGCACCGATCCGGCCGCGCTGGCCATATCCCTGAAAGCCAGCCTGCCGGTCCGCGCCGCCGAGGCGCGCCGACGCTACGCGCTTGCCGATGCGAGCGGCAATGTCCGCGCCTCCAGCGACGACGACCCCGCCATCATCGCGGATATCCGCTTCGTCCTCACCAACGCCCAGGCGCTGACGATCTTCGCCGAGAGCGCCGGCGTGCTCGATGTCACCCTCAGCGATGGCCGCGACGGCCTCGCCACGGTCCGCAACATTCCCGGCCAGCCGTTGCAGCTGGTGGCCATCCAGCCGCTCGCCGGCGCGCTGTCGACCTGGCAGTCGGACACCATCCTCACCGTCACGCTGCTCTCGACCACCGGCGGCGTGCTGCTGATCCTCGGCTTCGCCTTCCACTGGCAGGCGACCCGCGCCCGCGAGGCCGACGGCATCTACGACACGGTGCGCGCGCGCATCGACACCGCGCTTTCCCGCGGGCGCTGCGGCCTGTGGGACTGGGACATGGGCCGCGGGCGCATGTTCTGGTCGGAATCGATGTTCGAGATGCTCGGGCTGGCACCGCGCGACGAACTCGTCTCGTTCGGCGACGTCAGCGGCCTCGTACATCCCGACGATGTCGATCTCTACGACGTGGCGAAGGAAATCGCCGACAAGCCGGGCCGCATCATCGAGCGCGTGTTCCGCATGCGGCATGCCGATGGCCATTGGGTATGGCTGCGCGCTCGGGCGGAAGTCGTGCCGCAGGAGAATGGCGAGCCGCCGCATCTGATCGGCATCGCCGTCGATGTCACCGAGGAGCGCCGTCTCGCCGAGCGCACCGCCACCGCCGACATGCGGCTGCGCGACGCCATCGAGAGCATCTCGGAATCCTTCGTGCTGTGGGACAGCTCGAACCGCCTTGTGCTGTCCAACTCGAAGTTCCAGACCCTGCACGGCTTCGGCGACACCACCCTGGCTCCCGGCACGCCCTTCGACACCATCGCGACGCAGCTGCGCCAGCCGGTGGTGCGCATCCCGCTACGCTCCGAGGATCGGCCGGAAGAAGGTGCCCGCTCCTTCGAAGCGCAGATCGAGGGCGGGCGCTGGCTGAAGATCGCCGAGCGCCGCACCAAGGATGGCGGCTACGTTTCGGTCGGCACCGACATCACCACGCTGAAGCGCCACGAAGAGCGCCTGATGGACAACGAGAAGCGGCTGATGGCGCTGGTTGCCGACCTGCGCAAGTCGCAGCAGACGCTGGAGATGCAGGCGCTGCAGCTGGCCGAGCTGGCGCAGAACTACTCCGACGAGAAGACCAAGGCCGAGGACGCCAACCGCGCCAAGTCGGAATTCCTCGCCAATATGAGCCATGAGCTGCGCACGCCGCTCAACGCCATCATCGGCTTCTCCGAACTGATGGAAAGCGGCCTGTTCGGCCCGCTCGGCAGCGAGAAGTACAACGAGTATTGCCGCGACATCCGCGATTCCGGCCGCTACCTCCTCGACGTCATCAACGATATCCTCGACATGTCGCGCATCGAGGCCGGCCGCATGCAGCTGACCTTGCAGCCGACCAAGCTCGACGAGATCGTCACCGATGCCATTCGCGTCATGTCGGTGCGCGCCGACGAGAAGAAGCTGGCCGTCGTCTCCGAGGCCGACCCCGAGCTCATGGTCGAGGCCGACAAGCGGGCGCTGAAGCAGATCGCGCTGAACCTCATCTCCAACGCCATCAAGTTCACCCCCGAGCACGGCCGCATCACCCTGCGCACCCGCCGCACCAAGCAGTCGGCGCTGCTGGTCATCGAGGATACCGGTATCGGCATCCCGAGGAGCGCCCTCGCCAAGATCGGCCGGCCATTCGAGCAGGTCGAGAGCCAGTTCACCAAGACGCACAAGGGATCGGGCCTCGGCCTCGCCATCGCCAAGTCGCTCGTGGAGTTGCATGGCGGCACCATGCGCATCCGCTCCTCCGAAGGCGTCGGCACCACGGTCATCATCCGCCTGCCGCTGAATGGCCGTCCCGGCCTGCAATACCGGAATGCCGCCGGCGAGTTGTCGGACGAGACCGAGGCGAGCTAGTTTCGGCCTCATCGCACACCGGATCGAACTGCATGCCCGCGCCGCACATTGATGAAGCCGTCCCCGTCGATTGCGTGGTGGCGGGCGCCGGGGTGGTCGGGCTGGCGGTCGCGCGGGCGCTGGCGCTCGCCGGGCGGGACGTGCTGGTGCTGGAAGCCGCCGGTCTGATCGGCTCGGAAACCTCGGCCCGCAACAGCGAGGTGATCCACGCCGGCATCTACTACAAGCCCGGCTCGCTGAAGGCCCGGCTCTGCGTCGCCGGCCGAAATGCGCTCTATGCCTATTGCGCCGAACGCGGCATCGGCCATAGGTGCTGCGGCAAGCTGATCGTCGCCAATGGAGAAGCCGAGGCCGCCAAGCTCGATGCCATCCGCGTCCAGGCCGCCGCCTGCGGCGTCACCGATCTCGAACCGCTGGATCGTGGGACGCTGAGTGAAATGGAACCGGCGCTCAGGGCGGACGCCGCGCTGCTGTCCCCCTCGACCGGTATCATCGACAGCCACGGCCTGATGCTGGCGTTGCAAGGCGATCTGGAAGACCGCGGCGGAGCCATCGCCTTCAACGCCCCCATCCACGGCGGCAGCGTCACGCCTGCCGGCATATTCCTCGATGTCGGCGGCACCGAGCCGATGACGCTCCTCGCCACGACCTTCGTCAATTGCGCCGGCCATGGCGCCGTCGCGCTGGCCGGCGCCATCGAGGGGCTCGACCGAAGCCATGTGCCGACGGCCTATCTCTGCAAGGGCTCCTACTATTCCCTGCCAGGCCGCGCGCCCTTCTCGCGGCTGATCTACCCCGTGCCGGAGGGGGCGGGTCTCGGCGTCCACCTCACACTGGATCTCGGTGGACAGGCGCGCTTCGGCCCCGACACCGAATGGATCGACACCATCAATTACGATGTCGATCCCATCCGCGCCGAGCGCTTCTACGATGCGATCCGCTGCTATTGGCCGGTATTGCCGGACGGCGCGCTGACCCCTGCCTATGCCGGCATCCGGCCGAAGATTACCCCACCGGGCGCCCCCGCCGCCGATTTCCGCATTGACGGACCGACCGAACATGGCGTGCCTGGGCTGGTGAACCTGTTCGGCATCGAATCCCCCGGTCTCACCGCCAGTCTCGCCATCGGCGATCTTGTCGTAGAAAAGCTTGCGGTGCGCTGACGCTCAGCGTTGCCGGCGGATCTGCGGGCCTGACAACAGGCGGAGAAAGACGCTTCTTACCTCCTGTTGCGTTTCGCGCAGATGCGCATCGAGGGTGGCGAAATCAGGCATGGTGCCTGCGCGGGCCAGCAATTGGCGAAGGGCGGGACTCGCGAGCGCCGGATCGAACGCGTCGGTCACAGCGAGGCGCAGCACCTGCGTCAGATCGTGCAGCAGGGAGCAGGCACGGGTGAGCAATTGCGTATCAACAGTGTCTAAAACCCCCAACCGCCCAGCACTCGCCAGGACCCGCACCGTGGAGGTCTGCATGATCTCGGGATGTGCCACGCCATGCGCGAGCACGAGAAACTGCGCGAGGAATTCGAGGTCTACCAACCCACCCTGGGTGTATTTCAGGTCCCAAGCCTGACCGTCGCCCTTTTCTTCGGCGATGGCCAGGCGCATGTCGAGGATATCCGCCGCCAGCCGCACCGGATCGCGCCTGCGGCGCAACACCGCTGAAATCGATTGTTCCACCCGCCCGCGGAAGACCGGCGACGCCAGCACCACCCGCGCCCGCGTCAGCGCCATGTGCTCCCAGGTCCAGGCCTCCTCGGCCTGATACACCTCAAAGGCCGGCAACCGCGTGGCGATCGGCCCGGCCCGGCCGGAAGGGCGCAGGCGAAGGTCGACTTCGTAGAGCCGGCCGGCATTGGTGGGGGTGGTGAGCGCGCTCACCAGCCGCTGCGTCAGCCGGGCATAATATTGTGTTCCGTGCAGCGGGCGCGGACCATCGGATTCCGGCGCCGCATCGTCGAAGTCGTAAAGCACGATGAGATCGAGATCGGAGCCGGCGGTCATCTCGCGGCCGCCAAGCTTGCCCATGGCCAGCACCGCCACCTCGCCGCCGGCAAGCACGCCGTGCGCCTCGCGGAAGCGGTCGATCACCTGCTCGCCCAGTACCCGGATCACCACATCGGCCAGGCGCGCGAAGGCATCGCCCGCCTGCTCCGCCGGCAGCGTGCCGGAGAGCACGCGCACTCCCATCAGCACATGCTGCTCCTGGCGGAAGCGGCGGGCGCGGTCGAGCAGGTCTTCCTCGTCGCTCGCCTCGGCGAGTTGGCTCCGCAGCCGCCCCTCCAGAGCCACCTCGTCCGGCAACGGGCCAAAGAAGGCCGGATCGAGCAGCGCGTCGAACAGCACCGGCCGCCGGGCAAGGATCTCGCCGAGCCGCGGCGCGGTCGAGAGAATCGTGGCAAGCAGGCGCACGAGGTCGGGATTGCGGGCCAACACCGAGAAGAGCCGCAACCCGACGGCAAGCTGGCGAAAGAAGCGGTCGGCGGCGATAAGCGCCAGATCGGGCTCGCCGCCGCGCGCCAGCGCATCGAGCAACAGCGGCACGATGGCGGCCAGCCGCTCGCGAGCAGTCGCATTATGCAGAACGCGCGGCTCTCCCGCCAGCCAGCCACGTACCGTGACGCTCGCCTGCTGCGGCTGCTGATAACCGAGCCGATGCAGCGTCGCCAGCGTCTCACGGTCGTCGGCCTTGGCGGGAAACTCCAACCGCCCCTCCACGGCAGCACGTGGCGGAGCGTCCTCGAACAGACGTGCATAATGACGCTGCACCCGTGTGAGCCGCCGGGTAAGTTCGGCCGCGAATGCCTCGCGCGAGGCATACCCCATGAAACCGGCGAAATCCGCCAATAGCCGGGGCTCATCCGGCAGCGTATGGGTCTGCTCGTCGGCGACCATCTGCAACCGGTGCTCGACCCGGCGCAGATAAACATAGGCCTCGCTCAGTTCCTCGCGTGCAGACTTGCCGATCCAGCCATCTTCGGCGAGGCGCTCCAGCGCCTCCAGCGTGCGCGGCGTGCGCAACCGGGTATCACGGCCGCCGGCGATCAATTGCTGCGTCTGGGCGAAGAACTCGATCTCGCGAATGCCGCCGCGGCCGAGTTTGACATTGTGCCCTTCCACGGCCACCGCATCATGGCCGCGGAAGGCGTTGATCTCCTGCTTCATCGCGTGCACGTCGGCCACCGCCGCATAGTCCAGCGAGCGGCGCCACACGAATGGCGCCATCTGCTTCAGGAAGCTCTCGCCGAGCGCGAGATCGCCGGCGATCGGCCGCGCCTTGATATAGGCGGCGCGCTCCCAGGTGGCGCCCTCGCGCTCATAATAGTCGAGCGCGCTGTCGACGGAGAGCGCGGCCTGCGTCGAGGCCGGATCCGGCCGCAGCCGCAGATCGACGCGCGCCACGTAGCCGTCCGGCGTGCGCTCCTGGATAAGCCGCACAAGTTGACGCGTCAGCCGGACGAAGAAAGACGCCGCCTCGACATCCCTGCGAAGCGGCGCCTGCGACGGGTCGTAGAGGACGATAAGGTCGACATCGCTGGAATAGTTGAGTTCGCGCGCGCCGTGCTTACCCATGGCAAGCACCACATAACCACTGGCGCCACCGGTGAATTTCCGTGCCTTGCCGGCGCCGACCGCCTCGCGCAGCAGATAGTCGACTGCCGCCGAGATCGCCGCATCGGCGGTTGCGGTCAGTTCCGCCGTAACGGCCGCGAGATCGAACACCTCGCCGATATCGGCGAGCGCGACGGCAAGCGCCGTCTCGGCACGCAGCCGCCGCAAGGCGACCATCACCTCGGCTTCATCCGTGGCGGCCTGCACCGCCTCGGCCATGGCCATGCGTGCCCCGGCGAGACCGGCGGCGGGATCGGCGTGCAGCAGCCGCAGCAAGCGAGCCGGATCACGGCGGATCAGTTCGGCAAGAAACGGTGAATGGACGCACACACTCGCCAGCACGGCCGCGGCGTCGGGATAGGCCGCCAGTTGCCCGGCAAGGCCTTGGCGGACACTGTCCTCTGCCGTCTCGATCAGGGCCGTGAGCGGATGCGGCGCCTTCGAAACGTCCGGCAGGCCGACTCCCGCGCGCATGTGCGCCGCCAGCCCGTTCTGTTCCTTCCGCGCTGCCTTTCGCCTGCCCTGTCGCTCCGCCATATCGTCCGCGCACCTCCAATTCGCCGCCCACTCTATAGGCAAAGAATTGTCAAAGTGCTGCATCCTCCGGTGATGCGGCGACAGGATCCGCCACCTCCACCTCGGCGGGCAATTCGATCACGACACGCAGCCCGGGCTCGTTGTCCTCCAGACGGATCGAACCGCCATGCAGATGCACCACCGCGGCGACCAGTGACAGACCCAGCCCCGAGCCCGGCTGGGTCCGGCTCTTCTCCAGCCTCACGAAGCGCTGCAGCACATGCGCGCGCTCCTCGGGCGCGATGCCCGTGCCGCCATCGGCGACGAGGAGACGAACCGTGTCCCCCTCGCGACTGGCGGCGATGGCGATGCGGCCGCGCGCACCCGGCATGTCCGGGGCACCGTATTTGATGGCATTGTCCACGAGGTTCGACAGCGCCTGTCCGAGCAGTTCACGCACGCCTCGAACCATCAGCGGTCCGTCGATCGCCACGTCGAGATCGAGCCCCTGCTCGTCGGCGAGCGGCTCATAGAGTTCGGCGACGCCGGTCGCCGTTTCGGCGAGATCGACCGGCTGCATCGCCGACTGGCCCTGCCCCGCCTCCACTCGCGCGATCATCAGCAGCGCGTCGAAGGTGCGGATCAATCCGTCGGACTCGTCGATGGTCTGTTCGGTCGCCGCCCGCCAGTCATCGTCGGCGCGGGCGGTGCGCAGCGCATCCTCCGCCCGGTTGCGTAGCCGGGTGAGAGGGGTCTTGAGGTCGTGGGCGATGTTGTCGGATACCTGCTTCAGGCCCACCATGAGCGCCTCGATGCGCTCCAGCATGGCGTTGAGGCTCAAGGCCAGACGGTCGAATTCGTCGCCGGTGCCAGCCACCGACAGGCGCCCGGATAGGTTGCCGGCCATGATGCTCTCGGAAGTGGCGGTCATCTGGTCGATGCGCTTGAGCACCCTCCGCGTGACGAAGATGCCGCCGGCCACCCCGAGCACGACCAGCAGCGCCAACCCCCACACCACCGGTCCGATGATGATCTTACGCAGTTCCTCGCGCTCGACGATGTCGCGGCCGATCAGCAGCCGGAACTCGCCGGGCAGATAGATGACGTGCACCAGCGCCCGGCTCGGCGGCCGGATCGCATCGTCGGAGCGCAGATAATCGATCTCCTGCCAGCCTTCCTGCGACAGGAAATTCAGCGGCAGGTTCAGCACATTGCCGGCCAGCGGCTCGCCGTTGAAGCTGGTCAGCAGCAGCAGCCCGGCATCAGGCGCACGCGAGCGACGGTTCACCACCTGCACCAGCCGCGAAATGCCGCCGCGCTCGAACTGGCTTTTCATGAAGTCGGTGTCGGCCTGGATGGATTCGCTCGCCTGACGGGTGACGAGGCGCTGGGTATGCCAGCCGAGATAGCCGATCAGCGAGCCAGCAAAGACCGCGAAGACGAGGAGATAGGCGGCGATCAGCTTGATTGCCGTGGTGCGGGCGAGCTTACCGAGCGATGTCACGAACGACATATCCGGCCCCGCGCACCGTGTGCAGAAGCGGCGGATCGAACCCCTTGTCGATCTTGGAGCGCAACCGCGAGACATGGACGTCGATCACGTTGGTTTGCGGATCGAAGTGATAATCCCAGACATTCTCCAGCAGCATGGTGCGGGTCACCACCTGCCCGGCATGGCGCATGAGATATTCGAGCAATCGGAACTCTCGGGGCTGCAGTACGATCTCCTGACCGGCACGGGTGACGCGGTGCGCCAGCCGGTCGAGCTCCAGATTCGCGACGCGATAGACCGTGTCCGCCGCCTGCGGCCCACCACGGCGGGCCAATGCCTCGACACGGGCGAGCAGTTCGGAGAAGGCGTAGGGCTTGGGCAGGTAATCATCGCCGCCGGCGCGCAGGCCGGTCACCCGGTCGTCGACCTGGCCGAGCGCGGAGAGGATCAGCGTTGGAGTCGCATCGCCGCGCCCGCGCAACTCGGTGATCAGCGAGAGCCCGTCGCGGCGCGGCAGCATGCGATCGACCACCAGCACGTCGTAGCCGCCGTCGAGCGCGAGGGCGAGTCCCTCCTCGCCGTCGCCAGCGATGTCGGCGATGTGTCCCGCCTCGCGGAACGCCTTGCGCAGATAGTCGGCGGCGGAGCGGTCGTCTTCGACGATGAGCAAACGCATGGTGAAGTCTTCAGCGGAGGGACCGCCGGCCGTCGACACGTCGGCGGCGTCCGCGTGACGCGCCGGCGGCCGAAGGGAATCGGCAGCGGAAGTCGGTTGCGACATGATGTACGGCATAATCAGTCTCCCGCCTATCGCAGAGGTACCTTGCGGTGTTCTTTGCAGCTCCCCGCAAACGACAGACGCGGGAGCCCTTTCGGACCCCCGCGCCATCGGACCGGCTACAACCCAAGGGGCGACGGAACGGACCGCAGCCGGAACCGATCGGGGTCGATCAGCCGCGCTGCTGGCCGAGCGAAATGGCGACGAAACGCGTCCCCTGCTCGGACTTCACCCGCATCAGCACCGCCTTGCGGTTGTCCTTGCGGGCATCCGCGAGGCCGGCACGCACGTCCGCCGGGCTGGAGACCGGCTTGCCGCCAACGTCCAGAATGACGTCGCCCGCCTTGATGCCACGCTCGGCGGCCGGGCCGTTCGGGTCGACCTCGGTCACCACCACGCCCTGCTCGCCGGCACCGGCGACGCCCTTGGCGGGAGCCAGCGACAGGCCGAGACGGGGACCGTTGCGGTCGCCCTTGTCCTGCTCGCCGTCCTTCTGGTCGTTGGAGGCGACATCGGTGGGCAGTTGCTCGAGGTTTACCGACACGGTGATCGGCTTGCTGTCGCGCAGCACGCTCAGCTTCACGCTGGTGCCGGGCTTCAGCTTGGCGATCTCACGCGACATCTCGCGGGAGTCCTTGATCTCCTTGCCGTCGATTGCGGTGACGACGTCACCCGCCTTCAGGCCGGCCTTCTCGCCGGGCGTATTCGGCTGCACCTGGGCGATCAGCGCACCCTGGGCATCCTTGAGGCCGAGCGCCTCGGCGACGTCCTCGTTCACCGGCTGGATCTGGACGCCGACATAGCCGCGCGCCACCGTTCCACCGTTCTTGAGGGCGTCCACGACTTCCGACACCGTCTCCGACGGGATCGCGAAGGCGATACCGACATTGCCGCCCGAGGGCGAGACGATGGCGGTGTTCACGCCGATGACTTCGCCATTGAGGCCGAAGGTCGGGCCGCCCGAATTGCCGCGATTGATCGGCGCGTCAATCTGGATGAAGTCGTCATAGGGGCCGGAGCCGATGTCGCGGCCGCGGGCCGAAACGATGCCAGCGGTCACCGTGCCGCCGAGGCCAAACGGGTTGCCGACCGCGACCACCCAGTCACCGACGCGCGGCGGAGCACCCGCCAGCTTCACCCAAGGGAAGTTGTCCTTGCCATCGACCTTAAGCAGCGCGACGTCGGTGCGCGGATCGGTGCCGATCACTTTGGCGGTGTAGCTCTTGCCGTCGGTGGTGGTCACATCGACTTCGGAGGCGCCGTCGACCACGTGGTTGTTGGTGACGACATAGCCGTCGCCGGAGATGAAGAAGCCGGAGCCCTGGCCGACGACACGGCCATGACCCTGCGGGCCGGGGCCACGACCGGGGCCGCCCGGGCCGCCGGGACCGAAGCCGAAGCGGCGCATGAAACGCTCGATCTGCGGCGGCACGTTCTGCGCGCCGGGCTCGTCGTCATTGGCCACCATCTCGTCGGTCGCGTCCTTCTTCACCTTCACGCTCACCACGGCAGGGGAGACCTTCTCGACGATGTCGGCGAAGGAGAAGGTGTTGGCCGGCTGGTTGGTGGTGATCTGGGCGAAGGCCGGCGTCACCGCCTCCGGCATCACGAAGGCGCCGACTGCACCGCCGGCGAGCGCCAGGGTGAACACACCGGCGAGCAGCCGGCTGCGGCTCTTGCGCAGGGTGGACGTCTTGGTTTCGGGAAGCGCGTTGCGCGACATATGTCTGTCCTCGTTCTTCGACCTTAGCTGCCTCTCGGGGAGGCTTGAACGAGAACCTAGATGCCGTCGCCTTAACGCAGGCTGGCTGACAGCTTAAACATTTGTAATGCTGTCGTCCGACTTGCTCATCAACTCGTCAAACTTCCGCCGTTCTTCGACAGTCAGCGCGGATACGGCCACCGGCGCGGCGCGACGCCGGCGCGCGCGCAGCCAGATCGCAAGCCCGCCGCCGATCAGGATCAGGAACGGCGCCGTCCACAGGATCGCATTGGCTCCGTGCCAGGTCGGGCGCAACAGCACGAATTCGCCATAGCGGGCGACAAGAAAATCAAGCACCGCCTGGTCGTCGTCTCCGGCGCGTATCCGCTCGCGCACCAGCAGGCGCAGATCCTTGGCAAGCGGCGCGTCGGAATCGTCGATGGACTGGTTCTGGCAGACCATGCAGCGCAGTTCTTTCGAGAGCGTCCGCGCGCGCGCTTCCTGCGCCGGGTCGGCCAGCACCTCGTCCGGCTGCACGGCATGCAGGGGCGTCAGCCCGACGACGAGCAGCGCCAATGCGGCAAGCAGGCTGCGCAGCCGTCTCATTCCGCGGCCACCGGCTTGGGTACCGGTGCCACCTTGCGGGCCGGTTTCGGCGCACCGACGCGCAGCCGCCGGTCGCTCAGCGACAACGTGCCGCCCAGCGCCATGATAAGGGCGCCGATCCAGATCAGCGTCACCAGCGGTTTCCAATAGGCACGGATGGCAAGGCCGCCGCCCGGCAATTCGTCTCCGAGGCTGACATAGAGCTGGCTGAAGCCGAAGGTGCGGATGCCCGCCTCGGTGGTTGGCATGTTGCGGGCGGTGAACAGGCGCTTCGACGATTCGACGCTGCCGACGCTCGCCCCGCCCTGGCGGATGTCGAACACCCCGACCAGTTCGCGATAATTCGGCCCGGTGCGCGGCTCCACGCGGGCCAGCGTCAGCTCGTAGCGTCCGACCGGGAAGCTGTCGCCAACCTTGGCGCCGAGGATCGTCTCGTGGTTCCAGCTGGTCTCGGCGACGATGCCGAACAGGCAGACGCCGACGCCGGCATGCGCCAGCGCCGCTCCCATCGCCGCGCGCGGCAGGCCCTTGAAGCGCGCGAATGCCGTCGCCGCCGGCAGCCGGCCGATGCCGGACCGCTCGGCGATGTCGACCACGGCACCGAGGAACACGAAGGCGGCCAGCCCGATTCCGATCGGCGCCAGCGCCGGCCCGCCGCCCTGCGCATAGGCGGCCACGCCGGCCGCCACCAGCCCGAGCAGGAAGGCGAGCATCAGGCGCTGCGCCGCTCCCGCGAGATCGCCGCGCTTCCAGGCCAGCAGCGGCCCGAACGGCATGGCGAACACCACCGGCAGCATCAACGCCCCGATGGTGAGGTTGAAATAGGGCGGCCCGACGGTGATCTTCGCCCCGGTCGTCGCCTCCAGGGCGAGCGGATAGAGCGTGCCGACGAACACCGCCGCCGCCGCCGCGGTGAGCAGCAGGTTGTTCAGCACCAGCGCCCCCTCGCGGGAGATCGGGGCGAAGATCCCTCCCTGCCTGAGGCTGCTGGCGCGGGCGGCGAACAGCGTCAGCGAGCCGCCGATGAAGATCACCAGAATGGCGAGGATGAACACGCCGCGCGTCGGGTCGGTGGCGAAGGCATGCACCGAGGTCAGCACACCGGAGCGCACCAGAAAGGTGCCGAGCAGCGACAGCGAGAAGGCAAGGATGGCGAGCAGCACCGTCCATACCTTGAGCGCGTCCCGCTTTTCCATGACGACTGCGGAGTGGATCAGCGCCGTGCCGGCAAGCCACGGCATCAGCGAGGCGTTCTCCACCGGGTCCCAGAACCACCAGCCGCCCCAGCCGAGCTCGTAATAGGCCCAGTAGGAACCCATGGCGATGCCCAGCGTCAGGAACGCCCAGGCACCCAGCGCCCAGGGCCGCACCCAGCGCGCCCAGGCGGCGTCGATGCGCCCGTCGATCAGCGCCGCCACCGCGAAGGCGAAGGTCACCGAGAAACCGACATAGCCGAGATAGAGCAGCGGCGGATGGATCGCGAGGCCGATATCTTGCAGCACCGGATTGAGGTCGTTGCCCTCGGCCGGCGCCGGGATGACACGGGCGAACGGATTGGAGGTGAGCAGCAGGAAGGCGATGAAGGCCACGCCGATCGAACCCTGCACGCCGAGCACGTTCGCCTTCAGCCGCGCCGGCAGGTTGCCGCCGAACAGCGCGACGGTGGCACCGAAGATCGCCAACACCAGCGCCCAGAGCAGCATCGAGCCCTCATGGTTGCCCCAGGTTCCGGTGATCCGGTAAAGCAGCGGCTTCAGCGAATGCGAGTTCTCGACGACGTTCAGCACCGAGAAGTCGGAGCGGACATAGGCGCTCACCAGCACCGCGAACGACAGCGCGACGAAGCCGCAAAAGGCCAGCGCCAGCGAAGGCCCCACCCGCATCAGCGCCGCGTCGTTGGCGCGCGCGCCCCAGATCGGCAGCACGGTCTGCAGGATCGCGACGGCGAGCGCCAGCACCAGCGCGTAATGGCCGATCTCGGGGTTCATTGCACGGTGTTCCCTTGGCTCGCCTTGACCGGGGCGCCGTTCGCGCCTTCCTGCCAGACACCCTGCTTCTTGAGCGCGTCGACCACCTCGCGCGGCATGTATTTCTCGTCATGCTTGGCCAGAATGCTGTCGGCGGTGAAGCTCATGGGCCCGGTCAGCTTCCCTTCCGCGATCACCCCCTGCCCCTCGCGGAACAGGTCCGGCAGGATGCCGACATAGGCGACCTCGACATCCGCGCCGCCATCGGTGATGGCGAAGCGCACATGCACGTTATCACTCTTCACCACGCTGCCGTCCTTCACCAGCCCGCCGATTCGCAGCCGCGTGCCGGGAGCTGTGTGCTCCTGCGCGATCTCGCTCGGCGAACGGAAGAACACGATGGTGTCGTTGAGCGCGAACAGCACCAGCCCGGCCGCGATCGTGAGCACGCCCAGCGCGGCGGAAATGAGGACGAGGCGTCGGCCCTTGCGGGTCATGCATTCAACTCCCGAGGCCCAGTTCGCGGGCAAGCGCGTCGATGCGGCCGAGCGCCTGCGTATCGGCGGCGAACTGCACCCGCGCCTTGGCGGCGGCGGCACGTGCCTCGTCGCCCTCGCCGAGCACGTTCCACGCCCGCATCAACCGCAGCCAGCCGTCGAGATCGTTGCCGTTCTCGGCAAGCCGCTGCGACAGCCGGTCGACCATGCCGCGCACCATGGCACCGCGTTCTTCGGCGCTCATCTGCTGGGCGGCCGCGACATCCTGCGCGTTCGGTCCGGGGGCGGTTACGACAGGAGCGCCTACCCGCGCCAGCGCAGTGGCCAGCATCGGCCGCCAGGGAGCGTCTGCCGGTGAATCGGCGGCGAGCGCCGACCACATCGCCGCCGCCTCCTGCGGCCGGCCGTCCTGCTCGGCGGCGAGCCCGAGGAAATAGCGCGCCCGGGGATCGGCAGGGTCGGCCGTCCGCGCCGCCTCGAACGCCACCTTGGCCTCGGCGGTGACAACGCCACCGGATTGCGCCAGCAGCGCCTCGCCGAGCCCGTTCTGCCGCCGGGTATCGGAGCCGTTCAGCCGGATGGCGTTCGTCCAGGCCCGCGCCGCGTCCTCGAAGCGTCCGACCCGCATATAGACCGGCGCAATCACCTCATAGCCGCGGCCATCGTCGGGATTGGCGGTCAGGTGATCCTCGACCCGGCGCACCAGAATGGCGACATCCGCCTGGCCCGGCTGCGCGTCGAGCCGCGCCGCCAGCGGCTGGCCGTCCTGCTGCGGCGATCCGAGCGCGAAATACAGGCCGCCGGCAAAGAGTGGCACGCCGATGAGCGCCACCACCGCCGCCACCCGTCGCCGCCGGTCGCCGCCACTCGCCACCACATCGGCGGCATCGGCCTCGGCGACGCGCAGCATGCGCCGGGCAAGCTCGGTACGCGCCGCCTCGCCCTCGGCGGCACCGATCAGCCCGGCGGCGCGGTCGCGCTCGATCTCGGCCAGTTGGTCGCGATAGACGGCGAGATCGGCCTGCCCGTCGGACACGCCGTCACCCGCGCGGGGACGCAGGGGCCACAGCACCGCCATGATGGCGGCGCCGGTCATCAGGGATATGGCCAGCCACAGCAACATTAGTTTTCCTCTAATGCGCTCAGGTAGCCGACGCAGCGGGCGCCGCCAATCCGTAACAACCTCGGTCCGATCGACGCAGCCTCACAGTCACGCGAGAAATCGGGCCGCGCTCACGCGACTGTGAGGCTACGCACAAGCAAAAACCGCCCGCCGGCATAGGCCAGCGGGCGGCAAGATCGATGGAAATATCCACCAACCCGATCGATCCGGACCGATCGGGGGAGCCCACTCAGCCCGCCACCGGCGCCCAGGTGCCGTCCGGGTTGCGGCAGGCGGTGCCGCGCGCGGTCTGCGGCTGGCCGTCGATATAGATGGTGTGGGTGAATTCGCGGCAACGCGGCGAGGAGCCGCGGGCATAGGTCGGGCCGGGCACGATGGTACCGTAATTGCCGTCCTCGCCACGCCAGCTCACCGGCGCGCCGGGATTGCCATATTCCAGCGCCTGCATCTCGGCCTGCCGCGCGCGCTGACGGTCCTGCTCGTCGAGAGCGCTGCCGATGGCGCCGCCGATCAGGCCGCCGGCCAGCGCGCCGATGGCCGCACCCGCCACATTGCGTCCGGCAATCGCGCCGATCACGCCGCCGGCGAGCGCGCCTGTCGCCGCACCGCCGACCATGTTGGGATTTTCCTGCGTGGCGGTGCAGCCTGCAAGCGTGGCGCCGATCAGCGCAACGGCAACGAATTGAGTAACGCGCATCAAGAATCCCTTCCGAAAATTCCCCAGACCAGAGCGGTGCGGCGCAGATGGCGTGAGGATTTGGGCAAAACCGCGGCTTTCGCGCTTCATGCGGCCGGCAACCGTACCACGCAGCGTAAACCGCCGAACGGCGATCGGTCGAGCGCGAGCGAGCCGCCATAGAGCCCGACCAGCTCCGACACGATGGAGAGACCCAGCCCCGAGCCCGGCTGTGTTTCGTCGAGGCGGCGCCCGCGCTTCATGGCTTCGCCGCGCTGCGCCTCGGTGAGGCCGGGGCCGTCGTCGTCGATGACGATCTCAAAGACGGCTCGTCGTCCCGGCCCCTCGACCGCCGGACCAACGCTCACCTCCACCAGGGTGCGGGCCCATTTGCAGCCATTGTCGACGAGATTGCCGATAATCTCCTCGAGATCCTGCCGCTCGCCGCGGAAGCGCGCGCCTCCGGCGATCTCGGTCTCCACATCGATGCCGCGGCGGCGGTAGACCTTGCCGAGCGAGGCCGCCAGCTTCTCGACCACCGGCCCCACCTCCTCCACCGTGGTGACGACCTGGGCGCGGGCGGCTATGCGCGCACGTTCCAGATGATGCGCCACCTGGCCCTTCATCACCTCGGCCTGCTCCTGCACCTTGGTGGCAAGCACCGAATCGGGCGTGCCGGCCAGCATCCGCCCGGCTTCGTTCTGCAGCACCGAGATCGGGGTTTTCAGCGCATGGGCGAGGTTGCCGACATGGGTGCGCGCACGCTCGACGATCTCGCGATTGGTGTCGATGAGCGCGTTCATCTCCGCCACCACCGGTGCTACTTCGACGGGATAGTCGCCCTCCAGCCGTTCGGCGCGCCCCTCGCGCACGGCGGCGAGCGCGGTCAGCATCCGTTTGAGCGGCCGCAGTCCGAACAGCACCTGGAACGCCACCGTCATCAGGAAGACGAGGCCGAGCACCGCCAGCGTGACGATCAGCGCGGTATCGAATCCCTCGACCTCATCGTCGATCTCGCCGGCGTCGGCGGCAACCGCGATGGCGTAGCGCCCGTCCTCGCCGAGATCGACCACTCGTTCGACGATGCGCAGCCGCTGGGCGGCCGGCCCCTTGGCATAGTCCTCGCGCAGGCCGGTGAGGTCGGCTCCGGTGCCCTTGTCGACCAGCAGTGGCAGCGTGCCCTCGGGCATGGAGCGCGAGGTTTTCACCTCCTTGGCCGTGCGGTCGAGGCGGGTGATCTGCCAGTACCAGCCGGAAAGCGGAAACGAGAAGATCGGGTCGCCGAGCGTCGTCGGCTCCGGCATCTGGCCGGCGGTCGAATTGGCGACGTCGGCGACAATGGTTTTCAGATAGACGTCGAGCCGCCGGTCGAAGGCCCGCTCCACCGCCTGCTGATAGGCGGTGGACAGCACGAAGCCGGTCACGGCGAGCACCGCCACGATCACCAGCGTGGCGGAGACGAACAGCCGGAGCGCCAGCGAGCGCGAGCGCATCAGCGCGGCGGGTCCGGCATTGCGAGCAGGTAGCCGAGCCCGCGCACGGTCTGGATCACGTCGATGCCGAGCTTCTTGCGCAGCCGGCCGACAAAGACCTCGATGGTGTTGGAATCGCGGTCGAAATCCTGGTCGTAGAGATGCTCGACCAGCTCGGTGCGCGACACCACCCGCCCGGCATGGTGCATGAGATAGGCGAGCAGCCGGTATTCGTGTGAGGTGAGCTTCACCGCTCGCCCGTCCACCGTCACCCGGCCCGAGCGGGTGTCGAGCATCACCGGTCCGCAGGTCAGCTCGCTGGCGGCATGGCCGGCGGCGCGGCGCAGCAGCGCGCGGATGCGGGCGAGCACCTCCTCCATGTGGAAGGGCTTGGCCACGTAGTCGTCGGCGCCGGCATCGAAGCCCTGCACCTTGTCGCTCCAGCGGTCGCGGGCGGTGAGCACCAGCACCGGCATCTTCTTGCCGTCGCGCCGCCAGGCCTCCAGCACCGAGAGCCCGTCCATCTTCGGCAGGCCGATGTCGAGCACCACCGCGTCATAGGGCTCGCTCTCGCCGAGAAAGTGCCCCTCCTCGCCGTCATGCGCGCGGTCGACCGCATAGCCGGCATCGGTCAGCGCCTCGGTGAGCTGGCGGTTGAGATCGGGATCGTCTTCGACGACGAGCAGACGCACGGGCAGGCCCTTTCACACGACGAATCGCCGCGCGCCGTTGCGGGCGCGCGGCTCGTGCGAGGGAGCATGCCATTGCGGCATCCGCTTGTCAGGCGAGCGGATCAGGCGAGCCCCGCATCCTCGCGGGCGCGACGCAGGGCGCCATGGAGCGCGAAGGCGACACCGAGCACGGTCAGCGCGACGAAGGCGTGCTTGGCGATCTGCGACACCTCGGTGAAGGGCGATAGCTGCTGCGCCGCTTCCGCCACCGCCGCCCCGACGGTGCCGAACGTCGCGGCGAGCGCTCCCTTGCCAGCAGTCGTTGCGGTCGCCGCCGCCTTGGCAGCCGGCTCGACATAGTTGGAGGCGACGAACGCGCCCCTGGCCCACAGCCCCGCCTCCGCGGCGCGGCGATTGGCGAGGCCGGCAAGCACCCGGCCGCCCGCCTTGTTCCATTTGGCGAGTTCACCCGGCACCGCGGCATGGTTGCCGGCGTTCAGCTTGTTGAGCAGCGTCGAGCCGAGGAAATTGCCCGGCCCGACATTGAAGCAGAACGAGACCAGCGCGGCGAACTGGTTGTCGGTGAGCCGCACCGTCACCGCCGCCTCGACCGCCGCCTCATACTGGGCGAGGTCGGCGCGCAGCATCGCCTCGGCCTGCGCCTCGGAGATCTTCAGCCCCCGTTTGACCGCCGGCGGCCCGGCGGCGTCGGTATGGCCGTAGCCGATGGTCCAGACGCCCACCGGGTCCTTATAGGCCGTGAGCCTCCTGCCCTCCCACTGCTTGATGAGGGCGAGGCCCGCCTCGTTCACGTTGCGCGGCATGGCGATCTCCTGATGCACCGGCACAAAAAAGCCGCCCGAAGGGCGGCGGCGAACCAACGACAGGCCGAGGCGGTCAGGCGAGCTGCGACACGTCGATCGCCCCGGACGCCGCCACCGCCAGGTTGGCGAAGCGCGTCGGATGGATGCCGTCGGCGGTGTAGGTGCCGGCGGCGCCGTCCACCTTCCATTTGCCGGAGTTGCGGCTGCTCTCCAGCACGTCGGCGACGTCGAACACGCCGTGGAGCGGATGCCCGGTTTCGCCGGCCCGCACCGCGCCGGCCGTGCCGATCGCCACCGGCACGCCGGCGAGGATCGGCGCCTGGTCGCGCAGCCAGTCGTTCAGCTGCTCGCGCACCCCGTCGCCGGAGATCGAGAAGTTGGTCCGCGCCGTCTGGTTCGCCAGCGTCGCCCAGCTGTCGGTCGAATTGGTCTCCGGCGTGATCGTGGTCTGGAACAGGCGGGAACCGGACCGCGCGATCTGGCCGCCACGTTCCCACAGCGCCAGCATGTTGGCCTTTGTCGCCTCGAGGCCCGCGCCGCCGGCAATGCTGTTCACCCCGTGCTCGAAGATGATGTTCTTCACATAATGGGCGAGCGACAGACGCTTGGTGCAGCTCTTGAGAATGGTCTCGATATCGTCGCCGGCCATGGCGCCGCTGATATAGGCATGGGTGCCGGACACCGCGCGGCCGATCAGCCCGAAGCCGCCGTCGCTGGCATCGGCAGCGGCGTAGGAATCGCCGGTGCCCTCGACGATGCTGTCGCCGATCCCCAGCACGCCGCCATGGGTCGTGCGGGCGATGATGCCGATCGGCCAGGTGCCGACCGAGCGCGTGGCGGGATCGGGCGTGCCGAAGCGCCGCGTCAGGTCGCCGACGCGGGCGGTGGAACCGGTCGAGCCTTCCGCCGCATAGTCGTTCTGGCGAAAATTGGCGTGGATGTAGCCGGTCGAGCTGAACAGGGCGATGCGTATCTTGATCTCGGTTCCGGCCGGCAGGCTGATCGGCAGGAAGTCGGTGCAGATCTCGCCTCCGGCATCCATGAAGCCTTGCGACGCCCCGTTGAACGACATCAGCACCAGCGTGCCGGCGGGATATTCGATCGACACCGAAACCGCCGTCTGCGCCTGGACTGCGGTCTCGAACTTGTCGCCGTTGCGCATGGCGAACCAGTTGGGGAGGCGCACCGCGAGCTCGGTCACGTCGGCGCGCAGGGTGTGGCGGTTGCGGGTGAACACGCTGATGCCGCCGTCCGAGGCCTGCGCGGTGGCGATGCGGCAATTGGTGGCGACCTGGCCGTAATACTCGCCGCCGCCACGCAGCGGATAGGTGGCGGCATTGGCCGGCAGCGCCCCGGAGAGACTGCGGATCGAGGCCAGCGAATGCCGCCCCCAATAGCCGTCCACGTCATGCCCGACGAGATGGGTGAGCGCGCGCTGCGGCGCGAGTTCGATTTCGCCCGACATCAGCTGACCTTTCCTGAAAGTTGCGAATGGGAATCGTCCGGCGATCGGCCGGCGAGAAGGAAGACGCCCTCGGGCTGGCGGCCGGCGAGCAGCACGCGGCCGGTCGAGGGCTCGGGGGCGGGGCCGCCGGGCGCGGTGAGCACCAGCGTGCTCAGGGCAAGGCGCACCCGGCCGCCGGTGAAGACACCGCCGATGGCAGAGACGGTGACCGGCGTATCGGCATAGAAGGCCTGCGGGCCGATGACGCCGATATTGGTGGAGCCGATCGCCCCGCCGAGCCCGTCGCCGAACTTGCCCGCCTCGCCGGTGATCCCGATGCGACAGGCGCTGGCGCCGGTGATGGCGACGAGAATGCGGCTGGCCACGCCGAGGCAGATCGCCCGGTCGGGGATGACGAGCGCGGTCGTCACCGAAGCGCCGGCAAGGTCGATCTCGGTCTCGTCCACCCGCAGCGCCACCCCGGCACCGGAGGGCGAGAAGGCCAGCGCGTCGCGCCAGCCGGTGCCGTCGAAGCCGACGCTGCGCCCCTCGGCGACGACATGCGCCCGCCATCCGGCACGGGGGGACAGGAACCGCCAGCCGGCGCCGTCATGCAGCGCCACCGTCCCGCCCCGCCCGATCCAGTCGCCGCCGGCGCCGGCGGCGACGATGTGACGGTCGCCGGGGGACGGCGCCGAAGGCGGCGCGGTGCGCGTGCGGTCGATCACCGCCAGTTGCACCGCGGCATCCAGCAGCAGCAGGGCCTCGTTGTGGGTCACGTGCTTCTGCGCCTGCGCCGCCGCGAGCAGCGGCAGCGCGAGCAACGGTGTCGTCTCGCTCATGATTGTCTCGTGCTGTTGTGGCGATCAGGCCGGCGGATCTCAGGTGGCGAGCCGCGCCAGGAGCGGCGTTCCCGCCCCGACGCTGGCGGAGAGCTGCGCGATGCGCAGGTCGAGGAAGCTCTGGGCGGCACCGAAATCGGCGATCTCCTCCGCCGCTGGATAAATGAAGGCCGGGAGCGAAACCGCCACCGTCCGCACCACGGTGGTGCCGTCCAGTACCTCGACCCGATAGGCTTCGGAGGCTTCGCCGAGCGGCACCTCCACGACGTCCCAGTTGTCGCCCTGCTGCCGGGTGCGGCGGATCCAGCCGATCTCGACCCCCGCCGCCGTCCGCCGCGCCCGCGCATGCACCGGGGCAAGCGGCGTCAGCGCCCGGCCGGAGACGGTGGCGTCCAGCTGCGCGACGGCGGGGTCGCCATGGTCGCGGTCGGCCCGCCCGGCCCGCAGCGTCAGCGCCCGGCCGACCAGCTCGGTACCCTCGGCCACCCCGGCGAGGTTGCGGTCGAGCCGCACGAACAGCGTGCCGGCCGGCCATTCCATCGCCGCCCGCGCCTCGGTGCCGCCCTGCCCGCGCAGAAGCCCGCCAAGCGACCACAGCCGCGTGCCGACCAGTTCGGCCTCGGTGAACTGGATCACCTCGACGGCGCCGTCGGGGGCCATCAGCGCCGCCAGATTGGCGCCGTTCAGCACCGCCTCCTCGCTTGCCGCCGCCAGCAGTCCGCCATGCAGTTCGACCGTCAGCGGCGAACTGCGCTGCCACAGCCAGGGCGCCCCCGGCGCCAGCGGCTCGGTCAGCCGCCCCATCACCGAGGGCGCCGGCAGCGTCGCCACCCGCTCGAAGCTCGCCCCGTCGACGCCGCGCCACACCGCCAGCGCTCCCGGCCAGGGCGAGACGAAGCCGGCGAGCCAGACGAGCGTCGGCGTCGCCTCGCTCGCGGAAGGCAGCGCCGGCAGAGCGAGCACCGCCATCTCCGGCGGCCCGGCCGCCGCCGGCAGCGCCACGCCCGTCTCGCGCGGCTCGCGCACCGCCAGCGCGAACACGCCGGGATCGATGCTGCGGCCGGTCACCTCCCGCGCTTCGGTGTCGTCGATCTGCACGATCTCGACCAGCCGCCGCCGGCCGTCGCGGGTCACGCCGACCACGTCGCCGGGTTCCAGTGCCAGCGTCGAGGGCGGCAGGGCGAAGCGCACGCTCTCGCGTCCCGCCCACACGTCCTGCAGCCACATTTCGGCGAGGCCGGAGACCAGCCCGTCATGCGTCGCCATGGCGACATCGAGGCTGGTCTCGACCCGCGCCGCCCCGGCGAGCCGGCGCGAGGCCCCGGTGGAACGCCGGTAATCCGCCATCACATCGACAAAGCCGATGGCCACCGATAGCGGCAGCTCGCTTTCCGAGCCGCGGGTGAAGCTTGGGACCGGCCGACCCTCGTCGCCGAGGAAATCCTCGTCGGTCAGCTCCGCCTTCACCCGCCCGCCGCGCGGGCGCAACGCCATGCCGTCGCCATTCTCGGTCAGGTCGAAGCCGAACACACGGGCGAGCGGCTCCAGCGCCGCGCGGGCGCTCATCGGCCGGTCGACGACATAGCCATCGACCACTCCGCGCAGTTGCGAGGCGTCGAGCCCCGCCACCCCGGCATCGGCGGCGATTGCCGCGCAGGTCTCCGCAAGAGGCGCTGCGCCCAGCCGCCCGGTCAGCCAGTGGCCTGTCAGCCAGTTCGCCCCATCCGCCCACACATCGGTGGCGAGCGGAAACGCCGGGAACGGCCGCGCGTCCCAGGTCCAGGCATAGAGGCCGCCCGCCTCGATCATCCGCCCGCCCGGCAGGCCGGCGGCGACCGGATTGACCGCATCGGCGGCGAAGGCGTCGAACGAGGCTTCGAGATGCCGGCGCTGGATCAGGTCGTCGCGCCGGCCGCTGGAGAACGGCGGCAGGCCGTTTTCCACCGATTTCGGGTCGGGAAACACGCTCGGCCGGTTCGCGCCCTTGTCGACCGCCGCGCAGCCGATCTCGGTGAGCCGCACCGGCTTCGATCCCGGCACATAGGCGGTCGGGCTCGGGAGCCGCACCCCGCCGACGCGCTCGTGATGGGCACTGGCCCACCAGGCGGCGATGTCTTTCTGGCGGAACACCCAGGGTTCGCCATAGGCACCGTCGGTGATCGGCAGCCGGGTCTGGCTCGCCCGCCCCGCCTCGTCGGCATAGTACCAGTCGAAGCCCTCGCCGCCGGCGACATTGGCGGCGAGATAGGCGGTCTCGTAGCCGCTCTCATATTCCGCGGCGTCGAGATGCGCATTGCCGTCGCGCCAGTCGGCGAGCGGCGCGTACCAGTCGATGCCGATGAAATCGATCGCCGGCGCTGCCCACAGCGGATCAAGCGGAAACCGCACCTCGGCCCCGCCCTCCAGCGCATGCGAACCGTATTCCGTCCAGTCGGCGGCATAGGAGACCAGCGTGCCCGCCCCCACCACCGCCTTCACCTCACCGGCCAGCGCCGCATAGGCGTTCGCCGCCGGATAGAGGCCGGAGCCGGCGCGCACCCGCGTCAGCGCCGCCATTTCCGAGCCGATCAGGATCGCCTCCACCCCGCCGGCCAGCACGCTGAGCTTGGCATAGTGCAGCGCCATGCGGTTGAGGCCCCATTCGACCGGGCCGGAATAGCTGACCTCGCCGCCGGCAATCGCGAAATGCGCCGCCGCCGCGCTGCCGAACAGCGCCGCCACCTGCGTCCCTGCCGTCGCGGTGCCGTCCGGCGAGCCGGGCCGCCCCGGCGCCGGATCGCAGCTGATGCGCCCGCGCCAGGGAAAGCCGGGCTGGTCGGCATTGCCGCTCCACGGGTCGGGCCGACCATTGCCGGCCGGCACGTCCATCATGATGAACGGGTAGAGCGTCACCTTGAGCCCGCGCGCCTTCAGCGCCTGGATGGCGCGCACCACGCTGCGGTCGGAGGGCGTGCCGCCATAGGCCGGACGCCCCTCATGCGAGCTGACCAGATGCGCATCGGCCCGCACGCGGCCGGCCACCCGCCACGCTTCGGTCGTCGTGCCGGCCTTGACGGTCTTGTCCCGCCGCTCGACGCCGGGATGCACCTCGCAGTGGCCCGCCCGCAGGTCGGTGCCGAACCACGACACCACCAGCGCCACCCGCTCGAGATTGGGACAGCAGGCGAGCAGCCGGTCGAGCGACGCCTCGAAATCGCTGTCGGCGACGGTGACATGGCGGTTCTCCGCCGCATAGGCGCCCGGACCTCGCGCCTGCACCAGCTCCGTGGTGTCGTAGCCGAATTCGGTGGCGGCGGGGATCATCGTCACCGCCTTGAGGCGCGGCTCCAGCGCCCCGACCGCCCGCTCCACCTCGACGGAGAGCTGCGGCAGCCGGTTGCCGAAATCGGCCAGCGGCAGCCGCTCGAAGACGAGATAAGCGAGCCCGCGATAGGCCGGCGCGCTCTCGCCGTGCAGCGCCGCGATCAGCGGGTCGGGCATCTGCTGCTCGCCGCCGAGATAGGTGCGGACGTTCAACCCCTGCAGGTCCAGCTCGCGGCCATCGGCCCAGACCCGGCCGATCCAGCTCACCGGTCCCTCGCTGAGCCCGACGGCGAAGCTGGCATAGTAGGTATAGGTCGTGGTGGTGCTGCTGCCGCCGCCGAGCGAGGATCCCTTGCCGCCTGCCGAGGTGGTTTCGGTCGAGACCACCTCCTCGACATCCGCCGCCCAGATCAGCTGCGCCGAAAGCCGCGCGCGGCCATAGAGCCGCGGCATCGGCGCCCCGTCGACCGAGGTCATGACGTCGAGATCGGCGAGGCGCGGGCCTTCCACCGAGCGGCCGGGTGTGAGCAGCGCCCGGTCGATCACCGCGCCGCCGAGCGCGCCGATGGCGCGGCCGGCAATGGCGCCGAGCGGCCCGAACAGCGAGCCGCCCAGCGCCGCCCCCGCGCCGCCGAGAATAAGTGTCGCCATGAGAGGATTCCATTTGGGATCAAAGGGGTGGCACGGCGCCGATGCACGCGGCGAGGGCACCCGCCCGGCTCGCGCGAAGCCAAATGCAGCCGTCGTCCCGGCCGCGGCGAAGCGGAGAGCCGGGATCGCTCTCCGCTGTATGCGCGATCCCGGATCGGCCTGCGGTCGTCCGGGATGACGGCTTCCGGCCCCTTCCTTTCCTCTCCCCATTGGGGAGCGGTGGCCCGCGAAGCGGGTCGGTGAGGGGAGACAACATTGGGAAGCGTCGAGCCTCCCTTACCCCACCCCATCCCCACGGGGAGAAGGGGCAGGTCGTTCCAGCCTCCTCACTCCGCTCCCGGAAAGGCGAAGGCGAACGCCAGCCGGCGCCGCCACCAGGGCGCGAAGGCCACCTCCGCCACCGCCGCGCCGTCATGGGCGTGCACCATGCGGTCCGGCGTCACCAGGATCGCCGCATGCTTGGCCGGCAGATGCGCTCGCCAGCGGAACAGCAGCACGTCGCCCGGCCGCACGGCCTCCAGCGCCACCGGCACGAGATGCCGGAAGCCGGCCCCGGCCAGTTGCTCGGCCCGCTTGGCCTCCGCCCAGTCCGGCGCATAGGCCGGCAGCGTCTCGGGCTCGGCGCCGATCGCCGCCCGCCACACCCCGCGCACCAGGCCGAGGCAGTCGGCCCCCGCGCCCTTGCACGAGGCGCGGTGAAGATAGGGCGTGCCGATCCACGCGCGGGCTTCCTCGATCACCCGCGCCCGCAATTCCATGCCGCTCATGTCAGCTGCCCCCCGGCCGCGCGATGCGCACCACCGCGTCATTGCCGGGCATATGCGGCATGCCGCGGAAGTTCGTCGCGTTGGAAAAACGGTCGCGACAGGTCGAGAGCCGCTTGTCGCAGCCGGCGGTGACGGTAAAGGCCTCACCCGCCGCCAGAGGCTCCGGCGGCCGCTGCCACAGCTCGATCCGCACCGCGCCGCCAGTCTTTCCGTGCGTCTTCACCTCGGTGGCGAAGCCCTGATTGGCGCCACCGGTGAAGGCGAGCCGCCCCTGGGTGAACCGGCCCGCCGCGAAGCCGTCGAGCCCGTCCGCGCGGAACAGCCCGGCGCCCTCCACCACCGCCACCACTCCCTCGCCGCGCAAGCCCGGCGCCGCGAGATCGACCCGGCAGCGCGCATCGCCGAGATCGGCATCGCAGCTCCGCGTGAACAGCCGCCCGCGCACCTGCCCGAGCGCATCGGACAGCGCCCGCAATTCGGCGACGAACACCCCGTTCTCGCGCCGCACCTCGCCGAGATGGCCCCGCCGCAGCCGGAGGAAGCTGGCCGGGTTCGACCAGTCGACCAGCAACAGCTCCACCGCCGCGCCGTCATAGAGCCCGGCCGCGAGATCCCGCTCGTCGAGCTGGTCGGCGGCCAACGCCCCCGTGAGTTCGCCGCCGGCGGCGGAAAATCCCAGCGCCGCCGGGTTCTCGCTGCCGCCGACGCCGGCCGCCGCCAGGAACAGCGTGCCATCCACCGTCAGGTCGCCATCGTGCTCGGTCAGCCCCAGCACCGCGCCGTCGCGGCGGGTGAGCCGCCAGCAACGCGCCAGCGTCGTCGCGCCGGTGGCCAGCGCGGCGGAAAATTCCGTCGGCAGCGTCCTCATGGCCGTATCTCCAAAATCGGGATGCGCGGGATCTGCCCGGCCTCGAAGGCGGTGAGGTTCACCTCGAGAAAGTCGGTGTCGAAGCGCACCGGCACGTCGAACTGAAAACCCGCCGTCACCGCCGCTCCCGCCCCCGGCACATGGCCGGCGAAGAAGGTGACGGTGCCGAGCGTGGCATCGAGCGCGTAATGCGTCCCCTCGGCCCGCTCGGCGCCGTCCACCGCCACCCGCACCGTGCCGCCGACCGGCTTGGCGATCGGCCGCGCATAGGGCGCATGCGCGCCGCCATAGGTCTTGGTGAGCGCGAACTGCGCCTGCGTGCCGGTGCCGGTGCCGAGCGCCTGGTCGAGCGGCCCGGGCGCCGTACCCGGCGCGGCCGAGGAATGATCCAGCCGGTCGCGCCAGCGAAAGCCGGTGAGCCGCCCGCGCCGCTCCTCGAAGAAGGCGACCACGCTGGCGAGCTGGACCAGCGAGGTGACGCCGTAGCCGGCGTCCCAGCGCCGCCGCGAATGGGCGAGGCGGGTATTGCGTTCCTCGCGGCCGGTCAGGGTGGTGACGATCTCGGTCGCCCGCTCCGGCCCGCCCGCCGCGCCGAGCGCGATGTCGAGCGGGAACAGCACCTCGTGGAAGGCGGCCATGATCGAGCCTTTCGTTGCAAATGCGGGAGAGTGGCGAAGGGCGTCAGGCGCTGCGCTCGCCGCGCGCCACCGCGCGGCTTACCAGCCCGGCGAGATAGGCCTCCGAGCGCCGGAACGAGCCGGCATCGGGCGTCGAGACGTTGACGGTAACGTTCACCGCCCGCCCGCCGCCACCGGCGGCGACGCCGAGCCGGCCGTCCGCCCCGCGCGCCAGCGGCAGGATCGCCTCGGCGCCCGCCTCGCCCATCAGTCCGGTGCGCCCGCCGGCGAGCGGGAAATAGGTCGGGCTCGCCACCACCCCGCCGGAGGCGAACGGCACCACCCGGCCGCCCTCGAAGGCGCCGCCCTTCGCGAAGCCGAGCGCGCCGCCGAACAGCCCCTGCACCAGGCTGGCAAAGCCCTGCTCCACCGGCCGCAGGGCCATGTCGAGCGCCAGCGAGGACAGCCGCAGCCCGAGCGCGCGGATCACGTCGTCGGCCTCCTTGCCCTTCACCGCCGCGCCGGTGAGCGCATCGCCCACCGCCCGGCCGAAGCCGCGCGCCAGCCGCTCGGCATCGGAGAGTTCACGGCGGAAAGCGGTGGTGTCGGCGGAAATCTCGACAGTGAGGCTCTCCGCCGCGAAGGTGTCGTTCTCGGTCATGTCGGCTCCGTCGGATCGGTAGGGACGTCGGGTTCAATCGGGAAACCGCGCCATCAGCCCGGCGAGGCCGGCGCGATCGAGCGGCAGGCGTGCGGGACCGGCGAGCGCGCGCATGGCGGCGGCGAGCTCGCGCGGGGTCAGCGCCCAGAAATCGCGCGCGGCAAGCCGCAGCCGGCCGAAGCCGAAGGCCATGGCATCGGCCCAGGGAAAGGCCGCGACGGGCCGCGGACCATCGGCCGCGCTCAGTCCCGCCGCGGCACCCGAGGGTCCGGCGGCGGCTCCGTCGCCGGCCGGCCGTCGTCCGGCACGCCGCCGAAGGTGGCGGCGATCAGCTCGCCGACGATGCGGGCGAAGCCGGTGGCCCCGCCGGGGGTGGTCATGTCGGCCACCTCCTCGATGCTGACCGACTCGCCGGCGCCGTTGAGCCCGGCGGCGATGATGCGCACGGCATCGCGGGCGGAGAGCCGCCCGGCACCGAAGCGCTCGGCCAGCGCGACGAGGTCCTGCGCCCCGAAGGCATCCTCCAGCTCGGCCAGCGCGCCGAGGGTCAGCACCAGCCGGCGCCGGCGCCCGTCGAGTTCGGCGGCGATCTCGCCGCGATGCCGGTTGATCGCGAAAACGCTCATCCGCCCGCTCCTCACAGCGCGACGAAGGCGAGTTCGCCGGCGCTCTCCAGCGCGATGTCGAAAGTCACCTCGCGGTCGTGCTCGGCGGCGATCTCCAGCGAGGAGATCTGGAACGGCCCGGTAACGGTGCCGAAATCCGGCACCAGCAGCTGGGCGTTCTGCACCGCGCCGTCGAAGAAGCTCTGGCGGATCAGCGCATCGGAGGCGGCGTCCTTGAACACGCCGGAGCCGGAGACGGACGCCCGCTTCACCCCCGCCCCGGCAAGCAGCTCGCGCCAGCGCCCGGCGCTCTCGGCATGGGTGACGTCGACCGTCTCGGTGTTGAAGGCGATCTGCCGCGAGCGCAGCCCGGCGACCGTCACATAGGCCGAGCCGTCATGGATCTTCAAAAGCAGGTCCTTGCCCTTTTGCGCGGCCATGGCCGTCTCCTGTTCTGGTAGTGAGGGACCGTTAACCGCCCTGCGGTAACCTTGAGTCAGTATCGGCAGCCAGCGACCGGCGCCGGCGGCACCTTCATCTTCTGAATCAACATAAGGAAATGCCGCTAAGCGACTTCATCTTCCGATTCAGGATGAGGGTATCTTCCTGAATCGCAGCCGACTCTTGCTCGGCTTTCCCGAAGTCGAACGAACATCTTCAATTCGGTTCCGTCACCGCGCGAAACCGGACGATGGCGCGATAGGTGCGCCCGCCGGATTCCCGCCGGATCTCGGCGCCGGTGTGGCGCAGATTGATCAGCCGCCCCTCGGCGAGCGGCAGCGCCGCGTCGTGCAGCGCCTCCTGCACCAGCGCCGCGATGCGGTGTGCCTCGCCATGCCCGCCCTGGCGCGACCAGACATGCAGCGTCAGCCGATGCTCCTCGCCGCGTTCGGTGGCGGTGGACCAGTCGAGCACCTGCGCCTCGCCCAGCGTCACATAGGGAAAGTCCGGCGATGCCGGCGGCACGTCGTGGATGCGCCCACCGCCCAGCGCGGCGGTCAGCGGTGCGTCGGCGAGCAGTGCCTGGTAGAGCGCGGCCCGCAAGGCCGTCGCCGCGCTCATCGCCCCGCCTCCCGCCCGATGGCGGCTTCGCGGCGGGCCGCCCGACGGCGCAAGGCGGCGATCAGCCGGGCGAGCGCGCCCGGCTTCAATGTCGATGCGAAATTCATGGTGTCTCCTCCCGGCAGCGGCAGGCGAGCCGCCGTCCGCGCCCATCCGGATCGCTCACCGTCTCGACCAGCAGCACCCGCGCGCCGAGCCGCAGCCGGTCGCCCGGCTTCACCGCCGCCGGCGCGCGCAGCGTCACCCGATGCGTCAGCACCGCGCCGGGCCGGTCGGCGATCTCGGCGGGCGCCGCCTCGCTGCGGATCGCGCCCCACAACTGGTCCACCGCCACGAAGACGACCCCGGCGCCGCCGAGCCCGTCGGGCGTGGCCACCGGCGTCTCATGGATCAGCCGGTGGCGCAGCGCACCTACCGCGCTCACAGCCGCGTCACCCGATAGGGCGCGACCAGCGCGCCGAGCGCGGCGGGGAAGCCGCCAGCTGTGCCGGTCTCGTCGCGATGCTCGTAGAAATGCGCCAGCACCAGCCGCACCGCCTCGATCAGCGGCGCCGGCACGTCGGCGGCGTCTGGCCCGTGCCCGGCGGTGATGTCGAGCGCGATGCCGGCCAGCGGCCGCAGCGGCGCCGGCACCGCCGGGCGGTGGACGCGGATCAGCCCCGGCAGCCGCGCGGTATCGATGAGGAAGCCGGCGAGCGGCACCGCCACCTCGTCGCCATCGCCATCGATCAATGACACCGCGTCGAGCGAGCGCAGCGGCGAGATCGGCAGCGGGACCAGCCCGCTCGCCGGCCAGGCATCGCGCACCAGCCGCCAGCTCTGGTCGATCAGCGCCCGGCGGGTCAGCGTCTCGACCGTGGCGCGCGCGGCAACGATCATCGAGGTGATCAGCGCGTCCTCGGCGTCGTGGTCGACGCGCAGGAATTCCTTCGCCTCGGCCAGCGTAAGCGGTTCGCTCGCGGGTCCCGCGAGCAGCAAAGCGGGCATCGGCCCCTCCCCTGATGTGCTGAAACGGCACGGCGACGAGGCGAGGGCGTCGCGCCGCCGCCTTGACGCCGGCCGGCCCGGACGGCAGAACCGCGCCACCCCTGCCGAGGAAGCCCGATGCGCGCCGTCCGCATGTGCCTGAAGCGTCCCGTCCCAAAGCGTGCCCTTGGGCTCCGCCTCGCCCTCGCGGCAGTGCTGGCCGGCGTTGCCGCGCCGGCCTCCGCCATCGTCGGCGGTCGTCCGGCGGACGAGGCGACCAAGGCGCAGACCGCGCTGATCGTCTCGACGCGCGGCGCCTCCTGCACCGGCGTGGTGATTTCCCCGCAGGTCCTGCTCACCGCCGCCCATTGCGTGCAGCCGGCGGCGAACTATGCGGCGGTGGCGTTCGAGGCCTCCGGCCCGCGCCTCATCGAGGTCAGCCGGGTCGCGCTGCACCCGCGGTTCGACCCGGCCTCGTTCGAAACCCGCCGGCCGACGCCGGACCTCGCTTTGGTGAGGCTGTCAGCGCCGCTGCCGGCGAGTTTCCGCCCGGCGCGGCTGTCCGACGAGCCGGCGCTGCCGGCCCGCCGCACCGCCTTCACCCTCGCCGGCTACGGCGTGGTGAAGGATGGCGACGGCAAGTCGGCCGGCACGCTGCGCGTGGTCAGCCTGCCGAGCATCGGCACCACCGGCGGCATCATGATCCGCCTGTCGGACGGGGCGAGCAAAGGCGGCTGCACCGGCGACAGCGGCGGCCCGGTCTTCCTCGACGGCACCGTCGCCGGCATCATCGGCTGGTCGACGGCGGCCGGCGGCGCCCGCGGCTGCGGCGGCGTCACCGGGGCGACGCTGGTCGGTCCCCAGCGCGCCTGGATCGACGCCACCGCCCGCGCCCTGGAGGCGAACTAGGCGCGGGGAATGAGGGCGAACGGCCCGTACCCGCCCGTGCCCCATACCCCCATGCCCCGCAGACATCAGCGGCCTTTCCTTCCCTCTCCCCATTGGGGAGAGAGGGCAGCTTCCACTGGTGTTCGTCCCGGCCCCTTTTACGACGCCGCGAACTTCAGCAGCTTGATGGCGTCGAAGTCCTGCACGCCGCCGCCGACGCGCTTGGTGGTGTAGAACAGCACATAGGGCTTGGCGGAATACGGGTCGCGCAGCACCCGCACCCCGGCGCGGTCGACCACCAGATAGCCACGGCGGAAATCACCGAACGCCACCGAGAGGCTGCCGGCGCCAATATTCGGCATGTCCTCCGCCTCATGGACCGGGAAGCCCAGCAGGCTCGGCGGCTGGCCGGGGCCGGTCGGCGGCGCCCACAGATACTGGCCGTTCTCGTCCTTGAGCTTGCGCACCGCGCCTTGCGTGCGCCGGCTCATCACGAAGCTGCCGTTCTGGCGGTAGCCGGCCTTCAGCGCGTAGACGAGGTCGACCAGCGGATCCGACGGATTGGCGCTCGGGAAGTCGCCCGCCGCGCCGGTGGCGATGAAGCCGAGCGAGCCCCACGCCCAGGCGCTCTCGGCCACGCTCGTATAGCTCAGGAAGCCCTTCGGCTTGCCCACGCCGTCGCCGGCGATGAAGGCGGTGCCCTCCTGGCTGGCGAAGGCGGCCTCCACCTCGATGGCGAGCCATTCGTCGATGTTGACCGCCGCGTCGTCGAGCAGCGTCTGCGTCGCCGCCGGCATGGCATAGAGCTCCATCGCCGGGAAGCTCAGCTCGTCCAGCACCGGGCTGGCGGTCTGGGCGCGGGCGGCGGTCTCCGCCACCCAGCCGACCGCCGGGCCGGAGGTCATGAACGGCTTCTTGTAGGTGCCGGCCGAGATGGTGCGCACATCGGCGATGGCGCGGATCGGGGAAAGCGCCGCCAGCCGCTTGCCGATCTCGCGCTCGGTCTCGCTCGGCACGACATAGCCGCCATCGGCGGCGACGCCGGCCGACATCGCCTTGGCCTCGATGCGCTTGAGGCCGGCGGCCTCGCCATGGCGCACATAGGCGTCGAAGGCGGCCTTGTGCTCGCGCGCCGCGAGGTCGGTGACCAGGTCGGCGCGGCCCGAAAGCCCCGGCCGGCGCGCCTTGAGCACCAGCTCGTCGATCAGCGTCTTCTGGCTGTCGAGCGCGGCATTGATGCGCTCGACCTTGTCATGGGTCACCGCATCGACGCCGCGCCGCTCCAGTTCGCCGAGCCGCTGGTCGTTGGCGTCCTTGAACGCCTCGAAGGCGCCCATGAACTCCTCGAAGGCGGCGCTCACTTCCGGGCCGCCCGCCGATTTCACTTCGAGGCCGTCATTCTGGTTCTGCATGAAGGATCATCCTTTCAGGGGAGAGAGGGGGCCGGCGCGCCAATGGCGCCGAGCGCGCGCAGACGCCGGGCGCCGCGGCGGATGGTGGCGGCGAGTGGCGAGCGGCAGGCCGCCACACGCTTAACCGCGTCGATCCGGGCGTCGGGCTGCATGGGAAAGGTGACGATCGACACCTCCCACAGATCGATGCGGGTGAGGCGGCGCACCCGCGAGCGCGGATCGGTGCGGCCTTCCACGGCGCGAAAGCCGATGGAGAGCCCGTCGATCGCCCCGGCGCGCATCAGCGCCAGCACCTCGCGGGCCCGGGCGACGTCCGGCATCAGCCGGCCGCGCACGAACAGCCCGGTGGCATCCTCGCGCAGCTCGGTCCAGATGCCGATCGGCTCGGCGGGATCGTGCTGGAACAGCATGCGCACGCCGCCGGCGCCGCGCTCGGCCAGCGAACGGGCGAAGGCGCCGCGCACGATCAGGTCGCGGCCGAGATCGACCCGGGCGAACAGGGCGGCATAGCCCTCGAAGCGGCCATCGGCCTCGATCTCGGCCAGCGCCGGGCCGGCCTTCACCTCGATGGCCGGGCCGGCGGACGGAACACGGGCATGGATCATGCGCTCGCGCCTCCCTGGCCGGCCTTGCCGCGCTTCTTGCCGGGCCTGCCGGCAGGTGCGGCGGCAGGCGTGCCGACATGGGCGGCGCGGTCGAGCTTGCCGAGGGTGCGGCCGAAATCGCGGAACACTTTCGGCGCGTCGCCGGCGCGGGTCGGCGCCGGCAGCCGTGGCCGTCCGGGCAGGAAGGCCCGTATGCGGGGGGTGACCTTCATTCGTCGTCTCCGAACGTGGCGTTGATTTTGGCGTTGAAGCGCGCGATCTCGCGCACGAAGTCGTCGAAGCGCCGCACACTGGCAGCGAGCTCGCGCAGGGCGACATAGGCAAAGGCGGAGGCGCCGAGCGCCCAGGCGAGCAGCGCCAGATGCGCGAGATCGCCCCGCGCCACGAAGGCGTCGATGAGCTTGTCCATGGGCGGTCTCGTCTGGGAGGCGCAGCGCCTCGTTCACGCAACGCAGCCGCGAGCGCCGCCGTACACAGGCGCGCGGCGCCGGGTTAAGCTCGGCCTCGCCACCCGCGAAGAGCAGGGCCATGTCGAGCGTGTTCGAAATGTTCGTGCGGTCGGCGCGCGTGAGCCGATCGCCTGCGTCTATGACGGCCATGCCCGCCAGCTCTGCGTGCATGTGGTCGCGCGAGGAAATGCGCAGTGGCCCTCCTTCCCTCTCCCCGTCGGGGAGAGGTGGCCCGCGTAGCGGGTCGGTGAGGGGAGAGCCATTGGGAAGCCTCGAAGACCCCTCACCCCAACCCTCTCCCCGACGGGGAGAGGGAGCCGGTCGCTCCGGTAGGCTCCCTACCCCTTACCCCTCGCCATACCCCACGGCCGCGCGTTTCTCGTCATCGGTGAGGAAGCCGGCCTCGCCGACCCGGCGCCACAGCGCCTCTCGCTCAGCGCTCAGCGCCTCGATGGCGTCGAGGTCCGGCACCAGTTCCAGCACCGCCTCCCCGAAGCCGGGCGCCAGCCAGCGCGCCAGCCCCTCGCCGATGCGCCGCGCCATCGGCAGCACCGCCTGGCGCCAGAACACCCGGTTGGCCTCGGAATAATTGGCGTAGGTGGCGTCGCCGGGGATACCGAGCAGCATCGGCGGCACCCCGAAGGCCAGCGCGATCTCCCGTGCCGCGGCGTTGCGCGCCTCGAGGAAGTCCATCTCCTTCGGCGACAGCGACAGCGGCCGCCAGTCGAGCCCGCCTTCCAGCAGCAATGGCCGCCCGGCATTGGCGGCGCCGGAGAAATTGCTCTCCAGCTCCTCCTTCAGCCGGTCGAACTGCTCGTCGGAGAGGTTGCCCGCCCCGCCATAGACCAGCGCGCCGGAAGGCCGCGCCGCATTGTCGAGCAGCGCCTTGTTCCAGGCACCGGCGGCATTGTGCAGGTCGAGCGCGGTCTGCGCCGCCTCCAAAGGCGGGGTGCCGTAATGGTCGTCGAGCGGGTTGAACAGAGCGAGGTGCAGGATCGGCGGCAAAACCCCATCCTGCAGGAAGCGCAGCGTGCGCCCGCCCACCGTGTAGTCATAGGCGTCGGCCCAGCCATCGGCGCCGGGCACCACCTTCATGCGGTCGGGGCGCAGCACATGCAGCTCGCGCACCCGCCCGTCGAGGCTCACCGCCTCGACATAGGCGTTGCCGGCAAGCAGCAGATGCCCCGCCACCGCCTCGATGAAGCCGCCGCCGGTGGCCCGCGCATTCGGCCGGGCGATGAGGTCGAGCAGCGGATGCTCGGCATGCTCCTGCGCGCCCTCCATCAGCGAGAAGCGCACCTGCGCCGCACCCTCGGCGATCATCCGCACGCAGCGATGGGCGACGGCGTTGCGCAGATAGCCCTCCCCGGCCAGCGCCGCATAGTCGCGCGGCGTCCAGCGCGGCCGCCCGGCGGAGATGAGCGCCACCAGCGGCGCCGCGCGGGAGGCCTTGACGTCCGGCGGCGCGGGGGCGCGGGAGAAAAAGGGCAGCTTCATGGGAGGGTTCCTGTCGTGAAGCGTCAGCGCCGCCGGCCGGCAGGAGTCGCCTCCCGCCCATGCCGGCAGCCTCGAAATCGGTCGAATGTCGTGTCGTGCCGAAATGCGCCGCGCGCGTTACACCCGCCTTACCCGCGGCGCGTTCTCCTTCGGGCCGAGCGCCAGCGCGGTGATCGCCCAGACCAGCGCGTCCAGACGGTCCGGCGAGCGCCCGCCGGATAGCCCGTCCGGGCCGAAATCGCACAGCTCGTCCTCCAGCGCCGGAAAGATCCCGGCATGGCGTACCCGGCCGCGCTCATAGAGCGCCGCCACCGGCTCGGCGCGCAGCCATTTGCCGCGCGTCGCCCGCACCTCGGTCACCGGCAGCGACGGGTCGATGCCGGCGAGGATGCTGCGCACCATCTCGCCGCCCTGGTTGATCTCCACCACCACCCGGTCGGCGGCGAGCTTGTGGAACAGCGCCACCGTCCGAGCGCCCCAGGCGCCCGGCGTCAGCCCGTGCCCGCTCTCGTCGGCCAGCACATGCACCATGCCCTCGCCATCGAGCCCGGCGGCGACGATTCCGCAGGCATCCGCCCCCTTGCGCGAGGAGGCCGGCGGGTCCACCGCCACCACGATGCGCGTCAGCGACGGCGCCGCGTCCTCGCGAGCGGCCTCCAGCGCCGCCCGGCTCCAGAGCGCGTCGGCGCGATCCTCGATCAGCTCGCCTTCCAGCTCCTGCCGCCCGAGCCGTGTGCCGGCATAGCGCCCGACCACGGCTTCCAGAAAGGTCGGCGCCAGATGCGCGGCGTTCTCCGCCGTGCCCATGCGGGTGATGGCGGTGGTCGGATCGGCGATCAGCCGCCGCATCAGCGCGGTGGCGCGCGGCGTCGTCGTCACCATCTGCCGCGGCCGCTCGCCCAGCCGCAGCCCGAATTGCAGCATGTCGAACGCCGCCTCGGCATAGCGCCATTTGGCGAGCTCGTCGCACCAGGCGGCGTCGAATTGCGGCCCGCGCAGGCTTTCCGGGTCGTCGGCGGAAAACCCCTGCGCGATCGCCCCGTTCGGCCATTCCAGCCGGCGGCGGGTCGGCTCCCAGCGCGGGCGCTCGTGGCGCGGATGCACCGCCATCAGGCCGGACACCCCCTCCACCATCACCTCGCGCATATCGGCGAAGGTCTCGGCGACGAGGGCGATCCGTCCCGCGGGGCGGGTGGAAAATCCCGGCGCGCCGAGCGCCAGCCCGCGCACCCATTCGGCGCCGGCGCGGGTCTTGCCGGCACCGCGCCCGCCCATCACCAGCCAGGTGGTCCAGTCGCTGCCCCCCTGCGAAAGCTCGGGCGGCAGCTGCGTCGGCCGCGCCAGCAGGCTCCAGCAATGCAGCAGCCAGTGCGATACGCCGGGGCTGAGCCCGGCGACCGCTGCGTCAAGCCGCCCGCTCCGCCAGCACGCGCTCAAGAGTTTCCGCAAGCTCGCGTCGGTAGGCGTCGGCGTCACGGAACATGTCATTGGCGCTGGCGTCCCCGGCATCCTCGTCCTCGTCGCGGGCGATGGCGGCGAGCTCGCGCATCGCGCGCACCAATATGGCAAGGGTGCGCGCCGCCCTCTCGGCATCCGCGCCGGTGCGGCCGGCATTCAGCCCGGCGCGCGCCACCAGCCGCTCGACGGCGGCGATCTCGCTCTCCATGCGCGCCACCAGCCGGGCGATCAGCAGCCGGCGCGACAGCGGCCCGTCCACTTCCGCCGCAGCGGGCGCAGTCTCGGCCGGGGCGACGCCGGGGACCGGCGCCGCCGTTGTCGCCGCCAGCCGATCCTTGCGCCGCTTCCAGCCCCAGTGGCCGATGCGCACATTCAGCGTCGAGCGGCTGATGCCGAGCAGGTCGGCAATGTGCTGGTTCGGCACGCTGGTATGTTCGTAAAGCCGGCGCGCCTCCTCGATCGCCTCGGGCGAGACGTCGCGCTTGGGTATCGTCATGATCCGTGGTTCCCTTGGAATCTCGGCCCCGCCACAACAAAAAAAAGCCGGCCTTGCCGGCCGGCTGACGGATACGGCGCCCTCGCCGGCAGGGCCGGCCCCGGACGCAACTGTGGAGCATGGCAAAAACCTACCCGAGCAGCGTCACGCTGTCAAGGCATTTATTCCTACACGCGGAAATTTTCTCGCATCTTATGCGTGCCCCGGCGACCGGCACGCCGGGCGCCGCCTCGGCTGGCATCCGTCGTGGACTCGCGAGGCTGTGCCGCCACGGCTAAGCTGCGGCTGTGCGCCGGGCGTCCCGTGGGCCGCTCCGCGCCGCCCCCGGACGCAACCGAAGAGGGAGCCGACGAAATGCGAGACAGCGCCCCGACCAAGGACCCCTCCCCCTCGCAGCGGATCGACGCGCGCATCGCGGAACTGGGCGACTGGAGAGGCGAGACGCTGGCGCGTGTCCGTGCGCTCATCAGGCAGGCGATCCCCGATGTGGTCGAGGAATGGAAATGGCGCGGCGTTCCGGTCTGGTACCGCGATGGCATGATCTGCACCGGCGAAACCTATAAGAGCGCGGTAAAGCTGACCTTCGCCAAGGGCGCCACGCTTGCCGATCCGTCAGGCCTGTTCAACGCCAGCCTCGACGGCAATACGCGGCGCGCCATCGATCTTCACCAAGGCGATCAACTGGACGAGGAGGCGTTCCGCACCCTCCTTCGTGCAGCCGTGGCGCTGAACCGCTCCTCGGCACGATAGTCGAGCGGCTCTCGCAGCGATCCTAGCGGCCAGGTCCGGCCAGCGCCCGCACCGCCTGCACCGCCGCCGCCACCGCCGCCGCCCGCTCGGCCTCGCCGGCCGGCTCGGGCTCGAACAGCGCCCGGTGGTGCAGGTCGCCGGCCACCATGTCGTGGAAAAGCCGGGCCAGCAGTTGGACGTCCGGCATCGCCGAGCCGGGCCGCGCAGCCAGCCGGCGGGTGAGGAAGGCGGCGAAAATGGCCTGCGAGGTTGCCGGCCCGGCGGCGTACCAGGCGGCGCCGAGCCGGGGAAAGCGCCCGGCCTCGCCCACCAGCGTGCGGTGCAGCGCCAGCGCCGGCGGGGACAGCAGCGCGTCGATCAGCGCCCGTCCCAGCCGGGTCAGCCCCGCCTCCAGCCCCTGCCCCTGGGTGTCCGCCTCGGTGAGCGGCCGCAGCACCTCGCTCAGGGCCTCCTCTATGGCGGCGACGAACAAGCCTTCCTTGCCGCCATAGAAGGCGTAGATATTGGTTTTCGACCCGCCAGCGGCCTGCACGATCTCGTCGAGGCTCACCCCGTCATAGCCGCGGGAGACGAACAGGCAGGCGGCGACGCGGCGCAGCCGCTCGCAGGTCGCCTGCCCGCGGCCGGTGCGGCGGCTGGAGCTACGACGGGCGGTGGAACGCGCCGCCGCGTCCGGCACGGCCGGCGACGCCGGTTCCCCGACGCCGCTATGGTCGTCCGGGCCCGTCTCAGGCCCCCTTCTTCAGGTGCTCGACGAAGCGGATCTCGGTGATGAGCGCCTCGACGCCGCTCAGTACGAAATTCTTGGTCTTGTCGTCGGTGAAGGCGCCGTCCTTCACCTTCTCGGCGACGGCCGGCACCGCCACATGCGGAACCACGGCGACGCGGGCGCCGGCGGCGGTGAGCGACTCGCGCAGCTGCGCCTGGGCGCGGATGCCGCCGGTCGAGCCGGGCGAGGAGGTGACGACCAGCACCGGCTTGCCGAGCAGCGCGCCCTTGGCATAGGGACGCGAGCCCCAGTCGATGGCATTCTTCATCGCGCCGGAGGTACCGAAATTATATTCCGGCGAGGAGAAGATCACGCCGTCCGCCTCGGCAATGGCCGCGCGCAGCGCCGCGGCGCCGGCCGGCGGGGTGGCGGTGTCCTCGTCCTGGTTGTAGAGCGGCACGTCGTTCAGGCGATAGACGGTCAGCTCCGCCTTGTCCGCCAGCGCCGCCTTGATGGCCTCGAGGACGGCGGTGGAGAAGGAAGCGGCGCGCAGGCTGCCGGAAATGCCGAGAAGCTTGAAACGAGCGGACATGGGAAAGAACGTCTCCTGGGAATGAACGATACTGGTCAGTATCATTTCATATGTAATATTTGCCGCGCAAGCGCCGTTTCGCGGTTGCAACAGATTTGCGCTGCGACGCCACCCTCGCGCGAGGCCGGCAATCATGTTACCGATCATGGGCTTGTCTCGCGTAAACGGGGTGCCTGCCCTTGATCCTGACCGATCGCGACATTCGCGACGCGCTGGCCGCCGGCCTGCTCCGCATCGACCCGCCGCCGCCGGCGGAGTTCTATGCGCCGAACGGGGTCGATCTGCGCCTCGATTCCCGGCTCACCCTCTATCGCCCCCCGGCGGAGGGAGAGGACCCGGTCATCGATCCCGCCGGTCCCGGCTACAGTTTCCGCGAGGCGATCCTCGCCATGGCCGGTGATATCGAGATCGGCGAGCAGGGCTTCGTGCTCGATCCCGGCCGGCTGGTGCTGGGGTGGACCTGCGAGAAGGTCGACCTGATGCCCGGCGCCCGGCTCGCCGCGCGGGTGGAGGGCAAGAGCTCGCTGGCCCGCATCGGCCTCATCGTCCACCTCACCGCACCCACCATCCATGCCGGCTCGACCGGCCGCATCCAGCTCGAGATCATCAATCTGGGTCCGCGCCCCATCCGCCTGCGCACCGGCATGAAGGTGTGCCAGCTGATCCTGGAGCAGACGCTGGGCGTGCCGGAAGTCGGCTATCGCGGCCAGTTCGCCGGCCAGCGCGCCGCCGGCTAACGGTCAGGCGCCGGAGATCAGCGTCGAGCGGTTGAGCCGGCGCAGGGCCAGGTTGGTGCGCGCCTCGTCGCGACGGAAGCGCTCGACGCTCTGGCCGGTATAGACGAGGTGGCGCAGCGCCGCCTCCTCCGCTGCCGACGCATCGCCTTCGATCACCGAATGGCCTATCGCCTTGTGCTGGCTGAGCAATTCCTCGCGGAACTCGTCGATGGCGAACAGCTGTGCCCGGTTGAAGAAGATATCGTGCCGCAGCATCTCGCTGAAGGCCCGCATCACGTGCAGGATGACGAGGTTGTGCGAGGCGCCGTAGATCAGCCGGTGCAGCACGATGTCCGCCTCCGCCTCGCGGTCGGGTTCGTTGGCGTCGTAGGCCGCCTGCATCTCGGCGAGGCATTCGCGGATCGCCTGCCGCTCCGGGTCGCTGGCCCTCACCGCGGCAAGCCCGGTCGCCTTGCGCTCCACCGCCTCGCGATACTCGAAATAGTCGGCCGTCACCTGCTCGTTGGAATGCAGCAGCCCCGCCAGCGGCTCGGTGAGCGGGGCGAGGAACTGCGTCACGCGCGTGCCGTCGCGGCCGATCGCCAGAAGTCCGCGTTCCTCAAGGATTTGCAGCGCATCGCGCAGCGAGGGGCGCGAGACCTCCAGCTGCTCGGAGAGGTCGCGCTCGCTCGCCAGCCGCTCGCCGGGACGCAGCACGCCTTCGAGGATCAGCCGCTCGATATGCTCGGCAATGGCCTGCGCCAGTTTGGGCGTGCGCAGCCGCGCGGTCATGTTTTTCCTGCTCCGAATTGATTTCCCACTGCTTTTTCCACTTTCCGGCCCGCGCGTCTACAACCAAGAGCTAAGCTTCTAACCAGTTGACTCCATTGGTAAGACAATTTTACCAAACGAAACTCCTATTGCCACCTTCCCTAAGGGGGCGGGTTTAAAGGTGCCGCCGACCGGCACCCAATCGCGAATGCGCAAAACGGACGTCAAGTCCGCGGTTCTCTGGGAGGAAACGGATTTTGACCTGGAATCAGATTTACGACCCGTTCGGCAGCCTGGCACTGTCGACCCTGTTCGCCGCCGTGCCGGTGGTGGTGATGCTCGTCGGCCTCGGCTTCCTGCACATGAAGGCGCATGTCGCCGCCTTTGCCGGCCTGGTCGCCGCCTTCGTCATCGCGGTGTTCGCCTTCGGCATGCCGACGGAAAAGGCCAGCATCGCCGCCGGCTACGGCGCGCTGTACGGCCTGATGCCGATCGGCTGGATCGTCCTCAACATCATCTTCCTTCACCAGATGACCGAGGCCAACGGGTCGTTCACCACCTTGCAGCGCTCGATCGCCGGCATCACCGGCGACCGCCGGCTCCAGCTGCTGCTGATCGCGTTTTCCTTCGGCGCCTTCTTCGAGGGCGCAGCGGGCTTCGGCACCCCGGTCGCGGTCACCGCGGCGCTCTTGATCGGCCTCGGCTTCTCGCCGCTGGCCGCCTCCGGCCTGTCGCTGATCGCCAACACCGCGCCGGTCGCCTATGGCGCGCTCGGCACCCCGGTCATCGCGCTTGCCGCCGTCACCGGCCTCGATCTGATGGACCTGTCGGCAATGATCGGCCGCCAGCTGCCGTTCTTCTCGCTGCTGGTGCCGTTCTGGCTGATCTGGGCGTTCGCCGGCTGGCGCGGCATGATGGAGATCTGGCCGGCCATCCTGGTCTGCGGCGTCTCGTTCGCGGTTCCGCAGTTCCTGGTGTCGAACTATCACGGCCCGTGGCTGGTCGACGTGGTGGCCGCCATCGTCTCCATGGTCTGCCTCGTCGCCTTCCTGCGCGTCTGGCAGCCGAAGAAGCTCTGGACCTCGACGGCGCTGAAGGGCCGCGAGAACGGCGACGGCTCGGAGGGCGCGACCACCAAGGGCGCCACCGATTTCACCACTGCCCGCCCCTCCACCGCCGCGCTGGTGAAGGCCTGGCTGCCCTGGGGCATCCTCACCGTGTTCGTGTTCGCCTGGGGCATCCCGCAGGTGAAGGCGCTGCTGGACGGCTTCTTCATCCGCAAGTTCGAGATGACCGGCCTGCACAACATGATCATGAAGGTGCCGCCGGTGGTCGCCGAGGCGCATGCGGAAGCCGCGGTGTTCAACTTCAACATCCTGTCGATGACCGGCACCGGCATCTTCATCTCGGCCATCGTCGCCGGCCTCGCCATGGGCTTCTCGCCGGTGGCGCTGGCGAAGATCTATGCCCACACGCTGTGGAAGGTGCGCTACTCGCTGGCCACCATCGCCATCATGCTGGCGCTGGGCTTCCTCACCCGCTATTCCGGCCTCGATGCCACGCTCGGCCTCGCCTTCGCCGCCACCGGGCCGTTCTACCCGCTGTTCGGCACGCTGCTCGGCTGGCTCGGCGTCGCGCTGACGGGTTCGGACACCGCCTCGAACGTGCTGTTCGGCGGCCTGCAGAAGATCACCTCGCAGCAGCTCGGCCTGTCGCCGGTGCTGATGGCGGCGGCGAACTCCTCGGGCGGCGTGATGGGCAAGATGATCGACGCCCAGTCGATCGTCGTCGCCTCCACCGCCACCGGCTGGCAGAATTCGGAAGGCACCATTCTGCGCTATGTGTTCTTCCACTCCATCGCGCTCGCGGTGCTGGTCGGCCTGCTCGTCAGCGCCCAGGCTCACCTGTGGCCGTTCACGGCGCTGGTGATCCATAATTGACGTCACGCAGGGGAGGCCGAGGCGCCTCCCCTCCTCTTTGGAAGTATAGGAGCCGGGCCAATGGCCACCGTCACGAATATCCAGGATCTTCGCGCCATCGCCATGAAGAAGGTGCCGCGCGCGATCTTCCACTATGCCGACCGCGGCTCCTATGACGAGACCACCCTCAAGGCCAACAAGGCGGACCTCTCTGCCATCCCGCTGCGCCAGCGGGTGATGATCGACGTCTCCGAGCGCTCGACCAAGACCACGATGATCGGCGAGGAGGTCTCCCTGCCGCTCGCCATCGCTCCCACCGGCCTCACCGGCCTGTTCCATGGCGACGGCGAGATCCATGGCTGCCGCGCCGCCCAGGCCGCCGGCATCCCCTTCACGCTCTCCACCATGTCGATCTGCTCGATCGAGGACGTGGCGGCGGCGGTGAGCAAGCCGTTCTGGTTCCAGCTCTATGTGATGAAGGACCGCAAGTTCTCCGAGTCGCTGATCGAGCGCGCCAAGGCGGCGAAGTGCTCGGCGCTGGTGCTGACGCTCGACCTGCAGATCCAGGGCCAGCGCCACATGGACATCAAGAACGGCCTCGCCGTTCCGCCCAAGCTCACCCTCGCCAACGCGCTCGACATCGCCACCAAGCCGGCCTGGGCGCTGAGCGTGCTGATGGGCAAGCGCCATTCCTTCGGCAACCTCGCGGTGCGCAAGGAGAGCGACAGCCTCACCACCCTGTCGCAGTGGATCGCCGGCCAGTTCGACCCCTCGCTGTCGTGGAAGGATGTCGAGTGGGTGCGCTCGATCTGGCCGGGCAAGCTGATCCTCAAGGGCGTGCTGGACGTCGAGGACGCCAAGATCGCCGCGCAGACCGGCGCCGACGCCATCGTGGTGTCCAACCATGGCGGCCGCCAGCTCGACGGCGCGGTCTCCTCGATCTCGGCGCTGCCCAAGGTGGTCGACGCCATTGGCGGCGGCAAGAGCGAGATCTGGTTCGATGGCGGCATCCAGTCCGGCCAGGATGTGCTCAAGGCGGTGGCGCTGGGCGCCAAGGGCTGCATGATGGGCAAGTCGTTCCTGTGGTCGCTGGCCGCCGGCGGCCAGGCCGGCGTCGCCCAGGCCATCGAGATCATCCGCAAGGAGCTCGATGTCTCCATGGCGCTTACCGGAACCAAGGATATCAAGAACGTCGACAAGAGCGTGCTGGCGCTCTGAACCTTCGGCGCGTGGCGGAAGAGCGTTGACCTCTTCCTTCCCCCTCTCCCCGTCGGGGAGAGGGATGGGGTGAGGGGCGTGCGACGCCTCCCCATGGCGCTCCTCACCGCCCACTAAGGCGGGCCACCTCTCCCCCGGCGCCACCGGCGGCATGCGCCGCGCGCTGCCGCTGATGCCGGCCGAGATCGGCGGCCAGCTCATCTCGATCAGCCTGCTCGGCCTGGTGCCGGGTCCGGCCATTACCGCCTCGCCGGTCCTCAGCCTGGGTCTGCGCTTGATCGTCGGGCTTTAAACTGATCGCCACCGGCCTGGTCGCTGTGGCGGCGCTCCGGCAATGCGTCCGGCGCGGTCGGCGGGGTGGTGACACCCTCACGGGTGTTCCTCACCACCCTGCTCAATCCCAAGGCGATCCTGTTCGCGCTCGGCGTGGTGCCGTTCGGCGCGGAACGGGTGTGGCCCTATCGCGCCGGCTTCGCCGGGCTCCGCGCGCTGGTGGCGCTGGGCTGGATCGGCTTCGGCGCCCTCGCCGGCCGCGCCGCGGCGGCGACCGGGCGCGGACATACCATCCCGCGCATCGCCGCCGTTGTCGCCGGCTTCGCGGCCCAGCTGCTGACCTCGCCGCTGCTACGCTGAGCGGGTCTTGCGACGGCGGCTCGCCGCCCCTTTGGGCAGGCGCAGCGGCCAGCGCACCATATGGTCGACAAAATCCTCCAGCGGCAGCTCGTCCTCCAGCGCCGCCACCCGGCCGCGCACCGAGACGCCCGCCGCATGCACCGTGTCCCGGTCGCCGGAGACGAGGGGGTGCCACCAATAGAGGTCGCGCCCCTCGGCGATCAGCCGATAGCCGCAGGAGGGCGGCAGCCATGCCAGCGTGCGCACCACTTCGGGGGTGAGGCGCACGCAATCCGGCACCTGCGCCTGCCGATTGGGGTAGTCGCGGCAGTGGCAACCGAAATCGTCGAGCAGCTGGCAGCCAATGTCGGTATAGGCGATCGCCTCGGTGTCCTCGTCCTGCAATTTCACCAGGCAGCAGCGCCCGCAGCCGTCGCACAGGCTCTCCCACTCCTCCGCGCTCATCGCTTCCAGCGGCTTGCGTTTCCAGAACGGCAGGTCCGGGGCGGCGTCGGTTTCGGCAGTCATCGGACCTCTCGGGGGCAAGGGCGTCCCGCTTCGCGGCGGTCGCCCCGCTTCACGGCTTGGCAATCAAACCTTAGATAGCTTCGGCGTCCCGCCATGGCGAGCCCGCACCCTCAAGTGGTGTGCCCCCGGCGTCTCGGCTATAAGGGCGAACAGGTAGAGTACCTCGCGGAGAGCGCGGCTTGGACGACGGGTCGATGAAGGACGGTGCTCCTGCGGGAGGCGCGGGGTCGGAAAACTCCCCTCCCGGTGAGGAACGGCCGCGCCGGCGCCGTCTGCGCAATATCCTTCTCGCCATCGATTCCTGGATCGATTCGACCATCTATACCGGCGGGGTGCGGCTGCGCGCCGGCTGGGACGCCTTCGTCGCCCTCACCGAGCGCTTCAACCTGCAGGGACCAGCCCGCTGGGGCGTCGAGATCGCCTCGGAGGGCATGACCTGGGGCGCGGTCGGCGCGGTGCTGATGCTGGCGCTCGCCATTCCCGCCTTCCACGAGACGTCGGATGACTGGCTGAAGCGCTCCGAGCTTTCGGTGACCTTTCTCGACCGCTATGGCAGCACCATCGGCGAGCGCGGCATCCGCCACAACGACACCGTGCCGCTGGAGGAGTTCCCCGATCATCTGATCAAGGCGGTGCTCGCCACCGAGGACCGGCGCTTCTACGAGCATTTCGGCATCGACATCCCCGGCACCTTCCGGGCGGTGCTGTCGAATGCCCGCGCCGGCGGCGTGGTGCAGGGCGGCTCCTCGCTCACCCAGCAGCTCGCCAAGAACCTGTTCCTGTCGAACGAGCGCACGCTGGAGCGCAAGATCAAGGAAGCCTTCCTGGCGCTGTGGCTGGAGTTCCACCTCACCAAGAACCAGATCCTCAAGCTCTATCTCGACCGCGCCTATATGGGCGGCGGCGCCTTCGGCGTGGACGCGGCGGCGCAGTATTATTTCGGCAAGTCCGCGCGCGAGGTCACGCTCGCCGAGGCCGCGATGCTGGCCGGCCTGTTCAAGGCGCCGTCGAAATTCGCCCCGCACATCAACCTTCCGGCCGCCCGCGGCCGGGCATCGGTGGTGCTCGACAATCTGGTCGATGCCGGTTTCATGACCGAGGGCCAAGTGTTCGGCGCCCGCCGCAACCCGGCAACCCCGATCAACCGCAAGCAGGAAGACACGCCGGATTACTATCTGGACTACGCCTTTAACCAGGTGAAGACCGTGGTCGAGACGCTGCCGAAAAACTATTCCGAGCGCTCCTTCGTGGTACGCACCGCGCTCGATCCCAACATCCAGAAGGCCGCCGATACCGCCATCCGCGACAGCCTTAAGCAGTTCGGCAAGGATTACGGCGCCAGCCAGTCCGCCATGGTGGTGATGGAGCCGAACGGCGCGGTGCGCGCCATGGTCGGCGGCCGCGACTATGGCGAGAGCCAGTTCAACCGCGCCACCGACGCGCTGCGCCAGCCCGGTTCGTCCTTCAAGCCCTATGTCTACACCGCCGCGCTGATGACCGGGAAATACACGCCGCAGACCATGGTGGTGGACGGACCGATCTGCATCGGCAACTGGTGCCCGCAGAATTACGGCCGCTCCTATGCCGGGCGCATCCCGCTGATCACCGCGCTGACCCGCTCGCTCAACACGGTGGCGGTGAAGCTCGCCGAGGCGATCGGTCGCGGGCGCATCGTCGACCTCGCCCATGCCATGGGCGTGAGGAGCGAGCTCAAGATCACCCGCGCCTTGCCGCTCGGCGCCGCCGAGGTGACGGTGATCGATCAGACCACCGGCTACGCCGTGTTCGCCAATAACGGCATGTCGGTGGATCCGCATGCCATATTGGAGATGCGCACTCCTGCCGGCGAACCGGTGTGGAGCTTCGACCGCAACGGGCCGAAGCCGCACCGTGTCATCCCGGAGAACATCATCGCCATGATCAACCCGATGCTGAACAGCGTGGTGGAGCATGGCACCGGCCGGCGGGCGATGATTCCCGGCACCAAGGTTTCCGGCAAGACCGGCACCACCAATGCCTATCGCGACGCCTGGTTCGTCGGTTTCACCGGCAACTATGCCGGCGCCATCTGGTTCGGCAATGACGACTTCACCCCCACCCGCAAGATGACTGGCGGTTCGCTGCCGGCGATGACCTGGCAGAAGGTGATGGCCTTCGCGCATCAGGGCATCGAACTCAAGCCGACACCCGGCCTCGGCAACCAGCCGGCGCCGAAGCTCGACGGCGCGGTGGCGGAGGCGTCGTCGCTCGATATTGACGGCTTCCAGCGCCCGGTGACCCTCGCTCCCGCCACCGCGGTGCGGCTGATGGCCCTGTCGGAGCGGATGCGCCTGGCGGCCGAGGCCTCGCGCCGGCCGAGCGCCTCGCTGCCGGCAAGCGAACAGTTCGCCGGCGCTGGCGCCAGCCCGGCGATCGACCGCAATTGACCCTCGCCGCCGGCAGTTCCATTGCCGGCACCGCACCCCTGATACCGGATTCGTCCCGACCGTGCGTCCGCTGCTCTTCATCCTGACCCTCGCCATCGGCGCCGTCGTCGGCCTTGGCCTTGTCTGGTTCGCGACCGCCAATGGCTACGGCCCCGGCGTGGTACGCGCCGGAGCGTGGAAGGCGTGGCCCAAGGCCGGCACCGAAGACGCCGATCCCTATGCGCGCGCAGCGCTGGCCCGCGCCGGCGAATTGCCGCTGGAACTCGCCGATGGGCTGGCCTTCGTCGCCGCCACCGACGACAGCGGCAAGTCGCTGGACGGGCGCTGCGACATCCGGCTCTCCGGCACCGTGCCACAGGCGCGGTTCTGGACCCTGACGCTCACGGACCATGACGGCAATCTCGTCGACAACGCCGCCGACCGCCATGGCTTCACCTCGACGGAAGTGGTGTGGAATCGCGATGGCACCGTCGATGTCGCGCTTGGCCCGCGGGCGCGCGCCGGCAACTGGCTGCCCACCGGCGCCCGTGATCGCCTGGTGCTGACGCTGCGCCTCTATGATGCGCCCGTCGGCCTTGCCAGTCGCACCAGCGACGCGCCGGACATGCCGAAGCTGATCACGGAGCGCTGCCCGTGAAGCGTCTCGTGGTTCCCATCCTCGCCGGCTTGGTGCTCGGCGCCATCGTCCACCTCATCGGCGTGCTGATGATGCCCTATGTGGCGGAACGCGACGCCTATGCGCGGCTGTCAGGCGTCGGCCAGGTGAACGCCCTCGCGCTGATCGAGGATCCCCGCACGCTCGCGACGGCGCTACCGGCCTCCGACCCGGCCTTCGTGACCGCAGTCTGCCTCTACGATCTCACCGAAGGGCCGCTGAAGGTGCGCACGCCGACGACAGAGGACTACACCTCGATTTCCTTCTACACGCGGTACGGCCTGCCATTTTACGCCATCAACGACCGTTCAGCCGGCCGGACCGTGATCGAGCTCGACCTGATGAATGCCCGCCAGAAGGCGGCGATGCCGGAGGATGAGGAAGTGACGGTCGCCGATCGGCTGGTCGTGGAATCGCCGACACAGGAAGGCATCGTCATCATTCGCGGCATGGCGCGCGAACGCAGCGCCCGCGACGAGGTGAAAGCCGCGATCGCTTCGGCGAGTTGCACCCCGGCCCCTTGAACCGCCGGCCGTTCAGGCCTTGGGCGGTGCCGCAGTCGCCGACGCGGCAGTGGCCGGCACCGACCGCGAAACGCGGATGGCCGGCAGGATCACCACTTTTGCCGAAACGGGTAATACGGGCTCCCGGCGACGATCACGCCGCACGCGCAGCTTGCGGGAGGCAGGAAACGGTACGACCGAACCCATTCTGCGTCTCCGACCTTAGCCAAACCGGATAGTTAAAGGCTAGTTCGGCATGGTTAACGGGTTGCTAACGTTCATGGCGCAATTTGGTTCGGCCGGTCCCGGCGCCCTCCCCTTCTCGTTCGAACCTGTCGTCCTTCATGCCCTCCACCGTCGGCCCCAGTCTCAAGGCCACCATCGAGGATTCCCGCCGCCGTGGCGCCGATACGCGCCCGGCGCTGCTGGCGCTCTTGGTCGATCGCGTGACCGAGGAAGGTGCCGGCGACGCCGATTCCATCCGCCGGCTCGGCATATTGCTGCCGCGGCTGATGGAAGGGGTCGCGCCCGCGCTCGCCCGCGAGGCCGCCGAGCGCCTGGCGGGGCGTGCCGACCTGCCGGCGGAACTCGTCCATCGGCTGGCATCCGGTCCGATCGACAGCGCCGCGCCGCTGCTGCGGCTGTCGCCGGCGCTGGACGAAACCGCCCTGATCCAGCTCGCCACCGGTGCGGAAACCGCACGGCTGCAGGCGATTGCCGCCCGCCGCGATGTTTCTCCCGAGCTGGCCAAGCGGCTCGCCTCCACCGTCCATCACGCGCGCGAGGCGCATCAGCGGCGACCCTATTCCGCGCCGGATTTCTTCGCAGCCGCGCCGGAGGAGCGCACGGCCATCCTGCACCGCCTGCTCACCCTGCCTCCGCTGCCATTGGCGGAACGGGTTGGCGCCCAGGGGGGAGCCTTCACCGACAGCCTGCTTGCCGCCGCCAGGCGCGAGGACCGCGCCGCGCTCGTCCTGTTGCTGGAACGGGCGCTGGCGCTGCCAGCCGACGCCGCCGGGCGCATTGTCGAGGACGAAGCGGGACAGGCGCTCGCCATCGCCGCCCGGGCGCTCGGCCTCAGCTTCGCCGTGCTGTCGCGGATCCTGTTCCGGCTGCATCCCGGCGTCGGCCGCTCGTCGAACGACATGGCGCGCCTGGCCGACCTGTTCGATGGGCTGCCCTTGACCAGCGCGCAGCACATGGTAGCGATCTGGCGCGGTGCCCGCCGTGCCGGCGTGCCGCGCCCTGCCGCCGAAACCCCGTCCATGCGCGATTTCGCGGTGCCTCGCCCGGCTCCCGCCCCCGCGCAGGCCGGCGACACACTGGCCGAGCCGCGCCGTCAGGGCTAGCGCTGCTGGGCGATGTCGAGGAAGCTGCGCCCGGCGCGATCCTCGATCTCGACGAACCACAGATCCGGGTCGAAGCGGAGCTCCTTGCCCATCCGCTCTTCCGCCTCGGCTTCCGGCCGATCGGCCGGCACGATGGCAACGAAGCGGCGCTCGGGGCTGTCCTCATCGTCGAGGGAGGGGGGAGCCGGTCCGTAAAGTGCCGCCTTGCCGTCCAGCGTCGCGATCTTGACGAAGACCGCTCCCGCTTCTTCGGCACCGCGCCGGCGCACGGCGGCAAAGGCCCCGGCGCCATTGGCGCGCCGGATCAGGGCGGAAACCAAGATGGCGCTCTTCAGGCGCATGACGCTCTCCTACTGGATGGAGAAGCCGGCGACGGCGTTGAGCTCGCGCACCAGCCGGTCGGAAACCTGGCCGGTCACCGGCAGGCGACGGTCGCGCTCGAAATCCTTGATCGCCTTCTCCGTCGCCTCGCTGGCCCGCCCGTCGATGCGGATCGGCCCATAGCCCAGGCGGGCCAGTGCCTTCTGCACCTCCAGCATGCGCGCAGATATCGCGACCTCGGCCGGCGGACGTACCGGCGCGGCGGTCGTCGGCGACGCCGAAGCTGCGGCGCCCACCAGCGCCCCGATACCGCCGGCATCGGCCTTGGCAGCCGGCTTCGGCACGGGTGGCTTGACCGGCGGCAGCGGCATCGCGGCAGCGGCCGGCGGCGTCACCGGCTCGCTGGTACGGGCGACCGGGGCGGCGGCGACCGGGGAAGAGTTGGAGGGGGAAGCGGCAGCCGGGCGGCTCGCGGTCGGGGCGGGAGGCGGCACCGGCGTGCCGCCACTCTCGCGGCGCCCCTCCTGGAACACGAAGGCATTGGCGAGCACGGCGGCGCTGGCGGCGGCGGCCATGAGCACCATGAACAGATCCGAGCGCCGGTGCCTCGGGCGCTCGGGCACGACCAGGCCGCGCTGGGCACCGAGATCGATGCCATCCACGAGAAGGTCGCTCGCATATGAACGCGGCATCCCGCACTCCCCAGCCGCCGACCGTGCCGGCCGGCTCTCCCACGGCACCCGCCACCGGCGCCCTTGCGCGAGGATCATGGCGCCGGCGTGCTTAACATCCGCTTTCCGCAATCGACTGATTTTGCGCGATTGCGACACCGGTTGCGCAACGTCTGCGCGCTAATATCGCCGAAGATGGGCGACAGGAGGGCGTGCGAGGGACGCCGGCGGCGCCTGTCCCGGAGATGAGAGACACGGCGATGTTCTTCCTTCTGCGTATCGGGTTCTGGCTCACCATCGTGCTGCTGCTGTTGCCCTCGCTTCCGGGCACGCAGCAATCGGGGACGGACGCGCCGGGCGGAGCGCAAGTCGATCCGCTCCGGGCATTGTCCGCCGCAACGTCCGCGGTCTCCGATGCCGGCGGCTTCTGCGAGCGCCAGCCGCAGGCCTGCGCCATCGGCAGTGAAATCATCACGCAGCTGGGCACCCGCGCAGAGGCCGGCGCCCAGCTGCTGCTCGGCTATATCGGCGACCAGATCTCCGAGCAGAAGCGGAAGGCCGCCGAGCGCGCCGCCGCCAATCCGGCCGGCGACACCCTCACCGCCCACGACCTCAGCCCGGCCTGGCAGGCGCCGATCGGCGGTGAGGCCGGCGCGCGCGCCGACGCCTCCTCGTCCGCGATATTCGGTCCACCAGTGGCGACCCCCGCCTCTGCCGACGCCACCCCGGCCGCCGCGGCTCCCTCGGTACCCAAGCCACCGCGCCGCCCGAGTTGAAGCCCGGCCATTGCGCTCGGGGCGGTCGCCCCCCTATATGCGCGTCGAGGGGCGCAGCGACATGGCCATGAGCATCGACGACATCATCGACGACTTCGAACTGCTCGACAGCTGGGACGACCGCTACCGTTTCCTCATCGAGCTGGGCCGGAAGCTGCCGCCCTTCCCGGAAGCCGAGCGCTCGGAAACGACCAAGGTGCAAGGCTGCACCAGCCAGGTATGGCTGGTGAGCGGCATGGCGGAGACGGCCGATGGGCCGCGCCTGACCTTCGTCGGCGATTCCGACGCCCATATCGTGCGCGGCCTCATCGCCATCCTGCTGGCGCTCTATTCCGACAAGCCGGCCCGCGACATACTCGCCATCGACCCCGCTGCCGTCTTCAACCGGATCGGCCTGCGCGAGCATCTGACGCCGCAGCGCTCGAACGGCTTGCGCTCGATGGTGGAGCGTATCCGCGCCGATGCGCGCGGCGCGCTAGCCGCCGTCTGATCGTCCCGCCGCGTCCGGCGGCGCACTCCAGCTGCGTATCGCGCCCCGCTCCGGCCCCTTCACTTCGCGCGACAGGCCATAGTGACGCGCCAGCCGGTTGAGACCGAGACCCAGGATCACCTTGCCGGAGCGCGCCGGCCAGCCCAGGTCGTGCTCCACCTGCTCTATTCCCTGCAGGAAGCAGCACACATCGAGCAGCACGCCGGAAAATTCCGGCCCGACGACCTCCATTGCCCGCGCGACCCGCTGCTTGGCGGCGAGGACCGCCTCCGAGACATCGAGGCCGGTGCGGCCGGCGTGACGCGCCGGCGGGCGCCCCATCCCGCTCCAGTCGGCGGTGGTGCGCGGCATCATCTGCGCGCGGGTGAAATCGGCCCTGAGCCTCTCACCGGCCATCAATTGCACCGCATCGATGAAGCTGCGTCCGTCACGGCCGCGGCGCCGCGCCAGCCAGGCGAGCGGGCTCTCGGTGATGTCCACCTCGACCCAGCTGCGGTGGCCGTCGATCACGATCTCCAGTCGCTCGATGATCCGTCCGGTCGCGCGTTCATTCGCCATGGCCGGCCTCCGTCGCGCGGCGCAGCCGCTGCTCGAGCCCGTCGATCCAGCCATCGCAGCCGTGCTCCTCGCGATGTTCCTCGATGCGGCGACAGGCATGGGCGACGGTGGAGCGGTGCCGGCGGAAATCCAGCGCGACCCGCCCCATGGGTTCGCCAAGACCGACATGGGCGAGATACATGGCGAGCGCCCGGGCCGAGGCGCTGGCATGCCTCCCCCTTCGCACATGCAGGATTTCGTGAAGGGGCAGGCCGGAGCTTTCGGCCGCGAGACGGGCGGCGAGCAGGCTGGGACGGCCCATCGGCCCGGTCGGCGGGGGAGCAGCGCATTGCGTCATGAGCATATACTCTTACTTGCAGGAATTTAAACCTACACGCAAGAGATGCATTTAACAAGACACCTGATGCCCCCGCTTCAGGGAGGAAACTCAAGGCGATAAAGGTATTTCAATACCTGTTTTATCCGCCCAGCCTCCGCGGCCCGCCACAATGGCGGTGATGTCACGGAGCTTCCCATGAGACGAACACAATCAAGACGTGCAACCGTGCGGGCGATACGCATGCACGAGCCCGCGGAGGCAATAGCCGCCAAGGTCGCGGCACTGAGGCCGTTTCTGGGTCACGGTACCGTCGAGCGGCGCACGCGCCTGGCAAGGCTGTTGCGGGCCGAGCGCCGCGCCGCCCTCACCGGCATCGGCTATGACGCCACCCGACATGCCGCCCTGCGACGACTGGACGCCGAGACCGTGGCGGACATGAAAAAGGCCGCCACGGGAACCGCGACGGCCTTTCGCATCAAGACGTGATCTTCCGAGTGGCGTGGCAGCCCTCAGTGAGCGCCACGACGCCTCTGCTGGCCGAGCCCCATCTGCTTGGCCAGTTCGGAACGGGCCGCAGCATAGTTCGGCGCCACCATCGGATAGTCGGCCGGCAGCCCCCACTTCTCGCGATACTGCTCCGGCGTCATGCCATACTGGGTACGCAGATGGCGCTTGAGCGACTTGAACTTCTTGCCGTCCTCGAGACAGACTAGGTAGTCCGGCGCGATCGACTTCTTCACCGGCACCGCCGGCCTCAGCGGCTCCGGCGCCGGCTCCTCGGCAACCTTGCCGAGAGACTGCAACGCCGCATGCACCTCGCCGATCAGGCTCGGCAGGTCGTTCGACATCACCGCATTGTTGCTCACATAAGCGGAGACGATGTCGGCGGCGAGTTCAATATATTTCTCGATATCAGTATTTTCGCTCATGAGTCGTTCTTTTTCGCCAGATCGGCAGAAGAGCCACCGACCATCCATCTACCGCAACGTCGGTTTGAGGACGAATCCACACTGCATCCGCAGCTATGTGCGTTTCTACCCCTTTTAGATAAGATTTTTTTTGACCGACATCAAGAACATTCGAATTTGAAACACCTTTCGGCGGCCGGCGACATGTGTTGTCGCTTTTAATCGTCCGAAACACCGCCTACTCAACTGATTGTGTTCGACCGAACCGCCACCGGCTGCACAGTCACCCTATCGATATAGCCTATCCTCGACGGACTTTTCATGAAATTCCGGCAAGGTAGCACTGCCTAGGTTGCAGAAGCCGGCGGATCGACCGCACAGGCTTGAAGACCGCGGTGCCGGCGCTTATTTCAAGGCGGTTCAGCAGGAATTTCCAAAATGGTCGATACCGCCCGCCGGCCCAAGGTTGTGAAGACGGAGGCCGAATGGCGCGCCCTGCTCACACCCGAGCAGTTCCGCGTCACCCGCGGCCACGGCACCGAATGCGCCTTCACCGGACCGCATCTGTCGCAGAAGGAAGCCGGCACCTATAGCTGCGTGTGCTGTGGCGAGCCGCTGTTCCACTCCGCGGCGAAGTTCGAATCCGGTACTGGCTGGCCAAGCTTCTTCCAGCCGGTCTCCAAGGACGCGGTCACCGCCATCCACGATCACTCACATGGCATGCACCGCATCGAGGTCCGCTGCGCCAGCTGCGACGCGCATCTCGGCCACGTTTTTCCGGACGGCCCGCGCCCGACCGGCCTGCGCTACTGCATGAACGGCGTCGCCATGAACTTCCAGGCCGACAGCGACACCGGATCCGCCGGAAGCGAGCCCGCCGGTGAGCGCTGACATCCCGGCGAAGCCTCCCCACGCTCCTCTTGTCCGCCAGTTCCACGGCGAAACGCTGGTCGATCCCTTTGCCTGGCTGCGCGCCGACAATTGGCGCGACGTCATGCGCGACCCCTCCGTGCTGGCGCCCGACATCCGTGCGCATCTGGAAGCGGAGAACCGGGCGGCCGACGCCTGGTTCGCTCCGCAGGCGCCGCTGTGCCGGACGCTGGTCAAGGAGATGCGCGGACGGATCAAGGAAGACGATTCCTCCGTCCCCTCGCCCGACGGTCCCTTCGCCTATTACATGCGCTTCCGCGAGGGCGGCCAGCACCCGCTCTATTGCCGGATTCCGACCGGCGGCGGGGATGAGCAGCTGCTGCTCGACGGCGATGCGCTTGGACAGACCCTGGCCTATTTCAGCTTCGGCGACATCCAGCCCTCGCCTGACCACCGCTTGATCGCGTGGACCGCCGATAGTGCCGGCTCGGAATATTACGCGCTGCGCCTGCGCGACAGCACCTCGGGCATCGACTTGCCGGACGCCATCGAGGAAACCACCGGCGACGTCTTATGGAGCGCCGACGGTCGCCATGTCTTCTATATCCGCCGCGACGCCGAGCACCGGCCGAGCTTCGTCTACCGCCACGCGCTCGGCAGCGAGCCGTCCGCCGACGTGCTCGTCTATGAGGAGCCGGACAAGGGCTTCTTCGTCTCGCTGGGCCGCACCCAGTCCGAGCGCTTCGGGCTGATCTCCTGCGGCGACCACGACACCAGCGAGGTACATCTGCTCGATCTCGCCGCGCCGCTCGCCCCGCCGCGCCTCGTCGAGCCGCGCAGCCCCGGCATGCGCTACAGCGTCGAGCACCACCCGGATCTCGCCGGTGTGGAAACGCTGGTGCTGCTCACCAATGCCGGCGGCGCCGAAGATTTCAAGATCGTCGCCACTCCCCTCGCCACGCCCGGCCGGGCAAGCTGGCGCGACCTCGTGCCGCACGAATCCGGCCGGCTGATCCTGTCGCATAGCGTCTTCCGCGGCCATCTGGTGCGGCTGGAGCGCGAGGACGGGCTGCCGCGCCTGGTTGTCCGCACCCTCGCCGATGGCGCCGAGCACATCGTCGCCTTCGAGGAACAGGCCTACTCGCTTGGCCTCGACCCCGGCCATGGCTTCGACAAGACCCTTATACGCTTCACCTATTCCTCGATGACCACGCCGAGCGAGGTGTGGGACTACGACATCGCCTCGCGCGAGCGCGTGCTGCGCAAGCGGCAGGAGGTGCCTTCCGGCCACGATCCGGCGCGCTATGTCACCCGGCGGCTGATGGCGGTGGCGGAAGATGGCGCGCGCGTGCCGGTATCGCTGCTGTTCTCCCGCGACACCCCGCTCGACGGCAGCGCACCATGCCTGCTCTATGGCTATGGCGCCTACGGCATCTCGATTCCCGCCGGCTTCTCGACCTCGCGCCTGTCGCTGGTCGACCGTGGCTTCGTCTATGCCATCGCGCATATACGCGGCGGCACCGAGAAGGGCTGGCGCTGGTATCTCGACGGCAAGCTCACGAAAAAGACCAATAGCTTCCACGACTTCATCGCCGTGGCCGACCATCTCGCGCAGGCGGGGATCGTCGCCGCCGATCGCATCGTCGCCCATGGCGGCTCGGCGGGCGGCATGCTGATGGGCGCGGTCGCCAATCTGCGGCCGGAACGCTTTGCCGGCATCGTGGCGGAGGTGCCGTTCGTCGACGTGCTCAACACCATGCTCGACGACACCCTGCCACTGACCCCGCCGGAATGGCCGGAATGGGGCAACCCGATCACCGACGAGCAGGCCTTCCGCTTCATCCGCGCCTATTCGCCCTATGACAACGTGGCGGCAAAGGACTATCCGGCGATCCTGGCGCTGGCCGGCCTCACCGACCCGCGCGTCACCTATTGGGAGCCGGCGAAATGGGTGGCGAAGCTGCGCGCCACCCGCACCAACGACGCGCCGTTGGTGCTGAAGACCAATATGGATGCCGGCCATGGCGGCGCCGCCGGTCGCTTCGACCGGCTGGAGGAGACCGCCCTGGTCTACGCCTTCGCGCTCGCCGCGGCGAAACTGCCGGAAGCTACCGACTAACGAAAAGGGCGCCGCGGCTCTCGCCATGGCGCCCTTGCCGGCATCGTCTTGTCGCGGCCCGGCTCAGCCCTGGTTGGCGCCCGAGACATGGTTGCGCAGATCCTGCAGCGAGGCGAAACGCAGCGTGCCGTCCGGCAGCTCGGCCTCGATGGAGCCGTCCGAGAACAGCTTGTAGGCCATGCCGCCGATCACGCCCGCCTTGAGCACGGTGATCGCCGGCGCCTCGCCCGGTGCCTCCTCGGCGAGATCGGAGACATGCAGGAACGCCGGCGGTGCGCCGGGGCCCTCATCGGCGTCGATGGCCGCGTGGGGCGGCTCCGGCGACGCGGGAGTAGCCGCCGGCTCGGCAGGCCGGGCCTCGACGAATTTCGGCTCATCCGGGCGCCGTTCCGGCATGCGGAGCTCGGTAGCCTTCGGGTCGCGCGCCGGAGGCGAAGGCGGCTTGGGCGCCGCCTTGGGCGCGTCGGCCGCCTTTGCCTCGACCGGCGACTTCGGCAGGACGGGCGGCTTGAATTCTGCGGCCCCCGGCCGGGAATCCTCCGGAAGTGGCTCCGGCTCGAGCAGCTCGGACAGTTCGAAAGGCGGCAGTTCCAGGCTTTCCGCCGCCGGCTCGCTAAACGCAGATGCCGGCTCAGGCTCGGGCTCGACCGCCTCGGGTTCCGGCCCACGCTTGCGGCGGAACCAGGATGGCAGAGCCCCGGACAGTCCCCTGGCCGCCGGCTCGGCAACCGGGGCCGGCGGTTCGGCGGGCGGCTCGAAGGCCGCGGGTCTGGCCGCCACGGCTTCCGCCTCGGCGTGCCGGGCCGCGACCGGCGCCGGCTCGAAGGCCGCTGCAGCGGGCAGCGTGGCACTGACGAGCGGCTCATGCGCCGTCCCATGGCCGGCGCCCCCGCGATGCTCGCCCTCATAATACTCCTCCGCCTCGACATGCACGACGCCGTCGAGCTTCTGGCCGATATCGACCAGAGCCCGATGGACGAAGCCGAGGGCGAACAGCAGCAATCCTCCGACAAAGCCGACGGTGCCGACGATGACGAGCGCGGTCCCGGAAGGTTGTGCCAGGGATTGCACGCCGATCAGTCCGATCACGACGCCGATCGCGCCGACTACCAGACCGATGCCGATGATGATTGCACCCATAGAAAAACTCCGCCGGGCTGATTCGCGACCAGCCCTCCCTTTATTCAAACTTACGTCGGGCACAGCTTTTACGAAAGCTCGGCACGATTACCAAGATGCTTTGCTTTCGCGACATTGCCAATTCCGTCGCGACGCCCCCTGCCCGCGTTGTGGAAATTCTTCCCAAGGAAATGCGGGCTCGGCATGGCTTTCGGTTGTCGCGGGCGCCGGAGCGCCCTATCTAGTCACCGTTGATCTCTTTTCGGTGCGCACGCACCTTTGGGAGGAAGCCGCCCGGAGCCCTGCTGCCGAGGCGGCAGAGCCGGATTCATATTGCGGAGACAGAGTCGATGTCCTTCACGCTTCCTGATCTGCCCTATTCCTACGATGCCCTTGCGCCGTACATGTCGCGCGAGACGCTGGAGTATCACCACGACAAGCATCACCTCGCCTATGTGAACAACGGCAACAATCTGCTGAAGGGCACCGAGTTCGAGGGCAAGTCGCTCGAGGAGATCGTTAAGGGCTCCTACGGCAAGAACCCCGGCCTGTTCAACAATGCCGGCCAGCATTACAACCACCTGCACTTCTGGAACTGGCTGAAGCCCAATGGCGGCGGCGCCATTCCCGGCGAGCTCGAGAAGAAGATCGTCGAGGATCTCGGCTCGGTGGAGAAGTTCAAGGAAGACTTCATCCAGGCCGGCGTCACCCAGTTCGGTTCCGGCTGGGCGTGGCTGGCGGTGAAGGACGGCAAGCTTGCCGTGCTGAAGTCGCCGAACGGCGAGAGCCCGCTGATCTCCGGCGCCACCCCGATCCTCGGCGTCGACGTGTGGGAGCACTCCTACTACATCGACTACCGCAACCGTCGCCCCGACTATCTGAAGGCGTTCGTCGAGAACCTGGTGAACTGGGACTACGTCGCCGAACTCTACGCGAAGGCCGTCTGACCCCTGCGCGTCTGACAAGAATGCCAGCCTGACGAGAACGAAGGCGTCGGTCCTACCGGACCGGCGCCTTTTTTCATGACCGGTCGTCTTCACCGCCCGGCGCGGCGGTCGCCTTCCCGGTCATCTTGTCAGCCGGCATAGGGGCGGCGCGGTCGCGGCTGGTTGCTGAGCACGCAATAGTCGTTCCAGAAATTATACTGGTAGGTGGAACGCCACTGGTACAGCCAGTTGTCACACACCGCCTTGGACTTGAAGCAGCCCTCCACGGTGCGCGTCTGGATGCGCTCCTCGAAGGTGCCCCATTGTCGCTGGCCGGTGAAATGGCCGTACCAGAGCTTCGACGGCGGAATGGACTGCGCCATGGCGGCACAATCGCCGCCCGGAAAGGCGCCGGTGAATTCATAGGCCACGGCACCGCCGGCCGAGATCGCCATGGCGGCGAAGCCCAGTCCGACGGCGAAGGCCGGCATCAGCAGCTTATGCATCTCGCGCCTCGCGCATGCCCCCGCAACGGAACCGCTTCGCCAATATACCCCTGCGTCAGGCCTACAGCCAGCGCACCCAGCGGAACAGCCCCACCATCGCCACGCCCGCGGCGCCGGCGAGCACCGTCACCGTCCAGAAGCCGATGGGGTCCTCGGCGCCGGGTATGCCGCCGACATTCATCCCCATCAGGCCGGTGATCAGCGTCAGCGGCGCGAAGATCACCGTCACCGCCGCCAGGATCTGCATGGAGCGGTTCATCTGCTCGGCACGGCGTTCCACCATCTGGTCATAGATCACCGCCGCGCGTTCGCGCACCGAATCGAGCTCCTCGGCGAAGCGCGTCACCCGGTCGCCGGCCTCGCGCAGCCGGTTGCGGTCGCGCACCGTCATCCAGCCGGCGTCTTCCAGCGAGAAATGGTTGAGCGCCTCGCGCTGCGGGGCGATGTAGCGCCGCAGTATGATGGCGACGCGGCGCAGTTCGGACACACGCTGGCTGAGATTGGTGAGCGTGGCGCTCCAGACATTCTCCTCCAGTTCGTCGGCCTGCTCGGCAAGCGCGGTGATCACCGTGTCCATGCGGTCGACCAGGCGCAGCGACAGATCGGCGATGAACTCGCCCGGCGTGCGCGGCGCCCGTCCGCGCGCCAGCGCTTCCTCGAAATCGCCGAGGGCGGAGAGCGGGTAGGTGCGCACTGAGATGATGCGCTTCGGCTCCACCCAGAAGCGGATCGAATGCATCTCGTCCGGCAGCGAGTAGGGCTTGAAGTTGATGCCGCGCAAATTGAGGAAGGCGCCGGAATCGAACAGCACGCAACGCGGGCGCGTCTCCTCGGCGGTGAGCGAATCGGCGATGCCCGGCTCGATGCCGGCATCCGTCTGCAGCCAGGGCTGCTGGCGCCGGTCCATCAGCTGGAGATTGATCCAGATGAACCCCTGCTCGCCGACATCGCAGCCGCCGCGCAGGTCGGCCCAGCCGAGCCGGCGCGCGCTGCCGGCGCCGTCGAAGGCCCACGCCCCGATCAACCCCTCGCTGTCATAATCCGGCACCGGCCACCTCTCTGCCCACGGGATGAACGCTAGATGAATGAACCCGAAGGATTGCGTTCAGTTCGATGAACCTTTTGCAACAGCGGGTTCAGATTGAGTTCGGGAGCGGGGAATTAGTCTCCTCACCATCGACAGGCCGATCCCCGGCCGACACCGAGATGCAAGAGGTCGTCATGAGCCGCTTCGCTCACAGTACCAAGATCGCCGCGGTCGCCCTGGCGGGCGTCGCTCTGGCCAGCGTCCTCCCCACGCCTTCGCAGGCGCGCGATCATCGCAATAATGGCGCCGCCGTCGCTGCCGGCGTGGTCGGCGGCCTCATCGTCGGCGGCCTTGTCGCCGGGGCGGCCAGCAACGCCTATGGCGGCGGTTATGGTGGTGGCTACTACGCCCCTCCCCCGCCGCCGCGCCGGGCCTATGGCGGCCCGGCCTATGCCTATGGCCCCGGCTATGGATACCGCCCGCATCGCCCGCGCTGCTGGGTCGAAACCCAGACCTTCTACAATCGCTGGGGCCGCCCCTATGGTCGCGACGTCGAGGTCTGCCGCTGAACCGCGTAGGCGCGGCAGGCCACGACCTGCCGCGGCACCTGCCACGTAACGAACTGCCGAGAGGGTGACGGAGCGATCCGTCGCCCTTTCCGTTTCAGGCCGCATCGGCGACCTGCACGATACCCGAGGTATCGAGCCCGGCCAGGGCATCGCGGATGCTCACGCCGCCGACCGCCAGATCCGGGGCGATCTCGGCGAGCGGCATAAGGGCAAAGGCGCGTTCCATCATGCGCGGATGCGGAATTTCGAGATCCGGCTCGTCGATCTTCTCGTCGCCATAGAGCAGGATATCGATGTCGATGGTGCGCGGCCCGAAGCGCACTTCGCGGGTGCGGTCGCGCCCGAAGGCATGCTCGACGCCGAGCAGCATGTGCAACAGCTCGCGCGCCGAGAGCTCGGTGTCGATGGCGACCACGAGATTGAGATAGGGCCCCTGCGGCACCGGCCCCCAGGGCGGCGTCTCGTAGAGCGACGAGCGCTTCAGGATGCTGACGCCGCCGGTGCGCGCGATCAGCCCCACCGCCTTCGCCATGGTCGCCGCCCGGTCGCCGAGATTGGAACCGAGGCAGAGATAGGCGATGTGCCTCTCGACCTTGCGCGGCCGGCGGATGAAGAATTCATGCGGCACCCTTGATCGCCTCCGTCACGCGCGCCGCCTGGACATGCTCGGCCACGTCATGGACGCGGATGATCGCGCAGCCGGCCATGATGCCGATCACGTTCGAGGCGATGGTGCCAGGCAGCCGCTCGGCCGGCGTCGCCACCACCACCTTGCCGATCAGCGACTTGCGCGAGGTGCCGAGCAGCAGCGGGAAGCCGAGCCGGGCAAGGTCGCCCAGATGCGCCAGCGCGGTGAGGTTCTGCTCGAAGCTCTTGCCGAAGCCGATGCCGGGATCGAGGCTGATGCGGTCGGAACGGATGCCCGCCCGCGCCGCCCGCTCCAGCGCCGTCTCGAAGAAAGCGAGCATGTCGGCGACGATATCGATCGCCGGATCGACGCTCGCCCGGTTGTGCATCACCACCACGCCCGCCTCGAAGGCGGCGGCGACGCGCGCCATCTCCGGATCGCCCATCAGGCCCCAGATGTCGTTTACGATGTGGGCGCCGGCATTGAGCGCCGCCTCGGCGACCCGCGCCTTCTGGGTGTCGACCGACACCGGCACGCCGAGCCCGACGATTTCGGCCAGCACCGGCAACACGCGGCGCATCTCCTCCTCGACGGCGACTGGCGTATGGCCGGGCCGGGTCGATTCGCCGCCAATGTCGAGGATATCGGCCCCATCGGCCACCAGCCTGGCCGCATTGGTCACCGCATCGTCCAGCACGGCGCTGCGCCCGCCATCGGAAAACGAGTCCGGCGTGACGTTGAGAATGCCCATGATCAGTGTGCGGCCGGCATAGTCCAGCCGCCGGCCGCGGGCGTCGAAGACCGCATGGGCCGGAGGCGAAAGGAGTGTTTCGGATGCGCTCGGTGGGGCGGACATGGCTGGCTCTCGCATTTCCTCTCAAATTGCGCGCCGCGCCGGCGAAAGCAAGGCATCGGCGAGCGGCGGCGACAATCTGCGCGGCCCCCGCTTGCCGAACGCCCCGCCCCCGCGCTCTATAGGCGCCGATGAATCCACACGGGAGACCATCATGACCGGGGATGTCGACGGCAAGATCCTGGTGGGCCGTTCGGGCAAGCCCGAATACCTCACGCTGAAGCTCGCCAATCGCCACGGCCTCGCCACCGGCGCGACCGGCACCGGCAAGACGGTAACGCTGCAGACGCTGGCCGAGGGCTTCTCCCGTGCCGGAGTTCCGGTGTTCGCCGCCGATATCAAGGGCGATCTTTCCGGCGTCGCCATGAAGGGCGAGGGCCAGGAATGGATCCTCAAGCGCTGCGCCGAGATCGGCGTCGACTATGCGGCGGACGAGTTCCCCGTGGTGTTCTGGGATCTGTTCGGCGAGCAGGGCCATCCGGTGCGCGCCACCGTCACTGAGATGGGGCCGCTGCTGCTGTCGCGGTTGATGAACCTCAACGATGTGCAGGAAGGCGTGCTCAACGTCGTCTTCCGCGTCGCCGACGAGCGCGGCCTGCTGCTACTCGACCTGAAGGATCTTCGGGCGATGCTCGCCTTCGTGGCCGAGAACGCCGCCAAGCTCACCACCACCTATGGCAACGTCTCCTCCGCCACCGTCGGTGCCATCCAGCGCGCCCTGCTGGTGCTGGAGAATCAGGGTGCCGACAAGTTCTTCGGCGAGCCGGCCCTGAAGATTTCCGACCTGATGCATGTCGAGCGCCGCTCCGGCTACGGCACCATCAACATCCTCGCCGCCGACAAGCTGATGGGTTCGCCGCAGCTCTACGCCTCCTTCCTGCTGTGGTTGCTCTCCGAGCTGTTCGAGGCCTTGCCGGAAGTCGGCGACCCGGAGAAACCCAAGCTGGTGTTCTTCTTCGACGAGGCGCATCTCGTTTTCGACGAGGCCCCCAGGGCGTTGCTCCAGAAGATCGAGCAGGTGGTGCGCCTTATCCGCTCCAAGGGCGTCGGCGTCTATTTCGTCACCCAGAACCCGCTCGACGTACCGGAAACCGTGCTCGCCCAGCTCGGCAACCGGGTGCAGCACGCGCTGCGCGCCTTCACCCCGCGCGACCAGAAGGCGGTGAAGGCGGCGGCCGATACCTTCCGCCCCAATCCGGCGCTCAACACCGCGCAGGTGATCACCGAGCTCGGCAAGGGAGAGGCGCTGGTCTCGACGCTGGAGGGCAACGGTACGCCTTCGATCGTCGAACGCACGCTGATCGCTCCGCCCTCCGGTCGCGTCGGCCCGGTGACGCCGGAGGAACGCGCGGCGATCATTGCCGGCAGCCCGCTCAAGGGCACCTATGATCAGCCGCTCGACCGCGAATCCGCCTTCGAAACCCTGGCGAAGCGCACCGAGGAAACCGCGAGCGAGGCGGAGGCCGACAAGACGGCTCCCAACGCGCCCGCGCCGACCGAGGCCGGTGCCGCATCCGGCGGAGGCTGGCTCGACGATGTGCTGGGCGGGCTGTTCGGCTCGCGTTCGCCGCGCGGCCGCATGAGCGTCGGCGAGCAGGTCACCCGTCAGGTCGCCCGCGAGGTGACCAATCAGGTGACCAAGGCCATCCTGCGCAACGTGCTCGGCGGTCGTTCGCGCACCACGCGCGCCGTTTCCGTTTCACCGGCGCGAAGCTCCGGTTCCGGCAAGGCAAGCACCGGTGACGACTTCGCGCAGATCTTCGACGATTTCTCAGGCTCCAAGCCCGGCAGCCGCAAATAGCCTTCTGCACCCGCCTGTTCCGCCAACGTCTTTCCTGCCACGCCCGAGTCCCTTGCCATGTCCGATCTCGACCGCGTCCTCGCCACCGTGGATGCCGATCTCGATGCCAGCCTCGAACGCCTGTTCGCCTTTCTGCGCATCCCCTCGATCTCGACCGACCGTGCCTATGCCGATAATTGCCGCCAGGCCGGCCAGTGGCTCGTCGACGACCTCGCCGGCCTCGGCCTCGGCGCAAAGCTGAACGACACGCCCGGCCACCCCATCGTCACCGCGACCTCGAGCCTCGGCGCGGCGCGGCGGGTGCTGTTCTACGGCCATTACGACGTGCAGCCGGTCGACCCCCTGAACCTGTGGGAGAACCCGCCCTTCGAGCCGAAGATCATCGAGGGCCCGAACGGGGTGAAGCGGATCGTCGCCCGCGGCTCCTCCGACGACAAGGGCCAGGTCATGACCTTCGTCGAGGCTTGCCGCGCCTATCTGAAGGTTACCGGCACGCTGCCCGTCGATGTCACCATCATGGTGGAGGGCGAGGAGGAGAACGGCTCCGGCAACCTGCCGCCATTCCTCGAGACTCATAAGAACGAGCTGAAGGCCGACGTGGCCCTCGTCTGCGACACCAGCATGTGGGACGCGAAGACGCCGGCGATTACCGTCTCGCTGCGCGGGCTGATGCATGACGAGATCGTCGTCACCTGCGCCAATCGCGACCTGCATTCGGGTTATTATGGCGGCGCGGCGGCCAACCCGCTGCACGTGCTGTCCAAGATCATCGCCGCCGTCCACGGCCCGGACGGGCATATCGCCATCCCCGGCTTCTATGATGGCGTGGTCGAGCCGCCGGATGCGGTGAAGGCGCAATGGGAGGCGCTCGGCATGACCGCGGAGAGCTTCCTCGGCCCCATCGGCCTGTCGCAGCCCATCGGCGAAACCGGCCGCTCTCTCATCGAGATGACCACCTCGCGCCCGACCTTCGAGGTCAACGGCCTGTGGGGCGGCTATATCGGCGAGGGCGCCAAGACGGTGATCCCCTCCATCGCCACCGCCAAGATTTCCTGCCGCCTCGTCGCCGGGCAGGATCCGATCCACATCCGCGATGCGGTGCGCGCCTTCTTCCGCGCGCATCTGCCGACGGACTGCTCGGTCGAGTTCCTCGCCGGCGATGGCTCCCCGGCAGTCGCGGTCTCGCACGACAACCCGAACCTCGCCAAGGCCAGCGCGGCGCTGGCCGACGAATGGGGCAAGCCCGCCGTGGTCATCGGCGCCGGCGGCTCGATCCCGATCGTCGGCCATTTCAAGAAGACGCTGGGGCAGGACGCGCTGATGATCGGCTTCGCGCTGGACGACGACCGCATCCATTCGCCCAACGAGAAATACGACCTCGCCTCGTTCCACAAGGGCATTCGCAGCTGGGTGCGCATCCTCGCCGCGCTGGCGAACTGAGCGTTCGGAACCCATCCCCACCGGGAGGCCCGGCTTCGCCGAAAGAACGAGGAATGGCGGCGTCCGCCGCCTCGATCTTTCGCTAGGATGCCGCCTCGATTGATGCTTCGGAGTGCATGAGATGAGCGGCGACTGGTCGCAGACCTGGACCTTCCTCGATGGCGCCTGGCACGAGGGCAATGTGCCGATCATGGGCGTGCGCACCCATGCCGCCTGGCTCGGCACCTCGGTGTTCGACGGCGGCCGCGCCTTCGAAGGCGTGACGCCGGACCTCGACCTGCACTGCGCCCGCGTCAACCGCTCGGCGCTCGCCATGGGGTTGAAGCCGGTGGTGTCGGTCGAGCGCTGGCTGGACCTCACCGCCGAGGGGCTCCAGCGCTTCGCCCCCGACGCCGCGCTCTATATCCGGCCGATGTACTGGGCCGAGTTTCCCGGTGCGCGCACCGTCGATGCGGATGCAGAATCCACCCGCTGGTGCCTCAGCATCTATGAGGCGCCGATGCCGGAGCCGGGGCGCGGCACCTCGATCACCCTGTCGCCCTTCCGCCGCCCGACGGTGGAATGCGCGGTGACCGACGCCAAGGCCGGCGCGCTCTATCCCAACAATGCGCGCGCCCTCGTCGAATGCCACCGCCGCGGCTTCGACAATGCGGCACTGTGCGACATGCTCGGCAATGTCGCCGAGCTCGCCACCGCCAATCTGTTCATGGTGAAGGACGGCGTCGCGCTCACCCCCGCCGCCAATGGCAGCTTCCTCGCCGGCATCACCCGCACCCGCACCATCGGGCTGATGCGGCAGGCCGGCATCGAGGTGGTGGAAGCGTCGCTGCGCTGGGACGACTTCAAGGCCGCCGACGAGCTGTTCACCACCGGCAACTATTCCAAGGTGTCGCCGATCACCCGCGTCGAGGACCGTGCGCTTCAGCCGGGTCCGGTGTTCCGCCGCGCCCGCGAATTGTACTGGGACTTCGCCCGCGGCTGAGTTGCGGCACCGCCTTGCCTCGCCGCTCACCATGGAAAACGGCCGGGACATGCCCGGCCGTGACCCTGTTGCCGGGGGCGATAGACCGCCCGCATCCGGCACGCGCCGTCACATCTTGTAACGGCCGCTCCACTCGTCGACCTGCCGCTTGGCCTCATCCTTGGCGAGGCCATAGCGCTCCTGCAGCACGCCTTCCAGTTCCTCGCGCTTGCCGTGCAGGCGGTCGAGGTCGTCATCGGTCAGCTTGCCCCATTGCTGGCGCACCTGACCCTTGATCTGCTTCCAATTGCCTTCGATACGGTCCCAATTCATGGCGTTCATCTCCGTTGAAACATTGGACTGCCGTGCCTCGTCAGGCTCGGTCGCGGCTGCTAGCATCGCTCCGACAACGTCCGGGACCCGATTTTGATCCACGCGGCCGCCCAACCCACGCTCGACGAACTGATCGGCGGCGTGCGTGCCGGCCACCGGGCCACCCTCGCGCGCGCCATCACCCTGGTCGAATCGCGCAAGCCCGCCCACCGGGCACGGGCCGAGGAATTGCTGCAGGCGCTCCTCCCCTTCACCGGCAACGCCATGCGGGTTGGCATCACCGGCGTGCCCGGCGTGGGCAAGTCGACCGCCATCGACACCCTCGGCGCATTGCTGATCCAGAAGGGCCGCCGCGTGGCGGTGCTGGCGGTCGATCCGTCCTCCAGCCGCACCGGCGGCTCGATTCTCGGCGACAAGACCCGCATGGCGCGGCTCTCGGTCGATGAGCGCGCCTTCGTGCGCCCCTCGCCCGCGGCGGGCACGCTCGGCGGCGTCGCCGCCCGTACCCGCGAGACGCTGCTGCTCTGCGAGGCGGCCGGCTATGATGTGGTGCTGGTGGAAACCGTCGGCGTCGGCCAGTCGGAAACCGCCGTCGCCGACATGACCGACACCTTCCTGGTGTTGATGTTGCCGGGCGCTGGCGACGAGTTGCAGGGCCTCAAGAAGGGCATCCTCGAGCTCGCCGATATCGTGGCGGTGAACAAAGCGGATGGCGACGGGCTCACCCGCGCCCGCGCCGCCGCGGCAGAGTACCGCGCCGCGCTGCAGGTTCTCGGCGCCCGCGAGCCGCATTGGTCGACGCCGGTGCTCGCCTGCTCAGGCCTCACCGGCGACGGGCTGGACATATTGTGGGAACAGGTGCGACTGCACCAGGAACGCTCGCGGCAGGCCGGTGCCTTCGCCGCCCGGCGCCGTTCCCAGCAGATCGGATGGATGTGGGCGCTGCTCGACGAGCGCATCCGCGAGCGCATCCGCACCGACGCCGCGCTGCGCGACGAGGTACCGGCGATCTCGGCCGAGGTGGCGGCCGGCCGGCTCGCCCCCGGCCTCGGCGCGGCGCGCATTGCCGCGCGGCTCGGGCTTGAGCCGACCTGAAAAAGGCGAAATGCTTGGCTCACTTCTGTACAGTCTTCCGGATCGCCGAGCGCTTAGATTGGCGATGGTGCTCCGAGCATGATGACGGGGCGATGGGAAGCACGATGGAAAGTGACAATGGGCTCGCCGGGCGAGGGGTCTTCGTCGTCGAGGATGAGCCGTTGGTCGCCCTCATGGTCGAGGCGATGATCGAGGAACTCGGCGCGGTGGTGATCGGCAGCGCACGACGCCTGTCCGACGCGCTCGCTTTCGTCGCCGCGCGGCATCGGGAGATCGATGTCGCCCTGCTCGATCTCAATCTCGGCGGCATCGACAGCTACGATGTCGCGCAGGCGGCGGCCGATCAGGGTATTCCGGTGGTCTTCTCCACCGGTTACGACGACGACGCGATCAACGAGCCGTGGCGCAGCCGGCCGCTGCTGTCCAAGCCCTTCCAGCTGGCGCAGCTCGAGGCTGCGCTCGCTCTAGCGGTCGCGTCGCGCAGCGGGCGCGGATGAAGCCGGCGAGCGCGCCGCATATCCTCATCACCGGCTTCGGCCCGTTTCCCGGCGCCCCGGCCAACCCGGCGGCCGGGCTTGCCCGCGATCTTGCGCGGCTGCGGCGACCGGCGCTCGCCGGCACGCGGCGCAGCCTGCGCATCCTGCCGACGCTGTGGGAGGAAGCCGCCGGCTTCCCGTCGACGCTCGATACCCTCGCCCCCGATATCGTGCTGATGATAGGCCTCGCCGCCCGGCGGCGCGCTGTCTCGATCGAATGGCTGGGGCGTAACCGTACCCGCCTCCTTCCCGATGCGGCGCGCCGTCGCCCGGCCGACAGCCGCTTCGAGGTCGGCGCGGCGGCCATCCGGCGCGGCGGCTTCGATCCAGCGCCGCTGCTGCACGCGCTCGCCGCCGCCGGCCTGCCGGCCCGGCTGTCGCGCGATGCTGGCGGCTATGTCTGCAACGCACTGGCATGGAGCGCCTATGGTTGGGCGCGTCACGGCGAACACCCGCGTCTCACGGTTTTCGTGCACATTCCACGCCCGCGGGCCGGTGGCCGGCTCGATCGCGGCCGCATGCTGCGCGGCCTCGGCAATCTGATGGTGAGGCTCGTCGCCCAGCATCGACTCATGGCGGCAACTGCACGCTGATCTCGATCGAGTTGTACCAGCTGGCGAAATTGGCGATGTCGTCGTCGGAGAGATCCTTGGAGACGACCGTCATCATCTCGTTGCTCCGCTTGCCGGAGCGGAACTCCTCCAGCGCCTTGGCGAGATACATCTCGACCTGGCCGGCAAGATTGGGCGCCTCCGGGTGCTGGGACATGCCGTTGGCGCCATGACAGACGGCGCATTGCTGGCTCGCCTTGGCGCGCCCGGCCGCCGCATCGCCGGCATCGGCGGGGGTTGCGGCAAGAAACACGAAGACCAGCGCCGTACTGGCGAAGAGTAGATAAACCAAGCGTGCCGCCGCGACCGGCGGCGGGCTCCACATCCGCATCATCAACATCTTTCCGCGATTGTCCGGAAGAGCGACCGCGACGGCAGGCACCGCCGCGGCCACGGGGTCGTGGCATCCAGCGAGGACGCCGTCACTCGCCGTAGGAAATGCGGTAGATCGCCCCCGACGTGTCGTCCGACACCAGCAGCGAACCGTCATTGAGCTGCGCCACCGAGGCCGGGCGGCCGAGATACTCGCCGTTCGGCGTCAGCCAGCCTTCGGCGAACGGCTCGCTCTTGCCGGCGGTGCCGTCCTCCTTCACCTCGGTGAACATCACCCGCGCACCCACCGGCACGGTGCGGTTCCAGGAGCCGTGCTGCACCGAGAAGATGCCCCCGCGATATTTCTCCGGGAACTGGTTGCCGGTGTAGAAGCTCATGCCGAGATCGGCCGCGTGGGCCACCATTTCCACCTGCGGCTTCACCGAATCCGCCGGCGGCTCCTTGTCCTTGTATTCGACGGTGCGCACCGAGCCGCCGCCAAAATAAGGGAAGCCGAAGGTCTGTCCGGCCTTCTCGGCGCGGTTGAGCTCGCCGGGCGGAATGTCGTCGCCCATGCCGTCGACCTGGTTGTCGGTGAACCAGAGCGTCTTGTCCTTCGGGTTGAAGTCCATGCCCACCGAATTGCGGATGCCCCACGCATAGACATTCCGGTTCTTGCCGTCGCGGTCCATCTGGACGATGCCGCCGATGCCGACCTTCTTGTAGAGGTCGTATTTCTCCGGCGCGAACACGTTGAAGGGCTGGCCGAGCGTGATGTAGAGCTTGTCGTCCGGCCCGACACGGCAGACGCGGGCAGTGTGGTTGTAGGACTCTTCTTCCTTCGGAATGAGTTCGCCCTGCTTCACCACCTGGAAGGCGGCGACGTCCGGTCCCTCATAGAAGAACTCGGCCGCGGGGAAGAGCAGCACCCGATTCTGTTCGGCGACGAACAGGAAGCCGTCCTTCGAGAAGCACACGCCATGGGGCAGTTTCATCGGTATCGAGGGTGCAAAGGGCTTCACCTCATCGGCAACGCGGTCCTTGTCGCGATCCGTCACCGCCCACATCTTGGATTTGCGGGTGCCGACGAAGACGACGCCGGTGGTCGGCCCCACCGCCATCTCGCGCGCATCCGGCACGATGGCGTAGAGCTTGATCTTGAAGCCGTCCGGCAGCTTGATCCCGGCGAGAGTCTTGTTGAAGGCCGCGACGCGCGGGCCGTCCTGCGGCACCGTCGGAATGTCCATCGCCGTGCCGGTCGACTGGAAATTCGAGAGCTTCTCCAGATTATCGGTGGCTTGCGCGCTCACCGCGCCCTGCCCTGCTGCCAGCAGCGCGCCGGCCAGCATCGTCGAGGTCAGCAGCGTGCGCAAGCGCACGCCTGTTGCATAGGTCGTCATGCAGTATCCTCCCAGGCATTCGAGCCTCGTCCGGGCCCGTTCCGCAAGGGGAGTATTACTATGATCCGGAGAAATGGAAGTGCAATTTACATAGAGATCGCACTGTAATAATTAATATCTCGCTGCATTGCGGTACGTTTCTGAAATATATCGAAGCTGGTTACTTTCAATCAACGCCAGGAGCCGCCCGCGCCGGATACGGCCGAGGAGACGGCATGATCACCATCTCCCTTGACGCCCCTCATCACCTGTTAGCGGAAATCTGCTAAGCGGGGGCACGCCTACCTCCCCCTGCCCTGGGATCCGACACGCGTGACCATCTATCTGCCGATCGCCGAACTGCCGGTGAACATCTTCACCCTGCTCGCCCTGGGCATCGCGGTGGGCTTCATCTCCGGCATGTTCGGGGTAGGCGGCGGCTTCCTGATGACGCCGCTGCTCATTTTCCTCGGCGTCGCGCCGGCTGTGGCGGTGGCGAGCGTATCGACCCACATGGCCGCCTCGTCGTTTTCCGGCACGCTCAATTATCTGCGACGAAAACTGGTCGATGTGCAGCTGGGGCTCGTCCTGCTCGCCGGCGGGCTCACTGGCACGTTGACGGGCGTGCTCACCTTCATGCTGCTGCGCCGCTTCGGCCAGCTCGACCTGTTCATCGCCATTTCCTACATCGTGCTGCTCGGCACCATCGGCACGCTGATGGTGATCGAGAGCCTGCGGGTGCTGCTCCGCAACTGGCGAGGCGAGCCGACGCGGGTGCGTCGCCCGGGCGCGCATCCGTGGTTCCTGCGCATGCCGTTCAAGATGCGCTTCCGCCAGTCGCGCATCTATGTCTCGATCATTCCGGTCATCGTCATCGGCTTCTCCATCGGCTTTCTCGGCGCGGTGATGGGCATCGGCGGCGGCTTCCTGCTGGTCCCGGCGCTGATCTATCTCCTGCGCGTGCCGACGCTGACCTCGGTCGCCACCTCGCTGATGCTCACCCTCGTCACCATGGCGGCGGCAATCGTCATGCATGCGGTGCTGAACCAGACCGTGGATGCGGTGCTGGGTCTGGTCCTGATGGTCGGCGGCACCATAGGCGCCCAGTTCGGCGCCCGCGCCGGCCAGGCGATGAAGGCGGAAAACCTGCGCCTGCTGCTCGGCCTGCTGGTGCTCGGCGTCGGGCTGCGGGTCGCCATCGACCAGATCCGGCAGCCCACCGATCTCTATGCCGTTACACTCGACGAGGCGAACCGGTGAGGCGCGCCGCCGCCCTTGTCCTGTCCGGCCTCGCGGCATGGGGCCTCCTCGCGCTCGCGCCCGCCCATGCGCAGCCGGCGGCGCCGGAGCGGCAAGATCTCGTGCTGTCGCTCTCCAAGCCGCGGGTGACGATCACCTCCAGCTTCTCTGGCGACAGCATCGTACTGTTCGGCGTCGCGCCCGACGATGCCGATGGTGCAGCGCCGCCGGATGTCGTCGTCACGGTGCGCGGGCCGAATGCGAGCTTCGTCACCTGGAGAAAAGCGCGCCGTTTCGGCCTGTGGACCAATGTCGAGAGCCGCTCCTTCCTCGCCGCTCCATCCTATCTCGCCGTGCTGAGCAACCGCCCGCCCGCCGAGATGGCGGATGCCGACACGCTCCGGCAGGAACAGGCCGGCTTCACCAATAATCACCTGCTGCAACGTGTCGGACCCGATTATGCCGACGTGGTGACGGGCGACCCGTTCCGGCAGGCCTTCCTGCGGGTGAAGCAGGCGCAGGGGCTGTATTTCGAGCGCACCGCCGCAGTGGAGTTCATCGCCCCGCATGTGTTCCGCACCGTCATTCCGATCCCCGGCATCGCTCCCATCGGCACCTATGATGTGCAGGTGAAGCTGTTCCAGAACGGCGAACGCCTTGCCAGCGGCATGCTGCCGCTGGAGGTGGCCAAGATCGATTTCGAGCAATCGGTCGCCACCGCCGCGCAGGACCATTCGCTGCTCTATGGCCTCGCCACCATGCTCGGCGCGCTCGCCGTCGGCTTCGTCGCCAATCTGATGTTCCGCCGCGACTGAGCGCTAGAGCACCGGCTCCGGCGCATAGGCGACGCCGGCCAGCTCCAGCGCCCGTGCCGCTCGCAGCGCGGCATCCTCCCGCCACGGCGCGGCGATCAGCTGCACGCCGATCGGCAGCGGCTCCTCCGTCGGAATCGGCGCCGCCACCACCGGCAGGCCGATGAAGGAGATCGGCTGGGTGTAGATGCCGATATTCGGCCGCACCAGCATCTCCTTGCCGTCGAGCACGAAGGTCACCTGCCCGCTCCTCGGCGCCGGCACCGGCGTCGCGGGGGCGATCAGCACGTCGAACTCGGCGAACAGCTCCAGCGCCCGGTCGTGGAACCAGCGGCGGAAGTTCTGCGCCTTCACGATCATCCCGGCGGGCAACACCGCGCCGGCAAGCAGCCGCTCGCGCACGGCAGGGTCGAAATCGGCCGGCTGGTCGCGCAGCCGCTCGCGATGCAGCGCCGCGCCCTCCGCCATGCTGATCAGATAGGCGCTCGCCCGCGCCCTCTCGGCCTCAGGCAGTTCGACAGTGCGCACGGCACCGAGCGCCGCGGCGGCGCGGGCGACGGCGTCATAGGCTTGCGGTGTACCCTGCCGGGCAAACCAGCCGCCCAGAATCCCGACGCGCAGGCCGTCGGCACCGCGCTCCAGCTCCGGCAGCGTCGGCAGCGCCGAGACATCGGCCACCGCCGGATCCTCCGCATCGGCGCCGGTGAGCGCGTCATAGGTCGCGGCGAGGTCGGCGACGTTGCGGGCGAAGGGGCCGAGATGGTCGAGGCTCGCCACGAAGGGAAAGCTGCGCGCCCGCGACAGCCGGCCATAGGTCGGCTTCAGCCCGAAGATGCCGCAGAAGGAGGACGGCACCCGGATCGAGCCGTTGGTATCGGAGCCGAGCGACAGCGGCACCAGCTTGCCGCCCACCGCCGAGCCCGACCCGCCGGAGGAGCCGCCGGACATGTGCCCGAGATCGTGCGGGTTGCGGGAATTACCGGCATGAATGTTCTCGCCGGTGAAATCATAGGCATATTCGCCCATGTTGAGCGCACCGAGGCACACAGCGCCGGCGGCGACCATCCGCTCCACCAGCGTCGCATCCCGGGCTGCCGCCGGCCGGTCCTTGTTGATCTTCGAGCCGGCGAGCGTCGGCAGACCCTTGAGATCGAAAAGGTTCTTCACCGCGAAGGGTACGCCGGCCAGCGGTCCGAGCGCCTTCCCCGCTGCCCGCGCGGCATCGAGAGCGTCGGCCTCGGCCAATGCACGCACCGCAGTGACGTGGGTAAAGGCGTTGAGCCTGGGATCGACCACTCCGATTCGTGCCAGCGCCGCCTCGCAAATGGCACGGGCGGACACGCGGCCGGAGCGCACCGCCTCCGCAATGGCGAGAGCCGGCCCCGCGGCGAGCTCGGCGATGGTGGAAGGCGAATGCTCCTGCACTGTTGCGCTCATGGCCGATACACCGGGGCCGGCTCCGCCTCGTCGGGAAGCTCGAAGTCGAGCACCAGCCTGCCCATCTCCAGCGCGGTATGAAGATGCATCAGCACCCTCGGCCGCAGCCCTGCCTCCAGCGGCAGGTCGGCAAGCGCCAGCGCCGCATCGAGATAGGCTCCGAGATCGCCGGGCTCCCCGCCCGTCCGGTTATCCGTCACATCCGCCTCCCTGATGCCACAGCACGCTTAATTCAGGAAACGTGCCATGGCTGCGGGAGTGCGGCGAGGCGACGTTTGGCATCTATCCCAAGGATTTTGCATCCGATGGCTTGGCGGCCTTGCAAAGCGGCACTCGCCCGATTAGGTTCCGCGCCGTTCTGGCATGCAGGTGTAGCTCAGTTGGTTAGAGCGCCGGTCTGTGGAACCGGAGGTCGGTGGTTCGAGCCCACCCACCTGTACCACAAAATAACAGAACGACATCAAGAGCTTAATAAGACGACGGCGACCTAGGCGCCCGATAAGGCGGCTTCTGGCGACGACTGACGGAATCCTTGAATTCAACGCGTTGCACACGGCGCCAAAGATCAGTGCAACACGGACGCTAGGAACTCGCTATATGAAAAGCCCGACGACCCGCCGCCCGATGGGTTCGGCCAGAGACGCCGCCGAGGCCGCCTTCAAGGCCGCGACGGCAAAGCCGGCAGCGGACTTGCCTGTTGCCAAGGCGCCTCCGCTGCCGAATGCAAAGGAACTCGTTTCCGTTCGGCTCGATCGCGAGGTGCTGGCGCACTTTCAGGAGGCGGGAGCGGGATGGCAGGAGCGCATCAACGCCGCACTGCGCAAGGCCGCCGGGCTTTGAACGACTGGGGCGCCCGTATTCTCGGCGCGGCTGACGCCCCTTGAAACAGATCCACTCGCCGAGTACAGGGCGTAAATGAAAATCAACGACACCTTCGAAGACCGCCGCCGGACCGCCGAAGCCTCCAAAGCTCGGCTGCTGGCCAAGCTGAAAGAAATGCCCAAGGCAGACGATCCGGCCGTGATCGCTCGCAACGAAGCGCGGAAGGCCGAGAAAGAAGCTCGCCTCGCAGCCAAGATCGCCCGCCAGGAAGCTGCGGCGGCCGAAAAACTGGCCAACCAGATCGCCGCCGCCGAACGCGCCGCCGCTCTGGAAGCTGATGCCAAGGCGAAACGCGACGCGCGTTACGCGGCCCGGAAGGAACGCGCTGGCAAGTGATCGCCAGCAAGTAAACTGTGCAAGTAAGCGACTGCCGTCGCGGCGGTCGCTTCAGCCCATACTGGCCCGCGTGAACTCCCGCACCGTCTTGTGACCGACGGTGCGCCGGCCGTTTGTGCGCTTGCCGCGTCCGCCAAGGTAGCGCCTCCCGGCACGCTCAAGCCAGCCGAGCGGCCCTCCAGGATCGTCCCCGTCACGCCCTCCTGTTCCCAGGAACCTGAGATCCTCCAGCAAGCGCCGGTGCCCCGCGGGGCGCGGCAGCCTGCGGAGAATGGGTTCGGCAGCTGACACTGATCTCCACATTAGGCAAAAGGAGATCATGTATATGATTTCATTATGCCACCATAATGGAGCGATCTAAAATTCAATCAACGAATTTTTAATGATCTTATCGCTATAAACTCGATCTAAATCCCGAGTTATTATGTATAGATCGACAAAAATACATCATTAATCTAAAAATTTTGCGCGGTTGAAGCCACGACGACCGGCGTCAACAGCACCAAATCCGATTTCTTCGCCCTGTTTAACCATAGAACAGACGCCCTAGGTCACCAGGCCGCAAGACACCTATCTCGGCTTCATCGGAGGCGGATATGCGATGCGGCTGCCCTACGGTGAATATTTTCTCTGTACCAATGAGACCGATCTGGAAGCGGACGTTCCCTTCACCATCAACACGATCGATGCGTTCGTCCTGTGTTTTCTGTCCGGCACATTGAACGCCACTTCGAGTGGCCCGGCGGCGATCGAAGCGCTTAAGGCCGGCGATCTCGTGCTTACCGCCGACGAAACAGCCAAGCAGGTGCGTCAGCTCGCACGTCAGGCCATTTCCACTATCTTCGCCGATCCCCCCTGATGATGGTGTCGATCCGGATCCTTGCCTGAGCAGTCGGCGACCAGATGCCGAAGCGCGACCTCTTCGTCTTGCCCAACTCGCATTATTGGAGTTGGGCTGCTGATCCATGCCGGGCGCTGGTGGTACCGCCCTCGTGCGCCACGCCGACATGCCGACGAGCTTCGTCTATTTCCATGTCGAACTCGATGACCATTCGCTGGTATTCACCGAGGGCGTGCCCGCCGAACCCCTCGTCGACAACGTCTCGCGGCGGCGTTTCGACAACTGGGACGAGGCACCGGCAGCGCCGAAATCGACCTGCCCCGCGTCCAGTCGGCGCGTCAGCTGCCGAACTCCCTCCGCGCCCAGCTGACGGGACGCGCGGCCGCGTGACCCTAGGGGCGGGGTGACTGGCCCGACCTGCTCTACCCGTTTCGGCACCCCCACCTCGGAGCACCGATTTCACCTCGACCCGGCCAAGTGGCGGGGCGCCCCGTGCAGTTGAGGAAGCCCGAGCACGCGCTATTGATTACCTTGCGCGATATCCGCGGCCTTACTCTTGGCGTGGTCGGTGATCTTGGCGAGGTGAAGCGATGCGTACCCTTTTTCTATCCCTTCCTTTCCTGCTCATGGCGTCGTCGGCCTTTGCCCAGGCGATGCCGAACTCGCTGAACATGACATGCGCCGCCACCAGCGCCCTTGTCAGCCAGCGTGGCGCGATCGTCATCGGCACCGGCCCGAACATTTTCGATCGCTACGTCGCCAATCAGCGCTACTGCAACAACCAGCAGACCACGACACCGGCCTGGTTGCAGACCTCGGATCAGGCGCAGTGCTTCGTCGGCTATCGCTGCCGCGATCGGCTCTTCCACTCGCGCTGAGCGGAGCACGCCGACGGCCGGCCGGGCATGAAAAAGGCGGCGCCAAGCGCCGCCTTTCCGTCACCAAAGCCATCGCCGTTCAGTGCGCGAGCAGCAGCGGAACCGTCATGCGCTCCAGCATGTCGCGGGTGACGCCTCCCAGCACGAATTCGCGCAGCCGGGAATGGCCGTAACCACCCATCACCACCAGGTCGATATCGCGCTCGGCAATTTCCTTCAGCAGCACATCGACAATGCCTTCGTCGCTCGCCGGCACCAGCCGGCGCAGCTCGACATTCTTCTCGTGACGCGACAGATGCTCGGCGAGATCGACGCCGGGCAGCCGGCCCGGCTTGGATTTGCCGGTCTCCACCACCACGACCTCGACGAAATCCGCCTTCTCGACCAGCGGCCGTGCCTCGGCCACCGCGCGGGCGGAGGCGCGCCCACCATCCCAGGCCACGAGGATGCGGCGAACGGAGAAGGGCTTGGCCTGCTTCGTCGGCACCAGCAGCAATGAGCGGCCGGATTCGAACAGCACCGCCTCGGCGATCACCTCTTCAGGGCCCATCCGCTCCGGATCGGCCTGCCCGACGATGGCGAGATCAAACAGCCGCGCCATGGCGCCGATCTGCTCGGCGGCGCCGCCGGGCGTGCCGTCGATACTGCGCACCTCGGCGGTGATACCGACCGCGCGCGCCGCCTCGCCGAACCGGTCCACCGCCAGCTTGGCGAGCCGCTGCCCCTCGGCACGTTGCGCCTCCAAGAAATCAGTGGAAAAGGCTTCGGTGTAGACCGGCGGAATATCGATGTCGTAGCTGACCGCCACCGCGGTGAGATGCGCGCCCAGCGCCGCCGCCGCGGACACCGCATAATCCGAGGTGGCATCCACCCCCTCGCCGACGCCCAGGCTGACGAGAATATCCTTGATCATGCCTTCCTCCACTTCGCAGATTTCATCTTTGTTACCTCCATCAAGTTGGTCCCGTATTGACCGGCGTCAAGCCCATTCGCCGCCCCCGAATATTTTCCACCCCGACCGCTATCGATCCGCGAGAGGAAGACGCGGTAAGACGGCAAACCGAAGCCCTTCCGCCCCCGCTGGCGGTCCGGGTCCGTCTTTACCGGGCGCAGCGAATCCGGCGCGCCCTCGAATGGAGAACCTCTGATGGCCGGGCTGGTGCGCGCCTGTCTCATCACGGCCCTGCTGCTGGGTCTATGGGAGATCTCTGTACGGCTCGCCGGTGTGCCGGCCTATATCCTGCCCGCTCCCTCGCGCATCGGGCTGGCGCTGTGGCTGAACCGCGGCGTGCTGTTCGACAACGCGCTGATCACGCTCGGGGAAATGTTGCTCGGCCTCGTCTGCGGCAGCGCGCTCGGCATTGCCTGCGCCCTCGCCATGGCGACCTCCCCGACGGTGCGGCGGGCCATGCGGCCGGTGCTGCTGGTAGCGCAGGCGCTGCCGGTCTTCGCCATCGCACCGCTGCTGGTGATCTGGTTCGGCTTCGGCCTCGCCTCCAAGATCGTCATGGCGAGCCTGATCATCTTCTTTCCCGTTGCCTCCGCCTTCCATGACGGGCTGGCGCGCGCCGACCAGGGGCTGGTCGATCTCGGCCGTCTCTATGGTGCCGGCGATCTCGCCATGCTGCGCTTCATCCGTGTGCCCTCGGCGCTGCCGGCCCTCGCCTCCGGGCTGCGCGTCGCCACCGCGGTCGCACCGATCGGGGCAGTGGTCGGCGAATGGGTCGGCGCCTCGGCCGGGCTCGGTTATCTGATGATCTATTCCAACGCCCGCATGCAGACCGACATGGTATTCGCGGCACTCGCCATCCTGCTGGCCGTGGCGCTGATCCTGTTCGCCCTGGTCGACCGCGCCCTTGCCCGGCTGATCCCCTGGGCGCCGGAGACCGGTTCGGCCCGCGATTGAGCCCTCGCAGGCAGTGGACTTGAGATGTGGTAATGAGCGAGGCTGGCTTTCCGCCGATCCTGTGAGGATCCATGATTCCACGCCAAGTCGTCTATGAAGCGCTGGTGGACGTGTTCGAGCTGTCGCCCGTCGCCATCTGCATTTCGACAGCCGAGTATGTATCCCGGTACATCATGGCCAATCCGGCTTATCTGAGCTTGATCGGCCGCAGCTGGGAAGAAATCGCCGACCAGCCAATGTATCTGGACACCGTCCGGAACCTCGACGACCCGCAAAGGCTGCGCCGCCTGCACGAGTTGGAAACGGTCGGCCTGTACCAGCTGGAGGAGGTCGACCTGCGGCATTCATCCGGCCGCATCATTCCCACGCTCATCTCGACGCAGCGCCGCACCATCAATGGCCAACAGCTCGACATCGAGATCATCATCGACAACTCCGAACGCAAGGCGTTCGAGCGCGGCATATTGGAAGCGGCCTATACCGACGTGGTGACCGGATTGCCGAACCGCGCCGCCTTCGATCACAGATTGCGCAACCTTCTGGCACAATGGCACGTAGATCAGGGCGTAGCCCTCGCCTATATCGATCTGAACGGCTTCAAATCGGTCAATGACCGTCACGGCCATCTGGTCGGCGATCGCGTGCTACGGCACGTGGCGGAGCGTCTGCGGAGCTATGTGGATCCGCAGCGCTTCGCGGCGCGGATCGGCGGCGACGAGTTCGTGCTGCTCTCCACCTTCCCGCGCGATCAGGCCCCGACCGCCGACGACCTGCATGTCTTCGCCGAGACCATCTGCACCACGATGCCCATCGACGACCATCAGCTCGCCATCGGCGCCGCCATCGGGGTGGCCATGTGCATGACCGCCATCGACGCCGATGCCCTGCTCCGCCATGCCGACACGCTTATGTACGCCGCCAAGGCGACCGGCCAGACCATTGCCGTCGATCTGGGATGGATTGACGGCGCATGAGCCTGCATCTCACCAATCACGACGCCCGGCGCATCTTCCTGGCGAAGCAGGGACTGTCCCGCCCGCCCGGCCGCGCCCTCGGCAAACCCGGCCTGCTGGAGCTGATCCACCAGCTCGGCTTCGTGCAGGTGGACAGCATCGCCACGGTGGAGCGTGCGCATCACCACATCCTGTTCGCCCGCGCCCAGGCCTATCGGCGCGAGTACCTCACCGCGCTCGCCGAGCGCGACGGCGACCTGTTCGAGCACTGGACGCACGACGCCGCCATCATCCCCTCGGCGTTCTACGGCTATTGGAAGCACCGCTTCGCGCATGCGCGGGAACATCTCGCCCAGCGCTGGCGCTCGTGGCACGAGAACGGTTTCGAGCAGTCGGTCGATCATGTGCTGGAGCGCATCTCCGCCGAGGGGCCGCTCATGGCCCGGCATTTCGAGGCGGAGGAGCGCACCCCCGGCGGTTGGTGGAACTGGCATCCGGCCAAGACGGCACTGGAATATCTCTGGCGCACCGGCCGTCTCGCCATTGCCGGGCGCGACGGCTTCCAGAAAATCTACGACCTTGCCGAGCGCGTCATTCCCGCCCGCCATTTCGGCAGCGAGGTCACGCGCGAGGACTTCGTCGACTGGGCCTGCGCCTCGGCGCTGGAGCGGCTCGGCTTCGCCACTCATGGCGAGATCGCCGCCTTCTGGGATCTGGTGTCGCCGGAGGAGGCGCGTGCCTGGGTGATCGCCAACCGCGAAAAGCTGGAAGAGGTAAGCATCGTCACCGCCGATGGCGGCCGCCCCCGCGCCTCCTTCGCCTTTGCCGGCAGCGGGCCGGCATTCGAGGCGCTGCCGGAGCCGCCGGCGCGCCTCAGGGTGCTCAGCCCGTTCGATCCGCTGCTGCGCGACCGCAACCGCGCCGAGCGGCTGTTCGGCTTCTCCTACCGCATCGAGGTGTTCGTCCCGGCGGAAAAGCGGGTCTATGGCTATTACGTCTTCCCGCTGATGGAGGGCGACCGGATGATCGGCCGCATCGACATGAAGGCCGAGCGCAAGGCCGGCACGCTCGACGTGCGCAAGCTCTGGCTGGAGCCCGGGGTTCGGGCCTCGGCCGGCCGGCTGGAGCGGCTCGACGCCGAGCTCGCCCGCATGGCCCGCTTCGCCGGGGTCGAGAGCGTGCGCTATCTCGACGGCTGGCGGGGATAAGCGGTGACGGCGGAACGCCGGCCCGCCCGGCGATTGCCGTGGCATACCAGCTCTGCTAGGCTCCGACCTGTCCGAGGGGTGTCCCGCCGGCTCGCAAGGGTCGAAGGGGCTGAGATGGCGTTCGCCAGACCCTTTGAACCTGATCCGGGTCATGCCGGCGAAGGGACGGAACGACGGCGAGGCAAGGCATCCATGTGACGCTCGTTCCTGCGCCGGATTTCCCCCGAAAGCTCATGTGCCGGATCTCCGCAAACGGGAGGAGATCCATATGTTCGTCAAAACCATCGCCGCCGCCAGTGTCGCCCTGGCGCTTTCGCTTGCCCCCGCTTGCGCGGCCGACAAGCTTACCGTGCTGCTCGACTGGTACGTGAACCCCGACCACGCGCCGCTGGTCATCGCCAAGGAAAAGGGCCTTTTCGCCGCCCACGGCCTCGACGTCGAGCTCGTCGCGCCGGCCGATCCCTCCGCACCGCCGCGCCTCGTCGCAGCCGGCCAGGCTGAGGTGGCGGTCAGCTACCAGCCCAACCTTTATCTTGCGGTGAAGGAGGGCCTGCCGCTCATCCGCTTCGGCACGCTGGTCTCGACGCCGCTGACCGCGCTGGTGGCGCTGAAGGACGGTCCGATCAAGTCGCTTGCCGATCTCAAGGGCAAGACCGTCGGCTTCTCGGTTGCGGGGCTGGAGGACGCGCTGCTCGGCACCATGCTCGCCGATGTCGGGCTGAAGCCGAGCGACGTCACAATGGTGAACGTCAATTTCGCCCTCTCCCCCGCCCTCGTCTCCGGCAAGGTCGATGCGGTGATCGGCGCCTACCGCAATTTCGAACTCACCCAGATCCGGCTCGAAGGCAAGGAGGGCACCGCCTTCTTCCCCGAGGAGCACGGCGTGCCGGTGTTCGATGAGCTGATCTACGTCACCCGCAAGGATCTCGTCGCCGACCCGCGCCTCAAACGCTTCCTCGCCGCGGTGGAGGACGCCACCATCTATGTGCTCAACCACCCGGACGAGGCCTGGGGCGTGTTCGTGAAGGCGAACCCCAAGCTCGACGACGAGCTCAACCGCACCGCCTGGACCGACACGCTGCGCCGCTTCGCCCATGCGCCGGCGGCGCTCGACGCCGGCCGCTATGCCCGCTTCGGCGAATTCATGAAGCAGCACGGGCTGATCGACACCGTCGAGCCGGTCGCCACCTACGCCCCCGCGCTGCCCTGAGAGTACAGGCCGCGCGTTCCGGCGATGCGCGGCCACCTGCCGCCGTGAGGCGGCAGCAGCTTGGCCTCCCTTGCCTCGCCCCTTTCCTCGCCCCTTGCCTCGCCGAACCTGAAAATCGGCGGACTTCGCCCTTCCGGCCCGCTCCCGGCGATGCTACCCGTCCGACGGGATAATGAGGCGATCGTAGGGGAACGGCATGGGCAATGGCGGCTATCACATGGTGGCGCTCCTCGTCGGCGTGGCAGTCGGCCTCGCCGGCGTCGCCTTCCATCTCGGCGTCGAGGGCCTCACCGCTGCCTGGCCGGCGCTGCTGCGCGACACGCTCGGCCTTTCGGGCACCGCGCTTTACTCCGCCGCCGCCCTCGTCGCTGCCACCATGGCGATCGCCTCGCTGTTCCTGGTGCGCCGCTTCGCGCCGGAGGCCGGCGGCTCCGGCGTGCCGGAGATCGAAGGCGCGATGGAAGGCCTGCGCGAGGTGCGCTGGAAGCGCGTGCTGCCGGTGAAGTTCGTCGCCGGCCTGCTGTCGCTGTCCTCCGGCATGGTGCTCGGCCGCGAGGGACCGACCATCCATATCGGTGCCTCCATCGCCAAGGCCGCCGCCGATTTGACGAGGATGTCGTCGGAGGACATGCGCGGCCTGCTGGCCGCCGGCGGCGCCGCCGGCCTCGCCGCCGCCTTCAACGCGCCGCTGGCCGCGGTGCTGTTCGTCATCGAGGAAACGCGGCGGCAATTTCCCTACAGCGCCCGCACCTATGTCGGCGTCATCCTCGCCTCGCTCGCCAGCGCCGTCATCACCGAATGGCTGACGGGAAACGTGCCCTATATGCTGCTGCCCGCCTCGGCGATGCCGCTGACCGCGCTGCCGGCCTTCCTGCTGCTCGGCATGCTGCTCGGCGCGACCGGTGTCGGCTTCAACCGCACGCTGGTCTGGTCGCTGGACCATGTGCGGCGCCTCGGGCTGGCGACCACGTTCTACCTGTTCCCGCTCCTCATCGGCCTCATCGTCGGGCCGCTGATCTTCCTGCTGCCGGAAGCGACGCAGGGCGGCGAGGTGCTGGCGGTGCAGCTGGCGACGGAAAACCGCCCGCTCGCGGTGCTGGCGGTCATCGTGCTCATCCGCTTCGTCATGACCATGGCGAGCTATTCCACCGGCGTCGCCGGCGGCATCTTCGCGCCGATCCTAGCGCTGGCCACCACCATCGGCCTCACCTTCGGCACGGCGCTGGAGAATGTGGTGCCGCTGCCGGAGAGTACCCACCTCGCACTCGCCATCGCCGCCATGGGCGGGCTGTTCGCCGCCACCATCGGCGCGCCGCTGGTCGGCATGGTGCTGGTGATGGAGCTCACCGGCGCCTATTCGTTGCTCGTCCCGGTCATGCTCACCACCATCGTCTCCAACATGGTGGCGCAGCGGCTCGGCGGGCGGCCGATCTACGAGATCCTGCTGGAGCGGACGCTGGCCATCGAGGCCGCGGGACAGCCCACGCCGCGGCGGCGGTTCCGGCTGCGCCGGCCGAGGAGCGACCTCACCGGGCTGGCGGCACCCGATACGGTACCGCCCAAACCGCAGCAATGAGGCGCCTCAGCTCGCCGCCACCAGCACCCTCGCGCCCTCGAGCCGCGCCGGTCCGCCCGCCGTCGGCTCGAGTTCGAGATGCCGGCCGTGCAGCGCGTGCAGGCTGGAGCGGTGGCCGATGGAGAGGATGGCCGCTCCCGGCAGCCGCTGGCGCAGCACGTGATAGAGCGCCGCCTCGCCCGCCTCGTCGAGCGCCGAGGTCGCCTCGTCGAGCAGCAGCACATCCGGCCTGATCAACAGGGCGCGGGCGACGGCGAGCCGCTGCTGCTCGCCCCCCGACATCACCGAGGGCCACAGGGCGCGCTCGTCGAGCCGGCCGGCGAAGCTGGCGAGCCCCACCGCCTCCAGCACCTCGCCCAGAGCCGTGTCGTCATGCTCGGCGAGCGGATCGGGATAGGCGAGCGCTCCGCGCAACGTTCCCACCGGCACGTAAGGCCGCTGCGGCAGCACCAGCAGCCGCGCCTCCGGCGCCACCGCCACCGTGCCGGAGCCATAGGGCCAGATGCCGGCAATGGCACGCAGCAGCGTCGATTTGCCCGAGCCGGACGGCCCGGTCAGCAGCACGCTCTCGCCGCGGCCAATGGCGACACCGCCGGCGGTAAGCAGCGCCCGCCCGTCCGGCAGCCGCAGTTCCATGTCTTCGATGGCGAGCATGGTGCCGCCAGTGGCCGGCCGGCGTGCATAGGCATCGGCGGCGGCATCGATGTGGGCCTGGGCGATGTGATCCTCGAAGCCGATCAGACGGTCGACCACCGCCTTCCATTCGGCCAGCGTCGTATAGGCATTGACGAAGAAGGAGAACGAGCCCTGCACCTGCCCGAAGGCGGAGGAGGTCTGCATCAGCTGGCCCAGCTGGATGGTGCCGGCGAAATAGGCCGGCGCCACCACGATGAAGGGAAAAACGTTCGAGAACTGCCCGTAGCCGGCGGTGAACCAGGTCAGCCGCTTCTGCGCGATCATCAGGCCCCAGTAATTGTGCACCACATGCGAGAAGCGCTCGAGCAGCCGCGCCCGCTCCACCTTCTCGCCCTCCATCAGCGCGATCTGCTCGCCATTTTCGCGCACGCGCACCAGATCGACGCGGTAGTCGGCCTCGAAGCGCTGCTGGTCGTAATTGAGCTTCACCAGCACCCGGCCGATGAGGTGGGTGAGCCAGGTGCCGACCGCCGCATAGGCGAAGGCGGCCCAGACCAGATAGCCGGGAATGTCCACATCGTAGCCGAACAGCGGCAGATGGAAGTCGCCGGACAGGCCCCACAGGATGACGGCGAAGGAGACCAGCGTCATCACCGCGTTGAGAATGCCGATGAACAGGCTGATGGTGGTGCCGATATAGGCGCGGATGTCCTCGGCAATACGCTGGTCGGGGTTGTCAGCCGTATCGCCCTTCAGCCGCAGCCGGTAATGCGTCTGGTGGTCCAGCCAGGCCGAGAGATACTTTTCCGTCATCCAGGTCCGCCAGCGGATCTCCAGCCATTGCCGCAGATAGATCTGGTAGACGGCGATGACGATCAGCACCGCCGCATAGAGGCCGAACAGCCAGAACTGGTGCACGAAAGCCGGATAGTCCCTCTCCTGGATGGCGTTGTAGAAGGCGTTGTTCCACTGGTTGAGCAGCACCGTGCCATAGACCCAGCCCACCTCCAGCGCCACCACGGCGGCGAGCAGCGCGCCGCCGCGCCATTTGTCTTCGCCGCGGAAATAGGGGGTCGACAGCCGCCAGACGTCGGAGAGCAGACGGGAGATGGCACGCACGGGAATTCTCCGGCCGGAGGGAACAGGCAATGCGACAGGCCGCCATGCTTGGCGGCCCGGTGTCAGGACAGAGAACAAGACTAGCGGAAGCAATCCCGGCGGGAGGATGGCGAAGACATTAAAGTTTGGTCAGGCGAACATTACCTAACGGCAAATCCGCAATCGGCGGAAGGCCGGCGAATACGACAAGGGCGGCATCCATGTCGAATGCCGCCCCTGCCGTCAGCGAAGCTTGAGCCGTCTCACTGGGCTGGCTTGGCCGCCTTCGGCGCCGTGCTCGCCGCCGGCGCGGTGGGCTTGCCAGCGGCCGCTTTCGACTTGTTGGCCATATCCTTCCAAGGCTGCTTGGACTGATGCATCGTCTGCCACCATGCCGCGCGCTCGTCCTTGCTGCGGCCGGCCGCGGAAGCCGCGGTCACGCCGGAAAGGCCAAAGCTGGCAATCAGGGCAATAGCGACAAAAATCCTGCTCATGCGTCTTCTCCTAAACTGCGACATGTCGCGCGAACTACACTGACGGGCATTCGGAGAATGATTTATGTCGCTTGCGATCAGATCGTAAGGGAAGTTCACGCATCTCTGATCATGCAAAAACGCAAGGAACCAGTTGACGATCTGTCATGAAAGCCGGCAGCGGCGGCGCCGGCGCTGCGGCACAGAGCGCCCGGGCGGGCGGCAGCGGCGCGAAACGCCCCCCCCCGGCTTCCGCCTCGCGGGCGGCCGGGCCGGCACCGCAAGGTTGCAGCCCTCGGCGGCCCTCAGATGAAGCGCTTGCGGATGTTCTGGCTGGCGATATCGAGGCACGACACAGTGACGATGACGATGATCAGGATCGCCGCTCCCTGCGAATAGAGGAAGCCGCGCATGGTCTCGTTGAACACCATGCCGATGCCGCCGCCGCCGACGATGCCGAGCACGGTCGCCGAGCGCACGTTGGATTCGAAGCGGTAAAGCGTGTAGGAGATCCACAGCGGCAGAACCTGCGGCAGCACGCCATAGATGATCTCCTGGAACCAGGTGCCGCCGGTGCCGCGAATGCCCTCGACCGGCGCCGGGTCGATCGCCTCGACGGCTTCCGAGAACAGTTTCGCAACCACGCCGGTGGTGTGCACGAACAAGGCCAGCACGCCGGCGAACGGGCCGAGGCCGACCGCGGCGATGAAGATCAGCGCGAAGACCAGTTCGTTGATGGCGCGGCAGGCATCCATCAAGCGGCGCACCGGAAAGGCGACCCAGCGCGGCACCACATTGTCGGCGCAGAGGATGCCGAAGGGAATGCCGACGATCACCGCCAGCAGCGTGCCCCAGACGGCGATGGCCAGCGTCTCGATCATGGCGGTGGCGTAGACGTCCCAATCGGTGAAGTCCGGGCGCAGGAAATCGGCGCCGAGCGTCGCCATGTTGCCGGCGTCCTGCACCAGCTGCGCCGGGTTCATCTCCGCCTCGTGCCAGAAGAACACCAGCATGACCACCGCCACCGCGCCGAGGCACAGGCGGGTCAGCCGGGTGGCAAGCGGCGTCACCGGCGGGGCCGGCAGCGCGGCGGCGACGGAGCGATGAGCGGTCTCGGTGGCGAACATGCGGTGTCCCTCTCAATCGAACGCCGTCCCCGGCGAACCGGAGACGGCGGCGAACCATGCGCGAAGGCCGGGCGAAGCCGGCCTCGCGACATGTCACATGGCGGGCAGCTTCTTGAGCTGGCTATCGAGGTCGGCGAGCTGGGCGTCGATCTTCTTCACCTCGGCGGTCTTCTCGTCGGCCGAGAGCTTGTCGTTGTTCTGGGCCTTCATCTTGGCCTTGAACAGCTCGAGCTGGCGGATCGGGATCAGCTGCGCGTCGGAGGAGGCGAGGAACGGACCCCAGCCGTCGGAGGTCTTGGCGAGCACCGCGCGGGCGCGCTCGATCTCTTCCGGGGTGCCGTTGCGGCCATAGGTCATGAAGAAGGTGTAGATCTTGGCCTTGAGGTCGGCCGGCAGGTCCTTGCGCCACACGATCGGGTCGCCGGCGATCATCGGCGAGCGCCACACTTCCTTGATCTTCGCCGCTTCCGCCGGGCGGGTCTGCTGCAGGCGGCTCATGTTCTCGGTGTTGTTGGTGGCGAAGTCGACCTGCTTGTTGGCGACCGCGAGCAGGTTGCCCTCATGGTTCGAGGTCACCACGCGCTTGAAGCACTTCTGCGGGTCGACATTGTTCATCGCGAACACGTAGTAGCTCGGCACCAGGAAGCCCGAGGTGGAGTTCGGGTCGCCATTGCCGAAATTATAGCCCTTGGAGCAGTCGAGGATGTCCTTCAGGCCATTGATGTCGTTGCGGTCGACATTGGTGACGATCAGCGAGTAATAGCCCGAGGAGCCGTCCGGCTTGGCGGTCTTCACGAACACTTCGCCGTTGGAGCGATCCACCGCTTCCATGGCCGACTTGTTGCCGAACCACGCCACGTCGACCTTCTTGAAGCGCATGCCTTCGATCACGCCGGCATAGTCGCCGACGAAGAACGGCTTCACCGGCACGCCGATCGCCTTCTCCATGTCCTTCAGCAGAGGCTCGAAGCTCTTGGCGAGGTTGGCGGAGGACTCGGTGGAGATGAAGCCGAAGTTCAGCTCCTTCACTTCCTGCGCCGCCAGCGGGGCGGTGAGGCCGGCCAGCACGAGGCCGGCGGCGAGAATGCGCTTCATGGTGTTCGCTCCTGTCAGGATACGGGTTCTGAAGAGGTGGTTTCGAGCACCGCCGCGGCCGGCACGGCGAACTGGCTCGGCAGGATCAGCTCCTCGGCGCTGGCGCCGTAGAGCTCGGTGAGGAAGGCGCTGGTGATGCGCGAGGCCGGGCCGTCGAACACGACGCGGCCGGCATTCATCGCGATCACCCGGTCGAAATAGGCGGTGGCGTAGTCCACCTGGTGCAGCGAAACCACGAGGGCGATGCCGTGGTCGCGGCTCATGGTCACCAGCGTGTCCATCACCCGCTTGGCGGATTTCGGATCGAGCGAGGCGATCGGCTCGTCGGCGAGCACCAGCTTCGCCCCCTGCACCAGCGCGCGGGCGATGGCGACACGCTGCTGCTGGCCGCCGGAGAGCTCGCGGGCCTTCTTGCCGGCATGCTGGGCGATGCCGACCTCGGCGAGCGCCGCCAGCGCCGTGCGCTTCTCGTCGTCATTGAACAGGCCGAGCGTGCCGCGCAGCCGGCTGATGCGGCCGAGCACGCCGACCAGCACATTGGTCATCACCGTCAGCCGGCCGACCAGGGCGAATTGCTGGAACACCAGGCCGATCTGCCGGCGGGCGCGACGCACCTCGGAAGAAAGCTTGCCCTTGTCCTGCACGCCGAGGCCGAAGGAGCGCACGCCACCGCTGGTCGGATCGGCCAAGGCGAGGCCGGAGGCGATGCGGATGAGCGTCGACTTGCCGGAACCGGAAGCGCCGATGAGCGCCACCCGCTCGCCCGCCTCAATGCGCAGCGAGACATTGTCGACGGCGCGCATGGCGCCCCACGTCTTGCTTACACGGTCGAGTTCAAGCGCTGCCGCCATCGATTTCCCTCGTCGGCCATTAGGGTCGATGAGGGCGTATCGGCGACGGGTGACGTCGGGATGAATATGACGTTACAGTTCGGTGACATGCACCGCGATCTGCCGTTGCGTCATCTTCCCGCCCCGCCACCGAGTACGACCAATGATCTATTACGCCACGCTTCTGCTCACGATGGTCATCCTGCCCGTCGTCTCCATCGCCTCGGAGCTTGCCGGCAACGGCACGCTGGTCGGCTTCTTCACCATCGCCAGCAAATGGTTCGTGTTCTGGGCGGTCGGCGTGCGCCTGCTGCTGGCCGGCATCATGCAGCTGGTGAAGCCGGGCTTCACCGCCAGCTCGATCCTCGGTGTCGATGATCTGCGGTCGCATGTGCTGGTGCAGGAACTCGGGTGCGCCAATCTCGCCATGGGCGCGGCGGGGCTGCTGTCGCTGCTGATCTCTAGCTGGGTGTTCCCGGTCGCCTTCATCGGCGGCGCCTTCCTCGGCCTCGCCGGGCTCAACCACATGCGCCGGCCGGAGCGGAACTTCCGCGAGAACATGGCGATGGCCAGCGATCTCGTCGCCGCCTTCATCCTGTTCGCCGCCTTCATCATCGCGCAGTTCTGACGGCGGAGGCGGAAGCGGGCCGGCGGAAGCAGGCTGTGTCGCGAAAGCCGTTCAGCTTTCGCGGCCCAGGCGCCTAGCGCCGCCGGAACCCGACATAGCCGCCATCGGCATCGTAGAGCACGTCATAACCGTTCAGCAGATGGAAGCTGGTGTTCACGAACACCCGGTCGGGCGCCACCCGCAGATGGATGGCGTCCGGCGCCAGCGGCGAACCGGCGCCCACCGTGAAGCGGTAGAGCTCGAAGCCGTCCTCCCCCGCGCCGGCACGCACCGCCACGTCGGTCCCGTCCGGCAGGGTTCGCTCGGCACCCGCCGCCTGCGCCGGCGGCACCGTCATGAACATTGCCGACACGCCGGTATCGACCAGCAGCGTGCCGCAGGCCGGCGGCGCGGCGCCATTCAGCGAGAGGCAGGCCGGCGTCGCCGCCCAATCGGAACCGTCCGGCCGGCGGTCGAGCTTGAGGAAGCGGAAGTCGCCGCGCGTATTGCCGCCGCTCAGCCCGACATGCACGCCCTCGGGCGAGAGGATATAGCCGCGCCGGCGCGGCCCCTCCCCGCCGGTCACCCGCAGCAGCGGGTTCTTGTCCGGCGTGCTCTGGCTCTGGCGGTCGGCCTCGCGGGCGAAGCCGACGCCGACCATGGCAATGTGTTCGGGCATCTGGTGCGGCGTGCAGTCGCGGGCGTAGTCGAGGCAGCGCAGCTCGGTCACCGCCAGCACCGGCATCGGCTCGGTGGTGATGGAGGCGCCCTCCTTGCCGGAAAGCGTCACCGGCGTCACCACCCATTTGCCGACCATCTGTCGGCCGGAACTCGTATAGGTCAGCTGCCCCGGCCCCTGGCTCGGCAGCTGGTCGACGCCGGGAATATAGGCCGCCGCCACCACGATGCCGGTGGAGCCGGAATCCAGCTCGGCCCGCAACGGTTCGCCCGCGCCGAAAGAAAGACCGATGCGCGGCACCGCGTCGATGCGCCCGCCCGGCTCGGCATTGAGGTAGCGCAGGAACAGCCCGTCGCGGAACGGCGCGTAGTCCGGCGCCTCGGTGGCGGAAGCCGCCGTCATCGCGGCCGTCGAGGCCAGCGCCAGCAGCGTGGCCATCACCGCTCCGCGCATGCCGGCCTCCTCACATGTTGGGATAGTTCGGTCCGCCGCCGCCTTCCGGCGTCACCCAGTTGATGTTGCGGTTGGGGTCCTTAATGTCGCAGGTCTTGCAGTGCACGCAGTTCTGCGCGTTGATCACGAAGACCTCTTCCCCGTCCTTCTCCACCCATTCATACACCCCGGCCGGGCAGTAGCGGTTGGAGGGGCCGGCATAGATGTCGTGCTCGGAGCGCTTCTGCAGTTCCATGTCCTTCACCTTGAGGTGCACCGGCTGGTCCTCCTCATGGTTGGTATTGGAGAGGAACACCGAGGACAGCCGGTCGAAGGAGACCACCCCGTCGGGCTTGGGATAGGCGATCTTCTTCGAATCCTTAGCCGGCTTGAGCGTGTCCGAGTCCGGCTTGCCGTGGCCTAGCGTGCCGAAGGGCGACCACTTCAGGAGCGTGTTCGCCCACATGTCGAGCCCGCCCAGCGCGATACCGATGTAAGTGCCGAACTTCGACCATAGCGGCTTGACGTTGCGCACCTTCCACAAATCGGCGCCGATCGCCCCGATTCGCCAGCCGGACTCATAGCCCTCCAGCACGTCCTGCGCCCGGCCCGCGGCCAGCGCGGCGGCGGCCTCCTCAGCGGCGAGCATGCCGGAGAGCACCGCATTATGGCTGCCCTTGATGCGCGGCACGTTGACGAAGCCGGCGGCGCAGCCGATCAGCGCCCCGCCGGGAAACACGGTGCGCGGCACCGACTGATAACCGCCCTCGGTGATCGCCCGCGCGCCATAGGACAGCCGCTTGCCGCCCTCCAGCTGCTCGCGGATCAGGGGATGCGTCTTGAAACGCTGGAACTCCTCGAAGGGCGAGAGATACGGGTTCGAATAGTTCAGGTGGACAACGAAGCCCACCACCGCCTGCCCGTCCTCCAGATGATAGAGGAAGGAGCCGCCGCCGGTGGTGCCGTCCAGCGGCCAGCCGAACGAGTGCTGCACCAGTCCTGGCTTGTGCTTGGCCGGGTCGAGCTGCCACAGCTCCTTCAGCCCGAGGCCGAATTTCGGCGGCTCGCGGCCCTCGTCGAGCTTGAAGCGGGCGATGAGCTGCTTGGAGAGCGAGCCGCGCGCGCCCTCGGCGAACAGCGTGTACTTGCCGCGCAGCTCCATGCCGCGCGCGAAGTTCGGGCCCGGCTCGCCGTCGCGGCCGATGCCCATGTCGCCGGTCGCGACGCCGGTGACGGCGCCGTTCTCGTCGAACAGCAATTCCGCGGCGGCGAAACCGGGATAGATCTCGACGCCCAGCGCCTCGGCCTTGCTGGCCAGCCAGCGGCAGACATTGCCGAGCGAGCCGACATAATTACCGTGATTGTTCATCAAGGGCGGCATCAGGGCGTTGGGCAGGCGCAGCCCGCCGGCCGGGCCCAGCAGGTAGAAGCGGTCCTCGGTCACTGGCGTCTTCAGCGGCGCGTCCGGCTCTTCCCGCCAATCGGGGAACAGCCGGTCGAGGCCGACGGGATCGATCACCGCGCCGGAGAGGATATGCGCGCCGACTTCCGAGCCCTTCTCCACCACCACGACCGAGAGGTTTTCATCCAGCTGCTTCAGCCGGACCGCCGCCGCGAGGCCGGCCGGCCCGCCGCCGACCACCACCACGTCGTAATCCATCCCCTCGCGTTCGGGCAGGTCCAGGGCGTCCATGTCAGTCTCCGGCACGTAATCTCACGCAATCTGTTGTCTGGACTTCTTCCATGCTTGCGCCGACCTGACAATCACCGCTGCGACGCGATAAGATAGGTTATGGACCTTTCCCAAGATCCGCGTGAGCCTGATCCGCGCGCAACCATTGCCGATCTGCTGGCCTTCTATGCCGAGGCCGGGGTCGATGCCGCTCTCGACGACGCTCCCGTCGACCGATTCGCCGAAAGCGCCGCCGAGCGCAGCGCCGTGCGCGCCGCGCCACGGCCGGCCGCCGCCTCCCCAAATACCGCCTCCCCCGGCGCAGCAACCGCAAGGCGGGAGACCGCGCGCGCGCCTGCCCCGCCGCCGGCTTCCGCCGCCCCGCCGCCACCCGACCGGGCGGCCGCCGATGCCCGCGAGGCTGCGGCTTCCACGCCCGATCTCGACGCGCTGCGCGTTCTTCTGGAACGCTTCGACGGCTGCCCGCTGAAGCTCACCGCCACCCGCCTCGTCTTCGCCGACGGCAATCCGCAGGCGCGGCTGATGCTGGTCGGCGAGGCGCCGGGCCGCGAGGAGGATATCGAGGGCAAGCCCTTCGTCGGCCGCTCCGGCAAGCTGCTCGACCTCATGCTCGCCGCCATCGGCATTGATCGCTCGACGGCCTATATCGCCAATGTCGTGCCCTGGCGTCCGCCGGGCAACCGCACGCCGACGCCGCAGGAAACCGCCATCTGCCTGCCCTTCATCCGCCGGCAGATCGAACTGGCGAACCCCGACGTGCTGGTCTGCCTCGGCGGTCCGTCGGCCCAGACCCTGCTCGGCATTAAGGACGGCATCACCAAGGCGCGCGGGCGCTGGATGGAATATGATACCGGCACGCGGCGCATCGCGGCGCTGGCGACCTTCCATCCGGCCTATCTCCTGCGCACCCCGCTCGGCAAGCGCATGGTGTGGCGCGACCTGCTCGCCATCGAGCGCAAGCTCGCCGAGACAAGGCCGGAAGCCGGCTGAGGACACCGTGCGGCGTCCCCCATCGCCCAATTCCCAATCGCCCGACCATCGCAGGCACCTGACTGCGGGCGAGAGACGCAGCCAAGCCCCCTCTCCTTGTGGGGGAGAGGGTTGGGGGTGAGGGGTTTCGACGCTCCGCAACCGCCCGCCCCCACCGGGCCGCTTCGCGGGGCACCTTCCGTTGACGCCGGATGCTTCCGGTTTCAGCGCAACCGGAACCGAATCCGGTAGCGGCCGGGTGCCGTTTATTTCATCCGCCGAACCTTCAGGACGACGGCCCACCGAAGTCCGGATCGCGCCTCCGACCCGAAATCGGCATGCGGCATCGCGACACGCGGCGGCTTGACCTGTGTCATCGCCGCGTCGGCGAACCCGAGTTAAGACCGGTTCCATTCTGAACGGTGACCGCGTAGAGTTTCCCTAGCGGCGCACCGTCGCCGCGTCGGATAGGGACATGCCGATGGAATTCGATCCGGTTTTGCTGGCCCGCATTCAGTTCGCCTTCACCGTCTCCTTCCACATCATCTTTCCCAGCTTCACCATCGGCCTCGCGGCGTACATCGCCACGCTGGAAGTGCTGTGGCTCACCACCGGGCGCGAGCATTTCCACCGCATCGCCCGCTTCTTCACCAAGATCTTCGCCGTCTCCTTCGGCATGGGCGTGGTGTCGGGCATCGTGCTGTCCTACCAGTTCGGCACCAATTGGAGCCATTTCTCCCGTGTCGTCGGCAATGTCGTCGGCCCGATGATCGGCTATGAAGTGCTCACCGCCTTCTTCCTGGAGGCGACCTTCCTCGGCATCATGCTGTTCGGCTGGAACCGGGTGCCGAAAGGGCTGCACGTCTTCGCCTCCATCGCGGTGGCGGTCGGCACTAGCCTCTCGGCGTTCTGGATCCTCGCGGCCAATAGCTGGATGCAGACCCCGGCCGGCCACGAGGTCATCGACGGCATCGCCTATCCGGTCGACTGGCTCGCCGCCATCTTCAATCCGAGCTTCCCCTACCGCTTCGCGCATATGGTCACCGCCTGCTACCTCACCACCGCGCTGGTGGTGCTGGCGATCGGCGCCCGCTACGTTTATGCCGGCCGCTACCCGCAGGATGGGCGCACCATGATGCGCATGGCCATCGGCCTGATCGCCATCCTCGCGCCGATCCAGGCCTATATCGGCGATGCGCACGGCCTCAACACGCTGGAGCACCAGCCGGCCAAGATCGCCGCGGTGGAGGCGAACTGGGGCGGCCACCCGCCGGGAGCCGGCGTGCCGCTGGTGCTGTTCGCCATTCCCAACGAGGAGACCGAGAGCAATGACTACGAGATCGCCGTCCCGCATCTCGGCAGCCTCATCCTCACCCATAGCTGGACCGACGGTTTCGCCAGCCTGAAGGATTTCCCGCGCGAGGACCGCCCGCCGCTGCTGGTGCCGTTCTTCGCCTTCCGCATCATGGTCGGGCTGGGCGTGCTGATGATCGCCCTTGGCTGGGTCGGCGCCTTCCTGCTCTGGCGGCGCCGCCTGTTCGAAAGTGACTGGTACCTGTGGCCGACGCAGTTCGTCTGGCCGGTCGGCTTCATCACCATCCTGTCCGGCTGGTTCGTCACCGAGGTCGGCCGCCAGCCCTGGGTGGCCACCGGCATCCTGCGCACCGCCGATGCCGTCTCGCCGGTGGAGGGCTGGGCGGTGGCCACCACGCTGGTGCTGTTCGTCATCGTCTACGGCATCGTGTTCTCCGGCGGCATCTATTACATCAACCGGCTGATCGTCCGCGGCCCGACCGGCGCTTCCATCGACACGCCAGACCAGGGCCTGCCGAGCCAGCCGCTCTCCGGCGCCCGCGATGCCGCCCGCGCCGCCATCCAGCAACCCGGGGAGTGAGCGCCATGGTCAGCCTCGGCATGGAATATTATCTCCCGGTCATCTGGGCACTGCTGCTCGCCGTCGCCGTCGCCCTCTATGTCGTGCTGGACGGTTTCGATCTCGGCATCGGCGTACTGTTCCCCTTCGCCCGCAGCGAGGTGGAGAAGGACCAGATGATGAACTCGGTCGCCCCGTTCTGGGACGGCAACGAGACCTGGCTGATCCTCGGCGGCGGCGGCCTGCTCGTCGCCTTTCCCCTCGCCTATTCGATCCTGATGCCGGCGCTCTACCTGCCGATCATCTTCATGCTGCTGGCGCTGGTGTTCCGCGGCGTCGCCTTCGAGTTCCGCCACGTTGCCGATACCAGCCGCTTCCTGTGGAACATATCCTTCGCCGGCGGCTCGACGCTCGCCGCCTTTTTCCAGGGCGTGCTGCTCGGCGGCTTCGTGCAGGGCATCAAGGTGGAGAACAACGCCTTCGCCGGCGGCGCGCTCGATTGGGCAACGCCGTTCGCGCTGCTCTGCGGCCTGGCGGTCACCGCCGGCTACGCGCTGATCGGCGCGGTCTGGCTGATCCTGAAGACCGACGGCGCCGCCCAGGCCCGCGCCCGCCATCATGCCCGGCTGCTGCTGCCGGTGGTGCTCATCTTCATGGGCATTGTCAGCCTGTGGACGCCGATCGCCTTTCCGCGCATCGCCGACCGCTGGTTCTCGCTGCCGAACCTCTATTACCTGGCGCCGCTGCCGCTCCTCACCCTGCTCCTCGCCGGCCTGGTGTGGCGCTGGCTGGAGCGCGGTCACGAGCACCTGCCGTTCCTCGGGGTGATCGGGCTGTTCCTGCTCGGCTATGCCGGCATCGGCGTCTCGATCTTCCCGCACCTCGTGCCGCCGGTGCTCACCGTGTGGGAAACCGCGGCGGCGCCGGCGAGCCAGGTGTTCATGCTCATCGGCACGGTGTTCATGCTGCCGCTGATCCTGGGCTATGTCGCCTTCGTCTACTGGACCTTCCGCGGCAAGGTGCGCGCCGGCGAGGGCTACCACTAGCCCGCCTAGACCGGGCGCCCTCTATTCCGCCGCTTCGCTCTCCCGCGCCAGCCGCAGGCGGATCGGCGCGAAGGAGGTGCGGTGGTGGCGGCACACGCCGAGCCGCTCCAGCGCCGCGCCGTGCTCCGGCGTCCCGTAGCCCATGTGCCGCTCGAAGCCGTAGCCGGGGTTGAGCCGCCCGAGTTCGCCCATCAGCCGGTCGCGCGTCACCTTGGCGACGATGGAGGCCGCGGCGATCGAGGCGACCAGACCGTCGCCGCCGATGATCGCCCGCGCGGCGCAGCCGACCGGCGGCAGGTCGTTGCCGTCTACCAGCAGCAGCCGCGGCGCCCGCGGCAGGCCCTGCGCCGCCCGCGCCAGCGCCCACAGCGTCGCCTGGCGGATATTGGTGGCGTCGATGCGCGCCGGCGGGGCGAAGGCGACCGACACCTCCGCCGTCTCGCAGATGATCTCGTAGAGCGCCTCGCGGCGCGCGGCGGAAAGCTTCTTGGAATCGTCGAGCCCGTCCGGCACCCGCGCCGGATCGAGGATCACCGCCGCCGCCACTACCGGCCCGGCCCAGGGGCCGCGCCCGACCTCGTCGGCGCCAGCCACCGGCACCTCGCCTATCCGCCAGGCGGCGGCCTCATGGGCGAAATCGGGACCGGAACGGTGGAGCGGGCGCGGAGGCATTTTTCAGGGCGATTCGAGAGCGACGGATTGTGCGCCGACCATGCGTCTCTATGCTGCCGGACGCAACGCCCGCAGAGCGCCCTCGTGTCGCCACAAGCGCGGCATGTGGATATCGGCAGGATCGGGATGCACCCCGCGGCGGCGACCGTCTCGGGGCGACCTCACACGGGCGATGCGATGAACTGGTCGGAACGCTTACAGGAATTCGTCACCTTCTGGGTCGTTCTCGACCCGATCGGCACCTTGCCGGTGTTCCTCGCGGTCACTGCCGGGCTGGCGCCCGCCGTGCGGCGGAAGGCGGCGGTGCTGGCGGTGATCATCGCCTTCGCCGTGCTGGTGTTCTTCGCGCTGGCCGGGCACTGGCTGCTCAACGCGATGGATGTCTCCATCGCCTCGTTCCAGATCGCCGGCGGCATAGTGCTGTTCCTGTTCGCGCTCAGCATGATCCATGGCGGCCATACCCAGAGCGCGCATCCCGAGATCGGCGCCAACCCGATGGACATTGCCGTCTACCCGCTGGCCATCCCCTCCATCGCCGGTCCGGGGGCGATGCTGGCGGCGGTGGTGCTGTCGGACGATGCCCGGCACGACTTCACCGACCGCATGCTCACCCTCGGCACCATGAGCCTGGTGCTGCTCGTCACCCTCACCATCCTGCTCTGCGCCGGCTTCCTGTCGCGGCTGATCGGCCGCGGCGGCGGCGCGATCATCTCGCGGGTGATGGGCATGATCCTGGCGGCGATGGCCATCGACCTCATTCTCAGCGCCACCGCCCATTGGCTGAACCTGCCACCGATCTGAGCGGGGCGAGACGGCGCCGGCCGCTCAGGTCTCGACCGGCGGCGGCGGGCCGAGATGCTTGGCCAGGAAGGTGCCGGTGCGGGTCCAGGCGAGCGCCGCAGCCTGGGGATCGTAGCGCGTCGGGTTGGTATCGTTGTTGAAGGCGTGATTGGCACCCTCATAGATATGAATGGTGAAGTCCTTGCCGGCCTTCTTGAGCGCCTCCTCATAGGGTGGGATGCCCTCATTGATGCGCGTATCGAGCCCGCCATATTGCAGCAGCAGCGCCGCCTTGATGTCCGGCACCTTGTCCAGCGGCGGCTGCGCGCCGTAATAGGCGACGCCGGCCTTCAGTTGCGGGCTCGCCTCCGCGAGCAGGTTCACCATGCCGCCGCCCCAGCAGAACCCCACCGCCCCCACCGATCCGGTCGAGGCCTCGTGGCGGGCGAGGAAAGCGACCGCATCGACGGCGCGCGCCAGCGTGGCCGGGCGGTCGAGCGCGGCGATCATGTCCCGCGCCTTGTCCTCGTCGGCAGGCGTGCCGCCATCGGCCGAGAGCAGGTCGATGCCGAAGGCGAGGTAGCCCTCAAGCGCCAGGCGACGGGTAATGTCGCGGATATGCGGGTTGAGGCCGCGATTTTCGTGGATCACCAGCACCGCCGGCCGCTTGGCGTCGACGCGCTTGGCGCGGGCGAGCAGGCCGCTGACATTCTTGCCGCCGGACAGGAAGCCCGCCGTCGAGATGTCGAGCCGCGGATCGTCCTCGGCGACGACGGCGGCGCGGGCATAGTCGTTGGAGAGCAGCGGCAGCATGGCGCTCGCCGCCGCGACCGAGCCGGCCAGGGTGATGAGCCCGTCCATGAAATCCCGCCGGCCGATCTGGCCATGGGTGAAGCGGTCGTAGAGATCGATGATGCGCTGGTCCATTGGCGTTCCTCCCAGGGAGCCGCAGGGTGGACCCGATCGCCTCCTCGCGCACATCAGAAATCGGCGAGCGGCATTGGCGGCTACAGCTGACGGACCTACGGATCGCGCGCCACCACCCCTGCCACCAAGCAGAAAGGGCGCAGCCTCCGCCGCGCCCTCTCCCTATTCCACAGCGCACAGATCTCGTCAGAAACCCATGCCGCATCCGAAGCCGGGTCTCCCGGCTTCGGCACCCAAAACCGCAGGGGCGGTTGGACTTCTATCAGAAGTCCATGCCGCATCCGAAGCCGGGCTCGCCCGGCTTCGACACTCAAGACCGCAGAGGCGGAGTGGATTTCGTCAGAAACCCATGCCGCATCCGAAGCCGGGTTCTTCCGGCTTCGGCACCCAAAACCGCAGGGGCGGAGTGGACTTCGATCAGAAGTCCATGCCGCCCATGCCGCCGCCCGGCATCGCCGGTGCGGAAGCGGCCGGCTTCGGCAGCTCGGCGACCATGGCTTCGGTGGTGATCAGCAGACCGGCCACCGAGGCGGCGTCCTGCAGCGCAGTGCGCACCACCTTGGCGGGGTCGACGATGCCGGCCTCGATCATGTCGACGAACTCTTCGGTCTGGGCGTTGAAGCCGAAGTTCTGGTCCTTCGATTCCTGCACCTTGCCGACGACGATGGAGCCTTCGACGCCGGAATTCTCGGCGATCTGGCGGATCGGCGCCTCAAGCGACTTCAGGACGATCTTGATGCCGGCCTGGATGTCGGCATTGTCCGAGGACAGCTTCTCGACCGCCTTCTTGGCACGCAGCAGCGCGATGCCGCCGCCGGGCACGATGCCTTCCTGCACCGCGGCGCGGGTGGCGTTCAGGGCGTCGTCGATGCGGTCCTTCTTTTCCTTCACCTCGATCTCGGTGGCGCCGCCGACGCGGATCACCGCGACGCCGCCCGCGAGCTTGGCGAGGCGCTCCTGCAGCTTCTCGCGGTCGTAGTCCGAGGAGGTCTCCTCGATCTGCATCTTGATCTGCGCAACGCGCCCCTCGATGTCCTTCTTCTTGCCGGCGCCGTCGACGACGGTGGTCTTTTCCTTCTCGATGATCACCTTCTTGGCGCGGCCGAGCATGGCGAGCGAGACGCTCTCCAGCTTGATGCCGAGCTCTTCGGAGATCACCTGGCCGGCGGTGAGGATGGCGATGTCCTCGAGCATGGCCTTGCGACGGTCGCCGAAGCCCGGCGCCTTCACGGCCGCGACCTTCAGGCCGCCGCGCAGCTTGTTGACGACGAGGGTCGCAAGGGCTTCACCCTCGACGTCCTCGGCGATGATGACCAGCGGCTTGCTCGACTGCACGACGGCCTCGAGAACCGGCAGGATCGCCTGCAGCCCGGAGAGCTTCTTGTCGAAGATCAGGATGTAGGGATCGTCGAGGTCGACGATCATCTTCTCGGCGTTGGTGACGAAATACGGCGAGAGGTAGCCGCGGTCGAACTGCATGCCCTCGACCACTTCGAGCTCGGTCTCGGCGGTCTTGGCTTCCTCGACGGTGATGACACCCTCATTGCCGACCTTCTGCATCGCGCCGGCGATCATCTGGCCGATCGACGCATCGCCATTGGCGGAGATGGTGCCGACCTGGGCGACTTCGTCGGAGGACTTCACCTTCTTGGCGCGCTTGGTGATGTCCTTGATCGCCTCGGCGGCGGCGAGGTCGATGCCGCGCTTCAGGTCCATCGGGTTCATGCCGGCGGCAACCGCCTTGGCGCCCTCGCGGACGATGGCCTGGGCGAGCACGGTGGCGGTGGTGGTGCCGTCGCCGGCGAGGTCGTTGGTCTTCGAGGCCACTTCGCGCACCATCTGGGCGCCCATGTTCTCGAACTTGTCCTCGAGCTCGATCTCCTTGGCGACGGTGACGCCGTCCTTGGTGATGCGCGGAGCGCCGAAGCTCTTGTCGATCACAACGTTGCGGCCCTTCGGGCCCAGCGTCACCTTCACCGCATTGGCGAGGATGTCGACGCCGCGCAGCATCTTGTCGCGCGCTTCGACGGAAAATTTAACTTCCTTGGCAGCCATGGGGCTCGCTCCTGAATGGATATCGGGGCCGGCTTCCCCGCCGCCTCAGCGGGCGCGGGGCGTGCCGGTCGGGGTGCCGGCGGCCGGTATCAGCCGACGATGCCCATGACGTCGGATTCCTTCATGATGAGGTAGTCGACGCCGTCGAGCTTCACCTCGGTGCCGGACCACTTGCCGAACAGCACGCGGTCGCCGGCCTTCACGTCGAGCGGAACCAGCTTGCCGGCTTCGTCGCGGGCGCCGGGGCCGACGGAGACGACTTCGCCCTGCGAGGGCTTTTCCTTGGCGCTGTCGGGGATGATGATGCCGCCGGCGGTCTTCTCTTCAGCGTCGATACGCTTCACCACGATGCGGTCGTGCAGGGGACGGAACTTGAGCTTGGCCATCGGTGATCCTCGGCTATTCCTCTATGGCGCCGGCACGGCGCCGGCATGACACCCGCTGGGGCAGGCCGGCTGGCACTCGGGGCAAATGAGTGCCAAAGCCGCTGCCGAGATAGGCAGGCCATGAGGCGGAGTCAAGGCGAGGACCGCGGGCACCGGCGAATTCCCGTGCCACGACAACCCGGCCCTCCAGACGCCGAAGGCCCGACCCGCGGGCGGCGGGCCGGGCCTTCCGAAATCCGGAGGTCAGGAAGGCGTCAGGAAGCCTTCTTGATGTTCTTCTCGACCGAGGCCTTGATCGGCTCGGCGGTCTCGCTCGCGACCTTCTGGGCCAGCACCGAGAGATCCTTGGCCTGGGCCGAGAGCACGTCGAACTGCTTGCGCAGGTGGCCGGTGGAAAGCTCCACCGCCTCGGACAGGCTCTTGGTGCCGAGCAGGGCGCTGAAATAGTCGAAGGTGGAATTCACATTGGCGCGCAGGGCCTCGAGCGCCAGCGTGTTGTACTCGGCGACGCCCTTGGAGGCGGTCGTATAGGTATCCTCGAGGAGGTCGGTGGTCTCCTCGGCCTGCGACTTCAGCTTCTCATAGGCGTCGCGGGCGTTCTGCACGCTCTTCTCGGTCATTTCACGCACCGCGGCGGGAACTTCGAGATTCGGCATGTCGAACTTCGGCAGCGCCGACTCGAACGCCGCGGCGGCGGCCTTCACGGTCTTCTTCGGGGTCGGGGTAGCAGTAGCCTCGGTCATCGGTTTGTCCTCGCGTTCACGGGTGCTCAATCAACTTGCCCGTCCAGGCCCGCGGCGCGGATCGGGCACGGCGCTCGGAAAACGCGAGCGGGGGATGAACTCCCGCCCTTTCCGACTTCGCATCGCTTATTTGTGCAATGCAATATCATATTGCAATGCACAATCAACCCGGCTGTGCAGATTTTTTGCCGGGCATCTCTCGCAGGAACTGAAAAGACGGCATGATACGGTAACGCGGGCGTTGCCGAACAGTTGCGCGGAAACCGCGCCGACAGTGTCACTCCTGCACGGCAGGACGCGTGGCCTCGAGCGCCGGGGCCGTCGCCGCAGGTTCGGCGGCCGAGGGCGTTTCGGGAGCAACAGCCGCCGCCGGCGCCTTGGCGATCGGTGACGGCCCGGCCGCAGGTTTGGCGGCGGCGCGCCGGGGCACCGGAGGCTTGGCGACGGCAGGCGGCTTAGCCGCAGCGGCGGCGACCTTACCAGCCGTGGGAGCTTTAGCGCTGGCCGGCGCCTTGGCGGCAGCGCGCCGGGCCGTCGGAGGCTTGACGGCCGGCGTTTTGGCGACCGGTGCCGTCACCGGCGAGGATGGAGCGGCCGACACCGGCTTCGCCGGCTCGGCGGCGGGCGGCATGCTCGCGGTGGCCTTTATCGCGACCGGCGCCGTTGCCGTCGACCTGGCCGCCGCACGCTTCGCCGCCGCGGGCTTGGTCGTTGCAGGTTTCACCGTTGCAGGTTTCGCCGTTGCAGACTTGGTCGCCGGAGCTTCGACCGGCGCCGCCGTCACGATAGATGTCGTCGCGACAGGCTTCGGGGCTGCGGATTTTGCAGAAGCCGCTGCAACCGGTTTGGTCGCAACCGGCGCAGCAACGGCAGACTTGGCCACGACGGGCTTAGCCACGGCAGGCTTGACCGTCGCAGGCTTCGCGGCGGCGGGCTGGGCAGGCGCCGCCGTTGGTGGCGTCGCCGCCTTGGGCGCTCCGGGGCGCATGGGCGTGCCGCTTGGCTTGGCGGCAGTGCTCTCGGCAGCAACGAAGCCGGCCTGCGACAGAACGCGGACCTGTTCGCCGAGCCGCTGCGCCTGCCGGGTCACGAACTCCTCGTTCAGCCGCCTCCATTCCTCCAGCGACGACGCCTTTGCCAGGCGGCCGGCGAACTCGAAGGCGGCGGCGATGTTGGCGGCGGCGAAATCGACCGTGGTCCGCCCAAGTCCGCGGGCGTTCTGCTGGGCGGCATCCACCCGGCGTTCGACATCGCTCAGCGCCTTGTGGGCGGCACCGAACATGTTGTCGATGGCGGAGCGCGCCTGGTCCACGCCCTGCTCGGCGAAGTTCCGCAGGTGGTTAGGAATGTCCAGCTTGGGATCCTGGGCCATCGACGTCCTCCCCTCGTTATGCCTGCATGATACCGCGGCGCACGCCAGCGTCCATGCGCAGCGTCACATACGACTAAAGTATCGTTCACACTACGAAAGGCAATCGGAATCGGGGTCGGCTTCTGGTCGCATCCGGTTAACCGCGAAACGCGAAGCGGCCCGCCGGACGACGCGGCGGCATGGCGCGAGGCCACCGCCCGCCTTATGATCATGGCGATGGAGGTCACCCTCGGGCACCTCCGCTGGCTTTTTCCCGTCCCCGTGCGGAGCGAACAGTTCGGGTTCATGACGACACCGACCGACGGACATGACGCCGCAGGCACCGGCGCACAAGCAGTGGACGCGCTGCTCGCCGAGCCCCGCATCGCCGCCGCTTTGGCGGCACCGGCGCCGGCGCTGCTGGTCGATGCCGCTGGCCGCCTGCTCGCCGGCAATGCGGCCGGCCGCGCCCTGATCGGCGAGGCGTCGATGGCGCTTGCGCGCGATCTCGCCGGCCTCGCCGCCCGCAGCGCCGCCGCCCGCGGCAATGGCGGACAGCGGCTGGAAAAGCTGCGGCTTCCCGCCCGGCTCACCCCGGTCACCGTCGCCTGCACGCTGATCGCCGCCGCCGGTCAACGCGCCGTGCTGCTGGTCGCGCTCGATGCGCCAGCATCGGTCAGCGCCCGCCGGCCAGATGCGTTTATGCCCGCCTCCCCTCCCGCCCCCGAACCGGCATCGCTGCCGCTGCCGGCCTCGCCGGATGCCGCCACGCCGCTGCCGCCCGCCGCCGAGGCGGCAACGCCGGCGAGCCCCCCGGCGCAGCGCTTTACCTGGCGCACCCGCGGCGACGGCCGGCTCGATCCGGTCGACCCGCGTCTCGGCGCGTTGCTCGGCCATCCCGTGCAGGACATCATCGGACGCAGCTGGGCCGAGCTTGGCGCGGCGCAAGCCGATCACGCGGCCATGGCCGGCGTGAGCTTCACGCATCTCCCGGTCGAACTGCCCGGCGCCGCCGGGGTGACGCTGCACGCTGAACTCGGCGGCGCGCCGCTGCGCGAGGGCGGCATGCGCGGCTTCGGGGTGGTAAAGGGCCGGACACCCGCCACCCTGCCGCAGGAATTCGCGTCCGCTTCCGCTGCGTCTGCCGCTATCGTGGACATCCCCGTCGCACCGACGACTGCAACCGAGGACGTGCCGCCGGGCGAGCCGGTCGATGCCCCCGCCTCGCAGCCCCCTGTCGATGCCACGCCCGCGGCTGCGCCGCCGGCCGCCGAGCCGCCGCGGTCGGTTTCTCCCGCACCTCCCGCAGCATCGGAACCACTGCGCCCGACCCTCAGCCTGGTGCCGCCGATCCCCAATGTCGTGCCGTTGCGCGCCGGCGAGAACGGCCGCGCCGACGCCGCCCGTGGCGATGCCGCCCGCGCCTCCTGGGAAGGCCTGTCGACCGGCGAGCGCAACGCCTTCCGCGAGATCGCCCGCGCCCTCGGCGCCCGCATCGAGGGCATGGATGTCGATGCGGCAGACCTGCCGGCGGACCTGCCGACAGATCTGTCGGCGCCCCCGCCGATCGACCCGCCGATGCCGCCCTCGGCGGACCGATCGTCCGATGCGCCGTCGATGCCGCCGGCCGCCGAGCCCGCCTCCCCGCCAGCGGCGGCCGTCCCGCCGGCGCCCGAGCCGCGCGCGCCCGAACCGGCGCCGCCCGCGCCCATCCCGGTCGTCCCCGGGCCGAAATCCCCCGCGACCTCGCATGCGCCCACGGAAGAACCCGCCCGCCGCGACGGGCTGCGCCGCAGCCTCTCCGATGCCGAGCGGCCGGTGCTCGATCGTCTGCCGGTCGGCCTCGTCGCCTGGCGCGGCGACCGTCTCCTCTATGCCAACCGCACCCTGCTCGACTGGACCGGCTATGCCGATACCGGCGCCATGCAGGCGGGCGGAGGGCTTGCCGGCCTGTTCGGCGGCCCCGTCGCCGCCGACGGCCAGGACGGCGCCGCGCTGTCGATTCTCACCCGCACCGGCGCGCCGATCGCCGTCGAGGCGCGGCTGATGTCGGCGCCCTGGGACGACGCCCCGGCCATGCTCTATCTGCTGCGCCGCCTCGGCGAGCCGGCGGACGAGCGGCAGCGTCAGGCCGAGCTGGCGCTGCGCCAGTCCGAAGCCACCGCCCGCGAATTGCGCTCCATCCTCGACACCGCCACCGACGGCGTGGTGCTGATCGATGCGAGCGGCGTCATCCTGTCGATGAACCGTCCGGCCGAGGCGCTGTTCGGCTTCGATTCCGCCGAGGTGCAGGGCGAGACCTTCACTTTGCTGTTCGCCCCGGAAAGCCAGCGCGCCGCCGTCGACTATCTCGACGGCCTCGCCTCCAACGGCGTCGCCAGCGTGCTGAATGACGGGCGCGAGGTGATCGGCCGGGTGCGCGAGGGCGGGCTGATCCCGCTGTTCATGACGGTCGGTCGGGTCGGCGAAGACTCCACCAAGTTCTGCGCCGTGCTGCGCGACATCACCCAGTGGAAGCGCGCCGAGGAGGAGCTCACCGAGGCCAAGCGCCTGGCCGAGCGCGCCAACATGGCCAAGTCCGACTTCCTCGCCAAGATCAGCCACGAGATCCGCACCCCGCTCAACGCCATCATCGGCTTTTCCGAGGTGATGATGGAGGAGCGCTTCGGGCCGGTCGAGAACCAGCGCTACCGTGATTATCTGCGCGACATCCACGCTTCCGGCGGCCATCTCATCTCGCTGATCAACGATCTGCTCGACCTGTCGAAGATCGAGGCGGGCAAGCTCGATTTGTCCTTCACCAGCGTCGCGCTCAACGAGATCGTGCAGCAGAGCATGGCGATCATGCAGCCGCAGGCCAATCGCGAGCGCATCATCATCCGCTCCTCGCTCGCCGCCGACCTGCCGCCGGTGGTGGCGGATGCGCGCTCGATCCGCCAGATCATCCTCAATCTGGTGTCGAACTCGGTGAAGTTCACCCGGCCCGGCGGGCAGGTGATCCTGTCGACCGCCCTCACCTCGGCCGGCGAGGTGGTGCTGCGGGTGCGCGACACCGGCATCGGCATGTCGGAGGCCGACATCGCCATCGCCATGGAGCCGTTCCGGCAGATCGCCACCTCCGGCCAGTCCGGCTCGGGCGGCACCGGGCTCGGCCTGCCGCTGACCAAGGCGCTGGCGGAAGCCAACCGCGCCTCCTTCACCATCCGCTCGGCGGTGGAATCCGGCACGCTGGTCGAGATCACCTTCCCCTCGACGCGAGTGCTGGCGGAGTAGGGCCGGCCGGCCCGAAGCTCAGGGCGGCGGCGCCAGGATGCCGGTTGCCTCCATCCGCGGGCCGAACAGCGGCCGCGCCGCGCCGGAGCGGCGGATCAGCGATTGCGGATCGGGCAGCAGGACCGGGTCGTCCCAGTCTCCCCGCACCACGAAGGGCAGCTCGAACGGGCTCGCCGTTCCGCTGGCATCCTTCAGCATCGCGGTGCCGGCAAGATCGAGGTCGCGCGACAGGATCGAGGCGGTGCCGTTCATCCGCACCGCCAGCCGCGTGCTGTCGATGGAAAGCGCGGTGAGGCTGGCGACGCCGCCGGCGATCGTCGCTTCCGCCGCGATGCTGTCGAAGCCGGTACGGCCGCCGCGCAGATTGCCGACGCCCGACAGCGGGCGCTCCGCCAGCCGCGAGAGGATGCGCGGCGCGTCGATGCCGACCAGCGCCCCGGTGGCGCCCTGCAGCCGGAAGCTGCCGTCGAGGCTACCGACAATGCCGGCAATGTCGCGGCCGCTGCCGGCGGCGGTCAGCCGGAACGAGCCGGTGCCTTCCAGCCTCTGGGTGCGGAAGATGTCGCCGAGCGCCTGGGCGAGCGCGACGTCCTCGCAGACCAGTTCGACCCGCACCTCGGTTCCGGCCGCCACCGGCGCCACCTGGGCGGAGGCGCGGAAGATGCCCTGCCAGCCCTCGGCCTCGCCGATGGCGAGCGACAGCTTGCCCCCCTTCACCACCGCGCTGGCGGCGAAGCGCTCCAGCTTGGTGCCGCCGACGCGCACCTCGCCGGCCGAGAGCCGCAGATCGAGGTCGAAGCGCCCCAGCCGCTGCGTCTCGATCGGATCGCGGCTCCAGTTTCGTCCGTCGGGATCCGCCAGCACCAGTTGGCCGTAGGGCGCGAGATCGAGCGTCCCGGTGGCAAGCGAGCCCTGGATGCGCGGGCGCCCCTCGTCGAAGCGCAGGTTGAAGCCGCCCTCGCTGACATTGCCGTCGAGTTCGAGCCGCACCCGGCTCAACGCCGCCGACTGGCCGGAATACAGCATGTCCGCCTTCAGCGTGAACGGGCCGAAGCCGCCTTCGGTCGGCGCGTCGAGGCCGAGCCAGTCCAGCGTCGCGCGCACCGAGCGCGCGGCGGCATAGACGGCCCCCTCGCCGGAAAGCCCGCTGGCGAAGCCGAAGCTGCCCTCATAGGAGAGATCGCCGAGCGGTCCGGAGGTGGAGGCGCGCAGCCGGGCATTCTGCCCCTGGGCCAGCGCGCCGAGCTGCGAGAAGGCAACGTCGACGTCCATCGGCTGGTCATGCCAGATCAGCCCGCCGTCGAGGTTCAGCGAACTGCCGCCCCGCCAGTCGATGGTGGCGTTCATCCGCGCCGTGGTGACGGTGCCGCCATCGCCATCGGTGAGGCGCAGCAGGCCGTCCATCACCCGGATCTCACCGGCCAGCGTGCCGGTGCCGATGCGGCGCAGCAGCTCGGCGAGCATGCCGGTATTGGAGACGCGGTCGGGAACGATCAGCACCGGGTCGGCCAGCGCGATATAGTCGGCGCGCGCCGCGCCGGTGACCAGCGGCAACAGGTCAAGCACGATTCGCAGATGCGGCACGCTCAGGCTGGCGCCGTCGTCCTGCCCGATGCGCACTCCCTGCATCTCCAGCGCCGGCCAGGGCAGCACTTCGAAGCGCACGTCACCGTCGATCGCCGCGTCCATGCCGGTAGCGGCGCGCATCAGGTCGAGCGCCTCGGCACGCAGCCGCTCCTGCGAGGCGAGCTTGGGAGCCACGGCGGCGCCTACCACTACAAGGAGGAGCGGCAGCAGCAGGATCGCCAGCAGTTTTCTCATCGCGTGTCGCCACAACCCCGTCGGCATTCCGCATGCTGCGCTGCCCGTCGCTTGCTAATCCGACGAACCACCCCTCCCGTCGTCGACCGGCGGCGAGCTGGCATAAAACCAATCGCCGACATAGTGCAACATCCTGTCCCTCTGTGTCTGTTTCATGGCCTGACAAGTTGTGGACCCGGCGCTATGAATTCGCCGGGTGCGACAAATCCTCAACAAACGCCACCCGACAAACACCGATGATATCGTCGCCGCTGGAGCCTGGGAGGGAACCTTTGATGAGTGCGGATACCGATCTGCCGCTATGGACGCCGAGCGAGGAGCGCGTCGCACGCACCGCCGTCGTCGCTTTCATCCGCACCGTCAACCAACGCCACGGCACCGCACTTGCCAGCTATCGCGACCTGCACGCCTGGTCGATCGCCGAGCCGGCCGCCTTCTGGGAAGCGGTGTGGGAACTCGGCGAGGTGATCGGCGAGCGCAGCGGACCCGCCCTCGTCGATGGCGGCCGGATGCCCGGCGCCGCCTTTTTCCCGCAGGCGCGTCTGAACTACGCTGAGAACCTGTTGCGCCCGCGCGATCCCGCCAGCCTCGCCATGGTGTTCCGCGGCGAGGACAAGGTAGAGCGGCATGTCAGCTTCGGCGAACTCACCACCCTGGTTTCCCGCCTGCAGCAGGCGATGAAGGCGGCCGGAGTCGGTATTGGCGACCGGGTGGCGGCGACCATGCCCAACCTGCCGGAGACCATCGCCATCATGCTGGCGGCGACCTCGCTGGGCGCGATCTTCTCCTCCTGCTCGCCGGATTTCGGCGAGCGCGGTATCCTCGACCGCTTCAGCCAGATCGCCCCCAAGCTGTATTTCGCCTGCGACGGCTATTGGTACTCCGGCAAGCGTGTCGGCATCGGCGACAAGCTGCGCGCGGTGGTGCCGCATCTCGACAGCGCGGTGACGACCGTCATCGTGCCCTATCTCGGCGAGGCCGAGGAGGTCGCGGGCACGCTGCCGAACGGCGCCTCGCTCGACTCCTTCATCGCGCCCTTCGAATCGGCGCCGCTTACTTTCGAGCGGGTGCCGTTCAACCACCCGGTGTTCATCCTGTTTTCCTCCGGCACCACCGGGGTGCCGAAATGCATCGTGCATGGCGGCGGCGGCACGCTGCTCCAGCACATCAAGGAACACCGGCTGCAATGCGACCTGCATCCGGGCGACCGGCTGTTCTACTTCACCACCTGCGGCTGGATGATGTGGAACTGGCTGGTCACCGGCCTCGCCAGCGGGCTCACCCTGTGCCTGTTCGACGGCTCGCCCTTCGCGCCGAAGCCTTCCGTGCTGTTCGACTATGCCGAGCAGGAGGGTTTCGCGCTGTTCGGCACTTCGGCGAAGTACATCGATTCGCTGCGCAAGGAGGGGCTGCGCCCGGTCAACACCCATGATTTGTCGAAGCTGAAGGCGCTCACCTCCACCGGCTCGCCGCTGGCGCCGGCCGACTTCGCCTATGTCTATGAGGCGATCAAGAGCGACCTGCACCTCGCCTCGATTTCCGGTGGCACCGACATCGTGTCCTGCTTCGTGCTGGGCGATCCCACCGCGCCGGTCTATCGCGGCGAGATCCAGGCCCCCGGCCTCGGCATGGCCATCGAAGTTTGGTCGGACGACGGCAAGCCGGTCGTCGGCGAGCGCGGCGAGCTGGTCTGCACCAGGCCCTTCCCCTGCATGCCGGTGATGTTCTGGAACGACCCGGAGGGCACCAAGTACCACGCCGCCTATTTCGAGCGCTTCGACAATATCTGGTGCCATGGCGACTTCGCCGAATGGACCGCGCATGGCGGCATCATCATCCATGGCCGTTCGGATGCGACGCTGAACCCGCAGGGCGTGCGCATCGGCACCGCCGAGATCTACGCCCAGGCCGAGCAGGTGCCGGAAATCCTGGAGGCCATCGCCATCGGCCAGGAATGGGACAATGACGTGCGCGTGGTGCTGTTCGTGCGGCTCAAGGCCGGTGCGGCGCTCGATGTCGAGCTGGAGAAGCGCATCAAGACGCAGATCCGGGTCGGCGCCTCGCCGCGTCATGTGCCGGCGAAGATCGTCGCGGTGACCGACATTCCGCGCACCCGCTCCGGCAAGATCACCGAGCTTGCGGTGCGCGAGGTAGTGCATGGCAGGCCGGTGAAGAACACCGAGGCGCTGGCAAATCCCGAGGCGCTCGACCTCTACCGCAACCTGCCGGAACTGGCGAGCTGAGCGGCACATCGCCAACCCGCGCGACCTGCCCCCTCTCCCCGATCTGAACTCGGCAGTTGCCGAGTTCAGCGCTCTGCAAAGCCAATATCGGATACATCCGATATTGGCGGAGAGGGTTGGGGTGAGGGGTCTTCGACGGTCCCCAACGTCGTCCCCCCTCACCGACCCGCTACGCGGGCCACCTCTTCGCCGAAGCCGGATATTTCCGGTTTCGGGCTTACCAGAACCGAACTCGGCACAGCCGAGTTCGGGGCGGGGAGAGGGAAGAAGGAGTCGGCTACTCGGAACGACGGATTTCAGGGGTTCCGAGCAAAGGGTCGCCTCACCCGGCGTGCGGACGCGACAGCCGCGCCAGCAGGATCACCGGGATGAGCCCCACCAGCACGATGACCAGGGCGGCGAGCGCGCCGTCCTCATAGGAGCCGCGCGCGGCCTCGCCATAGACCTGGCTCGCCAGCGTCTCGAAATTCAGCGGGCGCAGCATCAGCGTCGCCGGCAGTTCCTTCATGCAGTCGACGAACACCAGCAGTGCCGCGGTGCCGAGCGCCGGGCGCAGCAGCGGCAGGTGGATGCGCCGCACCACCCCGCCCGGCGCCTCGCCGAGCCCGCGCGCCGCCATGTCGAGGCTCATGCCGACCTTCTCGTAGCCGGTCTCCAGCGCCCCGACCGGTATGGCGAGGAAGCGGATGACATAGGCGATGATCAGCGCCGCCCCCGAGCCGGAGACGATCAGCCCCAGCGCCGGCCCGCCAAGCGACTGGACGGTGGCGGAGACCAGATTATCGAAGCCGGCCAGCGGCACCAGCAATCCCACCGCCAGCACCGTGCCGGGCACCGCATAGCCGAGGGCGGCGAAGCGCAGCAGCAGTAGGGAGCGCACCGTGCCGGTACGGGCGGCGATCGCCAGCAGCAGCCCGCAGCCGAGCGCCAGCACGGTGCCGATGGCGGCGAACAGCGCGGTGTTCAGCGCCTCCGGCAGCAGCGTCTCGGGCAGGCCGCGAAACATGAAGCGGCCATAGGCGGCGTTGACCAGATGCCCGGCCGGCACCAGGAAGCCGAGCGTCACCGGCACCAGGCAGGCGAGGAAGGCGGTCGCCCCCGCCCATGCCGAGAGCTCGCGCCGCATCGGCGGGCGGGCGCGGTTGCCGACATTGGCGTGGCTGATATGCCGCCGGCCCCAGCGCTCCAGCATGACGAGGCCGACCATGATCACCAGCATGAACAGCGCGATCTGCGCCGCGCCGGGCAGGCTGGAGCGGTTCAGCCAGGTGGAATAGATCGACAGGGTAAGCGTCTGCACCCCGAGGAATTCCGAGGCGCCGATATCGTTCACCGTCTCCATCAGCGCCAGCGTCACGCCGACGGCGATCGCCGGGCGGGCCAGCGGCAGCGCGATGCGAAAGAAGGTGGCGGTGGCGCCGTGCCCCAGCGTGCGGGCGGCATCCAGCGCCGAGGCGGTCTGCACCAGGAAGGCCGCGCGCGCCGGCAGGTAGACATAGGGGTACAGCACGAAGCCGAGCAGCAGGATGCAGCCCCAGATGTTGCGCACCTCCGGCAGCCACAGGTCGCGCGGGCTTTTCATGCCGAGGGCGGCGCGGATCGCGGTGGGAATCGGCCCCAGCGGATGCACCGCATCGACATAGACGAAGGCCTGGATATAGGTGGGGATGGCGAGCGGCAGCAGCAGCGCCCATTCGAACAGCCCGCGGCCGGGAAACCGGCACACCGCCACCAGCCAGGCGGTGCCGGTGCCGATGGTGCCGGCGATGATCCCCACGCCCAGCACCAGCATCGCCGTGTCGGTGATGGCGACCGGCAGCACGTTGCGCAGGATATGCGGCCACAGGTCGCCAGTACCGTGGGCGGCGGTGGCGAGCAGCGCGGCGAGCGGCAGCAGTACCAGCCCGACAATGGCGAGTGCCCCGAGGCGCATGAGCCGGCCGGCCGCGCCGGAGATGCCGGAAACGCTGGAAGGCCGGTAGGTCGCCGGGGAACTCATCGCCAAGGTAGCGTCACCACGCGCGGAGCGACTTTCGAAGTCGTCCTCGAAACGGGAACGCGCCCGTTGCGGGAACGGGCGCGCGCAGATGGCGGAGCAGCGTCGCGCCGCTCCGTTTGCCGGGTCAGTTGTCGAAGCCGACCTTGTCGACCAGATCGGCGGCGGCCTTGCGATACTGGCCGATCTTGGCGATGTCGAGATTGTCGATCTTCAGCGGGCCGAAGGCGGCGATGATCGGGTCGACCGTCGAGCCGGCGACGACCGGATACTCGAAATTTGCCCTGGCATAGACGTCCTGCGCCTCGTGCGAGACCAGGAATTCCATCAGCTTCAGCGCGTTGGCCTGGTTCGGGGCATTCTTGGCCACCGAGGCGCCGGAGACGTTCACATTGGTGCCGCCGCCCTCGAAGGTCGGCAGGATGACGTTGATCGCCTCGGCCCACTTCTCCTGCTCGGGGCCGCCCTTGCCGGAGCGCATCAGCCCGACATAGTAGGAATTGGCCACGCCGAGATCGCAGATGTCGCCCAGGATGTCGCGTGCGTTCTCGCGGTCGCCGCCGGCCGGCTTGCGGGCGAGATTGGCCTTGAGGCCCTTCAGCCATTCCTCGGCCTTGGCCTCGCCGTGATGGGCGATATAGGCGGCGATCAGCGCGGTATTGTAGGGGTGCTTGCCCGAGCGGATGCAGATCTTGCCCTTCCACTCCGGCTTGGCGAGGTCCTCATAGGTGATGGCGGTCAGCTTCACCCGGTCCTTGGAGGCATAGACCACGCGCCCGCGCATCGACACCGCGAACCACTCGCCGTTGGCGCCGCGCAGATTGGCGGGGATCGCCTTCTCCAGCACCTCGGACTTGACGTTCTGCGTCACGCCCTGGTCGACGAGGTCGAGCAGGTTGCCGATATCTACGGTCATCAGCACGTCGGCGGGCGACGCGGCACCCTCGGCCTTCACGCGCTCGGCGAGGCCTTCCTTCACGAAGACGGTGTTGACCTTCACGCCGGTCTTCTCGGTGAAGGCGTCGAACACCGGCTTGGCGAGCGCCGGCTCACGGGTGGTGTAGACGTTCACCACTTCTTCCGCGCTCGCCCCCAGCGGCGCGAAGGCAGCGGCGGCGGCGACGAGACCGCCCAGAATCGTGCGCCGTGCCAGAGTGCCGGCCTGCTTCGTCCTCATGCGTTCCTCCTCCTGGCGCATCCGCCGGCTGCCGCCACGGCTGGGGCGGTAGGCGCCTGCCCATGCCGTTGCGTTAGAAGAGGCCCGAGGGCGGGTCAAACAAAAGATAAGTGATCTCAATAGTTTATAGTTATTCTAACTTAAATCTGTGTGGCGGCAACGCACATGAAAAAGGCCGGTCTCGCGACCGGCCTTTGGTATCTTGCTGCGGTTCGGAGGCGCCGTGTCTCAGCCGAGCTCGCCAATATGGTGCTGGGCATAGAGCTGCACGCCGAGCCGGGCGATCAGGTCGAGCTGGGTCTCGAGGAAGTCGATATGGCCTTCCTCGTCCGCCATCAGTTCCTTGAACAGGTCGCGGCTCGGATAGTCCTTCACCTCGTCGCAATAGGAGGCGGCCTCCTGGTAGAGCGCGCGGGCCTCGATCTCGGCGGCGAGATCGCACTCGATCACTTCCTTGATGTCCTGGCCGATCCGCAGCGGATCGAGGACCTGCAAATTGGGGAAGCCTTCGAGGAACAGGATGCGGTCGACGAACTTGTCGGCGTGCTGCATCTCCTCGATGGATTCGGCGCGCCACTTGGCGGCCAGCTTCTTGAAACCCCAATTGTCGAGCATGCGGTAATGCAGCCAATATTGGTTGATCGCCGTCAGCTCCGAGCGCAGGCCGCGGTTGAGGTATTCGATGACCTTGGTGTCGCCCTTCATGGCCTCGCCTTTTCGATGATTCGAGCTTAGGCGATCTTTTTAGAATTATTCCAATCGAATGACAAGCCGTCGGCGCGCCGCGGCGGAACGGTTATCCCACGCGATCCGCCCTCATGCGCGAGGCCGATCTTCGCCCTGCACGAATTCAAGATCGGGATGTTCGGGAGCAGGGAGCACGAAGCCCGGGGTGGCACGCCTGAGGTCGCGGGACGCGGTCTCGCGCGGCACGCGCCGGCCCGTACAGGATGGAAGCCCCGCTATTCCGCCGCCAGGAGATTGGCCGGGACCAGATCGGCGAGAACCGGCTCGGCGGCATGGTCGTGCGCATGCGCATGCGCGGCGCAGTCCAGCGGGCAGGCGCCGCAGGCGGGAGCGTTGATGTCGTCGATCAGCTTGCGGATGGTGCGGGCGCAGCGGCCACATTGCGGGCTGCAGCCGAGGCAGCGATACACTTGTCCGGCGGTGCGCACGCTCGCCTCGGGGTCGGCGATGGCGGCGCGAACCTGCGTGTCGGACAGCACGTTACACGAACACACAATCATCGTGCGGCGGAACCAAGTGACCAGCTATTTAGAATAATTCTAAATTTATGCCTGTACTTCACTTTTCGCGTCATTCCGCCCCGCCGTCAATCGGGAAAACCCGATCGTGCGATCACAGGAACGAATATTCACCTTCGCACGCTCACAGTTTTTATGATTTCTAGTCTGGGAAGGTCACTTTTTATATGAATTCCAGACTGACGGGCATCTGAACACTGGTCGATGTCATGCCCATCGCGCCATTACCCCAATGAGACCCTTCTTCCGGCTTCCCGAAGCATCCGCGTCACGCGGGCGGCACCGCCGCGCGGCATTCGCGAGCCCGGCGACAGTCCGGCAACGGCCCGGTCCCTTTCGACCTTGAGCCTCAGCCGTGCCGCTCCTCGTCGGCATCGCGCACCAGCGTCGGGCGGGCCGGGGTCGGCGCCGGTGCCACCGGGTCGCTGGAGAGCCGCCCGAACAAGAGATGGTCCTGCCACACGCCGTTGATGCAGAGATATTCCCGGCCATAGCCCTCGCGGCGGAAGCCGACCCGCTGCAGCAGCCGGATCGAGGGCTGGTTGCTCGGCAGGCAGGCGGCCTCGATGCGCCGCAGGCCCAGCGTGCCATGCGCATAGGGCAGAAGCGCGCGCACCGCCGCCGTCATGTGGCCCTTGCCGGCGAAGGGCGCGCCCATCCAGTAGCCGAGATTCGCCGTCTGCGTCACGCCGCGCCGCACATTCGACAGCGACAGCCCGCCGAGCAGCACCCGGTCGGCCGCCCGCAGCACGAGGAACGGATAGGCGTTGTCCTCCTTGAGATCGCGGGCATAGCGGCGCATACGGCGGCGAAACGCGCCGCGCGTCAGGTCGTGCGCCGGCCACAGCGGCTCCCAGGGGGCGAGGAAGCTGCGGCTCTCCTCGCGCAGCGTCGCCCAGGCGGCGAAGTCCGACATTTGCGGCACGCGCAGGATGACGCCTTCGCCCTCGATCAGCGAGGGCGGTTCCGGCCAGGAAACGCTGCGGAACAGAGCCATGGGACGACAGGTAAACTCAGCCCGAGGGATTCAGGCTGACCCCAGACGTTCGGCGAAGCGGGCCGCGGTTTCAAGAGGCTTTTGCGGTCCCAGCGCCGCGAAAGTGGGCCGGGTGCCCGCTTTGCCGCCGGCAAGCAGCCGCCGCCCGGCCGCGCGGGCGTCCTCCAGCGTCACCGCCTCCACCTTGGCGACGATCTCCTCCAGCGGGATCGGCCGGCCGAAGGCCAGCATCTGCCGCGCGAGCTGGTCGGCGCGCGCGCCGGAGCTCTCCAGCGCCGCCAGCAGCCCGACCTTGGCCTGCGCCTTGGAGCGGTTGAGCTCCGCCTCGGTGAGGGTCTCCACCGTTTCGCCGATCTCGTCGACGACGACATTGACCAGTTCGCCGAGGTCGCCAGCATCGGTGCCGGCATAGACGCCGAACAGCCCGGTGTCGCCATAGCTCCAGTGGAAGGCATAGACCGCGTAGCAGAGCCCGCGCTTCTCCCGCACCTCCTGGAACAGCCGCGACGACATGCCGCCGCCGAGGATGTTGGTGAACACCTGCAGCGCGTGGATGCCGGGATCGCGATAGGACAGGCCCTCGAGGCCGACCAGCACATGCGCCTGTTCGAGGTCGCGCCCGCCGCCGATCTCGACGCCACCCTGATAGACCGCCGCCACCGGGGTCGGCTTGTCGCCCACCGGCAGGCCGGCGAGGCGGCGGGCGGCCTCCTCGACCAGACGGTCATGGTCGATCGCCCCGGCGCCGGCGACGATCATCCGGCCGGTGCGGTAGTTGCGGTCGAGATAGGTGCGCAGGGCGTCCGGCCCGAACGACTTCACGCTCGCCGGCGTGCCGAGAATGGAGCGCCCCACCGGCTGGCCGGGAAAAGCCCGCTCCTGGAACAGGTCGAACACCAGGTCGTCCGGCGTGTCGAGCGCGGCGCCGATCTCCTGGATGATGACATTGTGCTCGCGCACCAGTTCCTCGGGGTCGAAGGCCGGTTCGGTGAGGATGTCGGAGAGCACGTCGATGGCGAGCGGCATGTCCTCGCCGAGCACCCGCGCATTGTAGGAGGTGTGCTCGACGCTGGTGGCGGCGTTGATGTCGCCGCCGACCGCCTCGATCTCCTCGGCGATGGCGCGGGCCGAACGCCGGCGCGTGCCCTTGAACGCCATGTGCTCGAGCAGGTGCGAGATGCCGTGCTCGCCGGACGCCTCGTCGCGAGAGCCTGCCCCGGTCCAGATGCCGAGCGAGGCGGTGGCGAGGTGGCCCATGGCGTCGCTGATGACGGTGACGCCGTTCTCCAGCGTGGTGATGCGCGGCTCGTTCATGTCGATATCACTCATGTCGCGTCGGTCGCGATGCGCGCATGCGCCTGGATGTAGCCGCGGATCGCCGTGAGGTCGTTCGGCAGCGTCGGGGTGCGCTCCGGCCGGTCGAGAAGGTCGGCCAGATGCGGCGGCAGCGCCGGCCGCTCGCCGCAGGCCTTCTCCACCGCATCGGGGAACTTGGCCGGATGCGCGGTGGAAAGCACCACCTGCGGCACCTTGGGGTCATGCTTCAGCTTCTCGGCCACCGCGACGGCGACGGCGGTGTGCGGATCGAGGAGGTAGCCGGTCTCGGCCCGCACCCGGGCGATGGTGGCGGCGGTCTCCTGTTCGTCGGCGCGGCCGGCGTCGAATTCGGCGCGGATGGCGGCGAGCGCCTCGTTGGACGGCGAGAAGGCGCCCGATTGCGCCAGCGAGGCCATCAGCCCGCGCAACGCCCCGGCGTCGCGGTCATGCGCATCGAACAGCAGCCGCTCGAAATTCGACGACACCTCGATGTCCATCGAGGGCGAGGAGGACGGCTTCACCCCGGTCACCTCGTAACGGCCGGTGGCGAGCGTGCGGGCGAGGATGTCGTTCTGGTTGGTGGCGATGGCGAGCCGCGCCACCGGCAGGCCCATCTGCTTGGCGACATAACCGGCGAGGATGTCGCCGAAATTGCCGGTCGGCACCACGAACGACACCGGGCGATGCGGCGCGCCGAGTGCCACCCCGGCATAGAAATAATACACCACCTGCGCGACGATGCGCGCCCAGTTGATCGAGTTCACCCCGGCCAGCGCCATGCGGTCGCGATAGGCGAGATCGTTGAACAGCGCCTTCACATGCGCCTGGCAGTCGTCGAAGGTGCCCTCGACGGCGATGGCGTGGACATTGGCGTCCGGCACCGTGGTCATCTGCCGGCGCTGCACCTCGGAGACCCTACCGGCCGGGTAGAGGATGAACACGTCCGTGCGGGCGCGGCCGCGAAACGCCTCGATCGCCGCCGAGCCGGTATCGCCGGAGGTGGCGCCGACGATGGTGGCGCGCGCATCCCGCTCGCTCAGCACATGGTCCATCATGCGGCCGAGCAGCTGCATGGCGACGTCCTTGAACGCCAGCGTCGGGCCGTGGAACAGCTCCAGCACGAAGCGGTTCGGCGCGATCTGCACCAGCGGCGTCGTCGCGACATGGCGGAAGCTCGCATAGGCCTCCTCCAGCATCGGCGCCAGCACCTTGGGCGCGAAGGCGGCATCGACGAATGGCGCGATCACCCGGCCCGCCACCTCGGCATAGGAATGGCCGGCGAGGCGAGCGATGTCGGCGGGGGCGAGTGCCGGATAGGCCTCGGGAACGTAGAGCCCGCCGTCGCGGGCAAGGCCCGCCAGCAGCGCGTCGGAAAAGGCGAGCGCCGGCGCCTCACCGCGTGTCGAGATGTAGCGCAACCTCGCGCCTCCAATGAAACCGATCGGGGCATTCTGGGCCCCGGAAAGCGCCGCAACCTAGTGGCGGCGCGCCCGCGAGGCAAGCATGTCGCGACAAGCCCACGTCGCGACTGGCACAGGTCGCGAGGCGGACGCCAGCCAGCCCGCACGCGCCGCAGGATCAGTCGCGCCGCCGGCGCCGCCACAGCACCGCCACCCCCACCCCGGCGAGCGAGGCGGCAAGGCCGAACCAGGTCAGCGCATACTCAAAATGCCGGTTGGGAAAGGCGATGCGCGTCAGGCCACCCTGCGGCCAGCCACCGGGATTGGCGGTGCCGTCGGCATCGATCAGGAACGGCGCCACCCGCAGCAATCCCTTGGCCTCGCCGATGGCGAAGGGGTCGCGCACATACCAGGCGTCCTTCACCGGGTCGTTCTGCGGGGTGAACAGCCCGCCCTCCTCCGGCATGCGGATCAGCCCGGTGACCGTCGCCACGCCGTCGGTCTGGCCCTCGGCCCGGCTGGCCGGGTCCTTCAGCCGCATCGGCACGAAGCCGCGATTGACCAGGATCGCCGCCCCCTCGGCGGTGACCAGCGGCGTGATCACCCAGTAGCCCGGCCCGCCGCCGCCGTCCGGCGTCTGGTCGGCAAGCGTATAGACCTGCACCTCCAGATCGTGGCGGAATCGGCCGGTGGCAAGAACCCGGCGATACTCGTCGTCCTCGTAGCCGACCTTGTCCCAGTCCTGCTCCTCGGGCACCGGCACCGCCGCCTCATGGATGCGGGCCTCGACCTTGGCGATCAGCCCCTGCTTCCACGCCAGCCGCTCCAGCTGCCAGACGCCGAGCGAGACCAGCACCGCGAAGGCAAGGAGGCTGGCAGCCAGGCCGATGAGCCGGCCGCGCTTCATCGGGCGGCGGGCCGCAGGCGTGGAATCGCTCACGGTTCACCCTTGTCGAGCCGGCCCTGCTCCGCCTTCTTGGCGTATTGCAGGGCGATCAGCGTCGCCTTCAGCGGGCGCAGCAGGCCGAGCGTCGAGACCAGCACCAGCGGCGTCCACAGCAGTGCATGCACCCAGAACGGCGGCGACCAGGAGAGCTCGACCCACAAAGCGAGCCCGACCACCAGCGAGCCGGCGGCGAGGATGATGAACACCACCGGCCCGTCGCCGGAATCGTCGAAGCTGTAGTCGAGCCCGCATTCGGTGCAGGAAGGCGCGACGGTGAGGAAGCCGGAGAACAGCTTGCCGCGGCCGCAGCGCGGGCAGCGGCAGCTCAGGCCGGCGGCATAGGGCGAAACCCCGGTATGGAACGGCTGCAGGTCCATTGTCGTCTCTCTGTCGCCGCGCGGCCGGCCGCGCGGTCGGCCACCCGCCTGTGTCGCATTTCGCCCGGCGGCTGTCTCGCGTTTCCCGGCCCGGTTTCCCGAGGCCTGAAAACGCAAACGGGGCGGCCCCTGCCGCCCCGCCAAACCCTTGCGGTGAACCGCTCAGTGTGCGGCGACGGTGCCGGCGCCCCACACATAGATGAAGGTGAACAGGAACAGCCACACCACGTCGACGAAGTGCCAGTACCAGGCCGCCGCCTCGAAGCCGAAATGCGCGGTCGGGGTGAAGTGGCCGGCATAGAGCCGCCCGAGGCACACGGCGAGGAAGATGGTGCCGACGATGACGTGGAAGCCGTGGAAGCCGGTCGCCATGAAGAAGGTGGCGCCGTAGATGTTGCCGGAGAAGGCGAAGGTGGCGTGGGCGTACTCATAGGCCTGGAGGCTGGAGAACAGCACCCCGAGCGCCACCGTGCACCACAGGCCCCATTTCGCGCTCTGGCGGTCGCCGTGCACCAGCGCGTGGTGCGCCCAGGTCAGCGTGGTGCCGGAGGTCAGCAGGATCAGCGTGTTGAGCAGCGGCAGGTGCCACGGATCGAAGGTCTCGATGCCTTGCGGCGGCCAGTGTCCGCCGGTGAATTCGGCGCGGGTGTAGTTGATCGCCTCGCCGGCATAGATCGAGGCGTCAAAGAACGCCCAGAACCACGCGACGAAGAACATCACCTCGGAGGCGATGAACAGGATCATGCCGTAGCGCAGATGCAGCTGCACCACGCGGGTATGGTAGTGCTGCTGGCCCTCGCGGATGACGTCCCGCCACCATACGCCCATGGTGTAGATGACGCCGAGCATGCCCGCGATCATCACCAGCGAGGTGAGCTGGCCATGCATCCAGAACACCGCGCCCACCGCCAGGATGAAGGCGAAGACGGAAACCACGAACGGCCACGGGCTCGGGTCAACGAGGTGGTAGTCGTGTTGCTTGGCGTGGGCCTCGGCCATGGGTCGCGCTCTCCGTTCCGTCTTATTCCTAGCGGTCCGACTTTGCGGCCGCAATGTGTCGTTCTGCCTCTAGGTCACGCCCCGGCTGCGGCGTATCCGCCCGCTGGACCGAGGCCCCCGAAAGCCATCGCCGTTCCGCAATTGCCGCGCGGCAATTGCGGCTCCTGCGGGTCGGCCCCTCGCTCATCGACCGCAAGATTGCCGGTCGATGAGAAAAGTCTTGGGACGAAGGCCCGCCGCGCCCGCCCGGAAGCCGGCTCCGGCATGACCGGCTCGCCCCACCGCCGCGGTGTTTTCCCATCGACCGCCGCTGCCGCCGGTCGATGGGAAAACACCCTAGAGCGGGGACTTGCCCGCCTCGCCCGGCTTCGGCGGCGCTGCGGCCACCGGCTCCGCAACCTTGGCCTTGGCGAAGAAAGTGTAGGAAAGGGTGATGGTCTTCACCCCGGTCGCGTCCGGGTCGTCGGCCAGCGCCGGATCGACGAAGAACACCACCGGCATGTCCAGCACCTCGCCCGGCTGCAAGGTCTGGTCGGTGAAACAGAAGCACTGCATCTTGGCGAAGTGGTAGCCGGCCTGGGCCGGTGTGACGTTGTAGCTCGCCGTCGCCGTCACCGGCTTGGCGCCGATATTCTCGACCTTGTAATAGGCGAGCTTGGTCTCGCCCAGCTTCACCGTCACCGAGCGCTGTTCGGGAAGGAATCGCCAGGGCAGGCCCGGCGCGACATTGGCGTCGAAGCGGATCTCGATCTCGCGATTCGAGGTGGTGGCCGGGGCGCTGGCGGCGACCTGGGTGGTGCCGCCGAAGCCGGTCACCTGGCAGAACAGCTGGTAGAGCGGCACCGAGGCATAGGCGGCGCCGACCATGACGGCGACGAAGGCGAGGCAACCCGCCGCCACCAGGCCGTGCCGGCGGGAAGTGGCGGTGCTCCCGGCGGGAGCGCGGTCCGGACGGGGGGGCTCGCTGGCGCTCATCCTCGCCTCACAGCGGCCGGATCAGCACGGCGGGGCCGAGCTTCACGATGGTGACGACATAGAACAGCACGCACAGCGCGCCCAGCACCACCGCGATGGCGACGGAACGCGAGCGACGGCGCCGCCGCTGCTCCTCGCTCAGCACCACCCCGTCCACCGGCGCCTCGCCGGGCTCGCGCCGGCCCTCAGTGTCCGGCAGCGCATCGCGCCGGCTGCCGTCCGGCGGCGTGCCGTCTCGCTCCGTCATGGTCAGGCTCCCTTGCGCCATCGGCTCAGCCCCCCAGCCCGGAGAGCCAGGACGGCAGATGCAGCGCCTCGACGAGCAGCACCGCGAAGAGCGTGAACAGATAGAGGATGGAGAAGCCGAACAGCTGCTTGCAGGCCTTGATGGCGACCGCGCCCTCGCGGAGGCGGTAGACCTTCACGGCGAGCGCCAGCATCATCGCCCCGGCGACGCCGGAGGCCACGCCATAGGCGAGGCCGGCCATGCCGAGGAAATACGGCGACATCGCCAGCGGCACCAGCAGCAGCGTGTAGAGCAGGATCTGCCGGCGCGTCTCGTCCGGGCCGGAGACCACCGGCAGCATCGGCACGCCGGCACGGGCATAGTCGTCGGCCTTGTAGAGCGACAGCGCCCAGAAATGCGGCGGCGTCCAGAAGAAGATGATCAGGAACAGCAGCACGCTCTCGAGGCCGATGGCCCCCGAGGCGGCGGCCCAGCCCACCATCGGCGGGAAGGCGCCGGCGGCGCCGCCGATCACGATGTTCTGCGGCGTCGAGCGCTTCAGCCACATCGTGTAGATCACCACGTAGAAGAAGATGGTGAAGGCCAGCAGCGCCGCCGCCAGTTCGTTGACCAGCAGGCCGAGCACCAGCACCGAGCCGACCGACAGCGTCATGCCGAAGGCCAGCGCCTCGCCTGGGGTGACGCGGCCGGCGGGGATCGGCCGGCGCTTGGTGCGGCTCATCACCGCGTCGATATCGGCGTCCCACCACATGTTGAGCGCACCGGAGGCGCCGGCGCCGATGGCGATGCACAGCAGCGCGGTGAAGGCGATCACCGGATGCACCTCGCCCGGCGCCCGCAATATGCCGACCAGCGCCGTGAACACCACGAGCGACATCACCCGCGGCTTCAACAGCGCGAGATAATCGGACACCGAGGCATAGGACGGTCCGTCGAGCGGGCGTTCCTCGGCGGTGATGGCATAATCGCGCGATGCGACGTCGGTCATTTCGTCACTCCAGCGCCGCGCGTGGCGGCGCCTGCGGCTTCACTGCGCCGCCACGCGGGCGGCGCTTCCTGCGCGTTTCGGACGGCGCTCCACGGGGCGGGCGCCGTCCGGATCAGTATCCGCTCACTTGATGCGCGGCAAAACGTCAAAGTGATGGAAGGGCGGCGGCGAGGGCAGCGTCCATTCCAGCGTCGTCGCGCCTTCGCCCCACGGATTGGCGCCGGCCGGCACCTTGGCGGCGAACATGCGGTAGATGCCATACAGGAACACCAGCACCGCGAAGCCCGAAATGTAGGAGCCGATCGAGGAGACGAAGTTCCAGCCGGCGAAGGCGTCGGGATAGTCGGCATAGCGGCGCGGCATGCCGGCGAGACCGAGGAAGTGCTGCGGGAAGAAAACCAGGTTCACGCCGACGAAGGTCAGCCAGAAATGCAGCTTGCCGATGGTCTCCGAGTACATGTAGCCGAACATTTTCGGCGCCCAGTAGTACCAGCCGGCGAAGATGGCGAACACCGCGCCCAGCGACAGCACGTAGTGGAAATGGGCCACCACGTAATAGGTGTCGTGCAGCGAACGGTCGACGCCGGCATTGGAGAGCACCACGCCGGTGACGCCGCCGACGGTGAACAGGAAGATGAAGCCGAAGGCCCACAGCATCGGGGTGCGGAACGACAGCGAGCCGCCCCACATGGTGGCGATCCAGGAGAAGATCTTCACCCCCGTCGGCACCGCGATGATCATCGTCGCCGCCACGAAATAGGCCTGTGTCGAGGAGGACAGGCCCACCGTATACATATGGTGCGCCCACACCACGAAGCCGACGACGCCGATCGCCACCATCGCGTAGGCCATGCCGAGATAGCCGAAGACCGGCTTCTTCGAGAAGGTCGCCACGATATGCGAGATGATGCCGAAGCCCGGCAGGATCAGGATGTACACTTCGGGGTGGCCGAAGAACCAGAACAGGTGCTGGAACAGGATCGGGTCGCCGCCGCCGGCCGGGTCGAAGAAGGTGGTGCCGAAATTGCGGTCGGTCAGCAGCATGGTGATGGCGCCGGCCAGCACCGGCAGCGACAGCAGCAGCAGGAAGGCGGTGACCAGCTGCGACCAGGCGAACAGCGGCATCTTGTGCAGCGTCATGCCCGGGGCGCGCATGTTGAGGATGGTGGTGATCAGGTTGATCGCGCCCAGCACCGAGGAGGCGCCGGCGATGTGCAGCGACAGGATCAGCAGGTCCATCGCCGGGCCGGGATGACCGAGCTTGGAGGAGAGCGGCGGGTAGATGGTCCAGCCGCCGCCGAAGCCGGTGGAGCCGGCGGCGCCCTCGACGAACAGCGACAGGATCGCCAGCGCGAAGGCCGGGGGCAGCAGCCAGAAGGCGACGTTGTTGATGCGCGGGAAGGCGGTGTCGGGCGCGCCGATCATCAGCGGCACGAAATAGTTGCCGTAGCCGCCGATCATCGCCGGCATCACCATGAAGAAGATCATGATGAGGCCGTGGCCGGTGGTGAACACGTTGAAGGTCTGCGGATCGGAGAAGATCTGCATCCCCGGCTCCTGCAGCTCCATGCGGATGCCGATGGAGAGGGCGCCGCCCACGATCCCCGCCACGATGGCGAAGATCAGGTACATCAGGCCGATGTCCTTGTTGTTGGTCGAATAGACCCAGCGCTTCCAACCCGTCGGGTCGCCCCCGTGCGCGTGACCGGCTGCATACGTCGCCATAGATCCGTCCCTCACTCGCGCGCTTGCACGCGCTTCTTAAATCCCTCAACCCGACTTGCCGGAGCCCGACTTGCCAGCACCCGGCCCGCCAGGGCCCGGCTTGCGGACCCGGCGTCCGCCACCGGTCAGCGGGCCGCCGGCAGCTGCGCGTTCTCGTTGGCGGCGACGCGGGCCGGAGCCTCGCCCGCCGCGAATTTCTGCTTGGCCTCTTCGATCCAGGTGGCGAAGTCCGCCTCGCTCACCACCCGGATGGCGAGCGGCATGAAGGCGTGGTCCTTGCCGCAGAGCTCGGAGCACTGGCCATAATACACCCCTTCCTTGGTCGCCTGGAACCAGCTCTCGTTCAGGCGGCCCGGCAGGGCGTCGATCTTCACGCCGAAGGACGGCACCGCGAAGGAGTGGATCACGTCGGAGGAAGTGACCTGGATGCGCACGATCTTGTTCACCGGCACCACCACCTCGTTGTCCACCGCGAGCAGGCGCGGCTGGCCGGGCTGGAGGTCGGCCTCCTGCACCATCATGCTGTCGAAGCCGAAGGGGCCGTTGTCGGGATATTCATAGGACCAGTACCACTGGTGGCCGGTCACCTTCACCGTCAGCTCCGCCTTGGGCAGGTCGAGCTGCAGGAACAGCAGGCGGAAGGAGGGAATGGCGATCGCCACCAGGATCAGCACCGGCACCACCGTCCACAGCACCTCGATGAGGGTGTTGTGGGTGGTGCGCGAGGGCACCGGGTTGGCCTTCTCGTTGAACTTGAACGCCACCACCGCCATCAGCACCGCCACCAGCAGCACCACCGCGACGATGATGACGAGCAGGAAGAAGTGGAAGGAGTGGATGCTCTCCATCACCGGGCTCGCCGCGCCCTGCAGATTGATCTGCCAGGGCGAGGGCTGGCCGGTGCCGGCGAAGGCCGTGCCGGCGAGACCCAGTACGCCGGCGGCGGCGCCGACGAAGCCCGCGCCGGCGCGCATGGCGGGGTTGATCCAGTTATGGCTGGTCCAATTACCGATCGTCCGCCCATTCATCGCGATCGTCACTCCCCTCGACGTCCAGTCCTTCCCGGCGACGGCTCCCGCAAGGCAGGGCCCGCCGGTCACATTTGATCTTCATCAAACACAAAATAACCCACCGGGCAACGAAACAACCGCCTCTACCTCTGCGACAAGACGTCGGGTACCTGGAACGGTTCTACCCCCGGCGCGAGGCCGCCACAGGCCGCTGCAAGCAACGTGAACGCGGGAATTCGGGCAAGAGACGGGGAAGCCGGCGCCGCATTCTTGACATCGCGCGGGAGCGCTGTAACCCCCTTTCCCGAGCGGGGGTCCGATCGGGACCCGGGGAGGGTGGCCATCGTCGTCACGGCGATTCGCCCTTTTTTCACCGCTCGTTATTATCGTCGCTCCGGGTTTCGCCCGAACGACCAATCCTGATGGGAGACAAGGCCCATGCGCGGCTTCCCGGCCCTCCACCCTGCCATACTGGCGGTGCTCGTCCTTGTCGGCTTCGCCGGCGGCGCGGCGCATGCCCAGGGCGTCGTGCGCTCGGTGCACGGCGAATGGCAGATCCGCTGCGACACGCCGCCCGGCGCCCAGTCCGAGCAGTGCGTGCTGCTGCAGAGCGTGCAGGCCGACGACCGGCCGAATGTCGGCCTCACCGTCATCGTGCTGAAGACCGCCGACGGGCAAAGCCGCCTGCTGCGCGTGCTCGCCCCCCTCGGCGTGCTGCTGCCCTCCGGCCTCGGGCTGAAGATCGACAGCACCGATGTCGGCCGCGCCGGCTTCGTGCGCTGCGTGCCGAATGGCTGCGTCGCCGAAGTGGTGCTGGACGACAAGCTGACCCAGCAGCTGCGCACCGGCCAGAACGCCACCTTCATCGTGTTCCAGACCCCGGAAGAGGGAATCGGCATCCCGCTCAGCCTCAAGGGGTTCGGCGAGGGATACGACGCCCTGCCGTGACGGGGGCGCAGATGGCTCCCGCGGGATCGACTTCCGGGCTCGCCCCTCCCCGTCTCGTCATCTTCGACATGGACGACGTGCTGCTGCATTACGATGTGGCGGCGCGCCAGCAGGCGATCGCCGAACTGGCGGGGCTCAGCCTCGACGATGTCGCGCGGCTGATCTGGGAGGACGGCATCGAGGACGCGGCCGATGCCGGCCGCCTCGATGCCGACGCCTATCTCGCCGCCATCTCGGCGGCGCTGCGCGTGCCGTTCGGCCGGCCGGAATGGGCGCGCACCCGCGGCCTCGCCATGACGCTGTTCCCGGATTCGGTGGCGCTGGCGCTGCGGGTGAGCCGGCGCACCCCCATCGCGCTGCTCACCAATAACGGGCACATCATGAAGGAGCATTTCGACCTTCTGGTGCCCGGCCTGCGCGCGGTGTTCGGCCCGGCCATGCATGTCGCCGCCGAGTTCAATACCAAGAAGCCGGATCCGGCGATCTACCGCCGCCTCGCCGCGCTCTATGGCGCCGCGCCGCATGAGACGGTGATGATCGACGACAAGCAGGTGAACATAGACGGCGCCCGCGCCGCCGGCCTTCACGCGCATCGCTTCACCGATGCCGCCGGGCTGGAAGGGTTTCTCGCCGGTCTTGCTCTTATATAGAGTGCGTCCCTCGCGAGGAGCGCACCATGCCCGAACTGCCGGAAGTCGAAACCGTCCGCCGTGGCCTTGCCCCGGTGATGGAGGGCGCGCGGCTCGTCGAGGCGGTGGCGCACCGGCCCGATCTGCGCTGGCCGCTGCCGGAGCGCTTCGCCGAGCGGCTGACCGGCCGCCGCGTCGCCGGGCTGGGGCGACGGGCGAAATATCTCGTCGCCGACCTCGAAGCCGAGAACGGCCATCCCGCCGAGGTGCTGGTCATGCATCTCGGCATGTCCGGCTCCTTCCGCATCGAGGCGCCGGCGACCGCCCCCCAGCTTCCCGGCGCCTTCGCCCTCCCCCGCTCCAAGGCGGCAGCCCATGATCATGTCGAATTCGGCTTCGAAGGCGGCACACGCATCGTCTATAACGACCCCCGACGCTTCGGGGCGATGCTGCTGGTGCCGCGCGCCGGGCTGGAGGAGCACCCGCTGTTCCGCTCGCTCGGCCCCGAGCCGCTCGGCAACGCCTTCGACGCCGCGGCGCTGGCGGCCGCCTGCGCCGGCCGCCGCTCGCCGATCAAGGCGGTGCTGCTCGACCAGAGCGTGGTGGCGGGGCTGGGCAACATCTATGTCTGCGAGGCGCTGCACCGGGCGGGAATCGCCCCGGACCGGCCGGCGGCCGGCCTCGTCGGTCCCATCGTCCACCCGGAAGGCGGAATCGATCCCATCATACACCCCACTGCACTGATCGAACGCCTGGTGGCGACCATCCGCGAGGTGCTGGAAGAGGCCATCCACGCCGGTGGCTCGACCCTGCGCGATCACGCGCAAGTCGATGGAACGCTTGGCTATTTCCAGCATTCCTTCCGCGCCTATGGCCGCGCGGGCGAAGCTTGCCTCACCCCCGGCTGCGGCGGCGAGATCGAGCGGCTGGTGCAGTCCGGCCGCTCCACTTTCCACTGCAGGACGTGTCAGAAATAAGGACGCCGTATCAATGGGTTACGAGAATATTCTGGTCCATGTCGACGGGCGCATCGGCGTCGTCACCCTCAACCGCCCCAAGGCGCTCAACGCCCTCAACTCGGCACTCATCGCCGAGCTTAACCGGGCGCTCGACGGCTTCGAGACCGATGACGGCATCAGCACCATCATCCTCACCGGCTCGGACCGTGCCTTTGCCGCCGGCGCAGATATCAAGGAAATGCAAGGACTTAGCTTCCCAGGCACCTATACCGGCGACTTCATCACCTCGTGGGAGAGGCTGTCGCGCTTCCGCAAGCCGGTAATCGCTGCTGTAGCAGGATATGCGCTCGGCGGCGGCTGCGAGCTCGCCATGATGTGCGACATCCTGCTCGCCGCCGACAATGCCCGTTTCGGCCAGCCGGAGATCCAGCTCGGCATCATCCCCGGCGCTGGCGGTTCGCAGCGTCTCACCCGCGCGGTCGGCAAGGCGAAATCGATGGAAATGTGCCTGACAGGACGGACACTTAGCGCCAGCGAAGCCGATATGTACGGCCTGGTTTCCCGCGTCGTCCCGCTGGCCGATTTGATGACCGAGGCGATGAAGGTGGCCGACACCATCGCCAATCTCTCGCTGCCGTCGGTGATGATGGCGAAGGAAAGCGTCAACCGCTCGTTTGAAACCACCCTCGGCGAAGGCATCCGCTTCGAGCGGCGGCTGTTCCAGTCGCTGTTCGCCAGCGACGATCAGAAGGAAGGCATGGCCGCCTTCGTCGAGAAACGCAGCCCGAACTTTAACAACAGGTGAACGCTCCCGGCCGCTATTGACGCCGCGGCGCCTGCCTACTATAAGCCCGCCACTCACGCGGGGCTCCCAACCGGAGCGCCCGCTTCCCTTTTGTCACATGACATTCCTGCTGGTACAGCTTTTGCTGTGCTGGCAACGATCGAAGAGGACGGCCGATGGCCAATACGCCCTCCGCCAAGAAGGCGGCTCGCAAGATTGCGCGTCGTACCGAGGTCAATGCGAGCCGTCGCTCGCGTATGCGCACCTTCGTCCGCAAGGTCGAGGAAGCTTTGGCGGCTGGTGACAGCGCTGCGGCTACCGTTGCCCTCAAGGCGGCCGAGCCGGAAATCATGCGCGCGGCGCAGAAGGGTGTCCTCCACAAGAGCACCGCTTCGCGCAAGGTGTCGCGCCTGACCCTGCGTCTTGCCAAGCTCAGCGCCTGATCACATCGACCGCAAATTGCGACTAAAATAGATGAAAAGCCCGGCTTCATGCCGGGCTTTTTGCATTGCGGCGACCTCCAACTTCCCCGGGGTCCGCCAGCATCGGAAAACCGTCGGCTGGAGGCGTCACATGAACGACACAGAGGCTGCCGGCCGAGCTCCGGCGTCGCATTCCAGCCTTGACTCCGACACGGCCCTAACGCAGCGACAATCCTGTCGCGAGATCCGGAAACCGTTAACGAGCGCACAAATATTCTGATGATAAATCAATAACTTGAATGGCACGCCCCGGACACACCATCGAATCGACCACCCCGAAGCAGTCCGATCGCGGACGATTAAAAAAAACCTGTTTCGGCCCGATTCGCGCCGGTTTCCTGAATCTTCCAGAGGAGTCAGAGATTTGCCGACTAGCAGTTCGGCGTTGCTGGCGCCAAGGCGCCGAATCGGCCGGCGGCAAGCCCGCCGAAGCCGCCAAGAGCGTTGCGCGACGGGGAGGCCCTGTGTATGTTCTCTTCATCCGGCGAGGCCGGATATCTCAGCGAAAAGTTGAGTTTTCGAACTACTCATTGCACGTGAGGAGGAGTGTCGCATGTTGTTTTCAGCATCCACCACCTCCACGTATATAGAGTACGCCGGGAATGACGGAGACCAATGTCAAACGACTTTAACTCTCCGTCGGAACTCTAGTAGCGTTCGTATATAGCGTCACCTGAAACCAATAAACGTCAACAGGGACGGCAATGCACTTGCCGCGAAGGGGCTCTTATGTTCACGCGAATGGGCGCGCTTGATATGACGCGCACAGGATCCGCCGGCCGCAGCTGCGGGCTTCGGGGAATATTCACCGACCGCGATCTGCCGAACGATATCCAGGCATCCTGTTCATCCGCGTTGCCCCCCTGTTCCGGGCCTCCGGCCTGATCCGGTGACGCCGCCGCCCTGACGGCCGCGCATTCCCGATTTGCCATCGTCACCGCCGCGTTTGTCGCGCGCCGCGTATTGCTTGACGCATGCGTGACGTGCCGCCGGCCGGTGCTTCCAATAAACCGCCCAAAAAGCAGCGGAGACTCCATGTTCAAGTCCAGCATCGTCGAGACGACCGTTTCCGATTCCGTCACCGTGCCGCCCCGCGGCAACGGGGACGCAGATGGGTTCGATGGAGATCCCCGCAACTTCTGGGACCGCGTGCGCCGCCGTCTGCGCGCCGAGATCGGGGAAGAGGTCTATCTTAGCTGGTTCGCACGGGTGGAGCTCGACGGCATCTTCGGTGAAACCGTGCGCCTTTCCGTGCCGACACGCTTCCTCAAGAACTGGATCCAGCAGCATTACATAGATCGCCTCAATGCGTTGTGGAACGAGGAGATCGCCGGTTCGCGCGTCGAGCTTTCGGTACGCACCGCGGTACTGCGCAGCCCCGGCCATGTGCCGGTGATCACCCGCGCCGAATCTTCCACGCAGCCGCGTCAGCTCGCCGAGATCAAGACGGTCACCTCCGCCCCCGCCGCCCCGGCTTCCACGCCCGATCTCGGCTCCGGGTCGCCGCTCGACGCCCGGCTCACCTTTGGCACCTATCGACTGGGCAGCTCCAACCGGCTTGCCCACGCCGCAGCGTTGAAAGTGGCGCAGGCGCCCGCCGGCGGCCCGGCGGTGTTCAATCCGCTTTATCTCCACGCCGCCGTTGGCCTCGGCAAGACGCATCTGCTGCAGGCGATCGTCGCCGCCGGCGCCGAGCGCGGCCGCCGCGTTGTCTATCTCACCGCCGAACGTTTCATGTATGGCTTCATCGCCGCGCTCAAGAGCCAATCCGCCCTCGCCTTCAAGGAGCAGGTGCGCGAGATCGACACCCTGGTGATCGACGACCTGCAATTCCTGCAGGGCAAGAGCGTGCAGCAGGAATTCTGTCACACCCTCAATTCCCTGATGGATTCCGGTCGGCAGATCGTCATTGCCGCCGACCGCCCGCCGTCGGAACTCGATGCGCTGGAAGAACGGGTGCGCTCGCGCCTCGCTGGTGGGCTGGTGGTGGAGATCGACGCGCTCGACGAGGATCTGCGGCTGGAAATCCTGGCGAGCCGCGTTGCCGCGCTCGCCCAGCAGCATCCTGGCTTCAGCGTGCCGCAGGACGTGCTGCAGTTCATCGCCCGCAATTGCGGCCAGAACGGCCGCGATCTCGACGGCGCGCTGAACCGGCTGCTCGCGCATAACCAGCTGACATCCCGTGCCATCACGCTGGAAATGGCCGAAGAAGCGGTGCGGGACCTCGTGCGCTCCTCCGAGCCCAAGCGGGTTCGCGTCGATGACATTCTGCGTATCGTCGCCAAGCACTACAACGTCACCCGGGCCGACATCCTCTCGCAGCGCCGCACCGCCAATGTGGTAAAGCCGCGCCAGATCGCGATGTATCTGGCCAAGATGCTCACCCTGCGATCGCTTCCCGAGATCGGCCGGCGCTTCGGCGGCCGCGACCACACGACCGTTCTCCATGCCGTGCGCAAGATCGAGGGGCTGGTAGGCAGCGACAGCGCGCTCGCCAGCGAGGTCGAGACGCTCAAGCGGCTGGTCAGCGAGTAGCCAAGTCAGCAGGGTCGTCGCCTGGCGGCCTTTTATCCCCACGAAATCGCCGCACTGCGGCATAGTGGGCTTGTATTGCTAAGGGTCTGGCGGCAATGTCGTCAGCCCGGCGGCGCGCCCGCGCCGCTCGCCGGGGCGCGATGTGAGGCAGCGCCCGCTTCATTCCGCGCCCTGGGAAGTCCCTCCCCTTTCCGAAAGCCACGGGTGTCGCGGCCATGAAGGTCACCGTCGAGCGGGCCGAGCTCCTCAAGTCTCTCGCCCATGTCCACCGGGTCGTCGAGCGGCGCAATACCATCCCGATCCTGGCGAACGTGCTGATGCGCACCGATGCGCGCGGCCTCGCCCTGCGCGCCACCGATCTCGACATCGAGGTGGTGGAGACAATCCCGGCCGAGGTCGGGCAGGAAGGCGCCACCACGGTGCCGGCCCACACCATCTACGAGATCGTGCGCAAGCTGCCCGAAGGGGCGCAGGTGCAGATCGAGACCTCGGGCGACCGCGGCACGCTCACCGTGCGCGCCGGCCGTTCGCGCTTCCAGCTGCAGACGCTGCCGGAAGCCGAGTTTCCGGACCTTGCCGCCGGCGAGATGAGCCATCGCTTCACCCTGCCGGCCGGCGAGCTGCGCCGCCTCGTCGACAAGACGCAGTTCGCCATCTCGACCGAAGAGACCCGCTACTATCTCAACGGCATCTATTTCCACGTCGCCGATGCCGGCGGACCGGTGCTGCGCGCGGTGGCCACCGATGGACACCGGCTTGCCCAGGCGCAGACCGAGGCCCCCGCAGGAGCAGCCGGCATGCCCGGCGTCATCGTGCCGCGCAAGGCGGTCGCCGAGATCCAGCGTCTCGCCGAGAATGGCGAGGCCGAGGTCACCGTCGAGCTCTCCACTGCCAAGATCCGCGTCTCGCTCGACCGCGTGGTGCTGACCTCGAAGCTGATCGACGGCACCTTCCCCGACTACGGTCGCGTCATTCCGCTCAACAACGACAAGACGCTGGTGGTGGAGAAGGCCGATTTTGCCGCCGCGGTCGACCGCGTCTCGACGGTGGCGAGCGAGCGCGGGAGGGCGGTGAAGCTCTCCATCGCCGATGGCAAGCTCACTCTCTCGGTCACCAATCCGGACTCCGGCAGCGCGACCGAGGAGATCGAGGTCGAATACGCCGCCGAGGCGATCGATATCGGCTTCAACAGCCGCTATCTCCTCGACATTACCGGCCAGATCGAGGGCACGACGGCGGAGCTGAAATTCGCCGATCCCGGTTCGCCGACGCTGGTGCAGGACCCCGAGCGGCGCGGTGCGCTTTATGTACTGATGCCGATGCGCGTGTGAGCCCGCCCGCCACACGCATCACCCGCCTGCGGCTGACGCAGTTCCGCAGTTATGAAGCCGCGGAACTGCGGTCCGAGGCAGACACGGTGGTGCTGCTTGGCCTCAACGGTGCCGGCAAGACCAACGTTCTCGAAGCCATTTCGCTGCTGACTCCCGGCCGTGGCCTGCGCCGCGCCGCACTCGACCAGCTTCCTTATCGCCACGACGGCGTGAAAGCGGATGGCTGGGCGGTGTCGGCGGTGCTCGCCGGCACTTATGGCGACGTGACGCTTGGTACCGGACAGGAACCCGACCCGACGGGCGAGGCACGTGCTCGCCGCTGCCGCATCGATGGCGAGCCGGTCGGCTCGGCGGCGGCCTTTGCCGATTTCGTGCGGGTGATCTGGCTGACGCCGGAGATGGATGGCCTGTTCTCCGGCCCGCCCGCCGAACGGCGGCGCTTCCTGGACCGGCTGGTGCTGGCGGTAGATGCCGAGCATGGAGCACGGGTGAACGCGCTGGAGCGGGCGCTGCGCGCGCGCAATCGCCTTCTGGAAGATACTCGCACCGATCCGCGCTATCTCGACGCCGTCGAACAGGAACTCGCGGCTCTCTCGGTCGCGGTGGCGGCCGCGCGGCTGGAAACGGTACGCCGGCTCGCCTCCGGCATCACTGCCGGACGCGATGACGGATCGGCGTTTCCCTGGGCGACGCTAGCTCTCGACGGCGCGATCGAGCGCGAACTCGCCTATCTGCCGGCGACGCAGGTAGAGGACGGCTACCGCGCCGTGCTGCGGGAAGCCCGCCCGCGCGACCGTGCCGCCGGACGGACGCTCGAGGGAGCGCATCTGTCCGACCTCATGGTCGGTCATGGCCCGAAAGCCATGCCGGCGGCGCAGGGCTCCACCGGCGAACAGAAGGCGCTGTTGATCGGCCTTATTCTCGCACATGCTCGCCTAGTGGCGGAGATGGCCGGCATGAGCCCAGTCATGCTGCTCGACGATGTCGTCGCCTATCTCGATCCGTCCCGCCGGGAAGCGCTTTTCGCGACGCTGCACGCGCTCGGCGGGCAGGTGTGGATGACCGGCGCCGACCCTGCCGCCTTCGCCGCACTGCCCCGGGACGCCGAGCGGTTTTCAGTCAGCCCCGGCCGGATCGCGTCCATTCCGGACTAATCAACTCAACACATTGAGTTGATTTAACTATTTTATCCCTTGACCTTTCGCGCGCCCGCGCGCACGAAGAGGCGATGGATTTGCTGGGATTGTTCGTCTTTGCCGCAGCGCTTGCGTTGGCTGCCGCCTCGCCGGGGCCGAGCGTGATTGCGCTGGTGGCGCGAACATTGGCGCATGGCCGCCAGGGCACGATCCCTCTCGTGGCCGGCATCATCCTCGGCGACATGGTGTGGCTGGCGGCTGCCGCGTTGGGGCTGGCGGCATTGGCGGCCACGCTCGGCTCGCTGTTTGTCGTCGTGCGACTGGCGGCGGCAATCTATCTCATATTTCTTGCCTGGAAGCTGTGGACGGCTCCTGCTCACGCCATTGCCGCCACCATGCCCAAGCCAAACGGCTCGCCTGCCGGACTGTTCCTCACCGGGCTCGGCATGACGTTGGGCAATCCCAAGGCGATGGCCTTCTATCTCGCCCTACTGCCGACAATCATCGACCTCAACCACCTGACGATGCTCGCCTTCGTTGAGATGTGCGCGATTATCGTGATGGTGCTGGCATTGGTCTTCGGGCTCTATGTCGGCCTTGCGCAACGGGCACGCGGCATGATCGGGAGTCGCCGGACGATCCGCCTGATCAATCGCGCCTGCGGCACGGCAATGGCCGGCGCGGCAGTGATGGTGGCCACGAAATAGGCGCGTGATTGCGCTACAAAGAACCTGAACGATCTCAACGATTCGAAGAGTTGATAACCATGTCCGACACCGATTCCGCTCCGTCTCCCGAAGAGTACGGCGCGCAGTCCATCCAGGTCCTCAAGGGGCTGGACGCGGTACGCAAGCGGCCGGGCATGTATATCGGCGATACCGACGACGGGTCGGGCCTCCACCATATGGTTTACGAGGTGGTGGACAACGCCATCGACGAAGCACTAGCTGGCTACGCAACAGAAGTTACCGTCACCTTGAACGCCGAAGGCTCGGTAACGGTGACGGATAACGGACGTGGCATCCCGACGGATATTCATCCCGAAGAAGGCGTTTCGGCGGCTGAAGTCATCATGACCCAGCTGCATGCCGGCGGGAAGTTCAACCAGAATTCCTACAAGGTTTCCGGCGGCTTGCACGGTGTCGGCGTCTCGGTGGTGAACGCGCTCTCGACCACTCTCGATTTGACCATATGGCGCAATGGGTTGGAACACCATATGCGCTTCCGTCATGGCGATGCCGAGGCGCCGCTGGCGGTGAAAGGTCCGGCGCCGACCGGCAAGCGCGGCACTATGGTGACCTTCGTTCCGAGCCCGGGAACCTTCACCCACATTGAATTCGACTATGCGACGCTTGAACATCGCTTGCGTGAGCTGGCGTTCCTGAATTCCGGCGTCCGCATCGTCTTGACCGACGCCCGCCACCCTGAAATCAAGCGCGAAGAGATGATGTATGAGGGCGGCGTCGAAGCCTTCGTGCAGTATCTCGATCGCTCCAAGCAGGCTCTTCTGCCGAAGCCGGTGGTGATCCGCGCCGAGAAAGACGGGATTACCGTCGAATGCGCGTTGTCGTGGAACGACAGCTATCATGAAAACGTGCTGTGCTTCACCAACAACATCCCGCAGCGCGACCGCGGCACGCATTTTACCGGGTTTGCGGCGGCACTGACCCGGCAGATCATCGGCTATTCCGAGCGCTCGGGCATCGCCAAGAAGGAAAAGGTCGATCCGACCGGCGAGGATTGCCGCGAGGGCCTCACCGCCGTGCTGTCGGTGAAGGTGCCGGACCCGAAATTCTCCTCGCAGACCAAGGACAAGCTGGTGTCGTCCGAGGTACGGCCAGTGGTCGAGACGCTGGTCAACGACGCGCTGAACAACTGGCTGGAAGAGCATCCCGCCGAGGCGAAGTCGGTGGTCGGCAAGGTGGTGGAAGCGGCGGCGGCGCGCGAGGCGGCACGCAAGGCGCGCGAGCTGACGCGCCGCAAGAACCCGCTCGACGTCGCGTCCCTTCCAGGTAAACTCGCCGATTGCCAGGAGCGCGACCCGGCAAAGTCCGAGCTGTTCATCGTCGAGGGCGACTCGGCAGGCGGCTCGGCCAAGATGGGGCGCAACAGAGCCTTCCAGGCTATTCTTCCGCTTCGTGGCAAGATCCTGAATGTCGAGCGCGCGCGCTTCGACAAGATGCTTTCGTCCGACCAGGTCGGCACGCTGATTACCGCACTCGGCACCGGCATCGGCCGCGACGACTTCAATGCCGACAAGCTGCGCTATCACAAGATCATCATCATGACGGACGCGGATGTCGACGGCTCGCATATCCGCACGCTGCTGCTGACCTTCTTCTTCCGTCAGATGCCGGAATTGCTGGATCGCGGACACATCTATATCGCCCAGCCACCGCTCTACAAAGTGACGCGCGGCAAGTCCGAGCAGTACCTGAAGGACGAGCGGTCACTGGAAGATTACCTTGTTTCCCAAGGGCTTGATGACGCCAGCCTCTCCATGGCCAGTGGCGAGGTCCGCGCCGGCGCCGACCTGCTCTCGGTGGTGGAGAGCGCCCGCGCCTTCCGCACCACGCTGCAGGGACTGCATCCGCGCTACAACCGTGCGGTGGTGGAGCAGGCGGCACTTGCCGGCGCGCTGGTGTCCGGCCTGCTGACCGACGAGGAGCCGGCAGCGAAAGTGGCGGTCGATGTCGCGCAACGCCTTGATAACATTGCCGAAGATATCGAACGCGGCTGGGTTGGCACGGCCGACGGCGCCGGGTTCCACTTCCAGCGCACGGTGCGTGGGGTGAAGGAGGTCGTCAATCTCGATGCGACCTTCCTCGGCTCGGCCGAAGCCCGCCGGCTCGACCAACTCGTTGCCAATCTCCGCGAGGTGCATGCGCAAGCGGCGACACTGAAGCGCCGGGGCACCGAGACGCTGGTGCACGGCCCGATGGACCTGTTCGACGCCGTCACCGATGCCGGCCGGAAAGGCGTGTCGCTGCAACGCTATAAGGGCCTTGGCGAGATGAATGCCGAACAGCTTTGGGAGACGACGCTCGACGTCAATGCCCGCTCGCTGCTGCAGGTGAAGGTGAAGGAAGTCGCCGATGCCGACGACCTGTTCAATCGGCTGATGGGCGATGTGGTGGAACCGCGCCGCGAGTTCATCCAAGATAACGCGCTGCGCGCCAGCGTAGACACCTAGCGTTCGCGAGCCATCGAAAAGACGTCGCGGATCACCAGACGAGAGACCCAAGTCATTCTGGCGGCACGCACCGGCGGGAGCAGTATTTTCTGCGGTTCAACCAAGATGATCGGCCATCGCCGCCATGACGCCAGCGGTATGGTGCGGTGTACGATCAGGCTGATTTTGTCCCGATGCGACCGGTGCGGTTGAATCCGGCGCGACCGGCTTCGTTCTCCGGCGGGTCTGGCTCGTTGCTGTCAGCGCCAGCGTAAGGCAGGCACGCGTCGCGGCTATTTCCTGCGGGGCGCTGCTCGCTACGGCGAGCCCACCGGCACTCCCCCGCGACACCCTGCCGGCAGCGTCGGCGGTAGTTACCCCGCGCCGCCGTCTTACCCGGATGGCACCGCGCGGGCGTCGCGCTCGCATCCGCGGCGACGGCGTCTAGAGCGGAATCCCATCAGGTTGCGTCGTAGCCGGCGGCGCTGAAGTAGTTGGCGCACTCGGCGGGCGGGAAGAGGTCGAGGATGCGGCTATGGCGTCCCAGAGTCCGTTGACGGTTCGTTCGGCGGCCTTTCTCAGCAGCGCCTTAAGCTTGGCGAAGGCGTTCTCGATTGGGTTGAAGTCGGGGCTGTAGGGCGGGAGGTAGCGCAACTCGGCGCCGACCGCCTCAATCATCTCGCGCACACGCGGCCCTTTGTGGCTGGACAGGTTGTCCATGACGACGACATCGCCGAGCCGCAGTTCCGGGACCAGCAGCTTGGCGACATAGGTCTCGAAGGCATCCCGGTTGATCGGCCCGTCCAGCACCCACGGTGCGATGAAGCCGCGAAGGGTCAGCGCGCCGACGAAGGTCGTGGTCTTCCAGTGCCCGTGCGGCACGCCCACCCGAAGCCGCTCGCCGCGCCGGCAGCGCCCGTGGCGGCGGGCCATATTGGTCGAGGCCCAGGTTTCGTCGATGAAGACCAGTCGGTCGGGATCGAGGTCGAGTTGTCCCTCGAACCATTGCTCGCGCCTTGTCAGGACGTCGGGGCGATCCTGTTCGGTCGCGTGCGCGGTCTTTTTTTGCGCGTGATGGCGTGGCGCGCGAAGAAGCGCTGGATCGTGCCGTAGCCGAAGACGAGACCCTGCTTCGCCAGGCTGGCGCGCACCTCCTCGATGGTGGCGTCTCGGCCGGGCCCAAGCGCCGCCATCACGGCCTCACGATGAGCCTCGATCCGATCCGAACGCCGGTCCCCGCCGAGCCGCCCGGGGCGCGGGTCACCCTGTTCGCGATCCCGCTTGCGCCAACGGCTGACGCTGGCGGCGCTCACGCCAAAACGCTCGGCCGCCTCCCGGTGCGGCGCACCGGCGGCAACAGCTCCAAGAACCCGAACCCGAAGATCGACCGATAGGGCTCTCGACATGCCGGCCGGCCTCCCTCCGGCAGACACTCTGAAGCACTTCGCCCCTGATTTGGGAATCCCTCTCGATTCATTCAGGTCGGGTTCCGCTCTAGCAATGCTAGCGCCTCTGCGAGAGACGGCCTCGGCTTGAGGTGCCGGCATTTCCCCGCTTACGCTGTTTCCATGGCGACGTGCCGCCCGCCCTGCATGCCATCGGCTACCGCGATTGTGAGGAGCGGGACGGTCGCCTTTCGCGGTGCTGGCGACTTAACCTGCGCTCAGGTTCCGCTGCGACAGGAGACACCTCATGTTTCGCCCGTCCACGCTTCGTGCACCCTCGCCTCGCTCGCCGCTTGCGCTCGCCGCGATCCTTGCGGTCGCGCTCGGCGCTGCCGCCGCCCCTGCCCTCGCCCATCACGGCTGGTCCTGGGCGGAGGGCGAGAAGATGACACTGACCGGCACCATCCGCGCCATCTCCATGGCACCGCCGCATCCGACATTACAGGTCGCGGCGCAGGACGGAACCGTCTGGCGGGTCGATCTCGGCAATCCGAGGCAGACCGAGAACTCCGGCTTCACCGCCGACACCGCCAAGCCGGGCGACGCGATCACCGTGCTCGGCAACCGTTCGCGCGACGCGTCGCAGGCGCATATGAAGGCGGTGCGCATCACTATCGCCGGCAAGAATTACGACATGTATCCCGAGCGCATCGGCGACGGCTGAAGCGGCGGGCACACGTGGAATTCCTCGTCGCGCTGGGAGGCTGGCCGGGAGCACGCTGGCTGCAGGGCTCGGCCACCGCCTATCTGCTGGTCAATGCCGGCCATATCCTCGGGATCGGGTTGATCCTCGGTGCCGTGCTGCCGCTCGACGCGCGGCTGCTCGGCCTCGCAGCCACCGTGCCGATGCCGATGCTGGTGCCGTTCCTGTCGCGCACCGCCGCCCTCGGCGTGGCGCTCGCCCTGCTGACCGGCCTGTGGCTGTTCACCGTGCGGCCGGCGGAATATCTCGCCAATACCGCCTTCCTGGTCAAAATCGGCCTGCTGGCGCTCGCGCTGGCCAATGTCGGCTGGCAACATGCGAGCGGCGGTTATCGCCGCGTGCTGGCCGGACTGGAGCCGACCACGGCAGTGAGGCTGCGGGCCTTCGCCTCGATGCTGCTGTGGCTCGGGACCTTGCTGGCCGGCCGCTGGATCGGGTTTCTCTAGCGCCGGCCCGATGCGCCATGCGACGGACTGCTCCGGCAGCCTTCCGGCTGCCGGGTGCTCCGCTACGGAGCGTGCAGGAGACGCGACGGCGGGGGCCTGCCCGGATGCGTCTCCATTCCGCTACGTAAGATAACGGAAAGAGAATTTCGCATCTTCGCCCCCGGCTACGATATCGGCCGGCGGTTCACCTTCTCCAACGATGCCGGCGCGGCCGGTGTCGACGTGCGGCCGGAGGTCTCGACGGGCTGGGCGTTCCTGCTCAGCCTGCTGCTGCCGATCTACGCCATAACCGGCTACGACGCCTCCGCCCACACCTCGGAGGAGACGCCCGACGCGACGCGCGCGGTGCCGCGCGGCATGCTGATGTCGCTCGTGTGGTCCGGGGTGCTCGGCAGTGCGATGCCGCGCGCCACCATCTTCCTGTTCTTCTCCTTCGGGCGGTGTGGCTGGCTTTCGAGCAGCGGCGCTTCAAGGGGCCGCCAATCGGCGAAGGACACGCCCGCCGGCAGGCGGCGATCCGCGCCGCCGAAAAGGCGGTCGGCGAGGCCGGCTGAGCGCTGCCCACCGCGAGGCAAGGGAATCGCGACCGCCCCGGCCAGCGATTTTCGCCGGTGCGGCAGGTGATTTTGGGCCTGCACGGCAGGCATTAGCGGGTTAGATTGCCGCCGGATCGGCCCCTCGCCGGTCCGGCTTCAACCGCGCGCTGTTTGCGCCAATCCGCGTGACCCGATGACGTCGTTCCCGACCCGACCGCTTCCCCCTGCCCGCTCCGGTGCCCGCCTCCTCGTCGACGCGCTCCTCGGCCATGGCGTCATCCGCGCCTTCGGCGTGCCGGGCGAAAGCTATCTCGACGTGCTCGACGCCATGTCCGACACCGAGATCGACTTCGTGGTGTGCCGCCACGAGGGCGGCGCGGCGATGATGGCGGAGGCCTCGGCCAAGCTGACCGGGCGGCCGGGCATCTGCTTCGTCACCCGCGGGCCGGGTGCCACCAATGCCAGCGCCGGCGTGCACGTCGCCCAGCAGGATTCGACGCCGATGATCCTGTTTGTCGGCCAGATCGGCCGGGCGATGCGCGGGCGCGAGGCGTTCCAGGAAGTCGACTACCGCGCGGTGTTCGGCACGCTGGCCAAATGGGCGGTGGAGATCGACGACGCCGCTCGCATTCCCGAGATCCTCGCCCGCGCCTTCCGGGTGGCGACGCAGGGCCGGCCCGGCCCGGTGGTGATCGCGCTGCCGGAGGACATGCTGGCCGACATTGTCGATGTACCGGACGCCCCCGCTTTCGAGCCGGCCGAGACCTGGCCCGGCCTCACCGACATGATGCGGCTGCAAAAGCTGCTGTGGAACGCCGAGCGGCCGCTGCTGATGCTCGGCGGCAGCCGCTGGAACGAGAAGGCGGTGGCGGCGGTGAAGCGCTTCGCCGAGCGCTTCGACCTGCCGGTCTGCGTCAGCTTCCGCCGCCAGATGCTGTTTCCCGCCGACCATGCCTGCTATGCCGGCGATGTCGGGCTCGGCATCAACCCGAAGCTGGTCAAGCGGCTGAAGGCGGCCGACCTCGTCATCCTCGCCGGCGGCCGGCTCGGCGAGGTGCCGTCGCAGGGCTATTCGCTGTTCGGTATCCCCGATCCCGGCGTCGATATCGTGCATGTCCATGCCGACCCGGACGAGATCGGCCGGGTGTTCCAGCCCGCTCTCGCCATCAATGCCTCACCGCAGGCCTTCGCGGCGGCACTGGAGGGCGTGCAGCCGCCGCAGACGCTTCGCTGGAGCGACTGGCGGCAGGAAGCGCGGGCCGACTACCGCGCCTGGAGCGACCAGCCGCCAGCCAATCCCGGCCCGGTGCAGATGGCGACGCTGGTGCACTGGCTCAGGTCGCTGCCGGCCGACACCGCGATCTGCAACGGCGCCGGCAATTTCGCTACCTGGGTGCATCGCTTCCACCATTTCCGCGCCTATGGCAGCCAGTTGGCGCCGACCTCCGGCTCGATGGGCTATGGCTTCCCAGCGGCGATCGCCGCCCGGCGGGTGCATCCCGAGCGACTGGCGGTGGCGGTGTGCGGCGACGGCGACTTCCTGATGACCGGGCAGGAGCTCGCCACCGCCGTGCAGCACAAGATCCCGGTGCTGGTGGTGGTGATCGACAACGGCATGTACGGCACCATCCGCATGCACCAGGAGCGCGAATTCCCGACGCGGGTGTTCGGCACCTCGCTGGTGAACCCGGACTTTGCCGCCTATGCGCACGCCTTCGGCGCGTTCGGCGCGCGGGTGGAGCGCGACGAGGACTTCGTGCCGGCGCTCGACGCCGCGCTTGCCTCGGGCAAGCCGGCGGTGGTGCATGTGCGGCTCGACCCGGAGGCGATCACCCCGACGACGACGCTCAGCGCGCTTCGCGAGAAATCGCTCGGCGACCGTTCGGTGAGTTGAAGCCGTTCTCCCCGCGCCAAGGTCCCGCAGAAGTCGGATGACTTTTGCGCCGGCAATCGATTCCAGCGTTGTGAAATCAGAGCCCGTTCGTGCCGATCCGGCGATTCTGCCGGACCGGCGGGCTCCAGTCCGGTGATGCCATGTCCCGCCTTCGCCTTCTCGGCCTCGTATTGCCGCTCCTCGCCCTCGGATCGGCGTCGGCGCGGGCTGAGCCGGTCTGGTACGGCGCCCAGCAGGGCGAGACCGTGCATCTGGTGCTCGGCGAGCCGGCGACCGGCAAGCGGGTGCTCGACATCGCCTGCCTGCCGGGCAGCGGCACGCTCACGGTGCGCTCATTGATCGGCTCGAACGGGCTGCTGCCCGGCGAGGCCGCCGAGGTGATGCTGGAGAATAATCGCGCCCGCGTCGCCTTCCCCGGCAAGGCGGTGGCCAATGAGGAAAGCGGCGGCATCGATGTCGAGGGGCACGGCCCGCTCGCCGGGCTGGCCGCCATCGTGAAGACCAACCGCCCCTTCGTGATGGCGGTGAAGGGCGCCCGCTTCATCATGAGCCAGGCCGGCATGGCCGAGCCCTATGCGGCGCTGCTCGCCGCCTGCGGCAAGAGCTGACCGCGAACGCGCCTAGAGCAATTTCCGCAAAAGTGCGCCGCGGTTTTGCGGAAAGAATTGCGTAGAAACAAAGAGCTAGAGCTTTTCCGCTGAACCGGATTTCACCGAAAACGCTCTAGCGGCAGGTGAGACGCCCATCGACATTGGCGATGTCGCGGCCGGTGCACCAGCTGGCCGCAGTGGTGGCGTCGACCCAGCGGCCCTTCATGTCCTGACAGGTCGCCTTGAGCCAGCCGGCCGACATGCGCACATCGCGGCAGGTGCCCATATAGGAGCCCTGCGGCGGTCGCTCGCTGCCGAAGCTCGACGCGCCAGCCTTGCAGACGAGGCGGCCATCCTCGTTGGAGATGTCGTTGCCCGGCGCGCACCAGGAGATCGCCATATTGGCCTCGACCCAGCGGCCCGAACGATCGCGGCACGAGGCGCGCAGCCAGCCGGCAACGTTGCGAATGTCCTGACAGGACTGCTGGTAGCTGCCGGGCGGCACCGACTGGGCCATCACCGGAGCGGCGGCAAGTCCGAGAAGCACGCCGGAAAGCGCGGCAGCTTCCAGAAGTCGCGGCATATGTCTCCTCCCAAGCGATCAACACACCAAGCTAGTGCCCCGCATCGACGGGCGGCAAGGCGGGCAAGCGCCGCCGTGGCAGGTTCTCCACGGCGGGATACGATCCGCACGACGTCCTTCGACGCGGCGCAGGCGGCCGACGCAACCCGCGTGAGATACACGCCCGCTGAGCGCCTCACAGCGCCTTGTGGATCGGGTCGACCCAATAGACCGCCTCCGGCTTCTCCACCGGGTCGACATCGGTGATGTTCACCACCACCGCCTCATTGTCCGAGCGCACCAGCACGCATTCCAAAGGCTGGTTCGGGTCGGCGTTGATCTCCTGATGCGGCACATAGGGCGGCACGAAAATGAAGTCGCCCGGCCCGGCCTCTGCGACATATTCCAGCCGCTCGCCCCAGCGCATGCGGGCGCGGCCGCGCACGACATAGATGACGCTCTCCAGCGCACCGTGATGATGCACGCCGGTCTTGGCGTCGGGCTGGATGGTCACCGTGCCGGCCCAGATCTTCTGCGCGCCGACGCGGGCATGGTTGATGGCCGCCTGACGGAACATGCCCGGAGTCTGGGCGGTGTTGGAATCAAGCCGGTCGCCTTTGATGACGCACACGCCATCATGCTTCCAGCGCTCGGCTTCAGAATGTTCGTGATCGTGCGAGTGATCGTGGCCCACGGAGTCCCCCCTGATTTTGCCGGAAGACTAGGACGTGGGCGCCGGGCGCGAAAGCCACGTCGTGGCGGAAACGGCCCGCCGCGACGAAGGTTCAGGAAATCAGGCCGCGTCGTTTACGCCGCACCCTTGGCGAGTTCGCCGGACAGCGCGCGGGCGATCAGCGCCCGCGTCTCCGGGATGCCGTAGGCGGCGACGAAGGTGCCGAAACGCGGCCCTTCCTTCTCGCCGAGCAGCAGTTCGTACAGCGCGCTGAACCAGGCGAAGGAGACGCCCGGCCCGCCATCCGGCCCCTTGCGCTTCGCATCCTGATAGCGCGGCACCGGGCGGGCGACATCGAGCACCGCGTTCTGGATGGCGTCACGGGCATCGGGAGAATCCTGGCCGTCGAGCGGCGCGAGCGCGGCATCGAGACGGGCGAGCGCATCGGCCTCCACCTCGTCCGGCAGGCGGAAGGCACGGCGCGGCTTCACCCGATCGATGAAGTAGCGCACCGCGTAGCCGGCCAGCTGGTCCATATGCGGGTGGGTTTGTGCCGTCACGCCCGGCGCATAGCGGCCGATGAAGCGCCACAGCACGCCCTTGTCCTCGGCGTTGGAGGCCGAGGCGAGCTTCAGCAGCAGGCCGAACGAGACCGGCAGATCGAGAACCGGCGGGTTGCCGGAATGGATGTGCCACACCGGGTTGCCGAGCCGGTTCTTCCAGTCCTGCGACGGGTAGCGGGCGAGGAAGCTGTAATATTCGTCGACCGCCTTGGGGATGACGTCGAAATGCAGCTTCTTCGCCGAGCGCGGCGACTGGAACATATAGAGCGCCAGGCTCTCCGGGCTGGCATAGGTCAGCCACTCGTCGATGGACAGGCCATTGCCCTTGGACTTGGAGATCTTCTGGCCGATTTCGTCGAGGAACAGCTCATAGACAAAATGCTCCGGCGCCACGCCGTCGAGGATCTCGCAGATGCGATCATAGATCGGCGCGTTGGTCTGGTGGTCCTTGCCGAACATTTCGAAATCGACGTCGAGCGCCGCCCAGCGGGCGCCGAAATCCGGCTTCCACTGCAGCTTCACCTGGCCGCCGGTGACCGGAACGGTCTTATCCACCCCGTCCTCGTCGGTGAAGGTGATGGTGCCGGCCTTGGCATCCACCGCCTTCAGCGGCACGTAGAGCACGCGGCCCGAAATCGGCGAGATCGGCAGGAACGGCGAATAGGTCGCCTGCCGCTCCTCGCCCAGCGTCGGCAGCATCACTTCCATGATGGCCTCGTACTTCTCCGCCGCCTTGAGCAGCACGGCGTCGAGCTTGCCGGCCTTGTAGTAGTCGGTGGCGCTGGCGAACTCGTAATCGAAGCCGAAAGTGTCGAGGAAGCGCCGCAGCATGGCGTTGTTATGCGCGCCGAAGCTGGGATAGCCGCCGCCGAACGGGTCCGGCACCACGGTGAGCGGCATTTGCAGATAGGGCTTCAGCGCAGCGGGATCCGGCACATTGTCCGGGATCTTGCGCATGCCGTCCATGTCGTCCGAGAAGCACAGCAGCCGCGTCGGGATCTCGCCGCCGGTCAGCACATGGAAGGCGTGGCGCACCATGGTGGTGCGCGCCACCTCGCCGAAGGTGCCGATATGCGGCAGTCCCGAGGGGCCGTAGCCGGTCTCGAACAGCACCTCGGCTTTCGGTTTCCGCTTCAGACGCTCGACGATCTTGCGGGCTTCCTCGAACGGCCAGGCGCCGGCGGTCTGCGCCAGCTCCCGCAGTTCGGTTGCAACATCCTCGACCTGAGCGGTCGCCGTCATGATGGGTCTCTCCCGACCTTGAAGAATGGGCGCGGACACTAGGCAGTCGCACCCGCAGCGTCAATCGATGCGGCACTGCGAAAACATCGCCCTTGTGCTTATGTTCACTTTATGTTCTCATCATGTCAAGCGATGGGGGCGAAGGTGGCGTTTCTGGTGATGCTGGCATTGTGGGCGATGCGTATCCGGCGAGCCCCGGCGGCCTCAATAGACGCCGATGGGGAACCAGCGCAGATAGAGATCGACATAGGCGCCGTTCTCCCAGATCTGCGCCAGCGCATAATTGAGCGACTGGCGCAGCGCATCGTCGCCGCGCCGGACCGCGATGCCCATGCCCTCGCCGAAATACAGGCTCTCGGTGAACGGCCCGCCGGCAAAGGCGCAGCATCCTTCGGACGACGAGCCGTTGAGCCAGAAGGCCAGCTGCACGCCGTCGCCAAAGACGAGGTCGACCTCGCCCTTGCGCAGCGCGGCGCGGGCGTCCTCCGGCGTCGGGAAGGAGCGGATGGCAACCTCGGCGAAGAAATCGCGCAGATAGGCCTCATGGGCGGTGCCGGCGACGACGCCGACGGTTTCCGACGCCACGAGATCCGGCGTGACCGCCGGCATGACATCCGGCTTGCGGGCGACGAAACGGGCCGGCGAGCGGAAATAGCGGTCGGAGAAATCCACCGCCTCGCGGCTCGCCGACGATATCGCCAGCCCGGCAATGGCGGCATCCGCCTTGCCGGCGGCAAGCGCCTCTGTCAACGCCTCGAACGGTACCACCTCCAGCGAGCAGGTGATGGCGAGCTCCGAGCAAATGGCGCGGGCGATGTCGATGTTGAAACCGGTCGGGCGGCCGTCCTCGCCACGGAAACTGAAGGGCGGGTAGTCCTCGGTGGTGACAAAGCGGATCTGCGCCGGCACGCGGGTGACGTCCGGCTTTTCCGGTCGGCGCTTCGGGTCCCAGAAGCCGGGCACCGCAACCTCGACCGCCGCCCCAGAGGAAGCCGCCCGGCCCGCATCGGATGCGGAAGGCGGGGGCGTGGAGGGTCGGGCCGCGGAGGGCTGCTGCGCTGCCGCGGGCGGCGGTGGAACCATGAGGCCACCGGCGACGAGAAGCGCGGCAGCAAGGCCACAGAAGATGGATTTCGTCGTCGCGTACCGCACCTGGCGCCTCGATCACGCTTCGGCCGATTGCAGGCCGGCCTCGATCTTGTAGCGTCTCCGTGGGGCGAGGGCGAGGGGCGTACGGCGTGAGCGGGGACGCGGCGGCGAGGCAGACGGCGGATCGTGCGGCGAACGCCGCGGTCGATGTCGTTTCATATCCTGCCGCAGGTTTTGGCATGAATGCTGTCGCCGATGGCGTGGATGCCTCCGGAGATGCCGCGGCGACTTTTGCCGCACGGCACGGGGCGTCGTCGCCTGAGGCGGTGCCGCACGAGGCGGCAACGGACTTGCCGGTCGAGATCGCCGGGCTGGCGGGGCGGCTGCCGGACCGTCTTTTGGTCGCGGCCCGCGAACGAGCGGCGCGGCTCGGCATCGGCGCCGACGAGGTGCTGCTCGCCGAATCGGCCGCCACGCCGGATCTTCTCCTCGCCGCCGCCGCGACACGCCTCGACATCACGGTGGAGCCGCTCGACGGGACGGCGCCTGTCGCCGTGCCCCCGCCCGAGGCGCTGCGGGGCCTGATGCGCAGCGGCCTCATGCGCCAGCCGGACGGCAGCATCGTCGCCGCCGCGCGCGGGCTGCGGCTGCGCCGGATCGCCGCGACGCTGGAAGCGACACCGATGCTGCACGCTCGCCTGCGGCTGACAACGCCGGAACGGCTGGCGCAGCATGTGCGACGGCACTTCACCGAGCCGCTCGGCCAGCTCGCCGCCTTCGCCCTGCGCGATGAGAAGCCGGACCAGAGCGCGGCGACGCTCGGCATCTCGCGCTATCTTATGGTGCTTGGCGCGCTCATCTGCGTGGCGCTGGCCGGCCTGGCGCTGGTGTCGCCCGCCCTGCTGCTCATCGGCCCGGTGCTGCTGGTGTCGCTGGTGCTGCTCGGCTGGTCGTGCCTGCGACTCGTCGCCTCGACCATGACGCCGGAACCCGAGCCGCTGCCGCCGCGTGACGATGCCGGCCTGCCGGCCTACAGCCTCCTCGTGCCGCTCTATCGCGAGGCGCGGGTGGTGCCGCAGCTGATCGAGGCGCTCGCCGCGCTCGACTATCCGCGCGAGAAACTGCAGGTGCTGCTCGTCATCGAGCCCAACGACGGCGAGACCGCGGCGGCGCTGGCACGCCACGCCAACCGCCCCGGCTTCGACATCCTCACCGCGCCCGATACCGGCCCGCGCACCAAGCCGAAGGCCCTGAACGCCGCCCTGCCCTTCGCGCGCGGCGCCATTGTCGGCATCTACGACGCCGAGGACATGCCGGACCCGCAGCAGTTGCGCCGCGCCTGCGCCGCCTTCGCCGCGCCGGGCAACCGGCGGGTCGGCTGCGTGCAGGCGCGGCTCGCCATCGACAATGTCGCCGACAGCTGGATCACCCGCCAGTTCGCGGCGGAATATGCCGCGCATTTCGACGTGGTGCTGCCGCTGCTCGCCAGCGCGCGCCTACCGTTGCCGCTCGGCGGCACCTCCAACCATTTCCGCCGCGCCGCGCTCGACCGGGTGGGCGCCTGGGATCCGTTCAACGTCGCCGAGGACGCCGATCTCGGGGTGCGGCTGGCCCGCGGGGGCTGGCGCACGCTGATCATCGCCTCCACCACCGACGAGGAGGCGCCCCGCACCGCCGGCGCCTGGCTGCGCCAGCGCACCCGCTGGTACAAGGGATGGATGCAGACGCTGCTGGTGCACGGGCGGGCGCCGCGGCGGCTGATCGGCGAGATCGGCTGGAGCGGTATGCTGAGTTTCCTGTTCCTGCTCGGCGGCGGCCTGGTCTCGGCGCTGATGCACCCGGTCTTCGCGCTCGCTCTGGCGCTGCGCTGGAGTTTCGGCGGCGATGTCGGCGCCTCGCCCGCCAGCCTGCTGCTCGACGGCCTCGGCATCCTCGTGCTGCTGACCGGCTACGGCGCCACGGTGTTCTGCACCATTATCGGCATGCGCCACCGCCGTCTCACCGGGCTGTGGCGGGTGCTGCCGCTGATCCCGCTCTACTGGCTTATGCTGTCGGCCGCCGGCTGGCGGGCGCTGTTCCAGCTGATCGCCGCCCCGCAGCGCTGGGAGAAGACCGAGCACGGGCTCGCCCGCACCTCGCGCCGGCGGCCGGTGCGCCTGCGGCTTCGGCCGGCGCGAAATGGAGCGGCAAGACGGCGACCGATGATCAAGCCGGGATGAAAAGCGTAGGTCTCCGCTTCGCCTTGCCCCCGAGGCGGCGTGCGTGCGGGGAAGTGCCGGTCCGGGCGCGCAGAACGCACGGCGCAATCGCCCGTACCCGGGGAAACAGCCTGCGCGCCAGCGGATCCGGCGGGCCTGCGGCTCAGGGGCGTGCGGCTCAGGCGAGCGGGCGCCGGATGGCGAGGGTGGCAACCACCTTTTGGGGGATGACGGGCGAACGAGCCGTCTACGCACGGCGGGAACGGGTGGCGAGAGCGGATCGGGGATGAATGCGTCTTCGCTGCCGCGCTCCCGGAAAGCGATGGACGGGCATGCTGTAGATGATTGCCGCGGAACCCCTGCCGGGCTCGCCTACCTGGCGCCGGCAACCCGTGCGCCTGCGGCTCTGGCAGGCGCGGACAGGGCAGCGACGGGCAGCTAGGGAAGGCAATCGACGGGCGGGGTTGCATGAACAAGTCTTCGCCGTTCCTCCCTCCGAGGAAGCAGATTTGCGGACGGCCCGTCTCCGCCTTGGGGAATGCACGCTGGACGTATCCTCATCTCGGAGCGGCAAGCCCGGTGCGTCGGCGATTCACGCCGGCGCGAGCCAGACCAGCGGCCAGGATAGCCACAGCGAATCGGGGCGGGATGACGGGGAAAGGTCTCTCCCGTCTTGTGCTCCCGGCTGGCGGATACGTCGTGTCACTGCTTCCTATCTCGGGGACGACGCAGCCGGTCACGTGTCCCTCGCGCGCCTAGCTATTCGATCCCGGGGTATGATGGAACCAGGAAGACTGATTGCTTACTCCGCAGCTCGTCGCGAAGACGACCGCCCGCGAGGCCGCGGCTTTCCCGAGCCACTAATGGCGGCGGTACCCCATGGGATCCACGCCGCTCTCACCGGCAACGGCATCCAGTTCGCCGACCTGACAAAGAACGGCGAGGGGCTCGACCGCCAGATGGCGTGGCCATCCCTTCGATCGCGCCTGTCGACGCCACGACATCGAGCATCGCCTGACCAAGCCCAATTACCTATGGACCGACGGACTGGTGGAGCGGATGAACCGCCCCCCACGGAAGCCATCGTCCGGCGATATCATGACGACACCCACCGATAGCTCCGGACCATTCTCGCCGCGTTCCTCGACGCCGACTACTTCGCTCGGCACGCCTGAAGACCTGGCGCGGCCTCCCCCTACGAAGCCATCTGCAAGGCATGGGCTGCCGAGCCCGAAGGCTTCAGGTTCGCCCCCTCCACTTCACCTCAGGACTGAAAACCTAGCCGATGCGCCTCTGGTGCAAGCGAGCTGCACCGGCGGGCGGCGACCGACGCGCCTGCAACGGCGGGACGGGACGGATGGATCGCGGCGGCCTCATGCCCTCGGAGAGCGAAGCGCACGGAGAGCGCGTCATTTGCCGCTTCCGCGAAGGCGCTGCCAACCGCGTGCACCTCGCGGTGGCGCACGATGCGTCTGCGGCCTGGGCGGCGGGAGCCAGACCGGCGAGACAACGAGCATCCAGCGAGTGGCGACGGCGGGACGGCGGGAGGGCGGGACGGCGGGACGGCGGGACGGCGGGACGGCACGCAGGGAGCGCCGCCGCGGGCCAAAGACCAGCGCAAAAGGCATTGGACCGTCGCGCCAACAGCATTTCCCTGGCAAAGCTGCGGTGTGAAGCCGCGGGATGGCGGCGCGGTGCCGGCTCAGAAATAGGGGCGCAGCACCTTCGCCGCTTCGGCCGGCGGACGCTTGAGATCGAAGGGGGCGACGAAATTGCCGTCCTTGTCCATGAGATAGACGATGGCGGTATGGTTCATCGTGTAATCGCCATTCTGTCCCGGCACCTTCTGCGCATAGGCGCGATAGGCCTTGATCGTCGCCGCCACCTGCTCGGGCGTCCCGGTGAGCGCCTGAATGCTCGGATGGAAGCTGCCAATATAGGATTTCATCACCTCCGGCGTGTCGCGCTCGGGATCCACCGTGATGAACAAGCCCTGCACCTTGCGGGCATCCTCGCCGAGATATTCGAACAGCTGCGACATTTCGAACAGCGTGGTCGGGCAGATGTCCGGGCAATGGGTGAAGCCGAAGAACACCAGTGTCGGCGCGCCCTTGAAGCTCTCCTGATTGACCGTCTGGCCGTCCTGGTCGACGAGCGTGAAGGGTCCGCCGACGCTCGCCTGGGTGGCGACCGGCCTGGTGGACGGCAACAGCGCGAACACCGACACGGCGACGACCGCCGCACCGACGAGGAAGGCGGAGAGGAGAAGAAGCAGGCGGCGACGGGCGGGCATGCGCGGTCCACATCAAAGCCGGAGCGAGCCACATATGGCCGCCGATCGGCGCGAGCCAGGGCAACCCTATGGGCTGCCGATCCGAAGACGCCGGACAGCCGCGGTCAACGGCCGCTCCGGCGTCAGAAGCAATAGGCGATACCGCCGGCAATCAGGTCGAAGAAAACGGCCGAACCGTGGCGGGCCCACAGGCCGATCGACGCAGCCAGCAGCGCCAGCCCGAGCACCCCCGTCCCGACGCGAAGGACGAACGAAAACGTTGCGCCATGCCGCACCGGACCCGGCGTGGCTGTTGGAAATTTCTCTCTCATTGCCGCGGCTCCCGCCGGAACTTTGCGCTCCAGCCAGCATTCTACCTCATTATCCATGATGCCATTTCGTCACGAGAGGTATTATTCAACAGTCTTTTCCGTATCCATCGGCTATTGACTATAGGCCCGCTACCGTCATCGATGACACTGAGGATTGCGAGGGGGACCGCATCTCATGGCCAAGGCTGGCGTTTCCGACGAACCGGGGTTGCACGGTCGCGCAATCACGGCGCGGCGTCCGTCACGGGGCGGGGATGTGGATGTCCACGCGGCTCTCGACTTTCTGAGCGACGGCTTTGCGCTGTTCGACGCCGATGACCGCCTCGTCGTCCATAATGCCCGCTTCGTCGAGCTGTTCCCTTTCCTCTCGGTGCTCGGCGATCTCGAAGGTTTGAACTTCTTCGCCCTCGCCTCGGTGCCGTGTGGCGAATGGAGCCGGGTGAGCGATCCCGACGCCTATGTCGTCGAGCGCATGCGCCGCCATCACCTCGCCGATGGCGAGCCCTTCGACATCCCGCTGGAGACCGGCGGCTGGGCGCGGGTGCGCGAGCGCCGCACCCCCACAGGCGGCATCGTCTCCACCTGGACCGACATCAGCGAGCTGAAGGAAGTGGAGCAGAAGCTGCGCGACGCCATCAACGGCATCGGCGAAGGCTTCGTGCTGCTCGCCCCCGACGGGCGGATCATCCTCACCAATGCCAGCATGGGCCGGCTGTTCGCCTCGGCAGGGATCGCGCTGAAGGCCGGCGAACGCTTCAAGGACGCCATCGAGGCGGCGCAGCAGGCCGGGCTATTCGCTCCCGGCACCACCGACGACTTGCTGGCGCTGCTCGCCGGCCGCGCCGGCCCCGATGCCGAGCCCCGGGTCGAGATCGCGCTCGGTAACGGGGTCTGGCTGCTGGCCGGACACCGGCGCATGGAGGATGGCTGCCTCGTCGCCATCTGGACCGACGTCACCGCGCAGAAGCGCCGCGAGCAGGAGCTCATCGACGCGCGTTCGCAGGTGGAGGAGCAGGCGGCGGCGCTCACCGAATTCGCGCGGCTGGTGTCGCGGCAGGCCCGCAGCGACGCGCTGACCGGGCTACCCAACCGCTTCGCGCTGGAAGAGCGCATCGACCAGTTGCTGGCCGAGGAGAAGGACCAGCCGGAGATCTGGCTCGGCTTCATCGACATCGATCACTTCAAGACCGTCAACGACCTCGTCGGCCACGCCGCCGGCGACCGACTGCTGATCGACTTCGCGCTGTTCCTGCGCAGCCAGCTGCGCACCGACGACGTGATCGCCCGCATCGGCGGCGACAGCTTCGCGGTGCTGCTGGTCGGGGTCGACGAGACCGAGGCGCAGCGCATCTTCACCCGCCTCGCCGGCGCCACCCGCAGCAATCCCTTCCTGATCAACGGACACAACTTCGCGCTCAACCTGAGCATCGGCCTTGCCCGGACCGGCGGCCCGACCTCCTCGGCAAGTTCGCTGCTGGTGTGCGCCGATACTGCCTGCTGCGTGGCGAAGGAATCCGGCCGCGACCGGGTACAGCTCTATGATGCCGGCGACCCCAAGGTCACCGACACCCATGAGCGGGTGAACTGGGCCGAGCGCATCCGCAGCGCGCTCGAACTCGACCGGCTCATCCTTGAGCTGCAGGCGATCGTCAACGTCGCCGGCGAGCCGGTCGGCTACGAGGCGCTGATCCGCCTCGGCGACGATGACGGCGGGGTGCACGGCCCGGCGCATTTCCTGCCTGCCGCCCGCCGGCTCGGTCTGATGCGGCGGATCGACAGCTGGGTGTGCCGACGCGCCGTCTCCTACGCCGCCCGGCTGGTGCGGCGCGGCGTGGCGCGCTACATCTCCGTCAATATCGGCGCGCCCACCCTGGCCGACACCGGCTTCCAGAAGGAGTTCGTCCAGCTCCTCGACCTGCACCCCGGCTGCGAGCCGGCGCTGCGGATCGAGATCACCGAAACCGAGGCCATCCACAGCCTCAACGAGATCACCCCCTTGCTTTCGCAGCTGCGCCGGCGCGGCGTCAGGGTCTATCTCGACGATTTCGGCAATGGCTACAATTCCTTTGACACGCTGAAGCAGCTGCCCGTCGACGGCATCAAGATCGACTGGCGGGTGACGCGCGACCTGCTCGACGACCCGATCGACGAGGCCTTGATGAAGGCGGCGATCTCCATCGCCTATTCGCTCGACCTCGAACTGGTCGCCGAGGGCGTGGAGACCGATGCCCAGCTGAACAAGCTGCGCCAGCTCGGCGTCACCAAGTATCAGGGATTCTACTTCCACCGCCCGCAGACCGCGGAAGCGGCGCTGGGCTGACATCGGCGCCGTCATAGCCGGGCGGTGTCGAGGCGCGGCCACGCTTCGTCCGTTCACCGCGCAGCACCGACGCGCCTCAGTCGGCGGTGTCGAGCAGCACCGCCTCGCTGAGGTCGAAGGCTAGCCCCAGCGACGCACCGACCGGGGCGCTGGCCACGATCTCGGCGCCGGTCACCCGCGTCTCGACCAGGCCGATGCCCTCCACCACCACGCGGGTGATGGTGTGCGAGCCCTGATAGATGTGCGCCTCCACCTTGCCGGTGACGACGTTCGGCCCGGCCTCGCCGGCCAGTACCGGCCGCACATGCTCGGGCCGCAGGAAGGCGCGCACCTGCCGGCCCGGCGCGAAGCCGGTGGCGGGCGCGGTGGGGAAGACGAGCGGGCCGACGCCGGGCAGCACCAGCGAGGCGGTGCCGTCCTTCAGCTCGCAGCGCCCCGGCGGCAGGGCGTTGATCTCACCGATGAAGGAGGCGACGAAGCCGTTGGCCGGCTGGCGGTACAGCTCGATCGGCGCCGCCACCTGCTGCACCGCGCCCTTGTTCATCACCACGATACGGTCGGAAAGCGACAGCGCCTCGCCCTGATCATGGGTGACGAAGATGGTGGTCAGCCCGGTCTTGCGGTGCAGCTCGGAAAGCTCGACCTGCATCTGCGCACGCAGGTTCTTGTCGAGCGCCGAGAGCGGCTCGTCGAGCAGCAGCACTTTCGGCCGGATGACGATGGCACGGGCCAGCGCCACGCGCTGCTGCTGGCCGCCGGAGAGCTGGCGCACCCGGCGGGCCTCGAAGCCTTCCAGCTTCATCATGGCGATGGCGCGGGCGACCTCCTTCTCCACCTGGGCGGCGGGAAGCTTGCGCATCCTCAGGCCGAAGGCGATGTTGTCGTGGACGTTCATATGCGGAAACAGCGCATAGGACTGGAACACCATGCCGATATCGCGCCGGTAGGGCTCCAGATCGGTGATGTCGGCGCCGTCCACGACGATCTTGCCGGCGGTGGGGGTGACGAAACCGGCGATCATGCCGAGCAGGGTCGACTTGCCGCAGCCCGAGGGGCCGAGCAGGGTGACGAACTCGCCATTGCGAATCGTGAGCGACACGTCGGCGACGCCGACCGCCGAGCCGAAGTCCTTGCGCACCCGCACGATGTCGACGGCGCTGCCGGCCTCCTTCGACGGATGGATGATGGCGGTCTCGGTCATGGTCTCAGGCATCTCCGGCAAGGTCAGTTCACGGCGTTCAATGCGTGTCGATGGCAAGGACACGGCGCAGTCCGATGGTGCGGTCGGCCACCAGCATGATGAGCGTGGTGGCGATGATGAGCAGCGCGGAGATCGCCGACACGGTGGGATCGGCATATTCGCGGATGTAGTTGTACATGGCGACCGGCAGTGTCTGGGTGCGCGAGCCGGTGACATAGAGCGAGGCGGTGAACTCGGTGAGCGAGAGCACCGCGGCGATCAGCCAGCCGCCCGCCATGCCGGGCACCACCAGCGGCAGGGTGATCCGCGTCAGCACCTGGAAGGGCGAAGCGCCGAGATTGGCGGCGGCGCGGGCCAGCGCCGGATCGATATTGGCGAGGCTGACATGCACCGCGCGGGTCACGAACGGCATGACCAGCACCATGTGGGCCAGCACGATCATCACATAGCCCTGCTGCACACCGAAGGCGCCGCCGAGCAGCAGGAAGCCGAAGCCGAGGGTGAAGTGCGGGATGATCAGCGGCGACCACAGCACGCCTTCAAGCAGGCCGCGGCCGCGGAAATCATAGTGATGGATCAGCCAGGCAAAGGCGGAGCCGACGATCAGGGCCAGCGTCGAGGCGCAGGCCGTGACGATCAGCCCGTTCTTGAAGGCGATGCGGAAATCCGGATAGGTCACCGCCTTGACGTACCAGTCGAAGGACACGCCCTGCGGCGGGAAGGCCAGGATCTCGGTGGGATTCACCGAGGTCATCAGCACCACGATGGTCGGCAGCGTCATATAGGTCAGCAGCGCGACCACTAGGCTCCAGAAAGCGACAGTGCCGATCTTTTGCGATCGCATGGGCGTGGCTCCTCAGTTGACCGCGAGGCGCCGCTCGATGCGGCCGGTGATGGTCTTCATCAACGCGAGGCTGCCGAGGGCACAGACGAGGGCGATCAGGCTCAGCGTCGCGGCAAAGGGCAGGTTGAGCACCGAGAAGCCCTGGAGATAGGCGAGATTGGAAATCATCAGGATCTTGCCGCCGCCGATGAGCTGCGGGGTGGAGAAGGCGCTCATGGTCCAGGCGAACACCACGACGATGCCCGACAGGATGCCCGGCAGGGTCAGCGGCAGGGTGACCCGCCAGAACACCGCCGAGGGCGAGGCGCCGAGATTGGCGGCGGCGCGCTCGCAATCGCGGTCGACATGGGCGATGGCGGTGGCGAGCAGGATGATCATCACCGGCATGGAGAACTGCACCAGCGCCACCACCACGCCGAAGCGGGTGTACATGAGCTGGATCGGCATATCGATGAGGCCGAGCTTGCGTAACATCGAGTTGATGAAGCCGTCGGTGCCCAGCGTGAGCATCCAGGAGAAGGTGCGCACGATCTCGCCGGTGAACAGCGGGGTGATGGAGAGCGAGACCAGCGCCGAGCGCACCCAATCCTTCTTCGCCCGAACCAGCGCATAGGCGACCGGATAGGAGGCCAGCAGCGAGAAGACGGCGGTGAGCAGGCTAATGAAGAAGGTGTCGGCCAGCACCCACCAATAGATCGGACGGTTGATCCGCGCGAAATTCTCCAGTGTCAGCCCGCCGACATTGAGCGAGCCGGGGACGAACTCGCGCACGCTGTATTGCAGCACCTCGAAGATGGCGGCGGCCAGGATCACCGCGGTCAGCACCGCCGGCGCCAGAAAGGTGATGAAGAAGGGGCGCTTCTGGATCATCGGTTCTCGGGTCTCAGGACAGAGGTCCGGCCGGCGACACGGGGCCGCCGGCCGGAAAGCGGGCGCAGAGGCGGATCAGTGCATCATGTTCTCGGTGAACCACGCCTTCCACTGCGGCAGCAGGGTGGCATAGGTCTTGTCGTCGAGCACGATGGCACCCTTCTCGATCTCTTCCTGGCTGGTGAAGATACCCGGCAGCTTGGCGACTTCCGGATCCAGCTTGGCTTCACCGCTCATCGGCGAGCACTTGTGGAAGTTGCACAGCTTGGCCAGCATTTCCGGCTCGAGCGCGATGTTGAGGAACTGCTCGGCGAGCGCCTTCTTCTTGGAGTTGGCGTTGATGCCCCACACGTCGGTGCCGGCGACCGCGCCTTCCTTCGGCACGTCGATCTCGACCGGGATACCCAGCTTCTGGATGTGGTAGCCGTTGATGTTGAGCAGTACCTGCACCGGGGTCTCGCCGGTGCGGATCAGGTTCTGGCTGGTGGCGTCCGACTGGTAGAAGGCCTTGATGCTCTTCTTCAGCTCGAGCAGCTTCGGCTTCACCTTGTCCCACTCCTCCGGCTTCACGCCGGCGAGCTTGGTGGCGGCGATGATGACGTGGCTGGGGTCGAAGTCCGGCAGGCCGAGCTTGCCGGCAACCTCGGCGCCCCACAGGGTTTCCCAGCTGTCGATCTTGAAGTCCTTCGGCATCAGGTCGGTGCGGAAGGCGGGGGTGTAGACATAAACGTAGTCGGCGACGGTGTAATCCGAGCGCTTCGCCATCGGGTAGAGCTTGGCGGCGTTCGGGATCTTCGACCAGTCCAGCTTCTCCATCAGCCCGTCGGAATGATAGAGATAGCCGACATGGGCGGTGGTGTTGATGAGGTCCGACTCGGGGTTGTCGCGGGCGACCTTGGCCTTGGCCAGGCGGTCCAGCGTGCCGCCGGTGATGTATTCCACCTCGACGCCGGTGCGCTTGGTGAATTCCTTGCCGACGATGGCGACGCCTTCCTTCCAGTTGCCGCCCCAGGTGCTGATCACCAGCTTTTCCTGGGCCGAGGCGACGGTCGCCGAGGCCATGACGGCAAATGTGCCGGCAACGACGGCACCAAGTGCGAATGCAAACTTCTTCATAGTTCCACCTCTCTTCATTGGGCGGCTTGAGCCACCGGTTTTTCCGGTCGCGGCATCGTTGGTCGCGGACCTTCGTGCACGCGGCCTAGTAGCCGCGGGCGGGATCGATTTCGTGCAGCGGCGGCCGGCCGGCGCGCACGCGACGGATGCTCTCGGCGACGTCGCGGGCGGCGAGCGCCGGCACGGTGATGCTGGCCATGTGCGGCGTGATGAACACGTTGTCGAGCGCCCAGAACGGGTGCCCGGGCGGCAGCGGCTCGACGTTGAAGACGTCGAGCGTCGCCTCGGCGATGGCGCCGGAGGTAAGCGCGGCGATCAACGCCACCTCGTCGACCACCGGCCCGCGCGAAGCATTGATGAACTTGGCGCCCTTCGGCATCAGCGCCAGTTCGGCGGCGCCGAGCAGGCCGTGCGATTGCCGGGTGAGCGGGATGAGGCTGACCAGGATCTCACTCTCGGACAGGATGGTCTCCAGCCCCTCGCGCCCGGTGAGCGAGCGCACGCCGGGGATGGCCTTGCTCGAACGCGACCAGCCGGACACGGCATAGCCCATCTGCGCCAGCATGGCCGCCGCCGGGGCGCCGAGCTCGCCGAGGCCGAGCACGCCGACCTTGATGTCGGCGAGCGGGCGCGGATGCACGTATTCCCATTCGCCGCGGCGCTTGGCGCGCTCGAAGACGTGCATGTCGCGGGCGTAGCGGGTGACGGCGAAGACGACATAGCTCGTCATCATCGCCACCATGCCGGGATCGTTGAGGCGGGAGAAATGCACCGGCACGAGGTCGTCGCGATTGACCAGCCGATCGACGCCGGCGCCGAGATTGGTCACCAGCTTGAGATTCGGAAACCGGGAGAAGAACCCGTCGGGCGGGGTCCAGGCGAGGACGTAGTGCACCTCGGACGGATCGCCAACCTCGGGATCTAAGCGAAAATCGAGATCCGGCAACTCGTTGGCGAGCGCCTGGCGCCATTCCTCGGCGCTATCGACAGAGCTGTAGAAAACCAGCGCATCGCGTCCCATCACAGAGCGTCCCAATCTGTTGCCTCGACCATGAGGCGCGCAGGGTCGGCGAAGCACTGCATCGGGGGCAACTCCTATCGGCATTTTTCCTGACAGGAAATGTTGCGGCTGCGAGCTAAATAGAAAAATACTTTTTATTGTTACCCAAGATTGGAAAATTAAATCTAGCCGTCGTAACGGCGCGTCGGCGACAAAAAGGCGACGATCGCCTCGCCATCGCGCTGTGAAGAGGCCCGCAGCGTCGATTCCTCGCGCGAGATCAGCGTCTCGCCCGGCCGGACGATCACCGAGCCGACACGGTCGCCGACCTGCCAGGTGCCGGTGACGGCATGAAGCACGACCAGGCCGCCATCCGGCACCGCCAGCAACGGCTCATTGCCCCCCACCACCGGCATCACCTGCGCATTCCAGCGCCCGCGCCGTGTCATCACGTTGAGCACCTGCGCCGGGCCCTCCGGCAACACCGAGCGCGGCTGCAGCACGCTGTCGAAATAAAGCGGTTCGAGGCGCTTCAGTTCGCGTATTTCGCCGCCGAAGACCAGCCCGAGCGGGGTGGCGCTGAGGCGGGTGATGTGGCGATCAATGCCGGGGAAAGAAGAGAATGCTCCCTCGGTGACGATGGGCGCCAAGCTGAGGCGGATGTCGAAATTCTCCTGAGTCGCGCCGTCGGGGAACAGGAACACGTCGCTGGTGACGCCGCCGCCGTTCTTCCACGGCGTGACGACATAGTCGGACATGGTCAGGACTTTCAGCGACATAATGCACTCCCGCGCCGCCGGACCGGCCGGCAACGCACCCCTCGGCCAAAGAGGCGGGAGACTAGCGAGCGTCGTCGCCCCCCGGCAATCGGAAGAAGTAGGCGACGTGACAACAGTTTGCCGATGGATTGCATAGGGCGCGGTTATGGAGCCCATGCCGATGTCGCGCCCTCTCCCATAGGGAGAGCCGGCCGAAAGGACGGGTACCGGGGACGCTGCCGCTATTCGCAGTCGCCCCCTACCGTATCGTCACCCGCGGCGACAGGGTGCCGGGGGCGAAGACGCCGCTGGCGGAGAACGATTCCTTCAAATGCCGGGCGAACACCTCCACCGCCGGGCGCGGCGCCTGACGTCGCAGCCGCAGACTGACCAGATGCACCGGCTCCAACCGCTCCACCAGCGGCACCGCCGCCACCCGGCAGCCATCATGCGTGGTCTGGGTGCGCGGCATCACGTTCTGGATGGTGTAGCCGCGCCCGTGGCCGACCAGGCCGCGGGTAAGCTCGTAGGCCTTGGAACGGAAGGCGATCTTCGGCTCGATGCCGACCGAGCGAAACAGGCCGAGGAAATAGTCGCGCGAATGCGGCAGATCGAGCAGGATGAAGGGCTCGTCCTTGAGGTCGACGAGCCGGACATTGTCGCGCTGGGCGAGCGGGTGATCGGGATGCAGCACCACATAGGGCGGCAGTTCCGCCAGCGGCTCGGCCACCACCTCCTCCGGCACCGCGAATTCATAGGAGAAGGCCAGCTCGGTGCGGCCGGAGATGATGGCGTCGAGAATCTGCGCCTGGTCGCCCTCGTCGAGGCTGACCGAGATGCCGGGATGGTTCTCGGCGAAATCCGAGAGCAGGCTCGGCATGAAGTGGGTGGCGAGCGTCCAGAAGCAGCCGACGGTGATCTCGCCGCGCACCTCGTCCGCCATCGCCCGGGCGTTCTGGCCGAAATCGCGGGCGTGATTGAGCAGCAGCCGCGCCTCGTTGATGATGCGGGTGCCGGCAATGGTGGTGGTGACGCCCTTGGCATGATGGCGCACGAAGATCTGCACGCCGCATTCGGCCTCGAACTGGGCCACCGCCGCGGAAATCGAGGGCTGCGAAACGTTCAGGAACTTCGCCGCCTCGGTCAGATTGCCAAAATCGGCGGTCGCCACGACGTAGCGCAGGGCCCGGAGCGAGACATTCATGAATTCACTCGCATCGACATTTCCGCATCGGTTTTTTTGATCCCAAAAAATGAATGATAATATTTTACCGATCTATCGTCGCGACGCAATATTTCCTCACAGGAATAAGGATGGAATCATGATCCGTACCGGCGACCAGTATCGTGAGGGACTTCAGGACGGCCGTGAGGTCTGGATGGACGGCGAGCGGGTGAAGGACGTCACCCAGCACCCGGCCTTCAAGCCGATCGTCGACGTTCGGGCCCGCATGTACGACATGGCCCATGAGGCGAAGTACCAGGACCGCCTGACCTACGTCGAAGACAACAAGCGCAACACCATCTTCTACAAGCCGCCGCGCGAGACCAAGGACTGGACCGACAAGGTCGAGGCCGTCGACGCGGTGATGCAGGACATTGGCGGCGTGGTCACCCGCGTCGGCGACGAGACCATCGGCGAAGTGTGGTCGCTGATCGACGGGCGCGACGTGCTGGCCGAGTTCGACCCGCGCTTCGCCGACAATGTCGACAGGCACGTGCAGAACATCTTCGACAACGACATCTTCCACATCTCGGCCAACACCGATCCGAAGGGCGACCGCTCGCTGCCGCCGCAGGAGCAGGACCCCGACATGATGGTGCATGTGGTCAAGGAGACCGATGCCGGCATCGTCATCCGCGGCGCCAAATACGAGACCGCCGCCGCCTATGCCGACCAGGCCTTCCTGAAGCCGACCGTCGGCGCCTGGACCAACGAGACGCTGTCCGACTACGCGGTCGGCGGCATCATCGACATGGGCGCGCCGGGGGTGAAGCAGATCTGCCGCTCCTCCTTCGCCGGCCGCAACAACCCGAAGGACTATCCGCTCGCCAACCGCTTCGACGAGGTCGAATCGCTGGTGATCTTCGACAACGTGCTGATCCCCTGGGAGAACGTGTTCTTCTACCGGCACACCAAGGCGGCGCAGTACATCCGCGCCACCCTGCACCGCTATTCGGCCTTCCCCTATGTGCACCGCCTGCTCTATGTCGCCGACATGATGATCGGCGCGGCGATGTTCAACGCCAAGCAGACCGGCCTCGACAAGCTGCAGTCGGTGCGCGAGAAGCTGGCCGACCTCGTGGTCTATCGCGAGGGCATCAACGCCCATCTTACCGCCTCGATCGCCCTGGCGGAGAAGAGCCCCGGCGGGCTGCTGATGCCCAACCAGTCGATGCTCTATGCCGGTCGCGTCCATGCCTGCAGCGGCCTGCCGGCGATGATGCACATCGCCCGCGAGCTCTGCGGCGGCCAGATCTGCGTCACTCCGAATGCGGCGGCGTTCGAATCCGACGGCTCCGGCCCGTGGCTGCAGAAGTTCTACTCGTTGAACAAGCAGTGGGAGAGCGAGGACCGGCGCAAGCTGCTGGCGTTTGCCCGCGACCTGCTCAATTCCGACTATGCCGGCCACCGGCTGACCTTCGTGCAGTTCGCGCAGGCGCCGCACTTCAACCACCTGAACGCCGTGTACAACAGCTTCGACTTCTCCGGCCCGCTCGACTTCGTGCGCAAGGCGGCCGGCCTGTCGGACAAGGTGATGGGAACCGGAAAATGAGTGAAACGGGACACGGGCAAGGCTCCGGCATCGATGCCGCCCTCTTCCGTCAGGCCATGGGGCGCACCGCCTCGGGCGTGACGGTGGTGACGACTGACGGCGATGCCGGACGTGGCGGCGTCACCGTGTCCTCGCTCTGCTCGCTGTCGATGGAGCCACCCTCGGTGCTGTTCTGCCTGCACAAGGGCAGCCGGATCCTCTCGACGCTGATGAGCAACGGCGTGTTCGCCGCCAACATCCTCGCGCATGACCAGCACCGGGTGGCCGACAGCTTCGCCGGCCTGATCCCCGAGCTGCGCGAGGACCGCTTCGCGGTCGCGGACTGGGATGCGCTGCATACCGGCGCCCCGGTGCTGCGCGATGCGCTGTGCCGCTTCGACTGCAAGATCGCCAGCGTGTTCGAGTTCGGCACTCACCACATCATCGCCGGCGAGGTGGTGGCGCTGGAAAGCTTCGAGACCAAGCCGCTGGTCTATTCCAACCGCGCCTATCACAAGCTCGAGGTCGCGTAGGGCATGGCGGCAGGGGCGTTGCGTACCGGGACGGAGACTTCGAGCGTCGAGCCCTCCGCCGGGCTTCTGCGGCTTCTGACCGATCTGATCGGGTTCCAGTCGGTCAGCGCCGTCTCCAACCTGCCGGTCATCGACTACATCGCCGCCTATCTTGCCCAGCATGGCATCGACAGCCGGCGGATCCCCAATGCCGCCGGCGACAAGGCCTCGCTGCTCGCCACCATCGGCCCGGCGGATCGGCCCGGCCTCGCGCTCTCCGCCCATACCGATGTCGTCCCGGTGGAAGGGCAGGACTGGTCGAGCCCGCCCTTTACCGCAACCATTCGCGACGGCCGGCTCTATGGGCGCGGCTCAAGCGACATGAAGGGCTTCCTCGCCACCGTGCTGGCGGCGGTGCCGGACTTCGTGCGCCACGCCACCGCCCGGCCGGTGCATCTGTGCTTTTCCTATGACGAGGAGATCGGCTGCGCCGGCGCGCCGGATCTCGTCGCCGCCACCGCTACGCTGCCCGTACCGCCGGCGTTGTGCCTGGTGGGCGAGCCGAGCTCGCTCAAGGTGGCGCGGGCGCATAAGGGCAAGTTTGCCAACCGCCTCGTGATCACCGGCAAGGGCGGGCATTCCGCCCTGCCCCATCGCGCCGCCAATGCGGTGGCCGCCGCCGCAAAGATCGTCGTCGGGCTGGAAGCGATCGGCGCGTCGCTCACCGCGATCACCGACGCCGCCTTCGAGCCGCCCTACACGACGGTGCATGTCGGCTCGCTGCGTGGCGGCGGGGCGCTGAACCTCGTACCGGACCGCGCGGTGCTGGAATATGAGGTGCGCACCATTCCCGGCGCCGATGCCGCCGGCATCCGGGCGCGGATCGATGCGCTGGTCGCCGAGGTCCGCGCGGGGCTGAAGGCGCAGGCGGCGGAGGCCGACATCACCGTCGAGCCGATCAGCGCCTATCCCGGCCTCGACACGCCGGCCGGCCTGCCCGCCGCCGCCAAGCTCGCACGGCTCACCGACTGCAACGAGGCACCGATCACCCTCGCCTACGGCACCGAGGCCGGGCTCTATGACGAGGCCGGCATTGCGACGCTGGTGTGCGGGCCGGGCGACATCGCCCGCGCGCACAAGGCCGATGAATGGATCGGCCTCGACGAACTCGCCAGCGCCGAGCGCCTGATGCGCCGCCTCGCGCTGACGCTCAGTGACGCCCCTACCGACCCGCTTTTCTGACCCCCCGTCCTTCTATTCTCCAACGAGGCCCTTCCCATGGTCGTGCACACCCGCATCCGCCCGTTCAATACCAAGGAAACCTATCCCGAGCAGAAGCTGAACAACGACCTCAGCCAGGGCGTGGTGGCCAAGGGCACCATGGTGTTCCTGCGTGGCCAGGTGGCGCAGGATCTCGACACGCGCGAGAGCCTCTATGTCGGCGATGCCGGCAAGCAGACCGAAAAGGCGATGCAGAACATCAAGATGCTGCTGGAGGAAGCCGGCAGCGACATGAGCCATATCTGCCGCATCGTCGTCTATGTCACCGACATCCGCTATCGCGAGGCGGTCTATCTGGAGATGGGCAAGTGGCTGGCCGGCGTGTTCCCCTGCTCCACCGGCCTCGTGGTGCCGGCGCTGGCGCGGCCGGAATGGGTGGTCGAGATCGAAGTGACCGCCGTCATCCCTGACGCCGCCTGAGCGGGAGACGCCAAGTGACCTTCTCGATCTCCGCCCGCTGCGCCCGCACCGGGCGCTTCGGCATCGCGGTCTCCTCTTCCTCGCCGGCGGTGGCGGCGCGCTGCGCTCATGCCCGCGCCGGCGTCGGCGTGGTGGCGACCCAGAACATCACCGACCCGACGCTCGGCCCCAAGGGGCTGGACCTGATGGCGCAGGGGCTTTCCGCCGACGAGGTGATGGCGCGCTTCAAGGAAGAGGCACCGCATTTCGACTACCGGCAGGTGGTAGTGCTGGACAAGACCGGCCATTCCGCCGGCCATTCCGGCGTGAAGACGCTCGGCACCCACACTATCGCCCATGCACCGGACGTGGCGGCGGCAGGCAATCTGCTGTCGTCCAAGGCGGTGCCGCAGGCGATGGTCGACAGCTTCCTGTCGATGCCCGACGCCGATCTCGGCGACCGGCTGGTGGCGGCGATGCAGGCGGCGGTGGCGGCCGGCGGCGAGGAAGGCCCGGTGCATTCGGTCGGCCTGCTGATCGTCGACAAGGTGGCATGGCCGGTGGCCGATCTGCGCATCGACTGGTCGGAAGGCGACGTCATGGCCGAGTTCGCGGCGCTGTGGCAGCTGTGGAAGCCGCAGCTGGAGGCCTATGTCACCCGCGCGCTCGATCCTTCCACCGCGCCGTCCTACGGCGTGCCGGGCGACGAATGACGCGCGATGAGTGAGGTTGCCATGTCCATCACCCGCCCTGCCCTCAAGCTGACACATGAGGGAGCGCTGAAGGCGCTAACTGGCGCGCTCGCCAAGGCCACCGAGCTCGGCGTGCCGCAGAACATCACCATCGTCGACGACGGCGGCAACCTGCTCGCCTATGTCCGCATGGACGGCGCCAAGCTGCTCTCCCGCGAGACCTCGATGTCCAAGGCAGTGACCGCCGCCTCGCATCGCCAGCCTTCCTCGCGGCTGAACCCGAAGGACGAGGTGAAGCTGTCGCTCGCCGCCGGCCAGCGGCTGACCAATCTCGAAGGCGGGCTGCCGATCATCATCGACGGCCAGTGTCTTGGTGCCATCGGCGTCGGCTCCGGCAAGGGCGCCGAGGATGTGGAAGTGGCACGGGCCGGACTCGCGGCCATCGGTGCGGAGGACCAGATCCCGTGAAGCTCATCTATGCCCCGACCTCGCCCTATGTCCGCAAGGTGATGGCCGTCGCGCTCGAAGTCGGCCTCGCCGGCAGGCTCGAGATCGAGTTCAACCCGGCGAGCCCGCTGCAGCGCGACCCGGCGCTGGTCGATTTCAATCCGCTCGGCAAGATCCCGGCGCTGATCCTCGACGATGGCAGCGTGCTGTTCGACAGCCCGGTGATCTGCGAGTACCTCGCCGCCACCGCCGGCGACACGACGCTGTTCCCCGCGAGCGGACCGGCGCGATGGGCGGCGCTGACGCAGCAGGCGCTCGGCGACGGCCTGCTCGACGCCGCCATCGCCAACCGCTACGAGACCGTGCCGCGCCCCGTCGAACTGCGCTGGCCGGACTGGACGCGGGCGCAGCTCGCCAAGATCGCCGGTGCGCTCGACCGCATCGAGGCACTGGCGCCGGAACTGCGCGGGGATGCGCAGCCGACCATCGGCTCCATTGCCCTCGCCTGCGCGCTCGGCTACCTCGACTTCCGCTATGCCGATCTCGGCTGGCGCGAGGGACGGCCGCAGGCGGCCGCCTGGTTCGCCGCCTTCGACGAACGGCCGGCCATGGTGGCGACCCGCCCACGCGAGCATGTCGCCTGAGCCTTTCCGCGCAAGCGGCCGGTCCAGCTTGCCTCATCGAAACAGCCGCGCGGGCACTCTGCCCGCGCCTTTCCCTTTCCCAGCGGAGCCTGCTCGTGACCGCCCTGCGCATCGACGTCGTCAACGGACCCAACGCCAATCTCTACGGGCTCGACCCGAGCGGCCCCTATGGCAGCCTGACGCTGGCCGATATCGGCGCGCGCTGCGAGGCGAAGGCGGCCGGCTTCGGCGCCACGCTGCGCTTTCGCCAATCGAACCACGAAGGCGTGCTGATCGACTGGATCCAGGCGGCGCGCACTGAGGCGGACGGCGTGATCATCAACGCCGCCAGCCTGTCCTATGGCTCGATCGGCCTGCTCGACGCGCTGTCGGCGCTGGGCAAGCCGGCGTTCCAGGTGCATGTGAGCAACGTGTTCAAGCGGGAAAAGCTGCGGCATTTCTCGCCGCTCTCCGCCGCCGTGACCGGCTGCATCATCGGCGCCGGACCGATGGGCTACGAACTCGCCATCGAGGCACTGGTGGCGCAGCTTCGCGGTGAGGTGTGACAGCTGAATCTTCCGAGGGGTCGCCGCCCACGCGAGAGAGAAATGCCTCGGCCGCTCGTCCCTCCCCGTCAGACGACAGGAGGAGTACCCATGAGTGGCAATCAGCTGGAAAGGGAAGGCTGGAGCGGGCGAAGGGAATCGAACCCTCGTATGCAGCTTGGGAAGCTGCCGTTCTACCATTGAACTACGCCCGCGCTCGAGCCGGCGCACATTAGGGGGGCGGCGCGCACCGTTCAAGGGGATTGCGCCATCCTTTTCAGGTCACGCACAGGGTCTGTGCGCCGCTCTGCCGACCGCCGGGACGCCGTCGACGTCGGAGAGCGAGGAAATGATCATTCCGCCGAGGCTGCGGCCCGGCCACGAGACTTCCGGAACTTCCCTGAGCACGTCGCTCGATGCCGACCGGACACCCATTCGCCGATTCCTGAACGCACCGTCATCGAAAGCCCTCTGCGAGGCCGGCGGGCCTTCAGCTAATGCCGCGCAGCCGCTGGCTGCGACGGCGCAGCATCTCCGCCGTGAGCAGCAGCCCAACCGCGAGCACGATCAGCAGCGTCGCCGCGGCGAGGATGGTCGGGCTGATGTTCTCGCGGATACCGTCGAACATCTGTCGCGGCAGGGTGCGTTGCAGCGGTCCGGTGAGGAACAGCGCCACCACCACCTCGTCGAAGGAGGTCACGAAGGCGAACAGGGCGCCGGAAATGACGCCGGGCGCGATGATCGGCAGGGTCACGCGGCGGAACACCGTCAGTGGCGGGGCCCCGAGACTGGCGGCCGCGCGGGCGAAATTGGCATCGAAGCCGGTCAGCGTGGCGCTCACCGTGATCAGCACGAACGGCGCCCCAAGCGCGGCATGGGCCAAGCCGAGGCCGAGCAGAGAACTCGACAGGCCGAGCGGCGCATAGAAGAAATAGCTGCCCAGTGCCACGATCACGATCGGCACGATCATCGGCGAGATCAGCACGCCCATGAGCAGCGCCTTGCCGCGAAACTCGTTGCGATGCAGCCCGACCGCCGCCAGCGTGCCGAGCCCCACCGCAATGACGGTCGCGATGACACCGACGATGAGGCTGTTGAGGATGGCCCGCCCCCAGACCGGGCTGGTCAGCAGCGCCTCATACCAGCGCAGCGAGAAGCCGGGGATCGGCAGGCTGAGGAAGCTGGCCGAGGAGAAGGAGATCGGCACGATCACCAGCAGCGGCAGGACGAGGAAGGCGATCACCAGGATGCTCACGCTCCACAGGAGGATGCCGCGGATTCGCGCTCCCATCGGCATCACCCGAGCTTCACGCCGTCGGTGCCGACGACGCGCGTGTAGATGAAATAGAGGGCGATGGTAATCACCAGCAGCACCGCCCCGAGCGCCGCCGCCAGCCCCCAATTCAGCGTCTGCAGCGTGAGGAAGGCGATCAGCGCGCTGACCATCTGGTCATTGGCACCGCCGATCAGCAGCGGCGTGATGTAGTAGCCGATTGCCAGGATGAAGACGAGCAGGCAGCCCGCCGTGACCCCGGGCAGCGACAGCGGGAAATAGACCCGCCGGAACGCGGTGAAGAACGGCGCGCCGAGCGAGGTCGCCGCGCGCATGTAGTTGGACGGAATGCCCTTCATCACCGAATAGATCGGCAGCACCATGAAGGGCAGCAGCACATGCGTCATGGCGATGATCACGCCCGGCCGGTTGAATGCCAGTTCCAGCGGCTGGTCGATGAGCCCCAGCCATTGCAGGGCCTGGTTGAGCGGGCCCTCGCGCTGGAGGATCACCAGCCAGCTCGCCGTCCGCACCAGAAGCGAGGTCCAGAACGGCAGCAGCACCAGGATCATCAGCAGATTGGCCGTCGATTCCGGCAAGGTGGCCAGCCGATAGGCGAGCGGATAGGCCAGCACCAGGCAGAGCAACGTAACGATGGCGCTGATCTCGAGCGTACGCAGCAGCGACGTCACATAGACCGCCCGGCTCGCATCGGTCGCCTGTATGTGGTCGTTGTCGTCGCGCCGATGATCCAGCGCGGCGAGAAGATAGCCCTCGGTCAGGCGGGGAGACGCACGCCCCATCGCCGCCCATATCGCCACCTCGCCCCATTGCGGGTTCAGCCCGACGAGCGTGTCCCGCCAACTCCCGACGGGCGCGTCGGGCAGACGGCGGGCCGTCGCCATCAGCAGCGACCGATAGCCGGCATTCTCGAAGTTCAGCCGCGTGGCGAGCTCGGGCAAGGTGCGGTTCTGCGAAGCGGTGCGCAACTCCCCGGCGAAGGCGGCGAAAACCGCCTCGTCGGGAACGCCGCGCGGCTCGCTGCTGCGCCACGCCTGCAGCAGCGCCGACGTCTCCGGCATGATGTCCGGCATCGGGCCGTTCTGCACGCTCTTGACCAGCATGCCGGCGATGGGCAGCACGAAGAAGACCAGCGTGAACAGGATGAGCGGCAAGGCAAGGCCGAGCCCGCGCAGCGTGCGCGCGCGCTCGGCCCGCCGCAGCGAGGCACGCAGATCCCCGGTCTCGCCCGCCGCCATCATGTCCATCGTGAGGCCGCTGCGATCACTGCGCCGCCCAGGCATTGAAGCGCTCGTTCAGCGCCTCGATGTTGTCGACCCAGAAAGCGGTGTCGAACGAGAGGCCATGCTCGATCACCCCCGGCGCCGTCGGCAGATAGGGCAGCACATTCGGCGCGATGTTGCCGGTGGCATCCTTCAGCGTCGGACCGTAGGCCAGCACATTGGCGACGTCCTGCTGGCGTGCCGAGGTCTGGATGAACTTCAGGAAGCTCTCGGCCTGATCCTTGTTCGGCGAATTGGCCAGGATCACCCAGCTGTCGACCTGGTAGATGAAGCCCGCCGGCCAGGCGAGGGCGAAGTTGGTCTTGTCGGCGTTGTTCACGGCGAAGATACGCCCGTTATAGACGCTGGTCATCGCCACTTCGCCGGATTGCAGCAGCTGGACCGGCTGCGAGCCGGCTTCCCACCAGACGATGTCCTTCTTGATGGTGTCGAGCTTCTTGAAGGCCCGATCGACACCCTCCTTGGTCGCCAGCAGCTTGTAAACGTCGTCCTGCGGCACGCCATCCGCCAGCAGCGCGAATTCCAGCGACTGGCGCGGGCCGCGGCGCAGCGAGCGCTTGCCGGGGAATTTCTTGGTGTCGAAGAAATCCGCCCAGCTCTTCGGGCCGTTATCGCCGAGCTTGGCCTTGTCATAGGCAAGCGCGGTGGACCAGACGAAGGTGCCGGTGCCGCATTCATTGGTCATGCCCGGCAGATACTGCTCCTGCCCGCCGAGCTTCGACCAGTCGAGCCAGGCATAGATGCCCTCCTCGCAGCCCAGCACGAGCTCGTCCGCCTCGACCTGCACCACGTCCCAGGTGGATTCGCCCTGCGCCTTGGTGCGCAGCACGCCGATGCCGCCGTTCCAGCTGTCATGCACGAGCTTGTTGCCGGTATCCTTTACGTAAGGCTGGAACATCGCCTTGTCCTGCGCCGCCTGGGCGGTGCCGCCCCATCCCACCACCGTCAGGTCGCGCGCCATCGCCGCGCCGGCCGCGATGGAAAGGCCGGCGGTGAGGCCGGCGGCGAGCATCAGTCGTCCGATTGTGTTCTTCATGATCGTTCCCTCCCTGTTGTCGGCACGTGAAATCGGCCCCGACCCTCAGCGCGCGGGCGCGTCGAGGGCGAGGCAATCGGAGATACTGCAGCCGATCCGCAGATCCTGGCCGGCGATGAAGTTCCGGCTGCTCTCGGCATTGGGCACCTTGGCGATGAACTCGGTGCTGTTCATGGTCGACAGCCGCAGCCTGAGATGATCGCCATGATAGATCACCTCCTCGACCCGCGCGGGCATCACATTCGCAAAGGCCGCGCCCTCGGCGAGGATACGCACGCGCTCGGGGCGTATCGAGACGAGCTTGCGCACGCCGATGGTGCGGTCGCCGAGAAGGTCGCAGCGCAGCAGGCCGCCCGGGATTTCCACCTCTCCGGTATTGCCCGCCACGTTCCGCAGCGTGCCGTGCACGGCGTTGTTTTCGCCGATGAAGCCGGCCACGAAGGCGTTTTGCGGGTGCTCGTAGAGCTCCTTCGGCGTGGAAAGCTGCTGGATGCGGCCCTCATTGAACACCGCCACCCGATTGGACATGGTCAGCGCCTCGCCCTGATCGTGAGTGACATAGACGATGGTCACGCCGAGCCGCTCGTGAAGATGCTTGATCTCGTACTGCATCGCCTCGCGCAGCTGCTTGTCGAGGGCGCCGAGCGGCTCGTCCATCAGGATCAGCACCGGCTCGAACACCAGGGCACGCGCCAGCGCCACGCGCTGCTGCTGGCCGCCGGAGAGCTGGCCGGGCTTGCGATCCGCCAGATGCTGCAAATGCACCATGCCGAGCGCCGTGCGGGCACGCCGCTCCGTCTCAGCCGCCGACAGCTTCCGAACGCTGAGCGGAAAGCCGATATTCTCCAGCACGGTCATATGCGGAAACAGGGCGTAGTTCTGAAACACCACGCCGATGTCGCGCTTATGCGGCGGCACGCCATCGATCGGCCGGCCGGCCAGCGTGATCCGCCCCGCGGTCGGACGCTCGAAGCCGGCAAGCATCATCAGGCAGGTGGTCTTTCCGGACCCCGAAGGGCCGAGCATCGTCAGAAACTCGCCCTTGGCGATTTCGAGATCGAGATCGGACACGACGAGCGAGCGCCCGTCATAGGTCTTGCGGACTTTCTCGAAGGTGACGAAAGCGTCGGTCATGGGATCATGCACTGCCAAGGCCCGGGAAGATATCGAGCGAAGTGGGACACCCTAGCGGAGTCGTGGGGCAGTGGACCAGTCCCCTCTCATGCGGCAGGGTGGATCGCCGGTGCACAACAGCCTGCCCGCCGCGGATGCGCGGGGGCGGCGCAGGAGCCGGCCCGCCGACCGAGCCATTGCGATCGGCTCGCGGTCACACGCTGATGCGCCCCGTCGCCAGGCCATAGAGCGCCAGCACCGCGCCCGCGGCAACGATGCCGAACAGCACCAGCTCCGCCGGCGTGAAGATTCGTTGGCCCCGCTCCTTCTGGGTGACCAGGAAGAGCACCGTTCCCGGCGCGTAGATGACCAGCGACAACAGCAGGAACTTCAGTCCGCCGGCATAGATCAATCCCAGCGCGTAGACCGTCGCCAGCGCGGCCCGCACGATGTCGCCGCGCGGCCCCCGTGCCTGTGGCTCGTAGCCCTCGCCGCTCCAGGCCAGCTTGAGCGCGTAAGCCGCGGTGAGGAGATACGGCAGGAGGATCATCGAGGAGGTGAGCTTGAGCGCCAGCAGGAAGGCCTGCTCGGCGAACAAGGTGAGGACCAGGAAGAGCTGGATGAGGATATTGGTCAGCCAGAGCGCGGCGAACGGCACCTTGTTGCGGTTCTCCGCCGCCAGGAAGGCCGGCATGCTCTCCATCTTCGCCGCCGAGAACAGCACCTCCGCCGCCAGCAGCGACCAGGAAAGATACGCCCCCAGCACCGAGACGATGAGCCCGACGCTGATGAACACCGCCCCCCACGGCCCGACCACGGCCCGCAGCACGCCGGCCATCGAAGGGTTGCGCAGCTCGGCAAGTTCCGGGCGCAGCAGCACGCCATAGGACAGCATCGTCACCAGCACCAGGAGACAGAGCACGCCGAGGAAGCCCAGCAAGGTGGCGAGGCCGACATCGGAACGCTTGCGGGCATAGCGCGAATAGACGCTGGCACCTTCAATGCCGACGAAGACGAACACCGTCACCAGCATGGTGCCGCGCACCTGCGCGAACAGCCCCTCGGCCTCCAGCCCCGGCCCGCCGTGGAAGTTCAGGGCGAAGATGTCCGCCTTGAAGCCGAAGCCGACGAAGACGAGGAAGATCAGGATCGGAATGATCTTCGCCACGGTGACGACGGTGTTGATGAAGGCGGCCTGCCGAACCCCGCGCAGGATAAGGAAATGGACGATCCACACGCCGATCGAGGAGACGGCCACCGCCGCCACGGTGTTGCCATCGCCGAAGACGGGGAAAAGGGCACCGAGCGTCGATTTGATCAGCACCCAGTAGGAGACGTTGCCGAGGCAGCAGACCGTCCAATAGCCCAATGCCGAGAGGAAGCCGGGATAATTGCCGAAGCCCGCCTTGGCATAGGCGAAGACGCCGGCATCGAGCTCCGGCTTGCGGCGCGCCAGGGTCTGGAAGACGAAGGCCAGCATCAGCATGCCGCCGCCGGCAATGGCCCAGGCGATGAGCGCGCCGAGCCCGCCGGTGACACGCCCGAAGGTCTGCGGCAGCGAGAAGATGCCCGCGCCGACCATCGAGCCCACCACCATGGCAGTGAGGGTCGGCAGCGCAAACTTCTGTTCCGTCGGCTGGTTCATGCTGGGCACCACTTGCGGGCGAGGAACAGGGGTGGAGGCGGCAAGCCGCCCCTCACCCATGCCTAACCGCCGTTTCGTCAGAAAGCCATCGCGTCGCCGACCTTCACATGTCAGCCGGCACCTGCTGGGGAGCTGCGCTCCAGGCAAGCTTCAACGTCATGCCGCCTGGCGCGTGGGTTTCGACTGCCGCCCACCACTTCAGTGGCGACGCTGGCATCCGCGATGGGCGAATCGCCGCGCACGGCGCCACACTGTCGGCTCGGGCACGGCCGCTGGACCGCCTTCACGACTTGCACGACCTTTGCAGAGCGGCGGCGGGCCATCCGGAAGAGGACAGACGAGAATGGTGGCGCGCGATTGATGGCACGAGAGCGTCATTCGCTGCCGAACAGGGAATCCGTTGCGGTTATCAGCCCGATCTGCGGATTGATCGCGCAATATGCACCCAGCTTTTCCGCGTTCTGGACAAACTTGTCCGTATCGATGACCGGCGGAGCGTCCTCATCCTTGTAATAGGCATCGAGCCACGAAAGTATGATTCCGATAGTCGACTTGTCGCTATCGATGAACTGCTTGCATGTCATGGTGGACAAATCCCATTTGTCCGCCATCACCGGGCTAGCGCTAAGGACAAACGCAACAACGGCGACTGCATATTTCATGGGCGAGATCCTCCTGCGGCGATGCTTGTTATGGGCTCGCAACGTGCCGCGGCCGAACGCCCCCCGCGCGGGTCCTGACGGTTGCCCGACCGTTGACGCGAATGTCGTTACCGCAACCTGACGCCTGGCCCGTTGCCGCTCCGGTTGATGAATACCACACCCGCACGCTGGTGCATGCGGGATCGCTCCGACGGCGGGCGGCTTTTGTCCGGCATTCAGAGGCAGCGCGGCGCGCAGAGGCGACGGTGGGACCGGAATGGCGCCGGCCGAAAACGCCCGGACAGAGGAAGAAGGCCAGAAAGGCGCGATGGAGACCGGCAAAATCAAAGCCGATGCACGCGACGGATCGCGCATGCTTTATCGCTGGAAACGACCTCGTGCGCTTAAATCCTCGCGACGAGAAAATAATAGGGACGGATATCTTCCAGCCCACGAAACATGGCGATGGATGGCACGCGGCAGCGCGCCATCCAACTTCAGCCGTGTTCAGTAAGCCTCCGGCACATACATCTCCGGCGGCACCGGGTGGCGCTCATAATCTGCATGACGCACGCGCTCGGGCAGCACGATCTCCGGCCGCGGCACCGTCTCATAGGGGATCTGGTCGAGCAGATGGGCGATGCAGTTGAGTCGCGCCTTCTTCTTGTCCACCGCCTGCACCACCCACCAGGGCGCGTCGGACGTGTGGGTGCGCGCGAGCATCTCTTCCTTGGCGTGCGTGTAGTCCTCCCAATGCACCCGGCTCTGCAGGTCCATCGGCGACAGCTTCCACTGCTTCAGCGGATCCTGAATGCGCATCTGGAAGCGAAATTCCTGCTCTTCATCGGTGATGGAGAACCAGTACTTGATCAGGATGATGCCGGAGCGCACCAGCATCCGCTCGAAATCCGGAACCGAGCGGAAGAACTCCTCCAACTCGTCCGGCGTGCAGAACCCCATGACCCGCTCGACACCGGCGCGGTTGTACCAGCTGCGGTCGAACAGCACGATTTCGCCGCCGGCGGGCAAATGCGGGATATAGCGCTGGAAGTACCACTGGCTGCGTTCGCGCTCGGTCGGCGCCGGCAGGGCCACCACGCGGCAGACACGTGGATTCAGGCGTTGGGTGACGCGCTTGATCGCACCGCCCTTGCCGGCGGAATCGCGTCCCTCGAACAGCACCGCCACCTTGAGCTTCTTGTGCTGCACCCAGTCCTGCAGGCGGATGAGCTCGTGCTGGAGCCGGAACAGCTCGCGGAAATAGAGCTTGCGCTCGATCGTCGGCGCCCCGCCCTCGCCCATGCCTTCCGCGACGAGTTCGTCGAGCCGGTCCTCGTCGAGCTGCGTTTCCAGCTCCTCGTCGAAGCTGTCGGCAATCTCCTCGCGGATGCGATCAAGTTGGGTTTTGGGATCGTCGGTCATTGGGCTTTCCTGGTCTGTCTTGGCGATGACGCGGGCGGAGAGTGCACCCTATCGGGCTGTCCAGCCGTCCGCGGCCGAGCCGGTGACGAGCGCATTCGCCGAAATCAGTGACGTCATGAGGCGGCTTCCACGAGACGTGCCACGAGGCGCGCACCTCGGGACAATGATCCGCCGCACACTGTCATTGTCATGTGTAGGCTTTACAACAGAGCGGAGCGGCCTCGAGCCGAGCCTGGGGTCATGCAGTATGACCCGCGAGGCGCCGAGCGCCGAATGGCCTGATGCCGCCATTGTCCAGCAGCGGCGCCGCAGCGTTTTCGACCGCGACGATCCCGGCCGGCGAATCTTCCATGGGTCCGGAAGCTTATGCGCGTCGGGTACTTGCAGATCGACGGGAAATGCCCCGCCGCCGCCCTCCCCCGACCGTTTTCGACCCGGAAGCTGCGAGGCCGTGAAGGAGCGCCAAGAGCCTGTCCGCCCCTTCCCCCGTGAACGGAGGCTGCCGCCCGCCGATACGTCACGCCGTTATTGCGGGCAAAGAAAAGGGACGGTGCGACTGGCCGCACCGTCCCTCATCCAACTGACGTTTCGTCAGAAATCCACCGCGTCGCGGATGATCGGACAGGTCATGCAATGGCCGCCACCGCGCCCACGCCCGAGTTCGGAGCCGTCGATGGTGATGACCTCGATGCCGGCCTTGCGCAGCAGCGTGTTGGCATAGGTGTTGCGGTCATAGGCGAACACCACGCCGGGCGAGGCGCAGACGAGGTTGGCACCTGAATCCCACTGGGTCCGCTCGCGCATGTAGTCGTTGCCGCCGGTCTCGACGACGCGGATCTCCTTCAGGCCGAGCGCCTCGCGCACCGTCTCGACAAGGCCCTTGTCCTTCGAAAGCTCGAGGCCGCCCTTGCCGTCCGGGCGATAGGAGAAGCACTCGATCTTGTCGACGATGTCGGGATAGAGCAGCACGCAATCGCGGTCGGCGAAGGTGAAGACGGTGTCGAGATGCATCGCCGCGCGCAGCTTCGGCATGGCGGCGATGATGACACGCTCCGCCGCGCCCTTGGCGAACAGTGCCTGTGCCACCTGGCTGATCGCCTGGCGCGAGGTGCGCTCGCTCATGCCGATGAGCACGTTGCCCTTGCCGATCGGCATCACGTCGCCGCCTTCGAGCGTCGCGAGACCCCAATCTTGCGTCGGGTCGCCCCACCACACATTCACCTTGCCGGCGAAATCCGGATGGAACTTGTAGATGGAGGAGGTGAGGATGGTCTCCTCGTGCCGCGCCGGCCAATAGAGCGGGTTCTGCGTCACGCCGCCATAGATCCAGCAGGTGGTGTCGCGGGTGTAGAGCGTGTTGGGCAATGGCGGCAGCAGATACTCGTTGACGCCGGCGGCGTCGCGGATCAGCGCCAGCGTCTCGCCGCCGATGGTCTCGGGGAACTCATAGGTGGAGAGGCCACCGATCAGCGTCTCGGCGAGCTGGCGGTTTGGCAGGCCATCAAGATAGGAGCGCACTTCCTCGACGAAGCCGACGCCAATCTGGTTCGGCACCACCTGATGGTCGAGGATCCATTTCCTCGCCTCGGGGATCGCGACCGTTTCGGTGAGGAGGTTGTGCATCTCCACCACCTCGATGCCGCGATCGCGCATCTTGGTCATGAAGTCGAAATGGTCGCGCTTGGCGACGTCGACCCACAGCACGTCGTCAAACAAGAGCTGGTCGCAATTGCTGGGGGTCAGGCGCTGATGCGCACGGCCCGGCGCGCAGACCATGACCTTGCGCAGCTGGCCGACCTCGGAATGCACGCCGAAGGGGGTTTCCATATTGGGCTCCCAATGCTTGTTCTTGTCAGGGGGTGATGATGCCGGTCGCGAGGCCATAGGCCCCGATCAGGCCGGCGATGACGGTCACGGCGAAGACGATGAGTTCAACGGGGGTGAACAGGCGCGCCTTCTGCTCGCGCCGCGCCCAGAAATAGAGCACGGTGCCCGGCACGAAGAGCACGGCGACCAGCAGCACGTATTTCAGGCCTGCGGCGACGAACATGAACAGGGTATAGATGACGGCGATCCAGCCGAAGATCTGGTCGCGGCCGCGCTTGTCCGGCGTCTTCTCGTAGCCGACGCCGCTGCGGGCCAGCAGCACGCCATAGCCGGCAACCAGTAGATAAGGCAGAAGCGCGGTGACGCTGGTCATGTCGAGCATGAAGTTGAAGGCGTCGCGCGACCAGTAGGTCGAGATCACGAACAGCGAGACGACGATGTTGGTCAGCCACAACGCATTGGCCGGCACGCGATTGCCGTTCTGCGCCGCGAACATCTTCGGCATGTCGTTGGACTTTGCCGCCGCGAACAGCACTTCGGCGCAGATCAGCGACCAGGCAAGATAGGCACCGAGCACCGAGACCAGCACACCGATGGAGATGAACACCGCGCCCCAGTGCCCGACCACCAGTTCGAGTGCGCCGGCAAGCGAGGGATTCTGCACCCCGGCGATCGCCGCGCGCGGCGCCGTGGCGAAGGGCAGCAGCGTGATCGCGACCATAAGCCCAGTGACGGCGACGAAGCCCAGGATGGTGGCGGAACCGACATCCGAGCGCTTCTTGGCGAAGCGGGAATAGACGCTGGCGCCCTCGATGCCGAGGAACACGAAGACGGTGATGAGCATGGTGTCGCGCACCTGCGCCAGCAAGGTCTTTTCCGGCATGCCCACGCCGCCGAAGAAATTTTCGGAAAACTGCGAGTAGTTGAAGAAGAAGATGAAGGCGAGGATCGCTACGATCAGCGGCACGATCTTGGCGATGGTGACGACCGTGTTGATGAAGGTCGCTTGCTCGACGCCGCGCAGGATCATGAAATGGAACGACCAGATGCCGATCAGCGACACGATGATGGCGATGGCCGTGCTTCCATCCCCGAAGGCAGCTGGGAAGAAAAAGCCGAGCGTCGAGCCGATCAGCACCCAATAGAACACGTTGCCGAGGCAGCTGCCGAGCCAGTACCCGAAGGCAGAAAGGAAGCCCATATAGTCGCCGAAGCCGGCCTTGGCATAGGCGAAGACGCCGGAATCGATGTCCGGCCGCCGCTCGGCCAACGCCTGGAACACGCGCGCCAGCATATACATGCCGGTGCCGGCGATCGCCCAGGCGATGATGGCGCCGAAAGGCCCCGTCGCGGTGGCGAAGCGCCCGGGCAGGTTGAAGATGCCGGCCCCGACCATCGAGCCGACCACCATGGCGGTGAGCGAGAACAGGGAGAGTTTGCCGACCGGCTTGTCAGCCATGATGCGCCTCACGACGTGGGGATGATATTGGTTGGGGCAGGAAACAGTAATCTTTTGTCATCTCAATAAATTGACCCTATCCAATTGACGGCATGTAATCCCAAACGCTAACGCTTGTTAAGCCTCGAGGCGACAACAATTATGCTGCATATGCGAGATAGATTTATGTACACAGAAGTAACAGCGACCGAAAATGGCGGGTGATTTTGCGCCGCAGCATTTTCATGTCTCCAGCGCGCGCGCCGCTTGCGGAAGTCGCCCGCTGTAGCTCCCAGAGGTATGATTTACCGCCAGCCGCCAGCGCCCACCCCGCCGGACCGCGGCTCGCAAGGTGCGTCCTTGAGCGGCAAACCGGAGGCAACGGAACCCATTCTTTGCCGAGCCGTCGCGTCGCGCGCTTCGGCGGTGCACCCAGGTACTCAGCCTGCTGCACTGCCCTCATGCATGAGATTTGTGAGGAGGCCCGCCGAGGTCATCCATCCGTCGAACGAGCCCTACTGCCGCCGCATGGGACTCTCGGCATTTCTCTCCGGGAATGTCTCGACATTCCACACGCCCTGCCTGGCCGAGTTGCGAATGCCCGGCAGCGTCCGAACAGCCGAAGCGCCCGGTGGCCGGCTGCCTCAGGCCTTCAACTCAAGCCGATAGGCATAGCCGTCGCCGCGGAACAGGCTCTCGACATACTCCACCATGCGCTGCTGCCTGTCGAAGGAGCGGCATTTAATGAGAAGGCATGGCCGGGGTTCGGCGAAACCGAAGACCGCGCATTCCTCGGCGCTGGGCGAGGTGGCCTCGATCGACTTCTCGCAATGGCCGAGCGGCACGCCATTGTCGGCGAGATAACTGTAGATCGAGCCTGACACATCCGCCTCGGCGAGACTCGGGCAGCATTCGAGATCGTACCAGGCGACCTCGCGGGCGAGCGGCACATCGTCGCCATAGCGGATGCGGATGAGATTGAGGAACATCGTCGTCGAGGGACGTCCGAAGATCGAGGCGATGGATCGATTGGCTACGACCAAGCGCTCGACAACACGGCTCGACGGCTTGCGACCTAGTTCTTCCATCTCCTCGGTAAAACTTCTCAGCCGGTTCAGGGCCGGCCCCAGCACCGGATCCGCATCCTGAACAACATGGCCGAGCCGCCCATGCGCCGCCAGTAACTTCCGCTTGCGCAGGGCGTCGTAGGCACGCTGAATCGTGGTGCGGCTGACGCCCAGATCCGCCGAAAGCTGGCGTTCCGCCGGCATGGTGAAGCCGACCGGCAGGGTCCCCGCCGCGATCATCGCAGCGACCTGATCTTCGAGTTGTCGATAAATAGGCATGGCGGTATCGGTGTGCACGAAAAGGCTATCAACGAGCCGTGGCGCAATAATCATGTTAACCTTGATTAAAACGGAGACATATGAACCAGTCGAGCAGGCTCAAGCAGCAACCGCTAACGGCATAAACCAATCGCCCGATCAGCTGAAAACCAGGACCGGGCGAGCAATGTTTGGGTCTTGGAAAATTATTTGGTCGCAAATAAGGCTAGTGACAATACCATATGGGATACGAACCGGTATTGCCGGTCACTTCCCTGAAGCACGATAACAGACAAGCACCTTCCAACAGGCCTAGCTACGCAGAGCTGCCAGCGCCTGGCCAATACCGTTGAGAGGAACCTTCAACCGTACCGGTTGACCGTTCGTCATCATGAAGCCGACGAACGCCTCGGTGCCGCCGGCAAGTTCGCGGGAGAGAGCGGCGTCGAAGAGTCCCGCCGCCTCGCAACCATTGGCGTCGCACAATATATAGTCCACCTTGCGCGTCTTGCCCGCATCAATGGTAAGTTGCACCCCGTCCTTGATCATCACCCCGAGCGGGGTACGCAGGGCGAAGATGGGCTTGCCTGCCCCGTCATTGCCGATCTCCCAGATCAAGATGTTCTGACGGTTCTGGTTGCTGGTGATCCGTAGATTGGCCGAGCAGATTTTCTTCGCGCCCTTGGAGAGATTATCGCGGCAGGTCACCGTCCAGTTCTCATAGACGACGGTTTCGGTCCGGGGCGGGGCGGCGGGGCTCGGCTGCGCCGCAGGCGCCTGGGCGGAGGCCGGGGCGGCAATGGCCATCCCGGCCAGCGACAACACCATGCCGAGAAATCCGAGACGACGTGGAGAAGATTGGCGGGTCATGTAAGTGCTCCTCTCGGGCACACGCTTCCAGCACGGCAACTACCGTTGCGCACGGTCGCAACGAAACAGGCCGATCCGGCAGGATCGACCTGTCGCTCTGCGATCCTATGGTCAGATTACCACTTGTAGCGCACGCCGGTAAGCGCCGTTCCCGAGGTGAAGTCTCCGTTGAACTTGATGTTGGCGTTTACGAAACCGCTCCATCCGCTGTCCTTGGAGAACCAGTTGAGATTGCCCCCCACTTCCCCGAAGGCACCGTCGAAATCGTCCGCCACGTTGAACGGCGTGCCCGGATTGACGATGGTGACGGTGTTGTCGCCATCGAACTCGTACCACAGGCGACCAACGGCCGAGGCCTCCATCCAGTAGGTGTCGGTCTCATGCAGCCGGCCGCCAATGCGGGCGCCGAGAGCCCCGCGCAAGCTGTCCCCGTCATTGAACTGCACGCTGGTGTCGGACAGGCCGTTCAGATTGTCGATGCTGGTGTTGACATAGGCCAGCGTGGCGACGGGCTCGAAATAGAGCTTCTCCGTCCAGGCCATGCGATAGCCACTGTCGAGCACGAAGCCGACCGAGGTGACGTCGCTGCTCTCGTTGGAATAGCCGAAGCCGCCCAGCGTCGGCGCGCTGTAGTCGAGGTCGAGGAAGTCGGCCTTGAGCAGCGCGTCGAAGAAGAAGCCGCCATTGATATAGGTGCCGTACACGCCCACCGTTCCACCCGAATAGTCGCCGGAGGTCGGCGAATTGTCGAAGTCGAGCGAGGAGGTGACGTAGCCGCCCATGACGCCGAAGATCCACGCCGTGCTGTCGGTGGTCTTGCCGAAATCGGCACCGACGATGAAACCGTAGGTATCCTGGCTGTAGGAAGTGTCGAAGCTGTAATTGTTGCCGAGAGCGTTGTAGCTGGAGGTGTTGTCACGCGACATCCAGCTGCCGACCGCCTTCGCCCATACACCGGGCGTGACGCTCTGCGCCGCGACGGGTGGCGCCTTGGTGACCAGCCCGTGCTCCTTGGTCACGATGGCGGCGGCCGGACCAGCCGGCACCGGATTCAGCAGATAGGAGCGCAGGTCGGCCTGGCGATCGAGCCAGAGACCGGCGGTCTCGTGCCAGATCGTCTGCGCGCCGGTGATGAAGGACGGCAGTTCATAGGCCTCCTGATCCGGCACGCCGACCAGATATTGCCCGGTGCCGCCGCCCGCGACCGGCGCCACCGCGAGGTCGTAGATGAACAGGCCCTTGTCGATGACACCGCCAAACTTGTTCACGTAGTTGGCGGAGCCCGGATCGATCACGAAATTCGAGGCGTTGGTCGTGCCGTTCTGAGCGGTGACCACCAGGATGCCGTCCGGGTTGAAGCTTCCCGGCCCGGCATTGAGATCGTTCACGAAGATCTTCGTCGTGCCGAGCGTGGCGGCCCCCGCGATCGGGTTGCCGTTCACATCGAGCCCGCCGATCACCAGTCTGTCCGAGGTCGAGCCCGGGCCGCCGAGATAGGCGTCGACGCCCAGCCCGCTATTGCCCACCCCGGTGAAGGTGCCGCTGGTATAGGTGACGTCGCGCGTGGCATTGAAGGCGAGCGTGCCCGGTGCCTCGTCGACCATCGTCAGCAGGCCGGCGCCGGCATTCGCCGGGTCGCCGTTCACGAAGCTTTCCAGCGAGAGGAAGCTGGTCTGCTCGGCGACATTGCCCTGCAGCGCGGTGACGATGCGGCCGGGATTGGTCAGCGTGTCGGCGCCGGCGCCGAAGCCGCTGTTGCCGACTACCACCCAGCTGTTCGAGCTGAGATTGTTGACGCTGTCGGCATTGTCGGTGAGGCCGATGCGGCCGACGAGGGCGCCCGAATTGTTGATGGTGGTCGCGCCGCCATCGGTGTCGATGGCGATGCGGCTGGCGGCGGTGACGAGATCATTATTCGCCGGGACGCTGCCATCGAAGGCCCAGGCCGTCACCAGCGCGGCGTTGCCGATATTGATCACCGTGGCATCGTCGCTGGTGACCGAGATCACCGCATTGGGCCAGGTCTGGCCGGAGCCGGAGACGATGGAGTTCTGGCCGATAGTCACCGTCGCGACATCGGCATTGATGACGCGGATGGCGCTGCCGGTGCCGGTCGCATCGGAGTCGCCGCGGATGAAGCTGTTCTGGCCCGTCGTGACACCGACATCATCCCAGCTGCCGGCGACGATGGCGTCGGTGCCGGCGCTGACGGAACTGCCGAAACCGGCCGTCACCGATGCGTCGTTACCGCCGCCGCCGATATTGTTGAACGCCGAGATGCCGGTACCGCCGGAGACGATGCGGGACGTGTCGCCGGTGATCACCACCGCATCGCCCGATCCGCCCGAGAGTTTGGTCGCCGCAATGCCGGCATTGGTAGCGGATATGACCGTCCCCGAACCGGTGATGACCGCGGCATCGCCGTCCTGTGCCTCGCCATAGGCTGCCACGCCATCGCCGGCAGTGATGTTGCCCAGAACGAGGACGCCGATCTCTCCGGCGCCCGAGGTCTTGGCGACATTGATACCCGTCGCGCCGGCGTTGATGGTGCCGAAATTCACCACGGCAACATCGCCGTTGCCGACCTCATGGTCGATGTCGATACCGTCCTCGGCGGCGATGATGTCGCCGCCGGCGCTGACGACAACCGCCTCGGTGCCGTTGCCATCACTGGCGAACTTGTTCACCGAGATGCCATCGTCACCGGCGTTGATGGTGCCGAAGCTGTTGGTGGACACCGTGACGACGCCCGCCCCGCCACCATTCAGCACGAAGATGCCGTCATTGCCGGTCGCCGGCCCCGACAGCCCGCCAATGGCGCCGTTCACACTGATGGTGGTATCGCCATCGCCGCCCTTGAGGGCGAGCACGCCGACGCCGTCGGACTGGATGGAGCCGGCGCCATTGACGTTGATGTTGACGTTTCCGGTGCCGATATTGCCGCCGAGGATGCCGGCGGCCGTCGCCTGCACATTGGCGTTCACATTGACCGTGGCGTCGCCGGAACCGATCGTGAAGGCGCCGCCGCCCACCACCGGCGGATCGATCTCGGCATTGATGGTCGTGGTGGCGTTGCCGCTACCCGCCGCGAGTGCGAACACGCCGACATAGCCGCCGCCCGGCACCGAGACCTTGGCGTTGGTGGTGACGTTGGCATCGCCGCCGAGATTGAAGCCGACCACGCCGGCGATCGGCGCCGTGACCTCGCCAAACGTGGTGACATCCACCGTGCCGCCGCTGCCTATGGCACCACCGACCACGCCGACACCGGAGGTGGCGACAACGGTGCCATTAGTGACGAGGTCGACATCGGCATTATCGCCGATCTGCAAGGCACCGACGCCCAGCAGATTGCCGGTCACCGACGCCCCGGTGGTCACGCCGAGCACGCCATTTTCACCGATGCCCAGCCCGAGCACGCCGAGCCCATCACTCGAAGCGACCGCCGCCTGGGTGTTGATGAACAGCGAACTGTCGTCGCCAACCGCGATGCCACCGACGCCGAGATAGCGGCCCTGCACCGTGCCGCGCGTCAGCACCGTGACCTCGTTGCCGGAGGCCCCGATGGCCCCGCCAATGACACCCAGCCCATCGGTGGAGGTGACGGCGCCGTCGGTGGTGACCGACACCACATTGTCGCTGCCGAGCGTGAGGGCTCCGACGCCGAGATAGCGGCCGTCCACCGTACCGCCGGTGACGACTTCGATGACATTGCTGCCGAGACCGATGCCGGCCACGCCAAGCCCGTCGCTCGAGACGACCGGGCCCGCCGTCTCGACGGAGAGCGAGCCACCCGTTCCCGCGATAAGGCCGCCGACGCCGAGATAGCGGCCGTCCACCGCATCCCCGGCGAGAACGTTTACCGACGTGTTGTCGCCAAGGCCGATGCCGATGATGCCGAGCCCTTCGGTCGCAGTGACCGGACCTTGCGTCGTCACATCGAGGGTGCTGCCCGTGCCCGCCACGATGCCGCCGACGCCGAGATAGCGACCGGAGACCGCCGCCTCGGTGAGAATGGTGGCGGAGTTGCCGGACGCCCCCACCGCACCGCCGAGGACGCCGAGACCGTCGGCCGACGTGACCGCCTGCTCGGTGGTGACCACCACGGTGCTGTCGTCGCCGAGATTCAGCGCGCCGACGCCGAGATAGCGGCCGGACACGTCGCCCTGGGTCCGCACATCGATGGCGTTCGCGTTGCCGACGCCCAGTACCGCGACACCCAGGCCGCCGGCGGAGGTGACATCGTCGACCGCCGTCAGGCCGAGCGTGTTCTGGCTGCCGATCAGCAGGCCGCCGACACCGAGATATTCCCCTTCCACCGTATCGGACGTGAGGATCTGCACCTGGTTCTGGTTGCCGATGGCCCCGCCCAGCACGCCGAGGCCGCCTGTCGCGACCACCTCGCCGAGCGTATCGACCGTCACCGTGTTGCCGTTGCCGATCGCCAGCGCGCCGACGCCGAGATACTCGCCCTCGACATCGCCTAACGTGTCGACATCCACCACATTGCCGTCGCCGAACGACAGCGCGGCGACGCCAAGTCCATCTGCCGAAGCGACGTCGCTTTCGGTGAGGATCTTGAGGGAGCCATCGTCGGTGCCGAGCAGGCCGCCGACGCCGAGATAGCGGCCGGTGACCTCCTGCTCGGTGGTGATCGAGACATGGTTGTTGGCGTTGGTGCCGATCGCCCCGCCGAGCACGCCGAGACCGCCCGCCGCATGCACCTCGTCCTCGGTGAGGATGGTGACGGTGCTGTCGTCGCCGAGATTCAGCGCCCCCACACCCAGGAGATCGCCCTCGACGCGGTCGCGGGTGGTGACGTCCAGCAGGTTGTTGTTGCCGATGCCGAGCCCCGCGACGCCGAGACCATCCGAGGACGTCACGTCGGCGCGGGTCAGGATGGTGAGATCGCTGTCATTGCCGATGATCAGGCCGCCCACGCCGAGGAAATCGGCATCGACGGAGCCATAGGTTTCGATGTCGACGCTGCCATTGGCACCAATGGCGGCACCGACCACGCCCACCGCATCGGACATCACCGAGCCACTGCTGGTGGTGCCGATATCGACCGTTCCGTTGTCACCGACGACGATACCGGCAATGCCGACAATGCCGGCATCGACAGGACCGGTGGAGGAAATCGTGACGCCATTGCCGGCGCCGATAGCCGCGCCGACGACACCGAGGCCGTCGGTGAGGACAGGGCCGAGATTGGTCACGCTGACCGCGCCGGCTCCACCATTGTCGCCGACGAGCAGGCCGCCCACACCGAGAATGTCAGCATCGACCGGGCCGGTATTGACGACGGAAACCGTGTTGCCGGCTCCGATGGCGACGCCGATGACGCCGAGCCCGGCGGTGGCGACGACGCCCTGGTTGCCGACATCCACCGCGCCGTTGTCGCCGACGAGCAAGCCGCCGACCCCGACAATGCCGGCGTTGATCGGGCCGGCATTGTTCACATCGACGACGTTGTTGTCGCCGATCGCGGCACCGATGACGCCGAGGCCCGAGGTGGCAATCGCGCCGGTATTCGACACGGTAACGGCGTCGGCTCCGCCATTGTCACCGACCAGAACGCCACCGACACCGAGGAACTGCGCCTGCACCGACGCGGTGTTCTCGACATCGACCTCGTAATTGTCGCCGACGGCAAGGCCGAGCACGCCGAGGCCGCCATTGTTCTTGATGATGCCGCCATTGTCGACGACCACCGATTTGCCGCCGGCACCGCCGGCACCAAGCGCGACACCGGCCACACCGACCAAGCCACCATCGATGGTGCCGGTGTTCTCGACCAGAACGTCATTGCCGTCGCCGACGGCGAGGCCGAGCACGCCGACGGCGAAATCGGACACGTCGCCACGGTTGTCGACCACCACGTCCTGCGGACCGGCGGGATTGTCATCGCCGATCTTCACCGCGCCGACCCCGAGCAGCGGCGTGGCGCCGGTGCTGGAGAACACATCGGCACCGTTGTCCACCACGGCGTGGCCGTCACCCACATTGAGGGCGATGACGCCGATCAGATCGGCATCGATCGTGCCGGCTGCAGTGGTCGAAGCGGTGCTGTTGCCGATGGCGAGCGAGCCGGCGCCGATGAGCGGCGGATCGATGGTGCCGTTGAAATTGACCGTCGCATCGCCGCCATTGGAGATGGCGCCGACGCCGATCAAACCGCCCGGCGCCACTTCCACCAGGCCATTCACCGTCACGGTGGCATTGCCATTGGTGTTGAAGCCGAGCACGCCGCCGGCGGTGCCGGCGACGTCGTTGGTCTGCACGTCGACCGTCCCCGGCGTTCCGCCGGTGGCGAGCGAGCCGGCGAGCACGCCGAAGCCATCGCCACCGACCACGCGGCCGCCGCGCGTATCGACATCGACATCGTTGCCGCCATTGCCGATAGCCAGGGCAATGATGCCCGAGCCGTTGGTACCGGTGACGTCGCCACTGGTCGCTACATCGACAGTCGCCTTGCCCTGGCCGACCGGCCAGGTGAGCGGATCGCTCGGATCGAGGCCGGTAATGTCACCGCCGACGCTGCCGGCGATCGCCACCACACCGAGTTGGTCGCCGGTGATAGTGGCGCTGCCCGTCACCTGCGTGGTGGCATCGCCCTCATTGCCGCTCAGCGACCCGGAGGCCGACACCGCAAGAAGGCCGATCCCCGTCGTCCCCGTCACCGATGCGCCATTGGCGGCCACCGTGGTGGACGTATCGAGATCGAGGCCGGCGGACAAGGCGCTGATTCCGTTGACATTGCCGACGACGCCGGCGCCGGAGGTCGTGGTCACGGAGGTTGTTCCACCCAGGCCGAGCAGGCCGATCGAGGTGGCGCTGATGCCGTCGCCGCCCTGTCCGGTCACCACGCCGCCATTCACCAGCACCGTCGCCGGGCCGCCGAGGGTTGTGACATTGATGCCGTTGTCGCCGCCGAGCACGGTCGTGCCGGTGGTGGTGACGGATGTCGTGCCGCCGCTCACCACGATGCCATCGCCGGAAGTTCCGGTAACCACGCCCCCGATCAGATTGATGCCGGAGGAAGCCGAGGTGACGTCGATGCCGTCATCCGACCCCTGATATGTGGTGTTGATGCCGGAGATGCTCACCGTTCCGGCGGTAACGTTGAGCGCATCGCCACCGCCGCCGATGACGACGCCACCGGTGGTCGTCACGCTCGACGAGGCGGCAACGATGTTGATGCCGGTTCCAGCCGTCGAGGCGACGTTTCCAGTGCCGGAGTAATTGCCGGCACCAGGGGCCAGGATATCGACCGCGTTCACCGCGCCCGATCCGAAGGTGTTGCTGATGCTGCCCTGGTTATCGACGCCGCCGATCGAGCCGACGCCGCGTCCCGAAACCGCAACACCCGCCCCCACATTGGCCGGAGGCGAGAGGCAGTTGCGGCCTCCCAAGCCGAAGATGCCGGCATTGGTGGCGCCGGTGGCGAAGTTGCAGGCGGCTTGCGCCGGCGTAGCGCCCACAAGCGCCGCCGCGGAGATCATGGCGACCAGCGTGGTCGCCATCGCCGTGGAGCCAAGGAGCCCACCGCGCCGCGCCTCTGATTGACCGATGATGGCCGGCGACCTGCGCGCAAAGCCTGCGCGACGCGTCTCGAACGTCATATTGTTCCCCAACCCCACGCCGCTTTTCCGGACGGATTCCCCCGGATGCGACGAATCACAGCTGATTTTGTACTATCTGGCCTCATCTATCCGCGAATGGCCATAACCAAAATCAGTCCATGAATCGGGTATCAGCGAACTCTTGATGCAACAAGCCGGCAGATGTTCATTCGCTTGTCAGGCATTGGATTGGTTATGTTGCGTGGCGTTTGTGACACGCCCCGTTGCGTAAAAGGCCTTTAGCATCGACCGCCCGGCAAATTGCCCACAATAACGAGCCCGCCAGGCAATGTCGCGCCATGGCGCATTGCAACAATCCGACCGCACAATCAGGGGTGCCGATTTAAAGATGATTTTCACGGGACTTTTAGAGGGGATTATGGCCCGAGACACTTGCCATCAACTCCCTGTAGGGAATGGCGGTCAACGCTCAAACCACCCACTAACAATCAATGATGTTGCGGCGCATCATTGCGTGGGATCAGCGGTTGGCGAGGCGGTCTTCGGCGCCGGCGGAGCCTGATGCAGAGCCGGATTTTCTTGGCCTGGCTATCGATGGCCCTTGCCGTTCCAGAGACGGGGAGCGCGAACTCACATGGTGCCGCGCCTTGTGCTAAGGGATCATCGCGGTGCACTCGGCGACTGAAAATAACCAGATCGATCAATTTGATAGGACGAGAATATGGACGTCACACTGACGGCGAAGCTGTTCGCTGCCTTGTTCGCGATCATGAACCCGCTCAGCACCATTCCCGTGTTCCTCGCCCTGACCGCCGATCTTACGCCGGCACAGCGCCGCAGCGCTCTCATCGCCATGATCGTCACGGTGACGGCGGGGGCGCTGGTCTGCGCCCTCGCCGGACAGGCGGTGCTTTCCATGTTCGGCATCGACGTACCGCATTTTCGACTCGCCGGCGGCCTGATCGTGCTGATGATCGCGCTCTCCATGCTGAGCGGCGACGATCATTCCTCGCATCAGGGTACCGAGGCCGAGCAGCAGCATTTCGAGACCGTGGCCAATGTCGGCGTCTACCCGCTCGGCCTGCCCATCGCCCTCGGTCCAGGCACCATGGCGACGTTGATCGTGTTCGCGCAGGAGGCGAATGGAGCCGCCGGCGTTGCGGGCTACTATGCCGGTCTCATCGGATATCTGGTCTTTTTTGCCGCCGCGATGGCACTGGCGCCGGTGATCGGTGGCAAGCTCTCGCCCACGGCGCTGTCGATCTCCAAGCGGCTGATGGGCATCATCCTTGCCGCCATCGCCATGGAAATGATCACCGGCGCGCTCGGCGGCGTGTTTCCCGGTTGGCGTGGCTGAGACGCCTCTGCAATCGCGCCGGCTGGGGGTAAGATGCCCGGCATAGCGGTCGCCGAGTACGCAACGGGAAACGGCGTTATCCAGGCGCCGTTTCTTCGGCCCCTCGCCGGGCGCGACACGGAAGGCTCGGCAACCTCGCACGCACGTAATACCGCCCCTGAAGACGGCTCGGCGTGCGACTATTCGGCGGGCGCCGGCGCGTGCACCGGGGTCGGGGTCACCTCGACCGCCGGATGGGTGTGGATGCGCCCGATCAGCGAATAAACCGTCGGCACCACGAACAAAGTGAGCAGCGTGCCGAGCGTCATGCCGCCGACGATCACCCAGCCGATCTGCTGCCGGCTTTCGGCGCCGGCACCGGTGGCCAGCGCCAACGGCACCGCACCGAGCACCATGGCGCCGGTGGTCATCAGGATCGGCCGCAGGCGCAGCACCGCCGCCTCGATCACCGCCGAGCGGCGGTCGAGCCCGGCCTCCTGCTGCTGGTTGGCGAATTCGACGATCAGGATGCCGTGCTTGGTGATCAGGCCGACCAGCGTCACCAGGCCGATCTGCGAATAGACGTTCAAGGTGCCACCGGCATAGTAGAGCGCGGCGAGCGCCCCGGTCATCGACAGCGGCACGGTGAGCATGATGATCACCGGGTCGCGGAAGCTCTCGAACTGCGCCGCCAGCACCAGATAGATGAAGCCAAGCGCCAGCACGAAGACGACGGCGAGGCTTTGGCCGGCGGCGCGGAATTCACGGCTCTGGCCGGCGACGTCCGTGCGCACCGTATCGGGCAGCACCTCGCGCGCCGCCTGATCGAGGAACGCCAGCGCCTCGCCCTGCGAGAAGCCCGGTGCCAGATTGGCGGAGACGGTGGCCGAGCGCAGCTGGTTGAAGCGCTTGAGCTCCTGCGGCGCCACCGTCTCGCGGACCGAGACGAGGTTGGCGAGCTGCACCATCTGCCCGTTGGCCGAGCTCAGATAGATGGTGTCGAGCGTGGTCGGCGAGGCGCGGTCGCTGGCGTCGAGCTGGACATAGACATCGTATTGCTCGCCGCTGACCTCGAAACGCGTCACCTGCCGTCCGCCGAGCAGGCTCTCCAGCGTCCGACCGAGCACAGCGACATCGATGCCGAGATCCGCCGCCTTGGCACGGTCGATGGTGACCGAGATCTCCGGCTTGTTGAGCTTGAGATCGCTGTCGACACTGACGAGGCCGGGATAATCGGCGACGCGGGCCAGGAACTGGTTCACATACTCGTCCAGTTCCTCATAGGTGCCGGAGGTCTGCAGCACGAACTCGATCGGCCGGGAATTATTGGAGGCACCGAGCGAAGCCGGGTTGTTGGCATAGGCGTTGACGCCGGCGATGCGCCGGAGCTGCGGCGAGGTGGCGGCGACGATGTCCTGCTGGCGGCGCTCGCGATCGTCCCAATCCTTCAGCCGGCCCATGACCAGGAAGCGGTTCACCTCCGGCATGCCGTTGATGATCAGCACCGAATCCAGCTCGGGAATCTTGCCGAGTATGGTGTCGATCTGGCCGGTGTAGCGGGAGGTGTAGGACAGCGTCGAGCCTTCCGGCCCGCTGCCTGTCACGCGCACCGTGCCACGGTCCTCGACCGGCGACAGCTCGGAGGGCAGCACGACGAAGAAATAGGCGCTGGCGCCGGCGACGACGAGCGCCAGCAGCAGTACCAGTGCCCGCATCCTCAGCACGCCGCCGAGCATGCGCCGATAGCCTTCCTCCAGCCCGCGCAGCCCGCGTTCGACGAAGGCGGAAATCCGGCCGGGATTGGCCTCGTGCTTGAGCAGACGCGAGCACATCATCGGCGTGAGCGTCAGCGCCACGAAGCCGGAGACCAGCACCGCGCCGGCGAGGGTCAGCGCGAACTCGGTGAACAGTCGTCCGGTGCGGCCGGCGGCGAACGCGACCGGTGCATAGACGGCGGCCAGCGTCAGCGTCATGGCGATGACCGCGAAGCCGATCTCCCGGGCGCCTCGGATGGCGGCGGGGATGGGCTTCATGCCGTGCTCGATGTGGCGGAAGATGTTCTCCAGCACCACGATGGCGTCATCAACCACCAGCCCGATGGCCAGCACCATGGCGAGCAAGGTCAGCGTGTTGACGCTGAACCCCAGCGCATACATCAGCGCGAAGGTGGTGATCAGCGAGATCGGGATGGTGATCACCGGGATCAACGACGCCCGGAACGAGCGCAGGAAGATCACGATCACCAGCACCACCAGGATGACCGCCTCAAGGATGGTGTGGAACACCGCACGGATCGAGCGGTCGATGAACACCGAATTGTCCTGGCCGATGGTCGCGCTCATGCCTTCCGGCAGCGTGTCGTTGATCTCCGGAAGCACCGCGCGCACGCCGGACGACACGTCGAGCGGGTTCGCCACCGCCTGCTTGATGATGCCGACGATGATCGCCTGGCCGCCATTGAAACGGCTGGAACGGCGCTCGTCCGCCGCGCCAAGCTCGACACGCGCGACGTCGGCAAGCCGCACCTGGGCACCATTGGCCCGCTTGACGATGATGTCGTCGAACTGGTCGACGGTGGCGAGCGCGGTGCGCGAGAGCACGTTGAACTCGCGATCCGCGCTTTCGATGCGTCCGGACGGAATCTCGACGTTCTGGGCGCGCAGGGCATCCTCGACGTCCTGCACCGTCAGCTCATAGGCGGCGAGGCGCTCGCGGTCGATCCAGATGCGCATGGCGTAGCGCCGCTCGCCATAGATCTGCACATCGGCGACGCCGGTCAGATTCTTGAAGCGGTCAACGACGTAGCGATCGATATAGTCCGACAGTTCCAGCGCGTTCATGCGGCTGGAGCTGAACACGATGAACACCACCGGCTGGGCGTCGGCCTCAACCTTGGAGATCACCGGTTCGTCGATCTCGTCCGGCAGGCGCTGGCGCACGCGGCTCACCCGGTCCCGCACATCGCTGGCCGCCACGTCCGGGTTCACTTCGAGGCGGAAGCGCACGGTGATGCGGCTCGATTCCGAGCGGCTGGTGGATTCGAGGACGTCGATACCCTCGATACCAGCGATGGAACCTTCCAGCACCTGCGTGACCTGGCTCTCGACGATGCTCGCCGAGGCGCCGGGATAGCGGGTGACCACCGACACCACCGGCTCGTCGATATTGGGATATTCGCGCACGGTCAGGCGGCTGTAGGAGACGATGCCGACCAGCACCATCAGGAGGCTCAGCACCGTGGCGAAGACCGGGCGGCGGATGCACAGCTCCGATATACCCATTGCGCCGCCTCAGCTCTGCGTGGCCGGCGGGGTCGGCACGACCTCGACCGTGGCGCCATTGCGCAACCGGCCCTGCCCGGCGACCACGACGCTGGCATCGACGGCCACGCCCTTGAGGATCTCCACCTCGCCGGCGCGGCGCCGGCCGAGCTCGACCTTGGTTTCCTTGGCCTTGCCGTCGGCCACCAGCCAGACGAAACGCTCCTGTCCGCGTGGTACGATCGCGCTCTCGGGCACGAACACCGTCGGACGGCTGTCGAGCCCCTTCACCACCACCCGCACGAAGAGACCGGGCCGCAGCACCAGATCCGGATTGGGAAGGTTGGCGCGCACGCTGATCGAGCGACCGTTGACATCGACCATTGGATCAATGGCGTAGATCGTGCCGGTGAAGCTGCGGTCCGGCATCGCGTCGACGGCGATCTCGACATTCTGGCCGGGACCGATCTGGCGCAGAAATATCTCCGGCACCTTGAAGTCGACCTTGAGCACGTCAATCTTTTCGAGGTTCACCAAGGCGGTACCAATCGGGATGTAAGCGCCGACCGACACCGAACGCAGGCCGACGACGCCGTCGAACGGAGCGCTGATCGTGTGCTTGGAGATCTGTACGCGCTGGGAATCGATCAGCGCGGAAGCGGTGTTGAGCTCGGCCTTCGCTTCGTCGAGCGCGCGGGCGGTGCCAGAGCCCGACTGCTGCAGGCGCTGGGCGCGATCATAATTGGCCTTGGCGAGTTCGAGACGCGCTTCGCTCTCTTCCAGAGAGGCCTTGACCAGTGCGGCATCGAGCTGGACGAGCACAGCGCCGGTCTGTACCTGCTCGCCTTCCTTGAAGGCCAGCCGCTCGATCCGCCCGGCGACCTCGGAGGCGACCTTGACCGATTCGTCGGACTGCAGCGTACCGATGGAGCGGATATCGGAGGTAACCTGCTCCTGGCGGGCGACCGCCACCTCGACCGGAATGCGAGGAGCTTGACGCGCTTCCGGCGCGGCGCGCGCCTCGCCCTTCACGGCGGACAGGCCACCCGCGATCCAGCCCTGCCGATGGGCGAGCATTCCGGCCCCCGCCAGCACGGCCAGACATAGAAGCAGGCCCGTCACGCGTCGCATGCAAATTTCCTCGCCTATCGCCGCGCTGCACAAAAAGCGCCCCAGGATGCGACAGTGCAGAACTCGTAAAAAGTTCCAACTTAAAACTTTGTCATAAAGGCCAGTCGGCGATCACATCGGCGCTGGTCACGATCATTGTATCACAAGCGGCCGGTTCAATCCGGCAATGCCTTGAGGAAGGTACGCATCACCGCTACGGAATTATTCGCTGCGAGATCCATGAAAACATGCATTTCGTTCTCGCCCGGCCCGCCGCCGGCGAGATCCGACAGCGCCCGGAAGACGATGAACGGCACGTCATTGGTCGTCGCCACATGGGCGATGGCGGCGCTTTCCATGTCCAGCACCTGGGCCTTGAAGGTGTCGAAGGTGAAGCTGCGGAAGGCGGCATTGTCGACGAAGGCGGGGCCGGAGACGCCGTAGCCGCCGACCCGCACCCGCGGCGCCTTCAGCAGGCACACCTTGTCGGCGCTGCACCGCTGAAGTTCGCTGTCGGTCACGGCCTCGCTCCTGCGGGCCACCTCCAGCATGACGGGGTCGACATCGAACCAGAACTGCCGGGGCGAGGAAGCCCGGCCCTCGCGAAACACCCGCACGCCGCGCGGAAACATCATGCCGAAATTGGCGAATTCCGGCGTATCGTCGGAGGGTAGCCGAAAGCCCTGCGGCGTCTCGCGGGCCAGGATCACCTCGAGATACTGCCCCCAGCGCTCCGGCACCGCGATGTCGCCGATGTTCAGCGACGGATCGACGCCGCCAGCGATACCCGAGACCACGATGCGGGTCACATTATAGCGATCCAGCGTCATCTGGGTGGTCATCGCGGCGTTGACCATGCTCACCCCGGTCATCACCAGCACCACCGGCTTGCCCTCGATCTCGCCGGTGACGATGGGAACGCCCTTGTAGTCGCGCTCTTCCATATGAGTGGCGACGGCGCGCAAGGCCTTCCATTCGGGCTCGAAGGCACACAGCACGGCGATGCGGGGCGTCGCATCGACCGGCTCCGCCGCCGCCGGCAGCAGAGCGATCAGCAGAACCATGGCAGCGAGACAAAGGCGCAGCGGCGAGACGGCAGACGACATGATGCCCCCCAGGATCGAAACGGCGCGCCACGGCAACGGCGCGACGCAGCGATCCTACAGGGCGGCGGCACCGGCGCACCAGCCGGCTAAGCGTCCTCAGCCATTCTTCACCATCACATGGCGCACCACGGTGTAATCCTCCAGCGCATAGGCGGAGAGGTCCTTGCCGTAGCCGGACTGCTTGAGCCCGCCATGCGGCATCTCGCTCACCAGCATGAAATGGCAGTTCACCCAGGTGCAGCCATATTGCAGCCGGGCGGCGGTCGCCATGCCTCTGGAGATGTCCCGGGTCCAGACCGAGGAGGCAAGGCCGTAATCGCTGTCATTGGCCCAGGCCACCGCATCGTCGACATCGGAAAAGCGCGTCACCGACACCACCGGCCCGAACACCTCGCGCCGAACGATCTCATCCGACTGCAAGGCACCGGCGACCACCGTCGGTTCGTAGAAGAAGCCTCGGCCGGACGCCGGTTTGCCACCCGTCGCCACCTCGATGTGGTCGAGTTCCGAAGCCCTTTCGACAAAGGAGGCGACGCGGGCGCGCTGGCGGGCGGAGATCAGCGGGCCGATGTCGTTCTCCTCGTCATTCGCTGACGCGAATTTCAGCCCGGAGACCGCCGAGGCGAGGTCGGCGACGAGGTTGTCGTAGATCTTGTCCGCCGCATAGATGCGGCAGGCGGCGGTGCAGTCCTGCCCGGCATTATAGTAGCCGAAGCTCTTCACGCCCTCGACCACCTCGGCGAGATCAGCATCGTCGAACACGATCACCGGCGCCTTGCCGCCGAGTTCGAGATGCGTGCGCTTCACGCTCCTCGCAGCGGCAGTGAGCACCTTCTTGCCGGTGGCGATGTCGCCGGTGAGCGAGGCCATCGCCACCTTGGGATGGTTGATCAGCGCATTGCCGACGCTCTCGCCGCGCCCGACCACCACATTCACCACCCCTTCCGGGAAGATGTCGGCGATCAGCCTGGCGAGCTTCAGCGCGGTGAGCGGTGTCTGCTCGGAGGGCTTGATCACCACAGTGTTGCCGCCGGCAAGCGCCGGGGCGAGCTTCCACGCCGCCATCATCAGCGGGTAGTTCCACGGCGCGATGGAGGCGACGACTCCGATCGGGTCGCGGCGGATCATCGAGGTGTGACCGGCCAGATACTCGCCCGCTACCATGCCGTGCTGGATGCGCACCGCACCGGCGAAGAAGCGGAAGCAATCGACCACGCCGGGGATTTCGTCGCGCAGCACCGCGTGGCGCGGCTTGCCACAGTTCAACGCCTCCAGCGTCGCGAAGGCTTCCGCCTCGGCTTCGATGCGGTCCGCAAGCTTGAGCAGCAGAGTGGACCGCTCCACCGGCGTGGTGCGTGCCCAGGTCTTGAACGCCGTCGCAGCCGCATTCACCGCCGCGTCGATCTGGTCGACGGAGGCTTCCGGCAGCTCGATCAGCGTCTCTTCGGTCTTGGGGTTCAGCACCGTCTCCGGCGTCTCGGTACCGGCGACGAAACTGGGCCCGATCAGCATCTCGGTGTCGAAAGTGGCGGTCATATCGGGCTTCTCCCTATTTGCCGGTGCCGGCCGCACCCCTTGCCTGCCCTCCCTCGCGGGTGAGGTAGTAGGCGGCGAGGATCGGCAGGAAGGTGACGAGGATGACGAGGACGGCGACGACATTGGTGACCGGCCGTTGGCGCGGGCGGATCAGCTCGGACAGCATCCAGATCGGCAGGGTCGACTGTTGGCCGGCGGTGAAGGTGGTAACGATCACCTCGTCGAAGGACAGCGCGAAGGCGAGCATGCCGCCGGCGAGCAGCGCGGTGCCGATGTTCGGCAGCACGACGAGGCGGAAGGTCTGGAAGGCGTCCGCGCCGAGGTCCATCGACGCCTCGATCAGCGAGGGCGACAGCCGGCGCAGGCGCGCCACCGCATTATTGTAGACGACGACGATGCAGAAGGTCGCGTGGCCGAGCACGATGGTCCAGAAGGAGAAGGGGATCTCCATCAGCCCGAAGGCCTGGCGCAGCGCGATGCCGGTGACGATGCCCGGCAGCGCGATGGGCAGCACGAACAGCAGCGAGATCGGTTCGCGGCCGAAAAACTTCGCCCGCGCCAGCGCTCCGGCCGCCAGCGTGCCGAGCACGAGGGCGATGAGGGTGGCAATCGTCGCGACCTTCAGCGACAGCCCCACCGCCGCCCAGATATCCGCCCGCCCCCACACCACGCCGAACCATTTCAGCGTGTAGCCCGGCGGCGGGAAGGCGTAGCTCTTCTCCTCGGTGGTGAAGGCATAGAGCAGGATGAACAGCAGCGGGACATGCAGAAAGGCGAGGCCGCCGAGCGCCGCGATCTTGAGGCCGAGCGAGGGTCGGTTCATGGCGCGCCCCTCAAGGCGCCGTCATGGCCGGGCTTGGCTCGGCCATGCACGACTTTGAAGCGGGCACGTTGCGGGCAGGAAAGGCGTGGATGCCCGGCCCAAAGCCAGGCATGACGACGCTCCTGAATTAGGTTCGCCCTCGCCTCACATCGCATCGAACGCCCCCGTACGCTTGGCGAGCGTCAGGAACAGTGCCATCACCAGGATCGGCACCAGCGAGAAGGCGGCGGCGAGCGGGATGTTCCCGGCGGTTCCCTGCAGCGTGTAGACCGCCTGGCCGAGCACCAGTGCCGAGGTGCCGATGATCTGCGGCACGATGTAGTCACCAAGCGTCAGCGAGAAGGTGAACACCGCTCCGGCTACCACGCCGGGCATGGCGAGCGGCAGAATGACGCTTCGAAACGTATAGCCGGGGCCGGCGCCGAGATCGCCCGCGGCCTCGATGAGGCTTGCCGGCACCCGCTCCAGCGCGGCCTGCACCGGCAGGATCATGAAGGGTAGCCACAGATAGGTGAAGGTCAGCACCATACCGGTATAGGAGACCGACAGCGACGGCCCGCCCACCAGCGGCAGCGACAGCCAGGCATCGAGGGCGCCGTCGAGACCGAGCCTGCCGGCGAACCAGGAGATGGCGCCCTCCTTCGCCAGCAGCAGCTTCCAGCCATAGACCTTGACGAGATAGCTCGACCATAGCGGCATCATCACCGCGAGGTAGAACGCCGCCTTGGCGCGCGGCCCGGCATAGCGAGCGGCATAATAGGCGATCGGAAAGGCGATGACCGCGCAGAGCAGCGTCACCGCCGTGGCGATACCCACCGTGCGCATGAGAATGTCGAAATTGGCCGGGCGAAACAGTTCCAGCAGCGTCGCCGTGGTCGGCTCGCGCACGATGGTGCCGGAGAATTCGTCGATGGAGAAGATCGACTGGCCGAGGAAGACGAACAGGCTACCGAGATAGACCAGGCCGAGCCAGATGAGCGGTGGCGCGAGCAGCAGCAGCACGATCAGATGCCCGCGGCGCAGCAGCAGGTCGGAAAAGCGACGGAGAGCGCCCTCGCGTGGCGACGGCAGATCGAAGGTGGCGAGGCTCACGTCTCGGCCTCCATCGGCATCAGCGCGCCCAGCGGGATGGCTAGGCGCACGCTATCGCCGGACGCGGGCGCACGATGGGAAGCCGGCACGGCGGCAGTGAGCGCCACCCCGGCGGTAGTGCGGACCGCGAGGCGCCGCACCGCCCCCTGATAGGAGACGTCGACGACGCTCGCCTCGATCGCGGCGGCTCCGTCCGGCGCCGGCACGCCAGGAGCCAGCAGCGCGATCTTCTCCGGCCGCAGGCTGTAGAGGCCGCTGGCGGCGCCGAGGGCGACGGCCATGTCAGGCTCGATCACATTGGCCGCCCCGACGAAGGCCGCCACAAAGCGGTTGGCCGGGCGCTCATAGACCGTTTCCGGCGGTCCGACCTGGACGATGCGGCCTTCGTTGAACACCGCCACCCGATCGGCCATGGAAAGCGCCTCGCCCTGATCATGGGTGACGAACACGAAAGACAGGCCCAGCGCCCGCTGCAGGCTCTTCAGTTCGACCTGCATCTCCTCGCGCAGCTTGAGATCGAGCGCGCCCAGCGGCTCGTCGAGGAGCAGCACCTTGGGCCGCACCACCAGGGCACGGGCGAGCGCCACGCGCTGGCGCTGGCCGCCGGAGAGCTGCGCCGGACGGCGCGCCTCCAACCCCGCGAGCTTCACCAGCGCCAGTGCCTCGCGCGCCAGCTTCTCGCGCTCGGCACGGGCAACGCCGCGTACTTTCAGCCCATAGGCGACGTTCTCGCCAACCGAGAGATGCGGAAACAGCGCGTAGTCCTGAAACACGGTGTTCACCGGCCGGCGATAGGGCGGCAGGCCCTCCACCGTCTCGCCGAAGATCTCGATATGGCCGGCATCGGGCTGCTCGAAGCCGGCGATGAGGCGCAGGCAGGTGGTCTTGCCGGAGCCGGAGGGGCCGAGCATGGCAAAGAACTCGCCCGGCGCGATGGAGAGATCGACGCCATCCACCGCCCTTACCGCCCCGAAATGCCGGGCTACCCCGGCAAAGCGGACGGCGGGAACGGCGGATGTCGGGGCGGGAGCGTGCATCGATGTCTCAATGGTTCGGCGGTGGCGCGCCGCCGTGGGAGTTCAGGCCGGACGACGTGCAGCCTCGCCGGCGTGGCGCATCACGCGCGCGGTATCACCCGGGAAGCGGCGCGCCCGGCTTGTGCCGGACGCGCGGAATCGGGGGCTCAGCGGCCGCCGAGCACGGCGATGTAGTCCGACACCCAGCGATAATAGGGCACGCAGCCCTCGGCCTGGGTCGCGCACTTGGCGACCGGCGTGCGCCAGAAATGCGTCTTCTCGAAATTGCCGGCGCCATTGGTGGCGCAGCCCTCGGCGCCCAGCAAGTCGCTGCCCTTGCAGGCGGCGGGCACCGCCGGCACCGAGCCGAACCAGGCGGCCAGATCGCCCTGAACCTTCGGCGCGATCGAATGCTCCATCCACATATAGGCGCAGTTGGGATGCGCGGCGTCGACATGCATCATGGTCGTGTCGGCCCAGCCGGTGGCGCCCTCGGCAGGAATGGTCGAGGCGATCGGCTTCTTCTGGCTCACCAACAGGTTGACCTGGAACGGCCAGGAGGAGGAGGCGACGACGCCCTCATTGGTGAAGTCGTCGACCTGGATCATGGCGTCGTGCCAGTAGCGCTGCACGATCTTGCGCTGCTGGCGCAGCAGGTCGAGAGCCGCCTTGTACTGCGCCTCGGTCAGTTCATAGGGATCCTTGATGCCGAGCTCGGGCTTGTGCGCCATGAGATAGAGCGCGGCATCGGCGATGTAGATCGGCCCGTCAAAGGCCTGGATGCGACCCTTGTTGGACTTGCCGTCCGGCAGGGTCTGCTCCTCGAAGACGACGTTCCAGCTCTTCGGCGCCTCGCCCTTGAAGGCTTCCGTGTTGTACATCAATACGTTGGAGCCCCACTGATAGGGGACGCCGTAATGCACGCCGTTCACCGTGTGCCAGGGCGCGCTCTGCAGGCGGTCATCGACGCTGCCCCAGCTCGGGATCAGCTTGGTGTTGATCGGGGCGACCTTCTTGCCGGCGATCAGGCGCAGCGAGGCGTCCCCGGAGGCGGTGACGAGGTCGAAGCCACCTTCGTTCATCAGCGCCACCATCTCGTCGGAGGTGCCGGCGGTCTTCACATTGACCTTGCAGCCGCTCTTGGTCTCGAAATCGGTGACCCAATCATAGGCCTTGTCGGTCTCGCCGCGCTCGATGTAGCCGGCCCAGGCGACGATATCCACCTGCCCCTCGCCCTTGCCGAGCTCCTTTAATTCAGCTGCGACAAGGGGTTGCATGGTGAGCGAGGCGCAGGCGACCAGCGCCGGCAGCTGCAGAAAACGGGTGTGCGTGCGCATGCTTGTTCCCTCTGCTCTGCGGGCCGTGCAGACCCTTTGAGGGAAGTGTGCCGCTGCGTCCGCCTGCTCGCCACACCAAAGAAAAGAACGCAGGCATCGGAAAAACCGATGAGTGATATTGTGGCATTATAGGCCTGACGCACGCGTCAGGCGATGGCGCCGCCATGGCGGATGCGGGCCGGCTGGCGGGTGCCGGCGACCGACAGGAAGCCGGCGGCGGCGGGCGAGAGCGGCGAACCGCGCCGCCAGGCGGTGGCGACCTCGATGGCCGGCAGTTCCTCGGCAAGCTGGCGCGCCTCGATCTTGTCGCCCTCCAGCGACCAGGGGCGGTAGGCGAGGTCCGGCAGCACCGCGACGCCGGCGCCGGTCGCCACCAGCGAGCGCACCGCCTCCACCGAGCGGGTGCGGAAGGCGACCGGCGGGCGGATGCCGAGCCGGCGCCAGACGATCTCGGAGGCCTCGGCGATTTCATCAATGGTGAGAAGCACATGCGGCTCCTCGGCGAGATCGCGCAGACTGACCCTCTCCTCGGCCAGCGCCGGATGGCCGAGCGGCATCCACACCCGGTAGGGCGAGACCTGCACCGGCTCGGTCTGCAAGGCGGCGGAGCGGCGGCCGGGCGGCAGCACCATCACCGCGACATCCAGTTCGCCGCCGACGAGGAGATGTTCGAGATAATCGCCGGCATCCTCCACCGCCTCCACCGCCACGCCGGGAAAGGCACGGCGGAAGCGGGCGAGCAGATCGGAGAACACGTAGCCGGCGACCAGCGGCGTCACCCCGAGCGCCAGCCGCCCTTCCAGCGCCGCGCCTTCCGAGCCGGAAAGCGCGCGCCGCGCATCGGCGACGTCGCCGAGGATCTTTCGCGCATGGCGCAGGAAGTGATGGCCCTTCAGCGTCAAGTCGGCGCCGCGGGCGTGGCGCTCCAGCAGCTTGAAGCCGAGGTCGAGCTCCAGCTCGCGCAGCGCCTCGGTAACGGTCGATTGCGAGATGGACAGGATATGCGCCGCCGAGGACACCGAGCCATTCTCGGCGACGGCGACGAAATATTGCAGCTGGCGCAGCGAGAATGCCATCGGAAATCCCGATATGCGTGGTGATAGCCGATGGTAACATCGGCTCCCGGCGGCTGGATAGGCCTGCCGGACAGACCGAAAAGCCAGTATGATGCGGTGTATGATGGGAACGAAAACGACCGACCAAGGCCGATGAGGCCAGACATCGCCCCGCCATCGCGGCGATGCGGCCAATAATACGGCCCGAGCGTGGAAGTCCTACCGCCCCCTGCCCGCCCGAAAGGCCGCTCCGTCGAATTGATTGACAAGGAAACCATCTCGAGATAGTTTCCTTGTCAATTAAAGGAGAGGCCATGACCCCGACGCCTCCGGTTTCAGAGCTCACCACCCATCTCGGCTTCTGGTTGCGGATGGTATCCAACCATGTCTCGCACGCCTTCGCCGCCCGGCTGGCCGACAAGGGGGTGACGGTCGCCGAGTGGAGCCTGATGCGCGCGCTCTACGACCGCGAGCCGACGCCGCCGAGCCGCCTCGCCGATGCGATGGGGCTGACGCGCGGCGCGGTCACCAAGCTCGCCGACCGGCTGATCGGCAAGGCGCTGCTCGCCCGGCGGCCGAGCGAGGCGGACGGGCGGGCGCAGACGCTCGCCCTGACGGCGGCGGGGGTTGCGCTGGTGCCGGAGCTCGCCGCGCTCGCCGACCGCAACGATGCCGCGTTCTTCGACCTGCTGACGGCCGAGGAGCGGCAGACGCTGAGAGACCTGCTGATGCGCATGGTCGAGCGCGGCCGCATGACAACGCCGCCGCTCGACTGACCCGAAGCAAACCTGTCGCGGAGCGATTCCATGACCGACCACCAGACGGAGACGGCCCGCGCCTGTCTTGCGGCATCTTGGAACGACGCCAAGAGCTTCCCGCAGATCGTTGGCGCGCTGAGCGCGGCCGGCTTCGAGGGCTATGCCGTCGATTTCCGGCGGGCGACTGCGACCTACTACCTGCCGGACGGCGACAGCCTGGAACTGCCGGCGCACCGGCCCGCGACCCCGGTCGCGCCCGCCTTCGATGCCCGCATGCTGCAGGCGGCGATCCGCGAGGCGCAGCAGCAGGTGCCGGGCTATAGCTATAAAGGCTTCTGCGAGAAGGCGGCGGCCGCCGGCTGCGCCTTCTATGTCGTCTCGTTCTCCGGCCGACGGGCGCTCTATATCGGGCGCACCGCCGAGACCCATGTCGAGGCGTTCCCGGATTAGCGCGGGCGGCTCACCGCGCCAGCAGACGCTTCAGCTCGAAGCCCTCGTCGCCGGCCTGTTCCGGGGTCAGCGTCGGGATGCCGGCGAGCAGGCGGCGGCCGAGCATGTGGTCGGCGGGCCGATTGAGGCTCTCGATCGCCACCAGCCGCCCCTCGCGGAAGCGGAACACCGAGAAGCGCCGCGTCGCCGGATCGCCACGCACCACCTCCTCGTCGCCCGGCCGGGCGAGGCCGACCATCTGCAATTTGAGGTCGGCCTGGTCGCTCCAGAACCACGGCACCGCCTCATAGGCATGCGGCTTGCCGGTGAGCCGGGCGGCGACGCAGCGGCCGTGATCGGCGGCGTTCTGCACCGATTCCAGCCGTACCCGTACATTATCGGCATGATGGCTCGGATAGGAGGCGACGTCGCCAATGGCCGAGACCGCGTCGTCCTCGGTGAGGAGATGCGCATCGACGGCGATGCCGTTATCGACCTCAAGGCCCGAGGCGGCGGCAAGCTCGACATTCGGCACCACGCCGATGCCGACCATCACCAGATCGGCGGCGATGCGCTCGCCCTCGGCGGTCTCCACCGCCACCACCCGCCCGCCCTCGCCGACCAGCCGGGCGACGCCGGCGCCGAGGGTCAGCGTGGTGCCCATGGCGCGGTGTTCCGCCGCGAAGAATTCCGACATCGCGGCGCCGACGGCGCGGCCGAGCACGCGCGGAGCGGCCTCGATGACGGTCACCTCATGGCCGAGCTTGCGGACCACGGCGGCGAACTCCAGCCCGATGAAGCCGGCGCCGACCACCACCACCCGCCCGGCCGCCGGCAGCGCCGCCTTGACGGCATCGGCATCGGCGAGGCCGCGCAGATAGAACACGCCGTCGAGCTCGGCCCCCGGCACCGGCAGCACGCGGTTGCGGGCGCCGGTGGCGAAGACGAGATGGCCATAAGGCAGGGTGCCGTCGCCCTCCAGCGTCACCCGCCGCGCGACGCGGTCCACCGCGACGATACGGCCATGGGCAAGGCCGATGCGATGATCGGCGAAGAAGGCGGCCGGGCGCAACTCGAGGTGATCGGCGCCGACCTCGCCCTTGAGATAGGCCTTGGACAGCGGCGGGCGCTGATAGGGCAGGCCCGGCTCGTCGCCGACCAGGGTGATCGGCTCCTCATAGCCAGCCTCGCGCAGGCTGGCGGCAAGCTGGAACCCCGCCTGCCCGCTGCCGATGACGACGACGCTCATCGATGTGCCTCCACCTCAGCCACCAATCTGTCGCGCTCGGCATAGATCGCCTCGGGAGCGCGGCGCAGGAATTCCGCATCCGGCAGCCCCGGCGGCAGCGCCGGCAGGTAGCTGACGGTAACCATGCCGGGGTTCAGGGTGAAGCTGCGGCCCTTCCAGAACAGCCCGGCATTATGGGCGACCGGCACCGCCGGCAGGCCGAGCGCCTTGTAGAGCAGGACGACGCCGCGCTGGAACTCGGCGCGCTCGCCCGGCCCGCGCCGGGTGCCCTCCGGGAAGATCAGCAGGCTGCGCCCCTGCGCCACCGCCTCGCGGCCCTCGCGCAGCATCTTCTTGAGCGAGGAGGCGCCGCCGGCGCGGTCGATGGCGATCATCGGCGAATGGCGCAGGAACCAGCCGAATACCGGGATGCGGTACAGCTCCTCCTTCAGCACGATGGCGACATCCGGCACCAGCACGGCGAAGGCGATGGTCTCCCAGGCGGACTGGTGATTGGCGACATAGAGCGCCGGCCCGGACGGACGGTTGGCGCGGCCGATCTCGCGATAGCCGAGTCCGCCGGCACCGCGCAGGATGGCCAGCACCCCCCGCGCCCAGAAGCGGGAGAAGTTGCGCACCCTTTCGGGGCTTTTCATCAGCGCCAGCACCGGCGCGGCGGGCGCCAGGAGCAGCGTCCACAGGACGAGCAGCGGCAGGAACAGGATCGACATGCGGCTTCCGGTGGGCAGGTATCGGCGGAGCTAGTAGCAGAAGCCGGCGGGGCGCGCGATCCTCTAGCCCTCGATCAGCTCGAAGCGATTGACGTCGAACATGCCGAAATCGGTGATCTTCAAATGCGGGATCACCGGCAACGGCAGGAACGCCACCTGCAGGAACGGCTCGGGCAGCACGACGCCGAGCACCTTGGCGGCGGCGCGCAGATCGATCAGCGCGTCGTGCACCTCCTCGAAGGCGCGGTCGGACATCAGCCCGGCCACCGGCAAAGCGAGCTCGGCGGTGATGGCGCCGCCCTCGGCCACCGCGAAGCCGCCATGCAGCTCGATCAGGCGGTTCACCGCCACCGCCATGTCGGCATCGTCGACGCCGACGACGCAGATATTGTGGCTGTCATGGCCGACCGAGGAGGCGATGGCGCCGCGCTTCATGCCGAAGCCGTGCACGAAGCCGCGGCCGATATTGCCGATGCCGTTCTCGCCCGAGCGGCCATGGCGCTCGACGACGCAGACCTTCACCGCGTCCTGCGCCAGGTCCACCTGCTTGGCGCCGCCTTCGATGGGCAGCTCCATGGCAAGGTCCTCGGTGATGATGCGGCCGGGCACCACGCCGATCACCCGCGTGGCGGCGCGATTGGCGGGAATGCGGAAGCTGTCGGCGGTCGTTGGCGCCAGCTTCACCGAGTCGAGACCGACCGGCGCCACCGTACCGCGCGCGGCGAACAGTTCCGGCGTCACCAGGCGGCCGGCGGAGATGACGTGGCGCACGGTGCATTGCGCGAGGTCGTCCACCAGCACGATGTCGGCCCGCCGCCCCGGCGCGATCAGCCCGCGATCGGTCAGCCCGAAGGCGTTGGCGGCCGACAGGCTGGCGACGCGATAGACATGGTGCAGCGGCGCGCCATGGGCGATGGCGGTGCGGATCATGTAGTCGAGATGGCCTTCCTCGGCGATGTCGAGCGGGTTGCGGTCGTCGGTGCAGAAGGCGAGATAGGCGGAGGTATCGGGCGAGATCAGCGGGATCAGCGCGTGCAGGTCCTTGGACACCGAGCCCTCGCGGATGAGGACGTTCATGCCCTTCATCAGCTTCTCGCGCGCCTCCTCCAGCGTCGTCGCCTCGTGCTCGGTGCGGATGCCGGCGGCGATGTAGCCATTGAGGTCGCGGCCGGAGAGCAGCGGTGCGTGGCCGTCTATGTGCCCGCCGGAGAAGGCGGCGAGCTTGTCGAGGCAGCCCTCGTCCTTGAACAGCACGCCGGGGAAATTCATGAACTCGGCAAGGCCGATGCCGGACGGCTCGCCCCGGAGCGCCACCAGATCGGCGGCGGTGAGCTCGGCACCGGCGGTCTCGAAGCGAGTGGCCGGCACGCAGGAGGACAGTTGCACCCGCAGGTCCATCAGGGTGTGGCGGGCGCAAGCCTGGAAGTAGCGGATGCCCTCGGCGCCCAGCACGTTGGCGATCTCGTGCGGATCGCAGATCGCGGTGGTCACGCCATGCGGCAGCACGCAGCGGTCGAATTCCAGCGGCGTCACCAGCGAGGATTCGACATGCAGATGCGTATCGATGAAACCCGGCACCGCGGTGAGGCCGGCGCCGTCGATCACCGCGGCCCCCTCATAGCTGGCATAGGTGCCGACGATGCGGTCGCCGCAGATGGCGATGTCGGTCTCGGTCACCGCGCCGGTGATGACGTCGAGCAGCCCGACGCCCTTGATCACCAGATCGGCCGGCGCCACCCCGCGGCCCTGGTCGATGAAGCGGGCGAGGGCCTCGCGGTCGGCACGGGTCATGTGGTTCTCCTCAAGAGCTTTCTCTTAGATTCCCTCCCCCATTGGGGAGAGGTGGCCCGCGCAGCGGGTCGGTGAGGGGAGACAATATTGGGAAGCGTCGAAGACCCCTCACCCCAGCCCTCTCCCCGACCGGGAGAGGGGAAATCGCTCATGCCTCCCCATGGCATGGGAGGTGAAATCCCTCACGCGCTGGCGGCATTCAGCCGCTCGATGTCACCCGCCGTCAAGCCAAGCTCGGCGGCGGCGATCAGGTCGCCGAGCTGCTCGGGCTTCGAGGCGCTGGCGATGGCGGCGGTGACGGAGGGCCGCGCCATCACCCAGGCGAGTGCCACCTGAGTCGGGTTGGCGCCGTGCGCGGCAGCCACCGCGTCGAGGGCGGCGAGAATGCCGAGGCCGCGCGGATTGAGGTATTTGCGGACGTTGTCGCCGCCGCGCACGCTCTTGCCGGCATCCTCCGGCGAACGGTACTTGCCGGTGAGGAAGCCGGCGGCCAGCGAGAAATAGGTGATGACGCCGAGGCCGTTGGCGCGGGCCACCGGCTCGATGTCGGTCTCATAGGCGGCGCGTTCGCAGAGGTTGTATTCCGGCTGGATGGTCTCGTAGCGCGGCAGGTGCTCGCGGGTGCTCACCGCCAGCGCGTCGAACAGGCGCTGGCCGGTGAGGTTGGAGGCGCCGATCAGCCGGACCTTGCCGGCCTTGATCAGCGTGTCATAGGCGTGGAGCACCTCCTCGAAGGGGGTCTCGGCATCGTCCCAATGCGACTGGTAAAGGTCGATGCGGTCGGTCTGCAGCCGCTTCAGCGAGGCCTCCACCGCCTCGGCGATATATTCCGCCGTCAGACAAACCTTGCCGCGCCCCATATCGGCGCCGACCTTGGTGGCCAGAACGATCTTGTCGCGATTGCCGCGCGCCTTCATCCACTTGCCGATGATGGTCTCGGATTCGCCGCCGACATGGCCGGGCGCCCAGCGGGAATAGACGTCGGCGGTATCGATGAAGTTGAAGCCGGCAGCCAGGAGCTCGTCGAGCAGGCGGAAGCTCGTCGCCTCGTCGGCGGTCCAGCCGAACACATTGCCGCCGAAGCATAGCGGCGGCACGAGGAGGTCGGAGCGACCGAGACGGCGAAGTTCCATGGGTGTTCTCCTGCGGACGCGGCAATGACGGCTTTGCGGCGCGAATCCGGCGGCGGATTCATCCCCGGAGTTTAGACAAGACGCGCGGATGCGCGAACCACCTGCCGATTGTTCTTTAGACGGCGGAACATCGCGGGAGGATGCCGGGAGCCGATGCCGCCGATGCCTTCCGGCCGGGACGCGGACCGGGACGCCGGCGACGGGTCAGAACACCTCTTCCTCGGCGCCGCCGACCTCGATCAGCTCGACCTGATCGCGGGCGCAGACCTCGCGCAGCAGCGGCGAGGAGACGGCATCGGTGACGAAGGTGTCGATCTCGTTCATCTCGCCGATGCGCACCGGCGCCGAACGCTCCAGCTTGGAGCGGTCGGCGACCAGGATCACCTGCCGGGCATTGTCGATGATGGCGCGGGCCACCTGCACCTCGCGATAGTCGAAGTCGAGCAGCGTGCCGTCCTCCTCGATGGCGGAGGCACCGATCACCGCGTAGTCGACGCGGAACTGGCGGACGAAATCCACCGCCGAGGAGCCGATCACCGCGCCGTCGGCATGGCGCACCGGGCCGCCGGCCATGATCAGCTCGATGGTCGGATGGCGGTAGAGCTCGGTGGCGACATTGAGGTTGTTGGTGATCACCAGCAGGTCCTCGTGATTGCCGAGCGCGCGGGCGACCTCCTCGGTGGTGGTGCCGATATTGATGAACAGCGAGGCGCGGTTCGGCACGATGTTGGCCGCCGCCTCGGCGATGGCGCGCTTGGCGCCCTGCGCCATCACCCGACGCGCCTCATAGGCGAGATTCTCGACCCCCGAGGCGACCACGGCGCCGCCATGCACGCGCGACATCAGCCGCCGGATGCACAGATCGTTGAGATCCTTGCGGATGGTCTGCGGCGACACCTCGTAGCGGGAGGAAAGGTCCTCGACGCTGACCCGCCCCTGGGCGCGGGCAAGCATCAATATGTCCTGCTGACGGGAGGAGATGTTCATTGTCGTTGGCCCCGCGTCGTCGTCCCGCTCGCCGCCGGAGCGGCGAAAGACGCCCGGTGAGGATTCGCGGTGATCCTGCACCATCGGGCGCCCCGACCGCAAACAAACCCTTAGCTGCGCTGCAACATTTGCCCGCGCCCCGCGGCGCCCCCGGCGGCGATGCGGGCCTCCAGCGCCAGCAGGTCCACCTTGCCGCTCGCGGTGCGCGGCCAGTCGTCGAGGACGACGAAGCGGCGCGGCAGCTTGCCGGCCGGCAGCAGGCGGCGGCAATGCGCCCTGAGGCCGGCATGGTCGCCGGCTCCCGGCCCGCGCAGCACCGCCACCAGCTCGACGCCGCGCAACGGGTCCGGCAGGCCGAATACCGCCGCCTCGGCGATGCCGGGCGCGCTTACCAGCACCGCCTCGATCTCCTCCGGATAGACGTTGAGGCCGGAGGTCACCAGCATCCGCTTCTCGCGCCCGGCAAGGGTGAGATAGCCGCCGGCGTCGAGCCGGCCATGATCGCCGATGGTGAGATAGCCGTGCTCGCGACGGGTCTCCTCGCCGCCGCCGCAGGCATAGCCATCGAACAGCATCGCGCTCGCCACCCAGATGGTGCCGGTGGTGCCGGGCGGCAGGTCGCGGCCGGCGGCGTCGCGGATGACGAGATCGACGCCCGGCGCGGCGCGGCCGACCGAGCCCGGCGGCACCGCCTCGCCCGGACGGGTGAGGCTGATGAAGCTGGTTTCCGACGCGCCGTAGAACTCGGCGATGCCGGCATGGGGAAAGGCGGCGGCCACCGCCGCGCGGGTCTGCGGCCGCCATTTGGCGCCGCTGATCAGGATCAGCCGCACGCTGGGAAGCGCAACGCCCTGCTCGGCGGCGGCGCGGGCCAGCATCTGCAATTGGGTCGGCGTGGCGTAGAGCGCGGTGACGCCGTGCCGCGCGATCACTTCCAGCGCGCGCTGCGGGTGGAACAGGCGCAGCATCACCGCCGCAGCGCCGATATGCAGCGCGTGCACCACGCCATAGAGATGCAGCGAGGCGGACAGCCCGCCCGGCGCCAGGATCACGTCGTCGGCGGTGAGGCCGAAGGCCTGCTCGCTGACCGCGAAGCTGTCGATCCACGAGCGGTGGCCGCGCCGGTAGCCCTTGGGCAGGCCGGTGGAGCCGGAGGTGAAGCCGACATAGAAGGGCGCATCGGGGTGCGGCGGGGACAGCGCCGGATGAGGCAGCACGTCCTGCGGCGGCGTCTCGTCCGCCAGCGTCAGCGCCGGCGACAGCGCAGCATCGACGGCGGCGCGGTAGCCGGCCGGCCAGGCGGGATCATAGACCAGCGCCTGCCGGTCGCTCACCGCGCAGGCGAAGAAGGCCGCGACCAGCGCCGGGCTGTTGCCCATGGCAAGGGCGATGCCGGCACCTTGCGGGGTCTGCCGGGCGAGGACGGCGGCACGCCGCGCCACCGCCGCGGCGAAGGCGGCGCGGCTCAGCTGATCCTCGCCGCAGACCAGCGCCAGCCGGTCCGGCGCCAGCCGCGCCAGCTCCTCGAGGCGGTCACCGATGGTGCGGATCACCTGGTCTTCGCTTTTGCGCATTTTCTTCACGCGAACCGGAAGCCACTTCGCTTGAAAATGCTTTAGCGGGTGCGCGAGAGCAGCGCCTCCGGCATGCCGCGCGCCACCGTCTGGGCGACCAACGCGGTGAGCACCGCCTTGATGGCGTCGCCGGGGATGAAGATCAGGCACGCCTTGGCGGCGTCGATGAGCGACAGGTCGGTCTTCAGCGCCATGCCGGCGATGCCGAAGGCGTAGAGCACGACGATGCCGCCAACGACCGAGGCGATCAGCGCCGAGGCGAACACCGCCTGCCGGCGCAGCAGGCTCATCAGGCCGCCGGCGACGAAGGCCGCCGCCACCCAGCCGAAGATGAAGCCGGCCGAGGGGGTGAAGAACACGCCGAGGCCGCCACGCCCGCCAGCGAGGATCGGCGCGCCGAGGGCGACGACGAACAGCACCAGCAGCATGGCGAGCGCGCCGCGCTTCGCCCCCAGCATCACCCCGGCCAGCATCGCGCCCATGCTCTGGGCGGTGATCGGCACGCCGCCGGCGATCGGCAGGTCGAATTTCGGCATCAGGCCGAGCACGGCGAAGATCGCGGCATAGAGGGCGATCTGCACGAGCGAGCGATCCTTCATCGGCGGGTTCCTCGGTTCATCGGCGGGGTTTTCATCGGCGCGGTTTTCATCGACGCTTGCCTCTCGGGGCGCCGCCGCGGGCGGTGAGCGCCTCGGCGGTATGGTGCGACAGTCTGAGCGTCTGAATACAGAAGGGGGCGAGCAGGCGCCAGCCGCCGCGCTTGCCGGTACGGGCGCGGTAGCTCTCGCCCAGCGCCTCCCACAGCGCGAACAGCAGCGGTACGAAGCGCAGCATCATCGCCACCATCAGCGCCACCGCCCGCGGCGACAGGCCGAACAGGGCCAGCGGGCGCAGGATCGGCTCGACGGCATCCATCATGTCGTCCATGCGGGTGGTCATGGTCACCGCATTGGCCAGCAGGATCATCGCCAGCAGGCGCAGCACCATGGCGATGCCGGCGGTGAGGCTGCCGGTCCACCAATGCAGGCCGAGCAGGATCACCAACAGCGGCAGCAGCGGGCGCAGGAGCGCGACCTGCCGCAGCGCCGCCCGACCAAGGCTGACATAGAGCACCAGCACCGCCGCCAGCAGCCCGCCCATCAGCGCCACGCTGTCGAACGGCGTGATGGCAAGGCTGATCAGCGCCAGCGCCAGCAGCTTCCAGCCGGCGGGGACGCCGTGCGCCCAGGTGCGCTCGGCGAGATAGAGCGAGATCACGGCGTGTCCCCGCCCTCCGCCGCCCCGGCGGCCGCCTCGGCGAAGCGACGATAGGCGGCGACCACCGCCTCCGGCGCGCCGTCCATCCGCACCCGGCCCTCATGCAGCCAGACCACCCGGTCGTAGCCGGAAAAGGCGTCGAGCTCGTGCGCGACCAGGATCACCTGCTGCGGCAGCGAGGCGATCATCGCCTCCAGCCGCCGGCGGGTGGTGAGATCGAGGCTGGAGAACGGTTCGTCGAGCACCAGCACCGCCGGCTGCATCACCAGCACGGCAATGATGCACAACAACTGCTTCTCGCCCTCGGAGAGCGCGTGCACCGGCCGCTCCGCCCAATGCGCGCGGCCATGGCGGGCGAGCACCGCCTTGGCCTCCTCGCGCGCCGCGCGCCGCGGGCGCCCGGCCTGTTCGAGGCTGAAGCCGATCTCCTCGGCCACGGTGGGGAAGATGATCTGGTGATCGGGGTTCTGGAAGATGAAGCCGACCTTGCGCGGCAGCTCGGCGGCGTGTTCGCGCGTGTCGAGGCCGTGCACCTCCACCCGGCCCTCGTCGGGCATCAGCAGGCCGTTAAGCAGGCGGGCCAGCGAGCTCTTGCCGGAGCCGTTGGCGCCGATCAGCCCGATGCGCCGCTCGGCAAGCGCGAGGGTGACGTCGGACAGCACCGGCCGGCCGCCACGGTTGAGCGTGACCTTGTCGAGGCGGATCGCCGGCGCCCCGGCCGCAGCCGCGTCGACGGCAACCGGCAGCTCGACGTGTCTCACAACATTTCCAGCGAGCGCCTGCGGCTCGGCGGCGGGAAGGCGGCGTCGAGCGCGGCGAGGTCGTCGGCATCGAGCTTGATGTCGCGGGCAGCGGCGTTCTCGCGCATGTGCTCGGGGCGCGACGCCTTGGGGATGACGATGTTGCCGGGATCGCGCAGTGCCCAGGCGAGCGCGACCTGGAACGGCTTCGCCCCATGCTTGGCGGCGATCCCGGCGAGCGCCCCGGCGGTCTTGATGCGGCCCTGCTCGATCGGGCTATAGGCCATCACCGGCATCTCGTGCTGCTGCAACCACGGCAGCAGGTCCCATTCCGGACCGCGGCGGGTGAGGTTGTAGAGCACCTGGTTGGTGACGCAGCCCTCGCCGCCCGGCGTCTCATAGAGCTCGTTCATGTCGTCGGTATCGAAGTTCGACACCCCCCAATGGCGGATCTTGCCCTGGCTCTTCAGGTGCTCGAAGCCGATGATGGTCTCGGCCAGCGGCACGCCCCCGCGCCAGTGCAGCAGATAGAGATCGAGCCGGTCGGTGTTCAGCCGCTTGAGGCTGCGTTCGCAGGCGGCGATCACGCCGGCGCGGCTGGCATTGTGCGGATAGACCTTCGAGACCAGGAACACCTTGTCACGCAGCCCGGCCAGCGCCTCGCCGAGGAAGCTCTCGCAGGCGCCTTCGCCGTACATCTCGGCAGTGTCGACCAGCTTCATGCCGAGCTCGACGCCGAGGCGCACCGATTCAGTCTCGTCTTTGCGGGCCGCCGGGCGCTCGCCCATCATCCAGGTGCCGATGCCGAGCGCGGGGACCTTCTCGCCGTCGGGAAGCTGAACCGTCTTCATCGCGACTTTCCTTACCTTTGCCTCACCTTTTGCGTCCGGACCGGCATGCCATCGCCGCCGCCGACGCGCAAGCATGCTATTCATAGCGGCGCCGTCGGTTTCTTTCGGAGTCCCATGTCCAGCGCGCCGTCCCAGAGCCTTGCCCCGCCGCCCGCCGCCGAGCAGGACAACGAGCTCGGCATCGAGCTGAGCGCGGTGATCTTCGCGGTCACCGGCGACGACCCCAAGGTACTCGCCATCCGCCACGGCGAAGCGCGCGACAGCGAGGGCGAGGGGCGCGAAGGCGAGTCACGCGACAAGCAGGGGCGCGAGGGGCTGCCTTCCGGCCCGCTGGAGCGCGGCCATCGCACGCTGGAGATCGGCCTGCGCTCCTGGGTGGAACGGCAGACCTTGCAGCATCTCGGCCATGTCGAGCAACTCTACACCTTCGGCGACCGCGCGCGCGGCGAGGACGGGCGACGCTCGCTGTCCCTCGCCTATCTCGCCCTGGTACGCGAGGCGCGCCCGGCCGGCGACGCCGACGCCTCCTGGCAGAGCTGGTACCGCTATTTCCCTTGGGAGGACTGGCGCGGCGGGCGGCCGGCGGTGCTCGACGTGCTGCTGCACGGGCTGCGCGCCTGGGCGGCGGCGGCCGAACGGCGCCTCGCCGACATCCGGGCCGACCGCATCACCCTGTGCTTCGGCGGCCCGCAGGAGGCCGGCTGGAACGAGGAACGGGTTCTGGAGCGCTACGAGCTGCTCTATGAGGCCGGGCTGGTGCAAGAGTCGCTGCGCGAAAACGGGGCGCTGCGCGGGCGCGGCGCCGAACGCGGCACCCACGCCGCCCCGCCCGCCGCCGGCAGCGAGATGACGGTGGATCACCGGCGCATGCTGGCGCTGGCCATCGCCCGGCTGCGCGGCAAGATCAAATACCGCCCGGTGGTGTTCGAGCTGATGCCGCCGAGCTTCACCCTGCTGCAATTGCAGCGCACGGTGGAGGCATTGTCGGGCGTGCGGCTGCACAAGGGCAATTTCCGCCGGCTGATCGAACAGCAGCGCCTGGTCGAGGAGACCGGCGAGGCCACCTCCGAGACCGGAGGCCGGCCGGCGCGGCTGGTGCGCTTCCGCCGCGAAGTGCTGCTGGAGCGCCCGGCACCGGGCGTGCGCCTGCCGAGCGGCGTGCGGCGCTGACGCGCGGTTCCGTCGCGGGAATGTAGCGCGGCAGCTTCTTCTCTCTTCCCAATGGGAGCGCGCCGGGGTGGCGAGGCTTCGACGATTCCCAATGTTGCCTCCCCTCACCGACCCGCTTCGCGGGCCATCTCTCCCCGACGGGGAGAGGAAAACGAAGAGGCCGGCTCCACCGCTATCATCCCGGACGACCATAAGGCCGATCCGGGATCGCGTGGACGTGCGGGGGCCTCAGCGCAACCTCGGCTCTCTGCTATGGCTGCGGCCGAGATGACGGCATTTGGAGGGAGCCAGCGTTCAGTCGCGCCCGTCGAGCCATTTCGACATGACGGTGCGCGGCGCCACCTCGAAGCCGAGATGCTGGTAGAAGCCGACCACCCTTGTATTGGTCTCGCGCACCAGCAACTGCACCTTCACGATGCCGCGCATGCGCAGCCAATGCTCCGCCGCCTCGACCATGAGCCGGCCGATGCCCTCGCCCTGCCGCGAGGGCGCGGCGGCAAGATAATAGAGCCAGCCGCGATGACCGTCATGGCCGACCATGACGGTGCCGGCCACCGCCCCGTCCGCTGCCCGCGCCACCAGCACATCCGAGGCCGCGCCGGCGCGGGCGAAGCGGAAATCCGTCGCCGGGTCATTATAGGGCACGGTGAGGCCGCAGGCCTGCCACAGCGCCACCACCCCGGCCTCGTCCGTTTCCTGCGCCGCCTCGATGGTGACACTCACCCGCCGCTACTCCCGTCTTTCCGCACCGTCCGGCACCGGCCGCACAGGCGGACGCGGGCATCTGCTCGCCGGCACCCGATCACGAGCGCCCGCGCAGCCGCCGCCACCGTTTCCGCCACCACGCCCGAAAGCCGATCTTCGCCAGCCGCGCCTCGATGGCGTCGAGGCGGCGCTCCAGCTGGACCTGCCCCTCCGCCTGCTGCGCGATGGCGGGGCCGAGGGCCTCGACACGCGCGGCGAGCGCCGACTGGGCTTCGGCGATTTCCCGCAACGCCGTCATGACCGAGCCGTCGGGCGGGACGGTTCCGAGCCTGCCGGCCAGCGCCGCCTGTCCCTCGGCCATCTCCTGCAACCGGGCCAGGGTCGGCGCCGCCGCCTCGATGGCGTCCAGCCGGCGCGACACCATTTCGCGGTAGTCGGCAATGACGTGCAGCAGGGTCATGATCGACCCGCCGGCGCCGGGATCCGCATTGAGATGCGTGCGCAGCAGCGCATTGCGGTAGAGCACGTTGTAGCGCGCGTGCAACCGGCGGCCGGCCTCGACCGAATTACCGTAGGAGCCGGTCGCCTCAGGCCGCAGGTGATAATAGGCCAGCGGCTGATCGAGAGTGCCGATATCGCCCACCGCGAAGACGCGCAGATTGTAGTCCCAGTCGCCTATCACCGGCAGCGTGTCGTTATAGAGGCCGATCTGCCGCACCACCGCCATGCGGATGACGAAGGCGATGGGACAGAAGACGTTCCGCGACAGCAGCTGGATGCCGTCGAGATCGGGCTGCCAGTCGTGCCAGGGCTCGCGGCTCAGCTCGACCACCCGGTCCGGCTCCAGCCGCTCATAGACGCGGATCATGCGGGTGAGGACGGCGGCGTAACTGCGGTTTTCCTCGCGCTGGAGGAAGCCGACCGTCTCCTTGAGGAAATCCGGGTGCCAGGCATCGTCGTCATCATGCACGACCATGAAATCGCCGGTGGCATGGGTCTGGGCCTGCGCCATCACCAGCGCACGGTTGGAGGCCGCCTCCATGCCGAGGCTGACCGGATTGTGGATCACGGTGAGCCGTCCGGCGAAGGCCTCGCGATGCGGCGCCAGCGTCGCCTCCACCGCCTCGGCATCGCCGCCGTCATTGACGAGATAGAGATGCCAGTCGGCGTGGCTCTGGCCGAGCACGCTCGAAAGCGCCCGCCCGAGCAGCAGATTGCGGTTGCGGGTGCGGGTGATGACCGCCACCCGGTTCCCCGCCGGCGCGGCCGACATCCAGTCGCTCCGCGACGGAAAAGGCGGTGTGAAGCTAGGCATGCGTGGTTCCCCGGAGCTCCCCTGCCCCGTTCCTAGAGCCTGCCGCGCGCCGGCAAGTCAAGCCTGCGCCTGAGGTTTTGCGGGTGGCCGCCGCAGCCGCCGGGCGAACCCGAATGAATTGTCGCGACGATAGGGAAGTTCCATCGTCCGATCTGTGACGAAGTGTTGACAGCGACTTATACTCAGTCCTAGCATAAGCCAGCTTAGGAATGGATGCCGGGCCTTTGGCCCGGTTCTTCTTGACCCTAATTATACTCAATCCGAGCATAAGGGAGGTCGCGATGCTCGACGCCGCTATCGCCGCCCGTGAGGAAGCCGCCATCGCCCCCCCCGATCTGCCGCGCCGCGACAGCGGGACGGCAGGACTGCCGCTGCCGGATCTCTATGCGCGGGTCGCCCGCCACATCACCCCGGCGGAATGGCCGCTCCATGCCCGCGAGGTCGAGGCGATCCAGCGGCTGAAGCGCGAGCGCAACGCGGTGATCCTCGGCCACAATTACCAGGCGCCGGAGATCTTCAACACCGTGGCCGACATCGTCGGCGACAGTCTGGCGCTCGCCCGCGAGGCGGTGAATGTCGAGGCCGACGTCATCGTCATGGCCGGCGTGCATTTCATGGCCGAGACGGCGAAGCTGCTCAACCCTTCCAAGACCGTGCTGATGCCGGACATGGGCGCGGGATGCTCGCTGGCGGATTCCATCACCGGCGCCGACATCCGCCTGCTGCGGCAGCATTATCCCGGCGTGCCGGTGGTCACCTACGTCAACACCTCCGCCGAGGTGAAGGCCGAGAGCGACTATTGCTGCACCTCCGGCAACGCGGTGAAGGTGGTGCGCCACGTCGCCAAGGAATGGGGCGTCAACCGCATCCTGATGCTGCCGGACGAGTATCTCGCCCAGAACGTGCAGAAGCAGGTGCCGGAGATCGAGCTGATCGCCTGGAAGGGCCATTGCGAGGTGCATGAGCGCTTCACGCCGCAGGACATACGCGACCTGCGCGACAACCATCCCGGCGTGGTGGTGCTGGCGCATCCCGAATGCCCGCCGGAGGTGGTGGCGGAGGCCGACTATGCCGGCTCCACCGCCGACATGGCCAATTATGTCGGCAGCCACAAGCCGGGCCGGGTGGTGCTGATCACCGAATGCTCGATGGCCGACAATGTCGCGGTGAACCATCCCGACATCGAGTTCGTGCGGCCGTGCAACCTGTGCCCGCACATGCGCCGCATCACCTTAGCCAACATCCGCCGGGCGCTGGAAACCATGCAGGGCGCGGTGGAGATCGACCCGGCGCTGGCCGAGCGCGCCCGCGCCGCGGTCGAGCGCATGATCGCCATCCGCTAACCGCTCGCCCCGGGCGAGCCGCATCAGGACCAACGTCATGACGCATACCGACCGGGCGCGGACCGATGGCGCCATCGTCATCGGCGGCGGCATTGCCGGGCTGGCCACCGCCCTGCACCTCGCCGCCGGACGGCTGCCGGTGACGCTGCTGGTCGCCGGGCCGCTCGGGGCGGGAGCGGCGACCTTCTGGGCGCAGGGCGGCATCGCCGCCGCGCTCGGCGCCGACGACCGGCCGGACCTGCACGCCATCGACACGCTGACCGCCGGCGCCGGGCTCGCAGAGCCCGAGGCGGCGCGGCGCGTCGCCGGCGCGGCGCCGGCGGCGATCGACTGGCTGGTCTCGATCGGCGCGCCGTTCGACCGCGCGGCCGGCGGCGCCCTGGCACTGGGGCTGGAGGCAGCGCATTCGCGCCGGCGCATCGTCCATGCCGAGGGCGACGGCACCGGCCGGGTGGTGTTGCAGACGCTGATCGCCGCCGTCCGCGCCAACCCTCTGGTGACCCTGCTGGAAGGCACAAGCGCCACCGCGCTGCTCACCGACGCGCAAGGCGGCATCGCCGGCGTCGCGGTGCGGGACATGGAAGGCCATGCCGCCGAGCTGACCGGCCGGGCGGTGGTGCTGGCCACCGGCGGGCTCGGCGCGCTCTACGCCTCCACCACCAATCCGCTCGGCGCCACCGGCTCCGGGCTGGCATTGGCGGCTCGCGCCGGCGCGGTGATGCGCGACATGGAGTTCGTGCAGTTCCATCCCACCGCCATCGCCTGTGGCGCCGACCCGATGCCGCTCGCCACCGAAGCGCTGCGCGGCGAAGGCGCCCGCCTGTTCAACGATCGCGGCGACCGCTTCATGGCCGATATTCCCGGCGCCGAGCTCGCGCCGCGCGACGTGGTGGCCCGCGCCATCTTCGCCGAACTGGCAGCCGGCCGCCGCGTGGTGCTGGACGCGCGGCTGAAGCATGTCGAGCGCCGTTTCCCCGGCGTGGTGGCGCTGTGCCGCGCCAATGGGCTCGATCCGCTGCGCGACCCGATCCCGGTGCGGCCGGCGGCGCATTACCACATGGGCGGCGTCGAGGTGGATGCCACCGGCCGCAGCGGCCTCCCCGGCCTGTGGGCGTGCGGCGAGGTCGCCTCCACCGGCCTGCACGGCGCCAACCGGCTGGCGAGCAACTCGCTGCTGGAAGCGCTTGCCTATGCCGGCTGGATCGCCGCCGATATCGCCGCCGCCATTCCCGCCGGCACGCCGCCGCCGGCCGCGGTACCGGCGCTCCCCGCCCCGCCCGCCCCGGCGCTGCGGCAGCTGATGGACCGGCAGGTCGGCGTGGTACGCGACAAGGCCGGCCTCGCCGAGGCGGTCGCCACGCTCGCCGGTGCCGGCGACGAGGACGCGACGCGGGTGGCGCTCATGGTCGCCAGCGCCGCGCTGGCCCGCAGCGAAAGCCGCGGCGGGCATTTCCGCGCCGACCATCCGCATCCGGCCACCCCGACATGGCACAGCCGCCTGACGCTCGGCCAGGTGGCCGAACCGGGGACCGAACCGGAGCCCGACCGTGTGCGGCGCGCGGCGATGACTGACGATGCCGAGCGGCAGGTTGCCTGAGAACCACCGCCCTAAGCGGCATTGCCCGACGCCGACCGCCCGGGGCGGCCGCCCGACAAGCACGCCGCCCGACGAGACCCGCCTGATCCCTTCCTGCCTCGAGACCGTGCCATGTCCCTGTCCCCGCTTCCGCGCCTGATGATCGAGCCACTGGTCCGCGCCGCCTTCCTGGAGGATCTCGGCCGCGCCGGCGACATCACCACCGACGCGGTGATCCCGGCCGAGCTGCGGTTTTCGGCGGTGATCGGCAGCCGCCAGCCCGGCGTGCTCGCCGGCATCGACGTCGCGGCGCTGGCCTTCGAACTGATCGACCCGGCGCTGCGGATCGAGATCGTGCGCGGCGACGGCACGCCGGTGGCGCCCGGCGACGTGGTGCTGAAGGTGGAAGGCGCCGCGCGCTCCATCCTCACCGGCGAACGGGTGGCGCTCAATTTCGCCAGCCACCTCTCCGGTATCGCCACCGCCACCGCCTCGCTGGTCAGCGTGGCGCGCGCTCATGGCAAGGCGCAGGTGGTGTGCACCCGCAAGACCACGCCGGGGCTGCGGGCGCTGGAGAAGCACGCGGTGAAGGCCGGCGGCGGCTCCAACCACCGCTTCGGCCTCGACGATGCGGTGCTGATCAAGGACAACCACATCGCAGTGGCCGGCGGCGTCGCCACCGCCATCGCCCGTGCCCGCGCCCATGCCGGCCACATGGTGAAGATCGAGGTGGAGGTCGACACCCTCGCCCAGCTCGACGAGGCGATGGCGGCCGGGGTCGATGCGGTGCTGCTCGACAATATGGACCCGGCGACGCTGACGGAAGCGGTGCGGATCGTCGGCGGCCGCGCCCTCACCGAGGCGTCGGGGCGCATCAATCGCGAGACCATCGGCGCGGTGGCGGCGAGCGGGGTCGACCTGATCTCGGTCGGCTGGATCACCCACAGCGCCCCGGTCCTCGACCTCGGGCTCGACGCGCTGGAGGTGGTAGCGGTCTCCTGATCCGTTGATTTTAGTGGGATTGCCGCTGCTCTGCCCTTGAAACGGGCATGCTTTTGTGCGATGCATATAAGGGTCTGCTAATGACCATGCGGGAGAGATCGACCCTCCCTTCATGGATGCGTGCCGGCGCCGACGGAGCAACCCCCCAGGAAACTCTCAGGCAAAAGGACCGCGTGGTCAGGACGATCTGGAGAGAGGCGGCGGCGCCGTTCTAGCGCTCGTCGTCCACCGAAGGGGAAGCCCGGGAAGGCGACGGTCTGTCCGTCCATCTCGGGGCGAGCTCTCAGGTATCCGCGACAGATTGGGGACAGTCGGCTGAAACGCCAAACATGCCTAGCGGCATGGGCGAGGCAGCTTCGTCGTCCTCAAGCGCGGGAGAGCCCCATGCGCAGCTTCGCCGTCATCGGTGCCGGCATTACCGGTATCACCACAGCCTATTCCCTCATTCGCAAGGGTTATGACGTCACCGTCATCGACCGCCAGCGCTATCCGGCGATGGAGACCTCCTTCGCCAATGGCGGCCAGCTCTCGGCCTCCAATGCCGAGGTGTGGAACTCCTGGGCGACCGTGTTCAAGGGCATCAAATGGATGCTCACCCCGGACGCGCCGCTGCTGATGAACCCCAAGCCCTCCTGGCACAAATACAGCTGGATGGCCGAGTTCCTCGCCAATATCCCGAACTACCGCGCCAATACGGTGGAGACCACCCGCCTCGCCATCGCCTCGCGCAAATACATGTTCGAGATCGCCGAGCGCGAGAAGATCGACTTCAACCTGGAAAAGCGCGGCATCCTGCACATCTACCGCGACAAGGCGAGCTTCGAGGGCGCCGGCCGCGTCAGCCAGATGTATGCCGAAGGCGGATTGTCGCGCCGGCCGGTGACGCCGGACGAGATGCGCGGCCTCGAGCCGACGCTGCACGGCCATTACTACGGCGGCTACTTCACCGAATCCGATTCCACCGGCGACATCCATAAATTCACCCGCGGCCTCGCCGATGCGTGCAAGCGGCTCGGCGTCAGCTTCGTCAACGAAGCCACGGTGGAGAGCGTGACCCATACCGGCAAGGGCCGGGACGGCACCGGGATCGATATCGCCTTTTCCGTCGCCGCCAGCGACGAGAGCGGCCTCGCCACCCATGAGACCCGCTCCTTCGACGGCGTCGTGGTCTGCGCCGGCGTCGGCTCGCGCGACCTCGCCGCCAAGCTCGGCGACCGGGTGAACATCTACCCGGTGAAGGGCTACTCGATCACCGTGATGCTCGACGACGAGAAGAGCCAGAACGGCGCGCCCTGGGTGAGCCTGCTCGACGACAAGACCAAGATCGTCACCTCGCGCCTCGGCAAGGATCGCTTCCGCGTCGCCGGCACCGCCGAGTTCAACGGCGAGAACCGCGACATCCGCGACGACCGCGTGCGGCCGCTGATCGACTGGACCCGCCGGCTGTTCCCGGACGTGAACACCAGCCGCTGCGTGCCGTGGGCCGGCCTGCGGCCGATGCTGCCGAGCATGCTGCCGCGCGTCGGCGCCGGCAAGCTGCCGGGGGTGTTCTACAATACCGGCCACGGCCATCTCGGCTGGACGCTGTCGGCGGTCACCGCCGAGATGGTCGGCGAGAAGATCGCCGCCGCCCTGCCGGTGGAAGCGCCGGTTGCGGTGCCGTTCGCCATCGCGGCGGAGTGAGGATGGGCCGACCGTAGTAGAATCACAATTGCGGGCGAGACGCCCGCAATTGTGACAAATTGGCCTCACTCCGATCGACTTAACACGACAGTCAATCCTGCAAAGACAACGGCAGCAGCCAACGCCCAAATGCCATGGGTCAGCCCCCCGTTCTCAAACAAGTTGATCGCCATATCGGAGAAAGCGGCCGCAAGCACAGCAAAAGCTATGTGGGACTTGGCGCGCATATCGAGCACCTGTATCTTGGGTTGAGGTGCCGTGAGTTTGACTGCACCGAAGCGCAATTGGCATGCAAGCGGGCGCAACATCGCGAAGCGCGGCGCAAGGGAGCGAAACGTGTCGGCGCTGCTACGTTTCGCTTCACTTCTTGATCGTCACTTGAGCAATGGCTCGCGCCCGGGGAAGACCAGCGCGGAACCGTGGACCAATGTCGACTTTGCAAAGAACGTGACTGGTACCCACGATAAGGGTAGCGATTTTGTCTCGGATCGGAGTGTAGCGAACTGGCGTAAGGGCCAAGCCCTGCCATCGGCAATCGAACCAATTCTCAATGCGCTTTTCGGAACAAAGGGGTTCAATCCTTCCGAACGTGAAGAACTGCGACAAAGCTACCTCGATGCAAAGCGTGAGCGGGCCAACAAGATTCTCGCGCAGACAGAACCTGATCCTGCGGGAGCGACATGGGTCGCTCGCGATGATCAGTTCATTATCGATCGCTCCGCACAATCATCGGACGTGCAGGCTGCTGCGGATCCGCTCATCCAGCAGCAGCAGATGATGCTCCGTATCTTCACGGCAGATTTGGTGGAGGAAACTAGAAGGCTGGGAAACTCCCCTACGTGGTCAAGATTGCATCCGGCCGCCTATGCATTTCTAGCAATCGTGAACGAAAATCCGCAGCAAGTGCCGCAGCACCTCGGATCGGCATACGGCTGGATGCTGCGGCTGGGTCGCTGCTTGGAGACCCACAAGGAACTCGAAACGACCCCTGATTTCACCCATAGCCCACTCGACCCCGTGATTAGTGCGTCGCTTCGCGACGTTGTTCGCATAGGTGCGCCCTGGTTACGGAATTTTCCGACAGCCGCGAAGTGGGACGATGAAGCCGGCAAAATGCTGGGACGGCCCGACATGTATAAGCCTGCACTCAATTTTACACGAATTGCCCGGGCTAAACTTGCGATTTCGGAAGATGACGCGCGTGAGATAGACCATCTCGCGGAAACTGCGGCTTCTGGCGGCGTTCTTGGTGGAAAATCCAACGCCCGAACTGTTGCGACCGCCAATAACCTGCTTATCGCCGGAGCGGCAGTTGTTGAACCTCAAGCGGCATCGACACTCGCCAAGCGGGCACTGGAAACACTCGTAGCGGCTGAAAAAGACGTAGCCGCGCTTGCTGCCGATCAACCCGCAGAATTACGAGATGTACTTTTATCTGTCATAGAATCTGAGACAACACAGAATATAATAAAAATTAATGATTATCAATCAACCAAAATTGATTATACAGATGAAATTTCGGAAAATAATTTTTATATAAACACTTTCCATTGGAATATTTTGAAATCAAATACAAATTGCTTCCTACCAAATCTCGTAAATATACTCGACCGAGAAGACATAAGAAGTCATTATATATCCGAATCTGCTATTAGAGCAGGAATTAAGAAAATTTCTACTCGCATGATAGATGGAGTCAGAAATTTTACAGCGATATCGTATTCAAAAGCTCAAGAAATAATATTTGCGTACATGAAAATTCGAGAAGAATATGCTATGATTCGTGAAGAATTTTCTTCTCTTCCCATTATTTATGAAAGAGACATCGTAATTGCTCCATTTATGCTGGTTAATTTGTCTAAATATCTTGAAGTTGCCAACATGACACCGGCCATCCTAGCAGCTTCAAGTGGCGTTTCTCGAGGCGCCATCTCGCATGCGTTGGAGAATACCAAGGGAGTATGTGGTCGCGTTTCAGGCGGAATTGCCCATGCGATCCACAACACTCTGCTGCCGTTGTGTCCGGGTCTGCCGGCCCTTGCGGTGTTCGCAGACACAAGTCCGTTTGGCATCAAGCATGTTCCGGGCACGCCCTTTACGTTAAACGATCTGCTGCTGCCGCTGCCTAGGCCGTTGCCGGCAGAATGGAGGAGGTGAGGACAAAGACGCCCCCCTCACACCCTTGCCGCCCTGAGCCGCAGCGCATTGGCGATGACGCTGACCGAGGACAGCGACATGGCGAGCGCCGCCACCATCGGCGACAGCAGAAGGCCGAAGATCGGGTAGAGCACGCCCGCCGCGATCGGCACGCCGCCGGCATTGTAGACGAAGGCGAAGAACAGGTTCTGCCGGATGTTGGCCATCGTCGCCGCCGAAAGGCGCCGCGCCTTGACGATGCCCATCAGGTCGCCCTTGAGCAGCGTCACCCCGGCACTCTCGATGGCGACATCGGTGCCGTGGCCCATGGCGATGCCGACATCGGCCGCCGCCAGCGCCGGCGCGTCGTTCACCCCGTCGCCGGCCATGGCGACGACGCGGCCCTCGCGCTTCAGCCGGGCGACCACATTCGCCTTGTCCTCCGGCGACACCTCCGCCTCGACATCCTTGATGCCGAGGCGCGCCGCCACCGCCTGCGCAGTGGTGCGGTTGTCGCCGGTGAGCATGACGACGCGCACGCCATCCGCCGCCAGCGCCTTGAGCGCGGCGGGCGTGGTGTCCTTCACCTTGTCGGCGATGGCGAGGATGGCGGCCGGCTTGCCGTTCACCGCCAGATAGATGGCGCTGGCGCCGTCCTTGCGCAGCACGTCGGCGCGGGCGGCCAGCGACGACACGTCGATGCCGAGGCCCGACAGGAAGCCGGCCGAGCCGATCATCACCCGCTTGCCCTCGACCAGGCCATAGGCGCCCTTGCCGACCGGCGAATCGAAGCCGCGCACCTTGGGCAGATCGAGGCCGCGCGCCTTCGCCGCCTCGACGATCGCATGGGCGAGCGGATGCTCCGAGGGTGCCTCGACAGCGGCGGCGAGCCGCAGCGCGCCGGCCTCGTCGAAGCCATCAGCCGGCTCGATGACTATGAGGCTGGGCCGCCCTTCGGTGAGCGTGCCGGTCTTGTCGACGACGAGGGTATCCACCGAAGCCAACCGTTCCAGTGCCTCGGCGTTCTTGATCAGCACGCCCATCTGCGCGCCGCGCCCCACCCCGACCATGATCGACATCGGCGTCGCCAGCCCCAGCGCGCAGGGGCAGGCGATGATCAGCACCGCCACCGCGGCGATCAGGCCATGGGCGAATTTCGGATCCGGCCCGAACAGCGCCCAGGCGGCGAAGGCGATGAGCGCGCACAGCACCACCAGCGGCACGAACCAGCCGGCGACGCGGTCGGCGAGGCGCTGGATCGGCGCGCGCGAGCGCTGCGCCTCGGCCACCATCTGCACGATGCGGGCGAGCATGGTGTCGCGGCCGACCTTCTGGGCGATCATGACGAGGCCGCCGGAGCGGTTCAGCGTGCCGCCGATCAGCTTGTCGCCGGTGCTCTTGGTGACCGGCATGGATTCGCCGGTGACCAGGCTCTCGTCGAGCGCCGAGCGGCCCTCTTCCACCGTGCCGTCGACCGGCACCTTCTCGCCGGGGCGCACGCGCAGACGGTCGCCGACGGCGATGGCGTCGAGCGGCACCTCCTCCTCCGAGCCGTCTTCGTTCAGGCGGCGGGCGGTCTTGGGGGCGAGATCGAGCAGCGCCTTCAGGGCGCCGGAGGTCTGCTCGCGGGCGCGCAGTTCCAGCACCTGCCCGAGCAGCACCAGCACGGTGATGACGGCGGCGGCCTCGAAATACACCGCCACCGTGCCATCGGCGGCGCGGAAGGCGGCGGGGAACACGCTCGGCGCCAGCACGGCGACGAGGCTGTAGATGTAAGCGACGCCGGTGCCCAGCGCGATCAGCGTGAACATGTTGAGGTTGCGGGTGACCAGCGAATCCCAGCCGCGCTGGAAGAACGGCCAGCCGGCCCACAGCACCACCGGAGTCGCTAGCGCCAGCTGGATCCAGTTTGAGAATTCCGGGGGCACCAGATGGTGCAGCGCCGGCACCAGATGCGCGCCCATCTCCAGCGCGAAGACCGGCACGGCCAGCGCGAGGCCGACCCAGAAGCGCCGGGTCATGTCGATCAGTTCATGGTTCGGCCCGTCATCGAGGCTGACCAGCATGGGTTCGAGCGCCATGCCGCAGATCGGGCAGGAACCGGGCCCGATCTGGCGGATCTCCGGGTGCATCGGGCAGGTATATTCGGTGCCTTCGGGCACCGGCGCGGCCGGCGCCTTGTCGCCAAGGTATTTTTGCGGGTCGGCGATGAACTTCGTCCGGCAGCCGGCCGAGCAGAAATAATAGGTGAGGCCGTTATGGTCGGCCTTCAGCGTCGCGGTGTGCGGATCGACATCCATGCCGCAGACCGGGTCCTTGGCCATGTGGGATGCCTCGCCGGTGGCACCCGCCGGAGCGGCATGGCTATGGCCGTGCAGGTGGTCGTGGCTGTGGCCGTGAGTGTGTCCGTGAGTGTGTCCGTGCGGATGTCCGTGATCGTGCGAATGGGCATGAGCCTGCGCATCGTCATGATCATGATGCCCGCCGCAGCAGGAGCCGGACGTGTCCGCCTTCTCCGCAGCCGGCGCGGAAGCGTGCCCGCCACAGCAGGCGGACGCCTGCTCTTTCGGCTTCGGGGCGGCATGTCCGCCGCAGCACGACGCGCCCTCGCCCGGCGCGCGGGCCGCATGATCGTGATCGCCGTGAGCCATCGCTATCCTCCTTATACCCCACCCGGGTATCAGACACTTGCGATATATACCCCCTTAGGGTATATGACAAGCATGCAGAACGACGCGCGCAGTTCCTGTCTGAAACGCCTTAGCCGCATCGAGGGCCAGGTGCGGGGGATCTCCCGCATGGTGGAGGACAACCGCTATTGCATCGACATCGTCACCCAGGTGGCGGCGGTGCGGGCGGCGCTGAAACGGGTGGAGGAGGAGGTGCTGCGCGACCATGTCGCGCATTGCGTCGAGCACGCCATTGCCTCCGGCGACCCGGACGAGCAGCGCCGCAAGATCACCGAACTGGTGGAGACGCTCGGCAAGGTGAACGGGTGAGCGGCAGCCTTCGCTCTCGTGCGGCACTATCCGTCCAAGGCCAGGTCATCGCCGGACTTGATCCGAGGCGTGGATGCCCGGGCCGAGCCCGGGCATGACGGAGTTCCGGCGGCGCCCCTTTTAGGAAGACCGTCAGGGGCGCTCTATTCCGGCGCCTTCAGCCCCAGCGAGGCGACATAGCCGCGATTGATCGTTGTCTTGGCGAAGCGGGCATTGTCGAGATAGGCACGCAGCGTCGCCACCACCTGCTCGCGCGGCGGTTTTTGCATCCTGTCCCACTCCGAGCGCGGCGCCGAGCCGAAGGCGGCGATGGCGTCCCAGCCCTCCGGCTTGGCGATGGAGGCCACGGTGGAACGGGAATCAAGGTTCTTGTAGGTCCAGAAGCTCCAGCCGATGCCGAACTTCTCGTTCATCGCCCGATACTTGGCGTTCCACTCGTCGGTGAGCTCGCCGGTCTCGCCGAGGAAGATCGGCACGCCCCAGCGATTGGCGAAATTGACGTAATCCTGCACCTCGCGCCGCTCCGGGCTGGCCCAGAACTTGTGGTAGGTGTAGCCGACATTCCCGGCGAAGGGCGGGCCGAACACGCCGAAATTGGTGCTCCACTGCGCCGCCGCCAGGATCACCGGGTGGTTGGGATCGACCTGCCGGATCGCCGCGGTGATCTCGGCATAAAGCGGCTCCAGCCGCGGATTGAGATAATCCATGTCGTGATAGGGCGAGATCGGCTCGTTGAGCAGATCATAGGCGAGCACCGCCGTCTCGTCCTTGTAGCGCTCGGCGATCGCCCGCCACATGGTGATGGTGCGGCGCTTGAACTCCGGCACGTAGAAGGTCAGCGGATAGCCGACACCGTCGTCATGGTTCACCCCGGTCTGGCCGCCCGGCGCGGCGTGGATGTCGAGGATCACCTTGATATCGTGCGCCTTCGCCCAGCCGACGGCGCGATCGATCAGCGCCCAGCCCTCGCCCTGCGGATCGACCCGCGCGGGATCGGCCGGATCGAGGAAGAACTTCCAATGCAGCGGAATGCGCACGGTGGTGAAGCCGGCGGCGGAGAGGAAGGCGAAGTCGTCCTCGCGGATATAGACGTCGCGGAAGTCCCTCCAGAAGCGCGCCGCCTCCTCCGGGCCGGCGAGATACTGGATCACGTCCTCGATCTCGCGCGGCGAGCGCTGGACCTTGAACTTGAACATGTAGCCTTCCGGCAGCAGCCAGTTGCCGAAGCTCATGCCGCGGACCGGGAAGGTCGAGCCGTCCGGCCGGACGAAGCGGGTGCCCTCGGCGCGCACGAAGCCGGGTACCGCCTCGTTCGGCGAGGCCGGGACGGGTGCGGGGGCGGCCTGCTGCGCCGAGGCCGGCGCGGCAAAAGCGACGGCGAAAGCGACAAGGGCGGCGGAAATGCAGAGGCAGGAGCGGGGGCGAGCGATCATGGCGCGCCAAGCTAGCGCATGTCCGGCACGCGGGAAATCTCCCGCCGCGCCGGATTTGCTGCGTTGCGGCGCGGCGGGGTGACAGCGCTGCCCGCTCGGGCTAATCCATTGCGGGTACCGCCTTTCCCGCCCTGCTGCCCAGCGCAACGTCACGGTTCTTCCCGTTCATGTCGCTTTACCAGGCCGCCTTCTTCCTCCTCGCCCTGCTTTTCGTGCTTGTCGTTACCGCCCGTGGCCGGGTGCTGCCGCTGCTGGCGCTGCTCGTCGGCGCCGCCGGCTTCGGCTACGCGGCGGGCATGTCGACCAGCCACTTCACCAAGGCGTTCGGGCTCGGCTTCGCGCAAAGCGTGAACGGGCTCGGCCTCACCGTGCTGGCGGCGGCGTTCCTCGCCGCCATCGCCGATGCCGCCGGCGCCACCGCCTGGCTGAAGGAGAAGGCGCGGGGCTGGCGCAGCCGCTCGCTGCCGCTGGCGGTGGTCGGCCTGGTCTCCGGCGTCGCCTCGACGCCGGCCGCCGCCTTCGCCGTACTCACCCCGTTGTTGCGGGCGCTGGGTGGCGGGGCGCCGCGTCCGGCGCTCACTCTCGGCCTGTCGCTCTCCGGCGCACACGGCCTGCTCATCCCCGCGCCGGTGATGCTGGCGAACGCCACCATCCTCGCCGCCGACTGGGCGCTCACCCTCGCCTATGGTGTGCCGGTGGCGGTGCTGACGGTGCTGGTCGGGCTCGGCTTCGCCCGTGCCGCCGCCTCCGGCCGGCCGGTCGAGGCTGACACCAGCGTCGTGATGGACGGCGACAGCCTGCACGCGCCGAAGCGGGCGGCGCTGGCGCTGGTGCTGGTGAGCGTCGGACTGATCGCGCTGCTGATCACTCAGTCGCTCGGCGACATCGCTTCCGAGCCGTTGGGCGGCGGGTCCAACCGCGAATTCCTGCTGGCGCTCGGCCGGCCGCCGGTGCTGCTGCTGGCCGGCGTGGCGCTGATGCTGCTGGTGAGCTGGCATCGCGAGGCCGGCGGCCTCGGCGAACAGGGCTGGGTCGGGCGCGGCCTTGCCGGCGCCGCCGGGCTGATCCTGCTGATCGGCATCGCCGGTGGCCTCGCCAAGATGGCGCAGGAGACCGGCATGGCGGAGATGAACGCCGAGCGGCTGCTGGGCTGCCATCCGGCCGGCGCGCTGGCGCTGCTGCTGCCCTTCGCGCTCGCGGCGGTGATGAAGACGCTGCAAGGCTCCTCGCTGGTCGCCGCCATCACCGCGGCCGGCATGATGATGGAGCTCGCCGCACCGCTGGGCCTCGGCGATCCGGCCGGCCGGGCGCTCGCCGCGCTGGCCATCGGTGCCGGGGCGATGACAGTCTCGCACCTCAATGACGGGCTGTTCTGGCTGGTGGCCAGCGCCGGCCGCCTGTCGCCCACCGCGGCGGTGGCACGGTTCTCGCTGGGCACGGCGTTGCAGGGGGCGGTGGCGCTCGCTGCCCTGATCCTGCTGCGTTTGCTGTTTAGCTGAGCCTCGGGGAGAGCTTCCATGATCCGACGCCGCGACCTTCTGCTCGCCATGCCCGCCGGGCTGGCCGCCAGCGCGCTGCCGCGCGACCTCGTGCTGGCCCAGGCCGCACCGGCCGCCCCGGGACCGGAGCCGAAGCTCCCCGCCGGCTTCACCTTCGGTGCCTCGACCTCGTCCTACCAGATCGAGGGCGCGGTGAACGAGGACGGGCGCGGCCCCTCGGTCTGGGACACGTTCTCCCACACGCCCGGCCGCATCAAGGACGGCTCCAACGGCGATATCGCCTGCGACCACTATCGCCGCTTCGCCGAGGATGTGGAGCTGATGGCGCAGGCCGGGCTCGGCTCCTACCGCTTCTCCGTCGCCTGGCCGCGGGTGCAGCCAACCGGCGCCGGCGCCCCCAATGTGCCGGGCCTCGATTTCTACGACCGCCTCGTCGACCGGCTGCTGGCGCGCGGGGTGAAGCCGTTCGCCTGCCTCTACCACTGGGACCTGCCGCAGGCCTTGCAGGACAAGGGAGGCTGGACCAATCGCGACATCGTCCCGCGCTTCACGGAGTACGCGCAGCTGGTGGTCGCGCGGCTCGGCGACCGGGTGCCGCGCTGGGCGATGCTGAACGAGCCCTCGGTGCACGCCATCTTCGGCCACGCCTTCGGCAACCACGCGCCCGGCCTCACCGGCTGGAAGAACTACCTCGCCGCGCAGCACCACATGAACCTAGCGCAGGGCACGGCGATCCGGACGCTGCGGGCGGCGCACCCCAGGCTCGGCCTCGGCACGGTGTTCTCGCTGCAGCCGGTGCTGCCGGCGACCGGCAAGCCGGAGGACGCGCAGGCGGCGGTGCGCTTCGACGCCGCGTGGAACGGCAACAATCTCGACCCGCTGTTCCATGGCCGCTACCCGCAGATCAGCGCCGCCGACTTCGCGCCGTGGATCCGGGACGGCGACCTCGAGGCCATCAAGGTGCCGGTCGACTTCCTGGGGGTGAACTATTACGGCCGCGCCCATGTGGTCGACGATCCGAACGGCGTCATTGCCGGCGCCGGCTGGGGGCCGCACCCGCCGGGCACCCGCACCACCGCCATGGGCTGGCCGATCGAGCCGCACGGGCTCGTCGAGGTGCTGGCCCGGTTGCGCGACGACTATGGCAACCCGGCCAGCTTCGTCACCGAGAACGGCGCCGCCTATGACGACCCGGCACCGAAGCGCGGCACGGTGGACGATCCCGCCCGCACCGCTTTCATCCGCGAGCATCTGATCGCCTGCCAGCAGGCGATCGCGGAGGGCTGCGCGCTGAAGGGCTATTATGTCTGGTCGCTGCTCGACAATTTCGAATGGGCGGAGGGCTACAGCCGCCGCTTCGGCGTCATCCATGTCGATTTCGCCACGCTTCAGCGCACGCCGAAGGCCTCCTTCGCCTATCTGGCGGCGGTGGCGCGCGGCGCGCCGGCGGGCGGTATCGTCAGCGGCCCCTGAGGGCGGCGGGGGGCCTCGACATGCAACCGACACATATCTCGGTCAATTGACGCGTATTGATCGAACCGCCCAACTTCGTGCTACCTAACACCCTCCCGAGCCCCGCTTCGCGCGGAGCGTCACAGACCGAGCCGTGGCATGCGTACAGACGACCCCGCCGTTGCCGAGATCATCGATTTCATCTCCGCCGAGGTAGGGGTCGATTCGTCCCTGCTCACCCCGGACACGCCGGTGTCGGAGCTCGGCATTTCCTCGCTCGATCTCATCGAGACCATCTTCAAGCTCGAGGGCCGCTTCGGCATCGAAATTCCCAATGACGGCCCGCTCAACGGCACCGACGTCACCGTCGGCACGCTGGCCGATCATGTCGCGACGCTGATTCACGCCAAGCAGGCTGGCAGCGCCTGATGCGCCGCGTCGCGATCACCGGCCTCGGCTCGCTCTCCGCGCTCGGCAACGACGTCGCGGCGCATCTCGCCGGACTGAAGGCAGGCACGGTCGGCATCGGCCAGACCCAAGGCGTCGACGTCTCCTCGATGAAGACCCGCATCTCCGCCGAGGTGAAGGGCTTCAAGCCGGAAGAGCATTTCGAGCCGCGCCAGCTCGGCCTCATCGACCGCACCTCGCAATTCGCCGTCACCGTCGCCCGCCAGGCGCTGGCCGATGCCGGCCCGGCGCTGGAAGGCGCGGCGCGCCACCGCGTCGGCGCCATCTTCGCCGCCTCGGTCGGCTTCCATGCCGTCGACGACAGCTATCACAAGCTGTATTTCGACAAGGCGCCGCGGCCGCACCCCTTCACCGTGCCGCGCGCCATGCCGAGCGGGCAGGTGAGCCATGTCACCATGGATCTCGGCATTCACGGCCCGTCCTTCTCCATCGCCTCGGCCTGCTCCTCGGCGTCGCACTCGATCGGCACCGCCTTCCACATGATTCGCTCCGGCATGCTGGATGTGGCGGTGGCCGGCGGCGGGGAATCGCAGCTCACCTACGGCATGCTGAAGAGCTGGGAAGCCCTGCGGGTGCTGTCGGCCGACGGCTGCCGGCCGTTCTCCAAGGATCGCAACGGCCTCGTCATCGGCGAGGGCGCAGGCGCGATCGTGCTGGAGGAGATGGACCGCGCCATCGCCCGCGGCGCCCGCATCCATGCCGAACTGATCGGCTTCGGCATGAGCGCCGACGGCATGGACATCACCGCGCCGGACATGGCGAGCGCGGCGGCCTCGATGCGTTTCGCGCTGGAGGATGCCGGGCTGGCGCCGGAAGCGGTCGACTATGTCAGCGCCCACGGTACCGCCACCGCGCTCAACGACAAGACCGAGACGGCGGCGCTGCGGCTGGTCTTCGGCGCGCATCTCGGCAAGCTGCCGGTGTCCTCATCGAAGTCGCAATACGGCCACACGATGAACGCCTCGGGTGCGCTGGACTGCGTCACCACGGTGCTGGCGCTGCGCGAGGGCTTCCTGCCGCCGACCATGGGCTTCACCACGCCCGACCCCGATTGCGACCTCGACTGCGTGCCGAACGAAGCCCGCGCCGCCGCGCCGCAGATCGCGCTGTCGTCGAGCTTCGCCTTTGGCGGGCTCAATGCGGTGCTGGCGCTGAAGCGCTACCAGGGCTGAAGACTGCGGCCGCGTCGCTAGGCGGGCTGGACCTCCGCCCCCTCGACCTGGAAGGTGGCGGCGATCTCGTGCCCGACCAGCCGGTCGAACGCTTCCGCCAGCCCGGCGAGATGCGTGCGGCAGAAGCCGGCGATCTCGCGCGGCAGGCGGCCGAGCTCCTGCCGCCTAGCGATCAGCGTCAGATGGCGGGTGAAGGCCGGGCCGGGCAGCGGCCGGCAGGCGAGCCCGTCCAGCGCCACCGCCGCCTCCAGAATGCAGAGCGGGGTAGTGATGGCGAAGCCGCCGCTGGCGGCGACGCTCGCCGTCACTCCATAGGGGGTGTCGAATTCCAGCCGCCGCGGCAGATCGAGCCGCAGCCGCCGCAAATGCCGCTCCACCTCCATGCCGGTCTTGGAGCGGGCGGAGAAGCGCACCAGCGGCAGCGCCGCCGCCAGTTGCGCCAGATCGGCGGGCCGCGCCGGGACCGGCAGGGCGGCCGGCATCAGCAGCACATAGGGTTCGGTGAGCAGCGGCCAGCGCTCCAGCCCCTCGATCTCGTCGAGATCGTCGGCGCCGACCAGCAGATCGAGCTGGCGGGTGAGCAGCGCCCCGGCATGCGAGGCCGTGAGACCGGACAGGATCGACGCCTGCTCGGCCATCTCGCCGAGCTTGCCGGCCAGCGGCGCCATCAGCGCCCGCGACAGCGAATCGACGAGCCCGGCGCGCAGCAGCGGCAGGCGGGCATGCTCGGCCTCGCGCAGCAGCGGCGCGATCTGCCGGGCTTCCGAGAGCAGCGCGCTGGCCCGCTGGCGCAGCGCGCCGCCGGCGGCGGTGAGCGCCAGCGGCCGGGCGCCGCGATCGAACAGCGCAATACCGATGCGGCGCTCCAGCTCGGCAACGGCCTGCGAGACCGCCGGCTGGGTGAGCGCGAGGCGCCGCGCCGCCGCCGCCATGGAGCCGGCGTCGCAGACGGCGAGGAACATCTCCAGGGAGCGCAGATCGAAAGGCAGCGTATCGGCGGGCATGGGAGTCTCTCGAAGGGCGTCAGACGGACTGATCGTGAATGATTAGGCGGACCCAGCTCCCTCTCTCCGTCGGGGAGAGGGACAGCAAAGAAGCCGGCTTCGATGGTGGGACACGGAACACGATGAACCTCCGGCTGGTACTATAAGTAAAACTTATGTTATCACCGACATCGCCACGCTCTATAGCTCTATCGATAGAGTGAGCGAGCCGCCCGATGCGCTATTCCTTCCTCAGCCTTCTCAAGAACGGCCTCACCGGCCAGGCCGGGTGGAAACCCGCCTGGCGCGATGCCGCGCCGAAGCCGGCCTATGACGTGATCATCGTCGGCGGCGGCGGCCACGGCCTTGCCACCGCCTTCTACCTCGCCAGCGAGCACGGCATCCGCAACATCGCGGTGATCGAGAAGGGCCATATCGGCTCCGGCAATGCCGGGCGCAACACCACCATCATCCGCTCCAACTACCTGCTGCCGGGCAACGAGCCGTTCTACGAATGGTCGATGAAGCTGTGGGAGGGGCTGGAGCAGGCGCTGAACTACAACGCCATGGTCAGCCAGCGCGGCATCCTCAACCTCTACCATTCCGACGCCCAGCGCGACGCCTATGCGCGGCGCGGCAACGCCATGCGCCTCGCCGGCGCCGACAGCGAATTGCTGGACCGCGAGGGGGTGCGGGCCATGTACCCCTTCCTCGACTTCGACAATGCCCGCTTCCCGATCCAGGGCGGGCTGGCGCAGCGCCGTGGCGGCACCGCGCGCCACGACGCGGTGGTGTGGGGCTATGCCCGCGCCGCCGACCAGCTCGGCGTCGACATCGTGCAGAATTGCGAGGTGACGGGGTTCATCTCCGAAGGCGACGCCATCGTCGGGGTGGAGACGTCGCGCGGGGCCATCCGCGCCAAGAAGGTCGGGCTGGCGGTGGCCGGCTCCTCCTCGCGGGTGGCGAAGCAGGCCGGCCTCAGGCTGCCGATGGAGAGCCATGTACTGCAGGCCTTCGTCTCCGAGGGGCTGAAGCCGGTGGTCGACGGCGTCATCACCTTCGGCGCCGGGCATTTCTATATCAGCCAGTCCGACAAGGGCGGCCTGGTCTTCGGCGGCGATATCGACGGCTACAATTCCTATGCCCAGCGCGGCAACCTCCCGGTGGTCGAGGACGTCGCCGAGAGCGGCATGGCGCTGATGCCGCGCATCGGCCGGCTCAGGCTGCTGCGCATGTGGGGCGGCATCATGGACATGTCGATGGACGGCTCGCCGATCATCGACCGCACGCCGCGGCCGGGGCTCTACCTCAATTCCGGCTGGTGCTATGGCGGCTTCAAGGCGACGCCGGCCTCGGGCTGGTGCTTCGCGCACCTGCTCGCCACCGACGCCCCGCATGCGACCGGCACCGCCTTCAAGCTCGACCGCTTCCGCACCGGCCATCTCATCGACGAGAAGGGAGTCGGCGCCCAGCCGAACCTGCACTGATGCGCATCCCCTGCCCCTATTGCGGCGCGCGCGACGCCAGCGAGTTCGCCTATCTCGGCGACGCCACGCTCACCCGCCCCGATCCCGCCGCGCCGGACGCTGCCGACGCCTTTCACGATTACGTCTATCTGCGCGACAACCCGGCCGGCGCGCATTCGGAATGGTGGTACCACTCGGGCGGCTGCCGCCGCTGGCTGAAGGTGACGCGCGACACCACCAGCCACGCCATCGCCGGTGCCGAACTGGCGGGAGGCGCGAAATGAGCCGCCTCCCCTCCTCGGGTCTCGTCGACCGCACCCGCCCGCTGAATTTCAGCTTCGACGGCAAGAACTACCGGGGCTTTGCCGGCGATACCCTCGCCTCGGCGCTGCTCGCCAACCAGGTGCGCCTCGTCGGCCGCTCGTTCAAATATCACCGACCGCGCGGCATCCTCACCGCCGGGCCGGAAGAGCCGAACGCGCTGGTCGAGCTGCGCTCCGGCGCCCGCCGCGAACCCAACACCCGCGCCACCGTCGCCGAACTCTATGACGGGCTCGACGCCACCAGCCAGAACCGCTGGCCGTCGCTGGCGCTCGACGCGCTGAGCCTCAACGGCCTCGTGGCGCCGTTCCTCGGCGCCGGCTTCTACTACAAGACCTTCATGTGGCCGGCGAGCTTCTGGGAGAAGCTGTACGAGCCCGTAATCCGCCGCGCCGCCGGCCTCGGCCGCGCCGCCGAGGGCGAGGATCCCGACCATTACGAGAAGGCCAACGCCTTCTGCGACGTGCTCGTCATCGGCGCCGGCCCGGCCGGGCTGATGGCGGCGCTGGCCGCCGGCCGCGCCGGGGCCCGCGTCATTCTCGCCGACGAGGACTTCCTGGCCGGCGGCCGTCTCAATTCGGACGTCGCCCGCATTGGCGACGAGCCCGGTCCTGCTTTCGCGGCGCGGACGGTGGCCGAGCTTGCGAGCCTGCCCAATGTGCGGATCATGACCCGCACCAGCGTGTTCGGCGTCTATGATGGCGAATATGGTGCGGTGGAGCGGGTGTCGGACCACCTGGCTACTCCGGCGCCGTTCCAGCCGCGCCAGCTGCTGTGGAAGATCACCGCCAAGCGCGCCATCCTCTGTGCCGGCGCCACCGAGCGGCCGATCGTGTTCGGCGGTAATGACCGGCCGGGCGTGATGCTCGCCGGCGCCGCCCGCAGCTATGCCAACCGCTACGGCGTCGCCGTCGGCAAGAGCGTCGCTTTTTTTGCCAATAACGATTCCGCCTGGACCTCGGCCTTCGACCTGAAGGCGGCCGGCGTCAACGTCACCACGCTGATCGACATCCGCCGCGAGGTCGCCCCGGTTCTGGCCGCGCGGGCGAAGGCGCTCGGCATCGACGCGCGGACCGACACGCAGGTGACGGGCACCACCGGCCAGCCGATCGGCGGGGGGCTGACCGGCCTCGCCATCCGCACGGCCGGGCACGGCGGGCGCATTGCCGCCGACACGCTCGCCATGTCCGGCGGCTGGTCGCCGAGCGTGCACCTCACCTGCCATCACGGCGGCAAGCCGGTGTGGCGGGACGACATCGCCGCCTTCGTGCCGGGCGGCATCCCGCCGGGGATGACGGTGGCCGGCGCGGCGCGCGGCACCTACGGGCTCGGCGACATCCTCGCGGAGGGCGCGCGCCAGGGTGGCGAGGCGGCAGGCGATCTCGGCTTCGCGGCCTCCCTCCCCGCTTTGCCGCCCACCGAGGAGACCCCGGCCGGCATCACCGCCTTCTGGCATGTGCAGGGCTCGAAGGGGCCGGCCTTCGTCGACCAGCAGAACGACGTCACCGCCAAGGATCTCGGCATCGCCTTCAAGGAAGGCTTCCGCGCGGTGGAGCTGATGAAGCGCTACACCACGCTCGGCATGGCGACCGACCAGGGCCGCACCTCCAACGTCAACGGCCTCGCCATCATGGCCGAGCTGACGGGTGCCAGCATCATGGAGACCGGCACCACCATCTTCCGCCCGCCCTATACGCCGGTGTCGCTCGGCGTGCTCGGCGGCCACCACCGCGGCAAGGACTTCCGCCCGACCCGCCTTACCCCGACCCATGCCTGGGCGGCGGAACGGGGCGCGGTGTTCATCGAGACCGGACCGTGGCTGCGGGCGCAGTATTTCCCCAAGGCCGGCGAGGCCGACTGGCTGACCACCGTCAACCGTGAGGTGAAGGCGGTGCGCGCCTCGGTCGGGCTGATCGACGTCTCCACCTTCGGCAAGATCGACCTGCAGGGACCGGATGTCGGCGCCTTCCTCGACCGGGTCTACATCAACACCTTCTCGACGCTGGCGGTGGGCAAGGCGCGCTACGGGGTAATGCTGCGCGAGGACGGCATCGTCATGGACGACGGTACTACCGCGCGCCTCGGGCCTGAGCACTATGTGATGACCACCACCACGGCGAATGCTGCCAAGGTCTATCAGCATCTCGAATTCTGCCTGCAGGTGCTATGGCCGGAGCTCGACGTGACGCTGGCCTCGGTGTCCGAGCAATGGGCGCAGATCGCCATTGCCGGGCCGCGTTCGCGCGAGGTGCTGGCGCGGGTAGTGGATGCCGGCGTCGATGTCTCGAACGAGGGCCTGCCCTTCATGGGCGCCGTCGAGCGCACGGTGATGGGCGGGGTGAAGGCGCGGCTGTTCCGCCTCTCCTTCTCCGGCGAGCTCGGCTATGAGATCGCGGTGCCGGCACGCCAGGGCGAGGCGCTCGCCCGCGCGCTGATGGCGGCGGGCGAGGAATTCGGCATCACGCCCTATGGCATCGAGGCACTGGGCGTGATGCGCATCGAGAAGGGGCACGTGTCGGGCAACGAGCTTTCGGGCCAGACCAGCGCCGGCGATCTCGGCTTCGGCAAGATGGCCTCGACCAAGAAGGACTATATCGGCCGAGTCCTCGCCGCCCGGCCGGGCATCGCCGATCCCGAGCGCCCGTGCCTCATCGGCTTCAAGCCGGTGGATCCGTCGCAGCGGCTGCGAGCCGGCGCGCACTTCCTGAAGCTCGGCGCGCCGGCCGACATGGCGCATGACGAGGGCTACATGACCTCGGTCGCCCATTCGCCGCATCTCGGCCACTGGATCGGCCTCGGGCTTTTGAAGAACGGGCCGCAGCGCATCGGCGAGCGGGTGCGCGCCTATGACCCGGTGCGCGGCAACGACTTCGAGGTCGAGGTGTGCTCGCCCGGCTTCATCGATCCGAACGGGGAGCGGCTGCGTGGCTGACCTCACCTTCCTCCCGCCCGCCGACTTCCTGCCCGTCCGGAGGCCCTGTCCATGACATCCGCGCTCGACGCTCTCCCGGTCACGCAGATGCCGCCGGACGGCCATTACGGCCCGGCCGGCAAGCATGGCGTGACCGCCCGGATCTTCGATCCGCCGGCGCTCGCCACACTCGCCGCCCGCCACGGTGCCGGCGCGGCGCTCAGCGCGGCGGCGCGGGTGGAACTCGGCCTCGACCTTGCCGACGCGCCACGCCTGTCCCGCGCCAATGGCCTCACCGCCATCGGCACCGGCCCGGGTCGCTGGTTCCTCCTCGCCGAGGCACCGGAGGACCTGCCGGCCCACCTCGCCGCGCTCGCCCCGCATGCGGCGATCACCGAGCAGACCGATGCCATGGTCGGCTTCGAGCTTTCCGGCCCGCATGTGCGCGACCTGCTCGCCAAGGGCGTGACGGTAGATCTCGACCCATCGGTGTTTCCACCCGGCGCGGCGGCGACCAGCAATGTCGCGCATATCAACACCAGCTTCTGGCGCGAGCCGGGCGACGAGCGCTTCGTCTTTCTCGCTGGACGCAGCTACGCCGTGGCCTTTGCACGCTTCCTTGTCGCCTCCGGCGCCGCATTCGGGCTCGAACTCGTCCATCGAGGTTGAGGGCGGCGCGAAGCGCGCTTCCCTCCCGACCGCATCTCCCCTAAAACCCGCGCCGAAACGCCTTCGCCCGAGCCGCCGATACCCGCGGCGCCGGGCGCAGAGCGGCGAGCCGACGAGAACCGCCATGACCGACGCTACCGCTACCGAGAGCTACATCCTCACCCTCTCCTGCCCGGACCGCCCCGGCATCGTCGCCGGCGTCGCCAATTTCCTGTTCGAACATGGCTGCAACATCCTCGAGGCGCAGCAGTTCGACGACACCGAGAGCGGCCGCTTCTTCATGCGCGTCTCCTTCGAACGCGTCGCGGGCGAGAGCACGCTGGACAGCCTGAAGACGGATTTCGCTGCGGTGGCCGACACGTTCAGCCTGAGCTGGCGGCTGCGCCTGCGCTCGCAGAAGCAGAAGGTGATGCTGCTGGTCTCGAAATTCGACCATTGCCTCGCTGACCTGCTCTATCGCTGGCGCATCGGCGAGATCCCGATGGAGATCACCGCCATCGCCGCCAACTACCCGCGCGAGACCTACGCCCATCTCGATTTCGACGGCATCCCGTTCCATTACCTACCGATCACCAAGTCGACCAAGATGGAGCAGGAGGCGCAGCTCTGGGAGCTGTTCCAGAAGACCGGCTCGGAAGTCGCGGTGCTCGCCCGCTACATGCAGGTGCTCTCCGACGGGCTGTCGGCCAAGCTGTCGGGGCGCTGCATCAACATCCACCACTCCTTCCTGCCCGGCTTCAAGGGCGCCAAGCCCTATCACCAGGCGCATGCGCGGGGGGTCAAGCTCATCGGCGCCACCGCACATTACGTGACCTCCGACCTCGACGAGGGCCCGATCATCGAGCAGGACGTCGAGCGCATCACCCATCAGGATTCCGCCGAGGCGCTGGTACGCAAGGGCCGCGACATCGAGCGCCGCGTGCTCGCCCGCGCGCTCGCCTGGCATCTCGACGACCGGGTACTCACCAACGGCCACAAGACCGTGGTCTTCCGCGACTGATCTTTGCGCGACTGACGCTTTACGAGGACGACATGGTCGAGACCCGCATCATCGACGGCAAGGGCTTCGCGGAGGAGCTGCGCAAACGGATCGCCGGCGAGGTCGCCGACTTCAGGGCGGCGACCGGCGTCACACCCGGCCTTGCGGTGGTGCTGGTGGGCGAGGACCCGGCGAGCGCGGTCTATGTCCGCAACAAGGGCAAGCAGACGCTTGAGGCCGGCATGGCGTCCATCGAGCACAAGCTGCCGGAAACGGTCGCCGAGGCGGAACTGCTGGCGCTGGTCAATGCGCTGAACACCGATCCGGCGGTGCACGGCATCCTCGTGCAGTTGCCGCTGCCCGGCCATATCGATGCGCAGAAGGTGCTCGCCACCATCGATCCGGCCAAGGATGTCGACGGCTTCCATGTGGTGAATGCCGGCCGCCTCGCGGTGGGGCTCGACGCGCTGGTGCCCTGCACCCCGCTTGGCTGCGTGATGCTGCTGAAGCACCATCTCGGCAGCCTCGCCGGCGCGCGGGCGGTGGTGGTGGGGCGCTCGAACATCGTGGGGAAACCCCTGGCGCAGCTGCTGCTTCGCGAGGACGCAACCGTCACCATCGCCCATTCGCGCACCCGCGACCTGCCGGAGGAGTGCCGGCGCGCCGATATATTGATCGGCGCGGTCGGGCGGCCGGAGATGATCCGCGGCGCCTGGATCAAGCCGGGCGCGACGGTGATCGATGTCGGCATCAACCGGGTGGAGAAGGCCGGCGGCGGTACGCGGCTGGTCGGCGACGTCGCCTTCGACGAGGCGCAGGGCATTGCCGGGCTGATCACCCCGGTGCCGGGCGGCGTCGGTCCGATGACCATCGCCTGCCTGCTGCAGAACACGCTGACTGCTGCGAAGCGGCTGGTGGCGGGCTGAGGGGAGCAGGGCGGAACGTGCCACTGCCTCTTCCCGTCTGAACCACCTGACCCAGTTGGCAGCTCCCTCTCCCCGTGGGGGAGAGGGGTGGGGTGAGGGGCGGACCGCTCTCATGCTCCGCAGCAGCCCTCACCCTCACCGACCCGCTGCGCGGGCCACCTCTCCCCACCGGGGAGAGGAAATTGAAGAGGTCCATGTCGCGAACCCTTCACTGCAAAACATGGAAACGCCCGCGACGGTCTCCCGTCGCGGGCGTTTTGCTTTCGGGATCGATCCGCTCAACGCTCGATGTCGACGTCCTTGGTCTCCGGGCCGAGCAGCAGCGCGACCAGCGTGATGCAGGCCATCGACGAGAGATAAACGCCAACCCAGAAGGGCGAGCCGCCACCATAGCGCCACAGCATCACCGCGATGAACGGCGCCACCGCCGCGCCGAGGATCGACGACACGTTGTAGGAGATGCCCGAGCCGGTGTAGCGCACATTGGCCGGGAACAGTTCCGGCAGCAGCGCGCCCATCGGGCCGAAGGTCATGCCCATCAGCGTGAAGCCGAGGATCAGCCACGCCATAACCCCGACCGGGCCGGCGGCGAGCATCGGCACCCACAGGAAGCCGAAGGCGATGATGCCGAGCGTGATCCAGATCAGCGTGCGACGGCGGCCCCAGCGGTCGGCCCACGGGCCGGAGAGCAGGGTGAAGATGCCGAAGAACACCACGCCGCCGATCATCATCAGCACAAAGGTGGTGTAGTCATAGCCGAGGCCCGGCACCGGCCCGCCGGGGGCGGCGCGGCCGAAGCTGAGCGAGAAGGTGGTCATCAGATAGAACAGCACATAGGTCGCCAGCATATAGAAGGTGCCGAGCACGATCTCGCGGAAGTGGTTCTTGAAGGCGCTGGCAAGCGGCAGACGGGTGACCTTGCCCTTCTGCACGGTCTTCTCGAAGGCGGCGCTCTCGACGAGGTTGAGCCGCACCCACAGACCGACGATCACCATGACGATCGAGAACAGGAAGGGGATGCGCCAGCCCCATTCCAGGAAGGCCTGCGAGGGCCGCGAGGGATCGTCGGAGGGGAGCAGCGCCGCGATGATCAGGAACAGCCCGTTGGCGACGATGAAGCCGATCGGCGCGCCGAGCTGCGGGAAGGTGCCATAGACGGCGCGCTTGCCGGGCGGGGCGTTCTCGGTGGCGACCAGCGCCGCACCGCTCCATTCGCCACCGAGCGCGAAGCCTTGGGCAAGACGCATGACGACCAGCAGTGCCGGGGCGATCCAGCCGGCCATCTCATAGGTCGGCAGCGCGCCGATGAGGAAGGTGGCAATGCCCATGGTCAGCAGGGCGCCGACCAGCGTCGCCTTGCGGCCGCGCTTGTCGCCGAGATGGCCGAAGAAGATCGCACCGAGCGGACGCGCGACCATCGCCGCGCCGAAGATGCCGAGGGAGGCGAGCAGCGCTGCGGTGTCGTCGCCGGCCGGGAAGAACAGATGCGGGAACACCAGCACCGCCGCGGTGGCGTAGACGTAGAAATCGTAGAACTCGATCGTGGTGCCGATCAGGCTGGCGAGAATGACGCGGGAGCGCGGATTGGCGACGGCCGGATCGGCCCGCTCCGCGGTAGCTGCTAGGGACATGGTCGAAAAGGCTCCGTAGGTGACGCCGCCCATCGGGAGGCACGGCGCCAGACGAAAGCGGGGCGGGACAGACGTCGATCCACGCCCAACGCGATTGACGCCCGTCATATACCCAGCCGCCGGCGGAATGAACCTCCGACACGGCTACACTTATAATTCTATGGTCGCATATGCCGAACGGCACGACATATTCTTGCGCCGGCGCGATGCACCGGCGGCGATCACGCCCGCGACATGCGGTTCCAGGCGTCGAGGCCGGCAATCTTGTAGGCCTCGGCCAGGGTCGGATAGTTGAAGGTGTTCTCGATGAAGTAGTCGATGGTGCCCTTGAGGTTCAGCACCGCCTGGCCGATGTGGATCAGCTCGGTGGCGCCCTCGCCGACAATGTGCACACCGAGCAGCCGGCGGGTCTTCACCGAGAAGATCATCTTCATCATGCCGGTGTTGAGGCCCATGATGTGGCCGCGCGAGGTCTCGCGGAAGCGGGCGATGCCGCATTCATAGGGGATCTCGCGCCGGCGCACCTCTTCCTCGCTCATGCCGACGGTGGACATTTCCGGCACCGAATAGATGCCATAGGGGAAGAATTCCGGCGGCGGCGGCGGCTCCAGCCCGAAGGCGTGGCAGGCGGCGACGCGGCCCTGCTCCATCGAGGTGGAGGCCAGGCTGGGAAAGCCGATGACATCCCCGGCGGCGTAGATGTGCGGCACCGAGGTCTGCAAGGTCTTCGGATCGACCTGGAGCCGGCCGCGATGGTCGACATCGAGCCCCGCGGCACCGAGATTGAGCGTATCGGTGGCGCCGACGCGGCCGGCGGCGAACAGCAGCATCTCGGTGGTGACGGTGCGCCCGTCGCTCAGCCGGCAGATCGGGCGACCATCATTGCCGAGCTCGATGGCGGCGACCTTCGAGCCGAGCCGCAGCGCGACGTTGCGGTCGCGCAACTCGTGGGTGAACTCCTCGATCAGTTCCTTGTCGATGAAGTCGAGGAAGCTGTTGCGCGGCTCGATCAGCGTCACCTGCACGTCGAGCGCGCTGAAGATGGTGGCGTATTCGACGCCGATCACTCCGGCGCCAATCACCGCGAGACTGCGCGGCAGGCGCGGCAATTCGACGATCTCGTCGCTGTCGAAGACGTTGACGCCGTCGAACGGCACGTAATCCGGCCGGAACGGGCGCGTTCCGACGGCGATAAGGAAATTCCCGCCGGAGACGGTGGTATGCTCGCCGGTCTCGCTGGTGATCTCGATATCATAGGGGGACACGAAGCGCGCCGCACCACGCGCGGTCTTCACGCCGTTGCGGCTGAACTGATGTTCCAGCACGTCGACCTCGTGATCGAGGGTCTTGTGCAGCCGGGCCAGCAGGTCGGACGCGCCGATGTCCTGCTTCACCCGGTAGGAGCGGCCATAGAAGCCGCGCTCGCGCCAGCCGGACAGGTTGAGCACGGTCTCGCGCAGCGTCTTGGAGGGGATAGTGCCGGTATGCACCGAGACGCCGCCGACCCGGCGTCCCTTCTCGACCACCAGCACCGATTTGCCCAGCTTGGCAGCCTGCACCGCGGCACGGCGGCCGGAAGGACCGCTGCCGATGACGATCATCTCATAGTCATGCATGGGTCGCCGTCGCTCCTGCAGGCCTCGCCTCTGCCCAATGCACGATGAATGCCAAGCCGGTATGACGTTCCGCGTTTTCGCCCCGACATTTCCCGGCTAGAAACAAGGCAGGACGAGCGTGAGGGAGACGGGCCTTGGCGGGACAGCGGCGGCAGGCGGAAGGCGACGGCACCAAGGAGGCCGCCGGAGCGGAAATCGCCGGCGGGGAGGACCTGCGCACCGGATCGGGGGCGCCGGCCACCAATGAGCGCACGCTGGAACAGGCGCTCGGCTTGCAGGTGCGCGCGATCCGCCGCGAGCTGGACCTCACCGTCTCCGACCTCGCCAGTGCCGCCGGCATCTCGGTCGGCATGCTCTCCAAGATCGAGAACGGTCTGATCTCGCCCTCGCTCGGCACGTTGCAGGCGATTTCCTCGGTGCTGAACGTGCCGATCTCCAGCCTGTTCTCCGGCTTCGAGGAGAAGCGCGACTGCTCCTTCGTGCCCGCCGGACAGGGGGTGCATATCGAGCGGCGCGGCACCAAGGTCGGCCATCAATACGAGCTGCTGGGCCACGCGCTCGGCGGCGAGGTGGCGGTGGAGCCGTATCTCATCACGCTCAGCGAGGAGGCGGTGCCCTATACCGGCTTCCGCCATGCCGGGGTGGAGTTCATCCACATGCTCAGCGGCGAGGTGAACTATCGCCACGGCGACCGCACCTATCACCTGCGGCCAGGCGATTCGCTGATGTTCGACAGCGCCGCCACCCATGGGCCGGAGGAACTGCTGGTGCGGCCGATGACCTATCTGTCGATCATCATCTACCCGCGCGATCCACTCTGAAAGCCGGCACCGGCCCTCCACACCGACATTTCCTCACAGGAAAATTTTATTCTCGATCCATTGACGCCCATCCGACTTCTTCGTACATCTCCGCCACGAACAACCGAGATGGTTTGCGGGGAGACGCGCTTCATGTGCGGGATTGTCGGCCTCTTCATCAAGGATCCGAAGCTGGAGCCGCAGCTTGGCGCCATGCTGGCGGAAATGCTGGACGTCATGTGCGATCGCGGGCCGGATTCGGCCGGTTTCGCCGTCTATGGATCGGGCTCGGACGGCACGGTGAAGCTCACCCTGCGTGGCCCGGCCGGCACCGATTTCGCCGCCATCGGCGCGGCGCTCGGCCATGCGGTGACGGCGCGCGATACTCATGCGGTGCTCACCGTGCCGGCGGCGGACGAGGCCGCGACCCGCGCCGCCATCGCCGGGCGCTTCCCGGAGATCAGCGTGGTCGGCGCCGGCAGCCGGATGGAGCTCTACAAGGAGGTCGGCCTGCCCGCCGATGTCGCCCGGCGCTTCAAGCTGGAGACGATGAGCGGCACCCACGCCATCGGCCACACCCGCATGGCGACCGAAAGCGCGGTGACCACCGACGGCGCCCACCCCTTCTCCACCGGCCCCGACCAGTGCCTGGTGCATAACGGCTCGCTGTCGAACCATGCCGGCCTGCGCCGCCGGCTGGAGCGTGAGGGTCTGACGCTGACCACCGAGAACGACAGCGAAGTGGCCGCCGCCTATCTCACCTACCGCATGCGGCAGGGCGATACGCTCGGGCAGGCGCTGGAGCATTCGCTCGGCGATCTCGACGGCTTCTACACCTTCGTGGTCGGCACCGAGAGCGGCTTCGGCGTGCTGCGCGACCCGATCGCCTGCAAGCCGGCCGTCATGGCCGAGACTGACGAATATGTCGCCTTCGGCTCGGAATACCGCGCGCTCGCCGGCCTGCCCGGCATCGAGAATGCCCGCGTGTGGGAGCCGGAGCCGGCTAAAGTCTATTTCTGGGACCGCGCAGCATGAACCTTTCCCTGAAGCAGGCCGGTGACGTCGCCGGCACCAAGCTGGTCGACCTGTCGACCTCCAGCGTGCGCGAGCTGAACGCCGCGCTGCATGCCCTCGCCGCCGACACCAACGAGACCTTCTGGAAGGTGGCGCATCCCAACGGACGCCACGCCATCGCCGCCGGCCTCGATGCCGCCATCGACATCGAGATCGACGGGCCGGTCGGCTATTACTGCGCCGGCATGAACAAGCGCGGCCGCGTCATAGTGAACGGCAATGCCGGCGTCGGCGTCGGCGAGAACATGATGAGCGGCTTTATCCATGTGAAGGGCGATGCCAGCCAGTCGGCCGGCGCCACCGCGCATGGCGGGCTGCTGGTGATCGACGGCAACGCCTCGGCGCGCTGCGGCATCTCGATGAAAGGCATCGACATCGTGGTGAAGGGCTCGGTCGGCCACCTCTCGGCCTTCATGGGCCAGGCCGGCACCCTCACCGTGCTGGGCGACGCCGGCGAGGCGCTGGGCGACAGCCTCTATGAGGCGAAGCTGTTCGTGCGCGGCAGCGTCGCCGGCCTTGGCGCCGACTGCATCGAGAAAGAGATGCGCGACGAGCACAAGGCGCTGCTGGCGTCGAAGCTCGAAGCCGCCGGCATTCTCGGCGAGGTCGATATAGGCGAGTTCCGCCGCTACGGCTCGGCCCGCACGCTCTACCATTTCCACGTCGACAACGTGTCGAGCTACTGAGGGCGCGCGATGACCGACCACAGCAACACCCCGCGCACCACCCCCCGCGCCTCGGCCACCTTCGACGAATACACCCTGTCGGAGATCCGCCGCGCCGCCGCCACCGGCATTTACGACATCCGTGGCGCCGGGGCGAAGCGCAAGCTGCCGCATTTCGACGACCTGCTGTTCCTCGGCGCCTCAATGTCGCGCTACCCGCTTGAGGGTTACCGCGAGAAGTGCTCGACCGAGGTGCTGCTCGGCACCCGCTTCGCCAAGAAGCCGATTGAGCTGAAGATCCCGATCACCATTGCCGGCATGAGCTTCGGCTCGCTTTCGGCCAACGCTAAGGAAGCGCTCGGGCGCGGCGCCTCGGCGATGGGCACCTCGACCACCACCGGCGACGGCGGCATGACCAATGAGGAGCGCGGGCATTCCACCCAGCTCGTCTACCAGTACCTGCCCTCGCGCTACGGCATGAACCCGGACGATCTCAAGCGCGCCGACGCCATCGAGGTGGTGGTCGGCCAGGGCGCCAAGCCCGGCGGCGGCGGCATGCTGCTCGGCCAGAAGATCACCGAGCGCGTCGCCGGCATGCGCACCCTGCCCGTCGGCATCGACCAGCGCTCGGCCTGCCGCCATCCGGACTGGACCGGGCCGGACGACCTCGAGATCAAGATCGAGGAACTGCGCGAGATCACCGACTGGGAGAAGCCGATCTATGTGAAGGTCGGCGCCGCACGTCCCTATTACGACACCGCGCTCGCCGTGAAGTCGGGCGCCGACGTGGTGGTGGTCGACGGCATGCAGGGCGGCACCGCCGCCACGCAGGAGATCTTCATCGAGCATGTTGGCATCCCGACGCTGGCGGCGGTGCGGCAGGCGGTGAAGGCGTTGCAGGATCTCGGCATGCACCGCAAGGTGCAGCTCGTCGTCTCCGGCGGCATCCGCAACGGCGCCGACGTGGCCAAGGCGCTGGCGCTCGGCGCCGACGCAGTGGCGATCGGCACGGCGGCGCTGGTGGCGCTCGGCGACAACGACCCGCACTGGCAGGGCGAGTACGAGAAGCTCGGCACCCATGCCGGCGCCTATGACGACTGGCACGAGGGCCGTGACCCGGCCGGCATCACCACCCAGGACCCCGAGCTGATGAAGCGGCTCGACCCGGTCGCCGCCGGCCGCCGGCTCGCCAACTACCTCGCGGTGCTGACGCTGGAGTGCCAGACCATCGCCCGCGCCTGCGGCAAGAGCCACGTGCACAACCTCGAGCCGGAGGACCTCGTCGCGCTCACCATCGAGGCCGCCGCCATGGCGAACGTGCCGCTGGCCGGCACCAACTGGATCCCCGGCAGCAACGGGACTTTCTGATCGGATGCCGCGCTTCGGCGCGGCATTTGCATTTTCATCGCTTCAACGAGCCTTCAACGGGCCGGGGAACAGCACGAACACCGATTGCAGCAGGACCGCGACATATGGCCAACGATCTCGCTCACGCCGCCAAAGAACTCGGCATCAAGTATTTCCTGATCTCCTATGTCGACCTGTTCGGGGCGCTGCGCGCCAAGCTGGTGCCGGCACAGGCGATAGGCGGGATGCAGAAGGCCGGCGCGGGCTTTGCCGGCTTCGCCACCTGGCTCGACATGAGCCCGGCCGATGCCGATCTGTTCGCGGTGCCGGATGCCGGCAGCCTGATCCAGCTGCCCTGGAAGCCGGAAGTCGGCTGGCTGGCCTCCGATCTGGTGATGAACGACGAGCTGGTGGCGCAGGCCCCGCGCAACGTGCTGAAGAGCACCATGCTCGGCGCCGAATCCATCGGCTACCAGATGAAGACCGGCGTCGAGTGCGAGTTCTTCCTCACCACGCCGGACGGCGCGAAGATCTCCGACGCTTCCGACAACGCCACCAAGCCCTGCTACGACCAGTCCGCCCTGATGCGCCGCTACGAGGTGATAAAGGAAATCTGCGACTGCATGCTCACCCTCGGCTGGGGGCCATACCAGAACGACCACGAGGACGCCAACGGCCAGTTCGAGATGAACTGGGACTTCGACGACGCCCTCGTCACCGCCGACCGGCACGTGTTCTTCAAGTACATGGCGCGCTCCATCGCCGAGAAGCACGGGCTGCGCGCCACCTTCATGCCCAAGCCGTTCATCGACCTCACCGGCTCAGGCTGCCACATGCACACCTCGCTGTGGCAGGGCGACACCAATTTGTTCGAGGACGAGGATGGCGAGCTCGGCGTCTCCGACCTCTGCTACAATTTCATCGGCGGGTTGATCCACTCGGCCGACGCCATGTGCGCCTTCACCAACCCGACGGTGAACTCCTACAAGCGTATCAACGCGCCGCGCACCGTCTCCGGCGCTACCTGGGCGCCTAACACCGTCACCTATACCGGCAACAACCGCACCCACATGATCCGCATCCCCGATGCGGGCCGGCTGGAATTGCGGCTGCCGGACGGCGCGGCCAACCCCTATCTGGCGCCCGCCGCCATGCTGGCCGCCGGCCTTGACGGCATCCAGAACCAGCGTGATCCGGGCAAGCGCCTCGACATCAACATGTACACCGACGGCCACAAGGTGCGCGGCGCCAAGAAGCTGCCGCTCAACCTGCTTGACGCCCTGCGGGCGCTGGAGAAGTCGAACGTGCTGCGCAACGCGCTGGGCGCGCCGGTGGTCGACGGCTTCCTCAAGCTGAAGCACGAGGAATGGAACGCCTATTCGCGCCACCTCACCCAGTGGGAGCGCGACAACACGCTGGATATCTGAGGCGGGGTCGCCTTTATCGGAACGGCATCATGCCCGGCCTCGTGCCGGGCATTTTGTTTTGGGTAGTAGCAGCCAAGCTATCCCTCTCCCCGTCGGGGAGAGTTGGCCCGCGAAGCGGGTCGGCGAGGGGGGACGACATCGGGAAGCGTTGAGACCCCTCACCCCAGTCCTCTCCCCCACGGGGAGAGGGAAGCTCCTCACCTCCCCATCACGTCCCTCAGGGACGGAGGCTCTGCCCCCCACCCGCTCACTCCCCTACCTCGAACGGCACCACGCCGCGCCGATCCGGGTCGAGCACGATTTCGCGATCGAGCGGCGGGAAGGCCCGGTCCGGGCATTGGGTGCGCGGGCAGATGCGGCAATTGACGCCCAGCGGCGCGATGCCGGCGGCCTTCAGGTCTATCCCGTCGGCATAGACGATCTCCCCGGCATAGGAGAGCTCGCAGCCGATGCCGAGCGCGTAGCGCCGCTCGCGCTGGCCGAAGCGCTGGGCCGGCTTGGCCGTTCCCCGCGCCAGGCAGAGATAGCGCACCCCATCCGGCATCTCGCCGAGCTGCGCCAGCAGCTTCGAGGGTTGCTCGAAGGCCTCGTGCACGTTCCACACCGGGCAGGCTCCGCCATAGCGGGCGAACTGGAAGCGGGTGGCACTGTGACGCTTGATGACGTTGCCGGCGCGATCGACCTTGAGGAAATAGAACGGCACCCCCTTCTCGCCCGGCCGTTGCAGGGTCGAGAGCCGATGACAGACCTGCTCGAGGCTGGCACCGGTGATGGCCGCGAGAAGATCGAGATCGTGCCGCTTCTCGCGCGCCAGCCGAGCGAAGCGGCGATAGGGCAGGATCAGCGCCCCGGCATAATAGTTCTGCAAGGACAGCCGGCACACCTCGCGGGCGGCGGTGCTGCGGAAGCCCGCCTCCGTCACGTGAGCGTCGATCAGCTCGCCCTGTTCGAAGCGGGCGATCAGCGTGGCGAGACGGAAGAGCCGGCTGGCGGGATCGAGCCCGCGCGCGAGCGTCGCCACCCGGCGGTGACGGTCGAAGCGCAAAAGCGGCGCGTCGACCGCATCGGGCGGCGCGGTCTCGACGCCGATATCGTGGCGCTCGCGCAAATGCCGCTCCAGCACCGCACCGGCATCCGGACGGGCGAACAGGTCGAGCGCCGCGCTCATTTCCTCCGCCGCCCGGTCGAGGCCGTCGACATAGTTGTCGATGTAGTGGAAATGGTCGCGCACCTCCTCATAGGGCGCGAGGTTGCGCGCCTCGCCCTCCGCCTCGCCGCCGGCGGCCGCCAAGGTGACCGCATCGTCGAGCGCGGCGCGCCGCTCCACCAGCCGCCGCATCGCGCCGTGCAGGCGCAGGAAGGCGTGGGCGAAGGCCGGGGCGTGGGTGGTGGCGTTCTTCAGATCCTGCAGGCTCGGCTCCAGCCCGCGGAACACCGGATCGGCCAGCGCCTCGCGCAGATCGGCGACGATGCGGTCGAGGTCGTCGGCGCCGAAGCGGGTGATGTCGAGATCGAAGATGCGACCGATGGCGAGCAGCACCGCCGCGGTGAGCGGGCGCTGGTTGCTCTCGATCTGGTTGATGTAGCTCGGCGACAGCGAAAGCCGCCGGGCGAAATCCATCTGGGTAAGGCCGAGCCTTTCGCGCAGATTGCGCACCGCATGGCCGGCGAATACCTTCTTTGACATCGGCGTCTCCCGAGGTGGGCGCCCTGATACAACCTCATCCGGAGGTGCGAGCGCAGCGAGCCTCGAAGGATGCTCGTCCAGGCGCACCCGGTGGACCATCCTTCGAAGCCCGGCCGATGGCCGGGCACCTCAGGATGAGGTTCATCGGGAAATGACGGAGTGCGACTTCGCCTCGCCGCTACCCATCGTCGATCTTGTGAAATTTTTACAAATTTACGATCCGCATTTTCACAGCTTATCGTGCGGGTCACAAGGGCTTAGAAGAAGTGCAACGACCGGGCGCCCATCCGACTTTCCAGTTGGCGCCCCCGAGAAGGTGCCTGCCATGAAGCATATCCTCGACGAACTCGACCAGCGCCGCGCCGATGCCCGCCTGGGGGGCGGCGAGAAGCGCATCGCCGCCCAGCACAAGCGTGGCAAGCTCACCGCCCGCGAGCGCATCGAGCTCCTGCTCGACAGCGGCTCCTTCGAGGAGTTCGACACCTTCGTCGAGCATCGCTGCACCGATTTCGGCATGGAGAAGGTGAAGACCCCCGGCGACGGCGTGGTCACCGGCTGGGGCACGGTCAATGGCCGGCAGGTCTTCGTGTTCGCCAAGGACTTCACGGTGTTCGGCGGCTCGCTATCGGAGGCTCATGCCGCCAAGATCACCAAGATCCAGGACATGGCGCTCAAGACCCGCTCGCCGATCATCGGCCTGTTCGATGCCGGCGGGGCGCGCATCCAGGAAGGCGTCGCCGCGCTCGGCGGCTATGGCGAGGTGTTCAAGCGCAACGTCGTCGCCTCCGGCGTCATCCCGCAGATCTCGGTGATCATGGGTCCGTGCGCCGGCGGCGACGTCTATTCGCCGGCGATGACCGACTTCATCTTCATGGTGCGCGACACCTCCTACATGTTCGTCACCGGCCCGGATGTGGTGAAGACCGTCACCAATGAGACCGTCACCGCCGAGGAGTTGGGCGGCGCCAAGGTGCACACGTCCAAGTCCTCGGTCGCCGATGGTGCCTTCGACAATGATGTCGAATGCCTCCTCCAGATGCGCCGGCTGATCGACTTCCTGCCGGCCAACAACCAGTCCGGCGTGCCGCAATGGCCGAGTTTCGACGATGGCGAGCGGCTCGACGCCTCGCTCGACACGCTGGTGCCGGATAATCCGAACAAGCCCTACGACATCAAGGAGCTGATCGGAAAAGTCGTCGACGAGGGCGACTTCTTCGAGATCCAGGCCACGTTCGCCGGCAACATCGTCACCGGCTTCGGCCGCGTCGAGGGCCGCACGGTCGGCATCGTCGCCAACCAGCCGATGGTGCTGGCCGGCGTGCTCGACTCGGATGCCTCGCGCAAGGCGGCGCGCTTCGTGCGCTTCTGCGACGCCTTCGAGATCCCGATCCTCACCTTCGTCGACGTGCCGGGATTTTTGCCCGGCACGGCGCAGGAATATGGCGGGCTGATCAAGCATGGCGCCAAGCTCTTGTTCGCCTATTCGCAGGCCACCGTGCCGCTGATCACCGTGATTACCCGCAAGGCCTTCGGCGGCGCTTATGACGTGATGGCCTCCAAGCATGTCGGCGGCGACGTCAACTATGCCTGGCCGACGGCGCAGATCGCGGTGATGGGCGCCAAGGGGGCGGTGGAGATCATCTTCCGCGCCGACATCGACGATCCCGCCAAGATCGCCGCGCGCACCAAGGAATATGAGCAGCGTTTCCTCTCGCCCTTCGTGGCGGCCGAGCGCGGCTATATCGACGAGGTGATCGCGCCACGCACCACCCGCAAGCGCATCGCCCGCGCGCTCGCCATGCTGCGCTCCAAGCATGTCGAGGCGCCCATGAAGAAGCACGACAACCTGCCGCTGTGAGGCTCCGTAATGTTCAGTAAGATCCTCATCGCGAACCGTGGCGAGATCGCCTGCCGCGTCATCAAGACCGCCCGCCGCATGGGCATCAAAACCGTCGCGGTCTATTCCGATGCCGACAAGGATGCGCTGCACGTCTCCATGGCGGATGAAGCGGTGCATATCGGCGCCGCGCCGGCCGCGCAGTCCTATCTCTTGATCGACCGCATCATCGCCGCCTGCAAACAGACCGGCGCCGAGGCGGTGCATCCCGGCTACGGCTTCCTGTCCGAGCGCGCTGCCTTCCCGGAAGCGCTCGCGAAGGAAGGCATCGTCTTCATCGGCCCCAACCCCGGCGCCATCGAGGCGATGGGCGACAAGATCGAATCCAAGAAGGCCGCCGCCGCCGCGAATGTCTCCACCGTCCCCGGCTATCTCGGCGTGATCGAGGATGCCACGCAGGCGGCGACCATCGCCGACGAGATCGGCTATCCGGTGATGATCAAGGCTTCGGCCGGCGGTGGCGGCAAGGGCATGCGCATCGCCCATTCCCGCGACGAGGTGCAGGACGGCTTCGACCGTGCCCGCTCGGAGGCCAAGTCCTCCTTCGGCGACGACCGGGTGTTCGTCGAGAAATTCATCGTCGACCCGCGCCACATCGAGATCCAGGTGCTCGGCGACAAGCACGGCAACGTCGTCTATCTCGGCGAGCGCGAATGCTCGATCCAGCGCCGCAACCAGAAGGTCATCGAGGAAGCCCCCTCGCCGCTGCTCGACGAGGCGACTCGCCGGAGGATGGGCGAGCAGGCCGTCGCGCTGGCGAAAGCGGTGAACTATGACAGCGCCGGCACGGTGGAGTTCGTCGCCGGGCAGGACAAGTCGTTTTACTTCCTTGAGATGAACACCCGCCTGCAGGTGGAGCATCCGGTCACCGAACTCATCACCGGCATCGATCTGGTCGAGCAGATGATCCGCGTCGCCGCAGGCGAGCCCCTCGCTTTCACCCAGGCCGATGTGAAGCTGAAGGGCTGGGCGGTGGAGAGCCGCGTCTATGCCGAGGATCCCTATCGCAATTTCCTGCCCTCGATCGGCCGCCTTACCCGCTATCGTCCCCCAGTCGAGGGAGTGAAGGAGGGCGTCACGGTACGCAACGATACCGGCGTCTATGAGGGCGGCGAGATCTCGCTCTATTACGACCCGATGATCGCCAAGCTGATCACCCACGCGCCGACGCGGGCGCAGGCGATCGAGGCGCAGGCTGACGCGCTCGATGCTTTCGCCATTGACGGCATCCAGCACAACATCCCCTTCCTCTCGGCGCTGATGGACCATCCGCGCTGGCGCGAGGGACAGCTGTCCACCGGCTTCATCGCCGAGGAATACAGGGGCGGTTTCGCCGGCGCGGGGCTGACGCCTGCCCTCACCCGCCGCCTCGCCGCGGTGGCGGCGGTGATCGACAATATCGGCAATGCCCGCAAGCGGGCGATCTCCCAGCAATTGCCGGGACGCGTCGTGGAGTTCCAGCATCGCCGGGTGGTGCGGCTGGGCGAAGTGTCGCTGTGCTGCGAAGTCGACCGCGCGGCCGGCGGTTTCATCGTCACCGTCCTCGATCCGCAAGGGCGCCCGGCCGGCACGCATGAGCTGCGCTCGGGCTGGAAGCCGGGAGAGCCGGTCTGGCAGGGGACATTCGACGATGACCGGATCAGCGTGCAGGTGCGCCCGCGGCTGAACGGCGTCGCGCTTGGCCATCGCGGCGTGGCGGTGGCGGCGGTCGTCTATACCGAGCGCGAGGCCGAGCTGGCCGCCCTGATGCCCGAGAAGCTGGAGCCCGGCAGCGGCAAGCAACTGCTCTGCCCGATGCCGGGGCTGGTGGTTTCCATCGCCGTCTCCGAAGGGCAGGAGGTGAAGGCCGGCGAGGCGCTCGCCGTCGTCGAGGCGATGAAGATGGAGAACGTGCTGCGCGCCGAGCGCGACGCCACGGTGAAGAAGGTGCTCGCCAAGGCCGGCGACAGCCTCGCCGTCGATGCCGTCATCCTCGAATTCGCCTGAGGAGCCGGAACCATGGAGCGCGCCCTCGATCTCGACCTCGCCTCGTTTCCGGCCACCACCCGCGAGGATTGGCTGAAGCTGGTCGAGGGCGTGCTGAAGGGCGCGCCGTACGACCGGCGCATGGTGACGCATACTTATGACGGGCTCGCGCTCGATGCGCTGCCGGCGCGAAGGGCCGACACCCAGCTCATTGCCACACGGGCGGGAACGCCGTGGAAGCTGCTCACCCGCATCGACCACACCGATCCGGCCGCCGCCAACGCGCAGGCGCTGGACGACCTCGCCGGCGGCGCCGACGGGCTGTCCCTCGTCTTCGCCGGTGCCCCGGCCGCCTATGGCTTCGGCTTGCCGGTAACGCGAGAGGCCATCGCCGCGACGCTGGAAGGCGTCATGGCCGATCTCGTCACGCTGCGCGTCGAGGCCGGGCGTTTCCAGGGTCGCGACGTGGCGCTGGCGCTGGCCGCGCTTCTGGAAAACCGCGACCCGCATTCGCTCGACCTCCGGTTCGGGCTGGATCCCCTCGGCGACCTCGCCGCCCTCGGCGCGGCGCCGATCGAGTGGCAAGCGCTGAGTGCCCGCCTCGGCCAGACCGTCGCGGCGCTGCGGCTGCGCGGCTTCTCCGCGCCGATGGTGCGCGCCGATGGCCGCCTCCACCACGCGGCCGGTGCCACCGAGGTGCAGGAGCTCGCGGCAGTGCTGGCCACCGCCCTCGCCTATCTGCGGGCGCTGGAGGCTTCCGGCCTGAGCCTCGAGGACTCCGCGCCGCTGATCGAGGTGACGCTCGCCGCCGATGTCGACCAGTTCCTGACACTGTCCAAGCCACGGGCGCTGCGCCTGATCTGGGCGGCGGCGCTGGAAGCCTGCGGCGTCGCGAGCCCGCCGCCGCTCGCCATCCACATGGAGACCGCCTGGCGCAGCCTGACCCGGCTCGACCCGCACACCAATCTGCTGCGCGGCACCCTCGCCGCCTTCGCCGCCGGGGTCGGCGGCGCGGACAGCCTGACCGTGCTGCCCTTCACCCAGGCGCTCGGCCTGCCGGACGGCTTCGCTCGGCGGCTGGCGCGCAACACCCAGCTGATCCTGATCGAGGAATCCAACATTCATCGCGTCGCCGACCCGGCCGCCGGCGCCGGCGCGGTGGAAGAGCGCACCGAGAAACTGGCCGCCGCGGCGTGGGCGCTGTTCCGCGACATCGAGAAGGAAGGCGGCCTGGTCGAGGCGCTGCAATCGGGCAGCTGGCAGCGGCGGATCGGCGAGGCCCGCACCGCCCGCGCCAGGAACATCGCCACCCGCAGAACGCCGATCACAGGCACCTCGGAGTTCCCGCTGCTCGGTGCCGCCACGCCCTCGGTGCTGGCGCCGCTGCCGCGCATGCACACCCCCGCCCCCGCCGAGGGTGCGCTGCTGGTCGAGCCGCTCGCCCCGCACCGTCTCGCCGAGCCGTTCGAGGCGCTGCGCGCCATCGCCGAACGCGCCGAACCGCGCCCGGCAGTGTTCCTGGCCAGTCTCGGCACGCCGGCCGACTTCACCGTCCGGGCCGGCTTCGCCCGGAACCTGTTCGAGGCCGGCGGCATCGCCGCGCCCGGCCATGACGGCTTCAACGATGAGGCTGACCTCGTGGCCGGCTTCCGCGCCTCCGGTGCCCGGCTCGCCTGCCTGTGCAGCTCGGATGCGCTGTATCTGGAGCGCGCGGAGGTCGCCGCGCAGGCGCTCAAGCAGGCCGGTGCGGCGGCGGTTTATCTCGCCGGACGCCTCCCCGAACAGGAAGCCGCGCTACGCGCCGCCGGGGTCGCCGGCTTCGCCTTCGCCGGCGGCGATGCGCTGGAACTGCTGCGCTCGGCACATGCGGCGCTCGGGCTCGCGCCACGCGCGGAGGAACCATGATGCGCGCAATCCATTTCCCTATCGGCGGCCAGCGAGCCGTCGCAACAAAGGGAAAAGGCCATGAGGACGTTGAGGCACGTCCCGGCCGTCGCCGCGATCTGCATGGCGTTCGCGGTGCCGCCGGCCACGGCGCAGAGCGGCAGTGCACCGGATGCGACGATGCACGACGGCATCTGGCGGGTGGCGACCGAGCCGGTCACCGGCCCTTGCTCGAAGCGGATGGAATTCAAGCTCGCGGTCGAGGACGGCCAGATCAGCTATGCCGGGATCTGGCCGGTGGATGCCAGCGGCACGGTCAATCCGGTCGGGCTGATCACCATCCGCCTGGTGCGCGGCGAGGAGACGGTCTCCGCCAAGGGGCTGGTGCGCGGCGACACCGCTTCCGGCGACTGGGTATCGCCGGCCAAGAATTGCACCGGATCCTGGATCGCCCGCAGGGCCTGATCCCCGCGACGGTCGCGGCGGGACGTGTCGCTCGTGAGGAGGCCGCCCGATGAGCCGGATCCCGAATTTCGCCGGCCTCGACTGGCGCACGCCCGGCCTGCCGGGCGTCGCGGCGGACGCGCAGCCTTGGATGACGCCGGAAGGTATCGCGGTGAAGAGCGCCTACGGCCCGGCCGACATCGACGGGCTCGCCTTCGTCGACAGCTATCCCGGCACGGCGCCATTCCTGCGCGGGCCGTACCCGACCATGTACGCCACCCAGCCCTGGACGATCCGGCAATATGCCGGCTTCTCCACGGCGGAGGATTCCAACGCCTTCTATCGGCGCAACCTCGCGGCCGGGCAGAAGGGACTGTCGGTCGCCTTCGACCTCGCCACCCATCGCGGCTATGACAGCGACCACCCGCGCGTCGCCGGCGATGTCGGCATGGCGGGGGTCGCCATCGATTCCATCCTCGACATGCGCACACTGTTCTCGGGCATCCCGCTCGACCAGATGAGCGTATCGATGACCATGAACGGCGCGGTGATCCCGGTGCTGGCGCTCTATGTGGTGGCGGCGGAGGAGCAGGGAGTGAAGCCGGCCCAGCTCTCCGGCACCATCCAGAACGACATCCTCAAGGAGTTTATGGTCCGCAACACCTATATCTACCCGCCCGGCCCCTCAATGCGGATCATTTCCGACATCTTCGCCTTTACGTCCAAGGAGATGCCGCGCTTCAACTCGATCTCGATCTCCGGCTACCACATGCAGGAAGCGGGAGCGACGCAGGACCTCGAACTCGCCTATACGCTGGCGGATGGCCTCGAATATGCGCGGGCGGGCGTGAAGGCCGGGCTGCCGATCGACGCTTTCGCGCCGCGGCTGTCGTTCTTCTGGGCGATCGGCATGAACTTCTTCATGGAGGTCGCCAAGCTACGCGCCGCCCGGCTGATCTGGGCGAAGCTGATGGCCGATCTCGGCGCCTCGAGCCCGAAGTCGCTGCCACTGCGCACCCATTCGCAGACCTCCGGCTGGAGCCTGACCGCACAGGACGTGTTCAACAACGTCATGCGCACCATGATCGAGGCGATGGCGGCGACGCAGGGACACACCCAATCGCTGCACACCAATGCGCTCGACGAGGCGCTGGCACTGCCCACCGACTTCTCCGCCCGCATCGCCCGCAACACCCAGATCCTGCTGCAGCAGGAGAGCGGCACCATCCGCGCCATCGATCCGTGGGGCGGCTCCTACTATGTCGAGCGGCTCACCGCCGATCTCGCGGCGCGGGCGAGCGCGCACATCGCCGAGGTCGAGGCGTTGGGCGGCATGGCCAAGGCGATCGAGGCCGGCATCCCCAAGCTGCGCATCGAGGAAGCGGCGGCGACCACGCAGGCGCATATCGATGCCGGCGCGCAGATCGTGGTCGGCGTCAACAAATACAAGCCCGACCGCGAGACGCCGATCGACGTGCTCAAGGTCGACAATTCGGCGGTGCGCGCGGCACAGCTCGAAAAGCTGACGCGCCTCAAGGCCGAGCGCGACCCGCAGGCGCTCGACGCAGCGCTCGCCGCGCTGCGCAACGGTGCCGCCGGCAACGGCAACCTGCTGGCGCTCGCCATCGACGCCGCGCGGGCGCGGGCGACGGTGGGCGAGATTTCCGATACGCTGGAAAACGTCTTCGGCCGGCACCGGGCGGATATCCGTGCCGTGTCGGGCATTTATCGGCGGGAGGCCGGTGCCATGGGCGACAGGGTCGCAGCGGTGCGCAGAAGGGTCGAAGCCTTCGAGACCGAGGAAGGCCGGCGCCCGCGCATCCTGGTCGCCAAGCTCGGGCAGGACGGCCACGACCGCGGCCAGAAGGTGATTGCCTCCGCCTTCGCCGATCTCGGCTTCGACGTTGATATCGGCCCCCTGTTCGCGACGCCGGAAGAGGCGGCGCGGCAGGCGGTGGAGAACGATGTGCACGTGATCGGCATCTCCTCGCTGGCCGCCGGGCATCTCACCCTGGTGCCGCAGGTGAAGGCGGCGCTGGCCGCGGAAGGCCGGGGCGACATCATGATCGTGGTTGGCGGCGTGGTGCCGCCGCAGGACTACGAGGCGGTGCGCGCCGCCGGGGCCGAGGCGATCTACCCGCCCGGCACGGTGATCGCCGAGGCGGCGGAGCAATTGGTCGAGGCAATCGCCCGCAGGCTCGGCCATGGGCGGGCGGCGGCCGAATAGGCGGCGGCCGGGCGCCTCACGACGCCCATCCCCTCGCCATGATGGTCGCAAAAGCGGCAGCCTCCTCTCGCTTGAGCGAAAACCGAGCGCGTGAGTTCATCCTTTAGCGGCCGATTCCGACGAGTTCGCCTGTAGCGCGGCACCGGCGCCGGCGCGGCCGGTGCTTGGCACAGCGCTTGCTTGACAGTCTTGTATACAAGATTGTGAGCCCAGCGTGATGAACCCGTCCACCGCCAATATCGAGGAAGCCATTCTCTCGGCCATCCTTGCCGGCCGCATCCCGCCCGGCACGCGGCTCGGCGAGCAGAAGCTCGCCGACCTGTTCGGCGTCTCCCGCACCCGCGTGCGCGAGGCGATGATGCGGCTGGAGACGCGCGGCATCGTGCAGGTGAGCGCCCGGCGCGGCTGGTTCGTGGTCGAGCCCTCCGCGGAGGAAGCGCGTGAGGCCTTCCAGACCCGCCGCGTCATCGAGACCGGGCTGCTGCAGACCGTGCGCGAGGTGCCCCCGGAGGTGCTTGCTAGCCTCAAGGAGCATGTCGCCATCGAGCGGCAGGCGATCGAGACCGGCGACGTCTCCTCTCGCGCCTGCCTGCTCGGCGATTTTCACATCCATCTTGCCGACGCGCTCGGCAATCGGCTGCTCACCGAGATCATCCGCGACCTCACGGCCCGCACGACGCTGATCTCCATGCTCTACCAGCCGACCGAGAAGGCGGAAGAGTCGAGCCACGATCATGAGGACATCGTCGCGGCGATGGCGGCGGGCGATCTCGCCGCCGCCGCCCGGCTGATGGACGAGCATATCGGCAAGGTAGAGGCCGGGCTCGACCTCTCATCCAAACCCGATCCGCTCGCCAGCCTGCGCGAACTGCTCGTGCCCTCCACCTTCACCGACGTCGCCCCCTCCATGCCGCATCCTCACGGAACCGCGGCCCCGCATGCGCATCATCACCCATCGACGAAAGAGGACTGACCGATGAACCGCCGCACCCTGCTCGCCCTCCTGACCGGCGCCGTGGTCGCCGCGCAGACGCTGCCCGCCGCCATCCAGCCTGCCCATGCCGATGCGCTCGCCACCATCGAGGCGGGCAAGCTCATCCGCATTGCGGTGCCGCAGGACTTTCCGCCGTTCGGCAGCGTCGGCGCCGACATGGCGCCGAAAGGCTATGACGTCGACGTGGCGAAGCTGATCGCCGACAAGCTCGGCGTGAAGCTGGAACTGGTGCCGGTGACCAGCGCCAACCGCATCCCCTACCTCCAGACCAACAAGGTCGATCTCGTCATCTCCTCGCTCGGCAAGAATCCGGAGCGGGAAAAGGTGATCGACTTCTCCGTCGCCTATGCACCGTTCTTCAACGGCGTGTTCGGGCCGGCCGACATCGCGGTGAAGGATGCCAAGGACCTCTCCGGCAAGACCATCGGCGTCACCCGCGGCGCGGTGGAGGACCTCGAGCTGACGAAGATCGCGCCGGCGGACGCCTCGATCAAGCGCTACGAGGACAATAACGGCACCATCTCCTCCTTCCTCTCCGGCCAGGTGGACGTCATCGCCACCGGCAACGTGGTCGCCGCCGCCATTCTCGCGCGCAACCCGCCGAAGAAGCCGGAGATCAAGTTCCTGATCAAGAACTCGCCCTGCTTCATCGGCCTCAACAAGAACGAGCCGGCGCTGCTGGCGAAGGTGGACGCCATCATCACCGAGGCGAAGAAGGGCGGCGCGCTGGACGCCATTTCCGAGAAGTGGCTGGGCACCAAGCTGCCCGCCGATCTCTGAGCGGTTTCGGCGGCACGCCCGGTTCCCTCGCTTTTCTTCCCTCTCCCCGCCGAACCCGGCTGTTGCCGGGTTCGGTTCCGGCAAAGCCGAAACCGGAAACATCCGGCTTCGGTGGAGAGGTGGCCCGCGAAGCGGGTCGGTGAGGGGGGCGACACCATTGCGGAGCGTCGAAGCCCCCTCGCCCCATCCCTCTCCCCATCGGGGAGAGGGAGCATCCCGTCTCTGGGGCCGAGCGGGAAACATCTCCTTCCACCCATCACCTCACCTGCGGGAGTTCATCGCATGAACTACGCGTTCGATTTCGGATGGCTGGCCGATTATTGGCCGGTCCTCCTCAAGGGCATCGGAATTACCGTCGAATTGACGCTGGTGGGCGGCGTGCTCGGGGTCAGCCTCGGCATCGCCTGCGCCTGGGCACGAGCGCTCGGGCCGGCGTGGCTCAAGCCGGTAGTGGCGGCCTATGTGGAGATGATCCGCAACACGCCTTTCCTTATCCAGCTGTTCTTCGTCTTCTTCGGCCTGCCGGCGCTTGGGCTGCGCATGGGCGAACTTCAGGCCGCCAATCTCGCCATGGTGATCAATCTCGGCGCCTATGGCTGCGAGATCATCCGCGCCGGCATCCAGGCGACGCCGAAGGGCCAGTTCGAGGCCGGCGCCAGCCTCGGCATGAGCCGCATCCAGACCTTCTGGTACGTGGTGCTGATCCCGGCGCTGCAACGCATCTGGCCGGCGCTGTCGTCGCAGATCGTCATCGTCATGCTCGGCTCGGCGGCGGTGTCGCAGATCGCGGCGGAGGACCTCACCTTCGCGGCGAACTTCATCCAGTCGCGCACCTTCCGCGCCTTCGAGACCTATTTCGCGGCGACGCTGATCTATCTGGCGCTGGCCATCGTGCTGCGCCAGCTGCTGCGCGGGCTTGGATGGACGATCTTCCCCAAGCGCGCGGCACGGTGAGGAAGGCCCCATGAACGATTTCACCACCTGGGACATCCTGCGCAACCTGCTGCTGGCGGCGCGCTGGACCGTGCTGCTCTCCCTCGTCTCCTTCGTCGGCGGCAGCCTTGCCGGCCTGGCGCTCCTGTTCGCCCGCATCGGCAAGGGGCGGCTAGGGCCGGCCTTCGCCAAGACCTATATCGAGCTGTTCCAGGGCACGCCGCTGCTGATGCAGCTGTTCCTGGCCTTTTTCGGCCTCGGCCTGTTCGGCATCGACGTGCCGGCCTGGCTCGCCGCCGGGCTGGCGCTGATCCTGTGGACCGCCGCCTTCCTCGCCGAAATCTGGCGCGGCTGCGTCGAATCCGTCGCCAAGGGCCAGTGGGAGGCGTCCTCCAGCCTCGGCATGGGCTATTTGCAGCAGATGCGCTGGGTAATCCTGCCGCAGGCGCTGCGGGTCGCGGTGCCGCCCACCGTCGGCTTCTCGGTGCAGGTGGTGAAGGGCACGGCGCTGACCTCGATCATCGGCTTCGTGGAGCTTTCCAAGGCCGGAACCATGGTGACCAACGCCACCTTCGAGCCCTTCACCGTCTACGGCTTCGTGGCGCTGATCTATTTCTGCCTGTGCTGGCCGCTGTCCAAGTCTTCCCAGATCCTCGAGAGGAAGCTCAATGTCGCTCATCGAAATCACTGAGGTGAAGAAGCGCTTCGGCGACAACGAAGTGCTGAAAGGCATCAATATCGACGTCGAGCCCGGCGAGGTGATCGCCATCATCGGCAAGTCGGGTTCCGGCAAGTCGACGCTGCTGCGCTGCATCAACGGGCTGGAGACCATCGACGAGGGTTCGATCTCGGTGGCCGGTGCCCAGTTGCTGCCGGACGAGCTGCACCTCAAGGCGCTGCGCCTCAAGGTCGGGATGATCTTCCAGGGGTTCAACCTGTTCCCGCACCTCACCGCCGGCCGCAACGTCATGCTCTCGCAGATGGTGGTGCGCAAGACGCCGAAGGCCGAGGCCGAGGCGATGGCGAAGAAGATGCTGGAGCGCGTCGGCCTCGGCCACAAGTTCGATGCCTACCCGGACCAGCTCTCCGGCGGCCAGCAGCAGCGCGTCGCCATCGCCCGCGCGCTGGCCATGCAGCCAATCGCCCTGCTGTGCGACGAAATCACCTCCGCCCTCGACCCGGAACTGGTCAACGAGGTGCTGGCGGTGGTGAAGGAGCTGGCCTCGGAAGGCATGACGCTGCTCATGGTCACCCACGAGATGCGCTTCGCCCGCGATGTCTGCTCGCGCGTGGTGTTCATGCATCAGGGCCGGGTGCATGAGATCGGGCCGCCCGGCGAGGTGTTCGCCAATCCGAAGACAGCGGAGCTCAAGCAGTTCCTCGGCGTGGTGCACTGACAGGCGCTTCCCATCCGGCGTCGGTCATGGCAGATCGGCGCGATGAAACCGATGAAGCCGATCGCCTCCGACTGGACCGACGTCGTGCTGGTCTGCCGCAAATGCGCGAAGAAGCTCAAAGGCGGCTTCGGCGAGGACGGCGGCGATCGGCTCGCTCCGGCACTGCGCGGTGCGATCGCCCGGCGCGAAGGCGGCAAGCCGATGCGCAAACCGAAGCGGCGGGGCGCCGGCGTCGCGGTGGTCGAGGTCGATTGCCTCGGCGTCTGTCCCAAGGGCGCGGCGGTGGTGATCCCGGCGGGCGCACCGGAACGCTGGCGGCTGGTGCGGCGCGGCGAGGACCTCGCCGTGCTGCTCAACGAGATCGCTCCCCCGCGCGGGGCGTGACGCTCAGTTCCCGGCCAGCTGCTCGGGCGGCGCCTTCACGTTCAGCGCCCAGACCAGCACCGTCATGATGCTGACGCCGATGATGATCCCCACCAGCCGCTCCACCGGCGGGTCCAGCGTCGTCGGCGGCCCGGTGCCCACCATGGTGACCAGATAGGCAATCGCCGACTGGGTGCCGATATAGGACTGCGCCGACTTGTTGAGGTGGATGCGCGCGAAGGCGAACACGCCGAGAAACAGCGACACCGTCCACCACCATTGCTCGGTGGCGTTGAACGCGATCACCGCCAGCCCCGCCGAGCCGCCGATGATGCAGCCGAAGATGCGCTGGGCACCGCGATGGCGGCTGGCGGCCGGATCGGCGTCGATGATGATCAAGCTGGAGATCAGCACCTGCGGCAGCTGCGGCAGATCGAAGGTCGTCCAGGCGAGGATGATCACCAGCGTGCCGAGCGCGGCGATATAGGACTGCTTCAGCGCGCTTTCCGGTGTGGTGGCGGTAGGCGTCGGGACGATATGGCCGAGGGCTCCCGTCCGCGGGCCGAACGCCCAATTGGCCAGCGTCCCGCACACCACGCCGATGACGATCTCGTAGCAGCGATAGCGGGCGAAGGAATAGAGGTCCTGCGGCTGCACCATCGTGTAGAGCATCACCAGCGCGAAGGTGAGCGCGCCGTAGAACCAGGCATAGCCATAGGCGCTGCGCTGGCGGCCATAGGTGCCGATGCCAGCGGCGATCATCACCAGCGCCGCCTGCGGCAGTTGCAGCCCTTCCATCCACTGGCCGACATTGTAGCCCAGCGCGACGCCGGCGAAGGTGCCGGCGATCCGCAGCACCCCCTTGGTAAACAGCGCGTCGCGGTCGACATTGGCGATGATCATCACCGACAGCGCCGCCCAATAGGGATCGGCCAACCCCATGGCGAGCGAGATGTAGACCGCGGCAAGGACACCCGAGGCGGTGGCGAGGGCCTGTCGGGTGACGTCGTCCATCGCTCAGAACCAGATGAGGGCGCGCGCATCGGCGCCGTTGAACAGGCCGAGGCCGGCCGGCCAGTCATCGAGGGTGATCTCGATGGGAAAACGCCGCGGCAACCTTACCCAATCGGTGGTCGGCTCGACATAGGGCACCACCTGCGGGTTGTCCGGCGAGCGCGACACGCCGGCGGCAATCCCGCTCACCCGGCCGTAATGAACCACCCATGGATCGGAGCCGAGCGTGAGCCACACGCGCTGGCCGCTGCGGATGCGGGCAAGGTGGCGCTCGGGAATGTTCGCCACCACCCGTGGCCGACGATCCGTTACCACCGCCAGCACCTCGGTGCCCGGGCGTAGATAATCACCCTGGCGAATGGTGAAGGGCGCGATGCGGCCGGGCTCGGGCGCCGCCACCGTGGTCTTGGAGAAATCGTACTGCGCCTTGGCGAGATCGGCCTGCGCCGCAGTGATGGTCGCGCCGACCACCGCCACCCGCCGGCTCGATACGTCGAGCGCCGCCTGTGCCGTCAGCACATTGGCGGTGGCGGTGGCGACGTCGCGGGTGGCGACGTCGAGCGCCGCCTCGGGGGAGAACCCCTCGGTCGACAGCGACTTCACCCGGCCGAGCTGTGCCTGCGCATTGGTGAGCACCGCCTGCGCCGAGGAGACCCCGGCGCGGGCGGATTTGACCTCGTCCTTCGCCAGCTCCAGATCGGCCTGCGCCTGTTGCACCGCCGCCTGCGTCTGCTCCACCTTGAGCTGATACGGAGTCTTCTCGATCTCGAACAGCAATTGCCCGGCGGGGACCGCCTGGTTGTTCTGCACCGCCAGCCGTGAGACCGGGCCTTCGACCTCCGCGGAGATGACGATGATGTCGCTCATCACATAGGCGTCGGCGGTGTAGGCGAAGAAGCGGACGCTGATCTCGTAGGCGACGAACAGCGCCACGACGACGCCGATGATGAGCTTCACCGGATGGCGCAGCAGGGCACTGAACATGTAGGACGAATCTCCGCCGCCCCCGCCACAGGGACCCGCGGCATCATTACGGCTTTGGCGGCCAAGCTCAATCCGCCGGCCATCCTGTGCGGATCAGAGCGGCGGGTGCGGGATCGAGGACAGCAGTTCGCGGGTATATTCCGCCTTCGGGGCGGCCATGACTGCCTCGGTCGCGCCCTCCTCGACGATGCGGCCCGAGCGCATCACGATCACCCGATCGCAGAGCATCCGCACCACCTCCAGATCATGGCTGACGAAGATGTAGCTCATGCCGAGCCGCTGCTTCAGCTCCTGCAGCAGGTTCAGCACCACCGCCTGCACCGAGACATCGAGCGCCGCCGTCGGCTCGTCTAGGATGACCAGCTCCGGGTCGGGCGCGATGGCGCGGGCGATGCCGACGCGCGCCTTCTGTCCGCCGGACAGCTGGTGCGGGAAACGGTCGAGCAGATTCACCGGCAGACCGACCAGCCGGGCGAGATCCTCGACCTTTGCTCGCAGCGCGGCGCCGGCCAGACCGGAGCCCATGCGCAGCAGCGGATCGGCGATGGCGCGGGCGGCGGTGTAGCGCGGGTTGAGGCTATCGGTCGGGTCCTGGAACACCAGCTGGATGCGCGAGCGCCATGGCGAGCCGGCGAAGCGCTTGGCCGGAATGGCGGAAAGCTCCTCGCCCTTGAACTCGATGCGTCCGGAGGTCGGATCGAGCAGGCGCATCAGCATCATCGAGGTGGTGGACTTGCCGCAGCCGGATTCGCCCACCAGTCCGAGGCTTTCGCCACGCGCCACCGAGAAGCTGATGCCGTCCACGGCGCGAAACGGATCGGCCACAGCGCCCTTGATGCCGAACAGGCCGGCAAGACCGCCGGTCGGCGCCTGGCGGGGATATTCCTTCACCAGATTCTCGACGACGAGCAGCGGTTCGCCGGCCCCCTTCACCGGCGCGGTGGGCGCGGCAGCGGCCGGCGCCGCATCCTCCGGCAGCAGGTCGCGCAGGCTGACGCCCTTGCGCGGTGTCGCCCGCATCAGCTTGCGGGTGTAGGGGTGCTGCGGCGCGCGGAAGATCGCCTCGGCATTGGCGGTTTCCACCACCTTGCCCTTTTCCATCACCATAACCCGGTCGCAATAGGCGGCGGCCAGGCCGAGATCATGGGTGATGAGGATGGTGGACATGTTGCGCTCGCGGGTGAGCTCGACCACCAGGTCCATCACCGCCTTCTGCGTGGTGACGTCGAGGCCGGTGGTCGGCTCGTCGGCGATCAGCAATTGCGGCCGGCAGGCCAGTGCCAGCGCGATGACGATGCGCTGGCACATGCCGCCGGACAGTTCGAACGGATAAGCGTGGTAGCGCTCCTCCGGCCGGGCGATGCGCACCGCCTTCAGCACCTCGATGGCCTTTTCCTTCGCATCGCTCGGCTGCGCCTGCACATGCTCGATCAGCACGTCCTCGATCTGCTTGCCGACCTTGCGGATCGGATTCAGCGCCGCGCGCGGGTTCTGGAAGATCATCGACATTTCCCGTCCGCGCAGGGCGCGCACGTCGCTTTCCGAGGCTTTGCCGATGTCGATGCCGGCGAAGCCGATCGATCCTTCGGCGATGCGGCCGGCACGGTCGAGGATGCGCATCACCGCGTAGGAAGTGACCGACTTGCCCGAGCCGGACTCGCCGACAATGCCCAGCGTCTCGCCCTTGGCGAGGGTAAGGTCGACTTTCTCCACCGCCCGCACTGTGCCCCGCCGCGTGGCGAATTCCACGGTGAGGTCCCGCACATCGAGGAGAGGCGGCTGCATATGGTTGGCACCCGCGTGGTCGGCTGTCGTGTGCATGTTCATGGCCGGATTCCTCAGGTGCGCCGCTGCGGATCGACGAGATCGCGCAGGCCGTCGCCAAGCAGGTTGAAGCAGAACACCGCCAGCATCAGCGTCACGCCGGGGAAGAAGGCGATCCACCATTCGCCGGAGATGATGAAGGAGGCCCCCTCCGCCACCATGATCCCCCATTCCGGGGTCGGCGGCCGCACGCCGAGGCCGATGAAGGACAGCCCCGCCGCATTCAGGATGGCGTAGCCCATGGTGAGCGACACCTGCACCATCATGATCGGCAATATGTTCGGCGCGATATGACCGAGCAGGATGCGCATCTCCGAATTGCCGGAGAGCCGGGCCGCCTGTACGAAGCCGGCCTCGCGGCGGATATTGGCCTCGGCGCGGGCGACGCGGACATAGAGCGGGAAATTGATGATGGCGGTGGCGATGACAATATTGGTCACCGTGTTGCCCAGCGCCGCGACGATGCCCATGGCCAGCACGAACAGCGGGAAGGCCATGATGGTATCGGACACCCGCCCGACGATGCGGTCGGTCCAGCCACCGAAATAGCCGGAGGCGATGCCGGCGAAGCCGCCCGCCACAAAGACCAACGCCACCGACGCGACGGCGATGATCATGTCGAGCCGCGCCGCCACCACCACGCGCGAGAAGATATCGCGCCCCAGCTGGTCGGTGCCGAACCAGTGGGCGGCGCTAGGCGGCTGCAGCGCCGCGGCAGTGTCGCTCGCCAGCGGATCGACCGGCACCACATAGGGCCCGATCAGCGCGGCGAGCGCAAACAGCGCGAACAGGCCGAAGGCAATGCCGGTAACCGGGTTCTCCGCCACGATATGTCGGGCATGGGAGAAGAGGCTGTCCTTCGGCGCGGTCTCGGTGACGGCGAGGCTCATGGCTTCCTCCTCAGGCTTCGAGGCGTACGCGCGGGTCGACCAATCCGTAGAGGATGTCGATCGCGAGGTTCAGCAGCACGTAGAGAATGGCCATGGCGAGCACGAAGCCCTGCACCGGCGCGTAGTCGGAGGTGATCAGCGCCTCGATGGCGTAGGAGCCGATGCCCGGCCAGGCGAACACCTTCTCCACCAGCACATTGGCGCCGAGCAGAAAGGAGAACACCATGCCGAGCGTGGTGATCACCGGCAGCAGCGCGTTGCGGAAGGCATAGCCCATCACGACCTTGGATGGCTTCAGCCCGCTGGCCCGCGCCGTGCGCACGAAATCGGAGGCCAGCACGGCGAGCATTGAGGCGCGGGTCATGCGGGCGATCGGCGCCAGCGAGAAGATGGCGAGCGTCACCGCCGGCAGCCAGATCTGCGACCAGGCGGCGCGAAACACCTCGATATCGCCGGCAAGCAGGCTGTCGATCAAATATAAGCCGGTCACGGTATCGGGCGCGGAGTAGATGAAGTCGAGCCGCCCCATCGGCGCGGGCGCCCAGCCGAGCTTGTAGTAGAACACATAGACCAGCAGCAGCCCGGTGAAGAACACTGGCAACGACACGCCGGCGGTGGCGACGATGCGGCACAGATGATCGATCCACGACCCCTGCTTCACCGCCGCCAGAATGCCGAGCGGCACTGACACCAGCACCGAGATCAGCAGGCCGAGCAGCGTGAGTTCCGCCGACGCCGGCAGGCGGGCGGTGATATCCTCGAACACCGGCTGGCCGGTGGTGAGCGACATGCCGAGATTGCCGGTGGCCAGATCCTTCACATAGGCGAGGAACTGCACCGGCAGCGGCTGATCGAGGCCGAGCGTCGCCTTGATCTCGGCGATGGCCTGCGGGGTGGCCGCGGGACCTGCGAAATAGGCGGCGGTGTCGCCGGGCAGCACCCGCGTCAGCAGGAAGGTGACGATGATGACGCCGATGATACTCGGTATGGCGGTGCCGAGACGACGGACGATCTGCTTGAGCACGCGCACCTCCATGAGACGGACCAGACGGATAGGCAACACGAAGGCACGGAAGGTCGCGTTGAAGGACGAAAAAGCGCAAAGCTCGATGCAGGAGCGACGCGCTCCCTCTCCCCGATGGGGAGAGGGCTGGGGTGAGGGGTCGTCGACGCTTACCGATGCCGCCTCCCTCACCGACCTGCCACACGGGCCACCTCTCCCCAATGGGGAGAGGGAAGTTAAGGGGCCGGTTCCAAGTCTGAGTGCCGCACTTTGGTCACGACGGACTTGGAATGCACCGGACTGAGCATGAACCAGTCCTCCGCCCCGGCCCTCACGCCTTGCGCAGCGTGCGGTAGTCGAGTTGGCGATGGAACCAGTACTGATAGCCGGCAATCGACTTCTGCATGGCCACGCTGAGATAGGGCTGGAACAGCGGCACGCGCGGCATGTCGGCAAAAGCAAGGTCGATGAAGCCGGTGACGTCCTTGTCGTAGACCGGCCAGTCGGATACTGCCGCGGCGGTGCGGGCGCCGTCGATCAGCTTGTCCATCTCGGCGCTCTTGTAGCCCATGGTGTTGAACACCGCGTTCTGGCCGTGATAGGCCCAGAAGAAGAAGTATTCCGGATAATCCAGCCAGCCGGAGAAGAAGTTGGCGATCAGCGGCATCTCCTTCTTGGTGATCTCGCCGCGCCAGTTGGCGCCCGGTATCTTGTTCAGCGTCACCTTGATGCCGATCTGGCCGAGGCTCTCCTGCACCAGCGTGCAGAGCGGCTCGTTCACCACCGCCGCGCCGAGATCGAAGGACAGCGTGGTCTCGAAGCCTTCCGGATAGCCGGCCTTGGCCAGCAGTTCCTTGGCCTTGGCGATGTCGGTGTTGTAGCCATGCGCCTGCGGCCAGACCGGCTCGCTCACCTTGTTCGACGCTGCGCCAAACAGCGGCTTGCCGAGGCCGAACATCACCGCGTCCATGATCTTCTGGTAGGGGATGGCATAGGCTACCGCCTGCCGCACCTCCAGCTTGTCGAAGGGCGGCTTGGTGACGTTCATGCCGATATACTGCACGCCGTTGCTGACCGGGTTCGACACCACCTTGACCTTGCCGGCCTTGTCGAGCTCGACGAAGTCCTTGGCCGGCAAATCGAAGGAGATGTCGGCGTCGCCGCGCTCGATCAGCGCCCGGCGGTTGCCAGCGGACGGCACCATGCGCCACACCACCCGCTTGATCGACGGCATGGGACCGCAAGCCCAGCTGTCGTTGCGCTCGAAGATCACCTCGGTGCCGGACGTCCACTTCGCCACCTTGTAGGCACCGCCGCCGGCGGTGTTCTGCTTGGTGAACTCCATGCCCCATTTGTCCTGTTCGGTGGCCTTGGATTGCACCAGCTTGGAATTGAACACTGAGGGCACGATCACCGCGAGGTCCGGCATGGTCAGCCGGTCCGGGCGCAGGAAGTCGACGCGGAAGGTGTGGTCGTCCACCACCACGAACTGCTCCGGTTTCTCCAGCGAGCCGGCCTTCATCTGGAAGGTCGGGAAGCCGCCGACCGACACCGAACGGTCGAACGACCATTTCACGTCCTGCGCCGTCACCGGCGAACCGTCATGGAAGGTGGCGTTCTTGCGCAGCTTGAAAGTGGCGGAATTGGCGGAGACGTCCCAGCTTTCGGCGAGTTCGGGCACCAGCTTGCTCTGGTCGTAGCTCACCGAACCGTCGGGCAGCGTCTTGGTGCCATAGCTCATCAGCCGGTCGTAGCAGTTCCAAGCCACCTCATAGCCGGGACGGTTGGTGCCGACGCCATGGATGTCGAGATTGTTCGGGCCGGCCTCGCTGACCAGCAGCAATGTTTCGGCCCGTGCCGACTGGGCACTCGCCGACGACCACACCGCCGGCGCCGCGACGCCGGTAGCGGCCACCGAGGAGAGGACGGATGCGGATTTCAGGAATTCGCGACGGTTCATAAGGCGAAGCTCCGAGGATGGCGCCGGGCGCGGGCAACGACAAGCCGGCGGCGGGAACGGACAATGGCTGCTGGGCTCTCGGGAAAATATTGTGCATGCAATTTTGAGATCTTGCGTGCTCAAATTGCTGTCACGCGCGCTGAAATTCTGTGCTGTATGCGAAATACGATTCATGCGATGACATCGGGAGATAGGTGAGCAACCCTTTCGAGCAGGCGCATTCCGCATGGCCGATGAACGGCAGACGCGCACCGAAAAGCTGGCCGGCGAGATTGCCGACGCGATCATCGACGGCTCGCTGGAGCCCGGCACCCGCCTCGACGAGCACATGCTCGCCGCCCGCTACGGCACCTCGCGCACGCCAGTCCGCGAGGCACTGCGCAAGCTGGCCACCACCGGGCTGATCGAGCTGCGCCCGCGCCGCGGCGCCATCGTCACCGAAGTCACCTCGCAGCAGCTGGAGACGCTGTTCGTCGCAATGGGCGAGCTGGAGGCGACCTGCGCCCGCCTCTCGGCGCTGAGCATGACGCCGATCGAGCGACGGCGGCTCGGCGCGCTCTATGACGGCATGGCCGACATGGTGGCCCGCGATGATGTCGAGGCCTATGCCGCCGCCAATACCCACTTCCACACGCTGTTCTATGCCGGCTCGCACAATCCGGTGCTGGCGGACATGACCGCCACGCTGCGGCGGCGGCTGGCGCCGTTCCGCCACGCCCAGTTCCGCGCGCCCGGCCGGCTGGCGCTCTCCCATTCCGAGCATGGGGCGGTGCTGCGGGCGGTGCTGGCCGGCGATGCCGCGAGCGCCCATGCCGCCATGCTGCACCATGTGAGCCTGGTGGAAGACGCCTTCGAGCAACTCGCCGCGCCGTCCTCCTCCAGACGCCGGGCCAACTGACGGCCGGCGGAGAGTCTCTCAAGCCATCCCCCGAAAAAGCTCTCGATTTCAACAGGCTGGAGCCCCGCCACACCCAAAGGCCCATTCCGCTGGCGCGGAACATGCTCTAGTTTCGCGCCCGTTTTGCTATTGTTCAGGAGACCCGCCAATGCGCTTCTATGCTACCGAGGAGATCGAGGCCGCCCTCGACTATCCCCGCCTGGTAGCGGCGCTGCGCGAGGCCTTCGCCAGCCATGACGAGCCGATGCCGGTGCGTGGCGCCTTCGACGTCGGCACGCCGACCGCGCCCGGCCATCTGCTCACCATGCCGGCCTGGAAGCGCGGCGAGGCCATCGGCACCAAGCTGGTCACGGTGTTTCCGAACAATTCCGCCCATGGGCTCGGCGCGGTAGGCTCGCTCTATGCCCTGTTCGACGGCATCACCGGCCAGCCGCGCGCGGTGATGGAGGGTGACGCCCTGACCAACCGCCGCACCGCCGCCGCCTCGGCGCTCGCCGCCTCCTGGCTAGCGCGCCCGGACAGCCACACCCTGCTGCTCGTCGGCACCGGCCATGTCGCGGCACAGCTCGCGCAGGCGCATCGCGCGGTGCGGCCGATCGAACGGGTGCTGGTGTGGGGACGCCGCGGCGACAAGGCCGAGGCGCTCGCCGCGGCGATCGGCACCAGCGGCGTGGAAGCGCGGGCGGTAAGCGATCTCGCCACCGCGGTGGGCGAGGCGGACATCGTCAGCTGCGCCACCACCTCGACCGCGCCACTGGTGAAGGGCGCAGATGTGCGGCCAGGCACCCATATCGATCTGGTCGGCGCCTTCAATCCGGCGATGCGCGAGAGTGACGACGCCTTGGTGCAGCGCGCCGAGGTGTTCGTCGACACCCGTGCCGGGGCGCTGGCCGAGGCGGGCGACCTGCTGCAGCCGATGCGGGCCGGCCTGTGGTCGGCCGAGGCGCTCCGGGCCGATCTGCACGACCTCGCGCGCGGCCGGCATCCCGGCCGACGCACGACGGAAGAGATAACGCTGTTCAAATCGGTAGGCGCGGCGCTGGAGGACCTCGCCGCCGCACGTCTGGTGGTCGGGGACTGATTCGCGTCAGCGACAGCCGTTCAGCGGATGAACTCGATGGTGTCGAGCGCGATCAGCTGGTTGCCCTGGTAGTTGTTGTCATGCAGGCGGCACAGCATGAAACGGTCCGCCACCTCGATCGGCCCATAGGCGGTGACGGTGTCGCCGCTGCGCAGCTTGATGATCAAAGCATGCTTGCGGTCGTCCTTGGCCACTTCCCTGAGCAGATCGCAGATGCTGCGGTCCGTGGTGCAGATGTTCATGGCGTCTCTCCCATAACGTCCACGCCGCTTCGGCCCGGTGGGTTCCAGCCGCACGACTTATTCTGGACATCAACCCGCCACGAACTATCCGGTTCCTTGCCCGCCCCGGCAAGCAGTTTCTGCGCAAGCCTCTGTGAGGTCGAATATTTCCGCAGCGTCAGGAGTCAGCCGGCTACCTTGCGTGCCCGGCGCTTCCGCAATACGGCGATGGCGACAAGCGCCACCACGATGATGCCCATGGAGAACAGCGTCGTCACCGTGCCGAGCGCGTAGAGCACCGGCGTGGTGACGTTGGTGGTCATGCCGTAGATCTCCAGCGGCAGCGTGTTGAAGGTACCCGCCGTCATCAGCGTGCGGGCGAACTCGTCATAGGAGAGGGTGAAGCCGAACAGGCCGACGCCGACGAGGCTCGGCAGGATGATCGGCAGCACCACATGCGCGAAGGTCTGCCAAGAGGTGGCGCCGAGGTCGCGCGCCGCTTCCTCATAGGCCGGGTTGAAGCGATTGAACACCGCGAACATGATCAGGAGGCCGAACGGCAGCGTCCAGGTGAGGTGCGCGCCGAAGGCCGAGGAATACCAGGCCGGGCTCAGCCCGAACACCTGGAAGGCGAGGCCGATGCCGAGCGAGATCAGGATCGAGGGCACGATCAGGCTGGCGATGGTGAGGTAGAACAGCGGGCCCGAACCGAGGAAGCGCCGGCGGAAGGCGAGGCCGGCGAGCAGCGACACCACCACCGTCGCCATCATGGTCATCAGCCCGAGGATGAGCGAGCGGGAGAAGGCACCGCCGAAATCGCCCACCGCCTGCTGCTCGAACAAAAGGTTCTTGAACCAGTGCACCGAGCTGCCGTTCATCGGGAAGGTGAGGCCGCCATTCGGCCCCTGGAACGACAGGATGAAGATCGTCGTCAGCGGGCCGTAGAGGAACAGCACGAACAGCGCGAAGAAGGCGGTAAGGATGTAGAAGCCGAGGCCCCGCTTTTCCGAGTTCATCGCAGATTGTCTCCCTCGCCTCACAGTTCCTTGCGGATATTGACGATGCGCAGGATGCCGCCGACCAGCAGCAGCACGATGATCAGCAGGATCACCGCATTCGCCGCCGCGGCGGGGTATTGAAGCAGCGCGATCTGGTTGGCCATCATCAGGCCCACCGAGGCCGACTGGCCGCCGGACATGAAGCGCACGGTGATGAAGTCGCCCATCACCAGCGTCACCACGAAGATCGAGCCGATGGCGATGCCGGGCTTCGCCAGCGGGATGATGACGTTGGTGAGGATCTGCCAGCCATTGGCCCCGGCGTCGCGCGCGGCCTCGACCAGCGCCCGGTCGATACGCATCAGCGTGTTGAAGATCGGGGTGACCATGAACAGCGTGTAGAGATGCACCATGGCGAGTACCACCGCGAAATCCGAGAACAGCAGGAATTCCAGCGGCTGGTTGATGACGCCCATGCCCATCAGCGTCTGGTTCAGCAACCCGTTGCGGCCGAGGAACGGGATCCACGAGATCATGCGGATGATGTTCGAGGTAAGGAACGGAATGGTGCAGACAAGGAACAGCACCATCTGCATGGTCGTCGAGCGGATATGGAAGGCGAGGTAGTAAGCCACCCAGAAGCCGACGAACAGCGTCACCGCCCACACGATCACCGTGTATTTGAAGGTGTTGATGTAGGTGTTCCAGGTCACCGGCGAGGTGATCGTCTCCTCGTAGTTTGTGAAGACGAAGGCCGGGAAGATCTGGATGGAATCATAATCCCAGAAGCTCACCATCACGATGGTGGCGATGGGCAGCACCAGAAAGGCCGCCAGGATCAGCGTCAGCGGCGTCGCCTGAAGATAGGGCGCGAGGCGTGAGAGCGTCATGCGGGCAATCCGGTGAGCGGGCGATAACCCCCTCCTTGTCAAGGAGAGGGCTGGATGAAGGGCAAGGTGGCTTCCCGTCAAGAAGACCCCTCACCCCATCCCTCTCCCCGACGGGGAGAGGGAGAGGAAGGCGCACTCTCGGAGACCTTGCTCCGCCACAGATCAGGCGGCGATGAACTCGTTCCAGCGGCGAACCATGTAGCGGTCCTCGTCCATCACCGAGTTCCAGCAGGCGACCGCGCCCATGCGCTCCTTGAAGGAGCCGCCGTCGCGCACCGCGCCCACCGTGTACATCACCTTGCCCTCCGGCGAGAGGATGTCGGCCTTGGCCGGCTGGCCGAGCATCCAGAACGCCCATTCGTCCGGCGTCATGTTCTTCTCGGCGGTGGAAAGCACGGCCGAATAGTAGCCCTGGCGGTTCAGATAGGCGCCGACCCAGCCGGACATGTACCAGTTGATGTATTCATAGGCGGCGTCGAGTTGCGCGCCCTTGAGGTGCTTGGCGATGCCGAGGCCGCCGCCCCAGGCGCGGTAGCCCTCTTCCAGCGGCTGGTAGACGCAGGGAATGCCCTTGGAGCGCACCGCCGCCACCGCCGGCGACCACATGGACTGGATCACTACTTCGCCCGAGGCCATCAGGTTGACGCTCTCGTCGAAGGTCTTCCAGAAAGCGCGGAACTGGCCGGCCTTCTTGGTCTTGATCAGGAAATCGATGGTGCCGTCGATCTCCGCCTTGGTCATGTTGCCCTTGTCGCCATACTTCATGATGCCGGCGCTCTCGCAGATCATCGCCGCGTCCATGATGCCGATGGACGGGATGTTCAGGATCGAGGTCTTGCCCTTGAAGGCCGGGTCGAGAATGTCCTTCCAGTTCTTGATCGGCCGGCCGACGAGATCGGGACGGATGCCGAGCGTGTCGGCGTTGTAGATGGTGGGGATCAGCGTCATCCACTGGGTGGGCGCCTTGGCGAACACCTTGGATTCCGGCCCCTCGACGAAGCCGACGGTGTTCGGCGCGGTGCCCTGGGCGATCTTGCTCTCCGGCGTCAGCTTGCCGGTGGTGAAGATCGGCACGATGTCGTCGTAATACTTGATCTTCTTCACATCCATCGGCTGCAGCGTGCCGGCCGGGAACACCTTCTTGCAGATCCAGTATTCGATGTCGGCGATGTCGAAGCTGCTGGCCTGGGTCACCACGCGCTGCGAAACCGCGTCGGAATCGAGCGCGGTCATCTGCAGGGTGATGCCGAGATCGGCCTTGCACTTCTCGGCGATGGCGTTGAGGTTCGACACACCGGTGCCGAACTGGCGCAGGGTGATCGGGTTCTGCGCCCAGATGGTCGGGAAGCCGGTGACGACGCCGGCGCCGGCGGCGAGGCCGCCCGCCGCGGCCGCCCCCTTGAGCAACTGGCGGCGGCTGACGCCCTTCGAGGTGGTCTTCTTCGTCATGTCTGTCTCCCGATATGTCGTTTGGCTGGGATTTCGCGTCGCGCGGCCGTGTCTGTCTGCCGTGTCGTTGTCAGGCGGAAGGCGAAGGCTTGAGGAGGTGGATGTCGTCGGGCGTCCAGGCGAGCGGCACCGCCTCGCCAATGGACAGGGGCTTGGCGAAAAAGGCGGATTCCGGCACCTGCACTGCGAAGTCGTCGACCCCGGGCGCGGCGAGCGCCACCTGCACCTTCTGGCCGTGATATTCGATGTTCTGCACCAGGCCGGTCAGCCCGCAGCCGGGAATGACGGCATCGGCGATGCGGATGCGGTCGGTGCGCACGGCGATCTCCACCGGCGCGCCGGGCTCCAGCCCCGCCTCGTCCGGTGCGGTGAAGGAGACCCCGCCCGGCACCTCGAAGGTCACAGCGCCATCGGCCCTGCCGGCGACGCGGCCGGAGAGGACGTTGTGATCGCCCATGAAGCGGGCGACGAAGGCGGTGGCGGGGCGGTTGAACACCTCGCGCGGCTCGGCTGCCTGCTCGATCCGCCCGCCATTCATCACCACCACCAGGTCGGAAAGCGCCATCGCCTCCTCCTGGCTATGGGTGACGTGGATGAACGAGATGCCGAGCTGCAATTGCAGCTTCTTGAGCTCCTGCCGCACCTTGATCTTGAGGAACGGATCGAGCGCCGACAGCGGCTCGTCGAGCAGCAGCGCCTGTGGATCGGTGATCAGCGCGCGGGCCAGCGCCACACGCTGCTGCTGGCCGCCGGAGAGTTGCGCCGGCCGCCGCTCGGCGAGATGGTCGAGCTGCACCAGCTTCAGCATCTCCATCGCCTTGGCGCGGCGGGTCGACTTGTCGACGCCCTTCATCTTCAGGCTGAAGGCGACATTGTCCACGGTGTCGAGATGGGGAAACAGCGCGTAGCTCTGGAACATCATCGCCGTGCCGCGCCGGGCGGGCGGCAGGTCGGTCACCACCGTCGGGCCGAGGCGGACATCGCCCTGGGTGATGCTTTCATGCCCGGCGATCATCCGCAGCGTGGTGGTCTTGCCGCAGCCGGAAGGGCCGAGCAGGCAGCAATAGGTGCCCTTGGGGATCTTGAGCGACACCGCATCGACCGCCAGCGCCGCCCCATAGCGCTTGGTCACCTGGATCAGCTCGATGTCGGCGCCTTTGCTCATCTGGCCTGTCACCCTCGCTCCTCCGCTCGATGATGATCTTCGCAAAGCCTATGCCAATTGTCGCCGGGGATATCGGATGCCGGAATCGGCGTCGACCCGACGGGTCGAGACGGGAAAGCCGCCAATCGGACGCCCAGCTTTTGGGCATAGTGCGCGAGCCGTGTTCAAATCGGATACAATTTTCCGACTAATCGAATCCAATTCTGAAAAACCCGTGGTCCATTGGTCGAACTTTGCGGCGAAGGCGTTGAGCGCGGCCAGCAAATCGGGGAACGTGACCAAAAGGCACTCCGACAAGATGCCGCCACCCGCCCCAATGGGAGATACGCCATGTTCCGCGTTACGCCTCGTGCCGTCTTCGGCGCCAAGTTCGGTACCACGTTCCGCACCCTGCTCGCTGCGGCCAGCGCCGCCGCCTTCGCCTTCGCTGCCGGCCCCTCGGCGGCGCAGGGCTTTCCCGATCGCCCCATCACCCTCGTCATCCCCTTCTCCGCCGGCGGCTCGACCGATCTCGTCGGCCGGCTGGTTGCCCAGCGCATGAGCCAGGAGCTCGGCCAGTCGGTGGTGGTGGAGAACAAGGGTGGAGCGGGCGGCAATCTCGGCGCCGCGCAGGTCGCAAAGGCCAATCCGGACGGCTACACCATCCTCATGGGCACGGTGGCGACGCACGCGCTCAATCCGGCCCTCTACAAGAAGATGCCCTATGACCCGGTGACGAGCTTCGCGCCGATCTCGCTGCTGGCCGTGATTCCCAACGTGCTGGTGGTGAACCCCGAGTTCCCGGCCAAGACCGTCTCCGAGCTGATCGAGCTGCTCAAGAAGGATCCCGACAAATACAGCTACGCCTCTTCGGGCAACGGCACGCCGCTCCACCTCTCCGGCGAGCTATTCAAGAGCATGGCCGGGGTGCAGATGCAGCACATCCCCTATCAGGGCGCCGGTCCGGCACTGAACGACGTGCTGGCCAACCAGGTGCCGATCATGTTCGACAACCTTCCCTCCTCGGCCGGCCACATCAAGAGCGGCAAGCTCCGGGCGCTGGGCGTCACCACCGCCAAGCGCGCGCCGTCCTTCCCCGACGTGCCGGCCATCGCCGAGACGCTGCCGGGCTACGAGACCTATACGTGGAACGCGCTGTTCGCCCCGGCCGGCACGCCGCCGGAGGCGGTGGCCAAGCTGAACGCCGCCGCCAACAAGGCGATCGCCGATCCGGCGGTGCAGGCGCGGCTCGCCGATTTCAGCGCCATCGTGGTCGGCTCGACCCCGGCGGAGCTGGAGGCGCATGTGAAGGCCGAGATCGCCAAATGGGCGCCGATCGTCAAGGCGTCCGGCGCGCAGCTGGATTGAGCGGCGGCAGCTAGCTTCCTTCTCCCGGAGAGACGGGAGGCGCGCCACACTCGGTGCCGCCCCGACCGAAGGCTGCGATGGTCGGGCCAAGCCCGGCCATCCACGCGGTGTTTGCGGAAGTATCCCGTACAGAACAACGTCATGCCCGGACTTGGCCCGGGCATTCACACCTTCCGGTCGGTACAGGTCCAATCGTCCAGAAGCGCCACCAGTGCGGCGCCCCTTCCCTCTCGCCGTAGAGGAGAGGTGGCCCGCGCAGCGGGGTGGGGCAACCCCATCGGGGAGCCGGCAAGGGCCCTCACCCCTCCCTCTCCCCGATGGCGAGAGGGAGTAGCCCCCGGATCATCGGTTCATTCAGAACACCGTCCCGTCGGCATCGATGGCGATGGGAGGCGGCCCGCCGGGGCGCTTCTGCGCGGCGATCTGCCGTCCCGCCGTCCAGGTGCCGCCCTGCAGCAGTTTGGCGAGCGGGAACTGCGCGGCGTCGAGCCCCAGCCGCTCGCGCACCGCTGCGGCGAGCCGGTCCATCAGCGCCACGGTGAGCGCCCGCCATTCGACGATCATCTCCGAACTCACCGGGTGCTTCTGCGCCGGGTCGATCGGCTCGCGCGGCACGATCAGCCCGAGATCCACCAGCAGGCCGCCATTGCGGTATTCCGGCAGCGCGGTCAACTCGTCGAGGTCGGTCACCACCACGCCGGTCGCCTCGAACGGCTCCAGCAGCGAATAGGTCAGCCACTGCGACAGCTTGTGGAACGGCACCAGCCCGGCCGAGCGGTCCGGCACCGTGATCGCCGGATGCCGGCCGACATCGCCCAGCACCACGCCGTCGACCACCAGCCCCGCCGGCCAGATCGACGACAGCCCGTCGAGCAACGCCTCGAGGATGCGCGCCGCCGGCAGCCGGCCGACCCGTGCCTGCGGCAACAGCGCATCGATCAGCCCGCCCGGCCGCGTGACCCCGTCGCCGAACAGGTCCAGGCGGGCCGCCATCGCTTCGCCGAGCCGGTTGAGCAATGTCACCCGCCCCTCCAGCCCCACCAGCGGATTGCCGGGACCGAGCTGGAAATGCCGGGCCAGCGTCGCGGCATCGAGCCGGATCAGCGCCACGGCATCGACGCGCAGCGGCACCGCCGGATCGGAAGAGAACGCCCCGGCCTCGAACATGCGCAGGCTGGCCACGGCAAGCCCCTCCGAGCGCGTCACCGTAAGCCCGGTGGCGTCCTCGTGGTAGCGCCAGGCATCGCCCGCCCCGGCGTCGAGCAGCACGCTGACCACCGCAAGGTCGACCATGATCCGCGCCGCTTCCTGCGCATCGAGGGTGCCGAGCGTGCCGGCGAGCGCATCCCAGCGGGCCACCCCGCCGGCGTCGAAGTGCCGCCAGCGGCTATGATAGGGGATGTCGAGCGTCGGATAGGCATGGCGCGTCACCTCCGCCACATAATCCGCCACCGCACCGAGCCGCGCCTCGTCGACGGTGAAATGCGACGAGCGTCCCGCCAGCACATGGTCGAGCACCATATGGCTGCGGGCGCGCACGGCGTGGGGCGAGCGCAGGGCGGCGAGTTCGGGGGGGATCATGCGACGTCCTTCTCGGAAGTGGCCGGCGTCAGCGCTTGCGCACGAATTCGGTACGCAGCACCAGGCCCTTGATGCTGTCGTGGCGGCAATCGATCTCGTCCGGATCGTCGGTCAGGCGGATCGAACGGATCACCGTGCCCTGCTTCAGCGTCTGGCCGGCACCCTTCACCTTCAGATCCTTGACGAGCACCACGGAATCGCCGTCGGCGAGGATGTTGCCGGAGGCGTCGCGCACCGCCGTGGCCGCGGCAGTCGCCGCCTTCATCTCCGAGGCCGGACGCCATTCGCCCGTCGCCTCGTCATACACATAATCGTCGTCGCCGGTCATGACCGCCCCTGTCGTCGTGAAAACGCGCGCCGCCGGCATCCATGCACCGTGCGGCAAGCGACGACCCGCCGCGCTACTCCTTCAAGCCGCGCCCCTGCGTCTCGTCATACTGACTCTGGAAGCCGACGCCGTAATAGCCGGCCGACACCTTCGCTTCCATCTCGACTCGCGCATCCTGCGGAATAAGCTCATCGGGGATCGGCACCCGCTCCCCCACCTGGATGCCGGCGCGGTCGAGCGCGTTGAACTTCATGTCGCTCATCGAGGCGAAGCGGTCGATCCGGGTGATGCCCAGCCAGTGGAACACGTCCGGCATCAGCTCCTGGAAGCGCATGTCCTGCACGCCGGCGACGCATTCGGTGCGCTTGAAATAGGTCTCCGGCAGGTCGCCGCCCTCCTGCCGCTTGCGGGCGTTGTAGACGAGGAACTTGGTCACCTCGCCCAGCGCCCGGCCTTCCTTGCGGTTGTAGACCACCAGGCCGGTGCCGCCCTGCTGCGCCATCTCCACGCAGATCTCGATGCCGTGGGCGAGATAGGGCCGGCAGGTGCAGATGTCGGAGGAGAACACGTCGGAGCCGTTGCATTCGTCATGCACGCGGCAGGCGATGGGGGTGACGCCATCGCCGATCTTCGAGGGATCGCCGAACATGTAGAGCGTCATGCCGCCGATCGGTGGCAAAAACACCTTGAGGTCGCCGCGCGTCACCAGTTCGGGGAACATGCCACCGGTATATTCGAACAGCGCCCGGCGCAGTTGCCCCTCGCCCATGCCGAAGCGGGCGGCGATGCCGGGCAGGTACCACACCGGATCGATCGCCGCCTTGGTGACGCGCACATCGCCCTTGGGGCCGATGATGTCGCCGTCGATCTTCAGCCGCCCGGCGCGGATGGCGTCGCGGATTTCCGGCATGTCGATATGGGCGCGGGTGATGGCGATGGTCGGGCGCACGTCGACGCCCTCGGCGATGAAATCGGCGAACGCCTCGCCGATCATGTGGCCATAGGGGTCGATGGAGACGATCTTGGCCGGGTCCGCCCATTGCGGGTGCGGCCCGATCAGGTCGGACGGCGCGGTATTGGTGAGGTCGGCCTTGAAGTCGGCCGGCAGCGCCCCGGCGGCAATGGCGAGCGCGCGATACACCGCATAGCCGCCGCCATGGGTGCCAATGGCGTTGCGTCGCTTGGGATCGGTGAGGGTGGCGACGACCGGGCCGCGCTGGAGCGGCGTCGGCGCGCCCCAGTCGAGCGCTGGCGCGCTGGCGGAGACGCCGGTCGGGGCGCCGTGGGACGTGAGGACGATGTGATTGCGGGAACGACCGCCGGAACCGGTAGTGACGGACATGTTTGGCTCGCTTCTCGCCCGGCCTTGGCGGCCGGTCCTCGGGAAGCACTGAATGTGAGCGCGTTCTGTGACGTTCTGCAAGAGGGTGTCGGGCGGAACATCGAAATTTTCGGACGAACTGGTCCGAAAATTGTATTGCCGGAATGTATCGCCCTTCGCGTTTCCGCTAGCTTGTGGAACTCTGTACCGCCTCACACCCCGCCTTCAGCGAGCGCCTCTCATGACCACGACCGACACCGCGTCCGTCACCGCCCTGCCCCCCACCGTCGTGGTCGATCACCCGCTGATCCAGCACAAGCTGACGCTGATGCGCCGCTCGCGCACCCCGGCCAACGAGTTCCGGCTGCTGCTGCGCGAGATCAGCATGCTGCTGGCCTATGAGGTCACGCGCGACATGCCGCTGGAGCTGACCGAGATCGAGACGCCGCTCGTCACCATGCAGGCGCCGATCCTGTCGGGGAAGAAGCTCTGCCTCGTCTCGGTGCTGCGCGCCGGCGGCGGCATTCTCGAAGGCATGCTGGAGATCCTGCCGGCCGCCCGCGTCGGCCATGTCGGGCTGTACCGCGACCCAGTGTCGCTGCAGGCGGTGGAATATTATCTCAAGCTGCCGCGCGACATTTCCGAGCGCACCGCCATCGTGCTCGACCCGATGCTGGCCACCGGCAATTCGGCGGCGGCGGCGGTCGACCAGGTGAAGGCGGCGGGCTGCCAGTCGATCAAGTTCGTCTGCCTGATCGCCGCGCCGGAAGGGCTGAAGGTGTTCCACGAGGCACACCCGGACGTGCCGGTCTACACCGCCGCGGTTGACAGCCACCTCAACGACCACGGCTATATCGTGCCCGGCATCGGCGATGCCGGCGACCGCATCTTCGGCACCAAGTGAGCGATCCAGAGCGAGGCTTGCATGCAGCGCGTGACCCTGACCATCGACGACGCGCTGCTCGCCGCCCTTGACGCCCATGCCGCGCGGCGCGGCTATGACAACCGCTCGGAAGCGATCCGCGACGCGCTGCGCACCGCGCTCGGCATGGCGGAGGCGCCGACGGCCGACGACGCGCCCTGCATCGCCACGCTGAGCTATGTCTACGATCATGAGAAGCGCGAACTGGCGCGGCGCCTCACCCAGGTGCAGCACGGCCATCACGACCTCACGGTGGCCTCGCTGCATGTCCATCTCGACCATGGCACCTGCCTGGAAGTGACGGTGCTGCGAGGGGCAACCGACGAGGTGAAGCATCTCGCCGACACCGTCGTCACCCAGCGCGGCGTGCGCTACGGGCATCTGCATCTGGTGCCGGCCGGCGAGGACGCTTCAGCGCACGAACATGGGCACAACCATGGGCAAGATCACGGGGACGAGCACGTTCACTCCCGGTGAAAAGCCTTCGCAGCTGCGAAAACCCGATTGACCCGACCTGCCTCCGACGTATGCTGATTTCGTCAAATCATCATACGCAGACGTACGCACCGGGTGCTTCCCGAAGGCGGCCTGCCTGTTCCACAGGGGTTGTCATGTCGAACGCCGTTTCGTCCCACCTGCGCCGCGCCGCGCTTGCCGCTGGCTTTGCGCTTATGCCCGCCCTCGCCTTCGCCCATACCGGCGCCGGCGATGCCCACGGTTTCTCGCACGGTTTCATGCACCCCATCGGCGGTGTCGATCATGTGCTTGCCATGGTGGCGGTCGGCATCTTCGCCGCCCAGCTGGGCGGCCGGGCCATCTGGGCAGTGCCGGCCAGCTTCGTGGCACTGATGGCGGTCGGCGGCTTCCTGGGCATTGCGGGCGTCGGTCTGCCCTTCGTCGAGCTCGGCATCGTCGGCTCCATCGTGGTGCTCGGCCTCGTCGTCGCGCTGGGCTGGAAGAATGCGCCGCTCGGTGCCGCCATGGCGCTGGTCGGCTTCTTTGCCGTGTTCCACGGCCATGCCCACGGTACGGAAATGCCGGCCGACGCCTCCGGCCTCGCCTATGCCGCCGGCTTCATGCTCGCCACGGCGGCGCTGCACATCGCCGGTGTCGGCATCGGCCTCGCGCTCGGCAAGCTCGGCGAAACGCGCGCGCCGCGCCTCACCCAGGCCCTCGGCGCCGTGGTGGCGGTGACCGGCCTCGGCCTGTTGTCGGGCGTCATCTGATCGCCTGCGCGCCGAAACTTTCGGCGCCTCTGTTTGCACGTGCCGCTATTCCGGGCTTCCGATCCGTCGGAAGCCCGGCTACGTTCATCGGCGTCCCTAGGGTTCCGGCATCGGCGATCTCGTATCTCCGCGTGCGTCTGGGCCGAGAGGGACAGCCCGGCGGCGGAGCCTCGCTCCACCACATTCGCCGGGTCCACGGCGGGATAAAAGCCCGGGAGGCTCGCGCGAGCGGTTCGCGGCGTGACCCTCCGGTTCGTCCGAAGGGTTCTCCAAAGACCGGTCGCTAGGACTGATCGCAAGGAGAGAACCTTGATGCGTTCCCATCCCACCCGTTCGACCCGTTTCGCCGGCCTTGCCCCGGCACCCGCCCGCCAGCGCCGCCATCATCCCAATTTCGAGATCCGGGGGATGCAGGGCTGGAAGGCACTGGAATCCGAGGAAAAGCTCTCCGAGGATGGCTGGCGCAAGGAGCAGCAATGGGCGCTCGACATGGGCCTGCCCGGCGCCGATTCCATCAACGACAAGTCGATCCCCACCTTCGCGCGCGGCGAGCTGCCGCATTTCGCCGGCATCAACACCTTCATGAAGGCGCCCTATGTCGAGAACGTCCGCGACGTCGGCAAATATGACGCCGCCGTGGTCGGCATTCCCTTCGACAGCGGCACCACCTACCGCCCCGGCACCCGCTTCGGGCCGCAGGGCATCCGCCGCATCTCGGCGCTCTACACGCCCTACAACTACGAGCTCGGCGTCGATTTGCGCGAGCAGATGACGCTGTGCGACGTCGGCGACGTATTCACCATTCCCGCGAACCTCGAAAAGAGCTTCGACCAGATCTCCAAGGGCGTCAGCCACGTCTTCTCCTCCGGCGCGCTGCCGGTGATGCTGGGCGGCGACCACTCCATCGGCTTTCCCTGCGTGCGCGGCATCGCCGAATGCACCTCGAAGCGCATCGGCATCATCCATTTCGACCGCCATATCGATATCCAGGAGAAGGATCTCGACGAGCGCATGCACACCACGCCGTGGTACTGGGCGACCAACCTGCCGAACGTCTCGCCGAAGAACCTGGTGCAGCTCGGCATCGGCGGCTGGCAGGTTCCCCGCTACGGCGTGCAGGAGGCCCGCAAGCGCGGCACCAACGTGCTAACCATCGACGACATCGAGAAGATCGGGCTGGAAAAGGCCGCCGAGATCGCTCTGGAGCTGGCGTGGAAAGACGCGGATGCCGTCTACATCTCCTTCGATGTCGACAGCATCGACTGCGGCTTCGTGCCGGGCACCGGCTGGCCGGAGCCGGGCGGCTTCCTGCCGCGCGAGGCGCTGAAGATTCTCGGGCTGGTGGCCGCCGAAGGCCTGTGCGGGCTGGAAGTGGTGGAGGTCTCCCCGCCCTACGACACCTCGGACATCACCGCCCTGTTCGGCACCCGCGTGGTGGTTGAGGCGCTCGGCTCCATGCTCGCCCATGGCAAGCTCGGCTCGCACAAGCACATCATCGACAAGCCGGTGAGTTTCTGAGGAAACCGGATCGCCCGCTGTGAAGGCGGCACGCGGACCGGAAACTCCCCTCTCCCCGTGGGGGAGAGGGGTGGGGTGAGGGGGCTCGACGCCTCCCAATCGTTAGAGCCCCTCACCGACCCGCTGCGCGGGCCACCTCTCCCCCAGCGGGGAGAGGAAAAGGATAAGGATATCAATCCATGCATCGCGGACACGACCACGATCATTCCCACGACCACGGCGCGGGCGGCCATTCCCACGCCCATGCGCACTCCCACCCCGGCCACAACCACGGCCACGGCCCCGCGCGCGTGGCGCAGTGGCAGACGCCGCATCTGCCCGAGCAGCCGCCGGCAGCCGAGCACCATCACGACGAACCCGACCTCGATTTGGTCGAGCAGGCCTTCGTCGAGGGCTTCTCGGCGGCATCCGACCCGACCAGCTTCCTGCGTCTGGCCCGTGTGCCCTTCGACGCCATCACCGAGGACGGCACCCGCGTCAGCCTGCTGCGCGTCGAGAGCAACGCCACCACCGATATCGGCGCGGTGATGCCGCATCTCGGCGGCGGCAGCTTCCGCTACGATCCGTTGCCGAAAGCCATGGTGTCGCGCCGCCAGCAGCTGCGCTTCGTCTATTTCGACGGCAAGGGCCTGCGCCCGCTGCCGCTGGCGGAAGTGCGCAGGCTGACCGAGGCTTGACGCCGGCACACGGCGTCGCGCTCGCGCAGTCGTGAGCCGCGCGTGTCGCAATGCCACGCGTTCGATCGCCGCGTGGGCATTTTGACCGGTTGATCGGAACCGATCCAAAGTTCATGGTGCCCACGACGCCCGCTTGGCAGCTGGCAGCCGGAAACCCCGGCCGCCAGCTGCCGGCGAAGCAGAGTGGATGCACTGATGGATTACACCGGGATTTTCCAGGCCGCCGTCGACACGCTGAAGAGCGAGCGGCGCTACCGCACCTTCGCCGAGATCGAGCGCGACGCCGCCCGCTTCCCGCGCGCAACGTGGCATTCGCCGGAAGGCCCGCGCGAGATCGTCATCTGGTGCTCGAACGACTATCTCGGCATGGGCTGCCATGAAAGCGTGGTCGAGGCGATGTGCGCCTCCGCTCGCACCGTGGGTGCCGGCGCCGGTGGCACCCGCAATATTTCCGGCAACAGCCACGCCATCGTCGAGCTGGAGCGCGAACTCGCCGACCTGCATGGCAAGCAGGCCGGCCTGGTCTTCACCTCCGGCTACATCTCCAACGAGACCGGCATCTCCACCCTCGCCCGGCTGATCCCGGACTGCCTGATCCTCTCCGACGCGCTCAACCACAATTCGATGATCGAGGGCGTGCGCCACGCCGGGCGCGACAAGGCGGTGTTCCGCCACAACGACCTTGCGCATCTGGAAGAGCTGCTCGCGGCGGCCGGCGACCGGCCGAAGCTCGTCGTGTTCGAGAGCGTCTATTCGATGGACGGCGACGTGGCGCCGATCGGCGCCATCTGCGACCTCGCCGAGAAATACGGCGCCATGACCTATCTCGACGAGGTGCACGCGGTGGGCATGTACGGCCCGCGCGGCGCCGGCCTTGCCGAGCGCGACGGGGTGATGCACCGTGTCGACGTCATCGAGGGCACGCTCGGCAAGGCGTTCGGCGTGGTCGGCGGCTATATCACCGGCAAGACGGCGGTGATCGACGCCGTGCGCTCCTATGCACCGGGCTTCATCTTCACCACCGCGCTGCCGCCGGCGGTCGCCGCCGCTGCCGCCGCCTCGGTCCGCCACCTCAAGGCGTCGAGCGCGGAGCGCGACCGGCAGCAGGAGCAGGTCGCCAAGGTGAAGAACGCCTTCGAGGCCGCCGGCCTGCCGCAGCTGCTCACCGACACCCATATCGTGCCGGTGATGGTCGGCGACGCGGAGGCCTGCAAGGCGGCCAGCGACATGCTGCTCGCCGAGCACGGCATCTACATCCAGCCGATCAACTACCCGACGGTGCCGCGCGGCACCGAGCGGCTGCGCATCACCCCCGGCCCGCTGCATGACGATGCCCTCGTCGCCCAGCTCACCGCCGCCATGGTCGATGTGTGGACGCGGCTCGGCCTCGACTTCGTCGCCCAGGCGGAGGCCGCCGAGTAAGACGGCGGCGCAGCGGGGCGAAGTCGGTCAGTCCTTGGTTTCGGCCTCGGGATCGGCGGTACCGGCCTTCGGCACCGCCGACGGCCCGAACACGAAGCGCACCACCAGCGGCAAGGCCAGCGACAGTCCGACGAAGCGCGCCAGATGGTGCGCGGCGACGAAGGCCGGATCGACGCCGAGCACGAAGGCCATGATGGTCATCGCCTCCAGCGCGCCCGGCACATAGGCGAGGAAGACCTTGGAGAGCGGCTCGCCGGCGAGCCAAGCCGCCGCCACCGCGAAGAGGAAGGCGACGCTCACCGCCAGCGTCAGCGCCACCAACCCGTCGAGGAAGAAGCGCCGCAGCGTCGCCAACGAGGTGCCGGCGAAGCGGCCGCCGGAATTGGCGCCGAGAATCCCGAAGCCGGCGATCAGCAGCAGGTCCGGCAGCCGCCCCTGCACGATGCCGGTGCCATGCAGCACGCCGCTGGTCAGCATCGCCCCGACCATGGCGCCGCCGGGAAACCGCACCCGCTCGAACAGGAAGGCGCCCACCGCTCCCGCCCCCAGCGACAGCAGCAGATTATACAGGTCCGGCACCACCGGGTTGATCGGCAGCGTCCCGGCGGGCTGGTGGCCGAGCCCGCCCATCGCCGCCGGCAGCAGCGCCACCAGCACGAACAGCCGCAGCGACTGGCCGAACACCACCCGGCGCACATCGGCGCCGGAGGTTTCCGCCATGATCAGCACCGCGGACAGCGCCCCGGGCGCGGCGGCGAAGAAGGCGCTGCGCCGGTCCCATTTGGCGACCTTCTCCAGATACAGCCCCACCACGATCATCATCGCCGGCAGCGAGACCATCAGCACCACCATGGTCACCGGCCAGGTGGTGATGCCCTTCAGCGTTTCCGGCGACACCGCCGCGCCGATCGAGGTGCCGAGAACCACGAAGGTGACGTCGCGCACCCGTCGTCCGACCCGCACCGGCGCGCCGGCCAATGCGGCGATGGCGCAGGCGACCAGCGCGCCCGACAGCCAGCCCGCCGGCATGCCGAGAAAGGCGAACAGCCCGCCGCCGGCGAAGGCCAGCGCCAGTGTGGCGAGCGCCCAGCCCTGTCGACGCAACCAGGCACGGCGAGATTCGGAAGTTTGCGGATTCGGCATCAACGGCGATTTCGTTTGCTGCGGATCAATGCGCCACCCGTCCACGAAGGTCAATTTCGACGCATGACCAGTTCCGCTCTTTTTCACGCCGAGCGCGCCGTGCCGCGCTACACCTCCTATCCCACCGCGCCGCATTTCAGCGCGGAGGTCGATGCCGCCCGGCACGCGCAATGGCTCGCCGCGCTGCTGGCCGGGGCCAGCCTGTCGCTGTATCTGCACGTGCCGTTCTGCTCGTCGATCTGCTTCTATTGCGGCTGCACCACCAAGGCGACCCGGCGGGCCAGTCCGGTCGCCGCCTATGCCGCCCGGCTGGAGCGCGAGATCGAGAGGGTGGCGGCGCAGGCTGGCGGCCGGCCGGTCACGCATATCGCCTGGGGCGGCGGCACGCCGAGCCTGATCGGCCCGGAGGCGCTGCGCCGGCTCCATGCCCGCATCGCCGGCTGGTTCGACCTCGAGCCGCTGGCCGAGCACGCCATCGAGCTCGACCCGCGGGAGACCGATGGGCCGCTGGCCGACGCCCTCGCCGCCATCGGCGTCGACCGGGTCAGCTTCGGCGTGCAGGACTTCAGCGCCCATGTGCAGAGCGCCATCGGCCGGGTGCAGCCCTTCGGAACCGTCGAGCGGGCGGTGAGGCTGATGCGCGAGAACGGGGTCGGCGCGATCAATCTCGACCTGATGTACGGCCTGCCGCACCAGACCGCGCGCGACGTGCGCCGCACCGCCCATATAGCGGCGCAGCTTAAGCCCGAGCGCCTCGCTTTGTTCGGCTATGCCCATGTGCCGTGGGTGCGGCCGAATCAGCGGCTGATCGACCAGACCGCCCTGCCCGGTGCCGCCGAGCGGCTGGAGCAGGCGGAAGCGGCGCGCGAGACGCTGGTGGCGCTCGGCTATGTCGCCATCGGCCTCGACCATTTCGCCCGGCCGGACGACCCGATGGCAGTGGCGGCCCGCGAGGGGCGGCTGCACCGCAATTTCCAGGGCTACACCGTCGATCGGGCCGAGGCGCTGATCGGCTTCGGCACCTCGGCCATCAGCCGCTTTCCGCAGGGCTTCACCCAGAACGCGGCGGATACGCCTTCCTATATCCGCGCCATCGATGCCGGCGGCCTGGCTACGGTGCGCGGCGTCGCCTTCACCGGCGACGACCTGCGCCGCGGCGCGCTGATCGAACGGCTGATGTGCGATTTCGCGGTGGATCTCGACGAGGAGATCCTCATCGAGGCCACCCCGCGTCTGGCGCCGCTGGCGGCGGATGGGCTCATCCGAATCGAGGGCCGGCACGTGGAGGTCACGCCGAGCGGGCGGCCCTTCGTGCGGCTCGCCGCCGCCGCGCTCGATGCCCGGCTGCAACAGGGCGCTGCCCGGCACTCGGTCGCGGTGTGAGCGTTGCCCAAGGCCGGGTTGCCCTGGCACCGACGTTGCCCCGGCACCGACCGGCAAAACAAAACGCCCCGCGGCAAGCCACGGGGCGCGTGAAGGAGCGGCGCCGAGAGCGCCAAGGGGTTGAACGCCTCATGCCGCACGACCGGATGAACTTGTTCTTGTTTGTCCCCCTCCGGCGTATTTCGTGTGTCTCAGGCGGCGCCGGCGAGGCGCTGCATGCTGCCGCGATCGCGGATGCGCACCTCGTCGGCGCGCAGCAGCGCGACGAGGCCGCGGCGCTTCAGCTCGGAAAACGCCCGGCTCACCGTCTCCAGCGTCAGGCCGAGGAAGTCGGCGATCTCCTGCCGGGTCATGGCGATATGCACCGAGCCGTCGCGGGGCGCGCCGGGAGCCGGCTCCGGCATCAGCCGCAGCAGGAAGAAGGCCACGCGCTCCAGCGCCGACATGCGTCCTAGCGCCAGCGCATGCGCATGCATGGTGCAAAGCTGGCTCTCGAAGCGGCGCAGCAGCCGGGCGGCGAGCGCGGCGTCGCGCTCCAGCGCCCCGCGCTCATGCGGGACCACCAGGCTGGCGGTCAGCGTTTCGGCGGAACAGGCATAGGCATCGCCGCAGGCAAGGCCGAACATGTCGCCGGGGCCGAGCAATTCAACCACCTGGCGGCGACCGTCGGGCAGCAGCTTGGTCAGCATCACCGCGCCCTCGGCCACCTCCATGATGCGCCGGGCCGGATCGCCCTCATGCAGCAGCGTCGTGTGAGCGGGAACGCGGGTGCCCGGGACCGGATGTTCGGCCGGGCCACCCGCATGAATGGAACCGCGCATAGTGGAGGTGCCGTGGCTGGTGCCGATCCGATCCTCGATTGCCTGCCGCATGGGAGCCTCCGTTCTGACTGGCTCGAACCATAGGCGGGTGCGCTGCGGCGCATAGTTGGGGCGGCTGCGTAAGGGAAACTGCGCAAGCCGACTCACACATCCGGCAACGCCGCGACCAACGCGGCGAAGTCCAGCGGCTTGCGCACCACCATCAGCGGCCCGAGGCCGCGCAGCTGGTGGTCGATCACGGTTTGCGACTGGCCGGTCACCACCACCACGCGGGGTGGTCCGGCAAGGCGCTGCAGCCACCGCACCGCCTGCCCGCCGGGAATGCCGGGCAGGCTGAGATCGACCAGCACTACATCGCTGGCAGCGGGGGGCGATTGGGAGAAGAAGCTTTCGGCCGTCCTGTGGAAGACCACTTCATGGCCGAGGTTGTTCAGGGCAAGGCCGAGCGAATCGCTCACCCCGCCATCGTCCTCGAGCACGTGAATTCGCAACGCAGCGCCTCCCGCTTTTTCCTGAGGGTGGCGAAGGCGGCGGATGACGGCAATTCGTAGGAATGCGAAGCCCGGCGGCGGGGCTGGGCGTGACAGGCTGGCGCCGCTGGGACAGCCGGCGGCGCGGCTCAGGCGCGCATGTCCTTCAGCACGATGCGCACCAGATCGGCGGCGTTCCGGGCGCCGAGCTTCTCCATGATGCGGGCGCGGTGCACCTCGATAGTGCGCGGCGAGATGCCGAGCTTGCGCCCGGCCTCCTTGTTGGAGGCGCCGTTGGCGATCTGCACCAGCACCTCGCGCTCGCGCGGGGTCAGCAGGTCGTGGCCGGGGAAATGCGCGGTGAGCAGGTCGCCCGCCCCGTTGCCGGCGCGCTGCGTCTGCGCGGCGATCGCCTCGCGCACCCGCTCCACCACGGTGTCGGCGTCGAAGGGCTTCTCGATGAAGTCGAGCGCGCCGTGGCGAATGGCATCGACCGCCATGGGGATGTCGCCCTGGCCGGAAATGATGAAGATCGGCGCCGGATAGCGGTCGGCCTCCAGCTCCTTCAGGATGTCGAGGCCGGAACGGCCGGGCATGTGAACGTCGAGGATGACGCAGGCCGGCACGCTCTGCCGGGCAATGGCGAGGAAGGCGGCGCCGTCGGAGAAGCTGCGCACGTGATACCCTTCGAGGCTCATCACCAGCGAGAGGGCGTCGCGGACCGCCGGATCGTCGTCGACGACAAAGATGTCACCCTGCCCCGCCATGCCCGTGTCCTCCCTGCTCGGCCTCGACCGCCTTGTTGTCGTCCCGGATCGGCAGCGACAGGGCGAAGCACGCACCGCGTCCCTGTCCGCCGGGATCGACGACGAGATCGCCCCCGTGGTTCTGGGCGATCGTCCGTGAAATCGCAAGCCCGAGCCCCATGCCGCGATGCTTTGAGGTGGCGAAGGCCTGGAAGAGCTTCGGCAGTACTTCGGGCGCGATGCCCGGCCCGTTGTCGGAGACTTCCAGCACCACATGGCCGGCGGTCCGGCGGGTGGCGACCCGCACCGCGGGGCGCCTGGATTGCCCGGCCGCCTCGATGGCGTTGCGCACCAGATTGACGATGATCTGCTGGATCTGCACCGGATCGACCATCACCAGCGGCAGGTTGTCCTCCTGCTCGCGGCCGATGGCGATGCGGTGGCGCTGGCCGAGCAGGGTCAGCTCGATGGCGTCGTCCACCAGCGGGTCGAGCACGCGCAGCTGGCGCACGGGGTCGCGCTTCTCGACGAATTGCCGCATGCGCTGGATGATGTGGCCGGCGCGTTCCGCCTCGCCCGTCGCCTTGTCGAGGATGTCGCCGGTCATGGACTTGAGGTCGATACCCTTGGCATGAGCGCGGCGGATCGCCTGCAGATAGAGCATCAGCGCGGTGAGCGGCTGGTTCAGCTCATGGGCGATCGCCGCCCCCATCTCGTCGATCGCCGAGACACGGGCGAGGTGCACCAGTTCGCTCTGCAGCTCGGCGAGGCGCTGCTCGCTCTCCTTGCGCGGGCGCAGGTCGCGCAGGATGCCGATGAATTGCCGCCCGTCCGGCGTCTGCGCCTCGCCGACGGAGAGCTCCAGCGGGAACACCGTGCCGTCGGCGTGGCGCCCATGCACCTCGCGGCCGATGCCGATGATCTTCTTCTCGCCGGTGCGGATATAGCTGCCGATATACTCGTCATGGGCGACGGCATATTCGGTCGGCATCACCACCTTGACGTTCTCACCGATCACCTGCGCGGCGGGGAAGCCGAACATCTTCTCGCAGGCCTTGTTGAACACCATGATCCGGCCGCGCGCGTCGATGACGATGATGCCGTCGGCCGCCGTGTCGAGCACCGAAAGCAGGCGCGCCCCGGACACGGTGTTCGGCTCTGTCCTCTCGCACGGGTCCGTCGCTTCGTGCATGATGTCGATCTACTCAGCAGTACGCCACACGACGGGCTGGAGCGGCCGCCAGCGCCCCGAATTGCCATCCCTTGTGCGGGTGTCGGATTACAGCCAGCCAATATCGGGATGATAGATACGGCGTCCATCGAAGCCAAGGGGCAGACCGCTTTTGCGCTGGGCATAGACCCGCCGCATCTTCGAATGATCAAACTGGGTCGTCTGTATCATCGACAACGGGGCGACGTGGTAATAGCCGAGCACCAGCGGCACAAAGACCAGCAACCTGTCCTCGGCGCAGAGGTGCAGCAGCAGCTCCCAATCTTCGTGTGCCGCGGCATGCTTGCCGTAATAGCCGCCAAATTCTTCCACCTGATCCGCATCGACCAGGGAGAAGGCGTCGATATAGTTCATGTCATAGATGCGCTCATCGACGAAGTCGTTCGATAGCAACCCGATCGAGCGCTCTCCATTGTGCATCACCAAGTTACCATAGGTGATTGCCGCGCCGGTGTCCCGCGCGGCGCGCCAAAAATGGTAAAGATTTTCCGGGATCAGTTCGTTGTCTGCGTCCATGAAGCAGACATGCTTATAGCGCGCATTGCGCATCGCCCGGTTTCGGGTCGCGGCGAGGCCCTCATTGCCGGTCGCCAGAATCGGGTCGATCACCCCGAGCCGGTCCGCCAGCGCCATCGATGCCAGCAGGCGCTGCGAGCCGTCGCGCGAGAAATCATCCGCCACGATGACCTGGCACCCTACCCCGCGTGCGTTCAGGTCCTCGGCCGCCCGCAGCGCGCTGCCCACGGAGCGGCCGAGATAGTTGCGGTGGTTCCAGTTGGGAACGCAGATCGACACGCCGTGAGGATTGCGCCCGTCGATCATTGCGCGACTTCCAGTCCGCGGCTCCGCTCCGCGAACTGCCGCGCCGCCGGACACCAGGGGGCGATCGCCCGGGCGACGCTGCCGGCCAGCGTGCCGTGTTGCTCGATGAAGTCGAAGGCCGCCTGATACATCGCCGCCAGCCCGAACTCCTCCCGCGCCTCCCGCACCGCCTGCAGGTGCGGGTAGACCCACGGGACATGCGCGAAATGGGCGGCGTTAAGCGGGTCCACCTTGGCGGGCACCGCACCCGCCGCCACGGCGTGCAGGGCCCGGAAGCCTTCATGATAGGGAAAGCTGTGATGGCTGCTCCACAGATAGAGGTCGGAGCGGCCGAGCACGCGCGCGATTTCCGCCGCCTCGAAGCCGGAGCGCCGCTCGAACGGCCGGTGCGGCGGCAGGAATGCCAGGCCGTGGCTGCCCAGCGTCTCCATCGCGGCGGACAGGAACGCCGCGCGCTCGGCGGTGGCGTGGCCCAGTATCGCCCAGGGCAGCGGCCGGCCGGCCTCCCACGGACGCACGCTCGCCCGTTCGCGGGCGGAAAACGCCTCCGGCGCCCACACGTAGGGCACGCCGCGCACCAGCGGAATATCCACCTGCCGCACCATGGTGAGGTCGACGATGGCGGTGATCGGGCTGGCATCCGCCGGGAACTGGTTGCCGAACCAGTGCGAGTAGATGGTGTCGTAATTGATGAGGATGCGGTGCTCGAACGCACTGAGAGCGGCGATCAGCTCGGCGCGACGGTTCTCCCGCTCCGCCGCGATCAGGCATTCGGAATGGTTGACGATCAGCACCGTGCTCCCGGCCCGCGCGCGGATCTCCGCGACATTGCGGGAGGAAACCGCCACCGCCGGCAGCCCGTAGGCCGACAGGTCCTGCGCCAGATTGTCGGCCTGGCTCTCATAGAACCAGTTGATGCCGAAGGGAGCGATGACGGGAATCATGGCCCGGCCCCGATCATGGGCGATCCGCCGCGCCGCTAAGGCGCGTCAGGCTTTCCTGCTGGATCACCGCATAGCGCCGAAGACTGGCGACCTCGTGCTCCAGTTCGGCGATGCGCGCCTTGAGTGCCTCGGCATCGTCGGGCGCGGCTTCCGGCCGCCGCGCGGCGGCGCGCAGTTCCTGGATCTGGTCGAGCAGGAAGAAGGGATCGAGCGCGCGGTCGGCCAGCAGCGTCGTCACCTGCACGAGCAGCCGCTCCCGCTCGGCGCACGCGGCCCCGCTCGCGAGCATAAGCAGCGACGACTTCCACAATGCCGGCGACAGGCCCGCCAGCGGCCGGTGGCGCACGCCCTCGACATGCGCCGCCGTGCCACCGTGCCAGTCGCGCCCGCCACCATGAACCAGCACGACCGGCCCATTCGCGCCGGCGGCAGCCCGTTCGGCCCGCTCGATGTCGGCCAGCGGGTAGAGCCGCATGTCGCCACGCGCCGGCAGCTCGCCAGGCGCGGCGACGAAGCTGAAGGCGGGATCGACCCGGCAATGTTCGAGACGACGCGCCAGTTCAGCGGAATCGACCAGCACGCGCGCGGCCCCGGCGAAGCGGGCGATGATCCCCACGAGGAACACGTCCACCTCGTTGAGATCGGCATCGCCGGCGCCGCCGGCCGTCTCGACCAGCTCCCGCCAGTTGCGGCGGGCGTCGAGATGCAGCGCCAGCAGTTCGACCCAGCTCTGGCGCGGCTCGCGCTGGCTGGTCAGCGACGGCAGTGGCTGCGGCGGCGGCGATGCATGCTGGCCGGGTTCGGCGAGGTTGCGCATGGCTGTTCCTCTCGCAGGATGGACGATCACCGCCTCACTCGCCGGCCGGCGGCATCGGCCGACAGGGCATCGATGGGGGCGTTGCGCCGAGGATGGGCGCGAAGGTGCCACCGCCAGGCGGTTTCGATGATCTGGCGCAGGTCTGAATGCCTGGTCTCGAAGCCGAGCTCGTCGCGGGCGCGCGCCGCATTGGCCACCAGGATCGCCGGGTCGCCCGCCCGCCGGCCGCCGACGACTTCCGGCAGCTTCAACCCGGTCACGTCCTCGATGACGCTCAGTACCTGCTTGATCGAGTAGCCCTCGCCGGTGCCGAGATTGAACGTGCCGCCGGGCTCGCCGCGCAGCAGCCGCTGCAGTGCCAGCACATGCGCGTCCGCCAGGTCGACGACATGGATGTAGTCGCGCACCGCGGTGCCATCCGGCGTGGGAAAATCGGCGCCGAACACGGCGAAATCGTCGATATAGCCCTGCAGCGTCATCAGGGCGCGCGGAATGATGTGGGTTTCGGGATCGCGCAGTTCGCCGAGATCGCCGGCGGCGTCGGCGCCACAGGCATTGAAATAGCGCAGGACCACCGATTTGAGGCCGTAGGCCATGCCGAAATCCGCCAGCATGTGCTCGACCATGCGCTTGCTCTGACCATACGGGTTGACCGGCACGGTGGGCACGCTTTCGTCGATCGGCATGTGGGCGGGCTGGCCATAAACCGCGCAGGTCGAGGAGAACACCAGCTTGTCGCAGCCGGCCTCGCGCAGCCCGTTCAGCAGCGACAGGGAACCGGCGACGTTGTTCTCGTAGTATTTCGCCGGGTTCACCATCGACTCGCCGACATAGGCCGAGCCGGCGAAATGGATGGCCGCCACGATGCCATGCTCGCGCACCGCCGCGGCGACGGCCGCCGTGTCGTGGATGTCGCCCTCGACCAGCGGCCCCCAGCGCACGAAGTCACGATGGCCGGTGGAGAGATTGTCGAAGGTCACCGGCAGGAAACCTGCTTGCGCAAGCGCCTTGCAGGTGTGGGCACCGATATAGCCGGCGCCACCAACCACCAAGATTCGTTCCGCTGTCACCGCGACCATCCCTGCGTTCGCTCAAACAGCGATAACACGCTGTACCAATCCTTGCGAAACAAGCGATTCGAAATACGGAATCGTCCGCTTCACCCCTTCACGCAATGACACCGACGCCTGCCAGCCAAGCAGTTCGTGCGCCCGCTCCACTTGCGGCCGACGCTGGCGCGGGTCGTCCTCCGGCAAGGACTTGAACACGATCCTGGACCGTGATCCGACCAGATCGATAACGAGATTGGCGAGCTCCAGGATCGTGAACTCGGTGGGATTGCCGAGGTTGATCGGCCCCGTCACCTCCGCCGGACTTTCCATAAGCTTGACCAAACCATCAATCATATCATCAACATAACAAAAAGAACGCGTCTGCTCCCCGCTGCCATGGACTGTAATATCCCGATTCAGCAGGGCCTGCACGATGAAACTCGATACCACCCGTCCGTCATTGGGATGGGTTCGCGGACCGTAGGTATTGAAAATGCGGGCGATCTTGACCTGCAATCGGTGCTGGCGCCAGTAATCGAAGAACAGGGTCTCCGCGCAGCGCTTGCCTTCATCATAGCAGGAGCGCGGACCGATGGGATTGACGTTGCCCCAATAGCCTTCCGCCTGCGGATGCACCTGGGGATCGCCATAGACTTCGCTGGTGGACGCCTGCAGGATCTTGGCGCCGAGCCGCTTGGCGAGGCCCAGCATGTTGATGGCGCCGAGCACGCTGGTCTTGGTGGTCTGCACCGGATCGCGTTGATAATGGATCGGCGAGGCCGGACAGGCGAGGTTGTAGATCTCATCGACCTCGACATAGAGCGGATGGGCGATATCGTGCCGCAGCAGCTCGAAGCCGGAATGGCCGATGAGATGTTCGATATTGTGGCGGGTGCCGGTGAAGAAGTTGTCGACACACAGCACCTGGCATCCCTGCTTCAGCAGGCGCTCCGCCAGATGCGACCCCAGGAATCCGGCTCCACCGGTGATGAGGACGCGACGCTCCAGATGCATGAATCTCTTCCAGCTGCCAAGGCGCGGACACACTGATCTCGCCTACAGCAAGGGCAATGAAGGCTTCGCTAAAATCGCACAAGATGGACCCGCGTTCGCCCGGCGAATGGTTGCATCCGGGCTGCACAGCGTCCGCCTTCCCGCCATGGCGGTCCGCACGCCGATGGCGTCTCCACGGTCGGGGGCGCGGATCGAGCTAGACGAGCAGGAAATTGCTCGTCGTCAGTTGGGCCAGTTTCGCGTTCTGCAGCACGATGCCGTCGCTGCCGTCCCAGATCACCACGTCCGTGCCGTTCTGGAACGCCGCGTCGATCGCTGCGCCGATCGAAGAAAAGATGGCGCTGTCGAACACCACCCGGTCACGGGTGACGTTCCAGTCGACGAAGTAATCCACTCCGCCGCCCTTCTCCAGAATCGCGTAGTCGTAGCCCAGCCCCCCATAATACGCGTCGGTTCCCTTGCCGCCGGTCATGTAATCGTTGCCATCCTCGCCGAACAGCCGGTCGCTGCCGTCGTGCCCGTAAAGGCTGTCCGAACCGCCGCCGCCATAAAGGTTGTTGTTCAGTTCGTTGCCCACAACGGTGTTCTTCTGGTCGTTGCCGCCGGCATCGGTGGCCGTGCCGAACAGCACGATGCTTTCGAAATTCGGATCGAGGCCGCGATTGACTGAGGTCCACAGCGTGTCGCCGCCTTCGTTCAGCGCCTCGTAGACCACGTCGGAATAGCTATCGACGACGTAGGTGTCGCTTCCCAGCCCGCCGATCATCTGGTCCGGTCCGGTGCCACCGTCGAGGATGTCGGCACCCGCCATGCCATAGAGCACGTCGGCACCCACCCCGCCATGGATGGTGTTGGCGAGGTCGTTGCCGGCCATCAGGTTGGCGGCGTCGTTGCCCCACGCCTCGATGTTGTAGCGACCTTCCTCGATCTTGAGCTGCTCGACATTGGCCGGCAGCACGTAGCCACTCGCCCGCAGATAGACCGTATCGACACCTTCGCCCGGCGCCTCGATGACCACATCGCCGACATAGTCGACGACATAGCTGTCATTGCCGGTAAGGCCAATCATCGTATCGGCGCCGCCCAAGCCATTGAGGATATTGTCGGCAAAACTGCCGCGCAGGGTGTCGTTGGCCGAGCCGCCGACGGCGTTCTCGATCAGCGAGGCCGGATTATCGTCGAACAGGTAGGAATTATAGACATTGCCGCGTGCATAGACGCCGTCGCCCAGATGGGCGAGTTGCGCCTCGGAGGTTATGCTCGCGGCGCCGGGAGACAGATCGATCGAGACCGGCGTGGTGAAGCTCTGCATGCTGTAGGTGTCGATGCCACCGCCGTCCCAGACCGTCATGAAGACCTTGCCGCCGGTGGGTGACGGCCCTTGCCGCACCCCGTTGATCGACAACTGACCGTCCTGACTCCAGCGGTAAATTGTGTCGCCGGATTGGGTATTGCGATCGGCACCATAGAGTGTCTGCAGCGCCAGAATGTCGAGCGGCATATAGGTTTGTGGGAAGTCGTATTGGCCGACATCTTCCCAACCGTTCGCGGGGCCCCCCACATAGGCACGCTCGCTCATGACCGTGTGCTCGAGCGAATCGCGATCCGCAGGCACCACAACATTCGCGACGCCGTCCGGAGCGGCGCTGTACTTCAGGCCGAGCGTCACCCCCAGCAGCTTTAGATGCAACGCATAGGCATAGTTTCCGTTGACAGGAAATCGAACATCTCTGTCTGTACCTTTCAGCTCCGTGCCGAACCAGACCTCTCCCACAAATACTCCACCAAGGCCAGGCCCATTCGCATATCCAATTAAATCATCATCCTCTATATTTCCGACCGTAATCTCGCGACGATATTGATTGTAATCGGGGAAGAATTCATAAATGGGCAGATTTGTGAACGCTCCAACATTATTATACGTCGCATATTTTCCAGCCAGCGGGTGAGGATCCCCATCGCCGAACTGTAGATTTCCGCTTAGAATAGCGGAAGTAGCAGCCATCTGCTCGAGAGTAGCCCGGAGAAGGGCAGAGTCGGAAGAATACCTGTAAGATGAAAATCTCGTCTCGCCCTGCCATTTCTCGCCGATAAGCAAGCCGTCAATATAATCGTTGCCGGTCGGATCAACTTTCACAACGCTGGCCATCTCGTTCTCTCCCCCCAATGCCTTGTCACGGCCTGTCATTTCGAGCGTCGCACGTGCAGCAGATCGCGCCAGTCGTAAATCCGACCAGATCAACGCCAGGCATCACTCACACGATACTGGTTTTCATCCAGCCTGCTGGATATTGAGCAGATCTGAGTGCCATCGACAAACAAACATGGCGTCACGCGCCGCATCCTGCCCGGCCACAGCCCGAGAGACCTCTCCGCCCGGCGAAACCGGGCTGGGCGCGTCACACGAACAGGAAGTTGCTGGTCGTCAGCTCCGCCAGCTTGGCGTTCTGCAGCACGATGCCGTCATGGCCGTCCCAGATCACCACGTCGCTGCCGTTCTGGAACGCCGCATCCATCGCCGCGCCGATCGAGGCGAAGATGGCGCTGTCGAACACCACCCGGTCTTCCGACGCCTTGAAGTCGACGAAGTAATCCACCCCGCCGCCGTTCTTGATGATCGCGTAGTCATAGCCGGCGCCGCCGTAATAGGCATCGCGGCCGGTGCCGCCGGTCATGTAGTCGTTGCCGTCCTCGCCGAACAGCCGGTCGCTGCCGACATGGCCGTAGAGGCTGTCCGAGCCGGCGCCGCCATAGAGATTATTGGCCAGCGCATTGCCGGAGACGATGTTGTCCTGGCCGTTGCCGCCGGCATCGGTCGCCGACCCGAACAGCACGATGTTCTCGAAGTCGTTGTCGAGGCCGCGATTGACCGAGGTCCACAACGTGTCGGTGCCCTGGCCCGGCTTTTCAAAGACGATGTCCGCCAGGCTGTCGACGATATAGGTATCGTCGCCAGAGTTGCCGACCATCCGGTCTGCACCGGCGCCGCCGTCGAGGTGATCGTCGCCGCTGGAGCCATACAGCCTGTCGTCGCCCGCCTCGCCATAGAGGGCACTGTCGGTGTAATTGCCGGTCAGCAGATTGTTCAGCGCATTGCCCCGCAATGTGGCGGCACCGGCGATATTCTCGATCCTGCCATACTCGACATTCTCCGGCAGGACGTAATAGCTCAGCCGGGAATAGACGAAATCCCTGTCACCGGGCTCGCCGAACGCCTCGATCACCACGTCGCCGACATTGTCGACCACATAGGTGTCGCTGCCGGCCAGGCCGGTCATCACATCGGCACCCGCCCCGCCATTGAGCAGGTTGTCGGCGATGTTGCCGCTCAGCGTGTCGTTTCCCGACCCGCCGATGGCATTCTCGATCAACGAGGCCGGGTTGCCGTCGAACAGGAAGGCGTTGAAGATGTTGCCGCGCGCATAGACGCCGTCGCCGAGCTGGGCGAGTTGCGCCTGCGAGAACACGCTGTAGCCGCCCGGCGCGAGATCGATCGAGACCGGGGTACTATAGGCGGACAGGTCATACGTATCCAGACCGCCGCCATCCCAGATGGTGCGGAAGATTTTGTTGCTGGCAGGAGAGCCGCCTACCTCGCCTGTCGCTGGATTCCAGCTATAGACGCTGCGGCCAGCGGCATAGCTGTAGTCGGCGCCGCCATAGAGCGTCTGAAGCGCCAGAATATCCAGCGCCATAAAGGATTGCGGATGTCCGAATTTCTCAGCGCTATAGGCGCCGGAAGGACCGCCTTCATAGGAACGCCGGCTCATCACCGTGTATTCGAGTGAATCCATGTCCGCGGGCACGGCGATATTGGCCACGCCGCCAAGGTCGCTGGCATATTTCAGGCCCAGGGATATGCCGACTCCCTGCATGTATGTGAGATAACCGACACTGCCGGGACGATCCTCAAACGGATAAGTGAAAGCAATGTCTCCTCCATCGATCGGAGATTTCATTGATGGTTGAGCATTTTCCGCATAGCCAACCTGGATATTTCCATTTCCAGGAAGCGGAGTTTCTTCATCATATTTTTGGACAAATCTAAGTTTTATATTTGTAATTCCTATTACATAAGAATATAATGAATATACTTCCGGTATTATTTGGTAGTCACCGTACCAACTCGTAAAGGAATACGTCGTATCCCCGGCCCATTTGCTTCCCTGAAGCAGGCCGTCAATATAATCGTCGCCAGTCAGGCCGACACTGACAGGAGTTCCCACAACCGCTCTCCCCCTCGCGCCCCCGGCGCTCATGTGCTTTCCGCAGCATCTTCCATCTTATGTCGAGCAAAACAACCTACAGATGAAATAATACCGTGCCGGTGCGGATTTTGTCGCCGCCGGCGCCGCGATGCGGCAACCTCCGCTTCACAGGCGGAGCAAACGCGGCGCAAGCGGTCAGGACCTTGCTCGTCGGCAGATCGGCAAGCCCGCCGCCGCGAAACGCGCGTGCCGCGCGTGTGTCGCGCTCATGCCGGCCCGCCGTCCCTCGGCCATCGACATCGGCGGAGCCCCCTCCCGGCACGCGCCTCCCGGCGTCGATCCAGCCCCGCATCCTCGTCCGGAAACCGCGTGACGGCATCCAGCCAAAATCGCCTGGATTTCACAGCCGCGCGTAGCCATCATGGCGTATCGTGGAGCGTCATTCCGGAGCCGCGTTTTACCTCTCTCGACTGCCGGGACACCTCCCGCCCGACATCAGGACCACCGCCGCATGATCTCCGAACTCGCCAAGGCGATGCAGGCCTGCCGCACGGCCTTCATCGGCATCGGCCTGATGACCGGCGTGATCAACATCCTCTACCTCACCGGCTCGATCTTCATGCTGGAGGTCTATGATCGGGTGCTGCCCAGCCGCAGCATCCCGACCCTGGTTGGTATCGCCATCCTCGCCGCCATGCTCTACGGCTTCCAGGTGGCGCTCGACATCGTGCGCCTGCGCATCCTGTCGCGCATCGGGCTCGCCCTCGACGAGGGCATAGGTGGGCGCGTCTACAGCGCCGTGGTGCGTGCGCCGCTGCGCATGGTCCCGTCCGGCGACGGGTTGCAACCGATACGCGATCTCGACCAGCTGCGCGGCTTCCTTTCCGGCCTCGGCCCGACGGCGCTGTTCGACATGCCGTGGATGCCGCTCTATCTCATCGTCTGCTTCCTGTTCCACCCGCTGATCGGCCTCACCGCGCTGATCGGCTGCGTCGTGCTCGTCGCCTTCACCGCCCTGACCGAAGCAACGACCAAGAAGCCGGTGCGGCAGGCGATGATCGAGATGACGGCGCGCAACGCGCTGTCGGAGGTCGGGCGCCGCAATGCGGAAGTGCTTTCCGCCATGGCGATGACCGAACGCCTCGGCGAAAACTGGGCGGCGGCGAACCGGCGCTTCACCCGCGAGCAGCAGCGCGCCGCCGACATCGGCAATGGCCTCGGCGCGCTCTCCAAGGGCTTGCGCTTGGCGCTGCAATCCGCCGTGCTCGGCGTCGGTGCGTTCCTGGTCATCCGCGGCGAGGCCAGCCCCGGCATCATGATCGCCGCCTCCATTCTCAGCGCCCGGGCGCTGGCGCCGGTGGAACTCGCCATCGCGCACTGGAAGGGCTTCGTCGCCGCCCGCCAGGGCTGGAAGCGGCTGGGTGAGCTGCTCAAGGCCTTTCCCGTCGCTGGCGCGCCGATCGCGCTGCCCAGGCCGCACCGGTCGCTGGCGGTGGAGGACATCTCCGTCACCCCGCCGGGCCAGCGCCGGCTGGTGGTGCAGGAGATCGGCTTCACGCTGGAGGCCGGGCAGTGCCTCGGCGTCGTCGGCCCCTCCGGATCGGGCAAGTCGAGCCTGATCCGCGCCCTGGTCGGGGTCTGGCAGCCGGCACGCGGCAAGGTGCGGCTCGACGGCGCCGCCTTCGAGCAGTGGCGCCCCGACGACCTCGGCGCCGCCATCGGCTATCTGCCGCAGGACGTCGAGCTGTTCGCCGGCACGGTGGCGCAGAACATCTCCCGCTTCCATCCCGCCCCCGATCCGGCCGAGATCATCGCCGCCGCCGAGGCTGCCGGGGTGCACCAGCTGATCCTGCGGCTGCCGGAAGGCTATGAGACGCCGATCGGTGACGGCGGCGCCGCGCTGTCCGCCGGCCAGCGCCAGCGTGTCGCGTTGGCGCGGGCGCTGTTCGGCTCGCCTTTCCTGGTGGTGCTCGACGAGCCGAACTCCAATCTCGACGCCGATGGCGAGGCCGCGCTCAACCAGGCGATCTCCGGCGTGCGGGCGCGCGGCGGCATCGTCGTCATCGTCGCCCACCGCCACAGCGCGCTCGCCAGCATCGACAGGCTGCTGGTGCTGCAGGAAGGCCGCAGCCGCGCCTTCGGGCCCAAGGAGCAGGTGCTGCGCAAGCTGGCGCAGCAGCCCGCGCCGCCGGTCCCCGCCGGAGGTGCCGAGGTCGTGGCGATGAACGGCCGGAACGAGAAGCCGGCAACCGCAAGGATGCCCCCGGACGCCCCGATGGCGGAGCGCCCGCTGGCCGGCAAGGAAGGGCTGCTGCCGTGACCCGCACGACGCCTGCAAACCCGCACCGCTCCATTCGCCGCCATCTGGCGCTCGGGCTGCTCCTGGTGCTGGTGGTGGTGTTCGGCATCGGCGGCTGGGCGGTGGCGACGCAGATTTCCGGTGCCGTCATCGCGCCGGGACAGCTCGTCGTCTATTCCAGCCTGAAGAAGGTGCAGCATCCCACCGGCGGCATCGTCGGCGAACTGCTGGTCAAGGAGGGCGACAGCGTGCGGGCCGGCGACGTGCTGCTGCGCCTCGACAAGACGGTGGCCGAAGCCAATCTCGCCATTCTCGCCAATAATCTCGACGAGCTCCAGGTTCGGCAGGCTCGCAACGAGGCCGAGCGCGACGGCATTGCTGAGCTCGCCTTCCCGCCGCAGCTGCTGTCCCGCGCCGAAGACGCCGACGTCGCGCGCATCCTCACCGGCGAGACCAAGCTGTTCGAGAGCCGCCGCTTCCTGCGCGAGGGCCGCAAGGCGCAGCTCGGCGAGCGCATCGCCCAGCTCAGGGAGGAGATCCGCGGCCTCGACTTCCAGCTCGCCTCCAAGGGCCGGGAAATCGCGCTGATCGGCACCGAGCTCAAGAGCGTGCGCCAGCTATGGACCGACAACCTGGTCTCCATCCAGCGCGTCACCGCGCTGGAGCGCGACGGCGCGCGGCTGGAGGGCGAGCAGGGCCTGCTGATCGCCAACATCGCCCAGACCAAGGGCCGCATCGTCGAGACCGAGCTGCAGATCCTGCAGATCGACCAGGACATGCGCAGCGAGGTCGCCACCGAGCTCGCCGAGATCCGCGCCAAGCTGTCGGAAACCCGCGAGCGCATCGTCACCGCGCAGGACCAGCTTCGCCGTGTCGAGCTTCGCGCGCCGCAGGACGGCGTGGTGCACCAGCTCGCCGTGCACACCATCGGCGGGGTGATCGGCCCCGGTGAGCCGATCATGCTGGTGGTGCCGAACAACGACCAGCTGGAGGCCGAGGCCCGCGTGCCGCCGCCCTTCATCGACCAGCTGGCGGTGGGCCAGCCGGCCGTCGTGCGCCTCGCGGCGGGGGCGCAGTGGGAGACGCCGGAACTCACCGGCACGCTCAGCCGCATCTCGGCGGATATCGTGCCGGACCCCCACACCGGCGAGGGGTTCTATTCGGTGCGCATCTCGCTGCCGCCCGAGGAACTGGCGCGGCTGGACGGCATGAAGCTGGTGCCCGGCATGCCGCTCGAGGTGTTCATCAAGACCGGCGACCGCACGGTGCTGTCCTATCTGGTCAAGCCGCTCACCGACCAGGTCGCCCGCTCGTTCCGCGGCCGCTGAGCCGCGCGGGCTGTGGGCTATAGGCTGCGGGCCAAAGACTGTAGGCGGCTCAGCCGTGCCGCCGCGCCGCCGGCTCCCCGCCCGCTCCTCCGGCCGGCTCGCCGCGCAGGCCATAGCGCCAGAACCGATCGGGCAGCGGCCCGGCCGCCGCGTTCCCGGCGTAGAGCGAGCGGCCCTCGCGGATGCCGTGCCGCAGATAGTGCAGCAACGGGTTGTGATCGGACGGAACGTCCTTGTTGCTGCGGAAATAGTCGCCGGTGCTGAACAGCAGGCTGGGATTCCAGCCGTTCCGGAAGCCGGTGTCGAGATAGTGCCGCGCCGCCTCATGCGGCTCGATGCCGTAGGTCTCGACATACCAGGCCTTGTCGAACAGTGCGCTGGATTCCAGCAGCCGGATGTCGTCGTCCTGCGGATCGGGCACCCGCGCGATCACCTCGGCAACCACCTCCGCTGGCGGCGGGGCGGGCTCGGGCGGGGAGCCGGCCCCGGCGAGCGGCGCCGCGAGCCGCTCGCGCATGTCGCGGCACTGGTTGAGGCAGTCCTGCAGCAGCGCGGCGGCCCGCAGCGCCGCCGCCTGCGCCACGCCGCCGGCGCGCCGCTCGCGCCCGGTCCGGCCGTTCAGCCGCAGCCGCTTGCGCAAGCGCGTCGGCACACAATAGACCAGCCGCTGCCGCAGCGTCTTCGACCGCACCGCCAGCGCGCGCGCCTCCTCGCCATGGGCCTCACGCAAGGCGAGAACCAGCTGCTCCGCATGCGCGATCATCGGCGGCACGGCGCCGCGTATTTCGGCGCTCTCTCGCTCCGCCGAACGCCGCCGTTCCTCCAGCGCCCGGCACTCCTGTTCGAGCGCGGCCAGCTCCTGCCGATGCGAGGCCTCCGCCTGCGCCAGCCTGGCCTGGCGCTCGGCATGGAAGGCGCTCTTCAGCTGGTCGATCTCGCGCGCCAGCGCCTCGTCCTTCTCGGCGAGCCGCCGCAGCTGCGCGAGCTGGGCGTCGCGCTGCTCGGCGATCACCGCCGCCTGCGCCTGGATCAGCGCCTGCCGCTCGTCGAGAATGCGCAGCTGTTCCCGCAGCACCGTCTCGTTGCCGGCCAACAACGCGTCCTTGTCGTCGGAAACCGCCCGCAACGCCGCCACCTGCCGGGTGAGTCCGTCATAGTCGTCGATGGCCTGCCGGCGCACCGCATCCAGCGTGCCGGTCAGCTCGTTGCCCCTCGCCTGCAGCGCCTCGAGCGCGCCGGCGCCGGTTTCGGTGCCGTCGACCAGCACCGAGGCGGCGGGCGCCTCCAGCGGCGCGTCGGAACACAGCGCCACCAGGAACACCGGCCTGGCCGGCGGCAGCGGCGTCCGGCCCGGCGCGGTGCCGTGCAGCCACCATATGTCTGCGGCCGGCGTGTCAGTCGCAGCGGCGATCACCGAGGCAAGGCCGACCGCCTGGCCGCGCAGCTCGACATGGGCGAAGAGCTGCCGCAATTCGTCGGCGAACTCGGCCGCCGAGAACTCGGCAAGGTGGAACTGGTTCCGGTTGTTCAGCTCTCCGGAATAGACCTCGCGGTCAGGGGTCGAGACGATCAGCCGGCCATCGGGCTTGAGCACCCTCCTGAGTTCGCGCAGCGCAGCGCGCGGGTCGGCGACGTGCTCGATGGTCTCGAAGCAGACCACCGCGTCGAAGCTGCGGTCGGCGAAGGGCAGCGCGCCGACCTCGCCGGCCTTGAAGCTGAGATTGGCGATGCCGCCATAGTGGCGGGCGGCATGGGCGATAGCCGCCGCGTCGAGATCGACGCCCACCACCTGCGCGGCGCTGCGGGCGAGAAAGGCGGCGCCGTACCCCTCGCCGCAGGCGACGTCGAGCACCGACGCCCCGGCCGTCAGCCCGGCGGCGAAGGCATAGCGGTGCTGGTGCTCGGCCGTAATGCTGCCGGCGGTTCCGGGAATGTAGCGCTCGCCCGTATCGTCCATTGTCCGTCCCCCGGCCGGGCGGGGCGCGAGGCGCCGCCCGGCATTGCGTCCGCCCTGCATGGGTAACGGAAAGCCGGCGGCCTCGCCAGAGCCGGCCGGCGCGCGCAAGCCCGGCCGCTCAGCGGGTCAGCCGCTCAGCGCGTCAGCCAGTCACCGGGTGAGCCAGGTCGCCAGCCGGTTGGTCGCCTCGGTCAGCTGCGCCTCGCCGCGGGCGAAGCACAGGCGGATGAAGTCCTCCCCGCCCGGCCCGAAGGCGGTGCCCGGCGCAAGGCCGATATTGGCCTCGTCGACCAGCTTGAGCGCCAGCGCCCGCATGTCGGTCTCGCCCTCGACGCCGAAGAAGGCATAGAACGCCCCCGGCGGACGGGCGAGCCGCACCCGGTTGGTCGGCAGCAGCCCGTCGGCGACGATGTCGCGCCCGCGCCGGGCCCGCTCGATCTGGTGAGCGACGAAGCTCTCGCCGCGCTCCAGCGCCGCGATGCCGGCCCGCTGCATGAAGGGAGCGACGCCGGAGGTCGAATACTGGATCAGGTTGGCGATGACGTCGCCGAGTTCCGGATTGGCCTCGATCCAGCCGAGCCGCCAGCCGGTCATCGCCCAGTTCTTGGAGAAGGTCTGCACGAACAGGATGCGGTCGTCCGGCTCCATCACGTCGTGGAAGGAGGGCGCAACATGACGTCCGTTCACCCCGCCTTCGCCGGCCTCGTAGTAGAAGCGGCCATAGATCTCGTCGGCGACGATCCACAGGCCGTGGCGGCGGGCGATGTCGAGCACGCCGCGCAGCGTCTCCGCCGGCGCGACGAAGCCGGTGGGGTTGGCCGGCGAGTTGATGAAGATCACCCGCGTGCGCGGGGTCACCGCGTCCTCGAGCCGGTCGAGGTCGAGCGAGAAGCCGTCGGCGACGTCGAAGTCGAACGGCACGAAGACCGGCCGCGCGCCGAGCACCTGCGCCGCCGCCGCCGCATTCGGCCAGGCCGGCGAGGGAATGATGATCTCCTCGTCGGCGCCCATCGTCAGCGCCAGGCAGAGCTGGATCGCCTGCATGCCCGAGCCGGTGACGAAGAAGCGCTCGGGATCCTCGGGGACGCCGTAGAGCCCGGCAATGTATTTGGCGATGGCGGCGCGCAGCTCGGGAATGCCGCGCTGCCAAGTGTAGAAGGTTTCGCCGGCGGCGAGCGAGCGCGTCGCCGCCTCGGCGATGAAGGCCGGCGTCGGCAGGTCGCCCTCGCCGGCCCAGAGCGGGATCATGCCCGGCCGGGTGCGGCCGTAGTTCATCACCTCGACGATGCCGCTGCCGGGCACCGCCAGCGCCTGCGGGCGCACATAGTCGAGGAGGGAAGGAGACGGCACGAAAGGATTGGGGGCGGTCGGCATGAGGTCTTCCCGGCTGGTTCGGCGAAGCTACTAACATAGCGTGCCCTCGTCGTCGCGTTCATCAAAAGCTTAGCTGCAACCGATCGATCGCCGTGATGACCGCCCCCGCTCCCCTCACGGCGATGGCGGCGGCGCGGCCTGTCGCGCCCGATATTGGAGAACGTCGTCGCGGCCGATTCCGGCGGGCGCCGCGCCGGAGCGCGGTGCGTTCCCGCCGCCATGCGCACCTCGCGCGGGCCATTGCGCCCGGATCGATCCGCCTGCCGGTTCGCCCACCCGGTCCGAAAGCGTTAGCCATTGTGAAGCCTGCCGGCGTCGCGTAATCCGGTCGCCAGGCAATATGCCAGCGACCACCGGACCACGAGACGCCTGGCCTCCCAACGAGTGCGATAGCCGTGCCCCTTCCCTCCGGCAGAATCCCCCCCTTCCGCCTCGCGGCGCTGTCGGGCCAGCCCGGCGCCCATCGCTTCCGCCTGCCGCTGCTGCTGCGCCTCCTTGCCCGCCGCGGCCCGCGGCCGCTGGTGCTGCTGGCGGAGGCGGCGGCCGGCGCCGGCCTGTCGGCCGAGGATGCCGCCGGCCGGCCGCTCGGGCATTGGCCGCGGGTCGAGGCGCAGCCCTTCGCGATACCGCTGCCGCGTGGGGCCGCGACGCTGGTGCTGCACCGCGCCGCCGAGGAGGAAGGCGCGCCGCCGCCCCGGCTCGGCTGGTATCCGCTCGCCCGCCTGGCTCTGCGCTGGCAGGCGCTGCGCCACAAGGTACCGGCGCCGCATGCGGCGGTGCGGGCGTTGCGCGCCCAGCTGAAGCGGGCGATCTGGACCTCGCCGGCCGCCGATCTGTTCAACCTTCCGGCCTATCGGCGCTACCATGCCGGTCATGTCGGCGATTTCGGCGACAGCGTCCCGCTGGCCGCCGCCCCGCCGGTCGCCTTCGCTTCCGCCGCCGGCGAGATGCCGCTTGCCCGCCTCGCGACGGTGGCGCGGGCGCTCGCCGCCCAGACCGACCGCTGCTTTTCGTGGATTCTCGCCGTGCCGCCGGCGCGGCTGGCGCGCGAAGGTGCGGCGCTCGCCGCGCTGAGCGCACGCCTGGTCGAGGCGCCCGCCGATGCCGCCGCCGGGCTCCGTGCCGCCATCGACGCCAGCGGCGACGAATTGCTGGTGCCGCTCGATCTCGCCGGCGCACCGACCCGCGACGCGGTGGCGATGATCCGCGCCGCCTTCGCGCAAGCGCCCGACTGCGCCCTCGCCTATACCGACGAGGGGTTTCGCGACGCGGCGGACCGCCCGGCCGGCGCCGCCTTCAAGCCGGCCTTCAACCGCCATCTGCAGATCGCCGCCGGTTATATGGGCCATCTCGTCGCCCTGCCCGCGGCCGACGCCCGCGCCCTCCGCCTGAACCCCGCGCTCGGCGGGGCGGCGCTGCACGATCTTCTGCTGCGCCACATCGAGGCGGTGCCGCCGGGGCGCATCCTGCATATTCCGCGCATCGCCTATGAGGGGCCGGAGCGGCCGACCGACGGCTTCCTGCCCACGGAGGCCGCCCGCGCCCGCGACGCGCTGGCCGCCCGGCTCGGCCTTCCCGTCGAGACCGCGCCGATCGAGCCGGCGAGCCCGCGCCTGCAACTGCGCCCGCTCTATCCCGTGCCGGCACCGCCGCCGCTGGTGTCCATCGTGGTGCCGACCCGCGACCGTGCCGAACTGCTCGCCACCACGCTGAAGACGCTGATCGCGCTCACCGCCTATCGCGCCTTCGAGATCGTCATCGTCGACAATGGCTCGCGCGAGCCGGCGACCTTCGCCTTGTTCGAGGAGATCAAGACGCTGTGGCCGGCGACCCGCGTGGTGCGCGACGCCGGCGACTTCAACTTCGCCCGTCTCTGCAATGCCGGCATTGGAGCCGCCGCCGGCGCGATGATGCTGCTGCTCAACAACGACATGGAGATCATCGAGAGCGGATGGCTCGGCGAGATGGTGTCGCTCGCCGCGCTTTCCGGCACCGGCCAGAAGGTAGGCATCGTCGGCGCCAAGCTGCTCTACCCGAGCCGCGGCGTGCAGCATGCCGGCTTCATCGTCGGCCTGCGTGAGGGAGCGGGCGGCCACTGGTTCGTCGGCGCCGGCCCGCATGCCGGCGGCCTGCGCGGCCGGCTGGTGCTGCGGCAGAACCTCTCCGCCGTCACCGGCGCCTGCCTGCTGGTCACCCGCGCCTGCCTCGATGCCGTCGGCGGGCTCGACGAGGTGCGCTTCGCCGAGGACTGCAACGACATCGACCTGTGCCTGCGCGCCCGCCATGCCGGCTTCGAGGTGGTGTTCACGCCGCTGGCGACGCTGATCCACCACGAATCCGCCTCGCGGCTCGACAATCCCGGCGCGCCGATCTCGGCGAAGCGGCGCGAGGAATGGGCGCGCTTCGAGGCGCTATGGGCGCCGTCACGCCATACCGACCCGCATTACAGCCCCAATCTGCGCCGCGATAATGTCTACGCCCTGCCCGGCCGCCATCCCGCCGGCCCGCGCGCGCCGCGCACCGAGAGCATCGGCACCGGCGAGGCGAGGCGGACGCCTCCCAGCCAACCCGGACCGCGCCGGTGAACGACCTCGCCGACAGCATCGTCGCGCTCTATCGCCGCCATGCCGGCGCCTGGAGCACGGCACGCCTCGACGGTGCGCAAGGCTCCCGCCTGATGGAGGCGGGCTGGCTGGCGCGCTTCCGCGCCCTGCTGCCGCCCGGCGCCGACGTGCTGGACATAGGCTGCGGGCCGGGCGTGCCCATCGCCCGCCACCTCGTCGAGCACGGCCACCCGGTCACCGGCATCGACAGCGCGCCGGAAATGATCGCGCTTTTCCGCCGCAACCTGGCTGCGTGGCAAGCTCCCACCGCCGAGACCATCGCCGCCCAAGCCGTCGTCGCGGAAGCCATCGTCGCCGATATGCGCAGCCTGGCGCTCGGCCGCCGCTTCGGCGGGCTGATCGCCTGGGACAGCTTCTTCCATCTGGCGCGGGAACCGCAGCGCCGGCTGTTCCCGGTGTTCGCCGCCCATGCGGCGCCCGGCGCGCCGCTGCTCTTCACCACCGGTCCGGCGGAGGGCGATGCCATCGGCACGCTCGAAGGCGAGCCGCTCTATCATGCCAGCCTCGATCCGGCGGAGTACCGCGCCCGGCTCGACGCCGCCGGCTTCGACCTCGTCGCCCATCAGGCGGAAGACCCGGAATGCGGCGGCCACACCGTCTGGCTGGCGCAGCGGCGCGGCTAGCCCGCCGTGCCCAGCCGGGCGCGGTCGTAGCGGGCCTTCAGCGGCTCCCACCACGCAGCGTTGTCGAGATACCAGCGCACGGTCTTCTCGATGCCGCTCTCGAAGGTCTCGGACGGCACCCAGCCGAGTTCGTCCTTCAGCTTGCTGGCGTCGATGGCGTAGCGCGCATCATGGCCCGGCCGGTCGGCGACGAAGGCGATCAGCGCCTCGCGGGCGCCGATCCGCGCATCCGGTACCACCCGGTCCATGATGGCGCAGATGGTCTTCACCACGTCGATGTTGCGGCGCTCATTATTGCCGCCGACATTGTAGCTCTCCCCGAGCCGGCCGGTGGTGGCGATCAGCTCCAGCGCCGCGGCGTGGTCGTCGACATAGAGCCAGTCGCGCACATTCTCGCCCCGGCCGTAGACCGGCAGCGGCTTGCCCTCCAGCGCATTGAGGATGGTGAGCGGGATCAGCTTCTCCGGGAAATGATACGGCCCGTAATTGTTCGAGCAGTTCGACATCACCACCGGCAGCCCATAGGTGTGGAACCACGCCCGCACCAGATGGTCGGACGCCGCTTTCGACGCCGAATAGGGCGAGCGCGGATCGTAGGAGGTGTCCTCGCGGAACAGCCCGTCGGCGCCGAGCGAGCCGAACACCTCGTCGGTGGAGATGTGGTGGAAGCGGAAGCCCTTCTGCGCCCCGGCATCGAGCGCGCGCCAGTAGCGCAGCGCCTCCTGCAGCAGGTTGAAGGTGCCGACCACATTGGTCTGGATGAAGTCGCCCGGCCCGTCGATAGAACGGTCGACATGGGATTCGGCGGCCAGATGCATCACCAGCTCGGGGCGGAACGTGTCCAGCGCCTCGCGCATCGCGCTCGCATCACCGATATCGGCCTTGAGGAAGCGGTAGTTGGGGCTGTTGTCGATCTCGTTCAGCGAGGCGAGATTGCCGGCATAGGTGAGCTTGTCGACATTCAGCACCTGCCAGCCGTCCCGCACCAGGCGACGCACCACCGCCGATCCGATGAAGCCGGCACCGCCGGTCACAAGCACTCGCCGCATCGTCACATCCCTGCCACGCCTCGAAGGTCTGGCGGACTATCACGAGGGGAAAGCGCTTGCCTAGAGGCGGCCGGCCCGCCAGCAGCGCCGTACCGGCGACGGCACCGCTCGCAGCGGCAGCTTCACCCGCCCCCTCGGCACCGCAACCGAGCCGGGAGCCAAAGAAAGAGGCCCTCGCCTCGGCGGCGGCATGATGGCGGCATGGCTCGCGGCGATGGAAGCGCCGGCACACCGCACGCCGGGCCGTCGCCACAAGGGCACCCGGCTGCCCACCTGTCGGCACAAGCCATAAGCTGCCGCACCGTCTCGGCTGGCGCGGCAATCTCGTCTATCGCCGGCAGGCGCCGGTCAGGCCGCCGCCGGGCGCCACCCTCACGCCTTGCGGGCGAGGATGTCGCGGATCTCGCCCAGGAGCACCTCTTCCTTGGTCGGCGGCGCCGGTGCCGGCGGGGCCTCGGCGGCCTTGCGGCGCAGCCTGTTGATGCCTTTCACCACCAGGAACAGGATCCAGGCGATGATGAGGAAATTGATCACCACGGTGAGGAAGTGGCCATAGGCGAACACCGCCCCCTGCTCACGGGCGGCGGCGAGCGAATTGGCGGTGACGTTGGAGGACAGGCCGATGAAGTAGTTGGAGAAGTCGAGTCCGCCGAAGATGGCGCCGACCACGGGCATGAACAGGTCGGATACCACCGAGGTGACGATCTGGCCGAAGGCGGCGCCGATGATCACGCCGATGGCGAGATCGACGACATTCCCCTTGATGGCGAATTCCCGGAATTCCTTGAGCATCACGTCTCCTCCGGCCGAATCGCGCGACTCCCCATGGCCGCGCCACTCGGAGTGTTTTAGCGCGGTGGTGCGCAGCGGCAAGCACGCACCTCCCCCCCTCATGGGTGCGCCATCTGGCCGGCGCATCCATCGATGCATCGAGGCTCCATTGGCCGCGCGCCGCCGAACTCCCGCCGCCGCATCGGCCTCCGCGCGGCGAGCGCTTGCCTCGAACGGCGCTTGCCTCGAACGAGCGCCTGCCCCGAGCACGCCCCCCGACGCAGCCGGCTGGCTGCCGGCACCTCGCCCGGGTTCGAATCAGGCTTCGGCCGGTGGCCGTCACGGCGGCGCACAAGGAGCGAGCGATGACCGGCTGCCCGTCCGGCTCGCGGCATCCGTTCGAGCCTCCATCTGTGCCGCCCGTCCCCTGCTGCCTGCCTGCCCGCCCGCCGCACCGCCCGCTTGCCCCGTCCGGCCCGCCGGGCGCATAAAGAACCACCGCTGCCGCGGCTTTGCCGCCGTCCGCCCCCAACCGGAGATCCCATGCTTCAGGCCTGGGTCATCATCGCCGTCGCCCTCGCCTATATCGGCTGCCTCTTCGCCGTGGCGAGCTATGGCGACCGCCGGCCGGTCAGCAGCAGGCGCGGGCGCGGCCGACCGGCGATCTATTCGCTGTCGCTGGCGGTCTACTGCACCTCCTGGACCTTCTTCGGCTCGGTCGGCCTCGCCACCACCCAGGGCGTCGACTTCCTCACCATCTATGTCGGGCCGATCCTGGTCTTTGCGCTCGGGGTGCCGCTGCTGCTGCGCATCGTGCGGCTGGCGAAGGCGCAGAACATCACCTCGATCGCCGATTTCATCGCCGCCCGCTACGGCAAGAGCCAGGGCGTCGCCGCGGTGGTGGCGCTGGTCGCGATCCTCGGTTCGCTGCCCTACATCGCGCTGCAACTGAAGGCGGTCGCCATCTCGCTGGTGGCGATGCTCGGCGATTTCGAGGGGTTCGGGCTGCACTACCCGGTCATCGGCGATCTGGCGCTGCTGGTCGCCATGGCGATGGCGGTGTTCGCGGTGCTGTTCGGCACCCGCCATATCGACGCCACCGAGCACCAGGAAGGGCTGATGCTGGCGGTGGCGGCGGAATCCATCGTCAAGCTGGTCTCCTTCCTCGCCGTCGGCCTGTTCGTCACCTTCGTCATGTTCGCCGGCCCCTTCGATCTCGTCGAACAGGCGCGGGAGAAGGACGTGCTGCCGGTGCTGACCCGGCACTTCTCGCTCGGCGACTGGGGCACGATGGCGGTGCTCTCCGCGCTCGCCATCCTCATGCTGCCGCGCCAGTTCCATGTCGCGGTGGTCGAGAACACCTCGGAGGCGGAGATCCGCACCGCCGCCTGGCTGTTTCCGCTCTACCTCGTCCTCATCAACATCTTCGTCATTCCCATCGCCATTGCCGGCCTGGTCGCCTTCCCGCCCGGCTTCATCGACGGCGACATGTACGTGCTCGCCCTGCCGATGTCGGTCGGCGCGCAGGGGGTGGCGCTGGTCGCTTTTGTCGGCGGCCTGTCGGCGGCGACCGCCATGGTGATCGTCGAGACGGTGGCGCTGGCGGTCATGGTCTCTAACGACCTCGTCATGCCGCTGCTGGTGCGTGGCCGGCGCCACGCGGCCGAGGAGGCGGCGGCCGATGCGCGGGCCGGCGGGTCGCAGCGGATCGGCGGCGCCCCGGCCCATTCCGACATGGGCCACAAGCTGCTGCTGGTGCGGCGGGCGGCGATCTTCGCCATCCTGCTGCTCGCCTATCTGTATTACCGCATCACCGGCGAGGCGCAGCTGGCGCAGATCGGCCTGCTGTCCTTCTCCGCGGTGGCGCAGTTCGGCCCGGCGCTGCTGCTCGGCCTGGTCTGGCGGCGCGGCACCGCGCGCGGGGCGATGGCCGGGATCGCCGCCGGCGTGGCGCTGTGGGCCTATACGCTGCTCGTCCCCAGCCTCGCCGATGCCGGCCTCATCCCGCAGGCCCTGCTGACGGACGGCCCGTTCGGCCTTTCCTTCCTGCGCCCGCAGGCCTTGCTCGGCCTGCATGCCGCGCCGCTCACCCATGGCGTGCTGTGGAGCCTGAGCATCAATCTCATCGTCTTCGTCAGCGTGTCGCTCACCCGCCAGCCGAGCCCGATCGAGCGGCTGCAGGCCAGCGTCTTCGTCGAGGCCGACCGCTCGACCTCGGCGCCGAGCTTCCGGCTCTGGCGCTCGCCGGTCACGGTGGGCGAACTCACCGCCACCGTGTCGCGCTATCTCGGCGAGGAGCGCACCCGCGCCTCGTTCGAGGGCGTGTCGGCGATGCGCGGCCTGTCGCTCGATCCCGGTCGCGAGGCGGATTTCCAGCTCATCCGCTATGCCGAGCACCTGCTGGCCTCGGCCATCGGCGCCGCTTCTTCACGTCTCGTGCTGTCGCTGATGCTGCGCAAGCGCACCGTCTCGACCAAGGCGGCGCTGAAGCTGCTCGACGATGCCTCCGCCGCCATCCAGTACAATCGCGAGATCCTGCAGACCGCGCTCGACCATGTCCGCCAGGGCATCGCGGTGTTCGACCGCGATTTGCGGCTGGTGTTCTGGAACCGCCAGTTCGGCGAGATGCTGGACCTGCCGCCGGAGGTGGTGCGCATCGGCATCGGCATCGACCAGATCCTGCGGGTCGGCGCCGCCAGCGGGCTGTTCGGCCCCGGCCCGGTCGAGGAACTGGTGCGCGAGCGGCTCGCCCGCTTCGCCCGCCGCAATGCGAGCTTCATGGAGCGCCTCGCGCCGCGCGGCGTGGTGATGGAGGTGCGCATCAACACCATGCCCGACGGCGGCGTGGTGGTGACCTTCACCGACATCACCCCGACGGTCGAGGCCGCCGAGGCGCTGGAACGCGCCAACGAGACGCTGGAAAAGCGGGTGAAGGAACGCACCCGGGCACTGGAGCACCTCAATACCCAGCTCGCGCAGGCCAAATCGGAGGCAGAGGAAGCCAACATCTCCAAGACCCGCTTCCTCGCCGCCGCCTCGCACGACATCCTGCAACCCTTGAACGCCGCCCGTCTCTACGCCACCAGCCTCGTCGAGCGCGCCGTCACGGCGGAGAACATCCGCCTCGCCCAGAATGTCGACGCCTCGCTGGAGGCGGTGGAGGAGATCCTCGGCGCCCTGCTCGATATTTCCCGCCTCGATACCGGCGCGATGAAGCCGGATCTCGGGCCGTTCCGTCTCGACGACATCTTCCGCCAGCTGGAGGTGGAGTTCGCCCCGCTGGCCAAGGAGAAGGGCCTGCGCCTCACCTTCGCGCCGACCTCGGCGGCGGTGCGCTCGGACCGTCGCCTGCTGCGGCGGCTGTTACAGAACCTCGTCTCCAACGCCATCAAATACACCCCGCGCGGACGGGTGCTGATCGGGGTCCGGCGGCGGCCCCGTGCGGCGGGCGGGCGGCTGCGCATCCAGGTGTTCGACACCGGCCTCGGCGTGCCGCAATCCAAGCAGAAGCTGATCTTCAAGGAGTTCCAGCGTCTCGACCAGGGCGCCAAGGCCGCGCGGGGCCTGGGACTGGGGCTCTCCATCGTCGAGCGCATCTCGCGGGTGCTCGACCACCCCATCGAGCTCGCCTCGCAGCCCGGACGCGGCAGCATGTTCGCCATCGAGGTGCCGAGCGCGCCGCCGATCCCGGCCGCCGCCGGGCCAGCCCCCCGCGCGACCGCCGTGCCGATCGCCGGGCTCGACGGCCTGTCGGTGCTGTGCATCGACAACGACCCGGCGATCCTCGACGGCATGGACACGTTGCTGTCCGGCTGGGGCTGCCTCGTGCTGAAAGCCGCCGACGTGCCCGGCGCGCTTGCCATGCTGCGCGAGGCCCGCGCCCGGCCGGACGTGCTGCTGATCGACTATCATCTCGACGAGACCGACGGCATCGAGGCGACCAAGCATCTGCGCTGGAAGCTCGACCAGTCGCTGCCGGCGGTACTGATCACCGCCGACCGCTCGAAGAAGGTGCGCGACACCGCCAAGGCGACCGAGATGGAGGTGCTGAACAAGCCGGTGCGTCCGGCGGCGCTCCGCGCCCTGCTGGCGCAATGGCGCGCCATGCGGGCGGCGGCGGAGTGAGGCTGCCGCCTTGCGGTTCGCGGTCTCTCCCGGGCCGCCCCATCTGGAGGAGACGCGGAGATGGAACGGTTCACCGGCGGCTGCCTGTGCGGCGACGTTCGGATCGTGGCGACGGGCCAGCCCTATCGGGTCGGCCTGTGTCACTGTCTCGACTGCCGCAAGCATCATGGCGCGCTGTTTCATGCGTCGGCGATTTTCCCTCAGGACGCCGTGACGATCGCGGGGGACGCACGCGGCTATGCCGGCCGGTTCTTCTGTCCCCGCTGCGGCTCCCCCGTCTTTGCCCGCACCGGCGACGAGGTCGAGGTGAATCTCGGATCGCTGGATGCGCCGGACCAGCTGATGCCGACCTATGAACTCTGGACGATCCGCCGCGAATCCTGGCTGCCGCCCTTTCCGCTCGCGCGGCGCTACGAGCGCGACCGCGAGGGGACGGGCCGAACGGAGGAATAGCGCGCGCGGAAGCCGCTCCTCAGGGATGCGGGGCGGGAAAGCCGTGCCGTTCGGAAAGTGCGGCGAGGATCGCGTCCTTGTCGGCGATGAAGCCGCGCCCGCTCTGTTCGCCGGTCTGATGCCGCGAGGGTCTTCCATCCGCCAGCACCAGAAGCGGCAGCGATTGGTTCGCGTCGCCCACCAGGTCGATCACCGCCTGCCGTGGGCGCGTCCAGGCGATCCGCTCGACATCGAGGCGCGCCGCCAGCAGCGGAAACGAGGCCAGCACGCCCTCGATCAGGGCGCAATGCCAGCAATAGAACACCTGGCCGGGATAGGCCGGATCGGTGAAGCCCGGCTTCAGCAGGAACAGCGTGTCGCGTTGCATGACGAGGCTCGACGATGGAGGCGGGAGACCGGCGCGCCTCGCGCCGGCCGGCAGACCTCATGCCGGTGCGGAAACAGCACGCGGAACACGCAGGAAGTTTCGGGCGAGCGCGGCGGGCACCGGCCCCGGCCTCAGCCCGCCACCTGCGACCACTGCCCGGCCTCGATCCTGGCGGCGGCGATCACCGCCTGGGTGCGGCTTTCCACCCCGAGCTTCTGCAATATCGCCGAGACATGCGCCTTCACCGTCGCCTCGGAGACGCCGAGCTCATAGGCGATCTGCTTGTTCAGCAGGCCCTCGGACAGCATCATCAGCACCCGCACCTGCTGCGGGGTCAGCGTGGCCAGCCGCGCCACCAGCGCCGCCGCCTCCTTATCGCTGCCGGCGGAGAGGTCGATATCGGGCGGTGTCCAGGTGTGCCCCTCCAGCACCGCGGCGATGGCGTCGCGCATCGTCTCCACCGCGCTGGTCTTGGGGATGAAGCCGGCGGCGCCGAATTCCATGCAGTGGCGGATCACCCCCGCCTCCTCATTGGCGGAGACCACCACCACAGGAATGGCGGGGTATTGCGCGCGCAGATACATCAGCCCCGAAAAGCCGCGCACCCCCGGCATGGTGAGGTCGAGCAGCACCAGGTCGATCTCGCTCTCGCGCTCCAGCAGCGCCTGGAGGTCCTCGAAGCCGCCGGCCTCGAACAGCTCGACCTGCGGAAACTGCCGCGTCACCGCCTCGCGCAGCGCCCCGCGAAACAAGGGGTGGTCATCGGCGATGGCCAGCCTGAAACTCGTCGTACCCACCTGCAAAAGGCCCTCTCGGTTTCAGCCGGCATACGCCGTTGGTCGCATATGCCGCGCCGCGATCATGGTTCGGTCGCCCCACTCATGCAAGCATTACCGCGGCAAGCATTACCGCCGGAGCCGATAGCGCGGCCGGCGGATCGGCAATATCGATGTGAACATTCGTCTTCGGGGGAAAGCTTTAGTTGCCATCGCCGACGAATGCCACCGTCAATTCGCGCCGGTGCGGCCGGGCGCGGTGTTCGACGAGATAAATCCCCTGCCAGGTGCCGAGCCGCATGCGCCCCGCCACCACCGGGATGGTGAGATTCACCCCGGTGATCACCGCCTTCACATGGGCGGGCATGTCGTCCGGCCCCTCAAGGTCGTGCACCCAGCCGGCATCTTCGGGCGCCAGCCGGTCGAGCGCCGCGAGCAGGTCTATGCGCACGTCGGGATCGGCGTTTTCCTGGATGGTCAGCGACGCCGAGGTGTGGCGGCAGAACAGCGACACCTCGCCGTCGCCGGCGCCGATGTCGGCGAGGAACCGCGCCACCGCGCGGGTGATGTCGGTGAAGCCACGGCCCGGCGTGTCGATGGCCAGCTCGGCGCTCACCCGCCGCGTCACCGTGGTTTCGCGCGGCTCGCCCTGTCGTATCTCGGTCACGGTCCGGCCTTTCTGTGTCGGTTGCATCTCTCGGCTCTCCGGCCTCAAAGCCCGACCGCCGTGGCGAGGCAAGGCAAAATTCCCCTCCCCGTCGCGATAAGGACGGAGAAACCGCGGTTTTCCCGGCGATCCGCCTCGCTCGCCGCTGTCCGGGCCGCCGCTCCGGACGGGGAAAACCGCCGATCGGCGCCTCGCCCGCCATTCCTTTGCTGCACTGCACTGGACGAATGGGCGCCGCTGGGTTTGGATAGGGCGGAACCGCACCGGATGCTCGTCCTCGATCCGAACCCCAAGGTCCACCTTGCGTCGGACTCGATGTCCTCGGCCAACGCCATCATGGAGCGCACCCTGCCTATGGCTGCCCAGAGCTCTACGCCCGCTCCGGCCCTTCCCGGCCGCGACACGCCCACCCTCACGCTGGATCCTGCCTTGTTCGATCCGGCTTCCATCTCGCCGGAGACCCGCGCGGTCAATGCCGGCATCGTCAAGGCGCTGGGCGCGATCCCGGACCGCTGGGTATTCCCGATGGCGGTGCTGCGCAAGCTGCGGCTGGACGGCAAGGGCCCGTTCCCGCTGGCACCGGAAAGCCCCTATGCGCGAGTCGAGGAAATCGACGGCCCGCACGGTCCGGTGTCGCTGCGCATCTATACCCCGCCGGAGGCGGCCAAGGGCGTGTATCTGCACCTGCATGGCGGCGGCTGGTGCCTCGGCTCGGCGCGCGAGAATGACGGGCTCAACCACCGCCTCGTCGAGCGCACCGGCTTCGCCGTCGTCTCGGTCGATTACCGTCTGGCGCCGGAAAATCCCTGGCCGGCGGCGCCGGACGATTGCGAGGCCGCCGCGCTGTGGCTGGTCCGCGAGGGCAAGGCCCGCTTCGGCACCGAGCGTTTCGTCATCGGCGGCGAATCGGCGGGGGCCAACCTCGCGGCGGCGACGCTGCTGCGCCTGCGCGACCGGCACGGCCTGACGCCGTTCCGCGCCGCCAATCTCAATGCCGGCTGCTACGATCTCGGCCTCACCCCGAGCGCCCGCGGCTGGGGCGACGAGCCGCTGGTGCTCAACACCAAGGACATCAACGTCTTCGTCGGCCATTACCTGCGCGAGTGCGGCGAGGTGGCGACGCCGGACATCTCGCCGCTGCATGGCGATCTCTCCGGCCTGCCGCCGGCGCTGTTCACCATCGGCACCCGCGATGCGCTGCTCGACGACACGCTGTTCATGGCGCCGCGCTGGCTCGCCGCCGGTAACCGCACCGAACTCGCCATCTATCCCGGCGGCTGCCATGTCTTCATCGGCTTTCCCGGCTCGCTGGCCGACCAGGCGCTCGCCCGCATCGCCGGCTTCCTCGCCGCCAGCTGAGCGGCGGGGCCGCCAGAGCAAGGCCCGCCATCGGATAAGGCTGCGCACCCCTGCCGTCAGAGCTTGTCGCCCTGCGGCGGGTCGCTCCGCAGCCGCTCCATCATCTCGTAGAAGCGGCGGAACATGGCCTCCGCCTTGCGCATGGCCTCGTCCATCGCCCCATCGAAGCGCCTCTGCGCGTCGTCGGGCGGAGCCGGCGGGGCCGCGTTCGGCGCCGGATCGGGCGACGGCGCGCGCGGCGGTCCGGCAATGTCCGGCACGCCGGCGCCACCGCCGGCGGCGGCCAGCCGATCCCGCAGCCGGGTGATCTCGGCTTCCAGCGCCGCCCGTTCGTCCGGCATCGCCTCGCAGCGCCACACCCCGCTACGGCTGGCGCAGAAGCTCATCGTGCCCGAGCGGGTGTCGAGCCTGAGCACCCCGCCCTCCACCGGCTGCATGGTGAAATGCGGCGCAGTTCCAACAGCCGGCGGCGGCGATGGTGGCGTGTCGGAAGCCGCCGGCTGCGCGCGGGCGGCGGTGATCAGGGTGAGCGCCATCAGCGCAAACAGAGCCAGGCGAAGCATGGAGGCCTCCGCGTTTCCGCCATCGCGGGTCCCGGTCGTCCGGCGCGCGCGCCAGTCCGTCTTCACGCCGCCGGTGTGAACGGCGCCCGGTTCCTCGACAACGCCGCATCGAGCAGATCGATCCGATCCTGCCCCCAGAACACCTCGCCGTCGAGCACATAGGCCGGCGAGCCGAACACATCCGCCTCCACCGCGCGGGCGCGGTTGGCGTCATACAGCGCGCCGACGCTCTCGGAGGACGCCGCCTCCAGCAGCGCCGCCGGCAGGCCGAGCTCCGCCAGTATCACCGCGAGCTGCGCCGGGTCGGCGATGTTCTCCTGGCGCTGCCACACCCCGGCCATCAGTCGCGACACCAGGGCATCGACGTCATGGCCGGCCTGCGCGGTGGCGAGCACCAGCCGGTCGGCCAGCGCGCCGTCGAACGGCCAATGCGCCGGATGCAGGTGGAACTCCAGCCCGCGCGCTTCGCGCCAGCGCTGCAGCTCGATCAGGCGGTAGCGCTGGCGGGCCGGGTGGCGCTTGGGCAGCGGCAGGCCGCCGGTCTCGGCGAACAGCCCGCCGAGCTGCACGGGATGATAGCGCAAAGTGAGCCCGTGGCGCCGCGCCACCGCGATGAAGGCGGCATGGCCGATAAACGCCCAGGGGCTGACGACGGAGAAGAAGTAGTCGACCGAACGGCTCATCCGCGCCTCGCTGGAGCCCTTGCCGCCGGGCGAGCCCCGGAGCCGCGCAAGGCACTCGTTTCGACAGATCCGGCGGCCGGTGCGGCCGCGGCACCCCTGTTGAAGCGCAGTCGCGCCGGCGCTTCAAGTCCACCTCGAAACGAAAACGGCGCCCGAGGGGCGCCGCTTCGAAAGGCTGGTGAGGCTGGATGCCGGCGGGCGACGCTCAGGCGGCGTTGCGAACCGGATAGGAGGCGATCATCTGCTTGAGTTCGCCGATGGCTTCCTCGATCTCGGCCTTCTGCTGCTCGAGCAGGCCGAGCTGATCCACGCACTTCTCGCGGGTCAGGGCGAGGCCGCTCATGGTGGCGGTGCCTTCGCGCAGGGCAACCATCGCCTTGATCTCGGCGAGGGTGAAGCCGAGCTTCTTGCCCTTCAGGATGATGGCGAGGCGGGAGCGGTCGGAGGGGGTGTAGAGGCGGGTCAGGCCCTCGCGGCGCGGGGAGAGCAGGCCCTTGTCCTCATAAAAGCGCAGGGCGCGCAGCGTCACGTCGAACTCGCGGGCGAGGTCGCCGATGGTGAAGAAGAGCGCGTCGCCCGAGGACGTGGCAGCGGTCTCGACGGCACGATCCTGCTCGTAGGAAGTGAAATCCATCGCGGGTCTCCTGGTCGGGTTAACGGGACGCAAAGGGATCGCGTCAGCAGCGTTGCCCGAATTTGTAACGACCCACCTGCCGTTAGGGGAGAAAGTAGCACCCTCCGTTAGGGAAACTTACTGTTAAATATACGTATAATTATATGATATATATCATTAAATACGATATTACCTCTAGCGGTTTTCTTGGCGCTCCAAGGGAGGTAAAGCCACCCGGCACCCCGGCGCGGCGGTAGGAAGATGCCGGATGGCCGCGACGCATTAACCCGTCATTTACCAAGAAAAGGAACAGTCGGCGCCAAGCAGCCTCCTGCGTCGCCACGGGTGATTCTCCCGACCCGCCGACGCCTGACGCGACGGAGAAGACGGTGAGGCAAGGCGCCCCCACCCAGGCCGGGCATATCAATGCCGCGGCCTGGACCGCGATGAACGAGGCCGCGCAGCGCGCCGGCCTGCCGCTGGACGAATGGCTGCATCAGCGGCTGCTCGGCCATCTCGGCACCGGCGAGCGCGGCGGCAGCGTCGGCGACATCGCCGATCTGCGCCGCCGCATCCGCGAGCTCACCGGCACCGTCGACAGCCTCGCCACCGCGCCGGAGCCGGAGCCGGCGGCTCCTCCCGCCACCTCGCCCGCCACCTCCCCCGCCCCTGCGCCCGTTACCTCGCGCGTCGAGGCGGCGCTCGACGACATCCGCGCCCAGCTCGACACCCTGGTCGGCGATTCCAATGCCCGCCTCCGCTCGACGGCCGCGAGCTCGACCGCCGCGAGCTCGACCTCGCCCCGCCCTTCCGAGCCCCCGCCGGTGCCGCCGCGCCGCCTGCAGGCGCCAAGCGCCGCCAGCATCGAGGCCGCGGTCGCCGAGATCGCCGCCCGCCAGCGCGAGCTCGAGGTCGCCGCGCCCGCCCGCCGGGCCACGGAATACACCGACGCCGCCTATACTGCCGCCACGCGCCCCGCCGCGTCCGGCCCGGCCGAGCCGCGACCGGCAGCGCCGGCGTCGCAGCCTGCCCGCCCCACACCCGGCGGCGCCACCACGTCCGCCCGCGCCACAACTTCCGTCCCGCCGGTGCCCGCCCGCCCGGCGCCCGCTGCCGAGCCGGCTCCCTCCTTCACCGCCGCCGTCGACACGCTGCGCGGCGACGTCGTTCAGATGCGCGCCGCGCTCGGCGATCTCGCCCCGCGCCAGGCGGTGGACGAGTTGCAGCGCACCGTCACCCGCCTCGCCGGCCGGATCGAGGCGTCGGGCCTGCGCGACAACGAGCTGTGCGCCACCCTGTCGGCGCTGCGCGACATGATCGCCACGCTGCGCCTGCCGGAATACCAGTCGGTGGTGCAGGGCCGCATCGACGCCTTGTCCCGCAAGCTCGATCTGATCGCCGCCAAGCAGGTCGACACCGCCGCCATCGCCCGGCTGCAGGCACAGGCCGGCGAGATTCGCCATGTCATCGGCCGCGCCTTGTCCAACGATGCGGTGCGCCAGCTGGTCGAGCAGGTGGCGCTGCTGGTCGGCCGCGTCAGCCGCGAGGCCGGTGCGCAGGAGAACGCGCTGCGTGCCGTGCTTGCCGGTGTCGACGAGCGGCTCGGCCAGCTCGCCGCCCGCATCGAGGCGCAGGCCGCCCGGCCGCCGCAGGTCGATCTCGGCGGGGTGCATCGCCGCCTCGACGATATCCAGGAGAACATCGCGCAGAATTTTTCGGCTCTGCGCCGCGAGGCGCCGGCCGGCGTCGAGCAGATGCTGCGCGGCATTGGCGAGCGGCTGGAGCGCATCGAGCGCCCCGCCGAAGCCGCCGCCTCCCCGGCTGCCGCCGCGCCGATGACGATCCCGGTGCCCGACACCGCCGCCTTCGAGGCGTTGAGCCACCGGATCGCCACGCTGGCCGATCGGCTGGAGACGCAGCACGCCCAGCCGAACCGGCTCGCCGGCATCGAGCGGGCGCTGAACGACCTGTTCATCCAGATGGAGGAAACCCGCGCCAGCCTGGTGAGCGCCCCGCCGCCACCAGCGCCCTCCGATCCCATGCCGCCGCGCCATGAGCCGGCGCCGCCCGCCGGCGCCGCGCCGCACGTCGCCCGGCCGGTCGCCGCCCGGCCGGTCGCCTCCCCTGCGTCGACGCAAGCGGACGGCGAGGCTCCCGCCGCGCCGCGGGCATCGCACCGCCCGGCCGCCGCCATTGAAGAGCCGGCCGCCTCCACGCCGGTCGAGCGCCGGTCAGGCGTGCCCTCCAATGCGCCCACCCTCGTCCCGGCCCCACCCCCGGCTGCGGCCGAAGCACCGGCCGGCGTCCCGCACGACGAGAAGGGACCGGAAGTCGAGGAGCGCGATAGCGCGGATACGGCGGGCACCGGCCCGGCGCGCATCGATTTCATCGCCCAGGCGCGCCGCGCCGCGCGCGGCGTCCCCCCCGCCAAACCGCATGGCCTCCCCCATGCCGCCCTCGGCGCGCCGCTCGGCACCCGCATCGCCGAGGGCCGGGCGAACCGTGCCCGTTCCACCCGCTGGCTGGCCCGCATCCGGGCGATGCTGCTGGTCGGCGTCTGCGGCTCCGCGCTCGCCTTCGCCTCCTGGCACCTGCTCAGCGGCATGAAGGAAGGCCGGCTGCGCGCCAATGCGCCGTCCGCCACCTCCACCGCCCGCTCGCTGCCGGTGGTGCCGACGCCGGACGACATCACCGGCTCGGTATCGCCACGTCCCGCGACGCCGCATCCCGTGGCGCCACTGCTGGCGTTGCCCCCCGCCGCCGCGCCGCTTCAGGCGGTGCCGGAGGTGCCCCTCACCCCGCCAATGCCCCCCCCTGCCGGGAGCCGCCCCGGTGGCGCCGCTGCCCGGCTCCTCCAGCCTCGATGGTTCGGGCAGCCTGCCGGGCGACGTGCCGGGTGACCTGCCGAACGGCATCGGCAGCCAGGGCCTGCGGGTCGCGGCGCTCGGCGGCGATCCGGCGGCGGCCTATGAGGTCGGCCATCGCTATATGGAGGGCGAAGGCGTCGCGCCCAGTGCGCAGCGCGCGGCCCAATGGTTCGGCTTTGCCGCCGCCCGCGGCTCCATCCCCGCCGCCTATCGGCTCGGCGCGCTCTATGAGAAGGGCGCCGAGGGCGTGCCGCGCGATCTCGCCCGCGCCCGGATGCTCTATGAGGCCGCGGCCGGCGGCGGCAATGTGCGCGCCATGCACAATCTCGGCGTGCTGCTCGCCGACGGCACCGCCGGCGCGCCCGATTATGCCGCGGCGGCGGTCTGGTTCCAAAAGGCCGCCGGCTATGGCGTGCGTGACAGCCAGTACAATCTCGGCGTGCTCTATTCGCGCGGCTTCGGAGCCGAGGTCGATCCGGTGCAGGCGTGGCGGTGGTTCTCGCTGGCCGCCGCCCGCGGCGACCAGGAAGCCGGGGCACGGCGCGACGAGATTGCGGCGCGGCTCGATGCCGACACCCTCGCCACCGCCCGCAAGGCGTTGCAGCTCTGGACGCCGGCAGTGGTCGACGCCGAGGCGAACCGCGGTTCCGGTCTGCAGGATTGGGACCTGCCGCCGGCCCGCAAAACCGCCTCGCGCGGCTGAAACTCCCTCTCGCGTAGCCAGGTTTCGCCGCCGGGCCGTTCAGCGATCCGGCGCGCAGACATGATCGGCGATGCGATAGGTGCGCGCGCCGCCGATCAGATGCGCCTCGAACGGCGCCGCGAACAGGCCGGCCAGCGCCCGGTCGCGCACGTTCAGCCCGCCGGCATAGGCACCGAGCGCCGGCATCACCAGCCGGGCACCATCGGTGGCGAAGCAGCGGCGCCGCACCGAGCGCCCGCGCCGCACCACCCGCGCCACCGGATGCAGGTGCCCGGCGATCTCCCCCGCCGCCGGCCGCGCGCCCGGCTCATGCCGCAGGGTAAGGCCGCCGACCGCCAGCTGCGGCAGGTGAACGCCGCCGAGTTCCGGCACCGCGTCGGGGTCGTGGTTGCCGGCGATCCACACCATCTCGCGCCCGCGCGCCAGCCCGGCCAGCATCTCCCGCTCCACCGGCCCCAGCCGGGTGCCGGCGCGGCGGTCATGCAGCGTGTCGCCGAGCGAGACCACGATCCGCGGCCGCCAGCGCGCCGCCATCTCCACCAGCAGCATCAGGGTGGCGCGGCTGTCATAGGGCGGCAGGGCGATGCCGCGCGCGGCGAAGGAGGAGCCCTTCTCCAGGTGCAGATCGGCGACGATCAGCATCCGCTCGGCCGGCCAGAACAGCCCGCCGGCCGGGTCGAGACGCAGCTCCGTGCCGGCAAGCGCGATCAGCCCGGCCGGACCGGACGTATCGGCCTGCAAATCGGGCTCATCATACACCTCACTGCACTCGGTCATCGCCACGCATCGCCTCCTCGACCAGTTCGTCCTCGGCCTCGGCGAGCAGCGCATCCGCCGCCTCGCCGCCGACCATCTCGCGGCCGATCTCCAGCATTACCGGCACCGCCAGCGGCGACACCCGGTCGAGCGCAACATGATCGATTCGCTCGCGGATTCGCATCAGCATGCCGGAAAGCCGCCGAAGGTCCATCAGCCCGGTGGCGGCGTCCTGCCGGGCGGCGCGCAGCAGCACGTGGTCGGGCTCATGCGCGCGCAATACGTCGTAAACGAGGTCGGTCGACATCGTCACCTGCCGCGAATTCTTCTCCTTGCCGGGGAAGCGGCGCTCGATCAGCCCGGCAATGATCGCGCATTGCCGGAAGGTGCGCTTCATCAGTGCCGCTTCCGCCAGCCACGCCTCCAGATCGTCGCCCAGCATGTCGGCGTCGAACAGTTCGCCGAGGTCCAGCCTCCCTTGCCTTACGGCCAGTGAGAGGTCGGAAACTCCATAGATCGCAAGGGCATAGTCGTTGGCGACGAAGCCGAGCGGGCGCAGCCGGGCGCGCTCCAGCCGCCGCGTCAGCAGCATGCCGAGCGTCTGGTGCGCCAGCCGCCCCTCGAAGGGATAGGCGACGAGATAATGCCGCCCGCCGCGCGGAAACGTCTCCACCAGCAGGTCCTCCCGTCCCGGCAGCCGCGAGCGCCGACGCTGGATCTCCAGCCAGTCGCGCACTTGATTCGGCAGGCTTTTCCAGCGCGACGGGTCGGCCAGCATCGCCCGCACCCCGGCGGCGAGGAAGGTGGAGAGCGGGAACTTGCCGCCCTCATAGGAGGGCACTTTCGGCTCCTTGGCGTGCGAGCGCACCACCAGCACCGTGTCCTCGACGATGGCGCGGTATTCGAGGATTTCCCCTGCGAACACAAAGGTATCGCCGGGGCTCATCGTCTCGACGAAATATTCCTCCACCTCGCCGAGCACCCGCCCGCCATAGCGCGCCTTCCCCCCGACGAGGCGCACCTTGAGCATGGTCGCCTCGACGATGGTGCCGACATTCAGCCGGTATTGCTGCGCCACCGTCGGGTTGGCGACCCGCCAGCGCCCGTCCTTCATCTGGCGGATGCGGGCGAAGCGCTCATAGGCGCGCAGCGCGTAGCCGCCGGTGGCATCGAAGGCCAGCACGTCGTCGAAGTCCTTGCGCGGCAAGGCGGAATAGGGCTCGGCCGAACGGACCTCCTCATAGAGCGCATCCGCCGCGAACGGCCCGGCGCAGGCCATGCCGAGCACATGCTGGGCCAGCACATCGAGGGCGCCGGTGCGCTCCACCGCGCCGTCCTGCGCCCCCGCCCGCACCGCCTCCATGGCGGCGCGGCATTCCAGCACCTCGAAGCGGTTGGCCGGCACCAGCACCGCCCGCGAAGGCTCGTCGAGCCGGTGATTGGCGCGGCCGATCCGCTGCATCAGCCGCGAGGAGCCCTTGGGCGCTCCGACATTCACCACGAGGTCGACCGCCCCCCAGTCGATGCCGAGGTCGAGCGAGGAGGTGCACACCACCGCCTTCAGCCGCCCCTCGCCCATCGCCGCCTCGACGCGGCGGCGCTGCGAGACGTCGAGCGAGCCGTGATGCAGGGCGATGGGGAAGTTCAACTCGTTGATGTGCCACAGTTCCTGGAACAGCAGCTCCGCCTGCATGCGGGTGTTGACGAAGAGCAGCGTCGTGGTGTTGGCGGCGATCAGCGCGTAGATTTCGCTCAGGGAATGCCGCGCCGTGTGCCCGGCCCAGGGCACATGCGCGGCGCTGTCGAGCATGGAAAGCTCCGGCGCCGCTCCCGCCTCGGCGATGACGAGATCGCCCATTTCCCCCTCTCCCCGCTGCGGCACCAGCCAGCGCCGCAGCGTGTCGGGATCGGCCACCGTCGCCGAGAGACCGACCGTCTGCGCCTCCGGGGCGAGCGCACGGATGCGGGCGAGGCCGAGCGACAGCAGGTCGCCGCGCTTGGAATTGGCCAGCGCATGCAGTTCGTCCAGCACGATGCGCTTGAGGTCGCCGAACAGATGCGGCGCATCGGCGGAGGCGAGCAGCAGCGCGATCTGCTCGGGCGTGGTGAGCAATATGTCCGGCGGATCGCGACGCTGGCGCTGGCGGCGCGAGGCCGGGGTATCGCCGGTGCGGGTCTCGATGCGGATAGGGAGCTCCATCTCCGCCGCCGGACGCTCCAGATTGCGGGCAACGTCGACCGCCAGCGCCTTCAGCGGCGAGATATAGAGCGTGTGCAGCCCTGGCGGGCGCGGGCTGTTGCGCTTCCTCGGGCGCTCGGCGAGTTCGACCAGCGTCGGCAGGAAGCCGGCCAGCGTCTTGCCGGCCCCGGTCGGCGCGATCAGCAGCACCGAGCGTCCCAGCCGGGCGCGTTCCAGCAAGGCGAGCTGATGCGCGCGCGGCGCCCAGCCGCGGCCGGCGAACCAGCTGCGGAACGGCTCGGGCAGGTCAATGGCGCTTTGTCGGTCGAGGACGGTCACGCGGGCGAGGCTAACGCCTTCGGGATAAAAAGCGAGGGTAAACCGGGAACAAATTTTACCGGGCTATTCCGCCCGCGTCGCCGCGATCACCAGACCCGGCACCGGCGTGCCCTTTTCGGTGCGGGTGGACGCCGCCTCGCAGGACAGCAAGCCGAGCCCCGCGCCCGCCAGCGCCTCGCTCACATAGGCCGGCGCATGCGCATAGCGCAGCGTGTCGCGCAGCAGCACGCCTTCGCCGCCATGCGTCTCGACGGTGAAGGCGAGAAACCCGCCCGGCTCCAGCACCCGCCGGCTCTCGACGAGCACCGGGCCGAGATCGCCGAGATAGCAGAAGGCGTCGCCGGCAAAGACGAGATCCGCTTCGCCCGCCGGCCTCTCGCGCAGATAGTCCACCATGTCGCCGGCCACCAGCCGGCCATAGACGCCGCGGCGCCGCGCCAGCGCGATCATGTTCGGCGACAGGTCCACCCCGCCCATCTCCCCGACATGATCGGCGAGCCGCACCCCGACGAGGCCGGTGCCGCAGCCGAGGTCATGCGCATGGGCGAAGGCGAACGGCCGGCCGAGCCCCTGGCAGGCCGCCTCCAGCGCGCCGTGGATCAGCTCCGGCCCGCGATAGTCGAGCCGCTCCAGCGCCTTGTCGAAGCGCTCGGCATATTGGTCGAACAGGGTGCGCACATAGGCGGCGCTCATTTCCGGGGTTTCGTCGCGGCCGAGCCGGGCGAGCCGGAGCGTGGCGCCCAGCCGGTCCTCGGGATCGAGGGCGCGGGCGCGGGCATAGGCGTCGCCGGCGCCGGCCGCGTCGCCGAGCGCCTCGCGGGCCTCGCCGAGCAGGAACCAGCCGGGCAGGAAGCCCGGCGCGCGCTCGGCCACCTCCGCCAGCAACGTCTCGGCATCGCTGGCATTGCCCTCGGACATCAGCGCGCGCGCCCAGTCGACGCGGCGGTCGAGGGTGGGATCACCGGACGACAAAAACAGCGGGGCGCCAGCCATGGGGGTGTCTCTAAAGCCGAAATCTCGGCAAATCGCGAGGCGACGCCCTATATCCTTCCCGACGCCGCTTGGTAAGAGAGTTTCGCAAGGCCCATGCGTTCTGCGATGCGCCCGGAAGACCTGCTCCGCCCGACACCGCGGGGGCTGTATTCGCCCGCCGGGGATTTCTTCATCGATCCGGTGCGCCCGGTGCCGCGGGCGCTGATCACCCATGGCCATTCCGACCATGCCCGCGCCGGCCATGGCGCGGTGCTGGCGACGCGCCAGACGCTCGACATCATGGCAATCCGCTACGGCGCGGATTTCGCCGGCGACACCCAGGCCATCGCCTATGGCGAGAGCGTGGAGGTCAACGGGGTGAAGGCCAGCTTCTTCCCGGCCGGGCACATCCTCGGCTCGGCGCAGATCCGGGTGGAAAAGAACGGTTGCCGCATCGTCGCCTCGGGCGACTACAAGCCGGGGATCGACCCCACCTGCGTGCCCTTCGAGCCGATCGGCTGCGACGTGTTCATCTCCGAGGCGACCTTCGGCCTGCCGGTGTTCCGCCATCCCGATCCGGCCGGAGAGATCGGCAAGCTCGTCGCCTCGCTCCAGCTTTTCCCCGAGCGCACCCACATCATCGGCGCCTATGCGCTCGGCAAGGCGCAACGGGTGATCGCGCTGCTGCGCGCCGCCGGCCATGACCGGCCGATCCTGCTGCACGGCGCCATGGAGCGTCTCACCGCCTATTACGAGAGCGAGGGCATCGCCCTCGGCCCCGTGAAGCTCGCTCGCGAAGCGACGCCGGACGAGCTTCCGGGCGCCGTCGTGATCGCCCCGCCGAGCTCCCTCGCCGAAGTGTGGTCGCGACGCTTCGCCGATCCGGTCACAGCGTTTGCGTCCGGCTGGATGCGCATCCGCGCCCGCGCCCGCCAGCACGGCGTCGAGCTGCCCCTCGTCATCTCCGACCATGCCGACTGGGATGACCTCCAGCACGCCATCCTCGCCACCGGCTGCGGCGAATTGTGGGTCACCCACGGCCAGGAGGATGCCCTCGTCCACTGGGCGGGACAGGCCGGGCTTACCGCGCGTCCTCTGCATTTGGTCGGCTATGGCGAGGAGGAGGCGGAGAGCGGCGACGCCCCGGCCACGGGGAAGGCAAGCGGCGACGCCCCGGCGGAGGGGAAGCCGTCGTGAACCGCTTCGCCGCCCTCATCGACCGCCTCGCCTATGAGCCGCGCCGCAACGGCAAGATCCGGCTGATCGCCGACTATTTCCGCCATGTGCCGGACCTGGATCGCGGCTGGGCCCTGGCGGCGCTCACCGGCGCGCTCTCGTTCCGCAACGCCAAACCGGGGCTGATCCGCCAGCTCATCGCCGAGCGCACCGACCCGGTATTGTTCGCGCTGTCCTACGACTATGTCGGCGACCTCTCCGAGACGGTGGCGCTGATGTGGCCGGCGCCGGCAAGGCCGGAAGGCCCCTCACCCCAGCCCTCTCCCCGACGGGGAGAGGGAGCAGGCCCCGCTTCGAAAGCCCTCTCCCCGCCGGGGAGAGGGCTGGGTGAGGGGGAAGCACGCCCAGACCTCGGCATCCCGCTTTCCGACGTGATCCACACCCTCACCCATATGGGCCGCACCGAACTGCCCGCCGTGCTCGCCGGCCTGCTCGACCGGCTGGACGAGACCGGCCGCTGGGCGCTGCTGAAGCTGATCACCGGCTCGCTGCGCATCGGCGTCTCCGCCCGCCTCGCCAAGACGGCGGTCGCCGCGCTCGGCGCGCTGACGCCGGACGATATCGAGCTGGTCTGGCCCGGCCTCACCCCGCCCTATGCGGAACTGTTCGCCTGGGCGGAGGGACATGGCGAACGACCACAGACCGAGAATCCGACGCCGTTCCGCCCGGTCATGCTCGCCCACCCGCTGGAGGCGGCGGACCGGGAAAGCCTCGACCCGCGGGATTTCCGCGCCGAGTGGAAATGGGACGGCATCCGCATCCAGGCCGCGCGGGCCGTCGACGCCGACGGCCGGTCGACCACCCGCCTCTACAGCCGTACCGGCGAGGACATTTCCGGCGCCTTCCCCGACCTCGCCGAGGCGCTGGCCTTCGAGGGCGCGGTCGACGGCGAGCTGCTAATCCTGCGCCAGGAGCGCGTCCAGTCGTTCAACGTGCTGCAGCAGCGGCTGAATCGCAAGGCGGTATCGGCCAAGCTCATTACCGAGTTCCCGGCGCATATCCGCGCCTATGACCTGTTGGTCGACGGCACCGAGGATGTCCGCGCCCTCCCCTTCGACGCCCGCCGTGCCCGGCTGGAAGCGCTGATCGCCACCCATCCGACGGATGCGCGGCTCGACCTCTCGCCGCTGGTGCCCTTCGCGACATGGGAGGAACTCACCGCCGCCCGCGCCGATCCCGCCACTCATGGCGCCGGGCCGGATGCCGATGCGGTGGAAGGCGTCATGCTGAAGCGCGCCGACAGCCTCTATCTGCCCGGCCGGCCGAAAGGCCCGTGGTGGAAGTGGAAGCGCGATCCGCACAGCGTCGATGCGGTGCTGATGTATGCCCAGCGCGGCCACGGCAAGCGCTCCTCCTATTATTCCGACTACACGTTCGGGGTGTGGACCGGCGACGGCGAGCTGGTGCCGGTCGGCAAGGCCTATTTCGGCTTCACCGATGCCGAACTGATCGAGATCGACCGCTTCGTGCGCCGGAACACGGTGAACCGCTTCGGCCCGGTGCGGGAAGTGGTGCATGCGCGCGACGAGGGGCTGGTGCTGGAAGTGGCGTTCGAGGGCCTGGCGCGCTCGACCCGCCACCGCTCCGGCGTCGCCATGCGCTTTCCCCGCATCGCCAGGCTGCGCTGGGACAAGCCGCCGGCCGAGGCCGACACCTTGGCGACGCTGGAGGCCCTGCTGCGCACGCAAGGCGAGGTTGCGGCTGACGACGACGCGGGAGCCGAGAGCGACGGCGGCGGGACGGCCGCTCGCCCGGCCTCCCGCCGCGCCGCACGGCGTGATAGGGAAGCATCCTGAAACCGGAGTGACAATTCCATGTCCGACAACCAGCTCTCACGGCTGATGGGCGGTTCGCCGCTCTGGGTGCTGGTGCGCCTCGTGATCCTGTCGGTGGTTATCGGCGTGATCCTCAGTGCCCTCGGCCTCGATCCGCTCAACATCCTCTCCAGCCTGGAGCGGCTGGTGCGCGGGCTGTTCAGCTTCGGCTTCGAGGCGATCGACAAGCTCTGGCGCTATTTCGTGCTCGGCGCGGTAATCGTGGTGCCGCTGTGGCTGATCATGCGCATCGCCCAGCGCGGCCGGTGAACCCATGAACCTCGCCGCTGCCGGCGGCCGCGCCGACGTCACCCACCGGCGCTTCCTCGCCATCGCGCTGCCGGCCACGCTGGCGCAGATGACGACGCCGCTGCTCGGCCTCGTTGCCACCGCCGCGGTCGGCCGGCTGGGCGATGCGGTGCTGCTCGGGGCAGTGGCGGTCGGCGCGCTGCTGTTCGATTTCCTGTTCTGGGTGTTCGGCTCGCTGCGCATGGGCACGGCGGGGCTGACCGCGCAGGCGCTCGGGCGCGGCGATGCGCTGGAGGTGCGCGCCACCCTCGCCCGCGCGCTCGTCCTCTGCGCCGCCATCGGCCTCGCCATCATCCTGGTGCATGTGCCGGTGGGAGTTCTGGCGTTCCGCCTGATGGGCACCAGCGAGGCGGTGACGGCCGCCGCCGCGGTGTATTTCTCCATCCGCGTCTTCTCGGCCCCGTTCGCCATCGGCAATTTCGCGCTGCTCGGCTGGCTGGTCGGCATTGCCCGCACCGATATCGGCCTTGGCCTGCAAGTGCTGATCGCCGGCATCAACGCCGCGCTGACCCTGCTGCTCGTGCTGTACTGGGACTACGGCATCGCCGGCGCCGCGCTCGCCAATCTGGCCGCCGAAGTGGTCGGCACCTTGTTCGGCCTTCTCGCCGCCCGCCGGCTGATCGGCGCGAACTGGCGGCTGCCGCTGGCCACCCTCCTCGACCGTGCCCGGCTCGTCGAGACCGTCGGCGTCAATGGCGACATCATGATCCGCACCGGCCTTTTGATGCTGGTGCTGCTGTTCTTCACCGCCCAGGGCGCCCGCTCCGACGACGTGACGCTGGCGGCCAATGCCGTGCTCTACAACATGGTGATGGTCACCGCCTTCTTCCTCGACGGCTTCTCCACCGCCGCCGAGCAGATCTGCGGCCAGGCGGTCGGTGCCCGCGACCGCGCCGGCTTCCGCCGCTCGGTCGGGCTGGTGCTGTTCTGGGGCTTCGGCTTCGCGGTGCCGGCGACGCTCGCTCTGTGGCTGGGCGGCGGGGCGGTGATCGACGCCCTCACCAGCAATCCGCAGGTGCGCGAGGCGGCACGGGCGTTTCTGCCGCTGGCGGCGCTCACCCCGGTCATGGGCGTCGCCGCCTTTGCCTATGACGGCATCTATGCCGGCTCCACCTGGTCGCGCGACATGCGCAACCTGATGTTCGGCGCGGTGGTGCTGTTCTTCGCCGCCTGGTGGATCGGCCGCCCGTTCGGCAATACCGGCCTGTGGTGGGCCTACCTCGCCTTCATGGCCGGGCGCGGCGTGCTGCAAGCGCTGCGCGTTCCGGCGCTGGTGCGGCGCACCTTTCCCGCCTAGAGCAATTGCAGTGAAATCCGGCTCACCGAAATTTCTATAACTCTTTGTTTTTACGCAATTATTTTCGCAAAACCGCTGCGCACTTTTGCGGGAATTGCTCTAGCCGGGAAACGGCTCCGCCACGCGCTCGCGCGCCGTCGTGCCCACCAGTTCGGACAGCAGGCGGCCATCGGCGGCGAGATAGGCGGAAAGCCCCTGGGTGATCCGCCCCACAAGGCCCAGCCCCTCATAGACCAGCGCCGAATAAAGCTGGATGAGCGTCGCCCCGGCCTCGATCTTGGCGATCGCCGCTTCCGGGCTGTCGATGCCGCCGGCGCCGATCAGCGGGAACGCCCCCTCAACCCGCACATAGGTCTCTGCCAGCATGCGGGTCGACAGCGGGAACAGCGGCCGTCCCGAGAGCCCGCCGGTCTCCTTGCGGTGCGCGGAGCGCAGGCTCTCCGGACGCGAGATCGTGGTGTTGGAGACGATCAGCCCATCCACCCCGCGCCGGCGCGCCACCTGCACCACCGCGTCGAGATGGGGAAGGGCGAGATCGGGAGCGATCTTGATCAGCAGCGGCACGCTCGGCGCCGCGCGCTCGCGCGCATCGAGCAGGTGGGCGATGAGGTCGTCCAGCGCCCGCTCCTCCTGCAGGTCGCGCAGGCCCGGCGTGTTGGGCGAGGAAACATTGGCGGTGAAATAGCTGGCGACGTCGCCAAAGGCCTCGATGCCGGAGACATAGTCGGCAACCCGGTCGGCCGCCTCCTTGTTCGCCCCGACATTGACCCCGACGATGCCCGGACGCCCGCGACGCTCCTTCAGCCGCTCGCGCGCCGGGTCCTGCCCGCCGCTGTTGAAACCGTAGCGGTTGATCACCCCCCGATCCTCGGCAAGGCGGAAATTGCGCGGGCGCGGATTGCCTGGCTGCGGGCGCGGCGTGATGGTGCCCACCTCGACGAAGCCGAAGCCGATGCCGAGCATGGCATCCGGCACCTCGGCTTCCTTGTCGAAGCCGGCGGCGAGGCCCACCGGATTGGGGAAGTCGAGCCCGAAGGCCCGCAGCGCCAGCGAGGGATCGTCCGGTGGCGGCGCCGCTGCCGGCAGACAGGCGAGCGCGCGGATGGCCAGCCCGTGCGCCGTCTCCGGATCGATCAACCGGGCGAACGGCAAGGCGAGGTCGAGCAGGGCGCTCATGCGAGCTCTCCGAACTGATGCGCGCCGTCCGCCCCCAGCGGCAGATCGCGGACGAAGGCGACCGCGCTCATCGGCAGCGGCGCGTAGAGATGCGGGAACAGGTCGCCGCCGCGCGAAGGCTCCCAGCGTAGCGCCGCCGGATCGAGCGCCTCCACCCGGATCGCCGCCAGGACCAGATCGGCCTGGCCGGCAAAATGCTTGGCGGCGGTGCCGCGCAGTTGCGCCGCAGTGGAGAAATGGATGAAGCCGTCGGCGATGTCCACCGGTGCGCCGTCGAAACGCCCGGCCTCCGCGGCCCGCGCCCACGCCACGCGCGGAGATATCTTATAGATGAATCCGGTCATGAACGATCCCATCGGGCGGCCATGCCGCGCAATCCCGCCCCCGCCGACGGGGCTCCCCGAGGCGGCTGTAACCCCGTGCGGCATAGGTTGCAAGCGGTACTGGACGCCTCGGGCAATAGGGTATAATTCCTAATTCTAGATTGCGTTAACCATAATAATCAACCCTGGATTGTACAATGCTCACCCATGCCCAGATCTGGCGAGCGGTAGACCTCCTCGCCCAGCGTCACGGTCTGACGGCATCGGCATTGGCCAAGCGGGCAGGACTGGACGCCACCACTTTCAATCGCTCCAAGCGCGAGGCATCGGATGGGCGGCCGCGCTGGCCCTCGACCGAGAGTATCGCCAAGATCCTCCACGCCACCAGCACCGACCTCGATGATTTCATGCATCTGGTGCAACGCCCGCGCAGCGGGCGCCTGATCCGGCTGCTCGACTTCGCCCGGGCCGGCAACGGCGCCTTCTTCGACGAGGCTGGCCTGCCAGCCGGCAGCGGCTGGGATCAGGCGGCCTTCCCCGATATCGACGACGAGCATGCCTATGCGCTGGAAATCGCCGGTGATGCGATGATGCCGCTCTACCGCGACGGCGACATCGTCGTCGTCTCGCCTGCGGCGGCGATACGTCGCGGCGACCGGGTGATCGTCAGGACCCGCCGCGGCGAGGTGCTTGCCAAGGAGCTGAAGCGCCGCACCGCCCGCACGCTGGAGCTGCGCTCGCTTACTCCCGGCCATCCCGACCAGATCATTCCGGAGACCGACATCGCCTCGATCGCCCGGGTGCTCTGGGCCAGCCAATAGGTGCCGAATATGCGAACGGCCCCCGCAAGGGGGGCCGTCCGATGTTGGTGGAGTGCCTGGTTCAGCGGCAGGGAACGGCCACGCGCCGTCCATAGGCGTCGCGCGCCCAGCAGTCGCCCGGCGAGGTCGCCGCGCCGATCAGCGCGCCGGTGCCGGCACCGATCGCGCCGCCCACCGCTGCGCCGGTGCCACCACCGGCAATGCCACCAATGACCGCGCCGGTACCGCCGCCGATCAGCGCGCCGCCCGTTGCGCGGCGCTCGGTGGTGGTGCAGGCCGCGAGGCTGAGCGCCACAGCGGAAATGGCAAGGACCTTCATCATCATGTTTCTCTCCAGAACACCCAGCGGGGGAACCCTGTTCCACCAGCAGTAACGTCATCGCCCGGCATCGGTTCCATCCGTAAGATACCGTAAAAGCCACGACCACCTTCCCCAAGTCATGATCGTGTTTTATAATTCATGCACATGATAATAATGTAAATATGGTTGGAGCCCTCCTATGACTATCCGTCTAGGCGACGTCGTGCCCGATTTCGAAGCGCAGACCACCGAGGGACCGATCCGGTTCCATGAGTGGCTCGGCAACTCCTGGGGCGTGCTGTTCTCGCATCCGAAGAACTTCACTCCGGTCTGCACCACCGAGCTCGGCCAGGTCGCCCGGCTCAAGCCGGAATTCGACCGCCGCAACGTCAAGGTCATCGGCCTGTCGGTCGATCCGCTCGACGCCCATGCCAAATGGGCGGAAGACATCGCCGAGACCCAGGGCTATGCGCCGAACTTCCCGTTGATCGCCGATCAGGACCGCACCATTTCCGGCCTGTACGACATGATCCACCCCAACGCGTCCGATACCATGACCGTGCGCTCGGTGTTCATTGTCGGGCCGGACAAGAAGCTGAAGCTCTCCCTCACCTACCCGGCGAGCGCGGGGCGCAATTTCGACGAGATCCTGCGGGTGATCGATTCGCTGCAGCTCTCCGCCACCCATTCCGTCGCCACCCCGGCGAACTGGAAGGACGGCGATGACGTCATCATCGTTCCCTCGGTCAGCGACGAGGCGGCAAAGGAAAAGTTCCCCGAAGGCTGGAAGACGCTGAAGCCCTATCTGCGCGTCGTCGCCCAGCCGGGCAAATGAACTGACCAAGTGAGCCGACGAAGCGAGACGGCGCCGGCTGGCAGACGGGCAGGCGGGCGCGGCACCCTGGCACGTCGTCCGACCCTGACGTTGCTTAAACATCAGCGGGCGCGCTTTTGGCGCGCCCGTTCCTATTCGCCGGTCAGCTGGCGGTACTGGATGAAGCCGGGACGCTCGGCCACCGCGTTGTAGAGCTTCTGCGCGGTGAGGTTGGTCTCGTGGGTCAGCCAGTAGACCTCGGGCGCGCCGCGGGTGGCGGCATCGGCATGGACATGGGCGATCAAATCGCGGCCCAACCCCTTGCCGCGCTGGCTGCCGTCGACGAACAGGTCGTTCAGGTAGCAGACATCGCCTTCGCTCCAGGTCGAGCGATGGAACAGCCAGTGCACCAGCCCCACGCCCCGGCCTTCGGCATCGAAAGCCAGCGCGCCGTGCATCGGCTCGGCCGGATCGAGCAGCCGCTCCCAGGTGGTGCGCGTCACCTGCACCGGCAGCTCCGCCTCGTAGAAGGTCAGGTAGGCCTGCCAGAGCGGCAGCCACGCGTCATGGTCGTCCGCCCGCACCGCCCGGATCATCAGCCCACCCCGTCGCCCGCCTTGAGCGCGTTGCCGCGCAGGAATTCCTCCGCCGGCATCGCCCGGCCGCCGGCCTTCTGCACCTCGACCAGCCGTACCGCGCCGGTGCCGCAGGCGATGGTCAGGCGGTCGTCCAGCACCGTGCCGGGCGGGCCCGCGCCTTCGCCGCGTGTGGAGCGCAGCACCTTGACCCGCACCCCGTCGAGCTCGAACCAGGCGCCGGGAAACGGCGACAGCCCGCGAATGTGATTATGCACGTCGCCGGCCGGCCGGCTCCAGTCGATGCGGGTCTCGGCCTTGTGGATCTTGGCGGCATAGGTGACGCCCTCGGCCGGCTGCGGCGTGAAGCCGAGCGCGCCGCGCTGCAGTGCCGCCAGCGCCCGGCTCATCAGGTCGGCGCCGATCACCATCAGCCGGTCGTGCAACTCGCCGGCGGTCATGTCGGGCGCGATGGCGACCCGCTCGATAAGGCCGACCGGGCCGGTGTCGAGCCCCTCCTCCATCCGCATGGCCGCGACGCCGCTCTCCTTGTCGCCCGCCATGATGGCGCGCTGGATCGGCGCGGCACCGCGCCAGCGCGGCAGCAGCGAGGCGTGCAGGTTGAGGCAGCCGAGTGCCGGCGCGGCAAGGATCGCCGGCGGCAGGATGCGGCCATAGGCCACCACCACCGCGACATCGGCCTCATGCGCGGCGAAGGCTTCGGCCGCCGCCTCGCCCTTCAGCGAGGCGGGATGCAGCACCGGGATGCCGAAGCGCTCGGCGGTGCGGTGCACCGGCGAGGGCACCAGGTCCAGCCCGCGCCGCCCGGCCGCCGCCGGCGCGCGGGTATAGGCCGCGACCACCTCGTGGCCGGCGCCGACGATCTCGACCAGCGTGGGCACCGCGAAGTCCGGCGTTCCCATGAAGACGACACGCATGAGGGGTCTCCGCGCCGGGACTGGAAAGGGGGAAGACGGCGCGTCAGTCGCGCTCGCGCTCCTTGGCGACCTTGGTGAATTTCTTGATCACCCGGTCGCGCTTGAGCTTGGAGATATGGTCGATGAACAGCACGCCGTTGAGATGGTCGATCTCGTGCTGCACGCAGGTGGCGAGCAACCCGTCGGCGTCGATCTCCTGCGTCTCGCCATTGAGGTCCATGAAGCGCACCCGCACCCGCGCCGGCCGCTCCACATCCTCGTAATAGTCCGGGATCGACAGGCAGCCTTCCTGGTAGACCGATATCTCCTCGGAGGAGGAAACGATCTCCGGATTGATCAGCGCGATCGGGTTCTTCTCGCCCTCCTCGTCGCCATCCTCTTCCTTCGCCTGGCGCTTGCCGACATCGACGGTGATGATGCGCTCGGGCACGCCGATCTGGATGGCGGCGAGGCCGATGCCCGGCGCGTCATACATGGTCTCGAACATGTCGGCGACGAGGTCGCGCACGCGCGCGTCCACGCGCACGATCGGATCGGAGACCAGGCGCAGGCGGTTGTCGGGAAGGATGATGAGCGGGCGTACGGACATGCCGGGGGAAATAAGCGACGCGGGCTCGCCGGTCAACGGTCTCGAAACCACGATGTTCCCTTTTCGTTCGCACACAGCGCGGAATCTGCTAGAAGCAGGCCATGGACCAGCTTCTGTTTGTCGTCGCCGGGCAGGCCGTCACCCTCGCCACGCTTCTCACCGGCGGTGCCGCGCTCGCCTTCCTGCTGCTCGTCGCCGTGCTGGTGGCGGGGGCGCGGCAGTCGCGTGCCCGCGCCGTCGAGGCCGAGGAGCAGGCACGCCGTGCCGAGGAGCTGGAGGACCGGCTGATCGAACTCACCCGCAGCCAGTCGGAAATGGCGGGGCGGGTGCAGTCGATGACCGAGATCCTCGCTCACCGGCAGGGCGAGCTCGCCCGCGCGGTGGCCGAGCGGCTCGACGCCACCTCCTATCGCATGGGCGAGAGCCTCGCCCGCGCCAATGAGGCGACGCACGAGAATCTGGCTCGCCTCAACGAACGTCTGGCGCTGGTCGATCAGGCGCGTGCCAGCCTCGGCGAGCTTTCCGGCCAGGTGATGAGCCTGCGCGCGACGCTGGCCAACAAGCAGGCGCGCGGCGCCTTCGGCGAGGGGCGGCTGCAGGCGATCATCGCCGATGCGCTGCCGCGCGAGACCTTCGCCTTCCAGCACACGCTGGCGAACGGTCGCCGCGCCGATTGCGCCATCTTCCTGCCCGGCGACCGGCGGCCGCTGCTGGTCGATTCGAAATTCCCGCTGGAGGCGATCACCGCCTTCCGCGAATCCGCCAGCCCCGAGGCCCGCAAGCAGGCCGAGACCCGGCTCAAGCAGGATGTCGGCAAGCACATCACCGACATTGCCGAGCGCTATCTGGTGGCGGGCGAGACGCAGGACGTCGCGTTGATGTTCGTGCCATCCGAGTCGGTCTATGCCGACCTGCACGAGCATTTCGACGACGTCATCCAGCGCGCCTTCCGTGCCCGTGTGGTGCTGGTGTCGCCGTCGCTGCTGATGCTGGCGGTGCAGGTGGTGCAGGCCATCGCCAAGGATGCGCGCATGCGCGAGCAGGCCGACCGCATCCGCGCCGAATGCGGGGCGCTGGTGGAGGATGTGAAGCGGTTGCGCGAGCGGGTCGGCAACCTCGCGAAACATTACGGGCAGATGGGCGACGACGTCGCCCAGGCGCTCACTTCCGCCGACAAGATCGCCCGCCGCGGCGGGCGCATCGCCCAGCTGGAATTTTCCGAGCCGCCGGAGGCCGAAGACGCCGACCCCGCCGGGCTGCGCGGTGCCGCCGAATAGCGCCTGCCGCAGCGGTGCGGCACGGCATCGCCTTTTTCAACTGTCTAATTCGCAAAAGCTATCGCCTCTGATACATAACGTCTTTCGCCCACGCGCCGGGAATGCGTACGAGTGATCGACCGTTTCGAACTGCTGCTCGCCCTCGCCAAGGAACGCCATTTCGGCCGCGCCGCCGAAGCCTGCGGCATTACCCAGCCCACGCTGTCGGCGGGGCTCAAGCAGCTGGAGGAGGCGCTCGGCGTGCGCCTCGTCGAGCGCGGTTCGCGCTTCATCGGCTTTACGCCGGAAGGCGAGCGGGCGCTGGAATGGTCGCGGCGCATCATCGCCGACACCCGCGCCATGCGTCAGGAGATCGCCACGCTGCGCAAGGGCCTGTCGGGCCATATCCGCATCGCCGCCATCCCCACCGCCATGCCGATGCTGAGCGAGTTGACTACCCCGTTCCACCAGAAGCACGCCGATGTGCGCTTCACCCTGATTTCGGCGAGCTCCAACGAGGTGCTGCGCCTGATCGAGAACCTCGAGGCCGATGCCGGCGTCACCTATCTCGACAACGATCCGCTCGGGCGGGTGAAGACGGTACCGCTCTACAAGGAGACCTACCGTTTCCTCACCTCGGTGAACGCCCCGCTCGGCGACCGGCAGAAGGTCAGCTGGGAGGAGATCGGCCGGGTGCCGCTGTGCCTGCTCACCCCGGATATGCAGAACCGCCGCATCGTCGACCGGCAGTTGCGCGAGGCCGGCCAGCTGGCCGAGCCGATGCTGGAGGCCAATTCGACCATCGCCCTGCTGTCGCATGTGCGCACCGGGCAGTGGTCGAGCGTGGTTGCCAAGGCCCTCGCCGATGTCTTCGCCTTCCCGAACTCGATCCGCTCCATTCCGATCGGCGAGCCGGAAATCGTGCACCAGATCGGCCTGGTGGCGCTCGACCGCGAGCCGATGACGCCGCTGGTCTCCACTCTGATCGCCGAGGCGAAGGCGGTGGCGCCCGACCTCGCCAAGCGTCTCTGATCCAACTTCCGGCAGGTTCTGAGCCGGATACGGAACTCCCGCGCGGTTAAGTCGTTGATCCGGCAGGGCGGCATCGACGCCCGCGCATCGGCAGAGGCGGCTTCGGACCGTCGTACAGCTGGGAGGTATGTCATGCTCGGTTGGGCCCTCACCTTTCTCGTCATCGCCCTGATCGCCGCCGTGCTCGGTTTTGGCGGTATCGCCGGCACGGCGATCGAGATCGCCAAGATCATCTTCTTCGTCGCGATCATCCTGTTCGTCGTCTCGGCGGTGCTGGGGATGCTTCGCGGCCGAAGGGCGCCCTGAAACAACAGCGCGCATCTGCGACTACACGATACAGCACGCCCTTGCGCCGCCTCGGCGCGAGGGCGCCTTTTCATTGGCGCCTCTAATTTCGCGTTCACTCGGCCATCGACAGGACAAGCGAAAGCCCGGCGGGCCGCGCGCTGCGATCCGCCGGGTTTTGGCCGATGCGAATTTTCAGAGGCGTTCGGTAGCCGGGACGGGAACACCCACCGATTTTTCCGGGGCGAGGTCGTCGGCGGAATCGAGCGCGAGCAGTTCGCCGAGGCGATTGCGGGCGCGGTTGACGCGGCTCTTGATGGTCCCCACCGCGCATTTGCAGATTTCCGCCGCCTCCTCATAGGAGAAGCCGGAAGCGCCGACGAGCACCAGCGCCTCGCGCTGGTCGGGCGGCAGCCGCTCGAGGGCGGCGCGAAAATCCTCGAAGTCGAGATGGCTGTTCTGGTCGGGGCTGGTGGTCAGCGTCGCGGCAAACGCCCCGTCCGGGTCGGGCACCTCGCGCCGGCGCTTGCGGTATTCCGAGCGAAACAGGTTGCGCAGAATGGTGAACAGCCACGCCGACAGGTTGGTGCCGGGGTTGAAGCTGGATATGTTGGCGAAGGCCCGCAGCAGCGTCTCCTGCACCAGGTCATCCGCCTTGTCGACACTGCCGCTCAACGAGATGGCGAATGCTCGCAAATTCGGGATTGCGGCGATGATTTCATCGCGCAGCCCGGGATCGACGGTGCTCACGAGCCGGCTCCTCCGCCCGGCTTCTTGCCCGCACCCGACGGCTGGTCGAGCTGGGTAAGCAGGTCGAGGAAACGGTTGGGCACGCCCTGGCGCACCACATCGTCATACATGGCACGCAGGTGCTGGCCGATCTTGGCCTGGATGTCGCCATCCAGCGCTGTCCCCGGCGTGCGCGGCGCGTTCACGGCCACAGCATCGGCCATGGGTCCCCGCCCTTCATTCTCGTCTTCTGTCGTCATATTACGCTTTCCCGACATCGAGCCTCCGAAAACCGTTTGGACAGGAGTCTCCGTCGCTTCATGTTGCTGATAACCGGCAAGGGGCAAGGGAGTTCCAGCATGCGGGGAAAATTTGAAACGAATGATTAGCCGCCCGGAACCTTACCCCGCTATTGGGAGTTAACGGTTGCTTTGACTAATGCATTTTTCGGGGAGACGCGTGTGAGCACATCACAGACCGTTGCGCAGCATTTGCCGTTCCTGCGCCGCTACGCCCGCGCGCTTAGCGGCAGCCAGACCGCCGGCGACGCCTATGTAACGGCGCTGCTGGAAACGTTGATCGCCGAGCCCGGCGTTCTCGACCATCCGGCCGGACCGCGCATCGCACTCTATCAATTGCTGACCCGCCTGTGGGATTCGGTGACGCTGAACGGGCGCCCCGACCCCGGCCCGCCGCCGATGAAGGGCGAGCAGCGGCTCGGCCACATTACCCCACCGGTACGTCAGGCCTTCCTGCTGGTGTCGCTCGAGGGCTTCGCCGAGGAAGAGGCCGCGGCAGTGCTCGACATCGATGTCGCCACCCTGCGCAACCTCGTCGAGGAAGCCGGGCGCGAGCTGGCGGCGGAGATCGCCACCGACGTGCTGATTATCGAGGACGAGCCGTTCATCGCACTCGATCTCGAAGGGCTGGTGGAGAGTCTCGGCCACCGGGTGACCGGCATCGCCCGCACTCATTCCGAGGCGGTCAGCCTCGCCCGCCGCAAGCCGCCGGGACTGGTGCTTGCCGACATCCAGCTGGCCGACGGCAGTTCCGGCCTCGAGGCGGTGAACGAGCTGATCGAAAGCGTCGAGGTGCCGGTGATCTTCATCACCGCCTATCCCGAGCGCTTCCTCACCGGCATCCGTCCCGAGCCGGCCTTCCTGATCGCCAAGCCGTTCCAGCCCTCGATGGTCGCTGCGGTCATCAGTCAGGCCCTCTTCTTCGAGCGCAAGGCGCGGCCGCGGGAGCAGCGCGCTACCGCCTGAATTGAGGCATGCAGCTCGTGGAGCTCAATCTCGTGGACGACTTGGCACGCTCCGTCAGTGTCGTGTCGTCGTTCGCCATAACGCTCGGGCTGGTGCGCCTGCTTTATCTGCGCAGCGATTTGTCGCTGCGCATGCGGACGCTCATCTTCCTGCTGGCTTCGCTGCTGCTGACCATCGGCATGCTGTCGCTGGCCGCGGCGATCGATTACGAGGGCGTCGCGCCCTGGGTGCAGTCGACCATACGCTTCGGGCTTGCGGCGCTGAACTTCGTCGGCGCGGTGGCGCTGTGGACCAACCTCAAAGCGCTGGTCGCGCTGCCCTCGCCAGTGATCGTGGCGAGCGAGCAGCGGCGTCTGGCGCTTGAGCTCGCCACCGCCCTGCAGCGCTACGAGATGGCGCTGCGCGGCTCCAACGTGTCGATCTTCACCCAGGACAAGGAGTTGCGCTACACCTCGATCAGCAAGCCCCTGTTTGGCTTTCCGGTCGAGCAGGTGCTTGGCGCCAGCGATGCCGACCTGCTCGGCGAGATGCGCGCCCAGCCCCTCGCCCTGCTCAAGCGCGAGGCCCTCTCGAGCAACGAGCCGCGCAAGGGCGAGGTCGAGGTGGACGAGGCCGGTTCGCAAATGTGGTACGATGTCCATATCGAGCCGCTGCGCGACCTTGCCGGCACCACCGTCGGGCTCACCGGCGCGGCGGTCGACATCACCGAGCGCAAGGAAAACGAGCGGCATCTGCGCCTGCTGATGCGCGAGTTGACGCACCGTTCCAAGAATCTGCTCGCGGTCATCCAGGCGATGGCGCGGCAGACCGCCCGCCATTCCACCACCATCGACCATTTCGTCGAGCAGTTCAGCGCCCGCCTGCAGGCGCTGTCGCGCTCGCATGACCTGCTGGTGCAGGAAAGCTGGCACGGCGCCTCGCTGCACGACATGGTGCGCTCGCAACTGGGGCATCATCTCGACCACGACAACAACCGCATCTCGATCGCCGGGCCGGACCTGTTCCTCAAGCCGGAAGCGGCGCAGAACATCGGCCTCGCCCTGCACGAGCTGTCCACCAATGCCGCCAAATACGGCGCACTGTCGGTGCCGACCGGCAAGGTGTCGATCCACTGGGCGCGCCGCCAGCCGGAAGCCGGCGGCGGCTTCGAGCTGAGTTGGACCGAGAAGGGCGGACCGCGTGTCACCCCGCCATCGGCGCGCGGTTTCGGCTCGCTGGTGATCGAGCGCAATCTGGCGCGCGGCCTCGATGGCGAGGTCGAGCTGGCCTTCAACCCCGACGGGCTAGTCTGCCACGTCTCGGTTCCCGAGCACCATCTCTCGCTCCAGCGCGCAGAATGATTCCAACCACGGAACTTCACCGTTAGCCCTGCGTTAACTATGGCGTCGCCCATGGCACAGCAGGCCGGGCGCCAGTGAATTTTGCTTAGCAGCTCGCGGGACTTCCCGGCGAGGTCGCGGTTGGCGCGCCCTCGCACGATGCCGTCACGCGCCTTCGCCGGAGGGTCGAGACATGTTCAGCCGTCACATCGCCAAGGCCGGCTTCGCCGGAACCGCCTATCTCTTCGGGGCCGCGACCGGACTGGCGGTCGCTCTTCCTCTCGCCGCCGTCGCCTTCACACCCGAGCGCGTCGCAGCCCCGGAGCCTCGGGCCATCGAAGCGCCGGCAGTGAGCCAGTCGACGATGGTGAACCGCGCGACCAAGGGTCCGCGCCTCGATATCACCGTTCCGGCAGCGGCCCTGCCCACCGCCCCCGTGCAGGCACCGGCTCCGGATCTCGCCCGCGACATGCCGACGGTCGCACCGCAGCCCGCTCTCGACATGAAAGCGCCGGGCGCGCCGCGCGCGCCGGCTGGCGCCGCCCCGGCGCCGATGCCACGCGGCTGCCTGTCGGCGCTCGGCGGAATCCGGCCGAATATCCCCACGGAGAACCTCACCGTCTGCATCGCCGATATCTCGACGCTCAACTGACAAATCGAAAAAGTATTATTACACCGACACTTAAATAAAAAACTTCGGAACCGATCAGTATAGATCCCGTTATATCAGCAGACGGTCGCGAGACCGCGCAATATCCGATTGATATATTGACGGGAGTACGATGATGACGAACAGGATCATTACTTATACCGCGCTTGCGGCCCTGTCGCTCGCCCCCGCCGTGGCGTTTGCCCAGAGCCCCTCGCCCAGTTCGCAGCAGCCCGACACGGCCAACGAGCAGACCCTGCCCAATGCGGCGTCGCCCTCGCCGGCCTCGCCCAATGCGCCGGCCTCCACCATGCCGAATGCCAGCGCGCAGACAACGGCGGTGCCGAACACTCCGACCTTCATCAGTGCCCAGACCGGCACCCAGTGGCTCGGTTCGGATCTTATCGGCACCGATGTGGTGACCTCGACCGACGAGAAGCTGGGATCGATCAGCGATGTGCTGGTGGAGCGTGACGGCTCGATCACCGCGGCGGTGATCGACGTGGGCGGCTTCCTCGGCATCGGCGCCAAGCCGGTCGCCGTCTCCTTCAAGTCGCTTACCGCGACCCCGACCCAGGACGGCGAGAAGATCGTCGTGGCCCTGACCAAGGAGGAGCTGAACTCGGCGCCGGAATTCAAGACGCTGGAGCAGAGCGCCAGCGCCACCGCACCGAAGACCCAGTAAGAGATCGCCGGTTCTTTGAGAACCGCGTGACAGTGACCGACATGCCCGGCCCCCGCGCCGGGCATGTTCGCGTTTGCAGTCCGTGCCTGAGGAGTCTCCTCTGCAGTTTCTCGTTTGAAAGCACGATGTTCCGGCGATCGTGGCCTCGCCGACGATGACGTCGGCGGCGGGATCGGATAAAGCGGAAGACCCCTTCACGCCGGACCGCGCCATGATCGAACCTCGCCGTCGCCGAACCGAGCCGCCCTTCCGGGAGCTGTTCGATATCGACGTCCTGCGCGCCGAGCTCTGCGCGCTTGCCGACGGCATGTTCAGCGGCGACAAGCCGGCAAGCGAGATCGAGCTGCGCAGCGCGGTCGCCAAGCGATTGAAGCTGGCCTATGCCGAGGGCCACAAGGTCGCCGAGAGCTGGCTGATGGCCGATGGCTCCGGCCGCCGCTGCGCCGAACGGCTGTCGCGGCTGCAGGACGAGATCCTCCAGCTCGTCCACGAACTGGTTGTGAAATATCTCTACCCGTCCGACAATCCCTCCACCGCCGAGCGCATGGCGATCGTCGCCGTGGGCGGCTATGGCCGCGGGCTGATGGCGCCGGGCTCGGACACCGACATCCTGTTCCTGTTGCCCTACAAGCAGACCGCATGGGGCGAGAGCGTCGCGGAATCCATCCTCTACGTGCTGTGGGACATGGGGCTGAAGGTCGGCCACGCCACCCGCTCGGTCGACGAGTGCATCCGCCAGGCCCGCGGCGACATGACCATCCGCACCTCGGTGCTGGAGGCCCGCCTGCTGCTCGGCGAGGTCGCGCTGTTCGACGAGCTGATGCGTCGCTTCGACGCCGAGGTGGTCGAGGGGACCGCGGCGGAATTCGTCGCCGCCAAGCTCGCCGAGCGCGAGGAGCGCAACAAGCGCGCCGGCCAGTCGCGCTATCTCGTCGAGCCCAACGTCAAGGACGGCAAGGGCGGCCTGCGCGACCTGCACACGCTGTTCTGGATCGCGAAATATGTCTACCGGGTGCGCGAGACCCGCGACCTCGTCGCCAAGGGCGTGTTCACGCCGGAGGAGGCGACGCTGTTCCGCCGCTGCGAGAGCTTCCTCTGGTCGGTGCGCTGCCATCTGCATTTCCTCGCCGGCAAGGCGGAGGAGCGGCTGTCCTTCGATTTGCAGCGCGAGATGGCCGAGCGGCTCGGCTATGTCAGCCATCCCGGCCTGAAGGACGTCGAGCGCTTCATGAAGCACTACTTCCTGATGGCGAAGGACGTCGGCGACCTCACCGCCATCGTCTCCTCGGCGCTGGAGGAGCGGCATGACAAGCCGGTGCCGCGGCTCAACCGGATGATCGCCCGGCTGCGCCGCTCGCCCAATCGCAAGCTGAAGGAAAGCCCGGACTTCATCGTCGACCATGATCGCATCAATGTCGCCGATGCCGGCGCCTTCGAGCGCGACCCGGTCAACCTGATCCGCATCTTCTACTATGCCGGCCGCAAGGGCCTCGCCTTCCATCCCGACGCGATGCGTCTCGCCACCCGCTCGCTGCGGCTCATCGATGCCGGCGTGCGCGACAATCCGGAAGCCAACCGGCTGTTCCTCGACATCCTCACCGCGCGCGACACCGCCGAGATCGTGCTGCGGCGGATGAACGAGACCGGCGTGCTCGGGCGCTTCGTGCCGGATTTCGGCAAGATCGTCGCGATGATGCAGTTCAACATGTACCACTCCTACACGGTGGACGAGCATCTGATCCGTGCCATCGGCGTGCTGGCCGAGATCGAGCGCGGCGACCGTCCCGAATACGGCATCGCCAACGAGATCATCCACCAGATCAAGAACCGCCAGTTGATCTATGTGGCGGTGTTCCTGCACGATATCGCCAAGGGCCGGCCGGAGGACCATTCGGTGGCCGGCGCCCGCGTCGCCCGCAAGCTGTGCCCGCGCTTCGGCCTGTCGGCGGCCGATACCGAGACCGTTGCCTGGCTGATCGAGCAGCATCTGGTCATGTCGACCATCGCCCAGTCGCGCGACCTGTCGGACCGCAAGACCATCGAGAATTTTGGCGCCGTGGTGCAGAGCCTGGAGCGGATGCGGCTGCTGCTCATCCTCACCACCGCCGATATCCGCGCCGTCGGGCCGGGGGTGTGGAACAACTGGAAGTCGCAGCTCCTGCGCACCCTTTATTACGAGACCGAGCCGGTGGTCACCGGCGGCTTCTCGGAATCGAACCGCAACCAGCGTGTGGCACGGGCGCAGGCGGAATTCCGCGCCGCCATGCTGGGCGGCACATCCGGCGCCTCCTCGGGCTGGGAGCCGGAGGCGCTGGAGCGCTATATCGACCGGCTCTATCCCAGCTACTGGCTGCGCGCCGATCTCGCCCACAAGGTCGAGCACGCCAACTTCATCCTGGCGGCGGAGGCGGAAGGCCGGGCGCTGGCCACCGCCAGCCGCTCCGACCCGAAGCGCGGCATCACCGAGCTCACCGTCTTCGCGCCCGACCATCCCAAGCTGCTGGCGGTGATCGCCGGCGCCTGCGCCGCGGCCGGCGCCAACATCGTCGATGCGCAGATCAGCACCACTACCGACGGGCGGGCGCTCGACACCATCTCGCTCACCCGCGCCTTCGAGCAGGACAGCGACGAGATCCGCCGTGCCGACCGCATCGCCTCGTCGATCGAGAAGTCGCTGTCGGGAGAGATCCGGCTGCCGGAAGTGGTGGCGAGGAAGATTCCCAAGCGGCCGCGCGCCTTCACCGTCGAGCCGGAGGTGACGCTCAACAATTCGTGGTCGAACCGCCACACCGTGGTGGAGGTCGCCGGCCTCGACCGGCCCGGCCTGCTCTACGGCGTCACCCAGACGCTGTCGCGGCTCAATCTCAACATCGCCTCCGCCCATGTCGCCACCTTCGGCGAGCGGGTGGTGGACGTGTTCTACGTCACCGACCTGATGGGGGCGAAGATCATCGGCGCCGCCCGGCACTCGGCGATCCGCCGGGCGCTGCTGCAGGTGCTCGACGCCGACGACGAAACCAATGCCGGCGCGGCGTCCGACGCCTCGCCGGCCGCATGAGATTGTGAAACCCCAGATTGCGAAGCCTCCCGTGCTGCTGACCTATGTCTATCTGCTGATCGCCATCACCGCCGAAGTGATCGCCACCACCTCGCTGAAGGCGACCGAGGGGTTCACCCGGCTGGTGCCGACCCTCGTGACCCTTGCCGGCTACGGCATCTCCTTCTTCTTTCTGTCGCTGGTGCTCCGGGTGCTGCCGACCGGCATCGCCTATGCCATCTGGACCGGCGTCGGCATCGTGCTGGTCTCGGTGGTAAGCTGGCTGTGGCTGAAGCAGTCGCTCGACCTGCCGGCGATCATCGGCCTCGGCCTCATCCTCGCCGGCGTCGTCACGGTCACGCTGTTCTCGAGCTCGGTCCAGCACTAGCCGGGGAAAGCTCTCAGCGCCGCGAAATCGCCCTTAACCCCACGTTTATCCGCCACGGTTTAGGTTTCGTTTACCGGCGGTTTTCGGGGGATATTCCGCACGTCATGTTCGGGCGCAACGGCGATAACGAGCGGCGCGAGCCGGTGCTGAGCGCATCGTCGGCTTATGGAGAACTGCGCCTGTCGCCGGAAGACCGGCCGACCGCCATGGTCCGCAAGAGTAGCGGTGGCGGCTCCTCGCGCAAATCCGGCTCCTCCTCGGCCTCGCGCGAATCCGGGCGCTCCGCTTCCGGACGCGGGCGCGGCCCCAAGCGACGCGGCCTGCTGTCGCGGTTGTTCTACTGGACCTTCGTGCTCGGCATCTGGGCGGTAGTCGGCGTCGCCGGCCTCATCTTCTATGAGGCGGGCCAGCTGCCGCCGATCCAGAACCTCGCCATTCCCGACCGGCCGCCGACCATCATCATCCAGGCCGCCGACGGCAGGACCATCGCCACCCGTGGCGAGATGCGCGGCTCCGCCGTGCCGCTGCGCTCGCTGCCGCCCTATGTGCCGCAGGCCTTCGTCGCCATCGAGGACCGGCGCTTCTACTCGCATTTCGGCCTCGACCCGCTCGGCCTCGGCCGCGCGGTGTTCGTCAACCTGACCTCGGGACGGCTGCGCGAGGGCGGCTCGACACTGACCCAGCAACTGGCCAAGAACCTGTTCCTCACCCAGGAACGCACGCTCTCGCGCAAGATCCAGGAACTTATCCTGTCGATCTGGCTGGAGACCAAATATTCCAAGAACGAGATTCTCGAGCTCTATGTGAACCGCGTCTATTTCGGCGCCGGCGCCTGGGGCATCGAGGCGGCGGCGCAGCGCTACTTCAACAAGTCGGCGCGCCAGCTCACCCTGGCGGAGGCGGCGATGATCGCCGGCCTCGTCAAGTCGCCCTCCTCGCTGGCCCCGACCCGCAACCTCGACGCGGCGCAGCAGCGCGCCGCGGTGGTGCTCGACGCCATGGCCGATGCCCGCTTCATCTCGACGGAGATGGAGCAGGCGGCGCTCGCCAAGCCGGCAACGGTGGCGAAGAACAACTCCTCCGACGTCGCCGGCTATGTCGCCGACTGGGTCGCCGACCAGCTCAAGACCATCCTGCCCAGCATCGAGCATGACGTGATCGTGCAGACCACGCTCGACATGTCGCTGCAGGCGGTCGCCGACAAGGCGCTGAAGGAGGCGCTGGCCAAGAACGGCAAGAAGCTCGGCGTCGAGCAGGGCGCCCTGGTTGTGATGGACACCGATGGCGGCGTGCGCGCTCTGGTCGGCGGGCGCTCCTATGAGGAGAGCCAGTACAACCGCGCCGTCACCGCCCGGCGCCAGCCCGGCTCGTCCTTCAAGCCCTTCGTCTATCTCACCGCGATGGAGCGCGGCCTCACGCCGGAGACGATCCGCGAGGACGCGCCGGTGCAGATCAAGGGCTGGAAGCCGGAGAATTTCAGCCGCGACTATCGCGGCCCGGTCGATCTCAAGACCGCGATCTCGCTGTCGCTCAACACCGTCGCCGTCCGCCTGGCGCTGGAAGTCGGACCGGGCGAGGTGGTGAAGACCGCCCAGCGCCTCGGCATCACCTCCAAGCTGGAGCCCAATGCCTCGATCGCGCTGGGCACCTCGGAAGTGTCGGTGCTGGAAATGGCCGATGCCTATGCGCCGTTCGCCAATGGCGGCTACGGCGTCGCCGCGCATGTGATCCAGCAGGTCAAGGACAGCGGCAGCGGCAAGCTGCTCTACACCGCACCCTCGCCGAACCGCGGCATGGTGATGGCACCGCCACATGTGTCGATGATGAACCGCATGCTGCAGCAGGTGGTGCTCACCGGCACCGCCAAGCGCGCCGACCTGCCCGGCTGGCCGGTGGCCGGCAAGACCGGCACCAGCCAGGATTACCGCGACGCCTGGTTCATCGGCTATACGGGCCGGCTCGTCGCCGCCGTCTGGCTCGGCAACGACGATTCCTCGCCGACCAAAAAGGCCTCGGGTGCCGGCGTGCCGGTGGAGGTGTGGAGCCAGGTGATGAAGGCGGCGCACAAGGACATGCCGCCGGTCCAGCTGCCCGGCGCCGGCTTGGAGGCGCCGCAGATCGCGCCCTCCAACCTGCCGCCCGGCGATGTGCCGGAGGAGCCGGTGGTCACCGGCGGCCCGCAGGCGCAGCGCAAGCCGGCCACCATCGACAACTGGCTGCTCGACAAGCTGTTCGGCGGCTGAGGATCGAGCGTCCACCGTGGCGACCCCGCCGCCGTCATCTCCCGGTTGTCATCCCGGCCGCACGACGGCTGTCGTCATCCCAGCCGGAGCGCGGCGCAGAGCCGGATCATGTCCCGTCCCTCCGCTCTTCACCTCCCAAGCGGTCCCCGATCGGTCCTGAAGGACCGTCCGGGATGGCGGTCCCAATCGAAAGCCGTGCCCTTCCTCTCCCTCTCCCCGTCGGGGAGAGGGTTGGGGTGAGGGTCTTCTTGGCTTCCCGATGTCGTCCCCCCTCACCGACCCGCGGGAGCCTGTCCTCGGGCTCGCCAAAGACAAGACCCGTCGGTGGGCCACCTCTTCCCAATTGGGAGAAGAATGGTTCGAAAGCTTCCCAGGAAGCCGTCCGACATGAGGCCAGGAACCGCGTCATGTTCAGGCTGTTCCGGGCATCCACGCCTTTGGCCGGGCATACCCGGCGCAACCGTGTGGATGGCCGGACCGGCTCCGGCCATGACCGATGCACCGGGACCGCTCACTCCGCCTCGGCGCCGAAGCGGTGCAGCTCCGCGCCGCGCCGCTTCAGCCAGGCCTCGGCCTCGTGCCGGCGGGGGAATAGGCGGTCCACCGTCGCCCAGAAGCGCGGGCCGTGGTTCATCTCGCGGCGATGCGCCACCTCATGGGCGGCGAGATAGTCGAGCACCTCGGGCGGAGCGAGGATCAGCCGCCAGGAATAGGATAGCCCCCCGGTCGAGGAGCACGAGCCCCAGCGGCTCGCCGTGTCGCGCAGGGTGATGCGGCTGATGGTGACGCCGAGCGCGAGCGCATGGCGGCGGCTCGCCTCGGTGAGGTCGCGCCGTGCCTCGCGCTTGAGGAAGTCGGCAACCCGGCGCGCCACATGCGCCGCCTCGCCGGCGACGCAAAGCAGCGCCTGTCCCTCGGCGTCGGTCTCGGCCCACACCGTGCCGCGCGCGCCGGGGCGATGGGCGATGCGGTGCGGGACGCCGCGCAGCGGCACCACCGCTCCGGGAGCGAAGGCGACGATCACCGGCAATTGCGCGAGGCGGACGGCGATCCAGCCGGTATGGCGCTCGGCGAAGGCTGTGGCCTCCTTCAGCGAACCGCGGGCGGGCATGGTCAGCACCACGTCCCGGCTCGCCGCCCGTACCCGCAGCGTATAGCGCCGCGCCCGCGCATCGCGGCGCAGCGTGACGACCACCTCGCGCCCGTCGACGCGCAACGTCAGCGACGTGGCCTCGCGCGGCGCGGAGGGCGCCCGCGTCTCGGTACGGGGGATCGGCGGCCTTCGAAACAGCATGCTCGGCTCGGGGAGGAATGCGCTCCAATATGGTGCCGATCCACGCCCACGCCAATGCCGGCGTCAAGTCTGCCGGCGGACGCACCACCCGCCGCCACGCCGAAAGCTCGACTTACGGCAGTGGGTCTTGCTTCAACGCGTCTTGCGTCAGCGCGCTACGCGCCGGTCGCGGCGGCGGTCCTGCACCGGCTGATAGGCGATGCGGGAGTGATAGGAACAATAAGGCAGGCCGGTCTTGGTGCGGCTGCCGCAATAATAGAAGTCGCCCTTGCCCGGCTCGCCCACCGGCCAGCGGCAGGTGAACTCGGTCAGGTCGAGAATGGTGCAGCGCTCCGCCATCGGGATGACGTTGGCGACCGGATCCGGCATTTCCACCGGCTCCGGCTCGATCACCGGGCGCATCACCGGGGCGAGCGCATTGTTGCCGGAGACCATCGGCCGGGCCGGCGCGCTGGCCACCACGGCCGGGCGCGGCTTGCGCGGGCGCGGGGCCGGAGCGGCGGCGGCCTTGGCGCGGCCGGAGAGGCCGAGGCGATGCACCTTGCCGATGACCGCGTTGCGCGTCACGCCGCCGAGCTCGGCGGCGATCTGGCTGGCGGACAGGCCTTCAGACCACAATTTCTTGAGGAGCTCGACGCGCTCGTCCGTCCAGTTCATCGCTGTTCCTCCTTGAGCTCATCGACCGCGCAGGCAAAATCTCACAGGCTTCCGGCCGAACACGATCGGCCGGATTAATGCCGCTGACGCCACGATGGAATTTGCCGCCGCACGAGATGTCGTATCTGACGGTCGTGAGGCTACAATATGCGTAGACTCTCGCCCAGTCTGTTCAGAGCCGAAACGATCGTTTTCCCCAGTTGAGAGTCCGCAGCGCAACACTTGGTTAAGGATGCGAGTCGGATCAATAACTTGAATCGGCGCGTCCGGCCCGCCCGATCACGATCCGGTTTGGAACGGCTCTGAAATGAGCCCGCACCACCTGTGAGACATTGTTCCGGCAGGCCCGGCATGCATCCATGGCGCCGCATGATTTGCGCCTGATGGAGAAGCCGATGACGCCGCATCCAAAAGCCGCCGCCCCCGCGTCGGCCCCCCATACTTCCCGCCTCATGACCTCCCGTCTTATCGCCGCGGCGGCGCTTGCCGCCTCAGCCTTCCTCGCCATGCCGGCCTCGGCCGCTCCGATCGCCGCGACGCTGTCCGCGCCCGACGCTCTTGTCACCAGGGTCGCCCAGGGCTGCGGCCCCGGCGCCTGGCGCGGCCCCTGGGGCGGTTGCCGCGACACTCCCTATACCGGCCCGCTGCCCGGCGGCGGCTACGCGGTGCCCCCCGGAGCCCCGGTCTATTACGGCAATGGCTGCCCTCCCGGCTGGTGGCGCGGGCCTTGGGGCCACTGCCGCGACACGCCCTACCATGGCCGCCTGCCCGATGGCGGCTGGCAGTGAACCCGGCCTGAGCGGAGACCCATCATGACACGCATCGTTGCCCGCCTTTCCGCCCTCGCCCCGATGGCCGCGCTCGCCATGGCGCTCGCCGCGCCGGCCATGGCCCAGACCACGCCGCCGGCCGCGCCGCCCGCGGACGCGCCGCCGCCGGTGGTCGACCTCTACACGCCGGAGGACGCCCAGGCGGTGCTCGACGCCCGCCTCATCGCGCTGAAGACGGTGATCGGCCTCACCCCCGACCAGGCGAAGCTCTGGGACCCGGTGGAGGCCGCCATCCGCCAGGCGGCGAAGAACGCCGCCGGCCGTGCCGCCGATCGCGCCAAGGCCGAGCCGGCGACCGACTTCCTCATCGTGCTGGAGCGCCTCGCCGACGCCGAGGCGGCGCGGGCGCAGGACCTCAAGACGGTGATCGCCGCGGCCAAGCCGCTGGTGGCCTCGCTGACCCCGGAGCAGAAGCGCCGCGTCCCCGGCTTCCTCGGCATGACCGACCACGCCGGCCAGCCGCAGCCGACGCTGGAGCTGTGGATCTTCGAGGACGAGCAGGAGTGAGCGTTCCGGCCTAGTCCGCAGGCACATCGTACCGGCCGGCGGCGCCCCCGTGCCGCCGGCCATTTGTTGTCGGTCTGTCATGTTGACCAGCCATGTTGACCCCCGGCGGCGTTCCTTTAAAATCCGCTGCATCGGGTGCCGCCCCCGCAAGGGCGGCACGTTTCGTTTTGGGCCCAGGCTTTTAGAGCCGTCATCAATAGAGGAGGGGCAGGTGATCGACCCCATCCTGCCGACCTATAATCGCGTCGACCTGGTTTTCGAGCGGGGCGAAGGCGCCTGGCTGTTCACCAAGGACGGGCAGCGATATCTCGACTTCACCGCCGGCATCGCGGTGAATGTCCTCGGCCACGCGCATCCGCATCTCGTCGCGGCGCTGACCGAGCAGGCCGGCAAAGTGTGGCACCTGTCCAACGTGTTCCGCATCGAGGGCGCGGAGAAGCTCGCGCGCCGTCTCGTCGAGGCGACCTTCGCCGACACCATGTTCTTCACCAATTCCGGCGCGGAAGCGCTGGAATGCGCGATCAAGATGGCGCGCAAGTACCATTACGTGAACGGCGCGCCGGAGCGTCACCGCATCATCACCTTCGAGGGCGCCTTCCACGGCCGCACGCTGGCGACCATCGCCGCCGGCGGCAACGAGAAGTATCTGGAGGGCTTCGGCCCGGCGCTGCCCGGCTTCGACCAGGTGCCCTATGGCGATCTCGACGCGGTGAAGGCGGCCATCGGGCCGGAGACCGGCGCCATCCTCATCGAGCCGGTGCAGGGCGAAGGCGGCGTGCGCTCGGCCTCGTGGTCGTTCCTGCGCGCCCTGCGCGCGCTGTGCGACGAGAACGGCCTGCTGCTGGTGCTCGACGAAGTGCAGAGCGGCGTCGGCCGCACCGGCAAGTTCTTCGCCCATGAATGGGCCGGCATCACGCCGGACATCATGGCGGTGGCCAAGGGCATTGGCGGCGGCTTCCCGGTCGGCGCCTGCCTCGCCACCGAAGAAGCCGCCAAGGGCATGACGCTGGGCACCCACGGCTCGACCTATGGCGGCAATCCGCTCGCCATGAGCGTCGCCAATGCGGTGCTCGACGTGGTGCTCGCCGACGGCTTCCTCGACAAGGTGCAGGCCACCGCCGCCCGCCTGCGCCAGCGCCTCGCCGAATTGAAGGACCGCCACCCGGCGGTTATCGCCGAGGTGCGCGGCGAGGGCCTGCTGGTCGGCCTGCGCACGCTCGTACCCAATGGCGACCTCATCACCGCCATGCGGGCCGAGCACATGCTCGCCCCGGCGGCGGCGGAAAACGTTGTGCGCCTGCTGCCGCCCTTGAACATCGGCGAAGCGGAGATCGACGCCGCCTTCGAGAAGCTGGATGCCGCCTGCGCGCGCATCGAGGCCTCGCTCACCGCATCCGAGGGAGCCGCGGCATGACGGCCAACGACGCGAAGAACGGCGTGAAGCATTTTCTCGATCTCAACGCCCTGCCCGCCGGCGAGCTGCGCGAACTCATGCGCTTCTCGCACGACCTGAAGAAGCGCCGGCAGAAGGTGGCGCTGGAGAGGCCCTTTGCCGGCAAGGTGCTGGCGATGGTGTTCGACCAGCCCTCCACCCGCACCCGCATCTCCTTCGACGTCGCCATGCGCCAGCTCGGCGGCGAGACCATCATGCTCACCGGCGCCGAGATGCAGCTCGGCCGCGGCGAGACCATCGCCGACACCGCCAAGGTGCTGTCGCGCTATGTCGATGCGATCATGATCCGCATCCTCGACCACGCCGCGCTGGAGGAGCTCGCCGCCCACGCCACGGTGCCGGTGATCAACGGGCTGACCCGCGACAGCCATCCCTGCCAGATCATGGCGGATGTGATGACCTTCGAGGAGCACCGCGGCTCGATCCAGGGCCGCACCGTCGCCTGGACCGGCGACGCCAATAATGTGCTGGCCTCCTGGGTGCATGCGGCGGAGCGCTTCGATTTCGCGCTCAATGTCGCCACCCCGCCCGAGCTCGCCCCGCGCCCGGCGCTGGTCGACTGGGTGAAGCAGACCGGCGCCCGGGTGCGCTTCGGCACCCGCGCCGAGGAGGCGGTCGAGGGCGTCGATTGCGTCGTCACCGATACCTGGGTGTCGATGGGGGATGTGGAGGCCGAACGCCGCCACAACCTGCTCAAGCCCTATCAGGTCAACGGCGCGCTGATGCGGCGCGCAGCCAAGGACGCCATCTTCATGCACTGCCTGCCGGCCCATCGCGGCGAGGAAGTCACCGACGAGGTGATGGACGGCCCGCAATCGGTGGTGTTCGACGAGGCGGAAAACCGGCTGCACGCGCAGAAGGGCATCCTCGCCTGGTGCCTCGAAGGCGCCTCGGCCTGAGTTCGCCGGGCGCCCCGCGGGGCGCCCTTCGTTCCGGCTTCGGCCGCGCGGGAGGCCGGCACTGCTGCCTCTCGCGCAACGCCATCTTCGCACCCATATGGGCGGGCGACATGACACACTCCATCCCCACCCCCGATCCTTCGCAGACCGCCCGCCTCCCGCTCGCCGAGGCGGTGGACGATCAGGTCACTCCCTTCCACGTCGACGGCCTCGACGTGCGCGGGCGCGTGGTGCGCCTCGGCACCGCGCTCGATGCCGTCATGGCGCACCACGCCTATCCGCCGCTGGTCAAGCGGCTGCTCGGCGAGGCGGTGGCGCTCACCGTGCTGCTCGGCTCGACGCTGAAGATCAGCGGCCGCTTCATCCTGCAGACCCGCACCGACGGGCCGGTCGACCTGCTGGTGGTCGATTTCACCGCGCCGCAGGATGTGCGCGCCTATGCGCGCTTCAACACGGAGCGGCTGCAGGCGATGCAGGCGGCGCTGACGCCCGGCCAGCGGCTCGACAGCGGTGCGCTGCTCGGCGCCGGCCATCTCGCCATGACCATCGACCAGGGACTGAGCGCCAACCGCTATCAGGGCATCGTGGCGCTGGAGGGCGGCAATCTCGAGGATGCCGCGCACCGCTATTTCGCCCAGTCGGAGCAGATCCCCACCCGCGTGCGGCTGGCGGTGGCCGAGGAGGTGCACCCCGGCGATGCCGCCTCGTCGTGGCGTGCCGGCGGGCTGATGGTGCAGTTCCTGCCGACCGAGGGCGGCCGCATCCGCCCGGTCGACCTGCATCCGGGCGATGCGCCGGAAGGCACCGAGCTTCCCGAAGCGGCGGAGGGAGACGACGCCTGGATGGAAGCCCAGTCGCTGGTCGGCACGCTGGAGGATGTCGAGCTGGTCGACGGCGACCTTTCCGCCGAGCGGCTGCTGTTCCGGCTGTTCCACGAGCGCGGCGTGCGGGTGTTCCAGGCGGAAAACGTCGTCGCCAAATGCTCCTGCTCGCGCGAGCGCGTCACCGGCGTGCTGGCGAATTTCTCCCGCGAGGAGCGGGAAAGCCTGGTCGAGGACGGCAAGGTGGTGGTCACCTGCGAGTTCTGCGGCCGCTCCTACGACTTCAAGGCCGAGGAAATCGTCGGCCCGGAGGAGCCGGAAGCCTCGTCCGACGAGGCGTGAGCGGGCGCTCCCGCCCAAGCGTCATCCCGGACGGTTCACAGGACCGGTCCGGGATCGCGTGAGCCGCCAGAGCGACGCGCTCCCTCTCCCCGTCGGGGAGAGGGCTGGGGTGAGGGGTCTGCAAGGCTTCCCAATGGCGTCTCCCCTCACCGACCCGCTTCGCGGGCCACCTCTCCCCGTCGGGGAGAGGAAAGGTAGATTCCAGGCAGCCGGGATCACGCAAACGGCGTTTCACCCTTGCCCTCGTAGGACATTGTCATCCTGAGGTCACCGGCCAGCCTCCCGGCATCACCGCGTCCCCCCAAGGACGCCCGCGCCCGAGCCGCTCCCCTACCGCGTGCACTCCGCGATCAGCCCGTCGAGGAACCGCTCGCAGGCGCGCAGCTGCGCCACCTCGATAAACTCGTCGGGCTTGTGCGCCTGGTCGATCGAGCCCGGCCCGCAGATCACCGTCGGCACGCCCTGGGCCTGGAAATGCCCGCCCTCGGTGCCGTAGGATACGGCGAAGGTGGCGTTCTGCCCGGCAAGCCGCAGGGCGAGCCGCTCCGCCTCCGAGCCCGGCTGCGGCGACAGCGGCGGCACCCGGTAGGTGAAATGGGTGCTGATCTCCGCCTCCGGCGCGTCGGCCTGGAGCTTCGGCAACACCACCTGCTGGGCGAAGCGGTCGAAACCGGCGACGAGGCTCTCCTCGTCGAAATTCGGCAGCCCGCGCAGGTTCCATTTCACCACGCAGCGGCGCGGCACGATGTTGCCGGCGGTGCCGCCCTCGATGCCCACCACCTGCAAGGTGGAGTTCGGCGGATCGAAGCGTCCCGAGGCGTCGCCAGCGGCGATCAGTTCCACCCGCAGCCGGTCGAGCTCGGCAATGAGTTCGGCGCTGGCGAAGATGGCATTGGCGCCGAGATGCGGCATGGAGGAATGCGCCTCACGGCCGATCACCGTCGTCACATAGCCGACGCCGGATTTGTGCGCGTCCACCACCTTCATCGATGTCGGCTCGCCGACGATGCAGGCGCGGGGCAGCGGCAGGTCCACGCCCAGCTTGCGCACCGCCGGGATCACCCCGGTGCAGCCCAGCTCCTCGTCATAGGAGATCAGCAGGTGGATCGGCGTGGCGAGCCGCGCCGCCACCATGTCCGGCACCTTGGCGAGGCAGGTGGCGACGAAGCCCTTCATGTCGCAGGAGCCGCGGCCATAGAGCCGGTCGTCCTTCGGCGTCAGGGTGAAGGGGTCGGTGGTCCAGGGCTGGCCGTCCACCGGCACCACGTCGGAATGGCCGGAGAGGCAGACGCCGCCCACGCCCTCGGGGCCGATGGTGGCGAACAGGCTGGCCTTCTCGCCGTCGGCGCTCGGCACCAGCACCGAGGCGACGCCGAAGGCCTCCAGATAGTCGCGCACGAAGCCGATCAGCCGGAGGTTGGAATTGCGGCTCGTGGTGTCGAAGCCCACCAGATAGGCCAGCAATTCCTCGGTGGTTGTACGGCCTGCCAGCATGAACGCTCCCGGATTCCGCTCATTCGTCGATCCGCCCGAGCATAGACGGTATCATGCGGTCCACGGCAAGTCCGTTACGGTCGTCACCGCGACCGCAGGCAGCGTCAGCGTCGCCAGAAGCTCGGCAGGAACAGCACCAGCACGGTGAACAATTCGAGGCGCCCGAGCAGCATCCCGAAGGACAGGATCCAGATCACGCTGTCCGGCAGGCCGGCGAAATTGGCTGCCGGGCCGATATGCGGGCCGATGCCGGGGCCGACATTGCCGATGGCGGTGATGGCGCCGGAAAGCGCGGTGACGAGGTCGAGGCCGAACCAGTTCAGCGCGATGCTGATCACCGCGAAACTGGCGAGATAGAGAAAGCCGAAGGACAGCACCGAGGCGACGACGGAGTCGTCGATCGGCGCGCCGCCATAGCGCACCGGGAACACGCCGCTGGGATAGACGATGCGCTTGAGATGTTGCACCAGCGCCGAGCCGAGAATGGCGATGCGGAACATCTTCATCCCGCCCGAGGTCGAGCCGGTGCAGCCGCCGAGAAACAGCAGGATGAAATAGAGCGCGTCGGTCGGCGGTCCCCAATCGGTGAAGTCGACCGTGACGAAGCCGGTGGTCGACATCAGCGACACCACGTTGAACAGCGCATGGCGCAGCGCCGTCTCGCCCTCGGCGATGCCGCCGCGCACCTGCTCGAACATCGAGATCAGGGTGAACACGGCGGCGAGGCCGAGGAACAGCCGCACCTCGGCGTTGGCGAACAGCCGCGAGAAATCGCCCGCCAGCACCCGCACATAGAGCAGGAAGGGCAGCGAGCCGGTGATCATGAACACGATCGCCACATATTCGATGGCGGGGCTGTGGAAAAAGCCGATCGAGGCGTCATGGGTGGAGAAGCCGCCGGTCGAGATCGTTGCCATGGCATGGGCGACGGCGTCGAACGCATCCATGCCGGCGAGCATGTAGGCGAGCCCGCAAATGAAGGTCAGCGCCACATAGGTGCCGAGAATGCCCTTGGCGAGCTGTGCCGCGCGCGGCAGCACCTTCTCGGATTTGTCGGACGATTCCGCCCGGAACAGTTGCATGCCGCCGATCTGCAGCATTGGCAGGAACGCCATGGCGAAGACAATGATGCCGATGCCGCCATACCAGTGCAGGAAGGCGCGCCAGATCAATATGCCCGGCGGGCGGTCGTCGAGATTGGAGATCACCGTCGCCCCGGTGGTGGTCAGCCCCGACATCGCCTCGAAATAGGCATCGGCGAAGGAGAGCCGCGTCTCCGACCACATGAAGGGAATGGCGGCGAACAACGAGAGCAGCACCCAGCTCAGCGTCGTCAATATGAAAGCCTGCCGCAGGCCGAGCAGCTCCACCTCGCCGGTGCGGCCGGCGAGCCACAGCGAAAGGCCGACGAAGACGGTGATCGCCGCGGTGGCGGCATAGATGATGAAGTCGTCCTCCCCCGCCAGCACATCGACGAGGGCCGGAATCATCATGGTGGTGCCGAGGACGGCCAGCAGCACGCCGAGCACGGCGGCGATCGGACGGAAATCGATCACGGATGCGAGGACTCGGCTCGTCACGGCGGGTTGCACGCAACCGAGCATAGCCGCTTAGCCGATGCGCCGGAAGCGGCAAGCGTGCCCGGCGAAGCGACGGCGTTCAGTTGAGCGTGCGGGCGGTGCCCGGCATGTCCAGCGAGAAGCCCGGCACCTCGACGTCGAAGGTCTCGCCACCCTCGTCGACCAGTCCGTAGCTGCCCTCCATCGAGCCGGTGGAGGTCGGCAGCGGCACGCCGCTGGTATATTCGAAATGCGCGCCGGGCGGCAGCACCGGCCGCTCGCCCACCACCCCGGCGCCGCGCACCTCCTGCACCCGCCCCAGCGCGTCGGTGATGATCCAGTGGCGGGTCATAAGTTGCACCGTGGAGGCGCCGAGATTGACGATCTCGATGGTGTAGGCCCAGAAATACTGGCTGCGCGCGAGGTCGGAGCGTTCCGGCGAGAAACGCGGCGTCACCGTCACCTGCACGCCACGCGTGGTGGCCCTGTACATTCCGCTCTCCTCGAATCCGTCGCCGGGCAGTGAAGGCCGATTGCGCGACAAGGGCAAGGCGGCGGCAAGATCAAGGGCAAGGCGGCGGCCAGATAAGGCGGCCGCTCGGGCGAGGCAGCCGCCCGGAAAGCCCAGGACGGCGGAGCGGCCGCCGGCCTGCCGGTCCCCTCTCCGCCCGAGCCCGGCACCAGCCCGGCTCAGGCGGAAGAAGCGCCGCTCACACCGCCTTCAGCGCGCGCAGGATATCGTCGCCGAGGTCGTCGACATGCTCGAGCCCGACCGACAGCCGCACCATGCCGTCGGAGATCCCCATTTCCGCCCGCGCCTCGGCGGTGAAGCGCTGATGCGTGGTGGTCGCCGGGTGGGTGACCAGGCTCTTGGCGTCGCCGAGATTGTTGGAGATGCGCACCACCTTCAGCTGGTTGAGGAAGCGGAAGGCGCCGGCCTTGCCGCCCGCCACCTCGAAGGTGACCAGCGTGCCGCCCCCGCGCATCTGGCGCTTGGCCAGCGCGTGCTGGGGATGGTCGGCGCGGTAGGGATAGATCACCTTGCCGATCTTGCCCTCGCCGGCCAGCCGGTCGGCCAGCGCCGCCGCGCTGGCCTGCGAACGCTCGATGCGCAGCGGCAGCGTCTCCAGCCCCTTCAGCATCACCCAGGCGTTGAACGGCGACACCGACGGCCCGGTCTGGCGCAGGAAGGTCTGGAGATGGTCGTTGAGGAACTTCTCCGAGCACAGGATCACGCCGGCGAGGCAGCGCCCCTGCCCGTCAATGTGCTTGGTCGCCGAATAGACCACGATGTCGGCGCCGAGCGCGATCGGGCTCTGCAGCATCGGCGTGGCGAACACGTTGTCGACCACCAGCCTGACGCCGGCCTCATGCGCGATCTTGGCCACCGCGGCGATGTCGACCAGCTCCAGCGTCGGGTTGGTCGGGCTCTCGAGGAAGAACACCTTGGTCGCCGGCGTCACCGCCGCCTGCCAGGCGGCAAGATCGGTGCCGTCGACCAGCGTCGAGGTGACGCCGAAGCGCGGCAGCAGTTCCTCGATCACATAGCGGCAGGAACCGAACAGGGCGCGCGCCGCCACCACATGGTCGCCGGTGCTTAGCTGGCACAGCAGCGACGCCGTCACCGCCGCCATGCCGGAGGCGGTGGCCCGCGCCACTTCGGCGCCTTCCAGCAGCGCGAGGCGGGCCTCGAACATCGCCGTGGTCGGGTTGGAGTAGCGGGTATAGATGAAACCCGGATCTTCGCCCTTGAAGCGGGCTTCCGCCTGCTCGGCGGTGTCGTAGACATAGCCCTGCGTCAGGTAGAGCGCCTCGGAGGTCTCCGCGAAGGGCGAGCGCAGGATGCCGCCATGCACCAGGCGGGTATCGGGGCGCAGTTCGGCGATCTCGGCGGGGGTAAGCTTGGGTTCGGCAGAGGAAGCGGTCATTCGGCGACTCCGGTGTCTTGCGTAAGACCGGGGACGCCCACGCGCACACGCCGCGCGGCCCCGACCTTTTTAGCAACCTTGTTTAGCGTGGCGGCAAGCCGGTCGGCTTCAAATGACCACGTGGTGGAGGCAATTAGCGCCGCCGCCGGCTTGGCGTCAAGGGGCGCGTCCGGTAAAGCGAACGCGGGACATTCACCCTTTTGGTGATCACTCAACCGAAGCGAGACGAAGCGTGTCCGAACTGGGTCTGCCCGCAACAGGTGACGGCATTCTGCCGGACAGCGCCATCGCCGCGCTCAATGCCGCCGGCGCCATCCGCACCATGGCGCCCTTCGATGCCGACCAGATCCAGCCGGCCAGCCTCGATCTGCGCCTCGGCGACACCGCCTGGCGCATCCGGGCGAGCTTCCTGCCCGGCGCCGATGTCGATGTCGCCGACCGGCTGAAGCAGCTCGCCCTGCACAAGCTCGATCTCGCCACCGGCGAGGTGCTGGAGACCGGCTGCGTCTATCTCGTCGAGTTGCAGGAAGCGCTGGCGCTGCCCGACGGCATCGCCGCCTCCACCAATCCGAAGAGCTCCACCGGCCGGCTCGACGTGTTCACCCGCGTCATCGCCGACCGCGCCCGTTCCTTCGACATCGTCCCCGCTGGCTATCAGGGCAAGCTGTATCTCGAGATCAGCCCCCGCACCTTCCCGATCCTGGTGCGCAAGGGCTCGCGGCTGTCGCAGATCCGCTTCCGCCGCGGCGACGCCCGCCTCGGCGAGGCCGAGACCGCGGCGCTCAATGCCGCCGAGCGCCTCGTCGACACCCCGCAGCCGGACGTCGCCGGCGGCGGCATCGCCGTCAGCGTCGATCTGTCCGGCGCCGGCTTCGGTGGCCTGCTCGGCTTCCGCGCCAAGCGCCATACCGGGCTGATCGACGTCGACAAGCGAGCCGCCTGCGATGTCGACGATTATTGGGAGCCGCTGGTGACGCGCGGCAAGCGCGAGCTGGTGCTCGATCCCGACGCCTTCTACATCCTCGCCTCCAAGGAAGCCGTGCATGTGCCGCCCGGCTTCGCGGCGGAGATGGTGCCGTTCGACCCGCTGGTCGGCGAGTTCCGCGTGCATTACGCCGGCTTCTTCGATCCCGGCTTCGGCCATGCGGCGGCCGGCGGGCACGCCAATGCGCATGGCGGCGCCCGCGCGGTGCTGGAGGTGCGCTCGCGCGAGGTGCCGTTCATCCTGGAAGACGGCCAGATCGTCGGCCGCCTGGTCTATGAGCGCATGCTGGAGACGCCGCGCTCGCTCTATGGCGAGGGCCTCGGCTCCAACTACCAGGCGCAGGGGCTGAAGCTCTCCAAGCATTTCCGGCCGTGGGTGCGGGAAGGCTGACGCGGCAACAACGGCGAGGAAGGCTGGCACGCGAAGCAGCGACAGCGGACCCAAGCGCGACCGGCTCCCTCTCCCCGTCGGGGAGAGGGATGGGGTGACGGGCCTTCTTCGCGGCCGGGGAGTGCGGCCCGCCGCTGCCGGGACGTGTTCCTCCCCGCTCACACGCCCCGCGCCGCGAACACCTCCTTCGCCACGAACAGCCCGTTCAGCGCCGCCGGAAAACCGGCATAGACCGCCATCTGCATGATGGTCTCGACGATCTCCTCCCGGCTCAGCCCGACATTCAGCCCGGCGGCGATATGCACCTTGAGCTGCGGCGCGGCCGTGCCGAGCGCGGTCAGCGCTGCGATGGTCGCCACCTCGCGCGAGCGCAGGTCGAGCCCGGGCCGCGTGTAGATGTCGCCGAAGGGAAACTCGATCAGCAACCGGGCGAAATCGGGCGCGATGTCCTTGAGCGCATCCACCACTTTCTGCCCGGCCTCGCCGTCGATGCGGGCCAGTGCCTCCCGGCCCTTCTCGAACCGGCTGTCGTCAGGATTGCTCATCTGCGTCATGGGAAGGCTCCTCGCTGTCGGTGCCGGCATATCCGGCGATCTTGGCGTCGAGGACGGTGAGGCAGGCCTGAAGCTCGCCGACATGCGCGCGCACCGCCTCGCGATGGCGCCGGAGCAGTTCGCCGCGCCTGGCGGCAGTCTCCTCGCCCTCGGCCCGCAGCGCGGCGTAGCGCAGCATGTCGCGGATCGGCATCCCGGTGGTCTTCAGCCGCCCGAGAAACTCGATCCATGTCAGGATGGAGGCGTCATAGTCCCGCTGGCGCGAGGCATCCCGCCCGGCGCGCGGCAGCAGTCCGATCCGCTCGTAATAGCGGAGGGTGTAAACGGACAATCCCGTGCGCCGGGCGAGCTCGCCGATCTTCATGTCTGTCCCGAACCGTCTCGACGCATCTACGTCTAGGTGCTGGAGCGCACTCCAGGTCAAGCCCCGCCGACCGGAAAAACGAAGATCACCCCGCCGGCGGGTCGCGTCCCTCGACGAAGGCGCGGAGCAGGTGATGCGCGATCGCCATTGGCGGCGGCGCCACCAGCCCTTCCGGGTGGGTGCGGGTCAGCAGCAGCCGTGCCTCGTCGCGGTGGAACCAGCGCGCCCCCTCCAGCTCGACATCGTCGATGCGGATGTCCCGGCTCGCCGCCTGAAGGTGGAAGCCGATCATCACCGACATCGGGAACGGCCAGGGCTGCGAGCAGAGATAGCGCGCCGCCCCGGTGCGGATGCCGGCCTCCTCAAGGGTCTCGCGCCGCGCCGCCTCCTCGAAGGTCTCGCCCGGCTCGACGAAGCCGGCGAGACACGACCACATGCCCGGCGCGAAGCGGGCGGAGCGGCCGAGCAGGCAGTTATCGCCGTCGATCGTCAGCATGATCACCACCGGATCGGTGCGCGGGAAATGCTGCGCCCCGCAATGCGGGCACTCGCGCCGCCACCCCGCCTCGCCGACCTCGAGCTTGGTGCCGCAATTCGAGCAGAAGCTCCGCCGCGCGTGCCAGGAGAGCATCGCCTTGCCGCAGGCGAGCTCGGCGAGCTCGTCCGGCGGCACCAGCCCCTGCACCGCGATCGAGCGCAGGTCGGTGAGCAGGAGTTCCTCCCGCTCGGCCAGCACCGCCACCGCCGCCGCGTGCAGCGGCAGCACGATATGCGGCACCTCGCCATCGAGGCCGAGCAGGCAGGCTTCGCCGGTGCGCCCGCCCAGCGCCACCGCCTCGGCGAACGGCATGAGAGCCCGCTGCGCGCCCTCGCCGGCCTTGGCCAGCACCACCGTCTCGCCGGCGATCAGGCAGGCCCTCGCCCGCGGGTCGGCGAGGAATTCCGGCATGCGCGCGCGCCGGTCGCTGGCCCGGTCGAGCCGGAAGGCGCTGTAGCCGAGAGCCGGCCACTCCCCGAGCCCGGCCGCATCGAAATCGCTCATGCTCACGCCAGATCCTCCAGCGCCGCCCTGAGCGGCTCGATCAGGTCCTGCGCCGCGGCGCGGGCATAGGGCACCGGCGCGCCGCGCCCCCAGACCGGGTTCGGCCAGGCGGCATCGGTCTCGAAGCGGGCGATGACATGGATGTGCAGCTGCCGCACCATATTGCCCAGCGCCGCGACGTTCAGCTTGTCGCAGCCGGTCTGCACCTTCAGCGCCCGCGCCACCGCGTCGAGCTCGTGCATCACCGAGGCGCGGGTTGCCGGGTCGAGGTCGATCAGTTCGCTGGCGCCGGCGATGCGCGGCACCAGGATCAGCCAGGGATAGCGGGCGTCGTTCATCAGCAGCAGCGTGGTGCGGCGCAGTTCGGCGACGGGAAAGGTATCGGCCGCCAGGCGCGCATCGAGGGCGAAGGGCTCGGTGCCGGCGGCATCGGCGCCAGCGGTTTCCGGTGTCGTCACGTCTGGTCTCCCTGCGGGTCGGCTCGTCGGCCACCTATAGCCGAGCCGGAGGGCGGAAGGCAGCCGCAATCGCGGATCGGCTCGGCCCGTCGCCCCGCTCCGCCGACTTTCCGGCTTGATAAGCTCCGCACCTGCGGTCTTCATGGCGCCCTCGACACTGGAGTCGCCGATGCCGCTTCGCCCCTCCCCGCTTCTCGCCGCCGCTCTCGCTGCGTCGCTGGCGACGGTGCCGGCCGCCTCCTCGATCGCCTGCCCGCGTGTTCAGCGTCATCGGCAACGCCGCGGTGCCCCAAGGGCTGACCACGCCGCCTTCCAACGCCCTCCATCCAAGAACGCATCATGACCGAGCTCCGCACCCTCTACCCCGCCATCGAACCCTATGAGACCGGCATGATCGATGTCGGCGACGGCCATTCGATCTATTACGAGCGCGTCGGCACGCCGGGCGCCAGGCCGGCGGTGTTCCTGCACGGCGGCCCCGGCGCCGGCATCGGCGAGAGCCACCGCCGGCTGTTCGACCCGGCGCGCTACGACGTCCTGTTGTTCGACCAGCGCGGCTGCGGCCGCTCGGTGCCCTATGCCGGGCTGGAGGCCAACACCACCTGGCACCTCGTCGCCGATATCGAGCGGCTGCGGGAGAAATTCGGCCATGCGCAATGGCTGGTGTTCGGCGGCTCCTGGGGCTCGACGCTGGCGCTCGCCTATGCCGAAACCCACCCGGAGCGGGTCTCGGCGCTGATCCTGCGCGGCATCTACACCATGACCCGCGCCGAGATCGACTGGTACTACCGCTTCGGCGTCTCGGAGATGTTCCCGGACAAATGGGAGCGCTTCCTCGCCCCCTTGAAGACCGAGGCCGAGCGTGCCGATCCGGTGCGCGCCTATCGCGCCCTGCTCACCGGGGCCGACGAAGCCAGAAAGCTGGAGGCCGCCAAGGCGTGGACGATCTGGGAGGGCGAGACCATCACCCTGCTGCCCAACCCGGAGCTGACCGCGCCCTATCACGACGGCCACTACGCGCTGGCCTTCGCGCGGGTGGAGAACCACTATTTCTTCCACGATTCCTGGCTGGAGGAAGGCCAGCTGCTGCGCGACGCCCACAAGCTGCGCGGCATCCCCGGCGTGATCGTGCATGGCCGCTACGACATGCCCTGCCCGGCGAAATATGCGTGGCTGCTGCACAAGGCGTGGCCGGAGGCGGAGTTCCACCTCATCGAGGGCGCGGGGCATGCATACAATGAGCCGGGGATACTGGATCGGCTGATCAGGGCAACGGATGGGTTTGGAAGATTTCCGAGACGACACGATAGTGCGGACGGTTCGCGTTAAATCGATTGGGATGTCCAACTTGCTAATAAAGCCGAGATACCTCGCCCTCGATTCATCGCATCTGGGCGATTGGGTGCGCGATTATGTGTCCCAACGGTCAGAAGATCGAGCAGCGGCCGCGGCTTTCGAAAGCTGGTTAGAGCGAAGCGGATACGTACTCTTAATTTGCTTCCACCACATAGAGGAATTATTAAATCACAACGACGAAAATACCGCACTATCTCGCCTTAGATTCATTTCAAGACGTAAGTTAATTGCTTGGATTAAGAGTCCAGACAATTCCATTGGCGGGATTGTAACGATACTTGCAGAAGAGATTCGTGCCGCGCATGAAATCTGCGGAGGAAATATCTCAGAAATCAGAAATATAGCTAAAGGTCAATTGATCCAGATTTGAACAGGCGAGACATTGATTGGCAAAAGGCCGGAGGATTGGCTCCTATTTCAACCTCTGCTTGCCGAGCGAGCCGAAGAACTGCGCGAGATGGTCGCGCTTACTCGATTAAATATGATCAACATTGAAAATAAGCCGATTGCAGAGTTATTGAGCGGCAGGCGGCGCGAAGGAGAAGCGCTCGATTTTCAACTAAGATTGATGACAGAAACCCTCGCGAAAGTAATTGATCAGCGAGGAGATAAAAAAATTGGCAACCCGCGGCGTGTATCAGAGGATTTTATCGCCTCTGTTCGAGAAATTTCTCAATCTAATAAAACAAAATCTTCCGAATTTGTTCTTAAGATGCTGTTTTCTCAAGGCGTAACTTTGGATAATATCAAGAACAATTCGACAGTTGGCGAATTACTTCAGCTCGGGCTTTTTCGCTCTCAACTGAAAATAGGGGCAAAAGCAGCGCGAATTCCATATGAGCGGGCAGTTGAAATAGCGAAACCGGAGCAACTGCCTAGCTGGCAAATTTCCAGAGCACTAGAGAAATACACTCCGGATACTTTCGAACGTAAGGGCAGTGAAATAACAGACACATATCTAGCATGTATCTCACCTTACGCCGACGTAACACTAGTTGACAAAAGAACGAGAGAAGCCTTCAGGCAATATTTTAACAAAAATCCACATGCAACACGATTCATTAATCGCGTGGAATTTGCTGCCGGTTACCGCGAGATCCCACGACGCTTGGCTGGTTCCCGAGCTTGACACCGATGCCTCTGCCGGTCCCCACGGAGGCATCAATGTCTGTAATCTAAAAACCCGCCGAAGCGGATGCGCTCAAGATCGCGACGGGTGAAGCCCTCGACCACGATGGAACGCTACGCCATCCGCAGCCACCCCCTGGGCTCGCCACATCGCCTAACCTCGCAACAGCGCGCACGCCTCCCCCTTGCATCCCCCGCCCATCTGCCCGATATAGGCGGCGGGAGGTTGGCGGTGGACGAGCCACTCGCCAACCGGGTCAGGTCCGGAAGGAAGCAGCCCCAACGAGCCCGTCTCGGGTCGCATGTCAGCCTCCCACCCTCTCCCCTGTTGCCCGGAGCGCCGGCGATGGCCGAGAACGTGCCCGCCGGCCGGCAGAGTGCCGCCCGCGGCGGCGTTGCCGCGGTGCTGGTGACGGCAATGGCAGCGATGTCCCGCCTGCCGCATGAAACCTTTTTCGATGGCATCGTCGTTGCCGGCATCGCGGTGGCCGCGCTTCTTGCCGCCTGGGTGCCGTGGCGGTTGCCACGCCGGCAGTCGATCGGCGGCTGAACGCCGTCGCGTCTGCCTAGCCCCACAGCGCCTGGCCCCAGTGCCTGGCCCCGGCGATTTTTCCCCACCCTTTCGCCCACCGGTTGCCTCGAAGCCACCCGGCGATGCTATGAAGGGACCATGGAAGGGACCATGAGCGCCGACATGCCCGATACCCCCGACGACATGCCGAGCCTGATTGCCGGGACGCCGCCGGCTGCCGTCCGGTCGGCGACGGCGACGCCCTATCGCGTGCTGGCGCGCAAATACCGGCCGCAGACCTTCGCCGATCTGATCGGGCAGGAGCCGATGGTGCGCACCCTGCGCAACGCCTTCGCCTCCGGGCGCATCGCGCAGGCCTATATCCTCACCGGCGTGCGCGGGGTGGGCAAGACCACCACCGCCCGCATCCTCGCCCGCGCGCTGAATTACGAGCCGATGGACGGCCCGGCGGGCGGGCCGACGCTCGACATGCCCACGCTCGGCCGCCACTGCCGCGACATCATCGAATCGCGCCATGTCGACGTGCAGGAGATGGACGCCGCCTCCAATACCGGCATCGGCGACGTGCGCGAGATCATCGAGGCGACCCGCTACCGGCCCGCCCTCGCGCGCTACCGCGTCTTCATCATCGACGAAGTGCACATGCTCTCCAACGCGGCCTTCAACGGCCTGCTGAAGACGCTGGAGGAGCCGCCGGAGCATGTGAAGTTCGTCTTCGCCACCACCGAGATCCGCAAGGTGCCGGTGACGGTGCTCTCGCGCTGCCAGCGCTTCGATCTGCGCCGCATCGACTCGGGCGTGCTGGCGAACCATCTGCGCGGCATCTGCGCGACGGAGGGCGTCACCATCGATGCCGAGGCGCTCAGCCTCGTCGCCCGCGCGGCCGAGGGCTCGGTGCGCGATTCGCTCTCGCTGCTGGATCAGGCCATCGCCCATGGCAGCGGGACGGTGCATGCCGAGCAGGTCCGCTCGCTGCTGGGCCTCGCCGATCGCGGCCGGATCATCGATCTGTTCGAGGCGCTGATGAAGGGCGACATCGGCAGCGCCCTCGTCGAGCTGCGCGAGCAATACGACACCGGCGCCGACCCGGCAGTGGTGATCGCCGACCTCGCCGAGTTCACCCATCTGGTGACGCGGCTGAAGATCCTGCCGCAGGCGGCCGAGGACGCGGCGCTGGTGGAGGCCGAGCGGGTACGGGGGCGCGCGCTCGCCGAGGCGCTGTCGATGCGGGTGCTGGCCCGCGCCTGGCAGATGCTCGTCAAGGGCCTTGCCGAAGTGCAGCAGGCGGCCAAGCCGATGCAGGCGGCGGAGATGGCGCTGGTGCGCTTCGCCTATGCCAGCGACCTGCCGACCCCGGACGAGGCGCTGCGCAAGCTGCGCGACGCCGAAGGGACTTCGGGCGGGGGGAGCGACGCTCCGGCTCCCCGCATGGGCGGCTCCGCCCCCGGCCCGCTGGCCCGCGCGTCCGGCCCGGCGACCGCCGCGGCCGTGCAATCGGTCGCGGTTTCGAAGCAACTGGCCTCACCGGTCGCCAGCGCCGCGCCATCGGCCGCATCGTACACCGCACCGGCCTCGCATCTGGCCGTCGCCAGCCGCACCGAAACCCCGCGCCCGGCCGAGCGGCCAGCGGAGGCGGCGCCGGGCATCCGCCTCGAGACCATGGCCGATCTGGTGGCGCTGGCCTCCGCCCGCCGCGACCTTAAGCTCAAGTTTTCATTGGAGAATCACGTCCGGCCCGTCGCCTTCGAGGACGGCAGGCTGGAGATCGCCCTCACCGCCGAGGCCGGCCCCGGCCTGCTCACCGAGTTGCAGAACAAGCTCAGCGACTGGACCGGCCGGCGCTGGCTGGTGGCGATATCGCGCGAGGCAGGCGAGCAAACCGTTGCGGAGAAAGCGAAATCCGCCCGCGAGACCCTGCTCACCGACGTGCAGGCCAACCCCTTGGTGGAGGCGGTGCTGTCCCGCTTCCCCGGTGCCCGGATCGTCGATGTGCGCACCACGGTCGAGGCTCCGCAAGATATTGATTATACGAGTGATTCAGACCTGATGGCCGCCCGTGACGACGGCCCGGGCCCGGATGATGAAATCGAATTCTGAGGTAAGGAACCCCGCATGAAAGATCTGCTCGGCATGATGTCCAAGGTGAAGGAAATGCAGGCCCGCATGGAGCAGATGCAGGCCGAGCTCGACGCCATCGAAGTCGAGGGCGCCTCCGGCGGCGGCATGGTGACGGTGCGCATGAGCGCCAAGGGCGCCCTGAAAGGCGTCACCATCGATCCAAGCCTGCTGAAGCCGGAAGAGTCTGAAATCCTTGAGGATTTGATCGTCGCCGCCCATGGCGACGCGCGGGCCAAAGGCGAGCGGTTGATCCTGGAGCGTACCCAGGCGCTGACCGCCGGCCTGCCGATCCCGCCCGGACTGAAGCTGTTTTAGTCGATTGAATTATCTATGTCTTTTGACGTCCCCGCTCAGCCGAAGGCCGGCGCCCGCAGAAGCCGCAGCACGCCCTCGGTGATGGTCGGCGCATGGCGCGACAGCGGGCCATCCAGCCGGCCATAGAGCGCGAACACCGCCGGCTGCACCAGCAGGCCGAGCGCCATGGCCGCCGCCAATGCCGGCGGCTGCGGCAGCTCGAAGCCCGCATCCACGCTCCCGGCCAGCAGTTCGGCCAGCGCCGCGACGGCGTTGCGCGCCGGATCGTCCGGCACATGGGCGAGATGGTCATGCTGGTTGATGAGGAGATAGGCGAACAGCGCCGGCTCGTCGTCGAACAGCTGGCAGCCGAAATCGATCACGGCCCGCAGGCGTGGCGACAGCTCAGTATGTCGTTGGCCAATCTCGCAAATCGACTGCGCCAGGCTGGCGTAGCGATCAAGGAACAGCGCGCGCGCCAACTCCTCCTTGGAGGCGAAATGACGGTACAGCGCGCCCTCCGACACCCCGACCGCCTCGGCGATTTCCCGCACCGAAGTGCCGGCCACCCCGCGTGCCGCGAACAGCCGCAGCGCGGCTTCCTCGATACGCGCGCGGGTGCGCGTGCCGTCGCGGCCGCGACGGTCGGAGGTGGCGACGGGCGGCACCGTCAGGCCTCGCCGCTACGCGGGGCGACACTGCGCGCCGCCACCGCCTCGAGCGCCTTGTGCCGGGCAGCCATGAAGTCGACCTTGCCGGAGCCGAGCAGCGGCAGGCTGTCCATCGGCAACACCTCGGCCGGGATCATCAACTCGGTGACACCGAGCTCACGGCCATGCGCCTGCAAGGCGGCGCGGGTCAGGTCGGCGGCGGTGGTAAGCAACAGAATCCGCTCGCCTTTCCTGGCATCGGGGATGGCGACGGCGACATGCTCGGCATCTGGCCGCAGCGCCGCCACCATCGCATCGACGGCGGCAAGCGACACCATCTCGCCGGCGACCTTGGCAAAGCGCTTGGCCCGGCCGCGAATGGCGACGAAGCCCTCCTCGTCGATGGCGACAATATCGCCGGTGTCGTACCAGCCGCCCTCCGGCGGCTGCATCTCGCCCGGCGCCTCGGCGCGCAGATAGCCGAGCATGATGTTCGGCCCCCTCACGTGCAGCCGGCCGCCATCCTCGATGCCGGTCACGGCTTCGAGGCGGTGACGGATGCCCGGCAAGATGCGCCCGACCGTGCCCGCCTTGTTGAACATCGGCGTGTTCACCGCCACCACTGGCGAGCACTCGGTGACGCCGTAACCCTCCAGAATGCGGTGGCCGAAACGCTCCATCCAGACCCGCCGCGTCTCGGCCTTCACCGGCTCGGCGCCGGCAACCACGAAGCGCAGCGAACGGAAATCATAAGGGTTGGCGGTGCGGGCATAGCCGGCGAGGAAGGTATCGGTGCCGAAGATCGCGGTAGCATTGGTGGCGTAGACCAGCTCCGGGATGATCCGATAGTGCAGCGGCGAGGGATAGAGATAGGTCTTGGTGCCGGAAACGATGGGCAGCACCAGCCCGCCGAGCAGGCCGAAGGAATGGAACACCGGCAGCACGTTGAAGATGATGTCGGCCGGCGAGAAGTCGATGCGCGCCGCCACCTGCGCCACATTGGCCAGCATGTTGCGATGGCTCAGCACCACGCCCTTCGGCACGCCCTCGGAGCCTGAGGTGAACAGGACGACGGCCGGGCCGTCCGGGTCCATCTTCACCGGCAGCCGTGCCGGCAGGAAGCCCTTCAGCTTGTCGAACGACGTGATGCCCGCACGCACATCCTCCGTCATCACGACACGCACATGCTTGGCGAGTTCGGCGAGCTCCGGTTCCAGTCGTGCCTTCTCGATGAAGGCCCTGGAGGAGACCACGGTGGTGAGCTTCGCCGTCTTGCAGGCGGAGACGAGATTGGCGGCACCCGCCGTATAGTTGAGCATCGCCGGCACGCGGCCATGGCGGTGCAGGCCGAGCAGCACCACGGTGATGCCGGCGGCATTCGGCAACAGCACCCCGACGGTCTCGCCCGGACCGGTCAGCGCCGCGAGCTTGGCGCCGAGAATCTTGGCGCCAAGGAACAGCTTGCGGTAGGTCAGCTGAGTGCCCAGCGGATCCTCGACGATCAGCCGCCCACGGCCGAGACGATCGGCCGTCGCCTCTACCGCCTCGTAGAGTGTCGTGCCGGTATGGCTGGTCTCGAAGACCAGGTCGCTCATCACGTCATAGAGGCCGGCACCGGCCGCCCGGCGTCGCTTGCGGCCAAACAGCTCGGGATCCACTTTCAGCCGGCGCGGTGGCAGGATGGTGACCCGCACTTTGGGGAACCAGCGCTTGCGGGTCTGGTCCGCCGTCAGGCGCGAGAACGGGGTCTGCTCCAGCCCCTCGATGCGCACCGGCACGATCTGCGCTTCCGACTTGTCGGCGACCAGCGCCGAGCCGTCATAGATCTTCATGATCGAGCCGGTGACGGTGATGCGTCCTTCGGGGAAGATCACCAGGGTCTCGCCCTGCTGCACCAGGCGGATGAGGTCGCGGGTGGCCAGCGGCCGCGTCGGGTCGAGCGGGAACGCCCGCACCAGCTTAAGGAACGGCTTGACCCACCACTTCTGGGCGATGCCGGCATCGACCGCGAAGATCGGATCATTGTCCAGCAGCGCCATGATCAGCGGCGCGTCGAGAAAACTCACATGGTTGATCGCCACCACGGTGCGCTGGCCATTGGCGCGCAGATGCTCGGCGCCGGTGACCTCGACGCGGAACAGCACCCGAAAGATGACACGGATCAGATCCCGCATGACATGGCCCTGGAAGGCGCGCCCCACCCCGACAGCGACCAGCAGTGTGGAAATCCCGACCAACGCCATCAGCAGCGGCACGCCGGCGCCGGCGAATTGCAGCAGCGCGACCACGACCGCCGCCGCGGTCATGAAGGCAGCGTTGAGCACGTTGTTGGCGGCAATCACGCGGGCGCGCTGGTCCTCCGGCGCCTCGCTCTGCACATAAGCGAAGGTCGGCACCACGAAGGCGCCCCCCGACGCCGCGAGCCCGGTAAGCGCGAGGGCAATCCACGGGCCGGAGCCCGTGGCGAGGAATTCCCGCCAGCCCATCAGCGCCGCCGGTGCCGGCTCGCCGGCGATGCCCCAGGCGATGAGCAGCGCAAAAATGCCGAGCGTGATGCCGGAGAGCGGCACCAGCGCCAGCAATATGTGGCCTTCCGACAGCTTGGCCGCCAGGATGGAGCCGATGGCGACGCCGACGGTGAACAGCATCAGGAACAGGGTGACGACGCTCTGGTCGCCGCCGATGTTCTCCTGCACCATGGTCGGCAGCAGGGACAGCACAACCGCGCCGACCAGCCAGAACCAGCTGACGATCAGCGCGCCGATCCATACCGTGCGGCGGGTTCTGAGCTCGCCGAGCAGCCGAACGGTGGCACGCAGGATGTTGGTGTCGATCCGGAGATCCGGCGCGGCGGCACCGGTCGGCGGGATGAAGCGGGCGGCGAGCCAGGTGAGAACCGTCACCACGAAGGTGAAGACGGCGACCGACCATTCCCCCGTGTGGGTGATGGCGATGGCACCACCCACCGTGCCGGCGAGGATGGCGATGAAGGTCGCCATCTCGATCAGCGCATTGCCGGAAACCAGTTCTTCCTTGGCGAGGTGGTCCGGCAGGATGCCGTATTTCACCGGGCCGAACAACGCGCTGAGCGCGCCCATGAAGAACAGGCCGACAAAGAGCAGGGGCAGCGACTGCAGCACGAAACCGATCACCGCCACGAGGATGATCCATATCTCGGCGAACTTCAGCCGGCGCGCCACCAACGCCTTGTCGTAGCGGTCGGCCAGCTGGCCGCCGAGCGCAGAAAGCAGGAAGAAGGGCAGGATGAACACCCCGCCGGCGGCGGTGACAAGGGCGCCGCCATGGGTTTCGCCGAGTCCGTAGAGAATCAGCAAAGCGAGGGCATTCTTCACGAAATTGTCGTTGAAGGCGCTGAAGAATTGGGCCCAGAATAACGGCGCGAAACGCCGTGCCATCATCAGCCGCGTGAACATCCGGCGCACCCTCCGCTTTGTTAGTGAACGATCACTTACAAAATAGGAACCGTTGCGTCAATCGACGACTGCGCCGTGATTTTCACATCGCGCCGAGAAGGACCCCAGCAAGGGCGCCGAGCAGGATCACGCCGTCATGAAGCGCGAGCTGGGCGCGCGAGGCCCGGCCACGGGCGTGCAAGGCAAGCGTTGCGCCGAGCCCGGCAAGCGACCAGCCGGCACCGACGCCCATGAAGGCGATGGCGATGACCTCGGCTCCCTCGGCAAGGCGGGTCGCAGCGAGGCTGGCGACGGCGAGCGCCAGCCCCGCAATGGCGAGGCGACCGGCGCCGACACGCGCGGCCAGCCTGCCGCCCGCCAAGGCGGGCGCGTACATCGCCACCACATGCCAGGCGACGAAACCGGTCACCGCGGGGGCGGCCACGCCACAGGCCACGAGGCTGAGCGGCGTGCCGGACATGGCGGCACTCATGGCGCCCCACGCGAGCGCGGCGACGACCGTCGGCCCGGCAAGCGCGTGCCAGCCGAGGGCCGGGCGATTGGCCTCCCCGGCGCCATCGAGGGCATGGGCGAAGCGCGCCGCCGGCAGCAATACCGCAAAGATCAGCACGCCAAGCTGGGCGAGCGTGGCGGCGAGCAGCGTGCCGACAAAGACGAACGGCACGAACAGCGCCTCAGCCGCGCCCGCCAGCGCCGGACCGATCAATCCCGCCAGCACGCCGGCGGCGAGCAATCTGCCGACCGCGGCCGCGCGCATGCCCGCCTCGGCGCCGAAGGCGGCAGCGTGGCGATAGAACATGCCGAAGCCCTGTGCCGCGCCGAGCCAGACGCAACCGATGACAAGCTCGCGGAAGGACGCCACATGGATGCCGTGAGCGCCGATCAGCCCGCCGGCGACACCGAGGCTGGCGCCGAGGGCGAAACCGGCCCGGCGGCCGAAGGAACCCAGCAGGAAAGCGGCCGGCACACTCGCAGCCGCCGCCCCGCCTATCAATGCCGCCAGCGGCAATGCCGCAAGCCGCGGGTCATCCGCCAGCATCGCCCCGGCGAGCGGCAGCACGCCGATGGTCAGCGCCTGCGCCAGCACCACCAGCGCGAAGCCGGCGGCAAGTCTCCCCTCGCCCGGCACTCGGCGCAGAAACCGGGCGCTGTCTTCCGGGCAGGCGCAGCCGAGCCGACCGGCGCGGACTTCCGGCATGTCGGAGCTGAAGCTCTCCACACTCATGGCCACGCCCTCACCGCCGCTTCAGGTCATCGTCGCTGAGCACGCGCACCGCGGCACCGTCCAAGTCGTCATACTGGCCGGAGCGCAACGTCCACATGAAGGCTCCCAAGGCGGTGAGCCCGAGACCCAGCGCCAACGGCAGGAGATAGATGAGCACGCTCATGACCTTGCCTCCCTTCCATCGCCGCTCGAGCGCGCGCGCAAGGCGTTCAGCGTGACGATCACCGAGGAGCCGGACATCGCTGCCGCCGCCACCAACGGGGTGACGAAGCCTGCAATGGCCAGCGGCACGGCAAACAGATTGTAGATGACGGCGATCATCAGGTTCTCGCGCATCAACTGCCGCGCCCTGGTCGCCACCGCGATGGCCGCCACTACCGGCGCCAGCCTGTCGCCGAGGAACACCAGGTCCGCCTGTGCCCGCGTGACGTCGGCTGCGGCGATCGGCGACATCGAGACATGAGCGGCGGCAAGCGAAGGGGCGTCGTTGATGCCGTCGCCGACCATCAGCACCCGTCGGCCGCGCGCGGCGAGGCGCTCCAGCGTGGCGATCTTGTCGGCCGGCGTCGCCCCGCCCTGCCATTCCTCAATGCCGAGTGCTTCAGCCACCGGCGTCACCGCCACCGGCCGGTCGCCGGAGACGATGACCAGCGATTTGCCCATGGCGCGCAGCCGCCGCACGACCTCCACCGCATCCGTACGCAGCGTCTGGCGGATCATCAATAGTGCCCGCTCCTCGTCCACGCGCAGGGCGACGAGGGAGGCATCGGCAATGGCAGCCCCGGCCGGCAAATCATTGCAGCCACAGAACTCCGGACTGCCAAGGCGGGCGAGCACGCCGTCCACTTCCGCCTCGACGCCGGAACCGGCGACTTCGCGCATCTCGGGATAGGGCGTGGCGCCAGGCACGGCGGCGGCCACCGCGCGGGCCAGCGGATGGGTGCTGCCGGCCGCCAGCCGGCCGGCGATCTCCAGCAATGCCGGGGAGAGCGCATCGGCATTGGCGAGGTGCGGCTCGGGAGTGGTGAGCGTGCCGGTCTTGTCGAACACCACCGTATCGACCTCCGCCAGCCGCTCGAAGGCATCGCCGGCATTGATCAGCACCCCTGCACGCATCAGCGTGCCTGAGGCGACGACCTGAACCGCCGGCACGGCGAGCGCCAATGCGCAGGGGCAGGTGATGATCAACACCGCCACCGCGATCAGCACGGCATGATGCAGCGAAGCGCCAACAAGGAGCCAGCCCACCAGCGACAGCAGTGCCGTGGTATGCACCATCGGCGCGTAGAGCCGGGCGGCACGATCGGCGAGGCGGACATAACGGTTGCGATCGGTGGACGCCCGCTCCAGCAGCCGTTCCACTTCCACGAGAAAGGTGTCTTCGCCGGCCGCCGTGGTGCGCAGATGCAGCACACCGTGATGGATGAGCGCGCCGGCATGCACCGTTGTGCCCTCCACCGCATCGCGCGGCAGGGTCTCGCCGGTGACCAGGCTCTCATCCACCGCCGCGCGGCCGGAGACCACGATGCCGTCCACCGGCACCCGCTCACCGGCTCGCACCAGCACGAGATCGCCCGGCTTTACGGCGGCAGCCGGCACCAGGGTGATACCGCCGGTGGCATCGAGCCGGTTGGCCGTCTCCGCCTTCAACGCCGCGAGGTTGGAGGCCTCGATGCGGGTCTTGCGGCGCATCGCATGGTCGAGATAGCGCCCGGTCAACAGGAAGAACAGCAGCATCACCGCCGAGTCGAAGTAAGCGTGTTCGGCATGGTGCAACGTCTCGTAGACCGACACGCCCAGCGCCAGCATGACGCCGAGCGTGATCGGCACATCCATGTTGAGCGCGCCGTTTCGCAAGGCGCGCAGGGCGCTGTGGAAGAACGGCTGGCCGGCATAGGCGCAGGCCGGCAGCGCGATCAGCGCCGAGAGCCAATGGAAAAGATCGCGGGTCTCGGGGTCGATGTCGGTGACATTGCCCGACCACACCGACACCGACAGCAGCATGATGTTCATCGCCGCGAAGCCGGCTACCGCGAGGCAACGCAGCAAATGGCGGGAGATATTGCGCTCGATCTGCTCCGCCTTGTCGGCGCCGAACGGATAGGCCTTGTAACCGATGCCGGCGAGCGCGGCAAAGACAGCAGCGGGGTCGGCGGCGGTGGTGCTCCATGCCACTGCGAGGCGATGGCTGGTGTAGTTCAGCCGTGCCTCGGCAATGCCGGGGAGCCCCTCCACCGCATCCTCGATCTCGTCGATGCAGGCGGCGCAATCGATGCCTTCGACGGCGAAATCCATCGCCATCCGCCCATCCGCTTCCTCGCGCAGATAGAGCGACAGATCGTGCGCCGGCGCCGTGGCCGAGGGTGCGGCGGGCGCCTTGGCTGGCAGGTCGAACACGTCGCCGATGCTGGCTTGGCCGGAGGTCATGGCGCTACCTCGTCCATACCCGGTTCTGCGAGCGGAACTGGCGCTCGCCGTGACGCGACAGATCGATCATCAGTTCCCACTGGCCGGGAGGCACGGCGGGAGCGGCCCTCCACACGCCGGTGCCGGCCGGTTCCGCGTCGATGACGATATCGAGCCGGCGGTCGGTCGGATGATGCAACACCGCCGTAATGGCGAGATCGGGGAGCGGCCGGCCGACGGCGTCGCGGGCGCTTACCTCGAAGGCCCTGTCCGCCACATGGGCCGCGACCTGCCAGTGCAACGCTGCCTGCCGGGCGGCGGCCTCCGCCTCCTGCGCGAAGACGAGGCCCGCCTTGTAGGAGCTCTCGGTTTCCACTCCGCCGAAGCTGGAGAGCGCCGCGCGGACGAGAATGAAATTGGCCAGGAACACCACGCCGAAGAAGCCGACGAAGCAGGCGAGCACCATGCGACCGGTAAGAGGGCGACCGGCGGCCGGCGCATTCGGCGAGGAGAGAGGCGGATACGCCATGGCTCAGGGTCCCTTGAAATGGTCGGCAACCGAGACCGTCTCGCCGCCCGTCACGTCGGTGAGGTGGAAGACGATGTCGAGCGATGCGTTCGCTGGCAGCCGGGCGGCGGTGGAAACGAGCACGCGGATCTCATGAGTCTGATCCGGGCCGACGGAGACCACCGGACCTCCGCTGGTGGTTGCCGCCTCGCCCACCACTTCCAGCCGCGCCTCCGGCACGCCCTCGACGGCGATCGCGAAACGGCGCGGTATCAACTGCTTGTTGACGAGGCGCAGCGTGTAGCCGTTGCGGATGGAGCCGTCGGATAGTTGCACGAACAGCGGATTGCGGTCGTGGATCACCGCCAGCCCTTCCCAGCCGCGGGTCGCCAGCACCGCGGCCATCAGGCCGCCGATCAGCACGATCAGCGCCGCATAGAGCACGGTGCGAGGACGCAGCATGCGGTAGATCGGCGCCTCGCCGCGCTGGCGGCGCTGTACGTTCATCTCGGTGTCATAGGCGATCAGGCCGGCAGGACGGCCGATCTTCTTCATCACCGTGTCGCAGGCGTCGATGCACAGGCCGCACTGCACGCAGGAGAGTTGCAAGCCGTCGCGGATGTCGACCCCGGTCGGACAGGCCGAGACGCATTGGCGGCAATCGACGCAATCGCCGCCCGGCAAGCCCTGGAGCTTGAGCGCCTGCGTCTTCTTCAGCGAGCCACGCGGCTCGCCGCGGTCATAGCGATAAGTGACATTGAGGGCGTATTCGTCGGTGAGCGCCGCCTGGATGCGCGGCCAGGGGCACATATAGGTACAGACCTGCTCGCGCATATGGCCGGCAAGCACATAGGTGGTGGCGGTGAGGGCACCGATCCACACATAGGCGACGGCGGGTGCCTCGCCCTTGAGCAGTTGCATCACCAGCGTCGGCGCATCGGCGAAGTAGAGCACCCAGGCGCCGCCGGTCCACCAGGCGAGCATCAGCCAGAGCACGTGCTTGGCCGCCGCCTCGAAGGCGCGGCGAGTGCGGGAGGCGGTCTTCAGCTTCTCGCGGCGCTGGCGCGGGTCGCCCTCGACCATGCGCTCGATGGCCTGGAACAGGTCGGTCCACACCGTCTGCGGGCAGAGATAGCCGCACCAGACCCGCCCGGCCACCGCGTTCATCAGGAACAGCACGAGGGCGGCAAGAATCAACAGACCGGTGAGGTAGTAGATTTCCTGCGGCCAGATCTCGATGAAGAAGAAATAGAAGCGTCTATTGGCAAAATCGACCAGTACCGCCTGCGAGGGAGCACCCGGCCCGCGGTCCCAGCGCACGAAGGGCAGCAGATAGTAGATGCCGAGGGTGACGACGAGCAGCGCCCACTTGATGCGCCGGAAGGTGCCGCGCACCGCGATCGGGTAGATCTTGCGCCGCGCCTCGTAGAGCGGAGCCTCGTCGAGGGCGGTGTCGGACGGCGTGGCGGCGTTCATCTCATTCCCCGGCAGGCGGCACCCGTCTGCCGGCGCCGTTGCTTCTGTGTACCGGCCACCGCCGCCGCTTTTGATCCGGGCGATGACGGGCGGGAAAATGCTTATGCGGCAGGATGTCGCCGGTAGGCACGGCTCCCTCTCCCCATTGGAGGGAGGGGTGGGGTGAGGGGGCTTCCCCGCTTCCCAACCGCGTAGCCCCTCACCGACCCGCTTCGCGGGCCACCTCTCCCCGACGGGGAGAGGATAGGGAAAGAGGAAGGAGAGGCGGAGGAAGGCTCCCCCTTACAGGCCGCCGCCCAGCGTGTGGACATAGACGGTGAGCGCCTTGAGGGTTCCGTCGTCGAGACGGCCCTTCCATGCGGGCATGAGCCCGGCCCGGCCATTGCTGATGGTCTGGATGATGGTCGCGCGGTCGGAGCCGTAGAGCCAGATCGGGTCGGCGAGGTTCGGCGCGCCGAGTTCCGAATTGCCCTTGCCCTCGGCTCCGTGGCAGGCGGCGCAGTTGGCGTCGAATACTTCCCCACCCTTGGCGAGATCCGCACCCGGCGCCGGGGCGAGACCGGCGATGTGCCGCACATAATCGGCGGCGGCGACGATATCCGGGCGTGGCAGCATGCCATCGCGACCGAAGGCCGGCATGTCGCCGGCATGGGCGTCTGGATCGGCGGAACGGGCGCCGTGCTGGATGGTGGCGTGGATCTGGTCGAGCGTGCCGCCCCACAGCCAGTCATCGTCATTGAGATTTGGATAGCCCTTGGTGCCGGCCGCACCCGCCCCGTGGCATGGGGCGCAATTGTCACCGAAGGCGGCACGGCCCTGGGCGCGGGCGAAGGCGAGCAATTCGGGATTCTGCTCGATCTCCGGCAGGCTGGCCGCCGCCAGCTTGTCGGCGAACACCGCGCGCTGCGCCCTGAGCTGGGCGAGGTCGGCCTGGATCGCCTCGCGCGACTTCCACCCGAGCAGGCCATAAGTGTAGCCTGTCACCAGCGGCCAGGCCGGGAACAGCACCCAGTAAAGTACCGCCCAGGCGATGCAGGCGTAGAAGGTCCACAGCCACCAGCGCGGCAGCGGATTGTTGAGTTCGCGGATGCCATCCCATTCATGGCCGGTAGTGGAGACGCCGGTAACAGCGTCGATGTTTTGGCGATGCATGTCGGCCATGATCAATCCTCACTCAGAGGCAGGCGGGCGGCTTCCTCGAACTCGTGCCGACGCCGGGGCGACAGCGCGTAGGCGAGGACGCAGGCGAACAGCGCGACGAAGTAGAGAAGGCCCCAGGTCTGGGCGAATTCGGCGAGAGCGCGATAGGTCTCGTTCATGTGCGTTGCCTCACCGGATGTTGGCCTTGTCGTCGTACAGCTTGAAGTCGACCATGGTGCCGAGCGCCTGCAGATAGGCGATCAGCGCATCCGCCTCGGAGACAAAGGCCAGGTTGCCGTCGAAGTCGCGGATCTGGGCGCCGGGATAGCGCTGCTGCAGCGCTTCGGCGTCGGCGGCATCGGTGGTCGCCTGGGTGCGCAGGTCGGCCGCGGCGGCGGCGATCATTTCCTCGGTATAGGGCACGCCATAAAGGGCGTTGACCTTCATGTCCTGGCCGATATCGGCAGCTTCCAGCCGGCTCTCGGCGAGGAAGGGATAGCCCGGCATGATCGAACCCGGCACCACCGAGCGCGGATCGGCGAGATGCTGGCGCTGCCACTCGTCGGAATACTTGCCGCCGACACGCGCGAGGTCCGGCCCGGTGCGCTTGGAGCCCCACTGGAACGGCCGGTCGTACATGCTCTCAGCCGCCAGAGAGTAGTGGCCGTAGCGCTCGACCTCGTCGCGCAGCGGGCGGATCATCTGCGAGTGGCAATTGTAGCAGCCCTCGCGGACATAGATGTTGCGCCCGGCGAGCTCTAGCGGCGTCCAGGGACGCACGCCTGACACCTTCTCGATGGTGCTCTTCAGATAGAACAGCGGCACGATCTCGACGAGGCCGCCGACCGAGATCACCAGCAGGATGCCGATGATCAGCCAGATCGAGTTCCTCTCGAAGAAGGCATGCTTCTGCCAGAGCGACTTGCGGGGGGCAGGTGTGGTTGCGGTTGCCATGGTGCGCGCTCCTCACTCGGCCGGCAGAAAGGCAGGATTTCGAGCGAGGGAGACGGCGGGCTCGGCGCTTGGCGAGCGCACCGTCATCCACAGGTTGAAGGCCATGATCAGGGCGCCGATCAGGAACAGCACGCCGCCTATGGCGCGGATCACATAGAAGGGGTGCATCGCCTCGACGGTCTCGATGAACGAGTATTCGAGGAAACCGAGCGAGGTGTAGGCGCGCCACATCAGGCCCTGCAGGATGCCCGCCACCCACATCGCCGAGATGTAGAAGACGATGCCCAGCGTCGAGATCCAGAAGTGCCAGTTGACCAGCTTCAGCGAATAGAGCTCGCGCTTGTTCCACAGCCACGGCACCAGGCAGTAGATCGCGCCGAAGGAGATGTAGGCGACCCAGCCCAGCGCACCGGAATGCACATGGCCGATGGTCCAGTCGGTGTAATGGCTGAGCGAATTGACCGCTTTCACCGACATCAACGGCCCCTCGAAGGTCGACATGCCGTAGAAGGCCACCGAGACCACCAGCATGCGCAGCACCGGGTCGGTGCGCAGCTTGTCCCAGGCGCCGGATAGCGTCATCAGCCCGTTGATCATGCCGCCCCAGCTCGGCATCCACAGGATGATCGAGAAGGTCATGCCCAGCGTCTGCGCCCAGTCCGGCAGCGCCGTGTAGTGCAGATGATGGGGACCGGCCCAGATATAGATGAAGATCAGCGCCCAGAAATGCACGATGGACAGCCGGTAAGAATAGACCGGCCGCTCCGCCCGCTTGGGGATGAAGTAGTACATGATGGCGAGGAAGCCGGCGGTGAGGAAGAAGCCCACCGCATTGTGGCCGTACCACCACTGCACCATCGCATCCTGCACGCCCGACCAGACGATGTAGGACTTGGGCGAGTAGATCGACACCGGCACGCTGGCATTGTTGCCCAGGTGCAGCACGGCGATCGTCACGATGAAGGCGAGGTAGAACCAGTTCGCCACATAGATATGCGGCTCGCGGCGGCGCCAGATCGTGCCGAGGAACACCAGCAGATACGTGACCCACACCACGGTGAGCCACAGATCGGCGTACCATTCGGGCTCGGCGTATTCCTTGCCCTGGGTGATGCCAAGCAGATAGCCGGTGCCGGCGATGAGAATAAAGAAATTATAGCCGAGCACCACGAACCACGGCGCCAGATAGCCGGCGAGGCGGGCGTGGCAGGTGCGCTGCACGACATAGAACGACGTGCCGATCAGCACATTGCCGCCGAAGGCGAAGATCACCGCCGAGGTATGCAGCGGCCGCAGCCGACCGAAGGCGGTCCACGGCAGGTCGAAGTTCAGCGCCGGAAAGGCCAGCTGGAAGGCGATGATCACCCCGACCAGAAAGCCGGCAATGCCCCAGAACATCGCCGCCACGGTGGCGAATTTAACCGGGCCGAAATTGTAGTTCGGCCGCCCGTCCACCTCGCGCGCCGGCAGCGCCGCCGGCCGCTCCACGTGATGGCTGATGATCACGAAGACGGCCGCGAGGCTGGCGAGCACGGTCAGCCAGGCGTGAAAGGCATAAGCCGCCGTCTCCGCTCCCGAGGCCACCGTGAGCGAGGCGAACGCGAGCAGCACGAGGCTCGCAACCAGTCCCCCTTCGCCGAAGGTGAGGCTCTTGCTGATTTGCCGGGGCACCCCGACAGGATCCGGCGCCCCGCCCGTTGCCGATTGACGCATAAAACCCTCCACCCGCCCGGCCGCCGAAGCAGCGCGGGCGTCCCCAAAGTCCGGCCGGACCATCGGAGCAGGTGCGGGGCGCAGCCTTGATTCACATCAACTCTAAGGAACATCACGGACCGGCGAGGTGACGCAGGCCGCAGACGCGTCGGTAGATGGCGGGATACGGGCGGTGTGATGGATCGCGGTTTGCCGATGCTTGCCAGCCCGGCAGTGCTCGCCTAGACCGGAAGGGCCGATGCAAGGCGGACGCGCCCTGCATCCGGGTCGCGAAAGATGGGTCATGATACGGTTTCTGCTGCGCTTTTTCGGAGTGTGGGTGCTCGCCGGCGGCTTCGTGGCGCTGGTGCTGGACGGGGTGCGCTCCATCGCCGCCTCGCGGCTGCTCTACACGCCGCTCGGCGATGCCTGGGCGGCGGCGAGCGCGACGGGTCTCGGGCAGGCGCTCGGCGGCACCGACCTGCCGGGCGGAAGCTGGAGAAGCCTCATCACACCGCTGCTCGAGGCGCCGCTGGCGGCGGTGCTGGTGGTGCTCGGCATCCTTTTGATCCTGCTCGGACGCAAACGCGCCTGACCCCTCTCGCAATCGCGCCGCCGAATCACCATATCGGGCCGCGGAAAAGCGAGGGACGTAACCATGTTCTTCTTCAAGAAATCGCTGGAATTGCCGACCCCGTCCGAGGCGCTGCCGGGCCGGGCAGCGCCGCTGCCGACGGCATCGACGCATTTCGTCTCCGGCCGGCCGCTCAAGGGTCCCTATCCCGAGGGGCTGGAGACCGCCATCTTCGCGCTGGGCTGCTTCTGGGGCGCCGAACGCAAGTTCTGGCAGACGCCGGGCGTCTGGGTGACCGCGGTCGGCTATATCAACGGGCCGACGCTCAACCCCACCTATGACGAAGTATGCTCCGGCCGCACCGGCCACACCGAGGCGGTGCTGGTGGTCTACGACCCCAAGGTGGTGAGCTACGACGAGTTGCTCAAGGTATTCTGGGAAGCGCACAACCCGACCCAGGGCATGCAGCAAGGCAACGATATCGGCACCCAATACCGCTCCGGCATCTACACGCTCTCGCCCGAACAGCAGCAGGCGGCGGAGGCGAGCAAGGCGACCTATGATGCGGCACTTGGGGCCGAGGGCTACGATCCCATCACCACCGAGATCGTGCCGGCGCCGGAATTCTATTTCGCCGAGGGCTATCACCAGCAATACCTCGCCAAGAACCCGAGCGGCTATTGCGGACTCGGCGGCACCGGCGTCTCCTGCCAGATCGGTACCGGCGTCAACGCCTGAGGCCGTATCGCTTCCCATCAGCACGCAGGCAATGGCCGGGGGATATCCCGGCCATTGTCGTTTCAGCAATCTGCCGGGCGCGGTCGCGGCCGCGACGGTTCCGGTCGCGCCCTGCATCGGGGGCCGCACCGGCAGCCGATCGCACCTTCCCTCTTGAACCCGCCGCAAGGTCATGCCACCCATCTCGCATCTGCGAGAGGAGCGGCCGCCCGCGGCCGGACCGGAGGCAGACGCGACCGGGACAGACGCGACCAGGACAGGCGGGACATGGAAAAACTGATCGAACGCTTCATTTTCGTCAGCCGCTGGATCATGGCGCCGTTCTATATCGGCCTCGTCATCGCGCTCTTGGTGCTGCTGTTCAAGTTCGGCGTCGAGCTGTGGCATTTCGTCAGCCATGCCAATGCCTTCGACGAGAACGACACCATTCTCGGCATTCTGGCGCTGATCGACCTCACCTTCACCGGCAGCTTGGTCATCATCGTCATCTTCTCCGGCTATGAGAACTTCGTCTCCAAGATCGACGCCGAGGGCCATGCCGACTGGCCGGAATGGATGACCAAGGTCGATTTCGCCGGGCTGAAGCAGAAGCTGCTCGCTTCCATCGTCGCCATCTCCGCCATCGCGCTGCTGAAGGCCTTCATGAATCTCGACAGGGGCGTCGACGAGAAGCAGCTCACCTGGCTCGTCATCATCCATGTGGTGTTCGTGGTCTCCGGCGTGGTGCTGGCCTGGACCGACAAGCTCTCGGAAAAGAGCCACTGAGAAAGAGGCCCTGAGGCCGGCATCCTGCCGCCCGGTCCGCATACACGGACGGTCCGACCGTGGTATAATGGGCGTTTACCGCATCGTCGTCCGCTATGGCGGCGCAGCCTTGTGACTTGTCGTCAAGAGATCCGCTATGGCCGATACACCGGGCGCCTCCCCCTCCCCGCGCCGCCCCGCCGAACAGCATGGCGGGCGCATGGCGCCGCTCGCCCGGCTGCCGGTGTTCTTCGCTCTGGAGGGGCGCCGCGTGGTGCTGGCCGGCGGTTCGGACGCCGCCGCCTGGAAGGCGGAGCTGATCGCCGCCGCCGGGGCGCAGCTGCATGTCTACGCCGCCGACCTCTCCCCCGCCCTCGCCCTGCTCGCCACCGAGGCGGGCGAACGCATTACGCTGCATGCGCGCGACTGGGCGCCGGAGGACCTCGCCGGCGCCGCCCTCGCCATCGGCGCCATCGAGGACGACGCGGAAGGCGCGCGATTCTCTGCGGCGGCACGGGCGGCCGGCGTGCCGGTGAACGTCGTCGACAAGCCGGCCTTCTGCGACTTTGCCTTCGGCGCCATCGTCAACCGCTCGCCGCTGGTGGTCGGCATCTCCACCGACGGCGCGGCGCCGGTGTTCGGCCAGGCGGTGCGGGCCAAGATCGAATCGGTGATCCCGCAGGGCTTCCGGCACTGGGCCGAAGCGGCACGGGCCTGGCGCCCCTTCGTCACCGCGCTCGGCCTCGGCCATCATGGCCGGCGGCAGTTCTGGGAACGCTTCACCCGCCACGCGCTGGAAACCCCCGACGCCGCCCCGGACGCGACGCTGCGCGACGATCTCCTCGCGCGGGCGCGCGCCGGGCGCGAGGACGAAGGGCGGGGCTCCATCACCCTTGTCGGCGCCGGGCCGGGCGACCCCGAGCTGCTGACGCTGAAGGCGGTACGGATGCTGCAGGCCGCCGACGTGGTGCTCTATGACGACCTGGTGGCACCGGCGGTGCTCGATCTCGCCCGGCGCGAGGCCAAGAAGACGCTGGTCGGCAAATCCGGCTACAAGCCCTCCTGCAAGCAGGACGACATCAACGCGCTGATGGTGACGCTGGCCCGCCAGGGCAAGCGGGTGGTGCGGCTGAAGGGCGGCGACCCGATGGTGTTCGGCCGCGCCGGCGAGGAAATCGCCGCCGCCCGCGCCGCCGGCCTGTCCATCGAGGTGGTGCCGGGCATCAGCGCGGCGCAGGGGGCGGCAAGCCGGATGGCGGTGTCGCTGACGCATCGCGATCATGCGCGCCGGCTGCAATTCGTCACCGCCCATGCGCGGGACGGCAAGCTGCCTGTTGACCTCGACTGGACGGCGCTCGCCGACAAGGCGGCGACCACCGTGGTCTACATGCCCCAGCGCACCTGGGGCGAACTCGCCGGAAAGGCGATGGAGGCCGGCCTCGATCCGCATACACCCGCGCTCGCTATCTTCTCCGCCACCCGCCCGGAGGAATACCGGGTGGCGGCGACCGTTGCGACGCTGAAGGATAAGCTCGATGCGGCGGTGGCGGATAAGTTTCGCGGCAGCTCGCCAGGCCCCTGCCTGATCCTGTTCGGCTTCGCCCTCGGCGAGGCGGAGGAGTTTGCCACGGCGCGGATGGCGGAAGCCGACACGGAGCGGGCGGCGCGGGGCTGAGCGCTAGCCCAGCCGCGCCGCCAGCTTGGCGTAGAGCGGGTTCTCGGCGGCGAAGACATAATCGAGCGGACCGACCGAGACGCTCGCCGCCCCCTTCTCGCGCAGGAACACCGCAAGCCCGTGCAACGTGTCCGGCGGGCAGTGCAGCGTCACCATGCCCGAGGAGGTCGGGGCGCCGAACGGGGCGACGGCGCGGAAGCGCTCGACCGCCTCGGTCACCACCGCGGTGTCGCAGGCGGAAAACCGGGTCTTCACCTCTCGCATCGTCGCGGCGCGCTTGGCGGCGGTGATGCGGTCGAACAGCGCGCGGACGGCGGCGCGTGCCGGCTCCGTCCATGGCGCGTTCAGCGAGGCGACGAGGTTGGCCTCGGAGCGCAGCATCACCCCATCGTCGATCACCTTCAGCCCGTTGGCGGCCAGCGTGCCGCCGGTGGTGGTGATGTCGACGATCAGCTCCGCAGTGCCGGCGGCCGGCGTGCCCTCGGTGGCGCCGAGACTCTCGACGATGCGGTAATCGACAATGCCGTGGCGGGCGAAGAAGCCGCGGGTGAGGTTGAGATATTTGGTCGCCACCCGCATGCGGCGGCCGCGGCTGGCATGGAAATGCGTCGCGACATCGTCGAGATCGCGCATGGTGCGCACGTCGATCCAGGCCTGCGGCACCGCCACGACCACATTGGCATGGCCGAAGCCGAGGCCCTCGACCAGCAGCACCTTGGAATCGGCGTCGGGGATGGTCTCGCGCACCAGATCCTCGCCGGTGACGCCGAGATGCACCGCGCCGGCGGCGAGTTGCGCGGCGATCTCGGAAGCCGAGAGGAAGGCGACCTCCACTCCCTCGACGCCGGTGAGCGTGCCGCGATAATCGCGGGCGCCGCGCGACTGGGCGAAGCCCATGCCGGCGCGGGCGAAGAAGGCCGAGGCGTTCTCCTGCAGGCGCCCCTTGGAGGGGACCGCGACGATGAGCGAGGACGACGGCAGCGCGCTCATGAACGGGCCTCCAGGGCATCGAGCCGGCCGAGCCAGACGGCGAAGCCCACCGCCGGCACCGGCGAGGGCGCGCCGAGGCGGGCCAGCAGCCCATCATAACGCCCGCCGGCGACCAGCGGCGTATCGCCGCCATTCTCATGCAGCTCGAACACCATGCCGGTGTAGTAATCCAGCGGGCGGCCGAAGGCGGCGGCGAAATGCAGCCGCTCGACCTCGACGCCATGGGCGGCGAGGAAATTGGTGCGGGTCTCGAAGGCGTCGAGCGGGGCGGACAGATCGAGCCCGGCGTCGGCGGCCAGCGCCCGCAGGGCGCGGGCGGCGGCGTCCGGTTCGCCGGCGACGGCGAGATAGCGCTCCAGCACCGCGACCTTCTCGACCGGCAGGCCCTCGGCATCGCCGGAGGCCGCCTGTTCGAGGAAGCGCTCGGCGATTTCCGACACCGAGCGGCCGGCCACCGTCGAGATGCCGGCGATCGAGATGAGGTCGGTGACGAGGGCGTGCGCCGCCGCCTTGTCGGAACCGGCCAGTGCCTTCAGCACGCCGGCATGGGCGGCCACCCCGCCCCCGGCCGGGCGCTCGCGCAGCATGGCGAGATCGGCGCCGAGATCGCCGGAGCGGGCGAAGTCCTTCACCAGCCGCCGCCGCCAGCCGGGCGGCAGGTCGAGCGCATCGAGCAGCGCCGCGAACAGGCCGGCATCGCCGAGGCGGACATTCGGCTGGGTGACGCCCCACAGCGCCGCGGTCTCGAGGCCCAGCGCCAGCAGCTCGGCATCCGCCGCCTCGCGATCCGGCCGGCCGAAGGATTCGACGCCCGCCTGCAGGAACTCGCCATCCGGCGCATCCGAGCGGAACACCGGGCCGAGATAGCAGAAATCGCGCGGCTGGGCGGCGCCGTCCGCGATATAGAGCCGGCACACCGGCAAAGTGAGGTCGGGGCGCAGGCAAAGCTCGCTGCCGTCCTCGGCCATGGTGACGAACATGGTTCGGCGCATCGCCTCGCCGGAGAGGTCGAGAAAGGCATCGGCCGGCTGCAGCACCGGCGGATCGACGCGCCCATAGCCGGCGCGGTCGTAGAGCGCGAGCAGCTCCTCGGCGTGGATGGGGGCGGCGGTCATGATCTCGTCTCTGGCATTCGTGCCGGCCCAAAGGGCACCCCTTGGCCGGCGTCGGGTCCGCGGCTTCTAGCAAAGCGGGCCGGCCGGGTCCATGCACGGCGCGTGACATGGTTTCCGGCGGGGTGCGGCGAACAAGCGCCGAAAGCTCCGCGCCCTTGCGGGCCGGAGTTTGCGAGAGGCACGTTCCGGCCCGCCGCCCGACGGGCAGGGAGCCGACTTCCTTTGCGCCCGAAGGGCGCGCGGGACGCCTTGCCGGATCGCTCCGGCGGTCGCCTGCACCGAGGTTTGGTAGGTGGTGCAAGCCTTTAGTCAACCAACCGACACGCCGACAAGGCGCCCCGCACGCGGTGTTTTATGGCTTGCTCCCTGCGGCCCCCGGAGGACTTGGGCCTTGCTATCCTCCGCTGTGCGGTGCGTCGCGCGCGAGCGCGCTTCTCCGCGTGACCGGCGGAACGGCCGGCCGGGAACACAGGGCTTGGGCCGCCATGTGCCGGGTGCGTTACTCCCGACGCATGGCCACCGCACCCCGCCCGCGCGATCGGTCGCTCCGGTTGCGCCCCTTCGTTGAGCGAGGTGCGAGAAGGATACGGCAGGGCAAAGGGGGTGCGGATAAGTTTTTCGCACGGGCCGCGAAAGGCGGCACCAAGCCGGGCGTCGCCGCGCCGAGGCTCAGGGGACGGTGATGACCAGCTTGCCCGCAACATGGCCGCGGGCACTGACCTCGTGGGCCTCCGCGGTGCGTTCCAACGGAAAGAGCCGGTCGATACGCAGCCGGAAATGGCCTTCGCCACAAAGCCGGGCCGCCTCGGCAAGCACGCGATCCGGGTCCCTCGGCGGCCCGGCGGAAAAGCGGGCGCCATGGCGGGACGCGGTGAAATCGGCGACGGAGACGACGCGGGACGCCTCGCCGACGATATCGATCAGCTCGGGAACGATCCCCGATCCGGCGACATCGAGCGCCGCATCGACACCGTGAGCCGCGAGGGCCCGCACCCGATCCTTGAGGCCCGTCCCATAAGGGGTCGGCATGGCGCCGAGTTCGCGCAGATAGGCCTGATTTCGCACGCTTGCGGTGCCGATGACGGCAATCCCGCGCGAGCGGGCGATCTGGAGGACGGCCGAGCCGATGCCCCCGGAGGCTCCGCTCACCAGCAGCGTCTCGCCGGGCCTCACCCCAAGATCGTCGAGACTGCGCAACGCCGTCTCGATAATCACCGAAAGGCCGCCGGCGACCTCGAACGACAAATCGTCCGGCTTGCGAACCCAATGGGTGAGAATCGCCTGCTGGGCCACGGTGCTCCTGCCCATGCCGAAGACGGCATCGCCAATCGACACGTTGGTGACGCCCGGACCGATCTCATCGACGATGCCGGACGCCTCGACGCCGACGCCCGAGGGAAAGGCCACCACATCGAAAGCGCGATACAGCCCGGCGCGACGCTTCCAGTCGGACGGATTGACCCCGGCGGCGCGGACAGCGATCCGCACCTCGCCCGGACCGGGGCGCGGCGCCTCGATGTCGACGACCCGCAGAACCTCCGGGCCGCCATATTCAGCGAACTGGACCGCCTTTATCCGCGAGCCGCGCTCCCTCAGCCCAGCGCGGCGCCGTGCGGCACGCCGTGATGGTCGAGCAGCTCGCGCACCTTGGCGACCAGTTCGGCCTCGCCGCAGGCGAACTGCGCCGGGCGGCTCTCGCGCCACTCGGCATTGTCGGTGATCGCCGCCGCCGCCTTGGCGCCCTCGATCAGGTCCTTGATCTGCACCTGCCCCGCCGCGCGCTCGTCCGAGCCCTGGATCACCACGCAGGGGCTGTTGCGGCGGTCGGCATATTTGAACTGGTTGCCGAGGTTCTTCGGGTTGCCGAGATACATCTCGGCGCGGATGCCGGCGGCACGCAGGGTGGCGACGAGGCCCATGTAATGCGCGGTCTGGTCGCGATCCATGACGACGATGACGACCGGGCCGTAGTCGGGCGCGGCATCGGCCTTCTTCAGGTAGCTCAGCGCCGAGGCGAGGCGCGAGACGCCGATGGAGAAGCCGGTCGCCGGCACCGGCTCGGAGCGGAAGCGCCCCACCAGTCCGTCATAGCGCCCGCCGCCGCCCACCGAGCCGAAACGGACGGGGCGGCCCTTCTCGTCCTTCACCTCGAAGGTCAGCTCGGCCTCGAAGACCGGGCCGGTGTAATATTCGAGGCCGCGCACGACGGAGGTCTCGACTGAAATTCTTTCGGCGCCATACCCAGCCGCACGCACAAGAGTGTTAATTTCTCTCAGCTCAGCAACACCCTCGGCCCCGACTGAATCCGCCTCAAAATAATCGGCCATCAAATCGAACAAAGGATGCCGACTTTGTTGTTCGGGAGACATTTTCGAGCAATTTTCGGAGAGGCTGAGAAAACTCAGAATTCCGTCAATTCTCTTTTCTGAAATGCCTGAGCCTTTGGTGAAATCTCCACTTTCGTCGCGCCGACCCTCTCCAAGAAGCTGACGGACTCCCTCGATCCCAAATTTATCAAGTTTATCAATAGCTCTTAGGACGCTTAAGCGACGGGCGATATCGTCAGATGCAACCTGCCCTATGCTGCCAAGCACGCCATCCAACACCTTGCGGTTGTTGACCTTGATCACATAATCGCCGCGCTTGACGCCCAGCGCCTCCAGCGTGTCGGCGGCCATCATGCAGATCTCGGCATCGGCGGCGACGGTGGGGGCGCCCACCGTGTCGGCGTCGAACTGCATGAACTGGCGGAAACGGCCGGGGCCGGGCTTCTCGTTGCGAAACACCCAGCCGGCGCGGTAGGAGCGGAACGGCTTGGCGAGGCGGTCGAAATTCTCCGCGACATGGCGGGCGAGCGGCGCGGTGAGGTCGTAGCGCAGGCTCAGCCACTGCTCGTCGTCGTCCTGGAAGGAGAACACGCCCTCGTTCGGCCGATCCTGATCGGGTAGGAACTTACCGAGCGCATCGGTATATTCGATGAACGGCGTTTCCAGCGCCTCGAAGCCGTAGAGCTCATAGACCTTGCGGATGGTCTCGAGCATGGCGCGGGTGGAGCCGAGCTCGGCCGGGCCGCGATCGGCGAGGCCGCGCGGCATCCTTGCCTTGAGCTTGGTGGGTTTGTCCTTGGCCATGATGGGGCGCCGTTCCTGAACCGTCTGTTGCGCGCGGTTTAGAGGATGGGGCGCGGCACGGCAATGGTTCCGGGCGCGAGAGCGAGCGCTCCCCGACAAGGCGCCTCCCTCTCCCCGTCGGGAGGAGTGGGGTGAGGGGTCTTCCAGGCTTTCCGATGTCGTCCCCCTCACCGACCCGCTGCGCGGGCCACCTCTCCCCACCGGGGAGAGGGAAAACAAGGGCCTTTAGCCTGCGCGAGGCAGCCAAGCCGCGAGGCGGGCCGGCGCTCCGCTCAGGGACGCAGCCCGGCCGCCAATCGCGCCTCGATGGCCTCCAGCACCGGCGGCAGCTCGGCGATGGTGTCGACGACGAAATGCGCGCCGGCGCTGTAGAGCTTCGCCGAGGCGCGGGTGCGCAGATGCGCGCGCTCGTCGGGGGCGAGCGCGGCGAGCTCGTCCTTGGACAGGCCGGCGGCGTTGCCGGACAAGGCCAGCCCGACCGTCCAGGTGCCGGCGGCGAGGCCCTCGGCAATGCCGGGCTCGGTGTCGTCGAGCTTCACGCACTCCCAGGCCGGCCAGACGCCGAGATCGGCGAAGGTGCGGTACATCATCAGCGGCGAGGGCCGGCCGGCGGCGAGGTCGCCGGCGCACACCACATTGTCCGGCGCGTAGCCCGCCTCGGCAGCGAGCGGCATCAGCTTCTCCATGATCGGCCGCGTATAACCGGTGGTGGAGCCGATCTTCAGCCCGCGCGCGCGGGCGCTCGCCACCACGTCGAGCAGGCCGGGGATGAGGTCGGCATGGCGCGGGATCACCTCGACGTTGAGCGGCTCGAAGATGGCGAGCACGCGGTCGACATCGGCCTCGGTCGGAGCGGTGCCGTAGAGCGCGTGCCAGCGCTGCGACACCGCCGGCGAATAGATCAACGCCGCCACGTGGTCGCGCTTGGGCAGGCCCATCGGCCCGCGCGCCTCCTCGATGGTGAGCGGGATGCCCACCTGCGCGAAGGCTTCGACGAAGGCGCCCATCGGCGCGCGCGAACCGAAATCGACCGCCGTGCCGGCCCAGTCGAGAATGAGTGCCTTCAGCGCCATGCGATGCCCCCCAAGGTCTTGCCCCCGTTTGCAAACCGTCAGTCGAAAAGTTCGGCCACCGCCTCCTCGGCGATGGCGAAGCCGGTGGACGCGCCGGTGCCGCTGGTCACCACCGTGAGGCGGATCGACGGATCCGGCCGGTCGATGAAGGCGAGCCGGTCGGGCGCCGAGGCATAGGTGCCGGTCCAGCGCTCGAGAATGCCGGCCGGACGGCGGCCGAACACCGCTTCATATTCGTCGAGGATCAGCTCGTCGACGGCCTCGGGCGCGAAGGGATCGGGCGTCGCCGCGTAGTGATGGCTGTCGCCGACCACCAGCGAGCCGTCGGCGGACTGCACCACGATCAGATGCACGCCATTGTCGAGGAGCTCGCCCTGCTCGGCCCGCAGCCGGGCCTTCAGCGGCTCGGCCTCGGGCAGCTCGGCATAGCCGAGATAGCGGCCGAGCGAGAGGTCGCTCATGACGGAGCCGGGCAGCGTGCCCACCGCCGGATCGGCGACGCGCAGCATGTGCAGCTTGCAGCGGGTGAGGTTGTAGGGCTTGAAGCGCTCGGGCAGCAGCGAGTGGAAATCGTCGCCCGGCGCCACCACGATGCGCGCCGCCTCGACGGTGCCGGTCGCGGTGCGGACGCGGCCGGGCTCGACGCCGGTGACGGCGGTGGAGCGGTGGAAGGCGACGCCCTTGGCCTCCTCCAGCCAGCGGGCAAGCTTCGGGATCGCCTGGCGCGATTCCACCCGCAGATCGTGCGGGCTCCACAGCGCGGCGCTCTGATGGCCATCGAGCGCCGGCAACTTTGCCCGGGCCTCGTTGCCGGAGAGCAGCGCGCACCCCTCCCCCATCTCGGTGGCGAGGAAGGCTTCCAGCACCGCCTCCGCTTCCGGCCGGCGCACGCTGACCAGCAGGCCGCGATGCACCACCTCGATGCCGGCCTCCGGGGCGATCTCCGCCCAGATGTCGCGCGAGCGCATGGCGCGGCGCCAGCATTCGCCACGCTGCTGGCCGGTGACGGTGACGAAGCCGAAATTGCGGATCGAGGCGCCGTTGGCCTGGGCGTCGCGGTCGATCACCACCACCTTGAGGCCGCGGCGGATGGCAGCCAGCGCATGGCCGAGGCCGACGACGCCCGCGCCGACGACGGCAAGATCGAAAGCCTGCGACATGAGTGGGTTCCGGCGCGATGGACGACGTCGCCCTGCTTAGCCTGTCGGCGGCACCAATGCCACGCGACGTTTGGCCCGTGACGCAGCGGAAATTCAGGGCACCGGGTTGCCCAGCCCGAGGGCGGCGAGATCGGCGCCGACCTTCTTGGCGACATGGGGGGCGGGGAAGAAGCGCGCCAGCAAGGTGGCGGTGTCAGTCTTCCATGCCGGCACCAGCGCCACCAGCTTGTCGATATCCGCCCTGGCGGTGGGGTCGTCGCCGGCAAGGTGGGTGGCCAGCGCCCGGGCGAGCAGGCCCGGCGCATAGACCTCGCCCATCAGCCGGTCGGCAGCGGCGGCGGCACCGGCGGCATCGCCGCGCAGATAGGCGGCGAGAACGCGGAAATAATCCACCGAGGGCGGCATGGCCGGCGCCGCCTTGAGCGCGCTCGCCAGCATCGCCTCGCCACGCTCCACCTCGCCGAAGGTGATGAGCCGGCCGCCATAATCGGCCAGCGTATCGACGTCATAAGGATTAAGCTGCAGCGCGATGTCGCCCTGCGCCAGCGCCGCGCCGCGCTCGCCGCGATAGGAATGCACATCGAGCGCCACCCGGCGGAAGAAGCCGCTGGTCGGCGACAGTTCGATCGCCTGCTCGGCGGCGGCCAGCGCCCGGTTGAGCGCCGGCGGCGAGGGGCGCGGATTGGCGCCGTTACGGATCTCGTCGAGATAGAGCTCGGCGAGCAGCGCATAGCCGAGCGCGAAGGTGCCGTCGGCCGCCACCGCCTTTTCCAGGCAGGACCGCGCGGCGGCGTGGTCGGCGGGCAGGTAGCTGCGCCAGTAATCATAGGCGAGCAGCACGCAGCCATAGGGGCCGGCCTTGCCGGAGCCGCCGGACGACATCACCCGGGCGCGGGCACGGGCCTGGATGACGCCATAGGGCTCGGCCAGCGAGGCCATGATCTCGCGCACCAGCTCGTTCTCGACCGCGATCGGGTCCTCGGAGGGGCGCAGCGCGTCGAAGTCGCGCGACCACACGATGGTGCCGTCGCACAGATCCGACAGCCGCATCAGCAGCGAGATCGAGCCATCCTCATGGCTCTCGACGAGGCCGCCCAGCGCGAAGGCCGAATGCGGCGAGGCGCCGCCGACGCCGCAATCGAGACGCGGGCGGGCATCCGGGCTCGCCAAGACATCGAGCAGGTCGAAACGCGCCAGCGCATCGCGGATGCGCATTTCCAGCGCCCGCGCCGGGAACTCGCCACCCGGCGGGCGGGAGGCCGTAGTGGCCGGCGCCCCCGGTGACACCGGCGCGGCGGCCGCCGCCGACGTCACCGGCACCGCGCCGGTAATGTCGAAGGCGCGCACCTCGACCATGGGAATGCCGAGCCGGTTCGACCGCTCGATCGGCCGCAGCGCAAAGCCGGGGAACAGCGCGCGGAGGCTCGACGTCTCCACCACGTCGACCGCCATCATGATCGCGACGGCAAGCACGAACAGCAGCAGCAGTCCGCCGGCCCAGCGCCATGGCCGCGTGCCGCCCGCGCGCGACGGCACATCCCGCGGCACGCCCGGCCCCGGCAGCGCGCCGGGCAACGCAACGCCTGGAATCGCGGCCGGCACCCCGGCTTCCGCCGTCTCGGCTTCCGGCACGCCCCCGGCCGGAACCCCGACCCGGCGCGGCACGAAGAGCGGCACATAGGAACCGCGCGGGATGACGATCTCGATCTCGTCATTGGCACCGGCGCCGGCATAATAGCGCTGCAGCGCCCGGCGCAGCCGCGTCGCCTCCACGCGGACGATGGGATCGATCTGCGGATCGAAGGACGGGTCGCGCCCCAGCGCCTCCACCGCGATGGTGTAGCCCTTGATCGCCTCGCGACGCCCATCCAGCGTCGCCTCGACCACGAAGCGCAAAATGGTGGAAAGCTGAGGCGAGGCGCGCAGCTCCTCCGCCTCCAGCACGCGGGCGAGCGCCTCGCGCGCCTGCGCAGCGCCGGCCGCGGCGTCCTCGACCGGCGCCGCCTCGGGCGGCACGCCGCCGGGGCGGAGAGCCTGGTCCTCGCCCTCGGGCACATCCGTCGCGGTCGATAGGGACAGAGTGTCGGACACGGAGGTTCCTTTAAACGGGAATCATTCCCTTCATCGATCAACCCCCGGCGGGCGGAATATATGACGTTACGTGACAATGTCACGGGGACAAGTTGATGGACGCCGCACTCCCCGGGGTCAAGCACGCGGGGGTGGATTTCCCGAGCCGCCAGAAGCGAAGGTGATCACATCATCGAATTTTTTCGTGAACGAGACCGTGCCCACGCATTATACATGACCAAAATCACGGCCACCTCGCGGGAGCGGTTCATGTCCCTCACCTATGATCTAGATGCCGCCAGCATCGCGGCGCCCAACGACCTCGAAGCCTTCTGGATGGGCTTCACCGCCAACCGCGCCTTCAAGGCGCGTCCGCGCATGGTCTCCCGCGCCAAGGACATGCATTACTACACCCCGGAAGGACGGCCGATCCTCGACGGCTCCGCCGGCCTGTGGTGCACCAATGCCGGCCATAACCGGGATTCCATCGTCGCCGCCATCCAGAAGCAGGCGGCGGAGATGGACTTCGCCCCCACCTTCCAGTTCGGCCACCCGCTGGCCTTCAAGGCGGCCTCGCGCATCGCCGAGCTGGCGCCGGGCGATCTCGACCATGTGTTCTTCTGCAATTCCGGCTCGGAGGCCGGCGACACCGCGCTGAAGATCGCCCTCGCCTTCCACGCCGTAACCGGCAAGGGCACCCGCACAAGGCTGATCGGCCGCGAGCGCGGCTATCACGGCGTCGGCTTCGGCGGCATCACGGTCGGCGGCATCTCGCCGAACCGGCGCTTCTTCGGCAGCCTGCTGCCGGGCGCCGACCACCTGCCGCACACCTATGACCGCGAGAAGCAGGCCTTCTCCAAGGGTGAGCCGGACTGGGGCGCCGAGCGCGCCGACGCGCTGGAGGGCATCGTCGCCCTGCACGACGCCCAGACCATCGCCGCCGTCATCGTCGAGCCGATGGCCGGCTCAACCGGCGGCCTCCCGGCGCCGAAGGGCTATCTCAAGCGCCTGCGCGAGATCTGCGACAAATACGGCATCCTGCTGATCTTCGACGAAGTGATTACCGGCTTCGGCCGCCTCGGCTTCCCCTTTGCCGCCGAGCGCTACGGCGTCGTCCCGGACATGATCACCTTCGCCAAGGGCGTGACCTCCGGCGCGGTGCCGATGGGCGGCGTGATCGTGCGCAAGCACATCTACGACACCTTCATGAACGGCCAGGAGCATGTTATCGAGCTGTTCCACGGCTACACCTATTCCGGCCATCCGCTGGCCTGCGCCGCCTCGCTGGCGACGCTCGACCTCTATCGCGACGAGGCGCTGTTCGAGCGGGCGCGGGCGATGGAGCCGACCTTCGCCGACGCGGTGATGAGCCTGAAGGGCAAGCCCGGCGTGCTCGACATCCGCACCGTCGGCCTGGTCGCCGCCTTCGACATGGCACCGAGCGTCGAGGGCCCCGGCAAGCGCGGCTATCAGGCGATGGAAACCGCTTTCCACGACGAAGGCCTGATGTTCCGCGCCACCGGCGACACCATCGCGGTGAGCCCGCCGCTGATCATCAACGAGGCGCAGATCGGCGAGCTGGTCGAGAAGATCGGCCGGACCATCGACGCGGTGATGTGAGCCGGCGGGCCTTGCGCCCGTCCTCGACGCTACCAGGCCCCCGGCCGCCGACGCGGCCGGGGGCTTTTGCTTTTCGGTCGCGGCGGCTGGCGCCGGATGACAGCCGCCGTGGCCGGCTTTATGGCATGCGCTCATGAGCCGCCCGACCGACGCCCTCCCCATCGACGATGCCCTGCCGGAACTCACCGCGGCGCTGGCTGCGGGAACGCGCGCGGTGCTGGTCGCCCCGCCCGGCGCCGGCAAGACCACGCGGGTGCCGCTGGCGCTGCGCGACGAGCCGTGGGTGGCCGGACGCAAGCTGCTGGTGCTGGAGCCGCGCCGGCTCGCCGCCCGCGCCGCCGCCGAGCGCATGGCCGCCACGCTGGGCGAGCAGGCCGGGCAGACCGTCGGCTACCGCGCCCGCTTCGGCTCGAAGATCGGCCGGGCGACGCGGATCGAGGTGATCACCGAGGGCATCTTCACCCGCATGATGCTGGACGACCCGGAGCTTTCCGGCGTCGCGGCAGTGCTGTTCGACGAGTTCCACGAGCGCTCGCTCGACGCCGATCTCGGCCTGGCGCTGGCGCTCGACGCGCAGAGCGCGCTACGGGAAGATCTGCGGATCCTGGTGATGTCGGCGACGCTCGACGGCGCGCGGGTGGCGCGGCTGCTGGGAGACGCGCCCGTCATCGAGAGTCTCGGGCGGGCGTTTCCCGTCGAGACCCGCTATCTCGGGCGTGATCCGCGCAGCCCCATCGAGCGGCAAATGGCGGAAGCGGTGCGGCGGGCGCTGGCGCAGGAGCCGGGCTCGGTGCTGGCCTTCCTGCCCGGCGCGGCGGAAATCCGGCGCACCGAGAATTTCTTGCGCGAGGCAATCGCCGATCCGACGGTGGAAATCGCCCCGCTCTATGGCGCGCTCGATGCCCGGGTGCAGGACCGTGCCATCTCGCCGGCGCCGGCGGGCATCCGCAAGGTGGTGCTCGCCACCTCCATCGCCGAGACCAGCCTCACCATCGAAGGGGTGCGGATCGTCGTCGATTCCGGCCTTGCCCGCGTGCCGCGCTACGAGCCCGGCGTTGGCATGACGCGGCTGGAGACGGTGCGGGTCTCACGCGCGGCCGCCGACCAGCGGCGCGGCCGCGCCGGGCGTACCGAGCCCGGCGTCGCCCTCCGGCTGTGGAACGAGGCGGAGACCGCCAGCCTGCCGGCCTATGCGACGCCGGAAATCCTCGCCGCCGACCTCGCCGGCTTCGTGCTCGACCTGGCGCTGTGGGGGGTGAGCGATCCATCCGCCCTCGCCTTCCTCGACCCGCCGCCGGCCGCCGCGCTCGCCGAAGCGCGGAGCCTGCTCGCCGCGCTCGGCGCCTTGGATTCCGGCGGGCAGGTCACCACGCATGGACGGGCGATGGCGCGGCTGCCGCTGGAGCCGCGGCTGTCGCGGCTGGTGCTTGAGGGTGCGCGGCGCGGCGGCGGCGAGCGGGCGGCACGCATCGCCGCCGTGCTGTCCGAGCGCGGGCTCGGCGGCACCGATATCGACCTCGCGCACCGGCTCGACGGGCTCGCCGCCGACCGTTCGCGGCGCGGCGAGGAGGCGCGGCGGATGGCGGCACGCTGGGCGCAGGAAGCCGAGCGGACGGCGGGTGGCAAGGCCGAGGGGCCGGCGCCGTCGGCCGCCGTGCTGCTTGCCCATGCCTTCCCCGACCGCATTGCGCGCGGGCGCGGCGACGGACGGCGCTTCGTGCTGGCGAACGGACGCGGCGGATCGATCGACCCGGCCGCCGCGCTCGCCGGTGCGCGCTTCCTCGCCGTGGCGGAGATGAGCGGCAGCGCCGAGGAAGCCCGCATCCTGCTCGCCGCCGAGCTCGACGAGGCGGAGATCGAAGCCGAGTTCGGCGACGCGATCACCGAGGCCGACGAGACGAGTTTCGACGCCGGCGCCGGAGCGCTCCGGGCGCGGCGGGTGCGACGGCTCGGGGCGCTGGTGCTGTCGGAAAAGCCGGCGCGGGTGGTGCGCGGCGAGGCGACGGCGCGCGCCCTGGCACGGGCGGCGGCGGTGCGGGGCATCGGGCGGCTGCCATGGTCGGCGAGCCAGCGGCAATGGCTGGACCGGGTGCGCTTCCTCCATGCCGCCGCACCGGAGATCTGGCCGGACCTTTCCGACGCGGCGCTGGCGGCGCGTGTCGACGACTGGCTGGCGCCGCTGCTCACCGAGGCGACCAGCCTCGCGGCCATCGACGCCGAATTGCTCGGCCGCGCCTTGCCGGGGCTGCTCGACTGGGAACTGGCGCGCCGGCTCGACGCCGAGGCACCCACCCATTTCGAGGCACCGACCGGCTCCAGGCTGCCGGTCGACTATGCCGCCGAGGGCGGGCCGACCATCTCGGTGCGGGTACAGGAACTGTTCGGGCTCGGCATCCACCCCGCGCTCGCCGGCGGGCGGGTGCCGCTGGTGCTCGCGCTGCTCTCCCCGGCGCACCGGCCGATCCAGGTGACGCGCGATCTGCCGGCGTTCTGGGCCGGCTCCTGGCGCGACGTGCGCGCCGAGATGCGTGGGCGCTATCCGCGCCATCCCTGGCCGGAGGACCCGGCGAGCGCCGAGGCGACGCGGCGGGCCAAGCCGCGCGGGTGACGGACGGCAACGCCACCTCGCGTAGACATCTCGCTCACGCCTCCGAGAGCGAGTGAGCGCAAAGCATTAACCACGCAATCGCGCGGTTTCTCCGCGACGGCCCGCCTTAAGGAGCGGTCAACATCTGCGGCGCCAAGGTGCTCCCACAATAAAATCTGTCCCAAGGCAGATATCGGTGAGTTGAGCGCAAGCAGAGAGACGGCGATGAGAGAGGCAACGGTGAGAGAGCCGGCGATGCGGGACATGCCCCATCGCCGGCGTGCGACGGTGGCCCGTCGCCCACAGGGCACCGGGCTCGAATACGGCCTGATCGCCGCCGCGCTGGCGGTGGCGATCGTCACGGTGGTGGCGGGCCTCGGCGCCCGCTATAGCGAGCGCACCTCCGCTGCCACCAGTTCCGCAATCGTGCAGAACATGCGCTGAGGAACCGGCGGGCCATGGCGGCCCGCCCAGATTTGGCGCGCCATCCGGCGCTCCGGCCCATGAACGGCACAGCGTCCCGATCGTCCGCCGAACGGCCCGGCACCGGGCCACCCCAATGATGAGAGCGCCTTCTCGGCGGTACGCGGCGGCAACCGGCAAGCCGCCGAAGACGGAAGGTTACCCGTCGCCTTCGGCGGTCCATAGGCGACCTCGGCCGCCAGGACCGCGCTCCACCGACAGATCCGCAAACCCCGATCCGCCCCGCCGCCGGGACGCCGGCGGCGCGACATGAGGCCGGCGACGCCGGTCAGGTCCCCAGCGGCGCGCGGCGGCGGGGGGTGACGGCACGCGACACCAGGAGCTTGTCGATGCGCCTTCCGTCCATGTCCACCACCTCGAAGCGCCAGCCCTTGGCGGTGAAGGCCACGCCCTCCTGCGGGATCGCCTTCAATTCGTGCAGCGCATAGCCGGCGGCGGTGTGGAAGCCGGAATCCTGCGGGATGCTGATGCCGAGCAGATCGGCCAGTTCGTCGGTCGGCGTGGCGCCGGCCACCAGATAGGAGCCATCCTCGCGCTCGACCGCATGCGGGCCGGAAATGCCGGCCTCGTCGACCATCACCGTGCCGGCGATGGCGTCGAGCAGGTCAGCCGGGGTGAGGATGCCGACCATGGTGCCGTATTCGTTGACCACCAGCGCCAGCGGCGATTCGGCATGGCGCAGCTGCTTCATGGCATCGAGCGCGCCGGCGGTCTCCACCAGCACCGCGCCCTGCTTGACCAGCTGGCGCGGGTCCGGCGTCTCGCCCTGGAGATAGGCTTCCAGCAGGTCGCGGATGTCGATGACGCCGACCGGCTCGTCCGGCGAGCCCTCGCAGGCCGGCATGCGGGTGTGGCGGGTCTCGCGAATGGTCTGGCGCACCACTTCGGGATCGTCGTTGAGGTCGATCCAGTCGATGTCGTGGCGCGGCGTCATCACCGCCCGCACCGGGCGGTCGGCAAGGCGCATGACGCCGGCGATCATCCGCCGCTCCTCGGGATCGATGACGCCGGCGGTCTCCGCCTCGGCGACGATGGCGCGGATCTCCTCGTCGGTGACGTTGCCCTCGCCGCCCTTGGTCTGGTCGCCCAGCAGGCGCAGCACGAGGCGCGAGGACAGGTCCAGCAGCCACACCGCCGGGGCGGCGACGCGCGAGAGCATCATCATCGCCGGCGCGATCATGATGGCCAGCTTTTCCGGGCTCTGCAGCGCCAGCCGCTTGGGAATGAGCTCGCCGATGATCAGCGAGACATAGGTGATGGCGGCGACGACGAGAGTGTAGCCAAGGCCCTCGGCGAAATTGGGCGGGACCCCCTGGGTCTCCAGCCAACTGCCGAGAGATTCGCCGAGCGTGGCGCCGGAGAAGGCGCCGGCCAGAATGCCGATCAGCGTGATGCCGATCTGCACGGTGGAGAGGAAGCGGCCGGGATCGGCAGCAAGCTGGAGGGCGGCGCGGGCACCGGAGGAGCCCTGTTCGGCGCGTGAGCGCAGCCGGGCGGGACGGGACGACACGACCGAGAGCTCGGCCATGGCGAGGACGCCGTTCAACAGGACGAGAAGAACGACGACGGCGATTTCAAATAAGGGCATCGGTTCCAGATGGGGGACAAGCCACGGCTACCCTATAACACAAAGCCGGCGGATTGCGATGCGGTGGCATACATGGCGTGCAAGCGGTGGTTTGACGGCGACCGGCATGGCGCCTAGAAGCCCTTGCGGATGCCCTTTTCAGCGTGATTTCCGGCGATGTCCTTCAACACTTTCGGCCAGTCCTTCCGGGTGACGACCTTCGGCGAAAGCCACGGGCCGGCCATTGGCGGCGTCATCGACGGCTGCCCGCCCGGCCTCGCCTTCACGCTGGAGGACATCCAGGCGGCGCTCGACAAGCGCCGGCCCGGACAATCGCGCTTCACCACCCAGCGGCGCGAACCCGACCAGGTGAAGGTGCTCTCCGGCACGCTGGAGGGCGAAGGCGGGGTGCTGACCACCACCGGCACGCCGGTCGCCTTCCTGATCGAGAATGTCGACCAGCGCTCCAAAGATTATTCGGCGATCTCCGAGAGCTACCGGCCCGGCCATGCCGACTATGCCTATGACGTGAAATACGGCCTGCGCGACCATCGGGGCGGCGGGCGCTCCTCGGCGCGGGAGACCGCCGTGCGGGTGGCGGCGGGCGCGCTGGCAATGAAGGTGCTGGAGCAGGTGCTGCCCGGCGTCAGCGTGCGCGGGGCGCTGGTGCAGATGGGCGAGATCGTCATCGACCGCGCCCGCTGGGCGTGGGACGAGATCGACAACAACCCGTTCTTCTGCCCGGACGCCGAGGCGGCGGCGAAGATGGCCGACTATCTCGACGGCATCCGCAAGAACGGCTCCTCGGTCGGCGCGGTGATCGAGGTGGTGGCCGAGGGCGTGCCGCCGGGGCTGGGCGCGCCGATCTACGGCAAGCTCGACGCCGATCTGGCGGCCGCCTTCATGAGCATCAACGCGGTGAAGGGCGTCGAGATCGGCGAGGGCTTCGCGGCCGCGACGCTGACCGGCGAGGACAATGCCGACGAAATGCGCATGGGCAATGATGGAAGGCCGATCTTCCTCGCCAACCATGCCGGTGGCATCCTCGGCGGCATCTCCACCGGCCAGCCGGTGGTGGCGCGCTTTGCGGTCAAGCCGACCTCCTCCATCCTCACGCCGCGCAAGACGGTGACCCGGTTCGGCGAGGACGCGGAAATCCTGACCAAGGGCCGGCACGACCCCTGCGTCGGCATACGCGCGGTGCCGGTGGGCGAGGCGATGATGGCCTGCGTGATGGCCGATCATGTGCTGCGGGCGCGGGCGCAGGTGGCGACGCCACCGGCCTGGCCGTTTCCGCGCTGAGGCGCTGCCGGCGCGGGGCATTCACGCAATTTCAGTATCACTGAAAACGCAATGAGATTTCATTGCGAGTGAAGAAGCGTGCGCCTATAGTCCCGGCATGAAACTGGCGGACTGGCTCAGAGCGACCGGAACCCCACGCAGCGCGTTCGCCCGCGCCTGCGGCCTGTCGCCGGCCAGCATCACCGCCCTGTGCAAGGACGACCCGGCCTGGGTCTCGCGGGAGGCGGCGGCGCGCATCGCCGCGGCGACGGGCGGTGCGGTGACGCCGAACGACTTTCTCGGGCTCGACATCAGCGAGGTGAAGACCATGACCGACAATCTCCAGGCCCGCGTCCAGGCGGCCATCGAGGCCTTCGCTCGCGGCGACATGCTGGTGGTGACCGACGATGACGACCGCGAGAACGAAGGCGACATCATCCTCGCCGCCGTGCATGCGACACCGGAAAAGCTGGCCTTCATCGTCCGCCACACCTCCGGCATCGTCTGCACGCCGATCACCGCCGAGCATGCGCGCAAGCTGCGGCTGAACCCGATGGTGAGCGACAACGACGCGCCGCATTCCACCGCCTTCACCATCTCGGTCGACTACAAGCACGGCACCACCACCGGCATCTCGGCCGAGGACCGCACCGCCACGGTGCGCGGCCTCGCCAACCCCAATGCGGGGGCCGCCGACTTCGTGCGGCCGGGCCACATCTTCCCGCTGATCGCCCGCGAGGGCGGGGTGCTGATGCGCTCCGGGCACACCGAGGCGGCAGTCGACCTGTGCAAGCTCGCCGGCCTCGAGCCGGTCGGCGTCATCTGCGAATTGGTCAATGACGACGGCACGGTGATGCGCGGGCCGCAGGTGGCCGACTTCGCCACCACCCACAAGCTCACCCGCGTCTCGGTGGCCGACCTCATCGCCTACCGCCAGTCGCGCGAGAAGCTGGTGACCCGCGCCGCCGAGTTCACCGCCCCGACGCTGGTCGGCGACATGCTCGGCATCTCCTATGTCACGCCTTTCGAGCCGGTGAACCATCTCGCCCTCGTCTATGGCAAGATCGGCGACGGGCGCGGCGTGCTGGTGCGCCTGCACCGCGCCGACCCGATCGGCGACGTATTCACCGGCGGCAAGGCGATCCAGACCTCGCTGGAGCGCATCAAGGCCGAGGGCCGCGGCGTGCTGGTCTATCTGCGCGACGGCACCGCCGGCGTGCCGACCACCGCCGTCGGGCAGGACGAGGGCAAGACCGAATCGACGCGGCTGCGCGACGAGGCCTGGCGCGAGGTCGGGCTCGGGGCGCAGATCCTCAAGGATCTCGGCATCACCTCGATTCGGCTCCTCGCCTCGCGCACCCGTACCTATGTCGGCGTCGCCGGCTTCGGCATCGAGATCGTCGGCACCGAGGTGCTGGACGCCTGACGGTATCCAAAGGCCGCGATTCGGCATCCCGGTAGGGCCCGCTCACGCGAACGGCATCGCGTGGGCGCGCCTGCCCGCAATTTCGGCTTCTGGCACCGCCGGGCGCGTGTCACCATGCCGTCATCGGGTCGCGGATCGTCACCCTCTTGTCCGAGACCTCCTTCGTGCCGTCGTCGTGGTACCTCTCGGACGGAGGTCGCAATGCCGCGTGTGCGTGTGGTTCTGCCGGTTGTCGCCGCGTTCCTGGCGATGGTGGCAGCAGGACTGGGGATCGCTTCGCCGGCCGCGGCGGACGACGTTGTCGATGTCGAGCTGGTGCTGGCGGTCGACGTTTCCTACTCGATGGATCTCGACGAACTCGCGCTGCAGCGCGACGGTTACGTCGGCGCGGTGACCTCGCCGGAATTCCTCAACGCGCTCAAGCTCGGGCCCAACGGCAAGGTGGCGCTCGCCTATGTGGAATGGGCCGGCGCCGAGGACCAGAAGCTGGTGGTCGACTGGACCGAGGTCGGCAATGAGGAAGAGGCGCGCGCCTTCGCCGCCGCCATCCGCAACGCGCCGCTGCGCCGGGTCTACCGCACCTCGATTTCCGGGGCGATGAACTTCAGCGCCGAGCTGATCCGCAACAACCGCTTCGCGGGGTTGAAGCGGGTGATCGACATTTCCGGCGACGGTACCAACAATCAGGGACCGCTGGTCGACGCCACCCGCGACGAGGTGGTGAAGCAGGGCATCACCATCAACGGCCTGCCGCTGATGATGAAGGAGCCGGCGGGCTCGATGCTCGATATCGGCCAGCTCGACGTCTATTACGAGGACTGCGTGATCGGCGGGCCGGGCGCCTTCGTGGTGCCGGTGCGCGGCATGCATGAATTCGCCACCGCCATCAAGACCAAGCTGGTGCTGGAGATCGCCGGGCTGCGGCTGCCGCCGCCGCGCATCGGCCCGGCGCCGGAGGTGCACCCGGTGGCCGGCGACAAGCGCGTCTCCTGCTCGATCGGCGAGCGCATGTGGATGGAGCGCTGGGGGAACTGAGGGGTGGGAATGCGCCCGGCCGCCCGGACGGACGATGACGCGCTCCACCCGCACAACGTCATCCCCGGGCGTGTCCCGGGGATCTACCCCTTCCTCCGGGCGGCCCCAAGACAGGGAGGGATAGCCGGGCAAAGCCCGGCCATGACGATCCTTGAAGCGGCGCAATGTTATTGCTGCCCGTCGGGGGAAAGGTGGCCCGCCCACGGGTCTCGCTTGTGGCAAGCCCGAGGTAGGGCTCCACGGTTCGATGAGAGGGAGCGTGGTGGAGGAGTGTCGAATTCCCCTCACCCCAACCCCTCTCCGCAGTATGTATCCGATTTGGGCCTCCCGAATGCCGAACCCGGCAACAGCCGGGTTCGCTGCGGGGAGAGGGGGCCGCCTCATTGGAGGCGTGGCTTCGGCAGGAAGAGGCACCGGAGGGGTCGGGTCGGGCTGGGCCGGCATCGGTTGGCGGACGAAACTCCGTGCGAAAAACGCTCCGCACGAAAACATTCAGCGCCGGAACACCCCGACCAGCTCGACATGGGCGGAATAGCGGAACTGGTCGACCGGCGTGACATGCTCCAGCCGGTAGCCGCCCTCGATCAGCAGCGCCGCATCGCGGGCGAAGGTGACCGGATCGCAGGACACGCCGACCACCAGCGGCACCTTGCTCGCCGCCAGCTGCACCGATTGCGCCTCCGCGCCCTGGCGCGGCGGGTCGAACACCACCGCGTCGAAGGCTTTCAGCTCCAGCGGCAAGAGCGGCCGGCGGAACAGGTCGCGCGCCTCTCCCGTCACCGGCTTGAGGCCGGAGACGCCGCGCACCGCCTTGTTCAATGCTTCGACCGCCGGCGCCGAAGATTCATAGGCGGCGACCCGCGCCCGTTCGGCGAGGCGCAGGCCGAAGGTGCCGACGCCGGAGAACAGGTCGGCAATATGGCGGGCGCCCTTGGTCGCCTCCGCCACCAGCGCCGCCAGCGTCGCCTCGCCGGCGGTGGTCGCCTGCAAGAACGAGCCGGGCGGCAGCGGCACGCGGGCCCGGCCCATGGTGAGCAGCGGCGGCTCGCGTTGCAGGACGAGCTCGCCATGGCGGGTCAGCCGGGCGAGCTTGTGCGCCTCCGCCAGCGCGGCAAGCGCGGCGATGCTGCGCGGCTTCAGCGGCCCCGAGCCGCGCACATCGACATCGAGGCCGGTTTCCGTGGCGGTGACCTGGATGTCCAATGGCTTGGCCACCGGCGCGAGCGCCTGCGCCAGCGCCCAGGCGGCCGGCAGCGCGCCGGCGAGCGAGGGCGCGAGGATCGGGCAGGCATCGATGGCGACCACCGCATGGCTGCGCCAGCCGGCAAAGCCGACGGCCAGCGTGTCCAGTCCCTTGGGAGCGGAACCGCCGGTGCCGCGGGCGTGGAAGGTGGCGCGGCGGCGGCCCTCGCCATGGGCATCGACCAGCGGCGCGACGTCGGTTTCGATGCCGACGCGGGCCAGCGCCTCGACGACGAGGCTGCGCTTCCACGCCCGATAGGGCTCGGCCTGCCAGTGCTGGAAGGCGCAGCCGCCGCAGACGCCGACATGGCGGCAGAACGGATCGACGCGCTCCGGGCTCGCCTCGACGATGGAGACGAGGCGGGCGCGCTCACCCTGGCGCTCCACCTCGACCCGCTCGCCGGCCAGTGCCAACGGGACGAAGACCGGGCCGTCGGGCGTATCGGCGATGCCGTCGCCGCGATGGCCGAGGCGATCGATGCGCAGCGTAGCGAGGCCATGAGGAGACGCGCCGTGCGGGGATGGGGCGGACATGCTCAACTTTCGCTCAGGGTCATGTCGATCAGCGGCGTGGCGGTACGGGCGGCGACCAACAGATATTCCTCATTGCCGTCGCCGCCGAGAATCGGCGAGGCCAGACGATGAGTCACCAGCCAGCCGAGTTCGCCGAGCCGGGACACCACGCGGTCGACGGCGGTCAGGCGGGCCGCACGGTCGCGCACGATGCCGCCCTTGGACAAATGCTCGCGACCGACCTCGAATTGCGGCTTCACCAGCGCGACGAGGCTGGCATGCGGGGCGGCGTGGGAGAGCGCCGCCGGCAGCACCTGCTCCAGCGCGATGAAGCTGACATCGATGGTGACGATCTCCGCCGGCGGCAGCTCGCCGGGCGCCAGCTTGCGGATATCGGTGCCCTCCAGCGAAACGAGCCGGGGATGGACGCGCAGCTTCTCGGCGAGCTGGTCGCGACCGACATCCACCGCATGCACGCGGGCAGCGCCGCGCGCCAGCAGCACTTGCGAGAAGCCGCCGGTGGAGGCGCCGACATCCAGCGCCTCCAGCCCGGTGACATCGATGCCGGCGGCGTCGAGCCCGGCCTCCAGCTTCAGCCCGGCACGGGAGACCCATTCATAGGCCTCGCGCGCCTCGATGACGGCATCGGGGGCGATGGTCTCGGCAGGCTTGGCGAGCACCTTGCCATCGGCGGTGACGAGGCCGGCCTCGATCGCCGCCTGGGCGCGGGCACGGCTGTCGAACAGGCCGCGCTCGACCAGCACGCGGTCGGCGCGCTGGCGTTTTGGAGCCGGTGTGGCGTCCGCCATCGAAATCTCTCCGCCGCTCAGCCCCGCAGCAGGGCGGAGGGCCCGTCCTCGGCACGCCCCAGCGCCCCGAACACGCCGCGCACGATGCCCTCGGCGTCGAGCCCGGCCTCGCGCAGCTGGGTGGCCGGCGTGTCGTGGTCGATGAAGCGGTCCGGCAGCTGCAGGGTGCGGATCTTCAGCCCGCGCTCCAGCGCGCCGGCCTCGGCGAGCAGGGTCAGCACATGCGAGCCGAAGCCGCCGACCGCGCCCTCCTCCACCGTCACCAGCACCTCATGCTCGCGCGCCAGGCGCAATATGAGGTCACGGTCGAGCGGCTTGGCGAAGCGGGCATCGGCGACGGTGGCGGACAGGCCGTATGCCGCGAGTTGGTCGGCGGCGGCGAGGCAGGGGGCGAGACGGGTGCCCAGCGACAGCAGCGCCACCTTGGAACCCTCGCGCACGATGCGGCCGCGGCCGATCGGGAGCGGCACGCCGCGCTCGGGCCGCTCGACGCCGACACCCTCGCCGCGCGGATAGCGGAAGGCGATCGGGCCCTCGTCATAGGCGGCGGCGGTCGCCACCATATGCACCAGCTCGGCCTCGTCGGCCGCCGCCATCACCACCATGCCCGGCAGGCAGGCCAGCATCGGCACGTCGAAAGCGCCGACATGGGTGGCGCCATCGGCGCCGACCAGGCCGGCGCGGTCGATGGCGAAGCGCACCGGCAGCCGCTGGATGGCGACGTCGTGCACCAGCTGGTCATAGGCGCGTTGCAGGAAGGTGGAATAGATGGCGCAGAATGGCTTGTAGCCCTCGGTGGCGAGGCCGGCGGCGAAGGTGACCGCGTGCTGCTCGGCGATACCGACATCGAAGGTGCGGGCGGGGAAGGCCTGCTCGAACAGGTCCAGCCCGGTACCGGCCGGCATGGCGGCGGTGACGGCGACGATGCGGTCGTCGCGCCGGGCCTCGTCGATCAGGCTGTCGGCGAACACGCGGGTATAGGACGGCGCGTTGGAGACCGCCTTTGCCTGGGTGCCGGTGGCGACGTCGAAGCGCTGCACGCCGTGATATTTGTCGGCCGAAGCCTCGGCGGGCGCATATCCCTTGCCCTTCTGGGTGACGACATGCACCAGGATCGGCCCGGTGTCGCTGTCGCGGGCATTGCGCAGCACCGGCAGCAGGTGGTCGAGATTGTGGCCGTCGATCGGGCCGACATAATAGAAGCCGAGCTCCTCGAACAGCGTGCCGCCGGTCCAGAAGCCGCGGGCGAATTCCTCCGCCCGTGCCGCCTGGCGCTCGAAGAACTTCGGCAGGTTGCCGGCGAGCTGCTTGGCGGTTTCGCGGAGGGAACGGTAGGTGCGCCCGGAGAGCAGGCGGGCGAGATAGGCCGACATGGCGCCCACCGGGGGGGCGATCGACATGTCGTTGTCGTTGAGGATGACGATCAGACGCGAGTCCATCGCCCCGGCATTGTTCATCGCCTCATAGGCCATGCCGGCCGACATGGCGCCGTCGCCAATGACGCAGACCACGTTGCGCCGCGGCTGCGCCGGGTGCTTCTCGCCCTCCAGATCCCGCGCCACCGCCATGCCGAGGCCGGCGGAGATCGAGGTCGAGGAATGGCCGGCGCCGAAGGGGTCGTAGGCGCTCTCGGTGCGGTTGGTGAAGCCGGACAGCCCGCCCCCCTGGCGCAGCGTGCGGATGTGCTCGCGCCGGCCGGTCAGGATCTTGTGCGGGTAGCATTGATGGCCGACATCCCAGATCAGCCGGTCGTCCGGGGTATCGAAAACGTGATGCAGGGCGACGGTGAGTTCGACCACGCCGAGGCCGGCGCCGAGATGGCCGCCGGTCACGGAGACGGCGGAGATCGTCTCCTCCCTGAGCTCGGCGGCGAGCTGGGGCAGCTGCTCGTCCGTCAGCCGGCGCAACTCGGCCGGCTCCCGGATGGTGTCGAGAAGCGGCGTGGAGGGACGGGTCAAGAACTACCTCGGTGCTTCACGTCCGGCCGCGCGGGGCGCTCCACCGCCCGCCGGACGAAGTTCTAGGGCATACACGCTGCCGCGCAGGCGTGCAACGCGTGCTCCCGGCTACCGCCAGGTCGCGGGAGACGTGCTCGCGCCATCCACGGCGCACCCGACCTTGCCGGCCGGCTAAACGACAGGTGGCATGTGCCGGGTGAAAATCAACCCTTGTCGCCGATGACGCGGCAGCGGACCCGGACCCGGCCGGTAGGGCGAATTGCCGGCGCACCACGACCAAACCATGTGGAGACCACGCCATGGCGACATGACGGACATGGAAACGCCCGCCCGCATACATTAGAACCACGCCATGACAGTAGGGGACCCTCCCGACTCGCCCGGCCTCGAGGCGCCGCGTCCCACCGACATCGACGGCGGGCGACGGCTGGTGCTGTTTCTGCCCGGCCACGACCCGACCGACATGGATTATCACCACGGCCGCTTCGCCAACCAGGCCGGTCGCTTCGCCGCGCTATGGTCCTGCCGGGCCGAAGTATCGGCACTCCGCCACGAGCCGGACCTGCCGGTGAGCCTGTGGGGCGCCCGTAGCGAGGGGCCGAACTGGCGGCAGGCAACCGATTTCGCCCTGCTGCGCTGGGACGACATCGTGGTGGCGCTCGACAAGCGGCTCGCCGTGACGCGGCTGTGGCGGGGGCTGGCGGCACTGCTGGAATTCGCGCGGAACGGCACCAGCCGCCGCTACTTCAAGGCGACGCTGCGTTACGGCATCTTCTGCCTGTTCCCGGTCGGCATATTGATGCTGTTCCTGCTCGGCGGACTTCTGGCCGGGTTGGCCGCCGGCCTGGGCACCAGCTTCCTCGTGACGCCCGGACAGGCCGGGCACCTGCCCCTTCTCGTCGGGCTGAGCGTGGGGCTGCTGGTGTTTCTCGGCCTGTTCCACCAGCCGGGGCGGCGCTGGCGGCTGCATCAGGCACTGGACGACTGGGACCTCGCCCGCGACTATCTGCACGGGCGCGCCCCGGTGATGGACGAGCGGCTGGCGCGTTTCGCCGAGTATCTGGTGGAGAGGGTCCGTAACGGCGGCTATGACGAGGTAATCCTGGTCGGCCACAGCCTCGGCGCCACGCTTGCCCTGCGGGTGCTGGTGCTGGCCTTCGCCCGCGACCCGGAGCTCGGGCGGCGCGGCACCCGGCTCAACCTGCTGACCTGCGGCGCCACCATTCCGAAATTCTCCCTGCATCCGGACGCCGCCGCCGTGCGCGCCGATGCCGAGCAGATCGCGCAGCGGCCCGACCTGTTCTGGACCGAGTACCAGGCGCGGCACGACGCCATCAATTTCTACAAGTACCATCCGGTGAAGCTGCGCCGGGCGGAATTCGACACCGCGGAATACGGCCAGCCGATCCTGAAGAACGCCAATCTCAAGCAGATGATCTCGCGCGAGAAGTTGCGGGCGCTGCGCTGGCACATCATGCGCCTGCACTACCAGTCGCTGCTGGCGAACGAGATGAAGGCGCCGTACGACTTCTTCATGATCGCCCTTGGCCCGGTGCCCTTCGCCGAGCTCTGCGCCTCGCGCAACGGGCCGATCAGCCTGTTCGCCGACGACGGTTCGATGCTACTCCGCGAGGACGCGACGCCCACCGAGCCGGCAGATACCGCCAATAGGTCCGACCTCAACGACCCGGCAGGCCTGCAGCAAGACGCCCAAGAGGACGCCTCATGAACCTCATCATCGCCGCCAAGATCGTCTGGGCCATCGGCGTCATCGGCTGGTACGTCATCCGCATTCCCTTCGAGCAGAAGGTGAAGCGCGAGAAGGTGGTCGACGCCCGCCACAAGGTGCGCGAACTGATCCTGCTGTCCTGCTCGACCTGCGGGCTCGGCATCGTGCCGCTGCTGTGGGCGACCTCCGACTTGTTCGAGTTCGCCGACTATCCCTATTCGGCGGTGCAGTTCGCGCTGGGTGCGCTGACCTTCGCCTTCTCGCTTTGGCTGTTCCGCCGCACCCATGCGGATCTCGGCAAGAACTGGTCGGTGACGCTGGAGATCAAGGACAGCCACAAGCTGATCACCGGCGGCGTCTACCGCTATGTGCGCCACCCGATGTACTCGGCCTTCTTCCTGTGGGCACTGGCGCAGTTGATCCTGATCCCCAACTTCATCGCCGGCCCGGCGGGGGTGATCGGCTTCGGCATCCTCTACCTCTTCCGCGTCGGCCGCGAGGAGGCGATGATGCTGGACACCTTCGGCGACGAATACCGCGCCTACATGGCCCGCACCGCCCGCATCGTGCCGGGCGTGCTCTGATCGAGGACCGCCCGATGCTGGAACTGCGTCCCACCTGCGAGTGCTGCGACCGCGACCTGCCGCCGGCCTCGCGCGAGGCGATGATCTGCACCTTCGAATGCACCTTCTGCGCCGATTGCGCGCGCGAGGTGCTCGGCGGCGTCTGTCCCAACTGCTCCGGTGAACTGGTACGCCGGCCGGTGCGGCCGGAAGCGGCGCTCGCGCGGCATCCGGCTTCAACGATGCGGGTGTTCAATCCCGATTGCGCGGCGCGCAAGGCAGGCTGAGATCGCCAGGCAGGCTGAGGTCGCCGGCCGCGCCCGCGAGGCGCACGCGGCGGAAGCCGCCGGCGGCGATATCGTCGCAAAGCCGCGTCCATTGGCAGCCGGCACAGGCGGCACGACTGGCGCCGCTGGCGAAGGCGGCGCGCATCGCCGCGACGCGGGGCGCCGACAGGTCGATCAGGTCGCCCGGCGCGAAGCCGCCGCCGAACAGGCCGGCAAGCGCCGCGCGTGCCCGCGCATCGCGCTCGGTGACGCTGGCGTTCAGGCAATGATGGCCGCCGCCGAGCATCGGCGCGCAGACATCGTCCGGCCCCTCGACCAGCCGGACCGGCTCGCCGGCGTCGAGCCGGGCGACGATCGCGTCGTAATTGGCGGTGAAAGCCGGGGTGTAGCCCCGGCCGACATAGGTCATCAGGCAGAGCAGATGATGGCCGCGCAACCGGATGCTCATCCGCGAACGCTCATCCGCGTGTCCCGGCCTTCCGGCTCATTCCCCGTCGAGCGGCACGGTGCCGGCCGGGCGGCCATCGGCGCCGAGGGTGATCTTCTCCACCCGCGCCTCGGCGTCCTTCAGCAGCGCGTCGCAGCGGGCCTTCAACGCCTCGCCGCGGGCATAGAGGGTGATGGATTCTTCCAGCGGGACGTTGCCGCCCTCGAGCTTGCCGACGATGGTCTCCAGCTCCGCCAGCGCCTTTTCGAAGCTCAGCGTGCTGACATCCGCAAAATCGGCCATGGCATCCTCCGCTCGGATCGGCGCCCGAATCGTCCGGGCGCCCCGGCTATATAGGCGATCAGCCGCGCATCAAAGTCAGCACGTGCTGCTCGGCCGAGCGCGTCAGGCCGTCCAGGTCGTAGCCGCCTTCCAGCACCGAGACGATGCGTCCGGCGCAATGACGCTCGGCCATTTCCATCAGCTTCAGCGTCACCCAGCGATAATCGTCCTCCAGCAGGCAGATATTCGCCAGCGGGTCGCGCACGTGGGCATCGAAGCCGGCGGAGATGATCAGCAGCTCCGGCCCGAACGCCTCCAGCCGCGGCAGAATGCGGCTCGTGAACGCCTCGCGGAAACGCTCGCCATTGTCGCCGGCGCGCAGAGGCGCGTTGACAACGTTGTCGCTGGTGCCGCGTTCGCCGACCGAGCCGGTACCTGGAAACAGCGGCATTTCATGGGTGGAGGCGTACATCACGCTCGGATCCGACCAGAAAATCTCCTGGGTGCCGTTGCCGTGATGCACGTCGAAATCGACGATGGCGACGCGGCCGATGCCGTGCACGCTCTGCGCATGGCGGGCGGCGATGGCGACATTGTTGAAAATGCAGAAGCCCATCGGCGTGCGCGTCTCGGCATGGTGTCCCGGCGGGCGCATGGAAACGAAGGCGTTGGCTACCTTGCCGGTCACCACCTCGTCCACCGCCAGCACCGAGCCGCCCACCCCGCGCGAGATCGCCTCCTCGGTGCCCGGCGACAGCACGGTGTCGCCGTCGATGCGCACCAGGCCTTCGGTCGGATAGGCCTCGGCCAGCGCGTCGACATAGTCGGCCGGGTGCACGCGGATGATGTCCTCGCGGCTCGCCAACGGCGCCTGCTCGCGCACCAGCGTGGCGAACTCTTCCTTCTCGAACAGCCGGTTGAGCACCCGCACGCGGTCGGGACGCTCCGGGTGGCCGGGCGGCGTGACATGGTTGAGCGAGGCGTCGTGCGAGATCAGCAGCGTGTTCATGGGCATCCTTGGGCACCGTTGGCGGGCGGCGGCGTTATTGGTCTTCTTGAACCGTCCGATGGTGGACGATATGCCAGGCACGCCCGGCAGGCCAGCGCGGCCGGCCCGCGACGTCGGCTTTTTTCGCCGCAGCGGAGGCCACGGCTCCCTCCCCCACCGCCGCCTTCAGCCTGGCGCAGCCACGCGGCCGTCGCTCCCCGTGCGGCGGAACTTGTTCAAATTGCGCCGGACATGCTCTAAGCCGGAGCCACACTTTCCGAGGACAGCCCCGTGACCCTTGCCGCTCCGATCATCGCTACCCGTCTGGTGCCGGCGGACGAGGACGGCATCGCGGAGACGGCGCGGGTGCTGCGCGACGGCGGGCTCGCCGCCATCCCCACCGAGACCGTCTACGGCCTCGCCTGCGATGCCACCGATCCGCACGCGGTGGCGCGGCTCTATGCCGCCAAGGGCCGCCCGAGCTTCAACCCGCTGATCGCCCATGTGGCGGACGTCGAGGCGGCGCAGAAGATCGGCCGCTTCTCGCCGACAGCGGCGGCGCTCGCCCGCGCCTTCTGGCCGGGGCCGCTGACGCTGGTGGTGCCGGCAATCGAGGAGGCGACCTCGCCGCTCGCCCGCGCCGGGCTGGCCAGCGTCGCCATCAGGGTGCCGGCGCATCCGGTGGCGCGGGCGGTGCTCCGGGCGGCGGACCGGCCGATCGCGGCGCCGAGCGCCAACCGTTCCGGCCATGTCTCGCCGACCACCGCCGGTCATGTCATGGCCGACCTCCTCGGCGCCATCGACCTGGTGCTCGATGCCGGACCGGCGCCGGTGGGGGTGGAATCCACCATCCTCGACTGCACCGGCGAGGTGCCGGCGATGCTGCGCCCCGGCGGGCTGGCGCGCGAAGAGATCGAGGCGGTGCTCGGCGCTCCGCTGGCGATGCCGGAGCGCGTCACCGACGACGAGACCCCTCAGGCGCCGGGCATGCTCGCCTCGCATTACGCGCCCTCGGTGCCGGTGCGACTGATGGCGGGCGAACTGCATGGCGGCGAGGCGCTGCTCACCTTCGCCGGGCGGGCGCTGCACGGCGCGCCGCCGGTGCGCACCCGCGATCTCAGCCCCGGCGGCGATCTCGTGGAAGCGGCGGCCAATCTCTACGCCTATCTGCGCGAACTCGACGCGCCCGGCGTCGCCGGCATCGCGGTGGTCGAGCTGCCGGCACAGGGACTCGGCGAGGCCATTGTCGACCGGCTCAAGCGGGCGGCGGCACCGCGTTAACCGCGCAGCAAGGTTAATACGCGACAACCATAAGGCCCGGTGCGCGGGGGCTTGCCTGATGCGTGGCCGCCACGCCGGGCGGGGTCGGGGGCCGCCGGGCGGCCATGTTGCGTAGGCGCCGCGTCATGAACTCTTCGCATCGGTCGGTACGGACATCGCGATGGCGGCTCGCCGGTCTGGCGCTTGCCGGCGTGTTCACCCCGTTCCTCGCCAGCGGCATCGGCCATCAGGACATCGCCGCGCTGTTCACCCACAATCCCGAAGTGGTGGCCAAGGCACGCCTCGATGTGCTGCCCGGCACGTTCCGCACCCTGAAGGCCGCGACCTTCGCCTGGCCGGCGAGCACTTCGCTGCCGCCCGGCTCGGCCATTCCGGCGCCGCCGCGGCTGCTGCCGCCGCTGGCCAATGATGTCGACCGGTCCGGCAAGGGCGACCGCCTCGCCGGCATCGACCCGCCCAGCGGCCCCGGCCTGCCCGAAGCCCTGGCCAATGCCGGCACCGCAAGCGGCACGACGGCAGCGGGCAGCGGCACCGGCTCCGCGCTCGCCGCCACGACGGCGGGAACCGGCACCGGCGAGCGCCGCGCCGACGAACTCCGCGCCGGGATGGGCAGCGATCCCTATGAGGCCGGCGAGGACGTGGCCGACGCCAACGACCTTGCCGCCTATTCCTCCGACGCCGGCGACCCGACCGGCGATCCCGCCGAACTGGAAAGCGCCGCCAGCGCCGGCAACGACGCCGTCGCCGCCAGCTTGGGCGAAGGCGGCCTTGCCGGCCCGGCTTATGCCGATCCCTTCGCCAAGACCGACCGTGGGCTGATCGGCGCACCGGAGGGGGCGCTGCCGATCTACCGCCAGGCCAGCCTGATCTTCGGGCTGGATGGCATGCCGGCCCAGCGCTTCCACGGCGGCGAGACGGACGACGACGATTCCGGCACCTCGGTCGCCGCCAAGGGCGTGGACGGCGACGGCAGCGACGAGGTCGACGCCACCGATGGCGCCGAGACGCCGACGCTCGGCCGCATGGCCGGCGCCTCCCCCGCCGACCGACTCGGTCTCGACGGGCGCCGCCGGGCGCGAGCGGAAAAATGCCTCGCCGAGGCGGTGTATTTCGAGAGCCGCGGCGAGCCGGAGCGCGGGCAGATCGCGGTGGCGCAGGTGGTGATGAACCGGGTGTTCTCCGGTTATTACCCGGCCGATGTCTGCCGCGCCGTCTACCAGAACGCCCACCGCAAGCTCGCCTGCCAGTTCACCTTCGCCTGCGACAACATCCGCGACGTCGTCACCGAACCGCAATTGTGGAGACAGGCGCAGCGCATCGCCGCCGACATGCTGGACGGCCGCCTGTGGGACGCCCGGGTGGGACGGGCGACGCATTATCACGCCCGATCGGTGCGGCCGTTCTGGATCCGCGAGATGCGCAAGCTCGACCGCATCGGCGAGCATACCTTCTACCGGCCGCGTCGCTGGACCAGCTGACGGCGAGGCCTCCCGGCCGGCCGCCGCCGAAGCGGCGACGTTTCGTGCACGTGCGAGCTTGAGCTTGCGAGAGGCGCGTCCCGGCTCGCTGCCCAGAGCCTTTTGCCTCGGCCTGAGCCTACGGGACCGTTCCTTCGCGCCCGGAGCGGGCGCGGGATGCCTAAGGCCGGATCGCTCCGGCGGTCGCCGGCACCGTGGGTTGGCGGATCGTACAAGCTGCTGGGCAACCAACCGACATGCCGAAAGGGCGTTCCGCACGCCGTGTTCTGCGGCTTACCCTGCGGCCCCGAGAACCATCGCTTGGGCGCGGGCCTTGCGATCCTCCGCTATGCGGTACGTCGCGCGCTTCTCCGCGCGATCGGCGTAACGACCTACGGGAACACGGGACTTGGGCCACCATGTACCGGGCATTCTACTGCCGCAGCACGGCCACCGCACTCGGCCCGGGCGGTTGGCCGCTCCGGTGGCGCCGCTTCGTTGCGCGAGGTGGGAGGAGGATGCGGCCGGGCAAAACGGGGGCGGATAAGCTGTATCGCGCGGATGATCGCGCCTGAGGAGTGCGCGCGGGGGCGAGAAACGGCGGCACTCCCCGCAGGAATGCCTCCGGACCGCAGCCCCAAAAGCAGAAAGCCCGGCACAAGGCCGGGCTTTCGAAACGCGATGATCGGAGAAAGCCGCCTAGTTCAGCCGCGACTTGACCTCGGCGACGGCCGAATCGAGCAGGCGATCGGCAGTCGCGCCGGTGACATTGGCCGCCAGCACCACCTCGGCCGCCTTCACCGCCGCATCGGCGGCGGCGGCCCGCACATCGGCAAGCGCCTGCGCCTCGGCATTGGCGATCTTCTGCTCCGCCATCTTGGTACGGCGGGCGATGAGATCCTCAAGCTTCGTCTTGGCTTCGGCGGCCAGGCGCTCGGCCTCGGCCTTGGCGGAAGTGATGATCGCCTCTGCCTCGGCTTCCGCCTCATGCTGCTTGCGGCGATATTCCGCCACCAGCTTCTGCGCCTCCTCCTTCAGCCGGCGGGCTTCCTCCAGCTCGGAGCGGATACGCTCGCCGCGGGAGTCGAGCTTGGCGACAATGCCGGAGAAGGCGCCGTACTTCGCCAGGATCGCCATGAAGATGACGAAGGCGACCAATACCCAGAAAGTATCGCTACCCATGGCGCATCAGCTCCCAATGGCCTTGTCGACCGCCGCTTCCACCGCCTGCGGGGCGGGGGCGTCGCCGGTCAGCTGGTTGACGATGGCGCCGGCGGCGTCGACGGCGATGCCGCGGACATTGGCCATGGCGCTCGTCTTGGTCGCCGCGATCGTGGCCTCGGCAGAAGCGAGCTTGGTCGCCAGCTCGGCCTCGAGCGCCTTGCGGCTGGCATCGGCTTCCGCCGCCAGCTTGTCGCGGGTGCTGGTGGCGATCGAGGTGGCCTTGCCGCGGGCACCGACCAGCGCCTGCTCATAGGCTTTGGCCGCCGCCTCGCTCTCCGCCTTCAGCTTGCCGGCCTCCTCGATATCGTCGGCGATGCGATCGTGACGCTCTTCGAGGATGTTGGCGATGCGCGGCAGCGCGATCCGGCTCATCAGCAGATAGAGCCCGACGAAGGCAATCGCCAGCCAGATGAGCTGCGAGGGAAACGTCGTTGCGTCGAAGGGCGGGAATCCGGCGCCATGGGCTTCCGCGGGGGGCACGCCGATCTCCACGCCACTATGGGTGCCCGTTCCGGGCACGGGTGCCTCGGCAGCCCCCCCAGATTGGGCGATGATGAAGGTACCGGCCGGACCGTGGGTCTCGGACATGGTGCGGGCTTCCTCGATCGATAGGGCAAAGCGGGCGCGCCATCAAGGCACGCCCGCTGCCACAAGTCAGGACGTCAGACCACGAACAGCAGGACGAGGGCGACGACGAGCGAGAAGATGCCCAGACCTTCGGCAAGCGCCGCGCCGATGAAGGCGCGGGCGAACTGGCCATCGGCCGCCGACGGGTTGCGCAGGGCGCCCGAGAGGAAGTTGCCGAAGATGTTACCGACGCCGATACCGGCGAGGCCCATGCCGAGACAGGCGAGACCAGCGCCGAGGAACTTGGCGGCATCCGCTTCCATGATCTTCTCCTATTGAATTCGCAAGATTGAGTTGAAGGGTATGAAGGTGTCCCGCGAGCGCGCCGATCAGTGGCCCGGATGCAGCGCGTCGTTGAGATAGATGCAGGTCAGCACCGCGAAGACGTAGGCCTGCAGGAAGGCGACCAGGAATTCGAGCGCGGTGAGCGCCACGACCATGGCAAGAGGCAGCACCGCGCCAAGGAAGCCGGCAAAGCCGCCCGCGGTCATCATCACGATGAAGCCGGCGAACACCTTCATGGCGATGTGGCCGGCGAGCATGTTGGCGAACAGACGCAGCGACAGGCTGATCGGGCGCGAGAGGAAGGAGATGAGCTCGATCACCACCATGAAGGGCAGCAGGAAGGCCGGCACACCCGAGGGCACGAAGAGATGCAGGAAATGCGTGCCGTGGCGGACGAAGCCGTAAATGATCACGGTGCCGATCACCACCAGCGCCAGCGCGGCGGTGACGACGATGTGGCTGGTCACCGTGAAGGAATACGGGATCATGCCGACGAAATTGGCGACCAGCACGAACATGAACAGCGAGAAGACAAGGGGGAAGAACTTCATCCCCTCATTGCCCGCCGTGGTGCGTACCGTGGAGGCGACGAACTCGTAGGAAAGCTCGGCCAGCGACTGCAGCCGCCCGGGCACCAGCGTGCGCCCGCGGGTGGCATAGGTCAGAAAGAAGAAGATGACGGCGACGATGCCGAACATGAAGGCGGCTGAATTGGTGAAACCGAGATGGACGCCGCCCGGCGCCCCCAGATCCACAATATTGAAGATCTGGAACTGATGGATCGGATCGATCTCGACTGCCATCGCCGGTCGCTGCCCTCGTCCCGCGTCGCCCCACGATGGAGCGCGCGCCCTGCCTGACCGCGCCACCCGGACGGGCGACACGCATGAATTGATCGAACCGAAGCGATGCCGGCGGCCGTGGCCGCCCCAACTCTCCAGGCACCGCCCAAGGCGGCGACTTCGTCACCTTCGCGCCACCTTCCGGCGGCAGCCTGGATCCGCGCGCCACACCGTGGCGGGATCCTGGCCCGGGCGCCGCCCGGCGGCACCCTTTCGTTCACGCGTCGCCCGCAGGCGACGAAGCTTAAATTCTACGCGCCGCCCTTCGGTGGCGTCTTGCGGCCGAACTCGCCGGCCGCCCGCATCATGTTCACCACGCTGGCACCGAAGCCGAGCAGCAGGAACACGATCATGCCCCACGGCGCGATGCCGAAGAGATAGTCGATACCCCAGCCGAGGCCGGCACCGACCAGAACCCCCGCCACGAACTCCGCACCCAGCCGGAAGGCAAGCGCCATGCCGGAAGCCGTGGAGGTCGGGTCCGCCTTCGGATCCGCCTCCTCCGCCCTGCGCTCGGCCTGCACCCGCTGGAGTGCCGAGCCGAGGCCGCGAAGCCGGCCGGAGAGTTCGGAATCGGAGAGATCCGGCTTGTCTGTGCCGCCCTGGCCGTCCGTTTTTTCGCGGTCGTCCATGATCCGTGCCCAGCCTTGACCGGAGAAGGTTTCCCTACCCCCGAAACCGGGCGCACCATAGTGTTCGCCCCAAGGGGTGTCAAGGAGCCGTTCACATCTTTTAAGCCATTGAAAAGGATTGATAAAACCCGGAAGGGGACGCCTTGTCGCAGGTGTTTTGCACGGCTCTCCGCACCAAGGGAAGCTGTCCGCTGTGTTTTTGGCATGCCAGAGCCGGTGTTTTGGCATGCCAGAGATCGCCGCCCGTGGCATGACGTCGCTTGCCCTAGCGTCAGCTGGCCTCGCGAAAACTCTCCGCGGTGGCAAGATCGACCGAGACCAGCCGGGAAATGCCGCGCTCCGCCATGGTGACGCCGAACAGCCGGTTCATCCGGCTCATGGTGATCGGGTTGTGGGTGATGGTGACGAATCGGGTCTGCGTCAGCCGCCGCATCTCGTCGAGCAGGTTGCAGAAGCGCTCGACATTGGCATCGTCCAGCGGCGCATCCACCTCGTCCAGCACGCAGATCGGCGACGGGTTGGTGAGGAACACCGCGAAGATCAGCGCCATGGCGGTCAGCGCCTGCTCGCCGCCCGACAGCAGCGACAGCGATTGCGGCTTCTTGCCGGGCGGCTTGGCGATGATGTCGAGGCCGGCCTCCAGCGGGTCTTCCGAATCGGTGAGAATCAGCTGCGCCTCGCCGCCGCCGAACAGCGTGCCGAACAGCTGGCGGAAATGCCCGTCCACTACCGCGAAGGAGGCGTTGAGGCGCTCGCGCGCCTCGCGGTTGAGGCTGGAAATGCCCTGGCGCAACCGCTTGATCGCCTCGGTGAGGTCGTCGCGCTCGGCGGCGAGGCCCTGCTGCTGCGTCTCGATCTCGGCGAGTTCCTCCTCGGCGCGCAGATTGACGGCGCCGAGCCGCTCGCGCTCGCGCTTCAGCCGGTCGAGTTCGGCCTCCACCGCCTGCGGGTCCGGCAGCGCTTCCAGCGAATCGGTATCGAGGCCGGCGATCTGCCGGGCACTCTCTGGCGGCCCGTCCAGCGTGTCGGCAATCTCGCGGATGAGATCCTCGCGGCGTTGCTTTGCACCCTCCAGCCGCGTCTCGGCGCGGGCCGAGACCTCGCGCGCCGTGGCCAGCGCGTCGAGCGCGGCGCGGGCGTCCTGCTCGGCCTGACGGCTGGCGGCCTCCGCGGCGGCAAGCGAATCGGATGCCTCACGGCGAGCGGCCTCGGCGCGTTCGATGGCCGAGAGCAATTCGCGGCGGCGGGCGGCGAACACGGCGGGCGCCTCGTCGAGATCGGCGCGCTCGATGGCGGCCTCCTCGCGGCGGGCGTCGATGGCGGCCACCCGCTCGCCAGTGCCGGCGGCGCGGGCCTTCCACGATTCCCGGTCATGAACGATGGCGCCGAGGCGGCGCTGGCGCTGGTCGCGCTCGCGAACAAGTCCCTCGGCGGCGGAGCGGGCTTCGGCGAGCTCGGCACGATGCTGGGCGACGGCGAGACGCGCCTCGGCCAGCCGCGCCTCCGCCGCGCCGGAGGGCGGCAGCGCCGCCAGCGCCTCCCGCGCCTCCTCCAGCACGATGGCGCGTTGCTCGCGCTCGGCCTCGGCGCGCTCCAGATTGGCGTCGAGCGCCGCCTTGCGGGCGGCGCGCTCGGCACCGGCACGCTCGGCGCGGGCATACTCCTCGCGCGCGGTCTCCATGGCACGCAACGCCGCGCGCCGCGCTTCGCGGGCGTGCCCCTCCATCGAGCCAGCTGCGCGCAGCGCCTGCTCGGCGGCGGTCAGCGCCGCGCGATGGGTGGCGACCTCGGCGCGGGCGGCGACGAGCTGGGCGTCGAGATCGGCCAGCCGGTTGCGCTCGGCGAGGCGGCGGGCCGCCATGGTGGGAGCATCGGCGGCGGCGGCGAAGCCGTCCCAGCGCCACAGATCGCCCTCGCGGGAAACCAGACGCTGGCCGGGAGCGAGACGGGCGAGAAGGCCCGGCCCATCCGCCCGCGCGACCACGCCGATCTGCGCCAGCCGGCGGGCCAGCACCGCCGGCGCCTCGACATGATCGGCAAGCGGCACCGCGCCCGACGGCAGCGCCGGATCGACGGGGCGGGGCGGCGCCAATGGCAGTTCGCCCTGCCCGGTCGGCGACCACCGCACCGGCGCCTCGCCGGCCGCGGCGAAATCGACGGCCGGCGCATCGAGATCGTCGCCGAGCGCGGCACCGAGCGCCGCCTCGAAACCGCGCGCCACCGTGATCTGGTCGAGCACCGGCGGGAAGCGCTTCGGCGTGCCGATATCGAGCAGCTTCATCAGCGTGCGCTGCTCGGTGTCGAGCCGCTGCGCCGTGCGCTCGGCCTCGGCGAGCGGGCGGCGGGCATGGTCCAGCGCGGCGCGCGCCTCGACATGCGCCGCTTCCACCTCATTGGCCAGCGCCTCGGCCTCGGCGAAGGCCTCCTGTGCCGCCTCGGCGGCGGCGCGGCGCTCCTCCAGCCGGTCGGCGCCGGCGGAGGCCGCGAGGCCGCGGGCCTGCTCGGCGAGCTGCGCCAGCTCGCGATCGAGCCTGGCGAGGCGATCGGTCTCCTCGCGCAACGCCCGCTCGGCACCGGCGCGATGGGCGGCACCCTCGGCGCTGGCGGCGGTCGCCTCGTTGAAGGCGGCCTCGGCGACGGCGAGCGCCTCCTCGGCGATCACCCGCGCCTCTTGCGCGGCTTCCAGAATCTCGACCGATCCGGCTTCGACCTCGCCGAGGGCCGCGGCCTCCTCGGCGAGCCGGGCCAGCATGCCCTCGGCATCCGCCGCCAGCGCCGCCTCGCGTTGCAGGTCGCCGGCCAGCTGGGCGAGCCGGCGGTCGAGCTCGGCGACGCGGGCGCTGGCGCGCGCCTCCTCGCCATCCAGCTCGCCGCGCGCCAAACTGAGGCGCTGCAGGGCGGCGGCGGCGGCGGCATCCGCCTCGCGCAGCCCCGGCAACCCATGCGCGGCGACAGCGGCGGCGCGGGCGGCCTCGCCCTGCGCCAGCGTGCCGGCGGCCACCTCGCGCACCGCAAGGTCGAGGGTGCGGCTCGCCTCCGCAAGGGTGCCGGCGGCCTCCGACCAGCGCAGCCACAGTAGCGCCGCCTCCGCCTTGCGGATGTCGCCGGAGACGGCGCGGTAGCGGCTGGCCTGCCGCGACTGGCGGCGCAGCGCGTCGAGCTGGGTGCCGATCTGGCCGATCACGTCCTCGAGGCGGGCGAGATTGGCCTCGGCGGCGCGCAACCGCATCTCGGCCTCGTGGCGGCGGGCATGCAGGCCGGCGACGCCGGCGGCCTCCTCGAGGATACGGCGGCGGGCGGTGGGCTTGGAGCCGACGATCTCGCCGATCTGCCCCTGTCGCACCATGGAAGGCGAGCGCGAGCCGGAGGAGGCATCGGCGAACAGGATCTGCACGTCGCGCGCCCGCACCTCGCGGCCGTTGACGCGGTAGGAGGAACCGGCCTCGCGCTCGATGCGGCGCGACACCTCCAGCCGGTCGGCATCGTTGAAGATCGCCGGCGCGGTACGGTCCTCGTTCTCGATGACCAGCATCACCTCGGCGGTGTTGCGCGCCGGTCGGGTGGCGGTGCCGCCGAAGATGACGTCGTCCATCCCCTCGGCGCGCATCGCCTTGTAGGAATTCTCGCCCATCACCCAGCGCAGCGCTTCGACGAGATTCGACTTGCCGCAGCCATTCGGGCCCACGACGCCGGTGAGGCCGGGCTCGATGAGCATCTCGGTCGGCTCGACGAAGGTCTTGAAGCCGAGAAGGCGCAGCCGGGTGAATTTCATGCCCTCAGGGTGCGGCCGGAGGGACACAAGTTCAAGTGGGCGCGAGCGGACGATCCACGACATGTTGGGGATTTTGCAGGATTGCGGCTCCAGACCGACACGTCTCGGACGCGCGCGGAAGATGCGGGAGCACCCGACTCCGCGCTGACGGCTCGGCACTGACGGCCCAGCCCCAGCCATCGCCGCGCCTGAACTGTCAGCTTTACTGACCGAAAGGCCAATTGCCGTGCGGCGGGTTCTGCCGGCAAACTTGCCTCCAGCAGCCGATCCTGTCGCATTCCCCTGCCATGGAGACAGAGCATGCGCCTTCCCGTGGTCGATCCCTTCGATATGCGCATCCTCAGGGAATTGCAGCAGGACGGGCGGCTGACCAATGCCGAACTCTCCGAGCGCATCGGCCTGTCGCCCTCGCCCTGCCTGCGGCGTACCCGGAGGCTGGAGGAGGAAGGCCTGATCGCCGGCTATCAGGCGCGGCTCGACGCCTCCCGGCTCGGCCTCGGCGTGCTCGCCTTCATCCAGGTGCATCTGGAGCGCCAGGTCGAGGAGGCGGCGCGGGATTTCGAGGCCGCGGTGCTGGACCGGCCGGAGGTGATCGCCTGCTACAGCGTCACCGGCGACAGCGACTATCTGCTGCATGTGGTCTGCGAGGATCTCGACGGTTTCGCGCATTTCGCCCATGACGTGCTGATGGGCCTGCCGGGGGTGCGTGGCGTGCGCTCCTCGCTGGCTTTGAAACGGGTGAAGGAAAGCGGCACCCTGCCGCTCGGCCATCTGCGCCCCGCCCCTGCGCCCGCGGATTCGACTGCCGAAAAGATGGGCAGCGACAGCCGCGAGGCAAAAATGCGGCGCTGACGGCAGAATCTGCCGCGCCGCCCGCCTTCCCCACCCGCAGAACGCAAGGACATGCCGGGCATAGGTCAATTACACTGACCTATATCGGCGCTGCGCGGCCAACCGCCTCGCCCCGACCTTTGCGGCATCAGCGTTTTCGAGGTGAGGAGGCAGCGTCATGGCATTCGTGGCAGACACCCTGAATCCCCTGCGTTCCGGCGCCGCGCGCCGTGGCGCGCCGATGGCGCCGGCGACGCTGGCGGCACTGGCCCTCACCGGTGCGGCGCTGCTGTGGTCCGGCAATTTCCTTGCCGGCCGCATGGCCGCCGACATCCTGCCGCCCGCCACCTTCTCCGCCGCGCGCTGGGCGTTCGCGCTGCTGCTGCTGCTGCCCTTCACCTTCCGCGAGATCCGCGCCAATGCCGGCGAACTGAAGCGCCGCTGGCCGCTGTGGATGGCGGCCGGCGTGCTCAACATCGCCGTCTTCACCGTGCTGATCTATGCCGGCCTCGCCCATACTAGCCTCGTCAACGGCTCGATCATCGGCTCGGCGGCGCCGATCCTGGTCGGCCTGCTCGGCTGGCTGATGCTGCGCGAGCGCACCAGCCGAAGGGCGCGGCTGGCGCTCGGCGTCTCAACCCTCGGCGTTGCGCTGATCGTCACCCGCGGCGACATCGGCAACCTCACCGGGCTGGCGCTCAATCCCGGCGATCTGGTGCTGTTCGGCGGCATCAGCGCCTTCGCGCTCTATGCGGTGCTGCTGAAGCGCTTTCCCGGCGGGCTGTCCGCCGCCGCCGCGCTGGCGGTGTCGATCCCTTTCGGCCTGGTGGCGCTCGCCCCCTTCGCCGCCGTCGAGATAGCACAGGGCGGAATCGGCACCGCGCATGCCGGCGAGGCGGCGCTGCTCATCGCCTATACCGCGATCTTCCCCACCATCGGCTTCGTGCTGTGGGCACGCGGCGTCGCGGTGCTGGGCCCGACCCGCGCCGGGCAGTTCCTGCAGCTGATGCCGGTGTTCGGCGCGGTGCTGGCGGTCGGCCTGCTCGGCGAGAGCCTGCAAATCTACCACGTCGCCGGCCTCGCTTTGGTCGCCGCCGGCCTCGCGCTGCGCGACAAGCGGGTGACGGCCTGAAATTCGCCGCAAGCTGTGTTTAGTGGCCGGCTACGCTTCCCAGGGTAAAAGCCGCCATGAACGATCTCCCCTCGCCTGCCGCCCAGGCGGAACATCCCAAGCCGAGCATCGATCTCGGAGCCGTGCAGAGCCTGCGCAAGCTGGCGCTGTTTGTGATCGGCGCGCTGGCGGTGATCGTGCTGCTCACCGGCCATTCGGTATGGCCCGACACGATCGAGACCGGGCTGCACGAAAACATCGAGATGGTGGGCGTCGCGCTGCTTTTCCTCGCCATCGCCGGCCGCACCTGGTGCTCGCTGTATATCAGCGGCCGCAAGAAGTCGGAGGTGGTGGCGCTCGGCCCCTATTCGATCAGCCGCAACCCGCTCTACGTGTTCTCCTTCATCGGCGCCGCCGGCGCCGGCGCCCAGTTCGGCAGCTTCTCGGCGGCGATCGCCGCGACGCTGCTCACATGGGTGGTGTTCTCTATCGTGGTGCGCAAGGAAGAACGCTTCCTCGCCGAGCGCTTCGGCGAGACCTATCTCGCCTACAAGGCGCGGGTGCCGCGCTTCTGGCCGAATTTCCGCCTGTGGCGCAACGTCGACACGCTCGAGATTCGCCCGCGCATGGTGGTGCAGACCTTCATCGACGCCTGCGTGTTCCTCGCCGCCATTCCGCTCGCCGAGGGCATCGAGATGGCGCAGGCCGCCGGCTGGCTGCCGGTGCTGTGGCTGGTGCCCTGAGCGCTAGCGCGGGCGCAGACTCGAAAGGCCGCGCTGGCCCAGCCGATCGAGGCCGAGCGCCAGCAGGGCGAAGCCGCAGCCGATGGCGACATCGACCAGTCGCTCGGCCATGGCGGGGGCAGCGGCGCCGACCGTGCCGGCGATCACTTCCAGAAACAGCATGATGAAGGCGGTGAGCGCCGCCGTGCCGAGCACACCGCTGAGCTGCTGGAACGGCCAGCGCAGCAACGCCGCGACCGCCATGCCCACCAGCAGCAGCGAGTGCGGCGGCACGTCGAGCCCGCGCTGGCGCAGCGCCGTGGCGCCGGCACCGTAGAGCACCGCCGCGGCGATGCCGAGCGCCGTGCCGAGCAGCATCTGCCCGATCAGCCGGCGGCTCGACAGCGCATCCGCCCGCAGCACGATGACCACCGCGAGCAGCGCCCAATAGGGGTGGCGCAGCCCCAGCACCTGGCTGGCGAGATAGGCCAGCGGAATGGTGATGGCGACGGCGAGCGCGAACATCCAGCGGTCCCGCTCGCTCGCCTGCAAACGCGCATAGACCTCGCGCAGCGACGGCGCCGTGGAGGCGCGCAGCCCGCCGCCGACGCCATCCCAGAACAGCGAAACCAGCCAGGCATAGCCGATGAAGCCCGCCACCACCCCGACATCCCTCGATTCCAGCGGCGCATAGAGCGCGCCGACCGCGAAGGTGAGGCACAGAAAGCGGGCGCCGGCCGCGGCGGTGTCGTCGAGACTCTCGACCAGCGCATAGAGCACGCCGGCAATGCCGAAGCCGGCCATGATCACCACCGGCTGGCCGGCCGCCAGCGTACCGAGGCCGGTGCCGACCAGCACGATGACGCCGGCCGAGCCCATCCAGGCCAGCCGCGGCAGCGCCGGGCCGCCGGTGTCGAGTGTGAAGGCGAGAATGCCGGCGATCATGGCGTAGATCAGCCAGACATCGACGCCGACGGTCAGGGCGACGGCGATCGGCGCCATCACCGTCAGGGCGAAGCGAATCGAGCGGGCGGCGAGGCCGTCGGCATGCCGCGGCGAAGTCGTTACGCCCACATGGCCTCCACTTGCGTAAAATCCAATCGGAACCCTTTACCCGCTCTTTACCCTGAACAGCGGACATTGTGGACGCGTGCTGTTGCGTTCCAGTCTGCGTTCAAGCGTCGGGTGCCGTTCCATGAAAGTCGTGCCGAAGGTCGAGGCCGTCGAGGCCCTCTCCCGCCTCGCCTCCCGCTCCGCCCCCCGCGCCTCGCGGGCGGCGACACCCGACGCCCTCCCGCTCGACACCATCCTGCGCGGCGATTGCGTCGCCGAATTGTCGCGGCTGCCGGCGCAATCGGTCGACCTCGTCTTCGCCGATCCGCCGTACAACCTCCAGCTCCAGGGCGAGCTGAGGCGTCCGGACGAGAGCCGGGTCGACGCGGTGGACGACGCCTGGGACCAGTTCGAGAGCTTCCAGGCCTATGATGCCTTCACCCGTGCCTGGCTGCTGGCGGTGCGCCGGGTGCTGAAGCCCACCGGCTCGCTGTGGGTGATCGGCTCCTATCACAACATCTTCCGCGTCGGATCGATGCTGCAGGATCTCGATTTCTGGATCCTCAACGACATCGTCTGGCGCAAGACCAACCCGATGCCGAATTTCCGCGGCCGGCGCTTCACCAATGCGCATGAGACGCTGATCTGGGCGGCGCGGGAGCCGAACGCCAAGGGCTACACCTTCAATTACGAGGCGATGAAGGCGGCCAATGAGGATGTGCAGATGCGCTCCGACTGGCTGTTTCCGATCTGCTCCGGCGGCGAGCGGCTGAAAGATGCCGACGGCCACAAGCTGCACCCGACCCAGAAGCCGGAAGCGCTGATCGCCCGCATCCTGCTTGCCGCCTCCAAGCCCGGCGATGTGGTGCTCGACCCCTTCCTCGGCTCCGGCACCACCGCGGCGGTGGCCAAGAAGCTGCGCCGCCACTTCATCGGCATCGAACGCGACCGCAGCTACGCCGAGGCGGCGCAGGCGCGGGTCGATGCGACGCACCCGCTTCCCGAGGCCGCGCTCGCCCCTGCCCCGTCGGCGCGCGAAGCCCCGCGCGTCGCCTTCGCCTCGCTGGTCGAGCGCGGGCTGGTGACGCCCGGCACGCTGCTCACCGATGCGCGGGCGCAGGTGAAGGCGCTGGTGCGCGCCGACGGCACGCTGTCGCTTGAGACCGCGCCCGGCCTCGGCACCGTCGGCTCCATCCACCGCGCCGGTGCGGCGGCGCAGGGCGCCGGCGCCTGCAATGGCTGGACCTATTGGCATATCGAAACCGGCGAGGGGCTGATGCCGATCGACCGGCTGCGCGCCGTGGTGCGCTCGGAAATGGCGATGGCGGCCGAGTAGCAACCCGTTGGAAGCGGAAGGCGGAGGCCGGCAAAGGCGCGACGGCTATCGCTGCATCGCCGACGTTGAGGCCCCTCGCCGGGATCGGCGACGCATCAGAAGATGTTCTGCTTCCTCGCCGGCACGCGGATCGCCACCCCGACTGTTGAGGCGGCGATCGAGAGGCTGGCGATCATAGCGAGCGTGACGACCCTGCACCGGTCCTCGCCGAGGGCGTAGCGACGGAACCTTCCTCCACAGACAATGCCCTTCGCCGGCGCGCCGGCAACCACGCCGCCCCTGTGGCGCGTCACGACGGGACGAGCGGATTGCCGAGCTGGATCAGCCGCAGGTAAAGTCCGCTCGCCAGCTCGTCCCGCGGTCCGCGAGTGGCTGCACCGGCGCGCCGCGGCGTTGGGAGACCTCCTGGCCGCGTGACGAAGGCGACATGATCACGCTCTACGAACAGCCGGATTCCGGCAATTGCTACAAGGTGCGGCTGGTGGCGGCGCATACCGGCCGCCCGCTGAGGCGGGTGACGGTGTCCTCGCGCGACGGCTCGACCCGCACGCCGGAATTCCTCGCCCGCAATCCCATCGGCAAGGTGCCGGCGGTGGAGCTGGAGGACGGCCGCTTCCTCGCCGAATCCGACGCCATCCTGCTGCATCTGGCCGAGGGGATGCCGCTGATCCCGGCCGACGCCTATGACCGCGCCAAGGCCTATGAGTGGCTGTTCTTCGAGCAGTACAGCCATGAGCCGGCCATCGCGGTGCGCCGGGCGCTGTTCGTCTATGAGGAACGCGCGGCGCTGGCGACGCCGGAGCGGCTCGCCCAGCTGCTCGAGGCCGGCAACAAGGCGCTCGCGGTGATGGAGACGCGGCTGGCGGCCCATGACTGGCTGGCCGGGGACGGCTTCAGCGTCGCCGACATCGCGCTTTACGCCTACACCCACACGGCGGAGCAAGGCGGCTTCGATCTCGGCGGTTTCCCCGGCATCCAGGCCTGGACGGCGCGGATCGCCGCGCTGCCCGGCCATGTCGGGCTACTGGACTGACGCGCCATCGCCCTGCCGCCGCCGGCCCGACGACGGCATCAAGTGCGCGCCGACCTGTCGCTCGAACCCAAGAGCTTGCTCTCGGAAGAGCTGGTGCTCAAAGGAAAAGGCCGCTCATTGGCGGCCTTTTCCTCACTCGCTGGATATCCGGCTCAGTGATGGGCGGCCTTCTTGGCCGTGTCCTTCGCCTTGCCCATGGCCTTCTGGGCTTCACCCTTCATCTCCTGGGCCTTGCCTTCGGCCTCGAGCTTCTTCGAACCTGCCATCTTGCCGGCGGCCTGTTTGGCATGGCCCATCGCCTCGTTGGCGTGGCCCTTGCCCTTGTCCATCGCGCTACCCATGGTCATGGTCTCCTGATCGCCCGCAACCCGTGCGAGCCGAGCCGATAACGCGCGGAGGACGACAAGGGTCCATCGGACAGGCGAGAATTAATCGATATACCGCAATACCTTGACCATCACGCTGGGAAAAGCCTCCGCCCCGAAGCCCGCCGGCATCACCCAACGATGACCGGCGGGAGCCGGCGTCGTCGCCGGCAGGCGCGCCCGCCAGACCGCCAGTTCCAGCGCGAAATGGCTGAACACATGGTCGACCGTGGCATTGAGCGCCTGCCATTGCGCCTTCAGCGGCGCATGGGCGGCGGGGTTGGCCGGGTCGGCCTGTTCCCATGGCGTTGAAGGCACCTCGCTCATGCCGCCAAGCAGGCCCTTTTCCGGCCGGGTGCGCACCAGCACCGCCCCGTCCGCCCGCAGCGCGAGGAAGGCGACGCCGCGCCGCGTCGGCCGCGCCGCCTTGGCGGCCTTCACCGGATAGGCCTCGGGAGTGCCCTGCGCCTGCGCGACGCAGTCCGCCCGCCAGGGACAGAGGATGCAGGCCGGCTTGCGCGGCGTGCACACCGTGGCGCCGAGATCCATCATCGCCTGCGCGAAATCGCCGAAGCGGGCGTCCGGCAGCAGCGTCTCGGCGAGCGCGCGCAGCCGCTTCCGCGCTTTGGGCAGCGCCTCCTCGACGGCGAACAGGCGGGCGACGACCCGCTCCCAATTGCCATCCACCGGCGCCGCCCGCCGCTCATGGGCGATGGAGGCGATAGCGGCGGCGGTATAGGGGCCGATGCCCGGCAAGGCGAGCAGGCCGGCTTCGGTGTCGGGAAAGGCGCCGCCATGCGTGCCGGCCACCGCCTTCGCGCAGGCGTGGAGATTGCGGGCACGGGCGTAGTAGCCGAGCCCGGCCCAGGCGGAGAGCACCTCCTCCTGCCGCGCCCGCGCCAACGCCTCGACCGAGGGCCAGCGGGCGAGAAAGGCGGCGTAATAAGGCTGCACCGTCACCACGGTGGTCTGCTGCAGCATGATCTCCGACAGGAACACCTTGTAGGGATGCTGCCGCGTACCGGGCGGCGCCCGCCAGGGCAGCTCGCGGCGATGCCGGTCATACCAGGCCAGCAGGGCGCGGGGATCGGGCCGGGAGGTCGACGGCCTGGAGGTCGATGGTCCGGCCGGTGCCGGCTTTGTCGCCGGGCCAACGGATGCTAGGCTCGCGCGTGCGGGCATGGATCGGTGTGCCGGCTCCCTCGTCTGTCCGGCCCAAGGTGGGCGCAGGCATCGCCGCCGGCAAGACCGTTTCCGCCGCCGCCCACAATCAATCCGGCTCCCTCGAGCCATCTTCGCCATCCGGCTCCCCCGAGCCCATCCTCGCCGAAAGCCATGCCGCCGCGCTCCCATCCCAAGCCGCTCGCCGACTTCATCGACGCGACCATCGCGGCGAGCTGCAAGCAGCGCGGCCTCGCCTCGGTGGAGATTGTCACCCGCTGGGCCGACATCATCGGCGACGACCTTGCGCGGCGGGCGCAGCCGATCAAGCTCGCCTGGCCCTCGCGGCCGGAGAGCGAGGAGCCCGGCGTGCTGCATGTGCGGGTGGAGGGCGGCTACGCCATCGAATTGCAGCATCTGGCGCCGGTGGTGATCGAGCGGGTGAACCGCTATTTCGGCTGGCGCTGCATCGGCCGGCTCAGCCTCAGGCAGGGGCCGGTGCCCTCGCTCGCCCGCCCCCGCCGGCGGCGCGAAGAGCCCGGCGTGGAGGAGTGCGCCCGCGCCGGCGCCCGCATCGAGCACTTCGGCACGTTCGAGGACCCGGCGCTTGCCGCGGCGCTCGCCCGGCTCGGTGCGCTGGTGGCGCGCGACCGCGCCCGCCGCTGAGCGCAAGGAAATCACTGGAAAGCTTCACGCAGCAGTGACCAAAGGCGGAGCTGCCGTACCGTTGCCATGATCGCAGGCTCGCTGTAGGCGCATGGAATTGTTCGGGCGGCCGCATCGGCCGCCTCCGATCTGGAGAGACAAATGATCGACCGCCGCCGCTTCCTCGAAGGCACCGGCACCGTCCTTCTCACCGCGGCGGCGCTGCTCGCGCTTTCCGGCCCGCGCGGCCTCGGCCTCGGCGAGCTCGGCTTCGTCGGCCAGGCCGACGCCCAGACGGTCGATGCCGCCAAGCTGCTGCAGGCCGGCCCGCTGCCCGACCAGTGGCTGGGCAAGGAAGACGCGCCGGTGACCATCGTCGAATATGCCTCGATGACCTGCGGCCATTGCGCGCATTTCCACGCCACCACCTGGCCGGTGCTGAAGGAAAAGTACATCGACACCGGCAAGGTGCGCTTCGTGCTGCGCGAGTTCCCGCTCGACATCGTCGCCAAGGCAGCCTTCATGCTGGCGCGCTGCTCCGGCGAGGGGAAGTATTACCCGATGGTCGATACGCTGTTCAGCAACCAGAAGAACTGGGCGTTCACCAACAACCCGGCACAGGCCCTGCTGGCAATTGCCAAGCAGAGCGGCATGACCGAGCAGCAGTTCAACACCTGCCTCTCGGATGCCAAGCTGGCCGGCGAGATCGACCAGTCCGCCAAGCGCGGTGCCGACGATTTCGGCGTCGATTCGACCCCGACCTTCTTCATCAACGGCAAGAAGGTGCCGGGCGCCATCAGCCCCGAGGAACTCGACAAGGAACTGGCGCCGCTGCTCGGCTCCAACTGAGGCGGAGCGGCGCCCACGCGTCGCTTTACCCCGGTACGCGGCAGACCATTTCCCTGTCCGCGCCCGGCCGGCGCCGCGTGCGGCGCCGCATTGCCGCGCCCTTTCGGCTGCGGCACGGTAGGTTCGGGCGGACGCTTCCGGACATCCGCCGGCTCGCTACGCCGGCAGTTCCGCCCGTATCGCGAATAGGCTGATGGTCCAACTGCACCGTACTCATGGCCGACCGATATTTTCGGACGAGGACCTCGGCTCCAAGCCGCGACAGAGCCGACCCGGCCTCGCGGGGGGCGTCGGTTCGGCTGAGCCGTGCTCACGGCCAGCCGGTAATTTCGGGCGAGAGCCTTGGCTCCAAACCGTTGCTGCAACGGCTTCCAGGGTCGCGCCGGCCAGCTAGTTGTCGAAGCTATGAAGGTTGTTCATCCGGGCGAGGCCTGAGAGGCTGGGGTTGCGAAGCTCCAACTCCTGGACCGGAGGTGCCCGGATGAACGTGCACAAGAATGCTCGTCTGACGTTGGCAGGTCGTGCCCTGCTGGCGGAACGGGTGGCGGGAGGGTGGCCGGTCACGGCTGCGGCGCTGGCGGCGGCGGTGTCGACATGGACCGCGCATGCCTGGCTGCAGCGGCATTGGCAGGGCGGCGAGCGGCAGGCACCATGACCGCAGCTCGGCGCCTCGGCGCGGTCTCCATGCGACGCCTGCACCACGGCTCGCCGAGATCGAGGCGCTGCGGCGGCAGCGGTTGAGCGGCCCGCAGATCGCGACGGCGCTCGGCATGCCGCGCCCGACCGTGGGAGCCATCCTCGCCGTCTGGGGTTGAACCGATTATCGGCGCTGGAACCCAAGCCCGAGCTCGTGCGCTCCGAGCGCGCCGCGCCAGGCGAACTGATCCATCTCGACATCAAGGGCCTGGGCCGGATCGAGGGGATCGGTCATCGCATCACCGGCAACCGCAGCGGCCAAAGCCGCAATCGCGGCATCGGCTGGGATCATCTGCATGTCGCGATCGACGACGCCTCGCGGCTGGCCCATGTCGAAGTGCTGCCGCCTCGGCCAGGACCACGCCTCGACCAGGACGCCGCCGCCTTCCTTGAACGCACGCTCGCCTGGTTCCGCCGTCTCGGCGTCAAGGTCGAGCGCGTGATGACCGACAACGGCTCCGCCTCTTGGTCGAAGCGCTTCGCCGCAGCCCTCGCCAAAGCCGGCGTCCGCCAGATCCGCACCCGCCCATAACCCCCGCAGACCAACGGCAAGGCCGAGCACTTCATCCAGACCAGCTGCGCGAATGGGCCTATGCCAGGCCCTATGCCACATCCGACGAGCGCCACGCCACCATCGGGCCGCGGGCAAACGACTACAACTGCAGCCGACCTCACTCAGCCCTCGGCGGAAAGCCTCCATGGACAAGGCTGAACCACATTCTTGGAAACGACGGCTAGGGCGCCGTGTTCACGGCGAGTGGGGATCTTCGGTCGAAAACCTCGGCTCCAAATCGTGGCTGCAACGGCTCCTAAGGTCGCGAGGAGCTGTCGCCGCTTTCGCCTTCCTCTCATGGCCGAACCGATATCACATCGCCGACCGGCGCGATGCCAACTGCCATCGGCCTACGGCCCGCAGGCGCCGCTATCCCTCGCCAGCGGCACGGGCCTCGCTGCGGGCATCGAGGAGGCAGCGGTCCTGTCGGCGCACGACGACAACCGATCCTCGCCCGCCGCCCGCCAAGACGGCAACAGGTGCCCCGCCGCGCCGGCCGTCATCGTCAGATACAGCCATGGACATGTCGGCCGCCCCCAGACCAGGACGCTCGGGTCTGGTCGCTCGGGTCTGGAACCAGGCAAGGACACAGATCAGGTCGCACCCGACACGTCGGCACGGATCCCCCGCTGGCGCCGTCACTCCGGCAGTATCACCCGGCCTTCGCTGTCGAGCGGAAAGCCGGGATTATGGGCGATCTCCCATGGATAGCCATCGGGGTCGGCGACATAGCCGGAATAGCCGCCCCAGAAGGTGTCCTGCGCCGGGCGCAGCGGCCGGCCGCCAGCCGCCATCGCCCGGGCCAGCGTCGCATCGACCTCCGCCCGGCTCGATCGGTTGCAGGCGAGCGCGATGCCGCCGAAGCTGCCGGGACGGCCGGGGATCACCCCGGCATCGGCGGCGAGCTCATGGCGCGGATACAGCGCCAGCACCACCCCTCCCGCGCCGGGCTGCCGCCGGCCATCCGCCTGGAAAAAGACCACGCCCGTCGTCGCGCGATCCCGCCGCACCATGCCGAGCGCCCCATAGAACGCCGCCGATGCCGCGAGATCCGCGACCCCCAGCGTCACCAGCGAGAGGGCGAGCGGCGGCAGGCTTGCCTCGACATCCGCCACCGCTCCGCGCCTGCCGGCCACGGCCCGATCCACCATACCCATAGACATCTTTTCCTCCCCTCCGATTCTGACCGACACGATTTCGGCCGCCATGCCGCTCCGCAGCCCATCCGCCGGGCGGAGAGGACGGCGCTGCAAGGCTGCGCCGTTGCTATCTCAGCAGCCGGCCGCAAATCCGCACGCTCGCAATGTCAGCCGCCTTCAGCGGGACTGAGCCGACACAATGTCAGCCACTGGCGGCGAGGCTAAACGCTCGCCACGTCAGCCACTGGCAGCATGTCCCGTCTCTCCGATCCAACAGCCGGCCGCCTGCCGGCTCCCGCGGCCGCCACCGCCCGCCGGCACGGCCGACACCGCCAAGCCAGCGGAGTTAAGCCGTCGGTTAATCCGACGCCCCGCCCCCACGCAGCAACGGCGACCGGCTGCCCGCATGTCCCGCGACATGCCCGTGATCCTCATCCCGTCTCGCCGAACAGCGACAATTGTTCGCCCTTCTGCGGCCGGCGGCGGAAGTGCCGGGTGGTGAGCCGCACGCTGCGCCGGTTCAGCTCCAGTCGCTGGGTGGCGAGCTCGAAGCGGCGCGCCACCGTCCAGGCATAGGGGCCGGAGCCGGTCATGCGCTGGCCGAAGGCGGCGTCATATTCCTTGCCGCCATGCAGTTCCTTCACCAGCGACAAGACGTGGCGGTAGCGGTCGGGAAAGTTCGCCAGCAGCCATTCCTTGAACAGGTCGCGGATCTCCAGCGGCAGGCGCAGCATCACATAGCCGGCCTCCCCGGCCCCGGCGGCGACGGCGGCGTCGAGGATGCGCTCGATCTCGGCATCGTTGATCGCCGGGATCACCGGCGCCACCAGCACCGCCGTCGGCACGCCGGCCTCGGAGAGCCGGCGGATCGCCTCGATGCGCCGCTGCGGGGTGGCGGCGCGCGGCTCCATCACCCGCGCCAGCTTGTGGTCGAGCGAGGTCACCGAAAGCGCCACCTTCACCAGCCCCCGCTCGGCCATCGGTGCGAGAATGTCGAGGTCGCGCAGGATCAGCGCCGATTTGGTGACGATGCCGACCGGATGGCCGAAGTCGCTCAGCACCTCCAGGATGCGCCGCGTCAACCGCCATTCCTTCTCGATCGGCTGGTAGCTGTCGGTGTTGATGCCGAGCGCGATGGTGCGCGGCTCGTAGCCCGGCTTGGAGAGTTCCTTGGCCAGCAATTCCGGCGCGTCCGGCTTGGCGAACAGCTTGGTCTCGAAATCGAGCCCGGCGGAATAGCCCTGATAGGCGTGGGTTGGCCGCGCGAAGCAATAGACGCAGCCATGCTCGCAGCCGCGATAGGGATTGATCGAGCGATCGAAGCCGACATCGGGGGAGTCGTTGCGGGTGATGATGGTGCGTGCCCGCTCCGGCGTCACTGTGGTCTTGAAGGCGGGCAGGTCGTCGAGGCTCTGCCAGCCATCGTCGAAAGCCTCGCGCGCATGCGGCTCGAAACGGCCGGCGGCATTGGAGAGCGCGCCGCGCCCGCGCCGCCGCTCGGCCTCCACCGCCGGGATGGCGCCTTCGCCCTCTGCCGGCAGATCGAGGTCGGCGACGGCGGCGGCATCGCGCGCCGCGGCCGCCTCCTCCGCCGCGCGACGGGCACGACGCTCCTCCGCCAGCCGCCCGAGATGCTTCGGGGCGGGCAGGACAGGCGGCGGCCGCAGGGCGGCTGCGGGATCGGCGGAGGGGGCGATGCGGCGTTCCATGGTTCGAAGCTAGCGCAACCATGGGAACATATCAAGAACATCGTAGAATTCGCCCGGCATCCCGCTTCACCTGCCCAGCCTTGTGTTGTAGGCAACACAAGGATTTGCGGAAGCTGCCCTTGATGGTGGCCCAAGGATTTTCAGGAGCTGCCGCCAAGGCGGCTTAGGGATTTGCGAGGGCCGCCGCCAAGGCGGCTCACGGATTTGCGGGAGCCACCGCCAAGGCGGCTCATGGATTTATGACAGCCGCCGGCAGGTTCGGCGCAAGACGGGGATGGCGGGCCGCGTGATCTCGGTGGTGATTCCGACACGCGAGTCGGGCAATTTGTTGATACCCACCCTGGCAGCGCTGGTTCCCGGCGCGGCGGCCGGGCTGGTGCGCGAGGTGCTGCTGGTGGATGGCGCGGCGCACGCTTCCAACGAGATCGCCGAGGTCGCCGATGCCGCCGGCTGCGAATATCTCGCCGGCCCGGCCGATCGGGGGGCGCGGCTGCGGCTCGGGGCGCAGGCGGCGCGCGGCCCGTGGCTGATGTTCCTCGAACCTGCCGGGCTGCTGCAGGAAGGCTGGACGCGCGAGGTGCGCAGCTTCATCGATCAGGCCGAGCGCACCGGCGGCGCCGAGGCGCGCGCGGCCAGCTTCCGCCCCGCCCTCGACGGCTTCGGCCTCGGCACCCGGTTCAAGGAGACGGCGACGGTATTGTGGCAGGTCACCACCGGCCGCGCGCGGCCGGAACAGGGGCTGCTGATCCACCAGCGGCTCTATCAGCGGCTCGGCGGCCATGCGGATGGCGAGTGGGCGCCGCAGCGGCTGGTCGGGCGCATCGGCCGCGGCCGCATGGTGCTGCTGCGCTCGCACATGCTGCTGCCGGCGGCGTAGTCCCGCCGGCCCGCATCCGCCGACGGTTCAGCTCTTCGCCTTGTCGCGCTTCAGATGCTCGTCGAGCCGGGGCAGGATCTCGACGAAATTGCACGGCCGGTGGCGAATATCGAGCTGCTTTACCAGGATCTCGTCCCAGCCGTCGCGGCAGGCACCCGGCGAGCCCGGCAGGCAGAACACATAGGTGGCGTTGGCCACGCCGGCCGTCGCCCGGCTCTGCAGCGTCGAGGTGCCGATCTTGGCGAACGAGACCATGTGGAACACGGTGGAGAAGCCCTCCATCCGCTTCTCGAACAGCGGCTCCACCGCCTCCGGCGTCACGTCGCGGCCGGTGAAGCCGGTGCCGCCGGTGGTGACGACGACGTCGATGCCGGCATCGGCGATCCAGCCGGCGACGCGGGCACGGATCGCCTCGACATCATCAGGCACGATGGCGCGGTCGGCGAGGCGATGGCCGGCGGCCTCGATGCGCGCGGCCAGCGTGTCGCCGGAACGGTCATCGGCGCGGGTGCGGGTGTCGGAGACGGTCAGCACCGCGATGGCCAGCGGCACGAAGGGACGCTCGGCGGCGGGGGTCTGCGGAAGCGACATGTGAAGCGGCCTCGAAAACGTGCGGAAGCCCCATATGTGGTCGCCACCGGCGTCTTTCGAGACCCGGCCGCACCGGCCGCGCCGCGGTTCTGAGCCCGGCCCTCACATATTGCTGTTGTTGAAGGTGTTGCACTGCTGCAGCGAGCCGGATTGCAGCCCGCGCTTGAACCAGCTCACCCGCTGCGCCGAGGTGCCATGAGTGAAGCTGTCCGGCACCGCATAGCCCTGCGACTGCTTTTGCAGCCGGTCGTCGCCGATGGCGGAGGCGGCGTTCAGCGCTTCCTCGATATCGCCGTCCTCGAGGATCTTGAAGCGCTGGTCGGCGTGATTGGCCCATACCCCGGCGAGGCAATCGGCCATCAGTTCGACGCGCACGGAAAGCTGGTTGGCCTCGGCGCGCGACACCTGGCTCTGGCGCTCCTGCACCTTGGCGAGCAGGCCGATCTGGTTCTCGACATGGTGGCCGACCTCATGCGCGATCACATAGGCGGCGGCGAAGTCGCCCGAGGCGCGGAAGCGGGTCTTCATCTCCTGGAAGAAGGAAAGGTCGAGATAGACCTTCTGGTCGTTGGGGCAATAGAACGGCCCCATCGCCGACTGCGCCGTGCCGCAGGCCGAGCGGGTGACGCCGGAGAACAGCACCATGCCGGGGTCGCGATAGGTCTTGCCCTGCTCCTTGAAGATCGCCGACCACACATCCTCGGTCTGGGCGAGAACCGCGGCGGCGAACTGGCCGAGCTGGTCGTCCGGCGCGCTGCGCGGCGTGCTCGGGGTCTGTTGCTGCTGCTGGGACTGGCCGCTGCCGCCGCCCATCAGGATCTCGGCGCCGCCGATCAGCACCGCCGGGTTGATGCCGGTGGCCCAGGCGATGAGGCCGACAATGATCAGTCCGCCAATGCCGAGCCCGCCGCGCCCGCCGGGCATGCGACCGCCGAAGCCGCCACCCTGGCCCCGTCGGTCCTCGACATTGTCGCTGCGCCGGAAATCTTCCCACCGCATGGTCGCCTCCTGAACCTGTCACCCGCCGGCCATCACGATCCGAAGCCGGACCATAATAGGGGGAGCGGCGCCGATCCAGCCGCACCTGACCGGCAATGCGCAGGACCGCCGCCGGTTCCATGGTGCGGCGGCGGTCCTGTTCATGCATGGCGACAGTCGGCCCCGCTCGCGGGAGGCAGGAGTGCCTGCCTTAGCCGGCCGGCGTGCCAAGGCCGGCGAGGAACTGGTGCGTCAGGCTCAGGTCCGGCGAAGACAGGCCATGGCCGGTCGGCAGCACCTGATGCGTCACCTCGGCGCCGGCACCCGTCAGCGTCGCGGCGAGGCGGGCGGCGTTCTCCGCCGGTACGATCGGGTCCATATCGCCGGAGAGCAGCAGCACCGGCGTGCCGGGGATCGCCGCCTGCGGCGGGTTGCGGAACGGTGCCATCGCCCGCAGCAGCACCGCGCCGGCCAGCACCTCGGGGCGCAGCAGCAGCAGCGCCGCGGCGATGTTGGCGCCGTTGGAGAAGCCCAGCGCCACCGGCGCCGGAAGCCCTTCCTGCGCCCGGATCGCCGCGACGAAATCGGCAAGCTCGTGGGTGCGCGCGATGAGATCGTCCTCGTCGAACACACCCTCGGCGAAGCGGCGGAAGAACCGGTTCGCGCCGCCCTCCGCCACCTTGCCGCGCGGCGAGATCAGCGCCGAACCGGGCGCCACGCGCTCACCGAGGCCGAGGAGGTCCTCCTCATTGCCGCCGGTGCCGTGCAGCAGCAGCACCGGCGGGCGGCCGGGCGCGGAGGCCGGGACATAGCGGTGGATGAAGGTCGAGGCGGCGGAAGGGCGGGGGATGGCATTCATGGAAGCCTCCTGTCAGGCGAAGGGGAAGGCCCGCTCCGCCTCACGAGGAGGCGGAGCGGCGGACACGCGCGGGGAACGGGCCGCGTGCGAGGCGTCAGGCGACGTCGGGAAGCACCGCCTCGATATTGGCGCGGCGGCTCTCCAGGAAGTCCGGCAGCTTCAACGCCTCGCCGAGACGGGCCACCGGTTCGTCGGCGGCGAAGCCGGGAATGTCGGTGGCGATCTCGAACAGCACGTGGCCGGGCTCGCGGAAGTAGACGGACCGGAAGTAGTTGCGGTCCTTCTGCTCGGTGGTGCGGATGCCGTGGTTCTCCTGCAGCTTCTTCACCATCTCGAATTCCGCCGCGTCGTCGGCGGCGCGGAAGGCGATGTGGTGCACCGAGCCGCCGCCCATGCGCGCCGGCAGGAAGCCGCCGGCCTCATGAATGTCGACAATGCCGCCGATCCCGGTGCCTTCCGCCTGGAAGCGCACCAGCGAACCCTCGCGGCCGATCTCCTTGAAGCCGAGCACGTCGGTCAGGATGGCGCCGGTGGGCGCCGCCTCGGCGAGCAGCAGGTTCACCGAGTGGAAGCCGCGAATGGCATGCTCGGCGGGAACGTCGGTGCCGATCCAGGCCGCCTCGTTCTCGATGCCGGCCACGCCGATCAGCGCCAGGCGCATGCCGTGCGGATCCTTGAACGCCAGCACGGTCTGGCCGAAGCGCTTCACCGGCGCCTGATAGGCGACGCCCTTGTCGACGAAGCGGTGCGTCCAGTAGCCGATCGAGGCTTCCGGCACCCGGAACGCGGTTTCCTGCGTCTCGCCGATGCCGAGCCGGCCGGGCGCCACATGGTCCCACGGGAAGAAGGTGAGGATGGTGCCGGGGGCGCCGGTCTCGTCGCCATAATAGAAGTGATAGGTGCCGGGATCGTCGAAATTGACGGTCTTCTTCACCAGCCGCAGCCCGAGGGTGCGGGTGTAGAACTCGACATTGCGCCGCGCATTGCCAGCAATCGCGGTGACGTGGTGGATGCCGTTGCGGATCTGGGTGTCGGTCATGGTCTTGCCCTCTCTGGAGCGCCGGGTCGTTTGCGGTGGCGCCCTCTCGTGGATCTACAAATATGCCCGGAACTTCGGCTTGCCACGTCATTTCAATTGCATTGACGCAATCTGCGTTGTGCTGATATGTAGGGGGCACTGCAATGAGGGCATGCGCCATGGCCGATCCGTTCAAGAATCTCGCCTGGGATGATTTCCGCCTGATCAAGGCGGTGGCGGATGCCAAGGGCCTGCCGGCGGCGGCGGCGCAGATCGGCGTGAACCATTCCACGGTGTTCCGGCGGCTGAAGCAGATCGAGGAGGCCATCGGCACCACGCTGTTCGAGCGCCACCGCACCGGCTATGCGCTCACTCCCGCCGGCGAGGAACTGGTGGCGCTGGCGCAGCGGCTCGACGACGAGATCACCTCCACCGGCCGGCGCATCGCCGGGCGCGAGCCGGCGCCCTGCGGCGAACTGCGCGTCACCACGCCGGATTCGCTGCTGATTCACCTCCTGATCCCGATGATGGCCGATTTCCGCCGCCGCTATCCGCAGGTGCAGCTCGACATCGTCTTGTCCAACCAGGCGTTGAACCTGTCGCGGCGCGACGCCGACGTCGCCATCCGCGCCACCGACAACCCGCCGGAGAACCTGGTCGGCCGCCGCCTCGCCCGCATCGCCTGGGCGCTCTATGGCCGCGCCGAGGATTTCCCCGATCCGGCGGCGGTGGACGAGGCCAGCCTGTCAACTTGCAACTGGGTGGCGCTCGGCGAGACCATGGGGGCGCTGAAGGCGGTGAAATATGTGCAGAAGCACGTGCCGCCGGAGAATGTCGCCTATCGCGTCAATACCGTGCTCGGCCTCGCCGAGGCGGTGGAGGCCGGGCTCGGCATCGGCCATATCCCCTGCATGATCGGCGACGCCCGGCCCTCGCTGGTGCGGCTCACCCCGCCGGTGCCGGACTTCGCCGCCGATCTGTGGCTGCTGACCCACCCGGACCTGCGCCATGCGCCACGGGTGCGGGCGTTTCTCGACTTCCTCGCCGAGCAGATCGGCAAGCATCGCCGCTTCATCGAGGGCGGCGGCCTGTTGCTGGACGCCGCGCCGCCCGCGGCGGCCGAACCTGCGCCGGCGGAATAGCCGGGCCGCCCCCTCCCGAATGCGGGCAAGCCGGCCTCGATGCGAAGGCCTCGGGAACAGTCGGCACGCGGCGGAGATCGGATTTTCGCCGCCTCAGCTTTCCGGTCTCAGCTTTCGGGTCTCAGCTTTTCGTGGTCTCAGCTTCTCGTCTTGGCGAGCAGCGTGTCGCGCAGGGCGGCCAGTTCGCCGGTCAGCCGCTCCACCGCCTGGCGGTCGCGGGCGAGGCAGACGCCCATCTCCTTCGGCACCGCCAGCGCCTCGGCCTTGAGCGAACGGCCCTTCTCGGTGAGATGGATGCGCACCTGCCGCTCGTCCTGCGCGTCGCGCACCCGGCGCACCAGCCCGGCGGTCTCCAGCCGCTTCAACAGCGGGGTCAGGGTGTTGGTCTCCAGCAGCACCTTGTCGCCGATCTGCCCGACGGTGAGCCCGTCCTGCGCCCACAGCGTCACCATGGCGAGATATTGCGGATAGGTGAGGCCGAGCCGGTCGAGCAGCGGCTTGTAGACGCGATTGAACGCGTGGTTCGCCGAATAGACGGCGAAACACAGGAAATCGTCGAGCATCAGCTTGTCTGAGGTGTCGGGCATGAGGCGGGACTCTGCCCCCGATTGAGGGCCACCTCAAGCGGCATTTCGCTTATCCGCCGGGTCGCGCGGCGGATCTCCGGGGGACGGCGCCGGTTTTTCCGCCCGGCGGAAATCTCACCCGCCCAGCGGGCAGTATTTGAAGAGAGAGGGCCTCTCCTCTATAGCATCGGGGGGAGAATGATGGAGAGACGGGGTTAGATGTCCGAAGGCGCTGCGAAAGCGAATCCCGCCACCGCTGCCGCGGATGCCTATTCCGGCCTCAGCGCCACCGGCCGGCGCTCGGCGCGCCTGCGGCTGCGCGCCGCCTGGATGTACTATGTCGAGGGCATGACGCAGAGCGCCATCGCCGAGGCGCTCGACATCGGCCGCGTCACCGTGGTGCGGCTGCTGGCCGATGCCCGCAGCCTCAACGAGGTCAAGATCTCGCTTTCGCGCGAGATCGCCGAGCTGCCGCGCCTGGAAATGGGGCTGCAGAAGACCTTCGGCCTCAAGGAGGCGATCGTCGCGCCGGTGTCCGGCCCGGAAGCCGACGCCACCCACGCCATCGGCGCCGCCACCGGCCAGTTCATCTCCGAGCTGATCGCCTCCGACATGACCATCGGTTTCGGCTGGGGCCGCACGCTGATGCGGGCGCTCGGCTTCATCGACGAGAAGTCGGTGAGCAACCTGTCCGTGGTGTCGCTGCTCGGCGGCATCACCAAGGCCAAGCAGTACAACCCGTCCGAATTCGCCTGGCAGCTGTCGCGGCTGTTCCAGGCCGACTGCCACCTCATCGCCGCCCCGGCGATCGTCGACAGCGTCGAGACCAAGCGGGCGCTGATCGAGCGCTGCGGCCTCTCCAACGTCTATAACCGCGCCCGCGAGATGGACGCGGTGGTGCTGAGCGTCGGCGAGATGGAGGAGACCAGCACCTCGCTGCGATTCGGCTTCTTCTCGCCGGCGGACTGGGAATCGCTGGTGGCGGCCGGCGCGGTGGGCGACATCGCCTACAACTTCATCGACATCGAAGGCCGCCCGGTCGACCACCCGATCAATACGCGGGTGATGTCGATCCCGCTGGAGACGCTGTGCGCGACGCCGCAGCGCATCCTCACCTCCGGCGGGCCGGGCAAGACCGAGGCGATCCTCGGCGCGCTGCGGCTGCTGCGTCCCACCGTGTTCATCACCGACGAGGCGACGGCGGCGCGCGTGCTGACCGCTGCGGGCGCGCAATTCTGAGCCCGAAAGTCACATCCGCATTTGACACGGAACAAATGTCGGGTAACCGAAGGGCGCTGATGTGCGGTTCACGGCCGCGCTGCCCGGGAGTTTGCCATGTACGTCGATAACAGGATCGCGCGGTCGGGTCTCGCCGCCGAACTGGATAGGTGGACGCAGGCGCATGGCCCGGTCACGATCGGCCTCGCCGGCGCTGGGCAAATGGGCACCGACCTCGTGGTGCAGGTGGCGCTGATGCCGGGCGTGCGCATCGGCGCGATTTCGGAGATCGACGGCCAGGCCGCCATCGATGCCGCGCTGATGGCCGGCCATGCGCGCGGCGACCTCGTCTCCGCCTCGACCCCCGCCGCCGTCGACCGCGCCATCGAGGCCGGCCAGATCGCCATCACCGACGATTTCCGCGCCTTCTGCGCCGCCGGCCGCATCGACGTGGTGATCGACGCCACCGGCAATCCGAATGTCGGCACCGAGGTGGCGCTGGACGCCATGCACCACGGCAAGCATGTGGTGATGCTGAATGTCGAGGCCGACATCACCATCGGCCGCTGGCTGAAGCAGGAGGCCCGCAAGGCCGGGGTGGTGCTCACCGGCGCCGCCGGCGACGAGCCGGCCGCCACCATCGAGCTGATCGGCTTCGCCCAGTCTCTCGGCTTCGAGATCGTCGCCGCCGGCAAGGGCAAGAACAACCCGTTGAAGTTCGACGCGATTCCCGACGAATTCGAGGCCGAGGCGCGCGCGCGCAACATGAACCCGCGCATGCTGGTGGAGTTCGTCGACGGCTCCAAGACCATGGTGGAGATGACCGCGCTCGCCAACGCCACCGGCCTCGTCCCCGACGTGCCGGGCATGCACGGCCCGACCGCCACCCGCGAGGAACTGGCGCAGGTGCTGTGCACCCGGGAGGATGGCGGTCTGCTCTCGCGTTCCGGCGTGGTCGATTATTCCATCGGCAAGGGCGTGGCGCCCGGCGTGTTCTGCGTGGTGAAGCCACGGCATCCGCGAGTGATCGAGCGCATGGCGGATCTGAAAGTGGGAACGGGCCCGTGCTTCGCGCTGGTGCGCCCCTATCACCTCACCAGCCTCGAGGTGCCGCTGTCGGCGGTGCGCGCGGTGCTGCACGGCCGCCCGGACATGGAGGTGCTCGACCATCCGGTGGCCGAGTGCACGGCGGTGGCCAAGCGCGACCTCAAGCCGGGTCAGCTGCTCGGCAAGATCGGCGAGTATGATTATCGCGGCTTCGCGATGGAGTGGCGAGCGGCGCGCGACGAATTCGCGCTTCCCCTCGGCCTCGCCGAGAACGCGCGGGTGCTGCGGCCGATCCGCGCCGGCGAACGGCTTTCCTACGAGAACTGCGCCCCCGACGAGGCGCTGGTGGTGACCCAGATGCGCCGCCGCCTCGACCAGTCCGACGCGCAATATCTGGCGGCGTGAGGGGAGCGGGGGCTGTTCTCGCCTCCCGGCCTTGTCATGAGAAGCATCCTCGCCCCGAGGCGCGAGCCTCGAATAATCACGGCCGTGCCTCGATGGATCTTCGGATCCGGGCGCTGCGGGGACCTTCCGTTGAGGTCGGCCTTTCCGAGATTATCGGTCTGACCGGTATTTCAGAGCATTCGGTCAAGAGTATGCGATCAGGGGAGAGCTGATCGATATCGAACTTCGTGCTGTCAACTCCATCTTGGCAATGGCGGAAGACAGATTTATCAATCGAATTTGAAATTCTGGTGCGAATCAAAGGATTCGGGCGGATGATGAAAAGAGCCCGTAAACCGATCAAGTCTTTTAACGACAGATTTCTTGAGCGTTTGGAGAAGCTTTGCCAAGGCGAGGATATTGCCATCAGCAATGCCGAGATGCGTAGCTCATTGGGCTGGGCAGATGATCGCTACGACAAAGTAAAGGCGTCGTTGCTGGCCCAGAAGCTGATTAAGCCGGCTCCAGGCCAGGGCGGCAAGGTCCGCTTCGTCGATTTTCCGACTCGCATTGCACCCAGGAAATCCTTGAAGGTTTTCCTCTCCTATAGTCACAGTGATGAGGAATTGAAGCAGGAATTGGTCAAGCACCTTTACCCACTCACCCATATGGGGTTGGTCGAAAGCTGGGACGGCCGCCAGATTAAACCTGGAGAGGAATGGGGCAATGTAATCTCGAAGAACCTGGATGTCGCCGACATCATTATCCTCGTGATCAGCGTCGATTTCATCAATTCACGCTACTGCTACGACATCGAGTTGAAGCGGGCGATGGAGCGCCACGACGCGAGCGAGGCTAGGGTCATTCCCGTGATAGCTCGTCAATGTTTGTGGCACCACGCTCCTTTTGGAAAGCTTCAGGCGCTGCCTAAGGACGCCAAGGCCATCGCCACCTGGCCAGATCGTGATGCCGCTCTGTCGACGGTCGCGGAGAGCATCTACAAGATGGCTGAACAGCTTCTCGAAGTTGAGAGAGTCTGAAGGCGAAGGCGGGCTTCAGCCTTCCTGAGAGCGGCTATCGGTCGCGAGAGGATGTGTAGGCTGGGGGACCGCCAGGAGAGCAGGCCTTCCGGCCGCGCTCCTGGAAGGTCGATGCCGCTCCGGCCAGTTGCAGATCGGTGATCGCGTGGGACATATGGAGGGACAATCTCACTCTCTCCTTGAAGCCGAAAGCCGGAAATCTCCGGCTTCGACATCATCGCGCGCGAACCCGGCATCAGCCGGTTCGGGTGAGGAGAGAAACCGGCCCCGCCCCTCACGCCTTCACTTCGGACCCGTCCTGCGCCCAGCGGGTGTGGTACTTGCCGGGCTTGTCGAGCCGGCCATAGGTGTGGGCGCCGAAATAGTCGCGCAGCCCCTGCAGCAGGTTGGCCGGCCCGCGGGCGCGGCGCAGCCCGTCATAATAGGCCAGCGCCGAGGAGAAGGCCGGGGTCGGCACGCCGGCGGCGATCGCCTCGCCCACCACCTTGCGCCATTTCGGCTCGGCGGCCAGCACCGCCTCGCGGAAATACGGCTCGAACAGCAGGCTCGATACCGGAGCGCCGTCGCCATAGGCTTCGCGGATACGGTTGAGGAAGCGGGCACGGATGATACAGCCGCCGCGCCAGATGGTGGCGAGATCGCCGAGCTTGAGGTTCCAGCCATATTCGTCGGAGGCGACCTGCAACTGCTGGAAGCCCTGGGCATAGGCGACGATCTTCGAGGCATACAGCCCGGCGCGGATCGCCTCGATGGCCTCATCGCTGGCCAGCGTTGCCGGCGGCTTGGCATGGACCAGCAGCCCTTCCGCCTCGATGCGCTGGCCGCGCCGGCTCGACAGCACGCGGGCGAACACCGCCTCGGTGATGGCGGTCAGCGGCACGCCGAGATCCAGCGCCGACTTCGAGGTCCACAGGCCGGTGCCCTTCTGCTCGGCCTCGTCGGTGATGACGTCGACCAGCGGCTTGCCGGTCGAGGCATCGGTCTTCTTCAGCACCTCGGCGGTGATCTCGATCAGGTAAGAATCGAGTTCGCCCTTGTTCCACTCGGCGAAGATCTCGCCAATGGCGGGGGCGTCCAGACCATGCAGCGTCTTCAGCAGGTCATAGGCCTCGGCGATCAGCTGCATGTCGGCATATTCGATGCCGTTATGCACCATCTTCACATAGTGGCCGGCGCCATCGGGGCCGATATGGGTGCAGCACGGCTCGCCGTCGACCTGCGCCGCCATGCGGGTGAACATCGGCGCCACCCGCTCATAGGCCTCAACCTCGCCGCCTGGCATCATGGAGGGGCCGATCAGCGCCCCCTCCTCGCCGCCGGACACGCCCATGCCGACGAAGCGGAAGCCCTTGCCCTTCAGGTAGGCGTTGCGCCGCGCGGTGTCGGTGAACAGCGAATTGCCGCCGTCGATGATGATGTCGCCCTGGTCGAGATGCGGCAGCAGCTCCTCGATCACCGCATCGACCGGCGCGCCGGCCTTCACCATGATCAGGATCGGCCGCGGCGTGGCGATGGCAGCGACGAAGTCGGCGATGCCATGAGCCGGCACGAAGGCGCCCTCATGGCCATGTTCGGCGATGAGTTCGTCGGTCCGCTCGTGATTGCGGTTGGCCACCGCCACGGTGAAGCCTTTGCCGGCGGCGTTGCGGGCGAGATTCGCGCCCATGGTGGCGAGGCCATAGACGCCGATATCCGCGAGCTTGGTCATGAAGCTACCGTTCTGCTGACTGGGAAAGAAGGGATCAGGCGCGGCCGACGATGGCGAAATGCGCGTCGGCCAGACGCGCCTCCGCTTCGGCCAGCGCATTGGCGAGCTCGCGCACCTGCTCGGGGCGCAGCACGATCTGCAAGGCGGGGATCGGCTCGCCCGGCTTGGGCGGTGCGCCGATCTCGAGGCGCAGCCCCACCGCCTCGCCATTCATCAGCGCGGTGGTGAAGGCCTGCAGCGGCCACATCTTCAGCCGCCCCTGGTCGTCCTTGTCCCAGCTGGCGAAGGCGGCGATGGGGGAAAGCGCGGGGGCGTCGCTCATGTGAGATCTCCTTGGGGGCTTTCGGGGCGCGGCTGACGCAGGGGATCGGCCGGCCGGGGCCATGTTGCCAGACGACTAGCATCAAACACGCCGCTTGTGACCCGCGCACGTCGCAGGGCTTTGCTGCGCCGACGCAGGGCAGGCCGTTGCGCGATCACACGCTCGTGCGGGGCGGCGGTTCCGGGCGGATGAAAATTCATATCGCCAAGGATCATATCGCGTGCGATACATACCGCCAACACCGGATCGGAGCGGCCCTGCCGGCCCGATCGCCCCCATGAGGAGCACGCATCATGCTGAACGCCACGATCATCTCCATCTTCGCCGCCTTCATCGCGCTGGCGACCTTCTCGGCCGGCCACATCGCCCGCGACGACAAGCCGGCCCGCCGGCCGGTGCGCTGCGACGCCTGATACCGGCTGAACTTCCCGCCGGGGGTCGCCCCCTCCCCGGCTGGCAGCGGGCGGGCGCGGATCGTTCCTCCATCCGCGCCCGCCCTTCCTTTTGGGCCGGCCGCCGGCCGGTGCGATGGTAAGTGGAGGATGGCGTTAACCAATTGCCGGCAAGGTTCGGGAAACGCGAAAGCGTGATTCGCCCAGCCGAGTGCCGTGATGAGTAATGTGATTCCCTTCCCCGTCCGGGTACCGCACGCCGATCCCGAGCCGGAGATCGATCTGATGACCGCCGTCGACGTCGCGATCCGCGACCTGCGCGACCTTGCCCAGCGGCTGCGCGGCGACTCGGTCGGCCAGGAACAGGCCGAGGAGTGCCTGGAAATGCTGGCACGGGCGCTGGCGAATGCGCAGGCGGTCGCCGGCTGAGCGGCCATTGGGCTGAACGGCCATGGGACTGGGCGGCGGTGGCGCGCAGGTCGCGCGCCAGCCATCCCTCAGCCGAGGAAGCTCTTCAAGAGATAGAGCCCGGCGGTCACGAAGCCCCAGACCACGCCGGAGACCACGCCGAGCGAGGCGAACGCCACGGTCATGCCGGCGAGCACCCAGATGCCGTCGCGCTCCAATATGCCGAGCGCGAGGATGCAGATCGCCAGCGCCGGCAGCATGTTGCCGAGCGGGATCGGCAGCACCAGAACCACCGCCAGCACCAGGCACATGATGCCGACGACATATTCCGCCGGCGGATGCGCCAGCGCGCCGAAGCGCGGCCGCAGCAGGTTCTCCGCCTTGGCGAGCCACGGCACCGCCTTGCCGACGAAGGCGGCGAAGTCGCGCCGGGCAATCGAGCGGCGGGAGATCAGCGGCGGCAACCAGGGATTGCGGCCGAGCGCCAGCTGGGCGGTGAGGAAGATCAGCGGCGCGCCGAGAATGGTGGAGGTGCCCGGCGGGGTCGGCAGCACGTTGGGCAGCGCGAACACCAGCATCAGCGGCCCGAAGGCGCGCTCCTGCATCGCCGCCAGCAGGTCGCCGATGGCGATGCGCTCGCGCGTCTCGTCGGACGCGATGCCGGTGAGGACATCGGAGAGACGCGTGGCCTCGTTGTCGAGATCGGCCGTGCCGTCGGCGGTGGCGCCACCCGTCGATTTATCGCCCTGCACGACCTGAACCGCTCCTCTCGCCCATATCCGCCGGCAGCAGGTGCGGCCAGCGCTCCCACAGATAGGCAGCGAATGTGACAATGACCAGAAGCTGAGTCAGGATCATGTCCAGCTGAACAGGAACGCCCCGACCGCCAGCAGCAGAATCAGGATCGCGGCAATCCAGTGCCGGGTGGTGAAGTCATGCATCATCATCGCGGTTCCCCCTTTTTGCCGATCACCCGATTATGATACCTCGATTATCGATGAAATATCGAAGATGTTTCGAAATGATCGCCATTTCCGCCCGGCTATGTTCGTACGGACAACAAACGTGGTAAATGCTCGCCTCGGCGTTGCGCAACCTGACATGATGCCGCCGGCCTCGTGTCGTCGGAATTGACGCCGTCGGAATTGACGCCGTTGGATTGGCACGACGAGGCCGGACAGACGAGTAACGTGCGGATGCTGCATGAGCCAACTCTCCCGCAGGCGACGGACGACAGCTCCGGGCTCGACGACAGCCAGATGTTCGAGCTGGCGCCGATCCCGATGTGGCTGGAGGATTTCAGCGAGGTCAAGGCGCTGTTCGACGGCTGGCGCCGCGACGGCGTCACCTCGCTGCGCGACCATCTCTACGCCGATGAGCGCCGGGTCGCGGCCTGCGCCAGCCGCATCCGTGTGCTGAAGGTCAACCAGGCGACGCTCGACCTGTTCGAGGCCGACAGCCCGGCCCATCTGGTCGCCAATCTCGACAAGGTGTTCCGCGGCGACATGCTGCGCACCCATATCGAGGAACTGTCGCAGCTCTGGGACGGCAAGACCCAGTTCGCCAGTCACACCACCAATTACACGCTCGGCGGCCGCCGGCTCGATGTGCAGTTGCGGGGCCATGTGCTGCCCGGCCATGAAGAGCGGCTCGACCGCGTGCTGCTTTCGACCGAGGACGTGACCGAGCGGGAGACCGCCCGCCGTGCCGCCGGCAAGGCGGAGGAATATGCCCGCGGGCTGTTCGAGCATTCGCCGGTGTCGCTGTGGGTGGAGGATTTCTCCAGCATCAAGCAGCTGATCGACGATCTGCGCCAGCGCGGCATTGACGATCTGCGCGTCTTCACCGACGTGCATCCGGATTTCGTGCAGCGCTGCATCAGCGAGGTACGTGTCATCGACGTGAACCAGCACACGCTGGACATGTTCCAGGCCGCCGACAAGAAGACGCTGGTCGCCAATATGGGTCGGGTGTTCCGCGAGGACATGCACCGGCATTTCCGCGAGCAGCTGATCGACCTGTGGAACGGCAAGCTGTTCCACCAGCGCGAGGTGGTGAACTACTCGCTCGCCGGCGACGAGATCAACGTGCTGCTGCAATTCTCGGTGCTGCCGGGCCGCGAGCACGACTGGTCGCTGGTGCAGGTGGCGCTCACCGACATCACCGCCCGCAAGAAGGCCGAGGCCTATCTCGAATATCTCGGCAATCACGACGTGCTGACCAAGCTGTACAACCGCTCCTTCTATGTCGACGAGCTGAACCGGCTGGAGCGGCGCGGGCCGTTCCCGGTCACCATCGTGATGATCGATCTCAACGACCTGAAGCAGGTCAACGACCAGCTCGGCCACGCCGCCGGCGACACGCTGCTGCGCCGGGCCGGCGAGGTGCTCGGCAAGGCGGTCGACAAGCCCAATGTCGCGGCGCGCATCGGCGGCGACGAGTTCGCGGTGCTGCTACCGGGCGTCGATGCCGATGGCGGCGCGGCGGTGATGGCGGAAATCGGCGAGCTGATCACGGTCAACAACCAGTTCTATTCGGCGCAGGCGCTCAGCGTCTCCATGGGCATGGCGACCAGCGAGTCCGGCGAGCGGCTGGAGGCGGTGGTGCGGCGCGCCGACCTGCAGATGTATGAGAACAAGCGCAGCCAGGGCGGCTGACTGACGGCCTCACCCCACCGACTCTACTCCGCCGCCAGCCCCTCCAGCCCGCCGGCATGGACGAAGCACAGCTTGTTGCCCTCCGGGTCGCGGCCATAGGCACCGTAATAATCCGGGTCGTAATGTGGACGCAGTCCCGGCGCACCCTCGTCGGTGCCGCCATTGGCCACCAGCGCCCGCCAGGCGGCGTCCACCGCCGCCGGCGAGGCCGCGGCGAAGCTAACCTGCGTCCCGTTACCCCAGGTCGCCGGCAGGCCATTGAACGGCAGCTGGACGAAGAATTGCGGCCAGCGCCGCCCCGGCATCCCCCACATCGAGCCGGGCGGCCCGCCATCGTCGGCCAGGTCGAGCCGCACCAGGCCGAGCGGCGCCAGCACCGCGTCGTAGAAAACCGTCAGGCGCGGCAGGTCGCGCGCGCCGAGAATAATATGGGTGAACATGCCGCCTCCTCGTCGCCGGGGCCGATCATCGCACCCATCGAGACCGCAGATCCGGCCTGCGCAAGGCGCAGCACGGAAATGTCACGGACTTCTCGACAGCGGCGGCGATGCGCAGTAAACCCCGCCGCAGAGAATTACATGGCTTCCGGTTTGTTTGGAAGTTTTCACAAGAACGGTTCGTAAATGAGCAACCTGCATCACGAGCGCGTCCTGTCGGTGCACCACTGGACCGACAACCTGTTCACCTTCACCACCACGCGCGATCCGGCGCTGCGCTTCAAGAACGGCCAGTTCGTGATGATCGGCCTGCCGGTGAACGGCAAGCCGCTGCTGCGTGCCTATTCCATCGCCAGCGCCAATTACGAGGAGACGCTGGAGTTCTTCTCGATCAAGGTGCCGAACGGCCCGCTCACCTCGCGGCTGAAGGACCTGAAGATCGGCGACGAGGTCATCGTCGGCCGCAAGCCGACCGGCACGCTGCTGGTGGATTATCTGGTGCCCGGCCGCCGGCTCTATCTGCTGTCCACCGGCACCGGCCTCGCGCCGTTCATGAGCCTGATCAAGGACCCGGATACCTACGAGAACTACGACAAGGTGATCCTGGTGCACGGCGTGCGCACGGTGGCCGAGCTCGCCTATCAGGACTTCATCGAGAAGGAGCTGCCGGACAACGAGTATTTCGGCGAGCTGGTGCGCGAGAAGCTGGTCTACTACCCGACGGTGACGCGCGAGCCCTATCGCAACCAGGGCCGCATCACCGACCTGATCACCTCCGGCAAGCTGTTCGAGGAGCTCGGCCTGCCGACGCTCGACAAGGAGGACGACCGCGTCATGCTGTGCGGCAGCCCGCAGCTGCTCGACGACATGCGCGTCATCCTCAAGGATCGCGGTTTCGAGGAGGGTTCGACGACCGAGCCCGGTGATTTCGTGATCGAGAAGGCTTTTGTCGAGAAGTAAGGGCCTTGATCAGCAGCTCGATGAGCTGCAATCCGGCACGAACCAGCGCTCCGACCATTCCCATTCCCGTCCCTCAGCGTAGCCGGCCGGGATCGCGATTGATGTCGCGGTCCCGCGCGGCTTCCTCGGGCGAGAGTACACGATACTCGGCATCGATCACCGTGGTATCGGCGGCGGAGCGGCGCGGTTTGACGCCGAACAGCTTGTAGGCGAGGCCGGCGATCAGCAGGACCGGCGCCACGACGAGGAACACGCTTGCCGCCACCAGCGCCAGAGCCGTGCCGACCGCCAGCGCTACGGCGACGACGATCGCCACCTGCCACCAGCTTACCCGCCGCACGCTAAACCGCATCTGGCCGAACGGATCGTTCGCGTTCATTCCTGTCCCTTCCCTGGCTCACGGTCGCCCCGTGCCCCGGTGATATGGGATGAAACCGCGTCGGTTCCAGACGAGTGCGCGCGAATTTCCCGCCGGCGCGACATTGCGCGCCGGGGCGAAGCCGCGATAGACCGTCGGCGGTGGCGCCGTGCCCGGCCGTGGATCGCGGCGCCGGAAGTGAAGGAATCTTCATGCTGCTTCGCCATGCGGAGGAGCGCGACCTTGTCGGCATCCTCGACATATATAATCGCGCCGTCCTCACCTCGACCGCCATCTGGAACGACACCCTCGTCGACCTCGCCAACCGCCGCGCCTGGCTCGCCGACCGCATCTCCAAGCGTTATCCAGTGATGGTGGCGGTGGAGGAGGACGAGGACGGCGCGGTGCTCGGCTATGCCAGCTTCGGCGATTTCCGTCCCTTCGACGGCTACCGCATCAGCGTCGAGCATTCGGTCTATGTGGCAGAGGACGCGCGGGGCCGCGGCATTGGCGGCCAGCTGGTCGGCACGCTGTTCGAGCCGGCGCGCGCGCTCGGCAAGAAAGTGATGATCGGCGGCATCACCGCCGGCAACGCCGCCTCCATCGCCCTGCACAGGAAGCTCGGCTTCGAGGAGAGCGGCCATATGCGCGGCATCGGCATCAAGTTCGGCCAGCGGCTCGATCTGGTGCTGATGCAGAAGGAACTCTGACCGCGGGCGAAGTGCAGGGCCTCCTGCGGCGCGTGCCATCGGAACGTCGTCCTCCTGAGGTGCCCGGCTGATAGTGGCGGGCATGCGCGATGAAGACGCTCTTCTTCTCCCTCTCCGCGTCGGGGAGAGGGGCTGGGGTGAGGGGTCTTCGATGCCTCGCAATGGTGGCGCCCCTCACCGACCCGCCGCGCGGGCCACCTCTCCCCAGACGGCAGAGGAAACTGCGGGTCAGGGCTCTCGGCATGGCGGGCTCACGAAAGAAGGTAGGCGCCCCACCCGGCTGGCAGTCACGCCGTCGCCCCACACCGGCCGCTCCGCAAGACCGCGACGCAGCGAAACGACAATGGCCGGGACGAGCCCGGCCATTGCGCATTTGGTTCCGAGCCGGCGCCGCGCGGCGCCTTGGCTCAATAGCGGTAGTGATCCGCCTTGAACGGCCCGTCGACGGTCACGCCGATATAGTCGGCCTGCTCGGGGGAGAGCTTGGTCAGCTTCACGCCCAGCTTTTCGAGATGCAGCGCCGCCACCTTCTCGTCGAGCACCTTCGGCAGCGTGTAGACCTTGTTGTCGTACTTGCCGGGGTTCACCCACAGGTCGATCTGCGCCAGCGTCTGGTTGGAGAACGACGACGACATCACGAAGGACGGGTGGCCCATGGCGTTGCCGAGGTTCACCAGCCGGCCTTCCGACAGCAGGATGATGCGGTTGCCGGACGGGAACTCGATCTCGTCGACCTGCGGCTTGATGTTGGTCCACTTGAAGTTGCGCAGGCCGGCGACCTGGATCTCGTTGTCGAAGTGGCCGATGTTGCAGACGATGGCCCGGTCCTTCATCTGCCGCATGTGGTCGACGGTGATGATGTCCTTGTTGCCGGTGCAGGTGACGTAGATGTCGGCGCGCGAGAAGGCGTCCTCGATGGTCGCCACCTCATAGCCTTCCATCGAGGCCTGCAGCGCGCAGATCGGGTCGACTTCCGAGACGATGACGCGGGCGCCGGCCTGGCGCAGCGAGGCGGCCGAGCCCTTGCCGACATCGCCGAAGCCGGCGACGAAGGCGACCTTGCCGGCCAGCATCACGTCGGTGCCGCGGCGGATGGCATCGACCAGCGATTCACGGCAGCCATAGAGGTTGTCGAACTTCGACTTGGTGACCGAGTCGTTGACGTTGATCGCCGGGAACAGCAGCTTGCCCTGCTCGGCCAGCTTGTAGAGGCGGTGCACGCCCGTCGTGGTCTCTTCCGACACGCCCTTGATCGACTTGGCGACCTCGGCGAACCAGCCCTTCGGCTTCTCGGCGAGCAGCTTCTTGATCAGCGCGAAGAAGATTTCCTCTTCCTCGGAGCCGGGGGTGTCGAGGAAGCCGGTGTCGCCCTGCTCGGCCTTGAGGCCGTAATGCACCAGCATGGTGGCGTCGCCGCCATCGTCGAGGATCAGGTTGGGCACCAGAATCTCGCCGTCCTTCTCGCCGTGCCAGTCGAACAGCTTGGCGGTGTAGTCCCAGTACTCGGTCAGCGTCTCGCCCTTATAGGCGAACACCGGTACGCCGGCCTGCGCGATGGCGGCGGCGGCGTGGTCCTGCGTCGAGAAGATGTTGCACGACACCCAGCGGACGTCGGCGCCGAGCGCGACCAGCGTCTCGATCAGCACCGCGGTCTGGATGGTCATGTGCAGCGAGCCGGCGATGCGCGCGCCCTTCAGCGGCTGCGACGGACCGTATTCGGCGCGGATGGCCATCAGGCCGGGCATTTCGGTCTCGGCGAGATCGATCTCCTTGCGGCCGAAGCCGGCAAGGCCGATGTCCTTGACGATGTAGTCGCTGGCGAGGGCCATGGTCGGGTTCCTTGTGCCTGAGGGGCCGCCCGTCGTCCCGTGTCAGCGGACAGGGGGCGGGGCGGCCCCGGTCCGATGGATCGAAGCTCGCCGGGTTGATAGCAGCCCCAGCCACAGGTTTCAATAACGATATAAAGATGTCTTTATATGAATGGATCTGGCTAGCATACAATTAAAAATTGTATCATCATAAAAACTCTACCCAAGAGGGACATAGCCATGATGAAACGTGCCAAAGCGTGCGCAGTGTGGACCGTGCCTCTCCTGCTGATCGGATCATCGGCTTTCGCGCAGACCGCGGTGCCGTCCTGGAGCGTGCCCGGAACCGGTGGCAATGTGGTGTTGAATCCGGTGACGCCACCGGCGGGCAATCCGGGAAACGCCACCACCATCTCGCCCGGGTGGGTTGGCCCGGCACCGAATCCCGGCGCCAGCAACCCCAGTCAGGCCTCGCCGCCGCAATCGCCGGGCGTGTTCGTGACCATCCCGATACCCTGATCTATTCGCACGCCGATCTATTCGCCCTCGCCGAAGCGGTCGCCCACCAGCGCCGACAGCGCTTCCAGCGCCGCCTCCGCCTCCCGGCCCTCCGTCTCCACCAGGATTGAGGTGCCGGGGGCGGCGGCAAGCATCATCAGCCCCATGATCGAGGTGCCGCTCACGGTCTCGCCGCAGCGCGTCACCCGCACCTCGGCGTCGAAGCGCTCCACCGTCTGCACGAATTTGGCCGAGGCGCGGGCATGCAGGCCGCGCTTGTTCAGGATGGGAAGCTCGCGCCGCAGCGTCGCGGAGGTGCCGGCGGCGCTCATTTCCCTGCGAGGACCCGGCTGGCGATGTTGATGTATTTGCGCCCGGCCTCCTGCGCCTGGGCGACCGCGACATCCATCGGCACCTCGCCGCGCACGGTGGCGAGCTTCACCAGCATCGGCAGATTGATGCCGGCGACCACCTCGATGTCCGGCTCGGTCATCACCGAAATGGCGAGATTGGACGGCGTGCCGCCGAACATGTCGGTGAGGATCACCACGCCCTGGCCGGAATTCACCGCCTTCACCGACGCGACAATGTCGAGGCGGCGCTGCTCGATGTCGTCATCGGGGCCGATGGTGACGGCCTCGATCTGGGACTGCGGCCCCATCACATGTTCCAACGCGGCACGGAACTCGCTGGCGAGGCGTCCGTGGGTGACGAGTACAAGCCCTATCATTCTGCTCCGCCGTGCGGCTGGCCGGCACGAACCCCGGCGCGTCGGTCCGACGTCGCCCAAGGCTTCCGAGGCAAGCGGGTTCGCCCGCTCCCGTGGGGGAAACATCATCGTTGCGCTGCACACAAATGGCAAGTACGCCGCGCGAAAGCCTGGGGATGACCGCGCGGCCACCGGCGCAGCGCTCCGCATCGGCTAAGCAACAGAAAATGCAGGAGATTCAGCAAATCTGCGCGTGAATTCCCGGCGAGGCGCCGGTAATTTCCGTCGAATATGCTTTAACTTTCCTGAAGTCCGGCCTGGGTCGAGAGCATCGCCAGCACCTGATGCACCGCATCACCGCGGTCATAGACCGGCAGGCGGGCGAGCGCGACGCCGCCGATCGCGATGCGGCAATCCTCCCGGCGCGGCAGCCGGGCGCCGTCGGCGCTGGCGAGATCGACCACCAGCGCCACCTCGGCTTCCTCGACATGCGGCACCCGGCGCAGGCCGGCGCCGCGCACCTCGATGAGGCCGGCGAGCACCGGCACCGGGGCGGCGATCAGCCGCTCCCCGCGCCGCTCCAGCACCAGGCGGTCGTCGCCGACCAGCACGGTCTCGGGGATCAGGCCGGTGCGTCCGGCAAGGATCAGCGCGAAGGCGAGATGCGATTTGCCGGCGCCGGAGGGGCCGCGGATCAGCACCCCCGCCTCGCCCACCCGCACGCAGGAAGCGTGGTGGGTAGAGCTGAAATGCGCCCCGGCGATGCGTTCGTCGTCCGCCATCCTCATGCCTCACATGCAAGGCAGCCGCACGATGAAGCGCGCCCCGCCGCTTGCCCCCTTCTTGGTCGCCCGGCGGCGCTTGCGCGGTGCCCCGTCGGCGGCAGGCTCCGGTTCCGGCAGCGGCGCCGGCGGGCGGTTCTCCGCCCAGATGCGGCCGCCATGCGCCTCGACGATCTGCTGGGAGATCGACAGGCCGAGGCCGGAATTCTGCCCGAAGCCCTGCTCCTCCGGCCGGTCGGTGTAGAAGCGCTCGAAGATGCGGCCGAGCGCGTGTTCGGGAATGCCCGGCCCGTCATCATCGATGATGATCTCGACGCCGCCGCCCTTCACCTTGCGGCAGTTCACGCGCACCTCCCCGCCCTTGGGCGAGAAGGAGCGGGCATTGTCGATGAGGTTGTTGATCACCTGGCCGAGGCGGGAATCGTGCCCGGCCACCACGAAGGCGACCGGCTTGCCGCCCTCGGTCTCGGGCTCGAAGGCGAGCTTCACCTTCACATTGTCGCCGCGCACCACGTCGTTCTGCACGCCGCAGACGGTGGTGAGCAGGCGGCGCAGGTCCACCGGCTCGGCCTCCTGCCGCTGCAATTCGGCGTCGAGGCGGCTGGCGTCGGAAATGTCGGTGATCAGCCGGTCGAGCCGCTTCACGTCGTGCTGGATCACTTCCATCAGCCGCCCGCGCGAGGTGTCGTTCTTGGCCAGTGGCAGCGTCTCCACCGCGGAGCGCAGCGAGGTCAGCGGGTTCTTCAGTTCGTGCGACACGTCGGCGGCGAAGCTTTCGATCGCCTCGATGCGGGAATACAGCGCGTCGGTCATGTCGCGCAGCGCGCCGGAGAGATGGCCGATCTCGTCCGAGCGGCTGGTGAAATCGGGGATCTCCACCCGCTGGCGGGTGCGGCGGCGCACCCGCTCGGCGGCGTCGGCAAGGCGGCGCACCGGGCCGGCGATGGTGCCGGCGAGCAGGAACGACAGCACCACCATCACCACCATGGCGACGAGGAAGACGCGCACGATAACCAGCCGCTCGGCCGCCACCGCCTCGTCGATCTCGCCGCCCTGGGTGGAGAGCAGCAGCGCGCCGAGAATGGCGCGGAAGCGCTGGATCGGCACCGCCACCGAGACGATGATCTGGCCGCGCTCATTGACCTGCACCGCGCTGGCCTTCTGGCCGAGCAGCGCCCCCACCACCTGCGGGTAGCCCTTGCCGTTATTGGGCCCGAGCTCGCGATAGAGCGGCAGGTCACCGCGCTCGAACCACATCTTCATGCTGTTCCAGCCATGCTCCATCCAGTTCGGCTGGCGCGCGGTCGGCTCCGGCAGCTCGAAGCGCAGGATTTCGCCGCGCGAATAGAGCGAGCGCGAATCCAGCAAGAGGATGCCGTCGCGGTCATAGATGCGGGCGCGGGTGCCGGTCGGCTCGACCAGCCGCTTCAGCACCGGGGCGACCCGCTCGGGGTTGATCGGGAATTCCAGCGGCGCGAAGCCCTCCTCGCCCGGCCCGTAGCTCTCGCCGGCCTGCAATTCCAAGAGCCGCTCGGGATCGATGGTGATGGCGTTGGAATCGACCTGCGCCGAGGCGGCGATGGCGCCGGCGATGATCTCGCCCTGCACCAGCAGGCTCTGCACCCGCGCGTCGATGAGGCCGGCGCGGAACTCCGACAGATAGAGGATGCCGGCCACCAGCGCGCCCATGCCGGCGAGGTTGAGCAGCACGATGCGGCGGGTGAGGCTCGATGAGCTCTTCTGCGCCACGAAATGGCGCGCCCGCCGCAGCCCGCGCACGAGGCCAGCGGCGCGCGAGGCCAGCGACCAAGCCCTGCGGCGCTCGCCTGCGGCCTCCGCGACGGCCTCCTCCTGCTCCTCGGGGTCCTCGCCCGGCGGCAGGTTCCGCGTCGATTCCGGGTCGAGCAAAAGCCGTCTACTCCTTGAAGCGATAGCCGACGCCGTAAAGGGTCTCGATCATCTCGAAATTGTCGTCCGTCACCTTGAACTTCTTGCGCAGCCGCTTGATGTGGCTGTCGATGGTGCGGTCGTCGACATAGACTTGGTCGTCATAGGCGGCGTCCATCAGCGCGTTGCGGCTCTTCACCACGCCGGGGCGGGTGGCGAGCGCCTGCAGGATCAGGAACTCGGTGACGGTGAGGGTGACGTTCTCGCCCTTCCAGGTGCAGGTGTGGCGCTCGGGGTCCATGCGTAAGAGGCCGCGCTCCAGCACCTTGGCGCTGTCGGTCTCGCGCGGGGCGGTGCCGTCCTTGGGGGCGACGCGGCGCAGCACCGCCTTCACCCGCTCCACCAGCAGCCGCTGCGAGAACGGCTTCTTGATGAAGTCGTCGGCGCCCATCTTCAGGCCGAAGAGCTCGTCGATCTCGTCGTCCTTGGAGGTGAGGAAGATCACCGGCATGTCGCTCTTCTGGCGCAGGCGGCGCAGCAGCTCCATGCCGTCCATGCGCGGCATCTTGATGTCGAAGATGGCGAGGTCCGGCGGGTTGCTCTTGAAGCCGTCCAGCGCGGTGGCGCCGTCGGTATAGGTCTGGATGCGGTAACCTTCGGATTCGAGGGCGATCGAGACGGAAGTCAGGATATTGCGGTCGTCGTCGACGAGAGCGATGGTCGGCATCTACATGTTCCTGTTCGGCGGCGGATGTCGCCCCCGGCGGTGAACCGTGCCGGCGTGGCCAGAATGTGACACGCAAGCAGACTCAGATAGAAATAGCGCGTTTCGAGGCAGTTAGCCAATGCGTCGCCCGCCGACAGATGGGGATGACGGCGTCTGCGGCCATTTGCGACCGGGCAACGGCGCCGTCGCGCCCCCGCCGCCATCTGCCGCACTTGACGCTGCCGGCCGGCTTCGCCACTGAGACAACCGGCCGGGACAGCCAAGCGGGAGACCATCCCATGAACGACATGAACGCCTCCGGTTTCGACGCCGCCGCCACGGTAAAGCGCCTCCTGCGCGAGACCCGCACCGGCGCGCTCGCCAGTCTCGACCGCGACGGCTGGCCCTATGCCTCGCTGGTGCAGGTGGCCACCCTGCATGACGGGGCGCCGATATTGCTGCTCTCGCAGCTCGCCCGCCACACCCGCAACATCGCCGGCGACCGGCGCGTCAGCCTTCTGGTCGACGAACGCCGCGAGGGCGATGAATTGCAGGGCGCGCGGGCCAGCCTCAAGGGGCACATCTTCCGTGTCGAGGGCGAGGCGGACATCGCCACCGCCAGGCGCCGCTTCCTCGCCCGCCACGCCGATTCGGCCGGCTTCGCGGATTTCGCCGACTTCGCCTTCTACCGGATCGAGCTGGAGAGCGCGCATCTCGTCGCCGGCTTCGGCCGCATCGCCGAGGTGCCGGCCGCCGACTTCCTCACCAGCCTCGCCGGCGCCGAGGAGGCACTGGCGAGCGAGGAAGGCGCCATCGCCCACATGAACGCCGACCATGCCGACGCCATCGGCCTCTACGCCACCGCCCTCCTCGGCGCGGCGCCGGGCGCGTGGCGCATGACCGGCATCGATCCCGAAGGCTGCGACCTGATGTCCGGCCACGCGGCACGCCGCCTGCCCTTCGGCCGGCGCATGGCCAGCGCCCACGACGTCCACCGCATCCTGGTCGAGCTGGCGGTCAAGGCGCGCGAGATTGCCGGCGTTCCGGCGCCGCGCCGCGACAAGGGCGATGCCGGGCAAGACGACCGGCACGACCACCAGCACGATCATCACTGACGTCGAAACAGTATCCGGCTAGGGGCGGGTCGCCACGGCGGCGACCCGGTTTCGCCACGGTTTCGACCCTGTATGACAGACAAATGGCCCGAGTGCTCCGTCAGTTTGCCGCCTCGGCGGGTACACGAGAAGGAGTATCACATGCTGGAGACCGGCATGCGCAACCCGGAGAACGCCGCCGCTGCGGCGGGTCTTTCCGGTTCGGGCAAGGTGTTTTGGAATCTTGCCGGCCCCACCCTCTATGAGCGCGCCATAGCTCGCGGCGAGGCGCGGCTTTCCGCCACCGGTGCGCTGGTGGTGGAGAGCGGCACGGCGGCCGGCGCGGCACCCTTGCCGCGCCATCTGGTCGGCGAGGCGAGCGAAACGGACGCCGCCCCGGAAGGCAGCCTCTTTCTCGACCGCGATTCGTTCGAGCGGCTGAGGCAGGAAATGCTGGCCCATGCTGCCGGCCGCACCCTGTTCGCGCAGGATCTCCATGTCGCGACCGCCTCCGGCCAGTCCCGCCGGCTGCGCGTCTTCACCGAGCATGCCTGGCAGGCGCTCGCCATCCGCAACCTGATGCAGTCGCCGGCACGCGAGGCGATTGACGGCTTCGTGCCGGACATCACCCTGTTCTGCCTGCCGCATTTCCGGCTGGATGCCGACCGCCACGGCATTGCCGGTCCGGGGGTGGTCGCCGAGGATGCCGGCGCCGGCCTGATCCTCGTCGGCGGCACGCTCGATCTCGGCCATGTCGAGCAGGCGCTGGTCGCCCATCTCGACGACCTGCTGGCCGGCAGCGGCACGCTGACGCTGAACGGCGCCGCCACCCTCGACGCCGAGAGCGGCCCGGCGCTGTTCCTCGGTCCGCCGGACAGCGGCAAGAGCGCGCTCGCCGGCGCCTTCGCCGCCGATCCGCGCTTCACGCTGGTGGCCGATGGCCCGCTCGGCTGGAATCGCGACGGCGTGTTCGGGCTGTTCGCCGGCCGCCGCCGGCGGGTGCATGAGCTCGACGCCAGGGGCGGCTTCGGCACCGTGCTGGAAAACGTGCCGCTGGATTTCGACAGCCGCGAGCCGGACCTCGCCGGCGCCCAGGCCGCCCGCGCCGTGCTGCCCGGCGACACCTCCGGCCGCGCCGGCGTGCCGCACACGCTGATCCTCGCCAGTTGCGACGGCTTCGGCGTGCTGCCGCCCATTGCCCGGCTCACCCCCGAGCAGGCCGTCTATCATCTGCTGTCGGGCTATACCGCCCCGGCGAACGATGACGGGGCGCCGCAGCCGCGCTTCGCCTCCGGCCATCGTTCGCCGGCCGGAGCGCATCTGCTGCGCGAACTCATCGCCGATGGCGAGACCCATTGCTGGCTGGTCAATACCGGCTGGAGCGGCGATCAGGCCGGGCACGGCGCGCGCATCCTGCCGGAGGCGACGCACCGGCTGGTCGCCGCCGCGCTCGACGGCTCGCTGGCGGCGGGCGCGTTCCGTGCCGATCCGCATTTCGGCTTCGAGGTGCCGGTCGAGGTGGAAGGCGTCGATGCCAGCCTGCTCGATCCCGCCGAGGCCTGGGCCGACCATCGTGACCATGCGGTGGCGGCGAAGCGGCTGGTCGAGATGTTCGCGGAGAACTTCGCGCGCTTCGAGGCCGCGGTCGATCCCGAGGTCCGCGAGGCGCAGCCGCGCATGGCCATCGCCGCCGAATGATGGCAGGCTGTCCCCTGCCCGCCCCGCTGTCCGCCGGCGCGCCCGAGAGTGGCGCGCCCTGATCCGACCGGGGATGCGGCCGGAGGACTGTCGATGCGCCCATCCCGCATTGTCGCCCTGGGGTTACTGGCGGCGCTGGTCGCCGCCGGCCCCGCGATCGCTGCGTCGCCCGCATCGCCGCCTGCGGCGGCGCGGGTGAATTTCGTCGCGCCGCAAAGCTATGTCGACGGCAATCTCGAATGGTCGAGCGTCGATCAGCGCCTCACCTTCGAGGGGCTGACGCGCATCTTCTCGGCCGAGGCCCGCCGCGCCCTGCCGCCCGGCACGACGATCGAGATCGACATCCTCGCCCTCGACCTCGCCGGCAAGATCAATCCCCTCGCCTCGCGCACCGGCGAACTGCGGGTGATGCGTGAGGACACCTGGCCCTCGCTCACCCTGCGCTACCGGCTGGTCCGCGACGGGCGGACGGTGGCGCGCGGCGAGGAGACCCTGCGCGCGATGAACTATCTGATGAACCCGCGTGCCGCCCGTTCCGGCGCGCCGCTGCGCTATGAGCGGGCGATGATCGCCGCGTGGTTCCGCACCCGCTTCGGGTCTTCGGCTTCCTGACAATCAACGTCGCCCTCAGCTGCGCCCATGCCCCCTCACCCCATCGAGGAGAGGGATGGGGTGAGGGGCCGTCGCTCAGCGGAAATACAGGAAGGTGAGCAGCGCGAAGCAGGGCAGCAGAAAGATGCCCGACCACGCCATGTAGCCGAAGAAGCTCGGCATCTTCACGCCGCGGCTCTTGGCGATCGCCAGCACCATGAAGTTCGGCGCGTTGCCGATATAGGTCAGCGCGCCCATGAACACCGCGCCGGCCGAGATCGCTTCCAGCGTCACCGCATGGGTGGTCATCAGCGCCTGCGCATCGCCACCGGCGAGGTTGAAGAACACCAGATAGGTCGGCGCATTGTCGAGGAAGCCGGACAGGATGCCAGTCATCCAGAAATAGCCGGCATTCACCGGCCCGCCATTGGCGTCGGTCACCAGCGCCACCAGCGGCGCGAGCGCGCCGTCCGCCCCGGCCTTCAATATGGCGATCACCGGGATGATGGTGAGGAAGATCGCCGCGAACAGCTTCGCCACCTCGCGGATCGGCTCCCAGTCGAAGCCATTGCGCTCGCGGATGAAGGCCGGGGTGATCCGGATCGAGACCGCCGCCAGCCCGAGCAGGATCAGGTCGCGCGCCACCGAGGGCAACGGCAGATGGGTGCCGGCGATGTTGAACTCGATATCCGGCTTCCACAGCGCGCTCATCAGGATGGCGGCGACGACGCCGGCCAGCAGCGGCAGGTTGGCGAGGCCGCGCAGGCCGATGCCCTCGGTGTCGGGCGTCGGGTCGAACTTGGGCGGCCGGGCCTCTTCGCGGGCGTGGAACCAGCGGTCGAGCAGGTAGTAGGCGGCGAGCAGCAGGATCACCACCACCGCGGTGTCGTGGAACAGATGGGTGGTGGTCCAGAAGAAGCTCACCCCCTTGAGGAAACCGAGGAACAGCGGCGGATCGCCGAGCGGGGTCAGCGAGCCGCCGATATTCGACACCAGGAAGATGAAGAACACCACGGTGTGGACGTTGTGGCGCCGCCCGTCATTGGCGCGCAGCAGCGGGCGGATCAGCACCATCGAGGCGCCGGTGGTGCCGATCAGGCTGGCCAGCACCGTGCCGATCGCCAGCAGCGCGGTGTTCACCGCCGGGCTGCCGTGCAGATTTCCGGTGACGAGGATGCCGCCGGAAATGGTGAACAGCGTGAACAGCAGGATGATGAACGGGATGTATTCCAGCAGCGCCGCGTGCGTCACCTCGTAGACGGTGACGCCGGTGCCGAGCAGCAGAACGAACGGCACCAGCACCGCCAGCCCCCAGAACAGCGCCACCTTGCCGTAATGGTGGTGCCAGAAATGCCCGGCGACCAGCGGGATGATGGCGATGGAGAGCAGCATGCCGGCGAAAGGGATGCCCCAGGCCAGCGACAGGCTGGCCCCGTCGATGCCGGCCCCCTCGGCGGCGGCGGCCGGACCGGCCGTGACCAGGGCGAGCAGCAGCACCGTCACCGGCCCCAACAGCTTCGTCATTGCGTTCCCCCGCTGGAATCGGCTTCTTGGATCGACACGTCGAAGATGGCATCCCGGTTAGCAATCCGTCCTTGCGCTGTCGAGGAAATCCGGGCCTGCCCCCGCCGATTTTACCCCCGCGTCAGGCGCGGCCGCGCTGAGCCCGATATGGCCCGGCAGGGAGAAGCTCACGCTGCGAAAGGGTTGCACGACGACGCGGCGCCGGCCTAATCATCGGGGTCACCTTCAGGAGGATGCTTCATGGCGCGCGCCGTTGCCGGCCCCGAGATCGAGCGGCTCGTCCAGCTCCTGGCCCGCGTGCCGGGCCTCGGCCCGCGCTCGGCACGCCGCGCCGCGCTGCAATTGATCAAGAAGCGCGAATCGCTGATGGCGCCGCTGGCCGGCGCCATGGAGGAGGTGCTCGGCAAGATCGAGACCTGCCCGGTCTGCGGCAATCTCGACGTGCGCAGCCCCTGCCTCGTCTGCTCCGACCCGACCCGCGACCCCACCCTGATCATCGTCGTCGCCGACGTGTCGGATCTATGGGCGCTGGAGCGTTCCGGGGCGATGAACGCGCGCTATCACGTGCTCGGCGGCACGCTGTCCCCGCTCGACGGCATCGGCCCGGACGACCTCAACATCGCCAGCCTGATCGGCCGGGTGCGCGCCGGGGACGGCGGCGTGGTCGGCGAGGTGCTGCTGGCGCTGCCGGCCACGGTGGACGGGCAGACCACCGCGCATTTCGTCACCGAGCTCCTGCGCGAGACCGGGGTGAAGGTCACCCGCCTCGCCCATGGCGTGCCGGTGGGCGGCGAGCTCGATTATCTCGACGAGGGCACGCTGTCGGCGGCGATCCGCGCCCGCACCACGCTGTAGAGCGTTTTCACGCGGAATCGGTACCTGTTCGCGCGAAGAAATGCGTCGAACGAGGACCGGGAACCGCTACCGCCCGGCGCGCGCCAGACCGTGCGCCACCAGCCGGTCGATGAGCTCGGGATAGCTCACCCCGCTCGCCGCCATCGCCTTGGGATACATGCTGATATTGGTGAAGCCGGGAATGGTGTTCAGTTCGTTGACGAGGATGCGATTATCCTCCGTCACGAAGAAGTCGGCCCGCGCCATGCCGTCACAGCCCAGCGCGCGGAAGGCATCGGCCGCCATCGCCTGCAACTGCGCCTCAATTTCGGCCGGCAGCTGCGCCGGCACGATGATCGCCGCGCCGTCGGCGTCGATATATTTGGCGTCGTAGCTGTAGAAGCCGTGGCTCTCGGCCGGGCGGATCTCGCCGGGGCGCGAGACGAACAGCCCGCCCTCCGGCTCCTCCAGCACGCTCAATTCGATCTCGCGGCCGCGGATGAACTCCTCGGCCAGCAGCTTGCGGTCGTGGCGGAAGCCCTCGGCCAGCGCCGCCGCGTATTCCTGTTCGCTCGCCACCTTGCTCACCCCGACCGAGGAGCCCTGCCGCGCCGGCTTGATGAACACCGGCAGCCCGAGCGCCGCCGTCAGTTCGGCAAAGCTCGGCTCGGCGCCGGGATGGATGGTGACGGCGCGGGCAGTCGCCAGCCCGGCCTCGAGATAGAGCCGCTTGGCGATGTCCTTGTCGAGCGCGGTGGCCGAGCCGAGGATGCCGCAGCCGACCAGCGCCACCCCCGCCACATCCGCCAGCCCCTGCACCGAGCCGTCCTCGCCGGGCAGGCCGTGCAGCACCGGGAAGAGCAGGTCGATCGCCGGCAGTTCGTGCGGCACGCCGGCGGCCGGCAGCGCCAGCAGACGGCCCTTGCCGCCGGGAAGCAGGCACAGCTCGGTGCCACTCTCGGGCGTCTCCAGCTCGCCATGCTCGAAGCGGCTGGCGAGCCAGCGCCCGTCGCGGGTGATGAACACCGGGACGGCGTCGTATTTTTCCGGGTCCAGCGCCCGCATGACATTGGTGCCCGACATCACCGAGACGTCGTGCTCGGCGGAGCGCCCGCCGAAAAGCACCGCAATGCGCAGGCGGGTCGGGGAAAGGGTCACGGCAGGCTCCGATGGGTGCGGGCGGAAGGCCCGGAAAACGACGCACGCCCGGCGCGCTACGGAGAATCGCCATCGGCGCGTTGCGGGTTCGGGGAACGTTCGAGCCGCCTCGGTTAACAGCGGATTAAGGCGAAGCGTGGGAGCCGCCCTCCTCCCGCCTGGCGCCGGAAAACTCCCATTGTCCCCGCCCCGGCTGTTCCCCTAGACTCCGATTCCGGCGTGCCCGCGCCTCCCCCCTCCATTCGGGAAAGCATCTTTCATGCAGGGCATTTCCACCATCGAACCATCCGTTCGGGCACGCATGAGGAGGGGTTGCGCACATGGCTCGCACAGGAGGTTCTCGATGAGACTTTCGGCCCCGCTCTATCAGCTCAAGCGCCGGGCGCGCCTGCTGTCGCGCCGCGAGGAATTGCCGCTGCATGCGGCGCTGGACCGCGTCGCGGCCGAACAGGGCTTTGCCAGCTGGAGCCTGCTGGCGGCCAAGGCGGCGATGGCGTCGCCGGCGAGCAAATTGTTCGCCCGGCTGCATCCGGGCGACCTGCTGCTGGTCGCGGCGCGTCCGGGCCACGGCAAGACGCTGCTGGCGCTCGAACTCGCGGTGGAGGCGATGACGCAAGGCCGCCCCGCCATGTTCTTCACGCTGGAATATGAGGAGCGGCAGGTCGCCGACCGTCTGCGCGCCCTCGGCGTCGAGCCGTCCCGGTTCGATGGCCTGTTCACCTGCGACTGTTCCGACGCCATCAGCGCCGGCCATGTCATGGCGGCGCTGGCCTCGGCGCCGGCCGGCACGCTGGCGGTGATCGACTATCTCCAGCTGCTCGACCAGAAACGCAGCAATCCGGAGCTGATGACCCAGATCCGCCTGCTCCGTGCGTTCGCCCGCGAACGGCAGCTGATGCTGGTCTTTCTCTCGCAGATCGATCGTTCCTACGATCCGGCGGTCAAGCCGCTGCCGGATCTCACCGATGTCCGGTTGCCCAACCCGCTCGACCTGTCGCTGTTCAGCAAGGCCTGCTTCCTGAACGACGGCGCCGTCCGCTTCCACGCGGTCGGCTGACGGACGGGACACGCCAGCGGCGCAGCGGCGGCTGGGGCCCTTTCCGATCAGGTGAAACACCTGATCGATAGGAAAGCGCCCGCGATTCAACAAGCCGGAGCCTTTTCTCTTCGCGAAAATCGATCAACTTCGCGGAAAATGCTCTAGCTTGCCGACTGTGCCGCCAGCTGGCGGAAATGCCCGCGCAGCTGCAAAAATGCCAGCAGCGCCAGCCCCGGCAGCGCCGCGAACGCCGTCAGCGCGAAGAACCATACCCAGCCGGTGTTCTGGGCGATGAACCCCGCCCCGGAGGCGAGGAAGGTCCGCCCCACCGCGGCCAGCGCGGTCAGCAGCGCATATTGCGTCGCGGTGTGCGCCCGCGCCCCGCACAGCGCCGAGATATAGGCGACGAAGATCACCGTGCCGATGGCGCCGGTGAAGTTCTCGACCACGATGGTCAGCGTCAGTGCCGCGAGGTCGACGCCGATCCAGGCCTGCCAGGAGAACACCAGGTTGGAGGCCATCTGCAAGATGCCGGCGATCCACAGGCTGCGGCCGAGCGGCAGCGCGCGGGCGATCAGCCCGCCGGCGAAGCCGCCGAGCAGCGCCGCCGCGAAGCCCACGCCCTTGACGATGCCGGCATAGGCTGCCTTGTCGAAGCCGATATCGATGACGAAGGCGCCGGTCAGCACCCCGGCAAAGGCGTCGCAGAATTTGAAGAATACCACAAACAGCAGGATGGCGACGGCGTCGCGGCGCAGCAGCATGTCGGAGAACGCGCCGACCGCGGTGTCCCAGATGCGCTTCACCACATTCGCCTCGCGCGGCACCGCCTCGCCGCCGGCAGGCTCGCGGGCAAACAGAGCGGCACCGAGCCCGACCACCACCATCGCCGCCGCTGCCGCATAGCCCCAGGTCCAGACATCGGCGCGATCGACGCCGATCGCCTCGAACCAGGCGACCAGCAGGATCACCCCGGCGCCGGAGGCGAGCATGCCGACCCGGTAGGCGGCGACATAGCCGGCCATGCCGGCGGCCTGCTCGCGGGTTTCCAGGCTCTCGACGCGGAAGGCATCGACCACGATGTCCTGCGTCGCCGAGGCCATGGCGACCAGGAAGGCGCCGAACGCCACCTGCCACGGCGCCGACACCGGGTCCTGGAAGCCGAGCCACACTATGGCGGCCACCAGCAGCAGCTGGGTGAACACCAGCCACCCCCGCCGCCGCCCGAGCAGGCGCGAGAGGATGGGGATGTCGAGCGCGTCGACCAGCGGCGCCCAGACGAACTTGAAATTGTAGGGCACGCCGACCAGGGCGAACAGGCCGATGGTGGCGAGGTTCACCTTCGCCTCCGCCATCCAGATGGTCAGCGTCGCCCCCGACAGCGCCAGCGGCAGGCCGGAGGAGAAGCCGAGCAGGATGACGATCAGCACCCGCGGCCGCAGATACACCGCGAGGCTGGCGAGGAAGCCGTCGGTCTCGTCGGCAGGCGCGGAACGGCTGGCGGTCTCGGTCATGGGCGAGGCCTCGGGTCGGCGGCGATTCAGGCGCGGCGATTCGCGATGCCGCCGGGAATGTCTAACCCGCCGCCGCCGCGCTGTCGCGCCGGCCCGGTTTTCGGCGGGAGATCGGCCGGTCAGCCGGGGTTTTCGGTCTCATCGTACACCTCACCGGCCTCATTGGCCTCGCCGGACGCCGCCGCCGCGACCATCGCGTCGGGCGTCGCTTCCGGCATCGGGATGACGTCCACGGCGACCGAGAGCTTCTGCCGGCCGGAGCCGACCAGCACCCCGCCAATGGGGGCGACATCGGTATAGTCACGGCCATTGGCCAGCACCACATGGTCGGTGGAGACGATCAGCGCATTGGTGGGATCGAGCCCGACCCACTGGATTTCGGAGCCACACCAGACACTTACCCAGGCATGGGTGGCGTCCGCCCCTTGCAGCCGCTCCTTGCCCGGCGGCGGCTCGGTGCGCAGGAAGCCGGAGACATAGGCCGCCGGCAGCCCGAGCCCGCGCAGGCCGGTGATCATGATATGCGCGAAATCCTGGCAGACGCCGCGCCGCATCTCGAACGCCTCGATGGCCGGGGTCGAGACATCGGTGGCGCGGCTGTCATAGGCGAAGTCGTCATAGATGCGGTGCATCAGCTCGAGGCACGCCTCCAGCATCGGCCGGCCGGGAGGAAAACTCTTTCTTGTCCAATCAGTTATCGGTTCCCGCAACGATACCGCCGGGCTGGGATAGACATGATGGACCGGCGAATTCGGGGTGAGATCCTCGCTATGTCCCACCGCCTCGCGCACCTCCTCCCAGCTGGGCCCGGCGGCTGGATCGTGTTCCGGCGACGGATCGACCTCCACCCGCGCCGAGGTGCGCACGGTGAAGCGGGTATGCGCGGTCTCGATGCGGATATGCGCGACCTGGTTGCCGAAGAAGTCGCGCGTCTCCACCCACTCCGCCGGCTCGGGATCGACGGCGATATGGCTGTCGGTCACCCGCTGCCCGGGCCGGCTCACCGGCACCATGCGCACGATATGTCGTGCCACCGGCACCGGCGAGGCATAGAGGTATGCGGTGGTCTGGTGAATGTCGTATTTCATGGCGGCTGCTCAGCCCGCGTTCACGCCAGGAGGTCCCATGGCGTCTCGACCGGCGAGCGATGAATGAAGTAGCGCTCGGCGATGTCGTTCGACAACTCCATCAGCTGCATTTCCACCTCGGTAAGCCGGGCGTCGTCGAACTCGTTGGCGCCAAAGGCTTTCATCGAGGCGAGCAGCCGCGCGGCGAGACGCTCCTCCGGCAGCGGCGGCTCGTCGCCGTGATGAGCCGGCAGTTGGTCGAGATGCTCGGCGATGGCATCGATCTGATAGGCGAGCGAGCGCGGATTGACCGGGTCCAGCAGCACCATGTCGAGCACCGGCGCCCGGCTCTCGGTCATCACATAGCGCGAGCGATAGGTGATCTGGCTGTCGCAAAGCTCCAGCAGCACATCGAGCGTCGAGGCGCTCACCGTCTCGCCCACCAGCGTGCGGGCGATGCGGGCGGTGGAGATGCCGCGCTCGATGCGCCGGCCGAGATCGAGAAACCGCCAGCCGGCCTGCCGGTTCATGTTCTCCGAGGCGAGGCCGGAAAAGGCGGAGAGCGAACGCAGCGCCCGCTCCAGCCTTTCATGCGATTCCGCCTCCGCTCCCTTGGCCGGCACCGGCTCGGCGAGCATCAGCGCCAGATCGGCCAGCGTGCGCCACGCATCGGGCGACAGGCGGTCGCGGATCACCGAGGCGGTCTGGCGGGTGGCCTCGACGATGCTCGGCAGCGCGCCGGAGAGGTCGCGGCGGGACAATGTGGCAAAGGCCTGGCGTGTGGTGCGGGCATGGGCGAGGTCGGCCGGCACCGCACCCCAGGTCTTCAGCAGATGGGTGAGCTTGGTCACCGAGGCGCTGTCCCCCTCGATGGTCGAGGACAACCGCCCGACCAGCGTGCGCAGGAGGCGCAGAGTAAGTTCGGCCCGCTCCACATAGCGGCCGAGCCAGAAGAAATTGTCGGCGGCGCGGCTCGGCAGCGGCCCGACCTGCCGGCGCACCTCGGCGGCGCCCGGCGCCGGCAGCAGCGTCGTCTGGTCCACCGGACCGGCGCCGAGCACCCAGACATCGGCCGAGCGCCCGCCGCGCTGCATGGTGACGGCACGGGAATCCCGGCTGTCGGAGACGCGGCAGAAGCCGCCGGGCATTACCTGCCATCCCTTCTCGGTGGCGGCGACGAACAGCCGCAGGATGAAGGGGCGCGGCTCCAGCTGGCCATTGCGCCACACCGGCATGGTGGAGAGCCGCACCGCCTCCTGGGCGATGAAATCCACCCCGCGGGTCTGGATCGCCTTGAGAACCGCCTCGCGCCGGGCCGGCGTGAGGTCGGCGCCGATCACCGGCCCGTCGTCGAGCAGGCCCGGCAGGGTGCGGCCGAAGGCCGGGGCGATGACGAGGTCGTCGAAGCTGTCCAGCACCCGCTCCCGTTCGGCCTCCTGGCCGCACCACCAGGTGGCGACGTTGGGCAGCAGCAGATCCTCGCCGAGGATGCGCGGGCCGATCTTGGGCAGGAAGCTCATCATCAGCGGCGCCTCGATCAGCCCGGCGCCCAGCGCATTGGCAAGCGCCACCCCGCCGGCGCGCACGGCCTGTACCAGTCCGGGAATACCGAGCCGCGAGCGTGGATTGAGCTCCAGCGGGTCGGCAAAGTCGGAATCGAGGCGGCGCAGCAGCACGTCGACCCGCTTCAGCCCGGCGACGGTGCGCACATAGACGGCATTGTCGCGCACCGTGAGGTCCTCGCCCTCCAGCAGCACGAAGCCGAGATAGCGGGCGAGATAGGCGTGCTCGAAATAGGTCTCGTTGAGCGGGCCGGGGGTCAGCAGCCCCACCCGCCCCTCGCCGGAACGGTCGAGCTTGGTCAGCCCGGCGCGCAGCCCCTGAAAATAGCCGGCCAGCCGCACGACATTCATCGAGCGCGACAGGTCCGGCAGCGAGCGGGAGATGGCGATGCGGTTCTCCAGCGCGTAGCCGGCGCCGGAGGGCGACTGGGTGCGATCGGACAGCACCCACCAGTGCCCGTCCGGCCCGCGGCCGAGATCGGCGGCATAGAGGCGCAGGAAGCTGCCGCCATGCGGATCGACACCAACCAATGGGCGCAGGAATTCCGGGCTACCGGCCACCGCCGCCGCCGGCAGGGCGCCGGAGCGCACCAGTTCGCCGTCGCCATAAATGTCCGCCAGCACGGATTCCAGCATCTGTGCCCGCTGGATCAGGCCACGCGACAGCGCCTGCCATTCGGTGTCGTCGATGAGGAAGGGCAGATGCGCGAGCGGCCAGGGGCGTTCGCCGCCGCCGGCATCGTCATAGACGCGGTAGAACACGCCGGAGCGGTAGAGATAGCGGTCGGCGGCGGTGAAGAGGCGGTTGACCTCCTCCACCCCCATCTCGGCGAGCCCGGCCAGCAGCGGCCCCCATTGCGGACGCAGCTTGCCCTCGGCGTCGACGAGTTCGTCATGCACACCGGGCAGCGGCCGATAACTGGCCAGCAGCGAATCCGCCGCTTCGGCCTCGAAGCGGCGCGTCAACGCCTGCAGCTCGCTCCCTCCCGCCATGGCCTCCTCGATTCAGGACCCCCACCCGCCTTACACGCCATCGCGATAGCCGGCGAGCCGCTTGCCCCCGACAAGGCGTCAGATTCGCGCCGGCCTCCTCAGGTCGAGGGTCGCGGGGAATTCCGACGTCGGCTCCTCCGGCGGCACGAACAGATAGCCGGGAGTGTGGCCGTAATCCTGGAAGCGCGCCAGACGCCGGGCCTGTGCCTCGTAGGAATTCACCGGAAAAGTCTCGTAATTGCGCCCGCCGGGATGTGCGACATGATAGACGCAACCGCCGAGCGAACGGCTCGACCAGAGATCGACGATGTCGAAGGTGAGCGGCGCGTGCACCGGAATCGTCGGGTGCAGGCCGGATGCCGGCTGCCACGCCTTGAAGCGCACGCCGGCGACATATTCGCCGAAGCGGCCGGTGGGAATCAGCGGCAGGCGACGACCGTTGCAGGTGATGACGTGACGGGCGGGATTGAGACCCTCCACCCGCGCCTGTAGCCGCTCGACCGAGGAATCCACGAAGCGCACCGTGCCACCGACCGCCCCCTCCTCGCCCAGCACATGCCACGGCTCCAGCGCCTGGCGGATCTCCAACTGCACCCCGCTGTGCTCGACCTGGCCGAAATAGGGGAAGCGGAACTCGCGCTGCGCCTCGAACCAAGCCGGATCGACATGATAGCCGGCACGGCTGAGGTCGCCGAGCACGTCCATGAAGTCGGTCCAGACGAAATGCGGCAGCATGAAGCGATCGGCGAGCGCAGTGCCCCAGCGGGTCAGCGCGCCCTCCTGCGGCTCCCTCCAGAACCAGGCGATGAGCGCACGCAGCAGCAATTGCTGCGCGAGGCTCATGCGCCAGTCCGGCGGCATTTCGAAGGAGCGGAACTCGACCAGCCCGAGCCGTCCGGTCGGGCCATCCGGCGAGAACAGCTTGTCGATGCAGATCTCGGAGCGGTGGGTATTGCCGGTGACGTCGGTAAGCAGGTTGCGGAACAGCCGGTCGACCAGCCAGGGCGGCGGCGCCTGACCCTTGCCCGGCGCCGGCACGTTGGCGAGGGCGATTTCCAGTTCATAGAGGCTGTCGTTCCGCGCCTCGTCAATGCGCGGCGCCTGGCTGGTCGGCCCGATGAACAGGCCGGAGAACAGGTACGACAGCGAAGGGTGGCGCTGCCAGTACAGCACCAGGCTCTTGAGCAGGTCCGGCCGGCGCAGGAACGGGCTGTCGGCCGGCGTGGCGCCGCCCACCACCACATGGTTGCCGCCGCCAGTGCCGGTATGGCGGCCGTCCACCATGAACTTCTCGGTGCCGAGCCGGGTCTGGCGGGCATCCTCATAAAGATCGCGGGTGATCTCGACGCAGGTCTTCCAGTTCACCGCCGGATGGACGTTCACCTCGATCACGCCCGGATCGGGGGCGACGCGGATGACATTGAGACGCGGATCGACCGGCGGCGCGTAGCCCTCGATATGCACCGGCAACTTCAGCTCGGCGGCGGTGACTTCGATAGCGGCGAGCAGTTCGAGATAATCCTCTAGCCGCTCGGTCGGCGGCATGAACACGCAGAGCCGGCCGTCGCGCGGCTCGACGGAAAGCGCCGTTCGCACCGAGCCGGTGCCGGTGAGGATCTGGTCGACCTTTTCCTGATGCCCCTCCTCACTCTCCACCCGCCGGTAGCGCTGGTGCAGTACCTCGGCGTCCGGCAATTCGCCCGTAATGGTCATCGGGTCGGCGGGGTTCACATAGGGGTAGAGCGCCGGCGGCACCCAGGGCAGGCTGGCGAGCGGCAGCCGGTAGCCGACCGGGCTGTCGCCCGGCACCAGCAGCAGCTTGCCGCGCCGGAACTGCCAGAGCTCGCTGATCCAGCCGAGCTGGCCACGCGCCTGCCAGCGCTGGACCGGCAGCACATAGCCGCTCGGCTTGCCGAGGCCGCGCGAAAACACCCGGGCGAGCCGGGCACGCTCTTCGGGATCCTCCAGCTTGGAATCGAGCGTGTCGACGTTTTCCGGCAGCTCGCCTTCCTTGACGATCCAGTGCGCGGCGTCCTCATAGGCCGGCTGGGCATAGGCTGAAGCGAGGCCGAGCCGCTCGGCAAGGTTCTCGGTGAACGCCTTGGCTTCGCCGATCGCGGCGCCGGTGTAGCTCTCGGCGGCGACGAGGGCGGGGTCGCGCCAGATCGGCTTGCCGTCCTTGCGCCAGTAAAGTGAAAAGGTCCAGCGCGGCAGGCTCTCGCCGGGATACCACTTGCCCTGGCCGTAATGCATCATGCCGCCGGGGGCGAAACGCTTGCGCAGGCGGCGGATCAGGTCGTCCGCCCGCATGCGCTTGGTCGGCCCGACTGCCGCGGTGTTCCACTCGGCACTTTGATAGTCGTCGATGGAGATGAAGGTCGGCTCGCCGCCCATGGTGAGGCGCACATCCTGCGCAGCGAGATCGGCATCCACCTTGTCGCCGAGCGCGTCGAGCGAGGACCAGGCATTCTCCGAGAAGGGCAGCGTGACACGCGGCTTCTCGGCGACGCGCGTGACCTTCATGTCAAAGTCGAACTCGGTCCTGGTGCCCTCCTCGGCGTTGAAGCCACCGGAAATCGGCGCGGCCGAGCGGTAGCTCGGCGTGGCGCACAGCGGCAGATGGCTCTCGCCGCAGAGGAGGCCGGAGGTCGGATCGAGGCCGATCCAGCCGGCACCGGGCAGATACACCTCGCACCAGGCATGCAGATCAGTGAAATCGACCTCGGTGCCGGTGGGCCCGTCCAATGCCTTCACGTCGGGCTTGAGCTGGATGAGATAGCCGGAGACGAAGCGGGCGGCGAGGCCGAGCCGACGCAGAATCTGCACCAGCAGCCAGCCGGAATCGCGGCAGGAGCCGGCGGCGATGCTCAGCGTCTCATCCGGCGTCTGCACGCCGGGTTCCATGCGGATGAGATAGTTGACGTCGGACTGGAGCTGCTGGTTGAGCTGCACCAGATAGTCGACGGTCGGCTCGCCATCCTTCGGTCGCACCTTTTCGACATAGGCATCAAGCCGCGGCCCGCCCTCCTCGGCCTCGAGATAGGGGATCAGTTCCTTGGCGAGGTCGGGCGTGTAGGTGAAAGGCAGCTTCTCGGCATATTCCTCGACGAAGAAGTCGAAGGGATTGTAGACGGTCATGTCGGCGATGAGGTCGACCTCGACGCGGAACTCCGTCGTCGGCTCCGGGAAGACGAAGCGGGCCATCCAGTTGCCGAACGGGTCCTGCTGCCAGTTCACGAAATGATTCGAAGGCGTGACCTTGAGCGAATAGCTCTTCACCGGCGTGCGGCAATGCGGGGCCGGGCGCAGCCTGATGATCTGGGGGCCCAGCGTGACCGGGCGATCATACTGATAGGCCGTGACGTGATGCAGGCTCGCGAAAATGGTCATGGCACCAACTGAAACTTAACAACGCGGACACGGGACGCCAGCCTACGCCGACGCGCCACCACCCCGGAAGGGGCAAGCGGTCTCCGTGGCATGGTCAACGCAGGAATCATGCCGCGCCCATTCTGGCGCTGCGGCAGGCGGCGGCGCGATCGAGGCGGGCCGACGCTCAGGGAATCGCCAATGCCATGCCTGTTATCGAGGCAGGAGAAGCGCCCCGGAAACGCCGGGCAACTGCCTCGCGTCTCAGGCGACCGGCTTGGCCTCGCCTTCGCCGCCCTCGGGGCCGGTCGCCGCTTCCGGCACCGCACCGCCCGGCTTGACCTTGCGCTTGCCGCGTTCCTCAAAGCGCTGCAGCACCGCGTAGAAGGACGGCACGAACAGCACGGCGAGACAGGTCGAGGCGAGCATGCCGGAGAACACCGCGATGCCGATCGACTTACGCGAATTGGCACCGGCGCCGGTGGCGAGCACCAGCGGCAGCACGCCGAGGATGAAGGCGAAGGAGGTCATCAGGATCGGCCGGAATCGCAGCCGCGCCGCCTCCACCGCTGCGTCCATGATCTCCATGCCCTCGGCCCGCTTTTCGCGCGCGAACTCGACGATGAGGATGGCGTTCTTCGCCGACAGCGCGATCAGCAGGATCAGGCCGATCTGTGTGTAGAGATTGTTGGCAATGCCGAGACCCGTCAGCGCGGCCACCGTGCCGAGCAAGGCGAGCGGCACTGCGAGCAGCACCGAAAGCGGCTGGACCCAGCTCTCATACTGGCCGGCTAGCACGAAATAGACCAGCAGGATGGCCAGCCCGAACACGAAGTAGATCTCGTTGCCGACCACCACCTCCTGATAGGACATGGCGCTCCAGTTGAAGCCCATGCCGGGAGGCAGCGTATCGTCGGCGACCTGCTTCATGATGTCGAGCGCCTGGCCGGACGAGAACCCGGCAGACTGCACGCCGACGATGGTCGAGGCGGGGTACAGATTATAGAGCGTGATCAACGACGGGCCGAACACCGGCTTGATGGTCGCCAGCGTGCCGATCGGCACCATCTCGCCGGACGGCGTCTTGATCTTCATGCCGAGGATCTGGTCCGGCGTGCGGCGGAACTCGCTTTCCGACTGCACATAGGCCTGGAAGGTCTGGCCGAACTGGTTGAACTGGGTGACGTAGCTCGACCCGACATAGCCCTGGATAGTGGAGAACACCTGCCCGACCGTGACGCCGAGCGTCTCGGCCTTCACCCGGTCGATGCTCATGAACAGCTGAGGCACGTTTGCGCGGAACGAGGTGCTCAGATGCTGGATCGCCGATTGCGAGCCGGCGTTCTCGGTGATCTGCTGGGTCACGCTCTGCAGCTTGGGGAAGTCGAAGCTGCCGTCGCGCGATTCCACCATCATGGTGAAGCCGGAGGCATTGCCGATGCCCTGGATCGGCGGGGGCACCAGCACGAAGGTCGTCGCTTCCTGGATCTGCTGCAATTCGCGGTTCAGCGAGGTGTAGATCTCCAGCAGTCCCTGCCCAGCCTTGTCGCGTACGTCCCAGTCCTTGAGCATCACATAGGCGACGCCGGCATTCGGGAGGGTGGCGTTGTTGTCGAGGACCGAGACGCCCGAGATGGCGATGACATTCTCCACCCCCGGCGTATCACCGGCGATCTTGGAGACCTTCTGCATCACCGCCTGGGTGCGCTCGAGGGAGGCGGCATCCGGCAGCTGGGCGCCGATCAGCACATAACCCTGGTCCTCGGTCGGCAGGAAGCCGGTGGGCACCCGCGTGATGCCCCAGATCGAGACGCCGATCAGCACCAGCCCCACGAAGGTGGTGAGATAGCTCACCTTCACCATGCGGCGGATGAGGGCCGCATACCAGTGCTCGGCCCAGTCATAGACGGCGTTGAAGCCGCGATAGAAGAAATTGCGCTTCTCGGGGGGCACCGGCTTGCGCAGCCAAAGCGCGCATTGCGTGGGCTTCAGCGTCATCGCGTTGATCGCCGAGATGAAGGCGGTAGCGGCGATGACGAGGGCGAATTGCTGGTACAGCTGGCCGGTAAGGCCCGGCATGAACGCCGCGGGGATGAACACTGACATCAGCACCAGAGTGATGCCGATGATCGGCCCGAACAGCTCGTCCATCGCCTTCTCGGCCGCCTCCCGGCCTGACAGGCCGCGCTCGATATGGCGCGAGACGCCCTCGACGATGACGATGGCATCGTCGACCACGATGCCGATGGCCAGCACGATGGCGAACAGGGTGGAGAGATTCACCGTGAAGCCCATCGCCGCCATGGCAGCGAAGGTGCCGATAATGGTGACCGGCACGGTGGTGGCCGGCACCAGCGTCGCCCGCCAGTCCTGCAGGAAGACGAGGATGACGATCAGCACGAGCACGCCGGCCTCGAACAGCGTCTTGTAGACCTCGGTCACCGAGGCATTGACGAACACCGTGGTATCGAAGGGCACGGCATAGGAGAGACCGGGCGGGAAGTTCTTGGCGAGTTCGACCATCTTGGCGCGCACTTCCGTCGCCACCTGCAGCGAGTTGGCCTCGGGAAGCTGGTAAATGCCGAGCGACGCGGCGGGCTGGCCGTTATAGGTGAAGATCTGGCTGTAGGTCTGGGCGCCGATCTCGACGCGGGCGACGTCGCGCAGACGGGTGATCTGCCCGCCATTGGCATTATCGACCTTAACGATGATGTTCTCATAGTCGGCGGCATTGTTGAGCCGCCCGGCGATGTTGAGGGTGAACTGGAAATTCTGCCCCTTGGGCACCGGCGGCATGCCGATCACGCCCGAGGCGACCTCCTGGCTCTCCTGCTGGATGGCCGACATCACCTGATCGGGCGTCAGGCTGCGCGCCTGCAGTTGATTGGGGTCCAGCCAGACACGCATGGCATATTGGCCGGAGCCGAAGATGCTGACATTGCCGACGCCGGGCAGGCGGGCGATCTCGTCCTGCAGATTGATGATGCCGTAATTGGCGAGGAACAGGCTGTCATAGCGCCCGTCCGGCGAATACAACGCCACGAATTGCAGGATGGAGGTGGATTTCTTCTGCGTCGTAACGCCCTGCACCTGCACCGCCTGCGGCAGCGATGCCATGGCGATGGCGACGCGGTTCTGCACCAGAACCTGCGCGAAGTCCGGATCGGTGCCGATGGCGAAGGTGATGGTCAGCGTGTAGGTGCCGTCCGAGGCACTGGTCGACTGCATGTAGAGCATGCCTTCGACACCGTTTACCTGCTGCTCGATGGGCAGGGCAACGGTATCGACCAGGGTACGGGCGCTGGCGCCGGGATAGAGCGTCGTCACCTGGACGGTAGGCGGCACCACATTGGGATATTGCGCTACCGGCAGCTTCAGAAGCGCCACCGCGCCGATCAGCACCAGGACCAGCGCGAGAACGTTCGACAGAACCGGCCGTTCGATGAAGAAGCGGGAGATCATGGCACGGGCCTCGGTTGCAGGTCTGCCGGTATCAACTTCAGGCTCCGCACGGAATCGGGCGGAGGGCGCGCCGCGGCCCGGTCAGGGCTTGGCCGCGGGGGCGGCAGGCGAAGGCGCGGCAGGCGGTGGAGGTGCCGCTGGCGCCACCTCTTCCGGATCGACCTTCGAACCGGGCACCGCGCGCTGGATGCCGCCCACCACCACCTTGTCGCCGGCGGCAAGCCCACTCTCGATCACCCGATACGAGCCGACGAGCTGACCGGTGGTCACAACCTTCTGCTCGACCACATCATCCTTGCCGACCACCAGCACATAGCTGCCCTGCTGGGCGGCGCCGATGGCGGTATCGGCCACCAGCAGCGCCTTGGGCAGTCGCTGCACCGGCACCCTCACCCGGGCGAACAGCCCCGGCAGCAGGGAAAGATCCTTGTTGTCGAACAAGGCGCGAACCAGCAGCGTGCCGGTCGACGGATCGACCTCCGGCGAGACATAGTCCAGCCGCCCCTTATGCGGGTAGCCGTCCTCGTTCTGCAGGCCGATGTCGATCTCGATTTCCTTGACCTGCTCGATGGTGCGACCCGATTCGGCCAGCGCCTGCTTGATGCGTAGCACCTGATTTTCGCTCAGGTTGAAGTACACATAGATCGGATCCATCTGCACGATGGTGGCGAGCTTGGTCGGCTCGCTATGGCCGACCAGCTGCCCGACATCGGCGAGATGGCGGGTGACGATGCCGTCGAACGGTGCCACCACCGTGGTGTAGCCGAGATTGATGGTGGCGACCTCGAGATTTGCCTTCGCCGAATCCACCGCCGCCTGCGCCTGGTCGCGCGCGGCGCGCGCCTTGTCGACCACGGCTTGCGACGAGAAGTCCTGCTGGCCGAGCGTCGACTGACGCTGGTATTCGGCCTGGGCATTGGTGAGCTGAGCGTTAGCCGAGGCGAGCGAGGCCTTCGACTGGTCGAGATTGGCCTGGTAGGTGTCCTGCTGGATGAGGAACAGCCGGTCGCCCTTCTTTACCGTCGCACCGTCCTTGTAGTCGATCGACATCAGGAAGCCCTCGACGCGGGCGACGAGGTCGACGGTGTTGATGGTCGCCGTGTTGCCGGTCAATTCGAGGTAGCGGATGACCGGTTGCTCGACAGGGGCGGTCACCGTGACCTTCGGCGGCGGCGGCGGCACATACTCGTTCTTTTCCGTGCAACCCGCCATCGCGAGAGCAAGACCGATGGCGCCGATCCACGCTCGTCCCGCCATGTGCCACCTTAACGGCCTCATGGGCCACCCCCGCAAGCTATCCCCACCTGTCCGACTATATTAAGGGGATGGGTCTTGTCTAGATTAGCGAAGTTATTGAACTTTTCCGTGAAGCCCTGGTCGGCCGGCTGAAATCCGCCGCCCACCGCGGCGTGGTATTCTCTGGCATCGTCGCCGGCCAGACCTTATTGATTCCGCAGCGACGCGACGATACCCGGACGGCACCCGAACCATGAGACGCAGCATGATGATGACGAGCCTCGCCCGCACGCTATCGGTCCGACCTGCCCTCGCCCGGCATGTCCCCGCTCGACAGCACCCGGTCCGCGGCGTTCTGGTCCGGGGGCTGCTGGTCCTCGCTGCCTGTGGAGCCTGCGCGGTCCCGGCCTTGGCCGATCCGGCGCTGAAGCTGAAGCAGGGGGACATCTTCACCGATCCGGTCGGCTCGGTGATGGGCGTGTCGGTAGCGAACGAAGGGCAGACCACGATCGGCGCAGCAGTGGTCACCTGCGACTTCACGGTGTCGGGCAAGGCAGTGGGAACGGCAAGCACGACGATCTACAACATCGTCGCCGGCAGTACCGGCAAGGATCAGGTCCACCTCATGGGCAGCGTAGCGGATGCGGCCCGCTGCGCCATCTCGTCCACAGCCCCGGCGGCGAACTGAGCCGGCAGACGCCGCGCTTTGCATATGACGGCTTGCCAAGTGGGCGGCTTCACTATATTCGGCGCCACCGTCCCCATGGGACGACGTGCATGGACCTGCGATGGTCAATGCCGGGGAGAGGTGGCCGAGTGGTTGAAGGCGCACGCCTGGAAAGTGTGTATACGGGAAACCGTATCGCGGGTTCGAATCCCGCTCTCTCCGCCAGTCTTATGTCTAATTTATTGAAATCATTCATATTTTATAGGGACTGAGATGCTGGCCCCATTTCAGGCCCCATTCCGCATGTGGGATAAGCGGGGATAGGCTGGGAGGCGCGGCGCGTTGGTTGATCACGGAGGCGAACTAGCCTGCTGCCGGTTCTGTGGACAGGAGGTTAAGCTAATTTAGCTCGCTCCTCGAACTCGACGGGGCTGAGATAGCCCGAGGTCAAGTGCCTGCGGCGACCATTGTAGAAGCGCTCGATGTAGTCGAACACATCGGCCCTGGCATAGTCCCTCGTCCTGTAGACCTTGCGGGCTGTGCGCTCGGTTTTCAGCGACGAGGAGAAGCTCTCCATCGCAGCATGGTCCCAAACGTTGCCTGACCGGCTCATCGAACAGGTGATGCCGTGGTCAGCCATCAGGCGCTGGAACTGCTCGCTCGTATATTGGCCGCCCTGGTCGCTGTGATGCAGCAGGCTGTCCGGCTTGCCGCGGCGCCAGATGGCCATGATGAGGGCATCGGTGACGAACTGTGCCATCATCTCCGCCTTCATTGCCCAGCCGACGACACGCCGTGAGAACAGGTCGACGACGGCGGCAACATACGGACGACGGTGGCAACATAGAGCCAGCCCTCCGCAGTCCAGATGTAGGTGAAGTCCGCCACCCATTTCTGGTTTGGAGCCGAGGCCTCGAAGGCACGCTCGAGCAGATTGTCCGACGCGGTGGCCCGCAAGCCGACATCCTTCGGCAGCGCGACCGGGATCCATGTCTGATCGATCGTTGCCACATCGGTAACGAAGGGACCGATAAAGGTATAGACGGCAAAGATGCTGGCCACGCCGAGCGCCGCGACGAGCATCATGGTCCAAACGGCCGGCCGGCGCAGCGAGACCAGTTCCTGCATCACAGGCCCGCCGTGAAGCGCCTCGGTTCGAGGCACCCAGGCCCACAAGGCGAGGAAGGCTAGGCCGCCTACCGCAGCGACGGTGAAATAGGTGTTACGCCATCCCACGGTCTGGCCTAGGAAGGTCGCCAGCGGCGAGCCGATGATCGTCGCGACCGTCAGCCCGGTCATGACCAGCGCGAACGCCTTTCCCGCATGACCGGGGCCGACGATGTAAGACGCCACAACGGCGCCGGCTCCGAAATAGGCCCCTTGCGGCAGGCCGCTGACGAAGCGGGCCAGGGCGAACATGCCGAGGTCGGTGGCGACCGCCGACAGGACATTGCCAAGGATGAACAGGCCCATCAGGCACAGAAGAAGCGTTCGCCGGTTCAGCCGCGCCGCCGCCAGCGTCAAGAGAGGAGCGCCGATCACCACGCCGAAGGCATAGGCCGCAATCGCATTCGTCGCTGCGGGGATATCGATGCCGAGGCTGGCCGAGAACAGCTGGAGAATCCCCATGCTGGCAAACTCGGATGTCCCGATGCAGAAGCTGCCGAGCGCCAGAGCGAACAGTGTGAGGCCGCGGTTGCGCCGCTCCACTTCGTTCGTGCAATGCACTTTCACGGCGGCGCATTGGCCGCGATAGGCCTTGTCCAGCATCTGTGCCTCCATTCGCGATGGCTATGCGGATCGTGCTGATGCGGTGGGCAGCGATCCGCCCAAACGTGCTGTCGTCCGATCAGGCCCTAGTCGGGAGGTCCCGCGAGGACGAGCGGTCATACCGCTTGGCATCGGCCACGCGGCAGAGTTCATCCCGGCATGGCGTCGAATTGCGGCACATCGAGAGGAACGGCCCAGGCGAGCCGGCGATTGGTAAACATTTCCAGCACGGGCTTTATGCCTTCGGGATTGTCGAGGCTGCCGATCGTAACGAAGACCATGCCCGGATAGCTTTCCGCGTTGCGGGTGAACAGTCGTGCGCCGCATGCGGGACAGAAATTCCGGTCCAGCCCCTTTCCCGAAGGAGCAGTGTAGTGAAAAGCCTTGGGTTGGCCGCTTAGGAGCGTGAAATCTTCTTCAGCTACGCCGAGAAGTGTCACCGCTTCGCCGCCCGATGCCCTCTTGCAGTCGAGGCAATGGCAGACTGCAACAAAGTCGGGATCGATGTCGAACCCAAATCTCACCGCGCCGCATGCGCATTGACCGGTATGTTTCTTGATCATTGCAATGTACCTCGACTATAAGATAGCGATCGCAACGGCGTGCGTGGGCGGCCCGCTATCGCAGAACGACCCGTGAAAGGTGAGCTGGCCAGACCCATAGGGAAACAGCGGAGCATCGATGAGGTCTCCGATGAATCCAGTATCGGCATAGCGTCAGTACTGATCACCAACACAGCACGACCGTCATGCCTCCTCAGTCTGGACAGGGCTGCCCGGCAGCTCCCCATAGAGCCATGTCTTTGACATGATCCTCGAAGGTTCCTGGTGGAGTCGTGCGGCCGGCGCCGGGCTCCCATCCCCTGGGGATGAATCCGTTTAGCGATGCATCGTGCCTCAAATGCTCAAGGAGGCCGACAGCGTCGCGACCACCATTCCGCTTGGAATCCTTAAGTTGGGCGCAGATCTCAGCGCCACTCTTGCCAAACCAGATGAATTCTACGGGTGCAAGCTGCCAGTCGATGCCGGCATGCAAGGGCGCCGGTGCTGGGGGATTCGGCAATGTTGAAGTGACATGACACGTCGAACACGGAACTGTCTCTGCTCCAATGCGGCTTTTTCCGCCGTGGATGTTCATGCCGTGTACTCGGGATTTGCTTTCACCGGCCGGCGTCCAGATCGGCACAGCCTTCGCATCGACATGGCAATTCGCGCAGCGCGGATGCGTCACCACTGCCTCAATTCTCTTCCAGGCCTGCAGCCCCTCGGTCCGGCTGATGCTGCCCGACGGCAACGCATCTTTCGACTCTTCCTTGGCCAAAACAAAGCCCGTCAGGGCGACGATTGACGAACTGGCAAATGCGAGCGCAATCAAAGATATCCTTCTCATGGCCTGCCCTCACGCGAAGTCGACGAATTTGTTGAAAGGCATTTCTCGGATGCGTTTGCCCGTCGCGGCGAAGATGGCATTGGCTAGCGCCGGCGCCGCAGGTGGCACGGGTGGCTCCCCGATGCCCCTGACCGTGAAGTCGTTCTCCAGACCGCGCACCTCGATCACCGGGCATTGATACATGCGCATGGATTCGTGATGGTTGTAATTCGTCTGCTGTACGGCCCCCTTGGCATAGGTGAGTTCGCAGTTCATGGCGTGGCCAAGGCCCCAGACGACACCGCCCTGGACGAGATTCTGGAAGTTGACAGGATCCACGATCTTGCCGACATCGGCTGCCACCCAGACCTTGTCGATCCTGATGCCCGCGTCGGTCATAGTCACTTCGACGATCTCGGCGACGGCCGTTCCGAACGACTCGACAAACGCAACGCCACGGCCCTTTCCGCGTCCCAGCGGGCCTTTCCACTCCGCCATCTCGCCAACGGTTTCCAGGAGCTTCCGGTAGATTGGAATCCTGCACATCTCGATGCGCGCCGTGAGCGGGTCGAGCCCCGCGGCGTGAATCAATTCGTCGATGAAACTCTCGGTAAAGAATCCATTGGCGGACGCCCCTACGGACCGCCAGGTCGTGGACGGTGACAGTCCTTGCACTTCGAAGCTCGTCGCCTGATAATTTGGGATGTCGTAGTAAACGTTCCAGATTCCAACCCCGAGCTGGCCATCGGGGTCCTTCGAGGGCGAGCCCATCCTCGCCAAGAGTTCCTTGAACGGCGCTGTCGCGGCCACCTTCAAATCAGCCGCGACGATCCTTCCATCCTTCACGCTTCCCCTGCACCGGCCCATCGCGATCTGCCGGGGAATGTCCTGCAGGAAGTCCTCCTCCCGCGAGAAGACGAGCTTCACCGGTGTCCCGCGCATCTGGTTCGCGATCTCGGCAAGCACTCTGATATTCTCGAATTCGAGCCGATGCCCGAAGCTCCCACCCATCCACTCGTTATGAAAGGTCACTTGTTCCGGCTTCATGCCGATCGCCGTAGCCGCGATGTACTGCACGGATTGCGGCGTTTGATGCCCGACCCAGATTTCCATTCCCTTGTCGGTAACGATGCCTATGCCGTTGAGTGGCTCGAGCGGCTGATGCCCCACATAGGGTGCGCGGTATTCCGCCTCGATCAGTGTCCCATCTTTCAGTCCGGTGTCGATATTCCCGTCGTTGCGCCATTCCTTGGCGAGGAACTGCGGAGTGAAGGACGAGGCCACGGTCTTCCAGTGGTCGGCCTGCTCGGCCGGATATTTGCTCGGCTCCCACACGCAGTCGACAAGCTCGGCCGCCTGCATCGCGTACCAGCTGTTCGTCGCGATCACCGCGATGCCATTCGATACCTTAAGGATCTTCTGGACCCCTGGCATCGACTGAGCTTTGCTTGCGTCGTAGGACTTGATCGGCTGCCCCTTGTTGGGGTTGAGCTTGACGGCCGCGTACACCATGCCGTCCATCGTCCGGTCGATACCGAACTTCATCTCGCCGGTGACTTTCGAGCGGATGTCGAGGCGCTCCATCGGCTTGCCGAGAATTCGCCATTGCGATGGATCGCGGAGCTTGTCGACTGAAACCGGCGTGATCTTCGCCGCATCGGCCGAAAGCGCGACGTAGGGGATCTTCGTCCCGTTCGGCAGGATCACGTTTCCGGCCTCGGTGCGAAGGTCGGCGGCCGGGACGCCACTGCGCGTGGCTGCGGCCGCCTTCAGCGTTTCGCGTGCAATCGCGCCGGCCATGCGCAGCTTCTCGTAGGTATCGGGAATCGCACTGGAGCCCCCGGTCATCTGCAGACCGGCCTTTCTCAGCCATTCCAGCGCGGCCGCGCGAGCTTTCTCGGCTTCGGGGCTCTGGTCCGGCGCCATAAAGGGCGCAAGTTCGTGGGCAAAGCCGGTGTTGAAATAGGCGGGACTAGGTCCGGCGAACCGAATCTCGAATTGGTTGGGTTCGAGGTCCAGTTCCTCAGCGATCATGAGAGGTTGGATAGAACCAACGCCCTGGCCCTTGTCGGCATGCTGGGCAATCAGCGTGATTTTTTCCGGACTGATCTCGACCCACGGATTGAATGTAACCGACTGCGGACCGAGATCCGCCATCAGCGGATTCGTCGCGGCAGCGGAAGAAGGTGCCTGTTGCGCCTGACCATACTGACCGAAGGCCACACCGCCAGCGACCGCGACGGAGCCGAAAACGAAGGTGCGTCGCGAAAGACCTGGCATCTCGCCCATGTCATTTCCCCCCCATCTTCTCGGCGGCCGCGTGGATCGCAACGCGAATGCGCTCATAGGTGCCGCATCGGCAGAGATTTCCCGACATGACCTCGTTGATGTCCTCATCGGTCGGCTTGGGAATCGCTTTGAGCAGTGAAATCGCCTGAATGATCTGGCCGGTCTGACAGTAGCCGCATTGCGGTACCTGATGCTCGATCCAGGCTTCCTGCACCGGGTGCAGCTTTCCGTTGCCGACCGCTTCGATGGTGGTTATCGCCTTGCCTGCGACATCCGCCGTACGCGCCTGACACGAGCGAACGGCTGCTCCGTCAATCTGTACTGTACACGCGCCGCACTGAGCTATTCCGCAGCCATATTTGGGGCTTGTAATGCCAAGCTCATCGCGCAAAACCCAGAGCAAAGGCATCTCCGGGACGACGTTTACCTGGTGCTTGGTTCCATTGACGGTTAGTTCGATCATACCGACGCCTTTCCTCAGTAGACGTTGCTGTTCGTTGCCGCGAACACGGCCTTCTACGAGTCCGTGCTCTGGCTGATGGCCGCGGCCGCCGCCTCGGCCACCGCAATGTCCTGTTCGACCGAACCCGCACTGGTGCCGACCGCGCCGACGATCTGGTCGTCGACCTTCACCGGCAGGCCGCCGCCAAAGATCACGACATTGCCGCCATTGCTCCGCTCGATCCCGAACAGTGGCGCCCCGGGCTGAGCCAACTCGGCGAGATAATCCGTCGTCTTGTCGAACATGCGCGCCGTCTTCGCCTTACCGATCGCGAGATCGATGCTTCCAGCGAGAGCGCCGTCCTGGCGTGTGAAGGCGATGAGGGCACCGCCAGCGTCAACCACCGCAATATTGTAGGGAATGCCGAGGCTCGCTGCCTTGGCCTCGCCGGCCTCGAGCATCTGCTTTGCATCCACTAGCGTCAGTGTATCGAGCGTGCGAGGCATGCATCCCCTTTCTCTCGATCCGATTTCCATTCTGCTGGCCGACACGAACGCGACGAAAGGCAGCCACCAATAGCTATCGGCAGCCGGGTCCCAACCGAACGATTACTATCGTGGCGGCCGGCTTTCATCCGGGTCGGCCGCATTCGCCGTTCCGTATTGCCTAGGAAAACAGTTAGCATCGAGGCGCCGGGAGCCGCGGTTAAAAGATGTAAATTCAAAACTGGTGCATTGTTCGCCTCGGCCCAGCTCGCCATAGGCAGGAAAACCGCCGAAGTTCTCGAGGCCGTCATGGACATTTTCGAACCGGGTTGCCGATAGCGAGAACGATGCCGGCGATCGATCTCGTGGCCCATCGTGGTCGGCGTTGGGGTATCGGCGCATTTTTTGGAAATGGCCGTCCACGAGTTGGACATCGGTTCGGCATATGCCTCATGCTTTGACCTTGACCAGTCTCATCGGCCTAGGATGTCGGAAACCGGGAGGTCCTCCAGGACCGGAGCCTTCCCTATTCGTGCAGGCGTGCTGCTTTCGTGGTCTCCTTTCTATCGTCGTCTGCAACGTGTCGTCTTGCGGAGCTAAACTCACTGGTGGGTAGCGCCGGCGTAAAAAGAGGTTAAATTCGCCAACACATCAAAGTTCATCACATTGAGACTTGGGTACGTTCCGCAAGATTCGGTTCGGCGCAACTCGCCAACAGCGCGTTCACGACGGAGTCATTCGAGAGCACATGCAACGATCCGACAGACCAAGCGGCAAGACATATTGCTTCGGTGACCATCGGTTCATTCCAGACCGTCAATTGTTGATGCTTGGCGATAACCCGTTGCGTGTAGGAAGCCGAGCTCTCGATCTGCTTAACTTACTGGTCAGCCACGCGGGGGAAGTCGTCGGCAAGGATGAGCTGATGCGTTTCGTCTGGCCGGACACCTTCGTCCACGAGAGCAATCTTAAGGTCAATATCGCCGCGTTGCGCCGTGCTCTTCCACGAACGGCCTCAGGCCTGTCGTGCATTGCCACTGTGACCGGGCGCGGCTACCGCTTCGTCGCGCCGCTACGCATCTATGGAGACGATCAGCCGCAACTCTATTCCGGAGCGGCCAAGGCCCCTGTCCGGGAACTGCCTCGCCTCGCGGAAGTCATTGGTCGCGATGACGTCATTGCGGACCTTGCCGACAGGCTTCCGGAGCGTCGATTCCTGACGGTTGTCGGACCGGCGGGAGTCGGCAAGACGACTGTCGCCATCGCCGCGGCAAAACGCCTTCTGGACCGGCATCGGGACGGCGTATGTTTCGTGGATCTCGCCGTCATCGGCGACCCCCAACTCGTGGACGCGACGATAGCGGCATCGCTCGGCATCGGCGGCAAATGGACGAATATGCTTGCCGGCATAGTCGAAGCACTGCGCAATCACGAAATGCTGCTCGTGCTCGACAATTGCGAGCATGTCCTCAGCACCGCTTCGGCGATCGCGGAACATCTGACGATGGCGCTTCCGGGTCTTCACATCATCGCCACAAGCCGGGAGCCGCTTCGATCACGGTCGGAGAGCGTCTATCGCTTGTCTCCGCTCCTGTATCCGGACGAGAACGGAGGCGAAAACCCGATTGACGCCCTGACCTTCCCCGCTGTCCAGCTCTTTGTAAGACGCGGAAACGAGGCGTACGGCTGCCGGCTCGACGATGCGGACACGCCCGTCGTTGCAGCCATATGCCGGCGCCTCGATGGAATCCCGCTTGCAATCGAACTCGCCGCATCGCGGCTGCCGGTTTCAAGACCGTCGGTCTTGCTCGGTCTTCTCGAGCACAGTTTCGAGCCGCTTGTCGCCGGTTCCGAGGGAACTCCGCCGCGGCACCAGACCCTGCTCGCAACGCTCGACTGGAGCTACCAGCTCCTTTCCAGGGATGAGGCCCGACTTCTGCGTCTCCTGTCGGTTTTTTCGGCGAGCTTCTCTCTCTCCGATGTCATCGGCGTGGCCGAGCACGTCGACCGAGGCATCGAGGAGATCGCGGCGTGCACGGAAAGCCTGGCAGCGAAATCGCTTCTGTCGACCGCGCACAATGCCGCCGGGCCGCGCTATCGGCTGCTCGACAGTACCCGCAGCTTCGCGGCCGAACGGCTGGCGGAGACTGGAGAAGCCGCCGACGCCCGATCCAGCCACGCGCGCTATCTTCTCCTGGTGTTCGAGCACGCCGAGGCGGAGTGGCAATGGCGGCCGAGGAACGAATGGACCGCCTCCTACGAGCCGCGAACGAACGACCTGTGCAAGGCGATCGACTGGACTTTCGGCGATGGCGCGCACCCCGAGGTCGGCGTGCGTCTCACCGCCGCCGCAATACCGTTCTGGGACGAACTGTCTACCGTCGCCGAAAGCCGGCGACGTGTCGAACGGGCGCTGCAATCCGCCGAAGCCCTATCGCGCTGCGACCCCACCGTCAGGATGAAGCTCATAGCGTCCCATGCCTCGGGTCTCAATTTCTCCGGCCATCTCGGTCCGGAAGCCGATGCGGCGTGGATGGAGGGCAACCGCCTGGCGCACGAGATCGGCAATGTCGATTACCAGCTCCGCACCTTGTGGGGCCTTGGCATACTGCAAAGCTTCACCGGGCGGCACCCACAGGCGATCGCCACGCTCAGGCAGTTCGCCGAACTTGCCGGCCAGGAAGACGAGAGGCAGGTAGTCGCGGAGGGAGAGCGCGTCAGGCTGACGGCCATCTTCTACTGCGGCGAGGTCCGGCGAGCGCACGATGAGCTGAAACGGCTCGTGCGGGAGCATGCGACCACCGCCAAGCGCTCGGGCATCGCTCGCTTCCAGATAGACCGGTTCGTATCGATTCGGGTGGCGCTGGCGATGACGGCCTGGGTAGCGGGAGATCGCCGCACAGCGACGGCGGCGCTCCGGGACGCGCTCGACCATAGTCTTGCGCGTGACCATATGGTCTCGCTTTGCAACGCCCTTGCTCAGGCGGCGCTTCCTCTCGCTTTCTGGTCAGGTGAGACGGAGATTGCACGCCAACATCTTGCGACGCTTGCCCACAATCTTACCTTGCGCGAAATCGCAATCTGGCGGCCTGTCTGTCGTTTCTATGACGGCGCCGTGGGAAGCATGGACGGCGACGCCGAAGGCGTCGACACGATGCGCCTGGCGATCGAGCAACTCGTCGCCAACAACTTTCTCGTTCGGGTGCCAGTCTATCTCGCCATCCTCGCCGAAGCCGCGTTGCGTCACGGGCGCATCGCGCTCGCCCGCGACAGCCTGAGCGCCGCTTTCGACCGTGCCGACCGGCAGGGTGAGCATTGGTCCAGGCCGGAACTGCTGCGCGTGCGCGCGCTTCTGCAGCGACTGGACGGTGACCTGTCCGGTGCCTCTGAAACGCTGCTGCTCGCTGCGGAGACCGCTAGGGAAAGCGGCGCACTTTTCTTCCGGCTCCGTGCCTCGACAGCCCTGGCGGAACTGTGGGTGGAAACCGACCGGCATGTGGCGGCAGCCGAACTGCTGTCACCCGTCTGCGCGGAATTTGATGACGTAGTACCTTGCGTGAACGTGGCGAAGGCGCGTCGACTGCTGGAATCTCTCGGGCAGCGGGACACGGCCCTGCGCACCAGCGCATCCTGAACTAGCCGTTCTTGTTCGCCACCAGAGCAGGATCGAGGACGAAGGCGCTCCGCTCGGCGAGGTCGGGTATTTTCGTCAGGTAGTTCTTGTAGTGCGGCGTCTCGCGGTGCGCCGCCACCGAGGCATTGTCGACATAGAGTTCATCGAGAATATAGCGGTCGGCTTTCGCCTGATCCCGCCAGACATCCCACCGCAGATTGCCTGGCTCCGTTCTGCAGTGGGGCGCCATGCCGAAGAGCAATGCCTCAAGTTCCCCGGCCTTGCCCGGCTTGGCAAGCAAAGTGGCTATGGTCTTGACGTGCGGCATGATCAGACTCCGCTATTTATCCGCAGTCTCGATGAAGGCTGCGACCTCTTTGGGATGCGAGAGCATCACGGCATGGCTGCTGTCGATCTCGACGGTTACAGCGTCGGCCCGTTTAGCGAATCTCCGCTGGAACGTCGGAGGGATCATCATGTCTTTCGTGGTGACCAGGAAATGCGAGGGCTTGGCCTTCCAAGCGACTTTGCTGTTCGGAGTCTGCACCGCCTCCAGACCCCACGGGACCTGGGCCGCAGCCGTGAAGCCTGTAATCGAGACGTCGACATCGGCTGCAAATGCATTCGGGAATTTCGACGGGTCGACCAGCAGGTAGCCGTCACTGGGTGGCAACAGCGGTGCGGCCGATTCTCCAGCTGGAACCGGCTGTTCCGCAAGCGATGCCACCGACTCCCCGGAGTCGGGCGCAAAGGCCGCGATATAGACCAGGCTCTGCACCTTAGGGTTATTGCCCGCCTCGGTAACAACCATGCCGCCATAGGAATGGCCGACGAGGATCACCGGGTGTTTCGCCGCGGCGACAACGCGCTCCGTGGCCGCGACGTCACCGCTGAGGCTGATGGTCGGGTTCTGGACGACCAGCACCTCATACCCGCCGTTGGTCAGAGTGTCGAACACGGCCCGCCAGCCGGAGCCGTCGACGAACGCGCCATGCACCAAGACGATTGAAACGGGCTTGTCGGCGGCACGGAGGCGACTGGAGAAATAGCGATCATGGCGGCGAGCGATACCCAGATTGAGCGTTTCATCGTTTCAAGCTCCCGAACACTTCCGGTCCAACGCGGCGATCAGGGCCAAGGCGATCGGATGATCCGAGCGCGGATTCTGCCCGGTGATCAGTTCGCGATCCTCGACCACGTGAGGCTCGAAATCCGGACCGACCGTTGTTTTGGCGCCTGCCAGGTCCAGAGTTTCGGGCATATGGAAATAGAGCTCGCCGTGTAGGATGTTGTCCTCGATGGGCTTCTCCTCGCTGCCCGAATAGACTGTCATCCGGTAGCCGGCATACTGCCATCCCTTCGCAAGTTCGGCTGCCTTGGCTCGGTCGCCCTGAATCAGCGCCGCGCGAAACTCTTTCGCCCCATGCAAAGCGGAGATCGAGACGATCGGGCCGTGGCAGAGCAGCGCGGTGGGCTTTCCGGCCGCATGGAAATGCCGAAGTATCTCGCCCGCGTCGGGATCCTGCATCAGATCGACGACAGGGCCTTGGCCTCCCGGAGCGAACACGCCTGCATAGTTGTTCAGCCCCTCCTCGACCACCGATCGCAAGCTGCGGCCCTGGTTCGTCGATGGATCGTTGGCGAAGAAATCCTTGCCACGCCGATAGGCCGCCTCGTCGCCGCCGAAATGCTGGACCGCATCGGACGCCGGGTCGATATAGGGCTTGGCGCCCGAAGGGGTAGCGAGCAGAACTTCATAACCTGCCCCGACAAGCGCCATCATCGGCACCACCGTCTCGTTGAGATACTGTCCCGTGGGTCCCGTGCCGCCTCCCTGAATTTCGATACGTGTGGCGTTCGAGCCCAGCACCACCACTTTTCCCTTGCTCATGAAAGCCTCCTGATGCTTCGCGGTGGGTGGCGGACCGAAGCCGGCCGTCCGGGAACTGCGGAGACGATATCGCGGCGACTGCAGGACGGCTGGTTAAAAGAGGTAAAAGCCGAAGCGGGTCGTTGCGGATCGGCCCGGCGACGTTACGCGGAGGCCTCGGTTTTCCGGACCGGATAAGGCCCCAGGAAAAGAACCGTTGCCGCGCCACCGATGAGCAGCAGCGCACAGGCTTCGAGGATTCCCGAATAGGTGCCCGTTCGATCGAACGCGTAACCGAACAGGCTGGGCCCTACGAAAGCGCCCACCACGAAGATGCCGTACAGGGTGGCGTAGGTCGTGGCATAGCTCCGCATCCCGAGATAGCGCGCGACCAGATAGGCCATCAAGTCGAATTCTATGCCGGACGTCAGGCCGAGCAGCAGAATGGCAATGCAGGCCATGGAGAAGCTCACATGGTCCAGCGAAAGGATGAGGCAGGCGACCGCGCCCAACGTCAATATGACTGTGCCCACCGCAGGCGCCCAGAAGCGATCGACCAGAATGCCGCCAAGCAGCCGGCCGGCCACGGCAGCTATTCCGACGAGCGAGGCGAGCTGGACGACCTCGAACGGCGACAGGCCAAGCGAGCGAAGTATGTTCTCGATGTTGGGAAGCGGCGCCGCGACGGCGAGCGACATCGGGATGAAGACGATAGCCAGGAGCCAGAAAGAGCGGGAGCGGAAAGCTTCGTGAGCGGTCATGCCTTCCGACGCTTTTCTCGCCGCCGGCCCTGCGCCGACATTCCTGCTTCGCAGCCCGGCAAAGCCCCAGAGAACCATCGGGCTCGCGATGAGCACCGGCATTGCGCCCACCACGAGTATAGCCACGCGCCATCCGCCCGTCTCGATCAACAACTGGGCCAATGGTTTTACGACGAAGGCGAACAGGCCTGCGCCGGACAACACGATGCCAAGGGCAAGACCTCGACGCTCTTCGAACGCGCTGTTGATCACTCGCGTGAAGACGACCGGGGTCGCTCCCAACCCGAAGATCGCGATAGCCAGCCAAGAGAGATAATATTGTCCGATCGAGCCGTTCGATGCCGCGAGCGTCATGTAGCTCAGGCCCAGGCACGGCAGAGAGACCGATGCCACCAGGCGTGCGCCGAATCTGTCGATCAATGTCGCGAAAAATGGCCCGACGATCAGAACTGAACCGGCCAACAACGACAAGCCGCCAAAAATGGTCGCGAACGACCAGCCGAATTCTTCCACGAAGATGGGCGCAAAGACGCCGATCGTATAGAACGGAATGGCGGGCATGCCCAAAGCCGTTCCGAGCAGGCCGGCCAGAACCAGCCGCCATCCGTTCGTGAACTCGGCGAACTCCGTTCCCTTCACTAAAGCACTTCCTTTGTCGGAATCGAAAATTCGCCAATCGTATCGCTGGGCAGATGCACCATTCGAAACGTATCTCTGTCTGCAACCCGCGCAAGGTTCGTGACAATCGTGGACACCGGCGAATACTGTCGGATGGACGCGGCCACCCTTGAAGACGTGCTGTCTCTCGAATGTCCGCTTTCAGGATGCGGCCGCTACCAGGTCTGACCTGAAGGGCGGCGCAAAGCGGACGTCGCTGAAAGAGGCAGCCGAGGGGCAGGTATCTATCAAGAGCGGACCACTATTGAAGCAGTTCAACACGTTGGGGCTGCCTTCAGTCATCTTCGATGGGGTTGGCGACCGGCTGGAGAGCGCTGCCCTGTATTTCGCGCAGCAGAACGGTCAGCGGGTTCTCCGCATCGCCCTGCAGCTTCAGCTTGTCGTTGAACATCCCCAGGTGGCGCGCGCCCATCTCCAGAGCCTTCGCTCGGTCGGCGAGGTGGAACTCGACGCCATCCCTGGTCTTCTTCAAACCATCGTAGAGCGGTGCAGCGAGAGGTGAATTGGTGTCGTGGACGACGACCATGCTCTCGCCGATGCCATCGCAGCGAGGGCAGTCGGGATCAGGTTCCGACAGAGCATTGTAGCCGAAGCCCCCTTCCTCGCTGGGCAGGAGATCATCGGGCTCGTTGTTGGCTTTGGCACGGGCGTGGGCAGTGCGGAACTCCCGGCGATCCCGCCACCGATAGGCATGGTCCGTGCCGTGGCAATAGCGGCAGGCACCACGGATGTGTTGGATGATGTCGTTGGGGTTGGCAGTCGCCGTCGCCCACCAACGGCCAGGACGGCATCGCCATCGATCTGCGTGCGCCGGGCGCGCTCCGCCATTGCGATACGGATAGCGGCGGCGACATCGGGATTGCGCAGGATCCGCGATGCCATGAAGCGGGCCGTATGCTCGGCGTAGCCGGCGCGTCGCGCGGCCTCGGAAGCGCTGAGATCCAGCAGGTAATGATGGACGAAGTTCTGCTCGCGCGGGGTGAGCCTGTCGAGTGCTCGCTCGAACGGATCGAGATGTTCTCGGTCGACGCGGGCGAGTTCGGTGCGATTATCCCCGATCCGGGCCATGGCCACCTCCAGTGTATAGAACGTATCCGACGATCAGCGCCCATTTCGCTGCGGCCTCCAGATAGGCGATGCCGTGGAACAGTACGTTGCGAGCGGCGTCGACATCGTCTGACTCCAGCCAGCCATCTTCATTCGCGGCTAACGCGGTGTGCACCGTTCGGGCATGGGCAAGCCCCAGCGCGAGGGCGTCATAGCCACCTTCCATGGTGATAAGTGCGACGGGGAATTCCTTGGACATGAGTCCTCCTCCGTCGGTCGCGCAACGCGCCGGCTTGGTGTTGGATAGGTTGGAGATGAGAGGCGGCGAGCGCTCAGCGCTCGATAGCTGCGAGGTCGATCATCATCATGTGCAGACCGATCATCGCAATGCGCTCGAACTCGGTCGGCACGACACCTTCGCTGGAACGGGCGTACTCCATGACGACGCGCAGTTTGTCACCGATGCAGTCAATCGTGGGAGCTGCGGCCGTGACCACGGCGAATGCGAGCTCAAACTTCTCGGCATCCGCCCGTCGCGATTCCTCGGCGGGCACGGACGGGTCATTGTAGGGCAATCGATTTCGATCCCAAGCCGCTCGGGCGAGATCGAAGGACTCACGGGAAAAGAGCTTGGGGTTCGACATGGCCGGAGGCTGCTCACCAGCAGGCAAAGCAGTGGCGTCGGCCGGAACGGTGGGGTTCGGCATGGCAACTCGCCTCTTGAGAAATTATCAAGTAAGTTTTCGTTAACGCAACTGCGCATCGCATCAACCGTGCTTGAGAAAATATCGTCTAGAGACTACAAAACCTCATGATCACACCTCAGCAAATCCGCGGAGCGCGAGCGATGCTTGGCATGACCCAAGCTGCCCTGGCTGCAGCTGCCGGGATCTCAACGACGGCTCTGAATAACATCGAACGCGGCGCCGCCGATCCGAAGGCCTCGACCCTCACCGCGATCCAGCGCGCCCTCGAATCCGCCGGGGTGATCTTCGTCGCGGAGAATGGCGAGGGGCCAGGGGTGCGGCTGAGGAAGGAGTGGTCGTGATGGCTGAGGGCGCGGCGCGCCACACGGCTGTTCATGAGGCGGGACATGCCGTAGTCGCGGTGATGCTCGGATTGCCATGTAGCGGCGTGACAATCGTTGGCGACCAGGAGTCCGAGGGTCACGCCCTGATCCCCGACCATTGGTGACCTCGGATCATGCCCTCGCTGGCCAGTTGCCGATCGGCGTACGTTGCCCCTGGAGACCGCGGCGGGTCAGTAAGCGAACGGAGCTCAGTGACGACCCATATCTGACCTTCGGGAGGTAAGACATGGCTAACCATCGCCTCCACTCTCGCGGCCGTAGAGCGCACCTAGGCCTGGGCGCTGCGCAGCGGCTTGCGCAGCCCACGTTCACCTCCCGCTGGGATGAGTTTCAGATGGCGCGGCACATTACTGCGCCTCGACCACGGCGATGGCGGTCATGTTGACGATGCCGCGCGCGGTTACCGAGGGGGTGAGAATATGCACCGGCTTGGCGGTTCCCAGCAGGATCGGCCCCACCGGCAGCGCGTCACCGAACACCTTCACCATCTGGTAGGCGATGTTGGCGGCATCGAGATTCGGCATG
>NZ_JAHBGD010000025.1 GCF_018390605.1 Ancylobacter defluvii
ATGGTCGATCTCGAGGGCGCTGATCTCGATGTCGAACACGTCGATGCCGGCGAATTTCTTGAACAGGACCGCCTTGCCCTCCATCACCGGCTTGGAGGCTTCCGGCCCGATATTGCCGAGCCCGAGTACCGCCGTGCCGTTCGAGACCACCGCGACAAGGTTCTGCTTGGTGGTCAGTTCGGCGGCCAGCGACTTGTCGGCGGCGATCGCCTCGCATACCGCGGCGACGCCGGGCGTGTAGGCGAGCGCCAGGTCGCGCTGGTTGGCAAGCGGCTTGGTCGGCTGGATTTCAAGCTTACCCGGACGCGGAAGCCGGTGATACGTCAGCGCAGAAGCACGCAGAGCATCCGAGATGTAAGACGACATAGACGCTTCCCCAGCCTCGTCACGCCACACGCGGCGGCAAGGTCATGCAATCGGTAAAGGAAAAAAGCGGCGCGCGGGCCGCGAACAGGATCACGCCGCCCAAATGAGAGCGGCGTGATCGACAGTGCCGTCGCCTTATTCGGCCGCAACCGGCAGCGGGGCGAGTTCTTCCTCTTCCGAGGGCAGGTCCATAGGCTGGCCGGCAAGAGCGGCGCTCAGACGGTTGCTGTCGAGTTCGCCTTCCCAGCGAGCCACCACCACGGTCGCCGTCGCATTGCCGATGAAGTTGGTCAGCGCGCGGCATTCCGACATGAAGCGGTCGATGCCGAGGATGAGCGCCATGCCGGCGACCGGCACCGCGGGAACCACCGAGAGCGTCGCCGCCAGCGTGATGAAACCGGCGCCTGTGATGCCCGCCGCGCCCTTTGAGGAGAGCATGGCGACCAGCAACAGCACGATCTGGTCCTGCAGGCTGAGGTCGATGCCGGTGGCCTGCGCGATGAACAGCGCCGCCAGCGTCATGTAGATGTTGGTGCCGTCGAGATTGAAGGAGTAGCCGGTCGGGATGACGAGACCGACCACCGACTTGCGGCAACCCGCCTGCTCCATCTTCTCCATCAGGCTGGGCAGCGCGGCCTCGGACGAGGAGGTGCCGAGCACCAACAGCAGCTCTTCCTTGAGATAGCGGATGAGGGCGACGATGGAGAAGCCATTGTAGCGTGCTACCGCGCCGAGCACGATGAACACGAACAGGAAGCTGGTGATGTAGAAGGTACCGACCAGCATGGCGAGATGGGCGATCGAGCCGATGCCGTACTTGCCGATGGTGAACGCCATCGCGCCGAAAGCGCCGATCGGCGCCGCCTTCATCAGAATCTCGACCAGGCGGAAGAAGACCTGCGAGGCCGAGTTCAGCACGTGCATCAGCGGTTCGGCACGCGGACCGACGCCGGCCATGGCGATGCCAAACAGAACCGCGAAGAAAAGAACCTGGAGAATATCCCCGGACGCAAACGCGCTTACCGGCGTCGTCGGGATGATGTTGCTCAGGAAGCCGATCAGGGACTGTTCGTGCGCCTTGGCGGCATAGTCGGCCACGGCCTTGGCATCGAGCGAAGCCGGATCGATGTTCAGGCCCGCGCCGGGACGCACCACGTTGGCGACCACGAGACCGATGATCAGCGCCAGCGTCGAAAAGGTAATGAAATACAGCATGGCCTTGCCGGCGACGCGGCCGACCTTGCCGAGATCGCGCATGTTGGCGATGCCGGTCGCGACCGTCAGGAAGATGACCGGAGCGATGATCATCTTCACCAGCTTGATGAAGGCGTCGCCGAGCGGCTTCATGTCTGCGCCGAGGCTGGGATAGAAATGGCCAAGCGCTACGCCCGCCGCGATAGCGAAGAGCACCTGAAAGTAGAGCTGCTTATAGAATTTGCGCGGCGCGGCTTTCACCGGGCTCGGGCTGATGGCGTAGGCCATTGGCGTCCTCCTAGTGGATCCGTCGTCGCCTCATTGAGTGGGCGGCGTTGGGAGCCGGGATCGATGGATCGGGAACGGCGTCTACGCGCCGTACGCCGACTCCTGCGCAAGGGGCATGCCAGATGCGCGCCTTTCGCGGCTCGATCGTAACACTCTGATTTTTAATAGATATTTATACCACAAAAAATGCCGACTCGACACGAAGTGCGAAATACCGCACAAGTGGGCTTGCAGAATGTGCGAAAAATCGCACACTGGGAAGATCGCTGTGCGATTATTGAAACGTCTCGGCAGTCCTCGCCTGATCAAACGGTGGCGCCGCCTCGCCTGGCGTGCCGTCCCGCTGCTCGCGACGGCGCTGCTTCTGGTCGCGCTCGACCAGATCGCCCGCTATGGCGCCGAGCGCTGGGTGCTGGTCCAGCTTCGCGCCGACGCGCAGGCCGCCGCCGAACTGCGTGCGGCGGTACTGCGCAGCGAGATCGAGAAGCAGCGCTCGCTGCCGGTGGTGCTGGCGCAGGACCCGGACGTGCGCGCGGCCCTTTCGGAGCACAACCCGGTGATGCTGCGCGCACTGGACGCCAGATTCGAGACGCTGGCCGCCGGCACACGCGCAAGCGTCATTTATCTACTCGACTCCAAAGGCATCACGCTCGCGGCAAGCAACTATCGCGAGCCAACCTCGTTCGTCGGCAGCGACTATTCGTTCCGCCCCTATTTCCGGCACGCCATGGCGGAGGGCGCGGCCGAGCACTTCGCCTTCGGCACGGTGAGCCGCCGGCCGGGCCTATATCTGACACGGCGGATCGACGGCGAGGACGGACCGCTCGGTGTCATCGTGGTCAAGGCGGAGTTCTCCGGGGTCGAGGATGATTGGCGCCGGCTCGCCGGGCCAACCTTCGTCACCGACACACGCCATATCGTTCTGGTGACCAGCGTACCGGGCTGGCAGTTCCGCGCCATCGCCGAAATCACCAACGAGGAACGGGTACGGATCCGCGCCAGCCTCCAATTCGGCGATGCCTCGCTCGATCCGCTGCCGATCGTGGTTGAGGGCGACGACCAGGTGCGCGTGACGATGCCGGACGGCGGAGCGGAGCGCGTGTTCGTCGAGGCCGCCGCCCCGGTACCCAGCACCGGCTGGACACTTCATGTTCTGGAGCCGATGGCGGCTACCGCCAACGTCGCTATCGCCGCGGCGCGAGTGCTGGCGCTGCTCGGCGGCGCGCTGCTGGTCATCGCGCTCGCGTTTGGCTGGTATCGCCGCCGCCGGGCGTTGCAAAAGCGCCGGCGCGAAGAGCGGGCGCGGCGCGAATTGGAGCGGCGGGTGGAGGAGCGCACACTCGAACTGAGCACCGCCAACGACCGGCTGCGCGAGGAGATGGACCAGCGCCAGCATGCCCAGTCGGCCCTGCAGGGGCTTCAGGATGAACTGGTGCAGGCGAGCAAGCTCGCGGTACTCGGCCAGATCGCGGCCAGCGTCGCTCACGAGGTCAACCAGCCCGTGGCGGCGATCCGCACCTTCGCCGAGAGCGGCGGGCTGCTGCTGGCACGCGGCGATACTTTGAGCGCGGGGGGCAATCTCGCCACCATTGTCGGGCTGACCGAGCGCATCGGCGTCATCACCGGCGAATTGCGAGCCTTCGCGCGCAAGACGCCGGGCCATCTCGGGCCGGTATCGCTGCGCGAGGCCATGGAGGGCGCGATGCTGCTGCTCGGCCACCGGCTGCGCGAGCAGGACATCACACTGGAGATCGACCTGAGTGCCGGCGATATACTGGTGGTGGCCGAGCGGGTGCGGCTGGAGCAGGTGCTGGTCAACCTGTTGCAAAACGCGCTGGAGGCGTTAACCGGCCAGACTGGCGGGCGGATACGGGTAGAGGCGCGCGCCGAAGGCGGCAACGCCGTGATCACCCTCATGGACAATGGTCCCGGCCTGCCGGATGCAGTGCTGCAGGCACTCTTCATGCCCTTCACCACCACCAAGCCGGCCGGGCTCGGACTGGGGCTGGTGATCTCTCACGACATCGTCGCCGAATTCGGCGGCTCGCTCGCCGCCGCCAATCGCGACGGTGCGGTCTTCACTCTCATACTCCCGCGAGTGCCGTAATGGATGTGGCCTTCATCGACGACGACGACGCGCTGCGCGCCGCCAACACTCAGGCGCTGATGCTGGCAGGCTATGCGGTGGCACCCTACCATTCCGCCGCCGCCGCGCTCGCCGAGCTCGACGCCTCGTTCAGCGGGATCGTGGTGAGCGACGTACGCATGCCGGGCATGGATGGGCTCGAACTTTTCCGCCGCCTGAAGCGCATGGACGCCGACCTGCCGATCGTCCTTATCACCGGCCACGGCGACATAGCGATGGCGGTGGAGGCAATGCGGGAAGGTGCCTACGACTTTATCGCCAAGCCATATGCGCTCGACCGGCTGCTCGGGGCGGTGCGCCACGCGCTGGAGAAGCGGCGCCTCGTGCTCGACAATCGAGCGCTGCGGCAGGCGGCAGAGACGGCAAGCGTCGACATGCCGTTGCTCGGCACCACGCCAGTGATGGAACGGCTGCGCCAGACGCTGCGCCAGATCGCTGACGCCGATATCGACGTGCTGGTGGAAGGCGAGACTGGCAGCGGCAAGGAAGTGGTGGCGAGCGCGCTGCACCGCTGGAGCCGGCGCATGGCGCGGCCGCTGGTGGCGGTCAATTGCGGGGCCGTGCCGGAAACCGTTATAGAGAGCGAACTGTTCGGGCATGAACCCGGTGCCTTCACCGGCGCCGTGAAGAAGCGGGTCGGGCGCATCGAGCATGCCCATGGCGGCACGCTGTTCCTCGACGAGATCGAGGCGATGTCCCCCGCCTTACAGGTGAAGCTGCTGCGGGTACTGGAGGCGCGCGAGATCACCCCGCTTGGTACCAACGAGATCCGCAAGGTCGACATCCGGGTCGTGGCGGCCTCGAAGGTCTACTTGCAAGAGCTGGTGCGCCGCGGCAGCTTCCGGGAAGACCTGTACTATCGCCTGCACGTCGCAGCGGTGCGCATCCCACCGCTGCGCGAGCGCAAGGCCGACGTGCCGCTGCTGTTCGGCCATTTCCTAGGCCAAGCCGCTAAGCGTTTCCGTCGCCCGGCGCCGCTCATCACGGCTGCGACCCGCGATCATCTCGCCAACCACGACTGGCCGGGGAACGTGCGCGAACTCGCCCATTATGCGGAGCGGGTCGCGCTTGGCCTCGCCGACGACATCCCGCCGCCGGCGTCGGCGGAGGACGACGCATCGACCGCCAGCCTGCCCGAGCGGATGGAAGCTTACGAGGCGGCGCAGATCCGTAACGCCCTCGCCGCCACTCATGGCGACATCCAGGCAACGCTGAAGCGCCTCGGCATCCCCCGCAAGACGCTGTACGACAAACTGCGCCGTCACGATATCGATCAGGGTGCCTATCGTTAAGCCAACTTGCTAGGCCATGCACTGCCGCATCAATGCGACTTGAAGGCACGAAGCGGCGGCGCAGCGCCCTCGTATTCCGCGACCTTGGGATCGATGCCGATGACCTCGCACATACCCGCGACGAGCTACCTGATTTGCTTCGGCGGGTGCTTCTTCGCTTTCCGCGCGTACGGGACAAGGTCTTCGACCCCCCACATATGCACTTTTCCGGCAACGATGAGGAAGCCGCCAGATGAAGCATTCATAGGGGTTTTCCTTGCAATTGGCCGCGCTGGCAAAACCGGAGCGGAGTGCGAATTTCGCGCGCGGAATAACGCGCGTTTTCCGGGGCGGTGGGACCGCGCATAAGGGGAGAGTTGCATACAGTTCCTATGTCGCCCACCGGCAATAGTCGCGGGAGGATCGGCCGTTGCTCACCAGCACGCGCATGGCGGCACAGATCCGGCACATGCCAGACCCAGGAGAGCGGCAGAGAAAGACCCGTCGGTCGAAAAGCAGCGCGCTCGACATCGCCACGTCGATAGATCGGAGAATACGTTCGAGCGCTTGGCGCGCGACTGGCACAAAATGTCAGCACCCCAGTGGACCGAAACCCACTGCTATGACGTGCTCCACTCCCTTGAGCGTGACGTGTTTCCGACGCTCGGCAACCGCGAGATAGGAGACATTTCGGCGACCGACGTACTCGACGTGCTGCGAGCGATCGAGGATCGACCGGCCATTGAGACGGCGAAGCGGGTCCGCCAGCGCATATCCGCCGTGTACTACGACAAGCCGGCCATCCGCATCAACGACACCGCGCTCGTCGAGACGATGGCGGCGATCTCCGAGAGCTTCGAGGCTTATGGCTATCGCCGGATGCAGGCAGCGCTGCGGCATCGCGGCCTGATCGTCAATCACAAGAAGATCGGCGATTGATGCGCGAGCACGGCCTCCAGCCTCGACGGCGTCGGCGCTAGATCGCCACCACCGATAGCGATCACGAGTTGCCGACCTTCCCGAACCTGGCGAGGGACATGATTCCCGACGGGCCGAACCAGCTCTGGGTGGCCGACATCACCTATGTCGCGATCACCATCGGCTTCGTCTATGTCGCCGTCATCCTCGATGCCTGGTCTCGCAAGGTCGTCGGCTACGCCATCGGCCGCTCGATCGACGTCCGGCTGACGCTGGCCGCCCTGCGCACAGCTATCTAAAAGCGAGGACCGCTACCCGGCTGCATCCACCACACGGACCGCGGCTCGCAATACGCGGCTGGACGCTACCGGCAAGCCCTCGCCGAACATGGCCAGGTCGGATCGATGGGGCACCGCGGCAATCCCTATGATAACGCTAAGGCCGAGAGCTTCATGAAAACGCTCAAGGTCGAGGCCGTCTATCCGATGGCCTATGAGACGTTCGACGATGTCGCTGCCGACCTTCCGCGCTTTATCGATCAGGTCCACAATGCCAGCCGACTGCACTCCGCGCTCGGCTATCTCAGCCCTCAGCAGTTCGAGGATCAACACGCCCGGCTCTCGGTCAAAACCGCAGCCTGATCCTGTCTACCAGCAGCGGCGAACTCCAATCGGGGGGCAACTTTGCGTGCCGTTTGACAAGGTGATCGCCCGGCGTTTCCGTGAAGGCCCCGGTGGCTTCTGAGCGCGGAGAACTACATCGCGATCACCGGCACCTCACGTCCGACCACCACGCGCGACCTGCACGATCTGGTCGGAAAAGGCGCCCTGACGCGAGCCGGTGAGCTCCGCTATACGCGCTACCATCTGAATTTGACGGGAATCGCTTGGAAGCCATGGTTCCATGAGCAATGTGGCCCAATACTCGAGGACTGGCTTGGGTGCCACGGCAAGCGTCGCTGATATGCCGAATGCGCCAGCGGCACCGGCAATCCCTAGAATTGCCAGTGCCAAACCTCAGATCTCCGTTTGCTCCGATAGACTCCAGGCATCGTCGACTTCGATCCCGAGATACCGCACGGTGCTTTCGAGCTTGGTGTGACCGAGCAGGAGCTGGCAGGCACGCAGATTTCCGGTCCGCCTGTAAAGAATGGAGAATTTTGTTCGCCGTAGGCTGGGCGTACCGTAATCCCCCGGGTTGAGGCCGATCAGGCCGACCCATTGGTCGACGAGCCGCCCATACTGCCGACTGGTGACGTGTCCTCCGCTGTGGCTGCGGCTCGGCCAAAGCCAGTCGCTTCCCTTTGCGCGCCGGATTGCGAGCCACGCAGCGAGTGCACCCTTCGTCGGTTCGGTGATCTCGAAGGCAACCGGCTGGCCGGTCTTGTGCTGGACGACCAACGATCTCGCGCGAATGCCGCTGCCGGAGAATACGTCGCCGACCTTCAGTGTGACCAGATCGCAGCCACGCAATTTGCTGTCGATGGCAAGGTTGAACATGGCGAGATCGCGCACCCGATTGGCAATCTGCAGCCGCGTGCGCAGCGCCCAGATATGCTTGGGCTTCAGGGGAGGCTGGCGAAGGGACTGTAACGAGCTACGACCACATAGCGTGATCGACAACAAGCCGCCGATATCGCTCCTCAATCGGCCCCCGCCAGGCAGCCCGCGGTGACCGATGTTCCCTTGGAAGAAGGCCAGAAGGCCGGTCCAACGTTGGGGGCAACGTCAGACGATATTCGCGTTACTGTTAGCGCCAACCTGGCTCACTGATAGAAAATGCACTGCAAGCGGCGCCAAATTGCCACATTTATTGAAGAGCCCAGTCATCAATTCAGTAGTATCGTGCAAATTCTCTCAGATTCTATCGCTGGCACCCATGACGAACGACATTAAGTCTCCTTCTTTCCAGAAATGGACGGAGCATGCCTATCACCGCAATTGGCTTCTGGCACAGGCAAACGGCCTGTTCGAGTTTTTCCAGCACAATTCGATCAACCCCAAAGGCGGCTTCTACGACCTTGACGACATCGGCCGACCTCTCAATCCCGTCGGCCAGGTCCGCCCGATTCATATCGCTGCGCGCGCCGTGCATTGCTTCGCCATCGGCACTTTACTAGGGCGCCCCGGTGCGTCTGCCGTGGTCGACCACGGCATGGAGTATATTTGGAACCATCATCGAGATACCAGGAATGGCGGCTATTTCTGGTCGCTCGACGACAATGGACCTGTTGATGCAAGCAAGCAGGGTTACGGTCATGCCTTCGTTCTGCTTGCGGCTTCCTCTGCGAAGACCATAGGCCACCCGCTCGCCGACACCATGCTTGCCGATATTACGGACGTCCTGAACACCAAATTCTGGGAAGACAGACACAACGCCATCGTCGAGGAATTTACCGCTGACTGGCAGGCGCTCGGCCGCGACGATTACCGTGGCCAGAATTCCAATATGCATCTGACGGAGGCGTTAATGGCCGCCTTCGAAGCGACCGGCGACCTCAGCTATCTCAGCAAGGCCGAGAGCATTGCCGACCTCATCATACGTCGCATCGCCGGTGGCGTCGGCTGGCGCGTGGCCGAGCATTTCAGTGCCGACTGGGATCTCGACACGCATTACTATCATCCGAACGAGATGTTCCGCCCGGCCGGCACCACCCCGGGCCACTGGCTGGAATGGGCGCGGCTCATCCTGCAGCTTTGGGTTCTCGGCGGCCGAAAGCACGACTGGATGCCGATTGCGGCCAAGAATCTGTTCTCGCAATCGATCGTACTTGGTTGGGATGAAGAGAAGGGCGGGTTCTTCTATACGCTCGACTGGAGCGACAGGCCGGACAAGCGCAACAAGCTGTGGTGGCCCGCCTGCGAAGGCGCGGGCGCGGCGCACTTCCTCAATGAGCATCTCCCCAGCGATTTTCACGAGGAATACTACCGCAAGATCTGGGACCTGATCGAGCGCGCCTTCATCGATCACAAGAACGGCGGCTGGCACGAGGAACTGACGGAAAACCTCCTGCCCTCGCACACCCTGTTCCCCGGCAAGGGCGACATCTATCACGCCCTGCAGGCCTGCCTCATCCCCCTCTTCCCGGCAACCGGAAGCTTGACGAAGGTCATCGCCGAAGCCAACGGAAAGATTTGAGACGATTGCAGGAGATGCATGTGAGGCGGCCCGCCACCAAATGGACCCGCGCCGGCGGCCTCGGATCAGGCCCGAACCTGCAGGCATTTATACCTGGGAAGCCGCCGGACATCCGAAAGCTTCAGATCAGGCTCCGGCGGCCGGGAGAGAAACAATACCCGCGGCGGCCAAAATCACCATGTGCCAGCATTTCAGTTGTCACATAAGGCCGCAACCGACGTGCCGGGCAAGACGGCCTGCGCGCTCAGCACCGCCTCGATGTCCGCGCGGCGAGGCAGGTCGGCACCACGGCGGGTGATTGTCACCGCCGCCGCCGCCGTCGCATAGGTGAGCAGGTCGCCGATCGCCTCGGCGTCCAGCACCGCGATAGCGGCTTCGTCGAGCCGGCCGGTGGCCGCGAGGTGGGCGAGCAGCGCGGCATGGAATGTGTCGCCGGCGCCCACCGTGTCGCGCACGCTCACTTCGCGGCCGGGCACGCTTACCGTGCCGCCGGCGCTGAAAGCAACCGCCCCCGCCGCACCACGGGTGATCACTACCAACCGGGCGCCAAGGCCCAGCCAGTAGGCGGCGGCATCGGCAAGCGAGATGCCTTCGCCCAGGGCGGTACGCACGTCCTCGTCGCTCGCCTTGACGATGGTGGCGCAGCGATAGAAGCGTTCGGCGGCGATACCCCAGCGCTTCATGTCGCGCACCACGGTCGGGCGCACATTGGGGTCGACGCTGATCACACGGCGGCCCTTCTCGCGTTCCGCCAGCAGCGCATAGGCCGAGCCTACCGGCTCCACTACCATTGTGTAGGAGCCGAAAGTGAGCGCGCGCACCTCGTCCGGCAGTTGCGGCGGCAGGTCCTCCGGCGTCAGCGAGCGGTCGGCCGCCGCCTCGCCGTGGAAGGAATAGCTCGGCTGCCCGTCCGGGGCGGTGGCGATGGCCGAGAGGGTGGATAGCCGGTCGGTGCGCACGATGAAGCGCGTATCGACCCCCTCGCGCTCGAGAATGTCGGCGAGCAGCACGCCGAAGCGGTCGCGCGAGATGCCGCCGAGAAAGGCGGCGCGGGCGCCCTGCCGCGCGAGGCCGATGGCAACGTTGAAGGGCGAGCCGCCGGCGACCGCGCGGGACGGCATCTCGGTGCCCTCCGGCGGGCCGACGAACAGGTCGATGAGCGCCTCTCCGCAGACCAGTATCATGCCGTGGCTCCCTCCGGCCGAATGACGCCCTTGCGCAGGATGATGTTGCCATAGAGCCGCCGCTCGCCCGAGGCGACGACGGCGTAGGCGGCCCGGATGCGTTCGTAGAACGGCTCGCCGGGGATCGGCACGAGCCGGAAGCCGGGCTCGCGGCGATCGATGATCTGCTGGAACTCGACGAACACCTCCTCCAGCCGCCCGCAATCGCCATGGGCGCACGGGCGGAAGGCGGCGTGCTCGACCGCGGCGTCGAGCGGCATCAGCGACAGCATCGCGTCGAGGATCGCCGGGGCGGAATGTCCGTCCATACGGATGAGACGCCGAGCATGGGCGTCGGCCGGATAGTTGGCGTCGACGATAGCGATTTCGTCGCCATGCCCCATAGCCCGCAATGTCCTGAGCAGGTCGGGGGCGATGAGCGGATCGATGCCCTTGAGCATGGTCTATTCCTTGAAGAGGACGTCGAAATCGCGCGCGAAGGTGGCGAGCAGCGGCAGTGCGGCGCCGCCAATGGCGCGGGCGTCGCGTCCGACCGAGCCCTCCACCACCACGGCGTCGGTAAGGCCCTGCTGGTCTATGGCAGAGAGCCGCTGGCGTGTCCGCTCGACCAGGCGTTTCCGCACATCGGTGGGAAAGGCGCCGTCGATCACGATCGCCTCGAAATCGATCACCGACAGCATGGCGGCAATCGCCTGGGCGAGGCCATCGGCCGCTTCGTCCACCCACTCCTCCAGCGGCGCGGCGAATTTCGACCAGTCGTCCGGGGACAGCCAGATGTCGGTGCCGGGAAGGCCGCGGGCGATCAGCCGTCGCTCCAGCCGGTAGATCGAGGCGGTGCGGATCAGCTGCTGCAGGCTCGTCGTGCCATCCGCCTCGCGCCGCAGGATCGGCATCGAGCCGAGCGCGCCGGCATTGCCCGAGTGGCCGGGGAACAGGCTGCCGTTGAGCACGATGCCGCCGCCGATGAAGGTGCCGATATAGAGATAGGCGAAGTCATGGAACGCCGCCCCGCGGCCGAAGGTCAGTTCGGCGGCGCAGGCGGAGGTGGCGTCGTTGCACATGCGCACCGGCCAGTCCGGGAACAACTGCTCCAGCTTCCGCGTGACGTCGAAGCTCCGCCAACCGGCGAGCGCGCCGGGCGGAGTCTCGAGGTCGGCTTCCCAGTTCCACAGCTCGAAGGGCATGGCGACGCCGATGCCGGTGACGCGGCCGCGCTGCTCCTCGGTGAGCACGGCGGTCAGCCGGGGAATCTCCCGTTCCGCGAAGTCCATCAGCGTCTGCGGCAGCGGATAGGCGTAGGTGAGGCGGGCGCGGGCGCGGATGCCGGCGGTGAAGTCCATCAGCACCAGATCGGAGGAGCGCCGGCCGATCATCAACCCGAGGCCGAAGGCGCCGTCCGGGTTCAGCGAGAACGGTACCGAGGGCTGGCCGATACGCCCGCGCTGGCGCTCGCCGGCCGTCAGCAGGCCATCCGCATGCAGCCGGTTCATGATCACGGTGGTGGTCTGGGTAGAGAGGCCGGTCAGGCGGGCAATATCGACCTTGCCGAGCGCCCGGTGCCGGCGGATCAGCGAGAGGATGACCCGCTCATTGTAGAGCCGCACGCCGGTCGGGTTGGTGCCGCGGCCGGAAGGGGAGAGCGGCACGGATTCGTCCGGAATCGGAAAGGACGCCGTCTCCTCCATGCTCCTTGCGCTCCTCGCCGTCTTGTTCTCGCGCTGCCGCTTCATCGGGCAGGTCTATCGTCGAAAGGATGAGGCAGGCAAGCCGGGCCTGTCAATTATTAAATCTGAGTGATTTATTTATTGACAGAGGTGCGACGCTGCGGCTTCATGAAAGCGTCAAAGAGCACGTCGCGGGGCAAACCTGCGCGATTTCACATCGCCCCAAGGGAGGGAAGAATGCGCCGCTCGTTCCGGCATCACCTCGTTTTCTCGGCTGTTTCCGCCGTCGCGCTCGCCAGTGCCACGCTTGCGGGCGCCGGACTTGCCGCCGCTGCCGACAAGCCGATTGTCGGCATCATCACCAAGACCAACACCAACCCCTTCTTCGTGAAGATGAAGGAGGGCGCGCAGGCCAAGGCCGACGAGCTCGGCATGGAGTTGCGCTCCTTCGCCGGCAAGGTTGACGGCGACAACGACTCGCAGGTCGCGGCCGTGGAGAACCTCATCGCCGCCGGTGCCAAGGGCATCCTGATCACGCCGAGCGATTCGCGCGCCATCGTGCCCTCCATAGAGAAGGCCCGCGCCGCCGGCATTTTGGTCATCGCCCTCGATACGCAGCTCGATCCGCCGAATGCCGCCGACGCCACCTTTGCCACCGATAATTTCCTAGCTGGCGAGATGATCGGCCAATGGGCGGCCAAGACGCTGGGCGAGAAGGCTGGCGCGGCCAAGATCGCGCTGCTCGATCTGAGCGTGAACCAGGTCTCGGTCGACGTCTCCCGCGACCAGGGCTTCATGAAAGGCTTCGGCATCGATCTTGCCGATCCGGCGGTGATCGGCGACGAGAAGGACAAGCGCATCGTCGGCCACGACACCACCCTCGGCAACGAGGAGGGCGGCCGCAAGGCGATGGAGAACCTGCTCCAGAAGGACCCCGAGGTTTCGGTGGTCTACACGATCAATGAGCCGGCGGCGGCCGGCGCCTACGAGGCGCTGAAGTCGGTCGGCCGCGACAAGGACGTGCTGATCGTCTCGGTCGATGGCGGCTGCCCGGGCGTGCGTAACGTCGCCGACGGCGTCATCGGCGCCACCTCCATGCAGTTCCCGCTGCTGATGGCATCCAAGGGCATCGAGGCGGTGAAGGCCTTTGCCGACACCGGCGCCAAGCCGCAGGCTACCCCCGGCCTCGACTTCGTGAACACCGGCGTCGAGCTCGTCACCGACAAGCCGGTCGCCGGCATCAAGTCGATCCCGTCCTCGGAAGCGCTGAAGAAGTGCTGGGGCTGATCGCTCTCCGCGCTGCCCCCCAGGCGGCGCGGATGGTCTGACATTGTGCCGCCCCCGGCGGCACGGATCGTCAATGTGAATCAACCGAGAGGCTCCCGCTGGGTGCCTCTCCCGGCCCTGTGCGTCGCCAGCGCGAAGCCGGTCTGCGGGAGGGTATGGCGATGACCGATGTGAGCAGTTCCGGCGCGAACCCTTCGGGTCCCCCGGCGATGCAGGCTTTCGAGCAGGTACTCGAAAAGCGCGACAGCCGTGTTGCCGAGTTCGACGTCGCGCCCAAATCGCCGCTTCAGCGCGTGCAGCATTTCCTGCACGCCAATCCGACGGCAGTGCCGGCCATCGTACTGCTGCTCGGCATTACCGGCTTCAGCCTGATCGTAGGCGGACGCTTCCTGTCGTCCTTCAACCTGTCGCTGATCATCCAGCAGGTGACGATCATCGGCATTATCGGCATCGCCCAGACGCTGATCGTCATCACCGCCGGCATCGACCTCTCGGTCGGCGCCATCATGGTGCTGTGCTCGGTGGTGATGGGCAAGCTGGCGGTGACCATGGGCGTGCCGGCACCGCTGGCCTTCATGATGGGCATCATGGTCGGCGGCGGCTGCGGCGCCATCAACGGCGTGCTGGTGACACGGCTGAGGCTGCCGCCCTTCATCGTCACCCTCGGCACCTGGTCGATCTTCTTCGCGCTGAATCTCTGGTACTCCGCTTCCGAGACCATCCGCTCGCAGGATGTCGCCAAGGCGGCACCGTTCCTGCAGTTCCTTGGAACTCCGGTGGACGTGCTCGGCGCCCGCTTCACCTATGGCTCCTTCTTCCTGCTGGGGCTGGTGGCGCTGGTCTGGTACGTGCTCAATCGCACCGCCTTCGGCCGGCATCTCTATGCGGTCGGCGACGATCCGGCGGCAGCCGAACTCTCCGGCATCCGCACCCGCAAGGTGCTGTTCACCGTCTATGTGGCGGCGGGGGTGATCTGCGCGCTTGGCGCCTGGGCGCTGATCGGGCGCATCGGCTCGGTGAGCCCGCAAGCCGGCCAGACCGCCAATCTCGACAGCATCACCGCGGTGGTGATCGGCGGTGCCAGCCTGTTCGGCGGACGTGGCTCGATCATCGGCACGCTGATCGGCGCGCTCATCGTCGGCGTGTTCCGCAACGGCCTCGCGCTCTCGGGCGTCGATGTGCTGTGGCAGGAATTCACCGTCGGCATCCTCATCATCGTCGCGGTCGCCCTCGACCAGTGGATCCGCAAGGTGTCGGCATGATCACGCAATCGACTCTCACGGAACTGAAGCCCTCTTCCCAGCCCGCCACGCCCGTCCTGTCGGCACGTGGTCTCGTGAAGCGCTACGGACGGGTCACCGCCATGGACCGCGCCGATTTCGATCTCTATCCCGGCGAGATCCTGGCGGTGATCGGCGACAACGGCGCCGGCAAGTCTTCGCTGATCAAGGCACTGTCCGGCGCTCTGATCCCTGACGAGGGCGAGATCCGGCTCGACGGCGAGGTGACGAGGTTCGGTTCGCCGATGGACGCCCAGCGAGCCGGCATCGAGACGGTGCACCAGTCGCTGGCGCTCTCACCCAGCCTGTCCATCGCCGACAATATGTTCCTCGGACGGGAAATCCGCCGTCCCGGCATGCTCGGCTCGGTGCTCCGCATGCTCGACCGTCCGGCGATGCAGAAGATCGCCCGCGACAAGCTCAGCGAGCTCGGGCTGATGACGGTGCAGAGCATCAACCAGCCGGTGGAGACGCTCTCGGGCGGCCAGCGGCAGGGCGTGGCGGTGGCACGCGCCGCAGCCTTCGGCTCGCGCGTCGTCATCATGGACGAGCCGACCGCGGCGCTCGGCGTCAAGGAATCGCGCCGGGTGCTGGAGCTGATCCTCGACGTGCGCTCGCGCGGCCTGCCGATCGTGCTGATCAGCCACAACATGCCGCATGTGTTCGAGATCGCCGACCGAATCCATATCCACCGGCTCGGCCGCAGGCTCTGCGTCATCAACCCGAAGGACTACACCATGTCCGACGCGGTGGCCTTCATGACCGGCGCCAAGGCTCCAGCGGAGGAACTGGCGGCCTAGGACAGGATGAACACGGGGCGCTTTCCCGCCGACCTGCCGTTCCAGCCGATCGGAAAGAGTTTCGGGGGCCGGCAACCTCCCCGTCCCCCGAGATCGTGGGCCGTCTCCCGCCGACCCGCGTGGTGCCGCCGACCCGCTCGCGTCAAAGCGGGTCGGCGGACTTTTTGTCCGGCTTTCCTTGTCCGATCAGAACGCATGGCTCCGGCGCGGATTTCGCGCTTCTGCGATGCTGCACCGCACACTATCCTCCCGGATACTTGCTGCTACGCAGCATGAGCATTCGGGAGGACTATCGTGCAGATCGATCAGATCCGCATCGCCTTGTGGACGGCCTTCGCGCGGCACCACATCTATAAACGGGTCGCGACCGAGCTTGCGGCCTATTCCGACCGTCAACTGGCCGATTTCGGCCTCGGCCGTTACGACATCCCGGCCTTTGCCCAGCGGGCGGCCGACAAAGCGGTTGAAGCCACCCCGGCGGCGGCGCGGCAGCCGCATTTGCACTTCATCCACGCCGGCTGAGACTGTTCCGCACGTATGGCGGCTCAGCTATCTCACGGTCTGGAGGGATCTCGGTCGCGCGATCGCCTCCAGATGGTGAGTTTAGGACTGCTACCATTGACGCCGGAAGCTATCGTCGCGGCAGGCGGCAAGATCACAGGGCGAGCAGGGGATTGAACACGGGCCCATTCGCGAGAAGACATTGATCGACATTCGCAAGGCGATAGAGCGCAACATTCGACAGATAACCGGCGCCGGGGTGATCAATTTCGATGAACCGCCGGGCGATCCCGGCCTGTTCGGCCCCGAGTCCGTTGCGTGGAAAGTGCACGCGGATTTCGTGCCGATGATCGTCGGCGGGGTCTCGGCGCTGATGACCCAGATGCTCCACCCTCTCGCCATCGCCGGGGTGTGGGACCATTCGAACTTTCGCGCCGACGTCATGGGCCGCTTGGCGCGCACCGCCCAGTTTGTCGCCGGCACGACCTATGCTGCCAGGCCGACGGCCGAAGCACTCGTCGGGCGTGTGCGGCAGCGGCACATGAGCGTGGCCGGTAAGGATGCCTCCGGCCGGGAATACCGAGCGGACGATCCAGCCCTGCTGACCTGGATCCATGTGGCCGAGGTATCGGGCTTTCTGGCGGCCTATCGCACCTTCGTCGATCCGAGCATGAGCGAGGCGGAGCAGGACCGTTACCTGCGCGAAATGACCGTCATCGCCGAGATGCTGGGCGCGCGGGACGTGCCGGTCACCTCCTCGGCTGTCGACCATTATCTATGCGGGATGCTGCCGCAGTTGCGCTTCGACCAGCGCACGCGAGACGTGCTGGAGGTGATTTCGACCGCTCCGGTCCAATCCCCCGTGCTGGGTGTGTTTCGCCGTTTCGTGATGAGCGCCGGCACCCAGCTGATGCCGCTTCCGGTGAGAGACTTGATCCCCCCGAGCGAGCGACATCGTCTGGTCGGGGCGGTCCGGCTGACGACATGGGCGACGCCCGTGGGTCGCTGGGCGCTGCGAAACGGCGCTGCATCAAGGGCACGGCGGCGCGCGGCGGCGAAATAGTCCGGCCCGCGCCGGCAGCCAATCCCGGACATGGCGCCTCAGGTCGTCGATCGAGGCGTAGTTGAAGGCGCTGACGGTGGCGTCCTCGATGGTGCGGACCATGCGTTCAGCCTGGCCATTGGTCCAGGGATGAGAGGGCTTGGTGAGCCTGTGCTCGATGCCGCTGTCGGCGCACACTTTTCCGAAGAGGTGAGCGAGGACGCCGGCCGCGGCCCTCTTGTCGTGCTGGACGAACTGAACGCCATTGTCCGTCGGCACCGTGTGGACCCTGTATGGAACGGCCCCGACAAGCGCCTTGAGGAAGCCGGCCGCCACGAGCTTCGTCGCCTTCCGGTAGATCCTGGCGAAGACCAGCCTGGAGGTGCGGTCGATGGCCACCAACAGATAGGCCTTGCCGCCCTCGTAGCGCGGTTCGGCGATGTCCCCTCGGGGTTTGCTTACAAATCACTGTCGGGCAAGGGATGTGGAAGCAACCGATCTCATGGGCATTGAACCGTTTCGGTTATTCATTGCCGCCATGCATGTGCACTCAGGTCGGCTTTGTCATCTTCATCAGCGCCTCGATCTGAGCCGAAGGTTCGACCTCCTCGGGCGTCGCACAATAGCCGCGACGCGCCAGCCAGCGACCAATGGCTGGCTCCGCCGTGAGCACGGCGAAAGGCACCGCGCAGAGCACGCCGACGAGCGGCGGCGCCGCCCATATGAGCGCGCCCGGCGCAAAGGTGTACAGCGTCGTCGCGAGCAGGAGCCCGAACAGAAACTGTGGCCAGAGGCCGGCGATCGCGGTCCGCCAGGATAGGCGCTCGGCGTCGCGGGCCTGCGCTTCCCAGGTGACGGTCTTGCCGCAGGCGAGGCCGACCATGAACAGAGCCACCCGAAAGGCGACGATCGGCCCGAGAAGGATGCCGAACAGGAACTCCAGAACGGCGCCGCCCATCAACGCGCCACCGCCGCCATAGCGCCGTCGTTCCTCGCGGCGTAGCAGCACGTCGAGAAGGCCCGCGAGCTTCGGCGCCAAACTCATGACGAAGGTCGCCACGAACAGGCCGAAGCCGAACGCGGCCGGAAACGGCTCGTCGATCGGCTCCCTATCGAACACCTTCAGCGTGGCCAGCAGCATGAACGCGATCCAGGCGAAGGCACCGAGATACATCAGGATCGCCCAGGCGATCTGAAAGCGGCTCATCGGCTTCAGGCCGGGCAGGAAGAGCAGGCGCCAGTACTGCATATTGCCCTGGCACCAGCGCAGGTCCCTGCGGGTGAACTCGGTCAGATGTGGCGGGTTTTCCTCGAAGCTTTCAGCCTCTTCCGGCAGCACCCGCACCTCGTAGCCCGCACGGCGCATCAGCACGGCCTCGATCTGGTCATGCGAGAGGATGTGACCGCCCAGCGCACCATTGCCGGGAAGCACCGGCAGGGCGCAATGAGCCTTGAAGGGTGCGACGCGGATGAGCGCGTTATGCCCCCAATAGGGCCCGCAATCCCCGGCCCACCACGAAGCGCCCATCGTGTAGGAACGCATGCCGTGCCGCATGCCGAACTGGAAAAGGCGGGCGAAGGCGGAATGCGACGGCAGGCCGACCACCAGGCTCTGCAGGATCCCCAGCATCGGGTTGGCCTGCATGATGCGCACCATGCGCAGGATGCTCGATGTTCCCATGAAGCTGTCGGCGTCCAGGCCGAGCATCAGGTCGTACTCGTCGCCCCAGCGATCGAGGAAGTCGCGGATGTTGCCGGCCTTGTAGCCGGCGCCGTCACTGCGACGACGATAATACAGCTTCGCGCTGGTCCCGGCCGCGGATCGCCAGGCCTCGAACAGCGCCTCCTCGGATGCTGAGATGTCGGGACACGTCGTGTCCGACAGCACAAAATAAGCGAAATGCGCACCCGCTCCGCTACGCTCGAGATCCTCGCGCATCAACCGAAGCCGAGCGAGGGCGCGCGCGGGATCTTCATTGCGCAGGGTCATCAGGATGGCGATGCGGGAGGTTATCGGGCCCTCGTCATTCGCCCGGCCGGCATAGGGGAAGACCGCCTGCCGTGCGTCAACCGGCCCGTGCAGCAGCCAGAGGCCCAGCAGGGCGTTCCAGAATCCGAGGATCGTCCAGGGAGTCGACACGCAGAAGGCAAGGAGCAGCAGAACGTCGAGCGGCGTCCACCCGCCCGTGCCGAGCAATCTGGAGAAGACCAGAACCAGACCGGCAAAGGTCAACCCGTTGAGCGCCGCCATCAGGGCGCGCCGGCGAAACAGCCGCCGCGACGATTGCACACCGGTCGGCGTCCAACCGGCCGCCAGCGTGGCCGCCGGCGACAGGTTCCCCGCAAACTCTTCACCCAGGCTCATGCCGACCGACTCTGCCAATGAACGACGTGGAATTTGCGGGCATCCCGACTTCGTTATACGAAGCCCGCAGCTGGTTGATGCACCACATTATCGCGAGTACTCCATCGCCCGTCCGACCAGGGGACGATCAAGTCGATAAAGGGACATGGCAATCGATGCCAGCATCTGTTGGTATGCCGGCGCAGTCGCTCTGGTGCGTTGCGCCGGGACGCTACGAGGTGAGAACCGGCATATTGCCCGAGCTGGAAGCCGACATGCTGACGGTGCGGGCGCTTGCCTCCTGCGTCAGTCGTGGCAGCGAGCGCCTTGTCCTGCGCGGCGATGTTCCGAAGAGCGAATTCCAGCAGATGCGGGCGCCCTTTCAGCAGGGCGAATTCCCTTTCCCCGTCCAGTATGGCTACCAGAGCGTCGGCGTCGTCGAAGCCGGACCGGAGGCGCTGAAGGGACGACGAATATTCTCCCTCCACCCACATCAGGACGTGTATCGCCTGCCGGCTTCGGCCGCTGTGATCGTGCCCGATCACATTCCGCCGCCGCGCGCCGCGATCGCCGCCAACATGGAAACGGCGCTGAACGCGATGTGGGATGCCGGCGCCGGCCCCGGCGACCGGATCGTCATCGTCGGCGGCGGCGTGGTCGGGCTGATGCTGACGGCGCTCGCCGCAGGCCTTCCGGGCGCGGAGGTGACATTGGTCGACGTGCGACCCGAGCGGGCGGAGATCGCGGTGGCTTTTGGGGCGGATTTCGCGCTGCCCGCTGAAATCGGCGACGATGCCGATATCGTCTTCCACACCAGCGCGAGCGCAGCCGGCCTGCAGACCGCGCTCGGAGCGGGAGGCTTCGAAGCGAAGATCGTCGAGTTGAGTTGGTATGGCGCGAGCGCGACGACGGTGGCGTTGGGTGGAGCCTTCCACAGTCGACGCCTGCGGCTGATCGGCTCGCAGGTCGGCACCGTCTCCCCGGAGCGCAGGCCGCGCTGGCCGCATGCCCGCCGGCTCGCCAAGGCGCTCTCCCTGCTCGACGATGCGCGTTTCGACCGATTGATCACGCATGTCATTCCGTTCGCGCAGGCGCCGGTGCGGCTGCCGCAACTTTTGAACGACGGGCCGGACGCGCTGGCGATCCTGCTGACTTATGATTGAGCGGAAGCGGGAGACTGGCGATGTACTGTGTGGAAGTCCGTGATCGCATCATGATCGCTCATTCGCTGCCGGACCCGTTCTTCGGCCCGGCGCAGGGCCTGCACGGCGCGACCTTCGTGGTCGATGTCGCCTTCTTCCGCGAGACGCTGACGGCGCAGAATGTGGTGGTCGATATCGGCGCTGCGCTCGATGTGCTGAAGCAGACCCTGCAGCCGCTCGCCTACCAGAACCTCGACACGCTGCCGATATTCGCGGGCAAGCTCACCACCACCGAATTCCTCGCCAGGCACATCTTCGACGCGGTATCGGCGGCTGCCCGCGACGGTGCCTTGGGCGAAGACGGCAAGGCGCTGGCGAAGATCCGCGTCACTCTGCAGGAAACCGACCTGGCGCGCGCCAGCTATGAGGGCACCGTCGATTGAAGGACTTCATGGGTGAAGGATTTCGCGTTCGCCATTCCCGGTGATCTTGGCCTGCCAACCGGCGGCTATGCCTATGACAGACGCGTTCTGGCGGAATGCCGGCGTGCCGGCTGCAATCCGATATATCTCGCCTTGCCGGATGGTTTTCCGTTTCCCTTGACGGAGGCGCTGGCGCGCAGCGAGAGCCTGCTGCGGGCGCTCCCGGCCGGGCGGGCTGTTCTGGTCGATGGTCTTGCCTTTGGCGCGCTGTCCCGCGAGCTGCTGCGCGCGCTCCGGCGTCCGCTGGTGGCGCTGATCCATCATCCTCTCGCGCTGGAAACCGGGCTGAGCGAGGTGCAACATGCCCAGCTGGTCGCCAGCGAGCGCGAGGCACTCGCCGAGGCCGCCGCCATAATCGTCACCAGCCCGACGACCGCCGGCATTCTGGCACGGGATTATTCGGTCGATCCGGAAAAGCTCGTCGTCGCGGTGCCGGGCACCGAGCCATCTCCGCGCGCCAAGGGCACATCGGAGCCGCCTCGCATCCTCGCCGTCGGGGCGGTCATTCCGCGCAAGGCCTATGGCGTGCTGGTCGATGCGCTGGATAACCTGCGTTCACGCGACTGGACATGCCATATCGTCGGCGCGACGGACCGCGATCCCGGCGAGAGCCGGGCGCTGCGAGCGAAGATCGCGGCGCGCGGCCTGGAGAGCCGTATCGTCCTGACTGGCGCGATCCCCGACGCGGCGCTGGACGGCGAGTATGATGCGGCCGACATCTTCGTCTCCTCCTCCCTATTCGAGGGCTACGGCATGGTGCTGACCGAAGCGCTGGCGCGCAGCCTGCCGATCGTGGCGACCCGTGCCGGCGCCGTTCCGGACACCGTGCCGGCGGAGGCATCGTTGCTGGTCGCGCCGGGCGACGCGCGCGTCCTCGCCGAGGCCATGGGACGTCTGCTGGACGAACCGCAGTTGCGCCGCAGGATGGCAGATGCGGCCTGGGAACGGGCGCGGGTGCTGCCGCGATGGAAGGAGACGGCAGCTCTCGTCATGGCGACGATGCGGGGCATCGGATGAGCGGCTTTGATCCTGCGTGGCTCGCCTTGCGCGAGCCGGCCGACCATGCGGCCCGCAGCCGTCGGATCGAGGGGATAGTTCGCGCGCATTTCGCTGGGCGGAATTCGCTCACTATCGTCGATCTCGGCTGCGGCACCGGCTCCAATCTACGCGCGCTGGCCTCGTCCCTGCCGCCGCGCCAGCATTGGCATCTCGTCGACGGCGATACCGTGCTTCTCAAGGAGGCGCGGCGCAGCCTTACTGGCTGGGCCGACAGCGCGCGCGAGACGGAGCATGAGGTCGCACTCGACAAGGATGGATACCGGATCCGCGTCAGCTTTGAATGCGCCGACCTGACGATGCGGGACCTGCACTTCAGCGACATCGCTCCCGATCTGGTCACGGCGGCGGCGCTGTTAGACCTGGTGTCGCTGGAATGGCTGGAACGTCTCGTCATGGCCTCGGCCCGGCGCCGGGCGTCACTCTATGCGGTGCTGAACTACGACGGCGGGGCCCGATGGCGGCCGGAGGCACCGCTCGACGCGCGCATCGTCGCGGCCTTCAACCGGCACCAGCGCCGCGACAAGGGCTTTGGACCGGCGCTTGGCCCCATTGCGAGCGATGCCTTCTCCGCCCTGCTTGCCCAGCATGGCTATCGCAGCTGGCAGGGAGACAGCCCTTGGCAGTTGGGGACCGGCGACAGGTCACTCGTCGCCGCCCTCAATGCGGGCTTCGCCACTGCTGCGGCCGAGATCGAACCCACTCTAGCGGATGCGTTCGCGACATGGGCACGCGAACGCATCGACGCGGAGGAAGTGACGATCTCCCACAAGGACGTGTTCGGCGCGATCTGACCGGTGAAAACGGGCCGTGCCGATCAGTTGAGTGGCCACATCCGCCGCAGCACGCCGTCGCGCTTGATGAAGCGATGGCGCAACACCGCCGCAACATGGACGAGCACCAGAATGCCGAGCAATTGCGCCAGCAGGCCGTGCATGCCGAGGATCCGGTTCGCCAGTGGCTCATTGACCGGCAAAATCGCGGGCAGATTAAAGAAGCCGAAGATGTTCAGCGCGGGATAGGCGGAAATTCCGGCCCAGCCGAGCACAGGAACTATGAGCAGCAGCATGTAAAGCAGGTGATGCACCGCGCCCGAGGCGATGCGCTCGAACGGCGTCAGCGTCGCCAGCGGCGGCGGCGCGCCGCGCCTCAACCTGACGAAGAAGCGCAACACCACCAGCCAAAGCACGGTGAAACCCGCCAGCTTGTGCAGGTCGTAGAGTTGCCCGGTCAGTGCGTCGAAATTCGTCGCCTCGCCGCGGGCGGCCATATAGAGCCCCAGCGGCACCATGCATATGACGAAGATCGCGACGATCCAATGCAGCGCGCGCGCCGCGAAACTGTACCGCGCGGCCGGGGCCTGCGTGGCAGTGGTATCAAGCGTCGCCATGGGGTCCTCCGCCGGCATCGCTGCGCAAGTCGCAATCGTAAAGGACATTCCCGTCGTCCAGCAAATACGGACGAACGCGGGGACGCAGCGCATCGCACAAATTGTCGATTGGTCGGAGATCAAGGGCGGAGCGCCCCGAACCCAGAATCATCGGAGCGAGGCAGATATGCAATCGATCGACCATGCCGGCATCGATGAAGCGGGAGACCGTCGTCGCACCGCCTTCGATCAGAATTCTTTGATGACCGCGCGCCGCCAGCGCCGCGATCAGCTTTCCGGGCTCGAAAATGTCCGACTCGAGATCCGTGCCGATACGCTCGACCGCCTCCGGCCATCCCGCTGGGTTTTCCGAGAAGACGATGCGATGGCAGCCGTCCTGGCGCAGCCATCGGGAATCGCGCGGAGAGCGACCGCTCCGGTCTATGACGACGCGTGTCGGGCTACGGCCCTCGACGCGCCGCGTCGTCAATTCGGGATTGTCAAACAGCACCGTGCCGACGCCGACGACGACCGCATCGACCAGCGCGCGCAGCCGATGCAGATGGTCCAGGCCAGCGAAGCCATTGATATGGCGCGACTTGCCGGTTGGCGTCGCAATGCGGCCATCGAGTGACTGGCCAATCTGCGCAATAATCAAGGGTTTGGAGCCGGGGTGCCGCAACAAGGGTTCGTAGAGAGCGGTCAAGGGATCAGTCAGCATTTTAGATCGCTCCAGAGGCCCGCGCGCCGCTCGAAGAGGTGAAACAGATGTGCCGAACGGATGGCGGAGACGTAAGATACGCTCTTCATGGATTACATCCGTCACGGGATTGCGATGGCGTCGCTGAGGCGACCAGCGGGGCTGCCGGCACTCGGATAGGCAATGCCTAAACCTCCGGAATCTAGCTTTGTTCGGCCATCGCGACCAGACAGCTGTTGGCGCCAGAGGACTGAAACACTGCCGCGGCAACCACTCTGCGTAACAGGCGCATAGATGTTTCGATATGGCGCCTGGCATAGGCGGGTCGAACATCACGGTTTTTTCAACAGGACGGCCGCTTGGATCTCAGGAATATTCCAACCGCGCATAGTCGGTCTTCGTCCCTCCGCGGCAGCGGAGGGTAAAGGACATGACCATCTATGGGTTCGGCGGGCACACCAAGCGGGACTATGTCGGCCTGGTCGCCGCGTTCACTGCGCCCTCAGCCAGGCGACGGACCCGGCTGATCCCGAGGCCCTCGACACTACCAGGTCCAAATGGCGGACCTCAGCGGCCGACTGGTCCCCTGGCGCTTCCTGTCAAACGTCTCCGCTGAGGCCGTGGTGAAGTCCGGATTTGACCTTCTTCGCGATGCGGCAGGAGCGGCAGAAGCAACAAGGCAACAACAGTCCGCCGGTGCGGGGGCTGGCTACGAGTTCAGTCCGGCAGGGCACGTCCAGCTCGTCAATCGCCGTTGTTCGTCGTGAGCTTCAATACCACCCGCTTTTCCGGTCGAGGCGGGGAGGTTATGGGTAGTTAACCGCGAGATGCCCTCGGCGGCTCACGATCCGCGCAACAGGTATATGAAATTGCCCGAGAGGCTAAGCGACGAGAAACGACGGATTCGACCTTCCTCCGGCAGGACCTCGCTGTCGCGGCGCGTGCCCTTTGCTCACCAGATCGCAAATACTCTGCGAGATCGGATCATCCGCGGGGACTTGCCGCCGGGCGAACGAATCGTCGAGCGCAGCCTGTGCGAGATGCTGACGGTTTCCCGAACACCCCTGCGTGAAGCCCTCAAATTGCTTGAGGTTGAAGGACTGGTCGAGATTTCGCAGAACAAGGGCGCCCGAATCATGTCCTTCACCGCGGCGGAGGCGTCGAACCTCTTCGAGGTGATCGCCGGGCTGGAGAGCCTCGCGGCGGAGATCGTCGCCACCCGCGTGGACACGGCGGAACTCGACGAGCTCGACGACATGCACGCGCGGATGATGGTGCATTACGAGCGGCAGGAGAAAGATCCGTATTTCGAACTGAACAGCGCGATCCACGACAGGGTGGTGCGCCTGTCGCGCAATCCGGTGCTGATTTCCACCCATGCCAGCCTGATGCTGCGCGCGCGGCGCGGTCGCTACATGGCGATCATCGACCCGCGGCGATGGGAGGAGTCGGTGGGCGAGCACGTCGCGCTGATGGCCGCCCTGCATGACCGCGACCCTGAGGCGGCGCGCCGTGTCTGGAAGCGCCATCTGCTCCGCACCGGCGAGACCGTCTGCGCGGTTCTCGCATCCGCCGGCCGCGAGCCGTCGTCGGCCGAAGCCGTGGCCGCAAGTCCGGCGGCGGTCTGACGCAGGCAGTTGCCGTCGGCATCACAGCGCCTTGCGGATGCGCAAATAGTTGGCAGTCTGCGCGGTATTCCGCAGCCGCCTCCGGACCGCATCCATCGCGTGGCACCGCGGCCCCAAAGCCCGCTCCTGAAACAGGAATCCGCCGCGATGGTCGCCGGTGGCCGACAACGGCTGCCTGACGGTTGGTCACGAAAGGCGCGCAAACAGGCGGCGCGCTGCATAATCTATGAGCGGAAGAACACTGGATAAACTCACTTAAGCAATTGTATATGCTTATATAAATCAAATGGAATGCAATTTATGCCCTGCCTCGCCCCTGCTCGAACGCCTTGAGATAGAAAGAGTTGCTCATGTCATTCCGCCTTTCTGCTGCCGGCGCTGAGCGGCGCCGCTTCCTGGGTCTTTCCGGCCTGCTCCTGGCGGCGGCAACCGCCCTGCCGCTCTTCGGCGCTCCCTCCCCGGCCGCCGCCGAACCGCTGACGCTCGAAGCCATCAAGAAGGCCGGGGTGGTGAAAGTCGGCGTCGAGGCGGCCTATCGCCCGTTCACCTTCCGCGACAAGGGCGAAATCGTCGGCTACGACGTCGACCTCGCCAAGGAGATCTTCGCCCCGCTCGGCGTGAAGGTGGAATTCATCGACACCGCCTGGGCCGGCGTCATCCCCGCGCTCTATGCCGGGAATTTCGATGTCATCATGACCTCGCTCACCTACTCCAAGGAGCGGGTGGCCAAGGTCGGCTATTCCATTCCCTATACCGAGGCGACCCAGGAGATGCTGATCCGCGCCTCCGACGCCGACACCATCAAGAATCTCGACGGCATGGCCGGCAAGATTCTGGCGGTTAAGCTCGGCTCTGCCGGCGACACCATGAAGGCCAAGCTGGAGGAGAAGCTGAAGGCCGATACCGGCAAGGGCTTTGCCGAGGTGAAGGCCTATGACGACCACCCGGCCGCCTATCTGGCCCTCGCCCAGGGATCCGTCGACGGCGTCATCAACTCGCTCGCCACGCTGACCCAGGTGCTGAAGGACGCGCCGGGCAAATACGCCATCGTGCGCGACATCGGCCCGCGCAACTGGGCCGGCATCGGCACCCGCAAGGAGGACACCCAGCTGATCGCCTTCCTCAACGAGCGGATCGAAGCCCTGAAGGCGAATGGCGAGATCTACAAGCTGCAGGAAAAGTGGTTCGGCACGCGGATGAAGCTGGCCGACAAGGTGCCGGACTTCTCCTGAGCCCTCGCGCGGGGCGGTCTGCCGACACGCCCGTCCCGCCCCTCCCGCCGGATGCGCCCGGCCTGCCGATCGCGGATGCGATGCAATGACCATAGACTGGGCCGTCGTCGAGATGGCCATCCCTCTCCTGGCCGTCGGTACGGTAATGACGCTGAAGATCGCGTCGCTTGCCGCGCTGCTCGGCCTCGCCGGCGGCATCGCCCTCGGCCTCGTCTCGCTCGGCGGCTGGCCCTGGGCGCGCTGGCTGGTGCGTGCCTATGTGGACTTTGTCCGCGGCACGCCGCTGCTGATCCAGATCTTCATCGTGTTCTTCGGCCTGCCGCTGATGGGGTGGCGCCTCGGTGAGTTCTGGGCGGGCGTGATCGCGCTTTCGCTCAACTGCGCCGCCTATGTCGCCGAGATCGTGCGCGGCACGGTCGGAGCGGTGGAGAAAGGGCAGACCGAAGCCGCCAGGTCGATCGGCATGACGCAGGGTAAGATCCTGCTCTACATCCTGCTGCCGCAATCGATCCGGCCAATGGTCCCGGCCCTGACCAACGACGTCATCACACTGCTGAAGAACACCTCGCTGCTATCGGTGATCTCGGTCTACGAGCTGACGCGTTCGGGCCAGGCGATCATCGCTTCGCACTTCGCCCCGCTCGAGATCTTCGCGCTTCTCGCCATCTACTACTACGCCATCATCTCCGTGCTTTCGTGGATTTCGCGGGTGATCGAGCGGCGGCTTCCGGCCTGGTGATCGCCATGACGACTGAAACACGAACCGGCACGGCGCAGCCCCAGCATGCGAGGCCACTGCTCTCGGTGCAGGGACTGCGCAAGCGTTATGGCGAGCGCGAGATCCTCAAGGGCATCTCCTTCGATGTCATGCCGGGGCAGACGATGGTGCTGATTGGCCCCTCCGGCTCCGGCAAGACCACGGTGCTGCGCTGCCTCAACTATCTGGAGGCGCCGGACGACGGCACCATCGAGCTCATGGGCGAGCCTATCGGCGGTGCCCATATCGGCGAGCCGCCCCGCTGGACACCGCTTCCCGAGGCCCAGCTCGCCCTGCAACGCCGGAAGTTCGGCTTCGTTTTCCAGCGTTTCAATCTGTTTCCGCACCTCACCGCGGTGCAGAACGTCGCCATCGGCCCGCGCAAGGTGCTCGGCCTGTCGCGCGAGGCGGCGGAGGCGCGCGCGGCCGAGCAGCTCGCCCGCGTCAGCCTCGCCGAGCACATGCACAAGCGCCCCTCCCAGCTGTCCGGCGGCCAGCAACAGCGCGTCGCCATCGCCCGCGCGCTGGCCATGGATCCGCGCCTCATCCTGTTCGACGAACCTACCTCCGCGCTCGACCCCGAGCTCGTCCACGAAGTGCTCGACGTCATGGGGGATCTCGCCCGCGAAGGCATGACCATGATCGTGGTCACCCACGAAATGGGCTTTGCCCGCCGCGTCGCCGACAAGCTCATCTTCATGGCTGACGGCCACATCGTCGAGGAAGGATCGCCCGAGGCGGTCTTCTCCGCCCCCCGCGAGGAGAAGACCCGGCGCTTCCTCGCTCATGTTCTCCATCGGTAGTTCCCATGTCCGAACAAATCGCCGAACCGCTCTATGATCTGGTCATCACCGGCGCCACCGTCCTCACGGGAGCTCCCGCCTCGCACGTCATCGAGAATGCCGTCGTGGCGATCGCGCAGGGCCGTTTCGCGCGGGTGGAAGCCGCGACGAAGGACGCCGCGCCGCTCCGCGCCCGGCGGAGCCTCCACCTTTCCGGGCGCGTCATCACGCCGGGCCTCGTCAACGTCCACACCCATGCCAATCTCAGCATGGTGCGCGGGGTCGCCGAGGATCTCGGCTTCGCGCCGGCCTACACGCCCGGCATCCCGCAAGGCCACATGGTGACGCCCGACGAGGCCTATGCCATCGCCCGGCTCGGCGCGCTGGAGGCGCTGCTGTTCGGCTCCACGCTGATCAACGACACCTTCGTCCATGCCGACATCGTCACCCCCGCCATGGCGGAGATCGGCCTGCGGGTCTGGTCGTGCGGACGCATCCACGATGTCGACTTCTCCGGCGTGTCGGTCGGGCGCTGGGACTATGTCGACGCCATCGGCGACAGGACGCTGAACGAGGCGATCGCCCTGGCGGAGCGCTTCGAGAGCAAGAGCAATGGCCGCATCGGCGTGCAACTCGCCGCCCATGCGCCGGACACCTGTTCGACGCCCTTCCTGCGCCGCATCGCCCGCGCGGCCGAGGAGACCGGGCTGCGCGTCACCACCCATCTCTCGCAGAGCAAGGTCGAGCTTGCCCGTATTCGCGAGCGTGACGGCATGAGCCCGCCCGAGTTGCTCGACGAGGTCGGCCTGCTGAACGATCGGCTCACCGCGGCGCATTGCATCCACGTCACCGACAGCGACATCGCCCGCATCGGCCGGGCCGGCATCCATGTCGCCCATATCGCCAAGGGCAACGCGACGGGCGCGACCATCGCTCCGACGCACAGACTGCGCGCCGCCGGCGCCAAGCTCGCGCTCGGCACCGACAACATGCACGCCGACATGGTGGAGGTGATGCGCTGGGCGCTGTGCGTCGGACGCATCCAGCTCGGCGCGGTCACCCCCGACTGGCAGCCCGAGACCGTGTTCGAGATGGCGACGATGGCCGGCGCGCGCGCCATGGGTCTGGAAGACCAGATCGGCAGCATCGAGGTCGGCAAGCGCGCGGACTTCGTCGCCTTCGATTTCCGGCGCCCCCATCTCACGCCGGCGACCAATGCGCTCGGCAACCTCGTCCATGTCGCGCAGGGGCGCGATGTCGAGATCGTCGCGGTCGACGGCGAGCTGATGGTCGAGGACGGCAAGCCGACCCGGGTGGATGCCGACGCCGTTCGCCGCGACGCCGCCCTTGCCATCGATGCCCTGTGGAAGCGGGCGCGCGGGAACTGAACAGATGCGTATCCTCCTGATCAACCCCAACACCTCCGTTGCCATGACGGAACGCATGGTGGCGAGTGCCACCCGCTCCCTCGCGCCGGACGTCGAACTCGTTCCCCTGACGGCGCCGCATGGCCTGCCCTACATTGCCAGCCGCGCGGAATCGGTGATCGCCGGCGGCACCACGCTGGAGATGATCGCCGCGCACCAGAACGGCATGGACGCGGTGGTCATCGGCGCCTTCGGCGACCCCGGCCTGATCGCGGCCCGGGAACTGTTCGACCTGCCCGTCACCGCCATGGCGGAAGCCTCGATGCTCACCGCCTGCATGCTGGCGCCGCGCTTCGCCATCGTGACCTTCTCGCAGGTGATGATCGCCTGGTACGAGGACGCCGTCGCGCTGTCCGGCCTGCAGTCGCGCTTCGCCGGCATCCGCGTTCCCGACGTCTCGTTCCGCTCGATCGACAATGTACAGGCCGAGCTGGAGGCGGAACTGGTCGAGTTGTGCCTGCGCGCCATGACCGACGACCGGGCCGATGCCGTCATCCTTGCCGGCGCGCCGCTCACCGGCCTCGCCGCCAAGGTGGCGGATCGCGTGCCGATACCGCTCATCGATCCGCTGGACGCAGCTATCGGCCAGGCCGCGCTGCTGGCGCGGCTGCGAACCAGCCCGGCGCGCGCGGGGCGTTTCGCCCGCCCTCCCTCGAAGCCCGGCACGGGCCTGACGCCGGCGCTCGGCTCCTGGATCGAGCATCGCGCGCAGAGGGCGGATACCGCGCCGTCGACGAAGTAGCATATGCCTGCGTTCTCGACCGTTTTCATCCTGCCAGCGAGGGGATCGGCTTCAGACCATGTTCGACACTGTCATCCGGGGCGGCCGTATCTCGACGGCCGCCGACACGTTCAGCTGCGATATCGGCATAAGCGACGGCCGGATCGCCGCGCTCGGCACGGATCTCGGGCCCGCGCGCGAGGTGATCGACGCCACCGGCCGCTGGGTGCTGCCCGGCGGCATCGACAGCCATGTCCATATCTCCCAGCCCTCCGGCGAGGGCATCGTGATGGCCGACGACTTCGAGAGCGCCACGCGCTCGGCGGTGATCGGCGGCAACACCACCGTGCTGCCCTTCTGCCTGCAGGAAAGTGGCGCCTCGCTGCGCGAAAGCGTCCAGGCCTATCACGCCAAGGCGGAGGGCCAGTGCTACACCGACATCTCCTTCCACCTGATCATTTCCGACCCGACGGCGCAGGTGCTCGGGCAGGAACTGCCGGCACTGGTGCGCGATGGCTATACCTCCTTCAAGGTGTTCATGACCTATGAGGGGCTGGCACTGAACGACCGGCAGATGCTGGAAGTGATGGCGGTGGCGCGCGAGACCCGCGCCCTCGTCATGGTCCATGCCGAGAATTACGACATCATCCGCTTCCTCACCGACCGCTTCGAAGCCGACGGCAAGACCGCGCCAAAATTCCACGCCCCTTCCCGGCCGGTGATCGCCGAGCGCGAAGCCACCCATCGCGCCATCTCGCTCGCCGAGTTGTCCGACGTGCCGCTGATGGTGGTGCACGTCTCCAATCGCGAGGCGATGGAGGAGATTCGGCGCGCCCGCCAGCGCGGGCTGAAGATCTTCGGCGAGACCTGCCCGCAATATCTCGTGCTCACCGAGGGCGATCTCGACGGACTGGACATGGAAGGCGCGAAATATGTCTGCTCGCCGCCCCCGCGCGACCTCGCCAGCCAGCAGGCCTGCTGGGAGGGATTGCAGCAGGGTGTGTTCTCGGTGTTCTCCTCCGACCATTGCCCGTTCCGCTATGACGACCCGCAGGGCAAGCTGGTGCCGAAGGGGCGCTCCAGCTTCCGCTGGGTGCCGAACGGCATTCCCGGCGTCGGTGCCCGCTTGCCGATCCTGTTCTCCGAAGGCGTGATGAAAGGCCGTATCGACATCAACCGCTTCGTCGCGCTGACCGCCACCAACCACGCCAGGACCTATGGCCTCTATCCACGCAAGGGCACGGTCGCGGTCGGGGCCGATGCGGATCTCGCCATCTGGGATCCCGAGCGCCGGCAAACCCTGACGCATGACATGCTGCAGGACGGCTCCGACTACACGCCCTATGAGGGCCTCGAGATTACCGGCTGGCCGATGACGACCCTGGTGCGCGGCCGGGTGATGGTGCGGGACGGCGCGCTGGAAGGCACGAAGGGAAGCGGCATCTACCTGCCGCGCGACATCAGCGCCTATGCCTGAGGTTGCGATGGCTGAGGCTTCTCACGCGTGGACGCAGAGCCGGCGGGCGGCCGCATATGGGGGCTTCCGCCCGGCTCGGCGTCCAGATGAGCGGGCCGAGCCTCCAAATTCGCTCGCCTGTCAGGCCGCCGCGCGGACGATGACGCGGATCGGCGTCGGGTTGTAGGCGTTGCAGGGATTGTGCATCTGCGGGCAGTTCGAGATCACCGCCAGCACGTCGACCTCCGCCCTCAGATCGACGAAGCCGCCAGGCGGGGACACGTCGGCGGCGACGCCGGCGCTGCCGTCGTCGAGGATCGGCACCTGCATGAAGAAATTGACGTTGGAGACGATGGCGCTGCGGTCCATGCCGTGCTTCGCCAGCTCGCTCAGGAAGTTCGAATAGCAACTCTCGGCTGTCTTCACGCCATAGCGCAGGAAGTTGTTGGGGATGCTGCAGCAGCCATAGACGGTGTCGTGCCGCCCGAGCGTGTCCTCGGTCACGGTGAACAGCGCCACGCCGGCGTCGCTGTAGAGCACCGTTCCCTTGCCGACATAGGAATTGCCCTGCACCTTGATGGTGTTCATCGAGCTGTAGCGGTCGCCGGGATCGGCGGCGTTGTAGCAGAGGAAGTCAACCGCCTGCTGGCCCTCGAGGTCGATGATGCGCAGGATCTCCCCGGCCCGGACCACGCGGCTCCACGGCTGGCGCGCGGGCACCACGTGGTCGTAGATCACGCCGTCGAGTTCGGTCGCGGCGGGCGTCGTCGTCTCGTTCATGCCTTCCTCCCCGGGCGATCAGGCGCTCACATAGCGCTGCAGGAACTGGCGGGCGCGCTCGGTACGTGGATTGCCGAAGAACTGCTCCGGGTCACCTTGCTCGACGATCCGCCCACCATCCATCAGCACAACCTTGTCGGCCGTCTCACGGGCGAAACCCATCTCGTGGGTGACGACGAGCATGGTGCTGCCCGCCTGCGACAGGCTCTTCATCACCGCGATCACCTCACCTACCAGCTCGGGGTCGAGCGCGGAGGTCGGCTCGTCGAACAGCAGGAGTTCCGGCTTCATCGCCAGCGCGCGGGCGATGCCGACGCGCTGCTTCTGCCCGCCCGACAGCCGGCTGGGGAAAGCATCGCGCTTGTCGGCAAGTCCCACATTCTCCAACAGCGCCTCGGCCTCGGCGATCACCTCGTCGCGCCGCCGCTTCTGCACATGGACCGGCGCCTCGATGATGTTCTGCAATACCGTCAGGTGCGGCCAGAGATTAAAGTGCTGGAACACCGTGCCCATGCGCATGCGCAGCCTGGCGAGCTCGGCGTTGCCCATCGGCACCACGCCGCCCTTGCGCATCCCGATGCGTTCACCACACAGCAGGACGGTGCCCTGGTCGGGCCTCTCCAGCCAGTTCACGCAGCGCAACAGTGTCGACTTGCCCGAGCCGCTCGGTCCCAGCAGGCAAACGGTCTGGCCCCGCGCGACGGTCAGCGAGACGCCGTCGAGTACAACCTTGTCGTCGAAAGTCTTGGTGATGCCGCTGATTTCCAAGACCGAGATGTCATTAGCTTTGACGGCAGTGTCAGTCATCAGCGTCGCCTCTCCGCGATACGTTCGACAGCATAGACCCCTACCTCCACCACCATGCACAGGGCCCAGTACATAAGCACGGCGGTGATGAAGGTCGCGAACGGGATGAAGTATTGCGCCTGGATGCTGTTGGCGGCGTGGGTCAGCTCGGGAACGGCGATGATCGTCAGGAACGCGGTGTCCTTGATGATCTGGATCAGCTGGTTGCCGATCATTGGTCCAGCGGCGAGCATGACCTGTGGCAGGATGATGCGGGAAACGAGACGCCAGCCGTGGAAGCCGAAGGCGACGGCCGCCTCGATGGTCTCGCGCTCCAGCCGGCTCCAGATGCCGCGAATGATCTCGGCCATGTAGGCGGTGTTGTAGACGACGATGGCGACGAGACCGGCCGTCCAGTTGTCGAAGCGCAGCCCCAGCCGCGGCAGGCCGTAATAGACGAGATAGGTCAGCATCAGGAACGGCACGCAGCGCATCAGGTCGACGAAGCCGCGGCTGACGAGGCGCAGCACCGGATTGGACGCCATCAGCGGGATCGCCAGCAGCGCCCCGAGCGCCAGCGCCAGCGCGGCGCCGACGAGGCTGAGCAGGACGGTGTTGATCAAGCCGTCGAGCAGGCGGTCGGCGCTCTGCCAGATGAGGGAGAAGTCGCGCATCATGCCGCGCCTCCCGCATGCCCGTAGACGCGCTCCGTGAAGCGCTGGAGGCCGACGAAGACCAGCACCAGCACGATGTAGATGCCGGTCGCCACCAGCATGGGCGGCAGCGGATCATAGGTCTGCGCGCCGATGCGGATGGCGGCGCGGGTGATCTCCGCCACGCCGATCACGGCGATGGCGGTGCTCGACTTGATGAGCAGCGTCATCTCGTTGACGAGGCTGGGCAGGCAGGTGCGCCAGAGCTGGGGGAAGATGATGCGCCGGAAGGTGAGCGGGCCGCTCATGCCGAAGGTGCGCGCCGCCTCGATCTGATCGCGCGAGAAATTCATCAGCCCGGAGCGCCAGATCTCGCAATTGAACGCCGCGGTGTTGAGGGTAAGCGTCGCCACCGCCGCGCTCAACGCGTCGATCTCGATGCCGATGACCGGCAGCGCGAAGAAGATCAGCAGGCACAGCGTCACCGCCGGCGTCGAGCGCAGCAGGCTGACATAGACGGTGGCGAGCGGCGCCAGCAGCGGCACCCGCTGCCAGCGCAGCAGCGCCAGCGCCAGGCCGAACGGCACGCCCAGTGCGATCCCGGCCAGGGAGACCGAGATCGTCACGCCGGCGCCGTGCAGCAGCGAGAGGAAGGCGTTGAATGTCATGAGCGGCCATCCGCCGACCGCACGAGGCGGTCGGCAAGGGAACATCAGGACCCGAGGAACATCAGGACCCGGGGAACATCAGGGCTCGAAGTGGACCGGCAGATCCGGGAAGGACTGGCCGAACCATTTCTCCTGCAACTTGGCGAGGTTGCCGTTCTTCTTCTGCTCGGCAAGGAAGGCATTGATCAGCTCGACGAGCTCGGTGTTGCCCTTCTTGATCGCCCAGGCCGGGACGGTGCGGCCGGAAACCGCCTGGCCGAGTTCGAAGACCTCCGGCTTGTCCTTCACCAGCGAGCGCAGGTTGATGATGGTGTTCACCACATAGTCGAGGCGCCCGAGGGCGAGATCCTGATAGGCCTCGGGATAGGAACCGTACTGGACCACTTCGCCGAGCTTGCCGCCGGTCTTGTCGAGCATGACCTGGAGCTCGGGCAGCTTGTCGAGCTGGGCGCTGCCGGTCTGCACGCCGACCTTCTTGCCGGTGAGGTCCTTGATCTCCTTGATCGAGCTATCGTCCTTGCGCTTGACGTAGAAATGCGTCGCGTCGGCGATCGGCGTGGTGAAGGCGAGCGTTTCCATGCGCGGCTTGGTGATGATCACCGCGGTCAGCGCCATGTCGTACTTGCCGCTGGCGACGCCGGCGAGAATGCCGGACCACGGAATGATCTCCTGGCGGATCTCGAAGGGGACGAACTTGCGCAACTCGACCAGCAGTTCGTTGTCGAAGCCGGTCGGCTTGCCGTCCTCGAGGAACTCGAACGGCTTGTAGTCGTCCTCGGTGGCCACGACCATGTAGCCGCGGGCCTTGATCTCCTCCAGCGTGGCGGCGCGGGCGGGCGTGCCGATCACCGTTCCGGCGGCCGTCAGCGCCAGCGCCGCGAGCACCCATCGACGAGCCAGAAGCTTGAAACCTGTCATCCGTATATCCTCCAGCGGGCGGGGTTGGACAGGGCCGCCTGCGTCAGTTGAAATGAATGCAAGAGGTGTGCCTTGTCCCCAAACGGAAGACGCTGAATTAAATTCAGAGCGCCTCCCGAGGGCGGTCCGTCAATACTGACGGGCCGGATTGACCTTGTTCAGCAACGGCTTGCCGGCGATGAGGCGCTCGACGTTGCGCAGCACGAGATCGAGCGTCTTCGGCGTGTAGCGCTCGGTATCGTCGGACGAGCAATGCGGCGTCATGATCAGGTTGGGCGTCTGCCAGAGCGGCGAGGAGGCCGGCAGCGGTTCGGGATCGAAGACGTCGAGCACGGCGCTCAGCCGCCCCGCCTCCAGCTCGGCGCGCAGCGAGTCATAGTCGACGAGATTGGCGCGGCTGTAGTTCACCAGCCCCGCGCCGTCCTTCATCAAGCCGAGTTCCGGCGCGCCGATGAGGTGGGTGGTCTCGTCGGTGTGCGGCGCGGTCACCAGCACGAAATCCGCCCGCGGCAGCAAGGCGTGCAGCGCGTCGGGCGTATGCATCTCGTGAACGTGCGGATGGCGCCGGCCGCTGCGGCGGATGCCGACCACGTGAAGGCCGAAGCGCTTGGCCCAGCGCGCCGCACCGGCACCGATATGGCCGACACCGATGATCAGTACGGCCTTGCCGACGATGGAGGAGGAAAACACCTGCTGCCAGCGCGCGGCGCGCTGGTGGGTGGCGCTTTCCGGCAGGCGGTTGTTGAGCATCAGCAGCGCCATGACCGTGTATTCGTCGGCCTTTTCGGCGTGGATGCCGCGACTATTGGTCAGCGCGGCGCGCTTGGGCAGCCAGTCGAGCGGCAGCAGATGATTGATGCCGGCGCCATGGGCGTGGACCCAGCGCAGCCGGGGCGCCTCCCCGCGTGCGATCAGGTCGCGATCGAATTGCCAGCCGAACAGGATGTCGGCCGTCTGCATGGCGCGCGCGAACTCCGCCCCGTCCGTCCCGATGGTGATGTTCAGCCGCTCCCGCAGGTCCGGGCGCTTCGCCAGCGCCGCCTCGACGCGCTCGGGCGTCGCCTGGAAGACGGGGCCGAGCGCGGATCGGTTGTCGATATGCAGATGCAGGGGCGGAGACATGGGCTGAGACATGGGCTGAGACATGGGCTGAGACATGGATCGTCCTTCGCGCGGGCAACGGGCGCTCGCGTCACCGAATTCGGGGGCATGCCCCAAGAGCAGGGCGATGCAGGCGGGAAGCCACGGACGGACGCGACCGGCGCGCCGCCGCTGGGCCCTGCCCTTCTCAGCAAGGAGGATGCCAGCGCCGTCCGATCCGGCGCGCTGGATCAGCCGCGCAGCTTGTCGAGCACGGCCTGAGCGGTGCGGGAATTGTGCTCCCTCAACCGTTTGGAGAGTTCGGCGCCGTCGCGCTGGCGCAGCGCTTCCATGATCCAGGAGTGCTCGCGCGCGGACTCGCTCCAGCGGTTCTGGTCGTCGTTCACCAAATAGCGGGCGCGCTGCAGCTTGCCGAACAGCTGATTATAGGTGGCGGATAGCACCGCATTGCCGCTGAGCGCGATCATCGACTGGTGGAAGGCGACGTTGAGCTCGAAATAGCTGTTGCGATCGGTCGCGTCGCGCTTGCTGCTCATCTCGTCCTTGATGCGCTCGAGCCTTGCGATATCGACATTCGAGACCCGATCGCAGACCAGCGGACCGGCCATTTCCTCCAGAGTCCCGAGCACGGCGAAGGTTTCCGATATCTCCTCGATGGAAATGGGAGACACCGAGCTGCCCCGATGCGGGCGCATCTCCACCAGCCCCTCGGACGCCAGGATCTTCAAGGCTTCGCGCAGCGGCGTGCGCGAGACGCCGAACTTCTCGACCAGTTTCTGCTCGGTAAACCTCTCACCCGGCACGAGTTCGCAGCGGATGATCATCTGCCGCAGCTGATCAACGACATCATCATGGAGCGGAGAGCGTTCGGAAGCGCTGCCCTGTCCCGGATCCCGGCGGTTCAGAAGCGTGGTCATCGACGAAGTTACCTCTGAATGGGAAGGGCTGCTCGAATCTCTGGCAGGAAAATACATGCTACCATTGTTTCGTCTACCACTCCCACCATTTGCCTCCATACTATTGATTTTGCGTGCATGATTTTTGAACAAAATTCAATATCATGCATATGAATTCAACATACATAGATTGCATTCAATATTGACAGGTTCGACGCCTCGGGGCTAAGCCTCTTGGGGACAGCAGGTGGCCGCGATTGAACCCGTTTCTCATCCAGAACTGCCGGATTCTCGGGGATAGCGGCGCCGGTGAGCCTGCCGACCTCGCCGTGGAAGCCGGGCGCATCGCCGCCATCGGCCCGGCCGGCAGCCTGGATCCCGGCCACTATGGCGGCAATCGGCTGGACGGCGCCGGCAGGCTGCTCGCGCCCGGCATGATCAACGGCCACGTCCATTCGCACGAGCATTTCCAGAAGGGGCGCTTCCGCAATCTGCCGCTGGAACTCTGGATGAATTTCGTGCGCCCGCCGCAGCCCATCCCGCTCACCGCGCGGCAGGTCTATCTGCGCACGCTGATCGGCGCCATCGAGACGTTGCGGTCGGGCGCCACCACCCTCGTCGACGACCTCAATCTCGGGGCGGCTCTCGACCGCGAGCATCTGGCGGCGGTTCACCAGGCTTACGAGGATATCGGCATCCGCGCCCTCGTCGGGCTCAGCATGATGGACAGGCCATTCTTCGAGGCGCTGCCCTTCGTGCAGGAGGAGTTCGAGCCCGATCTGCTGGACGAGTTGCACGCCGCGCCGCGCGCCTCGGGCGAGGACCTGCTCGCGCTGGCCGAGCAACTGGCGACCGAGCGGCATCCGACACGTTCCCGCGTCGGCTTCGTCGTTTCGCCCTCGGCGCCGCAGCGCTGCTCGGAGGCTTTCCTGCGGCGCTGCCGCGCTCTCGCCGACCGCCACGACCTGCCGCTGATCATCCATGTGCAGGAGACCCGGCTGCAGGTGGTCACCGCGCTGCGGGAGCACGGCTGCACCTATGTCGACTATCTCGACCGCATCGGTCTGCTGCGGCCGAAGACGACGCTGATCCACTGCGTGTGGCTGACCCCGCGCGATATCGAACTGATCGCGCGCAGCGGCGCCACCGTCCAGCACAATCCGTGGAGCAATCTGCGCCTCGGCTCCGGCATCGCTCCCCTGCGCGCCCTCCTCGATGCCGGCGTCAATGTCAGCGTCGCCACCGACGGCTGTGCCTCCACCGATACCGCCAACATGCTCAACTCGGTCGGACTGGCCACCGCACTGCACAGCTTGCGCGGCGAGGAGCCCGAGGACTGGGTCGGTGCCGAGGAGGCCTGGCGGGCGGCGACACACGGCGGGGCTGTCGCGCTCGGCCGCGGCGATGACCTCGGGACTGTCAAGGTCGGTGCCACGGCCGACTTCGTGATGTACCGTCTCGACGGCGTCGGCTTCACACCGGCCAACGACCTGCTCCGGCAACTGGTTCACGCCGAGCGCGGACAATCCATCGACACGGTCGTGGTCGACGGCTCCATCGTCATGCACGGCGGAAGACTGACCCGCATCGACGAGCCCGCATTGCTCGCCGAGGCGCGGGAGGAGTTCCGCTCGCTCGCGCCATTCTACGACCGTGCCGAGGCCGAGGTGGCCCGCATGGTGCCCGCCCTCCGGCGCATCCGGGCGCGCTGCGCCTGTCATCCGATCGATGCTTCGACCTACTCAGCGAGACTGTCGTGACAACATCCCATCCCCAGAGCACCGTCGCACGGCTCGGCATGCTGACCCCGTCATCGAACACGGTGCTGGAGCCGCTGACCTCGGCCATGCTCGCCGACCTCGACAATGCAAGCGCGCATTTCTCACGCTTTCGCGTCACCGAGATCGGCCTGTCGCCCGCCGCTCTCGGCCAGTTCGCACCCGAGGGCATTCTCGCCGCCGCCGATCTGCTGGCCGACGCCAAGGTCGACGTCATCGGCTGGAACGGCACCTCCGCCGCCTGGCTCGGCTTCGAGCGCGACGAGGCGCTGTGCGCGGCGATCCGTCGGCGGACCGGAATCGAAGCCTGCACGGCGGTGCTCGCCTTCCGCGACCTGTTCCGCCTCGGTGGCTTTCGCCGCATCGGGCTGGTCACGCCATACAGTGCCGACGTGCAGGAACGCATCCAGGCGAATTGGGGGGCGGCCGGCTTTGCCGTCACGGCGGAGCGCCATCTCGGCCTCAGCGACAATTTCGCCTTTGGCGAGGTCGACGAAGACGAGATCGCCCGCATGGCGCGCGAAGTGGCGCGGGAAGGCTGCGATGCCGTCGCCATCGTCTGCACCAATCTCAAGGGCTCGGCGATCGCGCCGACGCTGGAGCGCGAGCTTGGTATCGCCGTTCTGGACTCTATTTCGGTCACTTTGTGGAAGTGTCTCGTTCTGGCGGGACGGAACCCCGTGGGGCTGAGCCGCTGGGGCGGGCCCTTCGCCCTGGAGCCGGCAACGATTGGCGGCGCGGCGCCGTGATGCGCCTTGGAGTGTGGATCGATGGGACGGCTTGAGGGAAAGCTCGCGCTGGTGACGGGCGCCGGACGCCGCGAGAGCATCGGCCGGGCAATCGCCATCTGCCTCGCGGAGGAAGGCGCCGATGTCGCCGTCGCCGACTTCAACCGGCCGGAGGAAACCCTTGAGGCGGTCGGCGAGATCGAGCGGCTGGGCCGGCGCGCCTTTCCGGTGGCGGGAGACGTCTCGGAGGTCGCCGAATGCCGGCGCCTCATGGAAGAGGCGGTGGGCGCGCTGGGGGGCCTCGACCTTCTGGTGAACAATGCCGGCTATTCACGTCACAAGCCGCTGCTCGACATCACCGAGGCGGATTATGACGAGATGCTGGATCTGAATCTGCGCGGCCCGTTCTTCCTCACGCAGGCGGCGATTCCCCATCTCCGGGCGCGCGGCGGCGGGCGCATCGTCAACATCGCCTCCGAGCAGGCCTATATCGGCGACGCGCATCTGCCGCATTATGCGGCGGCCAAGGCGGGGGTGATCGCGATGTCGAAGTCGCTTGCTCTGGCGCTGGCCCCCGAGATCACCGTCAATTGTGTAGCGCCGGGGCCGACGGCCACCGGCCGCTTCCGCGCCGGCCCGGAATATACGGATGCGGTGCGCGAGAAGATCCCGCTCAAGCGCTGGGGTCATCCGCGCGATGTCGGCCGCTCGGTGGTGTTCCTCGCCTCCGCCGATGGCGATGCCTTCACCGGTCAGATACTCGATCCCAACTGCGGCACCGTGATGCCCTGAGTGGGATGGTGGTCCAGGAGAGGCGGTGCATCGAAGGTTTGCAATGCCCGTTTTGTCCTAACCTTCGCGTCGATGCGGCGAGCAGCAAGCCGAGTATGAGTCGGCGGGTCCCGCCCCGACAAACGACGTCTCGATCGTTGAGTTCCCGTGAGGCGGCATCCTGGCCGGCCCCACGGGATTGATTGCTCAGTAGGTTGCGGCGGGATTGACCTGCCAGATCTCATCGACCAGCTTGCCGTCGCGATAGAGCAGCACGTAGCGCACCTTGACGGTGTTCTTGCCGGCGAAAGTAGCCTCGACGGTCACGGTTCCGCCCTTTGGATTGGCCGCCTCGGCGGCCGTGGCGATGGTCGCCTTCTGGGCGCCCTGGGCGGCGAAGAATTTCGACCAGACCTCCTTGATCTTGCCCGGCTGGCTGTAGGTGCCGTCGAGCGGGCCGCCGACCCAGTGCAATGTCGCAGCGGGGCCGTAAGCGGCGGTGACAGTGGCGAGGTCGCCGCCGGCAATGGCGTCGACGCGCGACTTGGCGAGGTCCTCAGTGGGTCCTGCCAGCGCGGCCGAGCCGGAAGCGGTGACGAGGGCGAGGGTGGCGGCGAGGATTGAAAGGCGCATGTGCGTGTATCTCCAGATGTGGCCTGCACACGGGAGACTCGCGCCACACCGATTTATTCCGCCCCGCAGGGCTTAGTTCCCCGAATTTCTCCCAGCCCGGCTTGGGCGTCGGACGGGCCAATGTGAAGGGCTGGAGAAAATTCGTGCCGGGCCGGAATAATCGCGAGGGCCCGGAGTCCAACCTTCCGAAGGCGCCATCGCGCCGGAAGGAAAAAGCCCATGCGACAACGACACCTGTCCCATGTCGGCGCGCTGCTCGCGCTCTGCCTGGCCGGCAGCGCGGCCGAGGCGCACGACCACGGCCATGGCACCGATGTGGCTTCCGCCACCCGCGACGAAGCGCCGTTTCTCGCCGAGAACACCGCCGCCATGGACAAGATGATGGCGGAGATGGAGGTGAAGCCGACCGGCGATATCGACGCCGACTTCACGGCGATGATGATCCCGCACCATCAGGGCGCGATCGACATGGCGGTTGCCTATCTGCGCTACGGCACCAACCCGCAACTGCGGCGCCTCGCGCAGGAGATCGTGGTCGAGCAGCAGCAGGAGATCGCCGCGATGCGCCTCGCGCTCGGCCAGAAGCTGCCGCCTTCCGCGCCGGCGCCGACCGAGCCGGAGGCAGGCCCCGTCCACGCCCATTCCGCCATGCCCGACCTTGCCACACCCCACAGCACGATGTCCGCCGGCAACATGACGATGCCAGCCATGTCGATGCCGACGAAGTAGGAACCGACCGATGAACAATCCTTTCCTGACCGGCGTGCTCGCGGGCGCCATGCTGTCCTGTGCGGTGCCCGCATTCGCCGGACAAGCACCGTTCGCCGCCTCCGCCCCCGACATTCCGCTGAGCGGCCGCGACCGCGTCTATGCCGCCGAGCAGTTCTCCAACACCATCTCCGTCACCGATCCCGCCACCAACAGGCTGGTCGGGGTCATCCGGCTGGGCGAGCCGCAGCCGGTGAATTTCAGCCCGCTCTACAAGGGGCAGGTGCTGGTGCACGGCATGGGCTTCTCGCCGGATCGCAAGACCATTGCCGTGGTGTCGATCGGCTCGAACTCCATCACCTTCATCGACACCGCGACCAATATGGTAAAGCACACCACCTATGTCGGCCGCTCGCCGCACGAGGCGTTCTTCACGCCGGATGGCAAGGAAGTCTGGGTCACGGTGCGCGGCGAGGACTACATCGCCGTGCTGGACGGGGCGACCTATGAGGAGAAGACCCGCATCAAGGTGCCGAACGGCCCGGGTATGCAGATCTTCTCGCCCGACGGCAAATACGGCTATGTCTGCTCCTCCTTCATGCCGGAGACCGTGGTGATCTCGGTCGCCGACCATATGATCGTCGGCCATGTGAAGCAGGAAAGCCCGTTCTGCCCGAACATCGCCGTGACGCCCGACGGCAAGCAGGTCTGGTTCACGTTGAAGGACATCGGCAAGACGCAGGTGTTCAACGCGCAGCCGCCTTTCGACGTCATCAAGACGCTCGACACCGGCCCGATCACCAATCACGTCAACTTCGCCCACAACGCCAACGGCACCTTCGCCTATGTGACGGTCGGCGGGCTCAACGAGATCAAGGTGTTCCGCACCGACGACTTCTCGCAGCTGGCGACGATTCCGGTCGGCAAGTTGCCACACGGCATCTGGCCGTCGGGCGACGGCTCGCGGGTCTATGTCGGGCTGGAGAACGCCGATGCGCTCGCCGCCATCGACACGCTGAGCAACAAGGTGATCGCCACCATCCCGATCGGTCAGGCGCCGCAGGCGGTGAACTACGTCCCCGGCGCAGTGGCGGAGGGCGACGGGACGCAGAACCTGCAGCCGCTTGGTGTCGCCGGGCAGGCGGCCCATCTCAGCCTCGCCAGCGACGGGAAGGCGAAAGACAAGGCTCCGACCAGCGTCTCGCTGTTCGATCAGGGGCTGATCCAGATCCTGCAGGCCTCGGTCACCGGGCTGGCGCCGAAGAAGCCCTATGTGCTCGCGCTGGCCAGTCAGCCGGACGGCAAGGGCGCACTGGAGCCGCTCTCCGCCTTCATGACCAATCCGGCCGGGTCGGCCATCGTCAACGCCGCCGGTCCGATCCGCCAGATCGTGCAGAACGACGCGAAGGCGCAGCGGCGTTATCTTGTCATCGCCGAGGGCTCGACCGCGCGGCTCGGTGCCGTGGTGCAGCGCCAGACGCTCGACTGACAGGCATCCCGCGCGGGATGAAGGCGGACCGTCTCGCAACGGCGAGCGGCCCGCCTTCTCTCGATAAGGAGACGGCATGGACCAGGAGATGGTACGCTTCATCGAGCCGCTCATCCCTGCGCTTAGGCGCTATGCGCGCGCCCTGATGCGCGAGCGGGCGGCGGCGGACGATCTGGTGCAGGACTGCCTGGAGCGGGCCATCAGCCGCTGGCACCAGCGGCGCCATGAGAGCGATGCGCGGGCATGGATCTTTGCTATCCTGCACAATCTCGCCATGACTCGGCTGCGCCGCTCGGCGCAGCGGCCGGTTCATGTCGCCCTTGACGATGCCGATGCTGCGAACCTGTCACTCGCCGCGCCGCAGGAGGATGGGCTGCGCCACCGCGAATTGCTCGCGGCGCTGGCACGGTTGCCGGACGAGCAGCGTACCGTGCTGCTGCTGGTCACGGTCGAGGAACTCTCCTATGCCGAAACCGCGCGGGTGCTCGACGTGCCGATCGGTACCGTGATGTCGCGGCTTTCGCGCGCCCGCGAACGGCTTGCCGGGCTGATGTGCGCCGAACCGCGCGCGACCCTCTCGCCGCCCTATCTCCGGAGCGTGAAATGAGTTCTCGCCCTATCACCGAAGACGACCTCAACGGTCTCCTGGACCGCACGCTCGATCCCGCGCGTCATGCGGAGGTGATTGCCTATCTCGACGCTCACCCGGATGTTGCGCAGCGCATCGCCCTCCATAGTGAGCAGGCCGACATGCTGCGCGCGGCTTTCGCGCCGGTGATCGACGAGCCGGTGCCGACGGAACTCGATCTTTCGCGCATGATCGAGGCGCGGCACCGTCCTCGGCGGGCGCCGCGCTGGGCGATGGCGGCCGCTGCGGTGCTGCTGTTGTCCGTGGGTGCCGCCGGAGGCTGGTCGCTGCGCGGCATGACGCCTCCGACCTCCGAAGGGGCCCAGGCGCTCGCTCGCGAGGCCGCCGCGAGCTATGCGACCTATGCGCCCGACCAGGTGCGGCCGGTCGAGATCCGTGCGAGCGATCGCGACGTGCTCGCAGCCTGGACCACCAAGCGTATCGGCCGTCCGATCGGCATTCCGGACCTGACGGCGGCGGGCTATCGGCTCATGGGCGGGCGCGTGGTGCCGACCGAGCACGGTCCGGCCGCCCTGTTCATGTATGATGACGACCGCGGAACGCGGCTCGTAATGCTGGCGCGTCCGATGCGCAGCGAGCGCGACGTGCCGATGGTGCCGCATGCAGACGGCGATCTTAACGGCCTCGCCTGGGCAGACCGCGGACTAGGCTACAGCCTCGTCGGCGCGATAGCGCCCGACCGGCTGCACCCGCTGGCGGACGAGATGCGCCGCCAGATCCGCAGCGAAGCCTGAGCGGGAGAGGACGATGCTTTCCGCCTATCTGAAAGCGCTGCTGGCGGGCTTGGTCGCGCTGGCGGTCAATTTCCTCCTGCTGGGCCTGGCCGACCGGTTCGGCGTCGTCACCGCGCGCGGCGGCTTCCAGCGGCTGGTGAAACTGTGGACCGGGCCGGCGTTGCACCGGCTGGGCGTCGATCGCGCTTGGGCCACGCTGCATTTCCCCAATCCGAACGGCCCGCTCTTCACCAACGGCTTCAAGGTCGCCGTGGGGCTTGGCATGGCCTTGATCTATGTGCGGATCAAAGCGCTCCTGCCGGGAGCCGCGTTCGAGAAAGGGCTCGTCTATGCGCTGCTGGTCTGGCTGATCAACGCCGGCATCGTATTGCCCGCTCTCGGTCAGGGCCTCGCCGGCATCAAGACGCTGAGCGCGATCGGAATCGTCGCCTTCGCCATTGCCCACACCGCTTGCTTCATGGTGCTCGCAGGGCTGGTCTAGGCAGCGCAGAAATCCAGAAGTCCCGCTGCGGCCGTCACGAGTAGGCGTCCCGGGAAGGCCGTTCCTCCGGATGCATCCAGATGATGCACCAGGACGTGGTCGACTTCTATGACCGGCGGCTGAGATGGCCCGGCGATCCTGGTTTCGTCCTAAGGATTGATAATTGCAAAATATCGATTGCGTTTTATCGTAAATAATATTATCCCTGTGTGACGGGGGCAGAGCTGCCACACAAGGGTAAGATCATGACCCACAATGTCGGCCTTGCGGATCGCGCGCATGCGCATCGTCATCGGCCTATTTTCGCTAATTTTCCTTCTCGAAGGGAGTTTGCGCTGGATCGGCTTGATTGGGGCTCTACCACTTGTCACGGCTCTGCTGAGCAATTGCCCGCCCTATTCCATCCCCGGCCTCTCCACCTGCCCGCTCAAGCGCGCGCACAGATAGGCATCCGCGCCAGGGAAGGTAGCCTGCCATGACACAGAAGCCCGAAGTTACCGGTTTCTTCGATCCGCGAACCTGGTCGATCCAATATGTGGTCGCTGACCCGGCGACAAGGCGCTGCGCCATTATCGATCCGGTCTACGACTTCGATGAGAAATCCGGCCAGACCGCCGCGATCAATGCGGGCCGTCTGCTCGATTTCATCCGGACCAGGAACTACGAGGTCGAGTGGATCCTCGACACCCACCCCCATGCCGACCATTTCTCTGCGGCGCACTATCTCAAACAGCAGACCGGCGCTCCGACCGCGATCGGCGAGCGAGTAAAGGACGTGCAGACGCTCTGGAAGGGCTTTTACAATTGGCCGGACTTCCCGGCCGACGGCTCGCAATGGGATCGTCTGTTCACCGATGGCGACAGCTTCAAAGTCGGCTCAATCGACGCGAAGGTGATGTTCTCGCCCGGCCACACGCTCGCCTCCGTCACCTATGTGATCGGCGACGCCGCCTTCGTGCACGACACGCTATTCATGCCGGACAGTGGCACGGCACGGGCGGACTTTCCCGGCGGCAGCGCAAAAGCGCTGTGGAAGTCGATCCAGACCATCCTTGCGCTGCCCGACGAGACCCGCATCTTCACCGGGCACGACTACCAGCCGGACGGGCGCGAGCCGATGTGGGAATCCACCGTGGCCGAGCAGAAGACGAAGAACATCCACATGGCGCGCTGCAGAACCGAAGAGGTGTTCGTCGCCATTCGCGAAGCGCGCGACAGAAGCCTCGCCATGCCGAAGCTGATCCTGCAGTCCTTGCAGGTCAACACCAATGGCGGGCGGCTCCCGGTGCCGGAATCGAACGGGGTCCGCTATCTCAAGATCCCGCTCGACCTTCTCAAGGGAGCCCCCTGGAGCTGAGACGATGACCGAGAAGCTCTCCGGCGACGTCGCCGACATGAAGGCCCGGGTGGGCGACGCCTCGGCCTTCCTCAAGAAGCTGTCGAACCCCGACCGGCTGCTCGTCGCCTGCGCCCTCGTCGATGGCGAGCGCTCGGTGCGCGAGCTGGAGGATATGCTCGGAATCCGCCAGCCCGGCCTGTCGCAGCAACTCGCGGGGCTGCGCGAGGCAGGGCTGATCGTCGGCCGCAAGGAGGGCAAGCAGGTGTTCTACCGGCTCGCCGATCCGCGGGTGGAAACCTTCATCGCCACCATGCACGCCCTGTTCTGCGCGCCCGGCGCGACGGTGGGGACGGAGCCGCGGCCATGACCGAGTTCACTCCCGTCGCCTCGCTGATCGGCGGCGCCCTGATCGGGCTGAGCGCCGTGCTGATGATGCTGCTGGAAGGCCGCATCGCCGGCATCAGCGGCATTGCCGGCCACCTGCTGCCGCCCTATCGCGACGGCGGCTTCGGCGGGCGGCTCGCCTTCATCATCGGGCTCGTCGCCGCGCCTTTCCTCGTCGCGGCCGTGACCGGCGCGCCGGTGGTGCAGACCGTCTCCTCCAACGCCGCGCTGATGGCGGCCGCAGGGGTGCTGGTCGGCTTCGGTTCGGTATGGGGCGGGGGCTGCACCTCCGGGCATGGGGTGTGCGGGATCGCTCGCCTCTCGCCGCGCTCCTTCGTCGCCACCGGCGTGTTCATGGCGACCGGTTTCATCACGGTATTCATCGTCCGCCATGTGTTCGCACGCCATGTGATTGGAGGCTGACGCCATGTCGCTGCTCGTCAATCTCGGCCTCGGCCTGCTGTTCGGCGTCGGCCTGGTGATCTCCGGCATGAGCGACCCCGCCAAGGTACTGAACTTCCTCGATCTGTTCGGCAGCTTCGACCCCTCGCTGGCCTTCGTGATGGGCGGGGCGGTGGTGGTGGCGTTTTTCGGCTTCCGCCTCGCCTGGGCGCGCCCGGCGCCGCTGCTCGCGCCACGCTTTCAGGTGCCGAAGCGCACCGACATCGACGTGCGCCTCATTATCGGGCCGGCTCTGTTCGGCATAGGCTGGGGCCTCGGGGGGTTCTGTCCGGGACCGGCTTTCACAGCGCTCGGCCTGCTCGCCCCCGGCACGCTGGTTTTCGTACCGGCCATGCTCGTAGGAATGGGGGCAGCCCGGATGCTGGCGGAACGGACGGACTGAGAATCCAACGCGGCTCGGCCCTCGCCGAAGACCGATCGCGCAAGTGCCGGCGCATTCGCCGACGCACGTCTCTCTCTCGGCATTGGCGGCCATCGCAGCTCTGGCGCACCCTCAGAGAGCAATGCGGAGACGCTACGGAACAGCATATCGTCATGCCGACGAAAATAAGCGTTGCGAACGCCGTCGTGAACTGGCCGGATCGCCGGCGAGGCGCCGCGCGCATTCCATCCGACAAGGCAGCCGAGCGCGCCACCACCAATGAACGCGAAAGCCACCTTCTCGCGATTCCATTCCGTACCCAGCTCGCCCGGATTGCTGCGCCTTCAAAGCATCAGCACACCGCCCGCCAGCATGAGAAGGCGAAGAGCAGCTTCCCGCCACCCACCAGCTTGCCGACGCTCGAGCCGGCAAGCGCGCCGACCAGGCTAGCCGCAGCGTACATACCGTCGCAGTGGCCTGCTGCCGGTTCTGTGGACACGAGGTGAAGCTGATTTAGCTCGTTCCTCGAACTCGACGGGGCTCGGATAGCCTATGCCTGTGCCGGCGATTGTAGAAGCGCGCAACGTAGTCGAACATGTCCGCTCTCGCGTCGTCCTTCGTCCTATAGATCTTGCGCGCCGTGCGTTTGATCTCGAGCAACGAGAAGAAGCTTTCCATCGCAGCATTGTCCCAGACGTTTCCCGACCGCTTCATCGAACAGGTGATGCCATGATCGGCCATCAGGCGCTGGAGCGGCTCGCTGGCGTGTCGGCGGCCCCTATCGGAGTGATGCATCAGGACGTCCGTCCGGCTTGCCGCCGCGCCCGGTGGCCATAAGGAGGCATCGGTGACGAGCTGCGCGGTCTCTCGGCCTTCATCCACCAGCCGACGACACGCCGGGAGAATAGATCGACGACGGCGGCAACGTAGAGCCAGTCCCCGCAGTCCAGATGTAGGTGAAGTCCGCCACCCATTTCTGGTTTGGAGCCCCGACCTCGAACCGCGAGGGTCGGGGCGAGAACCGGGTGCACGCACCGTTCAACCGCACGGCATGGCCGACCGATAGATCAGAAAATCGAAGAAGCGGAGTGGAGGGGCCGCCGCGCCGTGGCTGCGGGACGCATGTCATGGTCAGCCAAGCCGGTGTCGGGCAGCAATTTCCGCCGTGAGTTCGGGGACGATCTGGAACAGGTCGCCGACGAGCCCATAGTCGGCAACCTGGAAGATC
>NZ_JAHBGD010000026.1 GCF_018390605.1 Ancylobacter defluvii
CATCGGCCACGGCGACGAATGTCTGCAGATCCTCGATGTCCAAGTCGGCGTTCCCCGTTTTGCGACACAGCGTGCCGGAATATGGAGCTACCCTATCAGCTGACGGAACGGCAAGTTGCGCCCGGCAAGCGTCGCCCGCCGGCGCGGACCTCGAAGCGGCTCGATCTGCCCGCCGTAATAGACCGTTCACGTGCGGCGGCGTGAGATTCTACGCGCCGCCTTTTGGATCTCTCGCGGAGACTCCTCAATGCCGCTCAGCCGCCGCGATGCCCTGATCTCGGCCTCGGCGCTCACGATGTTCAAGGAGGAAAGCATCCATGGGCTTTGTCACGACCGACGACGGCGTACAGATTTTCTACAAGGACTGGGGTGCCAGGGATGCCCAGCCGATCGTTTTCACCATGGCTGGCCGCTCAGCTCCGACGACTGGGACGCGCAGATGCTGTTCTTCCTGTCGAAGGGCTATCGCGTGGTCGCGCATGACCGGCGCGGCCACGGGCGCTCGGAGCAGGTCGCCGACGGTCACGACATCGACCACTACGCGGCCGACGCGTTTGCCGTCGCCAAGGCGCTGGACCTGAAGAACGCGGTTCACATCGGCCATTCCACCGGCGGTGGCGAAGTGGCACGGTACGTGGCGCGACATGGCGAACCCGCGGGCCGGGTGGCCAAGGCCGTCCTCGTCGCTGCCATTCCGCCGCTGATGCTGAAGACCGGCGACAACCCTGAGGGCACAGCGATGGAGGTCTTCGACGGCTTTCGGACGGCGCTGGCCAGCAACCGTGCGCAGCTCTTCCGCGACGTTCCCTCGGGCCCGTTCTACGGCTTCAACCGCGAGGGCGCGACGGTCCACGAAGGCGTGATCCAGAACTGGTGGCGGCAAGGCATGATGGGGAGCGCCAAGGCACACTGTGATGGCATCAAGGCCTTCTCGGAAACTGACCAGACCGAGGACCTCAAGGCCATCACCGTGCCGACGCTGGTGCTGCACGGCGAGGACGACCAGGTCGTTCCGATCGCCGCCTCGGCTTTGAAGGCGGTCAAGCTGCTGCCAAACGCCTCGCTGAAAACCTATCCCGGTTTCTCGCACGGAATGCTGACGGTGAATGCTGATGTGCTGAACGCCGACCTTCTGAAGTTCGTTACGAAATGACGTGGCTGCAGGCACGGCTCAACAAGAGGCTGACAAGATGAGCAGACTTGAAGGCAGAACGGCGGTCATAACGGGCGGCGCGACCGGCATCGGCTTTGCGTCGGCCAAGCGCTTCGTCGAGGAAGGCGCTTTCGTGTTCCTCTTCAGCCGCACCCGGTCGAGGCTTGATGAAGCGGCGGCGAAACTCGGGCCGCATGCGCGTGCCGTCGCCGGGTCGATCAACGAGATCGCCGATCTCGATCGGCTCTTCGAAACCGTCAGGGCCGAGCGTGGCCGCGTCGACATCCTGCTCGCGAACGCCGCCATCTCGGAACCCACGCCGCTTGGGCAGATCGCTCCCGAACAATTCGATCGGGTCTTTGGCGCGAACGTGAAAGGATTACTGCTCACCGTCCAGGGCGCCTTGCCACTCATGGGCGAAGGCGGATCCATCATCCTGACCGGCTCGAGCGCGTCGGTGAAGGCGTTCCCGAATTTCAGCCTCTATGCCGCGACCAAGGCTGCGGTCCGCAGCTTTGCGCGCAGCTGGACACCGGAACTCGCCGACAGGGGGATCCGCGTGAACGTGCTGTCGCCGGGCGGCACGCGGACGGAAAAGGCGCTGGAACTCATGGGCGACGAAGGGATCGAGGCGCTCCGGGGGGCGACACCGATCGGACGCGTCGCCGATTCGGACGAGATCGGCGCGGTAGCGGCGTTCCTCGCCTCGCGTGACAGCCGCTTCATGGCCGGGAGCGAGGTCTTCGCCGATGGTGGCATCGCCCAAATATGACCATCGCGGGCGCGGCCCGGGACAGGTCGCGTATCGACGAGCAGCACCGGCCCGGGCCATCAGCCGCCGTTCCGCCGCCTCGCTTGTTTCGGTCCCGCAGACGGGTCCGACCACTCCCGAGCGAGGACGCAGCGAGCGAACCATGAAAGCAGCGATCTATGACCACCCCGGCCCGCCAGATGTCCTTCGGTACGCGGACGTGCCCGATCCGGTCTGCCTGAGCGATGGCGTGCTAATCCGCGTCGAGGCGGCCGCCATCGAGGGCGGCGACCTGATCAATCGCGCGTCCACGCCTCCGCCCCACCCAGCCTTCGTCGTCGGCTATGCGGCCGCTGGCGAAATCATCGCGGTCGGTGAGAACGTGAAGAATCGCCAGGTGGGCCAGAAGGTGACGAGCTTCGATCTCGCCGGGTCGCACGCGGAGTTGCGCGCCGTTGCCGCCAGCCGGACTTGGCCTGTGCCGGAAGGGCTCGACACGGCCGGCGCCGCAGCTCTGCCGATCGCATTTGGAACAGCTCATCACTGCCTCTTCGCACGGGGTGGTTTGAAGCGTGGCGAAACCGTCCTCATCCAGGCCGGCGCCGGCGGCGTCGGGCTCGCCGCGATCCAGCTCGCGCATCGGGCAGGCGCGACGGTGCTTGCAACGATCTCCGGGGCCGAGAGGGCCGGACGTCTGATCGAGCTTGGCCTCGATCACGCGATCGATCATCGCTCGGACGATGTCGTCGATATGGTCATGCGTCTGACGGAAGGCCGTGGCGCGGATCTCGTCGTGGACCCGGTAGGAGCCACCTTGCAAGCTTCCCTCGCGGCGCTCCGCCCCGAGGGGCGTCTGGTCTTCGTCGGCAACGCCGGTGGTTCGCAACTCGGTATCGATCTGTGGCCGGCGCTGCAGGCGAACCAATCGCTTTTCGGCGTCTTCATGGGAACGCAGTTGGAAAAACCGGAGGTTTACCGCACGGTTTCCAGGATGCTGGAGCTGGCGGTGACCGGGGATCTTGAGGTGATCGTGGACAGGTCGTTTCCACTTGCGGCGGCTGCGGAGGCTCACGCCTATGCCGAAGCCCATTCCATCCTCGGGCGCGTCGTCATCGCCTCCTGATGTGCCGTCTTGGTGAACCGCTGAAGAGAAGGACAGAATGGAAAAGCCGGAATTCTTCGTCACCCCGGGCTATGGGGAACGTCTGCGCGACCTGCTGCACTACTCACAGGCAGTGAGGATCGGAAACCGCGTGGAGATATCGGGCCAGGGCGGTTGGGATGACGATCTGCGGATTCCCGATGTGCTGGAGGAAGAGATCGCTCAGGCGTTCCGCAATGTGGAGCGCACGCTGGCGACGGCCGGCGCGGGCTGGGAACACGTGGTGCACGTCAATTCCTACCATGTCGGCGGCTTTCCCCCGGAGGTCAACGAGACGATGGCGCGACTCTATCGCGAGTATATGCCCCATCATGCGCCGATCTGGACGCAGACGGGCGTCGACGCGTTGGGGCTACCGACGATGCGCATCGAGATCCGCGTGACCGCCATCATCGCCTGAGGCGTGCGGAGGCAAGTCGACTCGACCTTGTTTCCCCGATCAGGTGACTGTGCGATCTGCCCCGAAAGCAGGCGTGTCGACGTCGGCGAGGAGCATTTCGAGACGAAGATCGTCGATCTTTACCGCTGGCTGGAGGGCGATACTCGCCATTCTTCAGATGCAGCGGTCTGGATGGCGGCCCGAAACGATCTGCGGAAGGAGAAAAGTGATGAAGGTTCGCAAGTTCACCATCGCCGATGCGGCGCTGGAGCGCTCGCCCGGCCAGGAGGCGGATGTGTTCGTCGGCAATCTGGTCGATGAGCGGCACGGCGGGCCGATCACCATCGGCTATGGACGCTACGCGCCCGGCCAGAGCCTCGTCGAGACAATGGCGGTTGACGACGTCATGATCGTTCTGGAGGGAAGGCTTACGGTTTCCACCGATGCCGGTACGGTCATCGTCGGCCCTGGCGACATCGTCCATATGCCCAAGGGTGAAGCCGTCACCATTCGCACCGATGAGGAGGGGGCGTTGACCGCCTATGTCACCTATCCGCATTGGCGGCCCGCACACACATAGATTGCGCCGCCTTCATCGATACCGCTCTCGAAGCCGCTGCCGGGAGGATCGGTTCATTCGCCAACCAGTCAGGAAATGGTCTTGCAGATGCGAGTGCTGAGCGCCCGGAAGCGGACGCTCCTCGCCTGCGCCCGTCCATAAGGCGGAGGGCATCGACGTGGGTTGAGACTAGAAGGCCGCGACGTATTGGAGGATCGCGTAAATCAACGCGCAATGGGTAGTGACGCGCGCGCGGAGTGCGTATTAGCTTCCATTTTACCGGCTGGCTTCGCGTAGCTGTCTAATGTGAGGATTTGCAAGGATGAAGCCTTCCAAGAGCGCACCTAAAGCGCCGCGCCTCTCAGAAATCGAGGGTGCCATCCACCTGAGGATGTCGCCGAGCCTTCTCGCCCATTTCACCAAGCATGCGGTGAAGTATCAAGAGGACGTTAAGCTTCGCTGCGTCGAGGACGAGGGAGGTCGTTGGTACACGACGAAAGATCTCGATGCGTTCGACAACTACCTCCGAGCTCCCTGGCCAAAGTCACCTAAGGCACAGCGACCCAAACTTCCTGACAAGATTCGAAAAGAGATCATGCTCGAAGCTGCAGCGGTTTGCCCGATCTGCGGCTTTGAGTCGGCGGGCGAGGCAGCGCATATTGAGGCGGTGTCGGCGAGCAAGAGCCACCATCCTGAGAACTTGCTTTGGCTTTGTCCTAACCATCATACAGTGATCGACGACGTGGCTCAAATGAGCAACGTGAAGATACCCGTCGCGCAGGCTGTAAAAGAGCTACTGGTGGAAAGAAAGCTTCGCCTGTTGCGGCACGAGTTTGCTCTAGACAAAAGCATCCTCGACCTGATCCGCCTCGTGGAGAAGGCGTCGGACATGCTAGCTAATGCCGGACTCAAAGACGCGCATGGGGGGATCGAGGCAGTCGCGGCAATTGACCTCAAAGGGCTGAGCAAAGCCGCGAAAGCAGCCAGTCGCGCCAAAATTTCCAAGACGGATGCGGACGCGGTTTCACTGCAAGCATTTGCCAAGAAGATTTCAACCTCAACCGCGAAGGCATCCGTCAAGAAGCCCTCATCGCTTGTGAGTTGGAAGGAAGAAGCCGAGCAGGCCAGGAGCGAATATCTAAAGGCAACAGGTAAGGTTGATTGTCCGCTCTGCCACGGCAGCGGTCATCACGACAGCATAGACTGCCCTGTATGTCAGGGTGAAGGTTCGATCCGCGAAGAAGACGAAGAGAAGGTTGATCTCGCCGATTTCGAGATGGTCGACTGCCCAGTTTGCGATGGTGCGGGAACCCTCCGCGGAGACCTTTGCCCCGGATGCGGCGGCGACGCGCGGATGGAACGTCGGTTCGCAGGGAGTATCGACGTTAGTGCCTATGGCTTGGTCGATTGCCCTGTCTGCGACGGAAGCGGGAGCCGTGATGGGGACCAATGCCCGTTCTGCAGGGGCGAAAGGCAAATAGAATCGCGCCATGCAGCGGACATCGATCTCGCAGACTACGACGACGTAAAATGCAGGCTATGCAATGGCTCTGGCCAGTATGAGGGCTTCGACTGTCCCGCATGTGCTGGCGAGTGTCGGATACCCAAGGGAATGTCTGATCGCATTGACTGGAGCGATTTCGATTTGGTCAAATGCCCGGAATGCAAGGGCACTGGCGCCTCTGAATATGGCGGCGATTGCAGGTTCTGCGGCGGCCACCGAAAAGTGTTCCGGAGGGATGCAGATGCGCGGTAGCAAGAGGCTCTGAGGTGCCGTTGTGCTCTGGTAGGTTCCGCCCCCCCGGCGACAGAACTGCCTGCTTTACGCGAGAGGTTTCATAGCCTTGGCAGTATCCCAACGACCGAGATGGGGTCTAAGCTGTCGTAGAGATCAACCCGCTTTCAAAGGAGTCGTTCGATCCTCTTCACCCATGAGCCGACCGTCTGGATACGGCCCAATCCCGACCATTCAAAGGATCGATGGGCGTACCGGCAAAGCGACCGAACGAGTGTCAAGCCTCGAGGTGACATCCGCCGACTCCACTCGTCGGCAACAGCGCCGCAGTCTTGTGGCCTCGTCTGATAAACCATCGGTAGCGGCTTGCATCCAGAGAAGAAGAGGGTAGATCTAATGGCTGATCTGATTGACTTCCAAGAAGCCCTGACACGCACGGAAGGTGAAGACCGCGCACTCCTGATCGGGAACGGATTTTCAGCCGAGTACTTCAGCTACAGCAACCTGCTCGACAAGTCGGGACTCGCCGTCGGAACCCCAGTTCGCAATCTGTTTACTGCCCTTGCTACCGTGGACTTCGAAGCAGTCGTCCGAGCGCTGGAGGGCGCGGCCCTTGTGGAGCGTGCATACGGGAACTCCGCCCACGCCGCCGATATCGAAGCGGACGCGCAGAAGGTTCGGGAAGCACTCGTCGAAGCTATCAACGCTACGCATCCTGCCCACCGGGAGGATATCCGATTAAATTATACGAGCAGCGCCGCGTTTCTTGCGCACTTTTCGACGGTCTTTACGCTGAACTACGATTTGCTTTTATACTGGGTAAACTTGGAGAAATCGGCGTTGCGTGATGGTTTCGGCCTCGGCAAGGCGGTAGGGTCCTTTCATGGTCCGTTCTCTGAACAAGCGTATTGTCATATCTACAATCTGCATGGTGGTCTTCATCTATTCGAGAACGGTACGGGAGAGATCTTGAAGGCCGTCGATCGCGGAGCAGGCGTGATCGCGACGATCACTGATGCGATCGCAGAGGGTCGTCGCTTTCCGGTGTACGTCGCGGAGGGCACCAGCGTTCAGAAGATGCACAAGATCAGCTCTGTCGCGTATCTCCGCCATTGCTATGACACGCTCCGTACGAACTCTGCTGCGATGTTCGTTTACGGGCATAGCGCCGACGAGAATGATGCGCATATTTATCGCGCCATATTCGGCTCTGGAGCGGCCCATCTCTATTTCGGCGTCTATGAGCCAAACGAAGAAACGCTAAATACATTGGATGGAGCTCTTGCGAAGTATCAGAAGACGTCAGGCTCATCTGCTGACTACACGTTCTTCGATAGTCGAACTGCGAAGGTGTGGAGCGCGTGACATAGATCGCGATGCCCCCCCCACGAAAGCGCCTGCTATCGCAACTGTCCTCGCCAAAGCAGACAATCTGTATACGGCCAAACTGGCCATACGTTGCTGCCGCAGCGAACATACTCGTGGCGCGTCTCGGCTCCTGGCGCCCTCGCCCGCGCGGAATAGCGCGGTGAGATCGCGCCATGGGATTCGGCATTCTCATCCGCCCACGGATACGGATTTGCCTCCGAACGGATTCAGCGAAGAACAGGCTCCCTTTGCGTTCGAGGAGAGCCGGGAGCACGTAAGCTATTTGTCGTCACGGATCGTGCGGAACCGCGTCTTCCGACGCATCGTCCTACACGCCTATGATGAGCGCTGCGCCATCAGCGGCTTGAAACTCATCAATGGCGGCGGGCGGGCCGAGGTCGCGGCGGCGCATATTCAGCCGGTTCAGGCGAACGGTCCGGATATTGTCAGCAATGGATTGGCTCTGTCAGGTACGGCGCACTGGATGTTCGACCGGGGGATGATCAGTCTGACGGACGATCTCGATGTGCTGATCTCCCGGCACGCCAACGATCCTGATGGCGTGCGCGCCTTCATCAATCGGAGCGGACGCGCAATTGCCCCGCAACGGGCGTTCGAGCGTCCGCATCCGCACTTCCTGCGTTGGCATCGGGAGCACTGCTTCAAGCAGTGAGGCCAACTGCATCGTGACGCTGCAGCTGCATCAAGCGCGCAACATCCCGGCGGAGGCGCCGCAGTTCGGGCCATGGGAAATGCCGCCCCTCGGCGCCATCCGCACCGATGGCGATCAGTACGTCGAGCTTCGCGGCCAGACCGCGCAGAGAGGTGGCGTCTGCCGCAAAGAGCCGCGCGATCAAGCGCTCTTCATCGTCGGAGGCAGCCGCCTCTTCCTGCCGAGTGGCGGAGTAGCCGGTGGTGCTATCCGCGTTGTCCCAGCGCCGTTGATGTGCGCGCAGGGTGGCAGCGACTTCGGCGCGTCGCGTGCGTAGCGACGGCAGATCGGCCGCAAGCTCATCGAATTGCATCATAGAGCTGACCCGCACAGGCGACGGCAGCTCGGTTGCAGCTAGAACCACCTGCGGAAAGCCGATCGTCCGCGCCAACTCAGACTCGAGACGCTGCTGTTTCCGGCACAGAGCGAGCGTGCGCCGATGTGCGGCGCGCCACGCTTTCCATCCAAGGACAGCCGCGTCCGTTGCGCCCTGATCCTGCGGTTCGGCCGCAGCCGAACTGTTGAAGGAAGTGCCGCCGATCGTAATCAGGACGGCGGAGAGAACGTCCCTCCGGGATGGCCGGGACAGACTCATGCTAATCTCAGAATCAGCCATGATCCGAGCTCCAATCAGCTTGGTTGTGGTCAGGCCGGGTTGGGTGTTCGCGCACTCACCCCGGCCGATGTACGTGCAATGCACGTGCATGACTCTGCCTCGAACGACGCCGGATCGCAAGCAATTAGGCCGATGACGAAACAGCCCTTCACTACCCGCATTGATGCTGACGTACTCGCGCTTGCGCGCCAGCTCGCTGACGCCGAGCGGCGATCCATTACGGCTTTGATTGAAGTTGCCTTGCTCGAATATGCCGAGCGTCGAGGCATCTCCGTGGCCGAAAAATCGCAAGAGGTTGCCGAGCCTAAACGCGGCAAATGATACCGAGATTGGTGATCTTTTACGATCAACCGACAGCACATCAAGCCGCCCTGCATTGCTGCTCATGTGCACAACAATTGCGACCTCTGTGCAGTTCAGCGGCAGTTTCTCTGCAAGGTTTCTGCACGGCGATGGACATCCATTGGCATCACGAGGGCAGACTCGACGCTGGTTAGGCTGCCGCGTGAGAGGCGTTTGACCGCGAATCCACTGCGTCGCCGATCTCGCGTCCGACAGCGGTCGTGGTAGCCTCGGCGCCGGCAGCGTGTCAGCGGCTCGCGCTGGCCAGAATGTGGTCTTCTCGGTTGTTGCCTGGTAGTATATTCGGCGGATGTTGTCAGAATTAGGTGATAGGCAGTGAAGCAGAGGAATTTGATGGCAAGATAAAGCGCTCTGCCGATCGCAATGTCTGGCGCCATCATCATGTTGTCTGCACATTGTTTTTGGCAAGTTGATGCACCGTGCCGAGGCTGAGACGCAACCTGCTAATGAGGTGGTTGTCAGTCTTAAAGCTATGATTTGGGCGGTTTTTGGCGGTCGAAAGCGCAATGTGCGCGCCGCCCTTTGCTCGCTGCGACAGGTCTTTGCGCGCTAACCTGCGATTCCGCATTTTCTACGCTTGATACTCTGAGGCGCTGCCCCTCATCGTGCCGGCATGGCACAGGACGACGGCGACAAATTCCGGGTCCGCCCCGGCCGGATCCGCCAGCGCGGCACGCGGCAGAGCGGCCTTGCGACATTGCCATTCCGGCGTCAGGTCGAGATCGCCGTGCGCGAGTCCGGCGGCTGGTCAGGCCGGAAAGGAAACGGGCGCTATAACGTCCGCGGTCGCGGCGTCCGGGCGGCGGGCGCGCTCTCCGGCATCGATCGCGGCTGGAAGGTCGATGCCGGCGGACGCTTCCGCTCGCGCCGCGTGGTGGTCAAGGCGCGGGTGGTGAAGCTCGGTGTCGTGCGTGGCCGCGGCGCGCGTAAGACAGTCGGTGCTTCCGCCAAGGCGGCCGATGCGCATCTGCGCTATCTCCAGCGTGACGGGGTGACGCCCGACAGGCAGAAGGGACGCTGCTATTCGGCGGTCGAGGATGAGGCCGATGGCAAGGCCTTCCTGGAGCGCGGTCGCGAGGACCGCCACCAGTTCCGCTTCATCATCGCGCCGGAAGATGGGCTGGAGCTCGGCGACCTCAAAGGCTTCACGCGTGAGCTGATGGGGCAGATGGAAAGTGATCTCGGTACCAGGCTCGACTGGATCGCCGTCGATCACCACAACACCGGTCATTCCCACACTCATGTGCTGGTGCGCGGCGTCACCGATGAGGGACGTACCCTCACCATAGCCGGCGACTACATCGCCCATGGGATACGGCACCGCGCCAGCGACATCATCACCCGCGAACTCGGCCCGCAGAGCGAGCTGGAACTGCAGCAAAAGCTCGCCTCCGAGGTCGAGGCCGAGCGGCTCACCCGGCTGGATCGTCTCTTGATCCAGGAGCAGGAGCGCGAGGGCTTCGTCGATCTCTTCACCAGCGGCAACCGGCTGATCCGGGAGAACCAGAACCTCCTTATCGGCCGACTGCGCAGGCTGGAGGGCTATGGCCTCGCCACCGAGGACTTCCCCGGCGAATGGATCGTCGCATCGCGCACCGAAGCGACCCTCCACGAGATGGAAGCCCGCAATGACGTCATCCGCTCCATGCACCAGGCGATTGAGGACAACGGCCTCGGCGAGGAGCGCGGGACCAGCCAGTATGTCCGCCATGCGCAGGAACCGGAGCAGACGTTGACGGGCCGGGTGCTGGGCAAGGGACTGGCCGGCGACGGACTGAGCGAGACCACCTTTCTCGTGGTCGATGGCATCGACGCCCGCGTCCACCACGTCGAATTCCCGGACGCGGTTAAGCTCGAGGGCGTCCAGCGCGGCATGATCGTCGAGGTCACGCCGCCGATCACCCAGCCGCGCATCGTCGATCTCAACATCCTTGAGAACGCGGATCAGAATGGCACCTACAGCCCGAGTACGCACCTCGCCCGCATCCGCGACCGCTTCGCCGAACAGGGCAAGGACCCGGAGGCCTATATCCGCTCGCACGTCCGCCGACTGGAGGCGCTCCGGCGCGCAGGTCATGTCGAGCGGGTCCATGCCGAGCGCTGGACCATCCCGAAGGATCTCGCCGAGCGAGGCCTTGCCTATGACCGCTCGCTTGTCGGCGAAGGTCCCAATATTCGGATCGCGTCAGAGCTCTCGCTCGACCGGCAGATTGGCGTCGAGGGTGCGACTTGGCTCGATCGGGAGCTGGTCTCACCGACACCGCGTTCCCCCGACGGCTTCGGTCGGGACGTTACCCTCGCCCTCGACCAGCGCCGGGACACGCTGGTCGATATGGGGCTCGCCACGCGGCAGCCCGGCGGTCGCATCGAGACGCCCAACCTGCTCAGCCGCCTCCAGCACCGCGAGGTCGAGCGCGTCACCGCCGACCTCGCCAGGTCCACAGGCTTGACGTCCCGGCCGTCCGGTCGCGGCGAATATGTCTCCGGCACTGTCACCCGCCAGCTTCAGCTCGTCTCCGGCCGCTTTGCCATGCTGGAGGACGGCCTCGGCTTCCAGCTCGTGCCCTGGCAGCCAATGCTCGATAAGCAGATCGGCAGGCACCTTTCCGGCGTCATGCGCGGCGATGGGGGGATCGAATGGGATCTCGGTCGGCAGAGGGGGCTGGGATTGTGAGCACCGTGTTCCAAGCTGTTGTCGCTCTCGGATGAAATAGTGCCGATTGGCGTCACCCCGCCCACAGCAGCAGTTCAAGAAAGGATCTTCCGCGAAAAGCAGGGCGCCGGTCAGCCGCCGCTGCCTCAAGGCTGGCGCTCCGCGCCACCGCTCACGCGGCTGCGGCCTTGACCCAGCCATGGCAGACCGGAAGGGGCTGGCCATCGCGGAAAGCGGCTTCTGAGCTGACCATCCAGCTCTTGAGGCGCCGCCAAGAGTGGATGGAGGTCAGGAATAGACCAGGGTCAATCTAAAAAAGGTAATGTAGGTCAGCGCTTAGCTAGCTGAATCCATCCGAAATCTCCTCCACGCCTCCAATACGTCAATATCCTACCAGCGGCCTATAGACACTGCGATAGGGTCGGAAAGCTGCTCACGGAGATTTCGGGGTCGGGTGAGCGTGCTATCCGCAGACGTGCGTCAGCTCGAAAACTTCGCTCGTTGTGCCTGCCTAAGGAGCCTTTCACACCAAATGCGATGCCGCAATTTACGCGATGTCGATAAACCGCTGCAGGACCTCGCGTATCGCCGACGGAGGGCAAATACCGATCTGTCCTACACTCAGTTGAGTAAATCCACTGCTGTGCACAACTCCTTCCGGTCCGACCGCTATGGCCATAATCTTACCGCCGGTTCGCGATGCGAGTTCGGAGGCGTAGGCAACCGCTTGGTAATAGCCATTGCGAGCAACGAAATCCACGTTCCACGAGTATTTGCATTCGATCACCAAGAATGAATGGCCGCGAGGATGAGCGAGAAGCAGATCGGCTCCCAAGCGGCGGTCTTTGAGCGCGATGCCGGCGGTCGCTTCGGCATAAGGCGAACGGACTCCCAAATCATGCCAGATGCCAGCGGCCTCAAACCAAAGATCGAATGCTAGATCGCCCCGCGCGGTCAAACGAAATGAGGGTCTGCCACCACCTGGTCTCAAAGGTCCTTGCGATAGGGTCTGAAAGCCGAGTGATCGGGCCGATAGCAGTATTTCCCCCAGGATGGCTAGATGGAAAAGTCGCCAGCGGATATTTTCATCTGGGATTAGCAGTTCGTTGGCAAGCGCTTCCGGTGAGGCGTCGAGTACGGAAAGCCTATTAGCGATCTCGGACACAGTACCCCATGGGCTGCCGGCTCTTCGAATCGCGATAAGATCGTGGCGGCCCGGACGAATTGCCGGAGCCAATGCTAGCGGCGCTCTCATAATCGCGCGGCGGCCCGCATCTAATTGGGCCCTAATTTCAACATCGGCATCGGCATAGCTGGATACTGCGCTATCTCGGATTGTTCCCAGTCGTTCAAACGTCCACCTAAGAGCGGTGCTGAGCAAGCTGTCCGCGTGCCGCGCAGTTTGGCGACCAATAAAAGCTGAAGGTGGCCAACCATATCGGATCCGAGTTTCCGGCCAAGATATCCCTGATGTTGGTGATTGAGTGGTGGTGGTTTCGTGCAGGCGTACCGCTGGCAGCGCATCCATCCATTTGTGTGCGCGAGTGGGCAATCCAACAACCAACGGCTTAATTTGCTCGAGTAATACACGGTGGGCTCGAGATTCGATGTCTGTCGCGGACCAATCAGACAAGCCGTCATCGCTTGGCAGTGCGAGGCCCTCATACAATTGGCCACGACCTGTCCACCGACTAAGGACTTCGTGCAGTCCGTCACTCGGAATTGGCGGTGCGCTTAGGCCAGCGATCCGAGCATGGAACGGATCCACTGCCACTCCTTCTCAGCGAGAGAACGATTGCCGAGGGACCGCTGCTCTAAAGCGTCGAGGTCGGCAGTCTCAAGTTGGGCAAGCCATGTTCCAACGTGAATGATATACGCTTCCGCCATAAGTTCTTGGGGATCTGTCTCCATATTGCTATCCCGCGCGTCGTCCTCCACTGCGGGATCCGTCGCGACTCGCAAATAATCGCACATGGCTATGAACAAAGCCGGCCCCAGCAGCGTGGACTCTGAGGCATAGTGAGCTGCGTAGAGTTCAGCGACCTGATGGCGAGTGGTGAAGGCTAGTTCGCCTCTGCTATCGGCAAGTATTTGACTGAACGTCTCAGGTGTGGCTGCAGGGATTGGCACACGCACAAAACGGCGTCCAAGTGCTTGACCAAACCGAAATACCCTTTGGGCGTCTAGAGCATTGTAGGTTCCTATCAAGCGCCAATCGGTTCCGGCTGAATAAATTATCCTACCGTCGTCGGTATCGGATCTGCTGGAGATGCCGGCGCTCCAGTCCAATAGAACTTCTCGGGCATTCCTATCGCTTGTCTCCGTTCCAATAGCCACTCGACCTCCCGATAGCCAAGTAAGCAGGCCTCCAAATATTCGGTCCATATCTGCGCGATTGGCTTCATCTAGGATCAGCCATCTACCTTCGCCGATCGATCTCGGCACCCAACCAGGTCTGAAAGCGATGTTACCCTCAATTATCGTTTCGCCTCCGACCAGATCTCGCGTCGTCCAGCTCTCGTCGGGCGTAGCCCAGAGGGGCTCCTTCGTGATGCGCCCAGCTCTTTCAGTCTCTCTCGCAAAATGCGAGATGGCCCGACGGACAAGAGTAGTTTTTCCGGTACCAGGAGGCCCGACCAGAATAACGGCAGGTGACGAGCGGATTGCGTTAACAATCATCCGCCAGATCCGAGAGTCGAGTTCTATCTTGTGGTCTTCGCCGGCCCCTCCCACAGGAAGAAATGCAGGGTGCGCGAGTTCGGTCGTCCGCGGCAAGTCACTTACTGGAGCAGCCGCAATCCTGCTCGCGGTCGCGCTAACAATTTGATCTATATTTGCAGCCTGCGATTCTTCATGGATCTGCCTCAATCCCTTTTTCAGCTCGTCCGGTGTCAACGCTGTGATGTCTCCACAGTACCAGACCGCGTCGTCGGCAAGCGCGGCATACATCGTTACTGTCTTGCGGTCGAAACTCGGCGTTAGAGAAAATGTAGCGCTGTCTGCATAAGGAATATCGCGCTTAGCTGCTTCGTTAGCAAATGCACCGAAAAGTTTAGCGGCCGAAACTGCCATGAACCGACTATCAGAAAAATCGAATACAAGCAGGAACGGGCTATGTACGAATAGCTTGGCGCCGCTCTTCGCGATAGCTTGGCCTAACGCCTCCGCGCGGGTGGCAGGTCGATTTCTCGCATTGAGAATTGAAGTGAAAGCGATCGCATCAAACGCTTCACCGTCATATTTTATCTCGAACCTATAGACCGGATTCGAGCTCCCTCCCATCGCGAGACCTAGCTCGTTCTTGGCCTGCGCAGCTGTAAGGCGCTGGACACGGATGTTTTGATCTTGGCTGGCAATTTCAACCAGCCGATCTCGCAAAGCATCATCTTTGGCCATACTCAAGCCCGAGCGACAGTAGAAGCGGACGTCGCTGTAAATTCCGCGTCAACACCATAGAATCGATCTAATATTTCTGCGGTCGATTGAGCTATTACATGCGCCATCAAAGGGGGCACAGCGTTTCCGCACAGTTTATATTGATCAACCTGACTTCCATAGAAGATGTGCGTGTCTGGAAAAGATTGTAGCCGGGCTGCCTCGCGAACTGAAATTAATCGCTGCTGGCCCTCGTCGTAGTGGATGAACGTCCCCCAGTGCGGATCGGGCTTGGTGAGCAGGGTGCCAGAAATTTCATGGGACGAAAGACGGCCATAGCGCTTCGTATGGTCCTTTCTAAGAGCTCTCTGCATCCCTGGCGGAAGTAGATCTCGGGGTATTGAGCGCCAGTCGCCGCCAGCAGGAATGTATTTTACACGCTCCGTGTTTGGGTAGGTGAGCGCTCGACACCAGTGATTTGCTAGAACGCCTGCGCCGTCGCGCATCACCTTTTGAAAGTCGCCCTGTGGCTTCCTCGCGCCCGCGTACGAAGCGAAGTCTTCACCATGGCCATTTGTTAGGCGGGGAAGGTCTCCAATTGCCTCTCCGACTGATACTGGCGGAAGCAATTTCGGTCCGATTTGTGGAATGGCACTCTGTTCAAACCGCCTTCGGAAGCCAATGGCGTAATGAAACGTGTGATCGCGGCCACCTTTGAAATGGGCCTGAGCAAGAGAATAATGGCGGGGGCTTGGAAGAATGACCTTGCCGGCACGTTCAGTCACGTCGCGGCGCGTGCCGACGACGACGACGCGGAATCTGTCCTGCGGAACGCCATAATGTGCGGCGTTTAAGATTTTGAAGTCGATATCATAGCCGGGGCATTTTGCCACCGGTTGGGAGATTCGAGCAATGAGTTCATCAAAAAAGCGTCCCCCCTCGAGGGAGAACATTCCGGGCACGTTCTCCAAAACGAAGACCTTAGGCGACAAGCCGTGCAGAAGGCGGACGTAGTGGCGGAAAAGGAAATTGCGCGGATCCTCCGCTGACCGAATGTGCGAATTGAGCGAATAGCCTTGGCAGGGGGGGCCACCGAGTAGCACGTCTAACGAGCCTGCTTTCAATGCCCTTCCATCGCGATCGGCAACTGCGCCTAAGATGCGACTAGTGTCGATGTTTTCCACCGATCCAGGGAGGGCCAACAACTCTCCGTTTTTACCATTCGACATGGCGTAAAGCGGATCGAAGTTCATCAGGAAAGTATGCAGCGCAGTCGGCCAAAGGTCGTTCGCAAATCGCGTCGCGAACCCGCTACTGTGGAAGCCGCGGGATAGCCCGCCTGCGCCACAGAACAGCTCACCCGCAGTGTATGCGCGGTGCATAAGCCCCTGCTCCCCCATGTTACCCTTCGCTCACAGCCGATCGCGACGGTAGCTTTATGCGATTCTCTCGTAAACGCGATTGTCGAATAGGCGCGAGGCGATCTTCATCGAGCCGGAACAAAAGGTGAATCACTTTGCGTAGCCCGTCAATCAGTGCTTTTCGACGACAGCAGAAATAGTCCATAGGGCGCAGCCCGGATCGAGCCAATCTGCGGGCAAGCGGATATTGGCGACTGCGGAGGAAAGGACGCCTTGGGGAGACTGAGCTGCCAACGCTCATTCGCTCGGCGAACATCGAAAGCCGCAGCGTGCGTAACGGCTATTCCGTGAGGCCCCTCGGCCTTCCAGACTGGCGAGATGCCGAAATGCCGAATGCTTCGAGGTCGATATTCCCGCCTGCGTCCGTGCCCTGGCACATTGCCGGCGGACCTTTACGCCTACGCCAGAGAGACGGCTCGGCCTTCTCATAATCCGCGCATCATCGAATCCGAGCGTGCTAGAATCCGTGTGACCGATGACTGGCCGGAAAGGCTGCCGATAACGGAAGCCGAGCTGCGGGTTATCGAAGCCCACTTCGCAGAGGTGCTCGACGAGCTGTTCGGCCCTCTTCCGTGAGAGGAGACGCCGGACGTGGCCAGACATGCAGCAGAGCGGAATGTAGGAGCTGTGACCGGCGTCGCGGAGCGAGCTGCCCTCTATCTTCGCGTCTCGACCGGGCGACAGGCTGATAGCGATCTCTCGATTCCCGACCAACGCCGGCAGATCGAGAACTACTGCCAGGCGAAGGGTTGGGAGCGGGTCGCGGAGTTCATCGAACCGGGCAATACCGCCACCGATGACCGACGCCCCGCCTTTCAGGCGATGATCGACGCCGCCCTGACCAAGCCGGCACCCTTCGGCGTCATCATCGTTCACAGCTTCTCGCGCTTCTTCCGCGATCAGTTCCAGTTCGAGTTCTATGTCCGCAAGCTCGCGAAGAACGGCGTGCGGCTGATCTCCATTACCCAGGACCTAGGCGACGATCCCATGAGCGTCATGATGCGCCAGATCATGATGCTGTTTGACGAGTACCAGTCCAAGGAGAATGCGAAGCACACCCTGCGGGCGATGAAGGAGAATGCCCGTCAGGGCTATTGGAACGGCTCACGCCCTCCCATCGGCTACCGCATCGTGATTGCCGGCCAGCGCGGCTCCAAGGTCAAGAAGAAGCTGGAGATCGATCCGATCCATGCCGACACGGTCCGGCTGATCTACAGGCTGGCCCTGACGGGTGATCCGCAGCGCAACAGCAGCCCGATGGGCATCAAATCGATCACCGCTTACCTCAATGAGCGCAACATCCACACCCGCGATGGCGGGCGCTGGGGGATCGCTTCCGCCCATCAGATCCTGACCCGAACCACCTATATCGGGGAGCATCGGTTCAACACGCGGGACCACAAGACCCGCGCCCCCAAACCGGAAGCCGAGCACGCGATCGCCCAGGTTCCTTCGATCATCACCGAGGCCGAATTCCGCGCCGTCCAGGCGAACCTCAAGGCGCGAAGCCCCCGATGGACGCCGCCGCGCGAGGTGAGCGGCCCGACGCTTCTGACCGGAATCTGCTTCTGTGCCAGCTGCGGCGGCGCCATGACGCTGCGGACCGGCAAGGGCAGCTCCGGCGGCATGTATCGCTACTATGCCTGCTCGACAGCAGCGCGCATGGGCAAAACCGGCTGCAAGGGTCTTGCCGTCCGCATGGACCGGCTCGACCGGGCCGTCATTGATCATCTGGAGCGACGCATCCTCGATCCTGAGCGTCTGTCCATCCTTTTGGAACAGCTTCTCCACCGGCGCGAAGAATGGGTCGAGCGGCGGCGCAGCCACATCACCGAGCTCAACAAGCGGGCGACGGAGGCCGAGGCCAAGCTGAAGCGCCTCTATGAGGCGATCGAAAACGGCCTCATCAATATGGCCGATCTCTCATTGAAGGACCGCATTGCCGAACTGACCGCGATTCGCGACCAGGCCCAGGCCGACGCCGAGCGCGCGCAAGCGGCTGTGGAGAGGACTGGCCCGAAAGTTACCGTCGAGAGCCTGAAGCACTTCTCCGAGGTCGCCCGCGCCAAGCTGCGCACCGAGACCGGCGAGTATCACCGCGACCATCTTCGCGCGCTCGCGCAGCGCATCGAGGTGGTGAGCAAGTCGGAGATTCGGCTCATGGGGAACAAGTCGGACCTTCTGCGCACCCTAGCAGCCGCATCAAGCGTAGGAGCGGCGGCGAACGGCGTTCGCAGTTTTGTACCGAAGTGGCGCGCCCGAAGAGATTCGAACTCCTGACCCCCAGATTCGTAGTCTGGTGCTCTATCCAGCTGAGCTACGGGCGCCCGGCCGAGGTCATGAGATCCACCGGCCTTCGTCGCGGAGGTGATACCCCTCGCGAGAGGCCCGTCAGCTACCCCGATTCCGACATCAATGCAACAGCCCTGTCGCATCGAATCGCATCAAAGGCCCTCTCGCTTGTGGATAGCCGGGACTGGCGACAAACGGCGGGGCAGGCCCGATCAGCGCACCTCGAAGGGCAGATTCGCCGTGGCGGCACTGCCCCGCCCGTCACGTATCTCGACAAAAAGTCGATATTTTCCAATAGATAACGGGCGCACACGCGCGCCCTTCGCCAGCGGCGTGGCGGCACTATCAACCACCCCGGCGTCCGGCTCGAAATCGCCGGCAACGGTACGGACGCGGGATTCTTCCCGCACGATCCAGCGGATGTCCAGGCGATCACCGTCGGGATCGTTTGCCGCCAGCTCGACCTCCCAGCCTTCGGAGGTTCCGACGCTGGCATAGGGCTGGGACGGGTTGCCGACGAGGCGCAACGCCGCGATGCGCGGGGCGTGATTGCCGTCCGGCGTGCGGCCGCCCCAGGCCTCCGCCATTGATTCGGAGGCCTCGGTCCATTCGCCGGACGGCAGGCGCAGGCTGTGCCAGCTTGGCGTCACCTCCTGCTTCCACCCCCATAAAAACAGAATGATGCCAACGTCTTGGTCTTCCAGCGCCGCGAGATAGCGCCTGAGTTCGATCGCTTTCTGAGTGGAGGACAACTCGAAGGGCGCGCCCCACGGAGCGGTGGCGGCCTGCCACTGGCCGCGGGCGCCAAGCTCGGTGATCACGATCGGGCCGGTCCAGCCCTGGTCGCGGGCACGGGCGGCGACGGAATAAAGCGCGTCGCCATAGGCGTTTATGCCGAGCACATCGATGCTCGGTGCGGCGGCGCGCAGCTTGCGGATCTTGTCGGCGCCGGTCTCCGCCAGCACGGCGATGCGCGGATGCGCCGGGTCGACGTCCCCGACCATCGCCGCCACCTGCTCGATCGCCGGCCAGACGGCGGCATCGTCGGCGAGCTCGGATTCGACCTCATTGCCGATGCCCCACATCAGCAGAGCCGGATGATCCTTATATTTCTCAACGACTTGCCGAAATTCCGCCAGCTGCCTCTCCACAAAGGCACGGTCGGCATAATCGACACCGCGCCGCGGATGCTCGACCCACAGGCCGACGATCACCTTCAGCCCCGCCTGCTGCGCCGCATCGAGCACCTTCCCCGGATCGCCGCCATAGGTGCGGATCGTGGTGGCGCCCAGGCCGGCGAGCTCGGCCAATGCCTCCTCCCCCGCCGCGCCACGCACGCGGAACGGTTTTCCGTCCACGAGAACCTCGGTGCCGGCAACGCTCACGCTCGCCGCCATGGCGGACCCGCTCAGTGCAGTGAGGTGTAGGATGAGGCCGAACAGGCCGATGAGACCGGCAATCGGACGGGAAAGCCGGGCGCGCGCCAGCCGGCGCCTCGAATCAGCCATGCGACCGCAGGGCCCGATGGGCGTCGAGGTCGACCGGACGATCCGGGATGCGCAGCTGGAAGGTGGCACCGATGGTGCCGGGCACCAGGCGGATCTCGCCGCCATGCGCCTGCATCAGCTCGGCGGCGATGGCGAGGCCGAGGCCGGTGCCGCCGCGCCGCGCCGACCCCTGAAACGCCTCGAACAGATGCGCCCGCGCCGTCTCCGGCACGCCGGGGCCGGTATCGGCGACCTCGACCACCACGGTGGAGCCTTCACGGCGGCCGGTGACGCGGATCTGGTCGCGCAGCGGGTCGTTGGGGGCGCGGGCGGCCAGCGCCTCCATGGCATTGCGGCAAAGGTTCAGCAGCACGCGGAACAGCTGGTCGGCATCGGCATCGACCTTGAGCCCGCGCTCCACCGCCTCCACCCAGCCGATGGCGGGACCATCCTCGGCGCCGAGGCCCAGCGTGTCCTGCACATCGGCGATCAGCGGCGCCAGCGCCACCATGCGGCGCTCCGGCGGCGGCTCCTGCGCCTTGCCATAGGCCAGCGTGTGCTCGCAATAGGCGATGGCGCGGTCGAGCGCCGCCTCGAGCTTGGGGGCGAAGCGCTGCACCGCCGGGTCCTCGATCATGGCGAGGCGATCGGAGAGCAGCTGCACCGAGGCGAGCAGGTTGCGCAGGTCGTGGTTGATCTTGGAGACCGCGAGCCCCAGCGCCGCCAGCCGGCTCTTCTGCTGCAGCGTCTCGCGGATCTGCCGCTGCATCTCCATGAATTCCCGCTCCGCCTGACCGATCTCGTCCATGCGGGTGGTGGGATCGAGCGCGGCGGGCGGCGCGCCGGGCGCCAGGCGGAAGGCGACCATGCGCTCGGTGAGCCGGCGCATCGGCCGCACGAACATCCAGGCGAGGCCGAGATAGATGAGCCCGCCGGTGAGCGCGGCGATGATCAGCGACACCAGCACCAGATTGCGGGTGAAGCGCAGCATCGCCTTGCGCAGCGGCGTCTCGTCGATGACGATCTCGACGAAGCCGCCGAGCCGCGGCGGGGTACCGACCACGCGGACGATGCGCCCGTCCGGCGCGAACAGCGTGTCCACCGCCTCGGTCACCGCCTGCCACGGCGCCACGTCGCGCAGATCGACATGCAGGTCGACTTCGGGAGGGATGTCGGAGGAGGCGAGCAGGCGGCGGGTGTCGTTTCGCTTCAGGGCGACGGTGATGGCGCCGACGCTGCTCAGCAGTTCGCGGGTGAGCTCGGGCGGCACCATCTCCTGCGGCGCCGCGTCCAGCACCAGCGCAGCGGTACGGGCGCCGGCGAGCCGATCCGACAGCCAGTTGACCCGATAGGCGGCGATGGAGGGCACGATGATCAGCAGTTCCGCCAGCACCACGAAGGCGACGGTGAAGGCCAGCAGCTTGCCCGACAGGCCGAGATGGCGCGGCAGCCGATACGCGGCTGGCGCCGGCACGACGGCCTCCTCCGCCGCCGGGACAGGCGGCAGGGTGCGCTCGGCAAACACGGCCGGGGTCGATGCGGCGTCGAGAGGCGTGGTCATCGCAGCCTTATCTAATCGCGACCCGTCGCTCGGCCAGAGGTGCGCGGCGGCGCGTCGCACGGAAACGTGAAAACATATAGGGTCGAATACGGCCATGGCGAGGCCGCGCCCGTGTCGAGAACTGCAAACGGCCCGTTGTGAGGCGCGTTGAGCGACGGCGCATCGGCACCCGATACCCGCTGCCGCCGGCCCTGCATCCGCTGACAGCGGTATCAGGCCACCGTTTTTGCTCCCGACCAGGCGATGATGGCGGGAAACGGCGGAAACGGCCCATACACGCGATGTCCTGAACCGATCGGCCGACGGGTGCGCCCTGCCCCGCCGATCGTTCATCATGGCCGCGTCGCGCCGCGGCCGACCCGTTTCGCATGGCAAAAAACACCCGGACAGCACGAGCGGCACTTATCCTCCCTGCGGTGCACCACCCGCGCCGAGAGCCGGCCGACCCCGCGTCGATCCGGGCGGATGGGCGACCGCGAACGACGCCAAGCCGCGCCCAGATCGATGCGGACGGCCGTTTCTCAGCAACAAGGCGGGAATCACGTTCACCGTTGCGGTGGCCGCCGACCATATTTCCGGGCATGCGCACCCCGGGCCTGCACGCTCGCGAGCGTGGTCGATCCAATGGGGTGACGGCTGTCGGACAGCGGCGGTTCCACAATGTGCGCCCGCCTGCCAAGCGATCACAGGGGGGCCGGGCGATCAGGCTGCCGGGGTCGCCGATCGTCGCCCGCGCCTGTCCCGGCCGGGCCTGGGCCGAGCATGGTCGCGCCGACCGCCATTCCGGTCTATGCTCGTGGCGCGCCGGCCATCGACGCCGTGCGGATCAAACCGAGATGCCCCGATGCGGCGGAACTCTGTGCCGAAGGCGGCGTTCCCGCGTTGACTTGTCTGCCCCACCCCCCTATAAGCCGCCTCCGAACCTCGGCTGCTCCGGCGACCGGGCTGCCTCCAATATTGACGCAAGAGTGCCGCACCAGTGTCGCGGCCGGCGAGCAAGGGAGGCAATCCGGTCCGGGCGGCTCAACCTGAATGCGGAGAGACACCCGTGAAGCGCACTTATCAACCGAGCAAGCTCGTGCGCGCCCGCCGGCACGGCTTTCGTGCGCGCATGGCGACCCGTAATGGCCGCAAGATCATTGCCGCCCGTCGCGCGCATGGTCGCAAGCGCCTGTCGGCCTGATCCGATCCCTGACATGACCGCGACGGTCGCCGCCGCGGCCATCCCGTCTCTGGTCGAAAGGGCTGGGATCGCAAGGGCTGAGGCCAGCCTCGCCCTCGCCTGAGGAACGGCGCCCTTATGGACCGGCTCGTCAAGCGCAAGGACTTCCTCGCCGCCGCCGGCGGGCTCCGGGCCAATTCCGGCCCCCTGCTGCTGCAGGCCCATGACCGCGCCGATGACGGCGCCGCGCGCATCGGCCTCACCGTTACCAAGAAGCACGGCAATGCCGTGGAGCGGAACCGTATCCGGCGCCGCCTGCGTGAAGCCGTGCGCGCCGCCCTGCCCCGTGTGGCACGGCCGGGTTTCGACTATGTGATCGTCGCCCGACGCGCCGCCCTTTCCACGCGCTTCACCGATCTCGTAAACGACATCGAGCGGGGCATCGCCCGCCTTCATTCTGGGAACCGGCGCCGGCATCCGCCAGCGCGGCCCCAACCTGCCGCGGCTTCAGCCGCCGTGCAGGCGACCGCGCACGCCGACGGAGAGACTGCGCATGACGACTGAAAACCGCAACATGATCGTCGCCATCGTGTTGTCGATGGTGGTGCTGATCGCCTGGCAGTACTTCTCCGGCATCCCGCAGATGGAGGCCCAGCGTCAGACGCAGCAGCAGGCGGCGCAGCAGGCCGCCGAGTCCGGCGCTCCCGCCGCGCCGGGGGCTCCCGGCACCACCGCTCCGGGGCCGGCCACCTCGCTGGCCAAGGCAATGACCCGCGAAGAAGCGCTGGCGCGCACCCCGCGCGTGGCCATCGACACGCCGAGCGTCACCGGCTCGGTGTCGCTGCGCGGCGGCCGCATCGACGACCTGTCGCTGAAGGGCTACCGCGAGACGGTGCAGCCGAACTCGCCGATCATCGTGCTGCTGTCGCCTTCCGGCGGGCCGAACCCGTTCTATGCCGAATTCGGCTGGGTCGCCGCCTCCGGCTCCAATGTGAAGCTGCCGGCGCCCGACGCGCTGTGGACCGCCCCCGAAGGCGCAAAGCTGACCGCCGACACCCCGCTCGTCCTCAGCTATGACAATGGCGAGGGGCAGGTGTTCCGCCGCACCCTCTCCATCGACGCCAACTACATGTTCCATGTGGTGGACGAGGTGGAGAATAATGGCGGCGCGGCGATCTCGCTGCATCCCTTCGCGCTGGTCTCGCGCCACGGCACCCCGCACACGCTCGGCTACTACATCCTCCATGAGGGCCTGATCGGCGTGACCTCGGAGGGCGGCCTGCACGAGATCAAGTACAGCGCCATCGCCGAGAAGAAGACCGAGACGTTCACCTCGACGGGCGGCTGGCTCGGCATCACCGACAAATACTGGGCGGCCACCGTCATCCCGGATTCGCAGGAGAAGGTGCAGGCGCGCTTCTCCGCCGCGCAGAACGGCAACGACCTCACCTACCAGACCGACTTCCTCGGCGACGCCGTCACCGTCGAGCCGGGCGCCAAGGCGACCCGCGACGGCCGGCTGTTCGCCGGCGCCAAGGTGGTGCGCCTCGTCGACGGCTACCAGACGCAGTACAACATCGACCGCTTCGACCGGCTGATCGACTGGGGCTGGTTCTATTTCATCACCAAACCGCTCTTCGTCGTCATCGACTGGATCTATCACCTGGTCGGCAATTTCGGCATCGCCATCCTCGCCGTCACCGTGCTGATCAAGGGCGTCTTCTTCCCGCTCGCCAATAAGAGCTACGCCTCGATGGCGAAGATGAAGGCGGTGCAGCCGGAGATCCAGTCGCTGCGCGAGCGCTATGGCGACGACCGGGTCAAGCTCCAGCAGGAGATGATGGAGATCTACAAGAAGGAAAAGATCAACCCGATCGCCGGGTGTCTTCCGATCCTGATCCAGATCCCGGTCTTCTTCGCCCTCTACAAGGTGCTGTTCGTCACCATCGAAATGCGGCACGCGCCGTTCTTCGGCTGGATCAAGGACCTGTCGGCGCCCGACCCGACCACGCTGTTCAACCTGTTCGGCGTCATCCCGTGGGATCCCTCGCAGGTGCCGGTGATCGGCCACTTCCTGATGCTCGGCGTGTGGCCGATCATCATGGGCTGCACCATGTGGGCGCAGATGAAGCTGAACCCGGCCCCGCCGGATCCAACCCAGAAGATGATCTTCGACTGGATGCCGCTGGTGTTCACCTTCATGCTGGCCTCGTTCGCCTCCGGCCTCGTGATCTACTGGGCCTGGAACAACACCCTCTCGGTGCTGCAGCAATCGGTGATCATGCGCCGCAACGGCGTGAAGGTGGAGCTCTGGGACAATCTCAAGAGCACCCTCCGCCTCGGCCGGAAGAAGGCCAAGGCCGGCTAGCGACACCGCGCCGGCAGGGGGCAGTGAAGACAGACAGCGGGAACGGCCAGGCGGCGGTTCCCGCTGTTTTCGTTGGCAGGGGCCGGTTTATCGCCTTTGCCGCGCCGCCGGCGGCACACGAACATGTGCGACCAACACCGCGCGGCCGAGGTATAGGCTGCGCCGCCAAGCTGGCTGTCCAGGCTGGCTGCCTTCGCCAAGGTGATCCCATTATGAGGTGATCCCATGCGGCAGATCACTGTGCGAGCCTTCGCCGTCGCCGCCGGGCTGCTCATCGCGGCGGTCTCGCCCGTGCAGGCGCAATCCTACAAGGTCGATCCGGCGCAGACCCGGATCGCCTTCGAGATCGGCGCCAAGGGCTATCCGCTCACCCAAGGGGTGTTCCGCCGCTTCACCTCCCGGCTGGCCATCGATCTCGACCGGCCGCAGCGCTCCTCGGTGCGCTTCGCCGTCGTCTCCGCCTCGCTCGACACAAAATCGCCGACGCTCGACACCTATGTGCGCGGCCCCGCCTTTCTCGATTCCGACCGCTATCCCGACATCCGCTTCACCTCGACCGCGGTGGAGAAGCTCGACGACCACACGGTACGGGTGAGCGGCGACATGACGCTGCTCGGCACCACCCGGCCCGAGAGCTTCACCGTCCAGGTCGAACGCGGCCCCGGTCGCCATTTCAGCTTCCACGCCGAATTCGGTGTGCGGCGCTCGCGCTACGGCATGACCGCCGGCCTGCCGCTGGTCTCCGACGATGTGCGCATCATCGTCGTCGCGCGTGCGGGCGGGACATGAAGGCGCAGGTGCCGAGCTGGAGCCTGCCGCTGCGCCTCCTCCACTGGTTGATGGCGGCTCTGCTGGTGGCGCTGCTGGCGGTCGGCTGGTGGATGACGCATGTCCACCGCGATCTCGGCACCACCTTCGCGCTGTATCAGTGGCACAAATCCTACGGGCTGCTGGTGCTGGCGCTATTGGTGCTCCGCCTGCTGGCACGGCTCGCCCCGCATCCGCCGCCGCTCGAGCATTCGCGCCTCGAACGTGGCGCGGCGCGGACGGCGCATCTCGGCTTCTATGCGCTGATGCTCGCCCTGCCGGCCAGCGGCTGGCTGATGGCCGCCGCCTCGCCGCTGGCACTGCCGACCCGGCCGTTCGAGCTGTTCACCCTGCCGGCGCCGGTGGCGCCCGACGCGGCGCTGTTCGAGCGCCTGCAGCTGCTGCATGAGGTGCTCGCCTATGCGTTGCTGGGGCTGATCGTCCTGCACGTGCTGGCCACGCTGAAGCACCAGCTGGTCGATCATGACGGCATTCTGCGGCGGATCGGCTTCTGATACCGCGTCCCCGGCGCCCGGACGGCTTGCGGAATGGCGCCGGGCGGCGGATAAGCGGCGGATGAACGCTGACAACACCCCCTCCGAGGCCGAAGCGCGCGCCGCGGCCGAGCATGCCGCGCTGATCGAGGCCGGCCGCAAGCTTTTCGCCGGCGAGTGGAACTTCCTCACCGCCGCCCCGACCATCGAGACGCTGCCGGCGATGCGCGGCATCGAGATCGCCTTCGCCGGCCGCTCGAATGTCGGCAAATCGAGCCTCGTCAACGCCCTCACCGGCCGCAAGGCGCTGGCCCGCACCTCGGTGACGCCGGGCCGCACGCAGGAGCTGATCTTCTTCGGGCTCGGACCGGACCTCACCTTGGTCGACATGCCCGGCTACGGCTTCGCCCAGGCGCCGAAGGAGAAGGTCGATGCCTGGACCGAGACCATCCACGCCTATCTGCGCGGGCGAACCAATCTCGTGCGGGTGTTCGTGCTGATCGATTCCCGCCACGGGCTGAAGCCGATCGACCTCGGCGTGCTCGACGGGCTCGACAAGGCGGCGGTGTCCTACGCCATCGTGTTGACCAAGGCCGACCAGCTCAAGAAGGGCGAACTGGAAAAGCGCCTTGAGGAGACGCAGACGGCGCTGGCCCGCCGGCCGGCGGCGTTCCCGGTGGTGTTCCCCACCTCCTCCCGCGAGGGCACCGGCATGCCGGAGCTGCGCGCCGCGGTGGTGACGCTGATGCGCGAGCGCGGCATCTCCTGAGCGGGGGTCTCCTGAGCGGGGTCTTGCCGCCGATGTGAAGTCGGCAATTGACCCGTGTCATGGTCTCCTCGGCGCAGGTGCCCATAGTGGCCCCGTCAATGAGAGGAGAACGCCATGGCCAGGATGAAAGCCGCCATCTTCGTCGAGAAGGGACGCATCGTCCTCGATGAGAAGCCGATCCCGGAAATCGGCCCGCTCGACGCGCTGATCCGCGTCACCACCACCACCATTTGCGGCACCGACGTCCACATCCTCAAGGGCGAATACCCGGTGGAGCGCGGCCTCACCATCGGCCACGAGCCGGTCGGCGTGATCGAGAAGCTCGGCTCGGCGGTGACCGGCTATCGCGAGGGCCAGCGGGTGATCACCGGCGCCATCACCCCCAGCGGGCATTCCTATGCCTGCCTGTGCGGTTGCGGCTCGCAGGACGGGCCGGGCACCCGCCACGGCTTCAAGGCGATGGGCGGCTGGAAGTTCGGCAACACCATCGACGGCGCGCAGGCGGAATATGTACGAGTGCCGGACGCGCTGGCCAATCTCGCCCCGGTGCCGGACGGGCTTTCCGACGAGCAGGTGCTGATGTGCCCCGACATCATGTCGACCGGCTTCTCCGGCGCCGAGAGCGGCGCGGTGCAGATCGGCGACCATGTCGCGGTGTTCGCGCTCGGCCCGATCGGGCTGTGCGCGGTGGCCGGCGCCAAGCTGAAGGGAGCAACGCGCATCATCGGCGTCGACACCGTGCCGGAGCGGCTCGCCATCGCCAGGCAGCTCGGCTGCTCGGACGTGGTCGACTTCAAGGCCGGCGACGTGGTGGAACAGATCCTGGCGCTCACCGACGGGCGCGGCGTCGACGTCGCCATCGAGGCGCTGGGTACGCAAGGCACCTTCGAATCCGCGCTCAAGGTGCTGCGGCCGGGCGGCACGCTGTCCTCGCTCGGCGTCTATTCGACCGACCTGACGATCCCGCTCGGCGCCTTCTCCGCCGGGCTCGGCGACAACAAGATCGTCACCACCCTGTGCCCCGGCGGCAAGGAGCGCATGCGCCGGCTGATGGACGTGATCGGCTCCGGCCGCGTCGACCTGAAGCCGCTGGTGACCCACCGCTTCAAGCTCGACGACATCGAGGCTGCCTATGAGCTGTTCGCCAACCAGCGCGACGGCGTGCTGAAGGTGGCGATCACGCCGTAGGGGTGGGGGCCTGTTTCCCCCTCTCCCCGTCGGGGAGAGGGGGGTGAGGGTCTTCGGCGCCTCCAGGTGTCGTCCCCCTCACCGACCCGCTGCGCGGGCCACCTCTCCCCAACGGGGAGAGGATAAGCAAGCAAGGTGCCCCTCACCCTGCCAAAGGCGGATCGAGGCGGGCGAAGCCAGCCTGCCGGCGATAGGGGAAATAGGGATAGGGCGCGGTGACCGCGCTGGCAGCATCGAGGCGGGCGATCTGCCCGGCATCGAGCGCCCAGCCCACCGCGCCGAGATTGTCGACCAGCTGCGCCTCGTTGCGGGCGCCGAGGATCACCGAGGCCACGGTCGGCCGCCGCAGCAGCCAGTTGATGGCGATCTGCGGGACGGTCCTGCCGGTCTCTCCAGCCAGTTCGTCCAGCACCTCGACGATGCGGTAAAGCCGCTCCTCATCGACCGGCGGGCCGAAATCCGCGGTCTCGTTGAGGCGGCTGCCGGCGGGCAGCGGCGCGCCGCGACGGATCCTGCCGGTGAGCCGGCCCCAGCCGAGCGGGCTCCACACCAGCGCCCCGAGGCCCTGATCGGCGCCGAGCGGCATCAGCTCCCACTCATAATCGCGGCCAACCAGCGAGTAATATACCTGGTTGGCGACATAGCGGGGCCAGCCATGGCGCTCGCTCGCCGCCAGCGACTTCATGATCTGCCAGCCGGCGAAGTTCGACACCCCGACATAGCGCAGCTTGCCGGCGCGGATGAGCGTATCCAGCGTCGCCAGCACCTCCTCGACCGGCGTCGCCGCGTCGAAGGCGTGCAGTTGCAGCAGGTCGATATAGTCGGTGCCGAGGCGGGCCAGCGCCGCCTCCACCGCGCCCACCAGCCGCAGGCGCGAGGTGCCGGCCTGGTTCGGCCCCTCGCCCATCGGCAGCCCGGTCTTGGTGGAGATCAGCACCTGGTCGCGCCGGCCCCGGATCGCCTCGCCGAGCACCCGCTCCGAGGCGCCGTCGGAATAGACGTCGGCGGTGTCGAACAGCGTCACCCCGGCATCGAGGCAGATATCGAGCAGGCGGCGCGCCTCCGCCGCATCGGTGGTGCCCCAATTGCCGAAGAGCGGGCCGGTGCCGCCGAAGGTGCCGGCACCGAAGGACAGCGCCGGCACCTTCAGGCCCGAGCGTCCGAGCTGGCGATATTCCATGATGTGCTCCCGTGATCCATCTGCGTGCCGGGAAGATGGAACCGCCGGCATCTGTGAGATAGACTGCCGATAGGACCAGCATCTGTGAGATGAAAGACCGAATGGCGCGCGGCGAGATCAACCGCTCCGGCGAGATGGAAGTGTTCGTGCGGGTGGTGGAGCAGGGCGGCTTCTCCGCCGCCGCCCGGCAGAGCCGGATGACCCCCTCGGCGGTGAGCAAGCTGATCGCCCGGCTGGAGGCGCGGCTCGGCTCGCGCCTCGTCACCCGCTCGACCCGCCGGCTGGAGCTGACCCCGGAGGGCTGCGCCTTCTACGAGCGGGCGGCGCGCATCCTCGCCGACATCGAGGAGGCCGAACGCAGCGCCGGCGCCGGCGAGCGCCCGGCAGGACGGGTGAGGGTCAGCACCTCCGCCTCCTATGGCGCGCATGTGCTGGCGCCGATCCTGCCGGAATTCCTGATCCGCCATCCCGGCGTCAGCCTCGACATCGTCGAGACTGACCTGGTGGTCGACCTGCTGGCCGAGCGTACCGACGTCGCCATCCGCGCCGGACCGCTGCGGACCTCCAGCCTGCTCGCCCGCAAGCTCGGCGACACCGGCAAGCTGATCGTCGCCGCCCCCGCCTATCTGGCGCGCGCCGGGATACCGCACAGCGCCGCCGATCTCGACGCGCATGTGCGCATCGGCTTCAGCTATGCGCGGGCGGTAGAGGGCTGGCCGCTGCGGGAGAACGGGAGGGAAATAATGCTGCCGGTGCCGGCCCGGGTGCAGGCGAGCGACGGCGAGGGCATCCGCCGGCTGGCGCGGGCCGGGGTCGGGCTGGCGCGGCTCGCCGCCTTCACCGTGCGCGCCGACCTCGCGGCCGGGCGGCTGGTGCCGGTGCTGGAGGCGCTGAACCCCGGCGACCGCGAGAGCTTCCACGCCGTGCATCCCGGCAGCGGCGGACCGCTGCCGGCGCGGGTGCGGGCGCTGATCGACTTCCTCGCCGAGCATGGAAGGGTGACGTGAGAGGACGTCACGCCAACTCAGGCGCGGGCCACGCCCTCACACATCGTTGGCGGAGGACAGGTTCTCCGGCTGGATGTAGGACGGCGTCGAGCGCAGCCGCAGGCCCGGACCGCCGCCGGCGCTCGGCAGGCCGGCATCGATGAACTCGATCCCGGCATGCTCCAGCGCCCGGCGCATGCGCACGCTCTCATTGGGATCGTTGCCATCGCCGGGCTCGCGGCCCTGCTCGAAGGCCTCGACATAGCCGCCGGTGACGCCGGCATGGCCGGCGAGATCGCCCACCGACCAGCCCAGCATGGCGCGGGCGGCGCGGCATTGTTCGGCGCCGAGCGCCGGGACGCCGGAATCGAGCGGATCGGCCATGGAGCTCTCCTGCTGAAGCGAGGCGAGGCGTCCGCCGCTTTGACGGCGCCGCTCAGGCGGCGTTGGAAGCGGCGGTGCCGTTGAGGATGGCGTAGAGGGTGGAAGCGTCGTGCGAGGCCCGCAGCTTCTTGGCCGCCTCCGGGTCGCGCAGCAGCCGCGCCACCCGGGCCAGCGCCTTCAGATGATCGGCCCCCGCCGCCTCCGGCGCCAGCAGCAGGAACACCAGATCGACAGGCTCGCCGTCCAGCGCCTCGAAGTCGATCGGCCTGTCGAGCCGGGCGAACAGGCCGAACAGCTTGTCCATCTTGGCAAGCTTGCCGTGCGGAATGGCGATGCCATTGCCGACTCCGGTCGAGCCGAGCCGCTCGCGCGAATTGAGCGTCTCGAAGATCTCGCGCTCGTCGCGGTTGAGAAGGGCGGCCGCCTTGGCCGAGAGTTCCTGCAACGCCTGCTTCTTGCTGCCGACCCGCAGGGCGGGGAACACGGCAGGCAGGGAAAGAATATCGTTCAGGGCCATAGCGCGATCCGGATGGAGGGCGTGGGCATAGGGGAGACGCGGAACGGGACGTTCCGCCCCGCGCTCCGAGGGTGACAACGGGAGTTCAATGCACGTCTTCCACGGCGGCGAGCGGCGGGTCGATCCAGCCGACATGGCCGTCGGCCCGGCGATAGACCACGTTGACCCGGCCATGATTGGCATGGCGGAACACCAGCACCGCGGCGCCGGTGAAGTCCAGTTCCAGCACCGCATCGCTGACCGCGAGGCGCGGCATGTCGGCGGTGGCCTCGGCGACCACGGTCGGGCTCCAGCCGTCCAGCGCCTCGCCGTCCTCGTGGTCGGGCGCCTCGAAGACGGTGAGCGGCACCGATTCCGGCGTGGCGGCAATCCCCTCGCCGTTCGGTACGTGACGTTTCACCCGGCTCTTGTAGCGGCGCAGGCGCGTCTCGATGCGCTCCACTGCCGCGTCGGCGCTGGAATAGGGATCCTGGGCACCGCCATGCGCCTGCAGGATGGCGCCGCTGTCGAGATGCAGCGCGCAGTCCGAGCGATAGCCGGACCCTTCCCGCGCGACGGTGACGTGGCCAGACCAGCCGCCATCGAAATACTTGTCCATGACATCGGCCAGCCGGTCGGAAACCCGCTGGCGCAATGCCTCTCCAACGTCGAGATTTTTGCCAGAAACCCGCAGCGGCATCGTGACTAGTCCCTCTGCTGGGGCATGGACGGGAGAGCGACGTGCACAACGCCCCGCCCGCCGATTGCCCGAACCCCTTACTTGCCCGGCCGGTGCCTTTAAGAGGTAGGAGCCGTGAGGGAAAGTGTCAACGTAAACCAAGATGTACCGCCCGACGGCGCACAGCTTCGCGGATTTCCGCCCGGCCGGAAAGCGCCGCGAAGGCCCGTGCGTCAACTGCCCGCGGCGGCCGCCTGCTTCTCCCGACGCCGCTGCACGGAGGAGGGAATGCGCATGGCTTCACGGTACTTCGCCACCGTGCGGCGGGCAATGTCGATGCCGGATTCACGCAGGCGTTGTACCAGCGTGTCGTCGGAAAGCACGTCGTCGGGGGTCTCGGAGTCGATCATCTGCTTGATGCGAAAACGCACGGATTCGGCCGAATGTGCTTCGCCGCCATCGGAAGAGGAGATAGAGGACGAGAAGAAATACTTCATCTCGAAGATGCCGCGCGGCGTCGCCATGTATTTGTTCGACGTCACCCGCGAAACCGTCGATTCGTGCATGCCGATGGCGTCCGCCACCATGCGCAGGTTCAGCGGCCGCAGATGCTGGACGCCCAGCGTCAGGAAGGCGTCCTGCTGCCGCACGATCTCGATGGCCACTTTCAGGATGGTGCGGGCGCGCTGGTCGAGCGAGCGGGTAAGCCAGGTCGCGGTCTGGATGCAGTCGGTGAGGAAGGCCTTCTCGCGGTCGTTGCGGGTGGTCTTCGAGACCTTCGAGTAATAGGCCTGGTTCACCAGCACCCGCGGCAGCGTGTCGGAATTGAGCTCGACATGCCAGGAGCCGTCGGCGGCCGGGCGGACGAACACGTCCGGCACCACCGGCTGGATGACGCCGGAGCCGAAGGCCAGGCCAGGCTTGGGATTGAGCCGGCGCACCTCGGCGACCATCTCGGCGAGGTCCTCCTCGTCGACGCCGCACAGGCGGCGCAGCGTGTTGAACTCGCGCCGTGCCAGCAGATCGAGATGCGACAGCAGCGACGCCATGGCCGGATCGAAGCGGTTGCGCTCCTTGAGCTGCAGCGCCAGGCATTCGGCGAGCGAGCGGGCGCCGATGCCCGGCGGATCGAAGGCATGAATGGTGGCGAGCACCGCCTCGACACGGGCCAGCGGGGCGCCGAGCTTGTCGGCGACGCTGGCAAGATCGGCGGTGAGGTAGCCGGCCTCGTCGATGAGATCGATGAGGTGATGGCCGATCAGCCGATCGACCGGATCGGTGAGCGCCAGGGTAAGCTGGCCGGCGAGATGGTCGCCGAGCGAGGTCTCGGCGGGAACGAAGGATTCGAGGTTGTAGCCCTCCTCGTCGCGCCCGCCGCCGCCGACGCCGGCCCATTCCGAATAGGCCGGGGCCTCGGCGCCCTGGGCCGGGCCTGCCGGCTCGCGGCCGACATCGTCCGGGAACACGTTTTCGAGACCGGTGTCGAGCCGGTCCTCAATGGCGCTGCGCGAGGAATCCAGCCGGTCCTCCAGCCAATCGGCGGCGCGGGCCTCACGGTCCTCCCCGTGCGCCTCGTGCGCGGCGTCGTGCACCTCGTGGACCGCGACCTCCAGCACCCCCTCGCCGGCGCGCTCGGCGCCCGCCCCGCCCTCGCCTTCCGGCTCGGACTGGCGCTCCAGCAGCGGGTTGCGCTCCAGCTCCGCCTCGACATAGGCGACGAGATCGAGATTGGACAGCTGAAGCAGCTTGATGGCCTGCATCAGCTGCGGCGTCATCACCAGCGACTGGGTCTGGCGGAATTCGAGACGCGGGCTCAGCGACATGGAAGCAGGCCTCCATGCCGGATGCAGCGAGGGCGTGAGCGCGACGCGTGCCCCATCTTACAGCCGGAACTCCTCGCCGAGATAAAGCCGGCGCACCTCGGGATTCGCCACGATCTCGGCGGGCGAGCCCTCCATCAGCACGGTGCCGGAATGGATGATGTAGGCGCGGTCGATGAGCCCGAGCGTCTCGCGCACATTGTGATCGGTGATCAGCACGCCGATGCCGCGATGGGTGAGATGGCGCACCAGCGCCTGGATGTCGCCCACCGCGATCGGATCGATGCCGGCGAACGGCTCGTCCAGCAGCATGAAGGTCGGCCGCGTCGCCAGCGCGCGGGCGATCTCGACGCGGCGGCGCTCGCCGCCGGACAGCGCGATGGAGGGCGACTTGCGCACATGGGTGATGCGGAACTCTTCCAGCAGCGCGTCGAGCTCCATTTCGCGGCGCTTGCGGTCCGGCTCGACCATCTCCAGCACCGCGCGCAGATTGTCCTCGACCGACAGGCCGCGGAAGATCGAGGCTTCCTGCGGCAGATAGCCGACCCCGAGGCGGGCGCGGCGATACATCGGCAGATGGGTGACGTCGTGGCCGTCGAGCTCGATGCGGCCGGCATCGGCCTTCACCAGGCCGGTGATCATGTAGAAAATCGTGGTCTTGCCGGCGCCGTTCGGCCCGAGCAGGCCGACCGCCTCGCCGCGCCGCACGCCGAGGCTGGCCTCGCGCACCACCCGGCGGCCGCCATACTGCTTGACGAGGCCGGTGGCCCGCAGCAGCCCTGCCGCTTGCGGCGCCTCGGCGACACGGCGGCGGGAGCCCGCCCCGTTCTGCGGATGGACGCCACCATTTCCGGAACCGAAGTCCGCCGCAGCCGGCGGAACCATCTGGCGTTCACGGCTTCCTGCCGGAAACAATCTCACGCGCACCCTCCGTGGTGAAAGCACCACTAGAAGGGTGATAAACAATCCCGCGCCCGCTGGCAAACGCAGCAAGCAAAAACCGGGCCGAAATCATCTCGGGTATCGGGTGGGGGGCTGTCGGATCGCCGGAGGCGGGGAACGCGGACGCTGACAGCGTGGCGCGGGATCCCCCAGCGCCGGCCTTCAAGCCCCGGCCTGGAAGCCACCGGGGAGGGCTCTCGTCGGCGTGCTCACCTCAGAAGGCCCTCGGACTTGGCCCCTCGGCGGTTGGCTCGACGCTCAGGGCTTCGGCTTGGCCGGGGCGCCGGGCTTGGGCGCGGCGCCGTCCAGCTGTTTCATGGCGCCGGGCACGATCAGGCTCTCCACCCGGCCGCCCTCGATGCGCGAGGTGCCGGTGGTGAGATCGACCACCAGCCGCCGGCCGCGGATCACATTCTGGCCGGAGGTGAGCACCACCGGATTGCCGGTCAACGTGATGCTGTTGGACTTGGTCTCGAACACGCCCTGGTCGCCGGTGGCCTGCTGTTCCTTGGTGGTGACGATCACCCCGCCATTGATCTCCAGCCGGCGGATGGAGGAGGAGCTGATCGGGCTGCCCGCCGCAGGAGCCGCCGCCGGATCGGCGCTGGCCGCGCCCGTGGCATCGGCCGCGCCCTTGGCGTCAGCCGCCGCCTTGGCGTCGCCGGCGCTCTTGCCGTCGTAGAACACCACCAGTTCGCGGGCGCGCATATTGGTGTCGCCCTGCTGCACCACGACATTGCCGGAGAAGATCGCCTTCTTCTCCTGGTCGCGCACTTCGAGGCTGTTGGCGTCGATCTTGATCGGCTGATCGCGATTGGCCGCGAAGCCCTGCAGGGCGTTGGGCACGTTCTGCACCTGCGCCACGGCCGGGCGGACGAGCAGCGCGACCGCGAAGGCGGGGGCAAGGGCGAGCAGGACGGCGGCGGAGCGGGACAAAGCGTGCATGATCTATGTTTATCCGGCTGCGTGCAGGCATTCAATGGGCAGCGGACCGGATCGGACCGCCGATCCGACCGGCGCGACGGCATTGCCACCGCCGAAGGCACCGAGGATCGCCGGATCGCGGGTCACGGCATCCTGCGTCACGGCATCCCGTATCACGGTATCGCCTGCGTCGCGCGCGGGACGGAGGCGGGATCCAGCGCCACCGCGGTGGACGCCGGCCGGGCTTCGGCCTTGTCCTGCGGTAGCTTGAACACCAGCGAGACATTGCCGGTGAACAGCGCCCGCGCATCCTTCTGCGTCACTTCCATGCGGTCGGCGGTCAGCCGCGCATCGGTGGAGGTGAGCTCGACCGGGTTATCGCTGACCAGCCGCCCCTCGCGCATGCTGATCGCCGCGTCCTGCAGCTTGCCGGCATAGCCGGCATTGGTGGCGAAGGTGATGCCCTCGCCGAGATGAATGTCCTGGGTCTTGGTGTCGTAGCTGCCGATCCTGGCGGTCAGCTTGGCCCAGCCCTGCTCGGCGAGCTCGATGCGCGCATTGATCATGTCGAGATCGATGCGGTTCGGTGTGGTCAGGTCCTGCGACGCCGATTCGGCGGTGAGGTTGTAGCCGCGATTATCGTCGGTGAACCCGTTGAGCTTGGGGAACTCCATCTTGATGCGGCTGCCGGACAGCGAGGCCCGGCCGAGTTCCACCGGCAGGTTCACCGGCAGACGGAACGGATCCAGCCAGGCAAGACCGCCGATGATCGCCGCGCACAGCAGCACCAGCACCGGCATGCCGCGCCGGAACAGGCGCACCCAGCGGCTATGGCTGGCGGCCTCGCGGAAGCGCTGGCTCGCAACGACGGCGCGACGCGGCTGCGGCGCCATGTTTGCCGACCCCGACGCGCTCCGCTCGGCGGATGTGATCTGACGATTCATGAGTTGAGGCACGTCCCCGGTCGCCGGCCCCTCCAGCGGCGCCTAAAATGGCAACTCAACCCCCACCATGCAAGCCGCGCCGGCCGCCGGGGCGGGCACAAAGACGCAAGCCCTTGATCGCGTTCAGCTATGCGCGAAAATATCCTCTTCCGGCCAACCGGCGAGATCGAGCGCCGCCCGAGTGGGCAGGAAACGGAAGCAGGATTCGGCGAGCGCGGTGCGCCCCTCGCGCGCCAGCATGGCGGCAAGCTTGTCGCGGATGGCGTGCAGGTACAGCACGTCGGAAGCGGCGTATTGCAGCTGGGCATCGGTGAGGTCGGCCGCCGCCCAGTCAGAGCTCTGCTGCTGCTTCGACAGATCGATGCCGAGCAGTTCGCGGGCGAGTTCCTTGAGCCCGTGGCGATCCGTATAGGTGCGGACCAGCTTGGAGGCGATCTTGGTGCACCAGATCGGCTCGACCGCGACGCCGAAGGCCTTGCCGAGCACCGCGACATCGAAGCGGGCGAAGTGGAACAGCTTGGAGATGCCGGGATCGGCGAGCAGGGCCTCGAGGTTGGGCGCGCTGCCGGGCCCGGCGCCGGCCGGGATCTGCACCACGTCAGCCGAGCCGTCGCCCGGCGAGAGCTGCACCACGCACAGCCGGTCGCGATGCGGATTGAGGCCGAGCGTCTCGGTGTCGATCGCCACGAAGGGCGACTTTTCCGGCGAATAGCGCGACAGATCGACGAGGTCGCCGCGATGCAGGCGGATGGTCATGAGCTCGGCCCTTTATGCGATGGCGGGTGATTATCACCGGCCACCGGCGCGAACAACCTCGCCCTGCTCAACCGACGAGCGCCTGCAGGACGAAGCCGGCGAACAGCACCAGGCCGGCGTCGCGGTTGGAACGGAACAGCTTGAGGCACAGCGCCGGGTCGTCGATGTCGAGCCGCGCCACCTGCCAGGCGAGATGGGCGGCGAACAGCGCCGCCCCGGCATAGGCGAAGATGCCGCCGCCGGCCGCCGCCACCGCCGCCGCGATCAGCAGCGCCGCGCCGGCATAGAAGCCGGCCAGCCAGGGCCGTGTCGCCTGCGCGAACAGCCGGGCGGAGGACTTCACCCCGACGACCTCGTCGTCGGCGCGGTCCTGATGCGCGTAGATGGTGTCGTAGCCGATCACCCACAGGATGCTGCCGGCATAGAGCAGCAGCGCCGCCGGCGGCAGCGCCTGCATCAAGGCCGCGAACCCCATCAGCGCGCCCCAGGAGAAGCACAGCCCCAGCACCGCCTGCGGGATCCAGATCACCCGCTTCATCAACGGATAGACGGCGACGATGCCGAGCGAGGACAGCGCGGTGACCTGGGCGAAACGCGGCAGGCAGAGCAGGACCAGAAGCCCCACCAGCGCCTGCATCGCCAGGAAGGCGAAAGCGGCGATCAGGCTTACCTGCCCCGAGGGCAGCGGCCGCGAGCGGGTGCGCTCGACCTTGCCGTCAATGTCGCGGTCGAGAATGTCGTTCCAGGTGCAGCCGGCGCCGCGCATGGCCACCGCGCCCAGCGCGAACAGCACGATATAGGCCAGCGCCGCCGGGAAATCGGGCGACAGGCCGTCGGCCCGCAAGGTGCGGGCGGCGAGCGCCACCGACCACCAGCAGGGGATCAGCAGCAGCCAGGAGCCGATCGGCCGGTCAAGCCGGGCGAGCCGCAGATAAGGACGCGCAAAGGCGGGAGCGACGCGCTCCACCCAATTGCCGGCGGCATCGGCGGGAGCGGCAGCGGCGGGAGCCGTCATGCTGTGCGACGCGGAGACGGTCAGCGCAGCGCGCTGCCGCCGAGCGTGTCAAACACGCCACCGGGCTTGTTGGCGCTGACGCCGGGCAATCCGCTCGACAGGCCGAGGCCGGCGGCGACCGCACCCTGCTGCGGCGGGCCGGAGGGACCGCTGCCCCCGCCGGACTGCATGTCCGCCGCCACCTTGCAGACCTTGTCGCGCACGCCGGAAATGCTGGTGGTGTTCTCGCGCAGCTTGGTCAGCACCTCATCGGGCACGCCGCATTTGGTCTTGTTGGTGCGCAGATAGGTAAGGAACTTCTGCTGCGAACTGGCGAAGTTGCGGAACAGCGGGCAGAGCTCGGAGGGCGGCAGCTTCTTCTTGGTCGCGGCCTGAAGGGCGCCGCCGCGCGCCTCGATATCCGTGCGCAGCTTGCCCACATTGGTCTGGCAATCCGCCATGTCGGCGCTGGGCTGCTGCACCATGCCGCCGGGCATCGTCATGCTCGGCGCCGCGGACGGCGCGGCAAGCGACGGCGATGACAGCGAGGGAGAGGCCAGGCCGGCACTGCCGAGATCCGGGTCCACCCCCCCCAGCGATGGCGCCGGGGCCGGCGTCGCCGCCGGAGCGGCGGTCGCTGCCGGGGCGGGGGTGGCGCTGACGGCCGGAGGCGAAGACTCGGTGCTGCCACCCGGCGTGCCGATCCATTGCGCACCGGCCGAGCTCACCGCCAGCGCCACGCCGGTCGCGGCTGCGAGGCCGATGAAGGCGACACGCGCCGCGCGAAGGCTGGCCCGATGGCCGTCGCAAATCTGAGGTGTCATTCCGTCTTCCGCTGAAGGGACGTCGCTTACCAAGCGTGATACAGAGGCCTGAAAGATAGGGCAATATCACGGCAGAATGGTTAATTCCGACTGCTGTCGCCACTCACATAGCCAGATGCAGGCAGACTTATGGCGCGCATGCGCGGCGAATCCGCCGAAGCCGAGACCTACGACTTCCGCGCCCAGCGACTCTTCGTGCCCGACGCGCTTGGCGAAGGCGCCGAGATCCGCCTCGACCGCGACCGGGCGCATTACGTCGCCGACGTCATCCGGCTGGAGCCGGGCGCGGCGCTGCACCTGTTCAACGGCCGCGACGGCGAGTGGCGGGCGGTGCGCCAGAGTGCGGGAAAACGCGACGTCGTCTTACGTTGCGAGAGCCGGCTGCGGGCGCAGACGCCGCTTGCCGCCCTCGACTACGTCTTCGCGCCGCTGAAACATGCCCGGCTCGACTACATGGTGCAGAAGGCGGTGGAGATGGGCGCCGGACGACTGGTGCCGGTGATCACCCGCCACACCCAGGCGACCCGCGTGAACACCGATCGCATGCGGGCGAACGTGGTCGAGGCCGCCGAGCAGTGCGGCATTCTCGCCGTGCCGGAGGTCGCCGAGCCGCTCGCCTTCGAGCGCTGGCTGGCCGGGATCGAACACGAAAAAGTGATTCTATTTTGTGACGAAGCCGCCGGGCCGGGAGACCCGGTAGCGAAGATCCGCGATGCCGGCGCCGCGCCGCTGGCGGTGCTGGTCGGACCCGAGGGCGGCTTTGCCGAAATCGAGCGCCGGATGCTTGTCGCGCACGATAGAACCATCAGTCTTTCGCTCGGGGCCCGCATCCTGCGCGCCGATACCGCGGCGGTGGCGGCGCTCGCTTTGGTCGGCGCTGCGCGGCCTGAATGACGCTGCGTAAGGCTGCGAATAACACGGCGGAATGACGGTATTTCACCGATTTGCGTTGCCTCTCGGCCTGTGTATGTTCTCGCGCCCCAATTGGCGCTGCCCGAGCCCGCCGGAGTTCCCATGGCGCGAGACCAGATCGATACCCAGCCCATCGAAAGCCGCGACGAACTGGTCGCCTGGCTGGAGGCGGGCTGCAAGGCGCCGCAGCGATTCCGCATCGGCACCGAGCACGAGAAATTTCCCTTCACCCTGAAGGGCCACGATCCGGTTCCCTATGAGGGCGCGAACGGCATACGCGCCCTGCTCGACGGCATGCAGGCGCTGAACGGCTGGGAGCCGATCATGGAGGGCGAGGCGATCATCGGCCTCGCCGACACCATCGGCGGCGGCGCGATCTCGCTGGAGCCGGGCGGGCAGTTCGAGCTTTCCGGTGCGCCGCTGGCCTCGATCCACGAGACCTGCGCCGAGGTGAACGGGCATCTCGAGCAGGTGCGGGAAGTGGCGACGCCGCTCGGCTTCGGCTTTCTCGGCCTCGGCATGAGCCCGAAATGGACGCTGAAACAGACGCCGGTAATGCCCAAGGGGCGCTATCGCATCATGGCAGACTACATGCCGAAGGTCGGCACGCACGGCCTCGACATGATGTTCCGCACCTGCACCGTGCAGGTGAATCTCGATTTCGCCTCCGAAGCCGACATGGTGAAGAAGCTGCGCGTCGGCGTCGCCTTGCAGCCGGTCGCCACCGCGCTGTTCGCCAACTCGCCCTTCACCGAAGGCAAGCCGAACGGCTTCCTCTCCTTCCGCTCGGAGATCTGGCGCGATACCGACAATGCCCGCGCCGGCATGCTGCCCTTCGCCTTCGAGGACGGCATGAGCTTCGAGCGCTATGTCGACTATGCGCTCGACGTGCCGATGTACTTCATCAAGCGCGGCGACAGCTATATCGACGTCGCCGGCTCGTCCTTCCGCGACCTGATGGCCCGCAAGCATCCGGCGCTGCCCGGCGAGGGGCCGACGGTGTCGGACTGGGCCAACCATCTCTCGACGATCTTCCCCGAGGTGCGGCTGAAGCGCTATCTCGAAATGCGCGGCGCCGATGCCGGTTCCTGGAAGAACCTCTGCGCGCTGCCGGCCTTGTGGACCGGGCTCTATTACGACACCACCAGCCTCGACGCCGCCTGGGATCTGGCGAAGGGTTGGAGCGCCGAGCAGCGGCAGCAGCTGCGCGACGACGTGCCGAGGCTCGGCTTCGACGCCGAGATCGCCGGCCGGCCGATGCTGGAACTGGCACGCGAGGTGGTCGCCATCTCCCGCGCCGGGCTCGAGCGCCGCGACATGCGCGACAGCCAGGGTCGAGACGAGACCCGCTTCCTGAAGCCGCTGGAGGAGAGCCTGGCGCTCGGCACCACCCCGGCCGAGCGGCTGCTGGAGCGCTATCGCGGCCCATGGGGCGGCTCGGTGGATCCGGTGTTCGTCGAGGATGCCTACTGAGGGCGCCCGAGGCGCCGGCCTTCCCGGCTCTCAGCCTTCCAGTTCCTCAGCCTTCCCACGAGCCGGCGCGGTAGGTGCCGACGCTCCACAGATGGCCTTCCGGGTCGCGCACGGTGAATTCGCGCGAACCATAGGGGGTGTCGTAGAGGTTGATGACCACCTTGGCGCCGGCGGTCCGCGCCCGTACCCACAGCGCATCGGTATCCGGCGCCACCAGATAGACGCCCTGGGTGACGCCGCCGGCGGCAGCCGGGCTCACCATGCCCAGCGTATCCTCCTTGGCGCCGCCCAGCATGATGGCCGAGCTGCCGAGCCGCAGCTCGGCATGGGCGACGCCGCCCTCGCCATCGTCGACCACCAGGATCGGCGCGAAGCCGAAGGCCCGGCCGAGCCAGTCGATCGCCGCGCGCGGATCGGCATAACGCAGGAACGGCACGATATCGCCGGGTACGGGACTGGTTGCCATCGCGGCCTCCCTGAAGCCTTCGCCTGTGACGCTTGCTTCGCCACAACGGATGCCGCGAGGCGAGGTTCCGCCTTACTCCGCCGCGATGGCCGCTTCCGAGATGTTGTCGAGCCCCTGCACGATGTGATCGGCGAGCGCGTCGGCGAGCACCGAAGGCTCATGCCGGTTGCGCACCAGGCCGATGCGGCAGGGCGCCAGCGCCGGAAAGCCGTCGGCCGGGCCGAGCACCCGCATGCCGGGGCGCAGGCCGGATTCCGGCAGCACCGAGATGGCGAGCCCGGCCAGCACCGCCGCCGAGACCGCGGTCGAGTTGGAGGAGGTGTAGAGGATGCGGAACGGCCTGCCCAGCGCCTGCAGCTGGGCGATCGATTCCCGCCGCCAGTTGCAGCTCTGCCGGCCGAGCGCCAGCGGCAGCGGCTCTTCCAGATGGGTCGAATGCCGGCTCGAGCCGATCCACAGCAGTTGCTCGCGGCGGATGATCTCGGTCTCGCGGGCGATCATCTCGCAATCTGTGATGATGGCGAGGTCGAGATCGCCGGTGTCGATGCGATCGATCAGATCTGTTGATGGATCGCACACCACGGTCAGCTCGACATTGGGGTGGGTACGCGAGAACCGCGCCATGATTTCCGGCAGATAGCGGTCGGCGTAATCGTCCGGCACGCCCAGCCGCACGCGGCCGGAAAGCTCGGCATTGCTGAGGCTCGCCACCGCTTCCATGTTCAGCTTGACGATGCGGCGGGCGTAATCCAGCAAACGCTCGCCCTCGTCGGTGAGACGCGAGGCGCGCCCGTCGCGGGCGAAGATCGGCTTGCCGACCCGCTCCTCCAGCCGCTTCATCTGCATCGAGACCGCCGACTGGGTCTTGTGCACCACGTCGGAAGCCTTGGTGAAGCTGCCGGTCTCGGCGATAGTTATGAATGTTCTTAATTGATCAATGTCGAGCAGGGCGGTCATGCCGGGCCTCATCGCGCGCTATCATCAAGATCAATGATAACTCGGATCATAAACATTCGCTAGTGTGATCATTCGATCTCCCGCATAACCATCCCGTCGCGAACGGGTGACGGCGAATTCGGGTGGGCGCGGGACGCGCCATCAGCGAAAAAGCCCACACCGCCGCGCGACCGACGCAGATGGAGGAATCGATGTCGTACATGGGCGAAGTCCGCAGAACCGCGTTCTCATCCTTCGGTACCGCCGCCAGCGGACTGCTGGCCGGCGCCTTTGTCAACCTCGTGCGTATTGCCAAGGCGGTGCACCGCCGCAGCCTGCTCAACCAGCTCGGCGATTTCGACGACCGCATGCTGAAGGATATCGGACTCACGCGCGCCGACCTTCGCGATGCCGCCTCGGGCCCGGTCTGGCAGGACCCGACCAGCATGCTCGTCGTCCGCGCCGTCGAGCGCCGTGCCGGCCATCGGCAGGCGATGCGTGCGAGCCTGGACGCGACACGTCCGCATTCCGGCCCCCGCGCCACCGAACCCAATACCGCCCCCCGCGAAGCCGCCGGGTGCCATTGATCATGCCGGGCCGAAAACCCGCAGCCAGCTTCGGCGGTTCCTATCCCCTTATGCCGCCTAACTGAGCCCGCCGGTCCGCCCGGCGGGCTTTTTTCATGCCCGCGACCTGCCTGCGTGGGCCGGCATGAGCTTGCAGACGCGAAATCCTCGCATTGCAGCCCACGCAATGGAGATGACGGCGGAAACGGCCATATGAGGGCGGCCGGCGGCAAGCCGGTCCGTTACCTCACGCATTCAGGGCATCCGCGTCATGGCAAAGCATCTCGATCTCGGGCTCGACACCTTCGGCGACGTGATGGCCGATGGTGAGGGCCGTCCGCTCACCCATGCGCAGGTGCTGCGCAATGTGGTGGAGCAAGGCGTGCTCGCCGACGAGCTCGGCGTCGATTTCTTCGCCGTCGGCGAGCATCACCGCGAGGACTTCGCCGTCTCCGCCCCCGAAGTGGTGCTCGCCGCCATCGCCGCGCGCACGACGCGCGTGCGGCTCGGCTCGGCGGTCACCGTGCTGAGCTCGGACGATCCAATCCGCGTCTATCAGCGCTTCGCCACCGTCGACGCGCTCTCCAACGGGCGCGCCGAGATCATCCTCGGCCGCGGCTCGTTCACCGAATCCTTCCCGCTGTTCGGCTACGACCTCAAGGACTATGAGGAGCTGTTCTCGCAGAAGCTCGATTTGCTCGCCGCCCTGCTGCGCGACAATGCCCGGCCGGGCGGGCAAGCCTCACCGGAAGGCGTGAGCTGGCAGGGCAAGCTGCGCCCGCCGCTCGCCGGCCAGCACGTCTATCCCCTGCCCGAAAGCGGCACGATGAAGACCTGGATCGGGGTCGGCGGCTCACCGGAATCGGTGGTGCGCGCCGCGAGCTACGGCCTGCCGCTGATGCTCGCCATCATCGGCGGCAGTGCCGCGCGCTTCAAACCCTATGTCGAGCTCTACCACAAGGCGGCCGCGCAGCTCGGCACCACGCCGCAGGCGGTGGGGGTGCATTCGCCGGGCTACATCGCCGACACCGACGAGCAGGCCCGGGAGGAGTTCTTCCCGGCCTTCAAGGCCAATCGCGACCGCATCGGCGCCGAGCGCGGCTGGCCGCCGATGGGCCGCGACGAGTTCGAGCGCGAGGTGACGCATGGCTCGCTATATCTCGGCTCGCCGGAGACGGTGGCGGCGAAGATCGTCCGCACCGCGCAGGCGCTCGACCTCGACCATTTCGACCTGAAATACAGCGCCGGGCCGCTGGCACACGACAAGTGCCTGCGCTGCATCGAGCTCTACGGCACCAAGGTGATCCCGCTGGTGCGCGAGATGCTGGAGGGGTGAGACTGGCGGGGTGAGGCGGGCGGGAACGTAGCGGGTCGGGACGGCGCCGCGCTCCTTCATTCCGCACGGCCACGCCACCTCGTCATTCCCGCCCCCCTCGTCATCCTGGCCGCAGCGAAGCTTCGATCTGGAATCGCGCTGCGATGGTTGCGCGATCCCGGATCGGCCTGCCGGCCGTCGGGATGACGGAGGAGAACGCTGCTGCCGGGATGACGAGGCCAGGGGATTCTTTTCGCTTCCTCTCCCTGTTGGGGAGAGGTGGCCCGCGCAGCGGGTCGGTGAGGGGGTACGCAATTGCGAAGCCTGAGAAGACCCCCTCATCCCACCCCTCTCCCCACGGGGAGAGGGAGCCACTGAACCTTGAGCGCCCTCATACACCCGCAGCGCGAGGGGAGAGCTGAGATCGCGCCCTTGCCCCCTCACCCCTTTTCTCACCGGGAAGGGGCAGATCGGCACTTCCCTCGCGATGAAGCCCCTTCCTCACACGTTCAGCAGCAGATATTCGCGCTCCCAGGGCGAGATCACCCGCATGAAGGTATCGAACTCCTGCTGCTTCACCGCCGTGTAGGTCTTCACGAAGGACGGGCCAAGCACGGTGGCGATCTCGTCGGAATACTGCATCGCCGCCACCGCTTCCAGAAGGCCGCGCGGCAGCTCGAAATCGAGGCCCTTGGCGTCGGATTCAAGGGGCTCGGTCGGGCGCAGCCCCTCGACGAGGCCGAGATAGCCGCAGGCCAGCGACGCCGCGATGACCAGATAGGGGTTGGCATCCGAGGACGGCACCCGGTTCTCCACCCGCCGCGCCGCCGGCGAGGACGGCGGCACGCGCAGGCCGGCGGTGCGGTTGTCATAGCCCCACTGCACGTTGATCGGCGCCATCGAGTCGCGCGTCAGCCGGCGATAGGAATTCACATAGGGTGCCAGGATCGACATCACCGCCGGCAGATAGCGCTGCTGGCCGGCGATGAAGGAGAAGAATTCCGGCGTCGGGTCGCCGTCCTTGTCGGAGAAGATGTTCTTCCCCGTCTCGGCGTCGACGATCGACTGGTGGATGTGCATCGCCGAGCCCGGCTCGTCGGCGATCGGCTTGGCCATGAAGGTGGCATAGATCTTGTGCTCCAGCGCCGCCTCGCGGATGGTGCGCTTGAACAGGAACACCTGGTCGGCGAGCATGATCGGGTCACCGTGCAGCAGGTTGATCTCCATCTGCGCCGCGCCGTCCTCGTGGATCAGCGTGTCGATCTCCAGGCCCTGCGCCTCGGAGTAGTCGTACATGTCCTCGAACAGCTGGTCGAACTCGTTCACCGCCTGGATCGAATAGGACTGGCGGCCGATCTCCGGCCGGCCGGAGCGGCCGATCGGCGGCTTGAGCGGGTAGTCGGCATCGGTGTTGGGCTCGACGAGATAGAACTCGATCTCCGGCGCCACCACCGCCTTCCAGCCCTTCTTGGCGTAGAGATCGACGACGTTCTTCAGCACCTGCCGCGGCGCGAGTTCCACCGGCCGCCCGTCGCGGTGATAGGCGTCGTGGATGATCTGCGCGGTGGGGTCCTGCGCCCACGGCACCACGGCCAGCGTCGAGAAGTCCGGCTCCATCACCAGATCGCTGTCGACCACCACGGAATCGACGAGGTTGTCATAGGGCGGGTAGTCGCCGGAAATGGTCTGGAAGAACACGCTGAGCGGCAGGTTCATCACCGGGCCGTTGAGGAATTTCGACACCGGCATGATCTTGCCGCGTCCCACCCCGGCAAGGTCGGGCACCGCGCATTCGATCTCGGTGATGCCCCGCGCCGCCATCCACGCTTTTGCTTCCGCCAGATTGGCGACGCCGCGCGGAGAACCGACCGCGTCCTGCTCGGAACGCTTCTTCTTAGCCATATCAACCTTCCACTGCGCGTCTGCCGCGCCCTTGCGAGGCAATCACGCCCTCAATCAGGCCGTCAAGGGGGCTGGCCCTGCGTTAGCGGCTGCCCGATTCGGTGCATGGCAAAATTGTTTGCAATCTTTCATTGAGCCGCCGCCGGAAGGCGGATAGCGTTCGCCGCTGGGGCCGGTCCGCCGGCGGGCATGACGGGGTAGCAGATGAGCACGGGCGTCACCGAGAAGACGCAGACCACCATTGGCGGCATCCGTCGCAAATTCGCTCCCTGGACCGACCCCGCCGCCGTACCGCTCATCCGCTACGAGAACGTTTCCAAGCGCTTCGGCGAGTTCGTCGCCGTCGACAATCTGTCCCTCGACATTTACGAGCGCGAGTTCTTCGCGCTGCTCGGCCCGTCCGGCTGCGGCAAGACCACGCTGATGCGCATGCTCGCCGGCTTCGAGGATCCGACCGAAGGGCGCATCACCCTTGCCGGGCAGGACCTGGTCGGCATGCCGCCCTACAAGCGGCAGACCAACATGATGTTCCAGTCCTATGCGCTGTTCCCGCATATGAGCGTGTGGGAAAACATCGCCTTCGGCCTGAAGCAGGACCGCATGGAGAAGGGCGCCATCGACGCCCGCGTCGACGAGATGCTGAAGCTCGTCAAGCTGGAGAAATTCGCCAAGCGCAAGCCGCACCAGCTCTCCGGCGGCCAGCGCCAGCGCGTGGCGCTGGCCCGCTCGCTCGCCAAGGCGCCCAAGGTGCTGCTGCTCGACGAGCCGCTCGGCGCGCTCGACAAGAAGCTGCGCGAGGAAACCCAGTTCGAGCTCATGGACCTGCAGATGAAGCTCGGCATGACCTTCCTGATCGTGACCCACGACCAGGAGGAGGCGATGACGGTGGCCGACCGCATCGCGGTGATGAACCACGGCAAGCTGGTGCAGGTGGCGCCGCCGGCGGTGATCTACGAGCAGCCCAATTCGCGCTACGTGGCGGACTTCGTCGGCGACGTGAACATCCTCGAGGCCAAGATCGAGGCGGTCGCGCCCGGCAATGTGAGCCTCTACACCAGCGTCGGCGGCGGCGCCAAGCTCTCCATCGCCCAGAATGTCGAGGCGAAGGTCGGCGACAGCGCCTTCGTCGCCATCCGCCCGGAAAAGGTGCGCGTCGACCTTGAGCCGCCGGCCTGGCAGGAAGCCAACTGCCTGCGCGGCGAAGTCTGGGACATCGGCTATCTCGGCGACCTCTCGATCTACCATGTCGAGCTGGAAGGCGGGGTGCGCATCAAGGCCGCCAAGCCCAACCTGACCCGCATGGTGGAACGCCCCATCACCTGGGAGGACAAGGTGTGGGTCTCCTGGTTGCCGGATTCCGGCGTCGTGCTGACGAGCTGAGGAGGCGGACATGGCCGCGAAAGCCCCAGGACGCTGGATGGTCGTCGCCGTCCCCTATCTCTGGCTGCTGGTTCTCTTCCTCGTCCCGTTCCTGATCGTCTTCAAGATCAGCCTGTCGCAGGACGCCATCGCCCAGCCGCCCTATGAGCCGGTGTTCGACCTCGCCGCCGGCTGGGATGCCTTCAAGGAGGCGTTCAGCCAGCTCAGCTTCGAAAATTACTCCTATGTGCTGTCCTGGGACAACGAGTTCATCGAGGCCTATGGCTCCAGCCTCTGGATCGCCGGCATCTCGACGCTGCTGCTGCTGATCGTCGGCTACCCGATCGCCTATGGCATGGCGCGGGCGCCGAAATCGATCCGCCCGACGCTGCTGATGCTGGTGATCCTGCCGTTCTGGACCTCGTTCCTGATCCGCGTCTATGCCTGGATCGGCATCCTGTCGCCGGAGGGACTGCTCAACCAGCTGCTGTTCGCGCTGGGGCTGATCGACGAGCCGCTGCAGATCCTCGCCACCGATACCGCGGTCTATATCGGCATCGTCTATTCCTACCTGCCCTTCATGATCCTGCCGCTCTATTCGGCGCTGGAGAAGATGGACGAGACGCTGCTGGAAGCCGCCGCCGACCTCGGCTGCCCGCCGATCGCCGCCTTCTGGAAGATCACCTGGCCGCTGTCGCTGCCCGGCGTGCTCGCCGGTTGCCTGCTGTGCTTCATCCCGGCGGTGGGCGAGTTCGTCATCCCCGACCTGCTCGGGGGCTCCGACACGCTGATGATCGGCAAGGTGCTGTGGACCGAGTTCTCGGTGAACCGCTCCTGGACCGTCTCCTCGGCGGTGGCGGTGCTGCTGCTGCTGGTGCTGGTGGTGCCGATCGTCTTCTACCAGAACGTCCAGGCCAAAGAGATGGAGGGCCGCTAGATGCGCAAGGGGCTCTCCTGGTTCAACACCACCTCGATCGTGCTCGGCTTCACCTTCCTCTATCTGCCGATCGTGCTGCTGGTGATCTATTCCTTCAATGCCTCGCGGCTGGTCACCGTGTGGGCGGGCTTCTCGGTCGAGTGGTACTGGAAGCTGTTCCAGAACCAGCAGCTGCTCGATGCCGCCTGGGTGACGCTGCGGGTCGCCTTCCTCTCGGCAAGCGTCGCCACCGTGCTCGGCACCCTGGCGGCGATCGCGCTGACCCGCTACGGCCGCTTCGGCGGCCGCATGCTGTTCTCCGGCATGGTCTACGCCCCCCTCGTGATGCCGGAGGTGATCACCGGCCTGTCGCTGCTGCTGCTGTTCGTGGCGGTGAACTTCGACCGCGGCTTCTGGACCATCACGCTGGCCCACATCACCTTCACCATGTGCTTCGTCTCGGTGGTGGTGCAGTCGCGCCTCGTCACCTTCGACCGGTCGCTGGAGGAGGCGGCGCTCGATCTCGGCTGCCGGCCGATGAAGACCTTCTTCGTGGTGACGCTGCCGATCATCCTGCCGGCGGTAGTCTCCGGCTGGATGCTGGCCTTCACCCTGTCGCTCGACGACCTCGTCATCGCCAGCTTCACCACCGGCCCCGGCGCCACCACCCTGCCGATGCGCATCTACAGCCAGGTCCGCCTCGGGGTGACGCCGGAGATCAACGCCGCCTGCACCATCCTCATCGCCATCGTCACCGTGGTGGTGGTGGTGGCCTCGATCATCACCAAGCGGCAGGAAGTCGAGCGGCAGAAGGCGGAACGGCTGGCGGCGGCGGGCTGAATTCCGACACGATTGCGCGGAAGGAATGGTCGCCATTGCGACCGTTCCTTGCCGTCGAGTTCCCACCACCCGAGCCTCCACCATGAGCCAGACCGACCTCCTGAATGCCGCCGGCGAGAGCGCGGCGGACGGCACGGCCGTACCCCGCCGCGCGAGCCGCCCGCGCCGCGTGCTGCGTCGCTCCGTCCAGACCCTGGGCGTGGTGGTGCTGCTGATCGGCGTCTATCTCGGCATCGAGCAGCTCATCGGCAATTTCCACGCCGTGGTGCCGGGCCAGCTCTACCGCTCCGCCCAGATCGACGCCAACCAGCTCGCCGGCGTCCAGAAGGACTACGGCATCAAGACGGTGATCAACCTGCGCGGCGAATCCAAGGCCGGCTGGTACCAGGACGAACTCGCCGAAAGCGCGCGGCTCGGCCTCACCCATATCGATTTCGGCCTCTCCGCCGGGCGCGAGCTGACGCAGAAGCAGGTGGAGCAGCTGATCGCCCTCATGCGCGAGGCGCCCAAGCCGATCCTCGTGCATTGCAAGGGCGGCGCCGACCGCTCCGGCATCGCCTCGGCGCTGTACATCGCCGCCATCTCCAAGGGCGGCGAGGAAGCGGCGGAATGGCAGCTGTCGCTGTTCTACGGCCACTTCCCCATCCCCTTCTTCCCGGCCTGGGCGATGGACGAAACCTTCGAGCGCATCGAGCCCTGGCTCGGCTTTCCCAATTCGTGAACCGCCGCCCACAGCCCGGTGGCGGCGGGCGGGGCGCGCGGGCCGGCGCGAGGGTGTAGGCTGAGGCGGCTCGAATCGGCCGTTCCGCCCCAACCAAGTCATCTGCAACCAAGTCGTCTCTTTAACCAAGTCGTCCCATGCCGCTGCGCCTGCTCCCCTCCACGCTGGTCGACCGCATCGCCGCCGGCGAGGTGGTGGAGCGTCCGGCCGCGGCGCTGAAGGAGATCGTCGAGAACGCCCTCGACGCCGGGGCGACGCGCATCGAAATCGTCATCGACGGCGGCGGGCGGCGGCTGATGCGGGTGACCGACGATGGCGGCGGCATGAGCGCGGCGGATCTGGCGCTGTGCGTCGAGCGCCACGCCACCTCCAAGCTCGACGCCGAGGACCTGATGTCCATCGCCACGCTCGGCTTTCGCGGCGAGGCGCTGCCCTCGATCGGCGCGGTGGCGCGGCTCGCCATCCTCTCGCGGCCGAAGACGGCGTCCGGCGCCCATGAGATCCGCGTCGAGGCCGGCGTGAAGAGCGAGGTGCGGCCGGCCGCGCTCGGCCCCGGCACGCGGGTGGAAGTGCGCGACCTGTTCTTCGCCACCCCGGCGCGGCTGAAATTCCTGAAATCCGAGCGCGCCGAGACCGCCGCCGCCATCGATGCAGTGCGGCGCCTCGCGCTGGCCCGCCCCGAGGTCGCCTTCACCGTGGTGGCGGACGAGCGCGCGCCGGTCACCTGGCCGGCGCGCAGCGCCGATGCGGCGGGCCGGCGGGCCCGCATCGCCGACGTGCTCGGCCATGAGGTGGCGAGGAACGCCCTCGACATCGAGGGAATGCGGGAGGGGGCGCGGCTGTTCGGCCTCGCCGGCCTGCCGACCTATTCCAAGGCCAACTCGCTGTCGCAATACCTGTTCGTCAATGGCCGCCCGGTGCGCGACAAGGTGCTGATCGGCGCCATCCGCGCCGCCTATTCCGACCTGCTGCCTTCCGACCGCCATCCGGTGACGGTGCTGTTCCTCGAGGTCGACCCGCAGGATGTCGACGTCAACGTCCACCCGGCCAAGATCGAGGTGCGCTTCCGCGACGCCGGCAACATCCGCGCTTTGATGGTGCGCACCCTCACCGAGGCGCTCACCGCCGGAGTGCCGCGTACCGCCACCACCGCCGCCGACCGGCTTGCCGAGCTGGTGCGGCCGGGAATGGAGCGCGCCGGAGCGGCGGCACCCTTCCGCGCGCCGATGGGCGGCCTCGACTGGCGGCAATCCGCGCCGCCCTCGGACTGGCGGCAATCCTGGGCACGGCCGGAAGGCTGGGAGGCGCCGGCGACGCCGGATGGCTTTGCCGCGGCGGACCAAGGGGACCCCTTCGCAGCGCCCCCGCGAGCAAGCGAATTTGGGCTAGGGCTAGGGCTAGGGCTAGGGCTTGGCCTCGATCTCGCTCCCGCCGCCGATGCCCGCGCCCATCAGGCTCCGGCGCAAGCCGACGCCATCGACCGCCCGCTCGGCGCCGCCCGTGCGCAGCTGCACGAGACCTATATCGTCGCGCAGACGCAGGACGGCGTGGTCATCGTCGACCAGCACGCCGCGCATGAGCGCATCGTTTACGAGAAGCTCAAGGCGGCGATCGAGCGCGACGGCCTCGCCCGGCAGATGCTGCTGGTGCCGCTGGTGATCGATCTCGACCCTTCCGAGGCGGTGCGGCTCGCCGAGCGCACCGAGGCGCTGGCGCGCTTCGGCCTGGTGGTCGAGCCGTTCGGGCCGGGGGCGCTGCTGGTGCGCGAAGTGCCGGCGCTGATCGGCGAGGCCGATGTTCCCGCCCTCATCCGCGAACTTGCCGAGCATGCGGCGGAGTGGGACGATGATCTGCCGCTGGAGCGGCGGCTGCTTCATGTCGCTGCCACCATGGCCTGCCATGGTTCGGTGCGCGCCGGCCGTCGGCTGCGGCCCGAGGAGATGAACGCCCTGCTGCGCGAGATGGAACGCACCCCCAATGCCGGCCAGTGCAATCACGGGCGGCCCACCTTCGTGACGCTGTCGCTGGCCGATGTCGAAAAACTGTTCGCGCGACGGTGATGGATCTTGAGTGACGCCCTGACCGAAAACGGTCATCCCAACAGCTGGTACGCCGCGACCGCGACGCCCTTCCCCGACTTTCCACCGCTCAAGGGCACGGTGCGCGCCGATGTCTGCGTGATCGGCGGCGGCTATACCGGCCTTTCCGCCGCGCTGCACCTCGCCGAAGCCGGGCTCGACGTGGTGGTGCTGGAAGCGGCAAAGATCGGCTCCGGCGCCTCCGGCCGCAATGGCGGCCAGATCCACACCGGCCAGCGCCGCGACCAGGATTGGCTGGAGGACAAGGTCGGGCTCGACATGGCGAAGGCGCTGTGGCGCCTCGCCGAGGACGCCAAGGCCGATCTCCATGCGCTGATCGCCCGCCACGCCATCGATTGCGCCCCGCGCCAGGGGCTGATCATGGCCGACCACAAGCCGGGCTATGTCGCGCATTCGCACGCCTATGCCCGTAAGCTCGCCGACGTCTACGGCTATCCGCATGTCGACCCGCTGTCGCGCGAGGAAGTGCGGGAACTGGTCGGCACCGACGCCTATTATGGCGGGGTGATCGACCGTGACGGCGGGCACCTGCACCCGCTCAACCTCGCCCTCGGCATCGCCCGGGCCGCGGTGACGGCCGGCGCCCGGCTCTACGAGCACTCGCGGGCCCGGCGGATCGAGGAAAACGGGCGGGTGAAGGTGGCGACGCGCGACGGCCTGGTCGAGGCGGAGTGGGTGCTCGAATGCGGCGACGGGCTGCAGGACGGGCTCGACGCCCGCGTCGACCGGCATGTGATGCCGATCGCCAACTACATCGCCGCCACCGAGCCGCTCGGCGCGCGGGCGAAGAGCGTGATCGCCAATGACGCGGCGGTGGCCGACAGCCGCTTCGTCATCAATTATTACCGCCTGAGCGAGGATGGGCGGCTGCTGTTCGGCGGCGGCGAGAGCTATACGCGCCGGCTGCGCGCCGATCCCGGCGCCTTCGTGCGGCCCTACATGCTGAAGATCTTCCCGCAGCTCGCCGATGTGCGCATCGACTATGGCTGGGGCGGCATTCTCGGCATCACCATGACCCGCATGCCCTTCGTGCGGCGGCTGGGGCCGAAGGTGCTGACCGCCGCCGGCTATTCCGGCCAGGGGGTGATGCTGGCGCCCTATTTCGGCAGGATCCTCGCCGAGGCGGTGGCCGGCCAGCTCGGACGCTTCGATTTGCTGGAAAAACTGCCGGTGCCCGCCTTTCCCGGCGGCCCGCTGATGCGCTGGCCGCTGCTGGCGGCGGGGCTGAGCTACTACGCCCTGCGCGACAGGCTGTGAGGATATCGGTTGCTGAATTTCGAAAGCTGGGCGCGCGACGCGCTCGCCTTTGTCGAGGCGCATGCGCATCTCGCGCCCTACATCGTCTTCGCCCTCGCCTTCGGTGAATCGCTGGCGGTGATCTCGCTGCTGGTACCGGCGACCTTCATCCTCATCGGGATCGGCGCCCTCATCGAGGCGGGCGGCATCGCGCTATTGCCGGTCTGGGCGGCAGCGGCGGCGGGGGCGGCGCTCGGCGACGCGGTGTCCTACTGGGTCGGCTCCCATTTGAAGGAGCATACCCGCCGGCTATGGCCGTTCACCCGGCACCCGCAAATGCTGGAGCGGGGCGAGCGCTTCTTCCACCGCTATGGCTCATGGAGCGTGTTCATCGGCCGCTTCTTCGGGCCGATCCGGGCGGTGATCCCGCTGGTGGCCGGCATGTTCGCCATGCCGCAGCTCATCTTCCAGATGGCCAACATCGCCTCGGCGATGCTGTGGGCCTTCGTGCTGCTGGCACCCGGCGCGGCGGTGATGAAGTTCTGGACGGGGGGGTGATGCCCCGCCCGGCGTTCCTCAGCGTGGGGAAGCGGCCCGCGGACCCGGCTCCGGCAGGCTGACGAAGATCACCACCGCCAGCATCGTCATGTAGAAGCGGAAAGCCGATTCCTGCCCGTTCCAGGTGCTGGACTGCCACATCTGGAAATACTCGCCGCCGACGACCATGAAGCCGAAGAACCACAGCGCGAAGCCGAGACCGACGCCGGCCACCACTCCGATCTTGGCGCGTGCAAAGCGATCCTCGTCGCGCAGGGCTAGCAGCATGCGGAGTGCCGCACTGCCCAGCACGACGCCAACGCCGGCCTCGGCGGCGATGATCGCGACATAGGCGGCGCGCCACAGTGCCGGATCGGTGACCGCGCGGCCAGTCAGCGGGTTGCCGGGAAAGGTGGTGTCCATGCTGAGGACGTGCTGGACGAAGGCGTAGTTCGCTCCCCAGTCCGCCACGTTGTTATAGGCGACCAGCAGCGCGAAGGCCGCCAGCGCCGCCACCATGAAGCTCTTGGTCAACCGAACAACGATCATGTGCCCCTCCGGCGGCGCCGACGGACGCGATGCCCGCAGGCATCGCCGATGAAGGCATGCCCATAGCATGACCGTCCCGTCATTCCAGCCGCAACCGCAGGGAGGAGGATCGGCCCGAAAAGCAAAGTGCCGCCGCCCGAGGGCGACGGCACCGAAGGATCGCGCGTGCGAAAAGGCTCAGTTCTTCGCCTTGTCGACCAGCTTGTTCTTGCCGATCCACGGCATCATGCCGCGCAGCTTCTCGCCGACCTGCTCGATCTGGTGGCTGTCGTTCATGCGGCGGATGCCCTTGAAGCGGGCGGCGCCGGCGCGATACTCCTGCATCCACTCCGAGGTGAACTTGCCGGTCTGGATGTCCTTCAGGACGCGCTTCATCTCCTCCTTGGTCTCGGCGGTGATGATGCGCGGGCCGGAGACGTACTCGCCCCATTCGGCGGTGTTGGAGATCGAGTAGTTCATGTTGGCGATGCCGCCCTCATAGATGAGGTCGACGATCAGCTTCACTTCGTGCAGGCACTCGAAATAGGCCATTTCCGGCGCGTAGCCGGCTTCCACCAGCGTCTCGAAGCCGGCACGGATCAGTTCGACGAGGCCGCCGCACAACACCACCTGCTCGCCGAACAGGTCGGTCTCGCACTCTTCCTTGAAGGTGGTCTCGATGATGCCGGAACGGCCGCCGCCGACGCCCGACGCATAGGACAGGCCGAGGTCGAGCGCATTGCCCGAGGCGTCCTGATGCACCGCCACGAGGCACGGCACGCCGCCGCCCTTCTCGTATTCGCCGCGCACGGTGTGGCCGGGCCCCTTGGGGGCGATCATCAGCACGTCGACGGTCGACTTGGGCTCGATCAGGCCGAAATGCACGTTGAGGCCGTGGGCGAAGGCGATCGCCGCGCCGTCGCGGATGTTCGGGGCGATCTCGTCGCGGTAGATGTCGGCCTGCAGCTCGTCCGGGGTGGCCATCATCATCAGGTCCGCCCACTTGGCGGCCTCGGCGACGGTCATCACCTTGAGGCCGTCGGCCTCGACCTTCTTGGCGGTCGCCGAGCCCGGCTTCAGGCCGACGGCGAGTTCCTTGGCGCCGGAATCCTTCAGGTTCAGCGCGTGGGCGCGGCCCTGCGAGCCATAGCCGATGATGGCGACCTTCTTGCCCTTGATCAGGTTGAGGTCGGCATCGCGATCGTAATAAACGCGCATGGGTGTCTCCTGTGTCACGCGTTGGTCTGGCTTCGGCCGGCGGCAGTGGCGGCCGTGCCGTAGAGGGTGAGGAACTGGTCGGTGGCGCGGGCGGCATCGCGCTCGATCTCCGGCGCGACGATGTCGAGGGCGTCGCCGAGCAGCAGGCGGATCTGCACGTCGCGACCGACAAGGCCGAGGAAGCTGCGAAAGGCGGTCTCGGTGTCGTCGAAGGCGATCAGCCCGGCCTCGCGCCCGGCATCGAGCACCGGCTTCAGCCGTTCGCCAATGGCGAAGCGGCCATTCGCCAGCATGATGGCGCCGAGATTGCCGCCTCGCGCGCTCGCCTGGGCGATGGCGAAACGGTTGAGCGCGATCGAGGTCGGGCTGGAGATAACCGACAGCCAGTTGGCGGCAAAGCGGATCAGGCTGTCGCGCAGGGCCAAGGCGTCGAGCTTCTGGCGGTCGTAATTGCCGGCCCGCACCCGGGAGGCCTGCCAGCGCACCGTGGCGGTGAGCAGCCCGTCACGGTCGCCGAACCACTTGTAGAGGCTCTCCTTGGAGCAGCTGGCCCGGCGGGCGACGGCGGTCATGGTAACGTCGCCGCCCTGCTCGACCATCAGCGCCAGCACCGCATCCAGCACCGCCTGCTGCCGGGCTGTCAGCTCGTCGCCGCTCTGGTCGGGGGGTGTCGCCATGGCTCTGGGAATGTCCGTACCGTACGTTACGGTTCTCCTACACGACACCCCATTCAACCGCAAGCGGTACCGAGGCGCAGCACGGGCCGGTGGTGCGGCCCGTTGGTGGTGCGGCCGCTGGAAAACGCCGGGCGCGATATAACGCCGCCCGGCGCTTAGTGTCACATGGCGTCCGGGCCGCGGCCGATTGCGGCGACGCCGGTGCGCGAAACCTCGACCAGGCCGAGCGGCTCAAGCAGCGAGACGAACTGGTCGATCTTCTCCGGCTTGCCGGTGATCTCGAACACGAAGCTCTCCAGCGTGGTGTCGACCGTCCGCGCCCGGAAGCTGTCGGCGATCAGCAGCGCTTCCTGGCGGATCTCGCCCTTGCCGCGCACCTTGATGAGGGCGAGCTCGCGCTCCACCGCCTTGCCGGTGACGGTGAGGTCGACGACGCGGTGCACCGGCACCAGCCGGTCGAGCTGGCTCTTGATCTGCTCGATGATCATCGGCGCGCCGGTGGTCACCACGGTGATGCGCGAGCGGCGGGAATCGTGGCTCACCTCGGAGACGGTGAGGCTGTCGATGTTGTAGCCGCGGCCGGAGAACAGGCCGACGATGCGGGCGAGAACGCCCGGCTCGTTATCGACCAGGAGCGAGAGCGTGTGACGTTCGGGAGCTTCGTGATTGACGGGGGGCATGGGGCGCTCGAAGGGCTGGGATGTGTGTCACGGCAAGCTCCCTCTCCCCGTCAAAGTCGGATGATTCCGACTTTGACCCCTATGGGAACCGAACCCGGCAACAGCCGGGGTCGGCGGGAGAGGGCTGAGGCGAGGGGTCTTCGATGGCTCCGCAAGCGTGCGCCCCATCACCCGGCCGCTACGCGGTCGACCTCTCCCCCACGGGGAGAGGTAAGATTAAGGAGCCGATTGCGCGACGGAGCGACCGTCGTCGTCACACCAGCATCTTGCCTTCCTCGGAAATCGCGTCGTCCAGCCCTTCGGGATGATCGGGCATGATCATCTCGTTATGCGGCTTGCCCGACGGGATCATCGGCAGCACGTTTTCCATCTTGTCGACGAGGCAGTCGAACAGCACCGGCCGGTCGACATTGATCATCTCCTGGATGGCACCGTCGAGGTCGCCCGGCCTTGAGCAGCGAATGCCGACGCCGCCATAGGCCTCGGCCAGCTTGACGAAATCGGGCAGCGATTCCGAGTAGCTGTGCGAATAGCGCCCGCCATGGAGCAGGTCCTGCCACTGGCGCACCATGCCCATATATTCGTTGTTCAGCACGAAGATCTTCACCGGCAGGTTGAACTGCAGCGCGGTGGAGAGCTCCTGCAGGCACATCTGGATCGAGGCCTCGCCGGCAATGTCGATGACGAGGCTGTTCGGATGCGCCACCTGCGCGCCGATGGCGGCGGGCAGGCCATAGCCCATGGTGCCGAGGCCGCCGGAGGTCATCCAGCGGTTCGGCTCCTCGAAGGGGAAGTGCTGGGCGGCCCACATCTGGTGCTGGCCGACCTCGGTGGTGATGTAGACGTCCTTATCCTTCACCGCCTCATAGAGCCGCTGGATGGCGAATTGCGGCTTGATGATCTGGTCGGAGTTCTGGAACGACAGCGACTTGCGGGCGCGCCAGCGGTCGATCTGTCCCCACCAGGAGGCGAGCGCGCGGCGGTCCGGCTCGGCCTTCATCGCCCGCCAGACGGTGAGCATGTCGTCGAGCACGTGCTTGACGTCGCCGATGATGGGTATGTCGACCTTGACGTTCTTGTTGATCGAGGACGGGTCGATGTCGATGTGGATCTTCTTCGAGCCCGGCGAGAAGGCGTCGAGGCGGCCGGTGATGCGGTCGTCGAAGCGCGCGCCGACGCAGACCATGACGTCGCAATCATGCATCGCCATGTTGGCCTCGTAGGTGCCGTGCATGCCGAGCATGCCGAGCCACTGCTTGTCCGAGGCCGGAAAAGCCCCCAGACCCATCAGCGTCGAGGTGACCGGATAGCCGGACAGGCGGGCGAACTCGCGCAGCAGGCGCGACGCCTCCGGCCCGGAATTGATCACGCCGCCGCCGGTATAGAACACCGGCCGCTTGGCCTTGGCCAGCAGCTCGACGGCGGCGCGGATGCGGTCACCATCGCCCTTCAGGCGCGGCTGGTAGGTCTTGTGCTGGATGTTCTCCGGGCCGACATAGATGCCCTTGGCGAACTGCACGTCCTTCGGGATGTCGACGACCACCGGGCCGGGACGGCCGTTCTGCGCGACATAGAACGCCTCGTGCAGCACGCGGGCGAGATCGTTGACGTCGCGGACCAGGTAGTTGTGCTTGGTGCACGGACGGGTGATGCCGACCGTGTCGCACTCCTGGAAGGCATCCGAGCCGATCAGATGCGTCGGCACCTGGCCGGTGATGCAGACCACCGGAATCGAATCCAGCAGCGCGTCGGTGAGCCCGGTCACCGCGTTCGTCGCACCGGGGCCGGAGGTGACGAGCACCACGCCGACCTTGCCGGAGGAGCGGGCATAGCCCTCCGCCATGTGGACCGCGCCCTGCTCGTGGCGGACCAGCACATGGCGGACCTGGTTCTGGTGGAACATGGCGTCGTAGATCGGCAGCACCGCGCCGCCGGGATAGCCGAACATGTGTTCGACGCCCTGATCGATCAGGGCCTGCATCACCATTTCGGCGCCGGTCATCTCGCGCATCATGGTCGTCACCTCGTTGCTGCGTCTTGCTTTGCGTCTGGTTTTGCCCGGTCCCACCCCGGAAAATCAAAAGGCCCCGTCAGGGGCCTGTTTACGCGCGTCACCGTTGGGCGAAGGTGCCGTCAGGCTCCCTTCGCGGCGACGCGCCGTCCTACGATAAGGATAATATTGTTGCGCATGCCGGCGCCACTCCTTCGTAAAGTTGCGCGACCTCTACAGCCGTGCAGCGTCCGCGTCAAGCGACAACGCCATTTGGCGCAGAATGACGTGCGAACAAGCACTTTTCGTGGCGATGTCCGGCAGCTATACCGCAGGGCACAATGTGAAGGAGTGGCTCATATGTCGCAGATGCGGCTGGTCATCGTCGGCGCCGGCGGGCGCATGGGCCGCGCGCTGATCAAGGCGGTGAGCGAGGCTCCCGATCTGGTGCTCGCCGGGGCGATCGAGCCGCCGGGCAGCGACAATCTCGGCCGCGACGCCGGTGAGCTCGCCGGCCTGGGCAAGCTCGGCATCGAAGTGACTGACGACGCGCTGGAACTGTTCGCCAGGGCGGAAGGGGTGATCGATTTCACCGTGCCGGCGGCCAGCGTCGCCTTCGCGGCACTGGCGGCGCAGGCCCGCATCGTCCATGTCATCGGCACCACCGGCTGCTCGGCGCAGGACGAGGCAAAGATCGAGGCCGCCGCCCGGCACGCCACCATCGTCAAGTCCGGCAATATGAGCCTCGGCGTCAATCTGCTGGCGGCGCTGGTCAAGCGCACCGCGCGCACGTTGAACGAGGATTTCGACATCGAGATCGTCGAAATGCACCACAACCGCAAGATCGACGCCCCCTCCGGCACCGCCTTGCTGCTCGGCAACGCCGCCGCCGAAGGGCGGGGCGTCGCGCTCGAGACCGAGGGCGTGTTCACGCGTCACGGCCACACCGGCGCACGCCGGGCCGGCGACATCGGCTTCGCGACGCTGCGCGGCGGCACCGTGGTCGGCGATCACAATGTCATCTTCGCCGGGCCGGGCGAGCGCATCGAGCTCGCCCACAAGGCGGAGGATCGCATGATCTTCGCCCGCGGCGCGCTGACGGCAGCGCGCTGGGCCCGCGGTCGCAAGCCCGGCCTCTATTCCATGCGCGACGTACTCGACCTCACGGATTTCTAGGACATTCCACCCGCCGCACCGCCGCGGGATCAGCCCGCTCAAGCCGTCCCCCACCCGGAGAAACGCCCGATGTCCGAACGCCTTCTCGTGCTTGTCCGCCACGGCCAGAGCGAATGGAACCTGAAGAACCTGTTCACCGGCTGGCGCGACCCGGACCTCACGCCCCTCGGCGTCGAGGAGGCGAAGCAGGCCGGGCAGCGGCTGAAGACGGAAGGCTACCAGTTCGACATCGCCTTCACCTCCGTGCTCTCGCGCGCGCAGAAGACTCTCGACCTCGCTTTGGCCGAGCTCGGGCAGACAGATCTGCCGATCACCCGCGACATCGCGCTGAACGAGCGCGACTATGGCGACCTCTCGGGCCTCAACAAGGACGATGCCCGCGCCAAATGGGGCGAGGAGCAGGTGCATGTCTGGCGCCGTTCCTATGACGTGCCGCCGCCGGGCGGCGAGAGCCTGAAGGACACCGTGGCGCGCACCCTGCCCTATTACGTGACGCAGATCCTGCCCAAGGTGCTGCAGGGCAACCGGGTGCTGGTGGCCGCCCACGGCAATTCGCTGCGGGCGCTGATCATGGTGCTCGAGAACCATACGCCGGAGAGCATCATGAAGCGCGAGCTCGCCACCGGCGCCCCGGTGATCTATCGGCTGAAGGCGGATTCGACCGTCGAGAGCAAGATCGACCTCGCCGGCTGAACACCCGGCCTCCGCTGGAGAAACGAGCCGGACGGGTCGCCCCGTCCGGCTTTTTGCTGTCGGGCGCTCGCCGGCGCGACGCTCGCCGGCACCCGGAGGCACCCCAAAAGAAAACCCCGGAGCGGCGGGCCGCTCCGGGGCGTGTTCGGCGGGAAATACCGGCGCGATCAGATCGCGCTGTTGATCCACTGCACCAGCTTCGCCTTGGGGGCGGCGCCGACCTGGCGGGCGGCGAGCTGGCCGTCCTTGAACAGCAGCAGCGTCGGGATCGACATGATGCCGTATTTGGACGCGACGGCCGGGTTCTCGTCGACGTTGAGCTTCACGATCTTCAGCTTGCCGCCCATCTCGCCGGCGACCTCGTCGAGCACCGGGGCGACCATGCGGCAGGGACCGCACCACTCGGCCCAGAAATCGACCAGAACCGGCTCGGAGGACTTGATCACGTCGGACTCAAAGGACTGGTCCGACACTTTTTCGACGCCCATGGCGCTACCTTTCGCGAATCCCCGGGAGGGGGAATGAAGTTGAAGCAAAGGTAGGTACCGCCCCCCACCCGCGTCAAGGCGCCGTCACTCCGACGTGACGTCCTCCCGCCGCGTCCACAGCCGCTCTCCGGCCAGCGTCAGCACGCGCGGAGCGGCGGTGTAGACGATCAGCGGCTCGATCCGGCGGCCGGGATAGAGCCGCGCCAGCAGCCGGGCATAAAGCGCGATCTGCTCCACATGCGCGCGCGGGGCCGCCGCGAGGTTCGCCGGCACCCGGCGGTCGGTCTTGAAATCGGCGACGATCACCCGTTCCGGCAGCACCACCAGCCGGTCGATGCGCCCGCTCACCAGCGTGCCGTCGGCGAGGGCGCCGGCAATGTCCACCTCGGCGCGCCCCTCCGGCGCGAACAGCGCCGCCAGTTCCGGCAAGACCAGCGTCGCCAGCGCCTCGTCGAGTAGGGCGTCGCCGTCGGTCGCGCCGGCGAGAGCCAGCACGCGCCCGCCGGCGGCCCGGCGCTGCACCTCCGGCAATGCTGCCAGCGCAGCGAACAGCCGGTGCAGCAGCGCGCCGCGTCTGACGGTCTCCGCCTGTTCGGGCGTGGCGATGGGGGAGGAGTGCGACGCTCGCATCCGGGCACGCGCCTCTCCCAAAGCCGGCGGCAACGCCAGGCGGCGGGCGAGCGCGGCGTCCACCATCGCATCGCCCGGCGGCGCCACGGCAACCCGCGCCGCCGCCCGCTCCGGCTCCGGCGTCGCGCGCCAGCGCAGCACCGTGCCCGGGAAGCCGACCGCCGGCACCGGGGTGGCCTGCGCCTCCAGCGCCGAGCGCACCACGTCGTACCAGCAATCGGCCGGACGCCGGCGCTTGCCATCGGCACCGCACAGCACCAGCGCGCATTCGGCGCGGGTGAGCGCGACATAGAGCAGCCGCCGGTACTCGTCCATCAGCGCCGCCTCGGCCCCAAGCCGCAACAGGCCCATGGCCGGCGTGTCCTCCGCCTTGCGCGGCGCCGCCAGGAAGGCGCGGCCGCCATCCGCCCGCCGGCCGACCAGCAGGCCGCCGCGCGTGCCCTTTTGCGGCCCGGAAGTGGTATCGGCGAGCAGGACATAGGGCGCCTCCAGCCCCTTGGCGCCATGCACGGTCATGACGCGGACCTGATCGCGGCCGGCCTCCATGTCGCGCTTGGCCTGCGCCTGCCCGCCGCGCAGAAAGGCGAGGAAGCCGGCGAGCGAAGGCGCCTCGGTGCTTTCATAGGCGCGGGCGATGGCCAGCATCTCGTCAAGCGCATCCGCCGCCTCCGGCCCGAGCCGCGCCAGCATCAGCGCCCGGCCGCGCTCGCGCCCGAGCACACGGGCATAGAAGTCGAACGGGCGCAGGCTCGCCGCCTCCGGGCGCAACCGATCCAGCCGCTCCACCGCCGCCCGCCAGTGCGGCCGCTCGCCGGCGCGGCGGATGAGCTCGTCGATCAGCCGCGCCTCGCGTTTCGGCAGCAGCGCGATGAGGTCGTCGTCGTCGAAGCCGAACAGCGGGCTCTTCAGCGCGCTCGCCAGCGACAATTCGTCGTCCGGCGACAGCAGCGCCTCGCCGAGCGCGGCGAGGTCCATCACCGCGATATGCTCGGCGACGACCAGCCGGTCGGCACCCGCCACGGCGACACCGACCTGCTTCAGCGCCCGGATCACCGCCTCGAACAGGGCGCTGCGCCGGCGCACCAGCACCAGGAAATCGCCGGCGCGGGCGGCACGGGGCCCGCCGCGATCCTCCACCGGCGCGCCAGCATCGATCAGCGCCTTGATGTGGCTGGCGATCTTGTCGGCAAGCCGGCTCACCGGATCGTCATGGCGCGGCGCGTCGAGCGGGCGCTGCCAGGCATCCGGCTCCACCTGCTCGATGGGGATCTCCGGCTCCCAGATCTCGACGCGGGCCGGCAGCTGCGCGTGGATCGGCATATGCACGGTGCGCTCGGCACTGGCGGTGAGGCCGCGATAGGCCTCCTCGCGCGAGAACACCTCGTCCACCGCCGCGAGAATGCCGGGCGCCGAGCGGAAGGAATGCTGCAGCTTCACATGCGCGAAGGCCTCTTCCGGCGCGTGGCGGGCGAACTCGGCGCGCATGGCATCGAAACGGCTGGGATCGGCGCCCTGGAAGGAGAAGATCGACTGCTTCTCGTCGCCGACCACGAAAAGGGTGCGGGGCGCCCCGGCGGCCTCCTCGCGCGCGCCTTCGCCGGCGAAGAACTCCATCACCAGCGGCTGGATCACCTCCCATTGCTCGGGGCTGGTATCCTGCGCCTCGTCGAGCAGCACGTGATCGATGCCGCGATCGAGCTTGTAGTGCACCCAGGCCGAGGCGCCGGAGCCGAGCAGCCGCCGCGCCGAGGTGACCAGATCGGCAAAATCGAGCATGCCGCGTGCGGCCTTTTCCGCCTCATAGAGCCGGCGCGCGGCGTGGCCGAGCTCCAGCGCCGCGAGGCTCTTCTCCACCACGCGGGCGGCGGCGAGGCGCGGGCCGAGCGCGGCAAGGCGGTCGCGTTCGGCGGCGAGCGCCGGGAAGGCGGCGCGCACCTCGCCGGAGCCGAGGAACTTGTCGGCATAGGCGCCGCCATCCGCCTTCAGGAACACGCCGGCATAGGCCTCCGCGACCTCGTCCTCCGCCGCCTGTGCGGCGGCGAGGAGATCCGCTCCCCGCCGCGCGGCATTGCCGCCCGCAGCGATGAGCGCCTCGCCCATGCCCTGCCATGCCCCGCGCGGGATCAGCGCGTCCTCGACGATGCGGCGGGCAATGGCGGCGCTGGGCTCCACCGGATCGAGCCCGGCCAGGCGGGCGAGGTCGGCCTCGCCGGCGTCGAGCGCGTCCGGCGCATCGAGCAGGGCGGCGAGCAATTCGTCGAGGCCGCTATCGGCCACCTCGCCGATGATCAGCGCGAAGGCGCGGCCGAGCGGCGTGTCCGGCGCGCCGGCCGCCTGCTGCACGATGCGCGCGCGCACCAGAGCGAGCAGCTCCAGCCGCTGTGCGTCCTCCAGTGAGCGGAAGCCGGCCGGCACGCCGGCCTCGAAGGGAAAGGCGCGCAGGAGGTGCCCGCAAAAGGCGTGGATGGTCTGGATCTTCAGCCCGCCCGGCGTCTCCAGCGCCAGCGCGAACAGCGAGCGGGCGCGGGCGCGCAGGGACACGGAAGCGCCGGGATCGATGGCGCTGATCGCCTTGTCGAGGTCGGCGTCGCTCATCACCGCCCAGTCGCGCAGGATCGCCAGCACGCGGTTGGCCATGTTGGCGGCGGCGGCCTTGGTATAGGTGAGGCACAGGATGCGTCCGGGCGGCACGCCGCGCAGCAGCAGGCGTATCACCCGCCGCGCCAGCACATGCGTCTTGCCGGCGCCGGCATTGGCCGACACCCATACCGAAAGGCCGGGATCGGAGGCCTGCGTCTGTAGCGCCGTGGCGGCGCCGAGCGCGGCGGAGGAGACGGGCGCCTCGCTCATTCGCCGGCCTCCTCCTCGCCGACCGACCATTCGCGCACCCGCGCCAGATGGTCATAGCTCCCCGAACGGCCGCGAAACTGCGTGCGGCGCAGGGCAATATAGGGCTGGGCCGGATTCTCGAAGGCCTGCACCAGCGTCGTCACCCGTTCCAGCGCGTCCTGGGCGAGGCCCTGCGCCGTCATCTCCCTGTCGACGGCGGAAATCTCCTTCAGCGCGGCGGTGCCGAGCTTCACATAGACGAGTTCCATCGCCTCCTCGCCCGGCACGCCCTCGAAGCCGCCACGGGCGGCGATGGCAGCCTCCAGCGGCAGCTGCGGCGAATAATTGGCGCGGGTCTGCTTGGCGGTGGGAACGGCGCCGGTCTTGAAATCGAGGATGGCGAGGCCGCCGCCGCTGCGTTGCTCGATGCGGTCGGCATAGGCGTTGAGCCGGAACGGCCCGCGCGTGCCGGCAATGACGACGTGCCCGCCGGCCTCGGCGATGACGCGATCGATGTGGGACCGGCGGCCGCGCTCCCAGGCGAGATAGAACGGCATCAGCTTCTCGAAGCGCGCCCACCACAGCGCATGCTCGGCGGGAAAGGCGACAAGCGGCGCGAAGGCCGCCCGGCCGAACGCCGCGAGCCGGATCGCCGCATCGGCCGGCAGCGCCTGCGGATACGCCTTGGCGAACTCGCCCAGCGCCTCATGGATGGCGGTGCCGCGCTCGCCGGCGCCGGGCGGGGCATCGAGCGGATCCAGCGGGCGCAGGCCCAGCACATGCCGGGCATAGATGGCGTAGGGATCGCGCAGGAAGGTCTCGATCTCGGTGACGCTGAGCCGGGTCGGGCGCAACGCGGCCGGCGGCGTCGGCGCCGGTCGGCGGATGCGCTCCTTCGCCGGCTCGACATCGAGCGCGGCGGCGACGCGGCGCCAGCGCTCGCCACGCGCCCGCACCTCGTCCCAGGCCCTCCGCCCGCTCACCGCCGCCAGCCGCTGCAGGAAGCGCGACGGCACGGTGGGCGCGCCGCCGAGCTTGCGCGGATAGGTGAGGATGAGCTCCGGCGCGCCGCAGGCCTGCGCGAAATCATGCGCGGCAAGGCCGATGCGTCGCTCCGGTACGTCGAGGCCGAGCCCGGCGCGCATCGGCCGGCTCAGCCAGGGATCCGGCCGTACCGCCGAGGGCCAGACATCCTCGACCAGGCTGGCCAGCACCACCCGGTCGACATCCACCAGGCGGGCTTCCAGCGGGCCGTAGATGCGCAGCCGCGCCCCGGCATCGAGCGGCGGACGCACCGGGGTGTCGGCGAGGAGATGCGGCAGCGCCGCGGCATAGTCCGCCAGGCTCATCGCCGGGGCGAGCGGCGCACCATCCATCAGCGCGTCGAAGGCGGTCGCCAGCGCCGCCAGGTCCGGCGTTGCCTCCGCCGATGCGTCGTCGTCGCCGGCCAGCGCCGCGGCCACCGCGGTGCGATGGGCGCCGACGAGATCGGCGAAGGCATGCAGTCCCGGCCCGAGCCCGGCGAGCGGCGCGAGCGCCGCTGTGAGGCGTTGGCCGAGATCGGCCGCGCGTGCGCGCTGGTCGCCATCGACATCGCGCCGCGGATCGTCGCGGTGCCAGTCCTCCGGTCGGAAGGCGGCAATGGCGGCGACGAGCCCCTCGGCGCCCGGCGCCGGCCGTGGGCCGCGCAGCACCATCAGTTCCAGCGCATCGGTCGCCTGCCCAAGCGCCGCGCGCCCGAGCCCGAAGCGTGCCGCGCTGTGGCGAAGCAGCGCCGCGAGCGGCAGCGGCGCCAGACGTTCGGCCGCCACATCGGCGACGAGCCGGGCGAAGCGGCCGGCGCCGCTTTCCGACAAGGGCTCGCCGGCGGAATCGTCGATGGCAACGCCGAAGCGCAGCAGCTCGGCGGCGACGCGGCGGGCGAGGTCGCGATCCGGGGTGATCAGCGCCGCGCTGCGGCCCTCCTCCTCCAGCGCCGCGCGCAGCACCAGGGCGATGGCGAGCGCCTCCTCGCGCGCATCGTCGGCCTCGATCAGCGTGACCTCGGCGAGCGCCGTCGCGCGGGCCGCCTCCGGCAGACGGTCGGCGAGGTTTGCCCAGCCCTGCGTTGCCTCGGCCGGCAGCAGCGCCTCGGACAGCAGCGGATCGCGACGATGTCCGGCAGGCTCGGCAAGCGCGACCACCTCGGCACGCCGCAGATGCATGCCGTCGAGCAGACGTGCCAGCCCGTATTGCGGGTGGCTCGGCGCCGGGTCCGGTGCCTGCGTGAGCGAGCGCCAGTCGGCTTCCGACATGTGCGCGTCGAGGCCGGGCAGCACCAGCGCCCCGTGCGGCAGACGCGCAACCGCGTCGAGCAGCCGGGCAGTCGCCGGCATCGAGCCGGTGGAGCCGGCGGCGATCACCGGCGGCGCGGCGGCGCCGAGCGCCGCCAGCCGGGCCGCCTCGGCATCGATCAGCCGGTCGCGGCGCACCGCGCCATCCACCTCCTCGCCCCGCAGCGCCGGCCACGCCTCGCGGGCGATCTTGAGGAAATCGAGCGCCATATCCCAATATTGGTCGTGCTCGCCGGGGACCAGATCGTCGAGCCGCGACCACGGCACCTGCTGCGCCGCCATCTCGTCGATCAGCCCCGCCAGCGCGTCGGCCAGCGCGAGGCTGGCACCCGGCCCCGCCGCCACCGCGCTGCGCCCGTCCTCGTCGCTCAGTGCCGCCCGCCATTTGCCGACCAGGCTGGCCAGCGCCAGCCGCCTTGTGGTCGGCGCGACGGCTTTCGGCGGGCCGGCGCTCTCCTCGGCGAAGATCAGCGCATCCTCGTCGACGTCGCCGACCGGGACGATCCTCGGCAACAGCGTGGTGCCGCCCATGCGCCGGCGCAGTTCCTCGGCGAACAGGCGGCCGGCGCGGCGGGTCGGCAGGTAGATGGTGGCGGAAGCCAGCGCCAGCGGATCGCCCAGCGGCGCGAAGCCGGGCACCAGCACGCCGCCCAGCAGCGCCTCGGCCAGCACCGGCAGGAACGGCGCCGAGGCGGGAATGGTGAAGACACGGGCGGGCTGGCGCACCATCGGCCGCGCCGCTTCCGCGAAATCGAACGCTGTCTGCGACGCGGGCATGTCCCGGCCTGTCGAATCGTGCATCCGCCGATCTTAGAGGATGACGGCGGGAAAGGCGTCGTCGCCGGCCTTATTCGGTCGACAGGCTGACGGCGAGCTCGGCCTCGCCGATCGCCTCCGGCGTGCCGACATGCATCCACACGCCTTCCAGCCGCAGCCCGAACAGCCGGCCGGCCTCGGCGGCGCGGGCGAACAGCCTCACCAGCGAGAACGGCCCCTCCGGCGTCCGCTCGAACAGCGACGGCGAAAGCACCGCCGCCCCGGCATAGACGAAGGGCGCCACCAGCCCTTCCCCGCGCAGTGTCAGCCGGCCGTCGCCATCCATGACGAAGTCGCCACGCCCGTCATAGCCGACCGAGCCGGTCGCGGCGGCGAGCAGCAGGATCGCATCCATCTTCTCGGGATCGAACGCCTCCATGAGGCTCGGCAGGTTGGGGCGGATGCCCTCGATCCAGATGGTGTCGGAATTGATCGAGACGAACGGCGCGTCGCCCAGCAGCGGCAGCGCTTTCCTTATGCCGCCGCCGGTGTCGAGCAGAAGGTCGCGCTCATCGGAGAGCACGAGGCGCGGGCGGGTGCGGCCGGCGAGATGCGCCTCCAGCCGGTCGGCGAAATAATGGAGATTGACCACCGCCGTCTCGATGCCGGCATCGGCGAGCCGATCCAGCACATGGTCGATCAGCGGCTTGCCGGCGACCTCCACCATCGGCTTGGGTCGATCGTCGGTCAGCGGGCGCATGCGGGTGCCGAGGCCGGCGGCGAGCACCATGGCGTTGCGGATCGGGCTCATATCGTCTGCGGCTGCTCGGGAGGTTGGTCGGCGGGCGGGTCGGAGGGCAGGCCAGACGCGGGCAGGGTCGGCACTGGCAGGTCCGGGGCGGGAACGTGGCGGTCGAACCAGGCTTTCAGCGGTGCGAGGTCGGTGAAGGCCAGACCGCGCTGAAGGTAGTTCCATATCCGCGGGATATGGCGAAGGTATTGCGGCTTGCCGTCGCGCTTGTCGAGCCGGGCGAAGATGCCGAGAATCTTGGTCGCCCGCTGCGTGCCCATCACCGCATAGGAGGCGGCAAAGCCGCGGACGTCGAAATCATCTTCCACCCGCCGGTCGCGTATGTAACGGCCGAGCAGGCGCAGCTCCAGCTCCTCGGACACGTCGATGCGCGCATCCTGCGCCAGCGAGACAAGGTCATAGGCCGGCGGGCCCATCACCGCGTCCTGGAAATCGATGATCCCGACCCGGGCGAGGCCCTGGCGCTCCGGCAGCCAGATGAGGTTCGGCGAATGATAATCGCGCAGCACCCAGGTCGGCTTCTGCGCCAGCGAACCGGCGAGCGCCGCCGTCCACAGGCCGCGAAACTCGGCGCGCAATGCGTCGCTCACCTTGGCGCCGCCGCGGTGGGGGATGTACCAGTCGAGCAGCAGTTCGACCTCGATCAGCAGCGCCGGCAGGTCGTAAGCCGGCAATACATGATCGTGATCCGGCGAGACGGTGAGCGTGGAGGGAAGCTCCATGCCGTGCAGCGCGGCGAGCACGTCGATTGCCGCCTCGTAGCGCTCGGGCACCGGCGCCGGCGGCGTATCGGGGCTGCCGCTCGCCACCACGCCCTCATCGCCGAGATCCTCGATGACCAGCAGGCCGCTGGCGAGATCGGCGGCATAGATGGTCGGCGCCGAGAAGCCGCGGGCCGCGAGGCCGCGCGCCATGGCAACGAAGGGCTTCACGTCCTCGGCGAGGTGGGCGATGGCGCTGTAGGGCTTGCCGTCCTGCACCGGCGGCCCGTCCGGGCGCCGCGGCGCGTTCATGAGGATGGCGTTGCGGGTCTTGCCGACCAGCCGCTCATAAGCGCGGGTGGAGGCATCGCCCTGCAGGTGCCGGCGGCGGGCGGGACCGAAGCCGGCAAGATCGATCAGCGAGCGGATCGCCTTCATGCGGCGCAGCGCATCGGCGACCCGGCCATAGGCCATCAGCCGGACGCGGCGGGTGGTGTCGCTCGCCTCCGGCGTCATGGCGATGTGCACTTCCAGCCGGTTCGGCACCGCCAGCACCGCCGGCACCCGTTCCGGCCACTCGACCAGGGCGATCGCCCCGTCGGCGAGTTCGTCCCAGCCGATTTCCTCAAGCTCGGAGGGATCCCCCAGCCGGTAGAAATCGGCGTGCACCACCCGGTGGCGCGGCAAATCGTAGGTCTGGACCAGATTGAAGGTCGGGCTCGGCACCTCGAGAGCGAGATCGTCGGCCAGCGCGCGGATCAGCGCCCGCGCCAGCGTCGATTTGCCGGCGCCGAGATCGCCGTCGAGCGCGACGAGATCGCCCGGCGCCAACGCAAAGGCGAGGTCCATGGCGAGACGGGCGGTGGCATGCTCGTCCGGCAGCACCACGCTCCAATGCACCGGCGTACCGGCGGCTTGCGTGCCCATGGCCTGTCCCCCGGACATTTGCCCCACCCCGATCTGCACCTCCTTCATCAGCTACTCCGCCGCCACCTGCGCCGCGCCGCTGTCGAGCGGGAAGCGGCAGGTCACCAGCGTGCCGCCGCCCGGCGCCGGACCGATCTGGATCGAGCCGCCATGCAGGGCGATGAGCGAACGGACGATGGAGAGGCCGAGCCCGACCCCGCGATGGCGCGAGCCGGAGGTGTGGCTCTCGAAGCGGTCGAACAGCCGGGCGCCGATTTCCGGCGGGATGCCCGGCCCCTGGTCGCGCACCTGGAACACCACCTCGCCGCCGCGCCGCTCGGCCGCCAGCCGCACCGTCGAGCCGGCGGGGGCGAAACCGACGGCGTTGGACAGCAGATTGTACAGCACCTGCCGCACCCGCTTGGCGTCGGCGCGGAAGCTGCCCGCACTCGCCGGCGCCTCGATGGCGAGGGTGAGGCTGCCTTCGACCAGCCGGTCGCGCACGCCCTCGGCGGCGGCCTCCATGGCGCCGCGCACATCGACCTCGGCGAGGTCTAGCGTCATCGCCCCGGCATCGATGGTGGCAAGGTCGAGAATGTCGTTGATGATGGCGAGCAGCGCCGCGCTGCTCTCGGTGATGTGGTTCACATAGGCGCGCTGGCGGTCGTTGAGCGGCCCGATGCCGGTGTCGTCGAGCAGCTGCGCGAAGCCGATGATGGTGGTCAGCGGCGAGCGCAGCTCATAGGAGACATGGCTGACGAAGGTGCTCTTGAGATGGTCGGCGGCGACCAGCGCCTCGTTGCGATCGACCAGCGCCCGCTCGACATTGACGCTGTCGGTGACGTCGCGCAGCGTGACGAGGGTGCCGCCATCCGGCAGCGGCTGGGTGGAGCCATCGAGGATCATGCGGTCCGCCCGCTCCAGGCGGAACGTCGCCGGCACCCGCGCTTCGATGCCGGTGACGGCGGCGCGCAGCCGGCCCCACGCCGCCTCATCCGCCGACAGCCCCCGGCACGCCTCCACCACCGCGTCGATATGCGGCCGGCCGGCGAGCTGGACCGCCTCCAGCCGCCACATGCGGCGGAAGGCGCTGTTGGACAGGCCGAGCCGTCCGTCGCTGCCGAACACCGCCACCGCCTCGGCGAGCGCGTCCAGCGTCTCGCTCTGGATGCGGGTCAGCGCGTTGAAGCGGCTTTCCAAGGCGAGGCGCTCGGTGACCTCGTCGAACAGATAGGTGACGCCGCCCTCCGGATTGGGCGCGGTGACGACGCGCAGCGTGCGTCCGCCCGGCAGGTGCCACCAGTGCTCCCTCGGCTCGATCGAGCGGTAGGCCTCGTGCAGCTCGGCGCGCCAGGCGCGGAAATCCGCCTGCTCCGGCAGGCGGCGCCCGGCGCGCAGGCGGTCCAGCACCGCGACATCGCTGGGCCGGTCGTCGAGGAAGGCGGGATCGAGATCGAACAGCGTCGCATAGGCGGCATTGTGGAAGATGAGCCGCTTGTCCTCGCCGAAAATGGCGACCGCCGTCGAAAGCTGGTCGAGGGTGCGCCGATGCGCGCCCAGCGCATGGGCGAGCTCGGTGCGGATGCGCTCTTCCTCGGTGGCGTCGAGGGCGATGCCGGCGGTGCCGGCGGCCACCGCCGCCTCCCTCACATCGACGAGGCGGCGGCTGCCGGCCACCACCACCGGCAGGCGGGCCTGGAAGGCGCCGGTATCGGCGACGGCGGCCAGCGCCTGCCGCCGGCCGGCAGCGTCGAGCAGAGCGAGATCGCGACCGAGCGCATCCCGCAGATCGCGCGCCTCGACCGCATGCACATAGGCGGCATTGGCGAAGGCAAGCCGGCCCTCGGCGTCGGCGAGCCAAGCCGGAGCGGGAATGGCGTCGACAAGGTTGCGCAGCGCCCGCGTCTGGTCCTCCAGCAGCGCATGCGCCTCGGCGAGCCTGGCATGGTCGCGCCGCACGCCGGTGATGTCGCGCAGCCTCAGCACCACGGCAGAGCCGACCGGGCGGCCATCGGCCTCGACATAACGCCCGTCCTGGGTGACGAGCGACGCCGCGAGCGGGGTGCCGCGGCGGCGCAGCTGGTCGACCGCCACCTCGATGTCACGGGCGGAGGGCGGCGCGAGCCAACTGCCGAAGGCGAGGATGCGCGCTGGCGCCGCGACCCCGGTGAAGGCGGGGGTATTGCCGATGATCTCGGGATCGGCGGCAGGATCGCGCCACACCACGACGATCTGCGGCTCGGCCATCAGCAGGGCGCGGCCTTCCTCGATCTGCGCCTCCAGCCGCGAGATCTCGGCGAAGGCCCCCTCCTCCCGCGCCCGCGCCGCGCGGCGGAAGCGCACATGCACGATGGCGGTGGTGGTGGCGAAAGCGAGCAGGCCGAGCGCCAGCGACAGGCCGACCAGCGTGCCGGGATCGAGCGCGGCGAGGCTTGACGCCGCCCCGCCGAGCAGGTCCGCGGCGCGGGCCGGCGTGGCGCCGGCCGCAAGCGTCGCCAGCGCGGTGGTGGCGAGCAGATCGCGCCGATCCGGACGATGGGAGCGTATGGCAGCAACGGCGCGCCCCGCGAAGGTTCGCACCCGTCCGTCTGCACCGCCGTTGCCGGCCGGTTGCGCCATTCGCGCCCGTCTCCCTATCGCCGCCGCTCTGCCCCGTATCGGTTCGGCGCGAATATGAGACGTGCCGCCGAACATGCCGAATCAGTGCGACTGTAGCGAAGCCGGGGAGGCTCTGGAATGGCCGTGGAGGCGACGGTTCACAGCCCTTCGAACAGGGCGGTGGAAAGGTAGCGTTCGGCGAAGGACGGGATGATGACCACGATGGTCTTTCCCGCCATGTCCGGCCGGGCGCCGATCTCCAGCGCCGCGGCGATCGCCGCGCCGGAGGAGATGCCGACCGGGATGCCCTCGAGCCGGGCCGCGGCCCGCGCGGTCTCGAAGGCGGTCTGGTTGCCGACGGTGACCACCTCGTCGATCACCGACCGGTCGAGCACCTCGGGGATGAAGCCGGCGCCGATGCCCTGGATCTTGTGCGGGCCGGGCTGGCCGCCGGAGAGCACCGGGGAATCCTCCGGCTCCACCGCCACCATCCGCAGGCCCGGCTTGCGCGGCTTCAGCACCTGGCCGATGCCGGTGATGGTGCCGCCGGTGCCGACGCCCGACACCACAACGTCCACCGCGCCGTCGGTGTCGTTCCAGATTTCCTCGGCGGTGTAGAGCCGATGCGCTTCAGGATTGGCCGGGTTGCGGAACTGCTGCGGGATGATGGCGTCCGGCAGTTCCTTCACCAGTTCCTCGGCCTTGGCCACCGCGCCGCGCATGCCCTGCGCCGCCGGGGTGAGCACCAGCTCGGCGCCCAGAAGCGCCAGCATCTTGCGCCGTTCCACCGACATCGATTCCGGCATCACCAGCATCAGCTTGTAGCCATGCGCGGCCGCGACGAAGGCGAGCGCGATGCCGGTATTGCCCGAGGTCGGCTCGACCAGCACGGTGCCCGGCTTCAGCACCCCCGCCTCCTCCATCGCCTCGATCATCGACAGGCCGATGCGGTCTTTCACGCTGGCGAGCGGATTGAAGAATTCGAGCTTGGCGAGGATGCGCGCCTTCACGCCGCGCTGCGCCGGCAGGCGGGAAAGCTCGACCAGCGGCGTGTTGCCGACGGTCTCGGTGATCGAGGAATAGACGCGGCCTCGGCCGGGCTTCGCGGCGGGAGAACCGGTGGCCGGCGAGATGGCGGGCGAAGGGGCGGACTCGGCCATGGGTGCCTCCGATGGGACGTTGTCGCGGCGGTTACCGAGGAAGGAGATTACGAGGCGATCGCTTGCGGGACGATCACGGGGCCGCCGGTGGTTGATCCGAGGCCTAGCATATTCACGGGATACTGTCGAGAAAGTGAAATATCACGAAACTAAATCGTGAAATCTATGCCTTCCGGCATGGCGCGCCGGTCTTCCCTCTGCGCCGAGCTGCGACACAGATCCTCGACCGTCACCGCATCCAGCGCCGCCTCGAAAGTGTGTTCGGCTTCGCCGACCGCCGGCTGGATCACGTCGCGCACGATGGCGGGCAGGTTGCCGAGCGCATCGCCGGCCTCTGCCTCCACCACCCGCACGATCTCGGCGACGGTGATGCGCCGGCGCTCGCGGGCGAGTTCATAGCCGCCGCGCGGCCCGCGCACGCCCTTCAGCACCCCGGCATGCACCAGCGACTGCAGTACCGGCTCCAGATGGCGGGGCGGCAATTCGTGGCGAGCGGCGAGCGCCTTGGCGGCCACCGGCGTACCCCGCGCATACAGGGCGACGTCGACGACGGCGGCAATGGCTAGAAGGCTTTTGTCGGACAAACGCGGCATGCCTCATTGGCTAGCGCGATATCTGCCTGCCGTCGAGCCCCGTCGAGCCAAATCCACCATTTCCCCGCGTTGTTTTTTCTAAATCACGAGATTCTTCGAGAGTCACGCGAGCGACGGGGGCGACCACCATCTGGGCGATGCGCATGCCGCGCTCGATGGCGAAGGGCTCGGCGCCGAGATTGACCAGCAGCACCTTCACCTCGCCGCGATAATCCGAATCGACGGTGCCGGGCGCGTTGAGCACCGTGATGCCGTTCTTCAGTGCCAGACCCGAGCGCGGACGCACCTGCGCCTCGAAGCCGGCCGGCACGGCGAGGCACAGCCCGGTCGGCACCGCGGCGCGGCCCAGCGGCGCGAGAACCAGCGGCTCGCCCTCCGGCACCGCGGCGATGAGGTCGAGCCCGGCGGCACCCTCGGTCGCGTAGGACGGCAGCGGCAGGCCGGCACCATGCGGCAGCAGCTGGACGGGAACGGCGATGCTCACGATTGGCTCTCCTGCGGGCCGAGCGCCACGGCGATGCGCGCCACGAGGCGCTGGGCGATCTCCGCCTTGGAGGCGGTCGGCCAATGTTCGACACCGGCGGCGCTGACGAGATGCACGGCATTGCTGTCCGCCCCCATCACCCCGCCGGGAATGCCGCTCTGGTGGCCCCCATCCCGCGACACGTCATTGGCAACGATCCAGTCGCAGCCCTTGCGCGCGAGCTTGGCCTGGGCGTGGGCGACGACGTTCTGCGTCTCCGCCGCGAAGCCCACGACGAGGCGCGGACGCCCTTCGGCGCGCCGGGCGATGCCGGCGAGAATGTCCGGGTTCTCGGTCAGCGCCAGCGGCGCCAGCGCGTTGCCGTCCTTCTTGAGCTTTTGGCCGGCTTCGGCGGCAACCCGCCAGTCCGCCACCGCGGCGGCGAACACCGCCGCATCGGCCGGCAACGCCGCCTCCACCGCCGCCAGCATGTCGCGGGCGGTCTCGACATGGTGCACGGCGATGCCGGCCGGATCCGGCAGGTTCACCGGCCCGGACACCAGCGTCACCCGCGCGCCGGCGGCGGCGGCGGCGGCGGCGATGGCGTGCCCCTGCTTGCCCGAGGAACGGTTGGCGATGTAGCGCACCGGATCGATCGGCTCATGCGTCGGGCCCGAGGTGACCAGCACATGGCGTCCCCGCAGCGCGCCGCCAACCTTCACTCCGCCGGCGCCCAGCAGCGCCTCGGCGGCATCCGCGATCTCGGTCGGCTCGGCCATGCGGCCGAGGCCCTCCTCGCCGCGCTCCGCCATCTCCCCGGCCTTGGGGCCGACGAAGACGACGCCATCAGCCTTCAGCATCACGACATTGCGCAGCGTAGCCGGGTGCATCCACATCGCCGGGTTCATCGCCGGGGCGACGAGTCGCGTCGCCCGCGTCGCCAGCAGCACCGCGCCGGCGAGGTCGTCGGCGATGCCGTGCGCCATCTTCGCCATGCGATCGGCGGTGGCCGGCGCGACCAGCACCAGGTCGGCCTCGCGGGCAAGGCGGATATGGCCGATATCCTGCTCGGCGGCGCGGTCGAACAATTCGGTGAACACCGGCTCGTGCGACAGCGCCCCGGCGGCGAGCGGAGTGACGAATTTCTGGGCCGCCCCGGTCATCACCACGCGGACCCGCGCGCCCCGCTCCTTGAGCCGGCGGATGAGGTCGAGGCTCTTATAGGCGGCGATGCCGCCGCCGATGATGAGAAGGACCGTCTTGCCTGCAAGCATGCGTCTCACCGTTTCCCGGCCGGCAGTGGTAGCAGAGCCGCGCGCGGCTCAGAAGATCAGATGCGCCGCCAGCAGCGCGACGATCGCCCACAGCGCGAAGGTCAGGCCGCGATTGCCACGCCCCTCCGCCCGGCCGATCGCCTCCACGGTCTCCGGGGCGAGCGCGAGGCCGTCGCGGGTCGAGCGGTCGAGCTGGCTGGCGATGCGCTGGCCCTGGGCGATCAGGTCCGGCAGCGCCTGAAGCCCGCGTCCCACCGCCTGAAGCCCGTGCGCCGCCTCCTCCAGCTTGCCGGCGGGGCCGAGATTGCGCTCGATCCAGGTACGCACTACCGGCTCGGCGGTCTTCCACATGTTCAGCTGGGGATCGAGGGTGCGCGCCACGCCCTCCACCACCACCATGGTCTTCTGCAGCAGCAAGAGCTCCGGCCGGGTCTTCATGTCGAACAGCGCCGTCACCTCGAACAGCAGGGTGAGCAGCTTCGCCATCGAGATCTCGCTGGCACTGCGCGAATGGATCGGCTCGCCGATGGCGCGGATCGCCTGGGCGAAATCCTCCACCGAATGGTGCGCCGGCACGTAGCCGGCCTCGAAATGCACCTCGGCGGTGCGGATCCAGTTGCGGGTGATGAAGCCGTAGAGGATCTCGGCGAGGAAGCGTCGCTCCTTCACCCCCAGCCGGCCCATGATGCCGCAATCCACCGCCACCAGCCGCCCCTCGGCGTCGATGAACAGGTTGCCCGGATGCATGTCGGCGTGGAAGAAGCCGTCGCGCAGCGCGTGGCGCAGGAAGGACTGCATCAGGATGCGGCCCAGCTCCGGCAAATCATGGCCGGCGGCACGCAACCCCTCCATGTCGTTCAGCTTGATGCCGTCGATCCATTCGGTGGTCAGCACCTCGCGTCCGGTGCGGTCCCAGTCCACCGACGGCACGCGGAAATCGGTCTCGGCGGCGGTGTTCTGCGCCAGTTCGGACAGTGCGGCGGCCTCGAGCCTGAGGTCCATCTCCATCGCCACCGAACGGGCCAGCGTGTCGACGATGGCGACGAGGCGCAGCCGCTGCCCCTCCGGCGAGGCCCTCTCGCCGATCCGCGCGGCGCGATAGAAGGAGGAGAGGTCGGCGCGGAATCGCGCCTGCACGTCCGGCCGCAGCACCTTCACCGCTACCCGGCGCGGCGTCCCCTCGGCCTCGCGCGTCTCGCCCTGGTGCACCTGCGCGATGGAGGCGGCGGCGATGGGCGGGCCGAGCGCGGCGTAGACGGCGGCGACCGGCCGGTCGAGCGTGCGGGCGATCGCCGCCTCCGCCACGCCCTGCGCAAAGGGCGCCATGCGGTCCTGCAGCACTTCGAGGTCGCGCGCCATCTCGGCGCCGACCACGTCCGGCCGCGTCGCCAGGAACTGGCCGAGCTTCACATAGGACGGCCCGAGCCGGGACAGCGCGGCACCGAGCGCCGCGGCGCTGGAACGCCCGTCGCGCCGCTCGATCAGCCGGGCGAGGCGGAACAGCGGTTCGGTGCCCGGCGGCAGGATATCGGGATCGACGCGGGCGAGCACGCCCTCGCGCGCCATCACATAGCCCGCACGGGCGAGCCTCAGCATGTCTCCGAGAAAAGTGGCCACGGCGCGCTCAGATCCTCGCGCCGCTGTGCAGGCAGACGATGCCGCCCGTCAGCGGGGTCCATCCGACGCGCTTCAGCCCGGCCTCGCGCATCATCTGCGCGAACAGTTCCGGCGCCGGAAAGCGGCGGATCGATTCGACGAGATACTGGTAGGATTCGGCATCTCCGGTCACGAAGCGCCCCATGGGCGGGATCGCCTTGAACGAATAGGCGTCGTAGATCGCATCGAGACCGGGCACGTCGACGCGCGAGAACTCCAGCACGAAGCAGTGCCCGCCGGGTTTCAGCACCCGGCGCATCTCGGAAAGCGCCTTGTCCATGCGCGGCACGTTGCGGATGCCGAAGGCGATGGAAGCGGCGTCGAAGGACTTGTCCGGAAAGGGCAACTCCTCGGCATTGGCCTCGACGAACTCCACCTTCCCGGCATGGCCGAGGCTCGCGGCGCGCTCGCGCCCGACGCCGAGCATGCCGCCATTGATGTCGGCCACCACCGCGCTCGTGCCGGCGCCGCCGGCCTCGATGGTGCGGAACGACACGTCGCCGGTGCCGCCGGCCACATCCAGCAGGCGGAACGGCCGGTCGTTCTTCGGCGGGCGGATGCGCGAGACCAAAAGGTCCTTCCACACCCGGTGCAGGCCGAGCGACATCAGGTCGTTCATCACGTCGTAGCGGCGGGCGACCGAGTGGAACACCTCGTCGACCATGCGCTGCTTGTCGCCGAGCGGCACGGTGCGGAAGCCGAAATGGGTGTCGGCGGCGGAATCAGGCAGGGCCGGGGCCGCGACAGGGTCGGCGGCGTCCTGCGGAGCGGCGTCCTGCGGAATCGCGTCCTGCGCGCTGCTGCCTGCGGTCATCCTGCCCTCGCGATTGCGTTCGGTTCAAACCCTGTGCGAACCGAAGCGTGGCGGGACCATAACCGAGCCATTCCCGCCCGACCAGACGGCGAGCCATGCAAGCGCCACATGCAGCGACGGCGGAAACGTCACAAAAGGCTCAGATGACCCGCACCAGCGTGCCGATGCGCACGCGATTATAGAGGTCGATCACATCGTCGTTGCGCATGCGGATGCAGCCGGAGGAGACCGCCTGGCCGATGCTGTCGGCCTCGTTGGTGCCGTGGATGCGGTACAGCGTGCTGCCGAGATACAGCGCGCGGGCGCCGAGCGGGTTTTCCGGCCCGCCCTCCATGCGCTCCGGCAGGCCGGGGCGGCGGGCATGCATTTCCGCCGGCGGCGTCCAGCTCGGCCATTCGGCCTTGCGGCTGATACGCTCGGCCCCGCTCCAGGCAAAGCCCTCGCGTCCCACGCCGATGCCGTAGCGCAGCGCCCGGCCGCCGCCCTGCACCAGATAGAGGAAGCGCGCACCGGTATCGATGATGACGGTGCCGGGCGAATCGGTCGTCACATAGGGCACGGACTGGCGATTATACTCGGTGTTGACGCCCCGCCCGCCGCCGCTCTGATAGACCGGTGCCGGCGCGTTCTCGTCGAAATGCCCGCCGCCCGTGCTGCCCGCCGGCTCGCGGGGACGGGAGGAGAACACCGCATAATTGCCGTCGTCTATGCCGTAGAAGCTGCCCCCGTAGGAGCGGGAGCTCTGCGCCGCCGCCGGTGATGGCAGCAGCGCGCCGGCCAGGGCGGCGATCAACGCCGCCAGAACCATGCCCGAGGCTATGGCGACCGCCATCGGCGGTCCGGCTACGTGCCGGCCGGCACGCGGGGGCCGCCGCCCTCCACTCGTCAGCAAACCACGCATGCGAAGGCTCCGGCGCTACCGCTCCACTGCCCCCATCTTTCACCACGCATGGTTAACGCACGGTTATGCGCGATGCCGGTCAGGCCGGGCAGCGAACATAAACCATGGTGCCGTAGCGCCCCTGAACCTCGGGATCGAGCCACTTCAGCACCAGGATCTGACCATCGAAGCGCAGAACCTCGCGGTCGGCCTGCGAGCCCGGCGGCTCGTCGGGCAGGCCGATATAGGTCGGGCCCGGCGCCACCTGCTTGGACACCAGCTCGGACGGCGTCGACTGGTCGGCGAGATACATCATGAAGCCGCCATTCGGGCCGGCACTGATCACGTAGGGCTGACGGCACCCCTGCCGGGCCTGCGCCTCGGTGCGGGCGGCGTCCTCCGGCCGGTGATAGGCGGCCAAGCCCCATTTGCCGACCAGTTGCTGGGCGGTGATCGGCGAGGTAAAGCGCGGCATGGCCGGCTCGATGGGCGCCGGAGCCTGGGGCGTGCTGGCACAGGCGGCGACCAGCGCGGCCACCGCGGCGATGAGGGACAGACGCAAGAAACGACGAGACAGCTTCATCGAGCACTCCGGGACGGGTAGATGCCGGTCGGAAGACCAGCGACCAGGCGAACCCCGGCCGCAAAAGTGAATGGAATACCCTCCCCGCAGCGGGCTTTACGCGAGGGTCGGGAGGACACAATAGTGCGCCCGCTTCGCCCCGTCGACGTTAACTGAGCCACACTACGAGAGAATTCCATTGGTTTCCCCCTTGATCCGTCCGGCCCGCAACTCCGATGGCGATGCCATCGCCGCGCTGATCGCCGGCGCCTTTGCCGAATATGAAGGCTGCGTTTTCGATCGTGCCGCCGAATTCCCCGAACTCGACGCCATCGCCAGCCATTTCGCCGCCCGTGGCGGCGTCATATGGGTGGCGGCCGACGGCGAGGCGATCATCGGCTCGCTTGCCGCGGCGCCGATGCGGGCGGAAGGCCCGCCTGCGGGTACGGTGGAAATCACCAAGGTCTATGTCGCCCGTGCCTCCCGTCGCCGCGGCATTGCCCGCGCGCTGATGGCCGAGGCGCTCGCCTTCGCCCGCGACCGCGGCGCGCCTGAGCTAAGGCTGTGGACCGACACCCGCTTCCTGGATGCCCATCGCTTCTATGAGAGCCTCGGCTTCGTGCGCCTACCCGGCGCCCGCGCGCTCGGCGACATCTCCGATACCTCCGAATACCCCTACCGCCTGCCGCTTGCCGGCACCTGAACGCGCCGCCAGAGCCCATCGACGCGAGCCCATCGGCAACGGACCCGTTCACCTTTCCCCTCGCATCGTCTAAACCACCGCTGCGAGGCTGCGCGCGGCCCGCACCGGACCGATTCGCCTGGGCCGACACGAGACGATCCTTCGACGGCCGGAGCGCGCTCCCGCGCCGGCGCGCCTCGGCGGGACGGTCCGCCGCGTGAGCCTCGACAAATGACCCGCCCTGTCAGCGACCCGGCCGCCAGACCCGCCTCCGCCGGCCCCGCCGTGCTGGCGATCGCCGGCATCTTCCTCCTGTCCGTCATGGACGGGCTGATCAAGTTCGTCGCCGAAACCCACTCGACGCCGCAAGTGGCGCTGATGCGCTATCTCGCCGGCGGTGCCATGGCCTATCTGGTGTTCGCGGCGCTGCGCACGCCGATGCCCGATCGCGCGACGCTGCGTCCGCACGCCTGGCGCTCGGTGGTGGTGGTGGCGACCGCGCTCACCTTCTTCTACGCCCTCGCCACCCTGCCGCTGGCGGTGGTGCTGGCACTGTCCTTCACCTCGCCGATCTTCATCGCCCTGTTCGCCGGACTGATTCTCGGCGAGCGACCGGGCCGACCGGTGATCCTCGCCATCGGCCTCGGCTTCATCGGCGTGCTGGTGGTGCTCTCGCATGAGATAAGCGCCGGCGGCGCCGGCGAGGCCAGCCATCTCGGCATTGCCGCGGCGCTGTTCTCCGCCGTCACCTATGCACTCTCCATGGTGGTGCTGAAGAGCCGCGCCGCCCGCGATCCGCTCGCCACCATCGTGCTGCTGCAGAACGTGTTTCCGGCGCTGCTGATCGCGCCGCTCGGCCTGCTGGCCTGGACCAGCACGGACTGGACCGAGCTGGTGGTGATGCTCGCCATCGGCGCGCTCGGCACCGGCGGCCATCTCTGCCTCGCCTCGGCCTATCGCAGCGAGGAGGCCAGCCGGCTCGGCGTCTTCGAATACACCTCCTTCGTCTGGGCCATCGCCATCGGCTTCTTCGCCTTCGGGGAGGTGCCGGGCATGGGCACGCTGATCGGCGCCGGGCTGATCATCGGCGGGGCGCTGCTCGCCTCGCGGCGGCGGCGGCGCTCGCCGGAACCGGAGGTCGATGTCGGCCCGTGACGCGCCTCCGGCCCTGCCGAACTTTACCGGGCCTTTCGCCGGACAATGGGGTGGACGGCCGGACCGCACCGGCTAATTTGTCGGGCAGCCGGACCCATCCTCCGACCCGGAGACTTCCATGCCCGCCGCCCATCGCCCGCCCCTGCTCGCCCGGCTTGCCGCAGGAATCGCCCCGCTCTTGGTCGCCCCGCTTTTGGCAGCCCCATTCTTGGCAACCCTGTTGCTGACGGGCTTCGCCGCAACGGTCCCGGCCGGCGCCGCCGAGCCGATCCGCATCGGCGAGCTCAACAGCTACAAGGCGCAGCCGGCCTTCCTCGAGCCCTATCGCAAGGGCATGGAACTCGCCATCGACCAGATCAACGCCGCCGGCGGCATCGGCGGGCGCCCGCTGGAACTGATCACCCGCGACGACGGCGGCAATCCGGGCGATGCGGTGCGCGTCGCCGAGGATCTCGTCACCCGCGAGAAGGTCGACGTGCTCACCGGCACTTTCCTGTCCAATGTCGGGCTCGCCGTCGCCGGCTTCGCCGACAAGCGCAAGGTGTTCTTCCTCGCCTCCGAGCCGCTGACCGACAAGATCACCTGGGCGGAGGGCAACCGCTACACCTTCCGCCTGCGCGCCTCCACCTACATGCAGGTGGCGATGCTGATGCCGCACGCGGTGAAGGCGAACAAGAAGCGCTGGGCGCTGGTCTATCCCAATTACGAATACGGCCAGTCCGCCGCCTCCACCTTCAAGACGCTGCTGAAAGTCGCGCAGCCGGACGTCGAATTCGTTGCCGAGCAGGCGACCCCGCTCGGCAAGCTCGACGCCGGCGCGGTGGCGCAGGCGCTGGCCGATGCCAAGCCCGACGCGGTGTTTAACGTGCTGTTCGCCGCCGACCTCGCCAAATTCGTGCGCGAGGCCAACAGCCGCGGCACGCTGGAAGGCACCTTCGTCGTCAGCCTGCTGTCGGGCGAGCCGGAATATCTCGACCCGATGAAGGACGAGGCACCGCAGGGCTGGGTCGTCACCGGCTATCCCTGGTACGCCATCGGCACGCCGGAGCACAAAGCCTTCCTCGACGCCTATCAGGCGAAATATGGCGAGCCGCCGCGCCTCGGCTCGATCGTCGGCTACACCGCCATCGTCTCCCTCGCCGCCGGGCTGAAGAAGGCCGGCGGGCCGGACACCGAGAAGCTGGTCGAGGCCTTCAAGGGACTGGACGTCACCGGCCCCTTCGGCCCCTTCGTTTATCGCGCCAGCGACCACCAGGCGACCATGGGCGCCTTCGTCGGCACGCTCGGGCTCAAGGACGGCAAGGGCGTGATGCTCGATCCCGTCTATGTCGACGGGGTGAGCGTGCTACCCACCGACGCCGAGGTGGAGAAGCTGCGGCCGAAGCGTGACTGAGGACGATCGCGCGATCGTCCGGTCCCGCGAACTTTTCTCATTGGGAAGAACGCGTTCCTTTCCCTCTCCCCGTGGGGGAGAGGTGGCCCGCGAAGCGGGTCGGTGAGGGGCGACGCGATTGAGCGTCGTGCCCCCTCACCCCATCCCTCTCCCCCACGGGGAGAGGGAGCCCGTTCGATGGTCGGATAGGCTCAGGATCGAGACCGCCCCGCCAAACCCCGCATGAACCCCTGAGGAGGCCCGCGTGGCGCTCGACGCACTGGCGTTCCAGATGATCAACGGGCTGGCCTCGGCCTCCGGCCTGTTCTTCGTCGCCGCCGGCCTGTCGATCATCTTCGGCGTCACCCGCATCGTAAACATGGCGCATGGCGCCTTCTACATGCTGGGCCTCTATCTCGCGGTGACGCTGGCCGACCGCCTGCCCGGCCCGCTCGGCTACTGGGGCGGGCTGCTCCTGGCGGCGCTCGCCGTTGGCCTGCTCGGCGCGGCGGTAGAGGTGCTGCTGCTCCGGCGGATCTACCATGTGCCGGAGCTGTACCAGCTCGTCGCCACCTTCGCCCTCGCCCTCATCCTCAACGATGCCGCCCTGTGGCTGTGGGGGCCGGAGGACCTGCTCGGCCCGCGCGCGCCGGGGCTGAAGGGCTCGGTCGAGCTCATCGGCCGGCGGCTGCCGGAATATGACGTCTTCCTCGCTTTCGCCGGCCCGGCGGTGCTGCTGGCGCTGCATCTGCTGATGAAGCGCACCCGCTTCGGCCGCACCGTCCGCGCCGCGACGCAGGACCGCGAGATGGTGGCGGCGCTCGGCATCAACGAAGCGCTGCTGTTCACCGCCGTCTTCGCGCTCGGTGCCTTCCTCGCCGGCCTCGGCGGCGCGCTGCAGACCGCGCGCGAACCCGCCAACCTCAATCTGGATCTCGCCGTGCTCGGCGACGCTTTCGTGGTGGTGGTCATCGGCGGCATGGGCTCGATTCCCGGCGCCTATCTCGCCGCGGTGCTGGTGGCACTGGTCAAGGCGCTGTGCATCGCGCTGGGCACCGTCGAGATCGCCGGGCTGGCGTTCAACATGTCGAAGCTGACGCTGGTCGCCGAGTTCCTGGTGATGGCGTTGGTGCTGGTGCTGCGGCCGCAGGGGCTGTTCGGCCGTCCGCAGGCCGCCGCGGCGCGCGCAGCGGCGAGCGAGGCGCCGCTGCGCCCCATGGGTGGCACCGGCCGCGCGCTCGCCCTTGCCGCGCTGGCCGTCGCCCTGGCGGTGCCGGCTCTCGCCACCGTCTGGGCTTATGCGCCGGTGCTGGCGCTGGACATGCTGATCGCCGTCACTTTCGCCGCGTCGCTGCATCTGCTGATGGGGCCGGGCGGCATGGCCTCCTTCGGCCACGCCGCCTATTTCGGCCTCGGCGCTTATGGCACCGCGCTGGCGGCGACCGGGCTCGGCCTGCCGACGCTGCCCGCCTTCGCCGTCGGCATCCTCGCCGCCGGCGCCGGCGCGCTGCTGTTCGGCTGGTTCTGCGTGCGGCTCGAAGGCGTCTATCTCGCCATGCTCACCCTCGCCTTCGCGCAGATCGTCTGGTCGGTGGTGTTCCAGTGGGAGGAGGTCACCGGCGGTTCCAACGGCTTGATCGGCATCTGGCCGGATTGGCCGTTCGACAGCCGCGCCGGGCTCTATCTCGCCGCCCTCGCCGTCACCGTGGCCGGCCTTTACCTCATTCGCCGGTTGATCTTCGCCCCCTTCGGCCATGCGTTGCGCGCCGGGCGCGATGCGCGGATGCGGGCGGAGGCCTCCGGCATCGACGTCGCCCGCATCCGCTGGCTCGCCTTCACCGCCTCGGGAATGCTCGCCGGCGCGGCGGGCGGGCTCTACGCCTTCGCCAAAGGCTCGATCTCGCCGGAGACGCTGGCGGTGGGGCGTTCCATCGATGCGCTGGTGATGGTGCTGCTCGGCGGGCTCGCCAGCCCGGCGGGACCGGTGCTCGGCGCCGGCGCCTTCACCCTGCTGCAGGACACGGTGATGCGGGAGACCGATTACTGGCGGGCCTTGCTCGGCGCGCTGATCCTCGCCCTGGTGCTGCTGTTTCCCGGCGGCATCGCCGGTGGCCTGTCGCGCCTGTTCGCGGGTGGGAGGGCCGACGGATGACCGCCCCACCCGTGCTCAGCGTCGGCAACCTCGCGAAAGCCTATGGCGGCGTGCACGCCCTGGATGGCGTCAGCTTCGACGTGCATGCCGGCGAATTGCTGGCGCTCATCGGCCCCAACGGCGCCGGCAAGTCGACCTGCTTCAACGTGGTGAACGGCCAGATCCGCCCCGATGCCGGCACGGTGCGCCTCGAAGGCCGCGACATTACCGGCCTGCCGCCACGCGCCATCGCCCGGCTCGGCGTCGGCCGCACCTTCCAGATCGCCGCCGTATTCGGCTCGCTCACCGTGCTCGCCAATGTCGAGACCGCGCTTCTCGCCTCGCGCGGGGCCAGCTTCGGCCTGTGGCGTCCGCAGGACGGGCAAGCGCGCGGCGAAGCGCTCGATCTTCTCGCCCAGACCGGGCTCGCGGCTCTCGCCGACCGTCCCGCCACCGGGCTCGCCTATGGCGACGTCAAGCGGCTGGAGCTGGCCATCGCGATCGCCGGCTCGCCTCGTCTGCTGCTGATGGACGAGCCGACCGCCGGCATGGGCACGCATGAACGCCTGGCGCTGATAGGCCTGGTGCGTCGCCTGGCCGCGGCGCGCTCGCTCGCCGTGCTGTTCACCGAGCATTCCATGGATGTGGTGTTCGGCCATGCCACCCGCGTGATCGTGCTGGCACGCGGCCGGGTGATCGCCGATGGCAGCGTCGAGGAGATCCGTGCCGATCCGCAGGTGCGCGCGGTCTATCTCGGGCGCTCGGCGGCGACGGGGGAGCGAGGGTCGTGAGCGCGCCGCTGCTGGAGATCGACGGCCTCGATGCCTGGTACGGTCCGGCGCAGGCGCTGTTCGGCCTCTCGCTCACCGTCGCGCGCGGCGAGGCGGTGGCGTTGATCGGCCGCAACGGCGCCGGCAAGAGCACCAGCCTGAAGGCGGTGATGGGGCTGGTGCGCCGCCGCGCCCGCCGCCTTGCCCTGGATGGTGCCGATATTTCCGCCCTGACGACCCATCGCATCGCCCGTCTCGGCGTCGGCTATGTCCCCGAGGACCGCCGCATCTTCACCGACCTGACGATGGAGGAGAATATCGGCCTCGCCCGCCGCCCCGGCCGCGACGGCGCCGACCGCTGGCCGCTGGAACGGCTCTTCGCCCTGTTCCCGAATCTGGCCGACCTGCGCGGGCGTCGCGGCGGCGCCATGTCCGGCGGCGAGCAGCAGATGCTGGCCGTGGCGCGCGCCCTGGTCGGCAACCCGGAACTGCTGCTGCTCGACGAGCCCTCCGAGGGCGTGGCGCCGATCATCGTCGAGCAGATGACCGCCGCCCTGCGCGAGCTGAAGGCGACCGGCCTCTCCATCCTGCTGTCGGAGCAGAACGTCGCGCTCTGCGAGGAGCTCTGCGACCGCGCCTATCGCATCGATCAGGGCGAGCTGGGCTGGAGCGGCCCGATGGCCGCCGCCCGGCTGACGGCGGATTGAACGCGCCTCCGGCTCACCCGCGGGGAGCAAAGCCGGAGAGCAGGCCGCGATAAGGCTTCGCCCGCGGCGCGGCATAGGCGCCGACCTTGGAGGTGGCGAGGCCGACACGCACCAGCCCCTCCATCAGCGCCACCGCGCAGGCGACGCCGTCGATCACCGGCACGCCGTGCTCCTCGCCGAGCGCACGGGCAAGGTCGGCCATGCCGGCGCAGCCCAACACCACCGCCTCGGCATGGTCCTCGCGCACCGCCCGGCCAATCTCCGCCGATATCCGGGCCCGGGCATCGGAGGCGGGATCCTCCAGCTCCAGCACCGCGACATCGGAGGCGCGCACCCGCACGCAGCGCCGCGACAGGCCGTAGCGGTCGAGATTGGCCTCGATCACCGGCACCGAGCGCGACAGCGTCGTCACCACGCCGAAGCGATGGCCGATCAGGCTCGCCATGTGGAAGCCGGCCTCGCCGATGCCGATCACCGGCGCACGGGCCAGCGCACGGGCGGCATCGACGCCGGTATCGTCGAAGCAGGCGACGATATGGCCGTCGACCGCCTCGGCCTCGGCACGCGCCACCGCGTCGATGAGGCCGGGAAGCGCGAGGGCATCGTCGTAATAGCCTTCGATGGAGGCCGGCCCCATCTGCGAGGTCGCCGGCAGGATCGTGGTGCCGTCCGATGCCACCAGCCGGGCGGCGGCGGCGATCTTGTCGGTCATCGAGGCGGTGGTGTTCGGATTGACGAGATGGAGGCGCACGTTTCGGAATACCGGCGAAAGGGGGGCGGGACGTGCCGACCATCTCATGCCCGCGCCGCCGCCGCCAGCGACACGCGCGGCTTTCACCTCGCCCCCCGCGAAGACCATCGCCCTTGCCGGCATCACGGCGACCGAGAGGGCGGGCGACGCGTAAAAGCCGGTCGCCAAAACTACCTCGCGCCACCCCACGGGAACGCCGGACAGGGCAAGGGCGGCTTTCCTTAGCCGGGGCCGTGAGCTAGGATCGCCCCCGGATCCCCTTGAATTCATTGACAGGTTTCGCCGGTGCTCAAGATCGCCTTCCTTCTCGTCGGCGCCGACGCCTTCCGTGCGCGCTGGTACGTGCTGCCCGCCCTCGGCATCGTGCTGTTCATCCTTGCCAGCCTTCTGGCCCTCGACGCTTCCGACGGCATCACCCTGGTGACCAAGGAAGCCATGGGCGCCGTCTTCGTCATCAACGGCCTGCTCGCCCTCTACGTGTTCGCCGCGCTGCCGCGGGAGGGATCGCGCTACATTACCCTCGTCAAGGCGGCCGCGCTGGTACTGCTCGGCGGGCTGATCCTCGATTTTCCCATCGAGACCCGGATCGCCATCGCCTGGCTGTTCGGCCTCGCCTTCGCCATTGACGGCTTGGGGCGCATTGTCACCGCAGTGGTGGTGCGGTTTTCCGGCTGGCCGCTGCTCGCCGCCTGCGGGATGATTGAGCTCCTGCTCGCCATGCTGATCGTCACCGAGTGGCCGCTGTCGCACAACAAGAACATACCGTTCTGCATCGCGCTGCTGCTCGGGTTGTGGGGGTGGCTGCTGGTGCGGTTCGGCCTGATGCTGCGCACGCTGGAGGACGAGGCCTCGGCGATGAACCTGCCGATCTTCGCCGGACGCGGCTGGTATCAGAACGCGCCGGTGCTGATCGGCGACGCCGGCCGGGCCACGGCGGAACACCCGATGATCGTGCATGTCTGGACGCCGGTGGGCTCGGCCTACCAGGCGGAACGCCGCCTGGTGGTCGACCGCTACATCGCCGCGGTGGACGGGCATGGGGTGATCTCCACCGGCCACGCCGCCCTGGAAATGCAGCCCGACGTCTATATCAGCCATTATCCGGCACAGGAGATCGAGCGTTCGAGCGGCGATTTCATCGCCTCGCTGCGCGGCACGGCGGAAAACGACCTGAAAGGCCGGTTCCAGCCCTCCTACGAATACGAATCCAACTGGTGGTGCCCCGCCGACCAGAATGTCGAATTCCGCAATTTCGACCCGCGCCGGCTCAAGGCGTTCTGGGTCGGCTACCGGCAGGACGACACCTACAACCTCACCAACCGCAATTGCTCCGTGGTGGTGGCCGAGGCGCTCGACGCCGCACTGGAGGGCTCGCTCACCAGCCGATACCCCTGGGCGCGGCTGGCGCGGCTGCTCGCCAACCCCGATCTATGGACCGCCGCCCTGCTGCGCAGCCGCGCCGGCTCGATGACCTGGACGCCCGGCCTGGTGCTCGACTATGCCCGCACCCTCGCCCGCCTGACCGAAGCGCACGAGACGGACTGGACCGCCCGCTTCAAGCTGTTCCTGCAGCGACTGCGCCGGCATCCGTCGCCGACAGCCATGACGCCGGCCGCCCGAATCGAGCCGCCGTCGGCCTGACCGGCCGCAGCCGATCCCGCCTTCAATGCCGGGCTGTTGATGACGGCTGGAAAATGGCTGGGGCGGGAGGATTCGAACCTCCGCATGGGGGAATCAAAATCCCCTGCCTTACCGCTTGGCGACGCCCCAACGCTCCACGCCTCTCGGCGATGCGGACCGTGCGGGCGCGGACATAGCCACAGGAACGCGTCGCTTTCAACCGTCATGCACGAGATTGCCGGCCGCAGAGGGTGGCGTCATCAACAGCCCATGTGAAGAAGTGCGATGCTGCCCTTGCAGGCCGGCTCATCCCCGTGTTAGAGGCTCGCCCGCCACGTCGGAGTGTAGCGCAGCCTGGTAGCGCACCTCGTTCGGGACGAGGGGGTCGCAGGTTCAAATCCTGCCACTCCGACCATGTGGCACCTGGATTTCCTGTTCCCGACAGGAGCCTCACCGAAAAATGTCCTGACAAAACGGTCCAGGCCACGGCCGGACCAGGCTTTATCTTTCATCACTCCCGGCCCACCGTTCCGACAGGCCTCTCACGCCCGCGGATGCGTGACGGCCTCGCGCCCGGCGGTAGGCTCTACGATCTTTGCAGGAAGCTCGCGGAGTGCGCGACGGTCAGCATCTCCCGCCATGGGCAGTTTGCGCGATAGCCCGGCGCGATGCCGAGACAATGGCGGGGAGCGAGTTGGACCACGTTCGGCTGGACAAGCACGTTCGGGCGGCCAACCCGCGAGCGATCAGGCGCTCTCCAAATGACAAGACCCGCCCAAGACGGGGCCTTTGGCGATCGACCTGAGAGCAAACAACCCGTTAATCAACTTCCGTCGGCCGAATGAATTCCGGAATCGGCTTTTTCAGCGCCGTCAGCATTTCGAAATAGTTCCCATCATCGGGGGCCGCATGGTCCGTCCAGAAAATATCCTTGGACGTGACACGGCAAGGATTGCCAGCCGCCGCGCAATTATTGGGAATTCGGCCCGCCAATACGCTATATGAGCCGACAACAGAGCCATTACCCACTTTGGCGCCAGCTAGAATTCTTACCCCCTGCCCAATCCATACTCTATCGCCAATACTGATTCCCGACTTCGAACGCCGGGACCCGTCAGCAACGCTATACAATCCATGAGCCTTGGAAGAGTAAATGATGATATCTCGCGATATCATACAGTTTTCTCCTATATTTATCTCACTTTCGTGAGCGGAGAACACCGTCATTCCACGAACTGTCACCGGAGAACCAATTGAGACCTTGGATTTATTTATACAAACGACATCAAGTTTGGCGACATTTCTCAATCCGTTTATTGTTACGATATTATCGCTACCAGAGAAAAATATTGTAGTATTTTTCAATGAGCTGATATCGACCTTCCCCTCGACAATGATTTTATTTCCATTTTTGGTCGCGTATACTAATTTCGAATCCCTGACATAACTATTATATAATTCGTACAGATTTGCTCCATAAATCGAAACATCCGGAAAGTGCTCCAGTGGTAATTTCCGGAACAGCGGGTTTCGACCCGACACATTGCCATTAATTTTGAATTTATGAGCAAAATTGTCGATTTTCATAAAATTACGAGCCTTCTCATCGAACGGAGCACAATACGCTCGTCGGCGGGTGTTGCTGAGTAGCGCGTCTATATTTTGAGACTAGCAACCTACCGCTACGTCGTCACCCACCAAGTTTCCGATCAGACGAAAGATATGGAAATCGGCTCGTGAGACTTCGGGCTGCGCCTGCAACGTAACGCCGACCGCGCAGCGCCGAGAGCGTTCTGGCGGCTGTCGCCCAAGATTTCAGCCACGCCTTTTAGGGCATGAAGAACAGTTCAGCCTCGCCGGCACCGGGATAGGGTGCTGCGGATTCTTGCGCCACAGGAGGATTACAACGCGGATGCGGGCGGGCGTCTCTCCGACATTGATTCGCGCATCACGAAGGTCGCGGCCGCCCCCGCGCTCCCCGATATGGTGGCGATCGAGGCCAACGCATCGAACGGGTGGCCAGCCAACGGCGCCTTGATCGCTGCCCGCATGGCACGGCACGCCGGTGCGCATGACCCGCCTGCCGGCGCGAAGAGCGCCGCCGGTGCCGGCATCGGCCGGACGCCCACCCGGTATGGGCGGCTGCCGTGCCGTTATTCGTTCATCGCGATACTTGCGGCCTTCCGAGCTCCCGGCCCGGAGAACGGCGTCACGGCAGGACCGCCACCGGCAACGCCGGCGGGCGCCAATGCGCCGATCCACCCCCATGACGCGATAATGCCGTTCTGGCAGTTATAGTCGCGCCGATTGATGCCGCTGCCCGACAAGCATGGGAGTTCGGGGTGAGGACGAAACTCTTTCCGGCCTGCAAGCTGGCGCTGCTCATCCTGCTGACGGTCCTGCTGCCATCTGTTGCGGCCCAGGCCGAGCCGATCCGCATCGTCGCGCTCGGCGACAGCCTGACCGCCGGCCTCGGCCTTTCCCGCGACGAGGCCTTCCCGGCGAAGTTGCAGGCGGCCCTGAGAGCCCGCGGGCATGACGTGATCATCGTCAATGGCGGGGTTTCCGGCGACACCGCAAGCGCTGGCGCCGCCCGCCTTGACCGCGCGGTGCCCCGCGGCACGCTGGGCGTGATCCTCGAACTCGGCGCCAACGATGCCCTCAACGGCATCGATCCGGCGGTGACGGAAGCCGCCCTCGACGACATGCTGTCGCGGCTTCGGAGCCGCGGCATTCCGGTGCTGTTCACCGGCATGCTGGCGCCACCGAGCAAGGGCCTCGTCTACATGTCGCGGTTCCAGGCGATATTCCCGAGACTGGCGCGGAAGCACCGCGTCGCCTTCTACCGGTTCTTCCTGGCGGGCGTGGCGGCGGTGCCGGCACTGAACCTTCCCGATGGCATGCATCCGAACGCAGCCGGGGTCGACGTCATCGTCGCGCGCCTGCTGCCGACGGCGGAAGCCTGGCTTGCGACCCTCGCGGCCGACCGCTGACAGCCGCGGTCGCGGCGGGGGCGCGCCTCACAGTTCCTGGCGAATGCGCGGGTTGCCCTCCGGCGTGGCGGCGGGATCGATCTGGCGGGCGGCGCGCAAACCGGATTCGATCGCACCCTCCACCCAACCGGTCTTGAACGTGGTGAAATCGCCGGCGAAGTGGATGCGCCCCTCCGGCCGGGCGCATTCCCCGATCATCCAGCCGCCGCCGAGCGGCGTGCCGCCGAACGAGGCCTTGATCCAGGGCTGCTCGGCCCAGGCGAAGTCATCCATGAACAACACCTCGTCGAGCAGATCCGGCATGTCGGCCTTGAACTGGTCGACCACCCAGCGCGCGCGCTCCGGCTTCGGGCGGGCCATCACCGCCTCGGCATTGGGGCCGTTGAGGTAGAAGAACAGGCTGCCATGCCCGCCGGGCTCGTTGCCGGTGATATCGATCACCCGCTCCCAGGGCCGGTCGCCGCCGGCCATCGGCCAGCCATAGACGCCGTGGGCGAGCCAGGACGGCGTGCGGGTCTTGACGATGACCTTCACCGTCTTGTCCCAGGCCATCCCGGCAAACAGCCGGGCCTTGCCGGACGACCAGCCCGGCGTCACCCGAACATCGCCGATCACACTGAAGGGAATGGTCGAGATCACCGCATCGCCGTGGAACTCGCGCCCGTCCCGCGTCGCCACCCGCACCCTCGCGCCGTTCTGGTCGATCTCGGCGACCGCCGCGCCGAGCACGATCCGGTCGAGGCCGACGGCCTCCGCCATGGCCATCGGCAGCCGGTCGTTGCCGCCCTGGATGCGGAACAGGTTCTTGTCGCCGAAATGATAGGCCGCCCGCGGCACCATGCCGAGCGCCGGCGAATCGCCGGTGAACGGACCGGCATGGGCGTTGAGCAACTTGCAGAAGCCGTCCGAGGCGCCGACGCCGCGGATCAGGTCCGACAGCCGCACATTGTCGAGCCGGGCCATGATATCCAGATCCGGCCAGCGCGCATCCAGCGCGGTGTCGGCGTCGAGACCCACGCGTTCGAGATAACGGTTCAGCGTCGTCGAGACGCTGACATTGCGCTCGTCCGGCGCCAATTGCCACGGCCACGCCGCCAGATGGGCGCCGTCACCGGTCTCGCCGTCCACCAGATAGCGGGGCAGTCCGTCATTCAGCCCCAGCAGCGGCAGGTTGAAGTGCCGCACATAGTGCAGCACATACGGCATGTTGGAGCGGAAATGACCGCCGCCGGCCTCGGTGAACATGCCGTCGCCGAGCGGCAGCGACATCAGCCGTCCGCCGATGCGGTTCTGTGCCTCGATGATGGTGACCTCATGCCCGCGCCGCAGCAGCGACAGCGCCGCGGTGAGCCCGGCCATGCCGGCCCCGAGCACGAGAATCCGCCGTCTTCCCTCGGTGGCGAAGGCGCGGGTCGGGCCGGCGATCGCGGCGGACAGCAGGCCGGCGGCGCCGGCACGCAGGGCGTCACGGCGGGACATGCCGGCAGTGGAAATCGGATCAGAGCTCATCGGCGCCTCGACCAGCGGAACACTGCCGCTCATCTAGCGAAAAAGGCCTACTATCCGATAAACGGGCGGTGCGACCGGATTTTACACCGGCAAAGACACGCGGAGGGCGTGGAATGGCCGCTTGGTCATTGAACCCCGGCAATCATTGCGCTAGTCCCACTGCATGATTGAAAAGCTCATTGCCCTTCGCACCCGGCTGCTCACCGCCCAGCGCGATCTGATCAGGGTCGCAGCCGAGGCCGGCACGCACCCCTCCGACAATGCGCTGCGAAAGATCGCCGATATCGAGGTGACCATCGGCGCCATCGAAGCCATGATGGAAGACCTGAAGAAGCGCTGATCGGCGCAACCGCACCGGCACCGCGCCACCGGCCGCGGACGCCCCCGCCGGCCGCGGATGGCCGCGGGCTCAGGCGTGATAGTGATACATGCTGGTATCGGTCTTCTCGCCCGCATAGCCCCACTGCCGCAGCAATTCGTCCACCGGGCCGATGTCGTCGAGCAATTCGATGAGGATATGCGGCCGAAAGCGGCGAATCGTTTCCGCCCCGCCTTGCAGCACATCGTATTCGGCCCGCTCGACATCGATCTTGATCAGTGACAGATCGGCCAGTCCGACATCGTCCAGCGCCAGCGTGCTGGCGCTGCCGATCACCGTCCCCTCACCGACGATGCTGCCGGCCGAGCTCAGGCCGTCCTTGCCCCGGATCGCGATCCGCTGCCCCGACGCGCGGGCGAGGGCGTGAGGGTGGACGGCCACCGTGCCGATATCGTTGAGTTCGAGATTGGCGAGCAGGCGCGGTACGATGAGCGGGCTGGCCTCGAAGGCGTGTACCCGCCTGGCCCCCGACCGGGCGGCCAGGATCGCATAGAAGCCGGTATAGGCGCCGGCATCGACCACCGTGCCGCCCCGACGGGCCAGCTCCGCCCACAGGCGACGCGAGATCGGCTCGAACCCCTTGCTGCGCTTCTTCTCCGCCGCCAGGACGTTGTCTTCCTCGGCGATCAGCTTCACGCCGTCGAGCTCTTCAAACATGCCATCACGCTCCGTGGCAGCCCGCGCGCGAACCGGCACACGGTGCCGACGGGACAGGTCGCCGGCTCCTTATAGCCGCCGGGCGCGCCGGCGGAACCCCCGTGCCGGCGGCCAGAGCGATCACGCCGGCCCGAAGGTGCCGTCCGGCCGCAGCCGCTCCAGCACGCCCGTCGCCACGGCGAAGTAGAAGCCGTGCAACGCAAGCCGGCCGTCGTCGAGCCGCTCCTTCACCCAAGGAAAGGTCGTGAGGTTCTTTAGCGACACTCGCACGCAGCCATATTCGACCAGCCGGCGCTGCTCAGCCTCGTCGTCGGTGAGGTGCCGCGCCGCCTCGCTCGCCGGAGCGGCGATACGTATCCAGTCCGGCAGAAAGTCCTGCGCCGCCTCCGGCGCGCCGTCGAGAAGCGCCCGCGCGCCGCCGCACAGCGCATGGCCGAGCACGACGACCTGCTTCACCTCCAGCACTTTCACCGCGAACTCGATGGCAGCACTGGTACCATGATGCGCATGATCGGGAGTCGAATAGGCCGGCACCAGATTGGCGACGTTGCGCACCACGAACAATTCGCCCGGCCCGACATCGAAGATCATGGTGGGATCGACGCGGCTGTCGGAGCAGGCGATCACCAGCGTCTGCGGGCTCTGGCCGCGCAGCGCCAGCTTCTCGAACAGAGCCTTGCGCTCCGGCCAGGAGGTGACGCGAAAGCGCCGATAGCCGTCCAACAAATCGTCCATGCCAGATCCTTCCCTCGCGGCCCATCACCCGGAAAGGGCCACCGCGTGGCGAAAATGCCGCCACCGGGCCGTCCCTGACAAGCCGTGGATGACGTCTCGGTGACAAAAGCCCCTCTCTTCCCTTGCGGAGGGCGGGTTCCAGCCTCGACGCCCAGCTCCGGCTGGGCTAGGTGCGGGGGCGCACGGCGGGGGCATGGCATGCCCGCAGGCACGACAACAGCGCCAGCACGTGCCTACCTAGACGATAGCGAACCGACGGAACCTGACCGACATGGCCGACGATATCCCCTTCGACCGCGACTTTGCCGCCGTGCCCGGCGTGGCGGAGGAGGTGGCGCCCGGCGTCGTGCGGGTGCTGGGGCCCAATCCCGGCCCGTTCACCTTCACCGGCACCTGCACCTATCTCATCGGCCGCGACGAGGTGATGATTCTCGATCCGGGCCCCGACAGCGCGCCCCATGTCGCCGCGGTGCTGGACGCCGTCGGTGGCCGGCGGGTCAGCCATATCCTGCTCACCCACACCCATCGCGACCACACCGGCGCGCTCGCGGCGCTGAAGGCCGCCACCGGCGCGCCGGTGGTCGCCGAAGGCCGGCACCGCCCGGCCCGGCCGCTGCACGAAGGCGAGACCAACGTGCTCGACGCCGCCGGCGATCGCGACGTGGAGCCCGACCTCCTCGTCGCCGATGAGCAGAGCATCGCCGGCGACGGCTTTTCCCTCACCGCGCTCGCCACCCCCGGCCACACCGCCAACCACATGGCCTTCGTGCTGGACGGCGCCGGCCTCATCTTCGTCGGCGATCACGTAATGGCCTGGGCAACCTCGGTGGTGGCACCGCCGGACGGCGCGATGGGCGACTACATGGCCTCGCTGCGGCGTCTCGGCGAGCGGCCGGAACAGCTCTATCTGCCCGGCCATGGCGGCCCGGTGCGCCAGGGCCCGGCCTTCGTCGCCCGCTATCTCCGCCACCGCGAGGCCCGCGAAACCGCGATCCTGCGGGCGCTCGCGCGCGGAGCGGCGAGCATCCCCGACATTGTGCGTATGATCTATATCGGCCTCGACCCGCGGCTATTCGGCGCCGCCGGCCTGTCGACGCTGGCGCATCTGGAGGATCTCGTCGCCCGCGGCGAGGTGGAGACCGACGGCCCGCCGACGCTGTCGGGCCTGTATGGCCGCCGCACCTGAGGCGCCGCGCCGGCCTCAGCGCCGCCGCTTGCCCTGCCGCTCCGCAAGCTCGCCCAACAGGTCGTCGATGCGCCGCGCATTGGTGCCGAAGTCGCGCGCGGCGTTGCGTGTCACCGAGCGCATGTCCACGCGCGTACCCTCGGCGGTGCGCCGCACCCTGATGACGATATCGTCGCGCAACCCCAATGGAAGCCCCCGCGCGACCGCCTCGATGCGGCCGTCGCGCTGGCCGCCGCGTGGCGGCACCGCGTCGACGACGGTCCATTTGCGCCGAGCCACCAGCACCATCAGGTCGTTGAAGACATCGTCCGGCGCCGAATCGAAATCCATCGGGTGGATGGCGGGATAGGCATCCTCCTGCGCCGCCACCGCCGCCTCGTCGGGCCCGTCGAGCGAGTTGGCGGCGCGCGAGCGCGCCACGGCGAGCGTCACGAAGACCGGCGGGTCGTCGAGATCGGTGCTCACCTCGTGCAGCACCGGCAGCCGGGCGCCGAAGGCGGCGAGGCCGGCGGTGGGAGCGATCAGCGCCAGCGCCAGCGCACCCGCCCCGATCACCCGCCCGAGCCCGCGCAGCCCCTCGTTCCAGATCACCACGAAGGCGGCGAGCGCGAGCAGCAGCGCCAGCGCCGCCAGCGCCACGCCGGCGAGCACGGCGTAGAGCGCGCTGGTCAGGTCGAACACCTCGGTGAAGTAGCAGGCGATGCCGATGGCGGTGACCGGCAGCGCGAACACGGCGAGGCGCAGGCTCCATACCGCCAGCCGCGACATGCGCTCCTCGACATAGAGCCGCCGCCGGATCATCGCGCCCTCATACCGGCTCGAGGAACAGCTCGGTCAGCGCCTCGACATCGTCGACGACGAGGTCGGCCTCGTCGGCGAAGGCGTCGATCGGCCCCGGCCCGCTGCGCACCAGCACGGACAGCGCGCCCGCCGCCCGCGCGGTCATCAGGTCGTGATGGGTATCGCCCACCAGCGCCACCGCCGAGGTCGGCACGCCGGTCAGCTCGGCGAAGGCCTGCACCATGCCTGGCAACGGCTTGGAGCCGTGGCCGGAATCATGGCCGTAGATCGCCGCCAGCAAATCGGTGAGGCCGAGAATGTCGGCCTGGATGCGGGCATTGCGCTCGCTGTCATTGGTGGCGATGCCGAGCGGCAGGCCCAGGCGGGCGAGCCGCGCCAGCGCCGCGCTCGGCCGGCCGAGCGGCGCGAGGTGAGCCTGGCCCTCCTCGATGAACAATTCGTCGATCTCGACGAAGAAGGCTTCGCTGGCCGGACGGCCAAGCACCTGCGCCCATAACGGGCCGTATTGGCGGGAGGAGCCGGCGATCAGCGGCGAAGTCTGCAGGAACTGCCGACGCTCGGCCACATAATGACTCACCTCATGCAGACGCGACAGCGCCGCCTCGTCGACGCCGGCAAGCCGGGCCATCACGCCACCGGCAGCCGGGCCCCAGGTGCGATCGAAATCGATGAGCGTGCCGTCCTTGTCGAACAGAATGGCGCGAACGGCGTTCACGTGGTGTAGACCTCCAGGTGGATCGCGGGGCGAGGGAGCACCGAATAGCATGAAATCGAGGTGGCTCCCAACCACGCCCTTCCGGCTGATTCGCGTTTTGGCCGGGCTGGGAGGGCTGGGTCTCGTGCTCTCCGCCCCCCTCCCGGGGGCGCAGGCGCAGCAACTTGCGCAGGCCCAGGAATTGAAATCGAGCATCGATCGCGCCGGCAGCGCCGCCAGCCAGCAGATCGAGCAATGGCTCGGCGCCCCCGCTCCCAAGCCGGCGCGCAAGCCCCGTACCAAGCCGGCGACGGGCGCACGCTCGGCCGCCACCGTGCCGCTGCCGCCGCCGCGCCCGATCGACGAGCCTCCCGACGAAGCCGCCGAGGAGCCCGCCGCCGCTCCCGCCGGCCCAATCGCCAAACCCGCCGCCAAACCCGCCGTTCCCCCGCTATTCGCCGCCCGCCCGGCACAGCCGGCGGGGCCGGTGACGGAGCCGGTCGATGAGGAACCGGCGCTTGCCGAGGCGCCCGGAATCCCGCTGCCGCCCCAGCGCCCGGAACGCGTCGCACCGCTCACTCCCGCTCTGGCCGCGCAGATGCCGCGGCCGCCGGCGCGGCCGCGCATTGCCGCCGTCACGCCGCCCGCCGCCGGCGATGCCCGCCAATCCCCCTCCCCCGAGGCTTCCGAGCCCGAGGATGCCGAAACCGAAGCCGCAGAAACCGACGCCGCCGGTGTGCCGCTGCCGCCTCCCCGGCCGCAGGGGCGGACCCAGACGGCGATGCTGTCCCCCGCCGCTACCGCGCCCCCGCCGGGCGGATCGGCCCTCACCCCGCCGCCCGGCCCCCTCGCCGGCTGCCCGGAGCTGACCGTCGGCGACCTCGGCACCATCACAACTGCCGAGGTGAAGACGTCTCCGGCCTGTCGCATCGAACGCCCGGTCAGCCTCACCGGCATCAAGCTGAAGGACGGCCGCCTGATCCCGCTGGAACCGGCCGCGACGCTGCGCTGCGACATGGCGGCGGCAGTGGCGCGCTGGGTGCGCGAGGGCGTCGCCCCGGCCGTCGAGACGCTCGGCAGTCCGCTGGCGAAGATCCAGGTCGCCGATTCCTACTCCTGCCGCCCGCGCAACCGGGTCAAGGGGGCAAAGATCAGCGAGCACGGGTCCGGCAACGCCATGGACACCCGTGGCTACACGCTGATGGACGGGCGCAGCGTGCTGGTCGGCGGCTCCGGCGCGCAGGCAATGCCGCTCGCCTTTCAGGAGTTGCTGAAGGCCAGCGCCTGCGCCGATTTCATGACCATTCTCGGCCCCGGTTCGGACGGCTTCCACGAACTGCACCTGCATGTGGACCGCGCCGTACGGCGCAACAACATGGTGCTGTGCCGCTGGGCCATCGGTACCCGCCCCCCCGGCGCCCGGACGGAGACCGGCAAGAGCGAAGCCGACAAGCCCGGCAAAGCCCGCGCTGGAGATGCCAAGAGCAACGCCCCCGGCTCCGACGAATCCCCTGGCAACCCGTCCGCGGCCTCGCCTTCCCCGTCGCAGGAAACGGAACCCGGCGACGAGGAGAGCACGGACGCCGCAGAATCGGATGCGCCAGCGGCAAGTGCCGGAGCGGGACGCGGCGGCGGCGGACGCAAATAGCCGGGCTCGGCTCCGACCAAGGGCGCGCTTCCGGCCCCGGACGGCGCGCATTAGGCTAGCGCCGACTATCGGTCCCCCGGAGCACCCCCATGCTGACCAATCTTCAGGCTCGCGACGTCGAGACGCTGGTTCACCCCTATACCAACCTCGCCACCCTTCGCGACACCGGCCCGCTGATCCTCGAGCGCGGCCAGGGCGTGTGGGTGCACGACGTCGACGGCAAGCCCTATCTCGAAGGCATGGCCGGCCTCTGGTGCACCGCGCTTGGCTACGGCAACGAAGAACTGGTCGAGGCGGCGGCGACGCAGATGCGCAAGCTGCCCTTCACCCATATCTTCGGCGGCAAGAGCCACGACCCGGCGATCGAGCTGGCCGAGAAGCTGAAGGAGATGGCGCCGGTGCCGATCTCCAAGGTGTTCTTCACCAACTCCGGTTCCGAGGCCAACGACACCCAGATGAAGCTCGTCTGGTACATGAACAACGCCCTCGGCCGGCCGAACAAGAAGAAGATCATCTCGCGCATGCGCGCCTATCACGGCGTCACCATCGCCTCGGCCTCGCTCACCGGCCTCGCCGGCAACCACAATGATTTCGACCTGCCGATCGCTGGCGTGCGCCACACCACCTGCCCACATCACTACCGTCTCGCTTTGCCCGGCGAGAGCGAGGAGGATTTCGCCACCCGTCTCGCCGGGGATCTCGAGGCGCTGATCCTCGCCGAGGGGCCGGACACCGTGGCCGCCTTCATCGCCGAGCCGGTGATGGGCGCCGGCGGCGTCATCGTTCCGCCGAAGACCTACTACCCGAAGATCAAGGCGGTGCTGGACCGCTACGACGTCTTCTTCATCGGCGACGAGGTCATCACCGGATTCGGCCGGCTCGGCACCGCCTTCGGCTCGGAGGCGATGGAGATGCAGCCGGATTCGATCTCCATCGCCAAGGCGCTGTCCTCGGCCTACCAGCCGATCGGCGCGGTGATGATACCCGAGCGCATGTATGAGGCGATGCTGGAGGAAAGCCGCAAGCTCGGCTCCTTCGGCCATGGCTTCACCTATTCCGGCCATCCGGTGGCGGCGGCGGTGGCGCTGAAGACGCTGGAGATCTACGAGCGCGAAAGCGTGTTCGAGCGGGTGCGGGCGAAGATCCCGCAATTCGACGCCCGCCGCGCCGCGCTGGAGGATCACCCGCTGGTCGGCGAGGCGCGCGGCAAGGGCCTGGTGGCCGGCATCGAACTGGTCGCCGACAAGAAGACCAAGGCGCAGTTCGATCCCAAGCTGGGCATGGCGGCGAAGTGCGTGGCCTTTGCACAGGAAGAGGGTCTCATCGTGCGCAGCGTGTTCGGCGATGCGGTCACCATCTGCCCGCCGCTGGTCATTTCGCCGGCCGAGATCGACGAACTGTTCGACCGCCTGACCCGCGCGCTCGACAAGACGCTCGACTGGGCGGTGCGCGAGCAGCATCTGGCGGCGTGATCCCCGCCGCTGGCCGTCGCGCCGCCATGCCTCCGGGATGCTGATTCGGGAGGCATGTCTTCCGCCAGCACGAACGAAACACCGCCTTGCCGGTGGCGGCGGAGCCTGCCGCGTCGATGGCCCATCCCGGCGACGGTACGAAGCCGAGCCGCGCTCCCCGGTTTCGGCGTGCAGCTGATTCGGCCAATGGCATGCGGGAAACGGCGCGCCGGCACGGCCAGTTGCGGCCTCCTCCGTTCGCTGTCTCCTCCCGCAACGAAAAAGGGCGCCGCCGAAGCTGCGCCCTTTCCGAAATGTCGCTCGCCGTTGCGGCGGTCAGAGCACGACGACGTCGGCGCCCTGCGGAACCCGGGTGTAGAGGTCGATCACGTCCTCGTTCAGCATGCGGATGCAGCCGGAGGAGATCGCCTGCCCGATATATTCCGGCTGGTTGGTGCCGTGGATACGGAACAGCGTGTCCTTGTTGCCCTGGTAGAGATAAAGCGCGCGCGCACCCATCGGGTTATGCGGGCCGGGACCGACGAAATTCGGCACGCCGGCGATTCGCTCCTTGATCTCGGCGGTCGGCGTCCAGGTCGGCCATTCGGCCTTGCGGCCCACCTTGGCGTCGCCCTTGAAGGCCAAGCCCTCTTCGCCGACGGTCACGCCGTAGCGTATCGCCTTGCCGTCGCCCTCGACCAGATAGAGGAACTTCTTGTCGGTATCGACCACGATGGTGCCGGGCTTCTCGCCGCCGGTATAGTCGACGATGTGCCGCTGGTACATGTCCGGCGGAAGCACCTTCTGATACGGCGCCTTCGCCAGCAATTGCTTATCGCGGGGCGTCAGGGAAGCTTCCGGCGCCGGCGCCTTCACCGAATTACTGCAAGCACCCAAGCTAAGCGCGATGAGCACCACGCTCATCCCCCGCAATTTCATTTTCGAGTTCTCCGAAATCACTTGCCGCAGCGGCACGCATTACGCGCCGCTTCCTGTATTCGGGATAGCCGAACTTGGCTTCGCCTTGAAGGGGCCATGCGAGGGTCACATGTCGGTCGCGCGCGACTGTTGCCAAAAGGCCGCAGCTAGGTTGCAACGATTCAAATAGTTAACCAAAACCGCGACAAAATCCATGCACCTCTACCGACTCGCCGCGAATTGCTTAATTCTGACGCAGTCGTCGCCCAATTCGTTGGCAGTCGAACCCGTCACGGGCGATGCATAGGAGGATACCATGTCGGCCGAGGACCGCCGGGAACTCGAACCCGGTCGCGGGCGCTGGGAGCGTTCGCAGCAAAGCGCCCATTGGCGCGAAATCGGAATATCCGCTGTCGCCGCAGCCGCGCGCTACGCCGCCGCTCCACAGCCCCCGCTTGCCACGCCCGGTAGCAGCGTAGCTCCATCCGAGACGGCCGAGCCCAAGGTCGTCACGCTTCGGGACATCGAGTTCTTCGCGGCCTGACCCACACGGTCGCCTTGACCGTTCGCCGCCCCTCCCTTTCCCTTCGCCGCGATCCTGACCGCGACCCGCATCGGGGCGCGTGCCCTGACGCGCCGGCGGTTGTTGCCGCCGGCGGGAGAGAGTAAGGCTGGCCTGCACGCGGGCGGGGAGACACCATGATTCACGCCTATTGCCTGCGCGACGGCGCGCTCAGGCTCATCGAGGTGCCGGTCGGCGGCGACATGCCCGCCGACGCGGTCTGGATCGACCTGTTCGCCCCCAGCCCGACGGAAGACCGCTTTGTCGAGGCCGCGCTCGGCATCGCCATCCCCACCCATGAGGAAATGGCGGAGATCGAGCCCTCGAGCCGCCTCAGGGTGGAGAACGAGGCGCAGTACATGACCGGCTCGCTGGTGCTGGGCAGCGAGGGCGAGCGCCCCGGCCTGTCCGAAGTCACCTTCATTCTGTTCCGCAGCCGGCTGCTCACCGTGCGCTATGGCGAGTTCAAGGCCTTCAGCCTGGTCGTCGGCCAGTTGGAGCGGGGCTGCCCGGAAGGGCTGCGCGGCGACCAGATCTTCATGTCGCTGCTCGACGCCATCGTCGACCGCAGCGCCGATATCATCGAGCGGGTGGCGGTGGATATCGACCTGATCTCCCGCCGCATCTTCGAGCGCGACAACGGCCAGGGCAGCCAGCGCCATCGGGCGATCCTGCGGCAGATCGGCCGCAAGGGCGACCTTGCGTCGAAGGCGCGCGAGAGCCTCGTCTCCATGGCGCGCATCGTCACCTTCCTCACCGCCGAGGGCGAGGCACGCAAGCCTGGCAAGGAGCAGCGCGCGGCGCTCAAGAGCCTGCAGCGCGACATTTCCTCCCTGACCAACCATGTGTCCTATCTCGGCGACAAGATCACCTTCCTGCTCGATGCCACGCTGGGCATGGTGTCGATCGAGCAGAACAACATCATCAAGATCTTCGCGGTGCTGTCGGTGGTGTTCATGCCGCCGACGCTGATCGCCTCGATCTACGGCATGAACTTCGAATACATGCCGGAGCTCGCCGACCACTGGGGCTATCCGGTGGCCCTGCTCGCCATGCTCGCCGCCGCCATCGGGCCCTACTGGTTCTTCAAGTGGAAGCGCTGGCTGTAGCGCACCGGCATCGCGGGGCCGGGGCCGGCCCCGCCGCGGTCAGACGTGCTGGCCGCCATTGATGTGGATTTCCGCCCCGTTGAGATAGGACGAGGTGTCGGTGCACAGCACATAGATGATCTTCGCCACCTCGTCGGGGGTGCCGAGCCGCTGCATCGGAATCTGCTCGACGATCTTCTCGGTACCCGGCGACAGGATCGAGGTGTCGATCTCGCCGGGGGCGATGGCGTTCACCCGCACCCCCAGCCGGCCGAAATCGGCCGCCATCTCGCGCGTCAGCCCGACCAGCGCCGCCTTCGAGGTCGAATAGGCCGCCCCGGCGAAGGGATGCACCCGCGAGCCGGCGATGGAGGTGACGTTCACCACCGCGCCATGGGTACGCTTAAGTTCCTCCAGCAGCCCCCGCGCGAGCAGGATCGGCGCGAAGAAATTGACCTGGAACACCTTGCGCCAGGTCTCCTCCGGCGTGTCGAGGGTGCCGAGCCGCGCCCCGCCCTGCCCCTTGGGCGAGATGCCGGCATTGTTGACGAGGGCGTGCAGCTGCCCGTCCGGCAGCCGGCTCCTGATCTCCTCGACGGCGCGGCGGGTATCGGCCTCGTCGCCGAGGTCGACCTGGATATGGTCCTCCGGCCCCATCTCCCACGGGCAATTCTCCGGGAAGGCGTGGCGCGAACAGGTGATGACCCGCCACCCGGCCGCCGAGAATCGCTTCACGGTGGCATGGCCGATCCCGCGCGAGGCGCCGGTCAGCAAAAGGGTGCGGCGGGGCTGGTTGGTGCCCGACATGATGAACCTTGTCTGGTGGATCGCGTGTTGGGAGACAGGTCTAGCTCAAGGATAGAGGCGTGTCTTGATCCATGACAGGCCTTCGCTGCCGCCCGCACCGTCCTCCTGCCGGCGGAACATGATGCGATCGTGCAGCCGGAACGGCCGGTCGTGCCAGAACTCGATCTGCACCGGCCGGATGCGGAAGCCGGTCCAGTGCGCCGGGCGCGGCACGCTGCCGAGCGCATATTGCGCCGTCACCTTGGCGATCGCCGTCTCCAGCGCGAAGCGCCCCTCGAGCGGGCGCGATTGCTGGCTCGCCCAGGCGCCGATCTGCGACAGGCGCGGGCGGGTGGCGAAATAGGCGTCGGCCTCGGTGTCGCTCACCTGCTCCACCGGCCCGCGCACCCGGATCTGCCGGCGCAGCGATTTCCAGTGGAACACCGCCGCCGCCTTCATGTTGCCGGCGAGCTCGCGCCCCTTGGCGCTGCCGGTATTGGTAAAGAACACGAAGCCGCGGGCATCGCGGGCGTTGAGCAGCACCATCCGCACGTCGGGCAGGCCGTCCGCGTCGACGGTGGCGATCGCCATGGCGTGCGGATCGTTCGGCTCGCTCGCCTGCGCCTCGGCAAACCACGCCTCGAACAGGGCAAAGGGCTCGTCGGCCGCGGTAAAATCACCGGCTGTTAACGGTTCTTGCGTATTCATGGCTTCATCAGTGGCGCAGGACCGGGGGCGGCCCATGGTGACAACTATCGGGCGGGCAGCGGCGGCGGATGACGTGTTCGGCCGTCGCCCCCCATATAGTCGGCGGTGGATCTCCCGCCCAGTGCTTTTCCGCCTCCTCGCTTTGCTCCCTTCGGCGGCGCTCGCCGGCTGCGGCGCGCTGGCGCCGGGCCTCGACGGCACCATCACCGGATCGATCGCCCCAACCCCGGCTCCGGTCTCGACCAGCGAGCCGGTGCCGAGCGGCGTGACGCCGGATGACTGGATCGCCGCCCGCCGGGCGCTGGCCGAGGCGCTCGCCGCCCGCGACGCCGCCCCGAGCGTGCCGTGGGAGAACACCGCCACGGCGACGCGCGGCACCGTCACGCCGATCGCCGGCAAGGATGACAGCAAGTGCCGCAGCTTCCTGGTAAGCTTCGTGCGGGCGGACAATGAGGATTGGCTGCAGGGCGAGGCCTGCCGCACCGCGTCGCGCGGCTGGCGCATCGGCCAGGCGCGGATGCTGGAGCGCGGCTGACGGGCCGGGCGGCGATCGGCGCATCCGACGCGGCACAAGGCGATCGGCCGACTCTGCCTCGGAGGTGGAAATCGGCGCGGATCAACGGTTTTGCGGGGATTAAGGCGGATATCCGCCGCCAACGACGCTTCTGACCGTTGCATCGGCGCAACACCGGCTCCATATGAGAGCGTAAGCCCGGAACCGCCGGCCGAGAAGACCTATCCATGCGCGATCCCTATGACATCCTTGGCGTCGCCCGCAGCGCCGACCAAACCGAGGTCAAGCGTGCTTTCAGGCGCCTCGCCAAGAAGCTGCACCCCGACGCCAACGCCTCCGATCCGAAGGCGCAGGAGAAGTTCGCCGAACTGAACGGCGCCTACGAGATCCTGTCCGACACCGAGAAGCGCGGCCAGTTCGACCGTGGCGAGATCGATGCCGAGGGCAAGCCCCGCGGCTTCGAGGGCTTCGGCGGCGGCGGTGGCGGCTTCCGGCGCAGCGGCTTCCGCCGCGCGTCCGACGACGACAGCATCTTCGAGAGCTTTTCCTTCGGCCAGGGCGGCGGTCAGGCCGGTGGCGGTCGCGCCGGCATGCATGATGCCGGCGGGTTCGACGACGTCATCTCCGACATTCTCGGCGGCATGGGTCGCGGTGGCCGCTCCGGCCGGCGCGGCTCGTCGGCCGGCTTCGAGCCGCCGCGCGGCAGCGACATCGACATCCGCCTGCCGGTGCCGCTGGAAACCGCGGTGGCCGGCGGCCCGGTCAAGGTGACGCTGCCCGACGGCCGCTCGGTCGAGGTCAAGATTCCGCCGCGCACCGTCGAGGGTTTCCGCATGCGCCTCAAGGGCCAGGGCGAGCCCAGCGCCTTTGGCGGCACGCCCGGCGACGCCTATGTGGTGGTCGCCTATGCCCCGCACCGCCAGTTCCGCGTCGACGGCGCCGATCTGCGCATCGACGTGCCGGTGCCGCTGGCCGAGGCGGTGCTCGGCGGCAAGGTGCGGGTGGCCACTCTCACCGGCTCGGTGGAGCTGAACGTGCCGGCCTGGACCAGTTCGGGGCGCACGTTCCGCTTGCGCGGCAAGGGGTTGCCGGTCGGCGAGACCGGCGATGGCGACATCCTCGCCACCCTGCGCATCATGCTGCCCGAGAAGCCGGACCCGGAACTCGAGGCGCTGATGCGCCGCTACGCCGGCAAGGAAGGCTGAATCGACGGGGCTGGCCGCGTCTCGGGCAGACCCGCCCTGCTTCCGGCTCGCTTGAGCACTCCCCGCCGCTGTGCGATAGGAACCTCTCGCCGCACGGCGTTGAATTGGGTTTACGGAGCATGGCGTGACGGAGCAGGGCAGAGTGTCGGCCGGTTTGATGAGCGGCAAGCGCGGCCTGGTGATGGGAGTGGCCAATAACCGCTCCATTGCCTGGGGCATTGCGAAGGCCGCGCATATGCAGGGGGCGAAGCTCGCCTTTACCTATCAGGGCGAGCCGCTGAGGAAGCGCGTCGAACCGCTGGCCGCCGAGCTTGACGCCATCCTCGTCGGCCATTGCGACGTCACCGATCCGGCGACCATCGACGCGGTGTTCGCCGAGACCGAGCGCCAGTTCGGCGGCCTCGACTTCCTGGTCCACGCCATCGCCTTCTCCGACAAGAACGAGCTCGACGGTCGCTATGTCGATACGTCGGCGGAGAACTTCAGTAAGACCATGCTGATCTCCTGCTACAGCTTCACCGCCGTCGCCCAGCGCGCCGAGAAGCTGATGACCAATGGCGGCTCGATGCTGACGCTGACCTATTACGGTGCCGAGAAGTGGATGCCGCACTACAATGTGATGGGCGTCGCCAAGGCCGCCCTCGAGGCCAGCGTGCGCTATCTTGCCGCTGATCTCGGCCCGAAGAACATCCGCGTCAACGCCATTTCCGCCGGGCCGATCAAGACCCTCGCCGCCTCCGGCATCGGCGACTTCCGCTATATTCTCAAGTGGAACGAGCTGAACGCGCCGCTGCGCCGCACCGTCACTATCGACGAGGTGGGGGGCACCGGCATGTATCTGCTCTCCGATCTCGGTCGCGCCGTCACCGGCGAGATTCATCATGTCGATGCCGGCTACCATGTGGTCGGCATGAAGAATCCCGAGGCGCCGGACCTGACTCTCGAGCGCGACTGACGCCGAACGGTTTCCGGCACCAAGCGGCTTCCAGGACCAACAGGAGACGGCGATGATCAAGGCTCCCGGCGGCAGACAAGGCAGCATGCGCGGCACACTCCGCGGTACCCTCCGCCTCGCCGTGGCCGCCCTGCTGCTTGCGGGCATCGGCCCGGCGGCCCTGCCGGCCTCGGCCGAGACCGCCATCACCGTCTACCCGCCGCCGGGCTCCGGCCTGCCGCCGGACTGGGCGACGCCGGGCTCGCCGAACCAGGACAGCGGCCTCCCGCCCAGCTTCCAGCAATACCCGTTCTGGAATCGCATTTTCGGGGGTGGCGGCGCCATTTTCCCCGGCTACACGTCGCCCACCAGCAATGACAGCAGCTATCAGCGCCTCGCGCTGCTCACCGGCGGCGGCTCCGGCCGCGTCGTCTTCGCCGCCGGCATGGCCGACACGCTCTGCCAGCCGGCCGACGCGCCGACCATCACCATCCTTGGCGCCCCGCGGGGCGTGAACCTCACCACCGACTACGGCGCCTTCACCGCGACCGGCAACGACGCGGGCTCGACCTATTGCCGGGGACGCAACATTCGCGGCACCCGTGTCGTGCTGGCCGGCCGGCCACCGCGCGGCGGCGGCAGCGTGACGGTCCGCGTCGCCTGGCCGCGCGTCGGCCGCAATGGCGGCACCAGCTACACCCACACCGTGTCCCTCCCGTCGCGATGACCAAGCGGCGCATCTTCCTCGTCCGGCATGGCGAGACCGACTGGAACCTCGCCGGCCGCCTGCAGGGCGGCCACGACATTCCGCTCAACGATCTCGGCTGCGAGCAGGCCGCCAGCCTCGCCCGCGTCATCGAGCGGCTGGCCGGCCAGGTGGCGCCGCTGGACTATGTCGCCAGCCCGCTGTCCCGCGCCGCCCAGACCATGGCGATCCTGCGCGCCGAACTCGGGCTGTCGCCCGACGATTTCCGCCGCGAGCCGCGGCTCAAGGAAATCTCCTTCGGCCGCTGGGAAGGCAATACCTGGACCGAGCTGCGCCGGCGCGACCCGCAAGCGGTCGCCGACCATCGCGCCGATCCCTGGCGCTACCGCCCGCCGGGCGGCGAGAGCTATTCCGATCTCTCGGCCCGGGTGATGGCGGCGCTGGCCGATATCACCCGCGACGCCGTCGTCGTCACCCATGGCGGCGTGGTGCGGGCGATGCTGCACGCGCTCACCGGCATGCCGGCGCAGGAAGCCGTGTTCCTGCCGGTGCGCCAGGGCGCCGTCTATCTGATCGAGGACGGTGCCTTCGAGCTCGCCGTCGCCTGACGGCCGGCGGGCGCGGGCATCGGGACATGCAGTCGGGGCCGAAGGGCCAAAGCCGGAGATCGAGGAAGACATGCCGCAGGACGCCCACACCGTGCTGATCCGTGCCGAAGCCGCCGACCAGCCGCGCCCGATCTGGTGCGTCACCGCTCAGGACTGGCGCAAGGCTGCCGGCGAATTGCCGCCGATCGCCGTCGCCTTTGCCGAGGCGACGGGCTTCCGCGCCGAGCCGGGCAAGGTGCTGGTGGTGCCGGATTCTTCCGGCGCCATCGCCGGCGTGCTGTTCGGCGTCGAGGCAACCCCGCGCGATCCGCTCGCCTTCGGCAAGCTCGCCACCACGCTGCCGGCCGGCGACTATCGGCTGGCGAGCGGCGCGGCCGATCCGCGCCTGGCCGCCCTCGCCTTCGCGCTCGGCGGCTACCGTTTCGAGCGCTACCGCAGCCGCAATGCCCCGCGCCCGCGCCTCGTGGTTCCCGAGGGCGTCGACGAGGCGGCGCTGATCCGCACCGTCGAAGCAGTGGCGCTCGCCCGCGACCTCGTCAATACCCCGGCCAACGACATGGGACCGGCGGAGCTCGAAGCCGCAGCCCGCGCGCTCGCCGCCCGCCACGGCGCCGCCATCGAGGTGACTGGCGGCGACGACCTTCTCGCCGCCAATTTGCCGATGATCCACGCCGTGGGCCGCGCCAGCCCGCGCAGCCCCCGCCTCATCGACCTCGCCTGGGGCGAAGCCGACGCCCCCAAGGTGACGCTGGTCGGCAAGGGCGTCTGCTTCGACACCGGCGGCCTCGACATCAAGCCCTCGAGCGGCATGCTGCTGATGAAGAAGGACATGGGCGGCGCCGCCAGCGCCCTTGGCCTCGCGCATATGATCATGGCCCGCAAGCTGCCCGTCCGCCTGCGGGTGCTGGTCCCGGCGGTGGAGAACGCCATTGACGGCTCTGCCTTCCGCCCCGGCGACATATTGCGCTCGCGCAAGGGCCTGTCGGTGGAGATCGGCAACACCGACGCCGAAGGGCGGCTGGTGCTCGCCGACGCGCTGTCCCTCGCCGATGAGGAGGCGCCGGAGCTGATGATCGACTTCGCGACGCTCACCGGCGCCGCCCGCGTCGCCCTCGGCCCGCAGCTCCCCCCGGCCTATACCGATGACGAAAGGCTGGCCGCCGACCTCGCCCGCCACGCGGCGAGCGAGGCCGATCCGCTGTGGCGCCTGCCGCTGTGGCAGCCCTATGCCGGCATGCTCGACAGCCCGATCGCCGACATCAACAACGCCCCCGGCAGCGGCTTTGCCGGCTCCATCACCGCGGCGCTGTTCCTCCAGCGCTTCGTCGAGCGCGCCGGCGCCTGGCTGCATCTCGACATCTATGCCTGGAACCCGTCCTCCCGCCCCGCCCGGCCGGAAGGCGGCGAGGCGCAGACGATCCGCGCCCTCGACGCGCTGCTGGCCGAGCGCTACGGCTGACGTTGGGGTATCATGGTAGCCAGGCACCGGCCGCCATCGACCCGAATGGCCCGGCGAAAACGCGAAAGTGATGGCGCGTTAAGCCTTTGCGCAAGGTTTCCTTGCTGTTCCGCCGCTGGAATGCGAGAACAATCCGTCGCCGTAACGATTGCGGCCGGCCGGGCGGAGGCGGTGGAATGGCGGTCGAGATGCGCGCCTCGCAGGCGCTGCGCCTGCTGCACGAGCTGGCGCTGGCGCAGGTGCGCGACCAGGTGCGCGACGAGGCGCCGGATCTGTCCCAGCGCCAGCTCGCCATCCTGCTCAGCGTCTATCTGGAGAGCCCGCCGCATACGGTGCGCGGCCTCGCCGCCCGCCTCGGCGTCACCAAGCCGGTGATCACCCGCGCCCTCGACACCATGGGCGCCCGCAAGCTGCTGTCGCGGCGTCGCGACGAGGCCGACCGGCGCAACGTCATCGTCCAGCGCACTGTGGAGGGCGCGCTCTATCTCGAAAGGCTCGGCGACCTCGTGGTCGCCACCGCCCGCTCCCTGCCGCGCTAGAACATGTTGAATCCACGTCGCTTTTCGATCAGGCGACGCCAACGGGGCGCAAAGCGATCTGACGCCGCGCTTGCATCCCGCCGCCGGCAGGCGCATCTGAAACGGCTCCCCGCTCATCACGGCCCATGCGCATGAACGCCCTCGACCCCCGCCTCACCCCCGCCCGCCCCGATCTTGCCGCCGCGCATCTGCGCGGGGCGGTGGAAGCCGCTGATTATGTCGAGGGCACGCCGTACCGCGTGGTGCGCGAGCGCGCCGGCGTCACCCGCGCTCCCGATCCGATGGCGCCGCTCACCACCGAGGCGCTGTTCGGCGAGACCGTCACCGTCTATGAGGCGACCGAGGAAGGCTGGGCCTGGGTGCAGCTCGACGCCGACGGCTATGTCGGCTGGATGGCGCTGGAGGCACTGGCCCCGCCCGGTGCGCCGGCGACCCACAAGGTGGCGGCGCTGCGCACCCCGGTCTTCCCCGGCCCCAGCATAAAGCTGCCGCCCACCGCCCTGCTCTCCTTCGGCGCGCGGCTCTCCATCGCCGGCGCCCGCGACCGCTTCCTGGTGACGGCCGAGGGCGGCTACATCTTCGCCGACCATCTCGCCCCGCTCGATCGGTTCGAGACCGATCCGGTCGATGTCGCCGCCCGCTTCCTCGGCGCCGCCTATCTGTGGGGCGGGCGCTCCAGCCTCGGCCTCGATTGCTCGGGGCTGGTGCAGGCGGCGCTCGCTGCCCGCGGCATTGCCTGCCCGCGCGACAGCGACATGCAGGAAGCCGCGCTCGGCCACGACATCGGCTTTGCCGGCGACATTGCCAGCCTGCAACGCGGCGACCTGGTATTCTGGCCCGGCCATGTCGGCATCGTCGAGAATGGCGAGACGCTGCTGCACGCCACCGCGCATTTCATGTCGGTGGTGCGCGAGCCGCTCGACGCCACCCTCGCCCGCATCGAGGCGGCGAGTGCTCCGGTGCGCACGGTGAAGCGGCTCTGAGATAGCGGCGCCGCAGGGAATAGGTGCGCGAATATCAGTCCCGGAAGCCATCGGTCCCCGGAAGCCCATCAGCCCGAACGCAATCCCCCCGGAGTGGACAACCTGTCCCCTCTCCCCGTCGGGGAGAAGGCTGGGGTGAGGGGTCTTCGAGGCTTCCCAATCGCGTCCCACCACCGACCCGCTGCGCGGGCCACCTCTCCCCCATGGGGAGAGGACAGGAAAGCGCCCCCGAGCCCATCGTCTTCCCGGATCGGCAACCGCGGAACCGGATCACGGCTCTGACGGCGCGGCCACTGCGGTACTCTCCCGGCGGACGCCGGGCCCCGGAAAACCAACGCCCGGCCCGCGCGAAGCGGACCGGGCGTCGTCATTCGCATCAGCCGCGGGGACAGCCCCCGCCCGGCCTCACTGCGCGGAAGCGCGCTTGCTCGGCGCGCCGAACGCCAGCGCCTCGGCGATCACGCGATAGACGTCGCTTTCTTCCATATAGCCGTGGAAGCCTTCCGAGCCGGGACCGGTGGCCTGCAGCACGATGTCATCAACCGCATGCACGCCGCTGTCGCCGTCGCGCGGGATGTTGCCGATGCGCAGCACCGCGCCGGGCACGTCCTTGTACTGCTCGTTGGCGACATACTTCTTCTCGGCGTTCTGCACCGCCGGCACGAAGGGGCCGTCGAGCTTCGGGCGGAAGGTCTCGTAATAATCGGGGTAGTTGTTGGCGAAGATGGCGAGGCGCTTCGACACGTCGATGCGGTCGGGGAAGCCGTCGCCATTCTTGTCTTCATAGTTCGGGAAGCCGGCCTCGGCATAGGTGCCGACCTTCTCGCGCATGTCGGTGCCCGGCTTGTCGTCGTCGATGGTGCCGATCACCGAGACGCCATGCGCATGATCGCCGGTGACGACGATCAGCGTGTCCGGGTTGTTCTTGGCGAATTCGCGGGCGAGGCCGATGGCCTGGTCGAACTCGATGGTCTCCACCACCGCGCGGTCCCAGTCGAGCGGGTGGGACATCTTGTCGATCGAGGCGCCCTCGACCATCAGCACGAAACCTTCCGGGTTCTTCGACAACGCGTCGAGCGCCACGCGCGTCATGTCGACCAGGCCCGGCTGGTCGGGGAACTTGCCGACGGTGCCCTTCTTCAGCTGGTTGCGGTCGAGCCAGGTGTCCATGTTGCCGGGGTGGAACACGCCGAAGATCTTGCCGGAGTTCGACTTGGCCGCCTGGTCCAGCTCGGCCTTGGTGGTGGCGAGCTGGTAGCCGTCGGCCTTGAACAGCTCGACGAAGTTCTTGTCGTCCTTGCGCTTGGAACCGGGGGTCGACTGCGGGATGAAATAGGCGCCGCCGCCGCCGAGCACCACGTCCGGGCGGACGTCGTACAGCATCTGCGCGATCTCGGCCTTGTCGGCGCGCTTGCGGGTGTGCGCGACCACCGCGGCCGGGGTGGCGTCCTGCAATTCGGCGGTGGAGACGATGCCCAGCGCCTTGTTGCCGGTGCGGCGCACCGCTTCGCCCAGCACTTCGACCTTCGGGTCGTCGAAGCTGTCCTTGGTGCGGTCGGCATAGACGCCGATGGCGTTGATGGCGCTCTTGTGGCCGGTCATGTAGGCCGACATGGAATTGGCGCTGTCCACCGCGATCGAATCGGTCGACGAGGTGCCGATGAACGCCATGCGGTCCATATAGTCCATGTTCAGCTTGCCGTTGGCCTTACCTTCGGTATTGCCCTTCGACATGATGCGGGCGGCGGTGCGGTGCGCCACCGACATGCCGTCGCCGAGGAAGAATATGACGTTCTTCGCCTTGGGCTGCGCCGGGGTGCCATAGACCTCCCAGGTCACCGTCTTGGTCTTGCCGGCGGCGCTCGCCTCGACCTTGTAGCTGCCGGGGGTGGCGATGGTGATGCCGCGCAGGACCAGCGCCGACGCCTCGACGCCGGGCTCCTTCTCGACGAAGCTCGCTTCCTTGCCGAGCACCTTCTTGTAGTCCTCGCCATTGATGGTGATCTTCACATCTTCCGGCTTCACGACGCCGTCGAACTCCACCTTGAAGTCGAAGGGCGAGCCCTGGAGGATGGTGGCGCGGTCGAGCGGATAGACCGTCTCGGCGAAGGCCGCGCCGGACAGCACGGTCGAGGAGAGAAGGGCGAGGCTGGCGGCAGCCAGCAAGGTCTTGCGCATGAGGGGTCTCCGCTTCGGACATGCGGCACGGCCGCGGATCGGAAGAACCCTCTATGCAGCTTCAATGTCACGCCGGTGACAGTGTCGGATGCGGCGTTATTTTGCCGGCATATGTTCGGTGGCGAAAACCTCCGCCCGCGCGCGGTTGAGCGCGAACCATTGCAGCGCCGCCAGCACGAAGACGTTGCCGATCAGCCCTGGCGCCGGCGTGGTCAGCGCCGCCATCGCCTCGGCGACCGGCAGCAGAAACGGCCTCGTATGCTCGGCCTCGCCCGGCTCCCCCGCCTCTTCCGGCACATGGGCGGCATCGACCAGCGCCAGGAACAGTTCGGCATGCTCGTCGGTAACGCCCGGCGTCGGCATGAAGCTCAGCATCGGCAGCAGCGCCGCCGGCGCGACGCCGAGCTCTTCATGGCATTCGCGCCGCGCCGCGACCTCGGCCGTCTCACCCGCCTCGATCCGCCCGGCGGCGATCTCCACCAGCTCGCCCCGCCCGGTCGCCAGATGCGCCGGCAGGCGGAACTGCCGGATCAGCGCAAATACGCCGGCGGCCGGGTCCCAGGCCAGCACCCCCACCACCGGCCCGACCCGCAAAATGTCGCGCACCTGCGTCAGCGGTGCGCCGCCGGCGCCGGTCAGCGTCACGGTGAAGCGCTCATAGGGCCGGAAGCCGTCGCCAATGGCGGCCGGGCCTTCCAGCGTCACCGGCACCGCCCGGTCGCCGAGCGGCCCGGGCCGCGCACGGCTCACGCCGGAGCCCCGCCGGCCGGCGCAGCGGCGGCCGCTCCCGGCGCCTCCTCCAGATGGAAGGCGGCGGCGAACAGCGCCCGCGTATAGGGCGTCTTCGGGTCGGCGAACATCGGCGCCGCCTCGCCCTGCTCCACCACCTCGCCATGGCGCATGACGATCAGCCGCGAGGCGAGCGCCGCCACCACCTTGAGATCGTGGCTGATGAACATGTAGGTGAGGCCGCGCCGCTGCTGCAACTCGCGCAGCAGGTCGACGATCTGCGCCTGCACGATCATGTCGAGCGCGCTGGTCGGCTCGTCCAGCACCACGAAGGTCGGCTCCAGCACGATGGCGCGGGCGATGGCGACGCGCTGGCGCTGGCCGCCGGAGAATTCGTGCGGGTAGCGGTGCCGACTCTCGGGATCGAGCCCGACATCGCCGAGCGCCTCCACCACCCGGGCGTCGCGGGCGTCGGCGGAAAGCTCCGGCTGGTGCACCCGCAGCCCCTCGCCGATGATGTCGGCGATCGACATGCGCGGGGAGAGCGAGCCGAACGGGTCCTGGAACACGATCTGCATGTCGTGGCGATGGGTCCGCATGTCCTTGAAGCCCAGCGTATCGATCTGGGACCCCATGAACACGATCGGTCCGTCGGAGGAGATCAGCCGCAGCAAGGCCAATCCAAGCGTGGTCTTGCCCGAACCGCTCTCGCCGACCACGCCCAGCGTCTCGCCCTTGCGGATGGCGACCGAGACGCCGTTCACCGCCTTGACGTGGCCGACGGTCTTGCGCAGCAGCCCGGCCTTGATCGGGAACCACACTTTGAGGTCCTTCGCCTCCATGATCAGCTCGGCGTCGGGCTGCGCCGCCGCCGGCGCGCCCGAGGGCTGGGCGGCGATCAGCTGGCGGGTATAGGGATGCTGGGGCGTGTCGAACACCTCGCCCACCGTCCCCTCCTCGACGATCTTGCCCTTGTTCATCACGCAGATGCGGTCGGCGATGCGCCTGACGATGCCGAGGTCGTGGGTGATGAACAGCAAGGTCATGCCCAGCCGCGCCTGCAATTGCTTCAGCAGCGCGAGGATCTGCGCCTGCACGGTAACGTCGAGCGCGGTGGTCGGCTCGTCGGCGATCAGCAGCTTCGGCTCATTGGCCAGCGCCATGGCGATCATCACCCGCTGGCGCTGCCCGCCGGAGAGCTGGTGCGGATAGGAGCCGAGCCGCGTCTCCGGTTCGGCGATGCCGACCTCGTTCAGCAGCTCGATCACCCGCTTGCGCGCCGCGCTGCCCGATATGCCGCGATGCAGCGACAGGATCTCGGCGATCTGCTGCTCCACCGTGTGCAGCGGGTTCAGCGAGGTCATCGGCTCCTGGAACACCATGGTGATGTCGTTGCCGCGTACCTTGCGCAGCTGCCGCTCGCTCATCGCCAGCAGGTCCTGCCCCTCGAACATCACCCGGCCGGAGGGATGCGAGGCGGCGGGATACTGCAAGAGCTTGAGGATGGAGAGCGCGGTCACCGATTTGCCAGAACCGCTCTCGCCGACCAGCGCCAGCGTCTCGCCGCGCTTCAGCGCGAACGACACATGGTCGACCGCGACCGCCGAGGTGCCGCCCTCGCGAGCAAAGGCGACGGAGAGATCCTCGACCGAGAGCAGGGGGGCGTCGGAGGCTGACGTCGCGCTCATGTGAAGGTCTTCCGCGGGTCGAAGGCGTCGCGCACCGCTTCGCCGATGAAGATCAGCAGGCTCAGCATGAAGGCGACGGTGAAGAAGCCGGTCAGCCCCAGCCATGGCGCCTGCACGTTCGACTTGCCCTGCGCCAGCAACTCGCCGAGCGAGGGCGAGCCGGGCGGCAGGCCGAAGCCGAGGAAGTCGAGCGCGGTCAGCGTCATCACCGAGGAGGAGACGATGAACGGCATCATGGTCAGCGTCGCCACCATGGCGTTGGGCAGCATGTGCCGCCACATGATGACGCCGTTCGACACGCCGAGCGCCCGCGCCGCCTGCACATATTCGAAATTGCGCGCCCGCAGGAATTCGGCGCGCACCAGCCCGACCAGCGCCACCCAGGAGAACAGCAGCAAGATGCCGAGCAGGATCCAGAAGCCCGGCGCCAGGATCGAGGAGATGATGAGCAGCAGATACAGCGCCGGGATCGCCGTCCAGATCTCGATGAAGCGCTGGAACAACAGGTCGGTCCAGCCGCCGAAATAGCCCTGCACCGCGCCGGCCGCCACCCCGATCGCCGAGGAAATGATGGTGAGCGTCAGCCCGAACAGCACCGAGAGCCGGAAACCGTAGATCAGCCGCGCCAGCACGTCGCGGCCCTGGTCGTCGGTGCCGAGCCAGTTCCATTCCAGCGCACCGCAGCCCCCGGTACGGCCGAGCTTTTCCACCACCGGCGCGCATTGCGCCTCGGTGAGCATCCAGGTCGGCGGCGAGGGTGCCGGGGTCGGCAGGTCGAGATTATGCGTCGAGTAGCTGTAGCGGATCGGCGGCCACACCATGTAGCCGCCGGACTCGGCGATCAGCTTCTGCAGATAGGGGTCGCGATAATCGGCCTCGGTCTCGAAGTCGCCGCCGAAATCGGTCTCGGGATAGGCCTTGAAGGCCGGGAAGTAATAGCCGCCGTCATATACGACCAGAAACGGCTTGTCGTTGGCGATGAACTCGGCGCCGAGGCTCATCACGAACAGCACCATGAACAGCCAGAAGCTCCAGAAGCCGCGGCGGTTGCGGCGGAAATTGGCGAGCCGCCGCTGGTTGATCGGCGACAGCCGCGACCGCTCGGTGGTCGGCGGCAGGAGGGGCTGGGAGGTCGAGGCGTCCATGGCTCAGACGTCCCGCGTCTCGAAGTCGATGCGGGGATCGACCCAGCTATAGGTGAGGTCGGAGAGCAGATTTACGAACAGCCCGACCAGCGAGAAGATGTAGAGATTGGCGAACACCACCGGATAGTCGCGGTTGAGCACGCTCTCGAAGCCGAGCAGTCCCAGCCCGTCGAGCGAGAAGATGGTCTCGATCAGCAGCGAGCCGGAAAAGAACGCCCCGACAAAGGCGCCGGGAAAGCCGGCGATGATGATCAGCATGGCGTTGCGGAACACGTGGCGGTAGAGCACCGAGCGCTCAGACAGCCCCTTCATCCGCGCGGTGACGACATATTGCTTCCTGATCTCGTCGAGGAACGAGTTCTTGGTCAGCAGCGCCATGGTGGCGAAGGCGCCCAGCACCATGGAGGTGATCGGCAGCACCAGGTGCCAGAAATAATCGAGAATCTTGGCCCCGAGCGACAGCTGGTCCCAATTGTCGGAGGTCAGGCCGCGCAGCGGGAAGATCGAGAAGAACGAGCCGCCGGCGAAGACGATGATCAAGAGGATGGCGAACAGGAAGCTCGGTATCGCATAGCCGATGATGATCACCGCCGAGGTCCACACGTCGAAGCGCGAGCCGTCGCGCACCGCCTTGGCGATGCCCAGCGGGATGGAGATCGCATAGGTGATCAGCATCATCCACAGGCCGAGCGAGATCGAGACCGGCATCTTCTCCTTGATGAGGTCGATCACCGAGATGTCGCGGAAATAGCTGCGGCCGAAATCGAAGCGGGCATAGTCCCACAGCATCTTGCCGAAGCGCTCATGCGCCGGCTTGTCGAAGCCGAACTGCACCTCCAGCTGCTTGATGAAGGCTGGGTCGAGCCCCTGCGCGCCGCGATATTTCGAGGAGGCCGGATCGCTCGATCCCGCGCCGCTGCCGCCGCCGCCGCCGAAATCGCCGCCGCCGCCGGAAATGCGCTGGGTGGCGGAGGAGCCTTCGCCGGTCAGCTGCGCGATCACCCGCTCAATAGGGCCGCCGGGCGCGAACTGCACCACCACGAAGGAGATAAGCATGATGCCGATGAGGGTCGGCACCATCAGCGCGATGCGGCGGACGATATAGGCGAGCATGCGGGGAGCGAACCTCCGAGGTTGCGCACAGGGTGGCGGGCGGCGGCCCGCCGGTCAACTTAACGTCCGTTCATCCTCACCCCGCCTTCCTCAGCCGCGCCGACCAGATGGCGGGGATGGCGCGGTCATAGGCCGGGCGCGGCGCGGCGGGCCAGGCGAACTCGTCCCAATAGGCGATGCGGTGCACGCCGGAATACCATTGCGGCACCCAGAAGCGGTCGAAGCGCAGCCGCCGGTCCAGCACCCGGCAGGCGGTGGTCAGCTCGTCGCGCGAATTGGCGGCGATGACAAGGTCGATCAGCCGGTCGATGGCGGGGTCGGCGAGGCCGGACAAATTGGACGAGCCCGGCGTCGCCGCCGCCTTGGAGCCGAAGAAGCTGCGCAGCGATTCCCCCGGCACCGAGGTGAGCGAATAGCGCCGCACCGTGGCGTCGAAATCGAAGTCGTTGAGCCGGCGCTGATACTGTGCCGGGTCCACCACCCGGAAATTCGCCGCGATGCCAAGCACATGCAGGTTCTTGATGAACGGCGCGGTGTGGCGCTCCAGCGAGCCCTCATCGTCGAGGAACTCGATGGTGACCGCCCGCCCCTGCTTGTCGGTGAGCCGCCCGTCCTTCACCGTGAACCCCGCCTCGCGCAGCAGCGCGCTGGCCTTGCGCAGCAGCGTCCGGTCCTGCCCCGAGCCGTCGGAGACCGGCGGCGACCACGGCGTGCCCTTCAGAGCGGCGATTTCCTCCGCCGGCACGATATCGGCCAGCGTGTCGATCAGCGCCGCTTCCGCCGGCCCGGCTTGGCCTTGCGCCTTCAGCGGCGAGTTCTCGAAGAAGGAGTGCGTGCGCTTATAGGCGCCATACATCAAATTGGTGTTGGTCCATTCGAAGTCGAAGGCATAGGCGAGTGCCTCGCGCAGCTTCGGATCGGCGAATTGCGGCCGGCGGATGTTGAGGAACCAGCCCTGCGCGCCTCCGGGGGTGCCGTCGGGCAGTTCCTCGCGCTTCACCCGCCCGTCCCGCATGGCGGGAAAATCATAGCCGGTCGCCCAGCTGCGCGAGGTGAACTCCTCGCGGAAGCGGTAGGCACCGGCCTTGAACGCCTCGAAGCCGACCTCGCGGTCACGGAAATACTCGTAGCGGACGGTGTCGAAATTATCGACGCCGACATTCACCGGCAGTCCGGCGCCCCAATAGTCGGCGACGCGGGCATATTCGACATAGCGGCCGGATTCGAAGCGCCCGACCTTGTAGGAGCCGGAGCCGAGCGGCGGTTCCAGCGTCGATTCCTCGAAATTCTTCTCCGCATAATAGGCGCGCGAGAAGATCGGCAGCTGCGCGGCAAGCAGCGGCACGTCGCGCGCCCGCCCCTTGGCGAAGCGCACCACCGCGATGTCGGCGCCCTCGGCCTCGGCGCCTTCCATCTCGCGCAGGCTCTGCTGGATGATCGGGTGGCCCTTGGTCTTGAGCAGGTTCAGCGAAAAGGCGACGTCCTCGGCATCCAGCGTCGAGCCGTCATGGAAGCGCGCCTGCGGCCGCAGGCGGAAGCGGTAGAGCGTGCCGTCCTCGCTCACCGCCACCGAGCGGGCGACAAGTCCGTAGATGGCGTCCGGCTCGTCGAGCGCCCGCGCCATCAGCGTGTCGAAGGTCAGCTCGATGCCCTGCGCCGCATCGCCCTTCAGGATGTAGCCGTTGAAGGAATTGAAGGTCTGCAGCGCCTGATTGTAGTAGGCGACCGGCCCCATATGCGAGAATGCCCCGCCCCGGACCGCCGCGGGATCGACATAGGCGAAATGCGCGAAGTCGGCCGGGTATTTCAGGTCGCCGAAGGCCGAGAGCCCGTGCAGCTCGCCGGCCGGCAACGCCGCCGCGCCGGCCGCGGGAGCCGGAGCGGCGGGGCTCTGCGCGAGGCCGCGGCGCGGCTGGGCGAGGAATGCACCGGCGCCAGCCGCCAGCCCGAGCAACGCCCGGCGCGAAAGCCGAAAGCCGTCATGAACCGAAACGTCGCCGTCCCGGATGTCGGGCGGACTTATCCTCTCCCCGTTGGGGAGAGGTGGCCCGCGCAGCGGGTCGGTGAGGGGGGACGACATCGGGAAGCGTCGAGCCCCCTCACCCCATCTCTCTCCGCCAAACTCGGCTGTTGCCGAGTTTGGCCCTTCAAGAGACCGAACTCGGCAACAGCCGCGTTCGGTGCGGGGAGAACACTCGCTCCATCCGTTCCAGCGAGGCCCTCTCACGGCGCCCCTCCCGTCGTCGCCGCCTTCTGCGCATCCCACCACCAGATGTCGGGAAAGGCGAAGGAATATTCCGGCAGCTTGTCGGGATGCGAGAACCGATTCCACCGCGCGGTGCGGTAGTTCGGATAGTTCCAGGTCGGGATTACGAAATCATAGGCGAGCAGCACCCGGTCGAGCGCATGGGTGGCGGCCACCAGCTCCTCGCGGTCCTTGGCGTAGATCACCTTCTCGATCAGCGCGTCGATGCCGGGATCCTTGATGCCGGCATAATTGGCCGAGCCCTCGCGATCCGCCGCCGCCGAACCCCAGAAGTCGCGCTGCTCGTTGCCCGGCGACAGCGATTGCCCCCAGCCGGAGATGATCATGTCGAAATCGCGGGCCCGCAGCCGGTTGATATATTGCGAGGTGTCGACCTGACGGACGTTGACCGTGATGCCGAGCCGCTCCAGCGCCGGCTTGTAGAACAGCGCCACCCGCTCGAAGGCCGGGTTGGCAATCAGGATCTCGATGGTGAAGGGCTCGCCCTTGGCGTTGACCAGCTTGCGGTCCTTGACCGTGTAGCCGGCCTCCTTCAGCAGCCGCGCCGCCTCGCGCAGATTGCTGCGGCGCTCCTCCTCCCCGCCCTGCGGCGGGTTCTGGTAGGGGGTGGTGAACACGCCGGCGGGAATCTTGTCCTTCACGCTCTCCAGTATGGCGAGCTCGCGCCCCTGCGGCAGGCCGGAGGAAGCCAGCTCGGTATTCTGGAAATAGCTGGAGGTCCGCTTGTACTGGCCGAAGAACAGGGTGCGGTTCATGCCCTCGAAATCCAGCGCATAGTCGAGCGCCTTGCGCACCCGCTGGTCCTGGAACTTGGGCCGCCGCAGATTGGGGATGAAGGCCTGCATCTGGCCGGAAGCCCGGTTGGCGAACTCCTCCAGGATCACCTTGCCCTGCTTCACCGCCGGAAAGTCGTAGGCGGTGGCCCAGTCCTTGGCCGAGCTCTCGATGCGGAAGTCGTACTGGTCGCCCTTGAAGGCCTCCAGTTCCACCGTGTCGTCGCGGAAATATTCGAAGCGCTGCTCGTCGAAATTATTGGTGCCGATGTTCACCGGCAGATCCTTGCCCCAATAGTCCTTCACCCGCTCGAAGGAGATCGAGCGGCCGGGCACCACCTGCTTCACCTTGTAGGGGCCGGAGCCGAGCGGCACTTCCAGCGTGCCCTGGGAGATGTCGCGCGGCTTGCCGCTGGCGTCGGTGCCGGTCCACCAGTGCCTGGGCATGATGCGCAGCTGCCCGACGATCTGCGGCAATTCGCGGTTGCCGGCCTGGTCGAAGGTGAAGGTCACCTCGTCGTCGCCGGTCTTCGCCGCCGATTTGACGTGGCTGTAATAGAACGCCTGGCGCGGGTTGTTCTTGATCGTCTGCTCGAAGGACCACACCACGTCGTCGGCGGTGATCTTCTGGCCGTCATGCCATTTCGCCTCCGGCCGCAGCTTGTAGGTGACGGAGGCGAAGTCGTCGGGATAGCGCACGCTTTCGGCGATCAGCCCGTATTCGGTCGCCACCTCGTCGGCGGCGGGAGCCATCAGCGTGTCGTAGATCAGCGACAGCCCGGCGGCGGGATTGCCGCGCGGGATGGTGTCGTTGAGCGAATCGAAGGTGCCGGAGGCGGACAGCCTCAGCAGCCCGCCCTTGGGGGCGTCCGGGTTCACATAATCGAAGCGCTTGAAGTCGGCCGGGTATTTCGGCTGCCCGAGCAGGGAGAGGCCGTGGCGCCATTGCGGCTCGGCCTGCGCCGGGCCGGGACCGCCGAAGGTGCCGATGACGAGCGCGGCGCCCATCAGCGCCAGGGCCAGCCGGCGCGACGGGCGGGCGAAAGCCGAAGCGACATGGATCGGGTTAGCCTGGACCGAGGCAATCTGGACCGGGGCAATCTGGACCGGGATGACACTGACCGGGGTAAATCGGCGATCGACCATGCGGCGCACTTCCTTGTTCGAGCCTCTGTGCGGCGGACGGGCCGGCGCACCGGGCAGGCCGGCACAGCCTACCTCCGGCGAGGCGACTATGAACGGTGACGTTCGGAAAACAATAAGGCCGGAAGCGCGCTGCGCCTCCGGCCTGACGTGATCGTGAAGCAATTCACAAGCAATTCCGAAGCGTCTGGCGCCGGAAGCCGCCGATGCGGGGCTCAGGGCGCCGCCGGGATCGCCTGCGGGCTGTGCGACAGCGAGTTGAGATAGACCAGCAGGTCGGCGCGCTCGGTTTCCTTGGCGATGCCGGCGAAGCCCATGGCCGTGCCGGGAATGTCGCCCTTGGGATTCTTCAGGAAGGCGTTCAGCTCCTCGAAGGTCCAGGTGCCGCCATGCGCCTTCAGCGCCGCGGAATAGGCGAAGCCCTCGGCGCTGGCCACCGGACGGCCGACCACCGCGTAGAGGTCCGGGCCGACCTTGGCGCCGGCGCCCTCGACGAAATTGTGGCAGGCGGCGCACTTCTTGGCGACCGCGGCCCCCTTCTCGACGCTGGCCTTGGGCAGCAGTTCGGCGATCGGCACGTCGGCGGGCGCGGCGGCCTGGGCGGCACCGCCGCCGCCTTCGGGAATGGCGATCTCGAAACCGGGCTTCTCCGGCGCGTGCGACGTGAACAGGATGCCCGAAAACACGTTCAGACCCAGCGTGAAAGTCAGCACGCCGAGCACGGCGCCGGCGATCTTGTTCAGCTCGAAGCTGTCCATATGTAGTTCCGCTCCCTCGACCGACACGGCGATCCATCCGGCTGGATCGCCGCTGCCCGCGCGTAATGTAACAGCCGCTTTGCACGGCCGCCAACGGCGGGCGGAACTAATCATTTTGACCGTGGGCGTGCAACCCGTATAAGCGCGCCGGCGGTGCTACGTTTCGCCACCGTCCGCGCCTCTCCGGGTCAGCGCCCTCATCGCGCAAGTCTCTGGAACTGCTGATATTTCGCGTGCATCTTGCCTGTAGGGCAGGTGCGCGCGGCGCCCGCCCGGCATTCCCGCCCGGCGCGCGGCCGGCAGGGGGCGGCGGGCGGCGCGGCGTTCCGTCGCGCTTTCGGGATGCTTTGCGGCACGGTGCCGGCCGGGTTGCCGGGCGCCCCGAACGGCGCCGACGCAACGGAACCCGCATCCGCGGCACCGCCGTCTCGAGACGCCACGGGTCGCCGTGCGCGCAGGTGAAGGACGCAACACGATGAAGACCCCCCGCACCGTGGCCTTTCAGGGCGAGCCGGGCGCCAATTCCCACAATGCCAGCCGCGAGCGGTTTCCCGACGCCGTGGTCCTGCCCTGCCCGACCTTCGAGGATGCCTTCGCCGCCATCCAGTCCGGCGAGGCCGATCTCGGCATGATCCCGATCGAGAACTCGGTCGCCGGCCGGGTCGCCGACATCCATCATCTGATGCCGACCTCCGGGCTCAACATCGTCGGCGAGCATTTCCTGCCGCTTTCCCACCAGCTCATGGCGGTGAAGGGCGCGACGCTCGGCACGGTGAAGACCGTCACCAGCCATGTCATGGCGCTCGGCCAGTGCCGCAACATCATCCGCAAGCTCGGGCTGAAGGCGGTGGTCGGCTCGGATACCGCGGGCGCCGCCCGTCTGGTCGCCGAGGCCGGCGATCCCACCGTCGCCGCCATCGCCCCGCGCCTCGCCGCCGACATTTACGGCCTCGACATCATCGCCGAGAACATCGAGGACGAGGCGCACAACACCACCCGCTTCATCCTGCTCTCGCGCGACGCCGACTGGGCGCCGGCCCATAACGGCCCCACCGTCACCACCTTCGTGTTCCGGGTGCGCAACGTGCCGGCCGCGCTCTACAAGGCGCTGGGCGGCTTCGCCACCAACAGCGTGAACATGACCAAGCTGGAGTCCTACCAGCTCGACGGCGAATTCTTCGCCACCCAGTTCTATGCCGACGTCATCGGCCATCCCGACGATGTGCCGCTGAAGAACGCGCTGGAAGAACTTGCCTTCTTCTCCAAGGAGTTGCGCATCCTCGGCGTCTACCCCGCCGACGCCTACCGCATCGCCCTCAGCGCCGGCGAGTAACCCGGCGCACCATCGCCGCGCGCGGGTTGCGCGCGCGGCGCATCTGATTAGGGTGCCGGAGTCGCGAACGGGACGGGAGCGAACCGACGTTCCGAGGCGACCCGGAGGTGCCCTTATGTTCTTTCGTCCCCAGTCCCCTCCCCCCGCCTTTTCCTGCACCGACCCGACCGCCACCGAGGCGGCCGGCCACACCGGCTGCCTCTGCCACCGGCCGGAATTGCAAGCCCTGGCGGCCCGGCTCGATGCCGGCCTGTCGCGACGCGGCTTCGTCGCCGGCATGGCGGCCACGCTCGCCGCGCTCGGCCTCGCGCGCCCGGCACGGGCGCAGGGCGCGCCCGCCGGCCCGCAGCGGGTGCTGTTCACCAATGTCCGGCTGTTCGACGGCACTTCCGCCTCGCTGCGTGACGGCGTGTCGCTGCTGGTCGAGGACAATCTGATCAAGTCCATCGCCGCCGCCACCCCGACCCCGCCGGAAGGCGCGCGGGTGATCGACGGCGGCGGCCGGGTACTGATGCCCGGCCTGATCGACATGCACTGGCACTCGATCTTCGCCGCGCTGCCGCTCCCGGTCATGATGACGGCCGAGCCCGGCTACATCTTCCTTTCCGCCGCCGCCGAGGCCGAGCGCACGCTGATGCGCGGCTTCACCACCATTCGCGACCTCGGCGGCCCCTCCTTCCCGCTCAAGCAGGCGATCGACGAGGGGCTCGCTACCGGCCCGCGCATCTATCCCTGCGGCGCGATGATCACCGCCACCGCCGGCCATGGCGATCTGCGCCCGCTCGGCGAGCTGCCGCGCGCCGCCGGCGTGCCGGGCCATACCGAGCAGTCCGGCGCCCTCGCCATCGCCGATGGCGAGGCGGAGGTGATGCTGCGGGCGCGCGAGCAGCTGATGCAGGGCGCCTCGCAGCTGAAGATGGTGGGCGGCGGCGGCGTGTCTTCGCCGCGCAGCCCGCTCGACGCCTCCACCTTCACGCAAGGCGAGATGGCCGCCGCGGTGCGGGTCGCCGGCGACTGGAACACCTATGTCGCCAGCCATGCCTATGCACCGCAGACGATCCGGCGCTCGCTCGACGCCGGCGTCACCTGCATCGAGCACGGCCATCTGATGGACGAGGAGATCGCGGCGCGGATGGCGGAGAAGGGCATCTGGCTCAGCACCCAGCCCTTCCTCAGCGCCGAGGATACGGGGCCACTGACCGGCCCCAGCCGCGACCGGGCACTGGCGATCTTCGCCGCCACCGACAGCCTCTACGCACTGGCGAAGAAGCATGGCATCAAGACCGCCTTCGGCTCCGACATGCTGTTCTCGCCGGCGCTGGCGCGGCGCCAGGGGGTGATGCTCACCCATCTCGCCCGCTGGTATTCCGGCGCGGAAGCGCTGAAGATGGCCACCGCCACCAATGCCGAATTGCTGGCGCTGTCGGGCCCGCGCAATCCCTATCCCGGCAAGCTCGGCGTGCTGGAAGAGGGCGCGCTCGCCGACATGATCCTGGTCGACGGCAACCCTCTGGAGGATCTGTCGCTGATCGCCGATCCGGAGGCGAAGTTCCGCCTCATCATGAAGGACGGCAAGATCCACAAGGACACGCTCGCCGGCTGACCCGGCGGGCGAGGCTAACGGGGCGGCGCCGGGGCTAGTCCCCCGCCGCCTCGCCGGCTTCCACCGCGTCCTCGATGGTCTTCAGCGCCGCGGGATGCGGCATGGAGATGATGTTGTAGCCGGAATCGACGAAATGCACCTCGCCGGTCACCCCGGTCGACAGGTCGGAAATGAGGTACAGCGCCGCCCCGCCCACCTCGTCGATGGTCACGGTGCGCCGCAGCGGCGCGTGGCGCTTCTGGTAGTTGAACATCAGCCGCGCATCGGCGATGCCGGCGCCGGCCAGCGTGCGGATCGGCCCGGCGGAGATGGCGTTCACCCGCACCCCCTGCGGCCCGTAATCGGCGGCGAGGTAGCGCATGCTCGCCTCCAGCGCCGCCTTGGCGACGCCCATGACGTTGTAGTTCGGCATCACTCGTGTCGAGCCGCCATAGGTGAGCGTCACCAGCGAGCCGCCATTCGGCATCAGCGCCGCCGCCCGCTTGGCGAGCTCGGTGAAGGAGAAGCAGGAGATCACCATGGTGCGCGAGAAGTTCTCCCGCGTGGTGTCGGCATAGCGGCCCTTCAGCTCGTTCTTGTCGGAGAAGCCGATGGCGTGGACCAGGAAGTCGATGGTTCCCCATTTCTCCTTCAGCTGGGCGAACAGCCCGTCGACCGAGGCGAGGTCCTCGACGTCACAGGCCAGCACGGTGTCGCTGCCGAGGCTCTGCGCCAGCGGCTTCACCCGGCGACCCAGCGCCTCGCCCTGATAGGAGAAGGCGAGCTCCGCCCCCTGCCCGGCCAGCGCCCGGGCGATGCCCCAGGCGATGGAATGATCGTTGGCGACGCCCATGATCAGGCCTCGCTTGCCGTTCATCAGGCCGCCCTGCATCAGGTTGCCATGCACCGGATTGCCCTGCGTCAGGCTCATATTCTTCTCCTCGCGGCCGGCGCAACGCCGGTTGGAGCTCTTTCCGACCGGACCATGACGCCCGGTCGACGGGAAAGCACGCTCACGTCAAAAAAGTTTCAGGCGGCGTCGGGATGTTGCAGCACCAGCACGGCATTGGCGCCGCCGAAGCCGAAGCCGTTGGACAGCACCCGGCCGAGCTTGACGTTGTCGACACGCTCGCGGGCGATCGGCATGTCGGCGAAGGCCGGGTCGATCTCGTCGATATGGGCGCTGGCGGCGATGAAGCCGTTCTGCATCATCAGGATCGAGTAGATCGCCTCGTGCACGCCGGTGGCGCCCTGCGAGTGGCCGGTCAGCGACTTGGTGGCGGAGATCGGCGGGCAGCCGGCGCCGAACACCTCGCGGATCGCCTCGATCTCCTTGAGATCGCCGATCGGCGTCGAGGTGGCGTGCGGGTTGATGTAGTCGATGCCGCCCTTCACCGTGGTCAGCGCCTGGCGCATCGCCCGCGCCGCGCCCTCGCCGGAGGGGGCGACCATGTCGGCGCCGTCCGAGGAGGTGCCGTAGCCGATGATCTCGGCATAGATGCGGGCGCCGCGCGCCTTGGCGTGCTCCAGTTCCTCGAGCACCAGCACCCCGGCACCGCCGGAGATCACGAAGCCGTCGCGGTTCTTGTCATAGGGGCGCGAGGCCACCGCCGGGCGGTCGTTATAGTCGGAGGACATCGCGCCCATGGCGTCGAACAGGCAGGACAGCGTCCAGTCGAGATCCTCGCAGCCGCCGGCGAACACGATGTCCTGCTTGCCGTACTGGATCATCTCGGCGGCGTTGCCGATGCAGATATTGGTGGTCGCGCAGGCGGCCGAGATCGAATAGCTGGCGCCCTTGATCTTGAACCAGGTCGACAGCGTCGCCGAAGCGGTGGAGCCCATCGCCTTCGGCACCGCGAACGGGCCGACGCGCTTGGGGCTGCCGTTCTTGCGGGTGATGTCGGCGGCCTCGACGATGGTGCGGGTGGAGGAGCCGCCCGAGCCCATGACGAGGCCGGTGCGCTCGTTGGAGACCTCGTTCTCCTCAAGCCCGGAATCGCGGATCGCCTGTTCCATGGCGACATGGTTCCAGGCGGTGCCGCCGCCGTGGAAGCGCATTGCCCGGCGGTCGACGATCTCGCTGGCGTCGAGCAGCGGCGCGCCATGTACCTGAGAGCGGAAACCGTGCTCGACATAACTGTCGGAGCGGGTGATGCCGCTCTTGCCCTCGCGCAGCGAGGCGAGCACCTCCTGGGTGGAGTTGCCGATCGACGAGACGATACCCATCCCGGTGACGACGACGCGGCGCATAGGCTTTCCTTCCTTGGCGGGTGCCGGCGGCGTTTCTGTCCGCGCCGTGCGAAGCCCTATTCGTGAGTGAGCTCCGGGCAGATGGCACCGGCAGCCCTGGTCGACAAGGCCGTGCGGCCCGCGGGCCGTCGCGCAGCGCCGCCCGTCGCAGGATCAGGTCTGGAACAGGCCGACCTTCAAGTCGCTGGCGCGGTAGATCACTTCGCCGTCAGCCTCGAGCCAGCCATCGGCGATGCCCAGCACCAGCTTCGAGCGCATGACGCGCTTGAAGTCGATGCCGTAGACCACTTTCTTCACCGTCGGCAGCACCTGGCCGGAGAATTTCAATTCGCCGAGACCGAGGGCACGCCCGCGGCCGGGCGAACCGAGCCAGCCGAGATGGAAGCCGACCAGCTGCCACATGGCGTCGAGGCCGAGGCAGCCCGGCATCACCGGGTCGCCCTTGAAGTGGCAGGCGAAGAACCACAGCTCGGGATTGACGTCGAGCTCGGCGCGCACATGCCCCTTGCCGTTGGCGCCGCCATCCTCGGAGATCTCGGTGATGCGGTCGAACATCAGCATCGGGGGCAGCGGCAACTGGGCGTTGCCCGGCCCGAAAAGCTCGCCGCGCCCGCATGCGAGCAGTTCATCGTAGGAGAAGCTGTTCTGCCGTTCGACCATTGCCGCCGTATCACCACGCTTGTCGTTTCGACCGTGAGCGGTAAGGCTGCCGCCCGGTTCTGGCGCTTCCTATCACAGCGCCCTGCCGGCTCAAAGCCACCCCCCGTGCGGCGCTACCGCTCACTGTGTCGGCGGCATGACAGGCGCCGGCCGTGCCACTCTCGCGCTTTCAGATTGGAATGATTACTATAATGCAAGGCATTGTTGCTCTGGCGCGCAGCCTGCGAATATAATGCCAGGTGAAAAACCCGTTGCCCGCGGCCGCTTGCGTCGTGGCGGCATCGCTTTGCAACCGCGAGCAGCGCTGGCCGAAAGGCTGGCAGTTGTCTTGGATTGTCTGTTCGGATCGTGAAATGAGCGAGACTTTTCGCCCTGCCCCTATCGCCGTATCGCGCATGGTGATGGAGGATGACGAACCGGTGCTTCCGGTCGCCCGGCTGCGGGATGTTGCCGCCGCCAGCCGCACCGGCTGCCCGTTCCATGACGTGCGCCATATGTTGCGCGATGTCGGGCTGCGCCCCACCCGCCAGCGCCTGGCGCTCGGCTGGCTGCTGTTCGCCAAGGGCGACCGTCACGTCTCGGCGGAAATCCTGCACGAGGAAGCGATCAAGGCGCGTTTCCCGGTGTCGCTGGCCACGGTGTACAACACGCTGCACCAGTTCACCGAGGTCGGGCTGCTGCGCGAACTCGCCATTGACGGCTCGAAGACCTATTTCGACACCAACCCGTCGGACCACCATCACTTCTTCATGGAAGGCGAGAATCACCTGCTCGACATTCCCAGCGCGGCGGTCGAGGTGGAGCGGGTTCCCGAGCCGCCGGAAGGCTACGAGATCGCCCGCGTCGACGTGGTGGTGCGCTTGCGCCCCAAGCGCCGCGGCTGAGACAATCGCGCGGAGACCGCGCGAGATCATCGACGATTTCAAAAAGGGCCGGTCGCATGACCGGCCTTTTCATTTGCCCATGAACCTCGCGCTCCAAGCTGTAGGTTCCAAGCCGCGCGCTCGAAGCGGCACGCCCGAAGCGTCGCCCCTTCGGCCTCGCCCTTCCTACCCCGCCTCCGGCCGGCTCCCACGCGGTCCCGCCGCATGCCCGCCCCCATGTCCCGCCCCCCCATGCCCCGCCCGCGCCCGAACACGCCGCCCTCTCACCACAGGCGGAGTGGGCGCAACCGATCGCATGCCGGTTCCATCGCTCCGCCGACTGCCACTCGTCGGCGCGGAAGGATCATCCCGACCAGCGGCGTCAGGCACGCTTCCGAACACCTAGCGGGCATCGCGCAGGGCAGCCCCTTCAAATGTGCGAGCAACCGCCGTCGAGCAGGTTCAGGTTCGGCCGGCGTCGATCACCGGGATGCTTGGGCTCGTCACGACCGGTGATCGTTCGACGCCGTCCGGCTGCCGCGCCGCCGGCGAACGGCACTCCGCGCATCGATTATCTTGGAGTTTGCTCTATTTTTGGCGTTGACGATAAATTCAGCTTCCGCGACCATCTCATGGGAGGCTCGGTGAGCCCTCACACCAAGGATGGGGCGGAACGATGGACCATTGGGATGTCATCGTGGTAGGCGCCGGCGCGGCCGGAGCCATCGTCGCCTCCCGGCTCGCCGAGGATCCCGACCGGCGCGTGCTGCTGCTGGAGGCCGGCGGGCGCGACCTGCCGATGCTGCACGGCGTGCCGATCCTCACCGGCTTCCTCGCCAATCACGATATCGGGGTCTGGCGCGACATGACGGAGCCAGATCCCGGCCTCGGCGGCCGCAGCATCGCCTGGCCGCGCGGCCGGGTGCTTGGCGGCTCCTCCTCCATCAACGGCATGGTGTGGATGCGCGGCCGCCCCGCCGATTACGACCGCTGGGCGGCGGCCGGCGCGGCGGGGTGGGACTGGCGAAGCGTCGGGCCTGCCTTCGAGGCGCTGGAGCGCGGCACCGCCGCCAACGCGCCGCACGCCCGGTCTGCGCCATTGCGGCATGTCCCGCTGATGCGCCATGACGGCGACAACCCGCTGTTCGCCGCGTTTCTGGCCGCCGGCGATCAGGCCGGCCATCCGCGGGCCGATGATTTCAATGCCGGCGGGCAGGAAGGTTTCGGCCGCTTTACCGTCAACATCCGCGACGGCCGGCGCATGTCGTCGGCGGCGACCTTCCTGCGCGGGCGCCGGCCGGGCAATCTCACCGTGATAACCGGTGCCACCGCCCGCCGCCTCCGCGTAGCGGCAGGCCGCGCCACCGCGGTGGTGGCGGCGAAGGGCGGCCGCGAGCGGGACTATCGGGGATCGGAGATCGTGCTGAGCTGCGGCGCCGTCAACACGCCGAAGCTGCTCATGCTTTCCGGCATCGGCCCGGCCGGGGATCTGCGCCGGCTCGGCATCGAGGTGGTGCGGGACCTGCCGGGAGTCGGCGCCAATCTGCAAGACCACGTCTTTGCCCGCCTCACCTATGAATGCCGGCAGCCGGTGAGCCTGCAGCCCTTCACCCGCCTCGACCGCGCCGTGCTCGGCGTCGCCCGGGCCTGGGCGTTCGGCTCCGGCGTGGCGGCGCGCACGCCGTTCGCCGTCGGCTTCCTGCTGCGCTCGCGGGCCTCCGAGCCGGAGCCCGACATAGAGGGCCTGTTCGTGCCCGGCCTTTCGACCTACAAGCCGTGGCTGCCGCTGGTGCAGCGCGCACCGCTGCCGCATGGCTTCGGCGTCTCCGCCTATCAGCTGCGGCCGGAGAGTCGCGGGCGAATCACCCTGCGCAGCGCCGATGCGGAAGATGGCCCGCGCATTGTCGCCAACTACCTCGCCACCGAGGGCGACCGCCGCGCGCTGCGCGCCGGGGTGCGGATGCTGGAAGAGGTCATCGCGCAACCGGCCTTCGATGCCTTCCGCGGCCGACGCCTCGCCCCGGACGTCCCGGCCGACCCCATCGCCGCCGATGCCGTCATCGCCCAGCTCTGCGGCACCGCCTATCACCCGGTCGGCACCTGCCGCATGGGCCGCCCCGACGACCCGTCAAGCGTGACGGGTCCCGACCTTCGGGTGCACGGCATCGAAAATCTGCGCGTCGCCGATGCCTCGGTGATGCCGCTGATGACCAGCGGCAACACCCACGCCCCCTCGATGATGATCGGCTATCGCTGCGCCGATCTCATGTGCGGCTGACAACCGCACCCATGGCAGCAAATCGGCCGCATCGTACACCTCACCGGACCACGAGCCGGGGCCAGCTGGACTAGTCGACCTTCTCGCCCGGATAGACCCCCCAAAGCTTCACCTGCTCGATGAAACCCTCGAAACCGGCGCCATAGAAGCGGCACCAGGTTCCGTCGCAATCGCTGACCTGCCCCAGAACCCCGGGCTCCACCTGTGCGGCGACGCGGGATTTCGCGTCGCGACCGCCATAGAGCGAGGTCGGCCCACCCTTGAGCCATGGCCCGACCAGCGCGGTGCGCCGGCTCGACAGCATCGAGTGGTAGACCCACCCCTCGGCGCCGTCGGAATCGCGGATACGCCGCCAATTCTCGAACTCCGCCGTGATCTCCACCGGCAGCCCGGCGCGGGTGAACACCCAGGCCACGCCGTGATCGCGGGTGGGACCCGAGCGCACATTCACCTTGTCGGCCTTGATCGAGACGAAACGCGGCACCGGCAGCCCGCTCTCGCGCCCCACCGGCCCGCTGGTCGCCGGGGCGGAGGATTGCGCCTGCGCATGCGAAAATGTCTTGTGGATCAACGGTTCCGCCGCCAGCACCGCGGTGCCCGCGATCAGCGCGAAGATCAGCGAGCGCCGCGTGTAGCCGCGCGTCAGCCGTCCCTTGCGGCGCTCCTCGCCACCTCGAAGCCTCGCACCGATTCGAAGCGTGGAAATCCGCATCGTTCCTGTCACCTGTTCTCCGCACGCCCCGACCCGCCCGGAGGTAGCCCCCGGCGGCGTGCGCACGCCTGCACCGCGAATGGGTGCTTTTTGTGTTTCGCCGACCCGTCTGCTAATGAGGCACCGTCCCGACTGGACGGCATTTTCCGCCTTCGACGTTAACGGGACCTTGCTCGCGACGGGGATTGAGATGGCCCGCAAGAAGCCGTTGGTCGTGGTGACGCGCAAGCTGCCCGACAAAATCGAAACCCGCATGCGCGAACTGTTCGACGCTCGGCTGAATGTCGAGGATGTACCGTTGACCCAGGCGCAGCTCGCCGACGCCATGGCGACCGCCGATGTGCTGGTACCGGCGATCACCGATCGGATCGATGCGAGGGTGATCGAGGCCGCCGGCCCGAACCTCAAGCTGATCGCCAATTTCGGCAATGGCGTCGACCATATCGACGTCGTCCTCGCCACCGAGCGTGGCATCACCATTACCAACACTCCCGGCGTCCTCACCGAGGACACCGCCGATATGACCATGGCGCTGATTCTCGCCGTGCCGCGGCGGTTGACCGAGGGCGCTTCGCTGATCATCCGCGACGAGGGCGTGTGGCCCGGCTGGTCACCCACCTGGATGCTCGGCCATCGTATCTGGGGCAAGCGGCTCGGCATCATCGGCATGGGGCGCATCGGCCAGGCGGTGGCGCGGCGTGCCAAGGCCTTCGGCCTGCAGATCCACTACCACAACCGTCATCCGCTTCCTGCCCAGATCGAGGACGAGCTCGAGGCCACCTATTGGGACAGCCTCGACCAGATGCTGGCCCGCATGGACATCCTCTCGGTCAACTGTCCGCATACCCCGGCCACGTTCCATCTGCTGTCGGCGCGACGGCTGAAGCTGGTCAAGCGCGACGCCTATATCGTCAACACCGCCCGCGGCGAAGTGATCGACGAGCATGCGCTGATCCGCATGATCGAGACCGGCGAACTCGCCGGTGCCGGCCTCGACGTGTTCGAGCGCGAGCCGGCGGTCAGCCCCAAGCTGCTGAAGCTGGCGCGCCAGGGCAAGGTGGTGCTGCTGCCGCATATGGGCTCGGCGACGGTGGAAGCCCGCATCGACACCGGTGAGAAGGTGATCGTTAACATCCGCGCCTTCATGGACGGTCATCGCCCACCGGACCGCGTCCTGCCGGCGATGCTGTGACACGCATGTCGGGGCGTGCCGGGCATCCTGTCGCCGCCGGCACCGCGGGGATCGGTCAGCGGCGATGGTGCGACAGGTCGGTGATGGTCGGAGCGGTCCCGGTCAGCGGATTGTCCGGATCCCAGCCATAGCTCAGCGTCTCGAAGCGCATCGACAGCGTGTCGATCATCAGCAGGCGGCCCACCAGCCCCTCGCCGAAACCGACGACGGCGCGGATCGCCTCCAGCGCCACCAGCGCCCCGGCGACACCGGCCACCGCCCCGACAATGCCGGCCTCGGCGCAGCTCGGCACGGTGCCGGCCGGCGGCGGCTCGGGAAACAGGCAACGATAGGTGGGATTGGGCGCGCCGTCGGGTCCGCGCTCATGCGCACGCAGCGTGGTCACGGTGGCATCGAAGCGTCCGAGGGCGGCGGTGACCAGCGGCTTGCCCGCCAGCGCGCAGGCGTCCGACACCAGGTAGCGGGTGGAGAAATTGTCCGAACCATCGATGACGACGTCGACTTCGCCGATGAGGTCGAGCGCGTTGTCGGCGGTCAGCCGCACCGCCTCGCCGCGAAAAGCGACATGCGGATTGAGCGCGGCGACGAAAGCCTCGGCGCTTTCGGTCTTCAGCCGGCCGACCGTTTCGGTGGTATGGATCACCTGCCGCTGCAGGTTGGAGAGCGAGACGATGTCGTCGTCGACGACGACCAGTCGACCGACCCCTGCCGCCGCAAGATAGAGCAGCGCCGGTGCTCCGAGCCCGCCGGCGCCGACGACCAGCATGCTCGCCTTCTTGAGCTTCTGCTGTCCCGGTCCGCCGATCTCGCCGAGCACGAGATGGCGGGCATAGCGCTCGATCTCCTCCGATGAGAAGAACGGCTTGCGGGGAGTATCGGCCGGCGCATCGGTGCTCATGACGAGCGCTATATAACCATCGCGCGGCCCGGTGCCATATGGCGGCGGCGGATGCGTCAGCATTTCCTGCGCCGAAGCGCCGCCACATGTTGCCCGCGCGCGGCGCTTCGACTAAGAAGACGACGTCGGGCGCCCGTGCGCCGCTGGCACCCGTAGCTCAGCTGGATAGAGCGTTGCCCTCCGAAGGCAAAGGTCGCACGTTCGAATCGTGCCGGGTGCGCCAATCTTTTCAAGGGGTTAGCGCTTAGTTGCTAACCCCTTAAATGCTGCGGGTAGCACCGGGGTAGCACGCTCCGAATATGGCTTTCCGGCCACTGATGCCGGAACATGGCTGCTGTCGTCACTTCCTAACTATAGAGAGTTAGTGACTGCCAGTGGCGCTAAAGCTCACCGAGGGCCAGGCCCTCGACGGCGTCAGCGCTGCCGATATGCCGGAGGGTTTGGGCGATGGTCAGATCTTGCTCGCCGACCGGGCCTGCGACAGCGATCGTCTCCGCCAGAGCCTCAGCGACCGCGGGGCCTTCGCCAACGTCAGGCCGATAAAAGGCCGCAAGCGAACGCTCGCCTCCGCGACATCGGTCCCGTCAGGCTTTTTCGAGAAGAATATGAAATCTAGTCGGACGATTCTCAATTCGTCGCCGTCTTCTTAGGTCACGCCCAGCGACTCCTGCACCGCTCGGTCTGGGATGCGATACCACGCAACTACTCCCTCCTGCTGCAACTCAGCCGAAAGCACCTTCTCCCACGACGAACCAAAGTCGACGGGGAAAGACCATCGTCATCGCACACGAAGTGCCTCTCGAAGCGTGGCAGATCGCGTTCTGTGCCGTTCGCCTCGCGAACCGTCGTCGGCTGCATCCAAGTGTTGGGGCGAGCAAGGTCAACGTCCAGTAGGTGAGCGCTCGTCTCCCGGATTTGCCGATAAGCCTCTTGGCGTTCGTCGCTCAGTCCCTTGATGGCACCCTTATGCTCGGTCAGCCAATCGTTCGCTAATTTCTCGGCTTGCGTCTCAAGGCGGTCCTTGATCGCCGGCACCAAGCCAAGCACCACGACAACGGTATGGGCTTCAATCAGCGCCGATCATTCGTCGCGGACGCGCCGGCTTCGACGAAGATTTCAACGAGTTCATAGCCGCGCGTGGCGCAGTAGATTTCGCCCTGCTTGCGCTGGTCGGGGATCGACACGTCATGCTCGGCTTGGCGGACCGTGAAGACGCGCAGAGACAGGGCCGCGCGCTGCGCGACATGCTACGTTTGAATGTTCATGGGCGGCCTCCCTTCGCTTCACGCCGCTCGAGCAAAGGCAGTTCCAGTGCTACCCGATCATGCAATACCTTCGGCATGAGCTTTCGGCCCTTGCCGGGCTCCATGCTGACAAGACCATAGCTCGCCATGGCAGGCGCTTGTTCGTCTATGGCGCGCAGCAGTTCGCGATTCCCGCTGGAAAGCACCAGCACGAACGATTCGGTCGAGGTGAACCAAACCTTCCGATCGTCGGCCGCCAGCCTTTCCTCGCCGCGCGCGATCCGCATGGTGCGGGCCTTCATCTGGCCATAGTCGGCAACTCCGACTTTCAAGGTGATTATTGCACGCCTCGCTCCTTCAACACCGCATCCAGCGCCTGCCAGAAGTCGACCAGCAACCTGGCCGCGTCCTCGTAGGCATAGGGCCTTCACAGACTGGAGACGGTGCCGTCTTCACGGGCTTGCCGTCGGCGATGGGGCCGAGTTTCAGCTTGGTCATGGTCAGCTCCGGTAGGGTTCGAGCACCAGGTCGCACGTAACGATGACCCTGACCGGGAAACCGGGCCGGATTGTCAGGGTCGGTGCGACCTGCAACTGTCGCTGGACGATCTGCTGCGCGGCTTGGTTGATGGTGTCCTGCGCGCCATCGCGGATGGCGCGGATCAGGCGGTCATTGTCGTCGGTCGCGAATTCGGCGCCGACGCCGAGCAGGGTCGCGGGTGCGGCAGCCTTGGCGAGATCCCACCAGTGGCAATCGACGCCATCCTCCAGACCGGCATAGCCCTGTCTGTCCGCGCCCAGCTGACGCTCGAGAACGATCGAGCGGCCATTCGGCATGAGATCACAACGCATGCCGCTCATGAGCGCGGCAGAGATGACCGCCCCGGCGTGAAGCACGAAGGGCGATGCTGGCGGTGTGACGCGATCGGGTGTCACGGTACGCCGCTCAGCCGCCGCGTTGAGAAAGGCGAGCTGCTTATCCTGCGCGGTCGGCTGTCTCGCCGCGCCGGCAGCGTCGAAGCCGGGAAGACCCGGCGTCGCTCCGGGCGTCGCTGATGCCGGCGATCCCTGCCGGGACTGGAAGAAGACCGTGCTGGCGCGCGCGGCTTCTTCCTCGGCGCGGCGGCGCTGTTCGGCCTCGTCAACACCCGGGGGCGGGACGACGGGCGGCACGACAGGCTGGCCGGCATTCTGTGCAAACAGGATCGGCCTGCCGAGATCGCCGGGCAGCGTAGGCCAAGGATCGGGCCGGTATAGTCACGCGGCAAGCCGGCGAGACCATCGGCCGGCTGACGATTGGGCGGTAGAATATAGCTCCAAGCCGCCATCGCCGGGGCCGCACGTCTGAAGCGCGTAGATCAGCGCGCCGCCGATCCCGACCCGGGCGACGGCGGCGACGCTGGCGAGCGTTTTTCGCGACAGGCGGGGGAGCGAGGGGCTTCGACGCGAAGGCGCATCCGGGAGGCGTTGGATTCGGCTTCGGTCATGATTGCGGTCCCCGTTGGCACGGACGATCCTGACGGTTTGCCGGCGGTCGCCTCCGCCAAGGCGCAGCTCGGCCGCGCCGAACAGGCGATCAACGATCAGGATATGTTGATAGATGCGGCTGTTGACGATCTGCGCCTCGCCCTAGGAGCCGATGACGAAAATCGGGGGCATCTCGCCCTGCACGATGCTGCTCGGAAATTCGACATAGACGCGGCGGCCGTCGTCATAGACGGCGACCGGTTTCCATGGTGGCGTGCTGCCAGTCATCGCGGAGGCTGGCCCTGACAGAGCGAGAAGGCCCCCTGCCGTCAGCAGGTGGGGAGAAGGGTGCATCCGATCGCTCCGGTTTCGAGTTGATGCCAAGGCTTAGGGATGTCCACCTGCTCTTCGTGTTTCCGCGCCTGCTTGTTACAGGGCTCACCCATTCGGGTCGCGGCAGGCGGGAGGCGCGCGCGCGGCTCGGTTCACGAAGCCGTGATTGCTGTAATGCGGGCAGCCGCTCCGCCGTACCGCTTATGCGAAGGACAGCAGGGACTCTGTCGGCCTTCGCATAAGGGACGCGGAGACCGGAATGCTCACTCATTCGCCTTACGAGCCGCTGCATGCGAATACCCTGGCCAATCGGCTGGGCGGTCTGCCGGAAATGACGGAGCGTATCGGGCCGGCAACTCAGTGGCGGGTATGCGAGATCGGCGACGGCAACCTCAACCTTGTCTTCATTGTCGAGGGAGCGACCGGGTCGGTGGTCGTGAAGCAGGCGCTGCCCTATGCGCGGGTGGTCGGCGAAAGCTGGCCGATGTCGCTCGACCGATCCTTCTTCGAGCACGAGGCCTTGTTGCGTCTGGGCCGCCGCGATCCGGGCCGGCTGCCGCAGCTTTATTATTTCGATCGCCACCAGGCGATCCAGGTCATGGAGCACCTCCGCCCGCACATCATCCTGCGCAAGGGATTGATGGCGGGCGACCGTTTTCCGCTCATGGGCGAGCAGCTCGGGCGCTATCTCGCGCGGACGCTGTTCCGGGGGTCCGATTGGGCGATGAATACCGCGCAGCGGAAGGCGGATCTCGCTTTGTTTGCTGGCAATGTGGAACTGTGCGGCATCACCGAAGACCTGTTCTTCACCGATCCGTTTCATGACTGCGCGCGCAACAGCCATAGCCCAGCGCTTGACCGCACCGTCGCGACCATCCGCGCCGACCGCGATCTCAAGCTCGCCGCCCTCGAACTGAAGGCACGCTTCTGCGGCAGTGCCCAAACATTGCTGCACGGCGATCTGCATACCGGGTCGATCATGGCCTGCGCGGACGACACCCGCGTCATCGACGCGGAGTTCGCCACCTATGGGCCGATGGGCTTCGACATCGGCTCGCTGCTCGCCAATCTGTGGATGGCGGTTTTCGCCCAACCCGGACTTCGGCCGGACAATGAGGAGGCGCGCGCCTATCGCCTCTGGATCCTCGACACGGCTGAGACGATCTGGAACATCTTCGTCGAGGAGTTCACGCGGCTGTGGCGGTGCGAACGCAACGGCATTCTCGGCGGCCGGGAGCTGTTCGAGGATCAGGCCGACGCTGTCGGCAGCGAACTCGCCCTGAACTCGATGATTGACGGCATCTGGCGTGACGCCGTCGGCTTCGCCGGCATCGAGATGCATCGCCGCATTCTCGGCCTCGCTCATATACCGGAATTCGAGACGATCACCGACGAGGCGCTGCGCGCCTGCTGCGAGCATCGGGCGCTGAGGGCCGGACGGGTTCTCGCGGTCGAGCGCGGACGTTTCGCTGCCATCGGGCAGGTGCGCACGCTCATCGCAAGGCTGGAGGGCGACCTATGACGGGCAGGCGGCCCTCCGGCGCATGTGGGTGGCTGAATGGCCGGCGCGGATCAGCGGCGGGAAATGGCGATACGGATGATGTCGTCGGGAGGGATCGGTGTGCCTTCGCCGTCCTTCCACGTCGGAAGGTTCGGAAAATCCTCCCGCGGCAGGTCCAGCACGTTCAGGTGCCGGGCGAGGATGGCCACGGTTTCGATCGGCACGCCGACCGGGCGCCCACCATATCCGAACCAGCCGCCGAACGGCATCACCAGCACGACGTGCCCGTCGGGGGTGCGCACGACTTCCTTCACGTGCCCCAGCACGCGGTCGTCGAAATCCTGCATCGGCAACCCAATCAGGTCGCCGACCCGGACCTTCTGCGGGAAGCGGCGCTCCATCCGCTGCTGCGGCGTGAACCCGTCCTGCTCCGGTCCAGGCTGAGTATGCGCTCCGCCTTCCGCGCGCATCGGCTTCGTCTCTTCGGCATGGGTAGCCCCGGGCATGCCGCCCAGAAGCAGAATTCCAAGCAGAGAATAAGCTAGTTCTCGACGCATGATGGCTGTCCCCTTCGATGAATTGGATGAGACGTGTAATGTTAAATTGTGTAATCATCAAGTAAATTTCGCATCATATTCTATTAAATATGACAAAGGGGATAGATAATGAAGAAAATGCACCCTGTTGCCATCAGGATCATGCATTGGACCAACGCGATTGCCATGGTCATCATGATCATGAGCGGCTGGAAGATCTACAATGACGAGGTCATTTTCGGGTTTCTTCACTTTCCCGATGCGATCACGCTCGGCCCTTGGGCCCAGCACGGCCTGCAATGGCACTTTTTCGGCATGTGGGTCCTGGGGCTGAACGGCCTCGCCTATCTCGTCTATGGCCTTGCCACTGGTCGGTTCCGCCGCCTGCTGCTGCCGATTTCGCCGCGCGAGGTCATCCGCGAGGCGCTGGCCGCATTGAGCTTCCGCCTGCAGCATGCCGACCTCACGCATTACAATGCGGTCCAGAAAACGCTCTATGTCGGGGTGATTCTGGTGATCATCCTGCAGGTGATTTCCGGTCTGGCGATCTGGAAGCCCGTGCAGTTCTCCTTCCTGACAGCGCTTTTCTACGACTTTCAAGGCGCGCGGCTCGCGCATTTCTTCGGCATGACGGCGATCTGCCTGTTCATGGTCGTGCATGTCGCCCTCGCATTGCTGGTGCCGAAGACGTTGCTCGCCATGGTCACTGGCGGGCCGCGTGTCGACGAAGACCCGGCCGCCCGCGTGCCATCGGCCCACGCCTCGAACATGTGAGAGATCGAGCCATGTCCATCCTTCGGCGCCCGACTTCGCTGTTCCGCCCGCGCCGCGGTCCAAATCAGAGCCTGCTCACGGAAAACCGCGCCCTGATCGAGGATATCGACCGGCGCAAGCTGCTGCGCGGGGCCGTCAGCCTCGGTGCGCTGTCCATGCTCACCGGCTGCGACATCGCCGAGCAGAGCCAGGTGCAGAGCGCGTTGCGCTCGGTCTCTTCCTTCAACGACTGGGTACAGGCCAAGATCTTCGATCCGAACAAGCTGGCACCGACCTATTCCGTCGATCAGGTGGTCAAGCCGCCCCGCTTCAACGCCTATTACGAGATCGAGAACGTCAAGCCGGTCGATCTTGCCAGCTGGAAGCTGGAGCTGAGCGGGCTCATCACCGACAAGCGGCCTTGGGGCCTCGACCAGATCTCTGCCCTTCCCGAGCAGGAAGTGATCATCAAGCACATCTGCGTCGAGGGCTGGGACTATATCGGCCAGTGGTCGGGGCCTAATCTCCGGCAGTTCCTGACGCAGATCGGCGCTGACCTGTCGGCCAAATACGTCGCCTTCCATGGTCAGGACGACTATATGGAGAGCATCGATATGGCCTCCGCCCTGCACCCGCAGACCATCCTCGCCACCAAATATGCCGGCGAGCCGATCACCGATCCGTTCGGCGCGCCGCTGCGCCTGCGCACTGCCGTGAAGCTGGGCTTCAAGAACCCCAAATGGATCCGGGCGATCGAGGTGACGAACACCTATCAGGAGGGGTTCTGGGAGAAGCAGGGCTTCAACTGGTTCAGCGGCCTGTGAGCGCGAAGAAAGGGACCGCGCGGCGGCTTCTCGGTCCCGGCCGCGCGGCGGCGGCGCCATGATGTTCTCGTTCGGATCGGCCTTGCTGGCCGCTGTCGTCGGCCTCGTTTTATGGACGGGCGCGGGCTATGTGCTGGCGCGCGCTGTCGGCTTCGGCCGTTCCGTGGCGCTACCACTCGCACCCGCTCTCGGCTGGACCGTGCTGAACGCCCTGGCGCTGGAAATCTCGCGGTGGGCCGGCATCCCGCTCCTCGGCACCCTGGGCGCACTTGTCCTGATAGCCGGCGGCTGTCTGCTGCATAACACGAACGTCGTCGAGCCGCCGGACGACACGCCTGCCATGCCCGTCTGGATGTTCCTCGCCGCCGCCATCGTCGCGCTGGCGCCGGCGATGGCCGTGGCGCCGAAGGAGACGCAAGCCGGCATCGCCCTGTCCCCGGCGATCTTCGATCACTCCAAGATCGCGCTCATCGATGCGATGGTCCGGGACGGGGTGCCGCCGGTCAATCCGTTCTACGGCCCACCGGGCGAGCCGGCGGGCGTCGCCTATTACTATCTCTGGCACTTCGGCGCCGCCCAGCTTGCCGGCCTCACGGGTGCTCGTGGGTGGGAAGCGGATGCCGCGGCAAGCTGGTTCACGGCATTCTCCACGCTGATGCTGATGGCCGCCCTGGCGATGCGCTTCGCGCGCACGCCGCTGGCACCGGCGCTCGCCATCGCACTCTGTGTCACCGGGTCGCTGCGCCCGGTACTGGAAGCGGCGATCGGGGAAGAACGGCTCGCGGGCGTTCTGCGTCCGGCTACCGGCTTTGCCGGGTGGCTGTTCCAATCGAGCTGGAGCCCGCACCATGTCGCGGCAGCCGGAGCGCTGGTGATCGCCACGCTTCTGGCGGTAAGGCTCGCCACAAGCCCAAGGACGCTGACCGCCATCGTGCTGGGGCTGGTGGTGGCCGGGGCCTATCAAAGCTCGATCTGGGTCGGCGGCGTCGTGTTGGCCCTCGCCATGCTGGCGCTGCTGCCCCTGCTGCTGCCCCGCGTCCCTCCGGGCGGCCTGCCGCGCTTTCTTCTCGCCGCGCTCGTCGCGGCGGCTCTGGCGCTGCTGCTCGCCACTCCGCTTCTGGTCGAGCAATATCACGCGGGCATCATGCGCGGAGGTGGCAGCCCCGTCGCGATCTCGCCCTTGCCGGTTCTCGCCGAGAGCGCCGCCGGGCGCTTCGGGCGCGTGCTCGATCTTCCGGCCTATTGGCTGGTGCTGCTGGTCGTCGAGTTCCCGCTGATCTATCCCGTGGGCGCGGTGGCGCTCTGGCGGCTGGCCTCGCGGCGTGATGCACGCACGCTTTCAGGCCGCGAGGCGCGGGCACTTGGGGTGCTGACGCTGGTCAGCCTTGCCGCGAGCTGGCTGCTGGTCAGCACGGTCGGCGACAATAACGACCTCGGCTGGCGCGCGGTGTTGCCGGGGCTCATGGTGCTGACGGCAGCGGCTGGGGCAGGTCTTACGCGCCTCGTGGAACGGCGCGGCCGGGTGGTTCCGGGACTTGCGCTCGCCGGCTTCGCAGCGAGCCTCATAGGCGGGGCCGTCATCGCCGCCGGCAATGCGCGGGGCGAGATATCCTCTGATGCCGCCTGGTTCGCGCGCGCCCCCGCCATGTGGGCCGCGGTACGGCGGCATGCGCCGGCGGGAGCGCGGGTGGCGAACAATCCCGCGCTGTTCGCCACCATGACGCCGTGGCCGGTCAACATCTCCTGGGCGCTGCTGGCCGATCGCCGGTCCTGTTTCGCCGGCAATGAACTGGCGATTGCCTTCGCGCCACTCTCGCGGCAACAGCGTGGCGCGATATCCGACCAGTTCCTGCGGGTTTTCGCCGGCGAGGGGTCAGCGGACGATCTGCGTGCGTTGGCCGATACCAATGGATGCGATGTCGTCCTGGTCACCGCCCGCGACGGTGCCTGGGCGCGCGACCCGTTCGCGGAAAGCCCGCTTTATCATCTGGTCGAGACCGAGCCCGAGGCTTGGCGTGTGTACGTCGCGACGCCCCTCTCAAGCGATCCGGCGCGGCCGGCGTCTTCCACCACACCGCAGGGCAGCCAATAGCGCCATGGACGATCCCCGCCAGCACATCCTTTCCATCGGGCAGGCCCGTGTGCTCTTTGTCATGGCGACGACGCACGAGTACGGGCCGGCGTTGCGCGCGCGGATCAATCCGCTGATCAGCGGAGTCGGACCGGTCGAGGCGGCGGTCGCGACGGCGACGGCACTGGCGCGGCTCGACCATGCCGGGCAATTGCCGGATCTCGTGTTTACCCTCGGATCTGCCGGATCGCGGCGGCTCGATCACGCCGGCATCTATCAGATGGCCAGTGTGAGTTACCGGGACATGGACGCCTCGCCCCTCGGTTTCGAGAAGGGGGTGACACCGTTCCTCGACGAACCGGCGCATACTCCGATCACCTATCGCATAGAGGGCGTGCCCGCCGCCTCGCTGGCCACCGGCGCGTCGATCGTGTCGGGCGCGAGCTACGAGGCGATCGATGCCGACATGGTCGATATGGAGAGTTACGCCGTGCTCCGCGCCGCCCGGCGCTTCGGCCTGCCGACCATCGGCCTGCGCGGCATCAGCGATGGCCGTCGCGAGCTCGGCGGCTTCGAGGACTGGACGGAATATTTGCAGGTCATCGACCACAAGCTCGCCAGTGCGCTCGACGTGTTTTCGCGTCAAGTTGGCGAGAGCTCCATCGGAAATGGTACGTTTTCCTAGGAACGAAAGTCGATCCTACAGCGTTCGATTGCATCACGAATCTGAGAGGCATGTAATTTCTAGAAACGTTGCGCCGAATACATGACAGGTTCTCCATGAAAATCTGGAGAGGCTCGGAAAATATCTTCGTTATTGGCGCAATCGTTACTCGGGATTTTGCAAAATGGATCATCCAAACCCTGCCGGCACACCCCCCTGGGCGTCGATTGGGGATTCCGCCGGCCAGATCGTCCTGGTGCTGCAGGGGGGCGGCGCCCTCGGCTCGTATCAGGCCGGCGTCTGTCAAGCGCTGCACGGGGCGGGCATCGAACCGGACTGGATGATCGGCACCCCGATCGGTGCCATCAATGCGAGCCTCATCGCCAGCAATGCGCGGGACGACCGGCTCCCACGGCTTGAGCTTCCTCCTTGCCGGGCAGTGCCTTGAGTTCCACGGAGGGACGATACGCTGGTCATGATAGTCCCCCAAGGAGCCTTGGCGCGAAGGGCACAGCCCCTTCGATCGCAGTTTTCATAGTGCCGAGTGATCCCGCACGGCCTCTTCCAGTGCCGCCTTCAGCCCAAGAAACCGTTCGTCGATAGCCGCGGGATTTTCACGGTTGAGGGCGATCATCTGCGCGCGGGTCTCACCACCGCGAATGACCTCGAAGGCATCCGTTTCGAGGCCGTCGGCAATGGCCTCGGCGACGGCGGAGGCCGGCTCGCGGGCAAAGCCGAGATCGGGGCCGGCGCGGTTCGACGTCATCATCGGCGTGTCGGTTCCGCCGGGATAAGCGGTGAGCACGTGGATGCCCTCACCCTTCAGCTCGCGCCGAAGCGACTCGCCAAAGCGCGCGAGGCCAGCCTTCACGGCGGCGTAGGTCGCATAGAAGGGCGCGCCAACCAGGGCAATGCCGGAGGCGACATTGACGACCGTCGCGTCGCCGCTCTGCCGCAGCGCCGGCAAGGCGGCGCGGGTCAACAGGATCGGCGCCACGAGATCGACATCGATCATCGCCTGCAGTTCCGCCTCGGGCGTATTCTCGAGCCGTCCGGCACGGACACCGCCGGCATTGTTGACGAGGACATCGAGACCGCCAAGGGCAGCGAGTGCCCCGTTGAGCGTCGCGACCCGGCCTTCTGCCGAGGCCACGTCCGCGACAATGCCGTGGGCGGTGAAGCCCTGCGCCTTCAATTCCTGCAGGGCCTGCGCGACGCGGTCAGCCCGCCGGCCGCTAATGGCGACCCGCGCGCCTCGGGCGAGAAGGGCGCCGGCGAGGGCAAGGCCGATGCCGCTGGAGCCGCCGGTGATCAGAACGCGCTTGTCTTCAATCTTCATGGCGTCACCGCTTGATTGTGATGGATCTGAGGTTCGAGGGTGCGCGCTCGCGCGTCGAACCCTGTTGCAGGCCCTTACCCTTCACGCGGCGGGCGGATAGTTCGACGGGAAAAGGGCACGCCGGGTTTCCTCGTCGCTGGTCATCTTGAACGGGTGATCCTTGCCGACCTTGCGGGCACGCGCGGCGGCGGGCCGTGCGTCGATCGTCTCGAACAGCCGCTTAAGGTGGGGGAAGGGGCCGAGCGGGTCATCCTCACCCTTGCGCACCCGCCCCGCACGGGCGAGCCATCCCCACGCCGATACATCCGCGATGGTATAGGCATCACCCATGATGAATTCCCGTCCAGCCAGACGATCATTCAGCACCTGGTAGTGGCGCTCAGCTTCGCGCCGGTAGCGGTTTTTGGAGTACGCCTCGCCTTCCGGTGTGACGAACTGGAAATGGACGGCCTGGCCCGAGAACGGCCCGAGCCCACTGCCGAGGAACATGAGCCAGGACAGCATCTCCGGCCGGTCTTCCGGCCGACCGAGGAAGGTGCCGGTCTTTTCCGCCAGATAGAGAAGGATGGCGGTCGAATCGAAGACGGTTACTTCCCGCCTGCCTGCGCCTTCCGTATCGACGATGGCCGGCACCTTGCCGTTGGGGTTGATCGCCCGAAACGCCGGCGTGTGCTGCTCGCCCTTGCTGGTGTCGACCGGGACCATCTCATAGGGCAGGCCGGCTTCTTCGAGGAACAGCGCGATCTTGGCGGGATTGGGCGTCGGGTGGAAATAGAACCGGATCATTGGGGGCTTCCTTCTGTTCGCGCAATCGCAGGCGCAGCCGGTTTCGGGGTCGGGCGCGACGCGAGCACCACCCCGGCGATGATGAGCGCGATCGTCGCGGTCTCGGTCGGCGAGGGCATTTCCCCGAGCAGGGGCACGGCGAGCAGCGACGCGCCGGCGGGCACGAGCGCGATGATGGCGGTGGCCGCTCCCGCGCCGAGCAGCGAGACGGCGCGATTGAAGGTGATCACAGCCACGCTGCTCATAAGCACGCCCTGATAGCCGGCCTGGAGGGCAATCTCGCCCGCCGACGCCTGCGCGAAGCGGCTCACTCCCAACCCGAGATAGAGCGGCAGCAGCAGGGCCGAGGACCAGAGGCAGATCAGCGCGGCAGCCTGCATCGGCGTGCGACCGCTCCGGCTGAACAGAAGCGTGTAGATCGCCCACATGCCGGCGGCGGCGGCCAGGGCCGCGAATCCCGCCATGGTGCGCAGGCCGTCGCCGCCCGGGTCGATGGCGAGGAGACCGGCGAGGCCGGCGACGATCGCGGCGTAGCCGGTGAAGCGCGACGAAATGGGGCGTTGCCTGAACATCGCCCAGCCGATAAGGCCCGCAAAGACCGGCATGAGGGTTGGTGCGACCGAGGCGGCCCGTCCTGCCGATGTCAGCTGAATGCCCAGCGCCACGAGCAGAACGAAGGGCAGGCCCCATAGCAGGGCGAAAACGAACCCCTCGCCCCAGGCCGCGCGAGGCAGGGTTCTGCCCTTGCCGAATAGGGCCGGCGACAGGATCAGCGCCCCGATCCCGAAGCGGAGCGCCGCAATATCCCAGATGCCCAGTTCGCGGGTGACGCTGAAACGCGTCACCACGAACCAGCCGGAGAATATGGTGACGGTGAGCGCTGCCCACAAAAGGCCGGTCAACCGGCCTGCGGCGAGGGATGTTGCGCGAGACGAGCGGGGCTCGGAATGCGCGGCCGATGATTGTGGGGCGGGCATGATTCAGGCTCGCGGGAGCGCATGCAGCGCAGCCAATATCGTCTCGGGAGAAAGCCGGTTTCGGTAATCGACATCGAGGCCGACCGCCGCGACACGCCGATTCCGTCCGACGACATAAGTGGCAGGTACCGGCAATTCCCAGCTGTCGTCACCGTTGAGCTCGGGCAGGAATTTGCCGTTCGATCGCAGAGCGTCACGCAGTTCGGTGGCAAGAGAGAAGACAAGACCGTATCGGCGCGCGACGTGGTTTCCCACGTCGCTGAGCACGTCAAAGGTCAGCGCGTTCTTCTCCGCAACATCAAGCGACCCGTCCGGTCGCTGGGGCGAAATGGCGAGAAGGCGAGCGCCGTGTGCCGCGATCTGCGGCTGAATGGCCTGATAGGCGCGGAGCTGGAGGTTGCAATAGGGACACCAGCCGCCACGGTAGAAGGTGACCACCGCCGGGCCGGACCGCAGAAGCTCGCTCAACGTCACAACGCCGCCGGCCGCGCTGGGGAGCGTGAAATCAGGCGCCTCGTCGCCCATGCCGATGGCCTCGTCGACGGCGAAGCTGGCGCGCAATTCCTCGATCTTGGCTTCGTAGAGAGCCGGCCGGCCCGCCGGCGCGGTACGAGCGAACTCGGCCTTGAACGCCGCGAGGTCGTGATCCAGAGACATGGGGCGTCTTTCGGCTCGGTCGGTGAGAAAGCGAGCGTTTCGTATTTTAGTTCGATCGTTCTATAATGCGCTCATGCGCGAATGATGGCAAGGTGCCCGCAGAGCGAACGGACGGACGAAAGAATGGCCAGGCCGAGGGAATTCGATGAGGGAGCGGTGCTCGACGCCGCCGTCCATTGCTTCTGGAGCCGCGGCTACGAGGCAACCTCGGTTCGCGATCTCATCGAGAGCACGGGGCTGACCGGAGCCAGCATCTACAATGCGTTCGGCGACAAGCGGGCCTTCTATCGCAAGGCGCTCGCCCACTACGTTCAGGAAAGCATTGCGGATCGCATCCGGCGGTGTGAAGGCATGGAGCCGCGCGCGGCCATCGGCGCATTCTTCGCCGAGATTCTCAAGCGCTCGCTGAGCGACCCGGATCACAAGGGCTGCATGTTGGTGAACGCCGCATTGGAAGTCGCACCGCATGACACGGAGTTCAACGACGAGGTGGCCGGCGTCCTCGCGCTGATTGAAGCCTTCTTCCTCGGGCGCGTTGCCGCCGGACAGGCCGACGGCACGATCACCGCAACTTTGGCAGCTGAGGATCTCGCCCGCCATTTGCTCGGCGTCTTGATGGGTGTACGCGTGCTAGCGCGTGTGCGACCGGAAAGAGCGATGCTCGAGGGCGTGATCAGCGGTGCTTTCGCCCTTCTCGATGGCGGCGCGGATCGGGCCGCATAGGCTTACGCGATCGCCCCGTCACGTCACCACGTCAGGAAGCGCCGGCCGAGGCCATAGCCCGCCGCCGACACCGTGGTGAAGGCTATTGGATACCACAAGGCAACGAAGAGCGGGCTGTCGTCGTCGCAATTGGCGGCATAGAACGTCGCGGCGATGGCTGCGGCGCCGAGTCCGGCGACGGCGCCCGTCAGGCCCGGCTGGGTGGGTGCACCGTGGCGTAGCGCGGCGATGAGGCAGGTGAGCGGCCCCAGCGACAGCAACGGGATCAGGGTGAGACAGAACCGGGCATTGTGGCCGATCATGCGCGCCTCCCATGTCTCGGAGGGAATCGCCGCCAATTCGAGGGCCACCGCGCCCGCGAGCAGTATGGGAGCTATGGCCAGCGCTTTCAGGGCCTGGCCGCGCCGAGCGCCGGGACACGACATCGCCAATGCGAGGCCGGTGGCTCCCACGGCAAGAGAGATCGTTATTACAAACTTGAAAAGAAACCGGACCGTTTCCAGCGCGTGGACGAAATCCGTTCGAACCCCGATGAACGAACAAAAAGCCAGTGCTGAAACCAGGACCCCACCGATCACCGCGATCAGGAAGACGGTACGATAGGGCCAATGAGGGGTTGCGTCCTGCGCCAGAAGCTCGATGAGTTCATCGGTCTTCACATCAGCCTCCCGCATCGCGCCCATGCCAGGAGATACGCGGAACCATGCGCTTTCGTTACACTCCTGTCGGCGCCTCAAGTGAGGACAGGGCCGATGGGGCGTTCTCAGAACGACATGGCTACCAGCGCAGCAGCCTTCGGCCGCCCGCATAGCCGGCAAGCGTCATCGCCAGTATGCCCAGGCTGTACCAGACGGCGACGAAGAGCGGGCTGTCATCCGGGCAGTGCGCCGCGTACCAGGTCGCACCGATCGCGCCTGCCGCCAATCCGGCCCATGCCCCGGTGCGACCGGGGTGGGTCGGCGCGCCCCGGCGAAGCACGAACAGCAGGCACAGCAGGGGGCCCATTGCCAACATGGGGATGGTCCGTAGGCAGAAAGCAGCGTTATGGCCGACCAGATTGGTCATCCAGAGCTCGGAGGGAAGCACATAGAGTTCACTTGCGATCGCACCGACCGCAAGTGCCGATGCAGCAACGACGAGCCATCGCCAGACGCCACTGCCGGCGGCCGGCTGCGCCAGCGCCAGCGCCACCCCCGCCGCGCCCATCGCCAATGGCAGCATCAGTGCGAATTTGAGCGGGAAACGGAAGTTCTCGGCCGCCTGCACGAGGTTCGGCCGCAGACCGACCGTCGTGAAGAACAGCACACCGGCGAGGACAATGCCGCAGCACAGCGCAGCGATGTAAAGCGTACGGAACGGCCATTGCGGCGCCGCGTCCTTGGCGAGCAGATCAATGAGATCGTCCGTTTTCATGTTCGCACTCCCGATGCGCGGATGGGTTCTCCCCGCCCGTGCCTTCGCGATGTCTCAGGGGATCTCGGCGGATCACCTAGATAGGCTCAGCGAGGAAATCCCGCTAGCTCCGCGCCAATACGAACACACCAACAAGGATGATGCCGATCCCGGTCGCGCGGGCGGGCGACATCGGTTCCCCAAGCCACTGCCAGCCCGCCAGCGCCACCAGTACGAATCCAAGTGCGAGGAAAGGATAGGCAAAGGAGACCTCGATGCGGCCCAGGACGTAGAGCCACGTAAGAAGGCTGAATCCGTAGCAGGCCAGCCCCGCCAGAATGGCGGGGCGGAATGCCAGCTCCGCGAAGCCGGCGAGCACCGAAGCGCTCCCCGACTGGACGGCGGATCTTGCCCCGATCCGCAGCAATATCTGCGCGAGCGCGTTGAGGGCGACGCTGGCCAGAATCAGGCCGATCACAGAGTTCCGCGTCATGCCAGCGCCGTGCGCGGTCGCGCCGGTTCTTCCCCCGACAGGGCGGCCAGTTCGGTCATGCCATCGGCGAAACCGACCGCAGGCGTCCAGCCGAGCTCGCGCCGCAGCCGGGACGAATCGGCGGTTATGTGGCGGACATCGCCGAGCCGGTACTGGCCGGTCACAATCGGCGCCGGGCCGTCCAGCGCACGCGCCAGCGCGTGCGCCATGTCGCCCACGGTGCGTGGGGTGCCGGAGCCGACATTGTAGGCTCGCACGCCTTCGACCGGCCGCTCGCAGGCACGCACGGTCGCGGCCGCCACGTCCCGCACATGCACGAAGTCGCGCCGCTGCCGGCCGTCCTCGAACACCCGCGGCGCCTCGCCTCGCCGCAGCGCGGAGGTGAAGATCGAGGCGACACCGGCATAGGGCGTGTCGCGCGGCATGCCGGGACCGTAGACATTGTGGTAGCGCATCATCGCCGCCGAGCCGCCCGTCGCCCGCGCCCAGTTGGCGGCGTAGAATTCCTGCGCCGCCTTGCTGGTCGCATAGGCGTTGCGCGGGTCGAAAGACGTCTCCTCATCCACCAGCCCTACGGCGAGCGGGCGGGCGCAGATCGGGCAGGGCGGCTCGAAATCACCGGCGGCGAGTGCGCTTTCAAGCCGTGGGCCGGGCCGCACGGAGCCATGCTCGGGGCAGCGGCCGAAGCCCTCGCCATACACCACCATCGAACTGGCCAGCGTCAGTCGCGACACGTCCGCGCGCGCCATGGCGGCGAGCAGTTCGGCGGTGCCGACGTCATTGGAGGACGCATAGTCCGGCATGTCGCCGATATCGACGCCAAGGCCGACCTTGGCGGCTAGATGGATGACGGCATCGACCCCGTCCACAGCCTTCGCCACAAAGGCCGCGTCGCGCATATCCCCCACCCATGCTTCAACGCCGCGGGGTGTCGTCCATGCGGCGCCGGAACGATGCACGTCCGGCCGCAGGGAATCGAGCGCCCGCACCTCATGGCCACGGTCAAGCAACTGGGCGAGTACGTGCCGGCCTATGAAGCCGGCGGCGCCGGTGAGGAGGATGTGCATGACTTTCTCCTGATCGGTCAGCGACGCGCCACGGGAACCACCGCCGGCTCGGAGCTGCGCCCCGCGCGCTGGTGTCGTGCCAGGCGTATGAAGGTGGAGGATATCTTCCAGGCCGCGCTCAGCCCGGCGGCGAGATTGCCGGAGACCTTCGACTGTCCACCGCGCCGGCAGCGATGGTCGACCGGCACTTCCAGGCAGCGCAGGCCGGCGCCCGCCGCGCGCATCTGCATTTCCAGATTCCAGCCATAGGTCTGCTCGCTCATGCCCAGCGTGAGGAGGCGGTCGGTCCGCATCGCCCGCAGCGGCGACATGTCGGTGAAGCGCACGCCATAGGTCAGGCGCAGCAGCACGCCCGCAATCCGGCCCGCCACGAGCTGCTGGGGGGTCATGGAACCGGGTTCGCGCCGTCCGCGCAGCCGCGAGCCCATGACGAAATCCGCCACGCCATCCGCCACCGGCGCGACGACCGAAGGGAGAAACGCGGGTACGTCGCTGCCATCGCCATCGAGGAAGCAGACGATATCGCTTTCGGCGCCGACCGCTGCGAGCCCGGCCGCGCAGGCGCGGCCATAGCCGCGCACCGGCTCCATCACCACGCGGGCTCCCGCGGCCGCGGCCCGCTCAGTCGTCCGGTCACGCGAGCCGTTGTCGACGACGAGCACCTCGCCGACACCCTCGGCGAGCACCTCGCGCACCACCGCTGCAATGGCTTCTTCCTCGTCCAGGCAGGGAATGACGACGGTGACGCGGCGGAGAGGGTTCGGTCCCGTCATGCCGCACCTGCCTGCGCGTGCTGCGTCGCAGCCAGGGCGGCGCGTCGGCGCCGCACGAATGCGGCGGTGCGTGCCGCGGGCTGACGCACGAGACCGGCCGGTGCGAAGGTCAGCGGCAGCCCATCCAGTTCCCGCTCCAGCAGAGCATAGGATGCTGCGTCGTCTACGTCGTACCAGGGCGCGAGTTCGACGACCGGCAGCGCAATGTCGCGGGCGCGTTCCAGCGTCAGGCGGTACACCTCCGGCGTACTCCAGGGAATGTCCGCAAACAGGTGCGGATGCGGCCGGGAGAGCCCGACAAAGGTATAGCCGCCGTCCAGCGCCGGGCTCAGCACCACCCGGTCTCCATCTTTCAACAGGTCGACCGCCTGCCGCAGCACCGCCTTCGGCAGGGTGGGGCTGTCGGAATTGACGAGGATGGCGCCTACATGTCCGAGCGCGAGCAGGTCGGCGATACCCTTGTCCAGCCGCTGGCCGAGATCGCCGTCACCTTGCAGCACGAGGCCGAAGTCGGGCGGGAGCAGCCGGGTCAACGCCCCTTCCGATCCTGCCGGCGTGTAGACGGCATAACCCTCCGCATCGCCCTCAGCGGCAAGCTCCGCGATGGTGGCGGAAAGGTCGGCAATGAAGCAGGCGGAGATTTCCGCGCATTCCTCGGGGCGCAAGGGTGGCGACAGGCGGGTCTTGGATTTGCCCGGCGCAGGCGTCTTGCAGATGATGGCCACTGCGACAGTCGACATGATCCGTATCCTCACATGTGGGTCAGAAGGTCGAGCGAGTCGGCAAGGTCGCGATACAGGTCGCTCGGGTCTTCAAGGCCAACGGAAAGCCGCAGGAGGTCGTCCGGGCAGGGCGAGCCTTCGCCTTCGATCGAGGCTCGATGCTCGATGAGGCTTTCGATGCCGCCGAAGGAGGTGGCCCGGCGCCACAGCTGGACCTGGGCGGCGGCGGTGATGGCTGCCGCGACCCCGCCACGCAGGCGCAGCGACAACATGCCGCCAAAACCATTAGGCATCTGCCGTGTGGCAACGGCGTAGCCGGGGTGGTCCGGCAGTCCGGGATAGAGGACGGCGCCAACCGCCGGGTGTCCGCGCAGCTGCTCGGCGATCCAGGCAGCGCTGCGGCTCTGTTCCTTCACGCGCAGGTCGAGCGTGCGCAGGCCGCGCGTCAGCAGCCAGGCGTCGAACGAGCCGAGCACGGCCCCCTGCTGGTCACGCATGTCCTTGATGCGCAGCCAGAGTTCCGAACGGTCAGCACTCGCCAGGGCGCCCGCGACCACATCCGAATGGCCGTTGAGATACTTTGTCGCGGAGTGCATCACGATGTCGGCGCCGAAGACGAGCGGGTTGGTCAGGACAGGCGTGGCGACGGTGGAATCGGCGCAGACCATCGCGCCGGCTCGGTGGGCGAGATCCGACACGGCGGAGATATCGGTCACGGTCCAGAGCGGGTTGCTCGGGGTTTCGATCCAGACCAAGCCAGTCTTGCCGATGCGGAGGGCGGATCGGACCTCGTCGAGCCTCGACATATCGACGAAGCTCACTTCGTGACCGTAACGATGGGCGGATTGCAACCACACGCGCAGACCCCAGTACATGTCGCGCGGCGCCACAATGTGGGTTGGTGGCAGTGCAGTGAAGACGGCCGTCGCCGCCGCCATGCCCGAGCCGAACAGCAGGGCATCCCGCGCATGTTCGAGCTCGGCGACCTGCCGCTCGGCCTGCTGGACCGTAGCGTTGTCCTTGCGGCCGTAGACGTGGCCGGAGCTGTATCCGTTATCGGGATCCCGCACATAGGTGGTGCTCATGTCGATCGAAGGTGTCAGTGCGGTCGACGGCGGCCGCCCGACGCCGAGCGCGCGAGTGGTCACGGTGCGGGGCAGAAAACGGCGGGAGGGGCGGTCGTCCATGGAACCTGCGGTTGGTAGAGCGGCCAGAGTCAAACCTGATGCGTCCCGGCCAGCGGCCGGATGTGTCATGTGTCCTCTACGCAGGGGGCCCCGACTTCGTTACAGCAGGGTTCTATTTTTTGGCGTGGCCGGCGTCCGGCACGGCGGCGGCGGCCGACGCCGGCGGATGCGTGGCATCGCCGGACCGCCGGAAGAGCGAGATCGCCTCAAGGCAGCGCGCCAGAAGCGCCGCGAGCAGGGCGCCAGTCAACACCGGCCAGAACAGGAAGCTTCAGCCCGGATGGAACTGTGCGGCGATGAGCGGGGTGATCTCCGCCGGCGGGTGAAAGCAGCGCAGCGCCATCATCAGGGCCAGCGCGATCCCGACCATGCCGGCCGTTGCGAGTTCCGAGTTCGGCAAGAGCTGGTGGCCGCATAGCGCCACCACCCCGCAAATCAGGTGACCACCGACAATGGCGCGGGTGCTGGAGGGCGGGCTGCCCGGCGCGCCGCACACGAGGACAAGGGTTGTGGCGAAGGGAAAGGCCGCCAGCGCCGTCCCGAATGTCCGCGCCACGACATGCAGGGCGAAGACCGAGGCCGTGACAAGCAGGGCGGCGGCGGCGATGCCGATCCGCTCGCGTCTGCGTGTCGTCTTGTCCCGGTACTCCCCTTGCATCGACGTGCGTCAGAAACGACTGCCAGAGGTCCGCATCGGTTCCACCTGCTCAGCGCGGACCAGCTGCCGCAATTGGGAGAGCGTCTGCACCTCGAAATCCGCCGATTCGGCGTAGGTCTCCTCCTGCATCCTGAGCGCCTTGAACATGGTCAGAGGCGTGATCGGGCGCGCCTCGAGTTCGCGCGTCAGTTTCTGCGTTGACAAACGGGCGATGCGGGCGACTCGGAAGCCGAAATTCTTCGCGCCGCCGACGTCGAAACCGTTGGACGACACGAACAGTACGTTCTCCGGCTTCACCCCGAGTGCTTCCTCCACCATCTCGTAGGCACGAGGATGGGGCTTGAAGACCGCCTTGGAATCGACGCTGATCACCTCGTCGAACAGCTCGGCAAAACCGGCATTGGCGACGAGACGCTGAAGCATGCCCGGCGCGCCGTTGGAGAGGATGGCCAGCCGGAGCGGGGCGAGGTCCTTCAGGCACTGAGCCGCGTCGGGATAAGGCAGAAGCCGGTTATAGGCGTCTGCCATCTCGGAGAGGAACGCGGCGTCTGGCTCGCGGCCGAGTGTGTTCAACGTGTAGGCCAGGGCTTCCTGCGTCACGCTCCAGAAATCCTGGTAACGCCCCATGAGCGAGCGCAGCCAGCTATATTCCAGCTGCTTCTGCCGCCAGATCTGGGTGATGTACTCGCCATATCCGGGATAGGCGCGCTCGGTCGCGTCGGCGACCGACTGGACGTCGAACAGCGTTCCATAGGCGTCGAAGACAACGGCTTTGATCATGTCATATCTCATTTTCAGTGGTGGGCGGGGCCGGTCGACGCGTCGTCGCGCAGGCCGGTATTCGCCCGGAAGATGACTTCATCGAACTGCGCTTCCGAAACCGGATCCCGCCGGGACAGAAGCGCGCCGAGGATGGCGCCGAGAAAGCCGATCGGGACGCTGGCAACGGCGGGGTTCACAATCGGAAACAGCGCGTCGGCGCCCATGAAGGCCGGCCCGATCATCGCCAGCACCACCGAGGAGACCAGCCCCGCCGTCATGCCCGCCACAACGCCGGCGGTGTTGAAGCGACGCCAGAACAGCGACAGCACGATCACCGGGAAATTCGCACTGGCAGCGATCGAGATCGCCAGGATGACCAGCACCGCGACGTTGATGCCCTGCGCCAGCAGGCCGAACAGGATGGCGAACGCGCCCACCGCCAGGGTCGCGATCCTCGCCACCTTCACCTGCTCACCCTCGCTGACCTGCCCGCCGCGCATGACGTTCACATAAAGATCATGCGCGATCGCGCTGGAGGTAGAGAGCGTCAGCGCCGCCACGACGGCCAGGATGGTGGCGAAGGCCACGGCGACCACGACGGCAAGAAAGATCTCCCCGCCAATGCTGCCGTGACCGCCTCCGAGATACTGCGCCAGCAGCGGCAAAGCGAGATTGCCACCCTTGTCGGCGGCGCGGATGACGTCCTGTCCGACCAGAGCCGCCGAGCCAAGGCCGATCAAGGTGGTCACGAGGAAGAAGGCGCCGGCGAGGAACATCAGCCACACCGCCGAGCGCCGAGCCGTCTGGGCGTCGGGGACGGTGTAGAAGCGGGTCATGACGTGCGGCAGGCCGGCGGTGCCGAAGGCGAAGCTCAGCCCGAGCGAGAGCTGGTCCAGCGGGTGCTTGAGATAGTTGCCCGGTGCCAGTATCTGCGGCCCGTAGCGCTCTTCCGCGGCCGCGAACACGGCGAGAGGATCAAAGCCGAACTGCGCGAGCAGCAGGGCGACCAGCACGATGGCGGTGCCGAGCAGCAGGACGGCCTTGATGATCTGCACCCACGTCGTGGCCAGCATGCCGCCGAACACGACATAGACGAGCATGCCGACGCCGACGCCGACGATCGAGATCGCGTAGGGCACGCCGAGCAGCAGTTTGATCAGGGCCGCCCCGCCCGCCATCTGCGGGACCAGATAGGCGAGGCTCACCACCACCGTGCCGAGCACCGCCGCCAGCCGGGCCTGCGGGCGCTGCATGCGGAAGGCGATGACGTCACCGAGCGTGAAACGGCCGGTGTTGCGGATCGGCTCGGCCACCAGCATCAGGATGGCGAGGAAGGCGACGAGCGCGCCAGCGGCATAGAGCGACCCGTCCATGCCATAGAGTGCGGCGAGGCCGGAGAAGCCGAGGAAGGCTGCCGCGCTCATCCAGTCACCGGCGAGCGCGAAGCCGTTCTGCACCGGCCCGAGATTGCCATGCGCGGTATAGAAATCGCTGGCGGTGCGGGTGCGCTGCGCGGCCCAATAGGTGATGCCGAGGGTGATCGCGATGATCACCACGAAGATGGAGAGCGAGAGCAGTTTCATCGCGTGCCCTCCCGCATGGCGGCGTGGCGGGCGGCGGCGGCGAGCGGGTCGAAGATGCGATGGGCCGCGAGCGTGTAGAGCAGGGCGGCGCCCCAGGTCACGAGATAGATGGCGATGACAAGCACATAGCCGACATTCAGCGCGCCGAAGGCTTTGGCGGACATGAACGGGCGGGCATAGCCGGCCAGCAGCAGTGTCAGAAAGAAGAAGCCGAGCGAGAGGCCGAGCAGCCAGCCGATGATCTGGCGCTTGGTCTGGATCAGGCGGCGGAAGGTCGTACCTTCGGTCCGCGCACGCCACTCGGGCATGCGGGGCGTGAGAGCGGAGGAGGGCGGCGAAGTCCCCATGGCCGGTGCGCGCACCGGGACGGACTGGATTGTCATTCGGCGTTTCCTTTGGTCTTGTTATGGGCCTTTGTCCTGCGGAGTGGCGCCGCAATCTGGCTCGTCGTCCATTGCGCAACTTGTGTGCCAGTTTCACAATCTAAGTAACATCAAACAGTTATCTGAAACGGCCCCATTTCAATCGATGCAAAAATGCATCGATTGATACGATGTTGCATCGGAAAAAATGCCATGCGCCTGCCCATCCATCCCTCGGCAGCTATGCCGGATCTGCCGCTGACCGAGAGCGATTTCAGCGAGATCATTCGCAATTCGTTCGACGGAATCTTCGTCGCGGATGGCGAGGGGCGCACGCTGCTGGTCAATCCCGGCTGCGAGCGCAATTACGATTTTCGCGCGGAGGACGTGGTCGGCCGGCTGGTCGTCGAACTGGAGGCGGATGGACTTATCCGCCCGGTCATCGCCCCGCGCGTCATCGCCACCGGCCAGCGTGTGACCGCAATCCAGCGTACCCATACCGGCAAGACCATTCTCGCGACCGGCACACCACTTTTCGACGATGACGGGCGGGTGCGGCGCGTGATCATCAATTCCCGGGATACGACCGAACTCGATCAGTTGCAGGCCGAGCTTTCACGCATTCGTCACAATCTGGCGCGAGCTGAGACCGAAGTCGCACAGCTGCGCCAGGAAGGTTTGCCGCCGGACGGCCCGGTGTTCCATGGCGAAGCGACGCGACGGATCGCCGATCTGCTGCGGCGGGTGTCGGCCTCGGATGCCACCGTACTGCTAACCGGCGAATCAGGTGTCGGTAAGGAAGTGTTCGCCCGCCTCGTGCACCGTGAGAGTGCGCGGGCCAACGCCGCCTTCATCAAGATCAATTGCGGAGCGCTCCCGCGCGACCTCATCGAATCCGAACTCTTCGGCTATGAGGCCGGCGCGTTCACCGGGGCACACAAGAACGGCAAGCCTGGCATGCTGGAGCTGGCCAATCACGGCACGCTGTTTCTCGACGAGATCGGAGAGCTGCCGCTCGACATGCAGGTGAAGCTGCTGCACGTGCTACAGGACCGGACCGTCGCGCGGCTCGGCTCCACCCGCTCCATGCCGCTCGACATCCGCATCGTGGCCGCCACCAACCGCGATCTAGGTCGCGCGGTCGAGGCCTCGACCTTTCGCGCGGATCTGTTCTACCGTCTCAATGTGGTGCCGGTGGTAGTGCCGCCGCTGCGTGAGCGGCGCGAGGATATTCTGCCGCTTGTCCGTCAGGCGCTTTCCGGCTTCAACGCGCAATATCGTACCCACAAGAAGTTTTCCCATGCCGCCGCGCTGGCGCTGGTCGCCTATGACTGGCCCGGAAACATCCGCGAGTTGCGCAATCTGGTCGAACGGCTCGTGGTGACATCGCCCGGCGCGGTGATCGAGGTCGAGGAACTGGCGATTGTCCCGACGCCGCCGCCGGCTGTCGAACGCCCCGAAGAGCCGGGTGTCGAGCGGCTTGGCGTTGAGGGACTGGGCCTCGACGAACAGGTCCGCCGCTTTGAAGCCGCTCTCATCAGGGGCGCTCTGCAACGCTTCTCCACCACGCGAGCCGCGGCGCGCCATCTCGGGGTGAGCCAGTCCACCGTCGTCCGGAAGATGAAGGGCACGAGCGAAACGCGGCGCTGAGACTGTCACGCGAGGCACGATCTCCTCTTGCTTATTTTTAGAACGAACGTTTTAATTTGAGAGCATCCTTTCATCCGACATGGCGTTTCGCACATGAGGCATCTCAGGCTTCCGGCCTTCCCGCTTCCCTCCGCCGAGATCGACATGATCGGCTGGACCATTCCCGACCTGCGGGCTGGCTATGAGGCAGGACGCTTCTCCGCTTCGGCTGTCGCGGCGGCTTGTCTGGCGCGGATCGCCCGGCTGGAGCCGTATCTAAATGCCTTCATCAGCGTGAACATGGCGCTCATGGAGGATGCCGCACAGGTCGACGCAGAGTGGAGGGCCGGAGTGAGAAAGGGCCCCCTCCATGGGGTGCCCATCATCATCAAGGACAACATGAACGTTGCGGGCGTGCGGACCACGGCCGGCTATGCGGGCTTTGCCTCAGATGATCGGGTCGTCGACCCATCCGGCGGGGTCTTCAACGGCATCGACCTCGTACCCGAGCGCGATGCCAGCGTGGTGTCGAGGCTCAAGCAGGCCGGCGCGCTGATTGTCGGAAAGAGCAATCTGCCCGATTTCGGCCTAGACGGGCTGCGCGCCGATTCGAGCTATAATGGCGATACGCTCAACCCATACGACGCTCGGTTCGCGCCGGGGGCGTCGAGCACGGGAAGCGCGGCGGGCGTCGCGGCCGGATTTGGCATCGCATCGCTGGGTACCGACACGGCCGGCTCCATTCTGTTTCCGGCCTCGGCCCAAAGTCTCGTCGGCCTGAAGCCGAGCTTTGGCATGGTGCCGATCGACGGCGTCTTTCCGGGCCTGTCCAGTCATCACGACGTTGCGGGACCCATCGCCAAGACCGTGTCCGATGTGGCGATTCTGATGGACGTCCTGGCCGGGCCGGCATCCGCCGATCCGCGAACCGCGCGTCGCGCCGGCAGGCCGGATTTCGTGTCCGCCCTGGATGCCCATGCCTTCAAGGGAGCGCGGATCGGACTGTTCGAGCCCGGCCAATGGGCGCCCGACCTGCATCCTGCGGTCGCCGAACATTATCACGTCATGACCGAGGTGCTGACAGGGCTCGGCGCCGAACTCGTCCCCGTAGTCTTTGCCGATACCGACTGGCGGGCACGTTGGGAGAGCCGGACCTCGTTCGTCGGCACGAACTCCTATCTCGCTGGTGTGGACGCCTTCCTGGGTGCTCTCGGCGGTTCCAACCCCGCGTCGCGATCGGCTTTCAGGGAGCGCGCCGGCTTCGAGATCGGTGTGGCCACCACCGCTCCCCTGCACGGGCTTCTGTCGAGCGCGACCATCAATGTCGGCGCTGAAGATGCCGGCATGGTGGCGGTCATCGAGCAGGCGGCCGCCTTGCGCGCGCACTACGAGGCGATCCTGCGCGACAAGCGGATCGATGCCCTTTTCTTCCCCCGCTCGGTCAACCCGCTTCCCGATATCGGCGGTGATACCCTGGCCTATCTCGGCGATCAGGTCGTCGGCACCGAGATCAATGAGATGGGCCTTCCGGTTGTCACGGTTCCCGCCGGTTTCCTTGAGGACGGGCGCCCCATCGCGGTCGACATTGTCGGGGCTGCGATCGACACGGACGCGGCCATTTTGGCCTTCGCTTATGCCTTCGAGCAGGCAACGCTGCTGCGGCGGCCCCCTCCCCTGTCCAGTTAGCGCCCGACTCTCTGAAATGCCCGGTGCCAAGCGATCCGTTTGCGGGTACACCCGATAAGAATAGCGGTCACGCTATCGCCGCACCCCTCCCGGAGAATAGATTGGGCATTATAAAATAGCCCGGTAAGAGCTGGCGGAGCGCGTACGAGGCGTATGTGACACAGGCGGATCGCGAGAGTGAGTGGGCCGCCGACATGCGCGCTGCACTAGCGGGCGACGCTGATGCGTATCGCCGGTTTCTGCACTCGGTGACGCCGCATCTGCGTGCCGTGACCCGCAAGAACTGTGCCCAATACGGGGCACCCGTCAGCGATGCTGAAGACGTCGTTCAGGAAGCGTTGCTAGCGATCCATCTGAAGCGCAGGACATGGGACCCGGCACGGCCCATCACGCCATGGATTTCGGTCATCGTCCGCAACAAGCTGATCGATATGCTGCGCCGGTCGGTTCGGCTTACCGTCCCCATCGACGACCTCACCGAAGTGCTCGCCGCCGAGGAGCAGGTCGACAATTCACCTGCTGTCCACATCGGGAGCTTGATCGACAGACTGAAGGATCGTCAGCGTGCTGTTGTTCAGGCCGTCAGCATCGAAGGCTGCACAACCCGGGAAGCGGCCGCCCGCCTGCGCATGAGCGAGACGGGCGTTCGCGTGACCTTGCACAGGGCGTTGAAAGCCCTCGCGGCGCTTCATCAGTCGAACCTCGATGAGCCTCAGGGTCCATGACCATCTGCACCACGTCCGCGCCCGCCGAAGCCACTCGTCACTGTATTCTATTACGAAGTAAATACTCGCATATTCAATCTTCACGCCTCATTATTACTTCATTATCGGCCGGCTAAGTTCAGGACACATTGATGAGATCCTGAAGATGAAGTTGGCTGCGAGGCAGATGGCCGATAAGAAGGTGTGGGAAAGTTCCAAATTCAGCGGCGTGAAACAAAATCGATAGTTGTGGATCCAAGCTGTTTGGATCGATCTGCAGGTAGTTGGTGTCCGCGTTGTCTGCGAGCTGACGAGCCAAGCGCGAGCGCGCCATCACGCCGCCGCCATGTAGCAAGTGCCGGAATGGCTTCCTGATCCGCTTCGGCATCCGCGCCGCGTGGCGGCCAGTCGGTATCGTTCAGAACCCGAAAGACTGTTGCGCCTGTGGTGGCCGACCGACATGGACGCCCTCGATCTCCAGCATGCGGATCTTGGTGGCGGAGCCGCCCGGGGCAGAGAAGCCGCCAACCTTGCCGCCGGCCGCGAGCACACGGTGGCAGGGAATGAGCAGCGCCACCGGATTCTTCGCCATGGCCTGCCCGACATCGCGCGCCGCTTCCGGTCCGACGCCGAGCTGCCGCGCCAGCGTGCCATAGGTCGTGGTCTCGCCCCAGCCGACCTGCCGCGCCGTGTCGTACACCTGCCGGAAAAAATCGTCCTGATCGCCGAGGTCGAGCGTAAAGCGCGAAAAATCGACCGCCTCGCCGGCGAAATAGCGCTTCACCGCGGCGACCGCCTCGTCGATCTCGCCGCGAGGCGTGCCGGGTATGGCCTCCGGCACGCGCCGCAGCAGATTGTGCTCGGTCGCCTCGGCGCTGTGCGTCGGCAGCTGGAAACGGGTGATGCCGGCATCGCTCCAGGCGATGCCGCAATAGCCGCCCGCCGTTTCGAAGACGAGATAGTGCTGCGCTGACTGGCCCATGGCATGGTCCTCGACTTTCAACTCCCATGAAAATCGTTGGCCAAGGCGGCAATTTCAACCCGATCTCGTCACCCGCTCACAACAGGCCGGGATGAAGGGTGCGGCTCAACAGCGTGTAGTCGGACTCCAGTACCATGATGACGACGAAGACCAGCACCGCGCCGATCGGCAGCAGGATGGCATAGATCAGGGCCAGCCGCTCCCAGGCCATGTGCATGAAGACGGCGACGATCAGCCCCGCTTTGAGCATCATGAACAGCAGGATCAGCGAATATCTGAGATGCCCCTGCAGATGGAAATAGTCGACCATGTAGGAGCAGGCGCTGAGCACGAACAGCCAGCCCCACACCATCAGATAAAGCCGGATCGGATGGTGCGCGCTGTCATGGGTTGCAACATGGGTCATTTTGCTCACCACAGATAGAAGAAGGCGAAGATGAACACCCAGACCAGATCGACGAAGTGCCAATAAAGTCCCATGATCTCGACGGATTCGTAGTTCCCCTTCCGGCTGGTGAAGAAGCCGCGCCTCCCTACGTCATAATCTCCGCGCAACACCTTGCGTGCAATGACGATGAGGAAGATCACGCCGAAGGTCACATGCGTGCCGTGGAAACCGGTGATCATGAAGAAGCTGGAGCCGAACTGCGCGGCGCCCCACGGATTCTCCCACGGCCGGACGCCCTCATGGATCAGCTTGGTCCATTCGAAGGCCTGCATGCCGACGAAGGCGGCGCCCAGCACCGCCGTTGCCAGCATGAGCATGGCGGTGGTGACGCGGTCGCGCCGGTAGCCATAATTCACTGCCATCGCCATGGTGCCGCTGCTGCTGATCAGCACGAAGGTCATGATGGCGATCAGGAGCAGCGGGAATGACGTGCCGCCGATCTCCAGCGCGAACACCTCGCTGGGATTGGGCCATGGCACCGTCGTCGACATGCGCGCCGTCATGTAGGAGATCAGGAAGCAGCTGAAGACGAAGGTGTCGCTCAACAGGAAGATCCACATCATGGCCTTCCCCCAGGAGACGTTCTTGAACGCCCGCTGGTCGGACGCCAGATCGGCGGCGATGCTGGCAAGGCCGGAGGATTGCCGGGCCTCGTCCACCTCGTTCCTCAGCGAGATCTGGACCATAGATCGCTCCTTCGGCTCAGGACATCTTCAGCTCAACGCTTGACGACAGATCTCGAAGAATTCGCCGGCCCAGCCGGCGATCAGCGCAAACAGGACCAGCCACACGACGAGCAGGAAGTGCCAGTAAATGGCGCACAGCTCGAGGCCGAGCCGCAGCCTGTCCCGCTCGCCGCGGCCTTCGTAGCTGCCGAACGCGCGAAACGTGACGCGCGCCAGCGCGACGAGCCCGCCCAGCACGTGCAGCATGTGCAGTCCGGTCATCAGATAGAAGAAGGCATTGGCGGGATTGGCGGCGAGGAAATAGCCCTCCCCCACCAGTTCGCGCCAGACCACCAGCTGGCCGATGACGAAGGCGAGCGTGAAGACGCCGGCAGCGATCAGCCCGAAGCGCACGCCATCGAGGTCCGCATGGCGGGATTGCCTCTTGGTCCATTCCAGCGCGGCACCGGCGAGGATGAGCAGGCCGGTGTTGAACCAGAGCAGCCGCGGCGCCGGCAGCGGCCACCAGTCGGCGGACTGCAGCCGCATCGAATAGGCGCTGATGGAGAGCGCGAACAGCACGCCGGCCACCGCCAGGAAGATGCCGAGCCCGATCTTCGTCGGCGGCGGGCGTACGCCCGGTAGCTCGTCGATGAAGCCGATCTCCAGCCAGGGCTTGGACATGATCCGCTGCGTCGACAGCCACCAGGCGGCGATGACGATGACGATGGCGAGGAAGGCGACGACGATGATCATGGTGCCCGGCTCGCGATCTCGCCGGCCAGCGGCGGCTGATTCTGCGGGATGAAGTCCTCCGGCGCGCCGGGGACATTGTAGTCATAGGCCCAGCGGTAGACGATCGGCAGTTCCTTGCCGAAATTGCCGTGCGGCGGCGGCGTCGCCGAAGTCTGCCATTCGAGCGAGCAGGCGCGCCACGGATTGCCGCCAGCCTCGCGCCCATGGCGCAGGCTCCAGATCAGGTTGAACACGAAGGCGAACTGCGCCGCCCCGACCAGCAGCGCCGTCACCGTGATGAAGATGTTCAGGTCGTGAGCCGACTGCGGATAGATCGCGGTCTCGCCCATCTCGTAATAGCGCCGCGGCACGCCCATCAGCCCGAGATAATGCATCGGGAAGAAGATCAGATAGGCACCGAGGAAGGTGACCCAGAAATGCAACTGTCCGAGCGGCACGTTGAGCAGCCGCCCGGTCACCTTCGGATACCAGTGATACAGGGCGCCGAAGATCACCAGGATCGGTGCCACGCCCATTACCATGTGGAAATGGGCGACGACGAACATGGTATCGGACAGCGGCACGTCCACCACCACATTGCCGAGGAACAGCCCCGTCAGCCCGCCATTGACGAAGGTGACGATGAAGGCGAGCGCGAACAGCATGGGTACGGTGAGGTGGATGTCCCCGCGCCACAGCGTCAGCACCCAATTATAGACCTTGATCGCGGTCGGTATCGCGATGATCAGGGTGGTGGTCGCGAAGAAGAACCCGAAATAGGGGTTCATGCCGCTGACATACATGTGGTGCGCCCACACCACGAAACTGAGCGCGCCGATCGCCACGATCGCCCATACCATCATCCGGTAGCCGAAGATGTTGCGCCGGGCATGGACGCTGATGAGGTCGGAGACGATGCCGAAGGCCGGCAGCGCGACGATATAGACCTCTGGGTGGCCGAAGAACCAGAACAGGTGCTGGAACAGGATCGGGCTGCCGCCGCCATAAGGCAGGCGCGCGCCCTGCTCGATGATCTCCGGCATGAAGAAGCTGGTGCCGAGCAGCCGGTCGAACAGCATCATCACGGCGCCGACGAACAAGGCGGGAAAGGCGAGCAGCGCCATCACGCTGGCGGTGAAGATGCCCCACACGGTGAGCGGCATGCGCATCAGCGTCATGCCGCGGGTGCGGCCCTGCAGCACGGTGACCACGTAGTTGAGGCCGCCCATGGTGAAGCCGATGATGAAGATCATCAGCGAGACGAGCATCATGATGATGCCCCAGGCGAGACCCGGCGTGCCGGCGGTAATCGACTGAGGTGGATAGAGCGTCCAGCCGGCGCCTGTCGGCCCGCCCGGCACCGCGAAGCTGGCGAACAGCACCACGACCGCCAGCAGATAGAACCAGAAGCTCAGCATGTTGGCATAGGGAAACACCATGTCCCGCGCGCCGAGCATCAAGGGGATCAGGTAATTGCCGAAGCCGCCGAGGAACAGCGCGGTCAGCACATAGACCACCATCATCATACCGTGCATGGTGATGAGCTGGTAATAGGCATCGGCGTCGATGAAGGAGAGCGCGCCGGGGAATGCCAGCTGCACTCGCATCAGCCAGGACAGCATCAACGCGACCAGACCGATCGACAGCGCGGTGACGGAATATTGCACGGCGATGATCTTCGCGTCCTGGCTGAACACATAATGCGTCACCCAGCTCTTCGGATGGTAGAGCTCGACATCTTCGACTTCGGCGGGCGGCACGCCGCCCACGCCAAGCGGAACATCGACCATCGACACCCTCCCTCGGCAAGGTCGCCTTGCCTATTGTTGCACCTCGACTTCGCCCTTCTGACCTTTCGTTCCGTCCTGCTGCGCGACCATCCGCCTCTGCTGGCTATCTAGCCAGACGTCATAGGAAAGCTGCTCCTCGACCACGACCGATCCGCGCATATAGGGATGGCCGGTGCCGCAGAGTTCCGCGCAGAGGATGTCGAACGTGCCGGTGCGTGTCGGGGTGAGCCAGAAATAGGTGCTGGAGCCCGGCAATATGTCCATCTTGGCCCGGAACTCCGGCACGTAGAAATTATGCAGCACATCGGTGGAGCGCAGCACCACCTTGATCGGCTTGCCGATCGGCAGATGAAGATCCTCGCTCTGCACGACGACGTCGTCCCGGCCGTCGGGATCGTTCTTGTCCAGTCCAAGCGGATTATCGTCGGCAATACTGTCGATGCTGCTCCTGCCGAGCTTGCCGTCCTTGCCCGGCAGCCGGAAGCTCCATTGCCATTGCTGGCCGACGATCTCGATCTCTGAGGCGTCCGGCGGAACGGTGATGAAATGGTTCCACACGAACAGGCCGGGCGCCAGCATGGCCGCGACCCCGAGGCCGGTGATGACGGTGAGGCCGGTTTCGAGCCTGCGGTTCTCCGGCTCGAAAGCCGCCTTATGACCCTCGCGGTGGCGGAAGCGCCAGACGCAATAAGCCATGAACAGCAACACGGCGACGAAAACGACGCCGGTGATCCAGAAGGTGATGATGATGGTGTCGTCGATATACTGCCAATTCGACGCGATTGGCGTCCACCACCATGGACTCAGGAAATGAAACAGAACGGAGCCGATGGCCACCAGAACAAGAACCAGGACGACATGCATCACATATATCCTTGGCCGCCGTTCGATCTGCGATCCCCGTTACTGTGCGTTCCTATTGGACGACCTTGCGATAGAGATGCCACGTGGCATGACCGAGCACCGGCATCACCACGACGAGGCCGACCAGCAGCGGAAGGGAGCCCAGCACCAGCCCGCCGGCGACGATGAAGCCCCAGGTGAGCATGGGCACCGGATTGACCATGAAGGCGCGGACCGAGGTGCGCACCGCGACCGACACGCCGACCCGATGGTCGAGCAGCAGCGGGAAGGACACGGCGCTTATGGCCAGCACCGCCACCGCGAACAGGAAACCGACACCGACGCCGAGCACGATCAGCGCCCAGCCCGGTCTGGTGGTGAAGACCGCGGCGATGAAGGCCGACGCCGATTCCGGCAGCTCGGGGCCCAGCGTCATCCGATAGATCCCCATCGCCACGAGCAGCCAGACCAGGAAGATGCCGACCAGCAGCAAGCCGAGTTCGATGATGGCGGCGAGCGAGGGCGAGTTGAACACGCCGAAGGCATCGGTCCAGGTAACCGATTGGCCCTGCTCACGGCGCCGGCTCATCTCATAGAGCCCGGCGGCGGCAAACGGGCCGATCAACACGAAGCCGGAGACCAGCGGAAACAGCAAAGGCAGGAGGCCGTTGCCGAGCGTCGCGGCCCCGATCAACAGGCCGGCCAGCGGGTAGATCAGGCAGATGAACATGACATCCGTCCGATAGGCGCCGAAGTCGCTGAATCCTCGTATCAGCACATCCTTGAGATCGGCGACGGTGATCCGCCGCACCTGGGGGACGACCAGTCCCGCTTCTTCCGCTGGGGAATGAAAAGCATGCTCCATCGATCTCACAGCACCGAAGGTGTGCCTGATCTGATCGAAGCTCCATTCAACAGGATTCCGGACCGTCATCGCCATTCCTCCCGAACGACTTGCCCGAGGAAATATCAGTCGCGATTGGACGCGCCCAAGAAATACAGATCACGGACGTGCCGCGACTATCTGAAAGGCAGTATACGCCGAGCAAATCCTCCTGTCAGCTTGCTTCTATGGCATCAGCGAAAGCAAAATAGGTAAATGGTACTTACCGGCAGATCAGATCGCCAAGATCCATTTCCGTCTCGCATCGGTCACGTTGGAAAGCGTCGAGGTGTTACGCTCGACCAAGGTCGCCGCAGCGTGGACGAACTATCTTCGCCGAGCCATATCGCCGGACCGCGTCAAGACCATCCTGGAAGACATCGAGGTGTCAGATCGCAAGGACCATTAGGGCGGCGTCGTTATCGCTCCCGTCCCCCATGATAGCTCAAGCACGAGCCACGAAGAGTTACTCACTGCCCGCCCACCGCGGCGAAGAAATCGCGCGGCCCCATCTGGCCGCCCTTCAGAATGATTTCCAGCCCATCGAGCCATTCATGATCGGTATGCGCGCGGCACAGCGGCGCGCCGGGAACGCAGGCCGCCCGATAGGAAAGTCCCCAGATCGGCAGGGCCCGCACAGCCATGGTCGAAGTGTCGCCGCCGGCGATGACGAGCCGCGCCGGTCGTGCTTCCTCCAGGATGGCAGCGAGCATCTTGCCGGTGGCCGTCGCCACCGCGCCCGCTTCGACGGACAAGCCGTCCGGGCGATCGGTAACCAGCATCACGTCGCCTCGGCCGAGCGCTGCGACTGCCTCGTTCCGCAGGTGCAGGCCGTAAGCCTCGTCGGACAGGAGCCGGCCCGGATCAACCGCGAGCCTCGCATAGCTGTGTGTAGCCTCGACCTGGCCGCGCGTAACCGGCGACAGGCTACCGACCAGCGCAAGCACCGGGCCCTTCGACCGTAGCCCATACGACACGCCTCTATCGACGCCGCTACCGGCAATCTCAGCCCCGACACCGGCGAGGGCGCGGGCGACCGAACTGGGGCCGACGGCCAGCATCGGCCGTGCGTCCATGCGCGAAGCCACCAGCCGGCCGATCGCCACCAGATCGGCCTCGCGGGCGACATCGAACAGCACGACGCCGGCCTCGTCCGGCAGATGCATCGTACCGGATGTCTCGTCATGAGTGCGGTAGTCGACCAATCCGACCCGCTCCAGTCCCTGCGCGGCGAAGTGGAGGCGCAGGTCCGCCTCCGTCATCGGCGTGACGGGGTGCCGGCTCATGGTAGGATGGCGGTCGATGCGATGCACCGTGCCGTCACCGGCCGCGGCGAACAGCTGGCCGAACAGGCAATAGCGCCCGAGATTGGGCTGGCCGCCGACGATCGGCACCAGCGGATTGGGAAAAAACGCCCGCAGTGCGGCAACCGCCGCCCCGATGCTGCCGACCTGCGGCGCGCTGTCGAAGGTCGAGCAGCATTTATAATGCAGGAGCGCCACACCGGCCGCCGCAAAGAAGCGCCCTGCGGCCTCGAGCTCGCGCGCCATGTCGGATGGCGCCATGGTGCGGGTGGCGCCGGCGATGCCGATGGCGTCGAGCGGTCCGGCCGCCGTGAGTTGCTCCGGTGTCGGGAGGCCCAGGAACAGCAGCGCGCGCCAGCCGCGTTCGGCCAGCGTCGCCAGCGTGTCGGTCGCGCCGGTGAAGTCGTCGCCGTACCAGCCATATCGCGGCGTTGGTGTCGCCATCGCCGCTCTCACGCCGCCTTGCCGCCGAAGAAGGCCAGCGCCTGGCCGAGTTCGGCATGCGTCCGGGCCGCCTCGTCGAGCGGCACGCCGGCAGCGACCGCCGCCCAGGCCTGGCGGATGCTCGCCACGCCCGCCTTCGCCCCACCGGGATGGGCGAGGATACCGCCGCCCGCCATGAACAGCAGATCGTCATGGCCGATGGCGTCCCAGGTCGGCTGCGCCGTGCCGGCCCACTGGCCGGAGGAGAAGGCCGGCAGCACGCGGTCGTCGATTCCCGGCGCGAGAGGGGTCACGCAGTCCTTCGCCGAGGCGACCACTTCCTCGTCCTCCTGTGCGAACTTGCCCTGCACGCCATGGACATGCATGTGGTCGACGCCGGCGAGCCGCCATAGCACCTGATAAGCCTGGAAGGAGATGCCGAGCAGGGGATGGCGCGAGAAGGCGCCATAGCCGTTGCGATGGCCGTGCAGCGCGAGATCGGTCGAGCGGCGCAGGGTCTCGACGGCCGAGAAGCCGCACCAGTTCAGGCTGGCCATCACGCAGGTGCCGCCCTCGCGGGCCACGAGGTCGGCATGCCGGCGCATGGCATCGGTCTCGTCGGTTATGTTGAAGGCGACCATGACCTGCTTGCCGGTCCGGTCGGCATGCCGGCGCACCGCCGCCATCACCGCCGGCACGCGCTGCACCAGCGGGGCATGATCGGGATTGGCCGAGATCTCATCGTCCTTGATGAAGTCGAGGCCGCTCGCGCAGAGATCGGCGACCAGCGTTGCCGTCTCCTCGGCGCTCAGCCCGACATTCGGCTTGATGATCGAGCCGACCAGCGGCCCGCTTGCGACGCCGGTGAGCGCGCGGGTGCCGGCAATGCCCTGGCGCGGCAACGGGAAGCGCGCGCGATAGCCGGCCGGCAATGCGAGGCTCTCAAGCCGGAGCCCCGTGACCTCGCCGAGGTCGAACAGATTGCCCGCGACCACGGAGGCCAGCGTCGGCAGGTTCGCCCCGACATTGGCGGTGGGGAACGAGATCGTCACGCGGGCCCGGCGCCACGGCCCGTCCACGCGCTTGCGCGCCAGCCAGGCGTTGGGCAGGCTCGGCTCGCCGACGCTTTCAAATTCGTCGACACGAGTGACGAGCGCGCGGGTCCGGGCACGCAGTTCGTCGGTCTCGCCGGCCACGCGGGTGAAGGTGCCGCTGGACTGCTCACCGGCCATCACCTCGGCGACCCTGGCCGGATCGAGCGGCGTCTCGATCAGATAGCTCGCGTCGAACCGTTCGGAAAAAGTTTGGATAGACATGGGTTTACCCTTCGCCGGGTCGTTCCCGGTCAGGCATCGCAAGCCGCTGTCCCGCCGCGGCGGAAACCGGCGGGAATGACATCGTTGGTCTCGGCGGGCCGGGAGGAAGCCCGGCCTCGCGTCATGCCGCCGCCGAGCTGCCGGCCAGCCGGGCGAGGTCGGGGAAGGGCCGCACCGGATCGGTGCCGTCCCAGCTTTCGGACGCTTCCCGGATCAGGCGGAACATCTCGCCCTTCGGACCGGCGACCTCCGACAGCTCGATCACCGTCCCCGGATGATAATGGGTGTCGAAATAGACGAACCGGCCGCGCTCGCCGACCTCGCCGCTCATGACGGGGGTAAAGCCCTGCACCAGCAGCCGCTCAAGATCGGCGTCGTAGTCCGACGTCCAGTAGGCAACGTGCTGCAGGCCGGTGAGGCCGGCATCGGTGAAATCCCTGTACATGGACGGCACGTCGTTGCGGCACTGGATCAGCTCGATCTGCAGCGGCCCGGAATTGGCCAGCGCCACCGAGTTGTGCGGCTCGTAGAGATCGCCCTTATAGCGATAGTTCCGGATCGGAACCCTTGGATTGTAGAAGAAGGGACCGATGCCGAGCACCCGGCTCCAGTAATCCATCGCCGCCTCGATATCCGGGACGACGTAGCCGGCCTGACGAATCTGGCCAAAGAAGCGGCTCATGGGATGCGTTCTCTTGCTGTGAGATAAAGAGGAGGATCAGGAATTGAGGAAGCCGATGGAGATCCACGGCACGGCCGCAACCAGAAGCAGGCCAAGCAGAAGTGCCAGCAGATAACCCCAGATGAACTTCAGTCCTTCATCCGGGTTGATCTTGCTGATGGCGGCGGCGCCGTAGTAGCCGACGCCGAAGGGCGGGGCGAACAGGCCGATCCCCATCGCGAAGATCACCACCATCGCGTAGTGGACCTCGTGAACGCCCACCTGCTTGGCGATGGGAAACATCAGCGGGCCGAACAGCACGATGGCGGGGATGCCCTCCAGCACGCTGCCGAGGATGATGAAGGCGACGATCGAGACGCCTAGGAAGCCCCAGGTGCCGCCGGGAACGCCCGCCATCAGCTTTGCCAGATCCTGCGAGAAACCCGATTGGGTGAGGCCCCACGCCATGGCGGTGGCGCAGCCGATGATGAAGATGATCGCACCGGTCAGCGAGGCGGTCTCCACCAGCATATGCGGCAGGCGGCGCCAGTCGAACCGGCGGTAGATCAGCAAGCCGGCCACAACGGAATAGGCGATGCCGATGGTGGACACCTCCGTCGCGGTGGCGACGCCCTCGACCACGGCGGCGCGGATCACGAAGGGCAAGGCTATGGCCGGCGCGGCGACGAGCGCCAGCTTGAGGATCTCCGGCGCCGTCGGCCGTGCCAGCTGGCTCAGATCCTCGCCGCGATAGCGCCACCAGACCACGATCCACAGCGCCGCGCCCAACACCAGCGCCGGCAGCATGCCGCCGGTGAACAGCGCGGCGATCGACACGCCGGTGACGGAGCCTATGGTGATCAGCACGATGGAGGGCGGAATGGTCTCGGTCTGCGCGCCGGTGGCCGACAGCAGCGCCAATAGGTCGCCGGGCTTGGCACCGCGCTTTTTCATCTCCGGGAACAGCACGGGCGCGATCGCCGCCATGTCGGCGATCTTCGAGCCGGAAATGCCGGACACCAGGTACATCGCGCCGATGAGCACATAGGACAGGCCGCCCCGCACATGGCCCAGAAGCGAGGCGAGGAACTGGATCATCGCACGCGCCATGCCCGTCATCTCGATCAATGCGCCGAGGAAGATGAAGAGCGGCACCGCCAGCAGGATGAGATGGCTCATGCCTTCGTCGAGGCGCCCCACCATGACCAGCATCGGCGTCGACGTGGTGAGCGACAGGTAGCCGAAGGTCGCCAGCGCGAAGGAGAAGGCGATCGGGACCCCGGCGAAGACATTGGTCGCGACGACGCCGACGAAGAAGACCAGCAGGTTCAGCTTGCCGAGCGGCTTGAGCACGGGCCCCGCCAGCCAGAAGGCGAGCATGAGCAGCGCGGTCAGGACGATGGCGAGGACCACCGGCCAGAACGTGCCGGAGCGCATGAGCCGCAGGCCGCCGGCAGCCAGCATCAATGCCATGCCGGTCGGCAGGGCAGCGGCGCGCCAGGCATTGGAGATCTCCAGCGCCGGCGTGACGATGAACGATTCCTCCTGCGCATATTCCAGCGCATGCGGCAGGATCAGCAGCAGGAAGCCGATCGAGGCGGTCAATGCGAACACCTCCAACAGCGCGCGCAGCCGCGGCGGCACGCGGCTGACGAGCCCGGTCATCCGCATGTGCTCGCCGCGCCGCAGCGCCACCACCGCGCCGAGCATTGACAGCCAGAGGAACAGGATCGAGGCCAGCTCGTCCGACCAGACGAGCGGCGCGTGGAAGCAGTAGCGGGCGACGACGCCCACCCCAAGGACGATCACCTCGATCGCCACCAGCGCGGCTGTCGCCGCCTCGACGGCGCCGCCCAGGACGCGGTCGATCGCCACCGCCACGCGCGCGATGCCGAGAGGAGCCTTCGATGCCTCGACGGTCAGGGATGCTGCGTGTCCAGCCATGTTCTGTCCTTACCAGTAGCTGCGACGTGTCAGGCGAGCCGCCCTACCGTACCTTCCAGCACGCTCCAGGCCTCATTGCCGAACCGCCCTTGCCATTCCTGGTAGAAGCCGGCCTCGCGCAGCTTGGCCTGGAAGCCTTCCGGCTGCGTTTCGTTGAAGGCGAGCCCCTTGGCGGTGAGCTGCGCGCGCAGCGTCTCGTTCAGCTTGCGCAGGTCGGCGCGCTGCTGCAGTCCGGCCTCGTTGAAGGCACGGGAGACGATGGTCTTGTCGTTGTCCGGCAGGTTGCGCCAGGAACGACCGTTGAAGACCATGTGATAGCCGTCCCAGCTATGGTTGGTGAGCGAACAGAACTTCTGCACCTCGTAGAGCTTGGCGGTCTCGACGATGGCGAGCGGGTTCTCCTGCGCGTCGACGACCTTGGTCTGCAGCGCCGAATAGACTTCACTGAACTGCAGGCTGGTCGGCGACGCGCCCAGCGCCTGGAACAGCGCGATGCCCATCGGGCTGACCGGCACGCGGATCTTGAGGCGGGCGAGATCCGCCGGGCCGGTGATCGCCCGGTTGCTGGTGGTGATCTGCCGGAAGCCGTTGTCCCACATCTTCTCGAAGGTATGGAGCCCGACCTTGGCGAAGGCGGCCCGGATCAGATTGCCCAGCGGCCCGTCGACCGCGCTCCACACCTGGTCGTAATTGGCGAAAGCGAAGCCGACGCCGGTGATGGCGCTGATCGGGGCAAGGGTGGCGATCACCAGCGTGCCGGCATTGAAGATGTCGATGCCGCCGCTGCGCACCTGCGACAGCATGTCGGTGTCGCCGCCGAGCTGGTTGTTGGGAAAGACATCGACCTTGATCCGGCCGTCGGTCTCGCGCGCGATGCGCTCGGCCGCCTCATTGGCGCGGATGTTCAACGGATGGCTCGCCGGCAGGTTGTTGCCGAATTTCAACGTGATGTCGGCGGCACGTGCGGGACGCGGCAGGCTGACGGCGAAGCCGGCTGCCGGTACGAGCAGCAGGCCCTTCATGAAGCGTCGGCGGGTGGTGGCGGTCATGGTCGTTTCCTCTGTTGTAAGCCTTGCCTTCTGGCAAATGCTCGAAAGGCCCGCGGCTGCGGGCCGGCCGTCTAGTTGCAGCGCGCGTGCAGGCCGCCATCGACGAACAGCTCGACGCCGTTGATGTAGCGGGCCTCATCGCTGGCGAGGAAGACGGCAGCATGCGCCACGTCCCAGCCATCGCCCATCCGACCGGTGGGCGACATGCGGTGACGCGCGGCGACCATCGCCTCATCGTCCTGATAGAAACCGGAGATCTGCTTGTAGATGTGCGGGGTGTCCATCACCCCCGGCAGGATGCAGTTGGCGCGAATGCCCTTGCCGGCATATTGCAGCGCCACGCTCTGGGTGAGGCTGTTCACCGCGCCCTTGCTGGCGGCATAGGCGCAATACGCATAGCCGGTCCAGCGCACGCCGCCGAGGGCGCCGATATTGACGATGGCGCCGGCGCCCTGCGCCTCCATGACCGGCAGCACTGCCCTGCAGGTCAGGAACATGCTCTTGACGTTCACCGCCATCACCCGATCCCAGGTCGCCTCACTGGTTTCGGCCGGGCCTCCCTGGGAGGTGATGCCGACATTGTTGTGCAGGATGTCGACCCGGCCGAACGCGGCCCGGGCGGCCTCGACGCTTCCCTCCACCTCGTCCAGCCGCGTGGTATCGGCCGTCACCGCAATGGCCTCGAACCCTTCCGAAGCGATGACAGCACGCGTGGCCTCGGCGGCCGCGGCATCGAGATCGACGGCAACGACGCGAGCGCCCGCACGGGCATAGGCCACGGCCGCAGCCTTGCCGTTGCCCCATCCCTCGCCGATCGAGCCGGCCCCGAAGACGATCGCCACCTTGCCGTTCAAACGCGAACCCGACACCTGCTTCTCCTGCGTCTCGCCTGCATCATCGCTGGCAGTGTTCTGATGTAATTGATGGCTTTTGATGCGAGATGCGGAATTGGAGGCCATGCCCTCCTTCACGCTTCCGCGCGCCTCGGCGCGACCAGCGCTCGCCTTACCCTCAATGGAATCGCGTTCATCTGGGTCTCCCATCCCCGACCGTCTGCTGCGCATTTTGCGCTTGCGGGAAATTTACGTTCGCCTAGAACTTTGGGTCAAAGCCCAATTTTGATGTTATTTGATGCTTCCTATGTCGATCGAGGACAATACCAAGACCCGCCAGCTTCCAACCCTTGCCGATGTGGCAGCGCGTGCCGGCGTCTCCACGGCGACGGCCGACCGCGCGCTCAACGGCCGGCCAGGAGTGAGGCCCACGACGTTGCGCCGGGTGCTGCAGGCCGCCAACGAACTCGACTACATCACCGATGCCAGCGAGCGCGCCTCCGCCGGCTTGCGGCCGTTGCGCCTCGCCTTCCTGCTCCCAGCCGGTGAGAACAGCTTCGTGACCATGCTGGGCCGCCTGGTCGGCGGCGCGCAGTCGCAGTTTGCGGCAGTGAACATGTGCGCACGAGTCGAGCGCATCGAGAGCTTCCGTCCCGACCTGCTCGCCCAGAAGCTGAGGAAGATCGGACGCGAGGTGGACGGCGTCGCCTTCATGGCGCTGGAGCATCCGCTGGTGCGCGAGGCAGTCAACGGCCTGGCCGAGCGTGGGGTGCCGACCGTCACTCTGATCACCGATGTCGGCAACAGCGCGCGCGTCGCCTATGTCGGCCTGGAGAACCGCTCGGCAGGCCGCACCGCCGGCTATCTGATCGCCCGCTTCATCGGGCCGCGGCCAGCCAAGGTGGCGATGATCGCCGGCAGCCTGAGCTATCGCGCGCATGAGGAGCGCGAGATGGGCTTCCTGCATCTCTTCGAGGAGGCGTTTCCCGCGATCGAGGTGGTCGGGCTGCGCGAGGGGCTGGACGAGGATGCGCGCAACTATCGCCAGACCAAAACGCTGCTCGGCCGGCATCCCGATCTCGCCGGCATCTACAACATTGGCGGTGGCCCGACGGGCGTGGCGCGCGCACTGAAGGAAGCGGGCCGCCAGCACGACGTGGTCTTCGTCGGCCATGGCCTGACGCGCGAGACGCGGGCGCTGCTGCTCGACGGGACCATGGATGCCGTCATTACTCAGAATCCGCAGGCAACGCTGGCGAACTGCATCACGATCTTCGCCAATCTGCGTGCCGGCCGCCCCGCGACGGAAGCGGTGCCCGCGCCGTCCATCGACGTCATCTTCCGCGAGAATTTGCCGTGAAGTTTCAATAGAACAAGGTCACTCGGGACCACGGCACGGCCGCCGTGTTCGGGGAGTGTTTGCGTTGGCTTACGCACCGATATGGACCGTTGCCGGAACACGCGGCCGACATGCTGCTGGAGGCGGTGGATAGTCTATCGGTCCTATAAGCGTCCGCTCTCAGTTGGCTGTTCAACTCCTGCACCTGATGCGGCACGCCCGGCAGACGATTATCTTTCGTTTCCGAGATCTGGCGCAACCAAAAGCTGGCTGCCCATCGAAAAGGTGGACACTATGCACCGTGGAATGTTCGACGCATCATCGGTGCAAAGCCACCACGACAACCCAGGCACATTTGGGAGCTGGCACCCGATTGCAGATCGCTGGTTGGGTTCGCGATCAGCCTTGCGAGCTCACCTTCCGGCAAACAATCGGCCGAGGTCGACGCTTTTGCGGGTGTCGCGGTCCAGATCGAGCCTTTCCTCGACATTGCCGAGATGCTCCTCCATCAGCGCGGTTGCTCGAACGGCGTCGCCCGCCAGAATGGCCTCGAGGATCATCTGGTGCTCGTGATGCGAGCAGCTCGGCTGGCCCGGTTTCTCATAGACCAGGATCACCAGCGCCTCGCGGGTGATGAGCTCGCGCAGGAAGCGCAGCAATATGTCGTTTCCGGCAATTTCGGCCAGCAGCAGATGGAACTCGCCGGATAGTCGGACCATCTCGTGCCAGTCGCGGCGCGCCTCGGCGGCAACTTCCAGCGCAATATGGCGGTTCAGCGTGGCGAGTTCCGCCTTGCCGATCCGGCCGGCCAGCAGCCGCACGATGGTGCCCTCGATACCGCGCCGGGCTGCGAAGATCTCGCGAGCCTCCTTCGGCGTCGGCTGGAACACCGATGCGCCCTTATTGGGCTCGATCGTCACCAGACCCGCATAGGCGAGCCGCGCGAACACCTTGCGGATGCGCGCCCGGCTGACTCCGAAGATTTGTCGCATCTCGTCTTCGCGCAGCCGCGTGCCGGGCGGCAGATCCTGCGCGGCAATGGCGGCATGGATCTTCGCGTAGATGGCGTCGTCCGTGCCGCCCCCGTGCTCGTCGCCCTGCGCGTCCGCACCCACTTCCACGTCGCCGGTCCCGTCCTTGCGTGCCATCGCCCACCGCATCGAAATCGCGACGGTATGTAGACATGTAGCCGATTGGATGTCGAGCGGAGTGCTTATTTTTGCAGCACGAACAGCGAATAATTCGTGCACATAAATTGATTGTTTTGTCGACAATCTTATATACGATTATCGACATCAAAACGGCGCGCTGGCGCCGCCTCCTCACCGATGAGGTTGCCCGTGTCGCTCGTTCAAATCGACGGCTCCCCACCGATTCCCGCCGTAGCGGCGCCCGCAGCTGCTGCCCCGCGTCGTCGGAACCTGCTGCCGGCGCTTATTCTTCTGGGACCTGTCGTGATGTTCTTCATCGCGGTCTTCGTCATTCCAGTCGGATTGATGGTGCGCTACAGCTTCCTGCAGCAGCTTCCCGACGGCACGCTGACCGGCAATTTCACGCTGGCGAACTACATCCGGCTCGGCGCGGTCGACCTTTATCGCAACGTCGTCGTCACCACGTTGCGCATCAGCCTGTTCACCACCCTCGGCGCGATGCTGCTGGCCTACCCGCTAGCGCTGGTCATCGCACGCGGCCCGGCCATGATCGGGCGGGCCATCACCGTGCTGGTGATCGCGCCGCTGCTGGTGAATGTCGTGGTGCGCGCCTATGGCTGGCGCATCATCCTCGGCAACGGCAACAGCGGCGTGCTCAACTGGGCGCTGTCCTATCTCGGCCTCGGGCCGGTCGAAATTCTCTACACCGAATGGGCCGTCATCATCGGCTCGATGCAGGTGTTCCTGCCGATGATGGTGCTGCCGCTCGCCGCCGCCATCGGGCGCATCGACCCGGCCGTGGAGGACGCCGCCCGCACACTCGGCGGTTCGAGCCTCGCGGTGTTCCGCCGCGTGACGCTGCCGCTCAGCGTGCCGGGTCTCGGCGTCGGCTGCACGCTGGTATTCTCGCTCACCGCCTCGTCCTTCATTCTGCCGGCGCTGCTTGGCGGCAGCTTCACCAAAATGCTCGGCACGCTGGTGGAGGAGCAGATCCTCACCGTGTTCGACTGGCCGTTCGGTGCCGCCATCGCCACCGCGATGGTGCTGATCGTGATGGCGATCAATCTCGCCTACATGGCGTTGATCGAGCGCCGCTTTCGCTCCCGTGCGATGGAGGCCGCGTGATGTCGGAAAATGGTCTCGGGCGCGCCGCGCCGCTCATCTACACCCTCACCGGCCTCATCGTCCTGTTCCTGCTGCTGCCGCTGATCTTCCCGATCGTGCTGTCGATCTCCGACACGCCGTTCATCACCTTCCCGCCCAAGGGTTTCACCCTGCAATGGTACGGCAAGGTGTTGCAGGATGCCGACTTCACCTCGTCCTTCGGCTTCAGCGTGCTGCTCAGCACGACGGCCGCCTGCGGCGCCGTGCTGCTGGGCACCCCGACCGCTGTGGGACTGGTCAGGCTCTCCTTTCCCGGCAAGGGGTTCATCCAGGCGCTGGTTCTCTCGCCGCTGATCTTCCCCTCGCTGGTCACCGGAATCGCATTGCTGCGGCTGTTCTCGTCGATCGGCTCGAATGACGCCTTCCTCAACCTTTGGATCGGCCATGTTCTGGTGACGACGCCCTATGTGGTGCGCACCGTCTCGGCGAGCCTCGTGGTGGTCGATCCCGGCCTCGAGGAAGCCGCCCGCACGCTGGGCGCGGGTCGGTTCACCGCCTTCTGGCGGATCACGCGGCCGCAGATCATGCCGGGGCTGGTGGCCGGCGCGCTGTTCGCCTTCGTCACCTCGTTCGACAATTACGCCGTCTCGATGTGGCTGTTCGATGCCTCGCATGTGCCGCTGCCGATGATGATGCTCTCGCTCATCAGCCGCATGTTCGACCCCGGCATCGCCGCCATCGCCTCGCTGATGATCTTCTTCTCGCTGTTCATGGTGCTGCTGCTGGAACGCCTCGCCGGCTTGAGACGCGCCATGAGTTTCTAAACGCCCGCTTCTTACCCGCATCGCCTTTCATCTCGATCGCTGCGCGCGGCCCGGGCCGGAGCGCGAACCCCGGAGTTTTGCCATGACAATCAAGCTGACGACCAAGCCGCTCTCCACACCCCTGAGCCGCCGCAACCTCCTGAAGGCGGGCGCCGCCACCGCCGCCGGCCTCGCCGCCCCCAGCTTCTTCGTCCGCAATGCTTGGGCTGCCGGCAAAACCATGCAGATCGGCATCTGGGGCGGGGTGCAGGGCGAATTCATCCGCAAGCAGGTGCTCCCTAGCTTCGAAAAGGAGTTCGACTGCAAGGTCGACGCCCAGCAGGGCTCGACGCTCGGCCAGATCGCGCTGCTGCGCGCCGGCAAGGATGCGCCGAAATTCACCGTGATGTTCGTCGACGATCTCGGTGTCGAGATCGCCAAGCGCGAAGGGCTGATCGACCCGCTGCCCAGGGACAAGATGCCCAATCTGGCCAAGGTCTATCCGCGTTTCATCTACAATGACGGCTACGGCGTCGCACTCGCCATCTCCTCGGCCGGGCTGTTCTACAATCCGCAGGCGACCAAGCCGCTGGAAAGCTATGCCGAGCTGTGGGACCCGCGCTTCGCCCGCAAGGTCTCGCTGGTCGGCACCAAGACCACGCCGAGCGTGTTCACCGTGATCATCGCCGCCGCCATCGCCACCGGCAAGCCCTACAAGGAAGCGCAGTATCTCGCCGACCAGGCCTGGCCGAAGCTGAAGGAGCTGAAGCCCAACGTACTGAATCTCTACAGCACCGACGACGCGCCGCTGCTGGTGGCGCAGGGCCAGGGCGCCATTGGCGGGCCGGAATATTCCAAATACGTCTATCCCTACAAGCTGAAGGGCGCGAGCATCGACATGTGCTTCCCCAAGGAGGGCGCGTTCACCGGCGTGAACTGCCAGATCCTGGTGAAGAACGCCCCGAATGCCGATCTCGGCGCCGAATTCATGAACCGCATGCTCGATCCGGCGATCCAGCAGGGTCTCGCCGAGACGGCGCTCGCCGCCCCGGCGGTCAGCGGCCTCAGCTTCAAGCCGGAGATCGCCGGCCTGCTCGCCTATCCCGAGAGCAAGATGGACGAGCTCGGCCTGTTCAGCCCGGACTGGGCCTATGTGAACTCGGTCCGCTCCAGCTGGATCGAGAACCTCAATCAGATCTTCACGGCGTAACGACAATGGCGAACCCGCTTCCCGAACGGACGATCCGCGCGGCCGACATCGCGGTGGACGACGTGCAGAAAGATTACGGCGGCCATCGCGCCGTGCACGGCGTCAGCTTCACCATCGAGCCGGGACATGTGCTGTCCCTGCTCGGCCCTTCGGGCTGCGGCAAGACCACGATCATGCGGATGATCGCCGGTCTCATCGACCCCAGCGGCGGCGATATCCGTATCGCCGGCCGCTCGGTCACCCACACGCCGGTGCATCGCCGCAATATCGGCATGCTGTTCCAGAACTACGCACTGTTCCCCCACCTTACCGTCGCCCGCAACCTCGCCTTCGGGCTGGAGATGCGGAAGGTGCCGAAGGACGAAATCGCCCGCCGGGTGACGGCGACGCTCGCCACGGTGCGGCTGTCATCCTTCGCCGAGCGGTTGCCGCACCAGCTTTCCGGCGGCCAGCAGCAGCGCGTCGGCCTCGCCCGGGCGCTGATCGTCGAGCCGTCCGTTCTGCTGCTGGACGAGCCGTTCGGTGCGCTCGACAAGAAGCTGCGCGAGAACATGCAGATCGAGATGCGCCAGCTGCAGCAGCGGCTGGGCATCACCACGCTGATGGTCACGCACGACCAGGACGAAGCGCTCACGCTGTCCGACCGGGTGGCGGTGATGAATAATGGCCGCATCGAGCAGGTCGGCACGCCGCGCGAGGTCTATGAGAACCCGGCGACCCGGTTCGTCGCCAGCTTCATCGGCACCTCGAACTTCTTCCACGGCCGCGTCACCCGCCGCGAGGCCGGCGGTTATATCGTCACCACCGGCGACGGCCTCACCCTCGCGCTGGACGGCCTCCCGCCGGCCGACGGAAAGGCCACCATCGCGCTGCGCCCGGAATCGGTGCGGATCGCACCGGCCCATGGCGATGCCGGGCCGAACGCGGCGCGGATGACCGTCGAGCAGGTGGTCTATCACGGCATCACCACGCATTATTATCTGCGGCGCCCCGGCGAGGAACCGCTGATCGCGGTGCGCCAGAACGATGTCGTCGATGCCGTAGCGCCCGATATCGGGCCGGGCAGCGAGGTGCTGGCAAGCTGGCAGGCCGACCGCAACCGGCTGGTGCGGGAGGACGCCGCGTGAGCGGGAGCCCAGCCTTTCCCTCGCTGCGCCCGAAGTATCGCGCCGCCATCGGCATGATCACGCCCTCGGCCAATCTGGTGGTCGAGCGCGTGACCTGCGCCATCCTGTCCGACTTCCCCGAGGTGTCCCCCCACTTCTCCCGCACGCCGGTGTTCGGGGCCAGGGATCTGTTCCCTGACGATTACGATTGGGACGGCATGCTGGCCGCCGCCCATTTGCTGGCGCAGGCGCGGCCCGACGTGATCGTATGGAACGGCAGCAAGGGCGCGACGCTCGGCTTCGCCACCGACCGCGAACTCTGCCGCCGCGTGACCGACGAGACCGGCATTCCCGCCACCACCTCCTCGCTGGCGCTGGAAGCCGCGCTCGGCAGCCTTGGCGCGCGCCGCATCGCCGTGGTCGCCCCCTACGCCGGCGACTACCAGAACAAGCTCGTCGCCGGCTTCGAGCGCGAGGGGCTGGAGGTGGTTGCAGAAGCGCATCCCGGCATCGCCGACAATCTCGACTACGCCGCCGTTCCCGATGCCGACATCGCGGCGATGATCCGCGACGTCGCAACCGCCCAGCCCGACGCGATCCTCACCTGGTGCACCAACTTCCCCGCCGCCTATGTGGTGGATACGCTGGAGCGCGAACTCGATATCCCGATCCTCGATTCCGTGACGCTGGCGGTCTGGCATGGACTGGACATGGTCGGCCGGGCCGATCCGCGAGGGCGGCGCTGGGGCCGGCTGTTCGACGGGCCCACGCCATGAGCACGCTGTTCCGGGGCGTCCATCTGCTCGAGCTCGACGGTGATCGCGGCATGTCGCCGGCCACCGATGTGCGGGTCGAGGGCAATCGCATTACAGCGGTCGGCGTTGAAGCGGCCTCGCGCTCACCTAACGACGTCCGCGTCATCGACGGGCGCAGCAAGCTGCTGATGCCCGGCCTGATCAACGCGCATTTCCATTCGCCGGTGAACCACATGAAGGGCCGGCTCGACAGCCTGCCGCTGGAAATCTTCATGCTGTACGAGTCCCCGGCGCTGGAGGCGCTGCGCCCCAGCCCGCGCGAAGCCTATGTGCGCACGCAGCTCGCCTGCGCCGAAATGCTCAAGACCGGCGTCACCGCCGTGCAGGACGACGCGTTCTTCATCCCGGAGCCGACCCCCGACATTATCGACGCGGTGATGCAGGCTTATGCCGATAGCGGCATCCGCGCCACGCTGGCGCTGGACGAGCCCAACCTGCCCGAGCTCGACAAGCTGCCCTTCCTCAAGGAGCTGCTGCCGCCCGACATGCGCGCCGAACTGGCGAAGCCACGCGCGTTCGGTATGCAAAGCCTGCTCGGCATGTATCATCACCTCATCACCCGCTGGCATGGCGCGGAGGGCGGGCGGCTGCGTGCCGCCGTCTCCTGCTCCGCGCCGCAGCGCGTCTCGCCCGCCTATTTCCACGCGCTGGACGATCTCAGCTGTACCCATGGCCTGCCGTTCTACGCCCATATGCTGGAGACCAAGCTGCAGCGCGTGCTGGGGCGTGAGCGCTTCAACGGTCGCTCGCTGATCCGCTACGTCTCCGATCTCGGCCTGCTGTCGAGCCGCATGAACATCATCCACGCCGTCTGGGTGGACGAGGATGATCTCGACCTGATCGCCGCCGCCGGCTCGGTCGTCGCCCACAACCCGATCAGCAATCTGCGGCTCGGCAGCGGGGTGATGCCGTTCCGCGCCATCCGCCAGCGCGGCATTCCGATCTGCCTCGGCACCGATGAAGCCATCGCCGACGACGCGGTGAACATGTGGGCGGTCGCCAAGATGGCCGGCCTGATCCACAACATCGCGGGTCCCGATTATGAAAGCTGGCCCCGCGCCGGCGAGATCCTCGACTGCCTGCTGCGCGGCGGCGCCCGCGCCATGGGGTTGCAGGACGAACTTGGCGCCGTCGAGGCCGGCCGGCTCGCCGACCTGACGCTCGTCGATCTCGACAGCCTCGCCTTCATCCCGCTCAACGATCTGCACCGCCAACTGGTCTATTGCGAAAGCGGCGCCTCGGTCGTGCTCACCATGGTCGCCGGCCGCATCGTGTTCGAAGATGGCCGCCTCACCACCATGGACGAGGCCGCGCTGCGGGCCGAGGCGCGCGAACTCTTCGCCGCCCGCTCCCCGACGCTGCACGCCGCTTCGAAAGCCGCCGGGCGACTGCTTCCCTATTACCGCGCCATGTACGCCAAGGCCGCAGCCTCGGACGTCGGCATGAACCGCTGGGTCGGCGATGCCCGCCACTAGGAATCCACTGATGTCCGCCACCCGTCTCGCCACTCACGGCCGCTACGGCTTCTCCTCGATCAAGGATCGTCCGACCTATCGCTGGCCCAATGGCGCGGGTCTCGCGGTTTATGTCGCCGTCGGCGTCGAGGAATATGCCTTTGGCGAGGGCCTGACCGAAGACCTGTTCCCCGGCGCCTCCAAGCCCGATCTGGTCAATGCTTCCTGGCGTGACTATGGCAACCGCGTCGGCGCGTTCCGGCTGTTCGAGCGGCTCGCCTCCTTCGGCATCAAGCCGGCGGTACTGCTGAACACGGCGGTCTACGACCATGCCCCCGCCGTCATTCAAGCCGCGCGCGAGATCGGCGCCGAGTTCGTGGCGCATGGCGTCAGCAATTCCGACACGCTCGCCGGCATGAACCCGCAAGAGGAGACCGCCTATCTGCGTGCCGTGGTCGAGCGCATCACCCGCGAAGAAGGCGCGCCGCCCACCGGTTGGTCCAGCCCGTGGCTCGCCCACAGCCCGGCGACGCTCGATCTGCTGGCGGCGGAAGGCTTCAAATATGTCGCCGATTTCCGCATGGACGACCAGCCGGTGTGGCTGACCACCCAGACCGGCCGGCTGATGTCGATGCCCTATGCCCTCGAACTCAATGACAGCACCACCATCATCGGCCGTCAGGCCAGCGCCCGCGACTTCGCCGAGATGATCATCGACGAGTTCGACGAGATGCTGGAGGCCGCGCGCACCCAGCCGCTGGTGATGAGCGTCGTGGTGCATTCCTTCATTTCCGGCCAGCCGTTTCGCCTGCGCGCGCTCACAAAGGCGCTGGAACACATTGCCGCCCGGCAGGACGCAATATGGCTGGCCCGCCCCGGCGACATCGCCACATGGGCCGGGGAGCGGATGAACTCAGGCGCGTGACCCATATGCCAAGGCCCAAGGATAACGGCCGCTTCCGGCGCCCGACGACTTAGGCCGACACATGCCGGCAACCATCGTCCTTGAAGCCAGGGTTATGGGTGCCGTCATTCGTCCAGCCTCAAGGAGCCGAAAGTCTTGGCGAGATGATCGATGAAGGCACGTACGGCCGGCGGCAGCCCTCTCCGGGTCGTGAGGACAAGGTGCATGATGCCGGACTGTCCGCCCCAGCCGGGGAAAACGCGCACGAGCCGCCCGCTGGTCAGATCGGCTTGGCAGATATGATCCGGCAGCAGTGCCACGCCAAGTCCAGCGGCGGCGGCCCCGCGCAGCGTTGCGAGGTCGCCGCAGGTCAGGCGCGGTTCATGCCGGTGGACAAAGCGTGCGCCCTCCGGCCCCTCGAGGTCCTAGAGGACTTCGCCCGGCTCATCCGCGGAGCCGAGCGTCGGCAGCCCGGCCAGCGCCCCGATGCCCTCCTGCGCCTGGTTCGCCAGCGCCGGGCTCGCGACGAGGAGGCGTCGCGAATGGCCGAGCGTGCGCATGGTGAGCGAGGCGTCGGTGGTGAGATCCACCCGCACGCGAAGGGCGACATCCACGCGCTCGGCGATCAGGTCGACGGGTGGTCCGTCGCGATCACCTGCAGCCGAACCTTGGGAAAGCGGGAGAGAAACCCCGGAATGCCGGGAGACAGCACCTCGACCATGCCATGGGGACAGCTGAAGCGGGCACGTGGTGCTGACCGGCTCGGTCACGGGCTCGACCGGCAACCCGGCCTTCAGCGTCTACAGCGCGACCAAGGCGGCGGTGCCTAACTTCGCCCGCAACTGGATCCTCGATCTCAAGGACCGTCATATCCGGGGGAACGTCGTCAGCCCCGGCGTGATCGAAACCGCCGGCCTCGACGAACTCTTCGGCGGCGGCGTTCAGGCGGAGGGCGTGAAGGCCGGCCTGGTCGCCAGCATCCCCGCCGGCCGTGTCGGCAAGCCGGAGGATGTGGCGCAGGCCGTGCTGTTCCTCGCCTCCGACGCCGCAAGCTTCATCAATGGCGCCGAACTGTTCGTCGATGGCGGCATGACGCAGATCTGACCGGCCCACGATCCAAGGAAAGCTCACCGGCACAGCGGCGGCGTGCATGCCGCCGCGAACACGCCTGGGCCGCTGTCAATGACGAGATCGCCGTCGATCGCCATCGAGCAAAACGTGCCCCATCAGGGCTCCCAGACGGGCGGGCTTCCGATGCCCGCCCGCAGCGCCTCGGTGAACGCCCGCACCTTGGCGCTCGCCTGCGGCAGGGCGCGGAGCAGGTGGATTCCCGCCGGCTCGGCGTTCCAGGGTTCTTCATCCAGCCGGAGCCGAACCAGCCGTCCGGCCCTGACGTCCGGCCCGACGACCCAGCTCGACAGGAACGCTATTCCAAGGCCCGCCTCGGCCGCCGCGCGCAGGGCCTCGAAATCATCGGACCGGAACGTCACCACACCTTTTCCGGCATGGCCCGCCGGGCAATCAAGCACGTCCCGCCAGCCGAGAAGATCGGCACCATGCAGCTTGTCGAGCAGACGATGCGATGAGAGATTGACGAGACGGTCCGGCGCACCAGCCTGCGCCAGGTAGGCCGGGCTTGCCACCAGCAGCCGCGTCAGCGGCGCAAGCCTGGTGGCGATCAGCGTGCTATCGGTCAGCTCCCCCATGCGAATCACCACGTCGAGACGTTCGAGGACCGGATCGGCCAACCGTTCCGTCAGGTCGAGTTCGACCTTGAGCGCCGGGTGCTCCGCCTGCAGCGCCGCGACGATGGGCAGCACATAGCGCTTGCCGAAGGTCGGGAAGCAGGCGATCCGCAGCGTGCCGGAGACGGAGCCGTCGAAGGCGGAAACCTCCGCGTGGGTGTCGGCCAGCTCGTCGAGAAGCCGCAGCGCCCGCTCGTGCAGCCGCCAGCCGGCATCGGTAAGCGTGAGGGCCCGCGTCGAGCGGATCAGCAGGGCAACGCCCAGATCCGCCTCCAGCGTATCGATCTGGCGCACGATCGCCGAAGGCGTCACCGCGCGCCGGCGGGCGGCGCCGGAAAAGCTCCCGGCCCTGACGACATCGACGAAGGTGGCGAGGTACTCGGCGAAATGGGGTCTCATCTTTGCGATCCAGGCAAAGCCGTTTGCAGGAAGCGGTGGCTTATCGCCCATCCACGACAGTCGCATATTCGGCGCCGTCAACACAGCGGCGTCACCCGGCGCCAGGGAAGCCTCGCTGACATTCCATCTCGCAAACAACGACAGCGACTATGGAAATGGCGAAATACGCTACCCCCGGCACGGCGCATGATCATACCCGATGTCGTCGTTTGCGTCCGGGTCTCGCCGGCGCAGCGATCGATCGCCGCTGAGACGATATGTGATTGAAGGGCAAAGCCATGAATGTTCTGACCGACAAGATCCTCTCGCAGTCCGCCTATACCGCCGAGATCGACGTGCCACTGGAGAAGGTCGACATCGCCGACTGGCTGTTCACCCTGCCGGAGGCGGAATATCTGCGCTGCTGCCCGCCCGACCATATCGGCTCCGGCATCACGACGACCGATGACGGCCGTCCCATGGTCATCAATGTCGAGATGATCGGCACCGGGCTGGTCATCCAGCATTATGTCGCCGAGGAAGCGACCCCGAGCTATTGCCGGATGAACTCGATCTCCGACGTGTTCACCCCGGTGGGGCGCACGCAGGTCAACGTGATCTGGGAGTTGCTCGCAGAGGCGATCGACGGCGGCCGCACCCGCTACACCAACCGCGTCACCTCGCACCCGACCGACGTGTTCATAGAGTTCCTCGCCGCGCACGGCCAGACCTTCGAGCAGGCGGCGGTGGCCCGCCAGGAGGCCGGCGGCGACCATAACCGTCGCGAAACGCCGCTCTTCGCCGCCAGCATCGCCCGCCGGGCGGTCGCCAAGGCCAGCGCGAAATGAAGGCGGTCATGTTCGATGAGTTCGGCAAGGCGGATGTGCTCCGCCTTGCCGAGGCTCCGATGCCGGAGCCGCGTCCCGGCGACCTGTTGGTGAAGGTGATGGCCGCCGGCGTCAACCGTGCCGACCTGCTGCAACGGCAGGGCTATTACGGCAAACAGAGCTATGGCGAGAGCGAGTTGCTGGGGCTGGAAGTGGCGGGCGAGGTGATCGCCGCGGGCCGCGACGTCACCGATGTCCGCCCCGGCGAGCGCGTCATGGCCATCGTCGGTGGCGGCGCTTATGCCGAATATGCCCGTGTGGATCGCGGCATGGCGGTGCGCATTCCAGAAGGTCTCGACTATGTCGGGGCAGCGGCGGTGATGGAGTCCTTCGTCACCGCATGGGAGGCGGCCGTCCATCTCGGCGGCGCCGGCAAGGGTCTGGCCGTGCTCATACATGCCGCCGCCGGCGGCGTCGGTTCCGCCGGCGTGGAGATCGCCCACGCGCTCGGCGCCTGGGTGTTCGCGACGGCCAATGCCGAGCGCCGTGCCGACGTCGTCGCGCTCGGCGCCGACGCGGTGTTCGACTATCGCTCCGAGGATTTCGAGCAGGGTGTGTGCGAGGCAACCGGCGGAAGCGGGGTCGACGTGATCGTCGATTTCGTCGGCGGCGACTATCTCGCCCGCAACTTGCGCAGCCTCGCGCCGGGCGGACGCCTCGTACAGGTCGGCCTGCTGGGCGGGCAGGACAGCACCACCATCCCGCTGGCCCTCCTGCTGCACAATCATTTGCGCCTGATCGGCACGGTGATGAAGTCGCGGACGGCGGAGGAGAAGCGCGCCATGGTACGGCGCTTCTCCGAAGGCGCGTTGCCGATGTTCGCCGATGGCCGGCTTAAGCCTCTGGTCGGCAAGGTCTTCCCGCTCTCCGAAGCGGCGCAGGCGCATCGCTGCATGGAAGCCGGCGGCGGGTTCGGCAAGATCGTGCTCGACACCGCGGCGTGAGGCGTCTGCGGCCAGACGGTCCCCCGACGAAGTTCTGACGCCCGGCACAAGACGGTTGCACGGGATTTCACGTCGGAGCTTTGCTATCGGTCCCGTTCATTCGCGCGCTTGCCGCAAATGCCTCGGCAAGGTTGACCATGCCCGGATCAGCTCGCCGACGGTGGCGACCTGCATCTTCCGCATGGCGTTGCTCCTGTGAAGCTTCACCGTGACCACGCTGATGCTGAAGTCATGGGCGATCTGCTTGTTGAGGCGTCCGCGGACCACCTCCATGAGGACGGATCGCTCGCGTGGCGTCAGCAGTTCCAGCAGTTCGACATTACGCTTTGCGACATCCGCCGTCGCGCGCTGCAACCGGTCGCGCTCCAGCGCGACGGTGATGGCGTCCAGAAGCACCTGGTCGCGGACCGGCTTGGTCAGAAAGTCGACGGCACCGGCCTTCATGGCCTGCACCGTCATCGGGATATCGCCGTGCCCGGTCAGGAAGATGATCGGCTTGGTGTTGCCACTGGCCGCCAGGCGGCGCTGGAGGTCGAGCCCGCTCGCGCCGGGCATGCGCACGTCGAGGATGAGGCAGCCGGGCTCGTCCGGGTCCCACGAGGCCAGGAGCTCCTGCGTGGAAGCAAAGCAGACCGGGTTCAACCCGATCGACGATATCAGCTCGCTCAAGCCCTCCCGGACCGCGGCGTCGTCATCCACCACCAGAACGACCGGCGCCTCCACCCTGGTGGAATCCGGTGACGTTCGGGCTTCGCGGGACAATCGCTGCAACATGGTCACCTCTCCCAGATTCACTCGGTGAAGGTCTTTTCCACGGCGGCCAGCAATAGCTGGCCATCGATCGGCTTGCGGAACAGAGCGGTCGCCAAGGCGGACTTGCCTGGGCGGTCTGCGATCTCGTGGCGGCCGGTCACCAGGAAGATGGGGAGGTTGGGACGCGTTTGGCCGATGGCTTCGCGAAGCTGGAAACCATCCATTTCGGGCATGCCGATATCGGTGATCAGGCAATCGAGATCAGCCAGCCCCGCCGCGAGAAGCGCCTTCGGCGACGAGAACGTCCGAACGGCATAGCCGGCCGATTCCAGGAGATTCTCCAGGGACTCGAGCAGCCGGATGTCGTCGTCGACGATCGCGATGATACGCTTGGAACTGCTCACGCTTCTCTCTCTCCGCGACGCGAATGTGTAACCGGGATGCTCAGCCGCTCGGCTATCCTCACCAGGTCGGCGAGCGAGTCGGCGCCCATCTTTCGCAACACGTTTCGCCGGTGCAGCTGGAATGTGACCTCGCTGAGCTCCAGCGCAGCGGCGGCCTGCTTGTTCAACAATCCGCTGACGATGAGCGGCAGAACCTCGCGCTCGCGTGGCGTCAACGTTGCGTAGCGTGCCTTGAGGCGTTCGAGGTCGACGCGCTCGGCGCGCAGATGCCTGTCCTGGGCGAACGCGGCATCGAGGGCGGCCATGAGGGCCTCCTCGCTGAACGGTTTGGTCAGAAAGTCGACGGCGCCGTGCTTGATCGCCCGCACCGACGAGGGGATGTCGCCATGGCCGGTGATGAACACGATCGGCGGATGGTTTGTGCCGGCCAGCCGGGCCTGCAGCTCGAGACCATTGATGTCGGGAAGCTCTATGTCGAGGAGCAGGCACGCCGGCGCTTCGGGCCGGCCAGCGAGCGCATAGTCGCCGGCCGACGCATAGGAGGCCACGCGGACCCCGTGGGATTCCAGCAGCTCGCTGAGGGCTTCGCGCACGCTCGGGTCATCGTCCACGATCAACACGATGGGCTTCTCCGTGGTCATGTGGGCTCGAACGCCTGGATCGGCAGGGTGAAGGCGAACGTTGCGCCTCCGGTGTCGTTACCTTCCACCCATAGCCGGCCGCCATGGGACTCGATGATCGACCGGCAGATCGCGAGCCCCATCCCCATGCCGGTCTGCTTGGTGGTGAAGAAGGCGTCGAAGACCTTCTCCGGATGCAGGACGCCCGGTCCGTTGTCGCTCACCTCGACCCGCACGACGTCGCCGTCGCGAGCCGCGCGTACGCGGAGGCGGGGCTCGGGCGTGTGGCCATCCATCGCCTCGATAGCATTGCGCATGAGGTTGACGAGTACCTGTTGGACCTGGACGACGTCGAACGCGATGTCCGGCAGTTCGGCGTCGACATCCGCCGCCACGCCGACCCGTGTTTGCGACGTCCGGTCCGCAAGCAGCCGTTCGACATCGGCGATGACGTCCCCGATCGACGCCCGATGCCGCGGCACCACCGCCTGCTGGAACAGGGCGCGGATCCGGCTCACGAAGTCGGCCGCGGCATTGGCGTCGCGAATGATCCGTTGAACGGTGATCTGGGCCCGTTCCAGGTTCGGCGGGCTGGCGGTCAGCCAGCGCTGGCAGGCCTGGGAGTTCCAGACCACCGCGGCCAAGGGCTGGTTCACCTCATGGGCGATCGACGCGGAAAGCTCGGCAAGGCTTGCCGCCTGGCTCGCACGCGCAAGGCGCTCCTGCGCCAATCGGAGGTCCTCCTGCGCCTGGACCTCGGCGTCGATGTCGAGGCAGATCACGTTCCACTGCACGATGCTGCCGTCGGCGTTGCGCATCGGTGCCGCGCGCGTCTCGATCCAGCGATATGCGCCGTCATGGCGCCGCAAGCGATGGCGACGTGCGTAAGGTTCGCCCGTCACCAGAGAGTGCGCGTAGTCGCTCTTTACGGCAGCAAGGTCGTCGGGGTGAACGCCCGCATCCAGCGTCTGCATCAGTCGGGACCCTTCGGTCTCGCTCAGGTCCTCAAGCTGGTATCCCAGGAACTCGCGAAGCTGCTGGCTCCGATACACCGGCTCGCCGTCCGGCGCCGCACAATCGATCATAGCCGGCAACGTTTCCACGAGTTGCCAGAGGAACCGCTCTCTTTCGCGCAAGGCGGCCTGCGCCTGCATCTCTTCCTCGATGTCGATCGAGGCGATGTACCATTGCACGATCTCGCCATCGGCATTGCGGAGCGCCTGCGCCCGAGCCTCGATCCAGCGATAGACGCCATCGCTGCAACGCCGGCGGAATCGATTGACGAACGGCTCACCCGTCGTGAACCCGTGCAACGCCCTGCGAAGCATGATGGGGAAGTCTTCCGGGTGAGATAAATCCTCCGCCAGGGCCTCGAAGTCTTCGATGTGGCCGGGCGCACCTACGGTGTCGAGATATCGCTTGCTGGCATAGGTCAGCTTCCGCGCGCGATCAAAGCTCAGGATGTTGATCGGCACCGCGTCGATCATCTGCTCCAGCTGCTGCTTGCTGCGGCGCAACGATTCCTCGGCCAAAACCAGATCGTCAATATCGTGGCAGAGACCGTACAGCTGAGCGATACGGCCATCCTCATCGCGCATTGCCTCCGCACTGGCCTCCATCCAGCGATACACGCCGTCGGCCCGACGCATGCGCCACTTCATGGAAAGACTCTCGCCCGTCGCAAAGTGGCGTTCGAACGCGGCGAAAACCTCGGCGCGATCGTCAGGATGGATAATGGCCTCCGTTATGGCGGCGAACCGGCTCTTGTCCGGCTGATCTGCGTCGGCGACATCCAGCCCCAGATAGTCCACCATCCGTTTATTGAAGAATACCGGCAAGCCATCGGCATCGATCCGCCAGAGATAGCTTGGAACGATGTTCACCAGTTGCGAGAGCTCCCTCTCCCGGTCGCGTACCGCGGCTTCCGCGCGCTTGCGTTCGGTCAGATCGAGAATATAGGCGACCCCCTGCCGGGATTGGCCGTCGAAGCAGGCCGCGCCGATCAACACCGGAACTCGGCTGCCATCCTTCCGGAAATATTCCTTTTCGCGGGCCTGCATCTTGCCGGTTGTGGCCAGTTCCTCGGCCTCTTCCTCGGCATGTACCGCCTGCCATTCGGGTGGCGTCATGTCGAGCCATCGGATGCCGGTTTCGACGTCCTCCCGGTCGTACTGAACCATGCGGAGAAACGCGTCATTGGCGTCGATAAGCGTGCCGTCCAGATCCCAGATGACGATGCCGATAATGTCCGAATCGACGAGCTGGCGGAGCTGCCCTTCGCGCTCCTGCAACGCTCGCTGCGCGACGACACGGTCGTGGACATCGACGCACACGCCGTACCATCGGATGATCGCCCCGCTTTCGCTGCGCAGGGGCTCGGCGCGCCCTTCCGTCCATCGGAACCCGGCATCGGTGCGACGCTGCCGGTAGGTCATGCAAAACGGCTCGCCCGTCTCAAATGCCTGGCTGAGCGCCTTCTCGACCGCCGGCATGTCTTCGGGATGGATATCCGCGAGCGAGCGCGAGCCGTCAGGCCCGGTGAGGTCGCTCAACTCGACCCCCACCGCGTCCGCCAGCCGCTTGTTGATATAGGAGGGCTCGCCATCCGGAGTGACGCACCAGATCATCGCGGGCACGGTGTCGACAAGTCGCTTGAGTTCCTGCTCGCGCAGTCGAAGCGCCTCCTCCGCCCGGGCCTGATCGTCGATGTCGTGGCACACGCCGTACCAGTGCAGGATCTCGCCCGCATGGTTGCGCAGCGGCTCGGCCCGGCTCGACATCCAGCGATAGCCGCCGTCCAACCGGCGCAGCCTGTAGCGCAGCGAGAACGGTTCGCCGGTCGCCAGGCTGCGGCCGAGCGTATCGCGGAAGGCACGCGCCTCGTCGGGGTGGACCGAGGCGATCAATGCTTCCAGGCCGACGGGTGCGCCGCCGGCAATATCCACCCCCAAATAATCCGCCATGCGCCTGTTGAAGAATGTCGGCTCGCCATCGGGCCTGAGGCGCCATACGTGACACGGAACCATGTCCACGAGTTGCGAAAGCTCCCGTTCACGGTCGGGCAGAGGCTCGTCGTTCATTGCGTCAACTGCGATGGACGACATCGTCACGTCCTCCTCTGGGGGCCGCATACCCGGGCCCGCTACCGTGGCGGCAGACTATCACTCCTTCCGACCGGGTGATCCCATCCGGCAGGAGGATAGGGCGGCGAAGGGCGGCAGGCATCCTATGGAAATCCATGGGTTGCCCAAGGTGCATGGCCGCCCGGGGAGCGCGGCCATGCACCTTGCGCTTCACGGCACATCCCTGCCCCCCAACCGGAATGCGGACGCGGGAAGCCAGGCGCCTACAGGCCGAAGCCTCCATCGACGCCGATGATCTGGCCGGTGACCCAATCGGCCGCCGGGTCGGCCAGCGCCACCACCCAACGGGCGACATCATCGGGCACGCCGCGCCGTCCCAGCGGGATCATCTCGACCTCCTTGGTCTTGATGGCGGTGATCTCGTCATCCGAGAACCCCATGCGCTCGCGCAGGAAATCGGATTCCACCGGCCCCGACGCCACCGCATTCACGCGAACGCCCTGAGCCGCGAGTTCGAGCGCCCAGCTTCGGGTGAGTTGTTCGAGCGCGGCCTTGCTGGCGCTATAGGCCGAGAAGCCCGGCACCGGCTTGCGCGCCAGCGTGCTCGACAGGTTGACGATCGCACCGCCTGCCTTGCGCAATTCCGGCAGCGCCGCCTTGGCGAGCAGGGTCGGTCCGAACACGTTCGTGCTGAAGATCGCCTGGAGGCTTTCTGCCGACACCTCTTCGAGCGCCGCTGGCTGGCCGGCCCCAGCATTGTTCACGACGATGTCGAGACGTCCCCAGCGTCGGAGCACCTCCCGGACCGTGGCCTCGATGGCCTCCGGGCGGGCGGCATCCGCCACGAAACCTTCGATTGAGGGATGAGCGGCGGCGGCGGCCGCAACAGCCTCCGGTCGGCGCCCGGTGATGAGAACATAGGCCCCCTTATCCGCAAGCTGCCGGGCTGCAGCCTGGCCGATGCCAGCCCCGCCTCCGGTGACGATGGCAACGCGGCCTTCGAATGTCGTCATGATGACCTCCGTGAATGGTCATCGACATATGCGGCGCGAGGATCATTCCTTCAATTGATGCAGAACTGGTCGAACGTTGCATGATCTGCAACAATCGAACGATGGATCGCCTGCGCGCCTATCAGATTTTCGTCGCCATCGTCGCACGCGGCGGTTTTGGCCGCGCGGCCGCGGACCTCGGCATTTCGCCCGCGAATGTCAGCCGGAACGTCCAGCAGTTGGAAGCCTCCCTCGGCACCCGGCTGCTGGAGCGCACCTCGCGTCGGCTGGCGCTCACGGACAGTGGCCGCGACGTCTATGAACGGGCGCGGCGCGTTCTCGACGAGATCGCCGACCTGGAGACGAGCTTCGCCGATCCCGACAGCGCCGCGCGCGGACGGCTGCGGATCAACGCGCCGATGACCTTCGGGCTCGCCTGGCTCGCCCCCCTCCTGCCCGAATTCGCCGCGCAGCATCCCGCCGTCGAACTCGACATCCGTTACAATGACCGGGTGATCGAGATGACCGAGGAGGCTTTCGACATCGCCTTGCGCATCTCGCCCTCCGGTTCCGAAAGCCAGGTATCCCGAAAGGTCGCACCCACACGAATGCTGCTGTGCGCGGCTCCCTCCTTGCTCGCCCAGACCGGCGATGCCGAGCGCAGCGAGACGCTGCGGTCACTCCCGCGCGTCGGCTACCAGTTCTCCGATACCGGAAATGTCTGGTCGCTGCTCGCTCCCGATGGTTCCCGACGGGAGATCGATTCACCCTGCGCGGTGATCTGTGCGAACGGCTTCGGAATGAAAGCCGCCGTCCTGCGCGGCGAGGGGGCGGCCCTGTTGCCGGAATTCCTCGTGCATGGCGAGCTCGCATCCGGCGAGATCGTCCAATGCCTGCCCACGCTTCACAGCGAGGCGATGGACATTCGCGTCGTCTATGTCGGGCGCCGGCACCTTGCACGGCCGGCACGGCTGTTCATCGATTTCGTGGTGGAACGGTTTCGTCGAGTTCCGTGGGAATCACCGCGGCGATGAACCCGCCGATGAGCGAACGCGCGCGAAACTTAGCGCCGAGATGCGGGCCGTCTTGCGCGTCGCTGCGGCCGATGCGCCGATCCACCGGCACAAGACGACCTATGCCACAGCATAGGTCGCGTTCTGCCTCGATCTGATCGACGCGAACCGCGCCTCTCCATAGCGTCATCCCTGCCGAGTGTAAGACCCGGACAGCAGGAGATGAACATGAGCCTCGACATTGCATCGACCCCCGTCAGATCAGGGCCCGACGAATTGGTACCGTCGCGCTATGCCGTAAAGGTCGGCGAGATCGACGTGCTGATCATCAGCGACGGGGTACTGCCGCTCCCGACCAAGATGCTTGGACACAACGCGGATTCGGCCGCGCGCGCCGCCTGGCTGAAGGAGATGTTCCTGCCGCCGGACGCGTTCGACTGGTCGCTGAACGTGGTCCTGGTGCGCAGCGGCGGCCAGACCATACTCATCGACGCCGGGCTCGGATTGGACCCGGACCTGAACCTTCCGCGGGCAGGCCAACTGGTGAAGCGACTGGCCTCCGCCGGCGTCGATCTCGCCTCGGTGACCGACGTGGTGCTGACCCACATGCACATGGACCATGTTGGCGGGCTCCTCGTCGAGGGCGTGAAGGACCAATTGCGTCCTGACCTGCGGATCCATGTGGCGGCCGCCGAGGTCAAGTTCTGGGAGGCGCCCGATTTCACCCAGGTCGACATGCCGCAGGGGTTCCCGGACGCACTCCGTTCGGCTGCCACGCGTTTTGCGAGCGAGTATCGCAGCCAGCTTCGCCTGTTCGATGAAGAGCACGAGGTGGCGCCGGGCGTCGTCGTCCGCCGCACCGGCGGCCACACCCCCGGGCACAGCGTGGTCCGCCTCGCCTCCGGCAACGACCGGCTGACATTTGCCGGCGATGCCGTGTTCACCGTCGGCTTCGACCATCCGGACTGGCACAACGGTTTCGAGCACGATCCCGAGGAAGCCGCCCGCGTGCGGGTGCGCCTTCTGACCGAGCTGGCGGCGACCGGCGAGCAGCTGGTGGCCACTCACCTGCCGTTCCCCTCCGTCGGCCGGGTGGCGGTCGACGGCGACGCCTTCCGCTGGGTGCCGGCCTACTGGGATTACTGACCCCGCGTCCGATCAGTGCCGGAACGGAGCGTGGGCGCGTGAATCTCATGAGCCCACGCCCGGCAAACCTCGTCTCATCGCAAACGAAATAGAGCCCCCGATGTCTCAGCGTATCAACTACCCCCAGCAGTCGCCGGAGCTGTTCAGGAAGTTCATGGATTTCAGCGCGGCGCTGAAGGACAGCCTCATCGAGGAGAAGATCCGCGACCTGGTGCAGATCCGCGCTTCGCAGCTTAATGGCTGCGCCTTCTGCCTCGACATGCACGTCAAGCAGGCGAAGATCGCCGGCGAGACCGAACTCCGCCTGTACCACGTCGCCATCTGGCGCGAATCCGCCCTGTTCTCTCCCCGCGAGCGCGCCGCCCTCGCCTGGACCGAGGCGCTCACGACGCTGCCCGAGGGCGGGGTCTCCGACGAGCTCTATGAGCGTGTGCGCGGCCAGTATTCCGAGAAGGAGCTCTCGGACCTTACCTTTTCGGTGATGGCGATCAATGCCTGGAACCGCGTCGCCATTGCCTTCAAGGCCGTGCCGGGCTCCGCCGACAAGGCGTTCGGCCTCGACAAGGCCGGTCTCAGCTGAGCCGCTGACCCGCTTATTGAACGCATTACGCACCGCCCCGCGCGGCTGCGATAGGGAGATCCGCGTCATGAAGATCGTCATCATCGGCGGAACCGGCCTGATCGGTTCCAAGACCGTCGACCGCCTGCGCCAGCGCGGCCACGACGTGCTGCCCGCCTCGCCGAACTCCGGCGTCAACACCGTCACCGGCGAAGGTCTCGCCGCGGCGCTCGCCGGCGCCGAGGTGGTGCTGGACCTCGCCAACTCGCCGTCCTTCGAGGATCAGGCGGTGCTCGACTTCTTCGAGGCCTCGGGCCGCAACCTGCTGGCGGCCGGCAAGGCCGCCGGCGTGCGCCACCACATCGCGCTGTCGGTGGTGGGCACCGGGCGGCTGCAGGAAAGCGGCTATTTCCGCGGCAAGCTGCGGCAGGAAGAGCTGATCCGCCAATCCGGCCTGCCCTACACCATCGTGCATTCGACCCAGTTCTTCGAGTTCCTGCCCGGCATCGCCAAGTCGGCGACCCGCGGCGAGACGGTGCGGCTGTCGCCGGCCCCCGTGCAGCCGATCGCCTCCGACGACGTCGCCGACGCCATGGCCGACGTGGCGCTCGCCGTGCCGGCGAACGGCATCGTCGAGATCGCCGGTCCCGAACGCGTCGCGCTGAGCGAACTCGTCGGGCGCTATCTGCGCGCCATCGGCGATGCGCGCGTCGTCGAGGCCGATCCCGAGGCCCGCTATTTCGGTGCCCGGCTCGACGGGAACAGCCTCGTCTCCGACGCCGGTCCGCGGCTCGGCGCCATCACCTTCGAGCAGTGGATGAGCACGCAGCGTCCGGCCGCCGCCTGATCGGCACCGGCCGTCGTTCTCGCCTGAAACCCTAGGAGAGTCTCATGATCCGCACTCTGGGCGCCGTCGTCATTCTCGCCCTGTGCCTCGGCTCGGCGCAGGGGCACGGTGTCGACCAGAAATCCGCCGACCAGAAATCCACCGACAAGGAATCCAGGGTCACCCTAGTCTACGAGCACGCACTGCCCAACGTGCCGGGCAAGAGCATGAAGGGGGTGCTGGTGGAGTACGGCCCCGGTGGTTTCTCGGCCGCCCACACTCATCCGAGCTCGGCCTTCATCTATGCGACGGTGCTGGAGGGCGCCATCCGCAGCCAGGTCAATGACGGCCCGGTCGTCACCTATCGCGCCGGCGAGAGCTTCTCGGAACTGCCGGGCGACCGCCACGGCGTCAGCGAGAACGCCAGCGCGACCGGGCCGGCGAGGCTCCTCGCCGTCTTCGTCGTCGATACCGGCGAGACCGAACTGACCTATCCGCTGGCGAAATAGCGCCAATCCCCCACCCGGCCGCGCAGGCCCCGGGTGGGGGCGATCTTGTGAGGAGGAGAGCCGGATGACGGTGATGGAAATCGGGTCTCCGCTTGCGCTGATCAATCTGTTCGGCGCCGGGGGGATCCTGGTCTGGCATGCGATCCCTGGCCGGCGCGCCACGGTGCGATTGGTGGTCCAGCTCGGCTTCTTTGCCGTCATGACCGGCGTGCTGCTGTATTACGGCGTCGTGCCCTACCATCTGGAAGGATATGGCGACTATCAGTCGACCGACCTCACCCTGATCCTCGCCAAGGTGCTGTGGTGGATCCATCTCGCCTGGGCCGTCATCGGTTTTGTCCGGCTGTATCTGGTGATCGAGGGGCATCCCCGGCAGGCCCGGCTGCTTCAGGATATTCTCGTCGCCGTGATCTATCTCGGCGTCGGCCTCGCGATCATGTCCTTCGTCTTCGGCATGAACGTCTCCGCCCTCGTGGCCACCTCGGGCGTCGTGGCGATCACGCTCGGCCTCGCGCTTCAGAACACATTGGGGGACGTGTTTTCCGGCATCGCCCTGACTTTGGGCAGGCCATACCACCTCGGCGACCTCGTGCTTCTCGCTGACGGCACCGAAGGCCGCGTCAGCGAAACCAACTGGCGCGCGACGCATGTCCAGACACTCGCCAACAACGTTGTCGTGCTGCCCAACAGCGTGCTGGCCAAGATGACCATTACCAATCTGACCCGGCCCGATCGCTCGCAGGTGCAGAGCGTCACCCTACGCGTCGCTCCGACGCACATGCCGTCCATGGTGACAGGCGTGATGCGCGAGGCGCTTGCCAGCTGCGACAGCCTCATGCGCGATCCCGAGCCGGTCGTGGCGCTCAAAAGCATCGACGCCGAGGCGATCGTGCTCGAACTGAGCTATCGGGTCGCGACGCCGGCCGATCGCATCCCGGCGCGCAACGAAGTGCTCGATCTGGTCTACCGCCACGGCAAGGCAGCGGACCTCAAGCTCGCCTGAGCGTCGGGCCACGGCCGACGGACGGCCGAAGGACCGGCGCCGCCGCGGCGTCGATGCGATAGCTGCACTCGAGGGTGAGCCTGTGCGGTCACAGGAGGGCATGGCTGGATGCGCCGCAGCACCGGCGCGATCCGATGTCGGCCAACCCATGTTCGGCCAACCCATGTCAGCCGACCCATGTTCGGCCAACCCATATCCGCCAACCCATGTCGGCCCGACGCGGCGAAGCCCTCATGCTTCACTGCGCCCCGCCCTGAAGCAGAGGCCCCCTCAGAAGGGCACCGAGAGGCGGATGCTCGCTTCCTGGGCGAGATAGTCGTCGCCGATCTGGGCGCGGTATTCCCCGCGCAGCTCATAGCCATTGCCGGCGACGAATTGCACGCCGGCGCCGAGATCGATCAGCGTGTCGGGCAAGCTGACCTCGGAAACGAAGTCGATGCCCTGGCGGGAATCCGTGTCGAAACTCAGTGCCTGGCTCATCCCGTCATTCGACAGGAAGGTCGCCCCCGCCATGGCGAAGGGCCGCAGCCAGCCGCCCTCGGCGAGATCGATGCGGGCGCCGACCTCCACCGCCGGGCTGACGGCGAAACTCCATTCGCGCATGGCGTCGCTGGCCAGATTGACCCCTTCGCCGGTGTCCATGACGACGCCCGGCATGTAGGTGTAGAGCGCGTCGAGATCGACATAGGGCCGCAGATAGAAACTCGGATTGGGCAGCACGAACTCATAGGCCGCCCGCAGCCGCCACCCGGCGGTCCAGACATCGTTGGTGTTGGAGGCGCGCCAGGCCTCGGTGTCGAAATCGAACAGGCGGGTGGTGTCGAACCGGCCATAGCTTCCCTGCATCGCGGCGGAAAGCAGCAGCGGCCCCATCTGGTGCTTGATCGCCACCGATACGTCGCCGGCCTGGCCATTGCTGTTCGTGTAGCCGTCATTGGCATCGAGATCGGTGGTGCTGTAGGCGCCGGACACGCCCATGAACCAGTCCTTGGCGACTTCCCACTGGGCGCCGGCGCGCATGGTGATGCCGGTCTGCGAGAAGCCGTCCGCAGCGGAAGTGTCGTCCATGGTGATCCGCGACGCCGTCACCTTGCCCCAGGCGCACTGGCTTTCGGTGATCATCACCCCGTCGTCGACGAAGATCGGGCAGCTCATCGCCGCGCTCAGCGAACTGCGGGCGGCCAGGGTCTGGGTGATGGCCGGTGCCTGCTGGCCTTCGCTGGACTGGCTGTCCACCATCTGCCGGTAATCTTCCGCCGAGCCGAGATTGGCGATCTGGGCGAAGATCGCCGAGCTCGGCCAGGGATCGCGGTCCCATGCCTGTTGCAGCCCGTCGGCAAGCCGGCGCTCATTGTCGTTCCAGGCGTCGGTCCCGCTCTCCGGGGTGCGGAAGCGGGCCGTCGGCGCCACCGACAGGGCGTGATCGGTGGAGCTTGCCGACCAGGAGATCGGGTTGCCCTCGCGGGCGAGCGTGGTGACCTGGCTCGCCGAGAGCCGGCCGGTCGAGGAGATCAGCTGAAAGGACTGCGGCACCAGTCGGTCGACGGCATAGGGCGAGATCAGCAGGTCGCGCACCGTGATCGTTCCGCTGGCATAGAGCCTGTCCTGCACGGAGGCAGGGGGCGTGAGGCTGGTGACGTCGGCCAGCATCTCGCCGCTCAGGACGACCTTTTCGGCGGTCACGTTCAGCACGGAGACGTTGTTGCGGCCGCCAATGTCGAGCGTGCCCTTGCTTTCGAAGCTCGACCCCCTGCCGCCCATCTCGACGGTGCCGAGACCCGGCCGGCTCCTGTAGGTGCCGCCGGCCTCGGTGGAAAACGGGTTGGCGCCCGACGACAGCAGCACGTCGCCCTCGATCGTGCCCCAATTGGTGACGCTGGTCGTGCCCAGCCGCGAGAGCAGCGCCAGCCCGGAGGTCGCCCCCAGCAGCGAGCCGTCGGCGAGCTTGACGGTATTCTGCCCGGACGAGTCGATCCGGATTCCCGCCCCGGCTCCGGAGCCGCCCCAGATCGTGCCGTCATGCGTGATGTCGACGCTGCCGTTCCAATAGGCGACGCGGCTGTCGATCGAGCCGTCCGTCTTCTGGCGGCCGGCCTGGATGAAGACGCCATAGGCGTCCCTGCCGGTGGCGATGATGTCGCCCCGGGTATCCAGCGTCACCTTGCCGGCATGGCCGGTGTGCCAGTTCGGATTGAAGTGGTCGGCTCGGCCGGGTGGGTCGGTGTGCTCGTCATAGGTGTCCTCGATGATGCCCCAGACGAAGGTCTTGAACCGGCGGATCGGCCGGCTCAGCGCGCTGGTGATCGGCGCCACGTCGCTTCCGTTGACGTCGAAGGCGGCGCCTCCGCCCCCCGTCAGGCTCTGGATGAACAGGCCGTGCGCCCGCGTGCCGGAGGTGGCGATGGACATGCGCGAGGCGGGGGGGTCCATGTCCACGGTGACGTTGCCGCCATGGCCGTAGGACGGCACCCAGCCATTGACCCGCCGCGTGGTCTCCGCCAGGTCGAAGATCGACGCCATCTTGATCTGGCCGGTTCCGACGCCGCCATAGCCGCCGCCGCCGCCGATCGACTGGAGCAGCGCGCCATGGGCGCCGTCGCCGGCCGTGGTGATCCGTGCGCCCGCGCCCATGGTGAGGGTGACATTGCCGCCGTCTCCACCGGCGTTGCGCTCGTTATCCGAGCTGGAGAGGCCGCCAAAGGTCAGGTTGAAGTGAACCGGCTTCTGCTGGCTGCTGGCATCGGCGCCGAGGCCGCCGCCCGCGCCGATGCTCTGGGCCACCACGCCGATGGCGCCGAGGCCGGTGGTGGTGATGGCGCCGGCGGTCGTCACCTTCACCTCGCCGCCCGACCCGCCGAAGGGGTCGTACAAGCTGTTCGCCGCCCCGCCGAACTGGGCGGTGACGTTGGCGGCGGAAAGGCCCCTGGTCTCGGCCTCGCGCAGCGCCTTCAGGTTCAGGCGCGAATCGCCGGCCTCGCTGGCGACATCCGCCAGCAGCGCATCGAGTTCCTGGAGCGCCTCCGCCTCCTCGATGCTGGCCGCGAGCGCATCGGCCTGGGCGGGATCGCGCCGGTTGATCACATAGACGCCGCCGCCACCGCCGATGCTCTGCGCGACGATGCCGTGCGCTTCCTTGCCGCGGGTGGTGATGGAGTGGAAATTGTTCAGCGTGACGACCCCGCCATCGGCCTGCGAATTGATGCGGGCGCCAAGGTTCACCCTGGCGTTCATGTCCGCCGTCATCGCCTTGCTGGAGGTCGCCGCCACCAGGCCGCCGCCGCCGCCGATGCTCTGGCCGAGCATGCCGAAGGCCGCGTTGCCGGTCGTGGTGATCGTCCCGCTATTGGTCAGCGTGGCGCCGGCCCCGGCGCCGGAGGCGCTGCCGGAGCGGTTGCCGATGGTCATGTTGATATCGAACACCCCGGGCCCGACCGTGACCGAGCCGCCGGCGGTGCCGCCGCCGCCGCCGATCGATTGCGCCAGCATGGCATGGGCGATGGCGCCACGTGTGGTGATGGTGCCCTCGTTCTTGGCGGTGACCTCGCCGCCCTTGCCGCCGGCGCCGCCCTTGCCGCCGACCTGCACGTCGAGCGTGATCGGCACCGGAATGGGGGTTTCCTTCACCTTGCCGCTCGCCCAGCCTTCCTTGGCGAGATACTGCGTCACGCTGTTCACGCGCGTGATCAGATCCTTGACCGCGGCGGTCTTCACCGCCTCGACGAGCGCGTCGGTATAGATCTTCTTGTAGTCGATCCGCCGCTCCACCTCCTCAAGCGCCGCCTTGGCCGACAGCGAGCCGTCATTGCCCGCCGCGATCTGCCGCGCCGCGTCGCGCCGCGCGTCCGCGATGTCCTGCTTGGCCTGGGCCAGTCCGGCCTTGATGCCGGTCAGGATCGATTTGGCGGTGAGCAGCTTGAGCTGAAACGACGAGTTCTCGTTCAGCCAGCCGACCTTGTTGCCGGCAATCTTCGAGAGCAGGTCGTTGCCCTGGACCAGGTGGTTGGCGATCTTGACGACGCTTGAGGCGACATCGGTGACCGCGTCTCCCTGAGGTTCGGTGGAGTCGCCATAGGCGCCGCCATTGCCGCCGCCGCCGCCCACGCTCTGGGCGTGCATGCCGAAGGCACCGTCGCCATGGGTGGTGATGCTGGCGAGGCGCTCATTGGTGGCGTTCGCCGGGCCGCCATCGCCGCCCTTGCCACCCTTGCCGCCGACGCCGAGCTGCACGTTGCCGTCGGCCGAACTCGCCGTCAGATAGCCGCCGCCATTGCCGCCGCCGCCGCCGACGCTCTGCACCAGCAGGCCGGTGGAGGACGAGCCGCGCGTCAGCAGGCTCGACGCATTGGTCGCGTCGGCCTTGCCTCCCGTTCCGGCGTCGGCGCCGTTGCCGCCGACGCCGATGCTGACCCCGAGGGAGGCCCCGTTCGGGATCGCGCCCGCCGCCGTCTCCAGCACATAGCCGCCGAGGCTGGAATCGGTGCTGAGCCCGGTCTTCACCGATGAGGAGCCGGGGCCGCCATTGCCGCCGCCGCCGCCGATGCTCACCACCTGCATCGCCGGGGAGAAGGCGCCGGAGGTGGTGATCGTCCCCCTGTTGGTGGCCAGCGCGTCGGCGCCATTGCCGCCGCCGCCGCCGGTGCCGCCAATGCCCAGCGAGACGCCGAAATTTAAGCTGACGCCCAGCATGTCGCTGATCGAACTGGCAGCGGCGCCATTGCCGCCACCGCCGCCGATGCTGCTGATCAGCATGCCGACGGAACTGTCTCTGGTGGTGGTGATGTCGGCGCGGTTCACCACCGTGGCGGTGCCGCCATTGCCGCCCTTGCCGCCCGATCCGCCCAGCGAATAGGTCATGCTGAAGCTCGGAATATCCGGCAGGCCCACGGCCATCGCATAGGCGGAGGCGTCGCCCCCTCGCCCGCCGCCGCCGCCGATGCTGCTCGCCTCCATGCCGTGCGCACCGACGCCGGTCGTGGTGATGTTCGAGGTGTTGTCGATGCTCACCCGGCCGCCGGTGCCGCCATCGCCGCCATCGCCGCCGATCGACACCGATATGGCCGCCACGATGCCGCCGGTCTTGCTGGTCGCGCTGCCGCCGACGCCGCCGCCGCCGCCGATGCTCTGGGCGACGATGCCGCTGGCATTATTGCCCGAGGTGACGATGCTCCCGTGCTTGCCGTCGGCGGTCGGCCGGATCCTGACCGTGCCGCCATTGCCGCCGGCGCCCCCGTCGCCGCCGCGCGCGACACCCAGGAGGATGGCGAAGCCGCCGGCATCGCCACCGGCCCCACCGCCGCCGCCGACGCTCTGGGCCAGCAGGCCATAGGCATCCTTGCCGGATGTGGTGATGCTGCCGTCATGGGTGATCACCACCCGCCCGCCGTCGCCTCCATAGCCGCCGGTTCCCCCCTTGGAGAAGAAGGTCCCGTCGCCGCCGGCGCCGCCGCCGACATAGGAGCCCGGCACTATCCGCGACAGCCGCACCGCCGCCAGCGCCGCACCGCCGCCGAGACTCTGCCCCACCAACCCGATCGAGCCCTGCCCGGTCGTGGTGATGGTGCCGGTATTGAACACGTCGACGCTGCCGCCGCGGCCGCCATCCCCGCCATTGCCACCCCGTGTGAAGATGTCCTCGGAACTGCCGCCATGGCCGCCGGGCCCTCCCATGGCGGCGGCATAGGCGCCGAATGCATAGTCCCCGGAGGTGGTGATGCTGCCGTTCTGGAACAGTTGCACACGGCCGCCACGGCCGCCGGCCGCGCCGGGAGTGCCGCCGATGGCGACGCCGTCATCGTCGAAATGGGTAATGGCCTGGCCGCCCTGGCCGCCGACGGAGCGAAGAATGACGCCATGCGCCCGCTGCTCATGGGTTTGGATCTGGCCGTCATTGGTTACGGTCACATCGCCGCCGATGCCGCCCGGCGTGAGCCTGCCCTCATCGTCATAGCCGGCTTCCAGACCGGCGCCTCCAATGGATTCCGCCAGGAGGGCGGGCAGCTCGCTCCAGGTCTCGACGCGGCCCGTCTGGCCGATATTGACCGTCACCGTGCCGCCGGCTCCGCCGGCATACTGGCTGGCTTCCCAGACGTCATTGCGATCGAAGGCGAACGCGATCGGATCGCCGGCCCGGTTGCGGCCGGACTGCCCACCTTTCGAAAGCGCCCAGATTCCCATGACCGAACCGATATCGGCCCCGCTCTCGAACAACGTCGCGTCCAGATCGACGGTAACCGCCCCGCCGCTGCCGCCGCGACCGATCCTGTCGCCGCCGACACCGCCATACCCGCCGATGGAATAGGCCTCGACGACCGCCCGGTCGTTATTGGCGCGGTGGACGTCAGGAACATACAGCGCGGCGCCTTCCCGGATGGTGACGTGGACATCGCCGGCATCGCCGCCATCCTTGCCCGATACGTCGGCCGCATGCCCGAGAATCTCGTCGAGCCGGGTGCGCTCGGCAGCGCCGGTCCCGCCATTGCCGCCGACCGACCCCGCTTCGACGAGCGGGCTGTCCTTGGCGCCAAAACCCTTTTCCACGACGACGGACACCGGTTCGGCCGACTGCCCCGCCGCCGCCCCGTGTTCATTGGTGTAGGAAGTGCCGCTTGCGCCGCGCACGACATTGGCGATGCGCTCATCGGCCTGTGCCGACGCATGGGTCTGCACGCATAACGCAATCACGAGGCAACTGGCGCCGGTCAGGAGAAGCTGGCGCTGCTGCCTCATATACGCGTGTCGGCTCATCGTGCTCCACCCCGGCCCTGCTTCCCGACACCGCACTTGGGCGGCCTCCCATCGGGGGCGCCATGTGATCATCAATGACCTTCGGGGCCAAGATGATAGGGCGGACGGACACGTCACCATACGGAATCGTGAGGAACCTGTTACCGTTTCAGCACACTCTGGCGTGCGGCTCACCAGGCAGGCGCCACAGGCGCCAGGGCCGGATCCGGATGTTCCGGTGCGGGCGCATCGCTGATAAGCAACGGGCGGCCATCGTCACCGACACCGATCGTCGCCGGATGCCGGCCGGACGTGCGGCAAGTCAGGCAACAGGTTGGGTCCAGCCCCGATGGATACACGGCATCTCGAAGCCTTCCGGGCCGTCTATGAGAACGGCTCGATGAGCGCGGCGGCGGCGGTGCTGCGCAAATCGCAGCCGGCCATCAGCAACCTCATCGCCCGGCTGGAGGACGAGATCGGCCTGAAGCTGTTCCACCGCGCCCATGGGCGGCTGGAGGCGACGCCCGAGGCCGAGACCTTGTTCGCCGCCATCGTGCGCACGCTGGACGCGATGGACCGCACCCTGGCGATCTCCCGCAATCTCAAGGGCCTGTCCTCGGCGACGCTGCTGATCGCCTCGCCGCCCGGCCTCGCCACCTATCTGCTGCCGCCGATCATCGCGGGCGTGCTCCGGGAGAACGCCGGCGCCACCGCGCGCTTCATCACCCGCTCCTCCTATGCGGTCCGCGACCTCGGCACCATCGGCGCCTTCGATGTCGGCTTCGCGGAGCTGCCGATCGACATCCATGTCGCCTCGCTCGAACTGTTCGAGGTCGGCTGCATGTGCGTGATGCGCGCCGATCACCCGCTGGCGCGCGAGACGGTCGTCGGGCCGGCCCAGCTGGATTCCATGCCCTTCGTCACCCTGTTTCCCGAGCACATCACCCACATCGCCGCTGCCGAGGCGTTCTTCGAGGCGCATGCGCATTGGAACGTGGTGGCGGAGGTGGAGTTCTTCGGCACCGCCTGCGTGCTGGTGCAGCAGCTCGGCGCGGTGACGCTGGTCGACCCCGCCACCGCCCGCTTCTTCCAGGCGATGGGGCTGGTCGCGGTGCCGTTCCGCCCGGTACTACCCTACCGCTTCGGCATGTTCCGCCCGAGCACCCGGCCGCCCTCGCGCATTTCGGTCGCCTTCATGGACCGTTTCCGCCGCGCCATCGCGCCGGATCTGCTCGCCCCGCGCTGAAACCCGGCCCAGTTGCGGCCGGCGGCGCCCAAAGTTGGGGCAGCCGGCCGCCCCCGTTCCGGCAGGCGCCAGGCTATAACCTTGCCTTATGGACAATCGCTGATTTTACGTTTGACGACGCAACGAAATCGAAGGGAGATCGAGGGCAAGGCACGGTGAGTGGAGAGGTGTACGGATGGTCATGTCGGCAACGCAGCGCGTGGCGGAGCTCGGGCTCGCCATTCCGTCGGCCGGCGGCGGCGATAGCTATTACGGCACGCTCTACGGCAAGATGAAGCCGCATTATCTCAGCGACAAGCTGCTGTTCCTGTCCGGTCAGACCGCCGGCGTCGACGCGAGCGGCAAGGTGCGGTTCCCCGGCCGCCTCGGCCGCGACGTCACCGTCGAGGAGGGCTACGCGGCCGCCCGGCTCACCGGGCTCAACTGCCTCGGCTGCATCCTCGATGCGGTGGGCGACCTCGACCGCGTCAAGGGCCTGGTGCGCTCGCTCAATTTCATTGCCTGCGACCCGGCCTTCACCCAGCCGCATCTGGTGGCGAGCGGGCTGTCGGACCTGTTCGAAGAAGTGTTCGGCCCCGAGATCGGCGTCGGCGGCCGCGCCTCCATCGGCGTGATGTCGCTGGCCGACGATTATTGCTTCGAAACCTGGATGACGGTCGAGCTCCGCTGATCGCCCGCGCCCATCGAAACTTCGCCCATCACAACAAGGCAGCGTGCGGCAAACGCACGATCTTCCCCCAGAGGAGAACTCGCATGACGGTCAAACGCATCGCCGCTGCCCTCATCGGCATCGGCCTCCTGGCAACGCCCGGCCTCGCCCGGGCGGAAGACATCACCATCGGCTTCACCGCCGCTTTGTCCGGCGACTTCGCCGCCTTCGGCCTCAACATGCGCAAGGGTCTCGACTTGGCGGTGGCCGAGCTCAACAAGAAGGGCGGCGCCACCTACAAGATCGACGCGGTGGACGATCGCGGCGAGGCGCGCGAGGGCGTGCTGATCGCCCAGCGCTTCTGCTCCGACAAGAATGTCGACGTGGTGATGGGCTATTCCTTCTCCTCCATCGCGCTGGCGGCCATCCCGGTATTCACCGAGTGCAAGCTGCCGGTGCTCGCCTCGGCGGTCACCAGCCCGGCGCTGTCGAATGTCAGCCCGTATTTCCGCCGCAACGTGCTCACCGACGCGGTGCAGGGCGCGATGGCCGGCACCTACGCGGCCAAGACGCTGGGCCTCAAGTCGGTCTACGTGCTCAACCAGCAGGACGATTACGGCATCGGCGTCGCCAAGGCGTTCTCCGAGGCCGCCGAGAAGGCCGGGGCCAAGATCGCCGGCACCGAATCCTATCTGCTCGGCGCCAAGGACTTCCGCACCCTGCTGACCAAGGTGCGTTCCGCCCAGCCGGACGCGATCTTCATCGGTGGCTTCTACACCGAAGCGGCCAAGATCGCCGAGCAGGCCCGCGCGCTGGGCATCAAGGCGCAGCTGCTGTCGACCGACGGCGCGCTCAACGTCGATCTGATGAAGCTCGGCCGCGGCGCCGTCGAAGGCATGATCGTCTACGGCATGTTCGATCCGGCGGTCGCCACCCCGGCGACGGAAGCCTTCCTGTCGGCCTACAAGGCGACCTACAAGGAGGATCCGAGCGCCTGGGCGGCCCTGGGCTACGATGCCGGCATGGCGCTCGGCGCCGCCGTCGATCTCGCCGCCAAGGACGGCCCGGTCACCCGTGAAAGCCTCAACACCGCCTTCGGCAAGCTGAAGGACGTGCCCGGCGTCACCGGCCCGACCAGCTTCGACGCCAGCGGTGACCGCGCCGGCGCGCTGTATTTCCTCGCCGTGAAGGACGGCAAGTTCGGCCTGGCGCCCAAGCAGCCGTGAGGCGGGGGCCGCCCGGTGGGCGGCGGCAGAGGGGAAAGGATCGGCGGCAGGCTGCCTCCGCCGTTGCCCTTCCCGACAACGGCGGTAGGAGGGGATGCTCCCTCTCCCCGTCGGAGAAAGGAAAGGAGCCGCCCGTCGGCGGTTCCACCATTGCCCGCCGGAGCCACGGCGGAGAGAAGCGAGCCTCCCTCTCCCCGTCGGGGAGAGGGGTGGGGTGAGGGGTCTTCGACGCTTCCCAATGGCGTCTCCCCTCACCGACCCGCTAACGCGGGCCACCTCTCCCCAACGGGGAGAGGGTAAGAAAGAAGAGGGCGTCCGCCCCGGCGGCACACGCCCTCCACCATCGACCGGCGCCGCGCCCGACGCGCGGCACCGAAGCACCTGACGGGCAAGGGCCCAGCCGGGCCACGCGAAGAGGCATGATGGACTATTTCGGACAGCTACTGGCGAACGGATTGGTGCTCGGGGCGATCTACGCCCTCACCGCGGTCGCGTTCACGCTGGTCTATGGCGTGGTGCGGCTGGTGAATTTCGCCTTTGGCGAGCTGTTCATGCTCGGCGCCTTCCTCACCACCTCGCTGATGCTGCCGGAGGTGCGGCTGTTCGGAACCGTCGTGCCGATGCCCGGCTTCCCGCTGCCCATCGCCGCGCTCGGCGCCATCGTCATCACCGGGGTGATCGGCGTGGTGGTGGACCGCATCGCCTACCGGCCGCTGCGCAACGCCCCGCGCCTCGCCCCGCTCATCACCTCGATCGCAGTCTCCGTGGTGCTGCAGAGCCTCGCCCAGACCGCCTGGGGCGCCGAGGAGCTGCGCTTTCCGCAATTCTACCTCGCCACCCTGCCGCCGGTGGTGCTGTTCGATTCCATCTATCTGTCGGTGATGGATCTGGTGGTGATGGCCACCGCCATCGTCGCCATGCTCGGCCTGTCGCTGTTCATCGCCCGCTCCTCGCTCGGGCGTGCCATGCGCGCCAGCGCCGAGGACCAGACCGCGGCGATGCTGGTCGGCATCCCGGTCAACCGGGTGGTAGCGGCGGCTTTCGCCATCGGCTCCGGCTTCGCCGCGCTCGCCGGGCTGCTCTATGCGCAGACCTATGGCTTCGCCCATTCCAGCATGGGCTTCCTGCCCGGATTGAAGGCGCTCACCGCCGCCGTGCTCGGCGGCATCGGCTCGATCCCCGGCGCGGCGCTGGGCGGCCTCATCCTCGGCCTGGTCGAGGCGCTGGGCGCCGGCTACCTGCCGAACGGCACCGCCTGGAAGGACGCGATCAGCTTCGTGCTGCTGGTCGGTCTGCTCTATCTGCGCCCGCAGGGCCTGCTGGGGCGGCCGGAGCTCAATTCCGCCGGACGCGGCAGCCTGCTCGGCGGCGCCTCGGAGGCCGGCGCCTTCTGGCTGCGCGCCGTCTTCGCCCGCGTCGATGCGCTGCTGGCCCGCTTCGCGGCCGCCGGCGCGCCGGCAGCGCTCGGCCTGCTCGCCATCGCCATCGTGGTCGGCACGCTGGTGCCGTCCGACTACTGGCTGCGCATCCTCACCATGGTGGTGATCTACGGCATGCTGGCGAGCGGGCTGAACGTCATCGTCGGCTTCGCCGGGCTGCTCGATCTCGGCTTCGTCGCCTTCTGGGCGGTCGGCTCCTATCTCACCTCCATCCTGTTCGTGCTGGTGCTGAAGGAGAGCTACGGCGTCGCCCCGCAGGAGGTGTGGTGGCTGCTCTATCTCAACCTGCCGCTCGGCGGCCTGCTCGCCGCCGGCCTGGCGGTGCTGCTCGGCACCCCGACGCTCAGGCTGCGCGGCGACTACCTCGCCATCATGACGCTGGGCTTCGGCGAGATCGTCCGCGTCGTCGCCATCAACTGGATGGACCTGACCCGCGGGCCGATGGGCATTCGCGGCATTCCGGCGCCGAATCTGTTCGGCATCTCGCTCGGCTCGCCGCGGGCGCAGTTCTTCTTCGCGCTGGCGCTGGCGGCGGTAGTGGTGTTCGCCGTCGCCCGGCTGGTGCGCTCCTATGTCGGCCGCGCCTGGGTGGCGATCCGCGAGGACGAGGAGGCCGCCGAGGCGATGGGCGTGCCCACCGCCCGCTACAAGCTCTATGCCTATGCCGCGAGCGGCTTCGTCGGCGGCTTCGTCGGCGTGTTCTACGCCCATTCCCAGCAATATATCAGCCCGCTGAACTTCAGCCTGTTCGAGAACATCCTGCTGCTGATGCTGGTGGTGCTCGGCGGGCTCGGCACCTTTATCGGCCCGTTCGTCGGGGCGCTGATCTGGATCGTGTTCCTGCAGCTGGCGCTCGACCTGCCCTTCGTGCAGGCCTATCCGGAAACCCGCTTCGCCCTGCTCGGGGTGGTGCTCATCGTGCTGATGGTGTTCCGCCCGCAGGGCCTCGCCGCCAGCGCCCGCGTCGGCCTCACCATGCCCGGCGCGCGGGCGAAGGAGGCCGCATGACGGAGCTGAAAGGCGGCGCTCTGCTCGAAGCCCGGCAGGTAGTGGTCCGCTTCGGCGGGCTGGAAGCCGTCGGCGGGCTCGACATGGCGGTCGCGCGGGGAGCGATTCACGGCCTCATCGGGCCGAACGGCGCCGGCAAGACCACGGTGCTGAACGTGCTCACCGGCTTCATCCGCCCGACCGCCGGCCGTCTCGTCTTCGATGGCGAGGAAATCGGCGGGCTGAACGTCAACGGCTTCGCCCGCCGCGGCCTTGCCCGCACCTTCCAGAACATCCGCTTGTTCGGTGCCATGACGGTTTTGGAGAGCGTGCTGGTGGGCGCGCATCAGCGCTTTTCCGCCTCGGCCCCGGCGCTGATCTTCGGTGGCCGCGCCGCCCGCACCGCCGAGCGGGCGATGATCGCCCGTGCCCATGAGCTGCTCGACTTCGTCGGCTTGCGGCACGACATTGCCGACCGCGTCGCCACCACCCTCTCCTACGGCCACCAGCGCCGCGTCGAGATCGCCCGCGCGCTGATGTCCTCGCCCAAGCTGCTGCTGCTCGACGAGCCGCTCGCCGGCATGAACGCGGTGGAGAAGCAGGAAATCGCCGAGCTGGTCCGGCAGGTGCGGGCGCAGGGCATCGCCGTGCTGCTCATCGAGCACGACATGCAGATCGTCCGCAGCCTGTGCGACCATCTGACCGTACTCGAATACGGCAAGCTACTGGCCGACGGCGCGCCGGAACGGGTTCTGTCCGATCCGGCCGTGCAGGCTGCCTATCTCGGCCGGGCGAGGTGATCCCGATGACGCATTCTGGCCCCATCATACACCCCACTGGCCTCATCGAACGGCCGGTCGAACCGCTGCTGAAGGTCTCCGGCCTGTCGGTCTCCTATGGCCGCATCCGCGCCGTCGACGCGGTCGACCTCGCCGTCGAGCCGGGCCGCATCGTATCGCTGGTCGGCTCCAACGGCGCCGGCAAGACCACGACGCTGATGGCGTTGTCGGGCCTGCTGCCGCTCGCCGCCGGCCGCATCGTGTTCGCCGGCGAGGACATCACCGGCCTGGCGCCGGAGCTGCGCGTGAGCCACGGCATCGCCCATGTCCCTGAAAGGCGTAGGGTTTTCGCCGGCATGAGCGTGCGGGAGAACCTGGCGCTCGGCGCCTATTCGCGCGGCGACGCCACCGAAATCGCCGGCGACATCGAGCGGTTGACCCAGTTGTTCCCCATTCTCGGCAAGCGGATGCACCAGGCGGCGGGCACCTTGTCCGGCGGCGAGCAGCAGATGCTCGCCATCGCCCGCGGGCTGATGTCCCGGCCGCAGCTGCTGATCATGGATGAGCCCACCATGGGCCTCGCCCCGCAGATGATCGACCTGATCCTCGACACCGTGCTGGAGATCCGCAAACTCGGCACCACCGTGTTGCTGGTCGAGCAAAACGCCATCGAGGCCATGCGCCTCTCCGATCACGTCTACATCATGCGCCTCGGCCGCATCGTCCACGAGGACAGCGGCGCCAACATCGATACCGAGCGCGTGAAGGCCTTCTACATGGGAGTCGATGCATGACGGAATTCTCTGGCGCATCAACGCCTAAGATGCGCCTGGGCACCTTTCTCGGCGTGCCGCAGGCAACGCAGGCCAGCGCCGGACAGATCGCGGTGATCGGCCTGCCGTTCGACTGCGGCACCCATGCCACTCGCATCGGCTCGCGGCAGGGACCGGCGGCGTTCCGCGCCATGTCGAGCGAGGTCCGCCCCTATTACCCCCCCCTCGCCGATGTCGATCCGCGCGCCGGCGGCCGGGTTGTCGATCTCGGCGACGTCGACGTGATCGCCTCCGACATCGGCCCCTCGCTCGCGACCATGGAGGCGGCGATCCATGAGGTGGTGAAGGCCGATGCGGTACCGCTCTGCGTCGGCGGCGACGGCACCGTGACGCTGCCGGTGTTGCGCGCCCTCGCCCGCCGCTATCCCGAGCTGGTGCTCATCCACATCGACGCCCACACCGACGCCTATCCGGGCGACGACATCAACACCGGCACCACCTTCACCCGCGCCGCCATGGAGGGGCTGATCGACACCCGCCGCTCCTTCCACATCGGCGCCCGCGGCACCATGCCGGTGCCCGGCGCCTATGATCATACGCGCGGGCTCGGCTTCCGGCTGATCACCGGCGAGGAGGTGCGCCGGCGTGGTGCTGTCGCCATCGCCGCCGAAGTGCGCGAGGTGGTCGGCACGCGCCCGGTGCACCTGTCCTTCGACATGGATTATTTCGACCCTTCGGCGGCACCCGGCGTCGCCACCCCCACCTGGGGCGGCCCGCCGGTGGCCGAAGTGTTCGACCTGCTGCACGGGCTCAAGGGGCTCGACCTCGTCGGGGTCGACATCAACACGCTGAGCCCGCCGCACGACGTCCAGGGCATGGCGGCCATGCTGGCCGGCCACGTCGCCGTCATCGCCCTTCATCTCGTCCAACTCGGCCAGGCGGAACACCGCCTGAACGCCGAGCCCCGCTGAACGGAGGCACCCGGTCATGAACGTTGAGACCACTCTGGTTCCCGAGCCCTATGTCTGGACCGAGCCGCCGCTCGGCGACGCCAAGAGCGCGCCGACGCGATTCTACACCGATCCCGCGGTGTTCAAGGCGGAGGTGGAGCATATCCACCTGAAGAACTGGTTCTTCGCGGGACGCGTCGAGGAGGTGCGAAATCCCGGCGACTACAAGGCGCTCGACAGCGTCGGCGGACCGGTGCTGCTGGTGCGCGGCGAGGACGGCGTGCTGCGCGCCTTCGCCAATGTGTGCCGGCATCGTGCCTCGATCCTGCTTGAGGGATGCGGACACGCCAGCAACATCATCTGCCCCTACCACGCCTGGAACTACCGGCTCGACGGCACGCTGGCCGGTGCGCCGGGCATGCGCGAGGTGCCGAAATTCGAGAAGCCGCCGCACGGGCTGATCCCGATCCGGCTGGAGGTCTGGGAGGGCTCGATCTTCCTCAATTACGACGACCACGCACCCGACCTGATGACCCATCTCGGCAACATGCCGGAACTGATCGGCAGCCATCGGCTGGGCGAGATGGTGAAGACCTGGCACATCGAGATCGAGACGAAGTGCAACTGGAAGCTGCTGCTCGAAAACGCCATGGAGACCTACCACACCGGCATCGTCCATGCCGCCACCGTCGGCGCGCAGCGCTCGGTGAGCTTTCCGACGCAGGGCGAGTGGCACGTCATCCAGGTGCAGTCGAACCGCTCCATCGCGGTGCTCGGCCAGGAGCCGCCGTTTCCGGTGATCGAGGGCCTTTCGGAGCAGTCGCGCAAGGGCACCTACTTCACCGTCATCGAGCCGACCATCCAGTTCGCCTGCGCGCAGGACTGCATGTGGTGGCTGGCGGTGCGCCCGATCGCGGTGGACCGCTCGGTGCTCTCGGTCGGCGGCTGCTTCCCCAAGGCCTATACCGAATTGCCGGACTTCGAGGAGCGCGCCGCGCCCTACTACAAGCGCTGGGAAGCGGTGGCGCTGGAGGATGTCGGCATCCTCGAAAAGCAGCAGATCGGCCTCTCCTCCATCCTCGCGCGGCCCGGCCCGCTCTCCTGGCGCGACGACATGGTGCTGGCGATGAACCGCTGGGTGATGGCGCAACTGCCGGCCCATATCGTTGATGGAATGGCCTGACATGCGTGTATTGCTGACCCATAACCGCGACCTACTCACGCATTTCTACGGCTTGCGCGCCGTGGAGGCGCTGAAGGCGCTCCCCATCGAGCTGGTGATGAACGACAGCGACACGCCGCTGTCCGGCGATGCGCTGGTGACGGCGGCGGAGGGCTGCCAGGTGGTGATTTCCGACCGTCTCGCCGCCGGCCCGCGCGAGGTGATGCAAAAGCTGGGCGATGTGAGGCTGTTCACCCGCTGCGCGGTCGACATGCGCAACATCGATGTCGCCGCCGCGTCCGACGCCGGCATCCTGATCTGCAACTGCTCCTCCGGCTATAATGACGCGGTGGCCGAACACGCACTCGCGCTGATGCTCGATCTCGCCCGCAACATCACCCGCGACGCCGGGCGCTATCATGCGGGCGATGCCGGCCACCCGATGGTGTTCGGCCGGCAGATGGCCGGTGCCCATGTGGGAGTGATCGGCTACGGGTCGATCGGCCGCCGCATCGTCGAGCTGGCGCTGGCCTTCAAGATGAAGGTGTCGGTCCACGATCCCTATGCCTGGATGGACAATGGCGCGGTGAACGCGGTCGGTCTCGACGAGGTGCTGTCGCAGCCGGATTTCGTCGTCTGCGCCGCCTATGCGACGCCCGAGACCGAACGCATGATGAACGCCTCGGCCTTCGCGAAGATGCGTAGCGATGCCTTTTTCATCAACATCTCGCGCGGCATCCTCGTCGACGAGGATGCGCTCGAGGCCGCGCTCACCTCCGGTGCCATTGCCGGCGCCGGGCTCGACGTCGGTGATGGACCCGACCAGCAGCCCTCGCTGCGGCTTGCCCGCCTGCCGAACGTTGTCGCCACGCCGCACTCGGCGGCGTTGATGATCGAACCGTCCGAGTTTCAGGCGATGGAAACCGTCGAGCAGGTCAAGGCGGTGCTGGCGGGACGGCTGCCGATCCATGCCAGGAACCCCGACCGCGTGCCCGGCTGGCTGACGCGATGAACGCACTCTTACCCGCGAATGCGCCGTCGTTTCGTCCGCCGGCAGGCGCCTGCGATTGCCACATGCACATTTACGGTCCGGCGGACACCTATCCGCCGGCGCCGGACTCGCCGTTCCCGCCGGTCGCCGGCGGCGACATCGCCGCCTATCTCGAGGCGAGGGAAGTGCTCGGCCTTACCCGCGCGGTGGTGGTGCAGCCTTCCGTATACGGCTTCGACAATCGGGCGACGCTGGATGCCATGGCGGTACTCGGCGCGGATGCGCGGGGAGTTGCCGTCGTCCCACCGGATGTCAGCGACGCGGAACTCGATCGGCTGACCCGGCTCGGTATACGTGGCATACGCTTCTTCATGATCGGCGGCGGCCTGCTCGGCTGGGACGATCTGGAGACGCTCGCGGCAAAGACCGCCGCCTTCGGCTGGCATGTGCAGATGCAGATGGACGGGCGACGGCTGGATGAGGTCGAGGAACGTCTGGCCCGGCTTCCGGGCGGGGTGGTCATCGACCACAACGGCAAATTCCTGGAGCCGGTCAGTCTCGACCATCCCGGCTTCGCCGCGCTGCGCCGCCTGCTCGACAACGGTCGCACCTGGGTGAAAACGTCCGGCGTGTACGAGACGTCGCGTATTGGTGCACCAGACTACCCGGACGTTGCCACGCTTGCCCGCGCGCTGATCGCCCACGCTCCCGAGCGCTGCCTGTTCGCAACCAACTGGCCGCACCCGTCGAAACCGGGCAATCCGCCGGACGATGCCGGGCTCGTCGACCTGTTCCGCGACTGCTGCGGCAGCGACGAGGTCGCCGGTCGGATCATGGTCGACAATGCGGCGGAACTGTACGAATTTCCGTCCCTCACCGGAACAGGGCACTAGCCACGTGATCTCGACCCGCCGCGCCGACTTCTTCGGCCCCTCGCGCCCGACCGTCTTTGCCCGCGACGCCGCCATCGCCACCTCGCACCCGCTGGCCACCGCGGCGGGACTGGAGATTCTCCAGGCGGGCGGAAACGCGATGGACGCGGCGCTGGCCGCGGTAGCGACGCAGTGCGTGGTCGAGCCGGCAATGACCGGCATCGGCGGCGACTGCTTCGTGCTCTATGCGCCGCAGGGCAAGCCGACGGTGGCGATCAACGGCAGCGGCCGCGCGCCGGCGGCGGCAAGCGTGGAGGCCCTGAAGGCCGCCGGCCTGACGGACGAGATCCCGCGCACCAGCGCTCATGCCGTCACCATTCCCGGCGCCGTCTCCGCCTGGACGCGGCTGCATGCCGACCATGGCAGCCTGCCGCTCGACCGGCTCTTCATGCGGGCCATCGACTATGCCGAGAACGGCTACCCGATCGCCCAGCGCGTCGCCTTCGACTGGGCGGACGAGGCGCCGCTCTTGGCGCAGGACGAGAATGCCAGCGCCTTCTTCCTCTCCGGCGGCGCCCCGCTCCGGGCGGGCCAGCGCCACGCCCAGCCGCTCCTCGGCCAGCGCCTGCGCGAGATCGCGAACCAGGGCGCCGCCGCCTTCTACGAGGGCGCGACCGCCGCCTCGCTGGTGCGCTATCTCAACGGCCTCGGTGGCCTGCATACGCTGGACGACTTCGCGGCGATGAAGGACGGCGCCTTCTACACCACCCCCATCGCCACCGATTACCGTGGCTGTACCATTGAGGAGTGCCCGCCCAACGGTCAGGGCGTCGCGGCGCTGATGCTGCTCAATATTCTGCGCGAGTTCGATCTTGGCGACGGACTGTCGCTGGTCGACCGCGTTCATCTTCACGCCGAGGCGACCAAGCTCGTCTACCACAATCGCGATGCGCTGCTGGGCGACCCGTCAGCGATGACCGTGCCGGTCGAGACGCTGCTGGCGCCGGAAACCGCCCGGCGCCTTGCCGCGCGCATCGACATGAGCCGCGCACTGCCGCCGGTGCTGTGGGACGAGCCGGCGCACGCGGACACCGTCTATCTTTGCGTCGTCGACCGCGACGGCAACATGGTGTCTTTCATCAATTCGATCTTTCACGCCTTCGGCTCGACGCGGATCGACCCGGCGACCGGCGTGCTGCTGCATTCGCGCGGCAGCTCCTTCCGCCTCATCGAGGGGCATCCCAACGCCATCGCCCCCGGCAAGCGGCCGATGCACACCATCATCCCCGGCCTGCTGCGTCGCGATGGCGAGGCCATCGGCGTGTTCGGCGTCATGGGCGGGCATTATCAGGCGGCCGGTCAGGCGGCGCTGCTCTCCGGCCTGCTTGACCGTGGTCTCGATCCGCAGACCGCCATCGACGCACCGCGTTCCTTCGCCTTCGATGGCGTGCTGGAAATCGAGCCGACCTATCCCGAGGAGGTCCTGGCGGATCTCGCGGAACGCGGGCATCGGCTGAAGGTCGCCGTCGAACCGATCGGCGGCGCCCAGCTGATCGTCCGGGAACAGGGTGGACTGCTGCTCGCCGCCTCCGATCCCCGCAAGGATGGCTGCGCGCTGGGCGTCTGACCCAGCCGCCGGCCGTCGCCGCGGGAATCCGGCGTCGAACGGCTCAGGCCCGGGCGGGACGCCGTTCACCTCAGTCGCGCAGGCTGCGATACGCCGCCTGCAAGGCTTCGAACCCCTTGAAGCGCCGCTGGTGCCAGGCTCGGGTGGCGGCGTTCGGCGGATAGACGACCTCGATCTCCGACATCGACGACATCGCCTTGCCGAAGTCGTCATAGCCCCCCGCGGCCACCGCCCCGAGTATGGCGGCGCCCAGCAGCACCGGCTCGGGCGAGCTGGTCGCGGCGATGTTCACGTCGGCCGCATCCGCCAGCACCTGCCGCACCAGTGCGCTCTGGCCGGCGCCGCCCGAAACCACCACGGTATCGGTCCGCGCGCCCTTCGCCGCCTGGGCGTCGAGGATCTGTCTCAGGCCGTAGCCGATGCCGGCAAGGCCGGCCATGTACAGCCCGACGAGGCTGTCGAGGTCTTCGTCCATGCCCAGCCCGACAACGATGCCGCGCGCCAGATGATCGGCGAAGGGGGCGCGATTTCCCAGAAATTCCGGCACCACGTAAAGCGTGCCGGCGAGTTCCGCGATCGCCGCCGCTCCTCCTGCCGCCTCGGCCCGGTGCGCCAGCCACACGCTTAGATTCTGGCCGTCGGCCTTGGCAAGTTCCAGGGCCTGCGGCGCCGCCGGATGCAGGCGGACCAGACGGTCAATGGCGGCGCCGGCCGCCGACTGGCCACCCTCGTTCAGCCAGAAGCCCGGCACCATGGCGGAGAAATACGGGCCCCATACACCCGGCACGAATGCAGGCTCGGTGGTGGTGAGCAAGGTGCAGGCCGAGGTGCCGAACACATAGGCCATGCGGTTCAGCGCACTGCCACTGCCGCCGCGCGCGCCGACGGTGCCGATGCCGCCCGCATGCGCATCGATTAGGCCCGCCGCGACGGCGATCCCCGGCGCGAGCCCGAATTGCTCTGCTGCCTGCGCGGTGAGGCCTTGCCCAAGCGGCGTGCCGGCGGCAACGATTTCCGTGCCGATCCGCGCGAAGCCTTCGTCGGCCAACGCGCCGAGGCCTATGCTCCGGAAATAGCCCTCGTCCCAGCGCTGCTCATGGGCGAGATAGGTCCATTTGCAGGTGACGGTGCAAACCGAGCGGGCAAGGCTGCCGGTCGCCTTCCAGGTGAGGAAGTCGGCGAGATCGAGAAACTGCCAGGCACCGGCGAAGGTCTCCGGCAACTCCTCGCTCAACCACAGCAGCTTCGGCGTCTCCATCTCCGGCGAGATGATGCCGCCGACATAATCGAGCACCCGGCTGCCGAGCGCGTTGATGCGGTCGGTCTGCCCGGTGGCACGATGATCCATCCAGACGATGACGTTGCGTGCCGGATCACCGTGGCGGCCGACCGGGAGCGGGTGCCCCTCCGCGCCCAGCACCACCAGCGAGCAGGTGGCGTCAAAGCCGATGCCCTTGACGTCCGCCGCCGTTGTCCCGGCACGGGAGATGGCCTCCCGCACGCTGGCGCAGACGCAGGCCCAGATGTCGTCGCTGGATTGCTCGACGACATCGCCATGTTCCTTCCAGATGCGAATGTCCCGCTTGGCGACGGCCAGCTGCCGGCCGTTGCTGTCGAAGATGCCGGCGCGCACGCTGCCGGTGCCGACATCGATCCCAGCGAAACATCCGCTCATGCTCAAAGGTCCGTTCCGTTTGGCAGGATCACCAGGTCACGAACTGTGACGTTGCGCGGACGGGTCAGCATGAAGATGACGCAGTCCGCCACCTCCTTTGCCTCCATGAGGGCGCCGGAGGCAAGCGCCTCGTCGAGCTTGGCCTGCGGCCAGTCCTTGATGAGGGCGGTGACCACCGGTCCCGGAAGCACGGCGCCGACACGGATGCCGTGCTTGGCTACCTGCCGGCGCGTCGTGTGGACGAAGGCCTGCACCGCGAATTTCGACGCCGTGTAGATCGGTTCCCACACCACCGGCACCACGCCGGCAATGGAGGAGGTGAAGATCACGTCGCCGGTCTGGCGCTCGACCATATGCGGCAGCACCGCCTGCACGGTGCGGAAAGCGGCATTGACGTTGAGGTTCAGCACCCGGTCCCACACGTCCGGGTCGCCCTCCACCACGTCGCCGCCAATATAGGCGCCGGCATTGGCGTGGAAGATGTCGAGCGAACCGCAGGTGTCGAGGATCTGCGGCAGCATGGTGGCGACGCTCGCCGTATCGAGCAGGTCGACCACCACCGGCACGGCTTTCGGGCCGAGTTCGGCACAGATGGAATCCAGCGCGTCGGCGGCGCGATCGACCAGCGCCACCGTCGCGCCCTCATCAAGCATTGCCCGCGCGCATTCGAGGCCGATGCCCGACGCCGCGCCGGTGATGGCGGCGACCTTGCCCTGAAGCCTGCTTGCCATTTCAGTCCTCGATCTTTTCAGGAACGGAAGAAGCCCGGCCGCACGCGGCGGCCGGGCCGAGTGAAGATCGCCGGCCTCTCAGCCACGCAGCTTGATCTGCAGCTTCACGTCGTCCGGCAGGCCCTTCGCCGCCCGGTCGAAGGCCTCGATGCTTTGGGCGAAGTCGAAGGTCTCGGAGATCAGCGGCTTGAGGTCGACCTTGCCGGAAGCGATGAGGTTGACCGCGCGGTCGAAATTATTGGCATAGCGGAACACGGTCTCGATCCGCGCTTCCTTGATGATCGCGGCGGCGACGTCGAATTTGGTCGGCTCGACCGGCATGCCGATCAGCACCAGCGTGCCGCCGGGGCGGACGAGATCGAAGATGCCGTCATAGGCGCGCGGCGAGCCGCTGGCCTCGAACACCACGTCGGCGCCCCAGCCCTCGGTCTCCGCGGCGATGACGTCGGCGAGCTTGCGCTCGGTGATGTTCACCGGGTGGATGCCGGCATATTGCCCGGCAATGGCGAGCTTCGGCGCCGAGAGATCGGAGATGTAGACCCGCGCGCAACCGCCGGCCAGCGCGGCCAGCGCCGTCATGATGCCGATCGGACCGCAGCCGATCACCAGCCCGACGTCGCCGGGGGTGATCCGTGCCCGAGTCGCCGCCTGCAGGCCGACGGCGAACGGCTCGACCATCGCCCCCTCGGCGAAGGAGACGTTGTCCGGCAGCTTGTAGGTGAAGGCCGCCGGATGCACGACCTCGGGGGTCAGCACACCGTGGATTGGCGGCGTCGCCCAGAAGCGCACGTCCGGATCGACATTGTAGATGCCGAGCTTGGTGGCGCGGGAGTTCATATTGGGAACACCCGGCTCCATGCACACCCGGTCGCCGACCTTCAGGTTCTTCACATGGACGCCGACGGCGGTGATGGTGCCGGCGGCTTCATGGCCTAGCACCATGGGCTCACGCACCACGAAGGAGCCGATGGCGCCATGGGTGTAGTAGTGAACGTCGCTGCCGCAGACGCCGACAGTATCGATGGCGATCTTCACGTCGTCCGGCCCGACCTCCAGCGGAAGATCGATGTCGCGAAGGGAAAGCTCGCCCTTCTTTTCGAGAACCAGTGCCTGCACCATGGGCTTTTCCTGCTGGGGTTGCCGTCGTCGGCGCGCTCAGAGAGCGAGGCCGGCGGCGTTGAAGAGATAGATGTGGCGCGGGTCGATGCCGAGATTGAGCGTATCGCCCGGCTTGAGTTCCGGCCGGCCGGAGGCGAGCACGATCACCGGCTCGCCCTCGGAACGGGCATAAAGCTGCGTCGAGCCGCCCAGGCTCTCGGCGAAATCGAGGGTCAGCGAAAGCACCGGCTGGGCGGTGCCGACCGTGAGGTGTTCCGGCCGCATGCCGACGATCACCGTGTCACCGACCTTGGCGCGGGAGGCGGCAGCGGTGTCGGCGTCAAGCTTGCCGCCGGCGAAGGACGGATGCTCCAGCAGCAGCGAACTACCCATCGCCGACGCCACCCTGGCATTGATGAAGTTCATCTTCGGCGAGCCGATGAAGCCGGCGACGAAGGTGTTGGCCGGCTTGTCGTAAAGCTCGGTCGGCGATCCGATCTGCTCGACGAGGCCGGCGCGCAGCACCACGATGCGATCGGCCAGCGTCATCGCCTCCACCTGGTCATGGGTCACATAGACCATGGTGGCGCCGAGGCTGCGGTGCAGCTTGGCGATCTCGACGCGCATCTGCGAGCGCAGCTCGGCGTCAAGGTTCGACAGCGGCTCGTCGAACAGGAACAGCTTGGGATGGCGGACGATGGAACGCCCGATGGCGACACGCTGGCGCTGGCCGCCGGAGAGCGCGCGCGGCTTGCGCTCGAGCAGCGCTTCCAGCTGGAGGATGCGGGCCGCCTCCATCACCTGCGCCTTGATCTCGGCTTCCGGGCGCTTGGCCATGCGCAGGCCGAACGCCATGTTCTCGAACACGTTCATGTGCGGGTAGAGCGCGTAGGACTGGAACACCATCGAGACTTCGCGCTTGGCAGGTTCCTCATAGGTGACATCCTTGCCGTCGATGTAGAGCTGGCCCTCGCTGACGTCCTCCAGGCCGGCAATCATCCGCAGCAGCGTGGACTTGCCGCAGCCCGATGGACCGACGAACACCACGAACTCGCCCTTTGTCGCGGTAAAGCTGACTCCCTTGATGACCGAGGCGTCACCATAGCTCTTCTTGATGTTGTCCAGTCGCAAGAAAGTCATCGGCTCAAACTCCAGATAGGGCCGGCCCCGGCATGGCGGGCGCCGTCCATCAGCTTTCCAGCAGTGCGGCGGCGCATCGCTCGTCCGTCACCAGTCGTTTCACATATCCCGCCCGCAGGATCGCCCGGACGATCGGCACCTTGTAGAGACCTCCGGAAGCCAGGATCGAATGGCGCACCGGGCTCAGCTCATGCGGCGCCAGCGACAGCACGCGCTCGTTGAGCGGATGGTCGACCGGCCGCCCATCCGCGTCGAGAAACACCCCGAGCAGATCGCCGACGGCACCGGCGGCGCGCAGGCTTTCGAGATTTTCCGAGACGGTCTGCGTCTGCACCAGCAGCGAGCGGGTCGTCATGTCGCCGCAGGACAGCAGCGCCACGTCCACCGTACGCGCCCGGCGCATGGTTTCGCTGATGCCGTGATGCGAGAGCAGCATGGTGCGGCTCTCCGGGGTCGGGAAATACAGCGGCGCGGCGAGATAGTAGCACTCCGCCGAGATCGAACGGGCATAGCCGGTCGCCACCTCGAAAGTGCTGGCGCCGGAGCCGCGGGTCAGCCCGCCCATGACCGATGTCACCCAGCTCTGCGGCAGCGGGCGCGCCGTCACGCGCTTGAGGCCGGCAGCGAGCGTCTTGCCCCAGCCGACGCCAAGGCCCATGCCGTCGTCGAGGAGGCCGTCGAGCACCGCCCCGGCGGCCTCGCCGATCACCCGCTGCTGCTCGGCCTCGTCCGGCAGGCTCGGCACCACCGTCGCTTCCGCAAGACCGTACCGCTGCTTGAGGCGCTGCTCGGCCTCCACGCATTCCGCCATCGGCAGGCGGATATCGATGAAGACCGAACCGTCGGAGCGCACCTGGCCGAGAATCTTGTTGATGCGCAGGCGGGTGAGCCCGAGCTGGTCGGCAATGTCCTGCTGCGTCAGTCCGCCGATGAAATACAGCCAGGCGACGCGGGCGCGGATCTGCGCCGCCTCAATCTCCTGCACTCCCGTCAGCTTGCCACGCTCGCGTCCACCGCCGTTCATCATGTTCCCCCTCAGGCAAAGGCCTGCCTGATCCGCGCCGAGGTGGCCTCAAGCGCGTTCAGGATAGACCCGCTGTCGTGTTCGAAGGGATAGAACACCTCCAGGAACACCGGTGCTGGCGCAATGCCGGTCCGGCGCAGCAGCGCCGCGGCCTCCACAGGATCCACCTTGCCGGGCACGGTGAAGTCCCAGTGGCGGTCGAGGAGGAAGTCGGTCTGCTGAATATGTACGGCGGTGATCACGTCGCTAAGGTCGCGGAACCACGGCTCCATCGCGCCGTGATCCGGCCCGTAGAGCGGCTCGAAGGTACCATGGCCCCAATCGGGGCAGAGGCGCCACGGCACCGGGCTGTCCGCCACGTCGGTCATCATCTGCCGCGCCTGCGCCACCGTCCACGGCCATTCGCGCCGCATCGGCGTCGGCTCGACATAAAGTTCGCTCAAGCCCTCCGCGGCGGCGCGGGCGCCAAGCCGATGCATGCGGGCGATCAGGCAGTCATAGTCGGCGGCATCGAGCGCGTCCGCCTCGCTTCCATCGAGGCGCGAGGGAATGGCGCCGAGCGGACCGCCGACGCGAGGGATGCCGGCCAGCGCCGCGAAACGATAGGCGCGACCGAGCCATTCTTCGGCATAGTCGCGCACCGCCGGGTCGGGATGCAGCAGCTGGTTGAAGGTGTAATGGGCGAGGCCGATGAAGGCGCTGTGGACGGCAATCCCACTCGCCTGCGCTTCCCGCCGCAGGGCGGCGGCGTGGCGGTCAAGGATGAAGTCCGGCCACATCGGATCGACGAGGTCGAAGGAGAACTGCACCAGATCGAGGTCGAAACGCTCGCGCACCAGCGGCGCCCACAATTGCGGCGTCACCCAGCGCTTGACGCAGAAGGACAGGTTGATGCCGAAGGGAATGGGCTGACGCTCGCCCGTCACTTGGTCGCTCCCATGGTCAGGCCGCGCACCATGTGGCGGGAGACGATGAGGGCGAAGATCGTCACCGGCAGCACGATGACGGTGCCGGTGGCCATGATCTTGCCCCAGGGCAATTCGTAGCCGGACATGAAGGAGGTCGCGACCACCGGCGCGGTCTGCACGTTGCGGCGGGTCAGCACCAGCGCGTAGAGCAGCTCGTTCCAGGAGAAGATGAAGGAGAAGATCGCCGACACCGCGATGCCCGGTGCGCCGAGCGGCAGGTAGATCTTGCGGAAGATGGTGAACTGGTCGGCGCCGTCGAGCCGCGCCGCCTGCTCCAGCTCCGGCGGGATCGACTTGAACTGGTCGGTGACGATCCACACCACGATCGGGATGTTGAAGGTCAGGTAGATCAGGATCAGCACAAGGTGCGTGTCGAGCAGGTTCATGTACATGGCGAGCAGATAGACCGGCAGCGCCAGCACGATCGGGCTCGTCATCCGGTTGGAGATGAACCAGAACCACAGATCCGACTTGCCGCGAAAATCATAGCGCGCCAGCGCGAAGGCCGCCGGGGTGGCAAGGGTCACCGACAGCAGCGTGCTCAGCGTCGCCACGATCAGCGAGTTGAGGATCGAGCCGGAGACCTTGGTGTCGGCGAAGATGTCGACATAGTTCTGCAGCGTCGGGGTGAAGAACCACACCGGCGGCGAGGCGAGGATGTCCGCCTGCGTCTTGAAGCTGGCCATCACCATCCAGAGGAACGGGAACAGCGTGAAGACGACGATGGCGGCGAGGCCGATCGCGTGAAGGAGCTTTCCGCGCATCGCTCAGACCTCCCGATAGAGCAGCCGGATATACAGCCGGCTGATGATGATGGTGATGATGAGCAGCAGGATCGCCTGCGCCGAGGCGGTTCCCAGATCGAAGATGCGGAAGCCGACGCGCTGGATGTAGATCGAGATCAGGTCGGTCGCCGAGCCCGGCCCGCCGCGTGTCATCACGAACACCATGTCGAACAGCTTCAGCACGTCGGCCGAGCGCAGGATCATGATCGCGGTGAGGCCCGGCAGCAGATAGGGCAGCTGGACATGGCGCAGAAGCGCGAGCTTGGAGGAGGTCTCCAGCCGCGCCGCCTCCTCGATCTCGCCCGGCACCATGGACAGGCCGGCGAGGAAGAGCAGCGCGCAGAACGGCGTCCACTGCCAGACATCCATGATGACGATGGCGGCGAAGGCGCCGCCCGGCGTCGAGAGCCAGTCGACGGGGCCGAAGCCGGCGAAGCCGAGGAACTGGTTGGCGACGCCGAAATCGCGGTTGAAGATCAGTCGGCCGATAAGCCCGACCACCGCATAGGTGGTGGCGAGCGGCACCACCAGCGTCACCCGGGCGAGCGACTTCAGAAAGCCCATGCCCGGCTTGTGCAGCAGCAGTGCGATGATCAGCCCGAGCACGACCTGGATCGGCAGCACGGTGACGTAGAACTTCGCTGTGAGGAACAGCGACGACCAGAAGGTGCTGTCGGTCAGCACCCCGATATAGTTCTCAAAGCCGACGAAGGGAAAGCCTTCGCGCGGCCGGGTGATGTTGTAGCGCCGGAACGAGGTCACCAGCGCGAACAGGGTCGGATAGATGCCGATCAGGAACAGCGTGAGCACGGCGGGCGCCAGGAACCACAACGGCGTCCAGCGGCCGTAACCTCGGTTGGGCTTGGTGGGGGCTGTGCGCATGGCTTCACTCATGGCGTCGTCCTGATGAAACGGTCTGGAGCGGGAATGGCCGCGCGGCGGCGCGCCCGGTCACTCCAGATTCGTATGGTTGGCGCGCATCTGCGCGGGCGACACGCCCAGCCGCTCGCGCAGGCTGAGGATCAGGAGTTCGAACAGGATGTAGAGCGCGCCCTCATAGAGCGAGCCCATCGGCAGCACCGAGACAGCGGCCGCGCGTTGGTCGCTCGCCATGGTCTGGGCCGGCACGGCGAGCACGAGGTCCGCCTGCCCTGCCGCGGCACCCGCCGGCTCGGCGGTGACCACCAGCACCCGAGCGCCTGCGCCATGCGCCACGCCGATCAGGGCGGAAACGGTGGAGAAATTCCCCGGACCGGCAGAGACGACGAGCAGGTCGCCCTTGCCGACCGGCGGCGTCGTCATGTCGCCGACCACCGCCGCCTTGAGGCCGAGGTGGAACAGGCGCATGGCGAGCCCCTTGATCTGCAACCCTTCGCGGCCGACGCCGTAGAGCGCGATGCGCCCGGCGGCGGCGATCTCGGCGACGGCGGCATCGAACTCCTCGCCGCGTACCGCGTCGAGGCAGCCGCGCAATTCGTCCAGCGCCCGGCCATGCAGAGTGGTCATGTCGTCGGATCCCGGCACGGTTTCAGAGAGAAGGGGGCGGACGCCGCTTCGCGGGAGAGGGCGTCCGCCCGTCGAGGTCGGCGATGCCCGGGGGGAGAACCGCGGGCATCGCCGGCTTCAGTTCACTGGAGAAGCTTCTTCGTCCCGTCGTAATAGCCTTCCTTGCCGAGGACCTGCTCCATGCGGGTGCCGATCTCCTTGGCGCCGCCTTCGACGGTGACTTCACCCAGCATCATCTTCGAACCCCACTCGGCGACGATCTCGGAGATCGCCGGCCAGGCCGGGAAGCGCGGACGATATTCCGGCACGCCGGCCTGCCAGGAGGCGACCAGAGGCTCGACGAACTTGTACTTCGCCTTCACTTCCGGGTCCTGGTAGACGGCCATGCGGCCCGACACGCCGCCGGCATCGACATAGGCCTTGGCGATGGCTTCCGAGGTCGCCCACTGGATGAACAGCCAGGTGGCCTTCTGCTGCTCGGGCGAGGCCTGCGAGGCAACGGCGAGCGAGAAGCCGCCGAGCGCCGGCAGGCGGCCGGCCGGACCGGCGGGCTCGGGAGCCACCGCGAGGCAGTCGCCGAGCTTGGAGGTCGCCGGGTCGGCGAGGGTCGAATAGAAGGCCGACCATTCGGTGATCATCGCCACTTGGCCCTGCGCCAGCGCGTTCACCGCCTCGGCATGGTCAAAGGAGACGTCGCCCGGCGGCATGTACTTCATCAGGTCCTGACGGAAGGCGAGGCCGGTCTGGCTGTCTTTGCTGTTGAGGTTGGACTTGAATTCCTTGTTCAGCAGCGAGCCGCCAAACGGCCACAGGAAGCGCATGAAGCTGTCGGCCGACTGCGTCTCGCCGCGGCGCGACTGCAGGGCGTAGGCGTACTGGTTCTTGGAGGCGTCGGTGAGCTTGGGCGCGTAGACGTCCTTCAGCTCGGCCCAGGTCGCCGGCGGCTTGTCGAAGCCGGCCTCCTTCAGCTTGCACGAATTGTAGAACAGCAGGCCGGAATAATTGTCGAACGGCAGGCCGTAGGTCACGCCGCCCCAGGAGCCAAACGCGTCGAGCAGCAGCGGGAAGAAGCCCTTGAGGTTGAGGTCGGGATCGGTGATCGACTTGTCCTTGGCCAGTTCGTCGATCGGAACCAGCCAGTCGTTCTCGGCGAACTCGCCGATCCAGACGAGATCGACCAGCGCCATGGTGAGGTCGCCGCGCGAAGTGAAGTTCAGCACTTCCTTCTCGCGCGCGTTCTCGTAGGGGACGATCTCGTAATTGACCTTGATACCGGTCTTTTTCTCGAATTCGGGCAGCAGCTTGATGATGGCCCGATAGCCGGGGCGATCGAGGAAGATGCCGTTGATCTCGGTGCCCTTCAGCGGCTTGGCGGCGTCTTCGAGCCAGTCGGCCATGGCGGCGACCGGCATGGCCGCCGTCGCCGCGGCAAGAGCAACGACGCTGGCGCAGATTCTCAATGCACGCTTCATGTTTTCCTCCTGAGATGGCGCAGCGCCGGGTGCAGGGCGAGGCCGACATAGGGACGGCTGGGGCCGCCTCTGATTATTGGCGAACAAGCGTGGCCCCTTGTCGGGCACCGCCATTATCCGCATACCCGCGCGACGCACCCCTCTCCCGGCACCGAGCCCTCGAAACGGCCTTGGCCGGCGATGTGGTGTGCGTCCGTCTTTCGACGTGAAATCGATACATTTGTAATCTCAAATATGCAATAGCATCGTGACGCAGTATCTTCCGGTACGAGGCGCAGTCAGGGCATGGAGGCTCGGAATGGAATCGGGACAGGGTGATGAAGCCGATCCGCTCGCAAGCCGGCTGGCTGCCGCCGAGAGACTCGCCCGAACCGCCGGCAACAACGCCCGCACCTTCTTTCTCGCCCGCGACACGCTGAATCCGGAGCTGAAATCCGCCTCTCAGGACCTCGTCAGCGAGGCGGATCGCACGGTCGAGGCCTGGCTGCGCCGGGCGATCCGCAGGCGCTTTCCGCAGGACGGCATCGTCGGCGAGGAAGAGGCGGCGACCGAGGGAAGCTCCGGTTTCGTCTGGGTGATCGACCCGATCGACGGCACCATGCCGTTCCTGGTCGGCCAGCCGAACTGGACCGTGTCGATCGGCATCGCCCGTGGCGACGCGCCGGTGGTGGGCGTCGTCTACGCTCCCATGCTGCGCGAGTGCTACTCGGCAGCGGAAGGCGGAGGCGCTCGCCTCAACGGCTGCCTGCTGACCATGAATCCGGACTGGAGCGTCGCCTCGACCACCATCGGCTTCGGCGCGACGCAAAAGGCGGACCCCAGCGAGGCTGGCGCCTTCGTCGAAGCGCTCTATCGCGAAGGCGGGGTCCTGTTCCGCGTCGGCTCGGGCGCGCTAATGCTGGCCTATGTCGCGGCCAACCGGATCGCCGGCTATTATGACCCCACGCTGCACTGCTGGGACTGCTGGGCCGGCATGATACTGGTGCGGGAAGCCGGCGGCGTGGTGACGTTTGAGGGCGATCTCGGCCAGCCCGGCCCGATATGGGCCGGCAATCGCCGCGTGCATGACCAATTGCGCCGCCTCAGCCGCGCCACGCCTTGAGCGCACGCGCTCACCTGTTGCTCGCGACGACTGCCGCCGGCAGTTGACGGCTTGACGCCCGACGGCTTGGCACCGCCGGGCGGACCGCGGGAGGGGCGTCGCCGCCCCCGCATCGCGCCGTGTTGCACGCCGTGCCGATCAGCCGGCGACGAACTCGCTCATCGTCGTCACCAGCAGCACCCCGACGGTGGCGCCGGCGTCCTGGAGCCCGACGGTCTTCTCCTGAAAGGCCGCCGCCTTGCCGTGCTGGGCAACCATGGTCTTGGTGGCCTCCAGCGCCGCATCGGCCGCCACCGCCGCGGCCTTCATCGCCGGGGCGAGCGCCGCGCCGGAAGCCGCCTGCGCCTCCAGCACGCCAGCCACCGGGTCGAGGACGTCGAGAATGGTCTTGTCGCCCAGCTTCGCCTTGCCGCGCTCGGCAATGCCGGTGGCGTAGGCACGCCAGAACGCCGCCATCTCGGCGGTGCCAATGACGTCCTTGCCCTCCAGCGCCTTGGCGCCGCGCAGGAAGCCGGTGGCGGTGAGCGTGCCCATGGTGGAGGGCGCGGTCTTCGCCATGATGGCGCCGGCCGAGCGCAGCAGCTTGGTAAGCCCCGCCGCGGCGCCCTCGGCCGCCACCGTGTCATAGGCGGCGGCGAAGGATTTCGACATGGTGATGCCGAGATCGCTGTCGCCGACCTTGCCGTCGAGCGCGATCAGGAATTCGCGCTGGGCAGCGAACATGTCGCGCCAGCTCTGGAAAAGGCCGATCAAGTCGTCGGCGCGGATCGCGTCCATCGTCCCCTCCTCACGCCTTGTAGTGGGCGAAGAACGGCGTATTGACCGCCGCGGCGATCAGCGGGTCGAGCTCGGCATCGAGCTTCAGCACCGAGATCGAGGCGCCGGCCATTTCCATGGCGGTGGCGAACTCACCGATCCAGACATACTTCACCTTGGAGCCCTTCGCCTCGAACAGCTGCGAGACGCGGCGGAACAGGATGTACAGCTCTTCCTTCGGCGTGCCGCCGAGGCCGTTGACCAGCACGGCGAACTCGTCGCCCTCGCCGGCCGGCAGTTCGGCGAACACGCGGGCCATCATCTGGTCGACGACGTCATCGGCCGGGGCGAGCTTGGTGCGGCCGATGCCGGGCTCGCCATGGATGCCCATGCCGATTTCCATCTCGTCCTCGCCGACCGAGAAGGTGGCATGGCCGATTTCCGGCACCACGCAGCTCGACAGCGCGACGCCGATGGTGCGCACATTCGCCCGCGCCTTGTCGGCGAGGCGGGTCACCTCATCGAGCGAGAGACCATTGGCCGCCGCCGCGCCCGCCGCCTTGTAGACGAAGAAGATGCCGGCGACGCCGCGCCTTTTGTGCTCCTCGCCAACCACCGAGGAGGCGATGTCGTCATTGCCGATCACCTGCTTCACGGTGATGCCGTCAATGTCGGCAAGCTCGGCGGCCATGTCGAAATTGATGATGTCGCCGGTGTAGTTGCCGTAGATATAGAGCACGCCGGCGCCCTGATCGATGTACTTGGTCACCTCGTGCATCTGGTCGGCGCTGGGCGACTGGAACACCCCGCCGACGGCGCAGCCATCCAGCATGTTGTCGCCGACATAGCCGAGGAACAGCGGCAGGTGGCCCGAGCCGCCGCCGGTGGCGATGCCGACCTTGCCGGCCTTGGGCTTGGCGACGACGAGACAGCGCTTGTCGTCGTTCACATAGGTCACTTGGCTGTGAGCCCGGTAGATGCCCTCGAGCATCTCGTCGACGAAATTCGCCGGATCGTTGAGAAACTTCTTCATCTCGGTCCTCTTGAGCTCGAAGCTTGGCGTCTCTTTGGAGTCAGTTCTTCTTCTGGCAGAACACGAAGAAGGCGGCGGCGAGCAGGATGAAGCCGCCGACGACCACGCGCTGCCAGGTGGAGGGAATGCCGACCATTACCAGCACGCTGTTCACCACCACCACCAGCAGCACGCCGAGCAGCGTGCCGAGCACGGTGCCGGTGCCGCCGGTGATGCGCGCCCCGCCCAGCACCACCGCGGCGATGACGTTGATCTCGGTGCCGACGAGGTCGAACGGGTTGGCCTGCCGGTTGGCAGCGGTGTGGATGATGCCGGCGAGGCCGGCCAGCGCGCCGGCATAGGCGAACATGAAGATGTGGATCGTGCGCAGGCTGTAGCCGAGCCGCTCCGCCACATTGGCATTGCCGCCGACGGCGAAGATCGCGCGTCCCATCAGCGTACGGTTCAGCATCCACCAGGTGACCAGTGCCGCCGCCGGCAGCACCAGGAAATAGAACGGCAGCGTGATGGTGCGCCCGCCGGAATCGAACTGCACCAGCGGCAGCCGGCCGAAGGCGCCGAGCGTCGGCGGCAGCGACACGATCCACACCGTGCCGATGAAGGCGAGCAGGATGCCGCGGAACAGGTATTGCGTGCCGATGGTCACGATCAGCGACGGCACCCGCAGATAGTGCACCAGCAGGCCGTTGACGACACCGAGCAGCGCCCCGCCGGCCGTCGCCGCCACCAGCACCAGCGCGATCGGCGCATCGGGCCAGTAGTTCTTCACCAGCAGCGTCATCGAATACATGGTGAAGGCGGCGATGGCGGTGAACGACACGTCGATGCCGCCTGCCGCCAGGATGATGAACACGCCGAGCGCGAACAGCCCCATCACCACGCTGGCGCGGCCGATATCGACCAGCGAGGAGGGCTGCAAGAAGGCCGGGTTGATGATCGACACCGCCACGCAGATCGCCACCAGCAGCGCCAGCGTGATCGTCTCTGGCCGCCGACGCACCAGTTGCAGCAGCGGGTTCGGCTTCGCCGGGGGAGCGGCGGCGCTCTCGTGCAGATGCGTGGCGCTCATTGGACGGTCTCCGAATTGGCCACGCCCGAGATCGCCGCCGATGTCGCCGCCGACGTCTTGGACGACAGCATCGCTTTGTAGAGCTGGTCCTCGTCGGTCTCGCGGGCGTCATATTCGGCGACCACGCGCCCGCCGTTCATCACCAGGATGCGGTCGCAGTTCTGCAGCAGCTCCGGCAGGTCGTCGCTGACGATGACCAGGCCCATGCCGGCCTCGGCGAGTTGCTGGATGACACGGTAGATCGTGTCCTTGGAGCCGACGTCGACGCCGACCGTCGGGCCGTGCAGCACCATGAGCTTCGGCAGGATCGACAGCCAGCGGCCGATCAGCACGCGCTGCTGGTTGCCGCCGGAGAGCGCGCCGACCGGCAGGTCGAGATTGCGGGTGTTCAGTCGCATCTCCTGCGACAGCTTGTCGGCCAGCGCCCGGCCCTTCGCCTTGTCGACAATGCCGAGGCGGTTGGCGAGGTCGCGCACCACCAGGGCGATCTCGTTCTCGAGGATCGACTTGTCGAGGAACAGCCCCTCGGCGAGCCGGTCCTCCGGCACATAGCCGATGCCGAGCTTGATGGCTTCCGAGGGATGGCGGACCTTTTCCACCTTGCCGTCGATGCGGAGGCTGCCACCCGTCGCCGGCATGACCCCGGCGATCGCCATGGCGAGCTCGTTGCGGCCGGAATCGGCGAGGCCGGTGATACCGAGTATCTCGCCCTTGCGGACGACGAAGCTCACATCGCGCACATTCGGCGGCAGCGAGAGCCCCTGCGCCGCAAACAGCTCTCCATCCATCGGTGCGCCGGTGCGGTAGCGCTCGGCATCGATCCGGCGGCCGGTCATCAGCTCCGCGAGCCGGTGCTTGGTGTAGTTGGCGAGTGGCCCCTGCTCGACGCACTGCCCGTCACGGAACACGATGGCATGGCCGCCGATACGGTAGCACTCGTCGAGCTTGTGGGTGACGAACAGCACCGCCACGCCTTCGGAGCGCAGCCGCTCGACCACGGCGATGAGGTTGTCGACCTCGCGGCGGGTGAGCGAGGTGGTCGGCTCGTCCATGATCACCATCTTCGCCTTGGTGGCGATGGCGCGGGCAATGGCGACCAGCTGGCGCTGCGCCAGTGGCAGGTCGGAAACGATGGTACCGAGGAAGCCGCGGTCGCTCGGCAGGCCGACAGTGGCGAGCGCTGCCGCGGCGGTCTCGCGCAGGCGGGTACGGTCGAACAGCCGCGCCAGCCGGCCGCCACTGGCGACCAGCTGTTCGTTGAGCGCGACGTTCTCCGCCACCGTGAGGTTCGGCAGCAGCGACAGGTCCTGGTAGACGGTCTCGATGCCGGCGCTCAGCGACTGGATCGCCGTGAGGGAATGGAAGCTCTTGCCCTCCAGCACGATCTCGCCCTCGTCGGGCACCAGCGCGCCGGACATGACCTTGATAACGGTGCTCTTGCCGCAGCCATTCTCGCCGAGCAGGTGATAGGCCTCGCCCGGCTCGATGGTGAAACCGACGCCGCGCAGGGCGTGCACGCCGCCGAAGCGCTTATGGATGCCGCGCAATTCGAGGAATGTCTCCGCTCTCGCGGAGGCGGCCGGCCGAGGGGCTGCTGAGACGTGGGACACGGGCGATCCCCTTCATCGATTGGCGGCGCGTGCCGCGAGACTGCGCGTTCGGAACGTCCCGGAGGCGTGCGAAGCGCCTCCGGGCATCCGGGTCGAACCACCGATCAGAAGAGGAACTCTTTGTAGTTCTTCTTGTCGGCGATCACCATGCCGTTGCCGATGATGAGCACGCCTTCGCCCGGCCCCTTGGTGACCTTCACCTTCTCGTAGCCGGGCACGCCGAGATTGGCGCCGTCCTCGACCTTCTCCTTTGCGATCAGCTTCTTGGCGACCGCATTCATCGCCATGCCGGCCTTCTGCGGATCCCAGAAGCCGATGGCGGTGATGGCGCCGGCGTCGAGCAGGTCGGCCGAAGGGTTCGGCAGGCCGGTGCCGACCAGGCACACCTTGCCGGCAAGGCCGGCCTCGTCGATGGCGCGGCCGACGCCGAGCACGTCATTGCCCGCCGAGGTCTGGAAGCCCTTGATATCCGGGTGCTTGCGCAGGATTTCCTTGGCCTTCTCGTAGGTGCCGTTAGCGTCGTCGAACGACTCGTTGTTCGCGTCGACCAGCACCATCTCGGGATGCGTCTTGGCGTTCGCCTCGCCCGCGCCGACCCACTGCATATGGGTACGGCTGCCCAGCGAGCCGACGAAGGTGGTCCACTTGCCCTTGCCGCCCATGCACTGGGCCAGACGCTCGTTCAGCGCCTTACCGTAATCGGCATTGTCGAAGGCCTCGACGTCGGCATGGGTGTTCTTCTGGTTGTCGGCCTCGTGGGTCACCACGATGATCCCGCGATCCATGGCGCGCTTCAGCGTGCCCTCGAGCACCGACGGGTCCATCGGCACCACGGCGAGACCGTTGACGCCCTTGGCGATGAGATCGGTGACGATCTGCAGCTGCTGCGCAGCATCGGCGGTGGCGGGACCGTACTGGGTGGCGACGACGTCCGGGTTGTCCTTCTGGAACTGTTTGACGCCAGTCTCCATGCGGTCGAACCACGGGATGCCGCTGATCTTCACCACGGTGGCGATCACCGGCTTGTTCTGCGCCATCAGCGCACCGGCGGAACCGGCGACGATGGCCACGGCCATTGCCGAACCGAGCAGGATCTTCTTCGAAATAGCGCCCACAGTTTCCTCCACTGTTGTTGCCACCCTCATGGCCGGATCGATGCGTGAGGGGTTCGCATCACACGAGCTTTTTGCTCTTGTTCGGGGTCAGGAGGCCGACCACGTTGTAGCGGCCGACCGCCAGGAAGGTCAGAAGCAGCGCGCCCCAGGCGAAGTCGCGCACGAAGTTCGACAGCCCGCCGAAATTCAGCATGCTGGACATGAGCTGTAGCGCGATCGCCGCCAGCACCACGCAGACCACCCGGCCATAGCCGCCCTCGGGGCGCACGCCGGCCATCACCGCGATCAGGATGGCGATCAGGAGGTAGGACGTGCCGTAGTCCCACTTCACGTTGACGTTGCGCGCGGCGATGATCACCCCAGCGAGGCCGGAAAGCAGGCCGCTGGTGGCGTAGGTGGCGATCAGCACCTTGGTGCGGGGAAAGCCGGCATACATGGCGGCCTTCGGGTTGGTACCCATCAGCATCAGCCACAGGCCGAAAGGGGTGAATTTCAGCAGTGCCGCGACGAGGCCGGCGACGGCGATGAAGATCACGAAGCTGATCGGCACGCCGAGGAACAGGCCGTTGCCGATTTCGGACAGGAGGTCCGGGCTGCCGACCGCCACCGCCCGCCCCTCCGACACCACTACCGCGAGACCGGTGAACAGCATCTGCGTGCCGAGGGTGCACAGGATTGGGGTGATGTTGAGCCGGCTGATCAACAGGCCATTGAAGACGCCGCCCAGCACGCCCACCACCAACGCGCCGGCGATAAAAGCCAGCGAATAGGCGGCCTGCTGATCGACGCTCGACAGGAACGAGCCGATCACCACCGCCGAGACGACGCCCGACAGATTGGCGAGCGCGATGCCGGAGAGGTCGATGCCGCCATTGCCGGCGCACATGGCCAGCATCACGCCGATGGCGAGGAAGCCGATCTCCGGCAATTGCCCGGCCATGGACTGCAGATTGAACGGCGACAGGAAGGCGCCGCCGGAAATCGCGGCGCCAAAGACCAGCAGCGCCACGTTGATGACGACGAGCATGACCAGCTGTCCGCCGGTGGTCCGCATGGTCTCCTCCCGAAGTCGTTCGCGTTTTTACTAAATTATTGTCAGCTTCACTAAATCCCTAGCAAAGCCTCTGGCGAGGTGCAAGCCGCCTTCCGGTGCTGCATGGCCGACTTTCGCCGGTGACGGCTGCGCCGCCTTGCGGAGGGCGGCGATCAAAATCGCGCCAGCTCCAACCGGCATGGCGATAACATGCGGGCACCCGGCATTCATTATACCAAACCCTTATAGGACAGCGCTTCTCACCCATATGGACAGCCAGCCGACTTGTACGCCGCCGCAAAACGCACGCCCGCCGGATCGGGCGCCCGCTCGATTTAACATCAGATTTCGCGCAAATTCCGGGCAATTCCGCCACCGTCGCCTGTCGGCGTTGCATTGCTCTTGCAGGGCAGTTGCCAGCCCGAATCTTTTGGCTTAACCCTCAAAAGAGAGCCCAAATGTTTACTAAACAAAAAGCGCCTTCCGGCGCATCATGGGCTCCGTGAGGACACGCGTCGGGCCATGAAAGAGAAGAAGTCCTTCACCATCCGGGACATTGCCGGCGCGGCGGGCGTATCGCCGGCGACGGTCTCGCTCGTGCTGAACGGCAAGGGCGAGATTTCCGGCGTCACCCGCGCCCGCGTCCTCGAGGCCGCCGCGCGGCTCAACTACGTGCCGCGCCTAGCCCGGCCGCGGGTCGAGGCGGCCGGCACCGTCCGCTTCCTCAAGATCGCCAAGCACGGCCATACGGTGAACCGCGACCACAGCGTGTTCGTCTCGGACTACATCGACGGCATGTCGGCCGAGGCGACGCGGCGCGGCTACACGCTGGAAGTGGTGAGCCACGAGGGCCAGAGCATCATTTCCGTCGCTGATACGTTGGCGGTGGCGCCGGTGAGCGGCGTCATCGCGCTCGGCACCGAGATATCGGAAACCGACATCCGGGTGTTGCAGGGCGTCGGCCGGCCCATCGTGTTCATCGATACCTTCTACGACGTGGTGGAAGCCAATTTCGTCAACATGAACAACGAGGATGCGGTGCATCAGGTGCTGGCGCGGCTGCGCCAGCAGGGCTTCGAGCGCATCGGCTTCGTGGCGAGCCACGTCGACACCACCAATTTCCGCCTGCGGCGGGAAGCGTTCCATCGCAACATGGCCCGGCTCGGCCTGCCCATCGATCCCGCGCATATCATCTCGGTGGAATCGACCTATGACGGCGCCCATGCCGACACGCTGAAGGCCTTGGGCGAAGGCATCGCGCTGGCGGACGGCTATTTCTGCACCAATGACGTGATCGCCTATGGCTTCATCAAGGCACTGCGCGATTTCGGCATCCGCATCCCGGAGGATGTCGGGGTGATCGGCTTCGACAATCTGCCGCTCAGCTCCACCATGGAGCCGGCGCTGACCACCATCGACGTCTCGAAGCGCAAGATCGGCAATCTCGCCGTCACCGTCCTCGACGACCTCATTCATGCCGCCGAACCGCAGCCGCCGGTCAAGATCCTCGTCGGCGCCCGCCTCGTCACCCGCGCCAGCGATCGCGGGCCGGGCGAGCCGGGTCCGGCGCCGCAGGCGGTCCGTCGGCGCGGCATTGCCGAAACCGCCTGAGCAAGCCGTCATGCCCTGGGAGACGCCTTCATGAAGTACCGCACGCTCGGCCGCTCCGGCCTCAAGGTCTCGGCGCTCAGCATGGGCACCTTCTCCTTCGGCGGGGTCGGCGATTTCGCCAAGGTCGCCAGCCACGGCGTCGCCGAGGCACGGCGGCTGGTAGATGTCTGCCTCGATGGCGGCATCAACGTGCTCGACACCGCCAACATGTATTCGCTCGGCCGCTCGGAGGAGATCGTCGGCGAAGTGCTGGAAGGCCGCCGCGACCGGGTGCTGCTGTCGTCCAAGGCGCGCATGCGCATCGGCGACGGGCCGAATGACGAGGGCGCGTCGCGCTACCACCTCATCCGCGAGTGCGAGCGCAGCCTGAAGCGCCTGCGCACCGACCACATCGATATCTATTTCCTGCACGAATGGGACGGGCTGACGCCGCTCGACGAAATGCTCTCGGCGCTGGACGCTTTGATGCGCGCCGGCAAGATCCGCTATATCGGCTGCTCCAACTATTCCGGCTGGCACGTGATGAAGGCGCTCGGCATCGCCGAGGCGAAAGGCCTGCCGCGCTTCGTCACCCAGCAGATCCACTACACATTGGAAGCTCGCGAAGCGGAGTACGAGCTGCTGCCGATCGCCGTCGACCAGGGTGTCGGGGTGATGGTGTGGAGCCCGCTCGCCGCCGGCCTGCTGTCCGGGCGCTTCGGCCGCGACAAGTTCCCCGCCGATTCGCGCCAGGCCGCCGGCTGGACCGAGCCGCCGATCCGCGACAGCGAGCGCCTGTGGTCCATCGTCGACGTGCTGGGCGATATCGCCGCCGCGCGCGGGGTGACGGCGGCGCAGGTATCGATCGCCTGGACCCTGTCGCGCCCCGGCATCGCCTCGCTGGTGGTCGGCGGCACCGAGGAAGCCCACTTCCGCGACAATATCGCCGCCGTCGATCTCGAATTGACCGTCGAGGAACGGGAGCGGCTGAACCTCGTCAGCCGCCCGCCCTATATCTATCCGTACTGGCACCAGCACAATTTCGCCCGCGACCGCTTCAGCCCCGGCGACTGGGCGCTGCATGCGAGCTACGAGGATCTCGGCAAGGTCTGAGCTTCTCCGGCACCGCCGGGCGTCGCGAACGGCGTAAAACCGGAACGGACGGCCTAGCGGGAACGTCGCTCCCCGGTCCGGTTCAGCAGCCAGATGAGATAGGGCACGCCGATCAGCGCGGCGAACAGGCCGGTCGGCATCTGGTAGGGAAAAACCACCAGCCGCGCCAGCCAGTCGGCGACGATCAGCAACAGCGCGCCGATCAGCAGCGCCGCCGCCAGTTGCTCGCGGGCGCGGGCAAACCCCGCCAGGCGAGCGAGATGCGGCGCCATCAGCCCGATCAGGCTCAACGGGCCGACGGCAAACGATGCCATGGCGGTGAGCGCCGCCGCGAGCAGCGCCAGCGCCAGACGCGCCCGGCGCACCGGAATGCCGACGCTACGGCTGGCATCCGGCCCGAGCGGCAGCACCGAGAGCCAGCGGGTCAGCAGCCACGCCGGCACGACGAGAACGAGCGTGCCGCCCAGCGCGGTCAGCGCCTCGAAGGCCCCGACGCGGTTGGTCGAGCCCGACATCCAGACCAGCAGACTATAGGCGGCCATGCCGCCGCTGGAGAGCACCACCGACAGGATCGCCATGCACAGGGCCCCGCAGGCGACGCCCGCCAGCAGCAGCCGCTCCGGGCCAAGGCCCGACCGGGCGGTGATGGCCAGCATGAGCCCGAGCACCGCCAGCGCGCCCGCCACCATGCCGGCGAGCAGCCACGGTCCCGACGCCCCGCCGGCCAGCAGCAGAACCGCCAGGCCGACGCCGCTGCCGGCACTGACCCCGAGCACTTCGGGGCTCGCCATCGGGTTGCCGGTCATCCGCTGCAGGATCAGGCCCGCCGTCGCCAGCATCATGCCGGCGCTGCCGGCCGCCACCAGCCGCGGCCAGCGCAGCGGCAGCAATTCCATGAACGGCCCCCCGGTGGCGACGTGCCAGCCTTCGGCTGAGCGGCCGATGCAGAGGGTTGCGGCCATGGCGAGCAGCGTCCCGAGGCCGAGCAGACCGAGCCCCAGCCAAGGACGGCGTAGCCGGCGCGGCGCCAACGCCGCCGCCGGGTGCCGATGCGGCCCTCCTGCCGGCACCCGCGACAGCAGCAGGAGCAGCAACGGGCCGCCCAGCAACGCGGTCGCCGCGCCGGTCGGTGCCAGATCGCGCCCCTGCCATCCGCCGAGCTGCACGACACTGTCGGTGAAGGACAGGATCAGCGCCCCGGCAAGCGGGGCGGCAAAGAGGATCTGCCGTGTGGTGCGGGCGCCCATGAACCCGGCGAAGGCCGGCGCGGCAAGGCCGACAAAGGCAATGATGCCGACCTCCGCCGTCACCGTGGCGGCCAGCCACACCGCGATCGCCGTCGCCGCCAGCCGGGTGGCGAGCAGCCGCAGGCCGAGGCTGCGCGACCCGGCATCGTCGAGCCCGAGCAGGATGAGCGGCCGCACGATGACGGCGCTCGCCGCCAGCCCGAGCAGCAGCCGGATGCCGAGGGTGCGGGCGCTGCTCCAGTCCTGTTGGTCGAGCGCGCCGGCACCCCAGATGAACAGCGACAGCACATAGTCGCCCCGGGCCAGCACCAGCGTCGCGCTCAGCGCTCCCGCCAGCAGCGAGATCATCATACCCGACAGAACCACCGTCACCGGATCGAGGCCGCGCCGCCATCCGAGCGCAAGCACCACGGCGGCGGCGGCCGTGCCGCCGGTGAGCGCCACCACCTCGCGGCCGGCGCCAAGCAGCGCCGGGGCATAGGCCAGCGCCACGGTGAGCGCCAGCTGGGCGCCCGAGGCGATGCCGAGCGTCGAGGCATCGGCGATGGGATTGCGCAGCACCCGCTGCAGCAGCGCCCCCGACAGGCCGAGCGCCGCGCCCGCCAGCAACGCCACCGTCGCGCGCGGAAGCTCCACCTGCCACAGCATCACCTCGTCGAGACCCGGCACGACGGGCCGCGACGCCAGCGTGGCGAGCAGCGCCAACGCCACCACCAGCGCGCACCCGATCCATCGACGGCGTAAAAGCCGATCAGCCACGGCCGCGAGCCTCAACGAGCGCCTCGGTCAACAGGCGGGCGAAGCGGCGGGCCGAGGGCAGCGCTCCGAACGGGTCGATCGGATCCAGCCAGACCACCCGACCGGCCTTGACCGCTGGCAGCGCCTGCCAGAACGCACTGCGCCGCAGGACTGGCGTGGCGTCGGGCGGAACCGGGCCGATGACGGCGATCCACGCCTCGCCGTGCCGCGCCAGCGTTTCCAGCCCCAGCGGCGCCGCCGCCGAATAGCTGGTGGCTTCGGCCCAGGCATTCTGGAGACCGATGCGCTGCAACGTCTCGCCGATCATGCTGTCGAAGCCGAAGACGCGAAAATGGCGGGCATCGCCGAGATTGATCGGCAGCACCGGCCGCCCCAGTCCCTCGAGGCGGCGGCGCGCCTGCGCGAAGCCCGCATCGGTCCGCCCGACCAGCGCATCCGCCGCGTCGCCGATGCCAAGGCGCTCGGCGACACGGCGCGTCATGGCGATGACGGGGTCATAGGGAGAATGGCCGGGCCGGTAGAGCGTGAAGCTCTCCACCGGCGCGATGGCGGCCAGGCGCGGCTCCAGCGCGACGTAGAAATTCGAGTTGAAGATTATGTCGGGCCGGGCAAAAAGTAGCGTTTCAAGGTTCGGCAGGCCGCGCAGGCCGAGATCGGCAACGCTGTCCGGCATCGGCGGCTCGACCGCGACCTCGCGGAACTGCACCAGCTCGGTGGCGGCGACCGGCGGATGCCCGAGCGCCAGCAACGTCTCCAGCACCGCCCAGTCCAGCGTCGCCGCGCGCATGGCGGCTTTCGCCCCCGCCGCTGCGCCGAAGGGCAAGACCGCCGCCGCGGCGAGCAGAGCGCGACGGCCGATGCCGCCGTCAGCCTTCATCGGGCAAAACCGGCCCGAACGCCGCTGCGGCAAGTGCACAGCGATGCGATAGCAGAGGCGGCGGGCATCGGATCGGCTCTCACCATTTGTAATGCGCGGACAGAGTAAGGGTCCGGCTGTCGCCATAGCCGCAGCTGGAAAGCCCCTGGCAACCGGAGACGTAGACCTCGTCGAAGATGTTGTTGAGGTTGAGGGCGACACCCCAACTGTCGCGCTCATAGCGGATGGCGGCGTCGAACAGTGTCACCGAGGGCACCTGCAACGTGTTCTCGTCGTCGATCCAGGAGGAGCCGATATAGCGCACGCCGCCGCCGACGCTCACCCCGGTCAGGGGTCCCTGGTCGAACTTGTAGTCGGCCCAGGCGGAGGCCATCACGTCCGGCACCAGCATGGGCTCGTTGCCGATGATGGCGGCATTGGTGTCGTTGGTGATTTCCATGTCCAGCACGGTGAACGTGCCGATCAGGCGGAAATTCTTGGTGACATTGGCCTTGGCTTCGAGCTCGAAGCCGGTCGACCGGACTTCGCCGAGCTGGGTGTCGAAGAAGATGTTGTCGACATCCGGCACCGTGACGTTCTGCCGGGTGATCTGGAACACCGAGGCGGTGATCAGCGCGTCGACGAAGGTCGGCTGATACTTAATGCCGGCCTCGTACTGGTACCCCTCCTCCGGCTTGAAGCCGGTATTGGTCACGTCGACGCCCACCACCGGATTGAAGAAGCTGGAGACCGCCACATAGGGGGTGACGCCATTGGCGAACTCGTAGCCGAGGCCGGCACGCCCGGTGAGGGCACTGTCATTGGTCTCGTAGTTCGGCGAGAAGGCCAGCGTCGCCGGGCTCTCCGATTCGGTGTTCACATAGTCGTAGCGGCCGTTCAGCGTGACGATCCAGCCATCGCCGAAGCGCAGCTGGTCCTGCAGGTAGCCGCCGAGCTGCTGCTGTGTCAGCGTCTGGTCCATATAGACTGCGGTCGCCCCCTGCGGCACGCCATAGACCGGATCGGTGGCGCTGATCGGCGTCGCGCCGCCCGAGGCCTGGACATTGTCGAGGTGGTAGAGCGTGTAGTCGACGCCGACGATGAAATCGTGCGCCACCGCGCCGGTGGTGAATTCGCGGCGGAAATGATTGTCGGTGGCGAAGCTGTTGACCTCGCTATGGCCCTCGAAGCCGATGCGATTGAGCAGGTTGTTCGAGGTCAGCGGCAGGGGATTGCCGCCATAGCCGGTCGTCGGGTCGTAATAGCCATAGGGATAAGGGCCGATCTCGCGCTTGTTGAGATAGCCGTAGCGGGCGCTGGAATTGAAGATCCAGTCGTTCTCGAATTCGTGCTTCAGCTCATAGCCGACCATTAGCTGGGTATAGCGGCTATTATCGAGATCCGGCTCGCCGAAATAGGCGTCGCGGGAGATCTTGCCGAACGGGGCATTGGCCACCGTGCCGTAATAGGGCAGGAAGCCGCCGCCGACATTGACCTGGTCGAGCGCGGCGATCTGCGCGTAGACGGTCACCTCGGTCTGCTGCGACGGCCGATAGGTGACCTGGGGCATGATCACCCCGCGCAGGTCGTTGGAATAATCGGTATAGGTGTCGCCGCCGGCGATGCGGCCGGTGATGCGGTACATCCAGACCGGGTCGGTGGCGGCGGCCGGCGCCTTGGTCACCAGGCCGGGATCATTGGGATTGCGGGCAAGCGGATCGGCGGCGCCATAGACCTCGTTGATATCGAAGGCGAAATAGGCGTTGCCGAAATTGTTGATACCCACCTCGGCATAGCCGAAGCGCTCCTCGCGCGGCCGCTTGCTGACCAGATTGACGAGGCCGCCGGGGCTCGACCCGCCATAGAGCACGGAAGCTGGCCCCTTCAGCACCTCGATGCGCTCCAGCATGAACGGATCGACCTGGAAGCCGCCGAAGCCGTAGCTGTAGAGCGAGAGACTATCGAGGAAGATGCCGGTCTGCGTGGCATTGAAGCCGCGAATATAGAACCAGTCGGTATCCGGATCCGGCCCGCCATAGGGCGAGGAGTGCACGCCGGCGGTGTAGCGCAGCGCCTCGTCGACCTTCAGCGCCTTGCGGTCGTCGATCTCGTCGCGCCCGATCACCGAGACCGATTGCGGAATTTCGGTGATCGGAACGTCGGTTTTCATGCCGGTTGTGGTCTGGGTCGCGACATAGCCGTTGACCGGGCCGGTGCCGGTCTGCCGGTCGGACTGGACCGACACCGTATCGAGCTCGATCGCCGGGCTGCCGCCGGAAGACTGCGCCTCCTGAGCGACCGCCGCGTTCCACGAGGGCAGCACCACCGCCATGGCACTGGTCAGAAGCAGCAGCTTGAAGGAACGTCCATACATTGCAATCATTCCAGACTATTTGCCCAACCCGTGCCCAGATCGGAAATATTCAAAGGAAAATTATTTGATTATCTTCGATCTCGGCATGAAACGTCTGGTAGCAACCCTTTCCATTGGATGATTGTTCGCTTTTGTCAAATCTTGTACATTCTTGGTTGATCGATCCGATAGGGAGCGGCATTGGCACTCCATTTGCCCTTGACCCGCCCGGCGGAACATCCAGGAGATTTAAACCACCGGGGAGAGGCATGACGGCATCGTTCGTCCCCAACATGACCACGCGCCACGAAGGCATTTCCGTGCTCGGGGAAGGTCATCGCCGTTCATGGGACGGGGTGCTGGTGGAATTATGGGAGGCGGAGGGTGCCGAAGGAGCGCGCGCCGAATATGTCTCGGAACACCCTCGCCTCTTCGTGCTGCTGGACCAGTCCGGCGGCGAGTTCGAAATGCTGCTCGCGCCGGACCGGCGGACGATGCCGCGGCGCCACGCCCCGCGCCAGATCAGCTTCATCCCGGCCGGTGTGCCGCTATGGTCGCGGGTTTCCCGCACCACCTATGTGCGCCATCTCGACCTGCATTTCGACATGGAGGCGCTGCGTCGCCGCCTGGTCGAGCATTTTGATCCACAGCCCTTCGAGGCGCCCCGGCTGATGTTCACCGACGAAAGGCTGATGACCTTCGCCAATCTGATCGCCGCCGAATGCCAGGAGCCCCAGGCGTTCCATCAGCTGTATGGCGACAGCCTGACCACCGCGCTCTTCATCGATTTCCTGCGCTCGACGCAACGGCTCGGCCGCAAGCGCCCCGCGCTGGCGCCCTGGCAGCTCCGCCGCGTCACCGATTATATCGAGGCCAACTGTCTGAAGGGGATACGGCTGGAGGAACTGGCGGAGCTGGTCGGGCTGTCGCCCAGCTATTTCAGCCACGCCTTCAAGGCCACCACCGGCATCCCGCCGCATCAGTGGCAGACCGATATGCGGCTGAAGCGGGCGCAGGGCCTGCTGCTCGGCACCGACATGTCGCTCACCGAAGTGGCCGCCGCCACCGGCTTCTACGATCAGGCGCACTTCACCCGGATGTTCCGGCAGCATCTCGGCGCCACACCTGCCGCCTGGCGCCGCGACCGCCGCAGCTGACCGCGGCGGATCACGGGCGGGCGGCTCCGCGCGGGATCACCATCGGCCGTCCCGTGGTCGGATCGGGCAGCACCAGGCAGCCAATGCCGAACACCCGCTCGACCAGGCTCTCGGTGACGATCGCCGCCGGCGCCCCCATGTCTTCGATCCCGCCCTGCCGCATGGCGACCAGATGGGTGGCATAGCGGCAGGCGAGGTTGAGGTCGTGCAGCGCGGCGATCAGCGTCTTGCCGCGGCGATTGAGTTCGACGCACAGATCGAGCACCTCGATCTGATGCGCGATGTCGAGATAGGTCGTCGGCTCGTCGAGCAGCAATATGTCGGTCTCCTGCGCCAGGGCCATGGCGATCGACACACGCTGCCGCTGGCCGCCGGACAGTTCCTGCACCGGCCGCTCCGCCAGCCCGGTGGTGCGGGTTGCCGCCATTGCCGCGGCGACGGCAGCCTCGTCGCCGCGCGACCATCGGCGCAACAGGCTCTGATGCGGGTGCCGGCCGCGGCCCACCAGCTCGGCGGTGGTGATACCGTCGGGAATCTCGGTCTGTTGCGGCAGCAGCCCGAGCCGCCGGGCGAGTGCGCGCCGGTCAAGGCCGGCCAGGTCCTCCCCGTCGATCCGCACCTCGCCGGCTATCGGCCGGACCAGCCCGGCGAGGCAGCGCAGCAGGGTGGATTTGCCGGACGCGTTGGGGCCGATAATGATCGAGAAGCCGCCGCGGGGAAACCGCACGTCGACGCCATCGAGCACCGGGCGAACGCCATGGCCCGCCGTGAGGGCGCGCACTTCCATTGCCGGGGCAGGCATCTGCATCAGCCGGGCCTCCCGCCGGCGCGCTGGCTCCACAGCAAGGCGACGAAGTAGAGCCCGCCGATTCCGGCGGTGAGCGCGCCGGCCGGAATCTGGCGCGGCGCAAAGGCAAGGCGCCCCGCCACGTCGCTGCCGAGCAGGAACAACGCCCCGAACAGCGCCGAGGCCAGCAGCGGCAGCGAGGCGCCGCCGGCGAGCCGCCGCGCCGCCTGCGGCGCGATCAGCGCGACGAAGCCGATCGGCCCGGCGAGAAAAGTGGCGACGGCGGTGAGCCCCAACCCGGTCAGCGCCAGCTTCAGCCGCGCCGTGGCCATCGGCACCCCCAGGCAAGCCGCCATGTCGTCGCCGAGCTCGATGGCGCGCATGTCGCGGCCGCAGGACAGGCCGAGCGGCAGCAGCAATCCCAGCAGCAGAGCCGCCACGGCCAGCCGCTCGCCGCTGATGCCGGCAAGCGAGCCGAGCCGCCAGCTCGCCGCGGCCAGCGCGGTGTCGAGTCGCGCCGACATTACGACCCAGTCGTTGAGCGCGGTGAAGAAGGCGCCGACCGCGATGCCGGTGAGGATCAGCCGCGTCCGGCCGCCATGCGCCGGGCCGGACAGCCCATAGACCAGGGCGCCGGCGACGAGGCCGCCGGCAAATCCGGCACAGGCGACGAGCGCGGCACCGGCGCCGGCGATCATGGCCAGCAGCGCGCCGCCGAAGGCACCGGCATCGAAGCCGACAACATCCGGGCTACCGAGCGGGTTGCGCAGCAGCGTCTGGAATAGCGCCCCGGCCATGCCCAGCGCCGCCCCGACCAGCAGCGCCCCGGCGATGCGCGGCGCCCGCCACTGGACCACCACCAGCTGGATATCGGCGCTCGCCTGCCCCTGCAGCGCCCGTGCCGCGTCCGCCGGCGTCACCGGCACCGTCCCCACCGTCAGCGCCATCACGGCAAGGACGAGGCAGGCGGCGGCAAGCCCGAGGCAACACAGCGCCGCCCTCGGGGTGATTCGAAGCGACACCCGCTCGGCCGGCAGGCGGAGCACGAACCATCGCGGCGACCGCGCCACCTCGGGGACGGTCATCGCGTTGCCCCCTGCCGGGCCCGCACGAGCAGGACCAGGAACGGCGCCCCCACCAGAGCGGTGACGACGCCGACCGGAATCTCCGCCGGCGCCGCCGCGACCCGGCCGAGCGCATCCGCAACCACGACGAGGGCGGCGCCGATGAGGCCGGCATTCAACAGCCGCAGGCGTTCGTCGGCACCGACCAGATGCCGCGCCGCGTGCGGCGCCGCAAGGCCGACAAAGGCGATCGGCCCGGCCGCCGCCGTCGCGGCGCCGGCCAGCAGCACGGTGGCGGCAAGCGCCAGCAGACGCGTGGTGCCGATGGACAGGCCGAGCGAAGCCGCCCGCTCCTCGCCGAGCGCGGCGATATTGAGCCGGGGCGCGAGCCATCCGGCCACGACGAAGCCGGCGACCAGCGCCGGGCCGACCGCCGGCAGGATCCTCCCCGCATCGCCGGCCAGCGAGCCGACGCGCCAATTGCGCACCAGATCGAAGCGCTCGGGATCGGCGAGCGCCACCGCCTGCGTCAGCCCGAAGCACAGCGCGCCGATGGCGACGCCAGCGAGGGTCAGCCGCAGCGGCGCGCTGCCGCCCTGCACCGCACCGGCGAGGATCTGCACGGCGAGCGCCGCCGCCGCGGCACCCGAGGCGGCGAGCGCCAGCATCGCCCCCATGCCGGAGGCACCGAACAGGCCAAGGCCGACAACGATGGCAAGGCCGGCGCCGGCATTGATGCCCAGCAGGCCCGGATCGCCGAGCGGGTTGCGCGTCGCCGCCTGGATGATGCCGCCGGCAATGCCGAGGGCGGTGCCGACGAGACCGCCAAGCACCACCCGCGGCAGGCGCAGCCCCAAAAGGATAAGCCGCGCTTCGTCCCCCCCGCGCCCCAGCATCGTGTCGAGCAGCACCGGCAGCGGCAGCGCCTTAACCCCCGCGAGCAGGCCGGCGCCGAGGGCGAGCAGCAGCAGCGCGACGGAGAACAGCGTGACGGCAAGCCCGCGCCTCATGCCGCAGCCCGCGCATAGAGCGCCTGCCAAGCGTCGGCGAGATAACCCGCCGTGTAGAAGGACCCGAAGGTGCAATTGCCGGCGACGACCTGCACCCGCCCGTCCCGCACGGCCGGCAGCCGCTGCCACAGCGCCTCGCCGGCCAGCGCCTGCGGCCCGCCATCGCCGAAATCGAGCAGCAGCACGGCATCGACATCGCCGAACACGTCGCCGAAGGCTTCCAGCGCGACGTCACCATAACGACCCAGCCGGTCGGCACCGACCTCCCGGCCGCCAAGTTCCGCCAGAACCTGCGCCGGCATCAGCTGGCCATAGGCGGTGCCGGCGCTGCACACCATGGCGCGGCGCTTCAGCGGATCGAAATACAGGGCGGCGACGCGCGTCGCCGCGATCGCCTCGCCATGGCGGCCACGGATCGCCGCGATCAGCGCCGCATGCGCGGCAAGCCGCCGCTCCGCCAGCGGGGCCAGCGCAAGCCAGCCGGCGAGCCGGGCGAGATTTGCCTGCCAGGTGAGGTGATGATTGCTCGGCAGCACCGGGGCGATGGCGGTCAGCCGCGCCAGCGGCCACCAGTCGGAATGCGGCGCCGTGTCCGGGCAGAGGATCAGATCCGGCTCCAGCATGAGGATCTGTTCGAGATCCGCCGGCGCCGCCAGCATCGGCACCTCGGCCGGCACCGGCACCCAGGGGCGCGCCCCGCTATGGCTGTAGCCGACGACCGGCAGTTCCAGCGCCAACGCCGATTCCAGGCTGATGCGGGAATCGATGGCGACGACGCGCCGCGGCGACGCCGGGATGTCGAGGAGGCCCAGCGGCGTGGCGGCCTGCCGGCGCCCGCCCTCGCCTTGAGCCGCATACGCCGAAAGGGCGAGCATGAGCCCGCCCCCCAGAAGGCCGCGCCTCGTTATGCCGGCGTTCATCCGCGGCGGCGCCTCAGAACGTGAACACGGTCGAGATCGCCAGCGTGCGCGCCTCGCCGGAATAGAGCAGGTTGAAGCCGGGATAGGTGGTCCAATAGGCTTCGTTGAAGGCGTTGGTCAGGTTGGCCTGAACGATGATCGGCGTATGGCCCTCGCGCTCGATCTTGTAGCGGGCGCCGAAGTCGAAGGTGGTCCAACTGCCGATCTTCTGAGTGTTGGCGGCATCGACATAGGCGGAGCCCGTCGCGTTCATCCGGCCGAACAGGGTGAGGTTCTCGATGAAGCTCGGATCCCATTCGAGGCCGAGCGTCGCGGTGACCGGCGGCGCGCCGGCCGCGTCATTGCCGTTGAAGGCGCCGTTGGCGGTCTCGGTCATCTCGGCGTCGAGCAGCACGAAGCCGCCCAATATGCGCAGCCACGGCGCGATCTCGCCGGCGACATCGAACTCGATGCCGCGATACACCGTCTCGCCGTCGGAGGTGAAGGTGTTGGTGGCGGCGTTAGCGATGCCGGAGGCCTGGGTGGTGTGGAAGACACTCAGCGTGGTGAGCAGCGTGCCCCAGTCGACCTTGATGCCGGCCTCGTACTGCTTGGTGGTGAAGGGCGGCAGCACCTCGCCACCATTGGCGTAGGAAACCGGCACCACCTGGCCGGCGGTGAGGCCCTCGATATAGCTGGCATAGAGCGACACCCGCTCCCACGGCTTCACCAGCACCGCCACCATCGGGGTCAGCGCGTCGCTGCTATAGCTGCCGGTCTGCGCGCCGGTCGCGATGTTGAAATTGTCGACGTCGACATATTGCTGGCGCAGGCCAAGCGTCACCTGCAGCCGCTCGTCAAGCATGGAGAGCGTGTCGGAAATCGCGTAGCTGGAGAATGAGGTTTCGCTCTGCGGGCCCATCACCATGGTGGGGATGACCGGCTCCTGCGAGAAGGTCGGGTGGTAGATGTTGGAGTTGGTGGTCGGCAATGTGCCGGCCGCCGGCTGGGGCGCCGACCAGCGATCGGCAGAATAGGCGCTCGCCGACAGCGCCAGTTGATGCGCCACCGGCCCGGTGTCGAAGCTCGCCCGCACTCCAGTTTCGCCCGACTGGCGCTCGATGTCGATCAGATAGCGATAGGCCTTGGCAACGAAGTCACCATTGTACTGGAGGTTGGTGCCGGATTCGACAGCCTGGTCCCAGTCCGTGGTGTCGATGCCGGCCTTGGCATAAACCATGATGTTGTCGGTGATGTCGTATTCCGCCGACAGCATCCCATAGTTGTCGCGGAAGTCGCTGTAGTTCCACGGCGACACCCAGCCATCCTCCGGCGAGGGCGGACGCGGGATCTGTGCGCCGACGGCGGGGGTGACGGTGTTGTTCATCCGGTCGGTGTTGAGGATCTGCGTGCCGAGGTCGAGCGCGAGGCGCAGCTTCTCGCCCTTGTAGTCGATGCCCAGCGTCGCGTTCATAAGCTCCTGCGACTGGTCGCTGACCGGCGTGTCGCCGTCGCGATAGAGCAGGTTGCCGCGCACGCCCCATTCCTTGTCCTCGCCGAAGCGGCGGCCGATATCGAGATGGGCGCCGAACTGGGAGTCGGTGATGTAGGTGGTGGTCAGTTCGGTGAGCGGGTCGTCGCCGGCCCGCTTGGGCACCAGGTTGATGACGCCGCCGACGCCGCTCGGCGACAGGCCGTTGAGGAAGGCGCCCGGCCCCTTCAGCACCTCCACCCGCTCGATGCCGGCCAGCGTCGACTGGCTGTTCGGCGCCACCCCGAACAGGCCGCCAAACGCCACCGCGCCATTGCCGACCTGGATGCCGCGGATCAGGAAGTAGTTGGCGTTGCCGGTGTTGGTCGGCTCGACATTGCGGATCGCCGGGTCGTTCTTCACCACATCGGCGATCGATTGGGCGTTCTGGTCGTCGATCAGCTTCGAGGTGTAGTTCGCCACCGTGAACGGCGTGTCCATCACGTCGCGCACGCCGAGCACGCCGACCGTGCCGCCGGTGGCGATCTGCCCGCCGGCATAGGGCGCCGGCAGCGTGCCGGAGCCCTCGACCTGAATGGTATCGAGCGCGATGGCGCCGTCGGCGGCACTCCCCGGCGCACCGGCGGCGGTGGGGTCGAATATCTCCACCGTCGTCGGGTTGCTGAAGCGGTAGGCTAGGCCGCTATTGCCGAGCAGCATCGCCACCGCCTGGCCGGCGGTAAGTGAGCCGCGCACCGGATTGCCGAGGCGGGAGGCCGCCGGCGTCTCGCGGAACACCACGTCGATGCCGGTGACGCGCACGATGTCGTTCATCGCCGCGCGGATCGATTTGGCGGGAATGTCGAAGACATAGGCGGCCCGGACCGTCGCCTGCGCGCGTGCCGGCTCGATTCCGGTGATTCCGGCCGCGGCGACCATCAGGAAAGTGGTCGCCATCAGCCCTGCTCGCCGGCCCGCCTTGTTGTCTGCCGTCATTCCCCGTCCCCTTCATCCGCGTCATCGAAAGCCGGTCTGCCGGGGAGTCCGCTCTGCCCGGACTCGGCTGGCTTTCACTGACATGTCGCGCGGGGAACCGCGGCACCCTCAGCCGAAGGCGAAATTTTTCCGGCAGCGCCGCCGTCACGGACCGATAAGGGTCAGCCGGCCGATCCGGTGCAGGCCGAAGCCGACCGAGGCGCGCACCGCGGCGAGCGCGGCGTCGGTGTCGCGCAGCGCGATATTGCCGCTGACCCGCGTCTCGGCCAGTTGCGAGCCCAGGATCACGATCCGCCCGTCGCGGTAGCGGCCGATGCGCTCCAGCACGTCGCCAAGCCGGGCATTGGTGAAGATGAAGCGGCCCTGTCGCCACGCCCCCGCCTCCTCGAGGTCGACCGGGTGCGGCTCGCCGAGCCCGGCGGTGCCGTAGTCGACGCTCTCGCCCGGATGCAGCACCACCTGCTGCTCCCGGTCGGTCAGGTCGACCCGCAAGCTGCCGCTGTCGAGGGTGACGCTGACGTCGCTGTCCTCGCGCAGCCCAACCTCGAAGGCGGTGCCGAGCACCCGCGCCGCGCCATTGCGGGCGGTGACGACGAACGGGACCTCGGACGGCCGCACGGTGAAGAACACCGTGCCGCGCAGGAGGGTGACGTGGCGCGCGCCGGCATCCACCGCCACCGCCACGGCGCTGTCGGCGTCGAGCAGCAGCGTCGAGCCGTCGGAGAGCGAGACGCTGCGCATCTCGCCGCGCGGGGCGACATAATCGGCGCTGAAATCCTGCAGAAGGTGCGGCCGCTCCAGCCACAGCCAGCTGCCGGCGAGCAGGACGGCGAGCCCGAGCGCCACGCCGGAAGCGGCCCGGCGCACCCGGCGGCGGCGATCCTCGATCTTGGCGCGCAGCCCGGCCAGCCCGGCATCCTCGCGCACCGCCGGCATGTCGGCCAGCGCATCGAGATCGCTCCACATGGCGCGCAGCTTGTCATAGGCCCGCTGATGCACCGGGGAAGCCGCCAGCCATTGCCCGAAATGCTGCCGGTCCTCATCGGAAGGGCGGCCATTCATGCGGGTGAACCAGGCGACCGCCTGCTTTTCAACCACATCATCCTCGTCGCTGATCATCGGCGGTGGCGCTCCGGGGCGTGTCTTCTACGCCGGCGACGGCCAGTGGCCGTCCGCATCAGTCGATGCTGGCACGGCAGGCCAGAATCGCCCGGGCGATCTCCCGCTCGACCGTGCTGTAGGACGTGCCGAGCGCGGCGGCGATCTCGTCATAGGTGCAGTTGTGCACCCGATTCAACAGGAATACCTGCCGCGTACGCTCCGGCAGCGCGGAAATCGCCGCGTTCAGCCGGGCAAGGTCCTGGCGTCCGCCGACAATGCGGTCCGGCGTCGCGGTGGGAGCGGCATATTGCTCTTCGGTGATCCGGCCGAGCAGCAAGGCGTGGCGGCGCTCGGCACGGTAGCGGCTGATGGCGGCATAGCGGGTGGCGCCGGTGAGGTAGCTGCGCGAGCAGACCTGCGCGCCGCGCGCCCACAGCGCCATGAACACGTCCTGCACGACATCGGCGGCATGCGCGGCGCCCACCCTGCGGGCGGCCACGCGTTCGAGCCTCCGATGCTCGGAAGCATAGAGGTCCTCGATGTCGTCGAGACTCGTCGACATGTGCCCGAAACCCGCGCGTTGAGAAAACTCACCAGTCGACGCTTAACAATAAAAGCAAACATCTTCAACAAACACAGTTTAGAAGTATTATAATTAATTTGTTGCAGTATAGACTTGTCTATTTCTGCGTTCGATCCTAGCTCATCGCCGAATGAGACGGGGCATGCCATACCGCCCACCACCGGATCGATCGATGAGCCATCGGAAATTCCACGAGGTCTGCGTCGCCGGCAGACGCTATCTGACCCCCGGCATGGTGCGCCTCACCTTCACCGGCGAGCAGCTCGACGCCTTCCCCTCCACCGGCGTCGGCGACGAGTATCTCCGCCTGTTCTTTCCCGATCCCGCTTCCGGCGAGCTGGTGCTGCCGGAGATCGACGACGAGGGGCACTGGACCTTTCCCGCCGAGCGCGAGCGGGTGCGGTACTCGACCTATACCGTGCGCCGGTTCGACGCCGCGGCACGCGAGCTCGACATCGACTTCGTGGTGCACCAGGGCGGCATGGCGAGCGAATGGGCCTGCGCCGCACAGCCCGGAGACCGCATCGTCGTCAACAATCCCCGCGGCCTCTACGAACCGCCGGAGGATATGAACTGGCAGGTGCTGATGGCGGACGCCACCGGCCTGCCGGCGCTGTCGCGCCTGCTCGAGCAGACGCCGGCCCATGTCGCCAGCCAGGTTTTTGTCGAGGTGGCGGATCGGGCGCATGAACAGGCGCTGCCGACGCACCCGCGGGCGACGATCAACTGGGTGCACGGAACCGGCAATGGCGTGGCGGCAAGCGCGCTCGACCGCCAGTTCGCGCGCATCTCGCTCATGGACGGCACCGGCTATCTCTGGGCCGCCGGTGAACAGGCGGCGATACGCGCCGTCCGCCGCCAGGCGCGCAAGCTGCCGGCCTTCGCCGGCACACGCTGCAAGGCGGTCGCCTACTGGATCGCGTGAGCCGCCGGGCGGCGCTCAATCGATGACGCTTAATCGATGATGTGGTAGCCGCCGTCGATATACAGCACCTGCCCGGTGATCAGCCGGGCGGCATCATGGGCGAGAAAGGCGGTGGCGGCGCCGACATCGTCGATCGAGACCAGCTCGCGCGCCGGCGCCTTGCTCTTCGCCTTCGCCAGCAGCGCGTCGAATTCCGGGATGCCCGACGCCGCGCGGGTCGCCAGCGGGCCGGGCGAGATCGCGTGCACCCTGATGCCCTTGGGCCCGAGCTCGGCGGCCATGTAGCGCACCGCGCTTTCCAGCGCCGCCTTGGCGACGCCCATGATGTTGTAGTTCTTCACCACCCGCTCCGAGCCGTAATAGGTCATGGTGAACAGCGTGCCGCCGTCCTTCATCAGCGGCTCGGCGAGCTGCGCCATGCGCAGGAACGACCAGCAGGAAATCTCCATCGTGGTCAGGAAGCCATCGCGCGGCGCGTCGGTCACCCGGCCGGCCAGCGTATCGCGCGGCGAGAAGGCGATGGAGTGCACGACGAAATCGAGCTTGCCCCATGTCGCCGCGATGTTCTCGAACGCCGCCTCGACCTGGCCGGGCACCGCCATGTCCAACGGCAGGAAGATCGGCGCCTCCAGCTCGGTCGCCAGCGGCTCGACATGGGCGCGGGCCTTGTCGTTGAGATAGGTGATCGCCAGATCGGCGCCGAAGGCGCGGAACGCCCGCGCGCAGCCCCAGGCGATCGAGCGGTCATTGGCGATCCCGACGATCAGGCCCTTCTTGCCTTCGAGCAGCTTCGCCTGCACGGCGGGAATGGACATCGCGGCGCTTCCTTCAATGGCAGGCGAGGACGGGGGATAGAGTCCGCAAGCTATTCGGCGACGACGGGCGCGGCGCGGCGGCGGCGGCCGGCATAGAGCGCGGCGACGGCACAGGAGGCCAGCCGCGTGCGCACCGAATCCGCGCGGGAGGTGAGGATGATCGGCACGCGCGCGCCGAGCACGATGCCCGCCGCATCGGCATGCGACAGGAAGGTGAGGTTCTTCGCCAGCATGTTGCCGGCCTCGAGGTCCGGCACCACCAGGATCTGGCCGTGGCCGGCCACCGGCGAGACGATGCCCTTGATGGCCGCCGCCGCGGGGTCCACCGCATTGTCGAAGGCCAGCGGGCCATCCAGCAGCCCGCCGGTGATCTGCCCGCGCTCGGCCATCTTGCACAGCGCCGCCGCCTCGATGGTGGAGGGAATCTTGGTGGTCACAGTCTCCACCGCCGAGAGGATGGCGACCTTCGGCGTGCCGAGCCCGACCCCGCGCCACAGGTCGATGGCGTTCTGGATGATGTCGCGCTTGGCATCGAGGTCGGGAAAGATGTTGATCGCCGCATCGGTGATGAACAGCGTCTCGGCATGGCCGGGCACATCCATCACGAACACATGGCTGATGCGCCGCTCGGTGCGCAGCCCGGTGGCCGAGGCGGCCACTTCCCTCATCAGTTCGTCGGTGTGCAGGCTGCCCTTCATCAGCAGCTCGGCCCGGCCTTCGCGCACCAGCTCGACCGCCTTGGCCGCCGCCGCATGGCTGTGCGGGGCGTCGACGATCTCGATGCCGGCGAGGTCCAGCCCATGCTGCTGGGCGACGGCGCGGATTCTCGCCTCCGGCCCGACCAGGATCGGTACGATCAATCCGGCCTCGGCGGCCTCCAGCGCCCCGCGCAACGACGTCTCGTCGCAGGGATGCGCCACCGCGGTCGTCGCCGCCGTCTCGGCGCGGGCGGCGGCGATCAGCCGGTCATATTTGGAAGGTGCCGCCGGGTCGAGGGTCGGGGTCCGCGTATCCGCCATGCACTCTCACTCCCCGCGGCGCGCGGCGATGGTCAGCTTTCCGCGCGGCCTTTCCTCGACCGGCGCCTCATCCGCAGTTTCATCTTGTACCGGCACGGCATCGACGCCGAAAAGCCGCCGCACCTCGACGAGACGCTCGGCCGCCTCGCCTTGCAGCGCGCCGCTCGCCGCCAATATCTGCTCGATCAGCGCAAATGCTGCCGCCTTCGCCTCGCCGTCCTGCGTCCGCAGCAGCTCGGGCAGTGCCTGCACAGCGGCGGAACGGTCGATCAGCAGCATGAAGAACTGCTCGCGCACCAGCGCCTTGAACGTGCCGAGCGTCAGCCTGCCGGCGTTCTCGGCGCTGCGGCGCAGCCGCTTGATCGCCTGGAAGCTGCGCTCGTCGGCGCCGCCACGGGCGCTGCCGACATAAAGCAGGCCCCGTATTGCTGCTTCCAGCAGGCCGCCGCGGCCGAAGCCGGCGCGCAGTTCCTCGATCTTCCTGGCCAGCAGTTCGGCATGCAGCGGGCTCTTGGCCGCATTGTGCGGGCGCTGGCCGGATGTGGCATCGACGCCGACCGCCGCCTGCAGCACCGGCGAACCGTAGACGGTGCGAAATACCAGCTCGGCCTGGCGCTCCATCGCCTGGCGCCAGCCATCCAGGCTTTCGACGATCTGGCGGGAAACCTGTTCCTGCGCCTTGAGGAAGGGATTGTCTGCCGCCGCCGGCCGACGGTCCTCGCGCGCCTTTTCCGCCGCTGTGTCGAGCCAGGCCAGCATCGGGTTGCGCGAGCCGAACATTTCATAGGACAGCCGCAGCGGATGCAGCTTGCGCAGCGCTTCGGCGGCGGCCGGATTGGCCATTGCCCGCACCGCCGGCTGCACCAGCGCCCGGTAGAGCGACAGGTTGATCTCCGATACCCGCGCCGCCGCGGCGAAGCTCCGCTCGTCGGCGAGGTCGTTGCCGCCCAGCGCCCGGATGTCGTCGAGATCGCGCGCCTCGCAACGCATGATCCACTCGCCGGTGATCAGCGCCGGGTCGCTGTCCGTCCCGGTCTTCGGCGTGAAGGTCGCCTCGTAGAGACCGGGCGGCAGCACGTCGATGAAGTCGATATTGGAGGCGAACTCCTCATGCTCCTTCTTGGCGACGCTGCCGGAGACAAAGATGCCGAGATGGCCGACGGTGTCGTGCACCGCATAGACGATGGTCTGGCCGTAGGAGCGGATCTCGTCGACGCTGTCGTAAAGGTCGAGAATCCAGTCCAGCGCCTGCTGTGGCGGGGTGATGTTGTCGCCGCGCGAGCAGAACACCACGATCGGCGACCGGATGTTGCGCAGGTCGACCTGCAAGCCGTCGGAGGTGCGGATCTCGCCGCAGGCGAGCTTGTTGCCGACGAACAGCTCGTCGACGATGAACTGGATTTCCTCGCCGTTCAGCGTGACGTGGCCGCCCCACCATTTCTCGAAGCCGAGATAGCGCTCCGTCTCGGTGTCGACCTTGGAATACAGGTTGTACTGCTTGGTCCACAGCGTGTTGGCCGGGTTCTGGTTCTCGAAGTTCTGCACCAGCCAGGCGCCGTCGAAGATGCCGGCGCCGAGATCGCTGGTCAGCGCGGTGAGCCAGCTGCCGCCCAGCAGGCCGCCGGAATAGCGCATCGGGTTCACGCCCTTCACGCCGGCCCAGTAGGACAGCGGCGCGCCGGCGAGAATGAGCGGCCCAAACAGTTCCGGCCGTACCGCCGCCACCATCGCCACCGCCCAGCCCGCCTGACAGTTGCCGATCACGCAGGGCCGGCCCTCCGCCAGCGGGTGGCGCGCGGCGACGATTTCCAGGAACCGCGCCTCGGCGCGACCGATATCCTCGATAGTCTGGCCAGGGACCGGGGAGGGAAGGAAGCCGACGAAATAGCAGGGATGACCGGCGGCCATCGCCACGCCGATCTCGCTGTCGGCCTTGAAGCCGCCAATGCCCGGACCATGCCCGGCGCGCGGATCGACGATCACGAAAGGACGTTTGGCCGCATCGGTGGCGACGCCTTCCGGCGGCACGATCCGCGCCAGCAGATAGTTGACCGGCCGCGGCAGGCTGCGTCCGTCGCAGATGAGCTCGGCCTGGTAGTCCAGCACGTTCGGCGCCGGCTCGGCCATGTGCTGCTCATATTGCAGCCCGCGGCGGTGCATGGCGTCGAAAAACAGCGTCCACCGCTGGGCGGCATCGACCAGATAGGCCCCAGCGTCGGCAAAAACGTTCGGAGCACTGGACATGACACCCTCCGGAAAAATTCCCGCTATGGTAGCCCTGCTTTCAAGTATGCCCGATGACAGTGGCCGCTGGGTTGATCGGTGTCAAACGCAACGGCCATGCCAGAGTGTCGGCGCGGCTCAATGCATCTGGATACCCGCGACAGGCCCTTGCGGCAGCTGCGAGTATGGCGCAGACTTACGCAGGATTGTACCAGCGATCCGGGATCCCAGGATGGGATCGGGTATCGTCGGAAACGGTGTTCCTATGCGTCCAAACGGGAAGTTTGCCCAGGAACGGCGTTCGTATCTTGAACGGCATCGCCTCACTTGCGGGTCGCCGGGCCGCACATTCGTAACGGCTGGTAACGCATCCGAACCGGTCGCCGATTTATTTTTCGACAGATTTCATCCAATCCGGCCAGTCAAAACCTTCCACACTCCGCGCGCGCCCGAGAATTGCGGCGACGAACGGCCAGCAAGCATAGCCAACACGCAGACGGCAAGACGGCACGGATGCTGCGGAGGCGCGGCGCGCCGAGAGAGCCCGCCAGCGGCTTCCGGCTCTTTAACGACGCATCCGCATGGAGGGAGAACATGACCAACCCCACCGACCACGCCACGCTCGCCGACGAAACCTTCATGTCGGCGTCGGATCTGCGCACCTACATGGACAAGATCGCTATGGCCCATGCCAGCGAGGCGCTGGAGTCCATGGACCGCGCTACGCTGGCACGCGAGCAACTCGCCAAGACGCTGTCCGAGCCGATAGAGCTGACGCCGCAGAAGCTCGAGGAAATCATCAGCTCCCTGAAGGTGAAGCTGCGCGCCGCGGCCGAGCGCGGCGACACCGAGATCATGGTGATGCGCTTCCCGAACCTGCTCTGCTCCGACCATGGCCGCGCCATCAACAACACGCTGGAAGGCTGGCCCGATACGCTCACCGGGCGCCCGCGCCAGGCCTATGAACTCTGGCGCGACCGGCTGAAGCCCGCCGGCTACGGGCTGAAGGCGATGATCGTCGACTGGCCGAACGGCATGCCGGGCGATGTCGGCTTCTTCCTGAGCTGGAGCCCGAAATAGCCGGACGCCGCGTCGCGGCGAGCGGACGCCCATGTCGGGAAGCTGCCGGACCGGATAGGATCGGCGGCCGGCTGGCGCGGGCAGGTAGAGGGGCCCGGCAGCGGCCCTGCGAAAGGGCCTGATCATGATCGATGCGCATTCGTCCGCCCCCGACCATCTTCCGTTCTTCATCACCGCACCCGGCGGTACCGACGTGCTCATGATCATCGCCGCGGTCACGCTGCTCGCAGCGGTGCTGCTGGCCGGTATCGTCTTCCTCACCTTGCATTCGCTACCCGAGCGCCTGGCGCACAAGGGGCAGAAGATGCAATTCGAGCTCGTGGCGGTGTTGTGCCTGCTGGCACTGTTTACCCATATGCACCTGTTCTGGGTGGCGGCGTTGCTGCTCGCCTTCATCGACCTGCCGGATTTCCTGGCGCCACTGAACCGCATCGCTCGCGCCTCGGAGAAGCTCGCCGACCTGCCGCCGCCGCCCGAGCCCGATCGGATGGCCCCGCCGCATTCGGCCGCCCCCACCGCCACGACGGGAGCCTGACATGCTCGAACTGATGCTGTGTTCGATGCTTACCGTGCTGCCGGACTATCTCTACCGCCGCTTTGGCCAGGGCAAGCGGTTCGGCCACGAGATCACGCTGTATTCCGTCTGGTATGAGCTGCGCTGGGGCATCACCACCTGCCTGATGCTGACGGTGTCGCTGATCACCGTCATCTTCTACCACCACCCTTCCTCCACCAACGTCACGGCCTATTTCCGCACCGTCTCCATCCTGCCGGAAACCATCGGCAGGGTGGCGGAGGTCTATGTCGGTGTCAGCGACGATGTCACCAAGGGCCAGCCGATCCTGCGTCTCGACAGCAGCGCGCAGGAAACCGCGGTCGAAACCGCTCGCCGGCGCATCGACGAGATCGACGCCGCCAAGGTGGTGGCGGGCTCCGACATCGCCGCCGCCGAAGGCCAGATCGTCCAGGCCACGGAATCGCTGCAGCAGGCGCGCGACGAACTCGCGACCAAGCAGGAACTGGTCGCGCGCAATGCAGACGTGGTGACGCGGCGCGAGATCGAGCGGCTGCAGAACGTCGTCGACGGACGCGAAGGCGGCCTCGCAGCGGCGCTGGCGGCCAAGGAGGCCGCGCAGTCCCGCCTCACCGCGCTGCTACCGGCGCAGAAGGCGAGCGCCGAAGCTGAACTCGCCCAAGCCGAGGCCACGCTCGCCAAGACGGTGGTCCGCGCCGGGGTGGACGGGCGCGTCGAGCAGTTCACCCTGCGGGTGGGCGATCTCGTCAATCCGATGATCCGCTCCGCCGGCCTGCTCATTCCCGCCGACGCCGGCCGCGAGCGGCTGATCGCCGGCTTCGGCCAGATCGAGGCGCAGGTGATGAAGCCGGGCATGGTGGCGGAAGCCACCTGCATTTCGAAGCCATGGGTGATCATTCCGATGGTGGTCACCGGCGTGCAGGAATTCATCGCCGCCGGCCAGGTCCGCGTCGGCGAGCAACTGATCGACGCCCAGCAGGCGGTGCAGCCCGGCACGATCACCGTTATCCTCGAGCCGCTCTATGAAGGCGGCCTCGACGGCGTGCCGCCAGGATCGAGCTGCATCGCCAACGCCTATTCCAGCAATCATGACCGCCTGGCCGCCGGAGGCGTCGGCACGGTCCAATGGCTGTACCTACACATGGTAGACACGGTGGCGCTGGTGCACGCGCTGCTGCTGCGCCTCCAGGCGCTGATCCTGCCCATCCAGACCCTGGTCTTCAGCGGCGGGCACTGAGCCGCAACCGGGCGAGCCAGCGACTGGCTCGACCCGGCCGGCACGGTCGCGCGCTGGCGCGCAGCACCGGCTTGCGGCCGGCGGCCGACCATTCGTCGCCCGGCGAGTGGCGGCGCCTCATCCGGCGCCGAAAAACACCCGGTCGCCCCGGTCGCCAGCAACCCATCAGCGCCCGCCTGCACCGCAGCACCGCTTCGGCTGTGTGGCCGCATGCCTGCCTTTCAAATTGGCACTGTCATTTTCCAGGCAAACGGCACTTTTGGCACCTTCGCCTTTGGGCCACCCTCGCGTCGCAATGGAGCAACCGATCACTGCCTGGAGTGCATGCGATGACTGAGGCGAACCCCGACTTCTCGAAAGGCGCCGCCTATATAAACGGCCAGTACGTGCCGATTGCCGAGGCCAAGGTCCCGGTCGGCGACTGGGGCTTCACCCATTCCGACGTTACCTATGACGTGGTCCACGTCACCGATGGCGGCTTCTTCCGGCTGGAGGACCATCTCGACCGCTTCCACCGCTCGCTGGAAGGCTACCGCCTCGATCCGGGCGTCACCCGCGAGGAGATGCGCGCCATCCTCGGCAAGGTGGTGGCGCTGTCTGGCCTGAAGGACGCCTTCGTCGCCATGATCTCCACCCGCGGCGTGCCGCGCGTCTACGGCTCGCGCGACCCGGCCGATTGCGACAACACCTTCATCGCCTATGCGGTGCCGTGGGTCGACGTGATCAAGCCGGACGTGCAGGCGCGCGGCGCGCATCTGCTGGTGGCACAGGTGCCGCGCATCTCGCAGAACTCGCTCGACCCGACGCTCAAGAACTACATGTGGCGCGATTTCACCCGCGGCATGTTCGAGGCCAAGGACAAGGGCTTCGACACCGCCATCCTGCTCGACAGCGACGGCTACCTCACCGAAGGCGCCGGCTTTAACGTCTTCATCGTCAAGGACGACAAGGTGATCACGCCAGATCGCGGCGCTCTGCGCGGCATCACCCGCCTCGCCGTACTCGATCTGTGCCCCGAACTCGGGCTGGAACCGATCGTCGGCCCGATCACCTTCGAGGACTTGATGGAGGCGGACGAGGTGTTCACCACCACCACCGCCGGCGGCGTGATGCCCTGCGCCCGCGTCAATGACCGCATCTACGGCAATGACCGGCCCGGCCCGATCAGCGCGAAGATCAAGGACACCTATTGGCGCAAGCACAAGGAAGGCTGGCACATGACGCCGGTCAACTATGCCGACGCCGACAACCCGTTCAGCGTCGCCGCCTGAGCGCGGCGACGAACGGCATGCCGGACCCCGGGCCGATGCAGCCCGGGGCCGTCTCGGGGGACAGACGACAGGACGGGCGGTTCCGGCCGATGGCCAACGTCACAACGACAAAGGGGACAGGTAGATGAAACCGCACGGATTCAATCCGGCCGGCAACCGGCTTTCCGCGACGCAGGCCCCCCGCGGGCCGGGCGGCGGCGTCAACCGCCGCCAGATGCTCAAGACGCTGGCCGCCGGCACCGCCATGGCAGTCGCCGCGCCCTATATCCGCCCGGCTTCCGCCGCCGCATCGTCGCTGCGGGCGCTGATGTGGGAAGGCTATCTGCTGCCGGAGGTGATCGCCGCCTTCGAGGAGAAGCACAAGGTCACGTTCGCCCCGACCTTCTTCGACGGCAATTCCGAGGCCTACAACAAGCTGCGCGTCGGCGGCACCAAGGATTTCGACCTGGTGCAGGCCGACGGTTTCTGGCCGAGCCTGTATTTCCGCGAGAAGCTGATCCGCACCGTCGACTACGCCAAGATCCCCAGCACGCAGGAGCTGTTCCCGGTGTTCAAGCCGGACCAGTACAAGCTGCTCACCGACGACGCGACCGGAGTGCAGTTCGGCGTGCCCTTCTGCTGGGGCAGCTACGGCATCACCTACAACACCGCGCAGATGCCGGCGGAGAAGGCGGCCAGCATCGAGTGCCTGTTCGACCCGGCCTTTGGTGGCAAGCTATCCACCAGCGCCCGCTTCGAGGAGAACATCGCCCTCACCGGCATCCTGGTGGCCACCCGCATGGGCACCAAGGACAAGCCGCGCCCGGACGGCAAATCGTTCAATCCCTACGTGCTGACCGACGAGGAGCTCGACGGCGTCGAGAAGCTGCTGATCGAGCAGAAGAAGCTGCTGCTCACCCGCTACCAGGACAATGCGACGCTGGCGCAGCTGCTGGAGAGCGGCGCGGTGGTGGCGGCGCCGGAATTCGCGCAGGTCTATCGCCAGCTGCTGAACAAGCAGGCCAAGGGCGAGATCGACACCACCTTCGCTCACACGCTGGTGCCGAAGGAAGGCGGCCTCGGCTGGGTCGACACCTGGCTGGTGTCGTCGGGTGTGGCGGACGGGGCGAAGTTCGATGTCTGCCAGAGCTTCATCGACACCATGACATCCAAGGAGACGATGAAGAAGATCGCTATGGCCAGCGGCTGCTCGACCACCATCGACATCCGCAGCCTGTCGACGCCGGAGGAGCAGAAGCTCTACCTTATGGACCGCACCGGCGAGCTCGCGAGCATGTACATGTTCGACCAGCCCTCCTCGACCGAAAAATGGGAACGGGTCTGGTCGCGGATGCAGGCCGCCTGAGCCGGCCGGCGGCCGGTTCGACCGGCCGCTGGCGATCCATCGACCTGAATCCGGGAGCCTTCAACAGTGTACATTACCCTCGACGGGGTCTCGCGCCAGTACGGCAGCGTCTGGGCGATCGACCGCGTGACGATGGGAATCGCCAGGAACGAGTTCGTCTCGCTCCTCGGTCCCAGCGGTTCCGGCAAGACCACGCTTCTGCGCATCATCGCCGGGCTGGAACGCCCCAGCCAGGGCCGCGTGCTGATCGACGGCGTCGACGTCACCGAGCTGCCGCCGCACAAGCGCGGCGTCGCCATGGTGTTCCAGGAATTCCTGCTCTTCCCCCACCGCACGGTGTGGGAAAACCTCGCCTTCCCGCTGCGCATGCTCAAGCTGCCGGCGGCGGAGATCGAGGAGCGGGTGCGATGGGTGGTCGGCATCCTGTCGCTGGGCGGCCTGGAAAAGCGCTACCCCAACCAGCTCTCCGGTGGCCAGCAGCAGCGCGTCGCGCTCGGCCGCGGCCTGGTCGGCCGGCCCAAGGCGTTGCTCCTCGACGAGCCGCTGGCCAATCTCGACCGCGAATTGCGGCAGGAGATGGAGGTGGAGATCCGCCGGCACCAGACCGCGCTCGGCATCCCCTTCATCTATGTCACGCACAATCAGGAAGAGGCGCTCTCGATGAGCGACCGCATCGCGGTGGTGCGCCGGGGCCGCATCGAGGATTTCGCGGCCCGCACCGAGATCTACGACCGGCCGAAAACCGCCTTCATCGCCCAGTTCGTCGGCCGCTCCAATCGCTTCGAGGGCACGGCGGATGCCGGCGGGAACCGCCTCGCCACACGCTGCGGCGCCCGCCTCGCGCTGCCCGCCCCCGGCCTTACCCCCGGCAGCCCTGCGCTCGCCTTCATCAAGAACGAGAAACTGCGGCTGGACGCGGCCGGCACCGGCGCGGCAAGCGGGCCCAACCGCATCGCCTGCACGGTGAAGGACGTGATCCTGCGCGGCGCCTATGCCGACTACATCCTCGCCTTCGGCGAGCGTGAGCTCAATGCCAGCCGCCCGCGCTCCGAGCGCAGCTTCCTCGCCGGCGAGCCGGTGCTGGCCAGCTTCGCGCCGGGCGACATCGACGTGTTCGACGAAAAGGGGGAGCAGGCGGCATGACCCGGCGCAACTTCGCCTCACGCGCCGCCGGCCCGCTGCTGCTCGGCGTGCCGACGCTGTTCCTGCTGGCGCTGTTCGTGGTGCCGCTCGCCTCGATGGTGGTGCTGAGCTTCTGGCGTACCGAGAACTACCACATCGTCCAGGACTGGAACGTCGGCAACTATGTCACCCTCGCCACCGGCGGGGCGTATGTCACCTTCCTCATCCGCTCGCTGGTGATGGCGACCGTGGTTTCGGTCGTCTCGGTGGCGGTCGCCTGGCCGGTGAGCTACGCCATCATCCTGTATGGCGGGCGCTACCGGCTTTTGTTCACCCTCGCCTTTGCCGTGCCCTTCCTCACCGGCGAGGTGCTGCGCGTCATCGCGCTGCAGGGCCTGCTCGGGCCGCTCGGGCTGATCAACGGCGTGCTGATGGCGCTCGGCGCCGCGCCGCTGCGCTTCATCATGTACACCAACGTCGCCAGCGCCATCGGCCTCGTCTATCTCTACCTGCCGATCGTGGTGACGGTGATCTACCTGTCGCTGCTCAATTTCGACGCCCGGCTGATCGACGCCGCCAAGATCTTCGGCGCCAGCCCGCTGCGCGCCTTCTTCGAGGTGACCTGGCCGCTCAACCTGTTCGGCACGCTGATCGGCTTCGCGCTGTGCTTCATCCCCTGCCTGTCGGCGACGCTGGCGCCGCGCTTCCTCGGCGGGCCGAACGGCACGCTCTACGGCATGGCGATGGCGCAGCAATTCGGCGAATCCGGCACCTGGGCGCTCGGCGCGGCGATGGGGGTGGTGCTGTTCCTCACCTCGATCCTCGCCGTGCTCGCCATCGGCATGCGGGTCAATCTGCGCCGCACCGGCTTCACCGGCTTCGGGAGGGGCTGATGCGCGGCAGACTGGCGAAAGCCACCACCCGATACGCCCTGCTGGCAACGCTGGCGCTGTCCTATCTCTTCCTCTATCTGCCGATCCTGCATATCGGCCTCGCCGCTTTCTCCAAAAATGCCAACTTCCCCTATCCGCCGCGCTGGACGCTCGACACTTTCGGCCGGCTGTTCGGCAACTCGCTGTACCAGGGCGCCTTCCTCAACAGCCTGGTGCTCGGCATCGGCGCCGGGGCGCTCTCGACCCTCTTGGCGGCAGCGGCGACGCTCGGGCTGATGCGCCATGCCGGCCGGCGCACCGGGCTGTTCCTCACCTTGTTCGTCGCGCCCTTGTTCGTCGCCGAGGTGCTGGTCGGCATCGCCTCGCTGATCTTCAACGGGCTGTTCCTCGAACTGCAGGGCAATCTCGTCTCGGCGATCCTCGCCAATGCGGTGCACTGCTTCAGCTATGCGCTGCTGATCATGGCGACGCAGCTCTATCGCTATGACTGGCGGCTCGACGATGCGGCGATGGTGTTCGGCGCCTCGCCGCTGCGCACCTTCTTCGAGGTGACGCTGCCGCTGATCTGGCCGGGCCTGCTCGGCGCCTTCATCGTCACCTTCATCATGGCCTTCAACAATCTGGAGATTTCGTTCTACCTGCTCGGCGCGACGCCGACCCTGCCCTCGGTCGCCTGGGGCGCGCTGCGCTACGGCGTCAAGCCGGAGCTCTATGCGCTGGCCACCGCGGTCAACCTCGTCGTGGTCCTCGGGCTCGGCATCATGTTCGTGCTGATGCTCACCGGCAAGGCCGCCTTCGGCCACCGGCCCGAGCGGGAGCGCGCGGTCTGAAGCCGGGGGCGGCAGGACGGGCGGCCACAGGACTGGCACGGCGATTGCGTCGCCCCGCGTGAACGGTGATCGCGGAGTTGCGGACGTGTTGCTCGATGCGCTGGCCCTGAACCTGGAACGCCGGCCGGACGCCCCGCTTTACCGGCAGATCTATCACGGCCTCGCCGCCGAGATCACCGGCGGGGCGATCAAGCCCGGCCAGCGCCTGCCCTCGACCCGCGATCTCGCCCAGGCGCTCGGCGTGTCGCGCAACACCATCATGCTCGCCTTCGAGCAGCTGGCGGCCGAGGGCTATCTGGAGGGCCTGTCCGGCTCCGGCACCTATGTCTCGCGCCAGCCGCCGGCCGAAATCGTCGAGCCCTCGCCGCCGCGCATCAACCCGGCGATCCGGGCCGCCGGCAGCCTCGATCGCAGCGCCGAGTTCGGCGCTGGGCTCGCGGCAGAGATCGGCGTCTCCCTCGCCCATGCGCCGGAAACCCTGCGCCACATGCGCCGCCCGGTGCCGTTCCGCTCCAATTTTCCGGCACTCGACGCGTTTCCGGTGCAGCTCTGGGCAAAGCTCGCCGCCGATCTCTACCGCAAGCTCGACGCCAGCACCGCCAACCATTTGATGGGCGAGGGCGACCCGCAGGGCTATCTGCCGCTGCGCGCGGCGATCGCCGAGCACGTGTTTCTCGGCCGCGGTATCGATTGCACGGCGGAAAACGTCATCATCTTCGCCGGGGCGCAGCAAGCGGTCGATCTCGCCTGCCGGCTGCTGCTGATGCCGGGCGACAAGGTGGTGTGCGAGGATCCCGGCTATGACGGCATCTACGCCTCCGCCATCGCCACAGGCGGGGTGCCGGTGCCGGTGCCGGTCGATGTCGACGGGCTCGATATCGACGCGGCGCTGGCCCGCGCGCCGGATGCGCGCATGACCTATGTCTCGCCCTCCAAGCAGTTCCCGCTCGGCATGGCCCTGTCGCTCGAACGCCGGCATCGGCTGGTCGAATGGGCGGTGCGCTCGGATGGCTGGATCATCGAGGACGATTACGACAGCGAGTTCCGCTATGCCGGCCGGCCGCTGCCCTCGCTCTACGGCATGGATCGCGCCGGACGGGTGATCTATCTCGGCACCTTCAGCAAGACGCTGTTCCCGGCATTGCGGCTCGGCTTCGCCATCGTGCCGGCGACGCTGGTGGAGGCTTTCGTCTCCGCCCGCACCGTGGTCGGCCGCTATTCGCCGATCCTCGAGCAGGTGCTGGTCGCCCGTTTCATGAAGGAGGGCCACTTCGCCAGCCATGTCCGCAAGATGCGCAAGCTCTACGCCCAGCGGCAGGACTATCTGCTGGAGGCGGTGGCGTCCCGGCTCGGCGCCTATATGACCGCCCGACCGACCGATACCGGCATGGAGATCGTCGCCGAGCTGGCTCCGGGCATGAGCGCCCTGGCGCTCGCCAAGGCGGCGGCGCGCGAGGGGCTGGAGATCATGCCGCTGTCGCTGCTCTCCCGCAGCCCCGAGGTGAATGTCGACGACCACATCACTCTCGGCTTCAGCCCGTTCACCGCGCGGCAGATCGACGACGGGGTCGAGCGGCTGCGCGGCGTGCTCGCCGGCCTGACGGCGCGGGAATAGACCCGCAGCGGCGGCCGGCGGCGCGGTCTATTCCGGTTCCGCCCGGTCGGCCCGCGCCAGCACCGCGTTGAGCAGCGTCTGCGCGCCCGCCGCGCAATCGGCCGGCGTGGCGCTCTCGGCCGGATTGTGGCTGAGGCCGTCCTTGCACGGCACGAAGATCATCGAGGTTGGCACCACGCGGGCGGCATAGACCGAATCGTGCCCGGCCCCCGAGACGATCTCCCGCGCGGAATAACCCGCCGCCGCGGCGCCGGCCGCCACCGCCGCCACGCAGCCGGCGTCGAACACCACCGGCGGGCTGTCCCATGTCCGGGTCAGCCGCACCGGCGTGCCCGCCAGTTCCGGCCGCGCCAGCTCCGCCTCCACCGCCCGCTCCATCGCCTCGAGGGCGGCGGTCTCGGGGTGGCGCAGGTCGAGGGTGAGGCGCACCTCGCCCGGCACCACGTTGCGCGAGGCGTGGACGACGCCGATCTCGCCGACGGTGGCGACGCCGTCATGGGCGAGCGCGATACGGCGGAAGGCGAGGATGAGCTCGGCGGCGGTGGCGAGCGCGTCGCGGCGCAGCTTCATCGGAGTGGTGCCGGCATGGGCGGCGACGCCTTCCACCACCAGGTCGTACCAGCGCATGCCCTGCACGCCGGTGACGATGCCGATGGTCGTCTCCTCGTGCTCAAGCACCGGGCCCTGCTCGATATGCAGCTCGAACATCTCGCCGAACTTCACCGAGCCGACCGGCGCCGCGCCGGCATAGCCGATGCCTTCCAGCGCCGCGCCGAAGCGGACGCCCTGCGCATCCGGCCGCGCCAGCACGTCCTCGACGGTAAACGCACCGGCATAGGCGCCGGAGCAGATCATCGCCGGCGAGAAGCGCGAGCCCTCCTCATTGGTCCAGTTCACCAGCATCAGCGGCCGGCGGGTGACATAGCCGGCGGCGTCCAGCGTGCGCAGCACTTCGAGCCCGGCCAGCACCCCAAGCACGCCGTCGAACTTGCCGCCGGTCGGCTGGGTGTCGAGATGGCTGCCCATGGCGATGGGAAGCGCGTCGGGATCGGTCCCCGGCCGGGTGGCGAACATGTTGCCGAGCGCGTCCACGGTGAGGGTGCAGCCGAGCGCCTCGCATTGCGCGCGCAGCCAGTCGCGCACCTGCCGGTCCTCCTCGGTGAGGGTGAGGCGGCGGATGCCGCCATCCGGCGTGCCGCCGAAGCGGGCGGTTTCCATCAGGCTCGACCACAGGCGGTCGGCATCGATCGTCAGGTTCGACACGGCAGGGCTCCCTGGCAGGCTCGGGCGGGCGGCTCCGAATCCCCGGAGCATAGCGGTTGGCGGCGTCAGCCGCGCGGGAAGGCGGTCTTGAGGAAGTTGCGGGTGCGCGCTTCCTTGGGATCGCTCATCAGCGCGTCGGCGGTGCCGGTCTCGACCACCCGCCCCTGGTCCATGAACACCACCCGGTCGCCGACGTCGCGGGCGAAGCCGAGCTCATGGGTGACGACGATCATGGTCATGCCGCTGGCGGCGAGGTCGCGCATCACCGCCAGCACCTCGCCGACCAGTTCGGGATCGAGCGCCGAGGTCGGCTCGTCGAACAGCATCAGCTTCGGCTGCATGGCGAGCGCGCGGGCGATGGCGATGCGCTGCTGCTGGCCGCCCGACAGCTCGGAGGGATAGGCCCCCGCCTTGTGGGCGAGGCCGACGCGGTCGAGCAGCAGCATGGCGGCGTCGTGCACCTCGTCGCGCCGGCGCTTCAGCACCTGCACCGGGCCCTCGGTAACGTTCTCCAGCGCCGTCATGTGCGGAAACAGGTTGAAGCGCTGGAACACCATGCCGGTCTTGCGACGCTGGCGGGCGATCTCCTTGTCGCTCAAGGGGTGCAGCGCCTCGCCGACCCGGCGATAGCCGAGCAGTTCGCCGTCCAGCCACAATCCGCCGCTGTCGAAGCTCTCCAGCTGGTTGATGCAGCGTAGGAAGGTGGTCTTGCCCGAGCCGGAGGGGCCGATGATGCACACCACCTCGCCCGGCATGACGTCCATGGTGACATCGGCCAGCGCCTGGTGGCCGCCGAATTTCTTGCCCACCTTCACCGCCGAGACGATGGGCGTGAGGCTCACATCGATCATCGTGCGCCTCCGGTGCCGAAGCCGCGCCCGAAGCGGCGCTCCAGCGCCCGCTGGCCGAGGGTGAGCACCGTCACCACCACCAGGAACCAGAAGGTCGGCACCATCAGAAGTTCGATCACCTTGGCATTCGAGTAATAGATATCCTGGGCGCTGCGCACGATGTCGCCGAAGCCGATGATCGAGGCCAGCGCGGTCATCTTGACCAGGCCGATGAACTCGTTGCCGAGCGGCGGCACCACGATGCGCATCGCCTGCGGCAGGATGATGCGCCTGAGCGCCGTGCCATTGGTCATGCCCATCGCCTTGGCGGCTTCATATTGCCCGCGGTCGACGCCGAGCATGCCGGAGCGGATGATCTCCGACACATAGGCCCCCTCATTGAGCCCGAGGCTCAATATGGTCGCCACCGCCGGGGTGATGATCACCACGGTCTTGAACTCGATCAGGCCGGGAATGCCGATGATGGGGAACACCAGCGCCAGGTTGAACCAGATCAGCAATTGCAGGATCACCGGCGCGCCGCGGAAGAACCAGGCGTAGAAGATCGCCGCGCCCTTCAGCACCGGATTGGCGGAGGCATGCGCCACCGCGCAGGCGAGCCCGATAGCGATGCCCACCGCCATGCAGACGAAGGACATCCACACGGTGTTGAACAGCCCCCACAATATGGTCGGCCAGAACAGGAACTCCCACGTCGTCGCCCAGTCGATCTTGCCGTGGGCGAAGGCGCGGACCAGCAGAAAGGCGAGGAAGAGGATCGCGACGATGGCCGCGATCCGTCCGTAATGCGGGCGCCTGACATGGCGGAGGCGCGCTATGTCAAGCTCCTCCGCCATGGTCGGCCCCCCGCGCGCGATATCGGCGAGGGGGGTGGCGCTCACGGCTGCGGTCCGGCGTTGACGGTGACGTCCTTGTAGGTGGAGATGTCGAGCTTCCACTTCTTGATCAGCTGGTCATAGGTGCCGTCGGCGATCACCTGCTTCAGCGCGTAGACGAAGGCGTCGCGCAGCACGACGTCGTTCTCGCCCTTGTTGAAGGCCATGCCCATCAGCGCCAGCGAGATCGGCTCGCCGAGGACCATGAAGGTACCCGGCTCGGTCTGCACGATGGTCGGCACCGCCTCCAGGCCCTGCACGCCGGCGACGATGCGGCCGGTCTTCAGATTGGTGATCTGCTGGCCGAGATTGGTATCCAGGATCACCGTGATCGGCTCCTTGCCGGCGCAGATCTTATCCGAGAACGCCTTGATGGTGTCGGGATAGGAGGTGCCGCGGACGCTGGAGACGGTCTTGCCGCACAGGTCCTCCAGCTTCTGCACCTCCTTGTTCTCGGCGAGCGAGTAGAACTGCGCGCCGGCCTTGAGATAGTCGATGAAGTCGAACATCGCGCGGCGCTTGGGCGTGTCGTAGAAGCCGCTCATGATCATGTCGACGCGGCCAGACTGCAGCGAGGGCGTCATCTGCTCGAAAGCGCCGTCCTGATACTCGATCTTGACGCCAAGTACCTTGGCCATGGCGGCAGCGAGATCGATGTCGAAGCCCTCGAACTCACCGGCGGTGTTGCGCACCTCGAGCGGCGGGTAGGCGGCTTCGAGGGCGACGCGCACCACCTTGCTTTTGGCGATCTCGGGCGGCAACGCCTGTGCCGAGGCGGTCGAGGCGACGGCGACCTGGCCGACCAGACCGAGCGTCGCGAGCACTGTAAGGATGGTCCTGTTAAGCATCGAAGTCCCCTGTTGTCTGGAAGGTGGCCTTTGGCCTTGTTCGGAAGGAAGGGTTCGGCACTCAGCGGCTCGGCCGTACCGCCTGCGGCACGGGCTCGGGCCAGAAGGGCAGGCGCTCGACGCTCGGCGCCCACTCGCCGCGCGCGATCACTCCGTTAATGTGCGCGGCCATCTCGGCGAGGGTGGCGAACCACACCCCGCCCTTGGCCTGCATGTGCTCGATCAGCTCGACCATCGCCTCGGCGCGCGCCAGGCGGCCGGAGACGAAGGGGTGCCAGATCGCCGCCCACAGGCCGCCATGGTTCCAGGCGGCGTCGAACTCGGCGCGGAACACCTCCATCGCCCGCGCCGGCGACTGGATCGTCATCCCCATGTTGAATTCCTTGAGGTTGACATATTGCGGCCAGTCGTCGAGCGGATGGTCGGAGGGCAGCTCGATCAGGCGCCCGCGCGCGCCTTCCAGGAGATAGGGCACATCGTCGCCGGGCAGCGAGGCGTCATAGGCGAAGCCGTGCTCGATCAGCAGGTCGAGCGTGTGCTCGGAGAACGCGCCCGAGGGGCAGCGATAGCCGACCGGCGGCTTGCCGGTGACCTTCTCGATGGCGGCGATGCCCAGCTCCAGGACTTTGCGTTCGTCCGCCGCCGCCAGCTGGTTCGGCCGCTCGTGCAGCCAGCCGTGATGGCCGAGTTCGTGGCCGTCCTCCAGCAGCGCCTCGATGGCGGCCGGATAGGTCTCGATGCACCAGCCGGGCACGAACACCGTCTGCTTCATGCCGAAATGCTTCCAGATCCGGGCGATACGCGGCACCGCCACCCGTGCGCCATAGCGCAGCGAGGAGGACAGGCTGATCCGGCGGGTGGAATCTTGCGGGTAGTAGAGATGCAGCAGGCTCTCGGCATCGAAGTCGAACGAGAAGCACACCGCGCAGCGGGCGCCGTTCGGCCAGGGAGGAGGATTGTCGATCAGCTGAAGCATGCACCACACTCGAGATCACGGCGCGCCGGGCGCGCTGGCAGGGGGGAGATCGACCTGTGCCCGCCAAACGCCGGCTGCGACCGAACGGCCGCCGGCAGCGATGACGGGACCCGTGGTCACACGAAGCCCATGGCCACCCGGCCGGCCCGTCGTATAATTCGGTCTAGGAATTTTATCGTCAACTCTATTTTTAGAGCAGAATATATATCGCCACGGCGGTGCGGCTCGGCTAAAAAGAGCGACGTTTGGGGAAAGGTCGAGGGAAATGGCCGGCGGCAGCCTAAGAGAAAAGCACAAGCGGCGCAGGGCTGAACAAGTTTTGGACGCGGCCGAGCGGCTGTTCAGCCAGAAGGGCTACGAGGCCACGCGGATCGAGACCATCGCCGAAAAGGCCTCGGTGGCGCCGGCGACCGTCTACAACTACTTCGCCACCAAGCCGAACCTGCTGATGGAGCTGGCGCTGCGCCATGTGCACGCCGCGCTGCCGGAGCGGCGCAGCTTCATCCGCAACCTGCCGGACGACCCGGTGGAGGGCATCCTCGCCTTCGAGCGGCTGCTGGCCGAGCAGGCGATGCGCCACCTCTCGCGCGAATGCTGGCGAGTGATCATGTCGGCGCAGTATCTGGAGCCGGACGGCCGCGCCAGCCGCACCGGCGCCCGGCTCAACACGCTGATCAAGCGCCACTATATCCGCCTGATCCGCACCTATCAGCAGCGCGGCCGGCTCGATCCCACCGTCGATCCCGTCGTGCTGTCGGAGCTGATCGTCGGCATCACAACGTTCCAGTTCGGCAATTTCGTCGCCCGGTCGAGCGGCACGGTGGAGGAAATGCTGGGACAGGGCGCGCGCAACATCCGCTTCATCCTCAGCCAGATCCTCCGCGAGCCCGCCGCCACCCCCGTGTAAGGCCCTCTGGTAAATTTGGAGTCCACTCCAAATATATGTTGCAACGCGATCGCCCCGCTCCTAGGCTCGCTTCCCGAGCACCGCTGAGGTGCGTGACAGCATGACGATGCCGGGAGCCCGCCATGGGTGCGATCACCGAGAACGAATGGCGTTACAACCAGTTGATCAAGCAGTTCCCTTCCGAGCCTGAGCCGGCTTTCGAGGACGAGGAGCAGCTGACCCGCTGGTGGGGCCGCAAATGGGGCTGCACCAACGATGTCGGCAAGCTGCGGGTGGTGCTGATGCACCGGCCCGGCGAGGAGGTGAACGTCGTCGACACCGCCAGGCGGCTCGACAGCAACGCCTTCGGCGACACCCAGGCCGGCTGGTACTGGCGCGGCGACGAGCCGCCGGACCTCCCGGCGATGCAGGCGCAGCATGATGCCTATGTCGCGGCGCTCAGGGCAGAGGGCGTCGAGGTGGTGTTCATCGACGCGCCGGCGCCTGGCCGTATGAAGACCTGCTACACCCGCGACGCCGTGGTCGGCATCGGCGGCGGTGCCATGGTGATGCGGCTCGGCCCGCGCATCCGCCGCGGCGAGGAGCTGCCGGCCACCCGCACCCTGGCCAAGATCGGCTGCCCGATCCTGCGCACCATTTCCGGCACCGGCGTCGCCGAGGGCGGCAGCTTCTGCTGGCTGAACTCCAAGGTCGCCGCCACCGGCGTCTCCTCGCGCACCAATGACGAGGGCGCCCGGCAGATCGAGGAGGTAATGCGCTCGCAGGGCGTCGAGCTGATCAAGGTGCCGCTCACCGGCTACCGGCTGCACATTGACGGCCTGTTCGTGATGATCGGCCCCGACCTCGCTATCGCCAATTTCACCCTGCTGCCCTACTGGTTCATCGAGCGGCTGAACGCGCTCGGCATCCGGCTGATCGAGATCCATCACGAGGATGACGGCGCCATCATCAACTCGCTCGCCGTCGCCCCCTACCGCATGCTGATGCCGGAGGGCGTGTCCGGCTACACCATGGACAAGCTCGCTTTGCACGGCGTCGACGTCGTCACCGTGCCCTATGACAAGGTGATCTCCGGCGGTGGCGGCCTGCACTGCTCCACTGCCCCGCTGATCCGCGACGAGATGTGAGCATGGCGGACCACCTCACGGCCGCAGGCGGCTGGAGCGCGGCGCAGGCGGCCGCCCTCGCCTATCTCGGCGAGAAGCAGGCGGATTTCTCCGCCGACCACATGACCATCTGGAACCTGCACGAGCCGTCCTGGCGGGAGTACCGTTCCTCCGCCTGGTACATGGACCGGCTGGAGGCGGAAGGCTTCACGGTGGAACGCGGCACTGCGGGCATGCCGACCGCCTTCCGCGCCCGCTGGTCGAACGGCCCCGGCCCGGTAATCGCCGGCTATGCCGAGTACGACGCGGTACCCGGCCAAACCCAGGCGCCGGTGCCGTATCGCGCCCCACGCTCCGGCGAGAGCCCGCGCGCCGCCGGCCATACCGACCCGCATTCGGCGCTTGGCATGGGATCCTTTGCCGGCTTTCTTGCTGCCAAGCGGGCGATGGAGCAGCACGGCATCGGCGGCACGCTGGTCTATTTCGGCGAACCGGCGGAGAAGATGTGCGGCGCCAAGCCGGTGCATGCGGCACATGGCTTCTATGACGGGCTGGACGCCGCCTTCAGCTTCCATCCACACAGCTTCCCCGCATTGACCAATGGCTGCTTCTGGGAGACCACCAGCGCCCCCTATTGGAGCCGCATCTACACTTTCGAGTGCGAGAATCCGGAGACGTGGCAGAACGAGGCCGCCGGCGGCAACGTCGCCCACGTGCACGCCATCGCCCGCGCGCCCGGCGCCATCGACGCGGTGTGCCTGATGTACACCAACTCTAAGATGATGAAGGAATCCATGCTGCCGCATTCCGGCTCGTGGACGCTCAACGAGTTCATCCCCATCGCCGGGCAGGCCACGGCCGACAATATCGCCCCCGGCATCGGCCAGATCCAGTACTCCATGCGCGCGCCGAACCTCGCCATGTGCGAGGCGGCCTTCACGGTGCTGGACCGCAACGCCGACCACATCGCGGCGATGACCCATTGCACCGTCACCAAGGCATGGATCACCAAAACCCGTGCCGGCCTGCCCAACACCGCGATGGCGAAGCTGACCTTCGGCAACTTCGAAAAGCTCGGCGCGCCGGTGTGGAGCGAGGAGGCGAAGGACTTCGCCCGTCAGCTGCAAACCGGGCTCGGGCTGGAGCCGATGGACGAGCCGTTCCTCGCCGGCATGGAAAAGCTCACCCCGCCCTGGGAGGCGGAGGAGGCGTTCCGCGCCCAGTTGCCGGCCTGGCAGCTGAACTACGCCGCCGACGACTATGTCGACTACACCTGGCACGCGCCGACGGTGCGGCTCTATGTGGCCCGCCCGACCCTGCAACCGCCAAAGCCCGGCTACCGCTACCCGGAATGGACCCGCAACGCCATGGGCGGGGTGCCGGCCTGCATCGACCCGATGTGGAGCAAGGCCGCCGCGGTCATCGCCACCACCATCCTCGAGCTGATGACCGATCCGGCGGCCTTGGCGGCGATCCAGGCCGAGTTCCGCCAGCGCACCGGCGGCGGGGTCGGCGGCACCAAATGGGTGGCACCGCTGCTGCCGGCCGATTTCGAGGCGCCCATTGACTATCGCTGGCCGGAATATGTCGACACCCCGCGCGGGCGGGAATGGAGCGTGCCCTAATGACGCGACCGCCGACGGGGATGAGCGTCCGGATGAGCGTTTCACAGGCGGTCGACAGCCGCGTCTCCGCGCGCGCCTTTCTCGATCGGCCGGTGCCGCGCGCTTTTGTCGAGGATATTCTGCGCCGGGCGGCGCGGGCGCCTTCCGGCGGCAATCTCCAGCCCTGGGTGGCGCGCCTCGTGGAGGGCGAGGAGATCGCCGCGCTGAAGACGCGGATGCGCGCCCGCATCGCCGAGCTGCCGGACGGCGAGCCGATGGCGCACGGCTTCTACCCCCCGGCGCTGAAGCCCGCCTATCTCGCCCGCCGCCAGCGCAATGGCGAGATCCTCTATGGCGCGCTTGGCATCGACCGCCACGACCCGGTCGCCCGCAAGGCGTGGATCGACGAAAACTTCCAGTTCTTCGGCGCCCCTGTGGGCGTGCTGCTGTTCGTCGAGCGCAATTCGACGCCGTATCAATGGATCGACCTCGGCATCTACCTGCAAACCGTGCTGCTGCTTCTGTGCGAGGCCGGGCTCGATGCCTGCCCGCAGGCGGATTGGGCGATGTACGCGGCGACGGTGACGGCGTTTCTGGACGCGCCGCCCGACCTCATGCTCATCTGCGGCATCGCCATCGGCCATGCTGATCCGAACCGCCCGGAGAACTTTATCCGCACAGAGCGCGACGACCCGCTCGCCTCCTTCGCCATAAGCTGACCCCGCCCGCCCTCGCCTGCCTCGGAGCCGCCCATGCCGATCCCCGCCCAACCGCCCGTCCCGCCCGCCCCGGACCACCAGCCCACCGAACAGGAGCTGCGCGAGGACCTCGCCGCCGCCTACCGGCTGATCGCCCATTTCGGCATGTCGGATACGGTATTCACCCATTTGTCGGTGCGGCTGCCGGGCGATGGCCACCGCTTCCTGGTCAACCCCTACGGCCTGCTGTTCGAGGAGATCACCGCCTCCTCGCTGGTGGTGGTCGACGCCGATGGCGAGCCGGCACAGGCGACCGCCTGGCCGGTGAACCCGGCCGGCTTCGTCATCCATTCGGCGGTGCATCGCGAGCGGCACGACGCCGCCTGCGTCATGCACACCCACACGCTGGCCGGCATGACGGTGGCGGCGCAGCAGGGCGGGCTGCTGCCGCTCAACCAGATGAGCATCGAGTTCTACGACGAGGTCGGCATCCACGATTATGAGGGCATCGCCGCCGACGACAATCTCAGCGAGCGTGAGCGGCTGGTGCGCGATCTCGGCACCGGCCACGCACTGATCCTGCGCAATCACGGCCTGCTCACCATCGGTGCCACCGTCGCCGAGGCGTTCTACTGGATGTATTATCTCGAGCAGTCCTGCCGCATCCAGGTGGCGGCGCAGTCGACCGGCGCGCCTTTGTCGATCCCGCCGACCCAGGTGGTGGCACGCACCGCCAAGCAGTTCGGCGGCGAGGCCAACAAGGGCTGGCTGCCCTGGCAGGCCTTCCGCCGCAAGCTCGACCGCGAACAGCCGGACTACCGTTCGTGAGTGCCGGAGGCGATCCCGTGGCCACGCGCATGACCGGCGGCGAGGCCGTCGTCGACGCCCTGAAGGCCAATGGCGTCGAGACCCTCTACGCCATTCCCGGCATCCAGCTGGATCACCTGTTCAACGCGCTCTACGGCGCGCAGAACTGGCTGACCATCGTCAATGCCCGCCACGAGCAGGGCGTCGCCTATATGGCGCTCGGCCATGCGCAGTCGACCGGCGAGCCGGGCGTCTATGTCTGCGTGCCCGGTCCCGGCTTCCTCAACACCAGCGCGGCGCTGTCCACCGCCTATGCGGTGCGCGCGCCGGTGCTGGCGCTGATCGGCCAGATCGCTTCCACCGCCATCGGGGTGGGCGGCGGCGAGCTGCACGAGCTGCCGGACCAGACCGCCATCGTGAAGGGGCTGACGCGCTGGAGCGGCATCGCCCGCACGCCGGAGGAAATCCCGGAGTTGATGCAGACCGCCTTCGCCAAGCTGAAGGCCGGCATCGCCCCGGTCGCCATCGAGCTGCCGGCCGACGTGCTGAAGGCGGCGGCCGAGCTGCCGCCGGCCCGCCCCGCCGTCGCCGCGGCGCCGCGCGCGCCCATCCCCCATGCCGTCACCCGCGCCGCCGCCCTGCTCGCGCAGGCCAAGGCGCCGCTGATCGTCGTCGGCTCCGGCGCCTATGGCGGCGAGGCGGCGCTGGCCCGCCTCGCCGAGCATCTGGAAGCCCCGGTCGTCGCACACCTGCAGGGACGCGGCGTGCTGCCGAGCACCCATCCGCTCGCCGTCGGCTTTGCCGAAGGCCAGCGCCTGTGGGGCGAGGCCGATGTGGTGCTCGCCGTCGGCACCCGCTTCCACGAGGCGCGGCGCAATTGGGGCGAACGCGCCGGGCTGCGCGTCATCCGCGTCGATACCGACCCGGCGCAGTTTTCCCGCGGCGCCCCGCCGGAGATCGCCATCGAGGCCGACGCCCCGCTCACCCTCGCCGCCCTCGCCGAGGCGGTCGCCGCCGGCCCGGCGAAGAGCGGCCGCGCCGAGGCGATCGCCGCGCTGAAGGCGGAGATCGCCCAGGCCTTCGCCACCCGCCTGGCGCCGCAGATGGCCTATGTGCGGGCGTTGCGCGCGGTGCTGCCGGCCGAGGCCCGTATCGTCGCCGACTACACCCAGATCGGCTACGTCTCCACCGCCGCCTTCGGCGTCGCGGCGCCGCGCCGACTGCTCACGCCGGGCTATCAGGGCACGCTCGGCTTCGCCTATGCCACCGCGCTCGGCGCCAAATCCGCCAACCCGGACATGCCGGTAGTGGCGCTGTGCGGCGATGGCGGCTTCCTGTTCACCGGCAACGAGCTCGCCACCGCCGTGCAGTATGGCATTGCTGCCATCGGCGTGGTGTTCGTCGATGGCGCCTATGGCAATGTCCGGCGCATGCAGGAAGAGCTCTATGGCGGCAAGGTCGTCGCAACCGGCCTCACCAACCCGGACTTCGTGCGCTATGCCGAGAGCTTCGGCGCCAAGGCGCGCCGCGCCGACGGCCCGGAAGCCTTCGCCGCGGCGCTGGAATGGGCGATGGCCGAGACCGGCCCGACGCTGATCGAGGTGCCGGTGACGACGTTCCCCAACCCGTGGGACCTGCTCGAACCCTGATCCCGCCGATATCGCTGTGGAAGGCTCCAGCGCGGACGAAAAAACGGCCGGGCCACAGAGCAAATCAGCTTTGCGACCCGGCCGTCTTGCGTCAGGCCGCCGCCGGATCGGTGATCTGGTGGTCGTACGGGTCGCCCTTGGTCACCGAGGGCACCACCTTCACCGTGCCGTCGGCGTTCACCGTGAATCCGCGCACGCCGGCATAGGAGATGGCGTTGTCCTCGAGCAGCTTCTGCGCCACCTCCTCCTGCCCGGCCGGCACATAGACGAAGAAGTGCTTCACATGGGTTGGCGTGTCGTTGTCGGTCAGCTCCGAGCCGGCCTTGAGATAGGGCAGCGCCTGCGGACCGATATTCATCTCCACCTCGCCGAGCTCGCGCACGCGGCCGGTCCTGTCGGTGATGACGATGTCCGGATAGTGGTCGCCGGCCGGGGTCGGGATCGCCGCCTGGGCCTCCGGCACGTTGGTGGTGGTGACATAGCCTTCCGGCCAGGTGGTCTGGCCCGGAAAGGGGAAGCGGTATTTGGCGATGTAGTTCACCACGAGGTCGTGGGTTTCCTTCGACATGCGTGTCTCCTGTTGCGAAGGGGGAAGGAAGGGGGCGAAGGGAAGCGCGGGCAGTGCCGCCAGCTCGCCGGGGGACAGCTCTCCCGCGGCGGCAGTGCCTGCGGTGGTGGTGGCGCGGCGGCTCTCCAGCAACACCGCCTGCACGCCGGAAATCACCACCAGCACCGCGCCGAGGGTGACGAGCGCGGTCGGCACGTCGCCGAACATCAGGTAGCCGAGCGCGAAGCCGGGAATCAGCGCCGCGTATTCCAGCACCGCGATGAGATGCGCCGGGATGCGCCGCGCCGCCTCATAGAGGGTGAACTGGCCGGCGCCGCCGACGATGCCGATCAGCGCAATGCCGAAGGCGTCGGCCGCCGAGAGCTGCCAGCCGGCGAAAGGCAGCTGCGCCGCCGCCGCCAGCACGAACACGCCATTGACCACCGTCACCTGCACGAGGCTGCTCTCCTCGCTCGCCATCGAGCGCAGCATCAGCAGGGCGGCCGCCCACAGCGCGGCGGAGGTGAGCGCGAGCGCCACCGCGGCGGAAAGCTCGAAGCGTACCAGCCCGCTCGCCAGCACCACGCCGAGAAAGCCGACGCCGATCGCCAGCCAATGCCGCGCGCTCGGCCATTCGCCGAGCACCGGACCGGAGGCGACGGCGACGAAGATCGGCGAGACGAAATACAGCGTCACCGCCTGGGCCAGCGGCAGCGTCGCCATCGCCTGGTAGAAGGCGGTCCAGGCGGCGAACATCACCAGCGCGCGGACCACCATGGTCCGCTTCAGCGGCGAGCGGAGGATCCGCCCCGCCACCTTGCCGCGCCCGAGCGCGAGGGCGATCGCCATCACCGTGAAGCTGCGCACCAGCAGCACCTGCGCCACCGGCAGCTCCTCGATGAAGCGCTTGGTGAGCGCGTCCTGCAGCGGCAGCAGCACATTGGCCGCCATGACGCAGCCGACGGCGAACAGGAACGCGCCGTGCCCGGCGGCGGGCGCAGCGGCGGCGACGCCGCGTAGCACGCGGCGGGCGGTCATTCGGCATATCCTGGCGGCGTGATCATCGACGGGCGTTCAATCCGCAGGACCGGCGGCTTCCGCGAGCGGGCGCCGATCGAATTTATAGCTAACTCTATTTTTAGAGTTTGCTTTGCTAATCTTCCGGCGTCAATGGGGGTCGGCGTGATCCCGCGAGACGCCGCGGCCGCCCGCTTTCCCGCTCCCCGCCGGCGGCGATGCCTGCACTCGGATGCGCGCGCCCGCATGGCAGATATTGAACCCGCGCCCGCCGACGCCTATGGCTTTGCTCGCGCCGGCCGTCTGAAGGCGTAAAGCGAAGCATCGAACCCGTGGACGGAACCATGCGCGATTTCCAGAAGCCCGGACGCTCCCGCGTCGTCGCCCGCGAGGCCATGGCGGCCACGTCGCATCCCTCGGCGACGCTCGCCGCCATCCGCATGCTGGAAGCCGGCGGCAACGCGCTCGATGCCGCCATCGCCGCCTGCGCCGTGCAATGCGTGGTCGAGCCGGGCTCCACCGGCATCGGCGGCGACTGCTTCGCGCTGCTGGCCGGCGAGGACGGCAAGGTGCATGCCTTCAACGGCTCCGGCCGCGCCCCGGCGGCGCTCACCGCCGCGCATCTGCGCGCGCAGGGCCTGACGCAGATTCCCCGCCAGTCGCCGCATGCCGTCACCGTGCCGGGCGCGGTCGACGCCTGGACCCGGCTACATGCCGATCACGGCCGGCTGCCCTTCGCCGATCTGCTCGCCCCCGCCATCCATCTGGCGCGCCAGGGCTACGCGGTCGCCGAGCGGGTGCATTACGACTGGGGCCGCGAGGCGGCGCTGCTCTCCGGCGACGCCAATGCCGCGCGGGTGTTCCTGCCGGCCGGCCGCGCGCCGGCGGTCGGCGAGGTGCATCGCCAGCCGGAACTCGCCGCCACGCTGGAGCTCCTCGGCCGCGAGGGTCGCGACGGCTTCTATCGCGGCGCGGTGGCGCAGGACATCGTCGCCTATCTGCGCGGCCTCGGCGGGCTGCACACGCTGGAGGATTTTGCCGAGGCGGCCGGCGAGTATGTCGCGCCGATCCATGCCGGCTTCCGCGGCCACGAGGTCTATGAGTGCCCGCCCAACGGCCAAGGCGTCATCGCGCTGATGATCCTCAATATTCTCGCGCGCTTCCCGGCCTCGGGCGATCCGCTGGCGGCGGATCGCCTGCATGTCGAGATCGAGGCGACCCGGCTCGCCTATGCGGCGCGCGACCGCTTCCTCGCCGATCCGGCGCAGGCGGGCGTGCCGGTCGACTATCTGCTCTCCGATGCGCTGGCCGACGAGCTCGCCGGCCGCATCCGGTTGGACCGGGCGCTGGCCGACATGCCCGCCTTCGCCGCCGGCGAGCACCGCGACACCGTCTATATCTGCGTCGTCGACCGCGACGGCAATTGCGCCAGCTTCATCAACTCGATCTTCCATCCCTATGGCGCCGGGCTGCTGGCGCCGCGCTCGGGCGTGCTGCTGCACAATCGCGGCCAGAGCTTCGTGCTGGAGCAAGGCCATCCCAACGAGCTGGCGCCGCGCAAGCGGCCCATGCACACCATCATCCCCGGCATGGTGCTGAAGGACGGCAAGCCGGTCATGCCCTTCGGCGTTATGGGCGGCCACTACCAGGCGATGGGCCACGCGCATTTCCTCTCCAAGGTGCTGGATTTCGGCCTCGGTCTGCAAGAGGCCATCGACCTGCCGCGGCTGTTCCCGCTGCCCGGCACGTCGAGCGTCGAGGCGGAGGACACCTTCCCGGCGGAGACCATCACCGAGCTGCGGCGGCGCGGCTTCGACATCGTCCCCTCCGGCCGGCCGATCGGCGGCGCCCAGGCAATCCGGCTCGACCGCGCCAACGGTACGCTGACCGGCGGCTCCGATCCGCGCAAGGACGGCTGCGCTCTCGGCATCTGAGGCGCGCCAGCCCCCACCACTTAGCTCCTTCGCCGCGCGGCTGCCGCACCGCGTGGCCATAGACGGCTGGACAAGGGCCAGATGCGGGCATATACACGCATACATGTCGACGCTCTGCCATTGCACCATTCTTCGCCGGGCCACCCGCAAGCTGAGCGCGGTCTATGACCTTGCGCTGGCGCCCTTCGCCATCAACATCGCGCAGTACTCGCTGCTGCGGGTGATCGCGCGCGAGCAGCCGCTGAGCCTGACCACGCTGGGGCGCCGCACCGAGCTCGACCGCTCGACGGTCGGGCGCAATGTGCGGGTGCTGGAAAAGCTCGGCCTGGTGGTCACCCGCAAGAGCGAGGACGACCAGCGCGAAGCCGTCGTCGCGCTGACCGCGCAGGGCACCGACACCATCCAGCGGGCGTTTCCGGCCTGGGAGAACTGCCAGCGCGACATCGAGGCGAAACTCGGCGCCGGCAAGATCGACACCTTGCGCACCATCCTCGATTCCATCTGATTTTTCGCCGATATGCGGGCATGTACCCGGAGATAAATGCCATGGCCCTCCCTCCCACCGGACCGTCCGCGGCCGGCACATCCGCCTCCGGCGCCCCGGCGGTGCCGGCATTCTTCGCCCGGCGCGGCATCCACTACGGATGGGTGATGGCCGCCGTCACCTTCCTCACCATGCTGGTGACGGCGGGCGCGGTCGGCGCCCCCGGCGTGCTGATCGGCCCGCTGGAGCGCGAGTTCGGCTGGGCCACCGCCGATATCTCGTCCGGCTTTGCGATCCGGCTGGTGCTGTTCGGGCTGATGGGCCCGTTCGCCGCCGCCTTCATGAACCGCTTCGGCCTGCGCCCGGTCGCCGCCGTCGCCCTCGGCCTGATCGGTGCCGGGGTGTTCGGCTCCTTCTTCATGACCAGGATCTGGCACCTGATGCTGCTCTGGGGGGTGGTGGTCGGCTTCGGCACCGGGCTCACCGCCATGGTGCTCGGCGCCACGGTGGCGACCCGCTGGTTCGTGCAGCGGCGCGGCCTGGTCCTGGGGCTGCTCACCGCGAGCACCGCCACCGGACAGCTCGTCTTCCTGCCGCTGCTCGCCCAGCTCACCGAAACGCTCGGCTGGCGCAGCGCCCTCTCGATCGTGCTCGCCATGCTGTTGGTGGCCGCCGTCGCCGTGCTCACCCTGCTGCGCGACCGGCCGTCGGATATCGGGCTGCTTCCCTATGGCGCCAGCGAGCCGCCCACCCATCTCGTCCATCCCACCACGTTCAAGTCCATGTTCGCCTCGCCGCTGCTGGCGCTGCGCGATGCCTCGAAGTCGCGCACCTTCTGGGTGTTGTTCGCCACCTTCTTCATCTGCGGCGCCTCGACCAACGGTCTGGTGCAGACGCATTTCGTGTCGCTGTGCGGCGATTACGGCATGGCGGCGGTCACCGCCGCCGGCATGCTGGCGCTAATCGGGGTGTTCGATTTCATCGGCACCGTCGGCTCGGGCTGGCTGTCCGACCGCTTCGACAGCCGCTGGCTGCTGTTCTGGTATTACGGACTGCGCGGCCTGTCGCTGCTGTACCTGCCGTTCAGCGATTTCAGCTTCTACGGCCTGTCGATCTTCGCGGTGTTCTACGGCCTCGACTGGGTCGCCACCGTGCCGCCGACGGTGAAGCTCGCCGCCGACAAGTTCGGCGACCGGGCGAACCTGGTGTTCGGCTGGATCTTCGCCGGCCATCAGCTCGGCGCCGCCTCCGCCGCCTATGGCGCCGGCTTCAGCCGCACCTTCTACCAGACCTATCTGCCGGCCTTCTTCGTCGCTGGCTTGCTCTGCCTCGTCGCGGCGCTCGCCATCGTCGCGATACGCGAGCGCAGCCCGCGCCTTGCAACGGCAGCGCGCTGAGCCAAGCCGGCCTATTCCACGAACACCTCCTCGCGGCGGCGGCGCACCGATGGCAGCACCGCGAGGAGGATCAGCGCCGCCGCCACCACCAGCAGCGTCAGGCTGATCGGCTTGTGGACGAAGGTCATGGCATCGCCATGGGCGACCAGCATGGCGCGGCGGAGATTCTCCTCCAGCATCGGCCCGATGATGAAGGCGAGCAGCAGCGGCGTCGGCTCGCAGCCGAGGCGCGAGATCGCGTAGCCGAACAGTCCGGCGGCGAACAGCACCACCACGTCGAACGGCGAATTGTTCACCGCATAGGCGCCGATGCAGCAGAACAGCATGATCGCCGGCACCAGCCGGCGGTAGGGAATGCGCAGGATCGACACCCAGATGGCGATCAGCGGCAGATTGATGATCAGCAGCATGGCGTTGCCGATCCACATCGAGCACACTACGCCCCAGAACTGCTCCGGCCGCTGCGTCCCCACCTGCGGGCCCGGCGAGATGCCGTGGATGGTCATCAGCACCATCAGCGCCACGTTCTCCGCGGGGCCGAACGGCAGCCCGAGCTCGGAGAGCGTGCCGGCCGAGCCCGCGATGAAGAAGGTGAAGACGGTACCGGCGAACAGCGAGACGATAACGGCGATGGCCGGCGCCACCCCGGCCCGGCCCTGCTTGGCCGTCCGGTGGTCGTCGAGCGCGGTGATGATGTGGAGGATTTCCCGGGCATGTTGACGAGGATGGCGGTGGTGGAGCCGCCATACTGCGCGCCGGAATAGACGCCGGCGGGTATGATCAGTACCCCCATCGCCGGCAGCTCGAAGGTGATCGGCAGCAGGATGGCGGTGGCGGTGGCCGGGCTGATGCCGAGCAGCACCCCGATCAGGCAGAAGGCGAGGTTCTGCCAGGTGAGCGAGCGCAGCCGAGCGTGAGATGCGAGGCGAGTTCCATCACAGCACGGTCGGCGGCATCTGCAGCGCGCTCTGCGCCCGGAGGATTTGTGCCTCGATAAGCAGCAAACCTCTGATCAGGAACCAGGAATCGGCATTTCCTTCGTCTCGGAGGCATTCCTTGGCAGGTACTAGAGGCTGAAGTTCCAGGTCGGCGACACCCCATTGCGCGTCCCGTCGCGGCACCGTGGCACCTTCGTCGATGGGTCCGATCGCCTCTGGACACGGCGGGCAGCGCATGGTTGGGCAGATTGAGACTGGTTTGAGTTGTGTTGGGCTTGGGTGCCGGATTT
>NZ_JAHBGD010000027.1 GCF_018390605.1 Ancylobacter defluvii
GTTCCTCGCCGGGGTGATGCTGTCGAGTTCGAGCTACCGGCACCAGATCGAAAGTGACATCGAGCCGTTTCGCGGCCTGCTCATGGGGCTGTTCTTCCTGGCCGTACCTGTTCGTGGCGGTCGACCGGACCTCCAAGCTGGTCTTCGCCAGAATCTATCGGAAGGCGACGAAGCTGGTCGCGGCGGGCTTCCTCAAGGCTCTGCTCATGGCGGTCCCCTACAAGATCCACACCGTGCTGACCGACAACGGCGTCCAGTTCGTCCAGCACGACAAGAGGGCCGAGAGCGGCTTCCTTGTTCATGCCTTCGGAAGAGTCTGCGCCGAGAACAGCATCGAGCACAGGCTCCCCAAGCCGTATCATCCCTGAACCAACGGCCAGGCCGAGCCGATGGTCCGCACGATCAAGGACGCGACCGTCCGCGCCTTCCACTACGCCTCGATCGACGATCTGCGACGCCACGTCCGGGACTGGCTGCTCGCCTACAACTACGCCAAGCAGCTGAAGGCGCTTCGGTTCAAGACACCGCTCGAAGCGCTCAAGCTCATCAGCGCCGAAAAGCCGGAGCTATTCGTCCGTCAGCCAAGCCATGACATGCTGGGACTAAACACCTAGCGCCCCTGTTCAGCGAAGCTCGGGTCCCGCTCGGACAAGCGAGTGATGGCGCCGTGAAAGAACCATGAAAGCAGCCATCTATGATTACCCCCGGCCGGCTCGATGTCCTTCGTTATGCGGATATCCCCGATCCGGTTTGCCCAAGCGATGGCGTGCTGAGGTGCGCCTGGTCTTCGTCGGCAACGCCAGTGGTTCGGTATCGATCTGTGGCCGGCGCTACGGGCGAACCAATCACTTTTCGGGGTCTTCATGGGAACGCAGTTGGAAAAGCCGAATGCCTACTGCACGGTTTCCAGGATGCTGGAACCGGCGGCGACCGGGGATCTTGAGTTCATCGTGAACAGGTCGTTTCCACTTGCGGCGGCTGCCGAGGCTCACGCCTATGCCGAAAGCCATTCCATCCTCGGGCGCGTCGTCATCGTCTCCCGATGTGCTGTCCAAGTTGAATCACTGAAGAGACGACAGAATGGAAAAGCCGGAATTCTTCGTCACCCCGGGCTATGGGGAACTTCTGCGCGACCTGCTGCACTACTCACAGTCAGTGAGGATCGGAAAACGCGTGGAGATATTGGGCCAAGGCCGTTGGGATGACAATTTGCGGATTCCCGATGCGTTGGAGGAAGAGATCGCTCAGGCGCTCCGCAATGTGGAGCGCACGCTGGCGACGGCCAGCGCGGGCTGGGAACACGTGGTGCACGTCAACTCCTACCATGTCGGCGGCTTTCCCCGGAGGTCAACGAGACGATGGCGCGGCTCTATCGCGAGTATATGCCCGATCATGCGCCGATCTGGACGCAGAGACGAGCTTGAGCAGCTCGGAGCCAAGCTCGTCCGATCGGCCGGGCCTTGCATTGAAGAAGGCGGCTTTGGTCAGTTCTGCCATGTCTGTCTCCTGTCCTAGGCTATCAATCGGGACATCCTGCGAGGACTAAACACAGTCCCGTCCGGAGCTTGAGCAGATGACACCCCCCCTGTCCCGCGGGCGGCGTCCAAACAAAATACTTAGGGGCGGACGGCAGGCGTCTCGAGCGCAAGTCCGGCCGCGCGCTCGGCGAGATAGAGTTCCAGTGCGATGAATTCCGCAGAGCCATAGGCGAAGGGCTCGGCGCGCACGCCGACCATGCAGCCGCGCATGCGCCGTTGCAGCGAGCCGACCGCCTGCCATTCGAGACGATAGATCGGGTAACCGGTCGGGTGCGCCTGGGTGACGGCGCTGCCCCCCAGCCGCCCGCGCCAGTTGGCGTCGTGGCAGGACGAGCAGGAAAGATCGAGCTGGCCCATCCGCGTCTCGAACAGCCGCTTGCCCTCGGCACGCGCCGCATGGAGCCGGGGATCGTCCGGCGGGGCGATGGGTAGGCCGCGCGACTGGTGGCCGACATAGGTGCTAAGGCCGAGCAGTTCCTCGCTCTCGCGCGGCAGGCCGGCCGCGTGCTGGCGCGTCGTGCGGCACTGGTCGATCTTCCCGGCGAGGTCGACGGGCGCGCCGCTCGCCGTATCGAAGGCCGGATAGCGCGCCGCCACGTCGCGCATCGAGGTGGCCGCCTCGCCATGGCAGGAGGCGCAGGAGCGGCGCGAGGCACCCGCCGGCTCTTTCCATAGGCTTTCGCCCTGCAGCACCCAGAGCATGCCGGGGTTGGAGCCGTCGTCGGCCTGGATCGCCCGCGTCTCGGCCGACATGAAGTCGGTGCCGGAGCGGCGCTCGCCCGGAGGAATTTCCTGCGCCACAGCTATGCCGGCGCAGAGCAGGGCGGCCGCGAATGCGAGCCGGAAGGCCATCAGCTCACCGCGATCTCGGCGCTCGCCGTCTCCACTTTGCCGTCGTCGTCGGTCCAGCGGAAGGTAAGCGCGCCCGACTTCGTGGCGACGGTGCTGAAGGCGACGAAGGGATTGGCGGAGACGGCCGGATGGAACTCTGCCGAGAACACCTCCTCGCCGTCATACTCGCAGGCGAAATGGCGGATGATCTTGCGCGGGATCGCCTGGCCGTTCGGCCCCATGCGGTAGCCGGTCTCCATCGGGTGGGCGATCATGGCGCGGATGTCGATGACCTCGCCCACCTTGGCGGTCTTCGGCACGCTGACGAGGGTGCGGCTCATGACAGATCCTCGATGCAGGCGGCCAGCGTGACGATGACGTTGGCCGAACTCGACCAGTAGCTGCCGTCGCTCAGCTCGGCGACGGCGATCAACGTCTGCGAGGTGGCGAGCCGGATGCGGGTGGAAAGGCGTCCCCGCCCGGTGCGCGGCCCGAGGGTGAACACCGCCACGTCCGCCTGCGGGTTCTTCTCGTTGAACAAAGCGATGCGGCGCACATGGTCGCCGGCGGTCATCGGGCTCTCTACCGCGACGGTGACGCCGACCGCATTGCCGTTCTCGACCAGCGGCGGCACGTCGAGTTTCACCTTGCCAGTCTCGACCGGCTTGCCACCGGTGAAGCCGTTCACCGCCTCCTGTAGCGAGGGGCGGGCAAGCGCGCGGGCGGGCGGCAAAGCGAGCACCAGCAGTCCGGCACCGCCCGCAAGGATCAGCCCGCGTCGTCCGATGAGGCCGGTTTCTCTCACATTCATTCCTTCAGGCTCGCGAGATAGGCGACGATGTGCTCAATCTCCTGCTCCACCAATATGGGCCGTCCGCGCCATGCCGTCCCGACCCGCTCGCCGGCTTTTGACGCCGCATAGGTCGGCATCAGGCTGTCCGGGTTGAGGCGCTTCATGTCGGTGACGCGCAGGCGGATCTCGTCCTCCGACAGCCGCGCGCCGATGCCGGACAGGTCGGGGGCTAGGTTGCCCTGCAGATGCGGATTCGGGAACGGGCCGGAATGGCAGAGCACGCACAGGCTCTTCTGCCGGTCGGCCACGAGCCGGGCGCCCTCGGTCGCCTCGCCGGGCGTGATTCCCGCCGGGCGCGGCATGGCGTCCTGCGCCAGCGCGGTGCCGGGCACGGCGAGGCCGACCATCGCCGCCAGCAGCGGGGCGTTCATCCGAAGGCCTCCTGGGTGATGGTCTCGAACCAGGCCTGCGCATTGGCCCCCTCCTCCTCGCGGACCGAGCGCGGGGCGTCGAGCGGGCTGGTGCCGCCGGCGCCCTGTACCTCGGCGAGCAGGCCGTTCGCCGGCTGGTAGACGCCGGCGATGGAGACCGCCTGGTCCGGCGCGATCAGACTGTAGCAGGTGTTGATCAGTTTGGGGCTTTCCGGCTCCCTTCCGCGCAGCAGGCCGGCGAGGGCGCTGGCGCAGGCCTTCGCCTGCGCATTGGCGGTGAAGGCGGATTTCGGCATGGCGCCGCCGATCGCCGCGTCGCCGATGACGTGGACGTTCGGTGTCAAACGGGATTCGAACGTCACCGGGTCGATCGGGCACCAGCCGGTCTGGTCGGCGACGCCAATGGTGGTCGCGATGGCGCCTGCCCGCTGCGGCGGGATGACATTGGCGACCGCCGCCCTGTGGCTGCCGAACTCGGTGGTGAGCGTGCGGGCGGGCGCATCGACCTCTGTGACCTTGCCGCCGAAGGACAGGCTCACCCATTCCACCAGCCCCGGATAGAGCTCGCTCCACGCCTGCTCGAACAGGCGCTGCTTGGAGAAAGCGTCCTTGGCGTCGAGGATGAGCAGCTTGGAGCGCGGCTTGCGGGTCTTGAGGAAGTGGGCGACCAGGCTCGCCCGCTCATAGGGGCCGGGCGGGCAGCGGAATGGATTCGGCGGCGCGGAGATGACGACGAGGCCGCCATCCTCCATCGCTTCCAACTGGCGGCGCAGCAGCAGCGTCTGCTCGCCCGCCTTCCAGGCATGCGGCAGCAGCTCGGCAGCGGCGGCGTCATAGCCGGGGATGGCGTCGAAGCGCATGTCGATGCCCGGCGCGACGACGAGCCGGTCATAATCGAGCATCACCTCGTCGGCGAGCACCGCGCGGCGCCGGGCGGCGTCGACGCGCACCACCCTCTGCGGCACATGGACGATGCCGTCATCCTCCAGCCCGCCATAGCCGAAATGCTGGGCGCCGATGTCGCGCAGGCCAGTAATGACGGCATTGCTCATCGGGCAGGCGGTGTAGTGCTCGCTCGGCTCGACAAGGGCGACGGCGATGGTGCGATCCTCGCGCTTGAGCGCGCGGGCGAAGCTCGCCCCGGCAAAGCCGCCGCCGACCACGACGACGCGCGGGCCCGTCTGCGCCAGCACCGGCGGCGCACCGAGCACGGCGGCGCCGGCGGCGAAGCCGCGCAAGAGGCTCCTACGGCTGAGTCGGTGCAGGGGAAGCCGGTGCAGCCGAGCCGGCCGGGGCGTTGCCGCCGGCAGCGAAATAGTCGGCGATGGCGCGGATTTCCTCATCGCTGAACCCCTTGGCGATGCGCGTCATCACGGTGGATGTGCGCTCGCCGCTGCGGAAGGCGGTCATCTGCGAGACGATCTGCTCCGCCGGCTGTCCATTCAAGCTCGGAATCGGCCCGCGACCCGCGGTGCGCGGATGGCAGCCGGAACAGGAGGTCGCGCCGCGTGGCGGGGCGGCCTCGGCCGGCGCCATGGGCATGGCCACCCACAGCGCCGGCAGCAGCAAAAGCATAAGGCGCATCAGCTCAGCTCGTGGTTCTTGAGCGGCAGAGTGCGGTAGCGCTTGCCCGTCGCCGCGAAGAGCGCGTTGAGAACTGCCGGCCCGGCCACCGCGATGGTCGGCTCGCCCACTCCGCCCCAGAAGCCGCCTGAAGTCAGGATGATGGTCTCGACCGCCGGCATCTGCGCGAGGCGCATCACCTCATAGGTGTCGAAGTTTTCCTGCTCCATGCGCCCGCCCTTCACCGTGCACTCGCCATAGAGGCAGGCGGAGAGACCGTAGACGAAGGAGCCCTCGACCTGCCGCTCGATCTGCGCCGGGTTGACGGCGTGGCCAGGATCTGTCGCGGCGACGATGCGGTGGACGGTGAGCTCGCCATTGGTCACCGAGACCTCGGCGGCGGCGGCGACATAGGAGCCAAAGCCCATGATCTGGGCGAGCCCGCGCCCGCGTCCCTCAGCCGGCGGCGTGTCCCAGCCGATGCCCTTGGCGGCGGCCTCCAGCACCGCGAGGTGCTTGGGATGGTTCGCCATCAGCCTGCGGCGGAAGGCGAGCGATTCCATCCCCGCTTCATGCGCCAGCTCGTCGATGAAGCATTCGACATAGATGGCGTTCTGGTTGAGGTTCACACCGCGCCAGAAGCCTGGCGGGATCGGCGGGTTGCGCATGGCGTGATCGATCAGAAGGTTGGGCACGGTGTAGCCGAGATGCCCCTCCGGCAAATTCGCCGTGAGCCCCTGGAACACCACCGGGTCCATGCCGCCCTGCATGCCTTCCGGCCGCACCGAAGCGAGGATGGACTGGCCGGAGATGCGCATATGCATCGCCGTGACGTTGCCCTGCGCGTCGAGCGTGGCGCTCAGCTTGGCCTGCGTGGTCGGGTGATAGGCGCCATGGAGCATGTCCTCCTCGCGCGACCACAAGAGCTTCACTGGCGTACCGGGCATCTGCCTGGCGATGCTGACAGCCTGCCGGACATAGTCTTGGAAGTTGCCGCGCCGGCCGAAGCCGCCGCCGAGATGGATCTTGTAGACCTCGCACTTGTCGACCGGCAGGCCGGAGGCTTCCGCCACCACGGCGAGGCTCGACTCGCCGTTCTGCGTCGGCACCCACACCTCGCACTTCTCGTCCGTGTAGAGCGCGGTAGCGTTCATCGGCTCCATGGTGGCGTGGTTCTGGTAGGGGAAGGCGTAGCCGGCGGTGACGATCTTGCCGCCGGCCGGGGCGCCCTTGGCGAGCTCGGCCTTAGCGTCGCCCTGCCGGTTGCCGACGAAGGCTTCATCCGCATCGAGCCCGGCGCGCAGCATCTCGGCGATGGAGGCGGAGGAGATGCCGGTGTTCGGCCCCTCATCCCAGGTGATGGGCAGTGCGTCGAGCGCGGTCTTGGCCCGCCACCAGGTGTCGGCGACCACGGCGACGGCGGCATCGTCCACCTTCACCACGCTCTTCACGCCCGGCATCTTCTCCACCGCGGCGGCATCGAAGCTCGCCACCTTGCCGCCGAAGACCGGGCAGGCCTTGATGGCGGCGTTCACCATGCCCGGCAGCTTGAGGTCGGCGCCGTAGACCTGCTTACCGGTGAGCTTGTCCACCGTGTCGAGGCGCGCCAGCGGCTTGCCGGCGATCTTCCAGTCCTTCGGGTCCTTGAGCTTGACGTCGCTCGGCGGCGTCAGCTTGCCGGCGGCATCGGCCACCTCGCCGAAGCGCAGCGTGCGCCCGCTGGGGCCGTGGGTGATGACGCTGTTGGCCGCCACGCATTCGCCCGCCGGCACGTTCCACTGCGCCGCGGCGGCGGCGATCAGCATCTCGCGCGCGGCCGCGCCGCCCTTGCGGACATAGTCGTGCGAATCCCGGATGCCGCGCGAGCCGCCGGTGGAGTAGCTGCCCCAGACGCGGTTGCGCTTGAGATTCTCGCCCGGCGGGGGATACTCGGTCGTCACCTTCGACCAGTCGCATTCTAGCTCTTCGACCACCAACTGGGCGAGGCCGGTGAGCGTGCCCTGGCCCATCTCCGAGCGGGCGACACGGATGACGACGGTGTCGTCCGGTTTCACCACCACCCAGGCATTGACCTCAGGCGGCAGGCTCGCCGCCGCGTCCTGCGCCAGCGCTTCATCCGAGAAGGGGATGTGGAAGCCGAGCGACAGGCCACCGAGCGCGGCAGCCGAGCCGGCGAGGAAGTTGCGGCGGGATACGCCGGGAAATCTCTGTGCGATCGTCATGTCCGCCTCCCTCAGCCCGCCTTCTCATCCGCCGCCATATGGATGGCGGCACGGACGCGGTTATAGGTGCCGCAGCGGCAAATATTGGTGATCTCGGCGCTGATGTCCTCGTCGCTCGGCTGCGGATTGGTCTCCAGCAGGCTGGCGGCGGCCATGATCATGCCGGTCTGGCAGTAGCCGCATTGCGGCACATCGAGCGCCAGCCAGGCCTTCTGCACCGGATGGGAACCATCGGGCGAGAGTCCTTCGATGGTGACGATCTTCTGGCTTTCCTCGATGGAGGAGACCGGCATGACGCAGGAGCGCGTCGCCACGCCGTCTATGTGCACGGTGCAGGCGCCGCACTGGGCGATGCCGCAGCCGAACTTGGTGCCCGTCATGCCGAGCTGCTCGCGCAGGACCCACAGGAGTGGCGTGTCGGGCTCGGCCTCGAACTCCTCGACGCGGCCGTTAACGGTCAATCGAGCCATGCCTTGAACCTCCCTTTGAGCCCGTTGCGACGAGATCTCAGGCTAGGTTCGCGCTGTCGCAGAATCATGTCCTCCGTAAAGGAAGATGTCGCGAGACGGGTCAGAAGTCGCCCCTGACAAGAATTGATACAGTTCAAATCTGAGCGGCCGCAGCCTCTCGGCGGCGGGAGGCCGGCATAAAGAAGCCGCCGCGGGGGCACGCTTGCGTAGCCGACCCCGAAGCGGGGTGATCATAGAAGATCCGGAACCGGACCAGGAGACATCAACAGAGAGCGGGATCGGGCTGCTACCCGCTGGCCCATGCCTTCTCCATGGCCAAAGGAAAAGTACTCATCATCGGATCAAACGCCATCCGCATCGAGGTCCGTCGCGGCTGGGGCAAGACCGGTCAGTATCTCAACGAGACCGTCGTGCCCGCCATGGCCTTCCCGCATTCGAGGGCGACGAGAAGGCGTGGCGAGAGGCGCAGGAATTCTACACAAACCATCCGTCGATCCTTCGGCACTTCCACGCCACCGGCAAGCCGACGGCGCTACTGTGCCACGGGCCGATCGCGCTCGCCGCGGCGGTGCCCGACGCGCCGGCGTTCCGCCTCGCTCTTCTTGGCGGCAATGTCGATCACGCAAGAACGCTCGCGGAATACTGGCCTTACGCCGGGTACAAAATGACGATATTCTCCAATTCGGAGGAAAAGGTCGTTGAAGACCACATCCTGCATGACAAGATGCGCTTCCATGTGGTGGATGCGCTCGAAATCGCCGGCGGCGAGGTAAGCGACGCGCGGCAACACGGACATCGTGTTGTGGTGAAAATGCTGAACCGCGGTTCCGGGATTTAAATGGAAAGTGACAGCCGTGCCAGGCGATCGAGCGCGATCCGCGCGAACAGCGCGGCACCGATTGGGATGACCGCGTCGTTGAAGGCGTAGCGCGGATTGTGAAGGGCGGCACCCGCGCCCTGGCCGAGGAAGCAATAGGCGCCGGGCACCGCCATCAGCATGTCGGCAAAATCCTCGCTGGTCGTCACTTTTGGGACGTCCGTGTCCACCTTGCCGGCGCCGACGACGGCGCGCGCCGCCTTGGCCAGCGCCGCGGCCTGCGCGTCGTGATTGACCAGGGTGCTGAACACGTCGCGGATCGAGACGCGCGCCTCCGCGCCATAGGCCTGCGCAATGCCGGCGGCGAGCGTCCCGATCCGCCCGGCGATCCGCTCCCGCACCAGCGGCGAGAAGGAGCGGATGGTGCCGGAGAGGCGCGCCGTACCGGGAATGACGTTATAGGTCGTCCCGGCGTTCATCGCCGTCACCGAGACCACCGCCGCCTCGTTCGGATCGATGTCACGCCCGACGATGGCGTGCAACGCCTGGGCGATGGCGATCGCCACCAGTCCAGCATCGATCGTCCGGTGCGGGAAGGCGGCATGGCCGCCATTGCCCCTGACGTCGATGTCGAAGAAATCCGCGCTGGCGCTGACCGGCCCGCGGCGCAGCCCGACTTCGCAGAAGCCGCGGTTGGGGTCGTTATGCAGCGCGTAGATCTCGTCGCAGGGGAAGCGGGCGAACAGGCCGTCCCTCAGCATGGCGCGGGCGCCGCCGAGGCCTTCCTCCGCCGGCTGGAAGACCAGCACCACCCGGCCGGGGAAGTCGCGATGCGCGGCGAGATGGCGCGCGGCGCCCACCAGCATGGCGACGTGCCCGTCATGTCCGCAACCGTGGAAGCGTCCGGGCACGGTCGAGCGCCAGGGGAAATCGCTGTCCTCCTCGATGGGCAGCGCGTCCATGTCGGCGCGCAGCCCGATAGAGCGGCCGGGTCCGCCCCTGCCCTCGACGAGGCCGACGAGGCCGGTGCCGCCGATCTCCGCGAAGACCGGGATGCCGCAGGCCTCGAGCTCGGTGCGGATGCGCGCGGCGGTCCGATGCTCCTCGAAACCCAGCTCGGGATGGGCGTGGAGATCGCGCCGCAGCGCGGTCAGATGGGCGAGATCGGCTTCGATGGCGGCGAGCGGCAGGGCAGCGAGCGTCATAGCGGCGTTCTCCCGAAATGTCAGGCCGGCTTGAAATGCGCGTGCCAGTGACGGGCGATGTCGATGCCGCGGCAGAACCACACGTCGTCACGGGCGCGCATATGATCGAGAAGCCGGGCGAGGCCGGGGAAGCGGCCGGGCCGGCCGATCAGCCGGTCGTGCAGGCCGATGGAGAGCAGCTTCGGCGCGCCGCGCCGGCCTTCGTCATACAGCGTATCGAAGGCGTCGCGCATGTAGTGGAAGAAATGCTCGGCCGTCGGAAAGCCGCTGTTCTCGTTGAAGCGGTTATCGTTGGCCTCGTAAGAATAGGGGATGACGAGGTGCGGGCCGCCCGGCCCCTCGATCCAGTAGGGCAGCTCGTCGGCGAGCGAATCGCGGTCATAGAGGAAGCCGCCTTCCTCCATGAGCAGCCGCCTTGTGTTCGGTCCCGGCCGGCCGGTCATCCAGCCGAGCGGGCGGGTGCCGGTGAGCGCGGCCAGGATGTCGCGCGCCCTGGCGATATGCGCGCGCTCCTCGTCTTCCGTCACCTCGCCATAGTCGATCCAGCGATAGCCGTGGCTGACCATCTCGTGGCCGCGCGCGACAAAGGCGCGGGCGAGCTCCGGGTTCTGCTCCAGTGCGCGGGCGACGCCGAGCACGCTGATCAGGATGTCATGGCGCGCGAACAGGTCGAGCAGGCGCCAGGAGCCGCGGCGGCTGCCATATTCGAAGACGGATTCGACCAGCGGCACCCGGCGGCCGGCGAAGGTCGGCACACCGATGTCGTTCAGCATGCCTTCCGAGATGGGATCGCCATTGGCGAGGGTGGATTCGCCGCCTCCCTCGACATTGAGGTTGAAGTTGACGGCGATGGCGGCGCCACCCGGCCATTTCGGATCGGGCGGCGTCTCGCCATAGCCGACGAGGTCGCGGGCGATCATCGGGTCGGGAGCGCAGGCGGGCATGGGCGGTCTCCGGCGCCGGTCAGGCGGCCTGATCGAGGGCATCGCTGAAGGGGTCGTAACCGAAGAACCAGCTGGTATCACCCGGCAGCTTCATCCAGGAGTTCTCGGCCGAGATGCGCTGCACGTCGCCGACGCGGGGAATCCGGCTGGCGGCGTAGACGTGGAAGGCCTGCTCCGGACTGTTGCAGGCGGCGATGGCGCGGGCGAGTATCGCCGCATCCTCGATCGCCATGGAGCCGCCAGCCGCCATGAAGGGGCGCACCGCGTGGCAGGCGTCGCCCATCAGCACCGCGCGGCCGGCGCTCCAGACGTCGTTGCGGACGCGATCGCAGATGGGCAGCAGCGAAACGTTGTCGGTCGCCTCCAGCAGCGCCCTCAGATCCGGGTGGGCGGTGGGGAAGGCGGCGAGGAAGTCTTCGCGCGAGCCGGGGCCCGGCGGCGAATCCGCGTGCCACGCGTCGCTCGGCACCGCCGCCATGACGTAGCATTCGTCGCGCCGCTCGGTCATGAAATAGGAGAGCAGGTGGCGCTCCTCGCCCCACCATTTGGTGCAGTCGCGTATCGGCACGCCGACGGCGCGGGAGGCGGGGAATACCGCGCGCAGCGCCACCTTGCCGACATAGCGCGGCGTCGCGCGGCCGACGATCGCCTCGCGCACCACCGAGCGTATGCCGTCGGCGCCGATGACGAGGTCGGCCTCGACGCGCGCGCCATTGACGAAAGTCAACCTCACGCCGTCGCCGGTCTCGTCGAGCCCGGCGAGGTGATGCTCGAAGCGGATGCTGCCCGGCTTCAGCCGCGAGACCAGCAGCCGATGCAGGTCGGCGCGATGGATGTTGACGAAGGGGCCGCCGAAACGGCGCTCGGCGACCGCGTCGAAGACGAACTCATTTAGGACCGCGCCGCTGGCGACGTCGCGGCTGACGAAGGCGTCCGGCTTGATGCCGGTGCGCACCATGACGTCCTCGATGCCGAGGCGTCGCATCACCTTGGCCGTGCTGGCGCCTAGGATGATGCCGGCGCCGATGCGGCTGAAATTCTCCGCTTGCTCGAACACCGTGACGCCGTAGCCCTGTTGCTGCAGCAGGCCGGCAGCGGTCAGGCCGGCGATGCCCGCGCCGACAATGGCGATCCTAGTAGCGCGATCCATGAAGGTCCAGATTATTCGATAACGAATAAATTAGCTTGGGGCGGTGGGACGACGCATGTCAAGAGCGGCCCGATAGTTCCGAAGTTCCGATCGAATTCTATTGATGCATGGAACCGGAACGGCATGCCTAGGCGCACTCCAATGGCTGAGAGATCAAGATCTGTGCGGAGTGCCCGACATATGTGCGTCCGTTGGCGGATAGTGCCTGCCAATTGATCCAAGCTGTTGATTGACGCAGTTCAAGCCTCAGCCTAGCCTGAAGTCATTCGATATAGAAAGAATGGCGAATGTTCGTCGCGACCCCGCGCAGCGGCCGTCGAAAACCTCGCGTCGGTCTTATGGAGCCCGCCGATGTTAAAGCGCTTGGCAGCCCTTTTTGTGCTCTCCGCCCAGTTCTCGGTCCCGCTCGCGGCCGGGGCGGCAGAGGTCAACGTCACCACCGATTTCGGCTATAATGGCCGGCACGCCTATTTCTACGTCGCGCTCGACAAGGGCTACTACAAGGCCGAGGGGCTCGACGTGAACATCCTGCGCGGGCAGGGCTCGGCAGACGCGATCAAGAAGGTGGCGTCCGGGGCGGCGGCGTTCGGCTTCGCCGATGCCGGCTCGCTGGTGCTGGCGCGCGGCAACGACAAGGTACCGGTGAAGATGGTGGCCGTGGTCTATGCGACGCCGCCGCAGGCGATCTTCGCGCTGGCTGACAGCGGCATCAGGACACCGAAGGACCTCGAGGGGAAGACCCTCGCCGACACGGCCTCGAGTTCGGTGCGCCTGCTTTTTCCCGCCTATGCCGAGGCGGCGGGCATCGACGCCTCCAAGGTGACCTGGGTGACGGCCGACGGCGCGGCGCTGTCCTCGGTGCTGGCGACCGGCCGGGCGGACGGCATCGGCCAGTTCCTCGTCGGCCAGCCGCTGGTGGAGAAGGCGACCGCTCCCAAGGCGGTGACGGCGCTGGCCTACAAAGATGCCGGCCTCAATTTCTACAGCAACGGCCTCATTGCCTCGGAAGAAGCTATCGCCAGCCAGCCGGAGATGGTGCGGGGCTTTGTGCGCGCGACGCTGAAGGGCATGGAGGAGGCCTTCGCCACCCCAGCAGAGGCCGCCGCGATCATGCACCGGTACCAGAAGCAGATCGACCCGGCGGTGATCGAGGGCGAAATTAAGCTCGTGAAGGAACTCGCCACCGTGCCGGGCCAGCCGCTCGGCAGGATCGACCCGGTGCGCGTGAAGGAGACGGTGAACGTCATCGCCAAATACTTCAAGCTGAACGCGCCGGTCGATCCGAAGGACCTGGCGGTGGAAGGATTCGTCGAATGACTGCCGATATCGCCCGCTCCGATGTGGAGCGGGCGGAACGGACCGGAACGGGAAGGCCAAGCGTTCCCGTCATCCATCTGCGCGACGTGATCAAGCGGTTCCGGGAAAAGACTGGCCGCGAGGTTCACGCCCTTGGGCCGGTGGACCTGACTATCCGGCCCGGCGAGTTCGTCTGCGTCGTCGGTCCGTCCGGCTGCGGCAAGTCCACGCTGCTGCGCCTGATTGCCGGGCTGGAGGCGGCGAGCGGCGGCACGCTGCGGCGTTACGGGCAGCCGCTCGACGCCCCTTCGCACGAGGTCGGCATCATCTTCCAGGAACATGTGCTGTTCCCCTGGGCGAGCGTGCTCGAAAACGTGCTGCTGCCGGCCGATGTCCTCGGGCTGGAGAAGAGCGCGGCGCAGGCGCGGGCCTGGCGGCTATTGGAGATGACCGGACTCAGGGACTTCGCCCATCACTGCCCGCAGAACCTGTCGGGCGGCATGAAGCAGCGGGCCGCCTTTTGCCGCGCCATGCTGGCCGATCCGCGCTTCCTGCTGCTCGACGAGCCCTTCGGCGCCCTCGATGCGCTCACCCGCGAGGAGCTTTCGCTCGAACTCTCGCGGTTGTGGGATGAGCTCGGGCGCACCGCCTTCATGATCACCCACGATATCGAGGAGGCGATCCTGCTCGGCGACCGCGTGCTGGTCATGTCGCCGCGGCCCGGCCGGATCGAGGCCGACATCGCCATCGACCTGCCGCGCCCGCGCTCCATCGACACCGCCGCCCTGCCGCGCTTCCAGGAGATCAAGAACCAGGTGCGCCACCTCATCTTCGGTCACAGGAAGGGCTGAGGCATGTCGTTTTCGTCGCTCGGCGGCCGCCTGCTCATCCCCGTCGTCTATCTCGCCATGTTGTCCGCCTGGGAAGGGCTGACTCTCTATTTCTCCGTGCCGAGCTGGGTGCTGCCGGCGCCGTCCGAGATCCTCGCCGCCGGTGTCGAATGGGCGCCGGAACTCGCGACCAACGCCCTGGTCACGCTGCGCGAGACGGTGTTCGGCTTCCTGCTGGCGCTCGCGCTGTCGCTGCCGCTCGCGGCGCTCATCGCCTTCAACGCGCTGGCGCGCCGCATCATCTATCCGGTGCTGCTCGGCCTGCAGTCGATCCCCAAGGTGGCGCTGGCACCGCTGGTGCTGCTGTGGTTCGGCTTTTCCGAATGGCCGAAGATCGTCATCGTGGTGCTGGTCTGCTTCTTTCCCATCCTCGTCAACGTCGTCGCCGGCTTCGACGCCGTGCCCAAGTCGATGCTCGACATGATGCGCTCGCTGGGGGCCTCGCAGCACATGATCCTGCGCCGACTGCGCCTTCCCGCGGCGCTGCCCGCGCTGTTTACCGGCTGCAAGGTGGCGATCACCTTCGCCGTCATCGGCGCGGTAATCGGCGAGTTCGTCTCGGCGCAGAGCGGGCTCGGCTACCTCATCCTGATCACCACCTCGCAATCGCAGACGCCGGTCGCCTTCGCGGCGCTGCTGCTGCTGACCGTCATGAGCGTGGCGCTGTTCTACATACTGGAATATCTCGAGAAGCGGGTGGTGACGTGGAGCCCGTGACCGGGAAGGAGGAGCAAGGCATGGGGCAGGAGCCGGCGAAGAAGGGCCGCCGCATCTCGACCGACAGCGCCGCGCGCCAGCGGGTCGACGAGATCTTCCGGCAATGGCAAGCGGAACGACCCGACATCGACCCCGTGCCCGTCCACATCTACGGGCTGATCGGCCGCATCCACATCCAGTCCACCGCCTTCATCGACGAGGTGCTGGAGCCCTACGATCTCGTGCGCGGCACCTTCGACGTGCTTACCGCGCTGCGCCGGGCCGGCGCGCCCTACAGCCTGACGCCGAAGGAGCTATCCCGTTCGCTGCTGCTGAGCGGAGCGGGATTGAACAGCCGCATCAACAAGCTCGAGGCGCTGCACTACATCGCCCGGCTGCCGGAGCCGAGTGACCGGCGCACCATCCGCATCCAGCTCACCGCCTCGGGCGAAACGGTGATCAACAAGGCGATCCCCGACGTCTTCGACGCGCAATGGGTGCGTCTCAAGCCACTGGACACAGAGGCGTTGACGCGCCTGCTAGAGGAACTCGCCCGCTTCGCGGACGCAATCGAGTCCGTTCCTTCGCTTACGCGTAAATGAGACTCACGACCTCGGTGCGGCGTGTGCATAGTTTAGACATAGTTCTCCGTTGCGTTGGGCTTGACCTGCTTTTGCCGCTGAATGAGCGGTCCGTGTGATGTCGTGTGAGATGGTCCGCGACAATGTCGATCATGCCATTCAATGTCTTTGCAGTTTCGCTTTGGTCGGCACGCCGATCAAGGGGGACCTATGAACGCGTATGTTATTTGATATTGCATTTGTTTAAGTTCTCGGCGATCTCCGGATCCGTTTGATGAGATCGGCCTGCCCGGTCTGTCGGGAGCGGTAGTGATAGGTCGAGCGTTCCACCGGCGGAGCGCGGCAATCATAGCCTCTTGCTGACGTGTAACAGAGTGCCAATGGCGCGGTCCGCGTCGTTCCAGCGCTGCTGATGGGCGCATAGTATGGCAGCGACTTCGGCCCGCTGCGATTGGAGCAACGGAAAATCGACCGTAAGCTCATCGCCAACTAGGTTGACCACGTCAACATGGTCGTCCGGCGCCAGCCGGACGACCCGCGCGGTGCCGGCCACCACCGCAAAAATAGATTTCTCCATGGATTGCCTCGCGGGGAGACCGGACACGTCAGTAGTCGAAGCAGTTGCGCCAAAGCCGGGAGAACACGCTCTTCTCATTCTCGAACGCCTCATAGCGCGACTCCAGTACCAGCTTGTCGCCTTCCCAGAACACCTCGCTGCGCGCTTCCAGCCGGATCGTCCAGCCTGGCCGCTCGTATCGCTGCATACTCTCGAAATAGGCCTTGGCCGAATTCGGGTCGGCGGGGAGGATCGAATAGCCATGCGCGCCGCGTCCGCCGAGCGTGAGTTCGCCGAGCCGCCAGGTCTTGCGCTGGTTGGCGCTGGTCAGCGTAGATTCCCCGGTCGTCGCGTCCCATGTGACGGTTCGGGTGATATCGCCCGGCTCGATGTCCTCTGACGGGATGGGCGCGGCGGAGATCGGCGGGCCGAACGGCACCAAGTCATGCACGGCCTGCGCCGGCATGCCCGGAAGCAGCAGCGTGGTGGCGTCGGGATAGAGCGTGATGGCGCCGGCTTCCCGCTCCGGCCAGACCATCGGCCAGTAGGTGGTGGAAATCGCCAGCCGGATCCGGCGGCCCGGCCTGAAGGTGTAGGCGACGCCCTTGAGCGGGATTTCATAGGAAAAGCGCTCGCCGACGGCGACGCCTTCCGGCCGCGTCACCCGGCGGATCGCGAAGGTCACGCGCGCCGACGTGCTGTCGGGCGCGATCTCGTTTAGCCGGACGATCACGGTCGCGGTGGGTCCATCCATCGCCATGTCGAGCCTAAGGCGGGGGATGCCGACCAGCTCGACGGCATGGGCCAGCATCGGCGTATCGTAGCAGACCGACAGGGCGTCGTCGGGGCGGTTGTCCGCCTGGAATTCCGGGCCGTCGCCGCCGCCGTCGAGCGGGCACCATTCGCCGGCATAGGCGCCCAGATGTTGGGGGGTATCGACGCGCACCGGATCGCCCGCCACAGCGGGCGCGGTCGTCAGCCGCCCGTTGTCGAGATGGAAGGCCTGGCTGTCTCCCTCGCAGGGCCAGCCCGGCACGCCGATCCAGCGTCCACCAATGGTCGGGAAGCGCGGATGCGGCGTGAGTTCCTCGCCGACCCACAGCCGCAGCATGGGCTCGTCCATGATGCCGGTCGCCTCGTCGAGCAGCCAGTGCCGCCACCAGCGCATGCACTCCTCCAGGAAACCGATCTTCGGTCCCGGCACGCCCCAGTTCGGGTACATGTGGGTCCAGGGGCCGATCATGCCCTTGCGCGGCCCCTTGAGATTCTGCATCAGCCGCAGCACCGGGTCGGAATAGCCGTCGGTCCAGCCGGTCACAGCGTAAACGGCGCAGTTGATGTCGTCATAGTCCTCGCAGACCGAGCCATGCTTCCAGAAGTCGTCGCGCTCCATATGGGCAAACCAGCTCGCGAGCGGCGGCGTGATATTCTCCAGCCGGTTCATCCACATGTCGCGCCAGCGCTCGCCGACATGGACAGGATCGGCCGGCCGGCCGAGCTGGGCGAACAGGCCGGCGCCCCACTGGATACCGTCGATCAGCAGGCCGCCGCCCATGAAATGGACGTCGTCGCTGTAACGGTCGTCGGTCGAGCAGCAGGTAACGATGGCCTTGAGCGCCGGGGGGCGCCGCGCGGCGATCTGCAGGCCGGCAAAGCCGCCCCAGGAAATGCCGATCAGCCCGACCTTGCCGTTGCACCACTCCTGCGCCGCCAGCCAGGCGATCACCTCGCAGGCGTCGTCCTGCTCCTGCCTGAGATATTCATCGTGCAGCAGTCCCTCGGAATTGCCGCTGCCGCGCAGGTCGACGCGCACGGAAGCAATGCCGTTCATGGCGAAATAGCCATGCACCATGGAATCCCCGACCGCCGTGTTGTCGGACTGGCGATAGGGAATCCACTCCAGCACCACGGGTACCCTGGCCGCCGCCGGCCGTTCCGGCCGCCAGAGCCGGCCGGTCAGGACGACGCCGTCGGACAGCGTGATGGCGATCTGCTCATAGGGAGCGGGCGTGTCCGCGAGATAGGCGTTCTCCATAGAGCAGTCCTTCAAACGATCTGAGACGTGGAATGGGGTTCGGTCGGTGGCTCGGGCAGCAGCAGGATGACCAGCGCCGCCACCGCGCAGACGATGCCGCCGGCGATGAAGGTGAAGGGCATGCCGAGCCGGTCGCCGAGCCCGCCGACGATCAGCGAGCCGAACGGCACCGTGCCGAGCATCATCATCGCGTACATCGCCATCACCCTGCCGCGGAACGCCGGCGGGGTGAACTGCTGCAGCAGCGAGTTCGAGGCGAGGTTCTGCGACAGGATGGCAAAGCCCATCGGCAAAGCGAGCGCGGCGGTGACGGCCAAGCTGGTCGACAGGCCGATGCCGATCTGCGTCAGGCCCAGAAGCAGGGCCGACCAGCCGGGATAGAGCCGCAGGATCGACAGCCGGTCGAACACGGTGAGCAACACGGCGGCGATCACCGCGCCGATGCCGGTAAGGCTCATCAGCATGCCGGCCACGGTGGCGTCCGAATTCAGCATCGTGTTAGCCAGCGCCGGCAGGAACGAGAAATACGGCACGCTGGTGAAGCTGCAGATGCCGACCAGAACGAGGATGCGCGCCTGCGTCGGCCGGCTCCGGATGAAGGCGAAGCCGCGGCGCATCTCGGTGAAGAACGGCTCGCGCACACGCCGGATCGGCGCCACGCCCTTCAGCCTCACGAGCATGACCAGCATCGGCACATAGGCGAGCGCCTTGAGCGCGAAGCACCAGCCCTCGCCGAAGCTGGCGACGATGGCGCCGCCCACCGCCGGGCCGATCAGGCGCGCGGCGTTAAACAGCATGGAATTGAGCGCGATGGCGTTTCGCAGGTCGTCGAGCCCGACCAACTCTGCAACGAAGGCCTGTCGGGTCGGGCTGTCGAAGGCGGTGACGATGCCGATCGACAGGGTGAGCAGCATCACCGTCTCGACCGTCACCCGGTCGGTGAGGGTAAGGAAGCCGAGCAGCGAGACCAGTGTGATGAAAGCCGCCTGCGTGCAGATCAGCAGCCGGCGGCGGTCCAGCCGGTCGCTGACCGTGCCGGCGATCGGCCCCAGCAGAAAAGTCGGTCCCAGCTCGCACAGGGCCAAGAGGCCGAGCAGCCAGGGCGAGGCGCTCAGCCGCCACATCAGCCAGCCGATGGCGATGGAGTGGATCCACGAGCCGACCACCAGCGGCATCTGGGCAAGGAAATAGCGGCGATAGAGCGGATTGCGCAGCGCGCGCGCCGCCCGCTGCCGCCAGTGGATCGCGGGTGTTTCCGGTGTAGCGAAGGTCATGCAGGCAACGCCATTGGCCTCCGGCGCCCGGCAGAAGCCGAACGCCGGGGCGCTGCCGACAGGTCGTGGCTGTCGGCGGTTTCGATCATTTCGCGGACATATCGCGCAGCAGCGCCCATTGGCCGTCCGGCGTCCAAGCGCCGTTCAGCGCCTTGGGCGACACCCAGGCGTTGACGCCGTGATAGAGGAAGACATAGGCGCCGGTCTCCTCCAGCTTGTTCTGTAGGTCGATGTACATCGCCCCCCGCTTGGCCGCGTCGGGCTCCTCCGAGGCCTTGGCATTCTCGGCGTCCCAGCCGGCATCGCAGGTGCGCTGAAAGTTCCACACCCCGACCTGGTCGCATTTGAACCATTCCGTCACCCAGCTGGGGTCCGGCGCGGTGGTGAAGGTGATGAAGAACATCTCCACGTCCTTCCAGGTACCGTCCTTGGTGTCCTGCTGCTGGGCGGTCAGCGTCGCGCCGTCCATCTGCCGCACGTCGAGCGTGATGCCGACCTCGGCGAGCTGCGCCTGCATCACCTGCGCGGCGACCAGCAAGTCGGCGTCGGTGCCGAACTCGACTTTGATCTTGAGGTCGGTGACGCCGGCTTCCTTCAACAGCGCCTTGGCCGCGGCGGGATCATAAGGATAGAGCAGCGCGTCGCGGGCGCCGAGCAGCGGCGGGGGGATGATGCCGAAGGCCGGCTGCACCGCGCCGCCGAAGGTCGCCTCGATGACCTCGGGCACGTTGATCGCGCGCTGGATGGCGCGCCGCACCCGCAGGTCGGTGAATTTCGGATTCTCGATGTTGATGCCCATCCAGGTATAGGCGAGGGCCGGCTTCACGGTGAGGGTGGCGGTGTCCTTCTTCTTGCGCTCGGCGACGGAACTGATGTTGATCTGGGTCACGTCGAGGTCGCCGGCGTCGAAGGCGGTCTCGGCCGCCACCCTGTCGGCGAGCGGGTAGAGCTGGATCTCGTCGAAATAGGGCTTCGGGCCCGGCCAATCCGGGTTGCGCGTCAGGGTGATGCGTTCCTTGGGCTGCCACTTGGACAGCATGTAGGGGCCGGAAGTGGCGAGCGGATCGGTGCCGATGACACCGCCATTCTTCTCCACCGCCGCCTTGCAGACGATCAGCCCCGAGGCATGCGGCAGCGTCGAGGTGAATAGCGGCACGAACGGCTTCTTGAGGCGGATGACGCCGGAATATTTGTCGGTGATCTCCACCTTGTCGAGCGCCGCCCAGTCCGAGGCATAAACGGCGTTCACCTTCGGATCGGCGAAGCGCTCATAGGAATATTTCACGTCCTCGGAGGTAACCTCGCCATAGCCGCCCGTCCATTTCAGGCCGGGCTTCAGCCTGAAAGGGATGGCGAGGGGGTCCTTGGTGTCGAGGCTCTCGGCGGCGTCGAGCTGCCAGCCCCATTCGTCGCCGGCCTTGAACTGCACCAGCCCGGAGAAAATGGCGAACATCACCGTCTCGTCGTACCAGCCGCCGCGCGTTGCCGGATCGAGATTGCGAATGTCGCCGTCATTGCGGATCTTCAGCGTCTTGCCGTCGATGGCAAAGGAGGCAGTGCTCCCGAGCACGCTGGACCCGACCGCACCGAGGGCCGTCGCGCTCAATGTCTGCAAGATCTGCCGGCGAGTAAGGATAGGCAACGTCATGGCTGGCTCCGTGCGGGTTCGGGATGAGCGGGAGGCACTTGCGGGGATGCCTTGCCGGCAGGTGCCAGCGGGAAATGACAGCGCACCTGATGCTGTGGCCCGATCAGGTGCTCGGCCGGCGGCTCGCTGCGGCACCGGTCTGTGGCGAGCGGGCAGCGGGTGTGGAATTCACAGCCCTGCGGACGGCGCTTCAGGCTGGGGATCTCGCCCGTGAGCCGCGGCGTTGCGCCGGGCGCGCCATGGGCGGAGAGCAGCGCGCGCGTATAGGGATGGCCCGGCCGGGCGAAGATATCCGCCGTGCGGGCGCTCTCGACGATGCGGCCGAGATACATCACCGCCACCCGGTCGGTAACGTGGCGCGCCACCGCCAGATTGTGGGTGATGAACAGGAAGCTCACCGAGGAGGCCGCCTGGATGGCGTTCAGCAGGTTGAGCAGCTCGCCCTGCACGGACAGGTCGAGCCCGGCGGTCGGCTCGTCGGCGATGACCAGCCTGGGGCGCAGCGACAAGGCCCGCGCGACGGTGACGCGGCGCGCCTGCCCGCCGGAGATCTGATGCGGGAAGCGCTCGGCAAAATCCGGCGACAGCCCGACCTCCGCCAGCAGGTCGCCCGCGCGCCGGCGGCGTTCGGTGCGGCCGATGCCGTTCACCGCCAGCGGCTCGGTGATCGAGGCGGCGAGCCGCATGCGCGGATCGAGCGCGGCCATCGGGTCCTGGAACATGAAGCCGACCTGCCGGCGCATCTCCCGCCAGAACACGTCCTGGCGGCCGGTGGCGCTGATACCCGCGAGCGTGATCGAGCCCGCCGCCATCGGCGTCATGCCGCCTATGGCGCGCCCCAGCGTGGTTTTGCCGCTGCCGCTCTCGCCGACGAGGCCGAGCGTCTCGCCCTGATCGAGCGTCAGGCTGACGCCGTCCAGCACCGTGACCTCCCGTACCTCGCCGCGCAGCCGGCCGAACAGCGATCCAGTGGGGTAGCGCACGACTAGATCGTTCACCTCAAGCAGCGCGGTCATGGCGCGCTCACACGAAGGCAGGCCACGCGCGAGGCGCCAGCGGCGGAAAGAAGCGGCTTGACCTCATGGCAGAGCGCCATCACGTCCTGGCAGCGCGCCGCGAAGATACAGCCCGCTGGCAGCGCTGTGGGACTGGGAACCGTACCGGGAACGGTCGGCAGATGGCGCGAAGGCGTATCGATTCGCGCCGGATCGCAGGCGAGCAGCGCGCGCGTATAGGGATGGCGCGGCCGGTTGAGCACGTCGTCGACCGGCCCGCTTTCCACCAGTTCGCCGGCATAGAGCACAGCGACATCGTCGCAGAGCCGGCCGACCACGCCCATGTCATGCGTCACCAGCACGATGGAGCCATCCACCTCGCCGCGCATGTCGCGGATCAGCTCGATGACCTCCATCTCGGTAGTGGCGTCGAGCGCGGTGGTCGGCTCGTCGGCGATCAGCAGCTTCGGGCTGACCAGCAGGGCGCCGGCTATGGCGACGCGCTGGCGCAGGCCGCCCGAAAGCTGATGCGGATACTGGTTGAGTCGGGTCGCGGGGTCGGCGATGCCGACGCGCTCCAGCATGGCGCCGGCGCGGCGGAGCTTCTCCGGCTTCGTCAGATTGGGCAGCGCGTGCTGGAACTCGACCAGCTGGGTGCCGATCCGCACGACGGGATTCAGCGCGGTGAACGGATCCTGCGAGACGGTCGCCATTTCGCGCCCGCGCAGCGCGCGCCGCTCATGCTCGCCGAGGGAATAGAGATCGCGCCCGTCTAGGACGATGCGGCCCTGCACCGAGGCGCTTTTCGGCAGCAACGCCAGCATGGCGCTGACGAGGCTGGACTTGCCCGAGCCGCTTTCGCCGACGAGGCCGAGAATACGCCCGCGCTCCAGCGCGAGGGTGACGCCGCGCACGGCCGGCACCGGGCCATGGGCACCGGCATAGGTGATGGAGACGTCGCGGAGGTCGACAATGGCCGTCATCACCCGCGTCCCCGCGAGCTCTTGGGGTCGAGGACGTCGCGCAGCGCCTCGCCGAGAAAGGTGAAGGCCACCGTCGAGACGATGACCGGCAGGCCGGCGGCGATGGCGAGATGCGGCGCCTGGCGGATGAAGCTGTAGCCGTCGCTCAGCATGGAGCCCCAGCTCGGGTCCGGCGGCTGGATGCCCTGGCCGAGGAAGGACAGCCCGGATTCGATGCCGATGACCGCCGGAATGTCCATGGCGATCAGCACGATGATCGGGCCGAGCAGGTTTGGCACCAGATGGGTGAGCGCGATGCGCGGCAGCGAGGCGCCCATGGATTGCGAGGCGGCGACGAAATCCATGCTGCGCAGCACCAGCACCTGGTTGCGCACCACGCGGAAATAGCCGGGCGCCATCGAGAAGGCGATGATGGCGATGAGCGTGGCGAGGCTCGGCCCGTAGATCGCCACGATCGCCAGCGCGAACAGGATCAGCGGCAGCGAGCGCATGGCATCGCAGAGCAGCAGCAGCGCGCCGTCGACCGAGCCGCGCGACAGGCCGCCGACAATGCCCAGCGTGGCGCCGATCAGCAGCGCCGCCAAGGTGCCGGACAGGGCGACCTTGAGTGCGACGCCGGTGCCATAGATCACCCGCGACAGCACATCACGTCCGAGCTGGTCGGTGCCGAGCCAGTGTTCCCAGGAGGGTCCCTGGAAGCGGATGCGCGGGGCGATCTTCACCGGATCGTAGGGCGCGATCCACGGCGCGAACAGTGCGCAGGCGACCAACCCGAGCACCACGATGAAGGCGACCAGCCCGGCCGGATGGGCCAGCAGGCGCCGCAGGCCGACCCAGGCCGGATGAGCGCCGGTTCGGTTGGCCGGCGGTGCGACGGCCACGGTATCGGTGATCGGCGCCATGCTCACCCTTCCTTGCGGATGCGGGGGTCGAGGAAGGCGGCGAGCAGGTCGGTCGCGAAATTAGCGACGACATAGAGCAGCGTCGTCACCAGAACGGTGCCGACCAGAACGGGCGAGTTGCGCGAGGTGACGGCCTGAAGCGCCAGTGAGCCCAGACCCGGGCGCGAGAACACCACCTCCACGAGCACGGCGCCGGACAGAAGGCTGCCGAGCCCGACGCCGATCACCGCCACCACCGGGATCATCGCGATCGGCAGCGCGAAGCGCAGGGTGATGCGCATGTCGGAAACGCCAAAGGCGCGGTAGGTGCGGATGTGGTTTTCCTGCAGCGTTTCCAGCAGCGAAGCGCGCACCAGCCGGGCGATGTAGCCGACCCAGCCGAGGCCGACGGCGAAGGCCGGCAGGATGAGATGGGTGATTTGGTCGGGAATGTCGCCCGGCTCGCCCGCGCCCATGGCGGGCAGCCAGCGCAGCACCACGGCGAAGAGGATCAGTGCATAGATCGCCAGCAGGAAGGAGGGCAGCGCGATCACGCTGGTCGAGAACACGCCGATCAGCCGGTCGATCCCGCTATTGGGGCGAAGCGCGGAGAGGCAGCCGAGCGGAATGCCGACGATCAGGGCCCAGCCGAGCCCGACCAGCGCCAGGGTCACGGTGCGGGGCAGCGCGCTCGCCACCAGCGTGAGCACGGGTTGGCGGGTGAGCAGGTCGGTGCCGAGATCGCCCTTGAGCAGATTGCCGAGGAAGCGGACCGCCTGCACAGGTATCGGCTGGTCGAGTCCCATCGCCTGGCGGAACACGTCCTTCTGCTCCGCGCTGGCGCGCGGGCCGAGAGCGACCGTCGCGGGATCGCCCGGCACCAGATAGATGAGACAGAACAGGATGATGATCGCGGTCAGCAAGACGCCGACGGCAAGACATGCCTGTCTGATCACGTAGCTTCCCACGTGTCGTTCTCCGCTGCGCTGTTCCCCGCGCCGCCGTTTGCCGGTCGTTCGCGCTCTGATTGTGAGAGATTTGATTTATCACATAATATATTACACAGTATGTTATAAGTTGACCTGTCGGGTGCAAGCTCATTTTTTGTGCGACGCGGCATTCTTTTGAGGCGCCGCTCGGGTTTTGATGGAAACCATTCAGGGGAGGACGCGGTGGCGGACGATGCAGCGGCAAACGAGAGCAAGCGGGCCCGTGCCGGCAGGGTGTCGTTGACCGACCAGGCCTATCGCACGATCCGCAAGGAGATCATGGCCTGTGCGCTGGCGCCCGGCCTTGAATTCACCGAGTTGGACATCGCTGAGCGGTTCGCGATGAGCAAGACGCCAGTGCGCGAAGCGCTGATGCGGCTGCAATTCGAGGGACTGGTGAAGGCCTATCCGCGCCGCGGCTACATGGTCGAGCCGGTCAAGATTTCCGATATCAACGAGATCTTCGACATGCGTCTGATCCTGGAGGGCGGCGCCATGGACCTCGCCGTCCAGCGCGCGACGGATGAGGACCTCCACAAACTCGACGAAATCGCGCAGTCGATATCCGACGCGATCTATCAAGCGGAGCCTGGCCAATCGAACAATGTGAACAACCTGTTTCACGAAAGCCTGGCATTGGCGTCACGAAACGCAAGGCTGCATCGTTCGGTCGTGCAGATGCTGAATGAACTGGAGCGGTTTTTCTATATCGAAGCACAGGCCTCGACCGCCTACCCCGTCCGCTACGCCACACATCTGGACATCGTCACTGCCATGGAACAGCGGGATGCCCCGGCCGCGCGCGCCGCCATAATTGATCATATCGAGGGCACGCGGCACGTGCTTCTTGCCTCCCTCGTCGAGAACCGTCCGAAGGCGTCGCGAGGCGTTTTCGTGCGGTAGCGTCGGCGGAGAGGTGACCTTGCCGTTAATGGTGACCGGGTTCGTGTCGACCTTCGCAATTGCGAAGCCGCATGCAGCCGAGGGATCGAATGAAGACGGCTTTGTCGAATATGGAAGGCAGACCGTGGAGGGCCTGATCAATCAGGGCTGGAAGGACAGCCATGACTCGGTGCGCACTATAATCCGATGAGCTATCACAATGGCTCGGTCTGGCCGCATGACAATGCGCTGATCGCAGCGGGCCTCGCCCGCTATGGTTTCAAGCGGGAAGCCACCAAGATCTTCGAGGGCCTGTTCGCCGCCTCGACCTATATCGACCTGCGGCGGCTGCCGGAGCTATTCTGCGGCTTTGCACGCAAGCTGACTCTCGGGCCGACATTCTATCCGGTCGCCTGCATGCCGCAGGCGTGGGCGGCGGTGGCGCCGCTCCATCTGCTGCAGTCCTGTCTGGGGTCTCAGCTTCGATTCCGAACGGTTGCACATCACCTTCGACGAACCGATTCTGCCGGACTTCCTCGACGAGGTCACGCTGCGCAACCTGCGTCTCGAAGGTGGATCTGCCGCCGTCGCGCTCCGCCGCTCAGGCACCAAGGTGGTGGTCGATGTGCTCAACCGGCGCGGGCCGTTGCGAGTGCTCACGACGAGCTGAGGCGGATCAAGCACATTGGGCGGAAATGACTACTGAAAGCGCCGAGAAGCCGAGAGCCGCGTGTCGCCGCCGGCCGTTCAGCCCACCAGCGGCTCGATGGCCGGTGGGCGGCGGTGCTCGAAGTCAAGGCTCCGACCCTTGCAGCGCGCTCGACCTGCCTCTCTGACGGTCTCCAGCATCTCATCCCTCCCTCTCGGCGAAGGATGCGACCGGCAGCTGGCCAGCCGACCGCGATGGTCTCAGTGCTTGATCGCGGCGCGCTTCACCTGCGACTGCGCCTTCGCGCTTTTCGCCAGCACGACGCTCAGTACGCCGTTCCTGAAATGCGCATCGATCCTGTCCTCCTTGACCTCCACGCCCAACGGAAAACGCCGCTCGAAGTGGCCGTAGAATCGTTCGGAGAACTGCCTCTCCTTATCTTGCGTCTCCAAGCGCTTCTCGCCCTTCAGCGTCAGCACACCGTTGTCGAGCAGCACATCGACGTCCTTTTCCTTGAGGCCGGGGATCTCCGCCGTCACGTTGATCTCCTTGTCGGTCTTGGAGATCTCGACGCTCGGCCAACCGACATTGAAGGTCGGCAACGCGCCGACGGCCGGCAGGCCGTGATCGAAAGAGCGGAAGACGTCGTCGAACAGCGGGTTCGTTCGAAGGTAAAGCTTCCCGTGACGCCGGGGATGCTGCTCCGGCGTCCTTTCGGTCATGTATCATGCCTTTGAAGCGGCCAGTTATTGACCGCCGGCCGGTATGGAGATGCGCAGATCTGGTGCAAATCACTTCTGCGAGCTTGAGTGGCTCACTGACCCGCATGCTTTTCCAGATCGCTCTGACCGATCACTTTGCCCTTACATGCGTTGACCTTCCCACACGCCGACGTTGTCAACCCTGGATCGTTGCGATCAGGCAGGAACAGCGACTGGTGCCCTGTAATCCTCATTCCTCGACAGCATGGCCCATGCGGCTCGGGCCATCTTGTTCGCTAGGGCAATGGCTACAAGCTTGCGCGGTTTGCGCGACAGCATGCCGGTAATCCAGGAACCATCGGGGAGCCCCTTGCGGCTAACCGATCAGAGCACAGCCATGGCGCCAATGATGAGCAGGCGCCGAATATCGCGCTGGCCCATCTTCGATATGCTGCCGAGCGCCTGCTTGCCACCACTGGAATTCTGCCTCGGCACCAGCCCTAGCCAGGCGGCGAAATCCCGGCCGCGCTTGAATGTCGTCATCGCCGGTGCAAACGCCTCGATAGCCATGGCTGTCACGGGCCCTATGCCGGGCATGATCATCAGCCGGGACGTGGTGGTGGCTTGCGCAGCTTCATTCCGAAGTGCCTTCTCGAGCGTGATGATCCTCAGCGACAAAGAGCTCTATCTGTTCCAGATAGAGCTGAGCGGTTTCTACAACCAGCAGGTCAAGGCCGGACGCTGTGTCTTCTATGATATCGGCAAGGGCCTTCACGTTCAGCACGCCCTGTGGCGCGACAACGCCGTGCTCAGCGAGGTGCCCGCGCAAGGCATTGATCAACTGGGTGCGTTGACGGACGAAGAGGTCCCGTGTCCGGAAAACCATGGCACCGGCCTGCTACGCGGTCGTCTTGGCCACCACGAAACGCATCGTCGGCCTGCTGGCCGCCTCCGCGATTGCTTCGGCGTCGGCCGCGTCGATCTTCTGGCGCTTGACGAAAGGCTTGACGTAGGCTGGAGGAATGAGGCGGACCTTATGACCAATCTCGCCCGGGCCCAATAGTGAGCCGTCGCGCAGGCTTCCATCGCCACCACACAACGGGGCCGATTGGACAGGAATGTCAGCAGATGATGGCGCGAAAGCTTCCGGCGAAAGGCCACGCTCCCGTCGAGATGCCCGCCGTGAAGCTGGAAGACCCGTTTTACGAGGTCCAGGCCGATAATGCTAACCTAATTCACCTCCTCAATGTGACGTTGGTGCAAACATCAATCTGGCACACTCGATGCCGTCGGGAGGGGCATCCACTCCATCACTTCTCGATGGAAAATCCGCTTTCAGCTAGCGCAAGGTCGTCGAATGTCCGAAATGCGGATGGAAGCCTATCCGCTGGGGAGGGCATTCCCTGGACGTTGGTTCAAATCGAATAGACCTCCGTTTGATTTCGCCGGGCACCAGATCCGAGCCTACTTGCCGACGCCGACGTCGCTGACGGAGGTGGCCGATACGGCTGAGTTGACAGGATCTGCAGGAGGCTCAAATGAGACAGCCACAAACAAAGAAGAACATCGATACCCCATCCGACGAAAGGCAGGAGCGCGACGATTTGGTTCCGTCGCGTTACGCGGTCCGGGTCGGCGAGATCGATGTACTGGTGATCAGCGACGGTGTTCTGGAGCCGCCGGCCGAGTCGATGGCGACCAATGCCGACCCGGCGACCCGGAACGCCTGGCTGGACCGTTCGTTCCTGGCGCACGATACCTTCGATTGGGCGCTGAACGCGGTCGTGGTGCGCAGCGGGAACCAAACCATTCTCATCGACAGTGGAATTGGCGGCGAGGTCCCGGATTTCACGCGGGCCGGGCTGTTCGGCCATCGACTGGCGGCGGCCGGCGTCGATCTGGCTTCTGTGACCGACGTGGTGCTGACGCATATGCACTTTGATCATGTCGGGGGGCTTCTCGTCGAAGGGGTGAAGGAGCAGATGCGTCCGGACCTACGGGTCCATGTGTCCGCTGCCGAGGCCAAATTCTGGGAAGCGCCTGATTTCTCCCGCACCGGCATGCCGCCGGATCTTGCGGAGATTGCCAGACATGCGTCGAAGCGCTTTTTGGAGGTGTACCGCGCCGAGCTGCGCACCTTCGAGCAGAACCAGCAGGTTGCGCCGGGGGTGGTCGTCACTCGCACCGGCGGCCATACCCCTGGCCACAGCGTGGTCCGCATCGCGTCCGGCAACGACCGGCTGATGTTCGGCGGCGACGCCATATTCCCGGTCTCGTTCGACCACCCCGAATGGCATAACGGTTTCGAACACGATCCCGAGGAGGCGACCCGTGTTCGGCTGCGCCTGATGCAGGAACTGGCGACGACCGGCTCCTGGCTGGTGTCCACGCATATGCCATTCCCATCCGTCGGTCGCGTGGCCGCTGAAGGCCAGCTCTTTCGCTGGGTACCTGCCTGGTGGGACTACTGAGCGACCGCTCGGGCGGCACCCACCCGCAGGCTGACAGATATAGAGCACGCTAAACCCTGTGACGTGCCTTAACAGTCGATCGCCGAGATTGCACCGCTCTTTTACACCTTGAAGGGGGGCCGGCCAACAACAGCGCCGCATCGCTGGGATTGGACGGCTCCACCTCATGGAGGCCGCAAGGGCAAGCCTGCGCTACAGATTTGTCACTTGTTCCGGATCGGCAGAAGCCAGAGCGGCGGTGCGTTCGGCTCGTGGCGGATAGATCCACACCGTATTAATTTCCCGCTTATATGCTTTGGCCTCGTCGCCGACGAGTTCCACCTTGCGGTCCCAGCCACGCGTGAAGACCGCGCCGGCTGCGCCCAGATCCAGGCAGGTCACATATGCCTCTTGGTGATAAGGGAGCGTGGGCAGGCTAAGCAGTTCGGCGGCAGCGTTGTTGCCGGCAAACGCGCCTAATCGCGTCGCGTGCTGACACGACATCAGCGCGTAGTTGCCGATGTCGTCGCTGGCGGCCTTGGCGGCGTCGCCGGTTGCGAACACGCCGGGAACGCCAGGAACGCGAAGCTCTCGGTCTACGACGAGGCGGCCGGACCGGTCGCGCTCGGCAGGAATCTGCTCGGTGAGAGGCGCCGCTTGAATACCCGCCGCCCAGATAACGGTCTCACTGGCGATATGCTCTCCATTTGACAGCGTAACGCCCGCGGCGTCGACAGCCGTGACCCCAAGACCGACGCGGGTTTCGATCCCGAGCTTGCTCAGTGCGGCTTCGACAATGGGGCGCGGCCCTGGCCCCAGATCGGGAACGACCGCATCGTTTCGCTCGACAAGAACGACTCGCGTCCCCTCCGCCGTGCCGAAGACCGCGCGCAGCCGCGCTGGCAACTCCGTTGCTGCCTCGATTCCGGTAAAACCGCCGCCGACCACGACGACCGTTTCACGTGCCGCCGACGTGGGCCGCCGCGGCAACGCCTGGAGGTGACGATCGAGCTTGATGGCGTCGTCAAGTTGATCGACGCTGAAAGCGAACTCGGCCAATCCGGGAATCGGCGGACGAAAGAGGCAGCTGCCGGTGGCGAGAACCAGCCTGTCGTAGCTCTCAGCATAGGTCTTACCTGTGCCATCCGCGATTTCGATCGACTGTTTGCTTGTGTCGACGGCCGCCACCGTGCCCCGCACGTAGGTCACGTCGATGGCCGAGAGGACATCATCGAGCGGCGCGGTCAACGTCTCCGGCTTGGGTTCGTAAAGACGAGGGCGGATTACCAGTCGTGGCTCTGGAGAAACCAGCATGATCTCGAGCGCCTCGATCGAGACATTCTCCTTGTCGCGCAGGCGCGCTGCCGACAAGGCCGCATACATGCCGGCAAATCCGGCGCCGATGATTACAAGTCGCTTTTTCATATCGAGACCATTCCCCCTCATGCGAGCGATTTGCCGGTGATGGCGCCGTCGCTCGGAAATGTTGGGATGATCGCATTCTCGATTGCGGGCCTATACTATGCTGAGGGATAGGTTCTGGTCTTCAAATGCTAGGTCGGCCTGAATGCTCTCAGGCGATTGGGCGGGCACCAAGGCAACTTGGGCGTTTGCTCATCGCGAAGCGAGATGCCAGCGGTCGCAAGCCCTGAGCGCGATCAACAAGCTCCTGACGAGCGCTGATCAGAAACACCGGCAAGTCGGGCCGAACCCACTGACGAGGTCGCGCACAGCCACGGCTCCAGAAGCCCCGCTCGTGACGGAGTTCTTCGATCTTCGTCGACAATCATCACCACAGGCCCTTCTTCACACGTGCGGCCTTCCCTCTCAGCGCGAATGGGTAATCGGTATGGCTAAGCGCTCCGCGATACGCACGAGATCGGCGAGCGTCGCAACCGCCATTCTTTGCATCACGCTGCGGCGGTGGAGTTGCAGGGCGACCTCGCTGATCCCCAGTTCGGCCGCGGCCTGCTTATTGAGAAGTCCGCTCACAACGAGAGAGAGCACCTCGCGCTCGCGCGGCGAAAGTTCGAGGTAGCGCTGCCGCCATTCTTCGAGTTCAGCATGCTCCGTCCGACTCTTTCGATCCTGTTCGATCGCAGCGTGTACCGCGGTCAGGAGCACGGTCTCGCTGATCGGCTTGGTCAGAAAATCGATGGCACCGTGTCTCATCGCTCGCACTGACGAAGAGATATCGCCGTGCCCTGTTATGAAAACGATCGGCGGGTGATTGCGCCGCGCAAGCTGGTTCTGCAACTTGAGGCCGTTTATGTCTGGCAGCTCGACATCGAGAAGGAGGTACGCTGGAACATTCGCCTTGTCCGCGCTCACATAGTCCCGCGCGGATGCGAAGGTGACGGCCCGCATACCGTGCGACGCCAACAATTCTTCGAGTGCTTCGCGAATGCGCTCATCGTCATCCACAATGAACACCGTATGGCTCTCCGTCATCATGCCGCCGCCTTCGGCCCGATCGGCAGCGTGAAAATGAACGCTGCGCCATGAGGCTCGTTATTCTCGGCCCAAAGCCGCTCCCCATGCGCTTCGACAATCGAACGACAAATCGCCAGTCCCATGCCCATTCCGTGCTCTTTCGTCGTGAAAAATGGCTCGAATATTCTTTCGGGAAATACGATGCCTTGGCCGCGGTCGCGGATCTCGATCTGAACCGCATTGACATCGCGCCGAACGCGCAACCCGATGGCCTTGTCATCTCCGACCGTATCCATCGCGTCCATGCCGTTGCGGATAAGGTTGATCAGCACCTGCTGAATTTGAACGCGGTCGAGCGTGAGCGGCGGCAACCCTTCTTCAGCATCGACCTCGACCCGGACGTGTGACGCCGTAGGGACTCGTCGGCCAGCAGTTCGCGGGTCTTCGAGAGGATGCTTGCGAGCGACGTGGTGCCGCGGGCATCCGTCGACTGCCTGAACAGCGCGCGGACGCGGCCGACGACATCCACTGCCGAATTGGCATCACGGATGATGCGTTCCACGATCCTCTGGGCCCGCTCGATGTTGGGGGTTTCCACCTAGAGCCAACGCTGGCAAGCGTGGGAATTCGCGACGATCGCCGTCAGCGGCTGGTTCACCTTATGGGCGATCGAGGCGGACAGCTCCAGATATAAATCGGCAGGGCGTCGATCAGTTGCTGGAGCTCCCGCTCGCTCCGCCGCAGCGCTTCCTCGGCCCGCACTTCATCATCGATGTCGTGACAGACGCCGTGCCATTGCACGATGCGCCCGGCCTGATCGCGCAGGGGTTCCGCGCGGCTCGACATCCAGCGATAGACACCATCGACCCGGCGCAGGCGATAGCGCAGGTCGAAGCCGTCCCCGGTGATGAGGCAACGCTCTACCTTCTCCCTGAATCCCGCCACATCCTCCGGGTGAATGATCCCCATGAACGCGTCCAGCCGGCTCATGCTCGGCAGGTCGATGTCGGCAACGTCCGTGCCGAGGAAGTCGATCATGCGCCGGTTGAAGAAGCTCGGCTCGCCGTCGGGCGTCAGCCTCCAGAGATGGCTGGGCACCATGTCGACCAGTTGCGAAAGCTCGCGCTCCCGATTGCGGAGCGCCGCGACGGTCTTCTTGTAGACGTTGATATCGAGGGCGATACTGAACCATCCGGTGATACGCCCCTCGCTGTCACGGCTCGGCCGCGCCGCGTCCGGGCCCAGACATAGGCGCCGCTCGCACGCCGGAAGCGGAACTCGACATTGAAGTGGTCCCCGGTCCGCAGGCAATGACGCCATGCGGCGGCGATCGGTTCGTAATCCTCGGGATGCAGCAGCCGTTTCCAGGCCGTGTGCCCCTCCTTCAGCGAGGCATTCAGATCGTCCAGCGTCACCCCGAGGGAATTCTGGGCGAACGGGTGAAGGTAGATCCATCTCCCCTCGGCATCGAACGCCCATCCGTTACCGAACAGGCTCTCGATGATCTTCGCCGCCTGCATCACGTCCCGGTCGTGATCGCCGTCCGGTTCCGCAGCCCATGCGGGCGGCTGCCTGTCGGTGATCACGTCGTCTATGTCGACGCTGATGCTGTAATCGGGCTCGGATCGCGTCTCGATCCAGCGATAGTTGCCATCGGCCTGGAGCTGCCGATAGCGGACGACCTGGGGGACGCCGGTCCAGAACGCGCGGGCGGCCGCGTGGGCGGCCAGTTCGCGGTCCTCCGAGTGGATGAGGCTCAAGGAAGGACCAGCGGCCGCGGCCTCGCCGGCGATAGTTGCGCGGGTCGCGGCAGGCGTTTCTTCGCCTGCAAGAGGCAGGACCCTGACAGCGCTCGCTTCGTCGTCCGCCGATACGGCGGTCCCCTCCGCCACCATCGCCCTGATGCAAAGTCCGAGGACGAAGAAGGCGGCCCATGTCAGAGCAGGATCCCCCAGCCCGGCAGCGCGGGAAATCCCTGCCAATGCCGAGACGGCAAGCCCTGCGCCCAGCACCGCGTTCAGCAGCGCCAGCCTTGGCCGCGTGCGTGAAGATTGAGACCGGCTATCGGGGCGAGCAGCCCGAAGGGCATTGTCGTGAGCCAGCAGGCCCCAAGGCCGACGATGGTCGAAAGCACCGCCGGCAGCGGGCGGCTTCGCCGTATCGCAGCTCTCATGATCCGCCGTTCTTGGGGGCAAGGGTTGCCACGCTGTCGATCTCTTTCGTTGCACGCCGCCAGTTCACGCGGGGCCTTCGAACCGAAATCTCCTATTATCCCCGCGCGACTTTCGCCGCATCTTATGGAAACCCATAAGAACGTCCCTCCTGGTGAAGCCCCATAGGGCGGCGCGGCTAGGCGGACGACGTTCTCCCGCCGTTCGGCCGGTGCCCTGACGACTTGCGCGACTTTGGCTAACGAACCGAGTGACCTTTCGGACCGCTCAACGGGCCCAACCTGGGGCCGGCACCTATACCGCGGTATGGCCCGTCCTCTCCCTCGACCCAATGGCACGCACCTACGGCCCCACGTAAAGTCGTTTGTACCGCGTGTATCGTTAAGCGAGCAACAGATATGGTATCAACTTAATTCGCCCTAACATTCGATAAATCGAAATATCGTACACAATACTAATGCCCTTGGAAATAAAACCATGACGATAATTCGTCTTTCTCTGATCGTCATGTGTTCGTTTCTAACCTCCTGCGTCAGTGCATCCCGGTCGGCACCGCTTCCCTATTCGGCATTGAATACAACTCATATTGCCGAGTTCGGCCTGATAAGGTTCTGGGGAGACGAAACGTCGCCTGAGATCTCTTCCTATGTCGACACGCAATTTGAGCAAGTTCGCGCTTCCGGCTGCCGACGCTGCACCAAGGAAGCGAACTTCCTCGCCTTGTCCGGCGGCGGAGCGGACGGCGCGTTCGCCGCGGGCATGCTGAACGGCTGGAGCCAGCATGGTAATCGCCCCGTTTTCGAGGTCGTTACCGGTGTCAGTACCGGATCGCTCGCGGCTCCGTTCGCCTTTCTCGGCCAGCGATACGATACGGCACTTCAAGAAGTATACACGCAGATAAGCGACAAGGACATCTACATCAACAAGGGTGCATTCGCCCTCGCCGGTCCGTCATTGTACGATAATGCGCCACTGCGCGATCTTATAACGAAGCTGGTCACCGAAAATCTCCTGGACGAGATTTCCAGGGAGCATCTCAGAGGCCGGCGCCTCCTCGTCCAGACAACGAATATAGACGCGCAGCGCCCGGTCATCTGGGACATGGGCGCCATCGCCGCCAGCCGCTCAAAGGAACGCCGGACGCTCTTCGTCAATATACTTCTCGCCTCGGCGGCGATACCGGTCATCTTTCCGCCCGTTTCGATCAAGGTTCGGAGCGGCGATCGCGTCTATGACGAACTGCACGTGGATGGCGGCGTCACCTCACAGATTACCTTCGGCCCGCCGGGACTCGACTTGAATCGCGCCGAGCGCACAGCCTTCGGCGCGCACCGGATCAAGAACCTATATGTGATCCGAAATGGAAAGATCGAACCGGAATACATGGCGGTCGACCAAAGTGCCCCCGATCTCGCAAAGCGAGCCGTCGGAACAATGGTTAAGTATCAGACGCTCTCGAACATCAGAAATCTATATACGAGAGCTCGGCCGCCCATATCAATCTGTCGTTCGTCTCCATTCCCGAAGCATTTTCCGAAGTCCCGAAAAGCGAATTCGATTCGGCCTATATGGTGAGGCTGTTCGATTTCGGGCTCCAGATGGGCCGGCGCGGGGAATTCTGGCGCCACGTCCCGCCGGAAAGTCCGATCCTGTCGGAAGCGCAACGCTGAGCGTACACCCGTCATCGACGAGCAGCGTCGCGCCGACCGCCTTCAATAGCCGGCGACACAACCGCACCAGTTCGGGGACCTCGTCGCCTCGTCAAGGCCGGCGCGCCGCGCGAGTGCGGCGGTCAGTCGGCTTCCGCACAAGCCTTGTCGAGCCCGCAAGGCTCCCTGCAACTAAACTTCGGCAGATGAAGGCTACCCCCTTGGTATGGTACCGCCCGCCGCCGTTTTCACTAGGATTGCCCTGGTCGCCTCACCCAGCCTTGTCGGGGGCGATAGGGAGCAGGCCCCGCGAACGGCCGATCTTGGCGGAACATCTCGCCGCTTCGCGCCGGCGATCCCATGGCAGGCACGAGCACAGCTCACGGCGGACGAAAGGTCCGGTTCGCCCTGACGCCCGCTCTGTGTCCGCTCGCCGACATCAATTCATGAAACGCACGAGCAGTAGGTCAGATGTCCGTCGCAACGCCCAGTTCGGATTTTCAACAGAAGGCGGAGGTTTATCCGGCAACGTCCCAGCCCTCGGTACCGCAAGGGCCGGCGTCGAGCCCGCAGCCAGGCACAAAGCACAGGCTCGTCCGCGGCGGCATGCTGCTGCCGCTCGTGGCGGTGACGATCGTCAGCGCCTTCATGGTTCTGGCCATCACGCGATGGGACTACTGGTTGGGTGTGGCGGCGGTGCAGTCGACGGACGACGCGACCGTCCGAGCGGAGTTGACCGGGCTCGCGGCGCGCGTGACAGGAAACGTGGTCGAGGTCGCGGTTCGCGATTACCAGTCCGTCCGCCAGGGCGATCTCCTCATGCGGATAGACCCGGCCGACTACGAGGTCGCGGTCGCGAGGGCGGAAGCCGGCGTGGCCGGCGCACGCGCGGCGCTCGAGAACCTCGACAACCAGGTCGCGCTGCAGAAGGCGTTGATCCTCCAGGCGCAGGCCCAGCTTACCTCCACGCAGGCGCGCGCGGTCCAGGCCGAGCAGGAGAGGGAGCGGCAATACAATCTGCTTCAATCCACCTATGGTACCCGGCAGAAGGTGGAGCAGGTCGAGGCGGATCTCGCGATCGCCAAGGCGGCGCAACAGGCCGCGACGGCGGCTGTCCTGGCGCAGAAGGAGCAGCTCAATGTTCTGGAGGGGACTAGGGGCCAGCGGGACGCAGAACTGCAGACCGCGCAAGCCAGCCTGGCCGGCGCCAGGCTTCAGTTGGGATATACACGCATCCTGGCGCCTTTCGACGGCATTGTGGGCCAGCGTCAGGTTCAGCCCGGCGACTACGTCACCGTCGGGGGCAGCCTGATTAGTATCGTGCCGCTGCCGCGCGTCTATGTGATCGCGAACTACAAGGAAACCCAGCTGACCAACGTGGTCGCTGGCCAGCCGGCCAGCATGACCGTCGATACCTTTCCGGGCGCCACGCTGAACGGCCATGTCGAGAATCTGTCGCCGGCATCCGGCTCGCAATTCGCGCTGCTGCCGCCCGACAATGCGACGGGAAACTTCACCAAGGTGGTCCAGCGCATTCCGGTCCGCATCGCCCTCGACCCGGGCCAGCTACTGATCGAGCGGCTTCGCCCCGGCATGTCGGTCGTGACGAGCATCCACACCGACGGGCAGGTTCGGCAATGATCGACGGAGCGCTCGGAGATATTGCCCGGCAACGCCGGGCCAATCCTTACGCGGCTGTAGGCGCCGCACTCGCTGGCTGCTTTCTCGCGAGCTATCACACGCGCTTCTTCGGTATCGGCCTTCCCGACCTGCGAGGCGGGTTCGGCCTTTCCGTGGACGAGGCCTCATGGCTCTCGACGGTCGCGAACGCGCCGCAGATCCTGACCGCTCCGGCCGTTCCGTGGCTGGTGATGGTTTTCGGCATTCGCCCGATCCTGATGTGGCCAGGCTTGGCCTACGCGCTGCTGGTGACCCTGATCCCATTCACCACCGACCTTGCGCAGCTGTTCGCGCTTCACGCGGTCACCGCGCTCCTGCTCGGCTTGTTCGTGCCGGCCACGCTGCTGGTGATCGTCAGGAATCTTTCCCCCGCGCTCTGGTTGCCGGCCTTCGCCCTCTATGCGTTTCGCCTCGCCTTCACCTTGAACACCGGGCCGTGGATGACCGGCTATCTGGTCCAGACTTGGGGCTGGCGGTGGCTGTACTGGGTCGATGTCCCGATCGCGCTGCTCATGGTCGGCCTTGCCTGGTACGGGTCGATGCCGCAGCGACCGAACCTGGACATGCTGGCAAGGGCGGATTGGGGCGGAATGCTGCTGTTCGGCCTCAGTCTCACGCTCGTCTATGTCGGCCTCGATCAAGGGAATCGGCTGGACTGGCACAACTCTGGAACCATCGCCGCGATGCTGGGAGGCGGAGCGGCTCTCATGGCCTGCTTCGTCGTGCACGAGGCGACGACGCCGGCGCCTTGGGCAAACCCCAAGATCCTCGCGCGAAGGAACACCATTCTGGGCCTCGCGACGGGCGTGGTCTTCAGTTTCGTTACGGTGTCGAACAGCCTGCTCGTGCCGAGCTTCATGATCGGCATCGGTCAGTTGAGGCCTGAGCAGTTCGGCTGGTTCCTGGTCGTCTGGGTTGCCCTGCCGCTTGGCGTGACGATCTGGCTCGGCGTCCTTCTGCTCAGAAGGTTCGACTTCCGCTTCGTGATGATCGCCGGGTTCGCCTCCTTCGCGGCAGGTAGCCTCTGGGCGACGCATCTGACGAACGAATGGCGGATGGTGGATTTCATCCCGATCGCAGCCTTCCAGGCTGTCGGCCTGGGCATCACCTTCACGGCTGTCATGATCGGCAATTTCACCAGCGTCAAACCCGAGGTAGCCTCGGCCTTTGCCGCCTATATTCAGATCCTTCGGCTGGTTGCGGTCGAGTTCGGCATCGCGGTCATGTCGACGTTTCTGCGCATTCGGGAGCAGACGCACTCGAACCTCATCGGGTTGCACGTCGCTCGGGGCGACGCCGACATCGCGCAGGCGATAGCGGCGCGGGCGGCCATGTTCCAAGCCGATGGTGTCGCCTACGCCAAGGCGCGTGCCACGGCGAGGCTGGCTGCAATCGTGCAACGAGAGGCCAACGTTCTGGCATACATTGACGGCTTTAGTCTGACGTTCGTCGTGGCCCTTTTCGGCATTATTGTCGCAGCCGCGATGCTTCCGGCACCCAAGGGACCACTTACCAGCGGGTAGGCCTCGCCGTTCGAGATTTTGCCCAACGGCGACTTACTCCGAACGAGTGGTGCGCGCCGCCCGGAGAACGTCTCAACCGAGACCTTGCCGATGAATGCCGGGAAAGTCACGGCCATCGTATGTTAGGCCTTCGGCCTCCGTACATGTTAAGGTGAAGTATTGCTGGGGCGACTAAAAAGGGCCTCAGGCATCGGAGGTGTCGAGCGGCTCCACCCGAAGCGAAACACCCTTCTCGCCGATAATCACATGTGGCAGCGTCATCGCAAACTGTGTGAGTGCCTCATTCACGCCGGCTGCAATATCCTCTCGGCTATCAGCGCGCAGGGGATACTCTGCCAACTCTTTTTTCCTGCCAGAGGGCGACCTTCAGCTTTGCTGTCACGGCGAACTGCCTTTGCTATCTCACGAGCCACGCGGCAACGGATCCACCGCCGATGACGATGCAACCCAGCCAGAGAGCAACGCGTGCCACGAAAGGAAGCGGCGAAGTTCCACCGCGATTATCGTCGAAGCCCCAGCTTGATTCATGCGTCACACCCGGCCGATCTTCGGCACCAGCATGCAACACTTCGTTGCGCGCCAATTCAACCCGCTCAGAACTCGCCGTGGTACCAGCCGCCTCGTCATCAGTTCCAAGGGGCGCCGCAGCTGGGTCGGGGAACGGCACTTTGTCCCCGCCGCGTCCTCGATCAATATCGTGGCGCAACTGCTCGGTGTTGGACAGGCCGGATGTGGTCATAGCTTCGCCTCCCTACCAGCGAGCAACGACTATATCGGCCCTGCGTTCCATCACGGGCTACTGCTGGCCAACTTGGTGTTCGCAATAGCAGTTGCCCACTTTTGTACATTGCGGGGCTCGATGACTGAGAGTCCTCTCTGATTGGGGTCGTTGAGGTCAAGCTGCTCGTTCGGGTCTCCCCATCTTGGCTTTTCCGGTTCGTGTCGCCCCATGGGTCACACGCTTCTCTTCGCGGTCGGCGCTGGGCCGCCGCATGATGGGGTCAGGAGGGCGAGGCGTCTCAATCTGTTTCACGACCTTGGGGTTTGCGCCCGCAGGTTCTGGACTCTCAACGAGATCGCCTTGCCCATCGTCCCCACGGGAACGATCCGGTTCACCCTTTCGGGATCATGCGTCGTGTCTGGTCCTCCCGTTTCGGCGCTGCGGCGTCAGGCTGCGGCCGTGGCGCCGTTGGCGGGGTCCTTGCCCCAGCGGAACTCGGCACCGTCGCTCCACATGCGATGGAGGATGACGGCGAGCTTGCGGGCGACCGCGACGCGGGCGCGGGCCATGCCGCGCGACTTGGCGGCTCTTGACGTGGACCTGCCGGAACCAGCCCGTCCGCATGATCTGCGCCAGAGCGCGGGCGTCGTTGCGGTCGGTCTTGTTGGGCATCGTCTTCATCGCGGCATTGGCCTGGCGCGTCTCGATGCAGATCGCCGGCAAGCCCGCCGCGCGAAGCCCTTCATGAAGCCAGGCCGTCAGCGAGCATGCTTCCAGACCAATGCGCTCCAGAGGCAGGTCGAGCTGGCTTAACGCCTGCGCCAGAGCGACAGGCTCACTCGCCGCGCGCGCCTCCTTCACGATCCGACCCGTCCCATCCACAACGCAGATCGCGGTCTCTTCCAGCGACACGTCCAGTCCGGCATAGTAGTTCATGGCTGCTCCTTCCCGATGCTTGTGGCCGCTCAACACGGACCACGTTCCAACATCCCGAACGGAGCGGCCACCCTCAGGCTGAGACCCCAATCACCCCATCTGTTTGAGAATGTTCAAGGGTGGGCGATTCTGCGTAGCATGAGGCTTCCGAGCGCGATGTGGATCATGGCCTCAGAGACGTCGAGGCGCTGTTCATAGTCCCGAACGAGGCGCTTCTCGGCCGCTCGGCCCATGTGGAGTTCGTCGGCGACGGCGAGGAAATGGCGGAGGTGACGCAGTTCCATATCGCCACGATATCAAGAACCTTCATTTGCATCATCGTTTTATGTGCTCGGACGAACCATCCTCCGGCGGAGTAGCCAGCAATCGCCGGAGAATTTATGCGCTTCATCCCTTTGATCGCCGCAGTCACCGTCAGTTGCGCCGCGCTGGCGCCGCCGACGGCCGGCGCCGAGCCGCTACGCCGGGATTTTGCCGTGTCGAGTGAGGACGGCCTGCGGATCTTCGTCCGGGAGCTTCGCGACAGCGAGGCCCGGTTCGACCGGGGGTGGGCTGGGCCACCGGATCGCAGTGGCTCGGCCATTACGCCTCGCTCAATCCTGAGAGCATCAGCCATCTGGTCTATTACAACGGCGCCTATAGCGGTCCGGCCGGCGGGTGGCGTCTGCAGGCGGAATTCGGCGACCCGCAACATCCCGCCGAGCTGGACTATGCGCGGCACGGCTCCTGGCGGCTGGCGACGGCCGAAAACCTGGCCGGACGCTGGCGTGACGAAGGGATCGATCCTGCCTTTCTCGATCGCTATGTCGCGCTGTCCATGGAGGGAGACGAAACCGCGCGTGAGCGCGAGCCCGCGAGCTTCAGGTTTCCCTCCGGCCCGACCGCCGACACGCTGAAGCTGGTCAACGGGCGCCAGATCTTCGACGCGTCGTTCATCCGCTCGCATGTGCTGATTTTGCGCTCGGCGAATGATTTCTGGTCAAGACTGGTGGATGCGCAAACGCTTCTCGCCCATCTGACCAGTGCCGCCTCGGCCAGTCTCGTCGAGATTCCGGCCGTCTCCCACTATGTGCATCTCCAGCCAACGCCGGATCGGCAGAAGTTCCTGAATGCCGTCCTGGCCTTTACGGCCCAATCCGCGAAGGAGCGCTAACTATGCGCGGAAGCTCTGCATATGATGAGGGCATCGACCTTATCGAATAGGGGCATTCATTCCTTGAAGAGCAGGTAATCAAGGAATCTCGCTGTCCGGGGACAGCTTCGCCAATCCCTTGATCGCCTCTTTCAGGCGATGACTACGATACGCGCTGTCGGCGAACCAGAGTTCGATCTCGGCAGGGTCGAGCGTATCGGCGTAGGCCGATGTCGGCACTGGACATCCGGACTCCCGGATGGCGCGTATATTGTGCTGGTAGCGCCGGATCCGCTCCTCCATCGGCAGTTCGGGTCCATGCTTCAGCAATTTGTCCTTCGGCCAGGTCGGCATGGCAGTGCTCCGAACGTTTATTCCGTTAGCGCAACTCGTCGGCGATCTCCGGATGACGATCGAGCACCTTAATCAGCTGGCTGGTCGGGCCGCTCGGCTCGACCAGCCCGCGCTCGTATTTGTCGAAAGCGTTCTCACCGACCTTGAGCAACGCGCCGGCATCACGCTGGGATAGATTGAGCTTGGTGCGGATACGCCGGATGGTCGCCGGCGACGGGACGCCATCAACCTGTTCCTTCAGCGTGCGCAGCGCCACGTCCACCACCTCCATGTCCTTGCCGACATGGATGCCATCGCCCTCGCCGGCCGGATAATAGCCGGGCAGCTCGACCGTGAGGCTGATACCCTTATAGGCCACCACAAACGGCCGCACGCTGCGTGTCAGGATCTCGCCGGTTTCCGGCGCCGTCATGGTATCGGGAAGCGCCGTCTCTTTCATCGCCATGGTCATTTCTCCTTGAACGACATGACCGTGAACTCGGTGATGACGTCCGCCTGGAACTTCACATAGAGCGTCAATCCTCGCGCTGGCACATGATAGACGTCCTGCCAGACGCGATGATCGGCGAACGTTGTCATCGACTTGAAGAACATGCGCCGCTCGATGCCGATAATCGTCTCGACGATGCCACCACGATCGAATCCGAGCACCGTCGCATCCCGCAGCGCCGATGTCGTCATCGCCAAGCGGTCGACCGACCCCAGTGCCAGTTTGATGGCCTCGAGATCATAGGTCGGCCGTCGTTTCTCCATGGTCGAAATATGCCACCATAAAGGTGGCAGTTCAAGGGCGCGTCCGATGAGGGTCGGACCCCGCTCTATGCCGCCGGCTGCACCGTTTCCACTCAGCCCCGTCCCGGGTCTGCGCCTGCGGTAACGATCGCTCGCGCGGCAGCGGCCAAGCCGCGGATCGCCGGGAAAGGATAGGCGCGGGAGGCAGGCCCTCTAGGAGAGCGAGAGGGCGGCCGGTCGGCCGTGACGGGTCAAGGGACCAGCGAGAGTGGCTCGCGGCCGGCCTGTCGCGGAGACCCGCCATGGACCATGCAGCCACCCGCCGGCGCCCTGCCCCGAACCGGGCGTCACTCTACTAGGACATCACCGACCGCATCATCGTCGAATTGGTGGCCGGCCGCGTCCCCTGGGCCCAGCCCTGGGCCGCCGCCGCGGCCCCGCTGACGATGCCGCGAAACGCCACCACGGGGCGAAAATACTCCGGCATCAACATCCTCATTCTCTGGGACGCCGTCATCGAGCACGGCTTCAGCACCCAGACCTGGCTCACCTTCCGCCAGGCGCTCGGGCTCGGCGGCAGCGTGCGCAAGGGCGAGCACGGCACCACCGTCGTCTATGCCGGCCGCTTCACGCCGGGCGAGGGGCGTTGTCACATTAACTTCGGCGTTGCGGCAGGCCGTGTAGATGGGGGCGCATGAGCCCGCCGACCATCAGTTACAAGCGCCACCGATTCCCGCCGGCGATCATCGCCCACGCGGTGTGGCTGTATTTTCGCTTTCCCCTGAGCCTTCGCCTGGTCGAGGAGATGCTGCTGGAACGTGGCATTGCCGCCTCCTACGAGACGCTGCGGCGCTGGGCGATGAAGTTCGGGCGGGATTACGCCCGCCGGCTCCGGCGGAAGAAATCGGGTCCGCGCGACATCTGGCATCTCGACGAGGTCGTCGTCACCATTGTCGGGAAGAAGCACTGGCTGTGGCGTGCCGTCGACCAGAACGGCTATATCCTCGATGAGATCGTCCAGACGCGACGGGATACCAAGGCAGCGCGGCGCTTGCTGAGGCGTCTTTTGAAGAAGCAGGGCTGCGCGCCCCGGCGGATGATCACCGACAAGCTCGGCTCCTATGCCGCCGCCCGGCGTCAGATCATGCCGGCGATCGAGCATCGCGCGCATAAGGGCCTCAACAACCGCGCCGAGAACTCGCACCTGCCACTCCGAAAGCGCGAGCGGGCGATGCAGGGTTTTCGATCACCGGGGAGCCTTCAACGCTTCGTCGTGGTCTTCTCCGCCCTCCGCAATCTGTTCGTTCCACCCCGGTCCCGCCGCTCTGCCCTAGCCACTCACCTCTATCGCCTCAATGCTATGGCGCACTGGAAAGCCGTCGCTGGCGTCACTGCCTGAGCCTGTCACCAGGCCAAATGCACCTCTTCGCGACCGCCCGAAGTTAACGTGACAACGCCCCAATGACCACTGGTATCGCCTTTGCCTTGCTCTCCCGCGCGAACCAGGCCGCCGCCTTTGACAGGATATCGCGCTCCAGGCGCAGACGCTGGTTCTCCCGGCGGAGCCGGATCAGTTCCTCGCGCCCGGCCGAGGTCGGGCCGTCCATTCGCCTGCCGGCGTCGCGCTCGGCTTGCTGGTGGCGGACGATGTCGGCAACACGGTCTGGCGCGTGACCGGCGGCGCACCCGGCGGGTCGGGCTGGGTCTCGTTCCAAACGCATTGCCGCGCACCCGGTGGAAGCCGCGAGGGAACCAGTGATGACCGGGAGCGGTTAGCGAGGGACCTGCCTGCCAGCGGAGGACGTGCCTTCGCCACCTTCAGCGGGGACATCGCATGGACGCATCAGCCGCGGACCGCCAGTATACCGACATCGCCAGCGCGCCCGGGCGCGCCACGCCTGTCGTCTTCCTCCCGGCGGATCCCGCTGGCCGCAACCACCGGCAGGAAGGAGTACGCGCGCTCGCCCGCCGCATCGCCCGGTTGCGCGGGAGCGATTTCATCGAGGCGCCGGCCGGGCCGCTGCCACATGGGAGTTATGCCGTCCCGACCGAGACCCTGGTCGGCGACCGCCTCGCTGGCCGCCTAGGCATCCAGTCCGAGGAAGACCTGTTCGGCGGTCTTGTCCCCTACGCGGTCCTGGCGGGCAAGGCGATCACCCATGGCCTCGTCGACGCGGACGCACTGCGGCCGGAAGGCTGGTCGCCAACCTTCGGCGAGGCGGTACGCGGCATGACGCTGCGCGGCGCTTCCGTGTTCGACCGCCGAAGCGCGGCGCAGGCCGGACGGGCGCTGCTGGCGATGGGGCCGATACGCCTCAAGCCCGCCTGGGCCGATGGCGGGCACGGCCAGCAGGTCCTCGACGAGGTCGGCGCGCTCGACGCCGCGCTCGAGGCAATGGACGCCGACGAACTGCAGAGCCTCGGCCTTGTGGTCGAGGAAGATCTGAACGAAGCCACGGTCTACAGCATCGGCCGCCTGCGCTTCGGCAATAGGGTGTTCGCCTATTTCGGCCATCAGGAAACCACGCGCAACAATGCCGGCCAGACCGCCTATGGCGGCTCGACCCTTACCGTCTTTCCCGGCGCCCTCGATGAGTTGCTCGAGAGGCCGATGGACGCGCCGGTCCGGCAGGCGGTGGAATATGCGCAAGCCTATGACCGCGCCGCCTTGCGGCACCTCCCGGGCCTCATCGCCTCGCGCCGCAACTACGACGTCATCGCCGGCCGCGACGCGCGCGGCGATCCGCGCCTCGGCGTGCTGGAGCAGTCCTGGCGCATCGGAGGCGCCTCCGGCGCGGAGATCGCCGCCGTCGAGGCGTTCCATGCCGACCCGGCCCTGGTCTGCGTGCGCGCGAGCTGCGTCGAACGCTACGGCGCCCGGCACGAGGCGCCCGAGGACAGCATCGTCTATTTTGACGCCGATGATCCGGAGGTCGGCCCGCTGATCAAATTTGCGAGAATCGAGGCCGGGCACCGTGCATTGTGAGACGATCTGCATCGCCGTCGACGAGGACCATATCGACGGCACCTTCGCCGTTCCGCGCACCGGGGTGCCGGGAGTGCTCTTTCTCCACGGCTGGACCGGCAGCCAGCAGGGCGACCTGACGCGCGCCCGCGAGATCGCCGCTCTCGGCTGCGTCTGCCTCACCTTCGACCTCCGCGGCCACGCCGCCACCGAAGCCATGCGGATGAGCGTCACGCCGCGCAAGAACCTGCACGACGCCGTTGCCGCCTATGACGCGCTCGTCGGCCATCCGATGGTCGACCGCTCCGCCATCGCGGTGATCGGCTCGAGCTACGGGGCCTATCTCGCCACCATCCTCTCCAGCTACCGCCCGGTGCGCTGGCTCTCGTTGCGCGTGCCCGCGCTCTATCGCGACGAGCACTGGTCGCTCGCCAAGGAGCAACTCGACCGGCTGGACCTGACGAACTACCGCAATTCCCAGGTCAGCCCGGAGGAGAACCGTGCTCTCGCCGCCTGCGCCCGCTTCCAGGGCGACGTGCTGGCCATCGAATCCGAATTCGACGACCTCGTGCCGCATATGACGGTGGCAAACTACGTCGCCGCCTTCCGGCAGGCCCGCTCGATGACCTATCGCGTGATCCAGGGCGCCGATCACGCCCTCTCCGAAAAGGAAACCCGAGCAGCCTATTCGGCGGTGCTGCTGGGCTGGATCCGCGAGATGGTGCTCGGCGCGCGCTAGCCCGCCATCTCACGAATGGCATTGAGGTCGGCGACGAAGGCCTCATAGGCCGCGTGCTTGGCCGCCTCGTCAGGCAGGCGCAGCAGGTAGGAAGGATGCACGGTGAGATAGCCGCGCCGGTTGGCCAGGGCGAGCGGCCCGCGCTCGCGGGTCACGGTGACCCGGCGCCCCGCCAGCGCAAGGCCCGCCGTGGCGCCAAGCGCGACGACGACACGCGGATGGACAAGTCCGAGCTCACGGTCGAGCCACCAACGGGAATGCGACACCTCCCCCGCCGTCGGCCTCTGGTGGATGCGCCGCTTGCCGCGCTGGACGAATTTGAACTGCTTCACAGCATTGGTCACATAGACGCGTTCGCGCGCGATGCCAGCCTCCGCCAGCGCCCGGTCGAGCAGCCGGCCCGCCGGCCCGACGAAGGGACGGCGCTGCCGGTCTTCCTGGTGACCCGGCTGCTCGCCGACAAAAGCGATGGCGGCCCCGACCGGCCCTTCGCCCGGCACGGCGCGGGTACCACCCGGCACGACCGGGGGCTCCGCCGCCAGCGCCGCGTTGAGCGCGTCGAGCGTGGGAAAGGTGCGCTCCTCGACCCGAACGTCGTCGGCTGTATCGCGCGCGGTCATGCCGCCCTCGCCGCTTCCGGCTGCCAATGGACATGGAGCCGCTTCATCAGCTGCGCCGCATCTTCCGGCGCATGCAGCTTGTCGGTGTTGTCGAAGAACACGAACACATCGCGTGGCTTCGCGCGGGTCTCGGGCTCGCCGGCGAACGCGCCGTCCTTCATCGGCCGTCCCTCGGCCCAGGCCTTTGCACGCTTGGCCCACAGGTCCAGGGCCGCCGGCTCGTAGCGCGAGCGGTAGAGTTCGGTCGAGCCGTGCAGGCGGCAATAGGCGAAGTCCGCCGTCAGATCCATCAGCCGCGGCCACTCGACCGTGTCGGCACAGACCAGCGCCACGCCGTGCTCGCGCAGCAGTTCCACGAAAGCGGGATCGCGAAAACTGTCGTGGCGGATCTCCATGGCATGGCGCAGCGGCCGCTTCGCATCGGTCCCGGTCGCGTCGCGCCCGTCGAGACGGACATCGTGCCGCCGGGCGAGGCGGGAGGCGGCGCGCGTATCCTTCGGCAGCAGGGCAAGGAAGTCGCGGATCAGCCCGGCATCGAAGCGGAAGCTCGGCGGGAACTGCCACAGCAGCGGGCCGAGCTTCGGCCCGAGCCGCAGCACCCCCGAGGCAAGGAAATTGGCGAGCGGGATCTCGATCTCGCGCAGCCGCTTGGTATGGGTGATGAAGCGCGAACCCTTCACCGCGAAGAGGAAGTCGTCGGGCGTCTCGGCTGCCCAGCGGGCGAACACCTCCGGGCGCTGCAGGCCGTAGAAGGTGCCGTTGATCTCCAGCGCGGGAAATTGCTGCGCGGCAAAGCCGAGTTCGCGCTTCTGCGTGAGGCCCTTGGGGTAAAAATTCCCCCTCCAGGGCGCGTAGGTCCAGCCGGAGACGCCGACGCGTATGTCGCCACGGCGCACCGTCATGGCTTGTCTCGCAGGTAGGAAATCGGCGGGTCGAACACGTCCATTGGCAGCTTCCCGGGCGAACGGCATTCCTTGCCCAAGCCCTTGGGATAAATCGCTTAGCCGCCTCCCGGTTCCGCGCAGTCCTCGGCGGAACCATCCCCCCGGCCCGTCCGTTGACCGGAAAATCCGCATAGCGAATAGCGACAGGAGTCCAGCCGATGCTCGAGCGTCACCCCACGCCACCCTTTCCCGAACAGCAGCAGCCGATGCCGGGACACACCGACGCCATGTCGCCGCGTCCCGACCATGGCGAGGAAAGCTACAAGGGCTCCGGCCGGCTCACCGGAAAAAGGACGATCATCACCGGTGCGGACAGCGGTATCGGCCGTGCCGTCGCTCTCGCCTATGCCCGCGAGGGCGCGGATGTGCTCATTGCCTATCTCGACGAGCATGACGACGCCGAGGAGACCGCGAGCCTGGTGCGTGAGGCCGGCCGGCGCGCCGTCCTCCTGGCCGGCGACGTGCAGAATGCCGCCCATTGCCGGGCCATCGTCGAGACGGCGGTCAAGGAGCTCGGCGGCCTCGACATACTGGTCAACAACGCGGCGCACCAGGCTAGCTTCGAGGATATCGAGGACATCAGCGACGAGGAGTGGAACCTCACCTTCCGGGTGAACATCCACGCCATGTTCTACCTGACCAAGGCGGCGGTCGCCTACATGAAGCCGGGCAGCGCCATCATCAACACGGCCTCGATCAATTCCGACAAGCCGAACCCGTCGCTTCTCGCCTACGCCACCACCAAGGGCGCGATCCAGAACTTCACCGCCGGGCTGGCGCAACTACTGGCGAAGAGGGGCATCCGCGCCAATGCCGTGGCGCCGGGCCCGATCTGGACGCCGCTGATCCCCTCCACCATGCCGGCGGAGAGGGTGGCGCATTTCGGCGAGCAGGTGCCGATGGGGCGTCCGGGACAGCCGGCCGAACTCGCCACCGCCTATGTGATGCTGGCCGATCCGCTGTCGAGCTACGTCTCCGGCGCCACCATCGCCGTCACCGGCGGCGGGCCAATGCTCTAGCCGCCCAGGAAAGTACTTTGGAGGCCGGAACACATCCGGGCTCCGGCCGTTCAATTCCCTAACGGGAGGTAGAATCGATGCAGACGGCACCCCGGTCCCGGCAGGACATTTATCGCATTCGCGGCAGCGAGGCGGATTGGCATGTCGAGCAGAGCGACCACACCAGCATGTCCTACGCCAGCAAGGAAGCCGCCTTCGAGGCGGCGGTTGCGGCGGCGTCCAACGCCATACGCGACGGCCATGAGGTGGTGATCCTGGTTCCGGCCTCCCGCGCTGATGAAAGCACGCTGGGCGTGGAGGATCCAGGCTCCGGTTCGCCCTGGACATCCCTGACCTGAACAGGCGGAGGGCGTGGGAGCGCGGCCGGGACGGCATCAGCGAATCCGAGGTATTGCAGGAGCGGGCTGCGGCGTGCTGCTTGGCGCATGCAGCGGGCCGCAATCGGCGCTCGATCCGGCGGGGCGCGAGGCCTCGGAAGTCGCACTGCTGTTCTGGGTGATGCTCGTCGGTGCCGCCATCATCTGGCTCGTGGTGATCGGCGCCGCCATGTTCGGCGGAAAATGGCAGAAGCAACCGCTCAGTGAGCGGGCCGGACTACGCATCGTGCTCTATGGCGGGGCGGTGATTCCCACCATCGTGCTAGCCGCGCTGCTTGTCTTCGGCCTGAGGCTGATGCCGATGCTGCGCGCCGGCGAGCCCGAGCTGCGCATCACCATGTCGGGCGAGCAATATTGGTGGCGCGTCACCTATGCGGCGCCAGACGGCTCAAAGGTCGAGAGCGCCAATGAGCTGCGGCTCCCCGCCGGGCGCGCCGCCGAGATCACACTCGATAGCGTCGACGTCATCCATTCTTTCTGGATTCCCTCCCTCGCCGGCAAGATGGACATGATCCCCGGCCGCACCAACCGGCTGGTGCTGCATCCCGAACGGACCGGCATCTATCGCGGCGTCTGCGCCGAGTTCTGCGGCCGCTCCCACGCCTTCATGGCTTTTCCCGTCGTGGTGATGGAGCCCGCCGCCTTCGAGGCGTGGCTCGCGCGCGAGGCCGCGCCCGCTTTGAGCAAAGCCGACAACGGCGCCTTTCTCGCAAATGGCTGCGGCGGCTGCCACACCGTCCGCGGCACGCAGGCAACGGGTAGCATCGGGCCCGACCTCACTCATTTTGCTGACCGCCAATCCATCGGTGCCGGCATCCTGCCCAACACGCCGGACAATCGGCGCCGCTTCATCGCCGAGACGGAGACGCTGAAGCCCGGCGTGCGCATGCCGTCCTTCGGCGCTTTGCCACCGGCGGAGCTCGGCGCGATCGCGGCCTATCTGGGGAGTCTCGAATGACCCCGCGCGAGGAAACCGACACCGAACGCGGCCGCCGCGAGGAGGCCGAACTGCGACGTGTCTGGGCCTACTCCTCCGGCTGGCGCTACGCCGCCAATGTCAACAACCAGATCGTCGGCCTCTGGTATACATGTACGGCCTTCGTCTTCTTTCTGTTTGCCGGCGTACTCGCGCTCATCATGCGCATGCAGCTCGCCGTACCGAACAACGATCTCGTCTCGGCCGGCACCTACAACCAGCTCTACACGCTGCACGGCACGATGATGATGTTCCTTTTCGCCGTGCCGATCTTCGAGGCGGTGGCGATCCTCGTCCTGCCGCAGATGCTGGCGGCACGCGACCTGCCTTTCCCGCGCCTCTCGGCTTTCGGCTTCTGGTGTTTCCTCATCGGCGGGGTATTCGTCGGCGGCTCGATCTTCTTCGATGCCGCCCCCGACAGCGGCTGGTTCATGTATCCCCCGCTCGCCACCGACACGACCCAGACCGGCATCGGCGCCGACATCTGGCTGCTCGGCCTGTCCTTCATCGAGGTTGCCTCCATCGCCGCCGCGGTAGAGCTGATCGTCGGCGTGCTGAAATGCCGTCCGCCCGGCATGCGCATAAACCTCATGCCGCTCTATTGCTGGTATGTGCTGGTGGTCGGCGGGATGATCCTCTTCGCCTTCCCCCCGCTCATTGCCGGCGATATCCTGTTCGAGATGCAGCGGCTGTTCGACTGGCCGTTCTTCGATGTCGCGCGCGGTGGCGACCCGGTGCTGTGGCAGCACCTGTTCTGGATCTTCGGTCATCCCGAGGTCTACATCATCTTCCTGCCCTCCATCGCCCTCTTGGCGATGATCGTGCCGACCTTCGCGCGGCGCCCGATCCTCGGCTATGGCTGGATCGTGCTGGCGGCGGTCGGTACCGGCTTCCTCAGCTTCGGGCTGTGGGCCCACCACATGTTCACCATCGGGCTGCCGGCGCTCTCCATCGGCTTCTTCTCGGCGGCCTCGGAGGCGGTGGCGATCCCGACGGGCGTGCAGATCTTCGTCTTCGTGGCGACGCTGCTGGCCGGGCGGGTGATCTTCGCCATTCCCATGCTATTCGCGACCGGGGCGCTCGCCATCTTCGTATTCGGCGGGCTGACGGGCGTCATGGTGGCGCTCGCCCCCTTCGACTGGCAGGCGCATGACAGTTACTTCGTCGTCGCACACCTGCACTACACGCTGATCGGCGGCATGTTCTTCCCGCTCGTCGCCGGCGTCCACTATTTCTATCCCTTCATCATTGGCCGGATGTTATCGGACAGGCTGGGGCGCTGGTCGTTCTGGCTGATGTTCTGTGGATTCAACATCGCCTTCCTGCCGATGCACATCACCGGGCTGCGCGGCATGCCACGCCGGGTCTTCACCTATCCGGAAGGGCTCGGCTGGGACGGGCTGAACCTCGTCTCGACGGCCGGGGCCTTCACCATGGCGGCGGGCATCGGCCTGCTAGTCTTCGACGTGCTGCGTCCCGGAAAGCCGCGCGCGCCGCAGAACCCGTGGAACGCCGGGACGCTGGAATGGGTTGCCGGCGACCCGTCCGAGCCGTGGGGCATCCGTTCCGTGCCACCTGTCTCCAGCCGCTACCCGCTCTGGGATCAGAAGAACCTGATGCGCGACATCGGCGCAGGACGCTTCTTCCTGCCCGGCGCGCCGGAGGGCAAGCGCGAGACGCTGATCACCGACGTGCTCGACGCCACGCCGCAGCAGGTGCTGCGCGTGCCGGGTGACAGCTTCCTTCCTCTGCTGGCGGCCGGGTTCATCGGCGGCAGCTTCATCGCCTCGACCTTCCACTGGTGGATCGCCGCTATCGTCTCCGGCGTCATCGGCATTGGCGTCATCATGGTCTGGCTGTGGACCGCCACCGCGGTGATCCCCAGCCGACCATCGAAGGACGCCGGCATGGGCGTTACCCTGCCGCTCTATGCCTCCGGCTCTGCCTCGGTCGGCTGGTGGGCCATGTTCATCACCATGGTCGGCGACGGCACCGCCTTCCTCAGCCTGATCTTCGCCTATTTCTACTACTGGACCATCCAGAACGCCTTCCCACCTGCCGGCATGGCGCCGCCGGATGGTCCGCTCATGCTGGCCGGCAGCGCCGCCACTCTGCTCGCCTGGCTCGCCGTGCTGGGCGCGCGCCGCGCGAATAGCGCCGGGTACCCGGACATGGTGCGCATCGCGCTCACGGCCTCTACCCTGCTCGCGCTGGCCGGCGGCGCCCTCTTACTGCTCGCGCCATGGCGGGCGGGGCTCCATCCCACCGCCCATGTCTATCCCGCCATCGTGTGGGTGGTCGCCATCTGGACCGCGCTGCACCTCGCGGTGGGCATGCTGATGCTGGGATATTGCCTGGCGGGAAGCCTCGCCGGGCGGCTCAGCCGCGAGCACGACATCGACCTGCGCAATGTTGTGCTCTACTGGCACTTCGCGGCCCTCACCATGGCGACCACCCTCGTGGTGCTCGCCCTCGCCCCACTCGCGACGTGAGGAGGCGATGATGCTCTTCCGCAGCGAGACGCCGAACCTCTGGACGCTGCTGGCGCCGCCGACCGTGTGGGCGCTGCATTTCCTGTTCTGCTACGTCGCGGGCGCCATCATCTGCGCCAAGGCGCCGGAGGCGCTCGACGAATTGCGCCTGGCCATCGCCGCGGCGACCATCCTTGCGCTGGTGTTCATTGTCGTCGCCGGGATGCAGGCGCACCGGCACTGGGGCTTCGGCTCGGACATGCCCCCGCACGATACGCCAACCGACGAGGACCAGCAGCATTTCCTCGGCCTCGCAACGATGCTGCTTTGCGCACTCAGTGCCGTCGCGGTGATCTTTGGCGCGATGCCCGCGCTGTTCATCGCGGAGTGCATGCGATGAAGGCGGCGGCAGTAGTCACTGGCCTGCTCATGCTGGCTCTCATATGGGGCGGACCGTTGCCTGCCATGGCAGCGCATTCCTTCAGCGCGCATATGACGATGCATATGAGCGTCGTGGCGCTGGCCGCGCCGCTGATCGCCGTTGGCCTCGCAGGCACCCGCCTCGATCCTTCGGCCAGCGTCCCCCTGCTGTGCAGCCCGCTCCTCGCGGCGATGCTGGAATTCGCCATCGTCTGGAGCTGGCACATGCCGGCGCTGCATGGGGCCGCGCGTTCGGGAGGTTGGCGCCTCGTGGCAGAACAGGGCAGCTTCCTGCTCGCCGGCCTCATGCTCTGGCTTTCCTGCCTCGGCCGCGCGTCCGGCGGCACGGTGGCGGGTGCTCTTCTCGGTACGCTGGGCCTGCTCACCACCTCCATGCACATGACGCTGCTGGGGGCGCTCATCGCCTTCGCCGGTCGGCCACTCTACGGCCACGCCCATGGCGGCGACCTGGCCGCGACCGTCGCCGACCAGCAATTCGGCGGCGTGATCATGCTGTTGGCCGGCGGGCTGGCCTATCTCGCCGGCGGGCTGGTGCTGATGGCACGCGTTGTGCTGGCCGATCCCTCTTCACGGGGGGAAGCAACGCCATGAGGCCAGTCTTCCGCGTCACGCCACGCCGCGCCCTCACCGCCCTCGCCGGCATCGCCGCGCTCGGACTGCTGGTCGCCTGGTCCGGCATCATCAATATCGGCGCGAGCTCTGGCCACTGGCGCATCACCTCCTGGGCGCTGCACTGGGCGATGCAGAATTCCGTTCGCACCTATGCCCTGTTCGAGCCGAAACCACCCACCGACCTCGACACCGAGGATCGCATCCGCCGCGCTGCCGGGCATTTCGAGACGAGCTGCGCCTTCTGCCATGGCTCGCCGCTGCATGACCAACCAAGGCTCGCCGCGCACATGACGCCCATGCCGCCCGGTCTTGAAGACGCCGCGCGGAAGTGGCGGCCGCGCGAACTGGCGCACATCGTCCGGCACGGCGTCAAATATACCGGCATGCCGTCCTGGCTTGCGCTGCAGCGCGACGATGAGGTCTTGGCAATGGTCGCCTTCCTGCATGCGCTGTCGCAGATGCCGCCGGAGCGCTATCGCGGTATCGCCTTTGGGCCGACCGTACCGGAGGACCCCGTGCTGGAAGGCTGTGCCCGCTGCCACGGGATGGACGGCGCCTCGAAGGACGGCGCCTTTCCGGTCATTGGCGGCCAGAGCGAAGCCTATCTCCTCGCCACGCTGCGCGCCTTTAACAACGCAACACGCCCGAGCGGCTTCATGCAGTTCGCCGTGGACGGGCTCTCCGATGGCGATCTCGAGCGCATGGCCCGACATTACGCTGCCCAGGCCGGCGTGAGCGAGACGGTTCGGCACGATGATATGTCGCGAGGCGCGCGGATCGCGCTACGCGGCCTGCCCGAGGCCGACGTGCCCGCCTGCGAGAGCTGTCATGGCGCCTCCAGCCGGCGCAATCCGGGCTATCCCCGCCTCGCTGGCCAGGACGCTGGCTACCTCGCCGGGCAGCTTCGTTTGTTCAAGCAGGGCCACCGCGGCGGAACTGGATATGCCCACGTGATGCAGAAGATCGCCGGGCGCCTGCCGGACGACGCCATCGACGCGGTCGCCCACTTCTATGCGGGCGATCCCTAGACGCAGAAACGATGTTTCCTCGGCCCGGCGTTCTGCGCAAAGCCTATCAACGGAAGGACGCAAATATCCAGATGCGTCTTGGATGCTTCCCGTAACAGCCGCTGCAGCCGAAGAATGTCCGCTCCACCGAGAACGGCGCCGAGGCCGCATCAGTTGTCGGTCTTATCGCGACAAGGCTTATATTCTCGTGTTCGGTCTGATCCGGTTCCTTTTACGAGTTGCCGACAAATGTGCTGAAAGACAAACAGTACTTTGGTAGGCTCGATGCATGAAAGCGCTCGAACAAGCAGCCCGTCGTATCTGCGCTCTCGACCTCGCAGCGGCCGGAGCCGATGCCGATGAAATCCCGGCGATGGTGGACCGCTATTGGCCAGTTGTTGCTAATGAAGCCCGCGAAGGCGTGGTCGTCATTGGCGAGTGGCCGTTCACCGTCGAAGAGATTGCCGCTCTTACTGCTGAGTATGAGAAGCTCGTGCCAATCCACGGCGAAAACGCGCAGTAGCTGCCTTTGAAGAACCTGTTGGCACCTTGACGTGGCCGGTCGGGATTGGCGGGGCGGGCCTGGAAGGGTGGCAAGCATTGCTGCTCAGAAGACGGGCCAGCAGTTGCGCGCGGGCAGTGGCGGATCGCGGCGGTTGACCAACCTTGCCAAGTTTGCCGCTCTCGAAGGCGGCGATCACACTGTCATGAACATAGCTGGTCCGGCAGACGGTGAGCGTATTGGCGAGTTCATCCGCCAGTGGTGCGATGGCCTCACGTATCTGCCGCCGCCTCCCGCGCTGGCTCGTCTCCGGTTCCAGCCGGGCGAGTTCGTCGAGCACGCCGAGTGAAGCGGTTAGCGTACGGAAGTCCTTCAGCGAGATGGACTGGCCGCTGACCGTCTTCAGGAAGGCGTTCACCTCGTTCGCCCGCACGGCATGCACGGCGCTGTTGGCATCGCGATGCTGGAACAGGCGCGGCCCGGGGATCGCCTTCAGCCGGGTCAGGGCTCCGGCCAAATCCGCGTTGCGAACCTGCTTGCGGATGTCCTTACCGCCTTTTCCGGTGAAGGCGATGGTCACTTCCTCGCCATCGATCCGCACATGCGACTTGAGCAACGTGGTGGCGCCCCGTGTGCCGTGCTCTTCGGCATATTCGTCGCTACCGGCGCGTATAGATGTAAGAGCGACGAGTTGCACAACGGCGGCGAACGCAAAACGTCTATCGCAACCGGGCCGCCGCAGCTCCTGGCGCACAGAACGCAGGACCGCCGGCAGCGCCTGCGCGAGGCTGGAGAGGCGGAGCGCCTTCAACCTCTCGCGTATCAGCGTCCAGTCTGGGTGATAGCGGTATTGCAGGCGCCCGGCGGCGTCCTCGCCGACCGCCTGCAGATGGGCGCGCGGATCAGCGGCAAAGCGTACATTCCGGTACGCCGGAGGCACCGACAGGCGCTTCAGCCGTGCGATGAGCTGCACTTCCTTCACCGGCTTGCCATCCCCGGTCTCATAACTGAAGCCGCGTCCGCGGAGCCTACGGCGGATGGTGAGCTCGGCGGGAGAGATAATCCGCAGATTGAAACGGCGCGCCAGGCGCCCGATGGTAGTCTTCTCAGCCATGATCGATGAAAGCGCCTCCGCACGCCGACCTAAACGTTGGCGCATCCGACGCGTTCCAGCCGGAACGTTCCTACCCGCCCATGCGTTCTTTCCCGAACGAAATAGGAGGGCACGATGGACGAGCGAGAACACCTCATTGGCGAGCGCGCACCGCCTCTGGGAGGAGGAGGGATGTCGCGAAGGGCGGGCAGAGGAACACTGGTTCCAGGCCAAGGAGCTCGTGGCGATGGAAGAACGCCCCGATACCTTCAGGCCGGTCGATGCCGCCGAGGCGCCGCCGGTCGAGCCTATCGATGCGCTAGCCAATGCCGGCGATTTCCCCACTTTGGCCGACCAGGGCGGGATGCAGCTCCCTCATCGACCCGAGCCTGCCCTGGATGTCGACCCCAATGTGGCGATGGCCGGCGAGAACGAGCCAATGAGCGAAATCGACACCATACATCGCACGCTTGAGGTGCCTCCGGCGCACCGCGGAAAGACATCGCCAGCGGGCGACCCGGTCGGCACGATGAGCGGCGACGCCGGCCGCCGGCTGCGCAGCTAGCAGCACGTCGCCGCGATGGGTATGCATGATCGCCCGGTGCGGGTCGAAACCGCCTTTCACCTGTGCCTCGACATGCAGCGGCTGTTCTCGCCGGATGGGCCCTGGCCGACGCCGTGGATGGCGCGGGTGCTGCCCGAGGTGGTGGCGGTGGCGGAGTTGTTCGCCACGCGCACCGTCTTCACCCGCTTCATTCCCGCCGCCGATCCGGAGGCCGAGATCGGCACTTGGCGGCACTACTACCGACGCTGGTCGCACCTCACGCTGGAACGGCTCGATCCCGGCGAGATCGGCCTCATCGACGAGCTGAAAGGCTTCTGCCCGCCCGCGTACATCGTAGACAAGCGTCGCTTCTCGGCCTTCTCCGCCCCTGGACTCGCGCCGATCCTCAACGGCCATGGCGTCGACACGCTGGTGGTCACCGGCGCCGAAACCGATATGTGCGTGCTGGCGACGGCAATGGACGCCCTCGACCGGGGCTACCGCATCGTCGTGGTGGAGGATGCGGTCTGTTCTTCCTCCGACCAGGCCCATGACGCCGCTCTGGCGATCTATCGAAGCCGCTTCGCCGAGCAGATCAGCGTCCTGCGGGCAGCGGAGCTGCCCGGGCAGTTCGGTCCATAAATCCCGAACCCGAGGCGGAACGAAGCGCCTCCGTCATTGTTCTTCGCTCGGGCTTGGGGGGACATCCCGATGGAGACGGACATGGCTGAGAAGACCCTCGACACCCTCTTTCACGAGACCCTCAAGGACATCTACTACGCCGAGCGCAAGATCCTGAAAGCGTTGCCGAAGATGGCGCGCGGCGCGCAGTCGCCGGAGGTCAAGGCCGCCTTCGAGAAACACCGCGGCGAGACTGAAGGCCATATCGAACGCCTGCAGCAGGTGTTCGACCTCATCGGCAAACGCGCCCAGGGCAAGACCTGCCCGGCGATCGACGGCATCATCGAGGAAGGCGAGGAGATCCTCGAGGAGTTCAAGGGCCAGCCCGCGCTCGATGCCGGCCTCGCCGCAGCCGCGCAGGCGGTCGAGCACTACGAGATCAGCCGCTACGGCACGCTGAAGCGCTGGGCGCAGGTGCTTGGCATGAAGGAGGCGGTGCAGTTGCTCGACGCGACGCTGAAGGAAGAGACCATGACCGACGAGATCCTGTCGAAGCTCGCTGATCAGGTCGCCAACCAGAAGGCGCTGAAAGCCGCATGAACTTAGGGGCACCGGCACGAGCCGGTGCACTCCTCGCCTGAGAGCGGGCTTCGCAAAGCCCGAGAGCCCGAACATCGGCGCGGTATCACGCTGGCAGATGATAGCTCACCGGATCGGCACCGAGCGCGCGAACGGCGGCCGTCAAGGCAACTAGAAGCCTTTCGCGCGTGTCCTCGCTCATGGCCCGAAGGCGGTAGCTGTGATCGAGGAGCTTCATCGTGTTCTGACCATTTCTGCCACATGGTCAGAACACAGAATGACCTGTTGGACGAGCTATGACTCTTTTTGCGAAACTGGTCATAACGACGACGGACAGCACCAGATCCCGGCGTGAGGCGGGCGGTCAAATCATGTCGTCGGCGTCGACCTCCTCGTCCGGATCCTCATCGCCTCCGTCCCCGCCCATGAGCCCGAGCGGGATATCCCCCGCCAGCAGACTGTCCTTGCTGAGCAGGCCGGCATCCTCGAGCGCCTCCATGTCCGGCAGGTCGCGCAGGGTGTCGAACCCGTAATGAGACAGGAATTCCTTGGTCGTCACATAGGTGTAGGGCGCGCCGGGCTGCGGCGACCGCGGCCCGGCGGCGATGAAGCCCAGCCGCCGCAGATGGCCGATGGTGTCGCGGCTGATCTCCTTGCCGAAGAAGGCGCTGAGTTCGCCGCGGGTGATCGGCTGGAAATACCCCACACACAGCAGCACCAGCGCCTCGGAGGGCGACAGCGGCTTGGGATCGTCCGTGCCGAGCCCGGTGGCCACCTGGATCGCCTCGGCAAAGCTCTTACGAGTGCGGTGCTGCCAGCCGCCGGCGACCGCCACTAACTCGTAGGGCCGGCCGCGCAGCTCGGCGCGGATGTCGTCGATCAACAGGTCGAGGCTGCAGTCGCGGCCGACCACCCGGGCCAGCACCTCCCGCGTCACCGGCTCCGGTGAGGCGAAGATCACCGCCTCGACCCGACCCATCCATTCACGCCAGCGCAGCGCGGCCGGCAGATGCCCGAGCTCGGCGTCGAAGCTCACCGGGGTTTTCGTGCGCCGCCCCATCTCAAAGGCCGTAGAGCTTGAAGCTGGAGCGGCCGGTGAGCTCGCGCACCGCTCCCAGCGTCTCGAGCCGTTCGAACAGCCGCCGCGCGCCCCAGCGCGACAGCTTTGGCGTGGTCAGCGTGCCCGGTACCGCGTCGTCGTCGAGCAGTCGGGCGATCGCCTCCCCTGCCCCCTTGGCCCGCAGTTTTGGGGCGACCGCCTGCAGCCGGCCGGCACGCGGCGCGATCTCGGCGGCACAACGCAGGACCCGCGCCGAGGCCTGCGCCACAGCGAGGCAGACCGCGGCGTCGAAGCCGTCGTCGGCGGGGCGCAGCCGCCCTCCCCGGCCGGGGCCACGGAAGGCGGAGCTCTGTGCCTCGCCCATCAGCAACGGCACCGGCAGCGGCCAGCGCAGCCGCAGCGCCAGCACCTGCTCGGCCAGCCACCAGCCGAGCAGCCCGGCGCCCGGCGCCGCGGCGTCGATGGCGCGAAGGATCGCCGCCGCAGCCAGTGGCGCCGGACGAGCGGCCCCGAGCTCGCGATCGATCTCTTCTGGAAGAGCGGCCAGTTCCGGGCTCCAGCCGATGCCGAGCAGTCCGCAGGTCGATTGAAGGCTCGTCACATCGGCACCTGGGGAGCGCTCGGCGAGGCGCCGCCAGGCAGCCAACAGCCGGCCGGCGGGGCCGGGATCGCCATCGGCGGGACGCAGCATCCAGGCATCGCGCAGGGCGGCTTCGTCCTCCGCCCGGCCAGCGTAGCGCGCCGCTGCGGCGGCGCAGCAGAGCGCCAGCCGTGCGCGCCACGCGCCGGCCCAGGGCGGGTTCGCTCGCACCAGATTGTCGAGGGAATTCAATGCCGCGCCGGCCAGGAAGGCAGCCTCAGCCAAGTCCGCCACCGACCCACGCGGGATCGCCCAGCCCGGCACGGCCGGGACAGTAAAGGGCCCCGGAGGAGGCGGAATCAGCGCAACATCCATGGTGGAAGCCTACTCGCGTGGTGCGCTTATATCCAGTAAAAAGCGCATTAACCGCACGCCATGTCTGGGAATGAGGACGACCGATAATGTTGCATTATCGGTCGTTATACCGAGGCAGCTGGAGAAGCCTGATATTGCTCGGCCGAGACGGCGGGATAGGCCGAAAGCGCTGGATTTCGACGTCTTCCTCATCCCGATTGAGCGGATTCCTCATCCTAGTTCGGCGGATGCTCCGTCCAGATCGGCGGACTTTCACCCTCGCCTGCCCGGTATGACGGCTCGCCGGCGGCGTCGACGAGCCGCGAACGCCGTTTCCGCTGCCCTTTGGACCGAGAACGCTCTGAAAATGGCGAAAATCGCCTCAGAGCCCCATAGGCGGCGATTCTGGATCTCTCCATCCTTGGCTCATCCAATACGCCAGATCGGCCTCTATGACTCTCTGAGGCGGCCGATAAAACGCGCCTGCAAAGGACCGTTTCTTGACATCTGTCGAGAGTGTACAATAGGCATGAATCGTCGCCGGAAAGCCTATGGCCTCACCTTACGCCTCCCCTCCCCGGCCGATCCGCCGCCTGATCGGCTATGCCCGCGTCTCGACCGAGGAACAGGCGACCGATGCGCAGGTCGACGAGCTGCGCGCGGCCGGCTGCCAGATCATCCATCAGGAGCACGGCTCCGGCGCCTCGCGGGCCCGGCCGGTGCTGGCCAGGCTGATGCGCGAGCTTGGCGCCGGCGATGTCCTGGTGGTCGTGCGCCTCGATCGCCTCGCCCGCTCGGTCAGCCACCTCCTCGCGGTGATCGAGGATCTCGAGGAGCGCAAGGCGCATTTCCGCTCGCTGCGCGACCCGATCGACACCTCGACGCCGCAGGGCATGTTCTCGCTGCAGGTGCTCGGCGCCGTTGCCCAGCTCGAGCGCGCCCTGATCGCCGAGCGCACCAAGGCCGGCATGAAGGCGGCCAAGGCCCGCGGCAAGCTGGCCGGCAACCCTGGCCTGCGCGAGCGCCGGCCGGAAGCCATCCGCGCCGCAGCGGCGGCGCGCCAACGGGTCTATGTCGGCGACCTGATCGCCTCGGCCTCGACCTGGCTGCCGATCGTAAGACGGATGCGGCCGCAGCACAGCTGGGACGACGTCGTGCGGGTGCTGAACTATCGCGGCCAGAGTTGGACCATCGAGAAGCTGCGGCGCGCCGTGCACCGGCTGGTGAGCGAGAGAATAGCGGAAGCCGAGTTGCTCCAGCGCTCGCCACGGCGGCCGCCGGAGGACCGGCTGATGACCCTCGTCGCCGGCATCGCCATCGCCGACCCGGATCTCAGCCTGCGCGACATCGCCGCCCAGCTCGAGCGGATGCGGGAGCGCACGCCGCGTGGCGGGCGACAATGGGCCGCCTCCTCGGTGAAGTCATTGCTGGACCAGGCGCGCCGGCTGGGCTTAATCGTCCCGCAGCCGCAGGAGGATGCATGAGTGGCATGAGGACGGCGTCAGTCCCCGTGCTGCAGGACGGTGGGGCGTCCTCGCGCTACATTGGAGATGATTGCCGCTCCATTCGGAGTTTTAGGCCGGTCTCATCAACTACGGTAAATCCAAATCGCTCATAGAGGCGGCGCGCTGGATTGTTGCGAAGTACGGCTAGGGTCACCGGTTTGCCAGCGGAATCGCCTTGAGCAAGCAGCTGCGCCAGCACCTCCGAGCCGATACCCCTGCCCTGTTGGTCGGGCATGATGAAAAACTGAAGCAAGCGGATTTTCGGCGCCTCTTCACGTGTCTGGATCCAGCCAACTTCCGATCCGTCGAGCAAAATGATCCGCACTTCGTCCCCTCGCCACTGATGCGCAAAGCTGGCGATCTGTCTGCCTTCGTCCCACGTCATGAGTTGGCTGGTCAGCGGCCTCATGGTCATGAGATAGAGATCCAGCGCAAACGCGTAGTCTACGGTTTCAGCGGGCTTCAAGCTGATCGTCAGCGACATGCTGCGGGTTCCGACCTTCCATGCTGGCGGCTGTCGCCAGATCAGCGTGACGGCTGCCAGTGTAGATGGCAGCCGGCTGCCTTCTTCGCGACGACGGGTAATCCTGTCGCTACGAGCTGTCTTTGGGAAGACGTTCGTAGCCAAGCCATTCGATGCAAGGTTGATTGCCCGCAAGCACGCCTTCAACCAGCTCGGGCACGATCGCCATTCCCTGCGATCCATTGGTCAGAATCACCGTGGCTGCTTGCTCGGACACGGAGCCAATCGCGAATGTCTTGTGTCGCCCCTGATCGCCGTCTCCCCACTGGAAGAAGGCGCCCTGTGCCGGGTCGAGTCCCCACCCCAGTCCCCAGGAGATGTCAGTATCTACATCTAACCCGGGACGAATGGCCGTAATCCCACGTCGGCGCACGGACACATGAGGCTTCAGCCAGAGTGACGCCGTTTCGGATCGAAGGTGCGCGCCTGTCAAGACCGCCTGAAGGAAGCGCGCATAGTCGCCCGCCGTGGTATGCAACGAGAACGCCGCCATGGCCTCCTGAGGCTTGCGCTTCGGTCCGGCTTGCTGCGCGCTGTCATGCGGCGCGACGTGATTGGTCTCGAAGGCCGGCTGCCAGACATAGCTCGATCTCGTCATCGCCAAAGGCTGAAAGACGAGGCTGCACATCAGTTGTTCGAGAGGTTCCCCCGTTATGCGCTCCACCACCTTCTGGAGCCACGTATAGCCCTCCCCCGAATAGGAGAAGCGCTGCCCGGGCGCGAAATGGGACCGCAGAGGGAACTCAGCCGAGCGCCAGTTGGGCAATCCGGTCGAATGACAGAGCGCCTGACCGACGGTAACGACTGCGGACCGCGTATCGTCATCCACATATTCGGGAACCCAAGCCGACAGCTTGGTCTCCAGCGAGAGGTAACCCGCATCGATCAACCGCAACACGGCATAAGCGAACACCGGCTTGCTGAGCGACGCCGCGTCGAAGATGGTCTCGTCGTTCACCGCAACCCTTGTCACAGTGTGGATGACCCCCGCGCAGCGCAGATCCACACGGCCCGACCGCACCACCGCGACCGATGCTCCCGGCACGCCAGCGCGCTCTATGAGGGCGTCGAGGTCATCAAACGCTTGTCGCATCTTTTCACAATGCCCTTGGCTCCCAAGGGCCGCAACGGGTGGAAACTGGCTCGCGTCATCTCTAGCATGCCCGCATGTATCAGATCAGCACGTCCGGCTACTCGAAGCAGGATCCGGTCATGCGCTGGGCGTTGCCAGACCGGATATTCTTCGCATGCGGCGCCTGCCACATTCTCGCGCATGCATTCCTGCATCGACACGGCCGCCCGGAGCATGAGGTGCTCTGGATCAAACCCATCGAGGGATACACTGGCAACCATATTTTTGTGGCCGGGGGCGAATGGGCGTTCGACTACCACGGCTATTCCGATCGACGTCGCTATCTTGCGCACACATGGCGCAGAGCGGGCAAACTCTGGCCGGGATGGAATGCGGACATCGTTCCGCTGCCCAGAGATGTTCTCGTCAGCGAGGCGCGCTCCCGCACGTTTCCCGGCCTGCGACTGAGAGAGCCGGGACAGTTCCTGCATGATGCCCTACCGCGCGCCAACCGCTTTCTCGATCGCTTTGCTGCGCCACCATTCGCCACGCCGGACGTGACCTGATCTCACTCCGTTCCTAGGGTTCCGGGTGCGCACAATGCGGCACTCGGATTTCCGGCAATGATGATTCCGGCGAGGGCCCAATGTCTTGTCGACTAGCAAGTTGAGCGTCCGACGCTGCGCCGGGTCGCGACCTTGAGCAGCACGCCATTCCTCACTCGCCAGGATCGAGCATGCAAGCGCCAGGTATTCTGCGTGCGAGCGAGTCGGCGGCCACGCGCGCGAGGCGCCCGAGACGGGGGCGCGCACCTCTGTCCTCCGCGCTTGTAGCCTCGGCTCGCCGCGATTCGGCCGCGCGGTGATATCGATGGCCTGATCGCCGCCACGCAATCGTCAATGTGCTCATCCTCATCGCCCGCATCGAGCGGGATTTCGACGGCACAAACGCGTCCGTAGTCAATCCCTGGGAGCCTGTCTGATCACTCAGGCTCTCCGTGCTGAGTCCCTGAGGGCGTTCCTTGATGGAACAGCATTTGCCAGCGGCCCTCGGTCCGTTTCCAGATGGAACTTCGCAGGGAATAGGCCTCACCGGCACCGTCACTTCGTACGGTTCGATAGGTGATCTGCACCACGTCCTCTGCGAGAGACCTGAACCTGAAGTCGTGAGCGGTCAACGCTCGCGAGCTCTCGCCTTCATTGGCGAGGCTGCGGACCACGTCGTTCTTGCTGTGGACGCACCCCGATCTTCCGAATTCGAGGAAATCGTCGGCGAGAAGTCCCGCGACGATCTCCGGCTTAACGCGCACAGCTTGATCCAGCAGTTGTTCTTCCAGCATCCGAACATGCTCGAAATCATGCGGCGGCGTCATCTCTCCCTCCTCCCAACACCGCTTCCCGATCGGAAACGATGTCATTTCATGCTATCTGGCAGGCCATCCGCACTCCAGACCGGTGGAAGCCGACGGCCTCATAGAACGTATGGGCTTCTGTTCGGCCGAGACCACTTGTGAGTTCCAGCGTGTCACAACCTGCTCGCTTGGCAACGGCCCGTGCAAACTCCACCAAACTTCGGCCTACGCCGCGTCGCCGAGCTGTTTCCGTCACCACGATCGTCGTGATCCTCGCGAGCGGCTGCGGATAGAAGAGCAGCGGCGCGATATGAAGTGCGAGGAGTCCCACCGGTGCGTCTCGCTGCTCTGCCAGGAACGCCGGGTCCATTTTGCGATCGGACGCCAAAGCCAAGCGTCGGGCGATTTCCTCGACCGAATGCTTGAAGCCCAGGCCGCGCATCAGTACGGAGATTGCAGGCGCGTCGTGCGGCTCAATGGCGCGGATGTCGATCAGTTCGGTCATATCGGTTGGAGCCAGTTGACGGTTCATCTTTCTGCTCACAAGGGTAGAGATAGCCCTCTATGCCTTCCTTTATCAGCATCGAGCTACACTTCAGTTCTTCCGGGTGGATAGGCTCCCATCGGCCGCCGAGATGACGGGCGAGGAAAGCTTCGGCCACGGCGTAGAAAGCTATTTTGTTCTCAGGCCGCACGAAGCCATGGCCCTCATCGGGAAAAAGAACATAGTCGACCGGGATGCCCTTATCCTTGAGAACCGCGACCATCTGATCGGATTCAGCCTGCTTCACTCGTGGGTCGTTTGCGCCGTGCCCAATGAGCAGCGGCTTGGAGATCTTGTCGGCCTGGAAGAGCGGCGAGCGTTCGTGGGCGAGCCTTAACCCCTCGTCCGTGTCAGGGTCGCCGATCGCCTTGTGCATTTGGACGCGGATGGCTTCCCAATAGGGCGGTACGGTGCGCAGGAGCGTTTCGAGATTGGAGGGGCCGACGATATCGATGCCACAGGCATAGATGTCGGGATTGCGGGTTAGGCCGACGAGCGTCGCGTAGCCACCGTAACTTCCTCCCATGATCGCGACTCGCATTGGATCGGCGATCTTCCGGTCGACAGCCCAGGCAACAGCGTCGAGCAAATCGTCGTCCATCCGCCGGCCCCATTCCTGGTCGCCGGCATTCACAAAGGCTTTGCCGAAGCCGGTGGAACCCCGGAAATTCACGCTGAGAACGGCATAGCCGCGATTGGCGAGCCATTGATGCAAGAAATGGTAGCCGAAGATGTTCCGCTGCCACGGGCCTCCGTGAACAAGAAGTACCATTGGTTGGAGGACTCCCTCCGGAACCTCCCTGGGCAGCGTGAGATAGGAGACCAGGTCGAGTTTATCGCGCGAAACGATCGTCACTGGACGCATCGATGCAAGCGGCGCATCGGCAAGCTCCGGACGACTTTGGTGTAGCTCCCGCAGTGATTTTGCCTGGCGGTCGTAGAGATAGCTGGCCCCTGGTTCAGTGTCGGAGGTTACGTCAATGATCCACGTGCGATCATCCTCGGTCCGGCTTTTAAGAGACCAGTCACCGATATCCTGCTCCTGGAGGAAGTCGAGATCGGCCTGAACCCGAGAATCGAGCACGACGTATTCCTGACGCTCGGTGATGACGCTGTAGGCCAGTGGTTCAAGAGTATCCTGGTCGAGAAGTAGCGATCCGAGATCGGCCGTGGCGTGGGCTGCGATCTCCATGGTCTCGCCAGTGGCAAGATCGACGCGGCTGAGTGAGGCGGTATCCCGTCCGCGGCTATCCCGCAGGAAAACAGCCTTGGCTCGTGCATCAAGGTGGCTCGGCATGGAAACACGGGCATCTTCCGGCGCGAAAGTGATCCATGGCCTCCAGGCGTCTCCGGCACGATGCAGTATGACGCGGCCTCCGTCGGACGCATTCCTGACCGCGAGATGGGTCTTGTAAAGTCGGTCGGTGACGAAGGAGGCGAAGCCCAGGTTCTCTTCTACAAGGGCAATATCCCCCGTGACGAGATCAACCGTATAAAGGTCGTGGAAACGTCGATCGCGTTGGTTCAATCCAACGAGGATTCGATCGCGAATCACACGGCTAACCCCGCGAATCACAGCGGTGACGCCGTTGAATGGCGTCAGATCCCGGGTGGTGCGCGATATCGGATCAACGGCATAGATGTGGTAATTCTCGTCGCCATCCTGATCCTGTAGGTAGACCAGATGCTGGCCGTCATAGGTCCAGCGATATGCCCTGATGCCGCTGCCATGATCGGCAGTGACAGGTTGCGCCTCATGTGGCGCCTCAACCGGAGCCACCCATAGATTAAGCACCCCATCGGCCGGCGCCAACCACGAGAGCAAGCGTCCGTCCGGACTGATTTGAGTAGATGCCTTGCTCGGGTTGCCGAACAAGTGAGCTCGGGGAATCAACGGAGCCGCCATCCCTCGACTGTATCTGAACTGGTTCTCCTGTCTAATCGAACAGGCGCCCCAAGACCGAGTGCCCTGTCCGTTACGCATCATGCAATCCGCGCCGTGTTCGCAGATCACTCCTATGAGTTGCATGATTATCGAGCCTGTCTATCACGCTCTATGCGCCACCCCACGCTCTCGCCAGAATCCAGTGTTCGCTAAAAATCCCGCTGGTTGACCCATCGGACTCGCCCCTTATATAGCTAGACAGGCTAGCTAGGAGTGCCCGCGCATGGAATGGCCGTTGCAGGACGCCAAGAACCAGTTCTCAAAGGTGGTGCAGAAAGCCCGCGCCGAAGGGCCGCAGATCGTCACCTTGCGCGGCGATCGCGCCGCCGTCGTACTCTCGGCCGCCGACTATGACGCGCTGCGCGCCGGCCGGCCGAGCTTGGTCGACGACCTGCTCTCCGGGCCGGCCTGGGACGCCGACTTCACCGAGGCGGTCGAAACGCGCGCCAGCGCCCCGAGCCGCGACGTCGCGCTCTGATGTACCTGGTCGACACCAACATCATCTCGGAGGCCCGGCGCGGCTCGACGCAGGCGACCTCCTGGCTGCGCGGCGTGGATCCGCTCAGCGTCCATCTCAGCACACTGACCCTTGGCGAGATCATGCGCGGCATCGCGCTGAAGCAGAAGGCCGAGCCCAAGACGGCCGGGCACCTCGCCGAGTGGCTGCGCAAGATCCGCCACGATCATGCCGAGCGTATCCTGCCGGTCACCGACCCGATTTCGGTCGAGTGGGGGCGGATCGCCGCCATCCGGCCGCGCGGCGACATCGACGGACTGATCGCCGCCACTGCCATCGTCCACGACCTCATTCTTGTCACCCGCAATATCGCGGACTTCGAGGATACCGGCGCCTCGGTGATCAATCCATGGGAGGCGAGCCCATGACATCCGGGCCATCCGACGGAGCTACCCGGACGACCGACGACGACGCGCCGGCGCAGGTCGCGGGACAAGTGACAGAAGTCTCCGAGCATCCCTCCCCTACCCTCCCCGCGCATCTTGAGCGTCTCACCGAACGGGCGCGGGACTATGTCGATGCAGCGAGCTCGGCGAACACTCGCCGGGCCTATGGTGCCGATTGGAAGCATTTCTCCGGCTGGTGCCGGCGGCAGGGCCTCGAGCTGTTCCCGCCCTCCCCTCAGGTGGTCGGACTCTACATCACGGCCTGTGCCTCTGGCGCCGCCATTCCGGGGGGCAAGCCGAACGCAGTCTCAACCATCGAGCGGCGGCTGTCGGCCCTTGGCTGGAATTTTGCCCAGCACGGCACGCCCCTCGACCGTGCCGATCGCCATATCGCCACTGTGCTGGCCGGCATCCGCAACACCCACGGCCGTCCGCCGGTGCAGAAGGAAGCGGTGCTTCCCGAGAACGTCATCGCCATGCTCGAGACGCTCGAGCGCGGCACGCTACGCGGCCTGCGCGACCGCGCCATGCTGCTGCTCGGCTTCGCCGGCGGACTGCGGCGGTCCGAGATCGTCGCGCTCGATGCCGGCCGCGATCAGACCGAGGATGGCCGTGGCTGGATCGAGATCCTCGACAAGGGAATGTTGGTCACGCTGCGCGGCAAGACCGGCTGGCGCGAGGTCGAGATCGGTCGGGGCTCATCGGATTCCACCTGCCCGGTCGTCGCAGTCCAGACGTGGCTCAAGCTGGCGAAGATCGGCCACGGACCGCTGTTCCGGCGGGTCACCAGCCGGGGCAAGGACGTCGGTCCGGACCGCCTCACCGACCAGCAGGTGGCGCGGCTGGTCAAGCGCACGGCACTCGCCGCCGGCGTTCGGGCAGATCTCAGCGAGGGCGAGCGCCAGATGATGTTTGCTGGCCATTCGCTGCGCGCCGGCCTCGCCTCCTCGGCCGAGGTCGACGAGCGCTACGTCCAGAAACAGCTCGGCCATGCCTCCGCCGAGATGACCCGGCGCTACCAGCGCCGGCGCGATCGCTTCCGCGTCAATCTCACCAAAGCAGCAGGCCTATGAATGATCACGGTTAGGCGTCCTCCCCTTCCCTAACTCCGAGCGTCAGGTGTGATGAGAACAAGCGACGGAAAGTAGCGCCCATATCGGCCACTATCGCGCGTCAGCAACGGTAGTTCACTTACGGCCGCATGGGCACCAATGAAGAAATCGGGTAACACGCCGGTCCGTGTCCCACCCGCCTTACGATACTGAGCGAAAACCTTGCCGGCCAGGAACAGGGCCGGCCGCGGCATTGGAACGATGTCGATCCCAGTTTCCGTCAAGACGGCCTCGATATCCTCAATCCGTTCATAGCGCACCGAGAGCTCGGCATAGACGACGTCGTTTATCAGCAGCGGACCGCGCAGCGACGCGGTCTCCAACTGGGCAACCGACCAATCTGCCCAATGCGGATCGTCAGTGACGAGATCCAGCAGAACATTCGTGTCGACCAACGTCACACATCACCGCGGGTCAATGCCATGATCGCATCAGTCGTCAGTCCCTTGCCAGCATGCCCACGAAATCTGGCGAACCGGCTGGGTGGGCGCTTTTCATCAGCCCGGGCCAACACCACGCTGCCATCGGGCGCACGCCGAAAATCAACACGGCTGCCAGGTGCGATGCCGAGCAAGTCACGCACCGACTTAGGGATTGTCACCTGGCCCTTGGAGGTCACGGTCGTGCTCATTCTTCCACCTAAGTAAGGACCCTGATGAGAAAAGTATTACATGGATGGCCAAGTTTCAAGGACACCACAAAATACCCTGTAGCTCGGCCATGCCTCGGCCGAGATGACGCGGCGCTACCAGCGCAGGCGCGATCGCTTCCGGGGCAATCTCACCAAGGTGGCGGGGCTATGGCCAGCCACGAGAACCCCTCCCCTGCCCTTCGGACGTTGCAACGCGATATCGGATCGAGTCGTGATGCCTTGCAAATCAGGAATTGCGATCCATAATTGCAAGGATGATTCACCGTCGCAAAGCCAAACAGGTCGAGGAACTCCTCGATGCCAGCCCAGCCGTCGCCCTTCTGGGACCGCGCCAGGTAGGCAAGACAACGCTCGCCTTGGAGATCGGAGAACGACGACCGTCGATCTATCTCGATCTCGAGTCCGACGCGGACCGCGCCAAACTCGCCGAACCGGAATTGTATCTCAGCCGGTTCGAGGACAGGCTGGTCATCCTTGATGAGGTCCATCGGCTGCCGGGCCTGTTCCAGAACCTGCGCGGGCTGATCGATTGCGGCCGCCGCAAGGGATTGCGCTCCGGGCGCTTCCTTTTGCTAGGCTCGGCATCCATCGATCTTCTGAAGCAGTCCGGCGAGAGCCTTGCCGGTCGGATCGCCTATGTCGAGCTGGCGCCGATCGACGGACTGGAGGTCGACGCCGGCGAGCTCAACACGCTATGGATCCGCGGCGGGTTCCCGGACAGCCTTCTCGCCGCGAATGATCGCGCCAGTCAGCGCTGGCGGGCCGATTTCATCCGCACCTATCTTGAGCGCGACATCCCGACGCTCGGCCCTCGCATTGCCGCAGAAACGCTGAGGCGTTTCTGGACGATGTTGGCGCATCACCAATCGGGATTGCTGAACGCGGCGGATTTCGCGCGCTCGCTGGGCGTCGACGGCAAAACGGTCGCCTCTTACCTCGATCTGTTGGTCGATCTGCTATTGGTGCGGCGGCTCGAGCCCTGGCACAGCAACGCCGGCAAGCGGCTCGTGAAATCGCCTCGGGTGTATGTTCGCGATTCCGGACTTGTTCACACGCTTCTCGGGCTTGAAACGCTCGACGACGTCCTCGGCCATCCAATCAGCGGCGCGAGCTGGGAAAGCTTTGTGATCGAGACCGTGCATGCGGTTCTGCCTGACGGCAGCCGGTCGAATTTCTACCGTAGCTCGGCGGGCGCCGAGATCGATCTGGTCATCACGCTTCCGGGCGGCCAAAAATGGGCGATCGAGATCAAGAGAAGCCTGAGTCCGAAAGTCGAACGCGGCTTCCATCATGCCTGCGAGGACCTGCTGCCCGACCGCAGGATTGTCGTCTATCCGGGAACTGAAGCCTTTCCGCTTGCCGACAAAATCGAAGTATTGCCCCTGCGGGAACTCGGCGACCAGCTTCTGGCCTCCGGCCGTTGAGCAATCATACCGCGCCGATCTGTCAATGATCGGACCATTCGTCGAAATGTTCGGTGGACGTCTCGACGAGAGCGACAATTGAGAGACCATCATGGCCGCCTCGGCTTCTCAAGGCTTTTCAGGAGTGCCGGAGACACCGTCCAGGAAGAGTTTCCACCGGCGCTGCTATCATCGGGCCGAGCGACATCGCCGCCCCCTGCCCCGCTAGCCCTCGCAGAGAGCTTCGATTCCTCAATTTTCGCCCGTAGCAACGCCATTACCATCGGCCAAACCGTGAATTTTCCATCCCGGGCGCGCTCCACCAGATTTCGCAGATAACCCCCGCCGCTGCTGATGCGCTCGGCCCGCTGCAGGATCGCCGCAACGGTGATCGCCGCGTTTTCCGCCCCCATTGCTTCCTGCGCTTCCATCCAGGCGCTCGGGCTGATGCCCAGAGCGGGGCGGGCTTGCTCCGCCGCGGCGAAAAAATCACGCCAGGTCCGGATTTCGCGGCCCTTGGCGTAGTCCACCACATCCGGGCAGGCGCTCAGCACCATGCCCAAGGGCAGATCTCGCTTTGGCAAGCTCCGCAGGTTGTCGGTCTCCGCAACGCTGCCGCTCGCTTCTTCGTCTTTTCGAAAAGCTTGTTCAATTTCATAAATTGAGTCTGGATTTGAATTCTGTTTGTGGCGTTCACTATGAGACTCATTGGCGTTCGAATCTTCTGATTTAACGAAGGATTCCAATACGCTGTTGATGTCGAGCCAGAGCGCTTCGAGGGCCTGCGCGATCGTCTCCAGCACCTGTCGAGGGGCCGTCCGCGGCAGGCGCCCGATAATCGTCTCATATTCACGACGGAAGCGACGCCAATCGGCTGGCACGCCCTCACCAATTCCTGCGTCGATCATCTTGACGATGTCGCGGCGGCATATGGTTAGTTTCTCCTTAACGCGCTTGAACGCCTTCTTCTCGGCTTCCACGGCATTGGCCAGGTCTTTGAACTCGGCCGCACGCGCGAGGATCGGCGTCAGATCGAAGCCATAGGCCTGCTCGATCTCGCCCCCCCGCCCCTTCCGGGCGTAGCGCTTGCCGTTCGGGCTGTCGCGGCGAATGACCAGCCCGCATTGCACCAGGACAGCGAGGTGACGCCGAAGCGTCGCTGGCGACATGCCATTGGCGCGGCTGATCAGGTGCTCGTTCGACGGGAACACCACGAGCCCGCTGTCAGGAGTGAGCGCCGTTTCCGGGTGGAACGTCAGCAGCGCCTCTAGGATCGCGAGCGCACGATCTGTCGCACCGAGGAGCTCGCGTGCGTTCCGGATGTCGTGGAACACCTGCCATTTATGAGCGACGGCGTCCGTTGCCACCGCTTTTGCTCTGAGCTGGCTAGAAATTTGGCCGAGCGTCATTGGTCGCCGCCCAAAGGGCGTCGTTGCTACTAGTTCCGTCATGGTTCTGCCCTTCAGCTTTCAGGCAAAGCGAAAGCGCTCACCAAAACGGTGTCCAATCTTCTTGCGAAGACTCTTGACTGTGATTCGCGGAAGTGGGATTCTCATTGTCGCCAAACGAACGAGAGGGGCTTCCGGGACACTGTTTCGGGGGCCTTTCTTTTTACCTCATGCGACCTCTATCTTTGTTGCATCGACGTTCGGCGTCAGCCGAGGCTTCCACCCCTCCAACGGGCCAATCCACCCTTGTCAGCTGACAAGGTTTTGTGAGCACCGCTGAAATCATCCTTCGCCCTCCCGGGCGAAAAACTTCTCTAAGAGCGCCGGCAGCTCATCTTCCACGAAGGAGCTAAAAGCCGGAGCATGATCAGTCGAAACCGCAAATCTGACGTCACCGCTTGAGAATGTCACCTTCCCAACGACCTTCCCAGCCGGGCTTCTGATTTCCACCTGGCTGCGGGGTCGCGCGGCGGGCTTCTTAACGGCCGCCAATGCCAGCTTGAACCGATCGTCCGACGGCCGTTGCAAAACCTTGTCATCTGACAAGGTTTTGCGCACCCGGCCCAACGCGGCCTCGTCCTCGCTCACCACCGACGCCAAGGCGACCCAGCGCGGGCGTCCCACCTTCGGAGCGCGTCCGATCGCTTCAATCACGTCGACAGGAAGCGTCCTGCAGACAGACCTAAGCCGGGCCAATTCTGGATCGTCGATCGACAAGGCCGCTCGAATGTCACGCGCCTTGATCCCCGCCTCGTCCATCCGCCAAGCGAAGAGTGCGCGCTCGATCCAACTCAGGTCCTGTCTAGCGGCATTCTCTATTCCCTGCGCGACAACGAGTTCGCTGTCCGACAACGCCAGGATTGTCGCCTTGACCTTAATGCCGAGGTCAGATGCAGCCCGCCAACGGCGGTGCCCGTAAACGACCTGAAAGCGGCCTTCGGCAATCGGATGCCGGCGCACCTGGATAGGAACCTTTTGGCCCTCTTCCAGAATTAGCTTCTTCAGTGCCTCGAAGTCGGCATCGCTGTCGTCGGGCAACCGATCGGGAAAAGGCGACGGATCGATAAGCTTGGGATCGATCTCAGAACCGCCACCGGCATCGACGAGCGCCCGTAAGCTGTCCCGCTCTTCTCGCAACTCGGAAAGCGATCTCTGGGTAGCGCCGATGACGCCCGCACCGACCCGAGCCAATGGCTGAGACGGCGTTGACGGCTTCTGCTCTTCGCTTGCTGCGGCATCCGTGGCGGCGGCTTCGGGCTGCGAGAAGGATCCGAAGTTCGCTAAAATCGACTTCCCACCCGGGCGCTTGGACATCATGTTCGTCCCCAGCTTTGCTTGATCAAGCCGAGAATTTGATCGTTGACCGCGTCGATCGACTCCCGAGCACGTTTGGCGGTCGCAGCCGAGATGTTCCCAGATTCGAGCTCATAGAGCGTCCGCTTGGCCAGGCCAGCCGTTTCAATCGCCGCACTCTCGACCGCCGTCGACGTCAGAACGTCCTCGGTGAAAAGGTGCCGAAGCATGGTAACGACATGGACCTGCGATTGGTCCATCGGGTCGTGCCTGGTCACGACGTAGCGCAGAAAGTCCTGCCTCATCGTCGCGCCCGCATCGCGAATGACGGAGATCAGGTCGCCCATCATCAGAAGGAACTGACTCATCGACATCACATCGAGCATCGCTGGATGGACGGTCACGAGAAGACCCGTTGCGGCGTAGATCGCACCGAGCGTCAGAAAGCCGAGGGAAGGGGGGGTGTCCAAGATGACAACGTCATAGTCATCTTCCACCTCCGCCAATGCGAGACGCAGCCGTTCGAAAAAGATGCTGTCGGAGCTCGTCGGCCTTTTCGAGAGATATCGCGGCGTCTCGTGCTCATATTCCATGACCTCGATATTTCCCGGAATCAGGTCGATTCCGGTGAAGTATGTGGGCCGAATAATCTCCGCGATCGGTCGGCGCTTATCGTCGTACCGTAGCGCCGCATAGATCGTCTCGTTCTGTTGCACATCCATTTCCGGCTGTGCGCCGAACATCGCCGACAAAGACGCCTGAGGGTCGAGGTCGATGGCTAAGACGCGGTAGCCATGAAGGGCCAAATAGTGTGCCAGGTGCGCGCTCGTTGTGGTCTTGGCACTGCCGCCTTTGAAATTCGCGACGGCCAATATTTGAAGGTGCTCACCGTCGCGTCGGTGGGGTAGAAACCGCAACGCCTCTGCCGGACGCTGAGCCGCGAACAGTTCGCGAAGTTCGTTTATTTGCGCCAGCGTATAGACGCGATGATTGTTTTCGAGCCGGGCGGGCACCGGCCCTTTGCCTTCATTTGACATCAACTTAAGAGTCGATTCCGGAATCGACGTCAGCTTGGAAACTTCATGAATCATGAAGGTTCTGAGACTCTTTTGTGCGTCCGGAGGATACATCTGCTGGCGCCGAGCCTGCAGATGTTCGGAAAGCATACCGGCGTGCCGGACGATCTTGTCCGCCGGGTCCTCGCCCTGCATTCTGGTTGCGGCCTGCGTAGGCATTGTCGATTCTGATCCTCGTTGTCGGCCTACATGCGATTTATCGCCCTCTACCCGACAAAGGTAGGCCACGATTCTGGTTCCGCGTCCAGAGCCTTAAGGTTAACAACAACTTAAGGCGCGGATCGCCCTTCGTCAGTCCGCAGGACGTTTCGCTACGTTTTCCGAGACTTACCGTGAGTCGCCGCGAAGCGCGTGCCCCATGGGAACTGCAAATTTGCACCCATAGGCGGGCTGATCCCGCGCCTCCGAGGTCGTCCTCTCGATCACCCAGGCACCAGAATCACCCGCTGCAAATCTGCACATAGCCGGACCAAGGCACCGATGATCTGTCTCCACACAGCGCGTTCATGTGGAGACGTTGATGCGGATTCAGGTTGTTACCCCGGCACAGTATGAGACGTGCGCCGACCTTCTGGCGCAGATGCGGCGCCTGCGCGCCGCCGTCTTTTCCGGACGCCTCGAATGGGACGTCACCATCGAGAACGGGGAGGAGAGGGATCAGTATGACGACGAGCAGCCCTCCTACGTTCTGGCGGTGACCGCCTCGGGACGGGTTGCCGGATGCTGTCGTCTGCTGCCCGCGGTCGGACCGACGATGCTGGAGAGAACCTTCCCCCAGCTTCTCGCGAACGGTGCACTCGATACCCATGCCGCGATGATCGAGAGCTCACGCTTCTGCGTCGACACCACGCTGGCCACCGACAGGGCAGGGGGCCTGCTACACCAGACGACGCTGCTCCTGTTCGCCGGGATCATCGAATGGTCGATGGCGAATGGCCACCGTGAACTCGTCACCGCCACCGACCTGCGCTTCGAGCGGATCCTGAAGCGCGCGGGCTGGCCGATGAAGCGGCTGGGCGAACCCGTCCGGATCGGCAACACGATGGCGGTCGCGGGGGCCCTGCCCATCGATGTGTCCAGCCTCCGGAATGTGCGTCCGGTCAACTACCAGTCCGAACTCAGCGAAAACGCCCTCGCAACGCTCAGGAGCGCGGCGTGAACCCGCTCCGCTCCCATTCCCGGCTGGTGCGCAAGCTCCAGGAGGCACTGGGCGACCAGCTCTGCGTCGCCCTCGACGACGCCACCGTCGTAGAGATCATGCTCAATCCCGACGGCAGGTTGTTCATCGAACGGCTCGGCCATGGGGTCACCGAGGTGGGGGCCATGAATCCGGCCGCCGCTGAGGTCGTCATCGGTAGCGTCGCCCATGCCCTGCAATCGGAGGCCGACGACGAGCAGCCCATCATCTCCGGCGAACTGCCAATCGGCGGTCATCGTTTCGAGGGGCTGCTGCCCCCGGTCGTGGCGGCTCCCACCTTCACCATACGCCGGCGCGCCTCGCAGCTAATCCCGCTCGACGACTATGTGAAGGCGAAGGTGATGAGCGAGGCTCAGGCCTCGGTCCTGCGCAGCGCGATCGCCTCGCGGATGAACATCGTCATCTCCGGCGGCACTGGCTCCGGCAAGACGACGCTGGCCAATGCGGTCATCGCCGAGATCGTGGCGGAGGCTCCCGACGACCGCGTTCTCATCCTCGAGGACACCACGGAGATCCGGTGCCCGGCGGAGAACGCCGTCTGCCTTCATACCAGCGACACCGTCGACATGGCGCGCCTGCTCAAGAGCACGATGCGCCTGCGCCCGGATCGCATCATCGTCGGCGAAGTCCGCGACGGCGCGGCGCTGACACTGCTCAAGGCCTGGAACACCGGCCATCCCGGCGGCGTCACCACGATCCATTCCAACACCGCGATGTCGGCCCTGCGCCGTCTCGAACAACTCACCGCCGAGGTCAGCCAACAGCCCATGCAGGACGTCATCGGTGAGGCGGTCGACCTCATCGTTTCGATCGAACGCTCGGGCCGGGGGAGGCGGGTGCGAGAGATCCTTCACGTCGAGGGCTTCTGCGCCTCCCGGTATCAGACCGAACATTATGGGAAAACCGACGGGGACAGCCATGTCGCGTAGTCTTCTCCTTGCTCTCGCCAGCGCCGGCCTTGCGACCCTCGTCGCGACCTCGCTCATCGAGCCGGCCTTCGCCTCGTCAGGCGGAAGCCTTCCCTGGGAAGGTCCGCTCGAGCAGATCCAGCAGTCGATCACCGGGCCGGTCGCCGGCTTCATCGCCCTGGCGGCCGTTGCGGTCGCTGGCGGCATGCTGATCTTCGGCGGCGAGCTGAACGATTTCGCGCGGCGGCTGATGTATGTCGTGCTGGTCGCCGGCATCCTACTCGGTGCCACCCAGATCGTCGCCCTGTTCGGATCGACCGGCGCCTCGATCGGCACACCGGTCGCACCTGCACAAACGACGGCTCCCGGATCCTCCCATGCCGGGGCAGGGGAGGAGACCGATGGCTGACACCGGCTCCAGCCTCGCACGATCGCGCATCCATCGCGCCCTGTCCCGCCCGAACCTGCTGATGGGCGCCGACCGGGAACTGGTGCTGCTGACGGGCCTTGCCTCCGCGATCCTGATCTTCGTCGTACTGACCTGGTACGCCACGCTGTTCGGCGTCACGATCTGGCTGGTCGTGGTGGCAGCACTGCGCATGATGGCCAAATCCGACCCGCTGATGCGGCGCATCTATGTCCGCCACATCACCTACCAGTCGGACTACCGGGCGACCTCGACGCCCTGGCGGCGGTTCTGAGTCCGCCCATGGTCGCGCTCAGATCCTTTCGTCATGCCGGTCCGTCCTTCGCCGACCTCGTGCCCTATGCCGGCCTCGTCGACAATGGCGTGCTCCTGCTCAAGGACGGCGCGCTGATGGCCGGCTGGTACTTTGCCGGCCCCGACAGCGAGAGCTCCACTCCGGTCGAGCGCAACGAAGTGTCACGCCAGATCAATACCATACTGTCGCGCCTCGGCTCCGGCTGGATGATCCAGGTCGAGGCCGTCCGCGTCCCGACATCGGATTATCCCGACGAGCAGGACTGCCATTTCCCCGATCCGGTGACCCGCGCGATCGACGCCGAGCGCCGGTCACATTTCCAGCGCGAGCGCGGCCATTTTGAGAGCCGCCACGCGCTCATCCTCACCTGGCGCCCGCCGGAGCCGCGGCGCTCCGGCCTCACGCGCTATATCTATTCCGACGCGGCAAGCCGCACCGCCTCCTATGCCTCGGCGACGCTCGACACCTTCCGGACCTCGATCCGGGAGATCGAGCAATATCTCGCCAATGTCGTCTCGATCCGCCGCATGGTGACCCGCGAGACCGAAGAGGCCGGAGGTTTTCGCACCGCACGCTATGATGAGCTGTTCCAGTTCATCCGCTTCTGCATCACCGGCGAGAACCATCCCGTCCGGCTGCCGGACATCCCGATGTATCTCGACTGGCTGGCCACGGCCGAGCTTCGGCACGGGCTCACACCTCTCGTCGAGAACCGCCATCTCGGCGTCGTTGCCATCGACGGGCTGCCGGCCGAGAGCTGGCCCGGCATTCTCAACGCCCTCGACCTGATGCCGCTGACCTATCGCTGGTCGTCGCGCTTCGTCTGTCTCGACGAGCAGGAGGCCCGGGCGAGGCTCGAGCGCACGCGCAAGAAATGGCAGCAGAAGGTGCGGCCCTTCTTCGACCAGCTGTTCCAGACGCAGAGCCGATCGGTCGACCAGGACGCCATGATGATGGTGGCGGAAACCGAGGATGCCATTGCCGAAGCCTCCTCGCAGCTCGTCGCCTATGGATATTACACGCCGGTCATCGTCCTGTTCGACACGGTGCAGACCCGCCTGCAGGAAAAATGCGAAGCGGTGCGCCGGCTGATCCAGGCGGAGGGATTCGGTGCCCGGATCGAGACGCTCAACGCCACCGACGCCTTCATCGGCAGCCTGCCCGGCGTCTCCTACGCCAATATCCGCGAGCCGCTAATCAACACCCGCAATCTCGCCGACCTCATCCCGCTCAACTCGGTCTGGTCAGGCAGCGTCGATGCACCCTGTCCGTTCTATCCGCCCGGATCGCCGCCGCTGATGCAGGTGGCGAGCGGCAGCACGCCGTTCCGCCTAAATCTCCATGTCGACGATGTCGGGCACACGCTGGTTTTTGGGCCGACCGGCTCCGGCAAGTCGACCCTGCTGGCGCTCATCGCCGCGCAGTTCCGACGCTACTGCCAAGCGCAGGTCTTCGCCTTCGACAAAGGCCGCTCCATGCTGCCGCTGACGCTGGCGATCGGCGGCGCACACTACGAGATCGGCGGCGAGAGCGCCGGGGCAGGGGAGGGGGCTTCGCTCGCCTTCTGCCCCCTTGCCGAGCTGTCGACGGATGGCGACAGGGCCTTTGCGAGCGAATGGATCGAGACCCTCGTCGCGCTGCAGGGCGTGACGATATTGCCCGACCATCGCAATGCCATCTCCCGGCAGATCGGCCTGATGGCGAGCTCGCGTGGGCGCTCGCTCTCCGATTTCGTGTCGGGCGTCCAGATGCGCGAGATCAAGGACGCGCTCCACCATTACACCGTGGACGGCCCGATGGGACAATTGCTCGATGCCGAACAGGACGGTCTGTCGCTCGGCACCTTCCAGTGCTTCGAGATCGAGGAACTCATGAACATGGGCGAGCGCAATCTCGTTCCCGTGCTCACCTATCTGTTCCGTCGCATCGAGAAGCGCCTGACCGGCGCGCCGAGCCTGATCATTCTCGACGAGGCCTGGCTGATGCTCGGACACCCGACCTTCCGCGCCAAAGTACGGGAATGGCTGAAGGTGCTGCGCAAGGCCAATTGCGCGGTCGTCCTCGCCACCCAATCGATCTCGGACGCCGAGCGCTCCGGCATCATCGACGTGCTGAGGGAAAGCTGCCCGACAAAGATCTGCTTGCCGAACGGATCGGCACGCGAGCCGGGCACCCGCGAATTCTACGAGCGCCTCGGCTTCAACGAGCGTCAGATCGAGATCGTCGCGAGCGCACTGCCCAAGCGCGAATATTATGTCGCCTCTCCGGACGGCCGGCGGCTCTTCGACATGGCGCTCGGTCCCATTGCCCTCTCCTTCGTAGGAGCGTCCGGCAAGGAGGATCTCAAGCGCATCCGCGCGCTGCATTCCGAACAGGGGGCCGGCTGGCCTCTCTCCTGGCTCCAGCAGAGGGGGATCGCCCATGCCGAAACCATCCTTCCCATCGCGTAGGTCACCAATCGTTCTCGTAACGGCAACTATGGTGCTCATCTCGACACTGCCTCGAGAAGCACCCGCCGGCGGTGCCACGGGTGGCGCGACCGAATGGACGCAGCTCGCCAACAATGCCGAGCTGGTGAGCCTGGTCGGCCAGTCCGCCGAACAGGTCAACAATCAGATCAAACAGATTTCCCAGCTCGCCGAGCAGATCCAGAACCAGCTGAATATCTACAACAACATGCTGCAGAACACGGCGCAGCTGCCGAACCATGTCTGGGGCCAAGCCGAGAACGACCTGAAGGGCCTGCAGAACGTTGTCTCGCAGGGCCAGGGCATCGCCTTCTCCATGGGCAATGTCGACGACGTGCTACGGCAGCGTTTCCAGAGCTTCGCCGAGATGAAGAGCAACCTGCCCGATGGCGCTTCCTTTTCCTCCACCTATCAGGGTTGGTCGACCACCAATCGCGACACCGTCGCCGGCACGCTAAAGGCCGCCAACCTGACCGCGCAGCAATTCGGCAGCGAGGAGGCCACCATGTCGTCGCTGCGCGCGATGTCGGAGAGTGCCGATGGCCAGATGAAGGCCCTTCAGGTCGGCCACCAGATTGCGACCCAGCAGGTTGCGCAGATGCAGAAGCTGCGCGGCCTCGTGTCCCAGCAGATGACCATGATGGGCACCTGGTATCAGTCCGACCAGGCGCAGAAGGATCTCGCCCAGGCCCGCCGCGAGCAGTTCTTCAACGCCCCCACCCACGACATTCGCGGCGGGCAGACCATGGAACCGCGCTGGTGAGCCACCGTCTTGTCGTTATCCTCCTGCTCGCCGGGGCACTTGGCCTGTGCGCCGCTCTCGCTGTCCGGGTGGTCGGGCCATCGTCCACCGAGCCTGCCTCCGCGACAGCCGAACCATCGCCACCTCCGGCATCCGACGCAGCACGTCGCAACCATCTCGAACGCTTCTTCGGCGGCGACCCGAACAGGGATGTTCGCGGTGGCCAGGAGATGAAGCCGCAATGGTAATCCTCCGTCCTTGCCCTCCGTTCGGGGCTGCGGCGGCTGTCGCAGCGATCGTCTTGCTCACGAACTCCCCCGCGCTGGCGCAGGAGGGTTCCGTCCTCACCACACTGGAGAACTCCGTCGTGACCGCGGCCCGCGGCTGGGAAACCACCGTCATGGATGCCGCCCGGTCGCTGTTCTGGATTCTCGCCGGCATCGAGATCGGCGTCGCCGCCGTATGGCTGGCGATCAATGCCGCCTCGCTCGACGCCTGGTTCGCCGAGCTGGTACGCCGCATCATGTTCGTCGGCCTGTTCGCCTTCATTCTCGACCAGGGCCCGGACTTCGCGAAGGCCGTCGTCGACAGCCTCTTCCAGATGGGCGGCAGCGGAGGAGACGCCTCACCCGCCAACATCTTCGATGCCGGCATCCGCGTCGCGTCCAAGATGTCGGAACAGGCCAAGTTCGGCCTGTTCGAGGACAATGCGCTGGCGATCGCCGCCGTCTTCGCCATGGTGGTTGTCGTCATCTCCTTCTCGCTGGTTGCGGCGATCTTCGTCGCGGTAATGGTGGAGATGTATGTCGGCCTGCTCGCCGGCATGATCATGCTCGGCCTCGGCGGTTCGTCCTTCACCAAGGACTTCGCCATCCGCTATCTCGTCTATGCCTTCTCGGTCGGCATGAAGCTGATGGCGCTGGTGATGATCGCCAGGATCGGCTCGGACATCCTGCTCGGCCTTGCCGAGGCCCCGACCGCAACCTCGGACCAGTTCATCACCACGCTGGCCATTGCTGGCATCTCGGTCGTCGTCTTCGTCATCGCCATGTATGTGCCGCCCATCATGCAGGGCGTCGTCCAGGGTGCCTCGATCTCCGGCGGCATGGAGGCGATCCGGCACGGCGCACAGGTGGCGACCTTCGCGGCGGGTGGCGCCTTTCTCGGTGCCAGCGCGGCCGGGAAGGGCGCGCAGGCCGCGAGCGACGCCCGAGCTGCCGGCTCCTCGCTGGCCGGCGCCGCCCTGCGCGGCATGGCGTCCGGCATCGGCAGCGCCGCGGGAGCGGCCGGATCGGCGGCAAAGGAAAAGGCGATCGCCGCACCCGGCGCCTATGCCGGCTCATTGCTCGGGCTCGCCAATGCCAAGCTCGACCAGAGCCGGCAGTCGGGCGGCACGCGCTCATCCCGCCCCGTGCCACCGCCCATCGACGACAACAAATAAGGAGACGCCCGGCATGGCCTCCGGCAATCCACCCGAGAACCCCTATATTGCCGCCCGACAGGAGTGGAACGAGCGCTATGGCTCCTATGTGAAGGCCGCCGCCGGCTGGCGTGCCGTCGGCATCACCGGCATGGTCATGGCGGTGATCGGCTTTTCCTACGCGCTGTTCCAGAGCACGCAGGTCAGGCTCGTTCCCTACATCGTCGAAGTCGACAAACTCGGCACCGCCTCGAGCGCCGGCTATCCGCAGCAGATCGAATATGCCGATCCGCGCGTCGTGCGCGCGACGCTCGGAAGCTTCGTCTCGAACTTCCGTGGCGTGACGCCGGATGCCGTGGTGCAGAAGCAGTATATCGACCGCACCTATGCCCATCTGCGCACCTCCGATCCGGCGACCGAAAAGGTCAATGCCTGGTTCCGTTCCTCCCCACCCTTCGACAAGGCGAAGAACGCGACGGTCGCCATCGAAGTGAACAACATCGTCGCGCTGTCGAACCAGAGCTACCAGATCGACTGGACCGAGTTCGAGCGCGACCGCAAGGGCAAGGAGACCGCGACACGCCGGTTCCGTGGCATTGCCACCGTCACCCTGACGCCTCCGCAGGACGAGGCGAGCATCCGTCTCAACCCGATCGGCCTCTATCTGCGTGACTTCGATTGGACGGCCCAGCTTTGAAAGGCTCGCACGCACGCATGCACGAACAACACGCAGCAGTCCGGCCTTTTCTGCCGACCGCCATCGCTATTGCCCTCCTGGCCTCCCTCTTTACGCCCCCCACCCCCGTGAAAGCGCAGGGCCTCAGCGCCAACGAGGCCAAGGGCACCGGCCTCTCCGGGCGCTGGCGAGGCAGCCCCGGCCTGGTCACGCGAGGGCCCGACGGGAAGGTCGTTTTTCTCTATGGCGAGATACAGCCCTCCGTCGTCTGCTCGCCGCTGCAGGTCTGCGACATCGAGCTCCAATCGGGCGAGGTGGTCCGTGACGTGCTCGTCGGCGACACCGTCCGCTGGAAGGTCGAGCCAGCGACGTCGGGAGCGGCCGATGGCCAGGCGATCCACCTGATCGTCAAGCCGTCGGAGCCGGGGCTCATCACCTCGATGGTGGTGACGACATCGCGCCGCACCTACCACATCCAACTGAAGTCGCACGCAACCCAGTACATGGCCCGCGTCGGCTTCGACTATCCCGAGGATGTTTCCGCCAGAATGGCAGACATCAATGCCCGGATCGAGGCCAGCACGATCCCCGGCGCCGGCGTGCCGGCCGAGCAGCTCCAGTTCGGATATTCGATCTCCGGCCGGGCCGGCTGGCGGCCGAGCCGGGTCTATAGCGACGGCCAGAAAACCTACATCCAGTTTCCGCGCTCGATCACGGGCCAGGATGCGCCGGTTCTCTTCCTGACCTCAGGCGGACAGAACCGCATCGTCAATTACCGCATGAAGGGCGACATGATGATCGTCGATTATCATGTCGCCGGGGCGGTACTCGTGTCGGGCGTCGGCTGGAACCAGGAGAAGGTGACGATCCGGAGGGGTGGCTGATGCTCCTTGCTCCCACATTGCGGTCCCTCGCCGGCGTGGCAGTGCTCGCGCTTGTCCTTGCCGGATGTCAGACCGCCGGGCAGAGTAGCCTCATCGTGAGCGACGCGCCCGCCGCCGTGTCCGGCCCTGCCGCAGGCGCCATCGCCGGCGAAATGGTGAGCCGACTGGCCGAACAGGTCGGGCCGGGAACTGCCACGATCGCGCTCAAGCAGGACGGTTCGCCTTTCGGAGAGGCGCTTGAAACCGCCCTGAAGGGCTGGGGCTATTCCGTCGTCACGGACCAGAAGACCGATGGCGGATCGAGCATTGTCCCGCTTGCCTACAAGATCATTCCCTTCGAGGGCCAGGTTCTGGCCCGGCTCTCGACAGCCGATGTGGAACTGGGTCGCGCCTATAGCGTGACGGCAGCCGGCGCGACGCCGGCGAGCCCGGTCTCCGTCATGCGACGCGGATAGGAAGACTGCCATGACGCAATCCCTCAAGCTCGGCGGTGCTGCGAATGACGGGGCCGATGCCGGCATGCGCCGGATCAACCGGCTGCCCGTCACTATCGTCATCGTGCTGGTCATCGCTTTCCTGGGTGTGATCTTCTACGGCTTGGCGTCGCGCGGCCTACGCGTGGGAGACGCGACCGGACCTGGGGAGAGCGCCGGCAATCCGGCTTCCACCTTCGCCGACCAACTCAAACGCGGCGTCGGCGACGCGATCATTGGCGAGCCCCAGCCGGCGACGTCGCTCCCGCCCGTGCCGGTTCCGACCAAGGAGGAGCCGGCGGCCAACCCGTTCAAGACCCCGCCCGCACAGCGGGCCGGCATACGACCGGAACCTGCGCTAGAGCCGGAAACGGTCTGGCGGGCGCGTTTGCAGCGCGAGAGGGAAGAGCAATATCTGCGTGAGCGTCATCGTCAGGACATGGCGCGGTTGCAAGCGAACGACGCGGCCTATGATGCCCCCCTCGCTATCGATCGCAGCAAGCTCGACGGGCGAGGCGTCGGCTCATCCTCCCGTCCCGGCGAACCGGTTCCGGCGTCGGGCACGAGCGGCGCTTCGAACCTCCTCGCCGCCGCATTGCGAGCGGGCGCAGGCGGCATCAATCCGGATCCCAACGGTCAGCGCGCCAAGGAAGACTTCTACAATGCCGATCTCAAAAACATCGGATATCTGCCGAACCGGGTGGTGCCGCAGCTCTCGCCCTTTGAGCTGAAGCGCGGCTCGGTGATCCCCGCTACCCTGATCACCGGCATCAACTCCGACCTGCCGGGGCGCATCACCGCGCAGGTGAGCCAGAATGTCTATGACAGCGCGACCGGCCATCGCCTGCTTATTCCGCAAGGCACGAAACTCTTCGGTCGCTACGACAGCAAAATATCGTTCGGGCAGAGCCGTGTCCTCGTCGTCTGGACTGACATCATCTATCCGAATGGCTCGACATTGCAGATCGGCGGTATGGCGGGAACGGACGCACAGGGCTATGGCGGCTTCCGCGACAAGGTCGATCGCAAATGGCTGGAGACCTTCGGCTCCGCCATTCTGATCGCCCTGATCGGCACCGGGATCGACATGGCGATCCCGCAGAACAATGACCCGTTCAACTCCAACAGCCCCGAGGATACGGCCCGGATAAATTTTGCCGAGACCTTCGGCCGGATGGCCGAACAGACCATCCAGCGCAATATGGACGTTCAGCCGACGCTTGAGATCGGCCCGGGCTACCAGTTCAACGTGCTGGTCGATCAGGATATCGTGTTTCCGGGCGTATATCGGGGATAGGGGATCGCGCCAAGGTAGTGTTCCTCTGACAGGTTCCTTAGGACGCGGACCGCCTTGCTGAGGCCCGCCAACGGCACCTACAGCCCGAGCACACGCCTCGCTCGGCATAGCTGAAGCCGTTATAGCCGTCGGCGACGATCAGCGAGCGCGCACAGGCCAGGATGTCGCCGGAGGTCGTGGACACATTGCTCATGCTATTCCACCTTCTAGTAGGAAGACTGTCGACTCTCCCGCGCCGACAAGCGGCAATCGGAGACGTCAGGGCTGTTGATTTCCATTGACCCGGCAGGCACGGATTTTTCCATTGCCAGATCTTAGGACGCGGATCGCCTTGGTGAGGCCCGCCACTGGCGTGACGGCCTCATGCTCCGTATAAGGAGATTGGGGCAGTACGCGCTGTCCTGGGGCTTAGAATCCCCTGATGAACGGTTGGTGCCGACCGGAATGGCACCAGAATCCTCTGACCTTACGGCCGGGGGCCTGTGACGCATGTCCAGGCGCTTCGGTGCTAAAGGTCGCAGGGCCGATTCATCTCGGATTCTAACCCCCGGCTAGGGTTCATGGGATTAACGTCGGCGGGGGCGCACCGCGGACAACTTCAGGCGAGCAGGAGATGGAAACGAAAGAGTCCGCATCGGAGACCAAAATCGAGCTTCGTCCCCTCATCGGACTGACGCGAGGGCTGCCACAGTCGGATCTTGAGGCCATCACGGTCAATGCGATCCGCATCCACAGGCAGTTGGTCGATCGCGCCGATGAGCTGTTCCACGAACTTCCCGACACCTGCAAGGCCGGAAAGACGCAAGGGGGCGAACAGCATGTCCGATATATTGAGGCAGCCATCGAGATGCACTCCCAAATGGCTGCCGTCGCCACCCTTATCGCACTTCTCGGCTATACGCCGAATGTTTCGGTAAATTAATCATCAGATCAGTTTCCGGCGGATAGCCACGGCCACAAGCTGCGTAATCGTATACACGTTGAACCGCTTTTTTGTTTCGGCGAGCTTTACCCGCACGCTGTTATACTTGACGTTGTGAAGCTCGGCCACTTCCTCCACCGTCTTGCCCAGGGCAATCCAGCGCAGATAGGCTGCCTCCTTCGCATCGAGCCATGCGTGCTCCTCGATCGTCGGTGTCGCCTGCAGATGCGCAATGCGCGCGTGGAGCTGGCCCACAGCGGCAGCGGCCGCGATGGCGTCAATATCCCTTTCTGGGTCGATCCTAGGCTTGTCGGATGTCAACGTGAACATCGACATGAAGCCGTTCGCGGTGGTGACTGGAATGGTAAATCCAGACCGGATCGCGAAGTCGGCGGCGTGTGAGAAAAAGGAGCGCTGTTCCCTCGACAGGCGTGAGCGATCCGCCTCGCCGTCCCAGGAGAACGCCCGCTTCAGCCGCCGTGCCCGCTCCACGACGGGATCAACGCCGGCGTACCTTTCGCTGAAGTATACACGCTGCCATTCATTAGAATAATTTGAAATGGCAAACGTATTGTTCATTTGCATATGCAAATAGGCGTACCCACCAAAGCCAAATGATTCTGCTAGATCTGTCAGCGCCGATTTGAGATCGGTTTCACCCGATCCAACCGCCGTCAGATCGGTAAGCCTATCAATCCAATGCTTCACCAGGTTCCTCCGAATGGCACCTCGTTTTCGTGCAGCTGAGTTTTAACCATCATAACGGCCAATTCAAAAGCCAGCTTTTTCCAATCTTCCTGGACGAGAAGCTATCAGACGCGGAAATCAGCGCACCAGAAACATCTCCAGGCGTGGCCGTATCTCCACGCCAACGGTAGCGTCGGCACCTCAGGAATTTGCTCGCGCCCACATCCTCGTGATCCATCAGACGCCCTGGATCACGAGGATGACCATCAGAAAGTGCGACATCGTTTGGGCCTCACATCCTTGACGCTCAAGAACTTTGACGGGCGTCAGTCTGATTTTTCTCCTCTGCAGAGATGGCGTGGGGGGCTTTGAATTATCGGTATGCGCCCTCTGTTCCGGAGAAGATAGTACCAGCCCCATCCGGTGATCTTCAGATAGGTGAAGTCGGTCTGCCAGAGCTGGTTGGGCGCCGTCGTCTTGTCCTTGAACTCGGACGCCGCCTTGATGACGATGTACGCCGGGCTGGTGATCAGATCATGCGCTTTCAGCAGCCGATACACCGACGCCTCCGAGACGAAGTACCTCTTCTCGTCGGTGAAGCGCACCGCAAGCTCGCGCGGGCTGAGGTCCGTCTCGCGCAGCGCCAGCTCGACGATCTCGGCCCGGATTGGATCAGGAATCCGGTTCCAGACACGATCCGGCCGCGAGCGATGATAGGCAAGCGCCTCGATCCTGCCGGTGAGATAGCGATCGTACCAGCGATAGAACGTGGCGCGGGGAATGCCGAGCTTGTCCAGCGTACGTCGCGAAAACGGCCGCCGCGTCGCTCGGCGGAGATCCTGCACGACCTGTTCTGCCGTCGCTTTCTCCGGCCCGGAGTTCGGTCTCATGCGCGCTGACGGCAGACACGAGTGGGCCCCTACAGAACTACCGCTACCGAACCGAGATGTCGTGTGGCTATTCGCTGCTGCTCGTGCTGCAAGCCCACAATTAGCCGTCTCCACATCCCAAATCGTCTGAATATCCCGCCTCCAGGCGGCGCCATTGGGAGATCGGGCGGCCGTCTCGGCGAAACGGATGATTGGTTTCGCCCCAGTGCTGCGGCCAGCCGGCGGGCGAGTCCTCGAAATCCTCCTGCCGCCCATAGACCGTCAGGTCGAGCAGACGGTAGCTGTTGTCCATCGCCTCGACGCCGCGGCGGGTCGTCCAGTATGTCTCGAAGATATCCGATCCCTGCCTCAGATAACAGATGAGGTACATCATGCCCGGCGGCCGGCCGGCGAGGAGCGCCTGGAGCGATGCTTCCGGCACCGAATACCAGGGCATCTTCCAGCCCATGAAGTCGCGGTATCTGACGCTCTCCTCATATGAGCCCTGACAGAAGGTGGCGTAGGTCGCGTCGCGCGAATGGATATGGGAAAGCTCGCGCGCCTGCGTCGTGAAGAAGGTGCAGCCCTCGCATTGCTCGGACGCGGGCTGGCCGTCGAACCACATGTAATAATAGGCGACGAGCATTCGGCGTCCTTCGAACGCGTCCAGCAATGTGACCGATCCGTTGCCGCCGATGAGGGGCGTGCCGCCATCGACCTTCACCATCGGCAGCCGCCGCCGCGCCGCCGCGATTGCGTCTCCTTCTCGGGTATGCGCCTTTTCGCGACTGCGCAGCGCATCCACCTTGGCCTGGAATATTGCCCGATCGGCGATTTCAGGTGCTGGGTAATCAGCCGTTTTGCGGACCATGATCGTTTCCTTCCTGTTTTGACCAGCGGCGCTAAACGTTCTCGATCAGCACCGCCATTCACTGGGCGAAGGCCGCCGCCGAAGCGGCATTCCGGGGTTCCCCATCGGGAGCCCGTTGCGTTGCGATCAACACGGCCGCGAGAGCGGCACAGATGCCAGTTACATAGAGCGAAGCGCTTGTGCCGATGAGGTCCACGGCAACGCCCCCAGCGATCGCGCCCAAAGTGACGCCAAGCTGGATGACGGCGAGAAAGAGGCCACCCACGCCTTCGAGTTCGTCGGGCGCGGCCCGTCCCATCCACGTCTGGGTCATCACTGGTCCGGCGCCGATGGCGATGCCCCAGGCAGCGGCAAAGACGAAGACCGCACCGTAGACGTTACTGAGCACTAATAGACCTACCGTGGCGATAGCCAGCATCACGAACGTGACGCCGAATCCTGTGCGCAGCACGCGATCTGCGAACACACCGGCGACTGCGCTCCCCAGCAGGCTGGCGAGGCCGAGCACCAACAGGACAGGGGCGATGGACGTCGCACTCAGTCCGCCATTGGTTTCAAGATGGGGCCGCATAAAGGTGAAGCCGCTCACCTCGCCCCCGAAGAACAGCAGTCCGGCTACCAGTCCCACCCGTACAGGCCGCCGCTTCAACAAACCGAACAGTCTCGAAAGACTCGTCGCGCTTGTCGCGGGCACGCTGGGCAAGCAGACAGCTTGCAGGAGTAGTGCGACCAGGCCGCAGGCGGCCGCGGCCAGGAATGCCGTGCGCCAGCCGAAGGCTTCTCCGATCAGGGTGGCAAGCGCCGGAGCGACAACGAGCCCCGCCGAAAGGCCCATGAAGACGATCGACATGCCCTTGCCCATGTCCTCCATGGTGACGAGCCGGACGATAGTTGCCCCAGCCAGCGCAAAGAAGCCGCCGATGGCGATGCCCAGGAGCATGCGGGCGGCTAGCAGCGCGACGTAGTCGGATGTGAAAGCGACGGTGACGTTCGAAGCAATCACCAGGGCGCAGAGGACCAGATTGATCAGCTTGCGATCCAGTCGCCCGATGACGAGCGCCACCGTCGGCGCCGCGATGCCGGCAAACAGGGCGGTGAGGGTCACCGCCTGACCGGCAGCGCCTTCTGAAATGCCAAGATCGGCGGCCATTGGTGTGAGCACTGCCATGGGCAGCAATTCGCTGCTGATCAAAGCAAAGCTGCCGAAGGTAAGCGAGACGACGGACAGCCAAGTCGAGATCGGCCAAGAGGTTCGATTTGAAACGGTTGTGGACATCACGCCCTCCTGTTCCTGGTATCGCGGCGGGTCGCCGCGCGTGGCTAGTCTGATTGCGGGTATTCGTCGTGCAGGCGAACCCAACTCATGATTCCCGCGGTCTCGTTGCGGCCTCCGGGCGCGAGGTCGAGCCAGTTGAAGGCGCCCATCAGCAGTTCGGTGCCGCGGTGGTAGGTCGAGTAGGTGTGGAAGACATCGTCGCCGTCTTTGACGAAGACGCTGACGCCGAACATGTCCGGGGACTTCTGGATTCTGATCTTGTCGTAGTTGTAGAGCGCGCGGCCGGCGGCGCGATCAGCCTCGGTGAACGACACGCCGAAATCGTAGCTGAAGTCGCCGTCTCCGGCCGAAACCCAAGGAAACGTCCAGCCCATTCGGGCTTTCACTTGTTCGATCCGCGCGATCGGCGCGCGCGATATGGCTGCGAAGGCGAGGTCGGCTTGTTCGAAATGCTGCCGTGCGGCATCGACGTGGTCCATCGTATAGGAGCAGCCCGAGCAGAGATGATCCGAGCCCGGCGTGAGCATGAAGTGATAGACGGCGAGCTGGCTGCGACCGCCGAACAGGTCGAGCAAGGTGCACTTGCCGTCGGAACCGTCGAAGACATAGCCCTTCTCGATCCTGACCCAGGGCATCCGCCGGCGTTCGGCGCGCAAGGCGTCGAGCGAATGTGTCATCTCGAGTTCCTTGGCCAGAAGCGCCTTGCGCGCGGTGAGCCAATCTTCGCGCGAAACGATGGAACGCATGGTCAGTCTTCTCGGTCCTGGAGTGGTGGTTGCCGCAATAAGGCGGGCGCGAGCCTCAGCCAGGGCGACAGGTGGAAAAAGCTCATCAGCAGGTACATGAAGGCCATGCCGCCGAGGGGCAGAATGCCGGGGGCGGAAGCGCACAGCATGTTTTGCATGTCATTCGCCGAGGCCCAGGCCATCAGGGCGAAGGCTGGCGAAGCGGCAAGACCGATCCAGCGCGCGGTGTGGTGAGACGGCCGGATATCGGCAGAGCGTTTTCTTGCTACTATGGATGTCGTCATTTTCGAACGCCCCGTTGAGCCTTGCCATTACTTACCGGCGTCAGAAAGAGGTACGGCCGAAGGACCGGAGAGCGTGAGTAACAAGTCTGACGGGACTCAAATGGACCCTCTGACGACCGCCGCGGCGAAGGCTCTCGCTGCGGGCGATCCGCTTGCGGCGCTCAAGCGCGTTTCATTGCGCGATGACGCGCCGGCGCTTGCCCTGCGCGGCATCGCCATGGCGCAGCTCGGCGACCTTGCACGCGCGAAAGAGCTGCTGGGAAGCGCCGCGCGCGCCTTCGGCGACAGGGAACCCGTTGCCCGTGCGCGATGTAGCCTCGCCGAAGCCGAGATCGCGCTGGTGTCACGCGATCTCGGCCGGGCCATGGAGCGGCTGGGCGCAGTCAAGGCGACGCTGGAAGCGTTCGGAGACTTCGCGAATGCTGCCCATGCCGGTTATCTCGAAGCACGGGGCTTGCTGCTGATCGGTCGCCTGGACGAGGCCGAGCGGGTTCTGGGCGGCCTAGATGCCGGTGCGTTGCCAGCGACATCGCGGGTGGGCTGCGAACTGGCGGCGGCGGGCATTGCGATGCGCCGCATAAGCGCGAAACCTGCACAGGATGCGCTGGAGCGCGCCAGGATTGCCGCCGCCGGCATCGGAATCGCTGCGTTGAAGGCCGAAGTCGATCGAGTCGTGCAGGCGTTCGACGCGCCCGCCGCACGTCTGGTCGCGCGCAATGGAGAACGGCTCCTTCGGCTTGAGGAGGTCGAGGCGCTGACCGCATCGGACGCGCTCGTCATCGATGCGTGCCGCAATGTCGTGCGCGCCGGGACGACCATCTTTTCTCTGGCCAGCCGTCCGGTCCTGTTCGCGCTCATGCGTGTGCTCGGCGAGGCCTGGCCGGAAGACGCCTCGCGCGAAGAGCTGCTCGTGCGGGCCTTTAGCGCGCGGGAAGCCGATGAATCGCATCGCGCCCGGCTGCGGGTCGAGATCGGGCGCCTGCGCGAAGCGATCGGATCCCGGGCGGAGATACACGCCACCGAACGGGGGTTCGTATTGGGCGCGCGTCAAGCCGATGGGGTCGCGGTGCTGGCACCGCCCGTCGAAGACGAACATGGCGAAGTGCTGGCGCTTCTCGCCGATGGCGAGGCCTGGTCCAGTTCCGCGCTGGCGCTGGCGCTCGATGTCAGTCCGCGCACCGTGCAGCGGGCGCTCCACAGCCTTGCGGAAAATGGCAAGGCGGAATGGTTCGGCCAAGGGCGCGCACGTCGCTGGATCGCGACGAGCGTTCCGGGTTTCCCGACAAGCTTGTTGCTCCCCGCCATCGACGTTGTCGGCTAGGATGGAAGCATGAGACACGCAGCCGCCGAAATCATCCGTGAATATGGTCCCTTTCCCGGGGTGGAGTGCGTCCACGGGGTCAGCTTTGACGGTCGCCGGGTCTGGATGGCGACAGGTCCGCAGCTGCTCGCTTTCGACCCGGACAGCGGAGACATGCTGAGTTCGCTCAACATGGCCGCGGATGCGGGCACGGCGTTCGACGGCGAGCATTTGTTCCAGATCGCGGAAGCGGTGATCCGGAAGATCGATCCAAAGACGTGCGAAGTGCTCGCCACGATCCCGGCCCCCGGCGATGGTGAGGATTCAGGCCTTGCCTGGGCTGAAGGCGCACTCTGGGTCGGACAGCATCGCGGCCGCAAGATTTATCAAGTGGACCCCGAGACGGGAACCGTGCTGCGCACAATTGAAACCGATCGCTTCGTCACTGGCGTCACATGGGTCGACGGCGAACTCTGGCATGGCACCTGGGAGAACGACGAAAGCGAGGTTCGCCGCATCGATCCTTCGACCGGTGAAGTGCTGGAACGACTGGACATGCCGACGGGAGCGGGGGTTACGGGGCTTGAATCCGATGGACGCGATCGTTTTTTCTGCGGAGGCGGAAACAGCGCCACGGTGCGTTCGATCCGCAGGCCAAAGCGAACTGAAGCGACCACGTGAGACAATAAGGGATCCGGATGATTCCGTCCGCAAGAGACCGCACCGGGTTCCGGCAGCCGTCGCACCGACGACGACATCGGCCGAGACCGTACGCCTACCGGCATCCGAAACCTCTTCACCAAACAGGACGGCAAGCCTTCACCATCTTGCGAAAGGAGGGCCTTAGGGTCAGGACTCATAGCCAGAAGAGGACGGTTGCCGCGAGGGCTATGGCGGACATGAAGACGGTGGGGCATCGGTCGTAGCGTGTGGCGACGCGGCGCCAATCCTTGAGGCGGCCAAACATGATCTCGATGCGGTTTCGTCGTTTGTATCGCCGCTTGTCGTACTTGATGGGCTCGGTGCGGGATTTCCGCCCGGGGATGCAGGGCTTGATCCCCTTGGCCTGCAAGGCATCCCGGAACCAGTCGGCGTCATAACCCCGGTCGCCCAGCAGCCATTGCGCCTTGGGCAGGCTGTCCAGCAGGGCGGCGGCGCCGGTGTAGTCGCTGACCTGGCCCGCTGTCTGAAGAGGCTGATCGGACGTCCGTTCGCATCGGTCACGGCGTGAAGCTTGGTGTTCATGCCGCCTTTGGTGCGTCCGATCAGTCGCCCGACATCCCCCTTTTTACCCGCAGGCTCGAGGCCGTGCGGTGCGCCTTGAGATAAGTCGCGTCGATCATCACCGTTCGACGCTCGGCTTCTGCGGCGGACAGCCCCTCCATCATCTTGATGAAGACACCCGCATCGCTCCACCGTTTCCAGCGATTATACAACGTCTTGGGCGGACCATAGGCTGCCGGCACATCGCGCCAGCGCAACCCGTTGCGATTGACGAAGATGATCCCGCTCAGCACCCGGCGATCGTCTACCCGGGGCTTGCCGTGGCTCTTGGGGAAATAGGGCTGCAGCCGAGCCATCTGATCGTCCGTCAGCCAATACAGGTCACTCATATCCAGTCTCCTCACGAGCCTGAATCAGATCGGCCAAACCAAATCAATGGGTCCTGAGCCTAACCATCCGGCCTCCACCTTGCCTCGACGAAGACAGCATCGGCGCGCCAAATACCGTCGATTGCCCTCTTGGCGCGGCTGATGCCGCTGGCATCGCAGAGCGCCTCGATGCGCAGCCGTGTGTTGTGATTGTCCCTGATCCACCCCACCGCTCACCGGATACGGCCCAGCGCACCCTCGGGCTGGGCGATCTGGCGCAACAGGCCCCCCCTGCGGACCCTGCAGGAGACGATAGAGCAATATTTCGACGTCAATTTCGGCAAGAAGATCGCGAAGGATCAGTGACCAGCTCCGCCTGCGCTTCACCGAACGAGGACACATGATGCCCGACGCCAAGGTCACGCTCATCAGCCATCCGCTTTGCCCGTTCGTTCAACGGGCGGCGATCGTCCTGCTGGAGAAAGGTGTGTCGTTCGACAGGATCGACGTCAATCTCGCGGCCAAGCCCGACTGGTTTCTAGCGCTGTCGCCGACCGGCAAGGTACCTCTGCTCAAGATTAGCCAAGCAGATCGACAGGACGCCGTCCTGTTCGAAAGCATGGTGATCTGCGAATATCTCGAAGAAACCCAGAGTGGCGGAAGACTATATCCGGACGACGCGCTGGCTCGTGCCCGGCAGCGGAGGTTGATCGAGTTCGGTACGGCGACGCTCACCGGCGCCTGGCAATTCCTCAACGCCACGGATCGCCAGACCGCCGATGCGAAGCAGGCAGCATTCCGAGACAGGCTCCTGCGACTGGAAGCGGTGCTCACGGAAGGCCCCTATTTCAACGGAGACGCCTTCGGCATGGTCGATGCCGTGTTCGCGCCTATCTTCCACTATTTCGACATCCTCGACCCGGCAGTGTCGCAGGCAATCTTCGAGAACCTGCCCCGTGTCACAGCGTGGCGGTCGACGCTGGCAGAACGACCGAGCGTCATCGCCGCGGTGGCAGGAGACTATGCCGAGCGGTTCCAACACCACCTCCGTTCAGCATCGGGCGCTCCTCGCCGGCTGATCACCGTCGAAAAGCTCCGAAAAACCTGCTCCTCGACCCGCAGATTCCATATCCCGGCTCCAGTCTGCCGGTGACGCACACGGGCTTCATCCAGTCGGTCCTCTTTACCCGCATCACGCCGTGGCGATGCGGGTTCACTTCAACGGCTATGGCTCATTATCACTGGCGAGGAAGTCCCTTGATCAAGACTTTCACTTGATTGGGCCCCAGTACCTCACCTCCGTGCGGAACATAGTTCTCCGGAATCTTCACGTGCCAAGCCGGATTTTCTTCGACCATCTCGAGAGCTTCAGCAAGTGTCACGTTCACATCGCCTTCGCGGATCGTCAAGACATCGACTTGGCTATTTAGCGTCAAATTCGGCATAATTTCCTCCGACTTATTGGCGTTTTTTCATTGCGCCTATGCGGCAATCATTGTCCAAATTTTGTTTGGAATGGTGGTAAATTGCGGCAGTCAATTAGCCGGTTTCGGAAAAATTTCGGCTCAACCGTGCTCGCCCGACTTAACCTTACCGCTTCGCGTTCCGGATGGTACCTTGCTGCGTCCGGTGTCCTGCCGGGGACTGCGACCTCTGGAAGCCGCCGGCAGAGACCGGCGGCTTCTTTTTTGCGGCTAGCAGCGGTCCATGGCCTCATCGACCCGCCGGGCGATCGTGCGGATAAAGGTCTCGGCCGCCACGCCGTCGATGCGACCTAGCCCATCGACCCAGATGCCCAACGCCACTAGCGAAGGCGAATCCGCAATATACCAATAATCATTGGCCAAGCGCCGAAGCTCGACCAAGCGAGTGGTCATGACACGAGCCGAAGTATCGGATCCATACGGCACGAACCGAACGTATGCATTGCAGGACAGCGGAATCGTGTTGCGGTCAATCCGGGCCAGCATCTCCCCACCCCCAATCGAAGCAGATACTGAGATTAATTTATCGTTAACGAATGGGGCGACGCAATCTCTGCTTGGCCAATAGGGTGGTCCGATTTCGGCCTATCCACCGACCAAGCCAAACGCTGAGGATGCCTGTGCCCATGGGCGCCTAACGCCCGCACACCCTGTGCGTCACGCCCCGCCCACCTGCCGCCACCGGTGGCGCCGCATGGCGCAGAGCACTACATCTAGTACATCACCTCAAAGCCGCACACGAACCTTCACCCAATCAGGAGAGCGCCCGTGTGCGACGCTTCGAACGATAACGTGCCCAGTACGGCAACCGTAGACGCTACCCCCGCCAAGCCCAAGTGGCGCGAGGCCGACCCCGAACTTGCTGCGGCATCGGCGGCGTTGGCTGACAAGCACCGCAAGGAAATGATCGCGGCAGCGAAGCTTGAATCTCGTGCATGCCGCCGGGCTGGCGCACAGGCCCGTCACCGTCAGCTACTTGGCGAGAGCTGGGACGGCGAGGCCGACAACGACAACCGCACCTGGCCGCTGGCCAAGGCCCTGATTGCCGACGGCAAGGAGCACCTTCTGCGGGCCGCGATGGAATACCGCCGCATCGAGGCGAGCGCCAATAGCGGCGCGCAACTTGGCGGGACCGCCATTGGGCTTGAACCGGTGCAGATCGACCAGCGGACGTGGATCCGCCCTGACGGGCAGATCGTCTACAAGGGCGAATGCAAGCTGACTGCGGCCAAGTTCGCCGAGGTGCTGCCGACGCAGGCGTCGCGTGCATCCGACGGCATGATGCGGACAGCGGCTCCGGTGCCAAAGGCATGGGATGGCGACGCCAAGGTCAATGCTCGGGTGGACGACCCAGCGCAGGCTGACGCGACTGCATCGGGTTCTTGGTCCGCTCATCGACGCATTCGAGGCCGCCACGATCTACGGCGAGACGCTCGAGCAGGTTGGCAGAACGGCCGGCAGCGGCAATCCGGCAGGGGCCATGGGCGCTGGCAAGGCGCTGGTGCTGATCGGCCTGTACGCCGTAGCGAGCGAGTTGGCCCGCATTCGCATGGACGAGACGGCGCCCAGTTTGCGTGCCGCCTAGTTGGTTATAACCGAAATGGGGGTTTCAAGCGGGTTATATGAAGGGGATGAAAAATCCCCACCGAGATTGAGGCGACAGTGTCGAGCAAGCGCGCCAGAAGGCAGCCACTACCCGACCCGCCTCATGCCTAAAGCACCACGCGACTAAGGCGATGCCTGCGGGCTGAACCGCTACCAGCGTGGCGCGCAGAGAAAGACGATGCTCCCCCAGCCGCTTTAGCGCGCTGGCACGGGGACTGCAGCCCTCGCGGGCATCGTCTCCACTTCACCTGCAACGACACCTCCGCTGCGGTGACTGCGCCCGGATCCCCATGCTGCGGTATGGCGCGGGTCCGGACGCGGGTTGCTCCTCGGTGTTCACTTCTCGTTTTCTTCGATCATGGTTTCGATGGCGCCGATCGTCACTTCGAGATCGGCAATCTTCCGCATCACGTTGTCGGCAGGAATGGTGTCGGCATTCGCTGCGATGGTGATGAGTTCGCGCTGGGCGGTGAGCAGCCGGGTGCGAAGAGTTTTCAGTTTCACGATCATCGTGCTGCGTTATCCCAATGTACCAACGCGGGCAACGTGCCATTGCTGGCACCGAATATCGCCAAGAGCGAGCGGTGAGGGCGCTGATGGGGAACGAAACGGCTGGCGGTTAGGCGGGCCGTGGACCTCCTGCGGGCCAAGGGAGAATTGAATTGAGCCGGCCGCCTCGTGCGGGTCTATCCTCGAAGAAGTCAGCGATTGAAATTGCAGACCATGACGATCTCGGTTTCGGCATTTCTGGCGCGTCCGGCAAGAACTCCGGCGTCGGCGGCGTAGCTGCAATCGCCTTCGCCGGGGGCACAGCGCGAATTGGCGTCATCGGGCCGACCCCGCGCCGGGTCGGGGCACATGCAATCGCATCACCGTGCCTATCCCTAATCCATCCGCTGCTGATGAAGCCGATATGAGTTCCGCGCATTGAAAATAGAGCATTGCGCGAGATCAGTGCCACGGGCTTGCCCTCCCAGGTAATCAAGTAGCTAATTTTGGCGTATACGGCTGCTGTTCCGAATTTATCGTAGAAATCCAACTATCTACCTCCCTTTTCTAGATTTGAACAATAGTTCTTAGGCGTCAGTTATCGCAGCCGCTCCACATGATCTGCAAGCGAGAATGCTGTGATCGCCTTGTCCTGAAGTATATTTGCCAATTCCGGCAAGCTTGGCCAAGTATGGATCTGGCGTGACGTGCTAGGGGATGTTCTGATGCAAGTCCAGTTCGACCTGAAGGACTGGGAGCGAAAGGCCCGCGCCCTCGGCGCCACGTCCAAGCAGCTGCCGTACAGCCCAATTGGTAGCCGGCGCACACTGGAAGACGAAGGCGTCTAACTGCAACCTTTCCCTTTCGACTTCGTTGCGCCCCTCATACGCAGGCACATGCAGCCCATCAGCGTCTGCGAAAACGATAGCGTCAAGCGGACCTTGACGGATGTCGAGACGGCTGCGCGGTTCATGCTGGAGAAGTGGCCCAAAGTCGATGATACCGACCTTTACCAGGCGGCTCGTGAATCCGCCTTGGACGCGCTGATCGGGGCCAGTTTTGTCGAACCGTTTCGGTTTGCCTTCATCGCCGCTGCCGAGAGGCGGGATATTGGCGTGAGGGGCTGGCGCCCCTCGGCATGGCTCACGTGTTGTGGTGGTCAGTGGCGTTCGAGGATTGAAGCGGGCTCCCCCCGCATCCCGCCATCACTGTGCGGGCCGACAATTGCGCGGTAATCCTCGGCGAGCATTGCAATCTCGTCGTCGGTGAAGGGCCACACCCCGATCACGGTCACACTGTCGTGCGCCTCGTTGGCGACGACGGGCCAGAACCGCTCGACCATTGCCGGGATGTCTTCCCGCGGCACGCCGGATGAAGCGAGGCCGAGTGCGCAGATAGTACGGGCCAATTCTCCGAGCCGTTGCATATCACTGCCCCGCCATGCACATGGCGAATTCTGCCGAGACGCTCGTACAAGATTGGCAAGCGTCTCGCGGCATAGTCCCGGATGCTGACCTTATTCGCCCTGCGCGCCTTCCTAGGAGGGTGTGCGGGGCTTTTTGCGTTTGAGGGGCACGGGCCCCGCTGGCAGGGTGAGGCAGGCACGCCGCGCAGGCCGTCACCTATTAGAGGACGACATTCACGTACGGATCGCCTGTCAATGGAGTTCTCGTCAGCGCGTCGAAGAAAGTGCTCGCTTGATTGCCTTGCGTGAAAGAGAGATTGAGCCGCTCCACACACCGCGCAGTCCAGCGAGAAGACTGCCGTCAAGCTGCAGCTGACCGTTGTTCGCTGGCGCCCTGGATGAGGAAGAGCGAACCTTTGCTGTCTTCGCCTGTGCCTCGGCTTTAGCTAATTGTTGTCGGGTCAATTTTTGGATAATCATCTGCGCGCCTGAATAGCGAATGCGGTACTCCCCCCTGTGCAGGGCGAGGAAAGCATCGATGCCGTCGTGTGGGCGCTGTTCGGGCTTGGCGTTCGAGCCCCAATTGTAATCATCCCACATCATGATGCCGTTGGACGCCAGCATGGGCCAGGCCAGCAACGCAAGGCCCAACGCATGGTCCCGGCTCTTACCTCCGTCCAGATAGATCAGCTGGAAACGGCGTCGCTCGTCCTTGAACCTGTCCAGCGCGCCGATACCGCTACCCTTAACCTTCTCGATCCTGTCTCCGAATTCGGCGATATTCTTATCGAACAGGATCTCGTAGGAATTCCAGAACGTGTCAACACAAGTTATTTCGGCATTCGGGAAGAACCTGGCAAAGAAAACAGCGGAGCTCCCTTCATAGGAGCCGACTTCCAGCACCTTGATGGGTTTGTCAGCCCAGTGTTGGAACAGTGGCGTCCATATCAAGACGCGTTTTGTAGCAAAATTGCTCGTAAATTCTTTTCCGTCGAACCAATCAATTGACATCATCCGCTCTTTCCGACGCGATGGACATTGATATGACGAGATAACGTTAGGATACACAGATTGAGCGCTGACGACAAATATGCGTGCCGAATTATCTCTACGTAAGCGCGTTTGCCTGAGCGCGCGGTGACCCTGGCTGAAAGCGTATTCCCACTCCAATCGTCGGGTGTCTCGCCGTAGCGGGCGATCATCACTACCGGCTCGAACCCGCCGTTGGTGGGCGTGCAGCTCACCGCCGCCATCGAACAGGTCCCATATGAGCGACCGGCGGGGAGCGATGGGCTGGTTTCCTGATCACCACAGTGCGGGCTGCCGGGGCGGTTCGGGTGTAGGTGTCCCCTCAGCAGCGCACAGGCCCCGCCACCAAGTTGGTGGCTTCTGCCCACCACTGGAATGCGTGGCCGGCCTCGGCAACGTCCTCGGGATCTGTTGCGCCCCGCAGCAGACGGAGCATCTCTTCATAGGCGCCCCCAGGATGGGGGTGGGCCGTCGCAAAGGCCAATGCCTCGTCAAGCGAATCGATGTCGAAAACCACCGATCCGTGGCGGACACGAACCATCGGGATGGTGGCGGCTTGTGCGGTGTGAAGCTGGTCCATGATTGGCATGGCTAATCCCTCCATTGGACCAGATAACAACGCACATCCGCACCAGCCTGTTCCGGGGCGCGGGCGTAGGGCGTGCAGCTTTGGCCTGCCGCGCACGGTCGACGTCGAGCCGAAGCTGAAGCCCTAAGGGGTCGCGCTATAATGCCTCAGAGCCGCCGGCAGCCAATGCCCGGGCTCCTCGCTCGCGATAGGCCGGCAAGACCCGCAGGGCGAATTCAAGCAACTGTTTTTCTTCCTGTTCTCCGTCACGCACCGCTTCGATCAGGGCGGATGCAATACGTCTGCGGTGGTCGTCGGTGTCGCCATTTGGCTCCAAAACCTGAGCGTCTCGCATGGCAGCGGCCAGGCACCGGTCGAGGATTGCGATCGTCTCGGGTTCAAATTGCATGAAACGCGACGGCATCTCTCACAAACACCCGCGATAATTGACGAAACGGCAAAAATCTAACTTCACTTGGGAGCTTCGCAAGAGGGCCGCGGAGCAAATTTTCTACCCTACCCAGGTCGGGATTTTTCTCTTTTTGTTCTCATGATGAAATAGGGAACAGGAGGCGGACATGACCGGACACGAACACCCAAAACCCATCACCGAGGCCGACGTCGACGAGGCCATTGCGACCTGTGACGGCGATCCTCGTGCTGCTATCAAGGCGCTGCTGGTCGCGGGCGAGCTGTTGGGAATAGCTCTCGAGGAGGGCCGCGAAGAGGCCGGCTGGGGCTACGTGCGAGGCAGGCCGTCTCGGCATCGGGAGGCGTCGTGATGGCGAAGCGTACACAGCGCGGGCCGCACCCCGGCCAGGCGGCGGAGATGCAGCGGCAGGTGCGGGAGTTCCGCCGCTCGGTCTGCCAGTGGGCGGCGCAAGTGCCGATCGGCACAACCGCCTATCTCGGTTGCGACGTGCTGAATCACGCGCTGCTGCTGATGGACATGCAGCTCACGGCCGCGATCGACGCGGTGCCGTATGAGTGTCAAACGGCGCTCAATATTGGCTCTGACTCACTTTTGATGGAGTTGAGCGTCTGGCTGGCATTGGTTCACGTGGAGAACAATGCCATGGGTCAGCATTTGCGGGTCTCAGAGTTGGTGCCGGGCGGTTTTATCGTCGATGAGGTGGCCGACGCGGAATCCGGCATCCGGATCTGTCTCCGAGCATCCAGCGCGAGGAGTTGCTGCCCTGGATGCGGGACGATCTCAACGCGCGTTCACAGCCGCTATACCCGGCAACTGGCGGATCTGTCGCTTTCCGGCAGGCCGGTCCATCTCCTCATTCGGGCGCGGCGCTTTCATTGCGATGGGGTCCTGTGTCCGCGCCGCATCTTCGCGGAGCACTTCGACACCGAGGTTCTAGCGCCCTGGTCCCGGCGCATGGCGAGGCTCGACTACATCATCCACCATCTGGGGCTCGCCTTGGGTGGCCGGCCCGCTGCGCGCTTTGCGCGGCGGCTCATGCTGCCGGCGAGCAACGACACGTTGCTCCGGGTGATCCGAAGACGAGGGCGACCTACTTTCATTCCACCTACAGTGATCGGGATCGACGATTGGGCCTGGCGACGTGATCAGCGCTACGGAACATTGATCTGCGATCTGGAGCGGCGCCAGACCATCGTCCTATTGCCTGACCGGGAGCCGGCAACGGCGCAGACGTGGCTTACGGCCCAGCCTCAGATCGCCATTGTCGCCCGGGACCGGGGCGGCGGCTAAACCCTGGCCGCGGCTAAGGCCCTTCCAGCAGCGACACGGGTCGCTGATCGCTAGCACCTGATGGAGAATGCGAGCCGGGCCTTCGTCGACGCCGTTCGCAAATCCATGCGCCAGATCCGCGCCGCCATCGGCACATCCACCATCAACCCAGATCTGCTCACCGCTGCCGAACGCATCCAATATGAAGGATATCTGCACCGTGAGGAGACCAACATGGCCATTCTCGAACTCGCAAAGGAGGAGGTGACGATCAAGGAGATCGTTCGCCGCACCGGATACAGCCGCGGTCTGGTTCGGCGCGTCATACGCGGGCAGCGCTCGGACATCTTCCGCACTCGCGAAAGTTCTCTCGAGCTGTTCCTGCCCTGGCTCGACGCGCAGTGGGCGGCTGGGCAGCGCAATGGTGCCGAACTCTGGCGTCGGCTCGGACAGCAGGGGTTTCGCGACAGCCTGAGGGTCGTCACGGAATGGACCACGCGCCGCCGGCGAGCCGACGCGGCGAGGGGCGGCGCCCTGAACCGGACGCCATCGGCGCGAACCCTTGCACGACTGATGACCATCGCCCGGGACAAGCTCTCCAGATCCGAAACCGTGCCGATCGCGGCGATCGAGAGCGGCGTGCCCTCGCTTGTCGAGGCCCGCGAGATCATCGCTGCCTTCCATACCATGATCCGTAAGAAGGCTCTTGCCGATCTCGGCCCCTGGCTGGAACGCGCGAGTTCAAGCCTCGTGGCCGCGTTCGGCCGCGGCGTCAGAAATGATCATGCCGCGGTCGCCGCAGCCATTACATCCCCTTGGTCGAACGGACAGACCGAGGGACAGATCACCAAGCTCAAGCTGGTGAAGCGCCAGATGTACGGTTGCGGAAAGCTCGACCTGCTGGAGGCACGCCTCGTCGCGCCGGCATGAGGGTTCACCACCAAATATGCGTCAGAGCCAAACTTGCATGCCGAAACACAATGGCCGGTCCGCTCCGGTTTATGAAGGCGCGTACGCCAGTTCTTGGTCAGTAGATCAACAGCGTCACCCGCTGTGGGATACGATCCATGCGTGACCATCCAGCTGGCCGTCTGGGCACGCCAAAGGCTGCGATCAGCGCCCCCGTGGCCTCAATCCGCTGCTTCGATTTTGACGGTGAGTGGGCCGGGACGGTCGAATATTGATACGTCGCCCGTGACTTGGCCGAGCATAATGATGCCGGGTTGCGGAACACGCCCGGCACGATAGTAGATCACGAAGTCGGACGAACTCCAAAGACCGAGCGTTCCCGCGCTAAATTCGACCTGCCGTCGAACCTCGGGCAGCGGCGCGGGCAAATTGCCGGTCTTCTCCTGACGAAGGTGGTCCCTCATACTGACTGTGACCGGCAGCATCTTGACGAGCGCACGCGTCGCCGCGTTGTCGACCAGCGTTGCGGTCACCCGCCCCCAACTAGATGAAATTTGGATCCGCTCAGCGGCCATAGCGGATCCAATAAATCCTTGTGCCAGGACCACGATCGCTGCCACGCGTGTCATTCGCCACATTTCCATCCTCCGGAGTGGTCACAGGACGGGAAGTCTTTAATCCTGGACCTGAATTCTTGCACTGGCATCGCCACAGCTACGCCTGACGCTCATTTTCTCTGCCCAAAAGCCCTAGTCATCATAATGCATCTGCAGTCACCGGCTACTCACCGGGGTGCGCATGGCGTTATGATTTTGCCGCTTATCAAACATTGGGTCGATAGCTGGCGGTGTCCCCATCCCTGCAGTTGCACCCTCTGCCGGTCAGTCGCCCGGGAGCCGCGTTCACGGCCGGGTAGATCTCCTTCAGCACCAAGGCGACGGCTTTACTGGCTTTGTAGGATACGGAGAAAAGGCCCTCGTGGCCGCGGCTCTTGAGCCCTTTCACGACACTCAGGCAGCCCATGAAATGGGGATTATTGCTCCTCACGTTGCGATTATCCGGCAGGCCGCGCGGGGCGCGTCCTGCCGGGAGGAAGCGGCAGATGAGGCGAGCACCTTACGGCAGGCGATCCGGCCCTCAGGCCGCCAGGTTCTGCTTGAAGAAGCTCGTGAGCTTGGCGAAGGGGATCAGATCGACACGATCATACAGATCCACGTGGCCGGCGCCCGGAACCCAGACAAGTTCCTTAGGCTCGGCCGCGCGCTTGTAGGCGTCTTCGCTGAACTCGCGCGAGTGCGCCTGATCTCCGCTGATGAATAGCATCGGACGCGGCGAAATCGTCTCGATGTCGTTGAAGGGATAGAAGTTCATGAACTTCACATTGCTGGTCACCGTCGGCTTCGTCGTCCTCTGCGCGGATGCGCCGGCCGGTGTGAACTCACCGCGCGGCGTGCGGTAGAAGTCGTAGAATTCGCGCTGGATCGGATGGGTATCGGCGCTGAGCACGAGATCGGTGCCACCGGCGACCGCCACCTCGCCTCCGGCAAATTCGACATAACGCTGCTCGGCGGCGGCGGCGGCGATCTCCTTGCGCTGTTCCGTGGTGAGCGAATGGTTGAGCGCGTTGCGGTTGACCGACCCCATATCGTACATGGAAACCGTAGCCACCGCGCGCAGTCGCGGATCGATCTTGGCCGCGCTGATGGCAAAGCTGCCGCTGCCGCAGATGCCGAGGACGCCGATGCGGCTGCGATCAATGAAGGCTTGGCTGCCGAGATAATCGGCCGCGGCGCTGAAGGCCTCGGCATAGAGGTCCGGCGAGACCATATTGCGCGGCTGTCCGTCGCTCTCACCCCAGAAGGGCAGATCGATGGCCAGCGTGACGAATTCCTGCTCCGCCATTTTGGTCGCGTAGAGGTTGGAGCTTTGCTCCTTCACCGCGCCCATCGGATGGCCGACGATGATCGCCGGGTTGCGTGTGCCCCGGTTTAGGCCCTTCGGAGCGAATAGGTTTCCGACGACGTCCATCTGGTACTGGCTCTTGAAGGTGACCTTCTCAAGCGTGACCTTGTCGCTGGTGTAGAAATTCGCGGCGCCGCGCGACATGTCCTGCGCGTTGGCCGATGACGCGTCGAGAAGGGACATCATACCGACGGTGGCCACGCCCACGCCGGTCATTTTGAGCAAGTCGCGGCGGTCGATCTGCTCGCCAGCGGCTTGCGTCGTAGCGGTCTTGTCTTTTGCGTGTCGATCCATAGGAGTCTCCTTTGCGAGCCGTGGGCGGCTCTGCATGCCAGACAATGTGGCGCGAGGCAGACGCGGTAAGTAGGCCTATGAATTGGCTAGAAGCTATGAGCGTGCCTCATCAATCGATTGATCGGCATCCAAAGATGGCCTGCTGAACTTCCGCAAGTGTGGGCGTCATGTCCGATGGCGCAGGGCGTCCAGCAAAGCGACGAAGGCTGGCGAGGACTGACGTCGGCTGGGGTAATAGAGATAGAAGCCATCCCAATAGGCGCACCAGTCCTCCAGCACGCGGATGAGCTGCCCCGCGCGGATATGGTCGCGGGCGATTTCCTCGGGGACAAAGGCAAGGCCTGCGCCGGCAAGCGCGGCGTCGAGCACATGGAAGATGTTGTTGAAGGCCAACTGGCCGTCGACCCGTATCTTCAGCTCGCGTCCATCTTTCTCGAAATCCCAGGCCCACAGGCCGCCGGAGGTCTGGAAACGGTAGTTGATGCAGCGGTGCTGGACGAGATCCTGCGGATGCTCGGGCACCGGATGCTCCGCGAAATAGACGGGGGTGCCGACCACGGCGAAGCGGAAATCGGGCCCGATACGGGCCGAGATCATGTCCTTGGCAAGCTGCTCGCCCATACGTACGCCGGCATCGTAGCGCTCGGTAACGATGTCGGTGAGGCCATTGTCGAGCATCAGCTCGACCTTGATATCCGGATATCTGGGCAGGAATTTCTGCAGCTTGGGCCAGAGGACACTGCTGATGGCGTAGTCCGAGGCGCTGATACGGATCGTTCCCGCCGGGGTGTCGCGCAGATCGTTCAGAGCATCGACCTGCGCCTCGATCTCGTCGAAGTGCGGGCCGATCCCTTGCAGCAGGCGCTCGCCGGCCTCGGTTGGCGAGACGGCGCGGGTGGTGCGCGTCAGCAGGCGAACGCCGAGCCGGGCTTCGAGCTGGCGGATCGTGTGGCTAAGGGCCGACTGCGACACACCCATGCGCGAGGCCGCCCGCGTGAAACTGCGTTCGCGGGCGACAGCGATGAAGGCCAGAAGGTCATTGATGTTCTCGCGCGCCATCCATGATCACCTCTCATAAGATCAGATTGATTATATCGTAAGAACGAAGGGCCGATAGGTGCCGCCCGGCACCCGGCGCCACTCCTCCCGTCACGACTTCATCAACTCTCCCTCAAAGCCGACGCTGAGAACCCGATGATCGCGGCGGGCCAGATTGATGAAACGTCCTCATGTCTCCATGCGGAAGCCCACCGCTAACGGACACCCGGCAGTCTCGCTACCTTACCGTCGGATACGGCGGACAAGTGCCGTGTCGTGGGCGACCCACGCCCGGAAATGGAACAGTGATCATGGTTGTGACGCGCAGGAGGGTGCTCGGAGCCTGTGTGGCCGCGCGTCATTGGCGCGTCGGGGCCCGCGTGGGGCCAGGGAACGGAGAAGCCGTTCATGAAATTCGAATTTGCCTTCAGTGGACAGATGTTCACGGCGACTCTGCTCGACAACCCGACAACGCGCGATTTCGTGTCGATGCTTCCGCTCACGCTCAAGATCGACGATTATTCGACCAACGAGAAGATCGCCCATCTACCACGCAAGCTGACCGAAGCGGGCAGCGGGATCTTCGGCAATGAGGCACCTGGCGACATCGCCTATTTCGCGCCCTGGGGCAATCTCGTCTTTTATTATGCGGACTACCACTATTGGCCCGGCCTGATCCGGCTCGGGCGGCTCGACGGCGGGATCACGCCGCTGCTGACACGCGGGCAATTCCCGTTGACCGCGACGCTTGCCGGGTGACGCGAGCGTCGCGTCGACCACCGTGTCCGGCCACAAGAACACGTTTCGGCGTGTGCTGCGCCGCGCGCCGGATCAATGCGTAAACACAGCGGGCAAGACCTTGAATATTGGCTGGGGGCAGCTGAGCAACACAAGAGGAACAGCATGTCCTACGACCCCGACCACTATGTCGTCGATTCCCGGCGCCTCGGCAGCAGCTATCTCCTCGCGGCCATCGTGCTGGGCGTACTCTTCGCCCAGTGTTTTCCGGAAACGTCCACCGCGGATCATGCCACGCTGAGCGCCGCCCAACCCGCCATCGTGGTGCTGTCGCTGGCCCGCTTCGACCCCAGCGATGACGAGACGGACTTCGCGGACGCCACCTCCCGCAGGGGCCCCTCCCACGTCGCTCCCGCCGGTTTCGGTCCTGCCGGTTTCACTGCTGCCGAGTGCGCCGCCGGGCACGAAGGCCGGACGTCGAGCATTCAGGCGCTCTGACGCAGCCGTTCATGAGCGCGGCTCATGGGGGCAAGCGGGGTGTGCACCTAATCTGTCGATCCGGCGGCTGATAGAATTAGACCAAATGGAAGCGGTGGAATGACCGACGATAGCGCTGCCTTGCGCAGCGTCGCGATCGCCTGCATGCGCAGCATTTCCGTTTCCGGCGGCCTTTTACAAGGAGAATGACGGTGGACATCACCATTAACGGGCAGCTGCACCAGCTGGATATCGAGCCTGACACCCCGTTGCTCTGGGTGCTGCGCGACGAACTCGGCATGACCGGCACCAAATATGGCTGCGGCGTTGCCCAGTGTGGCGCCTGCACCGTGCTGGTCGATGGTCAGGCCACGCGCTCCTGCGTGACGCCGGTCGAGGCGGTTGCGGGCAGCCAGATCATGACCATCGAGGCGGTGACGCAGGATCCGGTGGGCCAGAAGGTGGTGGAGGCGTGGGTGTCGCAGCAGGTCGCGCAGTGCGGCTACTGCCAGTCCGGCCAGGTAATGGCGGCGACCGCGCTGCTCAAGCAGACCCCCAAGCCCAGCGACGAGGACATCGCGGCGGCCATGGTCAATCTGTGCCGCTGCGGCACCTATAACGCAATCGCCGCTGCCGTCCGGCACGCGGCGCAGGCCTGAGGAGCGGCGCGATGAACGAGATGAGACCCCTCCTCAAGGCGGCGACCCGCAAATCCGACGCCTTGCCCCTCAACCTCTCGCGCCGCAGCTTTCTCGGCGCCTCGCTCGGCGCCCTGGCGCTGGGCGTGGTTCTTCCGGCCGGTGGACGTGCATTCGCCCAGGAGGCCGCGCCCGCCATCGTGCCGGGCACGCGGGTCAATGCCTATATCCAGATCCAGCCGGACAGCACGGTGCTGTTCCGCAGCGCCTTTATTGAGGGCGGCCAGGGCATCTTCACCGCCATGGCGCAGATCGTGGGCGAGGAACTCGACGTCGATCCCACGCAGTTCGTCGTGGAAGGGGCGCCTCCCGGCCCGGACTACACGCTGATCGGCGGCTACCGCTTCACAGGCGGCAGCATGTCGGTCCGCAAAAGCTACGATGCCATGCGCCAGCTCGGCGCCGCCGCGCGCCAGATGCTGCTTCAGGCTGCCGCCACCCAACTCGGCGTACCGATGGCGGAACTCGCGACCCAGCCCGGCCGGGTGATCTACGCCGCCTCGAACCGCTCGATCCCCTATGGCGATCTCGCGACTGCGGCCGCCGCTCTGCCGGTGCCGACGGACGTCCCCCTGCGCGCCCGCGAGGATTTCCGCTGGATCGGCAAGCCGGTCGCCCGCATCGACATTCGTGACAAGTCGACCGGCAAGGCGACCTACGCTATCGACCTGAAGGTGGATGGCATGCTCTACGGCGCCGTTCAGCATGGCGTTCGTCTCGGGATGGAACCTGGCGCCCTCGCCAACGAGGATGAGGTCAAGGCGATGCCGGGCGTCCACTCCGTGCACCGCCTGCCCGGCGCCGTCGCCGTGCTGGCCAATAGCTGGTGGCGGGCGCGGCGTGCCGTGGAGGCACTTCAGATCACCTGGGCCGAGGCCGCTCCCGGCAGCACGGTCCGGGTCATGCCGGCGGACTACTCCTCGGAGAAGCACCTCGCCGACCTCAAGGCGCGCACCGGCGACGGCCTCGCCTTCGAGACCCATGGCGAGGTAGGCCCGGCGCTGGCGGGTGCCGCCCGGATCGTAGAGGCAAGCTTCGATGCCCCGCATCTCGCCCATGCCCAGTTGGAGCCGCCCTCGGCGATCGCCCGCTTCAACGCGGACGGCACGCTGGAGGTATGGGCGCCCAACCAGGCGCCTGAGATGTTCCAGGCCGATGCGGCCAAGGTGGCCGGCATCGCGCCTGAAAAGGTCATCATCCACTCGCCGATCCTCGGCGGTTTCTTCGGCCGGCACTTCCTCTACCAGACCGCCAATCCCTATCAGCAGGCGATCATCCTCGCGAAAGCGACAGGCCGGCCGGTGAAGCTGCTCTGGACACGGGAAGAGGAGTTCCTGCGCGACGCGCTCCGGCCGATGAGCGTCGCCCGCTTCCGCGCCGGCCTCGACGCCAGCGGCATGCCGGTCGCGCTGAGCGCGGTTACCGTCGGCGAGGGCGCGACCGGGCGCTGGTTCGGCCGCACGGCCGACAAGGTGGACAGCTCTGCCGTCGAAGGCATCGCCGGCAAGGTCTACGCCATCGGCAATCGCCGCGTTGGCCAGATCCATGTCGATGATCCCGCAATCATCGGCTTCTGGCGCTCGGTCGGCCATTCGATGAACGACTTCTTTTATGAGACGTTCTTCGACGAGATGGCCGACGCCGGCAAGCAGGACCCCTACGAGCTGCGCCGCCGGCTTCTCGCGGACAGCCCGCGCCACCGCGCCCTGATCGAGGCGGTCGCAGAGCTTTCCGGCGGCTGGAAGCGCGGTCCTTTCACCGCCGAGGACGGCACAAGGCGCGCCCGTGGCGTCGCCATGGCTTCGCCCTTTGGCAGCGAGGTCGCGACCATCGCCGAAGTCTCGCTGAAGCAGGGCGAGGTCGTCGTCCACAATGTGTGGGTGGCGGTCGATCCCGGCAGCATCGTGAACCCCGCGATCATCGAGGCACAGGTGAACTCGGCCGTGGCGCTTGGGCTGTCGTCGGCGCTGCTGGAGGAAGTCGTATATGAAGGGGGCGTCCCTCGCGCCCGCAACTATGACGGCTACCCAATCCTGCCGCCCGACCGGATGCCCAAGGTGCATGTGCGCATCGTCGAAAGCGGTGCTCCCATGGGCGGAATCGGCGAGCCCGGCCTTCCCGGCGTGCCACCCGCCGTGGTCAACGCCGCTTCGGTCCTGACCGGCCAGAGAATCCGTAGCCTGCCGCTCTCGCGCAGCAACCTGACGGACATGGCGGGCTAACGACCTACACGTTTCGGTCCCATAGCCCCCACCCCGGCACCACCGGGGCAGCCGCCCCTCACCGCGACGAGGTGGCGGCTGCAGCGTTTTCGGGGTCGGGTTAAGGGGGCGATCACGACCGATCTGAAGTTCCGGCCCGCAACCGCGCTCTGGACCTGACGAAGAAAAACCCGCCGGATCAGCGATCCGGCGGGTTTTCGTTCGGCTCATGAGCGGGTCAAAAGGCACGCCGTCAGGACGCAACGAGAGCGGCCCGCCGGGCCGTCTTCGCGGCGAGCCAGGCGGCCATCACCAGCAGCACGGCGGCGGCCCCGAATGTCGCCTGATAGCCGCGGGCATCGAACAGCACGCCGCCGACCGTCGCGCCGATGGTGATGGCGAGCTGGACCACCGCGACCATCAGCCCGCCGCCGGCTTCCGCGTCTCGCGGCATGGTGCGCGACAGCCAGGTCCACCAGCCGACCGGCGCCGAGGTCGCGAGCAGGCCCCACACGCCCAGCAGGGCGGCAGTCACCAGCAGTGACGCGCCGAAGCCGATCAGCGCCGCCGCGATCACCGCCATGATGGCAGGGATGAAGATAAGGGTGCGGTAAAGGGCGATCCTCACGAAGCGTTCGATCAGCAGGGTGCCGATGAAGCCGGTCACACCAATCAGTAGAAGGATGAGCGACAGCGCGGACAGATCGACCCGCGTCACCGTCTCAAGAAAGGGGCGCAGATAGGTGAACAGCGCGAACTGGCCCATGAAGAACACGCTGACGGCCGCCATGCCCAAGCACACCACCGGCCGACGAAGCAGGTAGAACACATGAGCGGAGGTGGCGCGCCCCTCGGTCTTCATCGAGGGCAGGCTGATGAGCTGCCAGACGAAGACCACCACGGCGACCGGGACAACGCAGAAAAAGGCGCCGCGCCAGCCAATGATCCCGCCAAGAAAGCTGCCCAGCGGGGCGGCGACCACGGTAGCCAGGGCATTTCCGCCATTGAGAATGGCGAGCGCCCTCGGCACCTGTTGTTCCGGCACCAGCCGCATCGCGGTCGCTGCCGATAGGGACCAGAAGCCGCCGATGACGATGCCGATCAGCGCACGCCCGATCATGAACACCGTATAGCTCGGCGCCGTCGCCGCGATCGCGCCGGAGGCGATCATCAGGCCGGTCAGCGCGAGCAGCAGGATCTTGCGATCGAGGCGGCCGGCGACGGCGGTGATGAACAGGCTCGTGAGCACCGCGAACGCGCCGGAGACGGCGATGGCCTGCCCGGCCTGCCCTTCGGTGACGCGGAGTTCGGTAGCGATAGGGGTGAGCAGGCTCACAGGCATGAACTCGGATGCGATGAGCGTGAAGACGCAGAGCGAGAGCGCGAAGACCGCGCTCCAGTTCGCGGCAGGGGAGGCGGTGGTCTCCGCCATGCCCTCGACGACGGGCATATCGTGAGTCAGCATAATGATTCCAATGAAAGGGCGCGCGCGCCGGTCGCCACGCAGCGACGCCGGCACCGTCCGGGACGACTCCCGCCGAGCTGTCGCCCGTCCCGCGCGGCGGGAGACGTGCGGCGGTGCAAGGTGGATCGAGGTTAGAGGGCGGCTTTCCCTGCGACTACCGGCCGGAGTGCGCATGGCGTGATGAGGGAGCCTCATCAATCGGGGGCGGCGCCCCCGAGCCTCGCATACGCGACTTCCATTGATGAGCGCCCGTCATGAGAGCTAGCGCGCGGCGGCTCTACCCCTGCCGGGTTGCCCGTCCTAGTTCAGGCGTGGATATTCCGGCGCCGCGCGTCAGCGGTGCGGCGGCCACGCACAGGAGAAGCCCATGAAGACCATTGGCTGCGCGGCGCGCTCGAAGACGACCCCGCTCAGTCCCTATGATTTCGAGCGGCGTGAGCTGCGGCCGAACGATGTCGCGATGGAGGTGCTCTATTGCGGCGTCTGCCATTCGGACCTGCATCAGGTACACCGGCGTTGATAAAAATGAGAACTACGTTTCCGCTGCAGCGCTCTAAACCGCGCTTGGCGGAGGCTATTGGTCCGCGCCTTTCCGGTCCGGCTCTTCTTCAAGATGTGTAAAATGGTGAGCGGCATGCCCTACTGATGATGGCCTTCGGCAGATCGTAGCCAGCCGTATATGAGCCCGCCCTTGGCATGCAGATTGGCCTGCTCGGCAGCGTACGAGGCGCTACGCCGCGTGAACACCGCGCGGCCCCAGGTGAAGCTCGGCACCTCTCGCTTGGCGGATTTGGTGCGCTCCAGTCAGCATCTCTCCATCTTGCCTCACACGGCACATAAACCAGCAACTTATCAATATGTGAGAATATCAGCATATGAAATTCTCATTGTGAAATAATATTGACGTCTCGGCCGGCGACGTGATCGGCTACCGACATCCCTGCGGATTTCGGAGCCTGCCTCGGCAGGGAAGACGATGAGCAAGTTCTCCCCCTTCGCCACCACCCTCTGGTACGCCACGGCCGCGCCGGCACTGCAGACGGCGCCGTTCGAAGGCCGAGTCAGCGCCGATGTCTGCGTCGTCGGGGCCGGGTTCACCGGGCTGACGACTGCACTCGAGCTCGCCCGGCAGGGGGTGAAAGTGGTGCTGCTGGAAGCCGAAGAAGCCGGCTTTGGCGGATCCGGTCGCAATGCCGGCCATTGCACGCCGACCTTCAGCTATTACAGCCTACCGGCACTGCGGAAGATCCTCGGCGAGCCGTGGGCCGAGCGGCTGATCCACCGCCAGACACGGGCGAACGACCGCGTGGCGGCGATGATCCGCGACTATCAGATCGACTGCGAATGGCGGCAGAACGGCTACGTCATGGGCGCCCTGCGTCCTGGAGCGGTCGAGGTGCTTAAGGGAAAGGTCGACCAATACAACAGCGTCGGTGCCCGCACCCGGCTGCTGGGCCGTGACGAGGTGGAAGCGCTCACCGGCAGCCCGCGCTTCCATGGCGGCTGGTTTCATGAGGAAGCCGGCCACATGAACCCGCTCGGCTATGCCCGCGGCCTCGCGCGGGCGGTGATCCAGGAGGGCGGTACGCTCTACACCGGCTCGCCGGCCGAGGACATCGAGCCCGAAGGCCTGCGCTGGAAGGTCAAGACGCCGCGCGGCGAAGTGGTCGCCGACAAGGTGATCTTCGCCACCGGTGCCTACACAATGAAGGCGTGGCCCAAGCTCGACCGCAGCTTCAAGATCCTCAAGGTGTTCGTCTGCGCTACCCAGCCGCTCAGCCCGGAATTGCGCAAGTCGGTCCTGCCGCAGGATACCACCATGCATGACGGGCGCGGCGACATTTATGTCTACAAGTACAATGCCGAAGGCCGCATCGTCGCCTCCATGTTCCCGATGGGCGCACGCGGAGCCGACATGGCCTATACCCACCAGGTAATGGCCGACCGGTTGAAATGGCTGCATCCGCAGATCAAGGAACCGATCCGTTGGGAGTATTTTTGGTACGGCGAGCTCGACATGCAGGTTCGCACCGTGCCGCGGCTCTACGGCCTTGCGCCCGGCGTGGTGGCGCTGACGGGCCTGTCAGGCCGCGGCGTGCCTACCGGCTCCATGCTGGGCGGCATCCTCTCCGAATGGGCGATGGGCGTGCCGGAGAAGGACCTGTCTCTGCGTATCGAGCCACTGAAGGCCGCCCCGTTCTACATGGACTACGCGCCGAAGCTGCGGCTGCGCTATTTCCGCTACGCCGACACGCGCGCGGCCCGGCGCGAGGGCGCCGAGCTGCCGCCACACGCCTGAGAGGATCATCATGGCTACACGCACCGTTCTCATCTCTGGCGGCGGACGCGGCATCGGCGCGGCGACCGGCCGCGTGATGATGCAGGCTGGCTGGAACGTCTCGCTCGGCATGCGCACCCCCGCGCTGTCCGACTGGGCGGTGGAGGGACCCGGACAGGTGCAGGCCTGCGCCTATGAGGCGACCGATCCCGCCGCCGCCGAGCGCTGGGCGAGCGAGGCGAGAGACCGCTTTGGACGCATCGACGCGGTGGTGGCCAATGCCGGCGTCATGATCCGCAAGGATGTGATCACCGCGGAGGACGAGGAACTTGCCCGGCTGATGGAGGTGCATGTCGCCGCGCCACGACGACTCGCCAAGGCGGCCTGGGACGACCTCTCGGCCAGCGGGCGCGGACGGGTGATCATCGTCTCCTCGCTCTCCGGCAAGCGGGTGAAATCGGCGGTGTCCAGCCTCTACTCGGTGTCGAAATTCGCCGCCACCGGCCTCGCCCATGCGATCCGCCACACCGGCTTTGAACTCGGCATCCGCGCGACCGCCGTGTGCCCCGGCTTCGTCGCCACCGACATGGGGTTGCCGCTGACCACGCGCACGGCCGACGAACTGACCGACCCGGTCGACATCGGCCGCGCGATCCGCTTCCTGATCGAACTGCCGAACACGTCAAGCGTCGCCGAATTCGCGGTCAACTGGACGCTGGAAGAGTCGTTCTGATCCCGGCATTCAGTTTCGGCTCTCGATCAGGTCGATCTCGGCGCGCAGCAGGGCGGCGTAGTTGTCGACGAAGTCCGGCACGATCTTGGCGCACAGGAAGGTGAAGCCGAGCGAGGCGACGGGCACGCCGACCTCGTCGTGGATCGGCATGGCGACGCCAGCTATGCCGGGGATCAATTCGCCGATGTCCACGGCGTAGCCGCGCCCGCGCGTCTCCTCGATCAGCCGCGAGACCTTGTCGGTGGTGAGGTCGCGGAAGGAGGCGAAGCGCGCCTCGTTGGCGCGCAGGATGAATTCCTGCTCCTCGCGCTCGAGGAAGGCCAGCATGGCGATGCTGCCCGGCCCGGCACCGAGCGGCACCGAACCGCCGATCGAACCGGTAAGCGTCTGCACCACGCACTCCCCGTCGCGGCGGTCGAGGCAGAGGGAATCGTGGTTGTGGCGCGCCATCAGATGGGTGGTTTCGCCGGTCTTCTTGCGCAGCCGCGACAGGCTCATCTCGCAGCGGCTGATGAGCCCGGGCCCACGCGCCGCGCGCGCGCCATAGATGAACATCTTGGCCCCGAGCCGGTAGCGTCTGCGCTTGTCGTCACGGGCCAGCAGCCGATGCCCGACCAGCGTGTTGAGAATGCGGTGGCAGGTCGCGGTGTTGAGGCCCGAACGCTCCACCAGTTCCTTGAGCGTGGCTCCTTCCGAATTGCCGTCGGCGATGAGGTCGAGAAGGAGCGCCGCGCGATCCAGAAGCTGCGACCCGCCTGCCGTGGAAGTCGCCATCTATCAATTCCACATAGTGACAAAACATTTGCCATGAGCTTGTAATATGAGAAGTTCTGGCAATCAATGTATAAAAAACAAGCAGACGAGGGTTCGGTCAAATTTTAGTCAGACTGGTGGGCGCGGCGGGCTTCCCGTCGGCCGTGATCCCCCGCACCACGCAACGTAAGGTCCAACCAGAACCAGAGGGACGCAACGTGAGAACTTCCATCCTGACCATCGCCACCTCGATCGTCGTGGCATTGGGTATCACTGCGGCGGGGGCCGACACCCTTGCCGACGTCAAGGCCAAGGGCACGCTCACCATCGGCGTGAAGAACGACTACCCGCCCTACGGGTTCCTGAACAACAAGGGCGAGATCGTCGGCTTCGAGGTCGATCTTGGCAAATACGTCGCCAGGGAACTGCTCGGCCCCGAGGGCAAGGCCGAACTGGTCCCCGTGGTCGCCGCCAACCGCATCGAGTTCCTGAATTCCGGGCGCATTGACATCATCCTGGCGACCCTCGGTGTCACCGCCGAGCGGGGCAAGGTGATCGACTTCTCCGAGTACTATGTCTCCGCCCCCGGCCCATCCGTCATCGCCCCCAAGGCAGCGACCTTCTCCAAATGGGAAGAACTGAAGGGGCTGACGCTCTGCGGCATTCAGGGCTCCTACTACAACAAGCACCTGACCGAGGACCTCGGCGTTCAGCTCACCGCGTTCAAGACGCAGCCGGAAGCCTACCGCGCGCTCAAGGACAATCGCTGCGTCGGCTTCGTCTTCGACGACATGACGCTGCGCAAGAAGACCGAAGAAGCCGAATGGGCCGACTACAAGATCGCGGTCGACCCCTATGAGTACATCCCGCAGGCGGCCGGCATCCGCAAGGACGATACCGCCTTCCGCGACGCGGTGAACAAGGCGATCACCAAGGCGGAGGCCGAAGGCAAGCTGATCGAGTGGGAAACCACCTATGGCATGCCGCACTCCAATTACATCGCCGAGCGCGCCAAGGCCGCAGCCGCGAAACTGAAGCCCTGACCCCCCGTTCCGCGGAGCAACCACTTGTTCGGTCTCGATTATTCCTGGCTGAGCGATCCGGTCTATCAAGGCTGGCTGCTCCGCGGAACGCTCAACACCATCGGACTGGCGCTCGCCTCCTCGGCGGTCGCCGTCCTCATCGGCACCTTCGGGGCGCTGGCCCTCAGCCTTCGGATCGCCTGGCTCGATGCGCTGATCGAGCTGTTCGTCGAGCTGTTCCGCAATACACCGCCATTGCTGCAGATGCTGTTCTTCTACTTCACACTCAGCACCATCGGACTGCGCGTGACCGATCCCGTAACCGGCCTGAGCGTGCCGCTGCTCTCGGCCTTCGACTGCGCGCTGGTGTCGTTGAGCTTCTTCGGGGGCGCGCTGTGTATCGAGGCCTTTCGCTCGGGACTGGAGAGCCTGCCGCGCTCGGTCAATGAGGCGGCGCGCTCGCTCGGCTACAGCCGCTGGGGTCGGTTCCGGCGCATCGAGGTGCCGATCGCCAGCCGCATCTGCCTCCCGGCTCTGACCAACATTCTCACCAACCTGTTCAAGACCACCTCGCAAGCCTCGGTCATTACCGTGCCGGAGCTGATGTATTATGCGGGTCAGATCTACAACGACACGTTCCGCACCGCCGAGGTCATGCTGCTGGTGCTGCTGATCTACGTGTCGCTGGTGAGCGTCCTGTCCTGGGGCATGTCGCGCATCGAACGCGCGCTCGCCTTCCCCGGTTACGGCAAGGGGCACTGAGATGCAGTGGCCCCTCACCTATCACGAGAAGAAGCGCGTTGTTCAGCTTGCCATCGTGCTCGCGCTCGCCGGATGGATTGCGGCGGATGCCCTCTTGGGAGGCGCGGCCTACTGGCAGCGCGTGTGGCTGCGCCTGCCGCTGCTGCTGACCGGCAGCGGCTCCGGCTGGCCGCTCACCGGCGGCTTCGCGCTCAACATCTTCCTCGGCCTCGGCTCCATGGCGCTGGCCGCGATCATGGGCACGCTGCTGGCCTTCGGCATGATGGCGAAGAGCCGGCTCGTCCGCCTACCCTGCTTCTTCGTCATGAACTTCCTGCGCAACTCGCCCTGGCTCGTGCTGCTGTTCGCGATGCTCTACATCATCCCGTTCAACGTGCGGCTGTTCGGCGTGAGCATTGCCGTGCCCGCCTTCGTGAAGGCGGTGATCGGCCTCTCCCTGCCGACCGCGGCGAACTTCGCCGAGATCATCCGCGGCGCGGTGCAGTCGATCCATTCCGGCCAGTGGGAGGCGGCGCGCGCGCTCGGCTACATGCCGATGGCGATTTACAGCCGCATCATCCTGCCGCAAGCGCTGCGCCGCATGATTCCCGGCTGGATGAACCTCTACGCGTTGCTGATGATCGCCACGTCGCTCGCGACGGTGACAGGTATTCAGGATGTTCTCACGACGCTGAACACCCTTCTCTCCATGGAGAACGAGCGGGTCATCGTCTATTTTTACATCACCACTCTGTTCCTGTTCTTCGCCTATTGCTACCCGATCGCGCTTCTGGCACGGCGGATGGAGCAGTCGGTCAAGGGAGACACCCTATGAACCGCACCAATGCGCTGATCGAACTCGACGCGGTGACGAAGAGCTTCGCTTCCTTCGAGGTACTGAAAGGCATCTCGCTCTCCGTGAAGGATGGCGAGGCGGTGTGCATCATCGGGCCCTCGGGATCGGGCAAGTCGACCATCCTGCGCTGCATCAACGGGCTGATCCCGATCGATGGGGGCCGCATCCGGGTCGGCGAGATCGAGGTCCACAAGCTGCGAAGCGAGAAGGAGATGCGCCCGCTGCGCCACCGCGTGGCGATGGTGTTCCAGCAATACAACCTGTTCCCGCACCGTACGGCATTGCAGAACATCATGATGGCGCCGGTGCAGGTGCTCGGCCACGACCGGAGGGAGGTCGAGGAGCGTGCCCATCGCCTGCTCGCCAAGGTGCGGCTGTCCAACAAGGCGGATGCCTATCCCGGGCAGCTTTCCGGCGGCCAGCAGCAGCGCGTCGCCATTGCCCGCGCGTTGGCCATGGAGCCGCAGGTCATTCTGTTCGACGAGGTGACGGCAGCACTCGACCCCGAGACGGTGAAGGAGGTCCTCACCGCCATCCGCGAACTGGTCGATGAGGGGCTGACCTGCATCCTGGTCACGCACGAGATGAAGTTCGCGCGCGAGGTCGCCGAGCGGGTCTGCTTCACCGATCACGGTCGCATCGTCGAGAGCGGTCCCCCGGCACAGATCTTCGACGCGCCGCAGGACCCGCGCACGCGCGAATTCCTCGGGCAGGTGCTCTAGGCGCCTCCCGTCCAGTCAGCAGAGGCAGTGCCATGTCGGCAGCAGACATTTTCGCGGAAGGCTTCAAGGCCGACCCCTATTGGTGGGAGGCCGCCGAGCCGGAGACCGACCTCGATCCGCTTCCCGCCCGCGCGGATGCCGTGGTCATCGGCTCGGGATATGCCGGGCTCAACGCGGCCACCGAACTCGCCCGCGCCGGGCTCGATGTCGTGGTCATCGACGGCGGGCGGATCGGCGAAGGCGGTTCGACCCGCTCGGGCGGCATGGTGTCGAGCGGCCAGAAACTGGTGGTAGGCGGTGCCATCAAGGGCATCGACCCAGAACTGTTCGACCGCATGATCGGCGACAGCATCGCCTCTTTCGATTATCTGCAGACGCTCATCAATGAAGAGGGGCTGGACGCCGACCTGAAGATCACCGGCCGGTTCTTCGGTGCCCATGCGCCATCCATGGTCGAGCCGACCCACCGCAACGGCCGCATCCTCGCCGAGAAGACCGGCGTGACCGTGCATCTCTACGATCGCGGCAACCAGCGGCAGGTGATCGGCTCGGACTATTATTTCGGCGGCATGGTGGTCGACGAATATGGCGGGCTGCATCCCGGGAAATACCATCAGGCTCTGCGCCGACGCGCCCGGATGGCCGGTGTGAAGCTGCGCTCGCATGCCAAGGCCGGCCCGGTGCGCGACACCGATGGCGAGCTGAAGCTCGTCCCGACCGAGCGCGGGGACATCATCGCCGAGCATGTGGTGAGCACCACCAACGGCTATACACGCAAGGATGGCCATCCCGACCTCGCGCGGCGCATCGTGCCTGTGAAGAGCTACCAGATCGCCACCGAACCGTTGCCGTCCGATCTCATCGAAGCGCTGATTCCCAAGGGGCGGATGATCTCCGATACGCGGCGCGACGTGATCTATACGCGGCCTTCCCCGGACGGCAGCCGCATCCTGTTCGGCTCGCGCCCGGGTTTCTTCGAGCGCGAGGACCGCGACGCGGCGCCGGCGATCTATGAACGGATGACGGAAATCTGGCCGGAGCTGAAAGCCTACAAGATCACCCATGCCTGGAGCGGCTTCGTCGCCATGACGGTCGACAAGGTCGCCCATATGGGCCATCGGGACAATTCCGAGTTCGCCGCTGGCTGCAACGGCAACGGCGTCGCGCTGATGTCCTATCTCGGCTACCAGACCGCCCAGAAGATCCTCGGCCGCCAGAACCGCCCGACCGCCTTCGACCGCGAGCGCTTCACCGCCGTGCCACTCTATTCCGGCAATCCCTGGTTCGTGCCTTTCGTCGCGGCCTGGTACCGACTGCAGGACTGGTACGAGCGCCGCTGAGGTGACAGATCGAGGATCTCCCACGCCCTGCGGGCGAGATCCTCGACGTTGGAGCAGGGCGCAAAATGTCGATCGTCGCTTCGACGGTCCCCAGCTGTTACGGGATGCCCTTAGCGTGGCCTAGAGAAGTTTTGGCGCGCCGACGTGGATGAAAGTGAGAACTACGTATTCGCTGGAACTCTCTAGCCCGCGCTTGAGGAGTTCATGCGGAGGCACGATGTGGCCGCGCAACGCTGCAGAATGATTTTCTAAGATACGGATGCTCCGGGCCAACTTGACTGGCAACCTACGCCAGGGTTTGAGGGAGCGCAAAAGAGCAAAGTCGCGACAGCTTCCGCAAGTTCAAGGAAGCGATGCCCCCTCAGGCCGATCTAGGGTTTCTGCCTGTCAATTTGGCGTTCCGACCGTGAACGCCGTGAGAGGGAGATACTCATGTCAGCCTATCTCGTTGTCGATCTCGACATCCGTGATCCAGACGCCATCGCGGATTATCGCTCCAAGGCCTTGCCGCTCGTCGAGCGCCTCGGCGGCCACCTCATAGCCCTCGACGAGACCCCGCTTGACCTTGAGGGCTGGCCAGCCACCAACATGCTGATCCTTCAGTTTCCCGACATGGATGCCATCCGCCGACTTTTTTCCTCGCCGGAATACGCGCCGCTCGCGCGTCAACGCCGCACGGCGGCGGGCTCTCGGATCGTCGCGCTCCACGGGGTGTAACGCGGCAAAAAGCAGGATCCAAACGCAAGTCACAAAGCGATGCCGAAGGTGCCGCCTGCTCTCACGATGCGGGTGGTTATGCCCAGGACAGGAGACAAAGATGGCAGAACTCACCAATGCCGCCTTTTTCAACGCCCGGTCCGGCCGATCGGACGAGCTTGGCTCCGAGTTGCTCAAGCTCGTCTCGCCGTCGCGGCAGGAGAAAGGTTGCCTTCGCTACGAAATCCACCAGTCCAAGGACGATCCGCATGCCTGGATGGTTCTGGAGGACTGGCGGCAACCCTCCGACTTCGATCTGCACATGGCTTCCGACTATGTGCGGGCATTCATGGCAAAGGTCCCGGAGCTTTGCGTCGGAAAAGTGGAGATCTGTGCCTACCGGCAAGTTTCTCCGCAATATTGATCGGCCCAAAGGAGCAATCATATGAGCAAGCAAACATCCAAAGTGTGGCTGGTGACGGGATGCTCGACGGGATTTGGTCGATACATCGTCGAACATCTGCTCGCAAGCGGCGACAATGTCGTGGTCACCGCCCGCAATATCTCCAAGATCGCCGATCTGAAGCACAAGGGTGAGCCCTTATCCTTCCCCTCGACGTTACGGATCGTGCGCAGTGCCTCGACGCTGTTGCAGCCTCGGAGGCGCATTTCGGGCGGATCGATGTTCTCGTCAACAATGCCGGCATCGGCTTCTTCGGCGCTGTGGAGGAGACCGACGAGGCCAACACACGGCGCCTGTTCGAGGTGAACTTCTACGGCACGGCCAACATGATCCATGCGGCTTTACCGGGGATGCGGGGGCGTCGCGGCGGCACCATCGTCAACCTGTCTTCGATTGGTGGCCTGATCGGGTTTACAGGCGTTGGCTATTACTGCGCCAGCAAGTTTGCCGTCGAAGGGTTGTCCGACACTCTGCGCCGCGAGGTCCAACCGCTCGGCATCCGTGTCATGGCCGTCGAGCCGAGCGGCTTCCGCACCGAATGGGCGGGCTCTTCGAGTGAGGCGGCGACTGTCATAAGCGATTACGACCGCACCGCTGGTGAAGCCCGCCGGGCCTATCATGCCTCCGTGGGACGGCAGGCTGGCGATCCCGCCCGTGCCGCCCAGGCGATCCGCGACGCCGTGCTGGCCACCGAGCCGCCGCATAACCTATTGCTCGGCAATGAGGCGGTGGAGCTCACGCTGGAAAAGATCAACGCCTTCGGGCCAATGTGACCGCCTGGGAGACACTCTCCCGCTCGGCCGACTTCCCGGCCACCTGACACTACAACACTCATAACGTTGAAACCTGCCCAGCGGCGCCGTCGCGCCGCCGGGCGTGACGAAGGAGTCTGTCATGCCTCAGCGTTTTGAACGAAAGGTAGCACTTGTCACTGGCGGTGGCTCCGGAATTGGAGCCGCAATCGCTCATCGCCTCGCCGCGGAAGGTGCGGCTGTCATGATCTCAGGCCGCACGGAAAAGCGGCTAACAGAAACCGCGTCGGACATGCCCGCGACGCGCACCGCCACCTTTGTCGCCAACGTTGCCAGTCGGCGGGAGTGCGATGCGCTGGTAGCCGCGACCGTTGCACGGTTCGGCCGCCTGGATACGCTGGTAAACGCCGCCGGCATGAATCTCGTCGGCACGATCGAGGGGACCTCGGATGAGCAATGGGATGACTGCCTGAGTTCCGATCTTTCCGGCGTGTTCTATATGAGCCGAGCGGCTGTACCGCATCTCATCGCGAGCAAGGGTTCCATTGTAAACATCGGCTCCGTTTCGTCCTTAGGCGGAGGGTGGAACCACGCGGCCTACAATGCTGCCAAGGGCGGGGTAGCGAACCTCACCCGCTCGATCGCGTGCGACCTCGGTAAGTTCGGTGTACGCGCCAACACAGTGGCTCCTGGCCTAACTGTGACCGAGATGGTGGACGCCATCATGGAAGACGAGGCGTTGCTGGAGAAGGCGTGGGAGCGCGTTCCCCTGCGTCGGGCGGGACAACCCGAAGAGATCGCCGCAACCGTGGCCTTTTTGGCAAGCGAAGAGGCCACCTGGATCACGGGGATCGTCCTGCCCGTCGATGGAGGACAGACCTGCACAGATGGCGGCCCGGAATGGGGCAAGTGATCTGCTGGCGGAAGTGCCCTGCGGATAAAAGCCCGGCACTTTACCTCCGGCCCGGATGCTCGCGCAACCTGCCCTACGCGGCAAGCTTAAGAATGGACACCGATCATGACTGATTATCCGATAGCTGCTACGTAGTTTGACCGCAGCTTTCGGAGATGGGGATGACGCCGACGGTCCAGGGAAGCGAGTTCGCGCAGCTTCGAACCTTCGTGACGGTCGCGGAACTGCTGAGCTTCAGCCGCGCCGCCGAGCGCCTAGGGGTCACGCCTTCGTCGCTCAGCCAGACCATCCGCAACCTCGAGGAACGATTGGGTATCCGCCTGCTCAATCGCACCACGCGCAGCGTGGCCCTCACCCCCGCCGGAGAGACCCTGCTGCTTCGCCTGCGCCCCGCCATGGACGAGATCAATGCAGCCCTCGCCAGTGCGACGCGTTTCCGGGACACGCCGGCCGGTACGGTGCGCGTGCACGCCGCCCGCCTCGCGGCACAAGCATTCGTCCTACCGATGCTGGGCGCGTTCAGCCGGTCCTATCCCGAGATCACGGTCGATGTGACCGTCGATGATGCCGTCGTCGATATCGTGTCGGGAGGATGGGACGTGGCCATCCGCCCCGGCGAAGTGGTCGAACGGGACATGATCGCGGTCGAGATCGGTGGTCCGCTGGTACAGTATCCCGTGGCGACCCCAGACTACATCGCCCGGCGCGGGACGCCCAAGGCGCCCGAACAGTTACTCGATCACAATTGCATTCTCTGGAGGTGGGCGGGGCAGAGCCTCCCCTATGCTTGGGAGTTCTGCCGAAACGGCAATTGGTTTGAACTAGTGGTCAAGGGCACGATCATCGTGAGCGACCGGGCCATGATGCTCGCCGCCTGCCTGGATGGCGCCGGCATCGCCTTCGCCACCAACCGGGAGGCCGATGCTCTCATTGCCGAGGGCCGCCTGGTCAGGATGCTCGATCCATATTGCGAGCCCTATCCCGGTTATTTCCTCTGCTATCCCCGGCAGCGACAGATGGCGCCCGCATTGCGCGCCTTCATGGATGCTTTGCGCATGACGGCCCGTCAGGATCCATGAACACTCGATGCGCTGGCACGGATGCGCGCATGACGGAGCACGAAAGGGGGCATCGCTTATGACAATGGAAGGCCGGCCGAGACGCTGCAGTGAGCTCCTTGCAGCGCTTATCGCCAATGAAGTGGGAGGCCATCGCCCGATCCTGCTAGCGGGTGGCGCGGTCCTAACGCTCGATCCCCGTATCGGCGACTGGGAGCGGGCGGATGTCCTCATCTGCGACTCAGTGATCGTAGCCGTCGGCCCCGGCCTCTCCACAGGGCCGGATGACGACGACACGATCGTCATCGATTGCGAGGGTACACTGATCCTGCCCTCGCATGTGAACTTCGCAGATCCCGCCTCAGCGGCCACGCTGTTTCCGGCAGCGACGGCGGACATTGCCGTTATCCGCCTGGCCGTTTCGGCGCCAACACAGGTCGCGCAGCTATCGGTCTCAGTGGCAGCCGCGTGGCCGGCAACGGCTCCGGGCCGGCATCTCGACATGCTGATCGCCGCTGGCAGGATCCGGCGGTGGAACGGCAAGCCGATCGAGCATGCGGTCGAGGTGGTAACGCCTGTCGAGGGGAAGATCGACGATCATCCCTATCTCGGTACGTGGATCGATGAGGATGAATTCGTCCGCCAGGAATTGCTGCCAGGTGGCCGTTATGAAGAAGCGCGCGGAGACCGGCAGAGCGCCTATCGGGGCGCGTACTGGATACAGAGCGAGCGGATCGTCTATCGGGACGATCTCGGCTTCTGGGCGTTCGGAGAGTTCAAGAACGGGCAACTCCATCACGCGGGTTATCGCTTCAGTCGGCGTTGAGCGTCGCGCGATCGGCCGGCCACAGCCTGGGCACTGCGGGCGAGGCCGCGTGCGGCCTCATTATATCCCCTCGGCTAACAAAGAAGCGTAGATTTCCGTCGATTATCGATCCGACCTTCGCAAAGCATAATCCCTTCCATGAGCAAGCCTCCCCACAGCGGGTGGCGATGGAGAAATGGGAGCTTGTTATGGAAAGCCTGACCAACATCACGATCCTGCGCGCCCGCCCCGGACTGGAAGACGTGCTGGGCCATGAGCTCGAACGGCTTGTAGAGCCGTGCCGTGCCGCCCCCGGCTGCCTTGAGTACCACCTGCATCGGTCGCAGGACGAAGCGGGCGTGTGGTGCATCTACGAGACGTGGCGGTCCCGGCAAGATCTCAAGGAGAATCTGCGGCACGCCCGGATGCAGGGGTATCTCGGCCTGCTGCACCATCTCGCCGAACCCAAGTTCGAGCTCCTGACCTTCTCGGAACTGAATGCACCGGCGACGACCTCGAATGTCACCCGCCCCGTGCGCTGGAGAAGCCTTCCGCACTCCCCTCGCGCACTGCGTTCGGCATGATCGGGGGACAGTTAGATGGCCCTCTTTGAGAACATGCTGATCCTCGTCCTTGTCGCCGTCGGACTGCTGCATGTATCGCGGCGACTGAACATTCCTTATCCGACGATGCTGGCCCTGTCGGGAGTACTGGTTGCGACGCTGCCATGGACGCCGGTCATCGAAATCGATCCCCAACTCGCCCTGGCGCTGTTCATCGCGCCGGCGCTCTTCGATGCGGCTTATGACTTCTCGCCGAGGGCATTGAAAAGCAACTGGAAGCCTTTGCTCGCTCTGGCCGCCTTCGCCGTGGTGATCACGACGGCTGCAGTGGCATGGGTGAGCATGGCCTTGGCCGGCCTTCCCCTGGCGGCCGCAATTGCGCTGGGAGCGATCGTCGCTCCGCCGGACGCGGCCGCCGCGACCGCCGTGCTGGCGCGCTTCTCTCTGCCGCGCAGGACGATCGCCGTCCTCAAGGGCGAGAGCCTCTTCAACGACGCTCTCGCGCTGCTCATTCTCGGCGCCGCCATTTCTTTAAGCTCACAGGCGGAAGTCTCCAGAAACCAGCTTTCGATGATCCTGATCGCCGCTCCCGGAGGCATCGCGCTGGGGATCGGCTTCGCGCTCGTCTATGTCCGCATCGCCCCCAGTTTTGCCGGCACGCTGGGCAGCCGGCTGCTGGAATTCGTCGCCACCTTCGGCGTCTGGGTCATCGCGGAACGGCTGCACCTCTCCGCGATCCTGTGCATCGTGGCATTCGCCATGGGAGTGGCGCGTTACTTCCCCGAGCGCCAATCCGCTCGGGATCGTGTTCACTCCTATGCCGTCTGGGAAGCGGCGGTTTTCGTCCTGAATGTACTTGCCTTCCTGCTCATGGGCTTGCAGGCCCGCGCTATCCTCATGGGGCTGAACGCGGCCGAAGCCTGGCAGGCGCTGGCTTTCGCCGGCGTGGTGCTGGCAACCGTCGTACTTGTCCGCATCGCCTGGGTCTTGCTGTTCAATCGCGCCATGTACCGTGGAACGCACATGGCCGGCGGGCCGGACGCGCCGAGCTTCGCGCAGGCCTGCATCGTGTCGTGGTGTGGCATGAGGGGCGTCGTGACGTTGGCCGCCGCGCTTTATCTGCCGACCGACTTTCCCGGACGCGATCTCATCGTTCTCGGCTCGCTCGCCGTCGTGCTCGGCACGCTGATCGGCCAGGGACTTACGCTTGGCCCGCTCATCCGCTTCCTGGAGGTGCAGCCGGATACGTCCTTCGAGGCCGAAGTTGCGACGACCCGCGCCGTCCTGCTGGACGCAGCGCTTGACCACCTCTCCGGCGAGAACGGCGCCGCCGCCGTGCATCTGCGTGACATCTATCGCGCCAAGCGTGCCGCCGTCGCGCCGCACGATAGCCGGCGTTCCGCAGGAGAGGTCGATCAATTGCGCCGGTCGGTGCTGGATGAGATGCGGACCGCGCTGGCGGGCATCCGCCGGACGGGGGGAATCGAGGACGATGTCTTCCAGGCCGTTCAAGAGGAGCTCGATTGGGCTGAACTGGCGGCATCATCACCTGGCCAGCTTCAGCTCGAGGAAACCTGATCTCGGTCGCGCGTGGCTTGATTGTCCCGACATCCCCGATGCGCCCCGGTCCCAGTCGGGGTGCATCGTCGTTGGGGTCGATCATCCAATTATATCGCCTCAACTAACAAGCTATGTTGAAACGCGCCGGATTATAGGCAGCAAGGTTACAATCTAATCTCCCTTCCACAGTGGCGAGCCAATCAGGGCTCGCGCATAGGAAGGAGAAAGCCATGACCGGCCGGGTTTGGTTCATCACGGGAATAGCCCGTGGCCTGGGACATTCCCTTGCGCAGGTCGCACTGGAGCGCGGCGACCGGGTGATCGGCACAACGCGCGACGGTGCCCTGCCGGGGGGACTCTCCAAGCAGGACCTTGAGGTGCTCCCGTTGGATTTGGGCGATCCCGCCTCGATCAAGCAGGCGCTCGCCTCGGCTTATGCACTGCACGGGCGCATCGACGTGCTGGTGAACAATGCCGGTTACGGCCTTCTCGGGCCTGTCGAAGCGGCCTCCGATCCGGAGGTGCGTGACATCTTCAACATCAATCTCTTCGCCCCGCTGGCCGTCATCCGTCATGCGCTGCCCCGAATGCGGGCTCAGGGGTGCGGGCACATCGTCAACATCTCGTCCATTGCCGGCATCGCACCGGCTCCCGGCTCAGGCATCTATGCCGGTACGAAAGCCGCACTATCGGCGATTTCCTACGCGCTCTCGCAGGAAGTGGCGCCGTTCGGGCTCTGGGTGACCGCCGTCGAGCCGGGCGCGTTCCGCACGGAATTCCTGTCGAGCCGCTCCATCCTCCGCACCGCGGCGCATATCGACGACTATGCCGCCACGAGCGGCCGTGCCGTCGACGGTCTTCTGTGCCGGGATGGACGGCAGGCCGGCGACCCGCGGCTTGCGGCGCTGGCCATTCTCGAAGCCGTCGAGGCGGAAGAGCCGCCGCTCGATCTGCTGCTCGGCAGCGACGCGCTCCGACGCGCTCAGGCGCGGCTCGATCACCTCGATGACGACCTGCGGCGGTGGGAGGACGTCAGCCGCAGCACCGATCTCCCGGAAACCGCCTAGCCAGCTTCCGTGCCCTGCGAGCGCGCATCCGGGACATATCCCGCCGGCCGCAGCGGCGCCTCACCATTCTCCAGCCCACCTAGAAGAAGGAATCGTTCCATGAGCACTCTCGCCAACAAGATCGTTCTCATCACCGGGGCCAGCAGCGGCATCGGCGAAGCGACCGCCCGCGCACTCGCCAAGGCCGGAGCCGTCGTCGTGCTCGGAGCGCGGCGGACGGATCGGCTCGAGCATCTGACGGCCGAAATCGAGGCAGCCGGTGGCACGGCAATCTACAGGAGTCTCGATGTGACCTCCCGCGAAGACGTTCAGGCCTTCGCCGACGCCGCGCTGGCCGCTTTCGGGCGCATTGACGTCATCGTCAACAATGCCGGCGTCATGCCGCTCTCGCCGATGGCGGCGCTCAAGGTGGACGAGTGGGATCGGATGATCGACGTCAACATCAAGGGCGTCCTCCACGGGATCGCGGCTGTGCTGCCGGTGATGAACCGCCAGGGCGCCGGGCAGGTCATCAATGTCTCGTCGATCGGCGGCCTCGCCGTTTCCCCAACGGCCGCTGTGTACTGCGCCACCAAATTCGCGGTGCGGGCGATCTCCGATGGCCTGCGGCAGGAGAGCGACAAGATCCGCGTGACCTGCGTCTATCCCGGCGTCGTGGAATCCGAACTCGCCAACTCGATCACCGATCCGACCGCGGCCGAGGCCATGGTCGCCTATCGCCAGATCGCCCTGAAGCCCGAAGCCATCGCCGATGCGATCGTCCATGTCGTCGGTCAACCCGCCGACATCGACACCAGCGAGATCGTCATCCGGCCGACGGCCAGTGCCTGAGCGGAGGCCAGGATGAACATGCCCCACCGCTCGCACCTCTCAATAGCCGCCGCCGTTTTGCTTCTCGCCGGCACCTCGATCCAGCAAGGACATGCCCAGATGAACCATGCTCGAACCAAAGCCTCCGCACCGGATGCCGACCATCCCTATGTCGGCATGTGGATCACCGGGGATGGCCATATCCGCCACAACCTGCTGCCGAATGGCCGCTATGACGAGGCGCGGGGCCGGACGGAGAGTGCTTATCGGGGCCGCTACGAGGTGCGCGGAAATCACATCGACTACTGGGATGACACCGGCTTCACTGCCGATGGCGAGTTCATCGACGGGGTTCTCCACCATGCCGGCATGATCCTGTACCGCGACGAAAAGCTGCCGCGCTGACTGCAGCTCAATCGACTGTCTGCCTGTCGTTGGTAGCGCCGGATGACATGAACGTCGCCGGCGCTACATCGTTAAGGGGCACGCGCATGCCGGATGCACGGGAGATGATTTTGGTACCGAACGCGCCATCCACTCCGTCGCCCCCCCCCGACCGGACCTCTCCCGCGGGGCTCGAAAGCCACATAAGCGGCACCACCCTCGTCAGCGGTGACGGCCCCGCCTGGCAGGACGTCTTCGCGCAAGTCTTCTGCCGCAGGCACGTACAACATCCCTTCCTGGTTCCGGCCGTCGCGGAACCGCTGATCGTGTGGGTGATATCGGGCAAGGCCATTGTCGAGGAGCGCGAGGTTGGCGGCACATGGATCGCGAGCCATGTGAGCGTCGGCGACTTCTTCTTGACCCGCTCGCCAACGCCCTATGAGCTGCGGTGGCAGGCGGAGGCCCACCAGCCCTTCGAGGTGATGCACCTCTATGTCTCGGTGCCGCTGTTCGACCGAGTGGCGCGCGAGATGCTCGGCAAGGCTGCTGGGACTGTCACGCTTCGGGACGTCTCGGGCGGCCGGGACGCCACCCTCTCGAAATTGCTGGGCCTGCTTCACACGGAACTGGTAACGGAAGGTGGCGGTGGGGACTTGTTCGTCGCCGGACTGGCGCAGAGCCTCGCCGTCCACCTCGTGCGCCACTACGCGGTCGCAGATGCCGAGAGACGTGCACAGGGCGCGCTGCCGGGCTGGCGGTTGCGGCGGGCCACCGCCTTCATGGCCGCCCGGCTCGACCAGCCCTTCGACCTTGATCGACTGGCCGCGGAGGTGGGCATGAGCGCGTTCCATTTCAGTCGACTGTTCAAGAAGGCGACGGGCCTTTCGCCATCGCTCTACTTCATCCGCCAGCGGGTGGCGGAAGCGCAGCGGCTTCTGCAGGAAACCGACAGCAGTGTCATCGAGATCGGAATGGCGGTCGGCTATTCCAGCCCCAGCCATTTCGCCCAGATTTTCCGCCGCGAGACCGGCCTGTCGCCGAGCGACTACCGGCGCGGCTAGGGCCGGGCCTGCTGCCTGGGGACATTCGCTGCAGGGAATCGAGCAAGATCCCGACAGTACCCGCAAGCCCCCGTGCGCCCGAAAGGCCGACCGTCTTTAGCTTTCTACCTGTCCAACGCGAGCCCCCGTCGCCTGATCTGGCAGGGGCCACACGCAACAGGGAGACATGCCATGAGCAACATCAAGGGAAAGGTCGCGCTGATCACCGGCGCGTCGAGTGGTATCGGCGCTGCTACCGCGCTCAAGCTGGCGGCAGCCGGCGTGAAGGTCGGCCTCGCAGCCCGCCGCGTCGACCGGCTGGAGGCCTTGAAGGCGGAGATCGTCGAACAAGGGGGCGACGCTCTGGTAATCGAAATGGACGTGGTCGATCCGGCCTCCGTCGAGGCCGGCGTCGCGAAGTTGGTCGGTGCCTATGGCTCGATCGACATTCTCTTCAACAATGCCGGCCTGATGCCGCTTTCCGATATCGACCAGCTCAAGACCGGCGAATGGCACCGCATGGTCGACGTCAACGTCAAGGGCCTGCTCAACACCACGGCGGCCGTACTGCCACAGATGATTAAGCAGCACGCCGGGCACATCTTCAACACCTCGTCGATTGCCGGCCGCAAGGTCTTCAAGGGGCTATCGGTCTATTGCGCCACCAAGCACGCCGTGACCGCCTTCTCCGACGGCCTACGCATGGAGGTCGGGCAGAAGCACAACATCCGTGTCACCTGCATTCAACCCGGTGCCGTGGCCACCGAGCTGTACGACCAGATCACCGACCCCGGTTATCGCCAGCAGATGGACGATCTCGCCAAGCAGATGACCTTCCTTCAGGGGGCGGATGTCGCCGACACCATCCTGTTCGCGCTTGAGGCGCCGGCACACGTGAATGTCGCGGAACTCTTCGTCCTGCCCATTAATCAAGGCTGGTGAGCCGCCCCGCACTGGAAATTGCCGGCCTTCGCCTCTTCTGCATGCGAAGGCCGGCGGTCAAGGAGCCAAGCCATGAAGGAATTGCCCGCTTCCCAGGCCTTCCGCCTGCTCGAACCCGGTCCGATCGTGTTGGTGACGACCGTGGGGAACGGGAAGCCTAACATCATGACGATGGGTTTCCACATGATGATCCAGCACGATCCGCCCCTGATCGGCTGCATCATCGGCCCCTGGGATCACAGCTATGGCACCCTGAAGACGACGGGCGAGTGCGTGATCGCCATCCCGACGGTCGATCTTGCGGAGGTGGTCGTCGACATCGGCAATTGCTCGGGCGACACCGTCGACAAGTTCGGCCGTTTCGGCCTGACGCCGCAGCCGGCCGGCGACGTGAAAGCGCCGCTGATCAAGGAATGCCTCGCGAATATCGAATGCAAGATGGCCGATACCCGGCTGGTCGAGGAGCACAATCTGTTCATCCTCGAAGCCCGGCGGATCTGGATCAACCCGGGCCGCGAGGAGCGGCGGACCCTGCATCACCGCGGCGACGGGAGCTTCACCGTCGATGGCGACGTCCTCGACCTGCGCGAACGCATGGTGAAGTGGCGCCATCTTCAGCACTGACGACGGCACGGGTGACGGGTCGGGAAGGCGCATCCGGCGCGCCTTCCGCGTCGTTTCAAGAGCGCGTGCGGGCGTCGAGGCTGAAACGTCCGGCACCGAACGCCGCGATCTGCAGCAGTCCGCCGACGATCGAGATGTTCTTGAAGAAATGAATGAACTGGTTCTGATCGCCGAGGTTCGCATGGAAGGCGAGCGCGGTGGCGAGGGTGAACAGCGCCATCACGGTGGCGACGAGGCGAGTGCGATAGCCGACGATGAGCGCGACGCTGCCCACCACCTCGACAAGGACGGCAGCCACAAAACCAAGCGTGGCCAGAGGCAGCCCGGAGCTGGCGATCATCCCGATGGTTGCGGCGGGCGCCGAGAGCTTGGAAATGCCCGAAAGCAGAAAGAGCGGGGCGATGAGGAGACGCCCGGCCAACGGCACGAACGATTGGATAGCTTCCACTGTGGAAGCGGTGCTGGACGAGTTCGACGACAAGGCGGCGGTCTGTGACATGACGATTGCTTTCCTGAGACGGCGCTCCCCGATGGAGCGCTGCTGCAAGATCAATCTGGCGATTCAACTCTTATCGAAATAGACGAATAGGATCGATGGTTAGGATCTATAAATTCGACATGACTTCCGCGCCGCGAACAGCGCCATCGGAGCGATGCCTACGTGCCCTTCGCTGCTAGGCCGCTTCGGCATCGTCGCTTTGCGCCTGAAATCGAAAGCGCTCGATCAGCCAACTGGCCGCCGGCCCCGGCGGGGTATCCGTGCGATAGATGGCGTCCATGACGTAGTGACCTCCGATGCTGTCCGGCATGTCGAGGCGGACCAGTCGGCCGGCTTCGAGATCATCCCGAACCATGGGCTCGGGCATGTTTCCCCACCCAATTCCGGCCTTCAGCAGCATGTGCTTGGAACTGAGGTCGGCCAGGCGCCAGGTGCTCGTGCCGACCACCGCCATGTCACGGCCTCGGGTGAGTTCGGACCGATCTGTGAGAACCAGCTGGACATGCTCGCGACCGGCGCCGGCCCGATCCGTCTCCGCCGTGGCAAGAGGATGGCCGGGCGCGGCAACCGGAATCATGTGAACGCTGCCGATGCCGATCCTCTCGATTCCATCGACCGTGACCAACGGACCAGCGACGCCGATAGTTGCGACGCGATCAAGGACCAGCCGCGTGACGGCGCCGAGAGACTCCACATAGAGATGCAGATTGACCGTCGGAAAATGTTCTCGAAAGCTCGTGAGGGCATCAACCACCCGATGCTCGGGAAGCAGCGTGTCGAGGACGACATGCAGTTCCGACTCCAGCCCCTGCAGCATCCCTTTCGACTTGGCCCGGAGATTGTCGATCCCATTGGAGACACGCCGCGCCTCGGCCAGGACCATGCGCCCGGCTTCGGTGAGCTGCGGCTTGCGCGTGGTCTCGCGGTCAAAAAGGGTGAGGCCGAGTTGCGCCTCGAGGTTCGCGATTGAGTAGCTGATGACGGAAGTGGCGCGGTTCAGCTTGCGCGCCGCACCGGCAAAACTCCCGACATCGACAACGGTCAGTAGGACCTTGAGCTGGTCCAGGGTGGGGGTGCCTGGCTCGGATATCATGCCGATTTCCTCGAACGTAAATGCCGATCTTATGCCGCTTTTTTCGTTCGCCTGCCAGGCATAGCTTTTTCCAATCGCTCAGGAGTACGGGCTTTCGAGTCGGGATGAGGAGAAGTTCATGAGCATCCAATCCAACAATGCGCAGGTTGACCAAGTTCTGCTTCCGTCAGTGCGGGATCTGGGCGATTTCCAGGTCCGCAGGGCTTTGCCGTCGGCGCACCGCCGGATGGTCGGGCCATTCATCTTCCTCGACAGCTTCGGACCGGCGGTCTTTCGCGAGGGTGCAGGGGTGGATACGCGCCCTCATCCGCATATCGGCCTCGCCACGCTCACCTATCTGATTGAAGGGGAGATGGATCACCGAGACAGCGAGGGCTATTTCCAGACCATTCGTCCGGGCCAGGTCAACCTGATGACCGCGGGGCGTGGAATCGTTCATTCCGAGCGCAGCGGTGCTGAGTTTCGGGCGCGGGACGACCGGATGTTCGGTTTTCAGGCGTGGCTTGCCTTGCCGTTGGCGTTGGAGGAGACCTATCCCGGCTTCCAGCACGTCAGCGCAGGCGAAATCCCTGTCATCGACGATCGCGGCGCGCGCATTCGGGTGCTGGCGGGCAGCTTCGAGGGAGTGACGGCACCCACGCCGGTCTTCTCCGACACCCTGTACGCCGATGCTGTCCTCGCCAGCGGCAAGACGCTCAAGCTCGCGTCCGAGCATATCGAGCGCGCCGCCTACGTCGTTGAGGGTGAAATCGAGGTGACCGGTCAGACCGGACGGTTCGGACGGGATCGGCTGGTGGTGTTCAAGCCCGACGCCGAGATCATCCTGAGGGCTGTTGGGCCGACGCGCCTGATGCTTTTGGGTGGCGAGCCCCTCGAAGGCGAGCGGCACATCTACTGGAATTTCGTCTCCAGCCGCAGGGAACGGATCGATCAGGCCGCCGCCGACTGGCAGGCCGGCCGATTCCCCATCGTCCCGGGCGATTCCGAATTCATTCCTCTGCCAACAAAACCCCGTCGGGTAGCGTGAACCACGCGCCGCGCCCCAACAACTCACGATAAGGAAATAACCATGACCTACGCCATAATCGGTGCCGGCGCGATCGGCACGGCGCTCGCCCGGCAGTTCGCCCGCAAGTCCATCCCGGTAAAGATCGCCAATAGCCGTGGTCCAGACTCGCTTGCGCCGCTCGTGAGCGAACTCGGGGCGAATATCCAGCCGGCCGAACTCTCCGAGGCGCTGGCGGCCGATATCGTCATCCTCGCCGTCCCTTTCACCGCCGTTGAAGACACAGTGAAGGCAGCTGGCCCCTGGAACGGCCGCATCGTGGTCGACGCGACCAACGCCATCAATTTCAACGATTTCTCCCCGGCCGACCTCGGCGGCAGGCTGTCGAGCGAGATCGTCTCCGAAGCTGTCACTGGCGCCCGCCTCGTGAAGGCGTTCAACACGCTCCCGGCCGCTGTGCTTGCGCAGGTGCCCGACGGCCCGAGCGGCCGGCGCACGATCTTCGTGTCGAGCAATGACGCGGCGGCATCGACGACGGTGGCGGGTCTGGCGGACAGCCTCGGCTTTGCCGCGATCGAACTCGGCAAGCTCGCCGAGGGCGGCCGTCTCCAGCAGTTCGGCGGCGCGCTGATGGTCCACAGCCTGATCAAGCAGGGCTGAAGGCGCCGCACAGCGGAACTCAAGCTAGGAAGGAAAAATCCGATGACACAGGACGTTAGCGAGCAGGCGAAGGCGATTGTCCGTCGCAACACGGAGGAAGTTCAGGGCGGAGGCAATTGGGCGCTCTTCGACACACTGTTCTCCGACGACTTCTACGATCACACGCCTCAGCCGGGCATGGCCCGCGATAAGGCAAACGTTCTTGGCCTCTACAAGCGTCTGCGCGTCGCATTTCCCGACTTCAGGCCGGAGATCCATTGGCAGCGCGCGGATGGTGATGTCGTGACGACCTTCAAAACCTATCACGGTACGCATCTCGGGGAGTTCCTCGGTGTTCCCGCCACAGGCAGGAAGATCAGCTTCGAGACGGTTGACGCGATGCGCGTGGTGGACGGCAAGATCGCAGACCACTGGGGGGTAGCGAACCTCTATTCTGTCCTTCAGCAGCTAGGCGTGATCGCAACACCGGGCGTCCGATAGCATTGAGGTCCGTTTCATCTCCATCCTCATTGTCGTCAGGTCGGGCATGTCGTCCCCAGCCGCCCTTTCTTGGCTAGCCATTGATGACGATGATGCCGAATTCAGGGACGCAGAAGTTATCGCCGTTGCGACTGCAACTGCGCCAGACGTGTCGCATCCCTGCGGATGCGCCGCAATTCCGGCCAAGGAAAATGCCGCCCTTCTGAGCCCTCGGCTCCGACGGCGATAAGCACGTCGAGCTTCGTGGAGAGGCCGCGCAGAGACATGGCCTCCGCCGCAAAGAGCCTTGCGATCAAACGCTCTTCTTCGTCGGATGCCGCCGCCTCTTCTTGCCGGGTGACGGAGTAGCCGATTGCACGATCTGCGTCCTCCCACCGCTGCTGATGCGCCAACAGGTCGGCAGCGACTTCTGCGCGCTGTGAGCAGAGCGACGGCAGATCGGCCGCAAGCTCATCGAACTGCCGCATGGAGCCAATCCTCATCGGCGACGGCAGTTCGGCTGCAGCAAGAACCGCCTGCGGAAAGCCGATCCTCCGCGCGAGTTCGGATTCCAATCGCTGCTGTTTCCGGCACAGAGCGAGAGTCCGCCGATGCGCGGCGCGCCACGCTTTCCACGCGAGGACGGCGGCATCCGTTGCGCTGTCATCGTGCGCCGCCGCCGCAGACGGACTGTTGAAGGAAGTGCCGCCGATCGTCAGCAGGGCGGCAGAAAGAACGTCCCTCCGGGATGGCGGGGACAAACTCGTGCTAACCTCAGAATCAGCCATGATCCGAGCTCCAAGCAGCTTGGGCTGTGGTCAGGCCGGGCTGAGTGTTACCGCACTTAGTCCGGCCGTCAAAACGATAGAAATAATATCAATTAGGGCCTGACTCGTGTCAACTCAGGATGAAGAACCCGGGCCTGAGTTCATTACGACGCGACAAGTGAAGGCAGCCCGAGCGCTGTTGGATTGGTCGCAGGCCGACTTGGCGAGGGCAGCAGATGTGTCCGAACCGACGCTTGCACGATTGGAAGCTGAAGACGGGGCATTAGGCGGACGTCGCAGGACTAACGAGAAGCTCCGCAGCGCCTTGGAGCGCGCCGGCATTGAGTTCATTTCCGCGTCCGACGGCGGGATAGGTGTCCGCTTTCGTAAGCCGTCAGGGTCCGACTGAAGCTGCATCAGCCGCAGCAGGCGTTGGAAGAAACTGCGGACTCATCGCAGTTCGACGGCAGCTTCGTCGCAATGTTTCAGCACGCAGCGGACACTGCGTGCGCATCTTTAGGGCAGGTTCGACGGCAGCGAGGCTGCGGGCCAAGCGGCTTTTGACGGCGAATTCACGGCATCAGCGATCGTGCCTCATGGGTAGATGAAGCAGATAGGGCGGCGATAGCGCGTCGTCAGCTGTCCTGGGCGGTGGCTGAAATTGTTCGATTGCTGCTGCGTAGTATATTCGGCGCATCTGGTCGCTTAAATTATTCAGTAAAAAAGCAAATGGGAAGGACGGCAAGATAAAGCGGATTTTCAATCTGCGCGGCTGGTACCCTTAGTGTGTTGTCTGCACGTTGTTTTCCGTTCCGGAAAACGGGTCCAAGCGACTTTTCGGAAGGTGCGGGCCCGCGCAGTGATCGTTCAAACCATTGATAGATGTTTGATTTTTGCGGACATGCGCAATGTGCGCTCCGCCTGGCCTGCGCCAGAGACGTCGTTTCCACGCTATACTTTGATCGGATGATTTTTGACTTGTAGGCCTGACCTGCGCGGCCAATTCTGCGGTTGTGACACGCCGCAGTGAAGATGATTTCCACATCAAGCCGGGCCGGCCGCGAAGCCGGCAGACGCGGCTGAATACGCACGAGCTGCCGTTCGTCCAGCAGGCTCTGATTGCCGCGCGCGATGCCGGTGGTGACGCGCGGCCGGGTGGCGGGGTTGCCCGGGAGGGGGGCGGCAGCGGCCGGTTCAATGCGCGGGGTCGCGGCGCCAAGGTGATGGCATCGCTGCCGCGCGATAGCGGCGGCTGGCAGTCGGGTTCTTCAGGCCGGTTCCGCTCGCGCCGCGTCGTGGTCAAGGCGCGGGTGGTGAAGTTTGCCGGTAAGAAAAGCGGCCGTGGTCCGAAGATGCGCGGTGCGGTCTCGGCTGGCGCGGTCGGGGCGCATCTGCGCTACCTCGAACGTGACGGCGTCACTCGCGACGGCGAGAAGGGTCGTGCCTACTCGGCCCTCGGGGACGAGGTCGACGCGAAGGCCTTTATCGAGCGCAGTGGTGACGATCGCCATCAGTTCCGCTTCATCGTCGCGCCGGAGGATGCCGCCGAGCTCGGCGACCTGAAGCGCTTCACCCGTGACCTGATGCGGCAGATCGAGAGCGACGTCGGGACGAAGCTCGACTGGATCGCCGTCGATCATCACAACACCGGCCACCCGCACAGTCATATCCTCGTGCGCGGCGTGCTGGATGATGGCCGCGTCCTTAACATCGCTGGTGACTATATCGCCCACGGCATTCGCCATCGGGCGAGCGAGTTGATGACGCTGGAACTTGGCCCGCAGACTGAGGTCGAGTTGCAGAACAAACTGCGGCATGAGGTAGGCGCCGATCGTCTCACCCGGCTCGATCGGATGATGATCGCCGAGCAGCGTGAGCACGGCATCCTCGATCTGCGGCCGGACGCTGGCGAGAGCTATCTCGTGCGGACCAATCGGCATGTTCTGATCGACCGTGTGAAGCGGCTGGAGAGCTTCGGCATCGCCGAGGAGATTGAGCCGGGACGCTGGACCATCAATGAGCGCGCCGAGAGCACGCTCCGAGCGATGGGCGAGCGCGAGGATATCCTGCGCACCATGCATCGCGCGCTGGCCGATCACGGGCTCGCTGACGAGCGCGGGGCCGCGCAGTTCGTCACCCATGGCAACCGCATCTCACACGCCCTCATAGGACGAGTGCTCGATAAGGGATTGGCCGGCGATGAGATGGGCGAGCGGTTCTATCTGGTCATCGACGGCGTGGACGGACGCACCCATCATGTCGAGACCAGCGACGCCTCCCGGCTGGAGGATATCAAGCGCGGCCACATCGTCGCGCTGGACCCGCTGCCGACAAGATCCGATCCCCGCCCGGCGGACCTCAACATCGCCACCATCGCCGAGAGGAGCGGCGGCATCTATCGGCCAAGCGAGCACCTGGAACTGGCACGCCCAGTGATCGAGCAGCAGCGCGGTGATCTCGATGCCTTCATCCGCGCCCATGTACGCCGGCTGGAATCGCTACGCCGCACCGGCCATGTCGATCGTATTGACGCCGACCACTGGAAGATCCCGGACGACCTTCCGGAGCGCGGGATCGCCCATGATGCCCGAACCGCAAGGAAGGACTTCGCGGTCCGCACGCTTTCCACCTTCGATCTCGACCAGCAGGTCGCCAGCGATGGCACCACCTGGCTCGACCGGGAACTGGCCTCGCGCCAACGCACCGAGCTGTCTGACGCGGGCTTCGGCGGCGAGGTGAGCAATGCTCTGGAGCGCCGCCGCCAGAGCCTTGTCGATCAGGGTCATGCCGTTCGACTGGAGAACGGCAACGTCCGGGCGCCGCGCGACATTCTCGCTCGCCTTGAGGCGGCCGAGGTGGAGCGCGTCGGACGTGCCATGGCGGCGGAGCGTGGTCTTGCCTACAACCCGAGCCAGCCGGGCGAGTATGTGTCCGGCCGGCTCGCCGGTTCGGTCAATCTCGTCAGCGGGCGCTTTGCCATGATCGACGACGGTCTAGGCTTCCAGCTCGTGCCCTGGCAACCTGTGCTGGAGAAGCAGATCGGCCGCCACATCTCCGGTGTCTCCCGCGACGGTGGCGTCGAGTGGAGCCTTGGCCGCAACCGGGGGCTGGGGCTTTAGGCCGAGCTTTCCTGTGGCGGCGGTGTCTCCAGATCAGGATCGGTCGGCAGCGGCGCGAAGGGATCGACTTCCGGGAACAGGGTGCGCTCGCGCAGCCAATCGCCAAACGAGGTGGGATCGAGCGCACGCTCCAGTTCACTAAGGCGCTTGCGCGACCAGTCAAGCATGCGCTGCGTTTCGTTGTCCTCGATACCCTCCGCCCAGGCGATCCAGGAGCGCAGCTGTTCGGCCTTGCGACCCATCTCGACGATCTCGTCGAGCAGTTCGTCGCGTTCCTCCTCGCGCTTCGTGCGCGCCTCTGTACGCGTCCGGTTTTCCTCCGCGCGGCGACGGAGGCGTGCGTTGCGCTCATCTTTGAGGCGGTCATCACGCCGGTAGTCGATCCAGCCGTGGAGCTCGTCGATGATAGAGCCGAGTTGAGCCTCCAGGGTCGCACGGGTGTTGTCCCGCCAGTTGCGTCGGCGCTGGTCCATGCTCCAGGCTTCAATGGAGATCGTCAGCTCACCGGTCGGGATATAATCGAACTCGGGATATTGGCGTTCGTAGGTGAAATCCCAATCACGGTAGCGAGCCGAGCGCCGATAGCGTTCCTCCGCCTTCAACTCATCGACCGTAGGCTCGTGCTTTCGGCGCTTTATCGTCTCCGCCAGGATGAAGGGGACCTTGTCGACGCCCCGGCGGACTTCGACATGCTTGCCTGCGAAGGTGCCGAAAATCTCCCGCGCCTCCATCCCGCGCGCGATGCTGTCGAGAATGAAGATCGCCCTCTCGATCGAACCGGCTCCCAGCCGCATCGACAGCAGGCCTTCCCCGCTAATGGCGATAATGCCGTCATTATCCGGCTTGGCGCGGCGCAGCGTATGGGCGGTCAGCGATACGGCAGCGTGGGGTTTGTCGATCCGGCTCCAGTCTATCGTCCGTGTGTTCGGCTCTCGCGGCTTCATCAGCCGGCGCGGCGCTGTCGCTGCCTTGCGCGCCCTTTCGAGGCGCTCCTCTATGACCGGATCTGACGGGCTCGTCCGATCGAGGCTGATGAGCTCGACCGCGGGATCGGCCGAGGAGGCAAAGATCGTCTGCCTCGGGTTCTTGCCGGCCGCTCGGTCACGCCAATAGGCCGCCGTAGGCAGCGGTACGCGGTGCTGAACGCAGAGATTCTTCAGCTGCCAATGCGAAAGGCCGAGCTTGCCGGCGACGGTCTCAAGCGGCTCGGCCCAAACGAGATCGTACATCTCGCGGCGGGTGACATGGGCGATCATGCGGATATGCGATCGACGTCAACGGGAAGCCCGCAATCTATCGCCGTTCGATGACAGGTCCGCTTGCCGACCAACGCCATTCACAGAAAAGGGCTTCCGCGCAGAACCAGTAGGCCGGTCCGTCGCAGCCGCGTCAAGGCTGGCGCTTCGCGCCACCGCTCACGCGGCTACGGCCTTGACCCCGCCGCGGCGGACCGGCAGGGGCTGGCCATCGCGTAAGGTGGAGTGTGAGTGACTTGCTCATTCGGGCGGGTGAAAGACGCGGAATGATCCGGACTCCCAGGAGCCGGCCTACGGCTTGCTCCAGGTTACGGATGTTCGGCGGTCAGTCGGACGAGAGCGAATGACGCGGCTACCTGCGCTCCCGGCAGCATTGCACTCAGCGTCGCTGGGCGTAACCATGCTCGGAGAAGGGCGGGCAACTCACCGGAAGGATCCACGTCATGTCGGACAAGCCAAACGAGTTCCTCGACCGCCGCGATTTCATGATCGCGTCCGTTGCGACGATCGGTGCGTCGGCTGGGCTCGTCGCCAATGCCCCTTCCGCCAGCGCCCAGGGCTCGACGCACACCGCTTCCAGTCCGGCTTACGGCGCTGCATCAGCAACGGTGTATACCGGCGATGTCATCCAGGGGAGAAAGGTCGTCAGCGCGCTGGACGTCGACGACCTGGAGCCGGGAAGGAAGCATCTTCTATATTTTCAGGGCGTCGAGATGCCCACCGGACAGCACTGGTATGTGTCCGTGACCGTCGCCAGGGGCGCGCAGCCGGGCAAGCGTGTCGTTCTGGTCAGCGGCGTGCATGGCGACGAAATTAGTTCCGTGCATACGGTCCAGACGGTTATGAACCAGCTCGATCCGGCGCAGATGTCGGGCACCGTTATGGCAGTCACCGACGTGTCCCGCCCGGCTATGGAGGGCATGCAGCGCCGATGGCCCAATGCCGGCAGAGGCGCCGATCTGATCGACATGAACCGGGAATGGCCGGGCAATGAAAACGGCCTCACCGCCCCCAGCCGACATGCCGGCCTGCTGTTCAATCGGCTGCTGCGGCCGAACGCCGATGCCGCCATCGACTTCCATACGGGAACAACTGGGTTCGAGGTCACCGCCTTCAATATCGGCGGCATGGACGTGCCCGAGGTCAAGGCGATGGTGGAGCTCTATCCGGTGGGTCAGATCTTCGACAATCACGTCTATCCGGGTGTGCTGCACAACGCCTTCATGGATGTGGGCATCCCCGCCTTCACGCCGGAAATCGGCGCGGCACGCGTCCTCGACCTGGGGATGATCGCGCTGTTCGTGGAAGGCACGATGAACGTCCTGAAGCACCACGGCATCGTGGCCGGGCCGATGGGACGCACGGGGAAGGACGTGAGCGTCTTCGTCGGCAACAGCGCCTTCCCGATCCTGGCAACCGAAGGCGGGATCGTCGAGCATCTGGTCACACTCAATGACAAGGTGGAGCCTGGACAGAAGGTCGCCATCCAGCGCGACAGCTTCGGCGAAGTGGTTGCCGAATACACAAGCGGCGTGGCCGGAGAGGTGACCGGCCAGCGGAGCGACGCGATGGCCGAGCCCGGCAACCCCTTGGTGTTCATCCTGTTCCACAAGGATCTACCGGACCGGAGTGAGACTTATCCCGAGTGACCACGTCGCACTCGTGGGGCGGATCGGTCGGAATGCCCGATGCAACGCCCGTGCAAAAAACGCAACCACGCGGAGGATTGCCTAGTCCGTCGGTGGTGAACTCGCCAGAAACAAACCTTGCCGGTGCATGTTTGAACGTCCGGCTTGGGGCCGTCTGCTGCCTGTCCGCTTCTGGCCTAGAAACTGTAAAAGCTGCCGTTCTACACCCGACCCCCTTGTCGCCGTTTGGAGTGCTGCGGCCGTCGCCGAAAACTTGCCATTTGTTCTGTTTCATCAAACGGCACAGCCGGGAGCCGAAACCGGATGGACGACTTCTTGGCGCCTAAAATGCGATAACGGACTTGGCCTAGCGTTTGGGTAGGAGGCAGTCGGCCGGCTACGCTCATTTGCTGGCATTGAGGCTTGGCCTCCTGTGGGATTAACGGCTCGATCAAAGACGATCGTATCGCGGTCTTCTGCTGAACGACGATCCCTCGGGTTTTGATTTCCGGTCCGGCGACCACATCGCGGATCCTGATCTTGACCAGATCGCAGCCGCGAAGCTTGCTGTCGACCGCCAGATCAAACAGCGCACGATCCCGAATGCGCCTTTCGCGATCAAGGAAGAAGCGAATAGCCCAGATCTGCTTCTGGGTGAACGGACGCTTGGTGCCGACCTTCTTTCCAGCGCTCCAAGCTGCACGCCCGCGGATAGCATCATCGAATTGAGAATGGCCCAAGTGAGTTCTCCTCGGCCTTGATTGGCCAAGGGAGAAACGTCGCGGATCACTACCGCTCTGGGGCCGGTAGCAGATGGTCAGCTTCTGGCCCAGGGCCTATTTTGAGCAGACATTGGGGCGTATGCATGGGATTCCAAGCTCCGCGTGATCCACGCCAGCGCTCCAGAATGATGCCGACGCAACCATAAACATGTCGGAAACGGCGGCGAATGCGTTGCGGGACCTGAGGAGTTCCGCTTAAGTCCCGCCGACGAACAGAGACACGGTGGACATGCGCTTTCACATCATCGCGCGCACGATGACTTTCCCAAGCTCCGGGAACGATGTCGCTTTCCTAAAGATCGATCACTGGAACGACTATTCGTTCGTGACGATGTTCGACGTGGTCGTCTTCGACGCCGCGGGCAAGCGGGCCGACTTGGGAGCCGTCAAGATCGGTTTCGTGAGTCAGACGGAAGACATAAGCACCTACACCACCCTAGAAGAACAGTTCGATGTCCTACCACAGCACTATTTTTCCCTAGGTCAGGACGTCGAGTACTATCAGAAGATCCGCAGCAACCTTTCTGCCGAGACTGCGGAAGCCTATCTCCGAGGCCTTCGCGATATGGCATTCGACGAGGCATACCAGCGCATTGCATCTGGACAGCGGGTGTTTCGCACCTCACTGCTCAGGTCGGTCAGCGTGTCCTCGTTGGAAAAGGACGGCCAGTTCAAGAGGGTGCTCGACGGTCGCGCACCCTTGACCGATTTCGACTTTGGTTTCGCTCGCCCGCAGTCCGACACCATGGCCGCTGTCGAAATGCGCTTTAAGGTAGTCGCCGGGTCCAAGCCCAGCACTAACATCCATGCCCTGATCGGGCGAAACGGCGTCGGTAAGACAACGATCCTCAACGACATGGTCCGTGCCATCATGGCGCCCACCGAAACGCAGGCCGCGTTCTACCGCCCCGGTCTCTTCGGCAATACTCCGATAGAACGCACGTATTTCAGCAGCCTGATATCGGTCGCATTCAGCGCCTTCGATCCGTTCAAGCCGCCAGCCGAACAACCGGATCCCGAGAAAGGGACGCGGTACTATTACCTCGGCCTGAAAGATGGCGAGGACGACGGGGGCATCCTGCTGAAATCCCTGACCGCACTGCGGGACGAATGCGCCACGAGCCTGCGTGAGTGCTTCTCCGACTCGGGCAGAACCACGCGTTGGTTGACGGCCATCAGGACGCTGGAGTCCGACGAGAATTTCGCGCTGATGAACCTGGGGCAGCTTGTCACCTATTCGGGTGACGTCCTCCAACGCGAGTCCCGCAGCATCGTCGACAAGATGAGCTCGGGGCACGCTGTCGTCCTGCTGACGATATCGCGGCTAGTGGCCAAGGTGGAGGAAAAGACCCTCGTTCTCATCGACGAGCCTGAGAGCCATCTCCATCCGCCGTTGCTATCCGCTTTCACCCGAGCCATCAGCGAACTACTCCACAACCGGAACGGCGTGGCCATCATCGCCACCCACTCGCCCGTCGTATTGCAGGAGGTGCCTCGATCCTGCGCCTCCGTGGTGATCAGGCAGCGGCTCTCGATGGTCGTCACACCGCCCACCATCGAGACGTTCGGCGAGAACGCTGGCGTCCTGACCCGCGAGGTTTTCGGCCTTGAGGTCATAAAATCCGGTTTCCACGATCTGCTCGCACGTGCCGTGCGAGCAGGGGGAACGTACGACGAGATCATCGCCGAACACGGCGGCCAGATCGGGATGGAGGCCAGGGGCATTCTCAGGGCCATGGTCGCCGAGCGTGATTCTAGCAGATCGACGCTGTCATGAGGAAGTTGACGTTACCGCCCAACGATCCGGTCGATGTTTACGACCTGTGTGTGGCCGAGGTCACCGACATCGCAGTCCGATCGGCGTATGTCTCGAACAGGAACCACATGACGACGGCAGCGGGCGATTTCGCGTCAGCGAGCGCCGCCAAGTCTTGGGCGAGCCTTCCACGGGTCGCCAGGGGAAATCCCGGAGCCGTCATCATCGGCACCTTGACGAAAAAGTCGCTCAACGACCTCTATTCGGCCTACATGGTCCAAGCCAAGGGGCCGTCGAGGAAGGTCTACGACGACATCATGGTCGCCGCCAAGGGCCTCTGCCCCTTCTGTGCGGGGTTGGGCCAAGTGCATACGCTGGACCATTACTTGCCGAAGGCGAACTTTCCGGCACACTCGGTTTCTCCAGCAAACCTCGTGCCGTGCTGCCGGGACTGTAATACCGGCAAGGGAAGCAGCTTCGGAGCGGCCAATGTTGACCAGACGCTCCATCCCTATTTCGACGCCGACCAGTTCTTCCAGCAGCGTTGGATCTTCGGCCGGCTCACGACGGCGAAACCATTGGTGATGGAATACATATGCCGTCCCCCGGATGCCTGGCCCGCGGTCGACAGGCAACGCGCGGTCAGACATTTCGAGGACTATGACATCGCGTCCCGTTTCGAGCTGCAGGCGGGCGGCGAACTGACCCGCATCGTCGCCTCGCGCGCCGGGATACTGTCCCGTCTGACGCCTGCGGACTACCGATCGTATCTGTTGGAGAATGCCCAAGGATCGGGCGCCGACCTTAACGGGTGGAGCCGCACCATGTATGCCGCTCTGGCTGTCGATAACTGGTTCTGCCAGACGGACTTCACCGATCCAAATTGGCTTCCACCGGTTCTCGCTGCAATACCGGCACCCAACTCGGGCTGACCGCTCCGTTGGTCAACCGCAGGAGATAGAGCAGCATATCGAACAGTCGCCGAATCCCAGTGGGGCTTGAGGGTGAGGGAGCGCATTCGGACGAAGTGCTCTCTCCCCTAATTCCTCGACTGTATCCGGGCTTTTCTTTTAGGGCAATTCATTGGCTGGGTTCACCGCCCGAATTTTCGATCACTCTTGCTCTAATCTAGCCGACCCAAGGCAGCTCGTCTGCGGCGAGGATCTCTCGGGCGCGTTGCATGTCGATCAGTTCCTCGGTCGTGAGCGGTACGGTGCCCTCGCAATGCGATCCCGAGAATTCGGGACGCCGTCCGGCATGTCCAAGGGCAAAGTGGGATGGTGCGAGCAATAGGTATGGATGGCTAGTCCCGAGTCCCGAAAGTCCTGATGGGCCCCGATTGCATAAGTGGAAAATCCGCCCTGACGGCAGGGCATCGGACAAAGCCGGTGGCGGTGCCCCGCATTAAACGACGTCCGCTTTCAGGATTTTGGAAAGTCAGCCAGAACGACCGGAATGGCGGCGCAAAGCAGACGTCGCTGAGGGGAGCCGAGGGGCCGCAAGGGGTCGGAACTGCGTGCGGGCCGCAATCGAGCTGATCGAAAGCAAGTGGACATGCTCGACAGCGGAAAATGGCCGGCTAGACCGGCCGAGCTGACACGTCTCATTCACCCGGCAACCATCGGAAGCCGCGGCGTGCGTAACGGCTATTTCGTGAAGCCCGTCAGCCATCCAGACTGGCGAAATGTCCAAATGCCGTATGCTCCGAAATCGATGTTCCCGCGTGCGTGCGCCCCACGGCACATTGCCGGTGGACCTTTACGCCTATGCGAGAGAGACGCCGGGGCCTTCTGATAATCCGCGCCCCATCGAATCTGACCGTGCTAGAATCCGCGTGACCGATGACTGGCCCCAGGTGCTGCCGATAACGGAAGTCGAGCTGCGGGTCATCGAAGCCCACTTCGCAGAGGTGCTCGACGAGCTGTTCGGCCCTCTTCCGTGAGAGGAGACGCCGGACGTGGCCAGACATGCAGCGGAGCGGAATGTAGGAGCTACAACCGGCGTCGCGGAGCGAGCCGCTCTCTATCTCCGCGTCTCAACCGGGCGACAGGCTGATAGCGATCTCTCCATTCCCGATCAGCGCCGGCAGATCGAAAATTACTGCCAAGCGAAGGGTTGGGAGCGGGTCGCGGAGTTCGTTGAGCCCGGCAATACCGCTACCGATGATCGGCGTCCCGCCTTTCAGGCGATGATCGATGCCGCCCTGACGAGGCCCGCACCCTTCGGCGTCATCATCGTTCACAGCTTCTCGCGCTTCTTCCGCGATCAGTTCCAGTTCGAGTTTTATGTCCGCAAGCTCGCGAAGAACGGCGTGCGGCTGATCTCCATCACCCAGGACCTCGGCGACGATCCCATGAGCGTCATGATGCGCCAGATCATGACGCTGTTTGACGAGTACCAGTCGAAGGAAAATGCGAAGCACACCCTGCGGGCGATGAAGGAGAATGCCCGTCAGGGCTATTGGAACGGCTCACGCCCTCCCATCGGCTACCGCATCGTGATTGCCGGCCAGCGCGGCTCCAAGGTCAAGAAGAAGCTGGAGATCGATCCGATCCATGCCGACACGGTCCGGCTAATCTACAGGCTGGCCCTGACGGGTGATCCGCAGCGCAACGGCAGCCCGATGGGGATCAAATCGATCACCGCTTACCTCAATGAGCGCAACATCCGCACCCGCGATGGCGGGCGCTGGGGGATCGCTTCCGTCCATCAGATCCTGACCCGAACCACCTATATCGGGGAGCATCGGTTCAACACGCGGGACCACAAGACCCGAGCCCCCAAACCGGAAGCCGAGCACGCGATTGCCCAGGTCCCTTCGATCATCACCGAGGCTGAGTTCCGCGCCGTGCAAGCGAACCTCAGGGCGCGAAGCCCGCAATGGACGCCGCCACGCGAGGTGAGCGGCCCGACGCTTCTGACTGGCATCTGCTTCTGCGCCAGCTGCGGTGGCGCCATGACGCTCCGGACCGGCAAGGGCAGTTCCGGCGGCATGTATCGCTACTACGCCTGTTCGACGACAGCGCGCATGGGCAAAACCGGCTGCAAGGGTCTTGCGGTCCGTATGGACCGGCTTGACCGCGCCGTCATCGATCATCTGGAACGGCGCATCCTCGACCCCGAACGCCTTTCCGTCCTTCTGGAACAGCTTCTTGATCGGCGCGAGGAATGGGTCGAGCGGCGGCGCAACCACATCACCGAGCTCAACAAGCGGGCGACGGAGTCCGAGGCTAAGCTGAAGCGCCTTTATGAGGCGATCGAAAACGGCCTCATCAACATGGCCGATCTCTCATTGAAGGACCGCATCGCCGAGCTGACCGCGATTCGCGACCAGGCCCAGGCCGACGCCGAGCGCGCGCAAGCGGCTGTGGAGAGGACTGGCCCGAAAGTTACCGTCGAGAGCCTGAAGCACTTCTCCGAGGTCGCCCGCGCAAAGCTGCGCACCGAGACCGGCGAGTATCACCGCGACCATCTTCGCGCGCTCGCTCAACGCGTCGAGGTGGTGAGCAAGTCAGAGATTCGGCTCATGGGAAATAAATCGGACCTTCTGCGCACGTTGGCTGCCGCATCAAGCGTAGGAGCGGCGGCGAACGGCGTTCGCAGTTTTGTACCGAAGTGGCGCGCCCAACACGATTCGAACGTGCGATCTCTGCCTTGGAGGGCGGCATCGACCATTCCCGTCTCTCCTTGCTTCAGGTGTTAAACGACATCACCAGGGGAACGGCGAACAGCCGCGCCCATGCAACCATGCTGGCCTTCTGGATGTCGACGATCGAGGACCCTTCAGTCCACCAGCCATTGCCGGCCGCGATGATCGTCTCTGCGCCGAACCACATCGATTGAAGAATGGGCCAGACGATGAGCTGTTCGTAGCAGATGACCGGCGCGATCCGGACGTCATCGAGTTCGGCAATCGGGTTGGCAAAAAAGTGGGCCCGGGCACCGCCCCCCGCTCCGGTCCATGTCGTCCAGGGCTGCCACATAGAAACGGGTACGGGCATTCGCTCGCGATAGAGAACGCTCGCCTCGCCGGTGGAAATTGCCACCATCACATTGTCGTAGCCATGCCGGTCGAGCACCGCCGCGCCGGCGAGAAGTGTAACGTCGGAATCACGCAGCGCGTTCTTCCAGAGGCCTTCGAGGGTCGGGGTCCAGAACCCGAGCGCACTTTCCGGCAGGATCACAACGTGGGCACCGCTTGCGGCCCGCTCACGCACCAAGGCGATGAGCATGTCCTGATAGGCAAGCGATCGCTCGCGGCCAAGATTTCGCCCGAGAGCGAGGTCAGCGCCCCTCCAACCCATGGGCGGTGCCGGCTCAGTCCGGTTCGTCGCCGACCACAGCCACAGCCCAGCGAGGATCAACATCATGACCGGCCAGGCACGCGTCGTCATGACGAGCAACATCACGACCGTAGCCGTGAGCCCCCACCAGCCCCAGCCGGGGAAGAGTACACCGGCAGCCGTCACGGGATGCGCCCACCCCGTGATCCCAAACGGCGGAAACGCCATCAGGACAGCAGCCGCCAGATAACGAAGCGCGCGTGTCCATCCCGGTTGTGTTGTCCATAGCGCAGCGTGAACCCCGACAAACAGACACGACGCGCCGATCCATAGGCCAAGTCCGGGCCAGATATCGGCGGCATAGAAGGCAGAAACGCCCTGCGGCAGGCCCCGGGAGGCCGCGAGGAAATACCCCATCGACACCGCCGCTGCTGTAACCCGGTCCGGCGCCCACGCCCAAAGCGCCGGGAACAGCATGGCGAGCGGCAACGTCGGGACATGCCCGGACCATCCAATCCAGCCGGTGGCGACGGCCGCGATGAGAAGCAGGGCAGGGCGCCAACGATCAGGGATGGGCGGTGAGGATCGGCCACGCCGGGCCAAGAAGGCCGGCGTCGGGGATTGGCCCGAAATAGCGGGAGTCATAGGAACCTGCGAAAGGGGAATGAACGAAGATCTGGCCAGCCGGAACGATGCCGCCGGTCCAGGGGGTGAGCGCGCGCCCGGCGCCGTCGCGTATGATCAGTTTGGAGCGGGGCAGGGCGGCTCCATCGATCACGACGTCGGTGCCGATTTCGATGCGGCTGCCGGCGAGCGCCGCGACGGTCTTGATGAGCGGCGCGGCGCCGCCCGGGCATGAGCCCCGCCGGAAATATCCGCGCTCGAGGCCGAAGGCCAAGACCGGCCCCGGCGGCGCACAGATGAAGATGAGATCCCCGATGGCGGCGGGGCGATCGAGCGGCACGATCCGCCACAGCCCGAGCGGCTCGCTCGGAGTCAGGTTGATGCGCAATCCACCGAGCCAACCCGGAACGGCGATCACCGCCATCACAACCCCGCCGCCGACCAGGATCGCGAGCGCCCGCCGCCGCGTCTCGCCCCTCCACCTTCCGGCTGCTCTTCCGATATCCACAGACGCACCGACCGTCATTTGAGCGACAACCCTTGTCGCTGCCCCTGGCGCATCGCCTCGGCCTGCTTCAACCCCTCGGCGGTGCGCTGCTGGGCGGCGAGCTGCTGCGCCGTGCGCATCGTTGACCAGGCAGATTTCAGCTCATCGCGCTGGCCGGCGCTCATGCCGGTGGCAAGCTTCTCGAAGGTGGGTCCGTCAGGTGTCTTCGCTCTGTTGGCAAGCATGGACCGCTCGCTGAACCGCTCGTTGACGGTCCGAGCGAACCCTTCGAGCTCTGCCATCACCATCTTGTCCTCGAGGGAGAAGGCGAGTGCGGCAGGCAGATCGTTTCGATCGATCGCGTCGCGGACTTTTTCGAGTGTCTGCCTGGCCATCGACGACAGCGCCGGAATGTCGACCGCGACCTTGACGCGCGCCGCGCGTTCCTCCGTCTCGTGCTTGCGTTTGGCCTCGGCACGTAGCCGCAGATAGCGCTCGAGGTCATGGGCGAGCGCCGGCACATTCAGCGCCGCGCGTTCGCGATCCTCTCGGTCGGCGCGGCTGGTGAGAAGGCCGGTCTTGCCCTTGAGTGCACCGAAGCTCTCAGGCTTCGCGGCGATCGTCGACAGGGTGGATTTGGCGGTGTCGGCGTTCCTGATCATGCCGTCGACGTCGACCTTGCGGAACGCGGCCTCCGGCTCGGCGAAGACGAAGCGGAAGCGGGTCGAGACCTCCTCCCATTGCCTCGATAGGGCGGGATCGGCGGCGAGCCTGTCCTCGACGGCCTTGTCGATCGATTTGGCGAATGCGGTGATGCCCGCGACCATGGGTCTGGCCTCCTTGTTCGTTTGCGGGATGGTGTGTTTCGAGGAGACGCCGAGGCCGAACCGGGCAGCGACCACGGCGAGGCGGCCGGCCAGACGGGCGAGCTTGTCCTTCTGCCGGATGGTCCAACGCAGCCTGTCGGCGGCGAGCGTGCGGGCGACGCGGACGAGATGCAGGCCTCGCGCCTCGGCGAAACGCAGAGCGGCGCGATAGGAACCGGCGCGCTCATAGTCGAGCGTGGTTTCCTTGCCCCGATGCTGCGACAGGATCTGCGTCAGGCCGCCGGCCTTCCGGAAGGAGTGCGCTCCATAGTAGAGGCCGACATCCTCGCGATGGCGGGTCAGCGCCACATAGGAGAGATGCCGGTCGAGCGAGAGCGTGGCGAGCACCTTGACCCGGTCGACGGTCGCGCCTTGCGACTTGTGGATGGTGGTCGCATAGCCGTGATCGACATGGGCGTAGAAGCGCTGGTCGACCTCAATGCTTCGACGGTGTTCGCCCTCGCCGACCATGGCCTTGAACCAGCCTAGCCGCACCTCGACGACATGGGCGATCATGCCATTCTTCACGCCGATCGCTGCATCGTTCTTCAGCAACACAATCTGGTCGCCGGGAGCGAAGTTGCGCGCACCATCTTCGGTGCGGAAGGCATGGCCTTCTTCCACGAGGCCACGCTCGACCAGCTTTGCCCGCGCCATATCGTTGAGCGCACGCACGTCGCGCCGGAGATGGGCGAGGATCAGCATCGATTTCCCCGGATCGTAATCACGGCTCCAGTCCTCGATCAGCGCCTTGAGGGCATCGAACTTGAACGTTCGGGGCTCGAGCTTGCCGTTCGCCTCGTAGCTCTTCAGCGCTGCGGCGACATTCCCCCGCGCGAGATCGAGCGAGGCCTCGCGCATCCATTGTTCGCGCTGGCGATAGATCGTCTCGAGTTCGGCATAGCCGGTGCGGTCGGCGATGGCGCGGAAGGCCGCGCCGGCCTCGATCGGCTGAAGCTGATCGGGATCGCCGATGAGCACCAGCTTGGCACCAGCCTTCACCACGGTCTCGACGAAGAGCGCCATCTGTCGCGACGACACCATGCCGGCTTCGTCGAGCACGAATACGGTCTTGTTGTCGAGCGCCTCGCGTCCCTTGCTCCACGCCAGTTCCCATGACGCAAGCGTGCGGGAGGATATGCCGGCTTCCTTCTCCAAGCCCTCGGCCGCCTTGCCGGCAAGCGCGGCGCCGACCACGCGATAACCGGCCGCTTCCCAGACCTCCTGTGCGGCCTTCATCATCGTGGTCTTGCCGGCACCGGCGCGACCGACGACAGCGGCCAGCCGTCCGTCGCCGACGACATGGGCTATCGCCACGCGCTGCTCTTCCGAGAGCCGGGCATGACGCTGGAACGCCGCCTCGAGCACCGTCTCGCGAACGCCATACGAGGATCGCGCGGCGAGCCACATGGCGCGATTGGCCATCTCGGCTTCGAGCCTGATCAGCTCGCGCGTCGTGTATTTGGCGGGCTCACGGACACCGCTTGCGAAGCCGATGCGCTCAGCTTCCAGCCGCAGCACGTCCGGGCTCTGAAGGATGCGCGCTTGGAGCTGCCGGAAGGTACCGGCATCATCGACATAGCGATGCAGCACCTTGGCGATGTCGCGCTCAGTGAAGACGCTCATCTCGCGCGTGACGAGGTCGAGCACGATTTCCGGCCGGCGCAGGATGCGCTCCCGGTTCTCGAGCCTCCGCTCCTCGTGGAGCGCGACACGCTCCAGCCTGGGCGACCACCCAGCCACCCCCTCCTTCCGGTCGATCGCCTTCGCCGCCACACCGATATGGGTCGTCGGCACGAGGTCAATGCCCCGCTCGGCATAGGATCGCCCGTCGACGTGGATGTCGAGGCCGGCAAGAGCCAGATGCCTGTTCTGGAGGTCGAGCCAACTCTCGCGCTGCTCGATGAATTCGGTCTTCTCACCGGACCACAGCCGATAGACGATCTTGCCGGCGTCATTGCGCAGCGGTGCACCGTCATCGCCGAGCACCGCAACCTTCTTCGACCCGAAGCCAGCTTCGGTCAGCGGTCGCAACGTCGTCATCAGGTGAATGTGCGGATTGCCCGGCTCGTCGTGGAATACCCAGTCCGCGACCTGCCCGCGGGCCAGCACCTGTGTCTCGACGAACGCGCGCACCAGAGCGATGTTCTGGTCCACCGACAGCTCGACCGGCAGCGCGATGATGAATTCCCTGGCGAGCTGGGCATCGGAGCGCTTCTCGAAGGCCTCGACGGCGTTCCAGAACGCTTCCGCGGCCCCTGCGACCGAACGATCCGCGATCAGGCGGAGTGCCCATTCCGGCGCATCGGCCGGCAGCAGAAATTCCTCATGCCGGAGCCCGCGCTTGGCGGAATAGTCGACCATCCGCCCTTCGGCCTCGTGCTCCATCCGCGCGCAATGGCGATACGCCGCAGACAGCACCGCGCTGCGGCCGGAGCCGCGCGAGATGAGCTGGGGCGTGAAATGCGTGATGGCCAAGACGGCGCAGGCTCCCGAACGACAACGGAACACAGGCGTTCGTCGGGAGCGGCGGCCGAGCCCCGCCGGCACGGGAAGCTCCCACGCGGCAGGTGGAGCAGGGCGTCGCGGCAGCGACGTATTACTGCGCCCTTGGACCATTCCTTCGACGGCCGGGATGATCGACCAAAGTGTCGGCTACGCCGACGTGCAAATCTGCACCTTTCGATCACAGGGCGTCCGGAAGACCCTTCCCCGATGCGATCCGTACCGAGCGCAACAGGAGGTCCAACCGGAAATGAAGAAGCCATCGTCGAAAATCCGCGAGGAAATCGCCCGCCTCCAGGAACAGCTCAAGTCTGCCGAAACGCGAGAGGCCGAGCGGATCGGTCGCCTCGCACTGAGGGCGGGCCTTGGCGAGATCGAGATCGACGAGGGCGAGCTGCAGGCCGCGTTCGAGGAGATCGCCGGCCGGTTTCGCGGGAGGGGAGAAAAGACGATCGGGAGGAAGGGGGCGGGAGCAGGAAGCGATGCCGGCGTTTCGGCCACGAAGGTCGCGGCTGGCGCGGCTGCGGATGGCGCTGGCGAGGTGTGAGCGTATGCGCCAGGCCTCATCGACAGAAGCCCGCAAGAAGGACACGCGCGAAAAGATCGAGCTCGGCGGCCTGATCGCCAAGGCGGGCCTTCGCTATGAGAAACGCGCCGTCCTGCTCGGGGCGCTGATCGAGCTTGGCCGACGGTTGAAGGCTGACGAGGCCGAACGAGCGCGGCTCGCGGCGATCGGCGCGAAAGCCTTCGGCAATGACGGCGAGTAGGCTCCTGCTCGCGATCGTGCCGGTCGCGCTGATGATCGGCGTGCTGATCGGCCTGTCCGGGTTCGAGCAGGCGCTCGCCGCACTCGGCAAGACCGACGCACAGCGCCTGCTGTTCGGTCGCGCCGGGCTCGCGCTGCCGTTCCTGGCCGCCGCTACGGTCGGCGTGATCTTCCTCTTCGCCGCCGCCGGCGCCGCCAATATCCGCCCGGCCGGATGGGGCGTGGTCGCGGGATGCGCGATGGCGATCATCATCGCCGTGCTGCGCGCGACGTCGCGGTCGTCGACGCTTGCACAGGTCGATCCGGCATACCCGATCGGCGCCGGTGCCGCTCTGATCGTCGGATGCTTCGCCCTGCGCGTCGCCGTGAAAGGTAACGCCGCCTTCGCCGCGTCGGCGCCGAAGCGCGTTCACGGCAGACGCGCGCTTCACGGTGACGCCGACTGGATGTCGAGGCCAAAGGCGGCAAAGCTCTTTCCCGAAACTGGCGGTATCGTCGTCGGTGAGCGCTATCGTGTCGACCGGGACAGCGCGGCAGCCATGCCGTTCCGCGCCATGGACCGGCAGAGCTGGGGCGCGGGTGGTCACTCGCCGCTGCTCTGCTTCGACGCCTCCTTCGGCTCCTCCCACGGCATCGTCTTCGCTGGTTCCGGCGGCTATAAGACGACCTCGGTGACTGTCCCGACCGCGCTCAAATGGGGCGGCGCGCTCATCGTGCTCGATCCCTCGAACGAGGTCGCGCCCATGGTGATCGACCATCGCCGCGCGGCCGGGCGCACCGTCCATGTGCTCGACCCGAAAGAGCCGGTCACCGGATTCAACGCGCTGGACTGGATCGGCCGTTTCGGCGGCACGAAGGAAGAGGACATCGCCGCGGTCGCCTCGTGGATCATGAGCGACAGCGGTGGTGCGCGCGGTGTCCGTGACGACTTCTTCCGCGCCTCGGCCTTGCAGCTCTTGACCGCGCTCATCGCCGACGTCTGCCTGTCGGGGCACACGGACGAGAAGGATCAAACGCTGCGCCAGGTGCGCGCCAATCTGTCCGAGCCGGAGCCGAAGCTGCGATCGCGTTTGCAGGAGATCTATGACGGCTCGCAATCGCCGTTCGTAAAGGAGAACGTCGCAGTCTTCGTCAACATGACGCCGGAGACCTTCTCCGGCGTCTACGCCAATGCGGTGAAGGAAACCCACTGGCTGAGCTACCCCAACTATGCCGCTCTGGTGTCAGGTTCCAGCTTTCTCTCCGACGATCTCGCTGCCGGTCAGACCGATGTGTTCATCAATCTAGATCTGAAGACGCTGGAAACGCATGCCGGCCTTGCACGCGTGATCATCGGCTCGTTCATGAACGCCATCTACAACCGCAATGGCGAGGTGACGGGCCGCGCATTGTTCCTACTCGATGAGGTGGCCCGGCTGGGTTTCATGCGCATCCTGGAGACCGCGCGCGACGCCGGCCGCAAATACGGCATCACCCTCACTTTGCTTTTCCAATCGATCGGCCAGATGCGCGAGACCTGGGGCGGACGCGACGCCGCCAGCAAATGGTTCGAGTCGGCGAGCTGGATCAGCTTCGCCGCCATCAACGATCCCGAGACCGCCGATTACATCTCGAAGCACTGTGGCACCACCACGGTCGAGATCGACCAGGTCAGCCGGTCGTCACAGGCTTCCGGCTCCTCGCGCACGCGCTCGAAGCAGCTCGCAGCCCGCCCGCTGATCCAGCCGCACGAGGTGCTGCGCATGCGCACCGACGAGCAGATCGTCTTCACCGCCGGCAATGCGCCACTGCGCTGCGGACGCGCCATCTGGTTCCGCCGTGGCGATATGAAGGCCTGTGTCGAGACGAACAGGTTCCACCGCAAGGACCGACAGGCATGATCGCGCCGCGCGACGGCGGTCCAGGACTTCACCGGAATGAATCAGTCGGCCCCAACCGATTCAAAACTCTGGTTGGACGCGGCTTGCCGCGCGCGCGATTCTTGATCTCATGATTGCGCAGCCCTACCAGCTCTATGTCGAACGGCGGGACCCGGCCCGCAACATGGCCCGCTATTACGTGCTGTCGATCGAACCGACGCTGTTCGGCGACGTCTGCCTCACCCGCCGCTGGGGGCGTATCGGCGCGCGCGGACAGGCAAAGCACCACTCCTTCGAACGCGAGGACGAGGCCGTCCGGCTGTTCCTTGAACTGCTGCGAGGCAAGCGAAAGCGCGGTTATAGGCCGACGGCCCAAGAGACCGCGAAGGTCGCACCTCAGCCAATGCCTGGTCTTTGTGAGGCCGCCGCTGAGAGGGAAGCGGCCTCCCCTGACATGGGAACGGCCCTGCCTGAAGAGGCAGGGCCGTCTGGCGGTCCCGATCAGTCCCGGTTCGGGCGGGACCAGATGAGCTGGAGGCCGTCCTCGCCTTCCACCTCGACCAGCGTGGCGTAGATCGGCGCCGGGAAGCTCGGATCGTCCAGCTTGACCGAGAGATAGTCGCGGCCGGTCTGCTCGGAGTGCTTCTGCCAGCCCGCCCCGAGTTCAACCGAGCCCGCCGCGAAGATGCGGAAGTGCGGTCCCTTTTCCGAGGGGTTGTCGACGCGCTGGAAGCGGGCCTTGACGTTGAGGGTCAGGGTGCGGATCGAGCCGGTGAAGCCGTTCTCGGTGGAGGTGAAGGTGCCGATGGTCGCCATTGTCGTCTTCCTTGTCCTGAGTTCCGGGCCGCGCCCTTCGCGGCCTCGATGGCAGTCGCAAGGACCGGGGACGATCGGACCGCACCCAACCGGGGTCCCCGTCGCGCCTTCGTGACGGGGTGGTGATGGGCCGGAACGCAGTGGAGGGCGGCAGAAAGCGGCTTTGTTGATCCGCGAGGAATGCGGACGACGTTCGCAGGGGAAGAAAGTCGCGCAAGGCCGTTGCGGGAAAACGATCGAGGCGAAGCCGTTCTCCGGTCAGACATGCCCCATCGAGCCCGCAGGAGGGACGGCCGTTCAAAGAAGGGAAAGGAGCGCGCACGAAGGCCCACTCGGCCCCGTCCACCATTAGGGTCGGTGGACCTCGACAGCACGACATCCGTCAGCTGCGCTCTATCAGGCGGAACGATCTCCCGGAGAGCATCGCACGAACAGACCGGCCCGGTGGAGGGACAGCTCCCGCATGGCGGGGAAGCCTCCCTGCAGATGGGCGCCATAATATCGTCATGCGATGACAGCCTCGGCCTTGGCCGCTCTGGCAGCGGCATCATCGAGGCCCGTAGCGAGAATCGACGCATGCCTGGCGCCGCTGCCGCGAATCAGGACCCACCCCATCTGGATCCGCGAACCGCTTTCCAGGGGCGAAAACGTCAACCCTCGGGTAGTGTCTCCGGCCATCGCTGCGCGCCATGCAGGACGCGAAGAATACGAACCGTCGTTTCCGTCACGACATAGGCCGCGACATAAGGCGTGCCGGCAAATCACCAGTTCGCGCGTCCGGTCGATCCTTCAGGGACGGCCGCTTTCGGGAAAATCACGCAGGCGACGCGCCGCACCCGCGATCCGCTCATCGATGGAAACCGCGGCGGACGGGTTATCCGCCTCGATATGAGAGAACATGCCGTCGCGATCGGAGAGCGCCCAGACTGACCAGACAAGCTTCACGATCGGACGTTACTCGCGGCGTGCCGCGAAATGCATCTCCGCCTCATCGTCGGAGATATCGGGCCGGGTGTCGTTCAGCGCTTGTAGCACCTTGGCCCGGAACCAGACATCATGCGCCTCGCCGTTCGCCATCAGTTCCAGCGGAAGCGCGCCCTCATTGGCGGTCCGGGTGAGCAGGATGCGCACGGCATCGGACACCGTCAGGCCCATGCTTTCGAGCACGGCGGACGCGCGATCCCGGATTTCGGCATCGATGCGAGTTTGAACGAGAGCGTTTGCGACCATCGGCGCCTCCTCTGCCGACCAATGTAATGCGATTGAATGACAATTGCCAGCCTTCTCCCGACCACTCATCCCTTGCACATGCTGGCGACGCAATAACCAGCCATCAGGATGGAGGCTCTCCGGATCGGGGAGGGCTCGCCGCCTTCCCCGAGATGATCGGAACATGCAACATCAGGCGACCTCGCGCTGTTCAGAGACCGTCGGCTGGAGGCTGTGCAGGAAGGCGACGGCGCGCTGCGCCTGCGCCGCCGCCGAGAAGATCGCCCTCTTGTCCTCAGCCAGCACCTTTAGCCAGGACCCGAGATAGCTCGCGTGGTCAGGCCGAGGCTCGAGCTCCGGTGCGATGCCGAGATCCGCGCAGAGAAAGCAGCTCCCAAGTTCGGCAATGAGCTCTTCGCGGGCACGTTCGCTCCTGTCCTTGCCATAGCGGCTGAGATCGCGGTTCACGCGATGTGGCGCCGATGTCCAATGGGTGGCCTCATGGCTGAGGACCGCGACGTAGCTCGCCGCGTCCCGGAATGTCTGGAAGGGCGGCATCTGGATGTGGTCACTGCCGGGGGAATAGAAGGCGCGATCACCGCCATGCCGGATCACCGCGCCAGTGTTGGCGAAAAAGCGATCGGCCTCTTCGATCCGTTCGATCGGATCGCGCACCGGCTCCGACTTCGCAGTGTAGCGCTCCGGCAGCCCGTCGATCTGCGCGACGTTGAAGGCGGTATAGGCCTTCAGGAAGGGGATTTCCCGCTCGACCTCGCCTCCGTTCCCATCGGCTTCGGCCTTGGTGAAGCGACTGGCGAAGACCACCATGGTGCCGGTCTCACCCTTGCGCACCGCGCCGCCGAGTTCGATCGCCTGCTTGAAGGTCATCCAGACCGGCGAAACGTAACCGCGCGCCATCGCCTCCGACCACAGCAGCAGCACGTTCATGCCGGAATAGGGCAGGCCATTGTGCCGTAGCGGCCGCGTCACCCGGCCGATGGCATTCGTAGAACGCCACGGCTGCATCCAGGGACGCACGCCCTTCTCCAGGTCCGCCACGATCCTGTCGGTGATCCGCGCATAGATGTCGACGCGTGGCTTCTCTTCTTTCCTGCTCATCTCCTGAACCTCCGTCCCGGAGGTCGCGCCGATCGCGACCCCGTCACGGCGGTGCTGAAGCCGGGTCGATCGGGAGGGCTGCGCATCCGCAGGACCGGAACGTAAGTGGAGGACGGCGCAGCCGTTGCGCGGGCCGCCGGGCCCGGCAGGACCACAGACCGGGACGGGTGCGAGCGCGAGCCGCTCTCTCGTCCTCCTTCTCCTTCCCTGCGCGCCGCGACATGAAAAAGGTTGGGCCATTGGGCTCGCGTCGCGGATGCGATGCGGCGGTGGCCGATGCGTTCTAGGCTCCACCGATCCAGCCCAGCGGATCAGGAGAAGAGCGATGGAGTGCTTTGTCGGCTTGGACGTTTCGGTGAAGACGACGAGTGTCTGCGTGATGGACGCAGGCGGAACGATCATCCGGGAAGGCAAGGCGGAGAGTTCGCCGGAGGCGATCGGCGCGTTCCTGTCAGTGTGCGGTGACCGCTATTCGCGGGTCGGCCTGGAAGCCGGTCCGCTCTGCCAATGGCTCTATGCCGGGCTGGCTAAGGCAGGCTTCCCAGTGATCTGCATCGAGACCCGCCATGCCCAAGCGGTGCTGAGCGCTCGGCCGAACAAGACCGATCGCAACGACGCGCGCGGCATAGCCCAGATGATGCGGGTCGGTCTCTACCGCCCGGTCCACGTCAAAACGCTGGCCAGCCAGAAAATCAGGGCTCTGCTGAGCGGCCGACGCTTCCTTCAGGCCAAGCTGCTCGATGTCGAGAACAGCATTCGCGGCCTGCTCCGCAACTTCGGTTTCAAGGTCGGCATGGTGACGCGGGCTCGCTATGAAACGCGCATCCTCGAGCTGATCGAGGACGAGCCCTCATTGCAAACGATCATCGAGCCGATGCTGGCGGTACGCCGGGTCGTTCGTGAACAGTATGTCGGCCTTCACAAGAAGATGCTGGCTCTGGCGCGCGCCGACGACGATTGCCTCCTGCTGATGAGCGCCCCCGGCGTGGCCCGCTCATAGCCCTGACCTATCGAGCGGCCATCGACGAACCGGCCCGCTTCCAGCGCTCCCGCTCCGTCGGCGCCCATTTCGGGCTGGCACCGCGAACGCATCAATCTGGCGAGATCGAGCGGCGCGGCAGGATCACCAAGAACGGTGACGAGACACTACGATCAGCCTTGTTCGAGGCGGCGCTGGTCCTTTTGCGACCGCAGGCAAAGCCCTCTGCTCTCAAAGCCTGGGGGCTACGCGTCGCCAAGCGTCGGGGCATGGCCAAGGCGATGATCGCGGTCGCGCGCCGACTATCCGTCATTCTGCATCGGATGTGGGTCGATCGCGTGCCGTTCCGCTGGACGGCTGAGCCGGCCCAAGCCTGACCTCACCAACAGCATTTCGAGATCCGCCGCAGGGCGGAGCGATGTCCCCCAGGGACCGAAGGGCGGTGAGATCGAGGGCGGATTGGGGACCGCAAGGTCACCCCGCGAAAAAGCGTGATCCACCACTCGTCGGACCCAACCATGAAGCGGCCCAAGCGCCGACTTCGGAGAGAAGCCAGAGACCTGGCGGGACTGTCAGCTCGCGATCTCTATTGCTGACTTATTGAATCGCATGTCACCATGAGCCATGGGCGAGCAGTGGCCGATACACGTCTTCCGTTCAGAAAGCTTTGCCAAGAGTGAGGCCGTAGTGACTGCTGCGCCGCTCGAGCTCGTTGTATCGGTTTATGGCGGCGGCGGCATGAAGGGCGAACAAGGCCTTGAAGCAGCCTTCGGCGGCTCAGCCTACTATCGTGATGACGCGACCGGGTCGGCTTACCTCGCCGTATGGGGTGACCGGAATGCCTCGCGCTTTCGCAGTCGGCTACGTGAAAGCGGGGCATCCCTGCAGGTTCTTCGGGAACCTCCACCGGCTCGGCTGATATGGTTCAACAGCGGTCAGAAGGGGCATCGCCCCAAGGCCCGTTAGCCCCCCCAACTTAGACGTTCACCACGTTGGCCGGCTTGACACCCATGGCCCATCTAGAGCGAACCGCCCGCCTTCAAGGCGGGCGGTTCGCTCTAGATGGGCAGCTCTGCCCGACGATCTGGTTTCGGCCGATAAGGCGCACCGAGAACGAGGTCTGGCGAGCCGTTGATTGCCGCGGCCGTCCGCACCAGCGTGAACGGTATCTCTGCGTTCGAGAGCGGCCGCGACTTCGCCTGGATGACCTCGCCGTCCCGGACGACACAGGGAGCCGAGTTACGTCAACGCCGCCCATGCCGACTCTACGACCTCGCTCTGCCGGGCTACGGGTCGGAACAAACGGATTTCGACGGGGATGGCCGCGTCCGGCCCTGCCGCCGGCACGAGTCGTTTCTCCCGGAGGTCGTCCTCGGCCAGCGTTGTCGGCAGCCATGCGACTCCGACGCCCGACCTCGCCATCGTCAGCAACGTCGCAGCGAGGTGGGATGTGAACACGGTGTGAGGCGTGGCGCGGGACGGGGTGTCGTCCTTTACCGCCGCGATGATGCGGCCAAGCCCCGATTTTTCGCTATAGGCCAGGTAGTCGAACACACCATCGTTCTCCAGGCTCCATAGAGGCCGGCCGTCTGGCGCTGGCGCGCTCACCGGCACGAGCGTATCGGTGCCCACGACGACGCTCTTGAACTGATGGGAATCGAACCTGCCCGGCGCTGCGGCGTGGTAGTGGCAGAGCAGAAACTGAGCGTCGCCTCGCGCTATGATCTGCTCGCAGGCCTCCATGCTGTCGGACAGCAGGTTGAGGTTGCCTCGGCCGAACAGTTCGTCGTTCCTGCGGATCCACGACGGGAAGAACGTGAAGGACAGCACGTGCGTCGCTGCGATCGTCAGCGTCTGTGCGTGGCGTTCGGCTATCGCGAGCGTGTCGCGGCGCAACTGCTGGATGGTGCGGCTCAGCATCTGGGCCTGCGTGCGGAAATGCTGGCCCGCCGTAGTCAGCGACACCGAATGGGTCGTCCGCACGAAGAGCTCGGTTCCCACCCATTGCTCCAATGCTCGCACCCGCCTCGAAAAGGCTGGCTGCGTCACATGACGTCGCTCGGCAGCGCGTGAGAAGTTCAAGGTTTCCGCAAGCGCGAGGTAATCCTCCAGCCAGATCGACTCCATTGGTTATGCACCTTCGTCATCAACAGGGACCTCATCAGCATTAGCCTCACTTCGTTGGCCCCGCTACGGCTCCTCTGCAGCCGCCCGGCGATCGACCACCTAAATCCGAGATGTCCCCGTTCAGCTCGTCAGCGCTGCACATCCATTCTTGGGCGAGCGAGAGTCCACGTCCATGAAGACGCGCCCACCTGACAGATTCCACCCGCTGCCCCTGCCGGCTCATCATCTTCGGCACCGTCGTCGGCATAGCCGCGGCGAGCCACATGGCGAGCGACCTGGCGGCCATCGGCCAGATCGACGCGAAAGTGCTGTTTTCCGTCGCCATCATTTCGACCTTGCCCTGCTGATCGGTCTCGCCGGGGCGGGGATGCGGGCTCGCGGGATGTGTGCCTGCATCGCGAAAGCCTGCCCGGCACCCGGACGAAGCTCCGGACGACGACCACCTCGCCAACGCCACTTGCTGAAAACGTCCACATAACCAAGTTCAAGAAAGGGAAACGACCATGCGTATCGTCGACGTTGTCGAGATCACCAAGCCGATCGCTTCACCCATCCGCAACGCCTATATCGACTTCTCGAAGATGACCGCGAGCCTCGTCGCGGTCGTGACCGACGTCGTCCGCGACGGCCGGCGGGTCGTGGGCTACGGCTTCAACTCCAATGGGCGCTACGGACAGGGCGGCCTCATCCGCGAGCGTTTCCGCGACCGGATCACCGAGGCGGACCCCGCCACGCTCCTGAACGACGAGGGCACCAATCTCGACCCCCATCGCATCTGGGCGAAGATGATGATGAATGAGAAGCCCGGCGGTCACGGCGAGCGCTCGGTGGCGGTCGGCACCATCGACATGGCGGTCTGGGACGCCGTCGCCAAGATCGAGGGCAAGCCGCTGTTCCGGCTGCTAGCCGAGATGAAAGGTCGCGAGGCAAACCCGAAGGTCTTCGTCTACGCGGCGGGGGGCTACTATTATCCGGGCAAGGACGACTCGGCGCTGCGCAAGGAAATGCGGGGCTACCTCGACCGCGGCTACAACGTCGTGAAGATGAAGATCGGCGGCGCGCCGATCGACGAGGACCGCCGTCGCATCGAGGCGGTCCTGGAGGAGATCGGCTCGCAGGCGCGCCTTGCTGTCGACGCGAACGGACGCTTCGACCTTGAGACGGCCATCGCCTACGCCAAGATGCTGCGCGACTACCCGCTCTTCTGGTACGAGGAGATCGGCGACCCGCTCGACTACGCGCTTCAGGCAGCCGTCTCGGAATTCTACGACGCGCCGATGGCCACCGGTGAGAATCTGTTCTCGCACCAGGACGCCCGCAACCTCCTGCGCTATGGCGGCATGCGGGCAGACCGCGACTATCTCCAATTCGACTGCGCGCTGTCCTACGGTCTGGTCGAGTACCTGCGCACGCTCGACGTGCTCCGCCAGTTCGGCTGGTCGCCGTCGCGCTGCATCCCGCATGGCGGTCACCAGATGTCGCTCAACATCGCGGCCGGCCTCGGGCTCGGCGGCAATGAGAGCTATCCCGACCTGTTCCAGCCCTATGGCGGGTTTCCGGACGGGGTGAAGGTCCAGGACGGTCACATCGTGATGCCGGACATTCCCGGCATCGGCTTCGAGGGCAAGTCAGACCTGATCAAGGTCATGCGCGAACTCGCGGAGTGAGGCACCCGGCGGCCCTGTTCGCCGGGTCCGCCGCTTACCTGCCGTGTGATCTGGAGCCCGACGATGATCGCAGACTTTCGGCAAACTGCCCCAGACTACCACCGCCATCCGCAGCCGGGGAAGCTGGGCATTCGGACGACCAAGCGGATGGAGACGCAGCGGGACCTCGCTTTCGCTTACTCTCCCGGGGTCGCTGCCCCGTGCGAGGCGATCGCGGCGGACCCCCGAGCGGCACGCGATTACACGGCCCGGGGCAACCTGGTCGGCGTCATCACGAACGGGACAGCGGTGCTGGGGCTGGGCAATGTTGGGCCGCTTGCCTCAAAGCCGGCGATGGAGGGGAAGTCCGTCCTCTTCAAGAAGTTCGCGGGCATCGGTGCCTTCGACATCGAGGGGGACACGTCGGACGTCGCTAGGTTCTGCGACGCCGTCGCGCTCCTGGAGCCGTCGTGCGACTCCGAGAGCCTCACGGTCTTGCCGGATCGCTGCGTGGCCCTGGTCGAACGTCGGGGGGTTCCACCGACGGCCGCCAGGCGACGGCTTCGGCAACAGCCGACAGTTGCCGAAGCCATGCTGCTCAAGGCCGGGCTGGTCGACGCCGCGCTTTGCGGCACGCCCGCCGATTGGTCTCAGGAGACCCGGCTGGCGCTCGACATCATCCCCAGGACTGAAGGCATCACGCGCGTCTCTTCCCTTACCGCGCTCATCACCAGTCGCGGGGTCATGAACATGACGGCGTTGGTGGTGACCGAAAGCGCCAGCGACCGGAAGGGTATCCATCCATGACCCCTTTCGCCGACGCGTCGAACAAGGTTGCCGAAGCCGCGCGCCGCATCGCGAAGCTGCGCGCGTCGGGCGAAAGGGTGGCCACCGCCTCGTTCGGCTGGGAGCCCACCCTTCAGGAGGCGAACGACGCCCAGCACCTTCACCGCGGCCCCTGCAACGCATGGAAGGTCGCGAAGTCGCCGGAGGGCAACACGGTGGTTTCCCGTCTGATCCCGCTCGTTGGTGAAGGCATGCCGTTGGTTTGGCGTCCCGGAACGATGCTTGAGATCGAAATCGCGGTCACGCTTGACCGGGATCTGCCGATCAGAACCGGCCCGCCCTACACGCGCGCCGATGTGCTGGCCGCCGTCGGCAGATGCCGCCTGGGCGCCGAGCTGGTCAGAAGCGTATTCCAGGAGAACGGGAAGGTCTCGTTCTCCCTCTTCGTCGCGGACGGCATGGGCAATGACGGATACCTGCTGGGTCCATCGTTCCCGAAAGAAGAACTGGACGCGCTCCAGACTTCGCCCCTCGCCATCGAGATGGACGGCAAGGTCGTGTTCGACGCCGTTGCCCGCCACTCCAATGGGGATTGCCTGGGATGGCTGGTCGAATTCGCGAACTCCGATGATCGATCGCCGGGCGCACTGGTCGTCGGCACGCTGGTCACCACCGGCTCACTCTGCGGCACCATAGCACTGCCTTCACCTGGGAGAGTCACCGCTCGGCTGAGCGCGGCCTTGAGGTTGGAACTGGTCGTTCGCTCCAGCGATGACACCGGAGGACGCTGAATAAAGTCATGCCCGGCTTCCGGCGGCATCCCGACGGCCTCCGGCTTCATTGTTCTGGTATATAGATACCTATATTTGGATCTCCGGCCCTCTTCCCGCACCGGAAACGCTGCGCCTGCCGCGTCGTTCCAAGCATGAGAACGCGCGCGCCGACGGGCCGCACGAGAGCCGGCTTCTTCCGCCTCGATTGCGGCACGCTCCCGCGTCGGGCGACGCAGCCTTATTCCCGCTCGGCGGCTTCGCCGGTCAAAAAAGTGATGCACACCAAAATGTTGGCGGCGCAAGCCTTCGTCGTGAGCGCACGAGCGCGTGCGGGCACCGCATGACGGCAAGGCCGTCCAACAGGGCCGCGTTCCTCGTCAAATCCCGCGCATAGATTGAGGCCGATTTGGCATTGGACGGCATGGGATAGAACACGGGAAATGCGGCGTCGAGCTGAAGGCCGGGAAAACTCAAATACCGTCGGCCACGTCTCGCATCCTTGGGAGGACCGCATGAAGAGACTTATTACGAGTCTTGCAATCTGCCTGGCTACCGTCACATCCGTTGCCGCACAGAACTACCCCAGCAAGCCCATCACGATGTACGTGCCCTTCGCCGCGGGCGGTCCGACAGACTCCGTTGCGCGCCTGACCGCGGAGGCCATGTCCAAGTCGCTCGGCCAGCAGGTTCTGGTCGAAAACCTGCCGGGAGCCGGCGGCACCATCGGGTCAAGCCGCGCCGCACAGGCGACCCCGGACGGCTACACGATCCTGCTCCACCACATCGGCATGTCGACGGCGCCGACGCTCTACCGCAAGCTCGACTTTGATCCGACGACGGCCTTCGCTCCGATCGGCCTCGTCACGGAAGCGCCCATGACGATCGTGGCCCGCCCCGACTTCAAAGCCACGACGCTCGCTGAGCTAATCGCTACGATCAAGGCAGAAGGAGAAGGCATCACCTACGCCAACGCGGGCGTCGGAGCGGCTTCGCACCTTTGCGGCATGCTCTTCATGTCCGCGATCGACAAGCAGATGACGACCGTCCCCTACAAGGGCAACGGCCCCATCATGACCGACCTCATGGGCAGCCAGATCGATATGACCTGCGATCAGGCGACCAACACGGCCGGGGCGCTCAAGGCCAACCAGATCAAGGGCTACGCCGTCACCTCGCCGGAGCGCCAGAAGGCCTTCCCGAATCTCCCGACCGCCGACGAGGCCGGTCTCCCGAAGTTCGAGCTCAGCGTCTGGCACGGTCTCTACGCCCCGAAGGGCACGCCGCCGGATGTGGTCGCCAAGCTGACATCCGCGCTGCAGGTGGCGGTCCAGGATCCGGCCCTCCAACAGCGGCTGGATGCCATCGCGACCTTTCCCGTGACCAAGGACAAGGCGACTCCGCAGGCATTGCAGGAGCGGCTTAACAGCGAGATCGCCCGTTGGCGGCCCCTAATCAAGGCGGCTGGCCAGTTCGCGGACTGATCCAGCACTCGATGGGCGGGCCGCCGGCCCGTCCTCGATCGTCCAGGAACCATCGAGGCCATGTCCATGACCGACCGTGTCTATCGCATCGCCGTGATCCCCGGCGATGGCATCGGTAAGGAAGTCGTGCCTGAGGGGCTTCGTGTGCTTCAGGCGGCCGGTGAGCGCTACGGGTTCGAACTCCGCTGCGATCACTTCGATTTCGCATCGTGCGACTACTACGAGCAGCACGGCAAAATGATGCCGGACGACTGGAAGGACCAGATCGCCGGCCACGACGCGATCTTCTTCGGCGCTGTCGGTTGGCCTGAAAAGGTGCCCGACCATATCTCGCTCTGGGGCTCCCTGATCCAGTTCCGACGGGAGTTCGACCAGTATGTCGGCATGCGTCCGGTCCGCCTGATGCCGGGCGTCGCCTCGCCGCTCGCCAACAGGAAGCCGGGCGACATCGACTTCGTGGTGGTGCGGGAGAATACCGAGGGCGAATACTCGTCCATCGGCGGCCGGATCTTTCCGGGCACCGAGCGGGAGACCGTTGTCCAGGAGTCCGTAATGACGCGCATCGGCGTCGACAGGATCCTTCGCTTCGCGTTCGAACTCGCCGCGACCCGGGGCGGGCACCTGACCTCTGCCACGAAGTCGAACGGCATCTCCGTGACCATGCCCTATTGGGACGAGCGCGTGGAAGCGATGGCGGCGAACTTCCCCGACGTGCGCTGGGACAAGTACCACATCGATATTCTTACCGCCCATTTCGTCCTCAACCCCGACAGGTTCGACGTCGTGGTGGGATCGAACCTTTTCGGCGACATTCTCTCTGATCTCGGTCCTGCTTGCACAGGTACGATCGGGATCGCGCCCTCGGGCAACATCAACCCCGAGCGGCGCTTCCCCTCGCTGTTCGAGCCTGTGCACGGCACGGCGCCGGACATCGCCGGCCAGAACATCGCCAATCCGATCGGCCAGATCTGGGCGGGTTCGATGATGCTCGACCACCTCGGCGAGGCGGAAGCGGCAGCCGGCATCCTGTCCGCCATCGAAGCCAGCTTGCTCCGACCGGAGACCCGGACCAGGGATCTCGGTGGATCGGCGGACACGACGACCTGCGGCGAGGCCGTCGCGGCAGCGGTCCTGGACCACGCGGCGGCCCAGCTGCCGCGGTACCGGGATGGCCAAGACGCGAGCCGCGCGGGTTCCATCTTCGAGCGAATGGTGAGGAGAGGTTAGCCGAGCCGGCCATCTTCGATCCGAGGCCGACCTGTTTGCCTTTGTCGGGCGCCTCGGGTCGCCCCTGACTGGACACTGCGCGGCGACTCCCGACGCGGCCGACAGCCAGAACGCCCGCACGGAACCGGCGCGCGTCGTGCGATTGCGCTGACTCACACGCGGAACGCGACAGCTAAGGCGTCTGCGAACGGCTCGGTGTCCACGTCGTCACCGGGTCCGACAGTCCAACGTCACCAATTTCCACGCGGTCCTGGTTCTCCCTGGGGCGACCGATCCGCTGGATCCAGTCCTTGGGAGGGCAACGGATGTCAGACACTCCAGAGCAGGACGGCGCGACCGTCCGATCCTACCGTGACATCACGGCGGGCCTCATCTTCCTCGCGCTGGCGATCGCCTTCGGCTGGGAATCGACGAATTACGAGATGGGCCGGCCCGTCCGAATGGGTCCGGGGTTCATCCCGCTCGCCCTGGCGCTGATGCTTGGCGCGCTCGGGCTGGCGGTGATGCTGACGGGATTGAATAAGCATGGAGAAGGGGACAGCGGACCCGTTCCGTGGAGAGGGATAGCCCTTGTCGGGGTCGCTCTCGTTCTCTTCGGCGCCTTCGGCCGCGAACTCGGGCTCGTGCCTGTGGTGTTCCTCTGCTCCTTCGTGACGGCCTTGGCCTCGGTGCGGAACACCCTCAGTTCGGCTCTCGGCATCTCGGCAGCGCTGGCTGTCGTCTGTTGGGTCGTCTTCAAGCTCGGCCTTGGAATATCCCTTTCCACCATCGGCCCGGTCTTCGGACCGCTCCAGATATTTTGAGGGCGCCCCGGCTAATGGATCTCCTGTCTCATCTGACTCTCGGCTTCGAGACCGCCTTCACGGCCACGAACCTGCTGTGGTGCTTTGTCGGCGTGCTTCTCGGCACGCTGGTCGGCGTCCTTCCAGGCATCGGACCGACGGCAACGATCGCCATGCTCCTGCCGATCACCTTCACCTTCGCGCCGGTCACCGCGCTCATCATGCTGTCGGGCATCTACTACGGCGCACAGTACGGCGGCTCCACCACGGCGATCCTGATCAACCTGCCGGGCGAGAGTTCCTCGGCCGTGACGGCCATCGACGGCTACCAGTTGGCGCGCAAGGGCCGGGCCGGGACGGCACTCGCCACCGCCGCCCTTGGTTCCTTCTTCGCCGGCTCCGTCGCCACGATGATCCTCGCCGTCGCCGCTCCCCCGCTCGCGAAGGTGGCGCTGAACTTCGGTGCGGCGGAATACTTCTCGCTTCTCGTCCTTGGCCTCCTCGTCTCGATCTCGCTCGCCAACGGCTCGGTCCTCAAGGCACTGGCGATGATCGCACTCGGCCTCATGCTCGGTGCCGTCGGACAGGACGTGACCTCCGGCACGCCGCGCTTCACCCTCGGCTTTTCCGAGCTTTATGGGGGCATCAGCTTCGTCTCGCTCGCCGTCGGCATGTTCGGCATCGCCGAGATCTTCAAGAACCTCGAAAACGAGAGAACCCGTGAAGTCGGCATCTCGAAGGTGACGGGCCTCATGCTGTCCAAGGCCGACTTCCGGCGGATCGTCGCGCCCGTTCTGCGCGGTACCGCGCTCGGCTCGATCCTCGGAATCCTGCCCGGCGGCGGGCACATACTGGCGTCGTTTGCGTCCTACTCCGCCGAGAAGAGCCTGTCTAAAAATCCGAAGGAGTTCGGCCACGGCGCCATCGAGGGCGTTGCCGGTCCCGAAAGCGCCAACAACGCGGCGGCGCAGACCTCTTTCATCCCGCTCCTGACCCTCGGCATTCCCGCCCATCCGGTGATGGCGCTGATCCTCGGCGCCTTCATCCTTCAGGGCATCACGCCCGGACCGAACGTCATCAATGACCAGCCGGCACTCTTCTGGGGCATCATCGCCTCGATGTGGATCGGCAACGCGATGCTCGTCATCCTGAACCTCCCCTTGATCGGTCTCTGGGTGAAGATGCTGACGATCCCGTACCGCGTCCTCTTTCCGGCCATCGTCATCTTTGCGACGATCGGCTGCTACTCGATCAACTCGAACCCGCTCGACGTCTATTCGGTCTTCGTTTTCGGGGTGCTCGGCTATGTGCTGATCCGGCTCGGCTGCGAACCAGCGCCGCTCCTGCTCGGCTTCGTGCTCGGACCGCTGCTGGAGGAGAACCTGCGCCGCGCGATGATCATCTCCCGCGGCGATGCGACCGTGTTCCTGACTCGGCCGATCTCGGCGACGCTCCTCGCTCTGGGCCTTGCCTGCGTCATCGTCGCCGTTCTCCCATCGATCCGCCGTCGGCGAAAGGAAGTGTTCGTCGAGGACGATTGAACAAGTGGACGGCGCCGGAATAGCGAACCGGAATAGGATGGCCCATTAATCATTAAATCGCTGCCTCGGTCTTCTCCAGCTCTTGGCGGTCGGATTCTGCGAATGAGCGGCGCTCACGGTTGAGTCGGTTGGTTTCCTCGGCAAAAGCCCGCATGGCCTCGGCAGCCTTCTCCGGCGCCATCAGCCGGTTCTTCAGGCCGTTGACGACGCGCTCCTCAAGCTTGGCGCGTGTGATCGTCCGGCTGTTAGTGCAACCCGTGCCCATGAGATGGCTGGTGCAGCAATAGCGGTCCTGCCCTCGGCGAACGTAAGGCTGATCACAACAGCCGCAGAACGTCAGGCCGGACAGCATGGTGCGGGGGCGTCGGGTGGAGTTCAGAGCGTTCTCTGATGCCTTGCGCTCCTCGGCGCGGCGCGAGCCTTCGATGCTGTTCCTGTAGATATTGACCAACTCGATCTGCCGAGCCTTGGCGCACGGCAACAGCTCATCGGAGATGATCCGCAGTTCCGGGACATCCTTGCGCGCCCCAGGCGGCTCTCAGGGGTTCGCCACATGACCCGTAGGCCCGTGTTGGGGTCCTTGAGGCGACGCTGCCAGTTCCAGCGGATGATGCCGATTAGAGTTCGCAATTGAGGATGCCGGAGCCGACGGTGCGGCTGCCGCGAATGGTGGTGTCGGACCAGCGTCCGCCACTCGGGCTAACAACGCCCTCGCGGTTCAGATCGGCGGCGATGCGCTGCGGTCCCTTGCCTGCGGCGTACTCGCAAAAAATCCGGCGGACGATCTCCGCCTCAAACTCGATGATCTCGCGCTCACCTCGGATAGGATCGCCCTTGGCGTCGAGCTGCTTCACCACGCGATAGCCATAGGCATTGCCGCCACCGAGCTTGCCGGCTTCCACGCGTCCCCGAATGCCACGATTGGTCTTTAAGGCGAGGTCCTTGAGGAACAGCGCGTTCATCGTGCCCTTGAGGCCGACATGGAGCTCACTGATCTCACCCTCGGACAAGGTGACCAGCCGCACGCCTGCAAAACGCATCCGCTTGAATACGGCAGCGACGTCTTCCTGATCCCGGTTGATGCGGTCCAGCGCCTCGGACAGCACGACATCGAACTGGCGCGTCCGCTGCCGGGGGCACGGAGACTTGCTGGAGCTGGACATAGTCGAGTTGTGTAACATCTGAAAAATTGTAGGCTTGCCTACGGGCACTCTCAATGGCGAAGGCAGTTCTGAACAGGCATTACACCAGCGCAGCACGGAGGTTCCTTTGCTGGGCAAGAGATCCTCCCAGATAGGCCGTCGCCACTAGGCGATCTAAAATCAGCACGCAAACCTATTAATTGTTGTCTCGCATCGCTGCCATGTCGCCGGCTATATGGCTCCAGACTTCCCGCTTCATGCGGGCATAGCTCGGAAGCAACTGGGTATCGATATTGCGAGGCTTTGGCAGTTCATTCCCGATGAATGCCGAGATGCGGCCGGGCCGCGGCGACATCACCACGATCCGGTCGGCCATGATCAGCGCCTCGTCGATATTATGGGTGACGAACACGACGGTCTTGCCGCTGCGCATATGAATGCGGCCAAGCTCCTCCTGCAATATCTCGCGCGTCATGGCGTCAAGGGCCGCGAAGGGCTCGTCCATCAGAAGCACCTCGGGGTCGGCGGCCAGGCAGCGGGCCAGCGTCACGCGCTGCTGCATGCCGCCTGAAAGCTCGGTGGGATAATGGTCGCCGAAGCCGGAGAGGCCGACCATCTCGATGAACCGTTCCGCTATGTCCCGCCGCTCCCGGCGTCCTGCGCCCCGCATCTTGGGGCCGAAGGCGACGTTCTCGCGCACGGTCTTCCAGGGGAACAGCGCGTAGGACTGGAACACCATGCCGCAGCGCGGGTCGATGCCGCTGATCGGCTCACCGCGCAATCGAAGCTCGCCAACGCTCGGCGGTATGAATCCGGCGAACATGTTGAGCAGGGTCGACTTGCCGCATCCCGAGGCGCCGAGAAGGCAGACGAACTCGCCCTCCCTGACGTCCAGCGAGACATTGCTCAGGGCCAGCACGCCGCTGGCGCTGTTCCCGAAGGTCTTGGACACGCCACGGGCGGACAGGAAACTCGTCATTCGTGGGCTCCATCAATGGGTGCGGCGCGCCCGTTCCCAGGGCAGGAGCCGGGCTTCGATCCAGTTGGCTATGAGGTCGGCGACGAGAACCGTCGCGGAGATACAGATCATGCCGACCAGCACCAACGGCATGTTGCTCCAATCCTTGGCCGACCAGATGAGCGCGCCGAGGCCGGTCTGCGCGGCCACCATCTCGGCGGACAGGACGCAGGACCAGGCGATGGCGAGGCTGACTTTCAGACCGGCCAATATGCCCGGCAGCGAGCCCGGCAGCACCACCTCGCGCATCACGGCGAAGCTGCCGGCGCCGAGATTGCGCGCCGCCTTGATCAGCAGCGGGTCGACCCGCTTGGTGCTCTCAACGGTGTAAAGCAGTATGTAGATCCACGACCCCATGAAGACGATGGCGATCTTCTGCCCCTCCCCGATGCCGAGCCAAAGCATGGTGAGGGGGATCCAGGTGATGGACGGCAGGGGACGCAGCAGCGAGATCAGCGGGTCGATCGTCGCCTTCGCCGGCCACCAGCAGCCCATGACGATGCCGAGCGGCACCGCGACCAGCGCCGCGAGGCCAAAACCGAGGAAGACGCGCCGCCCCGATGCGACGACGGACATCCACAGGTCTGCCGTCCCCGCGACGCTTCTCGCCTCCGCCGCCACCATGGACGGCGAAGGAAAGAACAGCGGTGACACGGCGCCGGTCTCCGTTGCCAGCGCCCAGACGGCGTAGAAGGCGAATATGCCCAGAAGGTTGAGCAGCAGCACCGGGCGGCCGAGACCGGACAGGCGCCACCTGCGCCGGCCGGACGCGGACCCGGTCGGCGACTCGCGGGCGGGCAAGGCGAGATCGCCGGGGGCGGGCGTACTCATCAGCTCGTCTCCATTTTGGCGGTCGGGGGTATGCAATCCCGAGCCGGGATCAGGGCTTGGGCACGAAACTGGTGTTCTCCCAGAACTTCACATCGGGCTTTGCAGGAATCTTGCCGTTCTGCGCCAGCCAGCCGGCGAGGTAGTCCATCTGCGCGCTGTGCTTGCGCATGTGGTCGGGCCAGTCCTTCGAGCCGTAATAGGTGAAGCCCTTGATGCCCGCGAGCACGGTGGAGGCCGGCTGGCGGAAGTAGTGGGCGACGGTCTCGGCAGCATCCTCGGGATGGGCGTTGACGAAATCCGCCCCCTTCATCACCGCGCCTGCGAGCTTGGCGGCGGACGCCGGGTCCTCCTCCACCAGCTTGCGCGAGATGATCATGATGTCCGGCGCCGACATGGTGCCGAAGCGGGCATACATCTCGGTGTCCTTATCGGTGCCGAGCAGCACACCGTCCGGCACCGCCTTCTTCAGCCCGTCGAGGATGGGCTGCCAGATGCAGGCGGCATCGACATCGCCGCGCGCGAGAGCGAGCTGCATCTCGTTCGGCGGCAGGTTCACATAGGAGATGTCGGACGGCTTGAGGCCCTCCTTGGCGAGCAGGCCCGCCATGGTGATCTCGGCCGAGGTATTGGCGGCGACCTTCTTGCCCTTCAGGTCGCCGAAGCTCTTCACCCCCGGACGGGCCCAGCAGCCTTCGCTGCCCGGAGAGTCGTCGATGTTGGCGAAGTAGTAGAAGCTGGTGTTGCCGCGCGCCATCTCGCTGATGACGGTGGTGCGGCCCAGATTGCTGAAGGCGACGGAGCCGGCCGTTAGCGCCCGCACGCGGTCGCTGGAGTTGAGGACGACCTGCAGGTTCACGTCGAGGCCGGCTTCGGCGAAATACCCCTTGTCGAGCGCCACTAGCACCGGGACCATGCCGAGCCAGGTGACGGACCCCGCGAAGTCAAGCTTGGGGCGCTCCTGCGCGGCTGCGCGGCCGGGCTGGGCATGGGCGGCGGCGAGGGCGATCACCAGAGTGATCGCGAGGCGGGAGGTCCATCCGGAAAAACGCTGTCTCATCATGATCACTCTCCTGTCGTGTTGGGGTCAGTAGCCGGCGATAGTGTCGACCTCGTTCAGCAGCGGTTGCCCGTCACGGAAACGGCGGACATTGCCGGTGAAGGTGTCCACGATGGTCTGGAGGCTCGCCGTCGACGAGCAATGCGGCGTGACGTAGAGGTTCGGCACCTCCCAGAGCGGGCTGTCCGCCGGCAGCGGCTCGGTGGGGAAGGCGTCGATGGTGGCGGCACGCAGCGTGCCCGCCTGCAGGGCGGCGACAAGGTCGGCCTCGACGAGATGGCCGCCCCGTGCGGCGGAAATCACCACGCCGCCCGCCGGCATCCGCGCGAAGGTGGCGGCCCCGAGGATGCCGCGGGTCTCGTGCGTCAGCGGCAGCAGGTTGACGAGGATTTCGGTGCGGCCAAGGAAGTCGTCCAGCCCGCCGGCGCCATGGAAGCACGTGACGCTCGGCACCTCGTGCGGCGAGCGCGACCAGGCGGCCGTATCGTAGCCGATCGCGGCCAGGCGCTCGGCGGCAAGCCGGCCCATCTGGCCCAGCCCCATCACCCCGACGCGGACGTCCGATGCCGAGCGCATGATCTTGTAGGCCCAGTCGTGGCGCGCCTGGGCGGCGAGGAAATGCGCGAGGTCGCGATGGTGGAACAACGTCCAGGCCAGCACGTAGTCGGCCATGCGCGCCGCGAAGTCATGGTCGACCACCCGCACCATACGGATGCCTCTGGGAAAATCGGGGTCGAGCAGATAGTGGTCGATGCCCGCACCGGTCGCCGACATCAGCTTGAGATTGCGGAACGGCTTCAGGAAGCCGGGCGGCATCCGAAAGACGATGCAGATGTCGATGTCGTCGGGGTTGCCGGCTTCGGGCCATTCGCGGATGTCCTCGTCTGGCAGCGCGGCGCGAATGCCGTCGATGAGGTCGCGTCCATAGGCATTGTGGAGCCAGGTAAGGATGGCCATCAGGGTCGAGGTCCGTTGCTGGAGGAGAGAGCGGCGTGCGGCCCGTCGGCCTGCCGTCGCTCGATACTGCGGATGGCGACGGCTGCCGCGGCTGCCATCCAGGTGGAGCCGAGCAGCCAGTCACGCGGTCGGCCGGCGGTTGCGGGAAAGGGAGCATCCTCCGCAAGGGCGCCGAGCGCGCGCTGCGCCAGGGACTGTCCGAGAGCGGTTCCGAGACCGAGCCCGCGCCCACTGAGGCCGTAGCCGACGAGCAGGCCGGGCGCCGGCTCGACGAGGCGCGGATACTGGTCGCTGGAAAGATCGACCCAGCCGCTCCACTGCTCGGAGAAGCCCGGCACGTGGAGCTGCGGGAACAGGGCCCGCAGCCGCGTTAGGCCGGCGTCGGCGTCACCGGCGCCGCTCGCTCCCGAAGGCCCCGACAAGGTGACGACCAGCCGACCCTCGCCGGTACGCCGCACCCCGGAGGGCAGCCGGCGGGTGTCGGTCAGCGCGCGGTGGCGCTCCAGCACGCCAGAGAGCGCTTCGGCGGGCAGCGGCGCGGTGGCGGCCTCATGGACGCGGAACGGCAATAGGCGCCGCTTCATCGGCTTGAACAGTCCAGCGAGCCCGAGGCCCGCCGCGACGATCACCGTGTCGCAAAGTACCGTGCCCTGTGCGGTCTCGACACTCCAGCCGGTTGAGGCGCGGGTGAGCGCGGTGACCGGGCTCCGCTCATGCACCCTCGCGCCGGCGTCACGCGCGGCGCGGGCGAGGCCGCGCGTATAGGCGAGCGGGTTAAGCGTCAGCCCGCGCGGCTCGACCAGTGCGGCGAGGTAGCGCCCCCCTCCGATGGCCGCCGCCGCACCGGCCGCGTCGAGCAGCGGCAGGCCGATGCCACGCTCCGCCCAGGCGACCTGCCGCGCACGCAGCGCCTTGGCGCCCGAGGGCGCGTGCGCGGCAAAGACGAGGCCTCCCGCCTCGATGTCACAGGCGATGCCGTGGCGCTCGACCAGCGCGCGGACGCGTTCCGGCGCGGCAGCGGCGGCACGGACCAACCGCTCCCCGCACTCGGCGCCGAGCGCCGCCCGGGCGCCGGCAGGCTCGGTGCGCAGATAGGGAACCACCTGGCCGAAGGCGCGGCCGGAGCCGCCGGAGCCGATCCGCTCGGCTTCGAGCAGGTGCACCACCTTGCCCGCCTGCGCGAGATGAAGCGCCGCACTCGCGCCGGTGATGCCGCCGCCGATCACCGCCACATGCGCCCGCGCCGCGCCGATCAGCGGATCGGTCTCGATTGGAGGCTCGCCGCAGCCGGCATAGGCGCGGGGCAGCGTCGAGGCGGAGAAATCGCGATGTCCCGGCATGATCAGCCCTCCACCACCGGCGCCGCGGCCCGTCGGCGCAGCACCGTCTCGAGACGCATCAGAAGCAGCGGCGCCGTCCAGGACGCGGCGATGGCGTACCAGGCGACAAGGTCCATGCCCGCAAGCCGTCCATCGGGCCGGATGCTCAGCAGCAGCGGCGCGGTGCCGGCGCCGAGCGCCTGGGCGAGATTGGTCACCGCCGCCGCCAGCGACTGGAAGGCGGCGCGCTCGGCTGGCAGCGGCACCCTCGTGGCCGAGCCCTGCGTGATGGAGCTGCGCACAAGCTGCATCACCAGCACCATGGCAAGGATGGGAAGCGCGGGGAGCAGCGGCGCGGCGGCGAGAAAGGCGGCGCCGAGCACGACGGTGGTGACCACAGCGGCGCCGGTGGCTACCGGCAGCGCGCCGATCCGGTCGATGGCTCGCCCTGCCAGCGGCACCACCGCCAGCGCCATCAGCCCGCCGAGCAGATAGACGCCGGAGAGCCCGATGGGTCCGAGCGCGGTGTTGCGCATCACGAAGACGGGCAGGTTCGGCGACACCAGCAGCGCCGAGAAGGATGACGCCGCTATGAGAAGGAAGGCGATGAGGCTGGGCTGCCCGGCCATCAGCCGAAGCACGCCGCGCCAGGCCCGGCTCAGCGGACGCGCCTGCGCTTCGGCCAGATGCTCGCGCCGCGGCCCGATGGCGACCACCGTGACGACGGAGATGGCACCGCCCCCGATCGCCAGTACGGCAAGCGCCCAGCGCCAGCCACCGGGCATGGCGGCGAGCAGCGTACCCAGCGGCAGGCCGACCACCAGCGCCAGTCCGTAGGTGCCGACCAGCCGGCTGATGGCAAAGCCGCGGCGCTCCATCGGCACGACATCGCTGGCGATGGCGACGAGAAGACCCCAGAGCGGACCCGCGGCGATGCCTGCCGCCGCCCTCGCGGCCATCAGCGAGGTCATGTCCTGAGCGAGCGCGCCGGCGCCGGTCGCCACGGTGAACACGCAGACGCAGCCAGCCAGCGCCGTGCGGCGATCGAAGCGGTCGAGCACGAAGGAGGCGGCGAAGCCGCCCACGGCGGCAGCGAAGGAATAGGCCGCGCCGAGATAGCCGAGCGCATCCACCTTGCCGCCGATCTCCGCCACCACGAACGGCCCGAGCGGGAACATGACCGTGGCGTTCAGCGCCACCACGAAGGCGGCTGCCGCCAGCAGCGTCACGACCGCCCGTTCGGACAGGGAGCGAGGAGGGAGGAGAGCACGGGTCATTGCGGGTGCGCCTGCCGGTGCCTAGCCGAGAGCCTGCGCCGAGGCGGCCGTTTCCAGCGCCGCGCAGGCCACGCCGATGCGAGCGATCGCAGCGTCGAGCTTCTCGTCGGAGGCGGCGTAGGACAGGCGGACGTAGCCGGGGCAGCCGAAGGCCGAGCCATGCACCAGCCCGACGCCCGCGGCGTCCAGAAGATACAGCGCAACATCCTCGTCGGTGGTGATGCGCTGCCCGTCCGGCGCCCGGCTACCGAGCAGGGCCTCGCAGGAGGCGAAGAGATAGAAGGCACCCTCGGGCACGCGGCAGGTCAGGCCTTCGATCGCGTTGAGCCCGGCCGCCACCCTGTCGCGTCGGCGCGCGAAGGCCGCGACATGGCCGGCGATGAAGTCCTGCGGCCCGTCGAGCGCCGCCACCGCCGCCGCCTGGCTGATGGAGCAGGCGTTGGTGGTGGAATGCGACTGGATCGCCGACATCGCCCGGATCAGCGGCTTCGGGCCGCCGGCATAGCCGATGCGCCAGCCGGTCATGCAATATGTCTTGGAAACGCCGTTCATGGTGAGCGTGCGCGACCGCAGCCGCGGCTCCACGGCGGCGATGGTGGTGAAGCGGAAGTCGCCATAGGTCAGATGCTCATAGATGTCGTCGGTGAGTATCCAGACCTGCGGATGGCACAGCAGCACCTCGGCGAGCGCGGCAAGCTCCTCGCGCCTGTAGGCAGCGCCGGATGGGTTGGACGGCGAGTTCAGGATCACCCAGCGGGTCCGCTCGGTGATGGCGGCGTCGAGGTCGGCGGGGTCGAGGCGGAAGCCCTTCTCCGGCGCGCAGGGCACGATCACCGGCGTGGCCTCGGCAAGCAGCACCATCTCGGGATAGGACACCCAGTAGGGCGCGGGGATGATCACCTCGTCCCCCGCCGACAGACTGGCCATCAGCGCGTTGTAGACCACCTGCTTGCCGCCGCTGCCGACGATGATCTCGTCCGGCTTGTAGGCGAGCCCGTTCTCGCGCTCGAACTTGCGGGCAATGGCGGCGCGCAGGGCTGGCGTGCCGTTGACCGCAGTGTATTTGGTGTCGCCGCGGTCGATGGCGTCTTTCGCGGCCTGCTTGATGTGTTCCGGCGTGTCGAAGTCCGGCTCGCCCGCGACCAGGCTCAGAACGCTGCGCCCCTGCGCGGCCAACTCGGCGACGCGGCCATTGAGCATCACGGTTGGGGACGGCTTGACGCGGGCGAGGCGTTCGGCGATTTGGAACATGTTCATCGATTCCCATTTGATGATATGTAAATGCTTACACAACAGGAATATTAGTCAATGAACCGGTTCCAAATTATCTGCGCAAATGTCGCCCAACTGCTGCCTCGAAAGGCGAAATCGCGCCTCAAATCCCGGCAGGCGGTACTGCGGCGCGGCAGCGAGGGGCGGTCATGGCGGTGATCAAGAAGGCGACGATCCGCGATGTGGCGGCAAAAGCGGGGGTGGCGCTGGGCACCGTCTCGCGCGTGCTCAACGACCATCCATCGGTTACACCGCAGGCGCGGCGGGCCGTGCGCGAGGCGATCGAGGCGCTCGGCTATGAGCGCGACGCGGTCGCCGGCAGCCTGCGCAATGCCCGCACCCGCATGGTGGCCTGTGCGATACGCGATTTCGACATCCCCGCCTTCGCCAGCTATGTGAAGGCGGCCGAGGCGGTGTTCCGCGAGGCGGGCTACACGCTGCTGCTCGCCAGCACGTCGAACGAGAAGGACGTCGAACTCTCCCTTCTGCGCAGCTTCGCGCAGCGTCGCGTTGAGGGCGTGATGATGACGATGAGCGACGAGGCGGACGTAGAACTCGCACAGGGCATTGCCTCGGCGTCCATGCCCATCGTGCTGATCGACCGGGAGATGATGACCAATGTCGACCGCGTCATGGCCGACCATGAGGACGGTGCCGATCAGGCGACCTCACATCTGCTCGCACTCGGTCACCGCCGCATCGGAATGATCGTTGGCGATCCCGCCGCCTATCCCTCGCGTAGTCGCATTGCCGGCTACAGGCGCACGCATGATCGTCATGGCGTGCAGGTCGAAGAACGTCTGATCCGCAACCACGTGCTGTCCAACGAGGTCGCCTTCCGCGAGACCACGACGCTGCTTTCCGGCGACAACCGCCCTACTGCGCTGTTCGTCGCGGCCGTGGACATGCTTCCAGGAACACTGCGCGCGATTCGCGCGGCCCAAATGGTGCCGGGCAGGGATATCGGCATCGTGGCGGGCAGCGACTCGGACCTCGCCGAACTCGGATCGCCACCGATCTCGGCACTGTCGTGGGACCGGGGTGAAATGGGGCGTCACGCAGCGGAAATGTTGATCGAGCGTATTCGAGATAAGAAGCCTCGTCCTGCCCGCTGCGTCCGCCTGCCGGTGGCACTGATTGTACGAGATAGCGCCGGTCGGTCTAATGCGGATCAGGCCCTTAAATAACGGGATAATTATACTAGAGCCCCAGCCCCCCCTATGCCGGCCAAGATTTCCACTCGATCCCGCCGCTGCCGCGCATGACGCCCGAGAGGTGACGGCCGATCTGCTTGTCGAGCACCGGCTGCCAGGGCACGAGCTGGAAGCCGAGCCCGTCCTCCAGCATGGCGAAGCGGCCGGAAACCAGCTGAAGCTGGCGTGTCACAATGCCGGAGACATACTCGCCGCGACTGGAGGGCTGGTAGGTCAAACCGGTCGTTTTGGCGAGGTCGGCGGCAACGCGCTCCACCTCGCGGCGCTGAAGGCGGTTGATGAGATCGGGCACCTCGATGCCGCCGCTGGGCCGCCGTGTGGCTAGCCCCATGTCGACGAGCGTGTTCCGCCGCTGGTCGAGGGCGAGGCATGGAACCCGTCGCCAAAGATGGGGCGGATTCGATCGCTCTTCTCTCGCCCGAACGAAGACGGAGGAAGCATGAAGACTCTATCGACGACAATCTGCCGTGCGGCAGTGATAAGCTTGGCCCTTGCCACAGCAACGGGGCCAGCCCTAGCTCAGTCCGTGCCGGAGAAGGCGAATTTCGATCCCGCCAAGGTGGTCGCTGGCATCGCGATCACGCAGCAGGAATGCGCGGCGTTGGAGCAGAAGAATACCGCAATCTGGGTTCAAGCTGGCGGTGCTTCTGTCTGTATGCGCTATTTCGCGGCCGGCCTTGCATTCGCGCCCGGACCGAATCCCGTCGCCATGGTCTGGCTGAACGGCGATGTGCTTGGGCCGAAGGGCAACAATGCCGACAAGAGGCAGAGCGGCTTCGGACCGCGCGAGATGGTGGCGCTCGAACAGCGACTCTCGAGCGAGTTCGGCGTGCCTGCGATCTTTCTCGCCCGTCCCGGCACCTATGGCAGCGCCGGCAAGCATTTCACGATGCGCGGCAGGCCGGTCGAGGCGGCACTGGTCGATGCCGCGCTCGACGGGCTTAAGGAGCGATACGGCATCGGCGCGTTTGCGCTCGGCGGCCACAGCGGCGGCGGAACGCTGGTGGCTGAGATGCTCGCGCGGCGCCAAGATCTTCGTTGTGCCGTGATTTCATCCGGGGCCTCAGCCTATCGCGCCTATCTGGAAGCCCGTGGCCTGCTGAAGCCGAGTGAGAGGCTAACGCGCTTCGATCCCTATGACGCGCTCGACAAGATCCCAGCCGATCCGCAGCGCCGCATCTTTGTCATCGGCGACCCGCGCGAGACCAATGTGCCCTTCTCTGCGCAGAGACTTTATTTCGAGGGGCTGACGGCGCGGGGTCATGCCGCCTGGCTCATCCCGCTCCAACGGGCGAGCGACACTCGCCATCACGATCTCGTTGACTTTGGGGAGCTGGCAGACGGCATGTGCGCTGCCGGCAAGAGCACGAAGGCGATCATCGCGGCGCTGCAGGCACTGCCTGAGCCCCCGCCGCGCCTCTCTAACTAGTGCAGCAGCCGGACGGTATCCTGCGCACTCTGCTCGCTACCTTGCTGCTGCTCGCTCTTGCCGGCGGCGTGCATTCCGAGCCGTGGCAGAGCGTCGATCCTGATGATATCTCCGTTCGCCGGCCAACGCCATTCATGGGAAAGGCCTTCCGCGGGAAAAAGGTGGCCGGTCTGCTGCCGCCGAATCAAGGCTGGCGCTTCGCGCCACCGCTCACGCGGCTACGGCCTTGACCCTGCCGTAGCGGACCGGCATGGGCTTCCGCGAGCGCGTTGTAGATGCGCTGCCACTTGGTAATCTCGCCGGGGTCGACCATCTTGCAGGCGGCAATCAGCATCACAATTTCTTGGCCACGCAAGCCTTCCTCGGTATCGCCAAGTGCGCCGGCGATGGCTTCTAGCTGTGCCTGGGAAAAAAGCTGTGTCATCAGCAATCCATATCAACGGGCAGCTCGGTAATCACCTGCCCGCGTGCGCTGTGAAAGTGGAACCTGGATGTCCGAGGGCAACGATACGAAAGATCAGAGCGGCTTCGAGCAGGTCCCGGAGGTCCCGGTCCACGTCCTTAATACCTATTCTCGCTTGTGGCAGCTCGAAACCTGGTTGCGAACCATGGTCTATGTCGAGCTGCGAGCTTTGCTTGGTGATGATTGGGCGAAAGGCCTGAACCCCAGCTCCAATTCGTTCCAGGCCGACAAATCCCTGACCCATATGCCGACGCCCGAGATGAATGCGCTGAGCTACGCCCAGCTCAGCAAATTGACCGAGCTCATCGCGAACCATTGGGATTGCTTCTCGGTTTATCTGCCGCCCAAGGACCTCTGGGACGCGAAACTCAGGGAAGTGGCGCAGATTCGTCATCGGGTGGCCCACTTCCGGGTGGGCCATGTCGATGACCTAGCGCGCCTCAAGCAATTCCTCCGCGACATCGACAAAGGCTTCTGGACGTTCTGCACCAGCTACAACGACATGAACGCGGTTATACCGCAGGAGAGCGACCCGATCGCCAAGCACTTCCTTCCATTTGATCCGCTGCCGTGGGTCGAGGTGGAGGAGAAGACGTGGGCTCAGGTAGGCTTCCGCGACAAATCGTTGGTGGTGGGATTGAGCGTTCGATCACAGCGAAGACCATGGTGTCGGGAGCCGCTAGAAGCGGGAATGCCGGGGCACCTCTACGATTTCTACATGTTCGCCCAAGACGGTCGGACTTTCGATCTGCCCTACCTTCTGGAGCGGACACGCACTCTGCACCATCACCTCGTCCATCTCTGCCTCGACGACATGGATCGCTCGGTCCGCTTCACCGTGCCTGCCATACTCGGAGAGACGATGATCAAGGAGATCGTGCAGTCATGGCACGACGCGGCGGGGAGTGCCTGCCGCCGCTCGCCACTCCGTCCACCCTCTGATCTCGCGGATCGTTGGCCCGAATATGTGATTGGCTCATCCAATCCGCTCACCTTTCTCGACCCCTCCATGCCGTGCTCCTTCTTCGGGGTTTGAGGAGCTCGTTTCCACGTCGAGCCTGGGAGAAGGGTTTCAAAGAATCCACGAATGACCGGTGGCAGCATAACCCGACGTTCCCAATTGCGACGCCAATCGGCAGGAAAGCCCCGAAAGCAGGCTCTCGACCAATGGTTTGCGCGTCTCGGCATGTCGGGAGCGCTGCTAGGCGCTTGGCGGCAGCGAGTCGACGGGGCCTAGTCGATCGCACTCTAGCGTCGACGCTGCTCGGTCGGAGAGTGCGCTCGACGCAGACGGGACTGTTCAAGAACCGGCGAACGGGCGCGTCACCGACAGGGTGCCAGATCGTGTGGGTAGCGCTCTTTGCGTGGCCTTGTCCATTGGTTCATCGAGCTTGAAGTGCAGCGTTTTCCACGAGGATCGAGCGCGGTCGAGGGAGAAAGCTCGCACCTCGCCTCGATTGCATTCCTCTTGCACTTTTGCTGTTAACGTGCAGATTTGCACGGTTCCTGCAACAGGAGACTACCGTGCCCGATATCGAAGCCCCGCCGCTGAGACGCTTTGCCCGTGGCGATGCGGTCCACGTCCGAGCCCAGCAGATATGGCTCATCCTCGTCGCCCACGTGATGCTGTCGAAGCGAAACCCCAGGGCTCCGTACACTATGACTTACGGCGACCTCGCTGAGGCGATGGGCATGGATCGCCGCGCGGGCATCACGCTCGCTCGGACGCTCGGCCTTGTAGGCACATGCTGCGTCGAAAACGACCTTCCGGCCTTGAATTGCATCGTCGTCAACGAAAGCACCGATGCCCCTGGCGACCACGTGCTTACGCGCCCGGGGAAGACCTGGAAGCAGGAGCAGGCCGACATCATGCGGTTCGATTGGTTCTCGGTTCGGGTGCCGACCACGGGCACGCTGCGGAAGGTCCGGTCGGCCGAGCTCGCCGAGTAAGGAGCAGCGATGAAGCTTTTCGCGACGCGCGTATGGGGCTTCGGATTCAAGCGACTGCCGCTGGCCACCTTCGGCGTGAAGGGCCACGTCGACAGGTTGTTGCGGATGGCAGGCCGCGGCGACCGGCTTGTACTCGTTGGTACCCAGACTGAACGTACCGCCGAAGAACACCAGGGCAGAATCCTGGGCATGGCCGAGATCGGCTTCGAGCCGCTGCGGACGTTGGATTTGGTGGATCGCGGCCAGCTCGACGAGCGCGACTTCGATGAGCGCGGAAACTTCAAGTTCCCGTACGCAGTGGCCACGACACGGGTCTGGCAGTTCGAGCCGGCGCCGGTGCTGACGCAGACGCTATCGCGTCAGCTGACGATGGTGGCAACATCCGGAGTGGAGGAAATCATCGATTTCGCCGACGTCGCGGCGATCATGGCGCTGAACGCCGTCGAGATCGAACTGCCCGTCCTGCCGGCGCTGGAGCGTATGCGGCGACTGAACTATGCCCTCCGCAACACCACGGGGCCACGTCCGACCGATGCCAGCTATCATGTCAATCGGTCCGCAACCGAAGGCGAGTCGTGGACATATGGCCTTCGCTTCGGGAAGCGCGACGTCTGGAAGATCGGGTGGGCTGACGACATCGATGAGCGTTGCGCCTCCGTCAATCAGCACATCCCGATAGAACTTGGCGGTCTGGAGCAATGGGACGTGGGCTTCCATCAGCGAATGAAGAACCGCGACGCTGCCTACAAGATGGAGCAACGCGTGCTCACGCTGCTCGATTCCAAGCGCAAGGGCTTCGAACGGGTGCACTGCACCCACGCCGAGCTGCAGTCGGTGTGGACCCAGGCATTCCTTGATGTGATCCGAGGCGACTAGATGAATCTCTCCTACTTCATGCGAGAGCGCACGGCGCTGATCCGCCTGTTCTACGGCAAGGGCCGCCTGCCGTTCGAGCAGATGCAGCGCGAGATAGAGGACGAGGTGCCGCCCTGGGACCCGCCCCCCGTTTAATCCGGACACCGACAGCGCCGAGCCACCGTTCGTCGAGGAATTCATGCAGGCCGAGCACGTGAAGGAGCTCGTTGGGCTCTTCGCCGTCTCGCTTCTCGCCGATACCCTCAAGGGTTACTTCGAGGAGCTGGAACGCGATCTCGGCATTGAGTTCAAGGATGACAAGGCGCGGCGCGCCCACTTCAAGGTCGGGTGGGTCGAGGGTAATCGACAGATCATTGAGCACGTGATGAGAGAGGCATATGCGACGTGTAATGTGCGCTTCGACCTCATCGAGTAGGTCGTGCTCGCTCGCAACGACTTCACCCACAACACCGATTTCGTTATCTTCCAAGCCAAGCATAACAACAGACGCTGCTCAAGCACCGCAACCCGTTCGTCGTCGGCCCCGATCACAAGGAGCATACTGACGAGGACGCCCTGGATCTCGAGGAGACGCCGCCTTGGTGGGGCGGGCCGAAGATCGAGATCAGCGAGGAGAAGCTGATGACCGCGATCACGGAGGTCGAGAAGCTCGCCGACTGGGTTCAAGCTAACGAGAAGGTCATGTGGGACTGGCAACATCGAGGCGCTGTCCAGAGGGATTAGCGCTGACGTTCTTGACGCTCCCAATATACATGGCTGCAGTGAAATGCCTCCTTCAGCGGCCATTCAAAACGTGGCCAGAGGGCGAGCGCCCAGAAGCTTAGATCGTCACCTTCTGGGGCAAAGCGGTCGATTAAATCTCCTAAGCCGCCCGTCTGCTATTCAAATTATGCCGTTCTCGCTTCGGAGCTCCACGTACCGCTACTGCGGTGTCTGCATACGTCGAACTTCGGATCGCGTTTGACGCTGCGCTGCACACATGCTCATCGAGCGAGTACACCTTTCGTCACGGGCTGATTAACCAGGCCGCCTTCGCTGCACCGCCGCGCTGAACGTATTCCAAGCCAAACGCCATTAGATCCGCGAGATGCTCATCAATCTGGGACTGGGCGATTCCGGGCTGCACGCCATAGATCGCAAAGGTGAGCTTATCGGGGGCAGTATCCTGAAGCGCCTTCTGGATCACGGTCAAGTCGCCGACGATGAATTTCGACGGAGTGACGTGGCGGGTCAGGTGCGTCCTGTGCTCGACATGCTCCCGCAAAACGATCGGATCGCAATAGGCGACCGACTTCAGGACCTGCCCGGCAACTTCGTAGACGTCGCCTACGCGACCGCCTGACGGTTGGCCGCCGGCGCCTTTGCAGTGATAGAGTGAAATCTGGACGTGTTCGCCGTTCTGGCGGACCGCTATGTAGTCAGCTGCCTCCCCACTACGGTGATCGTATAGCAGAGCCGTGAGCCCATCGGCCGCGAGGAGATGCTTCTCGAGTTGCTGGTGAACCGTGAGTTCGCCCCCGCTCTTGGTCGTGTCATATTCAATGCCAATCGCGCACCCGGTCCAATCCAGCGTCGACGTGTCGTCGTCGGACAGCTTGTTGATCGTCACGCTCGGGGGGCTGATGAGGTTCACGCCCTGGAACGACGACTTGTCCGCTGAATAGAACACCGGCGGGTTCATCGACATCCAGGTCGAGAACTCAGTCCAGTCATCGACGCCCGACAAGACTTCGATCGCCCACTCGGGCTCGGTCTGCCGGATGATGGCGCCGCCGCCAATCTGAAACTCGAAGCCGATCCCGAGCGCGTCCGTCCCCACACGAAAGGCGAGCCTGGCACGGTCGGCCGAGACGTTGAAGTGGTCGATTTCAAGGTCGGTGACCTGAAAATAGAGCCACTGGCTGGCCCCTCGTCTAAGCCGCACCCGCGGCGCGGAGCGATAGGCAACCTTGTTCCACCCAGCGGCGATGATCTGCTCCGGCAGCATTTCGAGCGTCTTGGCGTGCTGGACGATGTCCAGCTGCGAAGAGGCGATCGTGCCACCGCCGCTCAGCCGGTGGTTCAAGGCGGTGATCCAGTCGAGATACCCGGCGACCGTCAGCCGCTGGTTGCTCCACACGCGCGAGCTGCTGCTGGCGCCGATCGTCTCGCGATCCTCTCCAACGACGCCGCTGCCGAAGAAATGGCCTTGGACATAGGCGCGGGCATCTCCGGCGGTCATCGCGCGCTCTGCCCGCGGTCCGGTCACCGTCCGATACGATTCCGTCTGGGTGTTCAGCGTCGTGTTGCGTAGGCCGACGTTGTAGAAGCGCAGGTCGGTCAGGCCGGCCAGCGCGCGGCGCGTCCGCTCGTAGCTGATCGGCCGATGCTTGTCTTCGCAAACCGTATCCATCAGGCTGATGTAGAGACGATCGGTACGCCGCGTCGACCCGATGAAGCACAGCTTACTGGTTTCATTGAAGGCAAGAAGAAACGAATCATGCCGGACATTCGCGATGACGTCCGACGTCGCCCAGTTGGGCGGCGAGTTGTCGATCGTCAGCAGAAGCGTGATCAATCCGTCTTCGGACGTCCACTGTTTGACCAGGAGTAGGTTCCGGCCGACCGTCTCTTCGAACAGTGAGAAATCGGGCCGCTCTTCGCACTCGAAAATTCGCGCGTGGGCGTAAAGCTGAAGCAGCAGCGGCGTCACCGCGTCGTAGTCCGAGTCCATCTGCCTCTTGGGCTTGAGGACCTCGAGGATCGCCCGGTTGGCTTCGGCATCCGCGATCTGCGCCTGCGCTGCGTCGTCGATCAGCTCCGCAATGTCGACGCCCTCCTGGAACAGCCGAGTATTGGCTTCCTTCAACCGGCTGACAGGCGCCACCAGGGTCGCGTCGCCGGTCGCCACATCGTTGGTTCGGGCGAAGCGACCGATGAACTGAAGGGTCGGAACCAGCGAGCGGTGCGGCGCGTGGAGGGCCGCGATTTTCAGCTTCGGGAAATCGTAGCCTTCGCCAAACATGTCGACGCACACAACGCCGTCGAGCTTGCCGTCGATCAGTTCGGCTTCGATCTCCGTCTGGCGCTTCAGCGAGAGATGGCTGGTGATCGCCGCGACCTTGGCCCCGAGCTTCTCGTAAAGCTCGCCCAGCTGCTTGGCGGAGGCGATGGTTGCGGCGCGCGCGAAGATCCGGTGATCGAAGCCGTCCTTCCTGTCATTGGCGAGTTGAGCTACGGCCGCGGCGGCGACCGCCCGGTCGACCTCTTCCTCGTTGCGGTCGTCTTTCACCACCGCCGGCTTGAAAGTGACCTTCCCGAACGCCTGCTCCCGTGACGCCTTCAACACGGGATACCAGTAAGCCAGACGTCCCGGGATCGGTTTGCGGTCGCGTCGGAACGGCGTGGCGGTCAGAAACACGACTTTCGCGCCGGCGAAGTGCGAGAGATAGGCCGACCAGGTATCGGCCGGGGCATGATGCGCCTCATCGAAAATCACGAGATCGAAAAGATCGCGCGGCGCGTCCGGGGCGACGCTTGGCGAAGTGCTCTGGGGGGTGGAGACGATCACGTCGGTCGCCCGCATCTCTTCCCATTCGGCCAAATCAACAGGGCGCCCCTTCTGGCTCAAGACGTTTGGCAAGGCCGTCAGCCCGTCGGCGATGCCAATCCTCTTGAGAACCGAAAGGGCGGCGAAGTGACCGGTGGTCTGACGGCGGAGCGCCTCGGAAGGCTCGACGATCAGGACGTTGTTTGCTTTGAGGACGAAGGGGAGAGCCATCATCAGCGCCGTCTTGCCATAGCCGGTGGGCAAGCAGAGGGTAGCCGGCTCGTCGTAAACCGAGAAATGCGAAAGCGCGGCATGCAGCGCTCCGATCTGCCCTGGCCTGAATCCACTGTTGGGAGTCGAGATGGGCTGGAACGTGATCTCGTTCGCTGAAAAGAACCCTGCCATTGCCTCGACCATAACCTAGACTAGCATTCAGGATCCTACGCAACTAATCGCAAAGATCAATATATTGCGCTTGGTTAGCAGCTAATAGCTCTACATGTGGTGACAATGCGTACGCCCCTACCGGTCGAGGCGGAAGCTGGCCGGGCCCAGTTCCGACCTACGCTCATAGACCAAGAATGGTCGCCCGAGCTTGCGCACCGGCACTCAATGCATGAACGGCGGTTGCTCAGTCGTGGTGATTGCCAAGTTAATGTCGTCTTTTTGGCCGGCATTTGACGAGTGCTCTTGGCTCAAAGGTGCGTAAATATCGTATTTCACTGAAGCCCGCTTTCGGGACACGGCCGTTACCGGATCAATGACGGGGGGGGGGGGCGCAAAGCCGCCATCCGCACGGGCGTGTCGACATGGCCGCTTCTGGCCAAGGAAGTACTGCGTATTGCAGGTCATAGATCGGCTGTTGGGCATCGGTCGCCGTCGCGTCAGTTTTAGGGATGACCAGACGCTCACATTCACCCACTCGATACACCGCATATCGATCTGCGCCGGGCCACTTGCCGGACAACCTCTACACCTACGCCGAAACACCTCCGCCTCGGCGTCGGCGGCGAACGCCCCCGGTCTCCACCCCCATGACTGTCACCGACGACTGGCCGGAATACATTCCGGTGACAGAGGCGGAGATTGCTGTCTTCGACGCGTGGTTCGGGGATATTCTCGAGGAGCTGATCCAAGGGGAATGACCGCCCGACACGAAAGGCTCTGCCATGACCGCTCCGCTGCGTGCCGCTTTGTATCTGCGCGTCTCCACAGCCCGGCAAGCCGAGCACGATGTCTCGATCCCCGACCAGCGCCGGCAAGGCGAAGCGTACTGCCAAGCTCGCGGCTATCAACTGGTCGAGACCTATGTCGAGCCGGGGGCCTCGGCGACCAATGACCGCCGGCCCGAATTTCAGCGGATGATTGAGGCGGGCACGCTAAAGCCCGCGCCCTTCGATGTCGTGGTGGTGCACAGCTTCTCGCGCTTCTTCCGCGATCACTTCGAGTTGGAATTCTATGTCCGCAAACTCGCCCGCAATGGCGTGCGGCTGGTGTCGATCACCCAAGAGATGGGCGACGACCCGATGCACGTCATGATGCGGCAGATCATGGCGCTGTTTGACGAGTACCAGTCGAAGGAGAACGCCAAGCACGTCCTGCGGGCGCAGAAGGAGAAGGCCCGGCAGGGCTTCTGGAACGGTGCTCGCCCGCCGATCGGCTATCGCGTGGTCGAGGCCGAACAGCGCGGCGCCAAGGTGAAGAAGAAGCTGGAGATCGATCCGCTCCACGCCGACACGGTGCGGCTGATCTTCGATCTCGCCCTAAATGGTGATGGCCGCTCCGGTCCGATGGGCGTGAAGGCCATCGTCAGCCATCTCAACCGCAACCGGATCTACACTCGCGAAGGTGGGCGCTGGGGAATCGGTCAGCTTCACCGGGTGCTGACTCGCCGCACCTATGTCGGCGAGCACCAGTTCAACAGCCGCTCCAAGAGCAAGCAGAAGAAGCCGGAGAGCGAGGTGGTGGTGGTCGCCGTGCCGCGGCTGATCGACACCACCGTCTTCGACGCCGTGCAGGAGCAGCTTCAGGCGCGCAATCCGAAGATCGTGCCGCCGCGCGTGGTGAGCGGTCCGACGCTGCTCACCGGCATATGCTATTGCGCCCAGTGCGGCGGGGCCATGACCATCCGTACCGGCAAGAGCGGGCGCTATCGGTACTACGCTTGCTCGATCAAGGCACGGCAGGGCGACACCGGCTGTGCCGGCCGCGCCATCCCTATGGAAACCCTCGACACTCTTGTGGCGAGCCATATCGAGCAGCGCCTCCTTCAGCCCGAGCGGCTACAAGAAATCCTCGCCTCCATGCTCACGCATCGCCAAGAGCGGCTGGAGCGCCGCTGCGAGCACATAGTCGAGCTTACTAAGCGCGCCACCGAAGCCGACCAGAGACTACGCCGGCTCTATGACGCGATCGAATCAGGCGTGGCCGACATCACCGATCCCGCTCTGAAGGAAGGGATCGACGGGCTCAAGGCGATCCGTGACCAGGCGCGCGCCGATGTGGCCCGTGCGCAAACCTCTCTTGCCACCTCAGGCGAGGACGCCGTGACGCCTGCCATGGTGGTGCGTTTCGCCGACATCGCTCGCAAGCGCATGCGCATCGAAGGCGGCGGCTATCGGCGCGATCATTTGCGCGCCTTGGCTCAGCGAGTGGAGGTCGGAGACAAGGAAGTCCGCATCATCGGATCGAAAGGAGACCTGCTCCGAACGCTGGCTGCCGTTTCAGGAGGGAAATCGGCGGGGCTAGGCGTGCCCAGTTTGGGACTGAAATGGCGGAACGGGCGGGATTCGAACTTTGGTTCGCGACACGGCTTCGTGTCGGTAAAGCGCTCCTCAGATTTCGCTCAAAAGCGAATGTCGGAATCGGTTGAGACGTGCCCGTGGCTCATGATTTTTCGAGCGCCTTGAATTGGCGTGCGAGATTGTACGGCTCGTTGAAGGTCGTCGAGCCGGTGGCGACGAGACCGATCCGCTCGGTGCCGCGGGCAACCGCGGCGAGTGTCATCATGACGTCGAGATTGAAGCCGGGAGATTCATGTTCGATGTCGGCAGCGACCGAACTGGGTCCATCGGGCAGGAACAGGAAGTGCAGCTTGCCACGCTCGGCGGCTTGCGCCTGCCGGACTTTCGCATCGAAGCTGGTATAGCTCAGGGGATCGACCCCCGACATGCGCCACGAGCCGGGCAGCGAGCCATATCCGTTGCCCAGATGCAGACCGATAATCATTTGGCGGGTCATTGGTCTCTCGCAGTCCACCGTCGGCCACGGACGATGGGGCAGCCCGCCCCATCATCCGGTGCATGATGGTGTCGATTACATGTAGAGTGCGCGGTTCAGGCGGGGCAGGTAGTCCGGATCAAGTCCGTTGGCCGCACCCTCCAGCCGCTCCATCATCGCCGCGCCGGCGAGGTCGCGACGCTTCGGCAGTCGAGCCCTTTCGGCCGCGGCCAGCGCCGGACCCATCTCGTCACGGGTCAGGTCGGTGCAATAGGCTGGTGCGCCAGGCTGCTGGTGCCACGAATCGGCGAGGCTGCCGGCGTCAAAGGCGTCCAGCCCCGTATCCTCGACCAGCGCCAGCGTGACCCGGCGATCCTCGTCCCGGTCGGCGGCGACGGGGAGTGCGATCCGGCCCGGCGCACCGACCGGCTTGCCTTTGTTGGCAAGGGACGCGGTGCCGATCGCGTTCCAGGCTTTGGCGATCGGTCGACCGAGCTGTTCGGCCACCCACAGGCTTTCGACTTGCCCTGCCTCGACGGCCTCGATCCGGTTATCGCGAGAGGGATAATAGTTGGACGTGTCGATCACGACCGTCTCGTCCGGAAGTCCGGCGAGCAGTGGCGCGACATCCGGAATCTTGTTGAAGGGGATGGAGAGGATCACGACGTCGACATCAAGGACCGCGTCCTCTGCCGTCACCGCCCGTCCGCCGGACGACAGGATATCGGGGCCGATCGTTTCGGGACCACGCGAGTTGGCGACCTTCAGGTCGTGCCCTGCCTCGCTTAACCGATGGACCAGGGTCTTGCCGATGTTGCCGGTTCCAAGAATGCCGATCTTCATGTGTGCTGTCCTTTTGCTGTTTGATTTGGAGCCGGCTTGGCGATGTGCCGCAGCCGACCGTGTCTGGGGGGATGAGGTAATGCGAAAGGAAGGCGACGCGGGGCTGGCATCGCGAGCCGCCTGCCGCCGCCGCATCGTCGATCCGTCATTTCGGATCGCTTTCGACCGCCGGCAGGGCGAAGTCGTCGAGCGTCCGACGCAGGTCGGTGGCGCCGCGTTCGTCGAGTTTGCAGGCGGTCCTGATCTGACCGCTGATCGCCAGGACGGCGGGGCGGAGCGTTTCGCCAGCGGGTGTCAGGTCGATGAGGACGCGCCGTTCGTCGGCAGTGTCGCGGACCCGCGTGACCTTTCCCGCCATCGCCAGCCGCTTCAGCAGCGGCGTGATGGTGCCCGTATCCATGCCGAGCTTTCCGCCCAGCTCGCCCACCGTGCGCGGCGTGTCGGCAAAGAGTTCGAGCAAGACAAGATATTGCGGGAACGTCAGTCCCAGCGGTTCGAGGAACGGCTTGTGCATCCGCGCCATCCGGTTGGCTGCGCGGTAAACGGCGAACGACAGCTCGTTGCCGGCCCCTGACCGATTGTCCGAGGCCGCTTCGGCTAAATCACTAGTGGGCTCTTTCATAGCGCACTAGATAGTAGCGCAAATCTGAGGATACAAGATCGCGAGGTGAGACCTTCTCCGAAGATCGATCGATTTTGGCGACAGTCGGCAACCGCCCAGTGATGGCGCCGGAGGTCGTAGTTTACGCCGATAGCAGGTAGCGCTCGCACCGGACGGGAGAGCCCGTCAGCAGTTCGACTCGGTAGCGGGACGCAGACTTGGCGATCCAGGCGCAACGGGGTCCGTCGTTCCCTTCCGTCATATCCGCGTCCCGCATTGAGATCAGGTGACCGTAACGACGATGGCCACGTCGATGTTGTCCTTCACCGCGTTCGAATAGGGGCACGTCGCATGCGCCGCCTGCACGATCTCCTCGGCCGTTGCCTGATCGACCCCGGTGATCGTAACGTCGAGCGCCACTGAAAGCGCGAAACCCCCGCTGCCATTTGGCGACAAGCCCACTTCGGCCACCACCACGATGTCGGCATCCTTCACCCTGGTCGTCTTGTTGCGGGTGACGTGGATCACCGCATTCTCGAAGCAGGCCGCATAGCCGGCCGCGAACAGTTGCTCCGGATTGGTCGCGCCGCCCTTGCCGCCCATCGTCGTGGGCAAGGCCAGCGGGAGATCGAGAAGGCCGTCCTCGCTGCGGACGGTGCCGCTGCGGCCGCCAATTGCGGCGACTTTCGTGCTGTAGAGAGTGCTCATCGTTGGGCTCCCGTCACAGCATGTCCGACATGCCGAACGAGGTGAGCATGTCGTTCTGGATCGGGCGTACGGCCTCGTTCAGTCGATGGATACCGAAGTCCAGACCCTCGGGCATTACGACTGTGCGCAATGGACGCCGCTCCGTGGCCTCGACGAGTTGCGTGATTGCATCTGCCACGCGCTGGGGCCGCGGGGGATTGGCCTCGTCCTGTCCGTCATTGGCGTGGGCCTTGATATGACCCGGGATCGTCGCAACCTCGCCGTAGGATGCAAGGACGGCCTGGTCGGATGGCTCTGGGCTCGACGAGATGAGGTTGCTGGGGAATGGCCCCGGCTCGACGATGACGGAGTCGATTCCGAAGCCCTTCAGTTCATACCGATAGGCTTCGGCAAGCCCCTCGAGTGCAAACTTGCTTGCTGAGTAGGTGCCGAAGAATGGAAAGACCACCCGGCCCATCAGGGACGTCACGTGAACGAGGAGCCCGCTGCCGGCGGCACGCATATGCGGCAGCACGGCGCGGTCTGCCCGCACGGCGCCAAAGAAATTGACCGCAAACAGCCGCTCGATATCTGCCACCGTGTAGGCTTCCGTTATCCCCACAGGCATCAATCCGGCATTGTTGACCAGAACATCGATCTTTCCATGCTGCTTGAAGACTTGGTCGATTGTGGAATTGACCGAGGCCTCGTCGGCGACGTCCATCTCCAGCACCTGCAGCGCATGTCCTTCGGCTTTAGCCGCGTCGATAAGGTCCTTTCGGACCTTGGCATTTCTTCCTTCGATGTCCCGCATGGTCGCAACCACCGTATGACCTCGCCTTGCGAGTTCCAATACCGTGAGATTTCCAAAACCACTGCTCGCACCGGTCACAACAACGACTTTTCCGCTCATCTCAAGTCCCTTCTCTGTTTTCCTCAGCGCTCAGCTAGCTATATATACAGACCTGTCTACCCTTGCAATCGAAAAATAGACAGATTAGTCTGTCTTTGTGCGAGCGAAGAATTTGAGGTGAAGGAAAATGAAAAAGCGCGGCGTGCGTGCGTTCATGGATGTGGATGGGCGATCGCTTGACGCCCTTGCCCCGCGAGAACGCATCTTGAAGACGGCGTCGGACCTGTTTTACCGGCTCAGCATCAACTCCGTCGGGATCGATCGGATCATTGCCGAAAGCGGCGTGGCCAAGATGACCTTCTACAAGCACTTTCCGTCCAAGGCCGACCTCATCGCTACCTATCTGCGTTATAAAAGTGATGCGTGGTTTCAGATGCTCGCAACCGCGACCGAAAGAGCCGGCCTATCGCCGCTGGAGCGCGTTCTCGCCATTTTTGACGCACTGGACGAGCCTTTGCGTGCGCCGTCTTTCCGCGGCTGCCCCTTCGTGAAGGGACTGGCCGAATTCGGGCCGGAGGCTAACTCCCCGGACGTACAGGCGACAATCTCCGAGTACTTCAAGCAATTGCACGACTTTGTTGCGTCACTCGTCGCGCCTTTGGCATTGAACGAGTCCGAAAAAGCCGTGGTTCAGATCTTGTCGCTCGTCCATGGCTCAATCGTGATCGCCCAATCGACACGCGATCCCGCCTTGGTGGAGGCAAACCGCGATGCGGCCAGAGTGTTGCTGGAAGATAAGTTGATCTCGTCGTCTGAACCCGGAGCTCGTGTGAACGTGGGACAGGCGGTCTAACGCCGCAAAAGGCGACACTCCGGACTGAGGTGGTCCCCGACAATCGGACAGGGAGTTAAGCTTGGTTCGGCCTGACGGAGGGACGAGCCCGATGACCGGGAAGAGGAAGCGAAATTCAGCTGAGTTCAAGGCGAAGGTGGCCCTGGAGGCGCTGCGCGGGGAGCAGACAGTGGCGCAGCTGGCGGCGAAGCATGGCCTCCACCAGACCATGATCAACGCCTGGAAGAAGCAGGCGGTCGAGGGGATGGCGACGGTGTTCTCCGGCAAGGCGCAAGCCGCCGACGGCGCCCGCGAGAGCGAGATCGACCAGATCCATGCCAGGATCGGCCAACTGGTGGTGGAACGGGACTCTTTGCGTCGGGCCTCCGGGCGATGAGCGTGGGGGCCAAACGCGAGATGATCGAACCAGATCATCCTGAACTGCCGATCACGCGCCAGTGTGCGCTGGTCGGCATCAGCCGATCGGCCTTCTACGGCAGCCCGCGGACCGAAAGCCCCGAGAACCTTGCCATCATGCGGGCGATCGACGGCCAGTTCCTCGAGACGCCCTGGTACGGCTCGCGGCAGATGGTGCGCCATCTGCGCCGGCAGGGACATGAGGTCGGGCGCAAGCGCGTGCGGCGCCTCATGGCCCGGATGAGGCTGGCCGCCATCTACCAGCGGCCGAAGACCACGGTGCGCGCGCCCCCCCGCAGCACCGCATCTTCCCCTATTTCCTTCGGACCATGGTCATCGACAGGCCCGATCAGGTCAGGTGCGCCGACATCACCTACATCCCGATGCGGTGCGGGTTCCTGTACCTGGTCGCCATCATGGACTGGCACAGCCGCAGGGTTCTGTCCTGGCGACTGTCCAACACCATGGAGTTGGACTTCTGCATCGAGGCGCTGGAGGAGGCCTTGTCCAGGTTCGGGCGGCCGAGCATCTTCAATACCGACCAGAGTAGCCAGTTCACCAGCCCGCGCTTCACCCAGGTGCTGCTGGACGCCGGCGTGCGGATCTCCATGGATGGCCGCGGCCGGTGGCCGCCCTGCGCACAGCCATTGAAAAGCGGAGACCGCCTCCCAACTATATCCACCACACGGACCGTGGCTCGTAATACGCGGCCGGGCTACCGGCAGGCGCTCGCCGAACACGGTCTCGTCGGATCGATGAGGCGCCGCAGCAATCCATACGATAACGCCAAGGCCGAGAGCTTCATGAAAACGCTCAATGTCGAGGCCGTCTATCCTATGGCCTACGAGATTTTCGACGATGTGCCGCCGATCTTCCGCGCTTCATCGATCAGGTCTACAACGCAAGCCGACTACATTCCGCGCTCGGCTATCTCAGCCCGCAGCAGTTCGAGGATCAACACGCCCGGCTCTCGGTCAAAACCGCAGCCTGATCCTGTCTACCCGCAGGGGCGCACTCCAGCCCGGACGAGATACTCCATCGCTGTCTGACACCTAAATGGGCGTTCTTGCCGACCAGCGGCGCGGGTGCCGCGATAGACGGTGCTCCGTTCGGCCTTAGCGTACGATTTCGCACTGCTCTTGTTCCGACCTCAGCATCGCCTCGCCAACGGAAAGAAGACCCATCGCCTTACTCAGCATCCAGCATTGCTTCCTGGGTAATGACCGCCGTCATGCCCTCGCGCAGGATAGCGTCAAGAGACTCCTCCAGCCTTGCGCCAAATGCCCCGGTACTCATGGCTTCAGGCAGAACGTCAGGGCAGGCGGCGGCGATGGTCGCAAGCAGCGTCGCCGCATCCCTTCTGCCGGAGACCGCCGCGATAAGCGCATCGGCCCGCGGATCATCAACGCGAATTGGAGCACCGCAGGCATCTCGGCGGGCGAGATAGGCGACCCAGCTTGACAGCGCGAAGGCGAAGGGTCGGACCGGCGAACCGGCCTCCATCGCTTCCATTGCGGGTGCGGTGATGCGCTGGGGCAGTTTCTGCGTGCCGTCCATTGCAATCTGCGCGGTAGCATGGGCGATCGAGGGGTTGGTGAAACGCTCGGCGAGAGCCGTGGCATAAGCATCGAGATCAATTGCCAAGCCGCGCACAGTGGCGGCGGCGGCCTTCAGATGACGGCGCACCAGAACGGCATGGGCCGGATCGGCCATCACGTCCCGCACATAGGCCTTGCCCGAGAGCTGACCGCTATAGGCGAGCATGGAATGCGCGCCATTGAGCATACGCAGCTTCATCTGTTCGTAAGGGCCGACATCCCGAACGAACAGAGCACCTTCGAGCTCCCACTCCGGGCGGCCAGCGCTGAAATCGTCCTCTATCACCCATTGCCGGAAAGGCTCGGTTTCGACCGCAGCAATATCTTCATGCCCGGTGAGCTGCTGCGCCGCGGCCAGCGTGTCGCGCGTGGCAGCCGGGGTGATGCGGTCCACCATGGTCGAGGGAAAGGTGGCATGGGCCGCGATCCAGCCGGCAAGATCGTGCGGGTAGGTCGCGTCAGCGAATTCAAGAACCGCCCGGCGCAGCTTCTGCCCGTTATGTGAGAGGTTGTCACAGCTAAGAACGGTGAAAGCAGGCAGGCGCGCCGCTCGCCGCGCGGCGAGCGCCGCGACGATCAGCCCGATCACGCCGGCCGGCGCCTCGGGATGGGCTAGGTCAGCCGCAACCGCTGGATGGGTACGATCGAGAGCGCCGTCGCTGGCTATACCGTAACCCTTCTCGGTCACGGTAATCGAGACGATCCGGCAGCCGGGACGGGACATCGCGGCCAGCGCGCAGCTTGCCATACGCGGGCCGGCGATCACATGCTTGAGCGCGCCGATCACCCGAGCATGGGTCTCCAGCCCACGCTCGATCAACACATAGCGTCCATCCTGTGGATTCAGCGCCTCGGCGACCGCTGTTCCCCGCAACGAAACGCCGATCACCCGCCAGTCGCCACCGCGCCGCGCCAGCACCTTGTCGGTATAGTCGAGGAGATGCGCCCGAGCGAAATTGCCGAGCCCGAGATGCACGATGCCGGCCCGATACTCCTCCGGGCGGTAACGCGGCCAGACGGCTGCTCCGGCGGAAAAAGCCGTTGCGGAAAGCCTGTTCATTGCCGAGCCCGCGGAAGCGGATGCGACAGGGCGATCATGATCCCACGCAGTTCGGCCAGCCCTTTCAGGCGTCCGATCGAAGGATAACCCGGCTGGCCGCCCCGGTTGAGATCGTCGAGGATGTTCTGGCCATGGTCGGGGCGGAACGGAATGTTCCAGTCGGCGCGCCCGGCCGTCTTGCGCCGACCTTCCTCGGCAAGGATAGCGGCGATCATCGCCACCATGTCGGTATTGCCTTCCAGATGTGCCGCCTCATGGAAAGAGCCGCCTAGATGGCGTGCCTCCAGCGCCACATTGCGCAAATGGAGGAAGTGCACCCTGCTGCCGAGGCGATCCATCATATCCGGCAGATTGTTGTCCGCGCGCGCGCCCAGCGAGCCAGTGCACAGCGTGATGCCATTGGCCGGAATATCCACGGCTTCCATCACCGCGCGGTAATCGGCCTCCGTCGACATGATGCGCGGCAGTCCGAGCAGCGGGAACGGTGGGTCGTCGGGATGGCAGCACAGCCGCATGCCGATCTCTTCGGCGAGCGGGCTGACCTCCGCGAGAAAGTCGACCAGATGCTGGCGAAGGGTGCTCGGCGAGATGTTGTCATAGCGTGCCAGGTGGGCCTTCACATCCTCCATCGACATCGCCTCGGCCGAACCGGGAAGACCAAAGACAACGTTGCCGGCAAGCTCGCACCTGCGGGTGTCCGACATGCTGGAAAAGCGTTCCCGGGCGGTCTCGACGAGCTCGGGCTCATAGCCCTCCATCGCACCGGCCCGCTCCAGGATGAACAAGTCGAAAGCGGCGAAATCAATGGCGTCGAAACGCATGCAGGTGGCGCCGCTCGGCAGGCGGTAGGCGAGGTCCGTGCGTGTCCAGTCGAGGATCGGCATGAAATTATAGCAGATCACCTCGATGCCGGCCGCGCGCAGGTGGCGCATCGAGGTCTTCCAGTTGGCGATATGGTCGCGCCATTCGCCGCTTTGCCGCTTGATGTCCTCGGAAACCGGAAGGCTCTCGACCACATCCCATGTGAGGGTGGAGGGCGCGCCATCCGTCATGGTGGCGATCTCGGTCTGACGCCGGGCAATCTCTTCCGGCGTCCACACCGCCCCGGTCGGCACATGATGAAGGGCCGACACCACGCCTTCCACATCCGCCTGCCGGATGTCGTCGATGGAGCAGAGGTCCTTGGGGCCGAACCAGCGCCAGGTTTGTCTCATGAGGTCGTCTTTCGTGTTTCGTGTCGAACGTGCGGTCAGCTGGCAGCGAAGGCAAGTTGCACTTTGACCGAGGCCGAGCGGTCGGAGGCCGCGTGGAAGGCCGCGAGCGCTTCACCGATCGGATAGGTCGAGGTGATGATCGGGCGCGGATCGATGGCGCCGGATCCGATCAATTCAGCCGCCTCGGCGAACTCGCTGTCGAAGCGCTGCGAGCCGACAAACAGGATTTCCTTGCCCACCATCACGTTGAGCGGCAGGGGCGTCGGGCCGGCGACGCCGACCTGCACCAGGGTGCCGAGCGGACGCAGCACGCTGACCGCATCGCGGATCGCCGCCGCCGCCGCCGAGCACTCGAACACCAGGTCGACCTTGCCCTTGCCTTCCTGCCAGCGGGCAAGCCCTTCCGGCTCGCGGGCGGTGTTGACGATGTGGTCCGCACCCATCTTCCGGGCAATGGCGAGCGTCGCATCCTGAATATCGGTGACGAGGATCTCGGCCGCGCCACGCTGGCGGGCGACCGCGACGCACAGCACGCCGATCGGCCCGGCACCCGTCACCAGCACGGTCTTGCCCTTCAGGCTTCCCGAGACCGCCTCGCCGCGATTGGCGGCGTGCAGGCACACCGCGAGCGGCTCGCTGCACGCGGCGGCGCCGGGCGAGACGCCCTCCGGCATCGGGAAGCACTGGGCGGCGCCGATGACGAGGTGATCGCGGAACATACCCTGTTCATGGGGCAGGTACATGGCCGAGCCCTTGAAGCGCATGTTCATGCAATGGCGCGGCAGGCCCTTGCGGCAGAACTCGCATTCCCCGCAAGGGTGCGAGGGGTTGACCGCCACGAGTTGGCCGACCTTGAGCCGCTCCACGCCGAAGCCCAGCGCTTCGATGCGGCCGGCCACCTCATGGCCGAGAATGATCGGCTCGCGCACGCGGATCGTGCCGATGCCGCCCTCGTGCCAGTAATGCAGGTCCGAGCCGCAGATGCCGCCGGCCAGCACGGCCACGCGCACCTCGCCGGCCTGAAGGTCGGCGACCTGCAGGGTTTCGATCCGTAGGTCGTCCTGCGCATGGAGGCGAACCACGCGGCTGGGAATTTCATCGCTCATGACAGACCTCACGGCATCAGCAGGTTGGGCAGCCAGGTCGCGAGCGGGGCGAAATAGCTGACCATCAGAAGGACGATGATGTTGGTGATGATGTAGGGCACGATGGCCTTGATGACCGGGGAGAGCGGCAGCCGCGCGATATTGGCCGCCACGAACAGGCACACGCCAACGGGCGGCGTCGTCAAGCCGATCATCAGGTTCAGCACGGCGAAACAGGCGAAGTGCAGCGGATCGATGCCGACCGCGGTCGCCAGCGTGAGCAGCGGCACGAACAGGATGATCAGCGCCGCGATCGTCTCCATGAACATGCCGACGAACAGCAGCAGGATGTTGATCAGCAGGATGACGACGAACTTGTTGTCGGTGATTGACAGCACGGTATCGGCGAGCATCTGCGGGATGCGCTCGGCCACCAGGATCCAGCCGAATACATTGGCCGTGCCGACCAGCACGAGGATTCCCGCCGAACTGATGGCGCTGTCGATGATGATCTTCGGAATCCGGCTGACGGGCAGTTCGCGATAGACGAAGAGGCCCACAACGACCGCGTAGAGACAGGCGACGATGGCCGTCTCGGTCGGGGTGGTGATGCCGAGCAGCAGGCCGCCGACGATCAGAACCGTCATCGCGATGGCCCAGATCGCCCCCGCGAAGGAGGTGAACAGTTCGCGCAGGCCCTTGAACGGCTCGCGCGGGAAGGCGTGCTTTTTCGCGAGGAAATAGGTGGTGACCATCATGGCGAGCCCCATCAGCACACCGGGCACCGCGCCTGCCAGGAACAGCTTGCCGACCGAAAGACCGGACAGCGAGCCGACGATGATCATCGGCACGCTCGGCGGGATCATCGGGCCGACGGTCGAGGAGGCCGCCGTGACCGCCGCCGAGAAGGCAGCGGGGTACCCCGCCTTTTTCATGCCGGGAATCATCATGCCGCCGACCGAGGCGACGTCTGCAACTGCGGTACCCGAAATGCCGCCGAACAGCATCGAGGCGGCGATGTTCGCCTGGGCAAGGCCGCCGCGCATCCAGCCGACCAGCGCGTTGGCGAAGCGGATGATGCGTTCGGTAATGCCGCCGGAATTCATGAGATTGCCGGCCAGGATGAAGCCGGGGATGCAGAGCAGCACGAAGCTGTCCATACCGGCATACATCTTCTGGGGAATCACCACGAGGGGGATGTCCGCGAAGACGAGATAGGCCATCGAGGAGATGCCGAGTGTGACCGCGACCGGCAGGCCAATGGCAAGCCCGATCACGAAGGTGCAAAGCAGCAGTGTGAGGCCCATCATTCGTCCCCTGACATCGGAATTGGGCGACCGTCATGGCGACGGGACAGCATCTCGTAGACGCGCATCAACGCCCACAGCGCGAGGGTGACGAACAGGACCAGCATGGCGGCGTGGATGAAATCCATGCGCCAACCGAGCGAAGGAGCGGTCTGACGCACGCCGATCGAGGTGTAGTCCCAGGCCGCGGGGATGAGAACCAGGGCGAAACCGGCGGTGAGCAGCGCGCAGAGGAACCGCAACATCCAGGGCTGACGACCCGGCATGCTCTCGCAGAGAAGGTCGACATTGACCAGGTCGCCACTGCGAAGCGCCAGACCGGCACCGAGGGCGCCGATATAGATCAGGCAGAACCGTGTCAGTTCCTCGGTCCACACAGGGGCGGAGGCAAGGAAGGTTCGGGCAAACACCTGCAGCAGCACCGAGCCCGACAGCACGAGGAATGCCGCCAGGATCAGGAGGCGGCACAGCCCCTCCAGCCCTTTGAACAAACGTGTCATGAATGCCTCCGCGCGCGGACCGGCCGGCTCACCGGTGGAGCCGGCCGGAACGGGCGTGTCAGTTGCTGTTGAAGATCTGCTCGGCAAGCGGGCGAATGGAGGCGGGTACCGCCTTGATCACGGCATCGCGAGCCTTGGCGGCAAACGCTTCCTTGTCGACATCGACAAATTTCACGCCGCGACCTTCCAGATCCTTGACCAGCGCCGCCTCGTCGGCGAGAAACAGCGCGCGCTCATGGACCTGCGTACGCTTGGCGGCTTCCGTGACCGCCGCCTTGTCCTGGTCCGACAGCTTGTTCCAGGTCCTCTCGGAGATGACGAGGTAGATCCAGGACCGGACATGCTCGGTCTTGTTGATGACCTTCTGCACCTCGTAGAAGCCGCCCGACTTGAACAGGGCGAGGGGGTTCTCCTGGCCGTTGATCGTCCCGTTCTGCAGCGAGGTAAACACTTCCGAGAACGCCATCGGGGTCGGGTTGGCGCCCATGGCCTGCCACGCCGCGACGAAGATCGGCACATTCGGGACACGCAGCTTGAAGCCCTTGAGCTCGTCCGGCGTCTTGATTTCCTTGTTGGCGGAAAGATTGCGCGGACCGCGCGCGAAATAGGTGAGCGGGCGCACGCTCGCCTTCTCGATGATCTCGGCCTCGATCTGCTTGCCGATCTCGCCGGAAGCGACCTTGTCCATGTGCTCCAGCGAGCGATAGCCATAGGGCAGCGCCAGCAGCGCCGCCTTGGGCGCCCAGTTCTGCAGGCTCTCGCCCGTGATCGTCATGTCGGCGGTGCCGAGTTGCATGCCGTTGATGAGGTCCATCTCCTTGCCGAGCGACTCGTTGGGATAGACCTGTACTTTCACGCGGCCATCGGAGAGGGCCTGAACCTCTTCGCCGAACTTCAGGGCCGCCTTGTGCCAAATGTTGTCCTCATTGGCGAGGTGGCCAAGCTTGAGGGTGACGTCCGCCATGGCGGCTCCGCCGAGCAGTGCGAGGGTGGCACAGGCGGCGGCGAGTCGAGTAATTGTCTTCATCTTCATCGTTTCCTCCTCGTTTTTGATTTCCGGCGGGGGGCCGGGACTAGCGGAAATATTCGGGGTGTTCCTGCTCGATGACCGGCAGGTCCTGCTGAATCCCCTTCAGGTGAAAGCGGATTGCCTGTTCGGCGCCGCCTGCGTCGCCCTCTGCAATGGCGTCGACCAGTTGCGTATGCTGATCGACAAGGCGCGCGACGGAGAAATGCATGCTGGAGAGGAAGCGCACACGGTCCATTTGCGCCTTCATCTCGACGATCACCCGCCAGGCGTTTTCCTTGCCGGCCCCGGCTGCAAGCGTGTGATGAAAAGCCTCGTCGGCTTCCATGAAGTCACGAGCCGAGCCGCCGATAATGTCGCGCTGACGGACGAGGTGGTTGCGCAGATCAGCGATCAGCGTCGGCTCGGGCGCCTGCGCCAGCAGCTTGACAATGTCGGCTTCCACAGCTTCGCGCACGAACCGAGCGTCCATGACGGCAAGCCGGGAAATTTTCGCGACGAAGGTGCCGCGCTGCGGGCGGATTTCGAGCAGCCCTTCATTGGCGAGCTTGATGAAAGCTTCCCGTACAGGCTGACGGCTTACGCCGTAATGCTGCGCAATTTCGGTCTCGGAGATGCGAGCGCCGGGGCTGAGGTCGTTGTCGATAATTGCACCGCGCAGGGTCGCATACAGCTGATCCACGACGCTCACACGCATCGTTTGCAATGATGCGGTGTCTGGTCTGGCAAGTTGCATCTCGTTGTTTCCTACCTTCGAAGACCTTCTTGCATACTACCATACAAGTCAAGAGAGCATGTCGATTCTGTTGTTTCCTGAGGTCAGGCGCCCCGAACATCCACCTCGGCTCCACCTTCAGCTTGGCCACTTCCCTGCACAGCCGGTCAATCTCGAGCTGCTCGGGCTTCATCTGACCCTGCCCGGGAAAGGCATGCTGAGGATCCGTCTTCACCTCGCGAGCCCATTTACGCAGCACGTTCTCGTGGACATCCAGGTCGCGGGCAGCCTGCGCAACGGCAACGCCCCGATCCTTCACCAATCTTACAGCCTAAAGCTTGAACTCGCGGCTGAACCTCCGTCGTTGCATTCCCGCTCTCCAGTCCCGTTGAACACCTTATCTCGGTGTCCACGGAACCGGCAGCAGGCCAATCCGAACTTCACGGGTCGCGCCCCAACGGGCGCAGCAGTGACTAAGACCACGCCCGGGTCAGGCCCCCGGCCTCACCGGCCGGGGTCAGCTGGACGGCCCCTCACTTCTCATCAGGGGGCAGAACGAGCGCGACATGGCTGACATCCAGAGCGCGGGCAAGCTCATAGAGTGTGATGATCGTCGGATTGCGCCGGCCCCGCTCAAGGCCACTCAGATATTGCTGGCTCAGACCCGAGCGCTCGGCAACCTGTTCCTGCGTCAGGTCCTTGGCCTGACGCAGGCGGGCGAAATTTCGTCCGACCAGCTTGCGCATATCCATGCGCAAACCGATCGCAATTCTGTCACGTCAAGTTTATCAACTATAATATGTAAGCGCAGAGGGCTGGATACGACGTGTCCCGCGTTCGGCCAGACCGACGGAATCAATCCGCCATGTGTGCGCTGGCGACGCGATGCAGGCCAAAGGCGATGTGGTTGCGCTGGATATAGCCGACCGCCCTGATGTCGCCGGCTCGTAATGCGCCCGCGATCTCGTTGAGCTCGCTGGCCAGATCGGCGAGCTGCTCCTCGAAGAAGGCTTCGATCACGCTGTACCAGATGCGCGAGGCCTGGAAGTAATAGCGCTCATGGGTCTCGCGCAAAGCGAGATTGGCGATGAGCCGGTTGGTGGCATGATGGAGCTCATGATTGAGCTGCCAGAACGCTTCCATGTCCCGTTGGCCTTTCAGGACCTCCAGTCGGTCCTGAAGCGCCAGGATCGTGGAGAGGGCCCGCGGCACCTCTTCTTCCGCAGGGAACTCGCCCATCATTTCGCTCAGGCGCAGCCGGAACGCGTAGATATCGCGGAAGGCGTTCGGATCGACGCCCGTCACCATGGTTCCGACGCCATTGCGGGTCTCGGTGAGCCCGTCATATTCCAGCCGCTGCAGCGCCTGGCGCACCGGCGTGCGACTGACCGTGAACTCTTCGGCGAGTTCGTGCTCGCCGAGCAGCATCCCCGGGGGATAGCGCAGCAGACAGATCCGGTCGCGCAAGGCCCGGTAGATGTCCGTGACCTGACCGCGCGGTGCCCGCGTCCTTGAGGTCTCGTTCGTCGCGCTCTCGTTCACTCAATGCTCCCGAAGCAGAATGCCATAATCATCCCGCTGGTCCGCGATCCCGGCAAGACGCAGGCAGTCCCACATCATCGCCTGATTGCTGGTCACGACCGGTTTTCCGAGCCTGCGCTCGAGCTCCTCGATCACGTCGAGGGAGCGCAGGGCGCCACAGCTGATGAACAGCGCCTCTGCTTCGGGACGATCGACGCTGAGGGCAAAATCCAGAATGGCTTCCGGCGTGACCCTCACCATATCGGCGTCCTTCTCGATGCCCAATCCCTGCATGTGAACGATATCGAAGCCGCGCGCCGTCATGTAGCTGCGCTCAATGGCATCGACCTCAGAGAGATAGGGGGTGGCGATGGCGATGCGCTGCACCTTCAACGCCTCCAGCGCCCGCATCACCGAGGTGATCAGCGAGGTCGCCCGGGCCGTTGGCTTGCCGCGGTTCAGCTCCGCAAGGACCCGTTCCTCGCCGATGACGACGCTGCCCGAGGTGCAGGCATAGCAGACGACATCAAGCGGCTCGTCGGGCAGTAGGAGGCTAGCGGCATCGGCAATGCCTGACGCCATGGCCGCCAGCGTGTCGACGCTGACGCGGTTCGCCATGCGCGCGCGGGTGAAGTGAATGCCTACGCCCTTGGGGCGGAGCGTGAACATGTCGTCTTCGATCGTCTGCTCCATCGCCAACAGCACGAAACCGATCTTTGCCCGGTGATGGCGACCAGCATCGCTCTTGATCTCACGCACGCCCTGCCTCCTTGATGTATGCAGATATGGAAGAACTCCCGGACAGCACAGTCATAATTCCTTTATTGACAACGTAATTCGCGTCTCTCTATCGTGAGGCACACCATAGCTGCATACAGGTTGGCAAATGACAAGCCCCTTTGAGATGCGCACGCATCTTCTCGCGCGGTCTCTCGAGAGCGCCGGCATCGGACTGGCCCTTCTCAGTGATCCGGACTCGATCGCCTATTACGGGAGCTATTGGAATTATCTCGGCATGGAATTCGGGCGGCCGACGGTGATGATCGTGCGTCCCGGTCAGGCTCCGGTGATCCTCACTCCGCTGATGGAATCGGAAATGTGCGCCGCCATGAGCTGGGTCGGGGACATCCGACCCTGGACCGACGGCGGCCGGGAATGGCGGGACCTGCTCATTGGCCTGTTGGGCAACCCCGCAACGGCCACGCCGATCGGGATCGAAACGGCCCGGCTGCCGAATGTGATCGCCGCCGAGATCAGGGAGCAACTTCCCGCGCGCATCCTGACGGATATTGCTCCGCTGATCGCCGAGCAGCGCATGATCAAGTCTCTGGACGAGGTCGCCATCATGCGCCAGGCCGGCACGGTCGCGATCGCCATGATGGATGCGGCCGCAGATGCCATCGGTCCCGGTGTGCCCGAATATGAGATCGCGCTCGCCGCCATGCAGGCCGGCACGCGCCGGGCCGCTTCCCTGCTGCGCGATCCGCAGGACCGTTATGTCTCGCCACTGATCCACAATCTGCAGATCCTGCAGTCAGGCACGGACACCTGCATGGTCCATAGGCGCGCCGGCGTGCGCCGGCTGGAATCCGGCGATCCTGTCTATCTGTGCTTCTGCGGCATGGTGAGTTTCCGCAACTACAAGCTCGGCTTTGATCGCCAGTTTTATGTAGGAGCTGTGACCGATGAGCAGGCGTCCATCCAGGAAGCCGCTCTGGCCGCCCAGCGCGCGGCGCTGGCCACGATCCGCCCAGGCATACGCTGCGAGGCAGTCAATGCCGCAGCGGAAGAGGCCTATGCGGCAGCCGGCTTTTCACCCGGCTATCGCACCGGCCGCTCGGTCGGCATGTCGCTGCTGGAGGCGCCGGAACTCAAGCGCGGCGAAACACGCGAGCTACGGGCCGGCATGACCTTTGCCGTCGATGGCGGCATTACCGTGCCCGGCAAGGGCGGCGGACGCATCGGCGACTCCATCGTCGTGACCGAGGACGGTTTCGACTATCTCACGCCCTATCCCCGCAACCTGAAAGTTCTTTGAGGAAGGGGCCGTAGACGCGAGGATGAAACGTGACGGGGACCGCTTTCACCCGGGATCGCGGCCATCAGGATGTCTCGGCGGGGACCGGCGGCATCAGGTCTACCGCGCCCTGAAGACACGGGCGCTGCTCTACAGGTTCCGTCCTGGGCAGCATCTGGCCGTCGTCGAACTGTCGGATCAGCTGAAGGTCAGTAATACGCCCGTGCGTGAGGCGCTGATCCGCCTGCATGCCGAAGGTCATATCGCTGCTGTTCCCGCGCGAGGTTTCTTCGCTCGCGAACTTCGCCTGCGCGAGATGCAGGAAATCCACGACCTCCTGCAACTCCTCCTCCGACACAGCCTCGAAGTGGGGGCATTTCAAGCTTCATTGCGCCCTTTGCCCGACCTGGGACCTCCCCCCTTGACGCCGTGCGATCCAAGGACGGCCGTTGCGCTGGCCCGCCGAACCGAAGCCTTGTTCATCGCCATGAGCCGATATACGGGCAGCGATGTGATCGAGCGCAACGTGATCGATCTGTGCGAGCGGACCCATCATGTTCGCCGCTGTGCCTATCGATCATCCGATCTGACCGTGCCGCTGCATGCCTCACTCACCGCCCTCGCCTCCGCGCTGGCCGACGGAAAAATGGGGGCGGCTGTGATCGCTCTGAATGATCATTTCAGGGTTCTTGAGGCGGCGCTGCCGGATCTGGTCATGCGCGCGCTCGCGACGTCCTTGATGCAGGACTAACGCGTGTGATCGGGAAGGACATCACCTCGATCACGTCATGCCCGGAAAGGCGGCTACTATGGATCTCAATATCCCCACTGATCGTCCGCCTTCGCAATGAGCTTGATCGTACCATCACCATCCCGCGGCGCGATGAAACCTTCCTTGGAGACGTTTTACGCCGCCAGCCTGTAAGGCCGCACCAGGACATCCGCCGGAATACCCCACTCCTTGCTCAACTTGCCGATCATATCGACAGTCAGGGCTCGCTTGCGGCGCAGGACTTCCGATGCGCGCGGTGCGGAGCCGAGCAACACCGCAAGATCCTGCTGCGTTCGCCCGGTCGCTTCAAGGAAAGCACGCAGCGCTTCGACAGGATCGGCATCTGGCAGTGGAAAGTGCCGCTCCTCATACGCCGCGATAAGGTCCGAGAGCACGTCGAAGCGGTCCCCTTCCGTCGAGCCCGGTTCAGGCTGTTGCTCGAAATAGCGAGTCACCTCGGCCAGCGCCCACTCATAGTCCGCGTCGGTCTTGATCGGTCGAATGTCCATCAAACGGTCTCCGGATCTATGGCGTCATATTCAGCGTGAGTGCCCACGAACTTGATCAACACCCGACGGAATGGATAGGCAACGTGGACGATGAGGCGGAACTTGTTGCCACCGACATCGAAGATCAGGCGGTTGTCCCCTATGAAATCCACGGTAGTCCCGAAGGTCGCTTTCACGTCCTGAGGGCCGGTCCACGCGGCCTTCGCCACGCGAGCATACCAGAGCACGAGTGGCGTCTCAGCTTGCGGATAGCGCTCCCAAAAGAGCTTGAGAGTCCGGCGAGCGATGATCTGCATAGGAGCTTATAGCGAATTCCCAGATTGGGAACAAGATGCTTTCCCAGATTGGGAAAAACTATCTCCACAGGCGGCGCCACTCGGAGTTGGACAGTATCCGTAGCGGCCGTATCCCTAATGCGCATAGAGCTCCCGCCGTTCTGACAGCGGAGGCTGCATGCCGGGACCGTCATCCATCTCATCCTTCGGCTCGATCCAGCCGGCCAGACCCACCCGCTCCAGCGCAGCGCCGGTCGCCAGGAGTTTCATATCCCGATGATGCGCACCGATCAGTTGCAACCCGATCGGCAGGCCGTCACCGTCCCGACCGATGGGAACGGTCAGCGCCGGATGACCGGTCAGGTTGAACAGGCAGGTGAAGTGCGACAGCGCATTGCCGACAGGCACCGCAACGCCCGCTAGTGACACCTGCTTCTGGTCCAGCGCTGGCGCGACGATCGGCGTCGTCGGCGTCATCAGCACATCGATATCCTTGAGCCGCTCGCTGACCTCGGCCTGCTTCGCGGCGATCAGCCGGAGCGCCTGCACATAATGCTCGGCCAGGATGAACTGGCCCTGAAGCAGCCCCTCACGCACATCCTCGCCATAGAGATCGAACCGGCGCTGGAGATTTGTCCGGTGCCAGGCAAAAGCTTCGACGAGCTGGACGGCCAGCGAGGCCGTGCGCACATGGGTGGCGTCCGGCATCACCACATCGACGATCTGGGCCCCGAGCCGGCGGCATTCCGCAATCAGCTGATGCACGCGCAGGGCAATGTCGGACGCCACATTCTCAAGATAGCCTCCCCTGGGTACGCCGATCCGCAGGCCGTGCAGCGAGTTGCCACGCTCGGAATGATCGGCATTCGCTGCCAAGACGGCCTCATCCGCCTCGCGAATGGCGAGGAACACCTCGGCCGCGTCGCCGCAGCTTCGCGTAAGAATCCCGGCATGATCCAGCGACCAGCAGAACGGCACCACGCCCTTCAGGCTGATCTGCCCGCGCGTCGGCTTGAAGCCGACAAGGCCGCACAGGCTGCCGGGAACGCGCACCGAGCCGCCCGTATCGGTGCCGATGGCAAACATGGCCGTCCGATTGGCGACCGCAACGGCGGAGCCGCTGGAGGATCCGCCCGCCAGGCGGCGTCGGTCATGCGGGTTAGCCGGCGTGCCAAAGGTCGGGTTGGCGCCGGTGATGCCATAGCAGAACTCGTGCAGATTGTTCTTTCCCAAAAGGATGGCACCAGCGGCCTTGAGCCGCTCCAGCGCCTGCGCGTCTCTGATGGGCCGGTAATCATGCATGGCGCGCGATCCGGCCGTGGTCGGCAGCGACACCGTGTCGAACACGTCCTTGCAGGAGAAGGGGATCCCGGCGAGGCGCCCCGATGCGCCGGCCTGCTCCACCAGACAAGCACGCGAGTGTGCGCCTTCCGCGCCGATCGAGACATAGCTGAGATCGCGATCATTGCGGGCTTCGGCTCGCGCCAGAAACGCCGCGGTCACCTCTTCCGGCCGGACCTCCCCGGAGACCATCAGCCGCCGGAGCTTGCGCAAGGACAGACGCGTGAGGTCGCTCATTGGCCTGTTTCCTGGAAAGGGGGGATTGCCGGTCCGATGTCGGCGAGATCCTCATCGGCGAGCCCCCGCAAGCCTGCCAGCAGATCACCCAGGCCACTGACGAGGCCATGCCCCGCCCCGTGTACCAGCGGCGCCAACGTCGCTGCAGGCCAGTCACGCCCGGCAAGCCGCGTAGCGACGTCGGCCAGGAAGTCGGCGTCGAGCCAGTCCGGACGGCTCATCGGCGTGCTCCTGCCGATCGCGCCGAGCGAGCGATCAGCATCGCTGCGAGCATGACGATGGTGACGAGAAGCACCATGAGCGTCGCTGCGGCGAGCACGGCGGGACTCAACTGATCCCGCACACCCGACCACATCTGCAACGGAATAGTGCGCTGGTCATAGCCGGCCAGGAATAGCGCGATGACGGCCTCATCGAAGGACGTGACAAAGGCGAATAGAGCACCTGAGGCGATACCGGGCGCGATCAGCGGCAAGGTCACCTTGAAGAAGGCGGCCAAGGGCGACGAGCCCAGAATGGATGCGGCGCGGAGCAGGCGCTCGTCAAAGTTGGTGAGCGTGCTGCCCACCGTCACAACCACATAGGGCGCAGCCAATGCGGTATGGGCGAGAATGATGCCGGCGAAGGATTGGGTAAGCCCCAGCGGCGCCAGGAAGAAATAGATCCCCGTGGCGAACAGGATGACCGGTACCACCAGCGGCGACGCGATGATGACCGCAAACATCTTGCGCGGTCTTGTCGGTAGCCGCCGCAATCCAAGCGCCGCCATCGTGCCAAGAAGGGTTGCCAGCGGCGTGACGACGGCCGCGATGCTCAGGCTGTTGCGCAGCGCCAGCCGCCACTGCGCGCTTTCCGCAATTTCCCGATACCAGCGCACTGACCAGCCAGACGGATCAAGCTGGAGCATGGCCGGCGTGAAGGAGAAATACGGTTCCGGATTGAAGGATAGCGGCACGATCACGAGGAGTGGCAGCACAAGGAAGGCCGCGATCAGGCCGCAGAGAAGATAGAACCCGAAACGGGCGAGCCGGTTCATGCGCGCAGCCCTCCGCGTTCGGCGAGGCGCGGCAGCGTCAAAGCGAGGAGCAGAACCGCGAGCAGGAGCAACGTCCCAAGAGCGGCAGCCAAGCCCCAGTTCAGGCTCCTCTGCATGTGAAAAGCGATCTGATTGCTGATGAGTTGGCCGGTTCGTCCTCCCACCAGGGCCGGGGTGACGTAGTAGCCAAGCGACAGGATGAAGACGAGCAGACCGCCGGCTGCAACGCCGGGATAGGTCAGCGGAAGATAGACGCGTGCGAAGGTTCGCAGTGGATGCGCTCCCAGGCTTGCAGAGGCGCGCACATAGGACGTCGGCAGTCCCGCCATCACCGAATAGAGCGGAAGCACGAAGAAGGGCAACAGCACGTGAACCATGACGATGATGGTGCCCGTCATGTTGTAGATCAGGTCCAGACGGCCGGTCTCGCTGACCAGCCCCATCGCGACCAGACCTTCATTGATGACACCGCGCCGCTGCAGCAGCACGATCCAGGCCGTGGCGCGCACCAGCAATGAGGTCCAGAACGGCAGCAGCACCAGGAAGAGCAGCAGCGTACGCAATGAGGGGCCGGACGCTGCCATGGCATAGGCATAGGGATAGCCGAGCAGCGCACAGATGAGGGTCACCAAGGCGGCGACCCAGGCGGTCCGCAGGAAGAGATCGACATAAAGCCGCCGCGCCTCCTCCTGCCGAACCAGCGCACCATCGGCCGTCACGGTCACATCAAGTGCGTTGAGCAGATGTCGCCCCGTCCAGGGCGAGGTCACGCGCGCCAGAATCCGCCAGAGATCGGGATCGCTCCAGCCTCGATCGATCCGCGTAAGCTCCGTGTCAGGCTCCCGCTCCAGATGTCGCACGGTGACGTCGATCAGCGCGCGAAGCCCATTCCGCTCGCGGTTGAGGCGTTGGGCGAGCCGACCGATCCGGTTGGTCGCGCTCGCCTCCCGTAGATCCGCGGTGACGGCTTTAGTGGCCATTTGCGGAACGCCAGTCCCGTCCCATCGAATGAGGGCCTGGCGCGTACGCGGCATGAGCTCGGCGATTTCCGGGTCATGGACGCTGCGCAGGAGCATTGTCGCGATGGGCGCCAGGAAGGCGATAGCGATAAAGGCGACCAGAGGAAGCACGAGCGCCAAGCCGGCGCGGGAGGGCGAGGCCGCGTTCATTGGACCAGCCACGCCGCATAACGTTCATTGATCGCGTCGCCATGAGCGGTCCACCAGGCGGCGTCGAAGGCCAGGGCGTTGTTGAAATTGGCCGGTGCCGTTGGAAGCGTGGCGGCGATCGCCGGCGCGATCAGCGGCTGGGAGGATCGACGCACAGGGCCATAAGCGATGTATTGGGTTTGCGCGGCGAGAGGCGCGGTGCCCGTGGCAAAGCGTACGAAATCGAGTGCCCGCTCCTTGGCTCCGGTACCGGCGACGACCGCGTAGTAGTCCGCATTCCAGATCTGCCGCTCCCAGATGATCTTCAGCGGCTTGGCATCCTCCGAGATAGCCGATTGGACGCGCCCATTATAAGCGGCAGAAAGCGCCACCTCGCCATCGGCGAGAAGTTGGATCATCTGCGCTCCGGTCTCCCAGAAGACGGCGTGATCCTTCACCGTGTCGAGCTTGGCAAAGGCACGGTCGAGACCTTCCGGCTTTGCCAACACCCGATAGACCTCAGAGGGGGTCACGCCATCGGCCATCAACGCCCATTCAAGTATGGCGTGAGGACGCTTGGGCAGTCCACGGCGGCCCGGAAATCTCTCCAGATCGAAGAAGTCCTCGATCCGGCTCGGCTTGGCATCGGGAAAGGCCGGATCGCTGAAGGCCAGCACATTGGACCAGATGACGGTGCCGACACCGCACTCATGAAGTGACCCGGTAACAAAGTCCTTGATGGCCGGAACCCCATCGGAGCCTGCCGGCAGTTGCGCCGGATCGATCTTCTCGAACAGACCGTCGGCGCAGCCACGATCAAGATCCTGCAACTCGACATCAACGATGTCCCAGTTCACCGTGCCCGAACGGACCTGGGCGGTGAGCTCGGCAAGTCCCCCATTGTAGTCGACCGACTTGATTGTCACGCCGGTGCTGGCGGTGAACGGATCATACTGCGACTTGCTCTGGCTTGCCGTGTATTGGCCGCCGAAGGAGGCGATGGTCAGAGCGTCCGCCGCGCTCGCGGGGCCAGAAGCGATCAGAAGGCAGAGAACGGCTGCGGACGACACTTTCGGGCACGCGATAACCATGGTGAACCTCCTTAAGATGGGAAGGGTGCGCTCAGGCGGCGAAGGCCCGTGCATCCTCTCGGCAGAAGCCGAGAGCGATGGTCGCGCCGCGCTCAGGGCGCGCGCTCTGGCCGCAATTGGGCAGTTTCCAGATGATCTCGGTGCCGTCGCGCATCCGGCAGCGCACACGGGAAACCTCGCCGAGATAGGTGATGTCGGCGACCTCCACCTCGACCGAGGATCCATCCCCGACCTGTGCCGGCCGCAGCCGCTCCGGCCGGACCGCAAGGCTCACCCGATCGCCGATGCGCGCGTCTGCGATGTTTCGCGCTTCAAGGACTGCGCCATCGGCGCAGCGGACATGGCAGAATTCGGTATTGGCGGCGATCACCATGCCGGTGATACGGTTGTTCTCGCCGATGAAGCCGGCCACGAAGGCGGTGCGCGGCGCCTCATAGAGCTCAGAGGGCGTTCCGATCTGGGCAATCCGCCCCGCTTCGAACACCGCGACGCGGTCGGAAAGCGACAAGGCTTCGCTCTGGTCGTGGGTGACATAGACGATGGTCGGTCGTAGCTCGCGATGGAGTCTGACAATCTCGTCCTGCATCTGCTCGCGCAGCTGCTTGTCGAGCGCGCCGAGCGGCTCGTCCATCAACACGAGCTGCGGCTTGTAGATCAGCGCCCGAGCCACGGCGATGCGCTGCTGCTGCCCGCCGGACAGTTGCGCCGGGCGCCGATCCCGCATGCCATCCAGGCGGATGAGCTGCAGCGCCCACGCGACACGCTCAGTGATCTCGGATTTGCGCCAGCCGCGCGCCTGGAGTGGATAGGCCAGGTTCTCGCCGACGGTCAGGTGCGGGAACAGCGCATAATGCTGGAACACCATGCCGATATTACGCTTATAGGGCGGCAGCCTGGACACGTCGCGCCCGCCGATCTCGATTGTCCCGGCGCTCGGCGGCTCGAAGCCGGCGAGCATCATCAGTAGGCTGGTCTTGCCGGAGCCTGAGGGACCGAGAATAGTCAGGAACTCGCCCGGGTGAACGTCGAGATCAAGCGCGTCCACCACCTTGGTGACGCCATCATAGCTCTTGTCGACGCAGCGCAGCACCAGAGCTTCCGCCTGGGGCCCGTTGCCTGATGGCGCCAGCGCGCTCGTGACCTTCATCAGCATGGGCACCCTCAATCGTGATCACCCAGCATGAAGCTGGTGATGCGGTTGAGGGTGCGGGCGATGTGGTTGCGCCGGATGAAGCCCACCGCGCGGATATCGCCAGCGGCGAGCGAAGCCAGGATTTCGGTGATCTCGTCGGCTTGTGCCGTGACCTCCGCCGACCAATTGAGTTCGGGCAGGATCTCGAGATAGGCGCGGATCGTCTTGTAGTAGAGAACCTCGGAAACCTGCCGGTATTCGGCATTGCCGGAAAGATGCAGGATCTCGTCCTGAAGCCGGTGGCTGATCTGGGCCAGGGCGCGCACATCGACCTGACCGCTCAGCGGCTGGCATTCGGCCAGAAGCTCGCGGAGCGTCGCGGTAATGGCGTCGAGCATGGACGCTGGGTTGAGGTCGCCGAGCAGTTCGGCAAGCTTCATGCGCAGCGCATAGGCATCGCGCAGGGATTTGAGTTCCACCGACGTTACCATCGAGCCGACATTGGGTGTGGTCTCGATCAGCCCTTCATTCTCCAGCGTCTGCATCACCCGCCGCATGGGGGTGCGGCTGACACCGAATTCGCGAGCGAGCTCGGCTTCGCTGAGTGCCGTGCCGGGCGGGTAAATCAGAAGACAGATGCGGTCGCGCAGGGCGCGGTGGATAGCGGAAAACCGCTCCCTCGGCGTGGGTCGGCTCTCAACAGTCACGGTCATGGCGGCCTCCTATTGTTCAAGTGGTACATCTTAAAGTATGTATCGTCAACGACAGCGTTCCGGATTCGATAACCGGTATACTGGTTTACGACGCGTAGCATAAGCTCATGAAATGTCTCGTACATTCCTGAATGTAGTTTGCCATTGCCCGCGCCGAACGCGAAAATTCCTCGCTATCACACGCGGGAATGCGAAGGCGGATGATGTCGATGAGCGGATCTGAATCGGGGGTGCGGGCGGCCAAGCACGACTTCTCGCCGACCTATGACCAGCCCTGGCCGCACGCCTATTACAAGGCTCATCTCGCTCTCGACTATATGATCTGCGACCGCACCCGGCCGGTGTTCGAGAACATCATCGCGCGCCTGCGCCGCCAGCGGCCGCATCGACCTCTCAAGATCGTGGATATCGGCGCGTCCTACGGTCTCAACGCGGCCCTGCTGCGCACTCCGCTCACCTTGGACGATCTCTACGCCGCCTATACCCTGGCGGATGGGCCGCTGGCGTCGCAACGCCTTGAGGATCACCAGGCCTTCTTCACGCGCCAGAAGCTGCGGGAGGACCTTGAGATCGTGGGCCTGGATCCAAGTGGGCAGGCGTTGCGCTACGCCCGTGACGTCGGCCTGATAGGAACGGCGATAGCTGCCAATCTGGAGACTGAACAACTCTCCCTTGAGGATCGTGAGGCCCTTCGTGATGCGGATCTGATCATCAGCACGGGGTGCGTTGGCTATGCGACCGCACAGACATTCCAGCGGGTCTATGAGGCGACCGCCGCCACCCGACCCTGGGTGGCGAGCTTCGCCATGCATCCCTTCGGCTACGGGGAGATTGCGGCCATGCTGGCGGAGTTCGGTCTCGTCACCATCGAGAGCGCCCACCTTCGGCAACGCCAGCGTTGGTTCTCGACCGAGCACGAACGCGCCTCCATCCTCGCCTTGATGGCCGAGCAAGGCATGGATGATCGGCTGGAGCGTACTACCGGCTATATCTACGCCGCCTTCCACCTGTCGACGCCTCGCGAGGACGGTGCATGAAGGCGCAGTGGGATACTGCCGCCATTGGCGCAGCGCCTGGATCCCTTCCTGCTGAAACATTGGCGGTTCATTCTAGCTGCGGCGGAAGAGGGCAGCTTCCGACGGGCAGCGGACCGGCTCGGGGTGCAGCAATCGACGCTGAGTCGGCGTATTCGTGACATTGAGGATGCCATGGGGGCCACCCTTTTTGCCCGGTCCCATGCCGGCGTGCGGCCGACTTTCGCCGGCCGTCGTCTGCTGGGACCCGCGCGGGAGATCCTGGCACACTGGCGGTGGAGCGCGCCGGAACCGCGCAGGATGGCGTGCTTCGCATCGGTCTCCCCCGATCACGCCGGGAGCACGCCTCACGCAGCTGCTTCTCCGATTCCTGCAGGTCTGTCCGCACGTCCGTGTCGAACTCGTCGATGCGGATCCGGCGTCGCAGTATCAGGCAGCGCGCCGGCATGAACTTGATGTCGTGATTGAAGCCGGGGCACCCGCGGTGAAGGGCGAGGCCGGACTCGATCTGTGGGACGAGCCTGTGCTTATCGTCATGGCAGAGCGGGATGTTCTGGCCGCGTCGCACGCGATCGGCCTTGATGAACTGGCCGGGCGGCATTTCATTTTCATGGCGGGCGACCCGGCTCTGCCCGTTTTCCGAGACCTCTTGGCCCACGTGCCTACCGTTTGCTTCTCCGTTGAGCCGCTCGCCCGGGAGACAAACCTCCTGCAACTGGTCGCGCTTGGCCAGGGCCTGACGCTGACGACCGTTTCCGTGTCATCTCATGCACCGGTCACCTGCCGTCCTCTCAAAGGACAGGGATTGCCGCTTCGTTCCGTCTGGTCACGCTCGAATCCCAACCCTGCCCTGACCCGGCTTCTGTCCGTCGCGCGCGAACTGAGGAAGTCGCCTGGCCATCGGGGCGCCGTCCGAACGTGATCTCCGCATATTCCGGTATCGTGTCACTTGATCCGGCTCGTGCCTGCGGCGCGCCTTTGCTTAGGTTGTGGCGCCGTCTCCTCCGCCATGCCGTCCGGTTCGACGAGCGCCACATGGCTCACGCTTAGAGCCAGCGCGATCTCGTACAGTGTGATGATCGTCGGGTTCTTGAGCCCGCGCTCCATGTCGGACAGATATTGCTGGCTGAACCCCGAACGCATGGCGAGCTCCTCCTGAGTCAGCTTTTGAGCCTGACGCAGGCGCGCGAGATTGCGGCCGACCAGCTTGCGCATGTCCATAGCGCAAGCGGTCGCGGATTCCGACGATCAAGTTTATCAACTATAATATGTATCGACTAATCTACCCTTGCCCAGGTCGCCAGCGCGATCGCGGGCCTGGGGCTGACGGGCGCGGTGGTGTTCGGGCTGTCAGGTCCGGTCGCCTTCATCGCCGGGGCGGGCTTCGTCCTGTCCTCGACCGCCGTCATCATGTCCATGCTGCAGGACCGGGGCGAGATCTCGAGCGCGGAAGGACAGAAGTCGGTCGCGATCCTCCTGTTCGAGGACCTGATGATCGTGCCGCTCCTGGCGATCGT
>NZ_JAHBGD010000028.1:0-151928 GCF_018390605.1 Ancylobacter defluvii
TCGTTCATCTCGCTGGCGCCATGATCTGGCTCAAATGAATGTCGATCCGACCTAAGCGAATCGCGCTTGATACACTCGCGCTTGGTTGGACATTCATGCCTCTCCACCGGATGGACGACAGTCCATCCTAGGGGTTCGCAAGAACCCTCCATTCTCGGGGGTCAGCCGCTGCTGCATGGTTCGCCGTGCCCGCGCCCGACCGCCGCGATAGGCGCGTCTCGAAAGGCTCGAGACGCGCTGGGGCACTTAGAGGTCCTTCCGTTCGAGATGTCCTTTCTCAAAGGCACCGCTGTCAGAAGCCGGAATTTTCCGGTCAGATTAGTCGGTGAGAAAGGAAAAGATCATGTCGACAACGACTGATCCCCCGAGCGACGAACGGAAGTATGCCGGTTTCTGGAAGCGGATGCGAGGCTTCGGCCGCAAATTCGTGAATAGAAAGACGTTCATTGCTGCGCTCCAGATCGTTCTTTTGATGACGAGGATCGCAAAGGCCTTGAAGCAGTTGGTCGGAGACCTCTAAGTCATTTCCCCTCTAAGGAAAATCACGCAAGCCGATGTATCATCGAGCACTAAAACTAATTCGGCAATACCATCGGCTTTCGCAGGTCGATTTGGCTAACGGTATAGGTTTGTCGAGATCGTTTATTTCTGAAATTGAGAAAGATGGTGGAAAGAGACCTAGTGTCGACGTTCTCGAACGATATGCAGCGTATTTTTCAATTCCTCTTTCATCGTTGTTGATTTTTGCCGAACAAACTGAGTCTAACGATCTAGGAGAACGTTCCAGAGTATATGCCGCAACTAAGGTGCTTCGAATGCTGGAGTGGCTGGAGGAGACCACAAGGGTGAATGATTCGACGGATGCAGCCTAATGGCACCTAAAAATAAGGCTTCTTTGAGAATTGAAGATTGCTGGCTCTTCGCCGTCGCGTCGAAGGAAGATTTGGCGCGCCGTCTGTCTACAGACAGGCAAAAAATTTCTGTCTCAGATTTGGAACGACTCTCTGCCGACGCTGGCAATTATAGGCTATTCAGCATACGCCAAGGTACTAAAGAGCGACCTGTTCAGGAACCCAAGCGAGAGCTTCAACAAATACACGCCCGCATACATCGACTCTTATCAAGAGTTGTTGTGCCTGAATATCTGCATTCTGCCGTAAAAGGTAAATCTTATCTGACAAATGCTAGAGAGCATGGTCACGGTATTTCTATTATTAAGATAGATGTGAAGAAATTTTTTCCGTCCGTGCCTCGTTTTCGTGTTTTCACATTCTTTAAAATTGTCATGAAATGTCGGAAAGATGTATCTGGTCTTCTTGCTGATCTGATTACGTTTGACCAACGGCTTCCCACCGGAAGCAGCGCAAGCCCAATAATCGCTTACTACGCATTCAAGCCGATGTTCGATGAAATATCGCGATTCGCTGAGAGTGCTGGACTTAAGATGAGTTGTTACGTGGATGACATGACTTTTAGTGGATCCAATGCAAATAGATTTAATCTTTACGAGATTCACAAAATTATATCAAAGTATGGATTGAAATCTCATAAAATGAAATATTTTGTGGATCAAGAACCTAAAATTATTACGGGTGTGTGTAACACACCCAGCGGCGAGCGCGTGCCGAACAAATTGCATCTTAAGATAAGTATTGGCTTCGAGGAACTTCGCGCCGCAAAATCTCATACTTCGGCGGTCAAGTTATTGCGCCCACTCTTGGGACGCCTTGACGCCGCAGGGCAAATTGATCCTCGCTTTCGAGCGAGAGCGCTAACATTGCGTTCGACATTCAAAACTAAGAGCCGCATCTCGAATGGCGCTATCAAGGGTCGCGTCTGACAGGCTCCCTTCCCTCCCTTGCCTCCCAACCTCTTTGGCGCTATATGCACGCGCATCCGGGTGTCCCTTCAACGGGCGGTTCCGGGGTGGGCCGGCGATGCGGGAACCGTGTCGTCGTGCGCAGGAGGCTCGCCCGCCCTCACCGTGCGTCGGACGCCCGTCCAGAGACCTGACCCGAGCGCGCTCAATGCCGCGCCAGGGCAAATGTCTCGCCCCTTCTGACGAAGATCTCGATCGCCACGGCCAATGCGCCGGGCCTTGACGTGGAAACGTCGGGGCTGCGCCGGAATGCCAGCTTCCGGTGCCCGTGGACATCGAGAGACCCTCAACCCCGTACCGGCGCTTTTGGCACCAGGAGCTTTTATGTCCGCTACTCAAACCGCACTTGCGTCCCGCGACGATTTCGCCGCGATGCTCGAGGAGAGCTTCTCCGTCGCCGAGCCCGCCGAAGGCTCGGTCGTCAAGGGCATCGTCGTCGCCATCGAAAAGGACCTCGCCATCATCGACATCGGTCTCAAGACCGAAGGTCGCGTGGCGCTGCGTGAATTTGCCGGCCCCGGCCGCGACCAGCAGATCCAGGTCGGCGACGAGGTCGAGGTCTATCTGGAGCGCGTCGAGAACGCGCTCGGCGAAGCCGTCCTCTCGCGCGACAAGGCGCGCCGCGAAGAGAGCTGGGTCCGCCTCGAGAAGGCCTTCAACGACCAGCTGAAGGTCACCGGCGTGATCTTCAACCAGGTGAAGGGCGGCTTCACCGTCGATCTCGACGGCGCCGTGGCCTTCCTGCCGCGCTCGCAGGTCGACATCCGTCCGATCCGCGACGTCGGCCCGCTGATGCACAACCCGCAGCCGTTCCAGATCCTGAAGATGGACCGTCGCCGCGGCAACATCGTGGTCTCGCGCCGCACGGTTCTCGAAGAGACCCGCGCCGAGCAGCGCCACGAGCTGGTGCAGAACCTCGAAGAGGGTCAAGTCATCGACGGCGTGGTGAAGAACATCACCGATTACGGTGCGTTCGTCGACCTCGGCGGCATTGACGGCCTGCTGCACGTCACCGACATCGCCTGGCGCCGCGTGAACCACCCGACCGAAGTGCTGAACATCGGCCAGACGGTCAAGGTGAAGATCATCAAGATCAACCACGAGACCCACCGCATCTCGCTCGGCATGAAGCAGCTGCTCGGCGATCCGTGGGAGGGCATCGAGGCCAAGTACCCGGTGGAGGCCCGCTTCAAGGGTCGCGTCACCAACATCACCGACTACGGCGCGTTCGTCGAGCTGGAGCCGGGGATCGAGGGCCTCATCCACGTCTCCGAGATGAGCTGGACCAAGAAGAACGTCCACCCCGGCAAGATCGTCGCCACTTCGCAGGAAGTGGAAGTGGCGATCCTCGAGGTGGATCCGGTCAAGCGCCGCATCTCGCTCGGTCTCAAGCAGACCCTGCAGAACCCCTGGGACGCCTTCGCCGAGAAGTATCCGGCCGGCGCCGTGGTGGAAGGCGAGGTCAAGAACAAGACCGAGTTCGGCCTGTTCCTCGGCCTCGACGGCGACGTCGACGGCATGGTGCATCTGTCGGACCTGGACTGGAACCGTCCGGGCGAGCAGGTCATCGACGAGTTCAAGAAGGGCGACGTGATCAAGGCGGTCGTCCTCGACGTGGACGTCGACAAGGAGCGCATCTCGCTCGGCGTGAAGCAGCTGGCCGGCGACCCCTTCGCCGATGCCGGCGAGCTGAAGAAGGGCGCGATCGTCACCTGCGAAGTCATCGACGTGAAGGATGGCGGCGTCGAGGTGAAGATCATCGGCTCCGACATGACCACCTTCGTGAAGCGCTCGGAACTGGCCCGCGACCGCGGCGACCAGCGTCCGGACCGCTTCGCCGTCGGCGAGAAGTTCGATGCCCGCGTCACCCTGTTCGACCGCAAGGCGCGCAAGGTGCAGGTCTCGATCAAGGCGCTCGAGATCGCCGAAGAGAAGGAAGCCGTGGCGCAGTTCGGCTCGCAGGATTCCGGCGCTTCGCTGGGCGACATCCTCGGCGCCGCGCTGAAGAAGGCCAACGAGAAGGCCGACTGAGCGACCTCCGCTCGATCGCCTGATCGATGAAAACGGGACGGCCTCCCGTCTTGCTTTTTGGGCAACGTCGCGGGGCACCGGCCGCGCCCGGCGTCAGATCGCGGGCGGCGGCTCGATCTCCGGCGGCAGGCTGTCGGGCGGCAGCTCCTGCGGGATGTCGCCGGGGCGGATATCCGGCTCGCCGCGGCCGGGCGGGGGAATATCGGGGCCGGGATCGGGCGGATTGGGATCCTCGACCGGCGCCGGCGGGCTGTCGGGGTTGTCGGCCGGGACGGGAATGTCCGGCCCGCCGGGCTGCGGGGTGCGCGGCGGCTCCGGCAGATCCGGGGCCGGCGGCGTCGGGATGTCGGGATCGGCCATGCTCTGTCCTCCTCGGCTGCGAGGAGAACGGGCGCCGGCGTCTTGTGGTTCCGGTCGTCTTGCCGTGGCTCGCCGCGTCAGGCCGACAGATGGTGCCGCGCCGTCACGACGACCTCGCGGGTGAGCGCCGCCAGCCGATCGGCGACCAGGCGGTTGATCTGCCAGTAGAGGGGAATGTCCAGCGCGGTATCGGGGATCAGCTCCACCAGCCGGCCGGATTGCAGATGCGGCCGCACCAGCTGGATGGGGTTCATCCCCCATCCCATGCCGGACAGGCTGGCCTCGATGAAGCTCTGCGTCGATGGCAGCCAATGGGTGGGATAGCCGAGATCGACGCCGAGCGCCTGCCGCAGCCAGCGGTCCTGCAGCCCGTCCTTCTGGTTGAAGGTCAGCGCCGGGGCGTCGAGGATCGCCTCCGGGGTCACGCCGTCGGCAAAATGCCGGGCGATGAAGTCGGGGCTCGCCGTCGCAACATAGCGCAGCGCGCCGAGCGACGTCCGGCGGCAGCCCTGGATCGGCTTTTCCACGCTGGTGACGGCGGCGATCACCCGCCCGCGCTGCAGCCAGTCGGCGGTGTGATCCTGATCGTCGACGGCGATGTTCAGAAGATAGGGCGAGTGCCGGGCGAAGGCCGACATCGCCGCCACGAACCATGTGCCGAGGCTGTCGGCATTGGTGGCGATGTGCAGCGTCACCCTTTGCCTGGTCGCGGCCGGGTCGATCAGCGCCGGCAGATGCGCGAGCAATTCGCCTTCGAGCATGCCGACCGTCTCCATGTGCCGGCACAGCCAGTCCCCGGTCTCGGTCGCGGTGCAGGGGCTGCCGCGCGCGATCAGCACCACGCCCAGACGCTCCTCCAGCTGCTTCACCCGCTGCGAGACGGCGGAAGAGGTGACACCGAGCTGGCGCGCCGCCCTGTCGAAACTTCCGGTCTGGACCACCGCCGCGACGGCGCGGAGCGCGGAATAATCGAGCATGGATCAGTTCTGCTTAATTGGGGCCAGCAAGATTAACTCGTCTGAACCCGATCGTCGCGCTATCGCACGCGCATCTCATCGGGAAAGCGCCGCGCCTGACATGAATGTTTCGGTTTTTGTAACAGGCCTGCTGATGGGGCTGAGCCTGATCGTCGCCATCGGCGCGCAGAATGCCTTCGTCCTGCGCCAGGGACTGCGCCGCGAGCATGTGTTCGCCGTCTGCCTCGCCTGCGCCCTGTCCGATGCCGTGCTGATCGTGCTGGGCGTCACCAGCTTCCGGCAGATCGCCGCGCTGCTGCCCTGGCTCGATCCGGTGATGCGCTATGGCGGCGCGGCATTCCTGATCCTCTATGGCGCCCGGAGCTTCCGCTCCGCCCTGCTCTCCTCCGGAACGCTGGCCGCCGCCGAGGCGAACCCGTCGAGCTTTCGCCGAACGCTTGCCACCTGCCTCGCGCTGACCTGGCTCAATCCGCATGTCTATCTCGATACCGTCATGCTGCTCGGCACCGTCTCGACCCGCTTCCCCGGGGGCGAGGCGTCGTTTGCGGCCGGCGCGGCGAGCGGCTCCTTCCTGTTCTTCTTCGCGCTCGGCTATGGCGCGGGCGGGTTGCGGCCGATTTTCGCCAATCCGTCGGCCTGGCGGGTGCTGGAGGCGCTGATCGCCGTTACCATGTGGATGATCGCCTACCGGCTGGTAAGCGGGGCGTGACCGGCAGCGGCGGTATGGCTGCCGTTGCCGCCCTGTCGAACGATGTGAGGAGCCTCTCGTGCAGTTGTTTCGCGGCCTATCCGGTTTTTCGCTCACCCCGACCGATGCGGAGGGGCGGGTGCAGGCCGACCTGCTCGGCCGCCTGCTGCAACGCATCCAGGCGGCGGGGGTGGATTCGCTCGGGCTGCTGGGCAGCACCGGCGGCTATGCCTATCTCGCGCTCGCCGAGCGGCAGCGCGCCGTTCGGGCGGCGGTGGAGGCCGTCGGCGGACAGATGCCGATCATCGTCGGCGTCGGCGCGCTCAGAACCGACGAGGCGCTGGCTCTCGCCCGCGACGCCCGCAAGGCCGGAGCCGATGGGCTGCTGCTGGCCCCGGTCTCCTATACGCCGCTGACCCAGGAGGAGGCGTTTCAGCACATTGCCGCCGTTGCCGAAGCCGGCGAGCTGCCGCTGTGCATCTACAACAATCCCGGCACCACCAAATTCATCTTCGGCGAGGATCTGATCGCCCGGCTGGCGTTGGTGCCGAACATTGCCGCCATCAAGATGCCGCTGCCCGCCGATGGCGACTTCGCCGGCGAGCTGGCGCGGCTGCGCGCGCGCACGCCGGACGGTTTTGCCATCGGCTATAGCGGGGACTGGGGCGCGGCGGAGGCCCTGCTGGCCGGCGGCGACGCCTGGTACAGCGTGGTGGCCGGGCTGTTGCCGGTGCCGGCGCTGAAACTGCTACGCGCCGCCCAGGCCGGGGATGCGGCGGAGGTCCGGCGCCTCGACGCCGCCTTCCAGCCGCTCTGGCACCTGTTCCGGGAGTTCGGCAGCTTCCGCGTGATGTACGTCATCGCGGAACTGCTCGGCCTCTGCCAGCTCGAGCCGCCGCGGCCGATCCTGCCGCTTGCCGGCGAGGTCCGGCCGCGCGTGGAGGCGGCATTGCAGGGGCTCTGAGGGCGAGGCGCCCTATCGCGGGCGCTGCGTCGTCTGAACTCGGCGGGCGTCGGCCCTAGTCCCGCACCCGCGCCGGATTGCCGACCGCCTTGGCGCCGGCGGGGATGTCCTTGGTCACCACCGCGCCGGCGCCGATCAGCGCGTCGTCGCCGATGGTGACGCCGGGCAGGATGATCGCCCCGGCGCCGATCCAGGCATTGCGCCCGATCGTCACCTTGCGGCCGAATTCGAGGCCGCCGCGCCGTTCGTCCGGGTCGCGCGGATGGTCGGCGGTGAGGATCTGCACGCCGGGCCCGATCTGGGTGCCGTCGCCGATGCGCACCTCGACCACGTCGAGGATCACGCAGTTGAAATTGAGGAACACCCCGGCGCCGAGCCGGATGTTGAAGCCGTAATCGCAATGGAATGGCGGGCGCACCACCGTGCCGGCGCCCACCTTGCCGAGCCGCTGGCGCAGCAGATCGCCGCGCGCCGCCTCGGAAAGCCCGAGCGAGGCATTGTAGCGCGCCATCCACGCGAAGGCGGCGGCGGCGCAGGCCTGGATCTCGGGATCGGCGGCGCTGTAAAGCTCGCCGGCCAGCATCTTCTCGAATTCGCTCGGGGGCATGGTGTCGTCGTACAGCTTGAACGCGGTCTGCGCCATCGGGATCGTCCATCGTGAGGACGTCCGACTAGCGGAGAACCGCGATAGCCGGAAGCAACGGCGCCATCACGTTTCGCGACGCTCTGAATCGTGGGGATGACGGGGATGGGTGGCGGATTTCCACGCAATGGCCGCGATCCGGTGCCGGCGTCAGAATTCGACGTCGAGTTCTTCCATCTCGTCCGGCTCCACCCGCGCCGCCTCGCTCCATTCCTGCATGGCGGGAAAGCCCAGCATGGTGGCGCAATAGGCGGCGCTGATCGGGTCGAGCGGCACGTCATAGGTGGTGAAGCGCGAGCAGACCGGCGCATACATCGCATCCGCCATGGTGGGGGCGGCGCCGAACAGATAGGGCCCGCCATGCGCGGTGAGGCATTCGTTCCAGATGGCGACGATGCGGGCGATGTCGGCCTGCGCCCCGGTCCATATCTTGAAGCCGGGATGATGCGCCTTGATGTTCATCGGCAGTGCCGAGCGCAGATTGGCGAAGCCGGAATGCATCTCGCCGCAGATCGAGCGGCAATGCGCCCGCGCGGCCCGATCCTTGGGCAGCAGCCCGGCCTCTGGCGCGATTTCATGCAGATATTCGCCGATGGCGAGGGTGTCCCAGATGCGCAGCCCGGCATGGTCCAGCCGCGGAACCAAGAAGGAGGAGGCCTGCAGCAGCAGCTCGGCGCGGATCGAGGGATCGTCGGCGGAAAGCTGGGCCTCGGCGAAATCCAGCCCGGCCATGCGGCACAGCAGGAAGCCGCGCAGCGACCATGAGGAATAGTTCTTGCTACTGATGGTGAGGATGGTCTTCGGACGGTGAGTGGGGCGCTGGGTGGATTCGGGGCTGGACGAGGCTGATTTGCGGGAGGGCGCCGGTTTGCCGGCCGGTGCTTTGGCGGGTGCTTTTGCCGGGGCCTTGGCGGTTTCGTTGCCGGGGACCGCGCCTTGCCGCGTCGCGGCGGCCTCGGCATGCGAGGGAACGGATGTCCGCGACGGACGGCGTTTCGGGGCGGCCGGGGCGGGCATGTCAGCTGGTCCTGTGTTGACGCAACGGGGTTTGGGCGGACTGCATGTAATCACACTTCGTGCCATCGCGAATGACGTGCGCGATCTGCCGCAGCGTCAAGACCCTTCGTCGTATCGTGCCAGGCCCGGCTTTGCTCTAGCGTGCGGGATGGACCGGGCAGCGGCGCTCCGCCCCGCCGCGCACCGGGCCGGTCAGCCGTGCCGTCCGGGAGCCCGCCGCGCATGATCTACGCCGCCTATCAGGCCCAGGCCGACCTGCTCGACCCGTTGCGTACCATGGCGCGGCTGTCGCGCCGGATGATCGAGACCGCCATGGGCGGCAGCGCCATGGCCGGGCCGCCGCTGGCGGGCCTCGCGGCGGCGGGGCCGGGTGCCGGGGCGATGATGCGCAACATGGTCGCGGCGCTGGAGATGTTCGAGCGCTTCAGCCTCAGCCATCAGCGCCCGGCCTTCGGCATCGACACCGTGACGGTTGGCAATCGCGAGGTGGCGGTGACCGAGGAGGTGACGGCCAGCCTGCCCTTCGGCTCGCTGCTGCATTTCAAGAAGGATGTCGAGCAGCCGCAGCCGCGCGTGCTGGTGGTGGCGCCGCTCTCCGGCCATTTCGCCACCCTGCTGCACGGCACGGTGAAGACGCTGCTGCCGGAGAACGACGTCTACGTCACCGACTGGCATAATGCCCGCGACGTGCCGCTCAGCGCCGGGCCGTTCGGCTTCGACGACTATGTCGAGCACGTGATCCGCTTCCTGGAGATCGTCGGGCCGGGCGCGCACGCGCTGGCGGTGTGCCAGCCCTGCGTGCAGGTGCTGGTGGCCACCGCGGTGATGAGCCAGCAGGACAATCCGGCGACGCCGCATTCCATCACCCTGATGGCCGGGCCGGTCGACACCCGCGTCAACCCGACCAAGGTCAACGAACTCGCCACCTCCAAGCCGATGGACTGGTTCGAGAAGAACCTGATCTCCACCGTGCCGGCCGGCTTTCCCGGCGCCGGGCGGCGGGTCTATCCCGGCTTCGTGCAGGTCGGCGCCTTCATGGCGATGAACATGGACCGGCATGTGAAGGCGCATGTCGAGCTGTTCGAGAACCTCGCCATGGGCGAGCACGAGAAGGCGGCGACCTCGAAGAACTTCTACGACGAATATTTCGCCGTGCTCGACCTTGCCGCCGAATTCTATCTCGAGACCATCCGCATCGTGTTCCAGGAGCACGAGCTGCCGCGCGGGGTGCTGACCTATCGCGGCGACACGGTGGATCTGCGCGCCATCCGCCGCACCGCGCTGCTCACCGTGGAGGGCGAGCGCGACGACATCTGCGCCGTCGGCCAGACGGTGGCGGCGCAGGATCTGTGCTCCAGCCTGCGCCCGCACCGCAAGCGCCACCACATGCAGGCCGGCGTCGGCCATTATGGGGTGTTCTCCGGGCGGCGCTGGCAGTCGCAGGTCTACCCGCTGGTGCGCAACCACATTCTCGCGGCGGATTGAGCCGGGCCCGCGCAACCGGCCGGCTCCGTCCGCGCCGGGGTGGAATCCGAAATAGATGCCTGATTTGCGGCGGCAGGATCCGTGGAGCCTGCTAGATTCGCCGCATGCTGTTCGATCTGCCCGACCACGACACGCTTTATCGCGCGCTCATCGACCGCGACGACCGCTATGAGGGTCGCGCCTTCGTCTGCGTCGCCACCACCGGCGTGTTCTGCCGGCTGACCTGCCCGGCCCGCAAGCCACTGGCCGGCAATTGCAGCTTCCACGCCACCATCGGCGAATGCATCGAGGCGGGATTCCGCCCCTGCAAGCGCTGCCATCCGCTGCAACCGGCCGCCGCGGCCGACCCGGTGATCGCGGCGCTGCTGGCCGCGCTCGACGAGCGGCCGGAGCGGCGCTGGAGCGAGGGCGACGTGGCGCGCCTAGGCTTCGACCTCTCCACGGTGCGGCGCAGCTTCAAGCGGCATTTCGGCATGACCTTCATCGAGATGGCGCGGCAGCGCCGCCTGCGCGAGGGTTTCGAGACGCTGGCGCTGGGCGGCTCGGTGATCGCTGCGCAGCAGGAGGCCGGATTCGAATCCGCCAGTGCCTTCCGCGCCGCCTTCGCCCGGTTGATCGGCCGCGCGCCGGGCGAGCTCACCGGGCGCGGGCTGCTGCTGGCCGACTGGATCGCCACCCCGATCGGCGACATGCTCTCTTTGTCGAGCGCCTCGCAGCTGCATCTGCTCGAATTCATCGATCGCCGGGCGCTGCCGACCGAACTCGGCAAGCTCGCCGCGCTGGCCAAGGGCGAGATCGGCATCGGCTCTTATGCGCCGACCGAGCAGATCCGCGCCGAGCTCGGGCGATTCTTTGCCGGCAAATCGGCGGAATTTGCCACACCGCTGGCCTTGCACGGCAGCGCCTTCACCCGCGCGGTGTGGGCGGAGCTGCGGCAGATCCCGCCCGGCGAGACCCGCTCCTATGGCGAGATCGCCCGCCGCATCGGCCAGCCGGCGGCGGTGCGCGCGGTGGCGCGGGCGAACGGCGCCAACCAGCTCGCCTTGATCATCCCCTGCCACCGGGTGATCGGCGCCGACGGCGCGCTCACCGGCTATGGCGGCGGGCTGTGGCGCAAGCAGAAGCTGCTCGACATCGAGCAGCAATTCGCCCGCGCCGCGCCGGCGGCGTGAGGAGGACGGTGATTGTGTTTTGCCCCCTCTCCCCATTGGAGAAAGGGGTAGGGCGAGGGGCTCTACGGCTCCGCAATGGTGTCGCCCCTCACCGACCCGCTGCGCGGGCCACCTCTCCCCAATGGGGAGAGGAAAGAAAGAGACGTCACCAAGCGCAGCGATAGGCGCCCGCCGAAAGACCGGGAGCCATGCCCCGTCATCCGGCACGGCCGAAGGCCGAAGCGGGAGCGCAGCGACATTGGCTGATGATCCCGGCTCTCCGCTACGCTCCGGGGATGACGAGAACCGGAGGCGTTCGGCCGCCCGGGTGCAATCTCACCCCAGATCGGCCCAGCCGGCGAGCTCGCGGCGGATCACCGCCTCCAGCACATCCAGCCCCGGCTCGCTGTCGTTGAGGCAGGGGATGAAGTGGAACTGCTCGCCGCCATTGTGATGGAAGATCTCGGCATTCTCGCCGGCGATCTCCTCCAGCGTCTCCAGGCAATCGGCGACGAAGCCGGGCGTGATCACCGCCAGCCGCTTCACGCCGGATTTGGCCAGCGCCTCCACCGTCTTGTCGGTATAGGGCTGTAGCCATTCCGCCTTGCCGAAGCGCGACTGGAAGGTGAGGCGGAGCTTGTCCTCCGGCCAGCCGAGGCGCTCGCGCACCAGCCGCGCGGTCTTGTAGCAATAGCAGTGATAGGGATCGCCCTTCTCGAAATATTCCTTCGGAATGCCGTGGAAGGAGGCGAGCACCAGCTCCGGCTCCCAGTCGAGTCCGGCGAGGGACTTTTCGATGGATGAGGCGATGGCCTCGATATAGGCCGGCTCGTCCGGCCATGGGGGCGCGACGCGCAGCACCGGCTGCCAGCGCATTTTCTTCAGGGCGTCAAAGGCGGCATCGCAGACGGTAGCCGAGGTCGCCGCCGCATATTGCGGATAGAGCGGCACCAGGAGAATGCGGTCGCAGCCCTGCTTTTGCAGGGCGTCCAGCCGCGAGGCGACCGACGGATTGCCGTAGCGCATCGCCCAATCGAAGACCAGGCGGGCGTCCTTGCCGCCGAGGCGGGCCGCCAGCTTGTCCGACTGCGCGCGGGTGATGGTGCGCAGCGGGCCCTCGTTCAGCTGCTTGTTCCAGATCGTCTCGTAATCCTTGCCCTTGGCCTGCGGGCGCTTCGACAGGATGACGACGTTGAGCAGGAACCACCACAGGACCCGGTTGACCTCGATCACCCGGCGGTCGGAGAGGAATTCCCCGAGATAGCGCCGCATCGACCAGTAATCGGTGCCGTCCGGCGTGCCGAGATTGACGATGAGCACGCCGATCCTGCCGGATTTCACCGGCGGATGGTCCTTGGGCAGCGGCGCGGCGGCCGCGCCCGGCGGCGTCACGGTCTGGTTCATCGCAGGTCCTTGTCGTTCTCGCCCGCTTATAGGCGAAATCGGCGGCGCTGCCACCACGCCGGGTCGGGCGCGGCGGCGCGTCGCATCGAGGAGCGGGGGCCTTGTCAGGGCATGCGGATTAAGGGCGCAGCCTCACGGGCGCGGCGGGATCTCGATGCCGCGCTGCACCGCCGGACGCGCGAGCCCGCGCTCCAGCCAGGCCGGCACGTTCTTCAGCTCGTCATAGCCGACCAGTTCGCCGGCGCCGTAGAAGCCGATGAGGTTGCGCACCCAGCCGAGCGAGGCGATGTCGGCGATGGTGTAGTCGTCGCCCATGATCCAGTCGCGGCCCTCGAGCCGGCTCTCCAGCACCCGGATCAGCCGGGCGCTTTCCTTGGCGTAGCGGTCGCGCGGGCGCTTGTCCTCATATTCGCGGCCGGCGAATTTATGGAAGAAGCCGAGCTGGCCGAACATCGGCCCCAGCCCGCCCATCTGCCACATCACCCACTGCACGGTCTCGTAGCGCCCGGCCGGGTCCCTGGGCAGCAGCTGGCCGGTCTTCTCGGCGAGATAGAGCAGGATGGCGCCGGATTCGAACAGGGCGAGCGGCTTGCCGCCGGGGCCGTCGGGATCGAGGATCGCCGGGATCTTGCCGTTGGGGTTGAGCGACAGGAATTCCGGCGTCCAGCTCTCGTCCTTGCCGATATTGACGGCGTGCGCCTCATAGGGCAGGCCGGTTTCCTCCAGCATGATCGACACCTTCACCCCGTTGGGGGTGGGCACCGAGTAGAGCTGAAGGCGGTCGGGATGTTTGGCGGGCCAGCGGGCGGTGATCGGGAAGGTGGACAGATCGGTCACGCAGGAGCTCCTCGACGGCTGCGATGGTGGCGCGGCGGGCGGATGCGCGCCGGGTTGGCCTCTAGCTAGGCACGCCAAGGCCGACATGCCATGCTCCGGCGGCATTTCCTGCGAGGTTTTGCGTTCCATCGCGGCGGGATCGGCGGGGCCGCCGGATCGGGGGACGGCATGGGCGGCGAAAGGCTGGGGCTGGTCGGCTGCGGTCAATTGGGCGGAGCGATCGGCCGGGCGCTGCTGCGTTCCGGCGCTTTCGCTCCCGCGCCGCTGCTGATCTGCAACCGTTCCGGCCCGGCGGCCGGTTTTTCCGACGTCGCCGATATCGCCTGGACCACCGACCCGCAGGAGGTGGCGGATCGCTGTACGGTCGTGCTGCTGGCGCTGCCGCCGGCGGCGGGGCGGGCGCTACGCATCCGTGCACCGGACCGGCTGGTGGTCTCGGTGATGGCCGGGGTCACGGCGGCGCAGCTCGGCGGCATCAGCGGGTCGGCGCGGGTGGTGCGCGGCATGTCGAATCCGGCGGCCGAGATCGGCATGGCCTATTCGCCGTGGTTCGCCGCACCGGGGGTGACGGCGGCGGACCGCGCCACGGTGCGGGCGCTGTTCGCGGCCTGCGGCAGCACCGACGAGGTGCCGGACGAGGGCCAGATCGACGTGTTTACCGCGATCACCGGGCCGGTGCCGGGCTTCGTCGCCTATTTCGCCCAATGCGTGCAGGATTATGCCCAGGGACAGGGCGTCGAAGCGGATGTGGCGCGGCGGGCGGTGGCGCAGCTGTTCCATGCCGCCGGGCGGATGCTGGCCGCCACCGATCGCCCGGCCGCCGATTTCGTGCAGGAGATGATCGACTATGCCGGCACCACCGCGGCCGGGCTCAACGCCATGAAGGCGTCGCCGCTCGCCGAAGCGGTGGCGACCGGGCTGGAGGCGGCGCGGCGGCGGTGCCTCACCATCGGCCAGCCGCAAGGCTGAACGGAAACGCCGCCGGGCGCGGCCGGCGGCGTTCAGGCGATCACGATTCGCGCTGCGGGAGCGGGCCGTCCGTCCGACTCACCGCACCAGCACGTTGCGGAACTGCCAGGGGTCGCTCTCGTCGATGTCCTCGGGGAACAGGCCGGGACGGCCGTCCAGCGGCGTCCAGTCGGTGTAGTAGCCCTTCAGCGTGCCGAGATAGGGCCGCTGGATCTCGAGGCAGCGCTTGTAGTCCATCTCGTCGGTCTCGACGATGCCGGCCTCGGGGTTCTCCAGTGCCCACACCATGCCGGCGAGGATGGCGGAGGTCACCTGAAGGCCGGTCGCGGTCTGGTAGGGCGCGAGGTCGCGGGTTTCCTCGATGGTGAGCTGCGAGCCGTACCAGTAGGCGTTCTTGGCATGGCCGAACAGCAGCACGCCGAGCTCGTCGCGCCCGTCGACGATCTCGTGCTCGCTCAGGATGGTCCATTCGCCCTGGAACTTGCCCTCATTGCCGAACATCTCGTGCCACGACAGCACTGCGTCGTTGCAGGGGTGATAGGCGTAGTGGCAGGTCGGGCGGTAGGCGACCGAAGCGCCTTCGCGCACGGTGAAGTAGTCGGCGATCGAGATCGATTCGTTGTGCGTGACGAGGAAGCCATGCTGGGCGCCGAGCGAGGGGCACCAGGTGCGCACCTTGGTGGCGGCGCCGGGCTGCATCAGGTAGATCGCCGCGCCCGAGCCCTGATTGTGCGAGCGGGCGGTCTCCGGCTGCCAGGTCTCGTGGGTGCCCCAGCCGAGCTCGGCCGGCTGCAGGCCCTCGGAGACGAAGCCCTCCACCGACCAGGTGTTGATGAAGTGGCCGAAGGGGCGCGGGGCGCTCGCGCGCTGGGTGTCGCGCTCGGCGATGTGGATGCCCTTGACGCCGAGCGTCTGGGCAAGGCGCGCCCAGCCCTCGCGGCTGGTCGGCTCCTCGAAGGCGGTACCGGTATCGGTGGCGATGTCGACCAGCGCCTGCTTGACGAACCACGACACCATGCCCGGATTGGCGCCGCAGCAGGAGACCGCGGTCGGCCCGCCCGGATTGGCGCGCTTGGCGGCCAGCATGCTCTCGCGCAGCGCATAGTTGGAGCGGCTCGCCGGGGTGGCGTTCTTGTCGAAATAGAAGCCGAGCCAGGGCTCCACCACGGTGTCGATATAGAGCGCGCCCAGCTCGCGGGCGAGCGTCATCATGTCGACCGAGCCGGTATCGACCGAGAGGTTGATCACGAAGCCGCGGCCGCCAGTGGTCAGCAGCGGCGTCAGGATTTCGCGGTAGTTCTCCTTGGTGATCGCCAGCTGCAGAAAGGTGATGCCGCGCTCGTCGAGGAGGGCGCGGTTGTCGTCGACCGGATCGATGACGGTGAGACGGTCCTTGTCGAAGTCGAAATGCCGTTCGAGGAGCGGCAGGGTACCACGCCCGATCGAGCCGAAGCCGATCATCACGATGGGACCGTCGATTTTTCCATAGACCGGCCAGACCGACATTCTCAGGGACACTCCTTTGTTGGCCTCAATACTTTTAGGTGGGGGCACCATGGTGGGGCGGGGATGCAACGTCAATAGCGACGCCGCCCAGGGTGGGGCAAGCCTGCCGCGCCGGTGATGACGCGCGCGTGACGTCGCGGCGAAAGGCGGCGGACGCCGCCCCGGGGGACCGCATGCGAACGGTCTGCGCACCGGGGCGGCGCCGGAGCATGTTCCGCGCCGGCCGCGCCACGAAGGCCCGGCCGTCGGAACATGCGTCAACCCGTCGAACCGAAAGCGCCTCCCTGCCGGTCGGACCTTAGTCCGAGGGGAAGGCGCTCATGCCTCACGCCGAGCGCTTGAGCGCGGCGGGCACGGATTCGCGGGCGATCAGCTCGCTGAGGCTGGGGGCGGCGAGGAAATCGCCGGTGGGGCTGACGAGGCCGCGCGCGCCCTTCAGCGCGCCGGACCGCAGCTCCAGGCCGAGGAAACGCGCGCGCTCGAAGGCGCCGGGCAGCCACAACCCATCGGTGAGCCCGCGCTCGAAGCCGAAGCGGGCGTAATAAGGCGCGTCGCCGACCAGCAGGATGGCGCCATGGCCGAGGCGGGTCGCCTCGTTGATGGCGGTGACCATCATCGCCTTGCCGAGGCCGCGGTCGCGGAACCACGGATGCACCGCCAGCGGGCCGAGCAGCAGCGCCGGCCGCGCCGGGCCCGCCGTGACGTGCCACATCCTGAGCGTGCCGACCACCCGGCCATCGGCGCCATGGGCGGCGAAGGCGAGGCCGTCCGCCGGCATGCGGCCCTCGCGCAGGCGCTCGCTCGTCTTGGCCAGACGCGCGGCGCGGCCGAAGGCGAGGTCGAGCAGCGCCTCGCGCTGGGCAATGTCGGCCGCGCGCTCCAGCGAGATCGCCGGCGCGGGACCGGCGAAATCGACCGGCGCGGGGGCGGCGGCGTTGACCAGAGCGGACTGGACCAGAGCAGCGTGGGCGAGATCGGCGACGGCACGTTCCATGACGGCCTCCAACACCCGGACCACCGGGCAAAAGAGGTGAAAAGGAATTGTGAAAGGCCCGGTGCGGCGGGATGGTTCCGCTGCGGCGGCGCGAGGACCGCCCGACACGACGCCCCGGGATGACGCCCGGAGAGCTCCGTTCCGCCGCGCCGGCATGCCGCGCAGCAGCGTTGCCACCGCCGAAGCGGCGGCCGCGGGGAGCGTCCCGAACCAGGTGTTTTCCGGTTCGGGCCTTCGAAGGTGAGCCGGCTTGCGCCCGGCTCAGATCACATATGAGCGCAGCGGGTCGAAGCCGTTGAACGCCACCGCCGAATAGGTGGTGGTGTAGGCGCCGGTGGCCTCGATCAGCACCTTGTCGCCGATGGCGAGCGAGATCGGCAGCTCGATCGGGGTCTTCTCGTAGAGCACGTCGGCCGAATCGCAGGTCGGGCCGGCCAGCACGCAGGGCTCGGTCGCCTCGCCGTCCCGCGCGGTGCGGATCGGGTAGCGGATCGCCTCGTCCATCGTCTCGGCGAGGCCGCCGAACTTGCCGATGTCGAGATAGACCCAGCGCATGGTGTCGGTGTCGGCCTTCTTCGAGATCAGCACCACCTCGGCTTCGATCAGGCCGGCGGCGCCGACCATGCCGCGGCCCGGCTCGATGATGGTCTGCGGGATGGCGTTGCCGAAGTGCCGCGACAAAGCGCGGAAGATCGCCTCGCCATAGGCCTCGGCGGCCGGCACGTCCTGCAGGTACTTAGCCGGGAAGCCGCCGCCGAGATTGACCAGCGACAAGGTGAAGCCGCGCTCGGCGCACTCGGCGAAGATCTTCGAGGCGGACGCGAGAGCGGCGTCCCAGGCCTCGACGTTCTTCTGCTGCGAGCCGACATGGAACGAGACGCCATACGCCTCGAGGCCGAGGCGATGGGCGTGCTCCAGCACGTCGACCGCCATTTCCGGCTCGCAGCCGAACTTGCGCGACAGCGGCCATTCGGCGCCGGCGCCGTCGCACAGGATGCGGCAGAACACCTTGGCGCCGGCGGCGGCGCGGGCGACCTTCTCGACTTCCGCCTGGCAATCGACCGAGAACAGGCGCACGCCCAATTCGAAGGCACGGGCGATGTCGCGCTCCTTCTTGATGGTGTTGCCATAGGAGACGCGGTCCGGCGTGGCGCCGGCGGCGAGCGCCATCTCGATCTCGGCGACCGAGGCGCAATCGAAGCAGGAGCCCAGCTCGGCGAGCAGGGAAAGGATTTCCGGCGCCGGGTTGGCCTTCACCGCATAGAAGACACGGGTGTCCGGCAACGCATGGGCGAAGGCGCCGTAATTGGCGCGCACGACGTCGAGATCGACGACGACGCAGGGACCATCCTCTCGTCGATTGCGGAGGAACTCGCGAATACGGTCGGTCATGGCGCTCTCCCACTGACCCGAAGCTGCGACCCGTGGAGACGATCCCTCGCCCGCGCGGCGCCAATGTGCCGCGTCGGTGGCGAGAATGCGCCTCCGTTCGCCGTCCGCACGGTTTTTGCCGCTTGGCCGGAAGAAGTGGAGCCGTGGCAGCGATGCGTTCGGCGCGCATGTGGAGAGCGCGACCGTTCGATCGATGCCTTCGCTTGGTACGGGAAACCCGACCGCACGCCCGGCAAGAAGTAGTGCCTCTTCAGTTTCCCGACCTTTGGAGGGCCGACAGAGACCAAAAAAGCCCGCTACGTCGTTGCTTCAAGTCACGTTCCCAGCTGAGAGCTGAGTGCGCCGGTTTCGCCTCCGGCTACCGATCTTCCTGGCGACTTTCCGGCCTCTTGTCCGGACTTCCGCCGACCGGCACGCGACCACAGGCACGTGCGAATATTGGGCGAGGGGTGATGTAGGGACATTCGCCGTCACATGCAAGCGGGTTTTTGCAGGAATTTGCCACCCCGCCGAACCATGGCCGAATCGACAGCCGCGGCGGAGCTCTGCCCGACAGGCCGCTCCCGGCCGGAGCCGGTGCTTGTCAGGGGCGGGGGAGTGTGTTCTGTTTTCGTTCCAGTTCGGTCGAGGAGGCGGCGATGGCGGTTCAGCCCGCTCTGCATATCGGCATCGGCATTGCGCGGCCCTATGAGAAGGTGCGGGCGTATCTTTGCGAGCCGGCGAATTTTCCGGCGTGGGCGGAAGGGCTCGGCAAAGGATTCGCGCCGCTCGGCGGCACCGACTGGCAGGTGGAGACGCCGCTCGGGCCGATGCGGGTGCGTTTCACGCCGCCGAACCAGCATGGCGTGCTCGACCACACGCTGATCCCCGAGAACGGCGCGCCGATGTACAACCCGATGCGGGTGGTCGCCAATGGCGACGGCAGCGAGGTGGTGTTCAGCCTGTTCCGGCGCCCGGGCGTAAGCGAGGCGGCGTTCGCCGCCGATGCCGACTGGGTGCGCCGCGATCTCGCGCGGCTGAAGGCGCTGCTGGAAACAGGGCCGGCGCCGGATCGCGGGTGAGGGCGGCCGAGCGTTCCCAGGCCATTGCGGCGCGTGCCGGCCCGGCCGTCGGGAACGATGGCCGGGTGGGGGATCTCGCGTCGCCGGCGCGCTGCGACGGGAGGCAGGGTGCGCCGCCGGAGGGCGCTCAGCCCTCGACGAAGGGCTCGACGCTCTTGGCCTTCATGATGAAGCGGTAGATGCCGTAGGTGGCGAGCAGGCCGAAGGCGACCTCGAAGATCAGCTCGGTCACCCAGCCGGCATTGAACAGCGCCGCCACCGCCCAGCCGGCGGCGAGGCCGGCGCCGATGAGCTCGGCTCCCAGCAGAATGGCGGCGCTCACCACCGTGCTGACATGGTCCCAGCGGATGCGACGGCCCGTGCTCATCAGTCTTCCTAGCCTTGGCTTCTTGCCTTAATCGACGGCGCGCAACCTGCTATGCCCGGCCGCGCCGGTCAAGTCGCCGCACGCGAGCGTGATTCGGCGCCGCGCGGGAGGTTGGGGGCACGGGAGGTCGGGGACATGGATCGCTTCACCGCACATGAGAGCCGCCACGGCGGCCGCGGCGTGATCGCCACGCCGCACCGGCTGGCCTCGCTCGCCGGCCGCGCGGTGCTGGAAGAGGGCGGCAACGCCGTCGAGGCCATGCTCGCCGCCGCCGCCGCCATCGCGGTGGTCTATCCTCATATGAACCAGATGGGCGGCGACGGCTTCTGGCTGATCCGCGGCCCGTCCGGCCGGGTGGCCTATATCGAGGCGGCCGGGTTCGCCGGCGCCCGGGCGACGCGGGCCTTCTACCGCGATGCCGGCCATGACGCCGTGCCCGCGCGCGGCCCGCTCGCCGCGCTCACCGTGCCCGGACAGGTCGGCGGCTGGATGCTGGCGCTGGAGATGGCGCGGGGGCTGGGCGGAAAGATGCCGCTGAAGCGGCTGTTGGAGAGCGCGATCGCCCATGCGCGCGAAGGCACGCCGGTCTCGGCCTCGCAGGCGCGGCTGACGACCGAGAAGCTCGGCGAGCTGAAGGACGTGCCGGGCTTCGCCGGCGCCTATCTCGCCGAGGGCAAGCCGCCGGAGGCGGGGACGCTGCAGCGCGCCGGGCGGCTCGCCGACACGCTGGAGCATCTCGCCGGCGCCGGCCTCGACGATTATTACCGCGGCGATGTCGGGCGCGAGCTCGCCGCCGATCTCGAGCGCGTCGGCTCGCCGGTGACCCGCGCCGACCTTCAGGCCTATCGCGCCGTCGAGCGCAAGCCGCTGGCCGCGACCTTGCGCGGGATGAAGCTGTGGGGATCGCAGCCGCCGACGCAGGGGCTGGCCAGCCTGATGATCCTCGGCATCTTCGAGCGGCTGGGCGTTGTCGAGCCCGAGGGCTTCGCCCATGTCCACGGTCTGGTCGAGGCGACCAAGCGCGCCTTCCTGGTCCGCGACAAGGTGGTGACCGACTATGCGCGCCTGACCGCCGATCCGGCCTCCTTCCTCACCCCGGCGACGCTGGAGCGCGAGGCGGCGGCGATCGACGGGCGCCGCGCCCTGCCCTGGCCGCAAAAGGCCGCACGCGGCGACACCGTGTGGCTGGGCGCCACCGACAAGAGCGGCGTCTCGGTCTCCTACATCCAGTCGATCTACTGGGAGTTCGGTTCCGGCGTCGTCTCGCCGGCGACCGGCGTGCTGTTGCAGAATCGCGGCGCCTCCTTCTCGCTCGACCCCAAGGCGGTGAACCCGCTGGAGCCGGGGAGGCGGCCCTTCCACACGCTCAACCCCTGCATGGCCGAGCTGGCGGACGGGCGCGTGGTCGCCTTCGGTTGCATGGGTGGCGAAGGCCAGCCGCAGAGCAATGCGGCGGTGATGAGCCGCTACGGGATGTTCGGCGTGCCGCTCGGCCAGGCGGTGGCGCGGCCGCGCTGGCTGCTCGGGCGCACCTGGGGCGACGACACCATCGGGCTCCGGGTCGAGGGCGCCTTCGATTCGCGCGTCGCCGACGACCTGTCGCGCGCCGGCCATGAGCTGAGCGTGCTGCCGGAGGCCTATAGCGACACGATGGGCCATGCCGGGGCGGTGGTATGGCACCCGAAGGGGAATGTCGAAGGCACGCACGATCCGCGTTCCGACGGCGACGCCGAGGCGGTGTGAGTCGAGAAAGGCCGGCGCGGCAACGGTTTCGCGCGGGTTCATCGAATGGTCACGGCAACATGCGAGACGCGCGGCCCATGGAAACGATTCTCACCAATGCCCGAATCGTCCTCGATGACGCCGTCGTCGCGGGCACGCTGGTCGTGGAACGCGGCGACATCCGCGCCGTCGACGAGGGGCGCTCGCATCTCGCCCAGGCGATCGACTGCGCCGGCGCCTATCTGGCGCCCGGCCTGATCGACCTGCACACCGATGCGCTGGAAAGCCATTTCGTGCCGCGCCCGAAGGTGATCTGGCCGGATGCCCGCGCCGCGGCGCTGGCGCATGACGCGCAAATGGCCGGCTCCGGCGTCACCACCGTCTACGACGCCATCTGCGCCGGCGGCTTCGACCAATCCAAGGCCGACCGCCGGGCGCTCTACACGGTGATGCTCGACGCCGTCGACGAGGGCACGGCGCGCGGCATGTTCCGCGTCGAGCACCGGCTGCACCTGCGCTGCGAACTCACCGACCCGACGCTGGAAGAGCTGGTGGCGCAGGCCTCGGGCCGGCCGACGCTGGCGCTGGCCTCGCTGATGGACCACACGCCCGGCGCCCGGCAGTGGCGCAATGTCGAACACCTCAAGACCTATCTCTCCGGCATCGGCAAGACCGCCGAGGAGATGGACCGCGAGCTCAATGAGCGCGCCGCGCGCGGACGGGCGGCGGTGCCGGGCAATTTCGCCAAGATGGTCGGGCTGTTCGCCGGCTCCGGCATCGTGCTGGCGAGCCATGACGACACCACGCCCGAGCATGTCGCCGACGCCAAGGCGGCGGGCTGCACCATTTCCGAATTCCCCACCACGCCGGAAGCGGCGAAGGCGGCGCGGCAGGCGGGCCTCGCCACCATTGGCGGGGCGCCGAACGCGGTGCGCGGCGGCTCGCATTCCGGCGGCGTCTCGATGCGGGTGCTGGCGGCGCAGGGGCTGATCGACGCGCTCGCCTCCGACTATGTGCCGGCGAGCCTGTTGCAGGCGGCGCTGGCGCTGACCCGCGATCCCGGCCTGACGCTGCCGGCGGCGCTGGCGCTGGTGACCTCGCGGCCGGCGGCGCTGGCCGGGCTGGCCGACCGCGGCCGGCTGGCGTCGGGGCTGCGGGCCGATGTGCTGGCCTTTCATGTGATCGACGACACGCCGGTGGTGCGGGAGGTCTTCCTCGCCGGCCGGCGCATCTTCTGAACGACGGGACTTCGCGCGCGAAGCTGTTCTCGGGAGGACGCATGACGACGATACTTGGTGATGCGCGGCCGCATGATTTCCGGCTGAGCGATTTCCGGCCGGCCGACGCGCCGTCCATCGACCTCAAGGCCGCCGCCGAGGCCGACCCGCGCCCGGCCGAGGCCCGGCCGGCCGACCGGCGCTATGCGATCTATTTCGCGCCGCCGGCCAAGAGCCCGCTGTGGCGCTTCGGCTCCTCGGTGATCGGCTACGACGCCGAGAGCGGGCGCGAATTGCCGCAGCCGTCCCTGTCGCGTTTCGCGCCGGAGCGCTGGCGCGACATCACCTCCGAGCCGCGCCGCTACGGCTTCCACGGCACGCTGAAGGCGCCGTTCCGCCTGGCGCCGGACAAGGACGAGGCGAGCCTGCGCGCGGTGTGCGCCCGCTTCGCCGCCGACCGGGCGAGCTTCGCCTGCGCCGGGGTGATGCTGGCCTCCATCGGCCGCTTCTTCGCGCTGAAGACGGTATCGACCTGTTCGGCGCTGAACCGGCTTGCCGCCGGCGCGGTGGCGGCCTTCGACGATTTCCGCGCCCCGATGACCGAGGCCGAGCGCGAGCGCCGGCTGCGGGCGCCGCTGACCGAGCGGCAGAAGGATTATCTGGCGCGCTGGGGCTATCCCTATGTGCTGGACGATTTCCGCTTTCACATGACGCTGACCGGCCCGCTCGACGACGACGCCGACCGCGCGGCGGCGGCGGAGGAACTGGCCGAGCTGTTCGCGCGGAGCGGGGCGGACGGGCCGCTGATCGTCGGCGGCATCGCGCTGTACCGCCAGGAGGCGCGGCAGGACGGCGCCGGCGGCGAGCGCTTCCGGCTGATCGAACGCTTCAGCTTCGGGAGCTGAGGCGTGACCCAGCCGCCCACCCGGCTCGGGCCGGAGCCCGTCATCGATGCCAGCGCCGAGCTCAACGCCTCGACGCTCGGCCGCTACACCGAGGTCGGCGAGCGCACGCGGCTGGTCGAGGTCGAGCTCGGCGACTATTCCTACGTGGTGAACGACAGCGACATCGCCTACACCACCATCGGCAAGTTCACCTCCATCGCCGCGATGACCCGCATCAATCCCGGCAACCACCCGATGGAACGGGCCAGCCAGTCGCACTTCACCTATCGCGCCGGCGATTATTTCGCCGGCGAATCCAACGAGGCGAGCTTCTTCGACCGCCGCCGCGCCCAATGGGTGACGATCGGCCATGACGTCTGGATCGGCCACGGCGCCATCGTGCTGCCGGGCCGCCGCATCGGCGACGGCGCGGTGGTGGCGGCCGGGGCGGTCGTCACCAAGGACGTGGCGCCCTACAGCATCGTCGGCGGCAATCCGGCGCGACCGATCCGCGCGCGCTTTCCCGCCGCAATTGGCGAAAGGCTGCAGGCGCTCGGCTGGTGGCACTGGGAGCATGCGCGGCTTCAGGCCGCGCTCGCCGATTTCCGCGCGCTGCCGGTCGAGGCCTTCCTGGAGAAGCACGGCGGCTGAACGCCGCGCCGTGGCCGTATGGCCTCCGGCGCGGCGACCTGACAGCCTTGCGCCCGCCACGCTTGGGCTCTACGTCAGGGGCTCGGCTTTGAAGACGGAGCGGCCCGGAACCGATGCTCGGCACTGCAATGGACGTCGATTCCCTGCTGGAGCGCCGGCGGCTGCGCCGCAAGCTCACCTTCTGGCGCGTGGCGCTGCTGCTGGTCATCGCCGGCGCCGCGGCGCTGGCGGCGGTGTGGTGGACCGATGGCGGCTTCACCCCGCGCTCGGCGCCGCACGTGGCGCGGGTGTCCATCGGCGGCATCATCCGCAACGACCGTGAGCGGCTGGAGATGTTCGACGACATCGCCCGCTCCGGCGCCCGCGCGGTGATCATCGCCATCGATTCGCCCGGCGGCACCGTGGTCGGCTCGCAGCAGCTCTATGACGGGCTGCGGCGGCTGGCGGAGAAGCTGCCTGTGGTGGCGGTGGTCGACGGCATGGCGGCGTCGGGCGCCTATATCGCCGCCATGGGCGCCGATCACATCGTGGCGCCGCGCAACGCCATGGTCGGCTCGATCGGCGTGATCTTCCAGTACCCGAACTTCACCGATCTGATGAAGACCGTGGGCGTCGCCTACGAGACCATCAAGTCGAGCCCGCTCAAGGCGGTGCCGAACGGCTTCGAGCCGACCAGCCTCGAGGCGCGGGCGGCGGTGATGTCGCTGGTGACCGACAGCTATGACTGGTTCCGCGGCCTGGTCGCCGAGCGGCGGACCATCGCCGGCGAAAAGCTTGACCTCGTCGCCGACGGCCGGGTGTTCACCGCGCATCAGGGCCTGCCGCTGAACCTCGTCGACGAACTCGGCGACGAGCGCACAGCGCGGGCCTACCTCGCCCGCGAGCGCGACGTGGCCGAAAGCCTGCCGGTGCGCGTCTGGCGTACCGGGCGCTCCGGCGAGGAATTCGGCTGGCTGCGGGCGGCGGGGGTGCGGCTGATGTCGCTGTTCGGGCTCGGGGACGTGGCCTCGGTGCTGATCGGCCCGGCTTTCGACGCCGCGACTCAGTCTCGCCTTGACGGTCTGTTGGCCCTCTGGCACCCTCGCGATTAAGCTTTCGGGGGGAGCCAACAGTTTCGAGAATAAAGTGTTTTCGGATTTACGACGAGCCGAAGACGAACTAAGGGGCCGGGGCGTCGATGATCAAGTCGGAACTAGTCCAGCGTATCGCGGAAGCCAATCCGCATCTCTATCAGCGCGACGTCGAGAATATCGTGAATGCGATACTCGACGAGATCGTCGGAGCTCTTGCCCGCGGAGACCGGGTGGAGCTGCGCGGCTTCGGTGCCTTCTCGGTGAAGGCGCGGCCGGCGCGCACCGGGCGCAACCCGCGCACCGGCGCCCATGTGGCGGTCGACGGCAAGGCGGTGCCGTATTTCAAGACCGGCAAGGAGATGCGCGAACGCCTGAATGGCGGGGTGGATCTCGAATAGCCGGACGTGCCAAGCAGGAGTGTCAAGGCGTGCTGCGTCGCATCCTATCGATCGTGCTGATCCTGCCGATCTCCATCGGCCTCATCATGCTGGCGGTGGCCAACCGCCATCCGGTGGCGCTGGTGCTCGATCCCTTTGCCGGCGTCCTGTCGGTGGATCTGCCGCTGTTCGTGGTGGTGCTGGCAAGCCTCATCATCGGCGTGGCGCTGGGCGGGGTCACGGTGTGGCTGCGGCAGGGACGCTATCGCCGGGCGGCGCGCAGCGCCGGCCGCGATGCGCGCCGGGCCAATGCGCAGGTGGATAATTTGCGCGCCGCGATGTCGGAGCGGGCGCCGCGCGGGCCGATGGCGCCGGGCGGCGGCATGGGGCCGATCGCCCCGGTGGCCCTGCCGGGCCGGCGCGACGCGGCATAAGCGCCGCGCCTTCCGGCACGACGCGAGGCGCACAGCCGGAGCGCGACCTGATGCCGGGTGACGGCGCGGCTCGGCTCTGCGGCTCACGGCTGTTCAGCAATGAGGAATTAAGGCGTTCGCCCGGCCGCGCCGGCATGCGATAGCGCTCGCGCGCGAGGTCAGCATCGCGATGAGGCGCGCGGCGTCGTATTGTTTCATCCAGCAAATGGCCGCGACGGACGACGTCATGCCCGGCACAGGCCGGGGCATGACGCTTCTGCCGGTGCGGAGGCCGCCGGTCACTCGACGGCGAGTTCGACCGGAATGTTGCCGCGCGTCGCCTTGGAGTACGGGCACATCTGGTGCGCGGCCTCGATCACCTCCTGCGCTTGCTCCTTTGAGAGCGCCGGCGCCTTCAGGGTGAGCTTCACCGCCAGGCTGAAGCCGCTGTCGCTCTTCTGCAGCGAGGCGGCCACCGTGACCGAGGCGTCGGAAACGTCGAGCTTCTTCTGGCCGCCGACCGCTTCCACCGCCGAGCCGAAGCAGGCGGCATAGCCGGTGGCGAACAGATGCTCGGGCGTGGTCTTGCCGGGCTCCAGCACGCCGTTCTTCGGCATGCCGAGATCGACGGAGACCGAGCCGTCGCTGGTGGCGGAATGGCCGTGGCGGCCGCCCTTGGCGGTGGCGGTGCCGGTGAAGAGCGTGGTCGCGGTCATGAAAAATGCTCCTTGGCGCTTTCAGATGTTGCCGATCATCGACGGGCGCCATGAAGATAGGGCGACGGTGCCGCCCGGCAACGTCGATGGTCGCCGTTCCGCCTTCGCACGCGTGCGAAGCCGACAGTCCCGCTACCCGTCCCGCGGCGTTGTCGCAAAGCCGGAGGGCCGTGGCCGGGCGGCACAGGCAGCCGCGCCGCGAACGGGGCGGGAGCCTGCCATGCCGGGGGCGGCCTTGTGCCGTGGCGGCGGACATGGCAGTTGGACCCGTGGGTTCCGCCGTTCCCGCATCGTTGCCGGCGTGATCCTTGCCGGCGTTATCGTTGCCGCCTTCCGCCCTGCACGCTCCCAGCCGACGAGGTCGCCTTGCCCATGTCGTCTACGTCCACGCCGCTCCCCTCCGCCGCTGTGCCGCCGATTCCCGTCCTGCCCTTCGCCGAGCTGGCGCCGCGCTACGACGTGATCCTGTGCGACGTCTGGGGGGTGCTGCACAACGGCGCCAATGCCTTTGCCGCGGCCTCGGACGCATTGACGCGGGCACGCGCGGCTGGCCGCACGGTGATCCTGGTCTCCAACGCCCCGCGGCCGAACGCCGATGTCGGCATCATCCTCGACCGCTTCGGGGTGCCGCGCACCGCCTATGACGCCATCGTCACCTCCGGCGACGTCACCACCGGCCTGCTGCGCCAGGGCGGCATCGGCAAGGTCTGGCATCTGGGACCGGAGCGCGACCTCGGCATCTACCAGGGCGCCGGCGTCGAACTGGTAGCGATGGAAGCGTGCGAGCGGGTGGTCTGCACCGGCCTGTTCGACGACACCACCGAGACACCCGATACCTATCGCGACACGCTGGCGGCGATGCACACGCGCGGGCTCACCATGATCTGCGCCAATCCCGATATCGTGGTGGAGCGCGGCGGCGAGCTGATCTGGTGCGCCGGCGCGCTCGCCGAGGCCTATCAGCAGATCGGCGGCGCGGCGATCTGGTGCGGCAAGCCGCACCGCCCGATCTACGAGGCGGCGTTCGCCAAGGCGGTGGAGCTGCGTGGCGTGCCGGCCGAGCCCGGCCGCGTGCTCGCCATCGGCGACGCGTTGCGCACCGATCTCGCCGGCGCGCTCGGGGTCGGCATCGACTGCCTGTTCATCGCCGGCGGCATCCATGCCGGCGAGCTCGGGCTGGAGCGCTCGGGCACCATCGACCCGCGCGCACTCGCCCGGCTGATCGAGGACGGGCCCGGCCGGCCGGTCGCCGCCGCGCCGCAGCTGGTCTGGTAGCGTCCCGCACGCCAAGCCGCTCGCGTCACGCCGCTCACGCCGAGCCAAGGCGCAGCCTGTCGAACTGATAGCTTATTCGTATCGGCCGGCCGGTTTCGCGGGGCGCGGAAAGCGGCTAGGGGTTTGCCGGGTTGACGCGCCGGCTGCGCATCCGCAGTTTTGCGCGCGATCCGTTACGCAGGTTCCGACGGTGTTGCCCCGATGAGTGCTTCCCCCGCTTCCCGACCCTTCATCGTGCTGCGCGGCGGCGACGCCGTGCCGGCGTCCCTCGCCGATCCGGTGGTGGCGATCGGCAATTTCGACGGCGTGCATCGCGGCCACCGGGCGGTGATCGGCGCGGCGGTGCGGCGGGCGCATGCCGCCGGCAAGCCGGCGCTGGCACTGACCTTCGAGCCGCATCCGCGCGCCTATTTTCGCCCCAACGAGCCGATGTTCCGCCTCACCCCGGAACCGCTGAAGCTTGCCATGCTCGCGGCCACCGGGCTCGACGGCGCGGCGGTGCTCGCCTTCGACGCGCTGCTGGCGGCAAAGGACGCCGAGAGCTTCGTCACCGAGATCCTGGTCGAATGGCTGGGGGTGGGCTGCGTGGTGGCCGGCTTCGACTTCCATTTCGGCCGCGCCCGCGGCGGCTCGCCGGCCTTCCTGCGCGAGGCCGGCGCGCGCCATGGCTTCGCGGTGGAGATCGTGCCGCCGCTGCTCGACGACGGCGCGCAGATTTCCTCCAGCGCCATCCGCGCGGCGCTGGCGCAGGGCCGGGTCGAGCAGGCCGCCCACATGCTGGGGGCGCCGTTCACCGTCGAGGCCGAGGTGATCCATGGCGACAAGCGCGGCCGCGAACTCGGCTACCCCACCGCCAATATGCGGCTGGATCCTGCCACCGAGCTTGCGCATGGCATTTACGCGGTGAGCGTGGAGATCGACGGGGTGGAGCGGCCGGCGGTGGCGAGCTTCGGCCGGCGGCCGACCTTCGACGACGGCGCGCCGCGGCTGGAGACCTTCGTCTTCGACTGGTCGGGCGACCTCTATGGCCGGCGGCTGAAGGTGGCGTTCCACGCCTATCTCCGGCCGGAGCTGAAGTTCGCCGGCATCGAGCCGCTGATCACCCAGATGGACGAGGACAGCCGCCGGGCGCGGGCGATCCTCGGTGCCCGGCTCAGTGAGGGCTGACGCGCCGACCCCTTCAAACCCTTGCACGGCCTCGCCGCTGCGCTTACACCGTGCCCGATAGCGTAGGGAGCCGGTCAATGACGAACCGAAACAGCGATGGTCGCGAGCCGAAGACCCCCGATACCGAGGGTGGCGAGGCGCACGACTATTCGGCGACGCTGTTCCTGCCGCAGACCGAATTCCCGATGCGCGCCGGCCTGCCGCAGCGCGAGCCGGAATTCCTCGCCCGCTGGGAACAGATCGGCCTCTACCAGCGCCAGCGCGAGGCCGGCGCGGGCAAGCCGCGCTTCGTGCTGCATGACGGCCCGCCCTATGCCAATGGCAACATCCATATCGGCCACGCGCTCAACAAGATCCTGAAGGACGTGGTGGTGCGCTCGCAGGGCGCGCTCGGCCACGACTCGAATTATGTGCCGGGCTGGGACTGCCACGGCCTGCCGATCGAGTGGAAGATCGAGGAGCAGTACCGCGCCAAGGGCCGCAACAAGGACGAGGTGCCGGTCGTCGAGTTCCGCCAGGAATGCCGCGCCTTCGCCCAGGGCTGGATCGACGTACAGCGCGCCGAGTTCAAGCGGCTCGGCGTCGGCGGCGACTGGGACCATCCCTATGTGACGATGAGCTTCGACGCCGAGGCGCAGATCGCCCGCGAAATCATGAAGTTCGCCGCCAACGGTCTGCTCTATCGCGGCTCCAAGCCGGTGATGTGGTCGGTGGTCGAGCGCACCGCGCTGGCCGAGGCGGAGGTCGAGTATCACGACCACCAGTCGACCACGATCTTCGTGAAGTTCCCGGTCACCGGCTATCGCAAGAGCGCGGCGACCGCCGGCGGCCTGCCCAAGGGGCTCGACCCGGCCGCCGCCGCCGCCGACATCCACTTGTTCCCGTCCTATGAGGGCGCCTCCGTCGTCATCTGGACGACGACGCCCTGGACCATCCCCGGCAACCGCGCCATCGCCTTCGCCGAGAACGTCACCTATGCCGTCTACGAGGTGACCGAGGCGGCGGCCGACAACTGGGCCAAGGTCGGCGAGCATTTCATCATCGCCGACAAGCTGGCGGCCGACGTGTTCAAGGCCGCGCGCGTCACCGGCTATGAGCGCCATAAAGAGGTGGACCCGACCCATCTGGTCTGCGCGCATCCGCTCGCCGGCGTTGCCGGCACCAAGGGCTATTTCGACTTCGCCGTGCCGGTGGTGGCCGGCGATTTCGTCACCGACGACACCGGCACCGGCTTCGTGCATATCGCTCCCGGCCACGGCGCCGACGACTTCAACCTCTATGTCGCCGAGCGCCTCGGCGAGGTGCCGCATACCGTCGGGCCGGACGGGCGCTATTACGATCATGTGCCGCTGTTCGCCGGCCATCGGGTGATGGACGACAAGGGCAAGGACGGCGATGCCAACGACGCCGTCATCAAGGCGCTGATGGCGGCCGACCGGATCATCGCCCGCGGCCGGCTGAAGCATCAGTACCCGCATAGCTGGCGCTCCAAGGCGCCGATCATCTTCCGCAACACGCCGCAATGGTTCATCGCGATGGACAAGGACATCGCGGCGGCGGACGGCTCCTCGACGGTCGGCGACACGCTGCGGGCGCGGGCGCTCGGCGGCATTGCCGGCGTCGACTGGGTGCCGGCCTCGGGCCAGAACCGCATCAACGGCATGATCGAGAACCGCCCGGACTGGGTGGTGTCGCGCCAGCGCGCCTGGGGCGTGCCGATCGCGGTGTTCGTGAAGGACAAGGGCGATGGCACCGTCGAAATCCTGCACGACGACGCGGTGAATGCGCGCATCGCCGAGGCCTTCGCCACCGAAGGGGCGGACGCCTGGTACAAGGAGGGCGCCGCGCAGCGTTTCCTCGGCACCGATTACAGCGCCAATGAATGGCACAAGGTCGACGACATCCTCGACGTCTGGTTCGATTCGGGCTCCACGCATGCCTTCACGCTGGAGGTGCGCGAGGACCTGAAGGTCGACCGCGCCTTCAATGGCGGGCCGGACCGGGTGATGTATCTCGAAGGATCGGACCAGCATCGCGGCTGGTTCCACTCCTCGCTGCTGGAGAGCTGCGGCACCCGCGCGCGGCCGCCTTATGACGTGGTGCTGACCCACGGCTTCGTGCTCGACGAGCAGGGCCGCAAGATGTCGAAGTCGATCGGCAACGTCGTGGCTCCGCAGGAGGTGATCAAGGCCTCCGGCGCCGACATATTGCGCCTGTGGGTGTGCGCTTCCGACTATTCCGACGATCTGCGCATCGGGGCGGAGATCCTCAAGACCACGGTCGAGACCTATCGCAAGCTGCGCAACACGCTGCGCTGGCTGCTCGGCTCGCTGCACCATTACCGCGAGAGCGAGCGCATCGCCTATGCCGACATGCCGGCGCTGGAGCGCATGGTGCTGCACCGGCTGGCCGAACTCGACAAGGTGGTGCGCGAATCCTACGCCAGCTTCGACTTCAAGCGGGTGAACGCGGCGCTGACCCAGTTCATGACCGCCGAGCTGTCGGCGTTCTATTTCGACGTGCGCAAGGACGCGCTCTATTGCGACCCGATCTCCTCGGTGACGCGCCGCGCCTGCCTGACCGTGCTCGACGAGGTGTTCCGCCGGCTGGTGATCTGGCTGGCGCCGATCCTGCCGTTCACCGCGGAGGAGACCTGGCTGGCGCGGTTCCCGTCCGCCGACGGCTCGGTGCATCTGGAGACCTTCCCCGACACCCCGGCGAAGTGGCGCGACGAGACGCTGGCCGACGAATGGCGCAAGATCCGCCTCGTCCGCCGCGTGGTGCTCGGCGCGCTGGAGCTGGAGCGCGCCGCCAAGCGCATCGGCTCCAGCCTGGAGGCGGCGCCGGTCATCCATGTCTCGGATCCGAACCTGTTCGCGGCGGTGAGCGCGGTCGACCTCGCCGAGGTGTGCATCACCTCCGACGCGCATCTGATGCCGGACGAGGGGCCGAAGGACGCCTTCCGCCTCGACGACGTGCCGGGCGTCAGCGTGGTGCCGTCGCGGGCGGAGGGGCATAAATGCGCCCGCTCGTGGAAGATCTCGCCGCTGGTCGGCACCGATCCGGACTATCCGGATGTCACCCCGCGCGACGCCCAGGCGCTGCGCGAGCGCGCGAGCGCCCGGCGGGCCGCCGAATGAGGCTGAGCCTCACCGGCCCGTTCACCGGGCTCGGCGCGCGCTTCGCGCTGCTGGCGCTGGTCGTCGACCAGGCGTCGAAGCTGGCGGTGCTGCACGGCGTCGATTTCGGCGACGACGGCAAGGTGACGGTGCTGCCGTTCTTCGACCTGGTACGGGCGTGGAACACCGGCATCAGCTACGGCATGTTCTCCGGCGGCGCCGATGGCTGGTGGCTGCTCGGCGGGCTGAAAATCGCTGCCGCGGTGCTGTTCTGGTTCTGGCTGGCGCGCACCGGGCGGCGCATCGAGGCGATCGCTCTCGGGCTTTTGATCGGCGGGGCGCTGGGCAATGCCATCGACCGCGTGGCCTATGGTGCGGTGTTCGACTTCATTTCGCTGCACGCCTTGGGCTTCTACTGGTACGTCTTCAATCTGTCGGACGTCGCCATTGTTGCCGGCGTGGCCTTGCTTTTGTATGACTCCTTCTTCGGCGGCGCCGTAAAAACGCCGTCCTGAGGTGAAAACTGCGTTCGAGCCCTGCGTGTCCGACCTTCCTGCGTCGGCCGCAGGCCGGCAGGAGACGACCGGATGACGACATCGACCTTTGCGCCGCGCCATTTCCTCGCGCGCGGTCTTGCCATCGCCGCGTTCGCGTCGGGCCTGATGGCCCTGACGCTGTTCAGTGCCGCACCCGCCGCCGCCCAGGAAGACAATTTCACCGAGCAGGTGCTGACCAGCCTCGGCCTGGTGGCGCCGCAGGGTCCCGAGATCGATTATCGCGAGCGCGCGCCCATCGTGGTGCCGCCGTCGGGCGACGTGCTGCCGCCGCCGCGCGACGGCGCCGCCATCACCCAGAACCCGGCCTGGCCGAAGGACTATGACGACGAGCGCAAGAAGAAGGAGGCGGCGGCAGCGGCGAAGGTGAAGGTCTTCACCAACGACAACGCCCAGACCCGTGCGCTCGGCCCGGCCGAGATGGCCAGCACCCGCACCAACATTCCTTCCAACAACCGGGCCCAGGGTCGCAACGCCGCGGCGCGCGAGGATTGGCTGAAGCCTACCGGCTACGGCCTGTTCAGCCTCGGCCAGAAGCAGGAAGAGAAGCCGATGGTGTTTGCCGGGGAGCCGGAGCGCCAGTCGCTCACCGAACCGCCGCCGGGCTTCCAGACCCCGGCTCCCGGCGCCGCCTTCGGCGTGGTCGCCGACCGGCCGGAGGACAAGGCCTGGAACCCGCTGAGCTGGTTCGATCAGACCCAGCGCAACAAGGACCGCAACTGAGCGCGTCTTCTTCAAGGCCGGCGATTGCCGGCCTTTCGCTTTCAGTGCCTGTCGCTTTGATGGCCTTCGCTTTCGGGCCATGCGCGGCGTGTTCACGGGGGATTGAAGCCGCCGGCGGTCCAGCCGCGGCTGGTTCCGTGCCACCCTTACGCCGATTTAATCAACCAGAGCATGTTCTTGTCGCCGAACTCGTGCGACGGTCGCGGAACGTGCTCAGGGCACGCCCGATGCGCTGCCGCCTGTCGGACTCGCCGCGCGGGGACTCTTGCCGCGTGGGGATGCGCCGGCGGCGCGGCGTGCCCATATGACCCAACCGGATGCCGCTATGTCGACTGGAAAGCTCATGCCCGCTCTGTTGCTTGCCGCCGCCACCGGGGCCGCGGCCCTTGCCGCCCCCCGCCCCGCCGATGCCGCCGACGTGGCGCAGTACACGCTCGACAACGGCATGCAGGTGGTGGTGGTGCCCGATCATCGTGCCCCGGTGGTCACCCATATGGTGTGGTACCGCGTCGGCTCGGCCGACGAGCAGCCCGGCAAGTCCGGCATCGCGCATTTCCTCGAGCACCTGATGTTCAAGGGCACGGCCAGCCACCCGGCCGGCGAGTTCTCGCAGGTGGTGTCGAAGATCGGCGGGCAGGAGAACGCCTTCACCTCCAACGACTACACCGCCTATTTCCAGCGCGTCGCCAAGGAGCACCTGAAGACGGTGATGGGCTTCGAGGCCGACCGCATGACCGGGCTGGTGCTCACCGACGAGGTGGTGCTGCCCGAGCGCGACGTGGTGCTGGAAGAGCGCCGCATGCGCACCGACAACGACCCCGGCTCGCAGCTCTCGGAAGCGGCGCAGGCGGCGATGTACACCAACCACCCCTACGGCCATCCGATCATCGGCTGGGAAGACGAGATCCGTCAGCTCAACCGCGAGGACGCGCTCGCCTTCTACAAGCGCTTCTACACGCCGAACAATGCCATCCTGGTGGTGGCCGGCGACGTCGAGCCGGAAGCGGTGAGGGCGCTGGCGCAGGAGACCTACGGCAAGGTCGCCCGCCGCGCCGAGACCGCCGAGCGCGAGCGCCCGAAGGAGCCGATCCCGCGCGCCGAGCGCCGCCTGGTGCTGGCGGATGCCCGCGTCGGCCAGCCCAGCCTGTCGCGTGCCTATCTGGTGCCGGCCTATCGCAACGAGAAGAAGGACAGCGTGGCGCTCGACGTGCTGGCGCAGATTCTCGGCGGCGGCTCGACCGGCCGGCTCTACCGCGAGCTGGTGGTGGCGCAGGGCCTCGCCGCCGGTGCCGGCGCCTGGTACCAGAGCACGGCGCTGGACGACACCCGCTTCGGGGTGTCCGCCTCGCCGCGCCCGGATGTCGACATGGCCAGGCTGGAGGCGGCGCTGGACGCGGTGATCGCCAAGCTGGCCGCCGACGGGCCGGAGGCCGGCGAGCTGGAGCGCGCCAAGACCCGGCTGGTCGCCGAAGCGATCTATGCCCAGGACAACCAGGCGACGCTGGCGCGCATCTACGGCGCCGCGCTTGCCACCGGCACCACCGTCGAGGACGTGAAGAACTGGCCCGACGAGGTGAAGCAGGTGACCGCCGACGAGGTGAAGGAGGTGGCGCGGCGCTATCTCGTTCCCGCGCGGGCGGTGACCAGCCAGCTGCTGCCGGCGCGCGACGCTAGCGCGGCACCGGCCGCGCCGGAGAAGCGCTCGTGAGCCGCTTGATGAGCGCCTTGTCGAGCGGCTTCGCCGCCATGCATCCCTCTGCCCGTAACCTCGCCGCAGGCCTTATCGCCATGACCGCCCTCGTTTCCCTCGCCCCGACCTCGCCCGCCCAGTCGCAGACCACCCGCATCCAGAAGGTGGTGAGCCCCGGCGGCATCGAAGCCTGGCTGGTCCACGACACCACCCTGCCGCTGGTGGCGATGGAGATCGCCTTCGTCGGCGGCGGCGCCCAGGACCCCGCCGGCAAGCCGGGCGTCGCCAGCCTCGCCGCCTCGCTGCTTGACGAAGGTGCCGGCGATCTCGATGCCCGCGCCTTCCAGGACGCGATGGCGGAGAAGGCGATCGAGGTGCACTTCGACGCCTCGCGCGACATGGTCGGCGGCTCGCTGCGCACCTTGTCGGAGAATGTCGAGCCTGCCTTCGAGCTGATGCGGCTCGCAGTGACCGCGCCGCGCTTCGATGACGAGGCGGTGGAGCGCATCCGCCAGGGCCAGCTCGCCAATCTGCGCCGTCGCGCCAACGACCCCTCGACCCAGGCCAGCCTCGCCTGGTCGGCGCGCGCCTTCCCGAACCACCCCTATGGCCGCCCGCTGTCCGGCACGCTGGAGAGCGTGCCCGCCATCACCCGCGGCGATCTGGCCGGCTTCGCCAAGCGCACGCTCGCCCGCGACAATCTCAAGATCGCGGTGGTGGGCGACATCACCCCGGAGGCGCTCGGCCCGGCGCTGGACAAGATGTTCGGCGCCCTGCCGGCCAAGGCCGAGCTGACGCCGGTGCCCGACGTGGTGCCGCAGGGCCTCGGCGCGGTGGAGGTGAAGACGCTCGACGTGCCGCAGACCTCGATGGTGTTCGGCGGCATCGGGCTGAAGCGCAACGATCCCGATTTCATCCCCGCCTTCGTGCTCAACCACATGCTGGGCGGCTCGGCCTTCTCCTCGCGGCTGTTCCGGGAGGTGCGCGAGAAGCGCGGCCTCGCCTATTCGGTCTACAGCCATCTCGCCCCGCTCGACCATGCCGGGCTGATCCTCGGCGGCACCGCCACCAAGAACGAGCGCGCCGGCGAGACGGTGGATCTGATCCGCGCCGAATATATGAAGCTGTTGACCGACGGCCCGAGTGAGGAAGAGCTCGCCGACGCCAAGAGCTATCTGATCGGCTCGTTTGCGCTGCGCTTCGACAGCTCCGCCAAGGTGGCCTCGCAGCTGCTGCAGATCCAGATCGACGATCTCGGCATCGACTATATCGACCGCCGCAACGAACTGGTGGCGGCGGTGAGCCTCGACGACATCAAGCGCGTCGCCGGCCGGTTCCGCGAGAATCCGGCGCTGCTGTTCAGCCTGGTCGGCAAGCCCGAAGGCCTCGCCGCCGCCGGTGCCACCCCGGCCAACGGCGCCGCCAGCGGCAACTCGGGCGGCTGAACGCATCCTCCCCTGTTCCCCCCGGCGGCGATGCTTTGCTATAAGAGCCGCCGCCCCGGAGTGCCACCGATCGCGCCATGCTGTGCGATCTGTGGAAAAGTGCTCTGGATTCAATGAACTGGGGCATGTTCTCGCCGCAAAGGCCGTTCAGCCTTCGCCGAACATGCATTCAAGGGATCGGCGGATGACGTGGATGAGCGCAAAGCCGCGCCGTAACGGCGTCGTTTCGCGCGTTGGGGATGGGCGTCATGCCGCGAGGAATGGGGAACGTGCCTATGCGTGAAGGCGTTTTCGGCATCGGGGGGATGACCGGTTCGGCACGCCGCTTGATCATGGTTCCGGCACTCGGCCTGTTGCTGGCGGGGTGCGCCGGCGGCCTCGGCGGCGGCGGCAATGAAGGACCGATGGGCGGCGGCAATACCGATGGCCAGGGCGGCTTCGGCTCGACCATGGAAACCACCACCGTCGCGCCGACCGCCGGCGCGTCTTCCGGGCCGACCGCGGTGGGCCGGGCAGCTCCCGCCGCGCCGGCGCTGCCGGCACCGGTGACCGCCGTTACCGGCTCCCGCTCCTCCAGCCAGACCGTGGTTGCCGGTGACGGCGGCCTCGGGGCCAATTCCACCACCGGCGTCAATCCCGACGACTATACCTGCCCCGGCGTGCAGGTGCGCGGCGGCGCGGCCACCTGGCAGGTCACCGACGGCGCCGAGGGCGGCATACGCTACCAGGCCAATCTCGGCACCTTCTCGCGCGAGTGCCATTTCGCCCGTCCGGACATGAACATGCGCGTCGGCATCCAGGGCCGGGTGCTGCTCGGCGCCAAGGGCGGTCCCGGCCGGGTGACGGTGCCGCTGCGTCTCGCCGTGGTTGAGGAAGGGCCGACGCCGAAGCCGATCTGGACCAAGCTCTATACGGTGCCGGTGGAGATCGGCCAGGGGGTGATGCAGGTCGATTTCGGCCTCGTCGCCGACGATGTGACCTTCCCGCTGCCGACCCCGGAGGCGCTTGAGCGTTACGTCGTCTATGTCGGCTTCGATTCGCAGGCCGGCGCGGCCGAGGCGCGGCGCACCACCCGCCCGCGTCCGGCGGCGCAGTCCCGGCCGGCGCAGGAGCCGGCACAGCCGCGTCCGGCGCGGACCACGCCGCCGGCCAGCGCGCCCGCGGCGGCCGCCACGGCACCGGTGCAGGCCACCCCTGCCGCTCCGGTTCGGGCCGCTCCCGCGACCCCCGCGCCGGCGGCCTCGGCGCCGATGAGCGGCGCGCCGGAGACCAGCACCGCGCCGGCGGCCTCGTCGTCGGCCAGCGGAAACAACCAGTGGATCGGTGCTCCGGCGCCTTCCACCGGCGGCTTCTCGCAATAGGCGGGGGCCGTCTCCGGCCCTCGTTGCATCCGGTTTTCAATAGGATCGAGGCCCGTCGCGGGTGACTGCGGCGGGCCTCGGCTTTTCCGGAGTGGGCTTACGCGGCCGACTTTGGTGGCCACCTGGGCGGCCACCCGGGTGCCGGGGCGCGGGCGCGAGGCGGCGCGCTAGATCTCGTCGAAATGGCCCCGGCGGATGCGCCGCACCACCATCCAGATCGCCAGCACTACGAAAGGCACGGCGAGCGCGGTGGCGATGCCGACGTCGTAATGCAGGCCGGCGTGCTCGGCGGCGGCGTGCAGCCCTTCTAGGGCGTAATGCAGCAGACTGATCACGTAATAGGAGATCGCCGCCACCGACAGCCCCTCGACGGTCTGCTGCAGGCGCAGCTGCATGCGGGCGCGCTTGTTCATCGAGGAGAGCAGGTCGCGGTTCTGCTGCTCCAGCTCGACATCGACGCGGGTGCGCAGCAGGTTGGCGGCGCTGGTGAGCTTCAGCGACAGATTGGCCTGGCGCTGCTCGGTGCTCTGGCAGGTGCGCATCGCCGGCAGCAGGCGGCGGGCGAGGAATTGCTGCCAGGTTGGGAAGCCGGCGATCGGCCGCTCGCCGATGGTGCGCAGCCGCAGGCCGACGATCTCGTCATAGGCGCGGCTGGCGCCGAAGCGGAACAGCGAGGCGGCGGCATCCGCCTCCACCTCGGCGGCGAGCGAGGTGAGCTCGTCAAGCAGCTTGTGGTTGGCGGCCAGCCCCTGGCTGTCCTTCATCTCGGTGGTGAGGGCGCGCAGCCGCTCCTCGATGCGCGCCACTCCCGGGGCGATGCGCATCGCCTCCGGCAGCCCGAGCAAGGCGAGGGTGCGGTAGGTCTCGATCTCCAGCACCCGCTGGATCAGGGCGCCGGCGGCGTCGGGCGTCATGCCGCGGTCGCGCACCAGGATGCGCACGAAGCCGGAGACGTCGGGCTGGAAATCGGTGGCGATCTCGGCGAAGCCGTCCTCGACATCGGAGCGGGCAAGGCTGGAGCGGTCGAACAGCCGGTCGAGGGGCAGCGAATCGGCGGTGTCGGTGGTCAGATGCAGGTCGACCGCCACCAGCAGCAGGCCGGGTTGCGGGATCTGCGCCAGCGACGCCATCAGGCTCGCCGAGGAGGGATGGAACGGCAGGCCGCCGGTGACGATGTCCTCGGCCGGCAGCTCCCAGCTATAGGTGGTGAATTCGGCATGGCGCTCCCAGCGCACATTCACCCCGCCAAAGGCGGCGTGGTGCTGCTTGGCCTGGCGCGACGGCACCGGCTGGCCGCGCGCGGCGCACAGCGCGGCGAAGGCGTCGCGGTCGGCGGAAGCCTCCTCGCGATTGACCAGGAAGGCGAGATGCAGCAGCCGCGCCGGCGTCGAGACCGGCACGAAGGGGCGCGCGTGCAGTTCGGCCAGCACCCCGGCGCGCAGCGGATGATCGCGGAACGGCGTGAGCCCGAGCGGCGCCGGCGGCAGCGGCGCGGCGGCCGCATTGGCGGAAGCGCCGGATGCATCGGCACCGGATGCGGTGACATCGGGCATGGCGGGCCTCCCTGGCGCGCCGCGGCATGGCGGCGCGGTCGCGGAACTTTACACCGTGCGCAGCGGTTGCACGGTGAGGACGGCAAGGCAAGGCCGATACGGCGCGGCGGCGTGCGAAACCGCGTCGCGCCGGGCGGAGTTGTGGTGCATTTGCATTAACCATCGCGCAATGCCGTCGCGGTTAAAAATTCGATTGCATTGCCGATTGTGGCGGATGCATGAACGTTGCCAGGGTAGGTTTGGGAATCTGACCATGACATTGCTTGCGCGTATCTGGGGCCTGTGCGTCGTCCTCATCCTCGCTCTTGCAGTGTCCTCGCCGGCCGATGCCCGAAGCGCAGCGTCGAGCGACGCCAAGCCGCGCGTCTACCTGCTGCGCGGACTCGCCAACATCTTCTCGCTCGGCATGGACGACCTCGCCACCAAGCTGAATGCGCGCGGCATCAAGGCGACCGTGCACTCCTATGCCGACTGGCAGACGGTTTCGGCGGCTGCGGTGGCCGAGGCCAAGCGCGGCAAGCGCCGTCCCTCGCCGGTGATCATCGTCGGCCATTCGCTGGGCGCCGACGCGGCGGTCTATATGGGCAACAAGGTGAGCGGCGAGGGCGTCCCGGTGCCGCTGGTGGTGACCTTCGATCCGGTGACGCCCACCACCGCTTCCGCCAACATCGGCAAGGTGGTGAACTATTACGTGGCATCGGGCTCCGGCAAGCCGGTCGCCGGCCCGAAGGTGCAGAACATCAACATGGGTGGCGGCGATTCCAAGGTCGGCCACTTCAACATCGACAAGCTGGCGCAGCTGCACGAGCAGGTCATCGGCATGATCGACCGTCCGGCGGTGCGTCCGCGGCGGACCCGCCCGGCGGCACCGCCGACGGCCCGCGCTCCCGCCGCGCTCCCGGCCGCCGCCCAGCCGGCCGCACCCACCACCGAGACCGCCGCCGTGCCGGCTGCTGCTGCGGCAAGCGTGCCGGCCGCCATCCGCGCGCCTAATTGAGCTCGACCGACACCACCCTGAACGTGTGCATCTCGCCGTCCTCGTCGCGCAGCGAGACATATTCGCCCGGCGCGAAGGCGTGGTCGCCGAAGCGATAGCCGGCCTCGTCATCCTCCGCCGCGCCCTTGTCGTAGTCGAACACCCAGGTGGCGCCATTGGTGCCGCCGGCCCGGTGCACCAGCATGCCGTCTTCCGGCGGCTCGCCGCTCCAGAAGCGGTGCACGGTGCACAGCTCGCGGGCGAGGCGCCAGGCGGCGAGATCGATATGGCCGGCGGCGTCGAGCGGGGCGACGAACTCGTAGCCGTGCCGGGCACTGCCGTCCGGAAACTGCTTCGAGCGGGCGAGGTTCAGGCGGATGCGCTTTAGCACCACGGCATCGGCGGACGGGCTGGCGGTCATTGGACGTTTCTCCCTTCTTCGCGGCATGGATCCGGCATGCAGCCTTATCCCCATTCGAGGTGAGCACCGCCTTGATCGGGCGCAAGGCCGCGACCGTATCGACGCGGCGAATTGATCGGGCTCGACCAACAGATAATCCTCGGTGGTCTAGATTTTTTACCAAGGGCGGTGCATTGGTTCTCTAGAACGGGTCGAATGACCGTAGGGGAGGAGCGCCATGTCACACGAGGCCATATCTGCGGCTCCGTCTGCGGCCCTGTCGCAGGGAGCCGTGCCGGGCGCGGGCGAGCCGGGCGAGGTCCCGCACGCGCTGGTGATGCCGGAACCCAAGCGTGAGGTGCTGGCGCGGCGAGGCGAGATCGTCGCCGATCTGCGCGCCATCGTGCCGGGCGAAGGGGTGATCGACACCGAGATCGAGATGCGCCCCTATGAGAGCGACGGGCTGACCGCCTATCGCCAGCTCCCCCTCGCCGTGGTGCTGCCCTCGACCACGGCGCAGGTATCGAAGGTGCTGGCCTATTGCCACGCCCATGGCATCCGGGTGGTGCCGCGTGGGGCGGGCACCTCGCTGTCCGGCGGCGCGTTGCCGCTGGAGGACGCGATCCTGCTCGGCATGGGCAAGTTCAACCGCATCCTCGACATCGACTTCGACAACCGTACCGTCACCGCCCAGCCGGGCGTGACCAATCTCGGCATCACCAATGCGGTGGTGCATGAGGGCTTCTATTACGCGCCCGACCCCTCCTCGCAGATCGCCTGCACCATCGGCGGCAATGTCGCGGAGAATTCCGGCGGCGTGCACTGCCTGAAATACGGCCTCACCACCAACAACGTCATGGGCGTCGAGATGGTGCTGATCACCGGCGAGGTGATCCGGCTCGGCGGCCAGCATCTCGATTCCGGCGGGCTCGACCTCCTTGGCCTGATCGTCGGCTCGGAAGGGCTGCTGGGGGTAGTGACGGAAGTCACCGTGCGCATCCTCAAGAAGCCGGAGACGGCGCGGGCGGTGCTGGTCGGCTTTCCTTCCTCCGAGGCGGCGGGCGAATGCGTGGCCTCCATCATCGCCGCCGGCATCATTCCCGGCGGCATGGAGATGATGGACAAGCTCGCCATCGAGGCGGCCGAGGCCTTCGTCAAGGTCGGCTATCCGCTCGATGTCGAGGCGCTGCTGATCGTCGAACTCGACGGGCCGGAAGCCGAGGTGAACCACCTGATCGGACGGGTGTCGGAGATCGCCTCCGGGCTCGGCTGCATGACGCTGCGCGCCTCCACCAGCGAGGAGGAGCGCATGGCGTTCTGGGCCGGGCGCAAGGCGGCGTTCCCGGCGGTGGGGCGTATCTCGCCGGATTATTACTGCATGGACGGCACCATTCCGCGCAAGGCGCTGCCGCGCGTGCTGTCCGGCATGACCGAGATGTCGGAGAAATACGGCCTCGCCTGCGCCAACGTGTTCCATGCCGGCGACGGCAACCTGCATCCGCTGATCCTCTACGATGCCAACAAGCCGGGCGAGCTGGAGCGCGCCGAGGCGTTCGGCCGAGACATCCTGCTGCTCTGCGTCGAGGTGGGCGGCGTGCTCACTGGCGAACACGGGGTCGGCGTCGAGAAGCGCGACCTGATGCCCTCAATGTTCAATGAGGTCGATCTGGCGCATCAGCAGCGGCTGAAATGCGCCTTCGATCCGGAATCGCTGCTCAACCCCGGCAAGATGTTCCCGCAGCTGCACCGCTGCGCCGAGCTTGGGCGCATGCATATCAGCGGCGGGCAGCTGCCGTTCCCGGACATTCCGCGGTTCTGAGCGAGGTCAGGAGACATGGCGACGCTGCTCGCGAAAAACGCCGACATCCTCGTCACCATGGACGGTGCGCGCCGGGAGATTGCCGGCGGCGGGATTTTCGCGCGCGACGGCATGATCGAAGCGGTGGGGCTAAGCGAGACGCTGCCGGCCAGTGCCGACCGGGTGATCGACCTTTCCGGCCACGTGGTGCTGCCGGGGCTGGTGAACTGCCATCACCATCTCGACCAGACGCTGACCCGTAATCTGCCGGCGGCGCAGAACACCAATTTGTTCCGCTGGCTGAAGGCGCATTACCGCATCTGGGGCGCCCGCACGCCGGAGGCGAGCCGCACCGCGACGCTGGTCGGCCTCGCCGAACTGGCGCTGTCCGGCTGCACCACCGCCTTCGACCACGCTTATGTGTTCCGCAATGGCTGCAGGGTCGATGACCAGATCGCCGCCGCCCGCGAGATCGGCATGCGCTTCATGGTCTCGCGCGGCTCGATGTCGCTGGGCGAAAGCCGTGGCGGCCTGCCGCCGGACAGCTGCGTCGAGCTTGAGGACGATATCCTCGCCGACAGCGAGCGGGTGATCGGCGCCTATCACGATGCCGCTCCCGGCTCGATGCTGCAGATCGCGCTGGCGCCCTGCTCGCCCTTCTCGGTCTCGGCGGAGCTGATGCGCGAGAGCGCGACCATCGCCCGCCGGCACAAGGTGCGGCTGCACACCCATCTCGCCGAGACCATCGACGAGGAGCGCTACACGCTGGAGCGCTTCGGCAAGCGGCCGGTGGCCTATATGGAGGAGCTCGGCTGGCTCGGCGATGACGTCTGGTTCGCCCATGCGGTGCACGTCAAAGACCATGAGATCGGCTGCTTTGCCGGTTCAGGAGTCGGCGTGTGCCATTGCCCGTCCTCGAATATGCGGCTCGCTTCCGGCATCGCCCCGGTCAAGGCCTATCGCCGTGCCGGCGTGAAGGTGGGGCTTGGCGTCGACGGCTCGGCCTCCAACGACGGCAACCACATGCTCGGCGAGGCGCGGCAGGCGATGCTGCTGGCGCGCCTCCAGATTTCGCTGCGTCCGCCCGAGGGGCCGGACACCGCGCTCTCCACCTCCGATCCCTCGCGCGATCCGGAATGGATGACCGCGCGCGAGGCGCTGGAACTGGCGACGCTGGGCGGCGCCTCGGTGCTGGGCCGCGACGATATCGGCGCGCTCGAGCCCGGCAAATGCGCCGACTTCACCGCCTTCCGCCTCGACGACCTCGCCTTTGCCGGCGGGCTCTCCGATCCGGTCGCCGCCTGCCTGTTCACCGGCCCGCACCGCGCCGGCTGGACCGTGGTGCACGGCAAGCCGGTGGTGGAGCGCGGCGCGATCATCACCATCGACCTGCCGGCGGTGATCGCCGAGCACAACCGGCATGCGGCGCGCCTCGCCGCCCTTTCCTCTTGAAGACCGCCTGCGAGTGAACCGCATATGAGCGCACCCTCCACCGACCGCCTCCGCCCGCGCGACGAAGCCGAAGCCGCCGCGATCGTCCGCTGGGCGGTGTCCGAAAGCCGCACGCTCGATGTCGCCGGCACCGGCACCAAGCAGGGCCTCGGCCGTCACATCCAGACCGATGCCACGCTCGACCTCTCGGCACTGAGCGGGGTGACGCTCTACGAGCCCGCCGAGCTGGTGCTGAGCGCCCGCGCCGGCACGCCGGTGGCCGAGATCGAGGCGCTGCTGGCGGCCTCGAACCAGATGATGGCCTTCGAGCCGATGGATTTCGGCCCGCTGCTCGGCCGCCCCAGGGGCGGCGGCACGCTGGGCGGGCTGATGGCGACCAATCTCGCCGGCCCGCGCCGCCCCAGCGCCGGCGCCGCCCGCGACCACGCGCTCGGCCTGCGCGCGGTGTCCGGCCGCGGCGAGGCGTTCAAGGCCGGTGGCCGGGTGGTGAAGAACGTCACCGGCTACGACCTGCCGCGCGGCCTCGCCGGCTCCTATGGCACGCTCGCCGCCTTCACCGAGCTGACCATCAAGGTGCTGCCGCGCCCGGAGACACTGGAGACGCTGCTGATCTACGGCCTCGACGACGCCACCGCCGCCAAGGCGATGAGCGCGGCGGTCGGTTCTTATTACGACGTCTCCGGCGCCGCCCATGTGCCTTTCGTCCTTGCCGGGCGGATTCCCGCGTTGGCGCTCGCCGGAACCTCGGTCACGGCGCTGCGGCTGGAAGGCGTGCCGCCATCGATCCGCCATCGCCGCGAGAAGCTCGAAGGCCTGCTCGGCGGCTTCGGCGCGCTCGGCCATCTGGAGGCGGAGGCGTCGAGCACGCTGTGGGCGGCGCTGCGCGATGTCGAGCCGTTCGGCGAGGACCTATCGCGCGCGGTGTGGCGGGTCTCGACCGCGCCGATGCAGGCGGCCGCCATCGGCGCTGCGGTCGAGGCGGCGGGCGGCACCTGCTTCTACGACTGGGCCGGCGGGCTGATCTGGATCGAGATGCCGGACGCCGATCCGCGCCCCGGGCTGGTGCGCGACGCGGTCACTGTCGCGGGCGGACACGCCACGCTGATCCGTGCCGCCGTCGCCGCTCGCGCCGCGCTCGAGGTGTTCCAGCCGCTCGACGCCGTGACCGGGGCGCTGGTGAAGCGGATGAAGGACGGTTTCGATCCCAGCCGGGTGCTCAGCCCCGGCCGCATGTATGCGGGAGTGTGAGGCGCCATGCAGACCCATTTCTCCCTCGCCCAGCTGGCGGATCCGCAGGTCGCGCGGTCGGAGCAGATCCTCCGCGCCTGCGTGCATTGCGGCTTCTGCACCGCCACCTGCCCGACCTACGCCCTGCTCGGCGACGAGCTCGATTCACCGCGCGGGCGCATCTACCTCATCAAGGACATGCTGGAGAACGACCGGCCGGCGACCGCTGAGGTCGCCAAGCATATCGACCGCTGCCTCTCCTGCCTGTCCTGCATGACCACCTGCCCGTCCGGGGTGCATTACATGCACCTCGTCGACCATGCCCGCGACCACATCGAGAAGACTTACAAGCGCCCCTTGCTCGACCGCACGCTGCGCGCGGTACTGGCCAAGGTGCTGCCGAGCCGCTCGCTGTTCCGCCTGTCGCTGGCCGGCGCCATGCTGGCGCGGCCCTTCGCCGGGATGATCGGCCAGGTGCCGGGCCTCGCCCCGGTGGCCGCCATGCTGAAGCTGGCCCCGGCCCGGCCGGCGACCCGCTCGGCCAGCGAGACTGTCCGCAAGTTCCCGGCGCTCGGCGCCCGCCGCGCCCGCGTCGCGCTGCTCGACGGCTGCGCCCAGCCGGTGCTGCGGCCGGAGATCGACGAGGCGGCGATCCGCCTGCTCACCCGCATGGGGGTGGAAGTGGTGCGCCCGGTCGGCGGCGGCTGCTGCGGCTCGCTCACCCATCACATGGGCAAGGAGGAGCCGGCGCTCGCCAATGCCCGCGCCAATGTCGACGCCTGGTGGCGGGAGATCGAGGGCGAGGGGCTCGACGCCATTCTCGTCACCACCTCCGGCTGCGGCACCACGATCAAGGATTACGGCCACATGCTGCGCCTCGAGCCGGCCTATGCCGAGAAGGCGGCCAAGGTCTCGGCGCTGGCCAAGGATGTCAGCGAGTTCCTGGCGGCGCGCGAGCTTCCCGCTCCGGTGATCGCGGCCGGGATGCGCGTCGCCTATCATTCCGCCTGCTCGCTTCAACATGGGCAGAAGGTGAAGACGGCGCCGAAGGAACTGCTTCAGCGGGCCGGCTTCACCGTGCTGGAGCCGGCCGAAGGGCATCTGTGCTGCGGCTCGGCCGGCACCTACAACATTCTCCAGCCGGAGATCGCCGGTCGGCTGCGCGACCGCAAGGTGGCGAATATCGAGGCCACCCGGCCGCAGGTGATCGCCGCCGGTAATATCGGTTGCCTGACCCAGATCGGCGGCGGCACCGCCATTCCCGCCGTGCATACGGTCGAGCTGCTTGACTGGGCGACCGGCGGGCCCAGCCCGTTGCCGGAGCCGTTCGCCGTCGCGGCAGAGTGATCGGCTGGCAGATATGAGGGGAGCGCATCGATGATTGCCGTCATCTTCGAGGTCTGGCCGGCGGAGGGCCAGCGCCAGCATTATCTCGACCTTGCCGCCGCGTTGAAGGCCGATCTCCAGGGGCGCGACGGCTTTATCTCGGTGGAGCGCTTCGAGAGCCTCACCGAGCCGGGAAAGCTGCTCTCGCTGTCGATCTGGCGCGACGAAGAGGCGGTGCGCGCCTGGCGCTGCCTGCCCTCGCACCGGGTCGCGCAGGGTGAGGGGCGCGGCAAGGGCGGGCGGGGCAAGGACGGGCGTGGCGGCGTGTTCCGCGACTACCGGCTGCGGGTGGCGAGCATCCTGCGCGACTATGGCCTGGAGCAGCGTGACGAGGCGCCGGACGACAGCCGCGCGGTGCATCCGCCGGTGGTGTGAGGATCATTTCAGGGCCTCGCCACATCGGAAAGCGGCCGCGCGCGGATCTCGCCGGGGGACGTGGTTCATGTGGCGGAAAACGGCGCCCGCAATCGCCGGTGAATGCGCATGGGGAGGTGCTATCCCCGATGGCGAGAAAGCCGCAAGCGACAGGGCGGGGGCTGGCCGGTATAAAAGCCGGACATTGAAGGCTTTGGAGCGTCCATGTCCGCTGCCACCACTCCCGCTACCACCACTCCCGCTGCTCACCCGGCGAAGCCCCCCCGCCTGCTCGCTTTGTCGCTGGGCGGCACCATCACCATGACCGCCACGGCCGGCGGCGGCATCGCCCCGACGCTGGGCGCCGCCGATCTGGTGGCGGCGGTGCCGGGGCTGGGCGAGGTGGCCGACATCGAGGCGCGTTCGCCGTTCCGGCTCGGCAGCTCCTCGCTGACCCTCGCGAATATCGCCGCCGTCGCCGCCGAGATCCGCGCCGCCTTCGCGGAGGGCTTCGACGCGGCATTGGTGATCCAGGGCACCGACACCATCGAGGAAACCGCCTTCGCGCTCGACCTGCTGGTCGGCGACGAGCGGCCGGTGGTGGTGATCGGCGCCATGCGCGGGCCGCAGCAACCCGGCGCCGACGGCCCGGCGAACCTGCTCGCCGGCGCCCTCGTCGCCGTCAGCGCCGAGGCGCGCGGGATGGGCACGCTGGTGGTGCTGAACGACGAGATCCATGCCGCGCGTTATGTGCGCAAGGCGCACACGGCGCTCACCTCGGCCTTCGTCTCGGCGAATGGCGGCCCGCTCGGGCTGGTGGCCGAGGGGCGGGCGCGGTTTTTCAGCCGGGTCGCGCCGCCCGCCGTGCCGGTGCTGCTGCCGGGAGCCGGCGAATTGCCGCCGGTGGCGCTGGTCAAGATCGGCATGGGCGATGACGGGCGGCTGCTGCCGGCGCTGGCCGGCCTCGGCTATGCCGGTGCGGTCATCGAGGGTGCCGGCGCCGGCCATGTCCCCGGCGTGATGGCGGAGGCGGTCGGCGAGCTGGCGGCGCAGATGCCGGTGGTGCTGGCCAGCCGGACGCTCGGTGGCCCGGTATTCGAGCGCAGCTATGGCTATCCGGGCTCGGAAATCGACCTGATCGCCCGCGGCGCTATTCCCGCCGGGCTGCTGCCGGCGCTGAAGGCGCGGCTGCTGCTGGTGCTTGCGCTCAAGGCGGGGTTTTCGCGCGAGCGGATCGCGGCGGCGCTGGCGGCCTTCGGCTGAAGCGTCCGCCCGCGACGCCGGCGACACGCCCGGGTGTCAGGCCGTACGCTTCCAGTGATCGAAGGCGCGCCCATAGGTGAGGCGGAACGGCCAGAAGGAGATCGACAGCTCGCGGGCGAGAGAGAGGGCGAGCGGGCGTTGCGTGATCCGGTCATAGGTCAACAGGCCGAGCCGGTGGCGTCCTCCAGCGTGTCAGCCTACATCAGCTCGATTTCCATGGTCCCCGGCTCGTGCTCGATCTTGTAGCCACCGACGCGCCAGCGCCGATCGGTGCCGAAGCCGATGGATTTCTGCTCCTCGTCCCCGATGTAGCTCTGACCCACCCCGGCAGCAGTGCCGCTCTCACTGCTGCCGGTCCAGCTGCCCTTGAACTGCAGCGGCGACGATTTCGGCGTGATGGGCGCGCGGGCAATGAGCTGCCCGGCTTGCGCCGCATCGAAGGTGTCGCCATCGCCCACAAGCTCGTCCACCAGCGCATGTGAGGCGGGCGGGAGCGCCGAAACGAAAACGGGGCGCCCGAAGGCGCCCCGTTCGATCAATCATCGACCGTGAGGTCGCGGCCGATCACTCGGCAGCGTGATCCTCGCCTTCGGCCTTGGCCTTGGCCTCGAGGTCGTCGCCGGTCGCCTGGTCGACGACCTTCATCGACAGGCGGGTCTTGCCGCGCTCGTCGAAGCCGAGCAGCTTCACCTTCACCTTGTCGCCTTCCTTGACGACGTCGGAGGGCTTGGACACCCGCTCCTTGGCGAGCTGCGAGACGTGCACCAGGCCGTCCTTGGCGCCGAAGAAGTTCACGAAGGCGCCGAAATCGACCACCTTCACCACGGTGCCTTCATAGATCTGACCGATCTCCGGCTCGGAGGCGATCGACTTGATCCAGTTCAGCGCCGCCTTGATCGACTCGCCGGACGCCGAGGCCACCTTCACGGTGCCGTCGTCCTCGATGTTGATCTTGGCGCCGGTCTTCTCGACGATCTCGCGGATCACCTTGCCGCCCGACCCGATCACTTCGCGGATCTTGTCGACCGGGATCTGGATCACCTCGATGCGCGGGGCATGCTCGCCGAGCTCGGCGCGGGCGCCGGACAGCGCCTTGCCCATCTCGCCGAGGATGTGCAGACGACCGTCCTTGGCCTGGCCGAGGGCGACCTTCATGATCTCTTCGGTGATGCCGGCGATCTTGATGTCCATCTGCAGGGCGGTGACGCCCTTGTCGGTGCCGGCCACCTTGAAGTCCATGTCGCCAAGGTGATCCTCGTCGCCGAGGATGTCGGTGAGCACGGCGAACTTCTCACCCTCGAGGATGAGGCCCATGGCGATGCCGGCCACCGGACGGCGCAGCGGCACGCCGGCATCCATCAGCGCCAGCGAGGTGCCGCAGACGGTCGCCATCGAGGACGAGCCGTTGGATTCGAGGATCTCCGACACCGCGCGCAGCGTGTAGGGGAATTCGTGCTGCGGCGGCAGGATCGGGCGGATGGCGCGCCAGGCGAGCTTGCCGTGGCCGATTTCGCGGCGGCCGGGCGAACCCATGCGGCCGGTCTCGCCGACCGAGAAGGGCGGGAAGTTGTAGTGCAGCAGGAAGCGCTCCTTGTAGGTGCCTTCCAGGCTGTCGATGTACTGCTCGTCCTCGCCGGTACCCAGCGTGGCGACGACCAGCGCCTGCGTCTCGCCGCGGGTGAACAGCGCCGAGCCGTGGGTGCGCGGCAGGATGCCGGCTTCCGCGACGATCGGGCGGACGGTCTTGGTGTCGCGGCCGTCGATGCGCACGCCTTCGTCGAGGATGGTCCAGCGGACGATCTTCGCCTCGAGCTCCTTCAGAACCTCGCCGAGGGTCTGGGCGTCGGGGATCTCCTTGCCTTCGGCGGCGAGGGCGGCGTAGTGCGCCTTGGCCTTGGCCTTGGCGGCGCCGACCGCGTCATAGCGATCCTGCTTGCGGGCGATCTTGTAGGCGTCGCGCAGTTCGGCCTCGATCAGGCCGCGCAGCTCGGCCTCGAGCGCCGAATGATCGGGAGCGGCGAAGTCGCGCGGCTCCTTGGCGGCCTTCTCGGCGAGGCGGATGATCGCCTCGATCACCGGCTGGAAGTGGCGGTGACCGAACATCACCGAGCCGAGCATGACCTCTTCGGACAGCTCCTTGGCTTCGGATTCCACCATCAGCACGGCGTCGGCGGTGCCGGCGACCACGAGGTCGAGTGCCGAATCCTTCAGCTCGTCGACCGAGGGGTTCAGCACGTATTCATTGTCGATGAAGCCGACACGGGCGCCGCCGATCGGGCCCATGAACGGCACGCCGGAGAGGGTCAGCGCCGCCGAGGCGGCGACCAGCGACACGATGTCCGGATCGTTCTCGAGATCGTGCGACAGCACGGTGATGACGACCTGGGTGTCGTTCTTGTAGCCATCGGCGAAGAGCGGGCGGATCGGGCGGTCGATCAGGCGGGAGACCAGCGTCTCCTTCTCGGACGGACGGCCTTCGCGCTTGAAATAGCCACCGGGAATGCGGCCGGCTGCATAGGCCTTTTCCTGGTAGTTGACGGTGAGCGGGAAGAAGTCCTGGCCCGGCTTGGGCGACTTGGCGGAGACCACGGTGGCGAGCACGGTGGTGTCGCCGTATTTCGCGAGCACGGCGCCGTCGGCCTGACGCGCCATCTTGCCGGTCTCGAGGGTGAGCGTGCGCCCGCCCCAGTCGAGTTCCTCGCGGTGAATATCGAACATGTCTGTCTCTGGCTTTCCGAAGAGGGGCCATGGGCAAGACGGCGGGAGGCTGAATTCCCAGCAGGATCCGATCCCTATCGCAAAAGTCGGGCGACTTTCGTGGAACCGGCTCTGCTCTCAGCCTCCGGCGATCCTGCCATGGCCGCCGCTTCTGTCGGACGCGGCGAGCCCCATGCCCGCCGCTCTTGCGTGTTCCGGAGCCTGCTCCTCAGGCTCCGGTTCCTTGGTTTGGAGCACCTTGCGGTCGATCGGGGTGTCCTGATCGGGAAGGGCGCCGGCGCCGCGGCTAGATCCGCAACGCGTGGTCTCGATAGCGGACGAGGCCCGCACCGGGCGGTGCGAGCCTCGTCAAACGATCAGCGGCGGATGCCAAGCCGCTGGATCAGGGACTTGTAGCGGGTTTCCTCGGTCTTCTTGAGATAGTCGAGGAGACCACGGCGCGCGGACACCATCTTGAGAAGGCCGCGACGGGAATGGTTGTCCTTCGCGTGGCTCTTGAAGTGGCCGGTCAGGTTGGTGATGCGCTCGGTGAGGATCGCAACCTGCACTTCCGCCGAACCGGTATCACCCGGCTTGGTGGCATATTCGGTGATGAGCGCCTGCTTGCGCTCTGGCGTGATCGACATCGGGTATCCTTTCTGGTTTTCGATAGAGAAGATGGCGGCCGCCGCAGAATCTGCCTTGGCGGGCGCGCCGGCTTCGCGGATCGGCCGGGCCGGGATGTCGTCCAGCGCGGTCGAAGAGCGAAGAGCTCGCGCGGACCTCTCGGTCCGCAACGCGGGCGCACCATACACGAAAACGCCTGCAACGCCAGTCGCATCTTTGCGCCCGGCCAGCCGTGGAACTCGTGTGGCGGCACGCTTTGGGAGGGGCCGGCGCAAGGCCGGCCGTCCTATGCTCAGGCCGCCGGGGCCGAGTGGAAGATGCGCCGGGGGAAGATCTCCGCCCCTTCGGCATCGCCCAGCGCCACCAGCCGGCCGCCGGCGGTGATGGCGACTGGGCCTTCGATGATCGGCGCGTCACGTCCGCGCAGGATGATCGACTGGCCGCGCGCCAGCCGCGCCGCGTCCGCCGGGCTCACCCGCAGCGAGGGCAGGCTGTCGAGACCGATCTCCACCGGGCGCAGCGCTGCGAAGGGCGGGGTCTCACCGTTCGCCTCGTGCATGGCGCGCAGCGTGTCGAGCGGGACCAGCTCCTCCTCGGCGAAGGTGCCGACCACGCTGCGGCGGAGCGCGACAATATGGCCGTGGGTGCCAAGCTGGCGGCCGAAATCGCGGGCGAGCGAGCGCACATAGGTGCCCTTGCCGCATTCGGCCTCGAATACCGCGTGGTCGGCATCCGGCATGTCGACGAGGTCGAGCCGGTGGATGATGACGGTGCGGGCGGCGAGCTCGACGGCGATGCCGTCGCGCGCCAGATCATAGGCGCGCTCGCCATTGATCTTCAGCGCCGAGAACGCCGGCGGTACCTGCTCGATCTCGCCGCGGAACCCCGGCAGGAGCGCGAGGATGGCGTCGCGGGCCGGCCGCACCTCCGACTGCGCGACCGGCTGGCCCTCGCTGTCGTCGGTATCGGTCTCGATGCCCCAACGCACGGTGAAGCGGTAGACCTTGCGGCTGTCCATGACGAAGGGCACGGTCTTGGTGGCCTCGCCCAGCGCGATCGGCAGGCAGCCGGAGGCCAGCGGGTCGAGCGTGCCGGCATGGCCGGCCTTCTTGGCCTGGAACAGCCATTTCACCGCGCCGACCGCCTGGGTGGAGGTCATGCCGATCGGCTTGTCGAGCAGGACCCAGCCGTCGACGTCCTTCTTCGGACGGCGGGCGGAACGTTCGCGGCGGTCGCCCTTCGGCCCGCGCGGGCGGGCGTCTGTCGAGGTGGCATCGGCCGGGGGCGTGTCGGCCGGCGGCGCGGCAATGGTATCGTCGATGGTGTCGACCGCAAGGGCGGCGGCCTCGATCATGGGGCCGGTGATCATGGGGGCGGTCATGCCTGATCGTCCTTGTCGTTCTCGTTGTTGTCGTCATGGTCGAGATCGCGCGCCACGTCAGGCGAACGCAGCAGCGCGTCGATGCGCGCCCCTTCCTCGAAGGAAGTATCGATGCGGAAGCGCAGCTCCGGGACGAATTTGAGTTCCAGCCGGCGGGCGATCTCGCCGCGCAACGGCTTGGCGTTGGTCGCCAGCGCGTCGATGGCCGCCTTGGTGTCCTTGCCGCCGAGCGGCATGACGAAGCAGGTGGCGATCTTCAGATCCGGGCTCATCCGCACTTCCGGCACCGTGATCAGCACCTTGGCGAGCGCCGGATCGGGGATGTCGCCCCGCGACAGGACGTCGGACAGGGCGTGTCGCACCAACTCGCCGACGCGCAGCTGGCGCTGGCTCGGGCCGGTGCCCGAGCTCGCTTTGGTCTTCATGACGTTCAACAATCCTCAACGCCCGCACCGGCTTGGCCGGCAGGCGGGACGGCTTCGACCGGAGCCGACGGATTCGGACCGTCCGGCTCCCGCGGTAAGTCTCAGGCGGCCGGGCGGAGAACCGTCCGGCCGTCAGGCGGCGCGATGATCACAGCGTACGCTGGACCACCTCGACGCGGTAGCATTCGATGACGTCACCGGCGCGCATGTCCTGGTAGTTCTCGAAGGACATGCCGCACTCCTGGCCGGACTGCACCACGTTGACCGCATCCTTGTAGCGGTTGAGCGTGGCGAGCTTGCCCTCGTGGATGACGACGTTGTCGCGGATGAGGCGGACGTGCTGGCCGCGCTCGACGATGCCATCGGTGACCAGGCAGCCGGCGACCTTGCCCACCTTGGAGACCGCGAAGATCTCCTTAATGAGCGCGTTGCCGAGCATGGTCTCGCGATTGATCGGGGCGAGCAGGCCACCCATCGCCGCCTTCACGTCATCCACAAGGTCGTAGATGATGTTGTACTGGCGGATTTCGATGCCGGCACGCTCGGCCGCCTCGCGGGCTTCCTTGTTGGCGCGCACGTTGAAGGCGATGATCACCGCGCCGGCGGTCTCCGCCAGCGTGACGTCGCTTTCGTTCACGCCGCCGGCGCCGGAGTGGATGATGCGGGCCTGCACCTCATCGGTGCCGAGCTTCTCCAGCGAGGTGATGATCGCTTCCACCGAACCGGACACGTCGCCCTTGATGATCAGCGGGAATTCCTTGCGGCCCGCCGTCTTCGCCTGGCTCATCATCTGTTCCAGAGAGCCGCGGACGGTGGCGGAACGCGCCGCCGCCTTCTCGCGCTTCTGGTTCTTGCGGTAGTCGGTGATCTCGCGGGCGCGGGCCTCGCTTTCGACCACGGCGAGGCGGTCTCCCGCCTCCGGCGTGCCGTTGAAGCCGAGCACTTCGACCGGCATGGACGGCTCGGCCGAAGCGAGCTGGGTGCCCTTGTCGGAAATCAGCGCCCGCACGCGGCCCATCTCGGCACCGGCGACGACGATGTCGCCGACATGCAGGGTCCCGCGCTGCACCAGCACGGTGGCCACCGGGCCGCGGCCGCGGTCGAGCTTGGCCTCGATGACGGTGCCCTCGGCCTCGCGGTCGGGGTTCGCCTTGAGGTCGAGTACTTCCGCCTGCAGGCTGATCAGCTCCAGCAGCTTGTCGAGATTGGTGTGGGCCTTGGCCGACACCTCCACCTCGAGCGTGTCGCCGCCCAGGCTTTCGACCTGCACCTCGTACTGGAGCAACTCGGAGCGCACGCGCTCGGGCTTGGCGTCCGGCTTGTCGATCTTGTTGATCGCCACGATCAGCGGCACCTTGGCGGCGCGGGCGTGATTGATCGCCTCGACCGTCTGCGGCATGACGCCGTCATCGGCCGCCACCACCAGCACCACAATGTCCGTCACCTTGGCGCCGCGGGCGCGCATGGCGGTGAACGCCGCGTGGCCGGGCGTGTCGATGAAGGTGATCTTGCCGCCGAGCGGCGAGGTCACCTGATAGGCGCCGATGTGCTGGGTGATGCCGCCGGCTTCGCCGGAGACGACATTGGCCGAGCGCAGGGCGTCGAGAAGCGAGGTCTTGCCGTGGTCGACATGGCCCATGATGGTGACGACCGGCGGGCGCGGCAGCAGGTTCTCAGGCGCATCCGGCGTGTCGAACAGGCCTTCCTCGACGTCGGATTCGGCGACGCGCCGCACGCTGTGACCGAGTTCCTCGGCGATCAGCTGGGCGGTGTCGGCGTCGATCACGTCGGTGATCTTCACCATCTGGCCCTGCTTCATCAGCAGGCGGATGACGTCGACGGCACGCTCGGCCATGCGGTTGGCGAGTTCCTGGATGGAAATCGTCTCCGGGACCGTGACCTCGCGGGCGATCTTTTCCTTGGTCTCCACATGGCGGTGGCCGCTCATGCGCTGGGTGCGGCGGCGGAACGCCGCGACCGAACGCTGGCGCTCTTCGTCACCGGACTGTGCCGTTACCAGGGTGAGGCGGCCGCGGCTCTTCTCGCCACCGGCGGGCCGGGTCGGCTTCTGCGGCGGCGGAGCGGGACGCGCGGGTGCGCCGCCGGGACCGCGGCGCACCGGACGGCGCTCCTCGTCCTCGGACTCCATGGCGGCATTGCGGGGCGTCGCGACGCGCGGGGCGCCGGGAGCGGCGGCCGGGGCCGACGGCGTCGCGGCAGCCGGTGAGGCGGCGCGGGGCGCCGAAGGCGCGGCGGCCGGGGCCGACTGCGGCGCGTTCTCCTCGCCGAAGCGCTTGCGCGCCTCCTGCTCCGACTTGCGCTTGGCCTCTTCTTCGAAGGCGCGGCGCGCTTCTTCCTCGCGCTTGCGGGCCTCGGCGGCTTCGCGCTCGACCTTCTCGCGGGCTTCGCGCTCGGCGCGCCGGCGGGCTTCTTCCTCGGCGCGCTTGCGCTCTTCGACCTCACGTACGCGCGCGTCCTGAAGAGCGGCGGTGCGGGCCCGGGCCTCTTCCTCGGTCAGCGAGCGCAGCACGACGCCGCCGGGACGGGTGCCGACGGGGCCGGGACGCGGCCCGGAATAATTGGCGCCGGGATTCGGCTGGGTGCGACCCTGCGCCGGCGGGCGCTGCGGCTGCTGCGGCGTCGCGGCAGGACGGGTGCCCTGCGGCGTCGGCGCCGGGCGCGCGGCCTGAACCTGGGGGGCTGCCGGTGCCGGACGCGGCGCCTGCTGTGCCGGCGCGGCAGGAGCGGCAGAGGCGGCGGCGGCCGGAGCGGAAGGCGCGGACGGTGCTTCGGGCTTTTCGCCCGGACCGATCACGCGCCGCTTCACCTTCTCGACCACCACCGACTTGGAGCGCCCATGGCTGAAGCTCTGGCGAACGACGCCCTGCTCGACAGGCCTCTTGAGCGTCAGGGTCTTGCCCTGGCCCACGCCCATCGTCTTCTCGCCGGGGTTCTTCGTATCGGTCATTCGGTATCCGTTCCTGAGCATCCACGCCCCTTGCGGGATGCCTCACATCTGTGCGCTAGCTTCGCTTATCCAGCGCGCCAGCTCTCGAGCCTTCTCACGCGCGCAAGAAACCCTGCGCTCGTCGGATGGGCGAGCAGCGCAGCATGTACCACATTTGCCCGCCCCAACGCCAAGTCCAATTGCACGCCTGACAAAGAGTTAACGAAGGCTATTTCCTTACCCTCCGCCTCGCCGACGCGCCGGGCGAGTGCGTCGAGCTTGGCTGCCCCGTCGCGCGCCGCGTCACTGGCGTGAACGAGGATGGCGGCGCCACCCACCAGGGCTTCCCCCACCTTGGTCGTGCCGGTCACCAACTGCCCCGCCTTGTTGGCGAAGCTGAGGGCACTGAACACGTCCTTCTCAAGCAAGGCATCGACCAGGTCGATAAGACCCGGATCGACCCGGCCCTTGCCGCGGAACGCGCGGCCGAAGGCCCTTTTCTTCAGCGCCAGCGTCAGCTCGGAGCGGGTGGCCCCGACCCAGGCGCCGCGTCCGGGAAGCTTGGCGGCGAGGTCGGGCACCACCAGCCCGTCCGGCGCCGCCACGAAACGCAGCATCTCGCCCACCGGCCGCACCGTGCGGCTGGCGAGGCACAGGCGCGACAGCACGCGGCGCGCCGCGGCGGGACCGGCATCGGTCTCCTCCGGCTCGCCGGCACCGGCGGGGATCTCGTGATCCCCGACCTGTTCGCTCGCCTGCTGCATCGCTGGGCGATACTCCCTCTTTACCGGATCCGACAGTGAGTTCGGAGCCCCCGTCCCGTCACCCATATCGGGCGGCCGGGCGAAAGGGCTCCGCGGCTCACGCCGCGTTGCCGGCGTCCTCTTCAGTCGTCTCTTCGGCCTCGTCGCCCGCCTGCGCGAGCTCCTCGGCCGAAATCCAGCCCGCCTTCACGCGGGCCTGCATGATCAGTGCCTCGGCGTCTTCCTTCGAGAGCTGGAAGCCCTCCAGTGCGCCGGCGATGCGGACGGTCTCGCCATCCTTGCGCTCGCTCCAGCCGACGAGATCGTCGGTGGCGCAGCCGGCCAGGTCCTCGACGGACTTGATGTCGTTCTCGCCGAACGCAACCAGCATCGGCGAGGTCACGCCCGGCACTTCGCGCAGCTCGTCCTCGACGCCCAGCGCACGGCGGCGCTCGTCCAACTCGGCTTCCACCTGGGCGAGGTGGCCCTGCGCGCGGTTCTGCAGTTCCTGCGCAGTGTCCTCGTCGAAGCCCTCGATGCTCGCCAACTCGTTGATCGGCACATAAGCGAGCTCTTCGACGGTGGCAAAACCTTCCGAGGCGAGCAACTGACCCATCATCTCGTCGAGATCGAGCGCCTCGGCGAAGATCTTCGAACGTTCGGCGAATTCCTTCTGGCGCCGCTCGCTCTCTTCCGCTTCGGTCATGATGTCGATGTCCCAGCCGGTGAGCTGGGAGGCGAGGCGAACATTCTGGCCGCGGCGGCCGATGGCCAGGCTTAGTTGGGCATCGGGCACCACGACTTCAATACGCTCGCGGTCCTCGTCGAGCACCACCTTGACGACTTCCGCCGGCGCAAGGGCGTTGACGATGAAGGTCGCCACATCGTTCGACCACGGGATGATGTCGATCTTCTCGCCCTGCAGCTCGTTCACCACGGCCTGCACGCGCGAGCCGCGCATGCCGACGCAGGCGCCGACCGGGTCCACCGAGGTGTCGCGCGAGGTGACGGCAATCTTGGCGCGCGAGCCGGGGTCGCGGGCGACCGCCTTGATCTCGACGATGTTGTCGTAGATTTCCGGCACTTCCTGCGCGAACAGCTTCGCCATGAACTGGGGATGGGTGCGCGACAGGAAGATCTGCGGGCCGCGCGGTTCGCGGCGCACGTCATAGACATAGGCGCGGATGCGGTCGCCGACCTTGAAGACTTCGCGCGGCAGCAATTCGTCGCGACGAAGCGAGGCTTCGCCTTTGCCGAGGTCGACGACGACGTTGCCGTACTCGACGCGCTTGACCGCGCCGTTGATGACTTCGCCGATGCGATCCTTGAATTCTTCATACTGCCGGTCGCGTTCGGCCTCGCGCACCTTCTGCACGATGACCTGCTTGGCCGACTGGGCGGCGATGCGGCCGAAATCGAAGGGCGGCAGGGTGTCGGCGATGGAATCGCCCACCTGCGCCGCCGGGTTCAGCCGGCGGGCGCCGACGAGGTCGATCTCGGTGGCGTAGTTCTCGACCTGATCGACCACCAGAAGGTGACGGGCAAGGCGCAGCTCGCCGGTGCGCGGGTTGATCTCCGCATGGATGTCGGTCTCGGCGCCGTAGCGGGAGCGCGCCGCCTTGGCGATCGCGTCCTCCATGGCGGCGATGACGATATGCCGGTCGATCGACTTTTCACGCGCGACCGCATCGGCGATCTGCAGCAGCTCGAGCCGGTTTGCGCTGACGACAGCCATCAGTGCGTCTCCTTCGCGGGGGTTTTCCGTTTGGCGTTCGATTTCTTGCCGGGCTTGACGCCCGGCGGTTTCGGCCAAGCCTTCGGCGACGGCTTCTTCACCGCCGCCTTGCGCACCGGCGTCGGCTTGGCCGGAACGATGCGCACCAGAACCTGCTCGTCCGCCCCGTCGCCGGCATCGTCCTGCGGGTCGTCGTCCAACTCGTCGCCCAGTTCATCGTCTTCGTCGAAGCCGCCGCTCTCGCGCAGCGCCTTGTCGCGGCGCAGCGCGTCGCGGATCAACTCATCGGTCAATACGAGGCGCGCATCGCCGATATCGGCGACCGGCAGGCGATGCGTGTCGGGGGCGCCGGCGGGAGCGTCGGGAAGACGAACCACCGCCTCACCGCCCTCGACGCCGAGCAGCAGGCCGCGAAAGCGCTTGCGCCCCTCATGCGGCACCGCCATCTCGACCTTGACGTCATGCCCGGTCCAGCGCTGGAAATCGCTGACGCGCACCAGCGGCCGGTCGATGCCGGGCGAGGACATTTCGAGATTATAGGCGCCGGAGATCGGGTCTTCGACGTCGAGTACCGGCGAGATCGCACGGCTTGCCGCTTCGCATTCGTCGATGCCGAAGCTGCCGTCCGGCCGCTCGGCCATGATCTGCAGCGTCATCGAGTCGCCGCCCGAGATCTTCACGCGCACCAGCCGGAAGCCGAGCCCTTCCAGCACCGGCGCGACGATCGCCGCCACCCGTGCGGCCGGGCCGGTCTCGGTGACGAGGCGCGGCTCGTCGAGCCGGGCTTCGATGGCAGCGGTATCGGCGTTGATGTCGTTCTCGCTCATCGTCCTCACCGGACCCGACATGGTCGGCAATGCAAAAAGAGCGGGTCCCGTCGGCGGAACCCACTCTCAACCAACCGTCAGGTCATCTGAGATATGTGAATGACCGTCATATACAGCCAAAACCCCCTTCGGCGCAAGTCGCCGCTTCGGCGGGCCGATCGCCGCCGCCGCTTGCCGGCCGGCGCGCCGCCGCTCATAAGCAGGGCATGCCCCATCCGACCACCGCCGCGCCGACCGCTTCATCCCCGCCAGCCGCGCGGCTGGCGGAGCGCGCGCCGGCCAAGATCAATCTCTCCCTCGCCGTGCTCGGGCGCCGGGCCGACGGCTATCACGAATTGTCGAGCCTCGTCGCTTTCGCCGGTGCGGCGGATCGGCTGGCCTATGATCCGGCCGGCGCGCCGGGCCTCGATCTCGCCGGTCCCGGCGCCGCGACGCTCGCCGTCGAGCCGGACAATCTGGTGCTGAAGGCGGTGCGGGAGCTGACGGCGCGCGTGGAGGGGCTGGCCGTCGGCCGCTTCACCCTCGACAAAAGGCTGCCGGTCTCCTCCGGCATCGGCGGCGGCTCGGCGGATGCGGCGGCGGCGCTCCGGCTGCTCGCCCGAACCAACGGGCTGGCGCCCGACGACCGGCGCATGTTCGAGGCGGCGCTCGCCACCGGCTCCGACGTGCCGGTCTGTCTTTATGGCCGCGCCTGCCTGATGCGCGGGCGCGGCGAGGCGCTGACACCCGTCGCCCTGCCGCGCTTTGGCCTGGTTCTGGTCAATCCGCGCATTCCGGTGGCGACCGCCGCCGTATTTCGCCAGCTCGGCCTCGTGCCGGGCGAGCGGTGCCGGTCGGTGCCGCCGCCTCCCACCGGCTTTGCGACGCGGGCCGAGGTGCTCGCCTTCCTCACCGGCATGCCCAACGATCTCGAACCGCCGGCCCGCGCGCTCGAACCTTCGCTCGGCGAGGTGGCGGACCGCCTTGCCGGAACGCCGGCGGTGCGGCTGGTGCGGATGTCCGGCTCCGGCGCAACATTCTTCGGGCTCTATGACGATTGCCGGGCGGCGGCGCGGGCGGCGAAGCTCATCGTCGCGGCGCGGCCGGACTGGTGGGTCAAGTCCACCATCATCGGGTGAGGGGAAGCCTTTGACGACGGCATTCGTCTACGCGCTGGCGGCGCTCGCCGAGATCGCCGGCTGCTTCGCCTTCTGGGCGGTGGTACGTTCGGGGGCGAACCCACTCTGGCTGGCGCCGGGGGCGCTGAGCCTGATCGCCTTCGGCGCGCTGCTGACGCGGGTCGATGCCGAGGCGGCGGGTCGCGCCTTCGCCGCCTATGGCGGCGTCTATATCGCCGCCTCGCTGGTCTGGCTGTGGGCGGCGGAGGGCTTTCGTCCGGATCGCTGGGACCTGACCGGCGGCGCCATCTGTCTCGCCGGCGCGGCGATCATTCTCTACGCGCCGCGCGGCTGAGGGCTCTTGGCGGGCGACCTTTAGCGGGCCCGCGCGACGCAGAACTCCACCACGTCGAGCAGCGCCTGCTTGGCCGGGCCGTCGCGGAACAGGCCGAGCGCGTCCTTGGCGATGGCGCCGTAGTGACGGGCGCGCTCCACCGTGTCGGCGAGCGCATTGTGGCGGGACAGCAGCTCGATCGCCCGCTCGAGGTCGCCCTCGCCGATCTCGCCATCCTGCAGGCAGCGCGTCCAGAAGCCGCGCTCCTCCTCATTGCCGCGCCGGAAGGCGAGCACGATCGGCAGGGTGATCTTGCCCTCGCGGAAGTCGTCGCCCACATTCTTGCCGAGCTTGGCGCGCTGCCCGCCATAATCGAGCGCATCGTCGATCAGCTGGAAGGCGATGCCGAGATTCATGCCGTAGCTGCGGCAGGCCGCCTGCTCGGCCTTGGTGAGCTTGCCGAGCACCGGGCCGACCTCGCAGGCGGCGGCGAACAGCTCCGCCGTCTTGCCGCGGATGACGGCGAGATACTCGTCCTCGCTGGTCGATGTGTTCTTGGCGGCGGCGAGCTGGGCCACCTCGCCCTCGGCGATCACCACCGCGGCGGTGGAGAGGATGTCGAGGCAGCGCATGTCGCCGACCTCGATCATCATGCGGAACGCCTGGCCGAGCAGGAAGTCGCCGACCAGCACGCTGGCCTCGTTGCCCCACAGCATGCGGGCGGCCGGCTTGCCGCGGCGCATGTCGCTGTCGTCCACCACGTCGTCATGCAGCAGCGTCGCGGTGTGCATGAACTCCACCGAGGCGGCGAGCTTGACGTGGCCCTCGCCCCGATAGCCGGCGAGAATGGCGGTGGCCACGGTGAGCATTGGCCGCAGCCGCTTGCCGCCGGAGGAGATGAGATGCGTCGCCACTTCCGGGATCATGGTGACGTCGGAGCCGGTGCGCGACAGGATCAGCGCATTGGCGCGCTCCATGTCGTCGCGGACGAGAGAGATGATGGTCTCGAGCGACGGTTCGGCAACGGGATCGAAAGGAACGACGACAGCCACAGTCATTTTCCGACAGGATGAAAACCGGCGCCACAATAAGGACAGGCCCGCCTCTCGGGCAAGCCGCCCGCGGGAACGCCGGTTTCCGGGCGAGGCCGGCCGGCGGGATCCGGCGGGCGGAATCGGCGCGCCCCTCCCCAGTCGGAGGGCGCCGTGCCATGATGCACGCATGCGGGAAATCATGCGTACCAACGACCCGGTCCTCATCAGCGCCGTCGAGTCGCTCCTCGCCGCCGACGGCATCGGCCATCTGGTTCTCGACCGGCATATGAGCATCCTCGAAGGCTCGCTCGGGGTGATCCCCCGCCGGGTGCTGGTGGAGGACGACGCGGCGAATCGCGCCCGCCGGCTGCTGGTCGAGGCCGGCCTCGGGCGTGAACTGGTGCCGGAATGAGCGCGGGCGAGCCGCCACCGGACGATCTGCCGCTCACCGACGACGCGCTGCTCGGCGGCCGGCTGCGGCTGCTGCAGCCGGCGCGCGGCCACCGCGCCGGGCACGACGCGCTGCTGCTCGCCGCCAGCGTGCCGGCGGCGATTCGCCGCGCGGTCGACCTCGGCGCTGGTGTCGGCGCGGCCGGCCTCGCCGTCGCCGCACGGCTGCCGGCGACGCGGCTGCACCTTGTCGAGATCGACCCGGTGACCGCTGCGCTCGCCCGCCGCAACGCCGCGCGCCAGCAGCCCGATCTCTCGGCGCGGGTGTCGGTGGTGGAGGCCGACATCGCGACGCTCGCCCGGCCGGGCGGGCCGGCGGAGCCCGGGGCCCGCGCCGCCGACGCCGTGCTGATGAACCCGCCCTTCAACGATCCGGCGCGCCATCGGGTCTCGCCCAGCGGCCGGCGGGCGCTGGCCCATATGGCGGAAGACGTTGCGCTCGACGACTGGGTAAAGGCGGCCGAGCGGCTGCTGGCGCCGGGCGGCCATCTCGCCCTCATCCACCGCCCTGAGGCGCTGGAGGCCATCCTCGCAGCGCTGTCAGGCCGTTTCGGTGCCGTGACGATACGCCCGGTCCATGGCCGGCCGGACGCGCCGGCGATCCGCGTGCTGGTCGGCGCGGTGAAGGGGCGGCGCACCCCGCCGGCGCTGCTGCCCGGATTGCTGCTCGCCGATGCCGGCGGCCGGCCGACGCCGGCGGCCGAGGCGGTGCTACGGGATGGTGCCGGGGTCGCGTGAGACCCTCGGCTGCGCGCGCTCGCCGGACCGTTATCGCGTTCGCCGGCGGATGCGCTTGAGCCGGAGCGCGTGCGGCCCTATGTCTTGCTGATGGCAACTGCGTCCCTGTTTACCCAGCTGCGCCGGCACATGGCGCCCATCCTGCCGGCTTCGCTGCGTGACGACGCGGCCATCGTGCCGGTGGTCCGCCTTGCCGGCACCATCGGCGTCGGCACGCCGCTGCGCCCGGCCCTCACTCTCGCCGGGGTGGCGAAAAGCCTCGACAAGGCCTTCGCCGTGAAGGGCGCCAAGGCGGTGGCGCTGGTCATCAATTCGCCCGGCGGCGCGCCGGCGCAGTCGCATCTGATCTATAAGCGCATCCGCGATCTCGCCGCCGAGAAGCACCTGCCGGTGATCGCCTTCGTCGAGGACGTGGCCGCCTCCGGCGGCTACATGCTGGCCTGCGCCGCCGACGAGATCGTCGCCGACCCGTTCTCGATCGTCGGCTCGATCGGGGTGGTGAGCGCCGGTTTCGGCTTCGACAAGGCGCTGGAGAAGCTCGGCATCGACCGGCGCGTCTACACCGCCGGCGAGCGCAAGGTAATGCTCGACCCGTTCCAGCCGGAGAAGGCGGAGGACGTCGAGCGGCTGAAAAGCCTGCAGAAGGACATCCACGCGGTGTTCGCCGGCCTGGTGCGGGCGCGGCGTGGCGATGTGCTGACCGCCGACGAGACGACGCTGTTCTCCGGCGAGTTCTGGACGGCGGAACAGGCGCAGGAATTCGGCCTCGTCGATTCGATCGGCGACCTGCGCGCGTTCCTGCGCGCCCGCTACGGCGAAAAGGTCGTCACGCCGCTGATCCAGTCCGGCGGCGGGCTTTTCGGCCGCCGTGTCCCCGGTGTCGGTGCCCAGGCCGAATCGGCCGCCGCGATCGGTGCCGGCTTCGCCGACGAGATCGTCCAAGCCGCCGAGGCACGGGCGCTTTGGGGCCGCTTCGGCCTGTAACCGAGGAAACCGTTCATGCCCCCTTTCCTGATCGTCGCCCTGGGCGCCCTGGGCGCCGCCGCCCTGATCAAGAAGCTGGCGCAGGAGTCGCGCCGGGTGAATGCCGAACTAGATGAGGCCCGCAACGACGAGACGGCGGTCGCGCCGCCCCCGGCCACGCTACGGCGCGATCCGGCGACGGGTGACTACCGGCCGCAGCAGCGCTAGAGCCCATTCCGATCGGGCGGAATCGCCCGGTCGATAAAAAGGGCTCTGGAGGCAACGCGTTAGGTAATGGCGCCCGCGGGCGACATTACCGCGAATTCACTTTATGCCGTGCGGCTTCCGGTCTATCCCCTTGGATGGACAGGGAAAGCGGCGGAACGGCGATGCTTCAGCGCTCTGGTACGGAATTGGGTGAGACGCGCCTCGCGCCGCGCCGGCGGCGTTGGCCGTGGCTGGCGCTGGTGGCCGTTCTGGCGGCCGGCGGCGGCGCCTATGCCTATCTCGCCGGCGAGCGCAATGCTGCCGAGGCGCCGGCTTACCAGACCGCCAGGGTCGAGCTCGGCGACATCGAGACCGTGGTCACCGCCATCGCCAAGCTGCAGCCGAAGAACTATGTCGATGTCGGCACCCAGGTCTCCGGCCAGCTCCGCGTCATCCATCCCGATGTCGGCGCGGTGGTGAAGAAGGGCGATCTGCTCGCCGAGATCGATCCCACCGTGTACCAGACCCGCGTCGCCGGCGACCGCGCCAGCCTCGACAATCTGCGCGCCCAGCTTGCGCAGGCGGAAGCACAGCTCACGCTCGATCGGCTGCGCAACGAGCGCGCGCAGCAATTGCTGGCCAATCAGTCCGGCAGCAAGGATGCCGCCGATGCCGCCACCGCCACGGCGCGCATCAGCGAAGCCAAGATCGACGCCCTCAAGGCTCAGATTGCCCAGACGCAGGCGACGCTCGAGGGCGATCTCGCCAATCTTGGATACACCAAGATCTACGCGCCGATGGACGGCACCGTGGTGTCGATCACCGCCCGCGAAGGCTCGACGCTCAATGCCAATCAGAGCGCGCCGATCGTGCTGCGCATCGCCGACCTCCAGACCATGACGGTGACGGCGCAGGTCGCCGAGGGTGACATTCCGCGCATCCAGGTCGGCACCCCCGCCTATTTCTCCACGCTGGGCCTGCCGGACCGGCGCTGGGAGGGCACGGTGCGGCAGGTCGAGCCGACCCCCACCATCGTAAACGACGTGGTGCTCTACAACGTGCTGATCGACGTGCCGAACCCCGATCTGATGCTGATGACCGACATGACGGCGCAGGTGTTCTTCCGGCTCGGCGAGGCCAAGGGCGTGCCGCTGGTGCCGACCGCCGCCATACGCACCGGCCGCGACGGCGCCAAGACGGTGCGCGTGCTCTCCCGTGGCGGTGCGGTGGAGGAGCGCGCGGTGACGACGGGGCTGTCGAACCGTTCGATGACGCAGATCGTCGAGGGCCTGGCGGTCGGCGACCGGGTGATCACCGGCAACCGCGCGCCGGGCGCCGCCCCGGGGCAGGGCCGGCCGCCGATGATGCCGCGGCTCGGCTGAGGCAGCGCCATGAGCGATGGAGCTACACGCGATGGAGCCACAGGCGACAGGTTGATCGGCGAAGCCGGCCTCGACGGCCGCCACTTCCCCTCTCCCGTTCAGCCGCCGGGAACGCCGATCGTCGAGTTGGTGGATGTGAGCCGGCTCTATCCGAACGGCGAAACGGTGGTGTGGGCGCTCGACCGGGTGTCGCTGTCGATCATGCCCGGCGAGTTCGTCGCCATCATGGGCCAGTCGGGCTCCGGCAAATCGACGCTGATGAACATCGTCGGCTGCCTCGACCGGCCGAGCAGCGGGCAGTACCGCGTCGCCGGCGTCGATGTCGCCGGGCTGGACCCCGACGCGCTGGCGCATCTGCGCTGTGCGAGCTTCGGCTTCGTGTTCCAGCGCTACAACCTGCTGCCGAGCCTGACGGCGGCGGAAAATGTCGAGATCCCCGCCATCTACGCCGGCCTGCCGCGGGAGCGGCGGGTGTCCCGTTCCCACGCCCTGCTCGCCCGGCTCGGTCTTGCCGAGCGCGCCGAGCACCGGCCGAGCCAGCTTTCTGGCGGCCAGCAGCAGCGCGTCTCCATCGCGCGGGCGCTGATGAACGCCGCGCCGGTGATCCTCGCCGACGAGCCGACCGGCGCGCTCGACAGCCGCTCGGGCGAGGAGGTGCTGGCGCTGCTCACCGAGCTGAACGCCGAGGGGCACACCGTCATCCTCATCACCCATGACGCCGAGGTGGCGGCGCATGCAAGGCGCATCGTGCGGTTCCAGGATGGGCACATCGTTTCCGACGAGCCCACCCCGCGCGCGGCGCTGCCGCCGCCCTCCGCCCCGCCCAAGCCGGCGGGCCATCTGCAGGGCCGCGGCGGCCTCGCCCGCTTCGTGCCGGATCTGGCGGAAGCGGTGCGCATGGCCTTCGCCTCCATGTACGCCAACCTGTTCCGCACCGTGCTGACCCTGCTCGGCATCGTCATCGGCGTTGCCTCGGTCATCACCATGCTGGCGGTCGGCGATGGCGGCAAGCAGCAGGTGATGGAGCGCATCGCCCAGATCGGCACCAACCTGCTGATCGTGCGGCCCGGCGCCGCGGGCATCCGCACCTCCGGCGACAATGCCACGCTGCTGCCGGAAGATGCCGATGCGCTGCGCGCCATTCCCGGCCTTGGCGCCGTCGCGCCGGAACGGACCGGCCGCTACACCATGCGCTTCGGCTCGGAGGATTATTTCACCCAGATCACCGGCACCACGGCGGACTATCTCGCCGCGCGCGACTGGCCGATGGAACGCGGGGTGATGTTCTCCGCCGACGACGTCAAGGCCTATGCGCCGGTGCTGGTGCTGGGCCAGACGGTGGCGAGAAACCTGTTCGGCGAGGATGACCCGATCGGGCGCTACGTGCTGGTCAAGAACGTACCCTATCAGGTGATCGGCATTCTCGGCGCGCGCGGCGCCAACGCCTTCGGCCAGGACCAGGATGATGTGGCGCTGGTGCCGCTCTCCACCGGCTTCGTGCGGGTATTCGGTCGCCGCTTCGTCAATTCGGTGACGCTGAAGGTGGACGACGCCGCCAATATCCCCGCCGTCGAGCGCGAGATTACCCGCATCCTCACCGAGCGCCACCAGACCGAGGACTTCCAGGTGCGCAACACCGCGCAATTCCTGGAGACGGCGGTGGCGACGCAGGAGACGCTGACGCTGGTGCTGGGCTGCGTCGCCGCCATCTCGCTGATCGTTGCCGGCATCGGGGTGATGAACATCATGCTGGTGAGCGTCACCGAGCGCACCCGCGAGATCGGCATCCGCATGGCGACCGGCGCGCGCATGAGCAACATCATGCTGCAGTTCAACACCGAGGCGCTGGTGGTGTGCGGGGTCGGCGGCGCCGTGGGCGTGGTGCTCGGCCTCGGCGCGGCGGTGGCGCTGGGCGCGCTGGGCGTCAACATCGTGCTCTCGCTGCTGCCGCCGCTGCTCGCCTTCGGCTGCGCCTTCCTCACCGGGCTGATCTTCGGCTATCTGCCGGCGCGCAAGGCGGCGGGGATGGATCCGGTGGTGGCGCTGGCCTACGAGTAGATCCCGTCTTGGCCCGGCGGCCCCTTGCTCCCCGGCGCCGGGTCGTCTAGGCGAAGCGCGGACCGGATGGCGCGTAGCTGGATGACGCGCAGCCGAATGACGCGAACGGGAGACGAGGCATGAAAGTTCTGCTGCTGGGCTCGGGCGGCCGCGAGCATGCACTCGCCTGGAAGCTGGCGCAGAGCCCGCTGCTCACCACGCTGATCGCCATTCCCGGCAATCCCGGCATTGCCGAGCATGCGCGCTGCCTCGAGTCCATCCCGCTTACCGATCACGACGCCATCGTCTCGATCTGTGCCGCCGAGAAGATCGACCTGGTGGTGGTCGGTCCCGAAGCGCCGCTGGTCGACGGCATTGCCGACCGACTGGCCGCCGAGGGCATCAACGTGTTCGGCCCGCGCCGGGCCCCCGCGCAGCTGGAAGGCTCCAAGCTGTTCACCAAGGAGCTGTGCCGCCAGCACGATATTCCGACCGCCGCCTTCGGCCGGTTCTCGCAGGCCGACGCCGCCCGCGCCTATGTGCGCGAGCGCGGCGCGCCGATCGTGCTGAAAGCCGATGGGCTGATGGCCGGCAAGGGCGTCGTCGTCGCCATGAGCCTCGACGAGGCGCTCGCCGCCGTCGACGAGGTGTTCGCCATGGGCACGCCCGGCACCGAGATCCTCATCGAGGAGTTCCTCGAAGGCGAGGAAGTGAGCTTCTTCTGCCTCGTCGATGGCGAGACGGTGCTGCCCTTCGGCTCGGCGCAGGACCACAAGCGCGCCTTCGACGGCGATCAGGGGCCGAACACCGGCGGCATGGGCGCCTATTCGCCGGCGCCGGTGTTCACCGCCGAGATGGAGCGCCGCACGCTGTCGGAAATCGTCAAGCCGACCGCCCGCGCCCTTGCCGATGGCGGCAGCCCCTATCGCGGCATCATCTTCGCCGGGCTGATGATCACCATCGATGGGCCGAAGCTCATTGAATACAATGTCCGTTTCGGCGACCCGGAATGCCAGGTGCTGCTGATGCGGCTGGAGGGCGACCTGCTGGAGCTGCTCCATGCCACCGCCACCGGTGCGCTTGCCGACGAGCGCGGCGTTTCCATGGCGCCGGATGCCGCCATCACCGTGGTCATGGCCGCGCGCGGCTATCCGGGTTCCTACGAGAAGGGCACGCCGATCAAGGGTGTCGGCGCCGCCGGCGCGCTGCCGGGCGTGCATGTCTTCCATGCCGGCACCCGGCTGGAGGGCGGGCATCTCGTCGCCAATGGCGGGCGGGTGCTGAACGTCACCGCCATCGGCGCCAACGTCGCCGAGGCGCGCGAGCGTGCTTATGACGCCGTGGCGCTGATCGACTGGCCGGAGGGTTTCTGCCGCTCCGACATCGCCTGGCGGGCGCTGGCGGAATAGCCTGACGGGCGAAACCGCAAAAGAAGATCGTCGTGCCGGCCGAACCATGAGGCTGTCGCGACGTTTTCAAACAATTGCCGTGGAATCATGCGACATAGCCGCCATGGACGACCCTCACGCCGGGCGCGGACGTCACGCGCCGCCTCACGAACCGGTCCTTTCCTCGCACGGTACCTCGCTTGCCGGGCGTGAGCCTTCGCTTGCCGTGGCGCTGGGGTCGGGTGGTGCGCGCGGTCTGTCGCACATCCTGGTGCTGGAAGCGCTGGACGAACTCGGCATCCGCCCCGTCGCCATTGCCGGCGCCTCGATCGGCGCGCTGATCGGCGCCGCCTATGCGTCCGGCATCCCGGCGCAGGAGCTGCGCCATATGGTGTCGAGCCTGTTGAAGGACCGCGGCGAGGTGATGCGACGCCTGCTGGCGGCCCGTGTGGGGCGCATCGCCGACCTGTTCGGCGGGCTGGGCAATCCGGTGCTGCTCGATGCCGAGCGTTTCCTTGAGGGTTTTCTGCCCGCCTCGGTGCCGGAGCGCTTCGAGGAGCTGGCGATTCCGCTGCATGTCGTCGCCACCAACTACTGGGCCCGGCGCGAGCAGGTGTTCTCCTCCGGCGAGATTCGCCCGGCGGTGGCGGCGTCGCTGGCGATTCCCGGGCTGATCCGCCCGGTGGTGCATGGCGGCCATACGCTGGTCGATGGCGGCGCGGTCAATCCGCTGCCGTTCGACCTGCTGCGGCTGCGCGCCGACAAGGTGCTGGCGGTGGATATCACCGGCGGCCACGGCGGCGAGACGCGCGGCGTGCCGCGGCCCTTCGACGCAATGTTCGCGGCGTTGCAGATCATGGCCGGCTCGATCGTCGCCGAGAAGCTTAAATCCGGTGCGCCGGATATCCTGATCCGACCCAATGTCGACGGTTTCCGGGTGCTGGACTTCTTCCGTTCAGCCGCGATCTTCAAGGCCGCCGAGCCGGTGAAGGACGAGGTGAAGCGCCGGGTCGAGGCGGTGCTGGCGTAGTTCCGCGCCGCCCGCCTAGCGCCGCGTCACAAAGAAGCTTTTCAGCAGTGTCGCCGCTTCGCTTGCCCTGATACCGTCATAGATCTCCGGCACATGGTGGCAGGTCGGCGCCGAGAAGAACCGCACGCCGCTCTCCACCGCCCCGCCCTTGGGATCGGCGGCGCCGTAATAGAGGCGGCGCAGCCGCGCCCAGGCAATGACGCCGGCGCACATGGTGCAGGGCTCCAGCGTCACATACAGATCGCAGTCGCTGAGCCGATCGGTGCCGAGAAGCGCCGCGGCCCGGCGGATCGCCAGCATCTCGGCATGTGCCGATGGGTCGGCGAGTTCGCGGGTGCGATTGCCCTCCGCGGCCAGTACCGCGCCTTCGCGTACCACCACCGCGCCGACCGGCACCTCGCCGCGCTCGGTGGCCTTTCGGGCCTCCTCAAGGGCCCTTTCCATGAAATCCGGCCGTGCCGTCGCCTCATTCAACCGTTGATGCCCCCAAAAGCTCGCGTCCGCGTTCCGGACGTGATAGCACCGCCGCCCAAAGTTCGGATCATCCCCATGCCCAAACCGCCTCCGCGCAACCCGTCCGCGCCCCGCAAGGAACAGAACCGCGTGCCGCGTGCGCCGCGCAACCTCGCCCCCGCCGAGCCGCGGGAGGCCGAGCGCGTCGCCAAGGTCATCGCCCGCGCCGGCCTCGGCTCGCGGCGCGAGATCGAGGACTGGATCGGCGAAGGCCGGGTGACGGTGAATGGCGAGGTGCTCGATACCCCCGCCCGCACCGTGACGCCCGAGGATGCCATCACCGTCGACGGTCGCCCGCTGCCGGCGAAGGAGCGCACGCGGCTGTTCCTCTACCACAAGCCCAAGGGCGTGGTGACGACCAATTTCGACCCCGAAGGGCGCCCGACCCTGTTCGAGATCCTGCCCGCCGACCTGCCCCGCCTGGTCTCGGTCGGCCGGCTCGATCTCAACACCGAGGGGTTGATCCTGCTCACCAATGATGGCGGCCTGTCGCGGGTGCTGGAGCTGCCGGAGACCGGCTGGCTGCGCCGTTATCGCGTGCGCGCCAAGGGCGAGATCACCCAGGACAAGCTCGACGCGCTGATCAATGGCATTACGGTGGACGGCGTGCATTACGGCCCCATCGAGGCCGTGCTCGACCGCGTGCAGGGGGCCAATTCCTGGCTGACCCTCGCTCTGCGCGAAGGCAAGAACCGCGAAGTGCGCAACGTCCTCGGCTCGCTCGGCCTCGACGTCAACCGGCTGATCCGCCTGTCCTACGGCCCGTTCCAGCTCGGCGAGATCGCGCAGGGCGCGATCGAGGAAGTGCGTACCCGCGTGCTCGCCGACCAGCTTGGCCCGGAGCTGACCGCCGCTGCCGGCGCCGATTTCGAGGGGCCGGTCTTCATCTATGACGGCTCGGACGAGGAGGCGCCCCGCGCCCCCGCGCGTTCCGGCAAGGCGGCGCGCTATGCCAAGGCCGAGGGAGCCGAGGATCGTCACCGCCGCAAGCCGATCGATACAGAAGAGACGCCCGAGCGCACGGTAAAGGCTGGGATCGTCGCCGATCGCAAGGGCCGCAAGGTGCTGGTGCAGCGCGTGAAAAGCAATGCGCCGGAGCCGGAGCCCGAGCGCGCGCCGTTGCGCGGCCGCCGCAGCGAAGGCGACCGCCCGTTCCGCAAGCGCGAAGACGGCGACCGTCCGGCCCGCAGCCCGCGCCGCGAGGGGGAAGGCGGCGAACGCACGTTCCGTTCGCGCAGCGAGCGTCCGGAGGGTGATCGTCCGTTCCGCCAGCGTGAGGATGGCGACCGTCCGGCCCATCGCCGCGATGGCGACGAGCGTCCGGCTCGCGGCCAGCGCCGCGAGGAGAGTGGCCAGCCGTTCCGTGCCCGCACCGAGCGCCCACGTCGCGAGGAGGAAGGCGGCGAGCGCACGTTCCGTCCGCGCAGCGAGCGTCCGGAGGGCGACCGTCCGTTCCGCAAGCGTGAAGATGGCGACCGTCCGGCGCATCGCCGCGACGGCGACGAGCGTCCGGCCCGCGGCCCGCGTCGCGAGGAGAGCGGTCCGCCGTTCCGCGCCCGCACCGAGCGTCCGCGCCGCGAGGAAGACGGTGGCGAGCGCCCGCCGCGTCCGCGCCGCGAGGATGGCGAACGCACCGAGCGGGCCTTCCGCCCGCGCACGCCGCGTGAGGAGGCTGCGGCCGCGCGTCCCTTCCGTCCGCGCTCCGAAGAAGGTGGCTTTCGCAAGCGGGAAGAGGGCGACCGCCCGTCCCGTCCGCGTCCGCCCCGCGAAGAGGGCGAGCGCGGCGAGCGCCCGTTCCGCCCGCGCGGCGAACGTGCGGAAGGTGAGCGTCCGTTCCGGCCCCGCACCGAGCGACCGGAGGGCGACCGGCCGTTCCGCAACCGCGATGGTGAGGAGCGCCCGGAGCGCGCGCCGCGTCGCGAGCAGGGCGAGCGGCCGTTCCGTGAACGCTCCTTCCGCGGCGAGGGCAGCAACCGGCCCTATAGTGGCCGGGTGAAGTCCGAAGAGGCCGGGCGCGGCCGTTCGTTCCGCTCCGGCGACGGCGCCGAGCGCCGCGACAGCCGGCCGGAAGGCAAGAGCTTCGGCGGCAAGAGCTTCGGGGCCAAGAACTTCGCCGGCAAGGGTGCCGCAGCGGACAAGCCGCGCGGCGAACGTTCCTTCGGCGACAAGCCTGGGGGGCGTCCTGCCGGCAAGTTCGCCGGCAAGCCGGGCGGCGGCAAGAGTTTCGGTGGCAAGCCCGGTGGTGGCAAGCCCGGTGGTGGCAAGCCGCGCGGAGAGCGTCCCTCCGGCGGCCCATCGAAGCCGCGCGGCCCGCGTCCGCCGCGTAGCTGAGCCGCGGGAACCGCACGATGCGCATCGTCGGCGGCCGGCTCGGCGGCCGGCCCCTCCGGGCCCCGACCTCCAATGCGACCCGTCCCACCACCGATCGGCTGCGCGAGGCGTTGTTCAACGTGCTCGCCCATGCCTATGACGATGCGGCCGACGATGCCCGGGTGCTGGACCTGTTCGCCGGCACCGGCGCGCTGGGCCTCGAGGCGCTGTCGCGCGGGGCGAAGCTCGCGGTGTTCGTCGAGGAGGCCGCCGAGCCGCGGGGCCTGATTCGCGCCAATGTCGAGGCGCTCGGGCTCGGCGGGGTTACCCGCATTTTCCGCCGCGACGCGACGAAGCTGGGCACCGCCTTTGCCAGCGATGCATTCGATCTCGTCTTCTGTGACCCGCCCTATGGACGCGGCCTCGCCGAGCAGGCACTGGCCGGTGCCCGCGATGGCGGCTGGCTGGCGCTGGGCGCCCTCATCCTCGTCGAGGAGGCGGTGGAGGCCGCCTTTGCGCCGCCGGAAGGCTTCGAGGAACTGGAGCGGCGGCGCTACGGTACGACGGAAGTCATCTTCCTGCGTGCGCCGGGCGGCAGCGCGGCCTAGCCCAGTTGCTCGACCGCCGCGAGGATGCGCGCAATGTCCTCCGGACGCGACAGCCGGTGATCGCCATCCTTGACCAGCGTCGCCACCACGTCGTCCTCGGCGAGGCAGGTAACCAGCTTCATCGCATGGCGCCACGGCACGACGTCGTCGGCGACGCCCTGGAGGATGCGCACCGGACAGCCTACCGCGAACGGTTCGCCCAGCACCTGGTGCAGCCGGCCGTCCTCGATCAGCTTCAAGGTGATGGGACTGCGGCCATGCTCGCTTTCGCGGTACCAGACCCCGTTTTCGACCAGCTCGGCGCGGATCTGCGGCGTCATCGCCTTCCACATCAGCTCCTCGGTGAAATCCGGCGCCGGGGCGATGAGGACCAGGCCGGCAAGTCGCTTGTCCTCTCCCGGCTTGTCCTCTCGCCGCTGTTCCTCCCGCGCCGCCAGCGCCCGGGCCAGCAGCAGCGAGATCCAGCCGCCCATGGAGGAGCCGACGATGATCTGCGGCCCTCTGGTGCAGCGATCGAACACCGCGAGCGCGTCCTCGGCCCAGTCGGAAATCGTGCCGTCGATGAAGGCGCCGGCGGATTCGCCGTGGCCGGAATAGTCGAAGCGCACCACCTGCCGACCCTGGGCGACGCCCCACTTGGCGAGCTCTTCGGCCTTGGTGCCGCGCATGTCGGAGAGATAGCCGCCACACCACAGGATGCCGGGCGCGCCCTGTTCGCTGCGTCCGGGCGTCGTCCGCACGGCGATGCGTCGCGCCGGCATGCCGACCTCGATGAAGCGCGCCCCGGTGAAGCTTGCCTCGGTGAAGCTTGCCTCGATGACATCCGGCGTATCGTCGGCCATTCCCGTCCTCGCTGCCCGTATCCGTTCTCGTACCGGCGCGGCGAAAATCCGTCGCCCGACAGCGCACTCAAGGCGTCCCGAGAGCCGAAAAGCAACATCAAAAGGCAGGGCGGAGAAGGAAATTGCTTATTTTCGCGGCTTTGAGGCCCTCTTACCCTTGGTAAGACCGTTGACTTCCGGCGGGTTTATACCGATGTTCTGCGACCGTTTTACACGCGCGTGAGCGAGCCGGCCGGCCTGTCCCGAGACGCGCGGTGAGATGTACCCGGAACGTCAGAGGAGAAGACCGCCATTCGTCGCCCTATGAGAGCCGCCGTGCCTGAGAAGGAAGGCCCGCGCGTCAACGAAGACATCCGCATCCGTGAAGTCCAGCTCATCGACCAGGACGGGCAGAATCGTGGCGTCGTGCCGACGCGCGATGCCATTGCCCTGGCGCAGGAGGCTGGCCTCGATCTCGTCGAGATCGCGCCGAACTCGGTCCCGCCTGTCTGCAAGATCCTCGATTACGGCCGCTTCAAGTACCAGAACCAGAAGAAGGCCAGCGAGGCGCGCAAGAAGCAGCACGTCGTCGAGATCAAGGAAATCAAGCTGCGCCCCGGCATCGACACCCACGACTACGAGGTGAAGATGAAGGCCATCCACCGCTTCTTCGACGAAGGCGACAAGGTGAAGGTCACCCTGCGCTTCCGCGGCCGTGAGATGGCGCATCAGGAGCTCGGCTACAAGCTGCTCAACAAGGTCAAGGAAGAGCTCGCGCCGATCGCCAAGGTCGAGTCGGAGCCGCTGCTGGAAGGCCGGCAGATGATCATGGTGCTGGCGCCGCGCTGAGCGCGGGCGCCGGGCCGTCTTCCGACGGAACGGGCCTTCTCCCGTGGATTGCAAGCCACCGGGCCCTTGCGGGCGCCGGTGCTTTTGCGTGTCCGGGGCGCAGCGTCAAAGCAGGCAGCGGCGGAAGGCTCGCCGCATCCCTCCGACCTTCCCGGATGGCCGGTCACTCCGGCAGGTTGCCGTTCTCTGCCAGTACCGCGCCGGCAAGATAGAGCGAGCCGGCGATCAGCACCCGCGGCGCCGGGGTCACCGGGAAGGCGGCGAGCCCGTCGAGCGCTGCGGCGACGCTGGGCGCCGTCGAGGAGGAGAGGCCGTGCGCCGCGCCAGCGGCCGCGACTTCCTCCGGAGAGCGGCCCTTGTGGTCGCCCGGCACCGGCACGGCGATGAGCTCGCGTGCCAGCCCGGCGAAGGGGGCAAGGAAGGCGCCGGAATCCTTGGTGCCCAGCATGCCGACGATCAGCACCAGCGGCCGCGGCACCCGATCCTCGATATCGGCGAGCGCGGCGGCGAGTGCCTGCCCGCCGGCGGCGTTGTGGCCGCCGTCGAGCCAGACGTCGACGCCGTCCGGCGCGCGGGCGGTCAGCGGGCCGGGACCGAGCCGCTGCAGCCGCGCCGGCCATTCCGCCGCGCGCACCCCCTCCTCGAACGCGTGAGAGGGCAGCACCAGCGACGGCATGGCCAGGCCGGCGACCCGCAGCGCCTCGACGGCGAGGCCGGCATTCTCGATCTGGTGCGGGCCGACGAGACGCGGGCGCGGCAGGTCGATGAGGCCGTTCTCGTCGGCGACGATGAGCCGTCCGCCCTCGTCATGCGCCTGGAACTGTTCGCCCATGATGGTGAGCGGCGCCTGCAGGCGCGCCGCCTGCCGCTCGATGACCCGGAGCGCCGCCTCGCTCTGGCGACCGATCACCGCCGGAACCCCGCGCTTGAGGATGCCGGCCTTCTCGCCGGCGATGGCGGCAACGGTCTCGCCGAGGAAGTCGACATGGTCGATCGACACCGGCGTGATGACGCTGGCCAGCGCGGTCTCGACCACATTGGTGGCGTCGAGCCGGCCGCCGAGGCCGACTTCCAGCAGCAGCACGTCGGCGGGAACGTCCGCGAACAGCAGGAAGGCGGCGGCGGTGGTGATCTCGAAGAAGGTGATCGGCTCACCGCCATTGGCTTGCTCGGCGCGGTCGAGCGCGTCGGCCAGCTGCGCGTCCTCGACCAGATGCCCGGCGAGACGGATGCGCTCGTTGAAGCGCACCAGGTGCGGCGAGGTGTAGACATGCACGCGCTTGCCGGCGGCTTCCAGGATCGCCCGCATGAAGGCGACGGTCGAGCCCTTGCCGTTGGTGCCGGCAACATGGATGAGCGGCGGCAGCCGGCGTTCGGGATGGCCGAGCCGCGCCATCAGCCGCTCCATGCGGTCGAGCGACAGGTCGATCAGCTTGGGATGCAGCGCCAGCAGCCGTGTGAAGATGGCGTCGATGGGCACGCCGCCGGCGGTCGGAAAGGCAGGCACGGCCGTCGTCCTTGCGTCAGGAGGCCGCCGGAGCAGCGGGTGCGGCGGCTGCGTCCGGGGTCTCGGCCGGTTGCTCGGCCCTGGCCGGGGCCACCTCGGCGGCGGGTGCCCGCATCAGCAGCCGGCACAGCCGCGAGAGGGTGGCGCGCATGTCGTGGCGGTGTACCACCATGTCCACCATGCCGTGCTGGCGCAGGAACTCCGAGCGCTGGAAGCCGTCGGGCAGTTTCTCGCGGATGGTCTGCTCGATGACGCGCGGGCCGGCGAAGCCGATGAGCGCCCCCGGCTCGGCGATGTGCACGTCGCCGAGCATGGCGTAGGAAGCGGTGACGCCGCCGGTGGTCGGGTTGGTGAGCACCACGACATAGGGCAGGCGCGCCTCGCGCAGTTCCTGCACCGCGCAGGTGGTGCGCGGCATCTGCATCAGCGAGAGGATGCCCTCCTGCATGCGGGCGCCGCCGGAGGAGGCGAAGATGATGAACGGGGTCTGCCGCGCCGCGGCGGTCTCCAGCCCGGTGACGATCGCCTCGCCGGCGGCCATGCCGAGCGAGCCACCCATGAAGCCGAAATCCTGCACCGCAATGGTCACCGGCAGGCCCTCGAGCTTGCCATAGCCGACCTTCAGCGCGTCCTGCGCGCCGGTTTTCGCACGGGCGTCCTTCAGCCGGTCGGTGTAGCGCTTCTCGTCGCGGAACTTCAGCGGGTCGGCGACGACCGAGGGCAGAGCGATATCGTACCATTTGCCGCCGTCGAACATGGTCCGCAGCCGTGCCGTCGGCTCCATGCGCATATGGTAGCCGGAGCCGGGAATGACGTGCAGATTGGCTTCCAGATCCTTGTGGAACACCATCTGCCCGGTCTCGGGGCACTTCACCCACAGATTCTCCGGCACTTCCCGACGGTTCAGGAAGCTGTTGAGCTTGGGGCGGACGACGTTCGAGATCCAGTTCAAGGGCTCGGCTCCGAGGTGGTCGAGGCGGCGCGCCACGGCGCCGGCCTTCATCTAGTCACGCAGCAAGTAATCATGCAGCAAGGCGAGGAAAAGGCGGACGCGCTACTCGGCGGCGGCCGGCCGCGCGTTGCGCACCGCCGTCGCCAGCGCCGAGACCAGCTGGGTCACGGCGGGGATGGTGGCCGGTGTCGCCTTCTCCTCGGTATCGAGCGTGCCGCGCAGGGCATCGATCAGTGCCGAGCCGACCACCACGCCATCGGCACCGGCGGCGATGGCGGCGGCCTGCGCCGGTGTCCTCACCCCGAAGCCGACCGCCACCGGCAGCGGCGTATGCGCCTTGATGCGGGCGACGGCCTGCGTCACCCGGTCCGCATCCGGCGTGGCGGCTCCGGTGATGCCGGCGATGGAGACATAATAGACGAAGCCGGCGGTGTTCTTCAGCACGGTCGGCAGGCGCTTGTCGTCGGTGGTCGGGGTGGCGAGGCGGATGAAGGCGAGCCCGGCGGCGAGCGCCGGCAGGCAAAGCTCGTTGTCTTCCTCCGGCGGCAGGTCCACCACTACCAGACCGTCGACCCCCGCGGCCTTGGCGTCGACCAGGAAGCGCTCGACGCCGTAGATGTACACCGGATTGTAATAGCCCATCAGCACGACCGGCGTGGTCGAGTCGGTCTCGCGGAAGGCGCGCACCATGGCCAGCGTCTTGACGACCGTCTGGCCGTTCTTGAGCGCGCGCAGGCCGGCGGCCTGGATCGCCGGGCCATCGGCCATCGGATCGGTGAAGGGCACACCGAATTCGATGACGTCGGCTCCTGCCGCCGGCAACGCCTTCAGCAGCGCCAGCGAGGTGTCGTAATCGGGATCGCCGGCGGTGACGAAGGTGACGAGCGCGGCGCGGCCCTCGCGGGCGCAGGCCTCGAAGCGGGTGGTGAGGCGCGAGCTCATATGCGGGTCCCCAGAATCTCCGCCACCTGCGGAATGTCCTTGTCGCCGCGGCCGGAAAGGTTGACCACCATCAGGTGGTCCTTCGGCAGGGTCGGAGCGAGTTCGACCACCTTGGCCAGCGCATGCGCCGGCTCCAGCGCCGGGATGATGCCCTCGAGCCGCGACACCAGCTGGAAGGCGGCCAGCGCCTCCTCGTCGGTCGCCGAGATATAGCTGGCGCGGCCGGTGTCGTGCAGCCACGAATGCTCCGGCCCGATGCCGGGATAGTCGAGCCCGGCGGAGATGGAATGCGCCTCGGCGATCTGGCCGTCATCGTCCATCAGCAGATAGGTGCGGTTGCCGTGCAGCACGCCGGGACGCCCGCCGGTCAGCGAGGCGGCATGCTGGCCGCTGGGGATGCCGTGGCCGGCGGCCTCGACGCCCCAGATCTTCACATGCGGATCGTCGAGGAAGGGGTGGAACAGGCCCATGGCGTTGGAGCCGCCGCCGATGCAGGCGATCAGGCTGTCCGGCAGCCGGCCCTCCTGCTCCAGCATCTGCGCGCGGGTCTCGTGGCCGATGATCGACTGGAAATCGCGCACCATCGCCGGATAGGGGTGCGGGCCCGCCACCGTGCCGATGCAGTAGAACGTGTCGTGCACGTTGGTCACCCAGTCGCGCAGCGCCTCGTTCATGGCGTCCTTGAGCGTCCTGGCGCCGGCTTGCACCGGCACCACCTCGGCGCCGAGCATCTTCATGCGGAACACGTTGGGCGCCTGCCGGGAGACGTCGAGCGCACCCATATAGACGACGCATTTCAGCCCGTAGCGGGCACAGAGCGTGGCGGTGGCGACGCCATGCTGGCCGGCGCCGGTCTCGGCGATGATGCGCGGCTTGCCCATGCGGCGGGCGAGCAGGATCTGGCCGAGCACGTTGTTCACCTTGTGCGAACCCGTGTGGTTCAGTTCCTCGCGCTTGAAATAGATCTTCGCCCCGCCATCGCGGCCCTCGGCCGCGGCCACACCACGAAGATGCTCGGTCAGCCGCTCGGCGAAATAGAGCGGGCTCGGACGGCCGACATAATGCTTCAGCCCGGCATCCATTTCCGCCTTGTAGGCGGGATCCGCCTTGGCGTCCTGATAGGCCTTTTCCAGATCGAGGATCAGCGGCATCAGGGTTTCGGCGACGAAACGGCCGCCAAACATGCCAAAATGCCCATTCTCGTCGGGGCCGGTGCGGAAGGAATTGGGTGTGTTCACGACGTGGAGCTCGTTAGGTTGGCGGGGCTTGCCGGCGCGGCCGGCAAGTGGTCCGCCGGCGGGCCGGCGGCGGCGGTTTCGTAGGCGCGGGCGACGTCGTGCGCGGCTTCCCGCGCGTGTCGCACAAAGGCGGCGATCCGCGCCGGATCCTTCACGCCCGGCGCGCTTTCCACGCCGGACGAGACATCGACCGCCCGGGCGCGGGTGATGGCCAGAGCCTGCCCGACATTTTCAGGCGTCAGCCCTCCTGACAGCATGAAGGGCTTTGCGAGGTCAAGGCCGGCGAGCAGATTCCAGTCGAACGGCACGCCATTGCCGCCCGGCAGCGCCGCGCCCTTCGGCGCCTTGGCGTCGAGCAGCAGCCGGTCGGCGACCGCCGCATAGGCCGGCAGCTTGGCGAGATCCTCCGGCCCGGCAATGCCGATTGCCTTCCATACCGGCCGGCCGAAGCGGGCCTTGACGGCGGCGACACGCTCCGGCGTCTCGCTTCCGTGCAGCTGCAGCGCATCGGGGGCGAGCGCGGCGATGATATCGGCGAGCGCCGCATCGTCGGCATCGACGGAGAGCGCGACGATCTGCGCCTTGCCGCGTGCGCGCGCGCCGAGCTGGGCGGCCGTGGCGAGGTCGAGATGGCGCGGGCTCGGCGCGAAGAACACCGCGCCGACCATGTCGGCGCCGGCGGCAAGCGCCGCGTCCAGCGTCTCCGGCGTCTTCAGCCCGCAGATCTTGATCTCGATGGCCACGCGCGTCTCTCCTCGGGGCCTGCCACTAGCACGGAACCATCGGCCGATGCGAGGTTTTGCTTGTCATATGGCGTCGCCCGCGGCGTCCCGCAGCCCCCGCCGCAGGCGGGAGCACGGCAGGCGAACCGCAGGGCGCGAATGCGTGCCGGTGCCGATTCACCCTTCCGTGACGACAATTGCCATGCTACATCAAATCCGACTGTGGAATTAGTATTTCCACAAATTACAATCGATAATTATCGCCTGCTGGAGACTACGCCATGCGCCTGTCGCGCCGCCTCGTCCTCGCCGCCGCCCTGGCGCCCCTCGTGCTGTCGGCCGCCGTGCCGTCCGCCCGCGCCGCCGAGCCCAATGCGATCCTCAACGCCTCCTACGATATCGCCCGCGAGCTGTTCGAGGCGATCAACGCCAAGTTCGAGCCGGCCTACAAGGCGGAGAAAGGCAGGGAGATCAAGGTCAACCAGAGCCATGCCGGCACCTCCAAGCAGGCGCGCTCGATCGTCGAGGGCCTGGAGGCCGACGTCGTCACCTTCAACCAGATCACCGACATCACCTTCCTGGTCGACAAGGGCTATGTCGCCAAGGATTGGCAGACCCGCCTGCCCAACGCGTCCTCGCCCTGGTATTCCTTCCCCGCCTTCCTGGTGCGCGCCGGCAATCCCAAGAATGTGAAGAACTGGGATGACCTCGTCCGCGACGACGTCAAGCTGGTGTTCCCCAACCCGAAGACCTCCGGCAATGGGCGCTACACCTATATCGCCGCCTATGCCTTCGCGCTGGAGAAGTTCAACGGCGACAAGGTGCAGGCCGATGCCTTCGCCAAGAAGCTGCTCTCCAACGTCGTCGTCTTCGACACCGGCGGGCGCGGCGCCACCACCTCCTTCGTCGAGCGCGAGCAGGGCGACGTGCTGATCACCTTCGAGGCCGAGGTCATCAGCGTGAAGGACGCCTATAAGGACAAGAATTTCCAGGTCGTGGTGCCGCCGGTGAGCCTGCTTGCCGAGTTCCCGGTCGCGGTGGTCGACAAGGTGGTCGACAAGCGCGGCTCGCGCCAAGTCGCCACTGATTACCTCACCTGGCTCTATTCGCCGGAAGGCCAGACCATCGCCGCGCAGGCCAATAACCGCGTCGTCGACGTCAATGTTGCCGACCAGTTCAAGGCGAAGTTCGCTCCGGTGCGGCTGCTAAAGGTCGAGGACGTGTTCGGCGGCTGGGCCGACCTGCAGAAGGAGCATTTCGTCTCCGACGGCAAGCTGGACCAGCTCTTCGTCGGCAAGTGATTGGCCTCTTTGAGGGGCCGTTTTTGGAGTGTTTCTCCTGAAGCGATGATTCTGCGGCTCCAGCATGTCCTGGCCTGCGCCGACCCTGGCTGTTGCCGGGGCCGGCCTTCGGCGCTTGGCGCGGGGCCGTCGTGCGGCTGGCTGCGCGCCGTTGTCACGGCCTCGGAGGACCAGGGCTCGCCACCGATACCGATGCCAAGTATTTCCTTTCAATAAATGTGAAAATCGCCCTCGCACTGGACATTGGCGGATAAGTGCGGCATGGCCGAAGCGGTGCTGGCGATTGGCCGCACCATGTCCGTCGCCGAGCTTGAGGAGCCGAGCCGTTGAATCGCGTCGTCCCGGGTTTCGGATTGTCGCTCGGCATTACCCTCACCTATCTCAGCCTGATCGTGCTGCTGCCGCTCGGCGCCCTGGTCTGGCAGGCGCTGGGCGTCGGCTGGGAGCGCTACCTCGCCATCCTGGCCGGCCCGCGCACCGCCACCGCCTTCCGTATTACCTTCGCTACCGCCGCGCTCGCCACCGCCTTCAACTGCGTCTACGGTCTCGCGCTCGCCTGGGTGCTGGCGCGCTATGAGTTTCCCGGCAAGCGGCTGCTTGACGCGCTGGTCGACGTGCCATTCGCCCTGCCCACCGCGGTGGCCGGCCTCGCGCTGTCGGCGCTGTTCGTCAAGAACGGCTGGTTCGGCGGCCCGCTGGCCTCGCTCGGCATCGAGGTCGCCTATACGCCGCTCGGCATCGCCATCGCCATGGCGTTCACTTCCATCCCCTTCGTGGTGCGCACCGTGCAGCCGGTGCTGGAGGATCTGCATGCCGATGTCGAGGAGGCGGCCGCCACGCTGGGCGCCTCCGATGCACGCATCTTTGCCACCGTGATCTTTCCGGCGATCTTCCCGGCCTTCCTCACCGGCGCGTCGCTCGGCTTCGCCCGTTCGCTCGGCGAGTTCGGGGCGATCATCTTCATTGCCGGCAACCTGCCCGGCAAGACCGAGGTGGTGTCGCTGCTTACCTTCATCCGCATCGAGGAATATGACTACCCCGCCGCCGCCGCCATCGCCACCACGCTGCTTCTGACCGCGTTCGTGATGCTGTTCCTCGTCAACATGATCCAGCTCTGGCAGCAGCGCCGGATCGGCGCGTCGGGAGACTGAGCATGGCCACTTCGCCGATCATTCCCCGTCCCCGCAAGGATGCTCTCGGCGCCCGCGTGCGCGTCGGCTCCGGTGCGACCACCCGCCGGGTGCTGATCGGCGCCGTGCTGCTGGTCACCGCGCTGGTTCTGGTGGCACCGCTCGTCGCCATCTTCGCCGAGGCGCTGCGCCATGGCTGGGGCGCCTATGCCAGCTCCTTCGCCGCGCCGGACACGCAATACGCGATCTGGCTGACGCTGATCACCGCACTGGTGGTGGTGCCGATCAATATCGGTTTCGGCATCGCCGCCGCCTGGTGCATCGCCAAGTTCAGCTTCCCCGGCCGCAACCTGCTGGTGGCGCTGGTGGAACTGCCCTTCTCTATCTCGCCGATCATCGCCGGCGTCGCCTATCTGTTCGTCTATGGCGCGCAAGGCCTGCTCGGGCCGTTCCTCGAGGCGCATGACATCAAGATCATGTTCGCGGTGCCCGGCATCATGCTGGCGAGCCTGTTCGTCACCGCGCCCTTCGTCGCCCGCGAGCTGATCCCGCTGATGATCGCGCAGGGGTCGGAGGAGGAAGAGGCGGCGGTGACGCTGGGGGCCGGCGGCTGGCGCATCCTGCGGACGGTGACGCTGCCCAATGTCCGCTTCGCGCTGCTCTACGGGGCGGCGCTGTGCAATGCGCGGGTGATGGGCGAGTTCGGCGCGGTGTCGATCGTCTCCGGCAACATACGCGGCCAGACCAACACGCTGCCGCTGCAGATCGAGCTGCTGTACCAGGACAACAACGCGGTCGCCGCCTTCGCGGTGGCGACGCTGCTCACCGCGGTGGCGCTGGTAACGCTGATCGCCAAGGCGATCATCGAGCGGCTCGACCGGGTACGGGAAGCCGCGCACTGAGGCGTTCTTTTCTTTCCCTCTCCCCATCGGGGAGAGGAAGCAGCTCTATCGTTTGAAATCGCGGCGTTGGCGTAGGCCCCTGCCCTCAATGCGCCTCGTCCCAATTGGCGGCGGCGCGGGCGTCGACCTTCAGCGGCACCTTGAGCGCCAGCGCCGGCAGCGGCGCCTCCTCCATTACCTTGGCGATCACCGGGATGGTCGCGGCGATCTGATCGTCCGGCACCTCGAAGATCAGTTCGTCATGCACCTGCAACAGCATGCGGGCGTCCAGCTTGGCGCGGGAGAGCGCCGCATCCATGCGCACCATGGCGCGGCGGATGATGTCGGCCGCCGAACCCTGTAGCCGGGCATTGATCGCCGCCCGCTCGTTGAAGGCGCGGATCGACGGGTTCTTGGCGGCGATGTCGGGATAGTGGCAGCGCCGGCCAAACAGCGTCTCCACATAGCCGTGCTCGCGGGCGAAGGTGCGCGTCTCGTCCATATAGGCGCGGATGCCGGGGAAGCGCTCGAAATAGCGCTTGATATAGGCCCCCGCCTCCTCGCGCGGGATTGAGAGCTGGTTGGCGAGCCCGAAGGCCGAGATGCCGTAGATGATGCCGAAATTGATCGCCTTGGCGCGCCGTCGCACCTCGCTCGGCATGCCGGCGATCGGCACGCCGAACATCTCCGACGCCGTCATCGCATGGATGTCGAGCCCGTCCTGGAACGCCTGGCGCAGCGAGGGCGTGTCGGCGATCTCGGCGAGCAGCCGCAGTTCGATCTGCGAATAGTCGGCCGAGACCAGCTTGTGGCCGGGCGCGGCGACGAACGCCTTGCGGATCTTGCGGCCTTCCTCGGTGCGCACCGGGATGTTCTGCAGGTTCGGCTCGGAGGAGGAGAGCCGGCCGGTCGTCGTCGCCGCCAGCGCGAAACTCGTATGCACCCGGCCGGAATGTGGGTTCACATAGGTCGGCAGCGCGTCGGCATAGGTCGATTTCAGCTTTTGCAGCTGGCGCCAGTCGAGGATGCGACGGGGCAGTTCGTGCCCTTGCTCGGCGAGTTCCTCCAGCACGTCGGCGCCGGTCGACCAGGCGCCGGTCGGCGTCTTGCGTCCGCCGGGAATCTGCATCTTGCCGAACAATATGTCGCCGAGCTGCTTGGGCGAGCCGGGATTGAAGCTCTCGCCCGCCATCTCGCCGATCTCGGCCTCCAGCCGCGCCATGCCCTGCGCGAAGTCGCCGGACAGCCGCGACAGCATCTGGCGGTCGATCAGGATGCCGCGCCGCTCCATATTGGCGAGCACGGTAACCAGCGGCCGCTCGAGCGTCTCATAGACCGCGCTCTTGCGTTCTGCCACCAGCCGCGCCTTCAGCACCCGCCAAAGCCTGAGCGTGACGTCGGCATCCTCGGCGGCGTACTCCACCGCCTTCTCGATGGCGACGCGGTCGAAGGTGACGGCGCCCTTCCCCTTGCCGGCGACCTCCTCGTACTTGATCGGCGTGTGGTTCAGCCAGCGCATGGAGAGCGGGTCCATGCCGTGCGGCGAGGCGCCGGCGTCCAGCACATAGGAGAGCAGCATCGTGTCGTCATAGGGGGCGATCTCGATGCCGTGGCGGGCGAGGATCAGCCAGTCATATTTGAGGTTCTGGCCGATCTTCAGCACCGCCGGATCCTCCAGCAGCGGCTTGATCGTCGCCAGCGCCTCGGCGAGCGGGATCTGGCCGGGGATCATCCCCTCGCTGAACAGCCCGTCGCCGGCGCCCACATGCTGGAGCGGCACGTAGCAGGCCTCGTTGGGGGCCAGCGCCAGCGAGAAGCCGACCAGCTCGGCCTGCATGGCGTCGAGCGAATTGGTTTCGGTGTCGATGGCTATGAATCCGGTCTCGAACGCCTTGCCGACCCAGGCCTGCAAGCGAGCGAGGCTCGTCACCGTCTCGTAGCGGGAGCGGTCCACCGGGGTCTTGCCGGCTTCCTCGACGCGCGCCACGGCACGTCTGGTTGGCGACAGACGCGGGTCATCGCCACCTCCTGTGGTGAAACCGGCCGCCGCGCCGGCTTCTCCGCCCTCCTCGGCCTGCGGCCCCAATCCGGCCGCCTCGGCAAAGGCCAGCGAGGCCGGCGCTCCGGCCTTCAGCCGCTCATCCGGCTCGATGGCGGCGATCTCGATCTCATAGGCCTCGCCGACGCGGCGGGTGAGGGTGGTGAACTCCATCGCCTTGAGAAAGGCGACCAGCCGCTTGCCTTCCGGCTCCACCACCGCGATCTCGTCGAGCGGTACCTCCACTGGCACGTCACGCTTCAGCGTCACCAGTTCGCGCGACAGCCGCGCCTGGTCGGCGAATTCGATCAGGTTCTCGCGGCGCTTGGTCTGCTTGATCTCGCCGGCGCGGGCCAGCAGCGTGTCGAGGTCGCCATAGTCGGCGAGCAGCTGCGCCGCGGTCTTGATGCCGATGCCCGGCACGCCCGGCACGTTGTCCACCGAATCGCCGGCCAGCGACTGCACGTCGATGACCTTGTCCGGGGTGACGCCGAATTTCTCGAACACCTCCTCGGCGCCGATCGTCTTGTCCTTCATCGGGTCGTACATGCGGACATTGTCGTCCACCAGCTGCATCAGGTCCTTGTCGGAGGAGATGATGGTGACCCGTGCGCCGCGCTTCTTCGCCTGCTCGGCATAGGTGGCCATGATGTCGTCGGCCTCGAAGCCGGCCTGCTCGACGCAGGCGAGGTCGAAGGCGCGGGTAGCCTCGCGGATCAGCGGGAATTGCGGGATCAGGTCTTCCGGCAGGTCGGGACGCTGCGCCTTGTAGAGCGGGTAGATATCCTTGCGGAAGGTCTGCTCGCTCTTGTCGAACACCACCGCGAGATGGGTCGGGGCGGGGGAGAAGCCCTGCGCCCGCACCAGTTTCCACAGCATGTTGCAGAAGCCGGCCACCGCGCCGACGGGCAGCTTGTCGGACGAGCGGGTGAGCGGCGGCAGCGCGTGATAGGCGCGGAAGATATAGGCCGAGCCGTCGATCAGCACGACATGGTCGTTCGGGTCTACGATGTCGGTGCGGTCGGTGGTCGGGGCGGTCATGGCGGGCTCCTGTCGGGCGCGCACGATGCCGAACCCGGTCCTTCGGAGCAAGTGCGCGGGACGAGATAGTGACGGCGCGCCCGGCCGGCGCTACAGAGCCGCGAGGATACGATCATGCCCCGCTACAAGCTCACCATCGAATATGACGGCACGCCCTTCGTCGGCTGGCAGATCCAGGCCGTCGGCGCGTCCGTGCAGGGCGCGCTCACCGATGCGGTGGAGCGCTTTTCCGGCGAGCGCGTGCATGTGCAGGGGGCGGGGCGCACCGATGCCGGCGTCCACGCCACCGGGCAGGTCGCCCATGTCGAGCTGGCGAAGGACTGGCGCCCGGACACGGTGCGCGACGCCATGAACGCACATCTGCGGCCCTTGCCGGTCGCCGTGCTGGCGGCGGAGGTGGCGGCGGATGATTTCCACGCCCGCTTCTCGGCAACCGGCCGCCGCTATCTCTACCGGATCATCATCCGCCGCGCCGATCTCGCGCTGGAGCGCAACCGCGCGTGGAAAATCCTGCGCCCGCTCGATGCCGCGGCGATGGCGGAAGGGGCAAGGCACCTGATCGGCCGGCACGACTTCACCACCTTCCGCGCCATAGGCTGCCAGGCCGCCTCGCCGGTGAAGACGCTGGACCGGCTGGAGGTGGAGCAGGTGCCGCTCGATTTCGGCAGCGAGATCCGCGTGCACGCCGCCGCGCGATCGTTCCTGCACCATCAGGTGCGCTCGATGGTCGGCACGCTGGTGAAGGTTGGGGAAGGGGCGTGGACGCCGGAGGATGTCGGCGCGGCGCTGGCGGCGGCGGACCGCACGCGCTGCGGCCCGATGGCGCCGTCGGCGGGGCTGTATCTGGCGGAAGTGACGTATTGAGGGACATGCTCCCTCTCCCCGTCGGGGAGAGGGCTGGGGTGAGGGGTCCTTTGCGACAACGGGAAGAAGCTAGGGTTGGCGCCTTCGCAACACGTCGAAGCGTTGTGCCCCCTCACCCGCCGCTGCGCGGCGACCTCTCCCCCTCGGGGAGAGGCGAAGAACCTCACAGCGGCTTCAGCGCATCCATGAAGCGCACCGGCGCTCCCTGCGACGGTGTCGCCAGCTCGCCGTCCCACATCACCTTCGTGCCGCGCACGAAGGTTCCGACCGGCCAGCCGGTGACCTCCACCCCGTCATAGGGCGTCCAGCCCGGCTTGGAGGCGATCCAGCCATTGCGGATGGTCTCGCGCCGCTTGAGGTCGACCACGGTGAAGTCGGCGTCATAGCCGACCGCGATCCGCCCCTTGGTGGCGATGTTGAAGATGCGCGCCGGCCCGGCGCTGGCGAGGTCGATGAAGCGCTCCAGCGTTAGCCGCCCGGCATTCACATGGTCGAGCATCATCGGCACCAGCGTCTGCACCCCGGTCATGCCGGAGGGGCTGTCGGGATAGGGCTTGGCCTTCTCCTCCAGCGTGTGCGGCGCATGGTCGGAGCCGAGCACGTCGACCACGCCGTCGGCCAGCGCCTGCCACAGCGCGGCGCGGTGCCGGGCCTCGCGCACCGGCGGGTTCATCTGCACCAGCGAGCCGAGCTTGCCGTACCAGCTCGCATCCATGGTGAGGTGGTGCGGCGTCACCTCGACGGTGGCGACGTCCTTGTTGTCGCGCAGGAACGCCATTTCCTCGGCCGAGGTGACATGCAGCACATGCACGCGCTTGCCGACCTCGCGGGCGAGGTTGACGAGGCGGGTGGTGGCGGTCAGCGCGGCGATCTCGTCGCGCCACACCGGATGCGAGGAGGCATCGCCCGGCACGCGCAGGCCCTTGCGCTCGGACAGGCGCGGCTCGTCCTCGCAATGGAACGAGGCGCGGCGGCGGATCACCTGCAGGATCGCCTTCACGCCCGGATCGTCGGCCACCAGCAGCGAGCCGGTGGAGGAGCCGATGAACACCTTGATGCCGGCGGCGCCGGGCAGCATCTCCAGCTCCGGCAGGTCCTTGACGTTCTCATGGGTGCCGCCGACGAAGAAGGCGAAGTCGCAATGCATGCGGCCCGTGGCGCGGGCGATCTTGTCCTCGAGCGCGCTGGCCGAGGTGGTCAGCGGATTGGTGTTCGGCATCTCGAACACCGCGGTCACCCCGCCCATCACCGCCGCTCGGGAGCCGGTTTCAAGGTCTTCCTTGTGCTCCATGCCAGGCTCGCGGAAATGCACCTGGGTGTCGATCACCCCCGGCAGCACGTGCAGGCCGGTGCAGTCGATCGTCTCGCCGGCCTGGGCGGCGTCGAAGGAACCGATGCCGGCGATGCGCCCGCCGGTCACGCCGACATCCCGCGGGGCGATGCCGTCCTGGTTCACCACGGTGCCGCCCTTGAGGAGAAGGTCGAAGGTCTGGGTCATGGTGTCCCCGCTGGTGATGGAAGCGCTTCGGCGCTCTTAACCCAGTTCCGGCCGCAAGGCCATGTCCGAAGGGTCGCGCGAGGGTTCCGCCGGGAGGGCCGCGCATCGGCTCGGCAGTGGGGCCGCTCAGGCGAGGGCGAACTCCACCCTCACCGCCGTGCCCCTGCCGCTGGCGGCGCCGGCAAGCCGCACCTCGCCGCCGAGCTGGGCGGCGAGGCCCTGGATGATCCGCCAGCCGAGGCTCTTGCCGCCGACCAGGTCCACCCCCTGTGGCAGGCCACGTCCATCATCGGCAACGACAATCTCGAAGCGACGTTCCCCACGCGGCGTCACCGTGATGCGCACCGTGCCGCCGCTGCCGGGCGCAAAGGCGTGCTTGAGCGAATTGGTGACGATCTCGGCGACCAGCATGGAGAGCGTGGTCAGCTGCGCCACGTTCAGCGGCAGGTCCGGCGAGGAGACCTCGCAGGCGATGTCCTCGACGCCGGCCGCGGCGATGAGATCGCCGCACAGCTCGCGCAGATACCGGTCGGTCGGCATGTCCAGCCGCTCGGGGGCATAGAGGTGGCGGTGAATGCGCGAGATGGTGTCGAGCCGCAGGCGCGCCTCGTCGAGCGCCACCAGCGCATGCCCCGGCTCGTCGGCGGCGCGGCGCTTGTGCAGGTTCAGCAGCGCCGCCACGAACTGCATGTTGTTGGCGACGCGGTGCTGCAACTCCTGGAACATGATGCGCTGGCTCTCATAGAGCCGGGCGGTGGTCGCCTCCTCCTCGCGCAGCTGCTCGGCGGCGCTGAAGGTGAAGTGGATCAGCGTGATGTCGATGGAGGCGATGGCGACGAAGAAGGCCAGCGCCATCAACGCCTGGCCGTCGGCGATGTTCATGCCGGTCGCCGGACCGATGAAGAACACCCAGGCGGCGAGGGTGGACAGCGCCGCGCAGGTGATGCCTGGCCGCAACCCGCAGAAGAAGGTGCTGAGGATCACCGCCGGGAAGAAGGTGAGGAAGGGAAAGCCCGGTGGCAGCACGTCGTCGACGGCGAAGCGCAGCGCCACCGCCGCGGCAAGCATGACGAGGCCGACGGCATCGCCCAGCCAGCGATGGTGGCGCAGCGGCCGTGCCGCGGTGACCAGCTTCCAGAACAGCGAAACCCTGGGCGATCCGGCCCGATGCGGCTCAGCCATGCCGCGGGACGGCCATTTTGCGAGCATGCCGGAATGAACCGCGGCGATCGCCGCCCCGGCGCCATGCCCCGTCCTTAACTGCCATTGATGCGGACGCTCCTGATTCACCGCGCGGCGAACATGCCCATGCTTGCCAGCCTAAGATACCGTCTTGTAGAGGCCCCCGGCGCCGGCTTCTGCACACTGGTGAACATTTCTCCCCCTACTGCGTTGCCTGTCTGTCGAAGGCGAACAGGGGTGGAGCGATATGGCGGCGACGGGCGCGACCAATATCCCGATCAACGGCACGGCGACCGGCAACAATCTTCTCGCGGCGGTGCGGGAGGTGGATTTTGCGCTGCTGCGCGGCCATCTGATGCGGCTGGAGCGTCCGGCCGGGGCGGTGCTCTACGAGCCGGGCGACGACGTGCGCACCGTCTATTTCCCCTGCGGCCCGACCCTCGTCTCCTTCATGGTGATGCTGGAGGATGGCCGTCCCGCCGAGGTCGGCATGGTCGGGCGCGAGGGAGCCGTCGGCGGCATCGTCAGCCAGGGCCGGCTGCCGGCCTATTGCCGGGCGCAGGTGCAGATCGGCGGGGCGCTGTTGCGCCTCGATAGCGCCGATCTCGAGCGCGCCAAGGAGCACTCGCTCAACCTGCGCCACCTCTTCTCTCGCTATGCCGATTGCCTGCTGGCGCAGATCTTCCAGTCGGTGGCCTGCAACGCCGCGCATTCCATCGAGCAGCGCACCGCCAAATGGCTGCTCGGTGCCATGGAACGCACCGGCGACGAGAATGTCCGCCTCACCCAGGAGCAACTCGCCGCCATGCTGGCGGTCGGCCGCTCCTATATTGGCCGGGTGCTGAATTCGCTGCGCGAAGCGGGTGCCGTCGATACCCGCCGCGGCCGGCTGGTGGTGAAGGACGCGACGCGGCTGCGGCAGATCAGCTGCGACTGTTCCGACGCGGTGCGCCGCCATTTCGACGAAGTGCTGAGCGGTGTCTATCCCAGCGGCGATCTCACCGGCCACGGCGTCGACATTGGCGCGCCGGCCGCGCCGCGCCGGACGTGAGAGCCGGCGCATCGCCGTCCTTTCGAAGCGTCCCGGTCGAGACCGTGCCCTGCCAGTCTCCGGCGGCTCTTGCCCGCGTCGCCGGCGCGCCTTACCTGTGCGGAACGGCCGGTCCGCCGGTCGAGTCGGTGCCCATACCGGCGTCCATGGTGCCGGGAGACGGCTGAATGCCCATCGCTCTTCACGAACAGCGCGCCGTTGCCCGGATCGACGGCGCCGATGCGGTGCACTTCCTCGACAATCTGCTCACCGCACGCACCCCGGCGCCGGGGGCGGCGCGCTATGCCGCGCTGCTGACCCCGCAGGGCAAGATCATCGCCGACATGTTCGTGCTCGGCGTCGAGGGCGGCTTCCGCCTCGATCTGCCCGCCGACCGCCTTGCCGATCTGCTCAAGCGCCTGACGCTTTACCGCCTGCGCGCCAAGGTGGAGATCGCGGCGCTGGAGGGTTGGCGCGTCGGTGTCGCCTGGGGCGATGCCGTGCCGCCCGCGGGTGCTACCGCCTTCACCGATCCGCGCCTGCCGGCGCTCGGCACCCGCTTCCTGCTCGCCCCCGATGTCGCCGTCGCCCTCGATGCCGACGAAGCGGCCTGGCAGGCGCACAGGGTGGCGCTCGGCGTGCCGGAAGGCGGGCGCGACTTCACCTATGCCGACGCCTTCCCGCATGAGGCGGATATGGACCAACTGCACGGCATCGACTTCGACAAGGGCTGCTATGTCGGCCAGGAAATCGTCAGCCGCATGCAGCATCGCGGCACCGCGCGCACCCGCATCGTGCCTTTCGCCATTTGCGGCGAGCCGCCGGCACCCGGCACGCCGATCCTTGCCGGCGGCAAGACGCTCGGCACCGTCGGTTCCGGCGTCGAGGGGCGGCTGCTGGCGCTGATCCGCCTCGACCGCCTCGCCGAAGCACGCGAATCCGGGTTGGCCATCGAGGCGGACGGCGCGACGCTGGTGCCCGAGCGGCTCGAATGGGCGAGCTTCGCCATTCCCGGCGCCGGGAGCGCCGCCTGATGTCCCAGGACACCAATCCTCTGCACGCCGACGGCCGGCATCGCTGCCGGTGGTGCGGCACCGATCCGCTCTATGTCGCCTATCACGACGAGGAATGGGGCGTGCCGGAGCGCGACGACCGCGCCCTGTTCGAGAAGCTGATCCTCGACGGCTTCCAGGCCGGCCTCGCCTGGATCACCATCCTGCGCAAGCGCGACGGCTTCCGCCGCGCCTTTGACGGCTTCGAACCGGAGATCATCGCCGGCTACGGGCCGGACAAGGTCGAGGCGCTGATGCAGGATGCCGGCATCGTGCGCAACCGCGCCAAGATCGAGGCCACCATCCGCTCCGCCCGCGTCTATCTCGATATCATGGGCAAGGGGCCGGGCTTCTCGGCATGGCTCTGGGACATTAACGGCCCGACGCTGGACAATCGCCGCGAGGAGGGCGCGCCATCGCTCGTTACTTCGCCGGTGGCGCAGGCGATGTCGAAGGAGCTGAAAAGTCGTGGCTTCAACTTCGTCGGCCCGACCATCGTCTATGCCTTCATGCAGGCGGTGGGCATGGTGGACGACCACGACCTCACCTGCCACCGGCACGGCGCACGCGAATTCGGGGGCCGGCGTTGAGCGCACCGCGCGCGCCGCGCGCCTGGCAGCGTATGCTCTCCGGCCGGCGGCTCGATCTGCTCGACCCCTCGCCGCTCGACATCGAGATCGAGGACATCGCCCACGGCCTTGCCCGCGTCGCCCGCTGGAACGGCCAGACCAGCGGCGAGCAGATCTTCTCCGTCGCCCAGCACTCGGTGCTGGTCGAACTGATCGCCCGCCGGCAGGCGGAGGTCGCCGGCGTCGAGCTCGACCGCCGCTGGCGCCTCGCCATGCTGCTGCACGACGCACCGGAATATGTGGTCGGCGACATGATCAGCCCGTTCAAGGCGGTGCTGGGCGGCGACTATAAGGGCGTCGAGGCGCGCCTGCTGGCGGCGGTGAGCCTGCGCTTCGGCCTGCCGGCGCAGTGGCCGGCGGTGCTGGTGAAGAAGGTGAAGGCTGCCGACCGCGCCAGCGCCTTCCTGGAGGCCACCCGCCTCGCCGGCTTCAAGGTCGATGAAGCCAGGCGGTTCTTCGGCACGCCGTTTCCGCTCGACCCGGCCGTCGAGCGCGAGCATCTCTCGCCCTGGAGCGCGGGTGAAGCCAAGGCGCGTTTCCTCGCCCGTTTCACCGAGCTTGCCTCGATACCCTTGCACGACCCCTCGGCCGGAGGCCCGCCATGATCCATGTCTGCCCGCTCTCGCGTCTCGAGGAGACGGTGACGCGAACCCGCGCCTCGCATGTGCTTACCGTGATCAATCTCGGCACGCCGGTCCCGCGTCCGGCCGCCATCCGCGCCGAGGACCATCTTTTCATCGGCTTCAACGACATAGTGGAACCGCAGCAAGGGTTGATCCATCCGGCGGCGGAACATGTCGAGGCGATCCTCGGCTTCGCCCGCAGCTGGCCGCGCCAGGCGCCGCTGGTGGTGCACTGCTTTGCCGGCATCAGCCGCTCCACCGCCTCGGCCTTCATCGCCGCTTGTGCGCTCGCCCCCGAGCGCGACGAGGCGGCGATTGCCCGTGCCCTGCGCGCCGCCTCGCCCAGCGCCACCCCCAACGCGCTGCTGGTCTCGCTCGCCGATGCCGCGCTCGGCCGGCAGGGGCGGATGAGCGCGGCGATTGCCGGCATCGGCCGTGGCAGCGAGGCGATGCTGGGCGAGCCGTTCGAGATCGCCCTCTGATTGCTGATCACGCGGGCGGCCTTGGCCTTGAGGGCCTTGGCCTTGAAGGTCCTGTCGTCGAGGGAACATGCTCCGGCCGCATTCTGCGGCTATTGAGCAACAGTCGCGGCTGAAAAGACACAGCCCGGCGAATTACCGAGCGCCGTTAACCCTTGTTCAAAACATGGGCAGACCATCGGGATCGTCGTGCTATGGTGAGTCGGGGCGCGGCCAGCACGCGCGGAGGTGCCAGTTTGTCCGAGATTACCGATCCGACCGCCATCGATCCCGCTGCCGAGCGGGCGCAGGAAGATGAGCGCCATGCCGCGCTCGCCTATCTCGATGAGGCGTGGAACGAGGCGGTCTATGACGGTCTCGACGAGGACTGTCTCGCCCAGGCGGCGCTGTTCACCGCCATCCGCTCGATGGTCGCCACCTATGGCGAGGACGCGGCTGCCGATTTCGCCGCCCGCCTCGCCGAGCGCATCCGTGCCGGCGAATACACGGTGCCGATGAACCGCCAGTGATGCCCGTCAATCGGGCAGCGATGCCCGGCTGAGGATTTCCAGCCCGCCCACATCAGCCTCAAGCGTGGTCCAGTCGCGGCGGCGGTAGTATCCGGCGTTTTCCGGCAGCGCCGCGAGATGGACCCGTCGATGGCCGAGGCGCAAGGCGAGGTGGCTCGCGGCCTCGACCAGCGCCGCGCCGATCCCGGCTCGCCGATGCGCCGGCTCCACCCACAACGCCGCCACCCAGGGCGACAGCGCCGGGCGCTGCTCCACGTCGCTGGCGATCAGCGAGACGGTGCCGAGGAAGTGCGCGTCGCGATGGGCCACCAGGGTGGTCGGTACCGGCTCGGTGCCGAGGCTTTCCTCCAGCCGCGCGCGCAGCGCATCCAGCGGCACGCCCTCGTCCTGCCACCAGGCACGCCAGACCCGATCGGCCACGATGGGGGCGAAATGGAGAGCGGTGCGCAGATCGCAGATACTCACCCCGCCGGCCCCGGTCGGGACCATGGCCGGATTGCAAGCCTGGGTTTTCGCGCTGTTCGCCATCTCGCCTCGCGCTCCGGTCCTGCCGATCAGCGGCGGCGGCAAATGCGATCCGTGATCATCGGTCCGGAAACACCAAAAAGCGCGGCGACATCGTCACCGCGCTCATCGGATAGTCGACGAGCCCCGAAGGGGCCGCGATCAGCGGCCGCCGATCGTCGGCTTTGGCTTGGACGGCAGCAGGCCTTCGCGCTGGGCGCGCTTGCGAGCCAGCTTGCGCGCGCGACGGATGGCCTCGGCCTCCTCGCGGGCACGCTTCTCGGAAGGCTTCTCGTAATGGCCGCGCAGCTTCATCTCGCGGAAAATGCCTTCGCGCTGCATCTTCTTCTTGAGGGCCTTCAGGGCCTGATCGACATTGTTGTCCCGAACGAGAACCTGCACGTGTCTTCCTCTTCGTGCCTTCGCTATCGCGCATGCGTTGAATATCGGCGACCGGAGGCGGCATCCCGACTTTGGGCGGAAACCGCGCAGATCCGATCAAGGTGTGCGCACATAGCAGACCCGTTCCGCCTTGTCCACATCCGGCGGTGGTCCGGCCGGGCGAATCCGCTTCCGGCCGGCGTCTTCACATCCAGCGGCCCTATTCGGCGCCGTGGATGATGATCACCTCGGCGTCGGCGGCGGCCTTACGGAAGCCGAGCGCGGCCTGGTACTCGGGCGAATGATAGGCGGCGACGGCGGTCGCGTAGTCTTTGAACGCCAATACCACATTGCGCGAGCGGGCGGGGCCGTGCACCGCCTCGTGCTTGCCGCCGCGCACCAGGAACCAGCCCTTCGAGCTCTCGATGGCGATGGCATCGGCGGCGATATAGGGCTTGTAGCCCTCGGCATCGTGCACGTCGATGCGCATCACCCAATAGGCGGTGCCCGGCCCGGAGGCCGGCCCGTCGATCACCCCCGCCGCCGGCTGGCTGCCCTCATATTCCTCGATGACGAGGTGCTCGCCATCGGAGGCGGCGAGCCGGTACTTGTAGGCGGCCTGGTATTCCGGCGAGTTGAAGCAGGCGAGCGCGGTCTCGTAATCCTTGAACTCGACGACCACGTTGCGCGCGCGGGCAACGCCCTCGGGCGCCTCGAACGCGCCGCCGCGCACCAGGAAGCGGCCACCATAGGCGGCGATCGCCGCATCGGCGCCGGCGACATAGGGCTTGTAGGCTTCGGCGTCGTTCACGTCGATGCGGCTGATCCAGTAACCCTTGGCCATGCTGTCGAAACCTTCCCGTTCGGAAAATTCAGGCGGCCGCGAGCGCGGCGGCGATCTCGGCCTGTACGGCGCGGGCGGCGGCGGCCGGATCGGGCGAGGCGATGATCGGCCGGCCGACCACCAGATGGTCGGCGCCGGCGCGGATGGCGGCGGCCGGCGTGGCGATGCGCTTCTGGTCGCCGGCGGCGGAGCCGGCCGGCCGTACGCCGGGCGTGACGATGGCGCGCTTCGGCCCCAGCACCCCGCGCACCATGGCAGCGTCGGTCGGAGCGCAGACAATGCCGTCGATGCCGGTCTCGCGCGCCTGCTCCACGCGCCGGCGCACCGTTTCGTCGACGCCCGCGGCATAGCCGGCCTCGGCGAGGTCGGCCTCGTCATAGGAGGTCAGCACGGTCACGGCGAGGATGCGCAACGGGCTGGCGCCCTTGCCTTCCATCGCCGCGCGCATGGTCTGCGGATAGGCATGCACGGTGAGGAAGCTGGCGCCCATGCCGGCGACGCTCGCCACGCCGCGCGCCACGGTATTGCCGATGTCGTGCAGCTTGAAGTCGATGAAGACCTTCTTGCCCTCGCCGATCAGCTCGCGGGCGAAGCCGAGGCCGCCGGCAAACCCGAGCTCATAGCCGATCTTGTAGAAGCTGACGGTGTCACCGAGCTTCGAGACTACGTCCTCGGCCGCCCGCAGCGAGGGTAGGTCGAGAGCGACGATCAGCCGGTCGCGCGGATCGGCAACGGCAAGGCGCGCGGCGGGGCTCATCGGCGGTCTCCGGTCGACTGGTCCTCAGGCTCCGCGCCGCGGCACGGTGGCTGCGGGCAGTGGCTGCGGGGCGGTGGCTTCGGCGCGGTGGCCTGGCGCTAGGCGCGCAGGCCTGCGCGCAGCGCCGACTGGTCGATAAGCGTGCGCAGCGTTCCGCGCAAGCGTTCGAGCTGACGATCGTCCTTGAAATCCCCGGCGTCGGTGAAAGCCTGGTGCGCGGCGGGCACCATCGCCTGCTCGGCGAGCACTAGCGCGCTCAGCCCGAGCGCCAGCACCTGGCGCAGCATCATCGCCGCGCGATAGCCGCCGAGCGCGCCGGGCGAGGTCGAGCCGATGGCGAAGACCGGCCCCTTGAAGGGGTCGTGCCCGCCGCCGCCCGGCGCGCCCTTGGCGCGGCTCGCCCAGTCGATGGCGTTCTTCAGCAGCGGCGACACGGAGGCATTGTATTCCGGCGTGGCGATGAACACCCCGTCGGCCAGCGCCAGCTGGTCGCGCAACTGCTCGGCGGCCTGCGGCACGCCTTCCTCGGCTTCGAGATCGGCGTCGTAGATCGGCAGCGGGTAGTCCTGGAGCGAGATCAGCACCGGCTCGGCGCCGAGCAAGGCAAGCTCCTTGGCGGCCACAGCCGCCAGATTCGCCGAATAGGAGCCGGTGCGGATCGAGCCGGCGAAGGTGAGGATCTTGGGCGGGCGCATGGCTCTCTCCGCAGGGGCGTGTTGATGGCGGGCTGGGTGCGGGGAATGCCCCCGGCCGCTCCGCCGCCGGGGGCGGATGTCAGGCGGTGCGGGAACGATACACCCAGACGCGGGCCGGCGGCAGATTGGCCCAGATGCGCGGGCTGCGGTGGGAATCGAAGCGCTCGGGCTGCAACGGCACCGGCGACACCACCGCATAGGTGAACTGGATGAACGGCGCCTGCGGCCGCGACAAGTCGAAGGACTGGTCGAGCAGGCTGTAGCGTTCGGCCACTGGCCGGGTGAACAGCGGCAGCGAGGAGACCACCGCCGCCGCCGGCTTGTCGAGCGAGCCGTCAAGCGTCTTGCCGATGCCGTAGGCATCGCCGCGGATCACCGTCGCGCCGGGAAAGCGCGCCTTGAGCAGGTTGCAGAATTCCGGGTTGTACTCGATCAGCACCAGCCGCTCCGGCGCCACGCCGCGGGCGATCAGCGCCGCCGTCACCGGCCCGGTGCCAGGCCCGAGCTCGATGACCGGGCCGTCCGCATCGGGGTCGACATAGCCGGCCATGGTGCGCGCCAGCGCCCGGCCGGACGGCGACACCGCTCCGGTGCGTAGCGGATCCTGCAGCCAGGATTGGAGGAAGCGGACTTCGTCGGGACGTGCCTTTTGGCCGTCGGAGCAGGAACGATGCAGCATGCCACTTGGATTCCAGAGCGCCGAAACGGAACGGCCGTGAATGAAGGGGACGAAATGCAATCCTGGAAGACTATGCGCGCTATCGGGCAATGTTAAGTCACTGCGATGACGCGGGCGTTACATCGGCCGGAGGTTCCGGCCGCTGCCGATACGTCACGCGTCGACGTCATTCCGCGTCGCCGGCGAAGAAATCCTTGACCTTGGCGAAGAAGCCATGCGCCTCGGGATGATTTTCAGTCGAGGATTCCGCCTCGAACTCGGTGAGCAGTTCGCGCTGGCGGCGAGTGAGGTTCTGCGGCGTCTCCACCACCACCTGCACATACATGTCGCCGCGGGTGCGGGTGCGCAGCACCGGCATGCCCTTGCCGCCGAGGCGGAAGCGCTTGCCGGACTGGGTGCCTTCGGGGATCTTCACCTTCGAGGTGTCGCCGTCGATGGTCGGCACCTCGAACGAGCCGCCCAGCGCCGCCGTCACCATCGAGATCGGCGCCCGGCAGAACAGGTCGGCGCCGTCGCGCTGGAAGAAGTCGTGCGGAGCGATGGACAGGAAGATGTAGAGGTCGCCCGCCGGGCCGCCGCGCGTCCCGGCCTCGCCTTCGCCGCCGAGGCGAATGCGGGTGCCGTCCTCGACGCCGGCGGGGATCGCGACCTCCAGCGTGCGCTCCTTGGTGACCTTCCCGGCGCCGGCGCAGGCCGGGCAGGGATCCTCGATCACCTGGCCGCGGCCCTGGCAGCTCGGGCAGGTGCGCTCCAGGGTGAAGAAGCCCTGCGCCTGCCGCACGCGGCCGGCGCCGCCGCAGGTGCGGCAGGTGGTCGGCTGGGTGCCCGGCTTGGCGCCGGTGCCGGTGCAGGCCTCGCAGGTGATCGAGGTCGGCAGGTGCAGCGTGGCATCCTTGCCGGAGAAGGCATCCTCAAGCGTGATTTCCATGTTGTAGCGCAGGTCCGCCCCGCGCTCGCGGCCGGTGCCGCGCCCGCCGCCGCTGCGCCGCCCGCCACCGCCGCCACCCATCCCGAACAGGTCGTCGAAGATGTCGGAGAAGGTGGAGGCGAAATCATTGCCGAAGCCGGCACCGGCGCCGCCGCCCGAACCATTCTCGAAGGCGGCATGGCCGAAGCGGTCATAGGCGGAGCGCTTCTGCGGATCCTTCAGCACGTCATAGGCTTCGCTGATCTGCTTGAAGCGCGCCTCCGCGGCGGCATCGCCGGGGTTCTTGTCGGGATGCCACTTCATGGCGAGCTTGCGATAGCTCGATTTGAGTTCCCCGTCCGAGCAGGTGCGGGTGACTTCGAGCAGTTCGTAATAGTCGATCTTGGCCATGGGTCGCCGTGCCGCCGAATCGTTCTGTCCACCGGCCAGCCGTGCCGTTCGGATCCGTCATGGATGCGCGCAGGCTGGCGGGACGCTCGGGCCCGTTACATGCAGGAAGCTTGCCGCCGGAAACTCCATCCGGCAGCAAATCTGCCGGGGCCTGGGCACGCTCGCCTGCGTCGTCACTACAAAGCCGCCCCGGAAGCGGACTCCCGGGGCGGGGTGTCGGAGAAGCCGATCAGGCCGACTTCTTCTTGTCGTCGTCGACCTCGGTGAACTCGGCATCCACCACGTCGTCCTTCGGCGCGCCGGCCTCGGCCTCACCGCCGCCCTGCTGGGCGGCGTACATCGCCTCACCCAGCTTGAGGGAGGCCTGGGCGAGGGCGTTGGTCTTGGCGGCGATCGCCTCGGCGTCGTCACCTTCCAGCGCGGTCTTCAGCTCGGCGATGCCGGTCTCGATCGCGCCCTTCTCGGCTGCGCCGACCTTGTCGCCATGCTCGGCAAGGGCCTTCTCGGTCGAGTGGATCAGCGCCTCGCCATGGTTCTTGGCTTCCACCAGCGCGCGGCGCTGCTTGTCGTCGGCGGCATGCGCCTCGGCGTCCCGCACCATCTTCTCGATGTCGGCGTCGGACAGGCCGCCCGAAGCCTGGATGCGGATCTGCTGCTCCTTGCCGGTGCCCTTGTCCTTGGCCGAGACGTTGACGATGCCATTGGCGTCGATGTCGAAGGCGACCTCGATCTGCGGCACGCCACGCGGCGCCGGCGGGATGCCGACAAGGTCGAACTGGCCGAGGATCTTGTTGTCCGCCGCCATTTCGCGCTCGCCCTGGAACACGCGGATGGTCACCGCGGTCTGGCCGTCTTCCGCCGTGGAGAACACCTGGCTCTTCTTGGTCGGGATGGTGGTGTTGCGGTCGATCAGGCGGGTGAACACGCCACCCAGCGTCTCGATGCCGAGCGACAGCGGGGTCACGTCGAGCAGCAGCACGTCCTTCACGTCGCCCTGCAGCACGCCCGCCTGGATGGCGGCGCCGATGGCGACCACTTCATCCGGGTTGACGCCCTTGTGGGGCTCCTTGCCGAAGAACTGCTTCACGATCTCCTGCACCTTAGGCATGCGGGTCATGCCGCCGACCAGCACCACTTCGTCGATCTGTCCGGCCGACAGGCCGGCGTCCTTGAGCGCCTTGCGGCAGGGCTCGACGGTGCGCTGGATCAGGTCGTCCACCAGCGCCTCGAACTTGGCGCGGGTGAGCTTCATGGTCAGGTGCTTCGGCCCGGAGGCGTCGGCGGTGATGAAGGGCAGGTTGATCTCGGTCTGCTGCGCGCTGGACAGCTCGATCTTCGCCTTTTCGGCGGCCTCCTTGAGGCGCTGCAAAGCGAGCTTGTCGTTGCGCAGGTCGATGCCCTGCTCCTTTTTGAATTCGTCCGCCAGGTAGTTCACCAGGCGCATGTCGAAGTCTTCGCCGCCGAGGAAGGTGTCGCCGTTGGTCGACTTCACCTCGAACACGCCGTCGCCGATCTCCAGCACCGACACGTCGAAGGTGCCGCCGCCGAGGTCATAGACCGCGATGGTGCCGGCCGACTTCTTGTCGAGGCCGTAGGCGAGCGCCGCCGCCGTCGGCTCGTTGATGATGCGGAGCACTTCGAGGCCGGCGATGCGGCCGGCGTCCTTGGTGGCCTGGCGCTGGGCGTCGTTGAAATAGGCCGGGACGGTGATCACCGCCTTATCGACCTTGGCGCCGAGATAGGCCTCCGCGGTCTCCTTCATCTTCTGCAGCGTGAAGGCGGAGATCTGCGAAGGCGAATATTTCTTGCCGTCCGATTCGAGCCAGGCGTCGCCATTGTCGCCCTTCACAATGGAATAGGGAACGAGCTTCTTGTCCTTCTCGATGATCGGGTCGTCGTAGCGGCGGCCGATCAGGCGCTTCACCGCGAAGAAGGTGCGCTCGGGATTGGTGACCGCCTGGCGCTTGGCCGGCTGGCCGACGAGGCGCTCGCCATCTTCGGTAAAGGCGACGATGGAGGGCGTGGTACGGGCGCCTTCGGCGTTCTCGATCACCTTGGGCGTGGAGCCTTCCATGACCGCGACGCAGCTATTGGTCGTGCCGAGGTCGATGCCGATGACTTTAGACATATATATTCTCCTTCTGGCAGGCCGGCCGGGCCTCATGAAGCACCCGGAGAGGAACGACACCGGCGCTCGTCGCGCCACGCCGTCCCCCCGGACCGGCCTCCGATAGATTGGGTACGACGCTTTTTCCGAGCGTCGTTCGCTCGCCGATATAGGGGCGGCGTTACGCGCCTGCAAGAAGCCTTCTCGGGTTGAATCCGAGCCATGTTGGATTGAATCGCGGCCTTGGCCGGCTGACCGCGGCTTGCTTGCGCAATGCGCGGCGGGGAGCCGCCGCGACGCCTCAGGCCGCCACGGCGGTGGCGACGCCGCGGAACCGTCCCGCCAGTTCCCTGAGCACCGGCACCTGGGTGCCGATCTCCCGCCAGTGACGCGGGTTGAGCTCCAGGATCGCCGTCACGGCGGAGGTGAGCGGCGCCGCCTCGGCGACCGCCTGCCAGTCGATGCCGCCCCAGCCGATCGGCAGGTGCAGGTCGCCCTCGCCGAAGGCCACGGCCTCGGCGGGATGATAGGTCCACAGGTCGCTCGGCCGGCCGAAGCTGTCATGCAGGTGCAGATGCGCGACATACGGCGCCAGCGCCGCGATCTCGGCGATCGGGTCGTGCCGGGTCTCGGCGCAGCGGATGAAGGCATGGCTGACGTCGAGCGTCGCCCTCACCGCGTCGTGGTCGATGGCGGCGAGCTCGCCGGCCAGCTTCAGCGGGGTCGCGGTCTCCCGCGCGCCGGCAAAGCGGAAGATGTTCTCGACGCACAGCGTCAGCCCGGCGGCGGCGGCGCGGTCGCCGGCGCGGACCAGCGCATCGCGCTGGCGGGCATAGGCGACCTCGATGTCGTCGCCCTGCTCGCGCACGATGCCGGTATGGATGACCAGTTTGTCGGCACCGATGGTGCCGGCGATCTCGATTGCGGCGTCCAGCACCGCTTCATGGCGCGACAGCCGCTCGGGCAGGTCCATCAGGTTGATCGAGAGCGGCCCGTGCACCGTGTAGCGGAGCTTGCGGCCGGCTAGGCTGCTTGTGAGGTCGGCGAGCCGGCCGGTCAGCACCCGGCCGCCGACGATGAGGTGCCACGCATAGACCGGCAGTTCCACCACATCGACGCCGAGCGCCTCCGCTTCGTCGAGAGAGAGACCGAGATCGTCGAACTCGGGACTGCCTTCACGCAGGGAATAGCCACAGGCACGGATGGGGGAAGCCGGGAGGGGCATCTGCATCGTTCGGAATTTCCTTCACTTCGCAGGTTGATAGAGGTCGTGCGGACGCCGGAGCGCCACTTGATCGACGCACCTGCGCCTTCAACATGACATGCGAATGTCGGAATCGCCTAATGCCCTACCGTCATCAGGGCCTTGCGCCGCCTCACATTTTTGGCGTGATCCAACCCATATAGGCACCTTCGGCATCCCGCACGATGGCGATCCGGCCGACGCCGGGCACGTCGAAGGGCGGCCTGACGATGGTGCCGCCGGCGGCCTGCGCCTCCCCGGCGCGCGCATCGACGTCGTCGATGGCGATGTAGGTCATCCAGTGCGCCGGCATGTCCTTGAAGTCCGGCCCGGCGAGCGGAAACAGGCCGCCGATCTCCGTGTCGCCCTTCTTGATGATCCAGTACTCGCCCTCCGCCATGGGGAAGGGCGCGAAGCTCCATCCCATCAGCCGGGTGTAGAAGGCCTTGGCGGCGGCGGGATCGGGGCTGTTGAGCTCGTTCCAGACGAAGCTGCCGTGCTGCGGCGTCTCGGACATGGGTTCCTCCCGTGCGGCGCCGGCCGGCGGGAGGGCCGGAGCGGCGATGTTAACGGTCCGGATACGATACTCCGAGAAAGGCGATCCGTGGCGTAGCGGCGACCCGTTCTCGTCGGCCATCTTGATGCCGTCATCGCTTGCGATGTCGCCGTAACCTCTCTAGACCGATCAACGGACGGCGCTTTTCTCAAGCAGCCGCGCGGCGCATCCCGGAAAATGCAGCTCTATCATCACCCCTTCTGCCAGTTCTCGCGCATGATCCGTCTCGCCCTCGGCGAGATGGGAATGGACCCCGAGCTCATCGAGGAACGGGTCTGGGAACGTCGCCCGGGCTTCCTGATGCTCGACCCCGCCGGCCAGACGCCGGTGCTGGCGGAGGCGGACGGGCTGGTGGTGCCGGGCGGTACCGTCATCGCCGAATATCTCGACGAGACCTATGGCCATGCGATGGGCGACCGTCGGCTGCTGCCCGCCGGGCGCGAGGACCGCGTCGAGGTGCGCCGGCTAATGGCCTGGTTCAACGAGAAGTTCTACTTCGAGGTGTCCGAGCCGCTGGTGCGCGAGAAGGTCTACAAGCGCTACATGCCGCGCGAGGCCGGCGGCGGCCCGCCGGACATGCCGGCCATCCGCGCCGCGCGCGCCAATATCCGCTATCATCTGCATTATATCGGCTGGCTTCTGAAGACGCGGAACTGGCTCGGCGGCGACCGGCTCACCTTTGCCGACCTCGCCGCCGCCGCCCATATTTCCTGCGTCGACTATCTGGGCGACGTGCCGTGGGGCGAGGACGAGACGGCGAAGATCTGGTACGCGCGCATCAAGTCGCGCCCGGCCTTCCGGCCGCTGCTCGCCCTGAGCATGGCGGGGATGCCGCCGGCCGCCTGCTACGCGGATCTGGATTTCTGAACCCGCAGGCTTCCGACGCGCCGCGCGCCGCTGCCGCTGCCAGGGCTCTGCTCCACCAGCTCGCCCGCGACGAGGGGTTCGACGCCATCGGCATCTGCGCCGCCGACGCCATCCCGCAGGCGGCGCCGCGCCTTGCGCAATGGCTGGCCTCCGGCGCCCAGGGCGACATGGAGTGGATGGAAGAGACCGCCGCGCGCCGTTCCTCGCCGCGCGCCCTGTGGCCGCAGGCGCGCTCGGTCGTCATGCTCGGCCTCAATTACGGCCCGGACGAGGATCCCCGTCTTGCACTGGCCGACGCATCGCGGGGCGCCATCTCGGTCTATGCCCGCGGCGATGACTATCACGAGCTGGTCAAGGGCAAGCTGAAGCGCATCGCCTCGCGCTTTGTGCCGCGCGTCGGAGGCCCTGAGAACGTCGAGGTGAAGGTGTTCGTCGACACCGCGCCGCTGATGGAGAAGCCGCTGGCCGCCGCCGCCGGCCTCGGCTGGCAGGGCAAGCACACCAATCTGGTCTCGCGCGAAAAGGGCTCCTGGCTGCTGCTCGGCGCCATCGCCACCACGCTGGAGCTGCCGCCGGACGCGGCGGAGCGCGATCATTGCGGCTCCTGCCGTGCCTGCCTCGATGCCTGCCCGACGGGCGCCTTTCCGGCCCCCTATCGCATCGATGCCCGCCGCTGCGTGTCCTATCTCACCATCGAGCACCGGGGGCCGATCCCGCGTGCGCTGCGCCCGCTCATCGGCAACCGCATCTATGGCTGCGACGATTGCCTCGCTGCCTGCCCGTGGAACAAGTTCGCGCAGCTCGGCCGCGAGGCCCGGCTCGCCGCCCGCGACGAAAACCGCAATCCCGCCCTCGCCGAACTCGCCCGGCTCGACGATGCGCAGTTCCGCGCCCGCTTCAGCAAGAGCCCGATCAAGCGGACCGGGCGCGTGCGTTTCTTGCGCAATGTGTTGACCGCCATCGGCAATTCCGGCGACCCTTCGCTCGCCGGCGAAGCCGAGCGTCTGCTTGCCGATCCGGAGCCGCTGATCCGCGGCGCGGCGGTCTGGGCGCTGTCGCGCCTCGTCCCGCCGGACGATTTCGCCCGCCTCGCCTCCCGGCATCTGCCGGGTGAACCCGACGCCGAGGTGCGTGCGGAATGGGATACCTCGTTGGAGAGCGCCGCGTGACCACGCTGATCTGCCTCGGCTACGGCTTCTGCGCCCGTGGCTATGCCGCGCTGTTCGCCGGGCGCTTCTCCCGCGTCCTCGGCACCTCGCGCCAGGGTGCGGGCGCGCAAGGCCCGGTGGAACGGCTGGCACCGGATTCGCCGGCCCTCGCCGCGGCGATATCCGGCGAGGCGGCGGTGCTGGCCAGCGCCGCGCCGGGGGAGGCCGGCGATCCGTTCCTGCCCGCGCTCGCCGGCGCGCTGGAGCAGGGCTCCGGCCCGATCGTCTATCTCTCCACCATCGGCGTCTATGGCGACAGCGCCGGTGCCTGGATCGACGAGAGCGCGCCGCTCGATGCCGGCAAGCCCCGCGCCAGCCGCCGCATCGAGGCGGAGGCGGCTTGGCGCGCGCTCGGCGCCCGCGCCGGCCGGCCGGTGGCGATCCTCAGGCTGGGGGGCATCTACGGTCCCGGCCGTAACGCGCTGGTCGATGTCGCCGATGGCAGTGCCCGCTGCATCGAGCGCGCCGGCCAGATGTTCAACCGCATCCATGTCGACGACATCGCCCGCACTGTCGACGCCGCCTTCCGCCTCGGTTTCGAGGGTGCGGTGAACGTGGTGGACGACGAGCCCGCGCCGGCTTGCGCGCCGGTGCGCCATGCCGCGCGCCTGCTCGGCCGGCCGGAGCCGGTGGCGGTGCCGTTCGCGCAGGCCGCGCCCGCCATGTCGGCAATGGCGCTGTCGTTCTGGGCCGACAACCGCCGGGTGCGCAATGCGCGGCTCAGGCGCGAGCTCGGCGTCGACCTCGCCTTTCCGAGCTATCGCGAGGGGCTCGACGCGCTGTTCGCGCAAGGCGAGGGAAGCGCCGGGGCGCGCGACTGATTTTCGCTCACGCCGCCGGGCCGAAGGCGCGCAGGAAGGCGTCCACGGTGAAGCGGATCGCCTTCGCGATCTCGTCCGGCGCCGGTTGCTCCATCTGGCCGAACAGCATCGGGGTGACGGTCTGGGCATAGCAGCTGCAGATGAACTGCCGCGCCGCCAGTTCGGGGGCCTCGACGGCGAGTTCGCCGCGGGCGGATTTGGCGGCGAGCCAGTCGCTCAGCAGCGCCACGGCGGTCTCGATGCCGGCCTCGTGATAGGCGGCGCCAACCGCCGGGAATTTGTCGGCGACGCCGATCACCACCCGCACCGTGGCAATGTATTCCGGCTCCGCCATCGCCGCGATGTAGCGCCCGGCCACCGCGGTCAGCTCGGCGCGCACGTCGCCTTCCGGCTCGAGTACGAAGCAGCGCTCGGCGGTGCTGGCGCATTTCTCGCGCAGCAGCGCACGGAACAGCTCCTCTTTCGAGACGAAATAAGTGTAAAGCGTGCCCTTCGACACACCGGCGGCCCGCGCGATCTCGCCCATGCTGGCGCCGTCGAAGCCGCTCGCCAGAAACACGCCACCGGCGCCGTCGAGAATCCGTCGGCGTTTTTCCGTGCCGTGCGATGGAAAGGCCCAAACATCCGGTAGGGTGAGGGTGGCTGCCATATCGGTCCATCGTGACGCGAGAAAACGATCGGAAATCTATTACATTTCCGAATTTTTGCGATCACGTTGTCGCTATCGCCGTGGGCGTTCTCGGCAAAACCCTGACAAAGCTTCGTCTGGAGTCTATATAATTTCGGACGAATGACCGAACGGTTCGGATGGCGAATTGGATCCAATAATTCGATCCACCATCCCCCGGTCCGTCACCCGCCGTCGTGAGTCCGAATGGCTCCCGCAAGCCTTCGGGGCGCTCCGACGGATGGTCGAGGGAGGGGAGCTTTCCGCCCCCCATGCTCTCCTCCCTCAAACCCATTGCGTCGGTTGCCCATCGCGCCGGTTGCCCGTCGTCCTGCCTTGCTGGGCACGCGGCATCCGGCGTGCGATCCTTTTCGACGCGGCCTTCGGGGAAACTCCGCTTGGCGGCGGCAGCCTGCCGCGCTATTGCTGCGGTGCGCGACTTCCCCCTCATCGCCGGCGTCGATCATGCCAAGGGCCAGTTTGGTAAAATGCGTCCGGAGCGGCGGCCGGTGCCGACTGCGCCGTCCGTCAGGGGCATAACGAGGCATTATGGCCCGATCCTCTTCTTCGACCAGCGCGAAACGCGTGATTCCATTTACCGCCGAACTTGCGGCGCTGGGCGTGGTATTCGGCGATATCGGCACCAGCCCGCTCTATGCCTTCAAGCAGGGTCTTCTGGCGGTCGGCGGCGCCTCGGTGACCCATGACGAGGTGCTGGGCCTGCTTTCGCTCGTCACCTGGGCGATCATCCTGTCGGTAACCATCAAATATGTGCTGCTGGTGCTGCGGGCCGACAATGACGGCGAAGGCGGCATCCTGGCGCTGGTGACCCTGCTCGACCTGCACCGCAGCGCCAATGGCGGGCGGCTGTGGCTGCTCATTGCCGGGCTGGTCGGCGCGGCGATGCTGATCGGCGACGGCGTGCTCACCCCGGCCATGTCGGTGCTCTCGGCCATCGAGGGGCTGGAGGTCGTGGCGCCGGCGTTGGACCACTGGATCGTCGCCGTCACCGTGGTGGTGATCGTGGCGGTCTTCGTGTCGCAACGGGCTGGCACCGACCGTATCGGCGCGTTTTACGGGCCGATCATGCTGGTCTGGTTCCTTACACTCGGCGGGTTCGGCCTCTACGGCATCGTCCAGCAGCCCGGCGTGCTGGTCGCGGTCGATCCGCGCTACGGCATCGCCCTCATCGCCGATCATATCTGGCTGGCGGGCGCGGTGCTGGGCGCCACCTTCCTCGCCATCACCGGCGGCGAGGCGCTTTATGCCGATCTCGGCCATTTCGGCCGTCCGGTGATCACCCGGGCCTGGCTGTTCATCGCCATGCCGGCGCTGCTGCTCAACTATTACGGTCAGGGCGCCACGGTGCTGGTCAATCCGGCGGCGGTACGCAACCCGTTCTACGATCTGTCTCCGGATATTTTCGACGTGCCGCTGCTGTTCCTGGCGGCGGCGGCGACCGTCATCGCCTCGCAGGCGATCATCACCGGTGTGTTCTCGCTCGCCAAGCAGGCCATCGAGCTCGGCTACCTGCCGCCGATGCGGATCCGCTACACCAGCGAACACAACGACCAGCACATCTATGTCGGCCGGCTCAACTGGCTGCTGATGCTGGCCTGCACCGCCGTGGTGGTGTCCTTCGGCTCCTCGGACCGCCTCGCCTCCGCCTATGGCATCGCGGTAGCGATGGCGATGATCTCCACCACCATCCTGTTCGTCGCCTACGTCAAGCGCCTCAACCGGCTGCCGGTGATCGCCCTGGTCGGCCTCGCCGCCGGGCTGCTGGTGGTCGATCTCTCCTTCGCCGCCGCCAATCTCACCAAGCTGCACGATGGCGGCTGGCTGCCGGTCGCCATCGCCTCGCTGGTGCTGGTGGTGATGGTGAGCTGGCGGCGCGGGCTGGAAGGACTCGGCATCCAGCAGAAGCGCTTCGCCGAGCCGCTGGAGGAGTTCATTGCCCGCGGCAAGCCGGCCGGCAGCGCCACCAGCCCGCGCACCGCCATCTTCCTGTCGCGCGGCGGCGCGCTCACCCCGGTGGCACTCGGCCGGCTGTCCGATCTGCTCAACGTGCAGTTCACCAAATCGGTCATCGCCTCGGTGTGGATCGCCTCGCGCCCGCGGGTGCCGGTGGACGAGCGGGTGCGCGTCACCGTGCTGGATGCCGGCCATGTGCGCGTCGATGTGCGCTTCGGCTACATGCAGCAGATCGACGTGCCCTCGGTGCTCGGCCCGGCGCTGTATTCGCTGGGCATCGATCCGGACGAGGCGGTCTATGTCATCGGCCATGAGCGCATCATGCCGCCCGAGGAGATCCTGGGCATCCGCGACGCGCTCGCTCATGTGTTCGCCTTCCTGGCGCGCAATGCCGAACGCTCGGTCGACCGCTTCGGCCTGCCGCGCCCGCGCACCATCGAGATCGGCTATCCGGTGCGTTTGTGAGCGCCGGCTCCGGGCTTCCGTACGCACCGGCGCGCTGCCGACAGGCGCCTGCCATGGCCATGCCGCGTTCCGGGCGGATATGCCCGGCCATGGCGGCTCCAGAGCCGGCTCGGGCACCCTGCGTAAGGCCTCCCCCCGCGCGGTGCCGTCGCACTCAAGGCAGGTTCCGCCGCCGGCCAAGGTCTGCTACGGCTGAAAAGGGAATGCGCATGACGAGGCACAGGATGACGGGAACGCCATGAGCAGCAAGCTGAACACGACAGCGAGGTTCTTCCGCGAGCGTGTCGGCTGGCATGGCGTGGGCGTCGTCGCCAGCCTGGTCATCATCGGCATCGCGGCGGTGGTTCTGTATGAGATGCTCCGCAACATCCGCCCCGGCGAGGTGTTCGACGCGCTCACCGATACCGCGCCGTGGCGGGTAGCGCTGGCCGCGCTGTTCGTCGCCTGCGCCTATTTCACCCTCACCTTCTATGATTGGTTCGCGCTGCGCACCATCGGCAAGGCCCACGTGCCCTATCGCACCGCGGCGCTGGCCTCCTTCACCTCCTATTCCATCGGCCACAATATCGGCTTCTCCGCCTTCACCGGCGGCACGGTGCGTTATCGCATCTATTCGGCGCACGGGCTCGGGGCGGTGGATGTCGCCAAGCTGTGCTTCATCACCGGCCTCACCTTCTGGCTCGGCAACATGGCGATCCTCGGCCTCGGCGTTTCCGTCGAGCCCTGGGCGGCGAGCGCGGTGGACAAGCTGCCGGCCTGGATCAACCGGTTTATCGGCCTCGGCCTGCTCGCGGCGCTGGCCGCCTATGTGGTGTGGGTGGGCCTGAAGCCGCGGCGCATCGGAATCGGCAAGGGCCATTGGCAGGTCACCCTGCCGGGCTGGAAGCTGACGCTGCTGCAGATCGGCATCGGCATCGTCGACCTCTCGTTCTGCGCCCTGGCGATGTATGTGCTGATGCCGCAGACGCCGTTCATCGATCCGATCGCGCTCGGCGTGGTGTTCATCTCGGCGACGCTGCTCGGCTTTGCCAGCCATGCGCCCGGCGGGCTCGGGGTGTTCGACGCCGCCATGCTGGTCGCGCTGCCGCAATTCGAGACCGAGCCGCTGCTCGGGGCGCTGCTGCTGCTGCGCCTGCTCTACTATGTCACGCCGTTCGCCATCGCATTGGTCACCATGGGTGTTCGCGAACTGCTGGTCAGTCGTCGGCGACGCTTCGCGCCTCCGGCCTCGCTCGATGCGGCGCTGGCCGCCGCCGCGGTGCCGGCGCTCATCGAGGATGTGCAGCCGCAGTTGCGCGACGCCCCCCAGTTGGCCGCGGCGTCGGCCGATGGCGAGGCCGAGGCGCCGCGTCGCGCCGTCGGCTGACAACCGGCGGGGCGTTTCCGGTCGTATCCGGCAGACCGTCTTGGTGGAATAGCGCTCCGGGTGACGAGCCCGGGCGTGGGCGGCCCTGGCCGCCGTACTCAGCGGGTCAGGCTCGGCACCATGCTCTCGAGAGCGCCGGGCAGGCGGGTGACCTTCACCCCCTTGGGCAGCGCCACCGCGTCGGCGCCGAGCGGTGCGCGCGAAATCTCCACGGCCTCGAACATCACCTTCTTGCCGGTGTCGGTGTAGCTCAGCGAGCGCAACGGCACGCCGTCCAGGGTGATGCAGGCCTCGATCGGCGCCGAGCTGATGGGGTCGAGGCTGCGCCAGATGTCGCAGGGTTCGCCGGCCACCGTATCCGTGCCCCAGTACCGGCTGTCGGCCGGCATGTCGATCGCCACATATTCCTGCGGCAGCTTCATTTCCACCGCCACCCGGCCGAGGCCGGGAAGATTGGACAGCACCGCCAGCTTGCGCGTCTTCAGGTCGATGAAACCGGTTAGCGTCGTCGTCACCGCAGCGACGCGGACATCAACGCGCAGCCGTCCTTGACGATGCACGATGCGCACGTCGCCGCCTTCCGGCAGAGTGCGCCCGCGCAGCGTGAAGTCGACGGTGGGGCGCGGCGGCAGCGGTCCCAGCGCCGGCGGACCGAACGGCATGAGACCGAAGGGCGTGGGCGCGAAGGGCGGCGGCGTGAACGATTCCGATGGCGGGCCGGGCGGCGGACCGAAGGCGGGCGGCGGGGCCGGCGGCGACCGGTAGGGTGCGGGCTCCGTGGCCGCGGCCGCGCTCGCGCACAGGCCGAACAGGCCCGTGGTCAGCAAGCGCCGCATCGGCCGAAGGAAGATCATGGCTCGGTTACGGTCCTGGGTCGGACGGAATCGGGTCGGGTGGAAACGCGGTGCGGGTGTTGCCGCTGGCGTTCCAGGCACCGGACGGCACGGCATGGTATCTCGATCCGCCCGGCATTGGCCGGCCGTCCTGGTACCTGTCGTGCATCCGCCCCCTGTGACCGACGCAGCGTCATGCTCTTACGTCGATGAGCACTGGCAGGCAATCTGGGCGCCAGCGCGGCTCACGCATCGGTCCGATGCAGAAAGTTGCGCCCGCCGAGCACAATTTGCGGATCGGGCACGCCGATGACCCGGTCGTCGCGCTCGGCATAGGGAAGCTGGGCCAGTACCTCGCGGATCACGCCGAGCCGCGCCCGCATCTTGTCATTGGCGAGCACCGCCGTCCACGGCGCCGCCGGCTGGTCGGTGGCGGCGATCATCGCGTCGCGCGCCGCCGAGATCGCCTCCCAGCGGGAGGGGGCGGCGAGGTCGACGGGAGAGAGCTTCCAGTGCTTCAGCGGATCCTTCTTGCGGGCAAACAGCCGCTTCAGCTGCATTTCGCGGCCGATGTCGAGCCAGATCTTGAACAGGCGGATGCCGTCATCGGCCAGCATCTTCTCGAAGGTCGGCGCCTGTTCGAGGAAATGCGCCGTCTCCTGCGGCGTGCAGAAGCCCATGACAGGCTCGACCACGGCGCGGTTGTACCAGGAGCGATCGAACAGCACGATCTCGCCGCGGCGGGGCAGATGCGCGATGTAGCGCTGGAAATACCACTGGCCGGCCTCGGCTTCGGTCGGTTTGGTCAGCGCCACCACCCGCACCGAGCGCGGGTTGAGATGCTGCACCAGGCGGTGGATGGTGCCGCCCTTGCCGGCGGCGTCGCGGCCCTCGAACACGATGACGATGCGCTCTCCGGTGTCGCTCACCCAGCGCTGCAGCTTCAAAAGCTCGATCTGCAGCGCGCGGAGTTCCTTCTGGTAGTGCTTGCGCTTGGGCCGGTCGGCATAGGGATAGTTGCCGCTGCGATAGGCCCGCTCGTCGATGACCGCCGGCAGCGCCGGCAAATCCATCGAGAAGGTGGCGAGAGCCGCGGCGAGGCGGTCGGAACCTCCGCCGTTCTTGCGCGTGGAATCCTTGGCGGCGGCCTTCTTGCCGCCGGTGGCGCCCTTGCGGATGGCGGCGGGCGGAAGGGCGGCGTCCGGCCCATCCTGCGGGGCGCCGGTGGCGGCGGCCTGCGCCATGGTGGCGTCGGTAGCGGAAGATTTGGCCGCTGCGGGCTTGACCGTGGGTCGGTTCGGCTTCTTCGTCATATGGAAGCCTCTCGATGAGACCATAAGGAGACGGTGAATCGTTCCCTTGCCGCCGGACCTGATTCCGGCGAATCCATCCGGGAAGTCGAGGACAACATAGCGAATTTCGGGCGTACCGGGGAGGAAACCGCCATGAGCATCGACGAATCCGGCCCGTTCGCCCGCGAGACGCTCGGCGAGCGGCTCGCTGCGGCGCGCTGGATTTTGCTCGCCGGCGGTCTCGGCCTGGCGGTGGCGGTGGTGCAGGAGGTGCTCGCGGCCGGGCCGGCGCTGATCCTCGGCGCCGTCATCTTTGTCGCCGCCTGCCTGCCGGCGGGGCGCTGGCGGCTGCGCCGGCCGGTCGCCGCGGCGCTGTCGCGCTTCCGCGAGCCGCCGGCCCCGCCGCCGGATCGACTCGCCTCGCTGGTGGGGGCGCTGCCGGAGGCGGCGCTGCTGCTCGATCACCGCGGCACGGTGCGCGCCACCAACAGCCGCGCCTCCGGCATGCTCGCCGCCGTGCGGGTCGGCGATCCCGTCTCTTTCGCGGTACGGGTGCCCGAGGTGCTGGAGGCGATCCGCGCCGCCAGCGCCGATGGCCAGGCCCGCCGCGTCGAGTTCAGCCAGCGGGTGCCGGTGGATCGCTGGCTGCGCGCCGACATCGTCCCGGTGACCGGGCCGGGCGGCAATGGCGTCCGGACGGAGAGGGTGGAATCGCTGTTGCTCACCTTCACCGATCTCACACCGCAGCGCCGTGTCGAGCAGATGCGGGTCGATTTCATCGCCAATGCCAGCCACGAGCTGCGCACCCCGCTCGCCTCGCTCTCCGGCTTCATCGAGACCTTGCAGGGCCCGGCCCGCAACGACGTCACCGCCCGCGAGCGCTTCCTCAAGATCATGGCCGAGCAGGCCAAGCGGATGTCGCGGCTGATCGACGACCTGCTGTCGCTGTCGCGCATCGAGCTCAACGCACATCTGCGGCCGCAGTCGCGGATCGATCTCGTCGCGGTGGTCGGCCATGTGCGCGAGGCGCTCGCCCCGCTCGGCGCCGAGCGGCAGGTGGAGATCGTGTTCCAGCCCGCCGATGCCTCGGTGATGGTGCAGGGCGACCGCGACGAGCTGATCCGCGTCTTCGAGAACCTGGTCGAGAATGCCCTGAAATATGGGGCCTCCGGCGGGCAGGTGGACATCACCCTGTCGCGCGACGGCGACGACGCGCTGGTCGCGATACGCGATTACGGGCCCGGCATCGCCCCGGAGCACGTGCCGCGGCTTACCGAGCGATTCTACCGCGTCGATACCGCCCATTCGCGCGAGCAGGGAGGCACCGGGCTGGGGCTCGCCATCGTCAAGCACATCGTCGCCCGCCATCGCGGCCGGCTCGGCATAGACAGCACGCCGGGCGAGGGCTCGACATTCTCGGTACGTTTGGCGGCGCTCCCGGCCGAAGCGAGGAAAATGTCTGTTAAATCAGTAGCTTGAAGTGTCATGCAGATGTCATCGCATGGTCATAGAACGGTGGCGTCCGGTCGTTAAGAGTCCGGTGTGATCTCTTTCACCGCCTACGGGCAAACACCTCCGGCCCGGTTCGTGCGCCGCGCGGATCGCTGAAGCACTGGGAGAAGACCCTTGAAATTCAACCGCCTCCTCGGCGTCGCCGTGGTCTCGTTCGCCACCTTTACCGGCGCTGCTTTCGCCGCCGACATCAACGGCGCTGGCGCCTCGTTCCCCGCCCCGGTCTACCAGGCCTGGGCTGCGGCATATAAGGCGAAGTCCGGCACCGGCCTCAACTATCAGTCGATCGGCTCCGGCGGCGGTCAGAACCAGATCGTCAACCGCACCGTCGATTTCGGCGCCTCCGACGCGCCGATGAAGGACGACAAGCTCGAGCAGGCCAGCCTGCTGCAGTTCCCGACCGTGATCGGCTCGGTGGTCGCCATCGTCAACATCGACGGCATCGCCGATGGCCAACTGACCCTCGACGGCGCCACCCTGGCCGATATCTACCAGGGCAAGATCACCAAGTGGAACGACCCGAAGATCGCGGCGCTGAACAAGGGCGCGACCCTGCCGGATCTGGCCATCGTCCCGGTCTACCGTTCGGATTCGTCGGGCACCTCCTTCGTGTTCACTTCCTACCTCACCTCGGTGAGCGCGGACTGGAAGTCCAATGTCGGCGCCGCCACCTCGGTGCAGTGGCCGGCCGGCGCGGGCGCCAAGGGCAATGAAGGCATTGCCGGCACCGTGAAGAACACCAAGGGTGCGGTCGGCTATGTCGAGTTCGTCTATGCCGCGGCGAACTCGCTGACCTCGACCAACCTCGTCAACAAGGCCGGCAAGGTCGTGAAGCCCACCACCGAGGCCTTCATGGACGCCGCCGCCGCCGCCGACTGGAAGGGCGCGAAGAACTTCGCCGCCTCGATGATCAACACCCCCGGCGACAAGGCGTGGCCGATCACCAGCGCCACCTATATCCTGCTGCCGAAGAACCCCGCCAACGGCGCGCAGTCGGCCGAGGCGATCAAGTTCTTCGACTGGGCCTATGGCGCGGAAGGCGACGCCATCGCCGAGAAGCTGCACTACATCCCGCTGCCGGACGCGGTGGTGACCACCATCCGCGACGCCTGGAAGGCCGAGATCAAGGCTGACGGCAAGTCGGTCTGGACCAACTGAGCCTGGTAGTCCCGATCGGCGAGGGGGTGCCGCCACGCGGCCGCCCCCTCGCCTTTCGCTCGCCTGAACCTCCGTGCCGTGCCTTCCGCGTCCTGCCTGCCGCCTGGGAGCGCTAGCGTCTTTTACAGATGCGGCCCGCGACCGCCGGTGACAGGCTGATCCCGTTTCAAGCGCATCAGCGGCGACAGCGCTCAAGGAAATTCGACATGGCTGCCTCCATCAGCGGAACCGAGGCCGACACGGCCCTGATCGCCGCGCATAAGCCGACCGGGCGCATCAGCGATCCCATCTTCGTCGGCCTGCTCTGGGCCAGCGGCATTTTCGTGCTGGTTCTGCTCGGGCTCATCATCGCGATGCTGTTCGAGGGCGGGCTGCCGGCGCTGCGCGAATTCGGCATTTCCTTCCTCTGGTCCACCACCTGGAACCCGGTCACCGAGCGCTTCGGCGCCGGCGTCATGGTGTTCGGCACGGTGGCGAGCGCGGTGATCGCCGTCATCGTGGCGCTTCCGCTCTCCTTCGGCATTGCCTTCTTCCTCACCGAGATCGCCCCCGGTCCGCTACGCCGGCCGATCGGCGTCGCGGTCCAGTTGCTCGCCGCCATCCCGTCGATCATCTACGGCATGTGGGGCTTCTTCATCGTCGTGCCGCTGATCGCCGCCTATGTGCAGCCGCCGCTGATCGAGTGGCTCGGGCCGATCCCGCTGCTCGGGGCGCTGTTCCAGGGGCCGCCGCTGGGTGCCGGCATGCTCACCGCCGGCCTGATCCTGGCGCTGATGATCCTGCCCTTCATCACCGCCATGTTCGTCGAGGTGCTGGAATCGGTGCCGCCGATGATCAAGGAATCCGCCTATGGCGTCGGCGCCACCACCTACGAGGTCTACCGCAACGTCTCGGTGCCCTATGGCCGCACGGCGATGGTCGGCGCGGTGATGCTCGGCCTCGGCCGCGCGCTGGGCGAGACCATGGCGGTGACCTTCGTGATCGGCAACGCAACCCGCATGTCGGCCTCGCTGTTCGCGCCGGGCGCCACCATCGCCTCGACCATCGCTAACGAGTTTCCGGAGGCATCGATCGGCTCGCTGAAGCTGCAGGCACTGCTGCAACTCGGCTTCATCCTGTTCGTCATCTCCTTCATCGTGCTGGCGTTGTCCCGCCTGCTCGTCCGCTCGAAGCTCAAGGGCTGAGGGAGAGGAAACCATGTCATCGCTCGCCCGCCGTCGCACCACCGATTACGCCGTCAAGGCGATCTCGACCGGCTTCGCCGCCCTTTCGCTTGTCCTGCTCGCCTGGATCCTGTGGACGCTGCTCTCCCGCGGCCTGCCGGCGCTCGGTCCGCACGTCTTCACCAATATCACCGCGCCGCCTGGCGCCGGCGGCGGCCTGCTCAACGCCATTGTCGGCTCGCTGATCCAGATCGGCGTCGCGCTGGTGATCGGCACGCCGATCGGCCTGATGTGCGGTACCTTCCTCGCAGAAAACGGCCGCGGCACCCAGATCGGCAATGTGGTGCGCTTCGTCAACGACGTGCTGCTGTCGGCGCCGTCGATCCTGATCGGTCTGTTCGTCTACCAGCTGCTTGTGGTGCCGTTCGGCGGCTTCTCCGGCTGGGCGGGGTCGATCGCCCTGGCGATCCTGGTGATCCCGGTGGTGGTGCGCACCACCGAGGACATGCTGGCGCTGGTGCCGATCGGCCTGCGCGAAGCGGCCTTCGCGCTTGGCGCGCCGCAGTGGAAGGTTGTGACCTTCATCACCTGGCGCGCTGCCCGCGCCGGCATCGTCACCGGCATCCTGCTGGCGCTGGCGCGCGCCGCTGGCGAGACGGCGCCGCTGCTGTTCACCTCGCTTGGCAATAATGGCTGGTCGCTGAACATGTCGGCGCCCATGGCGTCGCTGCCGATCGCCATCTATCAATACGCCGCCAGCCCCTTCGAGGATTGGGTCGCCCTTGCCTGGGCCGGCGCCCTCATCATCACCGTCGGGGTGCTGACCCTGAACGTCCTGTCCCGCCTGGTTCTGGCGAAGATGAAGTGAGACGGCCATGAATTTCGCACCCGATACCTCCATCGACATCGCTTCCGCCGTCAACCGCGCCACCGCGCCGTCCGCACAGCCGAAGCTCAAGGTCGAGAAGCTGAATTTCTACTACGGCGACAATCATGCGCTGAAGAACATCAATTTCGAAATTCCCGAGAAGCGCGTCACCGCGATGATCGGGCCCTCGGGCTGCGGCAAGTCCACGCTGCTGCGCATCTTCAACCGCATGTACCAGCTCTATCCGGGCCAGCGCGCGGAAGGGAAGATCCTGTTCGACGGCGGCGACCTGCTGTCGAAGGATCTCGACTCCACCGTCGTGCGCTCGCGCATCGGCATGGTGTTCCAGAAGCCCACGCCGTTCCCGATGTCGATCTACGACAACATCGCCTTCGGCGTGAAGCTGCATGAGAGCCTCAGCAAGGCGCAGATGGACGAGCGGGTGGAGTGGTGCCTGCGCAAGGCCGCCATCTGGGAGGAGACCAAGGACCGCCTGCACACCTCGGCGCTCGGCATGTCCGGCGGCCAGCAGCAGCGCCTGTGCATCGCCCGCACCATCGCGGTACGTCCGGAGGTGATCCTGCTCGACGAGCCCACCTCGGCGCTCGATCCGATCTCGACCTCGAAGATCGAGGACCTGATCGACGAACTGAAGCAGGAATTCACCATCGTCATCGTGACGCACAACATGCAGCAGGCCGCCCGCTGCGCCGACATCACCTCGTTCTTCTATCTAGGCGAGCTGATCGAGGTGAATGCGTCCAACGAGATCTTCACCAATCCGCGCGAGGCGCGCACCCGCGACTACATCACCGGCCGCTTCGGCTGAGTGGCGACGGGAAAGAGGACCAGTCCATGCCCTCCGAACATATCGTCTCGTCCTTCGATACCGATCTCAAGGAGATCAGCCGCCGCGTGGTGGAGATGGGTGGCCAGGCCGAGCAGTTGGTCGCCGATTCCGTGCAGTCGCTGGTCAAGCGCGACACCGAGCTGGCGCAGAAGGTGATCGTGCTGGACGGGCCCATCGACCTGCTCCAGCGCGAGATCGAGGAAAAGTCGGTGCTCACCATCGCCCGTCGCCAGCCGCTGGCCGGCGATCTGCGCGAGATCGTGGCGGCGATGCGCGTCGCCAACGATCTGGAGCGCATCGGCGACCTCGCCAAGAATACCTCCAAGCGGGTGCTGGCGCTCACCGGCGAGTTCCATCCGCAGAAGCTGGTGCGCGGCGTCGAGCATATGTCGAGCATGGTGCTGGAGCAGCTGAAGGAGGTGCTCGACGCCTATGCCAGCCGCGAGGACGCCCGCGCCATCGAGGTGTGGAAGCGCGACGGCGAGATCGACGTGCTCTACACCTCGCTGTTCCGCGAACTCCTCACCTATATGATGGAGGATCCGCGCAACATCTCGCTGTGCACGCATCTGTTGTTCTGCGCCAAGAACATCGAACGCATCGGCGACCACGCCACCAATATCGCCGAGACCGTGCATTACCTCGCGACCGGCCAGTTGCTCACCGAAGAGCGGCCGAAGCAGGATACCACCAGCCTGACCACGGTTCCGTTCCCGTCCTGAGGCGGGCCGGATCGCGGTTACGGATCATTCGCACGGGAAAAGCGATGCCGACCAATATTCTCATCGTCGAGGACGAGGAGCCGCTCACCCTGTTGCTGCGCTACAACCTCGAATCCGAAGGCTATTCGGTGGAGAGCGTGGCGCGCGGCGACGAAGCGGAGACGCGGCTGCGCGAGAAGGTGCCGGATCTTCTGTTGCTCGACTGGATGCTTCCGGGCCTGTCCGGCATCGAGCTGTGCCGGCGCCTGCGGGCCCGGCCGGAAACCGAGCGCATGCCGATCCTCATGCTCACCGCCCGCGGCGAGGAGACCGAGCGCGTGCGCGGCCTCGCCACCGGGGCGGATGATTATGTGGTGAAGCCGTTCTCGGTGCCGGAGCTGGTCGCCCGCGTGCGCGCCCTGCTGCGCCGCGCCAAGCCGGACCACATCTCGACGCTGCTGCGGGCCGGCGACATCGAGCTGGACCGCGAGACCAAGCGGGTGCACCGCTCCGGCCGCGAGCTGCATCTCGGCCCCACCGAGTTCCGGCTGCTGGAATTCCTCATGCAGTCGCCGGGCCGGGTCTATTCGCGCGAGCAGTTGCTCGACGGCGTCTGGGGCCAGGACGTCTATATCGACGAGCGCACGGTGGACGTGCATGTCGGCCGGCTGCGCAAGGCGCTGAACCGCCCGCGCCAGCCCGATCCGATCCGCACCGTGCGCGGCTCCGGCTATTCCTTCAACGAGATGTTCGCCCGCACCCATTGAGGCGGCCCAGCCGCAGAGGGCACGGAGCGTGGAAAGAAATCCGCCGGCGCGTGAGCCGGCGGATTTTTCGTGTCACGGCTTCGGGTCTTGCCTCACGGCTTGGGAAACGCCAGCGGCGGCGGCGTCAGGTTCGGCTTCAGCGGCGCGGTGGCCAGCGTCTTGGCGTCGAGGTCGAAGCTCATCAGATCGACCCCGCGCAGCACCTGGTCATCATAGGTCTTCACGTAATAGCGCCGGTTCTTGAGATCGGCGACCGACGACCACTGGGTGTATTCCATGTCGGCGGTGTTGCCGGCTTCCGGCTTGATGAAGCCGACGGGGATGTCGAAATTGTTGAGGATGTGCTCGGCGACGCGCACGCTCTCCTCGCCGCTCGGCTTCTTCTCCGCCGACATCGCATAGCCGAGCGCGCGGATCAGCCGCGAGGGCGGCGTCGGGTCGCCGGGAATGCCGAGCAGTCCCGAGCCCTGGCCGAAGGAGGAGATGGCCTGGCCGTTCACCGTGATGTCCGGGGCGTTGACCGGCGAGATCTTCACATAGTTCTTCAGGTTGGTCAGGTGCCAGCTGAACTCCGGCGCATTGGTCATCACCCCGAACGGGTTGTCATAGACCTTGAGCACCCCGCCCACCGGCTCGATCACCAGCGAGGCGCCGGTCTCGTCGTGCAGCGTGTAGTGAAACGGCGGCGTGATGCCCATTTGCGGCTGGGCGACATCGACGATCGAAATGCCTGAGATCGCCGCCTTCACCTCGGCCACGGTGGCGAAATTGGTCAGCGCCCAGGTCAGGAAGTCCCACGGCGCCATCGCGGTCTTCGGGTCGGCCTTGGCCGGGTCGGCATAGCCGGCATAGTCCGGGAAATACAGGATGCCGCCCGCCAGCCCCTTCTCGTTCATGCCGTCGGTCAGCACCGGCAGGCCGAAGGCGTTGAGGCCGACGGCGGCGTATTTTGCCGTCCATTCGATGCCGGGCTTGCCGCCGGGGCCGGTGCCGGCCAGCGCGAATTGGCGGGGGATTACCATCATGTCGGAGGCGAGCTCGAAGCCGAATTCCATGGTGCGGCCATAGACATAGGCGCCATCGGAGGTGCCGAGCAGGAAGCTGGTGCAGGCCTGTGCCGGCGGGCCGAAAGCCAGCCCCAACGCAAGGGCAAGGGTGGCGCCAAGGCGGGCGGTCGGCGCGGAGCGGCGGCTTGCCGATGCTGAACGTTTTGATTTTGCCGCGAACATCGCCCGAATCCTTTGCTATATTTTGAGGGTTCCAGCCTAAGGCAGATTCGGCCGGCGGCAAGCGAAGTCGGGCAGGGGCGCACCGCATCGGCGTCTGCGCCGGGACCTGTAGCGGCGCCCGTTTTTTCACCGTGCCGCTTTTCTACTCCTGCGTCGTCGACACGCGCGCGGCGTGTCCGCATAATACGATCCTCTCGGCGCAGGGACGGATCGCTTCGGCATGGCAGGGCAGCACGACGACCACGATCACGATGATCATGCGCATCACGATCACCCGCATCACCATTTCCACCGCATCCATTCCGAGGCGGCCGACGCGCTGCTGATGTCGATCGCCGACATCGAGATCAGCGCCCGCGTCAAGGCATTGGAGGAACTGCTCACCCTGAAGGGGCTGGTCGATCCGGCCGCGCTCGATGCGGTGGTGGATCTCTATGAGAACCAGATCGGCCCGAAGAACGGCGCCCGGGTGATCGCCCGCGCCTGGAGCGATCCGGCCTACAAGAAGTGGCTGCTCGAGGATCCCAACGCCGCCATTGCCGATCTCGGCTTCACCGGCGCGCAGGGCGAGAACATGGTGGCGCTGGAGAACACCGACGGCGTGCACAATGTCGTCGTCTGCACCCTGTGCTCCTGCTATCCGTGGCCGGTGCTGGGCCTGCCGCCGGTCTGGTACAAGAGCATGCCCTACCGCACCCGCATCGTGCGCGATCCGCGCTCGGTGCTGGCCGAATTCGGCACCGTGCTGCCGGACACCACCGAAATCCGCGTCTGGGACAGCAATTCGGAAGTCCGCTACCTCGTCGTCCCCCGCCGCCCGGAGGGCACGCAGGGCATGGACGAGGCGGCGCTCGCCGGCCTCGTCACCCGCGACAGCATGATCGGCGTCACCGAGGCGCTCACACCGGAGCCGGCCGCAGAGGGTGCGCCATGAACTCGGTGCATGATTGCGGTGGTTTCGACGGATTCGGCCGGGTGGTGCCGGAGGACTATGACGGGCGCGAGCCGGTGTTCAAGGAGGAGTGGGAGCGACGCATGTGCGGGCTGTTCATGATCACCATCGGCGCGCACTACTCCGACGACGAATTCCGCCAGTCGCGCGAGCGGCTGGAGCCGGTGAAGTACCTCACCCGCCCCTATTACGAGCAATGGTGGTTCGCGGTGGCGCGGCTGATGATGGAGAAGGGCCTGCTGACGCCGGAGGAATTCGCCCGGCACCTTGCCGCCGGACGTGCCGCCGCCGGCAATGCCGATATTCTTGCCGGGGACGCCTGATGCTCAGCGCCGCCGACATTCTCGATCTGCTGAAGACCGGCGCCACCACCAGGGTCGACGACCCCTCGCGCCTCCCGGCCTTCGCCCCCGGCGATCCGGTCCTCACCCGCACGCTCAGCCCGCTCACGCATACGCGGCTGCCGCGCTATTGCCGCGGCAAGCGCGGCGTGGTGGTGAAGGTGCACGGCCTCTACGCCTTGCCGGACGTCCGCGCCATCGGCGACGAGGACACCCGCGAACATTGCTATGCCGTGCGCTTCTCCATGCGCGAATTATGGGGCCCGCAGGGGTCGCCGGCCGACAGCCTCACCATCGATCTGTGGGACAGCTACCTGCTGCCGGCCGGGGCGGAGGCGACGCCATGACCGAGTTGCTGCCCGATCTCGACCGGCCGAAGGCCTTTGCGGCGCCATGGGAGGCGCAGGCCTTCGCGCTGGTGCTGAAGCTGCACGAGCGTGGCCTGTTCGAATGGCCGGAATTCGCCGCCCGCCTCAGCGCCGAGATCCACGCCCACCCGGACCAGCCCTATTACGTCTGCTGGCACGAGGCGGCGGTGGAGCTGCTGGTCGCCAAGGGGTTGGTGGAGGCATCGGCCTTCCTCGACCAGGCCCGCGCCGTGGTGCGGTTTCGCGCCTCCGACCATCACCACGTCGCCCACACCACCCCGATCGCCGTCGATCCGGCGCGGGGCGGCTGAGCGGGTCCGGCTCGGGCCGGCTGGTGCCGACGAGGTTGCCGAGGCCGGCCGCCATCTCCCTCTCCCCGAGGGGGAGAGGGGCGGGGTGAAGGGGGCGACGCGACTCGAAAGGGAGCGGGCAATCGCGGCACGCTCAGGTGCGGGTGATCGATAGCCCGCCATCCACCAGATGCGCGGTGCCGGAGACGAAGGACGAATCGTCCGAGGCGAGATAGAGCACCGAGCGCGCCAGTTCCTCCGGCTGCGCCACCCGCTTCAGCGCGTGCAGGCCGGTGACGAAGCTCTGCGCCTCCGGCGTGCCATTGGCCTCGCGGAACATCTCGGTTTCCACCGCGCCGGGCAGCACCGCGTTCACCCTTATTCCCTTCGGCCCATATTCGGCGGCCAGCGCCTGGGTCAGGCCGATCAGCCCGGATTTCGAGGCGGCATAGGCGGCAAGGCCGGGAAACGCCGTCGAATAGCCGACAAAGGTCGAGGTGAAGATCACCGAGCCGCCGCCGGTCTTCAGCATCGCGGCGATCTGGTGCTTGGCGCCGAGAAAGGCGCCGGTGAGGTTCACCGCCAGCGTGTCGGCCCAGCCCTGCGCTGATATCTCGGTGCTGGGGCCGCTGGCGCCGAGCGTGCCGGCATTGTTGAAGGCGATATCGAGCCGGCCGAAGCGCTCCACCGCCAGCGCCACCAGCGCGCTCGCATAATCCTCGTCCTTCACGTCGCCGGCCAGTGCCGCCGCCGCGCCGCCGGCTTGGGCGATCTCGGCCACCAGCGTGTCGAGCTCGGCCTGCCGGCGGGCACCGACCACCACCTTCGCGCCTTCGCGGGCGAACAATTCGGCGGTGGCGCGGCCGATGCCGGCGCTGGCGCCGGTGATCAGCGCGACTTTTCCATCCAGACGTCCCATCGATATTCTCCTGGGTCTGCCGGCCGCCGCGCATTCCGGGGCGGCCATGGCTGTGTGACAACGTGGTTGTCGTCCTGTTGCCGGGAAGTATGGCGATGCCGGCGCGTTCGGATTAGCCTGCGATCGGTGGAACTCATGTCCGGAAAATCCGAACGATGAAGCTCGACGGCATCGCCGCCTTCGTCGCCATCGCCGAGGCGGGCTCGATCAGCGAGGCCGCCCGGCGGCTGCGGCTGTCGAAATCGGTGGTCAGCGACCGGCTCAGGGAGCTGGAGCACCGGCTCGGCGCCAGCCTGATTCACCGCTCCACCCGCAAATTGTCGCTGACCGAGGATGGCCTGGCGTTCCTGGAGCGGGCGTCGGGGGCGCTGCGCGAGCTCGATGCCGCCGCCGCCGCGCTGGCCGAGCGGCGCAGCACCCTGGCCGGGCCGCTGCGGCTGTCGGCGCCGGTCACCTTCAGCCGGCTGCATCTCGGCCCGGCGCTCTATCCCTTCCTGGCCCGTCATCCGCAGATCGAGCTCACCCTCGATCTCGACGACCGCCGCATCGACGCCCATTCGGAAGGCTATGACGGGGTGGTCCGGCACGGGCCGCTCACCGATAGCCGGCTCATCGCCTGGCGGCTCGCCCGCAGCCGGCGGGTGCTGGTCGCCTCGCCGGATTATCTCGCCCGCCACGGCACCCCGTCGGGCCTTGCCGAGCTGGAGGCCCATCGCGGCATCCTCTACACCGGCCGCGGCATTGCCGATTGGCGCTTCCTCACCGAAGGCGGCGCGGTGCAGCTGCGCGCCCCGGCGGCGCTGCGGGTGAACAATGGCGAGCTGATGCGCGACGCTGCCATTGCCGGCCTCGGCATCGCGCTGCTGCCCCTGTTCATCGCCGGCCCGCCGCTCAAGGCGGGCACGCTGGTCGCCATCGAGGTCGGCGCCGCCACCGAGCCGGAATTCATCTATGTCGCGCATCCGGAGGGCCGCCGCCCGTCGGCGAAGCTGCGGGCGCTGACCGACTGGCTGCGCCAGGCCTTCGGCGATCCGCCCTATTGGGAGCCCTGATCCGCCGACGCCGGGCGCGATATCTCCCGCGGCCGCCCGGATTGACTTTTCTGCCGTTGCGTCACACCTCTCGCGCCGCAAGAAGGCCAAAAGTAAACAAGGCCACGAGAACAGGCCGTCCGGGGGGAACGCCATGCAACGCCTGTCGACCGAGGACGTGCCGCGGCACGAGCGCCTCGCCTTCGTCCATGATGTGGTCGGCCGTCATGCCGCCGGCATGTGCTTCCGTCCGGTCGATGCCGAGGCGTTCCGCGCCCGCTTCTCCATCCTGCCGCTCGACGGGGTGCTGGTCGGCGATGCCTGCTACGACGCCTTCACCGCGGCAAGAACGCGCGAACTGCTCGCCGATGGCCGCGAGGACTACCAGCTGCTGATCAACCCGACCGGCTACGAGACCGAGATCGATGGCGGCCGCACGCTCACGGTCGGCGCCGGCGAGTTGCTGGCCTTCGACCAGGCGGCCCGCTTCGTCACCCGCGCCCCGGCCAGCTGCTATGAGGTGCTGGTGCTGCCGCGCCGCACGCTCGCCGGGCTGGTGCCGGGCCTCGGCGCCCGCGCCTTCCGCAAGGCGGGGCGCGGCGCGGCGGGGCTCGGCCTGCTGGTCGGCTATGCCCAGTTGCTGCGCCGCGAGCCGCCGGCGACGCCGGCCGCCGTCCGGCTGGCGGCCGACCATCTGGCGAAGCTGGCGGCGCTCACCCTCGCCGCCGATCCGGCGGAGCATGCGCGCGAGCATGGCTCGGCGCTGCGTAACGCCCGGCTCGCCTTGATCAAGAAGGAGATCGCGGCGCGGCTCGACGATCCGGCGCTCGATATCGCCCTGGTCGCTCGCCGCCACGGCATCTCGCCGCGCTATGTGCAGCTCTTGTTCGCGCAGGAGGACACCAGCTTCTCCGATTTCCTGCGCGAGGCCCGGCTGGACCGCGCCTTCCGCCAGCTCGGCGATGCCACCAATCGCGAGAGCGTGGCCGGCATCGCCTTCGACGCCGGCTTCACCGACCTGTCGACCTTCAACCGGGCGTTCCGTCGCCGCTATGGCTGCACGCCCTCCGATGTACGGGCACGGGCGGTCAGGACGCGACGCAACTGAAGGCGGCTGCGCGTCACGCCCAGTTGCTGCGCGCCATGCCGAGACCGGACCGGATGGTCCGTTTAGCAAGACGCTCGCGTTTCACCAGCGAGTGCCATCCATGTCTCTCCTGCCCTTGCGCCTGTCGTCCCTGCGCTTCTCGTGCCTGCGCCTGTCGTCCCTGCGGCTGCGGACGCGTGCGGCCATCGTCACGCTGGCGCTCGTCATGCTTGCCGGCCTCGTCACCCACGCCGCCGCCTTGACCGCCACCGACGCCACCAAGGTGGTCGCCCTCATCGAGACGCTCGAGCCCGAGCTCGGCCCGCTCGCCTATGATGAGGAGACCGCCGAGGAATGGTTCGCCCGCGACGAGGTGCGCGACAGGCTCATCGTCAAGGCCGGCTTCACCCGCGAGAGCTGGCGCGACGCCTTCGACGCCACCCTGTGCGGCTATCTCGCCAATCTGCCGAAGGGGCCGATCGATGCGCGCTTCGCCCAGATGCGCAAGCGCCTCGCGCACGCCCCGCGCATGACGCCGGAGCAGCGGGCGACCGCCATTGCCTTCGTCGACGAGCATGAACAGCGGCTGGCGCAGCTGCGGGCCGCCGGCCGGCCGAATGCCGGGATCGTGCATCCGCTGATGCCGCGTCTCGACCGGCTGATGCCGCAGGACGTCGCCAGCGAGTAGTCGCCGGCGCGTGACCTCCGCCGGTGCCCGCATCCGCGGTGGCCGGTTGCCGCCCGCGGTTCGCCGGGGGGCGTGCGGTGCCGGCGGAGGATCGTCGATTTCAGCAGGGAGACGGGCGCGGGCGGCAGGTTCTTCGCGGCCGCCACGTCGGGCCCATGGGGTACCGGAACGCTCGTCGGAGCATATTGCCTGGGCGGCGGCTCCCAAAATCCCGCCCGGGAACATCAATTGCGACTGACGGCGCGAGCCGGACAGGCGGGGCGGGCCACATGGCCGGCCCCGCCATTTTCAGCTTCTCAGCTTTTCAGGTGTTCGGCTCGCCGGCGTCGTCCGGCGCGGCGGCGGCCTTGGCCTCTCCCGCCGGCGCCGGCTGGTTGTGCCCCTTGGTCGGCCAGTTGTGGCTCAAGACGAAGTCGGAGATACGCGGAGCGATCTCGGCGCGGAAGCGCGAGCCGTTGAACACACCATAATGGCCGACGGTCGGCTGCAGGTAATGCGCCCGCTTGTCGTCGGGCAGGTTGGTGCACAATTTGTGCGCCGCCTGGGTCTGGCCGACGCCGGAAATGTCGTCGTTCTCGCCTTCCACGGTGAGCAGCGCGACGTTGCGGATGGCGCCGGGATCGACCGGCTCGCCGTGATGGGTGAAGGTGCCGTTGGGCAGCGCATGGTCGATGAACACCGCCTGCAGCGTCTGCAGGTAGTATTCCGCCGGCAGGTCCATCACCGAGAGATATTCGTCATAGAATTCGCGGTGCTTGGCGGCGGAATCGCCGTCGCCCTTCACCAGGTGGCGGAACATGTCGGCATGCGCCTGCAGGTGCCGCTCCAGATTCATGCTCATGAAGCCGTGCAATTGCAGGAAGCCCGGATAGACCTGCCGCATCACCCCCGGATGCGGCCAGGGCACGGTGGTGATGACGTTGCGGCGGAACCAGTCGAGCCCGCGCGCCTGCGCGAAATCATTCACCGCCGTCGGGCTTTCGCGGGTGTCGATCGGCCCGCCCATCAGCACCATGGAGGCCGGCACGTCGGGATCGCCCTTGGCCTCCATCACCGCGACGGCGGCCAGCACCGGCACCGCCGGCTGGCACACGGCGAGCGCATGCACCCCGCCGCCGAGGAAGTGGAAGATCTCGATCAGGTAGTCGATATAGTCGTCGAGGCCGAACCGCCCGGCGCTCAGCGGCACCTCGCGGGCATCCGCCCAATCGGTGATGTAGATGTCGTGGTTGGGCAGCAGCGTCTCCACCGTGCCGCGCAACAGCGTCGCGTAATGGCCGGACAGCGGCGCGACGATCAGCATGCGCGGCTGCGGCCGGCGCGGCGGTCGTGCGAACGCCCGCTCGAAATGCAGGAGCCGGCAGAACGGCTTTTCCCACACCGTCTCGATGCGCACCGGCACCTTGGTGCCGCCCACCGTGGTGTGCTCGATCCGCCAGTCCGGCTTGCCGTAGCGCCGTGTGGTGCGCTCGAACATCTCGAAGCCGGCCAGCAGCGTGCGGCCGAAATCGGTATGGGAGAGCGGATTGGCCGGATGGCGGTAATAGATCCGCCCGGCATCCGCCATCGCCCGCAACGGGTCGAGCGCCGCCTGGCCCATCTCGAACATCCAGTAGAGCGGCTTGGAGAAGACCGAGGCCGCCTCCAGCATGTCGGTCGGCGTCCCTGCGGTCGCCTCCGCATCGGGCACGGTCCCGAAAACCCCGATCGCCATACGCGCCTCCGATTTGAAAACCACGGTCCTGAACTCGCCTGTACCGCTGTCGCCACGGGTTTCCGCCGGCGACGCGTCACGGGGCAGGTCGGCAATTCCCCCGGCAATTCCCGAGGTCCCGCCCGGGTTCCTGCGACAGCGAAGAGATCGGCGGGATCATTGTGCAGCGCAACACATAGTCGCTTTCGGCCGCACGTCAACGAATCAGCGCATTCCCGCCGCGCCGCGCTTACCTGTATAGAGGGCGCGCAAGGGGGAACCAAATGCCACTTTCGCTGGATCATCCGATCGGCGAGCGCTTCTTCGGCCTCAGGCTCGATACGCTCATCCGCCTGCGCTGGCTGGCGATTTCCGGCCAGACCGCCGCCATCGTGGTGGTGCAGTGGCTGCTCGGCTTCACGGTGCCGATCGGCGCCTGCCTGGCGGTAGTGGCGCTTTCCGCGTGGCTGAATCTCGCCTTGCGCCTGCGCAGCCCCGGCGCCAGGCGGCTCTCCAACACCGAGGCGACCTGGCTGCTCGCCTATGACATCCTTCAGCTTGCCGCCCTGCTGTTCCTCACCGGCGGCCTCGCCAATCCCTTCGCGGTGCTGTTCCTTGCCCCGGTGCTGATCTCGGCCACCGCGCTGTCGCCGCGCTCCACTTTGCTGCTCGGCCTGCTCGCCGGCGGCCTCGCGGCGCTGGTCGGGCTATGGCAGATGCCGCTGCCGTGGCGGCACAGCGAGGCGCTCGGCGCCGGGCCGCTGCTGCCGCCGCTCTATCTCGCCGCCATCTGGAGCGCGCTGGCGGTGGCGATCGCCTTCATCGGCAGCCATGCCTGGCGCGTCGCCGAGGAAACGCGCGAGCTCTCCGAGGCGCTCGCCGCCACCGAGCTGGTGCTGGCCCGCGAGCAGCATCTCTCTGCGCTGGACGGGCTCGCCGCCGCCGCCGCCCATGAACTCGGCACCCCGCTCGCCACCATCACCGTGGTGGCCAAGGAGCTGGCCCGCGGCCTGTCGCCCGACAGCCCGATCGCCGACGACATCCGCCTGCTCGGCGAACAGTCCGAACGCTGCCGGGCCATCTTGCGCCGCCTCACCACCCTCGATGCCGGCGAAGCGCCGTTCGACCGCATGAAGGTCACGCATCTGCTGGAGGATGTGGCGTCGCCGCACCGCAATTTCGGCATCGACGTCGACGTCACCACCGCGACCCGCATCGGCGAGCCGGTGATCGCCCGCAATCCCGGCCTGATCTACGGCCTCGGCAACATCGTCGAGAACGCCGTCGATTTTGCCGCCGGCCGGGTGGAGATCGCCGCCAACTGGACCGATCGCGATCTGGTGGTCACCGTCACCGATGATGGGCCGGGCTTCCCGGCCGAGCTCATCGACAGCATCGGCGCGCCCTATCTCACCAGCCGCGGCCGCCAGCGCTGGCGGCGCGAGGAGACCGGCGAGGGAGAGGATGGCGAGCAGGGGCTCGGCCTCGGCCTGTTCATCGCCAAGACGCTGCTGGAGCGTTCCGGCGCCGAGCTCGCTTATGCGAACGTGCCGGCGCCCCGGCACGGCGCCCGCGTCACCGTGCGCTGGCCGCGCCGCCTTGTCGACATTTCCGACCGCGAGGCCGGCGAGGGCGAGCCGAAATGACAAGCGCCGCCGCTGCGTTATAATGCCACGGTGCTGTGCATCGCCAGCCCTGCGGTGTAGCCTCACGCAAAATACGAAAGGCCGCCGCGACGCATGGCGGCCGTCAGGGAGCCCTCGCCGGAAAACGCCATGCTCGACACAACCGCCGATACAATCGACCGTTCGCTGCTGATCGTCGACGACGACCGGCCCTTTCTTCAGCGTCTGGCCCGCGCCATGGAAACGCGCGGCTTCGCGGTGACGACGGCGGAATCGGTCGCCGATGGCCTCGCCCGCGTCGAAGGCGGCGCCCCGGCCTATGCGGTGGTCGACATGCGGCTCGGCGACGGCAACGGCCTCGACGTCATCTCGGCGCTGAAGCGCCGCCGCCCGGAAGCGCGCGGCGTCATCCTCACCGGCTACGGCAACATCGCCACCGCGGTGAACGCGGTGAAGATGGGCGCGGTCGATTACCTCGCCAAGCCCGCCGATGCCGACGACATCTGCGCCGCCCTGAACGCGCAGGCGGACTACAAGCCGCAGCTGCCGGAAAACCCGATGTCGGCCGACCGGGTGCGCTGGGAGCACATTCAGCGGGTGTACGAACTGTGCGGGCGCAACGTGTCGGAGACGGCGCGCCGTCTCTCCATGCACCGCCGCACGCTCCAGCGCATCCTCGCCAAGCGCGCCCCGCGCTGAGACTGTCCTGAGGACATTGGGCGAGCGGTGCGATGACGTGGCCACGTAGAAGTGAGCCACCGAGGCATTGGAGCGCGCGCTTGGGGAATATTGACTTGCGGCGCGCCCCAATGCTGTGGGCGACCACTCGGAACAATCTCGGCAATGCTTTTCAGACGATCGGCGCCCCCCATGACGATGCGGAGGCGTTGCGGGGCGCGGCCACGGCCTACAGGCTGAGCCTCGAAGAGCGCAAGGCTAATCGTGCTCCGCACAACCATGTGCAGACCGAACAAAGCCTTGCGGTCATGTTGTTCAATCTGGTCGAGCTCGAACAGAATCTCGCGATCGCGGAGGAGGCGCTGGGTCACGCCATTGAAGGCCGCGCAGCCGCCGAGCAATTACGCGACCTCCGGCTGCAACAGGAAAAGACGTCTCCTGCCCGCGAATCCGGTCGCTGATCGTCAGCCTCCGCAATCGCCAGCCTCCCCCACCTCCTGACCGCGCCAGCCGCCACGGCCGGCCATTCCCCTCACCCCTCCGGCGTTGGCCGGAAGGCCAGTACCGCGGTCATCTCGATCACATCGTGGAAGCGTCCGTCGGGGGCGATGCGCGCCAGTTCGTCCCGCAGCTCGCGCTCGAAGGCCGGCTGCGCGTCGCCCAGCGCCGCCGGCGAGGTCAGCGAGCGCGAATAGGCCAGGCCGACCACCTCCTCGATGCTGCGCTCGCGCGGCTGGATGCGGCCGATCCGCTCGACGACGGCGAAGGGCGAGGCGATGAGCACCGCCTCATGCGGCACCCAGTCCGGCTGCCGGCGCACCCGCCGGTCGGCATAGCGCTGCGGCGCGTGCCGCTCGGCCAGCCGGTCGAGCACCGCATGCCAGTCCGGGGTGCCGTGCAGGCGGCGGTCGCCCATCAGCACCACCGCGCCGCCGGGCTCGATCAGCGCGTCGAGCGCCCGCAGCGTCGCCGCCCGGTCCATCCAGTGGAACGAGCGGCCCATCACCACCGCGCCGAACCGCCCGAGCTTCGGCGACAGGTCGTAGGACGAGCCCTGCACCAGCTCGAGCCGAACCCTGGCCGCCTCCGCCTCGGCCCGTGCCGCCGCCAGCATCGAGGGCTCGGGATCCATGCCGGTGACATCGAGGCCCAGCCGGGCGAAGCCGATCGCCAGCGGCGCCGGCCCGCAGCCGAGGTCGAGCAGCCGGTCGCCGGCCTCCAGTCCGATCCGCGCCGCCACCGCGGCGATCAGCTCCGGTGGATAGGGCTGGCGGTAGCGGCCGTAGAATTCCGCCGTCGAGCGGAAACGCGCGGCATCATAGGGGATGGGCGGGGTTTCGAGATGGACGACGCTCATGGGGGCGCACCTGTGCCGAGACGCTCCGGCGCCCGGCGAAGGCGGAGCTTCGCCGGCAATCGTGACGAAGTTGCGTCGCCGCCCCGTCGGGGGCCGTACCCCGTGCCCCGTGCTCTATGTCGCCTGCCCCGGCGCTGCCGGTATCGACCGGGGAGTCACACCCGCAGGCCGTTCTCCTGCGCCAGCTGCTTCAGCTGGCGCTCGGGGCGGGCGCCCATGTGGCTGATCACCTCCGCCGCGCACAGCGCCCCGAGCCGCAGCGATTCCTCCGGCGCGAAGCCGCGTGCGAAGCCGTGCAGGAAGCCGGCGGCGAACAGGTCGCCGGCGCCGGTGGTATCGACCACCTGCTCGACCGGGTAGGCCGGCACCGCGACGCGTTCGTTCCCGGACAGCCACAGCGCCCCCTGCTCGGAGCGCGTCACCACCGCCCGGCGCACATCGGCGGCGAGCTGGGCGAGGGCGGTGTCGAAATCGGCGGTCTCGTAGAGCGACTTGAGCTCGCTCTCATTGGCGAAGACGAGGTCGACCGTGCCCTCGCGCATCAGATTGAGGAACTCGGCCCGGTAGCGGTCGACGCAGAAGGCGTCGGAAAGCGTCAGCGCCACGCTGCGCCCGGCCGCGTGGGCGATGCCGGCGGCCTTGAGGAAGGCCTGCTTGGCCGGCGGCGGGTCCCAGAGATAGCCCTCGAGATAGGTGACGGTGGCCGCCGCCACCATCTCGGCGGCGACGTCGTCCGGCGTCAGGTCCTGCGCCGCGCCGAGATAGGTGTTCATGGTGCGCTCGCCATCCGGCGTCACCAGGATCAGGCAGCGGGCGGTGGCGGCGCCGGCCGTTGCGGCCGGGGTGCGGTAGGCGACGCCGGCGGCGCCGATGTCATGGGCGAAGATGGCGCCGAGCGCATCGTCCCTCACCTTGCCGACGAAGCCGGCGCGCCCGCCGAGCTCGGCGATGCCGGCCATGGTGTTGGCCGCCGAGCCGCCGGAGATCTCGATGCCGGAGCCCATCGCGGCGTAGACCGTCTCGGCCCGCTCCTCGTCGATCAGCGTCATGCCGCCCTTGCGCATGCCGTGCGTGGCAAGGAAGTCGTCCTCGGCGCGGGCGAGCACGTCGACGATGGCATTGCCGAAACCGATCACATCGAGGGTTGGCGCGGTCACATGCGGGCCTTTCGAATGGGGAAACGATGTCTGGCGGTAGCAGAGCCGGCGCGCGGCTGCAATCTCGGTCGGTCCGGCGGATGGCGGTCACGCCGTCGCGCCGCCGGTGGCTGCCCGGTGTCGGTATTGCCGGCCCGCGCGGGAGGACGGAGCGCGAAGACGGCCGCCGGGTGCAGGCAGTCTGCCCCACCTCCGGCGACATCCCGCCGAGATCGCCGTCCCGGCCGCTGTCGCCCCGGCCCGCGCGCCTGCCACCTTCGCCGGCCGCCATGTAGAGCTTCCCGCCGCGCGGCGCGGCCGGAGCTTTCGCCGCGCGGTGCGAGCGGCTATTGCTGGCACGGTCCCAATCGCCGGCGCCTTGATGTCCCTGCTGCGGCATGCCTCCACCGTCGTCTCGCTGACGCTGCTCTCGCGGGTGCTCGGCTTTGCCCGCGATGCCGCGGTGGCGGCGCTGTTCGGCACCGGCGCGGTGGCCGATGCCTCCGTCGCCGGCCTCGCCATTCCCCAGCTGGCCCGCCGGCTGCTCGGGGAGGGGGCGCTGAACGCCGCTATCCTGCCGCGGCTGCTGCCGGCCTCGCCCGCCGGCCCCGCTCCCCGCCTCGCCGGGGCGCTGATCCTGGTCTTCACCCTTGCGGCGGTCCTCATCGCCGCGCTGCTGGCGCTGTTGATGCCGCAGGTGACGGCTCTGCTGGCGCCGGGCTTCCTTGATGACCCGGCGCGCGCCGAAGGGGCGGTGCTGGCCGGGCGCATCGCCATGGTGGCGCTGCCGCTCGCCGCCGGCGCCGGCGTGCTGGCGGCGCTGGTGTACGCCGCCGGCCGGGTGACCCGCCCGGCCTTCGCGCCCGCCGCCGGCAATCTCGCCGTGCTGGCGGTGATCGGCGCCTTCGCCTTTCTCCATGCCGGCACCGCTGAAGGCTTCGGCCCCCGCGCGCTCGCCTTCCTCGCCATGGCGACGGTGGCCGGCGCGCTCGCCCAGCTGATGGTGATCGGCGCCGCGCTGCCGCACCGGGCCGGCGCTCTCCTGCCCGACCGCGCGGCGCTGAAGGCGGCGCTGCCGGTGCTGGTCGCCGCCGGCCCGACGCTGTTCGCCGCCGCGCTGCCGCAGCTGCGCATCCTCGTCGCCAATGCCAGCGCCTCGGGGCTGGAGGGCGGCGTCTCGGCGCTGTTCTATGCCACCCGCCTCGTCGAATTGCCGCTCGGCCTCGTCGGGGCCAGCGCCGGGGCGGTGCTGCTGCCGGCGCTGGCCGCCCGCGGAGGGGCGGAGAATCCGACCGGCCAAAACCTGCGGGGCCAAAATCTGCTGGGCCACGCCCTCGTCGCCGCGCTGGCGCTCACCGCGCCGGCGGCGGCCGGCCTTGCCTTGCTGGCCGAGCCGATCGTGCGGGTGCTGTTCCAGCGCGGCGCCTTCGATGCCGCCGCCAGCGCGCTCACCGTCGAGGCGCTGGCGATGCTGGCGCTCAGCCTGCCCTTGCAGGCGATGGAGCGCATCCTGTCGACCGCCGCCTTCGCCCAGGGGCTCGGGCGCCTCGTCACCCGCACCAGCGTCGCGGCGCTGCTGGCGGGCGGGGTGATCGGCTTCGCCGCTGCCGGCCCGCTCGGGCTCGCCGGCCCGGCGCTCGGCGTCGTCGCCTCCAGCCTGGTGGCCTTGATCGGCCTGTGGGGCGGCCTCGCCCGTGCCGGCCTGCTGCGCCTCGGCGGCGGGGAGTGGCGCCGGCTCACCGGCTGCCTGCTCGCCACCCTGGCGATGGCGGTCATGGTCGGGCTCGGCGCGCACCTCCTCGCCGGGCCGCTGGCCGCCGGCGGGCTGCCTGGCGCGCTGAGGCTTGGCCTGCTGGTGCTCGCCGGTATCGCCGTTTACGGCCTTGCCGCCCGCAGCCTCGGGCTGCTGCCGCGCCGCTGAGGCGACACCGCCCCCCGCTTGCCCCCGCCCTTGCGCCGTCAGGCCGTGCGTGCCATGACGCGGGCCCAGATTCATCCGCCCGGCCGACAACGCCGCGCGGTCCCGTGTCTTCGAGGAAGCCAGCCTTTTCGAGGGTGTAATGAACGTCCAGCAGCGCGTGTTTTCCGGCGTGCAGCCGACCGGCAACCTGCATCTCGGCAATTATCTCGGCGCCATCAAGCGTTTCGCCGAGCTGCAGGACAGCTTCGACTGCCTCTATTGCGTGGTGGATATGCACGCCATCACCCCGGACATGCGGGTGTGGGGCGGGCCGGCCGAGCTGTCGCGCAATATCCGCGAGGTCACCGCCGCCTATCTCGCCGCCGGCATCGATCCGCAGAAGAACATCATCTTCAACCAGAGCCAGGTCTCCGGCCATGCCGAGCTCGCCTGGGTGTTCAACTGCGTCGCCCGCCTCGGCTGGCTGAACCGCATGACCCAGTTCAAGGAGAAGGCCGGCAAGGACCGCGAGAACGCCTCGGTCGGCCTTTACGCCTACCCGAACCTGATGGCGGCCGACATCCTGCTCTACCACGCCACCCATGTGCCGGTGGGCGAGGACCAGAAGCAGCATATCGAGCTTACCCGCGACATCGCGCAGAAGTTCAACAACGACTTCGCCGAATCGATCGCCTCCAACGGCTTCGGCGAAAGCTACTTCCCGCTCACCGAGCCGCTGATCGGCGGGCCGGCGGCGCGGGTGATGAGCCTGCGCGACGGCTCGAAGAAGATGTCGAAGTCGGACCCATCCGACCTGTCGCGCATCAACCTCACCGACGATGCCGACGCCGTCGCCTCCAAGATCCGCAAGGCCAAGACCGATCCCGAGCCGCTGCCCACCGAGCTCGACGGCCTGAAGGGCCGGCCCGAGGCGGAGAACCTGGTCGGCATCTATGCCGCGCTGTCCGGCGCCAGCAAGGAAGAGGTGCTGGAGAGCTATGGCGGCGGCCAGTTCTCCACCTTCAAGGGCGCCCTGGTCGAGCTCGCCGTCGAGCGCCTCGGCCCGATCGGCAACGAGATGAAGCGCCTCGTCGCCGATCCCGGCCATATCGACGCGGTGCTGCGCGACGGCGCCGCCCGCGCCCGCGCCATCGCCGAGGTGACCATGGCGCAGGTGAAGGACATCGTCGGCTTCGTGCGCTGAGCCTGCGACGGCGCGGCGGCGCTTCCGTCCTCCGGCGCTGCCGGGCGCCGACCAAGGCGCGCTTCTATCGCGGCGCGGCCAGGCTCGTCGCCATGTGCACGGACCGGACCGCAAGTCCCATCCGGCGATAGAAGTGTCGCGCGGCCATGTTGGCCGCGGACACGTTGAGGCTGAGCGCCTCCACGCCCTCCTCCTCCAGCCCGGCGCGCATCGCCGCGAACAGCGCGGCGCCATATCCCCGGCGGCGATGCGAGGCGTTGACGCCGAACGCCATGAGGAAGGCCGCCCTGGAACCGGGCACGTCGGGACGTCCGGAAAAATCCAGTAGCCGGACCGCGCACATGCCGATCACGGCACCCTCCCGTTCCATCACCAGCGTCCGGCACTGGTCGATCACCTGCAGCAGCCGCTCGTCGCTGCATGTCGGGCCGTAATCCGGCTCGCCGGCCTCGGCGGCGATCTGGCGGAGCAGGCCGATGATCGCGGTGTCGTCGGCCGGTGTCGCGGGTCGGACAAGCATGGCGGCAATCGCTCGATCGTGGCGTGGAACAGGGGGCTTTCGCAATCCCGCAGCTTTGACGCATGCCTTCGCCAGGGCAATGGCGATGACCGGCGGCCGCGCGCCGGCATCGCCGCTGCGTCAGCCTTTTCAGGCCGGTCGGGAACGCGAAAACCGCGCCTGATCGCGGCTGAAAAGTAAAACAGTATGACTATTCAAGCGTTCCAAACCGTGCCATAAAACGCCAGCTCGCAAGCGCCCGGAAGTGGCGCGCAGCTCTGCACCACGGGAGAAACGCCATGTCTTTCAAAGCCTTGATGCTCGCTACCGCCATGTTCGGCGCCACCTCCGGCGCCCTGTTCGCCACCGGCGCCCGCGCGGGCGATCTCACCATCGGCTTCTCGCAGATCGGCTCGGAATCGGGCTGGCGCGCCGCGGAGACCACCGTCTCCAAGGCGGAGGCGAAAAAGCGCGACATCACTTTCAAGATCGCCGACGCCCAGCAGAAGCAGGAGAACCAGATCAAGGCGATCCGCTCCTTCATCGCCCAGGGCGTCGACGCCATCTTCCTCGCCCCCGTGGTCTCCACCGGCTGGGACACGGTGCTGAAGGAGGCGCAGGAGGCCAAGATCCCGGTCGTGCTGCTCGACCGCGACATCGATCCCGCCGGCAAGAGCCTCTACCTCACCGCCGTCACCTCGGATTCGGTGCATGAGGGCAAGGTCGCCGGCGAATGGCTGGTGAAGACCGTGGGCGGCAAGCCGTGCAGCGTCGTCGAGCTGCAGGGCACGGTGGGCGCCAGCGTCGCCGCCAACCGCAAGAAGGGCTTCGAGGACGGCATTGCCGGCGCCTCCAACGTCAAGATCGTCCGCTCGCAGACCGGCGACTTCACCCGCGCCAAGGGCAAGGAAGTCATGGAAAGCTTCATCAAGGCCGAGGGCGGCGGCAAGAACATCTGCGCCGTCTACGCCCATAATGACGACATGATGGTCGGCGCCATCCAGGCGATGAAGGAAGCCGGGCTGAAGCCGGGCACGCAGGTGCTCACCGTCTCCATCGACGCGGTGCCGGACATCTTCAAGGCGATGGCGGCCGGCGAGGCCAACGCCACTGTCGAGCTGACCCCCAACATGGCCGGCCCGGCCTTCGACGCCATCGTCGCCTTCAAGGACAAGGGCACGATGCCGCCGAAATGGATCCAGACCGAGTCCAAGCTCTACACCCAGGCCGACAACCCGAAGGCGATCTACGACCAGAAGAAGGACCTGGGGTACTAGGCGGCCCCGAAGCGGAGCCCGCCGGGGTAAGGAGCGACACTCCCACCTCACTCCCCGCACTGAATTCGGTTATTGCCGGGTGGCATAGAGCGGCACTCGGTCAGTTGAGTGGCTCCCTCTCCCCGAGGGGGAGAGGGGTGGGGTGAGGGGGCGCGCCGCTTCAAGGCTCCTCACAGCCGCGTTCCCCCTCACTGACCCGCTTCGCGGGCCACCTCTCCGTCGAAACCGGATGTTTCCGGTTTCGACCTTGCCGGAACCGAACGCGGCAACAGCCGCGTTCGGGCGGGGAGAGGATGAGAAGGAAAGCGGAACTGCGCAGGCCCAACACGAAGCTCTTAGGCTCCCGCATCCCGCGTCGCCCGGCACCGCCAGGCCCTCGACGGGACGCACACCCCGCCGCCTGACGGACCCTTCCGGCCCGTCGGCATCGCCCACAGCATCTCCCCGTGGACAAGGGCGATCCGTCCACCGCCTTCTCCACAGGGTTGTCCCCAGCCCGACCGTCGCCGGCGAGACCGCATATGGTACCCATAAGTTCCCCGCATGACGACGCGCCCGCCGCCCCGCCTTCCGGCGCTCCCCTGCTTGAGCTCACCGGCTTCTCCAAGTCCTTTGCCGGCTTCAAGGCGCTGGATCAGGTCGAGCTGACGCTGCGCGCCGGCGAGGCGCATGCGCTCCTGGGCGAGAACGGCGCCGGCAAGTCGACGCTGATCAAATGCATGACCGGCGTCGTCCACCGCGACGCCGGCCGGCTCAGCCTCGATGGCGTCGAGATCGCGCCGCGCTCGGCGGAGGAGGCGGTGAAGGCCGGCATCGCCACCGTCTATCAGGAGGTCAATCTCGCCCCCAACCTCTCGGTGGCGCAGAACCTGTTCCTCGGCCGCCAGCCGACCCGGTTCGGCCTGGTGCGCGAGGGCGAGATGCGCCGGCGCGCCACGGCGGTGCTGGCCGAGTTCGATCTCGATCTCGACGTCGCCGCGCCGCTGGAGCGCTATTCGGTCGCGGTGCAGCACATCGTCGCCATCGCCCGCGCGGTCGATCAGTCGGCACGGGTGCTGATCCTCGACGAGCCGACCGCCAGCCTCGACGCCCATGAGGTCGAGATCCTGTTCGCGGTGCTGCGCAAGCTGAAGGCGCGCGGCATCGGCATCGTCTTCGTCACCCATTTCCTCGATCAGGTCTATGCGATCTGCGAGCGCATCACCGTGCTGCGCAATGGCCGCCTGGCCGGCAGCGCCACCACCGCCGAGCTGCCCCGCCTCGATCTGGTGCGGATGATGCTCGGCCGCGAACTCGCCCAGGCGACCGCCCCCGCCGAGCGCGCGCCGCTCGCCGCCCGCGAGGTGGCCGGCGCGCGCGAGGCCGCCTTCGCCACCTTCGAGAATTACGGCAAGGCCGGCTATGTCGCGCCCTTCGACCTTGCCTTGCGCCCCGGCCATGTGGTCGGCCTCGCCGGCCTGCTCGGCTCCGGCCGCACCGAGACCACCCGCCTCATCTTCGGCGCCGCCCATGCCGACAGCGGCACCGCCACGGTGGACGGCGCCAGGGTGGCGCTCGCCAGCCCCGCCGAGGCGCTGCATCTCGGCTTCGGCTATTGCCCGGAGGAGCGCAAGACCGAGGGCATCGTCGCCGAGCTCACCGTGCGCGAGAACATCGTGCTGGCCCTGCAGGCCCGGCGCGGCGTCACCCGGCCGCTGTCGCGCCGCGAGCAGGACGAGATCGCCGCGAAGTTCATCCGCCTGCTCGACATCCGCCCGCCGGATCCGGAGCGGCCGATCGGCCTGCTGTCGGGCGGCAACCAGCAAAAGGCGCTGCTGGCCCGCTGGCTGGCGACGCAGCCGCGCCTGCTCATCCTCGACGAGCCGACCCGCGGCATCGATGTCGGCGCCCATGCCGAGATCATCGCGCTGATCCGCCGGCTCTGCGCGCAGGGCATGGCGCTGCTGGTGGTCTCCTCCGAGCTGGAGGAGATCGTCACCTATGCCGACGAGGTGATCGTGCTGCGCGACCGCGCCCATGTCGCCCGGCTCACCGGCGACGACATCACCGTGCCCGGCATCCTTGCCGCCATCGCCGAAGCCGATCCGGCGCAGCCCCCGCCGGCCGCCGCCGGCCGGGCCGCGTGAGGGAGGGGATCATGTCGCTCCGCCTTCCCCGTATCGGCACCTCGCAAGTGGTGGCACTGCTCGCGATCCTGGCGATCAACTGGGTGGTGTCGCCGCAATTCTTCGACATCCGCCTGCAGGATGGCCGGCTGTTCGGCAGCCTCATCGACGTGCTCAATCGCGGCGCGCCGGTGGCGATCCTGTCGCTCGGCATGGTGCTGGTCATCGCCATGCGCGGCATCGATTTGTCGGTCGGCGCGGTGATGGCGATCTGCGGCGCCATCGCCGCCAGCCTTGCCGACAGTCACTCGCTGCCGGTGGTGCTGGCCGCCGCGCTCGGCGCCGGCCTTCTCTGCGGGTTGTGGAACGGCTTCCTGGTGGCGGTGCTCGGCATCCAGCCCATCGTCGCCACGCTGATCCTGATGGTGGCCGGGCGCGGCATCGCGCAATTGATCACCGAGGGACGCATCGTCACCTTCACCTCGCCGGAACTGGCCTTTCTCGGCGGCGGCTCGGTGCTGGGCCTGCCGACGCCGATCGTCATCACCCTCGCCTTGCTGGCGCTGACGGTCCTCATCGTGCGTGGTACCGCGCTCGGCCTGTTGATCGAGGCGACCGGCGGCAATGCCCGCGCCGCCGCGCTCGCCGGCGTCGGCACCCGGCTGATCACGCTGGCCGTCTATGCCTGGTGCGGCCTGTGCGCCGCCATTGCCGGCGTGGTGGCCGCCGCCGACATTCTCGGCGCCGATGCCAACAATGCCGGGCTGTGGCTGGAGCTCGACGCCATCCTGGCGGTGGTGATCGGCGGCACCTCCTTGTTCGGCGGCCGGTTCTCCCTGGTGCTGGCGGTGGTCGGCGCCCTCATCATCCAGGCGATGAACACCGGCATCCTGCTCTCCGGCTTCCCGCCCGAGACCAATCTGGTGGTCAAGGCGGTCGTGGTGCTGGCGGTGCTGCTGGCCCAGTCGCCGCGGCTGAAGGGTCTTGGCTCCAGCCTGTTCGGGAGGCGCGCATGAACGCCGCCAGTCGCCTCATGCCGGTCGCCGCCACCACCGCGGTGTTCCTGCTCGGCTTCCTCGTCTGCTCGCTCACCTTCCCCAATTTCGCTTCGCTGCGGGTGGTGATGAACCTGTTCACCGACAACGCCTTTCTCGGCATCGTCGCGGTGGGCATGACCTTCGTCATCATCTCCGGCGGCATCGATCTGTCGGTCGGCTCGGTGATCGGCTTCACCACCGTGTTCCTCGCCATCGCCATCGAGCGCTGGGGCGTGCCGCCGCTCGTCGCCTTCGCGCTGGTGCTGGTCATCTGCGCGCTGTTCGGCGCCGCCATGGGCGCGGCCATCGAATATTTCGAGCTGCCGCCGTTCATCGTGACGCTCGCCGGCATGTTCCTCGCCCGCGGCGCCAGCTTCCTGATGTCGACGGAATCGATCCCGATCACCGCCGATCTGTATTCCCACCTCGCCGACCACGCGCTGCGGCTGCCCGGCGGCGCCCGTCTCACCGTGCCGGCGATGATCATGATCCTCGTCGTCCTGGGTGGCATGGTGCTGCTGCACCTCACCCGCTTCGGCGCCAATGTATATGCGCTCGGCGGCTCGCGGGTCTCCACCGCACTGATGGGGGTGAACGTCACCCGCACCACCATCCGCATCTACATGCTGTCGGCGGGCCTCGCCGGCCTGTCGGGCATCGTGTTCTCGCTCTACACCTCGTCCGGCTATTCGCTGTCCGGCGTCGGGGTGGAGCTCGATGCCATCGCCGCGGTGGTGATCGGCGGCACGCTGCTGTCCGGCGGCTATGGCTTCGTGTTCGGCACTTTCGTCGGCGTGCTGATCCAGGGGCTGATCCAGACCTACATCTCCTTCGACGGCTCGCTGTCGAGCTGGTGGGCGAAGATCGCCACCGGCCTGCTTCTGTTTGCCTTTATCGGCTTCCAGCAGGCTACGTTGCGGCTGGCGCGGCGTTCGCGCCGTCACGCGACCGGAGGCGCGCACGCATGAATTCGCGGATCATCGTCATCCCCGCCCGCCGCGGCCATTCCAACCATGCCGAGGTGGCGCGCACCATCGGCATCGACATCATCGCCGGCCGCTATGGCGAGGGCGAGAAGCTCCCCGGCGACGCCGAGATGATTCTGCTGTTCGGCGTCTCCCGCCCGGTGCTGCGCGAGAGCGTCAAGACCCTGGTCGCCAAGGGGCTGCTCTCCACCAAGGCCCGCGTCGGCACCGTGGTTCGCGAGCGGGCGGCGTGGAACATGTTCGACCCGGACGTGCTGGCCTGGCATCTCGACGCCGGCATCGACCGCCGCTTCCTGCGCGATCTGGCCGAGATCCGGCTGGCGGTGGAGCCGCGCGCCGCCGCGCTCGCCGCCGAGCGCCGCAACGAGGCCGATCTGGTGCTGATGCGCACCGCCGTCGCCCATATGGGCGAGGAACCCGGCGCGTCGGAAGGCTTCGCCGAGGGCGACCTCGCCTTGCACATCGCCATCGCCAACGCCTCCGGCAATCCGTTCATGCGCTCCATCGGCGCGGTGATCGAGGCGGCGCTGCGCGCCTCCTTCGTGCTCTCCGCCCCGGTGGATGCGCGCGAGCGCGACATCGCGGTGGCCGCGCATGAGCGCATCGTCGAGGCCATCGCCGACAAGGACGCCGAGGCGGCCAGCGTGGCGATGACCAATGTGATCTTCAACGGCCTGCGCCGCCACGGCGCGGCGGGCTGAACAGGTGCCGAGATGAGCGACGACCCGTCCAACGACAACAAGAAGCGGCCCGGCGGCGTGAAGCCGTTGCGGAGCCAGGCCTGGTTCGGCCGGCAGGACAAGATGGGCTTCTACTATCGCTCGTTCCTGAAGAACTCCGGCACGCCGCAGGACCAGTTCGACGGCCGCCCGGTCATCGGCATCTGCAACACCTGGTCCGAGCTGACCCCCTGCAACATCCATTTCCGCGACCTCGCCGAGCATGTGCGGCGCGGCGTGCTGGATGCCGGCGGCTACCCGCTGGAATTCCCGGTCTCCTCGCTCGGCGAGGTGACCATGCGCCCCACCGCCATGCTGTTCCGCAACCTCGCCTCGATGGATGTCGAGGAGGCGATCCGCGCCCATCCGCTCGATGGCGTGGTGCTGCTGATGGGCTGCGACAAGACCACCCCGGCGCTGCTGATGGGCGCTGCCTCCGCCGACCTGCCGGCCATCGGCGTCTCCGGCGGTCCGCAATTGCGCGGCGTCTATCGCGGCCAGATCATCGGCTCCGGCACCAACATCATCTCGATGAGCGAGCAGTTGCGCGCCGGCGAGGTGACGCTGGAGGAGTTCCACGCCGCCGAGGCCGGCATGAACCGCTCGGCCGGCTCCTGCATGACCATGGGCACCGCCTCCACCATGGCCTCGATGGTGGAGGCGCTCGGCATCGGCCTGCCGGAGAACGCCGCCATCCCCGCCGCCGATGCCCGCCGCGCCCTGCTCGCCCGCATGGCCGGCCGCCGCATCGTCGGCATGGTGCATGAGGACCTGAAACCCTCCGATATCCTCACCCGCGACGCCTTCGAGAACGCCATCCGCACCCTGGCCGCCATTGGCGGCTCCACCAATGCGGTGGTGCACCTGCTGGCCATCGCCGGCCGCATCGGCGTCGATCTCACGCTGGAGGATTTCGACCGGCTCGGCCGCGACATCCACTGCCTGGTCGACCTGATGCCGTCCGGTCGCTTCCTGATGGAGGATTTCTACTATGCCGGCGGCCTGCCGGCGGTGCTGCGCGCGCTCGGCGAGCGCGGCCTCATCCACAGGGACGCCCGCACCGCCAATGGCCGCACGCTGTGGGAGAATGTCGAGAACGCGCCGAACTGGAACGCAGAGGTCATCACCCCGTTCGAGGCGCCGTTCAAGCAGGAGGCCGGCATCGCCATCCTCACCGGCAACCTCGCCCCGGACGGCGCCGTCATCAAGCCGTCGGCGGCCTCGCCGGAACTGATGGTCCATACCGGCCGCGCCGTGGTGTTCGAGAGCGTCGAGGAGATGCACCACGCGGTCAATGACGAGGACCTCGACATCGATGCCTCCTGCATCATGGTGCTGAAACATTGCGGGCCCAAGGGCTATCCCGGCATGGCCGAGGTCGGCAACATGCCTTTGCCGGCTAAGCTGCTGCGCGAGGGGGTGCGCGACATGATCCGCATTTCCGATGCCCGCATGTCCGGCACCGCCTATGGCACCGTGGTGCTGCATGTGGCGCCGGAGGCCACCGCCGGCGGACCGCTGGCGCTGGTGAAGAACGGCGACCTGATCACGCTCGACGTGCCGGCCCGCGCGCTGCATTTGCATGTGAGCGAGGCGGAGCTGGCGGAGCGCCGCGCCGCGTGGGTGGCGCCGGAGCCGCATGCCGTGCGCGGCTACCAGCGGCTGTATATTGACCATGTGCTGCAGGCCGATCGCGGCGCCGATTTCGATTTTCTCGTCGGCCGCACCGGATCGCCGGTGCCGCGCGACAACCACTAAGGGTGCATTGATGACTATTTCCCCCGCCGCCCGGCCCTATAAAGGCGTGTTCCCGGTTGCCCCCACGGTGTTCGACGCCGAAGGCCGGCTCGATCTCGACGGCCAGAAGCGCGCCATTGACTGCATGATCGACGCCGGCTCCAACGGCCTGTGCATCCTCGCCAATTTCTCCGAGCAGTTCGTGCTCACCGATGACGAGCGCGATCTCGTCATGGTGACGGTGCTGGAGCATGTCGCCGGCCGGGTGCCGGTCATCGTCACCACGACCCACTTCTCCACCTTCGTCTGCGCCGAGCGCTCGAAGCGGGCGCAGGATATGGGGGCGGCGATGGTGATGGTGATGCCGCCCTATCACGGCGCCAGCTTCCGGGTGCCGGAAGCGGCGATCTATGATTTCTATCGCGGCGTGTCGGATGCGGTATCGATCCCGATCATGGTGCAGGACGCGCCCGTCGCTGGCACGCCGCTCTCGGTGCCCTTCCTCGCCCGCATGGCGAAGGAGATCGACAACCTCGCCTATTTCAAGATCGAGGTGCCGCAGGCCGCCGCCAAGCTGCGGGCGCTGATCGAGGCCGGCGGCGACGCCATCGAAGGCCCGTGGGACGGCGAGGAAGCCATCACCCTGATGGCCGATCTCGATGCCGGGGCCACCGGCGCCATGACCGGCGGCGGCTATCCCGACGGCATCCGTGAGATCGTCGACCCGTATTTCGCGGGCGACCGTGAGGCAGCGATGCAGGCCTATCAGCGCTGGCTGCCGCTGATCAATTACGAGAACCGCCAGACCGGCCTGGCGGCGTGCAAGATCCTGATGAAGGAAGGCGGCGTCATCGCCCATGACACGCTGCGCGCGCCGCTGCCCGCCATCCACCCGGCCATCCGCGCCGGGCTCATCGAGATTGCCCGCCGGCTGAACCCGGTCGTGCTGAACTGGGGCAAATGAACATGACCACCGGCGGAATGATTACAGGCGCCTTGCTCATCGGCTCCCGCGACGTGATGGAAGGGCCGGAATTCCGCGCCGTAGATCCCACGCGTGGCACCACCATCGAGCCCGCCTTTACCGAGGCCGGCCCCGCCGACGTGGCGCAGGCCGCCGCTCTGGCCGCTGCGGCCTTCCCCGCCTATCGCGCCACCACGCCGGAGCAGCGCGCGGGCTTTCTGGAGGCCATCGCCACCGAGATCGAGGCGATCGGTGACGCGCTGATCGAGCGGGCGGCGCAGGAAACCGGCCTGCCGCCGGCCCGGCTCACCGGCGAGCGCGGCCGCACGACCGGCCAACTCCGGCTGTTCGCGAGCTGGGTGCGCGCGGGCGGCGCCGATGAGCCGCGCCTCGATTCACCGCTGCCCGAGCGCAAGCCGCTGCCGCGTTCCGATCTGCGCCTGCGCCATATCGGCATCGGCCCGGTGGCGGTGTTCGGCGCCTCGAATTTCCCGCTCGCCTTCTCGGTGGCCGGCGGCGACACCGCCGCCGCGCTGGCCGCCGGCTGCCCGGTGGTGGTGAAGGGCCATCCCGCCCATCCCGGCACCTCGGAACTGGTCGGCCGCGCCATCCGCAAGGCGGTTGCCGATGCCGGACTGCCGGAAGGCGTGTTCTCGCTGCTGTCGGGCACGTCGCATGGGCTCGGCGGCGCGCTGGTGGCGGATCCGCGCATCGCGGCGGTGGGCTTTACCGGCTCCCGCGCCGGCGGCCTCGCACTGGTGAATATCGCCAATAGCCGCCCGGTGCCGATCCCGGTCTATGCCGAGATGAGCAGCATCAACCCGGTATTTTTGCTGCCCGCCGCGCTGGCCGCCCGCGCCGAGGCGCTCGGCACCGGCTTTATCGGCTCGCTCACCATGGGCGCCGGCCAGTTCTGCACCAATCCCGGCCTGGTCATCGCCATTGAGGGTGAAGGCCTCGACCGCTTCCTCGCCAGCGCTGGCGCGGCGGTGCAAGCGGCGCAAGCCGCCACCATGCTCACCCCCGGCATCGCCGGCGCCTATGCCAGGGGCGTCACCGCGTTGGCGCAGACCGGCGCCACCGAGATCGCCCGCGGCGGCGCCGAGGCCGGCCCGAACGCCTGCCGCCCGGCGCTGTTCGTCACCGACGCCGCGGCATTCCTCGCTGAGCCGGCTTTGTCGCATGAGGTGTTCGGCGCCTCCTCCCTCGTGATCCGCTGCCGCGACGAAGCCGAGATGGTCGACGTCGCCCGCGCGGTGGAGGGCCAGCTCACCGCTACCCTGCATCTGGAGGCCGCCGACCACCCGCTGGCGGCGCAGCTTCTGCCGGTGCTGGAGGAGAAGGCCGGGCGCATCCTCGCCAATGGCTGGCCGACCGGCGTCGAGGTCTGCCATGCCATGGTGCATGGCGGCCCGTTCCCCGCGACCAGCGACCCGCGCTCGACCTCGGTGGGCACGCTGGCGATCCGCCGCTTCCTCCGTCCGGTCTGCTACCAGGACCTGCCCGAGGCGCTGCTGCCGGCGGCGGTCAAAAGAGGTAATCCGCTCCACCTGCCGCGTCTCCTCGACGGTAAGATCGTGTCGACCCCCGAGCCGGAGGCGGTGAAATGACCTCACTGCACAGCCCGGCCGCGAAATCGGCCGCACCGTACACCTCACTGCACTCGATTCTGCACGCACTGGACATGCCGTCATGATCCGTCTCGCCATTGTCGGCCTCGGCAAGATCGCCCGCGACCAGCACCTCCCCGCGATCGAAAAGACCGAGGGCATAGAGCTGGTGGCCATCGCCAGCCGCAACGCCACGCTGGAGGGCGTCGCCCATTTCACCAGCCTCGACGAGCTGCTGGCCAGCGACGTGGCGGTGGACGCGGTGGCGCTCTGCACCCCGCCGCAGGTGCGCCGCGAACAGGCGGCTCTGGCGCTAAGCCACGGAAAACACGTGCTTCTTGAGAAGCCGCCCGGCGCCACGGTGAGCGAACTCGCCCCGCTCGTCGCCGCCGCGCAGGCCTCCGGCAAGACCTTGTTCGCCACCTGGCATTCCCGCTTCGCCCCGGCGGTGGAGCCCGCCCGCGCCTTCCTCGCCGAGCACGCCCCGCGCGCGGTTATGGTGGAATGGAAGGAGGATGTCCGCGTCTGGCATCCCGGCCAGGACTGGATCTTCGAGCCCGGCGGTCTCGGGGTTTTCGATCCTGGAATCAATGCCTTATCGATCCTGACCCGCATCCTTCCGAACCCGTTCTTCCTCACCAAGGCGTCTCTCGGCTTCCCGGCGAACCGCGATGCGCCCATTGAAGCGGCACTCGATTTCGCTGACAGCACCGGTGTGCCCATCCGCGCCGAGCTCGATTTCCTGCAAACCGGGCCGCAGACCTGGGACATCCATGTGGAAACCGGGGCCGGCCGGCTCACCCTGTCGCTCGGCGGCTCCAGGCTGTTCCTCGACGGCAAGGCGCTGATCGAGGCCCCGGAAGCGGAATATCCCGGCATCTACAAGCACTTCGTCGATCTGGTCGCGCGCGGCGCCGGCGATGTCGACCTCGCGCCCCTGCAGCACGTCGCCGATGCATTCCTGCTCGGTCGGCGTATCGTGGTCGCACCGTTCGAAGGCTGAGGAGAGCATCATGCACGGCAAAGCCCCCAAATCCGACCGCCAGCTTCGCTCCCGCGCCTGGTTCGACAACCCGCATAATATCGACATGACCGCGCTCTATCTCGAGCGCTACCTGAACTTCGGCCTGTCGCAGGAGGAGCTGCAGAGCGGGCGTCCGATCATCGGCATCGCCCAGACCGGATCCGACCTATCCCCTTGCAATCGCCACCATATCGAGCTTGCCAAGCGCACGCGCGAGGGCATCCGCGAGGCCGGCGGCATCGCCATCGAGTTCCCGGTCCACCCGATCCAGGAGACCGGCAAGCGCCCCACCGCCGGTCTCGACCGCAACCTCGCCTATCTCGGCCTCGTCGAAGTCCTCTATGGCTACCCGCTGGACGGCGTGGTGCTCACCATCGGCTGCGACAAGACCACCCCGGCGCTGCTGATGGCCGCCGCCACCGTCAACATCCCCGCCATAGCGCTCTCCGTCGGGCCGATGCTGAACGGCTGGTACAAGGGCCAGCGCACCGGCTCCGGCACCATCGTGTGGAAGGCGCGCGAACTCTTGGCGGCCGGCGAGATCGACTATGCCGGCTTCGTCAAGCTGGTGGCTTCTTCAGCGCCGTCAACGGGTTACTGCAACACCATGGGCACGGCGACGACGATGAACTCACTCGCCGAGGCGCTGGGCATGCAGCTTCCCGGCTCGGCCGCCATCCCCGCGCCTTATCGTGACCGACAGGAGGTCGCCTACCGCACCGGCCTGCGCATCGTCGAGATGGTGCATGAGGACCTGAAGCCTTCCGACATCCTCACCCGCGACGCCTTCCTCAACGCCATCCGGGTGAACTCGGCGATCGGCGGCTCCACCAACGCGCCGATCCACCTCAATGCGCTGGCCCGCCATGTCGGGGTGGAACTCTCCATCGACGATTGGCAGACCTATGGCGAGGAGGTGCCGCTGCTGGTGAACCTCCAGCCGGCCGGCGAATATCTCGGCGAGGACTATTACCATGCCGGAGGTGTGCCGGCAGTGGTGAAGCAGCTTATGAATCAAGGGCTTATCGCCGAAGAGACCATGACCGCCAATGGCCGGACCCTCGGCGACAACTGCCGCGCGGCGAGCATCGAGGACGAGAACGTCATCCGCCCCTATGACAGGCCGCTGAAACCGAAGGCCGGCTTCCGGGTGTTGCGCGGCAACCTGTTCTCCTCGGCGATCATGAAGACCAGCGTGATCTCGCCGGAGTTCCGCGACCGCTATCTCTCCAATCCCGACGATCCCGAGGCCTTCGAGGGCCGCGCCGTGGTGTTCGACGGGCCGGAGGACTACCACGCCCGCATCGACGACCCGTCGCTGGCCATCGACGAGACCACCGTGCTGTTCATGCGCGGCGCCGGCCCGGTCGGCTATCCCGGTGCGGCGGAAGTGGTGAACATGCGAGCGCCGGACTACCTCATCAAGGCAGGCGTCCACGCCCTGCCCTGCATCGGCGATGGACGCCAATCCGGCACCTCCGGTTCGCCCTCGATCCTAAACGCCTCCCCGGAAGCGGCGGTGGGCGGCGGCCTCGCGCTGCTGCGCACCGGCGACCGGGTGCGCATCGATCTGAAGCGCAACAGCGCCAACATGCTGATTCCGGATGAGGAACTGGAAAAGCGCCGGCAGGAGCTGGCGGCGAATGGCGGCTATCACTACCCGGCCCACCAGACGCCCTGGCAGGAGATCCAGCGCAGCTTTGTCGGCCAGCTGGAGACCGGCGCGGTACTGGAGCCGGCGGTGCGCTACCAGCGCATCGCCCAGACCATGGGGATGCCGCGTGACAACCACTAGCGCGCTTTCGGCCCCGGCGTCGGCCGCCGCGACCCTGTTCTGCGCCGAGCGCTGCCATCTCGGAGAAGGGCCAAGCTATGATGCCGCCACCGACACGGCATGGTGGTTCGATATCGTCGAGAAGCGGCTCTACCAGCAGAGCCCGTCCGGCGGCGAACATCGCGTGCATGAGTTGCCGGTAATGGCGAGCGCCCTCGCCACCGTCGACGACCGCCGGCAGTTGCTCTCCACCGAGCACGGGCTGATGCTGCGCGATTTCGCCAGCGGCGGCCTCACCTCGGTGGCGGAGATCGAGGCCGACGACCCGGCGACCCGCTCCAATGACGGGCGGGTGCATCCCTCCGGCACTTTCTGGGTATCGACCATGGGCAGGCGCGCCGAGCTGGGCGCCGGCGCCATCTATGCCTTCCGTGCCGGCGCCTTGCTGCGGCTGTTCTCCGGCATCTCCATCCCCAATGCCATCTGCTTTTCACCAGATGGTTCAACCGGTTACTTTGCCGATACCCGAGAGAACACGCTCTATCGCGTCGAGCTCGACCCGCTGACCGGCCTGCCGGATGGGGAGCCGCAGGCGCTGCATCGCCACCCGGCGGCCGGCGGTCTCGACGGCGCGGTGACCGATGCGGAAGGCCGCATCTGGTGCGCCATTTGGGGCGGGGCGCGGGTCAACGCCTATTCGCCGGTCGGCGAGCTCCTCCGCAGCATCGACGTGCCGGCGTTGCAGACGAGTTGTCCGGTCTTCGTCGGCCGCGATTTCGACCGGCTGCTCGTCACCTCCGCCTATGAGGGGATGGATGAG
>NZ_JAHBGD010000028.1:151946-303009 GCF_018390605.1 Ancylobacter defluvii
TGGCCAGACCTTCCTCATCGATATCGGCGCGCGCGGGCGGGCCGAGCCGCGCGTGCGGCTGGGAGGGCTGTGATGCACCGTCTCTCGCATGTCGTCGTCGATTGGGGCACGTCGAGCTTCCGCCTGTGGACACTGGACGCCGAGGGCGGCGTGCTCGCCGAGCGCCGCAGTGCCCAGGGGCTCAAGACCTCCGCCGCCGAGGGCTTCGAGGCGGTGCTGGAATCGCACCTCGCCGCGCTCGGCGTGCCGGAGGGCGTGCCGGTGATGATGTGCGGCATGGTCGGCTCGCGCGCCGGCTGGAAGGAGGCGGCCTATCTCGACGCGCCGGTGCGGCTTGACCGCCTCGCCGAACTCGCGACCGAGGTGCCCGCCGCCCGCCGCCCCGTGCGCATCCTGCCCGGCATCGCCCAGCGCGATGTCGAGCATCCCGATGTGATGCGTGGCGAGGAAACCCAGCTGCTGGCGCTGGCCAGCGATGGGTATGACGGCTTGGCCTGCCTGCCCGGTACCCATTCCAAATGGGTGCGGATGGAGGCCGGTGCCGTCGTCGGCTTCGCCACCTTCATGACCGGCGAACTGTTCCAGCTGATCCGCACCGCCTCGGTGGTGGCGCCGGCCGTAGAGGGCGCGGCGGTGGTCGATCCCGGCTCGCCGGCCTTTGCCGGCGGTGTTGCCGATGCGCTGGAGGCGCCGGCGGCGATTGGCAACCGCCTGTTCGAATTGCGCGCCGGCTGGCTGCTGGCCGATGCGCCGGCCGCCGATACGCTGGCGCGGCTGTCGGGCCTGCTGATCGGGCTGGAGATCACCGGCGCCTATGCGCGCATGGGCGCGCTCGACGGCACCGTTCTCGTCGCCTCGGGGCCTATTGCCGAGCTGTATCGCCACGCCTTCGCCATTGCCGGCCTCGCCGGCATCGGCCTGTGCGACGCCGAGACCTGCGTGCGCGACGGGCTGCACGAGGCGGCGCGCCTCGCCTTCGCGGCTGTGGAGACGAGGCGGTGAACGGCGCAATCGGCGTTCCGGCCCGAACGGGAGACAGCTTGCGCGCCTCGCGGTGAGGCGCGGCGGACGTCACGCGCGGCCAGGGACCCTCCGTCTCATGCGCCGCCAAGAACACGGCACGCGAAACGCGGCCATCCAACCCACTGGGAGAGAAATGATGAAACGCCTGCTGCCCACGCTTTCCGCCCTCGCGCTCGGCGCGATGATGTTCGCCGGCCCTGCCTCCGCCCAGGAGAAGGCCACTGTCGGCATCGCCATGCCCACCAAATCCTCCGCCCGCTGGATCGCCGACGGCGACAACATGGTGAAGGTGCTCAAGGAGCGCGGCTACAACACCGATCTGCAATATGCCGAGGACGACATTCCCAACCAGCTCTCGCAGATCGAGAACATGGTGACCAAGGGCGCCAAGGTTCTGGTGATCGCCTCCATCGACGGCACCACCCTGTCCGACGTGCTGAAGCAGGCCGCCGACAAGGGCATCAAGGTCATCGCCTATGACCGGCTGATCCGCGAGACGCCGAATGTCGACTACTACGCCACCTTCGACAATTTTCAGGTCGGGGTGCTGCAGGCGCAGTCGCTGCTGAAGGGGCTCGGCTATCCGGAGAACAAGGGACCGTTCAACATCGAGCTGTTCGGCGGCTCGCCGGACGACAACAACGCCTATTTCTTCTACGATGGCGCCATGTCGGTGCTGAAGCCGCTGATCGACAACGGCACGCTGAAGGTGGCGTCCGGCCAGATGGGCATGGACAAGGTGTCGACCCTGCGCTGGGACGGTGCCACCGCCCAGGCCCGCATGGATAATCTGCTCAGCGCCTATTATTCCGACAAGAAGCTCGACGGCGTGCTCTCGCCCTATGACGGGCTGTCGATCGGCATCCTGTCCTCGGTCAAGGGCGTCGGCTACGGCTCGGGCAACATGAAGATGCCGGTGGTCACTGGGCAGGACGCCGAGGTGCCGTCGGTAAAGTCGATGCTCGCCGGCGAACAGTATTCCTCGATCTTCAAGGACACCCGCGAGCTCGCCAAGGTGACCGCCGACATGGTCGATGCCTCGCTCTCCGGCAAGCAGGTCACGGTGAACGACACCAAGACCTACAATAACGGCGTCAAGGTCGTGCCGTCCTACCTGCTGAAGCCGGTTGTCGTCGACAAGGGCAACTGGGAGCAGGTGCTGGTCGGTTCGGGCTACTACAAGCAGAACCAGATCAACTGAAGCCGGTTCAACCAAACCAGGCCCTGCGCCGGCGGGAGGTTCGATCCCGGCCGGCGCAGGACGCTGCTTCGGAGCAAATGCGCTCATGCATGCCCTTCTGGAAATGCGCGACATCAGCAAGCACTTCACCGGGGTGAGGGCGCTGAGCGGTGTCGATCTCACGGTGGAACCCGGCGAGATTCACGCGCTCGTCGGCGAAAACGGCGCCGGCAAGTCGACCCTGATGAAGGTGCTGAGCGGGGTGCACCCGCATGGCTCCTATGAGGGCGCCATCCTGTTCGATGGCGAGGAGCGGCGCTTTCGCGACATCAACGATTCCGAGGCGCTCGGCATCATCATCATCCATCAGGAGCTTGCCCTGATCCCGCTGATGTCGATCGCCGAGAACATCTTCCTCACCGATCCGCCCTCCCGCTTCGGCGTCATCGACCGCAGCGCCGTGCATCGCCGGGCGAAGGAGCTGCTGGCCAAGGTCGGGCTCGACGAGGCCCCCGATACGCTGGTCACCAATATCGGTGTGGGCAAGCAGCAACTGGTGGAGATCGCCAAGGCGCTGTCGAAGAAGGTGCGCCTGCTCATTCTGGACGAGCCGACGGCCAGCCTGTCGGAGAAGGATAGCGCGGCGCTGCTGGAACTGCTGCTGGAGTTCAAGGCGCAGGGTATCGCCTCCATCCTCATCTCGCACAAGCTCAACGAGGTCTCCAAGGTCGCCGACCGCATCACCGTGCTACGCGACGGCCGCACCGTCGATACCATGGACTGCACCGCCGGCGCAGTGGAGGAGGACCGCATCATCCGCTCAATGGTCGACCGCGACCTCGAGCATCGCTACCCGAAGCGCGACCCGAAAGTGGGCGACACCATCTTCCGGGTGCGCGACTGGTCGGTCTTCCACCCGCTTCATGCCGACCGGCAGATGATCCGCAAAGTCGATTTCGAGGTGAAGCGTGGCGAGATCGTCGGCATTGCCGGGCTGATGGGCGCCGGGCGCACCGAATTCGCCATGAGCATCTTCGGCCGCTCCTATGGCCGCAAGATTTCCGGCCATGCCGAGATCGAGGGCCGCGAGGTCGACCTCTCCACCGTGCGCCGTGCGGTGGATGCCGGGCTCGCCTATGTCACCGAGGACCGCAAGCAGCTCGGCCTGCTGCTGGCCGACGACATCCGCAAGAACATCACCCTGGCGAACCTGTCCGCCGTCGCCTCGTCGAACGTGATCGACGACGTGAAGGAGCTGCGCGTCGCCGCCGATTATCGCGGCCGCATGCGCATCCGCAGCCACAGCGTCTATCAGGAGGCCGGCAAGCTGTCGGGCGGCAACCAGCAGAAGGTGGTGCTGTCGAAATGGCTGTTCACCGACCCGAAGGTGCTGATCCTCGACGAGCCGACCCGCGGCATCGATGTCGGTGCCAAATATGAAATCTATTGCATCATCAACGAGCTGGCCGATGCCGGTAAAGGCGTCATCGTCATTTCCTCGGAGATGCCGGAGCTGATCGGCATCTGCGACCGCATCTGCGTGATGAACGAGGGCGGCTTCGTCGGCGAGTTCCCCGGCGCCGAAGCCACGCAGGAGAAGATCATGCGCGCCATCATGCGCCAAGCCGTCATGCCCCAAGCCGACGTGCGCCAAGTCGATATGCGCAAGGGAGAACGTCCATGAGCGACGCCGCGCTGAAGGAAAAGCCCAGCCATGCCGGGTTCCTGAAGAACAACCTGCGCGAATACGGGATGATGCTCTCGCTGTTCGCCATCATGATCTTCTTCGAGGTGGTGACCAACGGCACGCTGCTGCGGCCGCTGAACCTCACCAATCTCGTGCTGCAAAACAGCTACATCGTCATCATGGCGCTGGGCATGCTGCTGGTGATCGTCACCGGCCACATCGACCTGTCGGTCGGCTCGGTGGCCGGCTTCGTCGGCGCGGTGGCGGCGGTGCTGATCGTCAAGCTGGGCGTGCCCTGGGTGCCTGCCACCCTGCTCTGCCTGGCGCTCGGCGGCGCCATCGGCGCCGCGCAGGGCTATTGGGTGGCGTATTTCAAGATTCCGTCCTTCATCGTCACGCTGGCCGGCATGCTGGTGTTCAAGGGGCTGGCGCTGGCCATCCTCGCCGGCCAGTCGGTCGGCCCGTTTCCGCCGGCGTTCCAGAAGTTGTCGTCCGGCTTCATCCCGGAGCTGTTTGCGGATGCCGGCACGCTCTACCCGACCTCGTTCGCCATCGGCGCGCTGCTGGCGCTGGCGCTGGTGTGGCAGAACTTCCGCAGCCGCGCCCGCCAGGAAAGCCACGGTATCGAGACCGAGCCCTATGGCTTCTTCCTCGCCAAGAACCTGGCGCTCTTCGCGGTGATCGCCTATTTCGCCTATCTCATCGCCTCGCATCGCGGCCTGCCCAATGTTCTGGTGATCATGACGGTGCTGGTGGCGCTCTATGCCTTCATGACCACCCGCACCGTGATCGGCCGGCAGATCTATGCGGTGGGCGGCAATGAGAAAGCGGCCAAGCTGTCCGGCATCAAGACCGAGCGGCTCACCTTCCTCACCTTCGTCAATATGGGCGTGTTGGCGGCACTGGCCGGCCTCATCTTCGCCGCCCGGCTCAACACCGCGACGCCCAAGGCCGGCCTCGGCTTCGAGCTCGACGTCATTGCCGCCTGCTTCATTGGCGGGGCCTCCGCCTATGGCGGCGTCGGCCGCGTCGGCGGCGCGGTGATCGGCGCGCTGATCATGGGGGTGATGAACAACGGCATGTCGATCCTCGGCATCGGCATCGACTACCAGCAGGTGATCAAGGGCCTGGTGCTGCTCGGCGCCGTCTGCCTCGACGTCTACAACCAGAAGCGGGCGTGAGGCGACTATACGGCGCGCGGCATCAGTGCCGCGCGCCCGCGCTGCTTCAATTCGTCGATCGAGGTCAGCCCCATCAGCGCGAGCGTCAGGCTCACCTCCTCGGCGAGATGGGCGAGCACGCGCGCCACCCCGGCCTCGCCGGCGGCGCCGAGCCCGTAGACATAGGCGCGACCCAGCAGCACGCCGGAGGCGCCGAGCGCCAGCGCCTTGACGATATCCGCCCCGCGCCGCACCCCGCCGTCGAACAGCACCTCCAGCGATCCGTCCAGCGCCTCGGCGATAGCCGGCAGCGCGGCGATGGTGGAGGACGCGCCGTCGAGCTGCCGCCCGCCATGGTTGGAGACGATGATGGCATCCGCCCCCGCCGCGCGCGCCGTCAGCGCATCCTCCGGCGCGAGGATGCCCTTAAGCACCAGCCGGCCCTTCCAGCGTCCGCGCAGCCAGTCGACATCCTTCCAGGACAGGCGGGTGTCGATGCGCCGCGACAGGTTGCTCGCCTGCTCCAGCACGCCCCGGCCGAATTCCGGCCGGTGCTTCACCGCGCCGACCTCGGGCGTCCCCGCGCGCAGCATGTCGAGGCACCACACCGGCCGCGTCGCCAGCCGCAGGGCGAGGCCGGGCGTGACCCGCGTCAGCGCCCGGAAACCGTTGCGCACGTCGCGCTCGCGTATGCCGGTGATGGCGGTATCGACCGTCAGATAGAGCGTATCGACGCCTGCCGCCTCGGCCTGGGCGAGGAGTTCGTCGCCGATCGCCCGGTCGCTCATCACATAGAGCTGGAAGTGCAGCGGCCCGGTGGTGGCGGCGCGCAGTTCGGCGAGCGAGGCGATGGAGAAGGTGGACAGGCACAGCGGCACCCCCGCCGCATGCGCCGCCTTTGCGGCGGCAATCTCGCCATGGCCGGCATAGAGGCCGAGAAAACCCACCGGGCCGGGCATGAAGGGCAGCGCATGCCGGGTACCGAGAAAGTCGGTCGCGAGGTCGCGTACGGAGATGTCGTTGAGTACCCGCTGCACCAGCGTCCAGCGCTGGAAGTCGGCACGGTTGGCCCTCAGCGTGTCCTCATTGAAGGAGCCGCCATCGACATAATCGAAGAAGATCTTCGGCAGCCGCCGCCGCGCCGCCGCGCGGGCATCCTCGACATTGACGATGGTCATTGGCTGCACTCCGGCGATCGTTGTTGTGCGTTCCTATAGGCCGCCGGCGCCCGGCCTGTCGCGATGAACCAAGGGCGAAGCCCGCGGTTCAGTCGCCCTCGGGAGTGATCGCATCGAGGAACCGCGTCATCACATCCTCTCCCGCCAATGGCGCAGAGCCCACCATCACCGCCACCGACAACCCGATCAGCGAGGAGACTGGCGTGTGCGAGCGGGTGCCGGCACGCAAATTCATCACCAGCGTCGGGCACAGGAACAGGCCGAGCCTGATCACCTCCCGCCAGTCGGCCGGCAGCAGGCCGCGGCGCTTCAGCTCGGTGAGCAGCGGCTGCCACACCTCCCGCGCCTTCACCTCCAGCAGTCCCTCGCGCACCGGTGAGAGCGTCCAGTCGGTCTCGACGATAAGCATCCCTGGCTCCAGCCGGGCCATGGCGGAAAAAAGCTGCGTGGCGTCCGCCGGGTCGTAGAGCCAGAACGGATGCGCGAAGACATTGTGGAAGGTCGCCTTCACCTCGGCGAGCAGCGCCGGCACCTTCGCGCCGGCAAAGGCGGGGTCGAAGAAGGAGAGATGCGCGCTCCCGCCCTCGCGGCCGAACCAGACATTGGCGTTGTGCGCGTCGCCATGGGCGACCACCCCGCCGGCATCGGCAAGGCGCTCCGGCCGCAGCCGCGCCTGCGCGGCGTCGAACAACGCGCCGAGCGGACGGGCATAGGTGACGCCGTTGATGGTGAAGCGCCGCGCCGCAAGGTCGTCCCACTCCAGCTCGACACCGGGAAAGGCGAAGCGCTTGCCGACATAGAAGTCGGCGAACCGCCCGCCCGGATAATGCTCCGGCAGGCCGGGGCTCCGGTCGATCAGCCGCTCATGGAACAAACGGTGGATCGGCTCGGTCGCCGCCTCTTCGGGGGTGATCGGGTGCAGGCTGGTGAGATAGGTCGCGGTCAGCCGCCGCGACAGCCCGCGTTCTGCTTGCAGGGCCACCGCCCGCTCCGCCGCGTCGTCGGCGAGGTCGAGCGCGCGCAGCACGTCGGAGAAGCGCGGCTCGTCACGGCGGCGATAGACCAGGATCTGCTCGCCCGGCTGCGTCGACACATGTACCGGCTGGTCGACCGGCAGCCCGGCGCGGGCAAGAATGTCGGCGCGATAATACTCGCCGGCCATCGCCTCCTCGCCTTCCTCCTGGTGGAACTTGAAGAAGAAGGCGCCCTCATCCGTCTCGAAGAAGCCGTTCAGCGAATTGAGGCTGTACTGGTCGAGATTGATGCGCACGCTCCGCGCTTCGAGCCCGAACAGGTCGGCCAGCAACGCGGCCAGCGGCGCCTCCGCCGCCTTCGCGTCGCGGGCGGCCAGCGCCCGCAGTTCGGCGGTCCGGCTGGTCGTACGGCTCATGCCGGCACACCGGCCGGGCGGAGGATGGTCTTCAGGCCGGTCGCCTCGCCACGGAGCAGCCGCTGATAGGCGTCCGGCACGGAGTCGAGCTCGATCTGCCGGTCGACCAGCCGTGCGAGCTCGGTCGCGAGCGCGGGCAGCCGCGCCGCCGCCTTGGGCAACTCGTCGGTGAAGGCGTGGCAGCCGATCATCGTCAGTTCGCGCTCGACCAGCTGGTTCGGATCGATATCGAGCCGGCCGTGGAAGATGCCGACCAGCGCCACGCGTCCGCCGCCCTCCAGCGCACCGACGAGATGGGCAAGCGCCGCGGTCGAGCCGGTGGCCTCGATGGCGGCCGTCGGCAGCGCGCCGCCGAGCGCGGTGCGAATTTCACCAGCGTCGAGCGCCACCGCCGTGCCGCCGGTCACCTGCGCCACCAGCGCGGCGCGGGCGGCGTTGCGGTCGGCCACCAGCAACGGTCCCGGGTGATCGCGTGCCAGCACCAGCGCCGCCAGTCCGCCGATCGGCCCGCAGCCGAGCACCAGCACCGGCTCGCCGGGCTGCGGTGCCAGCCGCTTCACCGCGTGCAAAGCGACCGCCAGCGGCTCGGCCATCGCCGCCACTGCCGGGTCCAGATCTGGCGAAACCGCGATCAGCAGCCGTGCCGGCAGCGTCACTTCTTCCGCGAAACCGCCGTCGCAGGCTTCGCCGACGAAGCCGAGCTTCTCGCACAGATGATGCCGTCCCGCGCGGCAGGCGGCGCAGTCGCCGCACCAGAAGCGCGAATCCGCCACCACCGCGTCACCGGCCTTGAAGCCGGAGACATCGGCGCCAACCTCCGCCACCACGCCGCTCAGTTCATGCCCGGCGATGGAGGGCGCGCGGGTTATCCACTGTCCGGTGCGGAAATTATGCAGGTCCGAGCCGCAAATGCCGGCCGCGCTCACCTTCAGCCGCACCCAGCCCGGCGCCGGCGTGCCGGGTGCCGGCACTTCCTCGACACGCAGATCGCCGGCACCATAGAGCCGTACCGCCTTCATGGCTCAGCCCTTCAGCAACTCGTCACGAATCTCGGAGACGGCGTTCTCGTGGCTTGAGAAACCTTCATAGCGCGCCAGCCGGCGGGCATGGCCGGCGAATTCGGGATAGGCCGAGGCCGTCACATAGCCGATGGAGGAGCGCTTGAGGAAATCCGTCACCGAGAGCGGCCCATAGGTGCGCGCCCAGCGGCTGGTCGGCAGCACCGCATTCGGCCCCAGCACGAAATTGGCGATGGTCACCGGCGTGTGCGGCCCCATCAGCACCTCAGCCGCCTCGGTGATGCGGCCGAGATGCGCGAACGGGTCGGTGGAGAGAATCTCCAGATGCTCCGGCGCGTAGGCATTGACGAAATCGATGCTCTCTTCCAGCGAGGAAGTCAGCACGATGCCGCCGCTCTTGCCGATGAGCACGGCTTTCGAAAAGCCGACGCGCTGCTCGGTCATCCGCGCCCAGTGCTGCGGCAGCGCCGCCAGCGCCGCCTCGGCGACCTCGCGCGAATGCGTCACCAGATAGGCCGAGGAATCCGGCCCGTGCTCGGCCTCGATGAGCAAATCGAGCGCCGCCACCGCGCCGTTCACCGTGCCGTCGGCAAAGATGATCGCCTCGGAGGGGCCGGCGGGAAGCCCGGTGTCGATGATGTCGGAGAGCAGCCGCTTGGCCGCCACCAGCCAGGGCGAGCCGGGGCCGACGATCTTGATCGCCTTGCCCACCGTCTGCGTGCCATAGGCGACCGCCGCCACCGCCTGGGCGCCGCCGCATTTGTAGACGGTTTCGACCCCGGCAAGCCTCGCCGCCACCAGCGTCGCGGCATCGACGCCGCCATCGGCCGTCGGCGGCGTGACGATGGCGATATTCGGCACCTTGGCGACGCTGGCCGGCACCGCCGTCATCATCGTCACCGAGGGAAACGCGCCCTTGCCGCGCGGCACATAGAGCGCCACCGAGGCGATCGGCGTCCAGCGGTCGCCGGCGAAGGCGCCGGGGCGCACCTCCTTCAGCCACATCGGCTCGGGCGCCTGCTCCTCGTGGAAGGTGCGGATGTTGGAGATGCCGAAGCGGATCGAAGAGATCACCTCCGGCTCCACCGCCTTGAAGGCGGCGTCGAATTCCGCCTCGGTCACCTTCAGCCGGTCGGGGGTGATCTCGGCCTTGTCAAGCTCGCGGCCGAAGCGGGCCAGCGCCACGTCGCCCTCCAGCCGCACCGCCTCGATGATCGGCCGCACCTTGTCGATGAAGCCGGAGAGATCGGTCTCCGAGCGCTTCAGCAGCGCCGCGCGGGCTTCCGCGTCGAGGGTGGCGAGTTCGTGGAAATTGCAGATGTCCGACATGATCAAACCTTCGACGTCGTGCCCGAGTGGCGCCTCAGCTCGGATGGAATATGTATAGCCATATTCAGCGCCGCGTGAGGCCAAACTTTTCGCGCCGCTGCCCGATTCCTGAGCGATTCCATCGGGGGAGGCTCCGCCGGGCGGTCTCAGATCGAGGCGAGGTAGCCGCCGTCCACCGGCAGGCACTGGCCGGTAACATAGGCCGAGGCCGGCGAGGCGAGGAAGATCGCCGCTCCGGCGAGGTCGCCGAGCTCACCGAAGCGCCCCTGCGGGATCTTGCCGAGCATGTTCGTCTGCCAGTCCTCGTCGGCATAGAACACATCGGTCATGTCGGTGCGGAAATAGCCGGGCGCGATGGCGTTCACCCGGATGCCGAGCGGCGCCCATTCCGCCGCCAACGCCCGCGTCATGCCGAGCAGGCCGGATTTCGACGAGCCATAGGGCACCGCGGTCGGCACTCCCACCTCGGAGGTCAGCGAGCACAGATTGATGATGGCGCCGCCATGTGGCCCGGCGGCCTTCATCGCCTTTGCCGCCGCCTGCGCGCAGAAGAAGGCGCCCTTGAGATTGGTGTCGAGAATGCGATCCCAGAGCTCTTCCTCGACGTCGAGCGAGGGGCAGACCTGCTCGATGCCGGCATTGTTGACGAGGATGTCGAGCCCGCCCAGTGCCGCGGCGGCCTCCGCGACGCCGGTACGGCAGCGCGCGGCATCGGTCACGTCGAGCTCGAGAACCACCGCGCGCCGGCCGATCGCCTCGATTTCGGCGGCGGTCTCGGCGAGCGAGGAGCGCGAGCGGGCGGTGATGGCGACATCAGCGCCGGCGGAGGCGAGCGCGACGGCGAGCATGCGGCCGATGCCGCGGCTGGCGCCGGTCACCAGCGCCTTGCGGCCGGTCAGCTCGAAGAGCGAAAGCCAGGTCATCGTGCTGCCCCGAGCCTAGTGCTCGTCGTCCTTGATCTCGTTCTTCAGCAGTTCGAGGATCTTGCGCTTCACCGCGATGAACTCCGGGTCCATCACCATGTCCAGCGAACGCGGGCGCGGGATGTCGACCACCACCTCTTCCTTGAGGCGGCCGGGACGGGCGGTCATCACATAGATGCGGTCGCCGAGCAGGATCGCCTCGTCGATGTCGTGGGTGACGAACAGCACTGTCTTCTTGTGCTGCTCCCACACCCGCAGCAGCAGCTTCTGCATCGAGTTGCGGGTCTGGCTGTCCAGCGCGCCGAACGGCTCGTCCATCAGGAGGATCTTCGGGTCGTTGGCGAGTGCGCGGGCGATGGCGACGCGCTGCATCATGCCGCCGGAGAGCTGCTTGGGGTAGGCGTCGTGGAAGGCGGCGAGGCCGGTCTCGTTGAGGTAGCGGTTGACGATCTCGTCGCGCTCGGCCTGCGGCAACTTGCGGCGCTTGAGCCCGAACTCGACATTCTCCCGCACGGTGAGCCAGGGGAACAGCGTGTAGCTCTGGAACACCATGCCGCGATCGGGGCCCGGGCCGTCGACCTCCTCATTGCCGAGCAGGATGCGCCCGGAGGTCGGCTCGTTGAGGCCGGCGACGAGGTAGAGCAGGCTCGACTTGCCGCAGCCCGACGGGCCGACGATCACCGCGAACTGGTTGTCGGGCACGTCGATCGAGATATCGTCGATGGCGAGGACGGTCTTGCCCTGCCGCGTGGTGTATTCGAGCCGCACATCCTCGATGCGCAGCCGCGGGGCAACCGGCGTGGCCGAGGCGATGGGGTCGGCGGCTGGCATCCCGCGCAGGGCTGTCACGGCAGTCATGTCCGGCTCCTTCAATTCGCCGAGCCTAGCTGGCCCAGGCCACCAGCCGCATGCGCAGCAGCCGGAACACGAGGTCGGTGAGCAGGCCCAGCAGGCCGATCACCGCGATGGCGAGGAAGATCACGTCGACCTGGAAGCCACGCATCGCCTTCATCGAGATGTAGCCGAGGCCCGAGGAGGCGGCGACCAGTTCCGCCACCACCAGATAGGTCCAGGCCCAGCCCATGGTGACGCGCAGCGTATCGAGCACGCCGGGCATGGCGGCCGGCGCCAGCACGTGCAGCACCGCGTCCCGCCGGGTGGCGCCGAGTGTATACGAGGCGTTGATCAGGTCCTTCTGCACCCCGCGCGACACGTCGGCGATCATCACCAGCTGCTGGAAGAAGGTGCCGAAGAAGATCACCATGATCCGCTGCTCGATGCCGATGCCGATCCACAGGATGAACAGCGGCACGAAGGAGGTCACCGGCAAGTAGCGGATGAAGTTCACCAGCGGCTCGAGGCCCGCCTGCACCACGCGGAAGGTGCCCATCAGCAGGCCGAGCGGTACGGCGATGATCGAGGAGATCACGAAGCCGATCACCACCACCTGCACGCTGGCCCAGATGTGCTGGCCGAGCGTGCCATCCTCGAACAGGCGGAAGAAGGCGGCGATGACGGCGGTCGGCGACGGCAGGAAGATCTCCTGCATGAAGCCACCATAGGTGGCGAGCGACCAGGCGCCGATGACCAGCAGCCACATCAGCGTCGATACCGCGAAGCGCAGGCCGGTCGGAATCTCGGCTTTCGGCGTCAGGCAGAGGTCGACGATGGAACGCTTGCGGGCCATGCGGTGTCACCGGTCTCGGGGCAGGGACGGGACGCGGCGCACCGCGTCCCGCAGGGAATCACAGCGAGCCGTTCACTGGGTGAAGCTGGCGTCGATGACGTCCTTGTATTCGATCGGCTTCTTGATCTTGCCGAGGTCGGTCCAGATCTCGTTGCCGAGCGCGATCACCTCGGTCACCTTGCCGGGCTTGTCCGGGGTGCCGAGATAGTCGATCGTCATCGCCTTGTCGTAGAACTTCACGCCGGACGCGGCGTCGGCGAAGTCCTTCGGCTCCTTCAGGTAGCCGCCCACGCCCTTGGCCATGATCTCATAGGCCTTGTCGGGATTGGTCTTGATGTAGTCGACCGCCTTCTGCAGGCCGGCGACGAAGCCCTTCACGTCGGCCGGCCGGTCCTTCAGCACCGAGCAGGAGATTTCCAGCACGTCGACGATGACGCCCGGCGTGGCGGCGCTGTCGGTCAGCACCTTGCCGACATTCTTGGTCTTGACCAGGGTAAGGTTCGGCTCCCAGGTCACCGCCACCGGCACCTGGCCGGCGATGAAGGCGGCGGCGGCGGCGTCGGCGCTCATGTTGAGCACCTCGACGTCCTTCAGCGGGATGCCTTGCTTCTTCAAGAGGTAGGAGAACCAGAATTGCGAGGTCGAGCCCTCGTTGAGCGCGACGGTCTTGCCCTTCAGGTCGGCGAGAGAGTTGATCTCCTTCAGCGACACCATGCCGTCGCCGCCATGGCTCTCGTCGAACAGCGCCACCGCCTTGAAGCAGAAACTGTCGGAGCGATACTTAAGGATCTCGTCCAGCGTGGTGGCGGTGCCGTCGAGCTTGCCGGCGGCCTGGGCGGCCATGGCGAGCGCGGAATCGTCCACCACCTGGAAGTCGACGTCGACGCCGTTCTCCTTGAAGAAGCCGAGCTCCTTGGCGAGGTAGAGTGGGCCGTAGCCGACCCAGATGGTGTGTCCGATGGAGATCTTGCCGGCGGCGGCGGGCTGTGCCGCGGCCGCCGTCAGAACCGCTCCGGTGAGCGCGCCGGCGAGGCACCGGCGGAAGAGTTTGGTCATCATGCTGCGACTCCCTGCGACGCCGCCGGTCGGCCCGGCGCATCGTCCTACCGTGCCTTCGCCGCGTCGGTTTGCGCGGGCGAAGCGTGGTGATGATGGGGCTGTGCCCCTCTGGAAAGTGTCTATGTTTAGTACCGCGAAATTGCCTTTGTGACAGACAGTTAGCGCCGCACGCCGGTCTTCCGGCACCGATCGGAGACCTGGAAAAACGCTATACAAATTCGAAATGTCAGGCACGCCTGTTTTTTGAGCAGGCGTCGCCCTTTTCTTGGGTTGCGACCTGGGGTGGCGGCAGCCCTTCGGAGCGCTGCGTCCATTCGCTTTTCTGTCGCGCCGCCGGCGGTTGCGGTCGCCTCGCTGGCGCGGCGGATGCACGTATTCAGCGCAGCCGCTTCGATGGGCGGCTGCCGTTTCCCCAAGGGCAGGTTGTCGTGCCGTGCAGTGTCGCGGCTCAGGCCGGCCGCAGCCGCACCGTGGTGCCCCACGGGTCGCGTGCCTCGATGCCGCCGGCGGTCTCGGTTACCGTCCCGAGGCCTGTCAGCCGCGCCCGCTGGCCGGAATAGAGCCGGAAATCGCCGACCTTCATCGCGAACCAGTCGAGGCCGAGTTCTCCCGGCCGGCGCATCGGCGCGCCCAGGCTCTGCCAGCTGTTCACCGCCACATGGTGGTGATAGCCGCCGGAGGACAGGAAGGCGGCGTCCGGACGCTCCGGTCGTGTCGCGTCCAGGCCCAGCGCCGTCTGGTAGAAACCGCGGGCGGCCTCCACCTCGCCGACCCGCAAATGCACATGGCCGATGCGCAGCCCGGCCGGTGCGGCGCGGTAGCTGTCCACCGATCGGTCGGTCAGCGCCACGATGGCGTCGACGTCGAGCGCCTGCGTGCCCATGGTGACGAGGCCGTCCCGCCACCGCCAGCTGGCGCGCGGCCGGTCGGCATAGACCTCGATGCCGTTGCCCTCGGGGTCGGAGAGATAGATCGCCTCGCTGACATTGTGGTCGGCGAGGCCGTCCACCGGCACGTCGATGCGGGCGGCATGCACCAGCCAGCGGGCGAGATCCTCGCGGCTCGGCATCAGATAGGCGACATGGAACAGCCCGGCCGATCCCGGCTCCGGCCCCGGCGCGGCGGGGGCGTGGATGAGGTGCAGCAGCGGCACCCCACCGGCGCCGAGCACCTCGCCATCGGCGGTGCGGGCGAGGATTTCCAGCCCCAGCACCTGCCGGTAATAGGCGCTCACCGTGGCGAGGTCGCGCACCCGGAGAGCGGCGGCGTCGATATGGGCGGGAGTGGTCAGCGCGAAGGGCAGGGCGACGGCGGCCGGTGGCGGCGTGCCGGTCGTCTCGCCTGCCGCCAGTGCCCCTTCCATCCGCAACGCGCCTTCGAGCGCGGCGGCGGCTCCGGCGATGCCCGCGAGTTTCAGCATTCCGCGTCGCGTGATCATGGAGGAGCCCTCATGCGGCCGTCAGTGTCGTCAGCAGGGTCGACAGGTCGTGGAACAGGGCGGCCGCCGGCAGCAGGCGGCGTTGGTCGCCTTCCCCGAGCATGAGCGCCGGCACGCCGGCGACGCCGAAGCCGTGCATCTGCTGCCGGGCCGCGGCGATGCGGGCCTGGGTCGCGGCGAGGAGGTCGTCGTCCGGGCACGCCAGTCGCCCGGCTGCCGCCCGAAAGCCGGCGCCGTCGAGCAGAGCGGCGAGCACCGCCGCATCGGTGATGTCGCGCCCGTCGACATAGCGGGCGTGCTGGATCGCCTTGAGCGCGGCCCGCTCGCCTTCCGGTGCGGTCAGGTGCACGGCGGTGAGCGCCAGCGTCGCCGGGCCGGAATCGAAGCGGCGCTGCCGGTCGGCGAGCACCTTGTCGCGATAGGCGGCGGTGAAGCGCTGTCCGGTCAGCTTTTCGATGCGCTGGTCGTTCGCCCAGGCATAGGCGGCAAAGCCACCGTCCATCGGCCGGGCGCCGGCCCCGGCGAACAGCCCGGTCGGCGCCAGTTCGAGCGAAAAGGCCGGGTCGGCGGCCAGCATGTCGAGCGCGGGCCCGGCGCCGTAGCACCAGCCGCACAGCGGGTCGAACAGATAGGTGATGGTTGTCCTGTCGGTCATGCCGGTCTCCCCGCTGCCTCATGCCATGGAACATCGCGGGGCAGAAAGCCGAAGCGGCGGCGAAAGCGCCGGTTCGGGGGCACAAAGTTTCGTGAGGCCAGGCACTTGGCGGTAACTAACGGCTGTGGGCGTGCGTGACGCACGCCTCGGCCTCCGGGCCGATGAAGGACATGGCGCCGGCCCCGTGCTTGCATGGGCGCAGCTCCCGCCGGGCTGCAGTCTCGGTCGGGTCTCGGTGCCTTTCCTTCTGGAGTTTCCTTGCATGTCCGCTCTGTTCCACATGATCGCCGGCGGCCCGAAGCCGGTCGCGCCGTTCAGCCATGCCGTCGAGTGCGACGGCTTCGTCTTCGTCACCGGCCAGATGCCGGACACCCCGGCGGCACCGGGCGTGCTGCCGGAAGGCGTCGAGGCGCAGACGCGCAACGTCATGGAGAATTTGCGCCTCGTGCTCGCCGGGCTCGGTCTCGGCTTCGAGCATGTGGTTTGCACCCGCGCCTTCCTCACCGAGTTTCATGAGGACTACGCCGTCTTCAACGAGACTTATCGCAGCTATTTCCCACAGGGGCGGCTGCCGGCGCGCACCTGCGTCGGCGTCACCGGGCTGGCCTATGGCGCGCGGGTCGAGATCGACTTCATCGCCCATCGCGACGCCTGATCGTTCGTTTCTATCGAACGGAACGATCTAAACAATGCGTTGGATCGATTGATCCATAGCTGCGATCAACGACCCATGCCGAGCATAGCCGGCTGAGGGGAGATCCGGTCATGGCCGCTCGTTCGCACGCCTCAAAGGCACTTGTGCCTGCCGCGTTGTCGCTTCCTTCGAGGGCGGCAGCGCTCTGGCCCGGCCTCGCGCTCACCTCCGCCATCGCCGCCGCCGCCTTCGGCCTGCGCCAGCTGCCCTATATGGGCGGCCTCAGCCCGATGATCCTCGCCATCGTCATCGGCATGATGATGCGCAACACTTTCGGCACACCGGCGCGGTCCCATGCCGGCGTCGTCTTCGCCATGCGCCGCATCCTGCGCTTTGCCATCGTCCTGCTCGGCCTGCAACTCACCGCCGCGCAGGTGGTGGAGGTCGGCGGCACCGGCCTTGCGGTGATCGCGCTGACATTGGTCGCCACCTTCGTCTTCACCACCTGGCTCGGCCGGCTGATCGGCGTTGAGCGCGGCCTCGCCGAGCTGATCGCCGCCGGCACCTCGATCTGTGGTGCCTCGGCGGTGATCGCCACCAACACCGTCACCCGCGCGCCGGACGAGGATGTCGCCTATGCGGTGGCCTGCGTCACCGTGTTCGGCTCCATCGCCATGCTGGTCTATCCGCTGCTGGTCGGGGTGCTCGCGCTTTCGCCGCATGCCTATGGCCTGTGGGCCGGCGCTTCGATCCACGAGATCGCGCAGGTGGTTGCCGCCGCCTATCAGGACGGCGCCGCCGCCGGCGAGTTCGGCACCATCGCCAAGCTGTCGCGGGTGATGCTGCTGGCGCCGGTGGTGCTTGCCCTCGGGCTTATCGCCGCCCGCCGCACCAGCTGGGAGGGCGGGGAGGCCAGCGGCGCTCGCCCGCCGATGCCGTGGTTCGTGCTCGGCTTCCTGGCGCTGGTGGCCTTCAACAGCGCCGTCGCCCTACCGGCTGACCTGAAATCGAGCATGGTGACGCTCACCGCCTTCCTGCTCTCCATGGCGCTGGCGGCGATGGGGCTGGAGACCAGCTTCGTCAAACTGAAGGCCAAGGGCGTCCGTCCCCTGGCGCTGGGCTTCGCCGCCTTTGCCTTCATCGCCGGTTTCAGTCTTATGCTGGTGAAACTCACCGCATGAGCATCGGCGACGGCCCGGAATGACCCTTGAACAGCTGCGCATCTTCGTCGCCGTCGCCGCGCGCCAGCATGTCACCAAGGGGGCGGCGGACCTCAATCTCACCCAGTCGGCCACCAGCGCCGCCATCGCGGCGCTGGAAGCGCGCTACGCGACGCGACTGTTCGATCGTATCGGCCGCCGCATCGAGCTCACCGAGGCGGGAAGGCTGTTCCTGGTCGAGGCGAAGGCGGTGCTGGCGCAGGCGGCCGCCGCCGAGAAGGTGCTGGTCGATCTCGCCGGCCTCGCCCATGGCTCGCTGGCGCTGGTCGCCAGCCAGACCATCGCCGGCTACTGGCTGCCGCGGCAGGTGCAGCGTTTCCGCGCCCGCCATCCCGGCATTTCGGTCGCCATCGCCGTCGGCAACACCGATTTCGTCGCCGGGCAGGTACGGCTCGGCGAGGCCGACCTCGGCTTTGCCGAGGGCGAGGTCGATGAGCCGGCGCTGGCGGTGCTGCCGGTGGCGCGGGACGAGATGGTGCTGGTGACCCCGGTCACCCATTCCTGGGCCTGGCGCCCGCCGGCCGCACCGGAGCAACTGCTCGCCGGCCCATGGGTGCTGCGCGAGCCGGGATCGGGCACCCGCGCGGTGCTGGAGGCCCATCTCGCCAGCCTAGGCCTGTCGGCGGAGCGGCTGAACGTGGCGCTGGAATATCCCTCCAATGAGGCGGTGCGGGCGGCGGTGGAGGCCGGCAGCGGCGTCACCGTGCTTTCGCGCCGGGTGGCGGCGAGCGCCATCCGCGCCGGCACGCTTGCCGAGATCGCCTTCCCGCTGCCGACGCGCCGCTTTCTGGCCTTGCGCCACAAGGAGCGCTACCGCACGCGGGCGGCGCAGGCCTTCCTCGATCTGGTCGCCGAGACCGACGGCGACTAGAACCTCCGCGACTGGAACCTCCGCGGCTCACGCGCCGACCGGCAGCCCCTGCGCATGCTTCACCTGCCCGAGGGCGAAGCTCGATTCGATCGAGGCGACACCCTCGAGCCGGGTCAGCGTCCGCTTGAGGAAGGCTTCATAGGCTGGCAGGTCCTTGACCACGATGCGCAGCAGATAGTCGCGCTGCCCGGTCATCAGGTAGCACTCGACGATCTCCGGCCACCGCATGATCGCCTTGGCGAAGCGGTCGAGCTCCTCCTCGCGCTGGCGCTCCAGCTTGATCGAGGCGAAGACGCTGATCGGCAGCCCGACCTTGTCCTGGTCGAGCACCGCGACATAGCGCTGGATCACCCCGGCCGCCTCCAGCTGCCGCACCCGGCGGGCGCAGGGCGAGGGCGAAAGCCCGACCAATGCGCTGAGTTGCTCCATGGTGGCATGGGCGTCCGCCTGTAGCGCGGCGAGGAGCTTGCGGTCGATGGCATCGAGGACGATTTCGGTCATGTTCGGCCACGTTAAGCGCCAAAATTGGTTCTTCCAGCCAATATGACGCGCTTTCATGCTTGAGAATAGCTGCAACCGTGCCTTGGGCGGGCGTAATCTTCTCCATCTGCATGCCGGAGAGAGAACATGGCCGCGCAACGGATGGAAGGCCGGGATCATCCCCAGAGACCGGCGGAAGACGAACTGGCGGAACTTGAGAAAAAGCTGCTGTGGCTGGCGACGTGGACCATCCATAACGCCAACCATGTCCGCCCGAATATCGACGGGCTGAAGGTGGGCGGCCATCAGGCCTCCTCCGCCTCGCTCGCCACCGTGATGGCGGCGCTTTACCTCAAGGCGCTGCGTCCCGAGGACCGGGTGGCGGTGAAGCCGCATGCCAGCCCGGTGTTCCATTCCATCCAGTATCTGTTCGGCAACCAGAGCCGGGAGAAGCTGGAGAATTTCCGCGGCTATAAGGGCGCGCAGTCCTATCCCTCGCGCACCAAGGATGTCGACGACGTCGATTTCTCCACCGGCTCGGTCGGCCTCGGCGTCGCCCAGACGCTGTTCGCCTCGCTGGTGCAGGATTTCTTGCGGGCGAAAGACCTCGGCCATGGCCCGGAAGGCAGCCGCCCGGAAGGCAAGATGGTCGCGCTGGTCGGCGATGCCGAAATGGACGAAGGCAACATCTTCGAGGCGCTGCTCGAAGGCTGGAAGCATGGCCTGCGCAATTGCTGGTGGATCGTCGACTATAACCGCCAGAGCCTCGACGCCGTGGTGCGCGAGGGCCTGTGGGAACGCGTCGAATCGATCTTCCGCAATTTCGGCTGGGATGTGGTGATCCTGAAATATGGCCGGCTGCTGGAGGCCGCCTTCGCCGAGCCGGGCGGCGAGGCCTTGCGCCGCTTCATCGATACCTGCCCCAACCAGCTCTATTCCGCCCTCACCTTCCAGGGCGGCAAGGCCTGGCGCAAGCGCCTCAACGACGACATCGGCGACCAGGGGCCGGTGACGGCGTTGATCGAGCGCCGCTCCGACGAGGAGCTGGCGCGGCTGATGAGCAATCTCGGCGGCCATGATCTGCCCTCGCTTACCGAGGCGTTCGAGGCGGCGCGCAAGCATGACCGCCCGGTCTGCTTCATCGCCTACACCGTCAAGGGCTATGGCCTGCCGCTCGCCGGCCACAAGGACAACCACGCCGGGCTGATGACCCCGGCGCAGATGGAAGACCTGCGCAGGCGCCACGCCATCCGCCCGGGCCATGAATGGGAGCCGTTCGAGGGGCTCGCCCTGCCGGCCGAGCGGCTCCAGGCCTTTCTCGATGCCGCGCCGTTCAATGCCAGGGGAACCCGCCGCCATGAGGCGCCGGCGCTCGCCCTCCCGGCCAGGCTCGACGTCGCGCTTCAGCCGGCGATGTCGACCCAGCAGGGCTTCGGCCTTCTCATGCACGAGATCGCCAAGCGCGACGACGATTTCGCCGCCCGCGTCGTCACCACCTCGCCGGATGTCACCGTCTCCACCAATCTCGGTGCCTTCGTGAACCGGCGCGGCCTGTTCGCCCGCGAATCCCTGGCCGACACCTTCAAGCGCGAGCGCATCCCCTCGACCTTCAACTGGGAGTTCTCGCCCAAGGGCCAGCACATGGAGCTCGGCATCGCTGAGATGAACCTGTTCCTCATGCTCTCGGCGCTCGGCCTGTCGCATTCGCTGTTTGGCGAGCGGCTGCTGCCGGTCGGCACGCTCTACGACCCGTTCATCGAGCGCGGCCTCGATGCGCTGAACTATGCCTGCTACCAGGATGCCCGCTTCCTCATCGCCGCCACGCCCTCCGGCGTGACGCTGGCGCCGGAGGGCGGTGCCCACCAGTCGATCGCCACGCCGTTGATCGGCATGGCGCAGGACGGGCTGGCCAGTTTCGAGCCGGCCTTCGTCGACGAGCTGGCGGTGATCATGCGCTTCGCCTTCGACTACATGCAGCGCTCCGGCCCGGCCGAGCACGATGCTAACGGCCTGTCCGATGCGCATGGGGGCGCCGCCTATCTGCGCCTGTCGACGCGCTCCATCGAGCAGCCGCGCCGCGCCATGGACGCCGCGCTCGCCGCCGACATCGTCGCCGGCGGCTACTGGCTGCGCCGGCCGGGGCCGAACGCGCAGGTGGTGGTGGCCTATACCGGCGCGCTGGCGCCGGAGGCCATCGAGGCGGTCGGCCTGATCGCCGAGGACCGCCGCGATGTCGGCCTGCTCGCCGTTACCTCCGCCGACCGGCTGCATGCCGGCTGGACCGGCGCCCAGCGCCTGCGCGAGCGGGGCGAGGTGGGGGAGGCGCATGTCGAGCGGCTGCTGGCCGAGGTGCCCGGCCAAAGCGCCCTCGTCACCGTCATCGACGGCCATCCGGCGACGCTGGGCTGGCTCGGAGCGGTGCAGGGTCATCGGGTGCGGGCGCTCGGGGTGGAGCGCTTCGGCCAGACCGGCACGCTGGCCGATCTCTACCGCCATTACGGCATCGACGCGCAGGGTATCGCCCGCGCCGCGCAATCGATGACCCCCGGCCGACCGATCCGCCATTTGCGCGCGGTGGGATGACGCGGTTCAGCGTCGCCCGCTGAGCACGATGGCGATGCTGGCGAGCACGATGCCGAGGCCGAGCAGCGAAACCGGCGCGATCTCCTCGCCCAGCAACACCCAGCCGAGCAGGACGCCGATGATCGGGTTCACATAGGCGAAGGTCGAGGCGATCACCGGGCTGAAGGCGCCGATGACGCGGATATAGGACGTCAGCCCGATCACCGAGGCGAAGACGATCAGGAAGCCGAAGGCCAGCCATTGCCGAGTGCTCGGCATGTCCGGCAGCGGCGCGTGCTCGCCGGCCGCTACGACGGTGAGCACCAGCGCGGCGGTGAGCAGTTGCAGCGTCGCCGCCCATTCCGGCCGCATCCGCTTCATCAGCGGCCGCTGCACGATGGTGCCGAGCGACCAGCTGAGCCCGGCGCCGACGAGGAAAAGAACGGTGAGGCCGGCATAGCCCGGCTCGATGATCGCCGTGCCGGTGCCGATCAGCGTCGGCGCCACCACCAGGAACAGCCCGGCGAGGCCGAGCACCAGTCCCAGCACCACCCGCCGGGCCGGCAGGGCGCGGGCGATGAGAAGTTCGAGCAGGCAGCTCCACAGCGGGATCGCGCCCATCGCCATGACGATGAAGCTCGACGTGGCATGGCGCGAGGCGAGGGTGGCCAGCCCGTTGCCGCCGACCCACATCAGCAGCCCGGTGGCGGCGCATAGCGCGATATCGCGCCGGGTCAGGTGCGGCACCCGCCGGGTGCGGGCCAGTGCCACCGCGCCGATCAGCAGCGCCGCCCCCCACATGCGCGTTGATTGCAATTGCGGCACGGTGATCGCCGCCGGGCCGGAGATGCAGATCTTCACCGCCAGATAGGCTCCGCCCCAGACGACATAGATGATGAGGAGATGGGCATAGGCGGAGAATGGAATGGCGGGAGTGCCGGAACGGTCGGCGGCAGTGGGGGCCATGATTCGGAAGCAGCCTGTGGGGTGTGGCTTTGGGGCGATGCGAGGAGAAGATCGCGGTGCCGCGGTCATCGGCGGGGTGCGCCGGCACCGCTGCGAGGGTGACGCCGGCCGGACGGATTCCGGCCGGCGCCAGCCATCCCACACCTCGGCGGTCCCGGCAATGAAGCCCTTTGGTTGACGTAGCGTCCCTGCCGATGCGGCACCCATCGCGCGGCCGGGCACCCGCTGGCAGCCGTCGGCCCTGCCCGGATGAGCGGCGGTTCGGTACATGGCAACGGCCATGCGAAGCGGCCGGATCCATCTATTAAGCTGATGACCGACCGGAAAATTATTCGTTTCTATCGCCCGCGACAGGGCTGTAGTTTGCCGCCTTCAGCTCATCGCCGGGATGATCGCATGTCCGCCGCCTCCCCCTCCTCCGCTTCCGGCATGGCGCGGCGCGCCCCGCTCATCATCGTGCTGTGCGGCTGCCTCATCGCCATGCTCACCTTCGGGCCGCGGGCGTCCTCCGGTATCTTCCTGCTGCCGATGACCGCCGAATATGGCTGGGGACGCGATACGTTCGGCCTCGCCATCGCCATCCAGAACCTGCTCTGGGGCCTCGGCACCCCGTTTGCCGGCGCCATTGCCGATCGCTACGGCGTCGCCCGCGTGCTGTGCGCCGGCGCTGTGCTCTATGCCGCCGGCCTCGCCCTGATGGCGTATGCCTCGACGCCCGGCCTGCTGCATCTCTCGGCCGGCGTCATCGTCGGCTTCGGCCTGTCGGGCTGCTCCTTCAACATCGTGCTCGCCGCCTTCGGCAAGATGCTGCCGGACCGCTGGCGGCCCATGGCCTTCGGCGCCGGTACCGCCGCCGGATCCTTCGGCCAGTTCCTGTTCCCGCCGCTGGCCGCCGGGCTGATCGGCAGCGTCGGCTGGCAGGAGACGCTGATCGTGTTCGGCGGTGCCATGCTGATGGTGATGCCGCTCGCGGTGGCGCTGATGAGCCCGCCGCGCGTGGCGGTGGCCAGCGCCGAGCCGAAGCAGACCATCGGCGCCGCGCTCGGCCAGGCCTTCCGGCATCCGAGCTACGTGTTCCTGGTGCTTGGCTTCTTCACCTGCGGCTTCCAGCTCGCCTTCGTCACCACGCATCTGCCGGCCTATCTCACCGATCGCGGCCTCTCCATCACCATTGGCGGCTGGACGCTGGCGGTGATCGGCCTTGCCAACATGGTCGGCTCGCTCTCCTCGGGCTGGCTGTCGTCGCGCTTCTCGCGCCGGCTGTTGCTGGCCTGGATCTATTTCGCCCGCGGCGTCGTCATCATCGTCTTCATCCTGCTGCCGGCGAGCCCGATCACCTCCATCGGCTTCGGCATCGGCATCGGCCTCTTGTGGCTCTCCACCGTGCCGCCGACTTCCGGCCTGGTCATGCTGATGTTCGGCACCCGCTATCTCGCCATGCTCTACGGCTTTGCCTTTTTCAGCCATCAGGTCGGCGGCTTCCTCGGCGTGTGGCTGGGCGGCCTGCTCTATGAGCGGCTCGGCTCCTACGATCTGGTGTGGTGGCTGTCGGTGGCGCTGTCCTTCGCCTCGGCGGTGATCAACCTGCCGATCGTCGAGCGTCCGGTGGCCGAGCGCCGGCATCCCGCCGCCGCCTGACAGCGGGGACCACGGAGCCGGGCATCCTCGGAGCCGGCCCATGGCAGCCGGCGCCAGCCGGCCGCGTTGGCGAGCTGTTAACCATCGCGCACGCATATTGCGGCGGCGGCGTAGCAATCCTGCAACAGGTGTGACGCGACGTGAGCCCTTGCGGTGCCGGGTTCCGGCCCGGCTCTTGCGGGATCTGGCATTTGCGACGCATCGTGACGTGGCGGTTCTCCAGGGGCTTGGGGGCACTCCATCTGATAGGAAGGTTCCGGATGCGGATCACCAACGTTCTGCTGTCTGCTGCTGCGCTCACCGCCTGCGCCGTCGGAATGTCGTCGGGCGCATCGGCCGATCCGCTGACGCCGCAGGCTGCCGAGCGCTTCGTGCTGGGGCGCACCTTTTCCTATAGCTGCTACGAAGGCACGGTCGGCTCCGGCCGGGTGCTGAAGGACGGTTCGGTGGCGGGCACCATCCAGGTGCGCGGCAAGGGCAATGCCCGCTATGTCACCCTGCCGGCGGGCACGGTGCAGACCTCGTCCGAGAAGATCTGCGCCAAGCTGAAGGGCGTCGCCTATCAGCCCTGCTTCGAGCTGGAGAAGACCGCGGCGGATGCGTTCCGCGGCAATCTCGCCGGCTTCAACCAGATGTGGTGCGAGTTCAAGCGCGGCGGCAGCGGCCGCACCCGGCTGGTGGAGCGGTCGCGAAACACGCCGGCAGCGGGCACCAAGACCGCGCAGATCGAAAGCGTCCACTGACAACACCTCGCCGAGCGAGCACCGGACCGGACCGCGCGGCTTCGGGCTGATGCCGGCGTCCCGTCGCCGGTTCCTTGCGGCACGCTGCCGCCTCGGCGTCAGGTCCAATCATTTCGCCGGTTTTCAACCGTCGCGCCTTTGCCCACCGCCACGCCCCCGGGCAGGGGCGGCCGGCGCGAATGATCGTGCGCGTGGCGCGGCGAAAAGACGATAGCGCCGAAAGACAGCCGCCGCGCCCAGCCCCTCACGCCAGGGTGCCGCCGACACCACTGCGATTGAGGCGTCTTGGGTCGAGGTGTCTTTGGGACGAGGGATGTCAGCCCTCATCAGCCGGAGAGGCCCATCGTCAGAATTGCAGAATCGCAATATATCTTGAGTTTTTACGGCTATCGCGTGCCGTGATGCGATGAGCTAGCTGTGGTGCACGACATCTGCAATCGGAATTCTTCCGGCACCCTCGTCACCACACACGGATATCACGTCATGCTCGACACCCGCTCCGCCCCTTATGGCATCTTCGTCCTGCGCGTCGCCCTCGGTCTCATGTGGATCTCGCACGCGCTGCTGAAGTATGTCGTGTTCACCGTCCCCGGCTTCGCCGGCTATCTCGAGAGCCTGGGCATGCCCGGCGTCCTCGCCGGCCCGGTGATCCTCGCCGAACTGGTCGGCGGCATTCTCATCGTCGCCGGCCTCTATGCCCGCCACGTCGCCCTGCTGATGATCCCGGTGATGGCCGGCGCCATGAGCGCGCATCTCGGCAATGGCTGGCTGTTCTCCGCCGCCGGCGGTGGCTGGGAATATCCCGCCTTCCTGATCGCGACGTCCTTCGCCCTGTGGCTGCTCGGCGACGGCGCCTATGCGCTGCGCTCGCGCCCGCTATTCTTCGTCGGCCGTCTCGCCAACGCCTGATCGGATAAGCCCCAACATGCAAGTGCCGGCCAGATGGTCCACCTGGCCGGCACGTTGCTTAAGTCATGGAAGCCTCGGACACTCAGCCGCCGCCGCCCGGCTTCGTCGCCTCGGCCGGCACTGCCGGCTTGGCGGCCGAGGTGTTGTTCTGCGCCGCCTCGGTGGTCTGTGCCTCGTCGAGGCCGACCGCGATCTTGCGCTCGATCTTGGCGAGGTCGGCCGGTTCCGGGTTGAGGTCGCGGGCATGGTTCCACTTGAACCGCGCCTCCAGATGCCGCCCGACCTTCCAATAGGCGTCGCCGAGATGGTCGTTGATCACCGCCTCGTTCGGCTTCAGCTCGACGGCCCGCTCGAGCTCGCGCACCGCATCGTCATATTTGCCGATGCGGTAATAGGCCCAGCCCAGGCTGTCGATGAAATAGCCGTCATCCGGCCGGAGCGTCACCGCCTTGCGGATCATCTCCATGCCCTCGTCGAGATTGACGCCCTGGTCGATCCAGGAGTAGCCGAGATAGTTCAGCACATGCGGCTGGTCGGGGCGCAGCTCCAGCGCCTTCTTCAGGTCGGCTTCCGACTTCGCCCACTGCTTGGTGCGCTCGTAGCCGATGCCGCGGAAATAGAACAGCATCCAGTTCTGGCCGGTCGGCGTGCCGATCCGGTCGATCGCCTTGCTATAGATATCGATCGATTTGTCGAATTGCTCATTGGCGCGCAGCACGTCGCCGAACGCCATCATGGCGCGCAGGTCCTTCGGGTTGCGGGCGAGCGCCTCTTCCAGCGTCTTCTCCGCCTCGTCCTTCTTGCCGGCGGCGTTGAGATTGATGCCGAGCTGGATGTCGGCGTTCAGCTTGAGCGGCGAATCCGCCGGCACGGCGCGGAACAGCGCAATCGCCTCGTCATGCTTGTTGAGGCTTTCGAACAGGTCGGCGAGCGTCACCTCGATCAGCGGATGCGAGGGATCGAGCCAGCGGCCGAGCTGCAGATAGACCATGGCGAGGTCTTCGCCGCCCTGGCGGCCGAGCGCGGCGCCGAGGCCGTACATCACCTCGGCGGCGCCGGCCTGCGGCGTGTCGATCAGCGGCGGCAGCGTCTTGCCGGCGTCGAGCAGCGCCATCGAGCGTTCGACCAGCGGGTCGTCCGGCGCCACCTTGTCATAGGCCTCGTAGGTATCGATCGCGAGCTTCTTGTTGCCGCTGCGCGAGGCCCAGCGGGCATAGGCATCGACCACCCGCAGCGAGCGCAGATCGACCTTCAGCGCCTGTTCCAGCCGCTGGCCGGCTTCCTTGCGGATGCCGGCGGCGTCGAGGATCAACCCCGCATGCAGCGACTTGAAGCCGAGATACCATTCCGGCCCCTGCAATTCGTCGATGGCGGCGACCGCCTGGCGGGCATTGCCCGAGCCGAACTGCGCCCAGGCGCTGAGCAGCGTCGAGTTGAGCTCGGCAATGGCGCCGTCGCCGGCCCGGCGCAGATTGGAGCGCGCGGTGACATATTGCTTGGCCTTGATCGCCTTCACGCCCAGCACAAGCCGGGCCAGCGAGTGCTCCGGGTCGATGCGCACGATGCGCTGGGCCAGTTCCACCGCCTCGTCGATCGAGCCGTCGGCGAGCAGGGTCAGGAAGGCCCGCTCCAATATCTCGCCATTGCGCGGGAACACCCGCACCAGTGCGCGATAATAGGCGGCGGCGGCACCGGTATCGCGCTCGGCGAGCGCGAGGCGGGCGGCGAGATAGTTGCCGGCGGGGGAGGAGCGGGCGATCAGCGCCGCCGGAGGCGCATCGGCCTTGACCGCGCTCGCCCCGCCAAGGGCCGTAAGCAGGGCGAGTACGGCCACACCCGGCCGCAGCGACGAGCGTCGAAACGTCAAATCCAGAACCTCCAGCGGCGAAGCTTGGTCAGCCGCGACCGATCCGGCCGCCGACAGCCCAGGTTGCCACTCAAATGGTTACCCAAGTGGTTACCAGGTGGCTGCCTAAGCGGCTCCCCAAATGCCTGCGGGCAGATTGTTCCTTTTTACCCGCTCCTGCAAGAACGGGCGGGTACCGGAACAGCCTGCGTCGCGCACGAAGCCGAGAGTTTCAGATACGTCGGCCAAGAATAAGGCCGGTAATCGCCGCAATCGCGGCAATCCCCACCACCGTCTGGGCGGCGAGCGGCGGCGCCGGCGGTACTGCCGGCCCTTCCGGCGGGCGAATCGGTGCCGCCCGCAGGCCGGCGAACGGCGAGGCCGCCCGCCGCGAAGGTGACTTCAGCCGCGCATAGGCGGCGATCAGCAGGAAAATGCCGACGACGAAGGACAAAGCGGCGATCAGCAGCGCCGCCACCACCGGATCATAGGCTTCGGCCAGCGCGATGAAGAGCGCCACCATCAGGGCGACCAGCGCGCCGCCAAACAGCAGCGCCCCCAGCAAGAGCAGCAGCACGGTTGTCGCGGCGCGGCGCAGCGCAAGGTTGACCTCGGCGCCGACGAAACCGGCCAGCAGCTTCAGCATCACCGGCTCCGCGAGATCAGGCCGAACACGAAGCCGATGCCGAGCGCCGCGACCACTGCGGCGAAGGGATTGCGCTCGATGGCGCCGCTGGCGTCGCGGCAGAGGGCGGAAGCGCAGGCTTTGGCGTCCTCCACGGCGGCGGCGCCTTCGTCGAGCAGGCCGGCGGCGGTGGCTTCCGCCTGCGCCTTGCCGCTGCGCACCTTCTCCTTCACGGTTTCGGCGGCGGCGGCGCCTTCCTGCTTGGCCAGCGTCGCCAGCGATTCGGCGAGCTTGGCGACGTCTTCCCGCAGGGCGGCGAGATCGGCGGTGAGCTTGGAGAAGTCTTCCTGCGGATTCGGATCGGCCATGCTGGTCTCCTGTGCCATACCCCGGTGGGTGCGGGCGATAACGCTTTGGGGGCGTCGCGGTTCCAGCTTATGTGGTAATCAGATGCGCTGGAACTCGTAATAGCCCGGTATTCGTCCCTCGCGCCGCGCCTTGGCCTCATAGCGGGTGCCCGGCCACCCGGCCCAGGGCTGGCGCCAGTCGTCGGCGACCCGCGCCGTCCAGTGGAAGCGGGCGTCGGCGAGCAGGTGGCGCAGCGTCCAGGCGGCATAGTCCTCGACATCGGTGGCAAAGCGGAAATGCCCGCCCGGCATCAGAAGGCGGGCGAAGCGGTCGATATTGTCCGGGCGCACGAAGCGGCGCTTCCAGTGCCGGCGCTTCGGCCAGGGATCGGGATAGAGCAGGTCGATGCGGGCGAGCGAGCCGGCCGGCAGCCGGTCGAGCAGCGGCACCACGTCATCGCCGTAGAGCCGGACATTGGTAAGCCCGGCCTCGACGATGCCGGCCGTCGCCTTGGCGACGCCGTTCACGAAGGCCTCGGCGCCGATATAGCCGATGCCGGGATGCCTTGCGGCCTCGGCCAGCAGGTGTTCGCCGCCGCCGAAGCCGATCTCCAGCCGCACCTCGGCGACCGGCAGCGCGAACAGCGCCGGCAAGGCCTGGTCACTGAGCGTCGCCAGGTCGATCTGCAGGCGCGGCAGATCCTCCTGCAGATGCTGGTTCTGGAGGGCGCGCAGCGGCTTGCCCTTGCGCCGGCCGTAGAAGCCGGTGGCGGGCGCCGCGGCATCGCGGGCGTGCGCGTTGTCCGCGCTGGTCATGAGGCGTCACCGAAAGCAGGGCGGGGCGGACCCGCAGATCCGCCCCGCATTAAGATCAGCCGTGGAAAGGCGCAAGCCGGATCGATGGCCCGGCTGGGTTCTCTCCGGTCGTGGACGCTGGGCTCGGCTCAGCCTACCGCGGCGCGGATCGCCGCGGCGAGGTCGGTGCGCTCCCAGGAGAAGCCGCCATCCTCGTCCGGCGCGCGGCCGAAATGGCCATAGGCGGCGGTACGGGCATAGATCGGCTTGTTGAGCTCGAGATGCTCGCGGATGCCGCGCGGACGCAGGTTCATCACCTCGCGCAGCACCTTCTCCAGCTTGGCCTCGTCGACTTGGCCGGTGCCGTGCAGGTCGACATAGACGGCGAGCGGGTCGGAGACGCCGATCGCATAGGCAAGCTGGATGGTGCAGCGCTGGGCAAGCTCCGCCGCCACCACGTTCTTGGCGAGGTAGCGCGCGGCATAGGCGGCCGAGCGGTCGACCTTGGTCGGGTCCTTGCCGGAGAAGGCACCGCCGCCATGCGGAGCCGCGCCGCCATAGGTGTCGACGATGATCTTGCGGCCGGTCAGGCCGCAATCGCCGTCCGGGCCGCCGATGACGAACTTGCCGGTCGGGTTGACGTGCCAGACGGTCGTCGGGGTGATCCAGTTTTCCGGCAGCGCCTGGCGGATATAGGGTTCGACGATGTTGCGCACGTCGTGCGACGACAGCTCGGCATCGAGATGCTGCGTCGACAGCACGATTTGCGTCACTTCGACCGGCTTGCCGCCCTCATAGCGCACGCTCACCTGGCTCTTGGCGTCGGGGCCGAGCACCGAGCTCTCGCCGGAATGGCGGGCATTGGCCAGCACCTTCAGGATGCGGTGGGCGTAGTAGATCGGCGCCGGCATCAGTTCCGGGGTCTCGCGGCAGGCATAGCCGAACATGATGCCCTGGTCGCCGGCGCCCTCGTCCTTGTTGCCGGCCGAATCGACGCCCTGGGCGATATCGACCGACTGCGCGTGCAGCAGCACCTCGATATCGGCGTCTTCCCAGTGGAAGCCGTCCTGCTCGTAGCCGATGTCCTTGATGGCGAGGCGGGCGATATGGGTAATGAAATCGCGGGTGATGGCGGCCGGGCCGCGGGTCTCGCCGGCGATCACCACGCGGTTGGTGGTGGCGAGGGTCTCGCAGGCGACGCGCAGGTGCCCCGGGTCCCAGCCGAGCTTCGGGCCTTCACGGAAAAAGGCGTCCACCACTTCGTCGGAAATGCGGTCGCAGACCTTGTCGGGATGGCCTTCGGAAACGGATTCGCTGGTAAAAACATAGTCTTGTCGAGACACGCCTCGGCTCCTCATCTCACCACCGGCGCGGCGAAGACGTCCGGCTGCCCCTTTCTGGCAACAGCGACCAGACAGGTCAAGTTTGGCGGCCGGATTTGTTCGGAAAAACGAACGGAGCGGTATGTGCCGCCGGCCGGATCAGGCGCCGTCGTTCTGGTCGGCGAGAGTCTCGACGAGATCGACGATTCGCCGGCGCACCTTGGGATCGGAGATGCGGGTGAAGGCGCGGGTGAGCGCCAGGCCTTCAGAGGTGGCGAGGAAGTCCGCCACATAGGCGGGCGAGGCCTCCTCGGCGAGCCCGGACACCGTGACGCCGGTAGTCGGCGCACCTTCGAAGAAGAACGCGACCGGCACGCCCAGCACGCTGGAAATGTTCTGCAACCGGCTGGCGCCGATGCGGTTGGTGCCTTTTTCGTATTTCTGAATCTGCTGAAAAGTAATACCCAAGCTTTCTCCCAATTTTTCCTGGCTCATATTGATCATCATCCGGCGCATGCGCACCCGGCTGCCAACATGCTTGTCGATTGGGTTGGGAGACTTCTTGGTCATCGGCTTCCCCGATTCGGACAAAAAAATACCTTCCCTCCCTTTTCAGAAAGGAAAAGCGCATCGATCAGGGCAGGCAGTCTAGGCAAACTACGCGCACACGTCGATCAATCCCTGCGTGTATATCCTCGTTGCGATGCAAAGGCGAGTAGCAGGAACAAGACGAGGAGGAAATTGGATACAGAACTGCCAATATTAGCATAAATGGTCGACGCAAGTGCTTGCGGCAATGCGCCATCAAGCACGCCGCGCGCACCCAGCGGTAGCATGGCAACCACGCGGCCGAGCGGATCGACAATGGCGGAGATGCCGTTATTGGTGGCGCGAACCAGAGGCAGCCCCTGCTCGATCGCCCGCATGCGAGCTTGCTCGAAATGCTGGAACGGTCCAGGGGTCTCGCCAAACCAGGCATCGTTACTGACGTTGAGTAACAAACCCTGACGGGGCTGATCATAAGATTTGCTTGCCGATACAATTTCGGCGGGGAATATTGCTTCGTAACATATTAACGGCAAAACCGGGGGTAGTCCCGGAATTTCCATCGGTTTACGGGTGTCGGCGGCAGAAAAACCGCCGCGCACACGCGTAAGTTGCTGCAGTCCCAGCGCTTCCAGCGTTTCCTGGAACGGTAGGTATTCGCCGAACGGAACGAGATGCACCTTGTCGGCGGTGGCGAGGGTCCGGCCCTGCGAATCCAGGGCGAGCAGGCTGTTATAGACCGCCGGCCGCCGGCCGTTCGGCCGCTCCTCCAGCCGCCCGCCGCCGGTGATCAGCGTCGTGCCCTCCGGCAGCATGGCGCGCAGCCGCGCCAGTGCCTCCGGTTCGCGCTCGATGAAGAACGGGAAGGCGGATTCCGGCCAGAACAGGTGGGTGATGCCCTCAAGGCCGCCGGCGCTCTCGCTGGTGGCGACATAGAGGTCCATCACGCTGCGCCGGGCATCGTAGCGGAATTTCTGGTCCTGCGGCAGGTCGGGCTGCATGATGCGCAGCTTCACCCCCGGCACCGTGCCGACCTCGACATGGGCGAGCCGCCAGGCGCCGCCGATCCACAATGCCGCCAGCACCAGGGCGGCGGCGAGCGGCGGGCCGAGGCGCGCGCGCCAGCGGCGCGAAGCGTCGAGCAGCGCCGCCGGCGTCGACAGGCAGGCGAGGGTGATCAGGCACAGCCCGGCGATGCCGAATACCGCGCTCGCCTGGGCGAAGTTGAGGTCGCTGCCCAGCGCATAGCCGAAATTGTTCCACGGAAAGCCGGTGAGCAGGGTGCCGCGCAGCCCTTCGGCCAGCGTCATCACCGCGGCGAAGCCGAGGAAGCGCGCCGATCCGCGCGGCCAGATCAGCATGCAGGCGCTGGCGCCGAGGCCGGTATAGAGTGCCAGATAGGCCGGCAGCCCCAACACGGCGAACGGCATCAGCCAGGCGAAATCGTCCGCCTGCACCAGGAAGGCGGCGCCGATCCACCACAGGCCGGCGACGAAATAACCCATGCCGAAGCACCAGCCGAGCCCGAAGGCGGGGCGCAGCGCCGCCCAGGCCGGCGCCTGCCGCGCCCGCACGCCGTCTCTGACGCCGTCGAGCAGCAGCACCAGCACTGGCAGGGTCAGCCCCAGCAGCGGCCAGATGTTGAAGGGTTGCAGGGCCAGTGCCGAGACGGCACCGGCGGCGAGCGCGATGAGCGCCCGCCGGCCGTAAGGGCCCTCCCGCAGCAGGGCGGCGAGACGGCTCCACCGGTCGGTTGCCGGCGGGCCGGCGACGGAGCGGTCGCCGGCCGGGCCCGCCGCGCCGGCGGGCAGCGGATCACGCCGCATCGGGTCCGCGGAGCGCGGCGCGCGGATCGGCGCTTGACTGCTGGGCCGGCGGCGGCAGGCTGGCGGTGGACGCCCGCCCGGCCGGTTCGGCCTCGCGCGGCCCATGCCCGTTGCCGCGGGCAGGCGAGATGCGCAGACGCTTGACCCGGCGCGGATCGGCGTCGAGCACCTCGATCTCGAAGGCACCGGGGCCGGCGACGATCTCGCCGCGCACCGGCACCCGCCCGGCCAGCGTCACCAGGAGGCCGCCGAGCGTATCGACCTCTTCGGCCTCCTCACCATTGGCGAAGGCCGGGTCAACCATCTCGGCGACCTCGTCGAGGCCGGCGCGGGCATCGGCGATGAAGCTGCCATCCGGCTGGCGGGCGATCATCGGCGCCTCGTCGTCGTCATGCTCGTCTTCGATGTCGCCGACGATCTCCTCGACCAGGTCTTCCATCGAGACGATACCGTCGGTGCCGCCATATTCGTCGATGACGAGTGCGAGATGGATGCGGCTCGCCTGCATGCTGGCGAGCAGTTCGATCGAGGGCATGGAAGGCGGCACAAACAGCAGCCGGCGGATCAGCCGCGCGGCGCTCAGCGAGGCGGAGAGGTCGATCGCCTTGAGGTTGAAGGCCGGTGCCGGCTTGGCATCGCTGCCGAACTTGGCGTCGCTGCCGCCGGATCGTGCGTCTCCCGGTTCGGCCTTCGGGTCGCGCGCCCTGCCGAGCGCGGTCGGCGGGCGCGAGGTCATCGCCCGCTGGGTGAGGTGGGTGACGAGGTCGCGGATATGCACCATCCCCACCGGGTCGTCGAGCGTGTCGTCATAGACCACGAGGCGGGAATGGCCGGCATCGGCGAAAACGGCGAGCAACTCGCCGAGCGGGATGTCCTTCTGTACTGCGATGATGTCGGCGCGCGGCACCATCAGGTCGCCCACCCGCCGCTCGCGCAGTTCCAGGATGCTTTTCAGCATCGCGCGCTCGGTCGCCGACAGATCGGCGGTGAAATCGGCATTGGAGGCCAGCGCCTCGGCCAGATCGCTGCGCAGCGAGCCGGTGGTTCGCCAGCCGCCGATCAGGTGGCGGAGCCGGTCGAGAAGTCCCCCCCGCCCCTCGCCGGCGCGCGGCTCGGTGGGGAGCGGGGTTGGACTTATGCTGGTCCCTGTACTTGGCCCTTCGCTGGCGTCTGCGGGGGGCGGCGTCTTGGAAACGGGATCGGACATGGCCTTCTAGTGGGTTTGATGAACAGGTTCGGTCTCGGCATAGGGATCGGCGATGCCGAGGCCGGACAATATCCGCCGCTCCATCGCCTCCATCTCCTCCGCTTCGTCCGGTGTCTCGTGGTCGAAGCCGAGCAGATGAAGCATGCCGTGAACGGCGAGATGCGTCAGGTGGTCGTCGAAGCTCTTCTCCTCGGCGGCCGCCTCGCGGGCGACGGTCTCATAGGCGATGGCAATATCGCCCAGATGGGGCTCGCCTGCCTCCCGCGCCACCTGCGGCGTCGGGAATGATAGCACGTTTGTCGCCTTGTCCTTCGAGCGCCAGTCGAGGTTGAGCGTGCGGATGCCGGCGTCGTCGGTGAGCATCACCGCGACCTCGCCCTGCTCGATGCCGAGATCGTACTCCTCCATCGCCCCCGCATGGGCGGCGCGGATCGCCCGCGACACCAGGCCGGCGGCCTCGGCATGCGCCGGCCAGGGGCCGGCGGCGACGAGGACATCGACCGCGATGGTAGAGCCGTCGCTCATCGCGGCGGCTCCTCGACGGTTGCCGGCTGCTGTGCCGGCGCTGGCGCTTCCGGCGGGGCGGCGGGGCGGCGGGCGGCGGCGGCCTTGCCGTCATAGGCGGCGACGATGCGGCCCACCAGTTCGTGGCGCACCACGTCGGCGGCATTGAAGCGGCACACCTCGACGCCCTCGACATTCTCCAAGAGCCCCACCGCCTCGGCAAGGCCGGAGGTCTGGCCCGGCGGCAGGTCGATCTGGCTCGGATCGCCGGTGACGATCATGTGCGAGTTCTCGCCCAGGCGGGTGAGGAACATCTTCATCTGCATCGAGGTGGTGTTCTGCGCCTCGTCGAGGATGACGCAGGCATTGGCCAGCGTGCGCCCGCGCATGAAGGCCAGCGGCGCGATCTCGATCTCGCCAGAGGTCAGTGCCCGCTCGACATAGTTGCGGTCCATCAGATCGTGCAGCGCGTCGTAGATCGGCCGCAGATAGGGGTCGACCTTCTCCTTCATGTCGCCGGGGAGGAAGCCGAGCCGCTCGCCGGCTTCCACCGCCGGGCGCGAGAGGATCAGCTTGTCGACAATCCGCCGCTCCAGCAGGTGCACGGCATAGGCGACGGCGAGCCAGGTCTTGCCGGTGCCGGCCGGGCCGACGCCGAACACCAGCGTCTGCCGCTTCAGCGCGCGGATATAGGCGTCCTGCGCCAGCGTGCGGGCGCGCACCGGGCGGCGGCGCAGCTGGATCTCGTCGAAGCTCTGCTTCTTGGTCGCCGGGTCGAAGTCGAACAGGAAGCCCTGCGAGGCCGCCTCGCGCAGCACGCCCTCGACATCGCCGGGGGCGATCTCGCCGCCCTTCTTCAGCCGGGCATAGAGCGTCTCCAGCACGTGCCGCGCCTGGTCGCAGGCCTCGCGCGGGCCTTCGAGCGTGACATGGTTGCCGCGTTGCTCGGCGACAATGTCGAGCCGCCGCTCGACGGTGGCGAGGTTCTGGCCGTAATTGCCGAACAACAGGCTGGCCAGCCGGTTGTCGTCGAAGGCGAGCACGATCTGGCTCGACGTGTCGGTGTCGGGGGTCAGCCAGCGGGCCGTCGAAGCTGTCGAGGCCGTCTGTGCCGCGGTTCCGCTGCCGCTCCCGCTGCCGCGCGCGCCCGTCCGGGTCGCCACCAGCGTCCGATCCGTATCCGATCCCCCACGACGCACCATCACGCCTCCAGTTTTTCGCCCTGCCCCACTAAGCTCGTGCCGGACGGCACGCCCTCGGGCCAGAATTCGCCCGCGACGATGTCGCCGGAAAGACTCTTGGTGCTGACGTCGCGCACGACCACGCTGGCGAGCGTACCGATCGCCTCGCGCGGGGCGAGCACCACCACGGACTGGAGATAGGGCGAGCGCCCGATGAGCTGGCCGGGCAGCTTGCCGGGCTTTTCCAGCAGGATATCGAAGCGCCGGCCGCGGCAGGCGGCGTCGAACGCCGCCTTCTGCTTGTCCAGCAGCGCCTGCAACGCATAGATGCGCTCGTTCATCGCCGCCTCGGGCACCTGCGCGCCCATCCCCGCCGCCGGCGTGCCGGGGCGCGGCGAGTATTTGAACGAGAACGCGCCGGCAAAGCCGACCTTGTCCACCAGATCCATGGTGTCGGCGAAATCGGCGTCGGTCTCGCCGGGGAAGCCGACGATGAAGTCGGAGGAGAAGGCGATGTCCGGCCGCGCCGCCCGCACCTTGGCGACCAGCTCGAAATAGGCCTCGCGCCCGTGCTTGCGGTTCATCGCCGCGAGGATGCGGTCGGAGCCGGACTGCACCGGCAGGTGCAGATAGGGCATCAGCGCGGGCATGTCGCGATGGGCGGCGATCAGCTCGTCATCCATGTCGCGCGGATGGCTGGTGGTGTAGCGGATGCGGGCGATGCCCGGCACCTCGCCGACGCGGGCCATCAGCTCGGCGAGGTTGGCGCTGCGGCCGTGATCGTCGAGGCCGTGATAGGCGTTGACGTTCTGGCCGATCAGCGTCACCTCGCGCACCCCGCCCTCGGCGAGGCGCTTCACCTCGTCGAGGATGCGCCCGAGCGGGCGGGACACTTCGGCACCGCGCGTATAGGGCACCACGCAGAAGGTGCAGAACTTGTCGCAGCCTTCCTGCACGGTGACGAAGGCGGTCGGGCCGCGCTTGGCGATCGCCTGCTTGCTCGGCGGGGCGAGGAAGTCGAACTTGTCCTCGACCGGGAACTCGGTCTCCACCACGCCGCGGGCATCCTGGCCCTGCTTTTCCTGGGCGCGGGCCACCAGTTCCGGCAGCTTGTGGTAGCTCTGCGGCCCGACCACCAGGTCGACGACGCGGGCGCGCTTGATGATCTCGGCGCCTTCGGCCTGCGCGACGCAGCCGGCCACCGCCACCATAGGCTTGCGGCCGGCTTCTTCCTGCGCCTTGCGCAGCCGTCCAAGCTCGGAATAGACCTTTTCCGCCGCCTTCTCGCGAATGTGGCAGGTGTTGAGGATGATGAGGTCGGCATCATCAGGCTTGTCGGTCTCGACATAGCCTTCCTTCGCCATGGTGTCCGTCATGCGCTGGGCGTCATAGACGTTCATCTGGCAGCCGAAGGAGCGGACGTAAATCTTGCGCGCGTTACCCGGCTCGCGCGTCTCGCGCGACGCTTCCAGTTGACGCGTTTCCAGTTGACGCGCTTCGTGCGTTTCACTCATGGCGTATCGATCGACCCGCCCTGTTCGGCCGTCCCGGCCACAGGGTCGCTGAAGGTTGAGGGCACGGCGCGCACATCATGCGCCCGTGACGAGGCGCCTCCGCTTACCGCCGCTCGTTCCCAGGTCGAGATCGTGTACGTCTCCTCGGTCGACACCTGATCTTTGTTTAGCGGGATTCCCGGCAAAAGGAAATGAGCCGCCGCGCCGATTTCCCCCGCCGCCCGCGCTGTCACGCCGGCCGGGGATTCAGCGCTTCCGCCATCATGGCGCGCACCGCGGCTTCGGCGTGGCTGGTTGCCGTCTTGCGGTCGGTCCCGGCGATCGGGGCGCCGAAGCGCAGCTCCACCTCGATGCCGCCGCGCCGCAGCACCTCCATCAGATGCGGGGCGAGGTCCATGTCGCCGTACCACGCGACCAATGGCCGCCGCGCCCGGCCGAGCGGCACCCCGCCCTGTGCCACATAGGCGATGGCCAGCGGCTGCAGGGTGGCGGGCCGGCCTTCGGCACTCGGCCGGGCGGCGCCGACCAAAGCGGAGCGAAACGGCAGCACCCGGTTGCCGTCGCTCGAGGTGCCCTCGGCGAACAGCACCACGGGATCGCCGCCGTCGAGCCGGTCGGCGATCTCGGCGCTGACCCGCCCGGTGGCGGCGCGCGCCTGCCGGTCGACGAAGATGGTGCGCTGCAGCCGGGCGAGCAGCCCGATGCCCGGCCAGCCGGCGACCTCGCTCTTGGCGATGAAGCCCAGCGGGAACTGCGCGCCCAGCACGGCGATATCGAGCCAGGAGACATGGTTGGAGAGGATCATCAGCGGCCGATCGGCCGCCGGCGCGCCGATCACCCGTACCTTGACGCCGAGCATCGCCAGCACGAAGCGGTGATACAGCACCGGAATCCACCGCCGGGCGTCGAGTGTGAACCGCACCGCCACCCACTGGCAAGGAATGCCGATCAGCGTCGCGATCAGCACCGGCACCAGCACGAGGACGGGGCGCACGGTCTATTTCTTCGGCGTGGAATCGAGCGGCACGCCATAGAGCTCCAGCCGGTGGCCGACGAGGCGGAAGCCGAGCTTGCGGGCGATCTCTTCCTGGAGGTGCTCGATCTCTTCCGAGCGGAACTCCACCACCGTGCCGTTGCGCAGGTCGATCAGGTGGTCGTGGTGTTCGTCCGGCACCGGCTCGTAGCGCGAGCGGCCGTCGCGGAAGTCGTGGCGCTCGATGATGCCGGCGTCCTCGAACAGCTTCACCGTGCGGTAGACGGTGGAGATCGAGATCCGGTCGTCTACCGCCACGGCGCGGCGATGCAGTTCCTCGACGTCGGGATGGTCCTGCGCATCGGCGATGACGCGCGCGATCACCCGGCGCTGGTCCGTCATGCGCAGGCCCAGCGTGACGCAGGCCTCCTCGATGGCGGTCGGCTTGTCGGTCATTCGCGCCTCGTCTCCTTTGCCCTGCTTATGGCGCAACCCGTCGGTTGAGGGCAACCGTTTCCTCCGGCGCTATCCCCCGTCGGAATGCGCGCGCCGCGGCTTCACGCGAGGTCGCGCCGCATGGCGATCGCCGCCACCGGCTTCCCCGCCGCGTCGCGATAATAGCCGGGCCGGCGGCCGATCTCCCGGAAGCCGGTTTTCTCGTAAAGCGTCACCGCCGGCCGGTTGCCCTCCTCGACCTCGAGGAACAGCGTTGCGATGCCCTCGGCGGCGAGGCGGGCCATCGCCTTCTGCACCAGAGCGCGGCCGATGCCGCCGCCGCGATGGCTGCGCGCCACCGCGATCGAGAGGATCTCCATTTCCGGCGCCACGCCGTGCAGCAGGATGAAGCCGGTCACCCGGCCGCCCGGTCCCTCGGTCGCCACCAGCGCCCGGCTCAGCCGGTCGGCGAGCAGGCGCTCGAATTCCGCCGCCTCCCAGCCGAAGCGGAAGCTTGCCGCATGCAGCGCCGCCAGCGCCTCGGCATCGGCGGCGGCGGCGGGGCGGAAGGCTGGCGGTGCGCGCCAGGCCCGGGTGATGTCGGTGATCTTCCAGCTCATCGCCCGGCCCGTCGTCCTCGCGTGGTCAGCGGCGGGCGATGCGGGCCGCCGTCTGCGGCTTGGCGTCGGCGTCGCGCAGATAGAGCGGCCGCGGCTCGGATTTCGCCGGGTCGGCCACCGAGGCGAGTCGGGCCAGCCAGACCGGGTCGGGGGTGTTGGTGGCGACGATCTCGAGCGGCGCCGGCGCGGTGGCCGGCCAGGCGCTGGCGAGCAGCGGCCCGCCGGAGCCGACCAGCCGCGCCGGGCCGTTGGCCACCGCGCGCACCGCGTCCTTCAGGGCGAGCTGGCGGGCCGACACCATCACCCGGCCGCCGGGGCCGATCATCTGGATGTAGAGATTGTCGTGCCGGGCATCGATGGCGGCGACCACCGGCACGCCGTCATCCTCGGCCAGCAGCGGGGCGGCGAGCGTCGCCAATGTCGAGATGCCGATCACCGGCCGTCCGGTGGCGAGGCCGAAGCCGCGCGCCGCCGATAGCCCCACCCGCAATCCGGTGAAGCTGCCCGGCCCCACGGTGACGGCGAACAGGCCAATATCGCTGAATTCGCGGCCGGATTCGACCATGACCCGGTCGACCATCGGCACCAGCGCCTCGGCATGGCCGCGCGCCATCGCCTGCGAGGCACGCGCCAGCGTCCGGTCGCTTGCGATGTCGTGTAGGGCGACGGAGCAGGCCTCCAGCGCGGTATCGAGGGCGAGAATCAGCATGGCGCCATTATCCTTCGCCTCACCATGCACATGGGCGGCGGGCGAGGCAAAGCCCCGCCGGGTCGCCTCTCCACAAGCGGCCTACCGGCGTCGCATCGCGCCGGACACCTAAAGACGGCGGCGCCGTATGGCGCCGGATACCCCGGAGGCGGTAGCGCGGGCCGGTCAGACCGGCCGCACTTCGACGACATCCGGCACGAAATGCCTGAGCAGGTTCTCGATGCCGTTCTTCAGCGTCGCGGTGGAGGACGGGCAGCCGGAGCAGGAGCCCTTCATGGCGAGGAACACCACGCCGTCCTTGTAGCCGCGGAAGGTGATGTCGCCGCCGTCATTGGCCACCGCCGGGCGCACGCGGGTGTCGATCAGCTCGCGGATGGTATCGACGAGCCCGGCATCCTTCGCCTCGTAGAAGGCGTCGTCCTCGGTATGTTCGTGCTCCTCCGGCAGCACCGGCTGGCCGGAGACGAAATGCTCCATGATGGCGCCGAGGATCGCCGGCTTCAGATGCGCCCATTCGGCGCGATCCTTGGTGACGGTCACGAAGTCGGAGCCGAAGAACACGCCGGTGACGCCGGGAATGTCGAACAGCTTGGCCGCCAGCGGCGAGCGGCCGGCTTCGTCGGGATTGCGCGCCTCGAAGGTGCCGGCGCCGAGCACGCTGCGCCCGGGCAGGAACTTCAGCGTGGCGGGATTCGGGGTCGGCTCGGTCTGGATGAACATGGGATGCTCCTGGCCTACCGGGGTTCAAGGCCCCGGCGACGTGGGTCTGGTATGGTTATAAATAGGCGCTCATCGCCGCCAAAGGAAGCCTTGGCGCAGACGGTCCCACCGGCTCGGCACCAGCTCCGGCGCCGCCAGCATGCGCCCGAGCGGCGAGGAGGGCGGCACGGCCGAGAGATCGAGCCGGCGCAGCATCTCGTTATAGAGGTGGAGGCACTGCGTGCGCGGCGTCACCAGGTCCTCGACGGTCAATTCCGGGTCGAGCAGCCGGTGCACCTGCGTGTAATGCAGCGGATAGAACGCCTCCGTCGGCAGCGCCTTGCCGTCGACGCCGCAATCCTTCGCCAGCCAGGTGATGGCGCGCGGCCCGAGTACGCCCCAGGGCATGTCCTGGACGCTGGTGGGGCGGCCCTGCCGGGCGTTCTCCCGGAGCTCGGCCTGCAATTCCTCCGGCAGCCAGGGCGGGATCGGCGTCGGGTCGTCGGCCACCGCGTTGAGGGCGCGCAGCAGCGCGGAGTCCTTCGGCAGGCGCAGCACCGCGCCGTTGATATGGACGTCGTCCTCCCAGCCCAGCAGATACGCCGCCCGCTCCACCGGCTTGAGGCAATAGACGTCGCAATCGACATAGAGGCAGTCGTAGCGCTGCAGCAGCCGGTAGCGGAACACGTTGGCGAACAGGGCGTAGCTGCCGGTCTCGCGATGGCGGATGATCCGCTCCGGCGGCACCAGGCGGGTGGCATCGGCGAAGGCGACACCCGGCGGCAGGTCGTGTGGGCGCTGGTAGCTGTGCAGGGTGACCGGATGGCCGGCCCGCACGAAGGAGGCGAGGCAGGCCCGCGCCATCGGCCCGAGCGCCGGGCCGATCCAGAAGGCGTGCACGGGCATGAGGAAACCGAACGGCATGAGGCGCTCCTTGATCGGGCGGGCTGGGCACGGATCGGGCGGCGTCAGGCCAGGGCGTCGATCTCGGTGTCGGACAAGCCGCCGGGCACGATGGTGACCGGGATCGGCAGGCCATTGAGCAATCCGCCGGCGAGCGCGGCGATCAGCGGCCCCGGTCCCTCGCTGCCGGTGCCGGCCGCGAGCACCAGTATCGCGATGTCCTCGTCGGCTTCGATGACCTTGAGGATTTCGCCGGCGACGTCGCCTTCGCGCACCGCCTGCTCCGGCTCGATGCCGGACAGGTTGCGGGTGCGGGCGGCGAAGTGGTCGAGCCGTGCCTGCGCCTTGTCGGTCGCCTCGGCGCGCATCAGTTCGGCGACGCCGAGCCACTGGCTCTGCACGTCGGCGAGTTCCAGCACCGCCAGCATCACCACCCCGCCCTGGGTGCGGGCGGCGCGGCGGGCGGCGTAGTAGACCGCCCGGTCGCATTCCGGCGTGTCGTCGATGATCACGAGGAACTTCCGGCGATGGCCGGGCTCATGGCTCTGGCGCCTGCGCGGCATGAATGGTCACTCCCCCCATGCCGGGGCGCAGCGCGTCCCGACGGCTCCTTCTACCACGGGGGAAGGCGAAGCGAAGCCGGCGCTTTCCCGGCCACCTGCCGGCGGCCATGCCGCTTGCGCAAGCGGAGCTGCTGCGGAATGATGAGCACCGGAAAACCGCCGCCGCACAGAGCCGTGCGCGGCAAGGGCATGGAAGCCCGGTCCCGAGCTCGCCGCTCGGGCCGGGCTTTTTTGTGCCTGTCGCCCGCCCTCCGTCGCCCTCGTCTCACGCCGCTTGCAGGAGCCACCCCATGGATGCCGATCCGCCGGACCTCGATTGCTTCCGCCTCGTCGACGAGCCCTATTACACCCCGGTCGGCAACGAGATCGCGCTGTTCGAGGCGGCGTATCGCGCCCAGGTGCCGCTGATGCTCAAGGGCCCGACCGGCTGCGGCAAGACCCGCTTCGTCGAGCACATGGCCTGGCGGCTGCAACGCCCGCTGATCACCATCGCCTGCCACGAGGACATGACGGCGGCCGATCTCGTCGGCCGCTATCTGCTCGATGCGCAGGGTACGGTGTGGCGCGACGGGCCGCTCACCCAGGCGGTGCGCGGCGGCGCCATCTGCTATCTCGACGAGATCGTCGAGGCGCGGCAGGACACCACGGTGGTCATCCACCCGCTCACCGACGAGCGCCGGGTGCTGCCGCTCGACAAGCGCAACGAGGTGGTCGCCGCCCCTTCCGGCTTCTTCCTCGTCATCTCCTACAACCCCGGCTACCAGAGCGCGGTGAAGGATTTGAAGGAATCGACCAAGCAGCGCTTCGCCGCCATAGACTTCACCTATGCCGCGGCGGCGCGGGAGGCCGACATCGTCGCCCGCGAGGCCGGCATCGATGCCGGCCTCGCCGAGAAGCTGGTGCGCATCGCCGCGGCCTCGCGCAATCTCGGCCACCGGGCGCTGGAGGAGGGCGCCTCCACCCGCACGCTGATCCGCGCCGGCAAGCTGATCGCGCGCGGCATCGGCGCGGCCGAGGCCTGCGACATGGCCATCGTCGCCCCGCTCACCGACGATGCCGACACCCGCGGCGCGCTGCGCTCGGTCGTGGCGGCCTGCCTGTGACGGCGGCGCTGCGTCGCGATCCCGACCCCGACGCTTCGGCGGCGCTGGAACGCCTGCTGAGCCGCCGGCCGGCGCTGCATGCCGGCTTCCTCGCGGCGCAGGCGCAGGCCCGGCGCCATCTCGGCGCGGCCGGGCTGCCGCATTGGGCGGCGCTGGTGGGCGCGCTCTATCACGCCAATGCCGGCCCGGCGGTGCTGGAGGCGCTGTGGGGCATCGAGCGGCGCATCCTGCCCGGCGCCGGCCTCGACACCGAGGCGACGCTCTGGCAGGCCACCCGCACGCTGTGCCGCCACGCCGGCAGCCGCACCACCCTTGCCATTCTCGGGCCTCTCGCCGCCCGCCTCTCCTATGGCGGCGACGGGCGCGAGTTGGCGGCCCGCCTCGCGGCGCTGGCCGGCCTCGCCGAGCGGGCGCCGGACGCGCTGGCACCGCTCGCCGCGGTGCTGGCGCAGGTGATGCAGGAACTGCCGCCGGAGCCGATGGCGCAATGGCTCGCCGATGGCCTCGCGCTGCATGCCACGGATCGCCGCCGCCGTGCGGCGTATTTCGGGCTGGAGGACCCGCTGGCGCGGCGCCGCCTCGCCGACCTCGCCGGTGCCGTGCGCTTCGCCCCGCATGAGGAGCGGCTGAAGCTGGTGACGCAGGCGCTGTTCGGCCTCGCGCCGGAGGTGCGGGTCATCGCCGATCCGGCCCTGATCCGCCCTCGCCTCGCCGGCGGCCTGCTGCTGATGCCGCAGGGTTTTCCCGATCTGCGCGCGGAGGATGCCGCCGCCTTCTTCGAGGCGGCGGTGACGCATGCCGCCTGCCATGGGGCCTTTACCCGCGCGCGCTTCACTGTTGGGCGGATGAAGCCGGTGCAGATCGCTCTCGTTTCGTTGCTGGAGGATGCCCGCGTCGAGCGGCTGGCGGCGCGCGCCTATCCCGGCCTCGGCCGGCTGTGGCGCCGCTTCCACACGGCGGAGGCGGCGAGCGCCCGCACCGTCGCCTCCCTCTTCGCCCGCCTTGCCCGCGCCCTCGCCGACCCGGATTTTCGCGATGAGGATGGCTGGATCGCCAAGGCGCGCGCGCTGTTCGAGCGCGCCTTCACCGAGGATGCCGGGCGGCAGGGCTTCGTGCCGGAGATCGCCCGCATCCTCGGCCACGACCTCGGCCAGCTGCGCATCCCCTTCGACACGAAGGCCTATCGCGTCGAGCCGGCCTATCGCGACGACGGGCTCGGCCTGTTCGACTGGGACGAGACCGATCCCGATAATGACGACGTGCTGGAGCTCGTCGTCGAAGCCGCCCGCCTGCGGCAGGAGGAGGCCGACGCCGCCCCGCCGGATTCGGCCCCCGCGCCCGCCGGCGGCGCCCGCATGAAGGGCGCCGTCCCCCAGGAGGAGAGCACCATTGCCGGCCTCTACCCGGAATGGGACCACCGCCTGCGCACCGAGCTTGCCGACCATGTGACGGTGCGGCTGCATGCGCCGGCTGCCGTTGGCGCCTCCGCGCTTAAGGCGCGGCTCGACGCGGCGGGCTCGATCGCCGCCCGCCTCGACGCGCTGATGCGCCGGGCCCGCCTCGACCGGCCGACCCGGCTGCGCCGCCGCCTCGACGGCGAGGAGATCGATCTGGAGGCGGCGCAGGAGGCGATGCTGGCCCGTCGCCTCGGCGAGCTGCCCGATCCGCGCATCCACGCGCTGAAGCGCCGGCAGGGCCGCGACGTGGCGCTGATGCTGCTGCTCGACGTCTCGCAATCCACCGCCGATCCGGTCGGCCGCGACGGCGAGAGCGTGCTGTCGACCGCCGCTCTGGCCGTGGGCCTGCTCGGCGCGGCGCTGGACGGCGTCGGCGATCCCTTCGCCGCGCTCGCCTTCGCCTCCAACGGCCGCGAGGACGTCCGCATCACCGAGCTGAAGCGCTTCGCCGAGCGCTGGGAGGCCGCCCTGCCGCGCCTTGCCGGCCTGCGTCCGGCCTATTCCACCCGCCTCGGCGCCGCCATCCGCCACGGCGCCGCCGGGCTCGCCGCGCAGGCGACGCATCGCCGGGTGCTGGTCGTCGTCACCGATGGCGAGCCCTCCGACATCGATGTCGAGGACGAGGCCTATCTCGCCGAGGATGCCCGCCGGGCGGTGGCAGACGCGCGCGGGCAGGGGCTCGACGTGTTCTGCGTCGCCCTCGGCGCCGTCGCCGACCGGGCCGCGGCCGCCATTTTCGGCCGCCGCAACAGCTTCCCGATCACGCGGGTGGAGGAACTGCCGGCACGGCTGGCGGCGCTGTATTTCCAGCTCACCGTGCGCTGAGGCAAAAGCCGACGGAGGGTTGACCTCCGCCGGCGAGGCTGGCTGCGGAAGCGCGCCGGCTCAGCGATGCCCGGCGGCGAGCTTGGTCGGGATGCCCTCGATCGGGCAATCCTCCACCCCCGGCGCGGCGCGGGTGATCGCCTCCACCCTGTCGCGGGTGCCCTCCGGATCGTCGGCCCACTGCCTGTAGAACTGGAACGGCAGCGCGCAGCTGCCGCGCGGGTCGTCGCCGGAATTGATCATGCCGGTGTAGCCGCGGTGCAGCAGCTTGTAGAGGTGGTTCTGCGCCTGGCCCTTGCTGCGCGCCTCGCGGATCAGCGGCACGGAGAGCTGGGCGAACTGGATGCCCATCTCCTCGGTGCCGCATTCGCCCAGCGTGCGCCCGTCGAAGCCCACCACCGCCGAATGGCCGAAATAGGTGTAGACGCCGTCGAAGCCGGCGGCGTTGGCCACCGCGACATAGACATTATTGGCCCAGGCCATCGCCTTGGCCATCAGGATCTGCTGCTCCTTGGCCGGATACATGTAGCCCTGGCAGCGCACGATCAACTCGGCGCCCTTCATGGCGCAATCGCGCCAGATCTCGGGATAATTGCCGTCGTCGCAGATGATCAGGCTGATCTTCAGCCCCTTGGGGCCTTCCGAGACATAGGTGCAGTCGCCGGGATACCAGCCCTCGATCGGCACCCAGGGCATGATCTTGCGGTATTTCTGCACGATCTCGCCCTTGTCGTTCATCAGGATCAGCGTGTTGTAGGGCGCCTTGTTCGGGTGCTCCTCATGCTGCTCGCCGGTGAGCGAGAACACCCCCCACACGCCGGCGGTGCGGCAGGCCTCGGCGAAGATCTCGGTCTCCTCGCCGGGCACGGTGGCGGCGGTCGCGTACATCTCCTTGGGATCGTACATGATGCCGTGGGTGGAGTATTCCGGGAAGATCACCAGGTCCATGCCGGGCAGGCCCTGCTTCATGCCGATCAGCATCTCGGCGATCTTGCGGGCATTGGCCAGCACCTCGGCCTTGGTGTGCAGGCGCGGCATCTTGTAGTTGACCACCGCGACGCCGACCGAATCCCGGCTTGAGGTGATGTCTCCGTGTTGCATGGCGTTCCTCCGTGGAAGGCGGCCCGTGTGGGGCCGCGGTCGGGTTGGGGGCAAAGGCGGGTACACCGCGGCGCAGGCGAGCGGCCGCAACCGGCGCGAGCGCGGCGCGTCAATGCGGCGGCGGGCGCCGCGGAAGCAGGATGGCAACGGGTCGACAGCCCTGTCGGACCCGGAAAAACAAAAAAGCCCGGCAACCCCTCGCGGGGCGGACCGGGCTACCTAGCCAAAGCGGGAGGACAGCACTGTCCGTTCCCACTTGCCGACAAAAGCGGCATGCTCGAAATCGAGCCCAACAAGCTAAACATCCTTCCCCGGCAAATGCAAGGCTGCTCCTCAAAGACGGATTCTACAGAGTTACTTCCGCAAGGGCTGCGGCGCCGGCATCGGCTCCTTCGCCTTCAATAGTTCGCCGGCGTTCAGCAGCTCGTTGGCATTGATGATCGAGGTGGCGATCTCGTCCATGGAGATGCGCTTGCCCATCGCCTGCTGGCGGATGGTCTCATAGGCAGCCTCCTCGCCGATGCCGTGGAGCGCCATCAATATCGCCTTGGCCTTCTGGATGCGCTGCATCGAGGAGAGCCGGCGCTCCAGCTTGGCGAGGCGCTTGGCGCCGTCGAGCCGCTCCTGCCACAGCCCGCGCGCCAGCAGGAGGTTGGTGAGCACGCCGAACGGGCGGATCGGCCGGTCCATCGCCGCCAGCACGCCGATGTCGAACAGGATCTCCAGCGTCGAGGGGTTCTCATAGTCGACGATGGCGATGATCGCCGGCGGGATGCCGTCGATGTTCTTGCACAGCTTGAGGATGTCGGCGCGGTATTCGTGGTCGACGGAGAGGAACACCACCGCCACATTGGCCGGGATGTCGCGCGGGATCGGCCAGGTCGCCTCGGCGTGGCAGCCGATGCGGCGCAGATGCTCGGTCAGCATGCGCCCGTCGGCATCGGCCGGGTGGACGACGAGGACCGGAAGCCCCTTCAGGCTCTTGAGCGGCGGCATGGCCATGGCTCAGCCGATCCCCGCCGGCTGCGCCCCGAGCGACCAGTCGTCGAGGGTCGAGGAGGCGAAATAGGGATCCGGGGTGATGCGCCGGCGCGGGTCCCACACCACCTCGAAGCGGGCACGGGCATCGAGCTTCGCCACTTTCGGCCACAGGAAGCAATGGTTGTTGGCCGGGTCGATGGCGACCAGCCCCTGCGGCGCCTCGAACTGCACCTGGCCGAGCGCCTCCACCACCGCGTCGCGGGCGGTCGAGCGCGCCTGCGCCACCGCGCGTGCCGCGAGATGCACCTGGAAATAGGCGGCTTCCGCCGCGGCGGTGACCGGCACCTCCAGCCCGACATGCTGGCGCCAGGCGGCGAGGAAGGCGCGGTTGCGCGGGGTGTCGAGGCTCTGGAAATACGGCGCGGCGGTCAGGTGCCCCTGCGCCGCCTCCGCCGGCATCTCCGCCACCTCCGCCTCGCTGGTGGTCAGGCTGGCGATCGGCCGGCGCCCGGCGTCGAAGCCGGCGCGGCGATAGCCCTCATAGAACTGCGCCGTGCCCGAGCCGACGATGGTGGAGAACACCGCATCCGGCTCCAGCCGGGCGATCTTGCGCAGCACGCGCTCGAAATCCTCCGGCTTCGGGTCGAGCGGCACATAGATCTCGTCGAGAATGCGCCCGCCGGCCGCGGTGACGAGATCGGAGAAGATGCGGTTGGATTCGTAGGGGTAGATGTAGTTGGAGCCGACCAGCAGCATGCGCGGGCCATAGTGCTGCATCAGGTAGCGCACCAGCGGCTGCGAGTTCTGGTTCGGCACCGCGCCGGTGTAGATGCAGTTCGGCGAATAGTCGAAGCCCTCATAGAGGGTGGGGTAGAACAGCAGCGCCCCGCGCGCTTCCACCACCGGCAATACCGCCTTGCGGGTGCTCGACATGTAGCAGCCGAACAGCAGGCGCACGCCCTCTTCCTCGACCAGCCGCGTCGCCTCGCGGCGGAACACCTTGGGATCGGCCTCGCAATTCCCGCCAATGCCGACCAGTTCGCGCCCGGCGACGCCGCCGGCGGCATTGATCTCGGCGATGGCGAGCCGGGTGGCGCTCAGCTGGGTGCGCTCCACCGCCGAGGTCACGCCGGTGTGCGAGAACAGGATGCCGATCGGCAGCGGGCTGTGGTCCCAGTCGTCATGCGACATTGCCGGCCATCCTCACAAAAAAAGCCCCCGCCGCGGGTGTCGCGGACGAGAGCTCCAACGCTCGTGCCAGTCCCCGCATCCGCACTGATGCAAGGCCGACGCCAGAAGGCTAGCGCGGTGCCCCGGCCCTCGCAACCCCTTGGTGGCGCGGCGGAGGCGGTCCCGCTGCCCGATTTCCTGCGCGCCCGTTCCTCACGCCGCCGGCGTGCGATCCGGCAAGCGAAGGAGCGAATGGACAAGTCGGGAGCGGCAGGGCAGCCTAGAATGGCTCTACCTTGGGCCGTCTCGCCTGCGCCGGGCCTTCCGGGTGGGCCGAACATCGGAAGCTATCTCATGGCTCAGTCGCCTCGACCGACCTCCCGTGCGGCGATCGGCTCGCTTGTCCTCATTGCCGGTGTCGTCGCCGTCGGCGCCGGGGCATTCGCCTATACCGGCGGCTTCCTGTCGCCGGAGCGTCTCACGCCGCCGAAGCTGGTCGCCGCGCTGGCGCCGCCGGGCGGGCCGGCGCTCGGCCACCGGCGCAACCATGCCAAGGGCATCTGCTTCACCGGCGTGTTCCGGTCGAACGGCCAGGGCGCGGCGCTGTCCCGCGCGCCGATGCTCGCGGTCGGCGACTATCCGGTGGTCGGCCGCTTCAATCTCGGTACGCCGGACCCGAGCGCGCCGGACGCCACCGTACGGGTGCGCGGTCTCGGGCTGCAGATCACGGCGGGCGGGCAGGTGTGGCGGGCGGCGATGATCGATCCGCCCTTCTTCCCGGTCGCGACGCCCGACGCGTTCTATGCGCTGCTCGAAGCCGGCCACAGCAAGCAGCCGGACGCGATGAAGAATTTCGTCGCCGCCCATCCGGAATTGCCCGCCTTCGGTGCCTGGGCCGGCAGCGCGCCCTATATGGCGAGCTATGCCGAGGACCAGTTCAACAGCCTCAACGCCTTCATCTTCACCGATGCTGCCGGGGCCGCCCATGCGGTGCGGTGGTCGTATAAGCCTGAAGCGCAGCCTCAGCCGCTGAGTAAGGACGATTTCGCCAAGCTCGGCCCGGATCATCTGGAAACCGAGATCGCCGAGCGGGTGGCGGGCGCGCCGCAGCGCTGGACGCTGGTGCTCACCGTTGCCGAGCCGGGCGACCCCACCGCCGATCCCAGCAAGGCCTGGCCGGAGGGGCGACGCACGGTGGAGGCCGGCACGCTGGTGGTCGAGAAGGTCGAGGACGAGCGCGACGGCCCTTGCCGCGACATCAATTTCGACCCGACTTTGCTGCCGGACGGCATAAGCGTCTCCGACGATCCGTTCCCGGCCGCCCGCTCCGCCGCCTATGCGCGCTCCTACAATCTGCGCACCGCCGAGTGGAAGGACTATCCCTACCAGGCGCCGGCCGGTGCCGCCCCGCAAGCCAAGCAGCCCTGACAAGCAGTCATGAACGGTGATCCGATGAGCTCCGATTCCGCGCATTTCACCGTCCTCCAGCGCGCGCTGCACTGGCTGATGGCGATCGGCATCCTCGCCATGCTGTTCATCGGCGTCGGCATGGTGTCCACCGTGGCGCCGAAATACCTGCCGCTGGTGGAGACCCACAAGACGCTCGGCATCGCCATATTGGTGCTGGCGCTGTTCCGGCTGGCGGTGCGCTTCATCTATGGTTCGCCGCCGCTGCCGGCCTCGATGCCGGCGCCGATGAAGCTCGCCGCGCATCTCTCGCATTACGGCCTCTATGCGCTGATGATCGGCATGCCGCTGATCGGCTGGGCGATGCTGTCGGCCGGCGCCTACCCGGTGGTGCTCTATGGCGGCATCCGCCTGCCGGCGATCCTGCCGCAGAGTGATCAGCTGCACGCGCTGCTGTGGCAGGCGCATGTGTATCTCGCCTTCGCCTTCTTCGCGCTGATCCTGATGCATCTGGCGGCGGGGCTGTTCCACGCGCTCATCCGCCGCGACGGCGTGTTCGAGAGCATGTCGCCGCTTCCCGCCGGTACGCGCCCGGAGACCACGCCGGCCGAATGACCGGGCGCCTGCGGTTGCGGCGGTGGGCGGATAGCGGGCCGGTCAGCCGGTCAGTGAGGCGCCGCTCCGGTGCGAAGGAATCATGCCGGACCGGGTGGGCGTCGTGCCTCAGTACGTCCCGCCGCCCTGCCTAAGGGCTGAGCCGTCCGAGGATTGCCGGCGGTTTCGTGCTTCTACGATTCGGCGCCGCACCAAGGCGGTGGGGATGATCCCCCTCGGGGCGCCGCCGTACCGGGAGGCGCCGGGTCATGGCGCTGCCATTGAACCACGCCCGGCATCGCCGCGGCGGGTCGGCGTAATCCCGTGCCGGCAAGGCTCCGCGGGTTTGTCGGTCCACCGCGGGGGCCGGCACCGAGGTCGCGCAACGCGAAAAGCCGCCAAGCCGATCCGGCCGCCGGCGAAGCCCGGCACGACATCGCTGCGGCCCGCGCCTCGAAAGCCACACTCGCCTGGCTCACCCGCCGCCCATTCCCGCCATCGCCACGGCACAAAAGAAAAGCCCGGCGCGAGGCCGGGCTTCCCGTGTCGTCAAAAAGCGCCAGCGCTCAGGCGGCGGCTTCCTCGGTGTCGGCGTCGTCAGCCTCCTCGACCTCGGCCTCCTCGCCCTTGCCGAGCCGGCGCGGACCCTTCTGGAGGTTGGCTTCGATCGACTTGATCGCCTCGGTCTCGGTCAGGTTCTCCACCGCCGCCAGCTCGCGGGCCATGCGGTCGAGCGCCGCCTCGTAGAGCTGGCGCTCGCTGTAGGACTGCTCGGGCTGCGCGTCGGAGCGATAGAGATCGCGGACCACTTCGGAAATGGCGACGATATCGCCGGAATTGATCTTGGCTTCATATTCCTGGGCGCGGCGGCTCCACATGGTGCGCTTCACCCGGGCGCGGCCCTTAAGCGTCTCCAGGGCCTTCTTCATCACCGCCGGCTCGGAAAGCTTGCGCATGCCCACCGACGCGATCTTCGGCACCGGGACACGGAGCGTCATCTTGTCTTTTTCGAAATGGATGACGAAAAGTTCGAGCTTGAAGCCCGCCACTTCCTGCTCTTCGATCGACGTGATGCGCCCGACGCCATGCGACGGATAGACGATATGCTCGCCCGTCTTGAACCCCTGACGGACGTTGGTGGACGGCTTCTTCGTCGACATGCTGAGCCTGCTCCTGGGTCTCTGTTCTTCGGCACCCGACCACCTCGGCCGGCTTGCCGTCCCGGATCGCTCCGGGCATAAGACACACCCGGCACCGGTGGATACCGATGCCGTACCATCAGCCGAAAACGGAAAATCGGGTATCTCCGGCACGCGCGCGAAGGCGTGTCAGACCGAACCCTTCATCAATTCCGGGGAGGGCGCTCCAAATCCGGAGCGTTGCGCCATGGCAAACCCAATCGACTGCTCGAAAGAGGTTATAGCACAATTTCGCACAGAATCAAAACACTGCCGCAACGCAGCGCGCGTGCGACCTCGATGTCGCGCGCGGGGTACAGGCGTCCGGCGGTCTGTCGGGGCGTGCGCGACGCACGCCGCTCCGTCAGTCCTGCTTAGCGGGTTCCGGCGAGAGATACTGTAGCTTGTCGGCTACACCATCCCATTCCTTCGCCTCCGGCAGCGGGTCGCGGCGCTCGGTGATGTTGGGCCACACCTTGGCGTATTCCGCGTTCAGCGTCAGCCACTTCTCCAGCCCCGGCTCGGTGTCGGGCTTGATCGCCTCGGCCGGGCATTCCGGCTCGCACACGCCGCAGTCGATGCATTCGTCGGGGTGGATGACCAGGAAGTTCTCGCCCTCGTAGAAACAGTCGACGGGGCACACCGAGACGCAGTCGGTGTACTTGCACTTGATGCAATTGTCCGTCACGACGTAGGGCATTTATCCTATCTCCGTGCGGGACGCGTGATTTACCCGCGGCCCTTACCTAGCGCATGTTCCGCAAAAACCGAAATGCCTTTTGCGAGGAGAACATGCTCCCGATCATCGAACCGAGAGCGTTTCGGCGGGATATCGCATCCGGCCGAGGAGCGCTCTAGCGCACCGCCTGCCGCCGCGCAACCGGACATCGGCGGCGAAGCCCGCCGCATATCTGCCGGCCGCGACGACCAGACCTGCACGAGTAGCAGACCTGCGTAAATGGCAGGGCTGGACGTCGGCCGGTTTGAACGACGCACGGCCGTTCGCGAATTCCGCCCCGCCTGCGGCTCGAAACAGCCGTGAGCCTCGAAACAACCCCGAGCCTCGAAGGGCCAGAAACGTCGAAATGGCCCGAGCGAGAAGCTAACCGGCGCTCCGCTCGGCATCGTCGCCCGCCTGCGACGGCGTGCTGATGTCCAGATAGGTGGCCCGCGCGGCCTGCGCATCCCCCCGGCGCTCGGAAAATCCGATCACCTTGAGCAACCGCACCCGGCCGGCGAGCGCGACGGTCAGCACGTCGCCGAGCCGGACCGCCTGCGCCGGCGCGCCGACCCGCGTGCCGTTCAGCCGCACATGGCCGGCGCGAACCAGCTCGGCCGCGGCGCTGCGGGTGCGCACGCAGCGCGCGTGCCACAGCCAGACGTCGAGACGATGTCGCTCGCCGGCCAAGCAGGCGCCTCCTACTTCCCGTCCTTCTCGGCTTCCATCTTCGCCTTCAGCGCCAGCAGCTTGGCGAAGGGCGAATCCGGGTCGACCGGCTTGTCGCGGCGCGGCGGCTCGTTGCGCGGCGCGCGATGATCCGGGCGCTGATCGTGGCGCGGCCCGTCGCGGAACTCGTTGCGCCGCTCGCCGCCCCGGCGGTCGCCACGTTCCTCCCGCGTGCCGCCGGTGCGCTCGCCGCGCTCCGGGCGGGGGCCGCGATCCGGCCGCTCGCCGCGCTCGGGACGCGGACGGCGGTCGTCGCGACGGTTGTCGTCGCGCCGGCCATTCTCGCGCGCGGCCTCGCCCTCGGGGCGCGGCTGCGAATCGCGGGGCTGTCCCTCGCGCGGCTGTCCCTCGCGGGATTGGCCGTCACGCGGCTGCCCGCGCTCGAAGCGGCGGCCGCCCTCGGCGCCCTCGCCCTGGCGCGGTGCGCCACGCTGGCCGCCGCGCGGGCTGCCACGGTGATGCGGCTGGCCCGGCGGACGGCCGGGCCGCCACACCTCGATCATCGCCGGCTCCGCCGGAGCGGCGTCGGCAACCACGGCGTCGGCAACCACGGCCTCGGCAGCGACGGCTTCGGCAACGACGGTGTCAGTGGAGATGACCTCGGCGTCGGCGACAGCTGCCTCGGCGGTGGCGTCTCCAGCGGCAGCGTCCTCGACGGCAACGTCTACGACGGTTCCGTCTCCGGAGGCGGCCACAACGTCGCCCGCGCTCTCGCCCGCCGGCGCTTCCGCCACGGCTTCCAGCGCCGGTTCCACCGTCTGGTCGAACACCGGGTCGGTGAACACTTCGCCGCTGACAGCGGTGACATCGGCTGCCGGCGTTTCGGTCGTCGCCTCGGCGGCGATCTCCGCCCGCTCGGCGGCGGACTGCGCGGCGGCTTCCGGCTCCAGCGCCGGCTCGACCGTTTGGTCGAAGGCGACGTCGGTGCCGACCGGAACCTCGGTGCTCGCCGCGCTCTCGATCGTCGCGGTTTCGCTCGTCGCGGCCTCGGCCGTCGTGGCCTCGATGGCGACGACCTCCGAAGAAGGCGTCGCCGCGATCGGCTCCGCGGCCGCCGGCTCCACCGGCGCCGGGCGGCGCTCCATGCGGTAGCCGAGCGAGCGCAGGATCGAGGCGAAGTCCTCGCCGGCGCAGCCCGCCAGCGAGGTCATGGCCACTGTGGCGGTGAAGCCGTTGCCGTCGAAGGCGCCGGCCGGCTTCTCGCCGGAGGCGCCGGGGCGCCAGGCCAGCGCCGGACGGATCAGGTCGGCGAGGCGCTCGAGAATGTCGACGCGCACCGCCCGCTCGCCGGCGACGCGGAAGCCGACGGCGCGGTAGAGGCCCTTCTGGATCTCCGGGTCCACCGTGATCGAGGTGCGCCCGGAGGCGGCCAGATGCGGCAGCTCGTCGAGCCCCTTCTGCTGCAGGCCGCCATGCTTCAGCGCCCAGAACTGGGCGGCGAGCGCGCGCGGCGCCGGCTTCAGCAGTGCCGGCAGGTAGATGTGGTGCGCCCCGAAGCGCACCCCATGGCCGCGCAGCACCGCCCGCTGCTCCTGCGGCAGCGTCTTCATTTCTTCGGCAACCTTCTGCCGTTCCAGCACGCCGAGCGATTCGACCAGCTGGAAGGCGATGCCGCGGGCGATGCCGGTGACGTCCTCGGCGCGGCCGAGCGCCAGCAGCGGCCCGAGCAGCTTCTCGGTATGCGCCTTCAGCCACAGCTCGATGCGGGCCTGCACCGCGTCGCGGGCGGCGCCGGTCAGATGCTCGTCGGCGATGATCTTGAGGCGTGGGGCCAGCACCTCCTCGCCGGGGATCAGCTTGGCGATGGGGTCGCCGATCCAGCGCAGCGTGCCGTCGGCAGAGAGCACGAAGGCATCGTCGCCGGCCTCCGAGAGCCGCGTGGCACGCGCCTCGATCTCGCCGGCCAGCGCTTTCTGGGCGGTGGTGCGCAAGGCTTTCGCCTCCGGACCGCCGGCGGAGGCGTCCGCCGCGAATTGGAATCCGAGCAGATGGCCGATCACATGGCCTTCCACGACGACGTCGCCGGTCTTGGTGATTTCTGTATCGAGCATTGCGTTTTCCCGCAGGCGCCGCATCAGGACGCTCGTCCGTCGGTCGACGAAACGGTTTGCCAGCCTTTCGTGAAGCGCGTCGGAGAGTCGGTCCTCCACACGCCGTGTTATCCCCTGCCAGTGCTCCGGGTCGTCGAGCCAGTCGGGACGGTTGGCCGCGAAGGTCCAGGTGCGGATCTGCGCGATGCGTCCCGACAGCGTGTCTATGTCACCTTCCGTCCGGTCCGCCAAGGCCACTTGTTTGGCGAACCAGTCCGTCGAGAGCTTTCCTTCGCGCATCAGGTAGTCATAGACGGTGCCGACCAGCTCGCGATGCGCGCCCGGCGACACCTTGCGGTAGTCCGGCAGCCCGCAGGCTTCCCATAGCCGCTCCACCCCCGCGCGGGTGGTGGCGAAGCGCCGTACCTCCTCGTCGCGGGCCATCGCCTCCAGCACCTCGACATCGTCGGCGGTGGGCGCGCGGGTCAGCCCTTCCTCGCGCGGCGGCTCGGCGAGCGAGCGTTGCAGGCTCTGGATCGAGGCGAAATCCAAGGCGGTGTTGCGCCATTGCAGCACGCGATGGGCATCGAAGGCGTGGCTCTCCAGCCGCTCGACCAGTTCGGCATCGAAGGGCGAGCAGCGCCCGGTGGTGCCGAAGGTGCCGTCGCGCTGCGCCCGCCCGGCGCGGCCGGCGATCTGGGCGAGCTCGCCGGGATTGAGCCGGCGGAACTGCCAGCCGTCGAATTTCACGTCGCCGGCGAAGGCGACATGGTCGACGTCGAGATTCAGCCCCATGCCGATGGCGTCGGTGGCGATCAGGTAATCCACATCGCCGTTCTGGTATAAGGCTACTTGCGCGTTGCGGGTGCGCGGCGACAGCGCGCCCAGCACCACCGCCGCGCCGCCGCGCTGGCGGCGCACCAGCTCGGCGATGGCGTAGACCTCGTCGGCGGAGAAGGCGACGATGGCCGAGCGGCGCGGCAGCCGGGTGATCTTCTTCTCGCCGGCAAAGGTGAGCTGCGACAGCCGCGGGCGCACCAAAATGTTCGCGCCGGGGATCAGCTTCTCGATCAGCGGCCGCATGGTGGCGGCCCCGAGCAGCAGCGTCTCCTCGCGGCCGCGTCGGTTGAGCAGCCGGTCGGTGAAGACGTGGCCGCGGTCGAGATCGGCGGCGATCTGGATTTCGTCCAGCGCGACGAAGGCGACGTCGAGGTCGCGCGGCATCGCCTCCACCGTCGCCACCCAGTAGCGGGCATGCGGCGGCTTGATGCGCTCCTCGCCGGTCACCAGCGCCACCTGGTCGGCGCCGGCCCGCTCGACGAGGCGCTGATACACCTCGCGGGCCAGCAGCCGCAGCGGCAGGCCGATCAGCCCGGAGGAGTGGCCGAGCATGCGCTCGATGGCGAGATGGGTCTTGCCGGTATTGGTCGGTCCCAGCACGGCGGTGACGCCGCGCGCGCGCATGCGCGGCGGCAGCGGGGCGAGGGAGGCGGCATTGGCGGCGCGGGCGATGTCCGGCGGGGCGGCAATGTTCATAAGGTAGCGTTCACCAGGCGACCGTTCCATCGAACCGGAAGGGTGGCCGTTCTAGCATAGGGACCGCGCCATCGGCGAATCGCGCCGACGGGCGAGGCAGAGGACGCCGGACGAGACGGCGGGGAACCCGCATGAGCACGCCGCCGCCCGGCCTCGATCTCGGCGGCAGCGACATCGATATCGTCTGCCGCGCGCCCGATCCGGACGCCGTCGCCCGCCTCATGTGGGATCATTTCGGCGATCGGCAACAATTCCTGCTGTGGCGGTGGCGCGCCGGCGACCGCCCGGTCGTCGCCTGCTTCACCGCCGCCGGCTGGCCGTTCGAGGTGTTCGCCGCGCCGCGTCCGGTGGCGGAGCAGGCCGGCTGGCAGCATTTCCGCGTCGAGCAGCGCCTGCTGGCGCGCGGCGGCGAAGAGTTGCGCAGGGCGGTAATGGCGCGCCGGCGGGCAGGCATGAAGACCGAGCCGGCCTTCGCGGCGGCGCTCGGCCTCGCCGGCGATCCCTATGCCGCGTTGCTGGAACTCGGCGGCTGCGACGCGGCGCTCGACCGGGCGCTGGCGGCGGCCGGCTTCAGCGGTGCGGGCCAGCTTCCGGATGGCTTGGGGACATGCCGCATCACGAATGGATGATCGGTTGAGCTGCCCGCCGGGCGGGTTCGTACAGGTTGCGTCATGCCGAGAGCATGCAGCAATGGAGACGTCCCATGTCCCGCACAACAACGCCGCTCGCCTTCCGCAAGTTCGCCGTTTCGGCGGCGGCCGCCGGCTTCCTGATCGCGGTTCCCGCGCTCGCCGCGACCACGGTGATGGTCGGCGGCGCGCCGATGATGTCCGATGCGCGGATACCCGCCAATGCCTCGAAGGCGAAGAACCTGACCACGCTGGTCGCCGCGGTGAAGGCGGCCGGGCTGGTCGACACGCTCAATGGCGATGGCCCCTTCACCGTGTTCGCCCCGACCAATGCCGCGTTTTCCAAGCTGCCGGCCGGCACCGTGGACAAGCTGGTCGAGCCGGGCATGAAGCAGCGGCTGACCGAGATCCTCACCTATCACGTCGTGCCGGGCCGGCTGACCGCCGCCGACCTCAAGGCCCAGGCGATGAAGCATGGCGGCAAGGCGACGCTGAAGACCGTCGAGGGCCAGACGCTGGTGGTCGAGGAGAAGATGGGCAAATGGGTGGTGGTCGACAAGGCCGGCCATGTTGCCGCCATCGAGACCCCGGACGTGCTGCAGGCCAACGGCGTCGTGCATGTGATCGACACCGTGCTGATGCCGAAGTCCTGACGTGTCCCGAACGCCGATGACGTGACGATCGTCACCCGGCACAGGCGAGGGCCGCTCCAAGGCGGCCTTTTGTCTGGGCGCCCGGCGGTGGCGGCAAGGCGGTGTCGCGGTTGGTGCCTGTCTTGCGGTCGGGGGCGGTACGCTACGGCGCCGCCGCCCTCGACGGCGTGCCGCCCTTGGGGACCATCGGCTCGGTCTGGAAGGAGACCGCCTCGATCTGCGCCACCCCGATGGCGGTCGCCACCGAGGCGCGGAACGGGGCGAGCACGCGGGTGCCGGCCACCGGGGCCAGCCAGACATACATGTCCTTGTTCCGCGTCATGTATTTCACGCTGGTGCGGTTGGCGCGGTGCCCCGCCACCGGCTTGTAGGAGATGCGGCACACCAGCGCCGGGCCGGCATAGCCCTTCTCCGCCTTCACCTGGTCGACGCGCTCGAAGCTGAGGTCGAGATCGTAGCGCTGGCGCCCGTCATAGATCGGCAGCAGCCGCTCGCAGTTCTTCGGCGCCATCAGGTCGCCCGAGCCGGGCGCCAGGAACAGCGCCGCCGTCATCGGGTCGAGCACGCCGCGCTTGTCCTTGTCGGATACCGGCACGCGGTCGGCGGCGGCGGGCACCGGCGGCTCCACCTTGGTGTCGGTGACGTTGCCGCCGGCCAGCGACAGGCGGATCGCCTCGGCCTTCCTGTCGGTCTCCGCCTCCATGGCGAAGGAGCGCGGCATCAGGCCGTCACGCTGCACGGCGCCGCGCGCGCCCGCCGATCCCTTGCCGGAGGACACCGCCTGCACCACGCCGGTAAGCCGGGCGCTGCCGGAGGCGGTATAGGAGCCGTCATCCACCTCCAGCAGGAAGGCGGCGCGGCCGAGTTCCAGTCCGGCGAGCGACAGCTTGTAGCGGGCCTCCAGCTTGCCGTCGGCAAAAGCGGGGGGCGCGCCCGCCAGAATGCCGGCCAGAATGCCAGCGGCGCCGCCGGCGGTCGCCAGCGAACGCGGCAGGCGCGAAGGCGACGGCAGGCGCGGCAGGTGGGACGGCAACAGGCGCGACAAGGGACGCGACATGACGGACAGGCTCCGGCCGCCGCGGGACATGGGCGGTGAATCACAATGGGGAATCAGTCTATTATGATTCCCGATGGCGGTCGAAGCCGGCGGAACTGTGACGTTTTCGCTACGGGGGCATCACCTGTGCGCGAGACGCGCGCGGGCTAGCCATGATACATGATCATGTGACCTGCCGGCGGCGGCCGTCGCGGCCTGGCGTTGTCATGGCTGTGTCTTGAGCCTTGACGCGCGCGGGCCGCTTGCCTATAGGAGCGCACTCTTTCACGGATGCTGCCTGCAAGAACGCAAGGCTCGATATTCGGGTCCGGCGCGCGGTAGCTGCGAACATTAAGGAATTCCACGATGTCTCGTCGGTGCGAACTTACCGGGAAGGCGGTTCTGACCGGCAATCTCGTGAGCCACTCCAACCGCAAGACCCGTCGGCGTTATCTGCCGAACCTGGTGAATGTCACGCTCACCAGCGACGTGCTGAAGCGGTCGGTGAAGCTGCGCGTGAGCGCCAATGCCCTGCGGACCGTCGATCATCGCGGCGGTCTCGATGCGTTCCTCCTCAAGGCCCGTGCCGAGGAGCTGTCGCAGAAGGCCGTCGAGCTGAAGCGCGCGGTGCAGAAGGCCTCGGTCGAAGTCGCGGCGGCGTGATCCGGACCTGAGCCGATGCTGATCGCCGGAACGCGGGTTTCGCTGCGCGCGCTGGTGCTGCCCATTGCCGCCATGATGGCGGTGGTGGCGGCATCGAACGTGGCCGTCCAATATCCCGTCCGGCTGTTCGGTCTTGAGGAGGCGCTCACCTGGGGCGCCTTCACTTATCCGCTCGCCTTTCTCGTCAATGACCTGACCAACCGGCGCTTCGGCCCGGCGGTGACGCGTCGCGTCGTCTATGCCGGCTTCGCCCTCGCGGTGCTGCTGTCGGTGTGGCTCGCCACCCCGCGCATCGCGCTCGCCTCCGGCAGCGCCTTCCTGGTCGGCCAGCTCCTCGACATCACCGTCTTCAACCGCCTGCGCCGCATGAGCTGGTGGCAGGCGCCGCTTGCCGGCAGCCTGCTCGGCTCGGCGCTCGACACGGTGCTGTTCTTCTCCCTCGCCTTTGCGGGGGATGCCGACATGTCCTTCCCCGTCACCTATGCCTCGACCGGCATCACCGTGCCGCTGTGGGTGGGCCTCGCCTATTTCGACTTCCTGGTGAAGCTCGGCTGCGCGCTGGTCGCCCTGGTGCCCTATGGCGCGCTGATGGGCCGGATGAAGCCGTGGGCGGCGCCGAATTCGACGCCGATGTCCGGCACGTCGGCCTGAATCGGGCCTGAGCTCGGCCTGATCCGGTCGCACCGGCCATTTTCAGTCGCCGATCGGCCTGATCGTACACCTCATCATCCTCACTGGACGACGGCGAAGCGCAGCAGCACGGTCCGCTGCAGCGGCGAGAAATTGTCGTCGGAGAGCACGGTGAGGACGATCTCCCCCGCCGCGTCCCGCGTCACCGCCAGCGCCTCCATGTTGTCGATGGCGGCAGCCCGGTGGGCTTCCATCAGGACATCCCCGGAAAGCCGAGCGCCATCAACCAGTTGCGCAAGCTCGAACCGGCGGATTCGCATGGCGACGCCGCGCAGCGGATCATAGCGCCGTTCCAGCAGATAGACCTTGCCGTCCGGGCCGACGGACATGTCGGTGGCGCTGAATTCGTCAATTCTTTCAATGGCAAAGCGCCCGACCAGCACCGGCTTGTCGAGTGGGGAGAACAGGAAGCCGGGCAGGAGGCTCGGGTCCTTCGGATCCTGTTCGGCAATGGCGATCAGCGCCGCCGGCTTGCCGGCGGGAGGGGCGGCGAGCGCCTCGATACCCTCATTGAAGCCAAGATCGGCTATCCCCTTGAAGGATATGAGCTGTTTCCCCTTGGAGGCCAGCGGGTCCGGGCCGGGGAACCGCCAGATTTCGTGGCGCCGCTCGATGCCGACCACCACGCCCTCGCCGGTGACGGCCAGCGATTCGCTGTCGCCCAGCCCCCGGGAATCCAGGTTTCGCCCATCCGTCGCCATCAGCGGGGCCATGCGCACATTCGCGAGACCCGCCGGTCGGCCATCCCTGCTGGTAAGGGTGGCGGAGAGCCAATAACCCTTGTCCGTCAAGGCGATAAGCTTGTCTCCGGTCGCGTCGAGCGCCATGCCGGACAGGCCGCCAAAATTTCCGTCCGGCGAAGTCAGCGCCAGGCCGCCGCGAAATTCCACCGCGCCGATCCGTATCCGTCCGCTGGCGTCGAAGGCCTCGATCGGCGTCGCCCGCACCTCGACCGGAATCGTCTGAGCCGTCGCGGCAAATGTCCAAATGGATAAAAAGCCGATTAAAGTCAATGACCTGACATCGATCATCGTCAACTCCGAAACCCGGGATCCAGCTTCATATTGCGACGCCGTTGATTTCCATGTCATGTCAGTCTGGGGCATGAAAAGGGAGCATCGGTCGTTGGCACGCAGCGCGGTCACGCGGGATCCACCCGGCAAGGGGGCGTCGCCCGCGACGCCCAAATCCCGGCCCGGCCAGCGTTCCGCGCACCCGAAAACCCCGCGCCGGCTCAAGCAGATCGAGGCCAAGCGCACCGCCATGCTCGATGCCGCCCTCGGCCTGTTCTCCCGCGCCGGCCTGCACGGCACCACGGTGGAGCAGATCGCCGAGGATGCCGGCGTCTCCAAGACCAACCTCTTCTATTACTTTGCATCCAAAGAGGAAATTTACGTCGCGGTGCTGAGCCGCCTGCTCGACGAATGGCTGGCGCCGCTGCGCGCCATCGAGCCGGACGCCGATCCCGTGGTCGCCATCGGCGAGTATATCCGCCGCAAGATCCTGTTCTCCCGCACCCAGCCCGCCGCCTCGCGCCTGTTCTGTCTCGAGATCGTGCAGGGCGCGCCGCTGTTGAAGCGCGAGCTGGAGACCTCGCTCAAGCAGCTGGTCGACGCCAAGGCGGCGATGATCCGTGGCTGGACGGCGGCCGGCAAGCTCGCCCCGGTCGATCCGCACCACCTCATCTTTGCCATCTGGGCGACGACGCAGCATTATGCCGACTTCGCCGGCCAGATCGACGCGCTGCTCGGCACCGGCCTCGACGACGAGGCTTTTGCCAATGCGGCAGCCGAGAATGTCAGCCGTATCATTCTTGAAGGAATTCGTTTCCGCCCAATCCCTTAGCGGCTATCGCCGCCTTGTCCGCGCCCGTTGTGTGCCGGTTGCGCGCCTCTTGGAGATGTCCGATGCACCGTCGCACCTTCCTGCGCTCCGCCATGGGCGTCTCGCTCGGCGCGGTGCTCGCGGCACCGCTGGTGGGCGAGGAGGCGCCGGCGGCGCCGGCGCTGGATGTTGAGGCGCTGCTGTTCGATCCGGCGGCGCCGGTCGGTGGCAATCCGGCCGGCGACGTCACCATCGTCGCGTTCTTCGACTATAATTGCGGCTATTGCAAAGGCTCGGCGCCGGCATTGGCCAAGCTGCTCAAGACCGACGGCAAGATCCGCCTCGTCTACAAGGACTGGCCTATCCTGCACAAATCGTCGGTGACGGCCGCTCGCCTCGCTGTCGCCGCCAAGTACCAGAACCGCTACGAGCCCGCGCATCACGCTCTTATGGGATTGCAGAGCCGTTCCATGAACGAGGACGGCATGGCCAAGGCGCTGAAGCGTGCCGGCCTCGACCTGGCCCGGCTGAATGCAGATGTGGAAAAGCATGTCGAACCGATCGCCGGACTGCTGAAGCGCAACAACGAGCAGGCGGTGGCGCTGCAACTGCCCGGCACGCCGGTCTATCTCGTCGGTCCCTACAAGGTCGCCGCGGCGCTGGATTATCAGGGCTTCGTGGATGTGGTCGCGGACGCCCGCCGCCGGGCGGCGGAGCGATAGGCGTCCAGTGCGTCGACCAGGCATGGAAAGGAAGTTGCCGTGACCATTTCACTCTCTGGGCGCAACCGCATGCCGGCTTTCGGCAGCGACAACATGGCCGGCGTGTCGCCGCAGATATTGGAGGCGCTTGCCCACTGCAACGATGGCCCGGCACGATCCTATGGCGCTGACGAGGTGAGCGCGCGGCTGGAGCGCCGCTTCGCCGAACTGTTCGAGCATGAAGTCTCGGTGCTGCTGGTCTCCACCGGCACGGCCGCCAATACGCTGTGCCTCGCCGCGGCGACGCCGCCCTGGGGTGCCGTGCTCTGCCACCCGCTGAGCCATATCGAGAACGACGAATGCGGCGCTCCGGAGTTCTTCACCGGCGGCGCCAAGCTGGTGCCGGTGGAGGGGCCGCTCGCCAAGATCGATCCTGACACCCTGCGGCTGAGGTCGCGCGCGGGAAGGGGCGATGTGCATTCCGTCCAGCCCGCTTGCGTCAGCATCACTCAGGCGACCGAGCTCGGCACGCTTTATACGCCGGACGAGGTCGCGACGCTTGGCGCCATCTGTCGCGAATCCGGACTTGCGCTGCACATGGACGGTTCGCGCTTCGCCAATGCGGTGGCGGCGCTCGACGTTTCGCCGGCGGAGATGAGCTGGAAGGCGGGGGTGGATCTGCTCTCCTTCGGCGCGACCAAGAATGGCGCCATGGGAGTGGAGGCGGTGCTGTCCTTCGCTCCGGAACGGGGCCATGAGCTGGCGCTGCGGCGCAAGCGTGGCGGCCACCTCACCTCCAAGATGCGCTTTCTCGCCGCGCAGATGGAGGCCTATCTCGCCGACGATCTGTGGCTTGCCAATGCCCGCCATGCCAATGCCATGGCAGCCCGGCTGGGGCGGGGGCTGGCCGGCATCGAGGGCGTGGAGGTGCAGGAGGGCGCGCAGGCCAATATCCTGTTCTGCAAGCTGCCCGAGGGCATGGCGGCGGCGTTGCTGGAGGCAGGCTTTTATTTCTATGCCGACCGCTGGGCGCCGAACGTGGTGCGGCTGGTCACCTCCTTCGCGACGGCGGTGACGGATATCGATTTGTTTGTCTCCGCCGCGCGAAGCTTCGGTATGGGGCCGATTGCCGGGCGGAGTTGAGGCGGGTGCGAGCGCCTTCGGATCGCGCCTGCTGGGCGCCGACATTTCCACAGGCTTCGTGAAACCGTGACAAAGGGCGTTGCAATCCGGCTCGGCATGGGGCATAGAGGCGCCCGTTCGGACCGCGGCGCTGCCAGCGGGTTCGACAGGAGCGGTGCGGGTGTAGCTCAGGGGTAGAGCACAACCTTGCCAAGGTTGGGGTCGTGGGTTCGAATCCCATCGCCCGCTCCAGTTTTATGAAGAAAATCAAGATGATACAGGATGGTCGCCCTTGGGCGGCCTTTTTGTTTGGCGATTATATACTTGACGAACCACGACTTTCGTCCCGACGAGCACGCACCGACTGAAACCTGGCCGGCGATGATCGCCGTGGTCACCGATCTGGGCGGGAAGGTCACCGGCGCGCACCGCACCTGGCCAGATCCGCGGCACCGCGACAAGGCACCGATCGATACGCCGCGGCGGGCCATGGGCGACCTTCTCAGCAACGCGGTGCGCTTCGGCCTAGGCAGCGGTGTCATGGCGGCCTGCGAAGGTATCGAGACTGTCCTGTCGCTCCGTCAGGTTCTGCCCGACATGCCGATGCTGGCGGCGCGCTCGGCGGCTCACCTCGCCGCCATACGGTTTCCGGACACACTGCGCCGGCTCTACATCGTCCGCGACAACGATCCGGCCGGGAACAATGCCCGGGACAGCCTGATCGGACGCGCAAATGCGGTCGGCATCGAGGCGATTGTCCTCGCACCCCGGCTCGGCGACTTCAACGAGGATCTCCGGCGGCTCGGCGTCGATTCGCTCCGGACGCTGGCGCGTGTGCAGGTCGCCCCTAGGACGTCGCCCGCTTCATGGCGTTGGCGGCATAGTCCGAAGGAGGAAGCGGACGGCATTCGCCGCCGTGCTCGCGCGGACGCATCCCACCGCCGAAGAGGACCGCGCCTCGGCCTTCATGGCGGCGGAAGCCCATAAGCCGGCCGGCCCGGCAATGGCGGCGGCCAACGATTTTCCAGCGCGCGGGAAAGCCCGCGCGTTCCATCGCGAAACAAAATCACCGGCCTTGGCCATCAAGGCCCCCGCGCGAGCGCGAGGGCTGCCAGGCCCGCCCGCCCATGGGCTTCCGCCGCCATGAAGGCCGCGAGGGTCGCGGTCCAACCGACGGAGCCTTCCATGAGCGAGCACGACGACGAACCGCATCACGCCTCGTCCCCGACCGACCATGTCCTCACCGAACTCCAGCTCTATGGCTACCGGCCGTTCCGGGACGAGCCCGACCCGCGTCCGCTGCCCGAGGCCATCGCGGTCGCCGGCATCGTCGCCCATATCTTCAGCGGCCTGATCATGAGCCTGGGTGACACCCGCTTCGAGCCCGACCTCGACGACCTGCTCTGGTCAATGGCCAATGTCTTCCACCGTGCCACCGGCCGCATCGAGCGCGAACTCGACGACAACGAGCAGATGCAGCGCCGCTCGCAGCAAGAGCAGGACGGCAGCGAAGTCAAATCCGTCGAACTTGAGCGCCTCATCGCCGAAGGGCAGACCCTGATCGAGCGCCGCGACGGCTTCGAACTGATGCGCGACGAGGCCGCCGACCATTATGAACGCTACGCTGGCGCGCCCTGGCGTCCGCGCTCGGGGTCGATGGTCAACCACAAGGCCATGACCGCGGCGATGATCGACAGCCGCGACTTCCTGATGGCGAGGAAGCGCGCTGAGCAGGAGGTGCTTCTGCCGCCAGGGCCGAAGGTAGCCTTCTCCGGCGGGCTCGACTTCAACGATCACCGCCTTATCTGGGATGCGCTCGACAAGGTGCACGCCAAGCACCTGGACATGGTGCTGATGCACGGCAAGTCGCCGAAGGGCGCCGAAAAGATCGCCGCCCGTTGGGCGGACACCCGCAAGGTGCCACAGATCGGCTTCGCTCCCGACTGGGCGAGACACGGTCGCGCCGCCCCCTTCAAGCGCAACGACCAGATGCTCGCAGTGCTGCCGATTGGGGTCATGGTCTTCCCCGGCACCGGCATCCAGCAGAATCTCGGGGACAAGGCGAGGAAGCTCGGCATTCCGGTCTGGAGGTTCGGCGACGCGTGAGCGCCGTCAGCCTTCTGCCGATCATGAGCCGGCAACGTACGCCGATGGGCCTATCCTATGTCGGCAGCAGCCCTAGTTCGATGCGCAGCTTCTTCGTGAGGCCCTGCGCGACGATTCCATGCGACTGCCGGATATAGTCGCGCAACTCCGCGTCCGAGAGGCCCGGCTTCGCGTAGTGCTGAATCCACTTCAGCCCGCGCGAGGCGAGATAAGGCGCCGGGCGCAGGCCCGACTGCGCCTTGAGCACTTCGTACGAAATGTCGCTGACCTTGAAGGTGAAGCGCGGGTCGTCGTCTTCCCAGCCGCCGATGGCGAATACCTTGCCGCCGACCTTCCAGACATGCGATCCGCCCCACTGCACGACATGGGTCGTAGCCGGCAGTCCGGCGCAGAAGGGGTTGAACTCCTCACAGGTCATGTTCCGTCCGCCTTCGGCCTCACCACCACGCTGATAGTCGCCATCGTCATCGTCCGCGCTGAAGACGGCAACCTCTCAATCATGCCCGGGCGCCTCATTTCGCCTCGGGCAGGATCGGCGACCTATAGGCCGCCGAGGCTGATATACTTCATGTTCAGATAGTCATCGAGCCCGTGCAGCGAGCCTTCGCGACCCATGCCACTTTCCTTGACGCCGCCGAACGGCGCCACCTCGGTGGTGATGATGCCCTCGTTCACGCCGACCATGCCGAATTGCAGCGCATCGGTGACGCGAAACGCGCGGGCGAGGTCCTTGGTGTAGAGATAGGCGGCGAGGCCGAACTCGGTGGCGTTGGCGCTGGCGATGGCTTCCGCCTCGGTCTCGAAGCGCACAAGCGCCGAGAGCGGACCAAAGGTCTCGTCGGTCATCACCAGCATGCCGGGCTTCACGTCGGCAATCACAGTCGGGGCGAAGAAGGTGCCGCCGAGCGCGTGGCGAGCGCCGCCGGTGAGCAGGCGGGCCCCCTTGCCGAGCGCGTCGGCGACATGTCGCTCGACCTTCTCGACGGCCGCCGCGTTGATGAGCGGGCCCTGCTCGACGCCGTCGTCGAAGCCGTTGCCGACCTTCATCGCCGCCGCGCGGGCCGCGAGCTTTTCGGCGAAGGCGTCGTAGATGCCGGCCTGTACGAAGAAGCGGTTGGTGCACACGCAGGTCTGGCCGGAGTTGCGGTACTTTGCCGCCAGTGCGCCCTCGACCGCGCGGTCGAGATCGGCATCATCGAAGACGATGAAGGGCGCGTTGCCGCCGAGTTCCATCGAGAGCCGCTTCACGGTCGCCGCGGACTGCTCGATGAGGATCTTGCCGACGCGGGTCGAGCCGGTGAAGGTGATTTTCTTCACCAGCGGGCTCGAGGTGAGCGCGCCACCGATCGCCTTCGCGTCGCCGGTGAGCACATTGACGACGCCGTTCGGAATGCCGGCCATTTCGGCCAGCACGCCCCAGGCGAGTCCGCAATAGGGGGTAAATTCGGAAGGCTTCACCACGATGGTGCAGCCTGCGGCCAAAGCCGCGCCGAGCTTGCGGGCGATCATCGAGAAGGGGAAGTTCCACGGTGTGATGGCACCGACAACGCCCACCGGCTCGCGGGTGACGAGAATCTTGCGGCCCTTCCACGGCGAGGAGATCACTTCTCCATAGACGCGGCGCGCCTCTTCGGCGAACCACTGGACATAGGCGGCGGCGATCATCACCTCGCCCTTCGCCTCCTTCAGCGGTTTGCCTTGCTCGCTGGTCAGCAGCGCGGCGAGCGCGTCGGCATTGGCACGGATGTGGTTCGCCATGGTCAGGAGCTTTTCGGCGCGTTCCGCGGCGAGCAGGCTCGACCAGCCGGGGAAGGCGGCGTCGGCGGCGGCGATGGCGCGCCCGGTTTCCGCGGCACCGACGTCGGGAATGGTACCGAGCGTGTCGCCGGTTGCCGGATCGGTGACGGCGATGGTGGCGCCGCTGTCGGCGCCCACCCAGGCGCCGTCGATCAGCACGGCTTCGCGGAGGAAGGGGTTCTTTGCGCTGGACGTCATGTCACATGTCCTGGTTGCGGTCGGCGCGTCGCTCGCGACGGCGCGTCGGCCAAGACGAAGGCAGCAATGTCGGGAGGAAGACGCTCAGAACGCTTCCTCATAGATGGCCAGCACGTCGGCTTCGGTCATCTCACGCGGGTTGTTGACGAGCAGCCGCGTCTGCTTCATCGCGTCGCGGGCCATCATCGGCAGCGCGTCGCGCGGGATCTGCACCTCGTGCAGGCCCTGCGGCACCTTCAGGTCGCGGCCGAGGTCGGCGAGCTTTTCGACAAAGGCCTCGCCGCGCGCCGGCTCCGCCACCGAAGCGAGCTCGGGGAAGGCGTCGGCCGCGATCTCGGCATAGACATGCGCCGCCTTGGGCAGGTTGAAGCGCAACACCGGGGCCAGCACCAGCGCATTGGACAGGCCATGCGGCACATGAAAATGACCACCGATCGGATAGGCGAGCGCATGGACGGCGGCCACCGGCGAGTTCCCGAAAGCCTGGCCGGCGAACAGTGCGCCGAGCAGCATTGCCGCCCGGGCTTCGCGGTTCTGGCCGTTGAAGGTCGCCTCGCGGATATTGGCGCCGAGCAGACGCAATGCCTGGCGCGCGAGGCCTTGCGAGATCGGGTTGTTGTTCGCCGAGGTCGAGGCGTAGGATTCGATCGCATGCACCATGGCATCGATGCCGGTGGCAGCGGTGACCGCCGGCGGCAGGCCGACGGTGAGTTCGGCGTCGAGCACCGCGATGTCCGGTAGGAGCAGCGGGGAGACCACGCCGGATTTCATCGCCTCGCCGGTGGTGATGATGGCGACGGGCGTCACCTCTGAGCCAGTGCCGGCGGTGGTCGGCGCCAGCACCAGCGGCAGGCGCGGGCCCTTGGCCTTGTTGACGCCGTAGACATCGGGGAGCGCTTCGCCGCTGCCGGCGATGAGCGCTGCCACCTTGGCGACATCCATCGGCGAGCCGCCGCCGATGGCGAGCACGCCGGTGGCCTTGTGGTCGCGGATGCTGGCGACGAGGGACAGCACATTCTCTTCCGGCGGATCGGCGACGACATTGTCGAAGATCTCGACCGCGATGCCCGAGGCTGCCAGCGAGGCGAGCGCGGGATCGAGCAGGCCCGCCCGTCGCAACCCGGCATCGGTGACGAGCAGGATGCGCGTCCCGAGCACCGGCTTCACGATCTCGCCGATCCGCGCCGTGGCGCCGACCTGCGAGATGATGGTCTTGGTGGTGCTGAAGATGAAGTCGTTCATGTCCGTCGTCCGTTCAGGTCCGCGTCTGTTAGCAATCGGCCTTGGCCCGATGGCCGTCAGGTCGTCGAATCGGCATTGATCTAGGAGGCGTCGACTTGGCCGCGATCGATGCGGTAGACCCTGTCGAGGCTGGCGCCGGCGTGCTGGAGATCGGCGCCTGACAGCAGCACCGACAGCCCGAGCGGACGAAGCGAGGCAACGACCTCGGCGATGCGCTTGGACAGGGCTGGCGCGACGCCTTCGAAAGGCTCGTCCAGCATCAGCAACCGGGTGCCGACCATGTGGGCGCGGCCGATGGCGACCAACTTCTGCTGCCCGCCGGAAAGCTGCAGCGCCCGGCGGTTGCGAAACTCGCGCGCCTCGGGGATCAGCCGATAGGTGCCCTCCAGGCGTTCCTGGGCGTCCCTGTGATGGTTCGCCCAGGAGGGGAGCAGGAGGTTCTCTTCCACGGTGAGTTCGGGAATGAGCCGGCGATCCTCCGGCGCGAAGCCGATGGCGCGGCCGGCGCGCTTGTGGGCCGGCTCACGGGAGACATCGGCGCCGTCGAAACGCACCGCTCCCGCCTGGAGCGGCAGCAGACCCATGATGGCGCGCATGATGGTGGTCTTGCCGGCACCGTTGCGGCCGATGATGCCGACCATCGCCCCCTTGGGGACCGCCAGCGATACCTTGCGCAGGATCTGAACCTGGCCGATGGCGACATCTATGCCGTCGACCTCGAGAAGGGGCTTCACCTCAGCCATGGGCCTTCTCCTCGCCGATGATGAGGGTGCGCACCTGCGTATCGTTCATGACGACGTCCGGCTTGTCGTCGATGAGCACGCGGCCCTCGAAGAAGGCGAGCACGCGGTCGGAATAGCGCCGCACGATTTCCATGTCGTGCTCGACGAACAGCATGCTCATATTGTCGGCACGGGTCGCAGCGATCACCCGATCCATGATCGGGAACTTTTCCTCGCTGGACACGCCGGAGGTCGGCTCGTCGAGGAAGAGCACACGCGGGCGCGCCACCATCGCCACCGCGATGTCGAGCAGCTTGCGGATGCCCTCCGGCATGGTGCCGGCGAGGGAATCGCCGAAGCGCTCCAGACCGAAGCGCTCGAGCGTCGCGCGGGCGGATTTCTCCAGCGCGCTGTCCGGCAGCATGGCGAAGCCGGCAAAGCCCCGGCTGCGAAGCGCGGCTTCCGCCAGAGTGAGGTTTTCCACCGCGGTGAGCGAGTTGAACAGCTGCGGGATCTGGAACGAGCGGGCCACGCCTCGGCGGGTGACGTCGCGCGGGGTGAGGCCGACGATCTCGCCGCCCTCCAGCAGGATCGAGCCTTCATCCGGCTGAAGATAGCCGGTGATCATGTTAATGAACGTGGTCTTTCCCGCGCCGTTGGTGCCGATCAGCCCCGAAATCGTGCCGGGCATGATGTCGACATTCACGTCGTTGGCGGCAACCACCGCGCCGAAGCGCTTGCGCAGCCCCTTGGCGGCGATGATGGGAGCGGTCATGACTTCTCTCCCGCATTCACGGCGCGTGGGCCGCGGCGCACCAGGCCCGACAGGCCCTGCGGCAGGAACAGGATGAGGGCGAGGATGATGAGGCCGAGCACCAGCTGCCAGGTGTTAGGGGCGTACTGGTAGGCGAAGGAGCGCACCACCTCCAGCACCACCGCCGCGACGAACGGTGCGAGCACGCCGCCGGTGCCGGCGAGGATGGCGATCACCACGAATTCGCCGGACGTGGCCCAGAAGGCCATCTCCGGATCGATGTGGCCGACGATGATGCCGCTCATGGCGCCGCCCAGCGCCGCCATCACCGCGGCGAGCACATAGGCAATCAGCACGGCGCGATCGGCCGAGGCGCCGAGATATTCGACGCGGATCTCGTTGTCGCGCACGCCGGCGAGAAGCCGTCCGAAGGCGGTAGCGCCGAACAGCCCGAGATTGATCGCGCCCAGCACACAGACGGCGATGAGCAGCAGCAGCCCGTTCATCCGATCGGCGCCGGTGAGCGGGATGCCGAACAGGGTTATGCCGTGGACGTTGAAGCCATCGGTGCCGCCAAGCTCGGTACTCTTCACCAGGATGCCGTAGAGCAGCATGGAGAGCGCCAGGGTCAGCATGGCGAAGAAGATGTCGCGATAGCGCGACAGCAGCAGGCCGACGACGAAGGCCACCAGAGCCGAGCCGATAGCCGAGATGACCAGCAGTGCCGCGGCGTCCTTCAGCCCGAAGTACTGGGAGGCAAGACCGACGGTATAGCCGCCCAGCGCGTAATAGAGGCCCTGGCCGAAGGAGACGAGGCCGCCGCGCATCAGCAGCACCAGGCCGAGAACCGGCAGGCCCTTGGCGAGGCCGATGGCCAGCACGAAATTCCAGCTCGGCAGGAACCAGGCAATGAGCGCGATAAGCGCCGCGCCGCCCAGAAGCGGCGGCAGGAAGGTGAACGTCCGGTTCATATCTTGCGCAACTCCACGCCGGCGAACAGGCCCTGCGGACGGATTGCCAGCACCAGCGCCATCACCGCGTAGACGCTGAACACTTCCAGTTCCGGCCAGTAATGCACCGCGAAGGAGCGGACGAAGCCGACGATGAGGGCGCCCACGACGGTGCCGGGGATCGAGCCGAGGCCACCAATGACGACGACCGCGAACATCATCACCACTACTTCGACGCCCATGCCGGGCACGACGGAAATGGTTGGCGCGGTGAAGGCGCCGCCGAGCGCGGCCAGCACCGAGCCGGTGATGAAGGCGATGAGGTTCCACCGCCCGACATTGATGCCCATGGACCGCGACACTTCGGGATCATGGATCACGGCGCGCAGGATCTTGCCTTTCGCCGTGAACTGCAGAAACCAGGTGAGCAGGCCACCGACCACCGCCGCGACGACGACGATGAAGAGGTTGTAGGTCGGGTAGATCAGTTCGCCGAACTCGACCTGGCCGAACACCCAGAGCGGATCGGAGGCGATCCAGGGATCGACGCCCCAGATCAGCTTGATCACATCCTCGAGGATGAGGAATAGGGCATAGGTGACGAGCAGCAGCACGATCGGATCGCGGCCGGCGAAACGGGCGAGAATGCCGCGTTCGACCACCACCCCGAGCACCAGGCCGGCGACGAGGGCGGACAGGATCATCACCGGAACGATGCCCCAGGGAGGCAGCCCCTGCGCGAACCACCAGCCGAGCAGCGTCACCGCGACATAGGCGCCGACGGCGTAGAAGGTGCCGTGTGCCATGTTGAGGATCTTCATCACGCCATAGATGAGCGTCAGCCCCACGGCGATGATGAAGAGCCAGGCGGAATAGAGGATGCCGTCGACGACGGCGCCGAGAAGTCCGTTCATGTCCTGCTCATTCGAGAGGGCGGGTGCACCGGGCGCGGCGCGTCCCGCAGGTCCAGCCGGCCGCCGGTGAACGAACCTCTCCGGCCTGGTGGCCGGAGAGGTGTAGCGTCAGTTGGCGGCCTTCAGCCCGGCCTTGATCCAGTCGGCGGAGGAAACGCCCTCCGGCGGGTTCACGCGCTCGGGAGCGTAGCGAACCACGTCGACGAAGCCGATATTGCCGTCGGCGTCCTTCTTCACGCGGCCATAGACCATTTCCTGCACCGCCTGATGGCCCTTGCCGAGGCTCATCTCGACCTTACCCGAGGGGCCCTCGAAGCTGAGGCCGGTCAGCGCCTTGGCAACGTCTTCCTTGGTCGGCACCTTGGCGGCATCGCCGCCCTGGGCCTTCTCATAGGCGAGCTTGGCAGCCATCAGCGACTGGACCATGTGGTAGGACGGATAGCTCGGCCATTCCTTGGTCTTGTCGTTGTAGGCCTTGCGGAACCAGGTGTTGTAGGTGTTCTCCGGCGCGAAGATTCCGTTCGGGCCGCGAGCGCCGATGATGGTGCCATCGGGAATCTGCTTGGCTTGACGGTGGAGCGCGGTTTCGCCCGAGGTGAGCACGACGACCGAGTTCTTGAACAGCCCGCGCGGGGCACCCTGCAGGATCAGGCCCTCGAGATCGCCGCCCCAGAAGCTGGAATGCACGACATCCGGCTTGGAGCCGAGGATCGCCGAGATCTCGGCATTGTACTGGCCCGCGCCGAGCTTCGGCATCTGCGAGGTGGTGAGCTTGGCATCCGGCTTTGCGGACTTCAGGGTACCCTCGAAGTCCGCCCAGGCGTCCTGGCCCCACGCATAGTTCTGGTTGATGCCGGCGTAGCTCTTGAACTCCGGCAGCTTCTCCGAGACGTAAAGCGCGGCGCCGACATTATCCATGGTGGCGGTGGCTACCGGGCGGAAGACGTACTGGTAGTCCGCCGCCTCGAAGATGCGCGGGGTGCCGCAGTCGAAGAACAGCGTGAGCGTCTTCATCTCCTCGGCGACCGGCGCCACGGCGAGGCAGTCGCCCGACGAGGTGTAGCCGACGACCATGTCAACGCCCTGCTGCTCCACCAGATTGCGGAACTCCGACACCTGCTTGGTGGTGCCGCCAGCCTCGTCGATCACCACGAGCTCGATCGGACGGCCGCCAAAGCCCTTTTTGTCGTAGGGGGCGGGGAGCTCCCCGGCATTGGCGGCGGCGGCGAATATCTCGGCGGCGTTCTTGGCCGGGATGCCGAACGGGCCGGCGGCCGCGCCCGACAGGAAGGTCGGGACACCGATCTTGAACGGCTTGTCCGCCTGGGCATGCGCCGCGAGAGGCGCAGCGGCAACGAGTGCGGTACAGGCAAGCGACGTCATCAGTCGGGCGAAATTCATACTTTCCTCCTGCGGATCCGATCCGTGTGCGCGTCCCGGTGCAATTGTCGGGTTTCTCGTTCTTGAGTGTTCAATATGTTGAACGTTGTTCCGTATTGTGTATAAAAATTTCTCAAAAGGCAACCGCCAGACCCTCCTCATAAGGGAGTAGAAAGGCGAGGAGGGAACCCGATGAGTGCTGACGAACACCATGCAACCAAGGACGTGCCGGCGGTCAGCCGCGCCGTCGCCATTCTCGACCTTGCCGCGCGGAGCGACGAGCCGCTCACGCTCGCCGATGTCGCGCGCGCGCTCGGCCTTCCAAAGAGTTCGGCGCATGGCCTGTGCGCGACCCTGGCCAATCTCGGGCTGTTGCGCCGGCGGGGCGGCGCCTTCGTGCTGGGCGGCCATGTCATGCGATGGGCCAACGCATTCGCCGCCCGCTCCGACGTCGCGGAGGAATTCTCCCGGCTATGGGACGAGACGCCGGCGCTTCGCGTCGAGACTTTGACCCTGACGATTCTCGACGGGGCCGATGTGGTCTACATCGCCTCGCGCCATGGCGAGGACCCGCTCGGCATCACCTTCCGCATCGGTATGCGGCTGCCCGCCGCCTTCACGGCGACCGGCAAGGCCATGCTGAGCACCATGGAGATCAATGAGGTGCGCGGCCTCTATCGGCGCGGCCTGCCTGCGCCGATGACGGAGCGAACGGTCCGCACCCTCGATGTCTTGGAGGAAGAACTCGACGAAGTGCGCCGGCGGGGCTTCTCCATCGACGATCACCAGGTCCGCGACGGCATGGTGTGCGTTGGCGCGCCGGTCTTTGACTTCTCCGGCGAACGCGCCATCGGCGGCTTTGCGATCTCGATTCTCGATCCGAATGTGGAGACCGATCGGATCGCGACATTGGGTGCCGACGTCATTCGCTATGCCCGCCTCCTGTCGCAGCGCCTGGGTTCCTGAGGGCGTCTGGGCGAGGGGATCGTGATCCGCTCGGCGTGTCGGCCAAGTGGCGCCCGGCCGGGCGGTGAAGCTACGCCGCCCCTCCTCGAACGCGAGGATCGGCGCGGCGATTTCCGGCCGGCGATCGGTCGCTGGTCTGCCGGCCATCGCAGCTGCTGCTGTTGAAGCCATTCTTCTAAGTGCCGGCCAAGGTTTGTGGCGGGCTCAGGCCTGCGTCGCGCGCCAGATGCAGTCGCCTACGTCATCGACCACCAGCAGCCCGCCTCGCTGATCGACGAGCACGCCGACCGGCCGGCCGAGCGCCTTGCCGTCCACCCGGAAGCCGCCGAGGATCTCCTCCGGCGGCCCGGCGGGAACGCCGTTGGAGAAGGGAATGAAGATCACCCGGTAGCCGGAGGGCGGGTTGCGGTTCCATGAACCGTGCTGCCCGATGAACACCCCGCCCTTGAACCGCGCGCCGAAGCGTTCGTCATCGACGAAGGTCAGGCCGAGCGAGGCGGTGTGGGAGCCGAGCGCGTAATCCGGTTTCCGCGAGGCGGCCACCAGATCCGGCCGCTGCGGCTTCACCCGTTCGTCAACGATCTTGTCCCAGTAGCAATAGGGCCAGCCATAGAAGGCGCCGTCCTTCACCGACGTCATGTAGTCCGGCACCAGGTCGTCGCCGATCTCGTCGCGTTCGTTGACGCTGGTCCAGAGCTCGCCGGTCGTCGGGTTCCAGTCCATGCCGACCGGGTTGCGCAGCCCGCCGGCGAAGACCCGTACTGACCCGGTCGCGATGTCGACCTCAAGGATGGCGGCGCGGTTCTCCTCCTCCTGCATGCCGAATTCGGCGACGTTGGAGTTGGAGCCGACGCCGACATAGAGCTTGGTGCCGGCCTTGTTGGCGACGAGGCTCTTGGTCCAGTGATGGTTGCGGCCGGCCGGCAGGTCGCACAGCTTCACCGGCGTGGCATCGATGCGGGTCGCGCCCGGCTGGTAGGGAAAGCGCACGATCGCATCGGCATTGGCGACATAGAGCTGGTCGCCGACCAGGGCCATGCCGAAGGGCGAGAACAGGTTCTCGATGAAAGGAAGCTTGATCTCGGCAATGCCGTCGCCATCAGCGTCGCGCAGCAGCGTGATGCGGTTGGCGCTCTTGACCCCCGATCCCGCCCTCACCATCACGAAACCCATGACCCACCAGCGCAGGCTGAAGATGCCACCCGGCGTGGGAGGAGAGGCCGTCTCGGCGACGAGGATGTCGCCGTTCGGCAGCTCATAGACCCAGCGCGGATGGTCGAGCTGCTCGGCGAAGGCATCGACCTTCAAGCCCGTTGCCGGCTTAGGTTTCTGGCCCTTGGCCCAGCCGACCGCTGGCGCGATCTTCATGATGGGAATGAGGGTGGGCTTCGGCTTGGGCAGGCTCGGCAGGTCGCCATAGCCGGCGTCCTCGGCCAGGGCGGGGGCTTTGCGCAGGTCGGCGAGCAAGTGCGCCACGCCGGTGATGCACGCGCCGATAAGGCCGCCGATCTTCGCGTAGTTGGCCATGGTGGCTCCGGATTCGGGACTGTCCCATCTGATCCCGGAAAGCCATCGGCGCGCAATGCCCGTCGAACGGAAGCGATGGTATCATCGGCACCGATTGCGCCGTCCTGCCTGCCACTTGCCGGGATGTGGCTACGCTGGGGCTCCCCCAAAAGTCGGGATCGGCGACATCCCGATATTCTTCTTTCCGGCAACTGGCTGTGCAACACATTGTGGATGGGCCGTCGCGAGAGGCACGGGCGTCGATCCCGTTCGGAACGCGGTCTTGCTCCGCGAAACGAGCGTCCATGGCGACATTCACCGGCCATGTTCTGGCAATCGGCCATGTTCTGGATTGGAAGATGATGAAAGCGTCGAGGAACTGGGTCCTGGTCGTCATCGGCGCGTTGTTGATCGCGGGGGCCTATTATGGCTGGCGGTACTACGCCGGAGATGGTTTGCCGGCCGGCATCGCCAGCGGCAATGGCCGAATCGAGGCTACCGAAATCGACGTCTCGACCAAGGCGGCTGGTCGCATCAAGGAGATCCTCGTCAACGAGGGCGATTTCGTCACCGCCGGCCAGATTCTGGCTCGCATGGACACCGCCCAGTTGCAGGCGCAGCGCCGGCAGGCCGAGGCGCAGCTCAAGCGGGCCTTGATCGGCGTCGACACCGCCAAAAGCCTCGTCGAGCAGCGCGAGGCGGAGCATACCGCCGCCGCCGCGGTCATCACGCAGCGTGAGGCCGAGCTGGATGCGGCGGAGAAGCGGCTGGCGCGCTCCTCGCAACTGGTGCTGACGAATTCGGTGTCGCAGCAGACGCTCGACGACGACCGTGCCAGCGAACAGAGCGCGAAGGCGGCGGTCGCGGCCGCGAAGGCCCAGCTTGCCGCGGCGGAGGCGGCGATCGGCTCCGCGAGGGCGACGGTGGTCGATGCCGAGGCGGCGGTGGATGCGGCCCGCGCCGCGATCGAGAGCATCGAAGCCGACATCGACGACAGCACGCTGACGTCCCCTCGCGACGGGCGCGTCCAATACCGCGTTGCCCAGCCGGGAGAAGTCCTGTCGGCCGGTGGACGCGTGCTGAATCTGGTCGATCTCGAGGATGTCTACATGACCTTCTTCCTGCCGACCGCCCAAGCCGGACGGGTGGCGATCGGCGCGGAGGTGCGGCTGGTGCTGGATGCTGCGCCGCAATATGTGATTCCCGCCAAGGTGAGTTTCGTTGCCGACGTCGCCCAGTTCACCCCGAAGACCGTCGAGACCGAGGAGGAGCGTCAGAAGCTGATGTTCCGCGTCAAGGCGAAGATCCCGCAGGAACTGCTGCGCAAATACATCCAGTATGTGAAGACCGGGCTGCCGGGCATGGCCTATGTCCGCCTCGACGCCGGCGCCGCATGGCCGGCCAGCCTGACCGGGAACCTGGTGCAATGAACCGGCCCGCCGTGCCGTCCGGGGCGATTCCGGTGCCGCCGGTGGTGCGCCTCGACCGGGTCGGTCTTTCCTATGGCACGACGCGCGCCCTCGACGAGGTGACGCTCGATATTCCCTCCGGCTTGATGGTCGGGCTGATCGGACCGGACGGGGTCGGCAAATCGAGCCTGTTGTCGCTGATCGCCGGCGCCCATGTGGTGCAGGGCGGCCATGTCGAGGTGCTGGGCGGCGACATCGCCGACCGGGAACATCGGCGCCTGACCTGCCCGCGCATCGCCTATATGCCGCAGGGCTTGGGCAAGAATCTCTATCCGACGCTGTCGGTGTTCGAGAATGTCGATTTCTTCGGCCGGCTGTTCGGCCAGGATCGGGAGGAGCGGCACCGCCGGATCGCCGACCTGCTCAAGGCGACCGGCCTCGATCCGTTTCCGGACCGTCCCGCCGGAAAGCTCTCCGGCGGCATGAAGCAGAAGCTCGGCCTGTGTTGCGCCCTGATCCACGATCCAGATCTGCTCATCCTCGACGAGCCGACCACCGGCGTCGATCCGCTGTCGCGCCGGCAGTTTTGGCAGTTGATAGACACCATTCGGCTCGACCGGCCGGGCATGAGCGTGATGGTGGCGACGGCGTATATGGAGGAGGCGCAGGGTTTCGACTGGCTGGTTGCCATGGATGGCGGGCGTATTCTTGCCACCGGAACGCCGGGCGAACTGATGGAGCGCACCGATACGCTCAATCTCGACGCCGCCTTTATCGCATTATTGCCGGAGGAGAGGCGACGCGGTCACCGGGAGGTGGTCATTCCGCCGCGGGTCGATGGTCCCATGGCGGACGTCGCCATCGAGGCCGAGCATCTCACCATGCGCTTCGGCGACTTCGTCGCCGTCGACAATGTCAGCTTCCGCATTCCGCGCGGAGAGATCTTCGGCTTCCTCGGCTCCAATGGCTGCGGCAAGACCACGACGATGAAGATGCTGACCGGGCTTTTGCCGGCGAGCGAGGGCACGGCGCGGCTTTTCGGCCGCGAGGTGGATCCGAACGATATCGAGGTGCGCCGCCGCGTCGGCTATATGAGCCAGGCCTTCTCGCTCTATACCGAGCTGACGGTGCGGCAGAACCTCGACCTGCATGCGCGATTGTTCCGGCTGACACCGCGGGCCATTCCGGCGCGGATCGCGGAGATGGCGGCGAGGTTCGGTCTCGAAGACATCATGGAGACCCTGCCGGACGCGCTGCCGCTCGGTATCCGCCAGCGCCTGTCGCTCGCTGTGGCGATGATCCATGCGCCGGACATACTGATTCTCGACGAGCCCACCTCGGGCGTCGATCCGGTGGCGCGTGACGCCTTCTGGCAGATCCTTTCCGACCTGTCGCGCAAGGACAGCGTCACCATCTTCGTCTCCACCCATTTTATGAACGAAGCCGAACTCTGCGACCGCATCTCGCTCATGCATGCGGGCCGGGTGCTGGTGAGTGATACGCCGGCGGCCATCGTCGAGAAGCGCGCGGCACATTCGCTTGAGGAGGCGTTCATCGCCTATCTCGAAGAGGCGATCAGCGAACGGGCGGCAGGTGGTTCCCCGGTCGCCGCTCCCGCCACCGTGTCGCCCGCCACCGTGTCGGGTGGGGCTTTCGCTGTCACGCCGGTGCCGGCCGCCGGGCCGGCGGTGGCGGCGACGCACCAAGCCGCCCCCCGCCGTTTCGATCCGCGCCGCATGTTTGCCTATACACGGCGTGAGGCGCTCGAACTGCGTCGCGATCCCATCCGCGCCACGCTCGCGCTGCTCGGCACCGTGATCCTGATGTTCGTCGTCGGCTACGGCATCAACATGGATGTCGACAACCTGTCTTTCGCGGTGCTCGATCGCGACGACACCGCCCTGAGCCACGACTATGTGCAGCAGATCGCCGGATCCCGCTATTTCATCGAAAAGCCGCCGATCACCGACTATGCCGATATGGACCGGCGGATGCGCGAAGGTGAAATCAGCCTCGCCATCGAGATCCCTTCCGGTTTCGGCCGCGACGTCGCGCGCGGCAACAAGACCGTGGAGATCGGGGCCTGGATAGACGGGGCGATGCCCTCCCGCGCCGAAACCGTGCGAGGCTACGTTCAGGGCATGCATGCCGCCTGGCTTACCCAGAAGGCGCGCGAACTCTACGGCAACGCCGCCACCGTCGGCGATTTCCAGATCGCCCTGCGCTACCGCTACAATCCCGGCGTCCAGAGCCTGGTGGCCATCGTGCCGGCGATGTTGCCGCTTCTGCTGATGATGATTCCCGCCATGCTCGCCGTGCTCAGCGTGGTGCGGGAAAAGGAGCTCGGCTCGATCACCAATTTCTACGTGACGCCGGTCACCCGCTTCGAGTTCCTGGTCGGCAAGCAACTGCCCTATGTCGCCCTCGCCATGCTGAATTTCGCGATGCTGGTGGCTTTCGCGGTCTTCATCTTCCGGGTGCCGCTGACCGGCAGCCTTCCCGCGCTGAGCGTGGCGGCCCTGCTCTATGTCTTTGCCGCCACGGCTCTCGGATTGCTGCTGTCGACCTTCATGAGCAGCCAGATCGCCGCGATCTTCGGCACGGCGCTGCTCACCCTCATCCCCGCCGTCAATTATTCCGGCATGATCGATCCGGTCTCTTCGCTGCAGGGGGCGGGCGCCTTCGTCGGCCAGATCTACCCGGCGACCTATTTCATGACGATTTCGCGCGGGACCTTCTCAAAAGGGCTCGGTTTCGCCGAGCTCGCCGACGCCTTCATTCCCTTGCTGATCGCAGGCCCGGTTCTGCTCGGCCTCGGCATCGCGCTTCTCAAGAAGCAGGCGAACTGACGATGCGCGCCGCCAACATCTTCCAGCTCGGGATCAAGGAATTGCGCGGGCTGGCGCGCGATCCGATGCTGCTGGTGCTGATCGTCTATTCCTTCACGGTCTCGATCTACACCGCATCGAGCGCCATGCCGGAAACGTTGAACCGGGCGGCGATCGCGATCGTCGACGAGGATCAATCCCCGGTCTCCTCACGCCTCATCGCCGCATTCTATCCGCCCTATTTCGCCGTTCCCAAGCTTATCTCGCAATATGAGATGGACCGGCGCATGGATGCCGGGCTCGATACCTTCGCGCTCGATATTCCGCCGAATTTCCAGCGCGATCTCCTCGCCGGCCGCTCGCCGACCATCCAGCTCAACGTCGATGCGACGCGGATGTCACAGGCGTTTTCCGGTGGCGGCTACATCCAGACCATCGTCTCCGACGAGGTCGGCGAGTTCCTGAACCGCTATCGCGGCGGTGTCACGGTGCCGGTCGATCTCGCTCTGCGCGCCCGCTTCAACCAGCAGCTCAGCAAGGGCTGGTTCGGCGCCATCACCAATGTCATTTCCTCGATCACCATGCTGTCGATCATCCTGACCGGGGCGGCGCTGATCCGCGAGCGCGAGCATGGCACCATCGAGCATCTGCTCGTCATGCCGGTCACCCCGACCGAGATCATGTTGAGCAAGATCTGGTCGATGGGGCTGGTCGTGCTGGTGGCATCGAGCGCGTCGCTGGTCTTCATCGTCCAATGGGCGCTCGACGTGCCGCTCAACGGTTCGCTGTCGCTGTTTCTCGTCGGCACCGCCCTGCATCTGTTCGCCACGACGTCGATGGGCATCTTTCTCGCCACCATGGCCGGCACCATGCCGCAGTTCGGGCTGCTGCTGATGCTGGTGCTGCTGCCGCTGCAGGTGCTGTCCGGTGGCTCGACGCCACGCGAGAGCATGCCGCAGATCATTCAGGACATCATGCTGGCGGCGCCGAACACGCATTTCGTGATGCTGGCGCAGTCCATCCTGTTCCGAGGCGCGGGGCTTGAGGTGGTGTGGCCGCAATTCCTGGCGCTCATCGTCATCGGCGTAGCGCTGTTCCTGCTCGCCTTGCGGCGGTTCAGGCAATTCCTGAGATAGCCGTCCTCCGACGGCGGTGGCGCAGGCCATCGCCCGCTGTATCTGGGTTCGCGGGATACCGGCGCGAATCCGTCCATGCGTGGAACCGAACCGCCTCCCACGCGTTCTGCGCATGTCACTTCGTCGGGCCCCGCCCCGGACGGCGCTTGTCTGCGCCTGATGCGCCGCGGGTCCGCATGATCCGGGGAGGCGCGCATGGGCGATCTGGGCGGTCAATCAGTGGTTCCCTCGACCTTTCTCGCAAGGGCGGCCAGGGCCGAGCCGCTGCTCGCGCGCGAGCAGGAATTCGAACTCGCTCGCCGCTGGAGCGAACAGCGCGACGAGCGGGCGCTGCATCGCCTCGTCCAGGCGCATATGCGCCTCGCCATCTCGATTGCCCGCCGCTTCCGCCATTACGGCCTGCCCATGGCCGATCTTGTCCAGGAAGGCCATATCGGCCTGATGGAGGCGGCCGCCCGCTTCGAAGTGGCGCGCGATGTGCGGTTCTCGACCTATGCCACCTGGTGGATTCGTGCCGCCATCCAGGATTACGTGCTGCGCAACTGGTCGATCGTGCGCGGCGGCACTTCCTCGGGGCAAAAGGCGCTGTTCTTCAATCTTCGCCGGGTGCGGGCGCGACTGGAAAAGGCCGAGGAGTTCGCCCACGCGACCCGCGATGAGATGTATGATGCGGTGGCCGATGCGCTCGGCGTGCCCGCCGTCGAGGTGGCGCGCATGGATGCCCGGCTGACCGCGCCCGACCTGTCGCTGAACGCCCCGCTTTCCGCCGGCGCGGAAGAGGGCGCCGCGCGGCTCGACCAGCTGATGGCGGACGACCCGCTGCCCGACGAGCAGGTCGCCGAGAGCATCGACGGCGAGCGTCAGCGGCGCTGGCTCTCGCTGGCGCTGCGTTCGCTCTCCGACCGCGAGATGCGCATCATCCGCGCACGGCGTCTTGCCGAGGAAAGCGAGACGCTGGAGACGCTGGGCGCGCGGCTCGGCATCTCGAAGGAGCGTGTGCGGCAGATCGAGAACCGGGCCATCGAGAAGCTGCGCGCCACGCTGGTCAGCGGTGCGGGAATGCCGGCGGGGGCATTTGCCTAGCTTATCGCATCGCCGATGGCCGCTTCGGACAAGGGAGCGCTATTCCGCGACGACCTTCACCAGCTCGCCATATTTCAGCTTCGCGCCCTTTTCCAGCCCGTTGAGGATGAGGAAGCGCTCCAGCGGCCGGTCCGGCACGTCCATCTTCGCGGCCAGCGTATCGGGCGTGTCGGTCAGGCCGACCTTCACGGTGCGGATGCGCAGCGGCCTTACCCGCTCCGCCTCCTCGATGGAGACACGGCGGAAGGTTTCCGCCGCCTCGCGGAACTGGCGGTCGAGATCCGGCGTCAGGTCCCGCGCCGCGAAGATCAGCCGGTAGACGTCGCTGCCGAAGCGGATGGCGAACATGCGGAACGACCATTGCTCGCCCCGCGCCACCGCCGTGGCCGCCGGGAAGCCGTTCAGCACCAGGCTTTCCACCGAGGAGATCTCGACCCCCTCGATCCAGCCGGAGGACAAATACTGTGCCAGCGACTGGTCGCCGGTGACGCGCACCGCGTCGAGCCGGAGCGCCTCGGCGCCGGAGGCGTCGGCCCCGAGCACCGCCTGCGAGGTGTTCTCCAGCGCGAAGCCTTCCGGCGCGGTGAAGGTGAAGCCGAGTTTCGGATGGAAGAAGCGACGCCCGCGGATGAAGCCTTCCTTGGGGTCGTCGCCATAGACCAGCCCGTCAATGGCGGTGAGATATTGTTTGGCGTCGCGCTCGCCCGGCTTGTTCGGCGAGGCATATTCGCGGGCATTCGCCATGACGATGGAAATGCGCTCGGGCGTCGCCGGATGGGTGGCGAGGAAGTCGGCGGCGTCGGTCGAGGCGGTGCGGCTCATCGGACTCGACGCACGGAGCGCCTGCTGGCGGCCCATCGTGGTGAGGAAGCGCTCGGCGCCATAGGGGTCGAAACCGGCGCGGGCGCTGATGCCCACCCCGATGGCGTCGGCCTCGAGTTCCTGCGCCCGCGAGAAGCTCGCCAGCGACATGCGGCTCTTGGCAAGCGCCAGCGCCCCGAGATCAGGGTCGTTCACCACATCGGAAATGACGCGGCTGACCAGCACCGCCTGCTTCACCTGGTCCTCACGGATGGCGGCATGGTTGGCGATGACATGCGCCATCTCATGCGCCAGCACCGAGGCGAGCTCGGCATCGTCGTCGGCCAGCGCCAGCAGGCCGCGGGTGACGTAGATCGAGCCGTTCGGCAGGGCGAAGGCGTTGATCGCCGGCGAATTGAGGATGGTGACGCGGTATTTCTGATCCGGCCGCTCGGACGCGGCGACGAGGCGCGTCACCGTCTCTTGGATCATGCCTTGCAGCTTGGGGTCGTTATAGGCGCCGCCATAGGAGGAGACGAGCCGGTCATGCTCCTTGCGCTGGGTCGGAGTCAGCGTGTCCTCGAAGGAGGGGGGCGCCGGCGCCGCGGCGGTGGACGGCGTCTCCTGCAGATTGGAACAGCCGGAGAGGACGAGGCCGGCAGCGAACAGGAGGGCAAGCGCCAGCGCGCGCCGCGCCGGGAAAGCGACGCACGGCCCCTGATCCTGTCCCATCCAGCGCGCCGTTTCGTTCACCGGCCCGTCATCCCCGTCACGGCTTCGCAGCCTCCGCAACCACTTCCATCTGTTCGGCCCAGCGCAGATCGATGAGCGGTCCGTCGACGAGATCGACGTCACCGCGCAGCATCACTTCGCGTCCGGCGAGCGACGCCACGTCAAGGCCGTGAGCCTGGAGCGCGGCGCGTCCGGATTCGTCCACCCTCACCGTAGTGTCCTGCCGCCAGACTGGGCCGAAATTGAGATAATCAAGTCGGCGGGTGCTGCCAACTGTCAGCACCCGGCCGGTAACGACGGAAAAGTGACCGGCCGCGCTGGCGAGAGCCTCTGGCGGCGCGGCCTTCAGCGGCAGGCGCGCCCACACGCCGAGACCGGCGGTGCGGGCCGGCTGTTCGGCGGCAATGAGCGCCGGCATGCAGCCAATATAGCCGGCCTCCGGCCGCGCGACGGCAAGGCCCTCCTCCAATGCGGCCTGCTGGAGAAGCTTGCCGTCCGGCAGGCGGGCGAGGGCGGCGAGGCGGCCATAGCGATCCGGCGTCGAATCGGCGATGGCGAGGGTGAGCGTCCGCCCGGCAACGAGCCGATCCAGCGCCGCCCGGCGGGCTGGATCTGGGGAGGCGGTGATGTCCGCCAGCGCGGCGAGGCGTATCGTGCGACCATCGGCGAGCGCGATGTCGCCATGCGCATCCAGGCCGCGTGCCACGACGCTGGTGTCGAAGGCCGTGGGACAATCGGCGGCACCGGCGGCAGCGGGAAACAGGGCGGCAAGCGACGCCAGGACGTGGCACAGCCGGGCAAGGCAAGCCGAGCCGCCGCCGGAACGACGGAAACGCCTCATCATCGGCCGTTGGCTGAAAGCGCCATCGGTCGGCATGTTCGGCTCGTTCGGCGACATAGGGCGTCCCGGCCACCATGAGTACCCGCGAAGAGCATAGCGGAAACGCGCCCGATCGCCCAGAAGAGTCGTGCGTCAGCTTCCCCGATAGGTTGAATAACTCCAGGGGGTGGCGACGAGCGGAACGTGGTAGTGGCCCTCGGGTTCGGCGATCGAAAAGCGCACCGGCACCTCGTCAAGAAAGGGGCGCTCGGGCAAGGGCAGGTCGCGGGCGGCAAAATACGGCCCGAGATGGAAGACCAGCTCATAGGTGCCGATGCGCAGCGGCGCGTCCGCGAGCAGCGGGGCACCGGTTCGCCCATCCGCATTGGTCATCCGCACGGCGAGCCTGGCGCGGCCGGAGGCGCCGACCTCATAGAGCTCGACCTTGACCCCCGCGGCCGGCCCGCCCTTGTGGGTATCGAGCACATGGGTGGACAGGCGCCCGGTGGTGGGCGGCGCGCCCGGCCCCTCGACACGTTCGACGAGCCGCAGACGGGTGATGAAGCCGATCTCGGCGAGCGCCGCGGCCACCTCCTCGTCCGGCGAGTTGGCGAGCCGGGTCTTGAAGGCGTCGAGCACGGCGTCGCGGGTCTGTCGGCGCACGCAGATGACGAAGGGAAAGCCGAACCGGGCGCGATAGGCGTCGTTGAGCGCTTCGAAGCGGGTGAACTCGGCATCCGAAAGCCGGTCGAGCCCGAGCCCGGCCTGTTCGAAAACCGATTCGGCGGCGATGGAGCCGGCGCGTGCGGCCTTGCCGGCGAGATCGGGATGGGCGGCGATGAAGGCGATGCGCTCGCCCGGCGGGCGGGCCTCGACAGCGGCCATCAATCCCTCGTGCAGGGCGGCGAGGGTCGGGTAGGGGCGATGGGCGGCGGCGGCTTCCGCGACCCAGGGCGAATGCTCGAAGATGCCATCGAGCGCGGCGACGAAGCCGGGTACGTCCGTGGCGTTGAGGGCGGCGAGCGTGATGGCGGCCATGGCGGTCCTCAGGCGTGTGTCGGGTAGCGGAAGCGCTCGCCGGTGCGGTCGCGATCATAGACCGGCGCGCCGGCGACATAGGTGGCGCGCACCGCGCGGTCGTCGCCGAGCGTCATCAGCACGAAGACCAGTTCCTCGATGCTGTTGCAATAATCGGTGCGGAAGCCGAGCAAGGGCGTCGCCTTCGGGTCCAGTACCACGATGTCCGCCTCATATCCGGGGGCGAGGCGGCCGAGCCGGTCGTCGAGATGCAGCGCCCGGGCGCCGCCGAGCGTCGCGAGATAGAGGCCCTGCACGGCATTGAGCTTGTGGCCCGTCAGCGCCGCCACCTTGTAGGCCTCGTTGAGCGACTGCAACTGCGACAGCGACGTGCCGCCGCCGACATCGGTGCCGAGCCCGACCCGGACCGGGCGTCGCGGGTCGACGGCCTCGAACAGCCGGAACAGGCCGGAGCCGAGGAACAGGTTGGAGGTCGGGCAATGGGCGAGGCCGGCGCCCGCCTGGTGGCAGGTGCAGAAATCGCCCTCATGCACGTGCACGGCGTGGCCGAACATCGAGCGCGGGCCGACGAGGCCGGCCGCCGCATAGACGTCGAGATAGGAGGCGCGCGCGGGGAACAGCTCGCGTACCCATTCCACCTCACCGGGGTTCTCGCAGAGATGTGTCTGCAAAAACAATCCGTTAGCTTCATGGAGCAGGGCGCCGGCGGCGTCGAGCTGCGCCTCGGTCGAGGTCGGGGCGAAGCGGGGGGTGACGCAATAGAGCTGGCGGCCGCGCCGGTGCCAGCGGGCGATCAGCGCGGCGCTTTCCTCGAAGCCGCGCTGGGCGGTGTCGAGCAGCGGCGCCGGGGCGTTGCGGTCCATCAGCACCTTGCCGGCGATCATGCGGGTGTTGAAGCGTTCGGATTCGGCGAAGAAGGCATCCACCGAATGGGGGTGCACCGTGCAGTAGACCATAGCGGTAGTGGTTCCGGCGCGCAGAAGCTCGCGCAGGAACAGGCCGGCGACCCGCTCGGCATGGGCGGCGTCGGCGAAGCTCATCTCGGCCGGGAAGGTGTAGGCGTCGAGCCATTCGAGCAGCTGCGTGCCATAGGCGCCGATCATCTGCAGCTGCGGGTAATGCACATGCGCGTCGATGAAGCCGGGGACGATGAGGCCGGTGCGGTGATCGATGAGATCGATTTCCGGTGAAAGTCCCGGCGCCAGATCGGCATAGGGGCCGATGGCGGCGATGACGCCGTCCTCGATCACAATCAGCGCGTCCTCGATATGGTCGAGGCAGTCGCCGGCCGGCAGGGCGAAGGGATCGGCCTTCAGGCTGAGCGCGGGACCGCGAAGCGCGATGCGCGCGGGTGGGGTGCGCGCGGGTGGGGTACGCTCGGGTGTCATGCGTCCTCCGCCGGCGCGAAATGACCAGGGATCAGCGCGTAGAGCTCGTCCGCCTTGAACGGCGTGGCGCGCAGCCGCACGCCGGTGGCATCGAAGATCGCGTTGGCGAGCGCCGGCGCCACCGGATTGTACGGGCTCTCGCTCATCGACTTGGCGCCGAGCGGGCCGAGGGTGTCATGGGTATCGGCAAAGAACACCTCGGTGCGCGGCACATCGGCGAAGGTCGGGATGTGATAGCTGCGAAAGGTCGGATTGGCGACGGCGCCGGCGGCGTCGACCAGCAGGTCTTCGTAGAGCGCGGCGCCGATCGCCTGGGCGACGCCGCCCTCCACCTGGCCGCGGCACTGCATCGGGTTGATGACCACGCCGGCATCGGCGGCGTGCAGCGAGCGCAGCAGGCGGATCTCGCCGGAACGGCGATGCACGCCGACCTCGAAGGCCTGGACATTGAAAGCGATCGAGCGCGGCGAGCCGTCGGCGCGGCCTTCCGCCTCCAGCGGGGCGAGGTCGGCGAGCGGGATGTGCGCCGCGCCGGCAACGACATGCCCACCCTCGATGCGGCAGAGATCGGTGACGACGCCAGCGCGGGCGGCGGCCATGGCGAGGATGCGCCCGAGCAGTTCCTGCGCGGCGCGGCGGGTGGCCTCGCCGGCCACCACCGTGCCGGTCGAGCCATAGGCGCCGGTGTCATGCGGCACATGGTCGGTGTCGGACTGGCGGATGCGGATATCGGCGCTCGCGATCCCCAACACCGTGGCGGCGATCTGCGCGTGCACGGTGGTGGTGCCGTTGCCGAATTCGGCGGTGCCGACCTTCAGCTCGAAACCGCCGTCCGGCATCAGGGCGAGGCGGCTCATGCCGACATGGCCGCGCGGCGGGACGGTGTCGATCATCGACGCCGCCATGCCGCGCCCGACCAGCCAGTCCGGCCCCGGATCGGGCTTCGGCGCCGCCCGGAGCGCCGCCTCGACCAGATCGAGACACTGGTCGAGGCCGTAGGAGCCGAACTCGACGTCGTGCGGATGGTCGTCATAGGCGACCAGCGCGTCGCCGGGCACGACGACATTCCGGCGCCGCAGCGCGAACGGGTCGATGCCGAGCGCGTGCGCCAGTTCGTCCATCGCCGATTCCACCGCGAAGATGGTCTGGCTGAGGCCATAGCCGCGAAAGGCGCCGCTCGGCGGGGTGTTGGTGTAGACGGCATAGCCATCCACCTGCTTATTGGCGCAGCGATAGAGGGTGAGGCACTCATTGGCGCCGTGGAACAGCACGCCGGCGGCGTGATTGCCATAGGCGCCGGTGTTGGAGACAATGGTGAGGGCGAGGGCGGTGAGGGTGCCGTCCGCCCTGGCGCCGATCCGCACATCGATGTTCATCGGGTGGCGGCAGGTGGAGGCGGCGAACTGCTCGGCGCGGGTATATTCCAGCTTCACCGGCCGGCCGGTCTTCAGTACCGCCAGCGCCACGATGTCCTCGACCAGCATTTCCTGCTTGCCGCCGAAGCCGCCGCCGACCCGCCCGGTGATGACGCGCACCTTTTCACGCGGCAGGCCGTAGAGGCTGGCGAGGGCGTCGCGGGTGAGGAATGGCGTCTGCGAGGAGGTGCGCAGCACGAGGCGCCCCTCGCCGTCGCGCCAGCCGATGGCGCCGTGGGTTTCCAGATGCGCGTGCTGGACGCGCTGGGTGCGGTAGGTGGCCGCGAAGACGTGGTCGGCCTGCGCCAGCCCCTCCGCGATGGAGCCGATCTCGCCATGAAGCTCGGCGACGATGTTGCGCGCGGGATCGGCGATGCGGGAGCAGGCCGGCTTGTCGTGCAGCACCGGCGCGCCCGGCGCCATCGCCTCGAGGGGATCGAACACCGCCGGAAGAAGCTCATAGGTGACGTCGATCAGGGCGCAGGCGGCCTCGGCCACCGCCTCGCTCTCGGCGACCACGGCGGCGACGCGCTGGCCGACATGGCGGATCACCGGATCGAGCACCCGTGTATCGTCGACATCGTCGGTGGCGTGGTGGTGGCGGGCGGTGGAGAACAACGCCTCGGGCGCGTCGGCATGGGTGAGCACCGCCACCACGCCGGGCAGCGCGAGCGCCGCCGCCGCGTCGATCGCCACGATCCGCGCATGGGCGTGCGGTGCCCGCAGGATCTTCATGTGCGTGAGGCCGGCGAGCGCGCCCTCCGGCGCCACGTCCATGGTGTAGCCGGCGCGGCCGGTGACGATGGCCGGGCCGGCGGGGGCCGGCAGGCTGCGGCCGCAGGCGGCGCCGGGGGCATCGGCCTCGACATGGGCGACGCCATCGATCGCGTCGGCAATGGCGCGGTAGCCGGTGCAGCGGCACAGATTGCCCTTGAGCGCGTTCGGCAGGTCGCGGCGCTGCGCCTGGTCGAGGGCGGCGGCGGTCATCACCATGCCGGCGGTGCAGAAGCCGCATTGATAGCCCTGGGCGTCGAGGAAGGCCTGCTGCATGGGATGCAGGCCGCCCTCCGGCGCCAGGCCCTCGATGGTGGTGACGCTGGCGCCCTCGGCCCGGAAGGCGGGATAGAGGCAGGAATGCACCGGCCGCCCGTCGACATGCACGGTGCAGGCGCCGCAATCCCCCGCATCGCAGCCCTTCTTGACGCCGAACCAGCCGAGCTGGCGCAGCAGCGTCCGCAGGCACTGGCCGGGGCGGGGGTCGATGGCGACGGCGGCGCCGTTGACGACGAGATTCATGCCGCTTCTCCCAGAAGCTCGGCACGGATTTCCTCGGCGAACAGCTGGGTCATGTGCCGCCGCCAGTCGGGGCGGCCGTGAACGTCGTCATAATACAGCGCCGGCGGGAGTTCGGCGGCGAGCCGCGCGGCGAGGGCGGCGCGGTCGAGCGGCGCCGGAAAATCCAGCCGCTGCGGCCGTCGCGTCGCCGCCGTCACCGTCAGCCGGAGGCTGCCGTCGCGGTCCAGCGTGCCGATGACGAGCACGCCCGAGCGCCCGAGCGGGGTCAGCGACGCCCGGCGGAAGGCAAAGCGGCGGGCCAGCGCGGCGGCCGGCAGCTCGATGCGGCGCAGCAATTCGCCGGGCGCCAGCGCGTTCTCGCGCGGGCCGCGCACGAAATCGAGGACGGGCAGGCGGCGCTCGCCACCGTCGCCGGCCCACAGGACGCAGCTGGCATCGAGCGCGGCGGCGAGCGAGATCATCGGCCCGGCCGGCAGGCCGAGGCAGATGTTGCCGCCGACCGTCGCCATGTTCCACACCTTGAACGAGGCGAGGAAGGCGCGGCAGCACTCGCCGATCAGCGCCGCTGCCGTCCAGCCGGCGGGCGCCTCGAAGGCATGGAGCTCGGCGATCGTGCAGGTGGCGGCGATGTCGAGCCCGGCGTCGCCGGCCGATAGCGGCGCCCAGCGCAGCTTCGACAGATCGATGAGCCGGCGCAACTCCGGCTGCGGCTCCGAGAACAGGAAGGTGCCGCCGCCAAGAAAGGCGTCGCCCGGCCGGGCGGCGGCGATCTCGTCGCGTGCGCGGGGGCGCAGCACCTCGGTGACGGTATTGATGTCCATGGGCCTCCGCCGCTCAGCTGCGGGCGATGGTGCACTCGATCTGGCCGTGCGGCTCGTCGGTGGGGGTGAACACCTGCCCGTCGAAGGCGCGGCCGAAGGGCGACAGATCGATGGGCAGATAGTGCTTGTTGGGGCAGGCGAAGCTGATCTCGGCGATCTCCGGCACCGCCGCCAGCACCGCCTCGCCCATGAGATAGAGCGTGTTCTGCACGCCGGGGCTGTAGGTGGTGGCGAACACCTTCAGCGCTTCGGCCAGCACGGCGGCATTGGCCTCGGGATAGGAGGCGGGCGGCTGCGACCAGCGCCAGCTGGCTTCCATCGCGGTGGCGAACAGGCGGTCCGCCGTCGGCTTCAGCGTGGTGGCCTCGTCGAACCAATAGTCCTCCCAGCCCGATTCGGTGGTCTTGAGGAAGGTGAAGCCGGAAATCCCGGAGACGATCGTGGTGCCGGCGCGCGACGCTGAAACCTTGACCACGGGATGGCCATTGCCATCGAGCACATAGGCATGGTCGTGCGGGGCGCCGTCGACGGCGATGCGCACCCATCTGGTCTCGCTGGCGGTGATCTCAACCGCGTCGACATGCTCGTAGCGGTCGAGGAAATATCGGGCGAGCACCTCACAATAGGCCTCGTTGTCGAGGCCGACATGGTCGCGGGCGACGATGTTGACGATGTTCTTGATCGAATCGGTGGCGACGACCTTGCGGTTGTCGCCCGCGGTATAGGCGGCGTCGAAGGCGCCGGTGAGCATGCACTGGACCGTCAGCTCGCGGACCTGGTGGCGGGGGCTGTCGCGGTCGACGCGCATGATGCGCACCCGGCCCTTGCCATAGCTGTTGCGGATCAATGGCATGTCGGTCTCCCCTTCTGCAGCCCTCCGGCGAGGCGAAGCAATGCGCATGCCGTTACCGGACCCGTTGTTCCGTCGCGACGGACTGGGACGCAGAGTTCGCTATTGCGGGCGCGGCGGCAATGCGCCCGCGCAAAATACCGCCGGGCGCGGTTAAGCGCCGCATGGGGAGACTCCGCTCCGCACCGGGGCGCGGAGCGGCCGGGCGTCAGGGCGCCTTCAGCGGATAGACGGTGCCGGTGAGCCGGTGGAACACGGCGGCGATCACCACCAGGCTGACCGAGCCGATCAGCACCGGCATCGCCAGGAAGCCCCAGTTGGGGTCGGCGGCGAAGACCAGCAGCGGGTCGGCCCCCGCCGGCGGGTGGGTGACGCGCAGCAGCGCCATCAGCGTGATGGCGAGGCCGACGGCGAGCGCCGCCGCCCACCACGCGCCCGGCAGCAGCATGTGCAGGCCGAGGGCGATGGCGCTCGACACGACATGGCCGCCGACCACGTTCATCGGTTGCGACAGCGGACTGCCCGGCAGCGAGAACAGCAGCACGCAGCTGGCGCCGAACGGCGCGATGAGCAGCGGCACGCCGGCATGCAGGCTGAACGCGCCGGTGACGCCGATGGCGGCGAGGCCGCCGAGGCCGGCGAGCAAGGCGATGTGCGGCCGGTGCGGCGGCTGATGGCGGACGAAGAAATGACGCATGATGTCTTGCCCCGACGGGGCTCCTGCCCTGTAGGCGGCCCGGCGCTCGGAGCCGGCGGGCCGCCCGGAATGGTCGTGCGTGCGATCTCGGGGGATCGGCGGTGGCGGCGCAACCTATTCTGCGGAGGAGGTGCCGTCCCGCTTGTTTCTGCTTCGATCGGTAACGTTGTGCGCCCATTACCGTCAAGTCCGCGGCAAATGACAGGCGTAGCCGAGAACGGGTGGTACACATCAGAAGAAAGATGCAGAGGGGGAGTATTCGCTCTTCGCAGAAGCCCCGTCCCTCCACGGAGAAACTTGCCATGACCGCCGAATCCCAGGTCTCCGCCGCCCCGTCGATCCGCGCGCCGTTCCGTCTCGATGGAAGGGTGGCGCTGGTCACCGGCTCCGCCCGCGGGCTCGGCTTCGAGATGGCGAAGGCGCTGGCGCAGGCGGGGGCGAGGGTGACGATCAACGGGCGCGACCATGGGCGGCTCGCCGCCGCGGCGCAGGCGCTCGCCGCCGCGACCGGCTGCGAGGTGGAAACCGCGGCCTTCGACGTTGCCGATCTCGCGGCGGCGTCGGCCGCGCTCGCGGCGCTGCATGCGCGACATGGCCGGCTCGACATTCTCGTCAATAATGTCGGTGCCCGCGACCGGCGCGCCCTGGAGAATTTCACCGCGGAGGAAGCGGAGCGGCTGCTGGCCACCGACCTTCTGGCGCCGATGCTGCTGGCGCGCCAGGCGGCCGGCTACATGGCGGCGCAAGGGCACGGCCGGCTGATCGCCGTCACCTCGATCGCCGGGCAGGTCGCCAATCGCAACGACCCGGTCTACACCGCCGCCAAGGCCGGATTGACCGGGCTGATGCGGGCGCTCGCGGTGGACTACGCCCGCGACGGGGTGACCAGCAACGCCATCGCCCCCGGCATGTTCGCCACCGAGACCAATCAGGGTCTGGTGCACGATGCCGCCTTCTCCGCCTTCGTCGATGTGCGGGTGCCGATGGGGCGCTGGGGGCGACCGCATGAGATCGGCGCCGCGGCGGTGTTCCTCGCCTCCGACGAGGCGTCCTTTGTCAACGGCCATGTCCTGACCGTCGATGGCGGCCAGACGGTGCGCATGTAGCTTGCCCGCCGGCACTCTCGACGCCGCGCCTGCGCCGCTGCATACAGCGGCGAGGACGACAGGGAGCAGCCGACATGTCTGGATTCAGTGACCAGCTTCGCGAGGACAACAACGCCAACTGGAGGGCATCGACCCATCACCGTTTCGTCGACGAGATCTTTTGCGGCGCGGTGGCGGAAGATGTCATGCGCCGCTATCTCATCCAGGATTATCAGTTCGTCGACCGTTTCGTGGCGCTGATCGGCGCCGCGATTACCACGGCCGACCGCTTTGAATCGCGGGTACGCTTCTCGCAATTCGCCGCCATGATCACCAGCGACGAGAATACCTATTTTCTGCGCGCCTTCGACACGCTCGGCGTGCCGGAAGACCAGCGGCTGGCACCGGCATTGACCGCGCCGACCCGCGCCTTTCAGGATCTGATGGAGGAGGCGGCGGGCGAGCGCAGCTATGCGTGCTGTCTCGCCGTGCTGTGCGTGGCGGAGTGGCTGTATCTCGACTGGGCCGACCGGCCCGGTGCGGCGCTGCCGGACGATTTCGTGCATGCCGAGTGGATCACCCTGCACAACAATGATGGTTTTCGTGCATTCGTGACCTGGCTGCGCGGGGAGCTCGATCGTGCCGGCGCCGCGGCGGACGAACAAAATCGGGCGCGTGCTGCCGATCTGTTCCGTCGTGCTGTTGCCTGCGAGCGAGATTTCTTCGATCACGTCTACGCTAGCGGTATGTGAGCGGACGCAACCAATAAAATCACCTGTCCGCACGGCGTGATTGATCGCGAATGCCGGATTTTCGCCAGAATTGCCGAAACTATTCCGGAGGGTCGGAAAGTGAGGCGCCACAATAGTTCGACGGCTGCACTACATCCGCCAGCACCGGAATGCGCCGCGCGTTGCTGCAATCGCAGGCAGTCCTTCCGGGCGGGTGTATCAACTGATGCGGGTGACGTTAGGCAAGGCCGATGCCGGGCGGCGTGGAGGCTTTATTTCCGTATCGGGAAGGTTTTTCACAACTTTGCTTGTTGACCTTTCTAAGGGAGGTGTTACACCGAATCAAAACTTGTATGGAGAAGATAGATGTCTGGAACAGAAGATTCGTCGGTGGATTATCTCGGTCTTACGGCGGATGTGGTTGCCGCTTTCGTCGGCAACAATTCCGTGCCGGCGTCTGAGTTGCCTGATCTGATTTCCAAGGTGCACACGGCACTGCTTCGCCTGAACACGCCCGCCCCGGTGGTGGTGGAAGAAGTGCTGAAGCCTGCCATCCCGGTGAAGAAGTCGGTGACGCCGGAGTTCATCGTGTGCTTGGAAGACGGGCTGAAGTTCAAGTCGCTCAAGCGTCATCTGCGCACGAAGTACAATATGACGCCGGAAGAGTACCGCGCTAAGTGGGGCCTGCCGAACGACTATCCGATGGTTGCACCGAGCTATGCCGAGGCACGCTCCAACCTCGCCAAGAAGATGGGCCTCGGCCAGCAGCGCAAGAAGCCGGCGCCGGTCGCTCCCGCCAAGCCCCGCGGCCGCAGCCGCAAGGCAGCGGCCTGAACGCCAGACGTTACGCGCCATGGCCATCGGGTCGTGGCGTGAGGATGTCGCCGACGAAATCAACGACCGGGCCCGAGGCCCGGTCGTTTTCGTTTCCGCCGTCCATTCCTCTGCCGTCGCTTCCGGGCATCGGGCGCTCACCGGTCCGGGCGTTCAGGCTCCGGCCGTAGGTACTCCTGGCGCATATGCTCGGGCTTCACATGCTCGGGCCGGAAACCGAGGCCGATCAGCCGGCCGGCGAGATGCGCGAGCACCGGCCAGCGGGCAATGGCCTTCAGGAAGCCGGGCGGCCCGCTGCGGCTGGCGCTGCGCGGCTTGCTGGGATTGCGGCGCATCATCAGCTGGAGCTTCTGCGTCGCCCAGGTGGGAAAGCGCCGCCGCGCTTCCACCGCCGCGAGATCGGCATCGGCGAGCCGGCCGGCCTTCAGTGGCGCGATGAGGCGGTTGGCGGCGGCCACCGCGTCCTGGATGGCAAGGTTCACGCCGACCCCGCCGATCGGCGACATCGCATGCGCGGCATCGCCGATGCAGATCAGCCCCGGCCGCCACCAGCGCGTCAGCCGGTCGATGCGCACGCTGAGCAGGTGGATGTCGTCCCAGGACGCGATCTCGCCGGCCCGCTCCGCCGGCAGCGGCGAGACGGCGGCGACGGCGGCGCGGAAGGCATCGAGCCCCTGGGCCTGCACATCGGCATAGCTGCCCTTTCGCACCACATAGCCGCATTGCCAGTAATCGCCGCGGTCGATGAGCACGAAGCCCTGCCGCGGCCCGGCATGGGCCATGGTCGGGCTCGGGTCGCCCGGCCGGTGCGACAGCTTGAACCACAAGACATCGCTCGGGCTGCCGAACTGCGTTACTTCCAGCCCCGCCAGCGCGCGCACCCGCGAGCCGCGTCCATCGGCGCCGACGGTGAGAGCGGCCCGGATCGGGGTCTCGCCCTCCGGGGTACGGATGACGAGCCCGCAGATGTGACCGGCTTCCTCGATCAGTCCGGTCACTTCGGCGTTCATGATCAGGCGGAAGCCGGGGAAGCGGGCGGCCTCGCGGGCGAGAAAGCCCAGGAAATCCCATTGCGGCATGAAGGCGATGAAGCGGGCCCGCACCGGCAGCCGCGAGAAATCGGCAAGGGTGACGTCCGTCCCGCCGATCTCGGCATGCAAGGTCGGTGCGCGGGTGTGCGGCAGCTTAAGCAGCGCCTCGGCGAGGCCGAGCTCGTGCATCACCTCCAGCGTCGAGGGATGGATGGTGTCGCCGCGAAAGTCGCGCAGGAAGTCGGCGTGCTTCTCGACCAGGGTGACCCTGAGCCCGGCGCGCGCCAGCAGCAGCGCCAGCATGAGGCCGGCCGGGCCGGCGCCGGCGATGACGCAATCGAGGTTTGGTACCCCGTCGAGGTCTTGCACGTCGTCAAGGTCTTGAACGCCGTCGAGATCTTGGACGCCGTCGAGATCATGGTCGTTTCGATGAGGGGCAGGCACGATGGCAGCTTTCTCGCGATCGGACAGTGTCGCCCGAAGATATAAGCTTGGCAGAGTAAGCATAAACCTCGGCTCGTGCATTGGCAGCCGCCGCGCTCATGTCTACACATATGGGCGAGTGGGTCGCGTCGGCGGGGCGCGGCGAAGGGAGTGGCTGCCGGAGTGACCGTTTCCGCCAAAACCGTGCCGCCGGCCGAGCCGACCACGCTGCACCAGCGCATCCGTGCCGATCTCGAGGGCAAGATCCTCTCCGGCGAGTGGAAGCCGGGCCACCGCATTCCGTTCGAGCACGAGTTGATGGCGCAATATGGCTGCGCCCGCATGACGGTGAACAAGGTGATCGCCGGGCTGGTGGCGGCCGGGCTCATCGAGCGCCGGCGGCGGGCCGGCTCCTTCGTCATCCAGCCGCGCATCCAGTCGGCGGTGCTGGAGATCCCCGACCTCGCCAACGAGATCGCCGCGCGCGGCGAGACCTATGGCTACCGGCTGCTGTCGCGCCGGCTGCGGGTGGCGGGAGGCGCCGACCCGGCCGAGAGCGGCATGGCGGCCGGCGAGGGGGTGGTGGAGCTGCGCTGCCTGCACCTCTCCAATGGACGGCCCTTCGCGGTGGAGGACCGGCTGATCGCGCTCGCCGTGGTGCCGGAGGCGGCGTCGGTGGATTTCTCGCAGACGGCGCCGGGATCCTGGCTGCTGGGCCATGTGCCGTGGACGGCGGCCGAGCACCGCATCTCCGCATTGGCGGCGGGGGCCCGCGAGGCGCGCGACCTCGACGTGAGCAAAGGCGCGCCGTGCCTGTGCCTGGAGCGGCGCACCTTCCGCGCCGAGCAGACCATCACCTATGCGCGCCAGCTGTTCCGGGGCGATGCCTATAATCTCGTCGCCCACTTCTCGCCGAAGGGGTGAGGCGGCGTCAGCCGCCGGCGCCGGTCGTTTCGGCGCGGTGGGAGGCCAGCCGCATCGGCAGGAAGCGGAAGCCCTATCGGCCGGACGCGGCACCGTCGGTGCGGAACAGCTCGATCAGATAGAATTCCGAAGCACCCGACGGCGTCAGTTGCGCCGGGGTATCGATGAGGACGGCATCGTCGATGCCGAGCTCGGTGTGCTCGCCGTTGCAGGCGATGCCGAGCCCGGCGCTGCGCGACACGATGAGTGTCACCTCGGCTGAAGGGGCCACCTCATAAGGGCCAGCCGTCACGATGCGGCCGAGCCGATGCCGGAAGGCGTCGCGCCGGCTCATGACGTTGAGGTCGCGCACCCGGCCGCCGATCAGCCGGCACTGGGCGGGCGTGTCGGCGGGAAAGGCCAGCGGGGCGCTGGCGCGGGTCAGGCGCGCGCCGGGGCGGCCTTCGATGTCGAGCAGGATGCCGTCGCCCCCGATGATGGCGAGCGAGCGGTCGATGCCGTCAAAAGTGGAGAACGGACCGTCCTCCACCACGTCGGCCATGCTGATGCGCCAGTCGAAGGCGTCGAGACCGGCGCCGGGTGGGGAGATGGCGAGCTCGGTGGTCGCGCCGCCGCCATTCTTCCACGGCATCAACCGGTGGTCGGCGGCGCGCAGCAGACGCATGCCCCGCCCCCTCAGCCCAGTATCCCCGGCAGGTCGAGCTGGTGCTCGCGGGCGCAGTCGAGCGCGATGTCGTAGCCGGCATCGGCATGGCGCATGACGCCGGTGGCCGGATCGTTCCACAGCACGCGGGCGATGCGGGCATCGGCTTCCGCCGTGCCGTCGCAGCAGATCACCATGCCGGCATGCTGCGAGAAGCCCATGCCGACGCCGCCGCCATGGTGCAGCGACACCCAGGTGGCGCCGGAGGCGGTGTTGAGCAGGGCGTTGAGCAGCGGCCAGTCGGAGACGGCGTCGGAGCCGTCCTGCATCGCCTCGGTCTCGCGGTTGGGCGAGGCGACGGAGCCGGAATCCAGATGGTCGCGGCCGATGACGATGGGCGCCTTCAATTCGCCGTTGCGCACCATCTCGTTGAAGGCGAGGCCGAGCCGGTGGCGGTCGCCGAGGCCGACCCAGCAGATGCGCGCCGGCAGGCCCTGGAACTGGATGCGCTCGGCCGCCATGTCGAGCCAGTTGTGCAGATGCGGATTGTCCGGGATCAGCTCCTTCACCTTGGCGTCGGTCTTCGCGATGTCCGAGGGGTCGCCGGACAGCGCCGCCCAGCGGAACGGGCCGATGCCGCGGCAGAACAGCGGGCGGATATAGGCCGGCACGAAGCCGGGGAAATCGAAGGCGTTGGCGACGCCCTCCTCCAGCGCCATCTGGCGGATGTTGTTGCCGTAGTCGACGGTGGGGATGCCGGCGTGGAAGAAGTCGAGCATCGCCTGCACATGCACCGCCATCGAGGCCTTGGCCGCCTTGGCGACGCCCTTGGGATCGGCCTGCTTGCCGTTCTCCCACTGCTCCAGCGTCCAGCCGGCGGGCAGGTAGCCGTTCACCGGGTCATGGGCGGAGGTCTGGTCGGTCACGGCATCCGGCCGGATGCCGCGCTTCACCAGCTCGGGCAGCACCTCGGCGGTGTTGCCGAGCAGGCCGACCGACAGCGGCTTGCCCTCGGCGCAGGAGCGCTCGATCATCAACAGCGCCTCGTCGAGGCTGGTGGTCGAGGTGTCGAGATAGCCGGTGCGCAGGCGGAACTCGATGGAGGAGGGCCGGCATTCCACCGCGAGGCAGCTTGCCCCGGCCATGGTGGCGGCGAGCGGCTGGGCGCCGCCCATGCCGCCAAGACCGCCGGTGAGGATCCACTTGCCCTTCAGCGAGCCGCCGAAATGCTGGCGGCCCATCTCGACGAAGGTCTCGTAGGTGCCCTGCACGATGCCCTGGGCGCCGATATAGATCCACGAGCCGGCCGTCATCTGGCCGTACATCATGAGCCCCTTCTTATCGAGCTCGTTGAAGTGCTCCCAATTCGCCCAGCGCGGCACCAGGTTGGAATTGGCGATCAGCACCCGCGGCGCGTCCTTGTGGGTGCGGAACACCCCGACCGGCTTGCCGGACTGCACCAGCAGCGTCTGGTCGTCGTCCAGCCGGCGCAGCGCGGCGACGATGCGGTCGAAGCTCTCCCAATCGCGGGCGGCGCGGCCGATGCCGCCATAGACCACCAGCTCGCCGGGCTTCTCGGCGACGTCGGGATCGAGATTGTTCATCAGCATGCGCAACGGCGCTTCGGTGAGCCAGCTCTTTGCCGACAGCTCGGTGCCACGGGCGGCGCGGATGGTGCGGCTGTTGTCGATACGGGTCATGAACGGGCTCCCTGCGAGCGTGCAAAGGCGAGACAGGCGTTGAGGATGGCGATCAGCGCCGCGCGCACCGGGGCGGCAAAGGCGGGATCATAGGGCGCCGGCCAGTTGTCCGGGCCGAGGGATCCGGCCGGGTCCGGCATATAGCTGCGGCAGGCGAGTTCCATCTGGACCGCGTGCACGCCGCGTTCCGGCGCGCCGTAATGCCGGGTGATGTAGCCGCCCTTGAAGCGGCCATTGCTGACGTGCGAGAAGGCGGTGGCGTCGCAGATCGCCTCGACGGCGGCTTGCAGTTCGGGGGCGCAACTGGCGCCGGAATTGGTGCCGATGTTGAAGTTCGGCAGCGTGCCCGGAAACAGCCGCGGGATCACCGAGCGGATCGAGTGGCAATCATAGAGCACCATTGTGCCATGGACGGCGCGGGCGTGCTCGATCTCGGCTTCGAGCGCGGCATGGTAGGGGTCGAAATACCCCGCGCGACGGGCGGCGACGTCCGGCGCCTTGCCGGGCTTGTACAGCGGCTCGCCGTCGAAGCTGGTGGTCGGGCACAGCTCGGTGGTCGCCTGTCCCGGATAGAGCGAGACGCCGGAGGGATCGCGGTTGACGTCGATGGCGGTGCGGGAAATCGAGGTGCGCACCACGCTGGCGCCCATGCCGGCGGCGAAATCATAGAGACGCTCGATCCACCAGTCGCAATCCTTGCGGGCGAGCCAGGGGGAGACGAGGTCGTCGGCGAACGCGTCGGGGATATCGGTGCCGGTGTGCGGCAGCGACACCACCAGCGGGGCGGTGCCGCGGATGACAGTGAGGAAGGCGGGATGAGCGGTCATGCGCGAGGCTCCTCGAAAGCACGACACGGCCCCCTCTCCCCGCACGGAACCCGGCTGTTGCCGAGTTCGGCATTCGGCATGGCCAACATCGGAGACATCCGATGTTGGCGGAGAGGGGCGGGGTGAGGGGCCTTCGTCGCTCCGCAAGCGTGCGCCCCCTCACCCGCCGCTTCGCGCCGACCTCTCCCCCACGGGGAGAGGTAAGACAAGGCGTCGCTCATCACTTCGTCTCCCCGCTGATCGTCGGCAGCAGGTCGGCGGCGAGCGCGGCGATGGCGCCGGCGCGGATGAGCGCGTTGGCCGCCTCCATGTCGGGGGCGAAATAGCGGTCGTCGTCGAGATGCGGCACCCCGGCCCGGATCGCCGCGCGCACCGTCTCCAGCACAGGGGAGGAGGCCAGCGGGGCGTGGAAGTCGCAGCCCTGCGCGCTCGCCAGCAATTCGATGCCGATCACCGCCACCGCGTTCTCCACCATGCCCAGCAGGCGGCGGGCGCCATGGGCGGCCATGGACACATGGTCCTCCTGATTGGCCGAGGTGGGAATGGAATCGACGCTGGCGGGATAGGCCTTCTGCTTGTTCTCCGAGACCAGCGCCGCCGCCGTCACCTGCGGGATCATGAAGCCGGAGTTGAGGCCGGGCTTCGGCGTCAGGAAGGCCGGCATGCCCGACAGCGCCGGATCGACCAGCATGGCGATGCGCCGCTCGGCCAGCGAGCCGATCTCGCACACGGCCAGCGCGATCATGTCGGCGGCGAAGGCCACCGGCTCGGCGTGGAAATTGCCGCCGGACAGCGCCACGCCATCCTCGGCGAAGATCAGCGGATTGTCGGAGACGCCGTTGGCTTCGGTGGCGAGCGTGGTCGCGGCCTGCCTGAGCACGTCGAGCGCCGCGCCCATCACCTGCGGCTGGCAGCGCAGGCAATAGGGATCCTGCACCCGCTCGTCGCCGATAAGATGCGAGGCGCGGATCGCCGAGCCGGTCATCAGCCTGCGCAGCGCCTCGGCGGTCTCGATCTGACCCTTATGCCGGCGCAGCGCGTGGATGCGCGGGTCGAACGGCGCGTCGGAGCCGCGGGCGGCATCGGTGGAAAGCGCGCCGGTGACCAGCGCCGAGCGGTAGAGGTTTTCCGCCTCGAACAGCCCGGCCAGCGCGTTGGCGGTGGAGAACTGGGTGCCGTTGAGAAGCGCGAGACCTTCCTTCGGCCCGAGCTCGACGGGAGCGAGGCCGGCATCGGCCAGCGCCACGGCGGCCGGCAGCCGGCTGCCGTCGACGAAGATCTCGCCGACGCCGATCATGGTGGTGGTCATGTGCGACAGCGGGGCGAGGTCGCCGGAGGCGCCGACCGAGCCCTGGCATGGCACCACCGGGGTGAGGCCCTTCGCCAGCATGGCTTCGAGAAGCGCCAGCGTCTTCGGCTGGATGCCGGAGGCGCCTTGGGCGAGGCTGGCGAGCTTCAGCGCCATCATCAGCCGGGCGACCGGCACCGGCATCGGCTCGCCGACGCCGGCGGCATGCGAGAGCACGATGTTGCGCTGGAGGGTGGCGAGGTCGGCATCGCCGATCTTCACCGTGGCCAGCTTTCCGAAGCCGGTATTGATGCCGTAGACCGGCTGGCCCTTGGCGAGGATGTCGGCCACCGCCTTGGCCGAGCGCTCCACCGCCGGCAGGCAGGCCGGATCGAGGCTGGCGCTGGCACCCTTGTAGACGGCGCGCCAGTCGGCGAGCGAGACGGCGCCGGGCTTGAGGACGATCTCGGTCATTTTCCCCTCCACACCCGCGCATGCAGCGGGTTGAAACCCATGCGGTAGACCAGCTCGGCCGGGCGCTCGATGTCCCAGATCGCGAGGTCGCAGGACTTGCCGGCCTCCAGCGTGCCGATGTCGTCGAGGCGCCCGAGCGCGCGGGCGGCCTCGCGGGTGACGCCGGCAAGGCACTCGTCCACCGTCAGGCGGAACAGCGTCGCGCCCATGTTCAGGGTGAGTAGCAGCGAGGTCAGCGGCGAGGTGCCGGGATTGCAGTCGGTGGCGAGTGCGATCCGGGTGCCGTGGCGGCGGAAGAGGTCGACCGGCGGCAGCTTGGTCTCGCGGATGAAGTAGAAGGCGCCCGGCAGCAGCACCGCCACCGTGCCGGCCTGCGCCATGGCGGCCGCGCCGTCATCGTCGGTATGTTCGAGATGATCGGCGGAGAGGGCGCCGAACTCGGCGGCCAATTTGGCGCCGTGCAGATTGGAGAGCTGGTCGGCGTGCAGCTTCAGTTTCAGGCCGAGGGCGCGGGCGGCGGCGAACAGCCGCGCCACCTCGTCGGGCGAGAAGGCGATGCCCTCGCAGAAGGCATCCACCGCATCGGCGAGCTTTTCTTTCGCGATGCGGGGCAGCAGCGCGATGACCTGATCGATATAGCCGGCCTTGTCGCCCTTGGCCTCCGGCGGCAGCGCGTGGGCGCCGAGATAGGTGGTGGCGACCGAGACCGGGCGGGCCTGCCCGAGGGCGCGGGCGGCCCTGAGGCTCTTCAGCTCGGCGTCGTCGGACAGGCCGTAGCCGGACTTGACCTCGATGGTGGTGACGCCCTCGGCAATCAGCGCGTCGAGCCGGGGCAGGGCAGCGGCGACCAGTTCGGCCTCGCTGGCGGCGCGGGTGGCCTTCATGGTGGAGACGATGCCGCCGCCGGCGCGGGCGATCTCCTCATAGGAGGCGCCGGCGAGGCGCAGCTCGAATTCATGCGCGCGGTCGCCGCCAAAGACCAGATGGGTGTGGCAATCTATGAGGCCGGGGGTGATCCAGCGCCCCTCGACATCGAGGGCCTCCTCCGCCTCGAAGGCGGGAGCCTCGGTGGCGGGGCCGGCATAGAGGATGCGGCCATCCGCGGCGGCGACGATGCCGTTCTCGACGATGCCGAGCCCCGGCCGGGCCGCGTCGAGGGTGGCGAGGCGGGCACCGCGCCAGATACGCTCGCATCTCATGTCCGGGCTCCCGGCAAAGTCGTTGGCAACGGCATCAATATGTATATACATAAATGCAGCGAAGGCGGCTTGTCCATATCGAATCGGCGAAAGGCGGCGGCGATGACTGTGTTGTGGTGCGGCAGCGTGCTGCTTCCCGAGGGCTGGGCGCGGGAGGTGCGTGTCACCCTAGCCGATGGACGCATCGTCGGCATCGCCGCCGGAGTGGCGCCGCAGGCCGGCGACGAGCGGCACGCGGTGGTGATTCCCGGCCTGCCGAACCTGCACAGCCACGCCTTCCAGCGGGCGATGGCCGGCCTCAGCGAGGTGCGCGGCCCGGCGGGCGACAGTTTCTGGACCTGGCGCGACCAGATGTATCGCGCGGTCGACCGGCTCGATCCCGAGGATGTCGAGGCGATCGCCGCGCTCGCTTATGTCGAGATGCTGGAAGCCGGCTTCACCCGTGTCGGCGAGTTCCACTATCTGCACCATGATCGCGACGGCACCCCCTATGCCGATATTGGCGAGCTTTCCGCCCGCATCGCCGCCGCGGCCTCGTCGACGGGCATCGCGCTGACCCTGCTGCCGGTGTTCTACGCCCATGGCGGCTTCGGCGGCGCGGCACCGGGCCATGGGCAGCGCCGCTTCATCAACGATGTGGCGGGCTTCGGCCGGCTGATGGAAGCGGCCGGGCGGGCGATCCGGGATCTGCCCGACGCCGTGCTCGGCCTCGCGCCGCACAGCCTGCGCGCCGCGACGGCGGAGGAGATCGCCGCCATCCTGCCGCTGACAGACGGGCCGATCCACATCCATGTCGCCGAGCAGATGAAGGAGGTGGAGGACTGCCTTGCCTTCAGCGGTGCGCGGCCGGTCGATTATCTCTACGACCACGCCCCCGTCGATGAACGCTGGTGCCTGATTCACGCCACCCACATGACCGAGGCCGAGACCCAGCGGCTGGCAAAGAGCGGTGCGGTGGCGGGGCTGTGCCCGATCACCGAGGCCAATCTCGGCGACGGCATCTTTCCCGGCGGGCGCTTCGCCGAGCTGGGCGGGCGCTATGGCGTCGGCTCGGATTCCAATGTGCGCATCGACGCGGCGGAAGAGCTGCGGCTGCTGGAATATTCCCAGAGGTTCAGCCAGCGGGCACGCAATGTGATGGCGCTGGCGGCGGGCGCCTCGACCGGGCGGCTTCTGTTCGACACCGCGCTGGCAGGTGGGACGCAGGCACTGGGCGCGCAGGCACTGGGTTCGCAGGTGCTGGGCGCCGAGGCGGGGATCGCGGTGGGGCGGCCGGCCGACCTTGTCAGCCTCGATGCCGGCACGCCGTCGCTGCATGGCAAGGCGGGCAACGCGCTCATCGACGGCTGGATTTTTGCTGGTGGCGCGCCGGTCGATGCGGTGTGGCGCAACGGCGCCAAGCTGGTCGAGGGCGGGCGTCATCAGGCGCGGGCAGCGGTGGAGGCCGGCTACCGACGGGTGCTCGACAAGCTGGCGGGCTGAGCCCGCCTCTTCCGGGGTCGCCCCAATCTTGTATTTGGTATACATCAAATCGGAGTGGAGGAGCTCCGATGCGTGACAACGAACAGGCGGCGCAGCCCGCTATCCCGAACGACGCCGGCGCGGCGCGCGATTACCGCATTCGCGCGCGCCGGAAGGAAAGCGAAATCGTCACCTCCTTCGAGCTGGCGCCCACCGATGGGGCGCCGCCGCCCGTCCATGTCGCCGGGCAGTACCTGACGCTGTTCGCCGCGATTCCCGGCCTCGGCGAGACCAAGCGCAACTACACCATCTCCACGGCGCCGAATGGCGAGCATCTGCGCATTTCGGTGAAGCGCGAGCCGCAGGGGCAGGTGTCGCGCTGGCTGCACGACGCGGCCGAGGTCGGCACCGGGCTGAAAATCGCGCCGCCGGCGGGGAGCTTCGTGCTGCCGGCGACGTGCACGCGGCCGATCGTGATGGTGAGCGGCGGCGTCGGGCTGACGCCGATGATCGCCATGCTGGAGGCGCTGGCGGCGGAGAAGGCGCGCGTGCCGGTGCATTTCGTCCACTGCACCCGCGACGGCGCCACCCACGCCTTCGCCGCGCATGTGAAGGAGCTGGTCGCGGCGCTGCCGAATGCCCGCGCCACCATCCTCTACAGCCAGCCGCGGCCGCAGGACCGGCAGGGCAGTGATTTCGACCTGCCCGGCCGGCTCACGGTCGACTGGCTGACGGCCGAGACGGCGCTGGCCGAGGCGGAGTATTATGTCTGCGGCCCGCTCGGCTTCCTGCGGGCGCTGGTGCCGGCGCTCGCCAAGGCCGGTGTCCCGGCCGAGCGGCTGCATTACGAGTTCTTCGGCCCGGTTGAGGACCTGTTCGACGCGGAGGGCGGCGCGTCGGCGCCGGTGCCGGCTTCGGGCGACGCGGTGGAGGCCTATCGGGCCAAGGCGGAAGGCGGCTTCGCCCGCGACGAGATTGCCGAGGGCCTGATCGACGGCGCCGCCGATGCGGTGGTGGCGAGCGACCGCGAGGGGCGGATCGTGATGTGGAATCCCGGTGCCGCGCGCATTTTCGGCTTCAGCGAGGCGGAGGCGCTCGGCCAGTCGCTCGACATCATCATCCCCGAGCCGTTTCGCGCCCGCCACTGGGAGGGCTATGCCGAGACGGTGGCGAGCGGCAAGAGCCGCTATGGCGCCGGCGACCTGCTGGCGGTGCCGGGCCTGACCAAGGACGGAAAGCGCATTTCGCTCGAATTCACCATCGTTCTGCTCAAGGATGCGGCAGGGCAGGTGCGCGGCATGGCCTCGGTGCTGCGCGACGTCACCCGCCGCTTCGAGGAGACGCGGGCGCTCAAGAAGGAGCTGGCGGCGCTGAGGGGCGGCTGACCGCCGCACCTTGCGGTTGCGGCCCAGGCCTTGCTTCGCAGCGAAGGATGTCCCAGTGCGTGGTGCCGATGCTCCGTTGCCGTTCGCCTTTGAAACCGATGATGGCACGCCCCCATGCCGGTTGACCCGGGCCTGAAGATCGTCATCGTCGACGAAAGCCCGCTGCGCGCCGCCATCCTCGACGAGGGGCTGCGCGAGGCGGGCTATGTCAACGTGATCTGCCTGAAGGAGCGGCACAATCTGCTGGCGCGGCTGCACGCCATCGACCCCGACGTGATCGTCATCGACCTCGAGACCCCCTCGCGCGACGTGGTGGAGCAGATGTTCCAGGTCAGCCGCGAGGTGAAGCGGCCGGTCGCCATGTTCGTCGACCAGTCGGATTCATCCACCATCGAGGCGGCGATCGATGCCGGCGTCTCCGCCTATATCGTCGACGGGCTGAAGAAGGAGCGGGTGAAGCCGATCCTCGACATGACCATCAGCCGCTTCCGCGCCTTCGCCAAGCTGCGGGCCGAGCTGGAGCAGACCAAGACCCAGCTCGAGGAGCGCAAGACCATCGACCGCGCCAAGGGCATACTGATGCGGCTCAAGGACCTCGACGAGGCGACAGCCTATGCGCTGATGCGGCGCACGGCGATGAACGAGAAGAAGCGGCTCGCCGATATCGCCCAGTCCATCATCACCGCGGCGGAAATGCTGAAATGAGACGGCTCGCGATAGGCTTCATCCCGCTGACCGATGCCGCGACGCTGATCGCCTGCGCCGAGCGCGGCTTCGCCACCGCCGAGGGGCTGGAGATCGACCTGCACCGCGAGGTCTCCTGGGCCAATATTCGCGACCGGCTGAATGTCGGCCTGCTCGACGGGGCGCATATGCTGGCGCCGCAGGCCATCGCCTCCTCGCTCGGCCTCGGCCATGTGCGGGTGCCGCTGGTGGCGGCCTTCGCGCTCAATCTCAATGGCGGCGCGATCACCGTCGCCCCGGAACTGCATGCGGCGATGGGCGCGACCGGCGAGGATCTCGCCACCGGCGAAGGCACGGCGCGGGCGCTCGGCGCGGTGGTGCGGCAGCGGGCGGCGGCGGGGCAGGAGCAGCTGACCTTCTCCTCGGTCTACCCGTTCTCCACCCACACCTATGCGCTGCGGCACTTGATGGAGGCCGGCGGCATCGATCCCGATCGCGATGTGCGCCTGGTGGTGGTGCCGCCGTCCTACACGGTGGAGAACCTGCGCTCGGGGCTGATCCACGGCTTCTGCGTCGGCTCGCCCTGGAACAGCGTCGCAGTGGAGGCCGGGGTGGGGCGCATTGCGCTGCTCGGTACCGAATTGTTCGCCCGCGCGCCGGAAAAGGTGCTCGGCGTGCATGCCCGCTTCGCCAATGCCGAGCCGGACGTGCTGCGCCGGCTGATCCGGGCGCTGGAGGCGGCGGCGCGCTGGAGCGAGGCGCCGGAGAATCGCGGCGACCTCGTCCGCCTGCTCGCCGAGCCGCGCTTCCTCGGCGTGCGCGCCGACATCATCGAGCGCACCCTGACCGGGCGGCCGGATGTCGGGCCGGGCGGCACCGCCCGCACCGATCCCGACTTCCTGGTGCTGCACCGTGGCGGCGCCACGCGGCCGGATCCGCGTCACGCCCTGTGGATCTATGCGCAGATGGTGCGGGCCGGCCAGGTCGGCTACGCAGCGGATGCGGTGCAGGAGGCGCAGGCGGTCTATCGACCCGATCTCTACGATGCGGCTCTCGGGCTTGCCGCGCGCCCGGCGGCGGCGGAAGGCGATCCGGTCGGCACGCGTTTCGGCGAGGCCTTCGATGCCGGGGACAGCGACAGCGTCGTGGCTTATCTGGCGCGGCTGGGAAGGCGCTGAACGCTGGCGCGATGCTTCCGGCGATGCATTCTTGCGCGCATGCAAGAAATATCCTCACGAAATGGCGCGCCTTGCTCACATTTTGAGCGCGTGAAAAGCGGTCGAAAACCGCTCTCCGAGGCGATGTTTTCGGCCGTAACTGGTTGAAATAATTCCAGATAAATCGTGCAAGCCTCTGTTTTTGCGATGTTGGCACGATTTGTGTATGTTTAGTGTCGCCGTTCGGTCAACGACGATCACGGTTTCCCAGATTCCGCCCAGCGATGGGTTGCAGCAAAGCCGCTGCCAGCATGACGGATCATCTCCGTCAACGCCGTGGCTTGCTTGCGTTTCATCGCCGCGCTCGGAACTGGGCGCGGCTTCTCAAAATTTCCCGAGGGGCACGTTCATGACCGACCGCAACACCTCCGACCGTTTCAAGTCCGCCGGCAAGGCCGTTGTCGCCGGCACCGTGGTTTCCCGCCGCTCCTTCCTCAAATCCGGCGCCGCCGCCTTCGGCACCGCCGCGCTGGTCGAGAGCCTGCGCGTGGCGTTCCCCGGCGGGGTGCCGTTTGCCCATGCCGCCAGCCCGGAAACCACCAAGGCGGTGCTCGGCTATATCGCGCTCACCGATGCGGCGCCGCTGATCGTCGCCAAGGAGAAGGGCCTGTTCGCCAAATACGGCATGCCGGATGTCGAGGTGGCGAAACAGGCGTCCTGGGGCGCCACCCGCGACAATCTGGTGCTCGGCGGCGAGAGCAACGGCATCGACGGCGCGCATATCCTCACCCCGATGCCGTATCTGATCTCCACCGGCAAGGTGACGCAGAACAACGTGCCGACGCCGATGTACATCCTGGCGCGGCTCAATCTCGACAGCCAAGGCATCTCGGTCGCTTCCGAATATGCCGGGCTGAAGGTCACCGCCGACGCCTCGCCGCTTAAAGCCGCCTTCGCGGCGAAGAAGGCGGCCGGCAAGGAGGTGAAGGTCGCCATGACCTTCCCGGGCGGTACCCACGATCTGTGGCTCCGCTACTGGCTGGCCTCGGCCGGCATCGATCCCGACAAGGACGTCTCCACCATCGTGGTGCCGCCGCCGCAGATGGTGGCGAACATGAAGGTCGGCAACATGGACGCCTTCTGCGTCGGCGAGCCGTGGAACGAGCAACTGGTCAACCAGGGCATCGGCTTCACCGCCTGCACCACCGGCGAGATCTGGAAGCATCATCCCGAGAAGGCGCTCGGCATGCGCGCCGCCTGGGTCGACAAGAACCCCAACGCCACCCAGGCGATCCTGATGGCGGTGATGGAAGCCCAGCAATGGTGCGACGCCATGGCCAACAAGGACGAGATGGCGCAGATCCTCGGCCGCCGGCAGTGGTTCAACGTGCCGCCCAAGGACGTGCTCGGCCGGCTGAAGGGCGACATCAATTATGGCGACGGCCGCGTCGCCACCGGCACCGACCTCTACATGAAGTTCTGGCAGGACCACGCCTCCTACCCCTTCAAGAGCCATGATGCCTGGTTCGTCACCGAAGACATGCGCTGGGGCAAGTTCGAGCCGTCCACCGACGTCAAGGCGCTGGTCGACAAGGTGAACCGCGAGGACATCTGGCGCGCCGCAGCCAAGCAGCTCGGCGTCGCGGCGGCCGACATCCCGGCCTCGACCTCGCGGGGCAAGGAGACCTTCTTCGACGGCAAGGTGTTCGATCCCGACAACCCGTCGGCCTATCTCGCCAGCCTCGGCATCAAGCGGATCGCCTGAGCCCTTTCGCCCGTTCCGGCGGAAGCCCCGCCAAATCCACTCGATACCCCGCCTCTCGCTCCGGGAGCTTCGCATGCCCATAACCGCATTGAAGGGCGAGGCCATCGCCTCGCCGGCCGCCGACGCCAAGGCGCCCGCCGCCAAGGCTTCCGCCGCCAAGGCCAAAACCGCCGAGATCGTCCGGCTGACGCCGGCGCGGCCGGCCGCTCGTCCCAATCGCTTTGCTGGCTATGCACATAGTGCCGCCGTCGCCATCGTGCCGCCTTTCGTGGTGCTGGTGGCGCTGCTCGGCCTGTGGGAGCTGCTCTGCTCCGGCCCCGGGGCGACGCTGCCGCCGCCCTCCACCATCTGGCAGGACTCCTACGACCTCATCGTCAACCCGTTCTTCGTCAACGGGTCGCAGGATATCGGCCTGGGCTGGCGGGTGCTGATCTCGCTGCAGCGCGTCGCCATCGGTTTCGGCCTGGCGGCGGTGGCGGGCATCATGCTCGGTGTCGTCGTCGGCCAGTCGGTGTGGGCGATGCGCGGCCTCGACCCGATCTTCCAGGTGCTGCGCACCGTGCCGCCGCTGGCCTGGCTGCCGATCGCGCTGGCGGCATTCCGCGACTCAAATCCCTCGGCGATCTTCGTGATCTTCATCACCGCGATCTGGCCGGTGATCATCAACACCGCGGTCGGCGTGCGCAACATCCCGCAGGACTACCGCAACGTCGCGCAGGTGCTGCGGCTGAACCCGCTGGAATTCTTCGTGAAGATCATGCTGCCCTCGGCGGCGCCCTACATCTTCACCGGCCTGCGCATCGGCGTCGGCCTGTCCTGGCTCGCCATCGTCGCGGCGGAAATGCTCACCGGCGGCGTCGGCATCGGCTTCTTCATCTGGGACGCGTGGAACTCCTCGCGCCTGTCCGACATCATCGTGGCGCTGGTCTATATCGGCGTGGTCGGGTTCATCCTCGACCGCCTCGTCGCCGGCATCGGCGCCTTCATCACCCGCGGCACCGCGGCAGCCTGAAGGAGGATCCGATGACCGCCTATCTCAAGCTCGATCATATCGACAAGTCCTTCGCCCGTGGCGGCAGCGTCACCGAAGTGCTGAAGGAAGTCTCGCTCGACATCGCCAAGGGCGAGTACATCTCCGTCATCGGCCATTCCGGCTGCGGCAAGTCGACCCTGCTCAACATCGTCGCCGGGCTGACGCAGGCCACCAATGGCGGCGTCATCCTCGAGGGCCGGCAGGTCGACACCCCCGGCCCGGACCGCGCCGTGGTGTTCCAGAACCATTCGCTGCTGCCCTGGCTGTCGGTCTACGACAATGTGCGCCTGGCGGTCGACAAGGTGTTCTCCGGCGTGAAGAGCCGCGCCGAGCGCCATGACTGGACGCTGCACAATCTCGATCTGGTGCAGATGGGCCACGCGAAGGGACGGCGCCCGTCCGAGATCTCCGGCGGCATGAAGCAGCGCGTCGGCATCGCCCGCGCGCTGGCGATGCAGCCGAAGGTGCTGCTGCTCGACGAGCCCTTCGGCGCGCTCGACGCGCTGACCCGCGCGCATCTGCAGGACTCGGTAATGCAGATCCACGCGGCGCTGGGCAATACGGTGATCATGATCACTCATGACGTCGACGAGGCGGTGCTGCTCTCCGATCGCATCGTGATGATGACCAACGGGCCTTCCGCCCGCATCGGCGAGGTGCTGGACGTTCGGCTGCCGCGGCCGCGTCGGCGGCTGGAGCTGGTCACCGACCCCTCCTACCTCGCCTGCCGCGAGGCGGTGCTGAAGTTCCTCTACGAGCGCCACCGCTTCGTCGAAGCCGCGTGAGGGGGCGAGGATGACACCCGACGCTATCGCTCTCCTGCGCGAGAGCTTCGCCAAGGTCCGCCCGATCTCCGACCAGGCGGCGGCGCTGTTCTATGGCCGGCTGTTCGAGATCGCTCCCGAGGTGCGCCCGCTGTTCAAGGGCGACATGGCCGAGCAGGGCCGCAAGCTGATGGCCACGCTCAGCGTGGTGGTGAGCGGCATCGACGACCTGCCGGCGCTGTTGCCGGCGGTGCGGCGGCTCGGCGCCCGGCATGCCGGCATGGGGGTGACCGCCGAGCATTTCGCGCCGGTCGGCGCTGCGTTGATCTGGACGCTGGACCAGGGGCTGGGCGAAGACTTCACCCCGCCGGTGCGCACGGCCTGGACCGAGGCCTACCAGCTGCTCGCCGGGGTGATGATCGCGGCGATGGAGCAGGCGGCGCCGGCGGACGAGGGTTCGTTCGGCCGTATCGCCGGGGTGGCCGCATCATGAGCGCCACCTCGCTTCGCGAGCCGGTGGTGATCATCGGCAACGGCATGGCGGCGGCGAAGTTCTGCGAGGAGCTCACCGCGCTGGCGCCGGAGCGTTTCGCGCTCACCGTGGTCGGCGCCGAGCCGCACCTTGCCTATAATCGGGTGCTGCTCTCCTCGCTGCTGGCCGGCGAGGTCGTCGCCGACGATCTGGTGCTGAAGGACGCCGGCTGGTGGGCGGCGCGGGGTATCGAGCTGAAGCTCGGCACTGCGGTGACGGCGGTGGATACCGCCGCGCGCGAGGTGCGCCTCGCCGACGGCTCGGTGCTCGGCTATGGCCGGCTGGTGCTGGCGACCGGCTCCAGCGCCATCCGCCTGCCGCTGCCGGGCATGGAGCTGCCCGGCGTCATGACCTTCCGCGACATGGCCGATGTCGGGGCGCTGCTGGCCGCCGCCCGGCCGGGGCTGCGGGCCATCGTCATCGGCGGCGGGTTGCTCGGGCTGGAGGCCGCCACCGGCCTTGCCGGCGCCGGGGCCGACACCGCCATCATCCATCTCGCCGATCGGCTGATGGAGCGCCAGCTCGACGCCCGCGCCGCCGGGCTGCTGCGCCAGGCGGTGGAGGCGCGCGGCATCGCCGTGCATCTCGACGCCGCGACGCAGGCGATCGAGGGCACCGGGCGGGTCGAGGGGCTGCGCCTCGCCGATGGGCGGGTGCTGCCGGCTGATCTGGTGGTGGTGGCCTGCGGCGTGAAGCCGAACGCCGATCTCGCCCGCGCGGCCGGCATCGGCTGCGGCCGCGGCGTGCGGGTCGACGATCACCTCGCCACCGACGCACCGGGCGTGTTCGCGATCGGCGAGTGCGCCGAGCATCGCGGCCAGGTCTACGGCCTCGTCGAGCCGGCCTATGAGCAGGCGCGGGTGCTGGCCCGCCGCCTCGCCGGCACGCTCTCCGCCTATGCCGGCAGCGTGCTGGCCACCAATCTCAAGGTTTCCGGCGTGCATGTGTTTTCCGCCGGCGATTTTCTCGGCGGCGCGGGCACGCAGGAACTGGTGCTCGCCGATCCCGGTCTCGGGCTTTATCGCCGGCTGGTGCTGCGGGCGGACGGGTCTGCCACCCGCCTCGTCGGCGCGGTGCTGTTCGGCGATACCGCCGACGGGCTGTTCTATCTCGACCTGATGCGGTCCGGCCGCGACATCGGCGCCGCGCGCGCCGCGCTCGCCTTCGGGCGCGCCTATCTGGCGCCGGATCTTTCCACGCAATCCCTGCCGGAGGCCGCGTGATGGGCACCGATTTCGCTCCCGAACAGAAGCGCTACCTCGAAGGCTTCGTCGCCGGCCTCGCCGCGACCCGCGCCGCCGGCGGCCTCAATGCCGCGCCGGCCGCCGCCAAGCCCGCTGCCACCGGGGCCGCTGCCGCCGAGCCGGCCGGGCCGGACGCCGCCGCCCATCGCGCCATGGCGCGCTTCGAGGCGCAGGGCCGCAAGCTGGCCAATGAGGAGAAGGCCAAGCGCGAGGAGTTCGGCCTCGACAGCTATGGCCGCATGAAGCAGCACGCGCGCGACGCCGCCTTCCCCAAGGGCGTCGACGTGTTCCGCTGGAAGTTCCACGGGCTGTTCTATGTCGCGCCGACGCAGGACAGCTATATGTGCCGGCTGCGCATTCCGAACGGCATCCTGAAATACTGGCAGTTCGCCGGCGTCGCCGACCTCGCCGCGCAGCATGGCGGCGGCTACAGCCATGTCACCACCCGCGCCAACCTGCAGATGCGCGAGATCCCGGCCACCGACGGGCCGGCGGTGCTGGAGGGGCTGATCGGCCTCGGCCTCACCGCGCGCGGCTCCGGCGCCGACAACATCCGCAACGTCACCGGCGGCCCGACCGCCGGCATCGACCCGCAGGAGCTGATCGATACCCGCCCCTTCGCGCTCGACTGGCACCACCACATCCTCGCCGACCGCTCGCTCTACGGACTGCCGCGCAAGTTCAACGTCGCCTTCGACGGCGGCGGGCGCATCGGCGCGCTGGAGGACACCAACGATATCGGCTTCCAGGCGGTGGAGGTGGCCGACGGCCACGGCGTCGAGCCGGGCGTGTGGTTCCGCGTCGTGCTCGGCGGCATCACCGGCCATATGGACTTTGCCCGCGACACCGGGGTGATCGTGAAGCCGGAGCAGGCCAGCGACGTCGCCGATGCCATGGTGCGGGTGTTCATCGACCATGGCGACCGCACCGACCGCAAGAAGGCGCGGCTGAAATATGTGCTCGATGCCTTCGGCTTCGAGAAGTTCCTCGCCCTCACCGAGGAGAAGCTCGGCTGGAGCCTGCCGCGCGTGCCGGCGAGCGCCGTGGCGCCGCGCCCGGAGCCGGACCGGCTCGCCCATATCGGCGTGCACCGGCAGAAGCAGGCCGGCCTGAACTGGGTCGGGGTGGTGCTGCCGACCGGCCGGATGAGCGTGGAGCAGATGCACGGCCTCGCCCGGCTGGCGCGCGACCTTGGTGACGGCGAAATACGGCTCACCGTGTGGCAGAACCTGATCCTCTCCGGCGTACCGGACGACAAGGTGGCACTGATGGAGGCGGCGGTTGAGGCGCTCGGTCTCTCCACCAAGGCCACCGCGATCCGCGCCGGGCTGGTCGCCTGCACCGGCTCGATGGGCTGCCGCTTCGCCAATGCCGACACCAAGGGCGCGGCGGAAGCGATCGCCCGCCATTGCGAGGAGCGCGTCGCCCTCGACCTGCCGGTCAACATCCATGTCACCGGCTGCCCGCATAGCTGCGCCCAGCATTATATCGGCGATATCGGCCTGGTCGGCGCCCGCGTGCCGGTGAACGAGGATGGCGACACGGTGGACGGCTTCCACCTGGTGGTCGGGGGCGGTTTCGGCTCCGACGCCGCCATTGCCCGCGAGCTCTATCGCGACGTCAAGACGACCGAGGCGCCGGTGGTGGTGGAGGGGCTGTTGCGCGCCTGGCTCGCCCACCGCGCCGACGGCGCCGAGACGCTCGCCCGCTTTACCCGCCGCCATGAGCCGGACGCCCTGCGTGCGCTGGTCGAGGAGGAGACGCGCTGATGAACGCCGCCACCCCCCTTTCCGTGCCGCCCCACTCCGCGCTTCCCGTGCCGGTGCCGCCGGCCATCGCCTTCTTCCCGGAGACCGCGCCGTTCAGCGCAGAACAGCGCGACTGGCTGAACGGCTTTTTCGCCGCCATCCTCGCGCCGCAGGGACTTGCGGGCGGGGCGACCGCGCTCTCGCCGGCGGAGAACGCCGCGCTGATGCCCGGCGCCGCCGCGGAAGAGGATGATGGCGCCCCTTGGCACGACGCCTCGATGCCGCTGGACGAGCGGATGAAGCTGGCCGAAGGCCGGCCGCTGCCCCGCCGGATGATGGCGGCGATGGCGCAGCAGGATTGCGGCCAGTGCGGCTATCTCTGCGACAGCTACAGCGCCGCCATCGCGTCGGGCAAGGAGCCCAAGCTCAATCTCTGTGCCCCCGGCGGCAAGGAGACCATGCGCATGCTGAAGGCGCTGGCGGCGGAAATGGATGCGCCGGCGGCCACGGCACCGGCCGAGGCGGTGCCCGCCGCGCCTTTGGGCGCCCCCGGCTCCTCGCGCGACAATCCGGCGCTGGTCCGCTTCCTCTCCCGCAAGCGGCTCAACAAGGGCGCCTCGGAGAAGGAGACCTGGCATGTGGAGTTCGATCTGGCGGCGGCCGGGCTCGACTACACGGTCGGCGACAGCTTCGGCATCTTCCCGGTCAATGACGGCGCGCTGGTCGACGCGGTGCTGGACGCCATCGGCGCCAGCCGCGAGGAGATGATCGGCGACAAGCTCGCCCGCGACGTGCTGGGCGAGGCCGTCTCGCTCGGCGCCGCGCCGGACGGGCTGTTCCAGCTGCTCACCTATCACTCGGGCGGCGAGATGCGCCGTAAGGCGCGGGCGCTGGCCGCCGGTGAGGATCCAGATGGCGATGCCGCCAGCCTCGACGTGCTGGCGGCGCTGGAGAAGTTCGGCCGTCCGCGCCTCGCCCCCGAGGTGCTGGCCGAGGCGCTGGAGCCGTTGCAGCCGCGGCTCTATTCGATCTCGTCCAGCCCGACGGCGACGCCGGGCAAGCTGTCGCTGACCGTCGACGCGGTGCGCTACCGGATCGGCGCCCGCACCCGGCTCGGCGTCGGCTCGACCTTCCTCTCGGCGCGGCTGCCCGAGGGCGGCCAGCTGCGCGCCTATGTGCAGAAGGCGCACGGCTTCGGCCTGCCGGCCGATCCGACGACGCCGGTGATCATGGTCGGCCCCGGCACCGGGGTCGCCCCGTTCCGCGCCTTCCTGTGGGAGCGCATGGCGGCCAAGGCGCCGGGGCGCAACTGGCTGTTCTTCGGCCACCAGCGCAGCGACTACGACTTCTTCTATGAGGACGAGCTCGACGGCATGCGTGCCAGCGGCAATCTGTCCCGCCTGACGCTGGCCTGGTCGCGCGACGGCGACACCAAGGTCTATGTGCAGGACCGCATGCGCGAGGTCGGCGCCGATCTCTATCGCTGGCTGGAGGAAGGCGCGCATTTCTACATCTGCGGCGACGCCAAGCGCATGGCCAGGGATGTCGAGCATGCGCTGGTCGACGTGGTCGCCGCGCATGGCGGCACCTCCACCGAGGCGGCGCTGGCCTATGTCGCGGCGCTGAAGAAGGCCGGGCGCTACCAGGCGGACGTCTACTGATGAACGCACCGGTGCCGCTGCCCCGCGCCGAAGCCGCCTCCATCGCCGTGGTCGATACCGCGGTGCGCACCACCTGCCCCTATTGCGGCGTGGGCTGCGGGGTGCTGGCGAGCCCGGACGGCGCCGGCGGGGCCGGCATCGCCGGCGATCCCGAGCATCCGGCCAATCGCGGCCGGCTGTGCTCGAAGGGCTCGGCGCTGGGCGAGACGGTGGGGCTGTCGACCCGGCTGCTGGCGCCGATGATGCGCATCGACGGCGCCCTCACCCGGGCCAGCTGGGACGCGGCGCTCGGTGCCATCGCCGATGCGTTCCGCGCCACCGTCGCGGCGCATGGGCCGGATTCGGTGGCGCTCTATCTCTCCGGCCAGCTGCTGACCGAAGATTATTATGCGGCTAATAAACTGGCCAAGGGCTTTCTCGGCACTGCCAATGTCGACACCAATTCACGGCTGTGCATGGCGTCCTCGGTCGCCGGCCACAAGCGTGCCTTCGGTTCCGATACCGTGCCGGGCGTCTATGCCGATCTCGACGAGGCCGATCTGGTGGTGCTGGTCGGCTCCAACGCCGCCTGGTGCCATCCGGTGCTGTTCCGCCGGCTGGAAGCCGCGCGGGCCCGGCGGGGCACGAAGCTGGTGGTCATCGACCCGCGCCGCACTGCCACCGCCGAGGAGGCGGAGCTGTTCCTGCCCGTCGCGCCGGGGATGGACAGCGTGCTGTTCGCCGGGCTGCTGGTGCATCTCGCCGAGGCCGATGGGCTGGCGCCGGACTATATCCGCGCCCACACCAGCGGCTTCGACGCCGCGCTTGCCGGCGCAAGGGCGCTGGCGCCGGATCTCGCGACGGTGGCTTTGAGGACCGGCGTGCCTGCCGCCGATATCGCCCGCTTCTACGCGCTGTTCGCGGCGAGCGAGCGGGTGGTCACCTGCTATTCGCAGGGGGTGAACCAATCGGCGCAGGGAACCGACAAGGTCGGCGCCATCATCAATTGCCACCTCGCCACCGGCCGCATCGGCCGGCCCGGCATGGGGCCGTTCTCGCTCACCGGCCAGCCCAACGCCATGGGCGGACGCGAGGTCGGCGGCCTCGCCAACCAGCTCGCCGCGCATATGGGCTTCTCGGCCGCCGAGGTCGACCGCGTGCGCCGGTTCTGGGGCGCGCCGAACATGGCGACGCGCGAGGGGCTGAAGGCCGTCGACATGATGCGGGCGGTGGCGGAGGGGCGCATCAAGGCGCTGTGGGTGCTCGGCACCAACCCGGCGGTGAGCCTGCCGCGCGCCGACGCGGTGCGCGAGGCGCTGTCGCGGCTGGATTTCCTCGCCATCTCCGACAATGTGCGGGCCAGCGATACCCTTGCCTGCCGCCCGCATGTGCTGCTGCCCGCCCTTGCCTGGGGGGAGAAGGACGGCACGGTGACCAATTCCGAGCGGCGCATCTCGCGCCAGCGCGCCTTCCTCGATCCGCCGGGAGAGGCGCAGCCGGACTGGTGGGCGATGGCGCAGGTGGGGCGGCGGCTGGGATATGGCGCCGCCTTCGGCTGGCGCTCCGTGGCCGAGGTGTTCCGCGAGCACGCGGCGCTGTCCGGCTTCGAGAACGAAGGCAGCCGTGATTTCGACATTGGTGGCCTCGCCGGGCTCGACGATGACGCCTTCGACGTCATGACGCCGCAGCAATGGCCGGTGCGCGAGCCGGGCGAGGCGGGCGACAAGCGCTTCTTCGCCGAGGGCGGCTTCTTCACCCCGGATCGGCGCGCCCGCTTCATCGTGCCCGCCCCGCCGGCGCCGGCGGCACGAACCGACGCGGCTTTCCCGCTGCGGCTCAACACCGGCCGCATCCGCGACCAGTGGCACACCATGACCCGCACCGGGCTGTCGCCGCGCCTCGCCGGGCACCTGCCGGCGCCGTTCGCGGAGATGCATCCGGCGGATGCGCAGGCGCTCGGCATCGCGAGCGGCGATCTGGTGCGGCTGGCCTCGTCCCATGGCGCCGTGGTGCTGGAGGCGCGGATCACCGACGGCCAGCGGCGCGGCGAAGTGTTCGCGCCGATCCACTGGTCCGGCGCCAATGCCGCCGAGGCGCGGGTGAACGCGCTGGTCGAGGGAGCGACCGATCCGTTTTCCGGCCAGCCGGAATCCAAGGCGACGCCGGTGCGGGCGGAACGGGTGACGATGAGGTTCCGCGGCTTTCTGCTGGCACGGACGAGCCTTGCGCCGCCGGTCGCCGCCTGGTGGACGCGGGTCGCGGTAGAGGGCGGCGAGGGCTGGCTGATCGCCGATGATGACGGGCCGCTCGCCTGGCGCGAGCGGATGGCGGCGCTGTTCGGCGGTTGCGAGCGCTCGGAATTCCTCGATGTCGACGGCGGCATCTACCGCGGCGCCGCCTATGACACCGAGGGCCGGCTGGAGGCGCTGTTGTCGGTCGGTCCGGTGGAAGACGCCCCGGATTGGACGGCGGTGAAGGGCCTGCTCACCGCCGGCGGGCTGGGCGCCGCCGAGCGCCGCGCGGCGCTGGCCGGCCGCATGGCCGGTGCCGCCGCGGCCTGCGGGCCGCTGGTGTGCTCCTGCTTCGGCGTGCCGCTCGATCCCATCCGCGCGCTGGTCGAAGCCGAACCGGGCGCCGATGTCGCGCGCATCGGGGCGGTGCTCAAGGCCGGCACCAATTGCGGCTCCTGCGTGCCGGAGCTCAAGCGCCTGATCGCCGGCATGGCGGTGCCGGCCTGAGCCCTATTCGCCGAAGATCGACCAGCCCATGCGCTTGGTCAGGGCTTCCAGGGCGATGCGGCCGAGATGCGAATTGCCGACGGCGTCGAGCCCCGGCGCCCATACCGCGATCGAGGCCATTCCCGGCGCGATGGCGAGGATGCCGCCGCCGACCCCGCTCTTGCCGGGCAGGCCGACGCGGTAGGCGAACTCGCCGGAGCCGTCATAATGGCCGCAGGTGAGCATGATGGCGTTGATGCGCCGCGCCCGCTCCGGGTTCACCACCGAATGGCCGGTGGTCGGGTTCTTGCCGCGCCAGGCCAGGAACCGGCCGGCCATGGCGAGCTGGCGGCAGCTCATGGCGATCGAGCAGTGGTGGAAATACACCCCGAGCGTGTAGTCGACCGGATTCTGCAGCACGCCGAACGACTTCATGTAATTGGCGAGCGCCACGTTGCGGAAGCCGGTGCGCCGCTCGGAGGCGGCAACCTTCTCGTCGATGGTGATCGAGGTGTCGTCGGCGATGAAATGCATGAAGCGCAGGATCTCGCCCAGCGCCTCGCGCGGCTCGTGGCCGGCGAGGATCTGGTCGGTCACCGCGATGGCGCCGGCATTGATGAACGGGTTGCGCGGGATGCCCTGCTCATATTCGAGCTGCACGATGGAATTGAAGGCGCTGCCCGAAGGCTCGCGCCCGACATGGCGCCACAGCCGGTCGCCGATCTTGCCGAGCGCGAGGGTGAGGGTGAACACCTTCGACACGCTCTGGATGGAGAATGGCACGTCGGCGTCGCCGCCGGCCGCCACCTCGCCATTGGCGTCGATCACCGCGATGCCGAACTGGTCGGGATCGATGCCGGCGAGCTCGGGAATATAGCTCGCCACCTGGCCCCGGTCGGGGCGCTTTCTCATCTCTTCGGCGATCTCGGCGACGACGGTCTTCAGATCGGGCAAGGTCGGTTTCCTTGGCGGGCTGGCGATCAGGAGGCCTTGAGTATCAGGAGGCCTGGAGTATCAGGAGGCCTTGAGTTCGGCCGCGGCGGCAACGAAGGCTTGCGCGTTTCGTGCCACCTCGCTTGCCGTCAGCCCCGGCGCGTACAGCGCCGAGCCGAGGCCGAAGCCGCGGGCGCCGGCCTGCCAATAGGGCTTCAGCCGCTCCGGCGTCACCCCGCCCACCGGCAGCAGCACGGTGGAGGCGGGGAGGATGGCGCCCCACGCCTTCACCACCGGCGGCGGCAGCATCTCCGCCGGGAACATCTTCAAGGCATCGGCGCCGGCCTTCAGCGCCGCGAAGGCTTCGGTCGGCGTCGCCACCCCCGGCACGCAGCTCTGGCCGAGCGCCTTGGCGCGGGCGATCACCGCGGGATCGCTGTGCGGCATCAGGATCAGCTCGCCGCCGGCCTGCTTCACCCGGTCGGCATCGGCGGGATCGAGCACGGTCCCGGCGCCGATCAGCACATCGGGAAAGCGCCGGGCCAGCGCCTCGATGCTCTGCATCGGCTCGGGCGAATTGAGCGGTACCTCGATGATGCGGAAGCCGGCTTCCACCAGCGCCTCGCCGATCGCGACGGCCTCCTGCGGCTTCACGCCGCGCAGGATGGCGATGAGCGGAAATTCGGCGAGGCGGGCGAGCACGGTCATGGGGAGCGGTACCTTCTCTGGCATTCACCGGCAAGGCATGCCGGCGAGGGCCTTCTGTCAAGCCCCGACGCGCGGGTGGGAACGCTTCGGCGCCTGCGTCGTTGGCTGAAAGGAGGCGGGGGAACGGACACGAAGGAGGACGCCATGCCCCGTGGCGACAAGTCGGCTTACACCGACAAGCAGAAGCGCAAGGCCGAGCATATCGAGGAAGGCTACGAGGAGCGCGGCGTATCGCCGGAGGAGGCCGAGCGCCGGGCCTGGGCGACGGTGAACAAGGATGATGGCGGCGGCAAGAAATCCGGTTCCGGCCGCGGCAAGCCTACCGGCCATCCGGCGGCGCATCGTGGTGGCGAGATCGGCGGTCGCGCCGCGGTCGAGCGGCCCAAGGCCGACCGTTCCGCCGCCGCACGCAAGGCCGCCGCCACCCGCAAGCGCAACGCCGAACACCGCGCCGGCTGATCTGGCGCATCCCTTTCAATCCCCGATCAGGAGAACACTCATGAAGGTAAGCGATGTGATGACCCGCGAGGTGCAGGTGGTCGCGCCGGACGAAACGCTGGAGCAGGCAGCGCGCGCCATGGCGCTGCTCGACGCCGGCATATTGCCGGTGGGGGACGACAACCGGCTGGTCGGCATGATCAGCGACCGCGATATCGCCGTGCGCGGCGTCGCTTTCGGCAAGGGGCCGACGACGCTGGTGCGCGAGGTGATGAGCGGCGAGGTGAAATATTGCTTCGAGGATCAGGATCTCGCCGAGATCGGTCGCAACATGGGCGAGCAACAGGTGCGTCGCCTGCCGGTGGTGAACCGCGAGAAGCGGCTGGTCGGCATATTGTCGCTGGGCGACATCGCGGTCGCCGGCCGCGAGGTGATCGCCGGCGATGCGCTGGGAGATATTTCCCGGCCCGGCGGCGCGCATACCCAGTCACTATAGGCCGCCGAAGGGTTGCCGCCGGCCCAGTGGGGTTGAGGTTCAGCGGGCGCGGATGCGTTCGGAATAGTCCGGCGCATTCCCGGCAGCCTGTCCGCGCGGGGTGATCACCGCCCGGCGCTCGGTCTCGGCGAGCGGCGCGTCGGTGGCGATCAGCTTCTGGTCGTAGAGATAGCCCGGCAGATAGCCGGACAGCAGGATGCGCCAGTCGAAGCGCACGCCGGGCGCGATCAGCCGGGCGAGGCGGAACAGCACCGTGGTGCAGTTGGTGGTGACGGTCTGGTAGAAGCGCGGCTGGCGCGCCAGCTCGTTGCCGAGTTCGGCGAAGGACAGGAACAGCGCCCGGCGCTGCTCTCGCGTCAGCTCGAGCGGGAACAGCGAGACGGTCTCGCGCCGCGCATTGGTGCGCAGGCGGATGATGTCGCGCTCGTCGGCGGCGATCAGCACCAGCTCGAATTGCTTGAAGAAGCCGCCGATCTCGGAGAATTCCTCGCCCCGCTCGCGGCGGATCTCGGCGGAGAACACCACGCGCTGCCCGTCGGCGAAGGAGAAGCCGATCAGCGTGTGGGCGATCGCCGGGTTGCTCCAGACCGAGGAGAACAGGTCGACGCCGGTGATCTGGTCGAGCCGGTAGCGACGCTCCTCCCAGCGCTCGCTTGCCTCGCTCTCCGAACTCCAGTCGAAATTGCGGACATTGTGCAGCGTGATCTCGTCGCCGTTGAGAGTGGCGGTGACGCCGTGCGCGACATCCGGCGCCCAGTCGCGCTGGTTCGACGGCAGGATGGTCGACCACCAGAGGGCAACCACGCCGATCGTCGCCAGCGCGATCAGCCAGCCGAGCCGCTGCCGACCCCGCGCCGCGACAGCCAGGGCCGCCACCGCCGCGGCGGCCAGCGCGGCAAGCGCAACGGCCCGCACGCCGCCGGCGGTCTGGAACCACACGGCCAGCCCGGCGACAGGCGTCGCGAGGACAAGCGTCAGCACCAGCAGGACGAGCAGGGCTCGCCGCGCGGCGCACCGGAGGCAGGACGGCACGGGCACCTCACAACTATCGCTGCCGACTGTGCACGGCGCCGGACGGCTTGTCGCGGGGGGAGCCGGTTTTCGTCCACGCCTATTGGGCGCTTCGTCGCCGGCGTCGAAGGATGGAGAGCCGGCCGGTGTGCCCTATAATGGTGGGGGCGGTGTCGCACCGCGCGTTGCAAGGGGCTGTTCCATGCCGATGATCCTCACCATCGCCCGCCGCCGGCTGTTGATGCCGTTGGCCCTCCTCGCGCTCGCGGTCGGCCTTGCCGGCTGCGGGGTGAACAACATCCCGACCAATGAGGAGAAGGCCAAGGCGGCCTGGAGCGACGTGCTCAACCAGTATCAGCGGCGCGCCGAGCTGATCCCGAACCTCGTCGAGACGGTGAAGGGTTATGCGCAGCAGGAAAAGGACGTGCTCACCCAGGTGACGGAGGCGCGCGCCAACGCCACCTCGATCAAGGTGGATGCCTCCACCGTCACCGACCCCGAGACGTTCAAGAAGTTCCAGGACGCCCAGGCCCAGCTTTCCGGCGCGCTCGGGCGGCTGATCGCGGTGTCGGAGGCTTATCCCGACCTCAAGTCGAACCAGAATTTCCTCGCCTTGCAGGCGCAGATCGAGGGCACGGAGAACCGTATCGCCGTGGCACGGCGCGACTATATCGAGGCGGTCCGGGTCTACAACACCGAGCTGAGGACCTTCCCCGGCGTGCTCTGGGCCTCGACGCTCTACCGCGCCAGCAAGCCGATGGAGACGTTCACCATCTCCGAGGAGCAGATGAAGGTGCCGCAGGTGAAGTTCAACTGACGGCGGACAACCGGAGCCGACCGTCATGCTGCGCCGCGTCGCCTTTCTCCTCGTCCTCGCCATCGCGCTGACCGCTGCCGCGGCGGCGCGGGCCGAGCTCAGCTTTCCGCCGCTCACCGGCCGGGTGGTCGATGCGGCCGGCATCCTGTCGCCGCAGATGCGCGCGGCGCTGGAGGACAGGCTTGCCGCGCAGGAGGCGACGACCACCGACCAGTTCGTGGTGGCGACGGTGCCCTCGCTGCAAGGCACCTCGGTGGAGGATTACGCCAACCAGCTGTTCCGGGCCTGGAAGCTCGGCCAGGCCGACAAGGACAATGGCGTGCTGCTGCTGGTGGCGCCCGGCGAGCGTCGGGTGCGCATCGAGGTCGGCTATGGCCTCGAGGGCGTGCTGCCGGACGCGGTGGCCTCCACCATCATCCAGACCGCGATCGTGCCGGCCTTCCGCGCCGGCGACTTTGCCGCCGGCATCGAGAAGGGCGCGGATGCGGTGATCGAGATCCTCAACCTCGATCCCGCCGAGGCCGAGGCGCGGGCGCGGCAGGCGGCGCAGCCGGCGATGACGGCGGACGACTGGGTGCCGCTGATCATCTTCGCGGTGATGATCGGCTTCTGGATCTTCGTGGTCTATCGGCAGATGCGCGGCGGCTATCTCGGGCGGCGGAGCGGCGGCGCGGCGCTGCCGGGCGGGATTTCCGGCTGGGAATGGTCGCGCGGCCGCTCGCGCGGCGGCTTCTCCGGCGGCGGCGGGTCGGGCGGGCGTGGCGGCGGCGGGTTTTCCGGCGGCGGCGGTTCGTCCGGCGGCGGCGGCGCTTCGGGGAGCTGGTGATGGATACGGGATCGTCTCAAGGCCCTCTCACCGCCGAGGAACATGCGGCGCTTGCCGCGGCGGTGCGCCGTGCCGAGGCCGGCACCAGCGGCGAAATCCGGCTGCTGATGGTGACGGACCCGCTGGTGCGCCATCCCTTCTATGCGCTGATGTGGGCGGCGCTGGTGGCGCTGATATTGCCCTGGCCGCTGGCGTTCCTCACCACGCTCGACGTGCCGGAGCTGCTCGCGGCGCAGGCCGCGGCCTTCGCGCTTTTCGGTGCTCTCCTGCTCGCCACCCCGCTGGGGCGCCTGCTGGTGCCGCGGGCGGCGGCGGAGGAGGCGGCGCGCGCCGCCGCGCTCGATCATTTCCTCGCGCTCGGCATGCACGGCACGCGCGGGCGCACCGGCGTGCTGATCCTGGTGGCGCCGGCCGAGCGCATCGTCGAGGTGGTCGCCGACCAGGCGATCCATTCCCGCGTCGGCACGCAGGCCTGGCAGGGTGTGTGCGCCGCCGTGCTGCAGGGCGCGCGCGAGGGGCGTCTCGCCGACGGTCTGGCGGCCGGCGTCGAGGCCGCCGGGCAGATCCTCAGGGCGCATCTGCCGGCGGCCGACGACAACTCCAACGAATTGCCGGATCGCGTGCTGGTCATTTGAGCCTGCCCTTCCGGTGGGCACGACGCGTCGCAGCATGTCGGAAGCGTGTCCAATATAAGGCGAATGACCGTAGCAACGGTGCTCTTCTATTGCATTGCACCTAATCGAAAGTTGGAATCTTTCGTTTTTACCCGAGTTGCGCGCGATTTAGGTTTCATATAGCGTCAATACGAACATAATAACGAAATCGTCCCTAAGGTCAGGGCGGTTCTCCGGGAGGCTTTGAGTGACGACGCGTGCGCTCGATTCCATCTATGACCTCGCCGTCATCGGCGGCGGCGTGAATGGCTGCGGCATTGCCCGCGACGCCGCCGGGCGCGGGGCTTCGGTCGTGCTGTTCGAGCAGGGCGACTTTGCCGGGGCGACGTCCTCCGCTTCGACCAAGCTGATCCATGGCGGCCTGCGCTATCTCGAGCATTACGAGTTCCGGCTGGTGCGCGAGGCGCTGATGGAGCGCGAGGTGCTGTGGGCGATGGCGCCGCACATCATCCGCCCGCTGCGCTTCGTGCTGCCGCACCATGACGGGCTGCGGCCGGCCTGGCTGCTGCGCCTCGGCCTGTTCCTCTACGATCATCTCGGCGGTCGCCGGCTGCTGCCGGCCACCAGGACGCTCGACCTCACCCGCGACGAGGCCGGCAAGCCGCTGCGGGCCGGCTACACGCGCGGCTTCGAATATTCCGACTGCTGGGTCGAGGATTCGCGCCTCGTGGTGCTGAACGCGCTCGACGCCGCCGAGCGCGGCGCCGATATCCGTCCCCGCTGCCGGGTGGTCTCCGCCGAACAGGCGGCCGACCACTGGCGCATCGAGGTGCAAGAGGGCGGCGAAGAGGGCGGCGCCCGTGAGACCATCCGCGCCCGCGTGCTGGTCAATGCCGCCGGCCCCTGGGTGCATCAGGTACTGGCGCAGGTGGTGCGGGTGAACTCGCCGGCCAATGTCCGGCTGGTGCAGGGCAGCCACATCGTGGTGCGCAAGCTGTACGACCACGACCGCGCCTACATCTTCCAGAACGCCGACGGCCGCATCATCTTCGCCATCCCCTATGAGCGCGACTTCACGCTGATCGGCACCACCGACCGCGATTACAAGGGCGCGCCGCACGAGGTGAAGGCCAGCGACGAGGAGATCGCCTATCTCTGCGCGGCGGCGAGCGAATACTTCAAGGCGCCGGTGACGCCGGACCAGGTGGTGTGGACCTATTCCGGGGTGCGCCCGCTCTATGACGACGGTGCCTCCAAGGCGCAGGAAGCCACCCGCGACTATGTGCTGGAGCTGGAGAATGGCGACGGCAAGCCGCCGCTGCTCTCGGTCTTCGGCGGCAAGATAACCACCTATCGCCGGCTCGCCGAGCACGCCATCGAGAAGCTCGGCCCGCATCTCGCCGCCCTCGCCAAGCCGTCCTGGACCCGCGGCGCGCCGCTGCCGGGCGGCGATTTCGCCGTGAAGGACCAGCCGCGCGTCGTCGCCCAGATCCGGCGGGCGCATCCGTGGATCGACGAGGCGCTGGCCGGCCGGCTGGTGCGGGCCTATGGCACGAGGGCGCTGCGGCTGCTCGACGGGATGCGCAGCTGCGCCGATCTCGGCCGGGTGTTCGGTGCCGACCTCACCGAGGCGGAGGTGCGTTATCTGATGCGCGAGGAATGGGCGCGTTCGGCCGCCGACGTGCTGTGGCGCCGCTCCAAGCTCGGCCTGCGGCTGAGCGCGGACGAGGCGGCGGCGCTCGACGCCTTCATGATCGACGAACAGCGGCCGGCGGCCCGGAGGGCGGCGCAATGACGCTGGAATTGCAGAACGTCCGTCGCGAGGTGAAGGGCGCGGTCCATATAAGCGACGTCTCGCTGATGCTGGAGCGCGGCAGCCTCAATGTGCTGCTGGGGGCGACGCTGGCCGGCAAGACCAGCCTGATGCGGCTGATGGCCGGCCTCGACGCGCCGAGCTCCGGCCGGGTCATCTCCAATGGCCAGGACGTCACCGGCCTCTCGGTGAAGAAGCGCTCGGTGGCGATGGTCTACCAGCAATTCATCAATTACCCGGCGCTGACCGTCTATGAGAACATCGCCTCGCCCTTGCGGGTACAGGGACTGCCCAGGGCGGAGATCGAGGCACGGGTCGTCGAGGCGGCGAAGCTGCTGAAGCTGGAGCCCTATCTCCAGCGCCTGCCGCTGGCGCTGTCCGGCGGCCAGCAGCAGCGCACCGCCATCGCCCGCGCCCTGGTGAAGCGCGCCGACCTGGTGCTGCTCGACGAGCCGCTGGCCAATCTCGATTACAAGCTGCGCGAGGAACTGCGCGAGGAACTGCCGCGCATCTTCGCCTCCACCGGCGCGGTGTTCGTCTACGCGACGACCGAGCCGACCGAGGCGCTGCTGCTCGGCGGCAATACCGCGACGCTGATGCAGGGCGCGGTGACCCAGTTCGGCCCCACCGCCGAGGTGTATCGCCGCCCGGCCGACCTCGCCACCGCCCGGGTGTTCTCCGATCCGCCGCTCAACACGCTGCGCGTCACCAAGTCCGGCGCCACGGTGCGGCTGGAGAACGGCACCACCGTCGCCGCCATCGGCGCCTTCGCCGGGGTGGCGGACGGCGCCTATATCATCGGCGTGCGGGCGCATCATCTGGCGGTCGAGGACCGCACCTTCGGCGACGCGTCGCGCGGGGAGAGCGGCCTCATCCGCCTCGCCGCCGCCATCGCCGTGACCGAGGTGACCGGCTCGGAGAGCTTCCTGCACATGGATGTCATCGGCGAGGCCGGGGGCAAGGAGCGCCTGACCGCGCTGGTGCCGGGGGTGCGGCGGCTGGAGCCGGAAGCCGAAGTCGAGGTGGTGATCGACCCCCGTCACATTCTCCTGTTCGACGCGAGCGGCCGCAGCACCGGCACCGCGCTCGACGCGGCGGCCTGAGGGAGCGCGACAATGGCCAGCATCACCCTCGATCACCTCGCCCACGCCTACCGGCCCGATCCGCGCGACCCGCAGGACTACGCGCTGAAGGAGATCAACCACGTCTGGCGGCAGGGCGGCGCCTATGCGCTGCTCGGCCCCTCCGGCTGCGGCAAGACCACGCTTCTGAACATCATCTCCGGCCTGGTCACGCCCACCCAGGGGCGCATCCTGTTCGACGGCAAGGACGTGACCAACCTGCCGACCGAGGCGCGCAACATCGCCCAGGTGTTCCAGTTCCCGGTGGTCTACGACACCATGACGGTGCGCGAGAACCTCGCCTTCCCGCTGAAGAACCGGCATCTGCCGCGCGAGGCCATCGCGAAAAGGGTGGAGGAGATCGCCTCCCGGCTCGACATGACGCGGGTGCTCGACCGCAAGGCCTCGAACCTCACCGCCGATGCCAAGCAGAAGATCTCGCTCGGGCGCGGACTGGTGCGCTCCGACGTCGCCGCCATCCTGTTCGACGAGCCGCTGACCGTCATCGACCCGCATCTGAAATGGCAGTTGCGCTCGACGCTGAAGGAACTGCACCGCGCGCTCGACCTCACCATGATCTATGTGACCCACGACCAGACCGAGGCGCTGACCTTCGCCGACACGGTGGTGGTGATGCATGACGGCGCGGTGGTGCAGACCGGCACGCCGGAAGAGCTGTTCGAGCGGCCGGCGCACACCTTCGTCGGCCATTTCATCGGCTCGCCGGGCATGAACGTGCTTCCGGTGCGGGTGGACGGCGCCACCGCCCATATCGGCGACGTGGCGGTACGGCTCGCCCGCGCCTATCCGGCGCTGCCGGCCGGCGAGAAGATCGAACTCGGCGTGCGGCCGGAATTCGCCACGCTGGCCCGCGCCGGCACCGGCCTGCCGGTACGCGTCAAGCGCATCGACGATATCGGCCGCGCCCGCATCGCCCGCGTCGAGATCGCTGGCCATGCTGCCGCCGCCATGGTGCCGGACGGGCTGGCGCTCGACGGCGATCGCGCCGGGCTGGCTCTCGAAACGCGGCAGATCCACATCTATGCCGGCGGCGTGCTGGTGCCGGGTGAAGGAGGGGTGGGATGACGTTTCGTTTCTCTCTCTTGCTTGCCTTCACCTCTCCCCGAGGGGGAGAGGTCGGATGGCTATGCCATCCGGGTGAGGGGGGCTCACGGCTGACAGCGCTCGCTGAACCTCGCCACCGCCTTCCCCCTCACCCCACCCCTCTCCCCACCGGGGAGAGGGAGATCGCCGCGAGGGCCTGAACCATGGACAAGCCCGTCAACAACCGCGCCTGGTGGCTGGTCGCGCCGGTGTTCGCGATCGTCGCCTTCTCGGCGATCATCCCGATCATGACGGTGGTGAACTATTCGGTTCAGGACACCTTCGGCAACAACCAGTTCTTCTGGAACGGCCTCGGCTGGTTCCAGGAACTGCTCGATCCCTCGACCGAGCTCGGCGGCCGCTTCTTCGACGCGCTGTGGCGCAACCTCCTGTTCTCGGGCATCATCCTGGCCATCCAGGTGCCGCTCGGCATCCTGGTCGCGCTCTCCATGCCGCGCGACGGCTGGCGGGTCGCCGCCACGCTGGTGCTGATGGCGCTGCCGCTGCTGATCCCGTGGAACGTGGTCGGCACCATCTGGCAGGTGTTCGCCCGTGCCGATATCGGCCTGCTCGGCTATGGGCTGAACGCGCTCGGCATCCCCTACAACTACACCGGCGACACGCTGTCGGCGTGGATCACCATCGTGGTGATGGATGTCTGGCACTGGACCAGCCTGGTGGCGCTGCTGTGCTATGCCGGGCTGAAGTCGATCCCCGATGCCTATTATCAGGCGGCGCGCATCGACGGCGCCTCGCGCTGGGCGGTGTTCACCACCATCCAGCTGCCGAAGATGAAGCGGGTGCTGCTGATCGCGGTGCTGCTGCGCTTCATGGACAGTTTCATGATCTACACCGAGCCGTTCGTGCTGACCGGCGGCGGGCCCGGCAACGCCACCACCTTCCTGTCCATCGACCTGGTGAAGCTGGCGCTCGGCCAGTTCGACCTCGGCAAGGCGGCGGCGATGAGCCTCGTCTACAACCTCATCGTGCTCGCGCTGTGCTGGGTCTTCTACACGGTGATGACCCATTCCGGCAGCGAGCGGCCCGAGCAGGGGAGCGCGGCATGAGCCCGAACACGCGCGGCGGCGCCTTCATCATGGCGCTGTACCTGATCTTCCTGATGCTGCCGATCTACTGGCTCGTCAATATGAGCCTGAAGACCAATTTCGAGATCAACACCACGGTCTCGCTGTGGCCGCAGGCAATCACCTTCGAGCACTACATCAAGATCTTCACCGATTCGAGCTGGTATTCCGGCTACATCAACTCGCTGACCTATGTGGTGCTCAACACCATCATCTCGATCAGCCTGGCCTTGCCGGCGGCCTACGCCTTCTCGCGCTATAGCTTCGTCGGCGACAAGCACCTGTTCTTCTGGCTCTTGTCCAACCGCATGGCGCCGCCGGCGGTGTTCGCGCTGCCGTTCTTCAATCTCTATTCCGCCATCGGCCTGTTCGATACGCCATGGGCGGTGGCGCTGGCGCACTGCCTGTTCAACGTGCCGCTGGCGGTGTGGATCCTCGAAGGCTTCATGTCCGGCGTGCCGCGCGAGATCGACGAGACCGCGGCGATCGACGGCTATTCCTTCCCGCGCTTCTTCGTGAAGATCTTCATGCCGCTGATCGCCAGCGGCATCGGCGTGGCGGCGTTCTTCTGCTTCATGTTCTCCTGGGTCGAACTGCTGCTCGCCCGCACGCTGACCGCCACCAACGCCAAGCCGATCGCGGTGACGATGACCCGCACCGTCTCGGCGGCCGGCATGGACTGGGGCCTGCTCGCCGCCGCCGGCGTGCTGACCATCATTCCCGGCGCCCTGGTGATCTGGTTCGTGCGCAACTACATCGCCAAGGGCTTCGCCCTCGGGCGGGTGTGAGGAGGGGACGATGGACGATTTCAACGCCCGCCTCTCCGAGAATTTGGCCTGGATGGCCTGGACCTGGCAGACCGGGCTGTTCTTCGCCTGCATCGCCAGTCTGCTGATCGTGTTCACCCTGCTGGCCCTGTGGCGACCGGAGCGGGCACGGGTCGGCATCCTGCGCATCCCGACCACGCGCGGCGACCGGCTGTTCATCACGCTGCTCGGCAGCGCCTTCATCAATCTCGCCTGGCTCGGCCTGGTGGGACCAAATCTCGGCTGGGCGCTCGCGCTCAGCCTTGTCTACGCACTGGCGGTGTTCCGCCTCGTGTGAATGCGCCCGAAGCGGCGGCAGGCCGTACGGGCTCTGGGAGTGAAACGGGAGGAAAGACCCATGTTGCAGTCATCGAGCCGAAAGCGGCTTCTGCTTGCCGCCAGCGCCGTGGCGCTGATCGCCCTCGCCGCGCCGGTGCGCGCCGACGAGGCCGCCGCCAAGAAGTGGATCGACAGCGAGTTCCAGCCTTCGACGCTCTCGAAGGAGGACCAGCTGAAGGAGATGCAGTGGTTCATCAATGCGGCGAAGCCCTTCGCCGGCATGGAGATCAACGTCGTCTCCGAGACCATCACCACCCATGAATACGAGGCGAAGACCCTCGCCAAGGCCTTCTCGGAAATCACCGGGATCAAGCTCACCCACGACCTCATCCAGGAGGGCGACGTGGTGGAGAAGATCCAGACGCAGATGCAGTCCGGCAAGAACATCTACGATGCGTGGGTGAACGATTCGGACCTCATCGGCACGCATTTCCGCTACAAGCAGGCGGTGCCGCTGACCGACTGGATGGCCGGCGAGGGCAAGGACGTCACCTCGCCGACGCTCGACCTGCCGGACTTCATCGGCCTCTCCTTCACCACCGCGCCGGACAAGAAGCTCTACCAGCTCCCCGACCAGCAGTTCGCCAATCTCTACTGGTTCCGCTACGACTGGTTCACCAACGCGGACTACAAGGCCAAGTTCAAGGCCAAGTACGGCTACGATCTCGGCGTGCCCGTGAACTGGTCGGCCTATGAGGACATTGCCGAGTTCTTCTCCAACGACATCGGCACCATCAACGGCACCAAGGTCTATGGCAACATGGACTACGGCAAGAAGGATCCCTCGCTCGGCTGGCGCTTCACCGATGCCTGGCTGTCCATGGCCGGCAATGGCGATCGCGGCCTGCCGAACGGCCTGCCGGTCGACGAATGGGGCATCCGCATGGAAGGCTGCCGCCCGGTCGGCTCCTCGGTCGAGCGCGGTGGCGACACCAACGGCCCGGCGGCGGTCTATTCGATCGTCAAATATATCGAGTGGCTGAAGAAGTACACGCCGCCGCAGGCGCTCGGCATGACCTTCTCCGAGGCCGGCCCGGTGCCGGCGCAGGGCAATATCGCCCAGCAGATGTTCTGGTACACCGCCTTCACCGCCGACATGGTGAAGCCCGGCCTGCCGGTGATGAACGAAGACGGCACGCCGAAATGGCGCATGGCTCCCTCGCCGAAGGGCGCCTACTGGAAGGACGGCATGAAGCTCGGCTACCAGGACGTGGGTTCCTGGACGCTGCTGAAGTCCACCCCGGTGGAGCGCCGCAAGGCGGCCTGGCTCTACGCCCAGTTCGTCACCTCCAAGACGGTGTCGCTGAAGAAGAGCCATGTCGGCCTCACCTTCATCCGTGAGAGCGACATCTGGTCGCCGTCGATGACCGAGCGGGCGCCCAAGCTCGGCGGCCTCGTCGAGTTCTACCGTTCGCCGGCCCGCGTGCAGTGGTCCCCGACCGGCTCGAACGTGCCGGACTATCCCAAGCTGGCGCAGCTGTGGTGGCAGAACATCGGCGACGCCTCGTCCGGTGCCAAGACGCCGCAGGCGGCGATGGATTCGCTGGCGGCGGCGCAGGACTCGGTGATGGAGCGCCTGGAGCGTTCCGGCGTGCAGGGCGAGTGCGGGCCGAAGCTCAATGCCAAGCAGCCGATGGAATATTGGGTCGAGCAGGCCAAGAAGAACGGCACGCTGGCGCCGCAGCCCAAGCTGGCCAATGAGAAGCCGAAGGGCGAGACCATCGACTACGACATGCTGATCAAGAGCTGGCCGGCGACCCCGCCGAAGAAGTCGACCAACTGATCGACAGGACGGCCGGGTCAACCGGCCGTCGCCAAAGCGGATAGGAACCACCCCGACACCCGGGCGGACGCCGGCTACGGCGCCCGTCCGGCCTGCCTTTTCCCCCTATATGGATCGATACGGCTCCCCGGGCGCGTGGCCGATGTCCCACCGGCTGCGCGGATGATCTCGACCGGAGCCGGCTTTCAGGGCATTCGGGCCATCGTTCGCGACGTGGATTGCGCATGACCAGCTACATTCTCGCCATCGACCAGGGCACCACCTCCTCGCGCGCCATCCTGTTCCGCCCCGATACCGGCATCGCGGCGCAGGCGCAGCGGGAATTCCCGCAGCACTTCCCCGCCTCCGGCTGGGTCGAGCACGAGGCGCATGATCTGTGGGACACCACGCTGGCCACCTGCCGCGCCGCCATGGAGCAGGCCGGCGCCAGGGCGGCCGACATCGCCGCCATCGGCATCACCAACCAGCGCGAGACCACGGTGGTGTGGGACCGCAAGACCGGCGCCGCGATCTACCGCGCCATCGTCTGGCAGGACCGCCGCACCGCCGGGTTCTGCGCCCGGCTGAAGGCCGAAGGCCATGAGCCGATGGTGAGCGCCCGCACCGGGCTCATTCTCGATCCCTATTTCTCCGGCACCAAGATCGGCTGGATCCTCGACAACGTGCCCGGCGCGCGGGCGCGGGCGGAGCGCGGCGACCTCGCCTTCGGCACGGTGGATTCGTGGCTGCTCTGGCACCTCACCGGCGGCACGGTGCATGCCACCGATGCCACCAACGCCGCGCGCACCCTGCTGTTCAACATCCACACCGGCGAATGGGACGACGAACTGCTGGCGCTGCTGCGCGTGCCGCGCTCCATGCTGCCGGAGGTGAAGGATAGCTCCGCCGATTTCGGCACGGCGCGGCCGGAACTTCTCGGCGGGTCGATCCGCATCTGCGGCATCGCCGGCGACCAGCAGGCGGCGACCGTCGGCCAGGCCTGCTTCCAGCCGGGCATGATCAAATCGACCTATGGCACCGGCTGCTTCGCGCTGCTCAACACCGGCACGACGGCGGTGACGTCGAAGAACAAGCTGCTGACCACCATCGCCTACCAGCTGGACGGCAAGCGCACCTATGCGCTGGAAGGCTCGATCTTCGTCGCCGGCGCGGCGGTGCAGTGGCTGCGCGACGGGCTCGGCATCATCAAGGCCTCGGCCGAAAGCGAGGCGCTGGCCGAGGCGGCCGATCCGGCCCAGCATGTCTATCTGGTGCCGGCCTTTGTCGGGCTCGGCGCGCCGCACTGGAATCCGGATGTGCGCGGGGCGCTGTTCGGCCTCACCCGCGGCACCGGCCGCGAGGAGATCGCCCTCGCGGCGCTGGAGAGCGTCTGCTACCAGACCGCCGACCTGCTCGACGCCATGCGCGCCGACTGGGCGCAGGCCGGCGGCAACGGCGCCAAGACCGTGCTGCGCGTCGATGGCGGCATGGTGGCCTCGAACTTCGCCATGCAGCGGCTGTCGGACCTGCTGGCCGCGCCGGTCGATCGCCCGGTGGTGCGGGAGACGACGGCGCTCGGCGCCGCCTATCTCGCCGGCCTGCACGCCGGCGTGCTGCCGAAGCCGCAGCGCTTCGCCGACCGCTGGCGGCTGGACCGGCGCTTCACCCCGACCATGGAGCCGGCCTTGCGCGAGACCAAGCTCGCCGGCTGGCGCGACGTGGTGCGGCGGCTGACCATGCCCTGAGGGGCGCGGGCGCGGGGCTCTTTCTATCCCTCTCCCATTGGGGGGAGGTGGCCCGCGAAGCGGGTCGGTGAGGGTGACAACATTGGGAGGTGTTGAAGACCCCTCACCCCACCCCCCTCCCCGACGGGGAGAGGGAGGCTCTATCTGTTGGGTCCGCCGCGGGAAGGGAAAGAGGGGAAACACGCCGATCCCCTTGCTTGCGCGACACCGATCTCATGGCTCGACGGGATGCTTCGGTTCGCTTCCCGCCGGGGGCATGCCCCGTCGTCCCGCAACGCCATGTCCCGCACCTGCGACGCCATAGGTGGAGCGCCGATCCGGGGCCCAGGGGGCCTTCAATACCCCCTTTGCCCGGCATCGCTCCACGCCAAATAGTGTGCCGTAGCTCCTATTTCCCGCCGACCTGCCCGGCTTCCCAGCCGAGTATGGCGCGCTTGCGGGTGAGGCCCCAGTGATAGCCGGTGAGATCGCCGCTCTTGCCGAGCACGCGATGGCAGGGCACCACGAAGGACATCGGGTTCTTCCCCACCGCCGCACCGATGGCCCGCGCGGCCTTCGGCCGGTCGATATGGCCGGCGATGGCGGAATAGGTAGTGGCGCGGCCCATCGGGATGCGCATCAGCGTCTCCCACACCCGCACCTCGAAATCGGTGCCGATGAACACGATGCGCAGCGGATCGTCCGGCCGCCAGCATTCCTGGTCGAAGATGCGCGCGGCATAGGGCGCGGTGGCCAGCGGATCCTCGACATAGATGGCGTTGGGCCAGCGCCGGCGCATGTCGGCCAGCGCCTCGTCCTCGCCGCCCTCGTCGGCGAAGGCGAGGCCGCACAGGCCGCGCGGCGTCGCCATGGCGAGCGCCCGGCCGAAGGGCGAGGGATGGAAGCCCCAGCGGATGATCAGCCCGGCGGCGCCGGTCTTCCACTCGCCGGGCGAGAGCGATTCATGCACCACGAACAGGTCGTGCAGCCGGCCGGGGCCGGAGAAGCCGAGCTCATAGGCGGCTTCCAGCACATTGTGGGATTCGGACAGGACCTGCCGGGCGGCGTCCAGCGTCACCGCCTGCAGGAAGGCCTTGGGGCTGAGGCCGCACCAGCGGCGGAACAGATCGGTAAGGGCGCGCGGCGCGACGCCGGCGGCACGGGCGATCTCCTCGACTTCCGGCTGGTCGCGGAAGCGGCGGTTGACGAACTCGACGGCGCGACGGACGGTCTCGTAGTCGTTCGCGGCGATTTCGAGCGGACGGGCATTCTCCAGAGTTGGCGCGAGCACGGCAGTGTCCTCCTGTTCTGCCCATCTGGACACACGCGCCGCAACGGGGCCACCCGATTTCGACGCGGCCTCGCTCACGGCTGCGACCGCACCACGCCGCGCTTGGCCTGCGCCAGCGCGCGGTCGAGCCCCTGCGCCAGTTCCTCGCGCTGCTGCGTGTGCAGAAAGCCGCCCACCACCACCGGCGCGCCGCGCGAGGTGAGGCTGAGGCGCTGCAGGCCGTAATCCTCGTGGAACTCCTTGTCGAGCCGGGTCCAGAGCGGGTTCATCCGCGCCTCGTCGGCGGTGCCGCGCGGATCGATCTTGCGCACCTCGATCAGGCTCGGCGTCACCGTGATCTCCTCGCGGGCGCGGGCGGAGCGGAAGCTCATGCGGAAGGCGATGTAGATGGCGAGCACATCGAGGCCGAACACCCCGAACACCGGCCAGGCGCCCATCATCAGGAAGGCGGTGCCGCAGACGAGGCTCACCGCGGCGACGATCAGCATCACGATGCGGAAGCCGCGCTGGTCGAGCGAGCGGTGCGGCGCGAGGCGGACCCGGAAGAGGGTCGGCTCTTCGCCCGCCGCCTCGGCTCCGGCGAAGGAGCCGGCGGCCCGGCCGTTGGCAAAGCTGTCTGTAAAGCCCTTGGCAGCGCTCATGGCCGGGCATTATAGCTCGCAAATGGTTCGAGACGACAACAAATCCCCGCCCCGGAAATCCCCGCGCAAGCTCGCTGCGAAGGCGGTGGCGAAACCCGCCTCGGCATCGGCCTCACCTGCCGCCGCCGGGCGAAAGCGTGCGGTGCCAGTACCTGAGGCGGCGTCGGCTCCCGAAGCCGTAAAGCGCCGCCGGGCGGTGGCCAATGCCGCCGCCGCGCTCGCCGGGCGCGATATCGCTCCCTGGACACCGGCGGAGGTCGCGCAAGCGTTTTCCCGCTTCGAGGCCGCCGATCCGGAGCCGAAGGGCGAGCTGGATTACGTCGATCCCTTCACCTTGCTGGTGGCGGTGGTGCTGTCGGCGCAGGCGACCGATGTCGGGGTGAACAAGGCGACGCGCACCCTGTTCGCCGCCGCGCCGACGCCGCAGGCGATGGTTGCGCTCGGCGAGGAGGGCGTCGCCGGCCATATCCGCACCCTTGGCCTCTATCGCGGCAAGGCCAAGAACGTGGTGGCGCTGTCGCGCCGGCTGGTGGAGGAGTTCGGCGGCGCGGTGCCGGCGGATCGCGCCGTGCTGGAGACGCTGCCGGGCGTCGGCCGCAAGACCGCCAATGTGGTGCTCAACATCGCCTTCGGGATGCCGACCATCGCCGTCGACACCCATCTGTTCCGCGTCGCCAACCGCACCGGGCTGTCGGCCGGCAAGAATCCGCTCGAGGTCGAGCTCGGGCTGGAGCGGGCGATCCCGGACCGCTTCAAGCTGCACGCGCATCACTGGCTGATCCTGCACGGACGCTATGTGTGCAAGGCGCGGGTGCCGGAATGCTGGCGCTGCCTGATCGCCGATCTGTGCCGCTGGCCGTCCAAAACGCCTGCCCCTACGCCGTCCCCCGTCGCGTGAGCCGCTTGTGCAGCCGCACCATGAAGATGGTGGCGAAGACCGGGGTGGCGAGGTTGAGGATCGGGATCGACACCATGACGGCGATGATCAAGCCGCCGAGGAAAATGCTGATGCCGTAGCGGCGCCGCAGCTCGGCCGCCTCCGCTTCGCCGCGGAAGCGCATGGCGGCGAGCTGGAAATATTCGCGGCCGAGCAGATAGCCGTTGGCGATGTAGAACACCACGAGGTTGACGCCGGGCACCAGCAGCAGCGCCAGCGCGATCAGGTTCACCACCAGCATCACGCCGAAGAATTTCAGCGTCATCGCCAGCGAGCGGACGAAGGGCAGCGCCTGCCCGGGCGGATCGGCCGGGAAATCCTCCGCCTCCACCCGCTCGGCGACTTCGTCGAGGAACAGGCCGGCGACCAGCGAGGTCACCGGCGGCACCAGGAAGACGGCGCCGATGAGGATGCCGACCGCGGCCAGTATGTCGAGCGTCAGCTCGGCCCAGCCCCATTGCAGCGTCACGAAATAGGTCATCGCCCAATGCGCGCCGATGCCGAGCACGGCGAGCAGGCCGAGGGCGATGAGCACGGAGCGGATGAGCACCCGGCGATAGGCCGGGGAGAAGGTGCGCCCGAAGGCGGCGACGGCGTCCTGGAGCATGGCGTCTCGCAAGTGAAGGTAGGCTGTACCTAATGACGGCGAGCGCCGGTTCAAAGGGGTAGCGCGGCTTCCGTAGCGTCCGCCGGCCGATTTTTCGCTTGCCGAATCGCGTTTCGCGAGTCGGGTCGCGATTCGTTCCCCTCGAACAAATCATGATTCCGTCCGGCGCCGGCTGGCACGTTCCGGCGCGTTCCGGCGGGGCGCGGCTCGTGCTAGCGTGACGGCCGTTGCCGGAGTCTTCGCCGCATGACCCGATTCCCTCGCCCTTCGCGCCGTGCGTTTCTCGCCGGCCTTTCCGCTGCGGCGCTGGCGGCTCCGGCGCTGGCGCAGAGCGTCGGCACCGGCGTCGATGTCGCGATCGTCGGCGCCGGAGCGGCGGGGATCGCGGCGGCGCGCAAGCTCGCGGCCGCCGGGCGCAGCTATGTGCTGCTGGAAGCCGCCGCGCGCGTCGGCGGGCGGGCGCGCACCGACGCCGCTCTCGGGCCGGCGGTCGATCTCGGGGCCGTGGCGTTCTCGCGCATGGACGGCACCCTGGCCGATGCCGCCGAGGAGGCCGGATTGCCGCTTGTCGCGGTTCCGGCGTCGGCCCGGCTGTTCGTCGACGGCCGCGAGGCGCCGGAGGGCGATTACGACGCCTTCGCCCTCGCCCTCGGCCGGGTGCGGCGCGATCTGCTCGCCGCCGCCGATGCCGGCAAGGACGGGCCGGCGGCGTCGCTGGTCACCACGCGCGGCCCATGGACGGCGAGCGTCGAGGCGGTGCTCGGGCCGATCGGCTGCGGGCAGGCGCTGGCGGCGGTGTCGACGCTCGATCTTGCCCGCCGCCGGCCGCCGCCGGACGATGTGACCTGCACGCTCGGTGTCGGCACCATGCTGGAGCGGCTGGCGGCCTGGACCAATCTGCGCGCCGAAGCGCCGGTGACGCAGATCACCAATGCCGGGCGGTTCTACGCGCTGTCCCTGCGGGGGGAGCGCAGCGTGATCCGGGCGCGCACGGTCATTCTCGCCGTGCCGGCGGCGGTGCTGGCCTCCGGCGCCATCCGCTTCAACCCGGTGCTACCCGCCCGCCTCGCGCTGGCCCTGCGCGGCTGCCCGTCCGGGGCGATCGAGCAGGTGGCTTTCCTGTTGCCGGGCAACCCGCTGCGGCTCGCCGACAATGAGACGGTGCTGGCCCAGCTCGGCAGCGGCCCGCCGGCACTGCTGCGCGCACGCATCGGCGGCAGCGACGTGCACAGCCTGCGCTTCGGCGCGGCGGCGGCGCGGGCCTTCTCCGGCAAGGGAGAGGGGGGCGCGGGTGAAGCAGCGGCGCGGGAGGTGGCGCAGGCCTTCATGCGCAGCGCCTTCAGCATTGGCGAGCTCGGCAAGGCGGTGGTCTCGAACTGGAGCGCCGATCCGCTGATCCGCGGCGCCATGGCGGTGGCGGCCCCGGGGCAGGGCGCGCAGCGTAGCCTGTTCGCCACGCCGCTGGGCCGCATCGTCTTCGCCGGCGAGTACACCACGCCGACCGGCTGGGGCACGCTCACCGGCGCCTGGAACTCCGGCGAGATCGCCGCCGAGCGCGCCATACGCCTCACCGGCGGCCCGTCATAGACCGGAAGTCCCCTCTCCCCGCACCGAACGCGGCTGTTGCCGAGGTCGGCATTCGGCATGACCACCATCGGATACATCCGATGGTGGCGGAGAGGGCTGGGGTGAGGGGGCTTCTTGGCTGCCCAATGTCGTCCCCCCTCACCGACCCGCTTCGCGGACCGCCTCTCCGTCGAAACCGGATGTTTCCGGTTTCGACCTTGCCGGAACCGAACCCGGCAACAGCCGGGTTCGGGCGGGGAGAGGATAAGAAAGGCGACAATCTCGCAGACGACCTCGCCGGCGGCTTCGGTCAGCCCCGCAGCGTCGCGCCGGTCTTCTTCGTCACATCGGCGACGATCTTGCCGGCAACCGCCTCGATCTCGGCGTCGGTCAGCGTCTTCTCGCGCGGCTGCAGGGTGACCGACAGCGCCACCGACTTCTTGTCGGCGTCGATGCCGGGCCCTTCATAGACGTCGAACACGTTGACCGCGGTGATCAGCTTGCGATCGACCCCAGCCACCGCCTTGACGATGTCTCCGGCGTTCACGCCCCGCGCGACCACGAAGGCGAAGTCGCGCTCCACCGGCTGGAAGGACGAGAGGTCGAGGGACGGCTTGACCCGCGTCGCCTTGGCCTTCGGCTCGGGGATCTTGTCGAGCACGATCTCGAAGCCGACCAGCGGCCCTTCGACGTCGAGGGCTTCCAGCAGCGCCGGATGCAGCTCGCCGAAATGCCCGATGACATTGGCACCGAGGCGGAAGCTGCCGGAGCGGCCGGGATGGAACCATGAAGGCGCATCCGTGCTGATCTGCAGATTGGCCACCGGCGCGCCGCAGGCGGCGAGCACGGCGAGCGCGTCCGCCTTGGCGTCGAAGGCATCGACCGGCGCCGTCTTGCCCGACCAGTGACGGCCGGCACCTGAAGGCTTGGCGAAGGCGCGGCGGATGCCGGTGGCGCAGATGAACTGGTCCTGCGGCCGGTCGCCCTTGAACACCTGCCCGACCTCGAACAGCGCCGCATCGCCGGTCCCGCGGTCGGCATTGGCCTGGCCTGAGCGGATGAGCCCGGGCAGCAGGCTCGGGCGCATGTCGGAGAGGTCGGCGGCGATCGGATTGGCGAGCGCCAGCTCGGGCTGGCCGCCGCCGAACAGTTCGGCTGAGGCCTTCGGCACGAAGGACCAGGTGACGGCCTCGACCAGCCCGCGGGCGGCGAGGGCGCGCTTGGCCTTGCGGGTGCGCAGTTGCAGCGTGGTGAGCACCGGCTGGCGGGCGGTCTCGTCACGCGGGAAGGGGGTCGCCGGCACCCGGTCGAGACCGATGATTCGCACCACTTCCTCGACGAGATCGGCCTTGCCCTCGATATCGCCGCGCCAGGAGGGCGGGATCACCCCGACCGTGCCGCTGGTGCCCGACACCTTGAAGCCGAGCCGCGTGAGCACGCCGACCTGCTCGGCATCATCGGCAACGAGGCCGGCCAGCTTCTCGGTGAGCGTCAGCGGGAAGGCGATTGTCCGCGTGGTGTCCGGGATGGCGCCGGCCAGCGCCACCTCGGACGGCTCGCCGCCGCAGAACTCCAGGATCAGCCTGGTCGCGAGCTCTAACCCCGGTACGGTGAAGGCCGGATCGACCCCGCGCTCGAAGCGGAAGCGGGCGTCGGAATTAATGCCGAGCTTGCGGCCGGTCTGGGCGATGTTGATCGGCTCCCACAGCGCCGATTCGACCAGCACGTCGACGGTCGCCTCGTCACAGCCGGATTCCTCGCCGCCCATGATGCCGGCGAGCGACTCCACCGCCTTGTCGTCGGCGATCACGCACATGGTCTCGTCGAGCGCGTAGGTCTTGCCGTCGAGCGCCAGTAGCGTCTCGCCGGCCCGCGCGCGGCGGACGACCAGATCGCCATGCACCTTGCCGGCGTCGAAGACGTGGAGCGGCCGGTTCTGGTCGAAGGTGAGGAGGTTGGTCACATCGACCAGCGCATTGATCGGGCGCAGGCCGATGGCGCGCAGCTTCGCCTGTACCCAGTCGGGCGACGGGCCGTTCTTCACCCCGCGAATGAGCCGCAGCGCGAAGGCCGGGCAGGGCGCGTCGTCAGCGATGGTCACGGTGACCGGGCAGGGGAAGCTGCCGGCGACCGGCACGATCGCGTCGTCGACCAGCGTGCCGATGCCGGCGGCGGCGAGGTCGCGTGCGAGGCCGTGAATGCCGAGGCCGTCGGCGCGGTTCGGCGTCACCGCGATCTCGATCACCGGGTCGCCGGCGCCGATCCAGTCGACATAGGTGGCGCCGACCGGGGCGTCGTCCGGCAGGTCGATGATGCCGTCATGGTCCTCGGAGAGCTGGAGCTCGGCGGCCGAGCACAGCATGCCGCGGCTCTCGACGCCGCGAATCGAGCCGATGCCAAGGGTGATGTCCTTGCCGGGGATATAGGTGCCGGGCGGCGAGAACACGCTCTTCATGCCGGTGCGGGCATTGGGGGCGCCGCACACCACCTGCACCGGCTCGCCCTGCCCGGTATCGACCATGCAGACGCGCAGCTTGTCGGCGTTGGGGTGCTTTTCGGCGGAGATCACATAGGCGATGGAGAAGCCCTTGAGCTTTGCCGCCTTGTCCTCGACGCCCTCGACCTCGAAGCCGATGCGGTTGAGCGCGCCGGTGACGTCGTCGAGCGTGTAGGTGCCGGAGAGATGCTCGCGCAGCCAGGAGAGGGTGAATTTCATGGGAGAGCCCTACCGTTCCGCCTGTTTGTTGTTCAGGGCCTCACTTGCCCATCTGTAGCCCTTCTCGCCGGTTCCGTCGCCGAACCAGGCCAGGGGGACGGCATCCGCGGCGACCAGAAACTCAATGCCGGCGTTTCGCTTCTTGACCGTCTCTCCGTCCGTCAGGCGGTAGTCGATGATCTTGCCCTGACGGTAGGACGGTTCGTTTCGCGAGCGGTGAAGAGCCAGCCGGGCACCTTCCTGGATGCCCTTGATCACGTCGCTTTCCGAGACGACCCACGATCCGCTCCAGAAAAAGCCCTCACCGTCGGCGCTGACCCCGCGATCGTTCTCGCACACGAAATGGAACTCGGAGACGAAATCGCCGGGGCGGCGCCGGCTGGAGGATGGAGCGGGGCGCTTCACCTCGGTCCGGCGCTCGGCGAGCACGTCCTCGCAGCGGGAGGCGAGGTCGGACACGCCGCGCTTCGTCGCATTCTCGAGCAGCTGCTTGAGTTGAGGCGTTTCCATCGCACGCAGCCGTTCGATGGACCAGTCCGGTGCCTTGCTCATGCGCTGAGCCCACCCGCCAGCGTCGGGAAGTCGAGCGGGCGGAAGCCGTAATGCGACAGCCAGCGGACATCGGCCTCGAAGAAGGCGCGCAGGTCCGGCATGCCGTATTTCAGCATGGCGATGCGGTCGATGCCCATGCCCCAGGCGAAGCCCTGGTACTCGTCCGGGTCGAGGCCGCAATTGCGGATGACGTTCGGGTGCACCATGCCGCAGCCGAGGATCTCCAGCCAGTCATTGCCCTCGCCGAAGCGGATCTCGCCGGGGCGCGAGCGGTCGCACTGGATGTCCACTTCCATCGACGGCTCGGTGAAGGGGAAGAAGGACGGGCGGAACCGCATCGTCACGTTCTCCACCTCGAAGAACGCCTTGCAGAACTCCTGCAGGATCCATTTCAGGTGGCCGAGATGCGAGCCCTTGTCGATGACGAGGCCTTCCACCTGATGGAACATCGGCGTGTGGGTCTGGTCACTGTCCGAGCGATAGGTGCGGCCGGGGCAGATGACGCGGATCGGCGGCTTGTTCGCCAGCATGGTGCGCACCTGCACCGGCGAGGTGTGGGTGCGCAGCACCATCCGCGAGCCGTCTTCCTTGGTCGGCAGGTAGAAGGTGTCGTGCATCTCGCGCGCCGGATGCCCCTCGGGGAAATTCAGCGCGGTGAAATTGTGGAAGTCGTCCTCGATGTCCGGTCCCTCGGCCACCGAGAAGCCCATATCGGCGAAGATGGCGGTGAGTTCGTCGATCACCTGGCTGATCGGATGCACGCGGCCGAGCTCGGCCGGCGTCTCGCGCACGGGGAGGGTGACATCGACGCGCTCGGTTTCCAGGCGCTTGGCCAGCGCCGCGGCCTTCAGCGCGGTGCGGCGCTCGGCGAGCGCGGCGTTGAGGCGGTCGCGCAGGCCGTTGATGGCCGGGCCGGCGGTCTTGCGCTCGTCCGGGCTCATGCCGCCGAGGCTCTTCAGCAGCTCGGAGACCGAACCCTTCTTGCCGAGGGCGGCGACGCGGACGGCTTCGAGGGCGGCTTCGTCGCCGGCGGCGGATACGCCGGCGGTCAGCTCGGCTTCGAGCGCGGCAAGATCGGGCAGGGCAGCGGCGGACATGAACTTTCCTCGGCGGTGGCTCGGAGGGAGCGGACGCGGCGCTTATAGCGAGGCGCGATGCGGGCGCAAAGCGGGAGGGTCGAAACGGGTGCGGTCGAAACCGACGCGCGCGGGGGCATCAACGCAAAAAGCCCCGGCGCTCGCGCGCGGGGCTCCTCGCATGTCGGTCCCGGCAGTTGCGGGAGATCAGGCGGCGGCGGGCTGTTCCAGAGCAGCCTTGGCCTGCTCAACCAGCGCCTTGAACGCCTCGGGCTCATGGATGGCGATATCCGAGAGCACCTTGCGGTCGACCTCAATCCCGGCCTTGCCGAGACCGTCGATAAATCGACCATAGGTGAAGCCGAGCTCGCGGGTCGCAGCGTTGATGCGCTGGATCCACAGGGCGCGGAAATTGCGCTTCTTCGCCTTACGGTCGCGATAGGCGTATTGCTGCGCCTTCTCGACGGCCTGCTTGGCGATACGGATGGTATTCTTGCGGCGGCCGAAATAACCCTTCGCCGCCTTCAGCACCTTCTTGTGCTTGGCGTGAGAGGTTACGCCGCGCTTAACACGGGCCATGGGACTATCTCCTGGTACGGGCTAGGGCTGGCGTCAGCCGTTGGGCAGAAAATACTTGCGGACAACCACCGCATCCGGCTCAGCCATGACGGAGGTGCCACGCTGGTTCCGGATCTGCTTGTTGGTGCGCTTGATCATGCCATGGCGCTTATTTGCCTGGGCCATGATCACCTTGCCGGTTCCGGAGAGCTTGAAGCGCTTCTTCGCTCCGGACTTGGTCTTCATCTTGGGCATTTGGCTCGGTCTCCGCGGCCCGATGCGCGCCTTGCGGCACGCGCGGCCATTTTGTTGATGGTGAGCATCCGAACCGCCACGGCAGCCCTGATTGGCCGGGCGGTTCAACAAGGCCGCACCCCATACAGGAGCAGGCCCGTCATTTCAAGAGCCGTCAGGCATTGCGACGGCACGGGCGGGGGAATTCGTCCGTGCCGCTGCGCGCGCCAGGCGGCGAGTTGGCCGTGCGGCGGTCAGCACTGGCCCTTCTGCATCTGCACGCGCGGGCAACCATCGTCGCTGCGCTGCGGGCCCGGGCGCTCGCCCATCTGCGGCGGCGGACCCGGCGGGCGCGCCTGCTGCGGCGGATTGGAGGGCTGGGCCTGCTGCGGCGGGCGTCCCTGTTGCGGGGGCGCGCCATTGCCGCCATTGCCGCGTGGTGGTTGTCCACCGTTCCAGTCTCCTCTCGGAGGCTGGCCGCTCCCGCCATTGCCGCGTGGCGGCTGTCCGCCATTCCAGTCCCCTCTCGGAGGCTGGCCGCCATTCCAGCCGCCGCGCGGCGGCTGACCATTGTTCCAGTCGCCTCTCGGGGGTTGGCCGCCGTTCCAGCCGCCACGCGGAGGTTGCCCGCCATTCCAGCCGCCCCCGTTCCAGTCCCCTCTCGGAGGCTGGCCGCCATACCAGCCACCGCCCTGGGGCGGCGGAGGGGGACGCCGGCCGGGAGGCGAACCCCAGCGGTAGCGGTCGCCGTACCAGGGCCGGTCGCGGTAGTAGCGGCCCCAGTAATTGTCGACGCTGAAACCGATGATCGGCACGCCGATCATCGGGGCGTAGCTGGGGAATTCCACCCGTCGGCCGCGATAGTCATATTCGAGATAGGCGGCAGCGACCCAGCCGCGATAGCCGCGCCAGTCGACATCGCACCAGCTATAGCTGTCGAGGCAGCCGAAGATGGTGAGCGGGGTTCCGGTACCGAGCACCACCACCGCCGGATAGTCGGTGCCCGGCCCGGCGCGCAGGTTCACATTGGTGGTGACGAAACCGCCCGTCTGCGCGGATGCCACGCCGGTGAGGGCGATGAGGCCCCCCAGTGCGGCCAAAAGACGTTTCATGCGTATTCTCCAGGACGTTGCATCGCGTCTACAACGCCGACCCGGGGGGAAATGGATTACCTTCGTGAGGCAGAATCGTGATGGCACGGTGTCGACGCGGCGTCGATGGTGAATTCCCGCCGCTGCGTCACGTTGATCCACGGGCGCGAAGCGGACAGGATGCGCCGGTTCGCCGTCCTCCGCCCCTCGCCCTCGCCCGTCGTCACCGGCGGTCGTCGGGCGTTCCTTCCGCCGTCACTCACCGGATTGCCTCATGTCGTTCGGCACATTGCTCGAAGCGTTCCTGCTCGGCCTTCTCGAAGGCTTCACCGAATTCCTGCCGGTTTCCTCCACCGGCCACATCCTGCTGGCCGGCCATTTCCTCGGCTTCGAGAGCCAGGGCAAGGTCTTCGAGGTGCTGATCCAGCTCGGCGCCATCCTCGCCATCGTCACCGTGTATTTCCAGCGCTTCTGGCAGGTGCTGATCACGCTGCCGTCGAGCCCGCGCTCGCGCAATTTCGTGTTCGGCATCCTCATCGCCTTCCTGCCGGCGGCGGTGATCGGCGCCCTGGCGCACGGCTTCATCAAGCAGGTGCTGTTCGAATCGCCGGCGTTGATCTGCGTGACGCTGATTCTCGGCGGCATCGTGCTGCTCTGGGTCGACACGCTGAAGATCCGCCCCCGCCACACCGATGCGATGGCGCTGCCGCCGCTGCTGACGCTGAAGATCGGCTTTATCCAGTGCCTGGCGATGGTACCGGGCGTGTCGCGTTCCGGCTCCACCATCGTCGGCGGGCTGCTGCTCGGGGTCGGCAAGCCGGCGGCGGCGGAGTTTTCCTTCTTCCTCGCCTTGCCGACCATGACGGGGGCCTTCGCCTACGACCTCTACAAGAACCGCGACGCCCTCTCGATGGATGACGGCATCATCATCGGCGTCGGTTTCGTCGCCGCCTTCATCGCGGCGCTGGCAGTGGTGCGCACGCTTATCGCCTTCGTTTCCCGGCACGGCTTCACGCCGTTCGGCTGGTGGCGCATCGCGGTGGGCGGCGTCGGGCTGATCGCCTTGGCGCTGGTGGGCTGACGCGCGACGCCATCATGAAAAAAGGCCGCCGGGGAGCACTCTCCGGCGGCCTTTTTGTTGGAGGCAAACGGCTCAGATGGTGATGCGGGTGAACTGGCCGGCCTTGCGGTAGCGCCAGAGATAGCCCGGCAGCACCGCGCCCAGCGCGGTCGGGTGGATGCCGAGGCCTTCGAGCGTGCGGCCCTCGGCGATCGCCTGGGCGGAGACCACATTGTCATGCGCCAGCAGCTTCACCTGGTCGCGGGTGAGCAGCGGGTTGGGCAGCAGCTCCAGCAGCCGCGCCTGCAGCGCGGCGATGCCGAACGGCAGCGGCACCAGCAGGCGCTTGCGGTCGATCTCCTTCAGCATGATTTCCATCAGCTGCTTGAAGGTGAGGATTTCGGGGCCGCCGAGTTCATAAACGGTGCCGGGCCTGGCGATCTCGTCCACCGCCTTGGCCACCGCGGCGGCGACGTCGCCGACGAACACCGGCTGGAAGCGGGTGGTGCCGCCGCCGATCAGCGGCAGCGCCGGCGCCAGGCGGGACATCGCGGCGAAGCGGTTGAAGAAATTGTCTTCCGGGCCGAACACGATGGAGGGGCGGAACACCACCGCCTCCGGCACCGCTTCGCGGGCCGCGGTCTCGCCCGCCGCCTTGGTGCGGGCATAGGACGAACCGGATTGCGGATCGGCGCCGATGGCCGAGACATGGATCAGCCGCGCCCCGACTTCGCGCGCCGCCAGCGCCACCTGCTTGGCACCGAAATGATGCACCGCTTCGAAACTCTGGCGCCCGCCCTCGTGCAGCACGCCGACGAGGTTGATGACGGCTTCCGCCCCTTCGGCGGCGCGTAGCACCGACGCCGGGTAGCGCAGATTGGCCTGCACCGGGTTGATCTGGCCGACCGCGCCCAGCGGCTGGAGATGGCCGGCGAGATCCGGGCGGCGCACGGCGACGCGCACCCGCCAGCCCATGCGGGCGAGCGAGCGCACCACGTGGCGGCCGATGAAGCCGGAACCGCCATAGACGGTGACGAGGCGCTCCATGGGGGCGGAGCGCGCCTCCAGTTCCGCCTCGTCGGGAAGCGGCATGTCATCGGAGGTAGCGGCGTCGACCATGGTGCTCTCCCGGCCCGTAAATCGTGTATGCCAGACGATTAGCGCGCCGCCGCGCCAGCGTCCAGCACCGAGCGTCCGCGCCGCGGCCGCTGGTTGCACGCATCGGCGCCGATCGGTCTCATCATACACCTCACCGGCCTGTCGCGGCGAGGTGGCGAGGATCCGTCGGGAGAAGGGGTGGATGAAAATTCCCCACAGGAGAAGCGTTATTGATGTGATTGCCTCGTTGACAAGCGGGAGGTCCCCCGACTATGTGTCGCCGCCGTGCCGCAAGGCATGTGCCCAGGTGGCGGAATTGGTAGACGCGCTGGTTTCAGGTACCAGTGGGTAACACCGTGGAGGTTCGAGTCCTCTCCTGGGCACCATCGCTCTCTTAGAGCGTTGATTTTGCTGAGAACCTTGGATAGTCAGGCTTTCTGATGCGCCGACCGGTACACACGGGCGGTACACATGGTTCTCAGGATGACCCGGCCAATGCGCCGCAAGGACAGCTCATTCATCGCCTTCCGAAAGCGTGTCCCTGCCGATGTCGTCGGCAAGGCGGATGGCCGTTCTGTCGTTATCCGCTTCCCCGCTGAAGGCTCCGATCCCCAACACGTCGTGTTTGCCACGGTGGGGAATGCCGAGGTGAAATTCTCCCTCCGCACCCGTGATCCCGCCATCGCCAAAAGCCGCTCGGGGGTAGCCGAGGCGCACCTACAGCGGCTCTACGCCAGTTTGCGGCAGGGCGCCCGGCAGCTCACGCGTCGCGAAGTGACAGCCCTTGCTGGCGAATGGTACCGCGCCGGGATGGCCCGCTGGGAGGATGATCCGGGTTCGGGAGGCGTGTGGCAGAAGCTGCAAGACGCCATGGCTAAGGCCGCCGATGATCCGGCTTTCTTGGAAGCGGAGATGGCCCCTTTCGTTGACGAGCTTCTCGCGGAGAAAGCGCTCATCATTGACGAGCAGAGCCGGATGGCCCTGATGCAGGGCATGCGCCGCGCCATCGCAGATGCTGCCTCGACGCTCCAGAGAAGGTCCGAGTTCGATTACGGTCCCGACGAGCTTGCAGCCCGCTATCCGGTTTGGGAGGAGGCTTCCGCCTCAACGGGGACGGGTCAGCCCAAGCGTCCCTCCACGACCCCCAAGGACGGCAAGGCGGTCTCTATGCGGGGTCTCGTGGATAGCTGGTGGCAGGAGGCTCAGGCGGCGGGCCTCTCCCGCAAGACGCATCAAGCCTATGGCAGCGCCATGGATCGCCTTAGAGATCACGTTGGGCACGACGATGCCTCCCGGATCACGCCCGAGGACGTGCTGGGCCTCAAGGATGCTCGCCTAGGTCGGATCGACATTCATTTGAGCCAGATCATGGCGCCAGCGAGATGAAC
>NZ_JAHBGD010000029.1 GCF_018390605.1 Ancylobacter defluvii
CGTGAAGGCGGACGCACCGTCGGTGCCGGCGTCGTCGCCGCCATCATCGAGTGATCGGCGGGGCTTGGCCCCGGCATCGCTGAAGACTAAAGGGAGCGCGGTGCGCTCCCTTTTTGTTTGGGCCGGCCGGGAGCGCAGCCGAATGCGCAGGCTTGCCGCGTCTGGATGCGACGTCCGGTGGGGCTTCGATCCACAAAGGCGGGCATGCGTCGCAATGGCGCGTTGCTCCCTCTCCCCGTCGGGGAGAGGGCTGGGGTGAGGGGTCTTCGCGGCACCCCAATGGCGTCACCCCTCACCGACCCGCTTCGCGGGCCACCTCTCCCCGACGGGGAGAGGGAAGTAAGGGCAGGCTCAGGCGAAGCGCTCACGGTGGACGTGTTAGCGTTCGATACCATCTCATCGAACGGCTCCTCATGCCCCGTCTCCCGCCCCGTCTCCTCCGCCTCGCGCTCGGCTGCCTGCTACTCATGCTCGCGCCGGCGGCCGCGGCATGTCCGGAGCGGTCATCCTGCCGCGGCTGCGGCTGCAAGGGCGGGCCGGGCTATCGCGGCCCGGATGGGCGCTGCGTCGGCTTCGCCAACCTTGCCAAGGAGTGCGGCGAGCCGCCGTCGACGCGCTGCGTGTTCGAGAACGCTCCCGGCACCGGCGCGAATCGGGAATGTGCGGCGGCACCGCGTCAACGCGGTGCAGTCGGACACAAAGTGCCCGTGCCGGATACGGGGGGATGTGGAGTGAGCAGGATCGGCCGCATCCCTCTCTTTACATCGGCGCGGCGGATCACTAGGAAGAGCCCGCCTGCTTCGCGGGCCGTAGGAGTGTAGCTCAACTGGTTAGAGCACCGGTCTCCAAAACCGGGGGTTGGGGGTTCGAGTCCCTCCACTCCTGCCATCGTGCTCCGCCGATGGCAGTTCGGAGCAGTTTCCGCAAAAGTCGAGACTGCTTTGCGCGGGGGTGATGGTCCCGGTTCCCGAGCCGGCAGGCGCGTCTTCAGCCGGACGGCGATGCCGGAATGGCGGCCGGGCCGGCAGGCTTCCTTGCTCAAACGCGGGTTTGCTTTGACGAGGGGCGGGTTTGCAGGCTATACGCCCGCGTCGCTCTTTACGAAGGGCGATGCGCGGTTTCTCCCGCATTTTCCGAATTCGCGGTCCGGCTTCCCCTCGCGGGGAGGACGTCCCGCCCAGAGGCGTTCCGAGACGAGCATGGCGAAGACGAACCCGGTCGAGTTCTTTCAGCAGGTCCGCGCCGAAACGCGCAAGGTCACCTGGCCGACCCGCCGCGAGACGCTGATCACCACGGCGATGGTGTTCGTCATGGTGGTGGTGGCGTCGCTGTTCTTTCTGGTCGCCGACCAGATCCTGAGCTTCGCGGTCGCGCAGCTGCTGCATATCGGTCGCTGAGGGATTTCGTCATGACCAAGCGCTGGTACATCGTCCACGCCTATTCGAACTTCGAGAAGAAGGTCGCCGATTCGATCAAGGAGCAGGCTGCCCAGCGCGGTCTCACCGATCTGTTCGAGCAGGTACTGGTGCCGATCGAGAAGGTCACCGAGGTGCGCCGAGGCCGCAAGGTCGACGCCGAGCGCAAGTTCTTCCCCGGCTATGTGTTGGTGAAGATGGACCTCACCGACGAGGCCTTCCACCTCATCAAGAACACGCCGAAGGTCACCGGCTTCCTCGGCGCCGACAACAAGCCGATGCCGATCGCCGAGAAGGAAGCGATGCGCATCCTTCAGCAGGTGCAGGAAGGCATCGAGCGGCCCAAGCCCTCGGTCAGCTTCGAGGTCGGCGAGACGGTCAAGGTGTCGGACGGCCCGTTCGCCTCGTTCAACGGCATCGTCGAGGAAGTGGACGACGCCCGCTCCCGCCTCAAGGTAGCGGTGTCGATCTTCGGCCGCGCCACCCCGGTGGAGCTGGAGTTCAACCAGGTCGAGAAGACCTGATCTTCCTGACAAGCGGATGTCGGAAAGGCGCGGCGTGGTCCGCGCCTTTTTTGTTTCCGGCGGCCGTGCGTGCGTGCCGGTAGCGCCCCTCGGGTCGGCTTACACTTCGGATTGCCAGCCCCCGGCCTCACGGCGCAGGCGAGGTCGCCAGGAGGGGAGGCGCCGTCGTATGTCGCCGCCTCTGCCACGTCCCGCCGCTATAACCGGATAACACCCTGAGGGCCGATGCCCGTCCTATCCTGTGCCGGCACGCCGCAGGGAGGCGGCTCAGGGAGGAAAACATGTCCGGCAAGCGCATCCTGATGATCGTCGGCGACTTCGTCGAGGATTACGAGACCATGGTGCCGTTCCAGGCGCTGCTGGCGGTGGGCCACACCGTCCACGCCGTCTGCCCCGACAAGAAGGCCGGCGACAGCGTCGCCACCGCCATTCACGACTTCGAGGGCAACCAGACCTATTCCGAGAAGCGCGGCCACAATTTCGCGCTCAATGCCAGCTTCGCCGACATCGACCCGGCCCGCTACGACGCGCTGGTGATTCCCGGCGGCCGGGCGCCGGAATATCTGCGGCTCAATGCGCGGGTGGTCGAGATCGTCCGCCACTTCTTCGCGGAGGAAAAGCCGGTCGCCGCGATCTGCCACGGCGCTCAGCTGCTCGCCGGCGCCCGGGTGCTGGAGGGGCGCACCTGCTCGGCCTATCCCGCCTGCCGCGCCGAGGTGGAACTCGCCGGCGGCACCTATGCCGACATCGCCATCGACGCCGCCGTGACCGACCGCAACCTCGTCAGTGCTCCGGCCTGGCCGGCGCACCCCGCCTGGATCGCCCAGTTCCTTGTCGTGCTCGGCACCGCCATCAGCCATGGCGAGGCCCGCAAGGCGGCCTGATCCTCTCCTCCTTCCGCCGGGCGGGCGAACGGTCTATTGTACCTTGTCCGGCGGACTCTTCCGGGAGAGATGCGATGTGCAAGCTCTTCATCGAGGCTGATGCGCGGCTGTGGAAGACGCGGCTGAAGTCGATGCGGCTGAACGGCTTCTCCACCAGCGTGCGGCTGGAGAACTTTTATTGGCGGGTGCTGGAGGAGATCGCCCGGCGCGACGCCATGAGCCTGCCGCAGCTGCTCGCCAAGCTGCACGAGGAATTGACCTTCGCCCATGGCGGGGTGGAGAATTTCGCCTCGTTCCTGCGGGTGTGCTGCGGCCGCTACCTTGCGCTGCAGCTGGAAGGCGAGGTGCCGCGTGACCTCTCGGCGCCGATCTCCAGCCTTGATGCCGACGCCATCCTCGCGCGCGAGGCGCGCCGGGCCGTGCGGCGGGCATTGCCGCATCCGGTGGTCTGAAGCCGGAGGCTGGCCGGGCTGGCGCGCTTGCGGGCGCCTCTGGCATCGGCGAGGCAACACCCCATATGTGACCGGCGCGGCGGTGGGCCAGGCGCCGTTAATGCTTTCCTTCCCGATGATTCTGGTGTAAGCGACCGCCTGCATGCTCCATGAGAGCGTGCCGATCCCTCCAAGGATCGATCCATCCGCGGGAGGCACGACCGGTTCGCCAGCCGGAGCAAGCGTGCCGTGACCGCGACCCGAAAGCCACGTCGCCCACGGCTCGAAGAGGCCGTGTCGGCGTGATTTGCGCTGGTGGCCTGGCAGCCGCAGGCGCAAGCAGGAGCCTTTCATGGCGAAGAAGATTACCGGCTATGTGAAGCTGCAGGTGCCGGCTGGCTCGGCCAACCCGGCCCCGCCGATCGGCCCGGCGCTCGGCCAGCGCGGCCTCAACATCATGGAGTTCTGCAAGGCGTTCAACGCCCAGACCGCCCAGATGGAAAAGGGAATGCCGATCCCGGTCCTGATCACTGCCTATCAGGACCGTTCCTTCACCTTCGAGCTCAAGACCCCCCCGGTCTCGTACTTCCTCAAGAAGGCGGCGGGCCTCGTCACCAAGAAGAAGCCCGGCTCGGGGTCCAAGACCCCCGGCAAGGGCGGCTTCGTCGGCAAGATCTCCCAGGCACAGATGCAGGAGATCGCCCAGGTGAAGATGAAGGATCTGAACTGCGACACCGTCGAAGCGGCGGTCCGCATGATCGAAGGCTCCGCCCGTTCCATGGGCCTCGAGGTTGTGGGTTGAGCTGATGGCCAAGATTGCAAAGCGTATTCGCGCCACCCGCGAAGGCATTGACCGCCTGAAGCTCTATGGTCTCGACGAGGCCATCGGGCTGCTCAAGGAGCGTGCCACCGCCAAGTTCGACGAAACCATCGAGGTCGCGATCAATCTCGGCGTCGATCCCCGTCACGCCGACCAGATGGTTCGCGGCGTGTGCCAGCTGCCGAACGGCTCCGGCCGTACCGTGCGCGTGGCGGTGTTCGCCCGCGGCGCCAAGGCTGACGAAGCCAAGGCGGCGGGTGCCGACATCGTCGGCGCCGAGGACCTGCTGGAGATCGTGCAGGGCGGTACCATCGAGTTCGATCGCTGCATCGCGACCCCGGACCTGATGCCGCTGGTCGGTCGCCTCGGCAAGGTGCTGGGCCCGCGCGGCCTGATGCCGAACCCGAAGGTCGGAACCGTGACCATGGACGTCAAGGGCGCGGTCGAAGCCGCCAAGGGCGGCGCGATCGAGTTCCGTGTCGAGAAGGCCGGCATCATCCACGCCGGCATCGGCAAGGCCTCCTTCGCCGCCGACAAGCTCGCCGAAAACATCCGCGCCTTTGCCGACGCGGTGGTTCGGGCCAAGCCGACCGGCGCCAAGGGCACCTATGTGCAGCGCATCGCGCTGTCCTCGACCATGGGTCCGGGCGTGAAGGTGGAGCCGGCGACGGTTCTCGCCTCGGTCTCCTGACCAGGGTGATGTGGCCCGGTCGCGACGGCGTGATCGGGTCCGGGATGGAATTGGTTGGCTCCCGGTGCTATCTGGGGGCTGACAAATCCCATTCGACCCTCTATATGGGCGGTTTCGCCCTTGGCAACGAGTCGGTCCGACTCGGGTCGGGGGTGATGCCGAAGACATTCAAAGCTTTCGTCCGTTAACCCGGGCGAAGGGGCTGGTAGGGTTCGCCCTGCCGGCCTAAGTCCTGTCCGAGACTGCAGGTGTCGGCCCGCTCCGGGTCGATCTAATCCCGCTTCGGGGCCTGCATAGACGGGGTACGACCGAAAGGTGAGGGCCGGTTTCCCCGGTGCTTGAATTTCGGCTCGAACCAGCGCCTTGGCCGGTTTTCCGGTCCCAGGGGACAGGATTTCCACCGCTGTTCCGTCTTCGGACGGATCGGCAAGGCGCAAACCGGCGGGATGGGTCCCCATCTCGCCACCGGAGAGTAAGTGAAGTGGATCGCGCTCAAAAAGAAGAGCTCGTCACGTCGCTGTCCGAGGTGTTCAAAAACACTTCGGTCGTCGTCGTGGCCCACTATTCCGGCCTCACCGTCGCCCAGATGTCGAACTTGCGTCGGCAGATGAAGGCGAGCGGCGCGACCGTGAAAGTGGCAAAGAACCGCCTCGCGAAGATCGCTCTCGAAGGTTCGGACGTCGCGCATGTCGGCCACCTGCTGAAGGGGCCGACCATCATCGCTTATTCGAGCGATCCTGTTGCGGCTCCGAAGGTTGCCGTCGACTTCGCCAAGGCCCACGACAAGTTCGTGATCCTCGGTGGGGCGTTCGGCGCCACGGCCCTGAATGTGGATGGTGTGAAGGCTCTGGCCACCATGCCCTCCCTTGATGAACTGCGTGCGAAGCTGGTCGGCCTCATCCAGGCCCCGGCGACCAAGATCGCGCAGCTCACCACCGCGCCGGCGGCCAAGCTCGCCCGCGTGTTCGGTGCCTATGCCAAAGAGAACGAAGCCGCGTGAGGCTTCCCGGTAATACTGGTTCGAACCGAAATTCAAGGACTTAGATAAAATGGCTGATCTGTCGAAGCTCGTTGACGAGCTGTCCTCCCTCACTGTTCTCGAGGCCGCCGAGCTCGCGAAGCTCCTCGAAGAGAAGTGGGGCGTTTCCGCCGCCGCCGCCGTGGCGGTTGCCGCTGCCCCGGCCGGCGCTGCCGCTCCGGCCGCCGAAGAGCAGACCGAGTTCACCGTTGTCCTGGCCGCGGCCGGCGACAAGAAGATCGAGGTCATCAAGGAAGTCCGCGCCATCACCGGCCTGGGCCTCAAGGAAGCCAAGGATCTCGTCGAGGCTGCTCCGAAGCCCGTCAAGGAAGGCGTGACCAAGGAAGAAGCCGAGAAGATCAAGGCGCAGATCGAGAAGGCCGGCGCCAAGGTCGAGCTTAAGTGATCTGACGATCATTACGGGGGCCGCCGGTTTTGCCGGCGGTCCTTCCGCCTTTTGCCCACATAGGGTCTAGGCGGAGGGAGCCGGACGGTTTCCCCGACCATCCCGTTCCATCGGGATCGTCGGGCGAGCCGTCGGGCGCGGAGAAACGGTACTGGATGCGGCTTGCCGCACGGTGGGCCAACTTCTCCGCGACAATGCGTTCTCAGCCAGCGGCGCAGCCACGCCGGGGCACCGAGGCGCTCAGACGGATACTCGGACGGAGCGAGGAGCGACATGGCGCAGACGTTCACCGGTCGTAAGCGGGTCCGCAAGTTTTTCGGCAAGATCCAGGAAGTGGCGGAGATGCCGAACCTCATCGAGGTTCAGAAGGCGTCCTATGACCAGTTCCTGCAGATCGTCGAGCCGAAGGGCGGGCGTGCGGATGACGGCATTCAGGCGGTTTTCAAGTCGGTTTTCCCGATCTCGGACTTCTCGGGCGCGGCCATGCTCGAATTCGTCCGCTACGAGTTCGAGCCGCCGAAGTATGACGTGGACGAGTGCCGCCAGCGCGGCATGACCTTCGCCGCCCCGCTGAAGGTGACCCTGCGCCTCATCGTGTTCGATGTCGATCCGGATACCGGCTCCAAGTCCGTCAAGGACATCAAGGAGCAGGACGTCTATATGGGCGACATCCCGCTGATGACGATGAACGGTACCTTCATCGTCAACGGCACCGAGCGCGTCATCGTCTCGCAGATGCATCGCTCCCCGGGCGTGTTCTTCGACCACGACAAGGGCAAGACCCACTCCTCGGGCAAGCTGCTCTTCGCTGCCCGCATCATCCCGTATCGCGGTTCCTGGCTCGACATCGAGTTCGACGCCAAGGACATCGTGTTCGCGCGTATCGACCGTCGCCGCAAGATTCCGGTGACCAGCCTGCTGTTCGCCCTCGGCCTCGACGGCCAGGAGATCCTGCAAACCTTCTATGACAGCATCGCCTTCGTCCGCACGAAGGACGGCTGGCGCATGCCGTTCGACCCGAAGCGGATGAAGGGCTACAAGGCCGTCTCCGACCTCGTCGATGCCGACACCGGCGAAGTGGTGGTCGAGGCCGGCAAGAAGGTGACGGTGCGCCAGGCGCGCCAGCTCGCCGAGAAGGGCCTGAAGGCGCTCAAGATCCCCGACGAGGAGATGGTCGGCCGCTATGTGGCCGAGGATCTCGTGAACCTCCACACCGGCGAAATCTATGTCGAGGCCGGCGAGGAAGTCTCCGAGAAGATGCTGAAGCAGCTCGGCGAGTTCGGCTATGACGAGCTTCCGATCCTCGACATCGACCACGTCAATATCGGCGCCTATATCCGCAACACGCTGGCGGTGGACAAGAACGTCGCCCGCGAGGACGCGCTGTTCGACATCTACCGCGTGATGCGTCCCGGCGAGCCGCCGACGCTCGACAGCGCGCAGGCGATGTTCCATTCGCTGTTCTTCGACAGCGAGCGCTACGACCTGTCCTCGGTCGGCCGCGTGAAGATGAACATGCGCCTCGACCTCGATGCCGCCGACACGGTGCGCGTGCTGCGCCGCGAGGACATCCTCGCGGTCATCAAGACGCTGGTCGAGCTGCGCGACGGCAAGGGCGAGATCGACGACATCGACCATCTCGGCAATCGCCGGGTGCGCTCGGTCGGCGAGCTCATGGAGAACCAGTACCGCGTCGGCCTGCTCCGCATGGAACGCGCCATCAAGGAGCGCATGTCGTCCGTCGACATCGACACCGTGATGCCGCAGGACCTGATCAATGCGAAGCCGGTGGCGGCGGCGGTGCGCGAGTTTTTCGGCTCGTCGCAGCTCTCGCAGTTCATGGACCAGACCAACCCGCTGTCGGAGATCACCCACAAGCGCCGTCTCTCGGCGCTTGGCCCGGGCGGCCTGACGCGCGAGCGCGCCGGCTTCGAGGTGCGCGACGTGCACCCGACGCATTACGGCCGCATCTGCCCGATCGAGACGCCGGAAGGCCCGAATATCGGCCTGATCAACTCGCTGGCGACCTTTGCCCGTGTGAACAAGTACGGCTTCATCGAGGCGCCCTATCGCCGCGTGAAGGACAGCCAGGTCCAGGGCGAGGTGGTCTATCTCTCCGCCATGGAGGAGGGGAAGTACTACGTCGCGCAGGCCAACATCCCGCTGGATGCCGAGGGTCGGTTCACCGAGGACCTGATCGTCTGCCGTCATGCCGGCGACGTGCTGCTCGTCACCCCGGACCGCGTCGACTTCATGGACGTGTCGCCGAAGCAGCTGGTCTCCGTCGCCGCGGCGCTGATCCCGTTCCTCGAGAACGACGACGCCAACCGCGCGCTGATGGGCTCCAACATGCAGCGCCAGGCGGTGCCGCTGGTCCGCGCCGACGCTCCGTTCGTGGGCACCGGCATGGAAGCCATCGTCGCCCGTGACTCGGGTGCCGCCATTGGCGCCCGCCGTACCGGCGTGATCGACCAGGTGGACGCCACCCGTATCGTCATCCGGGCGACGGAAGAGAACGACGCCTCGAAGTCCGGCGTCGACATCTACCGTCTGCAGAAGTTCCAGCGTTCCAACCAGTCGACCTGCATCAACCAGCGTCCGCTGGTGCGTGTCGGCGACCGGGTGAAGAAGGGCGACATCATCGCCGACGGTCCCTCGACCGATCTCGGCGACCTGGCGCTCGGCCGGAACATCCTCGTCGCGTTCATGCCGTGGAACGGCTACAACTTCGAGGACTCCATCCTGCTGTCGGAGAACATCTCGAAGGGCGACATCTTCTCGTCGATCCATATCGAGGAGTTCGAGGTGATGGCCCGCGACACCAAGCTGGGTCCGGAAGAAATCACCCGCGACATTCCCAACGTCTCGGAAGAGGCGCTGAAGAACCTCGACGAAGCCGGTATCGTCTATATCGGTGCCGAGGTGCAGGCGGGCGACATCCTGTGCGGCAAGATCACCCCGAAGGGCGAGAGCCCGATGACGCCGGAAGAGAAGCTTCTGCGCGCCATCTTCGGTGAAAAGGCCGCCGACGTGCGCGACACCTCGCTGCGGGTGCCGCCGGGCGTCACCGGCACGGTCGTCGAGGTGCGGGTGTTCAACCGCCACGGCGTCGACAAGGACGAGCGCGCCCAGGCGATCGAGCGCGAGGAAATCGAGCGGCTCGCCAAGGACCGCGACGACGAGCAGGCGATCCTGGACCGCAACGTCTTCGGCCGCCTGGCCGAGATGCTGGACGGCAAGGTCGGCGTCGCCGGCCCGAAGGGCTTCAAGAAGGACACCCAGATCGCCCGCACCGTGCTCGCGGACTATCCGCGCAGCCAGTGGTGGATGTTCGCGGTGGCCGACGACCAGCTCATGGGCGAGCTGGAAGCCATGCGCAACCAGTACGACGAATCGAAGAAGCGCCTTGAACAGCGCTTCCTCGACAAGGTCGAGAAGCTGCAGCGTGGCGACGAGCTGCCTCCGGGCGTGATGAAGATGGTCAAGGTCTTCATCGCCGTGAAGCGCAAGATCCAGCCGGGCGACAAGATGGCCGGCCGGCACGGCAACAAGGGTGTGGTCTCGCGCATCGTCCCGGTCGAGGACATGCCGTTCCTTGAGGACGGCACCCCGGTCGACATGGTGCTCAACCCGCTCGGCGTGCCGTCGCGCATGAATGTCGGGCAGATCCTGGAGACCCATCTGGGCTGGGCCTGTGCCGGCCTCGGCAAGGTGATCGACAACGCCATCGAGCAGTATCGTCGCGCCAACGACGTCGCCCCGCTGAAGCAGGCGTTCGGCGACATCTATGGCGATGACGAGACCATCGCCTCGCTGGACGAGGAAGGGCTGGTCGAGCTCGGCAGCAACCTGCGGCGCGGCGTTCCCATCGCCACGCCGGTGTTCGACGGCGCCCGCGAGGCCGACATCGAGCGCATGCTGGAGCTGGCCGGCCTCGACAGGTCGGCGCAGTCAACGCTGTATGACGGGCGCACCGGCGAGCAGTTCGACCGTAAGGTCACGGTGGGCTACATCTACATGCTGAAGCTGCACCACCTGGTCGACGACAAGATCCATGCCCGTTCGATCGGCCCGTACTCGCTCGTCACCCAGCAGCCGCTGGGCGGCAAGGCGCAGTTCGGCGGTCAGCGCTTCGGCGAAATGGAGGTGTGGGCACTCGAGGCGTATGGCGCGGCCTATACGCTGCAGGAGATGCTCACCGTGAAGTCGGACGATGTGGCCGGACGCACCAAGGTCTACGAGGCCATCGTGCGCGGCGACGACACCTTCGAGGCCGGCATTCCCGAGAGCTTCAACGTGCTCGTGAAGGAAATGCGGTCTCTGGGTCTCAACGTCGAGCTGATGAACTCCAAGACCCAGGCCGCGGTGCCGGGCGCCGGCGAAGGCGTCCAGGCCGCCGAATAAGCGGTTCTATTACTCCCGCGCGGAGGGCCTAGCGGCCTTCCGCGCGTTGCTCGCGCGACACGACGTTTTTTGCGACACCAGGCCCCCGTGACATTTGGCCCCGCGACGGCGGCGGCCATGTCGGAGCCGAAGGAGACAGCGATGAATCAAGAGGTGATGAATCTCTTCAATCCGGCGGCCCCCGCGCCGACGTTCGATCAGATCAAGATCTCGATCGCGAGCCCGGAAAAGATCCAGTCCTGGTCCTTCGGCGAGATCAAGAAGCCGGAGACCATCAACTACCGGACCTTCAAGCCGGAGCGTGACGGTCTGTTCTGCGCCCGCATCTTCGGGCCGATCAAGGACTACGAGTGCTTGTGCGGCAAGTACAAGCGCATGAAGTACAAGGGCATCATCTGCGAGAAGTGCGGCGTCGAGGTCACCCTCTCGCGCGTGCGCCGCGAGCGCATGGGCCATATCGAGCTGGCCGCCCCGGTCGCGCATATCTGGTTCCTGAAGTCGCTGCCGAGCCGCATCGGCCTGCTGCTCGACATGACGCTGAAGGACCTCGAGCGCATCCTGTACTTCGAGTACTACTGCGTCATCGAGCCGGGCCTCACCCCGCTGAAGGAGCGTCAGCTTCTCTCGGAAGAGGACTATCTGCGCGCCCAGGAAGAATATGGCGATGACAGCTTCACCGCGCTGATCGGCGCCGAGGCGATCCGCGAAATCCTGCGCAGCATGGATCTCGAGGCGATCGCCGGCAACCTCCGCAAGGAGATTGCCGAGGCGACCACCGAGCTGAAGCCGAAGAAGCTGGCCAAGCGCCTGAAGATCGTCGAGGCCTTCCAGCTCTCGGGCAACCGCCCGGAATGGATGATCCTGACGCATGTGCCGGTGATCCCGCCGGACCTGCGTCCGCTCGTCCCGCTGGATGGCGGCCGCTTCGCGACCTCCGACCTCAACGACCTGTACCGCCGCGTCATCAACCGTAACAACCGCCTGAAGCGGCTGATCGAGCTGAAGGCGCCGGACATCATCATCCGCAACGAGAAGCGCATGCTTCAGGAAGCGGTCGATGCGCTGTTCGACAACGGCCGCCGCGGCCGCGTCATCACCGGCGCCAACAAGCGCCCGCTGAAGTCGCTCGCCGACATGCTGAAGGGCAAGCAGGGCCGGTTCCGCCAGAACCTGCTCGGCAAGCGCGTCGACTATTCCGGCCGTTCGGTGATCGTGGTCGGTCCCGAGCTGAAGCTGCACCAGTGCGGCCTGCCGAAGAAGATGGCACTGGAGCTGTTCAAGCCGTTCATCTATTCGCGCCTCGACGCCAAGGGCCTCTCGGCGACCGTGAAGCAGGCGAAGAAGCTGGTCGAGAAGGAGCGTCCCGAAGTGTGGGACATCCTCGACGAGGTGATCCGCGAGCATCCGGTGATGCTGAACCGCGCCCCGACGCTGCATCGGCTGGGCATCCAGGCCTTCGAGCCGGTGCTGATCGAGGGCAAGGCGATCCAGCTGCATCCGCTGGTCTGCTCGGCCTTCAACGCCGACTTCGACGGCGACCAGATGGCCGTGCACGTGCCGCTGTCCATCGAGGCGCAGCTCGAAGCCCGCGTGCTGATGATGTCGACCAACAACATCCTGCACCCGGCGAACGGCGCGCCGATCATCGTGCCGTCGCAGGACATCGTGCTCGGCCTCTATTATCTCACCATGATGCGCGAGAACGAGCCCGGCGAGGGCATGGCCTTCGCGAATATGGGCGAGATCGACCACGCGCTCGCCGCCAAGGCCATCACCCTGCACACCAAGGTGAAGGGCCGCTATATCGGCGTGGACGAGAACGGCGAGAAGGTCTCGAAGATCTACGAGACCACGCCCGGCCGCATGAAGCTCGGCGAACTGCTGCCGAAGACCGCCAAGACTCCCTACGACGTCGTCAACAAGCTGATGACGAAGAAGGAAGTCTCGAACATGATCGACACCGTCTACCGCCACTGCGGTCAGAAGGAGACGGTCATCTTCTGCGATCGCATCATGACGCTCGGCTTCTCCAACGCGTTCCGCGCCGGTATCTCCTTCGGCAAGGACGACATGGTGGTGCCCTCCAAGAAGTGGGACATGGTCGAAGAGACCCGTGCGCTCACCAAGGAGTACGAGCAGCAGTACAATGACGGCCTGATCACTCAGGGCGAAAAGTACAACAAGGTCGTCGACGCCTGGGGCAAGTGCTCCGCGCGCCTCGCCGACGAGATGATGGCCGAGATCTCGGCCGTGAAGAAGGATCCGGTCACCGGCCGCGAGAAGCAGATCAACTCGATCTACATGATGGCGCATTCCGGCGCGCGTGGTTCGCGCGAGCAGATGCGTCAGCTCGCCGCCATGCGCGGCCTGATGGCCAAGCCGTCGGGCGAGATCATCGAGACGCCGATCATCTCGAACTTCAAGGAAGGCCTCTCCGTGCTCGAGTACTTCAACTCGACCCACGGTGCCCGTAAGGGCCTGGCCGATACCGCGCTGAAGACCGCCAACTCGGGTTACCTGACCCGTCGTCTGGTCGATGTGGCGCAGGACAGCATCATCACGGTGCGCGACTGCGGCACGACCAACGGCATCGGCATGCGCGCCATCGTCGACGCCGGCAATATCGTCGCGACGCTGGGTTCGCGCGTGCTCGGCCGCACCGCGGCGGAGGACGTGATCGAGCCGGCGACCGGCAATGTCATCGTGCCGGCCGGCCACATGATGGACGAGGCCGATATCGAGCGCATCGGCAAGGCCGGCGTGCAGGAGATCAAGATCCGTTCGGTGCTGACCTGCGAGGCCAAGAGCGGCGTCTGCGGCACCTGCTACGGGCGCGATCTTGCCCGCGGCACCCCGGTGAACATGGGCGAGGCGGTCGGCGTCATCGCGGCGCAGTCGATCGGCGAACCGGGTACGCAGCTTACCATGCGTACCTTCCACATCGGCGGCGCGGCGCAGCTCTCCGAGCAGTCCTTCATCGAGGCGAGCTTCGAAGGCAAGGTGAAGGTCCGCAACCGCAACGTGGTGCGGAACTCGGATGGCGAACTGATCGCGATGAGCCGCAACCTCTCGGTGATCATCGTCGACCATGACGGCTCCGAGCGCGCGTCCCACCGCATCCAGTTCGGCGCCAAGCTGAAGGTGGACGAGGGCGATCCGATCAAGCGCGGCCAGCGCATCGCCGAGTGGGATCCCTATACCCGCCCGATCCTCACCGAAGTCGAGGGCTGGGTTGGCTACGAGGATCTGGTCGAAGGTGCCTCGCTGAGCGAGACGGTCGACGAATCGACCGGTATCGCCAAGCGCGTCATCACCGACTGGCGCACCGGGCGCGGCTCGGAACTGCGTCCGTCCATGGTGGTCAAGGGCCAGGACGGCAAAGTGCTGAAGCTGCCGCGCGGCGGCGATGCCCGCTACACGCTGCCGGTGGACGCGATCATCTCGGTCGATCCGAACTCCACGGTGAAGGCCGGCGACGTTCTCGCCCGCGTGCCGATGGAAAGTGCCAAGACGCGTGACATCACCGGCGGTCTGCCGCGGGTGGCGGAACTGTTCGAGGCGCGCAGGCCGAAGGATGCGGCGATCATCGCCGAGATCGCCGGCACCATCCGCTTCGGCAAGGACTACAAGAACAAGCGCCGCCTCACCATCGAGCCGCAGGACTCGACGGATGATCCGGTCGAGTACCTGATCCCGAAGGGCAAGCACATCCATCTGCAGGATGGCGACCTCGTCGAGAAGGGCGACTTCATCGTCGACGGCAACCCGGCGCCGCACGACATTCTGGCGATCAAGGGCGTCGAGGAACTCGCCGCCTATCTGGTCAACGAAATCCAGGAGGTCTACCGGCTGCAGGGCGTGCTCATCAACGACAAGCACATCGAGGTGATCGTTCGCCAGATGCTGCAGAAGGTTGAGATCGACGAGCAGGGCGACAGCGACCTGCTGACCAACGAGCAGATCGATGCTTCCGAGCTCGACGAGATCAACGAGAAGCTGATCGCCGAGGGCAAGAAGCCGGCGGCCGGTCATCCGGTGCTGCTCGGCATCACCAAGGCGTCGCTGCAGACGCGCTCCTTCATCTCGGCGGCCTCCTTCCAGGAGACGACCCGGGTGCTCACCGAGGCAGCGGTCAACGGCAAGGCCGACGATCTCGGCGGCCTGAAGGAGAACGTCATCGTCGGCCGGCTGATCCCGGCCGGCACCGGCGCCCAGATGTCGAAGCTGCGGGTGACCGCGACCTCGCGCGACGAGCTGATCCTCGCGCAGAACGAACAGGACGCGGGCGTCACCGCCGCTCCGGCGCTGGAAGGCCCGGCGGAGTGATCCGCCGGCGCCCGGCGCCGCCAGCCTACCGAGAATGAAAAGGCCGCCCTTCGGGGCGGCCTTTTTGCTTTAAGGTGCCCGGACGGAGTCCATGGCCGGTACACCCAGTCCGACAGGCAGGACATGCCGCCGGCCGGTGCTGGAGTCTCGGCGCTGAGGCGGCGGCCTAACGGGACGTCGCGTTGCGCGTGTCGGTCGAGGCCGCGCCACGCCCAAAAATAAAAGGGCCGCCCTGATGGACGGCCCTTTATGTCGTCCGGTGCGGGAAGGGTCAGAGCACGGTGAGCCGCACGTCGAGACCGTTACGGGTGGCGTGCGAGTAAGGGCAGACGATGTGGGCGCGGGCGACGAGGTCCTCGGCGACCGAGCGCTCGACACCCGGCAGCGAGATGCTCAGCGCGACATCCAGGCCGAAGCCGCCGCCATCGTCACGCGCACCGATGCCCACATCGGCGGTGACTGTGCTGTCGTCGGCAATCTTCACCTTCTGCTGGCTGGCCACGAACTTCAGCGCACCGAGGAAGCAGGCGGAGTAGCCGGACGCGAACAGCTGTTCCGGGTTGTTGCCCTCGCCGCCGGGGCCGCCGAGCTCCTTGGGCGTCACCAGCGTCACCTTGAAGGCGCCGTCGCTGGTGGCGGCGGAGCCGGTACGCCCGCCTGTGGCCGTCGCCTGGGTCTTGTAGAGAACCTTCATCATCGTCACTCCGTTGGGACGCCGATCGGCATCGTTGATCTATTGTACGATAATATATCGTGTGCGATTTAATATGTACCCGCCCTTTGGATCATTGTCCAGCGGAAAATTATCGCGATAAGAGTTGATATCGGAAGCAAGGTAGGCGCGCGAGAGCGGCGAGAGGCGGGGCCATGGATGCGAACGACGCGCTGAAGCTGGAATCGCAGTTCTGCTTCGCGGTCTATTCGGCGGCACATGCGGTGATGCGTGCGTATCGGCCGCTGCTGGAGGCGCTGGGCCTGACCTACCCGCAATATCTCGTCATGCTGGTCTTGTGGGAGGCCGACGGCCAGACTGTCGGCGGCATCGCCGAGCGGCTGATGTTGGAATCGAGCACGCTCACCCCGCTGCTCAAGCGGCTGGAGGCGATGGGCTTCGCCGAGCGGCGGCGCAACCCGGAGAATGAGCGTCAACTCATCGTGAGCCTCACCGCGGCCGGGTGGGCGTTGCAGGAGAAGGCCATGGCGATTCCCCCGGGCATATTGGCCTGTTCGGGCAGGACCGCACCGGAACTGACGAATCTGCGCGAGGCGCTGGTCGAGGTGCGCGATTCTTTTGCGGCCGCACGGGCCGAGTCGCGGCGGATCGGAGAGGTAGGGGAGGGCTGATCCGCACCGCAGGCGATCCCCTCATGGTTAAAAAAGCGTTATGCTGGGCCAGCTGCAGCCTCGAAGCCCCGAGATTGCTTGCTTTCACACTTGACGAAGGGCGAGTCGGCGCGTAGAAGGCGCGGACTTTCACGGCAGGCAGGTCGGAATTGCCGTGTCGGGGCGCCTTGTCCCGACAGAGAATTCCGAGACGCTGCCGGAACGCACGCATGAACTATCAGGCGCATGATCGCGCAAGTGGCTGCAAAGTCCGCGCGATCCTCTGAACGGCAAGTGCCCTCGGCCCATAGATGGCCGGCGGCACTTCTTTCGTTCGTAGGTTGTCCTGGTGAGTCGGTTCTGCCGGCGCATGCGAAATGTTCCGATTTGCCGAGAGAGACAGTTCATGCGGTTGCGGCCGCGGAAATAGGTTAGCGCCGGGCATCCTGCCCCCAGCGCAAGCGAAGGCGAGAAGTCGTGCCGACGATCAACCAACTCATCCGCAAGCCGCGGGAAGCTCAGAAGGCCCGGAACAAGGTTCCGGCCCTCCAGGCTAGCCCGCAGAAGCGCGGCGTTTGCACCCGCGTGTACACCACGACCCCGAAGAAGCCGAATTCGGCGCTTCGTAAGGTCGCCAAGGTTCGTCTGACCAATGGCTATGAAGTCATCGGTTATATCCCTGGCGAAGGTCACAACCTTCAGGAGCACTCCGTGGTCATGATCCGCGGCGGCCGCGTGAAGGACCTTCCGGGCGTGCGCTACCACATTATTCGTGGCGTGCTCGATACCCAGGGCGTCAAGAATCGTAAGCAGCGCCGTTCGAAGTACGGCGCCAAGCGGCCGAAGTGAGGATTTAACGATGTCCCGTCGCCACCGCGCAGAGCGTCGCGAAGTAACCCCGGATCCGAAGTTCGGGAGCGAAGTGCTGAGCCGCTTCATGAACGCCGTCATGTATGACGGCAAGAAGTCGGTTGCCGAACAGATCGTCTATGGCGCTCTCGACATCGTCGAGGGGCGTGCCAAGGCGGAGCCGCTCGGCGTGTTCACCCAGGCGCTCGACAACGTGTCGCCGGCCATCGAGGTGCGTTCCCGCCGCGTCGGCGGCGCCACCTACCAGGTGCCCGTCGAAGTTCGCCCCGAGCGCCGTCAGGCGCTGGCGATCCGCTGGCTGATCATTGCGGCCCGTGCCCGCAACGAGAAGACCATGGTCGAGCGTCTGTCCGGCGAACTGCTGGACGCCTCGAACAATCGCGGCACCGCCGTGAAGAAACGTGAAGACACCCATCGCATGGCGGAGGCGAACCGCGCCTTCTCTCACTACCGTTGGTGATGAAGAGAGCCGGGACGAGGATCTGATATGTCGCGCATTAATGCCATCGAAGACTACCGTAACTTCGGCATCATGGCCCACATCGATGCCGGGAAGACCACGACCACCGAACGGATCCTCTATTACACCGGCAAGAGCCACAAGATCGGCGAAGTCCATGACGGCGCTGCCACCATGGATTGGATGACCCAGGAGCAGGAGCGCGGCATCACCATCACGTCCGCCGCGACGACCGCTTTCTGGCACGGCAAGCGCCTGAACATCATCGACACCCCCGGCCACGTCGACTTCACCATCGAAGTCGAGCGTTCGCTGCGCGTGCTCGACGGCGCCGTGTGCGTGCTCGACGGCAACCAGGGCGTCGAGCCGCAGACCGAGACCGTGTGGCGTCAGGCCGACAAGTACAACGTTCCGCGCATCGTGTTCGTCAACAAGATGGACAAGACCGGCGCTGACTTCTTCCGCTGCGTCGAGATGATCATCGACCGCGTGGACGGCAAGCCGGTGTGCTGCCAGCTGCCGATCGGTTCCGAGAACAACTTCAAGGGCATCATTGACCTCGTCCGCATGAAGGCGGTGGTGTGGGACAATGAAGAGCTCGGCGCGAAGTATCGCGACGAAGAGATCCCGGCCGAACTGCTCGACCAGGCGATCGAATATCGCGGCAAGCTGCTGGAAGCCGCCGTTGAGCTCGATGACGACGTCCTGTCGGCCTATCTCGACGGTGTCGAGCCGGACGAGGCGACCCTGAAGGGCCTGATCCGCAAGGCCGTCATCGGCCGCGTGTTCAACCCGGTGTTCTGCGGCTCGGCCTTCAAGAACAAGGGCGTGCAGCCCCTGCTCGACGCGGTGTGCGATTTCCTGCCGAGCCCGATCGATCGTGGCGCGATCAAGGGCATCGACTTCAACACCGAGGAAGAGACCGTCCGCAATCCGAACGATACCGACCCGCTGTCGGTGCTCGCGTTCAAGATCATGGACGATCCCTTCGTCGGCACCATCACCTTCTGCCGCATCTATTCGGGCAAGCTCGAGACCGGTATGGGTCTGCTTAACTCGACCCGCGACAAGAAGGAGCGCGTCGGCCGCATGCTTCTCATGCATGCGAACAACCGCGAAGACATCAAGGAAGCCTATGCCGGCGACATCGTCGCGCTGGCCGGCCTGAAGGAAGTGCGCACCGGCGACACGCTGTGCGACACCGCCAAGCCGGTGATCCTTGAGAAGATGGAATTCCCCGAGCCGGTCATCGAGATCGCGATCGAGCCGAAGTCCAAGGCCGACCAGGAGAAGCTGGGCCTCGCCCTCGCCAAGCTGGCCGCCGAGGATCCGTCCTTCCGCGTGTCCACCGATTTCGAGAGCGGCCAGACCATCCTCAAGGGCATGGGCGAACTGCATCTCGACATCAAGGTCGACATCCTGAAGCGCACCTACAAGGTCGACGCCAATATCGGCGCCCCGCAGGTGGCCTATCGCGAGACGATCACCCGCAAGACCGAGGTGGACTACACCCACAAGAAGCAGACCGGCGGTACCGGTCAGTTCGCCCGGGTGAAGTTCGTCGTCGAGCCGAACGAAGTCGGCAAGGGCTTTGCCTTCGAAAGCAAGGTCATCGGCGGCGCGGTGCCGAAGGAGTACATCCCCGGCGTCAACAAGGGTCTGGAAAGCGTGCTCGGTTCGGGCGTGCTGGCCGGCTTCCCGGTCGTGGACGTCAAGGTCGAGCTGATCGACGGCGCCTATCACGAAGTCGACTCGTCGGCGCTCGCCTTCGAAATCGCTTCGCGTGCGGCGTTCCGCGAAGCCCTGCAGAAGGGCGGCGCGGTGCTCCTCGAGCCGATCATGAAGGTCGAGGTGGTGACCCCGGAAGACTATACCGGCTCGGTCATCGGCGACCTGAACTCGCGGCGCGGCCAGATCCAGGGCCAGGACATGCGCGGCAATGCGAACGTCGTCAACGCGATGGTGCCGCTTGCCAACATGTTCGGCTACGTAAATACACTCCGGTCCTTCTCGCAGGGCCGCGCGACCTTCACCATGCAGTTCGACCACTACGAGCAGGTGCCGTCGAACGTCGCTCAGGAGGTTCAGGCCAAGTACGCATGATGCAAGCTTGATCTGACTAAGCGGGGTTGTCCGAAGCGTCCGCCCCGACCTTTCGAGTGATTTCGTATCAACATTGAATATCGACCGACGGAGAGCCCCGTGGCCAAAGAGAAGTTCAACCGTTCGAAGCCTCACTGCAACATTGGTACGATCG
>NZ_JAHBGD010000003.1 GCF_018390605.1 Ancylobacter defluvii
CGTCGATGAGCAGAACCTCGGCGACGCCGGCGAGCCGGGCGGCGGCCTCGGCGGCGGTGCGGGCATCGGCGCCCACCACCGCGATGGTGACCGGGGCGCCGAGCGCCAGCGCCGCGGTCAGCGCCCGGGCGGTGACCGGGTTCAGATGTGCGTCGTCATGTTCGGCAAACAGCAGAGTGGCCATCAGAGAACTCCCGCCTCGTTCTTCAGCTTGTCCACCAGCTCGGCCACCGAGCCGACCTTGATGCCGGCGCTGCGCCTGCCTGGCTCGACGGTCTTGAGGATTTCGAGCTTCGGCGCGACATCGACGCCGAGATCGGCCGGGCTCACCTCGGCGATCGGCTTCTTCTTCGCCTTCATGATGTTGGGCAGCGAGGCGTAGCGCGGCTCGTTGAGGCGCAGATCGGTGGTGAGGATCGCCGGCAAGGCGAGCTCCAGCACCTGCAGCCCGCCGTCGATCTCGCGGGTGACGGTGGCGGTCTCGCCCTCGATCGTCACCTTGGAGGCGAAGGTCGCCTGCGGCAGGCCGAGCAGCGCCGCCAGCATCTGGCCGGTCTGGTTGCAATCGTCGTCGATCGCCTGCTTGCCCAGAATGACCAGGCCGGGGCCTTCCTGCGCCACGATCGCCTTGAGCAGCTTGGCCACCGCCAGCGGCTCGACGCCCGCGTCCCCGGTCTTCACCCAGATGCCGCGATCGGCACCCATCGCCAGCGCCGTGCGGATGGTCTCCTCGGTCTTGGCCGGGCCGACCGACACCGCGATCACCTCGCTCGCCTTGCCGGCTTCCTTCAGCCGCAGCGCCTCTTCCACCGCGATCTCGTCGAACGGGTTCATCGCCATCTTCACATTGGCAAGCTCGACACCCGACCCATCCGCCTTCACG
>NZ_JAHBGD010000004.1 GCF_018390605.1 Ancylobacter defluvii
CGGCGGCGCGACCCTTTCGGGTCCCCGCTATATCTGGTGGAATTTCGTCGCGTCCTCAAAGCAGCGCATCGAAGCGGCCAAGGTCGAATGGCGCGCGCAGAACTGGGGAAAGGGCCGCTTCGATCTCCCGGCCGATGACCGGGACGAGCATATTCCCCTTCCGGACTAACCGGTGCAGGCGACCCGATCGCCGGACACGGCTTGGGCGGTCGAGGACACGGATCTTGCGGGATTAGGCTGAATCGGCGGGCGAATAACGTGGATTCCCGCCGGAGGTGGCCGTTAGCGCGTCAAAACAGGGCTCTGCAGCCCTTGAAAAATAACGAGATTCGCCATGACGGACACGGATTTCCGCACGCTTCGTATTTCTCGGGCCGGCGGCATCGCGACGATCACGATCTACAATCCATCGGTCAATGTCCTCGACGTTCCGTTGATGAGCGAGATTCGCAGCATTTTCCTCTTCCTGCGCGACGACCCGAACGCCCGCGTCATCGTGTTCTAGAGCGCAGATCCAGAGTTCTTCATCGCCCATGTCGACATGACATTGATCGACGAGCCGCACGCCTTCGACGACCTCGCGCGCGACGTGCCCGACGACCTCAATCCGTTCCAAGCGTTCGGGGAGCTTCTGCGCCAGCAGCCGCAGGTGACGATCGTCAAGCTCGCAGGGCTCGCCCGCGGCGGCGGCGCGGAGTTCGTCGCGGCAGCCGACATGGCGTTTGCCGCCGAGGGACATGCAGGGCTTGCTCAGTGCGAGGCGTTGATGGGCATCACGCCCGGAGGAGGCGCCACCCCATATCTGTCCCGTCGGATGACGCGCGGTCGTGCACTTGAAGTCATCCTCGGCAGCGAGCTGATCGACGCTACGACGGCAGAACGCTATGGCTGGATCAATCGCGCGCTGCCTGCGGCGGAGTTCGACGGCTTTGTTGATCGGCTGGCGCGCAACATTGCCGCCTTGCCCGAAGGCGTTATTGCAGCGGCCAAGAAGGCCGTGCCACTCGCGGACCTTGGAGACGGGTATCGTCGCGAGCACGACGCATGGGCGAGCCTCTTTCAGCGTCCCGCGGCTGAAAAGCTGATTCGAGGCGGGCTCAAGGCTGGAGCGCAGACCAGGGATGGTGAGCGAAATCTGGAAGGCTTGCTCCGTGCATTGGAGATCTAACGCGCTCCCCGCCGGCATCGGCCACGGCGACGAATGTCTGCAGATCCTCGATGTCCAAGTCGGCGTTCCTCGTTTCGCGACACAGTGTGCCGGAATATGGCACTACCTCGTCCCCTGACGGAACGGCAAGTTGCGCCCGGCAGCGTCGCCCGGCGGCGCATGTCTCCCGTGATCTCATCGCCGTCCGTGGCGGCAGAGAAAGGAAGCCTTGATGACTTTTCGTAACGGCCTCGCTTCGCTTCTTCGTCCCGAAGACTCGGTGCTCGTTCTGATCGACCACCAGCCCTACCAGCTCGCGAACCTGAACAGCCACGAGCCGCAGATGGTGATCAACAATACGGCGGCCCTTGCGAAGACCGCCAAGGCCTTCGGCGTCCCCACCATCCTGACCTCCGTGATCGCCGAGCGGGGCGGGCTTCTCTTCCCGCAGATCACCGACGTGTTTCCGGGCCAGGAGGTGATCGATCGCACGCTCATCAACACCTGGCAGGACCCAAAGGTGGTGGATGTGGTCAAGGCGACCGGCCGCAAGCAATTGATCATCGCCGGCCTGTGGACCGAGGTGTGCGTGGCGATACCGGTGATCCAGGCTCTCGGCGAGGGCTGGGATGTAACAGTGGTCACCGATGCGTCCGGCGGCGTTTCGGTCGAGGCGCACGAGGTCGCCATAAAGCGCATGATCGCCGCCGGCGCGAATGTGATGACCTGGATGGCTGTGGCCGGCGAATGGCAGCGCGACTGGGCCCGGCTCGATACGGCCGCCAAGCTGACCGAGGTGCTCGTGCAGCACGGCGGAGGCAGCGGCATCGCCTATTTGTGGGAGCAGCAGCTGCTCAAGACGCCGGTGTCGAAAGCCGCCGGCTGATCGAAGCGGCATCGGGATGACAAGCATCCTGCGCAAGGCATTCCGCTGGAACGGAATGCTCGGCAGGATCCGTCATCCCATCCCGAGGCTCAGCCGGAGTGGGCACGCCCGGCATGAATCGCATCCATCCAGCGAGAGCGGCTGGCGATTGCCGGTGACGTCAAACGACCGCTCCTGACATGCGGTCGCCCACTGCTCTCAACCTCGTCTTCCCTCTCCGCGCCCCTGGATGGCTCTGCAAGGATCACTCATGGAAATCGGTATCGACAGTTTCGCTGCCATCCTCCCCGACCCGGCAACGGGCAAGCTTCCTTCGGCAACCGATCGCATGGCTGATCTCCTCGAGGAGGTCGAGGTCGCCGACCGGTCCGGGCTCGATGTCTTCGGCATCGGCGAGCACCATCGCGCCGAGTTTCTCGATTCCGCGCCAGCAATCATCCTTGCCGCCACCGCGGCCCGCACCAGCCGGATCCGGCTGACGAGCGCCGTGACGGTGCTGAGCGCCGCCGACCCGGTCCGGATCTTCCAGGAGTTCGCGACCCTCGACCTGATCGCAAGGGGCCGAGCCGAGATCGTCGTCGGGCGAGGGTCGTTCGGCGAAGCCTATCCGCTGTTCGGTGCGGACCCGCGGGACTATGACGAGCTCTTCGCCGAGAAGCTCGCTCTACTCCTGAAGCTGAACGAGACGACCTATCCGATCTGGAAGGGTCGTTTCCGCGCGGCGCTGGAGGGACAGGGCGTCTATCCGCGTCCCCATCAGCCGCGGCTGCCGCTCTGGGTCGGCGTCGGCGGCACGCCGCAATCCTTCGCCCGCGCCGGCACGCTCGGCCTGCCGCTGATGGTGGCGATCATCGGCGGTACCTTCGAGCGCTTCCGCCCGCTCGTCGATCTCTACCGGGAATCCGGCACGAGCGCCGGACATGGCCCTGACAAGCTCAAGGTCGGCGTCCACGCGATGGGCTTCGTCGGCGAGACGAACACGGCGGCCAGGGAGGCGTTCTTCCCCGGCTGGGCGCATCTGACGGGGAGGATCGGCCGCGAACGCGGCTGGCCGCCGCCGTCGCGCCAGCAGTTCGACGCCATGGCGGGGCCGGAAGGCGCGTTCCTGATCGGCGATCCGGCGACGGTCGCAGCCAAGATGCTTCAGGCAAGCGAGGTGCTGGGCGGTGTCTCGCGCATCACCTTCCAGATGAGCACCGCCTCGCTCGAAACGGCGGCGATGAAGCGTTCGATCGAACTTCTGGGCACGGACGTCGCGCCGATCGTCCGCGCGGCCCGACCAACCGCTTCAATGCACGAAACCGAGAAGGCGACCTGATGGCTGAAGCGAGCTTGGGGCAGACGATCGCTCCTGCGATTGTCCTGATGGGAGCGGCCGTGGTAGCCGTGCCGCTGTTCCGACGGCTCGGCCTCGGTTCGGTCCTCGGTTACTTCGCCGCCGGCGTGCTGGTGGGCCCATCGGTGCTCGGCCTGTTCACCGATGCCCGGTCCATCCTGCATTTCTCGGAGCTCGGCGTGGTGATGTTCCTGTTCGTGATCGGACTGGAACTGCGCCCGCCCAAGCTCTGGGCCATGCGTGGCCAGATCTTCGGGCTGGGGCTTGCCCAGGTCGCCAGCGCGATCGCGGGCCTGGGGCTGACGGGCGCAGTGGTGTTCGGGCTGTCAGGTCCGGTCGCCTTCATCGCCGGGGCGGGCTTCGTCCTGTCCTCGACCGCCGTCATCATGTCGGTGCTGCAGGACCGTGGCGAGATTGCGAGTGCGGAAGGACAGAAGTCGGTCGCGATCCTCCTGTTCGAGGACCTGATGATCGTGCCGCTCCTGGCGATCGTCGCCTTCCTGTCACCTCTTGCTCAAGGACAGGCGGGATGGACCGGCGTTCTGATCGCGGCCGCCGCGCTGGTCGTGCTGCTGGCGGTGTCCCGCTGGGGGCTGAACCCGTTCTTCGCCCTGCTGGCGCGGGCGCGGACACGCGAAGTCCTGACGGCGGGCGCGCTGCTGGTGGTCCTCGGTGCAGCGCTGCTGATGGAGGTTGCTGGGCTGTCCATGGCGATGGGCGCGTTCCTCGCCGGGGTGATGCTGTCGAGTTCGAGCTACCGGCACCAGATCGAAAGCGACATCGAGCCGTTTCGCGGCCTGCTCATGGGGCTGTTCTTCCTGGCCGTAGGCATGTCGCTCGACCTCACCGTCGTCGCGGCCGAATGGGGACTTCTGCTGGGTATGCTGGCCGCCTTCACGGTCGCGAAGGGCGTCGTGGTCTATGCGGTCGCCCGGCTGTTCGGCAGCTCCAATCACCAGGCTCTGCACCGAACCTCGATGTTCCTGCAGGGCGGCGAGTTCGCTTTCGTGCTCTATGCCGCGGCGACGTCGGGCGGCGTGATCGATCCGCGGGAGAACGCGCTGTTCTCCACCGTCGTGATCCTGTCCATGGCACTGACCCCGTTGCTGATGATCGCGGCCGACCGGCTGCTGCGGGTCGGCATATCCATGGACGGCGTCGATGCCGCCCGCGACCTGAAGGGACGGATTCTGCTGATCGGCTTCGGCCGTTTCGGCCAGATCGCCTCGCAGGCGCTGCTGTCGAGGGGCGTCGACCTCGCCGTGATCGACAAGGAGCCCGACCGAATCCGCGATGCGGAACGATATGGCTTCAAAGTCTATTTTGGCGATGGCACGCGTCTCGACACCCTGCGGCACTCCGGCGCGGCCGAGGCCGATGCGATTATGATCTGCATCGACGACCCGAAGGCCGCGATGCAGGTCGTGGAACTGGCGCGGCATGCGTTTCCGCAGGCCAGGCTTTTGGTGCGCAGCTACGATCGCGGGCATGCCGTCGACCTGATCCGGGCGGGCGTCGACTATCAGGTCCGCGAGACGGTCGAGTCCGCCTATCTGATGGGAGCGGAAGGCCTGCGGGCGCTGGGCTTCGCCGAGGTCGACATCGACGAGGCTGCCGAGGATATCCGTCGACGCGATGCCGAGCGGCTGGCCGAGCAGGTCCAGGGTGACGCCATGTCGGGCCGCGACAGGTTGCTCCTCCAGCCCGTCCCGGAACCGCTGAGTGGAACGTCGGGTCAAAGTGGCCCTCACAACTGACGAACTGCACGACATTCAGGATTCGACGGGGAGCGTATCGGCTCGCCTCGATCCGGCGGTGCAGCGGTTGCTGGCGCGCGAAATGGCCGCCGCACGTGAGAAGCGAGAGGCCTGACGGTCGCAGGCTCACGGGGCTCTGGAAACACCGTGAGACAGGGGGGAGAGCGGAGAGCGACGATGACAAGGGGCCGGCGGCAATCCATGCGATACATGGCGGTCGCGCTGATCGCAATGCTGGCGCTCACGTTGGGCGCCTGCGCCTCGCGACCCGGCTCATCCGCCCTCACTCCGGTGGCCGGCATCGAGGGTGCGAAGCGTGTCACCATCTTCGTGGCGAGCACGCGAGCGGCCGAGCCGAGCGCATCAACCTTCTTGACCAATGGGATTGCGACGACAACCAACTACTTTCGCTATGTCGTCTCCATTCCGCCGATCCATCGGCCGACCGAGATCGAGTGGCCGACCGGTGTGCCGGACCCGGCCAGGCATTTCGCGGTCGTCTCGTCCGAGCGCCTCGATGAAAGGAGGTTCTTGGCGGAAGTCGGAGCCTCTGCCGCACGCGGGGAAGCGCTGGGTCGGGATGTAGCCATCTTCGTCCATGGTTTCAACAACAATTTCCAGGAGTCGCTGTTCCGTACGGCACAGCTCACCGTCGACGTAAATATCGCCCAGTCAGCGGTGCTGTTCTCATGGCCTTCAAAGGCCGCGGTTGCCGGCTATCTTGCAGACAAAGAAGCGGTGACCTTCTCGCGCGATGCGCTTGCCCGGTTGGTCGAGCGGGTCGCTGCCGACCGCCGTGTGAGGGGGGTGAAGCTTTACGCCCACAGTATGGGGGCGTGGCTGACGATGGAAAGTATTCGGCAAATACGCATCGCCAAGGACGGTCGCACCATCGCGAAGCTCCTCGACCTCACGCTCGCGGCGCCGGATATCGACGCCGAGGTGTTCCTTCAACAACTCCGGATCGTCGGCCGACTGCGCTCTCCTGTCACCGTTCTGGTCTCGAAAGATGATCAGGCGCTGTCGCTATCCAGGCTCATCGCCGGAGGGCAATTCCGCGCTGGCGCAGCCGACATCGACGACTCCCGAGTTTTCGTGGAGGCGCGGAATGCGAACCTCCGCGTGATCGACATAACTAGTCTGGCCACGCAGGCGGGGTCTGGCCACGATGGTTTCACGGCCTTCGCCTCGATCTACGGACGCCTCCCACAGAGCCCAGACGGACGAGTTGCTCCCGAGGTCGGTCCAGGCGCCTACACGCTCGATGTGTCCAACAGGCTCAAGACGCTCGACGCCCGGCTGGTCCAAAGGGTCGCCGGTCCAATGCCCACCGAACCTTAGCGCCCGGGTCAGCGAAGCGCGGGTCCCGCTCGGACATCTCGATCAGCAATTCGGTCAGTACTCCCGCGCCTCCTGCTGGAGAGGAGAAGTGGCAAAGACGGTGAGCGCGCTTTGCCGTGCAAGCGGACCATCGCCTCAGCGAGCCCGCGCGCGCCGACCTGTCATTGGCACTCTCCCATTTCGCTGACGGATGAGCACTGACGGCGGCTCGCTCGTCACAGAGAGCGAACGCGACCAATGAGAGAGGCGACGGCCAAAAACATGTCATATTTCGATATCTTATGGCCTATTTCCGGAGATCATTTTGGAGGGCTATAGCGTAAATGTAGCTATCATCCTCACCCGGTGCGGCGCGCCAAATACCGTCGATTGCCCTCCACAATACGCTGTAGCCGCCGAACGTACTCCTATGCATAGAACGAAGGACAGTCGGCGCGCGAGAAGGCGTAGAAACGACGGCGTTCGGCGGTAAAAAAGTTCGAATCGTTTACGGTCGAACTACACATTTGGCCCATCGCTGACACCGGGAATCTATGTGCATCGCCCCATCAGCACGCTGTCTGAGGTAGCTGAATGAGCGAACGGGTCGGATCCAGGCGCCGACCCCAATCCGTCGCTCGCGTAATCATCACTACTCGTCGAGCGCCTCCAGTACGAGTTCCGCCGTAAGCGCGCTGCTGTACTGCTGCTGGCCGGTGATGAGACGTCCGTCGCGAATGGCGAATGGTTCATTGGCACCGCGGCACAGGAAGCCGGTGCCCTTGATGCGAGCGGCCTCGCTCTGAATGGTGTATTCGTTCAGCGTCATGCCGAAGGCGGCGTTGACCTCCTCTTCCTCCTCGTCGGTGAAGCCGGTCCATTTCTTGCTGTCAGCCAGCAGCTTGCCGTCGGAGAGACGCGTCCACAGCAGAAGGCCGGAGCCGTGGCAGATCAGCGTGACGATTTTGACCTTCTCATAGAAGGACGCGATCAGGGCGTGCAGCGCGGTGTCATCCTTGAAGGTCAGCAGCGGCCCGCCACCCAGACCGCGTCATAGTCGTCCACCGACACGGCGCCGATCGGCAGGGTGTTCTTCAGCATCGCACCGAATTTCGCATGATGCATAAAGCCCAGGCTGATGAGGTCGTCGGCATAGGCGCCGCCCGGCGTGCGTGGATCGCTATGGGTGTCGAACGTCACCTCGCCGCCTTTCGGCGAGGCAAGATCCACCCGATGCCCGGCTTCCGTGAACATCAGGAAAGCCCGCGTCATTTCCTCGGCGAAGAAGCCGACCGGAAAGCCCTTGAGCTCGGTCGTGTTGGAAACGATCTACAGGATGCGACGTGGCTTGCGCTTAACGCCGATGCAGGTTTCGATTTTCAGGTCTGATGCTGGCATTTGAAAGGGCCTTTTCTTGTTTCGTTTTGCAGGATGGCCGGAGAGCGCCGTGCCGTGGTCATGGTTGCGGCGCGCGGGAAGCGCCCCTGAGCGTCGCACGAGGCTGCGATGGCCTCGGCATGCCCCCGAAAGCTATTTGTCAGCGATGCTATTTCAGCGTGAATGTGTCGGCACTGCACGCGCCTAAGGCGTCCGGCTTGTATTTGCGCCAGTCGTCGATGCTGAGCATCCCGATGCGAACGGCCCCATCACCGAGCTGATTGCTCATGTCCATAACGGTAAGCCATCGCACAGGCTGGTCGCAAAAGCCGTTCTTGCCCTTGTTCTGCGAGAAGAACGCGTCGGCGTTGAGGACCTTATATACATTTCCGCCGTAATCCGTGTCGTTTCCGTTGTTCCAGACGTCGGCATACTGGAGCGTCAGTTCTCCTTTAAGCTTCGAGAAACTCGCCGAGGTGCGACTGAGCTTCATTGTTCCCAAGGTCGAGGACGTGCCGTTGGACAGGGCGGAATAGGAGCGCGCGCTGTCGGTGGGCATGGGGTCGACTTTTGATTTTGCGGCGGCGCCGAAGGCCAACAGCAAGCCAACGGGAGCTGCGACGAGTAGGCCGGTCAACGTTCTGCGTCTGGATTTTGTCATGGATTTCCCTCTCTATCACTATCCCTGAAAGCCGCTTGCTTCGAGAAACCCTGCTTCCTGCGCAGTTGTGGCGCGGCCCAGCATGAAATTGCGGTGCGGAAAGCGTTCGAAACGGCGGACGATGTCGCGGTGGCCTTTAGCGTGATCGAGCCATGGCTGCCCCAATCGGGCATTGAGTTTCACCGAGATGTCCTGGTCGGCGATATCCTCCGAATGCGCGAAGGGCAGGCAGAAGAACAGCCGTAAATCCGGCTCGACCCGCTCCATGTGCCCGGCATCGAGCGCCAGACGGGCGAAGTGCCGCGCCAGAGGATCGGTCGCATACATGTGGCCGGTGCCACGAAACGCGTTGCGCGGAAATTGGTCGGTGAGGATCAGCAAGGCGAGCGCGCCTTTCGCGTTTTCGATCCAGTCGTCATATCGTCGCGCCGCCACCGCCATGTGAAGATCGAGGTAGCGGTCACGGAAGATGCGATCGAATCCCTCATCCTTGTCGAACCAATGACCTTGGGCACCGGCGTCCTTCCAGAAGCCGACGACGTCCGAAATCAGCTCCTCGTCTCCTCGGGGTCGCATCCTGAGCGCGGCGATCATGACGATGCCTCCGGCTCCATGGGCTGGCCCTTGCCTGGAGCATTGCCATGGATCAGTTCGCGGCCGGCACAGATGCCGTCGGCGGTCTCCAGAGCGAAGCGCTCGCTATCGCGTCGACGAATGTCCACCATCACGCGCCCATGTTCGTCCTCATCCACATCCATCAGTTCAAGCGCCTTCCGGCTGAGAGCCAGCGCCGATTCGAAGGCATCGCGGATCTGGAATTCCACGCCTGCATGGATCAGTTCGATGGCATGCTCGCGGTCGAAGGAGCGCGCCAGCACCGGAACCAGCGGGAACTCCGCCTTGACCAACTCGGCGACCTTCAGGCTCGCTTCGCGGTCGTAGACGGCGATGACGATGAGGCGGGCGTCGTGCGCGCCGGCAGCATGAAGGATGTCGAGGCGCGCGCCGTCGCCAAAATAGACCTTGAACCCGAAATCCTGCGCATCGCGAATGGTGTCGGTGTCGGTGTCGATGATGGAGATCGAGCAACCATTCGCCAGCAGAGGCTGGCTGACAATCTGGCCGAAGCGCCCGAATCCGATCAGCAGCACGCTGGCCGACAGGTTCTCCGCCGCCTCGACCCCCTCCATCGATGGCGCGGGCTTTGGCATCAGCCGGTCGTGCAGGATGATCATGAGCGGGGTGAGCGCCATCGAGACGATGATGGTCGCCGTCAGGATGGGGTTAGCTTCGCCGTCGATGATGCCGACCGATGCGGCCGCAGCGTAGAGGACGAAGGCGAATTCGCCGCCCTGCGCCATCAGCACGGCGCGTTCGATCGCTTCCCGGTTGCCAGCCCGGAATAGGCGGGCGACCGCATAGATGCCAATGGTCTTCAGCACCATGTACGCGATGACGGCGACGAGGATGAGGCGCCAGTTGGCGGCGATCACCGCAAGATCGAGCGACATGCCGACGCCGAGGAAGAACAGGCCGAGCAGGATGCCGCGGAACGGCTCGACATCGGCCTCGAGCTGGTGGCGGAAGGAAGATTCCGACAGCAGTACGCCAGCGAGGAAGGCGCCCATCGCCATCGACAGGCCGCCCAGTTGCATGGCGAGCGCAGCGCCGAGCACGACGAACAGCGCCGCTGCCGTCATCACCTCGCGCGCCCTGGCCTTGCCGAGAATACGAAACAGCGGGTCGAGCAGATAGCGGCCGGCGACGATCAAGCCAAGGATCGACGCGAGGCCGATGGTGACGCCAGTCAGCCGACTGGCGAGCGTGGCACTCTCGCCGCCGGGCGCCAGAAAGGCGACAAGCGCCAGCAGCGGCACGATGGCTAGGTCCTCGAGCAGCAGGATCGCAACGATCCGCCGGCCTTTCGGCAGCCCCATCGCACGGCGCTCCTCGAGCATCTGCATGACGATAGCAGTCGAGGTCAGCACGAAGCCCGTGCCCGCGACGAATCTCTGAGGCACCGAATAGCCGAGCGTCAGGCCGACACAGGTGAGCAGCCCGATGCACAACGCGACGTGGAGAAGGCCAAGACCGAAGATCTCGCCCCGCATCGACCACAGCCGCGAGGGCTGCATCTCCAGCCCGATGATGAACAGGAACATGACGACGCCGAGCTCGGCGACGTGCAGGATTGATTGCGTATTGGGGAACAGGCCGACGCCGAACGGTCCGATCACTAATCCCGCGGCAAGATAACCGAGCACGGAACCGAGGCCGAGCCGCTTGAACAGCGGCGCAGCGACGACCGCCGCGCCGAGCAACACGGCGACCGGAATGAGATCGAAGCCGCCATGGGAGGCGGCCTCAGTGGCGTGAGTGGCGGTCTCGGCGGCCATCGGTTAGCCTCTCGCCAGTCGCCAGGCGAAGAGCGCGGCAATGACAGCCGGCAGGGCGAAGACGACGAGGAGGATCGGCAGTTCCTGCACCATGGTGTATCCGGCCTTCGTCACGCCGATCCACATGTTGACGAGCGCCACGACCAGCCAGACAGGCACGAAGACCTTCGCCGCTGCGGCGACCCCGGCGACATCGCCGCCCCAGAGCTTCCCGAACAGGGCGAAAACGCCGAGCAAAAGGACGCCTCCGGTGATGACAAGCAGCATGTGCATGTGTGGTCCTTGCCCTCGTGACGGCAAAAGGAGCGGCCTGGCTTTTGGACAGGCCGCCCCGAACTGACTTGTCCGAAATCCTATTTGGTCGTGTAACCGCCATTGACGAGAATGGTCTGGCCGGTCATCCACCAGCCCTCCGAGACCATGAAGCGGATATAGGGCACGATGTCTTCGATATCGGTCAGCCCGGTCTTGGAGAAGTTGGAGAGCGCCGCGGCGGTCTTGTGATAGGCGACTGCATCCTCGCCCTCGGCCGGATAGAAGAAGGGCGTATCCATCGGGCCGGGGCCGATCGCCGTCACCGAGATGCCGCGCTCGCCGAACTCCTTGGACGCTGCCCGCGTGAAATGCTCGACTGGCGCCTTGGTGCCGGCATAGGCGGCGTAGAAGGGCGTAAAGGCGCCGAGCAGCGACGTGACCAGCGTGCAGACCTTGCCGTTGTCGTTGAGATGCTTGCCGGCTTCCTTGAGGAAGAAGAAGGCGGTCTTGGAGTTCACCGCGGTCATCTCGTCGTATTCGGCTTCCGAGACCTCGACCATCGGCTTCTTCAGCACCTTGCCGACGGTGTTGATGGCGATGTCCGGCTTGCCGATGGCGGCGACCGCATCGGCGAAGAGCTTCTCCATCGCCCCTGCCGTGGTGAGGTCGGCCTGGATGGCGACGGCCTCGGCTCCGGCGCCCTTGACGGCAGCGACTGTTGCGTCGGCATCGGCCTTGGTCGAGGCGCTGTTGTAGTGGATGGCGATCGCCTTGGCGCCATGGGCGGCGAGATCGCGTGCGATCAGTCCGCCGAGATTCTTCGCGCCGCCGGCGATGATGACGGTTTTGCCCTTGATGCTGTAGTCGGTCATGGGGTGGCCTCCTTTGCCAAAACGGCGACCACATCGGCCGTCGCTTTCGTTAGGGAAGCGTATCGTCTAGAATTGACTGATAAAGACGATCATTCTGACATCACCTGCCAGAATATCGGCACAATGAAGGGCCGCTCTCACATTGGATCGTATCGACCTGTTCCGTGTCTTCACCCGCGTCGTCGAATGTTCGAGTTTCACCCGCGCCGCTGACACGCTTGGTATCCCGCGCTCCTCCGTGTCGGCGGCCGTGCAGGAACTTGAGGGTCGCGTCGGCGCGCGCCTGCTTCATCGCACCACCCGCAAGGTCTCACCGACGCAGGACGGCATAGCCTTCTACGATCACTGCCTGCGGGTCATCGCCGATGTCGAGGATACGGAGAACCTGTTTCGGCAGACGGCGGCCCAACCGTCGGGCAGGCTACGGATCGACGTCCCTGGCCGCATTGGACGGCTCATCATCGCGCCGGCGCTTCCCGACTTCCTCGATTTCTATCCGCAGATTGATATCGACCTTGGCGTCACCGATCGCGCGGTGAACCTGGTCGAGGACAGCGTCGATTGCGTGCTGCGCGTCGGACCGCTCGACGATTCCGGACTGATCGCAAGGTCGATCGGCAAGCTGGCGCTGATCAATGTCGCCAGCCCCGCCTATCTGAAGCGTCATGGCAACCCCGAAAGCCCTGACGATCTCGGCGACCATTGGGCTGTCAACTATGCTTCGCCTTCCAGCGGCCGGATCGAGGACTGGGAATGGGTAGAGCATGGCGCGCTGCGCACTATGCCGATGCGTGGCCGCGTCACCGTCAACAGCGCCGAGGCGTACATCGCCTGTTGCCTTGCGGGCCTCGGCTTGATCCAGATCCCGGCTTATGACGTTCGCATCCATCTGGACGCAGGTGAACTGGTTGAAGTCATGCCGAGTCACCGGGCCGAGGCCATGCCCATGACATTACTCTATCCACACAGGCAGCATCTTTCGCGACGAGTGCAGGTCTTCGCCGATTGGCTTGAGGCGCTGCTCAAACGGCATCTCTTGAAATAGGCGGCCCGCTACGTGCAGTCCGATCACTGTCGACTACATTCGTGTGACAATAGAGGATGTTGGCGGAAGGCATTTCTTGAAAATGGCGAAGTCAGCCAAAATACGGGCCATGCCCGACGAAGATGCGCACTATGTCTACGCTATAGCCCCTAACGCCGCACGCAGTGTGCTGAGGGACCTGTCGTCTCAGTTTGTCAGGACTGAGTGGCGGGCCAAGGACACGTAGGCTGACATCAAGGGGTTGGATTTGACGATCGCGCTTCCTTGAGAAGCCAGTTAGCGAAAACCTGTATTGGCCCTTCACTCAGCCGGATCGGCTCCGGCAGGACGAGGCAGAAGGTCTTGGAGATCGACTGACCGTCAGGCCAAGGCGCGATCAGTCGCCCTTCCGCCAACTCGGTTTCGATATAGAGGCGCGGTACCAGCGCAACGCCGAGACCGGCCAGCGCGGCTTCGATCAGCATGGAGTGAAGATCATAACGGGGGCCGATTGCAGGATTGGTCAGCACGATCCCGGTTTCCTGCGCATAGCGTTGCCAGGCGTCCGGGTTCTGACGTCGATGAAGGCGCGGCAGTTCATCCAGGAAGACCGCTCCTTCACCTCTATCGAGAAGCGTCGGATGGCAAACCGGCACCAGCATCTCATGCAACAGGCGGTGCGTTCTCATTCCCGTCCAGGCAGGATGCTCGAAATGGATCGCAGCATCGAAACCACTTCCGGCAAGCACAAACGGCTCCATCCGTTCGGAAAGATGCACGATGATGTTTGGGTGCCTTTCCCGAAACCGCGCCAGGCGGGGAATGAGCCAGCGGACGGCAAATGTCGGGATGGTGGCGATGTCGAGGCTCGCGCCGTCGCTGGGCTGCCCCATCAGATATTGGCTGTCGCGCTCCAGCCGGTCGAGTGCCTCGCGGACCTGAGCGGCATAACGCTCTCCATTCGGCAAAAGCCGGACACGATTGCCGACCCGCTCGAACAACGTGACGCCAAGGAAAGCTTCCAGCCGGCCGATCTGGCGGCTGATTGCGCCTTCGGTCAGGGCCAGTTCGTCGGCTGCGCGAGCGAAGCTGCCATGACGAGCGGACGCCTCGAACGCCATGAGTGCGGAATTGCTGGGAATCTTGCGGCGCATTGACGGTTCCCGACAGGATGGTTCGGCCTCCGATCCGTCGCACCTTGATATTAGATCACTGAAGCATGACCCGATGTCAATATATAGCCGAATATAGGCAGTCTATCATGAGAAAATATCAACAAAAGACAAGGCCGGAAGCTTCATGCTTCCGGTCGAAGGTGGCGCAATGATCTATACGGTGGAATGCAGCTTTGCCGATCCCGGCAGTGAGGCGGAATGGAACGACTTCTACAGCCTGGATAAGCTGCCAGCCCTGATTTCGGTGAGCGGTTTCCATACCTCACAGCGTTTCAAGGCGTTGAGCCGCGGCTGCCCCGTCTATCTGGCCCTTCATTCGATTGATGGTCTCGATATTCTGACGGGCGAGGAGTACCAGCAGAAGGGCGGCGGCAATTTTGCACGCTGGCAGCAGCACATCACCGACTGGCACCGGAACCTCTATGGCGGCGTCGAGCGCGCTCCGGCCATTGGTGAGGGCGAATATCTGGCGTTGAGCGCCACAGGCCCCGAACCTCTGATCCGGTTGGGCCTCACCCCATATGCGATGCAGGCGGTCGCCATGGAGAAGTTCCCGGAACACCGCTGGCTCGCCAAGGTGGAGCGCGGCAATGTGCCTGACATCGGGCACTTACCGGAAGGCGTCCATGTCTATGCGCCGATGACGGCGCAGTTGACGCGTGACGGTGACGCCGCCTTCGGGAAGGCACGGTAGGCCCCAATGCCGAATGTCACGATCTACATCCCGGCAGACAGGATGCCGCCGGACGAAGCCCTCGCAGAGCTCACGGACCAATGCACCGAACTCTGCACCGGCATTCTCCGGGCTGCACTGGTGAATGTGCATGTCATCTATGTCGCTGTCCGGTACGGCCGGGGACACCCGGCCTTCGCGGAAATCCAATATCGCCTTGAGTCCTTTCGGACGCCGCCGGTCATGGAGCGGTTCATGGAAGGGCTGGACGACGCCATAAAGCGCACTATCGGCCTCACCGCGCGCATCCGTTGCTTTGGCTATGCAGCGTCGAGCATTCACGCGCGAAATTGAGCTAATTCTTAGAGAAAATGATGTCTAATACTGCATTTCCCAACCAACACATCGGTGACTTAACAATCACCGCTATCAACGATGGCTATCTCCACGCGAGTTTCGATTTCCTTGCGAATATCGACGCAGCCGATGCTTCCCGAATGCAGGAGAATGCGGGGATAGCGGATCATACCTCGATCCATATCAACTGCTACCTTGTGCGCGGCAGCGGTCGCACAATCCTGATCGACGCAGGAGCGGGTGGATTCAAACAGTGGGGCGGTCAATTAACTGCCAGCCTGCTACTCGCTGGCATCGAGCCTTCGGATATCGACGCGATCCTGTTGACGCATGCCCATCCCGATCATGTCGGGGGGCTGATGGACGCTTCAGGAGCAGCAGTCTTCCCGAACGCCGAACTTATTGCCCACCATCGGGAAGTCGCGTTCTGGCAGGATGACGGCAATCTGAGCCGCGCACCCGAGCGTGCCCGTGGCAACTTCCTCGTGGCGCGTCAGGCGTTCGACGGCTACCGCAACCGGCTGCGCACCTTCGATGCCGGTGAGGTGCTTCCCGGCATCACAGCAATGCCGCTGCCGGGGCATACCGCCGGACACACCGGCTATCGGCTCGATTCAGGGGACAAGAGCCTGCTGGTCTGGGGCGACATCGTTCATTTCCCGCAGATTCAGGTGCCGCGCCCGGAGGTGTCGATCGCGTTCGATCAGGATGCGCATCTCGCCGCCGATACGCGGTCGAGGCTCCTGGACTCGGTCGCTTCGGATCGGCTGCTGATCGCCGGTATGCACCTCGGCGAACCCGGCTTCGCGCGGATCGAGCGGAAAAAGCTGGCTTACAGCGTCGCATATGAGGAATGAGCGCGCGCCGCCGTCGGCGCGACCTGCGTTCGAAGCCACAGAGCTTCCACGCTTACGCGCTCAAAACCGCCCGCAGCAGAAAATCTCTGACATGCACAACACGAGGATGGCGCAGCGCCGTCTTGTTCCAGACGAGATAGAGCGTGTTGTCCGGCCCTGGCCGCGTCGTCGGCAGTTCAACGAGTTGCCCGCTCGCCAGAGCTTCGGCGCACAGATAGTCCGGCAGCACCGTCCATCCCGTTCCGGCCAGCGCCATGCCGATCAGGATGCGCAGGTCCGGCGCCGTCACCACGGCCTGCATGTGGGTGGCCTTGCCAAAGACGTGTTCGAAGAACGGCCGAAGCAACGGAAGGGTCTCATCATAAGCGATGCAGGGCAGCCCGCACAGGAACTCGGCCGTGACGGTGCGCGCCCTGGTCCGCTCTGCAAGAGCCGGTGCGGCGACCAGCACCAGGCGCTCCCGGCCCAGTTCGGCAAAGCCGTGGCTTCCGTCCGGCGGCGACGCGGTAACGGCAAGATCGGCATGGCCCTCATCCAGCGCCGCATAGATGCGCTCGCGGTTGCCGGTCTGGATGCGTAGCCGCAGGCCTTCCCCCACGAGCGGCGCCAAAGCGGGGCAGATGCGGGCGGAGAGATATTCCGCCGGGCCGACCAGATGGACGGTGCCGCTCAAATGGCTGGAGCGCGCCTGCGCCGCACCCATGGTCGCCTCGATCCCGTCGAGCTGGGAGGCGATCGAACGGGCGAGATCGTCGGCAGCGGCGGTCGGGGCAACCCCGCGCGCCTGTCGGATGAAGAGCGGCTTGCCCAGCATCTCCTCCAGAGCAGCGATATGGGCTGACGCTGCCGGCTGGGTGATACAGAGACGCACGGCCGCGCGGGTCAGCGAGCCGGCGCGGTAGGTGTCGAGGAAGGTGCGCAGATAGATGAGGTAGTTCATGAGCGTCAAGCCATAGCCATTTCTATGGCTGATGTCACATGGAATGATTTTTGTCGCGATCTCTCGTGAGGCATGTTCCGGGCAACAACCGGAGTGCCCCGATGAACGCCCATCTCAAGATTCTTATGATCCTCACCTCCAGCGCCACCATGGGCGAGGCCGGTGAGCCGACCGGCCTGTGGTTCGAGGAATTGGCCACGCCCTATTACGCCTTCGTCGACGCCGACGCGTTGGTCGCGCTGGCGTCGATCAGGGGCGGCCCGGCACCGATCGATTCCCGGTCTGTAAAAGCCAGGGGCGAGAACGAGGCCAATGTTGACCGCTTCCTTGTCGACGAGGCCGCGTCGAAGGCGCTGAACGAAACACTCCCCGTGCGCGCCATCGACATTTCGGAATATGACGCGGTGTTCCTGCCGGGCGGCCACGGTACCATGTGGGACCTGCCGGAGAGCGCCGAACTGGCCTTGCTGCTCGGCAAGGCATGGGCGGACGGAAAGGTTATTGCTGCTGTCTGCCACGGCCCGGCCGGACTGGTGAACGTCAAGGACGAAGACGGTATTCCGCTGGTGAGCGACCGCCGCGTCACTTGTTTCTCCGACAGCGAGGAACGCGCCGCTGGACTGGATGAGGCCGTACCTTTCCTGCTGGAAACCCGCCTGCGGGCGCTGGGTGGTCGTTACGAAAGCATCGCCGATTTCCAGTCCTTCGCCATTGCCGATGGCCGGCTCGTTACCGGCCAGAACCCGGCGTCCTCGGCTCTGACCGCCAGATTGACGCTGGAGGCGCTGAACAGCGGGGACGCACGATGAGCGCCCAGGAAAGGAACGACCTCGGATCGCAGGCTGCCCACATCCCGCTGGTCATCTATGTCTTCGCGCTCTCGGCCTTTGCTCTGGGATTCACTGAGTTCGTCACCATCGGTTTGGTCTCGGACATCGCCGCCGACCTGAAGGTGGATGTCGGTCAAGTGGGCGCCGCCGTCGCCGCCTATGCTATCGGCGCGACCATCGGCGCACCGATCCTGACGGCGCTGGCCGCGAGTTGGAGCCGAAAGCATCTTCTGCTGGTGGCGATGATCGTGTTCACCATCGGCAACTTCCTTGTCGGCCTGTCCGGAGATCTTCCTTCGTTGCTGGCGGCCCGGTTCGGATCGGGGCTGGGCCATGGTGTTTTCCTCGCCGTTGCTTCCAGCGCGGCAACGCGGTTGGTAGCCCCGGAACGGGCGGGAAGGGCGGTTGCCGTGGTCTTCGGCGGGCTGACGCTGGCGCTGGCCTTTGGCGTGCCGATCGGCACTTTCCTGGGTGGCATCTGGAGTTGGCAGACTATTTTCACGGGCGTGGCGATCTGCGGTGCGGTTGGCGTGGCCGGTTTGCTCCTTTTGATGCCAAACGCGCGGGATGGCGGCGAGGCTAGGGACGCACTCCACAATCTGCTGGCACTGATCGACCGCCGCCTGCTCGGCGCGGCGTTCATCACCGTGCTGGCCTATACCGGCTCCTTCTGCCTGTTCTCCTACATCTCGCCGCTGCTGATCGAAGTGACCGGGATGGATGCCGCCTGGGTCAGCTCGATGATGCTGGTCTATGGCGTCGCGGCGGCCATCGGCAATGTTGTCGGCGGTCGCATGACCGACAGGCTCGGCCCCGACAGGGCGGTGATGATTGTTCTGGTAGGCCTTGCCGTAGTGCTGGCCGCGATGTGGCCGGCGGTGCATTCCATCCCCGCCATGGCCGTGCTGATCGCGGCGCTCGGCGCGCTGACCTATGCGGCGGTACCCGCCTTGCAGGCCCGCGTCATCGGCATCGCCGAGCGTCAGGCCCCCAAGGCGCTTGCCGCCGCCGCCGGCCTCAATATCGCCGGGTTCAACTCCGGCATCGCGCTCGGCTCTCTGATCGGCGGCAGTGTGATCGGCGCGTTCGGATTGACCGCGACCGCCATCGTCGGTGCGGGAGCGGCAATCGCTGGACTCGTCGTGTTGACGCTTCAGAAAGGGAAAGGCGATTGATCGCATTCCCCGCACCAATCCCTGCACCTCACTGCTCATGTCTCCCAGGGAGCATTGCGCCAGAGCTGAGCCAGGAAATCACCGAAGACGCTGATCCGCTTCGGCACAGGTTCGCGCTTTGGACGAACAAAGCTGATCGGGCTGGCCTCTTCCTTCCAGGATGGCAGGATTTGCACCAGTCTACCCGCCTTCAATTCGTCGGTTACGTCCCAAAGCTCGCGCAACGAAATGCCAAGTCCCGCGACACACCATGTCTTCAACGTGATACCGTTGTCTGTCGCCAAGTCGCTCGAAACGGCCATTTCGACCGCTGTTTCGTCGTCGTGCAACGTCCAAATGTTTCGCAGGCCTGGATATGCGACGAGCAGGCAGGTGTGCCCGGCGAGGTCTTGTGGGTGTTCCGGCGTACCTCGCTCGGCAAGATAATCGGGCGTAGCGACCAGGATGCGGTGGTTGTCGGCAAGCCGACGTGCGATCAGGCGGGAATCGGCCAGCTTCGCCACGCGGATCGCCACGTCTATGTCGCCGGCATAAAGGTCCACGATGCGGTCGGTCAGGTGCAGTTCGAAGCCGACCTTCGGATGCTGCTTGCGAAAAGCGGCTGTCGCTGCCGCCACATAGCGGCTGCCGAACGGCACCGGGGCTTTCACGCGGATCGTGCCCGTCAATTCGCCTGATCCGGCGCGGGCGATCTCGGCGGCCTCATCGAGCAAGGCAAGAGCGACCCGTGCCCGCTCGGCCACAGCCCTGCCTTCCTCGGTGATCTTCAATTGGCGCGTGTTGCGCTCGAACAGGGTCGCGCCGAGCTGTCGTTCCAGCCGGGCGATCTGCTTGCTGACCGTGGTGGGCGCGAGGTCCATCGCGCGGGCAGCAGCCGAGAAGCTGCCGCATTCGGCCACGCGAACGAACACCGCCAGATCATCAAGGTTACGAACCATTTCTTCCAGCGCGCCATAAGTGCTCTCCCATTATGCAACTTTCTTACCATCAAGGCAAAGGACAAGGTGCCGCCGAAGCAATTGCGCCTGCCGGTTTCCGAGGTCCCGCAAGGAGCGGGCGGGCTTGTCTGGAAAGGTCGGCCATGCCTCCCGTCATCTATATTTTCTCGCTCTGCACTTTCGCCGTCGGTTTCACCGAGTTCATCACCATCGGCCTCGTCTCGGCGATGGCCGATGATCTTCAGGTCGATGTCACGCGCATCGAGCTGACCGTCACGACCTATGCGGCCGGCGTCGTGATCGGCGCGCCGGTTCTTACCGCGCTCGCCGCCCGCTGGTCGCGTAAGCGTCTGATCTTCGCCGCCATGCTGGTGTTCACCGCCGGCAACGTGATCGCGGGCCTCTCCGGCAGCCTGACGCCGCTGCTCTTCGCCCGGCTGCTCTCGGGCCTCGCTCACGGCGTCTTCTTCGCCGTCGCCTCCAGCGTGGCGACGCGGCTGGTCGCACCTGAACGCGCAGGTGCGGCTCTCGCCCTGGTCTTCGGCGGCGTGACGGTCGCAATGTCGCTCGGCGTCCCGGTGGGCACCTGGCTCGGCACCATCCTGCACTGGCAGGTCATCTTCCTCGTCATCGCCGCTTGTGACCTGATCGGCAGTCTCGGTATCGAAGTACTGATGCCGGCTGGATCGGGTGAAGCTGCGACGAAGGGCGCGGGTCTGCGTGATCTCGGCGTGTTCTTCGATCGCCGGCTGCTTGCCGGGGCGAGCAGCCCGATGCTTTCCTATACCGGCTCCTTCGCGCTCTATACCTTCGTCTCGCCGTTTCTGTTGCAGGTGACCAATGTCAGCGTCGGGACCGCGAGCTTGACGTTGCTCGCCTACGGCCTTGGCGCGGCAGTCGGAAATGTGATGGGCGGCCGCCTGACCGACAGGCAGGGCATGGACCGCGCCTCAATCATCCTGCTGACCGGCATCCTCCTGTCCTTCGTGTTGATCGCCTTTGCGCTCAATCAGCCTGCCGCGATGATCGGGCTGGTGGCGCTGCTGGGTCTGACGATCTATGGCGCGATCCCGCCGCTCCAGTCGCGTATTCTTATGCTGGCCGAACGCCACCAGCCACAGGCTATGGACGTGGCTTCAGGCATGAACATCGCCGCCTTCAATGCCGGCGTGGTGGTCGGCTCGGGGATCGGCGGCGCAGCCATCAGCGCCTGGGGCCTGCCGTCGCTCGCGCCGGTGGGGCCCGCCATCGCGGTGGTCGCATTTATCGCGCTTCTCTGGCAGATCGTCTTGCCTTCGATGAACGCGTCCCGGCGCGATGCTACGCCGGCCACGGCACACGAAGGGCATTGACATGACCCCTCCATCCGCAGACTGCCGCATTCCTGGCCGATTGGCGTTCGGATCTATACGCCACGGGGTGACCGGCCGTTTTCTCCGACGCCATCCACCCACGGCGGCGGCTTTTGCATCGGCTACGTCGATACGACGGACGGGCCGTGCTGCAATGGCTCGTGGAGCATCGCTGCGAGATCGGCGGCGACCCGTCCCGCACCGCCGTCGCCAGAAACAGCTCGGGCGACGGACAAGTCACGGGCGGCTACTTCGCCGATGCTGGAAGACGTCCCCGGCCTTCACCCGCGACCACCTTGAAGGAGGAAGCGAACGTCATTCGCGACATGGCGCACGCTCGAGCAAGTTCCTTCAGATGTATTCAGAGGGCAATCGGCGGCGTTCGGCGGAACAGGAGGGATTCGAATTTAGGTGTTCGCCTGCCCATCGATGGGAGCAACCAACAAGATAGGTCGGTGAGATAGCCCCAAGGAAGCGAACCTTCGCCATCCTGCAAAAGGAGGGCCTTAGAGGGCGATAGCGTAGACATAGTTCTCATCATCACCCGGTGCGGCGCGCCAAATTTTTCAAAGACTTAGCGAGAATCGGTTTTGGTTCGGAGGCGAATAGCGGATATCGCGGCCTGCACCGACGCTACTGACGGAGGGCTCGATGCCTGCCTCAGCGAGACGTTCGGTGTAGCGGATGCTCATATATTGTGAGCCGCGGTCGCTATGATGCACCAGGCCGCCCCTCGTGAAAGGCCTGCTCCAGGGCATCCAGCACGAAGCTGGCATGAGCGGTCCGGCTCACCCGCCAGCCGACGATACGGCGGGCGTAGGCGTCGATCACGTCAGCGTAAATGCAGAGCATTTGTCGCGTCGCGACGTAGACGAAGCCAGACCAGGTCGAGACATATGTGAAGTCCGACAGCCACAGCCTGTTCGGCGCCGGGGCATGGAAGACCCGGTTCACACGGTCGAGCGGGCTGGTGCCGCCTTGTCCGGGATGGTCGTGCGAACCGGCTTGCCGCGGATCACACCGGCAAGGGGCCCATGCTCCGCATCAGCCGTTCGAGGGTGCAGCGAGCCACGTCGCCCCCTCGCGCATCATCTGTCGCCAGACCTTGCGCACGCCATAGACCTCGAAGTTCTCGGCAAAGACCCGTGCAATCTGGGACCGCAAGGTCGCGTCCCGTAGCGCCCGTGCCGAGCACTTCAACGGATCGAGCCGCCGGGCGACATGCGCATGATAGGTCGATGGGGCGATCGGCAGCAGCTTGCAGATCGGCTCGACCCCATATGCATCGCGATGATCGTCGATGAATGCGATCAGCGGGTTCCAGGCTTGTAGCCTGGGCGGTCCGGCCGGGAGCGCGAACCATCCGGCGGTGACGGCACACCGGACGTCTGGCGACGCGCTCTATCCGGCGAGGAATCGGCGTTGCCCCGGACGTGGCGGGGTGCCGGGAGATCGGTCGGGGAAGTCGATGACGTAGCGTCATCGAATAGTACGATCAGCCTATCCGTCCGGTTGCCAGCGCTATGTCGATGCCGATTCGAGCCGGCTCGATATGAGCTCCCCCCAAGTGACTGGTGGCATTCTCGTCGCGCGAGCAGGCGAAGTCGCGGCTATCGTTTTGACACCGTCAATTCAACGGACAAATCAAAGAGATAAGCCATGTCGCTCAGATCTTCACTGTGCGCGGTCGCGCTCATTCTGGCTACCGCCTCCACAGCCTACGCCGAGAATAACAGAGGTTCGGTGTCGCAATCCGGCAGTCGCAATTCCGGCAGCATCGGCCAGGTCGGACGGGGCAACAGCGCCGACATGGCGCAACTCGGCCGTGGCCATAGCGCGCTGTCGTTGCAGGTCGGGGCGGACAACGTCGTCAACATCGCGCAACGCAACAAGAAGAATACCGCCGGCGTTGTGCAGTCCGGATGGGGCAACTGGGCCAAGGTCCAGCAGTTCGGATTGAAAAACAATGTCAGCGTCTCGCAGACCGGGCGCGCCAATCGGACGCGGATCGTCCAGATGGGCGAAGCCAACGTCGCGGTGATCGACCAGTCCGGCTGGGTCAACCTGGCGCAGGTGTTCCAGCTCGGCACCGGAAGTCAGGTGGTCAACAACCAGACCGGCCACCACAACGTCCTCGTCGCCGTGCAGCGCTGAACGGATGGCCGCCTATCCTATGGTTGGCCGGCGTGAAGCGCGCCGGCGCCAAGGCCCGGATATGCGGCGGCGGCGACCAGTAGTGCGGCGCGCCCGCGGACGCTTTCCCTGCCCGTCGGCCCGGTGGGGCCGATGGCGGAGGCGACCTCATGCGAATGAGATTGGCGCCGGTCGGCCGGCTTGGCTGACGGTGCCCCGTACGTGGAATGGAAAAGCTCCCGCCGGCTTGTGGCGGGAGCTTTGTCATGGAAGGATCGGCGGACGCGACAGTGAACGCTGGGGCGGCCACTTCGTCCCGGCCGGGATTCGCGAGCGTTCCTGCTTCGGCCAAACTGCGCCCGGCCCAAACCGCGCCGAGCTGTGAGTTCTGATCAGGTTGGTCCGGCGAGAGCCTGGGCGGGTGTCCTTGGGGCGAGGCTAGCATGAGGGCTCTGGTGATTGCGCCAGGCCAGCCATCGGGGCAGGTCAGTGGCTCTGCGATCGGAAGACTGGAGCGGGATGGCGTAGGCCCATTCGCGCAGCAGGGTCTGGATGAACCGCTCGGCCTTGCCGTTGGTTTTCAGCGTGTAGGGCCGGGTGCGGATATGCCGGATACCCAGCATCCTCAGCACTTTGCGGAACAGCCTGGCGATGTAGCTGGACCCATTGTCGGCCATTACCCGCTCGCCCCCGACGCCGCGCGCCCGGAACCAGCGCAGGGGGCGAATGAGGAAGCCCGTCGTCGATCCGCGCCGCTCGTCGGGCAGCATTCCACATAGGTAAGGCGGGTGGCGTCATCGATGGCCACATGCAGGAAGTCGTAGCCCGTGCCTTCACTGGCACCGCGCCGGTTGCCGGTGATGCGGTGGCCGACACCCGCGAAGCGGGCGAGCTTCTTGATGTCGAGATGGAGCAACTCGCCCGGCTGTTCGCGCTGATAGAGTCGCACCGGCTCCTTCGGCACCAGCGCGGTGAGGCTTCCGAGCCGCATCCGCGTCAGCCATGCGGCCGCCGTGGAACGGGCGAAGCCCAGCCGGACCGCAATCTCCTCGCCACTCAGCCGATAGTCCCGGCGCAGGCGGGCCGCCAACTCCCGTAGAACCGGCCAGCCTCATCGTCTGCGGCATGCGGCCGGGAGGAGCGGTTCTCAAGGCCTGCCGCCCCCTCTGCCCGCCAGCGGCGAGCCATTTGCGGGCTGTCCTTTCGCTGATCGCGAAGCCGGCCGCCACCTCGGAAACGGGCCGACCCTCCTCGACGATCCGCCAAACCGTCTCGGCCCGACCAAGCGGCGTCGTTCGCGCATTCGGGTGCGGATTGTTCATCCTCGTGTCCTGCGGTCGGTCGTGTCGCAACAACCACCTTCAGGCTCTCACGGGCGCTGAACAACCTCTCCAGAAGCCACAGCTAGCCGGAAGGCGTTCAGTCGCCGGAGGTGGCCATCTCGATGCGCTTATTGAAGCGCAGCGCCAAGAGAGTGCAGATCGCGCCGGAGAGCAGATAGGCGCCGGCGGCGAGCAGGCCGAAATTGCTGGCGAGCAGCAGCGCCGCCAGCGGCGCGAAGCCGGCGCCGAACAGCCAGGCGAAGTCGTTGGTCAGCGCCGAGGCGGTGTAGCGGAAGCGCGGCGCGAAATTCGAGGCGACGACGCCCGAGGACTGGCCGAAGGAGATGCCGAGCAGGATGAAGGCGAGGATCATGAACACCGACTCGCCGACGAAACCGCCGCTCAGCAATTGCGGCGCGAAGCCTGAAAACACCGCAATGGCCAACGCCGAGCCGCCGAGCAGGTTACGCCGTCCGATGCGGTCGGCGATCACGCCCGAGACGAACACCGCTATCAGGCCGCATATGGCGGCAACCGCCTCGATGATCAGGAAGTGGGTCGGCCCCTCGGTGGTGAACAGGAACACCCAGGACAGCGGGAACACCGTGACCATGTGGAATAGCGCGAAGGTGGCGAGCGGCGCGAAGGCGCCGACAAGGATGCCCTTGCCTTCGGCGCGCAGGGTGTCGGTGACGCGGGCGGGCTGCAGGTCGCCGCGCTTGAACAGCTCGACATAGTCCGGCGTCACCGCCATGCGCAGGCGGGCGAACAGCGCCACCACGTTGATGGCGAAGGCGACGAAGAACGGATAGCGCCAGCCCCAGCTGAAGAAGTCCTCGGCGGAGAGGTTGCCGAGGAAGTAGGCGAACAGTGCGCTGGCCACGATGAGGCCGATGGGCGCGCCGAGCTGCGGCAGCGCGGCATAGAAGCCGCGGCGCTGCTCCGGCGCATTGATGGCGAGCAGCGGCGCCAGGCCGTCCCAGGTGCCGCCCCAGGCAAGGCCCTGGCCGATGCGGAAGGCGGCGAGCAGCCAGATCACCAACGTGCCGAGGGTGTCGTAGCCCGGCAGGAAGGCGATGGCGACCGTCGAGGTGCCGAGCAGGAACAGCGCGACGGTCAGCTTGGCGCTGCGGCCGTAGCGGCGGTCGACCGCCATGAACAGCGCGGTGCCGAACGGGCGGGCGATGAAGGCGAGGGCGAAGATGGCGAAGGAGTAGAGCGTGCCGGTCAGCGGATCGACGAAGGGAAAGATCAGCTTCGGGAACACCACCACGGAGGCGATGGCGTAGACGAAGAAGTCGAAGAATTCCGAGGCGCGGCCGATGACCACGCCGACGGCGATCTCGCCGGGATCGACCTCGCCGTCCCGGTGGCCATCGGCATGGATTTGCCGCGCGTCGCGTTCAAGGGTCGACGTGGGAAGCGCCATCGTTCTCACTCAGATTCAGAACTGGACAAGGACTATAGTATCATAGGCCGGTGGTGAGGGGGCCGCGAGGCTTGCCGGACCACACGGCGCCGTTATTGCGTGCGATGCAGCAAGCCGGCATTGGACAAATTGTCCAATAGCCGCTTTGCTGCACCGCAGCTACCCGTTCGCCGTTTGGCAACGCCATTTTGGCAAGAACCATAGCAGGTTTCCCATTGCGCCGCCTCCGACTCCTCGCCCTGCTCCCGCTGATGGCCGCACTTGGCGGCTGCAAGTTCGAGGTGCTGGCCCCCACCGGTGATATCGCAGCGCAACAGCGCGATCTCCTGGTGATTTCGGTCCTCCTGATGCTGATCATCATCATTCCGGTGATGGCGCTGACCATCTTCTTCGCCTGGAAGTATCGGCAGTCGAATGCCGAGGCGCGCTACGAGCCGGAGTGGCACCATTCCACCCAGCTGGAGCTGGTGATCTGGGCGGCGCCGCTGCTCATCATCATCTGCCTCGGCGCCATGACCTGGATGGGCACGCATCTGCTCGATCCCTACCGGCCGCTCGACCGCATCGGCTCCCGAACGGTGCTGGCGGCCGAGGACAGGCCGCTCGAGGTGAATGTCGTCGCGCTCGATTGGAAATGGCTGTTCATCTATCCCGAGCAGGGGATCGCTACCGTCAACGAGCTGGCGGTGCCGGTCGATCGGCCGCTGCATTTCCGCATCACCTCCTCCTCGGTGATGAACGCGTTCTACGTGCCGACCATGGCGGGCATGATCTACGCCATGCCGGCCATGCAGACCCAGCTGCACGCGGTGGCCAACCAGCGGGTCGAATCGCGCGGCTTCTCGGCCAATTACAGCGGCGCCGGCTTCTCCAAGATGTTCTTCGCCTTCAAGGCGATGTCGGATTCCGAATTCACCTCCTGGGTCCGCGAGGCCAAGGGCGCGCCGGATCCGCTCACCCGCCAGGCCTATCTCGAGCTTGAGAAGCCGAGCGAGGCGGTGCCGGCGACATTCTTCAATGCCGTCGACCCGACGCTGTTCGATGCCATCCTCAATCTGTGCGTCGAGCCCGGCAAGATGTGCATGAAAGAGATGATGGCCATCGACGCCAAGGGCGGCGCCGGCCTCGAAAGCGCCGTCGCCAGCCTGCTGCCGCTCCTGCATGACAAGCATGCGCGGCGCGGCACCGTGTTCGGCGGTGCGCCGTCCTATGTGGTCGGCATCTGCACGCCGGAAGAGCTCGCCACCGCGCTGACCCTGTCCGCGGCCGGTTCCTCCGAGGCGGCGTCCCGCCGCGTCGACAGCGGCCCGGTCACCGGCGCCGGCCTGCCGATGCCCGGCGGCTTCTCCCCGGCGCTGCTGCCCGCCTTCACGTCGCCCCTTCTGCCGACGAGCGAGGCCGATATCGGTCCGCGCCGGCCTTCCAACAGCTGACGGCAGCCATGACAGAATCCCCTATCGTCGAATCGACTTTCCTGCTGGGCCGCTTCAACCTTCAGGCGATCCCCTATCACGAGCCGATCCTGGTCTTCACCTTCATCGGCGTCGCCATCGGCGGCGCCGCGGTGCTGGGCGCGCTCACCTATTTCCGCCTGTGGGGTTATCTGTGGCGCGAGTGGTTCACCTCGGTGGACCACAAGAAGATCGGCATCATGTACATGGTGCTCGGCCTCATCATGTTCCTGCGCGGCTTCGCCGACGCCATCATGATGCGCCTGCAGCAGGCCCTGGCCTTTGGCGGCTCCGAGGGCTACCTGCCCGCCCATCACTACGATCAGGTCTTCTCCGCCCACGGCGTGATCATGATCTTCTTCGCGGCCATGCCGTTCGTGACCGGGTTGATGAATTTTGTCGTGCCGCTGCAGATCGGCGCGCGCGACGTGTCCTTCCCCTTCCTGAACAATTTCTCGTTCTGGATGACGGTGTCGGGCGCGACGCTGGTGATGACCTCGCTGTTCGTCGGCGAGTTCGCGCAGACCGGCTGGCTCGCCTATCCGCCGCTCTCGGGCATCGCCTACAGCCCCTATGTCGGCGTCGACTATTACATATGGGCGCTGCAGATCGCCGGCGTGGGAACCACGCTGTCGGGCATCAACCTCATATGTACCATCGTGAAGATGCGTGCCCCCGGCATGGACATGATGAAGATGCCGGTCTTCACCTGGACCTCGCTCTGCACCAACGTGCTGATCGTCGCCTCCTTCCCGATCCTGACCGCCACCCTGGCGCTGCTGACCGCCGACCGCTATCTCGGCACCAACTTCTTCACGAACGATCTCGGCGGCAACCCGATGATGTACGTGAACCTTATCTGGATCTGGGGCCACCCGGAGGTCTACATCCTCATCCTGCCGGCCTTCGGCATCTTCTCCGAGGTCACCTCGACCTTCTCCGGCAAGAAGCTGTTCGGCTACACCTCGATGGTCTACGCCACGGTGGTCATCACCATCCTGTCGTACCTCGTCTGGCTGCACCACTTCTTCACCATGGGCTCCGGCGCCAGCGTGAACTCGTTCTTCGGGATCACGACCATGATCATCTCGATCCCGACGGGAGCGAAGATGTTCAACTGGCTGTTCACCATGTATCGCGGCCGCATCCGGTTCGAGCTGCCGATGATGTACACGGTCGCCTTCATGCTGATCTTCGTGATCGGCGGGATGACCGGCGTGATGCTCGCGGTGCCGCCCGCCGACTTCGTGCTGCACAACTCGCTGTTCCTGATCGCCCACTTCCACAACGTGATCATCGGCGGCGTGGTGTTCGGCGTGTTCGCCGGCATCGCCTTCTGGTGGCCCAAGGCGTTCGGCTTCCGGCTCGATCCGTTCTGGGGCAAGATGTCGTTCTGGTTCTGGGTGGTCGGCTTCTTCTTCGCCTTCATGCCGCTCTACGTGCTCGGCCTGATGGGCGTCACCCGCCGCCTGCGTGTCTTCGACGACCCCTCGCTGCACATCTGGTTCATCATCGCGGCCTTCGGCGCGGCGCTCATCGCCTGCGGCATCGCCTCGTTCATCATCCAGATCGGCGTGAGCATCCTGAAGCGCGACAAGCTGCGCGACACCACCGGCGATCCTTGGAATGCCCGCACGCTGGAGTGGGCGACCTCCTCGCCGCCGCCGGCCTACAACTTCGCCTTCACCCCGGTGGTCCACGACAGCGATGCGTGGTGGGACATGAAGCAGCGCGGCTACGTCCGTCCGCTGTCGGGCTTCAAGCCGATCCACATGCCGAAGAGCTCCGGCACCGGCCCGATTCTCGCGGCGATCAGCTTCGTGCTCGGTTTCGCGCTGATCTGGTACATCTGGTGGCTGGCGGCGGTGAGCTTCGTCGCCCTCCTCGCGGTCGCGATCCATCACACCTTCAACTACAACCGCGACTTCGACATTCCTGCCGAGGAAGTCGTCCGCACCGAGGAAGCGCGCACGCGTGTCCTCGCCCAGGCGAACGCATGAGCACCGAAGCATGAGCACGACCGTGACCGCCCCGAGCGAGGCGCCCGTCTTCTACGTGGTCGACGAGCACCCGCATCCCGAAGGCCACAGCACCGCGCTGGGCTTCTGGATCTACCTGATGAGCGACTGCCTCATCTTCGCGATCCTGTTCGCCACGTTCGGCGTGCTCGGCGGCAACTACGCCGCCGGGCCCGGCCCGCGCGACCTGTTCGACCTGAACCTGGTGGCGCTCAACACCACCATGCTGCTGCTGTCCTCCATCACCTATGGCTTCGCCATGCTGGCAATGGACAAGGACCGGGTGAAGGCGACGCAGTTCTGGCTGGTGATCACCGGCCTGTTCGGTCTCGCCTTCCTGTCGATCGAACTCTACGAGTTCCACCACATGATCGCCGAGGGCGCGACGCCGCAGCGCAGCGCCTTCCTCTCCGCCTTCTTCACCCTGGTCGGGACCCACGGCCTGCACGTCACCTTCGGCATCATCTGGCTGGTGACGCTGATGGTGCAGGTGCATCAGCGCGGGCTGGTGGTCGCCAATAAGCGCCGGCTGATGTGCCTGTCGATGTTCTGGCACTTTCTCGACGTGGTGTGGATCGGCGTCTTCACCTTCGTCTATCTGCTGGGGATGCTGCGATGAGCGCCAACGCCCATAACGATGCGCACGGGCACGATGTGCACGCCGAACTCGGCGTCGCCCACGGCTCGATGCGCAGCTACATGACCGGCTTCGTGCTGTCGGTCATCCTCACCGCCGTGCCGTTCTGGCTGGTGATGAGCGGCAAGATCGGCAACCCGACCTGGACCGCGGCGATCGTCCTGGTCTTCGCGGTGGTGCAGATCGTGGTGCACATGATCTACTTCCTGCACATGAACTTTAAGTCGGAAGGCGGCTGGAGCATGCTGGCGCTGGTGTTCACCCTCATCGTGGTGGGCATCGCCATGGCCGGCTCGCTGTGGGTCATGTACCACCTCAACACCAACATGATGCCCAGCCACGACATGAGGCAGATGCTATGAGCCGACCGCCCCACCGGGCGGACGACCATCCAAGGCCACAGGCGGGAAAGAGGGTCGCCCTCCTTCTCGCCTGTTGCATTATGGCCGCCCTGTTCGCCGCTCTCGGCGTCTGGCAGGTGCAGCGGCTCTCCTGGAAGCTCGACCTCATCGCCCGGGTGGAAGCGCGCCTGCAGGCCGCGCCGGTGGCGGCGCCGGCCGCCGTCTCCGCCGCCGACGAGTACCGGCGGGTGCGGCTCGAGGGCCGCTTCCTCAACGATCGCGAGACGCTGGTGCAGGCGGTCACCGAGCTCGGCGGCGGCTTCTGGGTGCTGACGCCGCTGGCGACCGACAGCGGCACTACCGTGCTGGTCAATCGCGGCTTCGTGCCGCCCGAGCGGCGTGATCCGGCCAGCCGCGCCGCCGGCCTGATCGAGGGGCCGGTCGCGATTACCGGGCTTCTCCGCCTCACCGAGCCGGGCGGCGGCTTCCTGCGCGCCAACGATCCTGCCGGCAATCGCTGGTTCTCGCGCGATGTCGCCGCCATCGCCGCCGCGCGCGGCCTCGGCGGGGCCGGGGCGCCGGTAGCGTCCTATTTCGTCGATGCCGACGCGACGCCGGTGCCCGGCGGCTTCCCGGTCGGCGGGCTCACCGTGGTACGCTTCGCCAACAACCATCTCGTCTACGCGCTGACCTGGTTCGCGCTCGCCGGCATGTGCCTGGCAGCGGCGGTGTTCGTGTGGCGTCGGCCGGCGGGGATGCGCGGGATACCGGCATCGTGAGCACGGCCGAGCGCGATACCGCCAACCGCGAGAACCTGTTCCTGCTGACGCAGCTGCGCTGGCTGGCGGTCGCCGGACAGGTCGTCACCATCCTCATCGTCCGCTTCGGCCTCGGCATCGAGCTGCCGCTCCAGGAAATGGGGATGGTGCTCGCCTGCCTGGTTGCGCTCAATCTCGCGACGCTGGTCTATCACGAACGGCGGACCGCGATCTCCGACACCGAGTTGCTGCTGGAACTGCTGCTGGACGCCGCGGCGCTTACCATGCAGCTCTATCTGGCCGGCGGCGCCTCCAATCCCTTTGTCTCGCTCTATCTGCTGCAGGTGGCGCTCGGTGCCGTGCTGCTGCCGAGCTGGTCGGCCTGGGTGTTGGCGGGCGTGGTGTTGAGCGGCTTCGTGCTGCTGATGCGGAAGTTCCGGCCGCTGCCGCTGTCGGAGGAACTGCATGGTGACCTGTTCACCCTGCATATCGGCGGCACGTTCATCTGCTTCGTGCTCGCCACGCTTCTGCTGGTGGCCTTCATCACCCGTATCGGCCGAAACCTGCGCGACAGCGACGCCCGCCTCGCCAGCTTGAACCGCCAGCAGGCGGAGGAGGGCCACATCGTGCGGATGGGTCTGCTGGCCTCCGGCGCCGCGCACGAGCTCGGCACGCCGCTCGCCACCGTCTCGGTGATCCTCAGCGACTGGCGGCGCATGCAGCTGCTTCGTGACCGGCCGGACCTCGCCGAGGACATCGCCGAGATGCAGCGTCAGCTCGACCGCTGCAAGGCCATCGTCTCCGGTATCCTGATGTCGTCGGGCGAGGCGCGCGGCGAAGGGACATTGCGCACCACGGCGGCGGCCTTCTTCGACGGCATGATGAGCGAGTGGCAGGCGCGGCGTTCGCCGCACGCGCTCGACTACCGGCGCGAGCTTGTCGACGACGAGGAGATCATCTCCGACATCGCCCTCAAGCAGATCGTCTTCAACCTGCTCGACAATGCGGTGGAGGCCTCGCCGGATTGGGTCGGCGTGTCGGTGCGGCGACACGACGATGTGATCGTGCTGGAGGTGCGCGACCGCGGCCCCGGCTTTACCAAGGACATGCTCGCCGCCTTTGGTACGCCATACAATTCCACCAAGGGCAGGCCGGGCGGCGGTCTCGGCCTGTTCCTGGTGGTCAATGTCGTGCGCAAGCTGGGTGGACATGTGGAGGCGGTGAACGAGGCACAGGGCGCCTGCGTCACGCTGACCCTGCCGCTCGAAGCCCTCTCGGCGGAGGCCTGATACATGAACGACATCCCCCCGCAGGCGGACATGTTCGGCGCCGATGCGCCCGATCCTGGCAAGCTCCTGCTCATCGTCGAGGACGACGCCGCCTTCGCCCGGGCGCTCACCCGTTCCTTCGAGCGCCGCGGCTACGAGGTGCGCACCAGCCAGAGCGTCGATGGCGTCGAGACGGCGCTCGACGGCGCCTTGCCCGGCTATGCGGTGGTGGACCTGAAGCTCGCCGGCGGCTCCGGCCTCGAATGTGTGAAGATGCTGCACGCCCGCGATGCGGCGATGAAGATCGTGGTGCTGACGGGTTTCGCCAGCATCGCCACCGCGGTGGAGGCGATCAAGCTCGGTGCCTGCCACTATCTCGCCAAGCCGGCCAACACCGACGACATCGAGGCCGCCTTCGCCCGTGCCGACGGCGATTCCTCGATCGCGGTGGCGGCGCGGCCGACCTCGCTGAAGACCCTCGAATGGGAGACCATTCACGAGACGCTGGTCGACACCGACTTCAACATCTCCGAGACCGCAAGGCGGCTCGGCCTGCACCGGCGCACACTGGCCCGCAAGCTGGAAAAGAAGCCGCTGCCCTGAGCCGCCGCCGCGCCGCCGCGCCGGGCGGCTTCAACCCTGTGGAAACCAATCGTCGCTAGAATGCCCCGTGCCCGATGGTCGCGCCGCGCGCCGCCTGCGGCTTGTGGGGGATCCGGACGATGAAGAACCTGACCATCCGCCAGCGGATTCTCGCGAGCTTCCTCGCCATCCTGCTGGTGCTCTCGGCCATGGCCGGATCCTGCTATTACTGGTTCCTGTCCGCGGAAAACGAGGCGCTGAAGGTCGAGACCAGCACCGTGCCGGCGCTCTCCACCAGCCTCCGGCTGATGACCGCCTGGACCCGCGCGCAGAGCCTGCTGCGGGCGCTGGCGCTGGAGGATACCCCCGAAGGCCGCAAGCAGGTGCTGGAGCGCATCAAGTCGAACCGCGACATCGCGAACGCGCTGCTGGCCAGCTACGAGCGGACGCTCGACAGCGATCAGGACCGCCGCAATTTCGCGACGTTCCGCGACGCGATCCTCCACTACGACCGGGTGCAGGAGACGGCGCTCGGCCAGTCTGACGACGAGCTGCGCGCCACCATCGCCCGCGACCTGGTGCCGTTGCTCACCCAGGTCCAGCAGGCGCTCGAAGATACGGTGGCGTTCAACCAGCAGGAGGCCAACGAATCGACCGCGACCATCGTCGCCATCGTGCGCAATGCCGAGTTCGGGCTCGCCATCGGCTTTGCGATCGCGGCGCTGCTGTCGGTGCTGTCCGGCTACCTGCTGTACCGCGCCATTGCCGGGCCGCTCGGCAAATTGCTGGCGATGGTCGGGGTGATGCGCGCCGGCGACTTCTCCGAACGGCTCGCACTCGAGCGCCGCGACGAATTCGCCACCCTGTCGGACGGCTTCAATGCCATGGCCGAGGAACTCACCGCCCTGATCGGGCAGGTGCAGAAATCGAGCATCCAGGTCAACACCTCGATCACCGAGATCGCCGCCACTTCCAAGGAGCAGCAGGCGACCGCCGGCGAGATCGCCGCCACCACCACCGAGATCGGCGCCACCGCCAAGGAAATCTCCGCCACCTCCAACGAACTGGTGCGCACCATGGGCGAGGTGTCGAGCGTCGCCGAGCAGACCGCCACCCTCGCCGGCGGCGGCCAGGCCGGCCTCGCCCGCATGGAGGCGACCATGCGCCATGTGATGGAGGCGGCCGGCGCCATCAACGCCAAGCTGGCGGTGCTCTCCGAGAAGGCCGGCAACATCAACCAGATGGTCACCACCATCACCAAGGTGGCCGACCAGACCAACCTGTTGTCGCTCAACGCCGCCATCGAGGCGGAGAAGGCGGGACAATATGGCCGTGGCTTCGCGGTGGTCGCCACCGAGATCCGCCGCCTCGCCGACCAGACCGCCACCTCCACCTACGACATCGAGCAGATGGTCAAGGACATCCAGTCGGCGGTCGCCGCCGGGGTGATGGGCATGGACAAGTTTTCCGAGGAAGTGCGGCGCGGCATGACGGAAGTGCAGGAGGTCGGCGGCCAGCTGTCGCAGATCATCGCCCAGGTGCAGGGCCTGGTGCCGCGCTTCGAGGACGTCAACGAGGGCATGCAGGCGCAGGCCACCGGCGCCGAGCAGATCAGCGAGGCCCTGTCGCAGCTCAGCGAGGCGGCGCAGCAGACGGTGGAATCGCTGCACCAGTCGACGCTGGCCATCGACGAGCTCAATCAGGTGTCCTCGGGATTGCGCAGCTCGATCTCGCGGTTCAAGCTCCGGGCATGACGGCGAGGCAGGCACGATGCTGTTCCTGATGTTCCGCATCGGCAAGGATCGCTACGTCCTCGACGTCGAGCAGATCGAGCAGGTGCTGCCGCTGATGCAGGCCAAGGCGCTGCCCGGCGCTCCGCCCGGCGTGGTCGGGGTGATCAACTATCGCGGCGAGCCGGTGCCGCTGATCGATCTCGCCGCGCTGGCGACCGGCCATCCGGTGGCGCCGGTGATGAGCACCCGCATCATCCTGGTTCGCTACCCGGCGCCGGGGGAGGGCGCGCATCGGCTGGCCCTCTGCGCCGAGCGGGTGATCGACACCATCCAGCGCGACCCCGGCGACTTCATCGCCACCGGCGTCGAGGCCGGCACGCCGGCCTGGCTCGGCCCGGTCGCCGCCGACGCCGACGGCTTCGTCCAGTGGGTGCGCGCCCCGGCACTGCTGAGCGACGACATCCGCGCCGTCCTGTTCCGCCCGGCCGGAGCGGATGCATGATCCTCGACGAGGTCGAGCAGCTGCTGCACGAGCGCATCGGCCTCGACGCCGGCACGGTCGGCGTCTCCGGGCTCAACTATGCGCTGAAGCAGCGCATGGCCGCCTGTGCCATCACCGATCCGTCGCTGTATTGGCGGCGGCTGGCCGTGACGCCGCAGGAGCAGCAGGAGCTGATCAACGCGGTCATCGTGCCGGAAACCTGGTTCTTCCGCGACCCCAAGGCCTTCGTCGCCATGACGCGCCAGGCGCTGGCGATGCGCGCCAAGGGCGAGGTGGCGGAGGGGCGCGCGCTGCGGCTGATCAGCCTTCCGTGCTCGACCGGCGAGGAGCCCTATTCCATGGCGATGGCGCTGTTCGACGTCGGCCTTGCCGCGTCGGATTTCGTCATCGACGCCATCGACATCTCCACCCGCAATCTCGCCGCCGCCGCACAGGCGGTCTATGGCCGCAATTCGTTTCGCGGTGCCGATCTCGAATTTCGCGCCCGGCATTTCAATGCCGTGGAGGGCGGCTACCGGCCGCATGCGGAAATCCGCCGCCAGGTGCGGTTCCGGCACGGCAATCTGCTCGATCCTTTGAGAATCGATGCCGAGCCCTACGATGTCGTGTTCTGCCGCAACCTGCTGATCTATTTCGACCGCGACACCCAGGAGCGGGCGCTCGACCGCCTGCACCGGATGCTGGCGCCGCACGGCGTGCTGCTGGTGGGTTCGGGCGAGGCCGGCTTGCCGCTGACGTGCGGATTTTCCTCGCTGCGCATCCCGATGGCGTTCGCCTTCGCCAAGCGGGGCGCCGCTGAGCGGCAACCCCAGCCGGTTCCGCCGCCCCTCGCCGCCGCACCGGCCGTGCGGAAGCCGCCGGCGCGGCCGGCACCGGCGGTACCGCTGCGCACCCGCACGCCGCCGTCGCGGACGGCACCGCCGCCGCATCTCACGCCATCCGCGCCGCCCGCCCCGGCGCCCGCCCCACTGCGCGATGCGGCGGACGAGAGCCTTGAGACCGTCGAGCGTGCGGCGAATGAGGGTCGGCTCGGCGAGGCTCGCCAGGCGGCACGCCGGCACATCGATGCCTTCGGCCCGTCGGCGGCCGCCTTATACCTGCTCGGCCTGGCCTGCGACGCCGACGGCGCGGCGGACGAGGCCGTCGAGGCCTATCGCAAAGTGCTCTATCTGGCGCCGGACCACCGCGAGGCGCTGGCGCATCTGGCGCTGCTGCTGCGTCAGCGTGGCGATCTTGCCGGGGCGAAGGCGTTCAGCGACCGTCTCGGCCGGCTAGAGAAGAGGAGTGAGCGGCGATGAGCGCCGGAGCCGATGACAGGCCGTCCGGCCACCCCGCCAATGCCGCGGCACCGCCCAAGGCAGCCGCGCGTCAGGATACCTCGAGCCACGAGACTTCGCGTCATCAGGCGGCCAGCCGTCTGCTCGATCGTCCCCTGCCGCCGGGATACCGGGAGGAATGGGCGCGCTATTTCGCGGAGGTCGCCGACGCCGATCGGGAGGAGACCTCCGCCAGCGAGGGCGGCGAGGCGCGCCGCATCCTGGTGTTCCGGCTTGCCGATGAGTGGCTGGCGCTTCCCGCCGACCTGGTGCAGGAGATCACCGAGCCACGCCCGCGCCACACGCTGCCGCACCGGCGCGACACACTGGTGCTCGGCGTGGTCAATATTCGCGGCGAATTGCTGGTCGAGGTCTCTCTCGCCTCGCTGATCGGCATCGGCGCGCCGCAGGGCGACGCGCGCGAGAGCGGCACCGCCGCCTTTGCCCGCCTGGTGGTGATCGGCCGCGAGGGCCGACGGGTGGCGTTCCGCGCCGATGAGGTGCACGGCCTGCTGCAATATGCGGCGCGCGATCTCGTCGAGCTGCCGGCGACGATCGGCAAGTCGGCATCCAGCTTCGCGACCTCGATGGTGGGCTGGCAGGGCCGCCTGCTCGGCCGTCTCGACGGCGGCCTGGTGCTCGACGCCATCGACCGGGGCATCGCATGAGCACCCCGGATTACGGCAGCTTCTCCATGCTCGACCTGTTCCGGGCCGAGCTCGACATGCAGTCGCAGGCGCTCACCAACAGTCTGCTGGCGCTGGAGCGCGATCCGGTTGCCGCGGCCGAGCTGGAGGCGGCGATGCGGGCGGCGCATTCGCTCAAGGGCGCGGCGCGGATCGTCGAACTGATGCCGGCGGTGCAGGTCGCCCACGCGATGGAGGAATGCCTCGTCGCCGCGCAGAACGGGCAGTTGCGGCTGCGGCAGGGCCATATCGACGCCTTGCTCAAGGGGGTCGATCTGCTGGCGCTGGTCGCCACGGACGAGGCCGCCGGCGCGGCCGCCGGACCGCGGATCACCGCCTTCCTGCACACGCTGGAGGCGGCGTCGACGGCGGGGGGAGGGGACGGCGTCGACGAGCCTACCCCACCGGAGCCGGAGCCCGCCCTCGCCACCCTTGTCGCCGACGCCGCGCCACCCACCGCCCCGCTCCCGCCTCCCGACGCCTCGTCGATTGGTGCGGACCGCATGATCCGCATCACCTCGCAGAGCATGACGCGGCTGCTCGGCCTCGCCGGGGAATCGCTGATCGAGGCCCGGCGCCTGCGGCCGTTCGCCGACAGCCTGCAGCGCCTGCGGCGCCAGCAAGCCGAGCTCGCCCGCGCGCTCGATACCGTGCGCGCCGGCCTGCCGCCGGACGCGGAAGAAGGCCCGGCCGCCCAGGCGCTCGCCCTCGCCCGCGCCACGCTCGGCGAGAGCCGGGACTATCTCGCCACGCGGCTCGCCGAACTCGATTCCATCGATCGGCGCGGCACCGATCTCGCCAATCGCCTCTATGCCGAGACGCTGGAGAGCCGCATGCGTCCGTTCGAGGACGGCGTGCGCAGCTATTCCCGCACCGTGCGCGACCTCAGCCGGGCGCTCGGCAAGCAGGCGCGGCTGGCGATCCTCGGCGGCGCAACCGGCATCGACCGCGACATTCTCGACCAGCTCGACGCGCCGCTCGGCCATTTGCTGCGCAACGCCATCGACCATGGGCTGGAGACGCCGGAGGAGCGCCGCGCCGCCGGCAAGCCGGCCGAGGGCCTCATCCGCCTCGAGGCCCGGCATACGGCGGGCCTGTTGCAGATCATCATCGCCGATGACGGGCGCGGCATCGATCTCGACGGGCTACGCCGCGCGGTGGTGGAGCGCCATCTGATCGCCGCGGACGCCGCCGCCCGGCTCAGCGAGGCGGAGCTGCTGGAATTCCTGTTCCTGCCCGGCTTCTCGATGAAGCCGACGGTGAGCGACGTTTCCGGTCGCGGCGTCGGCCTCGATGCGGTGCAGACCACGGTGAAGGAGGTGCGCGGCCGCGTCAGCGTCACCACGCGCGCCGGCGAGGGCACGCGCTTCCTGTTGGAACTGCCGCTCACCCTCTCGGTCATCCGTACCCTGCTGGTCGAGGTCGACGGCGAGCCCTATGCGCTGCCGCTGGCCGGCATCACCCGCACGCTCAAGCTGGCGCGGGACGCCATCGAGACGCTGGAGGGGCGCCCGCATTTCCGCTTCGGTGCCCGGCCGGTCGGGCTGATCACCGCCCATGAGCTGCTGGAGCGCGGCGCGGCGCGGTCGGATTCGGCCGAGCTCGCCGTGGTGGTGATCGGCGAGGACGACGGCGCCTATGGGCTGATCGTCGACCGCTTCCTCGGCGAGCGCGAGCTGGTGGTGCGCCTGCTCGATCCGCGGCTGGGCAAGATCAAGGACATCAGCGCCGCGGCGCTGATGGAGGACGGCGCGCCGGTGCTGATCGTCGACATGGACGATCTGCTGCAATCGGCCGACAAGCTCGCCATGGCCGGGGCGTTCCGCACCCTGCGGCAGAGCCTGGCCGCCACGGCGCAGACCCGGCGCAAGCGGGTGCTGGTGGTCGACGATTCGCTCACCGTGCGCGAGCTGGAGCGCAAGCTGCTCGACCAGCACGGCTATGCCGTCGAGATCGCCGTCGACGGCATGGATGGCTGGAATGCGGTGCGCTCGGGGGCTTTCGACCTGGTGGTCACCGATGTCGACATGCCGCGCATGGACGGCATCGAGCTGGTGACGCTGATCAAGCACGATCCACGGCTCAACCGGCTGCCGGTGATGATCGTGTCCTATAAGGACCGTGAGGAGGACCGGCGCCGTGGCCTCGACGCCGGAGCGGACTATTATCTCACCAAGGGCAGCTTCCACGACGAAACCCTGATCCACGCGGTCGAGGATCTGATCGGCGCGGCGGTGGAGTGAGGCGGAGCGGCGCAACACGATGTGGGACGCGACATGAGGATCGGCATCGTCAACGATCTGCCATTGGCGGCGGAGGTGCTGCGGCGGGCGGTGGTCTCGGCGCCGGAATATGAGGTGGCCTGGATCGCGGCCAACGGGCGCGCCGCGGTCGAGGCCTGCCGGCGCGACCTGCCCGATCTGGTGCTGATGGATCTGGTCATGCCGGAAATGGACGGGGTGGAGGCGACGCGGCAGATCATGAGCCAGACGCCCTGCGCCATCCTGCTGGTCATCGCCAGCGTCGACGGCAACATTCCCGGCGTCTACGAGGCGATGGGCCATGGCGCGCTCGATGCCGTCGACATTCCCTCGGTCAGCCGCGCCGACGACATGTCGATCCAGGCGAATGTGCTGCTGGCCAAGATCGCCACCATCGGCAAGCTGGTCGGCGACGGCCGCTCGCCGCGCCCGGGGCCGTCCTTTCCGGCGCCGTCCGGCCTGACGCCGCCGCTGGTGGCGATCGGCGCCTCGGCCGGCGGCCCGGCGGCGGTGGCGAGCCTGCTCGGCGGCCTGCCGGCCGACTTCCCGGCGGCGCTGGTTCTCGTCCAGCACGTGGACGAGAAATTCGTTCCGGGCCTCGCCGCCTGGCTCGGCCAGCACACCGCGCTGAAGGTGCGCCCGGCGCTGGAGGGCGACCGGCCGGAGGTCGGCACGGTGCTGATCGCCGCCTCGGCCGACCACCTCATCCTCACCGCCTCGGGCGCGCTCGCCTACACGCCGGAGCCGATCGCCTATCCCTACCGGCCTTCGGTCGACGTGTTCTTCAAGAGCGTTGCCCGGCTGTGGCGGGGCGAGACGATCGGGGTGCTGCTCACCGGCATGGGGCGCGACGGGGCGGTCGGCCTCAAGATGCTCCGTGACGCGCATCACCACACGATTGCACAGGACAAGCAGAGCAGCGCGGTTTACGGAATGCCGAAGGCCGCCGCCGCGCTCGGTGCGGCCGTCGAAATTCTTCCCCTCGACCTGATCCCCGGCCGGCTGACAGCGGCTTTCGGGCGATCGCAATGACGGGCATAGTGCTATGAGCAATACCGGCGCCTTCCCGGGCAGCGTGCCGCATCTGGCGGAAACCTATCTCTCGCTGGTGCTGCTGGTCGATGACCAGGTGCTGATCTGCGAAGCGGTCCGGCGCTCGCTGCTGGGCGAGGGCGACATCGATCTGCATTACTGCACCAACGCCCATGATGCGATCCGGGTCGCCGGCGAGCTGAAGCCGACGGTCATCCTGCAGGATCTGGTCATGCCGGGCATCGATGGCCTGGCTCTGGTGCGTCAATACCGGGAAAATCCGGCGACCCAGTCGGTGCCGGTCATCGTGCTGTCCGCGAAGGACGAGGCGGCGACCAAGAGCGCGGCGTTCCAGGCCGGCGCCAACGATTATCTCGTCAAGCTGCCCGACCGCATCGAGCTGATCGCCCGCATCCGTTACCATACCCGCGCCTATCTCGATCATCTCCAGCGCGACGCCGCCTATGCGGCGCTGCGCGAAAGCCAGCGCCAGCTGATGCAGGCCAATCTGGAGCTGGAGCGCCTCACCCGCATCGACGGGCTGACCAGCCTCGGCAACCGGCGCTATTTCGATGAATACATGCTGGCCGAATGGCGGCGCGCGCTGCGCAGCGACCTGCCGCTGTCGCTGCTGATGATCGATGTCGATCAGTTCAAGGACTACAACGACACCTATGGCCATCTCGCGGGAGACGAGGTGCTGCGGCGGGTGGGCAACGCCATTCGCCTGAGCGCCGGCCGGGCCGGCGACCTTGCGGCGCGTTTCGGCGGCGAGGAGTTCATCGTCGTGCTGCTGAACACCGAGATCGACGGGGCGCGGGTGGCTGCCGAGCGGTTGGTGCAGAATGTGCGCGACCTCGACATCCCGCATGGCAACGGACGGGTCACGGTCAGCGTCGGGGTCGCCTCGATGCGGCCGGAGGGCGATTCGCCGGAGGTGATCATGACCGCCGCCGACCTGGCGCTGTTCCGCGCCAAGGCGGCGGGCAAGGACCGCTACGAGCTGAGCGTCCCGACGGATCGCTAGGCGCGGGCGCCGCCAGCCATGCCCCCGCCCACGGCCATGCCCCCGCCCACGGCCATGCCCCCGCCCACGGCCATGCCTCGACGCCCTTACTTGCAGACGTCGACCCAGACCGCGCCGGTGAGCGCGGCCATGCGGTCGGGCGCGATCCGCAGCGCCGCATGCGGCGAGCCGGCGGCCGGCACCACCTCGTCGAAAGCCTTCAGCGACAGGTCGCAATAGACCGGCAGCGGCGTCGCGAGGCCGAACGGGCAGACGCCGCCGATCGGGTGGCCGGTCAGCGCCGTCGCCTCCTCGGCCCCGAGCAGGCTGGTCTTGCCGCCGAAGGCCGCCTTGGCCTTGGCGTTGTCGAGCCGCGCCTCGCCGCCGGCCACCAGCAGGAAGGCGCGCTCGCCCACCCGCAGCGACAGCGTCTTGGCGATCTGCGCCGGCGCCACCCCATGCCCGGCCGCCGCCTCGGCGACCGTCGCGGTGCGTACTGCCAGCTCGATGACGGCGATGTCGGGCGCCGTCGCGGACAGAAAATCCCGCACCGATTGCACGCTCATGTCCCGCTTTGCTCCCAGCTTGCCGACGGCCGCGAACATGCCCGATTCGTCCATTGCGGCGCAGCATCGAATTACCCTTGCGTTGTTGAGCAAATTGAACATAACTAAACACAAAGCTAAACGCGGCCGGACGCCACCGGCACGCAAATGCCAACCGAGGGGGCAAAAGACCCGCCTCGTTCTCTGGGAGGAGAGCATGCTGAAGACGTGGAGGCCCCTTCTCGGGGCGGCGGTAGTCTGCGGGTCGCTCGGTGGAGCGCTCGCCGTGCCGCAGGCGGCGCAGGCCGAGCAGCTGACCCTGTGCTGGGCGGCATGGGATCCGGCCAATGCCTTGGTCGAGCTGTCGAAGGATTTCACCGCCAAGACCAAGATCGACATGAAGTTCGAGTTCGTCCCGTGGACGAGCTATGCCGACCGCTTCCTCAACGAGCTCAACTCGCAAGGCAAGCTGTGCGATCTGATCATCGGCGACAGCCAGTGGGTCGGCGGCTCGGCGGAGAACGGCCATTACGTCAAGCTGAACGACTTCTTCGCCAAGGAAGGCATCAAGATGGATGACTTCGTGCCGGCGACCGTCGTGGGCTATTCCGAATGGCCGAAGAACACGCCGAACTATTGGGCGCTGCCGGCGATGGGCGACGTGGTCGGCTGGACCTACCGCAAGGACTGGTTCGAGAAGCCGGAGCTGCAGAAGGAATTCAAGGCCAAGTATGGCTGGGATCTCGCCGCGCCCAAGACCTATGACCAGCTCAAGCAGATCGCCGAATTCTTCCAGAAGCGGCAGATCGACGGCAAGACCGTCTATGGCGCCTCGATCTATACCGAGCGCGGCTCGGAAGGCATCACCATGGGCGTCACCAACGTCCTCTATGACTGGGGCTTCATGTATGAGAACCCCAAGAAGCCCTATGAGATGCAGGGCTATGTCAATTCGCCGGACGCGGTGAAGGGGCTGGAATTCTACAAGTCGCTCTATGATTGCTGCACCCCGCCGGGCGCTTCCAACGTCTACATGGTGGAATCCGCCGATGCCTTCAAATCCGGCCAGGTGGCGATGCAGATGAACTTCGCCTTCACCTGGCCCGGCCTCTACAAGGACGAGAAGGTCGGCGGCAACCGCATCGGCTTCTTCCCCAATCCGGCGGAGAAGTACCATTTCGCCCAGCTTGGCGGGCAGGGCATCTCGGTGGTGTCCTATTCCGACAAGAAGGGCGCGGCGCTGCAATACATCAAGTGGTTCGCCCAGCCCGACGTGCAGGCCAAGTGGTGGCAGCTCGGCGGCTTTTCCTGCCTGAAGGCGGTGGTCGACGCCCCCGGCTTCAAGACCAGCCAGCCCTACGCGCCGGCCTTCCTGGAATCCATGGCGATCGTCAAGGATTTCTGGGCCGAGCCGAGCTATGCCGAACTGCTCCAGGCCATGCAGAAGCGGGTGCATGACTATGTCATCGCCGGCAAGGGCACGGCGAAGGAAGCCCTCGACGGCCTGGTGAAGGACTGGACCGAGGTGTTCAAGGACGACGGCAAGATCTGACGGCGGATGGCGGGGAGGGGGCGTGCTCTCCCCTTCCCCGCCGGAGAGAGATCTTCGACCAATCCGTCCCGAACGCCTCCTTGTTCTTCCCTCCCCACGTTGGGGAGAGGTGGCCCGCGCAGCGGGTAGGTGAGGGGGTACGCGATGGCGAAGCCTGAGAAGACCCCTCACCCCAGCCCTCTCCCCCACGGGGAGAGGGAGCTGCCGGGCCGCATTCGGTCCTCCGCTCCGGCCCAACCCGCTCATCCATTCAGGTGAGAGACCGTGACCGCTTCACACGACACCTTCTCCGAAAAGATGGCTGATGCCGCCATCCGGGCCACGCCCGAGCCGCTCGCCGTGCGGGTGCGCGGCCTGTCGGACCGCGCCATCGCCTGGCTGTTCATCGCCCCGACCATCGTGCTGCTGCTGGCGATCAACATCTTCCCGCTGTTCTGGGCGATCTACCTGTCCTTCACCAATTTCCGCGCCAACCGGCCGAACGCGGTGGTGCAGAATGTCGGGCTCGGCAATTACTCGCGCATCCTCAACGATCCCGACATCTGGGCGTCGATGCAGACCACGGCGCATTTCGTGTTCTGGACCATCGTGCTGCAGACGCTGATCGGCTTCGCGCTCGCCTATCTCATCGACCGCAAGTTCCGCGGCCACGCCTTCTGGACCACACTCATCCTCATTCCGATGATGCTGTCGCCGGCGGTGGTGGGCAATTTCTGGCGCTTCCTCTACGAGCCGCAGATCGGGCTGTTCGCCTATGCCGTCTCCTTCGTGTCGGGCATCCCGACCTCCGACATCCAGATGCTCGGCAACGTCCATCTCGCGCCCTGGGCGATCATCATCGTCGATACCTGGATGTGGACGCCCTATGTGATGCTGATCTGCCTCGCCGGGCTGCGCTCGATTCCCGACTACATCTATGAGGCGGCCGAGGTCGACCGCGCCTCGCCCTGGCGGCAGTTCTGGTCGATCACCGTGCCGATGGCGCTGCCCTTCATCATGCTGGCGGTGCTGTTCCGCGGCATCGAGAACTTCAAGATGTTCGACATGGTGAACCTGCTCACCGGCGGCGGGCCCGGCTCGACCACCGAGGTCGCGTCCATCGCGCTGAAGCGCGACGCCTTCGAAGCCTGGGCCACCGGGCGCTCCTCGGCCTTCGCCATCGTGCTGTTCGTCGCGGTGTTCGGCCTCGCCAACATCTATGTGAAGGCGCTCAACAAGGTGAAGCAGAGATGAGCTCCGCCAAATCCGCTGCCACGGCAACCGCCAGCTCCGCCCATTCCGTCGTCGAGCCCAGCCCGACCTCGAAGCGCGTCGCCGGCGCCATCGTCATCCTCTATGCGCTGATCACCCTGGTGCCGCTGGTGTGGATCTTCCTCACCAGCATCAAGTCGCCGCCGGATTCGATCTCCTACCCGCCGAAGATCCTGTTCACGCCGTCGCTGGAAGGCTACTGCAACCTGTTCACCACCCGCACGCGGCAGACGCCGGACTACATCGCCGCGCTGCCGCCGCCGTCCGGCGTGTGCGACGCGGTGACCCGCGAGCGCAACATGGTGATCGCCGGCGCGTCCAACTTCCTGCCGCGCTTCGCCAATTCGCTGATCATCGCCTTCGGCTCGACCTTCCTCGCCGTGTCGCTCGGCACGCTGGCGGCCTATGGCTTCTCGCGCTTCAAGGTGCCGCTGGCCGACGACCTTTTGTTCTTCATCCTGTCGACGCGGATGATGCCGCCGATCGCCGTCGCCATCCCGATCTACCTGATGTACCGGCAGCTCGGCCTGTCCGACACCGCGCTGGGCATGATGCTGCTCTACACGGCGGTCAACGTCTCGCTCGCGGTCTGGCTGCTCAAGGGCTTCATCGACGAGATCCCGCGCGAATATGAGGAGGCGGCGATGATCGACGGCTACACCCGGTTGCAGGCCTTCTTCAAGGTGGTGCTGCCGCAGGCCACCACCGGCATCGCCGCCACCGCCATCTTCTGCCTGATCTTCGCCTGGAACGAATACGCCTTCGCCTCGCTGCTCACCTCGGGCAGCGCCCAGACCGCGCCGCCCTTCATCCCCACCATCATCGGCGAGGGTGGGCAGGACTGGCCGGCAGTGGCGGCGGGCACCACCATCTTCCTGGTGCCGATCCTGGTCTTCACCATCCTGCTGCGCAAGCAGCTCTTGCGCGGCATCACCTTCGGGGCGGTGCGCAAATGACCGACCACACGCTCACCCACAAGAAACCCCGCCGCCCGGTCTTCCTGCGCCGCGGCCCGATGGAGGCGTTGGCGGTTGCCATCATCGCGCTCGGCTTCCTGATGCTGTTCCAGCCCTTCGTGCTGGTGCTCTACACCTATTCCTTCATCACGCTTCTCGCCGGCACGGTGATGTTCACCATCGTGTCGAAGTTCCCGGAGTAGGCTCATGGCCGAGATCAGGGTCGATCACCTCCGCAAGGCCTTCGGCGATTTCGTCGCGGTGCAGGATTCCTCCTTCACCGTCGAGGATGGCGAGTTCCTCGCCCTGCTCGGTCCGTCGGGCTGCGGCAAGACCACCACGTTGCGGATGATCGCCGGGCTGGAGCTGCCCACCGGCGGCGGCATCCATCTCGGCGGCGACGACGTCACCTACAAGCGCGCCAGCGAGCGCGACATCGCCTTCGTGTTCCAGCTGTTCGCGCTCTACCCGCATATGAACGTGCGCAAGAACATCGGCTTCCCCTTGCTCTCGCAAGGTGTGCCGAAGGCGGAGATCAAGCGGCGCGTCGAAGAGACGGCGAAACTGCTCCAGATCGACCACATCCTCGACAAGTCGGTCTCCGGCCTCGCCGGCGGCGACCGCCAGCGGGTGGCGCTGGGCCGCGCCATCGTGCGGCGGCCGAAATGCTTCCTGATGGACGAGCCGCTCGGCACGCTTGACGCCGAATTCCGCGACGTGATGGTCCGCGAGCTGCGCGAACTGCACAACCGCATCCACGCCACCACCGTCTACGTCACCCACGACCAGATCGAGGCGATGGCGATGGCCGACAAGATCGCGGTGATGAACCACGGCATCATCGAGCAGTTCGCCACCCCGCGCGAGATCTACAACCGCCCGGCCTCGATGTATGTCGCCGACTTCATCGGCTCGCCGCCGATGAACTTCCTGCGCTTTTCCGCCGGCCTGCCGAAGGGCGCCCGCATCGCCCGCATCGACGGGGCCGATGTGCAGATGCCGGAGCTGCGCGCCGATGTCGCCCCCGGCGAGCTGGCGCTCGGCGTGCGCCCCGAGCACATCCGCTTCTCGGATGCCTCGCCTTTGCGCGGGGCGATCTATGGCGCCGAATATCTCGGCACCAACCAGATCGTCACGGTGGAGACGGCGGGCGGCCTCGTCCGCGCCCGGCTTCCCGCCGAGCGCAGCTACCGCATCGGCGACCGGGTCGGCCTCAGCTTCGTCGCCGACCGGCTGTCGCTGTTCGATTGCCGCAGCGGCCGCGCCATCCCGTCGACGCTGCACGAGGGCACGCTCGCCCGCGATACCCGCCACCGCGAGGTGCGAGATCTGGAGGTCGGCCATGGCTGATGTCGCGCTGAAAGGCGTCACCCGGAGCTTCGGCGACAAGCGTGCGGTCGACGGCCTCGACCTCCACATCGCCGATGGCGAATTCGTCGTGCTGCTCGGCCCCACCGGCGCCGGCAAGACCACGACGCTGCGGCTGATCGCCGGGCTGGAGAAGCCGGATGCCGGCACGGTGGAGATCGGCGGCCGGCCGATGAACGGCGAATCCGCCGCCGGGCGCGACGTCGCCTTCGTGTTCCAGCAATATTCGCTCTACCCGCATCTCACCGTCTACGAGAACCTCGCCTTCCCGCTGCGCTCGCCGGCGCGGCGGATGGACAAGGCCAGCCTCGACGCCCGCGTGCGGCAGGTGGCGAAGATGGTGCGCATCGACCACAAGCTGGAGAACCGCTCCACCCGGCTCTCCGGCGGCGAGATGCAGCGCGTCGCCATCGGCCGGGCGCTGGTCCGCCGGCCGTCCATCTATCTGATGGACGAGCCGCTCTCCTCGCTCGACGCCAAGCTGCGCGGCGAGCTCAGGCTTGAGCTCAAGCGCATCCAGAAGGAGCTCGGGGCGACGCTGCTCTACGTCACCCACGACCAGATCGAGGCGATGACCATGGCTGACCGCATCGGCATCCTCGCCGAGGGCAGGCTGGTGCAGATCGGCACGCCGCGGGAGATCTATGCCAACCCCGCCAACCTCCACGTCGCCGCCCGGCTCGGCCAGCCGCACATCAACCTGATGCCGGCCGACCTGCTGCCCGGCGTCGCGGCGCCGGCCGGCACCCGCACCATCGGCGCGCGCACCGAGCATCTGGAGATCAGTCGCGCCCGCCAGGGCAGCGCTGGCCTCGGTCCCGACGGCAATGCCGAGGTCGATTGGATCGAGCATCTCGGCGACCAGAACCACCTGCACATCAAGGTCGGCGGCCACAAGCTGGTGACGCTCGCCGATCCCGACCTGCCGGTCGAGGCCGGCGACCGGATCAGCGTGCGATTGAAGCAGCCGCTCTATTTCGGTGGCGACGGGCAGCGGCTCGCGTGACATGAAGGGGGAGGCGCCGCGCGTCGCCGCGTCGCCTCCAAGCGTCGGCCAGGGCCTTTCTCCGATCGGGTGGACTCACTTGATCGGAAAGAAAATGCTCTGGATTCAAGAGTTTGAGCTAGATCTGGACGGATCGGGCTCGGGGATCGGAAGGCAATGACGAAACATTTCTTCAACCGCCGCGAGGCCATCGTCACCGAGGCGCTGGACGGGCTGCTGCGCACCACTCCGCCCGGCCGGCTGGCGCGGCTGGACAGCTATCCCGACATCAAGGTCGTCATCCGTGCCGATTGGGACAGGCGACGTGTGGCGGTGGTCTCGGGCGGCGGTGCCGGCCATGAGCCCTCGCATGCCGGTTTCGTCGGCCGCGGCATGCTGACCGCCGCGGTGTCGGGCGAGATCTTCGCCTCGCCGAGCGTCGAGGCGGTGCTCACCGCCATCCGCGCCGTTACCGGCGAGCCGGGCTGCCTGCTCATCGTGAAGAACTACACCGGCGACCGGCTGAATTTCGGCCTCGCCGCCGAGCGCGCCCGCGCCGAGGGCTTCAAGGTGGAGATGGTGATCGTCGCCGATGACATCGCCCTGCCGGATCTTCCGCAGCCGCGCGGCATCGCCGGCACGCTGTTCGTTCACAAGATCGCCGGCCATCACGCCGAGGCAGGCGAGGACCTCGCCGGCGTGGCGGCGGCGGCGAAGGCGGCGGCGCACGACATCGCCTCGCTCGGCGTGTCGCTGTCCTCCTGCTCGATTCCCGGCCAACCTTTCACCGAGCGGCTCGGCGAGAATGAGGGCGAACTTGGCCTCGGCATTCATGGCGAGCCGGGCGTGGAGCGCATCGCGGTGCAGCCGGCCGATGCCCTCGTCGCGCTGATGGAGCAGCACCTGGCGCCGAAGTTGGCGCCGAAGCTGGCGGCGGATGCCGCCTATGCGCTGATCATCAACAATCTCGGCGCGGTGCCACCGCTGGAGATGAGCCTGATCGCCGACAGCGTGCTCCGCTCCCCGCTGGGCGCCAATGTGAAGCTGGTCATCGGTCCGGCGGCGCTGATGACGGCGTTGAACATGAACGGCTTCTCGCTGTCCTTCCTCAAGCTCGACGCCTCGCGCGAAGCCGCCCTCACATCGGCCGTCGAGCCGCTGGCCTGGCGCCCGGCGATTGCCGCCAGCCCGGTCGCCGTGGTGCCGGCTCCCGCCGCGCCGCATGCGGCGGCGCCGCCGTCCAGCGCCGACCCGACTGCCGAGGCGGTGATCCGCACCGCCTGCACCACCCTTATCGGGCTGGAGCCCGAGCTGAACCGTCTCGACGCCAAGGCGGGCGACGGCGACACCGGCTCCACCGTCGCCACCGGCGCCCGCGCCGTCGAAGGCAAGCTCGCGAGCCTGCCGCTGGCCGACACCGCCGCGACGCTCGCAGCCATCGGCGAGACGCTGGCCACCGCCATGGGCGGGTCGAGCGGCGTGCTGCTCTCCATCTTCTTCACCGCGACCGCCAAGGCGACCGCCGAAGGCAGGGACCTGCCCGCGGCGCTGCTCGCCGGCCTCGACCGCATGACCTTCTATGGCGGCGCCACCCCCGGCGCGCGCACCATGGTCGATGCGCTCGATCCCGGCCTGAAGGCGCTGGCGGCGAGCGGCATTGCCGATGCGGCGGCGGCGGCCGGCGCCGGCGCCGAGGCCACCAAGGCGATGATCCATGCCCGCGCCGGTCGCGCCGCCTATGTCGCGGCGCGCGATCTCGAAGGGTCGCCAGATCCCGGCGCGGTGGCGGTCGCTGCGGTATTCGCGGCACTGGCGACGCGGGGATAGCCGGGTCGAACCGGGCAAGGGAGGAGCCGATGCATCTCGACGCCACCGACCTTGCCGCGCTGATCGGGCTGTGCCGGGCGGAGATCGACCGGCATGGCGAGCATCTGAGCGCGCTCGACAGCGCCATCGGCGACGGCGATCACGGCGCCAATATGCGGCGCGGCCTGGAAGCGGTGTTCGCCGAGCGCGACGCCATCGCCGCGCTGCCGCTGCCGGCGGCGCTGGAGCGGATCGGCCTGGTGCTGGTGATGAACATTGGCGGCGCCGCCGGGCCGCTTTACGGCACGCTGCTGATGGAGCTGGGGCGCGGCCTCGGCATCGCCGACACGCCGGAGGCGTTCGCCGCGACGCTGGAACATGCCATCGCCGCGGTGGCGCGGCGCGGCCGCTCCGGGCCCGGCGACAAGACGCTGCTCGACGTACTTTACCCCGTGCAGGCCGAGGTGGTAAGGCGCTCGGCGCCCGGGCGCATCGCCGCCTGCGCCCGCTCGGCGGCCCATTCCACCGAGGCGATGCAGGCGCGGCGCGGCCGGGCGTCGTTTCTCGGGCCGCGCTCCATCGGCCACGAGGATCCCGGCGCCTCCAGCTGCGCCCTGCTCACCGCCGCCATCTGCGGCTATTTCGAGGAGCACCGCCCGTCATGAACGCGCGTGCCGCCCAGCCCGCCTCTCCCTCCTCGGCGAATGTCGGCATCGTCATCGTGTCGCACTCGCCGCTGGTGGCGAAAGGCGCTGCCGACATGGTGCGCCAGATGGTCGGCGACTGCGTGCCGCTGGCCTGGACCGGCGGCAACGCCGAGGGCGGGCTCGGCACCCATGTCGCCGGTATCGCCGCGGCGATCGAGGCGGCGTGGTCGGAGGCGGGGGTGGCGGTGTTCGTCGATCTCGGCGGCGCCGAGACCAATAGCGAGATGGCGGTCGAGCGGCTGGATCCGGCGCGGGCGGCCCGCGTCGCCATCTGCAATGCACCGCTGGTCGAGGGGGCGGTGGTGGCCGCCGCCGAGGCATCGGGCGGCTCCAGCCTCGCCAAGGTGGTGGCCACCGCCGAGGAGCTCGCCCCCTGATGAGCGAGTTCAGTCCCGCCTTCCCGCGCGAGCGCAGCGGCACTCGCTGGCAGACCGAGGTGGAGGTCACCCACGGCATCGGCCTGCATGCGCGGCCCTCGGTCGCCTTCACCCGCCTCGCCAAGAGCTTTCCCTGCGCCATCGAGGTGGCGGTGGACGGCTCGGCCGACTGGCTGAACGGCAAGAGCATCGTCAAGATCATGGGAGCCCGCATCCGCCGCGGCACCCGCCTGCGCATCCGCGCCGAGGGGGCCCGCGCCGAGGAGGCGATCGTCGCGCTCGGCGAGCTGGTGCGGCGCAATTTCGATGAGGACCGCAAACATGGCCGCCCCGATGGCCGGCCCGCGTGAGCTGCGCGGCAAGCCGGCGTCGCCCGGCCGGGCGCTCGGGCCGGCGTTCCGCGCCCCGGCCGCAGCGGCGCCGTCGCTTCCCGCCGGCGGGGATGCCCGCGCGGCGCTCGCCGCCGCCGTGACGCTGGCGATCGAGGAATTGCGGGTGCTCGCCGCCGGGGCGGATGCGCAGAGCGCCGGCGTGCTCGATTTCCAGATCGAGATGCTGCTCGATGAGGACATGCTGGAGCCGGCGCTGCGGCGCATCGCCAGGGGGGAGGGCGCGGCGCTGGCCTGGGCCGGCGCCATGGACGCTCATATCGCGACATTGGTCGCGGATTCCGAGGCCCACGACAAAGACGCCTTTGCCGAAAGTGTTGAGGAGTGCAGCGCCGGCGAAGACGCCTTCGCCGAAAATGTTGAGGAGCGCGCCGCCGGCGAAGACGCCTTCGCCGAAAATGTTGAGGAGCGCGCCGCCGGCGAAGACGCCTTCGCCGAAAATGTTGAGGAGCGCGGCTCCGGCGAAGACGCCTTCGCCGCGCGGGCCTCCGATCTCGCGGACCTCAAGCAGCGCGTGCTCGACGCGCTCGCCGGCCGGGCGCGAGCGGATTTTCCGGAAGCCGCCATCTATGTCGGCCAGGACATGCCGCCGAGCCTGTTCCTCGCCCATGACTGGTCGAAGGGCGGCGGCATCGCGCTGGCGGCCGGCAGCACGGTCAGCCATGTCGCCATGCTCGCTCGCGCCCGCGGGGTGCCGATGGTGATCGGCCTCGGGCCGCTGGCCATACCAAGCGGCCAGCCGCTGCTGGTCGATGGCAGCGAGGGGCTGGTGCGCCTCGATCCCGGCGAGCCGGTCGCGGAGGTTCTCATCCCGCCCGCCATCCCCGCCGCTGCGTCTGTCCCGCCCCGCGCGGAACCGGCAGTTGATGCTTTCCGGCTCAGCGTCAATCTCAACAGCCTCACCGATCTCGATGCCGTCGATCCCGCCGCGGTGGACGGCGTCGGGCTGGTGCGCAGCGAGTTCCTGTTCCTCTCGCCGGCGGAAGCGCTGAGCGAGGAGCGGCATGTCGCCTGCTATCGCCGCATCGTCACGCGCTTCGCCGGTCGCCCGGTCACTCTGCGCCTGCTCGATCTCGGCGGCGACAAGGCGTTGCCCGGCCTGATCGAGGGCGGCCCGGCCTCGCTGCTCGGCGAGCGCGGCATCCGCTTCCTGCTGGCGCATCCCGAGCTTGCCCGCATCCAGGCGCGGGCGATCCTGCGCGTCGCCGCGCTCGGCCCGGTCAGCGTGCTGCTGCCGATGGTGACGCTGCCGGCGGAGGTGACGGCGATGGCGAAGCTGTTCGACGAGGAGGCGGCGCGCCTTGCCCGGCTCGGCGTGCCGGTCCGCCGCCCGCCGCTCGGCATCATGGTGGAGGTGCCGGCGGCCGCCCTGACGCTCGACCTGTTCGCCGAGGCGGCGTTCTTTTCGGTGGGGACCAACGACCTGATGCAGTATCTGTCGGCGGCGGCGCGCGACAATCCCGCCGTCGCCCCGCTCAACACCGGCTCGGAGACCGCCTTGTTCCGCCTGTTGGCCCAGATCAGCACCGCCGCCCATGCGCTCGGCAAGCCGGTGTCGGTCTGCGGCGATCTTGCCGGCGATCCCGAAGCGGTGGCGCGGCTCATGGCGCTCGGCTTTCGCGATTTCTCGGTGGCGCCCTCGCGGCTGCCCGCTTTGCGCGCGTTGCTGCGCCGGCCCGCCATGGCGGAGGGCTGAGCGTTGGCGCGGGAGACCGACGAGGCGGTGATCGCCTACAAGACCATTCTCGCCGGTCTGCTCGACAACCGGCCCTCCGGCACCCGCCAGCGGCTGGCGAGCGCGCTCGGCAAGCACCGCAGCTTCGTCACCCAGGTGACCAGCCCGACCTATGACACGCCGCTGCCGGCGCGGCATCTGCCGACGATCTTCCGCGTCTGCCATTTCAGCCCGGCCGAGCAGGAACGCTTCCTTTCCGCCTATGAGGCGGCGCATCCCGGCAAGCTGCCGGATGTCGGCGGCGGCGACAAGCTGCGCGCCTTGACGCTGATGGCGCCGGATTTCGCCGACGAGAAGAAGAACCGCCAGTTCGACGACGCCGTCGCCGAGTTCGTGCAGAAGATGGCGGCGCTGGTGAATGGCGGTGAGTGAGCGCCCCTGCCATAGCGGCGGCCGCCGCCGGATTCCGCACCGGAGCGCCGGGCGATGAAGAAGATCATGAACGCCCCGGAGCGTTTCGTCGCCGAGAGCCTTGAGGGGCTGGTGCGCGCGCATGAGGATCTCGTCGTCTTCGGCGGCGAGCGCAAATTCATCCGCCGGCGCCATCTCGCGCCCGGCAAGGTGGCGGTGATCTCCGGTGGCGGCGCCGGCCACGAGCCGCTGCATTCCGGCTTTGTCGGGCACGGCATGCTGGATGCCGCCTGCACCGGCCATGTCTTCACCTCGCCGACCCCGGACCAGATCGTCGCGGCGATGGACGAGACCGATACCGGCGCCGGCTGCCTGCTCATCGTCAAGAATTACGACGGCGACGTGATGAATTTCGAGATGGCGGCGGAGATGGCCGCCTCCCGCCACGCCATCGAGACGGTGATCGTGGAGGACGACGCCGCCACCGGCCCGGCGGTGCGCAGCCGGGGCCGGCGCGGCGTCGCCGGCACCATCGTGGTGGAAAAGCTGCTGGGCGCCGCCGCCGAGCGCGGTGCCGAGCTCGGCGCGCTGAAAGAGCTCGGCGAGGGCCTCAATGCCCGCATCCGCTCGATGGGCGTCGCGCTGCGCGGCGTGGCGATGCCGAACAATCCGCGCGAGACCTTTGACCTCGGGCCGGAGGAAATGGAGATCGGCGTCGGCATCCATGGCGAGCCCGGCCTCACCCGCACCGGCTTTGCCGATGCCGATGCGATCATCCGCCGGCTCGGCGAGGCGATCCTCGCCGAACTTCCCCCCGAGTTGCTTGGCGACCCGGACCTGCGGCCGCTGCTGCTCGTCAACGGCTTCGGCGGCACCCCGCCGATCGAGCTCTATCTCGCCTATGGCCTTGCCCGCCGCTTCTTCGAGGCGCACGGCATCGTGCCGGTCCGCTCGCTTACCGGCACCTTTGTCACCTCGCTCGACATGGCCGGCCTGTCGCTGACGCTCGCGCTGCTTACCCCGGATCAGCTGGCGCTCTGGGGGGCGCCGGTGGCGACGCCGGCGCTGAGCTGGTGAGAATGCGCCGCCGGCGGCGTCGCGGCGATCCAGTCCGCGAGCCGCGCGGCATAGGCCTCGGCGGCGGCGTCCAGCTCCTCCACCGGCACCTTGTCGGCGCCGTAGACGACGAACGGCGCGGCCAGTTCGAAGCGGCAGCGATGCGCGGTGGCGCGCAGCGGCGCCAGCAGTGCGTCCAGCGCGAAGGGATTGTCGGCACCGGGCCGGTAGGCCTCGGCGGGGCCGCCGGCGGTGAGGGCGAGCAGCAGCGGCAAGCCCTCGATCCGCCGTCCCTCGCTCTCATAGGCGAGATAGAACATGCGGGTCAGCACCGCGTCCTGCCACGCCTTGAGCAGCGGCGGCGTCGCATACCACTGCACCGGGAATTGCAGCACCAGGCGATCGGCGGTGATGAGGCGCGCCGCTTCGCGGGCGCCGTCGGCCTCCATGTCCATGCCGTGCGGATAGTGGGCGGTCATGTCGACCACCTCGACATCCGGCAGCCGCGCCGCCGCCCTGGCCAGCCGGGCATTGGCGCGCGAGCGGCCGGGATCGGGGTGGAACAGCAGGATCAGCGTGTTGCCGGCGGGGGTGTCGCGCATGGTCGTCTCCGTGATGCGGTGTCGACGGCACGATGCGCGCGGCCAGAAAATCATTCCAATCGATTATAGATATAGCTAATTATTCGTCTGATGAATTTACGTTCGCTCGATCTCAACCTGCTGGTGGTACTGGACGCGCTGCTCGACGAGGCCCATGTCGGGCGGGCCGCCGAGCGGGTCGGCCTGTCGCAGCCTGCCGCCTCGGCGGCGCTCCAGCGCTGCCGCCATGTGTTCCGCGATGCCCTGCTGGAGCGCGGGCGCGGCGTCATGCGCCTCACGCCGCGGGCGCAGGCGCTGCGCGCGCCGCTGAAATCGCTGCTTGCCGAGGTGGCGACGCTGGTCGATACCGCGCCGGTGCCGCTGCACGAGCTGCGGCAGACGCTGCGCATCGTCATGACCGATTATCCGGCATTGTTCGTGCTCGCCCCGCTCGCCGCCCGGCTGCGCGACACCGCCCCCGGCCTCGATCTGGTGGTGCAGCCCTGGCTCAGCGCGGATGCGGCGCGGCGGGCGCTGGCCGAGGGCAGCGCCGATCTCGCCGTCTCGGTCTTCGCGCCCGGCGAGGATGGGCTCGGCTACGAGCATCTGCTCGACGAGCATTATGTGGTGGCGATGCGGCCCGACCATCCCGCCGCCGCCGGCTTCGATCGCCAGCTCTGGCTCGCCAGCCCGCACATCGTCGTCTCCGGCCGTGGCGAGCGCACGACGCCGGTGGACGAGGAACTGGCGCGGCGCGGCCTCGCCCGGCGCGTCGGCCTGGTGGTGCCGGGATTCCAGATGGTGCCCATCCTGCTGCGGCAGACCGACATGATGGCGCTGCTGCCGTCGCGGGTCGCCGCGGCGGAGGCCGGGCTCGTCACCTTTCCGCCGCCGGTGCCGGTGCCGGGCTTCCCGCTGCACCTCGCCTGGCACCGGCGCCGCGCCGGCGATGTCGGGCTGCGCCATGTCGCCGGCCTGCTTGCCGAGCTTCTGCGCGCCACGCGGCCGATGGACTGACCGCGGCTCAGGCGGCGGCGCGAGGTTCGACCTCCACCGTCACATGCGACAGGTCGTGGATGTGGGCGAGCTTGGCGCGGTAATAGGCCGGCGGCTGCGGATCGGCGCTGCGCAGCGCCACGATGGCGCCGTGATGGCCGGGGCCGAGCTGCCAGACATGCAGGTCGGTGATCTCGTCGCCATCGGCCTCCACCGCCTCGCGGATCTCGTCCGGCAGGTCCTCGCCGGGCTCGACATAGTCGATCAGCACCGCGCCAGCATTCCGGATCAGGCCGAAGGACCAGCGGGCGATGACGAGGCCGCCGACGATGCCCATCGCCGGATCGAGCCACAGCCAGCCATAGAGGCTGCCGAGCGTCAGCGCCGCGATGGCGAGCACCGAGGTCAGCGCGTCGGTCAGCACGTGCAGATAGGCGGCGCGCAGATTGAGGTCGTGCGCCGGGGCGTCGCCGTGATCATGGCCATGATGATGTCCATGCCCGTGATGATGCCCGTGGTCGTCGCGCAGCAGGAAGGCGCTGGCGAGGTTCACCGCCAGGCCGAGCACCGCCACCGCGATGGCCTGCGGAAAGTCGATGGCGGTCGGGCTGTAGAGCCGCACCAGGCTTTCCCAGCCGATCAGCAGCGCGATCAGCGCCAGCACCACCGCGCTGGCGAAGGCGGCGAGGTCGCCCAGCTTGCCGGTGCCGAAGCTGAAGCGCGGATTATGCGCATTGCGCCGGGCATAGAAATAGGCGAGGGCGGTGATCAGCATCGCCGCCGCATGGGTCGCCATGTGCCAGCCATCGGCGACCAGCGCCATCGAGCCGAAGACGCTGCCGGCGACGATCTCGCCGACCATCATCGTCGCGGTGAGGGCGATCACCAGCCAGGTGCGACGCGCGTTGCGGTCATGGTTCTCGCCGAGGAACACATGGGTGTGCGGCGAGGCAAGGCGGGCGGCATCGCTCATTTCATATAGGTCCGGATGACGTCGATCAGCTGCCGGGCGCCCGCCTCGCGGGCCGCCGGGTCCTCGACGCCGAGCACATGCTCGTGGATGTGGTCTTCGATCAGCTCGGCGGTCAGGCCGTTGATGGCGCCGCGCACCGAGGCGACCTGGTTCAGCACCTCAGTACAGGGCGCCTCCGCCTCCAGCGCGCGCTCGATCGCCTCCATCTGGCCCTTGAGCCGGCGGATGCGGGCGATCAGCTTGTCCTTGTTCTTCGTCGTATGGCTCATAGGTGATAGGGGTATCCCCTATATGGAGCGCACGCAAGCCCCGTCCGTCCGTCGGTGGATGGCCAGGGCGTGGGAATGTTCCGAACCTGCCTCGGCGGCTTCAGCGCGTGGTGGCGGGCCGGGCCTCGCCGCGGCGGCCAGCGAGGGAGAGCAGCGCGCCGACGAGCGCCAGCCCGCCGGTGAGGGCGACGATCGAGGTCCAGCCGCCATGCTCCCAGAACCAGCCGCCCATCGAGCCGGTGAGGCTGGAGCCGATATAGTAGAACAGCAGGTACAGCGAGGCGGCGTGGCCCTTGGACATTCCGGCCAGCGGGCCGACCGAGCTCGAGGCCACCGAATGGCCGATGAAGAAGCCGGTCGCCACCAGCGCCACCCCGCCGGCGATCGCCACCAGCGAGGCCGACAGCGTCAGCAGCACCCCCGCCAGCATGATCAGGAAGCCGGCGACCAGCAGCGGCCGGCGCCCGAAGCGGTCGGCGAGGCTGCCGGCCAGCGAGGAGGAGACGATGCCGAAGCCGAAGGCGAGGAACAGCATGCTCACCGCCGACGGGCTCAGCCCGTAAGGCACGCCGGACAGCCGGAAGGTGGCGTAGTTGAACAGTGTCACGAAGATGCTGGTGAGCACGAAGCCGATGGCATAGACGCGGATCAGCGCGCGGTTGCGCAGGTGTCCGCCCCAGGCGGCAAGGTGGAAGCCTAGGCCGAGGCCGCGCTGCGGCTGGAAGTTGCGCGAGGGCGGCAGCAGCAGCACGAAGCCGATCGCCGAGGCGACGCACAGTGCCCCGAGCACCCCGAGCGCCACCCGCCAGGAGGCGAATTCGGTGGTCAGCCCCATGCCGACGCGGCCCATCATCGCCCCGAAGGCGGTGCCGCCAATATAGAGCCCCATTGCCTTGCCGAGATGCCTGGGGGCGATCTCCTCCGCCAGATAGGCCATGGCCACCGCCGGCACGCCGCCGAGCACGAAGCCCTCCAGCGCGCGGGCGAGCAGCAGCGTCGGCCAGCTCGGCGCGAAGGCGGCGGCGAGGTTGAACGCCGCCGCCAGCGCCATGGAGCCGAAGATCAGCCCGCGCCGGCCCAGCACCTGCGAGAACGCACCGGCCAGCACGATGGAGACCGCGAGCAGCCCGGTGGTGAGCGACAGGGCCAGCGAGCTCTGCGCCGGGCTCAGCGCGAAGCTGCGCGCGAAATCCGGCAGCAAAGGCTGCACGCAATAGATCAGCGCGAAGCTGGCGAAGCCGGCGAGGAACAAGGCGAGGCCGGCGCGGCGATAATCCGCCGTGCCCCGCTCGATCCAGGCCGGCGCCGGCGCCACATCGAGCCCGATTCCGTCGGGCACCACCATGTCCGGTGCGGCGCGCAGGGCCGTGGCGGAGGCGGCACGGTCGAGGAAGGCGGGCGAGGCGGCAGCGGCAGGCGAGGACATTGGGGCGATCCGTAGGGGCAATCCCGGTTTCGCCACGGAGATAACCATGCCCGGATCATCTGTCTAATATATGGAAATGTTATTCTTCATATGTAATACGTATGGGATGGAACTGCGCCACATCCGCTATTTCATCGCCGTCGCCGAGGAGCGGAACTTCACCCGCGCCGCCGCCCGCCTCGGCATCGGCCAACCGCCGCTGAGCTCGCAGATCAAGGATCTGGAAGCCGAGATCGGCACCCAGCTGTTCCACCGGGTTGCCCATGGAGCCGAGCTGACGCCGGCCGGCACGGCGTTCCTCGCGACGGTGCGTTCGATGCCGGACACCGCCGCCGCCGCCGTCCACGCCGCCCGGCGCGCCGCGCGCGGCGAGACCGGCGAGCTGAGCGTCGGGCTGACCGGCACCGCGGCGCTCAACCCGCTGTTTCCCGCCGCCATCCGCTCGTTCCGCCGCACCTATCCCGATGTCGAATTGAGGATCGTCGAGGCGAATTCGGTGGTGCTGCTGTCGAGCCTCGTCGAGGGGCGGCTCGACGTCGCCATACTGCGCCCGGCCGAATCCGATCCCGAGGAACTGCGCGAGGAGCGGCTGATCGACGAGCCGCTGGTGGCGGCGCTGCCGGCCGGCCATCCTGCCGCACAGGGCGACAAGGCGGCCGCTTCCCGCCCGCTCGATCTGCTCGTGTTGAAGGAGGAGCCATTCATCCTCACCCCGCGCTCGGTCGGCACCAGCCTGCACGATGCCGCGCTCGCCGCCTGCCGCGCGGTCGGTTTCGAACCCCGGCTCGGCCAGCCGGCGCCGCAGATCGCCTCGATCCTGTCGCTGGTGGCCGCCGAGTTCGGCGTCTCGCTGGTGCCGGCCTCGCTGGGCGATCTCAACGTGCCGGGCGTAGCGTTCCGCCGCCTGCGCGCGCTGGAGCCGCATGTCGGGCTGGTGGTGGCCTATCGCAGGCACCGCCCGCCGCAACTGGTGCTCAACTTCGCCAAGGTGGCGCGGGAGGCGCGGTCACTCACGCTGCCATGATGGGGGCTCCCATGGGCCTTCTCGCGCTCTGAGGCATGGCGCGCCCAGCGAGATGTCCGGCAGGGCATCGAGCCATGGGTCGGCTGCGTCGCCGTCGAAGGAGAATCGTCCGCCGAGGAAGACGTAGCGCCGGCGTGCGCCATTGCTGAGCGGATATTCGACGCCGGTGGGCACATCTAGCGGCTGAACAACAATGCCGGCATCATGGCCTGTCCGGAGGCACGGGTCGGGCTGGGCGGCGACAGTTCGGCACCCGTCATCGTCCTTTGCGCTGACAACCCGCCTTGGCTGGCCCTTTCCGGTGGGGAGGGGTTCGCCTCTGCATTCTCCGCCGTTCTTCGTTAGTCGGCGGGGCTTTGGGACGATGCGCGGTTTCGGTGCGCCTCACTCGACCGGCTGGGGCAAGCTGCTGGCAACAGGGCGCTCCCGCTGCACCCCGGCAAGTTCCCCGCCGGCGCGGGACAAGGCCGGTGCGGTTTGCCGCAGCGAGCGGCGGCAATTTCTCCTATGCTGCCGGCGGTGGCGCGCCCGCGTCGCCGTCCAGCCTTCGCCAGCCCGTGACGGCCCTCCCCATGATCCAAGCTGCTTCCGCAGGCGCGCCGGCGCCCGACCGTCGTCCCAACATCCTGCTGATCACCGCCGACCAGTGGCGCGGCGACCTGATGGCGGCCGGCCGCCCCTTCGGCGGCCTGACGCCCAATCTCGACGCGCTGGCCGCCGCCGGCACCAGCTTCGCCGGCCATTTTTGCCAAGTCTATCCCTGCGGCCCCTCGCGCGCCTCGCTCTATACCGGGCTCTATGCCCACAAGCACCGCTCGGTGGCCAACGGCATGCCGCTCGATGCTCGCCATCCGACGCTGTTCACCGAGCTGCGCCGCGCCGGCTATCTGCCGACGCTGTTCGGCTATACCGACACCACGCTCGATCCTCGCGGCCGGGCGCCACGCGACCCCGATCGCGGCACCTACGAGAATCTGTGCCCCGGCATCGCCGCCGGGCTGGTGCTCACCGAGCGGGCGACGCCATGGCTGGCGCATCTCAAGGCGAACGGCTACCGCGTTGAGGATCCCGATGCCGGCCGCGAGGCGATCTTCGCCCAGCGTCGCTTCGGCGAGCCGGCGGTGTTCGCCGCCGAACATTCCGAGACCGCCTTCCTCACCGACCGCTTCCTCGACTGGCTTGGCGTTGCCGGCAAGGCGCCGTTCTGCGCCCACCTGTCCTTCATCGCCCCGCATCCGCCCTTCGGGGCGGCGGATCCCTATCATCGTCTCGTCGACCCCGCCGACATGCCGGCGCCGGTGCGCGGCGCTGACCCTTCGGTCGAGGCCGGCCAGAGCCCGCTGATCGCTGCACTGATCGGTCGGATCGGCCTCACTGCACACCTCATCGGCCTCACCGGGCGCGCCGCCGACATGGATGACGACCTCATCCGACGCATGCGCGCCATCTATGCCGGCCTCGCCCATGAGGTGGACCACCATCTCGGCCGCATCTTCCGGGCGTTGAAAGAAAATGGCTTATGGGACAATACCTTGATCGTCTTCACCGCCGATCATGGCGAGCAACTCGGCGACCATTGGCTGCTCGGCAAGACCGGCTATTACGACCAGTCCGCCCATATCCCGCTGATCATCCGCGACCCACGCCCCGCTGCCGATAGCGGGCGAGGCAAGTCACTGGATTCGCTCACGGAATCGATTGACCTGCTGCCGACTGTGCTGGAGGCGGCGGGCGTGCCGGTGCCACGTAATTGTGATGGCCGCAGCCTTCTCTCCCTCTGCGCCGGTGAGGCGCCTCCCGCGGATTGGCGCGATGCCGTGCAATGGAGTTTCCATTTCGGCGATATCGCCGAGCGACGGATGGAGCATGCCCTCGGCTTGCCCACCCGCCTTTGCCATTTGCAGGTCATTCGAAGCAAATCTTTGAAATATATCGCTTTTGCTGGGCTTCCGCCGGTGCTGTTCGACCTCGCCGCCGATCCCGCGGAGCTGACGGATCGCGCCGCCGATTCCTCGGCGGCATCGCTGCGGCTGGAAGGAGCCGAGCGTCTGCTCCGCTTCCGCCAGCATCACGAGGAGGAAACCCTCACCGGTTATCTGGCGAAGGATGGGCAGTTTCATGAGGAGGTATCATGAGGGCGTCCAACGGCGGCAGCGCAGGTCGGGCGGCGAGTTGACGTTGCGCGTATCGGGTTTTGCCGGTGATCGGAGCTATAGAATTAAATTAGAATTATTAAAATATTTGATCATGGCGCGTGTTGTGATCTTCATAGCTAGAATCGTTTAAAAGTAAGTATTAATAATTGTTTAGTTGACATGGATGGCTTGGCGGGCGGATAGGCAGCTCAGTTCTTGCTCTGTCGGTGACGCCGATCCATGTCCGCCTCCGGTCTCTCGCCTGTCTTGCCCCGCCGCCGCGATGTACTCGGCCTCATGGCACTGACTGTGGTCGGATGCCATGCCTTCGTCCGCCCGGCGGCAGCGGCGATCGCGCTGAAGGACGTCACCGGACGTGAAGTGACGCTCGCCAAGCCGGCCTCCCGGATCGTCATTGGCGACGGACGCTTTCTGCTGGCGCTGGCGCTGATCCATCCCGATCCGGTCTCGCTCATTGCCGGCTGGCCACGCGACATCAATCGTATCGGCCGCGCCGCCTATGCGGCCTGGCAGAAAAAATTCCCGACTATCAACGACATACTCCAGACGTCGGCCGCCAATGCGGCGATTTCGGTGGAGCGGATCATCGCGGCGCAGCCGGACCTTGCGGTGTTCTCGCTCGGCGCCCAGCCCTCCGACGAGGAGCGCGTGCGGCTGGAGGCGGCGGGCGTCCCGGTGGCGGTGGTCGATTTCTTCGTCAAGCCGCTCGACAATATGGAAGCGAGCCTGCGTCTCATCGGCGGGGCGATCGGGCGCGAGGCGCAGGCGGAGGCGTTCATCGCCTTCCGCCGGGCGCATTTCGATGTTGTGCGCACCCGAGTCGCCCAGCTGCCACCCGAGAAGAAGCCGCGCCTGTTCTTCGAGGCGCATGCGGCAATGACCGCCGATTGCTGCAACTCCCCTGGTCGCGGTAATATCGGCGAGGTGATCGAGGCGGTCGGTGCGACCAATATTGGTGCCACGGTGATTTCCGGCGCCTTCGGCAAGCTGAACCTGGAATATGTCATCGCGCAGGACCCGCAGGTCTATGTCGCGACCGGCGGCAGCCACATGGAAGGCACTGCCGGCCTGTTGATCGGCCCGGAATATAGTGTGGAGCGAGCGCGGGAGACGTTGGCCGGCCTGATCCGCCGTCCGGGCTTCGAAGGCATGAGCGCGGTCCGCAACCACCGCGTCTACGGCCTCGCTCACCAGATGCTCAACTCGCCGCTCGACGTGCTCACCCTCGAGGTGCTGGCGCGCTGGGCGCATCCCGAGCTGTTCGCCGATCTCGATCCCGACGCCACCCTCGCCGAGATCAACACGCGTTTCCTCGCCGTGCCTGTCACCGGGCCGAACTGGATCGCTCTCGACTGACCGCTTCTTCGCCATCACGAAACGGAGACTTCCTATGCGCCTCGCCGCCCGGACCAGCCGATTCCTCGCCGCTCCCTCGCTCCGGGTGCTTCTGATGGGCACGGCGCTGCTCATCGGCGTCGGTGCGGCGCAGGCGGAGCCGGAATTCGTGCGCTCGGTGAAGCCGGGGCCGGGTGTCTACGAACTCGTCTATAGCGCGCCGATGAACCGGGTCTATGTCGCTTCCGCCGGCACCCGCGGCTCGACCGAGGCCAAGGTGCTGGCGCTCGATCCGGTGACGCTGGAAACCAAGGAAACCATCGACTTCGGCTCGGAAGCCGCCTTCGGCCTCGGCATCAACAACACGACCAAGAAGCTCTACGCCACCCAGACCCGCATCGGCGCGGTGGCGGTCGTCGATCTCGCCAGCGGCAAGGTGGTGGCGACGGTGAAGAAGGGCGACAAGGCGCATGTGCGCGAGGCGGTGGTCGATGAGGCCAGCAACCGCATCTATGTCACCGTGATGGGGCGGGACGACGACAGCGCGGTGTGGATCATCGACGGCGCCACCGACAGTCTCGTCGGCAGCATCGACAATCTGCCGGGCAGCGTGACCGGCGTCGCCGTCGACCAGAAAGGCAACCGCCTCTTCGCCTCCGCGATGAAGAGCAACCAGGTGCATGTGATCGACCTGGCGACCGGCAAGGTGGTCAAGAGCTTCGCCTCGGGCGGCGAGAACGCGATCAACCTGGTCTATGACGCGAGCGGCGACCAACTGTTCGTCGCGCATCAGGGATCCGGCGAAGTCGTGGTGCTCGATCCCAAGGATGGCTCGGTCATCAAGAATATCCCGACCGGTCCCGGCGCGCTCGGCGTCGCCATCGATCCGGCGCGCAGCCTGGTCTATGTCGCCAATCGCGTTGGTGGCTATGTCACGCTGATCGATACCAAGACGCTGGAGCCGGTGGCGAATGTGGTGACGGGCTCGATGCCGAACACCGTCGCCATCGATCCGTCGACCGGCAATGTCTATGTCACCAACAAGTCGAAGACGACCCCGCGCCCGCGTCCGGCCCAGCCTCCGGCGGCTGCGGCTGCGGCACCTGCGGGTGCCGCGCCGGTCGCGGCGGCGCCGGCCGGAGGCGCTCCGGGTGGCGGTGCTCCGGGCGGGCGTCCGGTGCCGATGGTCGATCCCTTCGGCGACACCGTCGCCGTGATCAAGCCATGACACGCCGGCCGTGACCAAAGCCTTGGTGATGAAAACGCCGGAGATGACGGGCGACGAGGCCGGCGCTGTCGCGCCCTCCGTTGTCGCGCCCTCGTCCTTCGTTCTCGTCGGTGTCGGCGAGACGGTGGTGGCAAATGGCTGCCGGCCGATTCCGGCGGCGGCGGGGGCGTCTCTGGCGCGACAGGTCTCCGAGGCGCTGGTAGGCGCCGCGGCGCTGGTAGGCGCGCTGCCCTATGAGCGCGCGCGACCGGCGCATCTCCTGCGTCCAACCGAATGGTCGCGTCTGCCGGGGCGCTTCACGGCGCGGGCATTCGGTCCGCCGGTACTGCTACGCGGCGGCGATACTCCGCATTGGCAGGTGACGGCGGAGCCTTCTCTTGCCGCCTACCGTACCTCGGTCGCCGAGGTGCTGCGGCGGATGGAGAACCGGCCCGAGCTGCGCAAGGTGGTGCTTTCCCGGGCGCTGCGTCTGTCGGGTGACCGGCCGATCGATCCCCGGGCGCTGCTCTCCCGCCTCGCCGAAGACCCGGCCGCCACCGCTTTCTCTGTGCCGCTGCCGTCGACGGACGGCGCCACGCGCCTGCTGGTGGGGGCGACGCCGGAACTGCTGGTCTCGCGGCGGGGCGAAGCGATGTTCTCGCATCCGCTGGCTGGTTCCGCCCGTCGCTCTTCCGATCCGGCCCGCGATCGCGAAGCGGCCGAAAACCTTGCCGCCTCGACCAAGGATAGCCGTGAGCACAGGGAGGTGGTGACCGCCATCCTCGATCTGCTGGCACCGTATTGCCGCGAGCTCAGCACGCCGGAGGGCACGCAGCTGGTCTCGACCGCCAGCATGTGGCATCTCGGCACGCGGATCGTCGGGCGGCTGCGTGACACGACGTTGTCGAGCCTCGAACTCGCCGCTCTGCTGCACCCGACCCCGGCGGTTTGCGGCACGCCGCGCGATGCGGCGGCTGAACTCATCGCCGAGCTCGAAGGACATGATCGCGGCTTCTATGCCGGAGCGGTTGGCTGGTGCGACGCGGCCGGCGACGGAGACTGGCATGTCGCCCTGCGCTGCGCCGAGATTTCCGGCGGCGAGGCGTGGCTGCATGCCGGGGCCGGCATCGTGCCGGGATCCGATCCGGTGGCGGAGGGCGAGGAGACGGCTGCGAAATTCGCCGCCATGCTGCGCGCGCTAGGCCTCGACGAGGCCATCGCCTTCGAGGGAGCCGCCGCATGATCCCGCTGCTGCAACCCTTTCCGACGGATGCCGCCGAACGTTACCGGCGGGCCGGCCATTGGCGCGGCGAAACCTTTCCCGGCATGCTGCGGCAGCTGGCCTCGCGCCATTCGTCGCGGACGGCGGTGGTCGGCGGCGAGCAGCGTTGGACCTATGCCGAGCTTGCCATCCACGCCGAGCAGGCGGCGGCCGGCTTTCTCGCGCTGGGGCTAAATCCCGGTGATCGGGTTGTGGTGCAGTTGCCGAACATTCCCGAGTTCCTGTCGGTGGTGTTCGGTCTGTTCCGCGCCGGACTGATCCCGGTCTACGCGCTGCCGGCGCATCGGGCGGTTGAGGTCGTGCATTTCGCCCGCACGGCCGAGGCGCGCGGCTATGTGATCGCCGAGCGGCACGAGGGCTTCGATTATCGCGACCTTGCCGAGGAGGTCTGCCGCCAGGTGCCGGCGCTCGACACGGTGGTGGTGGTCGGTGAGGCCGGGCCGTTCACGTCCTTCGCCGGGCTCGATGGCGCGGTGGTGGCGCTGCCGGGTGATCCCGATCCGTCATCGGTCGCCTTTCTGCAGATCTCCGGCGGCAGCACCGGATTGTCGAAGCTCATTCCGCGCACGCATGACGACTACATCTACAGCTTCCGCGCCAGCGCCGAGATCTGCGGCCTGACGCCCGATAGCATCTATCTGGCGGCGCTGCCGGTGGCGCATAACTTTCCGATGAGTTCGCCCGGCGTATTCGGCGTGCTGTATGCCGGTGGCACGGTGGTCATGTCGCCGTCGCCGAGCCCGGAGGTGGCTTTTCCGCTGATCGCGCGCGAGAAGGTGACCATCACCGGCCTGGTGCCGCCCCTCGCCTTGTTGTGGATGCAGGCGGCACGGAAGCGGACATATGACCTGTCCAGCCTCGAGGTGCTGCAGGTCGGCGGCGCCAAGTTCATGCCGGAGGCGGCGCGCCGGGTGCGCCCGACGCTCGGCTGCACGTTGCAGCAGGTGTTCGGCATGGCGGAGGGACTGGTCAATTATACCCGCCTCGACGACGCGGAGGAGATCATCGTCTCCACGCAGGGGCGGCCGATCAGCGAGGATGACGAGGTGCTGATCCTCGACGATTCCGGCCAACCGGTGCCGGAGGGCGAGGTCGGCAACCTGCTGGCGCGCGGGCCCTACACCATCCGCGCCTATCACAATAATGACGGCGCCAATGCCCGTTCCTTCACCCCGGACGGCTTCTACCGTACCGGCGACATGGTGAAGCGCACGCCGGAGGGGTATCTCGTCGTGCAGGGCCGCGCCAGCGACCACATCAACCGCGCGGGGGAGAAGATCTCCGCCGAGGAGATCGAGGACCATCTGCTGGCGCATCCGAGCGTGTTCGATGCCGCCGTCGTATCGCTGCCGGACGAGTTTCTCGGCGAGCGCAGTTGCGCCTTCATCATCGCCCAGGGAGAAAAGCCCAAGGCGGCGGCGCTGAAGGCGTTCATGCGCACGCGCGGCCTTGCCGATTTCAAGGTGCCGGACCAGATCGTCTTTGTGCCGGCCTTCGAGATTACGGCGGTTGGCAAGGTAAGCCGCAAGGAGTTGCGCGCCGCGCTGCGCCGGCAGTTCCTCGCCGAACAATCGGCCGTGCCGCCCGGAGAATGACGATGTCTGAAAAGCCGGGATTGCCCCGTATCGCGTCCTATGCGTTGCCGACGCCGGCCGAGCTGCCGGCTTCGCGGGCGCCGTGGGTGCTGGCGCGGGAGCGGGCGGCGCTGCTGATCCACGACATGCAGGGCTATTTCGTTGCCGCCTTTGCTTCTGGTGAGGCGCCGATAGCGCTTGCCATCGCCAATATCGCCGCGCTGGCGAGCGCGGCGCGTGCCGCCGGGGTGCCGGTGTTCTATACGGCGCAGGAGGGCGACCAGGACCGGCGTGATCGCGGCCTGCAAGCCGACCTTTGGGGGCCGGGCATGAGTTCGGCGCCGGAGCACCAGCCGATCATCGCCGAACTGGCCCCGAAGCCGGGCGACTTCGTGCTGGTGAAGCACCGCTACAGCGCCTTCCAGCGCTCCAACCTCGAGACGCTGATGCGCGTACGTGGCCGCGACCAGCTCATCGTCACCGGCATCTATGCCCATATCGGGTGCCAACTCACCGCCGCCGAGGCGTTCATGCGCGATATCGAGCCGTTCTTCGTCGCCGATGCGCTCGCCGATTTTTCCCGCGCGAAGCACGAGACCGCGCTCGCTTATGTTGCTTCAACCTGCGGCGTCGTCGCCGCCGCAGCCGCGTTGATGGAGGCGCTGCGATGATCGACCCTACCCAGATCCGCCGCATCGCCGAGCCCGCCGAGCCGCTGACGATGGAGCGCATGCGCCGCGACATCGCCGCCATGCTGCATGAGGATCCCTCCGAGATTGGCGAGGGCGACAGCCTTCTCGATCTCGGCCTCGATTCCATGCGGGCGATGAACCTTGTGCTGCAATGGAGCCAAGGCGGGCTCGACCTCGAATTCTCCGAATTCGCCGAGGATCCGACTCTCGCCGGCTGGTGGGCGATCGTCGCGCGGCGACAGGCGCAGCGTGGCTGACCGCGATGCCGGTATCGCCCGATAGCCCCGGCTGGCCGCTGACCGAGGCGCAGAGCGGCCTGTGGTACGCGCAGCGGCTCGATCCGACGAATCCGCTGTTCAATACCGGCCAGTACATCGAGCTCACCGGCGCGCTGGACCTCGACGCCTTCCGATCTGCTGTATCGACGGCAGTGGAGGAGGCCGAGGCCCTGGCGCTGTGCATGTTCGAGGCGGCGGACGGCCCGCACCAGCTTCTTGATCCCGCCCGGCGGCCGTCGTTGGAGGTGATCGATCTCTCGGGTGCGGTCGATCCGCTCGCCGCCGCCGAGGCCGACATCGCCCGTGACATGGCGACCCCAATCGACCCGACGCGGGATCCGCTCGCGGCCGAGCGACTGTTCCGCCTCGGCCCGGAGCGCTTCGTCTGGCAGCAGCGCATCCATCACCTCGCCATCGACGGTTACGGCATGATCCTGCTCACCCAGCGGGTGGCCGATCTCTACAATGCAAGCCGGCGCAGCACCGCACCTGGCCCGGCATTGCCGGGGCTCGACGTGGTGCTGGCCGAGGATGGCGCCTATCGTGCCTCGGACAAGCGCAAGGCCGATGCCGTCTACTGGCGCGAAGCCTTCGCCGACCAGCCGGAAGTGGCGAGCCTCGCGGCCGGTGCGCCGGTGAGTGCCTTCAGCTTCCACCGCAGGGCGGTGGAGGTCGATGCCGTCACCATTTCCCGCCTGCATGCCCTGGCGCAGGAAAGCACTATTCCCTGGCCCGATCTCCTCACCGCCTTCTGTGCCGTCTATTGCCAGCGCCATACCGGCACGGCGGAAGTGGTGCTCGGTGTGCCGCATATGGGCCGGCTCGGCAGCAAGGCGGCGCGGGTGCCGGCGATGCTGATGAATGTGCTGCCGCTTCGGGTGGCGCCGGCGCGGGGGGCGACGCGGGCGGATTTGCTCGCCTCGGTGGCACGCAGCCTGGTGAAGGCCCGCCGCCATGGTCGCTATCGCAGCGAGCAGTTGCGCCGCGACCTCAAGCTGATCGGCCGCCAGCGCCGCCTGCACGGACCGCTGGTCAATGTGCTGCCTTTCGACGAGACGCCGCACTTCGAGGGCCTCGATGCCCGTCTGGAGGTGCTTAGCGCCGGGCCGGTGGACGACATCACTTTCACCTTCCGTGCCCATGGCTCCAAAGGGTTGCGGCTCGAAATCGATGCCAATCCCGATCTCTATTCCGCCGACGAGGCGCTCGCCCATGCCCGCCGGCTCGACGCCTTCATCGCGGCGGCGCTTACGGCCGAACGGCTCGACGACGTGCCGACCGCCACGCCTGATGAGGCGCAGCGCCATCTCGTGGAGATGAACGCCACAGCGCACGAGGTGCTGGATGTCACGCTCGTCGAACTGATCGAGGCGACCATGCGCCGGCAGCCGCAGGCGCCGGCGGTGCGTTTCGACGGCATCGAACTCAGTTATGGAGAACTCGACCGGCGCAGCGCAGCGCTTGCCGCGCGGCTGGCGGAAGCCGGTGCCGGGCCGGGAGGCATCGTTGCGGTGGCGCTGCCGCGTTCTCTGGAATTGATTGTGGCGCTGGTGGCGGTTCTCAGGGCCGGCGCCGCCTATCTGCCGCTCGACCTTGCCCATCCCGATGAGCGGCTCGCACGCATTCTCGGTTCGGCGAAGCCATGCATCGCCCTCGCTTTCGACGGCGATGCCGGTCGGCTGCTGCCGCATGTGGCCGTGCTCACGCCCGATGCCTGGCCGATCGCATCCGGGAGCCTGCCGTCGCCGCTGCCCGGGCCGGACGATGCGGCTTATGTCATCTACACCTCCGGTTCCACCGGCGAGCCGAAGGGGGTGGTGATTGAGCACCGCGCCATCGTCAACCGCCTCGAATGGATGCGCCAGCACTACGGGATCGGACCGGATGCGCGCATCGTGCAGAAGACGCCGGCCACCTTCGATGTCTCGGTGTGGGAGTTCTTCCTGCCGCTCATTTCCGGCGCGCTGCTGGTGGTGGCGCCGCCCGAGGCGCATCGCGATCCCGTGGCGCTGGCGCGGCTGTTCCGCGCCGAGAAGGTGACGACCGCGCATTTCGTGCCTTCCATGCTGGCGGCGTTCCTAGCCGAGCCGGCGGTGCGGAGGCTGGAACTGCGGCAGGTCTTCTGCTCCGGCGAAGAATTGCCGGCCGATCTGCGCGATCGCTTCCACCGCACCTTGAGCGCCGAACTGCATAATCTCTATGGGCCGACCGAGGCGGCGGTGGATGTCAGCTACTGGCCGGCAGGTCCCGACGACCGTGCCCGGCCGGTGCCGATCGGCTTTCCGGTATGGAACACCCGGCTCTATGTCCTCGACGAGGCCATGCGTGCGCAGCCGCCGGGCGTGCCGGGCCATCTCTTCCTCGCCGGGGTGCAACTGGCGCGCGGCTATCTCGGCCGGCCGGACCTGACCGGCGAGCGCTTCCTCGACGATCCCTTCGTGCCGGGCGAGCGCATGTATCGCTCGGGCGACCTTGCCTACTACCGGCCGGACGGGGCGGTGGTGTTCCTCGGCCGATCCGATCATCAGATCAAGATCCGCGGCCTGCGTGTCGAGCTCGGCGAGATCGAGGCGGCGATCATGCAGAGTGGGCTGGCCCGGCAATGCGCTGTCATCGCTTCTCACGATGCGGTGGGTGCCCAGCGTATCGTGGCTTATGCCGTGGGCGTCGCGGATGTGGCGGTCCTGCGCGAGCGGCTGGCGGCGCGCTTGCCGGACTACATGGTGCCTTCCGCCCTCATCGTGCTCGACGCGCTGCCGGTGACGGCGAATGGCAAGCTCGACCGCGCGGCGCTGCCGGCGCCGGAATTTACCGGTGCGGAAGGACGTCCGCCGGAAACGCCGAGCGAGCGGCTGGTCGCACGATCGTTCCGCGAGGTGCTGGGGCTGGACGCGGAACCTTCGGCCGAGGACGATTTCTTCACGCTGGGCGGCGATTCGCTGCAGGCGGTGGCGCTGCTGCTGCGCCTCCGCGAGGCGGTCGGACGGGATCCCGGCCTCGGGGCGCTGTTCGCCGCACCGAGCGTGGCCAGCCTCGCTGCGGCGCTGGACGAGCACGGCGTGCCGGCCGATTTCGGCCTTGAGCCCGTCGTTCGGCTGATGGAGGGCGATCCCGACCTGCCGCCGCTCTTCGCCATCCATCCGGCCGGCGGGCTTTCCTGGTGCTATGGCGGCCTTGCGCGGACGCTGGCTCCGCGCCGCAGCGTCTACGGCCTGCAGGCGCCGGCTCTGTCGCCGGATCGGCCTTTACCGCCAAGCCTCGCCGACCTCGCCGCCGATTATGCCGGACGTATCCGGGCGGTGCGGCCGAACGGCCCCTATCATCTTCTTGGCTGGTCGGTCGGCGGCATCCTTGCACAGGCGGTTGCGGTGGAGTTGCAGCGGCAAGGTGGCGAGGTCGGCGTCGTGGCGCTGCTCGACGCCTATCCGAGCGATTGCTGGCGTGCGGAACCGGAGCCAGCGCCTGACGCGGCGCTGAAAGCGCTGCTGGCGATTGCCGGACACGATCCCGACCGGCTGCCCGCGCTGGCCCTCAGCCGCGCCTCGGTCGTTGCCTTCCTGCGGGCCTCCGATAGCCCGCTCGGCACGCTTTCCGACGCCGCTCTCGACGGGGTGGTACGGGTGGTGGCGGGCAACAACCGGCTGGTGCGCGGCCATCACCACGCCGGTTTCGACGGCACGCTCACCTTCTTCCGCGCCGCATTGGATCACGAGGGGCGCGATCTCACGCCTTCCAAATGGGCGCCCTATGCGGCTCATATCGACGTCATCGACATAGCCAGCCTGCACGCGCATCTCACCGGCCGCGAGGCGAGCGCCGCCATCGCACCGGTGCTGGCTGCCGCACTGGCTACCTGCGAGCAAGCGAAGGAAAACACATGCGCGACAATGGCCTCAGCGGACGCATCGCCTTCGTCACTGGTGCGGGCGGAGGCATAGGCCGGGCGGTGGTCCGGCTGCTGGTGGAGGAAGGCGTGCGCGTCGTCGCCACCGATCGCGAGGCTGCGCTGCTGGCGCCGATCGTCGCGGAGTACGGCGCCGGGGTGCGGACGGAGCTTCTCGATATCCGCTCCACCGAGGCGGTGGAGGCGGTAGTCGCGCGCATCGAGGCGGAGGAGGGGCCGATCGACCTCGGCGCCAGCGTCGCCGGGGTGCTGTCCTGGCAGACGGTGGTGGAGACCTCCGACGAGGAATGGAGCCGGGTGTTCGACATCAACGCCAAGGGGGTGTTCCGCCTCGGCCGGGCGCTGGCTCGCCGCATGCAGCCGCGCCGGCGCGGGGCCTTGGTGACGGTCGCCTCCAACGCCGCCGGGGTGCCGCGCCACGCCATGGCCGCCTATGCGGCTTCCAAGGCGGCGGCGGCGATGTTCACCCGCTGCCTCGGCCTCGAACTTGCTCCGCACGGCATACGCTGCAACATCGTGGCGCCGGGCTCGACGCTGACGCCGATGCAGACCGGCATGTGGGCGGATGAGAGCGGCGCGACGCAAGTCATTGCCGGAGCACCGGAAATCTTCAAGGCCGGCATCCCGCTCGGCAAGCTGGCGACGCCGGAGGACGTGGCGGAGGCGGTGGTGTTCCTGCTCTCCGCCCGCGCCGGGCACATCACCATGTCCGACCTCTATGTCGATGGTGGCGCTACCCTAAGGGCGTGAGATCAGCCGGCCCGTGCCGAATCATCCCTCGCCGAGCCGTCTCTCACCGCGTCGACCATCACCTGCACGAAGCCGTGCGAGCAGCGCTCGACGCGGGCCTCGACGCCATATACCCCGGCCAGCATCGCCGGGGTGATCGCCTGCGCGGGCGTGCCGTCGGAAACTATATGTCCTTGAGATAGAACGACAATTCGGTCGCACCAGCGGGCGGCGAGGGCGATGTCGTGCAGCACCACCACCACCACGATGCCGCGCTCGCGCGCCACGTCGCCGGCCAGCTTCATCACGGTGAGCTGGTGGCGGATATCAAGGGCGCTGGTGGGCTCGTCGAGCAGCAGCACCCTGGGCTGGCGCACCAGGCACTGGGCGAGGCCGGCGAGCTGGCGCTGGCCGCCGGAGAGCTCGTCGAGGCCGCGCATGGCGAGATCCGCGATGCCGAGACGGCGCAGGACATCGAGAGATTTTTGTTTCGGATCAGTATCTTGCGCCGAAGGCGTCGATTGCAGCGCGCTCAGCGTCGCTTCGAAGACCGAGAGCGAGACGCGCGGCGGCAGCGTCTGCGGCATATAGGCGACCTCGCGCGCATAGCCGGCCGGATCGAGGCCGGAGAGCTCGCGGCCATCGAGGCGGATCGAGCCGCGGGACGGGATCAGCCCGGCCATGGCGCGCAGCAACGTGGTCTTGCCGGCGGCGTTCGGTCCGACCAGTGCGGTGACCGATGAGGCCAGAATCCCGCCCAAGTCCAGCCCGTCGATGATCCGGCGCGCGCCATAGCCGACCGTGAGCCCGGCAAGGTCCAGTCGCGAGGCCGCCGCCATCACAGCCGCTCCCGCCGCGACAGGATGAGTGCCATGAAGAACGGTATCCCGATAAGCGAGGTGACGATGCCGACCGGCAGCAGCGTGCCGGGCACGATCAGCTTGCTGGCGACGGAGGCGAACGACATCAGCCCGGCCCCTGTCAGCGCGCTCGCCGGCAGGTGGAAGCGATGGTCCTCCCCGACCAGCAGCCGGGAGATGTGCGGGGCGACCAGCCCGATGAAGCCGATGGTGCCGACGAAGGCGACGCAGGTGCCGGCGAGCAGGCTCACCCGCAGCAGCGAGGCGAAGCGCAGCCGGCCGAGCGCGATGCCGAAGCTGCGCGCCCGGTCCTCGCCGAGGCGCAGCGCGGTCATCCGCCAGCTGTCGCGGAGGGCGAAGGGCATGACGATGGCGAGCACCGCCGCCAGCACCCCGAGCTTGGCCCAGGTGGCGCGGGCGAGCGAGCCCATCGACCAGAACACCAGCTGCTGCAGCGCTTCCTGGCTGGCGATGAACTGCACAAGTGCCACCAGCGCGTTGAAGGTAAACACCATGGCAATGCCGAACAGCACCAGCGTCTCCACCCCGGTGCCGCGCATGCGGGCGAGCGCCTGCAGCAGCAGCACCGAGCCGAAGGCAAGCAGGAAGGCGAAGAGCGGCAGGTTCCAGTTGCCCGGCAGCCCCGGGATGGCGAGGCCGAGCACGATGGACAGCGCGGCGCCGAAGGCGGCGGCGGAGGAGACGCCGAGGGTGAAGGGGCTGGCCAGCGGGTTGTTGAGGATGGTCTGCATCTCGGCGCCGGACAGCGCCAGCGCCGCGCCGACCAGCACCGCCATCAGCGCCGCCGGCAGCCGCACCTCCCAGACGATGACCCGGGTGCCGGCATCGGCGGCGGCGGGGTCGAGGAGGGTATGGATGACGGTGCCGATGGACAGGCCGGACGGCCCGGTTGCGATGTCGACCAGCATCCCCACCGCCATGATGGCGAGCAGGCCGGCAAGAAGGGCGAGCCGCCGGCGCTGGCGGCGGGCATAGGCGTCGAGGGCGGTTGCATCACCAAGGGCGGCGCCGGCCGGCGCTTGCGGGAGGCTCTGCCCCGGCGGGGCCTGCGGCGACAATTCGGTCATATCCGTCCCACTCGGCCTCGCCCCCGCCGCGTTGCGTTGCGCGACGCGGCGGGCCATGGGGCGCGGGCGGGCGGGTATCGCGACGGCGAACCGGGTTCATGCCCGAGCCATTCCAGCCGGTCAAGTTTCTGTTCCCGTTCGATAAATTAGAATCGTTTCAGTATCTTCAGCCTTGCTTGCATCGGTCGGCCGGTGATTTAGATGCCCGAAGCAAATCGGCGGAGGCAGGTGAGGCGGATGCAGCCGGGCATCGTCATCGAGGACAGCTCCTGGTTCGACCTCGCGCCGTGCGGCGGCGGGGCGCCCTATCGCATCCTGCTCGCCATGCCCAAGGGGCCGGCGCCGCCGGCGGGATTTCCGGTGCTTTACCTGCTCGATGCCAATGCCAGCTTCGCGACGCTGGTGGAGGCGCAGCGGCGCGGCGCCGAGCGGCCGGCTGGCACCGGCATCGGCCCGATGGTGCTGGTCGGCATCGGTCATCCGGCCGACGGCCTCTATGACCGCGCCCGGCGGATCTTCGACTACACCGCCGGGCCGTGCCGCGAAGAGGGCGAGACCCGCGCCACCGGCGGGCGCGACGGCTTCCTCGTCTTCCTGCGGCAGGTGCTGGGGCCGGCAGTGGCGGCGCGGGCGCCGGTCGATGCGCGGCGGCAGACGCTGGTCGGCCATTCGCTGGCCGGCGGCTTCGTGCTCGACGTGTTCGGCCGCGACAGCGGGGCGTTCGCCAATTATGTCGCGGTGAGCCCGTCGATCTGGTGGGACGAACAACGGCTTACCGACGGGCTGGCGCGGATTGAGGGCGCGCCGCGGCTGGCGCTCATCGTCGGCGAGTGGGAGGAGGCGCTGCCGCCGTGGCTGGCGGCGCAGCCGGGCGCGGCGACGATCGCCGAGCGCCGCGCCCGCCGGGCGATGGTGCATCGGGCTCGGGCTTTCGCCGAGCGGGCGCGGGCGGCCCTCGCCGGGCGCGGCGCGGCCGAGTTCGAATGCCTCGCCGGCGAGGACCATGCCTCGGTGGTGGCGCCGGCGCTGACGCGGGCGTTGCGGTTCGCGCTCGCCGATGCCGATGGGTAAGGCGGCTCTGGCGACGAGGTGTTCGCCAAACTGTGATCGCCGCAGATGCCGTGCCGCCGTCGGCGCGCTGGATTTGCACGGCCTTCTGGTGGCGACGGCGATTTCCCGGCAGCCAAAACGGCTTTAAGGAGAGCGCGTTATTCGCGGAGCCACGAGATGCCGAATCCCGATATGTCCAGCCTGGACGCGACCGCTGGTTTTCGCCGCCCGCTGGTGCTCGCGGCGTTGATCATCGCCGCCGGCGCGGCGGCGACGCTCGCCGGCGCCTGGTTCTTCCAGCTGGTGATCGGGCTGGCACCGTGCCCGCTCTGTCTGGAGCAGCGGCTGCCCTATTACGCGGCGGTGCCGCTGGGGCTGGTGGTGGCGATGGTGGCGCGGCAGGGTCATGTGGGGATGGCGCGCGCGGGGTTGACGCTGCTCGGGCTGCTGATGCTGATCGGCTTCGGGCTGGCGCTTTATCATGCCGGGGTCGAATGGCACTGGTGGCAAGGGCCGACCGCCTGCTCCGGCGGCGCGCCGGCCACCTCGGCCAACCTGTTGCAGGATCTTCAGCAGGCGCGGGTGGTGCGCTGCGACGAGGCGCCGTGGCGCTGGCTCGGGCTGTCGCTGGCCGGCTGGAACGTGCTGATAGCCGCCACGCTGACGCTGGCGGCGGCGTGGGGCGTGCGCCGGCGCTGAGGGCGGAAGTGGTTGGGAGCGGCGACCCTCTCCCCGAGGGGGAGAGGGAGCCTGTCGCGCGGGAGACTACGGGTCGAGCTCGGTATCCCAGTAGAGATAGTCGACCCAGCTTTCATGCAGGTAATTGGGCGGGAAGTGCCGGCCGTTCTGGTGCAGGTCGAACACCGCCGGTTGGAAGGGCTTCTGCCGCGGCACCATTTTCGCTTCCGCCGGCATCAGGCTGCCCTTGCGCAGATTGCAGGGCGAGCAGGCGGCGACCACATTCTCCCAGGTCGTCAGCCCGCCGCGCGAGCGCGGGATGACGTGGTCGAAGGTGAGGTCGTCGCGCGAATCGCAGTACTGGCAGGTGAAGCGGTCGCGCAGGAACACATTGAAGCGGGTGAAGGCCGGCTGGCGGGCCGGGCGGATGAAGCTCTTGAGCGAGACGACGCTCGGCAGCCGCATCTGGAACTGGGCGCTGGAGACCTGCCGCTCGTAATATTCGACGATGTTCACCCGGTCGAGGAAAACCGCCTTGATGGCGTCCTGCCATGACCAGACCGAGAGGGGGTAATAGCTCAACGGGCGATAATCCGCGTTGAGCACGAGGGCCGGCCAGGCACCTGGGGACAAAGTCGCCGTCAAGCACTTGCTCCCTTACCGGAGCGACTCACGACGGCTCGGCGCCGTGGGACGCACGGCGATACTCTATAGGTAGCGTGTCAGTCTTGTGAAGCACCGCGATGCGGCATCGGCTTCACGAATGCGGCCGACGACGGGGCTGCGGCGGGGCCAGGTGGGCTCAGCGGAGTGGCGGCAGGCACTCGGCGAGGAAGGCGCCGCCGAGCAGCAGGCCCTCGCTGTCGATGCCGTGGCCGAGGCCGCGCGACAGATGCCCGCGCACCGGCACGCCGGCCGCCTCAAGGCTCGCCAGCGCGCGGGGCAGCGCCTGCGGCGGGATGACCTCGTCGGCATCGCCATGGATCAGCAGCACCGGCGGACGGCTGGCGATCACCGGGCCGGCAATGTCGGCGGCACGGCCTTCCGGCACCGCATGCAGGCCGGAATAGCCGAGGATGCCGGCCAGCGGCACCGGCCGGGCAAGGCCGGTGTGCAGCGCCATCATCGTGCCCTGGCTGAAGCCGACCAGCGCCAGCCGGCCGGGCGGCAGGCGGTGGCGGGCGAGCTCGGCGTCGAGGAAGGCGTCGAGCGCGGCATGGGCCGATTGCACGCCGGTCCAGCGCTCGCGGTCGTTGCGCTCGACATAGGCGAACCACTGACGGCCGACCGGCGCGATGCCGAGCGGCTCAGGCGCATGGGGAGAGACGAAGGCGGTGCGCGGCAGCTTGTCGCCCCACAATTCGCCGAGGTCGATGAGGTCGCGCCCGTCGGCGCCGTAGCCGTGCAGCAATACCACCAGCGAATCGGGGGCGCCGCCGGAGCGGGGGGCGAGGCGCGGGCCGTCGAGGAGGGGCGTGGCGGCCATGGCGGGACTCAGTTGGTGGCGTCGTCGCCGCGGCCATTGCCGGCGACCTTGGGGCTGGCGCTGTGGTTGAGCAGCGCGTCGATGCGCGAGCGCTCGCCATCGAAATCGGCAAGGACCTTGCCGTCGAGGGCGCGGCCGCGCGGCAGGCGCACGCGCATCGGATCGACGAAGCGACCGTTCACCAGCACCTCATAGTGCAGGTGCGGGCCGGTGGAGAGGCCGGAGGAGCCGAGATAGCCGATGAGCTGGCCCTGGCGCACCCGCACGCCCTCGCGGATGCCCTTGGCGAAGCCGGACTGGTGCGAATAGGTGGTCACATAACCGTTGGCGTGCTGGATTTCCGTGTGCCGGCCATAGCCCGAGCTCCAGCCGGCCTTGCGGATGACGCCATTGCCGGCGGCATAGATCGGCGTGCCGACGCGGTCGGCCCAATCGACGCCGGAATGCATGCGCGAGAAGCCGAGGATCGGGTGGCGGCGCATGCCGAAGCCGGAGCGCAGCGTGCCGCCGGCGATGGGCTTGCGGACCAGGAACTTCTTCGCGCTCTTGCCGGTCTCGTCATAGAAGTCGAGCACGTTGTCGTCCGGCGTCTGGTAGCGGTAGTAGCGCCGCTCCTCGCCGCCGACGGTGAGGCCGGCATAGAGCACGCCGGCGGTGCCGCCGCCTTCCTCGGGATCGAACAGCACCTCGAAGCTGTCGCCCGTCCGCACCCGGCGCTGGAAGTCGACGTCGAAGGAATAGATGCGGATCAGGTTCTCGACCACCGGGCGCGGCACGTCGTGGCGCAGCGCGGTCTCCCAGATGCTCTCATAGAGCGTGATGCCGCCGCGCCCGCCGCTCTCCTCGTCGGCGTCGTCGGAGGGCATGTCGGCGACCTCGACCTCGTTGGGTTCCTCCACCGCGAGGAAGGTGCCCATGTCGGAGAGCGCGATGGTGCCCTCATGGCCCTCGTCGCTGAACACGCCGACGCGTAGCGGCACGGTGGCGCCGCCCGACGGGTCGAGCAGCACCCGCAGCCGCAGGCCGGGGGTGAGCGGGCCGCGCAGCTGCGGCGTGGCGAAGGCCGCCGCCGCCGCCTTGGCGGAAACCTCGGCGACGCCGAGATCCTCGAGGATGGAGGCGATGCTGTCGCCCTTCTTGGTGACGACGGCGCGCTCGGTCCACTCATTGCCGCCGGAGGCTTCGCCGGCGGACTTGCCGAAGGCGCTCATATTGTCCGGCGCGTTCGCCTGGGCCGCCGGGTCGGCCGGGGCATTGGCGGGAGCATAGCCGAGGGCTCCGCCGCCGAAGCTCGCCAGCGCCGGCACCGCGGCTTCGGTGAGCGGCATGCTGAATTCGGCGGTCTCGCGCACCTTCATCAGCACGTCTTCCATCGACAGCTCGGCGGCGAATTTCGTCGAGGGCGGCAGGCTGGCGAGGTCGCGCACCATCAAGGTGAGCTCGCCGGTGGGCTCGGCCTGCGGGGTGTCGTCGCCCTGATCGTCGGCGGAGGTGTCGGCGATCAGCTTGGCCGGGTTGAAGCGCGGCACGTCGGACGAGACCGAGGTGACCGACTGGGCGAGATTGGTGTTCACCCGCGTCACCGCCCGCACCTTGATCACCTCGCGGTCGCCATCCTTGGTGGTGGTGGACAGGCGCAGGGTCTGGCGAGCGTTGAAGCTCTCATTGATGATCGACATGCGGTCGCCCTTGCGGGCGACGTTTGACGGCCGCTCGCCGGCGGCCAGCGCCCCGCGCAGGGCGGAGCGCACCGTCTCGGGCGACTGGGCGAAGCGGTATTCGTTGTCGAGCGCGGCATAGACCGCGCCGCCCATCAGCGCGGCGCCGCAAATGCCGGTGAGCAGGGTGGCCATCAGCCAGCGGATGGAGATCCGGCGGCGGTTGATCGGCTCTTCGGTATCGCCGTCAACGCCCAGCGGCGGCTCGTCGCCGAGATCGACCGCCGCGCCGCGCCAACGTCGCAGGCCGTTTGGTCCGAGCCGCGTCTCCACCAACAGATTCTATCCCCGTGTCTCGCGGCGCTCCCAAGGCCGCCACTCAGAAATCCCGCGTCCGTTGGCCGGACGTCGCTCGCGCCTGACGGCTATCCCAGACCGCGGCGGGCGGGACGATGCCGTCCCGGCAACGCGGCGTCAACCCGGCGCGAATTCCGGCGACGCCTGAGCGTCGTGACGGATGTAGATCGCCGTCTCGCGGCGAAACCATGGCGGGAGCGGCATTTGTCCCGTCATTCGGCGCTGGCCGACTTGCGGCGCAGCGGCGAAGCCAGCGGCAGCGGCACGCTGGCGAGCGTGGTGGCGGCGCGGGTGGCACCGGGCCGGGCCGCGCCAACGCCCGCCGCGCCGGGGCGCAGCGGCAGCGGTTCGGCGGCGGCGGCCAGCCGGCCGGCAGCCGGGACGTCGGCCGCGAGGGTGCCGGCGGTGCCAGGCGCCGGCTCGTCCGGAACCGGCTGGCCGGGCGTGCCATAGCGCTTGAAGAACGACCAGATCTCGTTGGGCGCATCGATGCCGCTGCGGCGCGGCCCGAGCAGCAGCGCGGCGAGGGCGTCGCCGGCATCGATGGACTGGGGCGGCGGCTGGTGGCCGCCGGCAATCTCGTAATAGGCGACCGCCGCGCCGCCGGCGCAGCTGTTGAAACGGAAGATGACGGCGTTCGGCGCCTCGCTGACCTCGGGCGAGGCGCAGCCGTCGATGCGGGCGAAAAGCTGGGCGCTCTCCCGCGCCGACATCAGCCGGGCGCCGGGGGTCGGGCGGCCGAACATCGGCACGATGGGATCATAAGTGCCGTTCATCATCAGGATCGGCACCGGCCGGGACGGCTTGCAGCTCTCGGCATAGCCGACCGGCACCGTCATCATCATGGTGGCGAAGGCGGCGAAGCCATCGGCATGGCGGCAGGCGATGAAGGCGGTGAGGAAGCCGCCATTGGAAAAGCCCATCAGATAGGCGCGGCCGGGATCGGCCAGGCCTTCGGCGACGAGCTGGTCGCGCACCGCCAGCACGAAGCCGGCATCGTCGCGGGCGTGAAGGATCGGCAGGAAGCCGGCGACGGAAGCGCGCCCGTCGTTCCAGATCAGGTTGATGCCCTTGGGATAGGCGACGACGAAGCCCTCGCGATCGGCGACCGCGTCGAGATCGAGATAGCGCTGCATGATGCCGGCCGATTGCAGCGCACCATGCAGGGCGATGACCAGCGGCCGGGGACCGGGCGGAATATTCTTCGGTACATGCAGGATGTAGTCGCGCGTCGTGCCCTGGAAGGCGAGGGAGCGCTGCTGCGCCTGCGCCGCCGCGAACGGCCCCAGCAGGGCCGGAGCCACGAGCAACGCCGCCACGGCGACAACGAATCGGCTCATTTCCGACAGCCGGCCCGACAGCCGGGCAAATACTGCAAGCCGCATGCCGGCCCTCGCTCACGCCACCATCCGGCGGTCATTGACGCCGCCATTCCGTCAATTAGATGGCAAAGATGGTTAATCGTCGGTGACCGGGGCGATTGCCTCCTGACAAGACCGACCGGCGGCGATAGGTTCCGCTTGCTGCGACGCACCCAAAAACCTATAGACGTCGCCTTTGGAATGATTGCGAACTGCTATCGTTTCCGCTACGCACACCGCATAGACTGAAGGACCCCGCGATGTCCGACATGCAGGGCGCTGCCCGACGGCCGCTTTCGCCGCATCTCCAGATCTACCGGCCGATGCTCACGATGATGATGTCCATCGTGCACCGCATCACCGGCGTGGCGCTTTATTTCGGCACCTTCCTGCTGATCGTCTGGCTGGTGGCGGCGGCAAGCTCCGACGACGCCTTCGCCACGGTGAACGCCGTCTATGGCAGCTGGATCGGCCTCATCGGCCTGTTCGGCTTCAGCTGGGCGCTGCTGCACCACATGCTGGGCGGGCTGCGCCACTTCATCTGGGACATGGGCCACGGCTTCGGGCCGCAGGCGCGCGAACTGATGGCCAAGCTGACCATCGGCGGCTCGGTGGTGCTCACCGTGCTGCTGTGGATCGTCATCTACGCGGTGAAGGGCTGAGGCATGAGCGGATCTTCCGAATTCCCGGGTTCCTCGCTGCGCACGCCGCGCCGCCGTGTCGCCGGTCTCGGCGCCGCCCATTCCGGCACCCATCATTTCTGGCTTCAGCGCGTGACCGCGCTCGCCAATGTGCCGCTGACCCTTGCGTTTCTCGCAGTGCTGATCTGCGTCGCCGGCGAAAGCCCCGAGCGGGTGCTGGCCACCATCGGCCACCCGGTCGTGGCGATCATCCTCATCCTCGCCATCATTTCCATCACCACCCATATGCGTGCCGGCATGCAGGTGGTGATCGAGGACTACGTGCATGGGGAGGGCGCCAAGGTGCTCTCGCTCGTCGCCAACACCTTCTTCTGCGCCGCCATGGGCTGCGCCGGGGTGTTCGCGATCCTCAAGATCAGCTTCGGAGGCTGAGTTCCATGGCCGAGACGCACTCTGCAAACGGATCTGCCGCCAATGGCGCGACCCCGCATGCCGCCCATCTGAACGGCGCCTATCCGATCACCGACCATACCTATGACGTGGTGGTGGTCGGCGCCGGCGGCGCCGGCCTGCGCGCCGTGGTCGGCTGTTCCGAGGCCGGGCTGCGCACCGCCTGCGTGACCAAGGTGTTCCCGACCCGCTCGCACACCGTGGCGGCGCAGGGCGGCATCGCCGCCTCGCTCGGCAATATGGGCACCGACGACTGGCGCTACCATATGTACGACACCGTCAAGGGGTCGGACTGGCTGGGCGACCAGGACGCCATCGAATATCTGGTGCGCCATGCGCCGGCGGCGGTCTATGAGCTGGAGCACTGGGGCGTGCCGTTCTCGCGCACCGAGGCCGGCAAGATCTACCAGCGCCCGTTCGGCGGCATGACCATCGACTACGGCAAGACCCCGGCGCAGCGCACCTGCGCCGCTGCCGACCGCACCGGCCACGCCATCCTGCACACGCTCTACGGCGCGGCGCTGAAGCACAATGCCGAGTTCTTCATCGAGTATTTCGCCCTCGACCTGATCATGGACGAGGACGGCCGCTGCCGCGGCATCGTGGCGCTGAAGATGGACGACGGCACCATCCACCGCTTCCGGGCGCAGACGGTTATCCTCGCCACCGGCGGCTATGGCCGCGCCTATTTCTCCGCCACCTCCGCCCATACCTGCACCGGCGACGGCAACGCCATGGTCCTGCGCGCCGGCCTGCCCTTGCAGGACATGGAGTTCGTGCAGTTCCACCCGACCGGCATCTACGGCTCGGGCTGCCTGATCACCGAAGGCGCACGCGGCGAGGGCGGCTACCTCACCAATGCCGAGGGCGAGCGCTTCATGGAGCGCTACGCCCCCTCGGCCAAGGACCTCGCCTCGCGCGACGTGGTCTCGCGCTCCATGACCATGGAGATCCGCGAGGGCCGCGGCGTCGGCAAGAGCAAGGACCACATCTTCCTGCACCTCGACCATCTCGACCCGGCGATCCTGCACGAGCGCCTGCCGGGCATTTCCGAGAGCGCCAAGATCTTCGCCGGCGTCGATGTGACCAAGGAGCCGATCCCGGTGCTGCCGACGGTGCACTACAACATGGGCGGCATCCCCACCAACTTCCACGGCGAGGTGGTGACCAAGAAGGACGGCAACCCCGACCACGTGGTGCCCGGCCTGATGGCGGTGGGCGAATGCGCCTGCGTGTCGATCCACGGCGCCAACCGCCTCGGTTCCAACTCGCTGACCGACCTGGTGGTGTTCGGCCGCGCCGCGGCGCTGCGCTGCGCCGAGCTGCTCACGCCGGGCGACAAGCAGCGCGAATTGCCGGCGGATTCGGCCGAGCTGGCGCTGTCGCGGCTCGACCATTTCCGCAACGCCGATGGCGGCACGCCGACCGCGGATCTGCGCCTGTCCATGCAGAAGGTGATGCAGAACAACTGCGCCGTCTACCGCACCGGCGAGGTGCTGGAAGAGGGCCGCAAGCTGATCGCCGACGTGTTCGCCGGCACCGACGACATCGACGTCACCGACCGCTCGCTGGTGTGGAACTCCGACCTCATCGAGACGCTGGAATATGACAACCTGATCTGTCTCGCCTCGGTGACGATGGAATCGGCCGCCGCTCGTACGGAAAGCCGCGGCGCCCATGCGCGCGAGGATTTCCCGGACCGCGACGATGCCAAGTGGATGAAGCACACGCTGGCCTTCGTCGATTTCGACAAGCGTTCGGTGAAGCTCGACGACCGTCCGGTGCACACCTACACGCTCTCGAACGACATCCAGTACATCGAGCCGCGCAAGCGGGTTTACTGACAAGCCGGCGGCATCGGTCGCCGGTATTTACCGACAGGCCTGCGGCAGCGGCCGCAAGCGGAGATGAAGGCCGAACATGGTCCAGCTGACGCTTCCGAAGAACTCCCAGCTCGTCGACGGCACGGTGTGGCCGAAGCCGGAAGGCACCAACCGGCTGACCGAATACCGCATCTATCGCTGGAACCCGGATGACGGCAAGAACCCGCATGTCGACACCTATTATGTCGACCGCGACGATTGCGGGCCGATGGTGCTGGATGGCCTGATCTACATCAAGAACAAGATCGACCCGACGCTGACCTTCCGCCGCTCCTGCCGCGAGGGCATCTGCGGCTCCTGCGCCATGAATATCGACGGCACCAACACGCTGGCCTGCCTCAAGAGCATGGACGACGTGACGGCGAAGTCGGTCAACATCTACCCGCTGCCGCATATGCCGGTGGTGAAGGACCTGGTGCCGGACCTCACCCAGTTCTACGCCCAGCACGCCTCGGTGGAGCCGTGGCTGCACACCAAGACCCCGGCGCCGGAAAAGGAATGGCCGCAGGGCCGCCAGGACCGCGAGAAGCTTGACGGGCTGTATGAGTGCATCCTGTGCGCCTGCTGCTCGACCTCCTGCCCGAGCTACTGGTGGAACGGCGACCGCTATCTCGGCCCGGCCGCGCTGCTGCAGGCCTATCGCTGGCTGATCGACAGCCGCGACGAGGCGACCCCCGAGCGGCTCGACGACCTCGAGGATCCGTTCCGGCTGTATCGCTGCCACACCATCATGAACTGCGCCAAGGCCTGCCCGAAGGGTCTGAACCCGGCCAAGGCGATCGCCGAGATCAAGAAGATGATGGTCGCCCGCCAGTTCTGAGGCGGCTTCTTTCTTTCCGAAGGATCGACATGGCCGGGATGAGCCCGGCACGTGTTTGGTTTCAGCGGGGCCGGGCTCGTTCCGGCCATGTGTTTGATTTCAGCATGGCCGGGCTCGTCCCGGCCATGCGCGTTTCGGGGGCGTGTGAGAGGTGTCGGGGCGTCTCGCCCCCTCACCCGGCGCTGCGCGCCGACCTCTCCCCGACGGGGAGAGGTGAAGGAAGGTGTCGCCGCGCGTCATGCCGGGAGCGGCACGGGCATCCGTCTCACGAGCACTGTCGCGGCGGATAAGTGGCTCGCTCCCCCCGCGGGAGACGCGGGCGGGATGAGAGTGCTTCGCCGGCATCCCTCTCGCCTTGCGCGGCGCTCCTGGCGTAGAGAAGGTCGATGCCGCGCTCCGATCCCCGCCCCGTCTTCCGCTTCGCGCCGAGCCCGAATGGCTGGCTGCATCTCGGCCATGCCCGTTCGGCGCTGATCAACGCGCAGATGGCGTGGGAGACCGGCGGGCGGCTGCTGCTGCGCATCGAGGATATCGACGCCACGCGCTGCCGGCCGGAATACGAGGCGGCGATCTATGAGGACCTCGCCTGGCTCGGCCTCGACTGGGAGCAGCCGGTGCGCCGGCAATCCGAGCACATGAACGCCTACCGCGCGGCGCTGGAGCGGCTTGAGGCGATGGGCCTCGTCTATGCCAGCTTCGAGAGCCGTGCCGAGATCCGCGCCGAGGTCGCGGCCCGGCCGGGCTGGCCAAGCGACCCGGACGGGGCGCCGCTGTTCCCGTTCGCCCGCGCGGCGACCGGCGAGGCGGAGGGCCGCGGCGGGCCGGCGGCGGGAGAGTCCCAACCCCAACTCCAACCCCCGTCCCATTCCCAGCCGCATGCGTTGCGGCTCGACATGGCCCAGGCAGTGGCGCGGGCCGGCGGGGGGCTGTGCTGGCGGGAATGGGGCGTGGCGGAGCCGGTGATCGCCGACCCCGGTGCCTGGGGCGACGTCGTCCTTGCCCGCAAGGAGACGCCGACCAGCTATCACCTCTCGGTCGTGGTCGACGATGCGCTGCAAGGCGTGACGCATGTGGTGCGCGGCACCGACCTGAAGGCGGCGACCTCGGTGCACCGGCTGCTCCAGCGGCTGCTCGACCTGCCGGAACCGCTTTATCACCATCATACGCTGGTGCTGGACGCCGAAGGGCGCAAGCTTTCCAAATCGATCGGCTCGGAAAGCCTGCGCGAGCTGCGCGCGCGGGGCGTGAGCGCCGCCGAGGTGCGGAACATGGCGCTCGGCTAGAGCAGTTCCGGCGAAATCCGGTTCACCGGAATCGCTCGAGCGCTTTGTTTGTACGCAATTCTTTTCGCAAACCCGCGGCGCACTTTTGCGGGCATTGCTCTAGGCATCGCCGCGCCGTTCCCGCAACCTGTCGCGCTGCGTCAAGCCGATGTCATCGGCGGCGGCTATCCCTTCGCCGTCACTTGCCGGGGGAAGGGAAACCGCCAATGCCGCTGTTCATGTCGATCCGCCTGCCGCTTGCCGCTCTCGCTCTGTCGCTGTCCGTCGTGCCGCCGGTCGCCGCGCAGGAAGTTAGCCGGCTTGCCGATGTCGGCCCGCGTCCGTTCCATCTGGTCGATACCATGAAGGACGGCCCGCTGAAGGACCAGCTGGCGCAGTGCAAGGGGCCGTTCACCACCAAGAACTTCTCGATCTCGCATCGCGGCGCGCCGCTGCAGTTTCCCGAGCACACCCGCGAGGGCTACCTCGCCGCCGCCCAGATGGGCGCCGGCGTCATCGAGTGCGACGTCGCCTTCACCAAGGACCGCGAGCTGGTGTGCCGTCACGCCCAGTGCGACCTGCATACCACCACCGATATCCTCGCCCGTCCGGAACTCGCCTCGAAATGCTCGCAGGGCTTCCAGCCGGCCGACCCGGTGACCGGCCGCAAGGCCAGCGCCAAATGCTGCACCAGCGACCTGACGCTCGCCGAGTTCCGCTCGCTGAAGCCGAAGATGGATGCCGGCAACCCCAACGCCACCACCGTCGCCGACTACATGAACGCCACGCCGCGCTGGCGCACCGACCTCTATGTCGACCGGGCGACGCTGATGTCGCACAAGGACTATATCGAGCTGGTCAAGTCGCTCGGCCTCAAATTCACCCCGGAGCTGAAGGCGCCGGAAGTGACGATGCCGTTCGAGGGCAGCTACACGCAGCAGGACTATGCCCAGCAGCTCATCAATGAATACAAGGCGGCCGGCATCGACCCGAAGGACGTCTACGCCCAGTCGTTCCAGCTCGACGACGTGCTGTACTGGCTGAAGGCCGAGCCGGCCTTCGGCGCCCAGGCGGTCTATCTCGACGGCCGCGACGAGACCGACACCGGCTTCGACAACATGAAGGCCGAGACCTGGAAGCCCTCCATGCAGGAGCTGGCCGACAAGGGCGTGAAGATCCTCGCCCCGCCGCTGTGGATGCTGGTGACCGCCAAGGACGGCAAGATCGTGCCCTCGCTCTATGCGCAGGAAGCCAAGAAGGCGTCGCTGGGACTGATCGCCTGGTCGCTGGAGCGCTCCGGCCCGCTGAAGGATGGCGGCGGCTACTACTACCAGTCGATCAAGTCGGTGACCGACCGCGACGGCGACACGCTCAGCCTGCTCGACGTGCTGGCGCGCGACATCGGCGTGATCGGCGTGTTCTCCGACTGGCCGGCGACCACCACCTTCTACGCCAACTGCATGAAGCTGAACTGATCCGGGGCCGGCATCGATCCGGCCTTGGCAGGGGTGTGACCCCCGCCGTACGGCGTCCGATCCGCCGGCGGCGGGCTTCACCCTGGCAGCCCGTTCGACGCATTTTCGTCCGTACTTCGGACGGGTTCAGCCGACGCCGAGAATCAGGAACCACACCGAGACGGTGAACAGGCTGAGCGCGGTCGACAGCGACACCGCGCTCGCCGAGGCGGTGACGCCGACGCGGTAGCGCTGGGCCAGCAGATAGGCGTTGATGCCCGACGGCATCGCCGCGAACACCACCGCGACGTCGGCCCACACTTTCGGCATCGGCAGCACCTGCACCAGCGCGAACACCAGCGCCGGATGCACCACCAGCTTCAGCGCGGTGATCAGCGCCGCCGGGGCGAGGTCGCCGCGGATCGGGTAGCGGTGCAGCGCCAGGCCGAGCGAGACCAGCGCGCAGGGCGAGGCGGACGCGGCCAGCATGTCGAGCGTCTGCTTCAACAGTCCGCCCGGCATGTAGCCGAGCAGCTTGGCGATGCCGCCGGCATAGATGCCGAGCAGGATCGGGTTGAAGGCCAGCTGGCGGCCGAGCTTCTTCAATCCGGAGAGGGAGAGGCCGGAGGCGGCGCCCTCGGTGAGCACCGTCGCCACCACCATCATCACCGGCAGGTGGATGGCGATCAGCAGGAACAGCGGCACCGCGCCTTCCGGCCCGAAGGCGTTGAGGATGAGCGGCACGCCGACGAAGACGGTGTTGGCCTGGCCGGAGGTGAAGCCCTGGATCACCGCCTCGGTATGGTCGCGGCCGAACAGCTTGCGCGCCGCCAGCATGCCGAGGCCGAACACCGTGAAGGCGCCGGCGAAATAGGCGATCCAGTAGCCCCAGGGCTGGCCTTCGGCCGGCAATTCGGCCTCGGCCAGCGTCTTGAAGATGAGCACCGGCACGGCGAGGCCGAACACATATTCGGACAGGCCTTCCGCCGCCTTCTCACGCAGCAGCCCGCCGCGGCTGGCGGCATAGCCGAGGCCGATCAGGCCGAAGACCGGCGCCACCAGGAAAGCGATGCCCCCAAGCTGGGCGCCGAGCTGTGCGAGCATGTATGTCTCAGGCCGCCGCTTCCGAGAAGGCGGTGGAGACGAGGTGCGAGGAACGCACCGGCACCATCACATCGATGCGCGACCACAGCCGCTCCGCCACCTCGACCGGCGCGGTGAAGGCGATTTCGGCGCGCATCTGCCCGAGATCGGCCATGTCGATGACGCCGTCGGCCGGGCCGTCCATGCGCAGCCTGGTGGGCTGCACGTCGTGCACGGCGAAGGGTTCGAGCAGGCGGAGCATGAGATTGGGATGGGCATCGGCCTCCACCACGAGGCGATGGCGAAGAAGACCGTGATTCAGGCTAGGGGCAGTCATGGCAGCGGGTCCGCGAATGACGAGGGAAGGGCAGGCGCGTCAGACCTCCCGGCCGAACGGATCGGCAAGCAGGGGTCAGGAAACCCGGCCGATAAAATCGGCCGGGCGGCGAATTCGCCGCCCCTCGCGGATGCGCTTGCTGGTCATCGTCGTCGTCATGCCGGTGAAGCTAGGCGTCCGCCGCGCCAACGTCAATATGACGAAAGTGCGCCGCAGCCGTGCTTTGTCGCGGGCCTGGGCTTGCTGCCGCGGGGTTCAGGGCGTCGCGGGGTGGGCGGGCAGCAACTCATAGCCGGTCGGATCGTCCGGGCAGAGGCCGGCGCCGCATTCGAGCACGGTGGAGATGCCATTGACGAAGGTCAGCGCCGCCATCAGCACCAGCGCCGCCATGGCGAGGGTGCCGGATGGCCGGGCGTCCGGGGATGGGACGTCGAACTGGCGATCGAACATCAGCAGGACGGCGCAGCCGCCGATGATGACGACATAGAGCAGCAGCGCCCATGAATAGAAATGCAGGCCGAGCAGCGCGTCGCCATAGCTGCCGGTGCCGGGCACGATATGCAGCAGCACCTGCCGCACCGAGACCAGGGCGCCGGCCATCGCCGAGAGGATGGCGACGGCGTAGTGGCTCGGCCGCGCTCCGAATCGCAGGTTCAGGGCCAGGCCGAGGCCGACGCCGCAGAAGCCGACCCGCTGCAGGATGCAGAGCGGGCAGGGCAGGTCGCGATAGAGGATCTGGTCGAGCAGGGCGAAGAGCAGCACCGCCGCCACGGCGAACAGGCCGAGCGTGTTCAAGAGCCGCGAGCGGGCGGGATCGAGAATCGCGGGGCCGGTGCTCATCGACGCCTCTCACAGCACGATGTTCAGCGCGTCGGTGGCGTGCTGGCGGAACAGCAGCGCCAGCACGGTCATCGACAGCGCCCAGGCCAGCATGGCGGTGCCGCGCCAGCCGGCGATGGCGAGCACCAGCCCGGCGAACAGGCCGAAAAACGGAATGCTCATCATCGGCGGAGCGTCCTCAAGCAGCAGAGGCGGAGCGCAGAGGCGTGACGGCAGAAGCTTGACGGCGGCTGATGCCGCATTGTGAGCAGGAATCGCCGCCGCTGTCATGACGCGCTGCGGTGGTTCGGGCGGATCACTGGAAGCTCTCGAATTACAGGAAGCTCTGCGGATCGATGTCGATCTCCACCTTCACATTGCCGCGCGGGCGCGGCGCCGACGCCATCCAGTCGCGTACATAGTTCGAGAGATCGAAGGCGCGGGGCGCGCGCGCCAGCAATCGCAGCCGGTGGCGCCCGCGCAGCAGCGAGATCGGCGCCTCGGCCGGGCCGAGCACGCGCACGCCCTCGACGATCGGCGCCGAGGCGGCGAGCGCCTGGGCATGGCGCTGCGCCTCGTGCTGCTCGTTCGCCGACACGACGAGGGCGCAGAAGCGGGCGAAGGGCGGCAGGCCGGCCTCCTCGCGCACCCCGATCTCGCGGTCGTAAAAGGCGTCGCGGTCGCCAGCGATCAGCGCCTGCATCACCGGGTGCTCGGGCATGTAGGTTTGCAGCAGGGCGCGGCCTTCCAGCTTGTGACGGCCGGCGCGGCCGGCGACCTGGTGCAGCAGCTGGAAGGTGCGCTCGGCCGCGCGGGGATCGCCGTGCCCCAGTCCCACATCGGCATCGACGACGCCGACAAGGGCGAGGCCGGGGAAATTGTGGCCCTTGGCGACCAGCTGAGTGCCGACAATCACGTCCACCTCGCCATCTTCGATGGCCTTGATCTCGGCGCGCAATCGCTCGACGCCGCCGGCGAGATCGGAGGACAGCACCTGTATGCGTGCGTCCGGCATCAGCGCGGCGATTTCCTCATGCAGCCGCTCGACGCCGGGACCGCAGGGAATGAGGCTGTTCGGCTCGTGGCAGGAGGGGCAGGCCTCCGGCACCGGGCTCGCATAGCCGCATTGATGGCATTCGAGCCGGCGGCGGAAGCGGTGCTCGACCAGCCAGGACGAGCAGGAGGGGCAGCGGATGCGATGGCCGCAGGAGCGGCACAGCGTGAGCGGGGCGTAGCCGCGGCGGTTGAGGAACAGCAGCGCCTGCCCGCCGCGCGCCACCGTGTCGGTGATGTCGGCGACGAGGCGCGGGGCGATCCAGCGGCCCTTGGGCGGCCCTTCGCGGCGCATGTCGATGGGCTCCAGCCGCGGCACCCGGGTGCCGGCGAAGCGTTCCGGCAGCGCGAGGCGGCGGTAGCGGCCACGTCGGCCATTCACCTCGGTCTCGAGCGATGGCGTCGCCGAGGCGAGCACCACCGGCGCGCCGGCGAGCCGGGCGCGCACCACCGCCATGTCGCGGGCGTGGTAGTGGACGCCGTCCTCCTGCTTGTAGGCGCTGTCATGCTCCTCATCGACGATGACCAGGCCGAGATCGCGGTAGGGCAGGAACAGCGCCGAGCGGGCGCCGGCCACCACGCTGACCTCGCCGGAGGCGACGCCGGCGAAGACGCGGGCGCGGCGCTTGGTGCCGACCGCCGAATGCCACTGCGCCGGGACGACGCCGAAACGCCGGGCGAAGCGGTCGAGGAAAGCCTGCGTCAGGGCGATTTCCGGCATCAGGATCAGCACCTGCCGGCCGTCGCGGATCGCCTGCGCCACACCCTCGAAATAGGTCTCGGTCTTGCCGGAGCCGGTGACGCCATCCAGCAGATGCACGCGGAACTCATGCGCCGCCACCGCCTCGCGCAGGACATCCGCCGCCGCCTGCTGGCCGGGCAGCAGCTCGGGCACCGCGTGATCGGGGTCCGGCGGCTCGGCGGCGGGCTCGGGCGGCAGGGTGACGGTCTCCAGCACCCCCTCGTCGATCAGGCCGTCCACCACCGAGGGCGAGACGCCGGCCTCGCGGGCGGCATCGCCCTTGGGGCGCAGGAAGCCATCGGCCAGCGCCTCGACGACCTTCTCGCGCGCGCTCGTGCGGCGCTCCGGCCGCTTGTCGGTGAGCCGCACCCCGACGCGCTCGCGCTGCGGACCGGCGGCCTCGTCATGCCGGAGCGCAAGGCGCAGCACCATGCCGGGCGACGAGACGGTGTAGTCCGCCATCCACTCGATGAAGGCGATCATCTGTGCCGACAGCGGCGGGGCGGCATATTTGCGGATCACCGGCTTCAGCTTCGCCGGATCGACCGGCTTCGCCACGGCGGCGGGATCGCGCGGCCAGACGCAGCCGAGAATGTTGCGTGGCCCGAGCGGCACCACCACCACGTCGCCGGGCGCAAGCTGCATGCCTTCCGGCACGCGATAGGAATAGGCCGAGCCCACCGCGACGGGCAGCAGCACGTCGACGGTCTCGATGGCGCCGGAGAACATGTCGGCGGGTGGTTCAAAAGCCATTTAATCGGAAGCCATGGCGACGCGGGCGGCTGGATCGGGAATCGGAGCTTTCATTAAGCCACATATGGCATGTTTGCCGGACGAAACGAGGAGGAACCGCGCGCCATGGCGATGACCGACAGCGAGAGAGCGGCGCGGGCGGAGCTGGCGCTGCTCGCCGGCGCGGCCCCGGACGTGGCGGCGGCGCTGAAGGGCTGGCTGGCACGGCTCGGCAATGAGCGGCGGCTCTCGGCCAAGACCCGCGAGGCCTATGCCCGCGACATGACGGGTTTCCTCGGCCATCTGGCACGGCATCTCGACGCGCCGCCGGACCTTGCCGCCTTCGAGGCGCTGGCGCCGCGCGACGTGCGGGCGGTGATCGCCGCCAAGCGGGCGGAGGGCATCGAGCCTCGCACGCAGATGCGCTTCCTCGCCGCCGCGCGCTCCTTCGGCCGGCACCTCGAGCGCGAGGGGCTGGGCAAGGTGGGGGCGCTGACGGCGGTGCGCGCGCCGCGCATCGCCCGCACGCTGCCGCGGCCGATCTCGGTGGCCGACGCCAGGAAGCTCGCCGATCCCGACCTTCGCGCCGGCGAGGCGCGCGAGACCTGGGTGCTCCAGCGCGACGCGGCGGTGCTGGCGCTGCTCTACGGCTCCGGCCTGCGCATTTCCGAGGCGCTGGGCCTCAGGCGGCGGGAGATGCCGGCGCCGGGGGAGGGCGACCACATCACCGTCACCGGCAAGGGCGGCAAGACCCGCATGGTGCCGGTTCTGTCCAATGTGCTGCAGGCCATCGCCGCCTATGTGCAGGCCTGCCCGTTCGCGCTGGAGCTCGGCGGGCCGCTGTTCGTCGGCGAGAAGGGCGGGCCGCTGTCGCCGCGCATCGTGCAGCGGGTGGTGGAGCAGCTGCGCGGGGCGCTGGGGCTGCCGGATTCGGCGACGCCGCATGCGCTGCGCCACTCCTTCGCCACGCATCTGCTGGCGCGCGGCGGCGATCTGCGCTCGATCCAGGAACTTCTCGGCCATGCCTCGCTTTCCACCACGCAGATCTACGCCGCCGTCGACGCCTCGGCGCTGATGGCGAGCTGGCGGGCGGCACATCCGCGCGCCACTCTGGGCGAGAGGAGCGGCAAGGGAGGGTGAGCATGGACGACCGGTTGACGGCGACGCTGCAGCCGATCCTGCCGATGATCGACCACATGTCGATCGGGGTCGGCGATCTCGCGCGTTCGGTGGCGTTCTACGACGCGGTGCTGGCGCCGCTCGGCTTCGTGCGGGTACGCCACTACGACGCTTCGCAGGATCCGGGCGGCGGGGCCGCCTGCTGGGGGCGGCCGGGGGAAGCGCCCTCGCCGGATGGCGCAGCGGGGGCGGCGCCGTTCTGGATCCAGCGCCGCGCCGGCATGGTGACGCCGCAGCCCGGCTGCCATTTCTGCCTGCTGGCGCCGGACCGCGAGGCGGTGCGGACCTTTCACGCCGCCGGCCTCACCCATGGCGGCAGCGACGGCGGGGCGCCAGGGCTGCGGCCGCATTACGGCGAGGGGTATTATGCGGCGTTCCTGCTCGATCCTGACGGCTGGAAGATCGAGGCGCTGACCTACACGCCTGCGTGAGACCAGGGTGATTTGCCTGACTTTAGGTCATCTGGCACCACCGCCGCACTTTTCATCAGGAAGATCCTGCGTAGACTGGCTGCGGTTTAATAGCCAGAGGAGATCTGACATGAAGAAGATCGTGACGGCCCTGTGTGCGCTTTCCCTCACGGTGGCCGTTTCGGGCGCCGCGTTTGCCGACTGCACGCCGGGCCATGCCTCGGTGAAGCAGCCGACGACCAGTTCGCAGGGCACCTGATCCTGCTCGTCCCCCCGCCAAAACGGAACGGCCCGGAGAGACATTCTCCGGGCCGTTTTCGTTGACGGGTTGAGGCTTCGGGGCCGAGGCCGCGGCCTCACATATGGATGGCGCGCTTTTCCACCGCCATCGCCGCTTCCTTCACCGCCTCTGAGCGGGTGGGGTGGGCGTGGCAGGTTCGGGCGAGGTCCTCGGAGGAGCCGCCGAACTCCATCAGCACCGCGCATTCGTGGATCATCTCGCCGGCCTCGACGCCGATGATATGGGCGCCGAGCACCTTGTCGGTGGCGGCGTCGGCGAGGATCTTCACGAAGCCCTCGGTCTGGTCGTTGGCCTTGGCGCGGCCATTGGCCAGGAACGGGAACTTGCCGACCTTGTAGTCGATGCCGGCCGCCTTCAGCTCCTCCTCGGTCTTGCCGACCGAGGCGACTTCCGGCGAGGTGTAGACCACGCCCGGAATGACATCGTAATTCACGTGCCCGGCCTGGCCGGCGAGCAGCTCGGCGATGGCGACGCCCTCGTCCTCGGCCTTGTGGGCCAGCATCGGGCCGGCAATGGCGTCGCCGATGGCGAAGATGCCGGGAACGTTGGTGCGGAAATAATGGTCGGTGACCACGCGGCCGCGCTTGTCGGTCTCGACGCCGAGCGCCTCCAGGCCGAGGCCTTCGGTGTAGGCGACGCGGCCGATGGCGACCAGCACCACATCGGCTTCCAGCGTCTCGGCGGCGCCGCCGGCGGCGGGCTCGATGGAGGCCTTCAGCGTGGCGCCGGAGGTGTCGACGCCGGTGACCTTGGCGCCGAGCTTGAAGGCGATGCCCTGCTTTTCGAGGATGCGCTGGAACGACTTGGCGACCTCGCCATCCATGCCCGGCAGGATGCGGTCGAGATACTCGACGACCGTCACCTCGGCGCCGAGGCGGCGCCACACCGAGCCGAGCTCAAGCCCGATGACGCCGGCGCCGACCACGATCAGCTTGCCCGGCACCTTTTCCAGCGCGATGGCGCCGGTGGAGGAGACGATGCGGGTCTCGTCGATCTCGATGCCCGGCAGCTTCGCCACATCCGAGCCGGTGGCGATGACGATGGCCGTGCTCTCAAGCGTCTGCGCGCCGCCGTCGGCGAGGGCGACCTCCACCTTGCCGGGTGCCGAAATGGTGGCGGTGCCGTGATAGGTGTCGATCTTGTTCTTCTTCATCAGGAAGGCGACACCCTTGGTGTTGCCGTCCACCGCCTTGTCCTTGAAGCCGAGCAGCGCCGGCAGGTCGAGCTTCGGCTTGTCGACCACGATGCCCATATTGGCAAAGGAGTGGCCGGCCTCCTCGAACAGCTCGGAGGCGTGCAGCAGCGCCTTGGAGGGGATGCAGCCGACATTGAGGCAGGTGCCGCCGAAGGTGGCGCGCTTCTCCACCACCGCGACCTTGAGGCCGAGCTGCGAGGCGCGGATGGCGCAGACATAGCCGCCCGGGCCGGTGCCGATGACGATCAGGTCGTAGGACATGGAGGTTTCCTTGAATTCCGAAAGCGATCAGCCGGCCTTCTGGGCGGCAAGGCGTAGGCCGAGCAGCACGAAGGTCGCCCCGGTGATCCGGTTGAACCAGCGACCGCCCGCCGCGAAGCGTGCCCGCACGGCGGGATTGGTGAAGAACAGCGTGACGCCGGCGAACCAGGCGATCAGCGCCGCCGCCATGCCGATGCCATACAGGAAGGTGACGGCGGCCGGCGTCTCGTGGCTGACCAGCGCCGAGAACAGCGACAGGAAGAACAGCACCGGCTTGGGATTCAGCGCATTGGTGAGGAAGCCCATGCCGAAGCACATCGGCAGCGACAAGCGGCGAGCGGCCCTGGCCTCACCGGCCAACGCGGTCTCGTCGAGGCTGAACGGCTTCTCGAAGAAGGAGCGGATGCCGAGATAGACCAGATAGGCGACGCCGCACCACTTGATCAGCGCGAACAGCGCCAGCGACTGCGAGACCACCAGCCCGATGCCGAGAATGGTGTAGCTGATGTGGAAGAGGAGCGAGGCGCCGATGCCGAAGCTGGTGACCAGCGCCGCGCGGCGGCCATGCACCACGCTCTGGCGCACGACGAGGGCGAAATCCGCCCCCGGCGCCACGATCACCACCGCGAACACGGCCATGATGGTCGCGAATTCGCCGAGATAGCTCAACGCCCCCTCCGCCTCAGTGAGTTGCGATCACAGGTCCAGCACGAGGCGGGTCGGATCTTCCAGAGCTTCCTTGACGCGGACGAGGAAGGTGACCGCACCCTTGCCGTCGACGATGCGGTGATCGTAGCTCAGCGCCAGATACATCATAGGCCGGATGACGACCTGGCCCTTGATCGCCACCGGGCGCTCCTCGATGCGGTGCATGCCGAGAATGCCGGACTGCGGCGCATTGAGGATCGGCGTCGACATCAGCGAGCCGTAGATGCCGCCATTGGTGATGGTGAAGGTGCCGCCCTGCATGTCGTCGATGCCGAGCTTGCCGTCGCGCGCCTTGCGGCCATAGCCGGAGATCGTCTTCTCGATGCCGGCGATGGAGAGCGCATCGGCGTCGCGCACCACCGGAACCACCAGGCCCTTATCGGTACCGACCGCGATGCCGATATTGTAGTAGTTCTTGTAGATCAGGTCCTGGCCGTCGATCTCGGCGTTCACCTCCGGCACGTCCTTCAGCGCCTGGATGACCGCCTTGGTGAAGAAGCCCATGAAGCCGAGCTTCACGCCGTGCTTCTTCTCGAACACGTCCTTGTACTGCGCGCGTAGGCTCATCACCGCCGACATGTCGACATCGTTGAAGGTGGTGAGCATGGCGGCGGCGTTCTGCGCGTCCTTCAGCCGCTTGGCGATGGTCTGGCGCAGCTTGGTCATCTTGACCCGCTCCTCGCGGACCGCGTCGCCCGGCGTCGAGGGCACGCGGGCGACGACCGGCGCAGCGGGCGCTTGAACGGCGGGCGCGGCGGCAGGCGGGGCGGAGATGGCGGCGAGCATGTCGCCCTTGGTCACGCGGCCGTCCTTGCCGGAGCCGGCGAGCAGGGCCGGGTTGATGCCGGTCTCGGCGGCGAGCTTGGCGACCGCCGGGCCGTTCGCACCGGCCGGGGCGGCGGCGGCGACGGGAGCCGGAGCCGGCTTGGGCGCTTCGGTCTTGGGCGCCTCGGTCTTGGCCGGCGCGGGAGCCGCCGTGGCCGCCGCAGCCGGAGCCGCGGCCTGGGCGCCCGAACCGGCGCCGATCGAACCGAGCAGCGCGCCGACGCCGACGGTCTCGCCATCCTTGGCGACGATCTCGGACAGCACGCCGGCAGCGGGAGCCGGCACCTCGATCGTGACCTTGTCGGTCTCAAGCTCGACAATCGGCTCGTCGGCGGCGACGGCATCGCCAGCCTTCTTGAACCACTTGCCGATGGTCGCCTCGGTGACCGATTCGCCCAGCGTCGGAACGCGGATCTCGGTGGCCATGCTCGTTTTCCCTTACCTACCCATTAGCCGACCGCGTGGCCGGCGCTCCCTCGTTCGTCAATGCGGCCCGTGCAATCCGAGGCGCCTCAGTCCAGCGCGTCGGCAAGGAATGCCTTGAGCTGGGCGAGGTGCTTCGACATCAGGCCGGTGGCGGTGGCCGCCGAGGCCGGCCGGCCGGCATAACGCGGCCGCGCCGAGGCCGAACTCGCCTGCTCCAGCACCCATTCCAGATAAGGCTGCACGAAGGCCCAGGCACCCTGGTTCTTCGGCTCTTCCTGGCACCAGACGATCTCCGCCTGCTTGAAGCGCGACAATTCCTGCACCAGCGTCTTGAGCGGGAACGGGAACAACTGCTCGATGCGCATCAGATAGATGTCGTCGATGCCGCGGCGCTCGCGCTCCTCGAACAGGTCGTAATAGACCTTGCCCGAGCACAGCACGACGCGGCGGATCTTGTCGTCGGCCTGAAGCGTGACCGATTCCGGCCCCTTCACCACATGCTCGTTCTGGGCGTCGTCCCACAGCACGCGGTGGAAGGTGGTGCCGGCGCCGAACTGCGCCAGCGTCGAGACCGCCCGCTTGTGGCGCAGCAGGCTTTTCGGCGTCATCAGGATCAGCGGCTTGCGGAAGTCGCGCTTCAGCTGGCGGCGCAGGGCATGGAAGTAGTTTGCCGGCGTCGTCAGGTTGGCGACCTGCATGTTGTCCTCGGCGCACATCTGCAGATAGCGCTCGAGACGGGCGGAGGAATGCTCCGGCCCCTGGCCCTCATAGCCGTGCGGCAGCAGGCAGACCAGGCCGGACATGCGCAGCCACTTGCGCTCGCCGGAGGACAGGAACTGGTCGAACACCACCTGCGCGCCATTGGCGAAGTCGCCGAACTGCGCCTCCCACAGCACCAGCGCATTGGGCTCGGAGAGCGAGTAGCCGTATTCGAAGCCGAGCACCGCCTCTTCCGAGAGCATCGAGTTGATGACCTCGTAGTGCGCCTGGCCCTCCCGCACATGGTTGAACGGCGTGTAGCGGTCCTCGTTCTGCTGGTCGATCAGCACCGAATGGCGCTGCGAGAAGGTGCCGCGCTCGCAATCCTGGCCGGACAGGCGCACCGGGTGGCCGTCGAGCTGCAGCGTGGTGAAGGCCAGCGCCTCGGCGGTCGACCAGTCGATACCGGCGCCGTCCTCGACGATCGCCTTGCGGCGGGAATCGAGAAAGCGCTGGATGGTGCGGTGGACCTGGAAGCCCTCCGGCACGGTGGTGATCCGGGTGCCGATTTCCTTCAGCTCGTCGATGGCGACGCCGGTATTGCCGCGGCGCGGATCGTCGGCGTCGGCGGCGGCCTTGAGGCCGGCCCAGCGGCCGTCGAGCCAGTCGGCCTTGTTCGGCTTGTAAGCCTGGCCGGCGTCGTATTCGGCGTCGAGGCGCGCGCGCCAGTCGGCCTTCATGCGGTCGAATTCGGCGGCGTCGACGACGCCCTCGGCCGCGAGCTTCTTCGAGTAGATCTCCAGCGTCGACGGGTGCTGCTTGATCGCCTTGTACATCAGCGGCTGGGTGAAGGCGGGCTCGTCGCCTTCATTGTGGCCGAAGCGGCGGTAGCAGAACATGTCGATGACCACCGGCTTGCGGAAGCGCTGGCGGAACTCGATAGCGATCTTGGCGGCGAAGGTCACCGCCTCCGGGTCGTCGCCGTTCACGTGGAAGATCGGCGCCTCGATGGTCTTGGCGACGTCCGACGGATAGGGCGAGGAGCGCGAGAAGCGCGGATAGGTGGTGAAGCCGATCTGGTTGTTGATGATGAAGTGGATCGAGCCGCCGGTGCGGTGACCCTTCAGCCCGGACAGACCGAGGCACTCGGCCACCACGCCCTGGCCGGCGAAGGCGGCGTCGCCGTGCAGCAGCAGCGGCAGCACCTGCACGCGCTCGGTGTCGCCCAACGCGTCCTGCTTGGCGCGGCACTTGCCGAGCACCACCGGGTCGACGATTTCGAGATGCGACGGGTTGGCGGTGAGCGACAGATGCACCTTGTTGCCGTCGAACTCGCGGTCCGAGGAGGCGCCGAGATGGTACTTCACGTCCCCGGAGCCCTCGACCTCGTCGGGGGCCCAAGAGCCGCCCTTGAACTCGTGGAACAGCGCGCGGTGCGGCTTGCCCATCACCTGGGTCAGCGTGTTGAGGCGGCCGCGATGAGCCATGCCGAACACGATGTCGGTGACGCCGAGCTGGCCGCCGCGCTTGATGATCTGCTCGAGCGCCGGGATCAGGCTCTCGCCGCCGTCGAGGCCGAAGCGCTTGGTGCCGGTGTAGCGGACGTCGAGGAACTTCTCGAAGCCCTCGGCCTCGACCAGCTTGTTGAGGATGGCCTTCTTGCCCTCGCGGGTGAAGGAGATCTCCTTGTCGACGCCCTCGATGCGCTCCTGGATCCACGCCTTCTCCTCGGGCGAGGAGATGTGCATGAACTCCACGCCGAGCGTGTTGCAGTAGGTGCGCTGGAGGATGGACACCATCTGGCGGACGGTGGCGAATTCGAGCCCGAGCACATGGTCGATGAAGATCGGCCGGTCGAGATCGGCCTGCGTGGTGAAGCCGTAGGAGGCGGGGTCGAGCTCGGGCGCGGGATGCTCCGGCTCCAGACCCAGCGGATCGAGCCGGGCGTGAAGGTGGCCGCGCATGCGGTAGGCGCGGATCATCATCAGCGCCTTGACGGAATCGCGGGTGGCCTGCTGCACCTCGGCGGAGGAGAGCTCGACACCGGCCTTCTGCGCCTTCTCGACGGTCTTGGCCTCGACCTTCTTGCCGACCGTCTTCTCGACCTCGATCCAGTTGCCGTCGAGGGCGGAGACCAACTCGCCATTGGCAGTGAGCGGCCAGTTGTCCCGCTTCCAGGAGGCGCCGCGGGCGCTCTTCTCGACGTCGGCGGGCGAATCCTTCAGCGCCGCGAAGAAGGCCTGCCACTCGGGATCGACCGAGGTGGGATCGGCTTCATAGCTGGCGTAGAGCTGCTCGATCCAGGCCGCATTGGCGCCGTAGAGGAAGGAGGTGTTCAGGAAGGCTTCGTTCGTGTCCGCGCGCGACATTGTCGGCTCCTGAGGGACCGCTGTGGTCCGGTGGAGGCGCTTTCTCACCGGCCGGTCATCCTGCCTGGCGACACAAGGACCGGTACGATGCCCCGTTATGGGGACGAAAGCTGTGGTCTTCAGTCTATATAGGCTCGTCTTGACGTCATGAATGCCGCGAGATTGCGGCGCGGGCCTGCAAAAAACGATGATCTCGCCCGATCTTGACCGAGACACGACGGCCTCGGCGCAACCACGTCGCCCGGCCTCATCGGCACAAGCAAGATAGGTACCGCAATCCCCGGCGACCAGATGCCGCCGGAGATTGCAAGCGCGTCACGCCGCGAGGCCGGGCGCGATCTTCTGGCACTCGGCGATCAGTTCCTTCACCGAGGCGACCGACTTGTCGAGCATGGCCTGCTCGTTGGCATCGAGGGCGATCTCGACGATCTTCTCCACGCCGCCGGCGCCGATCAGCACCGGCACGCCGAGATAGAGGCCGTCGAGGCCGTACTCGCCCGACAGATAGGCGGCGCAGGGCAGCAACCGCTTCTTGTCGCGCAGATAGGACGCCGCCATTTCGATCGCCGAAGCCGCCGGGGCGTAGAAGGCCGAGCCGGTCTTCAGCAGGTTGACGATCTCGCCGCCGCCCTTGCGGGTGCGCTCGACGATGGCGTCGACCTTTTCCTGCGTCGTCCAGCCCATCTTGACCAGGTCCGGCAGCGGGATGCCGGCAACGCCGGAATAGCGCACCAGCGGCACCATGTCGTCGCCGTGGCCGCCGAGCACGAAGGCGGTGACGTCCTCCACCGAGACCTTGAACTCGTCGGCGAGGAAGTAGCGGAAGCGGGCTGAATCCAGCACGCCGGCCATGCCGACGACCTTGTTGGTCGGCAGGCCGGAGGCCTTCTGCAGCGCCCACACCATGGCGTCGAGCGGGTTGGTGATGCAGATCACGAAGGCGTCGGGGGCATATTCCTTGATGCCCGCGCCGACCTGCTGCATGACCTTCAGATTGATGTCGAGGAGGTCGGAGCGGCTCATGCCCGGCTTGCGCGGCACGCCGGCGGTGACGATGATGACGTCGGCACCCGCGATCGCCTCATAGCTGTTGACGCCGGTATAGGCGGCATCGAAGCCGAGCACCGGGCTCGCTTCGGCGATGTCGAGGCTTTTGCCCTGCGGAACGCCTTCGACCACGTCGAAGAGGACGATGTCCCCAAGTTCCTTGAGACCCGTGAGGAGGGCGAGCGTGCCCCCGATCTGACCGGCCCCGATCAGTGCAATCTTTGCTCGAGCCATGAGATTTCCTGACGTTCCGTGGGATAGGGCGGCGAAGTGCCGCGCCGGCTTCCGATAACGCTTCTCGCCGGAGGGTTCAAGCGAGGATGGCCGGTAGTGTAAACATTGACGTCTACGACTTTACGACGATGTTCCTGGCATATGGCATGCCGAATACCTGCTCTCTGTTTTCCGCATAACTATCGCGTGATCGCGCGACGATCATCGGGCTCCGGCAAGATGCGATGACGGGCCGATGACAGACCAATGACACGGGCGGTCGGAGACTTGCGGAACGCTGCAAAAGGGTCAGCGACGGCGCTGGAGCACCTCTTCCATCAGCTCGATCTGGATCGACTGGATCTCGGCGAGGCGCTCCCACTGCCGCGTCAGCATGTGGTCGATCTTCTCCTGCAGATGCCGGATCTCCAGCTCCGCCTTGAGATTCACGCGGTAGTCGTTCTCCGAGCGCCTGCGGTCCTTCGCCTCCTGCCGCTTCTGGCTCATCATGATGACCGGCGCCTGCAGGGCGGCGATGCAGGAGAGCACGAGATTGAGCAGGATGAACGGGTAGGGATCGAAGGCACCGGCGGCGAGCAGCGCGGTGTTGACGATCATCCACACCACCAGCAGCCCGCAGAAGCCGATGATGAAGGTCCAGCTGCCGCCGAAGCTGGCGATGTGGTCGGCGGCGCGCTCGCCGAGGGTGCGGTTCTCGTCCAGCTCCTCCTCGACGTTTTCGGCGAGGGTCTCGTGGCGGGCGAGGCTCTCGATGACGTCGCGCTCGATCTGCGAGAGGTCGCCGCGCTCGGCCTGCAGCGTCTCGGCGATCATGTTGGCGCGCTCGGCCGCGAGCGCCTCGCGGGAGATGAAGGCGTCGTCGGCGATGTCCGGGTGGGCGGCACGGATATGGGCGGCGAGCGCCGGACGCAGCATGTCCAGCCGCTCGCCATCATGCTCGGAGACGATGGCGCCGGTGAGGGCGCAATGATGCCGGATGCGGTGCCGGTCCGGGGCGCTGGCGGGTCCGTGATGCGTCATGGCTGCGCTCCTGCGCTCCTGCGATCCGCCGTCCGGCTTTCCGCCTCGCCGATCAGGTCTCGACGAGGCCGGTGGTATCGCCACTGGCCTGGGAATCGCCGCGTCCATGCGGACGGGCGAGGTAATCGGCCGAGCGCATCTCGTGCAGGCGCGAGACGGTGCGCGCCCATTCGAAGGCCTCGGCGCCCTGGGTGCCGCGATAGAGGTCGTCCGGCTCCGCCTCCGCCGAGGCGACCAGCTTGACGCCCTTGTCGTAGAGCTCGTCGATCAGGGTGATGAAGCGCTTGGCTTCGTTGCGCCGATCCTGTTCCAATACCGGCACATGCTCGATGACCAGCGTATGATAGCTGCGGGCAAGGCGCAGATAGTCGGAGGCGCCGAGCGGTGCCTCGCACAGATCGGCGAAGGTGAAGCGCGCGGCGCCGCCGCCGGCCTTCGGCACGCGGAGATTTCGCCCGCCGGAGACCACGATCGCCGGGGCGCCGCCATCGACGCCGGCAAGGCGGTGCCAGATCTTCTCGACCTCGCGGTCGATTTCCGCCGGGGTGCCATGCTCGCCGGGCACATACCAGATGCGGGCGCCGCCGAGCTTCTCCATTCGGTAGTCGGTTGGCGAATCGATGCGCACCACGTCCATATGCGCTTCGATCAGCTTGATGAAAGGCAGGAACAAAGCGCGGTTGAGCCCGCCCTCATAGAGGTTTTCCGGCGCTACGTTGGAGGTGGCGACGATGACGACGCCGGCGTCGAACAGCTTCTCGAACAGCCGGCCGAGGATCATCGCATCGGTGATGTCGGTGACGTGGAACTCGTCGAAGCACAGCAGCCACGCCTCTTCCGCCAGCGCCTTGGCGACGACGGAAATGGGATCGGCGTCCTTGAGCCTGCCGGCCTTCATGTCGTTGCGCACCTGGAAGATACGGGCGTGGACATCGGCCATGAATTCATGGAAATGCGCCCGGCGCTTGCGCTTGCGCACGGCGACGCATTCATAGAACAGATCGACCAGCATCGTCTTGCCGCGCCCGACCGAGCCATGGATGTAGAGCCCGCGCGGCGGCGGCTGCTGCACGTCCCGCTTGGCGAACAGCCAGCCCAGCGCCGACGACTTGCGGGCCAGGCGCCGCGTCGCGATGCGCTGCTCCAGCGCGGCGAGCGCCGAGACCACCTTGGCCTGGCCGGCATCGGGGGCGATGTCGCCGGCAGCCATGCGGGCGACATAGCGAGCCGCCAGCACCGACCCGCCTGCTTCTGCCGCAAGCTCCATCTGGCCGATCTCCTCAATTTGTGCCGCGCACACCTAGCGAGGCGAGGGCGGTACAGCAAGGAGGCGTGAGGCGGTCTTGGACGAAGGTTCGGTTGTTTTCGTGCGGGACTGCAATGGTGAGGCCGGCCGGCCGGCGATGTGCGGGATAATCCGCAAATCCGACCGCCGGCGGCTGCGAGTCGGCGGCTTACGCAACCTTCCCGACTTGACCCCTCCCGCCAGGTTCCACAAAGTCCCGGTGCGGTTCGCGGTCGGGCATGCCGGGCGGGTGGTGCGACGGCACCACAGGCGCGCGCATGCCGCATGCGAGCCATGCAGGGCTGCCGGTTGTGTGATGTTGCAGTGCGAATATGTATGTCGCACCGCAATGTAGCGGTGGATGCGATGCCCGGAACACCGATGATCGATACGCTCGAGCCCCGGAAGACTGCCGGCGAGGCGACCGCCTCGCGGGCCGCCGCCGTTGCCGAGGGCGCGATCCGCAGGATCGTGCCCGCCGAGCGGCAGGCCTTTCTCGACCATCTGCTCCGCCTGGATCCGCTGAGCCGCTTCATGCGCTTCGGCGGCGTGGTGTCCGACGCCGCACTCGCTCGCCACGCTAGCCGCGCGGTCGGGGGCGACAAGCTGCTGGTCGGTTATTTCCACGATGGCGAATTGCGCGCCGTCGCCGAGCTGCACCCGCTGCCGAAGCGGGCCGGCAAGCCGGTCGCCGCGGAAGCCGCCTTCAGCGTCGAACGCGACTGGCAGGGCAAGGGCATCGGCTCGGCGCTGATGCGCCATCTGGTACTGCTGGCGCAGAATCGCGGCATCGAGGATCTCGAAGTGGTGTTCCTGCCCAATAATGGGCGGATGAAGAGCATCGCGCTGCGCCACGACGCCGATTTCTCGCTCGACGAGACCGAGATGGTTGGCCACATGCGCACGCCGCGTGCCACCCCGTTCTCCTGGATACGGGAAATGATCAGTGACGTTTCCGCCGTGTTCTCCGCGGCGTTCGAATTGCAGGATCGCCTGCTGCCGCGCCAGCATCGCGGCCATTGAGACGGTCTGCCGGTTTCCCGCGGCGGGGCGGCGGCGCCGCCTGAAGGCCACGACCGAGGGCCGGCGCTGCCGGATCGCCTTGACGAGTTGCCTTGACGAGTTGCCTTGACGAGTTGCCTTGACTTGGCCGTGATCGGGCGTGAGACAGGGCCGTCCTCATCAAATGCGCCCGTTCATGCTTATTTCCCGTCGCCTTGCTCCTGATGCCGCGATCGGCATCCTCCTGCGCGCCGTGGTGGCGTCGCTGCTTCTCGCGCTGCTGTTTGCCGCCGGTGCCCACGCCCAGACGGTGCTCGACGTCAAGACCGCGCATGACCGCCTGGAGGGGCAGCGGGCGGTGGTCGACAGCGTCGAGGGCGGATTGGGGCGCGACGGGCTGCGCTCGCCGGATCTCGACGAATTGCGCGGGCGGCTGGACCCGGTCCGCACCGATCTGACGGCGGCGATCGAGCTGCTCGAGCCGGTGCTGGCCGACCTCAACCACCGCATCCAGGAGCTGGGGCCGAAGCCGGCCGCCGACGCGCCGCCGGAAAATGCCTCCATTACGACCCAGCGCGACGAGCTCACCGCCCAGGCCGCCGAAGTGGAGGGGCTGACCAAGCAGGTGCGGCTGCTCAATACCCGCGGCGACCAGCTGTCGGACCGCATCACCAGCCGCCGCCGCGCGCTGTTCACCGACCAGTTGCTGGCACGCTCCTATTCCATCCTCAATCCGGAGTTGTGGCTGGCCTCGGCCAGCGCCATGGCCATGGAGGCGCGGGGCATCCGCTACCTGCTCAGCGACTGGCAGGCCTATGCCGGCAGCCGCGTGCCGCTCTGGGGCCAGTTGCTACTGGCGCTTGGCGTCGTCGGCATCGGCGTGCTGGCGACGATGCTGCGCCGGCTGCTGGCGCGGCCGCTGCGCCGGCTGAAGCGGGAGATCGGCGAGGAGCCGCTGCCGCGCCTCAAGGCCTGCATCGCCTCGATGCTCACCGGCGTCGTCGCCATCGTGCCGGCGATCCTCGCCGTTTTCGCGTCGATCGCGCTGCTCGACGGCTTCGACGTGCTGCCCGCCCGCATGCTCGAAGTGATGCAGGGCGTGCTGCTGGCGGTGACGGTCGTCTCTACTGGGCGTGGCATGCTGCTCGCCGCGCTGGCGCCCGACGAGCCCTGGCGGCGCGCGGTGCCACTGGGTGACCAGGTGGCGACGCTGCTCTACCGGCATATCGTCACCGGCATCTGGCTGCTGGGCCTCGCCGCCTTCCTCGGCAATCTGCACCGGGCGCTGGTGGCGCCGGTGGCGCTTACCGTCACGACCAACGCCCTGCTGGCGCTTGGCCTCGCCGCCATCGCGGTTTCAACGGTGCGCGCGCTGGCCGCCGACGACGAGCCGGTGATGGAGGACGCGCCGGCGGGGGGCGAAAAGCCGGGAAGCGACAAGCCGGAGGGCGCGCTCGCCGCCGCTTCCGCCACCGCGCTGCAATGGGCGCGCTTTCCGTTCTGGGTGCTGAACTTCGTCGTCCTCGGCGCGCTGTTGGCCGGCTATGTCGGCCTCGCCAGCTACCTCGCCAGCCGCTCGCTGCTGGCGGTGGTGTTCGCGCTGTTCGTCTATGTGCTGCTGGCGCTGATCAACGCCTTCTTCATCGAGGGCATCGCGCAGGGCCACAAGGCACGGATGGCCGCCCGCACCCTCGGCGTGCGCCCGGCCAGCCTCGAGCTGATCGCGGTGCTGGTCGCCGGCGTGCTCAAGGTGGTGGTGGTGATGTTCGCCGTCGTCATCGTGGTGGGCACCTGGGGCACCTCCACCGCCGACCTGCGCGACGTGGTCAGCCGCGTCACCTTCGGTTTCACCATCGGCACCTCGACGGTGACGATCGGCGACATTCTCTATGCCGTGCTGTTCCTGGTGGCCGGCATCGTCATCGCCCGCGCCATCCAGCGCTGGTTCTCGGTGGCGATCCTGCCGCGCACCGCCTTCGATCCCGGCCTGCAGAACTCCATCGCCACCATCATCGGCTATGTGATCTCGCTGGCGGTGATCGCCATGGCGATGGGGCAGATCGGGCTCAACCTGCAGAACATCGCACTGGTCGCCGGTGCGCTGTCGGTCGGTATCGGTTTCGGCCTGCAATCGATCGTGTCGAACTTCGTCTCCGGGCTGATCCTGCTCGCCGAGCGGCCGATCCGCGTCGGCGACACCATTTCGGTGAAGGGCGAGGAAGGCTATGTGCGCCGCATCTCGGTGCGCGCCACCGAGATCGAGACCTTCGACCGCGCGGCGGTGCTGATCCCGAATTCCGACCTGATCACCGGCCTCGTCAAGAACTACACCCATGCCAACACCACTGGGCGCATCATCCTGCAGATCAACGTCGCCTACGATTCCGATGCCGAGGAGGTGCGCGACCTGCTGATCGGCTGCGCCTGCGACCATCCGCAGGTGCTGCGCTCGCCGCCGCCGCGGGTGTTCCTGGTCAAGTTCGGCGACAGCTACCTGCAGTTCGAGCTGCGCTGCGTGGTCGCCAATGTCGATTATGCGCTGACGGTGAAGAGCGACCTGCATTTCGCGGTGCTCGACCGCATGAAGCAGGCGCGCATCGGCATCCCGTTCACGCCGTGGAACATCTATCGCGGCGGTTCGCTGCAAGCCCCGGATCCCACCGCCGGCGAGGACGGCTAGTCCCTCGACCGGCCCGGCCGAGGCCGGCCGAACGGGGAGAGCCCTCGGTTTCGATTGTCCCGCCGGGCGGTGGCGCGCAAAGGTCTCTCAACCTTTGCGGCACATGCTCCAGCCTCCCGTGCCGATTCGCGCCTTCCTCCTCCTGCCCCGAGAGGCACCCATGCCTGGTTTTCCGATCCCGCGCCGTGCGATCCAGCGTCTGCTGGCCGGCGCACTGCTGCTGCCGCTGGCGCTGGCGGGTTGCGCCACGCCGCCGCCGGTGGCGACCGATCCGACCTTCTATGCCGACCTCTCCAAGGGCGGCCGGCTGGACCCGGATGCGGCGGCCTCGCTGGTGAGCGACTATCGGCGCGGACGCGGCCTGCCGGCGGTCAGCCTCGACCCCGTGCTGATGCGGGTAGCCGAGCAGCAGGCCAAGGCCATGGCGGCGGCGGACGAGCTCTCCCACTCGGTGGGCGGGCGCGGCTTCGTCACCCGGCTGAAGGCGGCCGGCTGGACCGGGCTGACCGCGGTGGAGAATGTCGGCGCCGGCTATCACACGCTCGCCGAGGCGTTTTCCGGCTGGCGGGATTCACCCTCGCACAACAAGAACATGCTGACCCCGCGGGCGACCCGGATCGGCATCGCCGCCGTGGCGGTGCCGAGGAGTCGCTACCGCGTCTACTGGGCCATGGTGCTCGGCACGCCCGATCCGAAGGTCGAGGCGGCGGTCGCGGCGCAGGCGCAGGCCGCGTCCGCCGCTCCCGCCCCGACGGATTCGGTGACGATCAATGGCGCGCCGCTGCCGGGACAATGAGGCTCCCGCCAATGAGCCGCTGCCAATGAGGCTCCGCCAGCTCCGTCCCGGCGCCCGGCGAGGCCGCCTCAGCGCCGCATCGTCGCCGGGGCGAGCGGGTTGTCGGTGAGGGCGGCGCCATCCGGCTGGTCCGGCGCCGGCAGGCCCATGAAGGCATCGAACAGCCGGCGGATCACCGCCGGCTCGACATCGCGCACGATCATCACCAGGCGGGTGCGGCGGTCGTCGTCCGGCCAGTCGGGCAACTGGCTCGGCGGGTGCAGCACATGCTGGACGCCGTGCAGCACCACCGGGCGCGCCGGATCCTCGACGAGGCGCACAATGCCCTTGAGGCGCAGCAGCTTGTCGCCGTGCATGCCGCGGACCAGTTCCAGGAACATGTCGAGCGCCGCCGCCGGCACCGCCGCCTCGGTGGCGACGGTGAAGGCGCGGATGCGGTCGTCATGCCGGTTGGCGTCGTGCGCAGATCCATGTTGGGAATGGCCGCGCTGCGCGGCCTCCGCCGCCTCGACCGCCTCGGCGTTCAGCCAGCTTTCGACATCGGGGATCTTGTTCGCCGGGTTGTAGAGGCCGGCATCGAGCAGCGCCGCCGGCGTCGCCTCGCCCTTCGCCGCATCGAGCCGCACCGCGCCGGGGGCGAGGCGGTCGAGACGGGCATTCAGCGACGCGAAGCCAGCCTGCCGCTCGGGCGTGTCGAGCAGATCGGTCTTGGCGAGGACGATGCGGTCGGCGATGGCCGCCTGCTTGACGGCTTCGGGATGGGCGTCGAGCGTCGACAGCCCGTTCACCGCGTCGATCACCGTCACCACCCCGTCGAGGCGGAAGCGCATGACCAGATAGGGGTGCATCATCAGCACATGCAGCACCGGCGCCGGGTCGGCGAGGCCGGTGGTCTCGATCACCACCCGCCGGAACGGCGGGATGACGCCGTTATCCATGCGGCGCAGCAGGTGCTCCAGCCCTTCGACGAGGTCGCCGCGCACCGTGCAGCACAGGCAGCCCGAGGCGAGAAGCACGGTGGCATCGTCGAAATGCTGCACCAGCAGATGATCGAGCCCGATCTCGCCGAACTCGTTGATGAGCACGGCGGTGTCCTTGAGATCGGGATCGGACAGCAGGCGGTTGAGCAGCGTCGTCTTGCCGGCGCCGAGAAAGCCGGTGAGCAGCGTGACCGGGATCGGGTCCGGCTGCCGGCGCGTCTGGTCGATCATGATGGTGCCAAGCTACTGCGCCGCGGCGGCGGGATTGGGCGCCGGCACCGGCGCCAGAATGATGGTCGGCTGCGAGGCGGACTGCGCCGCCGGCTTTGCCGGTTTCGCCGCCGGTTTGGCGGCCGGCTTCGGCTGGGCGGAAGCGGTCGGCTTGGCCGCCGGCTTGGCGGCAGGTTTGGCTGCCGCGGGCTTGGCTGCGGCGGGCCTGGCTACCGGCTTCGGCGCCGGGGCGGCGTCGCCGGTGGGATCGGCCATCACCGTCGTCTCCGGCTTGGTTCCCGGCTTGGCGGCGGATTTGGAGCCGGGCTTGGGCAGCGCGACCGGAATGGCCACCTGCTTGGCGCCGGTTATCTTCTTGTCCTTGGCGGGTGTCTTCTTCTGCGGCGGCGGCGGATAGGCGGCGGCCAGCGCTGCCGGATCGGGCGTGGGGCCGACGAATACCTCGACCGGCGGCATGGAAGGCGGCAGATTCTGCAGCAGGCTGGCGCCGGTCACCTCGGCGCCGAGCCCACCCATGCCGGCGGCGGCAAAGCCGGTCGGCGTCGGGCCGCTGTCATCCTCGGATTCCGAGGCGGTGTTCTTGCGCTTGCCGCCGCAGACCTGGGCGCGCATGTCGGTCGGCGGGCCGCTCTGGTTGCGCAGCGAATCCACCGTCGGGGCGACGGCGCCGAAGATCTGCCAGGAGTGGTTGAAGCCCCGCTCCAGCAGCAGCGCCGCCTGCTCGGTGCGCTCCTTGCCGGAATTGGTGCCGAGCACGATGGCCAGCAGACGCTTGTCGCCGCGATGGGCGGTGGCGACGAGATTGAAGCCGGAAGCGCAGATGAAGCCGGTCTTCATGCCGTCGGCGCCGGGATAGCGGTCGATCAGCTTGTTGTAGCTGCGCACCACCGCCGGGCCGATCTTCATCGCCGGGATGCGGAACAACTGCTCATGCTCGGGATATTCGAGCGCGATGGCGCGCACCAGAACCGCGAGGTCGCGGGCAGTGGTGACGTTGTTCGGATCGGGCAGCCCGTTGGGATTGGCGAAATGCGAGCCGGTCATGCCGAGGTCGCGCGCGGCCTGGTTCATCTCCTCGACAAAGGCCGGCACCGAGCCGCCAACGCCTTCCGCGATCACCACGGCGATGTCGTTGGCCGACTTGATCAGCATCATCTTCAGCGCGTTGTCGACGGTGATGCGGGTCCCCGGCACGAAGCCCATCTTGGAGGGGGCCTGCGAGGCGGCAAGCGGGGAGACGGTGATCAGCGTGGTCTCGGTCAGCCGCCCGGCCCGCAGGGCGCGGAAGGTGACATAGGCGGTCATCAGCTTGGTGATCGAGGCCGGGTACCAGGGCTTGGTCGCCTCCTCCGCCAGCAGCACCTTGCCGCTGTCGATTTCGACCACCAGCGAAGGGGTGGCGCGCGCGGCGCTGAGGCCGGCCATCGGCAGGAGCGCCGCAAGGGCGAGAGCGAGGGCTGCGGCGCGGATGCGGCGGGAGGGGCGGTTCGACACGCGGCACGCTCCGTATTGGCTGGCGAACATCGATTTCGATCTTCCATACCCCTTCCTCTGCCCGGGAGCAAAAGGGGGGCAAAGCCGGAGGCAGCAATTTATACCGCCGTAACGGGGAGAGGGGGCGGGAATCAGGCGGGCAGGGCAGGCGGTGCACTGCCACGTAATATTCATCGAAGCAGCGTTAAACTTAAGCAAATGAGTGATTCGATCCGCCGTCTTCACGATGCTGTGCGTGCGGCGCGCGCCGGGCAGGTCGCCTCGCCGCGCACCGCCAAGCTATTTGCCCGCGGCCGGGCCTTCATCGCCAAGAAGGTGGCGGAGGAGGCGGTGGAGGTGGCGCTCGATGGTGTCATCGGCGATACGCCGGGCACGGTGCGCGAGAGCGCCGATCTTCTCTACAATCTGGTGGCGCTGTGGGTCGAGCTCGGCATCGAGCCGGAAGATGTCTGGGCGGAGATGCGCCGGCGCGAACAGATGATGGGCATCGCCGAGAAACTGCCGAAGTCCGGCAAGCGCGACAAGCACGGGGCGCTGGCGGGCGCCGTCTCGCCGCAGGGCGTGCTGCCGCTGGCGTCGCTGGCTCCGCTGCGGAATCGTGACAGTGGCGGGCATTCCGGCTATTCGGGTTCCGCCGACTCTGCCGCCATCCGCGCCGGGGATGCGGATGAGGATGCGGTGCTGGACGCCGCGCCCGGCACGGCCGCGCTCGTCGCGCCACCGCTGGTCCCCAATCCGCGTCGCCGCTCCGGCTGAGCGGGATTCTCCCGTCCCTCCGCCGGAGCCCTCATGCTGCGCCGTCTCTATCAATGGGTGATCGCTCTCGCCGAGCGGCCTTCCGCCACTTGGGCGCTTGCCGGCGTGTCGGCGGCGGAGAGTTCGTTCTTTCCGGTGCCGCCGGACATCATGCTGGTGCCGATGTGTATCGCCCGCCCGGATCGCGCCTGGTGGTATGCCTTCATCTGCACCGTCGCCTCGGTGCTCGGCGGGCTGGTCGGCTACGCGATCGGCGCGCTGCTCTACGAGACGGTCGGGATGTTCCTGATCCAGCTCTATGGCTATGGCGACAAGGTCGATGCCTTCGCCAAGGCCTATGCCGAATACGGGCACTGGATCATCCTGATCAAGGGGCTGACGCCGATCCCCTACAAGGTGGTGACCATCACCTCGGGCTTCGCGCATTACAGCCTGTTCTGGTTCGTCGTCCTGTCGATCATCACCCGCGGCGCCCGCTTCTTCCTGGTCGCCGGCCTGCTCTACTGGATCGGCCCGCCGGCGCGGGTCTTCATCGAGGAGCGGCTGGGGCTGGTGACGTTCGTCTTCGCGGTGGTGGTGGTCGGCGGCTTCATCGCCGCGCTATATTTGTTCTGAGGCGAGCCGCTCAGGGGAATGCAACATGCTCCTTTTTCTTCCCCCCGTTGGGGCGAGGTGGCCTCGCGGAGCGGGGCCGGTTAGGGGCTCATGAGGCCGCAGCGCCTTGGCGCCGTTGTTCCGCCTCCCCCATCTCTCTCGCCACGGGGGGAGGGGCAGGTTGCGCCTGTCGTTCCGGTGCCTGCTTGATTATCTTCGTCTTGCGACGCGCTTCCGCGCTCAGTGCCCGCCCTTGCGGTCGTGGACGCGGCTTTCCAGCACCGTCTTGGCGAACAGCGTTACCACGGCGAGCAGCGCCAGCAGCGAGGCGACCGCGAAGGACGCCTGGAACTGGTACTCGTTGTAGAGGATCTCGACCTGCAGCGGGATGGTGTTGGTCTCGCCGCGCACATGGCCGGAGACCACCGACACCGCACCGAACTCGCCCATGGCGCGGGCATTGCAGAGCAGCACGCCGTAGAGCAGCGCCCATTTCACATTCGGCAGGGTGACGCGGGAGAACACCCGCCAGCCGGAGGCGCCGAGCGTCACCGCCGCCTCCTCCTCGGTGGTGCCCTGTTCCTGCATCAGCGGGATCAGCTCGCGCGCCACGAAAGGGAAGGTGACGAAGATGGTGGCCAGCGCGATGCCCGGCCAGGCGAAGATGACCTTGTAGCCATTGTCGATCAGCCACGGGCCGAAATAGCCCTGGGCGCCGAACATGAGCACGAAGACCAGGCCCGCCACCACCGGCGACACCGAGAACGGCAGGTCGATGAGGGTGATCAGGAAGCTCTTGCCGCGGAACGAGAACTTGGTGATCGCCCATGCCATCACCAGTCCCATCCCGGTATTGGCGACCACCGCGATGGCGGTGACGAGAAGGGTCAGCTCGATGGCGGCGAGCGCGTCCGGCTCGACGAGGGCGCTGGCATAGGCCTGCCAGCCCTTCACGAAGGCCTGGGCGAAGACGTTGATCAGCGGCATCACGATGAACAGGCCGATGAACAGGGCCGCCACCGCGATCACCGTCCATTTGACGGCGGCGGGTTCGGAACGGACGGAATTGTCGCTCATGATGCCCTCCCGGTGCGGGCCTGCGACCAGCGCTGCAGGCCGTTGATCACGAACAGCAGCGCAAAGGAGGCCACCAGCATGGTGGCGGCTATGGTGGTGGCATCGGCGTAGCGGAACTCTTCCAGCCGGATGACGATCAGCAGCGGCGCGATCTCCGACACATTGGGCAGGTTGCCGGCGATGAAGATCACCGAGCCGTATTCGCCGACCGCGCGGGCGAAGGCGAGGGCAAAGCCGGTGAGGAAGGCTGGCAGTACGGTCGGCAGCACCACCTTGCGGATGGTGGTCCAGCGGCTGGCGCCGAGCGTGGCGGCGGCCTCCTCCAGCTCATGGTCGAAGTCCTCCAGCACCGGCTGCACCGTGCGCACCACGAAGGGCAGGCCGATGAAGATCAGCGCCACCAGGATGCCGAGCGGGGTGAAGGAGACCTTTACACCCAGGGGCGCGAGCAGGCTGCCGAGCCAGCCATTCTCGGCATAGAGCGTGGTCAGCGCGATGCCGGCCACCGCGGTGGGCAGCGCGAAGGGAATGTCGACCAGAGCGTCGAGCAGGCGGCGGCCGGGAAAATCGTAGCGCACCAGCGCCCACACCACCACGGCGCCGAGCACCAGATTGATGCTGGCGGCGATGAGCGACAGGCCGAAGGAAATTTTCAGCGCGTTCAGCGTGCGGGTGGCGGTGAGGATGGTCCAGATGCGGTCCGGCGTCAGCTCGGCGGTCTTGAAGAACAGGCCGGCGAGCGGGATCAGCACGATCAATGACAGCCACAGCAGCGTGAGGCCCATGGTGAGGCCGAAGCCGGGGATCACGCCGCTGCTTCGGCGGGGCGGCGCAGCAGGGGCGAGCGGCGGCGCGCTTATCGTCGTCTCGGTCACGTCCGCATTCCCTCGTACCGCATCATAAGAGCGGCGCCGGACCCGCATCAGGTCCGGCGCCCAGTTGTGGCTGGCGTTGGCGCCGGCCTCGGGAACTCAGTTGGAATAGATCTGGTCGAAGACGCCGCCATCGTCGAAATGGGTCTTCTGCGCCTTGCGCCAGCCGCCGAAGGCCGGGTCGTCGATGGTGACGAGGTCGACCTTCGGGAAGACCTTCTCATACTGCTTGGCGATTTCGGCATCGCGGGGGCGATAGAAATTCTCGGCGGCGAGCTTCTGGCCTTCCTTGCTGTAGAGCAGCTTCAGGTAGCTCTCGGCCGCCGCACGGGTACCCTTGCGGTCCACCACCTTGTCGACCACCGCGACCGGCGGCTCGGCAAGGATGGACAGCGAAGGCACGACGATGTCGAACTTGTCGTCGCCGAATTCCTTCTTCGACAGGAACGCCTCGTTTTCCCAGGCGAGCAGCACGTCGCCGACGCCGCGCTCGGTGAAGGTGACGGTGGAGCCGCGCGCGCCGGTGTCGAGGACCGGCACGTTCTTGAACAGCGAGGCGAGATATTCCTTCGCCTTGTCCTCCGAGCCGTACTTCTTCAGCGCATAGGCCCAGCCGGCGAGGTAGTTCCAGCGGGCGCCGCCGGAGGTCTTCGGGTTGGGGGTGATGACCTGCACGCCCGGCTTCACCAGATCGTCCCAATCCTTGATGCCCTTGGGGTTGCCCTTGCGCACCAGGAACACGATGGTCGAGGTGTAGGGCGAGGCGTTTTCGGGCAGGCGCTTCTGCCAATCCTGGGCGAGGAAGCCCTTGTCGGCGATGGCGTCGATGTCATAGGCGAGCGCCAGGGTGACCACGTCGGCCTCGAGGCCGTCGATTACCGAGCGGGCCTGCTTGCCGGAGCCGCCATGCGAGGTCTTGATCTCGACGGTCTTGCCGGTTTCGGCCTTGTACGTCTCGGCGAACAGCTTGTTGAACTTCTGGTAGAGCTCGCGCGTCGGGTCGTAGGACACGTTGAGCAGGGTGACGTCGGCGGCGCGCACCGGTGCCGGCGCGGCGAGCGGCGCGACGAGCGCGGCGGCGAGGCCGGCGATCGCCAGATGCTTGAAACGAATGGACATGATCAATCTCTCCCGGACGGCGCGCCCCCGCACCGTCAAAAACCATTGACCTAAGGGTTCCACGGCTGGTTGCTGGGGTCAATAAAAAATACATACTATATAGAAAAATAGATTAAACAACGTCGCGCCCATGTGTTATTTGGGTGCGACGTCAGGCTTTCGCCTGTGAATTCAATGAATTGAATCGCTCACAGGAAGAGCGAAAAGCGTCAGCGCGCCGAGATCAGCGTGTGAATGCCGCACTCGGTCTTGGCGCGACCACGCCAGCGTCCGGCGCGGGCATCCTCGCCGGCGGCGACGCGACTGGTGCAGGGCAGGCAGCCGACCGAAGGGAAGCCCTTGGCCTCCAGCGGGTGCGGCGGCAGGGCGAAGCGCTTGTGAGCGGCTTCCACTTCGGCACGCTCCAGGCTGGCGAGCGGGTTGAACTTCAGCCGTTCGCCGTCGCGCTCGGCCACCGGGATGCCGGCGCGGGTCGAGGCCTGGTAGCGCTTGCGGCCGTTCAGCCAGCCGTCAAAGCCGTCGAGCGCCCTGGCCAGCGGCTCGACCTTGCGGATGCGGCAGCAGGCATCGGGGTCGGAATACCAAAGGTCGTTGCCGGCATCCTGCGTGGCGAGGCGCTCGGCATCGGGATGGAAGGAGCGCACATCGGTGAGGCCGAGCTGGGCTGTGAGCGTGTCGCGATAGGCCAGCGTCTCCTCGAACAGCCAGCCGGTGTCGAGAAAGACCACCGGGATCGAGGGATCCACCTCGGCGGCGAAGGCGAGCAGCACGGCGGACTCGGTGCCGAAGGACGAGACGAGGCACAGCCGGTCGCGCCCGACAATGGTCTGGGCGGCGGCGATCACCTCGGTCGGCGAGCGGCCTTCCAGGGTGCGGGCGATCTCCTCCACCGCATCGAGCGGGGCAAGGCCGGTGAGGATGGTATCGAGGTTGAGGGGGGAGGTCATGCGGTGGCCCCCCTGTCCTTCGATCCGTCGTGTTCCGCACGCGTCGCCGAACGGCCGAGCCGCGCACGCAGCAGGCTCTTACGCCCGTCGCCGGTCGGCTGGTAGAACACGGTGTAGCTGTGCATCGCGGCGTCGAAGGCCTGCGCATCGGCATCCTTGACCGGCACGATCTGGTCGAAGCCGGCACGCGACATGATGAGGAACTGGTCGCGCAGCACGTTGCCGATGGCGCGCAGCGGCCCCTTCCAGCCGAGCCGCTCGCGCAGCAGGCGGGCCTGGCTGTAGGCGCGCCCGTCGCGGAAGGTCGGGAAGTTGAGCGCGACCAGCGCCAGGCGCGGCAGATAGGGCACGATCTCGGCGATCGGCTTGTTGTTCGGCCAGATGATGCCGACCTCGACATTGGTGCTGGCCAGCGCCTCTTCTTCCTTGAGGAAGCGGTCCAGCGACAGCAGCACCGGCGTGGAGGCGGGGAGGGGCGGCACCTGTCCGGCCTCGTCCTCGTCGGCAACCCGCGTGAAGCGGTCCGGGGCGAGCTTGCCGTTCTCAATGAGTGGCATAGACACGTTCCTTGAAGGGTTCGACGCCGAGGCGGTGAACGGTGTCGACGAACAGCTCCTTCGGCGAGGCGCGCAGTTCGAGATAGGCGTCGACGATGTCCTCGATCAGCCCGGGCACCTGGTCGTAGGAAACCGCCGGACCGAGCAGCGTGCCGAGCTGGGCATGCTCGTCGGCCCGGCCACCCAGGGTGATCTGGTAGAATTCCTGGCCGTTCTTCTCGACCCCGAGAATGCCGATATGGCCGACATGGTGATGGCCGCAGGCATTGATGCAGCCGGAGATGTTGACGTGCAGCCGGCCGATGCTGCGCGAGCGGTCGAGATCGGCGAAGCGCTTGGAGATTTCCTGCGCCACCGGAATGGCGCGGGCATTGGCCAGCGCGCAATAATCGAGGCCGGGGCAGGCGATGATGTCGCTCACATGATTGACGTTCGGCGTGGCGAGGCCGGCGGCGTCGAGCTGGCGCCACAGCTCCGGCAGGTCCTTCTGCGCCACGTTGGGCAGGCAGAGATTCTGCTCGTGGCCGACGCGGATCTCATGGAAAGCGTAGGCGTCGGCGAGATCGGCGACGACATCCATCTGGTCGGCGGTGGCGTCGCCCGGAGGCGCGCCGACCGGCTTCAGCGAGATGGTGACGATGGAATAGCCCGGGACCTTATGCCGGTGCACCGAGTTGCGGTACCAGGTGGCGAAGCGCGGGTCTTCCAGCGCCGCCGTCATCTCTGCGGGCTGATCCTCCACCGCGGCAAAATCCGGGTAGAGGAAGCGGGCGCGGATGTCGTCGATGATCTCGTCGGTGAGCTGCAGCGCGCCGTCGCGGATGTTGGCCCATTCCGCCTCGACCGCTTCGGCGAAGGCCTCGGCGCCGATCTCGTGCACCAGGATCTTGATGCGCGCCTTGTAGATGTTGTCGCGCCGGCCGAACTGGTTGTACACGCGCATGATCGCTTCGATGTAGCTCAGTATGTCGCGCACCGGCAGGAACGGTCGGATCGACTTGCCGACGAAGGGCGTGCGGCCGAGGCCGCCGCCGACCAGTACCTCGAAGCCGAGCTCGCCATCCTCATTGCGATGCAGCCGCAGGCCGACATCATGCACCTTGGTCGCCGCGCGGTCCTTCGGGGCGGCGGTGATGGCGATCTTGAACTTGCGCGGCAGGTAGGTGAATTCCGGGTGGAAGGTGGAGTACTGGCGCAGGATTTCCGCCCAGATGCGCGGGTCGTCGAACTCCTCCGGCGTGGCGCCGGCCCACTGGTCGGTGGTCACGTTGCGGATGCAGTTGCCGGAGGTCTGGATGCCGTGCACGCCGACCTCGCCGAGATCGGCCATGGCCTGCGGCAGGTCCTCCAGCTTGATCCAGTTGAACTGGATGTTCTGGCGGGTGGTGAAATGGCCGTAGCCGCGGTCATAGACACGGGCGACATGCGCCATACGGCGCAACTGGTCCGAGGACAGCGTGCCATAGGGGATGGCGACGCGTAGCATATAGGCGTGCAGCTGCAGATAGACGCCGTTCATCAGCCGCAGCGGCTTGAACTCGTCCTCGGTGAGGGCGCCCGACAGGCGCCGCTCCACCTGGTCGCGGAAATCGGCGACCCGTTCGGCGAGGAAGGCGCGGTCGAATTCGTCATAGACGTACATGATCGGTGTCTTCTGCAGTCGCGGCTTGAAGGAACGGCATTCAGGCCGCGGGAAGGGTGGAGGCGGGCAGTTCGAAGGTGACCCCGTTGACGCGGATGCGCTCGCGCAGATTGCCGGGCAGGACGGCGCCGTTGTCGCCGAGGATGACCGGTGCCACATAGGCGCCGACCGCGTCGGTGTCGCGCTTGTGGGCGCCTTCGAGCAGCGCGATGGCTTCCGGCGCCGTGGTGACGACGGCGGCATCGCCGAGCGCCGTCGACCAGCCGCCAGCGGCGGTGCGCCAGACTACCGCGCCGTCGGCGAGACGGTTGGCGGTGACGGCGACGGGGCCGTTGACCTTCAGTTTCTGCTGCTGCGGCGCGGCCATTTCCGGCAATTCCCTGTGTTTTAGCAGTTCCAAATATATAACACGAAATCGGATGTGCAAATTGGATTAATGCACAAAATTTCTGTGTGATATGGTATTTGACAATAATTGTAGATTGTTAGGCGCCCGTCACGCCTGAATCTGGATCGGCAGGCCTTCGCCATCGCGTTCGGGAAGGACGGGAAAGCCGACCGCCTGCCCGCGCGCGATGCGCCCGGCGGTCCAGGCGGCGGCGCAGGCATCGATAAGGTCGTCCTCGCCCACCTTCAGCGCGCGGGCGCGCAAGGGTGAGGTGAAGGCGTCCTCGAAGCCTTGCACCGCCAGCAGTTCGCGGCGCTTCGCCAGGCCCGGCTGATACGGCGCGTTCCTCACCTTCTTGGCGACGTCGAGGGCGTGCCCGCCGTTCATCGCCCAGAAGCTGACCTCCGGGTGGCATTCATGGATGCGGCCGGCGAGGGCGGGTCGTGCGCGCAGCAGCCGGTCGATCTCGGCGATCTTGCCGAAGATGTGGAATGCCTGCTTCGAGACCGCGCGGGGCGGCTGCGAGCTTGCGCGGGCGACAGAGCAGGCATGCCGATAACGCTGGTCTTCCGCGATGCTCTCGTCGAGCGCGGCATAGACGGCGGCCCGCGAGGGTATGGAAAACACGCTCGACTGCCGGTCGCCGAGCTTGGGGCGCACCAGCCGCTCCGGCGCCCTGCCGCCGGGGCCGATGCGCTCCGGCAGGCCGATCGGCATGTCGACGGCGACGATCTGCGGGGCGTCCGGCCGGTCGATGAGGTCGGTGAGGCGGGTGATGCGTTCGGCCGACATGCCGCCGCCGGGCTCGACGATCACCGCGACCCAGCCGCCGGATCCATCGGCAAGGCGGGGGCAGCCATCGACGCCGGCCACCCGAAGCCCGGCGCTCATATGATGTTCAGCTCGGCATGCGGGCGGTTGGCGAGGATGCGCTCATAGCCGAACACGCCGAGGTCGAGCGACAGCGAACGGCCATGCACGATCCATTCGGCGATGGCGCGCCCGGCAGCGGGGGCCTGCTGAAGGCCGTGGCCGGAAAAGCCGTTCATGAAATAGAAGTTCGCCACCTCCGGATGCGGGCCGATCACCGCATTGTGGTCGAGCAGGTTCATCTCGTAATGGCCGGCCCAGGCGCGCACCAGCTTCACCTCCTCCATCGCCGGGATGCGGTGCGCGAGATCCGGCCAGGTGGTCTCCTCGAACAGTGGCCAGTCGACCTCGAAATCATCATCGGGATCGCCGTCTTCCGGTGGCGCCGCCGCACCGCAGATCTGGTAGGCGCCTTCCGGGCGGATCCAGAAGCCGGTCGGATCGACCAGCAACGGCAGGCGCGGCAGCTCGGTGCGGCAATGCAGGACATAGATGCAGCGCTTGCGCCCCTCGACGGGGAGCGGAATGCCGGCGAGGCCCGCGACTCGTCCGGCCCGCGGCCCGGCGGCGTTGACGAGGCTGCCGCAGGCGATGCGCCGACCATCGGCGAGCGTCACGCCGGTGATCCGGTCGCCCGCGCGGACGATCTCGACGACCTCGCCGGCGATGAGATGCGCGCCCTGCCGCCGCGCCGCCTTGCGCACGCAGTCGAGCAGTGCATGGGCGTCGAACCAGCCTTCACCGGAACGGCCATAGGCGCCGGCGGCGAGGCCTTCGACATTCAGGTAAGGAAAGGTGGCGGCGAGCCGGGCGGGATCGAGCAGGTCGATATCGGCGCCCTCGGCCTTCTGCACCTGGTGATTGGCTTCGAGGATCGGCAGGCCGGCGTCGCTGGCGAGGATCAGATAGCCGCCCTCATGCCAGGAGAGATCGGTCTCGGCGCCGAAGCGCTCTTTTGCCGTGCGCAGAAATTCCAGCCCGAACAGCGACATGCGGATGTTCTCGGGGATGGAGAACTGCTGGCGCAGCGAGGCGGCCGAGAGCGTGGTGGATGAACGGGCGAAGCTGGCGTCGCGCTCGATCACCGCCACCGTGCCGGTAAAGGCCGGGTCGCGGGTGAGGAAATAGGCGGCCATCGCCCCCATGATGGCGCCGCCGATAATGACGACGTCGTATCGCTCATCCGTCTCGACAGCTGCGCTCATGCCTTCAAATCCGATAAGACGTTGCGTGATGGGGCCGCCTCGCGCAACAAAGCTGCGGAGCCGCCGGCCGGCGCGGTTGGCGTGCCGCCGCTCGCCCGGATAGGCTGGTTTCCCGATCTTGCCAACCTAGCCGAGCGAATCATGTCTGGGGTTACATTCCACGCCATCCGTCCCCGCCGCAGCGTGCTGTATATGCCGGGCGCCAATGCCCGCGCGCTGGAGAAGGCACGCAGTCTTCCCGCCGACGCTCTCATCATCGATCTGGAGGATGCGGTGGCGCCGGATGCCAAGGCGGCGGCACGGCAGCAGGTGGCGGAGGCGCTTGCCGCCGGCGGCTATGGCGCGCGCGAGGTGGTGGTGCGGGTCAACGGCTTCGACACCCCCTGGTTCGAGGCCGATCTCGCGCGTTTCGCCGAAGCGGCGGCCGGCGGCGCCGGCCCAGACGCACTGTTGATCCCCAAGATTGCCAGCGCCGAGACATTGCGGGCGATCGGCTCCCGGCTCGACGAGCTCGGCGCGCCGGCGTCGCTCCGGCTATGGGCGATGATCGAGACGCCGCAGGCGGTGATTGAGGTGGCGAGGATCGCGGCGGCGGCGCGCGATCCGGTCAGCCGGCTGGCGGTGCTGGTGCTCGGCACCAATGATCTCGCCAAGGAAACCGGCGCCCGCATCGTGCCGGGCCGGGCGCCGATGCATACCTGGCTGTCCATGTGCGTGCTGGCGGCGCGGGCCGCCGGCATCGAGGTGCTGGACGGCGTGTGGAACGATTTCCGCGATCTCGACGGCTTTTCGCGCGAATGCCGGGAAGCCGCCGAGATGGGTTTCGACGGCAAGACGCTGATCCACCCGACACAGATCGAGCCCGGCAATGCCGCCTTCACGCCGCCTGAGGACGAGGTGGCCGCCGCACGGGCACTGATCGCGGCGTTCGAGCTTCCGGAGCATGCCGGCAAGGGCGTGATCCAGATCGAGGGGCGCATGTATGAGCGCATGCATGCCGACGTCGCCCGCAAGACCGTGGCGCTCGTCGCGGCGATCGCCGCGCGCGGCTGAATTCTCCGGACAGGACGAGACGATGACCGAAGCGACCAAGACCATGAAGCTCTACCGCTACCTCACTGGCCCGGATGACGTGTCGTTCTGCAAGCGGGTTTCCGCGGCGCTGAACCGGGGATGGCGGCTCGCCGGCGACCCGACGCTGACCTTCGACCCGGTAAAGGGGAGGGTGATCTGCGGTCAGGCGATCATGAAGGAGGTCGAGGGCGAATGGTCGGACGAGGTCGTGCTCTCCGATCACTGAATTTGCGGCCGCTTTTCGAGCTATCCACAGGGCTGTGGAAAGGTCAGAAAGTCTAACCTATTGAAAGGTAATCATTTCTTCCGCAGCGATCGCACTGAAGCCGTTTCGTCGCCGCCCCGTCATTTTTCTGAAAACGAGCCTGTTGACACTCAGAACGCCCCCCCCTATAACCCCGTTCATCGACGGGGCGCGCCGCTGACGCGG
>NZ_JAHBGD010000005.1 GCF_018390605.1 Ancylobacter defluvii
CGTGAAGGCGGACGCACCGTCGGTGCCGGCGTCGTCGCCGCCATCATCGAGTGAAGTAGGAAGCAAATCCCGAGGGGCGCCGGTTCGCCTGCGCCCCTTTTTCGTGGAGCTCGTAATAGAGCCCTATTGGCGAGCCCTCTGGGAGCCTTGAAGTCAAATGAACGGCCAGAACATTCGGATCCGCCTGAAGGCGTTCGATCACCGTATATTGGACGCCTCCACGCGCGAAATCGTCAACACGGCGAAGCGCACCGGCGCCCAGGTTCGCGGACCTATCCCGCTGCCGACGCGGATCGAGAAATTCACGGTCAACCGCTCTCCTCACGTCGACAAGAAGTCGCGTGAGCAGTTCGAGATGCGGACGCATAAGCGTCTGCTGGACATTGTCGACCCGACTCCCCAGACCGTGGACGCGCTGATGAAGCTCGACCTCGCTGCGGGTGTCGACGTCGAGATCAAGCTCTGAGAAAGGCGAGGGGACACGGCCATGCGGTCAGGCGTCATCGCCCAGAAGGTCGGAATGACCCGCATCTTTACCGATGCAGGCGAACATATTCCGGTCACTGTGCTGAAAGTCGATAATTGCCAGGTGGTTGCCCACCGGACGATCGACAAGAACGGATATGTCGCGGTTCAGCTCGGCGTCGGCCGCGCAAAGCCGCAGAACACGACGCGCGCCATGCGCGGGCACTTCGCGGTGGCGAAGGTCGAGCCCAAGCGCAAGCTCGCGGAGTTCCGCGTCGAGGAAGACGGGCTCATCCCGGTCGGGGCCGAGCTCACGGTGGACCATTTCGTGGTCGGCCAGTTCGTCGACGTGACGGGAACCTCCACCGGTAAGGGTTTCGCCGGCGGCATGAAGCGTCACAACTTCGGCGGTCTGCGTGCAACCCACGGCGTGTCGGTCTCGCACCGTTCGATCGGTTCGACCGGTGGCCGTCAGGACCCGGGCAAGACCTTCAAGAACAAGAAGATGCCCGGTCACATGGGCGTCGAGACCGTGACCACCCAGAATCTCAAGGTGGTGCTCACGGATGTGGAGCGCGGCCTGATCGCCGTCGAAGGCGCGGTTCCGGGCACCAAGGGTGGCTGGATCATCGTCGCCGACGCGGTGAAGAAGGCTCTGCCGGCCGAAGCGCCGAAGCCGGGCAAGTTCCGGCTGCCGGACGAGGTCGAGGCTCCTGTCGCCGATGTCGCTCCCGCGGCCGAGGCCGCGACCGAGGAGACCGTGTGATGGAACTCGCCGTCAAAACTCTCGAAGGGGCCGAAGCCGGCTCCGTGACGCTGTCGGACGAGATCTTCGGTCTCGAGCCCCGTCAGGACATCCTGCACCGCTGCGTGGTGTGGCAGCTGGCGCGTCGCCAGGCTGGTACCCACCAGACCCTGTCGCGCGCTGACGTCAACCGCACCAAGCGGAAGATGTACAAGCAGAAGGGTACCGGCGGCGCTCGCCACGGCGCGGCTTCCGCTCCGCAGTTCCGCGGCGGCGCCAAGGCGTTCGGTCCGGTGCAGCGTAGCCATGCCTCCGACCTTCCCAAGAAGGTCCGGGCGCTGGCGCTGAAGCACGCGCTGTCGACCAAGGCGAAGGAGCAGCAGCTCATCGTCCTCGACGACGCGACGCTGGCCGAACCGAAGACCAAGCTGCTCAAGGAGCGGCTGGCGTCCCTCGGCCTGTCCAATGCGCTGGTGATCTCCGGCGCCGAGGTGGATGCCAATTTCGGCCTTGCCTCGCGCAACATCATCCACCTCGACGTGCTGCCCGTTCAGGGCATCAACGTCTACGACATCCTGCGTCGCCAGACCCTGGTGCTGACGAAGGCGGCTGTCGACGCTCTGGAGGCGCGCTTCAAATGAGTCTCGATCCGCGCCACTACGATGTGATCGTGTCCCCGGTGATCACCGAGAAGGCCACGGCTGCGTCCGAGCATAACAAGGTCGTCTTCAAGGTTGCTCTGACGGCTACTAAGCCGCAGATCAAAGAGGCGGTCGAGAAGCTCTTCGACGTCAAGGTCGAGAGCGTCAACACGCTGGTCCGCAAGGGGAAGACGAAGTTCTTCAAGGGCCGCAAGGGCGTACAGAACGACGTGAAGAAGGCGGTTGTGACCCTCGCCGAGGGCCACACCATCGACATCACGACGGGTCTGTGAGCCGGGACAAGGGATCAGAGACATGGCGCTCAAAACCTTCAAGCCGGTAACGCCGAGCCTCCGTCAGCTCGTCATCGTCGACCGCTCGGGCCTCTACAAGGGCAAGCCGGTCAAGACGCTGACCGAGGGCAAGTCGGAAGCTGGCGGCCGCAACAACACCGGCCGGGTGACCGTCCGCTTCCGCGGCGGCGGCCACAAGCAGAGCTATCGCCTGGTCGACTTCAAGCGCGCCAAGCGCGATGTGCCGGCCGTGGTGGAGCGGATCGAGTACGATCCCAACCGCACGGCGTTCATCGCCCTCATCAAGTATGAGGACGGCGAGCTGAGCTACATCCTGGCCCCGCAGCGCCTTGCTGTGGGCGACAAGGTGATCGCCTCGAAGAACGTCGACGTGAAGCCCGGCAACACTGCGCCGCTCGGCAACCTGCCGGTCGGCACGATCGTGCACAATGTCGAGATGAAGATCGGCAAGGGCGGCCAGATTGCCCGCTCCGCCGGCTCCTATGCGCAGATCGTCGGACGCGACAACGGTTATGTGATCATCCGTCTGAACTCGGGCGAACAGCGCCTGATTCACGGCGAGTGCTGCGGTACGGTGGGTGCGGTTTCCAACCCGGACCACATGAACACCAACCTCGGCAAGGCCGGCCGCAGCCGTTGGCTGGGTCGCATGCCGCATAACCGCGGCGTGACCATGAACCCGGTCGACCATCCGCACGGCGGCGGCGAAGGCCGTACCTCGGGCGGCCGTCATCCGGTCACCCCCTGGGGCTTCCCTACCAAGGGCAAGAAGACCCGGAAGAACAAGTCGACCACGAAGTTCATCGTGTCGAGCCGTCACGCCCGCAAGAAGTGAGCGAGGGAATCTGAATTATGTCTCGATCGGTCTGGAAAGGTCCGTTCGTCGACGGCTACCTCCTCAAGAAGGCGGAAGCCGTACGCAGCTCGGGACGCCATGAGGTCGTCAAGATCTGGAGCCGTCGCTCCACGATCCTGCCCCAGTTCGTGGGCATCACCTTCGGCGTCTATAACGGCAACAAGCATGTCCCGGTCTCGGTGAACGAGGACATGGTCGGCCACAAGTTCGGCGAGTTCGCCCCTACCCGTACCTATTACGGGCATGCGGCGGACAAGAAAGCCAAGCGCAAGTAGAGGCAGGGGTCATGGGAAAGGCAGCTCGTCCGCGCACGCTCGCGGATACGGAAGCCAAGGCGGTTGCGCGTAACCTTCGCGTCAGCCCCCAGAAGCTCAACCTCGTCGCGGGGCTGATCCGCGGGAAGAAGGTCGCGACGGCGCTCGCCGACCTTCAGTTCTCCCGCAAGCGGATCGCCGGCGACGTGAAAAAGTGCCTGGAATCGGCGATCGCGAATGCCGAGAACAATCATGAGCTCGACGTCGACGATCTGATCGTCGCCGAGGCGCATGTCGGCAAGGGTCTCGTGATGAAGCGTTTCGCCGCCCGCGCCCGCGGTCGTGCGAGCCGCATCGAGAAGCCGTTCTCGCATATCACCATCGTGGTGCGTGAAGTCGAGGAGAAGGCCTGATGGGTCAGAAGGTCAACCCGGTCGGGCTTCGGCTCGGCATCAACCGCACCTGGGATTCGCGCTGGTTCGCCGGCAAGAGCGAATATGGCCAGCTGCTGCACGAAGACATCAAGATCCGCGAGATGCTGTTCAAGCTGCTGAAGCAGGCGGCCGTCTCCAAGATCGTGATCGAGCGTCCGCACAAGAAGTGCCGCGTCACCATTCACTCGGCGCGTCCGGGCGTGGTGATCGGCAAGAAGGGCGCGGACATCGACAAGCTGCGCAAGAAGGTTGCCGAGATGACCAACTCGGAAGTCTTCATCAACATCGTCGAGATCCGCAAGCCGGAAATCGACGCGCGCCTTGTCGCCGAATCGATTGCCCAGCAGCTCGAGCGTCGCGTCGCTTTCCGTCGCGCCATGAAGCGCGCGGTGCAGTCGGCGATGCGTCTCGGGGCCGAAGGTATCCGTATCAACTGCTCCGGCCGCCTGGGCGGCGCCGAAATTGCGCGTCTGGAATGGTATCGTGAAGGGCGTGTGCCGCTTCACACCTTGCGCGCGGACGTAGATTACGGTACTGCGACCGCCTTCACGACCTACGGCACCTGCGGTGTCAAGGTCTGGATCTTCAAGGGCGAAATCCTCGAGCACGATCCGATGGCGCAGGATAAGCGCCTTTCGGACAACGAGCCGTCGGGTGGTCGTCCCTCGCGCCGCGACGCGGCGTGAGTGTGACAAAGGAATAAGAGGCGCGATATGCTGCAACCGAAGCGCACGAAGTTCCGCAAGCAGTTCAAGGGCCGTATCCACGGCGTTGCGAAGGGCGGGACTGACCTCAACTTCGGCCAGTTCGGGCTGAAGGCGTTGGAGCCCGAGCGGGTCACCGCTCGTCAGATCGAAGCCGCGCGCCGCGCGCTGACCCGTCACATGAAGCGTGCGGGCCGGGTGTGGATCCGGGTGTTCCCGGATGTGCCGGTGTCGAAGAAGCCGACCGAAGTCCGTATGGGTAAGGGCAAGGGCGCTCCCGAATTCTGGGCCGCCAAGGTCAAGCCCGGCCGAATCATGTTCGAGATCGATGGCGTGAGCCAGGAGATCGCCCGTGAAGCGCTGACGCTGGCCGCTGCGAAGCTGCCGATCAAGACGCGCTTCGTCGAACGTATCGCCGAGTGACGGAGGGAATGATGACGAAGGCTTCCGACATCCGGACCAAGACCGTCGACGAATTGAGCGACGAGCTGCTGAGCCTGAAGAAGGAGCAGTTCAACCTGCGCTTCCAGAAGGCGACCGGTCAGCTGGAGAACACCGCGCGCGTGCGTCAGATCCGTCGCGATATCGCGCGGATCAAGACGATCCAGGCGCAGAAGGCCGCGTCCGCGGCCCTGGCGAAGTGAGGAGATAACGATGCCGAAGCGTTTGCTGCAGGGCGTCGTGGTGAGCGACAAGCAGGACAAGACCGTTGTGGTCCGTGTCGAGCGTCGCTTCACGCATCCGCTGTTGAAGAAGACCGTCCGCCGCTCCAAAAAGTATCACGCCCATGACGAGGCGAATGCTTGGAAGGAAGGCGATACCGTCTGGATCGAGGAGAGCCGTCCTCTGTCCAAGCTGAAGAACTGGGTTGTTATCCAGGGCGAGAAGCGGGCAGAAGTCTGAGCTTCCCGGAGTGAGCTTCCCGGCAACGGGGTTGAGGGTGCGCCAGCTTCACCGCAGCGCGCAGTTTTACGAGAAATAGGTGCGTCATGATCCAGATGCAGACCAATCTCGACGTGGCGGACAATTCCGGTGCGCGTCGCGTTATGTGCATCAAGGTGCTTGGCGGTTCGAAGCGGAAATACGCCCATGTCGGCGACATCATCGTGGTGTCGGTGAAGGAAGCTATCCCGCGCGGCCGCGTGAAGAAGGGCGATGTGATGAAGGCGGTGGTCGTTCGGACCGCCAAGGACATCCGTCGCGTCGACGGCACGGTGATCCGCTTCGACCGCAATGCGGCCGTGCTGATCAACAACAACAAGGAGCCGGTCGGCACGCGTATCTTCGGACCGGTTCCGCGCGAACTGCGCGCCAAGAACCACATGAAGATCATCTCGCTGGCGCCGGAGGTGCTGTGATGGCGGCGAAGATCAAAAAGGGCGACAAGGTCGTCGTTCTCGCCGGTCGCGACAAGGGTCGCTCGGGCGAGGTTATTTCGGTTCTTCCCAAGGAAGGCACCGCGAAGGTTCGCGGCGTCAACTTGGTGAAGCGCCATCAGCGGCAGAGCGCGAACCAGGAAGGTGGGATCATCTCGAAAGAGGCGTCCATCGACCTGTCGAACATCGCGATCGCCGATCCGAAGGACGGCAAGCCGACCCGCGTCGGTTTCCTTGTGCAGGCAGACGGGACCAAGGTCCGTATCGCCAAGCGCTCGGGGGAGAAGATCGATGGCTGAGGCTAGCTACACCCCGCGGTTGAAGTCCTTTTACGAGGACGAGATCCGCAAGCAGATGATCGAGCAGTTCGGCTACAAGAATCCCATGGAAGTGCCGGCGATAGACAAGATCGTCATCAACATGGGCGTGGGCGAAGCCACTGCCGACACCAAGAAGGTGCAGACCGCCGCGGCGGACCTCGCGCAGATCGCCGGCCAGCGGCCGGTCGTGACCCGCGCCCGCCAGGCGATCTCGAACTTCAAGCTGCGCGAGAACCAGCCGGTGGGCGCGAAGGTCACCCTTCGCAAGGTTCGCATGTACGAGTTCGTCGACCGCCTGGTCACCATCGCGCTGCCGCGCGTGCGTGACTTCCGCGGCCTGAACCCGAAGAGCTTCGATGGCCGCGGCAACTATGCCATGGGCATCAAGGAGCACATCGTGTTCCCCGAGATCAACTACGACAAGGTTGATCAGATGTGGGGCATGGACATCATCGTCTGCACGACGGCGAAGACGGACGACGAGGCGCGCGCGCTTCTGAAGGCCTTCAACTTCCCGTTCCGTCAGTAAGCATCCCCTTCCGGCCGTGGGGCGGGAGCCCCAAACGCGGAGAGCTAGGAGCAGAAGCATATGGCGAAGAAAAGCGCCGTCGAGAAGAACGAACACCGCAGGCAGCTTGCTAAGAACTATTCCGGCAAGCGCTCGCGGCTCAAGGCCCTGATCCAGAACAAGGAATTGCCGATCGAGGAGCGCTTTGCCGCGGTCCTCAAATTGGCGGAACTGCCGCGCAACTCGGCGCAGGTTCGCGTTCGCAATCGTTGCGAAGTGACCGGCCGCCCGCGGGCGTTCTATCGCAAGCTGAAGATGAGCCGCATTGCGCTCCGCGAGCTCGGCTCGCAGGGCCAGGTGCCCGGTCTCGTTAAGTCGAGCTGGTGAGGAGGGCCGATCCATGTCTACGTCTGATCCGATTGGCGACCTGATCACCCGCATCCGCAACGCGCAGATGCGCCGCAAGGAAAAGATCTCGACCCCCGGCTCGCGTCTGCGCGCCTCGGTGCTCGAGGTTCTCGCGGCTGAGGGCTTCATCCGCGGTTATTCGGCTTCCGAGCCGGTCAATGGCCGTACCGAGTTCGAGATCGAGCTGAAGTACTATGACGGCGAGCCGGTGATCCGCGAGATTTCTCGCGTGTCGAAGCCTGGCCGCCGGGTGTACTCGTCGGTCAAGACCCTTCCGCGCGTCGCCAATGGTCTTGGCGTCGCTGTCGTCTCCACGCCCCAGGGCGTGATGGCGGACCACGAAGCCCGCGATAAGAACGTGGGCGGCGAGGTCCTCTTCACGGTCTTCTGATCGGGAGGGAGAGAGAGCACATGTCCAAGATCGGCAAAGCCATTATCACCGTCCCGGCCGGCGTTACCGCCGCGATCGACGGCCAGACCGTCAAGGTCAAGGGCCCGAAAGGCGCTCTCGAGGTCAAGATCGTCGACGAAATCGGCGCCAGCCTCGACGGCAACGTCATCTCGTTCAAGCCGCGCGGCGAGAGCAACCGGCACATGGCGATGTGGGGCCTTTCCCGCACGCTGGTGTCGAACCTCGTCGAAGGCGTGACCAAGGGCTTCGAGAAGAAGCTCGAGATCAGCGGCGTCGGCTACAAGGCGGCGGTGCAGGGCAAGAACCTGAACCTGTCGCTCGGCTACAGCCACGACGTGATCTACGCGATCCCGGAAGGGATCCAGATCGTCACGCCGAAGCCGACGGAAATCGTCGTCACCGGCATCGACCGTCAGAAGGTCGGGCAGGTCGCCGCCGAGATCCGCGATTATCGCGGTCCCGAGCCCTATAAGGGCAAGGGCGTGAAGTACGCCGGCGAATTCATCTTCCGCAAGGAAGGCAAGAAGAAGTAACGGATCGGTACCATGGCAAAGTTTCAGGACGCTACCGAGCGCCGCAAGGCGCGTGTCCGCCGGGCCCTGCGCTCGGCGGCGAACGGGCGGCCGCGCCTCTCGGTGCATCGCTCGTCGAAGCACATCTATGCGCAGATCATCGACGATGCGCGCGGCGTGACCATCGCCGCCGCCTCGTCGCTGGAGAAGGATCTGCGGGAAAGCCTCAAGACCGGCGCGGATGTCGCGGCGGCTGCGGCGATCGGCAAGCTCGTGGCGGAACGTGCCGTCGCGGCCGGGGTGAAGGACGTGGTCTTCGACCGCGGCGCCTTCATCTATCACGGCCGCGTCAAGGCGCTCGCCGAGGCCGCCCGCGAGGGCGGTCTCAACTTCTAATCACGAGCGGGATCTCCCGCAGAACGACGAGGATAAGATCATGGCTCGTGAACGTGAGCGTGAACGCGAAGATCGCGACAACACGTTCGTGGACAAGCTGGTCCACATCAACCGTGTCGCGAAGGTTGTGAAGGGTGGCCGTCGCTTCGGCTTCGCCGCGCTGGTCGTCGTCGGCGACCAGAAGGGTCGCGTCGGCTTCGGCCACGGCAAGGCCCGCGAAGTGCCGGAAGCCATCCGCAAGGCCACGGACGCCGCCAAGCGCGCGCTGATCCGCGTGCCGCTGCGCGAGGGCCGTACCCTGCACCATGACGTGCATGGTCACCACGGCGCCGGCAAGGTGGTGCTGCGCGCCGCCCCGGCCGGTACCGGCATCATCGCCGGCGGCCCGATGCGCGCCGTCTTCGAGACGCTGGGCATGCAGGACGTGGTGGCGAAGTCTTTCGGCTCGTCCAACCCGTACAACATGGTCCGGGCGACTTTCGATGCCCTGAAGAACCAGGACAGCCCGCGCCTGGTTGCGGCTCGCCGCAGCCTCAAAGTGTCGCAGCTTCAGTCGCGCCGTCGCATCGACGACGCCGAAGCTACCGACTGACGCGCTTCGGACAGGGATTGGAGCGTATCATGGCGAAGAGCAGCAACACGATCACGGTCGAGCAGGTCGGTTCCCCGATCCGCCGGCCGGAGGACCAGCGGGCGACGCTCGTCGGTCTCGGACTGAACAAGATCGGGCGTCAGTCGACGCTTGAGGACACCCCGGCCGTGCGTGGCATGATCCAGAAGGTCCGCCACCTCGTTCGCGTCGTCGAAGCGTGACGGCGGGCGAAGGAGACAGGCGATGAGCAATCTCAACGAGATCAAGGACAACGACGGCTCGCGCAAGAAGCGCATGCGCGTCGGCCGTGGCATCGGCTCGGGCAAGGGCAAGACCGGCGGCCGTGGCGTGAAGGGTCAGACCTCGCGCACCGGCGTCGCGATCAAGGGCTTCGAAGGCGGTCAGATGCCCCTGCATCGCCGTCTGCCCAAGCGCGGCTTCACCAATATCTTCGCGCTGGATTGGAACGAGGTGTCCCTCGGCCGCATCCAGACCGCGATCGATGCCGGCAAGCTGGATGCCAAGCAGCCCGTGACCGAGGCGACCCTGGTCGCCGCCGGCGTGCTGCGCCGTGCCAAGGACGGCGTCCGCGTCCTGGGCTCCGGCGAACTGACCGCGAAGATTTCCCTCGACGTGGCGCATGCCACCAAGTCGGCGATCTCGGCGGTCGAGAAGGTCGGCGGCACCGTGACGCTGCCGGCAGTGTCGGAGACCTCTGGCGAAACGGTGGCCTGACGTTTAAGTCAGGTCTTCCGAATACAGGGCACAGGCGAGGAGCGCAGCCATCATGGCGTCCGCAGCGGAACAACTCGCGGCTAACCTCAATTTTGGTGCTCTGGCAAAAGCCGAAGAACTGAAGAAGCGCATCTGGTTCACGCTGGGTGCGCTTCTGGTGTATCGGCTGGGCACCTATATTCCGATGCCGGGAATCAATCCCGACGCGCTCGCGGACGTTTTCCGTACCGCGCAGCAGGGCATCATCGGCCTCTTCAACATGTTCTCGGGCGGCGCCGTCTCGCGCATGGCCATCTTCGCCCTGAACATCATGCCGTACATCTCCGCCTCCATCATCATCCAGCTGCTGACCACCGTCTCGCCGACGCTGGAAGCGCTGAAGAAGGAGGGCGAGTCCGGCCGCAAGATGATCAACCAGTACACCCGGTATCTCACGGTGGTGCTCGCGGTGTTCCAGTCCTACGGCATCGCCGTCGGCCTCGAAGGCTCGGGTGCCGTGGTCTCGGATCCCGGCTGGTTCTTCCGCATCTCGACGGTGATCACGCTGACCGGCGGCACCATGTTCCTGATGTGGCTCGGCGAGCAGATCACCTCGCGCGGCATCGGCAACGGCATTTCGCTGATCATCTTCGCCGGCATCGTCGCGGAGCTGCCCTCGGCGGTCGCCAACACGCTTGAACTCGGCCGCCAAGGCGCGATTTCGACCGGCTTGATCATCGCGGTGATCCTGATGGCCGTCGCGGTCATCATGTTCATCGTGTTCGTGGAGCGCGCCCAGCGCCGGCTGCTGATCCAGTACCCGAAGCGCCAGGTCGGCAACAAGGTGTATGAGGGCCAGTCCTCGCACCTGCCGCTGAAGCTGAACTCGTCGGGCGTGATCCCGCCGATCTTCGCTTCATCGCTGCTGCTGATCCCGACCACCGTCGCCAGCTTCACGCAGGGGCAGGGACCGGCCTGGCTAACCACGGTAACGACGCTGATCGGCCACGGACAGCCGCTGTTCATGCTGCTCTATGTGCTGCTGATCGTGTTCTTCTGCTTCTTCTACACCGCGATCGTGTTCAATCCGACCGAGACCGCGGACAACCTGAAGAAGCATGGCGGCTTCATCCCCGGCATTCGTCCCGGCGAACGCACGGCGGAGTATATCGACTATGTGCTGACTCGCATCACCGTCATCGGTGCGGCTTACCTAGCGATCGTCTGCTTGTTTCCCGAGATCCTGATCTCCTACGCGGCAGTGCCGTTCTATTTCGGTGGTACGTCGCTGCTCATCGTCGTCTCGGTGACGATGGACACGGTAGCCCAGGTTCAGGGACACTTGCTGGCGCATCAATATGAGGGGCTGGTCAAGAAGGCCAAGCTCAGGGGGAAGCGTCGATGAGGCTGATTCTTCTTGGTCCGCCGGGAGCGGGCAAGGGAACTCAGGCACAACGCCTGGTGGCGCGGCACGGCATCGTGCAGCTCTCCACCGGCGACATGCTTCGCGAGGCCGTGCGGAATGGAACGCCGGTCGGCCTGCGCGCCAAGGAAGTGATGGATGCCGGTCAGCTGGTGTCCGACGATATCGTGATCGGCATCATCTCCGATCGTATCGACCAGCCGGATGCCGCCAAGGGGTTCATCCTCGACGGCTTCCCGCGCACCGTTCCGCAGGCCGAGGCGCTCGATGGGCTGTTGTCTCGCAAGGGGCAGAAGCTCGATGCGGTGATCGAGTTCAAGGTCGACCAGGAAAAGCTGGTCGGCCGTATCCTGCAGCGGGCACAGGAAACGCGGGAGCGCGGCGAGCCGGTCCGCAAGGACGACGACCCGGAGATCTTCAAGACCCGGCTGGAAGCCTTCAACCGCGATACCGCCGTTGTGGCTCCGTATTATGCTGAGCGCGGCTTGCTGGTCGCGGTCGACGGCATGCGTCCGATCGACGAAGTCGAGAAGGCGATCGCCGAGGTTCTCGAAACCGTGTAGGTGGCGAGCGTGTTTTCCGGCGCTGAGCTTGACTCGCCGCCGGAATCGCACTATGAGCCGCGCTTCACTTAGGCAGGCGTCGTCCTTCGACATCGTCCGCGATGTCGGGCGGCGCCTTGTATATATATCCGCATGGGCCGGCCTCCACCGGCGCGGGTTAGGTTTATTCCGGTTCGCCGGTTCACATGGAGACGGCAAGTGGCCCGTATCGCAGGCGTTAATATCCCGACCAACAAGCGCGTCATCATCGCGCTGCAGTACATTCACGGCATCGGCGCGAAGAACGCGGCCGATATCGTTGCGAAGGTCGGTATTCCCCTGGAGCGTCGCGTCAACCAGCTGACCGACCAGGAAGTGCTTCAGATCCGCGAGGCCATCGATCGCGACTATCTCGTGGAAGGCGATCTGCGCCGCGAAGTCTCGATGAACATCAAGCGGCTGATGGATCTCGGCTGCTATCGCGGCCTGCGCCATCGTCGCGGCCTGCCGGTGCGCGGTCAGCGCACCCACACCAATGCCCGCACCCGCAAGGGTCCGGCCAAGCCGATCGCCGGCAAGAAGAAGTAAGTCGGGGCGGGCTGAGGCCCGCTTCTTTCGTGCCCGCGGCTCTGTCGCGGGCTTTTTGAGCGTGTTTGTCCCGAGCGCCTGGCACTACGGGCGCGTCTGAAGGATCGAGAAGTCGATGGCCAAGGATACTACCCGCATTAAGCGTCGCGAGCGCAAGAACATTGCCTCCGGCGTGGCGCATGTGAATGCGTCGTTCAACAACACCATGATCACCATCACCGATGCGCAGGGCAACACCATTGCCTGGTCGTCGGCCGGCGCGATGGGCTTCAAGGGCTCCCGCAAGTCCACGCCCTATGCGGCGCAGGTGGCGGCCGAGGATTGCGCTCGCAAGGCGTCCGAGCACGGCATGCGCACCCTCGAGGTCGAGGTGTCGGGCCCCGGTTCGGGTCGTGAATCCGCACTGCGCGCCTTCCAGGCGGCGGGCTTCATGGTGACGTCGATCCGCGACGTTACCCCGATCCCGCACAATGGTTGCCGTCCGCGCAAGCGCCGGCGCGTCTGACGCATTCGCCGACCGGCGGCGCATGTCGCCGCCGGGTCCGCTGCGTTTGGCATTCTCTCCGGCCTCCGGGCGGGAGCGGCGGCCGCAGGGCAGGGTGCCCGCGGCTCCGTCGAGAGCAAGGGTGACGCAAGTGATTCAGAAGAACTGGCAAGAGCTCATCAAGCCCGAAAAGCTCGAAGTCTCCGCCGGAAGCGATGCGAAGCGCTTCGCGACCGTGGTCGCCGAGCCGCTGGAGCGTGGTTTCGGCCAGACGCTCGGCAATGCGCTGCGCCGTATTCTCTTGTCCTCGCTGCAGGGCGCGGCGGTGACTTCGGTCCATATCGACGGCGTGCTGCACGAGTTCTCGTCGATCCCGGGCGTCCGCGAGGACGTTACCGACATCGTGCTTAACATCAAGGACATCGCCATCAAGATGGCGGGCGATGGTCCCAAGCGCATGGTGGTGAAGAAGCAAGGTCCGGGCATCGTCACCGCCGGCGACATCCAGACCGTCGGCGACGTGCAGGTGCTGAACCCCGAGCTGGTGCTGTGCACCCTCGATGACGGCGCCGAGATCCGCATGGAGTTTACGGTCGATACCGGCAAGGGCTATGTTGCGGCCGACCGCAACCGTCCCGAGGACGCGCCGATCGGCCTCATCCCGGTCGACAGCCTGTATTCGCCGGTGAAGAAGGTCTCCTACAAGGTCGAGAACACCCGCGAGGGCCAGATTCTCGACTACGACAAGCTGACCATGACCATCGAGACCAACGGTTCCATCGGCCCGGAAGATGCGCTCGCCTATGCGGCGCGCATTCTCCAGGACCAGCTTGAGATCTTTGTGAACTTCGAAGAGCCCAAGCGTGAGGCCGAAAGCCCGGCGATGCAGGAGTTGCCCTTCAACCCGGCGCTTCTCAAGAAGGTCGACGAACTGGAACTTTCGGTTCGTTCGGCCAACTGCCTGAAGAACGACAATATCGTCTACATCGGCGACCTGATCCAGAAGACCGAGGCGGAAATGCTCCGTACCCCGAACTTCGGCCGCAAGTCGCTGAACGAGATCAAGGAAGTGCTCGCCAGCATGGGCCTGCATCTCGGCATGGAAGTGCCGGGCTGGCCGCCGGAGAACATCGAGGATCTCGCCAAGCGGTTCGAAGATCATTACTGAGCAGTGAGCGCGGCGTTCGAGTCGCTCCCCCCATTCCCCGGCTCGAAGGCCGTCGCATTTTAGGAATTTTGCCATGAACCACGGCAAGACTTACCGGAAGTTCAACCGGACTGCCGAACACCGCAAGGCCATGTTCGCCAATATGGCCCAGGCGCTCATTACCCACGAGCAGATCCTCACCACCCTTCCCAAGGCGAAGGATCTTCGCCCGGTGGTCGAGAAGCTGATCACCCTCGGCAAGCGCGGTGGCCTGCATGCCCGCCGTCAGGCGATCGCCGAGATCCGCGATGTCGCCGTCGTGCGCAAGCTGTTCGACGTCGTCGGCCCGCGCTACAAGGAGCGCAATGGCGGCTATACCCGCATCATCAAGGCGGGCTTCCGCCACGGTGATTCGGCCGCCATCGCGGTGATCGAACTCGTCGATCGCGACGAGAGCGCCAAGGGCGCCGCCGATCTTGCCCGTTTCGAGGCGCAGAAGGCTGAAGAGGGCGCTGCGGTCTGATCCGGTCTGTCCATTTTGAATACGTAGATTGAAGGGCGGCCCGCGGGTCGCCCTTCTTCGTTGTGGTGGATGCCGATTCATGGTCGGTTTCGGCGCCGCCGCCGCGGCCGCCCTTTCTTCCGCCACGGGCCGGCGCTTATATTTCCGCCATGCAACGCACAGCTCTCTCCTTCGCTCTCCTCACTCTCCTCGTTAGCCTGCAGCCGGTAGCGGCGCAGACGCCCCGCGTGCCGACCTCCCGCGCCGAGATATCGTTGAGCTTCGCTCCGGTGGTGGCGCGCACGGCGCCGGCCATCGTCAACGTCTATGCCATGCGCACGGTACAGGCGCGGCAGAGCAATCCGCTGTTCGACGATCCTTTCTTCCGCCGCTTCTTCGGGGTGCCGGGCGGGCCGGGAGGCCCGGGGTTCGGCGGTCCTAGCGAGCGCATGCAGCGGGCGCTCGGCTCCGGCGTCATGGTTGATGCCGGCGGTCTCGTGATCACTAACAACCATGTCATCGAAGGCGCCGACGAAGTGCGGGTGGCGTTGGCCGACAAACGCGAGTTCGACGCCGATATCCTGTTGCGCGACCCGCGCACCGATCTCGCGGTGCTAAAGCTGAGGGGTGGCAAGGGCAATTTCGCCTTTGCCGAGCTCGGCAGTTCCGACGACCTGCAGGTCGGCGACATCGTGCTCGCCATCGGCAATCCGTTCGGCGTGGGCCAGACGGTGACGCAGGGCATCGTCTCGGCGCTCGCCCGTACCCAGATCGGCATTACCGACTACCAGTTCTTCATCCAGACCGACGCGGCCATCAACCCCGGCAATTCCGGCGGCGCTCTTGTCGATGTCGCCGGCCGGGTGGTGGGCATCAACACGGCGATCTTCTCGCGCTCGGGCGGCTCGCAGGGCATCGGCTTCGCCATTCCCGCCGACATGGTGCGGGTGGTGCTGCAATCGGCGCTCGATGGCGGACGTTCGGTGCGCCGGCCCTGGCTTGGCGCCAAGCTGCAACGGGTGACGCCGGACATCGCCGAGGGGCTCGACCTGCCGCGCCCGGTCGGTTCGCTGGTGCAGAGCGTGACGCCCGGTAGCCCGGCGGAGAAGGGGGGCTTGCGGGTCGGCGATCTGGTGAGTGCCATTGCCGGGCAGGAGGTCGACGATCCCGACGCCTTCGGCTATCGCTTCGCCACCCGCCCGCTTGGCGGCACCGTGGCGATTGCCGTGGTGCGTCAGGGTAGGGAACTCTCGCTTACCTTGCCGCTCGAGCCGGCGCCGGAGACCTCGCCGCGCGACGAGACCACGATTGGCGGACGTTCGCCGCTCACCGGTGCTACCGTGGTCAACCTGTCGCCGGCGGTGGTGGAGGAGATGCGTACGGTGGACGTCGACCAGGGCGTGGTGGTCACCTCCATCGAGGAGGGCTCGCCCGCCGACCGCACGAGCTTGCGCGTCGGTGACGTGGTGCTGGAGGTGAACGGCCTGCCGATTGCCCGCACCGCCGATCTCTCGCGGGCGACGCAGGCGCCGTCGCGGATCTGGCGTATCACCGTCCAGCGCGGCGGGCGCAAGATCTCCGCCATGCTGCCGGGTTAGGCGCGCCATGGCGGATCTGTTCGCGCAAGCCGGAATGGAGGCGGGGGCGCCACGCCCGCTCGCCGACCGGCTGCGCCCGCGCCGTCTCGATGAAGTGGTGGGGCAGGAGCATCTGACCGGCCCCGACGGCATCCTCACCCGCATGTCGGAGAGCCGCTCGATCGGCTCGCTGATCTTCTGGGGTCCCCCCGGCACCGGCAAGACCACGGTGGCGCGGCTGCTCGCCCGCGAGACCGACCTGCATTTCGAGCAGGTGTCGGCGATCTTCTCCGGTGTCGCCGACCTCAAGAAGGTGTTCGAGGCCGCGCGTGGCCGGCGTGCGGTCGGGACCGGCACGCTGCTGTTCGTCGACGAAATTCATCGTTTCAATCGCGCCCAGCAGGACAGCTTTCTGCCGGTAATGGAAGACGGCACCATCACCGTGATCGGCGCGACCACCGAGAACCCGTCCTTCGAGTTGAACGCGGCGCTGCTCTCGCGGGCGCGGGTGCTGGTGTTCAAGCCGCTGGACGCGGCGGCGATGGAGCGGTTGCTCGCCCGCGCCGAGGAACTGGAGGAACGCCGCCTACCGCTGGAACCGGAAGCGCGGTCTGCGCTCGCGGGCATGGCCGATGGCGACGGGCGCTATCTGCTGGGGATGGCGGAGGAGCTGTTCCGCCTGCCGCCGGACAGGGATCTCGACGTCGCCGGGCTCGCGGCGACCATGCAGAAGCGGGCGCCGATCTACGACAAGGGGCAGGACGAGCACTACAATCTTCTCAGCTGCTTCCATAAGAGCCTGCGCGGCTCCGACGTGAACGCCGCCATGTACTGGGCGGCGCGGATGCTTTCAGGCGGAGAAGATCCCGGCACGATCTTCCGCCGGCTGTGCTGCGCCGCCTCCGAGGATGTCGGTATGGCCGATCCGCAGGCCATGCCGCAGGTGGTATCTGCCTGGACGGCGTTTGACCGGGTCGGCTGGCCGGAGGGGCGGCTGTTCCTGGCGCAGGCCATCGCCTATGTCGCCACGGCGCCGAAATCGAATGCCGCTTATTCGGCATTCAACGCCGCTCTCGCTTTGGCGCAGAAGACCGGCTCGCTGCAGCCGCCCAAGCATATCCTCAATGCGCCGACCAAACTGATGAAGGAGCTCGGCTACCATGCCGGCTACCTCTATGATCACGATTTCCCGGACGCTTATGCCGGCCAGACCTTTTTCCCGGACGAGCTTGCGGGCGACCGCCGCGCCGATTTCTATGCGCCCAATGAGCGCGGCTTCGAGCGTGAGGTGAAGAAGCGGCTGGACTATTGGGCGAAGCTGCGGGCCGAGCGGCGCGGGCGGTAGCGCCGGCCGGGGCAGGGCAGGGTAAATAGTAGGGACTGGGGATGAATTGGCTGGTGGTGTTTGTCGGTGCCGGGCTGGGTGGCATGTTGCGGCATGGTGTGAACCTGACGGCGCCGCGGCTGGTCGGCGGCGGGTTTCCCGGCGGCACCATGGCGATCAACATTCTCGGCTCTTTTCTGATCGGCGTGATCGCTGGCTGGCTCGCCTTTCGCGCTGGCGAGGCCTGGTCGCTGCCGACGCGGCTATTTGCGGTCACCGGCATTCTCGGTGGCTTCACCACCTTTTCCGCTTTCTCGCTCGACGTGGCGCTGCTGATCGAGCGTGGCGAGCCCTGGTCGGCACTTGCCTATGTAGCGGGCAGTGTCGGACTGTCGGTCGTCGCGGTGTTCGCCGGCCTGGCCCTGATACGCGCATTTGCGTGACGCACGGGCGCGGCTCGGCTATCTCCTTGGCTAAGGAGACATCACCATGGCCGTCGAGACACGTACCGTCGCCCGCGACGAAGAAGACATGCGGCTGGACCGCTGGTTCAAGACGCATTTCCCCGACCTGTCCTTCGGTCACCTGCAGAAGCTCTTGCGGAGCGGCCAGGTGCGGGTCGATGGCGGCCGGGTGAAGAGCAATACCCGGCTGGCCGCCGGTCAGAGCGTGCGGATCCCGCCGCTGGAGGAAAAACCCCAACCCTCCGCCGCGGACTATCTGGAAGCCCAGGAAGCCGTCGCCCGCGGCGAAGTGCCGCCCCCTCGGCCGCGCGCCACGGGAGCGCCGGACACGCTGGCGGCGCCGGCGGTGAAGCGTGCGGTGGCCGACGACAAGGACGCCGTCTTCCTCAAATCCATCACCCTCTATGAGGACCGTGACGTGATGGTGCTGAACAAGCCCTATGGCCTTGCCGTGCAGGGCGGTTCCGGCACCTATCGCCATGTCGACGGGTTGATGGAATCGCTGCGCGCCGAGGACGGGCAGAAACCGCGCCTCGTCCACCGTATCGACAAGGATACGTCGGGCATCCTGTTGATCGCCAAGAGCCGGATCGCTGCTTCGACGCTGGCCAAGACCTTCCGCTCGCGTTCGGCGCGCAAGGTTTATTGGGCGCTGGTGCCCGGCGTGCCCAAGCCGCGGCAGGGGCGGATCTCCACCTATCTCGCCAAGGACGAAGCCGCCGAACGCATGCGCGTCGCCCGCCATGGCGACGACGAGGCGAGTCACGCGGTCTCCTACTACGCCGTGGTCGACCAGGCGGCGCAGAAGCTGTCCTGGCTGTCGATGAAGCCTGTCACCGGCCGCACCCATCAGCTACGTGCTCACGCGGCGCATATCGGTCATCCAATTGTCGGAGACCCGAAGTATTTCGATATCGAGAACTGGCCATTGCCCGGTGGGTTGCAGAATCGCCTGCACCTTCTGGCGCGGCGGCTGGTGATTCCGCATCCGCGAGGGGAGGGGCTGATCGATGTTTCGGCGCCGCTTCCTCCGCATATGCAGCAGAGTTGGAGTGTTCTGGGGTTTGATGCGTCGCAATATGACCCCATTGTCGACGCGCCGGAGACTTAATCGCACGTAACGTAAGGTGGGTGATTGGGATTTCGGAAAGTTTGCCGTTTTTTGAGAAGTGCCTGCCTAATTTTAGGGCTTGAAAGTTATGCTGCAATGCGGTGCGATAGGTGTCAGTTCATTTAAGCATATAGACGCTGGCTGTGAGGTCAGTCGTCTGACAAACAATACTAGGCTTCTTTGAAGCCGGCAGTGATCGTTTGGGCAATTTTTATGGGCTTGAGGAAGGCTTCGGTCGGCATTGCGGGCGACCGAAGCTTTCACTTCTCTTGCCGGCCTGTTCACGCAAGTGACGGTGTCCCCTATAGGGATGTCGCGGCCTATAAACCATCACCAAGTCGCATCGGTCGTGTCGGCGGTATCGCCGCCCGAATCAATGTGCCCGCGGAAGGGCAGCCATGCCGCCCGAGGCTGGCAGATCGCCCGGCACTGGGATAGGACACCGCATCCCACGTGTTCCGGTGGCGTCATGCGATTTCTGATGTGTTTGCTGGCCCTGACGGCACTGCTGCCGGGCCTTTCCATGGCGGCCCTCGCTGCCGGCGATTGTGCCGCCGGACCAGGTACTGCACGGGTGCTGGAGGTCGATCCCGCCGGGCTCGAGGTCGGTACCAAGCATTTTCCACAGACGCTGGATCTCGCCGAGGGCGAGTTCGTGCTCACCTTCGACGACGGTCCCTCCGCCGGTACCACGCCGATGGTGCTGAAGGCGCTGGCGGCCGGTTGCGTGCGGGCCACCTTCTTCCTGGTGGGCACCCGCGCTGCCGAGAGTCCGGCGCTGGTGAAGCGCATCCTCGCCGAGGGGCACGGCATCGGCTATCACAGCCAGACCCATCCGATGACGCTGGCGGATCTGCCTTATGATAAGGCAGTGCGCGACATCGAGCGCGGCATCGCCAGCGTCGACCGCGCCGCTTACGGTACCGCGACGGCATCGCCGCATTTTCCCTTCTTCCGCTTTCCCGGCTTCGGCTCCTCCCCGCAACTGCTCGCTTATGTCGCCGGACGAAATATGGGCGTGTTCGGCGCCGACCTTTGGGCGAGCGACTGGGAGCCGATGACGCCGGAGGTCGAGTTGGAACTGGTTTTGACGCGCATGGCGCATGCCGGGCGCGGCATCGTGCTGTTCCACGACACCCGCCTGCAGACCGCGCGGATGGTGCCGGCGCTGCTCAAGGCGATGAAGGAGCGGGGCTACCGCATCGTCCATGTGGTGGCGCGCGGCGTTGCGACGGCGGCGACGCCGCAATAGGCGACGAAAGGCCTCAGCTCTCTCGCCTCCCGATACCGCTGCTGCGACGACTCGTGCCGTAGAGGCTCCTGAACGGCCCCTGTAGTGTGCGGCGATATCAGCGTGCGCCGCCGTCGACGAGGGATCCTGACCATGGCCGACGATCCTGAAGCCAAGCGCGCCCTCATCAAGCTGGTGGTAGTGAACAGCCTGCTGGTGGTGATGGTGGTGGCGCTCGGTGGCCTCTATGCCGCCTGGACGATCTGGTGAGCCGGATCGACGGGAGGGCCGGCCCCCGAGATGGAGTTGCTCCGCACATAATTTCCCCGGATGCCGGAGCGAGAGGCCGTGTGGAAAAAGTGGTCGCCTTAGGTGATTTCACGCGGTTTAGGCCGATATTCCAACCTGTCTTCGGCTGGGAGGCGGGATCAGGCGCCAACGCCAACCTCTGAGGCGTGACTGGTGTTCATGTGTAAGGCTGCGCCCGCTCGGACGATTTGGCGCCCTGCGCCTCTTCTCCCGGCCGGGTGCCGAGCGCGACCAGGCCGGCGCGCAAAGCCGCGGCATCGCCGCCCGGTAACGCCGCCTCGATGCGGGCATGCACCGCGCGCCACACCGGCACAGCCGCGGCCAGGCGGGCTTCTCCCTCCTGTGTGAGCAGCAGCAGCCGGCTGCGCCCGTCTTCCGGATCCGGCCGGACCTCGACCAAGCCCTGCCGCTGCAGCGGCTTGAGCGCGGCGGTGAGAGTGGTGCGGTCCATGCCCAGCAGATGCGCCACCGGACGCAGCCGCGGTGGGTGAGGGCGGTTCAGCGCCATCAGCAGCGAGAACTGGCCATTGGTGAGGTCAAAGGGCTGCAGCGCCTCGTCAAACAGGCGGGCCAGCACCCGCGCCGCCCGCTGGACATGCAGGCAGAGGCAGGTGTCGCGCACCTCGATCGTGGTGGAGAAGGGGACCGGCTTTGACATGCATCATACATGTTGATATCAACCTAATTGTCAATCTAACCTATGGTAATGTAGGAGCATCGACGATGAGCTATGTGGATGGTTTCGTGCTCGCCGTTCCGGCCGGTAACAAGGAGGCCTATCGGGCGATGGCCGCGAAGGCGGCGCCGTTGTTCCGGGAGTTTGGCGCCAGCCGGGTGGTGGAGTGCTGGGGCGATGACGTCCCCGACGGCAAGCTCACCGACTTTCGCGGCGCGGTGAAGGCGGAGGAGGGCGAGATCGTGGTGTTTTCCTGGATCGAATACCCTTCCAAGGACGTCCGTGATGCTGCCGTGAAGCGCATGATGTCCGATCCCCGATTCAAGGAAATGGGTGACATGCCGTTCGACGGCAAGCGGATGATTTTCGGCGGTTTCGCGCCGATCCTCGACGCCTGAGACGGCGCCTGCGCGCGGGGAGCGCAAAGCTGTGGATGGCTGCGTGCAAGACGGCTTGTGCGATGCCGCGCGCGCCCCTATAAGGTGCCCCGCCTGCGCGCCCTTCGTCTATCGGTTAGGACGCCACCCTTTCACGGTGGAGAGAGGGGTTCGACTCCCCTAGGGCGCGCCACTTCCGTACAAAACCGCGAACACCCGGCTGGGTGGCTCGGTCGGCGAGTACGGCTCTCTCCAGCACCGTCCTTGATCCGTGGATGCGCACGACGTGCTGGTCTACTTCGACTGCGTCGATAAGCGACCGCAGATAGGCTTTGCGGAACGGTACCTCGCCATCTTTGATATTCGAGCGCATGAGCTGCCCGAAGCGGGCAAGTTTGTCCGGATCTAGCCGGCCTGCGGCTGCACCCTGATTCTCAATCCGCTCTAGCGCTGAATGCGCCCGATCCCGATCTGCCTTGAGTTTGGCAATCTGCTCCTTAAGCAGGTCATCTGGCTCAGCGATGCCGTCGGCGACAAGCTGGTAGAGCCGCCGCAGCTTGTCTTCCGCCGTCGTTCGTTCGCGCGAGAGTTCATCGATCCGCGCCTGGACCTCGGCATCGGCCTTCACTCGCCGGTCAACGACGGACTGTAGCAGCGCCTCCAACCGCTCGGGCATCAGGACGCGTTCAGCGACATGGCGTGTTACCAGATGGTCGAGCTTCTCCATCGGCACCGTTCGCCCTTTGCAGGCGGACTTGCCGACCCGGCCGGAGGTCGAGCAGCTGTAATAGCGATAGACCCTGCCGCTCTTCGAGGTGCCGGTGCGCAGCGTCATGGCGCTGCCGCAACAGGCGCAATAGGCCAAGCCGGTCAGAAGGATCGGACCTGAGATGACCCGGGGTGGACTGTTGTGCGGGCTCTTGGCCCTCAGAGCCTTCTGCACCTTGTCGAAAGTTCGGCGATCGAGGATGGCCGGCACCGAGATCGAGATAACCTCGTGCTGAGGCTTCACCTGCCCCGTCTTCGAGCTTCGCTTGTTGAAGCTCCATTCCCCGACATAAACGGGATTGGTCAAGATCCCGTGGATGGTGCCGACACCGTAGCGGGCTCCAAGACGGGTGCGGTAGCCCTTGGCGTTGAGATGCTTGGTTATCTCCTTGATGCCCATGGGACCCGATGTGCCATTTCCCTGCAGGTAGAGATCGAACATCAGCCGCACGAGCTCGGCCTCCACGGGGTCGACGACGATCCGTTTTTTGATGCGATGGCCGCGCTTCTCGACCTCTTCAAGGGTGAAGCCAAGCGGCAGGCGGGAGCCGTTATAGAAACCCTGCCGGGCGTTCTCTTTCATAGCCCGCAGCACATGCTTGGCGTTCTCGCGGGACTGGTACTCATCGAACAGGGCGATGACCTGCCGCATCATGACCTGAGCCGGATCATCCCCTAGCTCCTGGGTGATGGAGACGAGCCGCACGCCGTGCTTCGCGAGGCGGCGGATGTACATTTCCAGCCCAAAAGCATCCCGGAAGAACCGGCTGAAGCTATGGACGACGATGACATCGAATGGGCGATCGTCATCGGATGCCCGTTCGATCATCCGTTGGAACTCGTGCCGGCTGTCGTCCATGGCCGACGCACCCGGCTCTACATACTCCGCGACAACGGACCAGCCCTGCCGCTCGCAATAGGCGGCGGTCTGGAGGCGCTGATCTGGGATGGACAGGTCGACGTCAACCTGCCGTGTGGTCGAGACCCGGAGATAGAGGGCGGCCCGGCTGGTGATCGGCAAGGTTACGTTCATGGCCCAATCGCCTCCCTCAGGTCCCTTTGGCAGCACCGTCACCTCAGCAGCGCATCAATCTCACGCCTGAGGAAGGCTTCGACAACATCGACCTCGTCCGGTGTGATCGGAACGTTCGACGGCCAGTCGTCTGTGACATGCACGACCTTGGAATCATGCTCGACGGAGTCAGCGGGCGCAAGGCTTTGATCAGCATCTCGAACGACGCGCGCATCACGGTGCGGGATCTTTGAGAGTGGTGCGCCAGCTAAGCTCGCAGCTGGCGATGGAGCATCACTGCCCACACAGTTTATTTTCTTCGGACCAAACGGACGCGAGTGGCGCATGCGCGGAGGATCACGGGCATCCCCCCACTCGCCAAGGGACCGATTCTACCCCGCAGAGCAACCGCGTGCAGCGGCGTAAAAATACTTGTCAGATGCGGCGCGCGAGCCTTTCCCGGGATACGGTTGGTGGAGCGCTCTGGCGGCAACGATCCATACTTGGCATTCGCCGGCCCTTTCAGCGACGTCCGCTTTGCGCCGCGATTCCGGATGTTGACGTTGGAATATCAAGAACCCGAAAGCTGACATATAGCCTTGCGGGGACGATCGGGCGGCTATCGGTTTTACCGAGAAAATTGAGGCTTGCGTCTAAAGGCAAGACCACAATGGTCGATGCTCTGAGCTAATCAGAATGATATCGTTGGGGAACAATGGGCGGAAACGATCAGAATCCTCGCTGGTGCCGGGATCATCTCGATCCACGCCGAGCCGCAAATGCCCAGCGTTGCCTCCAAGCACCGGCGCGATGCTTAGTCCCCTTTGGTCGCATTTCCATGACCAAAAATGGCGTGGCTATCGAGGGCTGCCAGTAGAATTACCCTCGACATTCGAAGTCACACTCCCAATATTGGTTGTTCGCTTAATGTTCTTGAGAAGCGTCTATGTCGAAGAAGATCACCGAAAATCAGCTGCTGGGCCAGATAGGCGAGACGGCCGCCGAGCTTCGCTTCTTGAAAATAGGGTTTCAGTTCGACGTCAGGTCAAGGCTCGAAGCGGGCGTGGATGCGATCGTCGAGGTCATGGACAAGGGCGTCCCGCTGGCCAAGATGATTGCCGTGCAGGTGAAGGCACGACACTCGAGCCCATACGCCTCCGAGACCGACAACGGCTTCTCCTATCTGCTGCGCAGCGATGATCTGGAATATTGGCGTCCATCGAACTTGCCAGTTATCATCGTGCTCTACCGCGCATCAGATGAATCCTTCTATTGGAAGGAGATCCCACGAGGGGTCGGCGATGGCGAACGCAGGTTGCAGTTCGACAAGAAGCTGGATCGGCTGGACGCCGAGGCCGTCGACCGGCTCGCTGCGATAACGGTGCCAAAGGCCGGCTTCGGCTACTATATCCCGCCGTTGGGTGGGGGCGAGGATGCGCTCGTCAACATGCTGCCTATCACCTTTCCGCACGAGCTGTATGTGGCGCCAACCACTCACTCGCCGAAGGACGCCACCAGGATACTTCTGGAACTGGACGAGCCAGCGCGTTTCGACTGGGTGATTAAGAGCGATACGCTTTGGACTTTCCAGGATCCGCGGAAGACCGTCTGCCATGAGATCGTCGAGCTCGACCAGGTCGAGGCCATCGATACCCGCCATCTTGCGTTCCACGATGACGTCGACGAGCGCAACGTGTTCGCTCATCTGCTTCGACGAGCACTGGGCCATCAGTTCAAAGATCTGGGCTGGGACAAGGAGCGCAGCCAGTTCTATTTCAGAGCGCTGGCGCCCAATACTTCGAGGACGTTTTCCTACAAGTCATCCAAGCAGAAGGCCAGCTCCGAGGTCGTGAACGTTGCCTTGCACAAGGCCGATCCGACAAGAGTGGCCTTCGTCCGCCACCATGCGTTCATACCACGCTTCGAGAACCTGTTAGACGAGTGGTTCCTTGTGGTGAACCCGAACTACTATTTCACCACCAACGGCTTTCAGCCCCACTCCTATCCGGCAGAGCTGCTCGCGGGCAAGAAGCGCCTCGACAACAGCGCCTCCCTGCGCGGTCAGTTGATCCTTTGGCACCGCTTTCTCACCAGACAGGATGGCGCTGCCGATGATCTGTTCGCTGAGCCCACCTCCGAGGCTCAGCTGAAGTTTGGAGAACCGCCCGAAGTGCACCTCGCCACCAAGGTCCCCGAGGACGCCTGGGGGAGCAACAAGGCCAAAGGCGATGCCGAAGGCAGTGCTCAGTCGGAGATCGAATTCCTATGAAGTTCGAAACCACCATCTTCGACGAGCCCTATCTCGAATTCGGCGACAAACATCATCATCCTGATCCCCGGCTCGGCCTGCATGAGGCCGGTCCGTTGCAGACGCCCCTGGGTGATGCCATCCGCATCGCCGTCGTCGGCAATTCCAAGACCGTCGAGGATACCAAGCGCTATCTCGACGACGCCACGGCCGGCTTTCCCGGCAAAACCGAGAAGCATCCCAACCTGCATCCGGATTTTCCGGGGTTGGGAAACCTGAACCCGTTTCGCTGCAAGTTCGAACTCGCCGAGAATGCCGCGCTGGCCATTCCTCACGTTCGCATCGAAGCTATCCTGAAAGAGCCCAATCATGAGAAGGCGGTCAGGATGGCAGTAGACGAGGTCATGGAACAGCTCCAGACCATTGACGAGGGGACAGAGCGTCCGAACGTGGCCATCGTAGCTCTCCCCATCAACCTCATCGAGCGGGTCGTCAACGCTAGATACTCCCCAGACGGCACGACCGAGCAGGAGGACAGCGGTGGCAGCGATGCACCCAACTTTCGCGGTATGTTGAAGGCGCGCGCCATGGACCTGCGCTTTCCGATTCAGATCGCCTGGGAGGACGTGCTGGATGACTCGGTGATCATTCCACAGAAGGTCAAGGAGGCCACCGGCCGCCAGATTCAGGACGAGGCCGACCGAGCATGGAACCTGATGACGACGCTCTACTATAAGGGCACTGGTCGCATCCCATGGCGCCGTATGCCCAAGGAGGGAGAATTTACGGCCTGCTACATCGGAATTAGTTTCTACCGCGAGGTCGGAGGCCAGCAGCTTTTCACCAGTGCTGCCCAGATGTTCGACGAGCGAGGCAGGGGCTTCATTCTTAAAGGTAAACGCGCCCGTACCGAAACCCGGGGCCGGCATCCCTACATGGCCGAGGAGGATGCCAAGGAACTAATCCGCGGGGCGCTGGCCGCCTACAAGGCCCACCACATGAATTACCCAGCCCGGGTGATCGTATTGAAAACGTCGCGGTTTCGAGACGAAGAGGCCGATGGCATCCTTGACGCTTTGCAGGAGGTCGGCACCGAACTGCGCGATCTCGTATGGGTTCAGGAATCCTCGCACATCAAGGTCCTGCGCGATGGGAACTACCCGGTCATGCGGGGCACATTTGTCGAGATGGGCGGCAAGGGATTGCTCTATACAACCGGCAGCATTCCATACTATGGCACCTACCCCGGCATGTACGATCCGAAGCCGCTTCTGATCTGCCCGCATTCGCGCAGCGACAGCACCGTTAAGACACTGGCCGAGGAGGTATTCTCGCTGACTAAAGTCAATTGGAATTCGACGCAGATGAACCAGAAATTGCCCATACCGATCCGGGCAGCACGCAATGTCGGCGAGATCCTCAAATACGTTACCACAGAGAAGGTGAATTCGGATTATGGCCGATATATTTGAGACATTAGTGAGTGACGCCCAATAGGCGCCCAAAAGATCTAGGCTCAGGACCCATTGATTTGGTTTGGTCGATCTGATTTCAGGCTCCTGAGGAGTCTGGATGAGTGACCTGTATTGGCTGACGAACGAGCAGATGGCTCGGCTGCAGCCCTATTTTCCCAAGAGCCACGGCAAGCCCAGGGTGGATGATCGCCGAATGTTGAGCGGGATCATCTTCGTCAACCGCAACGGTCTGCGCTGGCACGATGCGCCGGCAGCCTATGGCCCGCACAAGACGCTGTATAATCGCTGGAAGCGCTGGAGCGAGGCAGGCGTCTTCATCCGGATGATGGAGGGCCTGTCCATCCCACAGGCCGAGCACCGCACGGTTATGATCGACGCAACCTATCTGAAGGCGCACCGCACGGCTTCGAGCCTGCGGGTAAAAAGGGGGACATCGGGCGACTGATCGGGCGCACCAAAGGCGGCATAAACACCAAGCTTCACGCCGTGACCGATGCGAATGGACGCCCGATCAGCCTGTTCATGACGGCAGGCCAGGTCAGCGACTACACCGGCGCTGCAGCCCTGCTGGACAGTCTGCCCAGGGCGCAGTGGCTGCTGGGCGACCGGGGTTATGACGCGGACTGGTTCAGAGACGCCTTGCAGGCCGAGGGCATCAAGCCCTGCATCCCGGGGCGGAAATCCCGAACTGAGCCCATCCGCTACGACAAGCGCCGATACAAACGCCGAAACCGCATCGAGATCATGTTTGGCAGGCTGAAGGACTGGCGGCGCGTCGCCACCCGTTACGACCGATGTCCGACCGTCTTCCTTTCCGCAATAGCCCTCGCGGCAACCGTGCTCTTCTGGCTATGAGTCCTGAGCCTAGACAATTGCGAGGGTGTTGGCGCTTCCTCATCGCCATTTTTTGGCATCGATCCGGGACGGTAGACTTGCCCCTGATCACAGCATCGCGATCTCCATGATGATCTGGCTCGACTGCTTTTCGCGGACCCGATGAAACACAGCGCGCCGATGCGCCTGAACGGCGTCACGTACATCACCGTGCGGATGGCCGTAACTGTTAGGTCCCGCTGCCGCGAAGCCGATCCTGAGCTCAGGCATTGCGTTGAGAACCTCGTCGCTATGATTATGCATCGAGCCGTGATGCGGGAGCATCAGGACGTTGATCAGCGGGAGATAGGTATCGTAGAATTTCAGAAACCGCTGGCGACGACGCAGGCCGTCGAGGTGCGCGTCGCCGGTGAGCATCCAGCCTCCGGACAGAGAGGAAGCCCGCGGGTGCCAATATCCATCGCGATAATGCGGCCTTGCCCATAATTCAACATCGAGTGCTTGCTGCTGGATGGGACCCGCATAGAGCGTCATCGAAACCAGGTTGTGATCGCTCCATAGCGCATCATAGCAGTTGCGCAGCTTCGCGCGCACTGCCGGATCCTTGGCCGTCCGGACGATCGCCTTCTTGTCGGTGTTCTTGAACTCGGCATCGAGTGCGTCGTTGAATGCCTGGATGAGCTTCGCCGAGGGCTGATGAACGTAGGGTATGAGAATCCAATTGAGCGCGCTCGTGTCCGAATTCACGATCTGGGCGGCACCAGGCGCTACCCGTTGCATCCGCACAACACCCTGGCCTTGGTTTGGGTCGGCGATCAGCGACGCGATGGGGTGAGTGCCGGTCGTCCATTTGGAGTGACAATCGCCTTCTCCACCGCCCTCCGGAGCCCGCGGGACGATCGGACTGCCACCATCCTCATCGTCACTCCCATCGACGAACGTGATTGTCTCTACGCCGCGGCTTCCAAACCACCCCGCAAGGTCGCTCACAGCCTCAACGAACACGCCGCTCAGCCTGTCGCGGGCCGCCTCTCGCACCAGTGTCGCGATCAGCGCAGTTTCGTTCAAATAGGGGAGAACCACCTCGCTAACCTTCACGCGTGAAAGCAGCTGATCGACGCCGTTCACATGATCGCTGTCGAGATGCGACAAGAACAGCAGGTCGAGATCGCCGCCACTCGCCACTCTGCCGATCTCCCTTGCAAGGTCGCCGGTCTGGTCAGAGCCGCAGTCATAGACCCAGCGGAGCGGCTTCTTGCCGAGCGTCAGGGTGCCGCAGAAAAGCCCGCCCTGACCGACCGCATGCTGAACCAGCGTTACCTGCATCGATTCACCTTCCGGCAATCGCTTTCCCTCGTCGAGCGTCGCGTATGAATCCGCGGCAGCGAGCGATTACCTGTTCGACGCCTTTGAGCGCCCGTTTGAGATAATGCGCCGATTTGACGTTGATCTCGCCGAGTACGAGATACCGGGCCTTGTCCGTTATATGCTCCGGCATCCCTCCTGGTTTCTGCAGCAACGCCATCCAGGATTGATGTAGCTTTGGGCCATGTCCCGGCGCGAACGATGTCCATGAGGTGCACTTCATACGGGTCGCCATGGTCGTCGCCGATCCATTCCGCATGTTTGCGCGCGCGCGAAACTAGCGCCCTGGCCACTGCGAGCCTGTTCATCTCAGCCTTCCTCGCCGAGTTTGGTTGCCTCGATCAGCCGGTCTATAACCAGTTCGTTCCAGGCATCGCCGAGGCGCGCATCGACGCGCTTGCGTGCCTCATCAAGGGCAGGGGTTTCCTCGAACCAGGTCGCCACCATAGCCGCGATATCGTCGCGATAGCCGCCACCGCCGCCGTAGCGGGCGCGCAGATCCGACCAGAATTCGATCGAGCCGTCGAGATAGGGCTTGAACGTGTTGCGCCCTACACTGAGCGCACGCGAGAGGAATTCTTGCCGCCAGTCGGCAATATCCTCCCGCAGCGTCTCGATCAGGCCCTTCACCTCGGGAAGCGCGGAGAATTTTTCCTCCAAAGCTTCGAGGCGGCCAGTGATCTTGAGCATGTGATCGTTGCTGCGCCGATTGGCGTCGGTCCGCACGCCTGTGCCGATCATATGGAATATCTCGAAATTGTCCCAGGCGCCGCGTCGCGCTATCGACGCCGCGATGGAACTCGCATGGCCAGACTTGATCTCGTTGATCAAAGTCTGATGCGCCGGACGCGCGCTACTCGGCAAAGGACCATAGGCCTTCGCCATCGCCAAAGCCTCCGCAGCGATCGCCACTCGGGCCTGCTGGATGCGCGCTGCGTCCGCATTGGTCACCAAATCCTCGGACAAGCCGACGAAACGCGCGAGTCGCTCGACTTGATACTGCCGAATAATGCCGACGTGATGGTTGAGTTGGTCCCAGACCTTGGGCGCAGAATCCTCAATGGCATTGAAGAACAGAACTGGCAGCCGGCCGATACCCGCCTCGACCAAACTATCCTCGACCTGCGCTGCGCGGATCGCATAGCCATGCTCCACCGATTCCGGCGGCTCGCCAGAATCGTCAATGATCTTCATCGCCTGATCGCCTTGCGGTAGCACCAGCAGGACCACGCGCCGGCGCTCGATTGCGTCCGAACCCAGTTCCGAGATTTGCTTCATGAGCTTCATCGGATCGGCACCCGGCGCATCATTGAACCCGCAGCACAACACGGTGAGCGTACGCTGATCGTTCATGAGTGCCTGCAAATCGGACCGCTCGGTCGTGACGTGCATGCCTTTGGTGTCGATAATGCTGAGTTCATACGGCGAACGCCGAACTGCCGTTTCGGGCACGAACACGGTGACGCGCTGGGGAATTGAGAACCGAGAATCCTGCCCGTAATTGATCGCGGTAATATTCCTGGAAAGCCAGTTCAGGCCGTCCTCGTTGGTCTCCGATAGGATCAACTGGGTTTCGGTGCGCACGTCGAGCCGCATGCGATTGATGATCTCTTCGACGACATCATCCTGAACGCCGCCGGCCGCTGCGATCATCGCGCTGATCGGATCGATCTGGTTGCGGATGTCTTCCGGATTTTTCTTTTTCTTGAGGTCCGCCATGTTGCGGACCGCGCGATCGAGCTCGGTCGAGATGCCGCCCTTACTCTCGGCGGTCGCGCGCACCATCTCCGCCACGAGCAGCCGTATTTCATCCTCGCTCTTCGGTTCGACCGCGATACCGTAGGCAGGAGCGATCCGGATGACGACTTCGCTGGTCGTGGTGCGCCCTCCGGTCGCTGGAAAGACTGGCTGTGGGATACCGTTCTTTCCCGAAATCATCAGGTTGGTGAGGTTAGACAGTGCCGTGGTCTTGCCCACGCCGACCGTGCCGATCCACGCCATTGCGTGATCGGTCTGACCGAGAAAGGCCGCCGAGGATTCGATGTTCGTGCGGATCTGCGAGAGCGGTACCGCGAGAAGCGCGTCGTATTCAGGACTGCGCTCAAAGGCTTCGAGCCGCTGAAGCGCTTGCTCGCCCGCCCACAGCACCTCGCGATCGGGATGGAACACGGTGGGGCGCTCCGACAGCCGCCAGTCGCGCGCGTAAAATTCGAGAATGTCGCGGCTTGCCGGCGTGCCAACCGCCTCAAGGTACCGACGCGCCATGGTTTCGTCGGTCGCTTCGCTGCGCTCGAGTCGGGAGATGACGCTTCCGCTGACCGACAACCGCTCCGCCATCGCGGTCTGTTTGAGCCCCGCTTCCTCGCGGGCGCGTCTCAAGACAAAAGTGGGAATCGACATCGCAATCTCCTTGTATCGCGCGTCAATGTTACACGTCACAAACACGCCCGCAAGATGGATTGCAAACTTGCAGGAACACTTTCTGCAAGATTGTGACGGCTTTTGACTTGGCGCAAGCCCGGGCGATGGCCTACGGCAAAATTGCGGTTCGGCCCTCCGACCGCACTCTCAGAGCATCACGCAGGCTTGTTTCCTGAAGGCAGAAGGCGGTCACGTCATTCTATGATCTCAACAGACAACAGTTGAGTGCCCGCTTTTGATCAGTCGTGCCGTTCGACCTAGCGTGCTGGAACGGCAAGCAAGTCGCTGATGGCGTCGCCCAGCGCGTCTGAGCAGTTACCAATCAACGGCAGCTTTCAGCGCCGCGACTGACGAGGCAAATGTCCGGGTTGGGGTCGGATGCCGAATGTCGGCTATCTGCACAGCGGCAGCCAAGACCAGCCAGTCTGCTACCGGCCCCGATTGCACCGTTCCTCTCCTCAGTGAGCGGCTCGTCAATCTGCCCCTACGGCGCGCCCGGCCCTGCTGATGAAACGGATTGCCCACGTGGCCGCGCGCAATCGCGCAGCGCGGGCGGTGAGAGATTCGCGCATCAGGCGTTCTACCCTCACGCCGCCTCCCACACCTTGTTGAGGATCTGCGCTGCCAGAGCGGCCTTGTCCTGCGGCAGGAATCGGCCGTAGTGCTTGGCGACCATCTCGGGGGTGTCCTGGATGGCATAGCTCGCCTGCTCATAGGAGCCGGTCTTCTTCAGGATGTGAGTCGCGAGCACGTCGCGGACATTGTGCGGGCCGTGCGGCAGGAGGCCCTTGATGGCGCCGCGGCCGGTATAGGGGTTGTGGATGCCATAGCGCTGGATCGCCAAGCGCCAGGCCTCGTAGAAGGTGTTTTGGCAGTACGCGGCATCCTTGCTGGTCAGCTTCACCGTCTTGACGAACAGCGTGCTGGGATCGGCGGCGTGCTTCAACAGTACTCGGCGGTGGCGGTCGATATAGGCCTCCAGATAGTGATAGAGGCCGCCGAGGTCCGGCAGGATCAGCCGGAACGGTTTGCTACCGAAGAAGGACGAGTTCGCGTTCTTGAAGGCGACGGAGGGGATGAGCACCTCCCACCCCCGGTCGCGCTCACTCCAGCGCAACTCGCCACGTTTCATCTCCGCGAGGCGGCGCTCCGAGGTCGGCAGCCGGCCGCGGGGACAGACGAGCAGCTGACGCAGGTTCTTCTGCCGAAGGCCAAGATGCAGGCCGAGCCGCAGCATTAGGAACGCCCGCACCGCCTCGGCCGCCGCGCGCGGGTAGCGCTTCTCGTCCGGCATCAACCGCAGGATCTCCTCGGTGATCTTGCGATACTCTGCGACCGGGCTGTCCGCCTCCAGCACCGCGATGATCGGCTCGAAGGGATCACGATGGATGCGGGCCACGCGCTGCACCTCCCGCGCGCGGGCGAGGCCATGGCGATGCATCTGCTCGCAGGCTGTGTCCCAGTCAGCACGCGCAGCGGCAACGTCGCGCTCGGTGATCAGATTGGGAATAGGACGGATGCGTTCCGCCAACTGCGGGTTCTGCCGCAGCCAACCCGTCTCGGCGCGGGTGAGCGCGGCAGCGATCCGCAGCATGTCGACTTCCCACGCGGTGTAGAAGCCGCGCCGACGCTCCCGCCATTGAATGTACCAGTCCCACACGATCGGGAAGACCAGCAGACTGAAGCTCAGATTCTCCAGCGGCACGCCGAAGCCATGGACCGCGCCGCTGGGTGAAGCTGCCAGCGCACCGAACATCAGACCGAGATGTTCGACCTTCTGGGATGCCGTCTCCTCGCCCCAGACACCGTTGCGCTGATAGCCAAACGCAGTCAGCGTCGCCGTCTTGAACCGGACGAGATCAGCCATCTCCTCGGCGAGCTGGGGCGGCGCATCGAGCGCCGCACTTGCAAGGTCCGGGTCCGGCAGCGATCCATCCTCCTCCCGGCAAAACCTGTAGAGCCCGCGCGGCCGGGAGGACTGATCGAGCAGGCCGGGAAAGCGGATCGAGTAGCGATGCTTCATGGCGGCAGCCTGGAAGCGCCGATAGTCGGTTGTCCCCGAAATCACCACGCGCTGTACCCACTCAAGGATCTCCTCCCGCTCCCTCAACGGGCGTCGATCGAAATCATGCGGCAGGTGCCAGGCCAGGCGTCGCCGCTCGGCTCGACTGATGCCGGCAATGGCCCCCGCCGAGGTGCAGCGGTCTGCGTTCGGCAGTTTCGACCGGAAGTACCCCGGCGGCAGACGGTAGCGCCGCTCGATGAGCTCCAGCGCCGCGAGACTTCGGGAGGCGCGCGGCACCTTCACGCCGCGGCGCCACAGATTGAGTGCCGTGGCATCGACCTGGGTCGCGCTCGCCTCAAAGACACGGGCGAGATGCTTCGCAGTGTCGCCATGGCGGCGCATGTGAAGATCGAGCGCATCAGCGAATGAGGTCGGGTCCGTCCAGGGATGCCCGTCGTTCTCGGGGAACTCGATGATCGGCTTTGCCCGAGGACCGCGTCGGCGCGGCGCAGCGTCGAGCCGCTCAGCATCACGCTGAAGCTTGCCCCTCTCCGAGCCGGACGGTGTCCGGCGCGCTGCGGCACGCTTCACCGTGACGTGGCCGCGGCGCGCCAGTTCACGGCGCAGCGCATCAAGGCCAGGCGCGAGCACACGGCCGGCGCGCTGCAGATCGGCGTGATCCACATCACAGGCGTGAGCGATCGCGTGCCAGTCATAATCGCGCTCCGTCAGGGGCGGTGGCATGCGTGCGGCGAGGAGATCGAGGAGCCAGTTCTGGAAGAGATCGGCGTCGCGAGGCGACAGGACGGTCGGTGCACGCTGCTGGCAGAACTTCACCAGCATGCGCGCGAAGCTCGTACGGGGCATAGGCGATCAGTGCAGGCACGTTGTGGAGAGGCGACTCGCCTCGATCAGGGCGGCGTTTCTGCCGAGAAGCCCTTCGCTCGGCCACGATCCAGAAGTGGCAGGCCTCGCGATCCAAAACCGAGGGTGATGGCCCTCAGGCCAGCATCAGACGGCAGCAATGTGTGGCTAATCGTTCAGCCAACAAGCTTTCCGAGAAGCACGCACATTTCTATCAAGCGGCGCAAAGTGTCGAGATCTACCAAATATTCTAAGAAATCAACGATCCGACCGCCGCGCAATGTGCGCGCTTTTATCCTGCCCTCAAGCTGAACTTCATCACTAGCCCCGAACGAAATCACGTTACATCGCTGTGATACTATGACGGAGCGGCAGAAAACGCGCCATAGGCGCCAAGCGCTACTGGCTTTCCGTCAAACTGTCCAGAAATCCGCTACCAGACTGGTGCAGGGAGCCTCTAAGTGCGTAGCGAGTTCGCCATGGATCGTCATGCCCGACGCCAAACGGCTGTCGGTGACGCGCAACCGACCCGCTTAAGACCGTCGGTCGCGGTGCACAGAAAGAGCAAAGGAACTGCGGCTGAACCGCGCTGAAGCCGTAGCGATCTTGCGCAGGAGTTACGGTCGCGGAGGCCTATTCAGGCGCTGATGGCTTGCTGAAACGCACACCGGCGCCGCCGCCATTCTCTGGAATGAACTCGATGCCGGCGGTTTCGAGCGCCGCTTGAAGACGCTCAACCGTGGCCGCTTTCAATGCCTCACCGCGCTCGAAACGGGTCACGGTTTGTGTGGAAACAGCAGCCTGGTTCGCCAAATCGCGCACGCCCAAGCCGAGAGCGGCGCGGGCCATTTTGCATTGCGCAGCATTCATATGAATCACGACACTGTAGTGATTTTTGATTGCTGTTGATTCATGTCGTCGCTATCCTTCTGGGCCTTAGACGGCCGGACACGTGTTTGCCCCACGCATCCGGCCTGACCACAACCCAAGCTGCGTGGAGCTCGGATCATGGCTGATTCTGAGACTAGCATGAGTCTGTCCCGGCCATCCCGGAGGGACATTCTCTCTGCCGCCCTGCTGACGGTCGGCGGCTCTTCCTTCAACACATCGGCTGCAGCCGCACGGCAGAATGGTGGCACGACGGATGCTGCTGTCCTTGCATGGAAGGCGTGGCGCGCCGCGCATCGGCGCACGCTCGCTCTATGCCGGAAGCAGCAGCGTCTGGAGTCCGAACTCGCGCGGACGATCGGCTTTCCGCAGGCGGTTCTTGCTGCGGCCGAGTTGCCGTCCCCGGTGCGGGTCAGCTCTCTGCGGCAGTTCGATGAGCTTGCGGCCGATGTGCCGTGGCTTGTCACGCGGCGCGCTGAAGTCGCGGAGGCGTTGCGCGCTCATCAGGAGCGCTGGGACGACGCGGACCGCGCCATTGGCTACTCAGTCACCCGACAGGAAGAGGCGGCGGCTTCCGCCGATGAGGAGCGCCTGATCGTGAAGCTCTTTGCGGTAGACGCCACCTCTCTGCGTGGCCTCTCGGCGAAACTTGACGTGCTGATTGCCGTCGGCGCCGATGGCGCCGAGGGGCGGCACTTCCCGTGGCCGGAACTGCGACGCATCCGCAGGGATGTCGGAAGATTGGCGACGATTCGGCGCCAGGGGCCTTAACTCTCGCCGTAACAAGACCGGCGCAAGCCCCGAGCCGTGCGGGTTCGATCACTCCCCCTTGTCGTCGTCAACTATTTGACGCTCTATCCCCCACCACAAGTGCGTTGAGGTCAGCTTGGGGGGCCCGTCCACTCCCGGCAGATGGATGCGCTATGCCATGCAGGAAGTTGCAAACAGCATCATGCCGACCTCACTCAGCGATACGTTCTTGCGACTTGTCACCCGCGATAACCGACGGACCGAAGCGGAGATACAAGCCGATATCCGCCAGTTCATTCTCGATGCTCCCTTTGCGCTTGAAGAGGACGATTTGTCCCTCGTCCAACTGGAGTCTCAGCTTGGCGACCGTCGGCGCATCGATGTGGAAGTCGGCGCAACCGTCATCGAGGTGAAGCGTGACTTGCGTTCCGAGCGAATTCGGCGGGATGCCGAAGAGCAGCTTGCGGGCTATGTCGAATTAAGGGCTGAACAGACGGGGCTCCGCTATGTCGGGATCCTAACCGATGGTACGGGTTGGTACTGTTATCACTTGGTGGACAAGGAGCTTCGCCAAGTTTCGGAGATCAGCCTCAAATCTGGCGAGATCGAACCGCTGATTGTGTGGCTTGAAGGCGTTCTTGCAACGACCCATGGGCTAATTCCGACGGCGGATGCGATCGAGTCCCGCCTAGGCGCAACCAGCAGCTCCTATCTCCTTGACAGGGCGACCCTATCAACCATTTACGAGCGCAACAGGAATGATCCGAGCGTAGTAATGAAGCGCAAGCTATGGGCGCGCCTTCTGACGTCTGCTCTTGGCACTCAATTCGAAGACACCGACGACCTCTTCATCGAGCATACGTTACTCGTAAATTCAGCTGAGATTATCGCTCACGCGGTGCTGGGGCTTCATCCCGAGACAATCGCACCAGCTGCGTTGCTTGGCGGCGAACGATTTGACGAGAGCGGAATATATGGAGTTATCGAGCAAGATTTCTTCGATTGGATTGTCGAAATCGAGGAAGGTCGCATCTTTGTCCGGACACTGAGTCGTCGGCTTGCGCGCTTCGATTGGAGCGCGGTGGAGCAGGATGTCCTCAAGGTGCTTTATGAGAGCATCATAGGGGCGGATACGCGCAGGCGCCTAGGAGAATACTATACCCCGGACTGGCTCGCCCACATCGTCGTCGAAGAAGTGGTTGATGCACCGCTCAAGCAGCGGGTTCTGGATGCCGCGTGTGGCTCCGGCACTTTCCTTTTCCATGCCATCCGACGTTATATTGCTGCGGCGGATAACGCTGGCATGACCGTGCCGGAGCAAATCCACGGAGTGACGCGCCATGTCATCGGTATGGATCTCCATCCCGTGGCCGTTACGCTGGCGCGAGTGACCTACCTGCTTGCAATCGGCCGTGACCGGCTTATCGATCCGGCTCGGGGAACGATCCAGATTCCGGTCTACTTGGGCGATTCACTCCAGTGGCAGGAGCAGTCGGTTGATCTTTGGACCGCCGGTAATTTGACGATCCGTGCGGACGACAATCGGGAGCTAGTTGCCTCTGAGCTACGATTTCCCGACGCACTCCTAGACGACGCAGCGCGCTTCGATGAACTAGTTAACGAGATGGCTGATAGAGCGGCCGGGCGGCGCTCCGGCGGGGCAGCCCCATCGCTGAACTCCGTTTTCGAAAGATTGGCAGTTCCGCAGCAGTACCGTTCAGTGGTGGAGGGGACATTCCGGACTATGTGCCGCCTTCATGACGAGGGGCGCGATCACATCTGGGGCTATTATGTTCGAAACCTTGCTCGACCCATGTGGCTCTCGCGTGAAGCGAATCGGATCGATGTTTTGATCGGTAATCCGCCTTGGCTAGCCTACCGGCATATGACGCCCGAAATGCAGTCCGTGTTCAGGCGGATGTCGGAAGCGCGTGGCCTATGGGCAGGGGGGGAGTTGGCAACCCAGCAGGACTTGGCGGGCCTTTTTGCGGTAAGGGCATGCCAACTCTATTTGCGGAATGGCGGCAAGCTCGGTCTCGTCCTCCCGAACACGGCAATCGACCGCGAACACTACCGCGGATTTCGCTCTGGCCAATATGGTGATGCGACGCTCGGTATGGCGATCGCATTCTCGCCACCTTGGGACTTGCGGCGGATTCGACCCCATTTCTTTCCGCGTGCCTCCAGTGTCGTTTTTGGATCTCGGGCGAATGGCCGCCCCCTTCCAATGCCTGAAGAGGCCGAAATCTGGTCGGGTCGCTTGCCTGCAACGAATACACCGTGGGATCAGGCCCAGGCCGTCCTTAGCCGGACGAATGGCAGACTGCAGCGAAGCAGCGCACTGGCACGATCTCCATATGCACCCTCCTTCTCGCAAGGAGCCATTATACTGCCGCGTGTCGCTTTTGTCGTTGAACGGCAGGCTGCGACAACTCTTGGACTGCCGGCTGGGCGCGTTGCATTAAAATCATCACGCAGCGTGCAAGAAAAGAAGCCTTGGAAGTCCGCCGAAAGTGTATCTGGTGTGGTGGAGACCGAATTTGTACGACCTATATATACGGGCGATGGAATTTACCCGTATCGATCTATTGATGATATGGCCGCCGTCATTCCATGTACATCGAGATCATTGTTGAGCGAAGATCAGATAGAGATGTATCCGGGTCTCCATAATTGGTGGTCAAAAGCGAAAATCTTGTGGAGTCAAGGGCGCTCAAATGATCGTTTAACATTGCTACAACAATTGGATTTTCAATCTAAACTCACTCGTCAATTGCCAATACCGGAGCTCAGAGTAGTTTATAACAGGTCTGGTATGCATATTGTGGCTGCAAAAATTTCAAATAGACGAGCAATTATAGCAAGTGGACTATATTGGTGTTCGGTTCGATCGATTCAAGAGGCTGATTACATTTGTGCAGTGTTGAATGCGCCGATAACGACCGAGCTTGCGCGTCCGTTCATGTCGTATGGAAAAGATGAGCGCGATATTGCGAAGCACGTGTGGGAATTGCCCATTCCCCCTTTTGATATCACAAATGAAATGCACGTCCGGCTGTCGAAGTTAGGTGCCGCAGCCGAAGTGATCGCTGCGTCTTTTCCGCTTAACGCAGACATTCATTTTGCAGCCACGCGCCGGCATATTCGCCAATATATTGATGCTATGCCCGAGGGTCGCGAGATCAATGATATCGTATATGAGTTAATTTCGTGATGTTTGATTGCGAAATCAATCGATAACTGCCCCAGAAAGCGCTGTGTGACTAGGGTCGGGACTCATAACCAGTAGCTGACGGTGGCCGCGATGCAGACGGCAGCGAGGAAGTTGACGGTGTTGCGGTCGTATCGGGTGGCGATGCGACGGAAGTCCTTGAGGCGGCAGAACATGCGCTCGATGGCGTTTCGGTTGCGGTAGAGAACGGGGGAGAAACAGTTCTTCCCGCGCCGGTTGGCCTTGGGCAGGATGTTGGGCATGGTGCCGTTCTCCTCGACCTGGCTGCGGATGGCGTTGCTGTCGTAGCCCTTGTCACCATGGAGGATGCGGGCTGCCGGCATCTGCTTCAGCAAAGCCGATCCCACCCTGCAATCGGCGACTTGGCCTCCGGTGAGCAGGAAGGCGATGGGCCGGCACTGGCGATCCGTCAGCGCGTGGATCTTGGTCGTGCGCCCGCCGCGAGAGCGGCCGATGGCTTGGTTGCGCTCCCCCCTTTTCCGCCCGATGCCGAGCGGTGCGCCTTCACGGCGGAGCTATCGATAAGCACCTGGGGCGGGGGACCGCCAGCGCTGGCCAGAGCATGGAAGAGATCGGTCCAAACGCCTTTGGCAGCCCAGCGGACATAACGGTTGTAAAGCGTCTTGCGTGGCCCGTAGTCGGGTGGCGCGTCGATCCAACGCCCGCCGGACTTGAGAACATGGACGATGCCGCTGATCACGCGGCGGTCGTCAACACGCGGCTTGCCGCGCGTATCCCTCGGTAGATGTGGCTCGATCCGAGCGAACTGCGCATCCGTGAGCCAGAAACGATCCGGATTCATTCGTGCTTCCTCCCGGAAGCGGTGAATCACACAGGGCCGGAGAACCCAACCATTTTATGGGTCCGAGCCCTAGAGGGCCTCCCTGAATGCCGATTCGATGTAAGGGTGACGTTGGGCTCTGTTGTGATCCACCGTCTCCATTGACTGAGGTTGTGATGGCGCGGAATCCACCATCCGCGGAAGCTTCGACTCACGGCGGGTCCCGTCCGATTCGACAGCAAAATGGCCCCTTTTGGCATGAGCTTTCTCGTCCTTCACGAACAGGCCGGATGATGCCGAAGCTTCACCTTCTAAAGATCGGATCGACAACGTAAAGAGCTTTGGTCTTTATATTTTCGTAAATATTGCTCGCATTCCCGTCCTTGCAATGTACAATAACGAAGTCTCGTTTCGCAGTATCCTCAAGGGGCAGGATGATGCGCTTCAAATCGAATAAGGTGGGTGGATATCAGATCTTTGCAGTCAGTGGCACCAACACTGTTTCGTTCGGCATCGATTTCGATCGGGAGAAGGTTGATGGATTGCTCGGCTTTGCCGTCGAGCGCGAGGATCCGACCGAGAATGAGCGGTACTTCATGTACGGCTTCAAGGTTTTCGAAAGCATATACCCCGATCCTGACGCTAATCTTATCGTTTCAACATTCTCTCAGCCGATCCAGAGCTTCGTATGGGATGATTTCACCGCGAAGGATGGGCGGACCTACACCTATTATTTTTATCCGCTCAAAGGGACGCCCAAGAACCTCGACCGCTCGGCCAAACCCATCCCGATCACCGTGACGACCGAGAAATTGTTCAGCAAAGGCGTGCACGACGTCTTCTTCAACCGCGGTGTCGCGAGCAGTCAGGCATATGCGCGTAAGTTCAAGAACAAGGCGCCGGACAAAATCGCCGAACCCGGCCGCACCGCCGCTCTCGAATGGCTGAGCCGTTCGCTCGACGAAGCGATCCTCGCCTTCATCGATAACGCCGAGGCCGGGGACACGCTGCTCGGTGCCTTCTACGAGTTCCGCTACCTTCCGGTAGCTGAGCGGCTCAAGGCTGCGATCGATCGCGGCGTATCGGTCAAACTGGTAATCGATGCGAAGAAGAACGGCTATACCGACAAGAACGGCAAGGTGTACCCCGACTTCCCGCGAGACGACAATTTCGGCACGGTGCAGGACGCCAAGCTTCCTGAGAGCGCGGTCGCACGCTGGCGCGTGAACAATCCCGACGCCATCGCGCATAACAAGTTCATGGTCCTCCTCACGGGCGCGGCGCAAGCCCCGGCGGAGGTATGGACCGGCTCGACCAATCTCTCGATGGGTGGCATCCATGGCCAGACCAATGTCGGACACTGGTTGCGCGATCCCGGCGTGGCGGGCCATTTCAAGGCCTATTGGGCTCTCCTAGCAACCGACCCGGGCAAGACCGGCGCCGAAGATGCGGCCGGTGCCAGAAAGGCGATGGCCGCATGCCGTAAGAGCGTCGGCGACCTGCTGGCGACGCCTACCGACTGGAGGACGATTCCCGCCGGCACCACGCCGGTGTTCAGCCCTCGCGCGGCCGGCCAAGTTCTAGAGATGTACGCGGCTGCGCTCGATGAGTCCGCATCGCTCGGCTGCATCACGCTGGCCTTCGGCATCGGGGCGCTGTTCAAGGAGAAGCTCGTTCTCAATGACGGGGCGGGGCCTTTGATGTTCCTCATGCTCGAAAAGCAGGACAAGGCGCGCAAAGGTGCGACCAAGCCCTTTGTCCGGCTCGGTGCCAAGCACAATGTCTATTCTGCCTGGGGATCCTATATCGAGGATCCGCTCTACCGCTGGACGCGCGAGACGAATGCGCGCTCGCTCGGGCTCAACGTGCATGTGAGCTACATCCACTCGAAGTTCCTCCTGCATGACCCGCTCGGCGCCGACCCGATCGTCGTCACCGGCTCGGCCAACTTCTCGACCGCCTCGACAAACGACAATGACGAGAACATGCTGCTGATCCGCGGCGAGACACGGGTTGCGGACATCTATTTCACCGAGTTCAATCGGCTCTTTTTTCACTATTATTTTCGATCGGTCCGCGAGGAGACCCGGGCGCGGACACCGGCCAATAGCGCCGCCGCTGCCAATGCCGCCGCCGACGAGAGAGCCAGCCTCTTTCTCGACGGGACCGACGGCTGGCTCGGTAAATATAAGCCGGGAAGCCTGCGCATGAAGCGCGTGGCGATGTTCACCAAGATGTCCGGAGCGAAACCGACATGAGATCACGCGGGATCGCGCGACAGCTCATCTCCTCTACCTTCGCTGCCGCACTCCTATTAGCGTCGCCGGCCGGCGCGAATGAGGCACACGACGCATATGTCTATCTCCACAGTAACCCCGAGCTTGGAAAGGACCTGCCCAAGACCCATGCCTATATCGTAGCCCGGCTGCGGGCGCTCGGCGGCTTCACGTTCGACAACGTCCCCTCGCTGCCCTCGGCCGTGATCGCCATCCTCGACAGTGGCAGGCCTGGCCCGACGATCGCGCTTCGCGCAGACATGGACGCACGTCGGCTTGATACTGGCGACGAGCCGGTCAGCCACGATCCGCGCTCGCAGACGTCGGGCCTTATGCACAATTGCGGCCATGACGTTCACAGCGCGATGCTGCTCGGCGCCGCTGCCGAATTGCGCATGCATCCCGAAAACTTCACCGGCAAGATCGTCTTCGTGTTCCAGCCTGCCGAAGAAGTGAAGGGTGGTGCGGACGACATCGTCGCCGACGGCGTGCTGTCGCGCCTCGGCGTTCGCGCGATCTTCGCCCAGCATGTCGTGCCCGGCCAGCCTGTCGGCGAGGTCAGCGTTTCGCAAGGCTCGGCGATGGCCGGCAGCAATACATTCAAGCTGATCCTGCGCGGGACGGCCTCGCACGCCGCGATGCCGTTCGAAGGCGCCGACCTCGGCGTGACGGCGGCGAAGGTGATCGTCGAGCTTGCCAACCTGCCTGCGCGCGGCTGGGATGTATCGAACCGCCCGGCGCTCATCTCAGTGACGAAGGTCGCTACCAACTCGACGTCAATCAACGCGACGCCGGACGAGGTAACGATCGAAGGGACGCTGCGCGCCTTCGAGCCGCTCGGCGACAGCGCGACAACGGGCACGCTCAACAACCTGATCTCGACCAGGGCAATGGCGCTGGCGCACGTTTATGGAACGACCGCCGAGTGGAGCGTGACGCCAGGGACACCGCCGACCGTCAACGATCTGGAGACGATCCGCGCAATTGCAGCCGATCTCCCCGGCGTGGCGGGGATCACACTGACGGTCTCGACCGAACGCTACATGACCTCCGAGGATTTCGCCTATTATGGGCAAGTGCTGCCTGCCGTTTATTTTGGGCAAGGCATCGCCAAAGACAGCCTGGGCGGCGTGGGCGTCCACCAGAGCGAATTCACCATCCATCCTGACGCGATCGACAATGGCGTGCGCTTGCTCGTCGCGATGGCGAGTCTCGCGACTGCGAAACTTCACTGAAATTGGGGGCAACGACCGGCGGACGTCTCACCACGGACTAAGTCGACACCAGTGGTGGAAGATTATCGCCTCCTCAAAGGGGTGTGGTGCGTTGGGCTCGGCTACGAGACCCACATGGTGAAGCGGGAGCGCCAGTGTCGGCATCATGCTGCATGAGCTCATTCCTCGGCGCTTTCTAAACCAACGCAATTTCAATGACATAGGTGTTCGTAGTTTCGTTTCGGTCGGCGCGCCAAGTACCGCCGATGGTCCGCTATGCCGCGATACATCAGCCGAATGCGGATGGGCCAAGGATTAAGCTGCCAGCAGATCACACGCTCCCAAAGGCAGTCAGCGGATTGAGTTTCAAGTAACTATCGCGAGCTCCTGGCGTCAGTCATGATTAGGTCGCCGAGGCCATCCCAATGGTTACCGCACCAGTTGCGGGGGCACTGACGGCGGCTATCCCTGGGCGCGCTATCTTCCGACGTCCAATCTGCGAGGCGATTCAGCGCCTTGGCGCGTCATTGAGAGGCATCCCCCTCTCCGGAACCTGCGCTTCATAAACGAGATTCGTAAACCTCCGCACTTTCGACAGTGCCAACGGGACGAAGCAGGACCTGCGATCAGGTCCGTAGAAGCTGCTCGAGCCAGTTCGCCTGCGCGAGCGCCTGGTCGTCCTGCCCCGAGACCGTGCAAAGCTGGGTCGAGAGCGGCAAACCCTCCGCCGTGAATCCCGTTGGCAAAGCCACACTTGGCATGTCGAGGAAACTGGCGATCATCGTCAGCGCCAGGGTTGCGACATTGACCTCGGCGAAGCGCGCGGAATCCGCCTCCAGCGGCGCCAACAGAGGAGGGAGATGCTTGACGGTGGGCAGGATGAGAGTTGCGCCGCCCAGTTCCGTTCGCAGGCGGTGCATTTCCTGCGCGCGGATCGAGACGAGTTCCGCCGCCGCCTCGCCGGAGATGCGGGCGGCACCATCGAGCCGGCTCAGCACACGGGCATCGACAAGGGTCCGCTTCGGGCCGTTCAATGTGTCGAGGTGTAGCTGGCGTGCCTCAAAGGCGCCGAGCCAGCCGAGCGTCGCGATGGCCTCGCGTGCGCGGTACCAGGCCTCTATGCGCTGCCGACGGATCGGCGCGTGCCGGGACAGTCGCGCCAGAACCTCCTCGAAGTGAGACCGGACGGGCGCCGTGACCGCCGGATCATCCAGTATGGATTCGTCGACGACGAACGGCGCTGGTGTAAGCGGTAGCGGTAGCGGTCGCCACGGGAGGCCGCGCATCGCCGCGTCCATCGTGGCACAGTCGGCAATGCTGCCGGCGAGTGGGCCGAGGCTGTCGAGGCTCCGCGCCAGAGGAAACACGCCGGCCATGTCGTAACGCGCCTGCGAGGCCTTGTAGCCGACGCAGCCGGTGAAGGTGGCGGGCACCCGCACCGAGCCGGCCGTGTCGGTGCCGATGGCCGCCGGCACGATCCCGCGCTGCACGGCAACGGCCGAGCCACAGGAGGAGCCGCCCGGCATGCGCGGCTCGCTCCCCGGCAGGTCGGCGGTCGGCGTGCCGAAATGCGGGTTGGCGCCGAGGCCGGAAAAGGCGAACTCGCTGAGATTGGTCTTGCCGATCGGGATGAAGCCAAGGCGCCGTGTCGCCGCGACCACCGGCGCGTCGACCGTTGCCGGCGCCGCATCGTCACGGGTGCGCGATCCGGCGCTGGTGCGCGTGCCGGCGATGTCGAACAGGTCCTTCCACGCGATCGGAATGCCGTCATGTCGACTGAGCGATCGCCCCTCCGCCCAGCGCCGGCGGGCGGCATGGGCTTCCGCAAGCGCCTCCTCCTCCATCAGCGTGATGAACACGGCATCGGACTCCCGCGCCCGCTCCAGCGCGCGCTCGACCAACTGGACCGGATCGGTTCGGCCGGCAGCGAGATCGGCGGCGAGGTCGTCGAGGCTCTCGGGCATGTTCGGCTCCGGCGTCAAAGGAAGCTCCCGGCCGGCGATGGAACGGCGCCGGCCGAGAGTGATCTCCTGTGTGTCAGACGTGACCGTACTTCGCCAGCGCATCGGCAAGCGAGAGGCCGTTGGCCAGTTCGGCGCGAATGGCGACCTCGGTGCGTGTGAGGCGTTCGGCCTCGACGAGCACGGTCTCGACCACGCCGGCGGGGATGACGATCACCCCGTCCTCGTCGCCGAGCAGGAAGTCGCCCGGCGAAACCTCGACGGTGCGGCTGGTGGCGCCGCGCATGACCACCGGTACCTGCCAAGCATTGACCTTCCAGCGGCCGATCGACTGGGTGGGCGTGCGGTAGCGCGCGAAGACCGGAAAGCCGTGCTCGCCGATCCAGCGAATGTCGCGGATGCCCCCGTCGATCACCGCGCCGACACTGCCGCGCTCCTTCATGCCGAGGGCGATCAACTCGCCGAAATAGCATACGCCTTCGCCTTCGCCGCTCCACACGGTGATCTCATCCGGGCCGACGCCGTGGCAGGCCTTCATCTTCTCGGCGTCGCCGCCGAGCGGATAGGGGGTCTTCTGGCCGCGGATCGTGTAGGCCCAGCCGGCGATGCGGTTATTGTGCGCGGGATAGGGCGCGAAGTCGGCGGCGAGGCTCTGGTCCATGAAGCCGAGCGTATCGAGCACGTCGGCGACGTTCGAGGTGTCGACGGCGAGGTAGCGGCGGCGGATATCGGCCTTCTGCTCCGGGGTGAGGGCGGGCGCGTTGTCCGTGGTGGTCATCGGGGTGTCTCCCTGGGTCAGATATTCGGCAGATAGCCGCCGTCGACGCGGATCACCGAGCCGGTGATGTAGGCGGCGCGGGCGCTGGCAAGAAAGGCGACGGCATCGGCATATTCCTCCGGCGTGCCGTAGCGCCCCACGGGGATGGAGCCCGTGCTCTCGGCGATGATATCGTCGACGGTCCGTCCCTCACGCTTCGCCTTCTGCTCGTCGAGAAAACGGATACGTGCGGTGGCGATGCGGCCAGGCAGGACGACATTGGCCGTGATGCCGAACGGCGCCACTTCCCGTGCCAGTGTCTTCGACCAGCCGACGAGGGCGGAGCGCAGCGCGTTGGAGACGCCGAGGTTGGGGATCGGTGCCACCACGCCGGATGAGGTGGAAGTGATGATGCGGCCCCATTCGCGTGCCCGCATGTTCGGCAGCACGCGATCGGTGAGATGGATTACCGACAGCACCATGGCGCGAAACTGCGTCTCCCAGCTTGCCGGCGCGACGCCATGGGCGGGGCTCGGGGGCGGCCCGACGGTGTTGTTGACGAGGATGTCGACCGGCCCGAGCGCCGCCTCGATGGCCGCGACATGGCCGTCGCAGGCGTCGATGTCGGCGAGGTTCCACAGGAGCGGCAGCGCAACTCCGCCCGAGGCTTCGATGGCGGCCTGGGTGGCCGTCAGAGCCTCGGCGTCGATGTCGGCGAGGGCGACCCTCGCTCCTTCCGCCGCCAGTGTCCGGGCGATGGCACGGCCGAGCCCGCCCCCGGCGCCGAGAACCAGCGCCGTGCGTCCGTTCAGTTCCAGATCCATGGGAATGACTTTCTACGATCCGACCCGCAGCGGCGCGTTCAGCTTGCGCAGGTAGGAAATGACCGAGAGCGCGGTGATGCGCCCGGTCTTGGGATTGTCGGTCGGCACATTGGCGATCGACATGGTGAAGCTCGCCGAATCCGCGTCGACCTCGATCGTGTGGGTGTTGCGGGTGAGCGCGGGATCGGCCCAGATCTCCAGCCGGGTGCGATCCGGCCCGATGCCGGCCAGTGCCAGCGCCACGGCCACGTTGAGATTGGCGGGAAAGCCGATGGCCGCCTCACGGGGGGTGCCGTCGAAGACGCGCAGCGGCTCGGTGATGTCGTCGATGGCGATGTCGTGCTCGACCAGATAAGGCGCCCCGACCAGCCCCTTCACCGGCTTGCGGGTGATCATGCGCACCGATCGGATCTCGCCCTCCGCCGCCGCCGTCACGGCATCGAGTCCCAGCAGGGCGCCGGTCGGCACCACGATCTGCCCGCCATGGGTGCGGGCCAGCTCGATAAGGTTCTGATGCGACAGGATCGCCCCGGAGGAGAGCACGATCACCGTCTTGCCGGCCCTGAGGAAGGGCTCGGCGATCGCGGGCAGCAGTGCCGCGGGCGCGCATTCGACGACGATGTCGGCAAGGGCCTCCAGCTCCTCGACCGGCACCACCGGCACCGGGCGCCGCAGATGCGCCAGCCGCTCGGCCGCGCGGACGCGGTCGTGGGCAGAGACCGCGACGAGCGCACAGCCGGGCATGCCCTCATCTAGGGCATGAGCCACGCGCAGGCCGACGGCGCCGAGGCCGGCGATGGCGACGCGAAGCACGCCCCTGCTGTGATCGGGCGTGGCCGGCGCGGGTGCCGGCTCGGTGTCGGGAGAACTCATGACTGCGTGCCTTGCGTGGAGAGACCGCCGGGCGCCGGGAACAGCGACGCGTAATGCTGCGCGCAGGCGCCCGCCGTGGTGAACCAGATGCGGTCGCGATGGCGGGCAAGCGCCTCCATCACCCGGCGGAACTGCCGGAGGCGGAAGGGCTGGCCGACGATGAAGGTGTGGATCGTAATGCCGTAGACGAGCGGCTGGCGCTCGGACTGCGCCAGCATTTCCTCGAGATTGTCGATCGCCATATCGGCGAAGGCGTTGGCGGTGCCGTCATGCAGCACCACCATCGGCACGTCATTGACCTCGTGGGGATAGGGCATGGCGAGTAGCGGGCCGCCTGCGGTCTTCATCCACACCGGCTGGTCGTCGATCGGCCAGTCCAGCGTGTAGCCGTAGCCGGCCTGCGCCAGCAGGTCCTCGATGCGCGCGCTGGGATGGGCGCCGGGGCTCATCCAGCCGGCGGGGGGAGCGCCCTCGGCCTCGCGGATGCGAGCCGTTACCTCGGCGATGATCGCGCGCTCGCTCGCCTCGTCCATGCCGTTCTGGTGCTCGGAATTGGTGCGGCCATGGGCGACGATCTCGTCGCCGCGCCGCCGATGGGCGGCGACGAGATCCGGGCAATGATCGTAGCAGGCGCTGTTGAGCAGCACGGTCAGCGGAAGGCCGTATTCCTCGAACAGTTCGATCAGCCGCCAGCCGCCGACGCGGTTGCCATATTCGCGCCAGCCCCAATTGTAAGAATTGGGATGGCTGAGCCCCGGCGAATAGGCGAGCCCGAGCCCGGAGCCATAAGAGAAGTGCTCCACGCACAGCGCGACATAGACGGCGAGGCGCTTGCCGTCCGGCCAGGAGAAGTCCGGCCGGGCGGTGATGGGCGAATAGGCGAAGCGGTCATGGGACGGCAGCATGAAAGGGCTCCAGGCGATCAGGGCCGATAATCGGCGGGGGCGACGACGAGGCTGAGGTCGATGCTGCCGACATTGTCCGGCGTGACAAGCACGGCGGGCGTGACCACCTTCGCTTCCACCTTGCCCTTGGTCGCGGCCGCTACCGCCTGATCAAGCGCCGCCTTGCCCTGCGCGACGATCTGCTGGATCGAGGTGCAGGCGAGGTCGCCGTCCTTCAGCATCTGCTGGGCGGTGGGCGAGAGGTTGGAGGCCGAGACCTTCACCGCCCCCTTGCCGGCGCTCTTGAGCGCGGAGACCACGCCCGCCGCCATGTCGTCGGTGGCGCTATAGACGCCGGAGAGGTCCGGGAAGCGCTGGATCCAGTCGTCGGCGGTGGTCAGCGCGGCGTTGCGGTTGTCGGCGAGGCGCGATTCCGCGACGATCTTCACGTTCGGGGCCACCTTGGCGAGGGTGTCCCTAAAGCCCTGCGCCCGCAGGTCGGACCAGGCCTGACCGCTCGGGCCGGCCATCATCGCCACCTCGCCCTTGCCGCCGATCGCCTTCGCCAGGCACTCGGCCTGCAGCTTGCCCATGTCGTAATGGTCGGCGCTGACCACGGCGGCGAGCTTGTCAGTGTTGGGCGGCGAGGAGATGCCGACCACGGGAATGCCGGCGGCCACAGCCCGCTCGACGATCGCCTTCACCGCGTCGCCATTGGTGGCGCCGACGATGATGGCGTCGACCTTGCGCTGGATCAGGTCCTGGATCTGCGAGATCTGTTGGCTGGAATTGGCATCGCCGCCGGCGCTGAGGGTGACGAGCTTCGCCTTGTCGGCCTTGGCGGCGGTGTCGACGCCGTACAGCACGGAAATCCAGAAGGACGAGCCGAGATTGGGGACCGAAACCCCGATGACCGGTTCGGCGGCGAGGGCCGGCGCGACGGCGGTGGACAGCAGCAAGGCGGCGAGGGAGGCGGCACGGAACAGCTTCATTGGAATGTCCCTTGTTGTCGGAAGGTTCTGGAAAGTCGGGAAAGAAGGAAGCGCAGGCCCATATCCATCAGCCCCGAGGCGATGATCACGGCGCCGACGGCGATTTGGGCGAAGAAGGGCGAGACGCCGGACAGGTTCAGTCCGGTGAGCACCACCTGGACGAAGGCCGCGCCGGCCAGCACCGCCCACACATTGGCGCGTCCGCCCGCCAGCGCGGTGCCCCCGATCACCGCCGCGGCGATGGATTGCAGCTCCATGCCGGCACCCTCGGTCGGCAGCCCGGCGCCGGCGCGGGCTGCCATCAGCGCGCCGGCAAGTCCGGCGAAGGCGCCGCAGAGCTGGTAGGCGCTCATTTCGATGCGCCAGGGCGCCCCGCCGACCAGCGCTACCGCCTCCGGGTTCGAGCCGAGCATCAGGATGCGCCGGCCGAGGACCAGATGGCGCAGAAGCACATGGGCGAGGGCTATGCAGGCCAGCGCCGCCCAACCGAGCGGCGGCAGGCCGATCACCGCGTCGAAGGCGAGCCCGGCCGTATCCCCCGCCGCGAGCGGCACCGCCTGCCCGTCACCGGTAACGAGAAGCGCGAGACCCTTCACCGCCAGCAGCGTGCCGAGCGTGGCGACGATCGGCTGAAAGCCGGCTCGGCCGACCAGCCAGCCATTCACGGTTCCGCAGGCAAAGCCGACGGGTACGGCGAGAAGCAGCGCCGGCATGCCGAAAGCGTTCGCCGCCATCACGCCCAGCGTCCCCGACAGCGCGGCGACCGCGCCGACCGAGATGTCGAAGCCGCGCACGGTGATGGCGAACATCTGCCCGACCGCCAGCAGGGCGAGGATCCAGATCTGGCCGGCGATGCTGAGCCCGTTGTCGAGCGTCAGGAAGCCCGGCGTGGCGAGCCCGAACAGAGCCGATGCCGCCAGGATGGAGGCCGGCGCGACGAGGAAACGGGCGCCGCTGTCGCTGAGGGGTCTCATCGGGTAGCCCTCCCGGCGAGGCGCTTCAGAGCGGCCCAGTCCTTCTGCAGGCCGACTGCAGCCAGCACCGCAAGGCCGAGCAGAACGAGCTGCCAGGCGACCGGCAGGTTGATGAGCACCACGGCGTTGTTGAGCATGGCGACGGTGAGCACGCCGAACACGACCTGCAGCACATGCCCCCGGCCGCCCGACAGCGGCAAGCCGCCGATGGCACAGGCTGCGATGGTCTCGAAAGGCAGGTTCGGCGCGAGCGCCGGCTGGCCCGACGCCACGCGGCTCGTCAGGATGATCGCCCCGACCGCACAAAAGGCGCCAGCGGCCGCATAGCCGAGGAGGATAATGCGGGCGACATCGATCCCCGCGAGCCGGGCGGCCAGCGGATTGGCACCGACATGGTACCAGAGCCGGCCGATCCGCCCATATGCGAGCAGCCCATGCAGCACGACGCAGGCGAGCATGGCGGCGAGGATCGGCACGGGAATGCCGAGGACGCGTCCGCGCGCCGGCCAGGAGAAGGCGGCGGAAGGCGGCGCATCGAGCGGCAGGCCGCCGACCAGCCAGGCGGCCGTGCCGGAAGCAATCATCAATGTGCCTAGTGTGGCGATGACCGGCGGCAACCCCATGCGCCCGACCAGCCAGCCATTCACCGCCCCGACGCCGATGACGGTCGCGCCTCCTGCCGCAAGGCCGGCGATTGGGCCCGCAGCGGGCAGCGCCATCACCGTCACCACGCTGGCCAGCGCCACGGAAGCCCCGAACGAGAACTCGATGCCGCCGAGAATGATGACGATCGCCTGGCCGCAGGCGACGATGCAGAGAATGGCCGCCACGCGCAGCACGTTCTCCAGATTGCCGAAGCTGGCAAAGCGCGGCACGAACAGGCAGCACAGAAGGAACAGGCCGAGGCAGACCAGCGCCACCGCTGGCGGGCGGGGCAGGCGCAGGGAGGAGGGGCGGCCCGGCAGGCGCTTGCTCATCATGCCGCGATGCTCCCCGACAGCGCCGACAGCAGCGCCGCGCGCGGGGCGTCCTGCGGCAGCTCGGCGGCAAGCCTGTTGTCGCGCACCACGAGATAGCGGTGGGCGAGAACCATGAGTTCGTCGAGGTCGCTGGTGGCGACAAGGACCGCGACGCCGGAGGCGGCGGCTTCGCGGATGGCATCGTGGATGACGCCGCGCGCGGCGACATCCACCCCGCGTGTCGGCTCCAGCAGGACCATCGCCTTTAGTCCCGGCAGGGCGAGGCATCGTGCGATGAGCAGCTTCTGCTGATTGCCGCCGCTGAAGGTGGCCGCTTCCGCCTCGGGACGCGAGGGGTGCAGCTTCAGCCGGCGCAGCAGCGGATCGATCCGCTCCGCCTCCTCGGAAGTGCGCAGCCAGCCGAGACGCGCGAACCTGCCCAGCGCCGAGATCGAGACATTGCGCCGCGCCGAGAGCGGCGCGAACAGGCCCTCGACATGACGATCGGCGGGAACATAGGCGATGCCGAGCGCCGCCGCGCGCCTGCGGTCTCCGGGGGTGAAGCCGTGCCCCGCCACCGAAAGCTCTCCCGCGCCGGCCTGCGCACCGGCCAGCCAGGCGGCGAGAGCGAGCGCGCCGGAGCCGATGAGCCCGGCGAGCCCGACGATCTCGCCGGCATGGACGGTGATGTCGGTGTCGCCGCGGCCGGCAAAGCCACGCCCGGCCAGCACCGGCTCGGCACGCGCGCAAAGGCGCTCCGGTCCGGCCTCGACGCCCGCGCCGAGCATGGCGTGGGTGAGCGTCTCGCGGCTGTGGCGGCCGATGGGCGCGGCGTCGATCACCGTGCGGCCGTCGCGCAGCACGGTGACGTCGTCGGCGAGCGCCTCGATCTCGTCGAAGCGGTGGGAGATGAACAGGGCTGCCGTGCCGTTCGCGCAGAGCCGGCGGACGACGGCGAATAGCCGGTCGGCCTCGCCGGCATTGAGGGCGGCTGTCGGCTCGTCGAGCACCAGCACGCGGCAATCGAGGCTCAGCGCGCGGGCCACTTCGACCAGCTGACGCTCGCCGAGCGACAAGGTGCCGAGCGGCGCGGCGAGATCGACTTCGAGCCCGACCTCGGCAAGCCATCCGCGGGCGCGGGAGGGATCGACGAGACGCCGCCCCGCCCACAGCCCACCGCCGCCGGAGAGAGCGAAGGCCGAGAGATTCTCGTGCACGCTCAATTCCGGAAACAGGCTGAGATGCTGGTGGATCGGCACGATGCCGGCGCGGATCGCCTGCGTCACCGAGCCGAAGGCGGCGGGTACGCCGCCCAGCTCGAGACGGCCGGAATCGGGCGTCACCGCGCCGACGAGGATCTTCACCAGTGTCGACTTGCCCGCACCGTTCTCGCCGAGCAGCGCATGCACGCGCCCCCGCCGCAGGGCGAGCCGGGCGTCGCGCAGCGCGCAGGTCGCGCCGTAGGTCTTGGCGATGCCGGTGGCGAGGAGCGCTTCATCGGATGCGGGCATGGGAATCCTCGCCCGGACGCTGGCGGTCCGGGGTGCGTGCGACGATGGTGGCGGGCCGGTGGAAATCGGGTGCAGCTACGATGCCGGGCGGGTGGGCCTGTCACAAACGATTTGTTCGGCACTCATGCATGATCTACGTTCATGCATGGTGGAGGTGCTGAATGAGAAAGAGGCGACTGCCGCCTTTGAATGCGTTGAAGGGGTTCGAGGCTGCTGCGCGCCATCTCTCCTTCACCCGCGCGGCCGACGAGCTTCATCTCACCCAGGGCGCGGTCAGCCGGCAGGTGAAGGAGCTCGAGGTCGAGCTGGGCCAGGACCTGTTCGTGCGCCATACGCGGCGCATCGAGCTCACTGCGGAGGGCGAGCAGTTCTACCGCGTGGTGGAAGGGGTGTTCGACGAGCTGGAACGCGCTGCCTTGCGCCTGACGCGCCGGCGCAGCGATCCCGCCATCACCATCAGCGCGCTTCCCACCATTGCCACCGTCTGGCTGATGCCCCGGCTGCATCTTCTGATCGCCAGCCATCCGGAGATCGAGGCACGTATCGTCTCTTCGATCGAGGCGGCGGACCTCCTTGCCCATGATGCCGACATCGCCATCCGGGTCGGCCGCCTGCCGGGCCGGCGCTATGAGCGCGGCCAGCCGCGCATCGAGCTGCCCATGGTCACCCGCTGGGACGGCGTGCACGCGGACGAACTGTTCCCGGATCGTCTCGTACCGGTCTGCGCACCTGCGCTGCTGACCGGCGATGTCCGTGAGGCGGCCGATATCCTCGACTATCCGCTGATCCACACCACGACGCGGCGCTATGCCTGGCCCGACTGGTTGCGAGCCAATGGCGTTCGCTACGAGGCGGAGAGCGATCCACACCTGCAGTTCGGCCACTTCTTCATGGCGCTCGATGCGGCGCGGCAGGCGCGCGGCATCGCGCTGGTGCCGGATATCCTGCTGGCGCAGGAGGAGGGCGCGCGGGGCCTTTGCATTCCCTATTCCAGCGAGATCGCGAGCGCGGGCGAATACTATCTTCTCATCCATGAATCGCGGCTGGACGATCCGCGGGTGCAGATTTTCCGATCATGGATCCTCGATGAAGCCGTAGCGTTACGCGCGCACAACATCACCTCCATTGCCGAGCGTGGCCTATAGCCGTCTCGATTCGTCCGGCTGCAACGGCGCTCCGCATTCGTTGGTAGAACATCTGCAAGTTTTGGCGTCGCGCGCGAGATAGGACGGTACTTCCGCTTGCCTTGCGTGTTCTGCTCACCGGGTAACTCGCACTGCGGCGAAGCGGCCCACCACGGCGCCCCCGCAGCGCTCGGCGGCCAGCACTGAGGCGCGGCTCGGGTGAAGCCCGGCCGGATTGCCCTGGCCCGATGGTGGCCGTCCGTCCGAGAAGGGCGCGTCGTGCAGGCGCTCGGACAGGTTGCTGACCAGCAGGCGCAGTCGCAGGTTCTCTGCCTGCAACTCCTTCATACGTTCGACAGCGGGGACGCTCAACCCGCCAAAGCGCCGGCGCCAACGGTAGAAGGTGCGCAGTGAAACCCCAGCCGTGCGGCAGATCTCATCGACCGGAACCCCGGCATCGGCTTCGCGGACGAGGTGGAAAATCTCAGTGTCGGTGAACTGTGAGTGTCGCACGGATCGGTCCTCAGCTGGCGTTGACGGATCAGATGGCGGTCCGGTTCCTTTCCGAGGGCCCGGCCCTCCGCGAGGCGATGACGCACGGAGACCGTCAGCCGCACATCTGCTGAGCATGCGCTTAATATGGGCAGTACTATAGACCATCTCTCTCGGGGATAAATGGCCGAATTGAGCGGCAGTTGGCTCCGGGCTTCGGTGGCCTCGTGCCTGATTGCTGGCGAAGCCGATTTTTCTCCAGCCGCTCCTTCGCCCCGTACCCGCCCCGCCGCCCGGCGGGTTCTGGCAATCCTGCCAGAATCCGGGCGGCCATCACGCCTTTGCCGCGCCATTGGGCAGGGCTGAACATTATATGAAGTTGCGCGCGGAGCGGACCGCAACAGAATTGGCCTCATCTTCCGAACTCCTGAGGTGTCGTCCATGGTCAAGTTCACGCGGCGTTCCTTTCTGCAGGCGGGCGGCGTTGCCGCCGCCGGGCTGGCCTCCCCCCTCGCCATGCCGGCCTATCTGCGCAGCGCGCAGGCGCAGTCCGGCCCGGTCAAGCTCGGTTGCCTCTTCTCCTCCTCCGGCACGATGGCCAATCTCGAAGGCCGGCTGAACTACGTGGTGAAGATGGCCGCCGACGAGATCAATGCGAAGGGCGGCGTCAATGGCCGCACCATCGACGTGCTGGTCTCCGACCCCGCTTCCGACTGGCCGCTCTACGCCCAGAGCGCCAAGCAGATGCTGCAACAGGAGAAGGTTTCCGCGCTGTTCGGCTGCTGGACCTCGGTGTCGCGCAAGACCGTGCTGCCGGTGGTCGAGCAGGAGAACGGGCTGCTCTACTACCCCTTGCATTTCGAGGGCGACGAGAACTCCAAGAACGTCGTCTATGTGAACTCGCCGCCGGCGAGTTCGGTGCTGCCGGCCGTCGACTACCTGATGGGCGAGGAAGGCGTCTCCGCCAAGCGCTTCTTCATGCTCGGCTCGGACTATGTGTGGCCGCGCACGATCAACAAGCAGCTCAAGGGTTACTTCAAATCCAAGGGCATCCCAGAGACCGCGTGGAAGGAAGAATACGTCCCCTTCGGCTTCTCCAACTTCCAGACCCTGGTCAACCAGATCCGCGCCTTCGCGGACCAGGGCGGCGGCCAGCCGGTGGTCATCCTCACCGTGGTCGGCAACTCGATCCCGGACTTCATGCGGGAATTCGCCAATCAGGGTATCCTCGCCACCGACATTCCGGTGCTGGGCCTCGACATGGTGGAGGCCGACCTCGAGGGCCTCGACACTGCCAAGCTGGTCGGCCACCTCAATTGCTGGGCCTATCTGCAAAATGCCAAGGGCCCGGCCAATGAGGCGTTCCTGAAGAACTGGGCCGGCTATGTGAAGGCGAAGAATGTGCCCTTCAGCGGCACGGTGTCCATCGACCCGATGGTCTCGGCCTACGATTCCGTGCATCTGTGGGCGATGGCTGCGGCGAAGGCGGGTTCATTCGACGTGCCGGAAGTCTCGAAGGCCTTCGCCGGCCTCACCTTCGACTGCCCGTCGGGCTACAAGATCTCGATGACCGGCGAAAACAACTACGTCGCCCGCGGCGTGTTCATCGGCTCGGTCAACGACAAGCAGGGCTTCGACATCCTCTGGCAGTCCAAGGACACGCCGAAGCCCGTCCCGTTCAGCCCCTATGGCTGAACGGGAAGGATTTCCGATCGGGCGGCACGCCGCTCTCGCCACGTCATCCCCGGGCCAGGCCCGGGGATCCATGTCGTCCGGTTCGCCTTCGCATTTTCGCAAGACGTGGATGGCCGGTACCTGTCCGGCCCTGATGCGTTGAGCGCCCGGTGCCCGGCATCGTCTCCGGCCGAGTTCGGCCCTTCTGAGTTCCCGATGAAGCTTGCGCGTCTCACCGCTGCCGCCGGCCTGCTGGCCGTCCTGCTGTTCGCTCCCGGGCTCCGCGCGGACACGCTGGACCGCGCGGGTCTCGTGCAGGAGCTGTGCGGCGACGCGGGCGCGATGGGCCGGGCCGGTACCGCGCTGGTCGCGACCGCCGCCTCCGGCAGCGCCGAGGACCGTGCCTTCGCCGCGCCGCTTGCCCGCGCCGTCATTGACCGCAAGCTCGGCTGCGACGATGCCGGCGCCGTGCTCGACGAAGGCGGTCTCGATGCGATTACCCGCATGCCACGCGCGGCTGCCGGCACGCCCCGCTCGCCGCTGCTGAGCCTCAAGAATCGCCCGGTCTTCGAACTGGCCGATGCTGCCTTCGCCCTGCGCGGCGCGCCCGCCGTCGCCCAGCGTGCGGCTGCGCTGAAGACGCTGGAGCGCCGCCCGGCACAGATTCCCGAGGGGCTGCTCGACACTGCCGCTGCGGCGGAAAGCGATGCCGGGCTCAAGGAGCAGATCGACACCCTCGCCCAGACCGCCGCGCTTAACGCCTCTGATCCCGCCGCCCGCATCCGCGCCATCGGCCGGGTAGCGGAGAACCCGAGCCGGCGCGCGCTGACCCGCATCGCGGCACTGGAGAGCGACCCGGCCTATGCCGCGAACCCGGAGTTCCGCGCGGCGGTAGATGCCGCGACCGCGCGCATCGAGCGCGGCATCGCCCTCGGCGATACGCTGGCCACGCTCTATAACGGCCTGAGCTTCGCCTCGATCCTGTTCATGGCGGCCATCGGCCTCGCCATCATCTTCGGGCTGATGGGCGTCATCAACCTCGCCCAGGGCGAGCTGATCATGATCGGCGCCTATGTCACCTGGCTGGTGCAGCAAGGGTTGCGGGTGGCGGCGCCGGCGCTGCTCGACTGGTATCTCGTCCTCGCCATTCCGGTCGCCTTCCTCGCCACTGCCGCCATCGGCATCGCGCTGGAGGCGCTGCTGCTGCGCCATCTCTACAAGCGCCCGCTGATGAGCCTGCTCGCCACCTGGGCGGTGAGCCTGTTCCTCGTCAACATCGTGCGTGTGGTATTCGGCACCCAGAACATGCAGTTCGAGACGCCGTTCTATGTGTCGGGCGGGGTGCCGGTCATCGGCGACTTCATCTTCACCTGGAACCGTATGTTCGCCATCGCCTTCGCCATAGTGACGCTGGCGCTGACCTGGGGCGTGGTGCGCAAGACGCCGCTGGGGCTGAACATCCGGGCGGTGACGCAGAACCGCGACATGGCGGCCTGCATCGGCATCCCGACGCGGCGCATCGACATGATGGCCTTCGGCTTCGGCTCGGGCCTTGCCGGCCTGGCCGGCCTCGCGCTGTCGCCGATCTACAGCGTGAACCCGCAGATGGGGCAGAACTTCATCATCGACAGCTTCATGGTGGTGGTGCTCGGCGGCGTCGGCACCATCGCCGGTACGGTGCTGGCGGCGCTCGGCATTGGCCAGATCAACGTGCTGATCGAGCCGCTCTGGGGTGCTGTTGCCGCCAAGGTCATCGTGCTGCTGATGATCATCGCCTTCCTGCAATGGCGGCCGGAAGGCCTGTTCGCTGTGAAGGGTCGCCGCAAATGATGCGCCTTGGTCGAAATGGTCCCATCGTACTCCTCACCGGCCTGATCCTCCTTGTCGCGGTGGCCATGCCGGCGCTGTCCGGGACCTCCCTTGAAGTGTCCCGATACCTCGCCAATGCCATCGGCCAACTCGCCGCCTTCGCCGTGCTCGCCATCTCGCTGGACCTCATCTGGGGTTATCTCGGCATCTTGTCGCTTGGCCACGGGCTGTTCTTCGCCATTGGTGGCTATGTGTTCGCCATGTACTTGCTCAAGCACTCTTTCGTGGTGACGGGTACGGTGCCGGACTTCCTCCAGTTCATGGGTTGGAAAGACTTCCCCTTCTACTGGGCGGGCTTCGATTTCTTCCCCTACGCCTTCACCGTGGCCGTTCTCGTCACGTTGCTGGTGTCCGGCATCTTCGGCTACGTGTCCTTCCGCTCGCGCGTGGGCGGCGTCTATTTCGCCATCATCACCCAGGCGCTGGTCTACGTCGCCATGCTGCTGATGTTCCGCAACGACACGGGCTTCGGCGGCAATAACGGCATGACCGGCTTCTCCGTCCTGTTCGGCTGGCAGATGGGCACGAGCGGCATGATCACCGCGCTGGCGGCGGGTTCGCTGGCGGTCCTCGCCTTGGTGCTGATGCTGTGCCGCTGGCTGGTCGGCAGCCGTTTCGGCGCGCTGATGCTGGCCACGCGCGACGACGAGATCCGCCTGCAAACGCTCGGCTACGAGACGCTGCGGCTCAAGCTCATCGTCTGGTGCCTCTCCGCGGTGATCGCCATGGTAGCGGGCATGCTCTACGTGCCGCAGGTCGGCATCATCAACCCGCGCGTGCTCTCGCCCGAGTTATCGCTGGAGATTGCCGTCTGGGTGGCCATCGGCGGGCGTGGACACCTGGTCGGCGCGGTTATCGGCGCGCTGCTGGTCAACGCGGTGAAGTTCTGGCTGTCTTCGGCGGCGCCCGACATCTGGCCGTTCATCCTCTCCGGGCTGATCGTCCTTGTCGTGCTGGTGTTCCCCAATGGCCTGATGGACCTCGCCAAATTCAGGCTGACGCGGCCGATGGGCCCGAAGCGCATGGCGGAAGAGATCGGGGAGGCGCGCCCATGAGCCTCACCGCCCTTCTCGTCGACGGACTCACCGTCCGCTTCGGCAGCTTTCGCGCCATCGACGACCTGTCGCTCGCCATCGACTATGGCGAGGTGCGCGCCGTTATCGGGCCCAACGGCGCCGGCAAGACGACCCTGCTGGACGTGATCTCCGGCATTACCCGGCCGAAGCAGGGGCGCGTCCTGTTCGACGGCGCCCTCGACCTCACCCAGACGAGCGAAGCCGCCATCGCCCGTGCCGGGTTGCGACGCAAGTTCCAGAAGCCGAGCGTGTTCGAGGGGCTCACCGTGCGCCAGCATATCGCCATCGGCGCCGATTTCGGCTTCCGCTCGCGTCTCGACACACCCGCGCTTGATGACCGGATCTGCGAGGTGCTGGAGACGGTCGGGCTCACCGAGCACGTCACCCGCCTCGCCGGCGAGCTCAGCCATGGCCAGAAGCAGTGGCTTGAGATCGGCATGGTGATCGCCTCTGATCCGAGCGTGCTTATGCTCGACGAGCCGGTCGCCGGCCTCACCGACGAAGAGACCGAGCGCACCGCTAAATTGGTGCGCGCGCTGGTGCGGCACGATCGCGCCATCATCGTCGTCGAGCACGACATGGATTTCGTCGAGCGCATTGCCGACCGCGTGACCGTGCTGCACGAGGGCCGAACCCTCTTCGAGGGCTCGATGGACAAGGTGCGCGCCGACGCTGCGGTCGTCGACGTCTATTTGGGGCGCTGACATGCAGTTCGGTGTGGAGGCTCTCGATCAGCATTACGGCTCGGCGCAGGCACTGCGGCAGGTCAGCTTCGAGATCACGCCGGGCGAATGCCTGGCGGTGCTCGGCCGGAATGGCGCAGGCAAGACCACGCTGCTGAAATGCCTGATGGGTTTACTCACTCCGACGGGCGGGCGGGTGATGATCGATGGTGCGGATGGCACCTCCTGGTCCCCCAACCGGCGCTCGCGGGCCGGCATCGCCTATGTACCGCAGGGACGGGAAATCTTCGCCGAGTTGACGGTGGGCGAGAACATCGAGGCAGCGGCGCGCGCCCATGGCACCTATGGCAGCCCGGCCATGGAAGAGGCGATCAGCAATTTCCCGGTACTTCGCGAGATGTGGAAGCGCTCCGGCGGCGCACTCTCCGGCGGCCAGCAGCAGCAACTCGCCCTCGCGCGTGCTCTGGTCACTCAACCGAGATTGCTCATCCTCGACGAGCCGACCGAAGGCATCCAGCCCAACATCGTCGCACTCATCGGTGAGGTGCTGCGCTCGCTCAAGGGGCGCATCTCGATCCTGCTGGTAGAGCAATATCTGGATTTCGCCATCGAGACAGCCGACGCCTTCGTCATCCTCTCGCGCGGTACCATCGTCGAGACCGGCCGCGCCGGGGCGATGAGCCGCGAGAATCTCACCCGCTTCATCGCCGTCTGATCCTTCTTCCGCCTCGCATCAGGAGTTTACCATGTCGCGCCGCTTTGAAATCCCCGCCACGCCGGAGAACATGGTGTGGGGCTATCTCGACAGCACGACGCCGCCGGTGTTGGAGGTGGCCTCGGGCGACGTGGTAACGCTCCATTCCTTCCCTGCCGGCGGCAAGGAGACGCTGCCCGATACTCTCATCGTTCCCGAGGATTACCAGCTGGCGCTCGACACGCTCCCGCAGGGCGCCGGGCCACACTTCATCACCGGGCCGGTACACGTGAAGGAGGCCAAGCCGGGCGACGTGCTCCAGGTCGACATTCTCGACGTGAAGGTGCGGCAGGATTGGGGTTTCGTCTCCATTCTGCCTCTGCTCGGTACGCTTCCGGCCGAGTTCACCGACTACGAGACCATCCACCCGGTTGTCGACCACGCCAAGAACGTCTGCGTCATGCCGTGGGGCACGGAGATCCCGCTCGATCCGTTCTTTGGCATCATCGCGACGGCACCGCCGCCGGCCTGGGGCCGATGCGGATCGCCGGTGCCGCGTGCCTTCGGCGGCAACATGGACAACAAGGAACTGCGCGCCGGCACCACTCTCTATTTGCCGGTCTTCAATGAGGGCGCACTGTTCTTCGCCGGTGACGGCCACGGTGTGCAGGGTGACGGCGAGGTGTGCATCACCGCGCTGGAGACAGGCGTCACCGGCACCTTCCGCCTCACCGTGCGCAAGGACATGGAACTTGACTGGCCCTTTGCGGAGAGTGCGACGCATCTCATCTCCATTGGGCTCGACGAGGATCTGGATGACGCTGCCAAGCAGGCGACGCGCGAAATGGTCAAGCATATCTGCGAGCGGACCACTCTCTCCCGCAATCAGGCCTATATGCTTTGCTCGTTGGCCGGAAATCTGCGGGTGACGCAGCTGGTCGATGGCAACAAGGGCATTCACATGATGCTGCGCAAGTCGTTGCTCTGAGCAGAAGGCCGAGGCCGAAATGCCTCCCCTTTCTCTGACCGGCGGAGAGGGGCACACAGCTCCAGCGGCGGCTCCGCGAACTCCTGCATATCCGTCAGTTCCATCAGGTCCTGCCGGGCCGGACATAGGGGGTGCAGATCGCCGCGCGGGGCGACTGCGCCGCGAGAGGCAGGGGACACCTGATCCTGTCCGGCAAACGGCGGTCCATAGGCGGACTTGCCTCGCCCGCGCTTGCGCGCCGCCAAAGCGCGGATCGGGTTCGCAGGGGCCCTTCGTTCATAAGTTACGCGCGAATGGCGCCGGTCGGCGAGACGCGCATGGTGGGCAGCATGGTGGACAATCTCGCCGGTGCAGGCATTGGCTCGGCATCGGCAAAGGCGGTCTGCTCACCACCTGATGGCCGCGCGTTTGTTTCGTCGGCTCGGATTAGGTCCACCCACACGAGTCGGCGCCGGAATCGGTCGCGCCCATATTAGCGCGGCTTCCGGCCTCGCGCCCTGGCGGAGGGAGCATTCCCGCCTAAGCCGGGCAGCGGATCGTTGCAATTTCAACGACATAGGTGTCTGCAGTTTTCCCCTTATCGGCGCGCCAGCTGTTCTGTATGCCCATAAGTCATTGAATTTGTTTGATGTTTTATGGCGAAAATGGACATGTCCCCTAGATGGCCCCTGGAGGTGTCCGCTAGCGAGTGGGCTGCCGCCGCGTCAGAGTGCGCTCCGGCCAAGACGGATCGATTGAGTTGGCCTCCTTGTCTCAACTGGGGTCATTTTTGCGGTCATCGCCCTGTGCCGCAGAAGTTCCTCCGGTGCCGGTCTGAGTTGGAATTCGTCCAGACGTGCTTGGCAGTCATCACCGGTGAGGGTGACCGGTGTGGGGTGTCTCCGAGCAAGTCTTGGGTGCCTATATCGCAAGCGCGCGTGGCATTCCCACTTGCTCAATTTTGCCGATGGACCCATCAATCCGGCCTCTGATGTCGTCGAGCCTTCCGATAATTTGCGCGATTAACTCTTCGTCGTTTGCGTCATATTCGATGACAGTGGGATGTATCGCGCCATTGTTTCTTCCAGCAACGTGGCCGCGCCTGATGAATGACGCCCATTGCTGAACATTTTCATCATTGTAGGCGCCGCAACGCCACTCCCTCAACACTCTCACGAAAGCGGCGCGCGAAGCCGATAGCTGAGCCAGATTTGCAGTCGCATCTCGCAGTTCTGCATGTCGGCTGCGCTAGGGTCGAGACACAACGCAGCCAGCATGAGACGAGGGCTGCGAGGCAGAGGCTGGGGAGATAGTTTCTCGCGAGCTTGTCTTATCGGGTGGCGATGCGCCTGAAGTCCTTGAGGCGACAGAACATGCGCTCGATGGCATTGCGTTTCCTGTAGTGCCTTTTGTCGAATGGATGCCGGTACTTTCGATCATCCTTGTTGGGGATGATGGCGCGTGTCCCTCGGCTGGCGAGGTCGTAGCTGGCCTTGTCGCTGTCGCCTTGATGTGGGTGCTGTCGGCGAGCAACTGGCGCGGCGTGCGGCAATCACCGGTCAGGGCGGCGTAGAGGCGCTGCCAGATCCCGTTGCGGGACAAGCGGTCGAAGCGGTTGTGGACCGTGGTGTAGGGGCCGTAATCGACGGGACAATCGCACCAGCGGCAGCCGCAGCGCAGCACATGGACGATACCCGACAGGATGCGCCGGTCATCGACACGTAGCGGGCTGTCATAATGAGGCAGAAGCGGTTCGATTTTCGACCATTGGTCATCTTTCAACCAGAGCAATCGGCTCATGGGACCTTCTCTCTCCATGAACCGATCGAATCATAATTTATTCGTTGGCTTTAGACCCTAGAATCACACCCCGCGAAAATCTCGCGTACCGCATGGCGCCGCACCCAGCGCTGGAAGCCAAGCCGTCGGCCGGCGACGTCCCGAGCGCAGTGCAAGTGTTCGCCGCCCTTGCCGAGGTGCGGTTGCCGCACACCTTGCTGGCGGAGGAATCGCGCTCCAATATTGCTGATCTCGGCATAGCGGATCCGTCCCAAACGCGGCCCGGCAGGATCGACCGATCCCGGCCCGGCGCCGCGGAGGCTGCATCTCGCGCTCGATTGACAGGCGGAAACGAAGCAGGCACCTTCCCAGCTATTCACCAGGGGGGTCCCGACAAGGGGCTGAGATACTGCTGGGTGCGGCCCTCGCGGCTGTTACGGCGCAGTGACCCGTTGAACCTGATCCAGTTCATACTGGCGTAGGGACGGTGCGGATGCGTCGCGGCGAGCGCGGCCGGTTTCCCCTTTTTCAGCGAGGGGGAATCCTCCATCATCATTCCCGTCAGATCTGGGTCTCCATGCACGCTGCGAGGAGCCTCGACCTATGACGACCGACAACCCCACCCCTTCCGTGACCATCGGACCGCTGCCCGCTTCGACGAAAGTATTCCGGCCCGGCATCCTGCATCCCGACATCCGCGTGCCGATGCGCGAGATCGCCGTGCATCCGAGCGCCGGCGAGCCACCCGTCACGGTCTATGACGCCTCGGGACCGTACACCAACCCGGCCGAGAGCATCGCCATCGACCAGGGGCTGACGCGGCTGCGCGCCAAATGGATCACCAGCCGCGGCGATGTCGAAGCCTATGAGGGGCGGCATGTGAAGCCGGAGGACAACGGCTTTGCCACCGGCGAGCGGCTGACGCCGGAGCACCCGGTGCGCCACCGCCCGCTCCGGGCGAGCGGCAGTCGCGCGGTGACGCAGCTTGCCTATGCCCGCGCGGGCATCATCACGCCGGAGATGGAATTCGTCGCCATTCGCGAAAATCTCGGGCGTGCGCAGGCGCAGGCGGGTCGCGAGCGCGACGGCGAGAGCTTCGGCGCGGCGATACCGGATTTCGTCACGCCCGAATTCGTGCGCGACGAGGTGGCTCGCGGGCGCGCCATCATTCCCGCCAACATCAACCACCCCGAAAGCGAGCCGATGGCGATCGGCCGCAACTTCCTCGTCAAGATCAACGCCAATATCGGCAATTCTGCCGTCACCTCGTCCATGGCGGAGGAGGTGGAGAAGATGGTGTGGGCGATCCGCTGGGGCGCCGATACGGTGATGGACCTCTCGACGGGTCGCAACATTCACAACATCCGCGACTGGATCCTGCGCAATGCGCCGGTGCCGATCGGGACCGTGCCGCTCTATCAGGCGCTGGAGAAGGTCGGTGGCATCGCCGAGGAACTCACCTGGGAGGTGTTCCGCGACACGCTGATCGAGCAGGCCGAGCAGGGCGTGGACTATTTCACCATCCATGCCGGCGTGCGGCTACCCTATATCCCGCTCACCGTCGACCGCGTGACCGGCATCGTCTCGCGCGGCGGCTCGATCATGGCGAAGTGGTGCCTCGCCCATCACCGCGAGAGCTTCCTCTACGAGCATTTCGAGGAAATCTGCGACATCTGCCGCGCCTATGACGTGTCGTTCTCGCTGGGCGACGGATTGCGGCCCGGCTCGATCGCCGATGCCAATGACGCGGCGCAGTTCGCCGAGCTGGAGACGTTGGGCGAACTCACACAGATAGCCTGGGCGAAAGACTGCCAGGTGATGATCGAAGGTCCCGGCCATGTGCCGATGCACAAGATCAAGGCCAACATGGAAAAACAACTGGCGGTCTGCGGCGAGGCGCCGTTCTACACGCTCGGGCCGCTGACCACCGATATCGCGCCCGGCTACGACCACATCACCTCCGGCATCGGCGCGGCGATGATCGGCTGGTTCGGCACCGCCATGCTCTGCTACGTCACGCCGAAAGAGCATCTCGGCCTGCCGGACCGCGACGACGTGAAAACCGGGGTGATCACTTACAAGATAGCCGCCCACGCTGCCGATCTCGCCAAGGGGCATCTGGCGGCGCAACTGCGTGATGACGCGCTCTCTCGCGCGCGCTTCGAGTTCCGCTGGGAGGACCAGTTCAACCTGTCGCTGGACCCGGAGACCGCTCGCGCCTTCCACGACGAGACATTGCCGAAGGAGGCGCACAAGGTTGCGCATTTCTGCTCGATGTGCGGGCCGAAATTCTGCTCGATGCGCATCTCCCACGATATCCGCGCGGAAGCACAGAAGGAGGGCATGGCGGCGATGGCGGAGAAATATCGCGAAGCCGGGCAGCTCTATCTTCCGACCAATTGATAGGTAGCAGGGGAAACCGATGCGGCCCCTCGCTTTCCAGTCGGACACCTATTGTGGCGGACTGGTTTCAGGGCGCCGTAGCGCCCCAATCTCGACCCGTCGAACTGGCGGCACGCCGCCCACCGTGAAGCTGACCCGTGCAGGCTCGGACGACTTCACGGCGGCTAGTGTGCCGATCGCCGAAGATACGGCAAGGGTGGAGGCCGAGCATGACGTGACTCTGTCGGAGGTTGGCCTCTCCTATCAAGGCCAGTTAAGCGGCTGCGACGGGGAAATCGTGAACTGCCTGTCGATCATACAGGTGTGGAATTACACATTTCGGTTCTACGGCCCTCGGGCCGAGCTCCTGAACGGCAGGTGGAAGTTGCCGGAGGCGCAGCCTGCATCGTAGGACGCAAACCAGTATCTTTCTCAAGGATGCTAGCCGAGCCGTTCCAGCACCTGCCATGCGGCTCGATAATCCGGCTTGGCGTGCCCTTCCTCGAAGGCGGCGACGGCTTCGCCCAGCCGCGTCCCGAAGCGATGCGCCTGTGGCTGCCGCCGCACCGCCGTCGTGGCGATACGCAATGCCCATGAGCGCAGGCCTGTCCGCTGCGCGAGGTGCCACGCCTCATTGAGGCCGTCCATCGCCTCTTCCGGCCGCTCTGGCCCGACGATGTCGGCACGGATTCGCAGGAGCTCCGGCAAGATCCACCCCTCGCCACTGGCGCGACAGAACGCGATTGCGCCGTCGACACTGGCGAGCGCTTCTCGCCCAAGTCCGAGCCCTCCGAGCGCCTGTGCATAATGGCTGAGGAACATCGCCCGGCGGATCGGCCAACGGGTGCGGTCCAGCGCCTCGACGCCGGCGGCGAGATCTTCGGCGGCCTGCGAGACGTTCCCGCGCAGCAGATGCAGCGAGCCGTGATAGCAGCGGGACCAGGCCCGCCACGGCCCGAAGGAATGCCGGCCGGAAACATCGGCCAGCAACTCCAACCGCTCGGCCAGAGCGTCGGTCTCGCCGCAATAGAAGGCGACAGGGCAGCCGGAATCGACAAGATTGAGCGCCAGCGTCGTCGCATGGCCGTGCGCCCGTGCATCGACGACATTGCGGGTGGCGAGAGCGGAGGCCCGATCCTGCAGGCCGAGAAGATAGAGATTGGCCGAATGGAAAGCGCGTCCATTCAACTGCTGATCATACTGCATGCGGACGATGACATTGGCCGCGCCGCCGCCTTCTATCGCCGCTTCCAATGCCGTCCGCGCCTCCTCGGCGCGACCGAGGAACAGAAGGGAAATACCGGCGAGTCGATTGGCGATGACAAGGTCGGGCGCCCTCGGACCATCACCGGCGGTATGGGCGAGGGCGGCGAAATCGCGCGCGATATCGAGCGATACGTCGTAGCGGCCGGAGCAGAATTCGACCAGCCACAGCGCCCAGCCGGTCCTCAATTGCAGCTCCACGCTGCCCGTCTTGCGCGCAATCCGGCACGCCGCCTGGAGCGGTTCCTCGGCCTCGGGGCCGGGCCCTATGGTGTAAATTAGTGCGGTGCCTAGCCCGGTCAGCAGCGAGATTTCACGGGCGGCATCGAGCGACGGTCCCTCGCGAAGGCCGATCAGCGCCCGCTCGAAATGTGCCCGGCATTCATTCACCAGCGACAGCTGAAACCACAACACCGCCGAGGAGATGGTGATCGCCGCGCCGATCTCGTGGTCGCCTTTCGGCCCGAAGCTCCAGTCGAGCGCGGCGCGCACATTCTCCAGTTGCCCGGCATAGGTCGTGAGCCATTCGGCAGGACGCGCCCGCGGCCATTCCTGCTCGGCGGCGGTGACCAACTCCTTCATGTAGAGGGCATGCCGGCGGCTCAGCCGATCGAAGCCTCCGCACTGCCAGAGTTTCTCCAGCGCATAGGCGCGGGTAATCTCCAGCAGGCGATAGCGCGGCACCGCCTGCGAAAAATCGGCAGCGACCAGCGACTTCGACACAAGGCTGGTGAGGTTCTCGATGATCTCCCAGCTCGGCTCCTCAATGGCGGCGACCTTGCTGGCGGCATCGAGCGAGAAATGCCCGGCGAAGATCGCCAGGCGACAGAGCGTGGTCCGCTCGCCGGGTTCGAGATGGTCGTAGCTCCAGCTCAGCGTCGCCAGCAATGTCTGGTGACGCGGCAGGGCAGTGCGCCGACCAGCGACAAGCAGACGAAACAGGTCGTCGAGCCGTTGCGCCAGTCCCTTGATGCCAAAGGCATCCACCCGCCCGGCCGCAAGCTCGATCGCGAGCGGCAATCCGTCGAGGCGGCGGCAGATGCCGATGATGACCGCCAGGTCCTCCGGTGTCGGCTCGTAGTTTCCCAGCGTGGCGGCTGTACGCTGCACGAAGAGCCTAACTGCCGGGAAGGCCAGCGCTTCGGTGCCCGCGCCATCGACCTCGCGCGGTGGCACCTCCAGCCCCGGCAACCGGAAGACATGTTCGCCCTTGGCCCGCAGCGGCTCGCGACTGGTGACCAGTAGACGAAGCTCCGGGTTGGCGTTGAGCATTTTCTCCGCGAGGTCGGCGACGGTGCCCACCACCTGCTCGCAATTGTCGAGGATGAGCACCCCCCGCTCGACGGGAAGCTGCTCGGCGAGCTGGATCGGTCCCGCGCCCAGGGTCATGCCGATCGCTGACGCGATGGTGTTTTCCACCAGGGCGGGATCGCTGATCGGTGCCAGTTCCACCAGGATTACTGCGTCGGGGCCGGTCGCGCCCTCCTGTCCCAGCAGGGCGCGCGCAGCATCCAGCGCCACCGTGGTCTTGCCGACGCCGCCAGGGCCCACGACGCTCACGAAGCGGTGGCGGGCGAGCTGATGGCGAATTGCCGCGACCGCCGCGTCGCGCCCCAGCACCGGCGTGAGGTTGAGCGGCAGATTCTGCCGAACCACACGGGGGGCGGCGGCATCCCGTTCGGCGACGTCGGTGAAAGTGACGTCGGCAACGAAGCTGTATCCGCGGCGGGCGATGTTGGCGATGTAGTGCCGTCCGTCCTGGCCGTCGCCGAGCACGCGGCGCAATGCCGTCATCTGCACCCGCAGATTGGCCTCCTCCACGAACAGGTCCGGCCAGGCGCTCGCCAGAAGTTCCTGTTTGGAGAGCACCTCGCCGGCTTTCTCGACCAGTGCGACCAGCAGTTCCAGCGCCCTCCCGCCCATGGGCACGACGACGCCATCCTTCAGCAATTGCTTCGACGTGAGAGAGAGGCGAAACGGGCCGAACAATGCGGCACGGGAGGCGGGTTTCATGAACGATCCGGGAGACGTCTGTTCGACCATCGCTTCCTCTATCATAATGATCGGAAACATGGTCTGAGAAGAGAACCAGCCGCCGAGTTTTCGCTGCGACGGCAACGGGTTCGGCCGACGTAAGGGAACCGCATTTTTCATGAATACGAGCCCTTCCGCAGCGTCCGCGCGGGCGGAGACGCGATCTGGTGGCCTGCGCGTCGCCGTTCTGCTGGCGCTGCTGGCGATGGCGGGGCCACTCTATATCGACATCATGCCCTCCATCGTCGCGGCGTTGCGGAGCGAATACGGCCTCAGCGCCGCGCAGGCAGGCTTCGTCGCCGCCAGCAACGGCTATGGCTCGACGCTTGGTGCGCTGCTCGCCCTGTTCATCGTGTCGCGCCTGCCCTGGCGTCCGCTGGCGGTAGCGCTGCTCGTCGCCCTCGTCGCCACGGACGTCGCCACCACCTTCGTGCGCAGCATGGAAATGCTGGTGGTCGTGCGCGCCACCCATGGCGTGATCGGCGGGATGCTCGTTGGCCTTTGCTACGCGTTGATCGCGCGCACCGGGGATCCCCGCCAAGGCTTCGGCATTCTTTTCGTGTTTCATTTCGCCTTTGGCGGCCTTGGCGTGTTCGCCTCCACCTTCCTGGCGCCCTTCATGACGCATGGCGTGGTCTTCCTGGTCCTCGCCGCCTTCGGCGTGCTGGCGGTGCTGGTCATCCCGTGGCTGCCGGCCTTTGAACCGCCGCCGCGGGAAGCCGGCAACCTGGGGAGCCATCCTGTCTTGCTTCCGGCCCGAAGCCTCATGCGGATCGGCGGGCTGTTCCTGTTCCAGGCCGCGAATCTCGGTCTCGGTGCCTTCCTGATCGGCATCGGCGCCGATCTCGGCCATGCGGCGAGCTTCTCGGGCGCGGCAGTGGGACTGGGCCTGTGGGCCGGCGTGCTGGGAGCCCTTACCATGCTGATGCTCAGCCGCACCTTTGGCTGGCGTCCGATGGTGCCCATCATTCTGGCGGCCGGCTTGAGCAAGGCGCTGGTCGGCTTCGGCGACGACCCGATGGTGTTCGCCGGCGCCATCGCCTCGGTGTTCCTTACCATGGCGATGGCGCTGCCCTATGCCTTTGCGCTCTGCGCCGAGGGCGACAGCAGCGGCCGCTCCGCGGTGCTGGCCGGCTTCGCCTCTAAGCTTGGCCTGTCCACCGGCCCGGCGATCGGCGGCCTTGTCTATGCGTTTGGCGCCGAAGCGTTAATCGCTACAGCGATCGCCACCGTGATGGCCGCCGCGGCGCTGTTTGCCCTGTCGCTGCGTCCGCAGGCAGCCCGCCAACCTGCCTGACGGAGATTTTGCAGTTTTTTGCACCTTTGCACGCGGTGCATCGGCTAATTCATGCAGGCCGTCAGTTGGCGGCTGGAGAGTGGCCATGACCAAGGCGATCGAACCAGCATTGCGGTGGGATTCATCCGCCGACGGGATGGAGGTCGATTCGCGCGAGTTCGAGCTTGTCCGCCAGGCAGTGGTGGAAGCCTTCGACAGCGGAGAAGACTGCGAGATCGAGCAAATGATTCGGCTGCGCAGCGTGTTGCCGGTACGGCGGCGCGTGCAGGTGCGGCTCGAGCGCGATCTCGATGACAGGGTCGCCGTGGTACATATCTCCGTCGAGCGCGACGGCGAACCGATAGCCGCGTGGACATGGACGCTGGCGGAAGCCGGCGACGGCGGACATTCGGCCATGGTCAATGCCATCAACGCCTTCACCGCGGTCGTTCTGCATGCCGAGGCCGTCAAGCGGCAAGTCGCACGCAACCAGTTGGCGGAGGCTTCGGGCTCGATCGAGCACATTCTCGCCAACATCCACCGCGTCTGGCAGCATGTCGGCGGCCTGTGCCGGGAACGCTCCGCGCCGGTCTCTTAAGCCAACAAGAGGGCCTTAGGCACGGCGGCCCGATCCCGCTGCACCGAGCCGGCACTGGGAAAGCGGGGACTGATCAGGTGCCGGAGCCATCTCGGGTGCTGAACGGTCACACCATGGCTGGGCGACGAGCCCGCTGCTGCGGCCCGCCCACGCCGCGCAACATGTTCGATACCTGCCCGTATCGACGCGACCAGGTGAAGACGAGGGATCAGGTTGACCAGTGCCAATTCCGAATCTCGGGCATGTCCTCTCCATGATTGCGGACGTAGTCGTGGTGCTCGGAGAGCTCGCCCTCGAGAGTCGAGATGGCGTCGGTGGTGCGACCGGCGAGACGGGGGATCCGCTGCAACGCCGCGATGGCGAGATGAAAGCGATCGAGCTCGTTCATCACCGTCATGTCGAACGGGGTCGTCGTCGTGCCTTCCTCGCGGAAGCCATGCACGTGGAAATTCAGATGGTTGCGGCGCCGGTAGGTCAAACGGTGAATGAGGAAGGGGTAGCCGTGATAGGCGAAGATCACCGGCCGGTCGGTGGTGAACAGCCGATCGAACGCCTCGTCGGTAAAACCGTGCGGATGCGTCGAGTGCGACTGTAGCGTCATCAGATCGACCACATTGACCACCCGGATGCGCAGGTCGGGGAATGCCGCGCGCAAAAGATCGACAGCAGCCAGCGTTTCAAGGGTCGGCACATCGCCGACGCACGCCATCACCACGTCTGGATCCGCGCCCTCATCGCTGGATGCCCACTCCCATATGCCGGCACCGGCACGGCAATGGGCCTCGGCCGCCTCGGCGGAGAGCCACTGCGGCTGCGGCTGCTTGCCGGCCGTGATCACGTTGATGCGGTTCCAGGTACGCAGGCAATGGTCGGTGACCCACAACAGGCTGTTGGCATCCGGCGGGAAATAGAGACGGACGATGTCGGCCTTCTTGTTGGCAACGAAATCGGCGAAGCCGGGGTCCTGGTGGCTGAAGCCGTTGTGGTCCTGGCGCCAGACATGCGAGGTCAACAGATAGTTCAGCGAAGCAACGGGCTTTCGCCAAGGCAGCTCCGCCGAGGTCTTTAGCCATTTTGCATGCTGATTGACCATCGAGTCCACGATGTGGATGAACGCCTCATAGCAGGAGAATAGCCCGTGACGCCCGGTCAGCAGGTAGCCTTCGAGCCAGCCCTGACAGAGATGCTCTGAAAGAACCTCCATGACGCGGCCCTGCCGGGCAAGGCCCGTATCGTAGGGTTCTATGGCTTCCATCCACACGCGGTTCGTAACCTCGAACACCGCGTCCAGTCGGTTCGAGGCCGTTTCGTCCGGCCCCACGAGGCGGAAATTTCGTGCGTCTTCGTTGAGGCGGATGACCTCCCGAAGATAGCGCCCCATCGCCCGCGTCGCCTCGCCCGTTGATGTGCCTGGCCGGCCGATGTCCAACGCCAGATCCTTCCAGTCGGGCAGGACAAGCTCCTTTCGCAGCAGGCCGCCATTCGCATGCGGCAGCGCGCCCATCCGCTTCTCGCCGCGCGGCGCCAGCGCTTGCAACTCCGGCCGCAGGGTGCCGTTTGCGTCGAACAGTTCCTCCGCGCGGTAGCTGCGCATCCAGTCTTCGAGGATGCGGCGGTGTGCGGCATCTCCGCGGGCGTTGGAGACCGGCACCTGATGCGAGCGCCAGAATCCCTCCACCTTCTTGCCGTCGACCTCGCGCGGGCCGGTCCAGCCTTTGGGACTGCGCAGCACGATCATCGGCCAGCGCGGACGTTCGATGTCGCCGGTGGCGGAACGCGCCGCACGCTGGATCTCGCGGATCCGGTCAAAGGCGTTGTCGAGTGTCCCCGCCATCGCCGCATGCATGGGCATCGGCTCGTGCCCCTCGACGAAGATCGGCTCGTAGCCATAGCCGGTGAACAGCGCACGCAGCTCGTCATCCGACATCCGGGCGAGCAGGGTCGGATTGGCGATCTTGTAGCCATTGAGGTGCAGGATCGGCAGCACCGCGCCGTCGAGCGCAGGATTGAGGAACTTGTTCGAATGCCAGGCGGCCGCCAGTGGCCCGGTCTCCGCCTCGCCGTCGCCGATCACGCAGGCGACGACGAGATCGGGATTGTCGAAGGCGGCGCCAAAGGCATGAACCAGCGCATAGCCGAGCTCCCCACCTTCGTGGATCGAGCCGGGTGTCTCGGGCGCCACATGGCTCGGCACGCCGCCGGGAAACGAAAACTGGCGGAACAGCTTGCGCATACCCGCCTCATTCGGGGTGATGCCCGGATAGATCTCGCTATAGGTTCCTTCCAGCCAGGTGTTGGCCACCATGGCTGGACCACCGTGGCCAGGACCGCAGACATAGAGCACGTCGCAATCGCGTTCGCGGATGATCCGGTTGAGATGCGCGTAAATGAAGTTGAGGCCCGGCGTGGTGCCCCAATGGCCGAGCAGACGCGGCTTGACGTGCTCGGCCGCGAGGGGCTCGCGTAGCATGGGATTGTCGAGCAGGTAGATTTGTCCGACCGACACGTAGTTAGCCGCGCGCCAATAGCGGTCGATGGCTTCCAGTTCGGTCTGTCGGACGGTCATCTGATTTCCTCTCGTTTCGCGCGGCGGCGCCGCTCGCCGGAACAGGGAACACCCTAGGGATGCAGCGGGATGTCGATCCCGGACACCTTGGAATCCGTGGCCGTCGGCCGTCGCGGGTGCATGTTCACGTCGATCCTCTCATCGGCGGGCGATGGTGTCGTGACGTGTGCCGATGGGCAATACGTGGATCAACGAGTGTCGGCTGAGCCCGGATCCAGCACCATGGTCGATCCGTCTCCGTATGTCGACGCGTTCGGGTGAAGACGCGGGGGATTTGGGCGGAGGAGTCAGGCAGGGGGCTGTGTGATCGTCCCTTCGCCGTTCCTTGCCGAAAAGCGTGTCTGGATACGTCGAATGCGGGCGCTCAGGCGAGGCGGCGCGTGAACGCGACAGCCACCATAGCCAACAGAAGAAGCACACCGAGCGCCGCGAAGGTGTCCGAGAAGCCCATGATCAGCGACTGCCGCGCCACCAACTGGCCCAGCAGGATCTCTCCCTGATGATAGGCGCGGTTGGGGTCGGGTACGCCGTGCTGCAGGAAATAGTGCTGCATGCGGTCGAGGAATTCGCGCACGCTTTCGCCATAGGGCGTGACCGACTGGCCGATGATGTTGGAGTGGAACTGCTCACGCTTGGTGATCAGCGTCGCCAGAGCCGCGGTGCCGATGGCACCGCCCAGGCTGCGCATCATGTTGAACAGGCCGGACGCCTGCCCCGACAGGGCCGGCGGCATGCCGATCATGGTGATGCTGGCGAGCGGGGAAAGCACGATCGCCTGGCCGACCGCGCGCACGATATTGGTCATCATCAGCTGGTCGCCGCCGACATTGTAGCTGAGATGCGTGTTGAGGAAGCAGCTCAGCGAGAAGATGGACAGGCCGACGCCCACCAGCAGGCGCGCGTCGATATGCTTCATCAGCAGCGGCACGAAGGGTATGATGAGCAATTGCGGCAACCCCACCCAGGCGAGCACTGCGCCGATCTGCTGCGCATCATAGCCCTGCACCTCGTCGAGATAGGTCGGCAGCACATAGACCGAGCCGAACAATGCAAAACCGACGATGACATTGGCGAAGGTGCCGAGGGCGAAGTTGCGCCGGTTGAACAGCCGCAGGTTCACTGCCGGTTTCTCGACCTTAAGTTCGATGATGACGAACACGATCAGGCAGATCGCCGAGATCATGGATAGCTTCACGATCAGCGGTGAGCCGAACCAGTCGTCCTTGTTGCCTTCGTCGAGCACGGTCTGCAGGCAGGCGAGGCCAAGCGCCATGAAGCCGATGCCCCACCAGTCGCCTTCCTTCAGCAGGTGCAGTTGCAGCGGGGCCTTCTCCAGCGTGGGGATCAGCATCCCCAGCATCACCGCACCCGGGATCAGGTTGATGAAGAAGATGTAGGGCCAACCGAACTGGTCGGTGAGCCAGCCGCCGATGGTCGGGCCAATCGCGGGTCCGAAGGTTGCCGTCATGGCGAAGATGGCGATGCCGATCGGCTGCTGTCGGCGCGGCAGCTTGGTCAGCACCATGGTGAAGGCGAGCGGGATCAGGCAGCCGGCGAAGAAGCCCTGCAACCCTCGCGTCACGATCATCTGCGTCAGGTTCGTCGCAAATGCGCAGCCCATCGAAAAGATGAGGAACATAGTCACGCAGCTGAGCAGGAAGCGGCGGAAGCCGAAGACGCGGCTGAGATAATCGGTCAGCGGGATCATGATGATCTCGCCGATCAGGTAGGAGGTCGATATCCAGGTGCCATTGTCGGAGCCGGTGCCGATTCCGCCCTCGATATAGGGCAGCGAAGCGTTGGTGATCTGGATGTCGAGCACGGCGATCAGCGCACCGAGCATGCAGCCGATGACCGCGATCCAGGTGACGGGGCTTGCGCCCGGCTCCTGTGCCGGGGTCGAGACGGGGGTATCGGCCATGGCACGCCCCTATTCGTTCGGCGGGATGTAGGCGGCGCGCCGCACATCCACAGGAACGGTATCGTCGGTGCGGATCGTGGTTTCCACCGACATGCCGGGCCGCAACTGGTCGGCGAGCGGATCGGTGCGGTCGATGTCGATGCGCACCGGGATGCGCTGGACGATCTTGGTGAAATTGCCGGTGGCGTTGTCCGGCGGCAGCAGGGCGAATTCCTGGCCGCTGGCCGGCGCGAGGCTGGAGACGAAGCCGCGCACGTTGAGGCCGGGGAAGGTATCGACCGAGATGGCCACCGGCTGGTTGGGCTTCACGTCGGTAAGCTGGGTCTCCTTGTAGTTGGCAACGACATAGGCCGCCTGCAGGGGCACCACCGCAAGCAGTGCGGTGCCGGGCTCGACATATTGCCCGACGCGCAGCATGCGCGCGCCGATGACGCCGTCGACCGGGGCGCGCAGCTCAGTATAGCCGAGATTCAGCTTCGCCGTGTCGAGTGCCGCCTGGTTGTGGCCGAGCGTCGCCTTTGCTTCGGCGAGCTCGGCCGTCAGCGTGGCGACCTGCTTCTGCGCGGCGTCGAGTGCGGCGGTGTCCCGCGCGACCTGCGCCTGCGCCTGGCTGATCTGCGCCGTTGTCTGCTCGGCGGTCTCGACTGGCCCGTAGCCGTCCTGCGCCAGCTTCATGAAACGCTGGTTGTTCTGGCGGGCGAAGGTTTCGTTCGCTTCGTCGGCGACGATCTGGGCCTTGGCTTCGTCGATCAGGGCTTGCTGCTCGTCAAGCTGTGCCTGGTGATCGTCGATCGCCGCCTTGGCCTCGGCGACATCCGCCTCGGCCTGATCGACCGCCGCCTGGTATTCGCGCGGATCGACGACGGCGAGCAGGTCCCCCTGCTTGACCGGCTGGTTGTCGATGACGTTGACGGTGACCAGATGCCCCGCGACCTGCGGCGCGATGGTGACGATGTCGGCCTGCACATAGGCGTCATCCGTGGACGCCTCGAAGCGCCAGAGGGTCCAGTATTCGTAGCCGGCATAGCCGAAGCCGCCGAGCGCCGCGCAGGTGGCCGCCACCATCAGCCCGATCTTGAGCGAGCGCCATCGAGGCGCTGTAGACGGCGCCGAGGCCGCTTTGACGAGCACATCGGCGACGGGCTCGACCTTCAACGCCCTGGGGTTCGTGGCCATGTTCATGGCGGCCTCCTATGGATCTGCCGCCTCGATGCCACGGTTCGTGCACGGGGTATTTCCGATATCGACACCCGTTGCGTAGATGCATGCCGAGCGGAGGTGCCGGTGCTAAGCGGGGCATGCATTGGATGTGGAGCTTGGAGGGATGCGTGAGGTGGTCGGGCTCCTCATTGGAGCGGGACAGCCCGGTCACATCTGACGCCAGCGCTCCTGCCAGTGAGAAGCTCCCGCGCAAAGCTCCGGCCGGGCGGCGCCAGCGAAGCCGAACTTTCCTGCCAGCACTTCTTCCGTTCTCTCGCGCACCGCGCCATGCAATGACGGCAATGAGCCGGGATGGCCGGGCCGGAGCGGGTATCGCAGCCCAGTCAGCACTCGACGAAATTGACGGCGAGGCCGCCGAGGCTGGTCTCCTTGTATTTCTCGCTCATGTCCATGCCGGTCTGCCGCATCGTTTCGACGGCAACATCAAGAGGCACGAAATGCGTGCCGTCGCCCTTGAGCGCCAGCGAGGCGGCCGTGACGGCCTTTACCGCCCCCAGCGCGTTGCGTTCGATACAGGGCACCTGCACGAGGCCGCCGATCGGGTCGCAGGTCATTCCAAGATGATGCTCAAGCGCGATCTCGGCCGCGTTCTCAACCTGCTCGGGCGAGCCTCCCAAAACGGCCGCCAGGCCGGCGGCCGCCATCGCGGCGGCGGACCCCACTTCTCCCTGGCATCCGACCTCCGCCCCCGAGATCGAGGCGTTGGCTTTGATGATTCCGCCTATCGCGGCCGCCGTCAGCAGAAACTCCCGGATGCTGTTCTGATCCGCCTCGGCATGGAAATGTTGCCAGTATCGCAGGACGGCCGGCATCACGCCGGCAGCGCCGTTGGTCGGGGCGGTGACGACGCGGCCGCCGGCGGCGTTCTCCTCGTTCACGGCCATGGCGTAGATCGACAGCCAGTCATTGGCGAGCAGCGGGTTGACGCGGTTCTGCCGGGCATCCTCCACCAGCCGGTCGTGCAGGGCACGGGCCCGGCGCTTCACCTTCAGGCCGCCCGGCATGACACCGCCCTGCGTGAGGCCACGGTCGATGCAGTGGCTCATGGCCTGCCAGATGGCGTCGAGCCCGGCGTCGAGATCGGCCCGGGACATCCATGCCTCCTCGTTCACGCGCTTCATCTGGGCGATCGACAGGCCGCTCGCGGCCGCCATGGCCAGCATGTCCGCCGCTGTGCGGAAGGGAAAGAGCACATCCCGCCGCTCGGCGAGCGGCGCCCGGTTTGACCGCGCGAGGTGCAACTCCTCATCAGACACGACGAAGCCGCCGCCGATCGAATAATAGATGCGCTCGAGCAGCAGGCCTCCGGTCTGGTCATACGCCCGGAAGCTCATGCCGTTGGCATGGCCCGGCAGCGGCGTGGTCTTGTCGAGCACGAGATCGACCGCCGGGTCGAAACCATAGGCCGGGTGACCGGGCGGCCGCACCCTGCGTGTCGCCGCCACCTCCGCGACGACGGCCTCGACCGCGTCGGGGTCCACCGTCACCGGCGTGTAGCCGGCGAGGCCGAGGATCACGGCGCGGTCGGATCCGTGCCCGACGCCGGTATGGGCCAGCGACCCATGCAGGCGCACGCCAATATGGGTGACGGTGCCGTCCGCCGTCCGTCGCCACGCTCCATCCTTCACGTCTTGCAGAAAGCGCGAAGCCGCGGTCATCGGCCCCATCGTATGAGAGCTGGACGGGCCGATGCCGATTTTAAAGAGTTCGAAGACGGACAGGAACATGCTGTTTCTCGCCACCACCGCGCGGCCGGCCGCGACGGCAAGGATGGAGTCCTCCATACACCGCATGGGGCGAACGGCTTGGCAAGTTCCACCATGTCACGGCCTTCCGCATTTTCCCCGGAATGTCGGCCCGAAGATCGGCTGCCAACACACTGTCAGACTCTACCTCTGATGGAAGCAGAGCACGCCAGCCCCGGAAACTGGTGCCGCGGCGGGCCTCGTCACCTCGCCTGTCTCCGACAGGCATCCACTTTAAGAACCTCCAGCCGTCGCGAGAAGCACAGCCTCGAGTTCTCGATCGAGATAGAGGCCGAATTGCCGGACCTCGTCGTCTCCGAACTGGCCAAACAGCGACGAAGGGCGATCATATTCGAAGACGACTTCACCGCTGACGGTCTCGAACAATGCAACGCGCAACGGCGCGTAGAGCGCTGCGCCGAGGTGATGGCGGGTCATTTTCGAGGCTGTGATCGGATTGCCGATCTCGTATTGGACAGCACTCTTCCTGCCTCCGGCGAACGCGAGCAGCGCACCGTGGTCGCGTTCGAGGAAGATGAAAAGCTTGGGGCCGTGCGCTTCATACTGATCGATCGCGGCGCGGTCCCCGCGGCTCAGCAAGGCGATGACGTCTGCGTCCAGTTCCGGCAGGGCCGCCGCCAGAGCTGCCCGCACCTCTGCGAAAGGGCGTGCGCAGGTGATACGGACATGCTCGACAATGATCGGCCGCGATGTGATCTCGGGGGAAGCCATGGTTCACTCCCTTCTGAAGGTCGAGGGGGCTATTGGTCCATCTATGCGCGTTGCTCCGGCCGGCGTCACGCGAGGCGGTAATCCGCAATGTCGACGCCGACGATCAGCGGTTCTGCCGCCGGCGTGTTGTCCGGCTACCGTGGATAAACCCTGAAGCCGGACGGCAGCAGGATGCCTTCGACATTGACGGGACCGAGGAGATAGCGGGTCGTCGCGTTGTTGCCCTGAATCTCCACCTCGTAGTCGTGGCGCCGGATCAGGCCGTCCCGGCCAATATAGAGGGTCTGCTCCCGGCTGTGGGTCGCGATGGACGCGGGTAAGCTCACTCGCAGCCTCCGCCACACCTCGCCCTTCTTCCGACCAGGGCGCGATCTCCTCCGCCACCACGCCGGGCTGGGCGAGGATGAAGGGCGAGGTCAGGTAGGTCCACATCGTATAGCCCGCGAAATAGGCGAGCTGCGGATCGCTCCAATGGGTCTCCATCGCAAAGCCGGAAAAGCTGGTGCGCGGCTGCGCCAGCCTCTCGATGATGGTGCCGTCCGGCGTCTCGCCGCGCACCTCGTCCGGCGTGAAACGCGAACGGTTCGCCGTCGGGTGGAAGGGCCAGTGCGAGACTTCCTCCTTGCGGAGGTTCACCCGGACATTGGCATGGGCGAGGACGTCCGGCTTGCCCTTCAGGTCCCAGAGAATGCCGAACTGGTGAAGCTGCGCCGTCAGAACGGAGAACCTTTAGAAGCGCTCGAGGCCGCCATGCGCCTCGATCACCTGCTGCTGAAGATTGTGCATGTGCCGCTCTCCTCAGTTGTCCAGGAAGGTGTGGCAATGGGCGACGAACCTCTCCGGGTATTGGAACAGCGCGCCGTGGCCGGAGTCCGGGTAGAGGATGAGCTCGGCGTTCCGCATCGCCTTGAACATGTTGTAGGCGTTGATGCTGGGAAACATCGTGTCGTCGCTGCCATGCACGATGAGGGCGGGCTGCCCGATGGAGCGCAGCGTCGCGTCGCCATCCCGCTTCTGCGCGCACCAGCCGATGATGGCCTTCGCCTGCGGCTCGCTGACGTCGCCACCACCGTCCGGGTCGCGGTCCCGGGTGCGAGCGGCTGCGCGGGCGACGAAAGCCCGACCGGCGAGCTGGCTCGCCCCGGAAGGTGTGAAGAACAATGGCAGCCGCACGTCCGGCGCATCTTGAGCGAACGCATCCTCGACCACGGCGAGCAGATGCTCCTCACCGCCGCGAGGCGCCGCGCCAGCGATGATGATCCGGGCGATCAGATCAGGCTGCTGCGCGGCGAGAACCTGGGCGAGCATGCCGCCGAGCGAGAAGCCGAGAAGATCGACCCGCGCCAGACCTAGGCCGCGGATGAACGCCTCGGCATCGGCTGCCATCTGCTCCACCGTGTCGGGAGTCCGGCCGGTCGAGGCACCCACACCGAGATTGTCGAAGACAATGACCGGCCGCGTCTGCGCGAGTGCGTTCACCATGGCCGGATCCCAGGAATCCATCGTGCCGGTGAAGTGCTGAAGCAGGAGGAGCGGTTTTCCGCTCGTGGGCCCGAGGCACCTGAAGGCGAAGCGAACATTGTCGACGTTCAGGAATTCGGTGCTTGCGGTTTCGAGTGACATGACGGGTCCTTCGTGCGCGGCATGGCCGGAGACGACATCGATCGGCAGTGGCGCGGAGGATCACATGGTGAGGGCGATGCGGAAGCCGGCTTGGCCGGACATGGGAGCTCCCGTATTTGCGACCATGGCGAAGCGGTAGCAGTGGCAAGCTCGGGTCGACAGGACACAGATGCCCTCATTCCGGCCACGTGATTGCAGATGGCGTGATGGTCACCACATTCGCGGTGAACAGCTCCGGAGAGGAAGCATGAAAGTCGGCCTGGTCCTGTGCCCGGAGTTCCAACCCATCTGCTTTGGCGCGACGACGGCCTTCGACGTTGCCAACAAGCAGGCGGGCCGGAAGCTTTATGACGTGCGCGTCCTGTCGGAGGATGGCGGGCTGATCGCCTCCTCATCCGGCATGCAGGTCATGACGGATGCTTTCGACACAGAGCCCTATGACACGTTGATCGTCGCCGCGGGCCTGGAGATACCAACCTCGTCGCCGGGGTTGATCCGGTTGGTGCGTGCCGCCGCTCGCGAGGCCCGGCGCGTCGCCGCCATCTGCCTTGGCTCGTTCGTGCTCGGCGATGCCGGCCTGCTGAACGGCCGGCGCGCCACTACCCATTGGCGCTACGCACACGCCCTTCGGGATCGCTTTCCAAGCTGCCGCGTCGACATGGACAAGATCTTCATCGCCGATGGTCCGATCTGGACCTCGGCCGGCATGACGGCCGGCACCGATCTCGTCGTTGGCATGATCGAGCGCGACCATGGTGCCGAGGTCGCGCGCTCGGTCGCCAAGGGCATGGTGATGTATCATCGCCGCTCGGGCGGTCAATCCCAGCACTCCACCCTGCTGGATCTCAGTCCCCAGGAGGACCGGATCCAGGGGGCGCTGAATTATGCGCGGCAAAATCTTGCCGAAGAGCTGACCATTGAAGATTTGGCGGATGCCGCCTGTCTGAGCCCGCGCCAGTTCAGCCGCCTGTTCCGGGCGGAGACCGGCACCACGCCGGCCAAGGCGGTCGAAGCGCTGCGGGTGGAAGCCGCGAAGCTGATGCTGGAGCAAAGCCGGTTGCCCCTCGAGGTGATCGCCCGCGAGGTGGGCTTCGCAAATCGGGAGCGCATGCGGCTGTCGTTCCTCCGGGTGCTCGGCGAGGTGCCACGGGCCATCCGCAGCGAAGCCGGCCCGCTCGCTTCGCTCTAGCGTACCCGCACTAGCCGAGGCGGATGTTGGACAGGTCGATCGAGACGACCAGCGGGTCCCGGCCGAAGCTGCCATCGGGCTGCCGGGCAAAGATGCGCCTTTTCGTCGGGAACTTGATGCCGGACACTTCCTCATAGTCCGAGATGAGGTGCGCCCCCGGGGTGTTGCCGGCGATCTCGACGTCATAGTCATGGCGTTTGAGCAGTCCGTCGCCATCGAGATAAAGCGTCTGCACGGCGCTGTGCGTGGCTATGCTCGCGGGGAACCGCACGGCGAGACGGCGCCAGTCGCCATCTTCGGTCTGCCAGGGTTCCAGTTCCTCCGTCTCCACGCCCGGCCAGGCGAGCACGAACGGCATGTTGAGGTAGGTCCACATGGCGCAGCCAGCGAAATAGGCGAGCTGGAGTTCGGTCCAGGGCGTTTGGAGCGTGTGCCCGATGAAGTTCGCCCGAGGTTGGAGAAGCTCGTCGACAACCGTTCCGTCGCTCGCCTCGAGCGCGACGCGCCCGGGTGCGAAACGCGAGCGCCGATCCTCCGCTCCGAATGGTGCGTGCGACGCCCATTCCTCCTTCAGCCCGACGGTGACGGTGGTGCGCTCCAGAGTGTGGGCCTGCCCCTTCACAGCCCACAGGACGCCTCCCTGGACGAGATCGGCGGAGACCTGTTCGAACTGTCGCCAACGGTCGAGGCCGCCATGAGCCGCGATGGCAAGGTCCTTAAGCCGGGTCATGCTGTTCTCCTGCTGTGGCCCACGGGATGGCGGGCGGCTGCCGGAGGAACCTAGGCGGCAGGCAAGGCTGCGGTGAACGACGTAGATGCCTTGTTTCGGGCCGCAATCAACCGAAGCCGGCCGGCAGTATTCTATGGGCAGGGCCACGCGAGCGAGGGGGAGAGGTGGGACCATTCACCGAGCTCTGCTCCGCTTGGCGGCCATCCACGCCGCTCTGGCTGGCGACTCGGCCGCGTCGGCGGCGACGGCATCGAGACTCGATTGAGGGATGTAGATATGGCCGGCCATGAGCGGCGAGGGAGTTGTGCGGATCTCGTCGGCCTGCACCGCGGCGGGACAGACCCAGGCCGTGCCTGTATGCTCAGACCATGCTGCGCGACAGTAAGCGGTCTCTCGCCGAGATTGCTCTGCTCGCCGGCTTTAGCAGTCAGCCACATTTCACCCTGCTGTACGGGCGGCTCACCGGCCTGTGTCCCGGAAGGTGGCGCCGCCTTCAGCGGGACGAAGCGCTTTTCAGTCCTCGGACGCGGTCTCGAAGGCGGCTTCCGCGAGATCCGTCTCGCGAAGCAGTTTGCGCGCGATATCGCTCGATATGCGATGGCTGCGCACCAGGCCGACGATGGCGGCGCTTTCGGCTCTCAGGGCCAGCACGTGCAGCCTCTCCTCCGCATGCAGCGCATCTTCTTCCTGCGCGCCGCGAACTTCCGGCTGAAGCTGTGCCAGACGATGCTGGTAGTAGTCGGCGACCAGGGCGACCGCCGCGAGGCGGCGGCCTTCCTCCGGTCCCTGCGGCTCTCCGGCTCGCCCCAGTGCGGCAATGGCCGCTTTGGCCGCCTCGATGCGAGCCATGCGCTCCTGCTGGTCCTGTCTAGGCTCCTGCGGCAAGGGGACACCCTTCAACAGCCGCGGCAAACCGACATTGGCCAGGATGAGCGAGCCCAGGATCACCCCGGCCGCGATGAGAATGGCAAGATCGCGTGAGGGAAAAGCCGATCCGTCAGGCAAGAACAGCGGCAGGCTGAGAGCGCCTGCGAGCGTGACGGTGCCCCGAACGCCCGCCACCGACATGGCGAGGACCAGTCGGCCGTTGGGCAGCCGTTGGCCGTGGGCGAACTCCTTGTTGAGCCGTAGCCAGATGAAAACCGAGATCCAGACCCAGATGAAACGCAGCACCGCCAATGCGGCGATAACCGCCAGCACATAGATGGCCAGCCAGCCGAGACCCGCATGGCCGCTCTCGGCGGCGCCGGCGTCGACCCGTGCCATGATGCCGGGCAACTGCTCGCCGAGCAGCAGGAAGATGGCGCCGTTGAGTGCGAATTGCAGCGTCTCCCACACCGCGTTGCGACGGATACGCGTTACGGCGAGCGCTTGGCCGCTCACCTCGATCCAGCTCATCATCATGCCGGCGGCCACCGCCGCCAGTACCGGCGAACAGCCGATGGCATCGGCCAGGACATAGGCGCCGTAGGGATTGAGGAGGCTGATGAGGATTTGGGAAGAGGTGTTCTCTCCCAGGCGCGCCACCACCCAGAGCTTGACCGAAGCGATCGCCCAGCTGAAAGCAAGGCCGAGCGCCACGCCGCCGACCGCTGCCCAGGCCAGCCCACCCAGGGAAGGCCAGAAGGGAAAGGTGCCGGTCATCATCACCGCCACGGCGAGGCGCAGGCAAACGAGGCCGGAAGCGTCGTTGAACAGGGCCTCACCTTCGAGAATGCGCAGGAGCCGACGCGGGATCGGCACGTGCGTCACCATGGCGGTGGCCGCCACGACGTCCGTGGGCGACAGTACCGCCGCCAGAGCGAAGCAGACCGGGAGCGGCATGGCGGGCAGGATCGCATGCAGCATGAGCCCGACCCCGAGCACGGTGAAGAAGACGAGGCCGAAAGCCAGCGACAGCACGATCGCAGCATTGTCCTGAAGGTCGCGCTTGGGCACGCGCCAGCCGTCGAGGAACAGAAGCGGCGGCAGGAACAGCAGGAAGAAGAGCTCCGGTTGCAGCGTTACGCCGAAATTGGTGGTGAGGCCGATGACGGCGCCAGCAGCGATCTGGATCAGCGGCGGCGCGATCCGGCCGCCTGCCGCGGCGGCGATCCAATGGGTGGCGACGACCCCGACGAGAAGGACGAGGATGATCCAGAGCAGGTTCATGCGGTCTCACCGGGATAGCTGCGGAGAAGCGACGAGGCCGGATGCGTCATCCCGAAGGGGAGGGGGAGGGCGGGGGAGCAGAACGACGATTCAGGCTAACGCCGCCCAGCATGGTGCTATGGAGCGCCGCGTTCTTCCCGATCCACATTGCCGATGCGGATTCGACCGGCGAGGTGCGCGCCACCGGCCGGCAGCGCGGGTGTGCAGCGGGCGCGGGTGATCGTCCGCGATGGCCCTGCGATATCGCCACCGGTTTGTCGTGCAGGCGCCTTCTGTGCGTCCGCGTCGCCGATCGGGACAGAAAAAGACCGCCGGCCCGTTAGCTGGTGCATCGCGAAGGGCCGGATGGTGGAAGGAAAATGGGCGGCGCTGCTTGCGAGACTGCCTCGGTGCCGCCCGGTCTTGCCGCCTTTCAAGCAGGGTCGCTGGTTTCGATCCGTCTGATCGCCAGAGAAGAACGAATGAAGGCAGCAACGAAGACGATGCTCATCAGCAGCACGATGGTCGGGGCCGGTGCGCTATCGAGAAAGAAGGACAGGTAGACGCCGAGCAGCGAGGCGCTGACGGCGATCGCCACCGACAGCGCCAGCATCGCGCCGAAGCTGCGGGCGAGCAGGAAGGCGATGGCGCCCGGCGCTATCAGCATGGCGATGGCAAGGATCAGTCCGACCGCCTTCAGCGCGCCGACGATGGTGAGCGAGATCAGGCAGAGCAGTCCGTAATGCAGCAACCCGACGCGCAGGCCGACCGCCTGCGCCTGTGTCGGGTCGAAGGCGTGCAGCAGGAAGTCTTTCCACTTCACCCCGATGATGCCGGCGACCACGGCGGCGATCAGCGCGGTTTCGCCAATGTCCCGCCAGGTGACGCCGAGCATGTCGCCGAACAGGATATGGTCGAGATGTACTTCGGACTGGATCTTGACGTAGAGCACCAGCCCGACGCCGAACATGCCGGAGAACACGATGCCCATCACCGTGTCCTGCTTGATGCGGCTGTTGTCCTTCAGGAAGCCCGTCGCCACCGCGCAGAACATGCCGGCGGCGAAGGCGCCGATCGCATAGGGCAGGCCGACAATGTAGGCCAGCACCACGCCGGGAAATACCGCGTGGGAGATGGCGTCACCCATCAGCGACCAGCCCTTGAGCACCAGGAAGCAGGAGAGCAGCGCCATCGGGACGGCCACCAGCCCGGAGATGACCAGCGCATTGACCATGAACTCGAATTGGAACGGCGCGAGCAGCGTGTCGATCATGGTCACAGCCCTGCCTTGAGTGCCTGCGCCGTCCGCCGTCGCGCCGCCAGCAGGCCGTGCTTGGGCGCGAAGACGAAGGCGATGAGGAAGATCAGCGTCTGCAGCACGACGATGATGCCGCCGGTGGCGCCGTCGAGGAAATAGCTCGCATAGGCGCCGATGAAGCTCGTCACCGCGCCGATGGCGACGGCGATGGTCAACAGGCGCGGGAAGCGGTCGGCGAGCAGATAGGCGGTGGCGCCGGGCGTCACCACCAGGCAGATGACCAGGAAGGCGCCCACCGTCTGCAGCGCGGCGACCGTGCAGGCCGACAGCAGGGTGAAGAACAGCACCTTGAGCGCCGTGGGTTTGAGGCCGATCGAACGCGCATGCGCCTCGTCAAAGAATACGGCCATCAGGTCCCTCCACTTCACCAGCAGGATCGCCAGCGAGACGAAGCCGATCAGCGCGAGTTGCAGCGTGTCCTCCGGCGTGATGGCAAGGATGTTGCCGAGCACGATGGTCTGGATGTTCACCGAGGTCGGCGACAGCGACACCATGAACAGGCCGAGCCCGAAGAAGGAGGAGAAGATCAGCCCGATGATGGCGTCCTCCTTCAGCTTCGTGCGCTGGCTGAGGAACAGCATGGCCGCCGCGGCGAGCCCGCCGGAGAAGAAGGCGCCGATGGCGAAGGGCAGGCCGAGCATGTAGGCGCCGGCGACGCCCGGCACGATGGCATGCGAGAGCGCATCGCCGATCAGCGACCAGCCCTTGAGCATCAGGTAGCAGGACAGGAAGGCGCAGACCGCCCCGACCAGCGCCGAGACCCACATGGCGCTGCGCATATATTCGTAGCCGAAGGGCTCGGCGAGCAACTCGATCACGAAGCGTCCTCCGTGGTGCGCGGCTGGCGCTCGCCCTTCTCGCCATAGAACACCAGCGGGCGCTCGTCGTCGGTCAGCACGGCGAGCTGGCGCCGGTCGTCATCGGCGTGCAATCCGGCGGCGCCGAGCACGAAATGGCGCAACACGCCGCCGAAAGTCTTTTCCAGATTGGCCTCGGTGAAGGTCTCGACTGTGAGGCCATGGGCGAGCACGGTGCCCTTGATCAGCACGGTCCGGTCGCAGAATTCCGGCACGCTGCCGAGATTATGGGTGGAGACCAGCATGACCCGGCCTTCCTCGCGCAGCGCCTTGAGCAGCGCGATGATCGCACCCTCCGTCTTCACGTCGACGCCGGTGAAGGGTTCGTCGAGCAGGATCACCCGCGCATCCTGCGCCAGTGCGCGGGCGAGGAAGACGCGCTTCTTCTGTCCGCCGGAGAGCTCGCCGATCTGCCGCTTGCGGAACTCGTCCATGCCGACGCGGGCGAGCGCGTCGGTCACCGCCTGCCGATCGGCGGCGCGGGGGATGCGCATCAGGCCCATATGGCCGTAGCGCCCCATCATCACCACGTCTTCGACCAATACCGGGAAGTTCCAGTCGACCTCCTCCGCCTGCGGCACATAGGAGACAAGATTGCGCCGCAGTGCCTCGTCGACGCCGAGGCCCAGCAGCGAGATATCGCCCGCCGCCACGCGCACGAAGCCCATGATGGCCTTGAACAGCGTCGATTTGCCCGAGCCGTTCACCCCGACCAGCGCCGTGATGGTGCCGGTCGGGATCGAGAAGCTGGCAGCCCGTAGCGCAGTGTGGCCGTTGCGATAGGTGACGGTGACGTTGCTGACGTCGATGCCCACGCCGGTGCTGATCGCGCCTGCTGGTGCCACAGGTCGCGCGTTCATTGCGACAACCCTTCGGCCAGTCCCTTTTCCAGCGTGCCGGTGGTCACGGCGAGCAGGTCGATATAGGTCGGCACCGGGCCGTCGGCTTCGCTCAGCGAGTCGACATAGAGCACGCCGCCATAATGCGCGCCGGTCTCGCGGGCCACCTGCCGCGCCGGCTTGTCGGAGACCGTGCTCTCGCTGAACACGGCGGGGATGTGGTTCCTGCGCACGGAATCGATCACCTTGCGCACCTGCTGCGGCGTGCCCTGCTGGTCGGCGTTGATCGGCCAGAGATAGAGCTCCTTCAGCCCGAAATCGCGGGCGAGATAGGAGAAGGCGCCCTCGCTCGACACCAGCCAGCGCTTGTCCGCCGGGATGGTGTCGAGCTTCGCCCGGATCGGCGCCACCGCCGCCTCGATCTTCGTCTTGTAGGCCGCCGCATTGGCCTCGTAGGTCGCGGCATTGGCCGGATCGTACTTCACGAAGGCGTCGCGGATGTTGTCGACATAGATCAGCGCGTTCTGCGGCGACATCCACGCATGCGGGTTCGGCTTGCCGCTATAGGGGCCCTCGAGGATGCCCATCGGCTCGACGCCGGTGGAAACGACGACGCCGGGTACGCCCTTCAGGTTATGGAAGAATTTCTCGAACCACAGTTCGAGGTTCAGCCCGTTCCACAGGATGAGCTGGGCGCCCTGCGCGCGCTGAATGTCGCCGGGTGTCGGCGCATAGTTATGGATCTCGGCACCGGGCTTGGTGATCGACTCCACCACGGCGGCATCGCCCGCCACGTTGCGTGCCATGTCGGCAATGACGGTAAAGGTCGTCACCGCCTTGAATTTCGGCGTCGCCCCCTCCTGTGCCGAAGCACCGGCAAATCCCGCCATGCCGATGAAACCGGCCGCCACCAGGCCCGCCAGAACCACGCGCCTCGATCCATCGAGCATCCCCGTCTCCTTTTGCGAATGATTTGCAGGAGCATCTTACGCAGAGTTATCACCTGTGTGCAACTGCGAATGATTTGCATGACAGGGGGGAAGCGTCCCCCCATGGACAGCTGAAGATCCTGACCGCGGCAGTGCACTCGGGCCAGGCGGGGGAGAGCGCATGGCGCCGGCTCGGCTTGGGTCAGGTGTCCGGCTGAATCGCGCGGCGGCGTCACAGGCAGGGCGGGCTTCCATCAGCCTGACGGTCCTCGCGGAACGGATGCACCCTCTTTCGACATCGTCCCTCGAAGGACGGGTTCATCCCTGCGCGGTATCGGCTTCCTCCCTACGCGCGGATGCGATAAATCCTGTCGAACGGGCTGGATCGAGGGCCATGAAGGATGCGGCAGGCGGCCGGGCGGCGAGCTTCGGCGAACGGGCGGAGCCGGCGGCCGAGGAGGTAGAGTTCATGCTCGCCCTTGCGGGGCTGTGCCGCCTTGCGCGCACAGCTTTCGACGCGCCCGTGGCCTCGTTGTGCCTTTCGGATGGCCGCACCCATTGGATCGACCTTGATGCCGCGGTCGATCCGGCCGCCTGGGAGTTCGCTACATCGCTCGCTGGGCGCCCCGATGCCACCGGCGGGCCCATGGTGATCGAGGATGCCGCACGACATCCTGCCCACGCTGACCTTCCCCTTGTGAGCGGCGCGCCGGCGGTGCGCTTCCTCGCCAGCGCGCCCACCGATGCCGCCGGTTCCGGCCGGCTGGCGGTGTTCGATACGCAGGCGCGCGCGCCGAGCGTGGAGGCGGTTGCCCGGCTCGCCGCGCTTGGCACTCTCGCCGGCCAATGCCTCGCACTGGAACGGCGGGCGCGGGAGGCGGAGCAGCGCGAGGCGGAGTTTCGCCTGCTTGCCGAGACCTCGACCGACACTATCGTGCGCGGCAATCTCGACGGCATCCGCCTGTACATATCGCCCTCGGTGCGCTCGCTGCTCGGCTACGAGCCGGAGGAACTGGTCGGACGCCGGGCGATGGAGATTGTCCATCCCGACGATATCGCCGGCTTCGCTGCGCTCATGCAGCGCATCCGTGCCGGCCACCTCGACATCGGTGATATCGAAGTGCGTCAGCGCCATCGCAACGGCGCCTGGGTCTGGATGGAGGCGTCGCTCCGCCTCACCTATGACCGCGCGACCGGCGCGCCCAATGGCTATGTCGCCTCGGTCCGCGGCATCGACCGGCGCAAGAACGAGGAGGCGCGGCTTGAGCATCTCGCCACTCATGACGCACTCACCGGTCTCGCCAACCGCGCGCTGCTTGGCGAACACCTGGTGCAGGCGACGGAGCGGCTGCGGCAGGGCGGACGGCGCTTCGCGGTGCTTTACATGGACATCGACCATTTCAAGCAGATCAATGACGGCTTCGGGCACCGGGCCGGCGACGTGGTGCTGCGAGAGGTCGCTGCGCGCTTTCAGGCGGTGCTTGGTCCAGAAGACATCGTTGCGCGTCTCGGCGGCGACGAATTCGCCTTGATCCACACGCTGGAGGCCGACATTTCGGAGGCGGGCAGGCTGGCGTGGCGGCTGATTGCGGCGATGGCCGAGCCGGTCGCGTTCGCTGGCACGACGATCCCGCTGGGGCTCAGCATCGGCATCGCCATCGCACCGGATCGCGGGAGCGATGCCGATGCGCTGATCGCCAGCGCCGACCGCGCGCTCTATGAAGCGAAGCTGGCGGGACGCAACACCTTCCGCTTCGCTTCCGAGACTGTTTAGCTCCGCAGCACCACATCGCCTGGGGACGTGGCATGACGGGACGGATGGCGCTGACGCGTGGTCGAGCCTGCGAAGCGAAGCGGCGTGGATCGGCGGCGGTGCGTCGTAGGGGGCGCGGTGGCGGTTCTGGCTTCATGCGACCACCGCGCTGACCTCGGTGGTGCTGATTGGCCTCGGCGCGCCGGTTGCATTGGCGCAACCAGCGAGCGGCAGCGGCGACGTATCGCGCGGTGCCGGCCCCGCCGCTGCCCGAATGGGATGCCGGTCCCATCCTGTCGTTCGGCGTGAACGGTGTTGGGGTGCTGGACATCGAGGAGGCGGCCGGCTGGTCAGCTCCTTCGACGCTGTCGGCTTCGTCGGCACATATGTCGGCCGGAACATCGACGGGTCCGGGACGGTGACGGTCTCCGGCACCGATGCGAGCAGCCAGGGCTCGACCTGGGCGAATGCCGGGCTCCTTTCGATCGGACACTGTGGGACCGGCTCCCTTGCCTTGACAATTCGGGATCCGTGCGACGTCGTGCCATCCATCGAACTGGGAGGCAGCGATGGCAGGCAAGGGAAAGTCGATACTGTTTTCGGAAATGACCCCCGGTCCTGACTTCGAAGCTGAGTTCAACTCCTGGTACGATACCGTGCACATTCCCGAGCGGATGGTGTGCCCCGGCTTCGTCAGCGGGCAGCGCTATCGTCGCCATGAGGGCTCCGGCTATCTGGCTGTCTACGAGATGGACGATCTCGGCGCGATGACTACGGCGGCCTACACCAAGGTGAAGACCCAGCCCTCCGAGCAAAGCGCGTGGATGCTGAAGAACGTCACCGGGTTCACCCGGTATCTCGCGAATGAAACCTCGGTGCGCGCCAAGGGCGACGTCGACGCCGCGGTGAATGCCCCGGTGCTCTACGCTGTCGCGTTCAACGTGCCGGCGGAGGCGGCCGCGGACTTCGACAGCTGGTACGAGCAGGACCATGTGCCTCTGCTGATGGAGGAGCCGAGGTGGCTCATGGTCCGGCGCCTGCGCGTCACGGACGGCGTGCCCGAGACCTACACGCACCTCGCATTGCACTATCTTGCAGACGCGGATGCCTTGAACTCGCCCGCCCGCGAGAAGGCGCATGAGACGCCGTGGCGCGCACGCCTTTCCCATGAGCCCTGGTTCAAGGGAACCTACACGGTGTTTGACCGAACCGGGCCGCGTCAGTTCGCGACAGCGTGACGGAGGGGCGCGCTTATCCTGTTGATGTTGGGGATGATCTCGACGGCCGGCGCGATCTCGGCCGGCGCTCCGGGAGTCATGAAGCCGGTTTGCATGTCGATCACCAGATGTGCGGTCCGCTTGGGATCGATGCTCTCGAACAGGCGGAGCCGGCCGCGCCGCTGAAGAGCGATCTGCACGATGTCGTCTTCAAGCTTTAACTTGTGCATCTGGGCTTCAATGGCGTCGGCCATCATCTGCCAGGGTCCAAGCGGCGGCGACCGTGGGTTGGTCGGCCGTCGCTTGGCCTTGAGAAGCTACAGCATATGTCAGCTATCGTTCGCTCGCGGGCGGAAACACCCACTTGCCATCCTTGAACGGCAGGAAGCTGCCATCGTCCACACCCACCTCGGCGGCGATGAGCCCGTTCATCTTGGCATTCAGAGAGAGGATCAGGTCGCCCGACGCCTTCCCCTTCATGGCGAGATTGTTCACCTCGTCCGGATCGTTCTGCAGGTCGTAGACCTCAAGATCGTTCATCGCCGTCAAGTCCTCCCATGTATCGGGAGTGTTGAAGCCTTCAGGCGCGAAATAGCGTGAGAACCGATAGCGACCGTCGAACACGCTGCGGATCGAGCAGCGCAGCTGGAAGTCCGGCGGCTGCTTCTCCATGGCGGCGATGCGCTGGGCGAGCGGGATCGAATTGTCGGCCTTCACGTCGAAATGCGCGGCCCAGCGGGCGTCCTGATAGCTCAGCATATTGTAGCAGAACAGCGCGGCCGGCCGCAGCGTGTCGGTCTGCGCGGCGCCGGGAGTGGTGAGCAGGGCTGAGAAATCATGCCCCGGCAAGCCTTCCTTCGCCTGCTTCAGCTTGTCCGGCGCCGCGCCGGTGAGCGCGAGAATCGTGGGGGTCAGGTCCACCTGCGAGGTCACGGCGTTGCAGGAAACGCCGCCAGGATAAGCGGGATGGACGATCATCAGCGGCAAGTGGTTCTGCTGGCGGTAGGTGGAGTTGCCCTTGCCGCGCATCTGATGATGTCCGCCCAGTTCGCCATGGTCGGCGGTGAAGACGATGATGGTGTCGTCAGACATGCCGTTGGCCTTGATGGCTTCCAGCATGCGGTAGACCTGCAGGTCGCAGTCGCGGATGCAGTTGAAATAATAGTTCTGCAGCACGCGCCAGCGCCGGTCTTCGTCTGGCCACTGGCCGACGAGGAAATCCATGACCTCCTGATAGATGTGCTGAGCCTTCGGGCGGCCCGGCGCATTGAATGCCTGGGTGCGCGTGGAGGGCAGGGGAACGTCCCAGGTCGCCGCGTAGAGATCGTTTGCCGGAGGGCGGGCGATCGGCATGGAGGACTGCTTGCCCTGCACCGTCTGTCCAGGGAGATCCGAATTGATGTACATGACGTCATGCGGATTGACGAAGTTGACCGCGAGATACCAGGGTTTTCCGGCGGCCCTCAGTTCCTGCCCCTTGGTGCGCAGCCAGCGCGTCGCGAACGCCGTCGTGGTGTCGTCGTAATTGTAGCCGCCCAGCGTCGTGTCATTGATGTCGCCGACGCCGAAGAAATCGTCGAAGCCATAGCTCTCGATGATGTCGCGATATTGCGCGAACGGCGCGTCGATGGCTTCGCTCACCTGATCGAGATTGGCGGAGAGGTGCCACTTGCCCTGATAGGCGGCGTGATAGCCGAGCTGGGCGAGACGGTGCCCCACGGTCTTCACATCCGTCGACATGTCCGGCTGCCACAACGCATTGGCGTTGTCGAAGATGCCGGTGTGGGGAATGTGCTGGCCGGTATAGAGCGTCGAGCGGGCTGGCGAGCAGACGCAGGACGCGGCCTGGTGGTTGTTGAAGGTGATGCCGTTGGCCTTGATCCATTCGCGCCCCGGCACCGGAAACGGCCATGCGTCGAAAAAGTGCTCCTGGTCCACCAGAATGAACAGGATGTTGTAGCCGCCGGGCGGGGCGTCGGGCGCCTTGATGGGCGATGGCGAGCGGGACGGCATGCCCCCGGCCTCTCCGGCTTCTGCTGCCTTTGGCAACAGGCTGGCCCCCATCAAAGCGGCTCCGGAAGTGAAAATCTCCCGGCGAGATGCAACGAGCTTGTTCTCAGGCTTTTCTGTCACGTTATCCCCCAAAAAAGATACGTCGAGAATTATTAGGTTTGATCAGTTTATTTCACAAGGGAAACAGTTGAAGGAAGGCCGGTCTCTGACCGCACATATTTGAAGCTCTTCCTTCGCCGTGGTCCTCCCAATCGGAGGGGAGGTTAATCCTGAAATGGAAGTAGTTTCTTGAGGAAATAAATGCTTAACATCATACCGTAGGTGGGATCTTCTCAGCGCTCTTCTGCCGCTGTAAGTTGCATAAGCTCAGCTCACTGAAATTCAGCCCCCTGGAGTCGCCGTGAAAAAAATCGCCCTCGAGGAGCACTTCATCACGCCGGGCCTCGAGCCTCACATGCGGGCGGCGATGCCAAAATTGTCGCCGGAGAGCGCTGACCACCTTTGCCAGCTTATGTTGGATTTTGGTGAGCGCAGGCTCGCAGCCATGGACGCGGCCGGTGTCGACACCGCCGTTCTGTCCATTTCCGGGCCGGGGGTGCAGGCCGAGCCCGATGCGGCGACGGCCGTGAAGCTCGCCCGTGACGCCAATGACCGACTTGCGGCGGAGGTCGCCAAGCAGCCGGCCCGGTATCGTGGCTTCGCCCACCTGCCTATGCAGGACGTGCCCGCAGCCATAGCGGAGCTGGAGCGTTGCGTATCTGAGCTCGGCTTTGTCGGCTCGATGGTCAATGGCCACACCCACGGCGTCTATCTGGACGACCCGGGATACGATCCGTTTTGGGAACGCATGCAGGCCCTCGATGTGCCGCTCTACCTGCACCCGACGGATTCCTTCGTGCTGCCCTATGTGCTTGAGGGCGCGCCGGAGCTTCTGAAGCCGACTTGGGAGTGGAACTTCGAGACCTCCTCCCATTTCCTGCGGCTGCTTTTCGCCGGCGTGTTCGACCGCTTTCCCAGGCTCAAGATCATTCTCGGGCACATGGGTGAAACGATGCCCTACCATCTGTGGCGCTTCGACAGCCGCGCTGCGCTTATCATTGGCAAGCGCCCGCTCAAGGAGGCTCCCTCCTTCTATCTGAAGCGAAACTTGTTCGTGACGACGTCCGGCCAGTTCGACAACGTTCCGTTGATCGCGGCGCTCTCTGCCCTCGGAGCCGACCGTGTGCTGTTCTCCATCGACTACCCATATGAGGACTCGATCACAGCCGGACGCTTCTTCGACACCGCGCCACTCGACGAGATGACGCGCGAAAAGGTTGCTCGCCTCAACGCGATCTCCGTCATGAACATCAGGATTTGAGACGGCGCACGCCAGGACCGTTTGCTTCTGCCCGATGAAGACGTCGGCCGAGGACGAGTACCCGCGCGCGATCCTCGCGCTCAGGGCGCGCGGACCTCAGTCGACGGCCAGCGACATGCCCAGCCGCACTTCGTGCTCGATCAGCTTCCAGATCTCATCGACGAGCTGCACGAAGGCCAGGCTGCGCTTGACCTCCAGATCGCGCGGGCGCGGCAGGTCGATCGGTATCTCGGCGCGAATCTGGCCGGGCCGGGCGCTGAAAACCACCACCCGATCGGAGAGAAACACAGCTTCGTCGATCTGGTGGGTGATGAGGACGACGGTCTTCTTCTGGCGTCCCCAGATGCTCAGCAACTCGGCCTGCATGATCTCGCGCGTCTGGGCGTCGAGTGCGGCGAATGGTTCGTCGAGCAGCAGGATGCGCGGATCGACCGCCAGCGCCCGGGCGACATTGACGCGCTGGCGCATGCCGCCGGAGAGCTGATGCGGGTAGTGGTGCTCGAAGCCGCGCAGGCCGGCGAGCTCGATGAAGCGCCGGGCGATCGCCTCCCGCTCGGCGCGCGCCATGCCGCCGATGGCGAGGCCATAGCCGACATTCTCGATCACCGTCTTCCAGGGCAGCAGCGAGTCGTTCTGGAACACCATGGCCCGGTCCGGCCCGGGCCGGGAAACCGCGCGGCTGCCGACGGCGATCGTGCCCGAACTGGCGGGCATCAGCCCGTCGATGATCCGCAGCAGCGTGGACTTGCCGCTGCCGCTCGCCCCGACGATGGCGACGAACTCGCCGTCCTTCACCGTCAGGTCGATGTCGCGCAGGGCCTCGACGCTCGGCTTGCCGGTGCGCAGGAAGGTCTTGTTCACGCCGCGGATATGGAGAGTGGCGTCGTCGGTCATGCGGTCCTCGCGCAGCTGAGGCAGAACGGAGCGGAAGGGCGGCGGATGGGGTTCATTCCTGCCTCCAGGGGGCGAGACGGCGTTCGATCGCCTCGAACACCAGGCTGCCGATCAACCCCATGGCGCCGAGCAGCATGACATAGGCGAGCAGCGTCGCCGTATCGAAGGTCTGGCCGGCGGCAAGGATGGCAAAGCCGAAGCCGGCGAACGAGCCGAAGAACTCCGCCACCACGATGCCCACCAGCGCGCGCGCCCAGGCGACGCGGATGCCGCTGACGATGAAGGGCAGCGCATAGGGCAGGGTGACGGTGGTGAAGATCTGCCATTTGCTGGCATTGAACGAGCGCGCAGCGTCGATGAGGCCGCGATCGGTGGAGCGCAGGCCGGTCTCGGTGGTCACCAGCACGGGGAAGACCGCGATCAGCACCACCAGCACGAATTTCGAGGCGAAGCCGAGGCCGAGCCAGGCGATGACCAGCGGCGCCAGCGCCACGATCGGCACCGAGTAGAGGGCGGTGAGCATGGGGCCGGCCGTCAGCGACATCAGCCGGCTGGACGACAGCAGCAGCCCGCCGGCTATGCCGACCAGCACGGCGACGGGGAAGGAGGCGCCGACGGCGAGGCAGGTGGCGAGCCCGTTCGTCCACACGGCGCCCGAGCGGACTTCCCGCATCAGCGCTTCGAACACCTCCTGCGGCGGCACCAGCAACAGCCGGTTGGTGACGAGGGTGGCGGTGAGCAGCTCCCACACGATCAGCACGAAGGCGATGGAGAGGAGCACCCGCACCAGCGTGGCGCTGCGGGTCTCGCGTTCCAGAAAGGCATAAGTTTTCTGCCAGAAGGTCATGTGAAGCTCCTGCCGGCGCCGGCCCGCGGTTCGAAATGGCCCTCGCGGGCGCGATGCCGGATCGCTTCCGGTGTCATGGTGTCGAGGCGCAGCAACGGCAGTAGCGCGTTCGCTGCCCGATAGTCGCGCCCGATCGCGGCGCTGGCGAGCGCGATGGTTGCATCGTGCACGGGCGTCGTCACGCCGGCTCCCCGGCCGATCTCGGCGGCGAAGACGAGGCCATAGCTGAGGTCTTGCGCGAGATAGCGATGGTCGATGCTGCGTGGCCCCTTCGGTCCGCGGCCATGAGCGTGGAGATGGGCGTTCATTTCCGCCATCGAGCCGAGCGGAATGCGGAAGGAGCGCTGGAAGTGCTCGTTCACGCCGTGGATGGTCGCGCCATAGGCCGATGCCACGGCGAGCCGCTCGGCATCGAGCGCTTCCATCAGCCGGCCGATCGAGCCCGTGGTCTGCTCATAGGGCGCCCAGCTTTCGCCACGCTCGATGCGCGACAGGTTGAGCAGGCAGACCGGCACATGGAACACCGGATTGGCGTTGGACAGCAGGGCGATGGCGAGCGCGTCCGGCCGGGCTTCGAAGTGCGTGCCGGTCAGTTCCCGGCACAGCGACAGCGCCGATGGTTCGAGCCGTGAGGGCATCACCGCGGCTTCGATGCGCGGGCGCAGCGTGCGGATATCCACGGCGAGCGGTCCGGTCTTGTGGGCGGTGGCGACCGTCGTGTTCCATGACACGATCGGCAACTCGACGCCACGCGCGGCGAGCAGTTCGGAGAGGTAGACGGCGCTCATCGAATGCGCCGCGCCGATGAGAAACGGCACACCGGGTGCCAGCAGCGGAGCGGCGGCGCGTATTACCGGCACATGGCCGCCGGCATCGACGGCAAGCAGCACGGCGTCGGCGCCGTTGATCGCGTCGGCGAGGTCGCTGCCGGCGGCAACATCCCATTCGCCGGCGAGAGCACCGATGGAGATCAGGCGAGGCGGCTGCGGCAGGCCCGCAGTGCCGGCGCCGGAGGGCGACCAGATGATCGGCGCATGCCCGCGTGAGGCGAAGAGAGCGGCGCTGGCGAGGGCCATGGCGCCGGAGCCGAGGATGGCGATCTTCATGAGCCGCGAACCTCCGCGGGGAAGAGGCGGCTGAGATCGTCGACCGCCTCTATACCCCGCAGCCGGGCGAGCAGGTCGGAGGCGATGGCCGGCGACATGAACGGCGCGACATTGCGCCTGAACTTGGCGTCGAGCAGGTCGTCCGGCATCGGACGCATCGGCTTGCCGGTCGATGCCGCCTGAAAATGCGAGACCTCGCGGCCATCGGCGGTGGTGATGGTCACGCGCGTGGCCTCGGTGCCGTTGCGGGCTTCTTCCTCGTCGTCGAACAGGTCGGCACCCACCATCTCCACCTTGGCCATCTCCCGATGGACGGCGGGATCGGCGACGGTTTCCGCCGTCAGCAGGTCGGCGGTGAACCGCCCATGCGCAAGGATGCAGCCGAGCGCGAAGGGCATGGAGAACTGCGCCTGCGTGACATTGGCGGGGAGCGGGAAAGCCAGATTGCGCAGGATATGGCCGGTGACCTCGCAGCGCACGCGTACCACCTCGCCGACCTCGATATCGTGCCGCTGCAACAACGCCTCCAGCGACTCCGCCGCCGCCTGCACCGAGGAGCACGCCGGATAGAGCTTGAAGGAGGTGCCGGGCGCCTCGAAGCTGCCGAGCCGGGCAAGCGGCAGGCTCGACCATTGGCCGCCATTGATCACCTCAATCAGGCCGCGCGGGCCTTCAAAGGCGTCGAGCGGGCCTTCCGCGCCGTCGCGGGCGAGCAGGGCGGCGCGCAGGCCGGTCTCGCCGGCACGGGCGCACAGGACCGGCTTCATGTCCGAGCCGACGGCGATGCGCAGCCCGCCGGCCTGCACCGCGGCGATGGCGAGGGCATGGGCGGTGCGGTCGGCATCGAGGCCGATCAGCCGCGCCACCGCTGCCGCGGCGCCGATGGGGCCGAGCACCGCGCTGTTGAACCAGCCCTTGTAGAACAGGCTGTCGCGATCCTTGCGATAGGGGGCCTCGGACAGGCATTCGGCGAGGGTTCGTATGACTTCCGCGCCGACGGCGAAGGCGCCGATGAGCTCCGCCCCGTTCGCCCCCGTCTCTTCGCCCATGGCGATGAGCGCCGGATAGAGCGCCGCCGGGGCGAACACCATGCCGATGTTGAAATTGGCATCGAAGTCGAGCACATGCGCCGCGGTAGCGTTGATGCGCGCCGCGGCCGTCGCCACCAGCCGCTCGCCGCCCGCGCCCAGCACCAGCGCGGCGCCGGGCCTGGCTTCGGCGCAGGTCTGCGCCCGCACCACGCGCGCCAGCGGCAGCGCCGAGCCGGCAAAGGCGATGCCGACAATGTCGACAAGGGCCCGGCTGGCGGAGAGGCGGGCGCTCTCGGGCACTGACGCCGCCGGCAGATCGGCGACGAAGGTGCCGAGCGTCTCGGCAATGCGCGCCGTGTCGGGACGCTGCATGCTCATGCGTGGGCCGCAGCCTGATGCCGCGCCGTCGCCTGCCGGCCGAAGCCCTTCTCGCCGATGACCTCACCGTCGCGGTAGACGGAGCGGCCGCGTACCAGCGTGTGCACCGGCTTGCCGGTCACCTTGCGGCCGGCATAGGGGCTCCAGCCGGTGAGGCTCAGCACGTCGGCGTCGCGGATCTCATATTCGTTGTCGAGGTCGACCAGCACCAGGTCGGCATGGTTGCCGGGTACGATGCCGCCCTTCTTCTCCAGGCCGAACAGCCGTGCCGGCGCTGCCGAGCAGGCCTCGACCACCCGCTCCAGCGAAATCTTGCCTTCGCGCGCGGCGGTGAGGAACATCGAAAGATAGAACTGGGTCGAGGGCGTGCCGGTGTGGGCCTTCCAGCCGTCGGTCCAGCCGATCTCCTTCTCCTCCCGCGTATGCGGGGCGTGGTCGGTGGCGACGATGTCGATAGTGCCGTCGTTCAATCCCTCCCACAGGCCGGGCACGTTCTTCTCCGGCACCCAATAGGACAGGGCGTAGGAGCCCAGGCGCTGGATCGACGACCAGTCGCAGCCGAGGAACAGCGCCCAGGGGTTGATCTCGCAGGTGACCTTCTGGCCCGCCGCCTTGGCCTTGCGGATCAGGTCGACGCTGCCGGCGGTCTGGGTGTGCAGGATGTGCAGGTGGCAGCCGGCCGCCTTCTGCAGCCGCAGCAGCGTGGCGATGGCGGTCTCCCAGATCACCCCGTCATGGGCGGCATAGGCCTTGGCATAGGCAAGGGCGTCGCGCTCGCCGCGGGCCCAGAACTCCTGCTCGATCACGTCCATCAGCGCCTGGTCGTGCGGATGCACCATCAACGGCACGTTCACCGCGGCGCAGGCCTGCATGATCTCGAGGATCTTGCCGTGGTCGTGCACGCCGATCCCCGGCATATGCGGGTAGTTGCGGCCGGTATCGACGACCATGAAGAACTTGAAGGCGGCGATGCCCTCCTGCGCCATCGACGGCACCTCGTCCAGGATGGTCGGCGCCGGGTTGAAGTTCCAGTCCACCACGGCGTCGGTCTCGTAGATGGCGAACTGCTTCTTCAAAAGATCCAGCGTGTTCGGCGGGGGGGTGACGTTAGGCATCGCGACCGAGGTCGTCACGCCGCCGGCGGCGCATTGCCGGGTCGAGGTGAGGATGGTGTCCTTGTATTCGAAGCCGGGGAGGGAGCCCTGCCGATGATGCGAATGCATGTCGATGATCCCCGGCAGCACCGCGAGACCGGTGGCGTCGATCGTCTCGGCGGCGGCCGGCTCGGTGCCGGGCTCGTAGAGGCCGGCGATCAGGCCGTCCTTGATGCCGATCGATCCTTCGAAGCGACCGCCGGGGGTCATGACGAGGCCGTTCAGGATGATGCGGTCCATGGAAGCAATCCTTTGCACTGACGGGGTCGAAAAGGTCACACCGCCTCGACGCGGCGGGTCTGCATGGTGGCGAGCACCTCGGCCACATAGTCGCGGCCGAGATCGCGGGTGATGAAGACGATGCGCGAGCGGCGCGGCCCTTCCGGCCAGGAGGGCAGCTCGACGGGCGGGTGGAAGAGCTTCTGCACCGCCTGCACCACGATCGGCCGGTCGCGGCCGGCGACGTCGACGATTCCCTTCACCCGCAGGAGGTTCTCGCCATGGGCGATCACCAGCGCGTCGAGCCAGTGCGCGACATGCTCCCAGTGCAGGGGCTCGTCGAAGCTGAGGCAGAACGAGCCGATCCGGTCGCTGTGCCGGTTGCGGTCATGATGACGGTGCCCGTGCCCGTGCCCGTGCTCATGCGCGTGCCCATGTTCGTGCCCGTGCCCGTGGTCCTCATAGGCGTCGGCGTTCAGCCAGGCGAGCACGTCGGCGGCCTTGGTGGCGGGGTCGTACACGCTGGTGCCGGCGACCAGCGCCGCATCGGGCGTGTGGCCGAGGCCGGCATGGATGAGCCCGGCGCCGGGGTTGAGGCTGGTCAGCCGCTCGACCAGCCGATCCGCCGCCGGGGCGGCGATGTCGGATTTGGTGACGACGATATGGTCGGCGACCGCCACCTGCTTGGCCGCCTCGTGATGATTGTCGAGCGTGGCGAGCCCCTGCACGCCGTCGACGGCGGTGACCACGCGATCGAGCCGGTAGGTGCCGGCGACCGGGAAGGTCATCAGCGCCTGGATGACCGGCCCGGGATCGGCGAGCCCGGTCGTCTCGATGATCACCCGGTCGAAGGGGCGGACCTCTCCCCGCTGCCGCTTCTCGTAGAGCTCGCGCAGCGTATCGACGAGATCGCCGCGTACCGTGCAGCACAGGCAGCCGGTCGACAGCTCGATCGTGTTGTCGGAACTGGCGGCGATGAGGGCGTGATCGATGCCGACCTCGCCGAACTCGTTGACGATCACCGCGGCGCTCGCCAATGCCGGGCTGGCCAGCCAGGCATTGAGCAGCGTGGTCTTGCCGCTGCCGAGGAAGCCGGTGAGCAGGCTTGTGGGGATGCGTTCAGCGGGCATCGGTCCGTTCCTGGGTCCGTTCCGGGCAAGGGGGGAGCGTCGGCGGGAATCGCTCCCCGCCGTCGGTTCAGTGAAAGGGAGCGCGCGCGGCGCTACTTCCCGGCCAGGAAGCCCGGATCGTAATAGCGTGAGAGCTCGAACTCCTTGGTGCTGTCGGGTTCGGCACCCACCGCCTTGGAGATCATGATCAGATTGGTGAGGCTCGCCGCCGAGACCTCGAGCCCGGCACCGATCGCCTTCTGCTGCTCGACGATGAAGGCGTAGGAATCGGCGCAGATCGCCGGGTCCACCTTGGTGTAGGTGGCGAGGATGGCGATCGCCTTCTGCTTGTTGGCCGGGTCGTAGATCCAGGTCGCCGCGTCGCGCGTCGCCTGGGTCACCGCCGTGGCCGCCTTGGGATTCTTGGCCGCCCAGTCGGTATTGAGGATCAGCGGGGTCTGGAGATAGGGATCGGTATAGTCGTCGAGCACCTTCATCCCGTCCTTCTGGGCGATGGTGTCGAAGGGCGCGATCAGCAGCGCGCCGACCACCTGGCCGTTGCCGAGCGCCACGACGCGATCCTTGGAATTGGCCATCGCGACCATCTGCAGGCTCTGGGCGTCGCCGCCGCCGCGCTGGATCAGATAGCGCAGCAGATTGGCGGTGCCGCCCTTGACCCCGCCGGCCGTCACCGGCTTGCCGCTCATCTGGGCGACGCTGGTGATGTCCTTGTTGCCGATGAGGCGCAGGATCGACTTGGTGAGGATGCCGCCGGAAATGACGATCGGCGCGCCCTGATCGATGGCGCGGATGGCGAGGTCCGCCACCGAGACGCCGGCCTCGACCGAGCCGGTGGACACCGCCTGCAAGAGCGCCGGGCTGCCGGCGGCGACAAGCTCCCTCACTTCGATGCCGTGCTTGGCATAGAAGCCCTGGTCCTTGGCGATGGCATGCAGCCACAGGAGCGCGCTCGGCGCCAGCACCGCCATGCGCACTTCGGTCTTCTCCTGAGCCCGTGCGGCCGGTGCCGAGAGGATGAGCGCGGATGCCAGCACACAGCCGGCTGCCCGCAGAAATGCTTTCATCGTTCGTCCTCGCGCTGGACGGCCGTTCTGCCGCCTCCTCTGGATGCCGTTTCGTTGAACGGCGTGCAGATAGGGCCATATTGCGGAGATGATTTCAACGAATTTTGCCATTATGTGTCAATTTAATCATTTTGCAAAATCGCTGCATATTTCGTAACCAGTCGGAATCTCCTTCCCCGCGGATCCTGTGAATGAGCCGGCAGAGCCATATCCTTTCCATCCTCCAGCTGTTCGATACCGGCATGTCGGTGTGGACCGTCGAGGAGATCGCCAAGGCGCTCGGCGTTTCCGTGCGCACGGCCTACAGGACGGTGAGGGAGCTGACGCAGGGCGGGTTTCTCGATCCGGTCTCCGGCGCCGGCTATGTGCTCGGGCCGGCCTTCATCCGTTTCGATCGGGTGCTGCGGCAGAGCGATCCGCTCATCCACATTGCCACCCCGGCGATGGAGCGGCTGCTCGACGAGACCAGCCAGGAAGCGGCCGTCATCCTTTGCCGCCGCTTCAAGGACTGCGTGATGAGCGTGCACATGGTGGAGGGGCGGGAGCCGCATCTGCCCGCGAGCTACGAGCGCGGGGCGGCGATGCCGCTTTTCCTGGGCGCGCCGGCCAAGGTCATTCTGGCCTTTCTGCCGGACCGGGTGTTGCGGGGCCTGTATCTGCGCAACGATGCCGAACTGCGCCGGTCCGGCATCGATTCCTGGCTGAGCTTCAAGGAGCAGCTCAAGCCGGTGCGGAAGGCCGGCTATGCGATGACGCAGGCGGAGATCGGCGAAGGCCGGCTCGGCATCGCGGCGCCCATCACGCGCGATGGCCTCGTCGTCGCCAGCCTCAGTCTGGTGCTCTCGGTCCGCAGCAACAGGCCGGATGCCGATCGGATCGCACACTTCGCCGAGGGGGTGCGCCGCGCGGCCTCCGCGGTCTCGGCAGCACTCGATGTTTCCGAGCCGGGAGCGGCGCCGCGGTAAAGCTCATCATGCCGTTCTATCGGCGCGGCGCGAGGGCCGGGTGCCCAATGCGGCACTGAACGGCGGGATGTGTCTGCCGTGAGCCCGGCGAGAATCCCGTCGCTCACGGTAGGAGGGAAGGCTGTTTCCCGCTGCCGCGTGGACGCGGCGGCGAATGCCGTCCCGGTCCGCCGGTGCCCTCTCCACGCGATAAGTCAAAATCGCGCTGCATGATCGGCAGATGTCTCCTTCTCGACTGTCTCCCTCTCGACGCGATCGGCGTGGGCGCACGAGATCTTCGGCGGGTCGACGCGCGAGAGGGGGGGCTGCATCTTCCCGCCGCATGGGGCGGTGCGCGTGGGGCTTCAGGATGCCCGGTGTTGGCCGGGTGATCCGTACCGACATTCTTTGAACCGGCGGCCGATACTGCGGGCCGGCGCGATTTGCGGACATTCACGTGGCGCGTGAAGGCGGAGGCGAGTCCGTCGTGGCTGCGCCTGGCCGTCAGGTGCTTTGAATGGCATCGATAAAGTGCACGCACTTTATGCACGCAAAATATCCATATCGCCTTCATTCGTGACAGAGGCGAAATTCCCACGGCAATGTCGCTGACCTTAAGTCATTGATTTGTCGCGCGGGAACGAAAAAGCAGAAACTGGCACATGCCTTGCTTTCAATATCGTATGCACTCGATGCATGCGATAAAATCCAGAAGCAGGGACATACAGATGCGCACTTCCTTCCTTACCGGCGATATCAGTCGCCGCTCCTTCCTCAAGGCCGGCGTCGCCGCTGGCGCGCTTGCCGCCACCTCCCGCTGGTCGGCGGCCCAGGCCGACGACCCCAAGGTGCTGAATTATCTGTCCTGGCCGGGCAATGCCGATCCTTACCTCGTCGAGCAGTTCGAGAAGGAAAACGGCGTCAAGATCCGCATCAAGGAGTATGTCGGCGGCGACCAGATGCTGGCCGTCATCAACCAGTCGCCGCCCGGCTCCTTCGACGTGGTGCTCGCCGATGCCGAGTACATGCACTTGCTGCATGCAGCGGACTTCGTCGAAGAGCTCGACCCGGCCGATTACCCGCTGAAGGACTATTGGCCGGAATTCCAGAAGTTCCCGCTGCACTGGTTCGACGGCAAGCTGTACGGCGTGATGACCGATTTCGGCTATCTCGGCCTGTCCTACAACACCAAGGAGTTCACGCCGAAGGAGGTCTCCTCCTATGCCGCGCTGTGGAGCGAGAAGGCCAAGGGCAAGGTTGGCTTCTTCGACTGGTATCTGCCGTCCATGGGTTCGATCAGCCTTTCCAATTCCAACCGTCCGCCCTTCGACATCGACGAGGCGCATTTCGAGGCGGTGAAGGAGAAGCTGTTCTCGCTGAAGCCGCAGGCCTCGGGCTTCTACACCATCGCCGACATCTTCTCCTCGCTCACCAATGGCCGCGCCCAGCTGGTGCCCGGCATCGGCGAGTGGATCACCCTCGGCCTGCGGATGAACGGCGTGCCGGTCGACACCATTATCCCGGAGGAGGGCGGGCTGCAGTGGACGGAGTCGCTGTCCATCGTGAAGGGCACGCCCAAGCGCGATCTCGCCCGCAAGTTCATCCAGTACACCACCTCGCCCGAGGGGCAGGTGAAGATGGCGACCAAGGTCGACAACAAGAAGTCGATCCCCTCCATCGCCGGCTGGAAGCTGCTCAACGAGACTATGCCGAAGGAGGCCGAAATCCTGCGCATGACGCTCACCGGCCCGAACGTGATGGACGAGTACAAGGCGAAGAAGATCCAGTTCCGCCAGTTGCCCAAGCAGCAGGAAATCTCGGATTGGAACGACGCCTGGAGCGAGTTCAAGAGCCTCTGAGTATCATACGAACCAAGGGGATCCGCCATGACGGCCGCCTCCGTGACGACGCGTGCCAGCGCCCTGCGGCGCTGGTCCTGGCTGCAGGGGCCACGCATGACGGGTTCCCCCGCCGTGCTGCCCTCCGTGCTCGGCCTGCCGGTGCTGCTGTGGCAGGCGGTATTCTTCGCCGCGCCGCTGGTCTTCCTGGTCGTGGTGACCTTCTGGCAGGTGAAGGCGTTCCGGCTGGAGCCGGCCTTCGTGCTCGACAACTGGTCGCGGATCCTGTTTTCCGCGACCTTCCAGCGCGCGCTGGTGCATACCTTCGCCGTCGCCGGCACGACGACGCTGCTCGCCGTCGCGCTGGCCTTTCCCGCCGCCTATACCATCGCCTTCCGGCTGAGCCCACGCAGGCGCGATCTGGCGGTCGCCTTCCTCGTGGTGCCGGTGTTCTCCAGCTACATGCTGCGCATCTATGCGTGGCAGATCGTGCTCAGCCCGGAAGGCATGATCAACGCCCTGCTCGGGCTGACAGGCATCGGGCCGCTGCCGCTGCTCGGCGGGGCGTTCTCGTTGCAGATCGGCCTGCTGACCCTGACGCTGCCGATCGCCGTGCTCATCCTCGTCTTCGCCATGGCCGGCATCGACCGCACGCTGGTCGAGGCGGCGGAAAATCTCGGCTGCCGACGGGCCCGCGTGATCATGCATGTCGTCGCGCCATCGGTCCGACCGGCCATCGCACTGGCCGCGACGACGAGCTTCCTGCTGGCCTTCGGCGACTATATCAGCCCGCTGTTCATGACCGGTTCCAAGCCGCCCACTCTCTCCATCCTCATTGTCGATACGGTGAAATCCGGCTCGCAATGGCCGCGCGCCTCGGTCATCGGCGTGGCGATGCTGGTCATGCTGGCGCTGGTGCTCGGCATCGGCCAATGGCTGTCGAGCGGTCGCGCCACCCGCCGGGAGGGGGCACGATGAACCGCATCCTCGCCACCCGCCTCTCGCGCCTCGCCCAATACAGCTTCCTAGGATTGCTGTTCGCCTTCATCGCCACGCCGATGCTGGTCATCGTCGTATTCTCCTTTGATGCCAACCGCTTCCCCACCATTCCCTGGGGTGGCTTCAGCCTCGAATGGCACCGGGCGATCCTCGCCGATTCGATGATCCGCGACGCCTTCGTCAACAGCATGCTGGTCGGGGGTGGCACGGCGGTGCTTTCGACGCTGCTCGGCTTCGCCGCCGCCTATCTGGATTTCCGCTACCGCTTCCGTCTCAAGCTCGGCTTCGTGCTGCTGGTGGCGGTGCCGCCCGCCGTGCCGGCCACCATCCTTGGCATGGCGATGCTGGCCTTCCTCTCCCGCATCGGGTTGTTCGGGCGGCTGGAGACGATCATGGCCTGCCATGTCGCCATCGCCACCTCCTTCTCCATGGCGATCATCCGCCTGCGGCTGAACGACCTCAGCCGCGACCTCGAGCCAGCCGCCTGGAATCTCGGTGCCTCACCGGCGGCGGCGCTGTTCCATGTGGTGATCCCGTTCTGCAGACCGGCGCTGATCGCCTCGTTCTTCCTGTCGGCAGCGGTATCCTTCGACGAATTCCTCATCGCCTGGTTCGTCGGCGGCGTGCACGAGACCTTGCCGGTGCGCATCCTCAACCTCCTGCAAGGTCAAGTGAATCCGAAGATCAACGCGATCGGCGCGGTGGTGCTGGTCGTCAGCGTGGCGCTGGTGCTTCTCGCCCAACGTTTCACCGGCGTCCGGGCCGGACGCCGCAACCCCGCTCCATGACAAGGGAGAGCCCCATGCCGACGCCGTTCATCGCACTCGACAAACTCGACAAGCGTTATCCCGACCATCACGCGGTAAAGTCCATCGACCTCGACATCGAGGCCGGCGAGTTCATCGCCATCATGGGACCCTCGGGTTGCGGCAAGTCCACCACGCTGCGGCTCATCGCCGGTCTCGACGAACCGACCGACGGCGACCTCCGCATCGGCGGGGACAGCATGCGCGGCGTGCCCGCCTTCCAGCGCAACACCCCGATGGTGTGGCAGAGCCTGGCGCTGTTCCCGTTCCTCACCGTCGCCGAGAACGTCGCCTTCCCGCTGCGCATGCAGAAGGTCGGTGCCGCCGAGCGGCGCAAGCGCGCCCTTGAATGGCTTGACCGGCTCGGCCTCGCCGGCATGGCCGAGCGCAATATCGCCCAGCTCTCCGGCGGCCAGCGCCAGCGCGTGGCGATTGCGCGGGCGCTGGTGACGGAACCTTCGGTGCTGTTGCTCGACGAACCGCTCTCCGCCCTCGACGCGCATCTGCGCGTGCGCATGCAGACCGAGCTGTCGCGCCTGCATCGTGAACTGGGCATCACCTTCGTCTATGTGACGCACGCTCAGTCCGAAGCCTTTGCGCTCGCCGACCGCATCGTCATCATGAGCGAGGGGCATATCCAGCAGGTGGGACGCCCGCAGGACGTTTATCGCGCGCCGGCCAACGCCTTCGTGGCCGAGTTCATGGGCATGAACAACCTGATCCGTGGCGAAGTGCGGGGCAATGATGAGGGAATGCTTGAGGTTGGCAGCACGCTCGGCAATTTCCGCGTGCCTACTTTGACAACGCGTCCCGAGGGCAGCCGCGGCGACTTCGTCATCGCCGCCGATCGCGTCGTACTGGCGGCCGACATGGAAGGGCCGGGCATTGCCGGTACCGTACTCGGGCTGGAATTCGTCGGCTCGACGCAGACCGTGTTCATCGAGATCGAGGGCGGCACGGAATTCCGCGTGCAGAAGCAGCAGCATGAAATCGAGGCGCTCGATCTCGTGCCGGGACGTCAGGTCAAGCTGAACTGGGATTCACGCCATGCCTGGCTGCTGCCGCAGCCAGGAACAACGCACTAGGCCGGGCTGCTGCCGCAGGCCGGATAAGACATTGAAAGAGGATAAAGGCATGTACCGCGAAGAATTCATGCGCCGCGCCATCGATATATCGCGCGAGGCATTGGAGAAGCCGGGCACCGAGCCGTTCGGCTGCGTTATCGTCAAGGATGGCGCGATCATCGGCGAGGGGCTGAATCACTCGCTCGCTCATTTCGATCCCACCTCACATGGCGAGGTAGAGGCGATACGCGATGCGTGCCGCCGGCTCGAATGCGTCGACCTTACCGGCTGCGAGCTCTACACCTCCTGCGAGCCTTGCGCGATGTGCGTGGCGACGATGGAGGTGGCGGGCATCTCGCAGCTCTATTATGCCGCCTCGATGCGGCAGGCCGGTGCCGCCTTCGCCTCGCTCACGCGTGCCGAACGCCACCCCATCGACACCGAGGCACTGCGTACAGCGGCCGGGGCTCTTGTTGAAGAGCGCGCCATGCCTTCGCAGCAGGAGATGGACGCCGATGCGGTGGCGATTCTCGACAGCTGGGCGAAAGCGCGCAAGGCTGCCACCGCGATCTCGGACTGATTCAGCGCATACAAAACATCGAGCATTTGCATGAACATTTCACGCGTGAAGAAGGGCGCCTCGCGCTCGGTGAACGACCCGACCGCAAAGGGAAAGGGTCCGCCCGGAGAGAGCGGAGCCATCTCCCGTACCGAAGCGGTTCAGGACGCACTTCGGCAAGCCATCATTGAGCAGAGGCTCCAGCCGGGAGCCAAGCTTCCGGAGGACGCCATCGGCGACGCCTTCGGTACCAGCCGCACCATTGCGCGCGAGGCGCTCGGGCGCCTCGCCGTTGAAGGACTGGTCGAGTTGAAGCCCAATCGCGGCGCCTTCGTTGCCAATCCGAGCCTCGATGAAGGACGCGATGTGTTCGTTGTCCGCCGGGGCCTCGAGCGCATCGTCACCGAATGTCTCGCCGGCAAACTGAAGCCGGACGAAATTGCAGTGCTGCGCGACCATGTCGCCCGCGAACAGAAGATCTCCGGCCACAATGAGGTGGAATCGATCCGCCTCGCCGGCGAGTTCCACCTGCTCCTCGCCCGCCTGACCGGCAACCAGGTGCTCGTGCGCTATGTGACCGAGGTGGTGTCGCGCTGCTCGCTCATCCTCGCCATGTATGGCCGGCCGCATTCCTCCGACTGCGGCGTCAGCGAGCATGGCGAAATCGTCGATGCACTGATCGCCGGGAACGCCGCGCGCGCTGCCGAGCTCATGGATCATCATCTTGCGGCGGTCGCCAGCCGCGCGCTTCTTCAGGAAAAAGCCGAGCGCGACATCCGCGACGTGCTGGCGCCTTATGCTGCCCGGATCAGGGGGCTGGAGTCATGAGCATGCATCCCCAGCCGGAGACGGACTCCGTCGCCTTCGATTTCCGGGCGCTCGGCGAACGCGAGCGTTACAAGCTGATGATCGGCACCATCGTGCCGCGTCCCATCGCACTGGTGACGACCGTCGATCCGCAGGGGCGGGTGAATGCGGCGCCGTTCAGCTTCTTCAATTGCCTCTCGGCCGATCCGCCGATCCTGGCGCTGGGCGTGGAAAACCACGCCGACATGTCGTTCAAGGACACGGCGCAGAACATCCGCCTCACCGAGGTTTTCACGGTAAACATTGTATCCCACGCCATCGCCGAGGGAATGCATGTGTGCGCGGCGGATTTCCCGTCCGGACATGACGAACTTGCCGCCGCCGGGTTCACGGCGGTTGCCGGCGTCAAGGTCGCCTCGCCGTGGATCCGAGAGGCGCCGGCTGCCTTCGAATGCCGGCGACACCTCACCCTGGAACTGGGCAAGTCGCGGCAGATCATCCTCGGCGAGATCGTTTATGCGCATTACCGGGCCAACGTCGTCGATGCGGAGCGGTTGCACGTCGATCCGGTGCGCCTCGATGCGATCGCGCGGCTTGGCGGTAGCACCTGCGCGACGATCCGCGACCGCTTCGACATGCCGACCCCCACATTCGCCGAATGGTCCGCATTGTCACGGCCGACTGAAAAAGCGGGTTAGTGCGAGCCCGACGGCGGCCTCGACCCGCGTCGGCCAAGGAGCGTTCAAGACGTCCCTAGGCTGATGCGGGCGCGGTATCGTCCCATGATTGTTCCGAGCCGCCAGAGGACAAATCGTTTCCGTCTGCGCCGGGCGGGGTCCCGGGTAGCCATGTTGCCAAGGCGCCGCGGCCTTCCTCGGTCAGCGCGTAGACGCCACGCTCCGAGCGCTCGAACCAGCCATAGACATTCCGGCGCAGTATCTTTTGGGCGTCGGGGAAAGAGTGCTTGAGATCGCGCGGCCGCTGCGGCGCCAACGCCATCGCCGCGGCGCAGGCGAGTGCCTGCTGGCGATACGCGGTCATGATCGGCTTACGCGTGCCGCCACCAGCAACCGGGTCGCCCTGTCGCCGCTTGTGTTCCTCCACTACGCGTGAGCGCCGGCGGGGATTCTTCCGCGGCAAGGGCGCTGTCGGAGACACGAGGATCTCGACGTGCCCATACGCCGAAACACCGAGCAGCCCGAAGCCGAGATGTCGGCACAGATTGCGGTATCTCCGATCGCTCTCGCGGCCCTTGCCCTTGGCCGAGAGCCGGGCGGCCAGCCAGATCTCGTCGGCGACGCTCATCCGGTCGACGCCCTGAAGGATGAGCTCGAGATTGAAGGTCAGCTTCAGCTCGCCAATGACCATCACGGAGGGATCATCGTTCCGAAGGCCGACAAGATCGCATGACCCGATCTCGCCCTTGACGGTATAGCCCAGGCCTTCGAGGAAGCGTTTGACGGGTTCGTAGAGAGACGTTTCCATATCGTAGCTCCGCGCCGCTATTGCTGGTCGAAGTGAGCGAGGGGCCAGCCCGGCCGCATTGCCATATGCTGTCCTTCAGCCGCAAGTCGGGCCATTTGCCATTCGGCTTGATGAAGACGACGCTGGCGGCTTTGAAGACCCATTCATTACAACGATCGCTGGTTCTTGCGCCGCCAAGAGCCCAGCTCGCTCGTGAGCATGTGGACCCTAAGAGATCAAACGATATTCAGAGTATCGAACAACCCTTAAGGTCTCGCTAGCGCATCCGGCCGGCGCGACTGCCTTGCCTGGTCATCGGATGTTCAATGCGGCAATGACCACCCGTACGATGGCTTGAGCGCCGACGACGGCACCAGCCACCCGAGAGCTGGGGCTGGCAGCGATTGCGCGAGTTTACCGGCGGGCGATGTCTTCCAATGCAGGAGGTGGCAGCGTAAGCTGCCCGACGATGAGAACGGCCTCGCATCGGCGGTTCAGAGAACCTGCTCCAATTCATCGAACCATAGGTCGGTTGCCACGGCGAACAGCCCAACGAGCAGCGCACCTTGGATGACGTAAGCCGGGTTGGAGCCGGATAGCCCCTCGATTATGGGTGAGCCGAGCGTCAGCGCCCCGACCGTCGACCCAATGGTCGCGGTGCCGATGTTGAGAATTACAGAGGTTCGCACGCCTGCCAGTATTATCGGTGCGGCAAGGGGCAATTCCACCTTGAGAAGCCGGCCCTGCGGCGACAATCCGATGCCGTCGGCGGCTTCGATCGGTGCCCTGGGAATGGCCGTCAGGCCGGCGATGGTTGCGCCTATCACCGGCAGCAGGCCGTAGGCGATGAGCGCGATAATAGTTGGAGCGCTGCCATAGCCGACGGCCGGCACCGCGAGAGCCAGTACGGCTGTCGGCGGGAATGTTTGGCCGATGGCGGCAAGCGTGTCGACGGGGCCAGCGAAGTCGCGCCCGATGGGGCGCGTGACAAAAATGCCGATGCCTATGCCGAGAGTGATCACGACAAGGCTCGCCATGCCCACCAACGCGGCGTGCGAAACTGCCAGGTCAAGAAAGCTTGCGCGGGTATAGAGAGGACGTGGAAGTTCGGGGAACAGCCATCCGAAAATCGGCGCGCTGTAAGGCAGCAAAGCGAGCATCGCTACGAATACAAGGCTCACCAATGCCGCTGGGCGTGTTGCAGCGTCGACGACACCTCGCACGGTTCGGCCAGCACGGCTGCGAGCCATCATGTTTGCCTTCCATCCGGCGAGGCGATGGCGGCCAGCACGAGGGTTCCGCGTCGATCCGCTGCACGGTCATACACTGGCAGGCGGTGAGCGCCCGTGGTCACCATACGCTCCAGGGCAATGTCCAAAGTCACGTCGGCATCGATGGGCGTGCCGCCGATAGGCTCACTGAAATCGGCGCGTTCTCGGACACGGGTGACTTGCAGCAGGCGCAGGCCGCGTCGGGGGCCGCCGACAAAGGCTTCCACGAAGGCGTTGGCCGGCCGCGCGAGCAGATCGTGCGGCGAGCCGTGCTGGATCAACTTGCCGCCATCGAGCACCGCAACCAGCGAGGCGAGGCGGATTGCCTCGTCGATATCATGGGTGACGATGACGATCGTTTTTCCTGTCCGTGCCTGAATGTCGAGGAGGGCTGCCTGCAGGCCATCGCGGGTTACGGGGTCGAGGGCCCCGAATGGTTCGTCCATAAGCAACAGATCGGGATCGGCGGCGAGCGCCCTGGCAACGCCGACGCGCTGCTGTTGGCCACCGGAGAGCTCGTGCGGACGGCGGTGGCGGTAGGAGGCGGGATCAAGTCCGACGAGATCGAGCAGTTCATCGATGCGACGGTCGATCCGGTCGCGCTTCCATCCGAGAAGATCCGGAACCGTGGCAATGTTGCGGGCGACGTTCCAGTGAGGGAATAGGCCGACCGACTGAATGACATAACCGATGCGTCGGCGCAGCGCGACCGGGGCAAGACTCGCCGCATCGGTGCCGTCGATCAGTACACGCCCCTCATCCGCTTCGATGAGGCGGTTGATGAGGCGCAGGGTGGTCGTTTTTCCGCCGCCGGATGCGCCGACCAACGCGCAAATGGTGCCGGTCGGCACGGTGAGCGAGAGTTGGTCGACCGAGACCGCATTGCCATATCGTTTGGTGAGGCGATCAAGCACGATCATGCGGACGCTCCTGTCGTCACGGCCGCAGCAAGGCTTCGCAAGAGGAGATCGGCGGCGAGCGCCAGAGCGATGGCCGATAGCGCGCCGAGCAGAATGAGGTCGGTGGCCGTCTGCCCGAGCCCTTGGAAAATGAACGCACCGAGCCCGCCGGCACCGATGAGTGCGGCGACCACGGCGAGCCCGGTGAGTTGCACCACGACGAGACGCAGGGATGTGACGAGTATCGGCAAAGCGAGGGGGATGGATACGCGCCAGAGTATCTGGCGCTCGTCAAAGCCCATGCCGCGCGCAGCGTCCAGGACGCTCGGTGGCGTGGACGCCAGCCCGGTGAATACTCCGCGTGCTACCGGCAACAGGCCGTAAAGCGTCAGCGCGATGATGGCGGGGGCGGCGCCAATCCCGCCTATGCCCAGCGTGCGTAGCAGGGGCAGCCAGGCCGACAGGGCACTGAGGGGGCCGATAAGCAGGCCGAAGATCGCAATGGACGGAACTGTCTGAATAAGATTCAGGATCGCGAACAGTGCCTTGCGCCACTTTGGGCGGCGAAACGCGACGTAGCCGAGCAGGCTGCCGATCGGCAACGCTCCCGCCAGCGCTCCGCCGACAAGCACGAGATGACGCAACAACTCCGAGCCGTAGGCTTCGCGGCGATTGGCGAACTCACGGGCAAGCGACAGGTCTGAGAGGGCGCCTGAAGCCGCGAGCAGGGCGATGGCTCCCCCTACTATCGCCACGACGACCATCTGCACGAACATATTTCGCGTGAGGCGGGCCATTGCATCGGCAAGTGCAAAGCCGGAACCGGCGGCAATGATCCAGAATGCCGGCCCCAACGACGTCCGGGCAATGGGTCCGCTTGCCTGAGCGACAAGGCTGGCGGCCTGTCCCGCAGCCGTGATCGTCGTAAGCAACGTCATCGCGGCAATGATGGCGGTGAACCGGTCACGCCATACGCCGAAGCGGAGCACTGCCGAAACGCCGAGCCCGACGATCAGGGCAACGAGAAGGGCGGTGACGCCCGGATCCACCGCCGACCACAGGGCGACCGGCTTGCCGCTGAGAATGCGATTGGGCGCGACGGACACGAAGCCGAGACTCATCGCCGCCGCGGCGATGCCGCCGACGATCAGCACCAGCAGCGGGTTGGAGCGGCCAGCACCGCTCCTAAGCTGTGGTGCAGCGGCCTGCGGTGGCGATATGACCGACAAGCCGCTTTCTGATGTCACTTCAACAGGCCCTTTTCGGTGAGCCAGGACCTGGCGACTGATCGGGCATCCTGCCCTTCGATCTGTACTTTTGCATTCAGAGCCTGCAGCGTCTCGAGCGACAAGGCCCCAAAGGCCGGCGCCAAGATCGACGCGATCTCGGGATGCGCCTCCAGTACGGCGGCGCGCACAACGGGCGCGGGTTCATAGACCGCCTGAACGCCCTTGGTGTCCGTAAGTACCTTCAGGTCGAGCGCCGCTATGCCACCGTCTGTGCCGTACACCATAGCGGCGTTGACGCCCGATGTGCCTTCCGCCGCGGCCTTGATGGTGGCGGAGGTGTCGCCGCCGGAGAGCACCAGAAGCTGGTCCTGGCCGAGCTTGAATCCGTAGGCGCTCTGGAAGGCCGGCAACGCTGCCGCGCTCTCGACGAATTCAGCCGAGCCCGCCAGCTTCACCTTGCCCCCACCTGCAACCCATTTGCCGAAATCGTCCAGCGTCGCAAGGTTGTTGGCTTTGGCGACGTCGCCCCGAACCGCAATGGCCCAGGTGTTGTTGGCCGGAGCGGGTTGCAGCCAGACGACCTTGTTCGCGGCATCGAGCGCCTTTGCCTTCGCATAGGCGGTATCGGCCTTCTTCCAAGCGGGATCGGAGTCGACGTTGAAGAAAAAGCCCGCGTTTCCAGTATATTCTGGGTAGATGTCGATCTCGCCTTCGAGAAGCGCGGTGCGTACGATCTTGGTCGGCCCGAGCGAGATGCGTTCCTTTACATCGATGCCCTTTTGTTCCAGCAGCAGCGCGATGACATTGCCGAGGATGGCGCCCTCGGTATCGATCTTCGAGCCCACGGTGACGCTGTCGGCGGCGTTGGCCATCTCGACGGCGAACAACCCGATGCCAGTGGCGAGCGCGGCCACCGCGAGAATGCGCCTGAAAGTCATTGCAATGCTCCCTTACAAGCGCGGACCGATAGGTCTGCGCCCTGAAGACATATCACCACTAATTTTATAGACAATTGCCATTTCGGGTTCAGCCCACCGCTGGCATGCATGTGGAAAGTCCAGATGGCCGGGGACGCCATCATGGTCGAACTCGGACCAAGTGCCTGATCCGTACGGCCTGCCGAACCTCGACATGCCGCTTGGTAACAGCGTGTCCATAAGAGCAGGAGAATAACCCCGGAGAGCCAGATTACTATCGCAAAGGTCGCGGCCGGCAGATCTCGCTCCGACCGCGTGACCCCTTTGTGGCAACGCTGCGCGACGAAACTCCGCGCGCTATCCGTCATGGAAACCGGCTATGCTTTCCTGGTAAAGTGACATGCGCGCATGCGGGGAAAGATGAGCGTTGCCGAGATGACAGCCGCCCGGTGGCGTCTCGCATTCCCCATCGATCTTGGCTGGCGCAACGTCGTCTTTGCCGTTCGGACCGCGGTGGCTGCCGTCGTCGCCCTCGCCATTGCCTATTGGCTGGAATTGCAGGACCCGCAATGGGCGGTGCTGACGGTCTATCTCCTGGCACAGCCGACGGCGGGAGCCGCATTGGCGAAGGGGGCCTACCGCGTCATCGGTACGCTGCTTGGGGCGACCGTCGGCCTCGTCATTCTCGCCCTCTATTCGCAGGCGCCTGTGCCGCTCGTCGGGGCGATCGCCCTTTGGCTGGCACTGTGCTTCTTTATCGGTGCGCAGATGCGCAACTATACAGCCTATGGCTTCTTGCTGGCCGGCTACACCGCGCTGCTGGTCGGGCTGCAGGGGGCGTCCGATCCAACGCATGCATGGCATCTCGCCTTCGACCGTACGGCCGAGATCATCATCGGCATCGCCTGCATCACGGCGGTCAGCGTGCTTGTCTTCCCGCGCTATGCCGGCGTCATGCTGCGCGAGCAGCTCGCCGAACTGTTCGGCCAGCTTAGCCACTATGGCGCCATCGCGTTGCGACCAGCGACGCCTTTTGCAACTTTTGCGGCGCTCCGTCGGGTGATGATCGAGGCGGTGGTCAAGTTCGACGCCTTGCGCTCCTATGCGGTGTTCGAAGCGCCGGACATGCGCGCCGATGATGCCGCGCTGAAGCGCATGGTGCGGGAGTTCCTGCGGGTGCTCGCTATCGCACGCGGTCTTTATGTGCGTGTCGAGGATTTTCAGTCGGAAGATGCCGAGCCGATCATCGAGCGGCTGCGGCCGAGCATGGCAGCGACGGCTGCCTTGCTCGATCGCATCGCTGCCGACGTCCATGCCTTTGAGGATCCACGGCGGATCCGCCGGGAGCTGCTTGCCGCCAGGGGTGCACTGAAATCGGCCACCCGCGATCTGGAGGCAATGGCCGGCCGGGTGCCATTCGAGCCGCTGGCGGAAGGGGTGCTTATCCTGCGCCGGGCGGGAGACTTGCTGCACGGACTATCCATGGTGATGGTGAGCGAGGCGGCCAGCCTGCGCCGGAACCAGCGTGTCGCCGTTCGCCCGGAAAAGCAGGCGCCGGTGGTTCCCGCCGCCTCGAACATGGAGGCGCTGCTGCTTGCGGTTCGCTCCGCACTGGCACTGGTTTTGATGAGCGTTCTGTGGGCCGCGACAGAGTGGACCGATGGCTTCAACGCCGTTTCCGGCCTTGCCATCATTCTGTTCTTCGCCGTCAACCAGGACCAGCCGGGCAAGCTGGGCTTCGCATTCCTGCTGTGGTCGGCGATCGGGATCGTTGCCGCCTATGCGGCGATGATCTTCGTCTTGCCGTGGATCGAGGGCTATGAAGCACTGGCGCTGTTCCTCATCGTGGCCTTGCTGCCGGCCGGGTTGATGGCGGGAACGCCGCAATATGCCTGGCCCGGCATCGCCTTCGGCGGATTCTTCGTCTCGGAGATCGGCACGAGCAATGTGCTTCAGCCCGATGAACTTTCCTTCGTCAATGCTGCCTTCAGCCTGTTGTTCGGTATGGGAATCTGCCTCGTTCTGCTCAACCTGTTTCCGATCAACTCGCTCGCCACCCGCGGGCGCGTGTGGGCCCGCACAATGGCGATCCTTCTTCCGGCGGCGGCGCGCGGCCAGCGTCACGAACGGGCGATCGTCGGGGAAATCGTAGCAATGCTCGCCGGCTTGCTGCCGCGCCTGTCGTTAGACCGGCAGGGCGAGGAGGACTTTCTGCGCGGAACGTTGGGCGCGGCCTCGACCAGCTTGGAGCTGGGCCGGCTCAACCGACTGCGGCGCGATGCCGACCTGTCCAGCGAAGCATCCGCACTTATCGCCCGCTTTCTTGACCAGTTCGCCGCCGAACTGGAGAGCCTTCCCGAGGCCGGTGACACCATCGGTGCCAGGGTGGCCGCCGCGCAAGCCACCGTGCGCGCCGCTCTCGAGGCGCTCGCTGCCTTGCAGCTTGAACCTGGAGCGTTGGCTGCGGCGCTGAATGTCCGTGCCGGTGCTTCCCTGCGTTTTATCGCCGACCGCTTCGACATCGATCGGGCATTCCTTGTCCGCTCCTTCGGCGAGGCCTGAGATGCAGACGACGAGCAGTCTCTCTTTGTACACTCCCGAACTCTTCGGATTTTATCTGCCGCCGGTGCTCATGTGGGCGCTGATCGCCCTGGCGCCGTTTCTGATAATCCGATGGCTGCTGGCACGGATAGGGTTTTACCGCTTGGTGTGGCATAGGCCGCTGTTCGAAGCGGCGCTCTATGTGATCCTGTTCGGTGCCGTCATACTCGGTCTGCCGGTGGTGTTTGGAGGCGCAGGATGGCTTTGATGCGGAGCGCGTTGCGCATCGGCGTCACCTTGATCGCGGTGAGTGCGGCTGTGTTCGTCGGCTGGCGGCTCTGGCAATTCTATACGCTGGCGCCATGGACGCGCGATGCCCGCATCCTCGCCAATGTGGTCGAGATCGCTCCTGATGTCTCCGGCCTCATTAGCGGGGTGAATGTCGTCGACAATCAGCAGGTCCGGCGCGGCGACGTGCTGTTCGTCATCGACCAGGATCGGTTCAAGGTGGCGGTGCAGCAGGCGCAGGCCGAAGTCGCGATGAAGACGCAGGCTCTTCGTCTCGCCCGGGACACGGCAACGCGCAACACCAGCTTGGAGCGAGAGGACAGCGCGGCGATTTCATCTCAGGCGGCCGAGGATACCACCGTCTCGGCAGCGGAAGCCGCGGCCGAATTGCAGGCGGCCGACGCGGCGCTCGCGACCGCGCAGATCAATCTCGAGCGCAGCACGGTGCGCGCGCCTGTCGATGGCTACATTACCAATTCCAATGTGAATGTCGGCGATTACGCCACGGTCGGGCAGGGGGTGTTGGCGCTTGTCGACAGCGGCTCATTCTATGTCTACGCCTACTTCATGGAGACCAAGCTGCCAGCGGTCCAGGACGGAGCCCGGGCGCGCGTGGAGCTCATGGCCGGGGGCGTGAGTATCGAGGGGGTGGTGGGGGGGATCAGCCGCGCGATCGCCAATACCGGCGAAGGCAGCGGTCTTCTGGCGCAGGTGAACCCGAATTTCGACTGGATTCGCCTCGCCCAGCGCATTCCAGTTCGCATCAGGCTCGGAGAGCTGCCGGCGGGTGTCCGGCTCGCCGCAGGGATGTCGGCCACCGTTGTTGTCCTCCCGCAGAAGCCGTAGTTCTGCCGTGGTGGGCTTAAAGAGCGAGAGGCAGCCGATCGCTTGCCCCGTTTGGAACGGAATAAGCTAGGCGGGGAGGTGAGCCTGCCCCGGGCAATTTAGCTATCGTCGAGCGAGACAGACCGGCGTGTGATCGACAGGGTCCTCGATGATGGTCGCCTCGACGGCAAAAACCGCAGCGATCAGATCGGCGCGCATGACCTGAACCGGCGGGCCCGACGCGACGAGTTGTCCGTCCTTCAGCAATAGCATCTGGTCGGCGAAGCGCGCCGCCTGGGTCACGTCATGCAGCACGGCGACCACTGTCGTTCCCTGCTCGTGAACGAGGCGTTTCAGCAACGCCATGACATTGAGCTGATGAGAGATGTCGAGATAGGTCGTCGGCTCGTCGAGCAGCAGGATGTCGGAAGATTGCGCGAGCGTCATGGCGGTCCATGCGCGCTGGCGCTGTCCGCCGGACAGGTTGCAGAGTGGTGTGTCGGCCAGTTCCAGCGTTTCGGTCAGCTCAAGGGCTCGTCGGCACGCGGCATCATCGGCGAGCGACCAGCGGGTGAACAGGCCTCGATGCGGGTAGCGGCCTTGTGCGACAAGGTCCCGCACCGTGATGTCTTCGGGAGCACGCGGCGATTGCGGCATCAGGCTGAGGCGCCGGGCGATCTGCCCGCGGGACATCGAGGCCATGGGCAGGCCGTCGATCAGTACCGCGCCGCTGGCGGGCGTGATGAGGCCGGCGAGCGCTCGCAGCAGCGTCGACTTGCCGCTGCCATTGGGGCCGAGCAAGGCGGTGAACTGGCCGGTCGGCACCGAGAAGGAGAGGTTGCGGATGATGTCGCGGCCGGAATAGCCGATCGAGATCGAGCGGGCTTCCAGGCGGGATTCTGGGGCGCGTTCAATCATCGCGTTGTTTCCACAAGAGAATTCCTATGAACGGCACGCCGATGAGCGGCGTCAGCACCCCTGCGGGAAGGTTGAGCAGGCGCCCTCCCAGATCCGCCGCCAGAAGCAGGATAGCGCCCCATGTCGCGGCCAGGGGCAGGCGGTAGGCGTGCCGGGTATCGCCGCATATGCGGGCAAGATGCGGGGCGAGGAGGCCGATGAAGGCCAGCGGACCGGCCGCGGCGACGGCGGCACCGGCGAGGATCGTACAGAGGAGTATTAAAATACCTCGCATCAGGTGCAGGCGCAGGCCGAGGCTCTGGATGCAGTCATCGTCGAAGCCGAGGATATCGAGCTCGCGTGCCAGCAGCCTTGTGGCGACCAGCGCGGGCATCGACCAGGCGAGTAGCCAGGAAAATCGTGTCCAATCAGCACCATAGAGGCTTCCCGCCATCCAGCCGACGGCGCGCTGGACATCGCGCACATCGCCGAAGGCGGTGAGGAAGGAGATAGCGGCACCGGTCAGCGCGCCGATGCCGATGCCGACGAGAATCAGCCGGATGGCGGAGGTTCCCTGCCGCCAGGCGAGGCCATAAATGGCGGCGGCGGCGAGGGTGGCGCCGGCGAAACCGGCCAATGGCATCAGGTGTCCGGTCGGACCGGTGAGGTGTACGATGAGGATGGTCACCCCCAGACCGGCACCGCCATTGATGCCGAGCAGGCCGGGCTCGGCGAGCGGGTTGCGCATCACCGCCTGGGTGATCGTCCCGGCGACGGCGAGGCAGGCGCCGACCAGGATCGCCACCGCCACGCGCGGGCCGCGCAGGGTGCCGACCACGACGCCGGCCACCGGATCGCCCCGGAGCGCGGCGAGGATGTCCGCCGGCGCGAGCCCGGCGTCGCCCCAGGCGAGGGTCAGCAGCGCCATCGCCAAAGCGAGCGAGACGGGGAGGGCGATGCCGGCCCTCATCGCAGGTCCCATGCCCGCCGGCGGGCGAGCGCGATGAAGACCGGGGCGCCGATCGCCGCCATGGTGATGCCGACCGGCAGGTCGATGCCGGCGAGGCCGCGAAGCGCGGCATCGGCTCCCACCACCAGCAGGGCGCCGAGCGGGGCGCTGAAGGCGATGATCCAGCGATAATCCGGGCCGACCAGCAGGCGCGCCATATGCGGCACAACCAGCCCGACGAAGCCGACCGGCCCGGCAAGGGCCACCGCCGAGCCGGCGAGCAGCACCACCAGCACCGCGCAGGCGAGCCGCCAGCCGGCAAGGTTTTGACCGACCGAGCGGGAAAGCTCGCTGCCGAGGCTCAGCGTCATGATCGGCCGCGCCGCCAGCAGGGCGCCGGCGAGGCCGGCAAGCCCATAGGGTGCGACTGCCGCCACGACCGAGAGCGGACGCCCGGCGAGGCTGCCGACCGACCACAGCCGCACGCTGTCGAGGGTGCCCTGATCGCGCAACAGGATGGCGGTGGTCAGCGACGCGAGAAAGGCGGTGAGCACCGCGCCGGCAAGCGCCAGCTTCAGCGGGGTCGCCCCGCCGCGGCCGGCCGAGCCGACGGCATAGACGCAGATGGCGGCGCCTGCCGCGCCGGCGAAGGCGAACCAGATCAAGGTTGCGGTGGCGTCCACGCCCGCCAGGGCGATGGCGAGCACCACCGCGAAGGCGGCTCCGGCATTGATGCCGAGCAGGCCGGGCGAGGCGAGCGGATTGCCGGTGACCGCCTGCATGATGGCGCCGGCGACCGCCAGCTGGGCCCCGACCACCAGTCCCGCCAGCACGCGCGGCAGCCGCACGTCGAGCACCACGATATGCGCCCGCGAGCCGTCGAAGCCGGTGAGCGCGGCCAGTATGGTGTCGAGCGCGATCGGCGAGGCACCGACCGTCATCGCCCAGACCGCCATGAGCGGCACGGCGGCGAGGGCGATCACCAAGGCGGGACCGCACATGCCGTTGCGGGAGCGGGATCGCCCGCCCGGCGCAATGTCCGAAGCCGGCCGCCTCATGGAGCGACGATGAGGAAGCGCTCGACGTCGTCCAGCACCCGATTGGCCGAGCCGACGCCGCTGAACTCCATCCAGATCGCTGGATCGAGGCGATGGACGCGGCCGGCCGCGACCGCCGGCAGCATCTGCCAGAGCGGATTGGCCAGCACCTCCTCGTGGCGGCCGCTGGTGGCCGAGTTGTTCACGCCGCCGACGATGTAGAGCAGGACACTGCCATCGAGCCCGGCGAGGGCCTCCCAATCCGCCCGCTTCAGCGTCTCGCTGCCGCTTGCGGTCTCGTAGTCGGAACGCCTGACGCCGAGATCGCGCAGCACCGCGAACGGGCCATAGGCGCGCGGGCTGTCGAGATAGACCTGGAATTCCCATGGGGTGATGCGCACCACCGAGACGGTGCGCGCCGGCAGGCGGGGCCTCAGCGCCGCCACGCGCGCCTCATAGGCGGCAAGAAGCTGTTTCGCCTTCTCGTCCCGACCGGTCGCCTGCGCCATCCGCGCGAGATATTCCTTCCAGCTGTCGGCGCCGATCAGCACTGTGGGAGCGAGCTGCGACAGCATCGGCCAGGCGGCATCGGCCATGGCGCCGCCGATGATGAGATCCGGCTTCAATGCGACGATGCGCTCGACGCTGGGTTCGAGGAAGCTGCCGAGATCGGTGACGCCCCGCCGCAGCGCCTCCTCGCGCAACGCCTTGTCGCTCATCACCGCGAGCGGGGCGCCGACGAGCGGCAAATCGAGCTCCAGGCCCATGCCGAGGCTGAAGGCCGGATCGAGCACGACGATCCGTGCCGGCACCTGCGGCACGCAGACCGGAGCATGCAGGATGTCGGCGGCCTCGACGAGGCGCCCCTGGCAGGCGGCTTGCGCCGGCACGGTGGCGAGGGCGAGCACGGGGAACAGGGCGAGGGTCCACGCCATCGCCGCAAGCCTCGCCATCATGGCTTCTCCCCCGAGCGAACCTTGGTTTCCGGCACCGGGACACGGCCGGCGGCTGCCGCCGGCGGCTCCGGCAGCGGCGGCAACCCCAATTCCGCGCGCATATGCGCTTCGATGCGGTGACGTCGTTCGTCCGGCTCGACCAGCACGCAGGTGGAGCAGAGCGAGCCATTCGGCGCGGTGTAGAACCGGCAGCATCCGCCGCGCGCCCGGAAGCTGCGGCGGGCGAGGACGCGACCCGATGGCCGGTCCTCGCGGATGACGATGTCGAAGAAATGCAACTGGCGGTTGGCCAGCGGCGAGCCGGGCCGCTTCAGCACCGCCATCGCCTCTTCCTTCGCCGCCGCCTCGCAGCCCAGCTGCCGGCCGGCTTCGAGGAAGCGCGCGGCGACGGCATCGGCGACGAGGCGCCACATCGCCTGCCAGGGCAAGCCGGTGCGGCCTTGCAGCCGGTGGATCAGCGGCGCCATATGCGCCTCAAGCCCGTCCGCCAGCGCCTCTCGCAGCTCCGCATGGCCGACGGCGCGCAGAAGCGCCGCGGCAGTCTGCGGGCGCGGGCGATCGGTGGCGCCGGCGGGCCGGAGAAAGCGCAGCCGCACGCGCGGCGCCGCGCCCGGAGAGAGCGAGAGTGCCAGCGCGCAATTGTCCGGCGCGAGGTTCGGCACCAGCCCATGCGACAGTAGCGGCACGGCGGCGACGATGCCGATAAGATTGGCGTATTCGGTGATGAAGAAGGCCGCCGCGCCCTTGGCATCGAGGCCGGGCGTCGGCGCTTGCTGCCGCGCCAGCATCGCCTCGATAAAGCGTTCGTCGGCGAACAGCGCCGCGACGGGCGTGAAGCCCGGCTCCAGCCCGCCGATTTCCACCTCCGGCAGTGACCAGTGACGCGCGAGAACGTCGAAGGCGGCGCTCAGGATCCGCGCCGCCTCCTCGTTCTCTCCGCCGCTTTCATGGCCGCCCTGCTGCGACGCGCTCATGCGGAGGCGCTCCCCATCGCGCGGGTCAGAAGGTGGCGCGGGCGCGCACGCCGAGCACGCGGCCATCGCCGATATTGGCCTCCGAACCGAAGTCGTCGATATAGACGCCGGTGAGGTACTGCTCGTCGAAGATGTTCTTGGCGTAGAGGGTGAGCGACCAGTTCTTCGCCTCATAGCCCACCGCCGCATTGACGAGGGTGAAGGCCGAGACACGCTCGTCTTCGGTGTTGGCGACGTCGCCCACCGAATAATAGCCATCCGTGTAGGAGAGGTCGGCCGAGGCGAAGAAGCCGGAAGCATGCCGATACACGCCGCCAATGTTGAGGGTGGCGGCGGGCGCCTCGGGGAACTCGTTGCCGGTATAGTCGCCGGTCGCCATCACCGCGCTGTCGAACTCGGTCTTCAGAAGACCGAGCGAGGCGAAGGCGGAGAATTCCTGCGTGATGCGGGCGCGCAGTTCGAATTCCGCGCCATAGGCATGCGCCTCACCGGCATTCATGGTGATGGACTGCCGGTACAGCGGGTTGGGATCTTCGACGGCGATCTGGAGATCGCTGAACTTGTAGTAGAAGCCGTTGACGTTGAATTCGAGCCGGTCGTCGAGCCATTTCGAGCGATAGGCCACCTCGTAAGCCCACAGCGTCTCGGGATCGACCTCGTACGGATTGCCAAAGGTATCGACGGCGGCAAAGCCGGCGCGGAACCCCTCGCTCACCGTGAAGGCGATGTTCTGCTTCGCGTCGATCTCGTAGGCGAGGCCGACCTTAGGCAGCGCCACCGTGTAGTCGGTGGAGGCGGTCTGGTCGATGGTGTCGTAACCGAAGGACCTGAGGTTCAGCACCTCGCCATTATTGGTGACGTCCACGGTCTCGTAGCCGAGGCGGCCGCCGAACATGAGCGACCACCGCTCGGTGAAGGCGTAGCGCATGTCCGCATAAAGCGCATAGGACGTCAGCGTGCTGGTGCCCAGAAGGTCCTGATACAGCATGTCGTACAGGCCATAGGCGGTGTTGGTCACCGTGATGCTTGAATCGCGCTCGTAGCTGAAGCGTCCGATATTGAGGCCGACGACGCCGCTCAGCGGGCGCACGCCTTCTTCCATTTCGAGGCGGAGATCCTCGGTGAAGTCGTTGCCGGGACGCACCTCGTCGCGAATGAAGGCGACCGCGCCTTCGGGGCTTTCAATCGTCGCGTCGGTCTGGATGTAGGCCGTGACCGAGCGCAGCTTGATGCCCTCGCCGAGTTCCTGGGAGACGTTGGCGACGACGTTGGTGACGTCGGTCTGACGCAGCTCGACGGCGGAGACGTCGGAATCGAAGCGGCGGGCGAAGAAATCCGGGCCGGTCACCGCCGAGACGGAGGGCTGGTCCGAGGTGCGGCTGATGGTGAACAGGGCTTCGAAACCGTCCAGCGCGGCTGGGGTCAGCAGGAACTTCGCCCGCAGCTGGCCGAAATGGCCGTCGCCCAGTTCCTGGTTCAGCGGGTCGGCATAGGCGATGCCGCTGTCATCGGCGAAATACTGGCCGGCGACGCGGAAGGCGAGCTGGTTCTCGACCATCGGGCCGGAGAGCATGAAGGCGCCGCTGCCGAGATCGCCGGAATCGGAGGAGGTGGCGAAGTCGCCTTCGAACGCCGCCTCGTAGTTCCAGGTCGGGTCGTTGGTGTTGACGATCACCGCGCCGCCCATGGCGTTGCGGCCCTGAAGCGTGGATTGCGGGCCGCGGAACACCTCGACCTCGGCGACGTCCCAGGTGCCGCGATTGCCGCGGCGCAGGCCCTCGCCATTCTGCGAGGCGCCGTCGACGATCAGCGCGATGGTGGGGGAGGAGTTGGTCGGCTGCGAGATGCCGTCCGAGGACAGGCCGCGGATGACGATGCCGCTATTGCCGCGATTGGCCGAGGAGACGCGGGTATTGGCGAGCTTGTTGAGCGCGCCGCTGACATCCTCGATGGCGTAGTCGAAGAACTGCTCGCCGGTGACGATGCCGACGCTGGAATAGACCTGCGATATGTCGCGGGCCAGCTTTTCGCCGGAGACGGTGATGGCGTCGAGCTCGATCATGTTCTCGTCGATCACCACGGCGGCGGTGGAGGCAAACGGCGCCTCGATGGTCACCGAGCGCGGCGAGGTGAAGCGCCAGTTGAGGCCGGTGCCGGCGAGGAGCTCGCCGAGCGCCTGCTCCGGCGTGCGGGCGCCCGACACGCCGGGCGATCTCAGCCCGCGGGCGATGGTGCTGTCATAGACGATCTGCACGCCGCTGGTGGCGCCGAAGGAGGCGAGGGCGCCCGAGACCGGCCCGGCGGGGATGGCATAGACGGCAGACTGCGCCTGCGCCGCCGCGCTTTGGGCCAGGCCCCCATTGCCCGCCATCCCCAGCGTCAGCGCCAGCAGCGCGCTGCCCGCCAGCAGAACCGCACGCCGTGCGCCGGCGCTCTTGCTTGCCATCATTCCCCGCATCCCCGTCATCGAGCCCCGGGACGCCTTGCGGCCTCCCTATCAGGACAAGACGATGCGGAGGGCCGGACCCGAATCCCGGCGGCGAAAAAAATCTCAGGCCAGCAGCACGACGCCGGCGGGCAGCCGGGTCTCGCTGAGCTGCAGCGCCGCGGCGAGATGGGTGACGATCTCGTCGGGGCGGTCGAGATGGAACACGCCATCCACCCGCCGCGCGCCGAGACCGGGGCGCGCCAGCACGATGCGGCCGCGCCGGTGGCGGTTGATGTCCGCCACCACGTCGACCAATGGCCGGTTGCTGAAGACCAGCAGCCCGCGCCGCCAGGGGGCGGCGGTCGCCGGATCGACGCGCTCCGGCATGGAAGCGCCGCCGGCATCGAGGCTGACGCGCTCGCCGGCCTTCAGGCGCACCGTGCCGTTGCAGGCGACCTCGACGACGCCCCGCGTGCAATCGACGAGGCTCTGGTCGGTGCCGGCGGTGACGGCGAAGGCGCCGTCGCCCGTGGTCACCTCGCCCGGTCCGACCGCGACGCGGAAGGGGCGGGAATCCGGCGCCACGTCGAAGGCGGCGGCGCCGGAGACCAGCCGCACGCCGCGCAGCGTATCGGTGATCCGCACATCAAGGGCGCTGGCGCTGTCGAGATCGACGGCCGAGCCGTCCGGCAGCGCGATATGTGCCTGCTCGCCAATGGCAGTGGCGTGGTCCGCCATCAACTGGTCGAGGCCGGGAAGCAGGCCGAGCGAGGCCCCCGCCCAGCCGGCGGCCAGCGCCGTGCCGGCGCCCGCCCCGACGAGGAACAGCCGCCGCGACGGTCGCGCGGGCGCATTGGACGCCGCCGCCGCGCCAACTTGCCGCCAGGTGACGCTGGCGAGGCGGAAGGCCTGCTCATGCGCATCGCTGCGTGCGCGCCAGGCCTTCAGCCGCGCGGCATCGTCCGCCGTGGCATCGCCGGAGGTGAGGCGCACGACCCAGGCGATCGCCTCGCGTCGCAGCGCGTCGGCCTCGCTTCCGCCGTCCCCACCAGCCGTCATTCTCGTGCTCTGCGCCATCTCGCCGGAAACCCGGCACCCGCCAAGGGGCCGTCGGCCTCCTATATGCGCCATCGATGCGTTCCCGGACAACACCCGGAGGACTCAATCGACCAGCGCGCGGGCGCAGTGGGCGAGCGCCTTCTGGATCTCGATCTCCACGGTGCGGGTGCTGATGCCATGGGTTTCGGCCAGCGTGCGGTGCGGGATGCCTTCGAGACGCGCGGCGACGAGAATCGCGCGGCGTCGCACTGGCAGCTCCGCCAACGCCTCCAGCATGCGCTCCACCCGATCCTTGGCGATGAGGCGGGCTTCGGGATCGGCGGCGGGATCGGGCACTTCGAGAAGATCGTCGATCTCGGCGCTGGTCAGGCGGCGGCGGTTCTCCCGCCGGACCAGATCGGTGGCGATATTCGCCGAGACGCTGCGCAGATAGGCCTGCGGATTGGCGATCGCGCCGATGTCGGTGGCAGCCAAGCGCGCGAAAACATCCTGCGACAGATCCTCGGCCAAACTGGCGGAACCCGTCACCCGCCGAAAGAAGCTGACGACGGACGACCGGTCGGCGTCGAAAAGCGCGCGCAGTCCGTCTTTGCGGGACATCGATTCAGCCTGAGAACGGAAAAACATTCCACGAGATCATCGGCGCAATATCGCAAATGCGATCAGATCAGCAATGCTTGCGGCGAATATTGGAATTGTTCTTGACGGGGCCTAATGATTGCTGCCGGTCTAGCCGGAATCCCGATATTGCCGCTCAACTGTCGGCGTTGCCGGCATGCGTCGCACGGCACTTCAGACGGAGCTGGGCACTGTCTCGAATTTCCTCGCGCTCCGCGTCCCGCTCGCCCGCCTACCCGTTGCCGGTGGCGGGGAGGCGGGCACGCCGGCTTCTCGCCGGTTCGGCGCACGGTGCCGCTCGACGCTGGGCATGCGGGCCGTCATAAAGGCTGGCACCGCCCGCACACTTCCAGCCCCGGACCCCCGCCATGCGCCCCGCCGATTCCGCCGCTCCCGCCGAGGGGTTGCTCGCGCGCGTCGCGCTGCGCTTCACCGCCCTGGCGGAGCGCTGGTTTCCGGATGCGTTCATCTTCGCCGCCGTCGCGGTGGTGGCGGTGGCGGCCGCGGCGCTGGCGAACGGCACCCCTGTGGCCGATGTCGCCCGCTCCTTCGGCGACGGCTTCTGGAGCCTGATCCCCTTCACCATGCAGATGGCCTTCGTGGCGATCGGCGGGTATGTGGTCGCGACCTCGCCGCCCGCCGCCCGGCTGATCCGGGCGCTGGCCCGCCTGCCGCGCAACGGCTCCGGCGCCGTGGGGCTGGTCGCCGCGGTGAGCATGGGCGCGGCGCTGCTGAACTGGGGGCTGAGTCTCATCCTCGGCGGCCTGCTGGTGCGGGCGCTCGCCGGGCGGGACGATCTGCGCATGGACTACCGGGCCGCCGGAGCGGCCGCCTATCTCGGGCTTGGCGCCGTGTGGGCGCTGGGCCTCAGCTCGTCCGCCGCCCAGCTTCAGGCCAATGCCGCCAGCCTGCCGAAATCGCTGCTGCCGATCACCGGGGTGATCCCGTTCAGCCAGACCATCTTCCTGTGGCAATCCCTGCTCATCGCCGCGATTCTGATCGCCGTCTCGATCACCCTGTGCATCTGGTCGGCGCCCACCGGCGCCAATGCGGTGACGGCGGCGGATCTCGGCATCGCGCCGGCGCGCCAGGCGCCGCCGCCTTCCGACGTCCCCCGCCATCCCGGCGAGTGGCTGGAACATTCGCCGCTGATCACGCTGGCGCTGGTGGCGCTCGGCCTCGGCTGGTTCGTGCTGGAACTGTCGAGCAAGGACCCGGTGTCCGCGCTCTCCAACCTCAATACCTACAATTTGTTCTTTCTCATGCTCGGGCTGCTGCTGCACTGGCGCCCGCGCAGCTTTCTCGACGCGGTGGGCCGGGCGGTGCCGGCGACGACCGGCGTGCTCATCCAGTTTCCGCTCTATGGCGCCATCGCCGCGCTGATGACGGTGAAGGGCGCCGCCGACCTCGCGATCGCCGACCGGATCGCCCACCTGTTCGTCGGGCTGACCACGGAGCACTCGTTTCCGCTGTTCATGGGCATCTATTCGGCGGTGCTGGGATTCTTCGTCCCGTCCGGCGGCGGCAAATGGCTGCTGGAGGCGCCCTATGTGATGGAGGCCGCCAACCAGCTGAAGGTGCATCTGGGCTGGGCGGTGCAGATCTACAATGCCTGCGAGGCGCTGCCGAACCTGATCAACCCGTTCTGGATGCTGCCGCTGCTCGGCGTGCTCGGGCTGAAGGCGCGCGATATTGTCGGCTTCACCTTCCTGCAGTTCGTGGTGCACATGCCACTGGTGCTGTTCCTGCTGTGGGCGCTGGCGGGAACGCTCGACTACGTGCCGCCGATCCTGCCCTGAACCGACTCCCGCCCGCCGGGCTCACACTTCGGACGGGCCCTGCGGGGCGCCGGGATTTGACGGCTTGCCGGTGATCAGCCGTGCCGCCCGCTGCCGCGTCAGGTAGTTCCACAGCCAGTTCATCGCCACGGCGAAGCGGTTGCGGGCGCCGACGAGGAAATAGACGTGCACGACCCCCCAGAACGCCCAGCCGAGGAAGCCGGTCAGCTCCAGCCTTCCGAGCTTCACCACGGCGGCGTTCCGGCCGATGGTGGCGAGGTCGCCGGCATGGCGATAGCGGAACCGCCCCGGCGCCGGGCGGCCGCCGACCCTGGCGGCGATCACCGCCGCCACATGGTCGCCCATCTGCTTGGCGGCAGGGGCGATGCCGGGCACCGGGCCGAGCTCCGGCGGCAGGGCGGCGGTATCGCCGACGACGAAAATCTCCGGTGCCCCGGCGACGGCGAGATCGGCATCGACGCGGCAGCGCCCGGCGCGGTCGGTCTCGGCCCCGAGCCATTGCCCCGCTGCCGAGGCCCGCACCCCCGCCGCCCAGATCTTGGTGGAGGACATGATCCGCTCGCCGCCGGCGAGTTCGACATGATCGCCGCTGCACGCCACGACCGGCCGCCCGGTGAGCACCTCGACGCCCATGGCCTCCAGTCGCCGGTGCGTGTAGGCGGAGAGCTTGGGCGGAAACACCGGCAGCAGCCGCTCGCCGGCTTCGATCAGCAGGATGCGCGCCGTGCGCGGGTCGATATGCTTGAAATCGGGGGTGAGGGAGTGGCGCGCCACCTCGGCGACGGCACCGGCGAGCTCGACCCCGGTCGGCCCGCCGCCGATGATCACGAAGGTGAGCAGCTTGCGGCGCGTCGCCTCGTCCTGCGTCGCCTCGGCCCGCTCGAACGCGACCAGGATCTCGCGGCGCAGCTGCGTCGCATCCTCGATGTCCTTGAGCCCCGGCGCAAACGGCGCCCAGTCGTCGTGACCGAAATAGGAATGGGTGGCGCCGGTCGCCAGCACCAGGAAGTCATAGGGGATGGCGCCCTGATCGGTGAGCAGCGTGCGGGCCGCCCGGTCCACGCCCTCCACCTGCGCCATCAGCATGGTGACATTGTCCTGTCGCGACAGGATGTGCCGCACCGGCCAGGCAATGTCGGCCGGAGACAGCACGGCGGTCGCGACTTGATAGAGCAGCGGCTGGAAGCAGTGATAGTTGTGCCGGTCGACCAGTGTGATGTCGACCGGGGAACTCGCAAGCCCCCGCGCCACCTGTAGCCCGCCGAAGCCGGCCCCGGCTATGACGACTCTCGGACGGGTCCGTTGCACCGGATCTACCATGTTCTTGGTCCTGCTCTTTCAAGATAGGCCACACCCGCCGGATCCCAGCTTTCAACCGGGCGCCGACGGAAGGCTTTCAGATTAGCCTGCCGTCCGTTCGCCAGAAAGGACGGCGCCGGGGGGCTGCCGCCCGATGACGCACGTGGCAACACCGACCTCAGCGGGGCTCGCGGGGCCCCTCTGAAGATAAGACCAGAAAGCGCCATCGCCATCTTCGCCCGCGACCGATAAGTTTTCGAAGGCTCCGAGTCGGAGCTGCGGGGCGCATCATGAAAATTCGGTCGGTATCACTCGGTGCATCGCGGGCGAGGGCGCGCAAACTTGTCGCGATCGGCCTGGGTGTCGGCGGCTTTGCTCAGGCCGCACAGGCCGAACCTCCGCGTCCCGCGACGCCGACCACTTACCAGACGCTGAATTTCGGGACCAACGGCACGTTCCTCACCGGCATTCGCGGCGACAACATCGTCGGCAACTACACCATTCCCGGTTCGGGCGAGACCGGAGGCCTCTATTACAACATGGCGACGAAGGTCTGGTCGCCGATGCCGGAGGCCACCGCGAACGGCGCGAATTTCCCCGGCGCCATCGGCTCCTCGCCCTATGGGCCCAATTTCGGCAATCCCGGCGGCATTCTGCGGGTGGTCGGCAGCTACCAGACCGCGACCTCGGCACCCTACGATCTGAGCTATTTCTACGATGCCGCGCGGGCGCCGGGGCAGGAGATCACCACCCTGGTCTATCCGAACCCGGACGTGCTCTACACCATCGCGCACAGCACGTTCGGCAACAAGATCGTCGGCAATTACGATACGAGGCTCGCGACCGGCAACGCCTTCATCTACGACATCAACACCGGCACCTACACCACCAACAATATTCCCGGCGCCATCAGCACCACCGCCTATGGCATCTACGGTGACAAGATCGCCGGCGGCTATGGCGAGGTGATCGTCGGCGACCGTCTCCACGCGGAGCACGGCTACATCTACGACCAGGCGACCGGCACCTACGACACCTATGATCATCCCGGCGCGATCGCCACGCATTTCGAGGGCATAACCGGCGCCGGCCGGAGCGGGGAATACAATCTCGTCGCCAATTGGGTGACCGCGGACGGCGTCGTGCATCCCGCGGTGATGCATGTCGATGCTCTGGGCATCGCCACCTGGTACGAGATCGACATCCCCGGCGCGGTGGTGTCGTCCAATTCCGCCTATGGCGACAATGTCGTCGGCATCTATGTCGACAGCAACGGCATCAATGGCTACCTCGCCACCATTCCCGGCATCTACAACCCGATCCGCAACACCGGCACGCTGACATCGAGCGCCGAGAACGAAGCTGCCCTGTCCGGCCGCAAGGGCGACGACATCATCAACAGCGGCACCGTCAACGTCAGCGGCACCGGCGGCATCGGCATGCGCGGCGAAACCTATGGCGTGCTGACCAATTCCGGCACCGTCACCGCTACCGGCCTCGTCGGCGCGGCGGTGGAATTGCACGGCCTCTACGGCACCTTGCTGAATTCCGGTACCTTGCAGACCGCCTTCGTCGCCGATGCGCTGCGCACCGGCCCCGACGCCTTCGGAACCGTGATCGTCAATACCGGCATCATCGACGGCCGCATTGCCGCGACGGCGGGTCTGGAGAAGCGGTTCGAGAACAGCGGCTGGATCGGCGTCACCGGCACCGGGGCGCCGATCACCAATCTGTTCGGCGGTACCTTCGTGCAGACCTCGGCCGGCACCCTTGCGGTGCGGGTGAGCGAGAACGGCAATGATGCGCTGGGCGTGGCCGGCACGGTGCGGCTCGCCGGCACGCTGGCCGCCTCGTTCCAGAGCACGAGTTTCGCCCCCACCTCCACGCTGGTGGCGGCGACGCAGGGGGTGACCGGCGCGTTCGACAGTTTCGTCACCGAAGGCCTGCCGGCGCTGTTCGACGCGACCCTCAGCTATGCGCCGACCACCGTGACACTGAATGTCGCCGCCGATCTCGCCGGCCTGCCGAACCTCACGCCGAACCAGAATGCGGTCGGCGCCGCCATTGACGGCGTCATCAACACCACCACGAACGGCCTGTTGACCAGCCTGCCTGAGGCGCTGGCCCCGCTCTACGATCTCACTTCGGCCGAACTGCCCGGCGCCCTCAACGCGCTGTCCGGCGAGGCCTATGCCAGCGAACAATCGGTGCTGATCGGCGACAGCCTCTACAGCCGGCAGGCCGTGCTCGGCCGCCTGCGGCAGGGCGCCTATGCCGACCAGGCCGGGCCGACCGCCGCGCTGGGCTATGGCGGGCCGGCGCTCGCCTATGCCGCGCCGGCCGCCACCGGCGTGCCGTTCCCGACCAAGGCGCCGGCCGCCCCGGCGCCGGCCTTCAACGGCACCGTCTGGGCGCAGGCCTTTGGCGGCTGGTCGGACTATGACGGCGGTGCCTCCGCGGCCAATGTCGACGAGACCATTGGCGGCATACTCACGGGTGCCGACGTCAAGATCGACGCCTGGCGGCTCGGCGCCGCGGTCGGCTACACGCATTCGAGCGCCGATATCGACACGCTCGGCAGTTCTTCCGATAGCGACAGCCTCGTGCTGGCGCTCTATGCCGGCACCAGCTCCGGCCCGTGGAACCTGCGCCTTGGCGGCAGTTACGCCTTCAACTGGATCGATGCCGAGCGCGCCATCGCCTATTCCGGCTATGCCGAGCAGGCGAGGGCCGACTATGACGGCGGCACCGCACAGGTGTTCGGCGAAGTCGGCTACGGCTTCGCGCTCCAGCAACTGGCGCTCGAGCCGTTCGCCGGCCTCGCCTATGTCCATGTCGATACCGACGACTTCAGCGAAACCGGCGCCTCCGCCGGCCTGTCGGGTTCCGCCGACTCGATGGGGGTCGGTTATTCCTCGCTCGGCCTGCGGGTGGCGACGATGATGGAGCTCTCCGGCGGCATGGCGCTGAAGCCTCACGCCTCGGTCGCCTGGCAGTATGCCTTTGGCGACATCACGCCGGCGGCGCAGATGGCCTTCCTCAGCGCGCCCGGCGCGAACTTCACGGTGACCGGCCTGCCGCTCGCCGAGAACGCCGCGCTGGTCGAGATCGGCGCCGATCTGCAGATCAATGAACAGGCACGGGTCGGCCTATCCTATGTCGGCCAGTTCGCCGACAACGTGACGACGAATGCCTTGCAGGCAAATCTGACATGGCGCTTCTGATCTGATCCGGCGGGTCTGGGTTCGCGCCGGTGAAGTTTCGCACCGCCATCCGCCGGCACGGCTTGCTCACTACACCGCCGTCCCGATCTTTCGATCAGGACGGCTGCCGGTGACAAAGGTCGCTATCTGGACCTAGTGCTGGCCGCCCTTTTGGCCGGCATTGCGCGCCCGTTCCTTGTCGTTGGCGACATTGCCGGAATTGTCTCGTTGGCCGCCCTGCTGGTGTCCTTCGCCGGCAGACTGGCTGTGCTGCTGGCTACCTTGGGAGTGTTCGCCGCCCTTGCGGCCGGCTTCGCTGGCGCGTTCACGGTCGTTGGCAAAGTTGCCGGGACCGCCACGATGTTGCGTGTTCGCCATATCGAATTCTCCTGCGTATCGCCCCCCCAGCTGAACCAACGGATCAGGCGGCAGGCTGTTCCGCGGTAAAATCGGCCGGCGGCGCCCCCTTGCCCGTTTCGCTCGCCTGTTCGGAGATGCCGGCGCCCGACGTCCGGCTGGCGACAGCGAAGCTGGTGGCGACTGTCCTTGCGGACCGCTCGATTGTGTTCGCGACCGCATCGGTCCTCTCGAACCGGATGCCGCATCGGGCGTTTGCTGAAACGCGGCTGCGGCGCGACGCCGCGCGGCCGGAGGCGGCCCGAACGACGAGGAGCATCACGATGGACTTTCTGTCGCCTTCCGACATCGAGGCGCTGTCGCGCCTGCTCGCCGCGGTAGGGTGCGGGATGCTCGTCGGCCTCAATCGCGACCTGCGGGGCAAGCCGACCGGCATGCGCACGCTTGGCCTTGTGAGCCTCGGGGCCGCCCTGATCTCGTTGACCGCGATGGGGGTGGACGGGATCGAGGGACACCCGGATGCCACCAGCCGCGTGGTGCAGGGCATCATCCAGGGCGTGCTCACCGGGATCGGTTTTCTGGGCGCCGGGGTGGTGCTGCGAAATCATCGCGAACTGGAAGTCCATGGCCTGACCACGGCGGCCGCGGTGTGGGTGACGGCGGCTCTGGGGGTCGCCTGCGCGCTGGCATCCTGGCATCTGATCGTGATGGCGCTGATCGTCACCCTCGTGCTGCTGGCGCTGGTGCGGCCGCTGGAACGGCGGCTGGAGGCGACGGCGGCACATCGCCACGGACACCAAGAGGCCGGGCCTGATGCCGGACCCGGCGACGCGCGCGGGGACGGCGGCTGAACGCGGCGCGGCTCCTGCGTCGCTGGTGCAACCGGCACCTTTTGCGTCACGGAACGGCGGATCGAGCCGGACGTCTCGAAAGGGATGGCCCGTACAGGACGACCCTCGTGGTCGCCTGTTCGGGCCATGATCTTTCTCGACGCAGGCCGGAGCCGGCCTGGCCGCTTCGTCTAGAGCCGGTGGCGCTCGCGTTCGCGGACCACCTCATCGCTGGTGTAGACCGGGGCATCGGGATCGAAGCGCGACCAACCCTCCTCGCGATACACCCGCTCGCGCGCCGTGAGATCGACCGCGGCCTCTTCGTCCAGGATGGCCTGGGCCTCGGCGACCTGGTCGTCATCGACCTTCGCCGACACCACCGTGCCGCCACGGCGTACGCCTTCGGCATAGAGATGCGCATCGCGCTCCGGGACACCCGCCGAGGTCATGGCGCCGACCAGCCCGCCCACGGCGCCGCCGGCCGCTGCGCCGGCAACCGCTCCAAGGCCGGTTGCGGCAAGCCAGCCGGCGGCCACCACCGGGCCGACGCCGGGAATCGCCATCACGCCGAGGCCGGCGAGCAATCCACCGGCGCCGCCGAGGACCGCACCGATGCCGGCACCGGTGCCGGCGCCTTCGCCGGCGCCTTTGCTGGCATGGCCATTGTCATCGCGATCAACGGCGCGCTGGCCGTACCAGTCGCCGGAATTGTTGGCGACGATGCTGATGCTGGCCCGGTCGATGCCCAGGGCCTGGAGCTTGTTCACCGCCGTGAGGGCGTCGTCATAATTGTCAAAGAGACCAGAAACGGTAGCCATGTGCATTCCTCCGGTGGATATGACGGGTGAACTCAGTTGGGAAAAACGTTGCCCTGATAGTCCAAGGCGACGTCATGGGAGGCGCCGGCTTTCATTGCCTTTCCGCGCCACACGCCGTCCTTGTCCTTCGCGAGCCCGGAGACATTCGAGAAGCCCTTGGCCTCGATGCGGGAGGTCGCCTGCGCTTCGGTGAAGCTGTTGGCGCCCTTTGCCGGCTCGGCCGGGCGCGGCGTTTCCGGAGTGGTCACCGCCGGGGTGGCGGGACTGGGATTTGCCGTTTGAGCGAGCGCTGGAGACGACAAGGCGATAGCGATCGCGGCCACGATGACGCGGTTCATATTAGCCATCCATTTGCTCAGAGGGTGTGCAGATTGAACGCCACCTGGGCAGGATGGTTCCGGGTGGTAACCTGCAGGGCGGAGGCGGCGGCCGGGTTTGGCGGCGGCTCACGGGCACCGTACGACGGTTCCCAACGCGCGCGGCAGTGGCTGAGGTGATGCCTTGAAACCGGCGGCAGCGCGAGCGGGGCTCACAGTGTGCTCGCTCGTATTCATTAGTTGGACTTACTGGTCTTATTAGATCAATCAGCCTTATCGAGGAATGAGAGCATGGTTACGGTCGCTGCGACGCCGACGCAGCAGACGAGGGACGAATGCCTTCCATCGACAGAAAAACTTCCGCACTGCCGTTGCTGTTCACGGCCGGGTTGCTGACCGCGGCACCGGCGCTGGCTCAGTCCCCGGGACAGCCGGAGCCGATCACGATCCGGGCGCAGGGCAGCTTCACGGTGGGCGGCACGGTGGCGACCGCGCCGGGAACGTTCGATCCGCTCAAGCCGCTGCAGCCGGCGGGGCAGACCTTCCATGGCGACCACCTCTACACATTCTACCAAGTGCCGGTGAACCCGCGAAAATATCCCATCGTGATGTGGCATGGGGCGGGCCAGTTCTCGAAGACCTGGGAGACCACGCCGGACGGTCGCGAGGGTTTCCAGAACATCTTCCTGCGCCGGCACTTCGCGACCTACGTCATCGACCAGCCGCGCCGCGGGAATGCCGGGCGCAGCACGATCGAGGCCACGATCAAGCCGACGCCGGACGAGCAGTTCTGGTTCGGCCAGTTCCGCCTCGGCATCTGGCCCGACTATTTCGACGGCGTCCAGTTCGATCGCAAGCCCGAGACGCTCGACCAGTACTTCCGGCAGATGACGCCGAACACCGGCCCCTTCGATGCCGGACTGATCTCCGACAGCGTGTCGGCGCTGTTCGCCAAGATCGGTCCCGGCATTCTGATGACGCATTCGCAAAGCGGCGGGCCCGGCTGGCTGACCGCGATCAAAAGCCGGAATGTCAAAGCGATCGTCGCCTTCGAGCCGGGAAGCGGCTTCGTCTTTCCGCAAGGCGAATTGCCGAAGCCGGTGCCGACATCCTTCGACACGCTGGAAGGAACGCCGGTGCCGATGGCGGACTTCCTGGCCCTGACCAAAGTGCCGATCCTCATTTTCTACGGCGACAACATCCCCGCCGCACCGACCGAGGTGCCGACGCAGGATGCGTGGCGCGGCCGGCTGGAGATGGCGCGGCTATGGCGTGACACCGTCAACAAGCATGGCGGTCAGGTGTCCCTAGTCCACCTGCCGGAGATCGGCATTCGCGGCAATACGCACTTTCCGTTCTCGGATCTGAACAATGTCGAGATCGCCGACCAGGTTTCGCAGTTCCTTGCGGCAAAGGGGCTGGATTGATCTTCCTGATGCTTCCCCGGCGCGATCGGCCTCGGGGAGGCATCAGCCGCGCTCGTGCAGAGCATCGACCAGCACCGACAGCGCCGGCGAGAAGTGCCGCCGGCTCGGATAATAGAGGTGATAGCCGGGGAAGGGCGGGCACCAATCCTCGAGCACCCGCACCAGCCTGCCTTCGCCGATATGCGGCAGCACCTGATCCTCGGGCATATAGGCGAGGCCGAGCCCGTCCAGCGCCGAGTGCAGTCGCAAAGCGAGACTGTTGAACACCAGTTGCCCGTCCGCGCGTACCTTCACTTCCTGGCCGTCTTTCTCCAGCCCCCAGGCGAACAGCCCGCCATAAGTCGGCAATCGGGAGGCGATGCAGTTGTGGGAGGCCAGGTCCTGCGGGGTTTTCGGAATGCCGTGGCGCTCCAGATAGGCGGGCGATCCGACGACGGCCATCCGCATGTCGGGGCCGATCCGTACGGCGATCATGTCCTTCGCCACCTGCTCGCCGAGCCTGACGCCGGCATCGTAACCCGCCGCGACGATGTCCACGAGGCCGTATTCGACGGTGATCTCGACCTTGATGTCGGGATGGGTCGGGAGAAATCGCCGCAGCGCCGGTTGCAGGATCGAGATAGCCGCATGCTCACCGGCGGTGATGCGGATGGTCCCTGCCGGCTTGCCACGCAGTTCGCCAAGAGCGGCCAATTCGGCCTCGATTTCCTCGAACCGCGGCCCCACCGTCTCCAGCAGCCTCAGGCCGGCTTCCGTCGGCGCGACGCTGCGCGTGGTGCGCGTCAGTAGCCGCAGCTTCAGTCGCTCCTCCAGCGCCTTGATGGTTTGGCTCAGTGCGGATTGCGAGACGCCCAGCTTGGCGCCGGCCCGCGTGAAGCTGCGTTCCTTCGCCACCATGGCGAAGGCGGCCAGATCGTTGAAGTTCGGCTGCGGCATTGATTAGGGTGCCTTATGAGACCACCCGGATTGTAGCGCCAATGTCTCGTCGCCGACACGGCGATAGGGGCCGCCCGTCAACTCACGCGCCGGCCTGAGTGGCGGGGCTATGCCAGAAAGGTTTCCGGTATCGGCGCCCATGCCGCTCCCGTGGCCCGGAACTGCGGGATATGGCCGAGGCTGTGGATCAGCGCGCTGTCCGGGCCGAGCGCCTGCTGCCACTCGCGCGCCTCGGTGAGGATCACGCCGACACCGACCACATGGCCGCCGGCGCTGCGCACCAGCTCGATGGAGCCCTTCAAGCTGGAACCGGAAGCGACCACGTCGTCGACGACCACGACCCGACGGCCGGCCAGCAGCGGTATCATGCGGCGGTCGAGCAGCAGCCGCTGTTCGCCCTTGGAGGTGATCGACGATATCCGCTGGACCAGCGCATCCTGTAGGTGAACCTTGGGCGACTTCTGCAGGATCACATACTGGTCCAGGCCGAGGGCGCGGCTGACCTCGATGGCAATCGGAATGCCGAGCGTGGCGGCTCCGACCACCACGTCGGGCTCCAGTGGCCTCAGCTTGTCCGCCAGACGCTGGCCGACGAACTCGCCAAATTTCACGCCGAGATCGATTACCATCATCAGCGAGATGGCGAAGTCCGGCTTGATCGGCACGATCGGCAGGTCGACACGAAGACCATCGACATCGGCGGGCCATGTCTGGCCGCTGGCCGCGGGGGACGCGCTGTCTGTGGTCATTCTGCCGCTCCGTTCGCCGCTCGGCGGGGCTTGCCTGGACCGCTACCGATCCAATGGGTGACTAGCATGCCGTCGTCCTCGACCGACGACGAACAGCGGCGCCAGAGCGGAGCCGCGCCGCAAGGCGAGGCGGCAGGGCGCGCAGGGGGCGTTGCCATCTACTGCGACGGTAGCGGAAAGCGGACGGAGATCGAGGTGCCGCCCCCTCTGGGGAGCCATTGCAGCTCGCCGCCGAGGACCCCGACCATGGACCGTACGATGCGCGTGCCGAGCCCGGTGCCTTTTGCGCTGCCGGTACCGTCCCAGCCGACGCCGTCGTCCTCGACCGCCAGTTCCGCCGCATGGCTGTCTGCCTCGGCGCGGAGAGATACCCGCACTTCGCCAATCTGACCGTCCGGATAGGCGTATTTGAAGGCGTTGGTCACCAGTTCGGTCACCAGCACGCCGATGGCCACGGCACGGTCGGTGGGGACGGTGAGGGGCTGGGCCTCGAGCTGCAGCTGCGAAAAACTGCCGGCCTGGCGCATCGAGGATCTCAGATCATCCGCCAGTCCCAGCAGATACTCGTCCAAGGCAACGAAACGCACATCCGACGAGGTATAGAGGCGGCGATGCACGCCGGCGATCGCCATGATGCGTGCCTGGGTTTCCGCCAGCGCCGCACGGCAGGCCTTGTCCTCGATCGAGTTCGACTGCAGGCGCACCAGGGAGACCACCATGGCGAGGCTGTTGGCGACGCGGTGGTTCACCTCCGCAAGCAACGCCTCGGCACGGTCGCGCGCCTCGCGCACCTCCTGCTCGGCGCGCTCCTTCGCCCGCCGCAGCCGCGCCGTCTCGATCGCCTGGTCAATGGCGCTGGTGAGCAGTTCGATGAACTCGATCTCGATCGTCTTCGGTACGTAGTCGATGGCGCCGGCCTTGAGCGCCTGCACCGCGACCGTGGTTTCCGCCGAGGCCGTCACATAGACGACAGGCGGGGCATCGGCTTGCTGGCGCAAGGCGGCGAGTACATCAAGGCCGGTGCCGGTCGGCAGAAAATGATCCAGCGCCACCACATGCACGTCGTTCTCGTCGACGAGGCGAAGGCCATCGACTGCGTCGCCGGCAAGCAGGACCTCATAGCCGCGGCGCGTCAGGGCTTTCTGGACCAGGCGCGCCATGCCTGGATCGTCGTCGATATAGAGGACACGGCGAATGCTGGAGGGCATGAATCAGGTGGTCTCGGGGACTTGCATCACGGAAAAGAACAACCCGAGTTGACGGATCGCATTGGCGAATCCGTCATAGTTGACCGGCTTGGTGATGTACACATTGGCGCCGAGATCATAACAGCGCTGAATCTCGCGCGCGTCGTCGGTCGTCGTCAGCACCACTACCGGGGTGAGCCGGGTGTGCGGGTTGGCTTTCACCTTTTCGAGGATTTCGATGCCGGTCATGTCCGGCAGGTTGAGATCGAGCAGGATCAGCAGCGAACGCCCGCTGCTGACTTCTCCCGAGCCATTGGGCCCGAAGAGGAAAGCCAGCGCATCGGTGCCGTTCGCGAACGGCACGATCTGGTTGTTGACGCCCGCACGCCGGATATTCTTCTCGATGAGGCGGGCATGGCCCTCATCATCCTCGATCATGATGATGGTCACGGACTTCGCATTGTCGCTCACGCTGCCATACTCCGGGTGGTGGCCCGCAACTGCGCGGGCAGGACCAGGGTGAATACGCTGCCTTGTCCAAAAGTGGAGTTAAGTGTGATGTCGCCGCCAAGGTTCCGGGCCATGGCGCGAACATGGGAAAGCCCGATGCCTTCGCCCGGCTGATCCTGCTGGCCGGAGCGGCGGAACAGCTCGAAGATGCGCTCGTGATCCCGGGCGTCGATGCCGCGGCCATTGTCCTCGATCGTGATGTTCACCAATCCCCCCGGCCGCGCGACCGCCTGTAGCTTAATGCGCAAGGGCACGTCGCGACGTCGATACTTCACCGCATTGTCGAGGAGGTTGCCGACGATCTGCTCGAGCGAGAGCCGATCGGAAACAAGTTTCGGCACCCGCACATCGACCGATACCTCGCCCTCGGCATCCGCGACCTGATGCGCGACGGCCGCCACCGCGTTCTCCAGCAGCGCCGACAGATTGATTGGCTCCGGTTTCAGCACGCGCCGGCCTTCGCGCGATAGCTTGAGAATGGCGTTGATGAGGCCATCCATCTTGCGGGTCGAGGAGCGGATGAAGCCTAACGCCTCCGGGAGCTCCTCCTGCGCCGCCAGCTTGGCCGCCTCATATTCCGGCCCGGTCTCGCGCTCGCCGGCGTCCGCGACGAAGGATTGCAGCGTGGTGACACCTTGTTCCAGCTCGGCGGTGAAACCCATGATGTTGACGAGCGGCGCGCGCAGATCATGGGTGACGATGTAGGCGAAGCGCTGGATTTCCTCATTGGCGCGGCCGAGCTCGGCGGTGCGCTCGCGCACCCGTTCCTCGAGATTGACGTTGAGTGCCTCGACCTCCTGCCGGGTCACCGCAAGCTGGCGCAGATAGCTGAGGATGGTGAGCAGGCCGGCGAGAGTGATCGCCACCACGATGATCCCGCCGACGACCGACACCCACCAGAGCGCATTGGCGCTCTCGGCCTGGGCGCGGCCAAGCCGGCCGAGCCGGTCTTCCGCCGCTGAGACGACCTCCTGAAGGATCAGCCGCGCCTGATCCATCAGACTTTTACCCCGATCGCTGCGCACGATCCCGATCGCCGCCTGTCGCTGGTCCTGCTGGGCGAGCTCGACGGTCTGGCGCAGCTCGTCGAGGCGGGCATTGATGATGCCGGCCAATTGCTCGATGCGCGGGCGCAGCTCGGGCATCGCCTCCGCCGCTTTGGTCAGCCGGTCCATATAGCCCGCGAGATTGGCGAGGGCGTCGTTGTAGGGCTGCAGGTAGTTCGGGTCGTCGGTGATCAGGAACCCGCGCTGTCCGGTCTCGGCGTCCTGCAGCCGCGACCGCAGATCGACGCCTGCCGCCCGCAAGCGCCGCAACTCCGTGACCTCGGTGACATAGTCCTGCGTCCTCTGCACAAGCCACACATTGGTGACGACCACGCCGGCGAGCGCGATGAGGCCAAGCAGCAGGAGGGACAACGTTCGAAGGAGAAAGGAACTGCGTGAGAGCGGCATGAATATTCCGGCAATGGCGGCCCAGTCCGAGTCGAGACGATAGGTGAGCGTGGGAGATTCAGCCAGCGATGATCAATCCCGATCCGGTCGGGGGCTCAGCCCGCGGGGGGCGGAGAGAATTGTGTGTGCAAACCGACCGGCGGCCTCGCACGCGGGGAACCTCGCGATTCTCCGGCGGTTCTCCTCTCGGTACCGATTCCTTTCCTTCCTTCCGTCACGGCCGTGCCCGTGAACCGGTGTCTTCACCGGCCAATGCCTCATCGGAGCCCATCATGACCCTCACCGTCATCCAGCATGTCCTGACCCGGTTGCAGGAGATCGGCATTTCCGACGTTTTCGGGGTGCCCGGCGACTTCGCCTTCCCGGTCAACGACGCGATCTGCCGGCAGCCGGGGATGCGGTGGATCGGCTGCGCCAACGAGCTGAATGCCGCTTATGCCGCCGACGGCTATGCCCGCATCAAGGGTGTGGCGGCGCTGAGCACGACCTATGGCGTCGGCGAACTCAGCGCATTGGCCGGCGTCGCCGGGGCCTATGCCGAGCGCCTGCCGATCTTCCATCTGGTGGGTACGCCGCGCATGGCGGTGCAGCGCGCCCGCGCCATCGTGCATCACACCCTGGGCACGGGCGAATATGACCTGTTCCGCCGGATGAGCGAGCCGGTGGTGTGCGCGCATGCGGTGATGACGCCGCAGAACGTCGCCTACGAGACCGAACGGCTCATCGCCGAGGCCCTCTATCATCTGCGGCCGGTCTACATGGCATTCCCGGCCGACCTCGCCAACCAGCCGGTGGTGAGCCGTGCCAGCCCGGTTCCGCTGCCGCAGAGCGATCCCACGCAGCTGGCGGCGGCAACCCGCGCTGTCGTCGCCGCGCTTGAGGACGCCGAGACCGCCTGCCTGCTGCCGGGCCTTATCGTCGCCCGGCTCGGCGCCGGGGATCGCCTGCAGCGGCTGGTCGATGCCTCGGGCCTGCCCTTCGCCACCATGTTCCACGACAAGACCGTGCTCGATGAGCAGCAATCATCCTATGCGGGCATGTATGACGGCGCGCTGATGAACAAGGACGTGCAATCCTTCGTCGAGGGCCGCGACCGCATCGTCACCGTCGGCACGCTGATGACGGACTTCAATACCGGCTCCTTCACCGCAAATCTCGACCCGAAACGCACCATCGCCATCGACCATCACAGCGTCAGCGTCGATGGCCATACCTATCCCAGCGTCGAGCTCGGCGATGTCCTGGATGCGCTGACGGCAGCAATGGCAAAGCGCGACTGGCCCCGCATCAGCGCCGGCTCCCTCGGGCCGATGGTGGGCGAGGGCGACGCGCCGATCACCGCCGAGGCGCTCTATCCGCGCTGGGCGGCCTTCATCCGTCCGGGGGACATCGTGGTCGCCGAGACCGGCACCGCCTCGATGGGCCTCGGCTTCGCCCGCATGCCATCGGGCGCGAACTTCTACAACCAGACGCTCTGGGGGGCGATCGGCTGGGCGACGCCGGCGGCCGTAGGAGCCGCGCTTGCCGATCCCACGCGCCGCACCGTGCTCATCACCGGCGAAGGCTCGCACCAACTCACCGTGCAGGAATTGGGACTTTTCGGGCAGCTGGGGCTGAAGCCGGTCGTCTTCGTGCTGAACAATGACGGCTATCTGATCGAGCGGCTGCTCTGCAAGGACCCGGAGATCAGCTACAACGACATCGCGCCCTGGCGCTATACCGAGCTGCCGCATGCGTTTGGCTGCGATGGCTGGACGGTGGCCCGTGTCGCCACCTGCGCCGACTTCGATGCCGCGCTGACTGCTGCCGCCGAGGCGAATTCGGGGGCCTATATCGAGGTCGTCACCGGACGCTATGAGGCGTCGCCGCTGTCGCTGAAGCTGAGCGAGAAAATGAAGCAGGCGGCGGAAGGCTGAAGGCCGTGCCGATGGGGAGGGGCCGTCAATGCGGCGCCCGCGGCAATCTTCGGCACCGCCGAACCTATGGGGCGAAGAGCCGCCCCTCGCACATCGGCCGGTCAGGAGGCTCGACCGCCCGGCCGGTCGGTGCCCGCTGAAGCGCGGCTCGAGCGATCTTATTAGGCACGCTCATCGCATTGCGGGTGTCGGTATGGTTTCCCGATGCCGCCTGCCATCGAGACTGGCGATTTGCCACGAAAACACGGTGAAAATCATTGAGTTGCGCTGGCCCCCCTCTATTTTCGCCGGTCGGACCCGTTCGGTTGTGATTGAGCCATGGCGCACGACTTAGGCAACGATATCAATATCATCCGCCAGATCCCGGCGGTTCCTACCATTCTCGAGGTCATCTGCAAGACCACCGGGATGGGTTTCGCGGCCGTCGCCCGGGTGACGCAGGACAGGTGGGTCGCCTGCGAGGTGCTCGACACCATCGATTTCGGCCTGAAATCGGGAGGTGAGCTGAAGGTCGAGACGACGATCTGCGATGAAATCCGCGATAGCGGCCGGGCCGTCATCATCGATCATGTGGCGGAGGACGCGACGTATTGCAGCCATCCGACGCCTGCGATGTACGGCTTTCAAAGCTACATATCGGTGCCGATCATCCTGGCGGACGGCGGCTTTTTCGGAACGCTCTGTGCGATCGACCCGCGCCCGGCTCGCGTGAGTTCGACGGAGATCGTCGGCATGTTCAAACTATTTGCCGAACTGATCGCCGTTCACGTGGATGCGAGAGAAAGGCTGCTCGATTCCCAGAAGGACCTCGCCTCCGAGCGTGACAAGCTCGCGATTTCGCAGGGTAGTCTGCTGGACGAGCGCAATACGTCGGAGCTGCGCGAGCAGTTCATCGCCGTTCTCGGCCATGATCTGCGCAATCCGCTGGCCTCGATCAATGGTGGCGTTCATCTGCTCTCGCGCTTGCCGCAAGTCGATCGGGGCAAGACCATCCTCACCATGATGCTGGCCAGTGTGCAGAGGATGAGCGGGCTCATAGACAATGTGCTGGATTTTGCTCGGGGGCGGCTGGGAGGAGGGCTTGCCCTGGATAAAAGCACATTCCAGCTCGAGCCCGTGTTCCAGCAGGTGATCGACGAAATCCGTCTGGCGTTCCCCGACCGTGCCATCGAAACCCGGTTCGACCTCGACGTCCCGTTCCTCGGCGACAAGGGGCGGATGGCGCAGCTCTTTTCCAATCTGCTCGGCAACGCCGTCACCCATGGATCGGATGACACGCCGATCCGGATCGAAGCCTCGAACGGTCCCGACGGCTTGAAGCTCGCGGTGGCAAATGGTGGCGATCCGATACCGGAGGACGCCATGTCGCGGCTGTTCCAGCCGTTCTATCGTGGCGACGTTCGCTCCAGCCTGCAGGGATTGGGGCTCGGTCTGTTCATCGCGTCGGAGATCGCCGGCCAGCATGGTGGAAAGCTGGGCGCGTCTTCCACCCCGGAGGAGACCCGGTTCACGTTGACGGTTCCACCGGCCGCTGGCTGATCGGCGCAGCGCTCCCGAGCGGTCGCACAGTGCCGTGATCGAACGGCCTTGCCGCACACCGGGGCCGGATCTCCGGGCAGGTGTCTGCCTCAGGAGGCCGGCCGGGCCAGATATGGTTCGGCTGCAAGCAAGGCCGGTTCGCAGGCCGGAACCTCGGCGCGGAGAACGGCGCTGTAGGTCGTCGTGCCGGACCAGAGGCGGAACGCGGTCACCACACCGCGTACCGGATCCTCGCTGTAGAGTTGCGCCAGGATCGGCGCGGCCGCGGTGACGCAGCTTGTGACGTCCTTGGTGATCGCCGGAGGAGCGCCGAGCTTGGCGAGCCGATTGCCGATTTCGGCTTGCGCCGGTTCCACGACGAGCATGTTTACGAGCGTGAGGAATAGTTGGCTGAGCATGGCGGCTCCCTTCTGATGGCGGTGTCGCTGTGATCCGACATCGCGCAAGTGCCGAGCAGCAAGTGCCGAGCAATTGCGCCAGAGGGGCCCGGACCGGGTCTGCCGAATTTGATGCGCATCGCCGCTGTCACAGTCAACCTATGAAAACGGAGGGGCGGCCGGCGGGAGCGCGCCGGCTCCGGCGGCCGGAAGCGGCATCGCGCCCTTGCCGGCGCAAGCGCATCGGGGCCGATGGGCGGTAGGCCGTTTGCCGGCGCAAGGCAGATGAGGACTTCACAAAAATGCCGGGCCCGGATCGCCAGCCATGCATCTGGCGGGGGCGGTCCGGCCGGCTTTCCCGGCATCTTGGGGAGCATGGCATGCCCGCCTTCGTGGACGGCGCCGGCGGCACCGATCCCCCTTGAAGGGCGCTCATGTCACTTCGTTCGGTTGATGCAATGCAGCAATCGCCTGTCGCCGCTGGGGCATCTGCTGAAAGATCACGGATTATTTGATCGATAAAATCTATCAATCTCATGAGGCGACTTGCCACAGGTTGTGGCTTTCAGTCACGCTTCCATTGTGAATCATTCCACTTTCAATCTGCTCCTCTCTAAAATTTATCCGTTGAAAAATATAAACTTCATGCCTAACTCTAGCTCCGACAGCCGGGCGAGCCCGTCGCGCGGAGTTATCTGGCATTATGTATAATGATTGAAAATGTCGATTAACGATACGTCACGCACGCTCAAGAAATCACACGCGGCCGGCGGCTGGGGTGCCCTTCGCAGCTGCGGCAAACACCTGCTGGCCAGCGGCTCCGCACTGACCGGTGCCAAGACCCTGCTCAAGGCGAACCAGCCGGACGGCTTCGACTGCCCGGGCTGCGCCTGGGGCGATCCCGAGCACGGCTCGTCCTTCGAGTTCTGCGAGAATGGCGTGAAGGCGGTGGCCTGGGAGGCGACCGACCGGCGGGCGACACCGGCGTTCTTCGCCGCCCATACCGTGAGCGAACTGCGCGGCTGGAGCGACTATGAGCTGGAGAACCAGGGACGCCTCACCGAGCCGATGGTCTATGACCGCGCCACCGATCGCTATCGCCCGGTGTCCTGGGAGGACGCCTTTGCCGGCATCGCCGCCGAGCTGAAGGCGCTCGCCGATCCCAACGAGGCCGAGTTCTACACCTCGGGCCGGGCCAGCAACGAGGCCGCCTTCCTCTACCAGCTGTTCGTGCGCATGTTCGGCACCAATAATTTTCCGGACTGCTCGAACATGTGCCACGAGGCCAGCGGCCTCGGCCTGATGCAATCGATCGGCGTCGGCAAGGGCACGGTGCTGCTCGAGGATTTCGAGCATGCCGATGCCATCATCGTCATCGGCCAGAATCCCGGCACCAATCACCCGCGCATGCTCGGCGACCTGCGCCGTGCCGCCATGCGCGGGGCGCGCGTCGCGGTGCTCAACCCGGTGCGCGAGCGGGGGCTCGAGCGCTTCGCCGACCCTCAGGACAAGATCGAGATGCTGCGCGGCGGCGCGACCTCGATCGCCAGCCACTATTTCCGGCCGAAGCTCGGCGGCGACATGGCGGCGATCCGCGGCACGGCCAAGGTGGTGTTCGCCCGTGACGCCGAACGGCGCGCCGGCGGCCATGCCAGCCTGCTCGACCTCGACTTCATCGCCCATCACACGGTGGGCCTCGACGACTGGCGCGCCGAGGTGGAGGCCACCTCCTGGGACGTCATCGAGGACCAGTCCGGCCTGACCCGCGCCGAGATCGAAAGCCTCGCCGACGTCTATCTCGGCGCCGAGCGGGTGATTGCCACCTGGGCAATGGGCGTCACCCAACACCGCCACTCGGTGGCGACGGTGCGCGAGATCGCCAATCTGCTGCTGCTGCGCGGCCATGTCGGACGCGCGGGCGCCGGCCTGTGCCCGGTGCGCGGCCATTCCAACGTGCAGGGCGACCGCACCGTCGGCATCAATGAGAACGCGCCGGAATGGTTCATCGCCGCCCTGGAGCGGGAATTCGACCTCACCCTGCCGCGCGCGCCCGGCCACAACGTGCTGCACGCCATCCACGCGATGGTGGAAGGCCGCTCGAAGGCCTTTATCGGGCTCGGCGGCAATTTCGTGCGGGCGACGCCGGACACCGATCTGGTCCATGCGGCGCTGACCCGGTGCCGGCTCACCGTGCAGATCGCCACCAAGCCGAACCATAGCCATCTGGCGCCCGGCAAGGCGGCCTATCTGCTGCCGTGCCTTGGCCGTACCGAGATCGACCGCAATTCCAAGCGTCGCCCGCAGATCGTCACCGTCGAGGATTCGATGAGCATGGTGCACGGCTCGGGCGGCATCAACCGTCCGGCCGCGCCCACCCTGCGCTCGGAAGTGCAGATCATCGCCGGCATCGCCGCCGCGACGGTCGGTTCGGACAAGGTCCGCTGGCTGGCGATGGCCGATGATTACGACCTCGTCCGCGATCACATCTCGCGGGTGATCCCCGGCTTCGAGGACTTCAATGTCCGCGTGCGCAAGCCGCGCGGTTTCCATCTGCGCAACGCCGCCGCCGAGCGCGAGTGGAACACCGCTTCCGGCCGGGCGGAGTTCTCGGCCACGCCGCTGCCGCGCGAGGTGGAGCACCAGCAGGCGCGCAGCCAGCCGGGCACCTTCGTGCTACAGACCTTCCGCAGCCACGACCAGTACAACACCACAGTGTATGGCCTCGACGACCGCTATCGCGGCGTCTATGGCGAGCGGCGGGTGGTGTTCGCCCATCCCGACGACATCGCCGCGCTCGGTGCGCTGCCGAATGCGCGGGTGGATGTCATCGGCTCCGACGAGGACGGCCGCACGCGGGTGGCGGAGGATTTCCGCCTCGTTGCCTACGACCTGCCGCGCGGCTGCGTCGCCGGCTACTATCCCGAACTCAATGCCGTGGTGCCGTTCAACAAGGCCGGGGAGGGCAGCGACACCCCGCTGTCCAAATCGGTGATGGTGACGTTTCGTGCGAGGGCGGCATGAGCGCGGCAGTCTCCGATCCGTTCATGCATGAGGTGACGGCGCTGGTGGCGGATCAGCCGGAGCTTTCGCCGCTCGATGCCGGGGTTCTGGTGGCGCTGGTGCATGGGGTGGCGAGCGACACCCGCAGCTTCGCGCGCCTGTTCGGCATCGCCCATGCGCTGGTACTGCGCGCCGCCAGCGAACTGGAAGATCGCTTCGGCCTCGTCGCCACCGAACATCTTCTGGCGAAGACGCAGCGGCGACGGCTGGTTCTGACCGAAGTCGGGCATCTGCTGCTCTCGCCGAAATAGCGCGGCTCCGCACGCGTTCCGATGCGCTTTTCGGGTGGCCGGAGGCCGTCGTGCCCCCGGGCGCTCAGGGGCGTTCCCCCGGCTCGACATCGACGACATATTCGATGTGGCGCCGCCCTCCGACGCCATCGCGGATGTGGACCTCGACGCCGAAGACCTGGCGGATGAGCTCGGGGGTGAGCACGTTTTCCGGCGAGCCCGACGCCACCAGCCTGCCGGCATGCAGCACGCCGATCCGGTCGCAGAACAGCGACGCCAGATTGAGGTCGTGCAGCGCGACGATGCAGGTCAGTCCCAGGCGGCGGATCAGCCCCAGAATGGAGAGCTGATGCTGGATGTCGAGATGATTGGTCGGCTCGTCGAGGATCAGCTCGCGCGGATCCTGGGCGAGGGCGCGGGCGATGTGGACGCGCTGGCGCTCGCCGCCCGACAGCGTGTGCCATGGCTGATCGTGGCGCTCGGCGAGGCCGACCCGCTCCAGTGCGGCTTCGACGGCGTGCTCGTCCGCCTCTGTCCATGATGCGAAGGCGGCGCGGTGCGGCGTGCGCCCGAGGCGCACCACATCGCACACAGTGAGCTGGACGTCGGTCGTTGCCTGTTGCTCGACGAAGGCGAGGCGCCGCGCCAGTTCGCGCCGCGGCAGCGCGGCGATGTCGCGCCCATCGAGCGTCACCACCCCGCTGGCCACGCCGCGCAGCCGGCAAAGCAGGCGGAGCAGGCTGGATTTGCCGGAGCCGTTCGGGCCGATCAGGCCGAGGATACGGCCGGGCGGCGCCGACAGCGTGATGCCGTCGACGATCATCCGCCCGCCCGCACCCCAGCGGACATCATGGGTGGCGAGCGTCATGCCGGCCGTCGCGCGCGGTAGAGGATTACGGCGAAGGCCGGGGCGCCGAACAAGGCGGTGACGATGCCGATCGGCAGGATCTGCTGCGGCACCAGAATGCGCGAGAGGATATCGGCCAGGATCATGAAGATGGCGCCGATGACCAGGCAGGCCGGCAGCAGGCGCGCGTGACCCGGGCCGACCAGAAAGCGCGCGGCGTGGGGGATGACGAGGCCGACGAAGCCGATCGTGCCGACAATGGCGACCATGGTCGCCGTGAGCAGCGCCGTGGTCGCCAGCAGCACCAGCCGCACGCGGGTGACGGCGACGCCCAGCGATTGCGCCGCGTCGGCGCCGAAGGCGAAGGCATCGAGCGCCTTGGCGTTGATCATGCAGACGACGAAGCCGATCAGCGCGACCGGCGTCGCCACCCACAGGTCCGGCCAGCGCACGCCGCCGAAATTGCCGAGCAGCCAGAACATCACCCCGCGCGCCTGCTCGGCGCTGGCGAGCGTGGTGACGATGGTGGCGGTGGCCGCGTTGAAGAGCTGGGAGCCGGCAACGCCCGCCAGGATCACCCGGTCGCTGGCGCCTCCCGCGCCTGTCGCCAGCAGCGCCACGACCGCCAGCGCCGCCACGGCGCCCAAGAAGGCGCCGCCGGACAGGCCGAGCGTGGCGCCGCCGAAACCGAGGATCATCACGCAGACCGCCCCGGTCGAGGCGCCGGCCGACACGCCGAGAATATAGGGCTCGGCCAACGGGTTGCGCAGCAGCGCCTGGAGGATTGCTCCCGAAATCGCCAAAGCGCCGCCGCACAGCGCCGCCATGACGGCCCGGCTCAGGCGGTAGTCGAAGATCACTCCCTGCTGGATGGCGCTGACCGGCAGGCCGAGGTCGAACAGGCCGTTGCCGAGCGCCCGGAAGGCGATCGGCAGCGGGATCGTCATTTCTCCCACGCTCACCGCCAGAGCGACGGCGAAGATAAACGCGGCGAGCGCGATGGCGGCGACGCCGATCCGCGCCGCCCAGTTCGGTCCGATGACGGCGTGGCTCAATTGGTGAGGCCGAATTTTTGGACCGCCGTCGCAATGGCTTCGATGCCGTCGATCGCATCGACGCCCGGCCGGGTGGCGCCGACGTCGACCATCACGATCCTGCCGCTGCGCACCGCCGACAGCTTGCTGGCGACCGGATCGGTGTTCAGGAAGTTCAGCTTGGCGTCGATGTCGTCGGCCGGAAAGCGGCGGCGGTCCATCTTCACGATGACGAGCACGTCGGGATCGCTGGCCGCGATGCTCTCCCAGCCGACCAGGGGCCATTCCTCATCGGTGGTGATCACGTTGCGTGCCCTGAGCTTCGACAGGATATAGGCCGGGACGCCATTCTTGCCGGCCATGAAGGCATCGCCCTTGATGTCCTTGCTGGAGAACCAGACCGCCATGGACACGTTCTTCGCCTCCAGCCCGGCGACGGAGCGTACGGCGGCGGCCTCGCGCTGCTGCAGGCTGGCGACCAGCGCCTCGGCCCGATCCGCCACGTCGAAGATCTCGCCATATTCGCGGATGTTCCGATACAGCAGCTCCATCGAGTACATCTGCGTGCGCACCCCGTCGCCGGCGCCGGTATTGTCCTTGCCGACGCAATCGGTCGGCGAGACATAGACCGGCACCTGCACGCCGTCGAAGCGGTCGCGCTTGCCGACGATGCCGTTCGGGCCGATGTGCCATTCATACATGGCGACGACGAGGTCGGGTTCCTGCGCCACCACCGCCTCGAAGCTCGGGTCGTTGTCGGCCAGGCGCTTCACCTTGGCGTTCGCCGCTTCAAAGGGCTTGGCCACCGGGCTGAACCAGACGGCGGTTCCCACCAGGCGGTCGCCCAGGCCGAGGGCATAGAGGATTTCCGTCTGCGCCTGACCGAGGCTGACGATGCGTTGCGGCGCGCGGTCGATCACCACCTTCGACCCGCAATTCTCCAGCGTGAGCGGGTAGTGCGTCGGCCCGGCCAGCGCCGCGTCGGCGCCGCCGATGCCGACCAGAACACCGAGCGCCAGGGCGAAGCCGCTGCCGCCTCGCCCAAGGGAATTACCCAGGAATTTCTTGAACATGTTTCACCGCTTCCCAAAAAGGAAGACGGGAAGCGCGGAGGGAACCGGCGCATTCAGCGGATGGAAGACGCCCGCTGCCGACCGGCAACCTTCGGAGCACCCCGCCCGAAAGATGGTTGGCGATCAGGGCAGGTCTCCTGGCTTGCGGGTCGACGCTGGCTCTGCCCGGCCTTCCCGACGCGGCACGAGGCTTAGCATCAGTGGACGATGGGCAGAGGGCTCGCCGCTTACAGTTGCGGGGGCAGCTTCGGATTTGGCGCGGAGCACCTCACCGAATTCCCTCTTAGCTTCAGGCGCGAACACCTGAAGAACCTTGATCGGCGGCGACCATAGCCGGCTTGGCCGCAACGTCAAGTGTGGCTCTCGCTCACGCCGGGTTCGCCAGAGCCGGCGGAACTCCCTCCGCCGGCTCTGGCCTCGTCCGCTCAGTGGTCGGAAGCGACCGGTGGAGTCCCGTGAGTGTGGAAGCTCTCGATCGTCTTGAGACCCCAGGCCTGCCCCTTCTTCCGCTCGGTTTCCGTCCAGGTGACAGGCTGCCAATCGGGGTCGAGAATGAGCCTCGCTCCGGCATTGGCCACTTCCACCCGGTTGCCGGCCGGCTCGTAGACATAGAGGAAGAAAGTCTGCTGCACGGCGTGCTTGTGCGGCCCGGTCTCGATGAAGACGCCGTTCTCGAGGAAGATGTCGGCCGCTTCCAGCACGTGCTCGCGCTGGTCGACCGCATAGGTCACGTGATGGAAGCGCCCCTCGCTGTTGGTGAAGTCGCGCGTATAGGCGATGTCGTAGGTCTTGTTGTTGACCGTCAGCCAGCAGCCGGCCACCGCGCCGGAATCGAGCACGATCTGCTCCGTCACCCGGCTGCCCAACGCCGCGGGCAGGAATTCGCGGATCGCCGCCACGTCGCGGGCGAGCAGGTTGACATGGTCGAGCCGGCGCACGGCACAGCCGCGGCCGTGGTTTCGCTGCGCCTGGTTCTTGAGCGCCGGCCGCTCTCCCGGCGGCGGGGTGTATTTCCGGGTGTCGAAATAGATTTCGAACACATGCCGGTCCGGATCGTGAAAGCGATAGGCGCGGCCATGGCCCAGGTCGCCCCCCACCCAGCCAATGCCGGCGCCGAGCTTCTCGATGGCGGCGACGCGGCGTGCCAGTGCCTGCTCGCTGGTGGCGCGGTAGGCGATGTGGCCGACGCCGGTGCGGGACGCGGCGGTGAGCTTGAGGGTGTGGAACTCATAATCGTCCCACGCGCGCAGATAGATGCTGTCGCCCTCGCGCCCGCTCTCGGTGAGGCCAAGAATATTGACGAAGAAGTCGAGGCTTTCGGCCGGTTTGTCGGTCAACAGTTCGACATGCGCGAGATGGGCGATGTCGTGAATGGGTTCGGGCGTCATTTCCTTCCTTTTTCCTTTTCGTGCGGCCTAGCGGGGCGTACCCGTTGGCCGAGCCTCGCCGGATGGCTTCGCCGCCGGGGACCTTGCCACGCCGAGAAAGCCCTGCAGCATGGCGTCGTCGTCGAGTAGTGCCGCGCTGGCTGCCCGGTGCACGACGCGCCCGCGTTCCAGTATCATGGCGTCGTCGGTGATCTTGAGGATCTTGCGGGCGTGCTGCTCGACAATGATCGCGGCGAGACCCTCGGCCTTGAAGATGTCGCGCAGCGCCTTCAGCAGTTCCTCGACGATGATCGGCGCGAGACCTTCGGTCGGCTCGTCGAGCAAGAGCAGCTTCGGATTGAGCACCAGAGCACGGGCGATGGCGAGCATCTGCTGCTCGCCGCCGGAGAGCTGGTCGCCCATATTGGCGCGCCGCTCGCCGAGCCGCGGGAACATGGCGAAGACGCGCTCGGGCGTCCATGCGCCCGGACGGGCAACGGCGGTGAGGTTTTCCAGAACGGTCAGCGAGCGGAAGATGTTGCGCTCCTGCGGCACCCAGCCGATCCCGGCCCGTGCCCGCTTCTCCGGCCCGAAACTGGTGACGGCGATGTCGCCAAGCCGGATTTCGCCCGCCGTGCGGCGGGTGACCCCGATGATGCTGTTGAGCAGCGTCGTCTTGCCGACGCCATTGCGACCCAGGAGTGCGAGGCTGCGCCCCTCGGCGAGGCTGAAGCCGATGTCGTGCAGCACCATGGCCTGGCCGTAGCCGGCGCTCAGGCGCTCGACGCTGAGCAGGTCACGCATCCTTGCCCTCTCCGAGATAGGCCGCCCGGACCGCCGGGTCGGCGGCGATGGCCGCGGGTTCGCCATCGGCGATCACCGCGCCGTTCACCAGCACGGTGATGCGGGTGGCGAAGCGGAAGACGAGGTCCATGTCGTGCTCGATCAGCAAGACGCTGACGTCCTCAGGCAGTTCGGCCACGGTGTCGAGCAGGTCCTGGCGCTCGGCCTCCGGCACGCCGGCCGCGGGCTCGTCGAGCAGCAGCACCTTGGGCCGGGCGGCGAAGGCGGCGGCGATCTCCAGCTGGCGCTGCTTGCCGTAGGACAGGGTGGCGATGGTCGCGTCGATGACGTCGTCGAGGCGGAAGCGCTCGGCGATCGTCGCCGCCTCGCGCACGAGGTCGGCGCGCGCGTCGAGCCGGCTCCAGAAGTGCAGCCCGCGCCCTTCGCGCTCGCCGAGCACGAGCAGCAGCATCTCCAGCGGCGTCATGGTGCGGAACAGCTGGTTGATCTGAAAGGTCCGGCTCATGCCCAGCCGCACCCGCGCCTCCGGCCGGCGGTGGGTGATGTCCTCGCCCTCGAGGCGGATCTGCCCCTCGGTCGGCGTGAGCACGCCGGTCAGCTGGTTGACGAACGTGGTCTTGCCGGCGCCGTTGGGTCCGATAAGCGCATGGCGCGCGCCGCGCCGGAGGGTGAAGGAGACGTGGTCAGTGGCGAGCAGGCCGCCGAAGCGCTTGACGAGGCCGATGGTTTCCAGAACCGGGGTGCTCATGCGCGGCGCCCTCCGAACAGGGCGGCAATCCGCCGGCGCAGGGCCGCGCCTGCCTTGTGCACCGCCTCGCGACCGCCCGAGACGAAGACCACCAGCAGCAGCCCGACCCAGAACTGCCAATACTGTGGCGTGGCGGCGGAGACGACATCCTGGAACAGCTCGAACAGCACCGCGCCGACCAGGCCGCCATAGAGCCAGCCGGTGCCGCCGATGATGAGCACCAGCATCAGGTCCGCCGAACGGTGGAACTCCAGCACGTCGAGCGAGACGAATTGCGTGGTCTGGGCGAGCAGCCCTCCGGCAGCGCCGGCATAGGCAGCGGCGAGCGTGTAGACCAGGACAAGCCGCTCGTTGACGCCGACACCGGAGGCGGAGGCGCGCAGCCGGTTGTCGCGCAGGGCGCGCAGTGACAGGCCGAAGGGCGAGCCCATCATCCGCCGCGCCGCCAGGAACAGCAGGAACAGCACGGCGAGGGAGTAGAGGTAAGCGGTGCGGCCCTGCAGGTCGAAGTCGAACAGGCCGAGCACCGGGCCTATAGTGATGCCCTGCAGGCCGTCGGCGCCGCCGGTAAGCGAGCGCCAGCTATTGGCAGCCTCGAAGACCAGCAGCGCCACGCCCAGCGTCACCATCAGCCGCGTGAGATCGCTGCCGCGCAGCACCAGGAAGCTGGACAGGAGGCCGAGTACAGAGGCGGCGAGCATCGCCGCGACGAGACCGGCGAGCGGATCGGTGCTGACATTGAGCGCGAAAAGGCCGGCGGCATAGGCGCCGACGCCGAGGAAGGCGGCATGACCGAGCGAGACGATGCCGGCATAGCCGAGGATGAGGTCCAGCGACAGCGCGAAAAGGCCGAGGATGGCGATCTCGTTCATCAGCAGCATCGAGCGCGGCAGCATCAGCGGCGCCAGGATCGCCACGCCCCAGAACAGCAGCTCGACGGGCTTCCAGGCCCGGCGACGGCGCAGCAGCGTACCTGCGAGGCTGGTCGTGTCCGGGGCGGGCGCGGCGGTGGTTGCTGCCGGTGCCGCGGTGCCGGCGACGGGCAGGTTGGCGGCGGGGAGGGAGGCGGTCGGGCGGGCCATGCTCATCGCGCCGCCGCGAACAGGCCCTGCGGCCGGACCAGAAGCACGAGGATCATCAGCGCATAGATGATGAAGGCGCCGGCCTGCGGCAGGTAGTATTTGCCGGCCACGTCGGCGACGCCGATCAGCAGTGCCGCGAGGAAGGGGCCGATAAGTCCGGCGCGGCCGCCGACCGTCACCACGATGAGAAAGTAGATCATGAACTTCAGCGGGAAGGTGGGGTCGAGGCCGAGCATCTCGGCGCCGAGCGCGCCGCCGAGGCCGGAAAGGCCGGAGCCGACGGCAAAGGTGAGCGTGAACAGCGTGCCGACCTCGATGCCGAGCCCGCGCGCCACACGCTGGTCGTCCACCGCCGCGCGCAGCTGGCTGCCGAAACGGGTGCGGGTGAGCGCGAACTGCAGCAGCACGGTGATGACGATGCACACCGCGATGACGAAGCTGCGGTAGCGGCCGACCCCGACCCCGCCGATGTCGAAGCGCCCCCGCAGCCAGGACGGCACATGCACCAGCTGCTGCTGCGAGCCCATGAAATAGTCCACCGCCGCCACCGACATGAACACTAGGCCGATGGAGAACAGCACCTGGTCGAGGTGGGACTTGTCGTAAAGCGGGCGATAGAGCGTGCGCTCCAGCGCCGCGCCGATCAGCGCCGGCACCAGAAAAGCCACCGGCAGCGTCGCCAGAAAGCCCATGCCGTAGCGCTGCATGAGCACCACGGTGACATATCCGCCCGCCATGGCGAACGACCCGTGAGCGAGGTTCACGAAGTTCATCAGGCCGAGCGTGACGGCGAGGCCGGACGCCAGGATGAAGAGCAGCATCCCATAGGCCACGCCATCGAAGAGGATGGTCAGCATCGCGCTCAGCCTTCCGGGTCGTCGATATAGACGAGGCCTGCCTTGGCGAGCGGTTCGCGCATCGCATACATGTCGAGGCCGAGCACGCCGGAGGCGAGGCGCCGGCGCTTCTCCTCCTCATTGGCCTCGCGCTGGCGGGCGGCGGCAGCCACCGCCGCCGCCTCCAGACGGGGCACGATCACCACGCCGTCATCGTCGGCCACCACCACGTCGCCCGGATTGACCAGCACGCCGCCACACACCACCGGGACATTGACGCTGCCCGGCGTCGCCTTCACCGTGCCCTTGGCGGAGATCGCCTTGGCCCACACCGGAAAGCCCATCTCCTTCAGCACCTTGACGTCGCGCACCCCGGCATCGGTGACGAGGCCGATGCCGCCGCGCGCCTTCAGCGAGGTGGCGAGCAGGTCGCCGAACATGCCGTCGGTATTGTCGGCGGTGCAGCCGACCACGATGATGTCGCCCGGCTTCACCTGCTCGATGGCGACGTGCAGCATCCAGTTGTCGCCGGGCTGGGCGAGCACCGTCACCGCGGTGCCGGCGATCTGCGCGCCGGGATAGATCGGGCGCATATAGGGCTTCATCAGCCCCAGCCGGCCGAACGCCTCGTGGGTGGTGGAAACGCCGAGCTCGCCGAGCGTGGCGATGTCGGCGGCGTCGGCCCGCTTGCTGGTACGAACGACGACGGGCTTCATGCCAGCACCTCCACGGCTTCGGGGAACAGTCGCTGATAGGCCTCGCCATAGGTCATGGCGCGGCCGGAATTGCGCCCGCCCTGCATGCCGCGGTTGAGCGCGACGCGGGTGTAGTATTCCCAGAGGTGCTGCTGGGCGGCGAGCACCTCGAAGGCGCGGCGCTTCACCTCCCACACCTCGTCGATATTGAGGATCAGCGTCGGCTTGTAGTTGCACTGCTCCGGCTGGTGCGGCTCGAACAGGAACACCGGCGGCGCCGAATAGGGCCTGTTCGGATCCGGCTTGTGGCCAGCGGCCTGGGCGATGATCCGCGCCTCCTGGGCGAAGCGGGTCGCCTCGGGATGGTCGACGTTGTAGGGGTCCTGCAGCGAGTGGGTGAGCACGAAGCTCGGCGTGAGCTCGTGGAAGATATCGACGGCGCGGTCGAGCATCGCCTCGGTGGTGCGCAGCGGATAATCGCCGGCATCCATGAACTCGATTTCGGCGCCGAGGATGGTGGCGGCGCGCTCGGCCTCGTCGCGACGCTGCGCCTTGACGTCTTCCATCTTCACCCCGGCCTTCTTCCAGGCGAACTGGCTCTCGCCGCGCTCGCCATAGGACAGGCACAGGATCTTCACCCGGTAGCCGCGCTTGACGTGCAACGCCACCGCGCCGCCCGTGCGCCACACGAAATCGCCGGGATGCGCGGTGACGACCAGACCTGTCTTCTGCAGGCTCGACATGCGAACTCGATCCTCTCGGTTTTCATCATTCGGCGGCGCGGAGCGCGCCATCGGTTTGCGCCGATGCGGCCCGCGCCGGGACATAGGCGGATCCGTCCATCAGGATGCGGGCGGTGCGCAGCAGGCCGCCGCGCTCGACGACCGGGCGGTCCGGCGTGCCGCCGACCGTCAGATGCACGGTGAACTCGCCGGTGGGATGCTCCACCGACACCGACTTCTCGCGCCCCGGCGGCAACTGCGCGACCGAGGCCGCAGGCGAGCCGGGCAGGGCGGCGGCGGTGGCGACGGTGAGCGCCGCGAACACGCCGATGGAGGCGTGGCATTCATGCGGAATGAAGCTGCGTGTCGCGATGGCGCCGCCGGCTCGTGGCGATGCCACCAGTGCGATCTTCGGCACCACCTTGCTGGAGACGTCGCCGAGATTCATCAATGGGCCGGCTGCCAGCCGGATCCGCTCGATGCGTGCCTTCAGTTCGACATCCTTGTCGAGCGCCTCGCGGCTCTCATAGCCGGTGCGCCCGACATCTGCGGCCCTGAGTACGATCACCGGCATGCCGTTGTCGATCAACGTCACCTCGACGCCATCGACCACGTCCACCGCATTGCCGGTGGGCAGCAGCGTGCCGCAGACCGAGCCCTCGGTGTCGCGGAAGCCGATATTGATCGGCGCCGAGGTGCCGGGCACGCCATCGATGCGCGCGGTGCCGTCCGTGCGCGCCTCGCCGTTGGCGATCTCGACCCTCAGATCGGCAATGGTGCCGGTATTGAGCGTGCGCACCCGCAAGGTGGTCACCGGCTCTTCGATGGGCACCAGCCCGCGGGCGATGGCGAACGGTCCGACTCCCGAAAGGATGTTGCCGCAATTGGGCGTGGTGTCGACATGCGCGGTGTCGACGCCGACCTGTGCGAACAGGAAGTCGACGTCGCACGCCGGGTCGGCGGAGGGCGAGACGATCGCTACCTTGCTTGTGAGCGGATGTGCCCCGCCCAGCCCGTCGATCTGGCGCTTGTCCGGCGAGCCCATCACGGCGAGCAGCAGTGCATCGCGTGCGTCGCGATCCTGCGGCAGGTCGGAGGCGAGGAAATAAGCCCCCTTGGACGTTCCTCCCCGGATGAGCATGCACCTAACGCGGCTCTGCATCTGTCAGCCTCCGGCTTTTATCTGGGCCTGGGTGATGACCTCGCGCCACACCGGCAGTTCCGAGGCGATCAGCTCGCCGAAGGCTTCCGGCGGGCGGGGAGTGGCGACCGCACCGTCCTTTTCCAGCACGGCGGCGAATTCGGGGGTGGCGAGCTGCGCGTTGATCTCGCGGTTCAGGCGATCGACGATCTCGCGCGGCGTGCCCTTCGGCGCGACGATCCCGTACCATTGCACCGCCTCGAAGCCGGGAAGGCCGCTCTCGGCGATGGTGGGCAGCTGCGGTGCGAAGGTGGCGCGCTCGGCGCTGGCGACGCCGAGTGCCCGCAATTGGCCCTTGCTGGCGAAGGGCAGCACCGCCGGCCCGCCGGTGAGGGTAAACTGCACGACGCCGCCGATCAGATCGACCACCGAGGGAGCGGTGCCGCGATAGGGCACGTGTACCGCCTGGAAGCCCGCCTTGTAGGCAAGATAGGCACCGGCGATGTGAGCGGCGCTGCCCTGGCCGCCCGAGCTGTAGTTCAGCTTGCCGGGATTGGCCTTGGCGTAGGCGACGAATTCCTGGAAATCCTTGGCCGGAACCTCCGGATTGACGACGAGGATGTTCGGCACCGACGCGACCAGCGCCACCGGCTCGAAGTCGCGGATCGGATCGTAGGGCAGGTCCGGATAGAGCGCCGGATTGAAAGCCAGCGTGCCGATATGGCCCATCATCAGCGTGTGGCCGTCGGGGGCGGCCTTCGCCACCTGTGCGGCGGCGATGGTGCCGCCGGCGCCGGCCTTGTTTTCGATGATGAAGCCGGGACCGCCGATGGTCGGCGCGATCTTGGCGGCGATCAGCCGGGCGAGCACGTCGGTGCTGCCGCCGGGCGTGAACGGCACCACGATCTTCACCACCTGCGAGGGCCAAGCCTGCGAAGCTTCGGCCGCCTGGGCGCGCAGGACGGCGGGAGCGCAGACGCCGGCAAGACCGAGGCCGGCAATGAGCGAGCGTCGATTAAGCATGGTTCTCTCCTCCATCTTGCCGTTCAGAGACCGGCCTTGGACGGGTCTTTGACATTGGGGATGGTGGCGAATTCGACATTGTAGAGCTCGCCACCCATGCGCTCGACGCGGCGGATGTAGATGTTCTGGATCGGCTCGCGGGTGGCGGGATCGATGGTGAAGGGCCCGCGCGGGCTTTCCCAGGACAGGCCTTTCATGGCCTCGACCAGTTGCTGGCCGTTGGTCGAGCCGCCAGTCTTCTTCAGCGCCTCGTAGACGAGCCGCATGCCGTCATAGGCATGCACGGCTATGTGGTTGGGCCGGTGGCCATAGGCCTTGCGGAAGGCCTCGACGAAGGCGGCGTTCTCCGGGCTCTTATGCGCCGCCGAATAATGGTGCGCGGTGATCATGCCCAGAACGGAATCGTCCATCTGGGTGATGATGTCGTCCTCGGTGACGCTGCCTTCGCCGAGCACCTTGATGCCCGACTTGTCGAGGCCGCGTTCGACGAACTGCTTCATCAGCGCCGCCCCGAGACCGGTCGGAACGAACACGAACAGCGCTTCCGGCTTGGCATCGACCGCCCGCTGCAGGAACGGAGCGAAATCACGGGTACTCAGCGGCACGCGGATGGCTTCGAGCACCTCGCCGCCTTCCGCCTTGAAGCGGTTGTTGAAGCCCGCCTCGGAATCGAGGCCCGGCGCGTAGTCGGCGACGATGCTCACCACCTTGCGAATGCCGTTCTGGTAGGCCCAGTCGGCGAGCGGCACGGTGGTCTGCGCCTGGGTGAAGGCCGGGCGGACGATAAAGGGCGAACGCTCCGTGACCACCGAGGTCGCCGCCATCATCACGATCTCCGGCACCTTGGCCTGCGTCGCCAGCGGCGCGACGGCCAGCGCCAGCGGCGTCAGGCCGAAGCCGGTGAGGATGGTGACGCCGTCATTCGCCACCATTTCCTGGGCGATGCGCTTGGTGACGTCGGCGACGCCGGTGTCGTCGCGCACGATCAACTCGATCTTCTTGCCGGCGACGGTGTCGCCCGCCTGTTTCATGTAGAGCCGCACACCCTCCTCCAGCATGCGGCCGGTGGAGGTGAACGGGCCGGTCATCGGAGCGATGAGCCCGATCTTCACGACGTTGTCGTCCGCCATGGCCTTGCGGGCCATTGTGGGGACGGCGAACGCCAATCCGGCGCTCGCCAGAAGGGCGCGGCGATTGATGGCCATGATGCGTTTCCTGAGCGTTTGTTTTTTTGGCGTGTTGTTGTTGGCGCGCTTGTTGTTGGCTTGTCGTTTGTCGACGGCGGCGGTTCGCCGGATGCCTCCGTGCGCTCGGCCTCGGCTGCAGGATGAGCACGCCCGGCACGCGTCGCCGCAGGCCGTGCCAGCGATCCTCGGCTTTGTTGACGCCAAGGGTGCGAGGAAAAAATTACTGAATCAAATGAGAGTTTTGCAGCGATTGATGCAAAAGATGCATCTGTCAGTCGGCGATGCTTTCGTGCAGTGCGGCGATGACCAGATCGAGCAGGTCACGGGCGGCCGGGCGCAGCGGCAGCCCCTTGCGCGTCACGATGCCGAGTGTGCGCGTCACCGTGGGCGAGCGCAGCGGGATCGCCACGATGTCGTCCCGCGAGACGACATCCAGCGCCAGCTTGGGCACTACGGCGCAGCCAATGCCCGAGCGCACCAGGCTGACCGCGGTGACCACCCGCTGCACTTCGTAGCGCCACAACAGCGTCTCGCTGCGCGCGCCGAGCGCGTCGTCGATGAGGATGCGATTGCCGGTTTCCGAGCTGATACGCACCAGCGGCATGCCGCCGAGCTCGGCCCAGCTGATCGAGGATGCGCCGGCCATCGGCATGCTGCGGTGGCAGACCAGCACGAAGGGTTCCTTCACGATCGGCTTGAGTTCGAGGTCCCAGCGATTGGCCGACATGATGGTCACGCCGAACTCGGCTTCGCCCGACTGCACCTTGTCGGCGATCTCCAGCACCGAATTGTCGTGGACGGTGACCTGGACATTGCCGTAGCGGGCGACGAAGGCGGCGATCACCTCCGGCATGCAGCGCATCGCCACCGTGGGCAGGCAGCCCATCACCACCCGCTCCTCCGCCTCGCGGGCGGTGGTGCGCAGATCTTCCAGCGTGGTGCCGAGCTCCTCGAACACTTTTCGAGCGCGGGGCAGCAAAGCGGTGCCGGCCGGCGTCAGCGTCACCTGCCGGGTCGTGCGCACCAGCAATTGCAGCGACAGCGATTCCTCGAGCTTGCGGATGCGGTGGCTGAGCGCGGTCTGCGACAGATTCAGATGCGAGGCGGCCGCCCGGAAGCTGCCCCGTTCGGCGATGCTGACGAATGCCTGAAGTCCCAACACGTCGATTCGCATGGCGACCTCCGATTGCGGGCGCGTGGCCAGCGACTGGCTTATCCGATGCCGGCCCGGCCGAACAGCCGGCTGTGACGGGCCGTCACGTACTGGACAAGGCCGGTGGCGGCGGGCATCCCTGTGGGTGTTTCCGGCCGCAAACGGCACGGCAGGGCGGACCCATCATGCGGCAGAAGCTGAGTTCCCGTCTGAAGTTGCGGCAGATCGAAATCGTCATCGCGGTTGCGGAGCAGGGGAGCTTCCTCGCCGCCTCGCATCAGCTGGAGCTGAGCCAGCCGGCGGTGTCGAAGGCGGTGCAGGAGATCGAGGCCATTCTGGGCCAGCCGATCTTCGATCGGGTGCCGCGCGGCGTGCTTATCAATCCGTTCGGCAAGGCGGTCGTCGAGAGGGGACGCGCCATGCTGTCGCTCGTCGAGCGTCTCGGCGACGACGTCGTGCTCATCGAGCAGGGCCTTGCCGGCACGCTGGTGATCGGCGCCCTGCCGACCGCGGCGTCAAGCGTGCTGCCGGCGGCACTCGGCCGGCTGCGGGCAACCAATCCGGATCTCAACATCCGCATCGTGCAGGGGCGCACGGTGGAACTCATGCCGCAACTCGAAAGCGGCAAGCTCGACATTATTGTCGGCCGCCTCTACGAGGCCGAGACCTCCCAGGATGTGCAGCGCGAAACCATCTATCATGAGCCGATCTCGATGATCGTGCGGGCCGACCACCCGCTGCTGAAGCACGGAAAGGTCGATGTGGAGACCTTAGCCCGCTACGGGCTGGTGCTGCCCTCGCTGGAGCAGCGGCTGGGGCAGGAGGTGGATTCGGTGCTGGCCTATTCCAACCTGCTGCCGAGCACGCCGCCGCTGCGCTCGACCTCGCTCTCGTTCATTCGCGAACTCATCCTTTCCAGCGATTTCGTCACCGTCCTGCCACGCCTCATGCTGGCGGGCGACCTCACGCGCGGTGCGGTGCACCTGCTGCCGGTGGCGCTGGTCTCGGTGAGCCGGCCGGCCGGCATCGTCTCCCTACGCCACCGGCGGCGGCCGGCCAGCGTCGCGGCCCTGATCACGGCGCTGCGCGAGCATCTGCGCGAACTGCAAAAGACCGGTCTGCTGGACTGAAGGCGCGGCCGACGCAGGTATAACTTTTAGCTATAGATATTTTGCCGTTTGGCCGGACGACGGGCCATCGATTCTTGTGTCTATTTCCGCCCAACAAACGGTGGAAACGACCATGGACGCCAATACCGACGCGACGCGGACCGACGCGACGCGGCAGCGTGTCGCCGACAGCGCTCTCGACCTGATTTTCCGTGACGCGCGAACCTATTATGGCTGGCTACCGAAGCCGGTCGGGGAAGCGGATCTGCGGGCCCTCTACGAGATCGCCAAGCTGCCGCCGACCAGCAGCAACATCTGCCCGCAGCGCATCGTCTTCGTGGTCTCGCCGGAAGCCAAGGAACAACTCAGGCCCTGCCTGAAGCCGGGCAATGTCGACAAGACCATGGCGGCGCCGGTGACGGCGGTGCTCGGCATCGACACCGCCTTCTACGAACATCTGGAGACGCTGGCGCCGCATGCGGTCGACCGGCGCGAGACCTACATCGCCGATCCGGATCTCGCCTGGCGGGCCGCCTTCCGCAACGCGACGCTGCAGGGCGCCTATCTGCTCCTGGCGGCACGGGCGCTCGGCCTCGATTGTGGCCCGATGTCCGGCTTCCTGCACGACGCGGTGGACGAGACCTTTTTCCCCGGCGGGCGCGTCAAGTCGAACTTCCTCGTCAATATCGGCTACGGCGACCCGGCGAGCCTGCGGCCCCGTGCAGCCCGCTTCGACTTCGACGATGTGTGCCGGATTCTCTGAGGGGCATGAACATGTCTGACGCCGGTCTTCACCCCGACGGCAAGCTGCCGCCGAAACTCTGCTTCATCGGCTTCGGCGAAGCCGGGCAAGCCTTTGCCGGCGGCCTGATGCAAGCGGGCATTCGCGAGGTCGCGGCGTTCGATATTGCCGGCCACGAGGCCCGTATATGCGTGCCGGCCGAACGGCTTGGCGTGCGCCTCGCCGCCGACCCCGCAACCGCGCTGGAAGGCGCCGATTACGTGTTTTCAGCGGTCACGGCCGAGTCGAGCCTCGATGCGGCGCGCCGTGTCGCTCCGCTGCTCGGGCCGCACCAGCTTTTCGTCGATGTGAATTCGGTGTCCCCCGGTCGCAAGCGCGCCGCGGCCGCAGCCATCGGCCGGCCCGGCGGCTATCTCGACCTCGCGATCATGGCGCCGGTGCATCCGCGCCAGCACCAGACGCCCTGCCTCGCCGCCGGCCCGTCCGCGGAGAGCTTCGTCGCCGTGTTCGGCGACTATGGCATGAACCTCTCCGTCGCGGGTCCGGAGATCGGCGCGGCGACACAGGTGAAGATGGTGCGCAGCGTCATGGTGAAGGGCCTCGAGGCACTTTGCTACGAGTGTTTCGCCGCCGCGCGGTCGGCGGGGATAGAGGCCGATATCCTCGCATCCCTCCAACGTAGCTATCCGGGGATCGCGTGGCGGGATGTCGCTTCCTACAACGTCAGCCGGATGCTCGACCATGGTGTGAGGCGTGCGGCCGAAATGCGCGAGGTCGCTCTCACGCTGCGCGAGCTCGGCGTCGAGCCGGCGGTGACCGAGGGCACGGTGGCGCAGCAGGAACGGCTCGGCCGCCTCGCCCTCGAGACCTATCCGCCGGATCTGGAGGAGATGCTCGACCTGGTCCGCCGGGAACTGAAGGACGCGAACGTGCTGGCCTGATCGGCCGGAAGAGACCGAGTTTTCCAGCGCGCCGGTCCGGCGCGGCAACGAGAGAAACCGGGATATTCAATCGGGAAACGCCGTCTTCGAGGCGTGAGGAACGACCCAATGTACATTGATGGCATCAAGACCCCCGACGTTCTGCCGAAGAACCGCGAACTCTATTACGGCGGCGCCTGGCGGGCGCCGGTGCAGAATGCGCGGATCGAGCTCACCAATCCGGCCAAGGGCTCGTCGCTCGGCTTCGTGGCGCAGGCCGATGCGTCGGATGTGGATGCGGCGGTCAAGGCGGCGAAGGCGGCCTATCGCGAATGGCGCAAGGTCCGGCCGGCCGAGCGGGCCAAGATCCTCCGGCAGATCGCCCGCATCGTCCGCGAGAACGCCGACGAGTTGGCGCTGATCGACGCGATCGACGGCGGCAACCCCGTGCACGAGATGGCCGGCGATGTCGCCAACGCCGCGGCGCAGCTCGATTTCTTCGCCGGCCTCGTCACCGAAATGAAGGGGCACTCGGTGCCGCTCGGGCCTGACTCGGTGAATTTCTCGGTGCGCGAACCGCGCGGCGTCATCGGCCGCATCATCCCCTTCAACCATCCCTTCATGTTCTGTGCCGCCAAGTCGGCGGCACCGCTTGCGGCGGGCAATGTCGTGGTGGTCAAGCCGCCGGACCAGGCGCCGCTGAGCTCGCTGCGCTTCGCCGAACTCATTGACGGCCTGCTGCCGCCGGGCGTGTTCAGCGTGCTGCCGGGCGGTCGCGAGACCGGCGCGGCGCTGGCCTCGCACCCGGACGTGGCGATGATCTCGCTGATCGGCAGCGTGCAGGCCGGCCGGGCGGTGATGAAGGCCGGCGCCGACACCATCAAGCCGGTGCTGCTGGAACTCGGCGGCAAGAATGCGCTGATCGCCCGCGCTGATGCCGACCCGGACGAGGTGGCGAGCGCGGTGGTCGCCGGCATGAACTTCACCTGGTGCGGCCAGTCCTGCGGCTCGACCAGCCGGGTGTTTCTGCACGAGGCGATCCATGACGCGGTGGTCGAACGCATCGCGCGCAAGATCGATCATTTCAAGCCCGGCGATCCCGCCGATCCGGCGACCACCATGGGCGCCATCATCAGCCGCGCCCAGTTCGACAAGGTGATGAGCTTCATCGCCGACACCAAGGCCGAGGGCGCGACGCTGCTGTGCGGCGGCGGCGTGCCGGAAGATCCAGCACTGGCCGGCGGCAATTTCGTCCAGCCGACCATCTTCACCGAGGTCACGCCGCAGATGCGCCTCGCCCGCGAGGAGGTGTTCGGCCCGGTGCTCGCAATATTCCGCTGGTCCGACGAGGCGCGGATGCTGGAGACGGTCAACAGCGTCGAATACGGACTGACCTGCTCGATCTGGACCGACGACGTGCGCGAAGCGCATCGGCTGGCGGGCGAGGTCGAAGCCGGTTTCGTCTGGATCAACGAGGTCTCCCGCCATTTCCTCGGCACGCCCTTCGGTGGCTACAAGCAATCCGGCCTCGGCCGCGAGGAATGCCTGGAGGAACTGCTGGCCTACACCCAGGAGAAGCACATCCACGTCAATCTGAAGCGCCCGGCTCGCTGAGCCGGCGGTCCAACCGACGAAACCCCCGCAGAGGGGTTCGCAAGCAAGACCTTACATGGAGAGGAAAATGAACGCCCTTCGTCGTCCGGTTGTGGCCGCCCTGTCCGCGGCCGCCATCCTGCTCGGTTGCACGGGTCTCGTGCGCGCGCAGGCCAGCGCCTACCCGCAGGATCGCGTCACCCTGACCGTCGCCTTCGCGGCGGGCGGCTTCGTCGATTCCTTCGCACGGATCATCGCCCAGGAGCTGAGCACCAAATGGGGCAAGGCCGTCACCGTCGAAAACAAGGCCGGGGCCGGCGGCAACACCGCGGCCTCGATCGTCGCCAACGCCAAGCCCGACGGCCTGACCCTGCTCGTCACCTCGACGGCGATCGCCATCAACGAGACGCTCTACAAGCAGCGCGACTATTCGCTCGACCAGCTTGCACCGATCTCGATTTCCGTCTCCTCGCCTGAAACCATCGCCACCCACCCGTCGAATCCGGGCGACCTGAAGGATTATCTGGCCTGGGCCAAGGATCGCGAGATCACCTTCGCCACCGCCGGCGTCGGCAGCGGATCGCACATCGCCGCCGAATATTTCCTGCGCAAGCTCGCCAAGACACCGGCCACACATGTGCCGTTCCGCGGCGGCGCGCTGTCGGTGCAGGCTGCATTGGGCAACCAGGTCGACATGGTCGCCTCCTCCTTCGGCGTCATCCCGCAGGTGACGGAAGGCAAGCTGAACGGCCTCGCCGTCGCCAGCGAGACCCGCGTCTCCGCCATGCCGGACGTGCCGACCTATACCGAGAAGGGGTTCCCCTTCGTGGCGGAATCCTGGGTGGCGGTGCTGGCGCCGGGCAAGACCCCGGCCGACATCGTCGAGAAGATCAATACCGACATCGGCGAGATCCTGGCGCGCAAGGACATCCAGGAGAAGCTCATCGGCATGGGCTACCAGCTCCACAAGCGCAATGTCGCAGAGGTGTCGGTCTATCTGAAGGACGAGGTCAACAAGTGGGGCGAGATGGTGCGGACCATCGGCGTCACTGTTGAATGAGGGCGGCCCGGCCGGCCGCCTCCGTCCGAAATGCGACAGCTCTATCGAGGAGGCTCGCATGTCTTTGCTGAAACGGGATGCGCAGGGACCGCATCCCGCCATCCGCTCGCCGCAGAATTTCGTCGCCGGGGCCTTCCTGATCGTCGCCGCCGCCTTCGTCGTCTGGATGCTCAGCGGCCTGCCGCAGGGCACCCTGCGCACGATGGGACCGGCGATGGTGCCGCGCTGGACGGCGATCGGCATCGGCATCGGCGGTGCTGTGCTGGTGGTGCTGAGCTTCGTCAAGGAAGGCGAGGCACTGGAGCGCTGGCAGCTGCGCGGCCCGATCTTCGTGCTGGCATCGCTCGTCATCTTCGCGGCGATGATCCGCTCGGTGGGTTTCCTCGTCGCGGCGCCCTTGTCGATGTTGGTGGCCGGCTTTGGTTCGCGCGAGGTGCGGCCGGTCGAACTCGCCATCTTCACCGTGGTGATGACGGTGTTCTGCGCCGTCGTCTTCCGCGGCCTGCTGAACCAGCCGCTGCCGATGCTGATCCTTCCGGCCCTCTCGATCCAGTTCTGAGCTCCCGATGGACTTCCTGCAAAATCTCGCCCATGGCATGGGCGTCGCGATGTCGCCGATCAACGTGCTGCTGTGCTTCGCCGGCTGCATGCTCGGCACGCTGATCGGCGTGCTGCCCGGCATCGGCCCCATCGCCACCATTGCCATCCTGCTGCCGCTGACCTTCGGTCTCGATCCGACGGCGGCGCTGATCATGCTCGCCGGAATCTATTACGGCGCGCAATATGGCGGTTCCACCGCCTCGATCCTGTTGAACATTCCCGGCGAGTCCAGCGCCGTCGTCACCGCGCTCGACGGCCACGAAATGGCGCGGCAGGGGCGGGCGGGCATCGCTCTCGGCATCTCGGCGATCGGCTCCTTCGTCGCCGGCACCATCGCCACGGTGGTCATTGCTGCGCTGGCCTCGCCGCTCGCCAGCCTGGCGCTGGTGTTCGGCCCGGCCGAGTATTTCGCGCTGATGCTGACCGGCCTCGCCTTTGCCGTGCTGCTCGCCCGCGGCTCGGTGTTCAAGGCGATCATCATGATCCTGATCGGTGTGCTGCTGTCGACCGTCGGGCCGGACCTGACCACCGGCCAGCTGCGCCTCACCTTCGGCGCGGTGTGGCTCGCCGACGGCATCGAGATCGCACTGCTGGGCATGGGCCTGTTCGGCATCGCCGAAGTGTTCCGCAGCCTCGAACATGGCGAGGCGCGGCAGGTGAAGCAGACGCAGATAGGCCGCCTGCTGCCGGGCCCGGACGAGTTGCGGGCCGCTGCCAAGCCGATCCTGCGCGGCACGCTGCTCGGCAGCATTCTCGGTATCCTGCCCGGCAATGGTGCGGTGCTGGCTCCCTATGCCTCCTATACGCTGGAGAAGAAGCTTTCGCGAACGCCCGGCCGCTTCGGGCGCGGGGCGATCGAAGGAGTGGCGGGACCCGAGAGCGCCAACAATGCCGGCGCGCAAACCTCCTTCATCCCGCTGCTCACCCTCGGCATTCCGCCCAATGCGGTGATGGCGCTGATGGTCGGCGCGATGACCATTCACGGCATCGTGCCCGGCCCGCAGATCATGACGAAGATGCCCGACCTGTTCTGGGGCCTCATCGCCTCGATGTGGATGGGCAACCTGATGCTGCTGGTCATCAACCTGCCGATGGTCGGGCTGTGGGTGAAGCTGTTGAACGTGCCGTACCGGCTCATGTTCGTCGGCATCGTCATTTTTTGCTGCATCGGCGTCTACTCGATCAATTCCGAGCCCGCCGACATCCTGATCATGGCCGCCCTTGCGGTGTTCGGATACGCATTGAGCAAGTTCAACTTCGAGCCGGCGCCGCTGACCCTCGGCTTCGTGCTCGGCCGGATGATGGAGGAGAACCTGCGCCAGGCGCTGATGATCTCGCGCGGCAGTTTCCTCACCTTCGTCGAGCGGCCGATCGCCGCCTTTTTCATCGTGCTCGCCATCGTCATGCTCGTCGTCGGCATCCTGCCGTCCATCCGGCGGGGACGTGACGAGGTCTTTGTCGACTGACAGACCGGAACGGATAGATGAATACCGCCATGAAGACCGAAGAGACGTTGACGGCGCAGGAGCAACTCTGGGGCAGCGACGTGGTTGCCCAGACCGTCCGCGCGCTCGGCTATCGCTATATCGCGCTGGTGCCCGGGGCGAGCTTCCGCGGCCTGCACGACAGCCTGGTGAACCACCTCGGCAACCATCATCCGGAAATGATCGTGTGCCTGCACGAGGGGCACGCGGTCGCCATCGCCGACGGGTTCTCGCGCGTCGCCAACGAGCCGATGGCGGTGGCGCTGCATTCCAATGTCGGCCTGATGCACGCCACCATGTCGATCTTCAATGCGTGGTGCGACCGCCGGCCGATGCTGATCCTCGGCGCCACCGGCCCGGTCGACGCTCATCGCCGTCGTCCCTGGATCGACTGGATCCACACCGCGCGCGACCAGGGCGCGCTGGTGCGCCACTACACCAAATGGGACGACCAGCCGGCCTCGGCGGAGGCAGCGGTGGAGTCGGTGCTGCGGGCGGACCAGATCGCCCGCACCGCGCCTACCGGCCCGGTCTATGTCTGCCTCGACGCCGAGATGCAGGAGAGCCGGCTCGATCGTGAGGTGAAGGTGCCGGACGTTCGCCGTTACGCCGCGCCACATCCGCCTGCGGCCGGTAGCGAGGACATGGAGCGCGTCATCGGGCTGCTGCGCGGGGCGCGCGCGCCGGTGCTGCTGTTCGGGCGCGGCTCGCGCGCGGCGGATGACTGGGATCGCCGCGTCGAACTCGCCGAGTGCCTCGGGGCCACGGTGATGACCACGCTGCACAATGCCTCGGTGTTTCCCACCGAGCATTGCCTGCACGCCCTCGCACCGGTGGGCGAGCGGCCAACGGAGGCGGAGGCGGAGGTGCTGGCCGCCGCCGATCTCATCGTCAGCTTCGACTGGCACGATCTTGCCGGCTTCCTTTCGGCGCGCTCAGGGGCGTCGCAGACGCAGGAGCCGGTCGCCGCCGCCATCGTCCACTGCTCGCTCGACAGCTACGTCCATAACGGCTGGAGCATGGACCACCAGGCGCTGCCGGCGGCGGATCTGCGTGTGCTCGCCGATCCCGACCGATTCATCGCCCAACTGCTGGAGCGACTGACCGCCGCCGACGACTGGCAGCCGGCATCGCCGCTGTTGCCGGCCGATCGGCATTGGACGCTGGATGCACCGACCGGGCCCGACGAGACGGCGCCGTTCAATTCCGAGCAACTTGCCTTCACTATCGCCGCCTTCGGCCGTGAACGGCCCGTCACTTTCGCCCGCCTGGCCTTTGGCTGGCCGCGGCAGGCCTCGCGCTTCCGCACGCCGCTCGACTTCCTCGGCAAGGATGGCGGCGGCGCGGTGGGCAGCGGACCGGGCCACACCATCGGCGCGGCCATCGCCTTGCGCGGCAGCGGCCGGATGACGGTCGGCGTCATCGGCGACGGCGATTATCTGATGGGCGTCAACGCACTGTGGACTGCCGCGCGTCTCGATGTTCCGATGATGCTCGTGGTGTCCAACAACCGGTCCTATTTCAACGACGAGGTCCATCAGGAGCGGATGGCGCGGGAGCGTGGCCGGCCGGTGGAGAACAAGTGGATCGGCCAGCGGCTCGACGATCCGCCGCCGGACATTATCGGCCTCGCCAAGGCGCAGGGTTTCGCTGGCGACGCCTCTGTCTCCAGCGTCGCCGAACTGCGTGCCGCGCTCGAAAAGGGCACGGCGGTGGTGGCCGCCGGTGGACGCTATGTCATCGATGCGCTGATCGTGCCGGGTTATTCGAGCAAATGAGCGGGGTCCAGATTTCGCCGGCCGAGGTGCTGACCATCGGCTGCGGTGCCTATGACCGTACCTGGCCGCTCATCGCGGGGGTGATCCGCCCGCCGGGTTACCGGCTGGACTGGGCCATCCTGCCGCCGGAGGAGGTGTTCCTGCGGGGCATGCTGGGCGGCGAGTTCGACATCACCGAAATGTCGCTCAGCACCTACTCGCTGCTGCGCTCTCGCGGGACCTGCCGCTATGTCGGCCTGCCGATCTTCGTCTCGCGCAAGTTCCGGCACAGCGCCATCTACATTCGCGCCGACGCCGATATCGCCCGGCCGGAAGATCTGCGCGGCCGACGCATCGGGATGCCGGAATATCAGCTGACCGCGAATGTGTGGGTGCGCGGCCTGCTCTCCGACGAGTACGGAGTGAGTGCGGACAGCGTGCATTGGATGATCGGCGGCATCGACGCGCCGGGGCGCGAGGAGAAGGTGCCGATCGATCTGCCGACCCGCTTTACCGTCACCCGGCTCGGCGCCGGCGAGACACTGTGGCAGATGCTGCTGGAGGGGAGGGTCGATGCCATCATCGCCCCACGCGCGCCGCAGGCCTTCGCGCAGGGTCATCCGGCAATCCGGCGCCTCTTCGCCGACGTGCCGGGCGCGGAGAGGGACTATTATCGTCGCACCGGGCTGTTTCCGCTGATGCATGTCATCGGCGTCCGCCAGGACGTCATGGAGCGGCATGTCGGCCTGCCGGCGGCGCTGAGCGAGGCTTTCAGCGCCGCAAAAGCCTTCGCCGCCGGCGAGCTGCATCAATATGCCTACGACGCCGCCATGCTTCCCTGGCAGGAGGCGTCACTGCGCGAGACCGAGGCGACGATGGGAGCGGACTATTGGCCCTATGGGCTGGAGCCGAACCGCATGGCGATCGAGGCATTTGCCCGATACCAGTTCGAGCAGGGCATCGTGGAGCGCGTCCAGTCGGCATCGGACATCTTTCCCATCGACTGAGGGCGCTGGCCTCGATGTCACGCTGGCCTGTCGGGTCATACGGCGCGAGGAGCGCGCGGCGAGGTTGAAAGGGCCGGGCTGATCGCTCGTCGACGCGCCGATTTGTCGACACACGAGGCGGCGCACCATGCCGCCTCGTGCTTTTCCATCTTTCAAAGCGCGAGTTCGCGGCGCAGCGTTTCCAGCCGCTCCATGGCAACCACGCCGTCGGCGATGGTCGGAGCCGCGGTCTCGGCTCCGGCGAGCGCGGGTACGACATCGGCAAGCAGCGCGTGATAGCCCTTCGGGTCTTCATTCGCCGCGGCGGTGAAGTTGGGTTTCCAGGTGAGCGAATCCACGTCATCGGCGAGCGTCGCGTTGGGATCGGCCACCTTGAAGGGCGGGTTGCGATGCCAGCGGATCTCGATCACATCCTCGACCTCGATACGCTGGTGATCGCCCATCAGCTCGATCCGCTCCACCGGCGTGCCGCGAGACTGGATCGTGCCCATGGCGATGTTGCCGATCGCCCCGCATTCGAACTCGAAGCCGACATGGAACAGCACCCGGCCGGGGACCTTCTCGACCTTGCGGGCGGAGATCGTCTTCACCGGCGAGACCAGGAAGGAGACGAGGTCCATGTAGTGCACGCAGTGGTGCAGGAAGAAGCCGGTATAATCGACATTGCCGACGAAATAGCCGGGGGCCGTCATGTAATAGCCGGTCAGGCCCAGCACGTCGCCGAAGCGGCCGGAGCGCACGATATTGGCGGCCATCTTGTTGCCGACCGAATAGCGCTTCATGAAGCCCACCAGCAGCGGCTTCCTGGCCTTTTCCGAGGCGGCGAGCAGTTCGCGCGCGCCCGCAGCGGTGCCCGACGGCGGCTTCTCCATGAACACGCCGAGCCCGCGCTCCAATGCCTTCTTGCCGAAGGCGAGATGCTGGTCGGGACCGACCGCCATGCCCACCGCGTCGATGCCGGGCGTCGACAAGAGGGTATCGACGTCGTCGGTGAGGTTCGAGACGCCGAATTGCCGGCCGGCATCGGCGAGGCGGGCGCCATCGATGTCGCACAGCGCGACCAGCTTGACGTCGTGGCGCACGAGTTGCGGAAGCAGCATCTGGGTGGCGTGGATGCCGCAGCCGATCCAACCGATATTCAGGGTCATCGACGGTATTCCGTGAGAGTGATGTGGGACTTCATGAAGGCGACGCTGGCCGAGAGACGGTCGCTCTCGTCCTCGTGCGGCGCGCGCCACTGTGCGAAGGGCACGCCGAAGCGGTCGTCGCGGCGGCGGAAGGGCTCGAGCGAGATCGGGCCGGCATAGCCGATCTCGTGCAGCGCGCGGCAGACGGCGACCCAGTCGGTGGCGCCGGTGCCGGGGAAGCCGCGATGGTTCTCGTTGGCCTGGAAATGCACGACGCGGCCGGCGGCGAGGCGGATCGCCTCCGGGATCGAGCTCTCTTCCATGTGCATGTGGAAGGTGTCGAGCATCAGCTGGATCGCCGGATGGTCGACCGCGTCCAAGAGCTCGATGGCCTGCTGGGTGGTGCACAGCACGTCGCTCTCGAAGCGGTTCAGCGGCTCGACGGCGAGCAGGATGCCGTGCTTCGCCGCGTAGTCGCCAGCCTCGCGCAGGCCGTCGACACAGCGCTGCTTGCGGGCGAGGCGCTCCTCCTCCGGCACCGGCTGCGGCGGCCGGCCGGCGAACACCAGCGGATTGCCGGTGAGCGGGCCGCCGACGATCTTCGCGCCCAGCGCCACCGCCTGATCGACGGTGTATTTCAGGTAGTCGATGCCGGCCCGGTGCGCGTCCGCCTCGGCGGAGGAGAGGTTGCGCTGGAGATTGACGCGGGCGGCGAGAACCACGTCGAGACCGGCGTCATCGAGCGCCTTGCGGGCGGCCTTGGCATCGATCTCGCCGACTTCGGGCACCAGCAATTCGACGAAGTCGTAACCGTGCTCGCGCATGCGGGCGAAGAGAGGAAAATGCTCGGCCGTGAACGGCCGCGCATATTGCATGGAGATCAACCCGACCGGGTTCATGGACACGTCCTCAGTGAAGGCCCGCACCGCCTGATTGCGGCGGCGGGCGTGTAGGTTCAGCCCTTCACGGCGCCCTGGGTCATGCCACCGATGAGGTGGCGCTGGACGAACAGGAAGAGCAAGGTGGCGGGGAGGGCGCCGACGACCGCACCGGCGGCGAGCAGGCCCCATTCGATCTGGTATTCGCCGATCAGCGTCTGGATCGCCACGGTGACCGGGCGCACGTTCCGTCCGCCCAGCGTCAGCGCGTAGAGGTATTCGTTCCAGGCGGTGATGAAGATGTAGATGCCGGTCGAGATGATGCCCGGCACCATCAGCGGCAGCACGATGCGTCGCAGCGTGGTCAGCCGCGAGCAGCCATCGGTCATCGCCGCCTCGTCGAGGCTCTTGGGGATGGCGCCGACATAGCTGGTCAGCATCCACACCGCGAAGGGAATGGCGACGGTGGAGTTGGCGAGGATCAGCCCGACATGGGTGTCGAGCAGGCCGAAGCGGCGCATCAGCACGAAGAGCGGCAGGATCAGCAGCACCACCGGGAACATGTTGATGAGCAGGAATTGCAGCATCAGCAGCCGCCGGCCGGGGAAGCGGAAGCGCGAGAACGCGTAGGCCGCCGTCACCGCCACCACGAGGCCGAGCAGCATGGTGCCGACGGCGATGATGAGGCTGTGCAGCATGTTCATCAGGAACGAGGTCTGCTCGATCAGCCGCCAGTAATTGTCGAGGCTCCAGCCGGCCGGCGACAGCGAGACGCCGCTGGAGGTGATCAGCGCCGAGGGGGTCAGCGAGGTCAGGATCATCCAGGCGAAGGGCGCCATGGCGAACAGCACGATCAGCGCCACCGGCAGGTCGGTGGTGAGGATGCGGCGCAGCGTCGAGGGTTTGGTCATTTCTCCACCTCGCGCATGGTGCGGGCCAGATAGACGGCGACGAAGCTGCCGAGCAGGATGGTGAAGGTCACGGCGATGGCGGTGCCGTAGCCGAAATCGAGGTTCTGCCGCGCCTTGATGAAGGCGTAGAGCGGCAGCGTATGGGTGGAATAGCCGGGGCCGCCGCCGGTCATCACGAAGATGACGTCCATCGAGTTCGCCACCCAGATCACCCTGAGCAGGCCGGCGGTGGCGAGCACCGGCATGATGCCGGGCAGGGTGATGTGCAGGAACTGCCGCCAGGGCGAGGCGCCGTCGAGAGAGGCGGCTTCATATTGGCTCTTCGGGATGCCCTGAAGGCCGGCGAGGATCATCACCGCGAAGAAGGGGAAGCCCTGCCAGGTCAGCGTGGCGATCACGGCGTAGAGAGCCAGATGCGGATCCGCCAGCCACGGCACGGCGCCCTGCACCACCGAGAGGTAGATGAGGAGGTCGTTGAGCACGCCGGTGTTGGGATCGTAGATCCAGCGCCACATCAGCGCGATCACCACGCTCGGCAGCGCCCAGGGGATGATGATCAGCGCGCGGGCGAGGCCGCGCCAGGGGAATTCACGGTTGAGCAGGATGGCGGTGATAAGGCCGAGCCCCATCTGCAGCGGCACGGTGAGGCCGATCCAGATGACGGTGTTCCACAGCGCCGTCCAGAAGACCGGATCCTGAAACAGCCTGATGTAGTTGCCGAAGCCGACGAAACGGCTGGCATTCGGCCGGAACAGGATGAGGTCGTAGAAGCTGGTGGCCACCGCCTGCAGCATGGGCAGGAAGACGATGACGGCGGTCACCACGACGGCCGGCGCCAGCAGCCAGTAGGGAGTGAGGTGCGCCCGCCGCCAGAAGGAGCCCGATCTTTCGGCGGCGCGCGTGGTGGTGACGATCGACATGCTGAATCCCGTGGCTGTCGCGCGTGGGGAGAGGTTCCGGCCGAAGACCGGAGCCCGATGGCGTCGCGGGCATCGGCGCAGGGCCGATGCCCGGCTGGGTCACTGCGCGACGAGTGCGTTCAGTTCTTCCATCATCTGCTGCGAGGTGATCTGGCCGGTCAGTGCCCGCTGCATGGCAGTCTGCCAGGCGGTGTTCACGAACTCCGAAGTGGCGGCGTTCTGCGGCAGCACATGGGCGAAGGGCAGCGAGTCGACGGTGGCGTCGACAAAGCGGCGCTCATGCAGCTTCCAGTCCTTGGCGCCGCTCTTGGTGACGGTCATCTGACCGGTGGCGCTGTTGAAGGCGACGTTGTTCTGCCCTTCCGCGAGGAAGGAGATCCACTTCCACGCCGCGTCCTTGGACGGCGAGGTGGAGAACACCGCCAGTGATTCATCGCCATAGGAGGTCCAGTGACCGTCACCACATTTCGGCACCGGCACCGCCGACACCTTGTCGCCGAGCGCGGCCACGAGATCCTTGGACGAGCCGATGTGGTGGATGGTCATCGCGGTCTTGCCGGCCTTGAAGGCGCCGATGATCTCCTGGAAGCCGTCATTGGGCGCCGAGGGCGGAATCACCTTGTCCTTGCGGAACAGGTCGATCACCCACTGATTGGCGGCGACCGCCTGCGGGTTGGTCAGCCCGCCGGGCTTCAGAGCGCCGCCCTGCGAGAACACGAAGGCGCCCCACTGGTCCCAGCCGCCCTTGCCGCCGCGCAGGCCGAACCCGTAGGTTTCCGGCGCCTTGGTGAGCTTGATCGCCGCGTCGCGGAATTCCTCGCAGGTGGTCGGCGGCTTGAGGCCGGCGGCGGCGAGCAGGTCGGTGCGGTAGTAGAGATAGAGCACGACGTACTGGATCGGCAGGTAGTACTGCTTGCCGTCCGGCCCCTTGTTCAGTTCGAGCAGGTTGTCGAGCAGGTCGGCCTTGCCGGGCCAGGCGTCGATACGCGCGCCGAGCGGCTCGAGCGCGCCCATCTCGACGAGGCGCGGCTGGGCGAACAGCTTGACCATCGCCGCGTCGGGGGCGTTGCCGCCGATGAGTGCGGTATAGAGATTATCGTAGTAGCTGTTCCAGGGGACGTTCTCGGCGTCGATCTTGATCCCCGGATTGGCCTTTTCGAATTTCGCCACCAGTTCCGACATCGGGTTGGCCGGATTGTCGAAATGGTACCAGAAGCGAACCGTCTCAGCCTGGGCCGAGCCGATCGCCATCGACGCGGCGAATGTCGCGGCGACGGCGAGGCCGGCCGCAAATGTCTTGAAAAATCCCATGACGCACTTCCTCCATTGGTTCAGGTTTTTGCTTTGTTTTTGATTGTTCGTGCGACCTCGCCCGCCACTTCCAGCGCATCGCGCGCGGCGGCGAGTTCGTTCGTGTTCTGCAGGAATCCGTGGGTGACGCCGGGCACCACATCGAAACGGTCGGTACGTCCCAGCGCCTTCAGCCGGGCGTCCAGCGACACCGTGTCGGAGAACAGCGGGTCGACGCCCGCCGCCATCAGATAGAGCGGCGGCAGCGCGGCCAGAGCGGCGTCCGAGGCGGCGAGCGGGCTGGCGAGGGGATCGCCTGCCAGATCGCGCCCGGCGACGTACCACGCCCAGTAGCGGCCCATGCGCGCGGTGGTGAGGCCCGGCCCGTTCTCGAAGCGGCGATAGGACGGCCCGGTGAGATCGACGGTGTAGTTGCCGTAGAACAGCAGGGCGCCGTCCGGCAGCTCCCGGTCGGCAGCCTGCTCATGCAGCATGGCGGCAAGGGCGAGATTGGCGCCGGCGGAATCGCCGGAAACCAGTATCGGGCCGTGCAGGCCGTCGACGGCGCCGGCGAGCACCGCCCGCATGGTCGCGATGGTATCGAGCAGGCCGGCGGGGTAGGGGTGTTCCGGCGCCAGGCGATAATCCGGCAGCGCGACGCTCATCCGCGTCGCGTTCGCCAGCACGCGGGCGCAGCGCTCATGCGTCTCCGGCGAGCAGAAGGCGAAGCCGCCGCCATGGACGAACAGGATGGTGCCGCGCTCCGCCTCATGCGGCGTAAGGATGTGCAGGCGGATATCGGCTGATCCTAGCGCCGCATCGGCCGGAACGGTGACTTCCCGGTCGTCGGCCATCTCCGGCAGATTGACGTTCCAGCGCCGGTTGTTCTGCGCGGCGAGTGCGCGTCCCTCGGCCGCCGGCAGCAGGGTTGCGTCCGGCTGCGGGCCGGTCTCGGCGGCGACCTTGTCGAGCAAAGCGCGCATGTCGGCGGAGAGGATGCCGGGATCGATGCTCATTGATGCGGTCCCGGAAAGAGCTCGGGACCGAAGTCGACGATGGTCGCGATATGGCGGCGCATGGCGGTGGTGGCGCTGGCGATATCGCCGCTGGCGATGGCGTCGATCAGGCTGCGGTGACGTTGTGCCGTCGCCTGCAAATCGCGCACGCCGCGGCTGCGGGAAATCTTGAAGCGATGGTTATGCACCAGGCAGCGGTGCAGGATCGGATCGAGCGCCGGCAGCCGGGCGTCCTGCAGGATGCGCCGGTGGAAATCGCGGTCGATCGAGGCGAGCAGAAGCTCATCATCGGCGTCGGCCGCCTGAAGCATCTGCGCCATCATGGCGTTGAGATCGTCGATCAGCGACGGGCTCGGCGAGCGCATGACGCGCGGCAGGCCAGCGGATTCGATGTGGTCGCGCAGCCGGAACATCTCGACCGCCTCATCCTCGGTGCAGTCGGAAACCTGCGTGCCGCGATGGCCCTGGCGACGCACCAGGCCCTCTTCCTGCAATTGCAGCAGCGCCTCACGCACGGTTCCCTGGCTGCACTGGAAGTGTGCGGCAAGGTCGAGCTCGGTCAAACCGGTGCCGGCCGGCAACGTGCCGAGCATGATGTCGCGCTTCAGCGCATTGAACGCAGCGCTTGCCTTGGGGGGCCTGCCGCCGCCTCTGCTCGGGGATTTGGTGGAAAAATACACCATCGAACGTGCCGGTTCCGTGTTGCCTCATGGGCATATTATCATTATCGATAATGATAACGATAATTCAGTCAAGCCAAAACGGCAAGTCGAGGAGGAAAAGGATGTCAGCGATAGCCCTGAAGGGTGTGCGCAAATCCTATGGCGATGTGCAGGTCATCCGCAGCATCGACATCGAGATCGAAAGCGGTGAGTTCCTGGTGCTGGTGGGGCCATCGGGCTGCGGCAAGTCGACCTTGCTGCGCATGATTGCAGGCCTCGAGGAGATCAGCGCCGGCGATCTCATCATTGCCGGCATCCGCGTGAACGAGCTGCCGCCGGCGCAACGGGACATCGCCATGGTGTTCCAGGACTATGCGCTCTATCCGCATATGAGCGTCGAGGACAACATGTCCTTCGGCCTCAAGATGCGCGGGGCCAACGAGAACGACGTGGGGCGGCGGGTCGGGCTGGCGGCCGATATCCTCAAGATCCGGGACTATCTGAAGCGGCGGCCTTCCCAGCTGTCCGGCGGACAGCGTCAGCGCGTCGCCATGGGCCGCGCCATCGTGCGGGAGCCGGCCGCCTTCCTGTTCGACGAGCCGCTGTCGAATCTCGATGCCGCCCTGCGGGTGGAAATGCGGCTTGAAATCGCCAAGCTGCACAACCGCATGAAGGCGACCACCGTCTATGTCACCCACGATCAGGTGGAGGCGATGACGCTCGCCGACCGCATCGTGGTGATGAATGCCGGCAATGTGGAGCAGATCGGCGCGCCGCTCGAGCTCTACCACCGGCCGGCGACGCTGTTCGTGGCCCGCTTCATCGGCAGCCCGACCATGAACACATTGCCGGGGTCGGCGATGGTGTCGGCGAGCGGTGCGGCGCTGACGCTCGCCCAGGGCACGATCACGCTCCAGCAGGAGGCGTCGATTCGCGACGGACAGCCGATCATTCTCGGCGTGCGGCCGGAGGATCTCGCACTATGCGAGGAGGGCGAGGCCTGGTTCGTTGGCGAGATTGCCGTCGCCGAGCGGCTGGGCAGCCAGACCTACGCCTATGTCGATATCGGCCACACCCGCATGCTGACCATCGAATGCCCGCGCGAGGCGGAGATCCATGTCGGCGACAAGGTGCATGTGCGCGGCAATCCGGCCAAGCTGCACATCTTCGACGAGGCGTCCGGCCAGCGGGTGAACTGAAGCGCCGGTGCGGCTCGCTGCTATGGCGGGCCGCACTTGGTATCGGGCGCGAAGAACTGTGCGCAACCGATTGGATATAAAAGAAAAGGGCGCCGCAAGGCGCCCTTTGTCATTTCCGCCGGAACGGCAAGATCACTTGATCTTGCCTTCGCGGAACTCGACGTGCTTCTTCGCGACCGGGTCGTACTTCTTCACGACCAGCTTGTCGGTCATCGTGCGGGAGTTCTTCTTCGTCACGTAGAAGAAGCCGGTGTCGGCGCTCGACACGAGCTTGATCTTGATGGTCGTCGCCTTGGCCATGACCGGTCTCCTGGAAAGTGGCTCGCGCCCCCGCTTGCAGGGATCGCGTCGAATTCATCGGGTTCGCGCGGCAGCGATGCCGCTCGTTGGGCGTCCGTATCCGTGATCGGCGCCCAATTGTCAAGGAAGGCGTGAGGTTCAACGGTCGCGGATCAGCTGAACCGCTACCACCAGCACATAGACCAGCAGGAATGCGGCCAGCATGACCGCGAATCCATGCGGTCCCATCAGCCCCATCCCCGTGCCGACGGAAATCGGGCCGACGATGAGGCCGATGGAGTAGAGCATGACGAAGGCGGCATTGGCGGTTGCCAGCGCCGCGCCGTCGAATCGCGCGCCCAGCAGCGTGAGGCCGACGGTGTAGAGGCCGGCGACGATGCCGGTCATCACGAACACCGTCGCCATCATGGCGAGGCCGTCGATGGCGAGGAAGGGAATCAGCACCGCGCCGGCAAGGCCGACCAGGCCGCAGGCCAGCAGCAGCTTGCGCCGGTCCATGCGGTCGCTGATGAGGCCGAGCGGGATCTGCAGGCCGACATTGCCGAGTTCAGCGATGGTGAGCAGCAGCGCCGCCTCATTCTCTCCCAGCCCGCGCCGCAGCCCGTAGAGCGGCAGGAAGTTGACGAGGCCCGTCTCGACCGCGCCGAAGACGAAGGCCGCCAGCGTCGCGGCGGGCGCGATACGCAGCAGGCTCAGCACGCCGCGCGAGCTTTCCTTCTCGATCACCGGCGCCTGCGAGGCACCGATCATCACCGGGATCGAGGCAAGGAAGAAGAAGGCGGCGCCGATGACATAGGGCGCCCAGCCGCTGGTGCCGACCAGCGAGAGAATGGCCGGGCCACCGGCAAAGCCCAGCGACAGGGTCGTCGCATAGACGCCGATGACGAGGCCGCGGCGGTTGGCGGGAGCGGCGGCGTTGATCCAGAACTCGCTGACCACGAACAAGACGCACAGCGAGGCGCCGAACAGGAAGCGCAGCGGGAACCACAAGATAAAGGCGTCGGTGACCTTGAAGGCAAGCAGGCTGGCCGCCCCGAGCGCCACCGCGCCCATCATCATCGGCCCGGCACCGTGGCGGCGCACCAGATCGGGTAGGAACGGCGCGCACAGGATGGTGGCGATGCCGCCGACGGCGGTGTTCAGCCCGATCCAGGTGCTGGAGATGCCGCGTGCGTCGAGTTCGAAGGCGAGCAGCGGGATGGAGAGGGCAAGACCCAGGCCCACCACCGAAATGGCGGCGATCGCCGCCGCAAGGGAGGCGATGTTGAGGCGGGCAACGGGCAGGTGGGCATGCATGGGAGGCAACGGCTCTGCGAAAAGGCGGGCCGTCGGCTTTAGAACATGTCCGGTGAAAACTGAATGACTTTTGTGATCACATTGCTGCCCTGCGCGACAACGGGCAGCTCACTCAAGCGTCTCGCGCATCATGCGGCCATGGCGGGTCGCATAGAACGGCACCGGCAGCCAGGGCTTGTTGCCGCCCGCCAGACGCGCCTCGATCTCTTCGAGGATGGCGTGGGTGATGGTCGGCACCTCTGCCTGCTTGGCGTCGGCGAAATTTAGCCAGGCGAGTTCCACCAGCTCCGAATCGGGTCCGGTCACATCGGGGATGCGGTGGGCGATATCGCTCGCATCGGCCATGAAGAAGCGGGTGTCGAAGCGGCGCGACAGCCGCGGCGGGGTGATGGCGCGGGCGACGAAGGTGAGCGCTTCCAGATTGGGAAAGGCACCGGCCTGTGCGAAGGCCTCCCAACCGGCCGGCATCGTCTCCGGCGTCCCGGCCTCGTGCGAGCCGATGAGCAGGCCGGTCTCCTCGCAGGTCTCGCGGATGGCGGCCAGCGCGAGAGCCCGGGCCCGGCCGAGGCTCGGGCGCACCACGCGCGCCTGCAGCCGGCGCTCGGACAGGGCGTCGAGCATGCCGTAGACTGGCACGTTGCGGTCCTGTGGGTCGACGCGCCCGCCTGGAAACACCAGCTTGCCGGGCATGAACTTCTGCGCCGGATTGCGGCGGCCGAGCAGCACGCGCGGCTTGCGGCCGGAGCGGTCGATCAGGATCAGCGTCGCGGCGTCAACCGGGCGGCGATAGGCATGGGCGGCGTCGGGCCGGTTGGCCGCGAAGCGATCGGAAACGTCGATGGCGGTCATGTGGAGCGAGCAAGTCCTTGGGGGCGGCGGCTGGGGGGCACCGGGTCGTGCTCCTCGCTGGTGGGGTCGAAGCCGTGCATGCGCAGGGCCCATTGGTAGCCGACCAGCGCCCCCTTCACCGGCGGCAGCAGAAGCAGGCTGAGGATCAGGGTGAGCGGCAGCCATACCGCCATATGCACCCATTCCGCCGGGTGCCAGGCGATCTCCACCGCCAGCACCGCGGGCACGATGATGTGGCCGACAATGGTGATGACCATGTAGGGAGGGGCGTCATCGGCACGGTGGTGCCATAGCTCCTCGCCGCAGGCGGCGCAGCGTTCGTTCACCTTCAGATAGGAGCTGAACAGCGGGCCTTCGCCGCATTTCGGGCAGCGCAGGCGGAAGCCGTTCTTCATCGCCGGGCCGACCGGCCGTGCGGGCTGAAAGCTCATGCGATCCCTGCTCCTTGCCGCGATTTCCGGCTAACGGTGCTTCCCGGCTACCGGCGCTTGCCGACCTTTGGTGGCCCACGCCGCACGCTGCCTGTCTCGCGGCGTATGCCGCGCGGCCCCTTGCGAGACGGGCCGCCCCTGCCGGCCTTCACATAGTCGCCCTTGCTGAGAAGCTCAAATCGCAGCGCGCCCGCGACGGGAGCCGCCTCCACCAGCTTCACCTCCACCCGGTCGCCGAGCCGGTGCATCTCGCCGGTGCGCTCGCCGATCAGCGCGTGGCGGCTTTCGTCATACCAGTAGTAATCCTGCCCAAGCGTCGCCGCCGGGATGAAGCCGTCGGCGCCGGTGTCGTCGAGCGCGACGAACAGCCCCGATTTGGTGACGCCGGCGATCCGGCCCTTGAAGGTGGCACCGATCTGCTCGGCCATGTGGTGGGCGATCAGCCGGTCGATGGTCTCGCGCTCGGCGGTCATCGCGCGGCGCTCGCTGGCCGAGATGCGGGCGGCGATCTCGGCCAGCTGCTCGGGCGTCGTGCTTTCCGGCAGGCCGTCCGACCCGAGGTCGAGCGCGCGGATCAGCGCGCGGTGAACGATCAGGTCGGCATAGCGGCGGATCGGCGAGGTGAAATGCGCGTAGCGGCGCAGATGCAGGCCGAAATGGCCATAATTCTCATTGGCATATTCCGCCTGCGCCTGGCTGCGAAGGATCACCTGATTGACCAGTGGGGCCAATTCGGTGCCATCGACGCGGGCGAGGATGTCGTTGAAATGCGCCGGACGCACCGTTTCGGTCTTGGGCAGGGCGATGTCGAGCGTCTTCAGGAACTCGCGCAGCGCCGACACCTTCTCCAGCGAGGGCTGGTCATGCACCCGGTAGACGAGGGGGATGCGCTTGTCCTCCAGCGTCTCGGCGGCGGCGACATTGGCGAGGATCATGAATTCCTCGATCAGCCGATGTGCGTCGAGCCGTTCGGGCACCACCACCTTGTCGACCGTGCCGTCGGGCTTCAGCAGGATCTTGCGCTCCGGTAGGTCGAGCTCCAGCGGGCTGCGGGTGTCGCGTGCCTTCTTCACCAGCGCATAGGCGGCGTAGAGCGGCTTCAGGATCGGCTCGACGATCAGGTCGGTCACGTCGTCGGTCCGGCCTTCGATCGCCGCCTGCGCCTGCGCGTAGGCGAGCTTGGCGGCCGAGCGCATCATCACCCGATGGAAGCTGTGGGTCTTCTTGCGGCCATTGGCGCCGATGACCAGCCGCACCGCGATGGCGGGGCGGTCTTCCAGCGGGCGCAACGAACACAGGTCGTTGGAGATGCGCTCCGGCAGCATCGGCACCACGCGGTCGGGGAAATACACCGAATTGCCGCGCGCCAGCGCTTCCTTGTCGAGCCCGCTGCCGGGATGGACGTAGTGGGCGACGTCGGCGATGGCGACGGTAACGATGTAGCCGCCGGTATTGGCCGGGTCCTCGTCCGGCGCGGCATGGACGGCGTCGTCATGGTCCTTGGCGTCGGGCGGGTCGATGGTGACCAGCGGCAACTCGCGCCAGTCCTCGCGTCCCCGCAGCGTCGCCGGCCGTGCCTTCTCCGCCTCGGCCAGCGCCTCGCGGCGGAAGACGTTGGGGATGCCGTGGGCGTGGATGGCGATGAGGCTGATCGCCTTCTCGGTGGCGAGCGAGCCGAGCCTGTCCTTCACCTTGGCCGTGGGTAGGCCATAGGCATGGTGGCGGGTGATCTCCACCGCCACGAGATCGCCGTCCTCGGCTTCGCCCTCGGCGCCGGGCGGCACGGCCAGCTCGCGGCCCATGTTGCGCTTATCGACCGGAATGATGCGGCCCCCGGCATCCGGCCGGCTCTTGTCGGCGCGGTAGATGCCGAGCACTTGTGACCGCGCCTTCTCGATCAGCTTAAGCACCCGGCCGGTGTGGCGGATGCGGCCGTCGGCCTCGGGAATCTCATCGGTCTTGAGCAGGACCCGATCGCCGATGGTGGGGGCCGGGCCGGCGAGGCGGCCGCGCCGTGCGAGCTTGACCAGAATGCGCGGGGCCTCGCCGTGCTCCTCGGTATCCCAGTCGATGGGTTCGGCGATGAGTTCGCCATCCTCGTCGCGCTCGACCACCTCCGCCATCACCACCGCGGGGAGGGCGCCGGCCACATGCAGCTTGTTGCGCTTGCGGCCGACGAGCCCCTCGTCGGAAAGCTCGCGCAGCATGGCCTTCAGCGCGATGCGATCGCTGCCGTCCAGCCCGAAGGCGCGGGAAATCTCCCGCTTGCCGACCTCGCCGCCATGGGAGGCGATGAAGGCGGTGAGGTCTTCCTTGTTCGGCAGGCCCCGGGGCAGGCGGGGGGCGGCCGGCTTGCGGATCTTAGGCTTGATGGGCTTGCGCACGATTCTCGCGTTCCTCGAACGGTCGTGCTGACGCTAAACGTTACGCCCGGCTACGTCGACCTTTCCGCGCGATGCCTAATTTATCACCCGACTACGTTTTTCGGTTCGTGATAGCGACGGGAGCAGGCGGACCCTTGCCAAGCGCTGGCGGCGGAGCCAATTTGCGCCGCCATCACCCGGGGGGCCGGGAAGGAAACAACCAATGGATGCCCGCTCGACCGCTCCGGAGTCGGGACAGCTCTCACACGCCGAAATCAGGACCATCCTGATCGGCGTCATGCTGGCGATGTTCCTCAGCGCGCTGGAACAGACCATCGTCGCCTCGGCCCTGCCGACCATCGGCCTTGCCTTCGGCGACATGGAAAACGTGCCCTGGATCGTCACCTCCTATCTGCTGACCGGCACGGCGGTGACGCCGTTGGTCGGCAAGCTGGCGGATATTCACGGGCCGCGGCCGATACTGCTCGGCAGCATCAGCCTCTTCATCGGTGGTTCGGTGCTGTGCGCGCTGGCGCCGAGCATGATCTGGCTGGTGCTCGGACGCGCCGTGCAGGGGTTCGGCGGCGGCGGACTGATCGCGCTCGCCCAGACCATTATCGGCCTGATCGTGGCGCCGAAGGAGCGCGGACGCTACCAGGCCTTCTTCGCCGTGGTGTTCATTACCTCCAGCGTCGCCGGCCCGGTGCTCGGCGGGTTCTTCGCCGAGCACCTGCACTGGTCGCTGATCTTCTGGATCAACGTGCCGCTCGGTCTTGCCGCCGCCTATATGAGCGATAGCGTCCTGCACCGCCTGCCGGCGCATCATCATCCGCACCAGCTCGACATCATCGGCACGCTGCTGCTCTGCGCGGCGGCGATGGCGCTGATGCTGGCGCTGAGCTGGGGCGGCCAGGTCTATGCCTGGAATTCCGCGATGGTTCTGGGCCTGCTTGCCGGCTCGCTGCTGCTGTGGTGCCTGCTCGGCCTGCGGCTCGCCACGGCGCGCGAGCCGCTGATCCCATTGTCGATCCTGTTCAATCGCGTCGTCGGACCGGGGGTGCTGGCGGCGGCGATGGCGATCGGCTCGATGATCGGGCTCTCGGTCGAACTGCCGTTCTATTTCGAGGGCGTGCTCGGTTTCACCGCGAGCCAGTCCGGGGGCGCGCTCATCCCGTTGCTGGCCGGCGTGGTGGTGGGCGCGACCGGCACCGGCCGGATGATGGGGCTGATGCACCACTATAAGCGCGTGCCGTTGGCGGGCGTGTCCAGTGCCGTGGTCGCGCTGGCGCTCCTGGCGCTGTTCCCCCGCGACATGAGCTTCGCGGGGCTTGCCGTGCTGATGGCTGTCACCGGGGCCGGCCTCGGCACCGTGCTGCCGGTGGTGACGGTGAGCGTGCAGAATGCGGTGCCGCTGCCGCAGATCGGCACCGCGACCGGCGTACAGAATTTCTTCCGTTCCTTGGGGGGCGTGGTGCTGGCCGCGGCCTTCGGCGCCATCGTGCTCGGCGCTTCCGGGATGACGGGCCACCAGCTGCTCGAAGGCTTCCGACTGGGGACCGTCGATGCCGGGGCGCTGACGCAGTCGTTCCGCTTCGTCTTCGCCGCGGCGGCATTGGCGCTCGCCATCGGTCTCGTCGGCCTGATCTTCATGGAGGAGCGGCCGCTGCGCAGCCATAGCGGACCGGCGCCGATCGATTGATCGGCGCCTTCTCGCTTGCTCAGTCGGCCTTGGCCGCAGCCTTGCGTCGGGCGGGGGCCTTGGCCGAGGCTGCGGCGCTCTTGGCCTTGGCAGGGGCCTTGCGCGCGGTGGCCTTTGCGGTGGTCTTCTTGGCCGGCGCCTCCCCCGAGGCAGCCGGCTTCGCCGCCGCCTTGGTGGCGCTGCGCCGGGCCGGCTTGGCGGGCATCGAGCCGGCCTTGGCGGTGAGCAGCTCCACGGCCTGCTCCATGGTGACGCTGTCAGGATCGAGGCTTTTGGGCAGCGTCGCGTTGACCTTGCCGTGGTTCACGTAGGGCCCGAAGCGGCCCGGACGCACCGTCACCGGCCCGCTGAGGGTCGGGTGCTCGCCAAGCTCGCGGCCGCCGGCCGCCGCGCCGCCGCGGCGGGGCCCCTTGTTCTGCTTGTCGGCGATCAGCGCGACCGCCCGGTTGAGGCCGATGGCGAGAATGTCGTCGCCGGCATCGAGATTGGCGTAGGTGCGGCCATGCTGGACATAGGGGCCGAACTTGCCGATACCGGCGAGAATCGCCGTGCCGTCATCGGGATGACGGCCGATCTCGCGCGGCAGCGACAACAGGGCGAGCGCGGTCTCGAGGTCGACATCGGCCGGCGCGAGGCCCTTTGGCAGGCTGGAGCGCTTCGGCTTCTCGCCATCCTTGCCCTCACCGAGCTGCAGATAAACCCCGAAGCGCCCGTCGCGCAGCGTGACCTCCAGCCCGGTGACCGGATCGGTGCCGAGCACGCGCGTGCCATTGGTTTCCGCCTCGCCGTTCTCGCCGTTCTGGGCGGCGAGCGGGCGGGTATATTTGCACTCGGGATAGTTCGAGCAGCCGATGAAGGCGCCGAACTTGCCGACCTTCAGCGACAGGTGCCCGGTGCCGCAGGTCGGGCAGAGGCGCGGGTCGCTGCCATCGTCCTTCGGCGGGAAGATGTGGGCGGTGAGCAGTTCGTCGAGACGCTCGATCACCTCGGAGACGCGCAGGTCCTTGGTCTCGCCGACGGCGGCCGAGAAATCGCGCCAGAAGTCGCGCAGGACCTGCTTCCAGTCGAGATCGCCGGCGGAAATCTGGTCGAGCTTTTCCTCGAGGTCGGCGGTGAAGTCATATTCGACATAGCGGTCGAAGAAGCTCTCGAGGAAGGCGGTGACGAGCCGTCCCTTGTCCTCCGGCACCAGCCGGCGCTTGTCGAGCTTCACATATTCGCGGTCGCGCAGCACCGCGAGCACAGAGGCATAGGTCGAGGGCCGGCCGATGCCGAGCTCTTCCATGCGCTTGACCAGCGAGGCTTCCGAATAGCGCGGGGGCGGCTCGGTGAAGTGCTGGTCGGTAGCGATGCCCTTATTGGCAAGCTTCTCCTGCGCCGACATGGCGGGCAGGCGACGGTTCTCGTCATCCTCCTCCTCGTCGTCGCGGCCCTCGCGATAGAGGGTGAGGAAGCCGTCGAACTTCACCACCGAGCCGGTGGCGCGCAGCTCGATGTGGCGGCCGGCGGCGTTGGCGTCGATATCGACGGTGGTGCGCTCCAGCTCGGCGGATTCCATCTGGCTGGCGATGGTGCGCAGCCAGATCAGCTCATAGAGCTTCGCCTGGTCGCCTTCGAGATAGCGGGCGACATCCTTCGGCCGGCGGTCGAGCTCGGTCGGGCGTACGGCCTCGTGCGCTTCCTGGGCGTTCTTCGCCTTGGCGGTGTATTTGCGCGGCGCGGACGGCACGTAGCGGTCGCCATAGTCGCGGCCGATCACCGAGCGGGCGGCGGAGACCGCTTCCGGCGCCATGTCGACGCCGTCGGTACGCATATAGGTGATCAGGCCGACGGTCTCGCCACCGATATCGACGCCCTCATAGAGCCGCTGGGCGATGCGCATGGTGATGGCCGGGGCCAGGCCCAATTTGCGGCTCGCCTCCTGCTGCAACGTCGAGGTTGTAAAGGGCGGGTAGGGGTGCCGGCGGGCGGGCTTCGCCTCGACCGAGCGCACCACGAAATCGGCCGTGTCCAGCGCCGTGCGGAAGGCGGCGGCCTCGTCGGCGGTGCCGACGTCGAGCCGGCCGATCTTCTTGCCGTCGGCACCGACGAGACGGGCTTCGAACACGTCGTTGCGCGGCGTCGCCAGCTTGGCGGCGATCGACCAGTATTCGCGCTTCACGAAGCTTTCGATCTCGCGCTCGCGGTCGCAGACGAGGCGCAGGGCGACCGATTGAACCCGGCCCGCCGAGCGGGCGCCCGGCAGCTTGCGCCAGAGCACCGGCGACAGGGTGAAGCCGACGAGATAATCAAGGGCGCGGCGGGCGAGATAGGCGTCGACCAGCGCGGCATCGATCATGCGCGGGTGGCGCATCGCGTCGAGCACCGCCTGCTTGGTGATGGCGTTGAAGACGACGCGTGAGATCGGCTGGTCCTTGAGCGCCCGCTTTTCCTTGAGAATTTCAAGGACATGCCACGAGATCGCCTCGCCTTCGCGATCCGGATCGGTGGCGAGGATGAGCCCGTCCGCTGCCTTCACCGCGCGGGCGATGTCGGAAAGGCGCTTCTGCGCTTTGGGGTCAATATCCCACAGCATACGGAAATCATGTTCAGGATCGACCGAGCCATCCTTGGCGGGCAGATCGCGGACATGACCATAGGAGGCGATCACCTCATATCCCGGTCCGAGATATTTGTTGATCGTCTTCGCCTTGGCAGGGGATTCGACGATGACGACCTGCATGCGCCCGTAACGTCCTTCGGTTCGGTGTCCAGCCCAGAAAACGGCCGGGAAAATGGGGGAGGCGGCCCAAGCTGTCAAATGGGCGGTGCGGGAGGTCGGTAAGTCCGGCGCAGATGCCATTGCGGAAGGCTTCCGCATATGCACGCATAGATGGTATTATCTATCGAATGTAATCAAGGATAGAAATACCTCCGGCTTCGATGCTAGGTTGCCCTCTCACAGCGCATGAGAAGACCGTGACGGATAACGATTTCGACCAAATGCAGGGGCCGAACGAGACGGCCGCCTATATCGAAGCGCTTGCCGCCGAGCTGGCGCGGATCGCCGCGGCGGAGCGGCTGCACATGCTGCATTATCTCCTCGAGATGGCCCGCGAGGAGGCGGCCACCATAGCTCGTCGCACCACTTCGGCGGCTGGCGACCCGTCGCTCAGATAAGCGAGACCATATTGCCGGCATGGCGTTCCAGCCGCCCGGCGAGTTCGAGTTCCAAAAGCACGACCTGCACCTCGCCGGCCGGTCGGCCGGACAGTACCACGAGATCGTCGATGCCGACCGGGGAGGGGCCCAGCAAACCCAGGATGCGCGAGCGGGCATCATCCGCCGGCTCGGCGTAGCTCAGTCCCTCGCCGTCCTCCTGCGAGCCGGCTGGCGGCGCCATCCACCCGATCAGCGGGCGCAACACCTCGGTGATGTCGGCGATATCTGTCACCAGGGCCGCCCCCTGCTTGATCAGCGCATTGGCGCCGCCGGCCCGTGGATCGAGCGGCGATCCGGGCACGGCGAAGACCTCGCGCCCCTGCTCGCCGGCGAGGCGGGCGGTAATGAGCGAGCCGGAGCGCTCCGCTGCCTCCACCACCACGACGCCGAGCGACAGGCCGGATACCAGCCGGTTGCGGCGAGGAAAGTCGCGGGCGCGCGCCTCCCAGCCCATCGGCATTTCCGACAACACGACGCCCCGTTCGGCGATGCGTGCCTGCAACGCCTCGTTCTCGCGCGGATAGGGGCGGTCATGACCGCCGGCGACAACAGCGACGGTGCCGGTGGCGAGGCTCGCCTCATGCGCCGTGGTGTCGATGCCGCGGGCAAGGCCGGAGGCGATCACCCAGCCGGCTTCGCCGAGCCCGCGGGCCAGCCGGGCGGTCATCGTCCGCCCGGCGCCGGAGGCGTCGCGCGAGCCGACAATGGCGACCATCGGCTCCATCAGCAATTCGGCGCGGCCGCGGATGGCGATCAGCGGCGGCGCGTCGTCGATGGCGCGCAGCGGCGGCGGATAGTCCGGCTCGCCAATAGCGATGAAGCGTCCATTCAGCCGGGCGAGGGAGGTGATCTCGTCCTCCGCCTCGGCCGGCGAGGGGATGCGCGGCGGGATCAGGCTGCCGCCGCGCCGCGCCAGTGTCGGCAGCGCCTCCAGCGCCGCGCGGGCGCCGCCGAAACGGTTGACCAGGTTGCGGAAGGCGCGCGGGCCGACATTCTCGGTGCGGATCAGCCGGAGCCAGTCGCGGCGCTGCTCATCGTCGAGGCGCACGCCCTGGCGAGCCATGGATCAGCCCTTCGCCCCGATACGGCCTTCCGTACCGGCCAGCAGCCGACGGATATTGGCGCGGTGCATGATCCACAGGATTGCGGCCAGCACCGCCAGCAGCAAGGTCAGCGCCGAACTCGCCAGCACCAGGGCGGCGATCACCGTCGCGGCGGTAGCGCAGAGCGCGGCCAGCGAGGAGTAGCGGAACAGCCGAGCGACACCGAGCCAGACGACCGCAAACACCACGGCCAGCGGCCAATAAAGGCCGAGCGTCACGCCGAGGAAGGTCGCCACCCCCTTGCCGCCCCGGAAGCCGAGCCACACCGGAAACAGATGGCCGAGAAAGGCGCCCAGTGCCGCGACGAGCGATCCCTCAAAGCCGAACAGCCGCGCCGCGATCAACACCGCCACCGTACCCTTCAAGGCATCACCCAGGAGAGTGGCGGCGGCTAGGCCCTTGCGGCCGGTGCGCAGGACATTGGTGGCGCCGATATTCCCCGAGCCGATGGAACGGATGTCCTGCGTGCCGGCGAGACGGGTGAGAATCAGGCCGAACGGGATCGAGCCCAGCAGATAACCGAGCGCCAGGGCGAGAAGGCCCGCGAGGGGAGGCAGCGACCATGTCATGCGTCGACCTTAGTGGCCGGCGCGCGTCGTGGCGATGGCGACCACGGCGCGCGGCTGCGGCAATTCACACGTATTCGTAGACGGTGCGGCCGCCGACCAGCGTGCGCACGACCCGACCCTCGAAGCGCGATTCGTCGAAGGGCGTGTTGCGGCAGCGCGACTTGAGCGAAGCGGCATCAAGGATCCATGCCTCGTCCGGGGCGACCACGGCGATGTCCGCCGGCCGACCCGGCCGTAATGTGCCGGCTTCGAGCCCCAATAATTCGGCGGGGCGGGTCGACATCGAGCGGATCAGCGCCATCAGTCCCACCGTTCCGCCATTCACCAGCCGAAGGCCGGCGGCGAGCATGGTCTCGAGCCCGATGGCACCGAAGCCGGCCTCGGAGAAGGGAAGGCGCTTGACCTCGACATCCTGCGGATTGTGGTCGGAGACGACGACGTCGATCAGCCCCTCGTCGAGGGCGGCGGCCAGCGCCAGCCGGTCCTCCTCCGCGCGCAGCGGCGGCGCCAGCTTGAAGAAGGTGCGATAGCCGACCACGTCGCGCTCGTTGAGCGTCAGGTGGTTGATCGAGGCCGAGGCGGTGACGTTGAGCCCGTCCTCCTTGGCCCGGCGCAGCACGTCGAGCGATTCGGCGCAGGTGAGCGAGGCGGCGTGGTAGCGCCCGCCGGTCATGCCGGCGAGGCGGACGTCGCGCTCCAGCACGATGGCCTCGGCCGCCTTCGGGCTGCCGGCAAGGCCGAGCCGGGCGGCGAGTTCGCCCTCGTTCATCACCCCTTCGCCGGTGAGATCGGCATCTTCGGTGTGATGCACGATCAGCGCATCGAACATGCGGGCATAGGTCAGGGCGCGGCGCAGCACCTGTGCCGAGCGCACCGAGCGGGCGCCGTCGGTGAAGGCGACGGCGCCGGCGGCCTGCAGCAGGCCGATCTCGGTCATCTCGCGGCCTTCCAGGCGCTTGGTGAGCGCGGCCATCGGATGGACGCGCACGATGGCGGTGTCGCGGGCGCGCCGCTGCAGGAAATCGACGATCGCCGGCTCGTCGATCATCGGATCGGTGTCGGGCTGGCAGATGATGGTGGTGACGCCGCCGGCCGCCGCCGCCTGGCTCGCCGAGGCGAGAGTCTCGCGGTGCTCGGCGCCGGGCTCGCCGATGAAGGCGCGCATGTCGACCAAGCCAGGAATCACCAGGCGGCCGCGACAATCCACCCGCTCGGTGCCGCCCGGCAGGCCGGTATTGGCGAGACCGGGCGCAACGTCCTTGATGATGCCGTCGGCGATGAGGATGTCGCCTTCGATGTCGAGGTCGCGCGAGGGATCGAGAACGCGGGCCCCGGCCAGAAGAACCGGACGAATCTCAGGCATTTGGCAGGTTCCGCGACAGTGCATCGAGGACGGCCATGCGGACCGCCACGCCCATTTCCACCTGTTCGCGGATCAGCGACTGCGCACCGTCGGCCACCGCCGAATCGATCTCGACACCGCGGTTCATCGGGCCGGGATGCATCACCAGCGCGTCAGGCTTGGCGTAGCGCAGCTTCGCCTCGTCGAGGCCCCAGAAGTGGAAATATTCCTTCACCGACGGTACGAAGGAACCGTTCATCCGCTCGCGTTGCAGCCGCAGCATCATCACGATGTCGACGTCGGCAAGGCCGCTTCGCATGTCGGTGTGGACCTCGACGCCGAAGCGGTCGATGTCGCGCGGCAGCAGCGTGAGCGGTGCCACCACCCGCACCGTCGCGCCAAGTGCCTGCAACAGCAGGATATTCGAGCGGGCGACGCGGGAATGGGTGATGTCGCCGCAGATGGCGACCGTCAGCCCCTCGATGCGGCCCTTGTTGCGGCGGATGGTCAGCGCGTCGAGCAGCGCCTGGGTGGGATGCTCATGGGCGCCGTCGCCGGCGTTCACCACCGCGCAATCGACCTTGCGGGCGAGCAGCTCCACCGCGCCGGAGGCGCTGTGGCGCACGATCAGCACGTCCGGGCGCATGGCGTTGAGGGTGGCGGCGGTGTCGATCAGTGTCTCGCCCTTCTTGAGCGAGGAATTGGCCACCGCCATGTTCATCACATCCGCCCCGAGCCGCTTGCCGGCGAGCTCGAAAGACGATTGCGTGCGGGTGGAGGCCTCGAAGAACAGGTTGATCTGCGTGCGGCCACGCAGGGTCGCGCGCTTTTTCTCGACCTGCCGGTTGAGGGTCACGAACTCCTCGGCGAGGTCAAGCAGGCCGACGATCTCGCCGGGATCGAGGCCCTCGATCCCGAGAAGGTGCTGGCGGGCAAGCGTGAAGGAGGCAGTCGGGTTCGATGTCATATCGAAGTCGGCTGGATAGACGCTGATGTGGTCGGCCGCAAGCGCTTATCGGCGGTCGTCGCGGAAATCCCCGCCCGAACCCACCGCTGCTTCCCGGCTCGGTTGATCCGACTGGTATGCCGCATCGTCGTTCGGGAAGCGCGCCAGGAGCTTTGTCGGCGCGAATTTAGCTAATCTACCAATTTAAAATATATCCATATCTTATTATGAAGACAGATAATTAGCTGCCGATACGGCGAGTGGCATGGTGATGGTTGCGAAGACCATCTGTACGGTCAGCATCTCGGCCAGCAGCGGCGCGTCGCCGCCCATCTGCCGCGCCAGCACATAGCCGTTCGGTGCCGAGGGCACGGAGGCGGCGATGGCGACTACCAGCAGATCGACCTGACGCAGTCCCAGCGCAAGGCCGAGGGCGATGGCGGCCGTCGGCAGCAGGACCAGCTTGAGAAAACAGGAGAGGAACGTTGCCGCACGCGCGCGGTGCAGGCTGTCGAGGCGCAGGCCGGCGCCCACCACCAGCAGACCGAGCGCCAGCGAGGAGCGGCCGAGTATGTCGACGAAAGTCATCAGAACAGCGGGAATTACCACGTTGATTTCGTTGAGCAATGCGCCGACGACGCAGGACCAGACATAAGGATTGCGGGCGATCTGGGCGAGCATTTTCGGCGGCTCGGCACCGGCGCGGGCGCCATGGCGGGCGAGCACCACCACCGAGAGGATATTGAGCACCGGGATCATCACCGCCAGGCCGACGGCGGCGACCGCCAGCCCCTTGGGGCCGGCGAGCGCGCTGGATACCGCCAGCCCGATATAGGAATTCCAGCGCACCGAACCCTGGAAAAGCGAGGTATAGGAAGGACTTGTCAGCGAGAGCGCCCGGCTGAGCGGTCGGCGCAGCACCATCAGCGCCGCGCTGAGGCCGAGGATGGCGAGCAGAAGGGCGATGCCGACCTCCAGCACGGCCACGCCGCCGAGGTCGGCGCGGGCGATGGAGACGATGATCAGTGCGGGAAAAAGCACGAAATAAGTGAGCTTTTCCAAGGCGATCCAGTGACTGGCCTCGGTGAGCAGCACCCGCTTCAAAAGCGCCCCGAGGGCGATGATCAGGAACACCGGGACGAGCGCGCCGAGAACGCCGGCCATGGTCAGGCGCTCGCGAGGAACCGCAGGCGGTCGAGGGCGCCCTGGAGGATGAAGGCGGCGGCATGCTGGTCCACCACCGCGGCCCGTTTCGCCCGGCTGACGTCGGCTCCGATGAGATCCCGCTCCACCGCCGCGGTGCTAAGCCTTTCGTCCCAAAGGATAATCGGAAATTCGGTGAGCTTGGCGAAGTTGCGGGCGAAGGCGCGAGTGGACTGGGCGCGCGGGCCTTCGCTGCCGTCCATGTTCACCGGCAGGCCGAGCACGAATCCGACGGCGCCGCGGTCGCCGGCGAGCTTCAGCACGCGGGCGGCATCCGGGGTAAACTGTTTGCGCGCAATGGTTTCCACCGCCGCCGCCAAGCGTCGGTCGGGATCGCAGCTGGCGATGCCGATGGTCTTGGTGCCGAGATCGAGGCCGAGCAGCCCACCGCGCGGCGGCAGCTGGGCGTGGGCTTCCTCGATACGGAGAATGGGGGCGCTGGCGGGCGTGCTCATGGCTGTTGCGCTAGCACGCCCGGACAGGGGGCGCCAGAGCGTCCGGCCGGTGCAGTGGGGTGTACGATGCGGCCGATTTCCGCCGCGGATGGCCGGTGAGGCCGAAAAGCCGGCTTGAGCGCGCCGCCGGGCACCCTATGTTGCGGTCATCCTCGGCAGCCAGAGAGACGCTCCATGAAGATTACGTGGTTCGGACATTCCGCCTTCCGCCTCGACTTCGCCGGCAAGGCGGTGCTGATCGACCCCTTCCTGTCCGGCAATCCGAGCTTCGGGTCGAGCCGCGACGTGGCGGTGCTGGGCACGGACTACGTGCTGCTGACCCACGGCCATGGCGACCATGTCGGCGATACCGTCGCCATTGCCGAGGCGACCGGGGCGACGGTGGTCGCCAATGCCGACCTCGCCTCCTGGCTCGGGCTGCAGGGGGTGAAGAAGCTGGAGATGATGAACACCGGCGGCACCATCGGCCTCGACGGCTTCTCGGTGAGCATGGTGCGGGCCGACCACTCCTCCGGTGCGCTGGCGGACAGCGCCTCGGTCTATCTCGGCAATGCCAACGGGCTGATCGTGCACGCCCCCGGCGAGCCGACCGTCTGGCACATGGGCGACACCGACATCTTCTCCGACATGGCGCTGATCGCCGAGATCCACCGGCCGGAGATCGTGATCGTGCCGATCGGCAACCGCTACACCATGGGGCCGGAGACGGCGGCGCTGGCGGTGAAGCGCTTCCTGCCGGGATTGACGATCATCCCCTGTCATTACGGCTCCTTCCCGCCGCTGGAGCCGACGGCCGACCGCTTCGTCGGCTTCGTCGGCGACGAGGCGAGCGTGCATGTGCTGACGAGCGGCGAGCCGAAGTCGTTCGCCAAGGGCTGAGACACCTCCGGCGCGGGGAGGCGGCCGGCCGTCAATGACTGCCGCTCCGATTGCGGAGGGGCGCTCGCCGAGCGAGCCGGCGGGGGCCCCTTACCCCGACCCTCTCCCCGACGGAGAGAGGGAGGTGAAGCGCGACAGATGAATCTGCAGCGTGGGACACATGATTTCGCACCGGCTGAAGCGGCCCGCAAGAGCCTGTTGAGAGGCATGTAAGAGCCCTCTTACGACCCATCGGGATTGACCACCGGCTCGACCTCCACCAGACCCGCTTTAGCGAGCCACAAGCGCCAGCGTGTCGCGAACGCCGCCTGTGCTTGCTCTCGGGTGTCGGCACCACCCTGCGGCGGCCCGAACCCGTCTCCCGACACATGGACATGGCCAATCACCCAGGTCCAGAACACCTGAGGCCCTTCGGTATGGCGGGAGATTATACCGATCGGCACCTCGCCGCTCAGGACGCGGTAGCTCTCAAACTCTACGTCGTCTCGGCGGGACAATCTGAGCGCCACTGTTTCAGCCTCGCCTTCGCTATCTCGAAATAGGCCCGCTCGAACTCTATGCCGACATAGGGCAACCCGCGTGCTGCGCAAGCAAGCCCCACGGTGCCGCTGCCCATGAACGGGTCAAGCACGGCGCCCTCCACCGGCATCAGCAATCCCTCCATCAGCGCCACCGGCTTCCCGGCCATGTGGTGTTTGGGTCGCGGGATCGGCATGCGGAAGGCGCCCGGAGCGATAGGCCCGGCGAACGGCCGCGCCCCATTGGTGCCCCAGATGACGAACTCCGCCTGATGGCGGTAGCGCCCTTTCTGCGGCCGCGAGGACTCGGTCTTGTCCCAGGGGATGATGCCCCGCCACACCCAGCCCGCGCACTGCAATGCGTCGGTCGTTGTCGGGAGTTGCCTCCAGTCAGAGAACACCGCGATGAGTGCCCCCGGCGCCGCCAACGCGCGTGCTCGGCCGAGCCAAAGCATCGACCACGTGAGGAACGATCTTTGGTCGCGGGCGTCGCCGGCGAACTCGGGATAAAGACCCTTGTGTTCGGACGATTGATATTTGGAACTCGTGTCGCGTGCCTTCTCCGCCACCGTTACGCCGCCGGAGCAATAGGGCGGATCGCACAGCACCGCCGCGAACCCGCCCTGGAGTGCCGGAAGGATTTCGAGGGCGTCGCCGTGATAGAGCGTCGCGTTGCCGATCACTTCGGTATCGAAGCACATGTAGCGTCACCTTGGACATGACGCTCGGGGCGCTCGGGTTCGGGCTCGATCGGCCTCAGGGAATTCACGACGCCGCAGCGCCGGCATTTGATATCGATCCGCTGGCGGATCGGCTCGGCGCGGAAGAGAAGCCTCCCGCAGCCGCATTTCACGTCTCGCATATGGCCGCCGAATCAGGCACCTCGGCCGGGCTCACCAGAGCAACGGGGCGAGGTGGCGGTTATGCGTCAGCGCCGTCCGCGGGTCAGGTTCCCCAACATGCACCCGCGCCGGGGAAACCCGGACCTCGCCACCGCTAGTCGTCGGCCACCACCACGCGCCGCCATCCGAGCGGAACCACGGTCGGGTCGGGTTCGACCGCATAGGCCGTCAGCTCGCCGGCGCCCTCGAAGGCTGGCAGGGTCCATTCATCAGGCGGCCCGGCCTGCGCATGGACGACATAGGTGTGATCATCCTCGGCGACAAACGCCGTGACCCGATCGCTGTAGTAGCCGCCGAGGTCGACGATTTCGTTCGAGACGAGGGTGGTGCCTTCGGTTTCGCCGGCAATGATGGCCTGAAGCTGCTCGGGCGAATAGGTCCGGGTGATATAGGCCATAGCTCTTCTCCTCAAGCCAACCGCGAGTGATCGAAAACCCCACTGTCGCGGATGTAAATGACAGCCGGGCGGGGGAAATGCAGCCCGTCGTTGGTCATCCAGTTGGCCGTGCCGTTCACCTTGAAGATGCCGCTGTTGCGGGTGCTCTCGACAACATCGGCGACGTCGAAGATGCCGCCAGAGAGGGGATGACCAACATCGCCCGACCGGAGGGCGCCAACAGTGCCGATGGGGGCGGGCACGAGACGGTTACCCGAGAGCACCGCCGGCGAGCCGTCGCGAAGCCAGTCGTTCACCGCCACACGGATCGGGTTGGCCGCATTTGGCGTCTGGCCGGCCAACGTGACGAAATTGTCGGTGCTCGTCACCGTCGACGGGGTAATGGTGGTTTGGAAGACCTTGCCCCCGGCGCCGGCAGCAAGTGCATCCGCACATTCCTGCCAGATGTCGATGAGCGCGGCCTTCATCTGGTCGGCGGTCATGGAGCCTAGGCTGTTCACCCCGCCCTGATGGATGACGTTGGTTACCCATCCTTGCCGGGCGGCCGTCAGCCGATAGCGCAGATTGCCGGGCGCGCTCAGTTCGGCGAGGTTGGTGCCGGCAATGCCGCCCTTGAGCACCGGCACGAAAGGGGAAAGAGCGCGGCTGATCATCCCGAAGCCGGCGGTGGGAAGCGCGTCAGGGCCGCCGGCCTGATAAAAGTCGGCGGTTCCCTGCGCCTGGCTGTCGCCAAGAGCAAGCGCCGACGGGAGCCGGGTGCGGGCGATAATGGCGTAGGGCCACACATTGACCGACCGGGCGGCGGGAAGCGCTCCGGAACCGGGGAACGTTCGGTCGGCAACCGTATCGGTAGAGCCCTCACCCCACTCCGCATTGGACGCCATGTTTTCGTAGCTATAGCCGCCGGTGCCGCGGATGTACTGGATGAGCTGGAACAGGGTGCCCTGCAGCACGTCCATCGGCATGAAGTCGGTGCAGACAAACCGCCCGCTGCCCATGCCGATGGCGCGGCTACCCGCGCTCAGGAGTTGCACACGGCCGGCTTCGTTCAGACCCGGATATTGAGCGCCGAGCAGCAGGGACGTATCCCAACCGGCCTGTTCACGCTTGCCCGTGTTGCGCGCGCCGTTGAAGTTGCCGATGACGACGGCGAACTCCCGCAGATCCTCATAGGCACTATGACCCGACACGGCGACAGTCTGGTTGCCCGAGGTGGCTGGGCCGTCCGTATTGATGCGGCAGTTGCTCATGACGAGGCCGTAGCGCTCGCCCTCGCCAAGCGGGAATTTCTCCCAGTTTCGCGGAAGCAGCCCCTCCCGCACCAACTGGTCGTTGCCCATGCGGCTCGTCAGCTTCGGGATGGTGACGCCGCCGGCGCGCTCGATATCAGCTTCGCTCAGCATCACTGACGCTCCCACTTGGACAGGGCCGACATATTCCCGTTCGCGTCGCGGGTGATCGTCTGCACCCACGACGTGGTGCCGTCGCTGATCGTCTGCGTGAGCAGGTTGCCGCTGGCGTCTCGCGTCACGGCGGTGACGGCGCAATCATCCGGGTAGAACAGCGCGCCGGTGCTGTCCTTGAGGGCATTCCTTGCCGCCCCTGTCGATGCCCGCTCAAAGAGGCCTTTGAGAACGCCGAGCACGGTCGAAGGGCCGGCGCCGCTCCAGGCCGGATCGGCCTTCTCGCCGATCTCCGGGACGAACGGCGCCTGCGCCTCCAGCCCATCCACCACATAGCTGCGAAAGTTCACGGTGCCGGCGGCGCCGTCTTTCACCACATAGCCTTTCGGCGTCGCTACCATCAGAGCCACCCGCTTTGTCTGGGATTGGAGAAGTCGAGGCGACCGACCGTCGCCTCGACCATGAACTGCATGTCGTCATGAAGGGCTTGGGCCTGAGCCAGCACGCCGGTCACCGCCCCGCCATCGAGCAGCACCGCCCAGTCGGCCGCGTCGGCCGAGGGCGTCTCGTTGGTCTGGCGCAGGGCGTAGAAGGTCGAGCCGGCATGCGTGACGGCGTCGCGCTTCTGATAGGTGACGAACTCCTCCCAGGCACCGCGATACTCGACACCGGGCGGCCCCATGACCGCCGAGGCGACCGGCCGGGAATAGGTGAGCATCTGGCCATTGGCGGCGATCAGCGCTCGGCCGGCGGCGATGCGCTGGCGCGTGCCGTTCTTCAGCACGTACCATTCGATCGCCGTGCCCGCCTTCAGCGTGCCGAACATCTCGTCGTCGATCAGCACCGCCAGAACGACCGGCAGCTCGATGACGATGAGCCCGGCAACCGAGGACAGCACCCGCGGCTCCTGTTCGAGCGGCATCACCTTCAGCTCAACCTCGGTCCCGTCGAAGCTCGTGACGATGCCGGTGAAGTCGAAGCGCACGACGCGGCCGTGCTCTCCGGGGATGATCGGCAGATCCATGGTCAGCTCCCCGTGCCGGGCCAGCTGACTTCGGCGGCCGCGCGGGCATCCTCGGCCGTCGCGGCCTCGTCGATCGCCCGCTTTGCCCCAAGGCGCGCCATCTCGATCGCCGAGCCGATAACCAGCCAGTTGGTGTAGTTCGCGGTCACGACGGCGGCGACGCCGGCGAGATCCTCGGCCGTGATGCCAACCTCCGCAGCTAGCAGCGGATACGCGGCAGGATCGGGCGAGGTGTCCAGGGCAAAGCGCCGGGCTTCGTCGGCCTTGACCTGATAGGTCATGGCCTGCCCGGCGCCGGCGGTGATGTACTTCAGGCGTTGGCGTTCTGCCGCGGTGTCGACGCTGCCCTTAAGCGTCAGCCTCAGGGCAACGAGGTCGACCACGACGGGCGGCGGTGCGGTCCACGCACCATCGGCATAGGACCAGCCGACCTCGGCAGCGCCGGCCGCCACCCACAAAAGCGACGGACTGAACATCTCGGCGATGTCCCCTTCCGTCTCGATGCTCTCGACGGCAACGCCGTCTTCCACTCGCAGGAATTTCGCCATCGTCACCACTCCAGAAACACGGCACCGGCCGCGCCGTTGCCGCCATCGCGTGCCACACCGTCAAAGCAGCCGCCGGCCGATCCGCCGCAGCCGGGTCCGCCGCCGACCCACGCCGGCCCGAGCGAATAGGGTGCCGTGCCGGCGAGCCGCGGACAGCTACCGCCGGCACCTCCGGCCCATCCGGGACCGGCTGGCAAAGCGTTCGAGCCGCGCGCTCCCTGGAGGTTCAGGAAGCCGTCCGTCGAGGTGCCGCCGGCGGCGTTACTGGCTTGGTAGCCGCTGCTGATGCCGTAGCCGAAGCGCCCGCCAGTGCAGGAAATACGGGTCGAGAAAGACGACGTGCCGCCGTTCGTGCCATTGCCGGCGAGTGTGCCGCCAAGCCCGCCCGCCCCGACCGTGATGGTGTAGAGATTGCCCGGCGCAACGGGATAAATGCCCTCGCCGTAGCCACCGCCGCCGCCGCCAGACGCTCCGCCATCAATGCCGCAGGCGCCGCCGCCGCCGCCGGCTCCGCCTACACTGGCCTTCACGCGGGTGCAGCCCTCAGGCGCCGTCCAGGGGTAAGAACCGGCGGCGATGTAGGCGACACCGTTGGACGGCAGCCCGGTAAAGCCGAGGGTTGTCAGCTCGTAGCGCGTGCCGAGATCGATGATGTCAAGGCACTGTCCGGCGGCCCAGTCTCCCAGCTGGATGGGAGCACCACCGGGCCGCGTGAGTTCGTCGGCCGCCAAGCCATCGACCTTCAGCGAGCAGCCCCCCGCGCCGGGCGCATAAGTCGCGAGCACGCGAAGCTTCATGCCGGGTTTGCGGGCGAGAACCGGCGGATACAGGGCGGCGGTCAGATCCGTCGCCGTCCCGCCGGCGCCAGCGGCATAGTTCAACGCTCCCGACTGGATGCCCACGGCTACCTGGGCGAAATCGCCGGCGGCGAGCGCTGCACCATTCAGGCTGGCGATCGTCGCCAATTCCTCCTGCACAGCGTTCAGCCAAGCGGCGGTTATTTCGGTGCCGGGGAATCCCGCGGTGTCGTTGCGGTCACGAAATCCGCGCCGCCCACCGCCGATATCGATCCAGTCCAGACCGTTGACGCGATCCATCGTGAGCCTCGCTCAGCTTTCCCCGGCGTCGTCGGCCGGCAGGTAGGTGAAGAAAACGTCGGTGTGCGCGGGCGCCGCGCGACGGATGTCGCACTCGATGTCGGACAGCTCGATCTCGTAGGTCCGGCTTCCGGCGACGGCTCGGCCGGCCCGCGCCCGGCGCCACAGGCCGAGAGCGAGGCGAACGACCCAGACAAACTGCGACGGGTGATTGGTGAGGCGGTCGCCGGCACGGGCGACGCCGGCGCGGGTGAGCCTGACCTCTTCGATCGTGATGACGACGCCACGCGCGGCCGCCATGGCGACGTAATAGGCGATCGACTGCCCGCCGCGGGCGACCCAGCGCTGATGGGCGAGCTGTTGCCGCCGGGCAACGGACAGAGCGGAGACATCGCGCCCGCACAGATCCGGCCCGAGCACCCGCTCGAAATCGCCAAGTGTGTCGGTCGCCGTGCGCGGGTCGACCTGTTCCATCATCGCCTCGGCGACCGCCTCGATCTCGGCGAACAGCGTCGCCGGCGCCGCGAGGATGGCGCCGATCAGGCTCCCGTCGCCGGCGCGCGGCCAGATCCAGCCCGGCGGCAGCTGCGACAGCAGTTCAGTGTGAGCGTCCTCGGCCGGGCGGCTCATTCGTCGGCCTCGAATGTGATGGTCCCCGGCACCGACAGCTCGGTGGCGGCCGAGACGATGTCGGCGGTCGGGCTGATGAAGCGGTGGGCGTACTCGCCGGCGGCCGACGACACCGCCTCAGACAGGCGGGAGAAGCGCAGCCGGCCGCCGATCTCGGCCTCGGCGGCGAAGAAGGTGCGGGCGGCGGTCTTCACCGCTTCCTGCACGGCAAAGGTCGAGGGATCGAGCACCAGCGTGATGTTGCGCGGCACGATGACGGCGGGGATCACCGCACACTCGGCGGTCACCGGCCGCACCTCGTCGAGATAGGTGCCGATCGCTTCCAGCTCGGTCTCGGTCGGGGCGCGCGGGTTCGCCTTGGTGCCCATGGCGATGGCGACGCCGACCGAACCCCGGCCGACCCAGTTGGGCAGCGTCTTCACGTGAGAGGCGGCGAACTGGTTCTGCACCCAGCGCGGATAGTCGAAGCTGGCGCCGCCATGGGCGGGCTCGCGGATGCGCTCCAGCAGGCGGGAGAGCAGCGAGGGATCGCGCTCGATCTCGGCGCCGCCGGTGACGCCGGCGTCGTCGATGGTGGCGAGCTGCTCGGTGAGGCCGGGGATCGTCTCAAGCAAGCTCAGTTGCAGGCCGGCGGCAGCGTTGCCGATGGTGCCCGCGCTGGTGGCGCGGACGGTCAGCGAGGCGGTGCCGTCGATAGCAATGGTTTCGGCCTCGGTCACCTCATAGGTGACGCCGGTGCCCTGCAGCAGCCGCCCGGCCGGAACCACCGTATCCGGCACGCCGACGACGCCGGCCTTACCGATGGCGAAGGTCGCGGGCCGGCGGGCAATGCCCCAAATCGAGGCGTGGCGGACGAGGTATTCGGCCTCGGCGGTGTCGGGGAAATACTGCTGCCCCCACCATTTGAGATGCAGATGCACCTCGTAGAGGCCGAGCACGAAGGTGCGGATGATGATGCCGAACATGCCGCGCGGCGAGCGCACGGCCCGCGCCAACTCGGCCGGGTTGACATCGGGCCGCACCTTGCGGATCTCGGTCTCGACCAAGGTTTCGAGCCGGCGGGTGAGCGTGGTGGGATCGGAAATCGGGAACGGCATGTCAGGCGCCCCCGACCCGCTGTGTCGTGCGCAGCGGGCGGCCGTCAGCCACCACGACGATGCCGAGCATCTGCGGGCGCACCCAGGTCACTTCGATCTTGGCCGCCTTGCCGGTTTCCTCTTCCACCCAGGCGAAGGCTTCCTTCATCCACTCTTCCGCCATGCGGCGGGTGATCTCGTTGGCCTTGGCACGCTCCAGAAGCCACAGCCGCGAGCCGATCTGGCGGAAGGCGATGTCGAGGGCGTCGCCGGCCCAGCCGCGCCGCTCGACGAAGGACACCGGCTGATTGAGTTCGCTGATGCCGGAGGGCAGCTCGTCATCGAGGCGCGCGCGGCGATCCGAGCCGAAGCTGATCAGCATCGGCGTCGCCGGCGTCTCGTCGATCAACAGGTCGGCGTCGTCGCCGAGCTGCAGGTCGCAGCGGCGCGTCGCCGGATCGAAGACGAGTGCGAGATCGAAGAAATCAGCCATGACAGGCAGTTTCGCGCGCGCGCGAGCCTGCGTTCATGGCCGCAGATGCGGCCTAGACCGATGGGTCGGGATCGGGGCCGATGACGATGGGGTGGGACGATACAATCTTGTCGGACTGCACCACGATCCATTTGTCGCCGAGGCGCAGCTTCACCATGTCGTCGGTGATGGTGACGCGCGGCGCGCTCTCGCCGGTGCCCTTGCGCAGGCGGATGACGTCGTCGGTCAGCTCCACCTGGTTGTCCTTCACCTCGGCCAGAACCTTGTTCGGCGAGATGACATGGACGGTGCCGTCCGCCTTGCAATGCACGCGGTTGCCGAGGATGGCGTAGAGCGCCGCCTCCCCCTCGGCGAGATTGCCGAGCCGGTTGCCGGGCGAGCCGGCCGGCAGCGCCACAAGGTCGCTCTGGTCGCCACCGATCGCCAGCAGGATCACCACGCCGTTCTTGGGCGGCCGGCTGGAAACGCCGAAGAGCTGCAGCACCTCAACATCGGTGCGCGAATGGCCGGCCCACGCCTGCACGTCGACGGTCTGGCTCTCGCCCGTGTCGGCCGAGCGGCGGATGACGCCTCGGGCGATGACGCCCCGGAGTTGGCGGGCGAGTTCCGTCCAGCTCATGGCGTCACCAGCGGGTACGCGGTGCTGTCGAGCGGCCCGCTCGATTTCTTGCCGCCCTTCTTGTGGTTGGTCCGGCGCGAGCCCACCGGCTCGGTGTCATAAGCGTCGGGCGAGGTGACGCGCAGCCGGGTGCGGGCGCCGTCATTCTCCGAATACACATAGGTGACGCCGGCGATCAGCATGTCGCGCGAGATCAGCATGAAGTCGTCGGCGACGTCGGCCAGCTCGTTGCAGCGCCACAGCTCCCGGCGCTCGCCTGCCCGCCAGTCCTTCACCTCATATTCGAGGCTCTCCGACGAGCCGCGCGCCGTGCGCTCCATCCACTCGGCCTGTTTCTGCGCGCCCTCGGCGGTGAGCTGGGTTCGGCCGAGCGTCACCAGCGGGCGGTAGCGCTTCATGTCGGGATCGGTCGCCTTGCCCTCGATCGTGACGCCGGCCGTCTCGACCGCGTCCTGTTCGTCGATCCAGTCGGACGGGTCGCCTTCCAGCGGCGCGGCGGTGGAGTCGAGCCGGGCGGACTGGCGGCGCTTGCCGCCGGCCTTCTCGGCCTGCCCCTTCACGCGGTACTCGCTGTGCCGCTGTTCGACGGAGAACTCGCCCGAGGCGGAGATGATGTTGCCCGGCATCCGCAGCGGCGCCGGCGCCCGGCGCGCGCCGGTCTTGGTGAGCACGATGGCGCCGACGCCGTCCGAGGTGGCGAGGACGCCGCGCTGGCGCAGACCCTTCTCGATCGCCGACAGGGCGGTCTCGCCACAGTCGAGCACGTAGCGATCGAAGGGCGCGCCGACATCGACCTCGGTCCGCACCGTCATGCCGTAAGGCTTGACGATCTCCTCGATAACCTTGTCGACGGTCTTACCCTTGAACTCGCTCGGCCCGTCGACCGTCGCCGCGCCGTCGATCAGGTCGCGTGCCTTGTCGGAACCGGAGATGCTGACACTGGCCTCGCCATCGGACACGCGCGGCGAGACGGTGTCCACCCAGCCCTTCAGCACCGTCTCGCCGTCGATCCGCAGCTCGGCGGTGAGGCCGAGCACCACGGCCGAGCCATAGGACGCCAGCGTCGCGAAGATGAGTGCCGACACCGAACGTGTCGCGTCGCGCAGCTCAACGGTAAATGAGCTGGTCATGTCCTGCATGTCGCGGATGATCTCGACTGAGGTCCATTCGGAAAACGGCGTGCCGGCCAGCAGCAGCGCTATGCGGCGGGTGGGTGAGTAGACGGGAAGGGTCACAGCAGGATCTCGATCGTCTCAGTGGTGATGACGCCGGGGTGGCGCAGTCGGTTGCGGGTGACGATGTCCTCAAACATCGCCACCACCGCGCGCGGATCGTCGCCGGCGAAATGCTGGGCGATCAGCCATGCCGAGATCCCGGCCGGCGGGCGCACGGTGATGACGGACGGCAGGCGGCCGATGATTTCGTTGAGGTCGCGGGCGAGCGCGGCGCGCAGATCACCAACCGCCCGCCACAGTCCGGCGCCCGCCGCCGGATCGTCATAGGCGAAGGTCGCGGTCTCGCCGGCGAGGCCCGCCAACTCGTCGTCCAGGGCGGCGCGCACGGTGGTGGCGTCCTGCCGGCTTTCATAGTCGATGTCCGCCGCCGCCCGCACCGCCTCGGCGACGAGGCCGACGCGCATGGCGAGCGCCACGGAAGCGGCCGGCGTGTTCAGCGTCTCGACGTCGGCCAGCTCGCCGGCGACGGCTCGTAGCAGCGTCACGGCGCGGCGGGCGCTGATCGGCTTGGCAGGCGCGACGTAACCCGCCGCCGGGCTGATCGCCGAAGGTGCCGCGGTGACGCCGGCGGCGGCGATCGGCGCGCCGATCGCGACCACGGCGGCGGCGAGCTGCGCCGGCGCGGCACCGCCGCCATCCGCCGCGACCGCGTCGGCAACCGCCTCGATCGCCGACGCCACGGTCGGCGACAGGCCGGACACCTCGGGCGCGGCCGACACGGTATCGTCGACCAGGGCGGCGCAGGCGGTCGCGGTGTCATGCGCATGCGACAGCACCGCCACGGCCGAGACGCCGGCAAGCGCCAGCGAGACGAAGGAGGCGGCGGCGGTGATGACGCCGTCCACGGCGCCGAGCAGGCCGGCAAGGGTCGACACCACCGGCGCGAGGCTGGTGCGCACGGGGGTAAGGGTGGCATCGAAGGTGATGAGCCCGAGCGCGCGATCGCTGAAGCGGATGACCGCCGGCTGTTCCGCGACGACCGACATCTCGCCGAGCCACGGGTGCAGCAGCGTGGCGATGCCGGGCGCCTCGAACGCCGCCTGCAGGGCGAGGGCGCGGACGACGTAATCCTCGCCGACATAGACGCCGGTGACGTGGATGACGCCGGGCGCTCGCCCGAAATCATCGAGCCCCGGCGCGTCTATGCCGGGGAAATAGGTGAGCAGCAGCCGTCGGCCGGCCTCATGATCCGAATCCGGCATGAAGAAGGGCACGCCACGGAACATGGCCGGCAACAGGCCCGGCAGATGGTCGAAAGCGTCGTCGAAGAGGCCCATCACACCCGCCCGACCATGCGGCCATTATTGGCGACCTTCATCGGCACGTCGGCATTGCTGCTCTCGGCGCGCTCGATCTGGCTACCGGGCGCCGCCGACACCACGATCTGCCCGCCGATCTGGGCGCGGCCGCCGGGCACGGCGGCGGCGAAGCGATTGCCGCCGGCCGCCGGCGCGAAGCCCTGCCGATCGACCGGCCCGGTCGGGTTGCCCATGGGATCGGTCTGCGGGATCTGCGGCGTGTTGTCATTGGCACCGCCACCGCCCAACCCGCCCGGCAGGGTCGGCCAGCGGATGATGCCTCCGAGATTGATGGTACCGATCCAGCTCAGGATCTTGCCCGGCAGCCCGGAGAAGAAGCTGGCGAGGCCGTCGACGGCGGCTTTCAGGCCATCGGCGATGGCGTTGCCGACGTTGGTGCCGAGCGCAATCCAATCGGCGTCGCTCATGTTCGATAGATCGTCGATCACCTTGTTCAGCGCCGCGAGCGCGCGCGGGCCTAGGTCGGAGAACCATTTGGAGACGGCACCACCATCACCGCCGAGGGCGTTGACGATGCTCCCCGGAAGCCCGGTCGCCCAATCGATCACCGACTGCGCCGCCGAGGCGAGCCCCGGCCCCCAACGTTCCGACAGGGCGGTCCACGCGGCGCCGACCATAAGGCCGATGCCGCGCACGATTTTGACCAGCTTGGAGGGCACGCCGCCGAATGCCTGATCCGCCATAGCCAGCAGCTGCGAGCCCAACCGGCGGATGATGCCGAGCACCGCCGGCCCGGCGCCCGTGAACGCCGCCTTCATCTTGGAGAGGCCGGCGTCGACGCCCGCCCAGTCGCCCCGGAACAGCGCCTTGAAGGTATCGACGAAGGCCGAGCCGAACTCCTGCACCTTTCCCCAAATCTCCTGAAAGAACGGGGCGAAGTTCTCCCAGTCGGCATAGATGAGGTAGGCAAGGCCGGCGAGTGCGGCGACGACCAGGCCGATCGGCGACAGCACGAAGCCGACAATGCTGGCCAGCACACCGAAGGCCGCCGACAGCACGCTCATGACCGGGACGAGAACCGCGAGCCCGGCGACCAGGACAAGGAACGCACCGGCGACGCCGAGCACGGTGTCGATGACGCCGGGATAGGCAGCGTCGATCTGCTGGACCCAGCCGAGCGCCGCGATGCCCCATTGATTGAGGATGGGTACATTGGCGCCGAACGCATTGCCGACCCTTCGGGCCGCCTGCGTCATGATCTCTTCGCCGATGCCGACTTGCGTCTGCAGCCCCTCCCACTGGGTTTGGAAATCCTTGGCGATCACGTCGAGCCCGGCGTTCTGAATCTCCTTTTTGAACTCCTGGTACTTCTCGATATTCGCGAGCATCGGCAGGAGGAAGTCGAGCACCTGCATGTCGCCGAAGATCTGCGACAGCTTCCCCGATCCACCGAGCGCGCGGATCTGCTCGACGGCGGCGGTGGCCGCCTGCGCATCGCTCATGCCCTCCTTCTTGTGCTGCTTGAAGAAGTCGAGCGCCTGCTTCTGGCTCACGCCGGTGAGCTTCATCACCTTCTGGATCGACGCCTCGACCGGGTTGATGCCCTTGGCGGCGGCGTTTTGCATCACGCCCAGGATGTCAACGCCGAAATCCTTGAAGTTCTTGACGGCGTCCGGCGACAGCACCTTGGAGAGATAGTTCTTGAAGTTGTTCGCCGCCGCCGAGGTGTTGTCGGTGCCGAACATGGCGATCTGCAGCGAGGCGCCGAGCGTCTCCACCGCCTCCATGCCGTTGATCTTGAATTTGGTGAACTGGGCGGCCAGTTCCGGCAGCTCTTTCGCCATGTCGCGGAACTCGAACCGGCCGAGCTTGCCGGCGGTGACGAGCTTGGCGAGGGCCAGCTCCACCTGCTCGGCCGGCACGCCGAGCGAGTTGGTGAGCGCGAAGCCCACCTTGGCGACGTCATCCGGCAACGCCGAAGCCGCCTTGGACACGCGCCCGATCGTTGGCATCAGCTTGTTCACCAGAGCATCGTCCATGCCCGAGGCGATCAGTAGCCCTCCGGCCTTGGCGAGGTCCGACGAAGCGATGCCGACCTGCAGGGCGAGTTCGCTATAGGTGCCGGCAAGCGACCTGATCCGGGCCTCGGCGGCATTGCCCGATAAGCCGGCCGTGACGACGATGTCGCGCAAGACCTGATCGAAGGCAGCGGCCGAGGCGATGGGAGCCGCGAAGCTGATCGCGGCGGCAGCGGCGCCGAGGATGCCGATGCGCTGGCCGAGCTGGGCGAACTGGGCGAACTTGCGCTGCAGCGCTGTGAGCGGCGCGGTGAGGTGATCGACCAGCCGCACCAGAACCGAGACGTCCATCGTGCGGCCGGCCATATCACGCTCCTAGTTGTCTTTGATGAGGTCGGCCTCGTGCTTTCGGTAGGCCATGATGCAGTTCCACCAGAACCGCGCCCGCTCGAAATCGAAGCTCTCGATCTCCTCGGCCGAGAACCCGCTAAGGGCGGCGAGGCCGCCCAGGATCACGAACGGGTCTTGCCCTTGGGGCCATCGCCGAAAAAAGACGCCACCACCGTCGAAGCGTCGGCGATGTCGGCCGCCGACATGTTGTCGTAGACCTTGCCCATCACAGCCTCATTGATGCCGGCGGAACGCGCCAGCATCACGATCGGCTTGTGCGCCTCGGCAGTCGCCGCCACCGCGCGCAGATCCGCGCCGTTGAGTTCGCGGAAAGTCAGGACGTCGATGGTTTCCTGCCGATCGCCATGATGCGACGATTTGCGGAGGATGGCGACGGGCCGGCGCAGCGGCAGCGAGACCGAGCCGTTCGGATTGCGCTGCGCCCTGGTCGGCAGCTCGCCGCCGAGGCCGGCGTCTTCGTCGACAACCACAACCGGGTGGTCATCGACCACGACCGCAGAGGCCGGGGCCGGGCTCCGCTCCTCGTCGTCGCTGATCACGATGGGTGCGGTGCTGTTGTGGGTGCTCAAGACACGATCTCCTCATACTGGCCGGCTTCCCATTTGCACTCGGCCTTGCCACCATCGCCGGCGGTCAGCTCCGGCCGCTCGGTCATGAAGGCGTCGGGGAAGGTGAAGATCTGGCCAGTGTCGCAATGCACCTGCAGTTCGCCCGCATCGGGATCGTAAAGGTCGCTGGCGCTCATGCCGCGATCGAACGTGCGCGTGGCCGTGATGATCGACTCCTTGAACTCCCGTGCGAATTTGCGCTTCTGCCCGGTGGTGACACCCTTGTTCTGCATGCCGCCGAGCAGCAGCTTCCCGCCGGGCTCCACGTCGAGCTTGGTGCCTTTCCACTGGATGTCGATGATGCCAAGGGACTGCGCCATGCCCCATTCCTCCTATTGCGCGCCGCAGCGCGTCAGACCTCGAATTCCAGCGAGCCGGCGAGCACCATCATGTTGCCGATGATGATGATGCGCAGGCGCGAGTTCAGGCGGTTCTTGTTGCTGTCGTCGCACTCGAACACCGAGCGCGAGACCGTCTCGGAGGACTGCTCGATCCAGCCGCGCCGCTCATAGAGGGTGCAGCGGGCCGCCCAGCTGCCGAGGGCGCGCTTGGGCGTGACGACGGCGTCGGCGTGCTCGGCCGCCAGCGAGTTGTCTTTCGCCAGCTTCGCGCGCGGATAGGTGAGCGTGAAATAGGCGCTCCAGTCGTAGCGGATCCGGCTCGCCGTCTTCGGGACCATGATGTCCATCCAGGCGGTGTCGGCGACGTTGAGGTTCGAAACCTTGTACGTCGTCACCACCCGGTCGATCGTCACCGTACCGCCCGACACCCGGTTGAACGTCGAGATGCCCTTCTTCAAGAGGAGGTTCTGCTCGCTGTCGATGAAGCAGTCCTTGGAATCGGGCGCGACGATGCCGGTCAGCACAAGCGAGCGCAGCTGGCGGGCGGGATCGTTGGCGAGCTGGAAGGCAGCGACGCCGGCGAGCGAGGCCGCCCACTTCCACGGCGCCGAGGGCGAGCCCTTCGCGCCGATGATCGAGATGAACGGGCTGTTGGTGATCGCGCCCTTGGTGACGAGGTCGGAATAGATGCCCTTCGACCCGATATAGGCGTGCGCATCCTTGCGGCCCATCGCCTTGTAGCGCTCGGCGAAGTCGGCGGCGATCTTGCCGAGATTGGTGGCGTCGTCCCACGGGAAGACGATGTCGGTGAACCACTCGTTGGCGATGGCGTCGAGCACCGTCTGGACGTCGGGATTGGTGGCGCCGCCGGCCATGGCGACGACCGTGACGGTGGTGCCGGCCGGGATGGTGTCGCCGATGGTGCGGGCGACGGCGAGCGAGATGCCGTTGCCAACCTCGCCCTTGTGCCTGGCCGTCAGGGTGACGACGCCGGCGGCCGCCAAGGCGGTGACCGGAAGATCGGTGAGCGCATTGATCGCGGCGGCGGCGGCCGTCGCCATGGCGGCCACCGTCTGGCCGGCGGTCAGCGCCAGCGGGATACGGGTTTCCTCGACATAGAGCGCGAGGGCACCGCCGGTGGTCGGGACGCCGACGAAGGTGAGCGTGCCCGTGGCCGCGACGCCGGCGCCGGCATCGGCCAGCGCGGTCAAGAATACCTCGGTGGTGCGGTTGGCCGCCTTGTACGCCTTCACCATGTCGGCGCCGACCGATCCGGCGCCGCAATAGGCGATGCCTTCCTCGGGTCGGGTGATCGGGTACAGGGTGCCGGCGACGGCGGTTCCGGCGGCGAGCTTCTGGGCGACGATCAGCGTGCGCGCCGGATACTCGGTAAGGCCCATGCGGTCATAGACCGGCTTGACCTCGGTGTAGACGCCCGGCTTCTGCCAGTCATAGGGGATTTCATCGAACGTAAGCGACACGGCTCACCTCACTTCGTCTTGGCGGCCTTGTCGGCCGGGCTGGTGGCGTCGGGGGTGGCCTCGGCCGCTTTCGGGGGCTGGCCAACCGTCACCTCCTGATCGGCGAGGCGCCGGCGCCAGAAGGAGTCGAGGTGGACGTAGTCGCCCTCTATCGGCAGATCGCCATCGGGGCCGGGGATCGGGGCGCCGGTGGTCGGGACGAGGAAGGGTTTCAGGCTCATTCGCTGTCTCCCACAGGCGGCAGGTTGGCGTCGCCGCGCATCGGCAAAGCCGGCACGGCGTCGGGATCGGGATCGGTGACGACGTCGAAGTCGGATACGAGGCGAAGGAACTGCGGCGCGGCTTCGCCCTCGCCGAGCAGGTCGCCGAGCCCGTTATTGATGGTGAAGGAGACGATGCCGGCGGCGGCGCCGATCTCGCGCCAGCCGTCGACGGTCGCCTGATTGGCGTCGGTCACCTCAATGCTGCCGATGCCGTTCAGCGTCCGACCGTGCAGCGCGGCGACGGCCGCCATGACGGACGGGTAGATGCCGGGGCCGAGCTTGTCGCCCAGCATCGGGCCACTTCGGCCGGTGTTCTTCACGACGATGATCAGTCGGAAAGTGAACGTGCCCTTGAAAGAGCGGCCGGCGCCGGACGGCTTCACGCCTTCCCAGCCGATATGCAGGCGCGGCGTGGTGTCGGCGAGCCGCTTGAACTGCTCTGGAGAGAACGGCAGGCCAACGATCGCCGGCGTGCCGTTCCACTTGGCCGCCGGGAAATAGGGCGCCAGCAACAAGGCGATGGCGACGCTGATCTCGCTGATCGGATCGAGATGGCGGACAGGCTCGGCCATGTCAGAGCCCTCCATCGCGGCGCATGACGAAGGCCGGCGTCCGGTCGGAGGCCCGCGCGGAGCTGCCGGTGGCCAGCGGCGCGACACCCTCAAGCGAGGCCTCGCCCGTGGCCAGCTGGTCGAGCCACGACAGGACTTCCTTGCACGCCAGTCGCATCTGCTCGGTCGGCTCACGATCACCACCATGAGCCAGATCGAATCGAGCGAGCACGCAAGCCGCGCGCTGCAGCTCCATGGGGGCCGGCGAAACGGGTGTCGCATAGCGAAGCCTCAGACGGCTATCGATCCGCAGGGAGGCGTCGGCAAGCGCGCTCTCGATGCGCGCCGGGATCACCGCGTCCGGGATGTCGCCATCGGCGACGGAGAAGCGGATCATCTCCACCTCCCCGTAGCGGGCGATCATGTTGGCGACGGTCGCGTACATGGTGAGTTCCGGCGCGCGAAGAGGCGCGTGAGAGGGGTCTTAAGGGGCGGTTACTTTCGCCCCTCGTCGCGCCTTGGCGGCGACGGGGGCGGCCGCAGTTGCCGCCTCCGTCGCCTCGCCGGTTTCCGACGTAACGACAGGGTCGGCCGCAGATGCGCCCCCCGTTGCCACGCCGGCTTCCGACGTCGGCACGGCGAGGCTGGAGACCCCATCCGGGAGGCTGGAGACCTCGGAGCCCGACGCCGGCGCACCCGCCTCGGGCTCCGGCTGTGCATCATGGCCATCGGCTTCCGCCGGCGGCGCGACCTTCAGAAATCCACCCGATCCGACCGTGAAGCCGTGCTCCTCGAGGAGACGGCGGGCACGCGCGGACGCGCTCTCGACGAAGGTGAGCGGCGGGAGATGGCCGACAACGGCCACCTCCGCGAGGTCGTAAACCTCCTTCGCGATCAGCCCGGCGAGCGCCCCAGGCGCACCGGAGGCGATCAACACCACCGCGAGCGTGTCGACCTCGCCTCGGCCGGCGGACGGCAAAGTCCCGTCCGCCGGCCCGGCTGTTGCGCTCTCAGGGTTATCGGCGAAGGTCACGGAGAGGAGCGGCTCGCCGCGCAGGCGCTCGATCAGCTCGTCGGAAAGCTCACCCGGCGCATAGACCTTGCGCGCCGGGTGTTCGATGCCCGCGCGGCGGAAGCCGGGCTGGGCGCAGATGATGACGACGTGCTTCATGGTGCGCGCTCCGCTCAGGCCAGCCACGGCACGACGAGCAGCTCGGCGGTGCCTTTCCACTCGTTGGTTTCGCCGCCGGCCGCGTTCTCGCTGTTCAGCAGCTTGCGGCCAGCGCTCTCCAGCGCCGGCGGCACGATCAGCAGCTTGGGCATGAGGCCCAGCGGGCGGCCGTAGTCGCCCTTCATGCCGGACAGGCCGGCGCGGGCGATCGCATAGTTCGCCGCGTTGAGGGTCTGCTTCGAGCCCCAGGCGAACTGCCAGAAGCCGAAGCCGACATTGTGCCGGCCATCCACGCCGTACAGGAACTGCTTGCGCTCGAAGACATTGTCATCGTCTTCGCGGTCCTTGCGGACGAGCTGGATGTTCTTGCGGACCTGCAGCAGTAGCGGCTTGAGGGCGCGGGAATTGTCGACGAGGAACCACGGCGTGCCCGCGCCGCCATCGGTGTTGGCCACCGAGATGACCTTGCCGTTCTCGTCGAGCACCGGGTGATCGGTGTCGAAGAAGTACTGCTTATCATAGCAGGGGGTGGCGAAACCCGCCTTCAGCAGCGCCCAGGAGAGCTGGTCGTAATTGGCGCCGGACGAGCGGCCCATTTCCTCGAACAGCGGTGAATAGATGCCGAGCGTGTCATCCTCGATGTCGTTGCGATCGACACCGATGGTCAGCTCGAAATCCTTGTTGGTGACGGAATAGCCGGAGTTCGACAGGTTCTGCACCTGACGATCGCCGATCCATTCCCGCATGTTCGGGATCTTGCCGATCCAGCCATATTCCTCGGTCTTGGTGGTCGAGGTCACGCGGGTGGCGATGCGCTCCCACATGGGGGCGGCCTGCCCGAGGCCGCGCTGGAATGCGGCGTTGAAGCCGACATACAGGTTGGAGAGGTTGGCGCGATTGATGATCATATGCCCGTCGCTCCGCTCAGAACTCGACCCACACGCCCTGCGCGTCGACATCGCGGACGATGCCGGCGACGCTGCGGGTGTTGGTGCCGTTGGTTTTCGCGACGGTCTGATCGTCGACGATGTAGCAGTTGGTACCGATGTCGGCCCGCGTGATGGCGTCGCCGGCCGCCGAGTTCTCGAAGCGGTAGCACCCGCGCAGCACGCGCGCGCTCGCCGCGCCGGCAGCTCCGGCCGTGTTGTCGATGGTCTCGGCCGCCATGAAGCCGCCGTGCAGCGTGGTCGCGGTCGCGCCCGGCGTCAGGTTGCCGGCGGCATCGAGAGCCACAAGGGCGCCCTGGAAGATCTTCTTCGCGGCAGCGACGGGAAAATAGAACTCCCGGCTGTCGCGATAGGGGGTGTCACGCTCGGCGGTCAGGGCCGTCATGTCAGATGTTCTCCATTCCGAGCGACTTGCGGCTCGCGATGAACTGTTCGGTGGTGAGGCCCATCTGCGAGCACAGCTCGATCTGGTCCGACGTCAGGCCCGACGCCGGATCGTTCTTGTCCTTGGGCGGGACGACGACACGGCCGGAATGGAGCGACACCATCGCGCCGAGTTCCTTCTCGACGCCCGCCGGGTCTTTCATGTGCCGCTCGATGTAGTGATCGCGGATTGGCACGATGGCCGTCTTGCCGGCAGCAATGGCCTCGTCGATCACCCGCGTGGCTTCCCTCTTCGCCGCGTCGTTATGCTGGGTGGTCAGCTGCGTCTGCAGTTCCAGCACCGTGGTACGCAGCTTGGCGATGTCGGTGTCGCCGGCCGACTGGCGGGTCTGCAGCTCGATCACCATGGCGTCGGGCGCGAGGTTGTCGGCGAGGCCGGCCGCCTTACGGATGCCGGCAAGCTGGGTGCTGTGGGTGTCGATCACCGTCTTCTGGGCGGCGATGGCGGTCAGTACATCGGCCTCGGCCACATCGGCGCCGAGCCCGAGCGCCTGACGCGCCCGTGCGAGAAAGTCCATGTCTTCGCTCCGGTCGTGGAGAGTGGTGAGGCTGGAAAGGTTCGGGATGTTGGTGAGGCTCGCGCGCAGGACGCCGGTCACCTCGTTGCCGTCCGGCCGGCGGGTCAGCGCCGGCGACAGGCCACGGTAAGCGCGGTCGGCGACCAGGGCGGCGCCGGTGACGGTCCACTCGACCTTGCCCCAGATCCCGTCATCGCGGGATTGCAGCTCCACGATCCACCCGCGCGCGGGAGAGGGCTCGCCCTTCGGGGCAAGGCGGTCGATGGAGTGGTTCTCGTCGATCGGCAACCGGCCGCCCGTTGCGGCGAGCGAATTGCGGATCACCTGTGCCGCGTCGCGCAGCACGAAGGGGCCGCGTCCGTCCACGCCGCGAAATTCGCCGGCCGGGACGAGATGCACCCAGTCCGGCGCGGTGGCGCCGGCGGGAAGCTGCGAGAAGAGGATGACGGGGTCCATACCCGCCAATTTGCCGGGACACCGTCCGGCTGTTCATGGCCGCATATGCGGCCTGTAGACCTATCTGGAAGGCGCGACGCTGGCGGGCTGGCGGGGGCGATACGGGCCGATCTAGCGGGAGCCCTCCGAAAAGCCGCCCCGGAGGCCTCTTACGCCTCTTACCGGCATGTTAGAGCCCGGTGAAGAGGTGCGGACGGCACATCGATGTCAACGCCCGAGGCCGATCGCCCGGTCGAGAGCATCAACCAGCGTCTCATAGATCGTCAACTCGTCTTCGTCGCTGATGCCCAAATAGGGGCGCGCGGGGATCGTCACCTCTTCGGCGGCGACGAGGCCGGTGGAGAGCCAGAAGCGCAGCTTGCGCGCCCGCACCGGACGGATGACGGCGCCGAACTGGTGGACGGCGGCATAGATCTTGTTGGTGCCGATCTCGACGCTGTCGTGCGTGGCGCGCCGGGTGATCGAGCCCATCAGGCCGCCGCGCATGCCGCTCTCGCGCAAGATGCCGGGGCCGCGCTTGATGCTCTCATAGAGCGGGTTCAGCGGCTCCCAGGCGTTGCCCTCGGGATCGACGGCCTTCTCGAAACGCGTGTGGGTGCTTTCGACTAGAGCGGTGCCGATCGCCCGCATGATCGGGGCGGTGTCCGACACCACGCCGCGCAACTGGGCGAAAGCGCGGATGGCGGCATCGCCGACGACTTGCGTCTGAAGGGTGACGCCGCTCATTCGGCCGCTGCGGGACGCTCGTTTTTGGGACTATCGTCGCCGGCCTCGGCGCGCCGGGTGTCCTGCGCACGTCGCAGCAGCCCATAGGCGGAGCTGCGCCGATGAGCGTCGGACACACGCTCCTCCTCGCGCAGAACTTCGTCGCTGCCATCGACCAGCTCGGAGCGGTCGTGCTTCAGCTCGACGAAATCGTAGATTACCGCCTTCATCACTTCCCTCGGGACAGAGCACGCGCCAGAAGCTCTCGCTGCCTGGGCTCCAGCAGATCCGCGTAACCGTACCAGTCGGAACCAAGCAGCAGGGATTCGCCCCATTTGTCGTTGCCGTCACGCAACATCGACACATCATACATCAATTCGAGATCGGAAGACGAGCCCACCACGTCAAGCAGCTCGTCGCGCCGCGCGTCGTCGAGCCACTGGGCGGAGCGACGCAGGTCGTACCGCATGCTGTCCGGGTCGCGAGGGGAAAAGCCGTTCCTCGCCCACACATACCCGCCCTTGTCGAGATTGGCATGCACGCGGACCTCGCGGACGCCGATCCGGTCATAGGTCGCGAAGGCGGTGCGCAGCATCCGCACCGCATTGCCGCCGCCCTGGAACCGACTGTGCAGCCAGAAATAGTCGTGCTCCACGATCAGCCGCGTGCCCTCGCGCCAGAATGAGCGCTGCAGGATGGCTTCGGGGTGCCGCATGTCGAGCATCAGCCGCTCGCCATAGGCGGTCCATTTCGGGCTCACCTTCAGCTCCGGCGGGACGCCGGCCATCAGCTCGTTGGCAAGACGGCGTGCCTCGGTTTTGTTTTTGAAGACACCGAGTTGCTTCGCCAGCTCCATTGCGCGCGTGTCTATAGAGATGTCCATGGCGGCGCGGCGGGGCTCTGCCTCCCACGGCCATGCCGGCCGATTGGGATCGGGCGCCGGCGCTGGCCGGGAACGCGCCGGGCGCGCGGCCGGCTGGACCGGCGCCGGGCCGAGGTCGAGTTCCTTCTGCTTCGGCTGGCGTGGCGCGGGCGCCGGCGTGGTAGGCACCTGCGGCGAGGGTGCGCCGGGGCTCGGCTGCAGCGTCGCATTCGCGGGTAGCTGCACACGCTCGGCCTTCCACGCTCGGCCGGGATTGTGCTCGAAGCCGGGATCGATGCCGACCGGCACATATTTGATCTCGCCCGTATGCGGGTTAACCCATTGGCGGGTCTCGATCGTCGGCGCCGGAAGGACAGGACCGCGTATTCCCATGCGAGCGAGACCACGCGCCGACACCGGCCGCACCCTGCAACCGCAGCCCCAGCCGTTCGGCGGGTAATAGGTGTCCCACCATGGATCATCCGCCCGGTAGATCTTGCCGTTCAGCGCCTTGTGCGCCTCTCGCGGATGAGCCGAGCCCGAATGCACATATTCCCAGTAGGGGAACGCTGCGAGCGTTTCCGGCTCGGTCTGCTGGGCATAGCGGCCGGCCGAATAGGCGGTCGACAGGTTGGTCTCGAAGATGATGCGCGAGCGCCAGCCGGGCGTCCCGTTGTGGATCCAGCCATGCTTATCGACGATGGCGTCGAAGTCGTCGCGGAAGTCGCGCAGCGAGGTGCCGGTTTCCAGCGCCTTCGTAACCGCCTTGCGGAAATCGCCGACCAGGGCGTCGGTGCCGGCGCCGGCGACGGTGAAGGCGCGGACGTTCTCCGCAGCATAGACGTCCGTCCAGTGCTCCGACGTCGTGTTCGTCTTCTGCCGCAGATAGGCGATGGCCTCGTCGAACTTGAGGTCGAGGGCGGTGACGGTGGTGGTCACGCGATCCCCCCAGCCGCTTCGATCGCGGCGCGCTTGCAACGATCCCAAATCGCGCCGGCGACCCGCCACATACCGATGGCCTTGATCCGCTCGGCCGAGCCGGGCGGCAGGCGCCACCACTGACTGGCGAGCGGTTGCCGCCGCATTTCCCGCCGGATGAACCGGAAGTTCAGGCTCTTGCGCCGCTTGAGGGCGCGCGGCACGCCGGCCCAGTGCGGTCCGCATATCCATTCGGACGGCAGTCCGGTCTCACCTTTGCGAACACCCCGCGTTCGCCGGCAGAAGGGAACGCAGCAGGCGAGGCGCCTGCCGCTATCCATGGCGCATCTCGTCGACGATCGCGGCCTGCCCGACCATGTACGCGAGCGCCATGGCGCGCCCCATCACCTCGCGCAGCTCGCCGGCGTCGAGCTTCAGCCTGTCGATCCGCGCCATCAGGTCGGTCATGTCGCTGGCAGCCTCGAACTGCGAGCGCACCTGAAGGGAGAGCCCGGCGATCGCGCCGGCGGCCTCGGCCGACAGGCGGTTGGTCAGCAGCTCGACGTGGTCCGGCTCGGCCGCATGCAACTCGATCAGGCTGGCGAGCAGCCTGCCGTGCAGCGTCGGCGGCTGGGCGGGCGGTTGCTTCGCTGGCGGCACGGCCGGATCGGCTGGCACCGGCGCCGGGGCCGGTGCGCGTCCGCCGATCACCCGCACCGGCTTGCCGCCGGTTTTACCGTCGACGCTCTCGGCCTTGGCGGTGAAACCGAGGCGATCGAGCACCTGGCTCTCTTCGACCTCCAACCCGAGCGGCCCGAGCTTGGCGAGAGCTTCGACGACGACGCCAATCGGCAGCTCATCCGGGCGTCCGATGACAAGGGTCGGATACTTCTCCTGCGGCCCGAAGGTGAAGGCCACCATCTTGCGGATGAGCTGGCGATTGAGCGTCGCCGAGAGCAGCGCCGCGTCGAAGCGCTCCAGGTCTTCCTGCACGAGGCGGTGCGTCGAGCCGATCGCGTGCGAGCCCGGCGCCGCATCCGTGGTCGCAGTCTGGCCGAGCACCAGCTTGGAAATCTGCCGGTCCATCCAGTCGGCACGCTTTTCATACAGCGCCGAACCGTCCGCCGCATTCTTCACCTCGACGAACTCGATCGACATCGAGGCCGGGATGATCGCGGCGAGGTCGCCGGCGATCGAGCGCACCGCCTGAAAGACGGTTTCTTTATCGGCCTCGGACGCGGCGCCGTCATATTTGCCGATGCGGATCGGCATGCCGTAGTTCTGGACGAAGATGTTCCAGTCGCGCAGCGTGAATGCCTTGTACATCCACGACCAGGACGCGATGCGCGCAAGGCCGCCACGGATGCTCAGTCCGCTTTTCGCCTTATGCCGGTGCACAACGTACCGGTTCGGATCGAGCGGTTCCTTGGTGCCGTTGGCGTCGTACAGCAGCGGCTCGTCGAGCGACACATCGTCGAGGGCGAACCAGCGCGGGTCGCACCAATGCAGGCATCGTGGCGTCACCCAGCCCGGCCGCGCCTCCCATTCTATTTCAAGGATGGACAGGCCTTTGCCGATCGCGTCGAGCATGTCGAACTGCGATTCCGCCAGCACATTGGTCGCCAGCCACTGGCGGACGAAGTCCGCGTGTTCCTCCAACTGCGAATCCTCGCCGGCCGCAACGACGGTCACCGGGATCTGCGAGACCTGCCGCTTCCGGGTGGAGAGCACAGCGAGGTAGTGCGGATCGCGCTCCTCAATGTCCTCGGCCAGCTCGAAGTAGCGCAGCGGATCGCCGCTCGCCGCCGCGCGATGGATCGCCGCCAGCCGATCGGGACGAAGGCCATCGGCCGGGTGACCGGAGATGGGCGAGCGGACGCCGGTCAGGGTCGGCACCGCCTTGCGCTCGTCCAGCAGCGCGGCCTTGTCGATCGGCTTGCCATCTATGTCGAGGATCGGACTGAAGCGTGCCATCACCATCCACCGCGCCGGCCGTGATCACCATCATAGTTCGGCCGGTTCCACCCGCCGCCGGGCGAGTCGAACGGGCCGGCCCGTTTTATGCGGGCAGGTCGGTAGCCGTAGGACGCCGGGGTTCCTGCCGCGTTGATGGCAAGAAACATCGCCCAGGTACGGTCGGCGTGGTCATCGTCACGCTCGGCGACGAAGCGCGGAGCGCCTGTGGGGGAGGCTACCTTGCGGAGCTTGTGCAGATCGGAGCGTAGCGGTTGATCGCCCTCGCGGATGCGCAGCGTACGATCCTCGAACCGCTCCTTGCCGGCGGTCGCCATCACCAGCTTGTTCGGGCCGGTGAAGAGGACGCCCTCGACACGGGAGGAACCGTACCGGTGCTGCGCGTCTTCGACTGGCTTCTCGCCCATGCCGGTCTGATCCATGCACACGCGCCCGACGCGGTAATGCCGCATCACCTCGTCCAGCGCTTCGTCCTGGTTGGCGAAGGTGGCGCGCTTCAGCTCGATGCGCTCACGATCCCACAGCACGTCGCCGACCTGCTCCAACACCTGAATGACGAAGAGGTCGTTGCGCCGGCCTATGTCCACGCCGACGAAACACACGCCGTCCTCGTACAGGTCGCGGTCGCCGGCCAACTCATCCTCGCAGGAATTGATGAGGTCGTAGGACAGCCAGGCGCTCGCCTCGTCCAGCCATTTCAGCTCGTATTCCTGCGCCCAGAGATCCTCGTCGGCGAGGCCGCGACGCAGCTCCTCGATGTCGCGGTCCAGCCCATCCGCGACGGCCTGATAGATGTCGACGACATGGCGCGACCACACCGGATCGTCGGAGGTCATGATCTCGTAGAACTTGTTGCCCTTCCCCTTCGGGGTCGATGTTACCCTCAGCTTGAGGCCGCGCTTCGAGACGACAGGGAACAAGGCGCCCCAGATTTCTTTCGAATCCTTGTGGATCGCGAACTCGTCGAGGAAGACGTTGGCCGAGAAGCCACGGGCGGTGTCGGGATTTGCCGGCAGAGCGGTGATGCGCGAGCCGTGCGGCAGGGTGACTTCCAGCGCCTTGTAGCTGCCGGCGTCGCCCTTCCAGTCATACTCTGCGGCCTCGAACCCGAGCTTATAGGCGGCGCAGTGCCGCTTGATCCCTTCCTCCATGGCCTCGCGCGCCTGACGCTCGCCACGCGATAGGATCACCCAGCGCTCGCGGCGACCACGAGCGACCGCCTCGTAGCAATTGTCGGCAACCTCTAGCGTGGTGGTGAACGTCTTGCCGCTCTGCCGAGAAAACATGGCGGCTTTGAAGCGGGCCTGATCGCGTAGCCAGCGACGCTGGTAGCGGTAGAGCGGGACGGCGGGCCCGCTGCCGAAAGGGTGGCTCATTCGTCGAACATCCCGTAGATGCCCTGACGAATTTGGTTGAGCAGTTCAACCGGATCGACGGTCGCGCCGGCGCCGACAGCGCCCGCGACGGCGGCCACGGCAACCTTCTCCAGTTTCGCCTTTGCCGCTGCCTCAATCTTCTGGCGCCGATCGGTGGAAATCTTCTGGGCGGCGACGGTGGCCTGGAACGCCCGTGCCAGCTCCATAGCGGCCTTCGGCGTCTTTACGCCGGCGGCGTCGTGCGTCAGTTCAATGATGAGCGTCTTGATAAACTCGCCGAGGATAATGGTGTTCTCATCGACGTCCTCGGCGGTGAACTCACTGGCGATGCCCTTAAACATCTCCCTTGCACGCTGCATGCGGGTCTGGGCCGCCGCCCTGTCCGCCGCCGCGCGATAGAACGCCGAGCGCGAAACAGTCTCGATACCCTTGGCTTCGAGCCGATCGTTGAACTCGAAATGGATATCCGAGATCGTGCGGGTGCGCGCCGCCAGTTGCTGGCAGGCCCAGACGACATCGTCTTCCGCCTCAGGCGGAAGGAGATCGAGACTGTTGAGGCGCCCTCGGCCGGCCATGATCAGGCCACCGGATCGGACGGGCGCTTCACGCCCTCAATGGCGATCTCGCGGTTCACATGACGCCGGCCCGCGTGCAGCAGGGTCGCGACCTTCACCGTGCCGGCATCCTTCACCGCCACCGCGCCCATCTCCGCGAGATAATCGAGCTGGCGATGCACCCAGGCGCGATCGCGCGGGATCATGAATTCGTCGCGGATTACGGCCTCCAGCCACGACGAGGTGGCGCTGCCGCTAACGTCCTGAGCGAGTTCTTTCAGGATGATCAGCCGAGCCTCCTCCATTAGGAATGCTTCGCGCTTGGCCTGCCGGTTGCCCGCGTCGTTCATCTCGTCTCCTCGAACATCCGTTCCTGCACGCGGGCCGCCATGACCGCGACCGGCTTCAATCGCTCGTCCATGGTCTCCATCCGGCCTTCCAGCCGGGCGATCGCCATCTCAAGGCGATGGCTCATGTCCTTGTCGGGCAGGTGCCTGATGGTCATTTCCGCTGCGCCGAGCCGCCGATCGACGTCGGCAAGCTGCTCGCGCAGCTTGACGTTCGCCAATTCCAGCTCGGTGATTTCCGAACGCCGCGCGCTACGTGACGCCAGGAACCATGTGGTCGCCAGCATCGCCAAAGACACGATCGGCGCGATCCACCCACGCAACTCTTCCATGCGTCGCCGGCCTCACTTCGCGCCGGCGATCAAGGCGCCAAGTTTGGCGGCGACGAGCGTCTCGATCTTGTCGGGCGTGACGCCGAGCGAGCGCACGGCATCGGGCACCGAGGTTTCCACCCACTGCGCCGCCTGCGCGAGCACTCGCAAGCGGGTATCCACCGTCAGCGTGTCAAGCCGGGCGCCGACCTTGTCGAGCGCCCAGGACACGCCGGTCATGGCCGCCGAGTGCAATGCCTCGCGGTGCTTGGCCTCGACCTGAATGCCGGTCCAACGCTGGAAGGCGGCGGCGCCCCACGTCAGGATGGCGATGACGGCGGCCGATACGGTCGCTTGCAGATAGGGCTGGACGGCATCGAATACGACGCCGGCGGAAAGCACGGCGTCAGCCGCGCGCGCCGGCACAGCGGCGACGATGGCGAGGCAGAGAACGGCAAAGGCGATGCGGGGAAGGCGCATAAGGGACTCCAGAGAACTAGTTGATGCCGGAGAGGCAAAGCGCCTGCTCGTCGGCGCGTCGGTTCACGAGGCCCTGGACGATCTTGCCGCCGGCCTTGTTGTAGAGCGGGATGGCTTTGCAGGCGCCGAGCAGGTCGCCGCGGTTGGCCTTGGTCGCGATCGAGGATTTGCAGAAGGTGCCGACGCCGACGTTGTAGGCCAGCGAAAGGAAGGCCACGTAAGGCTTGGCCGGGATGGCGTCGGGGTTGTTGAGGCACGCGCGCATGCCGGTCTCGAACTCTTCGAGCCCGTCAACGAGCTTGGCGTCGCACTGTTCTTTCGTGAAACGCATGCCGGAGGTGACGCCGCGGGTTTCGCCGTAGCAGACCGTCCACACGCCGACGATGTCGCGGTAGCTGGCGAGCTTCAGCCCCTCCCAGCCGCCGACCAGGCCGACCGCCAGCACGCCCACGGCGGTGAGCACGCCGGCGGCCGTGCGAAGCCGGCTCGGAGCCGCCGCTGGCGCGGGGTTCGGCGCGGCCTTCAGCGCCGCCTCGGTTTTCGGGCCGACGATGCCATCGGCCACCAGCCTGTTCGCCTTCTGGAAGGCTATGACGTCGGCCTTGGTCTTGGGGCCGAACACACCATCGACAGGCCCCGACAGCCACCCATGCGCCGCGAGGAGCTTCTGAATTTCGGTGACGGTCATGAAAAAGGGCTCCGCCCGGATTTGGGGAGCCCTGAAAGTGAACGACGGGAACGTTGGCGTTCATGGCCGCATCTGCGGCCTAGTCCTTCCTGAATAGATCAAGCTGGCGGATGACCAGTTCCTGGGCCTGAAGGATGCGGTGAACCGTCGCCCTGTCAATACCAAGGCGAACCGCGATCTCGTCATAGGTCCAACCAGCGAGCCTATATGCCGCCGCCCGCCAGTCCCGTGCAACCGGGATTTTGATCTGCTCGCCCGGCCAGCGCTGCGACAGCTTCGCCGCCGCCTCGTCGCCGATCAGCGCCGCCAGCTCCGAACCAGCCGGGCTCTTCGGCACATAAACGCGCGTGCCGCCTTTCGTCTCGGCGAGCAGCATGGCGGCCTCGGGGCCGAGGATCTGGGCGAAGCGCGCGATGGCGCCGACCGGGCGAGGCAGGGTCATTGCAGCGCCAGCCCTTGCTCCGAGTAGACCACGGAGATGCCGGTGTCGCGCCGGCGCCAAACTACGCGGGCCGTGTACGTGCCGTCGCGGCAGAGATGGAGTCGGACGCCGGCCAGCTCATAACCCTGCATGGTGAGGTCGAAGTCCATGATTGCGAGGTCGGCCGACTTCCAGTTCACGTCGGTGATGGAGACGCTACGGCGGCGCGGATGATTGCGGAGGAACTTCATGCCCGCTTCCTCCGCTCGCCCAGGCGGCGCACGCGCCGGCCCAGCTCGGCCTGCAAGCGGTTCAGCTCGTCGTTGCTCTTGGCGTCGAGGTCGGCCGGCGCCGGCTCGGCGAGCTTGCGGCACTGGGCCCGCACCACGGCGAGCTTGCGCCAGCGCGCGATGCTGATGCCGCGCAGCCGCAGCATCTTGGCGTCGGCGTCCCACGCCACGTCGGTGGTGCGGCCGATCCACGCCTTCAGCGCCTCGACGACGGCGCGGCCGTCCTTCTCGTCGCGCAGCCAGTTCATCGCCTTCAGGCCGGTCTGGCGCTCGACGAAGGCGACAAGGGCGGTGTCGCGGCGATCCTCGAACACGCCGAGGTTCCAACCCGCCAGCCACAGCGCGCGGCAGACGCCGGCATAGGGGCCGTCCAGCGCCAGCGCGCCCTCGGCCAGCGGCTTCTTCTTCGCCGGGGCGTTGCTCTGGCCGGCGATCAGCTTCAGATGCTCGATGACGCGGCCGGCCTGATCGCGGGTGAGGTTCTTCGAGCTGGTGGCGCTCACCTGCTGGCGCAGCATGTCGCGGTAATGATCGTCGTCGAGGCCGGCGCGCGTCTTCAGCGCGTGGATGGCGGCCTTCTGCTGGTTGGTCGCGAGAGGCACGGCTAGCATTTCGGCTCCCTCCGCAGGGTGATGTCGAGCGCGAGGATTTCGCGGGTCAGGGCGGCGATTTCGGATTCGGTACGCAGCCGGTGCCGGCTACGAGGGGCCATGTGGAGAAGGCGGCGGTGAAGGGCGGCGCGCCGGCACTCCATCTCCGCGATGCGCTGCAGCTCGGGCCAAGCGAGCAGCGGCAGCGTCGACGGGGTGCCGGCGCGGGGCATCAGTCGCCGGGCTCCAAGGATCCGCCTCCGAGAGTGGCGGCATCCTCGGCCGGCGGTTCGAAGAGCGGCTTCACCCGGTCGAGGAACTCGGCGAGCGTCCAGCCCTCCGCTACGGCCAGACCGATGATGGCCCTGATGACGTCGGCCTTCTCAGGCGTGATTAGTTCCCAAGCTTGGAACGTCTTCATGGCTGCGACTCCCAGCGAATGATCACGAGGTCTTCGAACAGCGCCGGCCGGTGCGTGCGAGCCCACCATGTGCCGAAGAACTCGATTGGCCGGACACCGAGTGGGCGGCTGAAGCCGTCCGCGATCGCGAAGGCGTCGGCCTCGGGCCCGTCGAGGTCGAGCACGACGCCGTTGATCTCAAGGTGCGCCAGATGGCCGGGGCGCAGATCGAGCACGAGGTTGTCAACGGCGACGCAGCGCGGATCCGGGATGATCTTCCGGCAATGCTTCGTCCGCATGCCCGCGAAGATCTGGATATCCTCGCCGGGGCGGGCATGGCGCGGGCGCGGCAGGCGAATGGTCTGCCGCTTCCGCAGTGCGGCTATGTCGTCGACGAAGGCGCTCTTGAAGCTGTAGGCGACCATCACGATGCCTCCCAGCATCCGAGCACGGTCTCGCCGAGCCCGCGGGCATCGGCGATCAGCTCGGCGTCTCGCCGATCGGCGGCGATGACGTAGCCGGCGGGGTAACGGTATTCCTCGCCGGGGTTGTCGATGCACAGCCGGGTAAGCCAGACGAGACCGCGACCACGCAGCATCGCGACGGTGCCGGCCGCCAGGGCAAAGCAGTCGTCAAAGCAGATCCCGTCCGCGAACGGCATGAAGGGATCGAGACGGGCGGCCACGCCGCGCGAGAGAACGGGCGTCATGACAACCCCTTCGTCTCGGGACCAAGACACTCGCCCCCCTGCCGGTAGGCGGCGATGGCCTCCTGCGCGTGGGTCACGTACTCACTCGCAGTCAGCAATTTGAACCCGCCGTGGCTATCTTCCCGTCCCGTGTGAGCTATCCACGTCAAGGCGGTCAGCAGCCCTTCCGATCTCGCCCTGAGGGCGGCATCGGCTCGCATGCGGTCCAACAGCCGGCGGAACACATTGGCCGGCACGCCGGTCGCGCGGCCGGACGCGCAGAGGTGCTCCCAGTATTCCGCCAGCTCTATCTCGACGTCGCTCGGGGCGGGATCGACTTTCGTTTCGTCATCGCGCTCGCTCATGCTGCGGCCCTCAGTTCGGCGTGGGTTCTGCGGCCTTCCTTGGTGAGGTCGGCGCCGCTGTGACGGGTGCGGACGAGGCCACGGGCGGCGAGCGCGTCCATGGTGATGGGCGGAATGATCGGGCCAGCCATGGAGCCGAAGCCCCAGCCTACCCGGTAGCGCATGGCACTGCCGCGCGTGGCGAGCAGGTCAAGCGCGTTGACCATGGCGTTGGTGAGTTTGGCGGCCCGCTGGCGGTCAATGAGCTTGGTCATGACGTCACCTCGCTGCGAGCGCGGGCGGCAGCTTTCAAACTCCGATAAACGAGCCTCGGGTTGACCGCGGTGAGCACGCTCCACACACCATGGATGCGGACGCGAATGCGGTAAAAATCGGCACCTTTCTTGGGGTGGTGCAGAACCTCGCCAAAGCGGATGCCCTCAGAAGTCACGACATAGAGCTTAGAATGACGTGCCGCGCCCTTCATGGCGTCACCTCGCTCTTGGCCGGCTTGGGCGGGGCCATGACGTGAGTGAGCACGGCGCCCGACTTGTAGATGGCGAAAAGCGCCTGTCCCTGCGGACTGTCGTAACCCCAGTCGCCCGGCGCCCCGAAGGCCGAGCGAAGGGCGGTGATCTGCTCGGAAAGCTCGGTGAGGCAGTCGAGCGCGCCGATGACGAATTCGGCGTCCTGCGGGTTTTTGAACCGGCCGATCGGTTGCTTGACGTCGATCATGCCGACGCTGTCGTGAAACAGCAGATCGGGCCGGCTGTCGGACTGCGCCCACGGCAATGCGGTTGCGGGTGAGTTCATCGTCGCCCCCTCACGCCGCTGCCAGATCGATGGTGACCGCTTCCCACCGGCCCTCGCGCGTGGCGCGGCGGTAGAAGCGGACATATTCCTTGGTGCCGACAGGCTTCATGCTGTCCTTCACCGCGCGCATGGCCTCCTTCCAGCGCGGATCGTCGATGTCGAGGCGCTGCAGCGAGAGCAGGTCCGCACGCTTCACCTTGCCGGCCTGATCGACCGAGAAGGCGCGGGTGATGATGGCGCGGATCTCGGCGCGGCTGTCTGCCGACCACTCGCGCAGGCAATCGTCCACCAGCACCTTCGCGGTCTGCAGCTGGGCGCCGAACTCGATCAGCTCGGCGATGGCAACCTGCACCTTCAACAGCCCGTCGAAGGACGTGAGGGTGACGTTGCCCTTCTCGCCACCCGGCGACGCGCCATATTCCTGCGCCAGCAAACTCTGCAGCGAGCGCACGTCGTCGAAGGTGTGCGCCTTGAAACGGGCGATCTCGTCGGAGAGCGGCTCGGCATAGGAGAAGATCTTGCGGACGATCTCGTCTTCGAGGCGGTCTTCGGCCTTCACGTTCTCGACCGGGACGAGCACGCCCTTGTGGTCTTCCAGGTAGAACTTGCCGTTCACCTCGATCAAGCCCGGAGGCACGGCGATGGCTGCGGCGGCGGCGGTCACGTCATCGGCCATGGTCGGCCTCCTGTTTGGTCGTGAGAGTGAGGTAGCCGAGCGCCTGCAGGCTCCCGGTGAGCTCGGCTTCGATGTCGGAGAGCTGTTCGAGCGCGGCTACTTCCGCGTCGATGTCGCCGGCGGCGCCGGCGGCGGCATGCTTGGCGCTGGCGGCAAGAAGATCGGCCGCCAGCTTGGCGATGTCGTCGAGCCCGCACACGGTGTGCGCCATGGCGACGGTGTGCGTGACCGGGACGCCGATGGCCGGCCGCGTCGACTTGTGGTTCACCACGGCGCGGGCGGTATCGAGCACCTGATCGAGCGTGATGGTGGCGACGGTTTCAGACATGGGCGTCACCCGCGAGCCTGAGCAGTTCGGCCATGGCAGCGTCGCGTTTACGCATCGCCGCCGGCATGCCGTCTCGCGCCGCTCGCTCGACGCTGGCGAGCCGGCGCGCTGTAGCCACGATGGCGTGGGCGTTTCGAACGGTGGCGAGCCGGCGCTCGCCAGCCTCGGCCAGTGCCTGGGCTCGGCGCGCTTCCGTGGCACGGCTGGCGATCTCGCGTTCCAGCGCCGCCAGCTCCGTCACGGCCTGGTGCTCGCCGTTCCTGCCGGTGCTGCGCTGTAGGAGTGCGGTCTCGATCGCCTCGATCTCGCGCGCAGCAGCTGGGTCCGACGACAAACGCGCCACGAACTTCTGCCGCGAGCTGCAGATGGTCGAAGGATCGCGATTACCCAGCGCTCGGCCGATATGGGTAAGGGTATAGGGCGTCAGCCGGGCGGCGAGACCGACCACGGCAACGCGAGGCCAGAGAACTTGGCGGTGCATCCTCTGCGAGACAATCTCGGCAGCCGCGACCCCGAAATGATCGGCGACGACGCTGATGATCTCGCGGACAGAGATTTCCGTCATGCCGCACCTCCCGGCCCGGCGGGCACGTAAAGCGGGCGCGGCGGCAGGCGGCGGAACGGCACGACATTCGCGTGCCGCTGCCCGCCGGTGCCCTGATTGGGCGGGCTTCCATGCCCACTGCGGGGGCGGGGATCGAGGCGCGGAAGCCAGCCGCCGGCACCGACCGGCGGGCGGGTCGCCGGCCGGTCGATCACGTCGAGGTCGCGGGCGACCGCCTCAAGGCAGGCGAGATCGATCTCGATCTGCGCCGCCTCTTTCAGGCGATCGACGACGACAATGAGCAGCGAATAGCAGGTGAGGCTGGCATCGGCGCTCAGCTCGACGGGCGAATAGAGGTGCCTCGCGAAGAACTGGGCAAGGGCATCGACGTCGTTGATCAGCTCTTGAGCGGGTCGTTTGATCATCGTTGCCCCCTCAGATCTCGACCGAGGAAAGCTGCGACCACGCGGTGTTCACGTCCTTCCGGCTGATGCTGGAGGGCGAGCCGGCGGCGCTCACCATGGTGGCGAGCCGGATCACCTTGTTCATGATCCGCAGCGCGCCCGGCTTGCGGGCGATCGACTTCAGCAGCGTCTTGACGTCGTCGTCGCTGATACCCCATGCGTCGAGCAGGAGGCAGATGTCCGCCGCCTTGGAGGCGTGCTGCATCTTGCGGATACCGACGCGCGAGTGCAGCTGGGCGAAGGCTTGCGTGCGCTTGTCGGCCGAGCCCTGCAGGCGGGCCAGCATGCTCTCATTACCGGCGACGGCGATGCCGCATTTGCCAAGGTCGAGCACCGTGGTGCGCAGCTGGTCGAAAGCCTTGGCCTCAAGGTGCTGCGCCTCGTCGACGATGACGAGGCCGTTGGCGCCGCGCACACGGGCCGAGATGGCGCGGGAGATGAAGGCGTTGCGCCGTTCGGATACACCTAGCTCCTCGGCGAGGATGGACAGCACGTTCGCCGCCTTCTCCATCGACGGGTCGGCGGTGAGGAACCACACATTGGAGTTCCGCCGGGCGTAGTGCTCGATCGCCGTGGTCTTGCCGATGCCGGCGCCGCCGACGATCACGCCGAAGTCCGGCGCCGATTGCGCGAAAGACAGGGTGGACAGCACGTCCTGGGCGGTCGGCGTCATGATGAAGCTGGGCACGTCCGGCAACACGGCGGCGGTGTGCTCGCGCTCGCGGCGCGTCTCCAGCCAGCGCTGGAGGTCGGCGGCGACGCGGCCGGTATCGCCCCGGTACGTGTTGCCCATGAACGGCGTCAGGGTGCCGTGCTTCACGCCGCTCTCGTCGGCGATGTGCTGCCAGCTCAGGCCCTCGCGATCCTTGATGGCGCGCACTTCCTCACGGATGGCGGCCTCGTCGATGGCGGCGTCTTCCTTGGTCTTGTCGAGCATGGTATTGACCTCTTGCTTTGGACTAATGGCGGCGTCGGCGGGCTCAATCGCCGGCGCCGTCTTCGTTTCGGACCACCCGGAACCGGGCGGCCTTTTGGTTGAACTGGTGGAAGAAGCTGTCTTCGCTGGCCTCCGCCTCGAATTCGTTGGCGGGCTGCAGCGCGACGGCGGCATTGCCGAAATACGGCCGGACGATCCGGGTTTCCGGCAGCTCGGGCGTCTCAATCCTCGGCATCAGCTCGGCAACCTGATCCAGCGTCATCTTCCGCTCGGCCGTTGCCATCGCCTTGGCGGCGCGCAGAAACTCGGTGCGGGCGCGGGCATGGGCGCGGGCGGCGTCGGTGTCGAAGAAGCCGGCGGCCTCAATGCAGGGCGCCTTGCCGAGGTAGGAGCCGTTCAGCTCGTAGACGTGGGCGTCCTGCTGCAGCGCCTGCGGGTCGACGCGCAGCACCAGTTTCCGGCCGATATGGTTCAGCAGGAATTCGGCCCAGTATCGATTGCCGGCGAGGATCAGCGCGCCATCCGGCTTGCGGGCGGTGATCGCCTCGGCCGGAAGTAGCCATTTCAGCCGCTGCATCGGGCTCGCCTGCCGGATCGGCGACGATTGGTAAGAGGTGGCGAAGACATTGGTGAAGCTGTCGCCATTGCACGTCTTGGACTGACGGCCGAGCCGGGTGTTGTGCTCAACGACACCTTCGGAGACGACTTGCAGGAACAGGTCGAGCGGCACGGCTCGATTGCCGTAATTCTCGGGCTTGTTGGCGATGCTGTTGCCGGTCCAGGCGCCTTCGAACCGGACGTCTCGGGCAATGTTGCCGGCGAAGTCGCGCCATGCGCGTTCGATCGGCTTGGCCTGACCGTGGTACGGCGTCGCCCAGTGCAACTGGCACCCGAGGTCGATCACCACACCGGCCGGTTCGTCATCCTTCACCTTGAAGCGGAAGCGGGTCGGCGCGCCGCCGGTGATCCACTTCGACGCGAAGTTGCGGCCGTTGTCGAAAATGACGTGGTCGGGAATGCCGTAGGTCTCGACGAGGTCGCCGAAGGCCAGCCGTACCGCCGCCTTGTTCTCGGTCTTGTCGACCCGCCACGACAGAATCAGGCCGCTATAGATGTCCTGAAAGCCAACGAGGCACGGCCGGGTGACCTCGCCATCGGGGAACTTCACGAAGACGTCCCACTTGTGGCCGTCCGCGTTCACGGCTTCCAGGGCGTGCAGCGCCGAGCGGTCGCGCTCCTGCGCCGGATACATGCGCTTGAGCGCCTCCGGCCCCTTGCGCAGGAACACCCGCGTTGTCTCGTCGAGGGCGGCGATGCGCCGAGCCAGCGTCTTCTGCGAGGGGATCGTCCAGCCCTGTGCCCGCGCCACCGCCTGCAATTGGCGATAGCAATGCGCCACCGATGGCTCTGCCTGCCGCAGATAGTTGGCCTTGAACCACTCCCACGCTTCCGGTGAGCAATCCGCCTCGGCCTGCCGCCCGGCATGGCGTGGCATCAGGTACGGAAGCCAGTCGGCCTTGGCGACGCCGGCCACCATCTCGGCCCAGCTATATAGGGTGCGCAGCGACACCTTCGCCTCGGCGGCGGCATGCATCATCGCGACGTCGCGCGCCCGGCCGGCCATGACCAGGTCATGCACCGCGTTCAGCACCGCCAGTCGCTCGCGCGCCTTCTCCCGGCGAACTTCCGGCAGCGCCTCGAACCAGTCCCATCGGGCGTCGCGGGCAAGGCCGGCCTTCGCTTCGGCCCGCACGTCCTTCGCCAGATCGCGCCGCTGCGCCAGCATCAGCTTGCGCTTGGCATTGGTGGGCAGCACGTCATAGCGGTACTCGTAGCCGCCGCCGCGCCCTTCGCGCCGCCGCCACACGCCGTCCGGTGCGGCCGGATACTCGCGAGCCGGCGCGCGCCAGCCTTCACGGTCGGCCATGAGCCGGATGCCGCGTTCTGTGTCAGGAAGGTCAGGAAGCTTCAGGGCGACGAGGTCGGCGGGGGAGAAGAACTCTTTCACAGAACGCCCCCGCGCTTGAGCTGGCGGCGGTTCGCTTCAATCTCGCGGTCCATCTCGGCGCGCTTTTCCAGCCGCTCGGCGAGTTCGATCGCCGGCAGGTAGCGGCGCTCGATCACCGCCCAGTCGAATTGGCTGGCGATGAATTCGAGGAGCCGGCGGTCCCCGGTCGCCTCGATCAGCGCGATAAACCGCACGACGTTGATGATGTGCTCGCCGCGTGCCTCGGAGGCGTAGGCGTCCAGCATCGGCTTGCTGACGGCTTCGTCGAGATACTCGCTCATGCGCGCGGCGACCTTCTCGCGAGAGAGCGCGCACTGCTTCAGGCTCTGCGACACCGCCTTTGAAATGGAGGCGGCAAGGCTGGCCGCGCGAACCGTGTGTGCCTCAAAGGCACGCACCGGCTCGCTTGGCTCCCAGCCCAGCAGGTCCAGTTGATCAGGGTGACGACGGCGCGACATGGGAGCCTCAGAGGATGGCCGCGTGGAAGATCACGCCGAGCCAGAAGCCAATGGTCAGGGAGAGGAGCAGCACGGCGACAGCGAGAAGGACGGGCGCCCGGTCGGCGTCGTCCCGGCGCGGGCCGGTGGGGATGTGCGGCAGGCGGGGCGGCATCACTTGGCCTCCGGCCGGGCGCGTTCATACGCCGCCTGCTTCACCGCCGCCTTCCACAGCACCGAGCCGTGCTTGAGCGTGCGGAACCCGTCCACGTTCACCACTGACCGGGGAATGATGACGCGAACGGTCGCGCCTCGGCCCTCGCCGCTAACCAGATACTTTTGCCCGCCGACCCTCACGGTGATGTCCGACATCACGCAGCCTCCGCTTCATTGCCGCCGTGCTCGGCTATGAAGTCGGCGAAGCGGTTGCGGGCGGCGGTGCCGGCGGCTTTCCAGACCTTCAGCAGCGCGTCGTACTGGGCGTCTTCCTTCGACACGACCGCCGGCCGGGCGCCGGCCAGCCGCTGCGAAGCCTCGCCAACGGAGCGCGGAGCGTCATCGGCCTTGCCGAACATCAGGTCGAGCACCGGCATGCGTTGCTCCGGCGGCAGCTTTACCAGCGCGTCGAGATCGGCCCCCTTGTTCGCCATGGGCGTACCGGCCAGCCGGGCGCGGACGTCGGCCGGCAGGGTGGCGCGTTTGAGCAGGCGCTGCAGCGAGCGTTCCGAAAGGTCGAGCTTCTCGCAAGCCTCCTGGGAGAAGCGCGGGACCATGTCGCCAAAAATGGCGGCTTGGTCGGAGCGACGGTCGCCGCCGTGCTTCGTCGACGGGTTCAGCTTCTCGTAAAGCCGCTTCTTCTCGGCGAGGAATACCGCCCGGTCGAGTTCGGTCAGCTCGGTGCGATAAAGGTTCTCGTCGATCTCGCGCAGCCGCGCCTGATCGGGCGACAGGCTGAGAACAACGGCCTCGATATCCTCCCATTCGAGGATGACGGCGCCGCGATGCCGATGGCCGCCGGAGACGAGGAGGTACTTGCCCGCCTTTTTCGGGTGCGGACGCACCTCAAGCGGGACATTGAGCCCTTCCGCCTTCATGTTGGCGGCGAGGAAGAGGGCGCGGTCCTCGTCGACCGCGCGCAGGCGATCGGCAACGATGATGTCGGCGAGCTTGATGGTCTGCGAGACAGGCATGTCTAGGCGGCCTTCGATTTTTGACGGAGACGGTCATTAACCATCCGCTTACCGTTGGATCGCTGGCGCTTGGGGCGGCCGGCGCGGTCGTAGCGGGAGGGCCAGATGTCTTGGGGCTTCAGTTCGAGGAACGTCGCAATGATGCGTTCAAGCTCGGGCCACGGGCGGGTCCAGACCTTGTAGATCGTCGACGCCTCGTAGCCGTGGGCGATGCCGAGCTGCGAAAGCTTGGCCCCGCGCATGCGGACGGCCGCCTTGACCTGCTCGGCGTGCCAGTCTTGTGATAAGTCAGCGCTGACTTTCCGCACTGTTGGGTTCCGATTCCGAGACGTTCACGACACCTCGGCATCCGGCTTTCGGTGCAGAAGTGTCAGGTTTCGGACATCAGAATTAGCGATTCCGGAACATATGTCCAGCTTCTTTTCGCTTCCGAGTTCAGGAAACGGAAAAAATGCGTGCCATGGGGGCTAAGTTGCTGCCGTCGAATAGGAAAATCGATCTCGGAAGCGATGAACCGCAGTCAGGTTCCGAGATCCGAGTTTCGGAACCGAAGTCGGAATTCCAGGGGCGACTTGTCCAGGCGATCGATGGCGCCGGCGGTGTTGATGCCGTTGCGGCTAAGAGCGGCGTGCCGAGGGGGTCGCTCTACAACTATTACCGGGGCGTTCACGAGCCCAAGGCGTCGGCGCTCGCTCGCATCGCATCAGCAACGGGCAGCTCGGTGGATTGGCTTCTGTCATTGGCCGAGGCGCCCGTTGTGACGGAGGGGCTGGCGCAAGCTCAATCGTTTCAGGACGATCGCTTCGTCGATGTCCAGCGGCTGACTTTCCGTGCGTCCGCTGGGTTGGGCGCCATGATCGTGAAAGAAGCTGAAGGCACCGCGCCGGTTCGTCGCGACCTTCTCGCAAGTCTCGGTTTACGGCCTCAGTGGGCGCGAGTGCTCGATTCTGCCGGCGATAGCATGTCGCCGACGATCATGGATGGCGATAAACTATTGATCGACGTATCGCCCGATGCAGCTTCCCGATTTATCGACGGGAAGATTTACGTCTTTACCGTCGGCGACGAGAGTTTCGTGAAGCGTCTACATCGCGCACCGGGAAAGCTAATCATGGCCTCGGACAACCCGGTCTATCCCGAACGGGATGTGCCACAAGCCGAGCCTTTCGCTATAGTCGGCCGCGTCCGCTGGGTTGAACACGAGGTCTAGGGAGAACACCGTGCGCCGCGTTTTTGTGTTAACTGCCGTGCTCATCACTCTCTGCGGCGCCGCGACTGCCGACCCTCTCGGCGGAAAACTTGCTGACTTCGCCACTGATTTCAACAAATCAGCGAAGGCGTTGAAAAACCCCACCCGTGTTGCCAAGGCTAACTGCAGCGCCGCTGTTCGGGCAAGCTGCACATTTGTGGTGACCGACAATATTCGTCTCGACGCGGTGTCAATGGATGACAAGAAAACTCTTGGCGCCATAACCATCCATATGAACGGCACTCCTCGTGATGTGCCGGTATATTTCCGCACGATCGACGTTCTCATGAAGATGTACGCAGGCCGTTCGTCCGACGATGAACGCCGCGTTGTCCTCGGGCAACTAGTGCAGCAGATCGCGAACAGCCGCACGCCAAAGGTGACCCTCGACGGCCTAGATGTTTCGGTGCTGCTGATCCCCGGCGTGTCATCAATCACCGAAGTCGGCCGAGGCGACATCGGTCTCGACACCACCGCCGAGCCGCTTTGAGAGGTCGCTGATATGATGTTAAGAGCCGCTTGCCATGCTCTTGAAAGGCGGAGCCTCCTGCGCCGCCTTTCTGCAAGATCATCTGTCCCGACCGCCGATTTTTTCCACCTTCTGCAGAAACGGCCACCGCCGCCCGCGCCGCCCGGCAGAAGCCGCAACCGCCCGCCGGATAAGGCTTTGTCCCGCCTGTTCCCGGCTAATCCCACCTAATCCCGTCTCTGCAGAACTAAGTGTCTTCATTCAGGAGGAAGGGATCGCTTGGCCGAGGGTGGCGCAGGCGCGGCGCACCGCCTGGGCCTGCATCAGGAAGGCGACGGCGACGAAATCGTTCAGCGCCTCCGCGAGCGCCGGCTCGGCGAGCGCGCCGCCGCGCGGATCGGGCCGGCGCAGCAGCCCCGCCTCCTCGCCGGCGCGCAGCAGGCCGAGGACATGCGAGCGGGAGACGCCGAACCGGCGGGCGAGATGGGTGATCGGCAGCGGCGGCTGGTCGTGGCCGGCCTCCATCAGCGACAGGGCGATGACGATGCCGGCGTCGCGGTCGGCGAAGGGCGCCAACTCCGGCACGTCGTCGAGCAGCCGCCAGCCCTCGCGGAAGGGCTGGATCAGCGCATCGATATAGATCGCCAGGAAATCCGGCTCGTCGATATGCGCGAGGCCGGCGGCCCCCTCCGGCACCAGGTCCGTCATGGCTGCCAGCAGATGGCGCCAGCGCGCGCGGTGCAGATCGAGCAGGCGGGCGCTCGGCGCCAGCCGCTTCAGCCGGCGATCGCCGCCGGGATCGGGCATGGATTCGACGAGGCCGAGCAGCCGGAAGGCGCCCAGCATGGCGACGGCGCGGCCGGGGCTGCAGACCTGAAGGCCGGCGGCCTCGGCTTTCAGCCGGCCGGCGCTCAGCCCGCCGCCTCCGGCGCCGGGCGGCTCGTAATGCAGGGCGAGTACCAGCATGGAGAGGATGAAGCGCCCGCGATCATTCAGCAGCCGATTCATCACCGCATTGCCGCGATAGGTGGCGACGATGCCGGCGGCCGCCTGACGCGCCGCCGGCGCGAACAGCGGGTGTGCGCGCAAGGCTTCGAGCTCTGGCCGGCGTTCCGCCGCCGGGGCGCGCCATGAGGTCGGATCGAGCATGGAGACGTATCCCGATTTTCCGTCGCCTTATGACATTGCCCCCGCCATCGCTTCAACCGGCCAGCCGGCCGGGATGACCGGGAAACGCCGAGGCGTTGCCGTCATGTGGTGGGCGCGCGGGAGACGCGGTCAAAAATCGGCGTTGCGCAACGGAACTGTCGGGCGTTCATTGCGTCGTGGGCGGAGAATCCTCCCGAAACGAGGACGTGTCATGCGCTACACAGGCATTCGGTTTATCTTTTCGCCGTCTACGGCTGGAGCGTTCGTGGCCGGCGCCATGGTGGCCGCCGGCGCGCTGATCGCCAGCGCGGCCCCGGTCTCGGCGGCGGTGGTGTATTGCACCGGCCCGGGCTATCCGCGCGGTTGCGTGGTGCGCACCGCCCCCGCGCCTGCCGCTCGCGCCGCCATCTATTGCACCCGTCCGGGCTATCCGGTGGGGTGTGTCGGCAGCCCGGCGGCGCGCGCCGTCGCCCGGCCGGGGCCGGGCGTCAATATGGGCGGGCCGGTCAATCGTCCCGGCCTGCGCTGAATCCATCCACAACAGGAGAGTTCCATGTCGATCCCCTTCACCACGCTCCGCCGGAGCGCGGCCGCCTCGCTGTGCCTTGGCGCCCTCGTCCTCGCCGCGGTGCCGGCACTTGCCGACAAGGCGGCCGCCGATGCCTGCGCCGCCGGGCTCAATGCCGACGGCAAGACGATCTATGCCGCCTCGTTCGCGTCGATCAGCTCCGGCGGCGACGTGCGCGGCGTCGTGACCGACAAGACCCGCTCGCTGGCGATGGGCGGCAAGATCGATCGCGGCGCGGCCCGCACCAATGCCGAAGCCGCCGGCAAGTGCCTGGCTCTCGCCGGCAGCTGAACCCCCGCGGCGCGGGCGACCGGCCGCGATGAATTCCCCGCCCTGACGTGGCGGCGGCGCCAAGCTGCGTTGCGGGACGCGCCGCCGGCCTGCTATACGGCGCGGCAGCATTGTCACGTCGTGTCGGGAATTCGGATGTCGGTCGATCAGGCGACGGTCCGGCGAGTCGCGCATCTCGCGCGCATCGCCGTCACCGAGGAAGAAGTGGTCCATCTCCAGGGCGAGCTGAACGCCATCCTGGCCTTTGTGGACGAACTGGCCGAGGTCGACGTCACCGGCGTCGAGCCGATGACCAGCGTCATCCCGATGACGCTGCCGCTGCGCCAGGACACGGTGACCGACGGCTTCTATCCCGAACGGGTGCTCGCCAACGCTCCGGTGGCCGAGGACGGCTTCTTTGCCGTGCCCAAGGTGGTGGAGTGAGCGAGATGACCGAACTTACCCGCCTCACCATCACTGCCGCCCGCGAGGGGCTGGCGCAGGGCCATTTCACCGCCACCGAGCTCACCCAGGCCTATCTCGACGCCATCGAGCCGGCCGGCGACCTCAACGCCTATGTGCTGTCGACGCCGGAAAAGGCGCTGGAGATGGCCAAGGCCAGCGACGAGCGCATCGCCAAGGGCGAGGCGGGGATGCTGGAAGGCATCCCGCTCGGCGTGAAGGACAATTATGCGGTCGACGGCGTGCGCACCACCGCCGGCTCCAACATGCTGAAGAACTTCGTGCCGCAATACGAATCGACCGTCACCGCCAATCTCTGGCGCGACGGCGCGGTGCTGCTCGGCAAGCTGAACCAGGACGAGTTCGCCATGGGCTCGTCCACCGAGACCAGCGCCTTCGGTCCGACGGTGAACCCGTGGCGGCGCGACGGCTCCGATCAGCCCCTCGTGCCCGGCGGCTCCTCCGGCGGCGTGGCGGCGGCGGTGGCGGCGCATATCTGCGCTGGCGCGGCCGGCACCGATACCGGCGGCTCGATCCGCCAGCCGGCGGCGTTCACCGGCACCGTCGGCATCAAGCCGACCTATGGCCGCTGCTCGCGCTGGGGCATCATCGCCTATGCCTCCTCGCTCGACCAGGCCGGGCCGATCGCCCGCTCGGTGAACGACGCGGCATTGCTGCTGCGCTCCATGGCCGGGCACGACCCGAAGGATTCCACCAGCGTCGACCGGCCGGTGCCGGACTATCAGCAGGCGGTGGGCGGCTCGGTGAAGGGCATGCGCATCGGCATCCCCCGCGAATACCGCGTCGACGGCATGTCCGGCGAGATCGCCAGCCTGTGGGACGAGGGCGCGCAATGGCTGCGCGACGCCGGCGCCGAGGTGGTGGAGATCAGCCTGCCGCACAGCAAATACGCGCTGCCGGCCTATTACATCGTGGCGCTGGCCGAGGCTTCCTCCAACCTCGCCCGCTATGACGGCGTGCGCTATGGCGAGCGGGTGCCCGGCCGCGATATCGTCGAGATGTACGAGAAGACCCGCGCCGCCGGCTTCGGCGCCGAGGTGCGCCGGCGCATCATGATCGGCACCTATGTGCTCTCCGCCGGCTATTACGACGCCTATTACGTGCGGGCGCAGAAGGTGCGCACGCTGATCAAGCGCGATTTCGAGAACGCCTTCCATGCCGGCATCGACGCGGTGCTGGCGCCGGCGACGCCGTCGCCGGCCTTCGGCATCGGCGAGGTATCCGGCGCCGACCCGGTGGAGATGTATCTGCAGGACGTGTTCACGGTGACGCTGAACATGGCGGGGCTGCCGGGCATCGCGGTGCCGGCCGGGCTCTCCGGCGACGGGCTGCCGCTCGGGCTGCAGCTGATCGGCCGGCCGTTCGGCGAGGGGGCGCTGTTCTCGCTCGCGCAGGTGATCGAGGAAGCCGCCGGCCGCTTCGAATGCCCCGAGAAGTGGTGGCTGTGATGGCGCGCCTGCTGCCCGAGAACGAGCGCGCGCTGGCGCCCTTCCGGGCGGAGATAGACGCTCTCGACGCGCAGATGGTGGAACTGCTCGCCCGGCGCTTCGAAGTGGTGAAGCACGTCATCGCGGTGAAGAAGGCCGAGGGGCTGGCGGCGCTGCTGCCCGAGCGGGTCGAGGACGTGGTGGAGAAGGTGACCGCCACCGCCGAGACCAAGGGCGTGCCCCCCGAACTCGCCGAGCGGCTGTGGCGGGTGCTGATCCAATGGGTGGTCGACTACGAGAACGAGCGGCTCGGCTGACGCCCGGCGCGGTTATCCCGGCGTCTTCTTTTTACTTGCCTCTCCCCGATGGGGAGAGGTGGCCCGCGAAGCGGTTCGGTGAGGGGGTACGACATTGGGACGCGTCGAAGACCCCTCACCCCACCCCTCTCCCCGTCGGAGAGAGGGAGCTTGGTTGCTCCTGCGGTACAAGCGCCGCGCGAAGATTGCCGCGAAGGTCGAATGGCGCGCGCGGCGTGGCCGTGCTTTGAGCGGGGCGCCCGGCCGCACGGCCGGAGCCTGAACGGCGGCGCCCGGCCGCCGAGGACGTGATCCCGTGTTTCTCTCCGAAATCATGGCTGTCGGCGCCGCCAGCTGCATTGCGCTGAGCGCCATGTTCGTCAGCGAGCTGAACGGGCGCGTCGGGCTGTTCCGCCTGACCCGCTGGCAGATGAGCGCCGCCTTCGCGATGAATGCCGCCGTCGCCACCGCGCTCGGCGGCTGGAGCAGCATCGGCGCGACGCAGCTGGGGCTGCTGGCGGCCTCCGGCCTGTTCGGCATCGTCATCGCCAGCACCACCTATTTCGCCGCGATCTATTCCGCCGGGCCGCGCATCACCGCGCTGCTGTTCGCGCTCACCTCGCCCTTCGCGCTGGCCTTCGGCTATGTCGCGCTGGGCGAGACCATCAGCGCGCGGCAGGGGCTGGGCGTGGCGCTGGTGCTGGCGGGCGTGGCGCTGGCGGTCGGGGTGCCGCGGGCGCGGCGAGGAAAGGCCGACAGGCCTGTGATGCCGGCACCGGAAGGCGTGCCGCGACCGAAGGGGCCGCGGGTCGGGCCGGCCTGGACCGGCATCGGGCTCGGCGTGGTGACGGCGCTCGGGCAGGCGCTCGGCAACCTGTTCGCCCGCCCGGCCATGGCGGCCGGCGTCGAGCCCTTCGCGGCGATGGCGGTGCGCTCCGGCCTCGCCGCGGCGTTCTTCGTGGCGCTGGCGGTGTTTCCCTTCGCCCGGCGCGACACCGCGCCGGCGACGCCGCGCAATGTGGCGACGGCGGTCTGCTCGGCCTTGTTCGGCACCGTGCTGGGCATGGCGCTGCTGATGGCGGCGCTGGCGGGCGGCAATGTCGGCGTGGTCTCGACGCTGTCCTCGATGGCGCCGGTGGCGATCCTGCCGATGGTGTGGCTGCGCTCGGGCGTGGCGCCGTCGCCCGCCGCCTGGATCGGCGCGGTGGTGGCGATCCTCGGCACAGGGTTGATCAGTATCGGTTGATCAGTATCGGTTGATCAGTATCGGCCGGGCGGCGGCTCAGCGCGGGGCGGCAGCGTCGATCTCCGCCTCCACCCATCGGCGGAAGCTTTCGGCGTTGCGGCAGAACTCCGGCGGCGGGGCGTTCTCGGCCTCGCGGGTGAGCCAGTCGCGGCAGGCCGCGCCGGCGCGGCAGCCGAGGCAGCGCTCGGCGCCGGCGCGCAGTTCGCCGGGCGGGATCGCCGACGGGTCGAGCGCGTGCAGGCCCATATGGCCGGCCATGTGCCGGAACAGGGCGAGCCTCTCGTCGATGGTGTCGATGCGCATGTTTCGCCTCCTCGGGTTTGCCGTGAGCCTGCCGGAACGGGAGGCATCCGGCCTTGATCTGGCGCAAGGCGCTGAAACCGTTGCGCTACCGCGCGTTCCGGCGCACTCTCGCCCTGGAAACCCAGGGCGCGCGGGGGGCGCGCTGTGCCGTCGCCAACGGGGGAGGCGTGGCATGGAGTGGTTGAATGCGCTGTTTCAGAACGGCCCGGCGATCATCCGGGCCGCGAGCGAGACGGGGCTCGGCATCGTTGCGTTGGTCTGCCTCATCATCGGTTGCGTCGGCGTGGTCTATCTCGCCCGCACCCACAGCACCCATCCGTGGATCGGGTTTTTCACCTTCGCGCTGTTCCTGCTCGGCTCGCTGAGCCTGGCGGTGGTGGCGCTCTATACCGGCGCCAAGCGACCGCTGGCGCTGGCCGATGCCCGCCTCATCAGCTTCAAGACGCCCTATTACAACGAGCAGACCAAGACGATGCGGCTGCTCGACGCCAGCGTCATCAACATAGGCGACAAGGTCTGGCGCGAGTTCCAGGAGCGGCCGGACGGCAATGCCGAGTACTATCACCTCGTCAAGACCATCGAGCCGGACCGCATGCTGTTCATGCGCCGGCCCGGCCCGAACGGCGAGGAAGACTCGACCGAGCTGATCATCGACCTCAGCCGCAGCATCATCTGCTACCGCGACGGACCGGAGTCGCCGACGCTGCAATGCCCCTACGCGCTGATCTCGGTGCAGTGAGGCGGCAGCGAGGCCCGGCGGCGGGCGCGAACGCCGGCGGCGTCCGGCCACGGCGGTCTGCTGCGCCGGTCATCCGCCGCCGTGGCGCTGCTCGCAGAAGCGGATGCGGTTGCCGAACGGATCGGTGACTTCCATCTGCTGCCCCCATGGCAGCGCCTCGACGCCCGGCCGCATATTGGGATTCTGCTTCGCCAGCAGCTCGGCATTGTAGGCCCGCACGCCCTCCATCGCCACGAACACGGTGGAGCCGGGGGTGGCATCGCCGTGATGGCCGGACAGGTGCAGCACCAGCCCGGCGCGCGAGACCTGCGCATAGAGCGGCAGGCCGGGCGCGAAGCGGTGTTCCCAGTCCAGCGTGAAGCCGAGGAAGCCGACATAGAAATCCAGCGCCTTCGCCTCGTCGAAGATGCGCAGGATCGGCGCCGTGGTGCGGAAGGAGACAGGGCCGGCCGCGCGCTCCTCCGGCACCTGCGCGGCGAGCACGTTCCAGTCCTTGGCGCCGAACTGGGCGGCGACGAGATCGAGGGCGTGGCCGTGCGGGAGGTCGATGCCGTGGCCGGCGAGGGCGGCGCGCAGCGCCTTCGCCATGAACTTGGCGTCCTGGCGGGATTCCAGGCGGGTATGGAGTACGGAAGGGGCGGACATGGTCGATCCTGCGTCTGCGGCGATGCGTGGTGTCAGGGCTCGCCTTGCTGACGGCACCGCCGGGTGACGGAGGATGTCGACAGGTCGCAATCGGTGCGTTCACCATGCCCCGCAAGGGGCGCGAGCGGCCGGCCGCACCAGCCGGTTCGCATGATAGCGGGGGCGGGAAGGCGCGCAAGGGGGGGCAGGGCAAGGGCAAGGGAAGCCGAGGCTTTCTGGCACCCGTGCCGCGAAAGCTGCCTTACCCGTGGATCTGCGCGAGGCGGGGGCTTTCGCGTCTCTCCGATGAGTGAGGGGGGAGGGGCTCCCTGGCTCCGCAATCGCAAAGGCCCCCTCGCCGACCCGCTACGCGGGCCACCTCTCCCCAATTGGGAGAGGGAAAGAGCTTGCGGGCTACCTCCCCTCGACGTGAAGAGGGAAGAATGGGCTGGAGGCCGGTATGGGGATGCGGGAGGCGAGCCGTCTTCGAGGCTCGCGGTGCTCGCCTTGCCGGATGAGGGGCTCTTCCTGCCGTTCGCCCCGCGCGGGGACGCCTCCTTCGTCATCGGTGGATCGGTATGGATGTTCATATCCACCCGCGCGCCGCGCCTTCGGGCGCGCCGTTCCGGTTGCCAGGAACACTCTCATGGGAGTAGTCAGACTGCCAAAGACTGCCGTTGCGACGAGGCCCCCTTATGAACATGCATTCCCGCCCCGCCGACCCGAAGAAGCTGATCAAGGGCGCGACCGGCGATTGGGAAATCGTCATCGGCATGGAAATCCATGCGCAGGTGACCTCCAATTCCAAGCTGTTCTCCGGCGCCTCCACCGAATTCGGCGGCGAGCCCAACTCGCATGTCTCGCTGGTCGATGCCGCCATGCCGGGCATGCTGCCGGTGATCAACGCCGAATGCGTGAAGCAGGCGGTGCGCACCGGGCTCGGGCTGAAGGCGGAGATCCACAACCGCTCGGTGTTCGACCGCAAGAATTATTTCTACCCTGACCTGCCGCAGGGCTACCAGATCAGCCAGTACAAGGACCCGATCGTCGGCGAGGGCGTGGTGCGGGTCGACATGCCGGAAGGCCCGATCGAGGTCGGCATCGAGCGGCTGCATCTGGAGCAGGATGCCGGCAAGTCGATCCACGACCTGTCGCCCACCCAGTCGCTGGTCGATCTCAACCGCTCCGGCGTGGCGCTGATGGAGATCGTCTCCAAGCCGGACCTGCGCTCCTCCGAGGAAGCCAAGGCCTATGTGACCAAGCTGCGCACCATATTGCGCTATCTCGGCACCTGCGACGGCGACATGGAGAAGGGCTCGCTGCGCGCCGACGTCAATGTCTCCGTGCGCAAGCCGGGCGAGGATTTCGGCACGCGCTGCGAGATCAAGAACGTCAACTCCATCCGCTTCATCGGCCAGGCGGTCGAGGTCGAGGCGCGCCGGCAGATCGGCATCCTGGAGGATGGCGGCAGCATCGACCAGGAGACGCGGCTGTTCGATCCCGGTCGTGGCGAGACCCGCTCCATGCGCTCCAAGGAAGAGGCGCATGACTACCGCTATTTCCCCGACCCGGACCTGCTGCCGCTGGAGTTCGACGACGCCTTCGTCGCCGAGCTGAAGGCGCATCTGCCGGAACTGCCGGACGAGAAGAAGGCGCGCTTCATCGCCGAATACGGGCTCTCCGCCTATGACGCCGACGTGCTGGTGGCCGAGAAGGCCACGGCCGATTATTACGAGGCAGCGGTTGCCCATGGCGGAGCCAAGCGCGACGCCAAGGCGGTGGCCAACTGGATCATGGGCGACGTCTCGGCCTATGCCAATACGGCCGGCCTCCCGGTCGCCGAGACGCATATCACGCCGGCGCAGATTGCCGGCCTCGTCGACCTCATCGCCGACCAGACCATTTCCGGCAAGATCGCCAAGGACGTTCTCCTTCTCATCATCGGCGAGGAAAAGCACGCCGACCCGCGCGCCCTCGTCGAGGCCCGCGGCATGAAGCAGGTGACGGATACCGGCGCCATCGAGGCGGCGGTGGACGCGATCATCGCGGCGAACCCCGACAAGGTGGCGCAGGTGATCGCCAAGCCGACCATGCTCGGCTGGTTCGTCGGGCAGGTGATGAAGCAGACCGGCGGCAAGGCCAACCCGCAGGCGGTGAACGACCTGCTCAAGGGCAAGCTCGGCATCTGAGGGGCCGGCGGGCACGGCCGCGACCGGCACCGGCCATTGCCGGCGCGATCGCCATCGAGGTGGCCCGGCGGGACGACCTGCCGGCCATCGTCGCCATACTGGCGCTGGAGACCATGTTCGGCGTCCGCGACAGCGCCGACCCGGCGCATTTTCCGACTATGAGCGGGGCTTCGAGGCGATCGTCGCTGACCCGTGCACCACGCCCTATGTGGCGCGGGTGCAGGGGCCGGTGCCCGACGCCTTCGGCTGATTCTCGTGCGGCGCTGACACGCCACGGCACGCTGCTGGCCACCGCCGAGGCGGTGCAGGTGCATCCCGAGGCGCGCGGGCTCGGCATCGCCTCGGCGATGATGGCTTTCGCCAAGGACGAGGCGCGGCGGCGCGGTCTCGCTGCAGCTGGTCTCCCACAAGCAGCGGACGCAAGCCCACCGCTTTTACGCGCGCGCCGGTTTCGAAAAGCGGCTCGACGGTTTCAAGCTGAAGCTGTGACGGCTGCGCCGCCGGCGGCGAGGGGAACGGCGCGCGGGGGAGGGGCGTCGTTCCCGTCGCGGGTCCCGGACCGGGATGCGTCAGGCGCCCTTGACGCAGCTCGACAGGAACGCCTTGCGCGTCATGTCGTTGAGTTTGCCGCCCTTTTCGCCGGTGTTCCATTGCTTCTCGCAGGCTTTGAGCCTGGAGGTCTCCGCGACCCTGGTGGGCTTGGCGGCGGGTGTGGAGGCGGCCTGCGCCGGGGCATAGCTGCTCGCGGCGGGTGCCGGTGCCGTGCCGGCGGGGGCGGGGCTGGCGGCGAAGGCTGCGGCGGAGGTGACGACGAAGGCGGCGGTGGCGATTCCGGTGAAGAGGCGACGACCGGTGAAGAGGTTGCGGTTCATGTCCTGTTCCTCCATGGCGTCCGTCATCAGCGGCGGACGGCCGAAAGCATAGATCCGGCCCGATGTTGCAAATTGGGCCCGCCGAAGCAGAATTCGTGTCATTACATGAATGTAATCGACGGATACTTACGCGAAGGCATCCCAATTCGCGACGTTGCGGCAGCGATGGCCGCCGGTGGCGAAGGGTTGCCTGATCAAACGCCCGCCCTGCCGGCTTCTTCGACGCTGCGGGGCGCCCAATGCGACCCCGCTTGCAAGCCGCCTCGCACGGCCCTAGTTCTGTTGGCGAGACGCCCAAAAGGGGGCGGGACTGTGGAGGGCCTTGCGCCCATGGCCGAACTTCAGACGAACCCGATCAAGCTCTATTACTGGCCGACGCCGAACGGCTGGAAGATCAGCATCATGCTGGAAGAGTGCGGGTTGCCCTATGAGGTCATCCCGGTGAACATCGCCAAGGGCGACCAGTTCAAGCCCGAATTCCTGGCGATCTCGCCCAACAACAAGATACCCGCCATCATCGACCCGCAGGGCCCGGACGAGGCGCCGATCTCGGTGTTCGAATCGGGGGCCATCCTGCAGTATCTCGGCCGCAAGACCGGGTTGTTCTATCCGTCTACCGAGCGCGGACGGGTCGAGGTCGACCAATGGCTGTTCTGGCAGATGGCCGGGCTGGGGCCGATGGCCGGGCAGACGCACCATTTCCGCATCTATGCGCCGGAGAAGCTGCCCTACGCCATCGACCGCTACACCAACGAGACGCATCGGCTGTACGGGGTGATGAACAAGCGCCTCGCCGACCGCGACTATCTCGCCGGCGACTATTCCATCGCCGACATCGCCTGCCTCGGCTGGGCGAAGCTGTGGGAGCGGCAGGGACAGAACATCGAGGAGTTCCCCAACCTCAAGGCGTGGCTGGCCCGCATGCTGGCGCGCCCGGCGGTGAAGCGTGGCCTCTCGGTGAATGCCGAGGACCGCAACAAGACCGACCTCGCCACCGACAGGGACGCGCAGAAGGTGCTGTTCGGCCAGCGCGCCCGCTGACGCGCCGGCACCCGGCGGATTCGGCCGGTCGCCGCGCGGTCCGCACGAGATCCGTTCCGTTTCCGCGCCGGATGCTCTAACCTTTCAGTTTGACGTGGCGTCACCCGAGGGGCGGGCGATGACGGACATGGACCCGGTCGGCGGCGGACATGCCGCGATCTCCGACGACTATACCGAGGGCATCGTCGGCTCCATCGCCGCCGAGGCGGTGCGGCGCGCGGTGATGGTCGCCTGGATGGCGGTGCTGCTCGGCATCCTCGTGCAGCTATTGATGATCGCGCTCAATCTCGGCCTCGGTACCGGCTGGCCCGGCGTGGCGGTGCTCGGCGATGTGGCGCAGGGCGTGAGCTGGGCGGTGCTGGTGTGCATCGGCCTCGCGGTGGGCACGGTGGCCGGGCGCGACCGCGCCCTGGTGATGGGGCTGCTGGGACTGGTCTCCGGCCCGGTGGCCTGGGGCCTCGCCAAGGGCGCGCAGCGCACCGTGCAATCGGCGATGGACCTTACCCCGGCGGGGATCGACCTGTTCTTCTATCTCGTCTGCGCCATCAAGGGAGTGGAATACGCCGCTCTCGGCGCCGTGCTGGGCTATCTGTCGCAGCATGAGGTGACCCGCATCCGCAGCTATTTCCTGCTCGGCGTCGCGGTGGGCGTGCTTGCCGCAGGGGCAATGACCGGGCTGAGCCTGTGGCGGGCGGCGCAACTCGGCACGGCAGTGGCCCCGGCCCGGTTGATCGGCACGGCGGTGAACGAGTTCGTGTTCCCGATCGGCTGCGCGCTGGTGATCTGCATGGCGCTGAGGATGAAGCGGCTGGTCGGGCTGCGTTAGGGCGAGGTGGCGCGGCGAGGTGGCGCGGTGGGACCGCCCGCCCGCACTCGCCGGTTGTCCCCTCGTCCCTGCGAGGCGCCGGGCGCGCCTCCCGGCCAGGCACCGCCCCGGAGGCAAGGTGTTCCGCCTGTTGAGAGGCCGGCATGGCGGTTTAGGCTTTTTGCCCGCACGGCGCGGGAGGGGTCTGGCGAAAATGCTGTTGGGCCTTGACCAGACCCGCTGCGAAACCTAGACAGAGCGCCGTCGCGGGGTGTGCTTCGTTGTTGAAGCGGGCAGGCCCGGCCGACCGGAGACGTGGCCGAGAGGCTGAAGGCACTCGTTTGCTAAATGAGCAGACCCCTAAAAGGGTCTCGAGGGTTCGAATCCCTCCGTCTCCGCCAATATTTTTCCTTTTAAAATCAGTCACTAACTTGGATGGTGAGTGAAATTACGGGAAGAAAAATGGGAGCCATTGTGGGAAAAATACCCACATTCCCGTAAGGCTTGTTCCCATTTCGTTCTCATGAAATCGCGCCGGCCTCATGGGAGGTCAGCATGTCCCAAGCCGTCCCAGCCGATGAATCAATTCTTGAAGACGATCATCCCCTGACACAAGTATGACAGGGGCATCGGGAGTTCATGCCTAAGGCTGCCGACAGTGGGCGGCAGGATGAACATGACCCCGAGGTGGTGCTCAGGTTCTGCCTCGGGTGTCCCTGCCATGTGCCTCTACACCGCAAGATGAACAATTCGGCTGGGGGTGTTAGGGTCCCGCTGCGGGGCGGAAGTTGGAGCCATATACCTCAGGGAAGCTCAAGGAGTGATCATTGTACGCACAGGTCGGAGCGCTCATCTTCGCGACAAGCCTTGTTCAGTTGGCGAACGGCTTCTTTACGACCCTCGTATCGCTTCGCTTGGGCGTTGAGGATTTCAATCCGGCACTCGAAGGCGTTGTCATGAGCGCCTTCTTCGTGGGGTTCACAATCGGCTCCATCACCTGCGGCGGGATCATCCAGCGGATTGGGCATATACGCGGTTATGCGGCCTTCGGCGGCATCGTGATCAGCGCCACGGTGGGCATGAGCCTCATGGTGGACGCGCTTGCCTGGGCGCTGTTGCGTGCTGCCATCGGTTTCGGCTGTGTCGGGCTGTTCGTGGCGACGGAGAGCTGGTTGAACTCGAAGGCCACCCCCGCTTTGCGCGGCAAGGTCTTCTCCACCTACATGGTAGGAACCTTCCTCGCCCTCGCTCTGGGCCAGTTGCTTGTCGGTCGGCTGCCGCTTGAAGGTGGCGCGGCTTTCGACATCATCGTCGTTCTGTTCGCCGCCGCGCTCGTCATCGTCAGCATGACGCGGGCCGAGCAGCCCATTGTCACGAAAGCGGTTACGCTGCCTTACGGCGAGCTCCTGCGCGCGGCTCCGGTTGCCATTCTTGGGGCGGCCATCGCCGGCATGATCAGCGCCACATTCTACGCGGTCGTGCCGAGCTGGATGCTGGCAAACAACGTGCCTCAGGAGACGATAGGGCTGGTCATGCTGAGCGCGGTGCTCGGCGGGCTCGTTTTTCAGGTTCCTGTCGGATTGTTGTCCGACCGTATGGATCGGCGGATGCTCCTCGCCGCGCTGGCCTTCGGCTTTGCCTTGGCTGCCGTGGTTCTCGTCTTCCTGCCGCGTCAGTTGAGCCTCGTCCTGCCGGTTGCGGCGCTTCTCGGCGGCTTCATGTCCACGCTCTATCCGGTGTGTGTTTCGCACGCGATGGACAACATGGCGCAAGAAGGGGCCGTATCGATCAGCGGCCGGCTCATTCTCATGAGCGGCATAGGCTCCACCATCGGGCCGCTGACGGGTGCCTGGATCATGGGCTATCTCGATCTGAACGGCGTGCTCTACTTCATGGCAGCGGCGGCCGTTCTGCTTGGAGTGGTGGCCATGCTCCGTGCGCTAGGTCGTGCATCGGCGCCGGTCGTGGAGGCGCCGTTTGCCGTCGTGGCGCCGCAAGCGCTGCACGTCGTGCCGGAGGAAGCCGTCATCCCGGAGGAAGCCGTCGCCACGGGGGCTTCGTCGGATTTGCCCGCGACCAAGGCAACATATTAAGCTCTGCCGATACACCTAAACGCTCACAATGGTTCTGGCGCATCGATCCGAGCCCGGCGGAACCCATGCTGTTCCCAGAGTAACTCGGCGGTATCCTGCCAGATCAGCCCGCCGCGAGTGATGATGCGGCGCGTTGCGCGCGCGCGGCAGATGCAGCCGGCGCGGTGATGTTTAGCGCCGGTCTTCAGGGCTCGGCGGGGGCGGCCTCAAAGGCACCCGGATGGCTGCGAGTTCGCGACTGAGCTGCGCCGTGTGCCGGTTTTCATGTCGCGAATGTTGGAACGACCTGTTCCCCCGCGCTGCCATGATGGCCGGAAGCGGGCGCGCAGCGTTTCAACCTTTATCGAATTGTGCTAGGCAGCGGCGTGGAATGGCGAGCAACACAGCGATGGATGGGCGGAGGGCCTCTGGCGGTCGCGGTGCTCGCGCTGGCAGGGCAGGCTGTCTGCGGCCCATTTTCCGGCGCATCGCAGGCATGGGCTGCGGATGAGTCCACGCCGGTGTCGCCAACTGAAGCTGCTTTGGCGGAGCCGTCCGCATCGCCGTCTCAGCTCGTCTGGCCGTCTACCGACGGGGCCATGCCGGTCATGCTTCTGACGCCTGTCGCTCGCAGTTCCGCAGGTCTTGTCGCGCCTTCCTACTCAGTATGGCTGACCGACCCGCCGCACGGGGCACCGCTCGGCGGGAGGTTCGTTGCCTGGGAAGTGGCAATCGCCGAGGTCGAGGTCTTCCATCGGGAGGCCGCGGTTCCGCCGCTGGGGTCCCCGTCCGGCGCGCCGGCCGCTTCCGCTGCCCTCCCTTCCGCCGCGATCACCTCATCCGTTCCCTTGCCGCCGAGACGCCTCGCCGAGAAGCGTGGGATCGTCATGGCATCGCTGGTGCCGCTGCCACCCAGGCGCCTCAGCGCGCCGATGTCGTACGCGCCGCAGGCGACGGCCGCGCCCGAGGAGGCCGCGCCGGATGGGGCGACGGCGCTGCGTGACGCCGCCGCCAACGAGAACCTGAACGCTCCCACGGAGGATGCCGCGCGGGCCATCGACGATGCTCCCGAGCCTGTCGCCAGCCGGGCCACGTCTGACCGCGCGCCGCCGCGCATCGAGGCGCTGATCGAGCGCTACGCCCAGCGCTTCGACGTGCCGGCGCGGCTCGTGCGCCGCGTGGCCTGGCGGGAGAGCAATTTCGACCCAAGCAAGCGCCATGGGCCTTACTGGGGATTGATGCAGATCCGCGTCGACACCGCGCGTGCGCTCGGCTTCCGTGGTGCGCCGAGGGATCTTCTCGACGCCGACATCAACATGGCCTACGCGGTCGCCTATCTCGCCAACGCATACCGGGTCGCAGGCCGCGACGAGCGGCGGGCGGTGATGCTCTATGCCAGCGGCTACTACTATGAGGCGAAGCGCAAGGGCATGCTCGGTTCGCTGATCCGCACCGCCGCTGCCGAGGAATAATCCGCCGGACGCCATCCACCTACCTCCAGGTGAGAATGCATCACCGTGCTGCCGCGTAGACATCGTTCTCGTCTTGGTCGTTGGCCTGTCGCCGCAACAGATGCCGGCCGTCGATCTCGCCCTGCGGCGCTCATCGGCGCGCCCACGCCGGCGCGCGCTTCAGCTGCTGTTCCTGGCGTCGCACGCTCCCGCGCGGATTTATCGAATGGTGCCGCCGCCGCTGTCGGCTGCCGCTCCGGCCTGGAGTTCTCTGTCTCCGATCACGGCGGATGCTCTGTCCCCGAGAACCTCATGTCGCTGAGTGTCGATGGCGAAGACGGGAACGTGACGCGTAAATCCCTTCAACGGCCGCGCCTCCAATTCGATGAGGTCGACGGTGCCGCCGACCGCGCGAGCGACCGTGCGATCGAGCAGGATTTCCCGATCTTTCGCACTCGCGCATAGCCGGGAGGCGAGGTTCACCACATGGCCGACCGCCGTATAGTCGAGGCGGCCCTCGGAGCCGATCCGCCCCACCGTCGCCGGCCCCATCGCCAAGCCGACGCCGAAGCCGAGTTCGTGCCCGGCGGCGCGCCAGTCGACGAGAAGGCCTTGAACGCAGCCCTGCATGGCACGCGCCATGGAGACCGCGCGTTGGGCCGGGTCCGGGCAGGCGACCGGCGCGTTCACCAGCGCCATGATGCCGTCGCCCGAGAAACTGGTGAGCGTCGCCTCATACATCGCGATCACCCGTTCGACCGCGTCGTAATAGGCGCCGAGCACGCTGATGATGGTTTCCGGTTGCGCCTGCGCGGAAAAGGCGGTGAACCCCCGCAGGTCGCAAAACACCGCCACCACCTCGACCCGGCGACCGTCGAGAACCCGCTCGTCGCCGCTGCGCTCGATCAGTTCGGCGACCTGAGGCGCAAGGAAGCGCCTGAGCCGGCCGATCCGCTCCGAACGCTCCTGCGAGACGGCGAGTTCGCCGGCCATCCGGTTGAACCGCCCCGCGAGGCGTTCGAGCTCGTCGCCGGTGGCGAGCCGGATGCGATGGTCGAACTGGCCGGCGCCGATGCGGGCGACGCCGTCCTCCAGCTGGTGGATCGGCCCGATCATGCGCTGCGACAGCCAATAGGCGAGCAGCGCGGCGAAGAAGGTGCCGGCGACGAGCAGGATGCCGGTTCGCCACAGCGCCGCATGGATCGGCCCGAACGCTTCCGCCACCGGCTGCTTCACGATGACGCTCCACTCCACCATGGGGATCGGTGCCATCGCCGCCATCACCGCGGTTCCCCCGGTGTCGCGGCCGGCGGCGGCCTGGCCGGGCCGCGCCACAATCGCGGAACGCAGAAGCTGAAGCGGCCGGGCGGAGGCGTCGTCGGCGCGCAGCACCAGGCTGATGTCGGGGTGAGCCACCAACCGTCCCGGTGCGTCGAGCACGAAGGCTTCCCCGGTCCGGCCGACATGAATGGCGGAGATGATCTCCCAGATGAATTTGAGGTTCACCTCGGCGATCGCCACGCCCGTGGCCGAGCGATTTCCCGCCACCGCGACGGTCATGAAAGGTTCCGAGCCGCCCTGAAAAATCACCGGCCCGAACCAGGCTCCATGAGCGGTCGCGCCGATCACCGCGGGATCGTCGGAATAGTCGTCGCCGCTCTCGACGCGGTTCAGGCCGATGCGCGAGACGGAGAGCCGCTCGCGACCGGCGCCATCGACGAGGCGCAGGCTCATGACGGGCTGCACCTGGCGCAACAGCCGCAGCCCGTCGAGCCGTCGCCGCTCGTCGGCGCCGGCCGACCAGGGCAATTGTACCATCCACTCCAGTTGGTCGCTGATCCCTTGCAGGAAATACTGGATCTTGAAGGCGGCCAGCCGCGCCTCGGAATCGAGCAGGTCGCTCAGCCGGTCGCGCTGGTCGCGATAGCCGAACCAGGCCTCGCTGCCGCCGGCGACCAGAAGCGGCCCCACCGCCGCCGCGAACAAGGCGAGGAAGTATTTCGTGAACAGCGAGGCGCGTGGAGCGGTCGGTCCTCTGGTCACCATCAGGTTCCTTGGTCGCCCTCCCGGCTGGTCCGCCGCCTCACTGGCGGGCGGGCTCGACGGGTTGTTCGAACTATTCGATCACCATGTCGGCGCTGCTCAGCAGCGCCGGCGGAACGGAGAGCCCCAGCGCCTGCGCGGCCTTGAGATTGATGAACAGCTCGACCTTGGTGACACGCTGCACCGGCAGATCGGCCGGCTTCTCGCCCTTGAGGATGCGGCCGGCATAGATCCCGGTATGGCGGTGCGATTGCAGGAAGTCGCCGCCATAGCTCATCAGCCCGCCGGCCAACGGGAAGTCGCGCGACTGGGTGATGGTCGCGACGCCATGTTGCGCGGCGAGTTCGGCAAGCCGCCGGCTGCGATAGGCGAAATAGGGATCGGACGTGAAGACCAGACCGCCGGCACCCATGTCGCGGGTCGCGGTGAACAGCTCCTCGAACGCATCCGAATGATTGGCGTTCAGCACCCGCAGCTCGACGCCGAGCGTAGCGGCTGCGGCGTCGAGGTTGGTCAGCTGGGATTTCACCGTCGGGCTCGTCGGATTGGCCGCGACCGCGAAGAGTTTCGCCTGCGGGAACAGCTCGCGCATGAATTCCAGCCGCTTGCGCGAGACCTCGACGCTGAGGCTCGTCACCCCGGTCATGTTGCCGCCCGGCCGGGCGAGGCTGTTCACGAGGCCGAGCGCCACCGGGTCGCCGCCGAGTTCGAACACGATCGGGATGGTGCTGGTGGCCGCTTTCGCCGCCAGCGCCACCTCTGCGCCGCCGGGTGCGACCAACACCGTCACGCCGGCGGCCGCGAGTTCCTTCGCCAGCGCCGGCAATTGGCGATAGTGCCCGTCTGCCCAGCGGAACAGCATCGAGAGGTCGCGGCCTTCGACATAGCCGGTCTCGGCCAAGCCCTCGGCGAAGGCGCCGAGGCGGCTGGCATAGCGTTCCGGGCTCTCGGAGCCGAGATAGCCGATCACCGGCAAGGCAGAGGGTTGGGCGCGCGCCGACCTCAAACCCATGGGCATGGCGCACATGGCGACCATCGAGGCGAGGAGGTCGCGCCGGCGCAAATCGGTTGCTGCCCGGCGGATGGCGAGCGGTTGCGACAGGGGTTCGTTTCGGCCTGCGACCGGCATGGCTGCCACCGCGCTCAGCGGAACCTAGCTTCATTCGGGCATCGATCATCATAGTCGCACCGGCGCGGCGGCGGAAGGTGTTGCCTCCGGCTCGCAAGACGCAGCGTCACGCCGCCAGGCGAACGGGGCGGCGTCGACCCTTACGCTGCCACCGGTCCCCTCGATCTGCTATGATGGTTCCGGAAAAGCTGCGCTGGGCAGACCATGTCCCGTATCGCGTTCGCAGAGTCTCCCGCCGGACGGCCGGCAAGAGCGGTCCTCGCGGATCGGATGTCCGCCTGTTCGCGCCACGGGGCGTGGGCACGCGCCGGCCGGTTCCTCTTTGCATACATCTTGAAGATATGATCGGTATCTTCGATTATATCTGGAGAAATAGCCGGCGCGAGCAGGTGAAAATCCTGATCATCGTCTGCCTGTCGCTTCCCTTCTATTATCTCTCCCTCGACCTGCCGAAATACATCATCTCCGATGCCTTGCAGGGAAGGGCCTTCCCCGCGGGACAGCAAACCGCCCGTCTGTTCCACGTCACGCTGCACCTGCCGGCGGCGCTCGGCGGCACTCGCACGCTTTTCGAGGGCGTGTGGCTTGATCGGATCTCCTATCTCTTCGTTCTGTCCGGGATCTTCCTGCTGCTGGTGCTGATCAACGGCGCGTTCAAATATGTCGTCAACATGCGCAAGGGCGCTTTGGGCGAGCGGCTGCTCCAGCGCCTGCGGTTCGACCTGTTCTCGGCGCTGCTGAGCTTCAAGCCCGAGGCGTTCCAGCGCATCAAGCCCTCCGAGGCCGCGACCGTCATCAAGGACGAGGTCGAGCCGATCGGCGGCTTCGTCGGCGATGCGTTCGTCCAGCCGGTGTTTCTCGGCGGGCAGGCGCTGACCGCTCTGCTGTTCATCCTGGTGCAGAATCTCTGGCTCGGCCTGATCGCGCTGGGCATGATCCTCGTTCAGGGCACCATCATTCCGCGCCTAAGACGCGAACAAATCCGCCTTGGACGCCAGCGCCAGGTCGTGTCGCGCGCCTTTGCCGGCAAGATCGGCGAGGTGGTGGAGAGCATCGGCGAGATCGCCAATCACGGGACTTCCGCCGTCGAGAAAAGCCAAGTATCGCAGCGGCTGGAGCATCTCTTCGGCATTCGCTACCGGCTGTATGAGCGCAAATTCGCGGTCAAGATGCTCAACAACCTGCTGGCGCAGATCACGCCCTTCCTGTTCTACGCGGTGGGAGGCTTCTTCGCCCTCACCGGGCGCCTCGATCTCGGCCAGCTCATCGCCGTCATCGCCGCCTATCGCGATCTGCCGCCGCCGGTGAAGGACCTCATCGACTGGGACCAGCAGCGGCTCGACGTCGAGGCGAAGTTCCAGCAGGTGGTCGAGCATTTCGGCCTGAAGCGGGACGATTTCATGCGCCCGCCGGCTGCAGATCACGGCGAGGTCGCGGCTCTTCCCGTCCAGGGTGCCATCGTGGCGCGCGGCCTCACCGTGGTGACCCCAACCGGTGACTGCGTGCTGGATCGCCTGACGCTCACCTTGCCGATGCAACGGCACATCGCCCTTTCCGGAGAAGCGGGCGAAGGAGCCGGCATCCTCGCCCAGCTGCTGGGCGGCGGGCTCACCGCCCGCGACGGCACGCTGACGCTGGCCGGGGTCCCGCTGGCCTCGCTGTCTCGCGCGGCGCGCGGGCGCCTCATCACCTATGTCGGCCCCGAGCCGGTGATCCTCGACGGCAGCCTGCGCGACAACATCCTCTATAGTTTGCGGCGCGTGGCGGCCGGGGAGGGCGGCGGGCCCGGCTGGGCCATCGACCCGTCCCGCGCCGCGGCCGTCGACGATGCCGAGCTGTCGGGCAAATTGCTGGCGGTGCTGCGGATCGTCGGGCTGGCCGAGCCGGTGTTTCGTCTCGGCCTCGCCCGCAAGCTGGATGTCGAGGCTCCGGGCGAGATCATCAGGCGCATTTTCGAGCTGCGTACCCGCATCCGCGACGCGCTTGCCGCGCGCGGCGCCGGCGCGGCGATCGAGCCCTATGCGCCGGAGCGCTACATCCGCAACGCGACCATCGGCGAGAACATCCTGTTCGGCGTGCCGAACGATCCCGCCTTCGTCGGAGCCGACCTCGCCGGCCATGAGCCGATCCGCCGTCTGCTCGCCGAGCTGGGCCTGATGGCGCCGCTGATCGAGATCGGGCACCGGATGGCGGCCACGATGGTCGAGATCTTTCGCGACCTTCCGCCCGGCCACGTGCTGTTCGAACGCTTTTCCTTCATCGAGAGCGAGGACTTTCCCGGGTATCGCGAATTGCTCGGCCGTTTCGAGGCCGACAACGCTCTCGAGGGGGATGCCACCCGGCTTCTCGGCCTTGCCTTCCTCTATGTCGAACCGCGCCATCGCCTCGGTCTGCTGGATGGCGACATGGAGAAGCGCTTGCTGGCGGCGCGGGTGGCTTTCCACGAATGGGCCGATTCAGCGTCGGACACGTCGATCGCCTTCTATGACCCCCGAGAGTACTGCGCCACCGCGCCGTTGCGCGACAATCTGCTGTTCGGATCGGGCGCGCAGGATGCCGCCGATGCCGTGATCCGCGAAACATTGGAGGAACTCGGCCTCGATGCCGATGTCTATCAATGGGGCCTCGAACAACCGGCGGGCTATGCCGGCCGGCTGCTGTTTCCGGCAATGAAGGCACAGCTCGGTCTGGCGCGGGGCCTTATCAAGCAGCCCGAGCTGCTCATCCTCAACCATGCCTTCGGGGCCTTCAGCCGAACCGAGGGGCAGCAGATCCTCGGCCGCATCCGCGCCGCCATGGCCGGCCGTACGCTGGTCGTGGCGGGCAGCGATCTGGGCGGCGATTCCAGCTACGACCTGCATGTCGCGTTCGAGGGCGCGCGGCTGGCCGCCGTGCAGGACGCGGCGGGCACGGTGGCGCCCCCCGATGTTCCGGCTCCTCCCGAGACGACGCCCGCGGGTACCGGCGTCTCACCCGAGCGCGAGGAGGAAATCCGCGCCCTGCGCTCCGTCTCGATCTTTGCCGATCTCGACACGGCGCAGCTGAAGCTGCTCGCCTTCACCAGTGAACGCGTCGTCTTCGCGGCCGGCGACGTCCTCTTCCGCCAGGGCGACGAATCCGACGTCGCCTATGTGCTGGTTTCGGGGGCGGTCGACATCCTGATCGAGGCCGACGGCGGGCCGCCGGTGCGCGCCTCGGCCGTCGCCCATCACGCGATCGTCGGCGAGATGGGGCTCGTTACCGGCGATCCCCGCTCGGCCACCGTCGTCGCGACCACGTCCGTCGAGGCGCTACAGCTGCGCAAGGAGGTGTTCCTGGCGCTGTTGGCCGAGTTCCCGCCAATGGCGCTGTCGGTGATGCGGCTTATGGCGAGACGCCTCCAGGACAATCTCGCCGCCATCCGCGAGCGGGAGCGGGAAGGCGGCTGATCGCCATTTCGGCAGGCCCAATCGCGGCCAGCCTGTCTCACGTTCGGCTACGATCCGCCGCCTCGGTTGAGCCGCCCCCCGCGATGGGCGAGTTCCATGTGATTTCCATAGGTGTTCGGCAGGCGATTGCCCGGCAGGTTCGCGGCGAGGATCAGCTCTTCCGCCAGTCCGGTGGCGATGGAGACGTCGAGCAGCATGGTCTTCGAGGTGATGCGCCACATCTCATACGACTCGTCGAAGCCGCAGCCCTCGGCTTTGCGGCTGGCGACCGCCGGTGCCAGAAACAGCAGGCGCGGCCGGTCGAAGCGGTAGCAGCTGCCCTCGAAGCCATAGCCATAGGCGACGATGAATGACACCTGCTCGTCGCCGAGAGGCCGCGCAGCCGGTGGATCTTCCGCCTTGTGGGCCTGGAGGCGCAGGACGATGCCGGGTCGATCCGATGCGACGCCCGGGTCGAACGGTATGTCGGCGAAGGTGCAGCCGGCATTGAGCTTCACGCCATAGAGCAGGATCTCATTGGGCCGGTAGACGGGTGGTTCCGCGGGCGCCGGCGTATTGTCTGACAGCATGGTGGTCACTCCTTCGCTGTTCCCGAACCGCCATGCGGTCCCTTGCTCTCAAGGCCGTGAGAGCCACTGCATCTGTCCTGGCGCCAGCAGAACACCACGCCAGGCGAGACAAGCTTCAAAGCGGTCGGCAAAGCGGCGGGCACTGCCGTTGTCGGCGGTGCGGATCAGGGCCTCGGCGGCATCCGCATAGGTCAGCTGCGCGGGATCCAGCAGCCGCCAGGAACCCAGCAATGTGCTGCCGAGAACATCCCGCGCCTCCTCAAGCACGGCCTTCGCCGCGAAATGGCGGCGCTCATAGTCGATCAGCGATGCGGAAAGCTCCTGTTCGAGCCGCTCCTCCGGCAACTCGCTGCGCAGGTTCCAGAAGGTGCGGGGGTCGAGATCGGAAAGGCCGCGCTCGAAGAGCAGCAGCTGGTAGATCTCGATCAGCGTATCGAACAGCGCACCGGCGAAGGGCTTGGATAGATCGTGCACTTCGCGGCCGACATCCGTCATCTTCAGGGAATGATTGAAGCGACGGACCTCTTTCTCGTCACTCAGCTCGGCGAAGCGATCGAACTCGTTGGTGAGCAGCAGATTGCCGCGGGTACGCCGGAGGATGAGGTCGAGCGCGGTATCGAAATGCAACAAGCCAAGCAGCGCGATGACGTCCGAGACCGCCTCGTGATAGGCGAAATAGTCCCGCGGTGGCTCGCGTCGCGGCACGCCCATGGCGCCGAACAGCACGAGATGCCCGACTTCGTGGGCCACGGCATCGAAATTGAGGGCGAAAGGCCGCGGATCGCTGCGGACACGCTCCTCGCCGAGTTCGAGAAAGCCGAAGCCGGATTGGGCGTTGTCCCAGTCGAGCTGCGGCACGATCTCCAGCCGCTCATAGGTCGGCTGGAAGAACCACGGGATTTCCTCGCCCCAATAACTTTCGCAGATGTCGAGCACCCGCCGCACGCAGGCGAAGACGTGCGCGGCCTGAAATTCCCGCGTGCCGATCGGCAGCCGGTCGAAATGCCCGTCCGGTCCGGGCATGACGGCCGGGTAGGCGCGCCCCGTGTAAGGCGGGAGATAGGGGGACTGGTAAGGCGGCTTCATGCCGACGGGATCGACGACATACATGCGATCATCCGCCGGGCCGGCGGTCACGCCGCCGAGCGGCGTGGATATCCAGACGGTTTCGGGTCGCTCATAGCCGGGAATGAAGGATGGCTGGGGGAAAACGAGGAAACGGGTGCCGAGCCGAGCGATGTCAGCGTGTGTCGTCGCGCGCACTGCGCTCCCGCCATGCATGGTCGCTCTCCACCCAGCGTTGCACAGCCTGTCATGCTGTACCGTCGCTGTCATGATCGCGATTGTACTTACGGGACGTCCGCGATGTCCGATGTGAGAAGGCCGGCGGCGTCGAGGTCGTGAGCCCAGGCTTCGGTCAGGCGGAAGGCCGGCCGCACGGCCGGCGGGCCTGGCAAGCCCGGCGTTGCCGCCAGCCGCCGTAGCAGGCCGATGGCGTCGGCCCGTTTCTGGTCGATGGCGTTGTCGGGCCACCAGCGTTCGAAGCGGCCGAGCTCGGCATGGGTCTCCGCCGGCAGCACGCTCCGTGCCGAGGCGATGATGGGCGCATAGAGCCGATCGATGAAGTAGGTGCGGCGGGCGACGGTCTCGATGGCACGCCGCAGCGCCTCGGAGAGGATGCCGGCGCGGCGGGCGGCACCCAATGTCAGGCGGATGTTGATGAGGGCGTCGCTGAGCGGCGCGGCGCCGAGTTCGGCAGGCATCATCGCCACCGCCACCTCGTCATCGTCGGCGAAGGGCGTGCGGCGGTACCAGCGATAGATCAGGCCATGGCCCTGCATGCCGACAGGCCCCAGTTCCGCCGCGCGTACTGCGCCGATGCTCGCCGCGCCAATCACCGGGATATTCTGCGCCAGGGTCCAGAGGATTTCCTTGTGCCGGACGGCGGGCACGCGGGAGAAGCTGCCGTCGATCAGCACCACCAGCCTTGGCTTCAGCGCCCGCACGGTCCGGACCAGCGAGCCCTGTTCGGCGGGCGGCAGATAGGTCGCCTCCAGGCACTCCATCGCCCGCTCCCGCGGCAGCGTGGGACCGAGGAACACGACGATGTCCTCCCGCGATGTCATCAGGCCACCCCAACTGGGACATGGCGCAGCGGCGGCACGACCAGGCGGATGACGTAGATTTCCGGGTCGGGGAGGTGGAACAGCGGCACGGCGAGCGCCGCATGGGCGCCGGCCCGCTCGAGTGCCCGCAGCAGGCGGTCGAGCGCCTCGGGCGCGCCTCCCGGTGCCATCACCTCCCGTGGCGGCGAGGAAGGGCAGGTGCGCGCGAGAATTTGGCGGCGCCATCCATCAAGGCGGCGGCGATCGTGCCGCTCGGGGTAGAAGCTGCGGGTGATATCCTCCCGCGCGCCGGCTATTGCCGTCGCCCGCGCCTGGCAGGCCTCCATCAGCGCTTTTGCCAGGGCGGCATCATGGGTGAAATCGCAGCCGAACCCCTCGCCGGGCAGTGGAGCGACTTCCTCGGTCCCCTCCTTCTCGACGACATGGCACCAATAGATGGGAAGGCCGTGCTCCGCCTCCACGCGCCAGATGCCGGCGACGAGCCCGGCCTCGTCGAGGCGGGCGAGCACGTGCGCCGACAGCGGCCAGTCGATGGCTGAGGAAGCAAGTTGCGAGCGGTCGAAGAAGTGCGGCTCGCGTGCGGCAGCCGCGACGCCGGCCCGCTCCAGAACCTCGAGACCGGCATGGATGATGGCGCCATGCAGCGTTCCGGCCGCCGCCAGCCCGGTCGTCGTGCGCGGAAACGCCACCGGGTGCGGCGAAGGGTAGGTATAGACGGTGTCCACCAGCGCCGCCGGCACCGGCAGGCACCGATCGGTGAACAGGTCCCAGCCGTCGATCCACCGCAGGGCGATCCGGTCCCATCCCGGATCGCCGCGATGGACGAGGCTGCCGGCATAGAGTCGGCGCAGGTCGCCCTTCATGTCGATGGCGGCCCGCGTCGTGAGCCGCGCCGGCTCGATCTGCTCGCCGGCCCAGCTCTCCAGCGCCTCCATCAATCCCGAGGCGGCCGCACGCCAGGGATCGAGACCCTTGCCTTGGGAGACGACATTGGACAGGGCAAGCGGGCGTACCACTTGCGTCACCACGATGCCGGTGCGATCGAGCCGCGTTATCGAGCCAAGGCGGGTGATGCCGAAGCGGTGCCGCCGGTCCAGGACGCCGCGCACCAGGGCTGCGGTGCGTGCATTGATCTCGGCTGGCGACAAGGCCGGCCGCGCGCGCTCATGCGCCAGCGAGACGATCAGGCTGGCGGGCGAGAGCGGATCGCCGGCAATCATGGTGGTGGAACATCAGGAAGGCCGAGCTGCCCGAGATCCGCCCGGGCTCGCGAGACGAGCGCCGCGGCGGCGTGGCTCTCCGCCAGTTCGATGGCGCGATGGAGATCGGCGGCAGCCTCTTCGGCGCTCGCCCCCAGCGCGTGGCGCAGGCGGCTCCGGCGTCGATAGAGTTCCGGTAGCCAGAAGACTTGCCCGCTCTGGCTGCTGCCGGCGATCGCCCGGTCCATGATGGCCAGCGCCTCATCGAATAGGCCGGCCTGCGCCAGCAGTTCGGCCTCCATGTCGTGATAGATCGGCAGGTTCTCCTCCGTGCCGATTTCCCGTTGCAGGGCGAAGCCTTCGTTGAACTCGGCGAGGCCCTGCTTCTCGTCGCCGAGCAGGGCGCGGGCCCAGCCCCCGAAGAGCTTTGCTTTGGCCCGTCCGCCCGGCAGCGACCGCTCCTCGGCGATGGCGCGCATGCGTCCGGCCACCGAGAGCGCGCCGTGCAGGTCATGCCGGTAGCGCGACAACCCGACGGCATAGTCGAGTGCGTGGAACACGCTGTCGGGATGAGCGAGCCGCTCGGCCCAGTCGAGCGCCTCCTTCATGGAGCGGGCCGAACCCGCCTCGTCTCCGGTGAACCACAGTGCAAGGGCGCGCTCGCCGAGGCCGCACACCCTGGCGTCGTGGCCGCCATAGCGGAAGCTGCCCAGGCGGGCGCGATGCTCGTCGTAGAGCGCCAGTCCGGCCTTGATGCAATCGAGGCAGTAGGCATGCCGGCCGGCGTCGAAATTGGTCGCCCACGCGCAGTGGAGCGATTGCAGGCGCACCTCCGGATCGGCGGTCTTCTCAAGGTCGCGGACGATGATATCCGAGCGGGTCTTCTGAGCTTCGTAGCTCGGTGCGGTGAACCACCAGCCCCAGTAAAGCGGGAACCATCTCGCCCGATCCTGCGCCGCCGACGTGCCGCAAAGCGCGACACCCTGATCGTACACCGCACTGGCCTGTGGCGAGCCTCTGCCGAATAGAGCCGCCGCCACCGGGCCGCGAGCCGACAGCAGGTCCAACTGCAATGCATGGGCGATATCCGGAGCCATCTGCTCCAGCTGCCGTTGGGCGAAATTCAATAGCCGGTCCGCTTCGATCATTGCCGAACGGGCAATGCACCCTGCCGCAGCGCTTATCGCGCATCGCGCCGCATCGAACGGTCGCTCGGCCTGCTCGTAATGCCAGGCGAGCATGTCGTCCGCGAGAGGCGGGACCTCTCCAGAGGTGACGAGCTGGATGATATGCGCCTGCAACTGACGTCGTTCGACCTTCAGCAAGCTCTCATAGGCGGCCTCCTGGATCAGCACATGTCGGAAGCGGTAGGTTCCCTCTGCCTCGGCGGCCCCGGCAGAGAAGATACCGGCCTGCACCAGTTGTCGCACAGCTTGTTGGAGCGGAAGCGCCAAGGCTTCGGAATCCACGAGGCGGCCAAGGAGGTCGAGATCGAATTCGCGCCCGATGGCCCCGGCGACCTGGGTGAGCCTGCGCAACGGGCCAAGGGTCGATAGACGGGCCGCGACGAGATCCTGCAACGACAAAATGGCACCGGAGGGGAGGGCCTGGTTCCAATCGATCGAAGATGAGGGGGAGGTGGCCGGATGCTTGTCCGATGTTTCCATGAGCAGGCAGGTCAGCTGCTCGGCGAATAGCGGGACGCCGTCGCTCCGCTGATGAACAAAGGCGGCAAGATCGTTGGGGGTGTCGGCTCCCCAGATCGACTGGCAAAGCTGCGACGTCGCGTTGGCGTCGAGGTGGGACAGCGGCAGCGAGAAGAGGTTGGCGCCTTCGATGCCATCGAGCCCCGTTTCATCGCGAGCGGTGACCACTGCCAGTATGGGCAGAGCACCGATGGCTGCCGGAAGCCGTTGCACGACCGTCGCGGTAAGGCTGTCGGCCCAATGGAAATCCTCAATGACGATCAAGCACGGATAGGTTCGTCCACACAGAAGGCGCAGCATCGCGTTCTGGCACCGGACGCGGCTTTCCTCCGCCGCAAGGCCGAGGTCGACCGATGCCGGTGCCTGCAAGCCGATATGTTGTCGGTAGAGAAACGCGATGGTCTCTGCGTCTTGTTCCGATAGGTCGAGTTGTTGGCTGCGAAGATAGGCGTGGACATGTGCGTTCAGTTCGGCGCCGCCGGCCGCGGCTCCGAGTTCGTGTTCCAGATGGTCCAGAAATGGGTGAAGAGGACGGATATCCCCGCGTGGCTTGCATTGGAGTACGATGACGGGGACGGATGCCGACATGTCGTTTCGAAGTTCGGCGACCAACCGCGACTTGCCGATGCCGGCTTCTCCGTGAATCGCGACGAGCCGTCCCTTACCCTCGCGCGCCGATGCCCAGTGTTGGCGACAGAATGCGAGCTCTCTCTCCCTGCCGATGAGCGGGGCGCCGACGCGGCGGCTTGCCGAGAAGCGGTCGGCTGTCGGTCGGCGCGCCGCGACTCTCCAAAGACTGACCGGCTCGGAGAAGCCCTTCGGGAGATGTTCTCCGAGGGGCTCGAATTCAAATGCGCCGTGCGTCAGGCGATAGGTTGAATCGGCAACGACGACGCTGTTCGGAGCGGCATCTGTCTGGATGCGGGCGGCAAGGGCAGGCGCGATCCCGATCACCTCGATCTGGCCGGGCAGGCTGGTGCCTCGGGTTGCGGCCACGACCACCATGCTGGTGGCAATGCCAACCCGGACCTTCAGACGCTCGCCTTGCTCATGTTGCAGTAGTTTGCAGCGGGCAATGAGGTCCAGGGCGGCATTGACGGCACATTCGGCCGCATCTTCCTGAGCGGTTGGAATGCCGAAATAGGCGCACCCCCCATCGCCCTGCAATTGTTGGACGGTGCCGCCAAACTTATGAATCGCCGCTATCGCCTCGTTGTGCAGCGCCCGTTGTATCGTCGCGACCATTTCCGGATCCAGGCGGGTGATCAACTCCACCGATCCGACGATGTCGTAGAACAGCGCCGTCACCTGCAGGCGTTCGCCTGATAGCGCGACTGGTTGGACCTCACTGGCCGGCATCTGTGGCGAGCTCCGTGAAGAGGACATATTAACCCATGCAGGCGATGCCGTGCGACAGATCTGATCCGCGGCCGCCAGGTTCGCGAATGGCCCCTGCTGCCGGTTGACGGCCGTATCTCCGCGCGTGGCGACGGCCTGATCCGTATTGAGCCGCACTTTCAGGCATCGGTTGACGCGGTCACGGATTTCCAGGCTTCGATCTCCTGCTTGAGGCGCTCGATCCTATCCGACACCAATCCGAGGGCGTCGCTGCCAAGCAGGAGCTGGGGCGGCGGGTTGTCGGACTCGACCAGACGCAGAACGGCTGCCGCAAGCTTGTCGGGATCGCCAGGCTGCTGGCCGCTCCTGGCCTGCCGTGCCTGACGGATCGGATCGAACTGCGCGTCGTAGTCGGCGATTGACCGCTCGGTCCTGATCATCGAGCGTCCGGCCCAGTCCGTCCGGAAGGAGCCGGGGCACAAGGCCGTTACGTGGACGCCGAACGGTGCCATCTCCGCGCGCATGACCTCCGAAATGCCCTGAAGCGCGAATTTGCTTCCACAGTAATAGGCGATGCCGGGCATGGTGATCATACCGCCCATCGAGGTTACGTTGACGATGAACCCGCTGCGCCTTTCGCGGAACCGTGGCAGCAAGGCCTTGGCGACCGCGACGGCGCCGAAGACATTGACGTCGAACTGACGCCGCATCTCCTCAAGAGGCGACTCCTCCAGTGTCCCCTCGTGACCGTAGCCGGCATTGTTGATCAGTACGTTGATCGGTCCATGATCCTCTTCGGCCTGAGCGACGACGTCGGCCATCCGGTCGAACTCCGTCACGTCGCACAGAACGGATCGCGCTGCCGGCAGGCGTTCCGCAAAAGCCGCCCGTGCCTGTTCGGAGCGGACGGTGCCGATGACCTTATGGCCCTGGCGGATCGCGGCTGCCGCGATTGCGAAGCCGAAGCCGGAGTTCGCGCCGGTGATGAAGAAAATCTTCGGTGCCATGATTGGGGCTCTCTCCTTGATGGGGCCGTGCCCATGACAGATAATTTTCGGAGGGGCGGTCATCGATTGTAAAAACTATGAATACCTTGCCAAATCCTATGAAGGCGGACAGCGAGAGGCCGGAGCGTCGCGAGCTGGTGGAACTGGCGGGGCTCCTTGCCCCTTGCCATGGCTACAATCCGACAGCGCTACAGGGAGTCCGGATTCTCAGGACCGAGGCGCTCCTTCACGACATCCCCGTGCTCTACAAGCCGGGCGCGGTGTTCGTTCTGCAAGGTCGCAAGCAGGGCCTGCTCGAGGGAGAGGTCTATCTCTACGACGAGGAGCACTATCTCGCCGTGTCGGTTCCCGTTCCATTCCGAATGGAATCCGTGGCCAGCGCAGCACGGCCTTTGCTGGCGGTCTATGTCGAGTTCGACATGCGTCTGGCGGCCGAAATCGCCTCGGAAGTGAGCGCGGGACGTTCCGAGCCGACGGCCGGCCGGGTGAGGGGGCTGGTATCGAGCCGAATGGAGCCGAGTATCGAGGATGTCGTGCTGCGCCTCCTGCGGGCGTTGCGCGATCCTGTCGAACTCGCGGTTCTGGGAGGCAGCATCCTGCGCGAATTGCATTACCGGGTGCTCGTCGGCCCGCAGGGTGGGGCGATGATCTCGGCCCTGCAGCAGCGGGGCCGGTCCGGGAGGATCGTGCAGAGCCTCGCCCGGTTGCGAGAAACCTACGCCTCGCAGATCGCGGTCGCCGCGCTGGCGAGTGAAGCAGGCATGAGCGTTCCCTCCTACCACGTCCATTTCAAGGCTCTGACGGGTAGCAGCCCGATGCAATATGTGAAGGCGATGCGGCTCCACGAGGCACGCCTGATGATCGCGCGCCAGGACAGGACGATCGCGGAGGTCGCGGCATCGGTCGGCTACGCCAGCCCCGCCCAGTTCAGCCGTGACTTCAAGCGACATTTCCGACGTACGGCATCGGAGGAAGCCAAATGGGTGCGCCGGCATCTTGGCGAGCTTGCCTGAATGCCTCGGCAGGAAGGGTTGCTTGCCTGGTGCGCTGCTCTCCTCAAGGGATTTGACAGACTGCCTACTAGAAGGTAGGTATGGGCATGGGCAATCTGACTTCCACCTCCGACGACATCCTTGCTTGCGCGCGCTCTCTGATCGTCGCTGGCGGCTACAACGGCTTCAGTTACGCCGACATCGCGGATGTGGTCGGCATTCGTAAGGCGAGCATCCATCACCATTTTCCCAGCAAGCTCGATCTGGTTCGAACGCTGGTGGCGCGGTATCGGGAAGAAGCTAAAGCGGGGGTGGCGAAGCTTGAACTTCAGGTGTCCGACCCGCTTGATCAGCTTCGATTCTATGTCGGGTATTGGGAAGCCTGCATCGCCGACGCCAGCGCTCCATTTTGTGTTTGCGCGCTGTTGGCGAGCCAGCTCCCCGTCCTGCCCGAGGCGGTTGGCCTTGAGGTCCGCGCGCATTTCCGTTTCCTGTCGGAGTGGCTGACATCTGTGCTGGAGCGCGGCATGCAGCAGGGCCAGCTTCGACTGACGAGTAGCCCTCGTGCCGAGGCCGAAGCCTTCATGGCGACGGTTCACGGCGCGATGCTTTCGGCGCGGGCCTATGGTGATCCGAAGATATTCGCTGTCGTTACAGGTCAGCTCCTGGTGCGGCTCGCTTTGCGAATTCCCTGTGATGAAAGCCACGAGGCGCAATGATCGCGTTCGTGATCAAGCTGAAGGGAGCAAGGTGAGCGCCCGTAGCTCAATAGGTTTGGATTTCAAGACAGGTGGAACTTGAAATAAGCTAGTGTCCATGAACTAGTCACATCTCCATCTGCCAAGTGCCGCTACTAACCTGCCGCGCGTCTTGCGAGAGCGCAGCGTATGGACGGGATACTGGGAACACGGCGCCATGGTGAGGTGCTGGCAACTCGAACGGCGCTATCAGCGCTGGATGGCTGAGAAACGGACCTTTTGCCAATAGATGGATCCGACATCCATCGAGCATTACTGCGTACGGGACTGAACGAGTTGAACCTTTCATAGCCTCAGGAATCGAAGGTCGGCGGTGGCCGCCCCTCGTCGAGTGGTCCGGGCATGATGCGTTCATGATTGGCATGAAGTGCTCGGCCATCGCGGCCGGGTTTGACCTTTGAAGCCGTCCGCCAAGCTTGCTCTCTTTGGCTACCTACTAGTTGGAAGAATTTGACCGAACCTAAAAGGAGACCGATATGTTTGGAGTTTCACCCCTCGGCTGGGTGCATACGCTCGGCAGCTTGCCCGCTATTCCACTGGCGATCTATATGTTCGCCCGCCACGGACGGATTGTGCCGCGCTCAGTGCCCGGCGTCGTTTATTTCGTCTCGATGCTGATCGGCGCGACAACAGTGTTTCTCGTCGCGCATGAGCCGGTCAGCTACGGCATTGGCGCGGTGACGATCCTGCTGCTGTTCGCCGGATATGGCGTTGGCCGCATTTCGAGTTTCGGGCGTGCGGGCAAGTACCTCGAAACGATCTTGCTCAGCCTGACGGCGTTTCTGCTGATGTTGCCGACCGTTACCGAAATCCTGCGCCGTGTTCCGGACGGACACCCCTTGGTCACCGATCTGAACTCGCCGCTTCTCCTCGGCTCCCAAGCCAGTCTTCTCGTCATTCTCATTGTGGGTTTGACGGCCCAGATTCTCCATTTGCGGAGGCAGGGCAGGTTCGCGGCATTCGCCTCGCCAAGCAGGGCATCTGCTCGATGATGTCGGTGGCCAGATCATTCCATCGATAAGACTGAGAGGGCAGGCTCAGCGGGCTACATGCCGCTCGCGATAAGCCGGCAGCGCTCTCAAGGCGAAATCCATCAGGTGCTCCTCGTCCCGCTCGCCATGCCCCGTGGCTTCGATCAGAGCCAAGGCGAGGCGCGCGCAGATGTCCGGGCCGTCACCCTTGCTCTCCAATGTGGCTGCAACCTTCTGCATTTTGGTCATGCAACGGTCGAGCATTTCTGCGGTGTCGGCATCGAGGCGGGTGAACGGGGACGACATTTCTTGAACCTCACTTCGTTAGTCACGGCAGGTGGGGTTCATTAAAGCGCGGCGGCCGGACGCGCCCTCCAACCTTGCACGGTCTTTTTCATTCCGCATCGGGATATAGTCGTTCGATTTTTGTTCTCATGTCTCGATCATGGGAGCGAAGAAGCCGCCATCGCGCAGGCGATCGCCAACCATCCCCTGAGATCCCTCTGAGGGTGACTTCTCTCCTGATCGAGGCCGGCCGTTCCCTGAAGGCCGGACCCGTCAGGAGGGGGGCTTGGACTTCGAGAGGGGCCGTCCTTCCTGAAGGGCGAGGAGAGAGGGAAGGCGGCGTGCCGGGGAGGAAGACTATGATGGTGTCAAAAAGATCACATATTCGAAACAAATATGGATCATTTCTCGATAATTAGTTGCCTCAGCATCACCCAAATGGATCATGTGCCGCACGCCAAATCGGGTGGGGTGAGGTGTGACCTCCCGCTACGACGCATGGGAGGAAACTATGGCAACGATCAATATTGACCTCAGCGACTCCGACAAGACCGTAGGCTCGGGGTCGGTCGGGTATGATCCCAATTCCGCCACCACTATCGACATCGTGAATATCGGCGAAAGCTATACGCTGATCGTCGATGGCATCGATGCGTCTGTCGTATTCACTCGCTTGGGCGTCGATGTGCTGGCGCATACGACATTCGAAGCGATCAATGGTGCCAATCTCTATATCTGGCAGAACGGCTTGAGCCTGTCGGTAGGCAGCAGCCTGCGCTACGAGGTCGGTGATGCATCCAGCATCACCGTTCATCCCGGCAGCTTCAATTATGAAATATTGAGCAGCCATTCCGTGGATTTCATCGGCGAAGAGGCGGGAAGCTTCACCTATGAATTTACGTCCTCCGGCTCCGGGAAGCCCAGCTTTACGGTGAATGGTTTTAGCTATGGGGACTCGCTGAACGTTGCTGGATTGACCTATGCCAGCTTCGTCTATGATGCCGACACGGGTAATGCCGTCCTCATCTATGGCGATGACGCCGCAGGCAGCGTCACGTTCAACCTTGAGAATATGGACCAGAGCCTCGCGGAGCTGATCGCGGAAGATCCAGACGCCTATGTCGATGCATCGACCGGCGCTTTTGTTGCCCCGATGTGTTTTCTCGCCGGCACCCGCATCGCGTCACCCGAGGGCGAGCGCCTGGTGGAAGATCTCGTCATCGGGGATCTGGTACTCACCGTCTCCGGCGCGGCGCGGCCCGTGCGCTGGATCGGTCGCCAAACCATGCATCGCCATTTCGGGGAGCCGGATCGCGTGTGGCCGATCCAGATCGCCGCAGGCGCTCTCGATGACAACCTGCCTCGATACGATCTGTTCGTATCGCCGGACCATGCGTTGTTGATCGATGGAATGCTTGTCCAGGCCGGAGCGCTCGTCAATGGCACGTCAGTGATGCGCCATAGGCCGGCAGAGGTCCGGTTCACCTATTATCATATCGAGCTGGAGGACCATGCGCTGGTGCTCGCCGAGGGTGTTCCCGCGGAGACCTTCGTGGACAATGTGACCCGGCGCCGGTTCGACAACTATGCCGAGTTCGAGGCGCTCTATGGCGAGCCGAAGCAGACCATTGCCGAGATGGATCTGCCCCGCGTGAAGTCGGCGCGGCAACTGCCGGCCAGCATCCGGGAGCGGATCAAGGTGAGGGCGCGCGAAATCGGCGGTTCGGTGGCCGCGTAAATCGCGCGGCATCCGCAGCCCCGCCGGTCCATCGGCATGCGGGCCCCAAAACCTTCAGAATGCCGATACCTATGCCGGTGTCCTGACCTCCACGCCGATCGTCCGCGCCGAGATAGCGCTGTTTCTGTCTCCAGCCGGAACGTTGCGGAGTTCGCGTTCATCGGCGGTTTGAACTGCCGGTATTTGGAGGCGCTGCACCCTGAGGGGCAGGAGAGAGGCTCCTCAGAGGCATTGTCGTTTGACGTCAGGCCGCTTCGATTGCGCCGATCTGGCCGATGTCCCTGTAAGACAACTGACACATCACCGCCGGCAACTGGCGAGAGGCTTTCACTCGCGGCAGATCCAGTTCCGGCAAGGGTGCTTCGTGAGGGGCGCGTTGCCCCTCACGCGTTCACCACTCCGTCTTTCACGACAACCCGGAAGCCCTTCAGTTCTACTCGTTCGAACAGCCCGGCCTTGCTGTACGGGTCGTCGTTCACAAGCTTCTCCGCCGCCGCCTTGTCCTCCGCGTCGTAGACGATAATCGAGCCGCAGGGCTTGCCTTCCGCGTCAAGCATCGGGCCGGCAAAGACGATGCTGCCGGCTATCGCGCGGAGATAATCGAGGTGCTCAGGGCGGACCTCGAGGCGCAGAGGCAGGGCGCCGGGGCGGTCATAGGCGGTCAGGGCGAAGTGCATGCAAGGGCTCCAGTGATTGGTGAAAAGCATGGACTGAAGACGATCCCCGCAGCGGAGTGCCGGCATCGTCGAGCGAGACGCTGCGCGTTGCGTGTGCAGGTGGAACCGATCCGCGCATGGAGACAGTCAGCTTGTTTGTCTCCGATTGCCGATCCGCCCTCGGGATTGCCACGGTGGCTTATTGGCCTGTCGTCAGCTCGGCTGTCAGCGAAGTCGATCCATCTGTTGAGCCGTCGTCCTCCTCCCCCCAGCGGGGGAAGGCTTTCAGGTCCAGATCGAACAGATCGAGGACCCGGCCGATCGTGTGAGTGACCATGTCGTCCAGGGACTGAGGACGCGAATAGAAAGCCGGGACCGGCGGCGCGATGATGCCGCCCATTTCGGTGACCGCCAGCATGCTCTTCAGGTGGCCGGCGTGAAGGGGGGTCTCCCGCAGCATCAGCACGAGCCGGCGGCGCTCCTTCAGGCAGACGTCCGCCGCCCGGCTGATGAGGCCGGACGTCACCCCATGGGCGATGTCGCTCATGCTGCGCACCGAGCACGGTGCCACGATCATTCCCATCGTCCGGAAGGAACCGCTGGAAATCGGCGCCGCGATGTCGTTCGGCGAATAAACGACATCCGCGAGGCTGCGCAACTCCTCCGAAGACATGTCCGTCTCATAGGCGCGCGTCATCTCCCCCGCCTTTGAGACGATGAGATGGCTCTCGATCTGCAACTCCCGAAGCGCCTTCAGCAGCCGCACGCCATAGACGATGCCGGTGGCGCCGGTGATTCCCACCACCATGCGTCGGGGTGCTTTCCCCATGGTCAGATTCCTTGCGCCGTCATGCGAGGGTCGAGCCGACATGCCGGGGGTCGAAGTTCGACAGGGCTGCCGGCTTCGCCTCGAAGGCAAAGGGGCGGTCGGAGAGGGTGTAGCGGTACCACGGCGCGTCGTTCATGCGGCCGAGCTTGTGGCGCAGGCCGCCGAACGCCCCGTAGATCAGCTTGTAGGGCTGGCCGTGGAAATGCTTGAGGATATCGAGCCATGCGCGGGGTTCCGCACCAATGAAGGCTTCCATCTCGCGGGTGATCTCATCCTCGGTCATCGGCGTGAGATCGGCCGGCGGCTCGCCGAGATCGGTCACCGCGCTCTTGATGAACTCGTCCGGGTTCCAGCCGGCGCCCATCGGCTTGGTGCAGTCCATGCCGATCTTCGAGGCGACGCCGGGATCCGCGCATTTCGGATCGACCGTCATGGTGTTGCAGTCCTTGATCATGACGGTGTCACGATCCGGCATGTAGCGGAATGCCATGGCGGCGAGCACGGCCTGATCGTCCCAGATGTCGACGTCGTCGTTGAACACCATCGCCACCTTGGGCAGCCCCTGCTTGGAACAGGTGAGCATCAGTCCCAGCGCCTGCTTGGCGTCGCCGGCGCCGAGCGGCCGGATCTTGGCATAGGCGATGTTCGACAGGCCGCCGGCCGGGCTGCGCACTTCGACCACATCGATGCCGGCAAGGCGCAGCGCGCCATAGAGGTCAGCCTCGATGGCGGGAAGCTGCAACATGTTGTCGGTGTACCAGGGGTGCATGCCGCCAATGGTGCAATGCTGGTAGATCGGGTTCTTGCGGAACGTCATCGCCTTCACCTTGAGGCGATAATTGTGCTTCATCCCGCCGCCATACATGCCGGTGAACTCGCCGTAGGGGCCTTCGTCGAAGTTCAGCCCCTCGGTAGCCATCAACTCGCATTCGAGGACGAGTTCGGCATTGGCCGGCACCATCACGTCGATGGTCTCGCACTTCACCATCTTGGCCGGCGCGCCGTAGAAGCCGCCGAGTACCTCGAAATCGTCGGTGTCGCCGGGCACACCCACCAGCGCCGAGATCTTGTCGAGGATCGGGCCGCCAATGACCATGGCGACCTCGAGATTCTGCCCCTTCGCCGCCGCCGCCATCGCGTGGATGCGCTGGCGGTGCGAGGTGCAGGTCATGTCGACCGACTTCTCGTTCTTCGAGCGGAACATGGAGCGGTAGATGCCCCAGTCATAGACGCCGGTGTCCGGGTGCTTCGAGATGAACAGGTTGTCGTTTGTATAGGCATGGCCGTCGCGATCATGGTGCAGGAACAGCGGAAGCCGGGTCAGGTCGACCTCGTCGCCCTTCAGGATGACTTCCTTGCACGGCGCGGTATCGACCACTTCCCATTTGGCGCGCGACTTCGCCTTCTCGACCATCTTGCGGCCGGTCTGCGTCCTGTCGCACTCCATGGCCCAGGCATACATGTCCTGGTTGGAATAGGCGTTGGCGAGGACCGAGAACTCGCAGTCCTTGATCTTTTCGATCAGGACGGCCTTGGTCGGGTTGGCCTCGAGAGTCGTGGGAATCTGGTCGACGCGGATCTCGTCGGTGATACGGACGAGAAAGCCCGCAGCTTCCATGTCCCGTACGAAATCAGGAAGCGACTGCTGGGACGCCATGTGAGGGAATCTCCAGGTCGGATTCAGGAAAAGGCCGGGTCCGACACGCCGGATTCGGCGTATTCGCGCAGGTGATCCATCAGCACACCCCAGATGGTGTTGCACTTGATGAAATTGGCCTCGTCATGGGGCCAGCCGCCATGGGTGACGCGAACGCGGGTCCGTCCATCCTCAGTCGAACCAAAGGAGAAAGTCGCCGTGGTGCCGACGGCGTCGCCGGGGCCCTTGGTGCAGGTCCAGAGAATTTCTTCCGGGTCGTCCCGATCTATGCGCCAGGAAAATTCAGGTCGGCCAGAATATTTCAAATTCCAAAGCGTTCCGAGTTCGCCGCTTCCCTCGACGCCCGGAGTATTCCATCCGCGCAAGCCTTCGGCGGTGCTTAGCGCTTTTCTTACTTTTTCTGCGTCGGTGGAAATGTAGATCTCATGCTTCAGCGAATGTGCACCGGCCATTTGGCCCTCCCTTGGCGTGGCGAGATACTGATCCGAATGGCGCGCGCAAGGCAAGCGACCCTGCCGCGCGCAAATGTGTTGAACTGCGTTGGCGATTTCCGCTCGGGGGAGACACGCTCAGGTCTCGCTGTTGATACGCGGCGCGGTAATGTTGGTGAGGACCATGCTGCCGATGATGATCGCCACCAGGGCGATGGCCGCTCCGAGCCCTGCCTCAACCAGTCGCTCCATCAACAACGGAGACCAGGGGAGATTGCGGCCAAGATTGCTCATGCCGATCGCCAGCGGCGTGATGAACAGAAGGGCCACTCCATAATTCCGGGCCAAGAATAGCTCCGCGACCGCCTGACACAGCGCGATGATGAGGATGAGGGCGAGGGGGCCGGGCTCCTGCATGAACAGCACCGCGGCGATGCCGACGCCGCCGAGCGTGCCCATCATCAGGTGGATCGTCCGGCGCATGGCATCTGCTGGCGTGAGAGCCGGCATCAACGCTGCTACCGCAATGGGCGCCCAGAAAGGATGGCCGATGTCGAGAGCCAGAGCGAGCAGCCAGGCGGCCGTCGCGGCCAGCGCCGCGAGGGTGATCACGATCGCGTGACGGGTTCGGTCGAGTGCCGCCGAGCCGATCTGCGTGCGCCGGCGCACGCCATACAGGAGGGTGCGGGTGTCCACCGTGCTGCTCGGCTCCAGCAGTGTCAGCAGGACCGAGAATCCCGCCCCGCCCGTGCCCACGGCGATGGCCGGCAGCAACTCGTTTGGCGTCAACGGAATACCGGCGATCACCAGCAGCACCAGGATGAAGAAGATCTCGCCGCGCGGCACCCATCCCATCACCGTGCCGAGCGTTCCCGTCCCCACCACCACGATCGGCAGCATGAGGGACAAAAGCCATTCGGGCCCCTGCGTAGCGGAATAGACCGCCGCCGCGGCGAGAGTGGCGACAAGCGCGGCGCCCGCTACGAGCTGGGTCTCGACGCGGCGCTGAATGGTCTCGCTGTGGCCATAGAGGGAGGCCAGCGCGCCGAAAGCCGCATAGACGGCAAAATGAATCTGCCCGAGCGCGTACAGCGCCAGAAGAGGCACGCCCACCGACACGCCGACGCGCAGTGCGGCGCGGATATCCTCTGTCTTTACCTTGAAAGGAAAGCTGCGCATTAATCACGCACCAGCGACAGGTGAGAACGGTGGATCATGCCCTATAAAGACCTGCGAGCTTTCCTCTCGACCTTAAGGCAGTCCGGCGAACTCGTCGATATTACGCGGCCCATTGCCTTGCAGTATGACGTTGCGAAGGCCCTTGCCAAGAACAGCTCGGTCGAGGGCCCGGCGCTCATGTTCAAGGACAACGGCACCGAGTTTCCGCTGGTCGCCGGCCTGTATGGCAACCGCCGCCTCGCGCTGATCGCCTTCGAATCGACCGAGGATACCATTCACGATCGCGTGGCCAAGGGCATCGACACGCCGATCGCTCCTGTCGATTTCGACGGACCGGCGCCGTGCCAGGAGATCGTCCTGACCGGCGATGATATCGATCTCACCAAACTTCCTGTGCCGACTTACAGCCCGAAGGATGGCGGCCCCTATATCACCGCCGGCATCGTGGTCTCGGAAGACCCCGACACCGACGTGCCGGATATCGGCAATTATCGCTTCCAGCTGCACGATGCGCACACGCTGGGGGTGTTCTCCGCCCCCAACCACCGCTTCGGAAAGAACATTGCCAAGGCCGTGGCGCGGAAGGTCCCGTTGCATGGTGCGATCGTCATCGGCGTCGATCCCATCATCGCATATTCCTGCCAGGTTCAGTCCGGTGATGCCACCAACGACTGGTTCGTCGCGGGTGGACTGCGCGGCGAACCCGTCGAGCTTGTGAAAGCCGTGACCAGTACCCTGAAGGTGCCCGCCCATGCGGAGTTCATCATCGAGTTCGTGGTGGATTCGGACGATCAGCGCGTGGAAGGGCCTCTCGGCGAATATACCGGCTACTACACGCCCGCCTCGCTCAAGCCGACCGCCAAGGTGACCGCGATCACCCATCGCCGGGATGCGATCTTTCAGGGGCTGCTCACCGGCAAGCCGATCACCGAGAACCATGTTCTCAAGCAGATCCCGTTCGAGGTGTCGATCCTGCGTCAGCTCCGGGCCCAGTTCCCGACGATCTCCGACCTCTCGATCACCAGTTCGGGTGGCGTGCAGACCTATGTCGTGATCGCGATGGCGCCCCGCTACGAGGGCGAGGCGCGGCACGCGATCCTGGCGGCCATGGCTTCGAACCTTCACCCGAAATGGGTGGTGGTCGTCGATCCGGACATCGACATCCGCAAATCATCGGAAGTGGAATGGGCAATGTCGTTCCGGGTGAAGCCGCGCGAGGATGTGTTCGTCGTCGATCGCACCGCGACGGCGCCGCTCGATCCCTATACCGACGGCGGCTATTCATCTTCCGTGGGCATTGACGCCACTCGGCCGTTCGGGGTGGAATTCCCCGACGTGTCGGAAGTGCCGGATTGGCGGAGCTTCGATTTGCCGGAGATCAGCCGAGGTAAATAGGTAATTGGGACCGGCACCGGTCTTCTCGCCGGCTCGATGACGGCGCGGTTTGGAACGGCGATCCGGCTTCGAGCATCGTGCCTTGCACCATCTGACGCAGACCAGGGATAATGACGCCATGACGGCCGCACACACATTCACCGGCTCCTTTTCGAGGTTGTCCATATTCTGTGGATTGGTCATGTCTGTGGGCATCGCCGCTACAGGGCCGGCGGCTGCCCAGAATTGGGAGAAGTGCGTCGAGGCCATCGCGAAAACGCAGAGCGAGCTGAAGCAGGTATTGCCGAAACCCGCTCAGCCACAGACGCAGCAACAGTCTATCGCGGCACAGGACTCCCATGACCCGACGCCGGGCTCGCTCGCGGCAGCAGGCCTCGAAGCGCCTGTCTCGGGGCCGGAAGGGGCCTTGAATGAAGCGCAAAACCTGCAAGCGGCCGGTGACGAGGCAGGCTGCATGCGGGCGGTTGCCAAGGCACGCTCGCTTGCCGGGCTGAAGTAAGCCCGGAGGTGGCCAAAGGTTAGTTGCCGGGCAACAGGCCGGTGACGGGTGGCAGGACAAGGCGGCGGGTAAGCGAAGGCAAGCGATCTTCGTCTCCACCGCCGATCCCGCCGTCCAGTTCATTAGGCTCGGTCGCTTCGTGTTGCTGACCGCTTACGGTCCGCGGCGCGCCGCCCCGGCTTTTCGGGGTTTGCCGCCTCTTTCGGCTTCTGGGCATTTTCCCAACTTCCGCGGGCTGACTGGGTGGCGTTCTGCTTCCAGCCGACCATCCGCTTCACAGCCGGGCGAGCCGCTACCGGGAGTATGCCGCTCCACCTCCGCTAGGGTTGTGTGGTCGATGATCACGGCGATTTCGTCCGTCGAGCCGCCGGCCTTTGCCGGCCTGCGAGCGGCGCCCGTTCGCAACGTGTGCGTTACACTTCGGCTGCCAGCCCGACCTTATTGGTGAAACGGCTTGCGAGAAGGGCGTCCGTTCCAATGAAGGGCGTTGCAACGGGCGCTTCGAGCCGTTTCAGCGCGCGACTCGGTGCCGGATGATCGCGCCGCGGCTCGGCGGCGCATTCGTCTTGCCGGCGCATTCGTCTTGCCGGCGTTGGTAATGCCTTTCCTTGACGGAGCTAGGGTTGATCGCTCCGATGAGGAAAGCCCTTTCCAGATTCCGATGCGGCCGTCAGGGACGCATATCGAGACGAGTATCCAATGCGGTTGCCATCCACCCAAGCCCTGCGTGCGCTCGAGGCCTTTGCCCGGCACGGCACCGTCTGGCAGGCGGCGGCGGAACTGAACATCACCCGCAGCGCCGTCAGCCATCAACTGCGCTTCCTGGAGCAGGATCTCGGCTTCGTGCTGCTGCAGCGCGCCGGCAAGGGGGTGACGCTGACGCCGCAGGGCAAGCGCTACGCTGCCGATGTCCGCAAGGCGCTCACCGTGCTCACCGACGCCGCCGTGCAATATGGCGATCGCGGCGTGTTGCAGGGCGCCATCACCGTGAGTTCGACGCCGGGCTTCGCCTCCTTCTGGCTCTGCACCCACGTCGCCGAGTTCAAGCAGCTCTATCCCGATGTGACCTTGCGGGTGGTGACGCCGCAACGGCTCGAAGATGTCGATGCGCCGGGTGTCGATGCCTTCATCGCCTATGGCGACGGCGACTGGCCGCGCCATTCGGTGCAATTGCTCAGCGCCGTGGATTTCATGCCGGTGTGCAGTCCGGCGCTGCTCAACCAGATCGGCGGCCTCAGCGAGCCTGTCGACGTCTTTCGTACAGTGCTGCTGCATCTCGATGGCCTCGGCGACTGGCTCAACTGGTTCGCGGCCGCCGGAATTGTCGGGCCGAGCGTCGAGCACGGTGTGATCTTCTCCGACATGAACCTCGTGCTGGCGGCGGCTATCGCCGGGCAGGGCATCGCGATCGGCGACAATTTCGTCTGCCGGCACATGCTGGACACCGGTCGCCTCGTTCGCCCCTTCGACCTCGCGATCCGCTCCAGTCGCTCCTATTACTTCGTCACCGAGCGCGCCCGTGCCGGTAATCCGGCGATCCAGGCCTTCGCGGATTGGCTGAAGGCGCGGCTCGTGCAGACGACGGTACTGCTGCATCCTTAGGCGCTGGAGCCGCTGCTCACTCGGCTGGCAATGGGGTGAATTATCCTCACTAGAAATAGAAAAAATCTTCATTTGAGGTGAGCAAATCCCGCGTTTAGCATCCCCGAAGTCCGAGGGAGCGCACATCGAACGTGACCACCAAGGCTGTCGGGATACAGGCGATCGGAATCGGGAAGTCCTTCGGCCATTTCACGGCGCTGAGGGACATCACGCTCGATGTCGCGCCCGGCGAGTTCCTGACCCTGCTGGGCCCGTCCGGCTCGGGAAAGACCACTTTCCTCATGGTGTTGGCCGGCTTCCAGGCTGCGAGCACAGGGCGGCTGCTCAGCGACGGGGTGGACATCACCCACAGTCGCGCCGAGGATCGCTCTTACGGCATGGTCTTCCAGGGCTATGCGCTGTTTCCCCATAAGACCGTCGCCCAGAACATCGCTTTCCCGCTGCAGGTGCGCGGCATGGGGCGCGAGGAAATCGCCCGGCGGGTCGACGCGATCATCGCCCGTGTCGGCCTTGTCGGGCATGAGAAGAAGCGTCCGGCCATGCTGTCGGGCGGCCAGCAGCAGCGGGTGGCGCTGGCCCGCGCCCTGGTGTTCGAACCGCCGGTACTGCTGCTCGACGAGCCGTTCTCGGCGCTCGACAAGCATTTGCGCGGGCGGATGCAGGAAGAAGTGGCGCGCTTGCACGGCGAGTTCGGCACCACTTTCGTCTTCGTCACCCACGACCAGAGCGAGGCGCTGTCGCTGTCCTCGCGCATTGCCATCTTCAACCATGGGCGATTGCTGCAGGTCGGGGCGCCACGCGATATCTACGAGCGGCCGCAGAGCCGCTTCGTCGCGGAGTTCCTCGGCGAGATCAACCTGCTGCCGGTCGATGAGGTCGGCCAGTGCTCGCTCGGCACCAGCGGCCTGTTCGAAGGCGCGCGGTTGCGCGCGCCACGGCATGAGCAGGTCAGCGGCAGCGCCGTGCTGGCAGTGCGGCCCGAGCATATGTCGGTCAGCGCCGAGCCGCCGGCGGACGGCAATGGCGTCGCCGCCCGGCTGGCCAGTACCACCTATCTCGGCGCCGCCATGCGCCTGGCGCTCGCCACCCGCAGCGGCACGCAACTGACCGTGACCTTGCCGAGCGAGGCCGCCGGCCGCGTCCTCAATCATGGACCGGACTTCTGGGTCACCTGGTCCTTCGAAAATGGCTTCCTTCTTCCAGAGCAAAGCTGAAAACAGCAGGAGCACGCCGTGAACGACGCATTCCAGAAAGACTGCCTCGACATCCTCGCGGCCAAGGCGGCTCGGGGAGAAATCAGCCGCCGCCGCTTCACCCAGCTCGCCGCCATGATCTTCGGCGGCGCGCCGCTGCTCATGCGCTCGCCCGAGGCGCTGGCACAGGTGAAGCAGCTCGTCCTGGTCAACTGGGGCGGCGATGCGCTCAAAGCCTATGACAAGGCCTATGGCCAGCCCTTCGAGAAGGAGACCGGCATCGTCGTCAAGGAAGACGGCACCGGCCCGACGGAAGGCGCCATCGCCGCGCAGTTCAAGAGCGGCAAGCCGACCTGGGACCTCGTCGACGCCGATCCGTTTTCGGCGATCTCGCTCGGCAAGCAGGGCATGATCGAGCCGATCGACTACAAGGTCGTCGACAAGTCCAAGATGCGGCCCGGCTTCGACTGGGAATACGCGGCCTCGACCTATTTCTTCTCCTATGTCATCGCCTATGACGCGCAGAAATTCGGCGCCAACCCGCCAACCAGCATGGCCGACTTCTTCGACGTGAAGAAATATCCCGGCAAGCGCACCATGTATAAATGGGGCGCCGGCATGTGGGAGGCGGCGCTGCTGGCGGACGGCGTGGCACCCGACAAGCTCTACCCGCTCGACCTCAAGCGCGCGCACGCCAAGATCGCGGCGCTGAAGCCCGATGTCGTCGCCTATTGGGGCGGCGGTGCGGAAAGCCAGCAGCTCATGCTGGGCGGCGATGCCGCCATGGGGCTGATCTGGTCGACCCGCGCCTCGCTGATCGAGAAGGATTCGGGTGGGCAGGTGAAGTTCACCTGGAACCAGGGCCTGCTGTCGCCCGGTGCCCTCGCGGTGATCAAGAACAATCCCGGCGGCAAGGAGAACGCGATGAAGTTCATCGCCTCGACCTCCGTGCCCGAACGCCAGCTGGTGATGTTCGACATGCTGGGGCAGGGGCCGGCCAACCCGGCCACCGATGCGCTCATCCCGGCCGACCAGCGCCGCTACAACCCGGTCGACCCGGCCAACATGAAGAGCCAGATCGCGCTCGACATGCCGTGGTACGCCGACAATTACGGCCCCGCGCTGGACGAATTCACCAAGGTGATCTCGGCCTGACGCTACACCGCACTGTCCTCTCCCCATCGGGGGGTGGTCTTCTCCCTCTCCCCATGGGGAGAGGGCTGGGGCGGGGGGGCTTCGACGCTCCGCAAGGGTGTCGCCCCTCACCGACCCGCTTGGCGGGCCACCTCTCCCAACGGGGAGAGGGAAGGGCAGGAAGCTGCTCCCAATCGGGAGCGTAAACTATCAGAACTCGAACCGGACACGATGAGACACCACTCGGCAATCTGGCCCGCGCTCGCCTTGACGGCACCTTTGATGCTGTTCCTGGCGTGCGCCTATGCCTTGCCGTTCTTCGGCGTCGCACTGTGGAGCGTCACGCTGCCGGAAATCGGCACCGGCCAGTACCAGCGGCTGGTCGGCGACCCGCTGGTACTGTCGGTCTTCCTGCGCACCTTCCGCATCTGCCTCATCGTCACGGCTATCGCGGTCGCGGCGGCCTATGCCATCACTTATGTCTGGGTGCGCGGCTCGCGCCTGCAGCGGCGCATCATCGAGATCTGCATCTTCGTGCCGTTCTGGATCTCGCTGCTGACCCGCGCCTTTGGCTGGCTGGCGCTGCTGTCCAATCGCGGCCTGTTCAACAGCTGGATGCAGGCGCTCGGCCTCATCGACAGCCCGCTGATGCTGGTGCGCAACGAGCCGAGCGTGATCGCCGGCATGGTCCATGTGCTCATCCCCTTCGCGGTGCTGCCGCTCGCTTCCGCCATGCGCGCGGTGGACGAGCGCGTGCTGCTCGCCGCCCGCGGCATGGGCGCCTCGCGCCTGCGCATCTTCTGGTCGGTGTTCCTGCCGCTGACGCTGCCCGGCGTCATTGGGGCGACGCTGATCGTCTTCGTGTTCAGCCTCGGCTTCTTCGTCACCCCGGCCATACTCGGCGGCGGGCGCTCGGTCATGGTGGCCGAGCTGGTCTATCTCCGGATGTTCCAGAGCCCGGACTGGGGACTGGGGGCGGCGATCAGCGTTGCGCTCGTCCTCATCGTGGCGGGATTGATGGCCCTGCTGTCGCGCTTCGCTGGGCTCGCGCTGACGGGAGGCGGGAAATGAAGATCCAGCGCCCCGGTCCGCTCGCCGTCGCTCTCGCTTTGCTGGTCGGGGCGTTCCTGCTGCTGCCGTTGCTGGCGGTGGTGCCGATCTCCTTCACCCCCAGCCGGATGCTCTCGCTGCCGCAGGGCAGCCTGTCGCTTATTCATTACCGGCAGCTGATCGACAACCCCGACTGGCTGAACGCCATCGTGCTGAGCACCAAGATCGGCATCCTCACCAGCCTGATCTCGACGGCGTTGGCGACCAGTTTCGCGCTCGGCATCTGGATGCTGCAGCCGCGCTTCTCGCAAGTGCTGGTCGGCTTCGTGCTGCTGCCGATGATCGTGCCGCCGGTGGTCTCGGCGATGACGCTGTATTTCCTGCTGACCGGCCTGTCGCGGTTCTCGCAGACCATCGGCTTCGACAGCGTCGTCGGCGTGACAATGGCGCATGTCGTGATGACCGTGCCCTTCGCGGTGGTGATGGTGCTGGTCTCGCTGGCACAGGTGGATCGGCGCATCGACCTCGCCGCGCGCGGTCTTGGTGCGACCGTCGCCCAGCGCGTCTTCCACATCATCCTGCCCAATATCAGCTTCGGCGTGATGACGGCTGCGCTGCTGGTTTTCGTCCTGTCCTGGGAGGAGATCGGCGTCACGCTGTTCATCACCAGTGTCGACGCGATCACCCTGCCGCGCCTGATGTGGATGGGGCTGCGCGACAATGTCGACCCGGCGATCGCCGCCATCTCGGTGGTGCTCATCGTCATCACGACGCTGGTCCTGCTGCTCCGCATGGCCATCCAGCGTCGCCCGGAATTCGAGGAGGAGTGAGATGGACGAGGTTTTCGGCCGCAAGGACATGATCAGTCCGGGCCGGCTCAAGGAACTCAGCGTGAAATCCGACCTGTCGGGCTTCGTGCAGCTCGGTAGCCATTTCGGCGCGTTGGCGGTCACCGGCGCGGCGCTCTGGTATTTCTGGGGCACGTGGTGGGCGGTGCCGTTTTTCATCGCCCACGGCATGCTGATCAACTTCCTCTATGCCGGCCAGCACGAGATGAGCCACTCGACGGTGTTCAAGACCAAGAGGCTCAACGAGATCTTCGGCCGCCTGTTCGGCTTCGTGCTGATCTATCCGCGTGATTTCGACCAGATCCAGCACTTCGCCCATCATCGCTATACGCAGGACTGGGAGGGCGACGGCGAGCTGGGGCGCGAGCGCTACTCGATGCTCTCCTATCTGCTCTGGGTGCTCGGCCCGACCTACTGGTACACGCGCGTGCGCCGCGTGATCCGCTTCTCGCTCGGCATCGTCTCCGAGCACTACATCCCCGCGGACCAGCACCCGAAGGTGATCCGCGAGGCGCGCTGGCACCTTGCCGGATATGTGCTCATCGCCGCGCTTTCGCTGCTCTCCGGCAGCTGGATCGCGGTGAAGCTCTGGCTGTTCCCGATGCTGGTGATGAAGCCGGTGCACCAGTTGCAGAACACCATCGAGCATCTCGGCCTGCCGCATGTCGACCAGATCACCGAGAACACCCGCACCACCCGCACCAACGCGGTCATGCGCTGGATGTGCTGGAACATGCAGTTCCACACCGCGCACCACGCCTTCCCCGCCGTGCCGTTCCACCGACTGCCGGACCTGCACCGCACCATCTTCGTCGAGAAGGGCCGCAAGCCGCATTCCATGACCTATCTCGGCTTTCAGCTCGCGGTGATCAAGGCGTTCTGGAACGGGCGCACCGAGGCGGATTACCCGGACGACAAGATCTGGATCATGGACGACACCGACCTCGAACCGGTGGCGCCGCGTCCGCGCACCGCGAAGCAGGCCTGAGCCATGCCCCTCAAGGTCTACCAGTCGCTCTGGGCCACCGAGCAGCGCCGTCCCGGCATACCGGAGCGGCCGGTGTCGGAGCGTTTCGACAAGGTGAAGGCGGCTGGCTTCGATGGCATGGCGATCGATCTCGGCGCCATGGACATCGAGGCCGCACGCACCACCGTGCCGGAATTCGCCCGTACCGGGCTCGGCGGGCTGCTCACCGCCTTCCCGCGTTCGATCGAGGAACTGCGCCCGGCGCTGCACCTCGCCAAGGACATCGGCTCGCCCTTCGTCGTCGTCATCGGACAGGTGATGCCGCTCGCGGTCGCCGAGATGGTGCCGGTGATCGAGGCGTGGATGCGGATCGGTCGCGAGGAAGGCGTGCCGCTGCAGTTCGAGACCCACCGCAACTGCATCACCAACGACATGTTCGCGACGCTGCTGCTGCTCGACGCCATCCCCGGAATGCGGCTGGCCGCCGACCTCTCGCATTATGTCGTCGATCGCGAGATGATGCTGCCGATCAGCGACGCGTATCAGGCCCATGTCACGCGGCTACTGGAGCGCTCGGATTCCTTCCAGGGGCGCATCGGCAATCGCTGCCAGGTGCAGCTGCCGCTGCATTTTCCGCAGCACCGGCCGTGGATCGAGGTGTTCCGCGACTGGTGGCGGCGCGGCTTCGCGCTCTGGCAGGCGCAAAACCCCGGCGATGCCGACTGCATCTTCCTGTGCGAGCTTGGCCCGCGCGACTACGCCATCACCGACGTGAACGGCGAGGAACTGTCCGATCGCTGGGAGGAGGCGCTGCTGATGCGCCGCTGGGCCGGCGAGGAATGGGATGCGGCACTTGCCGCGAAGACCCTCACGCCGGGCATGGCGCGAGCCGTCTGAGAGACACGGGAGAAGTTGAGATGTCCGTCACCAGCCTGCGCCCGGAAATGACCGCCGCCGAATGGCAGCAGCGTGTCGAGCTCGCCGCCTGCTACCGCCTACTCGCCCATTACCGCATGACCGACCTCATCTACACCCATTGCACCGTGCGGGTGCCGGGCGAGCCGGGGCGGTTCCTCATCAACCCCTACGGCCATCGCTGGGAGGAGATCACCGCCTCCTCGCTGGTGAAGATCGATGTCGAGGGCAACAAGATCGACGACAGCCCGCACCGGGTGAACCCGGCCGGCTTCACCATCCACAGCGCCGTGCACATGGCGCGCCACGATGCCGCCTGCGTCATCCACACCCACACACGCGGTGGCATGGCGGTGGCCTCGCTGAAGGAAGGGCTGCTGCCGCTCAACCAGATCGCGCTGCAATTCTATGGCCGGCTGGGCATCCACGATTATGAGGGCATCGCCCTCGACCTCGACGAGCGCGAGCGCATCATCGCCGATCTCGGCACCGACAAATGCGGCCTGCTGCTGCGCAATCACGGCCTGCTCACCGTCGGGCGCACCGTCGCCGAGGCCTTCAACCTGATGTTCTATCTGGAGCGCGCCTGCGAAGTGCAGGTCGCCACCCTGTCCATGGGCCGCGATATCGTGCTGCCGCCGCAGGACGTCTGCGAGAAGGTCGGCGCGCAATACAACCAGATGAACTTCGACGACGGCGACCTGCTTCTCGAATGGGCCGCCCATCTGCGCATGCTGGACGGGATCGATCCCTCCTACCGCAACTGAAGCCATGCCCGCCGGACCTTGCGCCGGCCGGGCCACTGAAACGTCGGGAGCGCTGCCATGAACGCCACCACCGCCGCCACCACCCAGTTCGACTGGACGCTGCCTGCCCGCGACTATTGCGACCCCGCGCTTTACGAGCGCGAGCGCAAGGAGATCTTCGCCCGCAACTGGATGCTGTTCACCTGGTCGGAGCGGCTGAAGGCGCCGGGCGACTATGTCTCCGGCACCGTGGCCGGCTATCCCGTGTTCGTCATCCGCGACGATGACGGCGTGGTGCGCGCCTTCCACAATGTCTGCCGGCATCGCGGCGCCCAGTTGCTCGGCGAGGGGCAGGGCCATTGCGGCAAGCTCGTCGTCTGCCCCTATCACAGCTGGAGCTACACCCGCTCCGGCCGCCTCAACAAGGCGGTGGATTTCGGCGAGGGCATCACCTTCGATCCGCAGGCCTGGGGTCTTTATGCCATCGATGCCGAGGAATGGCGCAGCCTGGTCTTCCTCCGGCTGGAGCGCGGCGGCGAGAGCCTGGTCGAATGGCTGGGGCCGATCCACGACATGGCGGCCGACTATCCACTAGACCAGCAGCACTACTTCATGTCGAAGGACCGCGACTGCGCCGTCGACTGGAAGACCTATGGCGAGAACTATCTCGAATGCTACCACTGCCGGACCATGCATCCCGGCCTGTGCGAGTCGATGGACATCGACAGCTACCGGATCGACACCTATGCGCGCGAGAAATTCTTCCACCTCCACGCGCCCAAGCGCGACGGCGGCCTGACGCGCGGCCTGTATTTCTACCGCTTCCCCTTCCTGATGCTGAACCTCTATGACTGGGGCTCGTCCATCGCCACCATCGAGCCGCTGGGGCCGGGGCGAATCCGCCATATCAACTGGTACTTCTTCACCGACGTCTCGCCCGAGAAGGCGGAGGAAAACCGCCAGTCGGCCGAATGGTCGGCGCAGATCGTCACCGAGGATCTCGACATCATCACCGGCGTGCAGCGCAATCTCGAAGCCGGCATCTACACGCGCGGTCCGCTGTCGCCGAAATACGAATATGCGGTGAAATCCTTCCAGGACATGGTGCGGGGCGGACTGGCGCCGAAGGAGCCCCTGCGCGGCGTCGCGGCCGAATAGGCCGCGCGGATCCGCGGCAATCTGGCCGTCGAAGCCCGAGTGACCAGCTGTCTTTTCCTCTCCCCAATGGGGAGAGGAAGCACGGCCGTTAGCGGGCACAAGCGATCACGAGTCAAACTCCGAGGAACAATCAATGAGTACGGCCGACGTCACCGTGGGCAAGAGCTACGACGCCATCATCATCGGCGCCGGACATAACGGCCTCGTCTGCGCGAACTACCTCGCAAAGGCGGGACAGAAGGTGCTGGTGCTGGAGCGGCGCGACGTGGTCGGCGGCGCGGCGGTGACGGAGGAGATCGCGCCCGGCTTCCGCGCCTCGATCTTCTCCTATCTGATGAGCCTGCTGCACCCGCGCATCATCCGCGAGCTGGAGCTGAAGAAGCACGGGCTGGAGGTGCTGCCCTGTTCGGACATGGTCTCGCCGCTCGGCGGCGACGACTACATCCTGTTCTCCGACAACATCGCCAAGTCGCAGGCGAGCTTCGCCAAGTTCTCGAAGCACGACGCGGAGATCTATCCCGAATTCGACCGCTACCTCAACGAGGCGGCGAACATCGTGCGCAAGCTGCTCTGGGAGACGCCGGTCGACCCCACCAGACGCGACTGGCGCACGTTCAAGGACGGCGCGTCGCTGCTTTGGCGGCACCGCAAGATCGGCCGCAAGATGTACCGCATCGTCGACATGCTGACGATGAGCGCCTACGACTTCCTGCGCGAATGGTTCGACGACGACCGCGTCATGGCGGTGCTGGCCTATTACGCCTCCATCGGGACTTTCGCGGGGCCGAAATCGCCGGGCTCGGCCTATGTCATCATGCATCACATCATGGGCGAGCACGAGGGCGCCGGCGGCTGGGGCTTCATCAAGGGCGGCATGGGGTCGATCACCCAGGCGCTCGCCGCCTCGGCACGCAAGAAGGGCGTCGACATCGTCACCGGCGCGCCGATCAAGGAAGTGCGCGTGCAGGGCGGCCGTGCGACCTCGGTGCTCACCACCACCGGCGAGACCTATGCGGCCAAGACCATCATCTCCAATGCCAGCGCCAAGATCCTCTATCTCGACCTCGTTGGCGAACAGCATCTGCCGGAGGAAGTGCTGCGCGAGATCCGCGGCTACCGCACCTTCTCCACCGCCTTCAAGATGAACATCGCCTGCGAGCGGCCGCCGCAATACCGCATGCTGGACCGCCTGCGCCGCGAGGGCACGCTCGGCGATTTCGACTACCCAACCTACATGCATATCGCGCCGGACATCGACTATCTCGAGCGCGCCTATGACGACGCCAAGCATGGCTGGTATTCGTCGCGCCCCTTCATCACCCCGGTCGTGCCGACCATGGTGGACACCACCCTCGCCCCGGCCGGCAAGCATGTCGTCAACCTGTTCGGCGGCCACGCGCCCTACACGCTGAAGGGTGGCGACTGGGCGGACGAGAAGGAGAATTTCCGCAAGACGGTGTTCGACACCATCGAGGACTACGCCCCCGGCTTCCGCGACGACGTCATCGAGGCGCAGCTGCTGGTGGCACCCGACATCGAGAACATCGTCAGCCTGCCGCAGGGCCACATCTTCCACGGCGAATTGTCGACCGACCAATTGTTCTTCCAGCGGCCGGTCTCCGGCTATGCCGATTACCGCACCCCGGTGAAGGGCCTGTATATCTGCGGCTCCTCCATGCATCCCGGCGGCGGCGTCTCCGGCATTCCCGGCTTCAACGCCGCCCGCGAGGTGATGCGCGACATCCGCGCCCGCCGCAACTGAGCGGCGCCCGAGGCTAGGGCGCGCCCGCGCCCCTGGTCCGCGACTGGTGGATCTCGATCAGGCTCGGCCCGTTGCGCTCCGCCGCGGTGGCCAGCGCCGGGCCGAGTTCCGCCACGTCCTCGAGCCGCTGGGCCGGCACGCCATAGGCCTCGGCAATGGCCGCGAAATCGGGGGCCGACGGCTTCACCCCCTCGGGCTCGATGCCGCATTCGAGCATGTAGGTCTCGATCTCCTGGTAGCCGTCATTGTTCCACACGAGGAAGATCACCCGGGCGCCGGCATCCGCCGCCGAGCCGATCTCGGCCAGCGAGAACTGCAGGCCGCCATCGCCGGTCAGGCACACCACCGGCCGCTGCGGCGCGCCGAGCGCCGCCCCGATCGCCGCCGGCGGGCCGTATCCCAGCGCGCCGAAGCCGGTGGCGGCGTTGAACCAGGATAGCGGGCGCCCGATGTCGAAATAGAGGTTGCCGGCATAGACCGGCTGGGTGGAATTGCCGACGATGATCGCTTCCGGCAGCGCCTCGTCGATGCGCACCGGACCGGCCGGCTCGATCCCGTGACAGCGAAGGCCTGCGCGATCGCCGCCGGCGGCTCGGCGGGGTCGACCAGCGTGTGCGAGGCCAGCGCGAAGCTCTTCATCCTCGCCGACTGGTCGGGCAGTTCGTGCAGCAGGCCGCGCCCCAGCGAGTTGCGGCGGTTGACGCCGGAGATCACCAGCATCGGCACCGAATCCTGGCGCGCCTGCGCCATCGCCGTGATGGTGTTGGTGAGGCCCGGGCCGGTGATCACCAGCACCACGCCGGGCTTGCCGGTGACGCGGGCATTGCCATTGACCATGAAACCGGCGCCCTGCTAGTGGCGCGGCGTGACGTGGCGGATGGTCGAGCCCGCCAGCCCCCGGTAGAGCTCCACGGTATGGACGCCGGGAATCCCGAACACGACTTCCACGCCATTGGCCTCGAGCAGGTCGATCAGCGCTTCCCCGCCCGTTCGCGTCCCGCTCATGCCCGCTTCGCCTTTCTCAGTCCCGAGCGCGACGCCAGCGCCGCCATGCGCCGGCACGCCTCGTCGATGGCATCGTCCGGGACGGTGAGGCTGATGCGGATGAAATCGCCCGCCCCGACGCCGAAGGACGCGCCCGGCATCACCGCGACCCCTTCCTCGTCCAGCAGCGCCCGAGCGAAGGCCGCGCCGCTCATTCCGGTCCCGCTCACGTCGACGAGAATGAACATGCCCGCCTCGGGCGGGAACGGCACCAGCCCCGGCGCCTCGGCCAGCGCCGCGACGATGAGGTCGACGCGCCGCCGGTAGGACTGCCGCATCCGCGCGGCGGTGTCGACCGGGTTGTCGAGCGCGTAGGCGGTCATGTCGGCGATGAAGGGCTGCTGGCCGAACAGCATCGTCTCCGATACCGACAGCAGGCGGCGCGTGAACTCCGCCGGGCCGATGGCCCAGCCGCTGCGGAAGCCGGGGGCGGCGTGCGACTTCGAGATCGACGAACACACGATGGTGCGCTCGGCGAGCGCGGGATCGTCGAAGGGCGAGGCGAAGGTGCCGGTCAGCACCAGGTCCTCATAGACCTCGTCGCAGACGATCCACAAATCGTGCCGGCGGCAGACCTCGCCGATGGCGGCGATCTCGCCGGCCGTCAGCACCGCCCCGGTCGGATTGTGCGGGGTGTTGAGCAGCAGCACCCGGCATTGCGGCGTGACCGCCCGCTCGAGGTCAGCGGCCTGCATGTGGAAGCCGTGTTCCGGGCGCAGCGGCACGGCGATCTGGTCGGCGCCGGTGGCGCGGATGACGCCCTCATAGGTGGCGTAGAGCGGGTCGCCGACCAGCACCGCGTCACCCGCCTCCACAAGGCCGAGCATCACCGCGAACAAAGCCGTCTGCGTGCCAGGGAAGCACAGCACGTTGTCGCGGGTCACGCCGGGCCGGCGCCGCGCATATTTGCGCACCAGCGCGTCCAGCACCACCTGCTCGCCGCGGCCATTGGAATAGCGGTGGCGGCCGGCGAGCATGGCGCGCGCGGCCTCGGCGATCAGCGTCTCATGGGGCGGCAGATCCGGTTCGCCGATGGTCAATTCGATGATCGGCTCGCCGCGCTCCCTGCGGTGGCGCGCCTCGACATGAACCGCCCATTTCTCGGAGCCGAGGCTGGCGAGCCTATCGGTGATGGAGGCATAGCGCATCGGGGTCCTTCCGGTCTTGCTCGGTTGCGGCCGGCGGGCCGATCGGGTGGCCGATCAGTGCACCGATCGATGAAAAGGCGATCGAGACGAGTTCGCTGTCCTCGAAAAGCTCTCCGGCGAGGCAACCCTCCAGCCAGAGGCCATCGAGAATGCCGTTGACCGCGATGGCGAGCGCCCGGCATCGCGCCGGGTCGGCCGCCTCGCCCCTGGCCACCAGGAAATCCGCCAGCAGCGCCTCGAGCGTATGGCGGAAGCTGAGATAGCCCTCGCGATGGATAGCCGCCAGCGCCGGGTCGACCCCGACCCGGCTGATGAACGAGGCCCAGAGCGACAGGCTGCGGCTGTTGGCGACCGGCTCGGTCAGGTTGATCAGGATGAAGGCGCGCAGGCGCTCCTCGGGGGTGCCCGTCACCGCTTTCGCTTTCTCCGTCAGCCGCGCGATCACCACCTTGTAGGCCTCCTGGAGGATCACCTCCTTGGAGGCGAAATAGTGCCGGATCAGGCCGGGCGTCACCCCGGCCTTGACGGCGATCTGCCGCACCGTCGCGCCCTGCAGGCCCGCCTCGGAGATGCTGTCCAGCGTCGCTTCGATCAGGTCGTGGCGGCGTCCCGCCTCCGTCCCCCGGTGATAATGGCGCCGGCTCATGTCGCGCGCCGCAGCACGGGGCGCGTGAGGCAGGTCGGGCCACCTTCGCAGGCGATGCACAACGCCTCCGCCGCGAAGGTGTCGACGGTGCAGCCGGCGGCTTCCATCGCCGCCTTCGTCGCCGGGAAACCCGCGACCATGATCACCTGCCCGGGCCGGGTCGGCAGCACGTTCAGCGACAGGCCGTTGCTGGCGTGGAACTCCTCGGCCGGCGCCTCGATCAGCCGGATGCCGCGGGCCTTCAGCAGCTGATAGAACGCTGCCGGCAGCAGCGGCGCGAAGACCAGCGCCAGATCGTCCGCCAGCGGGCTGATCACGCTCATCAAGTGCAGGCACGCCGCCTCGCCCTGCCACAGCGGCAGGTCGAAGGCGAGCACGCGGATGCCATGCGGCGCGAGGATGCCTCCCAGCTGGTCGATGCCGCCCTGGTTGGTGCGCACGCCGCGCCCGACGATCAGCGTACCCGGATCGAGCCAGATGCAGTCGCCGCCCTCGACCGTCCCCGGCGCCTCGATCCGGCCGAGGATCGGAATCTGCCGCTCGGCATAGGCCTTCTCGTGCAGCTCCGGCTCGTTCGCCCGCAAGGGCTTGCCCATGCGCAGAATGATCGCGCCCTGGTCGCAGACCAGCGAGGGATCATGGGTGAACATGGCGTCGGCGAGCCCGTCGCCCTCGTCGTCGAGCCAGATGATCTCGGTGCCAGAACGCTCCACGAGGCGGGCGAATTCCGCATATTCGAGCGCCGCCTTGCGGCCGTCGAAACTGGGCCCGTAGTGCCACTGGTCCGGGTCGGCCGCCAGGAGGCTCGGGCCGGGGCGGCGCATCAGGACGCGCTGCAGCGGCGCCGACATATCCTGGGAACCGAAAGCCGACATTCTTACCCCCTCAGCGCGAATGCTGATTTTTTGACGCTGCATAAAAAAGTCGCGAACGCCGTTGTTATACGCTTGAGCAACTGTCGCATAAAGTGCAACCATGGGCGAGAGGGAAGAAGGCGACGGGCGAGCCTCGCCGCCGGAATGCGACGTTCCGACAAGCAGGGAAGGCGTGGCATGGGCCGGACTTCTGTATGCCGGGCATCGAAGGCGCCGCTCCGATGACGGAACGGGCCGAGGCGATCGCCGTCACGAACCTGCACAAGCGCTTCGGTGCGCTTGAAGTCCTCAAGGGAATCTCACTCACGGCCTATGAGGGCGATGTCATCGCCATCATCGGCGGCTCCGGCTCGGGCAAGTCCACCTTCCTGCGCTGCATCAACATGCTGGAAGTGCCGAGCGAGGGATCGGTGGCGATCCGGGGCGAGCCGATCGCGATGAAGCAGGACGGGCTTGGCGGCCTCGCCCCCTCGGACCGCCGGCAGGTGCAGCGCCTGCGCTCCCGGCTCGGCATGGTCTTCCAGAGTTTCAACCTGTGGCAGCACATGACGATCATCCAGAACGTCATCGAGGCGCCGGTGCATGTGCTCGGCGTGTCGAAAGCCGAGGCCGTGGCGCGAGGGGAGGCGCTGCTGCGGCGCGTCGGACTGTTCGAGAAGCGCGACGCCTACCCTGCCTTTCTCTCGGGCGGCCAGCAGCAGCGGGCGGCGATCGCCCGCGCGCTCGCCATCCAGCCGCACGCCATGCTGTTCGACGAGCCCACTTCGGCGCTGGACCCGGAACTCGTCGGCGAAGTGCTGGGAGTGATCGGCGATCTCGCGAAGGAGAAGCGCACCATGCTCCTCGTCACGCATGAGATGAAGTTCGCCCGCAACGTCGCCAACCACATCGTGTTCCTCGCCCATGGCGTGATCGAGGAACAAGGGCCGCCGGAACAGATCTTCGGCGCTCCGAAATCGGAGCGGCTGAAGAAGTTCATCCATTCCAGCCACTGAAAAAACTGAAAATCCAGAGGGGCTACTCATGAAGAATGCACTGAAAGCCATCGCACTTGCCGCCGCCATCGGCCTTGCCGGCCTCGCCTCCGCCGCGGCCGAGCCGCTCAAGGTCGGCTTCGCCGCCGAGCCTTACCCGCCCTTCGCCTCGCCCGACGCCGCCGGAAAGTGGGAAGGCTGGGAGGTGGAGTTCATGCAGGCGATCTGCGCGCAGGCCAAGCTCGACTGCGTTATCACCCCGGTCGCCTGGGACGGCATCATCCCGGCGCTGACCAGCAAGAAGATCGACATGATCGTCGGCTCGATGTCGATCACCCCGGAACGCCTGAAGACGATCGACTTCTCCGACAAGTATTACAACACCCCGACCGGAGTGATCGGTCCGAAGAGCGAAAAATTCGACGCGACGCCGGCAGGGCTGAAGGGCAAGACCATCGGCGTGCAGGTCGCCACCATCCACCAGGACTATGCCAACAAGTATTTCGGCAGTGCCGGGGCGACGGTGAAAGAGTACCAGACCCAGGACGAGGCCAATAACGACCTCGCCGCCGGCCGCCTCGACGCCGTGCAGGCCGATGCCATCGCGCTCGACGCCTTCCTGAAGTCCGACCAGGGCAAGCAGTGCTGCGAATTGAAGGGCAACGTCAAGGACGATCCCGAGGTGCTGGGCGCCGGCGTCGGCGTCGGCCTGCGCAAGGGCGACACCGAGCTGAAGGACAAGGTCAACGCGGCTATCAAGGCGATCCGCGCCAACGGCACCTACGACACCTTCTCGAAGAAGTATTTCGACTTCGACATCTACGGCGGCTGATCGCACGCGAGCCGGGCCGGCGCCGCGCGCCGGCCTCCTTTCCTCGAGGGCGAGGCGGAGCCATGGCGGCCGATCCTGCATCCATGATCGACTGGGGCTTGCTGGCGCTCGACCCGCCAGGCTGGGGCGGGGTACTGCTGGCCGGCCTGATGAGCTCGATCAAGATCGCCATCGGCGGCTATTCGCTCGGGCTGGTCCTCGGTACCGGCGGCGCCTTCGGCAAGCTCTATGGCGGGCCGGTGACGAAGGACCTGCTGGAGATCTACACGACCGTGGTGCGCGCCGTGCCGGAGCTGGTGCTCATCCTGCTGCTCTATTACGCCGGCACCGACCTGCTGAACCGCCTCGCCGCAAGCCTGGGCTATGGCACGGTCGACATTAGCGGGCTGGCGGCGGGCATCTTCGTCATCGGCGTCGTCCAGGGCGCCTACGCCACCGAGGTGATGCGCGGCGCCATCCTCGCCGTGCCGCCCGGGCAGATCGAGGCCGCCCGCGCCTTCGGCATGTCGCCGCTGCTGGCGCTCCGGCGGGTCACGTTGCCGGCCATGCTGCCGCACGCCTTGCCGGGCCTATCCAACCTCTGGCTGATCACCACCAAGGACACCGCGCTGCTGGCGGTGGTCGGCTTCAGCGAGCTGACTCTGGTCACCCGGCAAGCGGCGGGCAGCACCAAGGCCTATATGCTGTTCTTCTGCGCCGCCGGGGTGCTCTATCTCGCGCTGACGCTGGTCTCCAACCTCGTCATCCGCCTCATCGAGGCCCGCGCCCGGCGCGGCTGGGCCGCGCGATGAGCGCCGGGGAAAAGGCGGCTGAGCCGGATTCGCTGGTCGAACTGCCGCCCGAGGAGAGCACGGTCGAGGCCACCGCACTCACCCGGCTGCCGAGCGGCCGGGGGTTCCTCAAGCCGCACCGTGTGGTGCTGATGGCGATCGCCGCGTCCATCGTGTTCTGCGCGGTCTGGTTCCTGCGGTGGGACTGGCTGCCGGATTATGCCGGCCGGCTCGCCCATGGCGTCGGCGTCACGCTGCTGATGCTGTTCGGCACCTGCCTGCTCGGCTTCGTGCTCGCGGTGCCCATCGGGCTGGTGCAGGTCACCGGCCCGTGGCCGCTGAAGCTGCTCGCCAAGGGCTTCTGCACCATCATCCGCGGCACGCCGCTGCTGCTTCAGCTCTGGCTGCTCTATTACGGGCTGGGCTCGCTGTTCCCGCAATTTCCCGCCATCCGGCAGTCCTTCCTCTGGCCGGTGCTGCGCGAGGCGTGGCCCTATGGCGTCGCCGCGCTGACGATGTCCTTCGCCGCCTATGAGGGCGAGGTGATGCGCGGCGCCTTCGCCGGCGTGCCGAAGGGCGAGCTGGAGGCCGCCCGCGCCTATGGCATGAGCCGGTGGAAGGTGTTCCGGCGCATCTGGCTGCCGCGCGCCGTGCACCGGGCGCTTCCCACCCTCAATGGCGAGACGGTGCTGCAGCTGAAATCGACGCCGCTCGTCGCCACCATCACCGTGATCGACGTCTATGCCGTGGTTTCGAAAATCCGCCAGGTGACCTATCTCACCTATGAGCCGCTGCTGCTGCTGGCGCTGATCTATCTGTGCCTCACCGCGCTGCTGGTGCTGGCCTTCCGCTATTTCGAGAACAAGATTCCAACCCGGAGTGCCTGAGATGCAGGAATGCCCAAAATGAACGTCCGCGCCCTGCTCACCAATGCCGTCCCGGAATTGGTCGCCCTGCGCCGGGACCTGCATGCCCATCCCGAGCTCGGGCTGGAGGAGGTGCGCACCTCGGACATCATCGCCCGCGAACTGTCCGCCCTCGGCTACACGGTCGCGCGCGGCCTCGCCAAGACCGGGCTGGTCGCCACCTTGTCCAACGGCACCGGCCGCCGGTCGGTCGGCATCCGCGCCGATATCGACGCGCTGCCGATCTTTGAGGAGACCGGGCTTCCCTATGCCAGCACGACGCCGGGCCTGATGCATGCCTGCGGCCATGACGGCCACACCACCATGCTGCTTGGCGCCGCCCGCGCCATCGCCGAACGGCGCAATTTCGACGGCACCGTCCACCTCATCTTCCAGCCGGCCGAGGAGAATTTCGGCGGCGCCCGCATCATGGTGGAGGAGGGGTTGTTCGACCGTTTCCCCTGCGATGCCGTCTTCGCGCTCCACAACGACCCGGACCTGCCCTTCGGCCGGTTCGCCTTCCGGGACGGGCCGATCATGGCGGCGGTGGACGAGTGCCGCATCACCGTCCAGGGCCTTGGCGGCCACGGCGCCGAGCCGCAGTCGACGGCGGACCCCATCGTCGCCGGCGCCTCCATCGTCATGGCGCTGCAGACCATCGTCTCGCGCAACATCCATCCGCTCGACCCGACGGTCATCACCGTCGGCGCCTTTCATGCCGGATCGGCCAGCAACGTCATCCCCGAGCGCGCCGAACTGGTCGTCGGCATCCGCTCCTTCGATCCGGCGGTGCGCGACGAGCTGGAGCGGCGCATCCGGCTGGTCGCCGAGCGGCAGGCCGAGAGCTACGGCATGAGCGCAAGCGTGGACTATCTGCGCAGCTACGACGCCACCATCAACCACACGGCGGAGACCGATTTCCTGCGGGACCTTGCGGTTCGCTTCGCCGGTGCCGAACAGGTGACGGAGATGCCCCGCCCCAGCATGGGCAGCGAGGATTTCGCCTATATGCTGAAGGAGCGGCCGGGCAGCTATTTCTTCCTCGGCGGGCGCACCTCCGAAAGGGACCGCCCGCTCCACCATCCCGGCTATAATTTCAACGACGACCTGCTGCCGGTCGGCGCCGCCTTCTGGACGGAGCTCGTCGAAGCCTATCTTCCGCAAGCGTGAGCATGCCGCATGCGAAGCCGCCTGCTTCGGCTTCGGCTGTGGCCATCACCAGCAGCGGCGGCCTGAGAAAGACCGGAGCCGATGCGGAGGAGGGGCGCTTCAGTTGCGCCGCTCGGCGGCCTTTTTGGCAAACAGGAAACCGCCCAGGCCGCCCATGAGGCCGCCATTTACGTAAATGACCAGCAGCGGCGCGAAATCATCGAACATGCCGAACTTCACGGCAGCAGCAGAGGCGAGCACCACCAGGGCGCCGATGAGCAGGGCCGCAGGAACAAGGCTCCTGACTGTGTAGGCTATCAAGGCGGAAATACACAGGATGACGAAGCCGGAGATTAAGGCGAACGGGTCGATCATTCAGCGATCCTAGGGAAGGGAGACAGCAGCGTGCGGCTAATTATGGAAATGAATAGCCATAAAACTGCAGGCTCGCCATATCTGTTCGATCAAGGATCGTTGCGCGGACACTTCCAGCAGGAGAGGGGGGGCGAACGCTGTCCGGGAGGCGCCGCCGGCTCGGGCAGAGGCGGGGCCATGCCGCGCGCTGAAGCGGTTCACGAAGTCGGGCGATCCGACGACGGATCGCTCGTACATTGCGTCAGAACGGCTTCCGCGTTGTGCGGCGCGTGATAGGCTCGGGCCATGGATATGCGACGGACACCTCTCCTGTTGAGCCTGAACGGCGGCTACGTCGATACGGTTGGCTTCCTTTCCCTGCATGGGCTGTTCACCACGCATGTGACCGGCAACTTCGTCACCTTCGGCGCCTCACTCGCTCACGGCACGTCGGGAGCGGTGGCCAAATTGCTGGCATTGCCGGTGTTCTGTGGTGTGGTCGTGCTGACGCAGCTTCTGGGAGGCCTGCTTCAGAAACGGTCGCTACCGGCTTTTCGCATATTGCTGTGCTCGAAAGCCGCGCTGTTGATCATTGCCGCGGCCCTCGCGATCCATTTCGGTCCCTTCGCAGATGGCGACGCCTGGCAAGCCGTGATGACGGGCATGGTGCTGGTGGGGGCGATGGCGATGCAGAATGCTACCCACCGCCTCTATCTCGCCAGCGCTCCGCCGACCACGGTGATGACCATGACGACGACCCAGATCATGCTGGACGTGGCTTCCCTCATCCAACATGTGCCGGCCGACGCTCGGCGGGAGGCCATAGCGCGGATAAGGCGGATGGTTCCCTCGGTCGGCGCCTTCGCGTTTGGATGCCTCGCCGCGGCGGGGCTCTATATCGGCGTGGGTATGTGGGCGTTCGTGCTGCCGCCGCTGCTGGCTATCGTTCCGGTGTGGGTGAAGGCTCAGTAGGCGGCTTCCGAACGTCTCCGCTCGTTCGACGCCCGAACGCTGCCGAGACGGCCCGAAAAGCGTCGAGCAATGGAGCTTCAGCGTGTTTTTCGCCGGCTATGGGTACAGCGAAGGCTCTTTCCGAGACCGGCCGGGCGTCTTGGAGGACGACCGGTGAGCCGATTTGATCCACGTTGAGGACATCGCGAAATCGGTGATCAGCGTGGCCAGATCAGTTTCGTCGACCAGCAGCGCCGCGCTGGCAGGCGACATCCAGCGCTGCTCCCTTTCGTGGCGCTCGGGCCATTCGTCGAGCTGCCGGGAGACGGCGAGCGGAAAGACCACGACTTTCACCAGCGCAAAATGGTCTTGAAGCCGTTTCCAGTAGCGGTAGTCACCAATGGATTTGCGGCCGATGGCGCCGATCAGGCCGGCCTCTTGCCGGGCCTCAATTTCCGCGGCTTTCCAGTCTCGGTGCTTCTTCATCGGCCAGCCCTTCGGGATGACCGCGCGATGTGTATCGCGGGAGCTTACAAGCATTACTTCGAGCCGCCCCTCCGGTGTGACCCGAAAGGGAAGCGCCGCTACTTGTTCAAGTGGTCGACCTCTGGCGACCTTCAGCTTGATCAGCTTCGTCTTGTTCACGAATCAAAATATAGAGCTTCATAGCCAAATTGCGAGGCTATTTCAAAGGCGCTCGGAGCGCTTAAATGCGGCAATCTTGCTTTGGCTGCTCAGGGCGCACTTGTCCTTGCCGCCATCGATGCTTCGTCTCGCGCTCCCGATGCCCATCCTGCAGGGCTCGGGGCTAGCCTCACCTGCAGCGGCCATTTGGCACTGTCCGCAACAGCCGACGGTGGAGCAGGCATTGTTGGCGCCCGCTGATTCTCCCGGAGCCTTCGGGCGCTTGCGGGAGGAGAGCGGCATTCCCCGGGTCAATGAGGAGCCGCTCCGCGACAAGGCCAGGGCTTCACTTGGTGGCCCTTACGTGCTCGCGTCCGCCGGTTCATCCCGTTGCCGGAAAGTCGAGCCTTTCAAATCTCTGGGCGCCGGGTTCCTGATGGCAAACGCAGTGATACTGGCGCGCGATGTCATCGATCAGACGGGCGCGTGTGACGCGGGATCCGGTAATGGTGCGCTCGATCCACGCATCCGGCACGCTGAGGATCATCCCCGCTTCCAGACGACACAGGATTTTTCTGAGTTCTTCGCCGTTCAAGCGGGCCTCCATTGTCTCGCACCGGGCGGGGTGCTGGAGGATTGCTATAAGGGGCAGCTGGCCGCCGGTTCAAGCCGTTGATGGGTTGAACGGCGGCTCGGCGGGCCCATCCGCTCGGCCCTGCGTGCACGAGAGCGCGACGTCAGCCGATCTGTTCGATGATGATGGCGCGGATTTGCTCGCGCGTCAGGCCGCACGGCTCGGGTTTCCAGTCGGGGCTGGAACGGATGACGGTGGGCGCAGGGTTGGACTGGGAGGAAAGGGCGGGTCGACGAGAATTCTGAGTATGCATAAGTCCCTTGTGCCGGTCCGACGTTTGGTCGGCGGCTGACGCTGGTGCGTCGATTTGAGTGAAGCAGCCCTGCGTCTTTCAACGGGGCGTGGCCGCAACTACGACATATACCATCTAGCGCTTCAATGCGTTCTCAATGTGACGCTGCGGAGTGTTTGAGAACAGTGAGCGCGCACGATCGAGAAGCGGTGTGTCGCTCGTCGTGGTGAACAGGCGGTGCGCCGGGCAGGTGTCCCAGGTGCTGCTACAGGTTTGGGGAAGCGGTCCGCCCAAATATCCAATGATCTTCAGGAAATGCCGGCGCCACTCCGGATCGAAGCTGCATCATTCTCCCGTGCGGACATGGAAGCCTGGGGCGGGGGCGGAGTGCTGGTGGTCGGATGCAACTTGAATGAGATGTAACTCCAGCCCATCGCCCCGGACAAACAAGGCGCCGCTCCCAGGAAGGCGGACGAAGATTCGAGACGATGGGCATTGCTGCGAATTGAATGTTCCTCAACGTAAGTCATTACAAATAATTTAGATTGTCATTCAGTTTCCATTCACATTCAGAAGGTCATTTTCAGTGTCGATTATTGCGAATTTTATCGCATGAAAACGGAGTGAATATCATGAAGCGTCTCGTCATACTTGCGTCTATCCTCTCGATGCTGGGGACATCCATGGCGTTTGCTCAAGGCTCGCCGTATCAGCCGCGCCCGCAGGCGCAGCAGGCGCAGCAGGCGCAGCAGGCGCAGCAGGCGCACCAGCATAAGCCGAATTCCCAGCAGGGCAGGCCGCCGCAGAGCCGGTCGCAGCCTGGCAAGCCGCACAGTCAGGCCCGGCCGGCTTCCCACCACTCGCAGTGGTCCAAGGGCAAGCGGCTTCCCCCGAGCTACCGGCATGATGTGGTGCGGGACTATGGACGTCATCGCCTCGCCCCGCCGCCGCGCGGCTACAACTGGGTGCGGGTGAACAATGAGTATCTGTTGATCGGCATCGCAAGCGGCATCATCTCGTCCATAGCGCGGAGCTACTGAGCCATCCCGCGGGCGGAAGGGGCTGAAACGTCCCTTCCGTGCCCGGCGTGGGATGCCACGTTGCACGGAGAGGCCGCTGCCGCCCGCGAGCTACGCTTGCGGACGGCGTTTCCGCCCTTCCCGGACGCCGCGTTCCGTTTCCCGGCCCTCTTCTCGCCCTGCCGGATGGAGCGCGTTCAATGCCGAGGCTGCCGCTCGCGGTAGGCCGGCAGCACCCGCAGCGCGAATTCCACCAGATGCTCCTCGTCCTTTTCGCCGAGGCCGACGGCCTCGATCAGAGCCGAGGCCAGGCGGGTGCGGGTATCCGGGCTATCGGATTCCGTCTCCAAGGTTGCGGCGATCTCCTGCGCCTTTGTCATGCATCGGTCGAGCAGCTGGATGGTGTCGGGATCGAAGCGGATAAAATGCGACGGCATATCTGGAACCTCTGGTGGCCATTTGCGGCTCGCGCGCTGATGTAGGTGGGGGCGGTCGGAGGGCAAGGGCGGTTCACGCCGGAGCCGCGTCGATCCCGATCACGAAGCCGGCAGGATCGACTCTGCAGCGCCGGAGCGGGTGTCGTCGCGCTTCATGCGCCCCGGGCGGCCGGGAGGGCCGAGCCGATCAAATCCGACGTCATGCCGGCATTTGACGGCTGCATCCGCCGCCATTTCCCTCTACCAAGCCGATGGACGATGATCGGGCTTGCCGGCGCCGCTTGGCCGGCGCGAAGAGAGAGAACACGACGTGAGTGACGACAGGACGGCGCTGCCGAGCTACCGGCTTCCGGCCCTTGATCAGGATTTCCTCCTCGGCGATTCGATGCGGGGCGTACGTTTCCTGCTCGAATATGCCAAGGCTGAGGAGGAACTGCGGCGCTGGCGCATACGCTCCACCGTGGTGGTGTTCGGCTCGGCGCGCGTGCGCGAGGATGGGCCGGGGCGCCAGCCCTTCTTCTACCAGCAGGCGCGCCGCTTCGGGCGGATCGCCTCCGAGCGCGGCGGGGCGCTCGGCCTCGGCGATGGCGGGGTGCGGGACAATGTGATTGCCACCGGCGGTGGCCCGGGGCTGATGGAGGCCGCCAATCGCGGCGCCTTCGAGGTCGCGGCGCCGAGCATCGGCTTCAACATCAGCCTGCCGCACGAGCAGGGCCCGAACCTCTACACCACGCCGCAGCTCACCTTCCGGTTCCATTATTTCGCGATGCGCAAGATGCACCTTGCCATGCGGGCAAACGCGCTGGTGGTGTTCCCCGGCGGCTTCGGCACGCTCGACGAATTGTTCGAAATCCTCAACCTGCGGGCGACCGACAAGGCGCAGCCGGTGTGCATCGTGCTGTTCGATGAAGCCTATTGGCGCTCGGTGATCAATTTCCGCGCGCTGGTCGACCACGGCATGATCGACGAAAGCGAGTGCGGGTTGTTCCAGTTCGCCGATACCGCCGAGGATGTCTGGGCGAAGCTCATCGCCGGCGGGCTGGCGGTCCGGGCCTGAAACTGCCGGCGCGGGCGTCGATCCAGGCGGCGATCTCCGGCCAGGTCTCCGCATGCGCCCGTCGCCCGGCGAGGATGGCGAGGTGCTGGAGTCCGACGCCGACCTCCGGCGGATGCTCGACGATGCGGGTATCGTTGGTCGCCATGCCGGCGAGGAACGGTTCGATCGCGGCGCGGGGGCCGATCTCGTCCGACGGGTTGACCATGGCGAGCACCGGCATGCGGAGATCCTGCGGGCCGAGCCGGCGTCCTTCAAGCTCGATGCGGCCACGGCGGAAGCGGTCCTCCCGGTAAAGCCATCGAACGATTTCGTGCACCAGCCGGCCGGGGAGGGGCACCTCGTCCAGCGCCCAACGCTCGACACGAATGTGGAGGTCCAGCGCCGCCGGATCGGCGAAGCTGAGCGCGGCATCCATCCAGCGCGACCAGACGAAGGTCGCCGGCGCGAGCAGGGCGCAGCACTGCGACAGCTGCGAGCCGGGGATGGTGCTGTCCTCCGGCGTCTCGATCTTCTGCTCGACGACGACATCGCGAAACGCGCTGGAGCCGGGCTCGAAGCTGAGCGGGGCGCCGAGCAGCACCAAGCCGCGTGTGGCGCTTGGCTGAAGGGCGCAGCCGATGGCGGCGAGCGTGCCGCCGAGTGAATGCCCCATGACGATGGGAGCTTCGCCGGAGCGCCCGGCAGCGATGGTGCGGCAGGCGGAGAGCAATGCCTGCACGTAATCGGCAATGCCGGCGGGGCTGTCGTTGCCCTTCGGGGGGAGCCATTCGAGCAGATGCACCGCGAAGGCGTGGTCGAGGCAAAAGCGCACGACGCTGACATCCGGAGTCAGGTCCCAGACATAGGGGCGCTTGATCGGTGCCGGCACGAACAGTAGCGGCGGGGCGTCTCTGCTGCCGTGATAGCGCCGGAGCCGCCAGTGCGGCCCGGTAGCGATCACCTCATAGGGGCATTCGTGGGATCCGAAGCCGAACAGATCCAGCGCGCGCGCCTGGACGCTGCGCAACTCGTCCATCGCCTCAAGCTGTGCGGCCCGCGCCCAGGCGAAGGGATCGGGCGAGGATTGTGGGACAAGGTGCTCCATGACGTTCTACCCTTTTTGAAGCTTCCCTGAACGTTGAACTGCTGGGAAGCGCGGGAAGCCCGGCACTCCGCACCTTCGACGCCGGAGTGCTCACGGCGGCCTGGGCATGGTGGCGCGGGTAGCCCTGCGAAATACGCCCCAGCCCTGCGCGGGCAGATGGTCGCGCATCGGGGGAGGTGGGTCGGCATTGGCTGTGCAGGGCATGGCGGCGCCTTCCGGCCGCGTCACGGCGGCGCTGATGGCCGATCACTTTCTGCGATCGTAGCGCGCGACTGTGGCAACACTGAAGTCATCGGCGGTCACGCCGATCCGCCATGGCGACCGTTGCTGATGCGGGAACTGCGCCCTGCGGCGGCCGTCAGCTGCAGCGGCCGATACTCGCCGGCGCGCGTGTCCATTCCATCGTCTCGCCAAGGGCTTCGAGGCCGACAAAGCCGATGATCGCCAGCCGCCCGTTCTTCCTGGGCTCGGCTGACAGACGGTAGCGGCTGCCGGTCTCCGGATCGTAGATCCATCCGCCCTCGTAGCGGTTGCCCTTGGGCTGCAGGTCGCCGAGCACGCGCAGGCCGCAGATCGTCTGGTTGCGCGCCGAGGTGTTGGGATTGCGCGCGTCGCGCAGCGGCTGGCCGTTCATCGTCGGCGTCTTCAGCCACACGATGCGTCCGCAGACCGCACCGCCGCACGGCGCAATCTCAACCGCGCCTTGCCCGTCATCGGTCAGCCACACGCCGCTAATGTCTTCCGGTGCGGCCTTGGCGGTGGCGACGGCGGCGACAAGCGACAGGGCCGCCAGGGCGGGCAGGATCAGAGATCGGCGCATCACTTCGCTCCCGTGGAAGACGCCGCTGTTTCCGGCGCGGCTGGATCGACTTGATCAGCCTGTTGTTCGGCCTGGGGCCCGATCAGCCAGACCCCCGCGAGAATCAGTGCGATTCCCGCCGCCGGCACAAGCCCCACCCCTTCGTCAAAGATCAGCCAGCTCGCCAGCGGCACGGTAACATAGCTCAGCGTCGTCAGCGGGAAGGCCCTGCCGAGCGAACAGTATTTCAGGATAAGGATCCACGAGGCATAGGTGGCGAAATACAGCAGCGCCGCCACCCAGCTTGCCGGCGACTGCGCCACCGCCTGCAGGAAGGCCGGGCTGATGGGCATGTCGCCGATGGCGCGCGACGTCGCCTCGAAGGCGATCTGCGTGCCGGTATCGACCAGCAGATACACCCCGACCAGCACGGGGAAACGGAGCGAGGCGGCAATCATCACACGCGCCCGCGACGCTGATGCGCGACGAGATCCGGATCCCAGCGCGGAAAGCCAAGCCACGGCACGGCGAGGCGCACCAGCATGTTCAGGACGGGATTCAGATGCTTCACCATGATCGTCGAGGGGCGCAGGCCGCTGCCATAGCGCAGCTTGGAGGCATAGGCGGTCTGTCCCGTCTGCAGGAAGCGCCGGCCGAGGCGCTGGCAAAGCTTCACGTTTTCCGCCCAGCTCACCGCATAGAGGTCATGGTCGCGGGCAAGCGGATAGGACATGCCGAGGAACTTGTCGATCACCCGGTCCGGTTCGACCAGCAGCAGGTTGAAGGCCGCCAGCCGGCCGTCGATCCGATAGAAGGCGAACAGCGTGCGCTCCGGCTGGGCGGCGGCGATGCGCTCGAAATAACCGTCCGGGAGATCCTCGAAATCGCCGTAGCGCACATGGCTCTGCGCACGGGTCGCGTCATAGAGGGCGCGAACCTCGTCCTCCAGCCCGGCGATGGAATTGCGCCATTCGACCGTCACCCGGTCGGCGCGCTTCAGCTTGCGCCGCAGGTCCTTGCGTGTCGCCGGGGAAAGCCGCGCCAGCCAGCCGTCGACCCCGGAGGTGCCGGCAAGGTCCAGCACCGCGTGCGGCAGGCTTTCCAGCGGCACATAGCCGGCCGCGGCGAGGGCGGGGCCGATCCGCTGCATTTCCTGCGGATCGATATCCTTGACGGCGATCAGGCCGGCCTTCTGTCGCCGGGCCTCGGCCTCGACACCACGCAGCAATTCCGCCAGCACGGCGTCGCGCTCCTGCTTGCCGAGCGAAGGCAGCAGTGCGATCGGGCAGTTCTCGGCAAAAGGCGAGCCGATGGCCAGCAGCCGCCATTCCTGGCCGCGCAGCAGCGCGCGGGCGGCGGAGCGGGCCAGGCGGCCGAGGCGGCCGGACAGTGAATTGCCGGGCGGCGCCTCGCTCTCGTCCTGGAACGGCGTGTCGAGCGGATAGCCGACGGTGAACAATGGCAAGCCGCCGAGAAAGCCGCGGGAATCGGCGGCGCTCGCCGCCGACAGGCGGAAGGTCGCGGGCGTCCCGGTTTCGCAGGCGACGAGATAGTCCCAACCCTCGGCATCGTCCGGGCGGCACAACATCCAGTCCTGTCGGGAAAGAGCGGAAACACCGGCATGGATGTGGACCCGCCGCCCGGCGCCCGCACCTGTCTCCTTCGAGGCCGCCGTCATGCCGGTATCGTTGGGATCCGTCGCTCGCCGGGAGGCACGCCCCTCGCTGGTCGGCAAGCCGAGCGACAATGGCTCATGAGCCATGGCCCGCTCCGACGGAGGCCAACGCGGCCGATCCAAGGCCGGGAACAAGATCGGCGGGCTCCAGTGCGCCCGGTACCGCACCCGCCTCCGCCACCGCACTGGCGGCTGCCAGCTTGGCGGCGGTGGCCGGCCTCGCCCAGCCGGTCGGCTCGGTCCGCTCGGCCTCGACGTCGCGAGCGATGCGGCCGACGAATTCCACCACCCTCTCGCCCACGAGGTGACGCTGCCTATCCACGGTGACGAGGTGGTAGCTGTCCTCCAGCACCATGGTATCGACGACGCCGCCGAGGCGGCGTTGCAGCGTGATCGCATTGTCGAGGCTGGCGATGTCGTCGTGCCTGGCGTGCACGACCAGCGTGCGCTGGCGGATGAGCGGCAGCATCGGCTTGATCTTCGCCGTGAGCCGCCACAATTCGCGCAGCGCTATGGCCGGAGTGGCGAGCAGGCCGGCTTCGGCGCTGCTGCCATGGCGCATCGAATAGGCGACCATCGCCCGGGTGCGCTCATCCTTCAGTCCGTAGGGCTCGCGTTCCTCGAAGCGGTAGCGCCGGCCGAAAGGCGTGTTGATGAACAGCCGCAGCAGGAAGCTGTATTTCGGGATCGACCAGCCATCATAGGTCAGCGTCGGCGCCAGCATCACGAGGCCGCGCACGCGCTGCGGCTGGCGCGCCGCCACCAGCGCCGCCAGCACCGCGCCCATGGAGAGCCCGCCGACGAGAATGGTCGAGCATCGCTTCTCAAGCTCGTGAAGGGCGTCGACGGCACTGTCGTACCAGTCCTCGAAGCCGGTGCCGGTCAGGTCGTCCTCGGTGCCGCAATGGCCGGCCAGCTGGCAACACATGACGGTGTAGCCGGCTGCCGCGAGCCGGCGTGCAATGTCCCGCATTTCCACCGGAGTGCCGCCAAGCCCGTGGATGAGCAGCACGCCGACCGGACCGCGCTCGTAAAGAATGGAATGATCGGCCACGGCCTTCACCACGTGCCTTCCTCACAACTCGCTGGCGACGAGAACGATACCCGCCATGATGAGCAGCGCCCCCGCCCAGTGGTTCCGGCCCAGTCTCTCGCCGAGAAACAGGTGGCTGGCAGCCAGGACCCCGAGAATGTTCAGGCTGGCGAGCGGAAAGGCTATCGAAAGCGGCACCAGTGCCAGGATACGAATCCAGATAACGAATTCAGCAACATATATGCCGATTCCGGCCAGCAGCCAGGGTGTCGCCACCAGCGAGCGAAGGAAGGCGCCCCACCGGCCCCCCTCCGGTGCGGGAATCTTGTCCGCCCCTAGCTTGAAGGCGATCTGGCCGATGACATCGCAGGCGACGGAAGCCGCGAACAGCGCGACGAGCTCCACGGTCATTGCAGCACCGCCTCCATAGCCGAGAGGATGCGCAGATTGGTCGCCTCGTTGACAGCGGTGCCTGCGTCGGGCGGTACGGGCCGCTGGTCGCGATCGAGGCGGGCGAGCAGCGAGCGGACCGTTCCAAGCGAGCCCTCGGGCGAGTAGTCGCCACACACATCCATGCCGATGACGGGGCGCCGGGCGGCGATGATGTCGATCGCTTCCAGCACCGCGTCGAGCCGCAGCTGGCCCTGGTCCCAATTGGTCACCGCCTCGGCGGAGGTGAGCACATCCTTGTCGAGGCTGACCCAGACCGGCGCTTCGGGCAGCCGATCGGCAATGCCGGCGACGCGACCGCCCCAGTCGTCCTCCGCCAGTCCCCGCCAGCGCAGGCCATCGCGGGCGAGGCCGCAGGTGCCGCGCGCGCCGGCATTCTCAAAGGACGGGCCGGCATAGAAGGTGGCGCCGTCGAACCACGGGTGCAGTTCGAGGCGTCCGGAGCGCAGTGCGCCGACCGCCCCGCCCCGGAGCTGCGGCGCCTCGATGTCGGCGCTGGCCGGACCGAGCGTGACGACTCGCAGCACCTCGGGCCGTTCCAGTGCCCGCGCCACCCAGGATCCGCAGTTCAGATTCAAGGGGAAGCGGATCCAGTCCGGGTGATTGTCGAAATGGATGATGCTCACCGGCTGTTTCAGCCGCTTCACCAGCAGCAGCGACAGATGGTGGAAATCGCCCGAGCCGATGAAGTGGATGTCGCCGTCCACCGGCGAGCCGAGGCGCGCGTCGAGGGCGGCGAGCGCTTCCTCCGAGGCGAGCAGCCGCAGACGCGGGGCAAGGTCGCGGGCGGCAATGACATCGCCGCCCGATTGCGCGCATGCCGCAACCAAGCCGGGCTGGGCCGCAAGCGACCCGTCCGTATCGAGGAGGCGTATGCGCATCGGGTTCACCGGGGTGTAACCCGCTCGAAGAGCTGATCGAGCAGGGCGAGGCCGAGATCGATTTCCTCATAGGAAATCGTGAGCGCCGGCGCCACCGTGATCACGTTCTTATGGTAACCGCCGATATCGAGCACCAGCCCATAGCGCTCGCCGCCATGGACAAGGTCGCCCTTCAGCGCCTCGTCGACCATGAGGTCGACCAGCTTCTTCGACGGCGTGTAGCTGTCATGCGGCTCGCAGATCTCGATGCGCAAAGCCAGGCCGAGGCCGTCGACGTCGCCGACGATCTTGTGCTTTTCCTTGAGTGCCTTCAGGCCGTCGAGGAAATAGGCGCCCTTGGCCGGGACGGTGGTCTCGTAATCGTCCTCGCGCATCATCCGCATGGCTTCGAGCGCCACCGCGGTGCCCAGCGGATTGGCGTTGAAGGTGGAGTGGGTCGAGCCGGCCGGGAACACGGTCGGGTTGATCAGCTCCTCGCGCGCCCAGATGCCGGAGAGCGGGTTGAGGCCGTTGGTCAGCGCCTTGCCGAACACCAGCACGTCGGGCGTGACGCCGAAATGCTCGATCGACCACAATTTGCCGGTGCGGTAGAAACCCATCTGGATCTCGTCCACCACCAAGAGGATGCCGTGCTTGTCCAGCACGCGCTTCAGCTCGGGGAAGAAGTTCGGCGGCGGGATGACATAGCCGCCAGTGCCCTGGATCGGCTCGACATAGAAGGCGGCATATTCCGCCTGGCCGACCTTGGGGTCCCACACGCCATTATATTCGCTCTCGAACAGGCGCTCGAACTTCTTCACGCACAGCTCGCCATACTCCTCCTTCGACATGCCGCGCGGGCCGCGGAAGTGATAGGGGAACTCGATGAACTGGGCGCGCTCGCCGAAATGGCCGTAGCGGCGGCGGTAGCGGTAGGACGAGGTGATGGCCGAGGCGCCGAGGGTGCGGCCGTGATAGCCGCCCTCGAAGGCGAACATCAGGCTCTTCCCGTTCGACGCGTTGCGCACGATCTTGAGCGAATCCTCGACCGCCTGCGCGCCGCCGACGTTGAAATGCACACGGCCCTTCTGACCGAAGCGCTGCTGTGCGCCGATGCCGATCTCGGCGGCGAGCTCGATCTTCTCCTTGTGGAGATACTGGCTGGCGACCTGCGGCAGCCGGTCGATCTGCCGCTTCAGCGCTTCATTCAAACGCGGATTGGCGTAGCCGAAGTTGACGGCCGAATACCACATCTGAAGATCGAGAAATTGCTGGCCTTCATCGTCGTAAATGAACGAGCCTTCGCATCGCTCGAAGATCTTCGGCACTTCCGTATAGTGCACCGTGTCTCCATAGGAGCAATATTCGGCTTCAAGCGCGTAGAGGCGCTCGCGTTCGCTCTCGCTCGACGTCGGGGGGGAGGTCAGGTTACGGTCAAGCATTGAGATCCTCGAACGAAGTTCCGGTGGATACCGGCAGGGTGGGGCTCATCTCCGAGATGAGTGCGGGCAGGAAGGCGAGAACGTCGGCGAAGCCGGAAACCGCCAGATGCGGCAAAGATTCTTCTGCGCAGAAGGCGGCAAGACTTCCCTTGGCGAAAACGAAGTCGGCGCGTCGAGCAAGGCAAAAATCGGACCGGCCGTCGCCGATGAGCACCAGAGGCTGCTTGGCGTCGGTGGCGGCGCATTTGCAGGTGCCGCTGCCGCAGCCTTCGGCGCCATTGCTGAAGCGCGCCGCCCAGCGATCCTTGCCGACCGGCAGCATCTGGTTGCAGGTAACCGGCAGATCGAGGCCGGCGGCGGCCAGCAATGGAAGGATCGAGACGTCGAATCCGTCGGAAACGACAGAGACGTCGGCCCCGTGCTGGCGCGCGGCGGCAACGAAGCGGGTCACGTCGGGATCCAGCGTGATGGCGGCGAGGGCGCGACGGACATCGTCCTCGCTGGCGCGGATCAGTGCGACCTGCGCCGCCAGGCAGGCGCGCGACGAAATCTCCCCCGCCTGCCAGCGGTCCTCGATGGCCCGCCATTCCGGCTCGGCAAAACTTTCCAGCAGGAAGTCGGTGGTATCGACGGGGCAGATGGTTCCGTCGAAATCCAGCGCGAAGTGCAGGCGCGAATTCACGTGCATGAGGCTACCGATGGTCATGTATATGTTCTGGCGAGTCTTGTGCCCGCTTTGGGAGCGATTTTCTTTCACATAGCTAGCAAAATTTCTTTTCAATTTCGCCTGCTTCTAAGGACGAAGACGTGAGGAGCCTCCCTCACTGTCACCCGCCTGCCACGGTGCTCGTGATATCGTTGAACGCGCAGCGTCAACTTATGCGGGCATGCGGTTGCCGCATGGCCGGCCTGCTTGTGGTGCGGGGTTCGAACACCGCATGCGGCAGTACCTGCGCGGTGCGCCATAACGGAAATAGGGCAGGGGCCACGGGTGACGCCGAGCGCGGTGCACGCACGCATGGAGCTGAGCTTGGCCGGCATCGCCGTCGGGCCGTTGCCCTAGCCGGCGGCCGGCAGAGCCTCCCCCAACAGGTGCCGACCCAGCTGCGTACTCTCCGGGATATCGCGCACCGACGTTCGAACGTAAGGTTGTGTGCGATGTCCGCGGCTATTGGGCTCGAAACCGATGCGCCTGTTGCTCGTGGAAGACGAACGTGAACTTGCTGACCTGCTCGTGGCCGCATTGAAACCGGCCGGCTTTGTGGTCGATCATGTGACGACCATCGCCGACGCCGAGGCAGCCCTGGCCGCTGGCCGCTACGACATCGCAGTGCTCGATCTGCGGTTGCCGGACGGTGACGGTCTCGATCTGCTCAAACGGCACCGGGCGAATGGCCTTTCCATCCCGGTCCTCATCCTTACCGCGCGCGACAATCCCTGCGACCGGGTGCGCGGGCTTGAGGAGGGCGGCGACGATTATGTCGTGAAGCCGTTTCACTTCGACGAGGTGGTGGCGCGGCTGCGTGCGCTGCTGCGTCGGCCGAACCAGGCGCTCAGCGTGCATCTCGTGATCGGCAACGTCGATTTCAACACTGCGGATTTGAAGGTCATGGTGGCGACAGCTCCGCTTCAGCTGTCGCGGCGGGAACTCGGCTTGCTCGAGCTGTTCATGCGGCGGGCCGGGCGCGTGCTCAGCAAGGAGGTGATCGAACATGCCGTCTACAGCTTCGACGACGACATCGATTCCAACGCGTTAGAGGTGCTGATGCACCGGCTCCGTCGCAAGCTGACCGACGCCGGCGCCAGCACGCGGATCCATACGCTGCGTGGAATTGGCTACCTGATGGACGATCTGCCGTGAGCATGCGGCACCCCTGGTCGCTGAAACGGCAACTCGCATTGCGTCTGACCGTCGTTCTCGTCCTCGGCATTATCGGATCGTCGGCCGCGATCCTCATCGTCGTCTTGTCCGTGCTGGCATCCGTCGAGGAAGGCAGCCTTGGCGAACCGGCGCACGGCGTCATCCTCGACCTGATCGGATTCAGCTTGCTGGCCGTGATGCCAGTGCTTGCATTGACGCTGCTGGTGACGATGTGGACGCTCAATCGCGGCTTCCACAACCTCGATCGCGTCGCCGTCGAGGCGCGGACCATCGTGCCGGGCTGCCCTGCGATGCGACTATCGGCGCAGGGGCACCCGGACGAAATCCTGCCGCTGGTGGAAGCTATGAACGATGCGATCGCCCGGTTCGAGCGGGTGCATGAGGCAGAACGGCGTTTCACCGCCGATGCCGCACACGAATTGCGGACCTCTATCGCCGTGCTGGCGGCGCGTATCGATACGCTGACTTCGGGCGCCGGGCGCGATGCTCTCGGTCGCGACGCTGCGCGTCTTGGCCGGCTTGTTTCGCAGATGCTTCGGGTTGCACGGCTCGACGCTGCCCCGCCGTGCATGAACGCGGTGGTGGACCTCGTTGTCACGGTCAGGGAGACGGTGGCGGCGCTGGCGCCTCTTGCCATCCGGAACGGTCGGCTGATCGAAATGCGCGCCCCCAATCGGCCGGTCGAAGTGAGCGGCAATGTGGAGGTACTTGGGCTTGCCGTGGCCAACCTGATTGAAAATGCCCTGATGCACACACCCGATCGCTCGCCCATCGCTATCGAGGTCACGGAAGAACCGGAGATCCGCGTCATGGATCGCGGAGCGGATATCGCGCCGGCTGACCGGGCCCGAATCTTCCAGCGGTTCCAGCGTGGTTCAGCATCGACGACTTCCGGCGCCGGGCTGGGACTCGCGATTGTTGCGGAGATCGCGGCGCTTCATGGTGCCGTTGCAGCGGTTGTGCCTCGTGAAGGCGGAGGCAACGTGTTCGTGATCAGCTGGAAGGGAGCGGCGGGAGCCGGTGGCGTGTCGCAGCATGTCGATACCGACATTTCTGGTGTCGGCCCGCCTATCGGTGGCACCGGCGCGAGCGGAGTGTCGATCGCCCCTCGTTAGGGTAATCGGATGTTGCCAGAAAGTTCGTTGATATTTTCATGATAAAAAAATTCAAATTTCATATCAATTTTTAACGGATTGTAAGCTTGACGTAAGGTTGCCGCCTCAGATTGCACCTGGGGCAGGTGTTGAGGGGAACTCAACAAACACTCGTAACGTCAGTCCCAGACAGGACGCGAATTTTATCAGGCTTATCAGGCAAATGGCATAGCTGGGCATTCTCTGGTCCGAATGGACGGGGAGGCTCCCGTTGATGCAGCCGAGCCGCTGATATCGCTCCACATTTCCCACCATCGTCTCCCACCATCGACGATTCATCATCAATGCGAGATCGAAGGTTCTGCATCCATGCAAAGAGCGATGACGCATATCCACATGAGCCGTGACGCTGCCGCTCCCCGACGGAGTCCTCGAGTCCTGGTGACAGGCGGGGCGGGATTTGTCGGCTCCCATCTGTGCGACCGGCTGCTCGAACGGGGAGCCCATGTTGTTTGCCTCGACAACTTTTCGACAGGCAGGCGGCAAAACATCGAGCATCTGATCGGGAAACCCCGATTTTCGCTCCTGCTGCACGATGTCGTGGAGCCGATCTCCATCCCCATCGACGTCGACGAAATCTACAATCTTGCCTGCCCGGCCTCACCGCCGGCCTATGCGGCCGAACCGATCCACACCACCATGACCAGTGTAGTCGGGGCGCTGAACCTTCTTGAGCTGGCGACGGAGCAGAACGCCAAGATTCTCCAGGCCTCGACATCCGAGGTCTATGGCGATCCCGAGGTCAGCCCACAACCTGAATCCTATCGGGGACATGTCGACCCGACCGGGCCGCGCGCCTGCTATGACGAAGGCAAGCGCTGCGCGGAAAGCCTCTTCTTCGACCATGAGCGTGTGCTGGGAACGCGGATCAAGATCGCCCGCATTTTCAATACCTATGGTCCGCGCATGAGCATCGACGACGGGCGTGTCACTTCCAATCTGATCGTGCAGGCGCTGTCCGGCACGGACATGACGGTCTATGGCGATGGCTCGCAAACACGCTCCTTCTGCTATGTCGACGAGACGGTGGAGGCGCTCATTCGCCTGATGGCGACGCCCGACGGTGTCGATGGGCCGGTCAATATCGGCAATCCGGACGAGCGCACCATCAACGACTTCGCGGCCATCGTGCGCCGCATGACCGGTTCGCAATCGCAGGTCATCTACCGTCCGTTGCCGGTCCACGATCCGCGCCGGCGCTGCCCCGACATTGGCGAGGCGGTGCGCCTGCTCGACTGGATACCGAATGTCGGCCTGGAGGAGGGGCTGGCGCGCACCATCAGCTATTTCCGTGCCGAGCTGGTCCGCATGCCCGCCGTGCAGGAGGTGATGGCATGAGTGCAGCCGAGGTGCGCGTCGCCGGTGGTATCGGCCTGGTCGGCAGCCTCAACAAGGTGCTGACGGCCAGCGGTTTCCTGCCCGTAAATGTCGAACATATGTCGCGGGCGAAACCGGCGATCCGTTCCCACGCGTGGAGGCCGCAATGACACGCGATCCACGCCTGCTTTTCGCAGCAGCGGACGACCGCCCCGGCGAGTTTATGGATCGGCGCATCTATAACCGTCCCTGCGCGGGGCTCATGCCGCTTCTCGCCCGCGGGCAACGCGTCGAACTTCTGCTCGCGATCGCCGCCTGGACGAGCGCCTTTCTGTTCTTCTGGCTCTGGTGGTTCGATCCGGCGCATATCGATGGTGTCTGGCGCTTCGTCTTCGCCAGCCTGCCTTTCGCCTGGCTCACCCTGATGCCCATCTACTTCTTCAGCGTCTTCATCGGGAGCCGGAAGCCGGCGGGGACCACTCTGCTGCCCGCCGGCACCAGGGTGGCGATGGTGGTGACCAAGGCACCGTCCGAACCTTTCGAGGTGGTGGCGCAGACCCTCGAAGCCATGTTGGCCCAGCCTTATCCGCACGACACCTGGCTTGCCGACGAAGACCCGTCCGATGAGACGCTGGCCTGGTGCGCGGAGCATGGCGTCCGGGTGTCCACCCGCAAGGGCGTCGCGGCCTATCAGAGGCAGGACTGGCCGCGTCGGGTGCGCTGCAAGGAGGGCAATCTCGCCTATTTCTACGATCACTTCGGCTACGAGTTGTACGACTTCGTCGTGCAGATGGACGCCGATCATGTGCCGACCCCACACTATCTCGAGCGTATGCTGGCGCCGTTCGGCAATCAGCGCATCGGCTACGTCTCCGCACCCAGCATCTGCAACAGGAATGCCCGCCAGAGCTGGGCGGCGCGCGCGCGCCTCTACGCCGAGGCCTCGATGCACGGCCCGCTGCAAGCCGGCTACACCGGCGGCTGGGCACCACTGTGCATCGGTTCGCACTATGCGGTCCGTACCGAAGCGCTCAAGGAGATTGGCGGCCTCGGCCCGGAACTCGCCGAGGATCACTCGACTACCCTGATGATGAATGCGCGCGGCTGGCGCGGCGTCCATGCCATCGACGCGATCGCCCATGGCGACGGGCCGCGCACCTTTGCCGATCTCGCGACGCAGGAATTCCAGTGGTCGCGCAGCCTCGTCACCATCCTCCTGCGCTATTCGCCCGAACTGGTGCCGATGTTGCCGGCACGCCTGCGCTTCCAGTTCCTGTTCTGCCAGTTCTGGTATCCGCTCTATTCCGGCATCTGGGCGTTCCTGTTCCTGATGCCGGTGGTGGCGCTGGCCACCGGAGAGCATTTCGCCAACGTCACCTATCTCGATTTCGCCGTGCATTACGTGCCGATGTCGGTGGTGCTGCTGTTCATGATCTATCGCTGGCGCGCCAGTGGCTGGCTGCGCCCGGTGGATTCCCGGCTGTTGAGCTGGGAGGAGATCCTGTTCGTGCTGGCGAAGTGGCCGTGGTCGCTGCTCGGCACGCTCTACGCGCTGCGCGACTGGGCAACCGGTTCTTTTGTCGATTTCCGCGTGACGCCGAAGGGCAAGGTCGGGGTCGATCCGGTGCCGCTGCGCGTGCTCGCGCCCTATGCGGTGATTTCCGCCGGCTCGGCAGCGGCGCCGCTCGTCTTCGGCAATGCCGGCTCGGCGAGCGGCTTCTATATCTTCGCCATCTTCAACGCACTGCTCTACGCGGTCCTGATCGTTGTCATCCTCGTCCGTCATGGCATTGAAAATCCGATCCGCCGCCGCGCGGGCTTGCGCGGTGCCGCCCATGCCGGGCTCGCTGTCGGCCTGATGACCTTGCCACTTGCCGCAGCGGTGCAGCGCGGGCCGGAAGGGCTCGGAGCCCTCGCCTGGGGCGCGATGCCGATTTCCTACACACGTACCGTCTTCTCCGCGGCAGGCGCCGGCATGGGCCGGGGCGCCTTCAGGCTCATCTTCATTCCACCCTGGATCGAGAAAGATGCGGGTCCTTCCACGCCGGCGGCCACAGTGAAAGACGCGCCCAAGCGGCAGAGGAACGGGCGAGCATCAGGGAGGCCAAAATGAAAATTGTGGCTTTCGAAATGCGGCAGGTGGGGCTGGTCGCCAGCGTTTGCCTTGCCGACACGGGAATTCGGTCACTTGCGTCGATGCCGATGCAGCCGCGGTCGAACGACGAAGAACGGACCAAAGCCCGATCTTCGTCGAAGTGAACCAGGAGGAGGCAGGAAGATGAGGACATGGTCCAAGGAAATGTACCTGGCCGTACTGTGCGGGGGGGCGGCGCTGGTGCTGACCACCGCCCTGGTGATGCCAGGCGTGACGCAGTCGACGCTGCAATTCGCGTCGCCAACCGATCAGGTGAAGTATGGCATCTACGATCCAGATGGCGTCTTCGCCGGCGATACCAGCGTGCGCATCGAGCATATCTACATTCCATGGCGCGATGCCGATCTGAATTCGCTGACGAAAGCGGACGGCTACGCCCGCCGGCATGGCCGCGACCTGTTGATATCGGTCGAGCCATGGTCCTGGTCGCCGGGAGCTACCCCCCCGGCCGACCAGCTGCTCAGCGGCATTTTGGCGGGTGCCTATGATGGATCCGCCAGTGCAATCTGCGCCGCATCCGACAGTCTCCAGAGCCCGGTGACCATACGCTGGGCACATGAGATGGACCTGCACAATGGTCGCTTCCCGTGGTCGAGCTGGTCGCCGCAGGGTTATGTCGCCGCCTACCGCCACTTCGTCACGGAATGCCGGAAACAGGCTCCCCGCGCCCGGTTCATGTGGTCACCGCGCGGCGAGGACGGTCTCGCCGCCTATTATCCGGGAGACGGCTATGTCGACGAGATCGGCCTCACCGTGCTCGATCTCCAGCAATACGACATGGATCGCTACGGGCACGCGCGCAGCTTCGAGGAGGCATTGCGGCCCGCCTATGACCGCGTTGCCGGCTACGGCAAGCCCATAGTGGTGGCCGAACTCGGCTTCAGCGGCGATCAGGCATTCACCGAGAAGTGGAGCCACGACACGCGCATCATCGGCGACAAGTTCCCGAAGCTCGTCGCCGTCATCTACTTCAACGAGGTCGATCCGTTCGCCTGGCCCGCCCCCTATGGCCGGCCCGACTGGCGGTTGCAGCGTGGCCTCGTGAACTGAAACCGCCGCGGCGGCAGCCCTCGAACTGAGATCGCCGCGGCAGCAGCCCGTTAATTGAGACCGCCGCGGCGGCAGCCGCGGCCGGCGCCTTCCAACAATCAGGAGGTTCATCATGATGAAATCCATCCCGGCCATCACTGTCGTCGCCGCGCTGGCGATATTTGCTCCGGCGGCATACGCCCAGGCGCCGGCCCCTCAGGCCGCCATAAAGCCAAACCCGACCGGCGTTCCCAAGACCAGCAGCATCAACAGCCTCTATGCCGGCAAGAGCTGGATGTGGTCGGACGGGGCCGCGTATTTCTCGCCGGATAGGAAATTCGTGGCGTGGTCTGGTTCGGGCAAGAACATGGCCTATGTGCAGGGAACATGGTGGGTGTCGCCCACCGGCTGGGTCTGCTTCCAGGGACTGTGGCATGCCAACGGTCCGTCGGGACGGAACTCGACCTGCTTCTCGCATCGTATGGGACCCGACCAGGTCATGTATCAGCGCAAGGAACCCGGCGGTGAGTGGTACGTGTTCAAGCATGCGCAGCCTGTGGCCGGAGATGAGTACGCCAAGTTCAAGAATGGCGACTTTGCCACTGCCGGGGCGACCAGGGCCAAGCAGGAGTTGAAGGCGTTGAAGGCGCTCAGCTCAAGCAACTGATGTCGCCGCGGCGGAGCGGTTCATGGCGGCGAGTGAACGGCGCCGTCATCCCACCAACGAGCGTGCGGGTCACGATCCCGCATCGATCATCGTCCGGCACGCCAGACGGCGGGCCGGTGGCGCCGATCGGACCATGAGGACCGAAAGGCGCGGAATCTCGGATTATTCGGCCGGGCCGGAGCGAGTGCCGTCTCGTGTCCGCCCGACGCCGGCGGCGATGGCGGCATAGTCGAGCGCCGATCCGTCGCGCTCCATCGAGCGTCGCAGGAAGCGTATCGGGAAGCGGATGGCCTCTCGGTTGGCCTCGCTCATGCCCGGCGCGCGTGACGAGATGCCCGCTTCGGCGCAACTGAGCGCCTGGACAATCTCATCGCCGGTCAAGACCCCCTTGCGCTGGAGCACTTCGCACAAGGCGGCCAGGGCGAGCAGCGTGCCTTCCATCTGCAGATTGGCGGTATTCATGCCGGTTCCTCCTCGTCGTTTCCTGGGACGCATGGCCACCGGCGGATACACGCCTCGATCCACGCCATCAGCCGCATAAACTAGGGCGGCGGATGGCGCAGAGCCAACTCTTTCCCTTGGGCGCGCGGCACCTCGCAACTAGGCTTCGGCGGCGGTTCAGTCCTCCAGCCTCGCCCCGTCGAGCCCGCTCATCGCGCCCTTGCGATCGGCTGCCGGCGAACGCTTGCCTCGCCGCTTGGGAGGAACTTCGAGGGCGCGGCGGATGGTGCCGATCTCACTGACCGGCTCGTGCTCCTGGCTTTCCATCGCGACATTAGGATCCACCTCGGGGCGAGGGGAGGCCGCGGCCGCATTCGCCGCATCCTCGGCGGCGATGAGTTTCTCGGCCTCGAACCAATAATGCTCGGTCCGGTCAAAGGGGCAGCCATCCGCTTCCCAAAGCCGGTACGCTCGCTCACGGATGCGGTCCTCGCGTTCGTCCATCGTTACCTCCTGTCCTGACTGCTAGCGTAACGTCTATGGGAGGGCGGCCGTTCCGGCGGCAGGGCGGAATGGACCGCGGGTAGCGTGTTTGCCTCGATAGACCATGAACGCGCCACCGACGGCATCTGGAAGCGGCGAGGATTCCGGTGGGCCACCCGATCGCTGCCTCAAGCGGGAGGGATCGCGTCGGCGAGATGGTCGAGCGTCCGGCACAGGGTGGCGATGGCCGGATTGGCGTTGGTCGGCCGCCAGACCGCGTGCAGTTCGACGGTGGCGGGAGCGTGGAGCGCCAGCGGACGCAGGACCACACCCTCGAAGCGCAGGTTGCGGGCGGCGCGCGGCACCAGGGCGAGCCCGATGCCCGCCTTCACCAGGCCGAGGATGGAATGCACCTGGCTGATGTGCTGGGCATAGTGGGGCGTGATCGCCGCCGAGGCGAACAGCGTCGCGACGAGGTCATAGAAATAGCGCGCCTCATAGGGCGAGTAGGTCACCATCGCCTGTCTTTCGAGGTCCGCGAGCTTGACCTCCGCCGCGGTGGCAAGCGGGTGATCCTCCGGCGCCGCGAGCAGCAGCGGCTCGCGCACCACGCAGAACGATTGAAGCTCCCGCCGGTTGAAGGTGGGCCGCACCAGCCCGACGTCGATCCGTCCGGCGGTAAGCGACTCGAACTGGTCGGTCGAGACCATCTCCTTGAGCACCAGGTCGATATCCGGCGCCTCGGCGCGGAACGCCTTGATGAGGCGCGGCAGGAATTCGTAGCCCGAGGCGGCAGTGAAGCCGAGGGTGAGGGCGCCGGCCTCGCCGCTGGCGGTGCGCCGCGCCGCCAATGCCGCGCCTTCGGCGAGGCGCAGCAGCCGGCGCGCCTCGGGCAGGAAGTTGTGGCCGGCCCGTGTCAGCGCCACCGAGCGGCTGGTGCGCTCGAGCAGGCGCACGCCGAGCGCGTGCTCGAGCAACTGGATCTGCCGACTGAGCGGTGGCTGGGTGAGATTGAGGCGCACGGCTGCGCGGCCGAAATGGAGTTCTTCGGCGACGGCAACAAAGCAGCGGAGATGGCTAAGCTCGAACATCGATCCAAAAATGGCATCAATCGATGCCAAGAACAATTCATTGTGGCATCGAACGTAACCTAGATTGCTGAATGGAGGTTCACCTTAGCCTCCCAACGATCCAAGAGGCGCAACGACGCCCTTCGCCCCTTTTTGGAGGAAACGCCAATGAGCCTTCGTCTTTTCAAGGCGGCTGCCGCCGCTCTCGCTCTCACTGCACTCGCGCCTTCGCTGGCGTCCGCCCAGTCGTTCGACCGTCCGGTCCGCATCGTGGTGCCCTTCGCGCCCGGTGGCACCTCGGATATTCTTGCCCGCCTCATCGCGCCAAAGCTCTCCGAGGCCGTCGGCCAGCCGGTGGTGGTCGAGAACAAGCCCGGCGCCGCCGGCAATATCGGCGCCGATGCCGTCGCCAAGGCGCGGCCGGATGGCCACACGCTGTTGCTGATGGATATCGGTTCGCTCGCCGTTGCGCCGAGCCTGTTCCCCGACCTCTCCTATAATGTCGAGAACGATCTCGCCCCGGTCGGCATGGTGATGTTCGGTCCCTATGTGATGGCGGTGAATCCCTCGGTGCCGGCCAAGACCATTCCCGAACTCGTCGCCTATGCCAAGGCCAATCCCGGCAAGCTGGCGGTCGCCAATTCCGGCGTCGGCGCGCTCAACCACATCACCGCAGTAGCGCTCGCCCGCCATCTCGGCATCGAGTGGAAGAACGTGCCCTATAAGGGCGGCGCCGCCGCCTCGCGCGCCGTGGTGTCCGACGAGAGCAACGTCATCATCAACGGCGCCACCGCAACGCTGCCCTTCGTCACCAACAAGCAGCTGGTCGGCATCGCGGTAACCGGTGACGAGCGGCTCGCCTCGCTTCCCGATGTCCAGACCTTCAAGGAAGCCAAGCTGCCGCTGAGCGACGCCGGCACCTGGCAGGGCCTGCTGGCCACCGGCAAGACCCCGCCGGAGGTTGTTGCGCGCCTCAATGCCGAGCTTAACAAGATCCTGGCGCTGCCGGAGATCAAGGAGAAGGTCGCCGAGCAGGGCGGTTCGGTGCGTCCCGGTACGCCGGAGGCGGTGAAGACCTGGCTCACCACCAATATCAAGAACTGGGGCGACATCGTGCGCGCCGCCGACATCAAGACCAACTGATCTCGGATGCGCAGCGTGACCGGACGTCGGTTCGACTGGCCGGACCTTTTGTTCGGCCTCTTCCTCATCGCGGTGGCGGCGGGCACCTTCGCCGCCACCTGGCGGCTTGCCGGTGGCACCGCGGCGGATATGGGGCCGGGCTACATGCCGCGCGCCATCGCGCTGGCGCTGCTCGGCTTCGGCCTGTTCTTCACCGGGCGAGGCCTGGTGCGTTCCTATGCCGGCATCGAGCGGGTGCAATTGCGGCCGATCCTCGGTGTCGGTGCCTCGGTCGGGGTGTTCGCGCTGCTGATCGAGAGCGCGGGCCTGGCGGCGGCCGCTTTTGCCGCCATCGTCATCGCGGCGGTTGCCAGCCGCGAGAGCCGTTTCTTCGAAGTCATCCTGTTCGGTCTGTTCGTCACCGCCGCTGCGGTCCTTCTCTTCGTGAAGGCGCTCGCTTTGCCGGTGGCGATCTGGCCCTGGTGAGCAGCGCAGGCACGCCATGGAACTGTTCGACAACCTCCTTCTCGGCCTGTCCACGGCCCTGCAACTGAACAACCTTGTCTACTGCCTGATCGGTGTGGTCATCGGCACCGCCATCGGCGTGCTGCCGGGGATCGGGCCGATCCCGACCGTGGCGCTGCTGCTGCCCTTCACCTTCGGGCTGGAGCCGGCCTCGGCACTGATCATGCTCGCGGGCATCTTCTATGGCGCGCAATATGGCGGCTCGACCACGGCGATCCTGGTCAACGTGCCGGGCGAAACATCTTCGGTCGTTACCTGCCTCGACGGCCATGAGATGGCCAAGCAGGGCCGCGCCGGCCCGGCGCTCGCCATCGCCGCCATTTCCTCCTTCTTCGCCGGCACGGTGGCGACGGTGGTGATCGCGGTGCTCAGCCTGCCGCTGGCGGCGCTCGCCCTGAAGTTCACCGCCGTCGAATATTTCAGCCTGCTGGTTCTCGGCCTGTTCGCGGCGGTGATCCTCGCGCATGGCTCGGTGGCGAAGTCGCTGGCCATGGTGTTCCTCGGCCTGCTCATCGGCACCGTCGGCATCGATGTGAACTCGGGTATCGCCCGCATGACCTTCGGCGTTCCGGCGCTGGCGGACGGGCTCGACTTCGTGCCGGTGGCGATGGGGATGTTCGGCCTTGCCGAGATCATCGCCAATCTGGAGCGGCCGGAAGTCCGGCAGGTGGTGAGCCAGAAGCTGCGCGATCTCATTCCCTCGCGCGCCGACCTAAAGGCGGCATTTCCCGCCATGCTGCGCGGCACCTTCATCGGCTCTGCGCTCGGTGTGCTGCCGGGCGGCGGCGCGGCGCTGCCGCCCTTCACCGCCTATGCGCTGGAGAAAAAGCTGGCCAAGGACCCCTCGCGCTTCGGCAAGGGCGCCATCGAGGGCGTCGCCGGCCCGGAGGCCGCCAACAATGCAGGCGCGCAGACCAGCTTCATCCCTCTGCTGACGCTGGGCATTCCCGCCAATGCCTTGATGGCGCTGATGATCGGCGCGTTGATGATGCAGGGCATCCAGCCCGGCCCGCAGGTGATGACCGAGCAGCCGGAACTGGTCTGGGGCGTGATCGCCTCTATGTGGACCGGCAACCTCATGCTGCTGATCATCAACCTGCCGCTGGTCGGGCTGTGGGTGTCGATGCTGAAGATCCCCTACCGGCTGCTGTTCCCGGCCATCGTGCTGTTCTGCTGCATCGGCACCTACGGCATCTCCAACAGCGCCTTCAATGTCTGGCTGATGCTGGGCTGCGCGGTGGTCGGCTACTTCTTCATCAAGGTCGGCGTCGAGCCGGCGCCGCTGCTGCTCGGCCTCGTGCTGGGGCCGCAGCTGGAGGAGAATTTCCGCCGCGCCATGCAGCTCTCCGACGGCGACCCGTCGGTGTTCCTCACCCGGCCGATCAGCGCCGTGCTGCTGGGCGTGGTCGCGGTGATGCTGCTCGCCATGCTGTCCCCCGCCGTGCTGAAGACCCGCAAGCAGGCACTCGCCGAATAGCGCCCGCTTCGCCCCCATCCGTCGTATTGCACGTATTTCCGAAAGGACCTTCCCGTGGACCTGCCCGTCAATCCCTTCAAGCGCGCCATCATGGCCGGCCAGCAGCAGATCGGTTTCTGGAACTCGATGGCGAGCCCGACCGCCACCGAGATCCTGGCCGGCTCCGGCTTCGACTGGCTGCTGCTCGACGCCGAGCACGCGCCCAACGACGTGCCGGGCATCATGGCGCAGCTGCAGGCGATGGCTGGCGACACCACCCATCCGATCGTCCGCATTCCGGTGAACGATCCCATCGTCATGAAACGCTATCTCGACATCGGCACACAGAGCTTCCTCGTGCCGATGGTCGAGACGGTGGAGCAGGCGCAGGCAGTGGTGGCGGCGACCCGCTTCGCGCCGGACGGGGTGCGCGGCTTCGCCGGCGCCTCGCGGGCGACGCGCTTCGGCCGGGTGAAGAACTACCATCACCGTGCGCATGAGGAACTGTGCCTGCTGGTGCAGATCGAGACGCAGCAGGCGCTCGACAATCTGGAGGCCATCGCCGCCGTGCCGGGCATTGACGGGCTGTTCGTCGGGCCGGGCGATCTCTCCGCCGATCTCGGCTATCTCGGCGATCAGGGCAACCCGGTCATCGTCGAGCTGATCGAGAAGACGATCCACCGCATCGTCGCCACCGGCAAGCCGGCCGGCATCCTCACCGGCGACGAGACACTGGCGCGCCGCTACATGGCGGCCGGCTGCGTCTATACGGCGGTCGGTATCGACACCGGCCTGCTCGCGCGTTCCACCGAGGCGATCGCAAAGAAGTTCAAGGCGTAAGCGTCGCTTATTTCAGAACGACATGAGGATTTGACGATGGCGAATGTAGGATTTGTCGGTCTTGGGATCATGGGCCACCCGATGGCCGGACACCTGATCGACGCCGGCCACACGCTGTATCTCTACGACATCAAGCCGGTTCCGGCCGAACTGACCGGCAAGGGCGGCATCGCCTGCGCCAACGCCACCGAGGTGGCGAAGAATACCGACATCATCATCACCATGGTGCCGGATACCCCGCATGTCGGCGCGGCGCTGTTCGGCGAGGGCGGCATCGCCGCCGGGCTGACCCCGGGCAAGATCGTCGTCGACATGTCGTCGATCGCCCCGGTGGAGACCAAGGAATACGCCAGGAAGATCAATGAACTCGGCTGCGACTATCTCGACGCCCCGGTGTCGGGCGGCGAGGTCGGCGCCAAGGCGGCGTCGCTGACCATCATGGTCGGCGGTCCGGAGGCGGCCTTCGAGACGGTGAAGCCGCTGTTCGAGAAGATGGGCAAGAACATCACCCTGGTCGGCGGCAATGGCGACGGCCAGACCACCAAGGTGGCCAACCAGATCATCGTGGCTTTGAACATCCTCGCAGTGTCGGAAGCGCTGCTGTTCGCCTCCAAGGCCGGCGCCGACCCGGCCAAGGTGCGCCAGGCACTGATGGGCGGGTTTGCCAATTCGCGCATCCTGGAAGTGCATGGCGAGCGGATCGTCAAGCGGACCTTCGCGCCCGGCTTCCGCATCGAGCTGCACCAGAAGGACCTGAACCTGGCGCTGAACGGCGCGCGTCAGCTGCAGATGGCGCTGCCGGCGACGGCGGTGGCGCAGCAGCTGTTCAGCGCGGTGGCGGCACAGGGCGGTGCGGCGCTCGATCACTCGGCGCTGGTCAAGGCGCTGGAACTGCTCGCCGGCCACACCGTCGCACCGGATGCGTGAGGGTCATAATCGCCGGCGGCGGGGAACCGCTGCCGGCGATCTCGTCCTTTGTTTCCAGAGACTGAGCCGCTTCTACAGGCCGAGGCGCTTGGCGTGCCAGGCGATGTGGTCGGCCATGAAGGTGGAGATGAAGTAGTAGGAGTGGTCGTAGCCATCGCGCAGGTTCAGCGTGAGGGGAATGCCGGCGGCCTTGCAGGCATCGGCCAGCAGTTCCGGGCGCAAGCCGGTCTTCAGGAACGGGTCGGCGGCACCTTGGTCGACCAGGAATTCGGGGAAACGCTTGCCGTCCTCGATCAGCGCCACGGCGTCATAGGTACGCCAGGCGATCTCGTCCGCTCCGAGATATTTTTCGAGGGCCGGCCGCGACCAGTCTGCCGTTGACGACTGCACGATCGGCGCGAAGGCCGAGCAGCTCGCGAAACGATCCGGATGCTTGAGCGCGATGGTGAGCGCGCCGTGACCGCCCATGGAATGGCCGAAGATCCCCTGCCGCTTCATGTCGGCGGGGAATTCCGCCGCGATCAGCGCCGTCAGCTCGTCGACGATGTAGGAATACATCCGGTAGTTGGCGGCATAGGGCTCGCGCGTCGCGTCGAGATAGAAGCCGGCGCCGGAGCCGAACTGCCAATTGTCCGGCTCGTCCGGCATCTCCTCGCCACGCGGGCTGGTATCGGGAGCCACGATGATGACGCCGTGACGGGCGGCGGCGGCGCGATACTCGCCCTTTTCCATCACATTCGCATGGGTGCAGGTGAGGCCGGACAGATACCACAGCACCGGCACCGGGCCGCTCGACGCCTGCGGCGGCACGAAGACGGCGAAGGTCATCGGCGTGCCGGTGACCTTCGACGCGTGCCGGTAGACACCCTGCACGCCGCCATGCGACTTCGCCTTGGAGACGGTCTCCATCGCCGTGCTCATCAATAGATCACCACCGAGCGGATCGACTTGCCCTCGTGCATCAGGTCGAAGGCGGTGTTGATCTCGTCGAGCGGCATGGTGTGGGTGATCAGGTCGTCGATGTTGATCTTGCCCTCCATGTACCAGTCGACGATCTTCGGCACGTCGGTACGCCCGCGCGCGCCGCCGAAGGCTGAGCCGCGCCAGTTGCGTCCGGTGACCAGTTGGAACGGTCGGGTGGAGATTTCCGCCCCCGCCGGCGCCACGCCGATGACGATCGAGGTGCCCCAGCCGCGATGGCAGGCCTCCAGCGCCTGGCGCATGACGTTGACGTTGCCGGTGCAGTCGAAGGTGAAGTCGGCGCCGCCATCGGTCAGGCTCTGGATCGCCGCGACCACATGGTCGTTGCCGACCTCCTTCGGGTTGATGAAGTCGGTCATGCCGAACTTCCTGGCCATCTCGACCTTGGCCGGATTGATGTCGACGCCGATGATCTTGTCGGCGCCGACCATGCGGGCACCCTGGATCACGTTCAGCCCGATGCCGCCAAGGCCGAACACCACGACGTTGGCGCCCGGCCACACCTTGCCGGTGTAGACCACCGCGCCGATGCCGGTGGTGACGCCGCAGCCGATGTAGCAGATCTTGTCGAAGGGGGCGTCCTCGCGCACCTTCGCCAGCGCGATCTCCGGCAGCACGGTGAAGTTCGAGAAGGTCGAGCAGCCCATATAGTGGAAGATCTCGCCGCCTTGGCCGCCCACTCGCTCGCAGGAGAAGCGTGATGTGCGGTCGGGCATCAGGCCCTGGCCCTGGGTGGCGCGGATCGAGGTGCACAGGTTGGAGCGCTGCGACAGGCAGGTTTTGCACTGCCGGCATTCCGGCGTGTAGAGCGGGATGACGTGGTCGCCAACCTTCAGCGAGGTGACGCCGGCGCCGATCTCGCGCACGATGCCCGCACCCTCATGGCCGAGGATCGCCGGGAACTTGCCCTCCGAATCAAGGCCGTCGAGCGTGTAGGCGTCGGTGTGGCAGACGCCGGTGGCCATGATTTCGACCAGCACCTCGCCGGGCTTCGGTCCGCCGATCTCGATGGTCTCGATGGTCAGGGGCTTCTTGGCTTCCCAGGCGACGGCGGCGCGAGACTTCATGGAGCGGCTTCTTTCTCTTCTCGATGGCAAGGCGAAGGGTGTCGTAGCCGCCATTGATAGGGGATGTCGCCGCGGTCATCCATCCCCCACGCGCTGGCCGCCCACATGCCGGAGGTGCGCCATGTGAGCGCGGGCATTGTGCGCATCCCGGGGCGCCATCTGAAGGCCGAAGCGTTGCGCTCAGTGGCTGGCGCTACGGATCCGTCGCTCGATCCTGAGGCTGAGCAGCGACATCGCATAGCAGCAGACGAAGAAGATCAACGCGGCGAAGACGTAGCCCTCGCGGCCAAGGCCAAGCCAGTTCGGATCCTTGATCGACTGGCCGACGACGCCGAGCAGATCGAACAGGCCGATGATCGATACCAGCGTGGTGTCCTTGAACAGGTCGATCACCGTATTGACGATGCCCGGCACCACCAGCCGGAACGCCTGCGGCAGCACGATCAGCCGGTGCGCACCCCAGAAGCCCAGCCCGATTGCCGCCGCGGCTTCGTACTGTCCCTTGGGTATGCCCTGCAGCCCGGCGCGGATGATCTCGGCGAAATAGGCGGCGACGAACAGCGACAGGCCGATGATCGCCCGTACCAGCCGGTCGAAGGTGACGCCTTCCGGCAGGAACATGGGCAGCATCACCATTGCCATAAACAGCACGGTGAGCAGCGGCACGCCGCGCAGCATCTCGATGAAGGCGGTGCAGCTCCAGCGGATCACCGGCAGCTGCGAGCGCCGCCCCAGGGCCAGCACCACGCCGAGCGGCAGCGCCAGCACGACGGTGGCGAAGGTGAGGATGATGTTCAGCGACAACCCACCCCACTGGTCGGTCGGCACGAAGGGCAGGCCGAGCACGCCGCCGACCAGCAGCAGGGCGGCAACCGCCGGGCACAGTGTGACCAGCAGCATCACCGACAAGGTGCGATGGGGATTGCGCGGCCACAGCGCCAATGCCGCGAAGCCGGCGAGGATGAGCAGCGCCAGGTCGACCCGCCAGCGCTCGGCCGGCGTGTAGCGGCCATAGACGAACTGCTCCAGCCGGTCGGCGATGAAGGCCCAGCAGGCGCCGGCGCCGCAGACGCTTCGGTTGGGCCCCTCGAACACGGCGTCGAGAAACGCCCAGCGAAAGATGGGCGGCAGGGCCAGCCCCAGCAAGAGCAGGGTGAGCACGGTAAGCGTGCCCATCAGCGGCGAACTGAACAGGTTGGCGCGCAGCCAGCGGCGCATTCTCTCCGTGGTCGTGGCGCCGCTCCCGAACGCCTTGCCCGTCGCGGGCCTTCTCGCCACCGGCTTGGCCGCGGTGTCGCTGCCCGCCCCGACGATGGGCGCGCCGTCCATGATTGCGGTGCCATCTCCGGCGATTTTCTCGGTCATGGCTCAGCGCTCTTTCAGGGCGACGCGCTCGTTCAGCTGCGCAAGGGCGGCGGAGGCGGCGAGGTTGATGATCAGGAACACGCCCATCACGATCACCATCACTTCGATGGCGCGGCCGGACTGGTTCAGCACCGTGCCGGCGAAGATCTGCACGATCTCCGGATAGGCGATGGCGGCGCCGAGCGAGGAGCTCTTGATCAGGTTGAGATACTGGTTGGTCATTTGCGGGATCATCAGCCGCAATGCCTGCGGCAGCACCACCAGGCGCAGGGTCAGCCATGGCTTGAGCCCGAGGCTGTGCGCCGCCTCGACCTGGCCCTTGCCGATGGTCTCCACCGACGCCCGTACGATCTCGGCGATGAAGGCGGCGGTATAGAGCGACAGGCCGGCCCACAGCGCCACCAGCTCCGGCGGCAGCACCATGCCGCCGACGAAGTTGAAGCCCTTCAGCGCCGGCAGGCTCCAGCCATCGATGCTGAGGACGAGGGCAAGGAGCAGCAGCGGCGGGGCCAGCCAGAAGAGGCCGCTCCGGCGCGACTCGGGCGCGAGGTAGCGGCGGGCGAGCGGCACCAGTGCGAGGCTGGCGAAGAAGGCGATGATGAGGGCGCTGCTCCAGGGGCCACCGACCGGCGCCGGCAGGAACAGGCCGCGTATGTTGAGAAAGGCAACATCGCCGAAGGGCAGGCTCTGCCGCGCCAGTGGCAGCAATTGCAGCACACCGACATACCAGAACACGATCTGCAGCAACTGCGGCGTGTTGCGGACCAGCTCGATGATGGCGCCCGAGACGGTGGAGAGCAGCCAGTTGCGCGACAGGCGCAGCACCCCGAGACCGAGGCCGAGCACCGTTGCGGTGATCACGCCCAGCGCCGAGACCAGGAGCGTGTTGGCAAAAGCGGTCACCAGCGCCAGGAAGTAGGTGTCGGTGGGCGCGAAGGACAGGATCTGGAACGGCATGCTGAAGCCGGCGACGCTTCCGAGGAAGCCGAAGTCGAGCTCCATGCTGCGGCGGGCGAGGTTGCTGGCGGCGTTCTGCGCGAACCAGCCGATGACGAGGCCCCCGATGAGGAGAGCCACGCCCTGCAGCAGCAGGGCGTGGGGGGCTTTCATCGGCCAGAGCGAAGAACCGCCTTTAAGCGACTTTCCGGCCATACGCGGATCTCAACGGAACGGCAGCGGGTAGTGCAGGCCGCCCTGGTTCCACAGATTGTTGATGCCGCGCGGCAGGCCGAGCCCCTTGGGGCCGAACGAGGCGTCGTAGATCTGGCCGTAATTGCCCACCGCCTTGATGGCGCGAGCGAAGGCCTCGTTGTCGAGCCCGAGCTTCTTGCCGAAGTCGCCTTCAAGGCCGAGCAGACGACGCACGAAGGGGTCGTTCGAGCCCTTCTTCTCGTCGACATTTTCCTTGGTGATGCCGAATTCCTCGGCGGTCTTCAGCCCCGCATCGACCCAGAAAACGATATCGGACCAGCGATAGTCGCCGTCGCGGGTGTGAATGCCGAGCGGCTCCTTGGAGATCACCTCCGGCAGGATCATCCAGTCGTCGGGCACCTTCATCGTCGAGCGGGCGGCCGCGAGCGAGCCGGTGTCGTCGGAATAGCCGTCGCAGCGTCCGCTTTCCGCCGCGGCGAAGGCCTCTTCCGACTTCTCGAACAGCAGCGAGTTGATCGTGGTGCCCTTGGAGCGGGCGAAGTCGGCGATGTTCAGCTCCAGCGTCGCGCCGGTGAGCATGCACATGGTGGCGCCGTTGAGCTCGGCGGCCGAGTTCACGCCGAGGCTCTTGCGCACCATGAAGCCCTGGCCGGCATAGAAATTCACCGCCACCTCGGTGAGGCCGAGATCGATGTCGCGGGCGAAGGTGAGGGTGGAATCGCGCACCAGCACGTCAATCTCGCCGGATTGCAGCACGGTGAAACGCACCTTGGCGGTGGTGCCGACATATTTCACCTTTGCGGGATCGCCCAGCACCGCTGCCGCCAGCGCCTTGCAATAATCGACGTCGAAGCCTTTCCAGGCGCCGCTGGCATCCTGGAAAGCGAAGCCGGGAATGCCGGCATCGACGCCGCAATTCAGCTCGCCGCGCTTCTTGATGGCCTCGACCGTAGGGCCGGGGGCTGGGATGCTCTGGGCCATCGCGGAGGTGCTGATGAGCACGCCTCCGGCAAGCAATGCCATGGTCTTGAGAAGAGTACGGCGGGCTTTCGTCACGGCGGCAATCCTCTGGAAGGTTGGAAAGGTCTTGTTTCTTGGAAAATTTGCTTGGAAGGCTTCGAGGTGTTCTCGTTCTGGAAGAGGCTTCGAAGCTCAGACGGTCGTGTAGTCGACCGGCTCGCCATGCCAGCCCTGCTTGCGCTTTTCCCAATAGGTCTCACGCAGCTTCTGGGTCAGCGGGCCAGGGCGGTCATTGTTGAGGATGCGCCCGTCGAGGCGGCTCACGCCGATCGGTCCGCCGGCGGTGGAGGAAACCAGGATCTCGTCGGCGTCGCGCAATTCCTCGACGCTGACGTCACGCACTTCGCAGGGCAGGCCGAGCTCGGCGCACAGCTCGATCACCGACAGCCGGGTGATGCCGCCGAGCACGTTGCGGTCCGGTGTGGCGACCACACCATTGGTAATGCAGAAGACATTGTAGCCCGGCCCTTCGGTGACGTTGCCGGCGGCATCGAGCAGGATCGGGTTGTCGGCGCCCTGTTCGTCCGCCTCGAACAGCGCCGCGGTCATGTCGGCCCAGTGGAAATTCTTCGCCCGCGCATTGACCGAGGATTCCGGAATGCGCGGCGTCGAGGCTATGACCATGTGGGCGCCGCGCTCGATGATTTCCGGCTTCATCAGCCAGATGAAGGGGATGGCGTAGGCAATGAGATAAGGGCGGGCGTTCTTCGGGTGATACTGGGTGCCCGGCGCCGGGCGCCCGCGGACACAGTCCATCGCGACATAGGCCTCGCGCAGGCCGGCGAGCGCCACCAGCTTGTGCAGGATGGCGCGGATGTCGTCGTCGCTTTCCGCCGGCACCAGCCGCGAGAACTCCATCGAGGCGCGGAAGCGCTTGAGATGGTCGTCGATGCGGAAGAAGGAACCGTCCCAGACGCTGACCACGTCATAGACAACGTCCGAACGGCGATAGCCCCAGTCGGTGACCGGGATACGGGCTTCGCTCAGCGGCATGTAGACGCCATCGACATAGGCGGCGCCGGCGGCGAAGGCGGACGTGTCGGAGGCCATTGGGGACGGGATCGGGAGGTTCATGTCGCGGTCCGTTTTGCACGAGTGTTGACGTCGCCCGACCCGGCGCCACGCAATATCGCGGGCACCGTCGCCAGAAGGCGGCAGAGGAAAAACACGGGTGTTGTGGTGCAGTCCCTATGTGATCACAGGGTGACGAGACGAACTATACGGGTGCTCAAAACGGTGTCAATTACTGCGCATGAACATAAAATATGCGATGATGGATGCAAAGCTGGGCAAGCATCTCCTTTGCCACGTTGGTGTCGATGTCGCTGGATATCGGTGTGTGATCACATTGCCTCTGCGACAGGACGTCGATCATTCCGTCAATAAAATCCGTGATATAGGCAGCATCGATTGAGTGAAGCGCGGCTTGGTTCGGGGCGGGGATGTCATGACGGAACCGGATGCAGGCAAGGCGTCCCACACGCTTTCCGGGCAGATCGCCGACGCCTTGCGCCAGCGCCTGCTGATGGGCGAGTTCCTGCCGGGGGCGAAGGTGTCGCTACGCTCGCTGGCCGCAGGCTTCGGCACCAGCATGCAGCCGGTGCGCGATGCTGTTTCCTCGCTTGTCGCCGAGGACGCGCTGGAGATCACGCCGACGCGGGTCATTCAGGTTCCCGAGCTCAGCCGGCAGAACTGCGACGATATTTTCCGCATGCGCGTGCTCATCGAGGGCGATGCGGCGGCATTGTTCGTGCGGCGTGCGAGCGAGCAGGAATTTGCCGAACTGCAAGCGCTATCGGAGGCGGTGCGGCCGGCGCAACTCGGCATGGCCTTCACCGATCATATGCGCGCACATATCCAGGGCTTCAACGATTGGTCGTTCTTCGTCGGAGACCGCTGTGGCTCGCCGCTGATGATGACGCTGATCCACCGCCTGCGCGTGCGCATGGCGCCGGTGGTGGCGCTCGCCCTGTGTCGCGATGCCGACGAGGACTATTCCTTCCTCGAATTCTCCACTCACATCATGATGGAAATGGCCTGGGTGGCCCGCTCGCGCGACGGCGAGCGCATGCGCGACCTGCGCCGCTCCGACATTCTTACCTATCAGCGCTATCTCTACCGACGACTCGGCTGGACGCTGGATGGGCGCCTCTCCTAGTTCGCTTCTTTCGTGATCACAGGTGCCGTTAGAGGGTGCAGTCCGCGTGTCGGAAGGTGGGGTCCAGCCTGTTTTTACGCTGACGAATACTGACAACGACATTCTCTCTTGACCGCCGTCTCGCCGCGCCGCTAGCCTTGTCTCAACTGTGATCACACAAAGCGAGAGGCGCGACGATGAACGTCCTGGCGCGGGGCACCAACCACCCCGGCAATCTGGCCCTGCTGCCGTTCTCCAACTTGCAGAAGCTGCGCGAGGAGCGCCCGCTGATGTTCGTGCGGGGCCAGGGCATCTACACTTTCGACGAGCAGGGCAAGGACTATATCGAGGCGGTCTCGACCTTCTATTGCGTCAATCTCGGCTTCAGCGACGAGGAGCTCATCGAGGCGGCGGTGCAGCAGCTGCGCGCCCTGCCGATGTATCCCTCGGGCATCCACCGCACCGTGCCGGTGGTGATGGAGCTCGCCGAGCGGCTGGCGGCGGTGGCGCCGGTGCGCGGCGGCCATGTGATGTTCGCCACCACCGGCTCGGAGGCCAACGACCAGCTGGTGAAGTTCACCTGGTATGCGAACCGGGTTGCCGGCGAGCCGAAGCGTCGCAAGATCATCTCGCGTCGTGCCAGCTATCACGGCGGCACCATCGCCACCACCGCGCTGGGTGGCAGCGCGGCGCTGCAGGAGGCGTTCGGCATTCCCACCGGCGACAGCCTGTTCGTCTCGCATCCCACCTGGCCGATCGGTGCGCTGCCGGACGAGACCGAGACCGCCTATACCGACCGTCTCGTCGAGGAACTGCGGCAGACCATCGAGGAGGCCGGCCCGGAGACCGTCGCGGCCTTCATCGCCGAGCCGGTTTCGGTGTCGTCGGGCATGTTTCCGCCGCCGGAGGGCTATTTCGCCAAGATCAAGGCATTACTCGACGGCTATGGCATCCGTCTCTATGCCGACGAGGTCGTCACCGGCTTCGGTCGCACCGGCAAGATGTGGGGCAGCGAGACGCTGGGCATCGAGCCGGACTGCATCAGCTGCGCCAAGGGGCTGTCCGGCGCCTATCAGCCGATCTCGGCGGTGGTGATGTCGGACGATTTCTACAGCCGGCTCGAGGAAGGCGCCAATGCTGCCGGCATCTTCAACCATGGCGGCACTTATGGCGGTCATCCGGTGTCCGCCGCTGTCGCCATCAAGGTCCTCGACATCTATGAGCGGCGCAACATCCTCGGCCATGTGCAATCGGTCATGCCGGTCTGGCAGAAGGCGCTGGCAAGTCTCGAGGATCACCCGCTGGTGACCGCGACCCGCTGCTTCGGCATGGCCGGCGCCGTGCAGATCGCCCCGCCCGGGGAGGGGAAGCCGGCGGCCGCCTCGCCCTCGCTGGCGCCGGGCGGGCTCAGCCAGCAGCTTTACATGGCCGGGCTCGCGGCCGGCGTGGTCGTGCGGCCGCTGCAGGGCTGCGTGGTGCTGTCGCCGCCGCTGATCATTACCGAGGCGGAGATCGGCGAACTTACCCGCCGCCTGCGCCTTGCTCTCGACGCCACCCTCGCCGCCCTGCCGCGCTGACCCGGCGCGCAGGACGCGCCTGCCGAAGCGGGGCGGTCTCTGCCGTCCCGGCTTGGCCGAGTTTCTCATATGTCCCCGATCGACAAGCTCCTGGCGGTGGCGGTGGTCGCCTGCTGGTCCGCCAATCTCGTGCTGGTAAAGCTCGGGGTGGCGGAAATCCCGCCGCTGCTGATGAGCTTGCTGCGGTTCATCCTGGTGGCGGCGCTGCTGGTGCCGTTCCGGCGCATCTCCCGCCGGCATCTGCCGTGGATCATGCTGGTGTCGATCACCTTCGGTGCCATGCATTTCGGACTTCTCTTCATCGCCCTCGGCCTCACCGAGGCCGGCACCAGCGCGGTGCTGGTGCAACTGGGCGCGCCTATGGCCAGCCTGCTGGCCTGCCTCGTGTTCCGCGAGCCGCTCGGCGTGGTGCGGGCAGCGGGGCTTGCCATGACGGTTGGCGGCGTCGTGGTACTGGCCCTCGGGCCGACCTTTCCCGGTCCGCTGGCGCTCGGCCTGCTGATTGCCAGCGCTGTCGGCTGGGCGGTGACCAATCTGGTGGTGAAGATGATGCCGCCGCTGGATGCGATGGCGTTGACCGGCTGGTCGGCGCTGTTCACCATTCCGCAACTGGCGATCGCCACTTTGCTGTTCGAGGACCATTCCTGGACCAGCCTTGCCGGTGTCGGCTGGCACGGCTGGGGAGCGGTGATCTATAGCGCGCTGGTTTCCTCGATAATGGCCTATGGCATCTGGTATCGGCTGCTGGCGCGCAATTCGGTGAATGCCGTCGTGCCCTATTCCATGCTGAATCCGGTATTCGCCATCGGTCTTGGCGCCGTTGTCTTTGGCGAGACGGTGCCGCTGCTGAAGCTGGCGGGCACGTTGCTCATCCTGGCCGGTGTCGTGCTGGTCCTGCTGCCGCGCGGAGTGGTGGCGCGGACGGGGTAGGGTGGCTTAGCCGCGCCGGGTATATTCCAGCGGCGAGATGCCGGTCGCGGCCCGGAAGACGCGGCTGAAATAGGCCGGTTCGGAAAAGCCGACCGCATAGGCGATGGAGGAGATCGAGGCGCGCGTGAGGTCGCGGGTATCGAGCAGCCGGCGCGCTTCCAGAATGCGGCGGCTGCGGATCGCGCCCGACAGCGTCTCGCCGTGGTCGGCGAAGATCTTCTGAAGATAGCGCTCGGATAGCTTCAGCGCGCGCACGACGTCGCCGGCACCGAAATCGGGGTCGCGGAAGCGGGTGTCGATCACCTGCAGCGCGCGCTGGCGATGGGCGAGGCGTACCGCCGTCTCGTCGCAGTTGCGATCGGCGCCCGCAATGACGAGGGCCAGCAGGTCGAGCATGTGCCCGGTAATGCGGTGGCCGATTGCGGGATCGATGGAAATGCCGTGGCTGCAGAAGGAATTGGCGAAATCCAGGAAGAGGCGCACCATGACCTGGTCGCCGAAATCATGCGCCGTCCAATCATTGATGTTGGGCGTGCGCTCGCGCATGGCGGAGCCGGGAAGGCGGAGGCTGTGGAAGGTCGCGGTTCTCGGCTGGTCATAGTCATAGGCTTCCAGCGAGCTGACGAAGGCGAACCGGCCCGGCGCGAGATCGGCATGTCGGCCGCGCTGGCGGAAGGACAGGCCCTCGTCCAGCAGCACCGGCAGGAAGTAGAAATCCTCCGGCTTCCGGGCGATCAGCGGTGCCGTGCGCCGCACATACACCGGATCAGAGTGGTATCTGGCGAGCCGGATGCCGGCGATGTCGACGCTTTGCACCCAGCCCCTCGCGAAGTCCGGGCCTGCGCTGAGGTCGACGGCGTAGAAATATTCGTGCTGAGCCTCGGCCCATGCCTGCCGTCGACGGGCGGGGTGCAGGTGGGCGACGTCGAACCGGCTCACGACAGTCATGGCTTCGTTCACAAGCGGTCATCCCAGTGAAGCAAGCGTGTGCAGGCCGGGGGCGAACTCTAAAACCGGCAGAGGGGGCGGGACAGGCCAAACTTCGCGCAAGACCAAGCCGGCCAATGGGCAAAGCCGCCAGTTGCCGATATTAAGTGTACAAAAAATATGCAGATTTGGCGCCTGCCCTGTATGGGGCGGTTTCGTCCAACTCTTTGTTCGTTCAGCGACAAACGCTTCGGAACCTGCCGGCTAAACTTTCCTCGCTCAGGTTTTCGATGGGAGTTGGAAGCCCAACCCCGTCACCCGCGCCGTGTCGAGGAATGTTTCATGACCTATCGCATCTCCGTCGATACGGGCGGCACCTTCACCGATGTCATCGTCAGCGACGGTACTGGCAGCTTCATCATCGGCAAGGCGCTGACCACGCGCAGCCGCATCTTCCTCGGCATGCGCGACGCCATCGAGTCGGCGGCGCTGCAACTCGGCATACCGCTTGAGACATTGCTGGCCGAGGCCGAGCTGCTGATCTACGGCACCACCCGCGCCACCAATGCCATCGTCACCAAGACGGTGGCGAAGACCGCCTTCGTCACCACGGCCGGCTTTCCCGACACGCTGCTGCTGAAGGAGGGCGGCAAGTTCAACCCGCACGATTTCAGCCAGGATTATCCCGATCCCTATATCGCCCGCCGCCACACTTTCGAGCTGACCGAGCGCGTGGGCGCCGACGGCGCCGCCTCGATCCCGCTTGACGAAGTGCAGGCGCGCGAGGTGATCGCCAAGCTCAAGGCGCGGGCATTCGAGGCGGTGGCGGTGTGCCTCTTGTGGTCCATCGCCAATCCGGCGCATGAGATGCGCTTCGCCGAATTGCTGGACGAATTGCTGCCGGGCGTGCCCTACACGCTCTCGCATCGGCTCGTGCCGGTGGTGCGGGAATATCGCCGCGCGTCGGCCACCGCCATCGATGCCTCGCTGAAGCCGCTTATGCAGGATCACCTGCGCGGGCTGGAGAAGGATCTCAAGGCGGCAGGCTTTGCCGGGCAGGTGCTGGTCAGCACCACCGAAGGCGGCTGCAACCATATCGACGCGCTGGTCGAGAAGCCGATCTATACGGTCGGCTCCGGCCCGGCCATGGCGCCGATCGCCGGGTTGACCTTCTCCACTCTCGAAACGCTCGGCAACGACGTCATCATTTGCGACACCGGCGGCACCACCTTCGACGTCGGGCTGGTGCGCGACGGGCGGCTGACCTTTACCCGAGACACCTGGCTGGGGCCTGCCTATACCGGTGACCTGCTCGGCATCTCCGCCGTCGATATGCGCTCCATCGGTGCCGGCGGCGGGTCGATCGCCTGGATCGACGATGGCGGGCTGATGCGCGTCGGACCGCAATCGGCCGGCGCCGAGCCGGGCCCGGCCTGCTATGGGCGCGGCGGCACGCTGCCGACCGTTTCCGATGCCGCCGTGGTGCTCGGCTATTTCGATCCCGACTATTTCCTCGGTGGCCGGATGAAGCTCGATGTCGAGGCGGCGCAGCGCGCCGTGGCCACGGTGGCGGAGCGCATCGGTCTTTCCGTCGAGGAGACGGCGTTCCGCATCCTCAGCCTCGCCAGCGACCTGATGATGCGCGCCATCGCCGACATCACCGTCAATGAGGGTGTCAATCCGCGCGAGAGCACCATCGTCGCCGGTGGCGGCGCCGCCGGCATCAACATCATGACCATCGCCAAGGAGCTCGGCTGCGAACGGGTGATCCTGCCCAAGGTCGCCTCGGCGCTCTCGGCTTCCGGCATGCAGTTCGCCGATATCGTCGCCGAAGAGACGGCGAGCCTTGTCACGCTGACCAATCGTTTCGATGCCGCCATCGTCAATGAGGTGCTGGCGGGATTGGAGGCCAGGCTGGAGACGTTCCGCGCCACCCTGCCGGGCGCGAAGGGAGACTACCGCATCGATCTGGTGGCCGAGGCCCGCTATCTCGGCCAGGTGTGGGAACTCGACACGTCGTTGCCGGTGCGGCGCTTCGAGAGCGATGGCGATCGCGCCGCGCTCATCGAGGCCTTCCACCAGGTGCATGAGCGCGTCTTCGCCGTGCGCGATCCCGGCAGCCCGGTCGAGGTGGTGAACTGGAAGGCCCGGCTGGTGGTGAACCTCGCCAAGCCGCCGGAACCCGAGGCCGCCGCCGCGCGCCTTGTCGGCGGCGCCCCGACCGGGATGCGCGACTGCTTCTTCGGCGACCGCACGCCGTTGTCCACCGCCATCTACAAGGCCGCCGACGTCGCGCCCGGCCTCGTCATTGCCGGCCCGGCCATCGTCGAGGAGCCGACCACGACGCTTGTCGTCTACCCCGGCATGTCGGCCGAGGTCAGCGCCACCGGCAACTACCTGCTGCGCATCGCTTGAGAGGGGACTCGACCATGACCGCCGGTACACATGCCGAGTTCGACCCCTACCTGACCGCGATCATCGCCAATCGCGTCGACGGCATCGTGCGCGAGATGACGCATACGCTGCTGCGCGCCGCCCGCTCGGCGGTGATCAACAGCGCCCGCGACTTCAGCTGCTCGATCTGCACCGGCGACAATCAGCTGCTCGCCTCCGCCGAAGGCCTGCCGATCCACATCTTCGGCAGCCACATGCAGACCCGCGCCATGGCCGACTTCCATGGCGCCGATATCCGCGAAGGCGATTGCTACCTGCACAACGACCCGTATTCCGGCAACACCCACGCCGCCGACCACACCTTTCTGGTGCCGGTGTTCTTCGAAGGCGAGCACCTGTTCACCACCGTCGCCAAGGCGCACCAGGCCGATATCGGCAATGCGCTGCCCACCACCTATTCCGCCACCGCCCGCGATCAGTACGAGGAAGGCGCTCTCATCTTCCCGGCGGTGCGGGTTCAGCGCGACTATGTGACCGACGAGAATGTCGTGCGCATGTGCCGCTCGCGCATTCGCGTGCCCTCGCAATGGTATGGCGACTTCCTGGCCGGCATCGGCTGTGCCCGCGTCGGCGAGCGGCGGCTGAAGGAGCTGTGCGACAAATATGGCAAGGAGCGCATCAAGGTCTTCATCCGCGACTGGCTGGACTATTCCGAGCAGCGCATGGTGCAGGCGATCCGCAAGCTGCCGGCCGCGACCCTGACCAATACTGGCGCGCACGATCCTTTCGGTACCCTGTTGCCGGACGGCATACCGCTGAAGGTGACGGTGAGGATCCAGCCCGATGAAGGCCTGATCGATCTCGACCTCACCGACAATGTTGACAATGTCGATTGCGGTTTCAACGAGAGCGAGGCCTGCGCCACCTCCTCGACGGTGGCGGGGGTATTCAACTCGATCGATTCCACCGTGCCGCGCAATTCCGGCTCCTTCCGCCGCATCAACGTGCATCTGCGGGATGGCGCCGTCGCCGGCCGGCCGAAATTCCCGCACAGCTGCTCGGTCGCCACCACCAACATCGCCGACCGGCTGATCAACATCGTGCAGTCGTCCTTCGCGCAGATCGGCGAAGGCTGGGGGCTGGCGGAGGGCGGCGTCGGCATGGGCGCGGGCTTTGCGGTGATCTCCGGCAAGGATGACCGCAGCGACGACGGCGCCTTCGTCAACCAGCTGATCATCACCGGCGCCGGCGGGCCGGGTGCGCCGGCGGCGGATGGCTGGCCGACCTACGCGCTGCCGGTGGTCGGCGGGCTGATGTACCGCGACAGCGTGGAGATCGACGAGCTCAAGCATCCGATGCGCTTCCATTTCCTGCGCATCCTGCCCGGCACCGGCGGGGCAGGGCGCTTCCGTGGTGCGCCGGCGATGGAACTCGCCTACGGCCCGACCAAATTCGCCATGGATGTGCTCTGGCCGTGCGACGGTACCCACTACCCGCCAAAGGGCGTGCGCGGCGGGCAGGACGGCACCTGCGCCCGGCACTTCCGGGTGGAGGCCGACGGCCGCGAGACCGAGCTGCCCAACATCGTCAACCTTCGCCTCGAGAAGGGCGCCTATGTGCGCGGCAACCACACGTCCGGCGGCGGCTATGGCGATCCCCGGCAGCGCGATCCGCGCCGGGTACTGAAGGACGTCCTCGAAGGCTACGAGACCGAGGCCCGCGCCCGCGACCTGTACGGCGTCGTGCTCACCGGCCGCATCGAGGACGAGACGCTCGATATCGACAATGAAGCGACCGTCGCCCGTCGCGCCCCGGCGAACTGACGAGCCCCGACCCGCACCCAGGAGAAGAGCATGCGTTTCTCGGCCAACCGCCTCTACATCGAAGCCTATGAGAAGTGCCCGAACTGCGGCGTGCTGCTCTACGACAATCCGGGCGCCCGCGCGTCCTGGGTGATCCAGAACGGCAAGACCTATTGCTCGCAATGGTGCGTGACCTGGGAAGCCGACCGCGCCGCGCGGCGGGCATCCGCCCCCACCAGCTGACGAGCCCGCCTTTCCCCCCTGCGGGGAGCGCTGCCTGCGTGCGTGCGGCCTCCGGCGAAACGACGTCCCCCCTCGATGTGAACGGTGCGCCACGGGCGCCCCACTCTTGCTGATGGAGCAGACCGGATGAGAAAGTTGCTTTATGCGCTGTTCGGCAGCGTGGTCACCCTGCTGCCCCTGCAGCCGGCCCGCGCCGCCGACGAGATCACCCTCGGCATGGCCGTCGCCTTCTCCGGCTGGATGGAGGCCTATGACGGCGAGGCCTCCAAGATGGCGCAGCTCTGGGTCGAGGAGCAGAACGCCAAGGGCGGCGTGCTCGGCAAGAAGATCAAGGTCATCACCGCCGACACCAAGACCGACCGTGTCGAGGGCGCCAAGGCCGGCAAGCAGCTAGTCGACGCGGGCGCCGACATGCTGCTGGTCTCGGCGGATTACGACTACGGCGCTCCCGCCGCGCTACAGGCGCAGAAGGCCGGCATCATCTCGGTGTTCATCGGCGCTTCCGACCCCAAGGCCGGGGTGCTCGGCGTCGGCCCGCTCTCCTTCACCGCCAACAACGCCGCCCAGCTCGAGGGCGCGGTTATGGCCGAGTGGGGCTATGAGAAGAAGGGCCTGCGCAAGGGCTACATGCTGGTCGACGAGACGCTCGAATACAACAAGTCCGCCTGCGCCGGCTATGAATGGATGCTGCCGCTTAAGAAGGGCGAGCTGGTCGGGCAGGATTCCTTCAAGAGCCAGGATGCCACCATTTCCTCGCAGGTCACCCGCCTGTCGGAGGCGATCCGCACCAAGGGCGTCGACCACGTCATGCTGTGCTCGGCCAACCCGGCGGCGGCGAGCGCGCTGCGCCAGCTGCGGGCGGCGGGCATTGCCATTCCGGTGCTGTCGGCGACCGCGATGGACGGCACCTACTGGGTGAATTCGGTGCCGGGCCTCAAGGATTTCTTCCTGCCGGTGCAGGCGTTGGTGAAGGACGATCCGCGTCCGGACGTGAACGCGCTGACCGTTGCCTTCGAGAAGAAATACGGCAAGCCGCCGACCACGCAATACGCCTACCCGATCTATGCCTTCCTGCAGATGTGGGCAGCGACCGCCGCCAAGATTGGCACCATCGACAGCAAGTCCGTGGTGGCGGCGCTGAACGAGACGAGCGACTTCCCCACCGTGATCGGCCCGCGCTCCTTCTCGCCCAAGCTGCACATCCAGACCCGGAACCCGATGTTCGTCGTCTCCTATGAGGGCGACAAGGAGACCTCGGTCGGCGAGTGGACGATCAGCCAGGCCATTCCCGACCCGGTGCTCTACCGGCTGAAGAAGTAGCTGCCGCGCCGCTTCCGGCCGGCGGACACCCCGCCGGCCGTCCCGCAACCGCAGGATGCCCGGATGAGCGAAACTCCCGCCTTCATCGAGCCGCCCTCGCTCGGCGTCGATCGCGCGCTGACCAATGCGGCGACGCTCGCCGCCGAGGGGCTGTCGGTGCGCTTCAGCGGCCTGCTGGCGATTTCGGACGTCACCATCCGGCAGGCGCGCCACGAGATCCTCGGGCTAATCGGGCCGAACGGCGCCGGCAAGACCACACTCGTCAACTGCCTGACCGGCTTCCAGAAGCCGAGCGAGGGGCGGGTGATGCTGGGTGACGAGGACACCGCCGGCTGGTCGGCGGCGCGCTTCCGCGCCCATGGCATCGCCCGCACCTTTCAGGCGGGACGGCTGTTCAAGGACATGACCGTGGCCGAGAACGTCGAGGTGACCGGCGTCGGCCTCGGCCTCGGCCTGAAGGCGGCGCGCGAGCACGCGATGGCGATGCTCGGCTGGATCGGCCTTGCCGACAAGGCGCGGGCCAAGGCCGGCACGCTCGCCTATACCGACCAGCGCCGGCTGGGCATCGCCCGGGCGCTGGTGCTGTCGCCGGCGTTCATCCTGCTCGACGAGCCGGCGGCCGGCATGTCGGACGCTGAATGCGAGGAACTGATGACCCTCGTCTCCGCGATACCCAAGACCTTCACCTCCGGCGTGCTGCTGATCGAGCACAATATGCGGGTGGTGATGGGCATCAGCCACCGGGTGCAGGTGCTCGATGGCGGCAAGACGCTCGCCGAGGGTTTGCCGGCGGAAATCCAGAAGCATGAGGCGGTGATGGCCGCCTATCTCGGCATGGAGGCCTGATGGGCGCGCTCCTCACCATCGACGACGTGCATGTGCGCTATGGCGATCTCGTCGCCCTGCGCGACGTGTCGCTCACCGTGGCGCAGGGCGAGGTGGTCTGCGTCATCGGCCCCAACGGCGCCGGCAAGTCGACCCTGCTGGCGGCGGTCGCCGGCGGCGTGACGCCCTGGCGCGGCTCGATCCGCTTCGGCGACACCGAGGTGGTGGGTCTGCGACCCGAGGTCGTCGCCCGGCAGGGGCTTTCGCTGGTGCCGGAAGGACGGCACATCTTCGGCACGCTGACCGTCGACGAGAACCTGCGGATCGGCGGTTTCATCCACAAGGGCCGCGCCGACGCCAAGGCGGATTACGAGCGGCTGCTCGAACTGTTTCCCCGACTGCGCGAGCGGCTGAACTTTCCCGCCGGGCGGCTGTCGGGCGGCGAGCAGCAGATGCTGGCGGTCGCCCGCGCGGTCATGACCCGGCCCCGCCTGCTGCTGGTGGACGAGCCTTCGCTTGGCCTCGCCCCGCGCATCGTCGACCAGATCTACGAGATCCTGCTCGACCTGCGCCAGCGCGAGGGTCTGACGCTGGTGATCAACGAGCAGAGCTCCAACCGCATCCTGAAGCATGCCGACCGCATCTATGTGCTGCGCGGCGGGCGCATCCAGCTGGAAGGCCGCGCCGCCGATCTCGCCGATGGCGAGGCGATCCGCAGCGCCTATTTCGGCTTCGGCTCCCCGGCGACCCTGGAGGGAGTGACCCCATGATCGGGTTCCTGCAAAACCTCATCGACGCCGTCAGTCTCGGCAGCATCTACGCCTTGACCGCGCTCGGCATCGGGCTGCTGTTCGGCATATTGCGGCTGATCAACTTCGCCCATGGCGACTACATCACCATCGGCGCCTATGCGCTGATCGTCCCTTCCGCCGACGTGACGGCCCGCCTGCTCATCGGCGATCTGCCGCTCATCGTGATGACGCCGCTGATCTGCCTCATCGTCGTGGTGGCGGCGCTGCTCTCCGACGTGCTGGTGTTCCGGCCGCTGCGCCGCGCTTCCTCGCCGACATTGATGATCGCCTCCTTCGCCGTCAGCTACATCATCCAGAACGGGGTGATGATGCTTTACGGCGCGCGGCCCAAGGCTGTGGACCTGTGGAGCGGCGCCAACACCCAGATCCTGATCGGCGACCTCCGGGTGCCGATGCTGCAGCTGATCATCCTCGTGGTCACGCTGGTGCTGATGACGACGCTGACGCTGTTCCTGAGGAAGACCCCCTACGGCATCCAGATGCGCGCCGCCGCCGAGGATTTCCGCATGGCGACCTATCTCGGCGTGCGCGGCAACCTCGTCATCGGCCTCGCCTTCGCCATCAGCGGTATCCTCGCGGCGGCGGTGTCGCTGCTCTACACCACGCAATCCGGCTCGCTCAGTCACACCATGGGTCTGCCGCTCGCCCTGTTCGCCTTCGTAGCGGTGGTGGTGGGCGGCATGGGCAGCCTGGTCGGCGCGGTGGTGGGCGGCTTCACCATCGGCATCATCGTGACCATGCTCCAGGCCTATCTGCCGCCTGAGCTGCGCGCCTTTCGCGACGCCTTTGCCTTCGCCTTCGTCATTCTGGTGCTGCTGGTGCGGCCGGCCGGGCTGGTGCCGTCGCGCACCAGCTTCGAGCGCGTGTGAGGAGTGGGAGCGATGCGCGATTTCCTGATCCGCCACCAGACGCCGGCGCTGCTGGTCGCCGGGCTGGTCGTCGTCACCGTGCTGGGAGTGCTGACCGGCAACGAGACGGTGCAGGTGACGCTGACCGAGATGTTCATCCGCCTCGTGGTGGTCGTCGGGCTGTGGGTGTTCATCGGCAATTCCGGCATCATCTCCTTCGGCCATATCGGCTTCATGGGCGTCGGCGCCTATGCGGCCGCCTGGGCCTCCGCCGAGCCGGGCTTCAAGCAGATCATGCTATCCGGCCTGCCGGTGTTCCTGCAGGAAAACCAGTATCCCTTCGCCTTCGCCATCATCGGGGCGACGCTGCTGCCGGCGCTGGTCGCGCTGCTGCTCGGCATCGCGCTGATGCGGCTTGCCGGCACCGCCGCCTCGATCGCCACCTTCGCGGTGCTGATGATCGTCAACAGCGTCTATGCCAATTGGGATTCCGTCACCGCGGGTTCCTCCTCCATCATCGGCATCCCGACGGTGGTCGGGCCGTGGGTGGCCGTCGGCTTCGCCGCCGGCGCAGTGGTCACCGCCTATCTGTTCCAGGTCTCCCGCCTTGGCCTGATGCTGCGCGCCTCGCGCGACGACGAGGTGGCCGCGCGCGCCTCGGCGGTGGAGGTGAAGCGGATGCGGCTGGTCGCCTTCGTGCTCAGCGCCGCCATCGCCGGCGCCGGTGGCGGGCTCTATGCGCAGTTCCTCGGCATCCTCACCATCGACCCGTTCTATCTCGGGCTCACCTTCATCACCCTCGCCATGCTGGTGGTGGGGGGCATGTCGAGCCTTTCGGGCGCGGTGGCCGGGGTGTTCGCGGTGACCATCATCGTCGAGCTGCTGCGGATCGCCGAGCGAGGCGTTTCGCTTGGCGCGCTCGACCTCGGGCTGCCGCTCGGCAGCCAGGAGATCGGTCTCGGCGTGCTGATGGCGCTGATCCTGATCTTCCGTCCCAACGGCCTCTCCAACGGGCGCGAGCTGGTCTGGCCAGGCGCCGCCCCGGCCGCCAAGGCCCCGGCCGGCCGCACCTTATCACCCGAGCTGACCGGCGATGCCGCGCCGTCGCCGTGATCACCATCCTTCCGACATTCGAGACAAAGGGCAGAAACGATGAGCACCAGATTCGGCGTCGACATCGGCGGCACCTTCACCGATTTCGTCGCCTATGACGAAGTCGGTCGCACCCTCAAGGCCTGGAAGAACCTGTCGACGCCGGAAAACCCGATCCAGGGCATCATGACCGGGCTGCGGACGTTCGGCGATCTCGACGCCATCGAGGCGGTGCGCCTTGGCACCACGGTCGCTACCAACGCGCTGCTGGAGGGCAAGGGAGCCCGCGTCGCCTATGTCACCACGGCAGGGTTCCGTGACATCCCGTTCATCGGCCGCGGCAACCGCAAGCATCACTACGACCTCGCCTGGGTGAAGCTGAAGCCCTTCCTCAAGCGCCGCGACGCGCACGAGATCCGCGAGCGGATCGACGCAAGCGGCAGCGTGGCCGAGCCGCTGGACGAGGAGGGCGTCGCGCGCCTCTCCGACCAGCTGCGCGAGGCCGGCGAGATCGAGGCGGTCGCGGTGGTGCTGCTGCATTCCTACCTCACGCCTGTGCATGAGCGGCGAGTGAAGGAGATTTTCGCCGAGCACCTGCCGGGCGTGCCGGTGTCGATCTCCTACGATGTGCTGCCGAAGTGGAAGGAGCATTTCCGCGCCTCCACCACCATCTGCGACGCCTTCATCAAGCCAGTGGTGGCGCGCCAGCTCGGCTCGATGCGCGCCGAACTCGACGCCAACGGCATGCGCGCGCCGGTGGTGGTGATGCGCTCCAATGGCGGCGAGATGAGCCTCGCGGGGGCGGTGGAGGCGCCGATCCAGATCGCGGTGTCCGGTCCTACCGGCGGGGTGATCGCCGCCAAGCGTACCTCCGAGCTGCTGGGCCTTCGCAATCTCGTCACGCTAGACATGGGCGGCACCTCCACCGATGTCTCCACCGTGGTCGACGGCAAGGAGAAGTTCACCACCGATTTCGAGATCGAGTGGGGCCGCCCGATCCAGATCCCGATGATCGACATCCGCACCATCGGCGCCGGCGGCGGCTCCATCGCGCGGATCGATGCCGGCGGCATGCTGGTGGTCGGGCCGGAGAGCGCCGGCGCCAATCCGGGCCCGGCCTGCTACGGGCGCGGCGGCACGCTGCCGACCGTCACCGACGCCAATGTGCTGCTGGGCCGCATCAGCCCGGACAATTTCCTCGGCGGGTCGATGGCGCTCGACCGCGAGGCTGCGGCCAAGGCGGTGCAGCCGATCGCCGAAACGCTGGGCCAGTCCATCGAGGAGGTGGCCTTCGCCATCGTGCGCATCGCCAACAACAACATGGTCGGCGCGCTGCACACCGTGCTGACCGAACAGGGGCTCGACCCGCGCGATTTCACCCTGGTCACCTTCGGCGGTGCCGGGCCGCTGCATGTCAGCGATCTGATGGAGGAGGCCTCGATTCCCAACGGTCTGGTACCCAACTTCCCCGGACAGTTCTCCGCCTTCGGCTTCACCATGGCGGATGCGCGCGTCGATCGCTACCGCACCGTGCAGCTCAACTCGCGACGCTTCGACCGCGCGCGGGCGGCGGCGGCGATGGCCTCGCTGATCGAGGAATGCCGTGCCGAGCTGGCGACGCAGGGCCATGCGGATGCCGGCGTCACCTGCAGCGTCGAGATGCGCTATCTCGGCCAGAACTACGAGCTGGAGATCCCGGTCGAGGCGGAAAGCTTCTCCGACGAGGAAGTCGCCGCCATCCTCGAGACCTTCCATGCCCAGCACGAGGCGCGCTTCGGTTTTCGGCTCGCCGATCATGTCGAGATCGTCAACTTCCTTGTCACCGGCACAGCCCGCACCGGTTCGCTGGAATTTCCTCTGGTCGGGTCGGCCGACGCCACATTGTCGGTGCGCTCGCGCCGGCCGGTATGGTTCGCCGGCGGCTGGCGCGACACGCCGATCTACGACCGGGCGGACCTGAAGGAGGGGCACCTCGTCGAAGGGCCGGCCCTGGTGGAGGAGAACGCCTCCGTCACCGTGCTGAACCCCGGCATGACGCTCAGCGTCGACCGCTACGGCAACCTTCTCATTTCGGCCAACTAGGAGGTCCTGCACATGGACATGGTTTCGCTGAACATCGTCGGCGGCATCCTCGTTTCGATCTGCCGCGACATGGGGGTCACGCTGATGCGCACCTCCTATTCCACCATCTTCTCGGAATCGCTGGACTTCACCTGCGGTCTCGCCTTGCCGACGGGCGAACTGATCGCCACCGGCGACTTCTGCCCCTCGATGATCGGCGGCATGCCGCTGCTGCTACGCTCCTGCGTGCAGGAGATTCCGCTCGACGAACTTGAGCCGGGCGACGTCATCCTGCACAACGATCCTTATCGCGGCGGGCTGCACACCCCGGAGCACACCTTTTTCAAGCCGGTGTTCCTCGAGGGTGAGTTGATCGGCTTCGCCGTCGCCATCGGCCATGTCTGCGAGGTCGGCGGCATGGCGCCGGCCGGTTTCGCCGGCGAGGCGACCGAGGTCTTTCACGAAGGGCTCCGGGTTCCGCCGGTCAAGATCATCCGCGCCGGCAAGGACGTCGACGACGTCTGGCGGCTGCTGCTCGCGAATGTGCGCACCCCTCGCTACAATTACGGCGACTTCCGCGCGCTGATCGCGTCCATCGATCTCGGCGAGCGGCGCATGAAGGAACTGGCCGCCAAGCACGGCGTCAAAGCCTTTGGCGAGCATGTGCACGCACTGATGGACTATGCCGAGCGCCGCATGCGCGCCGAGATCGAGAAGATCCCGGACGGGCGCTACCGCTTCGAGGACGTCATGGAAGACGACGGCATCGAGGACAAGGTCTACACCATCCGCGTCGAGGTCACGGTGGATGGCAGCGACGTCATCATCGACTATCACGGCTCCTCACCGCAGGCGAAGGGGCCGATCAACGCCACCCTCGGCGTGGCACATGGCGCTGCCTATAACGCGCTGCTGCAGCTGACGGATTCCACCATTCCGAAGAATTCCGGCTGCTTCCGGCCGATACGGATCCTCGCCGAGCCGGGCAGCATGCTCAATGTCAATTTCCCCGGCCCATCGGTCGGCGGCAATACCGAGAGCCATTGCCGCATCGCCAATGCAGTGATGGGTGCGCTGGCGCCGGCGGTGAAGGAGCGTTCGGCCGCGACCGACGGCGCGACCCATTCGAACTTCCTGTTCGGCGGCACGGATACCGAGACCGGCGAGTTCTTCTGCTGCTATGACCTGACCCCCGTCGGCTGGGGCGGACGCAGCTTTGCCGACGGCAACGACGCCGTGGGCGGCATCAACGGCAATTGCCCCCATATTCCGGTCGAAGTGTTCGAGTTCCGTTTCCCCTGGCATATGGAGGAATTCCGGCTGGTGGACGGCTCCGGCGGACCGGGGCAGTTCCGCGGCGGCCTCGCCCTGACCAAGACGCTGCTCTGCACCGATACCGACATGACCTTCAGCTATATGAGCGACCGCCAGAAGGTCTCGCCCTGGGGTATCCACGGCGGCGGCGAGGGGGCCAAGGCGGAGTTGTTCATCAAGCGCCAGGGCAGCGACGAGTGGCTGACCGCGACCCAGGCCTTCAACAAAGTCTCCCCGTCCAAATTCGCCAACGTGCCGGTGCGGCCGGGTGATCGCGTGAAGATCTCGTCGCCGGGCGGTGGCGGCTGGGGCGCACCGGCCGATCGCGATCCGGAGCTGATCCGCGAGGACATGGCGGATGGCTTCATAACGGAGGAGCAGTTTCGCACCGTTTATGCCCAGGCATGACGGCCGGATCCTCCTGCGGCCACGATCGGCGGCGGGAGGATCTATTTCTGAGAGCGCGACATCGGGCGCCTGCGGGCTCGATGGGCGGCGACGAGCATGTGCTTGAAGTACCGTATGTTTCGTTGCCGCAGTGCTTCCCGCATCCGACAGTGCCGAGATGTCGAGCGCGAGGGGCTGCCGTATCGGGAGAGTCAGGCTTTCTCGGCGACGATCAAGGGCCAGGACGTCGGCAGAGCGAGGCGCTGCGAGCCTCTCTCGACGCAATGTCCCCCCGCAATGATCCAGTCGCCGTCCCACGTCTCCGTCGTATCGAGGGCGATGGTCGCGGGCAGGGCGTCGCGCCAGGGGACGCGCGTGGGGACGATGACACGCAGAACGTGCCCTTCGTGGCGACGCTCGAAACCGAACCAGCGCCATGTCGACGAGGCGGCTTCGATCGGTCGGTAGTCGCCATGAGCAAAGGCCCGGTTGCGGCGGCGCATGGCGAGCAGCAGCCGCAGCAGGGCAAAATGCTCGGCATCGGCAGGGCCGGCGCTGCTGCCGCCATCGAGGCAGGCAGAGCGGGCCGGCCAGTCGACGGGGCGGCGATTGTCGGGATCTACCAGAGAAAAATCAGGAAATTCAGTGCCTTGATAGATATCCGGCGTGCCGGGGAGGGTGTGCTGGAGCACGAGCTGGGCCAGGCCGACGACCCGTGCGGCGGGCTCCAGCTCGGTGACCAGCTGCTCGAGATCGGCGCGGAAGGACGCCGCCTCGGAGGCCTCGATCAAGCGGGAGGCGAGATCGATGCTGGCGCGCTCATAGGTCTCGTGCGGTCGCTCCCAGCTGGTGTGGCGCTTCGCTTCGCGCAGGGCCTTGGTCAGGTAGGTCGCCATCCGCTCGGCGGTTATCGGCCACGCCGAAAGCAGGGTCTGGAGGATCAGATGACGGTCGAGGGCGTCGGGAGCGGCGTCGGGGCAGTGGCTGGGGGACAGGCGCTCGCATGCCGGTCTCGCGCTTTCGAGGAAGCCGAGCCAGCGCTCGGGGGCGAAGCTCAGTGCCGCGAGGCGGGCGCGGGTCCAGGGCCCCCGTTTAGTGTCGTGAGTGGCGAGCGGGGTGAGGTCACGGGCGCCATCGATGGCACGTTGTCGTGATATTTCATGCAGTTCCCGGCGATGTCTCGCAGGATGGTCGAGGCTGCCGCCGACCTCGTTGACGGCAAGCAGCACCGGGGTGCGGTAGAGCTCGGTATCTTCGAAGCCCTTTGCCAGTACCGGTCCGCTAAGTTGCTGGAAACGCAGGCGGAACTTCCGATCGCTGTCCCGCTGCGGTCGTTTCAGCCGGTCGAGCAGCAGGTGGCCGGCGGCATTGGTGAGCGGATCCTCGGCCGCTTCCATACGGGTGCGGATGGCGTCCCAGACGGCTTCGTCCCTATCGTCATGGTCGTTGAGGATGGCGTAGGAACGATAGACAGGACAATGGGTTAGCAACGCCAGCACCGCATGCCGGATCGCCGCCTCGGTGAGGTCGCCGGCGCGGATGTCGGCATCCAGCCCTTCGCGCGCCAGGCCGACGAGCAGGCCGACCTCGGCGGCGAGGCTGGTTTCCAGCACGGTCCGCTTGGCGTCGGCGAGGCGATTGGCCGGCGTGCCGTTGAGGAGGTGCCGGGCGCGCAGTTCGTTCTCCAGCGTCTCATAGCCCTGGATGTCAATGAACAAGCCATTGATATCGTTTAGTCTTTCATAACCCGTCGTGCCGTCGACGGGCCATGGGCGCAGCGTCTCACCGGGTTCGAGGATCTTCTCCAGGAAGGTCGGGATACCGGTGCTGACCGCCTGCCGGAGCCTCTCGCAGTAGGCGGCCGGGTCGAGGAGCCCATCGATGTGGTCGATGCGCAGGCCGTGGATCAGGCCGCGGCGGAGCAGGTCGAGCGGCAGGCGGTGGACGAGATCGAACACCTCCGGGTCCTCGACGCGCACGCCGGCGAGATCGGTAATATTGAAGAATCTCCGATAGTTAAGGTCATGTGCTGCGGTGCGCCACCAGGCAAGCCGCCAGTGCTGGACGTCGAGCAGCGCCGACAGATCGGCCTCGGCGAGCACGGCGTCGAGGGCGGCGCGCTCGGCGGTATCGAGAGACCGCAAGGCTTCGCGTGCCCTGTGCAGTGAGGTGGATGATGCGGCCGAAAGTGCTCGAAAGTCCGATGCCATCTCGGCCCAGCCCGGTCGCATGCCGGCGGCGGCGTCCAGGAGCTCGGCGACGCTCTCCGGTCGCAGCGGGAAGATGCGGTCGGCATAGGCGACGACGAGGCGTCCGGTATCATAATCCCCACGCAGCGACAGGGCACCGGCCGCGAGGGTGGCCTGCAGCGGCTCGCCGAGGACCGGCAGCAGCAGCGGGCCGGATGTCCAGTTGACGTCGAACAGCCGGGCGTCGGGCGATGACGGTCCGAATTCCAGCATGCCCATCCAGAACGGATTGTGGCTGGAGGCGGCCATGTGGTTCGGCACGATGTCGAGCAGCACGCCCATGCCGTGGGCGGCGAGGGCGGCGGCGAGGCGCTCGAACCCGGCTTCGCCGCCGAGCTCGGGATTGATGCGGGTGGGGTCGGTGACGTCATAGCCGTGGGTCGAGCCGGGCACCGCCATTGTGATGGGGGAGGCATAGAGATGGCTGATGCCGAGCCGGGCGAGATAGGGCACCAGCGCCTCGGCATCGGCGAAGGTGAAGCCGCGATGGAATTGCAGCCGGTAGGTGGCGAGGAGCTCGGGCGGCGCGGCGGTGGTCGGGTTCATGACGGGTGCCTCATGCCGCGGGCAGCCGCCAGATGGCGGCGGAGAACGGGCCGAGGACCAGCGCCCCCGCTTCCGCCGTCTCGACCTTGCCGGCGACGGCGAGCGGCGCCAGGGTCTCGGTGCCGGCCGGGCGGGCGAGCGAGGCTGGCGCCGGGCCGGGATTGAGCACCATCGCCAGCGTGCCGGCCGCGAAGCGCCAGACCACCGCGACGGCGTCGCCGGTGCGGGTTGCCTGCGCGCCGCGCCAGTCGCTGGCGGCCAGCGGCCAGACATGCTGTCGGCGCAGATCGGCGAGGGCGCGGAACGCCGCCAGTTCCTGCCGCGCCGGGACGGTGGCGAAGTCCTCGGGCGCCAGCACCGCGGCACGGAAGGTGTCTTCGTCCAGCGGATCGGGAAACTGCCCGTCATCATGGTCGCGGAAGAAAGCGGCGAACTCCGACCGCCGGCCGGTGCGCACCGCCTCGGCGAGATCGCCCTCGAAATCGCAGAAGAACGGGAACGGCGTCGGCAGCAGCGCTTCCTCGCCCTGGAACAGCAGCGGGATCGCCGGCGAGAGCATCAGCACCAGGCGCAGCAGGGCCAGCCGCTCCGGCGCGATGGTGCCGGCGAGGCGGTCGCCGAGCGGTCGGTTGCCGATATGGTCGTGGTTCTGCACGAAGCCGACAAAGGCGTCGGGCGGCAGCGTGGCGCAGGGCGTGCCGCGCGGCTGGCCTTCGGCATCGGGATAGGGATCGCCCTGGAAGACGAAGCCCTCCGTCAGCGCGCGGGCGGCGGCGGCGACCGGATCGCCGGCATAGGGGGCGTAGTAGCCGCCGCGCTCGCCGGTCGCCAGCACATGGAAGGCGTGGTGCCAGTCGTCGTTCCACTGGGCGGTGAAGAGGCTGTCGTCGCGGGTCATCCAGCCGGCGACATTGTCGTGGTTCTCCAGCACCAGCCAGGCATCCGGCCGTACCGCGCGGCAGGCATGGGCGATCTCGGTGAGGAAGGTTTCGGCGCCGGCGGTGGCCAGCGCGTGCACGGCATCGAAGCGCAGCCCGTCAAAGCCGAAATCGGCCAGCCAATAGGCGGCGTTTTCGGTGAAGAAGCCGCGCACCGTCTCGTTTTCGAGATCGATCGCCGGTCCCCACGGCGTCGAGATATCGGCGCGGAAGAACGAGCCGGCATAGGCGGGCAGGTAGTTCCCGCTCGGGCCGAAATGGTTGTAGACGACATCCAGCATGATGCCGAGGCCGCGCGCATGCGCGGCGTCGACCAAAGCGCGCAGCTCGTCGGGCGTGCCATAGGTGCGGTCGGGCGCATAGAGCAGCACGCCGTCATAGCCCCAGTTGCGCGCGCCGGGGAAATCGGCGACCGGCATCAGCTCGATCACGGTGAAGCCGGCGTCGCGATAATGGTCGAGCCGGTCGATCAGCGCCCGGAACGTGCCCTCCGGGGTGGCGGTGCCGACATGCAGCTCGGCGATCACCGCCTCGTGCCACGGACGGATGGCGTTGCCGGCGCGCGGCGGCGGATCGGCGGCGAGCAGGCTCCAGCCGTCAGGATCGCGCTCCTGCATGCGGGAGGCCGGGTCCGGCACCAGGACGCCATCGGCGAGGAAGCGGTAGCGCCGGCCGGGCTCCACTCCCGCCAGCTCGACATGGAAGAACCCATCGTCACGCCGTGCCATCGGCAACGGGATCATGCCGTCGACGAGCAGATCGACCCGGCGGGCATCGGGGGCATAGAGGCGGAAGGCGACGTCGCGTCCGTCGCGCAAAGGGCCGAAGCGGCGCGCCGGATGCGTCATGCCCGCCATTCCCATACCAGCAGGGTGCGCGCGGGCATGGTGAAGGTGGCGCCGCCGCCCAGCTCGGCGCCTTCGAGATCGTCGCCGGTGGCGAGGAGCGCCTCCCAACTGCCCGACTGCACCGCCGGGGCGATGAAATCGACATCGACATGGGAGGCGTTGAGCATGATCAGCAGCGACGCCTCCTCGGCCAGCGCCGGGGCGAGCCGCACGGTGAGGCATTTCGAGTGCGGATTGTCCCAATCTTCCTCGCTCATGCGCTCGCCCGAGGTGTTGAACCAGGCGACGTCCGGCTGGCCCATCTCGTTGCGCGAGCCGGTGAGGAATTCCGGCCGCGACAGCGAGGAATGCCGCTTGCGCAGTTCGGCGAGGCGGGCGACGAAGTTCGGCAGCTCCGGATCCTCGTCCGACCAGTCGATCCAGCTGATATCGTTGTCCTGGCAATAGGCGTTGTTGTTGCCGGATTGCGAATTGGAGCGCTCGTCGCCGGCGAGTAGCATCGGCACGCCCTGGGACAGGAACAGCGTGGCGATCAGATTGCGCTTCTGCCGGCGGCGCAGCGCGTTGATGCCCGCATCCCCGGTCTCGCCCTCGGCGCCGCCGTTCCAGCTCTTGTTGTCGTCGTGGCCGTCGCGGTTGTCCTCGCCATTCGCCTCATTGTGCTTGTCGTTGTAGGTGACGAGGTCGTGCAGGGTGAAGCCGTCATGGGCGGTGATGAAATTGACGCTCGACCACGGCCGGCGCTTTCCCTCGGCAAAGATGTCCTGCGAGGCGGCGAAGCGGGTGGCGAAGCTCGGCAAGACGCCCTCCGAGCCGCACCAGAACTCGCGCACCTTGTCGCGGTAGTCGCCGTTCCATTCCGAGAAGCCGGGCGGGAACGCCCCGAGCTGGTAGCCGCCGGGGCCGATATCCCAGGGCTCGGCGATCAGCTTCAGCCCGCCGAGGGTGGGGTCCTGGAGGATGGCGTGGAAGAAGGCGTGGCCGGGATCGAAGCCGGTGGGACGGCGCCCGAGCGTGGTGGCGAGATCGAAGCGGAAGCCGTCAATGCCATAGACCGAGGCCCACATGCGCAAGCTGTCGAGCACCATTTGCAGCACGCGCGGGTGATCGGTGTTCACCGCGTTGCCGCAGCCGGTCATGTCGTCATAGTAGCGGCCATTGCCGGGCAGCAGCCGGTAGTAGGAGGCGTTGTCGATGCCCTTGAAGGACAGCGTCGGGCCGAGATGGTTGCCCTCGCAGGTGTGGTTGTAGACCACGTCGAGGATCACCTCGATGCCGGCCTGGTGCAGGTGGTCCACCGCCTCGCCGATGGCATCGAGCCCGTCCTCGCCGAGATAGCGCGGCTCGGGGGCGAAGAAGGCCAGCGTGTTGTAGCCCCAATAATTGGACAGGCCGCGATCGACGAGGTGGCGGTCCTGCGCGAAGGCGTGGACGGGCAGCAATTCCAGCGCGGTGACGCCGAGCTTTTGCAGATAGTCGACGAATTCCGGCTGGCCGAGCGCGGTGAAGGTGCCGCGGATCGCCTCCGGCACCAGCGGGTGGCGCATGGTGAGGCCGCGCACATGGCCCTCATAGATCACCGTCTTCGGCCAGGAGATGCGCGGGTGCTGGGTGGCGGCGAGCGGCGTGCCGGCGACGACGCGCGCCTTCGGCATGAAGGCGGCGCTGTCGCGCTCGTCCATGATCAGGTCGGCGTCGTCGCCGGCGCCGATGGTGTAGCCGTAAAGCGCGTCGTCCCACTGGATGTTGCCGACCAGCATGCGGGCATAGGGATCCAGCAGCAGCTTGTTGGCATTGAAGCGGTGGCCGGCTTCCGGCGCCCACGGGCCGTGCACCCGCCAGCCATAGACCTGGCCGCGGCCGACGCCGGGCAGGTAGCAGTGCCAGACACCGTTGGTGCACTCATGGAGATCGATGCGCTCCAGCTCGGTCTCGCCATAGCGGTCGAACAGGCACAGCGTGACGCCGGTGGCGTTGTCGGAAAACAGCGCGAAATTGGTTCCCTTGCCGTCGACCGTCACACCGAGGGGGAAGGCCGAGCCGGGAAGGATCTTGCGCATGAAGGGGAGCACCGTCGCTGGAGAAGAACGCTGGACAACGGCGGTGCCCCCGTGCCTGTTCCTTGGCGGCACACGGATTTTTGCGCCGGCTAGCCGCCGCCGGCCGGGCGGGCGGCGAGGGCGAGCAGGCGGTCGAGCGCCTGGGTGTCGCCGAGCGCCGCGGCCTTCTCGCGCGGGGTGAGGCGGCCGAGCGCGGCGGCGAGATCGGGCGCATCGTGCAGCTTGGCGCGGGCGACGAGGCGCTCGGGGGTGTAGTCGCCGGGCGGGCGCTCGCCGAAATCCGGCAGCATGGCGCGGTGGGCCGCAAGCAGGACGGGATCGCCGGCGAGCCGGGACGCCGCCTCGCCGGGCGGGCCGGCGGTGCCGAGCTCGCGGGCCAGCGCCTTGGCGCGGGTGAGCACCGGCGGTGGCGTGATCTCCTCCGGCGTCTTCAGCACCCCGGCGAGCAGCGGCCGTATCGCTCCGGTCCACAGCACCAGCGGCACCGCGAGCACGAGGCCAAGCACCACCGGGCTCATCCAGAAGAACAGCGGCAGCGAGATGGCGATGGCGGCGCCGGCGAGGACGAGGCCGAACAGCGTGTGCGGCAGGAAGTGGACGAGCGTCTGGCGGGCGCCGACGCTGCCATCGTCGCGGCGCTGCGGCTGCCAGCCGCCGTCACGCCCGGCGAGGATGCTGGCCACCGCCGCCGATTGCGCCAGCATGGTGACCGGGGCGAGCAGGCCGGCGATCAGCGTCTCCACCAGCAGGCTGAAAAAGGCGCGGAGGCCGCCGCCGAAGCCGCGCCGCAGCGGGGCGCGGAACAGCATCAGCGCATAGGCGATCAGCTTCGGCAGCAGCAGCACCGCCATGGTGCCGACGAATACCCAGGCGGCGCGGATCGGGTCCTGTGCCGGCCAGTTGGGGAACAGCGAGAATTCGGAGGGGAAATAGTCCGGCGGCACGAAGCGGGCCTGCAACGCGGTGAACAGGCCGGCGAGCAGCATGACCAGCCACAGTGGCGCGGTGGCATAGGAGCCGATGCCGACCAGCATGTGCAGCCGGCTGAGCGGATTGAGGCCGCGCGTCGGCAGCACGGCGGCGTGCTGGAGGTTGCCCTGGCACCAGCGCCGGTCGCGCACCGCGAGATCGGTGAGCGAGGGCGGACCTTCCTCGTAGGAGCCTTCCAGCCAGGGCACCATGTTGACGCCCCAGCCGCCGCGGCGGATCAGCGCCGCCTCGACGAAATCATGGCTGAGGATGTGGCCGCCGAACGGCTTGCGGCCGGAAAGATGCGGCAGGCCGGCGCAATCGGCGAAGGCGCGGGTACGGATGATGGCGTTGTGGCCCCAGTAATTGCTGTCCGGCCCATGCCAGCCGGCGAGGCCATAGGCGATCAGCGGCCCGTAGAGCCGGCCGGCGAACTGCTGCAGCCGGGCGAACAGCGTGCGGCCGCCGACGATGACCGGCAGCGTCTGGACGAGGCCGGTGCGGGGGCTGGCCTCCAGCGCGCCGGCGAGGCGGACGATGCAGTCGCCGGTCATCACGCTGTCGGCGTCGAGCACCAGCATGTGGTCATAGGCGGCGCCGAAGCGGGTCACCCAATCGGCGACATTGCCGGCCTTGCGATCGGTGTTGCGCGGCCGGCGGCGGTAGAAGATGCGCCCATCCCCGCCGGTGCGCTGGCGCAGAGCGAGGAAGGCGGCTTCCTCGGCGACCCAGACATCGGCATCGGTGGTGTCGCTGAGGATGAAGAAATCGAAGGCGTCCTGCGCGCCGGTGGCCTGCAACGATTCATAGGTCGCCTGCAGGCCGGCGAAGATGCGGGACGGGTCCTCATTATAGGTCGGCATCAGGATGGCGGTGCGTACCGACAAGGATGGCAGCGGCGCGGAGACATCGATGCCGAGGCCGTCCTCGGGACGGGCCAGCATCGTCAGCGCGCCGCTGAGCGCGTTGGTGAAGGAAAACCCGATCCAGGCGAACAGCACCACGAACAGGCCGAGCACGAGGCTTTCCAGGAGCGTCAGCCCGCCGACCTCCAGCACCAGATACATTTCATGCGCGGCGAACCCCGTCAGCACCACCGCGCCGCCGATGACCAGCAGCCGGCGGACGAACAGCGAGGCCCGGCGCGGCAGCGGCTCGGCCTTCGGCGCTGCACGCAGCGACTGCACCGGCATGGCCAGCGGCGCGTCCGGCGGCAGGGCGGGGGCGGGACGCGCGGCGTCCTCGAGCTCCGGCCGGAGCGAGGTCACGCCGTCCATCGGTAGACCCAGCTCTCGGCGAGGCGTTCGTCGCCGCGCAGGAATTCCGCCCTCAGCTCGGCGGCCTCGGCGCCGCCCGGCGCCAGGGCGAAGGAGATGCGCCAGCCCTCGATCTCGGGGTTCTTCTGCACCACGATGTCGCTGATCTCGCCCTTGTCGGCGGTCACCCGCGCGGAAAGCCCGTCCGGCGACAGGTCCTTCAGCTTGTCGCCGACGAGGTCGAGCACGAACAGCCGGCGCTCGGCGGTGCCGCCGACGCGGGTGGCGCCGAAGCGGCCGAGCTCGGACAGCTTCGGCCCGTCCCATCCCCAGTGCATCCGGTAGGTGGAGGCGTATTCGCGCCCCTTGCGCAGCGGTTCGCGCGGGCGCCAGAAGGCGACGATGTTGTCGTGAACCTCCTCCGGGGTCGGGATTTCCACCAGCACCACCGAGCCGTCGCCCCAGTCGCCGATCGGCTCGATCCAGACGCTCGGCCGGCGCTCATAGCGTGCCTCGAGGTCCTGATAGTCGAAGAAGGAACGCTGGCGCTGCATCAGGCCGAAGCCGCGCAGATCCGACACGGCGAAGGACGAGATCTGCAGCCGCTGCGGGTTGCTGAGCGGCCGCCACAGCTGCTCGCCATTGCCGGTGGCGATTGACAGCCCGTTGGCGTCGCACACCATCGGCCGGAAATCGTCGATGTCGTTGCGGTCGTTGGGACCGAACATGAACATGCTGGTCAGCGAGCCGATGCCGACCTGGTCGATGTCCTCGCGCGGGTAGACGGTCATCTCCACCGTCATCAGCGTGGTGTCGCCGGGACGGATGGTGAAGCGGTGCGCGGCCGCGCCGCTCGGGCTGTCCAGCAGCGCGTGGATCACGATGGAATCGGTGCCCGGCCGCGGCTGTTCGAGCCAGAACTCCCGGAAGGCGGGAAATTCCTCGCCGCCGGCATCGCCGGTCTTGATCGACAGGCCGCGCGCCGAGGTGCCGTAGGTCTGCCCCTTGCCGATGGCGCGGAAATAGCTGGCGCCCTGGAAGACGGCGACCTCGTCGAAATAATCCGGCCGGTTGATCGGGCTGTGCAGGCGGAAGCCGGAATAGCCGAGGTCGATCTTGGGATCGGGCGGCTTCAGCCCGTGATCGAAGCGGAACATGTCCGGGCTGTAGGGCAGCTTCTGCGCCTTGCCGTCGGTGACGATGGAGAGATCGACGCGGTCGCGGAACAGGAAGCCGCGATGGAACAGCTGCGCCTCGAACGGGGTGCCCTGGCCGCGCCACAGCGCGCGGTCGGTGTTGAAGCGGATGTTGCGGTAATCGTCATAGCTGAGCTTGTCGATTTCCTTCGGCAGGTCGCGATTGGGGGCGGCGAAGGGCTTGGCCGCCAGCTCGCGCGCCAGCCGGCGCACCGTCTCGGCATCGAAGGCGGTGGGCTTGCCGGGTTCGGCCTGCGCCCGCGCCTCGGTAATCAACATCCCAAGAATGGGGGCCTGCGCCATGGCCGCGAGGCCCATTCCAAGCAGGATGTCTCGACGATGCATGCGCGTACCTCACTGATTCCGGACATCACGGCGTATCCCCGGAACAAGCGGGAAGTGCGGCGAGGGTTCCCTCAAAAATGGCCGGCCGGCGCAGCGGGGGCGGGAAAGCGGCGCCCGCGCCTATTGCCGCCAGGGCAGTATCCGCTCCGGCAGCCAGCGTGCGCCGGCATTCGCCGCCGCGCACAGCGCGAACACCAGGCCGGTGGACAGCACCGCCACCGCGGCGGCGGCGGTGGAATTGCCCTCATATTGCAGCGCGAACACCATGACGCCGATGGTCTCGTGCCCCGAGGACCACAGCAGCGCCGACAAAGTGAGTTCGTTCAGCGCCGTCATCACCACCAGCATGGCGCCGGCGACGGCGGCCGGCAGCACGCCGGGCAGGAAGACGCAGGCCAGCCGCCGGGCTAGCCCGGCGCCGACGATGCGCGCGGCCTCGTCCAGCGCCGGATCCGCCGTCTGCGCCGCCGCGGTCACCGGCCGCAGCACCAGCGGCAGGAAGCGCGCGAGATAGGCGATGAGCAGGATCGCCAGCGTGCCGTAGAGCGACACGCCGATGAGCGGCAGCGGCGGCAGGAAGGCGAGGATCATGCCGAGCGCCACCACGGTGCCGGGCACCACCCACGGCGCTTCCACCCCCACATCCAGCGCGCGGACCAGCCAGCCCGGCCGGCGGACGGCGAGATAGGCGAACGGCACCGCGACGACCACCGCGACCAACGCGCAGCCGGCCGAGAGCAGCAGCGAATTGGCGAAGGCGCGACGCACCGCGGCGTTGGCGAGCACGGCGGCGAACTGCGCCAGGCTCGCCGTGTCGAGGCCGAAGCGGACGCCGATCGCCGGCAGCAGCGCCGTCATCACCAGGGCGGCGAGCGGCATCACCGCGATCACCAGCACCACCAGCCAGAGGACGATCTCGCCGACGGGCGAGGAGCGGGACGGCTCGAAGGGCCGGCCGGCCGGCAGCGGCACCGCGAGCCGGCGCAAGGCGAGGCTGCGCAGCGCGAGCGCGGCGGCGGCGAGGACGGTCATGATCAAGGCCAGCACCGCCACCTGCCCGGCGGCGGACGGGCCGAAGCCGTTGAGCCGCTGATAGATCAGCGTGGTCAGCACCGAGACCCGGCCGGGAATGCCGAGCAGCGCCGGCACGCCGAAATTGCCGATGGCGGCGGTGAAGGCGAGCAGGGCGCCGGCGAGGATGGAGGGGGCGACCAGCGGCAGCACCACGCTGGCGGCGATGCGGTGGCGAGGCACGCCGATGACCCGCGCCGCCTCGATGAGATCGGCCGGCACGGTGCGCAGCGCGGCGCGGGTGGCGATGAACACCAGCGGCATGTGCTCGATGCCCATCACCAGCGCGATGCCGCCGGTGGAATAGAGCGGGTTGGCGCTTCCCGGCGCCGGCGCCAGCCCAAGCGCGCCGAGGATCGGCGAGCCGGAGCCGGCGAGCTCGATCCAGGCGAGCGCCATGGTCTGGGAGGGGATGAGCAGCGGCGTCAGGATGAGGAAGACCAGCGCCGCCGGGCTGCGCAGCCGGATCAGGCTGACCGCGAAGGCGAGGCCGACGCCGAGCACGGTCGACAGCGCCACCGCGAGGCCGGAGGTGACCAGCGAACCCCATAACGCGCGGCCGGTGGCGCGGCTCGCCAGCACGTCGCGCATCAGGCCGAGGGTGCGGCCATCCTCACCCGGCCGCAGCGCGGCGGAGAACAGCTCCGCCAGCGGCCAGAAGGTGGTGAACAGCACATAGGCGAGGACGAGGCCGAGCAGCAGGCGCTCGCCGCCGAGCGTCTCCTTCCTCGGCCCCGGTGCCGTCGCCGGCGCCCGGCGGATGCGGGGGCCCGCCGTCTCAGCCGCCATAGAGATCGGCGAAGCTTTCCTTGTTCTTCTTGTCGTCCTTCAGCATCAGGGCGGCATCGGCCGGCAGCACCTTCAGCGTCTTGGGGTCGGGGTAGCCCTTGGGCGGGGCAACGCCTTCCAGCACCGGGAAATAGCCCTGCGCCGCCGCCTGCTCCTGCGCCGGCTTCGACAGCTGCCACTTCACGAAGGTCTTGGCGGCCTCCAGCGCGTCACTGTCCTTGAGGATGCCCACCGGCTGGGTGATGACGCTGACGCCCTCCTGCGGGAACACGAAGGCGACCGGTGAGCCCTTGGCCTGGGCGTTGAGCGCCATGTACTCGATGATGACGCCATAGGCCTTCTCGCCGCGCGCCACCGCCTCGATGACGGTGCCGTTGCCCTGGCCGGCCACCGCGCCCTTGTCGGCGAGGGTCTTGTAATAGTCCCAGCCGAAGGCCGGCTGCTGCAGCATGGTGCCGAGATGGATCACCGCCGCGCCGGAATAGAGCGGGCTCGGCATGATCGTCGTCCTGGCGGCCTCGGCGGCCTCGAGATCCTTCCACGATTGCGGCGGCGTCTTCACCAGATTGGTGTTGTAGACGATGCCGGTGGTGATCAGCTTGGTGCCGAAATAGGTGCGGTCCTTGTCGATCACTGCCGGGTTGATGCCGGCGACCGGCGCGTCGGTGAAGGCATAGAGCCGGCCGTCATTCTTCAGCTGCGTCATGGCGACGGTGTCGGCGATCAGCACCACATCGGCCGGGCTCTTGCCGGCGGCCTGCTCGGCCTGGAGCTTGGCCATCACCTCGGTGGTGCCGGAGCGGAACAGCTCGATCTTGATATCGGGATATTCGGCGTTGAACGCCTTGATCACCGCCGCCATCTGATCCTGCGGCTGCGAGGTGTAGACGGTGATCGTCTCGGCAGCGGCAGCAGGGGTGGCGGCCAGGCCGGTGCCGGCGAGCGCGGTGCCGGCGAGCGCGGTGCCGGCCAGGAGCGCGGCGGCGAGGAGGGCGCGAAGGGACATCTCGATCACTCTGCATCGTTTCGCGGAAACCGGCTTGATATCGGCGCCGTACGACGGATCGACTGCGGTTTTGTTGCCGTTCGATGACGCCGCCGCCAAAGCGGCTCAGGCCGGGCTGCGCGCCGTCGCCGGAGTTCCGCCGGCGAGGGTGGGGGTAGCGGAGGACCGGCGCGGGATGACCCAGCCGCCGGACAGCTGGACCTCGACCCGCGTTCCCGGCGCGAGGCGCTCGGGCAAGGCGAGGCTGATGGTCTCGACATCGATGCCGAGCGGCGCCAACTCGCTGGCATAGACGCCGTTCTGGAAGATCTGGTTCACCACTTCGCCGGCAAGCTGGCCGGCAAGCTGGCCGGCAAGCGGGCCGCGCTGCGGCGCGGGGGACAAATCGGAGGCGTGGAAGCACAGCCAGCCGGGCCCGGCCGGGGCATGGCCGGCGACCTTCAGCACCGCGCCCGCGAGGTCGAGCGTGCACAGTCCGTCCGCCGATGCCAGCACCTCGACCGGCAAGGTACGGCCGCGGCCGATGAAGCGGGCGACGACCTCGCTCTGCGGCCGCCGGTAGAGATCCTCCGGCGTGCCGACCTGTTCCAGCCGGCCGCGATGCATCACCGCGACATGGGTGGCGACCGCCATCGCCTCCTCCTGGTCGTGGGTGACGAAGATGAAGGTGGCGCCGGAGACCGAATGCAGGCGGCGAAACTCGGCCAGCATCGCCTCGCGCAGATGCGCGTCGAGATTGGCCAGCGGCTCGTCGAGCAGGATCAGGCCGGGCCGCAGGGCGAGCGAGCGGGCGAGCGCCACCCGCTGGCGCTGGCCGCCCGACAGCTCATGCGGGCGGCGGGCGGCATAGCCGGAAAGCCCGACCACCTCCAGCACCTCCTCGATCCGCCGCCGCCGCTCGTCCGGCGCGAGCTTCTGCACCTTGAGGCCGAATTCGATATTGCCGCGCACCGTCATGTTCGGCCACAGCGCATAGGACTGGAACACCATGCCGAGCCGGCGCGCCTCCGGCGGCAGCACGCCGCGCGGGCCGGCCACGGCAACGTCGTCGAAGAGGAGTTCACCGCCATCGGGTTTTTCCAGGCCGGCGATCATCCGCAGCAGCGTGGTCTTGCCGCAGCCGGACGGGCCGAGCAGCGCCAGGAAGGCGCCGTCGGGAATGGAAAAGCTCACGGCATCGACGGCGCGGACGCCATTGAACGCCTTGCTGAGGTGGCGGGCGGCGAGTTGCGGCAAAGCGGGCTCCCGCATCGGCGGACGACAGGGCTCCGATACGACGGAACGATGTCGGGGCGATGACGATCCGCTATCGCCGCGGCGCCGGGGGGGCGCCGGAGCGTCCCTCAGGCGGCGGCGTGGTTGCGGGCGGCACCCGCCCTGAGGGCGTCCTTCAGCAGCGGCACCAGATAGCCGAGGTCGGGCGGCTGGCGGTGCGCGGTCTCGACATGCGCCTGCAACGGCGCCGGCAGCGTCGAGCCGCGTTCGGCCAGCAGGCCGAGCACATAGTCGCTGCCGAATTCGGGATGCGGCTGCAAGGTGAGGATCGGGCCGGGATAGCGCAGGCCGGCAAAGGCGCAGCCCTCGCCGGTGGCGAACAGCTCCGCCTCCGGCGGCGGCTCCACCACCTGGTCGCGGTGCCAGGCATTGACGGAAAACGCGTTGCCCTCGACATCGCGATAGAGCTGCGGCCCGGCGATCCAGCCGGCCGCCCGCTCCACCCGACCGCCCAGGGCCTGGGCGACGATCTGGTGGCCGAAGCAGATGCCGACCAGCGGCCGGCCGGCGGCGCGGATATCGCGGATCAGCTGTTCCAGCGGCGCGATCCACGCATGGTCCTCATAGACGCCGTGGCGCGAGCCGGTGATGATCCAGGCATCGGCGGCGGTGGGCCCATCGGGGAACACGCCGTTCTCGATATCGTAGGTCGTGAAGGCGAAGGCATCGTCGGCGAGCAGCCGGCGGAAGCAGGCATCGTAATCGCCCTGCGCCGCGAGGAGCTGCTCGGGGGCGCGGCCCGGCTTCAGAATGCCGATCCTGGTCTTCTCGGTCATGGCGGGAACGTCCCTGCTGGCCATCCCGCCGGCCCCGTTCGCCGTTGGGATCGTTGGAAATCCACCTCTTCGCGCGCCGGGCAAACCGTCGCCGTCGATGCGGGGCTGCGATACCGCGTTCCATGCCGATCAGGCGACAGAATTCGTCGATGCCGTGCCGATTTTCATCCGGAACCCGCCGTGGAACGGGCGGGCCGTCGCTCTAGATTCTTGTTTCTACGCATCTTCTTCACGCGAACCGGCATCCACTTCGCTCAAAAATGCTCTAGAGCCGGGCAGCGAGGGCGGCGCCGAAATCCGGCACCGTCTCGATATGGTCGAGCAGGCCGAGCAGATCGCTCGCTCCCTCGACGCCGAGCGTGACGGCGGCGTTGGCGCGGAACTTGTCCCTCACCGCGGCGTCCGACAGCGGCAGGCGCACCCCGCCCGGCGCATCGACGGCCAGCGGCGAGCGGTGCCGGGTGCCGTCCTTCAACTGGATGTCGACGCGGCCGGCGGGGCGGCGCTGGCCGCTCATCAGCGCGCTCGCCTCCGCATCGACGGCGCCGGTGACGCGGGCGGCGAGGGCCTTGAGCTCCGGCGAGGTCCTGTTGGCGGCGTCGTACCAGTGCGGGCGCGCCAGCCGCAAGGCGAGCGCGGCCATGGTGTAGGGGAAGGAGAACTGCGCGTCGTTGATGCTGAGCGGGGCGGCATCCATGAAGTCGCGCAGCAGCGCCGCGTCGGTGTGCACGGTGATGGCTTCGATCGCCTCGGCGGGGATGGCGTGGTCGGTCAGCAGCGTCTCATAGGCGCTGAGCGTCGCGTGCATCCAGCGACAGGCGGGATAGGGCTTGATGGTGTTGAAGCCGAGCGTCCAATTTTCGCCGAGCCCGTCGGTGAGCCGCTCCGGCTCGAACTGGTCCGAGCCGAGCATCCGCCACAAGCCGGAGGGGCCGTCGAGCACCGCCTTGGCGCCGACCAGGCCGGCGTGGTGCAGCGCGACGCCGCGCACGCCGGCCTCCGCCGCCGGGGCGAGGAAATCCTTGAAGGTGATGAGCGGCCGGCGCTCCCAATTGTATTTCCGCAGGCTCGGCACATTGGCGAAGCTGCCGGCGAAGCCGAGGGCGTTCTCCATGGCGTCGGCGTCGAGGCCGATCAGCCGGCCATAGGCGATGGCGGCGCCGATGGCCTGGTGCTGGCACACGCCATAGACGAGGCGGAAGCGCTCGATGCTCGGCTGCATCGCGCGGATCAGCCGATTGTTGACCTCATAGGCCAGCGCCACTGCGGTGACGACATCGGCGCCGCTGACCCTGCGCTCGAAGCCGGCGGCAAGCGCGGCGGCGACCAGCGAGGCGCCGGGATGGCCCATGCCGCGGCCGTGCTCGTCCTCCAGCCCGTCGTCGAAATCGAGCGCGTTCATCGCCGCGGCGTTGACGAAGGCGCTGGCGACCGGGCCGAAGCTGTCGCGCTCGCCCAGCACCCGGCACGGGCCGGGGCGGGCCTCGATCCGCGTCGCGGCGAGGATGGCCTGCTGCATGTCGGTCGATGCGCCGGCGAGGCCGCAGCCGATGGCATCGAGGATGTGGACCCGCGCCTTGGCCCGCATCGCCGGCGGAATCGCCGCGCCGTCGAAACCGGCGGCGAAGCGGCTGATCGCGGCGGTGAGCCCGGCGTCGAGGCGGGTATCGGCCGAGGCGGGATCAGTTGAGGAAGGTGCGGTCATAGAGATCGGACAGGCGTTGGGTCAGCGGGCAGGGAAGGGCGGCGCCGATGCTGCGGCCATCCAGGCTCCTCACCGGGGTGATGCCGCCGAAGGTGCCGGTGACGAAGGCGCCGTCGGCATTATAGACCTCGGCGAGGGTGAAGTCGGTCTCGCGGCAGGCAATGCCTTCCTTGCCGCACAGCTCGATCACCTTGCGGCGGGTGATGCCCTTGAAGCAGGTGCGGCCGGTGGAGGTGAGCACCTCGCCGCGCTTCACGATGAAGAAATTGGTCGAGTTGCAGCTGGCCACGAAGCCGGCGGGATCGAGCATCAGCGCCTCATGCGCGCCGGCGGCGATGGCCTGTAGCAGCGGGCGGATGAAGTTCAGCCGGCTGTGCGAATTCAGATGCAGGTCGAAGCTGTCCGGTCCCGAAGTGCGGAAGCTGGAGGTGAACAGCTTGATGCCGGACTTCTTGATCTCCGGATCCGGCAGCTTGAACTCGGCGGTGATGGCGATGGTCGGCCGGCCGAGGGCGTTGCGCGGGTCCTGATGCACGGTGTGCTTCTCGCCGCGCGTCACCATCAGGCGGATATGGCCGCCATCGGTGATGGCGTTGGCGGCGCAGAGTTCTTCCAGCGCCGCCTTCATCTGCGGCTTGGTCAGGCCGATGTCGAGCGCGATGGTGTTGGCGCCCTCATAGAGGCGGTCGAGATGGTCGTCGACCAGCACCAGCCGGCCCTTGGCCATGCGGATGCCTTCCCACACGCCGTCGCCGAGGCCGAATCCGGCGTCGAAGATCGACACCAGCGCCTCGGCACGCTTCACCAGAGCGCCATTGAGCCAGATCCACAGATCGTGGTTGCGCGGATCCTCGATGGCGGTCTGCGCGCCCTTTTCCTCGGCCATTGTCACTCTCACTCAGAAATGGAAGGCGGAGAAGCGGTGCAGGAAGGCCTGCGTGCGCTCCTCGCGCGGGTTCTTCAGCACCTCGTCCGGCGTGCCCTGCTCATGGATGCGCCCCTCATGCAGGAACAGCACGCGGGTGGCGAAGTGATAGGCGAAGCCGAGCTCGTGGGTGACCAGCAGCATGGTGCGGCCCTCCCTGGAGAGGCCGAGGATGACGTCGAGCACCTCGCCGACCAGTTCCGGATCGAGCGAGGAGGTCGGCTCGTCGAACAGCAGGATCTCCGGCTCCATGGCCAGCGCGCGGGCGATGGCGACGCGCTGCTGCTGGCCGCCGGAGAGGCGCTGCGGGTACTGGTCGGCCTTCTCGGCGAGGCCGACGCGCTTGAGGTAATCCTGAGCCTTGGCGCGGGCCTCGGCCTTGGGAAGGCCCTTCACCGTCACCGGGCCTTCCATGACGTTCTCCAGCACGCTCATGTGCGGGAACAGGTTGAACTGCTGGAAGATCATGCCGACGCGGGTGCGCAGCCGCCGCAGCTCGCCGGATTTGGCGGTGAGGGCGCCGTTGCGGCCCTCGGTGCCGATCGGCGTGCCGTCGAGGGCGATGCGGCCGGCGCTCGGCGTCTCCATGAAGTTGATGCAGCGCAGGAAGGTGCTCTTGCCCGAGCCGGAGGAGCCGAGGATGGCGATGCGCTCGCCGGCGCCGACCTTCAGGTCGATGCCCTTCAGTACCTCATTGGTGCCGAAGCTCTTGCGCAGCCCCTCGACGGCGAGGACGGGTGTGGCGTCAGCCGGTAGGACGTCAGCCGGTAGGACGTTTGCCATGGCGCTCAGGCTCCCTTCGAGTTGAGGCGACGCTCAAGCGCATAGGCGGCCAGCGTTCCGGGATAGATCAGGACGAAGTAGATCACCGCGACGACGGTGAAGGTCTCCAGCGGCAGGAAGGTCTGCGTGCTCAGCATCTTCGCCTCGTACATCAGCTCCTGCACGGTGATGGTGGAGGCGATCGACGTCATTTTTGCGAGCTCGACGCCGCGATTGGTGAAGGCCGGCACCATGCGGGCCAGCGCCTGCGGCACCACCACGCGGCGCAGCAGCTGCCACTCGCTCATGCCGATGGCCCGCCCGGCTTCCCACTGCCCGGCCGGCAGCGATTGCAGCCCGGCGCGCCAGATCTCGGCGCAATAGGCCGAGGTATTGAGGAACAGCCCGAGCGCGGCGGCGGTGAAGGCGGTGGGCTGCCAGCCCGACAAGGCGGGGAGGGCGTAATAGAACCAGATCAGCTGCACCAGCACCGGGGTGTTGCGGAACAGTTCGATATAGGCGGTGGCGATCAGGTTCGGCACCCGGCGGGAGGAGCCGCGGGCGACGCCGATGAACAGCCCGCACACCAGCGCGCCGGAAAAGGCGAGCACGAACAGCAGGACGGTGAGCTTGAGGCCGCGCAGCAGCAGATCGCCGTTCGCCAGGATCTCGCCGAACTGAAAGGAATAATTCATGGCGCTCACCGTGCCGCCCGGCGGGCGAGGCGATGCTCCACCGCGCGCATGCCGAGACTGGCGAGGAACAGGACGGTGAAGAACATCACCGCGACGGTCGAGTAGATCTCCATCGGCCGGTAGGTCTGGGTCGCCAGTACCATCGCCTTGTAGACCAGCTCGCCATAGGTGAGCGTGGCGGCGAGCGAGGTGGTCTTCACCAGCTCGAAGGAGCGCTCCATCAGCGGCGGGATCATCCGGCGGAAGGCCTGCGGCAGGATGACCCGGCGCATCAGCTGCGCGTGGCCCATGCCGATGGCGCGCCCGGCTTCCCACTGGCCGCGCTCGACCGAAACGATGCCGCCGCGGAACACCTCGGCGAAGAAGGCGCCGGACTGCACCGACAGCGCCGCCGCCGCGGCGGCGAAGGGCGTGAGGCTGATGCCGGTCAGGATCGGCAGGCCGTAGAAATACCAGAAGAAATGCACCAGCGGCGGGGTGTTGCGGTAGAACTCGATGATCGCGGTGGCGGGGATCGAGAGGAAGCGCGTCGGCGCCAGCCGCCCCATCGCCAGAACCAGCCCGATGACGAGGCCGAGGCCGATCGAGAAGCCGGAAAGCTTCAGCGTGTTGACCAGACCTTCCAGCAGCACGCCGAAATTGAGCCAGACCGGTCGGAAGTCCCATACATACTGCATTCGGATCCGCCTTGCCGGGATCGGGAAACGTAAAAGCAGATCGGCGCACCGCTGTCTCGCGGCGCGCCGACCGGGGCAGGCGGGTGATCAGGACTTCCAGCGCTCGCGCATGATCGCCGGCGTCGCGGCCGGATCGATGCCGCGGAAGGCAAGGTAGTCTTCGAAGATCTTCTGGGTCTGGCCGGTGGCGTAGAAATAGGCCAGGCAGACGCCGAGCCAGTCGCGCCAGCTCTTGTCGGCGACGTTCGGCACCGCGGCGGAGGACGGCGATTCGCGCAGCGGCTGCGGCAGGATGACCTTGCCGCGCTTGAGGCGCGACTGCAGCATCACCAGCGCCGGGTGGAACAGCGAGATGCCGTCCATGCGGCCGGCGATGAAGGCGGCGCCGGTCTCGTCGGCGCTGGGGAAGCGCTCGATGGTGGCCTTGGGCAGGCGCACGGTGATGTCGCGATCGGGCGAGGTGCCGAGCACGACGCCGATGCGGAATTCCGGCTTGTTCATCTCCTCCCACGAGGTGACGCTGACCCCGTCGGCGAGCAGCACGCCCTGGGCGTACCAGAACATCGGCTGCACCGGGAAATCCACCGCCAGCGCGCGCTGCGGGGTGGCGTCCATGGTGAACATGACGTCGAACTGCCCGGCCTGAAGCGCGGCGACGGCATTGCCCCAGGTGGTCTCGACCGGCACCGGCTTGACGCCGAGCTCCTTGGCCACCGCGACGCCGAGGCCCCAGCCGAGGCCGTACCATTCGCCGCTGCGCTGGTCCTTGTAGAACCACGGCTCGCCCGGCGCGACGCCGATGCGCAGCTCGCCGCGGTCGCGAATGGCTTTCAGCGATCCGCCAGCGTCCTGCGCCAGCGCCGAACCCGGCGTGGCGACGACGGAGCTGGCGGCGAGGGCCGCGGTCGCTCCCATGAGCGAGCCGGCGGTTAGAAAGGCGCGGCGGTTGCCGAGCTGTTCAGTCATGTGAACATCCTCTGGAAATGGATGGCAAATCTATATTTGTTTGGTAGATAATTGAAAGTACGTTTCTTATAAGAATGTTTTATTCCTAATACGAAACTGTCAAGTGGACTCCGGCAGAGTTTCGGCAAAATCGAGATTTTGGTCGGCGGCGCAGACCCAGAAAATCTCGGCATCGTCGGCGCCGGCACTGAGCAGCGCGTGTCCCATGGTGCTATCGAAATAGACGCTGTCGCCCTCGTCGAGGGTAACGGGGGCGTAGAATTCGGTGAGCAGCGTCACCCGGCCCTTCAGCACCAGCACCACCTCCTCGCCGGCATGGGCGACCAGCGCGCCGAATTCGCGCGTCTCATGGGCGCGCAGCCGCGCCTTCATCGGCTGCATGCGTTTGGCGGTGAGATCCGAACACAGCATTTCCAGCGTGTAGGCACGGGTGCGGATATAATCGCCCTGGCCGACGCGGGTCAGCGAGCGCCGGCCGTGCGGCGCCTGCTTGCGGGTGGCCGAGAACAGTTCGGAAATATCGATTCCCAGCCCTTGGGCGAGGCGGATGATGTTGTCATAGGTCGGGGAGAGCAGGTTGTTCTCGATCTTCGAGATGGCGGACGGCGAGATGCCGGAGCGCGCCGCCACCTCCTTGATGGTGAGGCCGGCGCGGCTGCGCAGCCCCTTCACCCGGCCGCCCAGATCGACGCCGTCGCTCTCGCCGGTCTTCATATCCATCACGGCGCCTCCCACAGCGATCCGACCCAATGTGACGCCATCAAAGCATCGTCGCCGGAAGCGAACAATATATTCCTTTAGGAAAACTGCACCGCGTGTGCCCTGTGGCGTGCGCCGGGCGGTGGCATCGCGCTGCCGGGCTTCCCGAAGACGGGTGGAGCCGCAAAAAAAAGCCCGCGGACGGTGCCGCGGGCGTATCGCTGATCTGACGGGAGCCGAATCGCCGCGGAAGGCGCTCAGCCGCGGCGGGCGGCGCGTCGCGACGGCGCGCCGGCTATTCGCCGCGCCATGCCGGCGGGCGCTTGCCAAGAAAGGCCTCGACGCCCTCGCGGAAATCCGCCGAGCCATAGGTTTCGCGCACCAGATCGGCGTCGGCGGCGTCGGGGTCGTGGGCGAGGCGGCGCAGCATCTCCTTGGTGACGCGCAGCGTGATCGGCGCGTGCGAAACCAGGCGGGCGCACAGTTCCGCGACGCGGGCGTCGAGTTCCTCCGGCGGCACCACCGTCACATAGCCCGGCGGCAGTTCCTCGGCCTTCGGCGTCTCGGCGAGCAGCAGCATGCGCTTGACCGTGCTCACCCCCAGCGTCGCCACCAGCCGCTGCACATTGGAGGCCGACAGGCAGTTGCCCAGCGTGCGGGCGATCGGCACCCCGAAGCGGGCGCCCGGCGTCGCCAGCCGGAAATCGCAGGCATTGGCCAGCGCCATGCCGCCGCCGACCGCCCAGCCTTCCACCACCGCGACGGTGGGCACGGCAAGCGCTTCCAGCGTGCCGACATAGTGCTCGACCTTCTCCTCATAGGCGATGCCGTCGCCGCCGGAGGAGAAGGCGCGGAACTGCTCGATATCCGTGCCGGCGATGAAGGCCTTGCCGCCGGCGCCGCGCAGCACCGCGACCCGCACCTCGCGGGTGGCCGAGATGACGCGGCAGGCGTCGGCAAGCTCCTCATACATGCGCCAGGTCATGGCGTTGCGGGCCGAAGGGCGATCGAAGGTGAGGCGGGCGACCGGACCTTCGATGGCAAGGCGCACGGTGCCTTCGCTGCTTTCCGCCCGGGCGGCCTCGGATTTGACGGCCTCGGATTTGGCGGCCTCGGGTTTGGCGACGACGTTCATGACGCGAAGGCTCCGCGAGCGGTGAGATTTTCGATGGCGGCGCTGTCGAGGCCGATCTCCTTCAGCACCTCGTCGGTGTGCTGACCGAGCAGCGGCGGGTGGCGGCGCACCTGCTGCGGGGTGCCGGTGAGCTTCACCGCAAAGCCGATATTCGACACCTTGCCCTCGTTCGGATGATCGATCTCGATGCGCATCTGCCGATGGCGGCCGTGCTCGCTCTCGAACGCCTCGGGATAAGTGTACATCGTGCCGGCCGGAATGCCGACGGCGAGCAGCGCCTCCACCCACTCATCCGAGGTGCGGGTGACGAAGGTCTTCTCCAGTTCCTCGATCAGCACCTCGCGATGGGCGAGGCGGTCGGGATTGGTCTTGAAGCGCGGATCCTCGACCAGTTCGGGGCGCGCCAGCGTGTCGCACAGCAGCAGCCAGAGCTTCTGGTTGGTGGCGCCCATGACGAAATAGCCGTCCTTGGACTTCACCGCCTGATAGGGCGCGCTCATGCGGTTGGCAGTGCCGAGCGGGATCGGCTGGGTGCCGCGGCCCCAATATTCCGAGATGTCCCATACCGAGAAGGCCAGCGCCGCCTCGAACAGCGAGGCATCGATGTACTGGCCCTCGCCGGTGGCCTTGGCGCCGATATAGGCGGCGAGCACCGCATAGGTGGCGAACAGGCCGCAGCCGATATCGGCGACCGGCACGCCGGCCTTCACCGGCAGCCCGCCGGGATGGCCGGTGACGCTCATGACGCCGGACATCGCCTGCGCCATCAGGTCGAAGCCGGGCCGCCCCGCCCAGGGACCGGACTGGCCGAAGCCGGAGATGGAAGCATAGACCAGACGCGGATTATGGTGGCGAATGGTCTCGTAGTCGCATTTCAGCTTCTTCATCACCCCCGGCCGATAGTTCTCGACCAGGATGTCGGCGCTCTTGACCAGTTCGTAGAACAACTCGCGGCCGGCGTCGCTCTTGAGGTTCACCGCCACCGAGCGCTTGTTGCGGTTCATGTTGAGGAAGCCCATGCTGTCGGGCCCCTTCATCTTGAACCCCATGGCGCCACGGGTCTGGTCGCCGGTGCCCGGCGGCTCGATCTTGATGACGTCGGCGCCGAGATCGCCGAGCAGCATGCAGCTATACGGGCCGGCCATGACCTGGCTGACATCGAGCACCCGCACGCCGGCAAGGGGGAGCGGCCGCGGCGGCGCTGCATTGTCCTCCTGGCGCTGGGTGGCCGGCTTCTCCCGCGATTGGTCCAGAACATCGGTCATCGGTTTCGAGCCTTTCTGCGGGAGGAGCCCGCATAACAAATCAATAATTACAAACTGCGCGGAGCGCGGCCCCCGGAAGGGCCGGCGCCGCGCTCAACCGGTGAGCGCGGCCGTGGGCTTGCGCCCGCGCGGCCTCGGCTTGGCCGCCGCCGCTTGCGCCTCGCCGCCGGTCTGGAGACGACTTACGAAGGCGCGGGCGATGCCCACCGTGGTGCCGGTGACATGGGTCTCGAGGATGGCGGCGAGGCGCGGGGCATCGCGCGCCGCCAGCGCCTCGATCATCTGCGTGTGCTCGGCCACCGCCGCCTGCCAGTGCTCCCGGCTCTTGCGCACCACGAAACGGCAGGCGTGGATGCGGGTGAGGATCTGCTGGTAGAAGGCGGAGAGGGTGGCGTTGCCGGCGATGGTGAAGAAACCCTCGTGGATCAGCCGGTTGTGGCGCAGATACTCGACCTCGTCGTCGGCCTCGTAGCAGGCGATCATCCGCTCGTGCAGCGCGCGCATGCGCGCCACATCGGCATCGGTGGCGTTCTGGCAGGCGAGCAGGCCGGCCAGTCGCTCCAGCGAGGCCATGATCGGGAACAACTCCTCGATCTGCTCCTCGGTGATGCGGGCGACGATGGCGCCGCGATGCGGCAGGATCTGCAGCACTCCTTCCGCCGCCAGCACCTTCAGCGCCTCGCGAATCGGCGTGCGCGACACGCCGAAGCGCTCGCACAGCTCCTCCTCCGGCACTTTCTCGCCCGGCCGCAGCTCGCCTTGCAGGATCATCTCGCGCAAGGGCGCGACGAGGGATTCGTGGAGAGAATGACGGACGATGGGCGAGGACATGCGGTCTGTTCCTGACGGCTTCTGCGAGCCTGTGCGTTTCCCGGTGGCAGGATAGGCGGGAACCGCCTGTGTCGGAAAGTCGATCACGCCGACCTCCCTTCCGGCGCCGGGGCGGCGCCGTCCTTGGGCGTGGCCGCGCGGCCCTTGAGCAGCAGCGAGATCGCCGGCAGGCACAGCAGCAGCAGGCCGAGGCCCATCATGGTCGCGACGAGGCCGTTGGAGAAGAAGATCGCCGGCGAACCGTCCGAGGTCAGCATGGCCTGGCGGAAGGCATCCTCCGCCTTGTCGCCCAGCACCATGGCGAGCACGAAGGGCGCCAGAGGGTAGTCGAGCTTCTTGAACACGTAGCCGACGATGCCGAAGCCCAGCGCCAGCCAGACATCGAACATGTGGTTGGCCACGGTATAGGCGCCGATGACGCAGACGACGGTGATCAGCGGCCCGACGACGGTGAAGGGCGCCCGCAGGATGAAGGCGAACAGCGGCACGGTGGCCAGAACCAGCACGACGGCGATGAGGTTGCCCATATACATCGAGGCGATCAGGCCCCAGACGAAATCCGGCCGTGTCGAGAACAGCATCGGGCCGGGCGACAGGCCCCAGATCATCAGCCCGCCCATCATCACCGCGGCGGTGGCGGAGCCGGGAATGCCGAGCGCCAGCATGGGCAGCAGCGCGCACGAGCCGGCGGAATGGTCGGCGGTCTCCGGGGCGACGATGCCTTCCGGCTCGCCTTTGCCGAAGAAGCGGCCGCGGCGGGAGAAGCGGCGCCCCAGCGCGTAGCTCATGAAGGACGCGGCGGTGGGGCCGCCGGGGGTGATGCCCATCCAGCAGCCGATGAGGGCGCTGCGGATCAGCGTCGCCCAGTAGCGCGGCATTTCCGCGACGGTGCGCGCGATGACGCGAATGTCCAGCTTGGCCTTCACGCCCTCGAACTTCAGCCCCTCTTCCATGGTGAGCAGCAGCTCACCGAGGCCGAACAGGCCGATGACTGCGATGAGGAAGGAGATGCCGCCGATCAGCTCGTCGAACTCGAAGGTGAGGCGCGACTCGCCGGAGATGGTGTCGATGCCGACGGTGGCGGCGGCGAAGCCGAGCATCATCGACACCAGCGTCTTGAACGGCGAGCCGCCGGACATGCCGATGAAGCTGGCGAAGGCCATGAAATAGACGGCGAAATATTCCGCCGCGCCGAAGCGCAGCGCGAAGTTGGCCACCCAGCCCGACAGCAGGGTGATCACCAGCACGCCGGTGAGCGCGCCGATGCCGGCGGAGGTGAAGGCGAGGGTGAGCGCCCGCGCCGCCTGCCCCTGTTTCGCCAGCGGGTAGCCGTCGAAGGTGGTGGCGACGGAGGAGGGCTCGCCGGGAATGTTGAACAGGATGGAGGTGGTCGATCCGCCGAACAGCGCGCCCCAATACATCGAGGTGAGCAGGATGATGGCGGAAATCGGATCCATGGTGAAGGTGAGCGGCAGCAGCAGCGACACGCCATTGGGGGCGCCGAGGCCCGGAAGGACGCCGACCACCAGTCCGAGAAGCACGCCCACCACCATGATCATCAGGTGATGGGCGGTGAGCGCGACGGCGAAGCCGTCCATCAATTGCCCGAAATTGCCCATGGCGCGTCCCTCGATGTTTTTTGCAGCGGTGTTTTTGTTGGTCAGTAGATGCCGAAGGCTTCGAGGATCGGTCCCTTGAGCAGCGGGACCATGAACAGCTTCTCGAAGATGACGAAGTTCACCGCCACCACCGCCAGCGCCGCCAGCGCCGCGGTGAGGGTGCGGAAACCGGCGGCGATGCGCAGGGCGTAGAAGATGTAGAGCGCCATGCCGACATAGAGGCCGAGCCAGGCCGAGACGGCGACCATGGCGACGATCGGCAGGAAGAAGGCGAGGATGGTGCGCAGCCGCTCGCCATCGAGGAAGCTGTCGGCTCCGGCGTCCGCTCCCGGCCTGTCATGCCCGGCGGCGCGGCGGCGCCAGGCCTGCACGATGGTGCCGGCGCTGCCGAGGATGATCAGGCCGCCGACATAGAAGGGGAAATAGCCGGGCTCCGGCCCGGAATCGCCCCAGGCGATGCCGTTCAGCGTGGCGCCGTAGCAGACCACCGCGCCGACGGCGGCGGTGGCGCAGGCGGCGGCGATGTCCATGGTGCTGCGCGAGATATCCATATGCCTCACTCCGACGCGGCGGGAAGGAAAGGCGGACGACGGCGGCCGCCGTCCGCAAGGAACGCCATGGGGGCCGTCTTCACGACGGCGCCCCGGCGGGCGCTCACTGCTCGGCGCGCAGCCAGCCGTTGCGCTTGTAGATCTCGGCGTAGCTCGCCTCGTGCTTCTTGATGAAGTCCTTGAAGGCGTCGCCGGTCAGCAGGCGCGGGATCTGGGCGCCGCGCTGCTGATAGGCCTTGAACTCCGGCGCGGCGGCCGCCTTGGTGAACAGGTCGGTGTAATAGGCCAGCGCTTCCGGCGGCAGGTCCGCCGCCGCCCAGATGGTGCGCGGCTGGGCGAAGCTGTCGACCGCGATGCCGGCTTCCTTGCAGGTCGGGATGTCGTGCCAGGACAGGCCATCGGCAATCACGGTGGTGTCGGCGAGGCGCTCGTTCTCGAAGACGCAGAGCGGCTTCTGCACGCCGGCCTTCCACTGCTCGACGCTCTCGCTCGGATTGTTGACATTGGCGGTAATGTGCCCGCCGGCGACCTGGATCGCCGCCTCGCTGCCGCTCTTATAGGGGATGTAGGTGAGGTCGACGCCGGTGGCATGCTCGATGAGCGTCATCAGCGTCTCGTCGGCCTCCTTCGCCTTGGCGCCGCCGAGCTTGAGCTGGCCGGGGGCTTCCTTCGCCTTGGCGATGAAGCCCTTCACGTCCTCGATGCCGGAGGTCTTGGGGTTCACCCACAGCATGAAGGGATCGAACACCATCGCCGCAATGGGGGTGAGGTCCTTCAGGCTGTAGGAGAGCTTGTTGGCCAGCGGCAGCACATAGGCGTCCTGGGTGCCGAAATACAGCTTGTAGGGATCGCCCTTGTTCGACTTCGCATAGATGAAGGTTTCGGCGCCCGAGCCGCCGGCCTTGTTGCTGACGATGATCGGCGTGGTCAGCAATTCGTTCTTGCTGAGCGCGGATTGCACGACACGGGCGAAGGTGTCGGTGCCGCCGCCGGGACCGGCCGCCGCCACGAACTCCACCGGACGGTTCGGCTTCCATTCGGCGAGCGCCACGCTCGGCACAGCAAGGCCGAGGCAGAGAGCAAGCGCAGTAAGGGCATGTTTCGGCATCGTTTTCCTCTTCCCATGGGGTTTTTGCGCGGATCGTAGCGTCCGCAGGTTATTGAGGTGACGTTATCGCATCACTCATCTCATATCAATAATTACAGATTATGTTTTTGGCGGCGGCGTGATTGGGGCGTCAGGGGATGCGTCATCTGCGGCCCGGATGAGGAGAGACAAGGCTTTCATGGTGGCCCGCACGCCGGCCTGTCTCGGCAGCGCCGCCGATCGGCTGTTGTGCAGGCTTGCGCAGGTGGCAGTAGGGGAGATGCGCCGGTCGCTCGGCGCCTCTGCCGGGCGAGGGGCTTCCGGAGTAGCGCCTGCCATCCGCGTTGCTGACCGTGTCAGAGGTCGCCGCGCCCGAAGGGGCCGGGTCGCCGAAGCGCTCGGGCCGGCTCGCTCCACCGGCGGCCGGCACCGGCACGGTGCTCACGACGCCTTCAAAAGATGCCGGAAGTCGCCGCGCTTGCTCAACACATCGGCCAGCGAATAGCGATCGAGAGTCGCGAGGAAGGCCTGCAGGGCCTCGTCGAGCACACAGGTCAGGCCGCAGGCCGGCGCGATGATGCAGTTGCCGCAGCCGACCAGGTCGAAATCGTCCTCGGTATGTCGTATCAGCGCGCCGACATTGATGTCGCCGGCCGGCCGCGCCAGCCGGACGCCGCCGGAACGGCCGCGCACGCTCTGCAGATAGCCGGCATTCACCAGATCATTGACCACCTTCATCAGGTGATTCTGCGAAATGGCGTAGGCGCGGGCGATCTCGGCGATCGAGCACAGCCGGTCCGGGTGCGAGCCGAGATACAGCAGCACCCGCATCGCGTAATCGGTGTAGCGCGTCAGGCGCATGTCGGCTCCGCGTGAAAACGATGTATCATGTTTGCATGTTTTCCTGCCGGCATATAGATGGGCGCCGGTGAAGCATGAGGCGGGTCATGGCGGTTTTGCGGTTGGACGAGCCGGGGCTGAAGGCGCTTGTCGAGGCATTCTACGCGCGGGTCCGGGCGGATGCCGAACTCGGGCCGGTGTTCGCCGACGCGGTGTCGGACTGGCCGGCGCATCTCGAGACGCTGGCGGCCTTCTGGTCCTCGGTGATGCTGACCAGCGGCCGCTACAAGGGCCGGCCGGTGCCGGCGCATTTCAAGCATCGCCACCGCATCTCTCCCGCGCTGTTCGGGCGCTGGCTCGCCTTGTGGGGCCAGACCGCCGACGAACTCATGGAGCCGGCGGTGGCGCAGGCCCTGAAACTCCGGGCTTTGCGCATCGCCCACAGCCTGCAATCGGTGCTGTTCGCGCCGCAGGGCGCCGGCGGCCCCTCTCTGCCGCTGCCCGCCGCGAACTGACGGCGCGGCCCCGCCGCGCCAGGCTCCGCGCGGCGCCGCGGCGGGCCTAGCCGAGGCCACGCGTCAGCACGTGGAGCCAGTCCGCCTCCGTGACCACCCCCACCGGTCGACGGGCCGCATCGATGACGAACACCGCGTGCACCCGGTCGCGGGCATAGCGCTCCAAGAGGTCGATCGCCGGCGACGCGGGGGCCGCCGCCGCGGCCGGGGTCATCGCATCCCGCACCTGTCCGGCCGGATGCACGAGTTCGCGCAGGCCGACAGAACCGACGAGGCGTCCCTCGGCATCGACCACCGCCAGCCGGCGGATGTCGCGCTTGACCAGCAGCGCACGGGCCTGCTCGGGCGAGGCGTCTTCCGGCACGCTGATGACGTTCTTCACCATCAGATCGGCACAGCTCAGCTGATGGTAGGAGCGGGCGACAGCCCGCTTTTCGATATGGCGCACCAGCTCCTCGAGATCTTCGGCGCCGATGTCGTAGGCCTCGCCGACCTCAGCCAGCGTTGCCGCGATGTCGGCCTTGCTGATGGTCCAGGGCAGGTCCCGCGCGCGGGCCGGCTGCGGCGGCGCGGCGACATGCGGGTAGCTGTGGCCGGACAGCCGATGATAGAGCCACGCGCTCGCCACCAGCACGACGGCATTCAGTCCGACCGGCACGAAGGGAAACAGCAGGCTCGACGACCCGCCGATGAACAGACCGACCAATGCGGCGGCGCCGCCGGGTGGGTGCAGGCATCGCAGCAGCGACATGGCGCCGATGGCCAGCGCCACCGCCAGCCCGGCCGAGAGCGCGGTGAGCGGCATGAAATGGCCGATGGCGACGCCGATGGCGGCGGAGATCACATTGCCACCGATGGCCGGCCAGGGCTGCGCCATCGGGCTTGCCGGCACGGCGAACAGCAGCACCGCCGACGCGCCCATCGGTGGAACGATCCATACCAGATGATTGAGATCCGCCGCGGCGAGGCCGCCGATCACCGCCGACAGGCCAATCCCCATCAGGGCGCCGAAACAGGCCAGGGCTCGATCCCGCAGCGTGGCACCGGCGAGGATCGGTCGAAACAGTCGCAAGCGTGCAAAGGCTGACAAGGCCCACTCCAAATGCACCGCGCCGAAAGGGGGCTACGGACCCACTCCAGCGGGGATGGACGGAAGCGCCGCCGGACGATGGTCATTTATGCGTCACGGTGCGCCTGTTTTTTAAACATGCAGAAACTATGCATGAATAAGGCGGGAGTCCAGCCGGGCGGACGGCGATAGGCCCGAGGCGCGTCGGTCCGCGACATCCGGACCGGCCGGTCGGCGATGGCGTCGGGCAGGTGTAGAAAGGGCCGAGATGGCTTTCCCTATATCTCATGCAAGACGCGCGGCGCTTTCGGCACCCTAATCCTTCGCCTTTGAAACTAAAATCCATACACATCCTGCGCCGGTGGAAAATTATCCATACGCGGCAAACGATGCTTGCCGGTGCCGCCGCTTCGATGTTCTTTACCCACTCGATGTACTAAAATGCGGCAGGCGCTTTGCTCCTGCTCACCTCGCCGTCGACACTGGCGACAGACTCGAAGGTGACGTAACGACATGGCCACCATCGATATTTTCGCCATCGTGGTTCTCGTCGTCGCCGTGGCGTCGCTGGTGGCCGTCCTCGTCATTCTCGGCATGGCGCCCGGCTATGTGGCGCGGCGGCGCGGCCATCCCTGGGCTCAGGCGGTCGCGGTCGCCGGCTGGGTAACGCTGGTCTTCGGCTTCGTGCTGTGGCCACTCGCCTTTATCTGGGCCTATGTCGACGTGCCCGGCCGGCCGGCCGGCAAGCGGGAGGCGAACCCGTGATCGTCTTCCTTCTCAACGGCTACATCGCGATTCTGTTGGCGCTGATCTGGCTGAAGATCGTCCCCGCCAACCTGTTCTGGAAAATCTCGCCGCTGCTGGTGCTGCTGTTGCTGCTGGTCGGGCTGTTCATCCCCATGGGCTGGGGGGCGCCCGCCGGCGCGGCGTTGGTCGCCCGCCAATCCGTGCGGATCGTGCCGGACGTGGCGGGCGAGGTGATCGACGTTCCCGTGCAGCCGAACACGCCGCTGAAAGCCGGCGACGTGCTGTTTCGCATCGATCCGGTTCCCTATGAGGCGCAGCTCCGCGCGCTCGAGGCGCAGTTGGAATTGGCCAGGACCCGCCTCGGCCAGATGACCGAGCTCGCGCAGAAGCAGGCGTCGCCGGAGTTCAACGTGGAGCAGCGCCGCTCCGAGGTCGACCAGTTGCAGGCCCAGGTCGATGGCGCGGCGTGGAACCTGGACAAGACCACCGTGCGGGCTCCCGCCGACGGCTATGTGACCAATCTCGCGCTGCGCAAGGGCGCGCGGGTGTCCAACCTCTCGTTCGCGCCGGCGATGGCGTTCATCGACACCTCGGAGACGCTCATCGTCGTCGAGGTGCCGCAGATCTACGCTCGCTACATCGAGCCCGGCCAGAAGGCCGAACTGAGCTTCAAATTCCTCCCCGGACAGGTGTTCACCGGCCGGGTGGAGACGGTGCTTCAGGCGATCGCCAGCGGGCAGGCGGCGCCGTCCGGCAGCGCGCTGGAGCCGAAGGCGATCGAGGCGGCACCGTTCGCGGTGCGGGTGACGCTGGACGATGCCTCGCTCGCCGAGCGCCTGCCTGCCGGCAGCGTCGGATCGGCGGCGATCTATACCGAACACGTGAAGGTGAGCCACGTTATCCGCCAGGTGGTGCTGCGGCAGCAGGCCATCCTGAACTATGTTCTGCCGTGAACCCGCGCGCATGTGACGAGGGAGCCATGAGTCGAGAACACCGCCAACGCTTCCGACAGACGCCGCCGCGTGCCGACGAGATGGCGTGGATCGAGGGCGGCACCTTCCGCATGGGCTCGGACAGCCATTATCCCGAGGAACGCCCGGCCCATCGCGTCAGCGTCGCCGGCTTCTTCATCGACGTGACGCCGGTGAACAATGCGCAGTTCCGGGCCTTCGTCGAGGCGACCGGCCATGTCACGGTGGCGGAGATCGCGCCCGACCCCAAGGACTATCCCGGCGCGCGGCCGGAGATGCTGAAGGCCGGTTCCTTGGTGTTCACGCCGCCGGATCATCCCGTCGATCTGCGCGACTGGCGGCAGTGGTGGGATTTCCGCTTTCGTGCCAGCTGGCGCAAGCCCTATGGGCCGGGCAGTTCCCTCAAGGGGCTGGACGAGCATCCGGTGGTGCACATCGCCTATGCGGATGCGCTGGCCTATGCGCGCTGGGCCGGCAAGGAACTGCCGACCGAGGCGGAATGGGAGTTCGCCGCCCGCGGCGGCCTCGACGGAGCGGAATATGCCTGGGGTGAGGAGTTCGCTCCCGACGGCCGGCAGATGGCCAATACCTGGCAGGGCGAGTTCCCGTTCCAGAATCTCGCCCTCGACGGCTATGAGCGCACCTCGCCGGTGAAGTCCTACCCGCCCAACGGCTACGGCCTGCACGACATGATCGGCAATGTCTGGGAGTGGACCGCCGACTTCTGGTCGACCCGGCATCCGGAGGAAGCACTCAGCCCCTGCTGCGTGCCGCAGAACCCGCGCGGCGGCCCGGAGGAGGCGAGCTTCGATCCGGGGCAGCCGACGATCCGCATCCCGCGCAAAGTGGTCAAGGGCGGTTCGCATCTGTGCGCGCCCAGCTATTGCCGGCGCTACCGGCCGGCCGCGCGACATGCCGAGCCGGTCGACAGTTCGATGAGCCATATCGGCTTTCGCTGCGTGCGGCGGCCCAAGGCTAGCGACATACCGGGAGATGTATCGTGAGGCGGTTCATGAAGACGGGCGTGCGGCCCAGCCGGCGGAGCGTTCTCGCATCGGCGCTGCTGGCCTTCGCAGTGTTTTCCGCTCCGGCGGGGCTCGTCGCCCAGACCGCCGATCCGCTGCCCTCGTGGAACGCGGGACCGGCCAAGCAGTCGATCCGCGCCTTCGTCGAGCGGGTCACCCAGCAGGGGGGCGCCGATTTCGTGCCCGTCGCCGAGCGCATCGCCGTGTTCGACAATGACGGCACGCTGTGGTCGGAGCAGCCGGTCTATTTCCAGTTCATGTTCGCGCTCGACCGGCTAAAGGATCTGGTGAAGGCGAATCCGGCGCTGGCCGGGCAGGAGCCCTACAAATCCGCGCTGTCCGGCGACCCCAAGGCGCTGGCGGCGCTCGGCGAGAAGGGACTGCTGCAGATCGTGGCGCTCACCCATGCCGGCCTCACCGTCTCGGATTTCCGCGCCCTCGTGCTCGACTGGATCAAGACGGCGCGGCACCCGCGCTTCGACCGGCCCTACACCGAGCTGGTGTTCCAGCCGATGCTGGAACTGCTGGCCTATCTGCGGGCGAATGGTTTCAAGACTTTCATCGTCTCCGGCGGCGGCGTGGAGTTCATGCGGCCTTGGGCCGAGGGGGTGTACGGCATCCCGCCCGAGCAGGTGGTCGGCTCCTCCGGCAAGACCGAATTCGTGCTCGACGGCGACACCCCGGTGATGCGCAAGCTGCCGGAGGTCGAGTTCATCGATGACGGCCCCGGCAAGCCGGTCGGCATCAACCGCTTCATCGGCCGGCGCCCGGTGTTCGCCGCCGGCAATTCCGATGGCGATCAGCAGATGCTGCAATGGACGACGTTGAACGCCGGGCCGCGCTTCGGCCTGATCGTCCACCACACCGACGCGGTGCGCGAATGGGCCTATGACCGGACCTCACATATCGGCAAGCTCGACAAGGCGCTCGACGAGGCGCCGGCGCGCGGCTGGCTCGTCGTCGATATGAAGACCGACTGGAACATCATTTACCCCTTCGAGAAGAAGTGACATGTCGGCGCGCGACCCCATCCTTGAGATCCAATCCCGTGTGAACCGCTCCGTCATCGGCCAGGAGCGGGTGGTCGAACGCCTGGTCATCGCCTTGCTCGCCAATGGCAATGTGCTGCTGGAAGGCTTGCCGGGCCTCGCCAAGACCCGCGCCATCAAGAGCCTCTCGCAGGCGCTGGAGAGCGAATTCAGCCGCATCCAGTTCACCCCCGACCTGCTGCCCTCCGACGTCACCGGCGGCGAGATCTACCGCACCGATGCCGCCGGCTCGGGCAGCTTCGAGTTCCGCAAGGGGCCGATCTTCGGCAATCTGGTGCTGGCGGACGAGATCAACCGCGCTCCGGCCAAGGTGCAGTCGGCGCTGCTGGAGGCGATGGAGGAGCGGCAGGTCACCGTCTCCGGCACCCGCTATCCGCTGCCGGAGCTGTTCATGGTGCTGGCGACGCAGAACCCCATCGAGCAGGAGGGAACCTATCCGCTGCCCGAGGCGCAGATGGACCGTTTCCTCATGCATGTGCGCATCGACTATCCGAGCGATGCCGACGAGGCCAAGGTGCTGCGGCTGGTGCGCGCCGAACAGGCCGGTACCGCCGAGGCGCCGCCGCCAAAGGTGGTGCAGAGCGCGATCTTCGATGCCCGCAAAGAGATCGACGCGGTGAAGATGGTCGAGGCGGTTGAGAGCTACATGGTGGCGCTGGTCGCCGCCACCCGCCGGCCCGCCGAGTTCGGCGACCAGCTGAAGGCGTGGATCGGCATCGGCGCCAGCCCGCGCGGCACGCTGGCGCTCGACCGCGCCTCGCGCGCCTTCGCCTGGCTGCAGGGGCGCGATTATGTGACGCCCGAGGATGTGCAGAACGTCGCGCATGACTGCCTGCGCCACCGCGTCTCGCTCACCTATGAAGCGAGCGCCGACGGCAAGCGCGCCGATGACGTGATCGACGAACTGATCCGCCAGGTCGCGGTGGCAGTGTAGGGGGCGGCGATGGCAGGGAACGCCCATCCGGACGCCCGCGCCCAAGACGTTCGCGCCCAAGACGTTCGCGCCCAAGACGCTCGTGCTTATGTCACGCTCGACGACCTGCTGCGGCTGCGCCATCGCGCCAAGGGCTTCAGCTTCCTGCCGAAACAGCCGGTGCATTCGCTGCTGGCGGGGCGCCACGCCTCGCGGCTGAGGGGGCGCGGGCTCGAATTCGAGGAACTGCGCCATTATTACGAGGGCGACGACGTGCGCGCCATCGACTGGCGCGCCACCGCCCGGCTCGGCGAGCCGCAGCTGCGCGTTTATACCGAGGAGCGCGACCGGCCGGTGCTGCTGCTGGTGGACCAGCGGCTCGGCATGTTCTTCGGCAGCCGCCTCGCCATGAAGTCGGTGGTGGCGGCCGAAGCGGCGGCGCTGGCGGCGTGGCGGGTGACCTCGCTCGGCGACCGGATCGGAGGAATCGTCTTTTCCGAGAATGGGATGGACGAAATCCGCCCCCGCGCGCGGCAGGCCGCCATCGGACCGCTGTTCGACGCCATCGTCCGCCGCAATGGCGAGCTTCGGGCCGAGGACCCGCGCCCATCCGACCCTTCGCTGCTCAACGCCGCGCTCGCCAAGGTGCCGCAATTGCTGCCGCATGACGGGCTGCTCACCCTGATTACCGATGCGGCGGGGGCGGATGCCGAGACGGTGCGGCTGGTGACGCGGATCACCGCCCATAACGACGTGCTCACCGTCTTCGTCTTCGATCCGCTGGAGGCGGAGCTGCCGGATGTCGGCCGCGCCGTGGTCGCGGATGCAGGCAGCCAGATCGAAATTGACAGCGCCGGCAGTAGCTTACGACGCAGCTTCGCGGCCGGGTTCCTCCAGCGGCGGGAGGCGGTCGAGGGGTTTTCCCGCCAACGCGCCATCCCGGTGCTGCCGCTCTCCACCGGGCGCGACACCGCCGACCAGTTCCGCGAACTGCTCGGCCGGCGGCTGGCGCGATCGCTGACGGCGGGCCATCAGGCGAGTGCAGTGAGATGACCGATCAGGCCGATCTGTCGCGTCTCGCCGACATCGTCGTGCCGGCGCCGGTGCCGTGGTGGCCGCCGGCGCCGGGCTGGTGGATGCTGCTTGCCGCCCTCCTCGCCGGGCTGCTCATCCTGCTCGTTGCGGCGGTGCGGCGCTGGCGGCGAAATGCCTATCGGCGGGAGGCGCTGGCGGCGCTCGACCGGCTCGGCCCCGCCACCGATGCGGCGGGCGTGGCGGCCATCTCGGCGATACTGAAGCGGACGGCGCTGGTCGCCTATCCGCGCGCGCAGGTGGCGCCGCTTACCGGGCGGGCCTGGCTCGCCTTCCTCGACCGCACCTCCGGCACCGATGCCTTTACGGGCAGCGCCGCCAGCCTGGCGCCGGCAGTGTCCGGCGTCCCGGCCGGCGATGGCGCGGCGCTGCGGGCGGCGGCGCGGCGCTGGGTGAAGCATCACCGGGCGGAGGGCTAGCGATGCTGTCCTTCGCCTATCCCTGGCTCGCCTTGCTGTTGCCGATGCCGGCGCTGATCTATTGGCTGCTGCCGGCCTATGAGACCCGCCGTCCCGCCGTCCGGGTGCCGTTCTTCGCCGAGCTGGCGCGGCTCTCCGGGGCGCAGCCGCACGAGGGGGCCAGCATCGGCCGGCGCGGTTTCTGGCGGCTCATTGCTCTGGTGCTGTGCTGGCTGCTGGTCCTCGGCGCGCTGATGCGCCCGCAATGGGTGCTGCCGCCGATCCATCAGGATAGGCCGGCACGCGATCTGCTGCTGCTGGTCGACCTCTCGGCGTCGATGGACACGCAGGACTTCACCGACGCCTCGGGCAACAAGGTGAACCGGCTCGTCGCGGTGAAGCAGGTGCTGGACGATTTCCTCGCCCGCCGGCAGGGCGACCGGGTCGGCGTCGCCGTGTTCGGCAATGCGCCGTTCGCGCTGGTGCCGTTCACCACCGATCTCGGGCTCGCCCGGCAATTGCTCGGCGAGATGCAGGTCGGCATGGCCGGGCCGCGCACCGCCCTTGGCGACGCCATCGGCCTCGGCATCAACCTGTTCGCCGGCTCGACGGTGCCGGCCAAGACCATCATCGCGCTCACCGACGGCAACGACACCGCCAGCCAGGTGCCGCCGGCCGAGGCGGCGCGGGTGGCGCATGACAAGGGCATCGTCATCCACACTGTCGCCGTAGGCGATCCGGCGGCGGCGGGCGAGGAGAAGCTCGACGAGGCGGCGCTCAAGCAGGTTGCCGAACTGACCGGCGGCGGCTTCTACCGCGCGCTCGACCGCGACCAGCTGGCCGGAATCTATACCCAGCTCGACAGCATAGAGACGCGCAAGGTCGATACGGTGTCGTTCCAGCCCAAGGTCGAGCTGTTCTGGCTGCCGCTGGCGGCGCTCACGGCGCTGTCCATGCTGGTGCAGGCGCTGCGGCTGCTGCGCTGGCCGCGCCGGCGCACGGAGGCGACGCCATCATCCTCGTCCTCGTCCTCGGAGGCGGCGCGATGATGGACGGGCTCGCGCAACTGCATTTCCTGCGCCCGTGGTGGCTGCTGCTGGTACTGCCGGCGCTGGGCCTGTGGTGGCTGGGGCGGCGCGAGGCCGACACCACGGCGCGCTGGCGGCGGGCCATCGATCCCGCGCTGCTGCGCCATCTCATTATCGGCGGCGACGCCCGCCGGTGGCTGAACCCGGAAAACCTGCTGCTGGCGGCCTGGATCGTCGGCATTCTCGCCGTGGCCGGCCCGACATGGCGGCAGCTGCCATCGCCCTTCGCCCAGGCAGCGCGGCCGGCGATGTTCGTCGTCAAGGTCACGCCTTCCATGCTGGAGCGCGACCTCGCCCCGACCCGCCTCGACCGCGCCCGGCAGAAGATGGCCGACCTGCTGAAGCTGCGCGAGGGCGCGCCGACCGGGCTGGTCGCCTATGCCGGCTCGGCGCATCTGGTGTTGCCGCCGACGCCGGATGCCGCGGTGGTGGGCACGATGGCGGCGGCGCTGGCGCCCGATCTCATGCCGCGCCAGGGCGACGCGCTGGCCGATGCGGTGACGCTCGCTTCCGACGCCCTGCGGCGCGGCGGGCAGGGCGGCTCGGTGCTGGTCTTCGCCGATGCGGCGCCGGCGCTGGACGACGGCGCAGCGGCAGCGCCGGTGACGCTGTACGCCCTGCATCCGCCCGGACGCGATGCCGACCCCTCGATCGCGGTGGCGGCGGCGGCGCTTCATGCCGACGTCGTCGATCTGACCCTGGATGATGGCGATGTCGGCGATCTCGCGCATATCCTCGCCACCGCCGGGCCGCCGCCGCCGGCGCCGGGCGAGGGCGTGCAGTGGGAGGAGGCGGGCTATTGGCTGACGCCATTGCTCGCCCTTCTGGCGCTGCTCTGGTTCCGGCGCGGATGGGTGCTGGCATGAGCACATGGCGCGCTTTTGCCATTGTCGGCATGGCCTTGGTCGCGGCGCTCGGCGCCGGCGTCTGGGCGATGGGCTGGAAGCCGCTCTGGGCCAGCGCCGACCAGCGCGGGCGATATCTTTTCGAGCACCAGCGCTGGGCCGATGCCGCGAATGCCTTCCGCGACCCGATGTGGCGCGGCGTGGCGCAGATGCGCGCCGGCGACTTCAAGGCGGCGGAGGCTTCCTTCGCCGGCGTCGACACCGCCGACGGGGCGTATAATCAAGCCAATGCATTGGTGATGCTCGGTAAATATGACGAGGCGGTAAAGCGCTACGACCACGCGCTGGAGCGGCGGCCGGGCTGGCCTGAGGCGCAGGCCAATCGCGAGATCGCCGCCTTGCGCGCCGAGCGGCTGAAGGCGCCCGGCGCCGATGCCGGCGACCAGCGCGAGGGCGCCGACCAGATCGTCTACGACAAGGACGCCAAGAACCCGGAGGGCCAGGAGACGCAAACAGCCGGCGCGCTGATGAACGATGAAGCCGTGCGCGCGTTGTGGCTGAAGCGGGTGCGCACCGAGCCGGCGGATTTTCTGCGCGCACGCTTCGCCTATCAGCTGGAGCAGCAGGCCGGCACGCAGAAAGGGAGCGGTGCGCCATGAGAACGATGCTGGCTCTGCTTCTGCTGATGCTGGCCGGCCCGCTCGCGGCGCAGGAGGCCGCGCCCTCCGCTGCCGCGTCGCCCGCTGCGGCTCCATCCGCGGCGCCGCCGGTGGTGGTGCGCGAGGGGCTCGACCCGGCTTCGGGCGCGGTGGTCGGCCAGCATGTGACGCTGCATGTCGACGTGCTGTTTCCGGGCGCCATGGCGCATCCGCCGCGCGTCAGCCTGCCGGACGTGCCCGGCCTGCAGATCATCCGTTTCGAGACGCAGGGCACCACGATGCGCGAGAGCATCGGCGGCAACGCCTATGTCGGCCAGCGCTTCGAGTTCGCCCTGTATCCGCGCCGTGGCGGCGGCTTCGACATTCCGCCCGCCGCGGTGACGCTGCTCGACCGCGAGGGCGGCGAGACCGGCAGCGCGCAGGGCCAGCAGGCGCGGCTCGAGGTGAGCGTGCCGCCGGGCGTCGATGCCTCGCAGCCTGTCGTCGCCACCCGCCGGCTGACATTGGACGAGCAATGGGCGCCGGTGCCGACGGGGCGGTTCAAGGCGGGCGATGCCGTGGTGCGCACCGTCACCCGCAGCGCCGAGGACATTCCCGGCCTCGCCATGCGCGATCTCGACATCGCGGCGCCGGACGGCGTGCGGGTCTATGCCGATCCGCCGGATATCGAGGACCGCAGCAATCGCGGCGTCGTCACCGGCCGCAGGGTCGATCGCATCACCTATGTCTTCGCGCAGGGCGGCCGCTTCGTGCTGCCGGCGATGGCGCAGCCCTGGTGGGATCTCGGCACGCGCAGCCTGAAGAGCGCGGCGGCGGCGGCGGTGACGGTGGATGTCGCGGCGACACCGGCGGCGGCTGGCGGCGCCGGCCACGGGAGCTGGAGGCGCCTGGCCTGGCCGGCAATCGGCCTGGCCGTGCTGATCGTGCTGGCCTGGGGAGCATGGCAGGTGAGGGCGCGGCGGCGGGCGCGGGGCGCCGATCCCGAGCGCGCCGCCTTCGCCGCGCTGCGGCGCGCCTGCGCCGGGACCGATGCCGACGAAATCTATCGCCGTTTCTCCTCCTGGACGAGCCAGTTGCCGCCGCAGCGGCGCCAGGCGGCCAATTGCGAGGCGGGCACGCTTCAGGCGGCGCTGTTCGCCGCCGGCACCCCGCCATGGACCCACGAGGACTCGCGCCTTCTGCTGGCCGGCCTCGAGACGCTTCGCCGGCGGCACCCGCCTGCCGGCCCGCCGGCGGCGCTGCCGCCGCTCAATCCCGCCACGCCGGCCCACGGGGTCGGATGGAAGGTAAGTTCATGAAAAACAAGAAAATTATCGAAGCCCCCGCAGGACATTAAGGAGAGACACATATGTCGACGGACAACACTGGCACGCCCGCGAATGGCAGAGTGAGCCGCCGCTCGCTGCTGGCGGGTTCGACCGCGCTGGTCGCCGCCGCGGCGGCGATCGGGACGGCGTCGCAGGCTGCCGCGCAGGGGCAGCCCGCCGCCGGCGCTTCCCCTTCCGGCAAGGCGCCGAACATCCTCGTCATCTTCGGCGACGACATCGGCGTCTCGCAGATCAGCGCCTACACCATGGGGTTGATGGGCTATCGCACGCCGAACATCGACCGCATCGCCGCGGAAGGCGCGATCTTCACCGATTCCTACGGCCAGCAGAGCTGCACCGCCGGCCGCGCCTCCTTCATCCTCGGGCAGGAGCCGTTCCGCACCGGGCTGCTCACCATCGGCATGCCGGGCGACCCGCATGGCATCGCCGACTGGATGCCGACCATCGCCGACGTGATGAAGACGCGCGGCTACGCCACCGGCCAGTTCGGCAAGAACCATCTCGGCGACCAGGACCAGCATCTGCCGACCAATCACGGCTTCGACGAATTCTTCGGCAATCTCTACCATCTCAACGCCGAGGAGGAGCCGGAAGGCTATTTCTACCCGAAGGATCCGGAGTTCCGGAAGAAATACGGCCCGCGCGGGGTGATCCATTCCTATGCCGACGGCCGCATCGAGGACACCGGGCCGCTCAACACCAAGCGCATGGAGACCATCGACGAGGAGTTTCTCGGCGCCGCCAAGGACTTCATCGACCGCCAGCACAAGGCGGACAAGCCGTTCTTCGTCTGGTTCAACTCGACCCGCATGCATGTCTTCACCCACCTCAAGCCGGACAGCAACGGCAAGACCGGCAAGGGCATCCACGCCGACGGCATGGTCGAGCATGACGGCCATGTCGGGCAGCTGTTGAAGCAGCTCGACGACCTCGGCATCACCGAGGACACCATCGTGCTCTACACCACCGACAACGGCGCCGAGCTGGCGCTGTGGCCGGATGGGGCGATGACGCCGTTCCATGGCGAGAAGGGCACCACCTGGGAAGGTGGCATGCGCATCCCGATGATGGTGCGCTGGCCGGGCGTGGTGAAGCCGGGCTCGCAGATCAACGACATCGTCACGCTGATGGACTGGATGCCGACCTTCGCCACCGCGGGCGGCCTTCCCGACCTGAAGGAAAAGATGAAGACCGGTTTCCAGGCCGGCTCCAAGACCTTCAAGGTGCATCTCGACGGCTATGATCTGACCGACCTGCTGAAGGGCACCGCGCAGACGCCGCCGCGCGACGTGATGTACTACTTCGACCAGGGCGGCAACCTCAATGCCATCCGCTGGAACGACTGGAAGCTCAGCTTCGCCGTCGCCAGCGAGGGCAACATCGCCACCGCCACCCGTGAGCAGCCGAGCTGGGCGCTTATCGAGAACCTGCGCATGGACCCCTACGAGCGGGGATCGAAGGAAGGCGGCGGCGCGATGGAATTCATTGCCCGCAACATGTGGCTGCTGGTGCCGATCCAGGGCAAGGTCAAGGAGCTCTTTGCCGACTTCAACGACTACCCCTTCCAGGAAGGCAGCACGCTCAATCCGAGCGGCATCAATTACGGGATGCTGAAGCAGCAGGCCGCCATGAAACGCCTGCAGGACGTGGAGCGGCTGGCCCCGCGCTAGGCGTCGACCATTGCGCATGGCGTGGCGGCGGCTCATCGCTGCCGCCACGCTTCGGCGAGGTCCCGAGTTGACTGCTGGCCGGTGCCATCCGGCGGGGCCGTGGCGGGCGGTTCGTCGATGTCTCTGCGATCCGCTCGGCAGCGCCGTTCACCAGGCGATCAGGTGGCCCGATGTCGTCAGGGCGCGGCCAGCCGTTCGAGCGTGCCGGGATCGGGCGCGCCTTGATAGAACTGGCGCAGCCCTGCTTCGAAAAGCTGCGCATCGTCCGGCGCCGGCGCCGCGGCCCGGAACAGCGTCAGGCAGGAGCGGAACTTGAGATCGTCCGGCGTGCCGAGGATCTCCCGAACCGGCATGCCGGTGTGCCGGAGCAGCGCGCGCACATGGCGCCGCAGGCGTTCGCGAGCACGGGATCGGCGAGATAGCGCCGCGCCTGATCGAGATCGGCGAGGGCGAAGAACCGGGCGTTCGGCGAGGAGCCGAGACCGGCCAGCTGCGGAAAGACGAACCACATCCAATGCGTCCGCTTGCGGCCGGCGGCCAGCTCCGCCTCGACCTGCCCGATCACCGGGTTCTGAGCGGTGACGAAGCGCAGGAGATCCGCATCGGTCATGTCGCCGCCAGCCGCTCCGTGAGGCTGGAGAAGAACTGGTCGGCCAGCTTGCGCGAGGTCGCCTGCACCAGGCGCCCGCCCAGCGAGGCGAGCTTGCCGCCGATCTCGGCCCTGGCGACGTAGCTCAGCACAGTTTCCTCTCCATCGGCGGCGAGCGTCACCTCGGATGCGCCCTTGGCGAAGCCGGCGACGCCGCCATTGCCCTGGCCGACGATGCGGCAGCCCTGTGGCGCATCGATGTCCTGCAATTCGACGGTGCCGGCGAAGGTTGCCGAGACCGGGCCGACCTTGAGCTGCACCGTGGCTTTGAAGCTGGTCGGCGAGGTGCGCTCCAGCTCCTTGCAGCCGGGAATGCAGGCCTTCAGCGCCTCGACGTCGAACAGCGCGGCCCAGACCGCCTCGCGCGACGCCGCGATGCGGTGTTCGCCGGTAATATCCATGGATGTCCTCCGAAGCCGCCCAAGTCTTGTTGGATCGCGTTCTCTCGACGCGATCCGGTATCCACGTCGCTCAAAAATGCTCTAGACCGCGCAGTAGCGTTCCTGAATGGCCTTGTCGGCGAGCAGCGCCGCCGCGGTGCTGTGGTGGACGATCTCGCCCTGGTCGATGATGACGGCGCGGTCGGCGAGCCTGAGCGCCCATTCGACGTTCTGCTCCACCAGGAGCAGCGTCACGCCCTCATCGCGCAGGCGGCGGAACAGCGCGCCCATCTCCTCGACGAGGACCGGCATGATGCCCTCCGACGGTTCGTCGAGCAGGATCATGCGCGGGCCGGCGATCATGGCGCGGGCGATGGCGAGCATCTGCTGCTCGCCGCCGGACAGGGTGACGCCCTGCTGGTCCAGCCGTTCCTTCAGCCGCGGGAAGGTGCGGGCGATCTCGTCGATGGCCGCCCGCTCGTCGATCGCCCCCTTGGCGGCGAGCAGGCCGAGCTGGAGGTTCTCCCGCACCGACAGCCCCGGCACGATCCGCCGCTCCTCCGGCACATAGGCGAGGCCGAGGCGGAAGCGGGCATGGGCGGGCAGCGCCAACAGCTCGGTGCCGGCGAAGCGCACCGCGCCGGTCGCCTTCGGCATCAGCCCCATGATGGAGCGGATGGTGGTGGTCTTGCCGGCGCCATTGCGGCCGACCAGCGCCACGATCTCGCCCGGCTCCACTGCCAGCGACAGGCCGTGCAGCACATGGCTGGCGCCATACCAGGCGTTCAGGCCCTCGATCTCAAGCATAGCCATCGTTCTGTCCCAGATAGACGCGGCGGACCTCGGGGTCCGTCTGGATGTGCTGCGGGCTGCCATCGGCGATCAGCCGGCCGTGATGCAGCACGAGGATGCGGTCGCTGAGGCCGAGGATCATCTTCATCTTGTGCTCGACCAGCAGGATGGTGCGGTCGGCCGCCAGCTTCTCCAGGAGCGCGACCATGTCGCGGGTCTCCTCCGGTCCCATGCCGGCGGTCGGCTCGTCGAGCAGCAGCAATTCGGGATCGGCGACCAGCGCGATGGCGATCTCCAGCGCCCGCTGCTGGCCGTGGGCGAGGAACTTCGCCGTCACCGCCCGCCGCCCGACGAGCCCCACCGCCGCCAGCGCGGCATCGGCGCTGTCGTCGAGCTCGGTCATCGCCGCGCGGTTGCGCCAGATGTCGTAGCGGGTGCGGAAGGCCTGCGCGGCGACGCGGACATTCTCGTGCACCGACAGCTCCGGGAAGATGTTGGTGATCTGGTAGGAGCGGGCGATGCCGAGATGCACGAAACGGTGCTGAGGCGTGCCGGTGATGTCGCGGCCCTTGAAGCGGATCGCGCCGGTGGAGGGCGCCAGCACGCCCGAGAGCAGGTTGAAGAAGGTGCTCTTGCCGGCGCCGTTGGGGCCGATGATCGCGGTGACCTTGTTCGGCTCGAAGGCGGCGGTGACACCCTCCAGCGCGACGAAGCCGCCGAAGCGCCGGCCGATGTTCTCGACCGCGAGAAGCGGCGTGCTCATCGGCCGGCCCTCCAGGCGATGAGCGTGCCCCAGATGCCCTTGGGCAGGAACAGCACGAACAGGATGAACACGGTGCCGACCACGATCTGCCAGTGCGGCGTCCACAGCGCCACCACGTCCTCCATCAACAGGAAGGCGAGGGCGCCGACGAAGGGGCCGAAGAAACTGCCGGCGCCGCCGAGCAGCGTCATCATCACGATCATGCCGGAGGTCTGGATGCTCAGCGTATCCAGCGGCACGATGGCGAGGTGCAGCGCGAACAGCGTGCCGGCCAGCGCGCAGACCAGCCCCGACAGGGTGAAGGCCATCACCTTGGTGCGCTCGACATCGTAGCCGCAGGCGCGCGCCCGGGTCTCGTTCTCGCGGATGGCCTCGATCACCGCGCCGAAGGGCGAGGCGAGCACGCGCGAGACCAGCCACAGCGCGACGGCGGCGAACACCATCAGCACGTAGTACTTCTTGACCGGATCGAGGAAATCGACCGACCAGCCGAACAGCTCGATCCGGGCGACGGTGAAGCCGCGCAGGCCGTTCTCGCCGCCGGTGATCGAGGACGATTGCAGCGCCGCGTAATAGACGAGCTGCGCCAGCGCCAGCGTCACCATCGAGAAGTAGATGCCGCGCGTGCGGATCGAGAGCAGGCCGACGGCGAAGGCCAAGGCGCCGCCGACCAGCATGCCGAACGGGATCGCCGCGTACCATGGCAGGCCGAGCTGGCCGATGCCGAGGCCGGCGGCATAGGCGCCGGCGCCGAAGAAGGCGGCATGGCCGAAGGACAGCATGCCGGTATAGCCGAACAGCAGGTTGTAGCCGACGGCGAGCAGCCCGTAGATCAGCACGTTGACGGCCAGCGCCTGCGAGGGCAGCACCCAGGGCAGCAGGCACAGCACCAGGATGGAGAGCGGCACCCGCCAGGCGGTGAGGCGGGCACGCCAGCCGCGATGGCCGGTCGGCCCGGTCATCACCTCGGCGATGGAGTGGACGGAGGCGGTCATGTCGGGATCTCCTCACGCCCGTCCGGGCTTGCCGAACAGCCCCTGCGGGCGGACCAGCAGCACCAGGGCCATCAGGGCGAACATCACGATGGTCGCCATTTCCGGGGCGAACAGCGCCGTCATGCTGATGGCGATGCCGATGAGCAGGCCGGCGACCACGGCGCCGACCAGCGAGCCCATGCCGCCGATGACGGTGACGACGAAGGCCTCCGCCAGCACCAGCGCCCCCATTTCCGGATCGACGCTGCGCATCGGCGCCGCGAGTACGCCGCCGAGCGCGGTGAGCCCGACGCCGAGGCCGAACACCAGCAGCCAGACCTTCGCGACATCGACGCCCAGCACCCGCATGATCTGCGGATCGCGGGCGCCGGCCCGCACGATCAGGCCGAATTTGGTCTTCTCCAGCCCCAGCCAGAGCAGCAGCAGGACCACCGCCACCACGCCGACGACGAACAGGCGGTAGATGGGAAAGTAGCCGATGCCGAGATCGGCGACGCCCGCCAGCTCCGGCGGGGTGGGGAAGGGCATGCCCTCATTGCCGAACAGGATGCGCACCGCCTCCACCAGCACATAGGCGAGGCCGAAGGTGAGCAGCAGCGGATCGTCGATGGAGCGCTTGTAGAGCGGGCGGATCAGCACCCGCTCGATCAGCATGCCGAAGGCGCCGACGAGCAGCGGGGCGAGGAGCAGCCCCCACCAGAAGCTGCCGGTGAGCGAGGCGATCCAGAGGCCGGCATAGGCACCGACCATGAACAGCGCGCCATGGGCGAAGTTCACCACGCCCAGCATGCCGAAGATGATCGACAGGCCGAGCGCGACCATGACCAGGATCGCGCCGAGCGCGACCCCGGAAAACAACTGCATGGCGATGAGTTCGGCATCCATCACGGCGCCTCCCTGACGAGGTGGCGGTTCACGACGGGAAGCCGAGCTCGGCGCAGCTGCGCAGGATGTCCTCCGACGCCGGCTCGACCGCCAGGATGCGGAACGGATCGGCCTCTTCCGGCGTGTCGGCCTTGGCTTTCGATTCCAGCACCAGCACCGACTGCACCGACTGGTGGTCGCATTTGCGGTAGTGCTGCGGCCCCTTGGCGACGTCGTAGGTGAGCCCCTCCAGCGCCGCGATCACCTTGTCGGTGTCGGTGCCGCCGGCCTTGGCCATGGCGAGCAGCAGCGAGGAGACGCCGGTATAGCCATAGGCGCCGTAATCGGTGGGGTAGGCGCCGGAATAAGCGGCCTTGTAGGCGTCGTTGAAGGCTTTCGCCGAGGGCAGGGTGTCCTGGAGCCGCCAATAGTAGTTGGCGCCGCCGACCACCCCCTCGAAGGCCTCGGCGCCGATGCCGAGGCGCTGGGTGTAGAGCAGCACCGGCACCACGATCCTGTCCTGCTTGTTGAGGCCGAAATCCACCGCCTGCTTGATCGAATTGGCCTGGTCGCGGCCGAAATTGCAGATGCACAATATGTCCGGCTTCATGGCGCGCAGCCGCGGCATGAAGGTCGAGTAATCGGGAGCGCCGATCGGGTGCAGGATCTCGCCGACGCTGGTGGCGCCGATCGCCGCCTGCGCCCGCTTGAAGCCGCGCAGGATCTCATGGCCGAAGGCGTAGTCGGCGACGAGATAGGCGATCTTCATGCCGGGCTTGAAGGTGTGCTTGGCGACGGCGGCCGTGGTCATGTGCGGGTTCAGCGCCTCGTGGAAGGTGAAGCGGCTGAAGTCCTTGACCTCGTTGATGGTGTCGGACTGGCTGATCGAGACGAAGATCACGCCGCGGGCGCGGGTGACCTCGTTGATCGCCAGCTGCACCGCGCTCGACAGCGAGCCGACCACGGCGTGGACCTTCTCCTTCTCGATCAGCTCCAGCGTGCGGGTGGCGGCCTCGCCGGCGTTCAGCTTGTCGTCGCGGACCAGGAGCTCGACCTTGCGGCCGGCGATGCCGCCCTTGTCGTTGACCAGCTTGACGGCGAGCTCGGCGCTGCGGACCTGGTCCTTCGCCTCGGCGGCATAGGGGCCGGTCAGCGGGGTGGGGAAGCCGATGCGGATGGTCTCACTTTGCGCGCGCAGCAGGCCGGGCATGGCGAGCGTGGCGGTGCCGGCGGCGAGGCCGGCCAGCGCGTGCCGGCGGGTGATGGGAAGCGTAGGCAGGCCCTTGGTCATGGTTTCCTCCGCAGATTGTCATTTTTGTCATTGTCGTTTTGTTTGTTGTCAGTGGCTTGGCGTCAGATCTTGCCGAGCGACTTTAGAAGTCGCGCCGGTGTCATCGGTATCTGGGCGATGCTGGCCCCGAAGGGGACCATGGCGTCGTTGACGGCATTGAGCGCCGCTGCCGCGGCGGCGGCGGTACCGGCCTCGCCGCAGCCCTTGGCGCCGAGCACGGTGTCGGCGGTCGGGGTCTCGATATGGCCGACGACGATGTCGGGCATCTCGCCCGCCATCGGCACCAGATAGTCGGCGAGCGAGCCATTGGTGAGCTGGCCGCCGGCGTCGTAGCGGCACTCCTCGAAGAAGGCGGCGCCGAGCCCCTGCACCACGCCGCCGCGCACCTGCTCGTCGACCAGCAGCGGATTGATGATGCGGCCGCAATCCTCGACCACCCAGTGCTTCAGGATTTTGACGAGGCCGGTGTCGACGTCGAGCTCGACATGGCAGCCCTGGATGCCGTTGGTGAAGGCGAAGGGGTAGCCCTGCGGCGCGTAGTGATGGGTGATCGACAGCTGCGCGCTGGCATCCGGCGGCAGCGTATCCGAGCGGAAATAGGCGATGCGCGCCACCTCGGCGAGACTGACCCGCTCGGCGCCGGAGAGCGCGTCGACGACGATGCCATCGCGCAGGTCGAGTTCGCCGGGGCGGGCCTGCAGAATGGCGGCGGCGAGCGCCAGCACATTGTCGCGCAGCCGGCGGGCGGCCTGCAACGCCGTCTCGCCGCCGATGCCGGCGCCGCGGCAGGCCCAGGTCGCGCCGCCATGCGGCGTCGTCTCGGTGTCGCCGGTGATGACCCGCACCTTTTCCCGCACCACGCCGAGCTGGTCGGCGACGATCTGGCCGATGATGGTCTCGGTGCCCTGGCCCTGCTCGGTCACCGAGATCAGGCAACGCACCTCGCCGGAGGGGGTGATGCTGAGGGTGGCGCCGTCCTGCGCCGAGATGCGGGCGCCGCCAATGCCGTAAAAGGCCGGGCTGGGATTGGAGATCTCGACGAAGGCGGCGAGGCCGATGCCACGATGCACGCCGCACGCCCGCAGCGCCGCCTGCTCGGCGCGCAGCCCGTCATAGTCCATCAACGCCTTCAGCCTGGCGAGGCTCGCCTGATGCGACAGCGCCTCGAACCGATAGCCGGTGGGCGAGGCGCAGGGATAGGCCTCGTCGGGAATGAGGTTCTTCGCCCGCATAGCCACCGGATCGAGCCCGGCGCGGGTGGCCGCCATGTCGACCAGCCGCTCGGTGACGGCGCAGGCGATGGGGTGGCCGACGGCGCGGTACTGGCTGGTCTGCACCTTGTTCTGGAACACCACCGCCAGTTCCGCCCGGTAGTTGCGGAAGCCGTAGGGTGCGCCCATCAGCCGGATGACCTGATTGCCCTCCACCGCGCTGGTGCGCGGATAGGCGGAGAAGGCGCCGATGGCGGTGACGTCGTCGACATCCATGGCGAGAATGCTGCCGTCGCCATCCACCGCCATGCGGGCGCGCACGCGATGGTCGCGGGCGTGGATGTCGGAGACGAAGGATTCCATGCGGTCGGCGACATATTTCACCGGGCGGCGGCACAGCAGGGCGAGGCCGATGACCGCCATGTCCTCGTGATAGACATGCAGCTTCATACCGAACGAGCCGCCAATATCGGGCGCGATCACCCGCACGCTGGCTTCCGGGATGCCGTAGTGGCGGGAATACAGATCCTGGAACTGGTAGGGCGTCTGGGTGGCGTGATGGACGGTGAGCTTGCCCTCGCTGGCGTCCCAGTCGGCGAGGATGGCGCGCGGCTCCAGCGTCACCGCCGTGTGGCGGCCGAAATGGAATTCCTCCTCGACGACATGGGTGGCGCCGGCGAAGATCGCCTCGATACCGCCAGTGTCGAGACGGCTGCGGAAGCAGAGATTGTCCTCGACCGCCAGCGCCGCGCGATCGGCGCCGGACTCGCGCGCGATGTCGATATCGGCCACCGGCGGCAGGTCCTCGAACTCGACGAGGATGGCCTCGACGGCGTCCTCGGCCTGTGCGCGGGTATCGGCCACCACGGCGACCACCGCCTGGCCGGCCCACAGCACTTCCTCGAGCGGCAGCGGCAATTGCGGCGCCGACTTCATGCCGGTGAAATGATCGAGCGTGCCGACCCATGGCGTGCACAGCGTCGCCAGATCGGCGCCGGTGGCGACGAGCCGGACGCCGGGCATGGCGCGCGCCGCCTCCGCATCGATGGCGACGATGCGGGCATGGGCATAGGGGCTGCGCAGGAAGGCGGCGTGCAGCATGCGCGGCAGCGCGAGATCGGTGACATAGCGCCCGCGCCCGGCCAGCAGGCGCTTGGCGTTCGGCCGCGCGACCGAGCGGCCGATATAGGAATTCGGGCGGTCGAGGCTGCCGAGCGGGGCGTTCATGCCGGCTCCTCCGTGAAGCGCGGCGCGGCCTCGCCGGCCGCCCGCTTGTGCGCGACGGTCTCGATGGCGTCGACGATGGCCTCATAGCCGGTGCAGCGGCAGTAATTTCCCGACAGCGCGTCGCGGATTTCCGCGCGGCTCGGCACCGATGTGCGGGCGAGCAGCCCCTGCGCGGTGATCAGCATGCCCGGCGTGCAGAAGCCGCATTGCAGGGCGTTGCGCTCATGGAAGGCGCGCTGGAGATCGGCGACGGCGGCGCTTTCCGTCAGCCCCTCCACGGTGGCGATGTCGGCGCCGGCGGCCTGCACCGCGAAGATCAGGCAGGCATGCACCGGCACGCCGTCGAGCATGACGAGGCAGGCGCCGCACACCCCCATCTCGCAGCCGGTATGGGTGCCGGTGAGGCCGAGATCGCGGCGGAGGAAATCGGCCAGCGTCTCGCGCGGCTCGATCAGGTGGCTCAGCGTCTCGCCATTGACGGTGAGGGTGACGGGCAGGGGCGCGCTCATGCCGCCTCCGCGATCTGGTCCTGCAACCGGCCGAGCAGGCGGCCGAGCAGCACGCGGGCGAGATGCAGCCGCATGGCCGGCGGCACCTCGCCGTCCTCCGGCGGATCGAGATCCCGCGCCAGCGCCGCCTGCGCCCGGCGAATGGCCTCGGCATCGAGGCGTGCGCCGATGAGCGCCGCCTCCGCCGCCGGCGCCCGCATCGGCGTCGGCCCCACGGCGAGGAAGGCGATGTGGGCCTCCTCCACCCTGTCCCGCGGCATGGTTAGCCGGATGCCGCAGCCGACCAGCGCATAGTCGCCGCGGCGGCGGGCGATTTCGTCGAAGGCGCAGCGCTGTTCCGGCCGCGCGACGGGGATATGCAGGGCGGCGAGCAGTTCGCCGGGTTCCAGCGCCGTCTGGTAGAGGTCTTGGAAGAAGGCGTCGGCCGGAACGCGCCTTGTGCCTTCCGCGCCCACGATCTCGATCTCGGCAGCCATGGCGAGCATCATCGCCGGGAATTCCGACGCCGGGTCGGCGAGGGCGACGCTGCCGCCGAGCGTGCCGCGGTTGCGGATCGCCGGATGCGCGACATAGGGGGCGGCGAGCGCCAGCAGCGGCGCATGCACCGCGATCAGCGGGTGGTCATGGGCCTCGACATGGCGGGTCAGCGCGCCCAGCCGCAGCCAGCCATCCTCGACGGCGATGCCGCGCAACGCGGCGATATGGCCGATATCGATCAGCCGCGCCGGCGCCTGCAGCCGCAGCGCCAGCGCCGGGATCAGGCTCTGCCCGCCGGCGATATAGCTGGCGTCGCCCTCCGCTTCGGCAAAGGCCGCAAGCGCCTCCGCGACAGTGGCGGGGCGGATATAATCGAAGGCTCGGGCTTTCAAGGCACCGAACTCCCTGGCTGCGTTTCCATCCAGATTTGTAACCATCTGGTCTCAAAATGAACGCACGACAGAAGCAGGGCGTCAAGATAAAATGACCAAATGGTCACAAGATTGCGCAGGCAAATCAAAGCGCTATATTTGTTAATGCATAACGAGAAGGCGAATGACGATTTCTGAAGACGAGCTGACGGCGGCGCGTCCCCGCCGGCGCAACATGCGCGCACCGGAGCGCGAACAGGCCATTCTGGACGCGGCGATCCGCTTTTTCGCCGAACAGGGTTTCGAGGGGCAGACCCGCGAGCTCGCCAAGCGCATGGGCATCACCCATTCGGCGATCTACCGGCATTTCCCCAGCAAGGAAGCGCTGATCGAACGCGTCTACGAGCATGTCTATGTGAGCCGCTGGAAGGCGTCCTGGGGGCCGCTGATCGCCGACCGGTCACGGCCGCTGGACCAGCGGCTGGAGCAGTTCTACCGGGAATATGTCGAGCAGGTTTTCGACCATGACTGGGTGAGGATCTTCGTGTTCTCCGGCCTGCGGGCCGTCGACATCACCAGCCGCTACCTCGACATCGTGCGGCGCGAGGTCATCGAGCCCGCCTGCGCCGAGTTGCGGGCGGAATTCGGCCTGCCGGACGTGGAGCAGGCGCCGCTTACCGAGCGGGAGACCGAAATGTTCTGGGGTCTGCACGGCCGCATCTTCTACATCGCGATCCGCCGCTATGTGTACCAGGCGCCGGCCCCTCGCGATCTCGACGACATCATCGCCGATGCGGTGCGGATATTCGTGATCGGCGCCCGCGAGGTGTTGCCGGACATCGTGCGACGCGGCGGGTGAGGCGTCTCTAGTGAGAGGTGGGCTATGCGCGCCCGCTGTCTGCCGCCGCCGGGGCGGGATCCGTGAGGCTCGCCGATTTGGCCTGGGTCCAGAATCGCTCGGCGGACTTCTTCAGCCGCGAGCGCGGACGGAACAGGCGGATCTCGACCGCCACCTCCCACGCCGGCGATCCGGCGTGAACCAGCCGGCCGGCGTCGAGGTCCTGATGGATGAGCACGGTCGGCAGCCAGGCGAGGCCGGCGCCGTCCAGCGCCATTTCGGCGAGCAAGGTCGCCGGGCCGGTGAATGCCGGGGCCAAGGACGAGGATTTCTCGCGGGTTCTCAGGAAATTGTCGAGTATCCGGCCGACGCCGGAGCCTGAATGATAGGTGAGATAGGGCAGCGGCTCCTTCTGGCTGCCCGGCAGCTCGAAGCGCGGCGTGGCGGAACCCGGCTCGCGCGGAACGCTGACCGGAACCAGTTGCTCCCTCCCCAGGACGATGGAATGGAATCGCGAGGCCTGAAGCCGCGTCGGCGTCGCCGGGTGGTCATAGGCGAGCAGGAAATGCACCTCGCCGTCGATCAGCAGGCGCTCGCAGATCGACATGTTGGCGGCGAAGAGCTGGATGGTGATGCCGGGTTCGCGACTCTGGATCTTGCGGATCCAGTTGGGGAAGAAGCGCTGCGACAGCACATGCGTCGAGGAGAACTGCACCGATTCCGACGTCGCCTGGGCGGTTTCCAGCACTCGCTCCCGGCCGGCCTCCACCCGCCGCAGCATGTCTTCGGCGAAGGGCCGAAAGCTGCGGCCGGCGGGCGTCACCTGCACCGAATGGGTGTTGCGCTCGAAGAGCGGCGTGCCCAGCCATTCCTCCAGCGCCCGGATGCGCCGGCTCAGCGCCGGCTGCGAGACGTGCCGGCTCTCGGCGGCGCGGGAGAAGCCGCCGGCATCGATGACGGCAATGAAGTCCTTGAGCCAGCCAAGTTCCAGATCCATGCGCACAACGCATCAATTGATGTCATACCCTTATTACCATGCCGCCACCGGCGTCGCTATTGTCCGCTCATCGGGACGGCATCGAGCGAGAGCGAGACGGTCAGGCTCGGCGCAAGCGCGACAAGCTGGCGCCGGCAGGCGCGTGCCGCCTGCGGATGATGGCAGCGATCGACGATCTCTCCTCCGCCCTTCACATCGAAGAGGACTGCAATGACCAAAGAGCGGCCAATCATCGCCCTGGTACCGGGAGACTGCACCGGCATCGGCCCTGAACTGACCGCCAAGATCCTGGCGGACGGGCGCATGGCGCAGGTGGCGCGCCTGGTGGTGGTCGGCGACGCCCGGGTGCTGGCGCTCGGCATGCGGCAGGCCGGGGTGTCGTTCGACGTCGCGACCATCGCCTCGCCGAAGCTGGCCGACTGGTCGAACCCGGCGGTGCCGCTGATCGACCTCGCCAATACCGACCCGTCGCTGTTCCCGCCGGGGATTGCCAGCGCGGAATCCGGCCGGCTCGTCGGCGACACGCTGGCGGCGGCGATCGCCTTCGCCCAGGCCGGCGAGATCGACGCCGTGACCTTCGCGCCGCTGAACAAGCGCGCCATGTTCGACGGCGGCTGGAAGTTTCCCGACGAACACAAGATGTTCGCCCATCTCCTCGGCCATACCGCCTATTTCTCGGAGATGAACGTCCTCGACAATCAGTGGATGTCGCGGGTGACCGGCCATACGTCGCTGCGCGAGGCGCTCGACATGATCAACGAGACCAGCATCACCGACTCGATCGTGCTGGTCGACCGGATGCTGCGCAAGGCCGGCTTCGAGCGCCCGCGCATCGCGGTCGCCGCGCTCAACCCGCATGCCGGCGAGAGCGGCCTGTTCGGCCGCGACGAGATCGAGCTGATCCGCCCGACCGTCGAGAAGGTGGCGCAGACCGGCATCGATGCGCGCGGCCCGTTCCCGGCCGATACCGTCTATGTGCGGGCATTCGGCGGCGAGTTCGACAGCGTGGTCGCGATGTATCACGACCAGGGCCAGATCGCGACGAAACTCAAGGGTTTCAACCGCGGCGTGACCGTCACCGCCGGACTGGAGACGATCTTCACCACGCCGTCGCACGGCACCGCCTTCGACATCGTCGGGCAGGGTATCGCCCGTACAGGCGCGCTGGAAAGCGCCATCGCTCTGGCCAGCCAGCTGGCGGGCGCCACGGCGTCCTCCGCCAAGGCCGCCTGACCGTCACGCGATCAAGGGCGGCGATTTCGTTCGCCCATGCTCGCACCCATGCTCGACAAGCCCGGCAAACGGGCCCCATCCATTGTCTGGGAGGACAACATGAAGAACTGGATATGCCTTGCCGTCGCATCGGCGCTGGTTCTCGGCACCGGCGCCGCGAGCCCGGCCATGGCCGAACTCAAGCGGCTCGAAATCGTCGCCCCGGCCGCTCCGGGCGGCGGATACGACCAGAATGCCCGCATCATGCAGTCGATCTTCCAGAAGAAGGGGCTGGCTTCCGGCATTCAGGTCGAGAACGCGCCGGGCGCGGGCGGCACCATCGGCCTCGCCAATTTCGTCAACAAGAACAAGCGCAATCCCAGCGTGCTGATGGTGGGCCTGGCGCTGGTCGGCGCCGTGCTGACCAACAAGTCCGTGGTCTCGCTCGACGACACCTATCCGCTCGCCCGCCTCAGCGGCGAGTATCAGCCGATCGTGGTCGCGCCCGACTCGCCGCTGAAGACGCTGGATGATCTCGTCGCCAAGCTGAAGGCCGATCCCGGCTCCGTGTCCTGGGGCGGGTCGGGGCCGGGCAGCTCGGACCACATCCTCTATGGCCTGCTGGCGAAGGCCGCCGGCGTCGATCCGAAGAAGATCAACTATGTGGTTCTGACCTCCGGCGGCGAGATGCTGTCCGGCGTGATGGGCGGGCATGTGACGGTCGGCACCGGCGGCTACAGCGAACTGTCCTCGCAGATCAAGACCGGGCAGGTGCGCGCGCTCGGCATCGCCTCTCCCGAGCGGCTGCCCGGCGTCGACATCCCGACCTTCCGGGAGCAGGGCTACGACGTCTCGTTCGTGAACTGGCGGGCCGTGGTCTCCTCCGCCGATCCCAAGGGACAGGAGCGGGCCGAGCTCGAGGCGGCGGTGGCGGAGATGGTGAAGACCGAGGAGTGGAAGCAGACCATCGGCGAGCGCGGCTGGCAGGACATCTACATGCCGCCGGCGGAATTCGCCGCCTTCCTCAAGGAGGAGCAGGCGCGGGTGCAGGCGCTGTTCAAGGACCTCGGCCTGATCCAATGATGGCGGACGCCGCTGCGCCGGGGCCGGACGCCGGCTTCGGTGCGGCGGGTGCCCTGTGGCCGCCGCGCCGTGCTCGCCGCGCTCGAGGTCGTCCGGAGACGGGTTCCGGGCGATCTTCCGCGGCCCCCGGCGTGGCCTTCCGGTCGTGCATCCACATCGGCCAACGTGCAGATTGGGGAGTTCATCGATGAACCCGGCAGCAAAGCTGCGAACCGCCCATGCCGTTCTCGGCGGGATCATGCTGCTGATCGCGATCGCGATCTTCGCGGACACCATCACCCATGTCTCGTCCGGGCAGCAGGCCGTGGTCGGGCCGGCATTCTTCCCGTTCCTCATCGCGCTGGGTCTTGCCGTCAACGGCACGGTGCTCGTCGTCAACGCGCTGCGGGCGACCTTCGCGGAGGAGGGCTGGAGCCAGATCGACATCGGCCCGGTCGCCCTGGTCCTCGCCGGCCTGCTGCTGCAGCTGCTGGTCCTCGAAACGGTGGGCTGGATCGCCGCGACCACGCTGCTGTTCGCCATCGTCGCGCGGGCGTTCGGCAACCGGAACCTGCTGGCCAACCTCGCCATCGGGCTGATCGTCGCCGGCCTGTCCTACTACGTGTTCAACGAGCTTCTCGGACTTTCGCTTCCGGCCGGCTGGATCGTCGAGCATTTCCTCGACTGAATTCGGTTGCTGTTCTGCTCGCCCGAACATCCGGAGCCCAGGATCACATGCAGACCCTCCATTTTCTCCTCGACGGCTTTCTCGTGGCGCTGGCGCCGGCCAATCTCCTGTGGGCGGCGATCGGCGTGCTGGTCGGCACCGCCATCGGCGTGCTGCCGGGCATCGGTCCGGCACTGACGGTGGCGCTGCTGCTGCCGGTGACCGCCTCGCTGGAGCCGACCGCCGCCTTCATCATGTTCGGCGGCATCTTCTACGGCGCGATGTATGGCGGCTCCACCACCTCGATCCTGCTCAACACGCCCGGCGAATCCGGCTCGATCGTCACTGCCATCGACGGGCATGCCATGGCGCGGAAGGGACGCGGCGCCCAGGCGCTGGCGACGGCGGCCATCGGCTCCTTCGTCGCCGGCACCATCGCGACGCTGGCGCTCACCTTCGTCGCCCCGGCCATGGTGCGTTTCTCGCTGCATTTCGGGCCGGCCGAATATTTCGCGCTGATGATGGTCGCCTTCGTCACGGTGACGGCGGTGCTCGGCTCCTCGCTGCCGCTCGGCTTCGCCAGCCTGCTCATCGGGCTGGCACTCGGCCTCATCGGCACCGACCGCCAGACCGGCGTCGCCCGCCTGACCATGGGTTTCCCGGAACTTCTCGACGGCGTCGGCATCGTGATCGTCGCCGTCGGCCTGTTTGCCGTCGGCGAGGCGCTGTATCAGGCCGCCCGCTACCGCTACGAGACCGAGGAGATCTACGCCATCAAGGGCTCGTTCTGGATGAGCCGGGAGGATTGGAGCCGCTCGTGGAAGCCGTGGCTGCGCGGCACGCTGATCGGCTTCCCGATCGGGGCGCTGCCGGCCGGCGGCTCGGAGATACCCACCTTCCTCTCTTATGCGGTCGAGAAGCGCTTCGCCAAGCATCCCGAGGAATTCGGGCACGGGGCGATCGAGGCGGTTGCCGGACCGGAGGCGGCGAACAACGCCTCGGCCGCCGGCGTTCTCGCCCCCTTGCTGGCGCTGGGCCTGCCGACCTCGGCCACCGCCGCGATCATGCTCGCCGCCTTCCAGCAATACGGCCTGCAGCCCGGCCCGCTGCTGTTCGAATCCAGCCCGGAACTGGTCTGGGGCCTGATTGCCAGCCTCTATGTCGGCAATCTCTTCCTGCTGCTGCTCAACCTGCCATTGGCGGGGGTGTGGGTGAAGCTGCTGCTGATCCCGCGGCCGTGGCTCTATGCCGGCATCCTCACCTTCGCGACGCTGGGCGTCTACACGATCAACAACAGCGTGTTCGACCTGGCCCTGCTGTGGATCATCGGCATTGGCGGCTTCGGCATGCGGCTTGTCGGCGTACCGGTGGCGCCCTGCATCGTCGGGCTGATCCTCGGGCCGATGGCCGAGCAGCATCTGCGCCGGGCGCTGGCGATCAGCCAGGGCGACATCTCGGTATTCTACAATCCCTTCACCCATCCCCTGGCGTCCGGCCTGCTGGCCGTCGCGATCGCGGCGCTGGTCATCCCGATGCTGATGCGGCTGCGCAAGGGCGCCGTCGCCTGATCGCCCGCGTCCCGCGCGCCGGCCCAACCTCTCCGCCTGCATGGAGCACGTCATGTCTTCGCTAAAGATCGCGGTTCTTCCGGGCGACCATATCGGCCCCGAAATCACCGCGGCGGCGGTTCTCGCGCTTCGAGCCGCCGACCGGCGCTTCTCGCTCGGGCTGGCCTTCGAGGAACACGCCATCGGCCATGAAAGCCTGGCCGCGCACGGCACGACGCTGACCGACGCGGTGTATGCCGCTGCGGTGGCGGCCGACGGCATCCTCCTCGGCCCCTGCGACAATGGCGGCTACCCGGCCTCGGCCGGTGGCATCAACGTGCCCGGGCGCTTCCGCCACGATCTCGATCTCTACGCCAATCTGCGGCCGTCCAGGTCCTCGCCCAGCGTGCCGAACGCCCGTCCGGGGCTCGACGTGCTGGTGGTGCGCGAGAATTCCGAGGGCTTCTATCCCGACCGGAACATGTTCGAGGGCTATGGCGAGATGATGCCGGTCGAGGGTGTGGCGATCTCGATGCGGAAGATCACCGCGCAGGCGTCGAACCGCATCGCGCATTCCGCCTTCCAGTGGGCGCGGCGGCGGCGCAACCAGGTGACGATCCTCAGCAAGAAGCACATCTTCAAGATGACCGACGGCCTGTTCTACGACGAGTGCGTGAAGGTGGCCGCGGAATATCCCGATGTCCGCTGGAACGCGGCGATCGTCGATGCCTTCAACGCCGACATCTACATACGTCCCGACCGCTACGACGTGGTGGTGATGACCAATCTCATCGGCGACATCATCTCGAATCTCTGCTCGGCGCTGGCGGGAAGCCTCGGCCTCGGCGGCGGGCTGAATGCCGGTGCCCGCCATGTGATGGCGAACGCCTCGCATGGCTCGGCGCCGGACATCGCCGGCCAGGACAAGGCCAATCCCATCAGCATGGTGACTTCCGCCGGCATGATGCTCGGCTGGCTGGGCGCCCGGCATGGGCGCGACGATCTCCTGCTCGCCGAAAAGGCGATCGCCGCCGCCGTCGACCGGGCGCTCGGCGCCGCCGGGACGCGGACGGTGGATGTCGGCGGCACCGCCTCCTGCCGCGCCTCCGCCGCCGCCATTGCCGAGGCCGTGCGGAAATACGACGCCTGAGACAAAGCGGGGAGGCCGGACGTCGGCGAGGCGCGGTATCTTCGGCGCCGCTGCACCCGCCTGTGCTGAAGCATCGGGGCGGGGCGTTTCCCTTGGCGTTTGCCGGGAACCGCCGGGAGCTTCTATGATGGCGCCACCAAAGCCAGCGGTGTGCGATGCAACTGCCTATCCGCGCCATCTTCGTGTTTCATACCGCCGCGCGCCTCGGCAGCATCTCCAAGGCGGCGGAGGAACTGAGCGTCACGCCCTCCGCCGTCAGCCAGCAGATCCAGACACTGGAGACCCAGCTCGGCCTGACGCTGATGAGCAAGGTCGGGCGTCGCGTCATGCTCACCGAGGCGGGCGAGCGCTATTTCGCCACCATCACCGACGAGGTCGAGCGGATCGCCGAGGCAACCAATCTCATCCGCGGCTATCGCTCGGTCACCACCTTGACCGTGCGCGCCACGCCGACGCTTTCCAACAAATGGCTGCTGCCGCGGCTCGGCGCCTTTCTCGACCGCAATCCCGATCTAGACATCCGCATCGACGGCACCAACGAGCCGACCACCTTCCGGCGCGAGGTGGTGGACATCGAAATTCGTCACGGCGACGGGCGCTGGCCCGGCATGTTCGTCGAGGGCCTGGCGGAGGAAGACTTCTTTCCGGCCTGCTCGCCCGATTACGCCCCCGCCGGCAGCCTCACCGCCGCCGAGCTGCCGCGCTTCCGGCTGATCCATTCGGTGAAATCGCAGGCGCAATGGCCGCGCTGGTTCGCGCTCGCCGGCGTGGAGCCGGGCGAGCGCTGGGCGCGGGTGTCGTTCGACCGCAGCCACATGGCCATCGACGCCGCCGCCGGCGGCATGGGCATCGCGCTCGAAAGCACGCTGATGATGGAGCGCGAGCTGGAGAGCGGGCGGCTCATCTGCCCGGTGGCGGCCCCGCCGCCGATACGGCTGGTGACGCAATGGATCGTGTGCCCGCACGAGCATTTGCGGCAACGCAAGGTGCGGCTGTTCCTTGATTGGCTGCGGGCCGAGCGGGCCGGATGGGAGATGCGCCGGCGCAATGCCCGCGCCGCGCTCAGCGCGCCGGAGCCTCCGCCGGCCGCACTCTCCGCAGCACCGCGTCGACGATCTGTGCCGGCTCCAGGGTAAGCGGGACGGCAAAGGCGTCCGCTTCCCCGGTCGGCGGCTCCAGCGTCGCCAGCTGGCTGTCGAGCAGCGAGGTGGTGGCAAAATGCGCCGGCCGCCCGCGAAGCCGCTCGGCGATGAGTTCACGCGGCCCGTCCAGGAACACGAAGCCCACATCGCCGAGCTCGCGTCGCAGGACGTCGCGATAGACGCGGCGCAGCGCCGAGCAGGCGATGACCACCGGGCGGCGCGGCTCGGCCCGCGCCGCGGCGCAGACCGCCGCCAGCCAGGGCCAGCGCATCTCGTCGGTCAGCCCGATGCCCTGGGCCATGCGCGCGACATTCTCCGCGCTGTGCAGGCGGTCGGCCTCGATGAAGGGCGCTGCGAGGGCGCCGGCGAGCCGCTGGGCGATCTCGCTTTTGCCGGAGCCGGATACGCCCATCACGATGATGAATTCTGCGGCGGTGTCCATCGCTGCCGCCGCGCTCAATACAGGCCGAGGGCGCGGATCGGCCCGAGCGTCAGCACCGGGAACAGCACCAGCGCGAAGATGGCGAGGGTGAGCACCGTCATAGGCGCCAGAGAGCCCTTGATCACATCCTCGATCCGCATCTCGGCGACCTGCGCCGCGGCGAACAGGCACCCCCCGACCGGCGGGGTGACGAGGCCGAGGGTCAGCGTCATCACCGTCACGATGAGGAAATGGATCGGATCGATGCCCAGCGTCGCCACCGGCGGCATCAGCACCGGAATGAGGATGAACATCGCCGGGATCGCTTCCATGAAGATGCCGATGAGCAGCAGGAACACGAAGATCGCCAGCATCCCGGTGGTGGGGCCGAGATCCATCGCCGCCAGCAGCAGCGACAGCTTCTGCGGCAACCCTTCATAGGCGAATATCCAGGCGGCGATCTGCGAGGTGGCGGCAATGAAGAGGATGGTGCCGGACAGCCGCGCCGTGGAGATCAGTATGCCGGGAATGTCCGAGAGCGGAATGGTCCGGTACACCAGCACGCCGAGCACGCCGACATAGAGCACGGCGACCGCCGCCGCCTCGGTCGGGGTAAACACGCCGCTGGCGATGCCGATGATCAGGATCAGCGGCGTCAGCATCGGCAGGATCGCCCGCAACCCGGTGACGAACACCATGCGCAGACTGAACTGCGAGGGCGGGTTGTAGCCGTAGCGCACCGAATAGAAGTGGTTGAACACCAGGAAGGCGAGGGCGATGAACAGGCCCGGCACCAGCCCCGCCACCAGCAGCGTGCCGATCGAGACATTGGCGATCGAGCCGGCGATGACGATCAGGATCGACGGCGGGATGATCGAGGACAGCGTCGCGGTGCACAGCGTCATGCCCACCGCATAGCCCTTGGGAAAGCCGTGGCGTTCCATGGCCTTGATCTCGATGGCCCCGACCGAGGCGATGTCGGCGACCGAGGAGCCCGAGACGCCGGAGAAGATCACCGAGGACAGCACGTTCACATGGCCGAGCCCGCCCGGCAGCCAGCCGACCATGGATTCGGCGAAGTCGAAGATGCGCTCGGCGACGCGCCCGCGTTCCATCACCGCGCCGACCAGGATGAACAGCGGCACCGCGACCAGCAGGAACGAGTTCATCGACGAGAACATCGTCTGGGTCAGCAGGTCGAGCGGCATGGAGGTGAACATCAGCAGCGTCGCCACGCCGGCAAGGCCGAGCGCTATGGCCAGCGGCACGCCGATCATGCTGAGCACGATGAAGATGGCGAACAGGATGAGGCTCATCATGGCTAATGCCCTCCGGTGACGGAAACGTCGGCATGGAGCATCTCGCGGGCGAACTCGTCCTGCATGAGGCCGGGTTCCGGCACCGCGATCAGCTCGCGACGGCTGCGTACCGATTCGATGATGGCAAGGATGGCGATGGCGGAGGACAGCGGCATGATGAGGCCTATCACCCACATCGGCAGCGGCAGCGTCGCGGCCTCCTCGTTCATCATGATCTGCTGCTCGACCAGGGCGATGCCGGTCCAGCCGATCAGCACGAAGAAACCGACGCAGAAGAGGACGTAGATCGGCACGGCGAGATGCCGCGTGACCTCGCGCGCCATGGCGAGGAACACGATCACCCGTGCGTTCTCGACCGTGCGGAAACCGGCGGCCAGGCCGAGAAACACCATCCAGATGAAGAGGAAGCGTACCGCTTCCTCGGTCCATGGCAGCGGATGGCCGACAAGGCGGCCCGTCACCTGGAGAAGCACCACGATGAGGATGCCGCCACAGGCCGCGCCGGCGGTGTAGTCGGCGACGATCTGCACGAAGCGTCCAAGCGTGAAACGGCGGGAGGACATGAGATCACCCTGTATCCACTGGGAAGGGGGAGGGCGGCCCCGAGAGGGCCGCCGTCAGGGTCAGCTCTTGCCGGTGAAGGCGGTGGTGCGGTCGAAGAACGACGGGTCCTTCACCAGCCCCTGGAAGACCGGATAGAGGCTCTTCGAGACGGCGACGAAGGCGGCGCGCTGCTCGGCGGTCAGCTCGTTCATCTTCATGCCGTTCTGCTCGAGCGTGGCGATCGATTTGGCGATATCGGCCGCATCGTTCTTCGCCTTCCACTCCTCGGTCTCGACCGCCGCCTGGTTGAGCGCGGTCTTGAACGCCTCCGGCAGCGCCTGGTAGCGCCGGGGATTGATGCCCACGACCCACGCATCGGCGATGTGATTGGAGATGGTGAGGTATTTCTGCACCTCATAGAGGCGGGCGCTCACCGGCACGTTGACCGGGTTTTCCTGCCCGTCCACCACACCGAGCTGCAAGGCGTTGTAGACCTCGGCGAAGGCCATCGGGGTGGGAGCGGCACCCATGGCGCCGAAGAACTTGACCCAGAGCGGGTTGTTGGGAACCCGCAGCTTCAGCCCCTTCAAATCGTCGGGCTTGGTGATGGGCAGCTTGGAATTGGTGATCTGCCGCAGCGGCCGCGACCACAAATCGAGCCCCATAATGCCGATCTTGGAAAGATCGCCGCGCAATTCCTCGCCGAGGGGGCTGTTGAGATAGGCGCGCAGCTGCTCGACGTCGTCGAACAGATAGGGCACGGCGATCGCGGTGAATTTGGGATTGAAGGTGGCGTAGAGCGAGGTGGCGTTGAACAGCATGTCGAGCGAGCCGCTCGCCAGCTGCTTCACCCCCGCCGCCGGATCGCCGCCATAGAGCGTGCCGTTAGGGAACACTTTGATTTCCAGCTCGCCCTTGGTCTTCTGCTTCACCAGCTCGGCGAAGTGATTGGCGGCAAGCGTGATCTCGGACGTGTCGGCATCCGGTGTGGAAAGGGTCAGCGTCTCGGCGCCGGCCGGAACGGCGAGCGCGAGCGAGGCGGCAATCAGCAGGCCGCGGATCGAGAAGGCGGTCATGTCGTTTCCTCCGTATCGGGATTCTCTGTCCCGGTTTGTTGACATTATTGAACGTTGTCAGGCGTCGAGGGCAGTCTCCGCCGAGCGATTGGCGCGTCGCAGTTCGACGAGTACCGCGCTGTGGTCCATGTCGGCGCCGCCATGATCGACGAGATTCTGGAACAGGCGGTCGACGGCGTCGGCGATGGGCAGGCTGAGGCCGAGCGAGCGCGCCAGGCGTAGGGCCGTCGACGTGTCCTTCACCTGGTACTTGGCCGGGCCTCCCGGCGTGAAATCACCGCGCACCATGCGCTCGCCATGCTGGCGCAGCACGGTCGAGTCGGCGAAGCCGCCCAGCAAGGCCTCGCGCACCCGCGCCGGGTCGGCCCCGCCGCGCTCGGCGAGCAGCAGCGCTTCCGCCACCGCGCAGATGTTGGAGGCGACGATGAGCTGGTTGGCCAGCTTGGCGAGCTGGCCGGAGCCCGCCGGGCCGACATGGGTGGTCCGGCCGAGCGGCGCGAAAAGCGGTGCCAGCTCCTCGACGGTGCCGGCCTCGCCGCCGGCCATGATGGCGAGCGTGCCGTCACGCGCCCCGCGCTCGCCGCCGGAAACCGGCGCATCGAGATAGCCGAGTCCGCGCCGGGCGCAGGCGTCGGCCTGGGCCCGCGCCGTCTCGACCGGGATCGAGCTCATGACCACCAGCGTCGCGCCGGTGCGCATGGCGGCAATGACACCGTCGCGCCCGCCCAGCACCGCGTCGCAGACCGGGCCGGAGCTGAGCATGCAGATCACGACTTCCACCCCCGCCGCCGCCGCGGAGGCGGAGGCGGCGATCTCGATGCCATGGTTGGCCAGCGCCTCGGCCTTTTCCGCCGTGCGGTTCCAGGCGCGGAGCCGGAAGCCCGCCTCGGACAGCCGGCGGGCCATATGGCCGCCCATGATGCCGGTGCCGATGAAGCCGATGGACGGAAGCGCTGCGGACATGGCGGGTCGCTCCTGCGCGCCGGGATCAGGGATGGTGCCGTTCGCCGAAGCGGACCGGCCGCTCCTCGACGATCAGCGACGGGAAGGCGGTGCGGAATCGCGCCAGGTGGGGCGTTTGCAGATGCGCGTCGAAGGCGGCGCGGCTGTCATACACCTCGTAGAACAGCACGCTGTCGGCCTCGCCCAGTGGGCGCACGACATCGAACTGCCGGCATCCCGGCTCGTCGGCGACCGAATGGCGGGCATCGTCACCGGCCGCGGCGAGAAACGCCTCCATGGCGCCCGGCTTCACCCGGAATTCGGCGATGACGATGAAGGCGTGATCGTGGACGGAACGGGTCATCATGTCCTCATGCATGGGGCGGGGGATCCTGCGGCCGGATCCCCTCGCCGTGCCGCCGTGTCAGGCGGCGACGCTGGTACCCGGACAGAAGGTGTCTTCCATCTCGCGGCGCAGGCCCACCACATCGAGATCGGCGGTGAGCTCGACATCGTCGAAGCTGACGATCTGGTCCTTCTTGATCGGCCGCTTCAGCTTGACGTTGTGCGCCAGCCCGATCGGTAGGGCGCGCAGATCGAGGCTGCGGGTGGCGGGAATGGCGTTCGCCCACACCGCATAGCCGCCTTCGCCATCCAGCATCTCGCCGGGCTGCATGTCCTTCTTGGCGGTGGCGACGGCATCGCCGCGGAACTCCTTGGAGCAGCCGGTCGGCTCGTTGCGCAGGCAAGCCGAGAGCACGCTGACCGAAGTCTCCAGCCCGATGATGTGGAAGGGACGCCACATGGAGGCGTACCAGCCGGACGGATCGGTAAGCAGGCCGTACTGCTTGAAGCAGGCGCGGGCATATTCATTATGCGCCTTGAAGGTGACGAACACGCCGTAGCGGATGTTGTTGTAGACCTCGCGCCCGTCCGGCTCCTGGCTGGCGGCGATGTCGACGAGGCCCGAGCGCGCCATCCGTCCACCATCGGCGGCGGGGCGGAACACCTTGGCGAGGTCGTGCAGGCCGGCCGGCGGGAAGGCGAGGCCGTCATCGGGGCAATCGAGGCCGGTGCCGTTGGCGACCGCCGCCATCTCGATGGCGGCCTTGGTGCCGTCGGTGAAGGAATTGTACATTTTCGGATTGAAGTCGCCGGCCTTGACCTCTTCATCGGTCCAACCGAAGAAGCCCCACACCGTGTCCGGCGTCGAGTAGCGGTAGCGCGGCTCGAAATTCATCCCCTTGCCGGCAGCGGTGATCTCGAAGCCGGTGGCGCGGGCCCAGTCGACCAGCTCGCAGATCAGCGCCGGCTGGTCGCCATAGGCCATGGAATAGATGACGCCCTTCTTGCGGGCGCGCTCGGCGAGGATCGGGCCGACCATGACGTCGGCCTCGACATTCACCATCACCACATGCTTGCCGGCGTCGATGGCGCCGAGCGCATGCCGGGTGCCGGCGATGGGATGGCCGGTGGCCTCGATGACGCATTCGATCTCGTCGCAGGCGAACATTGCGTTCACATCGTCGGTGACGAAGGTCTTGCCGGTCTTCACCGCGTCGCCGGCGCTGGTCGCGGTGTAGCGCTCTTCCGGCCAGCCGACGCGGGCCAGCGATTCCTTCGCCTTGCCGACATTGAGATCGGCGATGACGACGATCTGCAATCCCTCGATGCGCTGCGCCTGCGCCAGCACCATCGAGCCGAATTTGCCGGCGCCGATCAGGCCGGCGCGAACCGGGCGGCCCTTGGCGGCGCGAGCGTTGAGTAAGGTCGAGAGATTCATCGGGCGATCCTCAATACGATGCTGTTGCCTGTGACGGCGTTTCGGCCAAGGGGGCGGCCATTGGGGGCGGCCATAGGTTCGCGCTCACGCCGCGGCCGTGCCGAGGCGTCATTGCGTTCTGCGCAGATCGCCGTCACGCGCGGCCAGTCGGCCGGCGTCGGGGCGAAGCGGGTCATCGGAAGCGGCGTATGTTCCTCCGCCGGAACCAGGAGCGACCCTGCGGTTCACGGCGTGGCAGCGTTGTTTTCTTGCTGCTCGAGAGCGACCATGGAGGAAATCGGCCATTAGCGCTATTTAGAAAGTCACGCCGACTTGTTAGTTCAGCTAAACATTCGACGTGAAGCGAGCCGGCGATCGGCGATGTTCCGGGGCCTTGGGCACGAAACTGGCGTTCCTGGCCATGGCGGCTTCTACAATCGGGGGCGTTGCACCGCCGGGCTGTTGGAGATGCCGGCCGCATGCTGTCGGTGACGGCTGGAAGGCGCCGCCTCTCAGTCGCACCGCTATTGGCCGTCGCGCTATGATGCCTTTGTGCTCGGCACCGTCCCGGAGCACTCTGAACACACACGAAGCGCACTATCATACCGCCTTGGGCGCTCGTCTTAACGGGCCACCGCCACAGCTGCGTATTATAGAGTGGAAATCGCTGTTGGCGGGAAAAATGGCCTTTCCCCAAGGTCTTCTTCTGTTTGAGCTCGTTGACGAGTTCGACGGTGGAGAACAAGCGGAACCGCCAGTGATGATGCTCGATGGCGTGAACGCCGAGAGCCGTGGCGAGGTGGGGCTTGCCTGTACCCGGCCTGCCGACCAGGACGACGTTGTGTACGTCGTCGAGGAACTCGCAGCGAAATAGCTGGCGCACGAGCGCCTCATCGACCTCGTTGCTGGCTAAGGCCGGCGAGGTCGCGATAGGCCGGGACGCGTGCCACCTGGGCTGGTAGGCGGTCGATCTCACCTCCCGCGCGGCGGTCTCGGCCTGCAAGAGTTGCGAGAGGATCGGCATGGCGGTCTAGACGGCTTGAGAGCCCTGCTCGGTGAGTTCGGCTACGGCTTGCGCCATGCCGTGCATTTAGAGGCTGCGCAGCATAATGAAAATGGCCCCGCTGGCCGGATCATGACGCACGGCGTACCTGCCTGGTCCGGCGCAGCAGCCACATAGATTGGTCGATTGCGGCGCTGTTCATCGACAGCGCCGGCAGCAGGACAGGTGCGGAAGCTACGGCAATTGAACTCCTCCTTGACAGGTTTCGTGACGTTATTCGGGAAACGAAGGACCCGAAAAACTTCGGAAATCTGACACGGCGTTGTGTACCAGTTCGGGTTTGACTGGCCGGAACGTTATGCGCATTCCAATCTAAAGGATGCGACAATTATGCAACCTTGTCGCGCTCACGCCCTATCGCGTTGGTCGTTAGCGTTTCTGGTTTGGAAATTGGGGATCTGCGCCATGATGCGCTGAAGCTCACGATCGTCCGAGATGCCCTGAAAGTCATGGCGCGGCGTGTAAGGCGCCTCGAGCCTCCGTACCTCTTCATCCGAAAGTTTGATCGACAGGGAGGCCACCGCGTCGTCGATCTGGCTGATCGTGCTAGCCCCCACGATCGGGGCGGCGATCCCTGGCTTGCCACGCAGCCACGCCAGCGCGATCTGCGCGCGCGAAACGTTGCGTCCCTCCGCGACGTCCCCAACGGCCGCGACGATGGCCTTGTCACTCTCCGCAGTCAGAGATGTATAGAGCATGTCGGCGAACGGATCGCTGCCGGAGCGCGCCGTCGCTTTCGCCGCGCCCCATTCGCGCGCCAGCCGGCCGCGCGCGAGCGGGCTCCAGATCATCGTGCCCACGCCCTGGTCCCTGCAAAGGGGCAGCATTTCGCGCTCCTCCTCGCGCGCCAGCAGATTGTAGTGGTGCTGCATGGTTACGAAGCGTGACCAGCCATTAGCCTTCTGCATGTGCAGGGCCTTGGAGAATTCCCACGCATGCATCGATGAGGCGCCGATATAGCGGGCCTTGCCGGCCTTCACGACGTCATGCAGCGCTTCGAGCGTCTCTTCCAGCGGCGTGGACGGATCGTTGCGATGGATCATGTAGACGTCGACGTAATCGGTGCCGAGCCGGCGCAGGCTGTGGTCGATCTCGGTCAAGATGACCTTGCGCGACAATCCCTTGCCGTTCGGCCCCGGGCGCATGGGATGGCGAACCTTGGTGACGATCACGACATCGTCGCGATCGGCGAAATCCTTGAGCGCCCGGCCGAGAATCTCCTCGCTGGAACCCTGCGAATAGAGATTGGCCGTATCGAAGAAATTGATTCCCGTCTCGATCGCATGCTGGATCAGAGGGCGGCTCTGCTCTTCCGGCAGCGACCAGACGGGATGACCGCGGGTGGGGTCGCCATAGGTCATGGCGCCCAAGGCGATTGGCGAGATGTCCAGCCCCGTGTTTCCTAGCTTGATATAGTCCATGGTGGCTCCTATGCTCCGTCCGGAGAGTTCTCCGTTTGTATCTTTTTATCGGAGAACTCTCCGTTTATCAGGCGTGCAGCGCCAATGCCGGTAAAGGATGTGGACGTGTCAGAGAGCTTTCCGGCATCAAGGCGCGCCGACGCCGTCAAGAATCGCGAGCACATCCTGCAGATCGCGCATGATGCCTTCGCCGAATCCGGGCTGACCTCGCTCAACGAGATCGCCAAGCGCGCAGGGATCGGCGCGGGCACCCTGTATCGCCACTTCCCGACGCGGGAAGCGCTTATCCTGGCGGTCTACCAGCATGACATCGAGCGGCTGGTGGCATCGGTGCCGCACTTGCTGGCCGAGCGGACGCCGCTCGAAGCCTTCCGCCGATGGTTCTTCACGCTCGCGGACTATGTCCGCTTGAAGCACGGGCTAGGCGAGGCGCTGCACAGCCCGGCGGCGCAGGAGGCGATCCGCGGCAGCTATGCCCCCGTCACGTCGGCGGTCGAGACCCTGATCCGGGCCTGTGTCGCCGACAGCAGCATGCGCCCGGGCGTGCAGGCCGCTGACATACTGCTGCTGATGGGCTTCCTCTGGCGCATTGCGCCTGGGCCGGAAGCCGGCCGGCAGGCCGAGCGGATGATGGATCTGGTTCTCGACGGCCTCGCAAGCCCAAAGGGGACGACCGCCAGGGCTGGCGAGCGACAGGAATAGGCAATTATTGGAGCGGATCGGGCTGTCGAGGCGACAATTTCATCTTATCTTCGATCTGAACCCGTCCCATTGTCATCAGCCGGTTTTCGGGAGGCCAGAGATGGCCGTCGCAGACAGCGAAACCACCAGCCAGAATGCGATGATCGCGTTCGCGCGCGGACGCATCGCCGATATTCGTAAAGCGCCATCTGTGCGGAACGGGGCAGGCTGAAACCGGGGGCGCGGGCCTAACCATCCACGGCAAGACCGGACCGGCCGAGCCGACCTCGTTTCTCTACGATCCCTCCTTCGCCCTGATCGCCCGAGGCTCGAAGCGAGTCGTGCTGGGAAGGGAATGCTATGTCTACGACGAATCGCACTTCCTGCTGACCGCAGTCGGACTTCCGACCATCGTCCAGGTTCTGAATGCCTCAAGATCGGAGCCTTACTACTCGATCAAGCTGAATATCGATCTGGAATTGGCGCGCGAGCTCATCTCCGAGGTCGCCCAATCCGGCGCGGAAACGAAGCTCGCCGGTACGGGCATGGCGATTGGCCCTGTTACTCACTCCCTAGCTCTGGCGACCATGCGTCTGACGGAACTTCTCGACAGCCCGCAGGACATCCCCATCCTTGCGCGTTCGCTGCAAAGGGAAATCCTCTATCACGTCCAGACGAGCCCGATCGGTATCCGCCTTCGTCAGGCGGTCCAGTTCGGAACACGCACGAACCGTGTCGCTACCGCAATTCGCTGGATCCGTGAGAATTTCACGGAAGCTCTGAAGATCGACGAACTTGCGGCGATGGCGGGTATGGGGGAATCGACCCTGCACCATCATTTCCGCGCGATCACCGCGATGAGCCCGCTCCAATTCCAGAAGCATCTTCGACTGCACGAGGCGCGGCGGCTGATGGTGAATGATCGGATAGACGCCAGCATGGCCGCCTTCAGAGTCGGCTACGAGAGCGCGACCCAGTTCAATCGAGAGTACGGCCGTTTATTCGGCGCGCCTCCGAAGCGCGATGTGACGATGATCCTCTCCCGGACCGTGCCCTCCGAGCCGCCTGCTGCGTCGCCTTAAGACCGCCGTCGAACAGATAGGGCGGCAAGAGTATAGACCCACTGTAGGGGTGGGCCCGCGACAGTCCGAATCACGCAGAACCTGTTGACCGGAGCTCAACGAATTCTCGAGCAAGCCGCGTCGCGATGAAGTCGACGAAAACGCGCACTTTGGGGAGCGGATAGCGGCTCGCAGGCCAAAGAAGGTTGAGAGATCCGACTTCTTTGCTTTGAGCGGGCAGTACCTCCACGAGAAGGCCGGCCTCAATCTTCCTAAAGACCGCGAAATGCGGAAGGAAGGCGATGCCGCGGCCCTTCTCAGCCAGTTCAAGCAGCGGTCCCATCATATTCGCGGCGATCGTCACGGGGACCGCCGCCGCTTCCAGGACCGATTCAACCGGCCACGGCATCAGCCGTCCTGTTTCGGGGTAACGATGACGGAGGCAGCGATGCCCGGCAAGGTCGCTCGCCGCCATGGGGGCGCCGTACGTGCCGACATAGTCCGGTGAAGCGACGAACCTCCATTCAAACGTGCCGAGCTTGCGGTGAAGCAATCGGCTGTCCTTGGGCACGCCGGACCGGATGACGGCATCGAAGCCTTCCTCGATGACGTCGACGAAGCGATCATTGATGTCGAGGTCCAGCTCGATGTCCGGATACGCCTCAGTGAACTCCGACACCACGGGCAGGAGGAGCGTTGGCTCGACCGGCAAGCTGATCTTGAGGCGCCCTCGGGGCGCTGCACCGGCGACGGCGAGTTCGGCTTGCGCTGCTTCGACTTCGGCCAGAATCCGCCGACATCGATCAAGGAAGAGCAATCCCTCATCGGTAATTGTAATCGAGCGGGTCGACCGGTGAAACAGCCGCACGCCAAGCTGATCCTCCAGCTTCTGGATGGCCTTGCCGACCGCTGACGGCGTTAAGCCAACGGTTTGGCCGGCCAACTTGAAGCTTCTCTTGTCCGCGGCCTGAACAAAGGCCTGCATCGCGCCGATGCTCTCCACCCTAGAGGCCATAAGCGAAAATCCGTCCGTAGTGAAAAGAATTAAAGAAAATTTTTTGGCATCGTCCCATTTGGTAGTCAAGAGCCAGCACAGACAACAGCAGGCTCGACATGACGGACTTGTTTTCTCCTTTCGACCTATCGGGACTTCTCCTTCCCAACCGCATCTTCATGCCCCCGCTGACTCGCTCTCGCGGGCCGCAGGATGCCGCCACCGAGCAAGTGGCCCTCTACTACGCGCAGAGGGCGACCGCCGGGCTTATCATTTCGGAAGGCTCGCCGATTTCGATCGAAGGCCAGGGCTACTTCTACAATCCCGGCATCTTTACGCCTGAGCAGGTCGCGGGCTGGCGGCTGGTGACGGACTCCGTCCACAGCGTCGGCGGCAGGATGTTCATCCAGCTCTGGCACGTCGGCCGGATCTCGCACACCTCCATCCAGGCCAATGGCGCCGAGCCGGTGAGTTCGACGGATCGCATGGCCGAAGGTTCGATGGCGTTCGGCCGCGACGAACACGGGCAGATCGGGTTTGTTCCGGCATCGCGGCCACGTGCTCTGGCGACCGAAGAGATCGGCCGGGTTGTTGCCGACTTCGTGCAAGCCGCGCGCAACGCAATGGAGGCCGGTTTCGACGGCGTCGAGCTGCACGCCGCCAATGGCTATTTGTTCGACCAATTCCTCAATCCCCTGATCAACGATCGCAGCGACCGTTATGGCGCGGCCACGATGGAAGGGCGGTTGCGCTTCACACTTGAAGTTGTCGAGGCTGTCGGCAAGGCGATCGGCCCAAGCAAAGTCGGCATCCGCCTGACCCCCTATGGGGTGATCGGTTCGGTGCCGCTGTTCGAGGATGCCGAGAAAACCTATCTGGCGCTAGGCAAGGCCCTCGGCGAGCGGCGCATCGCCTATTTCCATGTGATGGATCAGACAGGCTTCTTCAACACGCCCGTCGGTCAGAAGCCGACCAGCGATCTTATCAAAGAGCTGCTGATCAAGTGGCGCTCCGTTGCGCCGAATACAGCAATCCTGCTTGACGGCGGCCTGACCAAGGCGCGGGCGAACGAACTGATCACCAACGGCGTCATCGATCTGGCAGGGTTTGGCCAGGCCTTTATCGCGAACCCGGACCTGGTCGCCCGGCTTCGCAACGACTGGCCGCTCAATCCCGCTGACCGAGCCACCTACTACACGGGCGGCAGCAAGGGTTACGTCGACTATCCGCCATACCGATCTGAGGCCCAGAGCGCCGGGACGCGACGAAGCGTTTCGCTGACGCTCGGCTCCGATGGAGCCACGTCATTGGCGATAGGCGTCTCTGGACATGCGTCGTGGAGGGGATCTCAAACCTGACCCTCTGCCCCGTCGTGCGGAGGAGGCGCCCGCCGGACGAGGGTGATGCTCAGAGCCACGCCGCCAGTGAGACAGAAGGCGATGCAAAGGATGGCGACGATGAGCGCCTGCGTGATGGCGGCCGGATCGGTTCGCGCGCCCAGCATCTGGTAGAAGATCCCACCGATCACGGCGACGCTGAGGGCGGTGCTGACTTGGAGAGTCGAGCTGGCGATGCCGGCGATCATGCCGGAAAAGGCCGGCGCGACCCGGCCTGTCACCATCCGCATCAAAGTGGGCAGCGCGAGCCCTTGCCCGAAGCCGATGACAAACAGGTGGGCGGCAAGCGGCATCGATGCGGGATGCACGCCGGTCAGTGTCGCCGCGATGAGCCCGGCGAGGCCCAGAAACCCGACAACCTCCAGCCCCATGCCGATCGGATTAACAAAGGCGCCGCAGAACCGTCGGAGAAAGGGCGTCGAGAGCGGCCCGAGCAGGAATCCGGCACCAAACGGCAGGAAGACGAGGCCCGCCTGCAGCGCGGTCACATGCAGCGCGTCCTGCAGATAGACAGAGAACAGCTGGAAAAAGCTGCCGATCGAGTAGAACAACAGCGCGATCAGCAGCGCGTGGCCCAGTCCCGGTGCCCGCAAGGCGCCCGGGTCGAGTAGGGGGGTACCTCCCGCTTGTGCAAGCCGGCTCTCATGGCGCCAGAAGAGCCACGCCAGCAGCGGCACCCCGACGAGTGACAGCCAGGACCAGAGCGGCCACCCAGCTTCGCGCCCCTCGATCAGCGGCACGAGCAGCGCACCGAGCGTCAGCATCGACAGCGCCATGCCGCCGAGATCCAGCCGGCGTGCGTCGCGCGCGCGCGTCTCTTTCAGCAGAGGAATGCCGAACATGAGGACGAGCATCGCCACCGGCAGGTTGAATAGGAAGATCGCCCGCCACCCCAGCCCCATGAGATCCAGCGATATCAGGAGGCCGCCCAACGCCTGCCCGATCACCGCGGCTAGGCCGAAGACCGCACCATAGATGCCGAGGGCGAGCGGCTTCTCCCTCTCCGGGAAAATAACCTGCACCGAAGCGAGCGCCTGCGGCGCCATCACGGCGGCCGTTACGCCCTGCAAGGCGCGCCCGGCGACCAGCACCCAGGGCGACCAGGCGAAGCCGCACAGCGTCGAGGCGGCGGCAAAGCCGATCAGGCCAAGGAAGAACACGCGGCCGCGACCGAACAGATCGCCAAGCCGCCCGCCGGTCGTCAGCGTCACGGCATAGAGCGCGGCATAGGAAGCAATGACGAGTTGCTCGGCAGAGGAGGAGGCGCCCAATTCCCCCCGGATCGAGGGAAGCGCAACGTTGACGATGAAGAAGTCGAGCGGCGGCAGGAACGCGCCGACCAGCAGGATCACGAACATCGTCCAGCGCCGCGGCTCGAGCAGGGCGTCACCGTCCCGGACGCTAACGGCCGCAAGGGCCGCGGCTTCACATGTTGTCGCGCGCATGAGTGTGTTTCCGTTCCTGAACCTAAACGTCGCCGCCGCCGATCAATTCGGGCCGCCCTATCCGGTGCCGACTGCCGCACCCATCCGGGCATGGGCCGGCGCAGGCACCGGCAGCCCGCGCTGGCGGCAGCACCCTCGGCCATGGCCCAATGGCCGAGGCGATCATCACGTTGAAGAGAGCCTGGCTGTCTTTGCCGCGGGCGTTTAGCCGCCTGTCGGCCAGCCTCCCGCGGGTCGACCGGGTCGGTTCCCCTCAGCCGTTCGCCGTGGCCGCCGCGTTGTCGCTGAGCGGCGTCGCCAGACTGCGCTGCGGCCTAACGGTGGTGACGAGATCGACGTCGGCCATCACGCGCGCCGTTTCCGGCGAGGCCAACGCCGCCTTCATGGCCGCCTCGTCTCGAAAGATGCAGGTCGCGATCGCGATCAGGCCGCCGCCGTCTCCCTGCGGGAAAAAGCCGGCGAGGCTTTCAAGCCCATAGGGGCCCCAGCATTCGCGCACGAGCGGGAAATGGACGTTGATCCAGTGTTCGCGGTCGAAGGGCGTGTCGGCATCGCCGGCATAGGTCACGTACATGGTGGTCACGGCGGGGTTCCTAGTCGTGCGTGTCGAAATCGGTCGCGATGGAGATGTCGCGCCAGGCGGCGATGTCGGCGCGGAAGGAGTCCAGCTTCTGCTCCGCTATCGCGTGGGCGCGCGGCCCGATCGGGAGGTGCAGCGGCGGATGCTCTGCATCGACGGCTTGCAGCATCACGGCGACGGCTTTAGTCGGGTCGCCAGCCTGCCGGCCATTGTTGGTCTGGCGGTAATGGCGTCTCGCCGGCACCGTCTCGGCGTAAGCGGCGATCTCCCGCGCCCCGGTGATCATCGAGCGACCGAGAAACTCGGTGCGGAAGGGGCCGGGCTCGACGATGATCACGTGCACGCCGAGCGGACGAAGCTCCTGTGCGAGCGCTTCAGAGAGGCCTTCGACGGCAAACTTGCTCGCATTGTAGAAGCCGAAACCCGCCGAGCCGGCGATCCCGGCACCAGAGGAGAGATTGACGATGCGGGCTCCGGCACGCTTGCGCAGCGCCGGCAGAGCGGCCCGGGTCGTCTCGATCAGGCCGAAGACGTTCACCTCGAACATCGGCCGATATTCGTCGGGCTCTCCCTCTTCGATCGCGCCGATGAAGCCGAAGCCGGCATTGTTGACGAGGACGTCGAGACCGCCGAACGCGCGCTCAGCCAACGCCACGGCATTAGCGGCGTCGCCGGCGCGGGTGACGTCCAGCGCAATGCAGCGCACCGTCTCGGGATAGCGTTCGCACAGCGATTTCAAGCTATCCGTCGATCGGGCGGTGGCGACGAGGCTATCACCTCGTGCGGCTACGGCCTCAGCCAGTTGCCGGCCGAGGCCCGACGAGCATCCTGTGATCAGCCAAGTCTTCATCACATTCTCCTTCATCGCAATCGGGCGCCGCGGAAGTTGAAGCAATCAACAGCCGGTGCGCTTGGCACCCGTGGGATGAGGCGAATGTAGGTGATTGGATTTGTTCGAGAACTGACACTATCGTATGTTCGCCGTTCATATTTGTGGGGGTAACGATGGAGTGGAGTGACGTTCGGGTTTTTCTGGCCATAGCCCGTACCGGCACACTGGGCGCTGCCGCCCGCGCGCTTCATCTGAGCCATCCCACGGTCGGACGCCGCCTTCGGGCTCTTGAACAAGCCACCGGCCACACGCTGTTTCAGCGAACGGCCGACGGTTTCATTCCGACCGAAGAAGGCAACGCCGTCATCGCTCTGGCCGAGCAGATGGAGGAGGGCGCCCTGGCCATCGAACGGCGGCTGGCCGGTCAGGAGCAAAATCTTCAAGGGACCTTGCGCATATCGTCTGCCGACTGGTTTGGCGCCTATGTCCTGCCGCCGATCATCGACGATTATGCGAAGGCCTATCCGCACGTTGATCTGGAAATTCTCACCGGCACCCGCCTGTTTAGCCTCGCTCAGCGGGAGGCCGATATCGCTTTCCGGATTGTGCCGTTCGACAACCCCGATGTCGTGCAGCGACGACTGGTCCGTCTTCCTTATGGCGTCTACGTCGCGGCAGGCGCACCCGAGCCGGTGTATGGTGATGGAGCCGGCTTCCGGCTCATCACCCACGACACGTCGACCGGCCAGTTTCCGGATATTGCCTGGCTCACCGAGAGCTTTCCGAACGCGAAGCCGCTCCTCCGGTCGAACAATCGGAACGTGCAGGGGCGGATGTGCCGCCAGGGCATCGGCATCGCCGTCCTGCCACAGGTGGTCGGAAGTCAGATCGTCGGTCTTCGCCAGCTCGATCTGCCGGCAGAGCCACCCTCACGGGATATCTGGATGGGCTATCACCGGGACATCCGGCGCCTTCAGAGGCTGCGGGCCTTCATAACCGTCGTGACCGATCATATTGCGAAGATACCATTCCAACTATGAACGCTGCAGTCGGCACTTAATTGTTAGCGCTAGAATTGGAAGCTCGTTGCGGCGAGGACGAATGGACGGTTTGGGGGGAGGCTGTGTGAGAACTCACTGTGGCTGGGTCGCGCGGTTTGTTGCCGTGGCGCGCGATAGCTCGGTTCACCCGGTTATCGCTTTGAGGGTCGATGCAACGCCGGCGACGGCGACGACGCGCTTGATGTTGTAGGCCAGGATCGCCAGGCTGGCTTCAGTGGAGACGTTCTTGAGGCCACGGGTTCGGAAGTGGGTGGCGCCCATCCATCCTTTTATGGTGCCGAAGACGTGCTCGACCGTGCAGCGGCGGACCGCCATGGCTTCGGGCGTCGCTTGAAGCCTGCGCTCCATGGCATCGAGCACCGCTTCGTGCTCCCATCGTCGGATGCGCTTCTCTTTGCCGGCCGTGCACAGCGCACGGGATGCGCAGGCACCACAGGCCTTTTGGTTGAAGTACACGCTTATGAGCTTGCCGCCCTCCACCCTGGCAAAGCGCTTCTGGAGCTGCGCGCCGACTGGGCAGCGGTAGGTGTCGGTCTCAGGCTCATGTACGAACATGGCCTTGCTCCAGAAACCACGCGCCTGAGCCGGTGAGGTATTTGGCTTGGGCACCATCGGGATGATGCCAGCTTCGGCGCAGGCGCGGATCTGCTCGCCCTCATAGTATCCACGATCGGCAAGGACGATCATCTCGGCAGCGCCGATCTCGGCCTGTGCGGCCGTGGCCATCTCAAGCAGATGCGACCGGTCATGGCCGCGGTTCGTCACCGTGGTGGTGACCACGATATGATGCTTGGTATCGACGGCCGCCTGGACGTTGTAGCCGACTACGCCGCGATGGTCGCTCCCGGTCGCCATGGCACGGGCATCCGGATCGGTGAGCGACACCTGCTCATCGGGAGCGGCTTGCAGTTGCTGGCCAATCTCCTCGAGTTCGCGAAGCCGACCACGCAGCGACGCCAGTCGCTCAGTCAGGTGATGGATCCGGGGAGTGGCCGGTCTGGTTTCCGCACTGTCGGCTTCCTCAAGCTCGGCGAGATAGCGCGCGATGCTTTCCTCGACATGGGCCTTCCGGCGCGCCAGCTTGCCCTTGGTGTAGTTCTTCTCGTGCGTGTTCACCGCGCGCAAGCGTGACCCGTCGATTGCGACCATGCCGCCACCGACAAGACCCAGTGCACGACAGATGGCGACGAAGCGCCGGCACGCGATCTGGATCGCGCTGGCATTGTCATGGCGGAAGTCCGCGATCGTCTTGAAGTCGGGTGCCAGCTTGCCGGTCAGCCACATCAGTTCGATGTTGCGGCCCGCCTCGCGCTCCAGCTTCCGGCTCGAGGTCAGCTGATGCAGGTATCCATAGACATAAAGCTTGAGCATCGTGCCCGGCGGGTAGCCGGGCCTGCCGGTCGATGCCGGCTGCACGCGGGCAAAACCGAGCTCGGCAAGATCGAGTTCATCGACAAAGGCATCGATGATGCGGACCGGATTATCCGCATCGACATAGTCCTCCAAAAAAGCGAGCAGAAAGCTCGCCTGATGACGGTCGGCAGCCTCGACAAAACGTCCCATCTGGCACCTCCGAAGCAGTGCCTAAACATAGCAAAGTCAGGGGTTTTCACACAGCCTCGGGCCGGTTGCAGACTGTCGGCTTTTAGGCAGTGGCCACATAAATTTGCGGCCAGGCTCGGAGCATGATTCAACCTCTCCCGATATAGGAGAGAGCGATGCGCCGCCACGAATTGACCGACGAGGAATGGGCGGTCATCGCCCCGTTTTTGCCGAACAAGCCGCGCGGGGTCGCACGGGTAGATGACCGCCGGATGATCAACGGCATTCTCTGGCGGTTCCGCACCGGGGCGCCATGGCGAAACGTTCCGGAGCGCTATGGACCTCGTACAACCCCGTACAACCGTCTCTGGCGGTTCCGCACCGGGGCGCCTTGGCGAAACGTTCCGGAGCGCTATGGACCTCGTACAACCCCGTACAACCGTTTCGTGCGCTGGCGGGCGGCCGGGGTCTGGGACAGGCTGCTGGAAGCGGTCTCGGCCGCCTATGATGGCGACATCGTGATGATCGACGCATCCTGCGTTCGCGTGCACCAGCATGGTGCCGCGATCAAAAAGGGGGCGACGACGATCGTTGCATGGGACGCTCCCGGGGCGGCCTGACCACCAAGGTCCACGCTCTGGTCGATGCTGAAGGCCGGCCGATCCACCTCCTGCTCACCGCCGGGCAGGCGGGCGACGCGCCGGCTGGGCGGGAGTTGCTGGCCCGGCTCGCACGGGGCGGCATCCTCCTCGCCGACAAGGCCTATGACACCGACGCCATCCGCGCCGAGATGGCGGGGCGCGGCGGATTTGCCAATGTGCCACCGCGCACGATCCGCAAGCGTACCTTCGCCTTCAGCCCCCGGCTCTACCGCCAGAGGAACCTCGTCGAGCGCTTCTTCAACAGGATCAAGCAGATGCGGGGCCTCGCCACCCGCTACGACCGGCGCCCGGACAACTTCCTCGCCGCGCTCAAGCTCGCCGCCGTCCGCATCTGGATCAACGCATTATGAGTCCGCTGCCTAGCGTCAGGCCAATCAAAGCGGCCGTCGTGGTTGACCGACGCGGAGCCCTGAAGTGACCCATCGCGGGCGTTCGGAATGTGCGTTTCCGGGTCTATTAGAGGTGATGTAGGGCTAACGAAAAATTGTCTCCGGTCAGGCCTCCGCGGCCCTTCAGGGGAGCCGCGTCGATTAGGCATCCGCCTCTGACAACACCGCCAAATCCAGTTCCTTTCGACACGTTGTGCTTCGCCGTTGTACTCCGAATTTGTTTCTCGACCTCGGCCAACTCCTTGCGTGTGGCTGTGAGGTCGATTGCGATCTCATCTTTGGCATGATCAGCCGAGCACTGACCGCTACCTGACCAAGGACCATCACTAGCCGAGGTTACTTCCAAGTGAAAATCCAGGGTCAGGTCTCCACAGAAATCAACGGTCGCAGCGAAAGCCTAATTTTTACTTTTATCAACATTGGCGCGCTAAATTTCGACCTTTCCAGAACCGAACTGGACGCTCGTGCCGGAGCAATTCCTCTGCCCACACTTCCAGAACCGTCCGTGTCGAAGTTGTCGATCACGGCGCGGAGACAAGCGCGACAGGTCAAACGGCAACGTCTGTTTCCGTAAGGTCTACTTGCCTTCTCACACTCTCAGGACGGCGAACTGCTCTGTATCGCCCAGGCGATAAGCCGTGATGTCGGAGGAACAACTTCGAAAATGCGGCCGCGGTCTCATAGCCGACACGGTTCGCAATCCGTGCAATCCCATCGTTGCTTGTTTCGAGTAGAAACGCAGCCTCCGCCATCCGGCGTGCGATCAGATAACGGTACATAGACTCGCCAACGAGCTTGGTGAAGCGAGCCGAAAACGCTGAGCGACCGAGCCCAACGCGATTCCCGAGCTCGCCAAGGGTCCAAGGCCGATCGGGTCGTTCGTGGATCAACTGAAGCGCCGGTCCTATCTGCGGGTCCGCCATCGCCCCCAGCCATCCGCCCTCTCCGGAATCGAGAGACTTGATCCAGCTCCGCAACACCTCGACGAAGAGTATTTCTGTCAGTCGAGAAAGGGCGACGTCCTGGCCGGGGCGCGCGAAGGCCGATTCGCTCACCATGCGTTCCAGAATCGTCTCTAGCCCTCCGCCGCCGTCTGTCGACTTCAGGAGAAGCAGGGGCGGAAGCAATTTCAAAACGCTGCCGCGCGAGGGCCGCTCCACAGTGAAATTGCCGCAGATCATCGCTGAGAGTGGCTGGGCGTTGCCTCCATGACGAACGACGCCGAGGCGCCCGGACGGTCGGTCGAGGTCCAGGATCGCTAAAGGCTTCGCCCGGTGGTCCGAATAAATCAGGTGAGGCTCGCCGCGCGTGACGACAACCAAGTCGCCCTCGACCATGTGTAATTCTCGCCCCTGTTCAAGCACCAGGGTAGCTGAGCCGCGACTGAGATAATGGAACAGGGCGTAGGGACGCGCCGGCAATGCCAGGTTCCATGGATGCCCCAGCTCGAAGTGGAAGAGCAGAGTCCCACCTAGGCGGACGCGATCGAGAACTTGGGCAAGGATGTCCATCTTACGGATCGTAATGTGACGGACGGTCGGACACAATATTCGGACGATTGGGGCCTGACGTCCGAAAACCACCCCTCCCACTTGATCTCAGGTCGACACAACAGGTCGCGCGGCAAGCCATCTCGCAAAACGGCGGATGGAAGAAGCGCGACTTTGCCGACACGCCTGGCCTCCCCAGGACCCGCGTCGCCCATCATCTCAACAGGAGCAATCAATGCGAAATCTTCTCCTCTCGGTCGCCACCATCCTCATGGCCGGAGCAACAGTCGCCGCCCCCGCCCAGTCGGCCGAACTGCCCAAGGGGGCGGCTCACAATATCGTCCTCGTCCACGGTGCTTTCGTCGACCAGACGAGCTGGAAGCCGGTTGCCGATATCCTCACGAAGAAGGGCTACAATGTCACGCTCGTCGCAAACCCGCTGACCTCCCTTGCGGCTGACGTCGACGCCACCGATCAGGCGCTCGCGAAGCAGAACGGCAAGACCGTTCTCGTCGGCCATTCCTGGGGCGGCGTGGTCATCACGGAAGCCGGTGACGATCCCAAGGTCTCGGCGCTCGTCTACGTTTCCGCATTCGCACCCGACGTCGGACAATCGCTGGCGACGCTCGCCAAGAGCGGTCCGGCAACCGAAGGCACTGCGGCAATTCACCCTGACGACAAGGGCAACCTCTACATCGACCCCAAAGTGTTTCCGTCAGCGGTTGCGGCTGACCTTCCCCCGCAGATCGCCGAATCTTTGGCCAACCACCAGCTTCCGTTGAACCACACGGCGTTCGAGGCCCCGGTCGATACGGCCGCCTGGCGCGACAAGCCGACGTTCTACGTGATCAGCACCAAGGACAAGGTGATCGCACCCGAGGCCCAGAAGTTTTTCGCCACCAGAATGAAGGCCCGGACGACGGAAGTCGCCGGCAGTCATGCTTCGCTCGTCGTCCATGCGAAGGAAGTCGCCGCGGTGATCGAAAAGGCCGCGCTCGTCAAGTGACGATACTGCTCCCGGCACCTTCGTGCCGGGAGCATCAGCTTGCTCGGACCTCGGAATGCCCAGGACCGCGAGCGGCTCAGACCTGGCCAGATCGGACCATTTCTACGCCCCCTCAATTATTTCTTGCCAAGCATCCGGAGGATGACATGACTGAACTTGACACCGCGAGCCAGAACGCCGCGACACTAGAAACGGCGCCCACCCGATATATCGAGGGCCAGGGAATCCGCTTCGCCTATCGCCACCTCGGCCCTGCGACCGGAACGCCGCTGGTGCTTCTGCAGCATTTCTCGGGAAATATTGACGCGTGGGGACCCCGCCGTCGTCAACGCCCTTGCTGCCCATCGCCCTGTCATCGCCTTCGACAACGCGGGAGTCGGTCGGTCGACCGGTGAAACGCCCGACAACGTCGCGGCGATGGCACGCGACGCGGTCGACTTCATCAACCTGCTCGGCCTCACCGAGGTCGACCTGCTGGGCTTTTCCCTCGGCGGCTTCATCGCCCAGCAGATCGCTGCCGAGCACGGGCCGCTGGTCCGAAAGCTCATCCTCGCCGGCACAGCGCCGAGGGGCGGAGAGGAACACCTGTTGGCGGTTCTCCAGGAGGCGTTTTCCGATACCGATGCGCCGGATCCCCGCCTGCCGCTATTCTTCACGAAGTCATCCGACAGCCGGTCGTCCGGCCTGGAATTCCTTAAGCGGACGAAGATGCGCAAGGACGATCGGGACACCGATAGCGGCAGCGCGGTAACCGATCCGCAGGCCAAGGCGGTGATCACCTGGTGCGCTACACCCGATCCCGAGCACGCCATTCTGCGGGCCATCCGCCAGCCAACCCTTGTGGTCAGCGGCAGCCACGACACCATGCTGCCGGCTGACAATGCCTACGTAATGTTCAAGGCTCTCAGCAACGCTCAGTTGGTTCTTTATCCCGATTCAGGACACGGCGCCCTTTTCCAGCACCACGAGTTGTTTGTCAGCCAGGTCCGGACCTTTCTGGAAGCGTAGTCGGCTGTAATACCCGCATGATCGGTCGCACCTTTATGCATGAAAACTGCTACGGAGAAGGAAATGGCAGTCGCAAACGTCGGGGCTGAGCGTTTCAGCCTCACTTGTTCGAAACCCTTCGACGCCGTTGTGGCCGCGCTGAAGTCGGCGGTCGGGCAGCCTGGCATGGTCGAGTTTTTCAAGGCGACGAAGGCTACAAGGTCCTTCGCTGATTTGGAACGCATTGTGGAAACCGGCCTGGGCCGCACAGGTCTAATGCTCTTTGCGGAGTTCGACCTGGGCGCCAGTCTGCGCCGTGAAACGGGACCCGACGCTCCCAAGAGCACGCGGTTTTTGGTGGGCAATCCGCTCATTATGAAAGAAATGGTCAAGCACGTTCCAGATGCTGGATCTTACGCTCCAGTCACAGTCCTCATTGATGAGCGTCCAGATGGCGCGCATCTCTCCTATGACAGAATGGAGAGTTATCTGGCGCATTATGGCAATTCGGACGCACCTGCCGTCGCGCGCAATCTCGATGCGAAAATTGTAGGATTGCTGCGCGAATGCGCTGGCTAAACTCTCCTGATGAAACTTCGGGTCATTGCCAAGTTGGAGGTTCTGTTCCAACGGACTCCAGGTCGTGCACGACCCAGGTCCGGGTCGCGCCCGGTTGAGGTTTGAGCGGCGGAACGGCATTACTCAATAACGGTCGTTCGAGCTGCAAAGCTCAACCTGCGACAGATAATCAACGTCATCGGCATCGCCGCGTAGCTCTGCTGACCATTTCCAAATACCGGAAACTCCAAGATTGTAGCTTATTAGGCTGGCTGCAGGTGGGGTTACCGGTCCAGTGATGCCGTGAGGGTAGGTTCGGCTTCTTCGAAATATTCACCCGTGAGCGTAAACGGCTCATTTTCGGCTGCCGCGCCGACTTCGTGACCTTAGCGTAGTTATTATTAATCTAGTAGCGTGATTGATATTTACGTATAGTAATGAATCCGTTGATAATAATGAATCATATCTTTGTATGAGACAGTAAACGTACGTATTATTTCATCATGAGTCGATCCTGATTAAAAATGAAGTTAAATTAGTCTCCTTATATGGGCTAATAAAAATGTCAATTATTTCTAATTTGAATAGCCATTACATGGTATAGTTTTTTATTATTATAAATCTGCAATCGAGCTTCGCCTGCATGGTCGGGTCGGAAGCCTCATGGCGAGATCACGGTCATGCTCACAGTGACAAAGTCATCACATTCTGCGCCGAACCTACGAACCATCGGACGACCACTTCCTCTGGCCGGCGAGAATGAATTGCCCAGTCTGCTTTCGCTCGCCACGGCGGTTCCCCCACATGTGCTTAAGCAGCCGGATGTCGCGGCGACCATGCATCAGTTCTTTTCCGAGATTTTCAGCCGGTCCGAAACAATGACCGGCATATTCGCCAGCACCGGGATCAAGAAGCGCCATGCGGCGCGTCCGCTCGACTGGTACCTTGAGCCTCGGGGTTGGCCAGAGCGCACGGAAGTCTACATGGAGGTCGGCGCAGACCTGTTCGTCGAGGTGGCGAACAAGGCGCTGGCTGCTGCAGGCTGCTCAGCCGATGATGTCGATGCCGTGGTGTTTATCTCCACCAGCGGGATAGCAACGCCGAGCCTCGACGCGGTTGTCCACGCCCGAATGGGCTTTCGCGCCGACATCGAACGCGTCCCGGTATTTGGGCTAGGCTGCGCCGGCGGCGTCACCGGGCTCGCTATCGCCTCGCGCCTCGCGCAGGCCCGCCCGGGCTCGACGGTGCTGATGGTGACGGTTGAGTTGAGCTCGCTCGCCTTCCGTCTCGATCGGCCGGACAAGGCCCATCTGATCTCCACCGCCCTGTTTGGCGACGGTGCAGCCGCCTGCGTGCTGCGCACCGGGGAGCACGGGCTTGCCCTCATCGAAGGGGCCGGCGAGCATCTGTGGCCCGGCACGCTCGGCATCATGGGCTGGAGCATGGATCCCGTGAGCTTCGGCGTAATTCTGGAGCCCAACGTGCCGTCCTTTGCCGCGACGAACCTCAGGCCTGCCATCACTAGTATTCTCGGGCGCATGGGGCTCGCCCCCGAAGAGATCGGACGGTTTGTCTGCCATCCCGGCGGGACCAAGGTCGTGGCCGCCATCGAACGTGCGTTCAACCTCGATCAAGGCTCGCTCGATCATGAGCGCGGCGTGCTCGCTGATTTCGGCAACATGTCGGCACCGACGGTGCTGTTCATCCTCGAGCGGGTGATTGCCCAGGGCCTGCCGGAGCGCGCCACCTTGGTGACGATGGGACCGGGATTCACCGCCTCCTGCGTCTCCCTCGCCCAGACAGCATGAGCGGGGACAGACATGGAAGCCCTCCTCATTCTGAGCCTCGTCACAGCGCAGCGGCTCAGTGAGCTTGTGTTGTCAAACTACAACACGACGCGGCTGCTCTCACAGGGCGCGCAGGAAGCAGCCGCCGAGCACTATCCCTACATGGTCGCGCTGCATGCGCTGTGGCTGGCTGGCCTGTGGTGGCTGGCGCCGGGGCGGCCGGTAAGCCTTGTGCTGCTCGTCGTCTACGTCCTGCTGCAAGTCCTCCGGGGCTGGGTGCTGGCTTCTCTTGGACGGCGCTGGACCACCCGCATCATCGTCCTGCCTCACGCTTCCCTGGTGCAGCGGGGGCCGTACCGCTTCCTGTCGCATCCCAACTATGTCGTCGTTGCGGCCGAGATCGCCGTTCTGCCGCTAGTGTTTGGTCTCGTCGGCTACGCGCTCGTGTTTTCGGTGCTGAACGCGATCATGCTCTATGTCCGCATCCGTGCCGAAAACGCTGCTTTGGGTATCGGCACGTGCAGCGTGTCGACATGAGCCCGGCGCGACCATCACTTGTTCTAGCTCCATCCCACCCGGTGCTGATGCGGACATGGGTCGGCTTCGCCGCCATGTGTCTCGGCATGTTTATGGCGGTGCTGGACATCCAGGTGGTCGCGACGTCGCTGCCGGCAATCCGCGACGCGCTCGGCATACCCGCCGAGTCGATGAGCTGGATACAGACGGCCTATCTTATTGCCGAGGTGATCGCGATCCCGCTGACCGGCCTGCTGACCCGCGCCCTCGGCATGCGGGTGCTGTTCGCCATCGCCGTCAGCGCCTTCACGCTCGCCTCCATCGGCTGCGCGGCGAGCACAGGTTTCGTACCGCTTATCGCGGCGCGGGTGGCGCAGGGATTCTTTGGCGGCATGCTGATCCCGCTGGTGTTCTCTGCGGTGTTTCTGCTGTTTCCGTTCCGGCTTCAGGGCTTCGCGACCACGCTTGCCGGCATGCTGGCGGTGCTGGCGCCAACGGTCGGGCCCATTGTCGGCGGATGGATCACCCAAACCACATCGTGGCACTGGCTATTCCTCGTCAATGTCGCTCCCGGGATCCTCGCCTGCGCACTCGGGCTGACCGTGTTGGCGCGGGACGTCGGCGATCGCGCCCTGCTGCGCTCGCTGGACCTCGCCGGCCTCGCCCTGCTGGCCGTCTGCCTCGCAAGTCTGCAGATAGCGCTGAAGGACGCTCCCCACCGCGGCTGGCTTGCGATGCCGGTTCTGGCGTTGCTTGCCGCCAGCCTGATCGCCGGCACAATGTTTGTGCGGCACATGGTCGCCAGCGCCGAACCCATCGTCCAGTTGCGGACCTTTCACGACCGGGGCTTTGCCATCGGCTGCGCGCTCAGCTTCATTCTCGGCATGGGACTATACGGGTCTGTGTATCTGATGCCGGTATTCCTAGGCTTCGTGCGCGAGCATGGGCCACTGGCGATCGGTACGGTAATGCTTGTCACCGGCGTCACCCAACTTGTCACTTCGCCCATTGCCGTTGAGCTGGAACGACGCGGCAACGCGCGCCTGCTCACCCTTGCCGGGTTTGCGCTGTTCGGCATCGGCCTGGGCATGAGCGGGTTCGCGACCCGCGAGACCGATTTTGACGGCATGTTCTGGCCGCAGATCGTGCGCGGCGGTGCGATCATGCTCTGCCTGTTGCCGCCGACCCGCCTCGCCCTAGGGAATCTGGCGCCTGAGGCAGTGCCGGATGCCAGCGGCCTGTTCAACCTTATGCGCAATCTTGGCGGCGCCATCGGCATCGCGCTGATCGATACGGTGATGTTTGGGCGCGCGCCCGTTTACGCTGAGGCGCTCAAGCAGCGGCTGCTGGCGGGCGATATTTCGGCCGCCGACATCGTCGGGTTACCGCCCAATGCCTTGAGCGGAGCCATCAAGGTGCCACTCGATCCGGCCATAGAGGCGTTCGTGCGGCCCTTGGTGGAAAAGGCGGCATTGGTCCAGTCCATCAACGAAGCATGGCTCATGCTTGCCGGTGCCATGCTACTCGGTTGCGGTCTGGTCCTGCTGGTGCCATCTCGCCCTTTGTCAATGAAATAAGCGGGTTGCCTTCTGGCGGCAGCCTGGTCGGCCCTAATCAGGGGATAGCCAACGCTATTCGGATGGAACAGCACGGCATTCTATTGAGAACGCGGGAGAAGGTCCAAGAACGAATCCAACCGGGCGCTTGCTGTTGAAGGTTAGCTAATGCGGCCTGGGTGGATGTCCGCACCTGGCGCTCCCCGTCCATGGATTGCCTACGCCGCCGCGTCCCAATCCGGCGCGAAGGGCGGGCGCACGAAGCGCTGGTCCTTCGGGAGCGCAGCAATGGCGGCGCGGTCCTCGTCGTCGAGCCGAATGGCGAGGGCATCGAGATTGGCCCTCTGGCTCTCAGGGCGGGCGGCCTTGGGGATAACCGCGACACCGGGCTGGTCCAGCAGCCAGGCGATGGCCATCTGCGCGGCGCTGCAGCCATGCTTGAGGCCCAGCGCGGCCAGCGTCGGATCATTCGCCGCCCGCCCCTGTGCCAGTGGTGCATAGGCGGTCTGCGGAATGCCCTGGCCGCGCAGATAGGTCAGCATCGGCGCCTGCGACAGGAAGGGGTGATACTCGAGCTGCACGCTCGCGATCGGCGCACCGATCTCTTCGACAGCACGACGAAGCATCGGCAGGTTGAAATTGCACACGCCGATCGCCTGCGTGAGACCGCGCTCGCGCAGTGACATCAGCGCGTCCAGCGTCGCCGCCATGTCCATGTCCCGCGAAGGCCAATGGATCATGTAGAGGTCCACATGATCGAGACCGAGCTTGCGCAGGCTGGCGTCGAAGGCCCGATGCAGCGCCTCCGGGCCGAGCTGATCGTGCCAGACCTTGGTGGTGACAAAGAGTTCGTCCCGAGCAACGCAGGAAGCCGCGATGGCGGCGCCGACGGCAGCCTCGTTCTCGTACATCGCCGCCGTATCGATGTGCCGGTAGCCGAGCGCGAGCGCACTCTCGACCACGGGTTGGGCGTCGGCGCCGGGCATGCGGAAGGTGCCGAAGCCGAGACGGGGGATGGCAACGCCCCGCGTGGTAATGGTCTCCATGATCCTCTCCTATTGATGCTTGCGGAGCTGGAGCTCACGCATCAGCCTTGCCGCGACTGGCCTGCACCATCTCGGCAATGACGCTTTCAATGGTGATGGACCCCTTCCGCGCCGCCCGGCCCTGATCGATAAAGTCGATCCAGCCTTCATTGAAGCCGTCGATCATGCGGATTCTGGGCTGCGGGTTGCGGGTGCCCTGCGCGCGGAAGATCCCTTCCCATGTCTCGCGCGGCACGATCTCGACCGAGACCGGGCGTCCCAACGCAGTGGCGAAGGCGCAGGCGATGTCGTTCGGCGACACGCGGGCGGGACCCTCCAGCTCGACGACCCGCGTTCCGTTCCAGTCCTCGCGCAGCAGCGCGGCGGCGGTGTGGCCGACATCCTGCGTCGCGATCATGGGGAAGGGCTTGTCGGCGGGCTGCAGGAAGCTGCGCAGCACGCCTTCATCGCGCGCAGCGGGGATGTCCCATTGCGCATTCTCCATGAACCAGCCGGGCCGCAGGAAGGTGACCGGCAGGCCGAGTGCGCCCACCGCCTCCTCCAGCAGCGTGCGCTGGGTCAGCAGGTTCTCATGCGGCGCGTCGGCGCCGATGGTCGACAGGCAGACGACCTTGGCGGGGCGAGCCTCTGTAAGGGCCTGCGTCACCGCCTCTATGACGCGCCGTGCTTCGGGAAAGCCGGGCTCCGGGTCGAACTCGGACGGGGGCAGGATGAAGACGCCCTCCGCATCCTTGAAGGCGGCGGCAAGGCTTGTCGCGTCATTCATCTCGGCGATGGCGGCGGCGCAGCCTCTGGCGCGCCACTCGGCGGCCTTGGCCTCGTCGCGCAGCAGGGCCCGCACGGGCAGGTTCTCGGCGAGCAGGCTGCGCGCCAGTGCGCCGCCGACCTTGCCGGTGATTCCGGTGATGGCATACATGGTGGTTCTCCAGTGGAATTGGGGATCGCGCGGCTCAGGCGAGGCCGGCATAGAGTTCGCGCTCGAACGCGCCGTAGAGCGCGACCACCCACTCGTCGTAAAACGGCAGCACCTGCGTGAAGAGCGCACCGGTGACGTGCTTCACCGGGTCGATCCAGAAATAGCAATTGAGCAGGCCGGCCCAGGAGACGCTGCCGGCGGAACGCCCGTTCGGGCCCGGCTCAGTGTTGATGTCGAAGGACAGGCCCCATTTGTGCGGCTGGCCGGGAAACTGGTCGAAGCTACGCGAGTAGGCCGGATGCGCCGAGCGCATCTCGTGAACGTTCAGTTCGCCGATCTGGTTCTGCATCATCAGCGCCACCGTCTCCGGCCGCAGGATGCGCACGCCGCCCACTGCGCCGCCGTTCAGAAGGGCCTGCAGGAAGGTCATGTAGTCGCGCGGGGTCGAGAAGGCGCCGCCGCCGCCCATGAAGAATTCGGGCCGCTGCGGCATCGCGAACGGACCGGGCTCCAGCCCGCCATCGGCGCGGCGGCTGTGGAAGGTGGCGACGCGCTTCTTCTGCGCACTGCCGATCAGGAAGCCGGAATCCTTCATGCCGAGCGGGCCGAAGATTTTCTCGCGGAAATACACCTCCAGCGCCTGGTCGGAGACCGCCTCGACCAGCTTGCCGACCCAGTCCATGCTGATGCCGTATTCCCACCGCTCGCCCGGGTCGAATTCCAGCGGAGCGGTGAAGGCGGCGTTCTTGCACGTGGCGATGTCCGGCATGCCGGTGACCTGCTCATAGCGGGTCAGCGCTTCGCTCCAGATCGAATAGGTATAGCCGGAGGTGTGGGTCAGCAGGTGGCGCACGGTGATCGCCCGCTTGGCGGGACGAAGGCGCGGCGTGCCGTCGGCAGCGAAGCCTTCCAGGACCTGGGACGCAGCGAGTTCGGGCAGGTACTTCGACGCCTCGTCATCGAGATTGATACGACCCTGCTCGACCAGCTGCATGCAGGCCGTTGCGGTGAAGGCCTTGGTCATCGACAACAGCCAGAACACGGTGTCGACCGTCATCGGCGCACCGGTTGCAGCGTTCGATGTGCCAAAGGCGTCCTCCTAGACGAGACCCGTGCGGGTCGCTGCCATGGCGACGACGCCGGCGACGTCGTTGCGGGAAACGCCGCCGCGCAGGGCGGCATCGATTGCGCCCGCACTCCGTAGCGATGCGGCAGGTCGCGTCGCGGCGAAAGCCGGGCGGGCGGCGTCGAGCGCCAGAAGTCCGCCCAGCAAGCCGCCGCGCTGGAGCACAGTTCTGCGAGTCATCGGGTTCATCACCGGCTCCTTTCGGGGATCGCAAGAACGCGGCCTTTGGCTTGCCCGCGATGGTGTTGCGATCGAGGCGTTCTACGCTGCGCTACCAGGTGATTCACGCGCATTGTTATCAGTGTTATGTTGACTAAGATTCACTTTGATCTGAAGACGGAACGCGCGGGGCATGGTGTTCGACACGCGACTTCTGACCGGAGTGGGCGTCATGGCCGCGGTCACAGAGGCGGGCAACTTTGCCCGCGCCGCCGAAATGCTGGGCCTGACGCCTTCCGGGGTGAGCCGGGCCGTCGCGCGGCTGGAGGCGCGGGTCGGCGTGCGGCTGTTCGACCGCAACCCGCGCGAGGTCAGCCTTACCGAAGAGGGGCGGCGCTTCCACGCGCAGGTGATGCCGCTGCTCGCCGGGCTCGACGAGGCGGCTGCCGAGGCCGCCGGTGCCGCGGCGGTCGTGCGCGGGCGGCTGCGCGTGTCGGTGGACCCGTGGTTCGCGCGGATGGTGCTTGCTTCAAAGCTGCAGCAGTTCCTGCAGCGCCATCCGCTGCTGTCGGTGGATGTCTCCACCAGCAATTACCGCGAGGAGATGATGGCCGGGGTCGACGTGGCGGTGCGCTTCGGTCCGCCGGACGCATCCTCCCTTATCGCCCGCAAGCTGCTGGACACCCGCGTGGTGACGGTGGCCGCACCCGCCTATCTGGAGCGGCACGGGGAGCCGCGTTCACCGCACGACCTCGTTCATCACGAGGCGCTGCTGTTCCGCGATCCGCAGACCGGTCTGCCGTTCCCCTGGGGGTTTCACCGCGACGGCGAGCTCGTCGAGGTCAACGTCTCGAGCCGGCTGGTGCTGGACGATCCGTCGGTCGCAATATCGGCCTGCGTGGCGGGCCAGGGGATCTTTCAGAGCCTCGCCGTGGGTCTTGAACCCCTTCTGTCAGGGGGCGACCTCGTCCAGGTCCTGCCGGAGTGGTCGGAGGAGCTTTATCCGCTCTACGCCTATCATCCCTCGCGTCACCTGCCGCCGGCAAAGGTTCGGGCCTTTCTGGACTTCGTACGGGACACCGCGCTGGACGCCGGGGCGGCGTGAACCAGGGCGGTGCGAATATCGGGTTTCCGGCAAGCTTCGAATGTCTAGAGTTGGCGCAACCATGACCTCCGGAGCGGTAAAGGCCAACGTCTGCTTTCAGGAAATCGCCAATCCGATCTCTACGGCCGAGATGGCGGCGCAAAGCAGACGTCGCTGAAAGGGCAGTCGAGGGGCAGGTATGGGTCAACTCCAGTTGCTCCCCTCCTTCTCTGATCCCCCAACATTCTCCACGATCTCCTGTCGCGGCTGCGGTCCCTTCGCGAGGCGCCGGCCGAGCGCGCGGGTGTAGGCTGCGTAGCGCTCGGAGAGCTTGGCCCGCGTGGCCTGGGCGGCCGGTTCGGGCAGCGCGGGGGTGGTGGCGAGCCAGAAGCGGATGAAAGTGGCGAAGGCCTCGGTCGAGATGCCGAGATCCCGCTCCAGCCGCGCGAGACGGCGATCGATCTGGCCAAGGCGCCGGGCAAGAGCGGCCTCCTGGCGCTCGGCGCTGTCCGGCGACAGGAAGGAGGCGATCGCGGCCTGGGCGATCAGGGACATCGACTGGTCGCGCTGGGCGGCGTATTGCGCGAGCAGGTCCATGACGTCCGGCTCGAGGTACACCGTGATCTGCGCTTTCTTCGTGCGGCCTGCCATGGCGATCAAAGCTCCATGCCGTCGTTGGGATTGAGGCTGACCTGTCGGGCCACGCCTTGCATCAGGCCGGTCATGCGCCGGTTCCGGGCGGCGAAGTCCTCCATGTCGTCGTCGCGATCCGTGTCGAACTCGAACTCGTTCTCGATGGACTGCATGTTCTCGCCCGGCTTCACGCGGCCGAGCTTGGGCTGATGCCGGTGCTCGGAGCCGGTCGGGTCATCGTCTCGACCTTCGTCCGCGGTGCTCCCGCCGGTGCCATCCTGTGGTCTGGCCAACGGCAGCGCGGTCCAATCATCGTGTTGGACGGTCGAACCACGAGAGAGCATTGGTGGCGGCAGGAGCCGGTCCCGGAACCGCGCGTCTTCGTAATAGCGGGCCTTCTTCGCCCGGATCGGCGGGGTGCCGGCGACCATGACGATCTCGTCCGTGGGCGGCAGTTGCATGACTTCGCCGGGGGTGAGCAACGGGCGGGCGGTTTCCGAGCGCGATACCATGAGATGACCCAGCCAAGGCGATAGCCGGTGCCCGGCATAGTTCTTCATCGCCTTCATCTCGGTTGCGGTACCAAGCGCGTCGGAGACGCGTTTGGCGGTGCGCTCGTCGTTGGTGGCGAAGCTCACGCGGACATGGCAGTTGTCGAGGATGGAGTTATTAGGGCCGTAAGCCTTCTCGATCTGGTTCAGCGACTGGGCGATGAGGAAGGCTTTCAATCCATAGACGGCCATGAAGGCGAGGGCGCTCTCGAAGAAGTCTAACCGCCCAGCGCCGGAAACTCGTCGAGCATGAGCAGCAGACGATGGCGTCCGCTCTTGACCTGCAAATCCTCGGTGAGGCGCCGGCCGATCTGGTTGAGAAGCAGGCGGATCAGTGGCTTGGTGCGATTGATGTCGGAGGGCGGCACCACGAGGTAAAGGGTGGTGGGAGCCTTGCCGCCGACGATATCGGCGATGCGCCAGTCGCAGCGCCGCGTCACCTCGGCGATCACCGGATCGCGGTAGAGGCCAAGGAAGGACATGGTTGTGGAGAGCACGCCCGAGCGCTCATCCGCCCCATCATCGATCCGACGGCTACTTTGCACCATGAACATTGGCGACGAGAGGTTTGCCGTCATCTGGGATACGGCTTTGTCGATCCGGAAGATGCGATTGCTTGTGCTGCGGATAGAGCCACCAGGTGGGCGACCGGCACGCTGCCGATAGAAGGATCGCTGGCTTTCGACATTCCGATCCCCCCGGCCCTCGGCGCCAGCGCAAGCATTCGGGAGGGTGCGGGCAACCCTCGCATGGTTCACACCAATCCGGCCTGGGCACCTTGCCTACCGTGCCGTCAAACTGAAGATCGCCTCGCTTCAGCCCGACAGTTTGGAGATCGCAGGCGTTGGGACCTCCACGAGCCAACCGTCCAACAGCCAATCTGAGAGCGGAACGATCGTCCATCGTAGATGGCGTGATGCACGCATCGGCGTGATCGCCAATGGCGCTTCGATCCCGCTTCAAGTTCAGCGAGAAAAAGATCAAGGAACTCCAATCGACGAGGCGATTCCGTTCGGTCTTGCGGTCACGATCGAAATGCCCGGAGCGGCGCAGATCTACCAGCAGGTTCGCGCGAACATTCAAGTCCAGCCGCGCACTTTCGTGCGGGTGCAGGGCTGAGTCCTCACATTTGCATTGCCTTCCATAACACGGCCGCAGAGGATCACTGCAATCGGGACGCGGGGACCCATGAAGATCCCCATGGGGCCATATGAACGCTGGTCGCTGGCCTTCGTATCGGAGCAGATCACCTGCAGCCCTACGGGTACGCGGCCGTCGAAGGGCTCCAGTGCTGCAAAACACGGTCCCCTGTGAATCAGCATTCTGATGCCTTGGGAATCCTGAATGTCGATCGGCCCTAAGCCGCTCTCGCAGCCCGGATGGTGTGCAGCGCCTCCGGCTTGAGGTGGGTGTAGCGCCGCAGCATCTTCCAGTCCTTTTGGCCGGTCACGAGCGCCACCTGTTCGATGGCGAAGCCCGCCTCGAACAGCCGGCTAGTGCCTTCGTGGCGCAGATCGTGGAAATGCAGGTCTTCGATCTTGAGGTATCGGCATTGCCGTCGAAACGCAGTGCCGACCGAGCGGCCGTTGTAGGGGAAGATCCGGCCTTCTCGACGGCTCGAGGAGAATCCTTGCTCCTTGATGATCTCGCACGTGTCATAACCCGACACGTCGAGCAGTGGGATGCGCTGATGGTTGCCGTCCTTCCTGCGCGGGTCCTTGCGGTCCCGAATGAGCAGCATCCGCGTCCTCGGATCGAAGTCGCGCCACTCGACGCGGCAGATTTCTTCCTGGCGCATTACCGTCGCCACGGCAAAGCGCACGATCCGTCCGACGGGGATGCTCTGCCGAGGGTTCTCGTCCAGCGCGGCGATGATGCGATCAAGCTCATCCTGCGTCGGCCGGCGATCCCGCTCCTTACCTTCGATCCCGCTCCTTGCCTTTCCCGATCAGGCCGAGCCGCTTCAGGGCGATGCGCGCGAGATCGAGGGGCTCGGTCGAGAGTGTCACGCCGTGGACCGCCGCAGCGTGGGAGAGCACGGTCTTGATGTAACCGAAGTCCATGCTGACCGTGACCGGGCCAGCCCCTTCCTTCGCGCGGTCCTTGCCGTACTTGATGAGGCGCTCGCGATCGAGATCGGCGATCTTCAAAGCGCCGAGCGCCTCGTCGAGGGCGGTGAGGCAGAAGTCCTTGGAACGGACGATCCTGATACCCACTTCAGCCATGTCCTGGCGGTGGAGCTCGACGAGATCGTGGAAGCGTTTCGCGTCGCGCGACCTGCGCGTGACGGCGGGTTCCTGGCGATCGATGCGACGCTCCATGTCGAGCGCCCATTCCTCGGCATCCTTGCGGCGCAGGAACGTCTCATTGACGTACTGCCCCTTCCGACGGATCTGGGCTCTCCAGAAGCCGGATTTTAGTTTAGTGAGGGTAGCCAAGCCGTGTGCGCTCCGTGTGCACTCACGCGTCGAAAAATCGGAAACTGGGGCGTATCGTGGCGAAAAATCGAGTGTACACGACGAGACCCAACTCCTTGAAGTTGCAAAAATAATGTCGAAAAATCAATCATTTAGATTTTCCGTGGCGCCTATGATGGATTGGACCGATCGGCACTGCCGGGCGTTCCACCGCACGCTGTCAGCCCAGACGCTGCTCTACACCGAGATGGTCACCGCCAACGCAGTGATCCACGGCGACCGCGAGCGGCTGATCGGCTTTTCCTCCTTTGAGCATCCGGTGGCGCTGCAACTTGGCGGCTCGGATCCCGACACGCTCACGCGGGCGGCCGCCATCTGCGCCTCCTGGGGGTATGACGAGATCAACCTCAATGTCGGCTGCCCGTCCGACCGGGTGCAGGGCGGCAATTTCGGCGCCTGCCTGATGCGCGAGCCAGAGCTGGTCGCCGCCTGCGTCGCGGCGATGAAGGCGGAGGTCGGCATTCCCGTCACCGTAAAGTGCCGCATCGGCGTCGACGAGCAGGACCCGGAAGTCGCGCTCGACGCGCTCGCCGACGCGGTGCTGGCCGCGGGAGCCGACACCCTCACCGTGCATGCGCGCAAGGCGTGGCTGCAGGGACTGTCGCCGAAGGAGAACCGCGACATCCCGCCGCTCGACTATGACCGGGTGTACCGGCTGAAGCAGCGGCTGCCGCAGGTGCCGATCATCATCAATGGCGGCATAGGCTTGCTGGAGGAGGTGGAGCAGCACCTCGCCCATGTCGACGGAGTCATGCTGGGGCGTGCCGCCTATCAGCAGCCGGAATTGTTGCTCAACGTCGATTCGCGGCTGTTCGGCGGATCGGACAAGCATCCCGACGCGTTCGCCGCGGTGGAGGCATTCGAGCCCTATATCGCGGCGCATCTCGATGGCGGCGGGCGGCTGCACGACATCACCCGCCACATGCTCGGCCTGTTCACCGGCCGTCCGGGCGCACGGGCCTATCGCCGGCGTCTCGCCATCGAGGGGGTGAAGCCGGAGGCGGGCCTCGACGTGCTGCGCGCGGCGGTGGATGAGGTGCGCCGCGCCGAGGAACGGCGGGCACTGGTGGCATGATGATCGCTTCGCTCCCGCTCGACCAGATCCTCTGGCTGGTCGGCATCCTGGTTGTCGCCGGCTTCGCCACCGGCATTCTCGCCGGCCTGTTCGGCATCGGCGGCGGCGCCATCGTGGTGCCGGTGCTCTACGAGGTGTTCGGCGCCATCGGCGTGCCGGATGCCCTGCGCATGCATCTCGCCGTCGGCTCGGCGCTCGCCATCATCATGCCGACGGCCTTGCGATCCTTCTTCGCCCATCGCTCGCGCACCAAAATCAATACCGAGGTGCTGCGGCAATGGGTGGTGCCGCTGGTCGTCGGCGTGCTCGCCGGCACGGCGCTGGCGGCGGTTTCGCCGGACCGGGTGCTGCAACTGGCCTTCGTGGTGTTCGCGACGTTGATGTCGATACGCCTGCTGTTCGCCCGCGAAAGCTGGATTCTGGCCGACCAGTTGCCCGGCCCCTGGCCGATGCGGGCCTATGGCGTCTTCATCGGCGTCATTGCCTCGCTGGTTGGCATCAGCGGCGGCGGCATCGCGGTGGCGATCCTGTCGCTCTACCGGGTGCCGATCCATACCGCCATCGCGACCTCCTCCGGTCTCGGGGCGCTGATCGCGGTGCCGGGCGTGATCGGCTATGTGCTGGGTGGATGGCCACATCTCGCCGAACTGCCGCCGCTCTCGCTGGGGTTCATATCGATCCCCGGCGCCGTGCTGGTCGGGTCGATCGCCGTGCTGGCGGCGCCGCTCGGGGCGAAGCTGGCGCATCGCTTCACCAAGCGCCAGCTGGAAGTCGGCTTCGGTGTCTATCTCGCCCTGATGGGGCTGCGCTTCCTGGTGGCGCTGATCACCGGCTGAGGGGTTCGCCCCCCTCAGCGATCCAGGGCCTTGGCGCGCATCACCAGTTTCTCGCCGCGGATCTCGAAGCTGTCGAGACGCGAGAGGAAGGTCATGCCGAGCAGGCTGTGCTTGAGCGTACCGGGGCTGGCGATCAGTGCCGGCACCTGCCGCTCCTCGATGCTGCCGGCGATCGACACCCGGTCCAGCACAACCGCGGCGGCGCGGCCGCGGCCATTGGCGGTATCTATGGGAATGTCGTAGCGCAGCAGTTCCATCGGCAGGCCGGCGGCCACCGCGTCTTCCGGAGTCAGCACCACGCTGGAAGCGCCGGTGTCCACCAGCATCGGGATGCGGTTGCCGTTGATCTCGACGCGGATGTTGAAATCACCGTCGCGGGCGCGGGCAACCTCGATCGCCGGGCCGGTATCGTGGCCGATCGGCACCGCATAGCCAGGAGCGAGTTCGGCGAGCACGCGATAGGCGACGCCATGGATTTCAAAGCGATAGGTGTAGCCGACCCCCAGCACGGCGAAGATGGCCAGCCACAGGGCGGCGGCGCGCAGCGCGTCGCCGAGGCGGCCGGCAAAGGCCGCCACCGCGCCGGCGCCGACCATCAGCGCCACCGCGGACAGGGCGACGAGGCGGGTGAGCTGGTTGGTGGTGAGGCCGGCGATGCCGCCGGCTTCGGCGTTCCACACGATCAGGCCGATGCCGGCGGCAAGGCCGAACACCACCACCCACATGAAGCGGTCGGCATTCATCGCCCGGACTCGCGGCGGGTCTCGCGTCGGCTCTGGCGGGCGAGGCGGTTCATGATCGCGCGACGCGCGGTTTCGTCGAGGCTGGGCCAGGCGCCGATCTCCTCGAGCGTGCGCCCGCAGCCGACGCAATGGCGACCAGCGGCATCGAGTGCGCACACTCCGACACAGGGGGTAGAAACAAGGTTGGACATAGGAATCGGGCGGTTCATCCGATCGACCGCGCGAAGATAAGCGCCCCCAGAAGGAACGCAATCTCGACAGTCAATGCCGCCGCACCGGCGACGTCCCCCGTTTGCCCGCCAAATTTGGCCGACGCAAGGCGGACAACGCCAATCCACGCCAATGCAGCGATGAGAAGACCCGCGAGAAACCCCATCCAACCCATTGTCATCATAACGGAAACGACGCAGATCGCCAGCGTGGCGATCCCCGCCTTCCACAGTGTGGCGACCGCGGGGCGGCCGGCGCGACCGGCGAGGCCGTCCGGCCGCGCGGAGGGCAGAGCGCCGATCAGCCCCAGAGCCGCCAGCCGGGCGAGGGCCGAGGCGGCCACCAGGGCACCGCCGGCGCCGGCCCAGGAAAGGCCGGCCAGACCTTCCAGCGCGCCGATGCGCAGCAGCGTCGCCAGCAGCAGCGCCACCGCGCCGAAAGTGCCGAGCCGGCTGTCGCGCATGATGGCGAGCCGGCGGGCGCGATCCATGCCGCCGAGGCCGTCGGCGGTGTCGGCGAATCCGTCCTCGTGCAGCGCCCCGGTGGCGAGCACGAGCGCGCCGACCGCCAGCGTCGCGGCGAGGAAGGAGGGCAGGAGGGTGAGGGCAGTGAGGTGTACGATGACGCCGATCACGCCGACCATGGCGCCGGCGAGCGGGAAGGCCGGGCCGAGCCGGTCGAGATCGGGCGGGCCGTCCTCCGGCTCCCAGGCGAAGCGCGGCACCGGCAGCCGGGTGAGGAAGCGCAGCGCTGCCGGAAGGTATAGGAATATGGTCGGTCGGAAGGCCATGGGATCGGGGTTCGCTCAGCGCTCCAGCAGGACGTCGCCGGGCGGCAGGCGGTGCTCCCAGCCGGCGCGCTCCAGCTCCGGGATATCGGAGGGCGCGCGCGGATAGCCTATGCACAGATAGGCGGTGAGCCGCCAGTGCTGCGGCACGTCGAGCGCCGCCGCCACCGCCGGGGCATCAAGGATCGACACCCAGCCGAGGCCGAGGCCCCGCGCCGCCGCCGCCAGCCACAGCGTGTGCACCGCCAGCACGGCGGAATAGCCGAGCGTCTCCGGCATGGTGGCGCGGCCGAGGCCGTGGCCGGTCTGGGTTTGGGTATCGACGAAGACGGCGACCTGCTCGGGCGCGTCGTCGAGCCCGGCGAGCTTCAGCCGGGCATAGAGGCCGGCGCGTGCCTCCGGCTGGGCCGCCAGCGCCGCGGCATTGCAGCCCGTGAAGATGGCGCGGATATCCGCCCGCCGTCCCGGCGAGGCGACGCGCACGAAGCGCCAGGGCTGGCTGAGGCCGACGCTCGGCGCCTGGCAGGCCTGGCGGAGCAGGAGGTCGAGCACGCCCTCCGGCAACGGCCGCGCCTCGAAATGCCGGACGTCCCGCCGCCAGAGGAACAGGCGGTCGAGCTCATCGACGAAGGCGGGGGAAAAACTCGGCATCGGACTCCCGGCGGTGGCATGCCGGATCGCCGGCCGATCAAGATGTGCGCGAGCCGGCGGCGGAAGAAAAGCCCCGTACCGTTTTCCTCCGGCGCCTGTCCGCGGATCGCGCGATGCCGACGCGGCTTGGCGGCCGGGGTGAGGATCGGCGTTCGTCCCCCGGACCGCGTGAGCAGGGAGGCTACGGGCCGGCGCCGTCGAAAGGGAGCTGTTGGGCGAGTGGAGAGGACGAGGAGGGGCGATGCTCTCGCACCGGCTCCCGCGTATGAGCTTCAGAACCATCAAGGGCGGGAGTTCTGCGCGGATTCGCTTTCCCAACGATACCAAACGGACGGAGCGGGCCGTGGCGCCGAGCGGCCTCGCTCTCCATATGCCGCATTCCGCTCGGCCGCAGGACCGGCGCTGGATTGCCAAGACCGCCCGAGCTTCTTATGACCGCCAGCAACCGGCCTCCGCCTCACACTTCAGTGGATCGTTCCGAGATGACGGACTTCGTCACCATCGTTCCCCCCGCCCGCCCGATCGAGGGGCGCGTGGCTCCGCCGGGTTCCAAATCCATCACCAACCGGGCGCTGCTGCTCGCCGCGCTGGCGCGGGGGACGAGCCGGCTGACCGGGGCGCTGAAGAGCGACGACACACGGCGCATGGTCGAGGCGCTCCGGGCGATGGGCGTCGTCGTCGAGGAGCCCGACGCCACCTCCTTCGTCGTCACCGGCACCGGCCGGCTCCAGGCTCCCGCCGCGCCGCTGTTCCTCGGCAATGCCGGCACCGCGACGCGGTTCCTCACCGCCGCCGCCGCACTGGTGGAGGGCACCGTGGTGGTGACCGGCGACGCCCATATGCAGAAGCGGCCGATAGGGCCGCTGGTCGCCGCGCTGCGCAGCCTCGGGGTGGCGGCGGAGGCGCCGACCGGCTGCCCGCCCGTCACCATCCACGGCACCGACGGCTTCGACGGCGAGCGGGTGACCATCGATGCCGGCCTTTCCAGCCAATATGTCTCGGCGCTGCTGATGCTGGCGCCGGGCGGGCGCCGGCCGGTGGAGGTGGCGCTCAAGGGCGATGCCATCGGCGCGCGCGGCTATATCGACCTCACCTGCGCCGCCATGCGCCGCTTCGGCGCGCAGGTGGAGCAGCGGGACCTCGCGACCTGGGTGGTGCAGCCCGGCGCCTATCGGGCCACCGACCTGCATGTCGAGCCGGACGCCTCGGCGGCGACCTATCTGTGGGCGGCCGAGGTGCTGACCGGCGGCGCCATCGACATCGGCACCGCGCCGGAGGCCTTCACCCAGCCCGACGCCGCCGCCTATGCGGTGATCCGCCGGTTTCCCCACCTGCCGCCGGTGATCGACGGCTCGCAGATGCAGGACGCCGTGCCGACGCTCGCCGTGCTGGCCGCCTTCAACGCGACGCCGGTGCGCTTCACCGGCATCGCCAATCTCCGGGTGAAGGAATGCGACCGCGTCGCCGCCATGGCTACGGAGCTCTCGCGCCTGTCGCCGGGGCTGGCGGTGGAGGAGGGCGACGACCTGGTGGTGACGCCCGCCGCGCCGGAGCGGTTCGGCCCGGCCCGCATCGAGACCTATTCCGATCACCGCATCGCCATGAGCATGGCGCTGGCGGGCCTGCGCGTGCCCGGCGTGACCATTCTCGATCCCGGCTGCGTCGCCAAGACCTATCCCGATTACTGGCGCGACATCGCCGGCCTGGGCGTGGGGGTGCAGGCGGGCGGGTGAGAACGCCGGCCGGCCGGGCCGGGGCGTCGGGCGTCGTCGGAGGCCGAATGGAAGCGGGAAACGGCCCTTCGAGGGGATGGGCGATCGGGATCGTCGCCGTGCATCCCGCGCCTCTCGGAGCGGCGTCGTTCCGAGAAGCCCGGCCGACGGCCGGGCCTCGAAGGATGGAGGCGCCTTCGGCTTCGCCTCCGCTGGTCCGGGACGCGAGAGGGGCGGTTGCGAATTTGCTGGACGGGGATGTGGGAGACAGGCGGCTTCTCCTCCGTCGGGCGAGGACGCGAGGGGGCGGCTTTTCGGGGGCGCCGGCGAGGTTCGTGCCGGTTCGGGCCCGGCCTCGCCGGATTTATCGGTTGCCACCCGCCCGGCGAGGGGCTACCCCGCGCCTCGCATGAGCCGTCGCGGCTCGACCCGCTTCACGTTCGTCTGCCACCACCGCCAGCCCCGCCCGCCAGCCCCACGACCGCCAGCGAGACCTCCATGCAGCGCACCGCCACCGGGCTTCCCTTCGACGACATCCGCAACCTGTTCCTCGACCTGCCGGCGGCGAATGCCGAGGCGGAAGCGGCGGCGCGGGCGCGGCAGGGGCAACTCGTCAAGCCGCCCGGCGCGCTTGGACGGCTGGAGGAGATCGCGGTTCAGATCGCCGGCTGGCAGGGCCGCGAGATTCCGCGCATCGACCGCCCGACCGTGGCGGTGTTCGCCGGCACCCATGGCGTCGCCAAGCGCGGCGTCTCGCCCTATCCCGCCGAGGTGACCAAGCAGATGGTCGCCACCTTCACCGACGGCAAGGCGGCGGTGAACCAGATCTGCGGCGTGTTCGGCGCCGGGCTGCGGGTGTTCGATCTCGCCCTCGACATCCCGACCCGCGACATCGTCGAGGAGGACGCGCTGACCGAGGCCGAATGCGCCGCCACCATGGCGTTCGGCATGGAGGCACTCGCCGGCGAGCCGGACCTGCTGTGCCTCGGCGAGATGGGCATCGGCAACACCACGGTGGCGGCCGCGATCTATCACGGCCTCTATGGCGGCACCGCCGCCGAGTGGGTCGGCCCCGGCACCGGCGCCACCGGCACGGTGCTGGCCGCCAAGATCGCCGCGGTGGAGCAGGCGGTGGCGCGCTGCGCCGGCCATCTCGACGACCCCTTGGAAGTGCTGCGCCGACTCGGCGGGCGCGAGCTCGCCGCCATGGCCGGCGCCATCCTCGCCGCGCGCATGCAGCGTGTGCCGGTGGTGCTCGACGGCTATGTGGTGACCGCCGCCGCCGCGGTGCTGCACGCGCTCGACCCCAGGGCGCTCGACCATTGCTTCGCCGGCCACGTCTCGGCCGAGCCCGCGCATGGACGGGTGCTGGAGCGGCTCGGCCTGAAGCCGCTGCTCGATCTCGGCATGCGGCTCGGCGAGGGCTCCGGCGCGGCGTTGTCCATCGGCGTGATCAAGGCGGCCATCGCCTGCCATGCCGGCATGGCGACCTTCGCGGAAGCCGGCGTCGCGGACGCCTGAGCCGGATGCGTTCCCCCGGCGGCCGCTGGCGCGCCCCGCTTCGCCCGACCGGCGGATTTTCACGGCGCCTGCCCGGCGGCGGACGGGTGCCGCCCCGGCGCTGGCGCCGCTCGACCTGGGTGGCGGTGCTCATCGCGCTGGCGATGATCGCGCTCGCTCTGATCGCCGAGCGCTTCGTGCCGCCGCTCGACGGCGCGGTGCGGGTGGCGGACGGCGACAGCTTCGAACTCGGCGGCACCCGGGTGCGGCTGGAGGGCATCGACGCGCCGGAGCTGCACCAGAGCTGCGGCGCGCCGGCTGCGCCCTGGCCCTGCGGCGAGCGGGCGAGGGCGGCGATGCAGCAGGCGGTGGCGGCCGCCGGCAAGGGTGGCGTGACCTGCCGGCCGGTCGACGATGACCGCTATGGCCGCGCGGTCTCGATCTGCGAGGCGGGCGGGCGCGATCTCGGGGCGCGGATGGTCGGCGAGGGCTGGGCGGTGGCGACCTCCTCCGCCTATCGCAGCGAGGAGGCGGCGGCGCGGGCCGCCGGACGCGGCATCTGGTCCGGCCCGTTCGAGATGCCGGCGGATTTTCGCGCCCGGCAGCGGTGACACCATGCCGGGCAGGGGCCATGTAAGGCGCATGGACGCCTCGCCTTCCTCCCTCGACACGCTGCTTGCCGAGATCCGCGCCTGCCGGGTGTGCGTTGAGCACCCGCTGGGAAAGCCGCTGCCGCACGCGCCGCGCCCGGTGCTGCATGTGAGCGCCACCGCGCGGCTGCTGGTGGCCGGGCAGGCGCCGGGCACCAAGGTGCATGCCTCTGGCCGCTCCTTCGACGACGCCTCCGGCGACCGGCTGCGCCAGTGGCTCGGCATCGACCGCGCCACCTTTTATGACGAAGCCCGCATCGCCATCGCCGCCATGGGCTTCTGCTTCCCCGGCCAGGACGCCAAGGGTGGCGACCTGCCGCCGCGCCGGGAATGCGCGGCGCTTTGGCACGACAAGCTGTTTGCGGCGCGGCCGCCCTTCGATCTCGTGGTGGCGGTGGGCAGCGCTTCGCAGGCCTATCACCTGAAGCGGCTGGGGCTGGCGTCCTTCGCGGCGCTGAGCCTCACCGAGCGGGTGTCGCGCTGGCGGGAGATCTGGGAGGCGCGGGAGGGGCCGCGCCTGCTGCCGCTGCCGCACCCCTCCTGGCGCAACACCGGCTGGTTGAAGCGCCACCCGTGGTTCGAGGCCGAGCTGGTTCCGGTGCTGCGCGCCGAGGTGGCGCTTCTGGTGCGGTGAGGCGCCTCAGTGCGACAGGGCGACGTGGCGGTTGAGCCGGCGCTCCAGCACGTCCCACACCCGGCGCACGATCTCGACCATCAGCAGGTACAGCACCGCCGCCCACAGATAGACCTCCATGTCGTAGGAGCGCGAGAAGGCGAGGCGGGTGACGCCCATCAGGTCGTAGACCGTCACCACCGAGGCGATGGCGCTCGACTTGATCATCAGCACCACCTCGTTGCCGAGCGGCCGTAGCCCGATGGCGTAGGCCTGTGGCAGGATGACGGTGCGGTAGACCTGGTAGGGCGACAGGCCGAGCGACTTGCCGCCCTCGCTCTGGCCGACCGGCAGGCTTTCAATGCCGCCGCGCAGGATCTCGGCCTGATAGGCGGCGGTGTTGAGGGTGAAGGTGAACACCGCGCAATTGAAGGCGTCGCGGAAGAACCACCACAGGCCGATATCGGTGAAGAACTCGCGAAACTGGCCGGCGCCGTAATAGACCAGGAAGGTCTGGGCCAGCAGCGGCGTGCCGCGGAAGAAATACGAATAGCCGAAGGCGAGGCGGGAGGTGATCTTGCCGCCGCTGACGCGGGCGATGGCGAGCGGCAGCGCCAGCAGCGCGCCGAACAGCATCGACAGCCCGACCAGTTCGAGCGTCACCCCCACGCCCTGCAGGAAGCGCAGGCCGTAGCGGTCCATCAGATCGGCATTGAGGCCGACGAAGCCCATCAGCGCCAGAAAACCCTGGCCGATCGGCGTGAGCAGCGCATCCAGCATCATTTCGCTCCCGCCCGCTTGAGGCCGCGGCTGGCGCGGGCTTCGGCGCGGGTCAGCACCAGACTGGAGAGGATGGAGAAGGCGAGATAGATGAGGCAGGCCACCAGATAGAAGAAGAACGGCTGCTTGGTGACGCCGACCGCGATCGCGGTCTGCCGCATCAGGTCGTTGATGGCGATCACCGAGACCAGCGAGGTATCCTTCATCAGCACCATCCAGTTGTTGGACAGGCCGGGCAGCGCGACGCGCCACAGCTGCGGGAACACCACGAAACGGAACGCCTGCCATTTCGGCAGGCCGAGGGCGAAGGCGGCTTCCTTCTGCCCGCGCGGCACCGCCTTCAGCGCCGCATAGAACACCTCCGAGGAGAAGGCGGCGAGCACCAGGCCGAGCGCCAGCACCCCGGCGAGGAACTGGTTCACCTCCACCGTGGCGCCGGGCGAGACATAGCCGGCGAGGCGGGTGAGCAGCATCTGCCCGCCATAATAGACGATGAACAGCGTCAGCAGCTCCGGCAGGCCGCGGAACACGGTGGTGAACAGGTTGGCCGCCGCCCGCGCGATCGGCGAGGGCGCATCCTTGCCGAGGGCGACGAGCAGCCCGAGCGCGAGGCCGAAGGGCAGGGTGGACAGCGCCAGCTCGACGGTGAGCAGCGCGCCGCGGGCGATCTCGTCGCCCCAGCCGCCGGGACCGAAGGAAAGCAGGGTCAGGAATTCCATCCCGGGATCAGCGCTCCGCTAGCGGGCCGGTGGGGTCGCCTGGCCGCTGCCCGGCCGCTGCCTCGCCAGGCGACGGCACCTGTCCGGGACGCGCGCCAGATTCGGCAGACGGGAACATGGTACGGCCGCGCAGGTGGTTCAACCTCGGCCGACCATGCCCGGACGGGCGGCGAATGGCGGGCGCCATGCCGGGGAGCCTCGGCCCGGAACGGCGCCCGCCGGTGGTCAGTAGACGTTGTGGTCAGTAGGCGGTGCGGTCAGTAGACGCTGAAGGGGAAATACTTGTCGTTGATGGCCTTATAGGTGCCGTCGGCGAGGATCTCGTCGATCGCCTTGTTGAACATCGCCACCAGATCCGCGTCATCCTTGCGGATGCCGACGCCGACGCCCTCGCCGAAATACTTCGCATCGGTGTATTCGGCGCCGGTGAACTTGCAGCAGGCGCCATCCTTGGAATTCAGCCATTCCAGCAGCACCACCTTATCGGCGAGGATGGCGTCGAGGCGGCCATTGGCGAGGTCGAGATTGGCCTCGTCCTGCTTGCCGTACAGCTTCACCTCGGCGCCGGCCTTGGCGTAGACGTCCTCGAGATAGTTGGAGTGGATGGTCGATCCCTGGGCGCCGAGCACCTTGCCCTTGAGCGCCGCCGGCGAGGTCTCGGTGATCTTGGAATCCTTGCGCACCGCGAAGGTGGCGGGGGTCTTGTAGTACTTCTTCGAGAAGTCGATCTGCTTCTGGCGCTCTTCGGTGATCGACATCGAGGCGGCGATGGCGTCGTATTTGCCGGCGAGCAGCGCCGGGATGATGCCGTCCCAGTCCTGGGCGACGAAGGTGCATTCCACCTTCATCTTCGCGCACAGCGCCTTGGCGATGTCGATATCGAAGCCCTTTAGCTCGTTGTTCTCGACATAGTTGAAGGGCGGATAGGCACCCTCGGTGCCGATGCGGACGGTTTTCCATTCCTTGGCGGAGGCGCCGCCGACGGCGGCCACGACCATGATGGCGGCCGCCGCGAAACGGGTGACGAGGCTCATTCTGTTCCCCTTTGGAAGATTGCCCTGGGCCGGTATTTTTTTGTTCCGGCCCGGCCGATGCTGGCATTTTTCCGGGGGCTTGCGCAACGGGGCTGATGCATTGTTGGTCAATAGTCGAGATTGACCGTAAAGCGGGCATAAAAAAGGGGATGGCGGGTGGCGCCATCCCCCTTGGCGGCTGTAGGTGGCTCAGGCTGCGACGGAAGCGGCGAGGCCGAGGGACTCCGCGCGGGCGGCGAGGCGGGCGCGGGTGGCGGGTGCCAATTGGCGTGCGGACTTCACGCGCGGCAGGTCAATCTCGGGGATCGCCGGCCCGGCGTCGCCATAAAGCGCGACATATTCGGCATAGTTGTCGAAGCGGCGACGCGCGACATTATCGACATAGGTCTCCGCCGGCACGCCTTCGGCAAGGATCAGCGCGTGGTCTTCCAGCTCGATGTGGAAATAGGCGAAGGTCTTCGGCATGTCGCTGTGGCGGATGATGGTCGTGCCATTCACCAATGCCCCGGCCTGGACCAGCATGCCGTCGATCTCCAGTGCATGATCGGACGAGACGAAGAGGTCGCGCACCGGCAGGTTGTCGCCGAGCGCGCCGGCGCGGACCAGGATCGGCATCACCTTCAGCGGATCGGCGAAGACGGTGGAGATCATCTGCCGTGCCAGCCACCGCACCGGCCGGGCGGAGCCGTCGGCGGTGAGCACGAGGTCGCCGGACTTCAGCGTCTCGATGGCCGCCTCGCCCGAGGGGGTGGCGATCATCGTGCCGGCCAGGAAGCACACAACGACCGACACCGGTTGAACGTTGAAGTTCTGGTTGGGAAGATATTCCTGATTCGAGAAGACGTAATAATTCCCGTCCGGCCCCAGCGCGACATAGCCTCCAAGGCTCTGTTCCTCGCCTACATATTCGTAGGCCCCGTCATATTCTGCGGCGGTCGCGGGGTCGCTGAAGGTGAAGGGTACATCCTCCCCCACGGAGATCGTATCGTCAGTGGCGTCGCCCGTGGCGGCGGCGTCCGCAACCTGCGAGGTAATAGTATACTGATTGGTCCCACCGGGCGTGACCAAGTAAAGATAAGCGGTTGTGAAATCGACCATTTTCTGCCCCCATAGCCGGTTTACTTCGAAATTCATACGATTGATTGGGATGGATGTGATCAATATTGCCAAGTTCGGAACAAATGGCAATTTGAAATGACCGATAAGGTTCACTGTATGGTGTTGTTGTCGATAGCGAAGAGGAATTGATCCGCGGGACTTGAGCGGCTCCGCCGGGACCGTTGCGTCGCATGCCCCGGTTTCGACCGGCGCGCCGGCCGAGGCTCGCCCGCCGCCATGCGTCGCGGCTGTCGCCGATGAAGCGGGCCATAAGCCCTCGCGATCACCCTATAATTCCCGACGGGTTGACGCTGGCGGCGCCGTGGTGTCTCACCGTTTCGAGTTGTTCCAGCATCTGGTCGGGAGTTGCGACATGGCGGTGAGCGCGGACGAGGTCAAGGCACGGCTGGCGCAGGTTTCCGCGCCGGACGGGCGCCCGATAACCGAGTCGGGGGTGCTTTCGGACATCCTCGTCTCCGACGGCAAGGTGTATCTCTCGATCACCGTGGACGCGCGCGAGGCGCAGGCCTGGGAGCCGGTGCGCGCGGCGGTGGAGCGCACCGTGCGGGCGACGCCCGGCGTGACCTCGGCGCTGGTGGCGCTGACCGCCGAACGCAAGGCCGGCGCGGCCCCCGCGCCGACCGGCGGTTCGTCGACGACGCCGGTGCGCGTCTCGGGGCAGGCGGGGCATTCGCATGCCGACCATTCGCATGCCGGGCACGCGCATGCCGGCCATACCCATGCGCCGCAGCCGCCGGCCGATCCGCAGAAGGAAGGTCGCGGCCTGCCGGGCGTGGGCGCCATCATCGCGGTGGCCTCCGGCAAGGGCGGGGTGGGCAAATCGACGCTCGCCGCCAATCTGGCGCTGGGGCTGTCGGCGCTGGGGCTGAAGGTCGGCCTGCTCGACGCCGACATTTACGGCCCCTCGGTGCCGCGGCTGATGGGGCTGAAGGGCAAGCCGGATGTCGAGGGCCGCATGTTGCAGCCGATGTCGTCCTGGGGCCTGAAGGTGATGTCGATCGGCTTCCTGGTCGAGGAAGAGACGCCGATGATCTGGCGCGGGCCGATGGTGATGTCCGCCATCAGCCAGATGCTGAAGGAAGTGGCCTGGGCGCCGCTCGACATTCTCGTCGTCGACATGCCGCCCGGCACCGGCGACGCGCAGCTGACCATGGCGCAGCAGGTGCCGCTGGCCGGCGCGGTGATCGTCTCCACCCCGCAGGACCTCGCCCTGATCGACGCGCGGCGCGGCATCGCCATGTTCCAGAAGGTGAACGTGCCGGTGCTCGGCGTGGTCGAGAACATGAGCTACTTCCTGTGCCCGCATTGCGGCACCCGCTCGGATATTTTCGGCCATGGCGGGGCGCGGCACGAGGCGCAGCGGCTCGGCGTGCCGTTCCTCGGCGAGGTGCCGCTGCAGATGGCGATTCGCGAGACCTCCGACGCCGGCCGCCCGATCGTGGCGACCCAGCCGGAGAGCCCGGAAGCGCAGATCTATCGCGACATCGCCGCCGCGGTGCGGGCGACGCTGGCCGGCGGCCGCGCCACTGCCCGCCCGGCGCCGCGCATCGTGATCGAGAGCTGAGGCTCAGTCGGCCGGCGGCGGGGTGAAGAAGCTCTCCAGTTCGGCAAAGCCCATGGCATCGGCCGCGAAATCGAAGCGGCCGGTGGCCTGCATCTCACGGGCCGCCCGCGCGAAGCTGCCATAGGCGAGCCGGGCGAGGGTGGAGCCGATGCTGACCCGCTTCACGCCGGCTTCCGCCAGCTCGGCCAAGGTGAAGCGGGTCGCACCGATGCCGATGACGACATTGACCGGCTTGGACACCGCCGCGCAGACCGTCCGCACCGCCGCGATGTCCGGCAGGCCGGGCGCGTAGAGCACGTCGGCGCCGGCGGCCTCGAAGGCCTGCAGGCGGGCGATGGTGTCGTCGAGATCCGGTCGCGCCCAGAGGAAGTTCTCGGCTCGCGCGGTCAGCACGAAATCCTCCGCCAGCGCGCGCCTGGCCTCGACGGCGGCGGCGATGCGCTCCACGGCCAGCGTGAACTCATAGATCGGGGCGTCGCGCCGGCCGGTGTGATCCTCGAGCGACCCGCCAGCCAGGCCGATGGCGGCGGCGGCGCGGATCGTTTCCGCCGCGCTCTCCGGGCTGTCGCCCAGACCGTTCTCGAGATCGGCGGACACCGGAAGCTCGGTTGCCGCGACGATGCCGGCACAATGGGCCAGAAGGCCCTCCCGCGAGGTCCGGCCTTCCATCACGCCGTGCGAGAAATCCATGCCGGCGCTGGTGGTGGCGAGCGCCGGAAAGCCCAGCGCCGCGAGGATGCGCGCCGTGCCGGCATCCCACGGATTGGGCAGGATGAACGCACCCGCACCTTCATGCAGGGCACGGAATCGCGCGGCTTTGCCGGGCATCGGGGTTCTCCGGAGCAAGGACGAAAGGCACCCTAGCCCCTGCAAAGGAACATATCAAGAACATATGGTTGCCGGTCTTTTCCCATGAAAGCAGGCGATGCGCGGGCTCACCCTCGACAAAAGGCGAAAGCGCGACGCCGTTGCGCTGGGGCAAGCCGTGGCGTACCAGTAGTGAAAATAAGCAATTCGAGTGCGGAGCCGCGCAAATGCGCCTACCGCGCCGTGAGGAAGCCCCAGTAGGAGACACTGTATGAAGCGCCGTCAGTTTTTGGCCGCCGCCGGTTCCGGCGTCGCGGCAACCGCTGCCCTTGCCGCCCCCGCCATCGCCCAGTCGGCGCCCGAAGTGAAGTGGCGCCTGGCATCCAGCTTCCCGAAGTCGCTCGACACCATCTATGGCGGCGCGGAAGTGATGTCGAAGATGGTTTCCGAGCTGACCGACGGCAAGTTCCAGATCCAGGTATTCGCCGCCGGCGAGCTGGTGCCCGGCCTGCAGGTGCTTGACGCGGTACAGAACAACACCGTCGAGATGTGCCACACCGTCTCGTATTATTTCGTCGGCAAAGATCCGACCTTCGCCGTTGCCGCCTCGGTGCCGTTCGGGCTTAACGCCCGCATGCAGAACGCCTGGCTGTTCCAGAACGGCGGCAACGAGCTCTTCAACGAATTCTACAAGAAGTACAACGTCTACGGTCTTCCTTGCGGCAATACCGGCGCCCAGATGGGCGGCTGGTTCGCCAAGGAGATCAAGTCGGTTGCCGACATGAACGGCCTCAAGATGCGCATCGGCGGCATTGCCGGGCAGGTGATGGCCAAGCTCGGCGTGGTGCCGCAGCAGATCGCCGGCGGCGATATCTATCCGGCGCTGGAGAAGGGCACCATCGACGGCGCCGAGTGGATCGGCCCCTATGACGACGAGAAGCTCGGCTTCTACAAGGTGGCCAAGTTCTACTATTATCCCGGCTGGTGGGAAGGTGGCCCGACCATCCACGCCTTCGCCAATCTCGCCAAGTACAACGAACTGCCCAAGACCTACCAGGCGGCGCTGACCGCGGCCTGCACCTATGCCAACACCATCATGAACGCCCGCTATGACGTGCAGAACCCGCCGGCGATCAAGCGGCTGGTGGCGAACGGCACCCAGCTGCGGCCCTATCCGATGGAAGTGATGGAAGCCTCGCTCAAGGCCACCAACGAATTGTGGGGCGAAATCTCCGCCAAGAACGCCGACTTCAAGAAGGCGATCGATGCCATGCAGGCGTTCCGCAACGAGGAATATCTGTGGTGGCAGGTAGCTGAATACACCTTCGACAGCTTCCAGATCCGCACCCGCCCGCGCGGCTGATCGACCGCGGCGCGCCCGTCGCGACAGGTCCGGGCCCGGTCCCGGACGTGTCGTTCCGCGAGTGACGCCGGGCCTGGTCCCACGCCGGCTCATCCAGCAAGCGAAATGCCCGGGCATTGTCCGGGCATTTTCTTGTTGGAGCGTGACCTGCCGGGTTTGTCGGGCTCCGCGAAGAAGGGCCGGACCTTACCGCCCGACGGTCGCCTCGCACTCCACGGTGAACTGGTTCTTGATCACCTCCGGCAGCGTGCGGGGTCCATAGGTCTTCTTCGCCCGCGCCATGCATTGCTGGAACGGGGTTCCGGTTGACGCGTGCCGGCCGTGCATCGCGGCGCGCAGGGCATGCGCGCCTAAGCCGAGCGCGAGGGTGGCGAGCAGCGTGGCGAGAATGCGGGCCACGGCGTTCTCCTGTCCGGCGGCCATCGACGTCGTCATCCTATACACCGCTTCATCGTCCCCGGATTGCCGCATCGCCGCAATTTGCCGCGATCGACGAGATGGGCGGATCTGGCGGGCGCATGGGCATGCTGCCGATCGAGGAGAGCGGCGATGTCCGCAACGGGCGGAAGCTCGTCGGGCTCGAGGGTCGGTGAGGCCGGGCATGGCACCGTCATCGTGTCGCTAGGGGCACCAATGGACATCCGTTTCCTTTCAACGCCGTCACATCCTCGTGGGGGACAAGGCGCCGGAACGGTGCGCCGGCGAATTGATGAGGGGAGCATCCTTGCCGGAGCCGGAGCCAGCGGCGCGGCGAGGGGAGGCGTCAGCATCGCGGCCGGTATCTCGGCGGCGGTATCGGGCGGTAACATCGTGGCACGCGGTCAGTTCCGAATGGCGACACCCACGGTCTGCCGTCGACCAGCATCCGGCGAGGCTCTGCCGGGGGAACCGCACAGCGTGGCTGGTCGCGGCGGGACCGGGCCTGCATCGGCGGACGTGCCGCCCGCGCTGCCGGTGGCCGGTGCTTCAGCACCGTCCGGCCCGCCTTTGGCAGGAACCGCCGGTGGCGCGCGAGGCCAGCGGCGGGGGCTTCCGGCCGGTGCCGCCCGGATGACCGGACCGGTCGCGAAATTCCGGCCGCGCCGCCTCCGCGCATCGCCGCGCCGCCGCGGTCGCCGGCCGGGTTCGATGCCGCGCGGGAGCGCCATTTTCAGAGAAAAAGGCCGCTCTGTTTTCAAAAGGGAGTTCGCACTTCGTTCGACCGGGAGCGCGGCGGCCGCCTCCCGGATGGCGCGGTGCAATTCGTCGAAGCGTCACATCGGCGATTGCTCTCGGCGGATGGCTGTAGCAAAGACATTCCGCTCAATGTCCCGCGCCGGTCACGACGGGCAAGGCGGGATGAAGGAAAGGCCTCTCGATGAAACGCCGCGATCTGCTCACCGCTGCCGGCCTTGGCGCGCTGGCGCCTGCCGGCCTCGCCGCCGCCACGCTTGCCACTCCCACGCTTGCCACTCCCGCCATCGCCCAGACCACCCCGACCGTGCGCTGGCGGCTGACCGCCAGCGTGCCGAAGGTGCTCGACGCCATCTTCGGTGCCAATGAGCTGGTGGCGAAATATGTCAGCGAGGCCACCGACGGCCGCTTCACCATCCAGCCCTTCGCCGCCGGCGAGATCGTGCCCGGGCTGCAGGCGCTGGACGCGGTGCAGAACGGCACCGTCGAGGCGGCGCAGACGCCGCTCTATTACTACACCGGCAAGGACGCCACCTTCGCCTGCTTCACCACCATGCCGTTCGGGCTCAATGCCCGCCAGCAGAACGCCTGGTTCTACCATGGCGGCGGGCGCCAGCTGCAGAACGAGTTCCTGGCGAAATACAACCTCGTCGGCTTCCTCGGCGGCAATACCGGCACCCAGATGGGGGGCTGGTTCCGCAAGGAAGTGAAGACGCTGGAGGACTTCAAGGGGCTGAAGTTTCGCATCGGCGGCATTGCCGGGCAGGTGGTGGCCAAGCTCGGTGTGGTGCCGCAGCAGATCGCCCCGGCCGATATCTATCCCTCGCTGGAGAAGGGCACCATCGACGCCTGCGAATGGGTCGGCCCTTATGACGACGAGAAGCTCGGCTTCGTGAAGGTGGCGCCGTTCTATTACTATCCCGGCTGGTGGGATGGCGGGCCGACCATGAATGTCGTGGTCAACAAGGCGAAGTGGGACGAGCTGCCCAAGGCCTACCAGGCGATCTTCGAGGCGGCGACCGCCTACGCCAATGCCGACATGCTGGCGAAATACGACGCCTTCAATCCGGCGGCGCTGCGCCGGCTGGTGGCGCAGGGCGCGCAGCTGCGCCCGTTCCCGCCCGAGTTCCTCGACGCCTCCTACAAGGCGACCAACGAACTCTATGCCGAGATATCGGCGAAGAATGCCAGCTTCAAGAAGGTGCTGGAGTCGCTGATCGCCTTCCGCAACGACGAATATCTGTGGTGGCAGGTCGGCGAATATCCCTATGACAGCTACATGATCCGCGCCCGCTCGCGCGGCTGATGCGGCGCCGTCCCGCGGCCCCGAGGGCTTTCGGGACGGCACGGCCAAGAACCGAGGAAACTGCCATGACCCGCCCGATCGAGCGCCGCGCCCTGCTGAAGGGGGCCGGCATCGCCACCGCGACCGCTGCCGCCACGCTGGGGGCTCCGGTGCTCGCCGCCCCCGCTCTCGCCCAGACCGCGCCGCGCGTGCGCTGGCGCCTGACCACCAGCTATTCCAAGGCGCTGCCGACGCTGTTCGGCGCCAGCGAACTGCTGGCGAAATATGTGAAGGAGGCCACCGACGGCGCCTTCCAGATCGACGTCTTCGCCCCCGGCGAGATCGTGCCCGGCCTGCAGGCCTTCGACGCGGTGCAGAACGGCACCGTCGAGCTGGCCCAGACGGCGCTGTATTATTACATCGGCAAGGACCCGTCCTTCGCGCCGTTCACCACCATGCCGTTCGGGCTGAACGCCCGCATGCAGACCGCCTGGATGTATCATGGCGGCGGGCTCGAGCTGCAGGACAAGTTCCTCGCCAAATATGGCGTGGTCGGCTTCGTCGGCGGCAATACCGGCGCGCAGATGGGCGGCTGGTTCCGTAAGGAGATCAAGTCGCTCGACGATATTCGCGGCCTGAAGATGCGGCTGCCGGGTCTTGCCGGCCAGGTGATGGCCAAGCTCGGTCTGGTGCCGCAGAACATCGCCTCCGGCGACATCTACCCGGCGCTGGAGAAGGGCACCATCGACGCCGCCGAGTTCGTCGGCCCCTATGACGACGAGAAGCTCGGCTTCGTGCGGGTGGCGCCCTATTACTATTATCCCGGCTGGTGGGAAGGCGGCCCGACCATCCATTTCATCGCCAACGACAAGGCGTGGCAGAAGCTGCCCGCGAGCTACCAGGCGGTGTTCAAGGCGGCCAGCGCCTATGCCAATGCCGACATGCTGGCGAAATACGACGCCGGCAACCCGGCGGCGCTGCGCCGGCTGGTGGCGCAGGGCGCGCAGCTGCGCGCCTTCCCCATCGAGGTGATGGACGCCGCCTACAAGATCAACACCGAGCTGATGGCCGAGATCTCCGCCAAGAACGAGGCGTTCAAGGAGATCTACGGCTCGATGCTCGCCTTCCGCAATGAAGGCTACCTGTGGTGGCAGGTCGGCGAATATCCCTATGACGGCTACATGATCCGCGCCCGCCAGCGCGGGTGAGCATGGTCCATCATCGGAAGCGGCGAGCGGCGTCCCCTGGTCAGGCGGCGCCGCTTTCCACTTCGGCGGCGCCGGCCCGACGCGGCGGATCGAGGCGCGGGCGATCATTGTCGCGCACCGTGTAGATGCCGGCGGCGACGATCAGCGCCATGCCGGCCACCGAGACCAGGTCCGGCACCATGCCGAACAGGATGGCGCTGAGGAACACCGCGCAGACCACCGCCGTGTAGCGGAACGGCGCGATCACCGCCGGATCGGTGCCGCGGAAAGCGGCGATGGTCAGCGCGTTGCCGAGGATCAGCGTGAAGCTGCCGCCGAGGATCAGCAGCAGCGTCGGAAGGTCGAGCGGCTTCCACTCCTCGAAGAAGGCGCCGGCAAAGCCGAGCGCCATGCCGCACAGCGCGGTGCCGAAGGTGATGACGAGGCTGGGCACATGCCGGCCGATCCGCCCGGTGATGAAGTCGCGCAGGGTCATCAGGAGCGCGGTGATCACCGGCAGGATGGCGACGGGATCGAAGCTCGACGCACCCGGCTTGATGATCAGCCCGACGCCGAGCATGCCGATCGCCAGCGCCAGCCAGCGCTGCCAGCCGAAGGGCGAGCCGAGTAGCATCACCGCCGCCGCCACGGTGAGCAGCGGCGTGATCTGCACCACGGCCGCGGCATCGGCGATCGACATCACCGCGAGGGCGGTCATGAAGATGTAGGTGCCGGTGGCTTCCGACCAGGAGCGCAGCATGGTGCGCCCGTCCACCACGTGGCGCAGCTGGCGCAGCTCGCCACGCCACGCCATCAGCGTGATCAGGATCAGCGCGGCGATGAGCCCGCGCACCGCCATCATCTGCGACGGCGGCAGGCCGTGGCCGGTCAGCACCAGCTTGGAGAAGGCGTCGTTGCCGGCGAAGAAGGCGGAGCCGCCGATCATCAGCAGGATGCCGCGGCGGTTGGGTTTGTGATCGTGCATGGGAACGGGCGGGGGAGCGAGAGCGGCGGAAAGGCGGGCGGAGAAGAGGGCAACCTAGCGGGAACTTCGCAACAATCGGTTGCTCAGCGCTCCTCGCAAGCGACGGATTCGGGCATGGCGGCCGCGCCGTGGCCGGCGCTCGCCGGAACGGCACCCATATGGGAAACCGGCTCGCCGCGCCGTTCGAGATCGCGCGAATACACGCACAGGCCGAGCGCGCCGAGCGCCAGCGCCGCCCCGACCCAGGGCAGCGACGCGTAGTCGATGCCGAGCGTCAGCGCCGCGCCGCCGATCCAGGCGCCGGCGGCATTGCCGAGGTTGAAGGCGCCCTGGTTCAGCGTCGAGGCGAGGTTGGGCGCGCCGATGGCGGCATCCACCACCCGCACCTGGATCGGCGCCACCACGGCGAACACCAGCACGCCCCAGATGAACACGTTGACCACCGCCGGCAGCTCATGGGCGCTGGTGAACACCATCGCCACCAGCACCACGGCGAGGCCGACGAAGATGCCCATCAGCGAGGGCATCAGCTTCCAGTCGGCGAGCTTGCCGCCGAGGATGTTGCCGATGGTGATGCCGACGCCGAACAGCAGCAGCACGATGGTGACGGCGTGCGGGGTGAGGCCGGTGACCTCGCGCAGCAGCGGCGCGATATAGGTGAAGACGGTGAACAGGCTCGCCGAGGCCAGCACGCTCATGCTCATGGCGAGCAGCACCTGCGGGCGCTTCAACACCCGGAATTCGCGGAGGATGTTGCCGCTGGTGTGCGGGATGGCGGAGGGCACCCAGACGGCAATCGCCGCGACCGCCAGCAGGCCGATGATCACCACCGCCCAGAAGGTGGAGCGCCAGCCGGCGAACTGGCCGAGCGCGGTACCGAGCGGCACGCCGAGCACATTGGCCAGCGTCAGCCCGGCGAACATCAGCGCGATGGCGCTGGCGCGCTGGTTCGGCGGCACCAGGCTGGCGGCGACCACCGCGCCGATGCCGAAAAAGGCGCCGTGGCAGAAGGCGGTGACCACGCGCGCCGCCATCAGCATCCAGTAATCCGGCGCGACGGCGCAGAGGAAATTGCCGACCACGAACATGCTGGCGAGGCCGATCAGCGTCGCCTTGCGCGGCAGCGAATTGGTGATGATGGCGACGATCGGCGCGCCGATGACGACGCCCAGCGCATAGCCGGTGACGAGGAGGCCGGCGGCCGGGATGGTCACGCCGAGATCGGCCGCCACCTCGGGCAGCAGCCCCATGATGACGAACTCGGTGGTGCCGATCCCGAAGGAGGCCATGGCCAAGGCCAACAGCGGCAGCTGCATGGGTGACTCGCGCGATGCAATGAGGTGATTCCCGGCTGCTTACTAACAGCCCGGATCGCTCCCAGAAATGCACATGCTGTTGCAACGCAGCAAGGTACGCTCACGCGCGGCTGCCATGCGGCATGCGCGCGGGCGGTTAATCGAGGGTGAATCAGCCGCCGGTCACGCTCATGTGACGACGCAGCGCCGGCGGGCGGCCGGGACGGTCGATGACGAAATCGTGTCCCTTGGGCTTGCGGAAGATGGCGTCGTCGAGCACCGCGTGCAACGCCTCGTCGCTTTCCGAGGCCCGCAGCGGCGCGCGCAGATCGGCGGCGTCCTCCTGGCCGAGGCACATATACAGTGTGCCGGTGCAGGTGACGCGCACCCGGTTGCAGCCCTCGCAGAAATTATGCGTCAGCGGCGTGATGAAGCCGAGGCGGCCGCCGGTCTCGGCGATGGAGACATAGCGGGCCGGGCCGCCGGTGCGATAGTCGATGTCGGACAGCGACCAGCGCTGCTCCAGCCGCGCCCGCACGGTGGAGAGCGGCAGATACTGGTCGAGGCGCTCGGCGCCGGTCTCGCCCAGCGGCATCACCTCGATCAGCGAGACGTCCATGCCGCGGCCATGCGCCCATTCGATCAGGCCGGGAATCTCGTCCTCATTGTCGCCGCGCAGGGCGACGGCGTTGAGCTTCACCTTGATGCCGGCGGCCTGCGCCGCATCGATGCCGGCCAGCACCTTGCCGAGGTCGCCCCAGCGGGTCAGGGCGCGGAACTTCGCCGGATCGAGCGTGTCGAGCGAGACGTTGATGCGCTTGACGCCGCACTCGGCGAGCTCGGAAGCGAAGCGGGCGAGCTGCGAGCCATTGGTGGTGAGGGTGAGTTCCTCCAGCGCGCCGGAGTCGAGATGTCGGGAGAGCGAGCGGAACAGCGTCATCACGTCCCGGCGCACCAAAGGCTCGCCGCCGGTGAGACGCAGCTTCTTCACCCCGCGCACCACGAAGGCGGAGCACAGCCTGTCGAGCTCTTCCAGCGTCAGCAGCTCCGGCTTGGGCAGGAAGGTCATATGCTCGGCCATGCAGTAGACGCAGCGAAAATCGCAGCGGTCCGTGACCGAGACGCGCAGATAGGAGACGGCGCGGCCGAACGTGTCGACCAGCGGTGCCCGCGTGGGCTCCCGCAAGGCGAGGTCGATGCGCTTTTCGCTCTCTAGGGCCAAGGCGTCTACTCCCATGCTGCCGAGACCATTCCAGCGGAACGGCTCGCCACCCTATCTAGGGTCTGCATCCTGCCATGCCAAGACGTTCGGCTCTATCGCTTGATCGCTGATATCACTCGATTTTGCTGCGTCGCACGGTTTCGACGCCGGCGGCGGCCGGGGTTGGCGGCGCCCACGGCTTCGCTTATGTGAGAGCTACCGCGAAGAGGACATGCCCGTGACCGATGCCACCGCGCCGAACCCCCCGATAAACGTCCCCTGGCCCACCGAGCTGAGGGTCCATAAGGATCACGGCACCCTGACCGTGAGCTTCGAGGACGGCGCCAGCTTCGCGTTGCCGGCGGAATATCTGCGCGTCGAGAGCCCCTCGGCCGAGGTGCAGGGCCATTCGCCGGCCGACCGCAGGCTGGTCGACGGCAAGCGCGAGGTGCGCATCCAGGAAGTGCTCCCCGTCGGTCACTATGCCGTGCGCATCCTGTTCGACGACGGCCATTCGACCGGCATCTACAGCTGGGAGACGCTGCACACGCTCGGCCGCGAGCAGGCGGAGCGCTGGAAGAGCTATCTACAGCAGCTGGCGGCGAAGAATCTGTCGCGCGACGCGCCGGGTTCGCTACGCCGGCATTGAGGCGGGCGCCGCCAACGCCGCCGGTAGAGCAGTCCTTTAGGGAGCTGCTCTTGCAGGTGGCGGCTCCCGCCGCGATCAGTTCTGCACCACGACCCGGGTGCCGACATTGACCCGCTCATAGAGATCGGTCACGTCGTCATTGGTCATGCGGAAGCAGCCCGACGACACCGCATGGCCGATGGTCTCCGGCTCGTTGGAGCCATGGATGCGGTACAGGCTGGAGCCGAGATACATGGCACGGGCGCCGAGCGGGTTGTCGATGCCGCCCGGCATGTAGCTCGGCAGGCCGGGAACGCGCTTGCGCATCTGCGGCGGCGGCGTCCACCCCGGCCATTCGGCCTTGCGGGTGATGGTCTTGTTGCCCGACCAGCGGAAGCCGTCACGGCCGACGCCGATGCCATATTTCAGCGCCGTGCCGTTCGGTTGCACCAGATAGAGCCGGCGCTCGGCGGTGTTGATGACGATGGTGCCCGGCGCATAGGAGCCGGCATAGGCGACGGTCTGGCGGGGAATCGACGAGGCGCCGCGATAGCCGCTCTTGGGACCGACACCGAAATCGAAAGGCCGCGGGAACGCGCGGAGGAACGGATTGTCCAAGGCCATGGCCGGCGCCGCCGCCAGCAGGGCCGAGCCGGCCAGTATCGCCGCGACGGCAAGTTTCTTCAGTCCCATCGTCTGCCCCATGCAATGCTCCACCCAAACGGGTGCCGAGCGTCCGTTCTCCCGGCTTCACCGCGTGTGCGACGCGCATTGCCGGAATATCGACCGGATTATGCCGGGCAAATCGCAAACACGAGGTTGACGTTCATGTGACGTGGCGCCGACCCGGACGGCGCCACGGCAATATCTTCGAGATGGTTGGCGACCGGCCGGCCAATATCCGCCCGGCAGGCTTCAGATGGTGAAGCCGCGCTTCTTCATCTCGGCGCGGACCCGGCCCTCGACCTCCTGCGCGAACTTGGCGCTCCAGGCCTGGATGCCCTTCAGCCCCTCGTCCAGCAGCTCCTGGCGCTGCTCCACCAGCTTGCGGCCGGTGGGCGAGCGGTAGAAGGCCAGCAACTCGCCGAGCTCGGCCTCGCTGAACTGCGCCGCATAGGTGCGGGCGAGGATGGCGGTGATCTCGCTCTTGCGGGTCTCGAATTCCGGTACCAGCGTCTTCGCCACGTCGCGCAGGTCGCGGATCAGGTCGGGATTGGCCTGCACGAAGCTGCCGGCCGCCTGCTCGATGATGGTCGGGATGATGGAATCGAAGCTCGACGCCTCGCCATTGGCGACCAAGAGTTCGTTGGCGAGCTTCATCCGCTCGGGGCTCGGCTGCGCTGCGGCGGCAGGGGCGGCGGTCTGGGTGTGCGCCGGAGCGGCGGTCAGCACGCCGAGGGCCGGGACGCCGAGCGCCAGCGTCGCGGCGGCGATCATGGCGCGCGGCGCGGCGAACGCGCCGGTCCGCCCTGCAAGGCCTGTCTTGCTGCCGGCCGCCTCACGCCCGGAAAACGGAACGTTCATTCGAAACTCCCTGACGTTCATGCTTCGGCGCGGCTTATCGTGGTCGCGCCGGCGGGCCCCGCGAGGATGACGCGGCTCGCCAGATTTATGAAGAGGCCGTGCTCGACGACGCCCGGCACGTTCGACAGCAATGCCGCCAGCGCCGCCGGATCCGGGATCGCGCCGAAGGCGGCATCGAGGATGAGATTGCCCTGATCGGTGACGAAAACATGACCATCGGCCTTGCGGCGCAGCGTCAGCACCCCGTGGCAGCCGGCCGCCTTGGCGGCGGCGGCGATGCCGCGGCGGATGGCGGCAAGGCCGAAATCCACCACCTCGATCGGTAGCGGGAAGGCGCCGAGCGTCTCCACCTTCTTGGAGGCGTCGGCGATGACGATCATCTCCCGCGAAGCGCTGGCGACGATCTTCTCGCGCAGCAGCGCCCCGCCGCCGCCCTTGACGAGCGCGAGGCCGGGGCCGATCTCGTCGGCGCCGTCGACGGTGATGTCGAGGGCGGGATATTCGTCCAGCGTGCCGAGCGGAACGCCCAGCTTCTCGGCGAGGGCGCGGGTCTGCTCGGAGGTCGGCACGCCGACCACCTCGAGGCCCTCCGCCACCCGCTCGGCGAGCAGCTCGACGAAATGCTTGGCGGTCGAGCCGGTGCCGAGGCCGAGCTTCATGCCGCCGCGCACGGAATCCAGCGCCAGCGCGGCAGCCTGACGCTTCATGGTTTCGACATCGGACACGAGGACGCTCCCGGAAGACTGGAGACGCTGCCTACCCCCGAAACGCAGCCCGGACAAGCCCGCGCCGGGCGTTTAGCGTGCCGGGGCGGTGCACACCACCGAGGCTTCCACTCCGCCGCCGTCCTTGGGCATGTCGCGCACATAGCAGACGCTCATGTCGCCGGTCTTCACATTGACGCGGAACACGCCGGTTTCGCCGGAATAGCGGGTGGCGATGATGTCATAGGTGCCGGGCTCGCCGGGGCCGGCGCTGGCATCGCGCGGGAAGCAGCGGGTGACGCCGACGACGCTGCCCTCCGGCCGCTCGAACTGGCAGGCGGAAACCTCGCCGGTGCGGGCATTGATCGAATACAGCCGGTTGGCCTGCACCGAGGGCGGAGAGCCGAACACATAGCCATCGCCGCCGGCGGCGGGCTGGCTCGGCGCCGGGGTCGAGGAGGTGCCGGCCGGCGCGGCGGCGGCCGGCGGATTGGCGGAGGTCTGAGCCAGGGCGAGCCCGCCCGTCAGCGCCGCCAGCGGCAGGCCGAGCAAGGCCGCGAGCGCGATATGCCGCACGTCGGTGGCCCGGCGCGACAGGACGGAAAAGCGCAAGCACGTCATATGTGTTCTCCCGAATGCATCGCCTCATTAGCACTCCGCCATGCGGCGCGCACCGGGTGCAAGCTGGACAGGGAAAGCGGCGGGATTGTAGGCAGATGGCATCCTGCCCCGCGCTTCTCCGCAACATTCAGGACGCTGCCATGTCGACCGCTGCCCGCCCGCCCGTCATCGCCTTCGATCTCGACGGCACGCTCGTCGACACCGCGCCGGACCTGCTGAACACGCTCGACGTCATCCTGCGCGAGGCCGGCGCGCCGGTGCTGCCGCATGAGGAGACGCGCAAGATGATCGGCGCCGGGGCGAAGGCGCTGGTGCTGCGCGGGCTCGACGCCGCCGGGCTGGTGCTGCCGGAGGAGCGTGTCGAGCAGCTCTATCTGCGCTTCCTCGACCACTATGCCGACCACATCGCCGACGAATCGCGCCCGTTTCCCGGCCTTCTCGCGGCGCTCGACCGGCTGGCGGAGGAGGGGCATGTGCTGGCGGTGTGCACCAACAAGCTGGAATGGCTGTCGCGCCGGCTGCTGGAGCGGCTGGAGATGGCCGACCGCTTCGCGGTGATCGCCGGCTCCGACACGTTCGGCGTCCACAAGCCGGATGCCGGGCACCTCATCGGCACCATCGAGGCGGCGGGCGGCGATCGGGGATGGGCGGTGATGGTCGGCGACAGCCTCACCGACGTCACAACCGCCAAGAATGCCCGCGTGCCCTCGATCGTGGTGCCGTTCGGCTATACCGAGACCCCGGCCGCCGAGCTTGGCGGCGACGTGCTGATCGAGCATTTCGACCTGCTGCCGGCCACGGTGGCGCGGCTCCTCGTCCGCGTCTGAGGCGGTGCCCGGCGTCCCCGAGCCACCGGGAGGCGCACCGTCGCGGGCAGATGAGGCGTGGATGACGCGCATGCCCGCTTGACACCCATCGGGTGGACCCAGTAAATCCCGCCACCTCGATGGCGGCGGGCGATTAGCTCAGCGGGAGAGCACTCCCTTCACACGGGAGGGGTCACAGGTTCAATCCCTGTATCGCCCACCATCGAGCCTCGCCTTTATGTTTCGAAGCCGCCGGCGGCGCATGCACGCCGAAGCATGACGCGCGGTCGCGAAGCGATCGGGGCAGCGCTGTCGTTCGGCGCGGGGGCTGAAACGTTCGCCTCTGTGCCGTGGGTTTGCGGCACGCGATCGATCGGAAGAGCTGATCGGCTTGCAGGCAGACCGGAACAGCACGATCCCGCCACAGGACGGCGGCGGCTTCTGTCTCTCCAGCCTGCTTTACTCCAGGGCTTCGCACCCTGTGCCCCCTATCCGGCGGCGCCGGTCGCTTCGGGTGCTTGAGCCCCGATTTCGGCAAGCAAGAAGGGAACGGCGGCGGAACAGGCCGGCGGCCATGTTCCGGCTCTGCGCTGCCGCCTCGCCATGGCTGGCGGGGCTGGCCGATTGGGGGGCCGGGAGTGGCGGCGGCATTCATCACGTTCAAGGACGCCTTACGTTCAAGGACGCCTTTTCGTCCGGCCACCACCGGTGAGCACGGCGGCGGCGCCGAGAATGGCGGTGAGCTGGGAGGACAGCGAATCGACGCTCGGCGGGGTGCCGTCGGCGATGTCGAGCCCCAGCGAGTAGATGCCGCCGATCAGCGCGACGAGAGCGCCGAGCGTCACGCGCGACTGGTACCAGGGCCGGGCGTTGCCGGCGTGATCCAGCCGGGCGACGGCGTCCCGCATCACCGGCTGCCGGCGCAGTTCGGCCAATACCTGTGTCGCGATCTCCTCCGCCGCATCGGGCGGCGCCGAATTGTGCGGCGAGCGGATGACGGTGAGGACGGCGTCGCGCACGGCATGGGTAAGGGTGTCTTCCGGAGTGATCATGAGGAACTCCCTACGGAATCAACGGATCGGGAACAGGCCGCCGGCCAAGGCTGCGGCCGGCATGGTCGCCGGGCGTGGCGGGGTGGCGGCAAGGGTGGTGCCGGCCGGCGGATCGGGCCGAGCATGCGTTGCCGAAGGCGGGGTGACGGGTGCGCCCATCCCCGCGCGCAGTGCCTCCGCCATCTCGGCGCGGATGTCGAGGCGCCGGGCGCTCGACGGCTCCGGCATGGCGCCGGCGGTCAGGCGGGTGAACTCGGTCACGCCGCCGTCATGCGACCATGCGGCGTCGAAGAACAGCGCGCATTCCTGTCGGCGGCGAGGGAGGAGCGCCGCCGGCCGGTTCCACTCCATGAACGCCCGGCGGGCGCCGGCGGTATCGCCGGCCCGCCACAGGCGCACCCACGCGGCGCGCGCGATGGCGCCGGTATTGTAGTGGAAGGACAGCGCGGCCGCGAACTGCGCCTGGGTCAGCACCCGGCCGCGAAAGGCGTCGCGCAGGGCGGGGGCGTATCGGCGTTCCAGCAGCCAGGCATAGACCGCCAGGCAGTGCTCCAGCGGCTGCGGCCTGCCGATATAGCGGGTGACATCGTGGCCGGAGACGCTGGTGACGCCGATCGACCATGTCCAGACGCCCTGGCTGTCCCTGTAGGCTTGGCGCACCAGCCCCTCATGCGAGGCGAGCTCAAGCGCGACATCGGTGTCGATGCGGTTCATGTCGGTGCTCCATATGTCGGAAGGAGGGCCGCCCGCAGATGGCCCGGAGGTCAGGCGTCATCCGCCAGTTCATGCGCGGCGCTCTCCGCGCCGGTGGCGGCGCGGAGAGCGGCTGGCGCGGGCGGTGGCCCCGTCCGCCTTCGGCCGATCCCGGCACATCGCCGGGACCCCTGGGCGGTGCCTGCGGCCGCGATGGGTCATGTCGGGGCCGCAGAAACAACAAAGCCGCCCAGCGGGCGGCGGACGGGGCGGGCAGAGGGGCGTCGGTCAGGCGTTGCTGGTGAAGGAGATCAGGTACAGCAGGCCTCCGCTCATGATGAAGGTCGCCCGGTCCTCGGCGCTGTCGAGGGTCAGGTTGCCGGTCATGCGCAGATTGCCGGTGTTCTCGGTCAGCGTCAGCGTGAACGCGCTGGTGTCCTTGGAAAGCACCAGCAGCTGCCCGTCGCGCAGGCCGCTGACGGTGGTGACGTTGGCGTTGGCGGCGAGGGTGACCGCGGCGCGCGCCACGGCGGCCCGGCTGGTGGACACCGCGACGCTGCTGCCGGACACGGTGACCGGGAAGGACTGGTCGCCGAAATTATTGCCGAACACCACCAGCTTGAGGGTGCCGGCATCGGTCTTGGCGGTCGGCACCGTGCCGCGCTCGCGGTTGTCGACCAGCTCGAGGTCGCCGGCCGTCGACCAGCCGCCGGTGGCGGTGGCGTTCAGGCTCAGATGGGCCGTGCCGATGTTCTCGAACTCATTGTCGAGCACGCGGATGTTCTTGACCTGCTCGCCGGCCGCGCCGGTGTGCAGCACGGCGACGGTGCCGTTCTTGAGCCGGTTGCCGCGGATCACCCAATTGGAGCCGTCGGTCTTCGCCGGGATGTTGCCCGCGATGATCGGATTGGTGGTGGTCAGGCCGGTGATGTCGCAGCCGGAGATTTCGACATTGCTCTGGTGCCGGCCGAAGAACGTCACCGGCTGGCCGCCGACGATGGTGCAGCCGCGCACGATCAGCTTGTCGAAGGACTGGTGGGCGATGAGGCCGGGGGCCGTATCGCTCTTCGCGCGGAAGCTGCAATTGACCAGCTCGACGGTGCCGGCCGAAGGATCCTCGCTATAGACCGAGGGATCGTCATAGTCGGCGATGCCGGTGCCGACGCCGCTGTCGAGATCGACCGCCACCCAGCGGACATTCTTGCCGCGGATCTGGCCACCGGAGATCGCCCGGCCGATATGGCCGATCAGCTCGACATTGTAGGACTGGTGCCCGCCGGGCTGGGTGCTGCAGTCGATCGAATAGCCGCCGGTGATCACCACGTTCTGGGAGATGACGCCCTCGCTGAGCGAGGAGGCATCATTCGCCCAGCCGGCCACCGATGAAGCGCCGAGATCGATCGCCCGCCGGCAATATTCGCCGATCGGCGAGACGATCGAGGCGCGGCTGCAGCCGCCGATGCTGCGGCCGTAGAACCACTTGCTCGTCGGGTTGGTGTTGGTCGGGTCGCTGAGCTTGCGGCCGACGGTCTTCGGCGTGTCGAGGGAGAGCGAGGCGCAGAGCGTATAGCCGATCGAGGCGCCGGGGAAATTCTCGACGCCGGTATGCTCATCCCGGACATGGGCAAAGAAGCGAATGGCGAAGAAGCTGGTGCCCTGGCTGGCGTCGAGCTCGCCATGCCCCGGACCGACGCCGCGCAGGCCGGCGAGCACGAAGTGCCCGGCCATGGCGATCTTGCGGATATTCACCGTGCCGCCGGAAATCGGATAGCCATGCGACAGCGGCGTGCCGGTCGCCATCACGTCGGCCGAGCTGTTGGGGTTGCGGATCTGCACCAGCTCGCCCTTGTACTGCACGCCGAAACCCGACGCGCCGGTGATGCCGTTGAAATAGTCCCAGGTCGAGGTCACCGCGACCCAGTCGCCGACGCTGAAGCCGTCATTGTTGACGACGCTGAGCGACGAGCCGTTCTGGGGGGCGTCGGCCTTGAGGGTGGTCTTGGTGACGCCGTCATAGCCGGGCCCGCTCACCACCAGCCATGGAAGCGTGGTCTCGTAGCTGGAGCCGGAGAGGTCGACGACACCGATCCCCAGTCCGTCGATGGTGAGATCGGCATTTTGCAGCACGCTGATCCTGTGGCCGGGCAGCACGCAGGTGTAGCGGCCGGGCATCTCCACCCGCAGCTTGGTGACCAGCGGGGTGACGGGATCCATCAGCGCGTTGATGCGCGCCACCAGCCGCGCCATGGCGTTGTCGTCGTTCGCCTCGGTGCCGCCGGTGTCGTAACGGCCGCGGAACATGTCGGGGCGCAGCACGCCGTCCAGCGGGACGGGAAGATAGGTCGCGCCCATGATCGGCTGCTGACCCTGCTCCAGGAACTCCTTGAGCGAGACATCGTCGAGACGGCCGTCGAAATTGGAGGAGCCGACGATGCGGATCTGGTTTTCGCCCGGCTGGGCGGTGAAGACGATGTTGCCGTCGCCGCTGCCGCTGCCACCGATGATGCGGGCTTCGCCGCCATGCGGCGAGCCGGCGATGTTGCCATTGCTCACCACATAGGCGGTCCAGCCGCCGCTGGTGCGCCCGGAAGTGTCGAAGCGCAGGCGATAGGGTGTGAAGGCGTCGAGCACCAGCGCCTTGGAGGACAGCGTCTTCACACCGGAATTCGGGCCGAGGTGATCGGGCGTGACGCTGGGCGGGGTGGCCTGCCAGGTCCAGACGGAGAGATACCAGTCGACCGAGGGATCGGTGGTGAAATAGCCATTGACGAGGATTTCGGGGCCGTCGATCGGCATCGACGTGCCCTGAAGCTCGAACAGCGTTTCGCCGCCATCGCCGAATGCGAAGCGTCCGCCGATGCGCACCCGGTTGGGCAGCGGGCTGGTGGGCGCGGCGGCGCGGGCATCGGCAAGCGTGGGGAAAGAGACGTCCATTTCAGGTCTCCAAACAAAAAGGCCGCCCTGCGGCGGCCTGTTGCGTTGATCGGTTGGGGAGGAAACTGGCGGCGGGCCGGTCGGCATCGCGGCTGAACCGCCTTCAGGGATGGGATGGGGGCGTTCGGCCGGCAGGGAGGCGGGGCCTCGGGTGCTTGACCAGGCGGGACGCCGCTCCGGTCGCGAGCGACGGGCAGCGTCCACCCGATCGGGCGGCGTGCCCGCTCGGAGGGAATGCTTTCGGTTGCGGGTTACCGGATTTATTCGCCGGCAAATATCATGGGGTACGCCTTACGGATTGCGTCGCAAGGTGGCGGCGGTGTTGCTGCGCGGGCATCGGGTCGTGGACAGCCTGCGATGCGCCACAAGGCTGGTGTGGTCGATCATGCCCGCCGAGGACATCCGGTCGAGGAGCGGATCTGCGCGCCGGTTGCTGAGGGGTGAGCCGGGCGGGGTGTCGAAGATGAATGGGCAGGAAGCGGATGGGCTCTCCCGCGGTCGCCCCTGTTCACGATTGCCCCTGACAAAGCGCGATGTCGCCGGAGGCGGCGCGGTTTCCGAGGCATCACCGCCGTGTCAAGCGAGGGTCCCAAAACAAAAAACCCGGCAAGCCAAAAGCGCGCCGGGACAGGAATTCTCACTCTCTCATTTCATCCTTAGGATATGTCGGCGGGCCTGTGATGTCAACTGCCATCGTCGTCGAAAAGCCGGCTATCTGAATCCGCGTCGGTGGCCGCCCGCCAGCCGCGCAGCTGGGCAGGGCGCGTTCCCGCCCGGCTCGCGACGTTTTCCGGCCCCGCCAGCTTCCACAGCGTCGCCAGCGCCGACAGGCCGGCCCGCAGCGCCGCGATCTCGGCGCCGGCCTCGACGTCGTGAACCACGACACGGCCAAGGACCGAGGCGATCCGTTGCCCGTCCGGCAGCGCGTGCAGCGCCGCTCTTGTCGCGGCATATTGGCGGTCCAGACGGCTCCGGCGGGCTTCCTCGCTCTCCGTGGCGACCCGGCAATCCGCGAAGCTGTCGCTGCCGAGCCGGCCAAGGGCCGATTCCACCCCGCGTGGGGCGGAGATCGCCCGGCGATAGGCGGCGACCAACTGTCGATAGTTCTGCCCGGCGGCGAATTCGGACGGGGTAATGGCATGGGAAAGCCGTAGGCGGCCGAGCTCGCTCTCGGCGAGTTGGCTGCGGCGCAGGCCCTTGGGCAGGCAGGCGCGGTGCGGCTGGGCGATCGCCACCGCCATGGCTTCCTGCTCGGCGGCGTTCTGGGCGGCCTTGGAGCGCGACAGCCGGCCGGAGGCCGTGCGCGGGCGATTGCTCTGCTTGCGGCGTGCCATCGGGCGTTCTCCGATAATGTCCCGGCGCGCCGGAGCGGCGATGCGGGAGCGTGATCAAGGACTTCGGTGTTGCGGGCTGTTGCCGGGCACGGTCCTGCGCGTTGCGCGTTGCGCGTGGACGTGGCGGGCGAGTTGCGGGGGCGCAGGTGGGGGTGGCCCGGCATGCAAAGCGCGACGTCGCGGGCGGCCGGCTGCCTGTCGGCGGCGCGGATCAATCCCGCACAGCGCTGGGTTCCGGTCCGACGCCGGCATGGCGGCGCGGCGCGCCTCCGGCGCAGGACGGCAAGGGGCGTCAGATGTCGCTATCCGCCGGCGATCCGGTGCGGGCATAGGCGTCCCATGCGGCGGGCCGGATCACCCGGCGGGCATGCGGCTCGCACCAGGACAGCCCGTGGCGCATCACCGGGGCGCCGCAGCACAGGGCAAAGCCATCCTCCGCCTCGCCCTCGATCCAGGCGCACTGGAAATCGGTGCGGGCGAGCAGGGATACCGGCGTATGGGCTGGCGGGCTGCCGGTCTCGCCCGGCCTGACCGGCACCAGCGGTGCCGTCGTGTGCGGTGCGGGCGCAGCGGCTCGCGCCGGCCGGGGCTTGCGATGGCCGGGCTCGCAGCGCCGGCGGACGGAATCGCTGTCCTCCGGGGGCTGCGCCCAGTCGGCATCCTCGGGGAGCGGCGCCTCGAGGAGTTGCGCCTCGGAGTCGAGCCAGAAGTCGTGTCCGGCCAGCCATGTGTCGATGAAGGGGGTGAAACGCGCCATGTCGCTTGCCATTTCGCTGGGAACAATGCAAAACGTATCGTAACAGGTGATGCGATTTGTATCAACCTATGTGATACGATTTGCATCGAGAGTCGGGAGGCCGGTGATGGACATGGCGGAGAGGCTGCGCCTGGCGCGCGAGGCGGCGGGCTACAAGAGCGCGGCGGAGGCGGCGCGGGCCTTCGGCTGGAACGAGGTCACCTATCGCGCGCATGAGAACGGCCTGCGCGGGCTGAAGCGCGAGGCGGTCGACAAATATGCCCGCGCGTTGCACGTCTCGCCGGTGTGGCTATGGTCGGGCGAGGGGGCGCCGGACAAGCGCAACACCGTACTGGTGCTCGGCTATGTCGGCGCCGGCGCCGAGGTGTTCACCATCGACGATCACAGCAAGGGCGATGGTTTGGAGGAGGTCGAGCTCGATTTCCCGGTGCCCTATGGCAGCATCGCGCTGGTGGTGCGCGGCGACAGCCAATACCCGATTTTCGAGGATGGCGACCTGATCGGCTACCATGAGCGCAGCGAGGACCCGACCTTCCTCGTCGGCCGCATGTGCATCGTTCGCCTGCTCGACGGCCGGACCTTCCTGAAGCGCCTGCGCAAGGGCGCCGACCCCGGCCTGTTCACGCTGACGAGCGCCAATGCCCCGGATATCGAGGATGTGCCGGTGGAATGGGCGGCGCGCTACACCTTCCATATCCCGTCCTATGCCTGGCGGAAGGCACGCTGATACGATTAGTGTCGAGTTGGTTGATTTGTACAAAATGAATTGCCGCTGGGCCGGTGGCTCCGGTCGGATCGCCGGGGCCGGTGCGGTGGCCGGTCGGATTGATCGGCGCCGGCGCTGCGCTAGTCTGGGGCCATGTGCAATCTCTACAGCCTGAAGACCAACGCCCAGGCGATTGCCGACCTCGTCGGCACGCTGGATGAGCGCGCCGGCAACATGCCGCCGCAGCCGGCGATCTTCCCGGACCAGCCGGCGCCGGTGGTCCGCCAGGCGGCGGGCGGGGCACGCGAATTGGTCCGCGCCCGCTGGGGCATGCCGCCGCCGCCGCACTATGGCGGGCCGCCGGTGACCAATATCCGCAACCTGTCGTCGCCGCACTGGCGCGGCTGGCTTGCCCCGGCGCATCGCTGCCTGGTGCCGTTTACCTCGTTCTCGGAATATGCGCCGGAGCCGAATCCGGCGACCCGGCGGCGCGACATCGTGTGGTTCGCCCTCGGCGAGCAGCGGCCGCTTGGCTTCTTCGCCGGGCTGTGGACGCCGTGGCACGGCATGCGCGGCACTCGGGCCGAGCAGGTGGCGGGGCCGCACGAACTGTTCGGCTTCCTCACCTGCGCCCCCAATGCGGTGGTGGCGCCGATCCATCCCAAGGCGATGCCGGTGATCCTCGCCACCGCCGAGGAGCGCGACGTCTGGCTGCGGGCGCCGTGGGAGGAAGCGAGGGCGCTGCAACGGCCCTTGGCGGACGACCGGCTGCTGATCGTCGCGCGCGGCGCGGCGAAGCAAGACCCGCCGGAGCAAGACCCGCCGGAGACCGAACCGCCGCCGCGGCCGGTGGCGCAGCAGATGTCGCTGTTCTGAACGGCCGGCCGGTGCGCCGAGACAAAAATGCCCGGCGCGGCGGCCGGGCATTTGCTTTCGTTGGATTGTGTCGTCAGTCCTCGTCGCCGCCGACCGGCGCCTTGCGGCCGGTGATCAGGTAGAACAGCAGCGGCCCGAACAAGGCGAGGGCGGCAAGCGCATAGAGCGTCAGCGCGATCGGGGTCTGGAACAGCACCATCGGGTCGCCGACGCTGATGGCCAGCGCTCGGCGCAGCTGCTGCTCGGCCAGCGGGCCGAGGATGAGGCCGACCACCACCGGGGCGATCGGGTAGTCATAGCGGCGCAGCACATAGCCGAGCAGGCCGAAGATCACGAGCATGCCGAGTTCGACCAGCGACGGGTTGGCGCCCAGCGTGCCCAGCGTCGCGAAGACCAGGATGCCGCCATAGAGCCAGGGCCGCGGGATCGCCAGCAGCCGCACCCACATGCCGACCAGCGGCAGGTTGAGGATCAGCAGCATGATGTTGGCGATGAACAGCGAGGCGATCAGGCCCCAGACCAGGTCCGGATTGGTGGCGAACAGCAGCGGGCCGGGGTTCAGCCCATATTGCTGGAAGCCGGCCAGCATGATCGCCGCCGTCGCCGAGGTCGGCAGGCCGAGGGTGAGCAGCGGCACCAGCACGCCGGCCGCCGCCGCGTTATTGGCCGCCTCCGGCCCGGCGACGCCCTCGATGGCGCCGTTGCCGAACTCGTCCGGCTTCTTGCAGAGCCGCTTCTCCAGCGCATAGGACAGGAAGGTCGGAATCTCGGCGCCGCCGGCCGGCATGGCGCCGATCGGGAAGCCGAGGAAGGTGCCGCGGATCCATGGCCACCAGGAGCGCTTCCAGTCCTCCTTGTTCATGAACACCGAGCCCTTCACCGGCTCGATCACCTCTTCCGCCCGCGATCCCGCCGCCGCCACCGACAGCGTCTCGCCGATGGCGAACAGCGCCACCGCCAGCGTCGTCACCTCGACGCCGTCGAGCAGATCCGGCACGCCGAAGGAGATGCGCGCCTGCCCGCTCTGCAGATCGATGCCGACGAGGCCGAGCGACAGGCCGATGAACAGGCTGGTGAGCCCGCGCGTCACCGAGGAGCCGAACGCCGCCGACACCGTGGTGAAGGCGAGGATCATCAGCGCGAAATAGTCCTCCGGACCGAAGGAGATGGCGATGTCGACGATGGTCGGGGCGATCAGCGCCAGCCCCACGGTGGCGATGGTGCCGGCGACGAAGGAGCCGATGGCGGCGGTGGCGAGCGCCGGCCCGCCGCGCCCGGCGCGGGCCATCTTGTTGCCCTCCAGCGCCGTGACGATGGACGAGCTCTCGCCCGGCGTGTTGAGCAGGATCGAGGCGGTGGAGCCGCCATACATGCCGCCATAATAGATGCCGGCGAACATGATCAGCGAGCCGGCCGGGTCGAGCTTGAAGGTGATCGGCAGCAACAGCGCCACGGTGAGCGCCGGCCCGATGCCCGGCAGCACCCCGACCGCGGTGCCGAGCATGACGCCGAAGAAGGCGAAGACGAGGTTCATCGGTTGCAGCGCAACCATGAGCCCCTGGCTGAGAGCGGCGAATGTATCCATGGGATGCGATCCTCAGATCAGCCGCTCGAGCGGGCCGGCGGGCAGCGACAGCTGCAGGCCCTTGGCGAAGACGAGATAGATGATGAAGCAGATCGCGGTGCCGGCGAGGAAATGCGCCCAGATTGGGCCGCGGCCGAAGCCCTTGGCGGTGGCGGCGAACAACCAACCGGTGGCGATGGAGAAGCCTAGGAAGGGCAGCAGCACGATTTGCCCGACCAGCCCGGCCAGCACCCAGAAAATCGGCTTCGGCTCGTCGCGCGGGCGCTCTTCGTCCATGCCCTTCATCGCCTCGACCGCATTGGCGATGGCGAGCAGGCCGAGGCCGATGGCGATCAGGGTGGGGAAGGCGGCCGGCCCGACCGACGAATAGGAGGGGATCTGCGCCAGCCGCCAGGCCTCCCAGCCGATGACGGCGGCGAGCACGGCGAGTGCCAGCGCGATGACGAAGCGGGCCTTGTCCGGCTTCGAGCCGGTAGTAAGCGGGTTCGGGTCGGACATGGGGTGCCTCTGAGGATGCCTCGGATGGAACGCGGCCGGATCGGGCGTGGGGCCGGCACGGCCGGCCGGGAGCCCTTGACGTTACGGACGGTGGCGTCGCCCTTTAAGGAAACGCCCGGACGCTGGAGCGCCCGGGCGGGAACATCTGAGGAGAAGCGCGGCGCGGGCCGCCGGCCTCACTGCGCGAGGCCGATCTCCTTCAGCACCGTGGTGGTGTTGGCGATGTCGATGGCCAGCTGCTTGTCGAACGCCTCGCCGGCGAGATAGGTGTCGGCCCAGCCCTTCTGCTTCAGCATGTCGGTCCAGGCCTTGGACTTCGCCATCTTCTCGACGAGGCCGGACAGCTCCTTTTTCTGCTCCGGCGTGATGCCGGGGGCAGCGGCGACCATGCGCCAGTTCTGGATCTCGACGTCGACGCCGGATTCCTTGAAGGTCGGCACATCCGGCGCCTCCGGCAGGCGCTGGGCACCCGACACGCCGAGGATGCGCAGCTTGCCGGCCTTGGCCTGGGCATCGAACTCGGACAGGCTGGAGATGCCGACCGTCACCTTGCCGCCGAGGATGGAGGCGAGCGATTCGCCGCCGCCGGAGAAGGCGATGTAGTTGAGCTTCTTCGGGTCGCCGCCGATCGCCTTGAGGATCAGGCCGGCGGCGATGTGGTCGGTGCCGCCCGCCGAGCCGCCCGCCCACGACACCTTGGCCGGATCGGCCTTCAGCGCCGCGACCAGATCGGCCATCGACTTCAGCGGCGAATTCGCCGGCACCGCGATCGCCTCGAATTCGCCGGTGAGCCGGGCGATCGGTGTGACCTGCGACAGCGTCACCGGCGACTTGTTGGTGATGATGGCGCCGACCATCACATAGCCGCCGACGATCAGCGCATGGGGATCGGCCTTGCTGGCATTGACGAACTGCGCCAGGCCGATGGTGCCGCCGGCGCCGGGCACGTTCAGCACCTGCACATTGGAGACCAGCTTGTCGGTCTGCAGCACGTGCTGCATCGAGCGCGCGGTCTGGTCCCAGCCGCCGCCCGGCGCCGCCGGCGCCATGATCTTGAGTTCCGTCACCTCGGCATGCGCGCTGACGAACGGGATACAGCTGGCGAGCGCGGCGGCGACGACGGCCCCGCGGAGCATCTTGGTCATGGTTTCCTCCAGTGGACGACGGCTTTGTTGGACGGGATGGCGCCGTTGCGTATCGCGTGCAAGCTAGAGCGCGGCTTGAAAGCTGTCGAGTTCCACGAAAGGACGAACAAGCTTTTGATGTTGCATTGCAAAATCGGCAACTGCGTTGCGGCAGGCAACCCCGGCGCCGCTGCTGCCTCGGCGATCCGCTGCGGCTGGATATCGAAATGCTGGACGTCCTCGCGGACACCGGGCTGCCGTGAAGCGCGATGGTCTGGGGCGCGGCGTGGTCGGCCTGCACGGCAACATCACGGGCCGCCGCGATCCGACGCGCCTCGGCGAGGCCCGAGCCGGCGGATGGGATGGCGACGTCGCGTCGTGCGGGCGGTGTAGGGCGGGAGCGCGGCGCGTCCAATCCGCCCGCGCCGCCCGGCCGTATGCGAATGGCTGCGCTGCGTCCGTCGCCGGACGACTTGACGCGGCGCGGGCGCGGGGCGACATGGCAGCCATGGTGCGGCACGGTGCGGCGCCAGCGCCATTCGTCGGGAGCCCCGCCATGACCAGCTACGATGTCGATCTGTTCGTGATCGGGGCGGGTTCCGGGGGCACGCGGGCCGCGCGCATCGCTGCCGGCTTCGGCGCCCGGGTGAAGGTCGCCGAGGAATACCGCGTCGGTGGCACCTGCGTCATCCGCGGCTGCGTGCCGAAGAAGCTCTTCGTCTATGCCGCCCGCTTCGCGCATGAGTTCGAGGATTCGGCCGGTTTCGGCTGGAGCCTGCAAGGCGCCAGCTTCGACTGGCCGACGCTGGTCGCCAACAAGGACAAGGAGATCGCGCGGCTGGAGGGCGCCTATCGCGCCAATCTCGGGCGCGCCGACGTCGAGATCCTGCCGCAGCGCGCCACCGTCGAAGGGCCGAACGCGGTGCGTCTCGCCGACGGCACCCGCGTGAGCGCGAAGTACATTCTCATCGCCACCGGCGGCCATCCCAATCTCGGCCCGGAGATCCCCGGCCGCGAACTCGCCATCACCTCCAACGAGGCGTTCCATCTGCCGCGCCTGCCGCGGAGCATCGTCATCCAGGGCGCCGGCTACATCGCGCTGGAATTCGCCTGCCTGTTCGCCGGCCTCGGCGCGAAGGTGACGGTGGTGCATCGCGGCGCCCAACTGCTGCGCGATTTCGACGACGAGGTTTCCGAGCACCTCGCGGCGGAGATGCGGGCCAGCGGCATCGCCATCGAGCTCGGCGTCACCATCGCCGCCATCGAGCCCGATGCGGAAGGCCGGCGGGTGCGTCTCTCTGACGGACGCGAGATCGTCGCCGACGAGGTGATGCTCGCCATCGGCCGCCTGCCCAATATCGCCGGGCTGGGGCTGGAGACGGCCGGCGTCGCGCTTGCCGCCAATGGCGCGATCAAGGTCGATGCCGGCTCGCGCACCAATGTGCCGTCGATCTATGCGGTGGGCGACGTCACCGACCGGCTGCAATTGACCCCGGTCGCCATTCGCGAGGGCCATGCCTTCGCCGATACCGTGTTCGGCGCCAAGCCGTGGACGGTCGATCATTCGCTGGTGGCCACCGCGGTGTTCACCGAGCCGGAGATCGGCACGGTGGGCCTCACCGAGGCGCAGGCGCGGGCGCAGGGCTACCGGCTGGATATCTACAAGGCCGATTTCCGGCCGATGAAGGCGACGCTGTCCGGCCGCGCCACCCGCACCTTCATGAAGCTGGTGGTCGATCAGCAGACCGACCGGGTGCTCGGCGTGCACCTGATCGGCGAGGCGTCGGCGGAGATGATCCAGATTGTCGGCATCGTGCTGGCCATGGGCGGCACCAAGGCGGATTTCGACCGCACCATCGCCCTGCATCCCAGCGCGGCCGAGGAACTGGTGACGATGCGCAGCAAGGACCCGTCGAGTGACGGGCCGGAGAGCTTGCCCGAGCAGTCGGCGGAATCGACGCCGGCGATCTGAAGGCGCTGCTGTCCCTCCCTACTCCCCATTGGGGAGAGGTTGTCCGCGAAGCGGGTCGGTGAGGGGTGTACGCCATTGGGAAGCGTCGAAGACCCCCCACCCCAACCCTCTCCCCGTCGGGGAGAGGGAGCAAGGTGCCCGGCGGGCATCCCCGCAATCCCGCCCCGGCACGCCCGCTCTGGCGCTTTACTCGGCCTTGGGTGTATAAGGCCGGCCTTTTCCGCGCGGGAAGGAGACAACAAGCCGCGCGACGTTGCCGATGAGGAGGCAGACATGTCTGAACGCTGGACGCCGGAAAGCTGGAGGGCCAAGCCCATTCAGCAGGTGCCGGACTATCCGAACGCCGAGGCCCTGGCCTCGGTGGAGCGTCAGCTTGCCTCGTTTCCTCCGCTGGTTTTTGCAGGTGAGGCCCGCAGGCTAAAGCGCGAACTTGCCAAGGTTGCCAAGGGCGAGGCGTTCCTGCTTCAGGGCGGCGACTGCGCCGAGAGCTTCGCCGAGCATTCGGCCGACAATATCCGCGATTTCTTCCGCGTCTTCCTGCAGATGGCGGTGGTGCTGACCTATGCCGGCGCCTCGCCGGTGGTGAAGGTGGGGCGCATCGCCGGCCAGTTCGCCAAGCCGCGCTCGGCGCCGACCGAGATCATCGGCGGCGTGGAGCTGCCGTCCTATCGCGGCGACATCGTCAACGACATCGAGTTCACGCCGGAAGCGCGCATCCCCGATCCGCGCCGGCAGCTCGAGGCCTATCGCCAGTCGGCGGCGACGCTGAACCTGTTGCGCGCCTTCGCGACCGGCGGCTACGCCAACCTCGCCAATGCGCATCAGTGGATGCTCGGCTTCATCAAGGATTCGCCGCAGTCGGGCCGCTACCAGGCGCTGGCCGACCGCATCACCGAGGCGCTCGACTTCATGCGCGCCATCGGCATCGATCCGGAAACCAACCCGGACATGCGTTCGACCGATTTCTTCACCAGCCACGAAGCTTTGCTGCTCGGCTACGAGCAGGCGATGACGCGGGTGGATTCAACCTCCGGCGACTGGTACGCGACGTCCGGCCACATGATCTGGGTCGGCGACCGCACCCGCCAGCCGGACCACGCGCATCTGGAATATGCCCGCGGCGTGAAGAACCCGCTCGGCCTGAAATGCGGCCCGTCGCTGAAGCCGGATGAGCTGATCCGCCTCATCGACCAGCTGAACCCCGACAACGAGGCCGGCCGGCTGACGCTGATCGCCCGCTTCGGCGCCGACAAGGTGGGCGACCACCTGCCGGCACTGGTGCGCGCGGTGCAGCGCGAGGGCCGCACCGTGGTGTGGTCGTGCGATCCGATGCACGGCAACACCATCAAGGCGGCGTCCGGCTACAAGACCCGGCCGTTCGACCAGATCCTCTCTGAGGTGAAGGACTTCTTCGCCGTCCATGCGGCCGAGGGCACCTATGCCGGCGGCGTGCATCTGGAGATGACCGGCAAGAACGTCACCGAATGCACCGGTGGCGCGCGGGCGATCTCGGACGCCGACCTGAAGGACCGCTACCATACCTATTGCGACCCGCGGCTCAACGCCGAGCAGGCCATCGAGATGGCCTTCCTCGTCGCCGAGTTGCTGAAGCAGGAACGCTCCGGTCGCGAGCGCCCGGCCTTCGTCGCGGCGGAATGACGCGCGGTCGTCGCCGGACGGTTTTCGGCTGCCCGGACTGACGAGCCGAAATCCTGACAACTTCGCGACGGCGCCCCGTTCGGCGCCGTCGCCTCTCGCCTTCCGCCGCGCTCTGCCGTAACCAGAGTAAAAGCGCGGAGGAAGCCCGATGCCGCACATGCGCCAGGACGTGCTCATCGCCGGTGCCGGCCCGGTCGGGCTGACGCTCGCGATCGTGCTGATGCGCCGGGGCGTGCGGGTGCGGCTGATCGACAAGCGCGCCGAGCCTTCGCCCTATTGCCGCGCCATCGGCGTCACCCCGCGCACGCTGGAGGTGATGGACGATCTCGGCCTCGCAGCCGATCTGATCGATGCCGGGGTGTGGCTCGACGGGCTGCGCACCCTCGTGCACGGCTATCCGGTGCGCGACACCGAGAACGATCTGTCCGATCTGCCCTATGCCCAGCTGGGCGTGCCGCAATATACCACCGAGCGCCTCCTCGCCGACCATCTCGCCGCGGGTGGCGTCGTCGTCGAGCGCGGGGTGGAACTCGCCGGCCTGGCGCAGGACGCCGAGGGCGTCGAGGTGGCGTTTGCCGACGGCTCGTCGGCGCGCTTCGCTTATGTCGTCGGCTGCGACGGTGCCCATAGCGCGGTGCGCCGGGGGCTCGGCATCGCCTTCGAGGGCGAGGCATGGCCGATGGAGTTCATGCTCGGCGACGTGCGGATCGACTGGGACCTGCCGCGCGGACGGGCGCTGTTCGCCGTCAGGCCGATCCCCGAGGCGCCGCCTGACCTTTTCGTCGCCATCCCGCTGCCCGAGCGCGGGCGCTACCGCGTGTCGATGATCGCGCCGGAGCGGCTGTGGTCGCCGGGGCAGGGCGCCGGTGGCGGCATCGAGCACGGGATTCTCGCGGACCGGCCGGGAGCGACGCTCGCCGATTTGCAGGAGGTGGCCAACCGGCTGCTGCCGGATCCGACGCGGCTGTCGGACCTGCGCTGGTCGTCGCTGTTCCGCATCTCCATGCGGCTCGCCGAGCGCTATGGCGAGGGGCGGGTGTTCATCGCCGGCGACGCCTGCCACATCCATCCGCCGACCGGCGGGCAGGGCATGAATACCGGCATCCAGGACGCCTATAATCTCGGCTGGAAGCTGGCGGCGGTGCTGCGCGGCGAGGCGGCGCCCGGCCTGCTCGCCAGCTACGAAGCCGAGCGCCGGCCGGTGGCGGAAGCGGTGATCGCCCGCACCGTCGAACAGTCGATGAGCTTCGGCAAGCCGAGGGCGCCGGAAGACCGGCTGGCCGATACCCAGATGCTGGTGAATTATCGCGGCGGACCGCTCAGCGCCGGTGCGGCCCCCGGCTCCTCGCCGGACCTGGTGAGGCCCGGCGACCGGCTGCCGGACGTGCAGGGGCTGCGCCGGCACGGGCTCGGCTTTCCGCTGCGGCTGGCCGAGGTGGTGCGCGGGCCGGATTTCGTGCTGCTCGCCCCGGTGCGGCGCGGCGAGGTCTCGGCGCTGGAGACGCTGGCGGAGCGGCTGCGCGCCGGCGTGCGGTTACCGCTACGGGTGGTGGCGGTGGCGCCTGCCGACGCTCCGCTGGAGCCGCCGGCGGGCGTGACCTTGGTGCACGATGCCGCCGGCCGGTTCGCCGCTGCCTTCGGCGACGCGCCGGGCGCGCTGCTCGTGCGGCCGGACAAATATGTCGGCTGGATGGGCGCGGCGGGCGACGCCGAGGGCATGCTGGACTACTTGACGCGGGTGGTCGGGCTGCCGGCGAGGTAAGCTGGTGCCCCTTTACGCGAATGGTGGCGGTGCGGGCTGCCGGCGCCCGCTATGGCGGCGGAATGAAGCGTCCGGGGAGAAGCGATTGATTCTTCCTGTAAGAAAATCTTCTTATCATATTGATGTTAAATAATATTCATCTGTTGTGCCGTCTGTTTCCCTTCCGCCGCAAAAGATTCTAGAACTACAGTTGAATCGTTCCGCGCGGGGTGGGACGCGGACATGCGATGCCTCACGACAGCTCTCAGGGTGCGGCCGCCGCGCCTGCCCGGATCCTCCTTGACCTCACCGATGTGGTGATCCTGATTTCCGCCGGCGGCGGGATCGGCGGCATCATCCGGGTGGTGGTTCGCCTCGCCCGCCACGCGACGGCGCCGGATGCGCAAATCCCGGTGACGCTCGCCTTCTATCACCCGGTCCGCAAAACCTATGTCGCCATCGATCCGAAGCTGTTCGCCGACGACAGCTGGACACGGCCGGCCGATCTGCGGGTGGCGCTGGGGCTGATCGGGGTGCCGGTGCCTTTCATCGGCACCCGGCATTTCGGCGAGCCGGTTCGCCGCTTCTGGCACATCGCCCGCCGCCGGCTGAAGAACTGGCGGGCCGCCCGCGCCGAGCGCGCCCCAGCCGGCGGGCCTGCCTCCGGCTGGGCGCTGCGGCCGCTCGATCTGGCACCGGGCGAAAAGCTGCGCGCGGCGGTGCTCGGCATGGCCTGGATGGTGCCGAAGCACATCGAGCGCCTGCGGGCGCTGGGCGCTGATGTCGAGATCGTCACGCTGATCCACGATCTCATCCCGCTCACCGCCGGCAACGAGGAACTGCCGAACCCGGCCTTCGTACACTGGTTCCGCCATCTGGTGCGGCAGACCACGCGTTTCCTCGCCGTCTCCCGCTACACCGCGGATGAGGTCACGCGGGAGGTGGCGGCGATGGGCGGGCATGTCGCGCGCATCGACGTGGTGCCGCTCGCGCATGAATTCGCCTTCGACGGCACGCCGGACCGCTCGGTGGTGCCGGCCGGCGAGTTCGTCGTCACCGTCGGCTCGCTCGGCCACAAGCGCAAGAATCTCGACCTGCTGCTGGAGGTGTGGGGCCGGCTGGCGGAGCGGCTCGGCCCGCAGGCGCTGCCGGCCCTGGTGATCGCCGGCGCCCATGGCCGGCAGGCGGCGCGGCGCGAGGCGGCGATCGCCCGCCACCCCGGACTAAGGGACAAGGTGGTGCTGGTCGACAGGCCGAACGATGCCAAGCTGGCGGCGCTCTATGCGGCCTGCCTCTTCACCGTCTATCCCAGCCGCTACGAGGGCTGGGGCCTGCCGGTGGGCGAGGCGGCGTGGTTCGGCAAGCTCTCCGTGTGCTCGAACGTCACCTCGATCCCGGAGGTGATGGGGCCGGTGGCGGACTACTTCGATCCCGCCGACGCGGAGGCGATGGCGAACGCGCTGGAGCAGCCGATCCGCGACCGCGCCTACCTCAAGGCGCGCGAGGCGGAGATCGCGGCGATGCAGCTGCGCAGCTGGGCCGACGTCGCCCGCACCCTCGTCGCCCGGCTGGCGCAATGAACCGCATGCCGCATTGCGCAACACCGATTGCCGAGCCCCCGGCGAGCCATTAAATCAGTTTCATGTCCAGCGCCCAGATGCCCAACGAACCCCGCGACCAGCTTCTCATCGCCTTCGCCCAGCTCAATCCGATCGTCGGCGACGTCGCCGGCAATCTGGAGAAGGCGCGCGTCGCCCGCGCCCTTGCCGCCGAGCAGGGCGCCGACCTGATCCTGTTCAGCGAACTGTTCATCTCCGGCTACCCGCCGGAGGATCTGGTGCTGAAGCCCGCCTTCCAGGCCGCCTGCCGCACCGCGGTGCAGACGCTGGCGGCCGAGACCGCCGATGGCGGCCCGGCGGTGCTGATCGGCACGCCCTGGCTCGAGGGCGGCAGGCTGCACAACGCGGTGGCGCTGCTGGAAGACGGGCGGGTCTCCACCCTGCGCTTCAAGGTCGACCTGCCCAATTACGGCACTTTCGACGAGCGGCGCGTCTTCGCGCCCGGCCCGATGCCGGGGCCGATCCCGTTCAAGGGCGTGCGGCTCGGCGTGCCGATCTGCGAGGATATCTGGACGCCGGACGTGGTCGAATGCCTGTCGGAGACCGGCTCGGAGATCCTGCTGGTGCCGAACGGCTCGCCCTATCGCCGCACCGTCTATGACGAGCGCACCAATGTCGCGGTGGCCCGCGTGGTCGAGAGCGGCCTGCCGCTCGCCTATATCAACCAGGTGGGCGGGCAGGACGAGCTGGTGTTCGACGGCGGCTCCTTCGTGCTCAATGCCGACCGCTCGCTCGCCGTGCAGTTCCCGAACTTTCAGGAACGGGTGCGCCTCACCCGCTGGGAGCGCTGGGCCGATGGCTGGCGCTGCGAGGAGGGGGCGCGCGCGCCGCTGCTCACCGGCGAGGAGGCGAATTACGCCGCCTGCGTCACCGGCTTGCGCGACTATGTCGAGAAGAACCGTTTCCCCGGCGTGGTGCTCGGCCTGTCCGGCGGCGTCGATTCGGCGCTGGTGGCGGCGATGGCGGTGGATGCGCTGGGACCGGACCGGGTGCATTGCGTGATGCTGCCCTATCGCTACACCTCGAACGAATCGCTGTCGGATGCCGCAGGCGTCGCCGAGGCGCTGGGCTGCCGCTATGACATCGTGCCGATCTCCGAGGCGGTGGAGGGGCTGGAAGCCAGCCTGGCGCCGCTGTTCGCCGGTACCGAGCGCGGCGTGACCGAGGAGAACCTGCAGTCGCGGGCGCGCGGCACCATCCTGATGTCGATCTCCAACAAGTTCGGCTCGATGGTGGTGACCACCGGCAACAAATCGGAAATGTCGACCGGCTACGCCACGCTCTATGGCGACATGAATGGCGGCTACAACCCGCTGAAGGACCTCTACAAGACCGAGGTGTTCCGCCTGTGCCACCTGCGCAACCGCTGGAAGCCGGCGGAAGCGCTGGGACCCTCCGGCCGGGTGATGCCGGACAACGTCATCGTCAAGCCGCCGACCGCTGAGCTGCGCGAGAACCAGAAGGACCAGGACAGCCTGCCGCCCTACGAGGTGCTGGACGCCATTCTCGAATGTCTGGTCGAGAAGGAGATGCCGGTCGCCGACATCGCCGCGCTCGGCTTCGAGCCGGCACTGGTGGCGCGGGTGGAGCGGATGCTGAATATCGCCGAGTACAAGCGCCGGCAGGCGGCGCCGGGGGTGAAGATCACCACCCGCAATTTCGGCCGCGACCGTCGCTACCCGATCACCAACCGGTTCCGCGAGACGGCGTAGACGCGCGGCCTTCTCGAAGGGCTGCGCGGCCCCGCCTTCAGTCCCGCAGTCGTGATGCGCGGGGGCGGCATCCCGGTGATATCACCGTCCTGCCCTGTGGTTCGTCAGGGACCTGACCTTGGGGTTGAGCGAGGCGTGCCGTGAGGATCGCGACGACGACCGGGTTTGCGACGTTGCTGGCCGGGTGCCTCGCCATTGCGCCGGTCGCCGCGCAGGACATGCTGCGCCATCTCGATTTGACCTCGCCGCAGATGACGATGGCGGAGCTGAGCCGCGCCGATGTCGAGGCGCTGATCGCCACGGCAAAGCCGGGCCAGCCGGTCGATCTGGCGGGGCGTCGGCTCAACGGCCTCGATCTGTCCGGTCTCGATCTGACCGGGGCGAACTTCCGTACCGCGCTGCTCAACCGCGTCAATCTCTCCGGCGCCCGGCTCGACGGAGCGGTGCTCGATCAGGCCTGGATGCTGAAGGCCGAGCTTTCCGGCGCCAGCCTCAAGAAGGCCAGCCTGTTCGGCACGCAGATGCAGGACGGCCGGCTGGTCGGCGCCGATCTCTCCGGCGCCCGCATCGCCGGCGATTTCTCCCGCGCCGATCTGGGCAAGGCCAATCTCGCAGGCGCCGATTTCAGCGCCGACATGCGCAACCAGTCGATGGGCCTGATGCGCGGCGTGCTGAACTCGGCCAATCTCGCGGGCGCCGATCTCGCCGGTGCCAATCTATCCCGCGCCCAGCTTCGCTATGCCAATCTGCGGGGAGCCAATCTGGCCGGCGCTTCGCTCGTCGGCATGGAGGCCGCCGGTGCCGATCTTACCGGCGCCAATGTGGCGGGTGCCGACTTCAAGGGCGCCGATGTCGATTCGGCACGGCTGATCGGCCTTGTCGGTGTCGCGGCGGCGAAGAACCTGGACGCGGCCAAGAATCTCGGCCTTTCGATACGGCAGTGATGCACCGGCGTGGTTGTAAGCCGGCCGCGCCTCGGCGATAAGGCGGCACCATGAGCACCGCGCCCGTCCACCGCCCCGTTCTCCGCTTCGCCCCGTCGCCGACCGGCCTGCTGCATGTCGGCAACGCCCGCACCGCGCTCTACAACGCGCTGCTCGCCCGGCGCGAGGGCGGCACCTTCATCCTGCGCTACGACGACACCGACACCGCCCGCTCGACGCGCGCATTCGCCGAGGCGATCGCGCAGGACCTGGCGTGGCTGGGCATCACGCCGGACCGTGTCGAGCGGCAGTCGGAGCGCCTGGCGCTCTACGATGCTGCCGCCGCGCGGCTGAAGGCGCTCGGCCGCCTCTATCCCGCCTATGAGACCGAGGAGGAGCTGGAGACCCGCCGCCTGTCGCGGCGCCGGCGCGGCCTGCCGCCGGTCTATGATCGCGCGGCGCTGAAGCTGACCGCCGAGGACCGTGCGCGCCTGGAGGCCGAGGGCCGGCGGCCGCACTGGCGCTTCCGGCTGGAGGGGCGCCCGGTGGCGTGGGACGATCTGGTGCGCGGGCGCCAGAGCATCGATACCGCCGGCCTGTCGGATCCGGTGCTGGTGCGCGCCGACGGCTCCTATCTCTACACCTTTACCTCGGTGGTCGACGATATCGACATGGGCGTCAGCCATGTCATCCGCGGCGAGGACCATGTCACCAACACCGCGGTGCAGATCGAGATCATCGAGGCCCTTGGCGGCGCGGTGCCGGTTTTCGGCCACCACAATCTGCTGACCCTGCCGAGCGGCGAGGGGCTGTCGAAGCGGCTCGGCCATTTGTCGCTGCGGGCGCTGCGCGAGGAAGGGCAGGAGGCGCTCGCCGTGGCGGCGCTCGCCCTGTTCACCGGCACCTCGCTGGCGGTGGAGCCGGCGGCCGACCTCGACGCGCTGGCCGCGCGCATCGATCTCGCGGCGATTTCCCGTGCGCCGGCGCGCTTCGATCCGGCCGATCTTGCCGCCCTCACCGCCGGCACGCTGCATCTGCTGCCTTACCCGGCCGTGGAGGCGCGGCTCGCCGCACTCGGCATCGGCGGCGGCGAGGCGTTCTGGCTGGCGGTGCGCGGCAATCTGGCGACGCTGAAGGACGCGGCGTTGTGGTGGCGCGTGGTCGAGGGGCCGGTGGCGCCGGTGATCGCGCCCGAAGATGCGGACTTCCTCGCCCAGGCGGCTGCGCTGCTGCCGCCGCTACCCTGGACCGGCGAGGTCTATGCCGATTGGCTGGCGGCGCTGAAGCCGGTGTCCGGCCGCAAGGGCCGGGCGCTGTTCCACCCGCTGCGCGCGGCGTTGACCGGCGCCGAAAGCGGGCCGGAGCTCAAGGCGCTGCTGCCGCTGATCGGGCGGGAGCGGGCGCATGCCCGCCTCAACGGCGCGGCGGCCTGAACAGGCCTCCCGCCGGCGCGAGCGCCTGCGCGCCGGCAGCAAGCTGGGGGCGCCGGACCGGCGCTACTGCGCCGGCGGCTGGACGGCGGGGCGCGGCGTCGCCGGCGCGGCGCCGGGCTGGGTGGCCGGGCGCGGCTGCGACATCTCGCGCGAGGTGTCCTCGGTCACCACGATATCGCCCTTGCGCAGCGTCGGATCGGTGTCGCTGGTCAGCGCCTGCGCCCAGCTCTTGCCGGCCGGCCGGCAGGAGCAGGCGGCGGTATACTGCTTCTTGTAGAGCAGGGCGTTGGGCAGCGACATGTAGGTCTGGCCGCTGACGCTGACCGCGTTCTCGATATCCTCGCCGGGGTTGCGATAGACGAACAGCCGCGCCTCGGTGCCGGGGCACTGGCGCTGGCACATCGCCTCGTCGGAGGCGAATTTCGCGGCGGAGGCGGCATAGGAAATCGGGAAGAAGAAGCCGTCGCAGGTGCGCACGCAGACGGTGCGGTAGTTGGAGGACTTCGGCAGCTCCATCTCCAGCGGCTGGGCGTCCATCGACGGGGCCTCGTCTTCCTCCGACTGCCGCGGCACGCCGAACAGCTGCTCGAAGAAGTTGCGGGGCCGGCGTTCCGTGGCGGCGCCGCCGCGCGACTGACCGAGCGCGGCCTGATATTGCGGGCCGCAATTGTTCTGCGCCAGGGCGTAGATCAGCTGGCGGCGCTGCTCGTCATTGCCGCTGCGCTGGCCGCGGGCTTCGATCATGGTGCGGTCGAGCGCCGAGCGGGCCTGGGAGAGCCGGCGGTTCAGCCCCTCGCATTGCGGCGGCAGCTGCGGCTGGAAGATGAGGAAGCCGCGCTTGTCGCAGCCGAGCTGGCGGACCTGGCCGGACAGGTTGGCGATGTCCTGCTGCTGCTGGGCGATGACCGGGCCGAGATCGCGCTGGCCTCCGCCGCCGCGGTCGAGCTGGGCGAGCTGTCCTTCCAGCCGGACGCAGGCGCCGGGATCGGATTGCGCCGCGGCGATGTCCGCGCCGAGCGCGAGCACGGCGAGCGCGGCGAAGGATGAACGCAGGGCGGAAGCGCGTGAGCGGCGGGCACTGGCGGTCGTCATCGGTGGGTACTGTCCTGCGCTTTCGGGCGGCGCGCGATTCAGGCGCGCCAATCCATGGTTCCGCGCAAGAAGCACGGCGAGATTGGCCAAAGTTTGAACCCGCATCCGGCCGGCAAGGCAAGAGGCAAGGCAAGACCGAAAATCAGACCCGTCAAATCGGGCCCATTGGATCGGGCCTGTCGAACCGGCCTGCGCCGGCGTCGCTTCGCCGCTGGGGCGGACGGCGCGTTGCGTGCGCCGCCCTACACCCCATATCACGCTGGCCCCGGCTTTGGAGACACAAGTCCATGAACATGCGCCGCCTTCCTGCCCTCATCCTCGCCGTTGCGCTTGGCCTCGTGGCCGTCGTGGCGCCGGGCCTCGACGGCACGGCACGGGCCGATGGGCCGGATCTGATCTTCAGGAAATCGACGGTGTGGAAATTCCTCACCCCGGACGACAAGCTCGCCACCTACGCCATCGACGATCCGATGGTCGAGGGCGTCGCCTGCTATTACACGGTGCCGGAGAAGGGCGGGGTTTCCGGCATGCTCGGCGTGGCGGAGGAGGTGTCGGACATCTCCATCGCCTGCCGCCAGGTCGGGCCGATCGCCTTCAAGGGCAAGTTCGAGCAGGGCGACGTGGTGTATCGCGAGAGCCGCTCGCTGATCTTCAAGAAGATGCAGATCGTGCGCGGCTGCGACGCCAAGCGCAACGTGCTGGTCTATCTGGTCTATTCCGACAAGCTGATCGACGGCAGCCCGAAGAACTCCACCACCAGCGTCCCCGTCATGCCCTGGGGTACGCAGGCCGAGGCGCCGCGCTGCGGCGACTTCGTGCGATAGTGGCGCAAAAGCAATAGTGGCGCGGAAAACGCAAAAGGGCCGGTCGAGCCGGCCCTTTCCCACAGAACGCCGCGCGAGCGGTCAGCGGCAGGTGATGGCGACGGTGTCGCGGCAGGAGCCGCCGGTGCAGGTGGTCTGCGCCGTCTTGGCGGCGACCGAGATGCGCAGCGCATCGCTGGTCACCTTGCCGAAGCTCACCGCGCGCTCGAAATCGTGCACCCGGCACCAAGCATCGGCAATGGCCTGGCCGCAGGCGCCGCCGGTGGCGACGCAGGTGTCGACGCCATAACCATCGGACATGTCGACGACAAAGATATTGTCCACGCTCTCGGCCAGGGCGGCAGCGGGCACGAGGGCCGGGCCGGTGGCGAAAAGCGCGGCGGCGAAAAGGGCGGGACGGAACATCGATGCGGGGGACATGGCGGGATACTTTTGCGGGGAGCTCGTCGGCAGCGAGCAGACAACGCAGCTGACGACAAAAAGTTTAAGCCCACGCTAAAGTTCGGGAGCGAACCGCACGCCGGCCTCGGCGGCGGTGGATAGCCCCCCGGTCTCGGGCGCGTCAACCGGGTTCGCCCGATCAACGGTACGGCCTTGACGTGGCCGTGCAAACGGAACAAGAGGCGCGGCCTCCGTGCAACAGTGGACGGCGGCGCTGAAGGAAGGCGAACATATGTCGGCAGTTTCGGGAGCGGACAATTCGGGCACGGTGCTGCCCGAGCTCAAGCTCTACAACACGCTCACGCGTCAGCGGGAGAACTTCGCGCCGCTCGATTCGAAGCTGGTGCGGATGTATGTGTGCGGCCCGACCGTCTATGACCTCGCCCATATCGGCAATGCGCGCCCGGTGATCGTGTTCGATCTGGTCTACCGGCTGCTGCGCCATCTCTACGGGCCGGCGCACGTCAAATACGTGCGCAACATCACCGACGTCGACGACAAGATCAATGCGCGCGCCGCGCAGGATCATCCCGGTCTCGACCTCAACGAGGCGATCGCCAAGGTGACCTTCGCCACCGAGGCGCAGTTCCACGACGATCTCGAGGCGCTGGGGGTGCTCCACCCCGATGTCGAGCCGCGCGCCACCGAGCACATCGCCGAGATGCGCGAGCTCATCGAGCGCCTCGTCGCCTCCGGCCATGCCTATGTCGCCGAGGACCACGTGCTGTTCTCGGTGCCGGGCATGCCGGATTACGGCCAGCTCTCGCACCGGCCGCTTGAGGACATGATCGCCGGCGCCCGCGTCGACGTCGCGCCCTACAAGCGCGATGCCATGGACTTCGTGCTGTGGAAGCCCTCCAAGCCCGGCGAGCCGGGCTGGTCGTCCCCCGCCGGCATCGCCGTGCCTGGCCGCCCGGGCTGGCACATCGAGTGCTCGGCGATGAGCTGGAAGCATCTCGGCGAAACCTTCGACATCCATGGCGGCGGCATCGACCTCGTCTTCCCGCACCATGAGAACGAAGTGGCGCAGTCGCGCTGCGCCTTCCACACCGGCATCATGGCCAAGACGTGGATGCATAACGGCTTCCTGCAGGTGGAAGGCGAGAAGATGTCGAAGTCGCTCGGCAACTTCGTCACCATCCGCGACCTTTTGGCGGATTGGCCGGGGGACGTGCTGCGCCTCAACATGCTCAAGACCCATTACCGCCAGCCGATCGACTGGACGGTGAAGGGGCTGGAGGAGAGCGCCAAGACCTTGGAACAGTGGTTCGACGCCGCCGCCATCGAAGCCTATCCGCGCCCGGCACCGGCGGTGCTGGAGGCGCTGTGCGACGACCTCAATACCCCGAAGGCCATCGCCGAGATGCACGCGCTGAAGGACCATGCCGGCAAGAAGGCGCTGGCCGGCACGCTGGCCTTCCTCGGCTTCGAGGCGGCGCGTGTCGAGGCGTGGAGCGTCGCGCACGCGCCAGTGCTGGCGATCTCCGGCCCCGAGATCGAGGCGCGGATCGCCGAGCGCATCGCCGCCCGCCGCAACCGCGATTTCGCCGCCTCCGACCGCATCCGCGACGAGCTGCTCGCGCAGGGCGTGGCGCTGAAGGACAACAAGGACGGCACCACCACCTGGGAGGCGAAGCGTTGAGCGACAGCAACACGCGCCCGCCCGCCGGTCTCCGCCCGTTTCTGCCCTCCGATACGCCGGCGCTCGCGGCCATCCTCTCGGCGGCGATCTTCGAGTTGACCAGCGAGGATTACGATCCCGACCAGCAGGAGGGCTGGGCCGCCGTGGTCGCCGACGAGGAGACGCTGGGCAAAAGGCTCGCCGGGGCCCTGACCCTGGTGGCCGAGCGCGACGGCGAGCTGGTGGGCTTCATCGCCCTCGCCGACAACAAGCATATCGACCTGCTCTATGTGCATCCGGACGTCGCGGGGGAGGGCGTCGCGGCGCTGCTCTGCGACGCGATCGAACGGCTGGCGCTGGCCCGCGGGGCGACGAGCCTGACGTCCGACGCCAGCGACACCGCGCTTGGCTTTTTCCAGAAGCGCGGCTACGTGGCCCGCCAGCGCAATTCGGTGCTGCGCGGCGCAGTCTGGCTCGGCGATACCACGGTCGAGAAGAAGCTGACGGGAGAGGGCGTCGGCGGCTGAACGGCCGGCGGACCTTCCCCCGGCGGACTTCCCCCCGGCGTCTCACCTTCCGGCGTCTCACATCCGGTCGAGCACCTGCTCGACCGCCTCGCCGTGCAGCTCGGTCTCCGACACATTGGCGAGCGCGGTGGCGAGCTTCGGCATCACCGCGCGCACATTGTGGGCGACGAGCATACGGATCGGCCGGGCGACGTTGACGAAGCCGGTGCCCTGCATGTGCTCGAACAGCCGCAGCAGCGGGTCCCAGAAGCCGGCGATATTGAGCACCATCACCGGCTTGCGGTGGCGGTTCAGCTGCACCCAGGTGAGCTGCTCGACCAACTCCTCCAGCGTGCCGATGCCGCCGGGCAAGGCGAGGAAGGCGTCGGCGCGCTCGAACATCAGCCGCTTGCGTTCGTGCATGTCGTGGGTGACGATCAGCTCGTGGGCGTATTCGAAGGCCTGCTCCTTGCCGATCAGGAAATCCGGGATGATGCCGGTGACATGCCCGCCCGCCTCGGCGCAGGCGCGGGCGGTGGCGCCCATCAGCCCGACGCCGCCGCCGCCATAGATGAGGCGGATGTTTTCCTGCGCCAGCAGCCGTCCCAGCTCCATGGCGGATTCGAGATAGATGGAGTCGTCCCCGCTGGCCGCCCCGCAATAAACGCATAAACTCTTGATCTTGGTCATGTCCCCATGATGCAGCGCAATGCGGGGCCGTCAAGCGCCGCCGGCACGGCCTCCGGCCGGCGGCCATGCGGGCAATTGTCCCGTCCCGTCGGCGGCCGGCCGCCCATAGCCGCGCCGCCCGTCGCCGTCGAAATTCGACGCCGAGCTTCAGCAGCATCTGGTGGCGTTCGTGGCTGACGGTCGAGATTGCCGCCCCAATCGGCCGAGGAGCCGGCCAGATAGCGCAGTTCGCTGCCGAGGCAGATGATTCATCGCTGTCCTCGGCCGCCTGGTTGAACCGGCCGACCGCCGAGATCGGCAGTTGCTGCTCGCCCCGGTCATTGGTGTCCGAACCCTCGGTGAAGCCGAAGATGCTCTCGCTGTCGATCTCGTAGCCGGCATCCGGCGCGCGCGGGATGTCCCGTGCCGGCGATCAGGGCGAGGAGGCAGGCTGAGGCGAGGAGGCCGCCGCGGTGCCGCCTATACGCTTGATCTGAAGATCAATTTGGTAATCGCGCACATCAATATTGCGTTGCTTAATGCGATGTCCCGGTTGGGCGGGGTGGGCCGGTGCGGAATCACGGCATCGATGGCATGGTGCGCAAAGCAGCGAATTTCAGGTGGCGTGATGACGGCTCGACCTCTGGTAATGTTTCCCGATCGTCGCCTGAGCGCGGTCGCCGTTCCGGTGACGGCGTTCGACGACGAGTTGCGGCGGCTTGCGCTCGATCTGGTCGACACGTTGCGGGCGGCGCCGGGCATCGGCATCACGGCCGGCCATGTCGGCGTGCCGCTGCGGGTGGTGGTGCTGGAGTTGCCGGATGACCCGGAGCCCAGCCTCTACATCAATCCGGAAGTTGTTTGGGTCTCCGAGGAAACCCAGCGTCACGCCGAGGGCAGCGTCTCGATGCCCGGCGCCACCGAAGAGATCGAGCGCCCGGCGAAGCTGCGGCTGCGCTTTCAGGATCTCGACGGCACCGTCCACGAAGAGGAGGCCCAGGGCCTGCGCGCCGTCTGCCATCAGCATGAGATCGATCAGCTCGACGGCATCTTCTGGCTGCAGCGGCTGTCGCGGCTGAAGCGCGAGCGGGTGGTCAAGCGCTATGAAAAGCTCGGGCGCGCGGTGCCAAGGTGACGGCCGGCGCTCGCGGCCCTCTCCGAGCGTGTCCCTCAAGCGTCTTTCCGAGTGTCTTCCCCGAGTGTCTTCCCAACGCCGCAATCATCGTCTATCGACGATGAACGATGACGAAGAATGTTCCCAGCCCTGACGAACTTCTGGCGGCGCGCCTGCGCGCGCTCGGCCATCCGGCGCGGCTGGCGATCTTGCGCGCGCTGGCGGAGCGCGACACCTGCCTGTGCGGCGAGATCGTGCGGGGGCTGCCGCTGGCGCAGTCCACCGTCTCCCAGCATCTCAAGGTGCTGAAGCAGGCCGGGTTCATCGCCGGCACGGTCGAAGGGCCGCGCTCTTGCTATGGTCTCGACCGCGGCAATCTCACTGCCTTTGCCGCCGAGTTCTCCACGCTGCTGGCGCAAGTGGCGGCTGCGGCCGCCGTGCCGATGGCAGTTGACGCTGCGGACACCCTCGAAAGCTGCAACCCTCCCATGCCCCGCACGGCCGGGTCGCCCACCGCCGGATGCTTGGAATCTGCGTCCGAACACCCTATTTCCACAGCGTCCGCCGGCGAAATGCCGGCCGGCACCTGATCATCCGGAAAGCCTCCCATGTCCGCACCTGAGGCCGGCACCGCGCCGTCGCGCCGCTCGAACAAGTCTGACGCCCCGCCGCGCGGCAGCTTGCTGGTCGCGCTTAGGGGGCTCACGCCCTATCTGTGGCCGGCCGATCGGCTCGATCTGCGCGCCCGCGTGCTGTGGGGGCTGCTGCTGCTGGTCGCCGCCAAGATCACCACCATGGCGACGCCGTTCCTGTTCAAATGGGCGACGGATGCGGTGGCGGAAGGCGAGGGCGCCCGTATCGGTACCGATGCCATCAGCCTGATCATCGCCGCCCCGGTGGCGCTGACGCTCGGCTACGGCCTGTCGCGCATCGCCATGGCCGGGCTCACCCAGTGGCGCGACGGCCTGTTCGCCAAGGTGGCGATGCACGCGGTGCGGCGGCTGGCGCTGGAAACCTTCGAGCACATGCATGCGCTGTCGCTGCGCTTCCATCTGGAGCGCAAGACCGGCGGATTGACCCGTGTGCTCGAGCGTTCGCGCGAAGGCATCGAGACCATCGTGCGCATGCTGGTGCTGCATCTGGCGCCGACCATCCTCGAATTCGCGATGGTGGTGGTGATCCTGTTCTGGCAGTTCGACTGGCGCTACGCCGCCGCCGCGGTGGCGATGATCGGCGCCTACACCTTCTTCACCTTCCTGATGACCGAATGGCGGATGGGCATCCGCCGCTCGATGAACGAGAGCGACACCGACGCCAACGCCAAGGCGGTGGACAGCCTGCTCAACTACGAGACGGTGAAGTATTTCGGCGCCGAGAAGTGGGAAGCCGAGCGTTACGATCACTCGATGGCCCGCTATGAGCGCGCCTCCATCCACACCCACACCTCGCTGGCCTGGCTGAATGCCGGGCAGGCGGTGATCTTCACCCTCGGGCTGACCGCGGTGATGGTGCTGTGCGTGTTCGATATCCGCGCCGGCCACCAGTCGGTCGGCTCCTTCGTCATGGTCAATGCCATGATGATCCAGCTGTACCAGCCGCTGAACTTCCTCGGCATGATCTATCGCGAGATCAAGCAGTCGCTGATCGACATCGAGGCGATGTTCGCCATCCTCGCCCGCAACCCGGAAGTGCAGGACAGCCCGGTGGCCAAGCCGCTGCAGCTCAAGGGCGCCGCCATCCGCTTCGAGGATGTGCGCTTCTCCTACGACCCCGAGCGCGAGATCCTCAAGGGCATCTCCTTCGAGGTGCCGGCGGGCCAGACCGTGGCCATTGTCGGCCCGTCCGGTGCCGGCAAGTCGACCATCTCGCGGCTGCTGTACCGCTTTTATGACGTCGCGTCCGGGCGCATCACCATTGACGGGCAGGACATCCGCAACGTGCGGCAGGAGAGCCTGCGCGCCGCCATCGGCATGGTGCCGCAGGACACGGTGCTGTTCAACGACACGCTGGCCTACAACATCCGCTATGGCCGCCCCGGCGCCTCCGACGCCGAGGTCGAGCGCGCCGCCGAGCTCGCGCAGATCGACGGCTTCGTGAAGCGCACGCCGAAGGGCTACACCACCGAGGTCGGCGAGCGCGGGCTGAAGCTCTCCGGCGGCGAGAAGCAGCGCGTCGCCATCGCCCGCACCATCCTCAAGGATCCGGCGATCCTGCTGCTCGACGAGGCGACCTCGGCGCTGGACAGCCACACCGAGCGCGAGATCCAGGACGCGCTGGAGCGCGTCTCGCGCGGGCGCACCACGCTGGTGGTGGCGCATCGGCTTTCCACCGTGGTGTCTGCCGACGAGATCATCGTGCTGGAGCAGGGCCGCATCGCCGAGCGCGGCACCCATGCCGAACTGATGACCCGGCGCGGCCTGTACCATTCGATGTGGCAGCGCCAGCGCGAGGTCGACGAGGCCAAGGCGACGCTCTCGCGTGGCGAGGACGACCTCGACAGCCCGGCCGACGCCGACGCCGCTGCCTGACGCCGGGGTAGGTTTTCACGGGGTGGGCAGCTTTGCCGGCCGTCGCCATCCCCGTCATTGCTCCTTCCGCGTCGGGCGGATCGGCGCGCCGGTTGCCGGCCGCCATTTGACGCGCCCCCCGCGCGGCACTACCTGTGCCTCAGCTTTGTGCGGGAGACGTCATGTCGGTCATCGATTCCATCCGCGGCGGCCTCGTGCCGATCCACCGCGAGGGCTATCCCTTCATCCTGATCGGGATCGCCGTCTCGCTGCTGCTGCTGTGGCTGCTGCCGCCGCTTGGCTGGATCGCGGTGCTGATCACCGTGTGGATCTGCTATTTCTTCCGCGATCCCGAGCGGGTCACCCCGCTGCGCGAGGGCCTCGTGGTCTCCCCTGCCGACGGGCGGGTCTGCCTGGTCGGGCCGGCGGTGCCGCCGCCGGAGCTCGGCCTCGGGGTGGAACCCATGTCGCGCATCTGCATTTTCATGAACGTGTTCGACGTGCATGTGAACCGGTCGCCCGTGGCCGGCCGCATCGAGCGCATTGCCTACAAGCCCGGCAAGTTCCTTTCCGCCGATCTCGACAAGGCGAGCGAGGACAATGAGCGCAGCGGCCTGGTGCTCGATACCGCGCTCGGTCGCATCGGCGTGGTGCAGATCGCCGGTCTGGTGGCGCGGCGCATCGTCGGCTTCAAGCAGGAAGGCGACCTGCTGGCGCCCGGCCAGCGCTTCGGGCTGATCCGCTTCGGGTCGCGGGTGGACGTCTATCTGCCGGCCGGCATCGCGCCGCTGGTCGCCGAGGGGCAGCGTGCCGTGGCCGGCGAGACCGTGCTGGCCGATGCCGCGGCCCTCGCCGGCGGCCTGACCTTCCGGGTGGATTGAGCGCAAGACAAGCCAGGGCCGTTCCGGCGCCTGCGAGATGATGTGAGCGAGACGGAGCGATGTCGAACTTCTTCGTGCCCTTCGAGCCCGATTCCGATTCCCCCGAGCCGCCGCGCCGGCGTTTCCAGGCGGTGCCGGCGCGCATCCTCATTCCGAACCTGGTGACGCTGCTGGCGCTGTGCGCCGGCCTCACCGGCATCCGCATGGCGATCGAGGGCCGCATGGAGCTGGCGCTGGGCGCCATCGTGCTTGCCGCCGTGCTCGACGGCATGGACGGCCGGCTTGCCCGCATGCTGAAGGGCACTTCGCGCTTCGGCGCCGAGCTCGACAGCCTGTCCGACTTCGTCTGCTTCGGCGTGGCGCCGGGGCTGGTGCTGTATATGTGGGGGCTGGAGACGCTGGGCTCTGTCGGCTGGATCGCCGCGCTCGCCTTCGCCATCTGCGCGGCGCTGCGGCTCGCCCGCTTCAACGTGATGCTGGAGGATCCCAACCGCCCGGCCTTCGCCGCCGATTTCTTCACCGGCGTGCCGGCGCCGCTCGGGGCGATCTGCGTGCTGCTGCCGGTTTATGTCGAGCTGATAGGCCTGCCGCGCCTCGTCGCCTCGCCGGCGGTGGCGGCGTTCTACACGCTCGCCATTGCGCTGCTGATGGTGTCGAAGCTGCCGGCCTATTCCGGCAAGAAGCTCGGCAGCCGCATTCCGCGCGATGCGGTGCTGCCGCTCTTCGTCTGCATCGTGCTGTTCGTGGCGGTGCTGGTCACCTGGCCGTGGACGGTGCTGTCGGTGCTGTCGGTCGCCTATCTGGCGGCGCTGCCGTTCTCGGCGCTGCGCTTTGCCCGCCTGTCCCGCGAGCACGAGGCCCGGCTCAAGGCCGCCAAGGCCGCCGGTTTTCCGCCGGCGCACGTCGGCGAGCCGGCCGAGGGACGGCCGGACCAGCTGAACTGAAAACGGCGCCCCGATCTTCTCGGGACGCCCGGCTGGCGGATAGCTGGCAGGAAAGAGCGGTCAGCGTGCGCGGTCGGCCATGGCGGCGACGCGGACGGCGAGCGGCGCCGCCGGAAATGCCTGGCGCAGGATCCGCAGCGCCTCGGCATCGCTGCGCGGGCGCGCAATGTCGAGATGGCTGCGCATCAGCGCGGTGACGGAATGGGTTTCGGGCATTCGACGCGGAAAGGCGAGAGCCGCCACCCGCTCCTCGACCGACATCGCCCGCGCGGGCTCGTCGTCCCGTGTTGCACCTGTCGGCACCGTTCCCTCATTCCCCAGCATGACCGCCTCCGATCGGAACCGCGAATCAATCAGCTTTTCTCATGCACACCATGAGCCAGCGTCGCCGATAACGCACGAACTAATTGCTGGTTCCCAGCTTCGTGAACATACGACGTGTTCGTGCGAACACCTCGACAGTGCACGAAGACTGACGTGAATGGCAGGGGATTTATTTCGAATACTGTCGTATTTGTTTCACAAACGCCCGAAAGAGCGAAGCCGTGCCGGCCATCAGGTGCGGCTGAGCGACACCTTGGCGCCGTCGCCGGTGGCGACGCCGTCATAATGGCCGTTGCCGGCGGGCTGCAGGCGAGCGGTGACCTTGCCGAGATGATTTTGCAGCACGATCTCGCTGCCCCAGACGTCCCAGCCCTTGGTCATGAAGATATCGTTCGGGCAGCCGACATCGGCATTGGCGGCGAAGCCGGACATGCCGCGCTCGGTGGAGAGCGTCAGCTTGCAGCTCTTGGCGCCGTTGTCCCAGCTGAAGCTCCAGTTGCCGGCAAGCTGGGTGCGCGTCGCTCCGGGCTCGGCATAGGCGACGCCGCCGGGAGCGGCGGCGGCGGGCTGGGTGAGCGGCACCGATGTCGCGGCGCTGGTGGTGTCGCGCGGGGTCACCGCATCGCCGGCGGTGGCGGCACTGGCGCCGGTCGGGACTGGCGAGGGAACCGGCGCGCTCTCCACGGCCCCGGTCGGGGCGGGAGTGATCGTGTTGGCGTCGACCGCCGCGGTCTTGTGCTCGCCGAATCCGTCCAGCGCGGTGCTGCACCCTGCAAGCAGGATCGCGGTGGCTGAGACGGCGGCGACGGCGGTGAACTTCATGGACTTCAGACTCCTGGTACGCCCGCGCCGGCCATGCTCCGGAACACATTACCCTTTTTCGGCCATGTGTCCGCTCGTGCAAGTATTTTCTTGTCGCCGAGGATCGTGGCGTCAGCGTGGCCCCGCTGCGGCAACCCGTAGCCGGAGAAGGGACTTGGCCGGAATGAAGAACGGAGGCTTAACGCGGCGGGCGCGTCAGGCCGCCGGGCGGTGGACGCGGCGCCGGCACCGCGCTATGTGCGGTGCAGCAAGAGGAGGCGCCCATGTCCGGCTACCAGATGCTCGATCCTTCGACCCTCGTTGTTCTGATCACCGGCGCCACCTCCGGCATCGGTGCGGCCACCGCGCGGCGCTTCGTCCTCGCCGGCGCCAAGGTGATCGCCACCGGCCGGCGCGCCGACCGCCTCATCGCCCTGCGCGACGAACTCGGTCCCAATCTTCTGCCGCTGGAAGTGGACGTGCGCGACAATGAGGCGTTCGTCGCCGCCATTGCCGGCCTGCCGCCAGCCTTTGCCGGCATCAACATCGTCTTCGCCAATGCCGGCCTCGCCCTCGGCCTCGATCCCGCCCACAAGGCCAGCCTGAAGGACTGGGAGGACATGGTCGACACCAACATCAAGGGCCTGCTCTATACCGTCCGCGCGGTGCTGCCGGGCATGGTGGAGCGCGGTGCCGGCCATGTGGTGTTCACCGGCTCGGTGGCCGGCGACTACGCCTATCCGGGCGGCAATGCCTATGGCGGCACCAAGGCCTTCGTGAAGCAGTTCGCGCTGAACCTGCAGGCCGATCTGCTCGGCACCCCGGTGCGCGTCACCAATATCGAGCCGGGCATGGTGGAGACCGAGTTCTCGCTGGTCCGCTTCCACGGCGATGCCGGCAAGTCCGATTCCGTCTATAACGGCGTCGAGGCGCTGACCGGCGAAGACATCGCCGAGCAGATCTTCTTCTGCTGCACGGTGCCGCGGCACGTGAACATCAACAGCCTGCAGGTATTCCCGGTGGCGCAGAGCTTCGCCGGCTTCAAGGTCGCGCGCTGAGTTCAGGCGCGGCCTCGCCTCACGCCGCCGCCACCGCGCTCGGCGCCGCCAGCGCGGTGCGCAGCGTGTCGGCGAGCCGGCGCGCCGCCGTCGAGGCGTTCGGCGACAGCAGCATGCCGATCTCGAGGTCCGGCAGCGGCGGCAGGCCTTCGCTGGCGCCGAGCCGCCGCCATTCCGGCGGCGCCGCGCACTCGGCCATGGCGGTGAGGCACAGCCCGGTCTCCACCGCCGAATAGATGCCGCCCTGCGACGACGAGGTGCAGGCGACCCGCCAGCGCAGCCCGGCATCGTCGAGCGCGGCGGCGATATGCGGGCGGGCGCGGCAGCCGGTGGGAAACAGCGCCAGCGGCAGCGGGTCCTGCCGCTCCGGGCGGTGGCCGCGGGCGGCCAGCCAGAGCAGCTTCTCGCGCTTCAGCAATTCGCCGGTCGGCCGGCTGAGGTCGCGGGTGAAAAGGGCGACGTCGATCTGCCCGCGCTCCACCTCCGGCTCCAGCGTCTTCGAGAGGTCGCAGCGAATGGAGATCTCCACCCGCGGATAGGCGGCGGCGAAGCGGGAGATCACCGGGGTGAAATAGGCATCGACATAATCATCCGGCATGCCCAGCCGCACGCTGCCCTCCGGCGTGCCGCCCTTGAGGTCGGCGAGCGCCTCGCTCTCGAAAGCCAGCATGCGGCGCGCATGCGCCACCAGCCGCTCGCCGGTCTCGGTCAGGGCGATGCCGCGGCGCGAGCGTTCCAGCAGCCGCACGCCGAGATTTTCTTCCAGCTGCGCGATGCGGGCCGAGACCGCCGACTGGGTGCGCCCGACCCGCTCCGCCGCCGCCGTGAAGCCGCCATTGTCGACCACAGCGATGAGCATGCCGAGCGATTCGGTATCGAGATGACGCATGGTGAGATCCGACCGTTCAGGTCTGGCGATACTATCAAATTTGCTCATCCATTCACAAATTAAATTCGTTTTCACGATCCTGATGCATCGTGCTAGGGCAAAATCAGATCAACGGATGCCCATATGCCGAGCAGATTGCTCGCAGGCGGGGCACCGGCCGATCCGCTTTCCACCTGAAACCTTCCGAGCCCGGCTCATGTCTCCGCCCCCTCCCGTCTCCGCCGCCCTGTCGCCGACAGGTGTGGACGATACCGCGTTGCTGTCCCCCGTTCTCGTCGAGGCGGACGAGGCGCGACTGCGCCGGCAGGCGTTCGGGGCGGTGCTGCTGGCGGCGGCGATCATCGGTTTCTCGCCGATCCTGGTGCGCCTGTCCGATGTCGGGCCGGCGGCGATCGGCTTCTGGCGCTTGTTCTTCTCGCTGGGGCCAACCGCGCTGTGGGCGCTGGCCGAGCGGCGCGAAGCCAAGCTGCATGCAAGGATACGGGCGCAGACCGCGCCGCGCCTCACCTGGCGGCAGTTTCTGCTGGTGGCGGCGGCCGGCCTCGCCTTTGGCGCCGACCTCATCCTGTTCCATGCCGGCCTTGCCCGCACCAGCACCGCCAATGGCGTGCTGATCGGCAATCTCTACGTCATCTTCGTCTTCGCGCTCGGCTGGATGTGCCTCGGCGAGCGGCCGACGCGCGGCCTCCTGGTGGCGCTCGGCTTCGCCATGGCGGGCGCCGCGCTCATCGTCGGATCGAGCCTTGGCGGCAGCGGCCGGCCGGGCAGCTTCATCGGCGACCTGCTCTGTGTCGGTGGCGCGCTCGCCTATGCCTTCTACATGCTGTTCGTGCGTGTCCTGCGCTGTGCGAGCCCCGGCCGGCCGGCGCTTGGCGGCGGCATGACGGCGCTGCTCTCCAGCGCGGTCGGCATGGTGATGTGCCTCGCCTGGGCGCTGGCGGCCGGCGAGCGCATCATGCCGGCGGGCATGGACGGGCTGCTCGCGGTGGCGGCGCTGGGTGCCATCGTGCATGCCGGCGGGCAGGGGCTCACCACCTTCGCGCTCGGCCGGCTGCCGGCGGGGGTGATCTCCATGGTGATGCTGCTGCAGATTCTGGTCGGCACCGCGCTGGCGGCGCTGCTGTTCCGCGAATTCCCGCCGATGCTGGTGCTGGTCGGCGGCGGGCTGCTGGTGGCCGGCGTGGTGGCGGCGCGTCCGCGCAGCGCCTGACGCTAAGCGCCGCTGTTGTCGGGACGCAGGCCTTGCATCGCCGCCCCGGCGGCATTAGGTCCAAGGCGGTTCCAAGGAGAGCGCACGATGCAGCCCAATCCGTTCGGTGGCGTGATCGAACATTTGTCGGTCGACGAGGTGAAGGCCGGTCTCGAGAACGGCACCATCCTTCTCGTCGATGTGCGCGAGCCGAACGAGCTTGCCGCCGAGCGCATTCCCGGCGCCGTCGAGTTCCCGCTCTCCACCTTCGACGCCGCGGCGCTGCCCGATCCCGGCGACAAGACGCTGGTATTTTCCTGCCGCTCCGGCCAGCGCTCGCAAAAAGCCGCTGCCGCCGCGCAGGCGGCCGGCCATGACCTGCACCGCCATATGGCGGGCGGCATCCTCGCCTGGAAGGAAGCCGGCTTCCCCACCGAGCAGGGCTGAGTTGCGCGAGGAGCGCGCCGCGATTCCTCCGATTTCACTTCAGGAAAGCGTTTCAAGACGCTGATATTGTGGCGCTTTCTCTGCCAAGTCGCGCCGGAAGCAGCCATGTCCTGGCGGGCTGCCGCCTACCCGGCCAGCCGCCCCAGCACTTCGTCCATCGCCCGGCCCATGCGCTCGACCTGATCCATCGTCGTCGGCGGGCTGGCCAGCATCATGTCATGGAAAGGCGAGATCAGCGTGCCGCGCACCAGCATGGCGAGATGGATCGTCGCCTCCAGCGCGCCGAAATGTGCCGCCTTCGCCTCGGCGCCGTTGCGCAGCGGACGCGGTGCCCGCACCACCTCGACCCGGGCGCCGCAGCGGGCGACATGCCAGGGCAGGGCCGCCTTGGCGATCACGGCGTCGAGCCCCGCCTGCATGGCGTCGGCGGTGGCGTTCATCCGGGCGTAGGCGGCTTGCGTCGCGACCTCCTCCAGCGTCGCGCGCAGGGCGGCGAGCTGCAGCGGGCTGCCCGACAGCGTGGTGCCGATGCCGGAATGGCCCGGCGGCACGCTGGCCCGCGCCGCGTTCAACCGTGCCACCACCTCGTCGCTCATCCCCCACACCGCCGCCGGCACGCCGCCGGCAATCGCCTTGCCGACCACGAACAGGTCCGGCTCCAGCCAATGAGCGCGCGTATAGCCGCCCGGCCCGGTGGAGAGCGTGTGGGTCTCGTCGATCAGCAGCAGCGTGCCGTGGCGGCGGGTGAGCTCGCGCAGGCCCTCATGGAAGCCCGCTTGTGGCAGCACCATGGCGCAGTTGGTCATCACCGGCTCGGTGATGACGCAGGCGACGCTGCCATCCGCCAGCGCCGCCTCCACCGCGGCGAGGTCGTTGAACGGCGCCACCCGCGTCAGTTCGCTGAGGTCGCGCGGCTCGCCGACCAGCCCGGCCTTGTTGGCGGGCCGGCCGGCGCGGTCGAGTTCGACGAAGGTCTCGTCCACCGCGCCGTGATAGGCGCCGTCGAAAACGAGGATGCGCGGCCGTCCGGTCGCCGCGCGGGCGGCGCGGATGGCGAAGCGGTTGGCGTCGCTGGCGGTGGTGGCGATCTGCCACTTGGCGAGGCCGAACCGCGCCGCCAGCAGGTCACCGACGATCGCCGCGTCCGGGCTCGGCAGCATGGTGGCGAGCCCGCGCGCGGCCTGCTCGATCAGCGCCCGGCGCACCGGCGCCGGCCCGTGGCCGAACAGCGCCGCGGTGTCGCCGAGGCAGAAATCGTCATAGGTGTTGCCGTCGATATCGACGAGGCGCGCGCCGGTCGCCTCCGCCACCACCAGCGGCACCGGCGTCGACCAGTCGCTCATCCAGTGCATCGGCACGCCTTCGAACAGGTGCGCCGCCGCGCCGGCCGCCGCTCGCGTCTTCGGGCGGGTGCCGAGATAGAGCGCCTCGGCTTCGGCGCGCAGGGCGGTGACGCGCGCCGGATCGATGCCGCCCTGCTCGGAAGCAACGAAAGGCGCGTTCATCGGCATACCCTCCCTGAGGTCCGTCGGCATTGAAGCACGGCTGGGCCGATCAGCCCACCCAGCCCCAGCGCTTCAGCTCTGTCCAGCTGTCGTCGAGCGTCTTCCTGGCGCGGGCGACCAGTTCGTCGGCCTCGCCATGCGAGAGCACCAGCGGCGGCGCGATGATCAGCCGGTCGCGCACCGCGCGCATCACCAGGCCGTTCTTGAACGAGAAGTCGCGCGCCAGCGTGCCGACCTTGCCGACCTCGGGGAACTTGCGGCGCCCCGCCTTGTCCGGGGTCAGCTCCAGCGCCCCGACCATGCCGAGCATCGGCGCCTCGCCGACCAGCGGGTGCTCGGCCAGCGTGCTCCACCGCGCCTTGAGATAGGGGCCGATATCGTCGGCCACCCGCTCCACCAGCTTCTCGCGCTGCATGATGGCGAGGTTGGCGAGCGCGGCGGCGCAGGCGGCCGGATGGCCGGAATAGGTGTAGCCGTGGTTGAAGTCGCCGCCTTCCAGCAGCACGTCGACCACCCGGTCGGCCACCATCACGCCGCCGAGCGGCATGTAGCCGGAGGTGATACCCTTGGCCATCACCAGCAGGTCCGGATGGGTGCCGAAGGTCTCGCAGCCGAACCATTTGCCGGTGCGGCCGAAGCCGCAGATCACCTCGTCGGAGACGAACAGGATGTCGCGCTCGCGGCAGATGCGGGCGATCTCCGGCCAGTAGGTGGCGGGTGGTACGATGACGCCGCCGGCCCCCTGGATCGGCTCGGCGATGAAGGCGGCGATGCGGTCCTCGCCGAGCGCGTCGATGGTGGCTTCCAGCGCCTGCGCGGTGCGCAGCCCGAACTCGTCGGGCGTCTCGCCCTGGCGCGCCTCGCCCCACCAATAGGGCTGGGCGATGTGGACGACGCCGGGGATCGCGACGTTCTGCGCATGCATCGGCGCCATGCCGCCGAGATTGGCCGCGCCGACCGTCGAGCCGTGATAGGCGTTGCGCCGGGAGATGATGACCTTCTTCTCCGGCTTCTCCTTGATGTCCCAGTAGCGCCGAACGAGGCGGATCACCGTGTCGTTGGATTCCGAGCCCGAGCCGGTGAAGAACACCCGGTTGAACTGCGGCGGCGTCAGCTCGGCGAGCTTGGCGGCGAGCTCGATGGCTGGCGTGTGGGTGGTCTTGAAGAAGGTGTTGTAATAGGGCAGCTCGCGCAGCTGCTTCGACACCGCGTCGGCGATCTCCTCGCGGCCATAGCCGACATTGACGCACCACAGGCCGGACATGCCGTCGAGATAGCGGTTGCCGTCGGAATCGGTCAGCCACACGCCGTCCGCCTTGACGATGACGCGCGAGCCCTCGGCGTTGAGCGCCTTGGTGTCGCTGAAGGGGTGCAGGTGGTGCGCGGCGTCGAGGGCGCGCAGCTCGGCGGTGGTCTTCGGCAAGGTCATGGTCGGCGTGCTCCAGAGTTGCCTGCACAATGTGATCACATTTTACGTGCGTCAAGCCCGCCGGCATGGCACAACGGCTTCATCGCGGCCGGCGGGAACGGCGCGACGCCTCGCGCGTCTTGACCAACCTGCCGGCCGCATGACCACAATCAGACAGGGCATCACCCGGAAGCCATCATGCCGTCCACTGAAGCCGCGCCGGTCGCGGTCGCCGATCTTGAAACCCTCCCGACGATTGCCGCCTCGCCCGGTGCCGACGAGTTCGGCGCCTATGTCGCCCGCGAGGGCGTGCCCGACATCGTCGAAGTGCTGCTGCCCGATACCCATGGCGTGCTGCGCGGCAAATGGATCCCCGGCACCGCCGGGGGCAAGATCTGGACCGACGGCGTCGCCATCCCGCTCTCCATCTTCGGGCTGGACATCTGGGGTCGGGAGGTCATGGAGACCGGCCTGCACATGGAGACCGGCGACCGCGACGGCATTTGCCGGCCGGTGCCGGGCACGCTGACGCCGGTGCCGTGGTCGCCGCGTCCGGCGGCGCAGGTGATGATCACCATGCACGAGCCGCTTCACCCGGCGGACGGGCGCGGCGGTGAGCGGCCATGGGAGCTCGACCCGCGCCACAAGCTGGCGCGCCAGGTCGAGCGGCTGGCGACGCTGGGGTTGTCGCCCTGCGTCGCCTTCGAGCTCGAATTCTACCTGATGAAGCAGCAGCCCGGCCCGGACGGCGCGCCGGAGCCGGTGTTCCCAGCGCGCGGGCTGGCGCGGCAGAACATGTATGCCATGTCGGATCTCGACGCCTATGCGGCGCTGCTGCACGAGGTGCGCCAGGCGGCCCGCATCCAGGGCCTGCCGGCCGATACGGTGATCTCCGAGGCCGCCCCCGGCCAGTATGAGGTGAACCTCTATCACCGCACCGATGCCATGGCGGCGGCGGATGATGCCATCCTGCTGCGCCGCCTCATCGATGGCGTCGCCCGCAAGCACGGGCTGCGGGCGAGCTTCATGGCCAAGCCGCTGCTCGATTTCGCCGGCTCGGGCATGCACGTGCATGTCAGCCTGATGGACCGCACCGGCACCAACGCCTTCGGCAAGGGCGAGGAGGGCGAGGCGCTGCTGCGCCACGCCGCCGCCGGCCTGCTGTCCACCATGGCCGACACCGCGCTGTTCTACGTGCCGAGCTTCAACGGCTATCGCCGGCTGGTGCCCGGCAGCTACGCACCGACCGGCATTTCGTGGGGCTATGACAACCGCTCGGTAGCGGTGCGGGTGCCGAACGGCCCGCCCAAGGCGCGGCGGCTGGAGCACCGCATCGCCGGCGCCGATGCGCATCCCCACCTCGTGCTCGCCGGCATTCTCGGCGGCATGCTGGAAGGCATCGAGCGCAAGCTGGAGCCGCCGGCGCCGTTGGTCGGCGATGCCTACAGCACCGAGACGCCGTTGCTCAGCCCGGAGATGGGCGAGGCGATCCGCCGCTTCGCCGCGTCGGACTTCGTCGCCCGCGCCTACGGCGCCGAATATCGGCGGGTATTCGCGATCATGAAGGAGGCCGAGCTGTCGGCCTTCCAGCGCAGCATCAACCCGCTGGAATACGAGACCTACCTTTGAGCAACGCGACCGGGTATGGCGCCATGTTTCCGATCGGGTCGAGTCACTCGATCGAGACGGAATCGTGCCATTCTCGGGGGTGCCGGAAGCGGCATGGAGCGCTGCGGCCGATCATGATGATCGACCGCCCGCTTTCTGACGCTTACGTTATGGGCACGATGACGACTTGAGCAGGTCGAGGCGAGCCACTAGCCTTGGCCTGATCGCAAACGAACCGTCCCCGGTTCGTCGTTCCAAAGCGCCTTGTTCAACGCTTACCTTCCCGAAGGAGAACACCAAAATGGCCCGCCTACTCGCGACCGTCGCGGCAGGTTTCCTGGCCGCCCTGGCGATCAGCCCCGCCAGCGCGCAGGAAAAGGTCGTCAACGTCTACAACTGGTCCGACTACATCGACGAGTCGGTGCTGGAGGAGTTCACCAAGGAGACGGGCATCAAGGTCCGCTACGACGTGTTCGACAGCAACGAGGTGCTGGAGACCAAGCTCCTCGGCGGCAAGACCGGCTACGATGTCGTCGTGCCCACCGGTTCCTTCCTGCAGCGGCAGATCCAGGCCGGCGTGTTCCTGCCGCTGGACAAGGCCAAGCTGCCGAACATCAAGGACCAGTGGCCGATGATCGCCGAGCGCCTGGCGGTCTACGACCCCGGCAATCAGTACGCGGTCAACTACATGTGGGGCACCACCGGCATCGGCATGAACGTCGACAAGGTGAAGCAGCGCCTCGGCGATATCCCGCTGAACTCGTGGGACATTGTCTTCAAGCCGGAGATCCTCTCCAAGCTGAAGGACTGCGGCGTCTACATGCTGGACGGGCCGGAGGAGATCATCCCCACCGCGCTGCGCTATCTCGGCAAGGATCCGAACTCCAAGGATCCGAAGGACATCGAGGAAGCCGGCAAGCTGCTCGGTAAGATCCGCCCCTTCATCAAGAAGTTCGATAGTTCGGGCTACATCAACGCGCTCGCCGGCGGCGACATCTGCCTCGCCACCGGCTGGTCGGGCGACGTTTTCCAGGCCAAGACCCGCGCCGAGGAAGCCGCCGAGAAGACCGGCAAGAAGCCGGTGAACATCGAGTACGTCATCCCCAAGGAAGGCGCGCTGATGTGGTTCGACAACTTCGCCATCCCGAAGGATGCCCCGCATCCGGAAGAGGCGCTGGCCTTCATCAACTTCATGATGAAGCCGGAAGTGGCGGCCAAGAATGCCGACTACATCTCCTATGCCAGCGGCAGCGAGAGCGCCCAGAAGTTCATGAGCAAGGACATTCTGGAAAACCCGGCGATCTACCCGGACAAGGAGACGCAGGCGAAGCTGTTCACCGTCACCACCTACCCGCAGAAGGTGCAGCGCGTCGTCACCAAGACCTGGAACGACTTCAAGCGCGGCCGCTGAGCCGGGCTTTCGTCCCACGACACGGAAAGGCCGGGCCTGTGCCCGGCCTTTTTGTTTGCGCGGGCCTCAGTAGTAGCTCGCCGCCATCTCCGGCGACACCTCGAGCGTGTGCCCCATGAATTCCAGCCCGCGCTCCAGCTGGGCGCGGCTCACCGGCCCGCCGAGGCCGACGCGCACCGCCTCCGGCGGCGTGCCGCCGACGGTGAAGGCGTCGCTCGCCACCACGCCGATGCCGGTGCTGCGCACATGGGCGGCGAAGGCCGGGCAGCTCCAGCCATTGCGCAGCGGCAGCCAGATGTTGAAGCTGAGCGGATCCGACAGATAGGTGCCCGGCTCGAAGAAGCGGGCGGCGATCTTCTGCCGTGCCGCCGTCTCCGAGCGGATGAACCGCAATATGGTGTCGGCGGTGCCGTCGTCGATCCAGCGTGTCGCCACCGCCGCCATCAGCGGCGAGGCCATCACCGCCACCGCCCGCATCGCGGCGTTGAACGACCAGCCCGAGCGGGTGTCCGGCACCACCACATAGGCGAGCCGCAGCCCGGCGCCGATGCATTTGGCGAGGCCGGCGATGTGCCAGCATATGTCGGGCGCGATTGCCGCCAGCGGCGGCGGGCCATAGGCGGCGATGAAGCCATAGGCGTCGTCCTCGACGATCGGCAGCCCATGGCGGCGGGCGATGGCGCAGATCGCCGTGCGCCGGCGTTCCGGCGTGGTGATGGTCAGCGGGTTCTGCAGCGTCGGGTTGAGGTAGAGCGCCTTGGGCCGGTGGCGCAGGATCGCCTGCTCCAGCGCCTCGGGTACGATGCCGTCGGCGTCCATCTCGACGCCGGCGAGGTTGAGCTCCAGCTGCGCGGTGATCGCCCGGATCCCGGGATAGGTGATCGCCTCCGACAGCACGGTGTCGCCGGCCTTGGCCAGCAGCGAGAAGATGCCGACCAGCGCCGGATGCGCGCCCGGCGTGATGAAGATGCGCTCCTGCGCCGGCACCAGTGCCCGGCGGCCGAGCCAGGCGGAAGCTGCGTCCTTGTCCAGCGGCGAGCCGCCGAAGCCCTGGTAGCGCAGCAGCGGCATCAGGTCGCGCGCCACCGCGGCATAGCCGTCCTGCATGCGGGCGATCAGCTCGGGATCGTCCGGCTCCGGCGGCATGTTCATGGTGAAGTCGGCAGCGCGCAGCCGCTGCGGGGCGGGGGGCCTCGTCTCGACGACCGCCTTGCGCACGAAGCTGCCGCGCCCGACGGTGGATTCGATCAGCCCGCGCTTGCCGGCCTCGACATAGCCGCGCGCCACCGTGGTGAAGTCGACGCCGAGCGTCGCGGCGAGGCGGCGTTGCGGCGGCAACTGGTCGCCGGGCACCAGGATGCCGGCGGCGATGTCGGCGGCGATGGCCTCGGCGATGGCGAGATAGCGTGGCCCCTCGCGACCCTCGATCTGCGGCACCCAGTCCTTCATCGCCGTTTTCTCTTTCTCTTCCTCTCCCCATTGGGGAGAGGTGGCCCGCGCAGCGGGTCGGTGAGGGGACATCGGGAAGCCAAGAAGACCCCTCACCCCACCCCTCTCCCCGTCGGGGAGAGGGAGCAAGGAGGTGCACGCGCCAGCTGCCGCCTCCGGCCTAACCCTCAGCCGGCTGCCTATCGCCTTCCGCCACCCCTGTCACCTGCCTGTGGCGCCGTCGCGGCGGATTGACCGCACATTGTTGCAGGCCCCGCTGCGGGAAACTTCGGCAGGCTGATGCGACCCGCATCACCGAGAATGGCGGGCATTGACGGGAGGTTCAAGTGAATTGACTAGTTTTAAAGTACAATAATACCAATATTGATTGCAAAGTTGATTGCTTCATTGTTGGCACGTCCGTTGCTCTCCTGTTGCATGCCCCTCCGGGCGAACCGCAACAAGGAGCGACCCATGCCCGCCGTGACCCATCCCGCCCACAAGGCCGGTGACTTCTTCGTCGATTATGAGGAGAAGCTGTTCGAGGACGTCAAAGCCGAACCCGGCGAAAAGGCGCTCGTCACCTTCCACACCGTGGCCTTCGAGGGCTCGATCGGCCTCGTCAACCTGCTTCAGGCCACCCGTCTCCAGCGCAAGGGCTACGAGACCTCGGTGCTGCTCTACGGCCCCGGCGTGCTGCTCGGCGTGCAGCGCGGCTTCCCGAAGATCGGCGACGAAGCCTTTCCCGGCCACCAGAACTTCAACAACCAGATCAAGAAGTTCATCGCCGAGGGTGGCAAGGTCTATGCCTGCCGCTTCGCCTTGCAGGCGCTGTATGGCCATGGCGAGCCCTCGCTGATCGAAGGGATCACGCCGATCAGCCCGCTCGACGTGCTCGACGTGGTGCTGCTCCACAAGCGCGCCAACGCCGTCATCCTCGACACCTGGACGCTCTGAGCCGGGTTAGCCACCGGGCGCAGGCGGGCTTGCCCGCCGGCCCCTTCCACGAGGAGCGACGATGACCGACAGCCAGACCATCCGCGCCGCGGCGGTGCAGATCGCGCCGGACCTGACCTCCCGCGCCGGCACCATGGAGAAGGTGCTGAACGCCGTCGCGGAGGCGGCGGGCAAGGGGGTGCAGCTCCTGGTGTTCCCGGAGACCTTCGTCCCCTGGTACCCGTATTTCTCCTTCGTGCTGCCGCCGGTGCTTTCCGGCCGCGAGCATCTGCGGCTCTACGATCAGGCCGTCACCGTGCCCGGCGCCGAGACCGAGGCGATGGCCGCCGCCGCCCGCCGCCATGGCATGGTGATCGTGCTCGGCATCAACGAGCGCGATCACGGCTCGCTCTACAACGCCCAGCTGATCTTCGACGCCGACGGCACGCTCAAGCTCAAGCGCCGCAAGCTCACCCCGACCTTCCACGAGCGGATGATCTGGGGGCAGGGCGATGGCGCCGGGTTGAAGGTGGTGGACACCGCCGCCGGCCGGGTCGGCGCGTTGGCCTGCTGGGAGCACTACAACCCGCTCGCCCGCTACGCGCTGATGGCGCAGCACGAGGAAATCCACGTCGCGCAGTTCCCCGGCTCGCTGGTGGGGCCGATCTTCGCCGAGCAGATCGAGGTGACGATCCGCCACCACGCGCTGGAGAGCGGCTGCTTCGTGGTCAATGCCACCGGCTGGCTCACCGAGGAGCAGATCGCCTCGGTGACGCCGGATACGGGCCTCCAGAACGCCCTGCGCGGCGGCTGCATGACCGCCATCATCGGGCCCGAGGGACGGCACGTGGTGCCGCCGCTGACCGAAGGCGAGGGCATTCTCGTCGCCGATCTCGACCTCGGCCTCATCACCAAGCGCAAGCGGATGATGGATTCGGTCGGCCATTACGCGCGGCCGGAGCTCATGCACCTCGTGCTCGATGCCCGCCCCGCCCAGCCGCTGCACCTCAACGCCCCCCTCAGCCGTCCAACCGAAGCCGGGAGCCTCTTCGATGGAGAACGCAACGAACCTGCCGCAGGATTTGCCGACGGAATTGTTGATCAGCGAACTGCAATCCTTCGGCGCGCGGCTGTCTGACCCCAAGGCGGGGGTGGAGAGCCGGCGCGGCGGGGCGGGCCCCTCCGACCACAAGGCGCTGACGCTGGACGGCATGACGGTGATGGTCCCCGTCCACACCGCCCCGGCCTTCGACAGTCCCTATGTCGTCGAGAAGCCGGACGCCGCCGGCCGCAGCCAGATCATCCGCGACGGCCGCAAGGTCGGCGAGGTGAGCTTCCCGGCGCGGCCGCGCTTCTACGACCTCACTACCGCCGACGGCATTCCCTACAACAAGATCGCCGTGCTGCACGGGCGCGACGTGCTGGCGACGACGGTGCTGCAGACCTGCATCCGCTACCAGAGCCGCACCAAGACCTGCCAGTTCTGCTCCATCGGCCAGTCGCTGGCGGCCGGGCGCACCATCGCCCACAAGACGCCTGAGCAGCTCGCCGAGGTGGCGAAGGCCGCCGTCGAACTCGACGGCGTGAAGCACATGGTGATGACCACCGGCACGCCGAAAGGCGATGATCGCGGCTGCGCCATCCTCACCGAGAGCGTGCGGGCGGTGAAGGCGGCGGTCGACCTGCCGGTGCAGGTGCAGAGCGAGCCGCCGGAAGATTTCGGCTGGTTCCAGCGGCTGAAGGATGCTGGCGCCGACGCGCTCGGCATGCATCTGGAAGCCGTCACCCCGGAGGTGCGCCAGCGCATCATGCCGGGCAAGGCGCAGGTGTCGGTCGAGACATACATGCAGGCGTTTGCCGCCTCGGTGCCGGTGTTCGGCCGCGGGCAGGTCTCCACCTATATCCTCGCCGGGCTCGGCGACACGCCGGAGGCGATCCTGTCGATCAGCGAGAAGCTGATCGCGCTCGGCGTCTATCCGTTCGTGGTGCCGTTCGTGCCGATCTCCGGCACGCCTTTGGAGAGCCACCCGACGCCGTCCTCCACCTTCATGGGCTCCATCCTGGCGCCGTTGTCGAAGATGCTGGTCGAGGGCGGGCTGAAGTCCACCGACATCAAGGCCGGCTGCGGCCGCTGCGGCGCCTGCTCGGCGCTCGCCACCTATGAGCGGAGGCTGGCGCCATGATCATCGACGGCGGCGTTCCGTTCCCGCAGCCCTTCCTCGCCAGCGCCTATCAGGTGAAATTCGCCGCCTCGCGCTGGGAGCGCGAAGGGGCCCATGCGCTGCGCCGCGCGGTGTTCTGCGATGAGCAGGCCTTGTTCAAAGGCGATGACCGCGACCGGGTGGATGACTACGCCATTCCCATCGTGGCGCTGGCCATGCTCGGCGTGGCGGCCGACCGGGTGGTCGGCACGGTGCGCATCCATGAGGAGGCGCCGGGCCTGTGGTGGGGCTCGCGGCTGGCGGTGGATGCCGAGTATCGCAGCGTCGGTGCCTTGGGCGCGACGCTGATCAGGCTCGCCGTCTCCTCGGCCCACGCCATGGGGTGCACCACCTTCCTCGCCCATGTGCAGGAGCAGAACGCGTTGCTGTTCCGCCGGTTGCACTGGCGCATCGTCGAGGAGGTCGAGCTGCACGGCCGCAAGCATTTCCGCATGCAGGCCGACCTCGCGCATTACCCGCCCTGCTTCTCGCCGGAATGGGGCTTCACCGCCCTGCCACGAAAGGCGGCCTGAGATGGATGCGAGCGCCTTCGCCACCCTCGTCGACGAACTCCGCGCCAATGCCGGCCTCGCCGCCAAGGCCGAGATCGGCGACGTCGCCGCCCGTCTCGGGCTTTCGGGCGCTCGCGTGCCGGTCGGCGACGACTGCGCGGCCATCCCGGATGGCGACGGGCATCTGCTGTTCGCCATCGAGGGCTTCATCAACGGCTTCGTGGCGGCGGACCCGTGGTTCGCCGGCTGGTGCGGGGTGATGGTCAACCTCTCCGACATCGCCGCCATGGGCGGGCGCCCGCTGGCGGTGGTGGATGCGGTGTGGGCCAAGGACGCGGACAACGCGGCGGCGGTGCTCGACGGCATGCGGGCGGCGTCGGAGGCTTACGGCGTGCCGATCGTCGGCGGCCATTCCAATCTGCACACCACACAGGAGCAATTGGCCGTGGCGGTGCTCGGCCGCGCCGGCAAGTGCCTGCTCACCAGCTTCGACGCCCGCCCGGGCGAGGTGCTGATCGCCGCCATCGACCAGCGCGGCGGCTGGCGCGAGCCGTTCGACAACTGGCAGGCGGCATTGGCCGTCCCGCCGGAGCGCCTGCGCGCCGACCTCGCGCTGCTGCCGGAAATCGCCGAGCGCGGCCTGTCCCGCGCCGCCAAGGACATCAGCCAGGCCGGCCTCGTCGGCACGGCGGTGATGCTGGCGGAATGCTCGGATGTCGCCATCGATATCGACCTCGACGCCATCCCGCTGCCGCAAGGCGTCGAGCTGGCGCGCTGGCTCAGGAGCTTCCCCAGCTTCGGCTTCCTGCTGACGGCGGCGCCGGAAGAGGCGGACGCCGTCCTCGCGCTGTTCGCCGCCCGCGACATCGCCGCCGCCGCCATCGGCACCGTCTCGGCCGGCCATGCGGTGAGCGTGGCGAGCGGCCCGCATCGCGCGCTCATCCGCGACTACGCCGCCGAACGGTTGATGGGGCTCGGCGCGAAGCAGGAGGAGATGGCGTGATGGCTTCCTCCCTGCGCATCGCCGTGCTCTCCCACTCGACCAATCCGCGCGGCGGCGTCGTGCATGCGATGCAGCTGTGCGAGGCGCTGGCCGATCTCGGCCACCGGCCGGTGCTGCACGCCCCCGACTTCACGGGCGCCGGCTTCTTCCGCCCGCCGCGCTGCGAGGCGGTGGCCTTCAAGGTCGGCCCGGCACCGGCCGGCATGACCGAGATGGTCGAGCAGCGCATCGCCGATTATGTCGCCCATTTCGAGGCGGCGGGAACCGACGGCTTCGATCTGTTCCACGCCCATGACGGCATCTCCGGCAATGCGCTGGCGACGCTGAAGGCGCACGGCCGCATCCCCGGCTTCATCCGCACCGTGCACCACATCGATGCATTCGCCGATCCGCGCCTCGCCGCCTTGCAGGAGCGCGCCATCCGCGCGGCGGATGGCTGGCTCACGGTGAGCCGCAAGTGGCAGGTGCATCTCGCCGAGGCCTATGGCCTCAAGGCCGAGCTTTCCGGCAACGGCGTCGACGGCGCCCGCTTCCGCCCGCAGCCGGATGGCGGGGAGGGCGCGTTGCGGGAAAGTCTCGGCCTCGGCGCCGGCCCGGCCTTCCTCGCGGTGGGCGGCATCGAGGCCCGCAAGAACACCCTGCGCATCCTCGACGCCTTCCTGCAATTGCGCGCCCTGCGCCCGGATGCCGAGCTCATCGTCGCCGGCGGCGCCTCGCTGCTCGACCACAGCGCCTATCGGGAGGAGTTCGCCGCCCGGCTGGCCCATGGTACCGGCATCCATGGCGGCGGCATCCACGGCGGTCATGGCGTCCACATCACCGGGCCGCTCGCCGATGCCGACATGGCCCGGCTTTACCGGCTCGCCGACGCGCTGGTGTTCGCCTCGGTGAAGGAGGGCTTCGGCCTGTGCGTGCTGGAGGCGATGGCCTGCGGCGTGCCGGTCATCGTCTCGCATATCGCGCCCTTCACCGAATATCTCGCCGAGGACGAGGCGATCTGGTGCGACCCCCACCGCCCGGCCTCCATCGCCGACGCCATGGCGCTCGCGCTGCGGCCGGGCGTCCGCGAGGTGTTCGCCCCGCGCGGCCTCAAAGTCGCCGCCCGCCACGACTGGACGCGCGTCGCCCGCGCGCATCTGCCCCTCTACACCCGCCTCGCGGAAATCGCCCGGAGATCGCTCCATGCCTGAGATGAGGTTCCGCATTGCCTGGCCCGACGGCGCGACGGAGGAGTGCTACTCGCCCTCGCTGGTCATCCGCGATCATTTCGAGGAGGGCGAGGTCTATCCGCTGGCCGAGTTCATGGCCCGCGCCCGCATCGCGCTCACCGTCGCCTCGGAACGCGTGGCCGCCCGTTACGGCCATCCCTGTTCGCTGGCGCTCGGCCAGCTGGCGCGGCTGGAGAGCCGCGCCACGACATTCGCCGATCAGCCGCAGGCGAAAGTCGCCTGCCTCCAATTCCTGCTTCCCCAAGGATTTGCCGAAGGATCCGCCCGATGACTTCCCGCACCGCGCAGAACGGCGGCCATTACGGCGCCATCGTCGTTGGCGGCGGACAGGCCGGCCTGTCCGCCAGCTTCCATCTCTCCCGCGCCGGCATCGATCATCTCGTCGTCGAGAAGAAGACCGCCATGCACAAATGGCGCGACGAGCGCTGGGACGCCTTCTGCCTCGTCACCCCCAACTGGCAGTGCCAGCTTCCCGGCCATCCCTATGATGGCGACGACCCCAACGGCTTCATGGTGAAGCACGAGATCCTCGGCTATCTCGACCGCTTCAAGGCCAAGGTGAAGCCGCCGATCCTGGAGCACACCGCCGTCACCGCGGTGGAGCGGCACGCCGCCGGCTTTCGCGTCGAGACCTCGGCCGGCAGCTTCACCGCCGATGCGGTGATCCTCGCCACCAGCCTCTATGGCACGCCCTCCACCCCCCGCGCCGCCGAGCGGCTGCCGGACGACATCCTCCAGCTGCACACCGTCGACTACCGCAGTGCCGAGGCACTGCCGCCGGGCGCGGTGATGGTGGTCGGCTCCGGCCAGTCCGGGGCGCAGATCGCCGAAGATCTGCACCTCGCCGGCCGCAAGGTGCACCTCGCCACCGGCAATGCGCCGCGCTGCGCCCGCTTCTATCGCGGCCGCGAAGTGGTGGACTGGCTGTGGGACATCGGCCAGTACAACATCACCATCGCCGATGACGGCATGGGCAAGAAGCGCCACGACACCAACCATTATCTCACCGGCCGCGACGGTGGCCGCGACATCGACCTGCGCCGCTTCGCGCAGGACGGCATGGCGCTCTATGGCCGGGTGAAGGGTGTCTCCGGTGGCCGCATGCTGTTCGAGGCGGACCTGACGAGCAATCTCGATGCCGCCGACCGCGTCTATAACGGCATCAACGCGCTGATCGACCGTCACATTGCGGAGAAGGGCATCGAGGCGCCGCCGCCTTCCGTCTATGTCCCGCTCTGGGAGCCGGCCGAGGAGCCGGCCGAGCTCGATCTCGCGGCGGCCGGCATCACCAGCGTGATCTGGGCCACCGGCTTCCGGCCGGACTGGTCCTTCGTCGGCCTGCCGATCTTCGACGGCACCGGCTATCCGGTGCAGCGGCGCGGCGTCACTGCCGTGCCGGGGCTCTATGTGCTCGGCCTGCCCTGGCTGTGGACCTGGGGGTCCGGCCGCTTCCTCGGCGTCGCCGCCGATGCCGAGCATGTGGTGGAGCATTTAACCGCCGCCGTCGCCGCGCCGCGGCAACTCATGGCGCAGGCGGGGTAGCGCCATGAGCCTCGTCGCCCCCTCGCATCGCCTCGTCATGGAACCGGCCTGGGAGACGGTGGTGCGGCTCGGCATGCCGCATCTGGTGCCGCAGGGCCTGTCGGAGAGCTGGCTGCTGAAGCAGCTCGGCGACGTGCACTGGCAGTTGCTCGCCGCCCGCATCGGACGCCCCGCTTCGGCGGTGGAGGATTGGGAGGGCAACCGCGTCTACGCCGCCTTCCGCCAGCTCCGCCTGGAGGCGGCGCGCCTCGATCTGGCGCGCGAGGATGATGGGCTGGTCATCCGCTCCTGTCTGTGGCGGCTGACGCGCACCCAGCTGATCAGCCAGCACGCGCTGGAGATCGGCGGTGAGGCCGCCGGGTTGGTGACGCTGGTCTCGGCCTTCATCCGTCGCGAGGGCGGCTCGAACCGCCGCGTCTGCCGGGTCGAGGTGCCCGGCCTCACCGAGCTGCCTTTTTGGGGACAGCTCCAGCCGGAGGTGCCGCCGCTCGCCGAGGCGCCGGGGCCGGCGGAGGCGTTCAGCTTCACGCCCTGCCCGCCGGAGGATTTCAACGGCGCCGGCTTCCTGTATTTCCCGGCCTATGTCGCCATCGCCGAGCGCGCGCTGCACGCGACGCGGTGGAAGGCGGCGGCGGACACGCCGGTGCGCGAGCGGACGGTACGCTTCCACGCCAATCTCGATGCCGGCGACCGCATAGATGTCGCCACCTGCCTGCTTCCCACGGCGACAGGCGAGGCGCGCATCGCCTCGGCGCTGCGCCGGGCCTCCGACGGGGTGCTGATGGCGGAGATCGTCACTCTTCGCCATGGCGAGGCCGCGGGCGCTCCGCTACAAGCCGTCTAGGCTAGGTGCCGCGGCCCGGCCGGAAGCCGTGTGGGGGAGGGGGCGATGTTCTCGCATATGCGTGTCGGCGTGAGCGATTATGAGCGCGCCTTGGCCTTCTATGCGCCGCTGATGGCGCTGCTCGGGCTCGATCTCAAATTCGCCGAGCCGGAGAACCACTGGGCCGGCTGGAAGCCGCCGGACGCCGACCGGCCGCTTTTCCTCATCGGCCGGCCGTTCGACGGCGCGCACGAGGCCGGCAACGGCCAGATGATCGCCTTCCTCGCCCCGAACCGGGCGCTGGTCGACCGCTGGCACGCGCTGGCGCTGGCCGGCGGCGGCACCGATGCCGGCGCGCCCGGCCTGCGCCCGCACTATCACCCGCATTATTACGGCGCTTATGTCCGCGATCTGGACGGCAACAAGCTATGCGTCTGCTGCCACGCGCCGGAAGGGTAGGGCGCGGGGCGAAGCCAGGCCCGGCGCTCAGGCTTCCCGCCAGCGGCGATAGAACCAGGTCCACTGCGCGGGGTGCTCGCGCACCCAGCCTTCCACCACCGAGGTGATCGCCTGCATCGAGGCATCGACGTCGATCTTGCCGCTGGCGTCGCGCGGCAGGTCGAGCGGCGGCGTGCAGGCGATGCGGAAGCGTCCGCCGGGCAGGCGGATCACCCGCACCCCGTGCACCGGGCATTCATAGAGCCGTGCCAGCCGGGCGATGGTCGGGTTGGCGGTGCAGGGATGGCCGAAGAACTCCACCGTCGGCCCGCCGCGCCGGTCCTGGTCGACGAGGATGCCGAGATGCTTGCCCTGGTCGAGCACGGTGGCGAGCTCGAACACCGCCACATGCGAGGCGGCCACCAGATTGCCCATCACCTTGGCGCGCTGGTTCAGCAGCAGCCCGGCGAGGAAGTCGTTGTCCGGCGGCCGGAACAGCACCGCGCTGTCCAGCCCCTGCGCCGCGGCGGCGATGGCCGGCAGCTCCCAATTGGCGAGATGCGCGGTGAAGATCAGCGCCGGCTTGCCATCGGTGCGCATGGCGATGAACTGCGTCGCGCCCGATACCTCGATCCGGCTCTTGGCCGGCTCCCACATGTTGAACTGCCAGATGTGGTCGAGATGCACGAACTCGCCGGCGACGCGGCCCATATTGTCCCACATGCCGCGGGCGATGGCCTCGCGCTCGGCCTCGCTCTTCTCCGGGAAGGCGCGCCTGAGGTTGCGCAGCGCGCGCTGGTGCACGGAGGTGCGCGGGCCGATCAGCTTGGCCCAGAAGGCGCCGGCCTCGGCCGCCCGCTCGGCGCTGACCGCGCGCAGCATGCGGATCAGCGCCCACACCGTGCCGGAGAGCACGGTGTCGCGCAGCCGCTTGTACCAGGGCAGGGAAATGCTCACAGGCCGGTTGCCACCCGCGTCTCGGAAACGATCAGAAGGTGATGACGACCTTGCCGAATACCCGACGGGTCTCCAGCCGCTCCAGCCCCTTGGTGAAATCCTCCAGGGGGAACTGCGAATCGATCACCGGCTTCACGCCGCGCGCCATGCGGGTCAGCCCGTCGGCGATGGCGCGGATCGGCGCGCCGAACGAGCCGATGATGCGGTACTGCCGCTGGAACAGCTGCATCAGGTTCATGTTCACCGACACGCCGGAGGTCGAGCCGCAGGTGACCAGCCGCGCGCCGGGGCGCATGGAGAGCAGCGAGCCGTTCCAGGTCTCGGCGCCCACATGCTCGAACACCACATCGACGCCCTTCTTCTTGGTGATCTTGCGCACCTCGTGCTCGAAGCGGTCGGTCTTGTAGTTGATGACGTGGTCGGCGCCCAGCGCGACCGCCTTGGCGCATTTCTCGTCGTCGCCGGCGGTGGTGATCACCGTGCAGCCGATCTCCTTGGCCATGCGGATCGCCACCGTGCCGATGCCCGAGCCGGCGGCATGGACGAGGATGGTCTCGCCCGGCTCCAGCTTGGCATTGTCGAACAGCATGTGCTCGACGGTGGAGAAGGTGACCGGCGCGGTGGCAGCATCCACCCAGTCGATCCCGTCGGGAATCGGCACGCAGAGCCGCTCCTTGATGTTGAGCGCGTCGCGGGCGAAGCCGTCGACATGGAAGCCCATCACCCCGGCCACTTCCTCGCAGAGATTGTCGCGGCCGGATTTGCACATGCGGCACTGGCCGCAGGTCAGCGCGCCATACATGGCGACGCGCGAGCCCGGCTTGAAGCGGGTGACGCCCTCGCCGATGGCGGTGACTTCGCCCACCGCCTCGGCACCGACGATCAGCGGCATCTTGCGCTTGGCGAAGGCCATGCCGCGCCAGCCCCACACGTCGATATGGTTGAGCGCCAGCGCCTTGACGGAGACCTGCACCTCGCCCGGCGCCGGGGCGTCGGGGGCGGGGAGGTCGACGAGATCGAGCTGGCGGTCGGAGACGAGTTGAAGCGCGCGCATGGCGTGGCTCACTTCCTTCAAGAGCGGAACGAAAAATCAGCGCTGGATGGCTAGAGCAGCGGTGAGGCCGCCGTCAACCGGCAGCGTCGCGCCGGTGACATAGCCCGCGCCGGGCGAAAGAAGAAAGGCTACCACCCCGGCCACGTCCTCCGGCCTGGCGAAACGCCCGGCCGGGATCTGCTTTTCGACATTGGCGCGGTAGGCGGCATAGGGCGCCAGCATCTCGGTATCGACGAAGCCGGGGGCGACCACGTTCACCGTCACCCCGCGCCGCGCGCCCTCGATGGCGAGCGTGCGGCAATAGCCGCCCAGCGCCGCCTTGGAGCCGGCATAGATGGCGTTGCCGGCATTGGCGACGTCGGCGGCGATCGAGCCGATGGCGACGATGCGCCCGGCCCGCGCCCGCGTCATCGGGCGAATCAGCGTGCCGGCCAGCTTGACGAAGGACCAGTAATTGACCTGCATCAGCCGCTCGGCCTTGTCCTGGTCGACCATGGCGGCGAGCGTGTCGTAGCTCATGCCGGCATTGTGGACGAGGCCGAAGAACCGCTCCTCGGCGATCTGCGCCGCGAAGGCATCGACCGCGCTTTTGTCGGCGAGGTCGAGCGACCGCGCCTCCAGCACCGCGTCCGGCTTCTCGGCCTTGATCGCGGCGATCAGCGCCTCGGCCTCGGTGACGGCGGTGCGGACGGTGAAGACCACCTCGAAGCCGCCGAGCGCCAGCGCCCGCACGATGGCGGCACCGACACCGCGCCCGCCGCCGGTGACGAGAATGCGGGAAGTCGTCATGCGCGCCCCCTTCCTTCACCTCTCCCCGAGGGGGAGAGGTCGGCGCGCAGCGCCGGGTGAGGGGGAAGGGCGCCTGGGAGTTCCGTGCGCGCGCAAGACCCCTCACCCCAGCCTTCTCCCCCACGGGGAGAGGGAGAAGAAAGCGGCGAGATCATCGCTGGCGCCAAGACAAAAGCCTTCACGCCGGCTCGCCCGTGAGGATCAGGCAGACATTCTGCCCGCCGAAGCCGAACGAGTTCGACATCACCCGCGTCACCTGGGCGTCGCGGGCGACGTTGGGCACCACGTCGAGCGGGATCGCCGGATCCGGCGTCTCGTAATTGATGGTCGGCGGGATCCGGCCGTTCTGGATGGTCAGCAGCGATACCACCGCCTCGATGGCGCCGGCGGCGGTCAGCGTATGGCCGATCATCGACTTGTTGGAGGACAGCGGAATGCTGCCGATCCGCTCGCCGAACACCGCGCTCATGCCGGTGAACTCCATGCGGTCGTTCTCCGGCGTCGAGGTGCCGTGGGCGTTGATGTAGTCGATCTCGTCCGGGCTCACCACGGCGTCGGCCAGCGCTGCGCGCATGCAGCCGATCACCGGCTTGGCGTCCGGCGAGGAACGGGTGCGGTGGAAGCTGTCGGCCATCTCGCCGACGCCCTCGACCACGCCGAGGATGGTCGCCCCGCGCGCCACCGCGTGCTCCATGCTTTCCAGCACCAGCGCGCCGGCGCCTTCGGCGATGATGAAGCCGTCGCGGTTCTTGGAGAACGGGCGGGAGGCGGCTTCCGGCACCTCGTTATTGGTCGACAGCGCCGAGAGCAGCGAGAAGCGGATCAGCGCTTCCGCCGTCACCGAGCCGTCGGTGGCGATGGACAGCGCCGCGTCGCAATCGCCGCGGCGGATCGCCTCGACGCCGAGCTGGATCGAGGTGTTGCCCGAGGCGCAGGCGGTGGACAGCGAGATCGGCTGGCCGCGGGTGCCGAAGCGGTCGGCGAGGTGGTCGGCGATCGAGCCGTAGAGGAAGCGCTCGTGCCAGTTGCCATGATCATGGGTCTCGGCGGCGCGCAGCAGGTCGTCATAGGTCACCGGGCCGTTGGCCGAGGCTTCCTGGGCCAGGATGCGGCGCTGCGGCCATTCGATCTCGATCGGCGGCACCGCGCAGAACAGCGGGCCGGGGAAGTTGCCCCTGGAGCCGATGCCGGACTGGGCGATGGCCTCGTCCGCCGCCAGCTGCGCCAGCTGCTCGGAAAGGTCCGGCGCGGTGCGTCCGCTTTCGGAAAGGAAATCCACCGTGCCGGCGATGGTGGTGCGCATCGAATCGAGCGGGAAGCGCGTGATGCGGTGGATGCCGGACTTGCCGGCAGTCAGCTTGGCCCAGTTGTCCTCTTTGCCCTGGCCGAGCGAAGTCACCAGCCCCATGCCGGTGACGACGACAATCGGCCGACCGGCCTTGTCGGTATAGGACGCCATGATGTGCTCCTCGGGAGCTTGCGCTCCCCGTGCGGTTTTAGCTCTTATCGATCAGATGGTTGCGTCTGGTCGATAAGAAAACGCTTTAGAGTCGGCCGGCGAAAGCCCGTTCCGGTCGCAGAGGTTCCTCTCCCTCTGCGGAACAGGCTCTAGTCGACTTGCTCCACGAGCGCCACGCCTTCCCCGCGCCAATGCCCCACTCCGGTGACGATGACACGCTTCAGCGGTGCATCGAAAGGCTTTTCCAGCGTCTCGCCGGCGAGCGGCGGGAACAGCCGGCCCTGCGAGACCGTCAGCGCCGCGATCGCCAGCGCCACCGGCATCTGCGCCTCCAGCCCGTGGCCGACCCGGTCGGTCACCGAGCGCACCGGCAGGCCGGCGCGCCCCAGCACCAGGGCTTCGGCCTTGGTCGGCTCCGGCGCGCCCGAGGCGGCGGAAAGAATGGCTGTGCCCTCGGCGGTGTCGCCGCGGGCGGTGGCGATCATCGTCGCCAGCGTCGCCTCGACGGCGCCGTCCTCGCCGCGCCGCGCCCGCTCGGACCAGATGCCCGAGAGCTTGGCGATCGGTTTGGCGCCGCGCGCCGTGGCGTGCTCGGGGCTCTCCAGCACCAGGAAGGCGCCGGCCGAGCCGGTCGGCACGCCGTCGGCGTTCGCGAGCACCGGCGACCAGGGCGCGTTCTTGGCGAGCTGCTTCAGCGCGAACAGCAGCAGCATGTCGCGCCGCTCGGCATTATAGGCGCCGCCGACCAGGGCGATCTCGCTGGTGCCGGCGGCGATGCGCGAGAAGCCGATGCGCACCGCATCGGTGCCCGAGCTTTCCTCGCCCATGAAGGTGCGGGAGGAACCGGTGACGCCGTGCACGATGGAGATATTGCCGGCCAGCAGGTTGGAGAGCTGGGCGAGGAACAGTGTCGGGCGCAGGTTGGACTGCAACTGCTCGTTCAGGAAAACGTCAGGCTTCGGCTGCTTCTCGATCTCGGTCAGGATGGCGCCGTCGACCGACTGGTCGCGCTCGCCGCCGCCGGCCGCCACCACCATGTCGGTGTTGCCGAGAATGTCCTTGTTGCCCTTGATGCCGGCCGAATCCAGCGCCAGCCCGGCGGCATAGGTGCCGATGCGCTGCCAGGGTTCCATCTGCCGCTGGTCGCCCTTCTTGGCGATCTGCGTATCGAAATTGATCTTGGGAAGCGGGTGGACGATGTAGGGCGCGAAGCCCGTCTCGTCGACCACCGGCTTGCCGTCGTTCAGCGCCGCCCAGTGGGCCTCCAGCCCTTCACCGAGCGACGAGACGAGCCCGATGCCGGTGATCCAGACGTCACGACGCTTAGACATGCGTAAGGTTTCCTGCGCTCGCCGGGGCGGACGAGCCGAGTTCGGCCGGGGTGCCCATCGGCATGCCGATGCGCTCGGCGGTTTCGAGGAGATAGCCGCGCAGCTCGGGCGCCGGGAACGGCATGGTCTTGAGCGTCACCTCGGCATTGCACACGAGCTTGCCCTCGACCCGGCCCTCGGCCTTCAGCCGCGCGAAGCCCGAGCCGTCATGCACCATCTCGGCGAAAACCTCGATGACCTGGCCGGGGGTGACGAAGGTGCGGAGCTTGCCCTTGTCGACCGAGGCGAGGAACGCCATGCGGTCGTAATTGTGCAGCCGCAGCAGCAGCATGCCGCAGCTCTGCGCCATGATCTCGAACAGCAGCACGCCGGGCAGCAGCGGGTGACCCGGAAAGTGCCCTTCGAAGATCGGGCTCTTGTCCGGCACGATATTGGCGGTGCGAAGGGTGCGGGCCTCGAGATCGAGAGCCAGCACCTTGTCGACCATCTGGAAATATTCGAGCCGCATATCCTGCCTGCGCCTGCTCGTATGCCGTGCCAGTCCGCTCAGGCGGACTTGGCGGCGATCAGCTCGTCGATGCGGGCGCAGAGGTTCTTGAGCACGAAATACTGCTCGGTGGTCGCCTTGCCCTCGTTGACTTCCTGCGTCCAGCTTTCCAGCGGCAACTTGATGCCGAACGCCTTGTCGATGGCGAAGGCGATGTCGAGGAAGTCCAGGCTGTCGATGCCGAGATCGTCGATGGCGTGGCTTTCCGGCGTGATGTTCTCGCGCGGGATGTCGCACGTTTCGGCGATGATGTTGGCGACGGTCTCGAACGTGGACGACATGGAATGCCTCTGGTCTCTGTGGCCGCGTCCGGCCACGATGTGAATCGGAGTACGCCCGCCGGGCGCTCGTCCCGTCAGGCCTCCCGCGTGGGTGACGGCCCGTATACCTAAGCGCGCCCGGCTATTCAATGGCGCCGGCACAGCAATCTCTTGTGCCCACAGCGCGGTGTCGCATCTGTGTCATGCGCGCCGCCGCCCCGCGCCACCGCATCGACACCCTATCGTCATGGCGGGAAGACCGATTCCAGCCTATCCTGCGGTCACTTCACGCGACCGTCGCCACGACCGCGGAGAGTGGCCGGCATACGGCTTGCCGGCCGCCGAACGCGGCGAGACGGTGACCATCGGTAGGAAGCGTCCCCCGGGGAGAGTTGAGATGTCCGCTGCCGTTCGTCCCGCAACCCTGGTGCGGGCCTTCGCCGCGCCGCTCGTCCTCGCCTTTCTTGCCGGCGCCGCCCTCGCTCAGGGTGCCCCGCCCAAGCCCCCGGCGCCGCTTCCCAAGTCTCCAGTGACCGCACCGGCAACCGCCCCGGTGACCGCGCCGGCCAAACCCGCCGTCAGCCAGCCGGCCGCTGCCCAGCCCGCCGCCGAGCCGGCGCTGCCGAAAACCTATAGCCGCCCCGATCTCGTCGAATCCGCCCGCCGCCTCCAGGCGCTGGTCGATCGCAACCGGGCGCCGCTGGAAAAGCCGGCCGCCCAGCTGCGCCGCGACGCCGATGCCGCCCTGCAGGCCGGCGATGCCCGCAGCGCCGCCGATCTCTATGCCCGGCTGGTCCGCCTTGCGCCGGACGATTCCGGCCTGTGGATGCGGCTCTCGCGGGCGCTGGCGAAGATCAAGCCGAACAATGACGAGAGCGCCGACACCTTCCTCGATCGCGCGACGGCTGCCGCCTTCCTCGCCTATCGCCGGGCGACCACCCGCAACCAGCAGGCCGACGCCCTCTACGCCATCGGCCATCTCTATGCCGAGCGCTCGCTCTGGCGGGCCGCCCTCGACACGCTGAACCTCGCCCTCGTTGTGCGCGACGTGCCGGCCGAGCGCAGCTATTACGATAGCCTGCGCGCCGAGCAGGGCTTCCGCATGCTCGACTACACCGTCGATTCGGAGGCGGCGAATCCGCGTGCCTGCGTGCAGTTCTCCGAGGAGCTGGCCAAGGGGCCGGTCGATTTCGCCTCCTTCGTCGCCTTGTCCGGTCCCGGCGGCGCCGTCGACAAGCCGGCGGTGTCGGTGGATGGCCAGCAGCTCTGCGTCGAGGGGCTGCGCCATGGCGAGGCCTATGGTCTCACCATCCGCGCCGGCCTGCCCTCGGTGATCGCGGCGGAAAAGCTGCAGAAGGCCGCCGACCTCACCATTTACGTACGCGACCGCAAGCCCGGCGTGCGCTTCACCGGCCGGGCCTATGTGCTGCCGCGCACCGGCCCGCGCTCCATCCCGGTGGTGACGGTGAACACCTCCCGCGTCGCGGTGGAGGTGCTGCGCGTCAGTGACCGCTCGCTGATTCCCACCGCGCTCGACGGCGATTTCCGCCGCGACCTCGGCTCCTACGATTTGTCGCAGCTGAAGGACGGGCAGGCCGAGCTGGTGTTCTCCGGCGAGCTGGAAACCGCCTCGCCGCTCAACGAGGACACCACCACCGCCTTCCCGGTCGACGAGGCGGTGGGCACGCTCAAGCCCGGCGTCTATGTGCTTGCCGCCCGGCCGGGCGGCGACGCCGCCAATCCGGATGACGACTACGCCACCCGCTCGGCGCAGTGGTTCGTCGTCTCCGATCTCGGCATGACCGCGCTGTCCGGCTCGGACGGCCTGCACGTGCTGGTGCGCGCGCTCGGCTCCGCCAGGCCGGTGGCCAATGCCGAGATCCGCCTGCTGGCCAAGTCCAATGAGCTGCTCGCCACCGCCCGCACCGACGCCAACGGCGCCGCGCTGTTCGATGCCGCCATCACCCGCGGCACCGAGGGCTTCGCCCCGGCCGTCGTCGTCGCGCGGGGGGAGGCGGACGACTACGCCTTCCTGTCGCTGGAGGACCAGGCCTTCGACCTGACCGATCGCGGCGTCGGCGGCCGCGCCGCGCCCGGCCGCATGGATGCCTTCCTTACCGCCGAGCGCGGCGTCTACCGCTCCGGCGAGACCGTCCACCTCACCGCGCTGCTGCGCAATCCGCAGGTGGCGGCGGTGGCCGGCGTGCCGCTGACGCTGGTGCTGAAGCGCCCGGATGGCGTCGAGGACCGCCGCGCCCTTGTCGACGATCAGGGCGCCGGCGGCCGGGCGACGGCCTTCGAGCTGATGGCCGGCGCCATGACCGGCACCTGGCGGGTCGACGCCTATGTCGACCCGCGCGGCGCTCCGGTCGGCTCGACCACCTTCCTGGTGGAGGATTACGTCCCCGAGCGGCTCGCCCTCGAGCTCTCGACTACGGCGAAGCAGATCGCCCCCGGCACGCCGATCACCGTCGATGTGCTGGGGCGCTGGCTGTTCGGCCCGCCGGCCACCGGGCTCGACGTTTCCGGCGAGATCGAGCTGAAGGTCGCCAAGGAGCGCGCCGGCTGGCCCGGCTGGCGCTTCGGCCGCGCCGATGACGGCTTCACCGCCCAGCGCGAGCCGCTGCCGGAGGCCCGCGTCACCGATGCCGCCGGCAAGGCGAGCCTCGCGGCCGTCCTGCCTTCCGCGCCGGCCACCGGCCAACCGCTGGAGGCCGAGATCTTCGTCGAGCTGGACGAGGGCGGCGGCCGCGCCATCCGGCGCTCGCTCACCTTGCCGGTGGCGCCCGCCGGCTCCGGTCTCGGCGTCAAGCCGCTGTGGAGCGGTTCCGGCCCCGCCGAGGGCACCAGCGCCGCCGTCGAGGTCGCCTTCATCGACGCCGGTGGCAAGCAGCAGCCGGCGGCTGGCGTCGCCTGGACGCTCTACCGCATCGAGAATCGCTATCAATGGTACCGGGTCGGCAATAGCTGGGACTTCGAGCCGGTGCAGGCGACCCGCAAGGTCGCCGACGGCACGCTGGACCTCGCCGCCGACCAGCCGCGCCGGCTGGAAGTGCCGGTCGAATGGGGCCGCTACCGGCTGGAGGTCACCTCCGGTGCCGGGGCCACCCGCCTCTCCACCGCCGTCGGCTTCGAGGCCGGCTGGGGCGGCGGCGCCACCGCCGACGCGCCGGATCGGCTCGATCTCACCCTCGACAAGCCGCTCTATGCCGCGGGCGACAAGCTCAACGTCCACATGGCCAGCCGCACGGCCGGCTCGGCGACGGTACTGATCGTCGGCGACGGCGTGCTGGCAATGAGGACGCTCGACGTGCCGGCCGGCGATTCGACCGTCACCTTCGATGTTGCGGCGAACTGGGCGCCCGGCGCCTATGCGCTCGCCTTCCTGCACCGCCCGCTCGACGTCGCCGCCGGCCGCAATCCCGGCCGCGCCATCGGCCTCGCCTGGTTCGGCGTCGACCGCGCGAAGCGGGTGCTGGAAGTGGCACTGGCCGCCCCCGAGCGCATCCGCCCGGAAACCACGCTGTCGGTGCCGGTCGAAGTGAAGGGGGCGGGCGCCGGCGAGGCTTATGTCACCCTCGCCCTCGTCGATGTCGGCATCCTCAATCTCACCGGTTTCAAGACGCCGGATCCGGACGGCTTCTATCTCGGCCAGCGCCAGCTCGGGACGCAGGTGCGCGATTTCTACGGCCAGCTGATCGACGGCATGCAGGGCGCGCGCGGCCGGCTGCGCTCCGGCGGCGACGCCATGGATGGCGGCTTGCAGGCCGACCCGCCCACCCAACCGCCGCTGGCCTTGTTCTCCGGCCCGGTGAAGCTGGACGGGCAGGGCAGGGCGACCATCGATTTCGCCGTCCCCGCCTTCGACGGCACCGGCAAGCTGATGGCGGTGGCGTGGTCCGGTGAGGCGGTCGGCCATGGCGACAGGGATGTCGTCATCCGCGATCCCGTGGTCGCCACCACCACCCTGCCGCGCTTCCTCGGCGCCGGCGACCGCTCGACGCTGAACCTCGCCCTCGACAATGTCGATGGCCCGGCCGGCGACTACACCCTGTCGCTGGTGACCGAGGGGCCGGTGAAGTTCGGCGCCGCCCCAGCGCGCGTCACGCTCGCCCAGGGCGCCCGCCAGAGCCTGCAAGTGCCGCTGGAAGGCACCGGTATCGGCCCGGCCAAGGTCTCCGTCCGCCTCGGCGGTCCGGACGGCCTCGGCGTGGTGCGCGACTATGCGCTGGAGGTTCGCCCCGCCTACCCGTCGATCAGCCGCCGCAGCGTGACCGCGCTGGCTCCCGGTGCCTCGCTGACGCTGAGCGGCGATCTCGTCGCCGATCTGGTGCCCGGCACCGGCCGGGTGACGGTCTCGGCCGGCGGCGATCCCGCCTTCGACGTGCCGGCGCTGATGGTGGCGCTCGACCGCTATCCCTTCGCCTGTTCCGAGCAGCTCACCAGCCGCGCCATGCCGCTGCTCTATGCCGCCGAGCTGGCCAAGGGTCTCGATCTGAAGAACGATCCCGACAAGACCATTCGCGACGCCATCGCCCGGCTGGTTGCCCGGCAGGGGTCGGACGGCTCCTTCGGCCTGTGGCAGGCCGGCGGCAACGACCTGTTTCTCGATGCCTATGTCAGCGATTTCCTGACCCGCGCCCGCGAGCGCGGCTTCGCGGTGCCCGAGGTGCCGTTCCGCCTGGCGCTCGACCGGCTGCGCAACGCGCTGTCCTATGCCGGCGACGGCGCCACCGATGACGGCACCGCCTATGCGATCTATGTGCTGGCCCGCAACGGCCGCGCCCCGCTCGGCGACCTGCGCTACGTCGCCGATGCCAAGATGGCAGACGTGTCCTCGCCCTTCGCCCGCGGCAACATTGCCGCCGCCCTCGGCCTGCTCGGCGACAAGGGGCGGGCGGAGAAGGCTTTCGCCGCCGCGCTGGAGCTGCTGCCGGCGCAACCGGAGGCCGACCTGCTCGGCCGCGCCGATTTCGGCTCGCAGCTGCGCGACGCCGCCGGCGTGGCGACGCTCGCCGCCGAGGGCGGCTTCCCCGGCACGGCGCGCACCGCCCGCGCCCGCGCGGTGACCCTCGGAAATGAATCGGGACCGACCTCGACGCAGGAGGATGCCTGGCTGCTGCTGGCCGCCCGCGCCGCCCGCGAGGGCAGGGGCGTCAGCCTCGACATCGACGGTTCGGCGCATTCCGGCCTGTTCGAACGGATTTTCGAGCCATCTGCACTCACTGCACACCGCACCATACTGACCAATCGCGGTTCGGCGCCGGTCGATGTTGCCGTCTCCATCGACGGCCCGCCATCCAGTCCCGAGCCCGCCGCCGCCAGCGGCTTCGCGCTCAAACGCTCCTATTTCGACCTCGCCGGCAACCCGGCCGACCCATCGAAGGTTCAACAAAATCAAAGTCTTGTTGTGGTTTTGGAGGCGCAGGAGGACGAATACGCCCCCTCGCAGGTGCTGCTCGTCGACTGGCTCCCCGCCGGTTTCGAGATCGACAATCCCGCTCTGGCGGTGGGTTCGGATGCCGGCGCCTTGTCCTGGCTGGGCGAAACCACCGAAGCCGCCCATGCCGAGTTCCGCGACACCCATTTCATGGCGGCGTTCGATCGCACCCAAGCCTCTGAAGAATCAAAGCTTTTGCGCGTTGCCTATATTGTCCGCGCCGTCTCGCCGGGCACATACGCCCACCCGCCGGCGACGGTGGAGGATATGTACCGCCCCGGCCGCTTTGCCCGCACCGGGGCCGGTACTTCGGTGGTGACGGAGCGTGGACGGTGAGCGAAAATCCACGCCCGCTGTGGCAGCGCTGCATGGCCGGCGGCGTGCTCGCGGGCGTGATTTTCGCTGCCGGATCATATGCTTGGCTGGCCGGCGTCCGTGCGGCGGCGCCGCCGCTGCCGGCCATCGCTACCTCGGTCGAAGTGCTGGACCGCGACGGCAGGCTGCTGCGCCCCTTCGCTTTGCCGGACGGCCGCTGGCGCCTCGCCGCCGATCCATCCCTTGTGGACCGGCGTTATATCGACATGCTAATCGCTTATGAAGACAAGCGCTTTTACGATCATAGCGGGGTCGATCCGCTGGCGCTCCTGCGCGCCGCCTGGCAATTCGTCAGCCATGGCCGCATCGTCTCGGGCGGCTCGACCCTGACCATGCAGGTCGCCCGCCTGCTGGAGCCGCGACCGGACCGGACTCTAAAGGCGAAACTCGCGGAAATGCGCCGTGCCATTGAGCTGGAAGCGCGGTTCAGCAAGGCCGAAATCCTGAAGCTTTACATGACTTTGGCGCCGTTTGGCGGCAATCTCGAAGGCGTGCGGGCCGCCAGTCTCGCCTATTTCGGCAAGGAGCCGCGCCGCTTGTCGCTCGCCGAGGCCGCCCTGTTGGTCGCGCTACCGCAGGCGCCGGAGGCCCGCCGTCCCGATAGGCAGGCTTCGGCTGCCGGCTCCGGCCGGCGCCGTGTCATCGAGCGCCTTGAAAAGGCTGGCCTATTCGGTGGCCCGGAAGCGCGTTTCGCCCTTGCCGCCGATCTCCCCGAGAGGCGCCGCGAACTGCCGAGCCTGGCCTTTCACGCCGCGGAGGCGGCACGCCGCGAACGTCCTGCCGCCCCTGTCCACCGGCTCGCCATCGAGGCGGCCGTGCAGGAGCGGCTGGAGGCGCTTGCCGCCGAACGTGCCGCGACACTGGAGCCCGGCGTGTCGCTGGCCATGGTCGTCATCGACAATGCCTCCGGCGAGGTCCTGGCGCGGGTCAGCGGCAGCGATCGGCAAAACCGCGCGCGCGCCGGCGCCGTTGATCTGACGCGCGCCCTGCGCTCGCCTGGATCGACGCTTAAGCCCTTGATTTATGGAATGGCTTTCGAGGACGGTCTTGTTCATCCCGAGACGCTGATCGAGGATCGGCCGATGCGTTTCGGCGCCTATCGACCGCGCAATTTCGATCTCGACTATCAAGGCGTGGTCTCGGTGAAGCGGGCGCTGCAAATGTCGCTCAACGTGCCGGCAGTGGCGCTGCTGCAGGCGGTGGGGCCGCAGCGGCTTGCCAGCCGGCTGGACGCCGCAGGCACCGAATTGCGGTTGCCGCCGGGAGACGTGCCGGGGTTGGCGGTCGGTCTGGGGGGCGCCGGAGTGACTCTCGAAGGCCTCGCCGCCCTTTATGCCGCCATCGGCAATGGCGGCGTCGCGCATCCCCCTAGCCGGCGACTGGACGACGCGGTGGTGCAGCAAGGTATTGAAAGAAGAAGGATTTTGTCGCCGGTTGCCAGCTGGTACCTGGCTCAGGCACTCTCTGGCGCCCCGCCGCCCCGCAATGTGCGCGGTGGCCTGATCGCCTTCAAGACCGGTACGTCTTTCGGCTATCGCGATGCCTGGTCGGTCGGGTTCGACGGGCGCCGCACGGTAGCCGTGTGGATCGGTCGGCCGGATGGCCAGCCGGTGCCGGGCATGATCGGACGGGAGAGGGCGGCGCCATTGCTGTTCGACGCTTTCGCCCGGCTGGCGTCGCGTCCTGCGCCGCTGTTGCCGCCTCCGCGAGATGCGCTGATGGCTAAGAACAACGAGCTGCCGCCGCCATTGCGCCGTTTCCGCGACGGTGACGCCCCTACCGGGACGGCAAGCGGACCACGTATCGCCTTCCCACCACCGGGAGCGACGCTCGATATCGAGCCATCGGATCCGGTCGCCCTGAAGGCGCGCGGCGGGGAGGTGCTGAGTGTGTTGATCGACGGCGTACCTGCCGGCATAACTGATGCCGCCGGGGTCTTCCTGTGGCAGCCGGCCCGCGAGGGCTTTGTCCGGCTGACGGTTATGGACGCTGCCGGTTTATCCGACAGCGTATCCATTCGCCTGCGTGTGAGCCGCTAGTAGTTCAGCGACCGGCAACGGCGGCGCGGGCGATGTCCTGACGGGTCAGGCCGCGGCGGGCGAGAGCGACGTCGGACAGGCGCGACAGGGCTTCATAACGCTGCGCTATACGACGACCTTCGCCAACCGCCTCGAAGAAGGCAGCAACCGACTCGACGACGCGAGAGAAGAAGTCCGGAGAGGTATGACGGGAAAGCGACACGGTGCTCATGGGAGCCTCCTGTTAAAGGCATTCTGTATGCCAGGGAATATAGAGGCTTTGGTGCGATGCAGAAGGCGGCATGCTGCATGACAGCACTGAGCAGGGCGCATGCCGCTGCGTGATGTGGACGGGCTACAAACCACGTCGAAAGCCGCCGAATAGGTGACGGAAGCCATAAAAAGGTAATTTAAAACCGTCTAATCTTGGAGTCATGCATCTTTCGCGTATGCCGCATGAGGATTTGTCATGCGTCAGGCGCGGCCATTGCGGGCCGGAATTGAAAGGCGAGCACAAGGCTCGATTGTCATCCGCCCGGAACGGGAGGGTGCCTCTCACTGTTTCCGGGACAATTGGCGACTTTGTTCGAGAGGGGGTAGACCGGCGCGGCGGGAAGCGCTATATGCCCCTCCGTTCGCCGGACGGCTTGCACAGCCGACTGCCGATCTTGGGACGGTGCCGAAAAGGCGTTTGTCCTCAGGAGCTTGGTGGGGGATAGTTTAACGGTAGAACTGCGGACTCTGACTCCGTTAGTCCTGGTTCGAATCCAGGTCCCCCAGCCAACCGATTAATCAAGCAAAATCAATAAGTTGATCGAGGCGAGGCGCCGCAAATTGGTGCCTTCATGTCGCGTCTTGTTGCAAATCGCTTTCCTTGATTTCCAACGGTTTCCGATGGCATGCGGCGAGTCCACGCGACATGAAATGCAACATGACGCGACACGGGAATCGTCTGGCGCTCAAGGCAGAAGCACCGTGTCTTCCTTCGGAAATCGGCAATCCTCATAGACCAGCCGCGCCCGAAGCGTGGGCGCGAAGATAGCGCCGACGGCGACGCCGCCTGTCTCCGGTCTCAAGCGAACATCGCTTGTGATCGAGATCGATGGGAATCGATCGACCGGGTAGAGCTCCGCGGGAGCCGCCTTGATCTCGGCAACCGCGGCATGGATCCGCTGTTCAAGGGGGAGGATAGGCATGCCACCGGCGTTTGCCGGCGCGACATGTGCTTTGCTCCGAGAGCGTTAAGATGATATCAATGATATCGACTTAATCGTCGGCTAAGTCAATATCAAAGTTATCAACTCATGCTCGATGCATCCCAACTTCGTGCCGCTCGCGCCTTGCTGGGCTGGTCGCAAGACAAGCTTGCGGAGCAATCCGGAGTGTCAAAGCCCACTATTGCCCGGCTGGAGCTACGCGACGGCGAGATCGGAGGGTACGCGGCGACCCGCGATAAGCTGATCGCAGCCCTTGAGGCCGCGGGTGTTGTGTTCCAGGGCGACGGGGAGGTCGTCCAGGGCGGGCCGGGTGTTCGGCTCCGCAAAGAAGCCTGACGAATGGGACGGCTCTGGAAATTAATCGATCAGTGGCGGGACGATCGGACGAGGCGAGAGCAACTGCTCGACGAACTGGATCGGCTCGATGCGCTCTATGAGCCCGATTTGAAGGCCGCAGGCCGGCCGGGTTCCGATGCCTATGAATCGCTTGCGGCGGGTCTCCAGGCAGAGAGCGAGCCCTATCTGGAAGAGCTTTTCGGTATCGAGACGCGACAGCGCATTCGGACAGCGCGTCGCTGGGGCGTTCCCATACCCCCGCGTCCCTATGGGCACGAAGGAGACCATTACTGGGAACGCTCTCGGTACGGCGAATGGGTTCTCACCGACGAAGGACACAAGCACCTCCGGAGGGAAACCGCCGTCGAGGTGGAGACCTTCGCGAAGCCCTGGCTATCATGGATCGCGATCATCATCAGCGTCGTCAGCCTCGTGGTTGCGGCAGTGTTCAAATAGTGTGTTCCCCCAGTATCCCCGCAACACCCCTCAGAGCGGCGCATAGTTTCTTCGCTTAGATCTGTTTGGTAATTTCGACCCTCCAGTGAAGTTTCGTGAGACTGATTCATGGCGGACGGGGGTCCGAAAAAGCACCATTTTGTACCGCAAATGTTGCTGAGGCGCTTTGCTGACAGTGATGAGAAATTCCATCATTTCAGTCGTCATCGTGTCGATGTAGCTCCTATGCATATTGGGAACGTATTCTGCCAAAACCACCTGTATGCCCTACAGAAATCAGACGATGAACGGGATATTACTCTTGAAAAGGCGTTTGGGGAGATGGAAGGAATTATTTCTCCATTCCTTGATTTACTTGTGCCGTCAATATTATCGCGAAATTACCCCAATCTCCGCCAACGGGAACGTGAGGCACTTGCATTTTTCTCTATCAGCAATGGCGACGTGTTCCAGATTTTCACGAACAGATCATGGGAATCGAGGAAAGTTTTGCCGCAATCAAAGGAGAAATCTCACAGTTTGAGGCCGATTTCCGACCATTGACGCAAAAAGAGAGGGGTCATTTTTTTAACGTTCAGGCGGTAAGGCGATTTCGACAGTCCGCTCGCGTTCGTTCTCTGTCTTCTGCAAGCAAGAAAGTCGTGGGGGCACTACTCGGCAAGGGCCTGTATTTTGGCTTAACGCCGCCCAATAAAGCCTTTATTGTTGCCAGTCATCCAGTGCTGAAAATAATTCCAACGGGTGCCTCTAAAGAGCTCAATGATCCTATGGTTGAGGCATGGCTACCTATCCATCCAAATATTGTATTGGCGTTCGCAGGTAGTGAATTTCAACAAATCATCGTACAGTTAACAGAAAAGCATGTTCGCGATTACAACATCGTTGTTGCTCGACGGAGTACAGAATTTGCCTCAACGTCTCTGGCGCTAGTGAACTCGATCAAGCGTCATTGCGGGCTGCACCGGGGATAGGCCCGGCGCAGTCTACGGAGCATCCTCCACAGGACCGTGTGGTTTCGATTATAGGCCATGCGGTATTGCCGCCAATGCACTCGATTGCAGGCGGGACAGCGGTTGCAGCGCCGCATCGTCAGATTCGGGATCGAGCCGCCGCAATCGACGCAACGAAGCGTGGCGGCGAGCTCGGCCCTGAATTTCTTCGTGGCCCGCGCGCTCTTGGCGGCCGCGCAGCATCGCTGGCTGCAGAACTTCTGCTCATCGCGAAGGAGATAGTGGGTGCGCCCGCACCAGGCGCAATCCGCTTCCGGCAGCGACCAGCCCAACCACAGCGCGAAGCACCTGTTCGGCGCGGGAGGACGGCTTCGGCACATCGCGCCAGTCGCCGCCGGTAGGGAAGTGGAAGCGGTTGGCGGACGTCTCTTCTGGGACGAGGCGCATGCGGGCGGGCCATCTCAGCGGCCCTCGGGCCGGACGATCCGATACGCGACGATCACCGTGTCGCTTTCGTCTTCAACCCAGCGGTCCTGTTCATGATCCGCCCAAGATCTGGCGCGCGCCAAGCCAAGGTCTTCCCGGCCGCTGCGGAACCGCACGACGACGAACGCATCGGCATCGACCGGGCAGCCCGATCCGTCGTGGAGAATCCAGCCGTCTGACATCGTCGCGTCGACTGGCTCAGATCTGGGCGTCTGCTTGGTGTTGCTCATGGTGGTGGCCTCCGGCAACCGTTTCGGATGCTCTCTCCAGCCATGAGGATTCGGGCAGATAAACAGCTAACACTCGAAATACTCGTTTTATGAGACTGGAGGGAGCAACTGAGGAACAGGCGGACGGACTGATTGCCGTCGCCGTCGGCACAACGATCGTATTGAGGCCCGACACAAAACGACACATCTCGGCAATATTGGTGCGAGGAGCGGTCCCCAACGTCGCCCGGAGCATAGTTCCGCGCAGCCCGCGCGGTTCATGGGGACTTGCCATGTTGAAGAATATGCTTTTGGCCGGCGCGCTACTCCTTGCCGGCAGCTCCGTCAGCGTCGCGGCCACGGCGGCCGTTGCGGTGACCAATGTCAATTTGCGGGCCGGCCCCTCGACGGCCTATCCCGCCATCACCGTGGTGCCAGCCGGCGGTGCCATCACCGCCTTCGGCTGTCTCGCTGGCTATACATGGTGCGACATCGGCTTCGGGCCGTATCGCGGCTGGGTCGCGGCAAGCTATGTCCAGGTGGTCTATCGCGGCGCCCCGGTGGTGCTTGCCCCACCGATCGCTCCGGCCGTGGGCGTCACCGTCGTCACCTTCAACCGAGCCTATTGGGACCGCTACTACACCGCCTATCCCTGGTATGGCCGCTGGGCGGCCTACCCGCCGCCGGTCTACCGGCCTTATGCGACGCCGGTCGTCACTTCGCACAGCCGGTCGGTGAACTGTGCCGATGGCAGTTGTACCGGCACGCGCAGCGCCACCGGCGTGTATGGCGGCTCGACCACGCAGACCCGCAGCTGCGCTGACGGTTCCTGTACAGCCACCCGCAACACGACCGGGCCCTATGGCGCCGGCGCCACCCGCACGCGCAGCTGCACGGCCGGGCAGGGCTGCTCGGCAACCCGAAGCTTTCACCGCTGACGCCGTACGATCCTTTCTGAGCATGCTCCACACAAGCGGAAGGGCCGGGAGACAGCTCCCGGCCCTTCTTTTTTAACGCGCCGTCACGCTAGAGCGCGTGGCCGTCCGCGCCCGCCCCGTGCCGCCATTCCAGGAAGCCGATCAGGCGCTCAACGAGCCGCGCCTGTATCTGCTGCGCGGCGCGCAGTTGCTCCGGCGTCAGCGCCGTCTTGAGCGCCACGATGGCCGCCTGCAGCCGCTTCGCGGCTTCGGCCCGTTCGATGGCGGCGGCCGCCACGTCTCCGGCGAGGTCGAAGGCCCCGGCCGCCTCGCGCGTCGCGCGCTGCTTCCAGCGGGCGGCGCGCTCGCCGGAGGGGATCATGGCGATCAGCGCGCCGGTGTAGTCGCGCCAGGCCGTTAGCTGGTCAGGGCGGATGCCGAGCGCGGTTTCCTGCGCCGACAAGAGGGCGCCGGCGATGAGCCGGGCGACCAGCGGGTCGGGCATCAGCGCGCCATCATCGATGTCGATCTCCGGCGCCGGGCCGCAGACATAGGGCTCGATCGCGATGCCGCCGTCGAGCGGCTGGGCCCGGCCGGTCGCCGGATGGAGCAGGGCGCCGCCGGCAATCACCGCGGCGGCGATCCGCCGGCCGGCGTGCAGCTGGAAAAGTCGTCTCATAGGATTCATACCTTGCCGTTGAGGAGACATCGAGGCTAGGTGGCGCTTGTCTCTCGGATCGCTCGGCGGCGTGTCGATTTGTTTCAGGCGGCTGGGCCGCCCGCGGGCAACTCGACCCGCACGCACAGGCCGCCGCGGACGGAATCGCCGAGTTCGATGCGTCCGCCATGCCGCTCAACGATCCGCTTGACGATGGTGAGACCAAGCCCGGCGCCGCCGCTCTCGCGGCTGCGCGACGCCTCCAGCCGGAAGAACGGCTCGAAGACGCGGGTGCGCTCCTCGGCGGGAATGCCGGGGCCGGGGTCGTCGATGGTCAGGACCACCCATGCCGCCCGCTGTTCGACGTGCAGAAAGGCCGCGCCGCCATAGCGGAGGGCGTTCTCCACCAGATTGGTGCAGACGCGCTCCAGCGCCTTGCCGTCGACCGCGACCGTCACCGGCCCCTCCGGCAGGTCGAGCGCGATGCGCCCGGCCTCACCATTGCCGGTGCGGTAGCGGCGCAGCAGCCCGGCAAGATCGCAATCGGCCGGCGGCACGGCGGCGAAGCTCGCCTCGGCGAAGTCCAGCGCGTCCTCGACGAACGCCTGCATCGCCTCGACATCGGCGATGGCGCCGGCGCGATGGCGCCCCTCCGGCATCATCTCGACCCGCAGCCGCAAGCGGGTGAGATAAGTGCGCAAATCGTGCGAGATGGCGCCGAGAGTCAGGCTGCGATTCTTAACCAGATTGGCGATGCGCTGTTGCATGGCGTTGACGGCGCGGATCAGGCTGCGCACCTCCGGCGCGCCGCGTTCGTTGAGCGCCAGCGGCTCGAACTGCTCGCCGATGCGGTCGACGTCGCGGGCGAGGCGGATGAGCGGGCGCATCTCGCGCGCCACGGCGATGAGGGCGGCGATCGCCACCAGCAGGCCGAAAAGCCCGGCGAAGAAGCCAATGGGGATGCCAAGCAGGCGCACCGTCACCCGGTCCTCGGCGTTGAGCGACAGATAGTCGCCGGAGGCGAGCTGGACAATGAGGCGGAGCCGGTCGCCCGGCTCCCCGTCACCGCTGCCGTCGAACTGGGCGACTACCTCGCGGCCCGGCGTGCCGCCGAGCGCCAGCGCGGCCCGGATGGCCTGGGCGATGCGCGCGAGATCGGCCGAACGTCCCGTGTCGGGCGGCAGCGCAGGCAGGATCGAAATGGCCTGGGCATTATCGCTGAACGCCTCGATGATCGCCGGCCGCAGCCCGGCCGGCGCCCCGTCGATCAGCCGTACCAGCGAAGCTATTCGCAAGGGCAGGCCGGGCGAGCCGGGGCCGACCGTCTCGCGCCCGCCGCCGAGGCCGAAGGAGAGGGCCAGCACGGCGAGTTGAATGGCGAACAGTGCCACGGCGACGATCAGGACGATGCGCGCGATGAGGCCGAGGCGCATGGCGGGACGGCTCCTCAGGCGTCGCGTACGTCGGCCGAGAAGAGATAACCCACATTCCGCACGGTGGTGATGGGTTGTTCCCCCTCTGGCAGGCATTGCGCGAGCTTGCCGCGCAGCCGCGAGATGGTGACATCGATGGTGCGGTCGAACGGGTCGCCGGCCCGCCCGCGCGTCCAGTCGAGCAACTGGTCGCGCGAGAGCACCCGGCCCGGCCGCTCAAGGAAGCAGCTCAGGAGATCGAATTCGGCGGTGGTAACGGGAAGGCGCCGGCCGGTATCGTCCTCGACGGTCCGCGCGTCGAGATCGGCGGTCAGCCGGCCGAAGCGCTTGCGCCGGCGTTCGGGGATGCTGGTGGCAAGCGCGCCGGAGGAACGGCGCAGCAGCGCGCGGATGCGGGCGAGCAATTCGCGCGGATTGAAGGGCTTGCCGAGATAGTCGTCGGCGCCGATCTCCAGCCCGATGATGCGGTCGATGTCGTCGCGCTTGGCGGTCAGCATCAGGATTGGTACCCGCGAGCGGGCGCGTAGCCGACGGCAGATCGACAGCCCGTCCTCGCCCGGCAGCATGATGTCGAGGACGATGAGGTCGGGCATGCCGCGCGTCAACGCGCGGTCCATGCTCGCCCCGCTCTCGACCGCCTCGATGCCATAACCTTCCGCACCGAGGAAATCGACCAGCAGGCCGCGTATGTCGCGGTCGTCCTCCACCAGGAGCAATCGGTCGGTCGTCATCTCTTCCGCATGACAGTCTCGCGCCCGTCGTGCAAGCCGCCGGCGCCCGGTTGCAACAAACTGAAACAAATTGCCCCGGCGCCGAGATACCCGCGCAAAGTGCAGCCGGCATGTTGTGCAGTGCACCGGGAGCGCTTCGGGCTTCTCAGGTGCGGCAGCAGCCGCTGTCACGCGATGGGGCCTGTCCGACCCACCCGCCTCCAAGCAGGGCGGGCTCCATCGCGAAGCCCATTCCCTTCCAAGCCATGGATCCACATGATGAACGCCGTTCCCGTCTCCCGCGTCCTCCTCGTGCTGGCCTTCGCCGGCCTGACCAGCGCCGCCGGCGCGCAAAACCTGTCGCGCAGCCAGATGCAGGCTCTGCGCACTGCCTGCGAGGCGGATATCCGCGCCGTCTGTCCCGGTGTGCAGCCCGGCGGCGGCCGGCTGCTGCAATGCATCCAGGCCAATCCGGAGAAGGTGTCGCAGCCCTGCAAGGAGGCGCTGGCGAGCATCCAGGCCGCGCGGGCGCAGTAGTCGAACCGCTCATCGATCCAGCCACCACATCGCCGCCATGAACACGCAGCCGCAGGCCGAGCAGTTCCTCTCGCTGGAGCCGCCGGCGCCGCGTCGCCGCTCCCCCGCCCGGCTGCGGCTCGCGCTTCTGGCGGCGGCACTGCTGGTCGCCACCCTTGCGGCGATGCGCTACGGCCCCGCTCGCCTGGTGCAAGGCGAGACCGTGCGTACCGCCGACCTCGTCATCGAACTGCGCGGACCGGGAACCCTCGACGCGCTGTCGCAGGCGAGCATCGCCAGCCGCATCCAGGGGCGGATCGAAGAGCTCCGCGTCGATCGCAACGACCATGTCGCCAAGGGCGACCTGCTGGCGCGGGTCTCCTTCGACGATCTGTCCGGCGAGCTCGCCGCGGCACGCGCCAGCGCCGCTGCCTCCGAGCGAGCGGTGAGCGCGGTGCAGGCCGACCGCAGCCGCGCCGTCGCCCAGCTCGATAAGACGCGGGCGACGCATCAGCGGCAGGTCGCGCTCATCGCCAAGGGCGTGGCGAGCGTGGCCGGTCTGGAAGATGCCCTGGCGGCGCGTCGGCAGGCGGAGGCGGATGTCGTCCATGCCGACCGCACGATCGAGCAGGCCGAGGCTGAGCGCGATGCCGCCCGCGCCCGTGTCGTCGTTGCCGAAGCGCAATGGCAGGACAGCATGTTGCGGGCCCCGATCGACGGCGTCGTCGTCTCCCGCGCGCATCATCCCGGCGAGGTGCTGACGCCGGGGACGGAACTGCTGCGCATCGTCGATCCGGCGAGCCTCATCCTGTCGACGCGGCTCGACGAAAGCGCCATTCCGGCGGTTCGGCCTGGTCAGGCCGCCGCCGTGGTCTTCGCACAGGCCAGCCGGCCGATTCCCGGTCACGTGCTGCGTCTCGGCCGCGAGGTCGACGAGGAGACGCGGGAATTCACCCTCGACATCGCGCTCGACGCCCTGCCGGATTACTGGGCGCTCGGTCAGCGCGGCATGGCGACGGTCGCGATCGATGCGCACCGGCAGGTGCTTGCGGTTTCGAGCGCCTTCATCGCCCGGCACGACGGCCGGCCCGGTGTGTGGCTGGCGGTCGCCGGGCGGGCGCGCTGGCGCGAGGTCGGCCTCGGCGCTACGGGAGGCGGCCGGGTGGAGATCCGCCAGGGGCTCGCGCCGGGCGATGTCGTGCTGGCGCCCGACGGCATCTATTCCCTTATGCCGGTGCGGCTGCGACTGGTCGGGGACGCGTCATGAATCTCGCCTTCAAGGATGCCTGCCATGCGCCGGCGCGCTTCGCCCTGACCTCATTCGGCGTCGCCTTCCTGTTAACGGCGGTGATCGGCATGGTCGGGCTCTATCGCGGCGTGGTCGAGGACGCCTTGCTGATCATCGAGCGCATCGATGCCGATCTGTGGGTGGTGCAGGGGGAGCGCGCCGGTCCCTTCGCGGAGGCCTCCGCCGTTGCCGCAGATGTCGACCGGCGGGTGGCCGGCGTGCCAGGCGTCGCCGATGTGCGGCGCTTCAGCCAGTTCAGCCAGCAATTCGACTTCGCGGGCCGGATGCGGCGCGCCACCGTCACCGGCGTCGACGTGCCGGCCGACGATGGACGTTGGCTGACGCTCATCGCCGGGCGTTGGCTCGGCGCCGGACGCTATGAGGCGGTGGCCGACGCCGTCACCGGGTTGAGGATCGGCGACCGGGTGACGCTCGCCCGAGACGTCTACGAGATCGTCGGGCTCACCCGGGGCATGGTGGATTCGGCCGGTGACGGGCTGCTGTTCGTCGTCATCAACGATGCAACCGTCATCGCCCAGCGGCGCACCTCGGAGGAGATCCATCTCGCCCGTGCGGCGCATGGGAGCTCCGGCGCGGCCTCTGCCGACACCAGTTCGGTGGCGCAGGACAGCAAGATCGCCGCCGTACTGGTGCGCCTCGATCCGGCGGCCGATCACGCGCGGGTGCGGGCCGCCATCGCGCGCTGGGGCGACGTGGCGGTGCTGTCCACCGCCGAACAGCGCGATCTCATGCTGAACGCCCGGCTGTGGAAGCTGCGCCTGCAGATCCTCGCCTTCACGCTGCTGATCCTGCTGATCACCGCGCTGGTGGTCTCGCTGATCGTCTACACCATGACGATCGAGAAGCTGCACCAGATCGCCCTGCTCAAGCTTATCGGCGCCCGCGAGCGCGTGGTGGCCGGCATGATCGGCCAGCAGGCGGCGCTGATCGGCTTCGGCGGCTTCCTCGCCGCGATCGGGGTGTCCAGGTTGATCTTCCCGCTGTTTCCGCGGCGGGTGGTCCTGCTGCCCTCCGATCTCGCGCTGCTGGCGCTGCTGCTGGCGGTCATATGCGCGGTGGCGGCCTTTGTCGGCATTGCCCGCGCCTCGCGAGTGCAGGCGCGCGAGGTGCTGTCGTGAGCGGCGCGCCGGTGCTCTCGGCGCGCGGTCTCACGCGCCACTATGCCAGCGGCGCCGGGGTGGTGCGGGCGCTCGACGGCGTGTCTTTCGACATTGCCGCCGGCGAGCTCGTCGGCATTTTCGGGCCGAGCGGCTCGGGCAAGAGCACCTTTCTGATGCTGGCCGGCCTTTTGGAGCGCCCGAGCGCTGGCGAAGTATGGCTCGGCGGCCAGCGCGTGTCCCATGCCGGAGTGCATCTCGACGGCTTGCGCGCGACGCGCCGCCGACGGATCGGCTTCGTATTCCAGCGCGCCAATCTCATTCCCTTCCTGTCGGCGATCGAGAATGTCGCCCTCAGCCTCGAAATCGCCGACGTGGCACCACCCGACGCTAGACATCACGCTCGTCGGCTTCTGGAGGCGCTCGACCTCGCCCATCGTGCCGACAGCCTGCCCGCGCGGCTTTCCGGGGGTGAGCAGCAGCGGGTGGCAGTGGCGCGCGCCCTAGCGAACGGCCCGCCGCTGATCCTCGCAGACGAGCCGACGGCCGCACTCGACAGTGCACGCAGCCGTCAGGTGATGCAGTTGTTTCGTCGTATCGCCACCACGCGAGGAACAGCCGTCGCCGTTGTGACCCATGATCCCCGTTCCGTTGATCTGTTCGACCGCATCGTGGAGTTCGAGGACGGCCGCATCAAGAAGTAGATGCTTCCAAAGGGACAATGGCATCGAGCATCAGTGGTCATCGATCGGACTTGCGCTGAAGCGCCGGGAGGACCGCCTCCCGCACGGCATGTTCCTGCCCTGGATCAGGGCCGAGTTCGGGATGAGCGTCGACACCGCGCGAAACTTCATGCGAGCAGCGGACGTCTACGGCAAAAAAGGAACCTTTCTGCTTTTGCCTGCCGCCGCCCTTTATGAACTCGCCGTCCCTTCGACCCCGGAACGTGTCCGGCAGGAGGTCGAGGCACACGCCACCAAGAGCGAGACTGTCACGGCGGCCGAGATCAAGCGGTTGAAGGCCGAGCCGCCGGCGGATGCTCAGAAGGGCCGTGCGGGAGGATATAGGGCAGCTTGAGGCAACAAGGTGATCAGTCCATATCGTCGAGGACATCATCGACATGGTCGGCGCCAAGCGCGCCGATCGTGTTGAGCAGCCGCGCGGCCAGTTCCTTGCGGTCGATCCGGCGTATCGCCGCCTCCTCGTCGAGGCCAGGGCGCGCTTCCTTCGCAATGACAACCGGAACGGCGAAATCGCCGTCACGCCGGTGGGCGAGCTGCACGCCGAGCCGTTTGCAGGCGTTCGCTACGGCGCCGGCGCTGGTGAAGCCCATGATCTCCGCAATCTGCGGCTCCGGCATCCCGAGCCCGCAGAGATATCCGAACCGCGCGGCTCCGGATTTGGTCCATTTCTCCCCAGGCCGGCGGCGCTGCGAAGGCGAGGAGCTCGGCGCGATGGTGGAGGTACGATCAAGTATGCGGCGACACCTCGGAGCGGGTGGCGGGTGCTTCGGCGGACGGCGCGGGGTTGCCCGCGATGCGGAGAATGTCGATCACCTTCGCTGCCGGCAGGCTGGTCTCGGGCATCTTCAGCGCCATCGGCATTAGTTCAGGGCTGCGCATGGCCGCGAAGATGTCGAGGGCGCGCTCGCGCTCCTCGGCGATGACGTCGCTTCGTCCAGCTTGCTCGCCTGCCCGGAAGGCGGATCGCACCCCGGCTTCATGAACGTGGCGAAGCACAATCTCATCCGGGTGCGTAAGATGACGACGCGGGTGGCGGCGCGGGGGCATCATCCGGCTCCCCAATCAAAGTGGAGCGCGCGCAGGTTCGGAGCCAAATCGATCGGAGCATGGATGGTGATCCCCATCGAGTTGAGCCGCATGACCGTGCTGAGGAGGCGATCGACCTTTGCCTGCGCCTCGTCGATCCCGCTGGTGTCTACCGGCGGTGCCACCGGCGTCGCGTTCACCGCATCGAGCGAGGACTTGGTCGCATCGGACTGGCATTGCAGGTCCATCAGAGCCCGACCGCGCGCGCCCTCGGGGTCCTGCCTGAATTCCTCCTGCGCCCGCTCGTAATCAGCCGGATCGAGGTTGACCGGCTTCCGTTCGAGCGGTGGCGTAGAGACCGTCGGCGGCTCGCCCGAGCCCCGAGTCGACTCTTCCTAGAGCCGACCCGGCGTCTTCTGCATCCACTCCGGCATGTAGCCTTGTCGCCTAGCCAATCGCCACCAGCCCACAGGCCGGCGCCGACCATGCCCGGCAACCCGAAGCGCGAGAGTGCGAGCTTGCCGAGCCCGTTCCTGCCTACTACACCGGCGACACCAGCCGCGCCCGCCGCAGCCCCGGCGCCGGCGGCGCTGCCGCTGATGACGCCAAGGGCGCTCAGGACCGCCACACCCGCCCGCGCGCCCGATAAGAAGTAGAGCGCCGAGGCGACGGTGCGCACGGCCTTCGCGAAGAGCGAGATGCCGACCGCCGCGCCGCCGATCGTCACGGCGATCGACCCGATCTGCCCCCAATCCGTGCCCAGGAAGGTGAGGATCGGCTGCGTGACCTCGTTCAACGCCGCAGCGAAGTCCCGAACCAAAGCTCCCATCTCGCGAGCCGATCGCAGGCATTCTGCATCACGATTGTATCGGCCATGAGGTTTTCCGACAGACCGCTGACGATTTCGACGATCGAGCCAAGCGCCGCAGAAAGGTTCGACAAACCTGCGAAGCCAAGCCCTCTTGGAAAGACCTTCGATCGCAGCTCCGATCTTCTGGAAGATCGAGATCTTGCCCTCTTCGCCACCTTTGAGCAGCGTCGTCATCGTATCGACGGTTTGCGTGACGATCGGCATCAGCTTGTTGCCGATGGCGATTTTCAGGTTCTCGACCGCAGCGCGGAAACGATCGAAGGCCGCCTAGGGTGTCTGCACACGCCGGGCACAGTCGGCCTCGACAAGCCCCGAGGCGCGCATCGCCTTCTCGCGAATGTCGCGGTAGCGTTCGGCATGGTCGATTAATTAGGGCGGGAAGGCCGAGCTGCGCCTGCCGATCCTCGAAGAGGTTGAACCGCCCCGACTTCACCGGAGGCCATTTAGTTTGAGTCACGCCTCTCGGCGGCTCGTTTGGCGCCGGCCGGAGCTGGTCGTCGACCGACAACGGCTCCAGCGGCGACGGCTACTCCATCGACGGCAGCGTCTCGCTGAAGCGCGTAGAGGGACCGTGGCTGCTCGCCGGCGCCTTCGCAATTGCGTATGGCAGCTACGACAACAGCCGTCTGGTGCAACCGCCTGGCACCGGCCTGGATGTGGGGGGGCTCGATAGCGACAGCAGCATGACCTTCATCGCCGGCCGGCTGCGGGCCAGTTACGAATTCGCCTTCCCCAGCTGGGACATCCGCCCCCAGGTCGATCTCGACCTAAGTCTACGCCAACGCGCCGGGCTACCGGGAACAGGGCAGCGCAGATTATGCGCTGGACGTGCACGGCAGCGACCATACCAGCGTGATCGTCTCGCCCGCAGTGGAGATCGGCAGCCGCGTCACCCTCGACGATGCCATCCTGCGCCCGTTCCTGAGCGCCGGGGCGAGCTTCAATTCCCACGCGTGTGTTGGAATCGAGCTTCGTCGGCGCAGGAGCCTCCGACGGCACCTTTCTGACCTGTCTGAACTCGCCCGAGGTCGTCGGCAATTTCACGGCCGGTCTCACCTTCTATGCGGAGAACGGTTTTAAGGCGAAGGGGGAATATGCCCTGTCGGCCGGCGACTCGTTTGTTGGGCAGCGGGCCAGCCTGCGCTTCGCCTATCACTTCTGAGCGGTGCGGCAGGGTGAGCCGGTCGAAAGGCCTGGACGGCTTTTTGATCCTCCTCGGACTGTCAAAATGTCCGCTTCGGGTAAGATGGGCTAAGCCTTCTACCGAATTCGCTGTTTTGCTGAAAACAGTTCCCTGTTCTTTGTACGCTGACACGGCATTCGATCATACGGGTCGAGCGAGTGGACATTGCTGGAATGGGCGTTATTTCAGCCGTTTGGCGTCGGAGAGCGCGGCCTAGCTGCGCTGGAAATCGCCGGATTTCCGGGGAAACAGGGAACAGGTGGAGGACAGTTCTCACCACACCCATACTCGCCCATTTGCGGCCACATGATTCCTATCTGAACGTACTGGCCCGCTCGGCTCCTATATAAAATACCCCCTCCTGCTAGACCTCTACACTCCTGCGCCTTGTGGAAATGGGCGGCTGAACAGGGCTTTGCCGCGCCGAATGAGGCGGCGGTGATATCAAGCTCATTGCACAAGCCTGCGTCGATGCTACATTTCATGCAACTCATGAAACTCAGCCGTGCAGCCGCTTCGTGCCGGCGGCCGGCTCGTTCGGCTTCGGCCGGGGATAAAATAATGGTCGACGAGACCCACAAACCGGCAGATCTCCGGCCGGCGGGGGTGCCGTGCAGGGAAGAGCCGCCGCATGCGCGTCATCGGTCGCGCCATTGGCATGGGCGGCGCAGTGACGGCACCGTTGCCGACCGGCAATCCAGCGATTCGTGTTACGCCGCGCTCGATCTCGGCACCAATAATTGCCGCCTGCTGGTCGCCCGCCCGACATCCGGCGGTTTCCGCGTCGTCGACGCCTTCTCGCGAATCGTACGTCTGGGCGAGGGACTGATCGGATCCGGCCGCCTTGGCGAGACCGCGATGACCCGCGCGGTCGAGGCGCTGAGCGTCTGCGCCTCCAAACTGTCGGTGCGACGGATCGCCGGCCAGCGCCTCATCGCCACCGAAGCCTGCCGTTCGGCCGCCAATGGCGATGCCTTCATCGCCCGCGTCGAGGCGGAAACCGGCCTCAAACTGGAAATCGTCGATCGCGAGACCGAGGCACGCCTCGCCGCCGCCGGTTGCACGCCGCTGGTCGATCCGTCTTCCGATGGCGCGTTGCTGTTCGATATCGGCGGCGGTTCGACCGAGGTGGTCTGGCTCGATCGCGTGGAGACCCGCGACGGGGGACCGCCGGCGGCGATCATCCGCGCCTGGGTATCGGTGCCGCTCGGCGTCGTCACGGTGGCCGAACGCCACGGCGGCGTGATGGTGACGCGCGATGGCTTCGAGGCGATGGTGAACGAGTTCCGTCCGCATCTCGACGGCTTCGTGAAGGCCGTCGGGCCGCATGATTGCGGTCGGCTGCATCTGCTCGGCACATCCGGCACCGTCACCACCATCGCCGGCGTTCACCTCGACCTGCCGCGCTACGACCGGTCGCAGGTCGATGGCACCTGGCTTGATGCGCTGCAGGTTGGCTGCGTGGTGGACCGGTTGCTTGCCATGCCGTTTTCCGAGCGTGTCGCCAATCCCTGTATCGGCGCCGAGCGGGCGGATCTCGTGCTCGCCGGCTGCGCGATTCTGGAAGCGGTGCGCCGGGCGTTCCCTTGTGATCGTCTTCGTGTTGCCGACCGTGGCTTGCGCGAAGGCATTCTGGTCGAGTTGATGCGTGCCGATCGCGTCTGGTGTAGCGGAGCCTATCGATGAACGAACGGGTACCCGGAAAGGGGCCGGGCGCGACCCGTGGCGAGGCGCGGCCGCTGAAGGTGCGGTTGAAGAAGGCGCGCTCGCTGTCGACCTCGTCGCAGAAATGGCTGCAGCGGCAGCTGAACGATCCCTATGTCGCGCGGGCCAAGCGCGAGGGGTGGCGTTCGCGTGCAGCCTTCAAGCTGATCGAGATCGACGAGAAGATGAAGCTGCTTCGCCCCGGCCTTCGGGTGGTCGATCTCGGCGCGGCGCCGGGCGGCTGGAGCCAGGTGGCGTCGCAGAAAGTGAAGGCCGAGGACGGCCACGGCAAGGTGGTGGCGATCGACCTTCTGGAGATCGATCCCATTGCCGGCGTCGACTTCGCCCAACTCGATTTTCTCAAGGATGATGCGCCCGCGAAACTCAAGGAGATGCTGGGCGGCGAGGCCGATCTGGTGCTCTCCGACATGGCGGCCAATGCTACCGGGCACAGGGCGACCGACCATCTGCGGATCGTCGGCCTTGTCGAGCTCGCCATCGACTTCGCGCGGCAGGTACTGGCGCCGGGCGGCGCGTTCGTCGCCAAAGTGTTCCAGGGCGGCACCGAGAATAGCCTCCTCGCCGAGCTTAAGCGCGACTTCACGACAGTGAAGCATGTCAAGCCGCAGGCGAGCCGGGCGAACTCCTCCGAGCTATATGTGGTCGCCACCGGCTTTCGTGGGCGTCAGGACTGACGCCCACAGCCCTCAGGCGGTGCTGCCCATCTCGCCCGGTGCCTCCGTTGGCACCGCCGGCTTGCTGCCGGGCTTGCGCGCGAGTTCAGCGCCGGCGTCGTCCGGCAGGCGCAGGAAGAAGAACACCGAGCACACCGCGATCAGCGCGACCACGGTGAAGGCGACGCTGAAATCCTCCAGTTGGATGGTGCCGTCGCCCCGCCAGGACCGCATGCCGTCGAGGATCAGCGCAGCCACCGCGACACCGGTGGAAATCGAGACCTGCTGCGCCACGCTGGCGAAGCTGGTGGCGCGGCTCATCGCCTCGTTGGAGATGTCGGCATAGGACAGCGCATTGGTGCTGGTGAACTGCAGCGAGCGGAAGAAGCCGCCGAACAGCAGAACGCCGATCAGGATCAGATGCGGCATGTCTGGCCGGAAGAACGCGGCGATGCCGATGAAGACCGAGGCGATGAAGCAGTTCACGATCAGCACCCGGCGGAAGCCGAAGGCGCGGATGATCGGTGCCGCGGTGAACTTCATCGTCATGGCGCCTGCCGCCGAGGCGAAGGTGATCAGGCCCGAAGCGAAGGGCGTCATGCCGAAGCCGAGTTGCAGCATCAGCGGCAGGAGGAAGGGCAGGGCGCCGATGCCGACGCGGAACAGCGAAGCGCCGACGACGCCGGCGAAAAAGGTCGGGACCTTCAACAGCGACAGGTCGAGGATCGGACGATCGGTATGCCGCGCGTGCCGCACATAGAAGAACATCGCAACGGCGCCGACTGCGATCACCGAAAGCGCCATCCACGGTGCCACGGCGTGCTGTCCCAGCAGCGCGAAGCCGAAGACGAGGCCGGCAAGGCCGATGCCCGACAGCACCATGCCGTGCAGGTCAAACGGGGGCACATCCTCCTCGCGGATGTCCGGGATGAACAGCGAAGCGAGAACGACGCCGAGCAGGCCGATCGGGATGTTCAGGAAGAAGATCAGGCGCCAGTCGAAATAGGTGGTGATGAAGCCGCCGATGGGCGGGCCGAGCACCGGGCCGAGCAAGGCGGGCACGGTCAGCCAGGCCAATGCCGAGACGATCTCGCCCTTTGGTACGGTGCGCAGGATGACGAGGCGCCCCACCGGCACCATCATCGCCCCGCCCATGCCCTGGATGATGCGGTAGATCACGAAATCGGTCAGCGAGGTGGCGAGGCCGCAGAGCAGCGAGCCGATGGTGAACACGACGATGGCGGCGCGGAACACTGTGCGCGAGCCGAAGCGGTCGGCAAACCAGCCGCTCGCCGGGATGAACACCGCGAGGCTGAGCAGATAGGAGGTGAGGGCCAGCTTCAGCGAGATCGGGTCTTCGTGGAGGTCGATGGCGATGGCCGGCAGCGAGGTGGAAATCACCGTCGAATCAAGCTGTTCCATGAACAACGCGCAGGCGACGATGAGCGGGACGAGACGTTCGGGGCGCACGGGATAGTATCCGTCTTGGTCGTCGGATCGAGTATCGGCAGGTCTCTATAGCCCCATGATTGCCGCATCGCGAGCGTGTCGCACCGTCATCTCGCGTCTTCGTCATTGCAATTTGCAAGGGGTGAGCCGACGCGGATCGGCAATGCGTTTGGCACAGAGCAACGACGCTAGGAATGGCGACGGCCCCATGGTATGAGCCCTCGCCAACTCGGAGAGAGCGGGCGACGTGGTGCCCGTGTCGCTTTGACCATCCATCCATCGGGCATATGCGGGCCTTCCCGCCTGCCCCAAATCGGGAGTTGGCGATGCCGCACATCGATGGCCTCGCGCGGGAAGCGCTTACATTCGACGACGTCCTTCTGAAGCCCGGCCTGTCCGATGTGATGCCCGGTCAGGTTGATGTGCGCTCGCGGGTGACGCGCTCGATCCACCTCAACCTGCCGATCCTGTCCTCGGCGATGGATACCGTGACCGAATCGCGCATGGCCATCGCCATGGCGCAGGCCGGTGGTCTCGGCGTCATCCATCGCAACCTCGAGCCCGAGGTGCAGGCCGAGCATGTGCGGCAGGTGAAGAAGTTCGAATCGGGCATGATCGTAAACCCGGTCACCATCCACCCGGACCAGACGCTGGCCGATGCGCTGGCGCTGATGAAGCTCTACTCCATCTCCGGCATTCCGGTGGTCGAGCGCGGGCCGAATGGGCGCGGCGGCAAGCTGGTCGGCATCCTGACCAATCGCGATGTGCGCTTCGCCACCCATCCCGACCAGCCGGTCGCCGAGCTGATGACCAAGGACCGGCTCGTCACCGTGCAGGAGGGTGTCGAGCAGGCCGAGGCCAAGAAACTGCTCCACCAGTACCGCATCGAGAAGCTGCTGGTGGTGGACGAGGATTACCGCTGCGTCGGCCTGATCACCGTCAAGGACATCGAGAAAGCGGTTGCCAACCCCAACGCCACCAAGGACGAGCAGGGGCGCTTGCGCGTCGCCGCCGCCACCACGGTGGGCGAGGACGGCTTCTACCGCACCGAGCTGCTGGTCGATGCCGGCGTCGACCTGGTGGTGGTCGATACCGCCCATGGTCATTCCCGCAAGGTGCTGGACCAGGTGAGCCGCATCAAGCAGCTCTCCAACAAGGTGCAGATCCTCGCCGGCAACGTTGCCACCGGTGAGGGCGCCCGCGCGCTCATCGATTCCGGTGCCGACGCGGTGAAGGTCGGCATCGGCCCCGGCTCCATCTGCACCACCCGCATCGTCGCCGGCGTCGGCGTGCCGCAGTTCACCGCCATCCTCGACGCGGTGGAACAGGCGAGCAGGCTGGACACGCCGGTGATCGCCGATGGCGGTATCAAGTTCTCCGGCGACCTTGCCAAGGCGCTGGCCGCCGGTGCCGAATGCGCGATGATCGGCTCGCTGCTCGCCGGCACCGACGAGAGCCCCGGCGAGGTCTATCTCTACCAGGGCCGCTCCTATAAGTCGTATCGCGGCATGGGCTCGGTCGGCGCCATGGCGCGCGGCTCGGCGGACCGTTACTTCCAGGCGGAAGTGAAGGATACGCTGAAGCTGGTGCCGGAAGGCATCGAGGGCCAGGTTCCCTACAAGGGGCCGGCATCCGGCGTGCTGCATCAGCTTGCTGGCGGCCTGCGCGCTGCCATGGGCTATGTCGGCGGCGGCACGCTCGCCGAATTCCGCGACAAGGCGCAGTTCGTGCGCATCTCCGGCGCCAGCCTGCGCGAAAGCCACGTTCACGACGTGACCATTACCCGCGAGAGCCCGAACTACCCCTCGCGGACCTGACGAAAGCGCCGTCGGGAACCGGCTTCCCGGCGGCGAGCTCTCATGCCCGGGGCTTCGACGCATGACCTACGCCGCGATCCTGATGCCGGTCTTCGCGATGGTGCTGCTCACCTTCGTGGTGCTACTGCGACTGGGTTACCTGCGTGGGCAGGCGGTGAGGGCCGGATTGGTCACTGACCGCGAGGGCGCGGTGACCGGTGATGAGACCGTCTGGCCGATCAAGGTGCGGCAGGCTTCCAAGAGCCTGCGCAACCAGTTCGAGATGCCGGTTCTGTTCTATGTGCTGAGCCTGCTGGTGCTGGTGACGCGCAAGGCCGATTTTCTCTATATCGTCCTCGCCTGGATCTTCGTCGTCAGCCGCTGGGTCCATGCCAGCATTCATTGCGGACCGAACGCCATTGGTCCGCGCTTCGCCGCCTTTTTCATCGGTGTGCTCGTGCTGATAGTGATGTGGTTGCAATTCGCGGCTTCCATCATCTTCGCGCCGATCATGCCGTGACTTCCGGATCGTGACATGACCCCTGCCGCGCGGCTCGCCGCTGCCATCGATATCGTCAACGCCATCGCCGCCGATCGGCGCCCGGCTTCCGAGGTGCTGAAGGAATGGGGCCGCGGCCACCGCTTCGCCGGCTCGGGCGACCGGGCGGCGATCGCCGCGCTGGTTTATGATGTCGAGCGCCGCAAGGCGTCCTCCGCCTTCCTGATGGGCGCGGAGGAGGGGCGGGCGCTGGCGCTCGGTGCGCTGAAGCTCGCGCGCGGGCTGGATGTCGCGGCGATTGCCGCGCTCTGCGACGGTTCGCGCTTTGCGCCGGCGCCGTTGAGCGAGGACGAGCGGCAGCGGCTGGAGACGGGCAGCCTCGATGGTGCGCCCGCTCATGTCGCGGGCGACTATCCCGAGTGGCTCGATACCGGCCTGGCCGCGGTGTTCGGCGAGGCGCGCGCCGCCGAGGGGCAGGCGCTGGCCGAGCGGGCGCCGCTCGACCTGCGCGTCAACACGCTCAAGGCCGATCCTGCCAAGGCGACCGAGGCGTTGGCTCATCTCAATCCGTCGGCGACCGACTGGTCGCCGCTTGCCCTGCGGATCGGCTTCGAGGCGGACGGCAAGGCACACTCGCTGACCGCCGAGCCGGCCTTCATCAAGGGGCAGGTGGAAATTCAGGACGAAGGCTCGCAGATCGCCGCCATCCTCGCCGCTCCGCCGCGTGGCGGGCAGGTGCTGGACCTGTGCGCCGGGGGTGGCGGCAAGACGCTGGAACTGGCGGCGCTGATGGACAATGCCGGCCAGCTCTACGCCTATGACAGCGACATGCGCCGACTTGCGCCGATCCACGAGCGCCTGCAGCGCGCCGGGGTGCGCAATGTGCAGGTGCGCACCCCGCGCAAGGCCGCCGACGTGATTGGCGACCTCGAAGGCCGCATGGACCTCGTGCTGGTCGACGCGCCCTGCACCGGCACCGGCACCTGGCGGCGCAACCCGGATGCCAAATGGCGCATCCGCCCCGGCGCCCTTGCCGAGCGGCAGCGCGACCAGATCGAGGTGCTCGACGCCGCCGTCCGTTTCGTCAAGCCGGGCGGGCGCATCGCTTACGTCACCTGCTCGCTGCTCGATGAGGAGAATGGCGGGCAGATACGTGCCTTCCTCGCCCGCCATCCCGATTTCCACGTCGTGCCGGTCGAGGATACCGTGCTGGCGCTCGGCGAGCGCGGCATTCGCCTCAAGCAGGCGGCGCTGGTGAGCCCGGAAGGACTGCTGCTGACCCCGCGCCGCACCGGCACCGATGGCTTCTTCGTCAGCGTGCTTGCGCGTGCCGCCTGAGACCGATTGCCGCCCGGGCCCTCGTGGCTCGGCGGTTCGTGCCTTACCGAGACTGTGGACGTGAAACCGGACAGCGTTTAGAAGCCCGCCATGACAGACACCGCTGACATCCCCTCCCATCACGATAGCCTGCTGATCATCGACTTCGGCTCGCAGGTCACTCAGCTCATTGCCCGCCGCGTGCGCGAGGCTGGCGTCTATTGCGAGATCCACCCCTTCCAGAACGCCGCCGAGGCGTTCGAGCGGCTGAAGCCCAAGGGCGTGATCTTCTCCGGCGGACCGGATTCGGTCATCCGCGAGGGTAGCCCGCGCGCGCCGCAGGTGGTGTTCGACAGCGGCGTGCCGATCCTCGGCATCTGCTACGGCCAGCAGACGCTCGCCACCCAGCTCGGCGGCGTCGTCGAGGGCGGCCATGCCGCCGAGTTCGGTCGGGCGGATGTCGAGATCAAGGCGGCGAGCCCGCTGTTCGAGGGCTTCTGGGAAGTCGGCAAGCGCTACCCCGTGTGGATGAGCCATGGCGACCGGGTGACGAAGCTGCCCGAGGGCTTCGAGGTGATCGCCACCTCGGAGAATGCTCCCTTCGCCATCGCTGCCGACGAGAGCCGCCGCTACTACACGACCATGTTCCACCCCGAGGTGGTGCACACGCCGCAGGGCGGCAAGCTGCTCTCCAATTTCGTGCACAACATCGTCGGTCTGAAGACGGACTGGACCATGGCGGCCTTCCGCGAGGAGGCAATCAAGCGGATCCGCGAGCAGGTCGGCTCGGAAAAGGTGATCTGCGGCCTGTCCGGCGGCGTCGATTCCTCGGTGGCGGCGGTGCTGATCCACGAGGCGATCGGCGACCAGCTTACCTGCGTGTTCGTCGATCACGGCCTGCTGCGCCTCGGCGAGGCGGAGAAGGTGGTGACGCTGTTCCGCGACAGCTACAACATCCCGCTGGTGCATGTGGACGCCGAGGAAATGTTCCTCAAGGCGCTGGAGGGCGTCAGCGATCCCGAGGTCAAACGCAAGACCATCGGCAAGCTGTTCATCGACGTCTTCGAGGCCGAGGCCAAGAAGATCGGCGGCGCCGCCTTCCTCGCCCAGGGCACGCTGTATCCCGACGTGATCGAGAGCGTCAGCTTCACCGGCGGTCCGTCGGTGACGATCAAGAGCCACCACAATGTCGGCGGCTTGCCCGAGCGGATGAACATGAAGCTCGTCGAGCCACTGCGCGAGCTGTTCAAGGACGAGGTGCGCGTACTCGGCCGCGAGCTCGGCCTGCCGGAAGTGTTCGTCGGCCGCCATCCTTTCCCGGGCCCCGGCCTTGCCATTCGCTGCCCGGGCGAGATCACCCGCGAGAAGCTGGACATCCTTCGTCTTGCCGACGAGATCTATCTCGAAGAAATCCGCCGCGGCGGGCTTTACGACGTGATCTGGCAGGCTTTCGCGGTGATCCTGCCGGTGAAGACCGTTGGCGTGATGGGTGACTATCGCACCTATGACTATGTGGTGGGACTGCGGGCCGTGACATCGGTGGATGGCATGACGGCGGATTTCTATCCGTTCGACATGGCGTTCCTCGGCCGGGTGGCCACGCGGATCGTCAACGAGGTGAAGGGCGTGAACCGCGTGGTCTACGACGTGACGTCGAAGCCGCCTGGGACGATCGAGTGGGAATGATTCAGGCCCATCCGAACGCCGCCGATTTTACGCTGTGATACGACCTAACACACTGTAAACAAAAATAAATTCCTCCTATTCCTATCGACATCTATCGTTGAGCATAGATCGCGTTCGGCGGCCTCGCTGACGGGCCTCGCCCCCATTGATCAACCGGAAAATCGAAAGTACCGTCAGGAGAAATGAGGCTCGTGACGGTACTTTTTTCGATATAAGTCGCTGAAGTATAAGCGTTTTCTACGCCATCGGCCTCCAAAAACCGCGTGACGGTACTTTTCCGCGAGGAGACCCGAAATGTTGACCGATGCAGCACTCAAGTGCTTGAAACCAAAAAGCCAAAATGTAGAAGGTATCAGATCGTGACGGCATGTATGTGCGCGTCGCGCCGTCGGGCGCCATCTCGTTCAGGCTCGACTATCGGCTGAATGGCAGACGGGAGACCGTTTATCTCGGTAGGTATGCCCGTGACGGAATATCGCTCGCCAGAGCTCGCGAGCTATGCATCGACGCGCGGCGTGCGATCGCCGAAGGGGGGCCCCGCCATCGAGAAGCAGCGGGAGAAGCGTCGGATCAAGGAAGCAAAGAGCTTCGGCGAATTCGGCGAGAAATGGCTGACCAATGCGACCATGGCCGACAGCACGCGCGCTATGCGTCGCTCGATCTTCGAGCGCGAGCTCATGCCCGTCTGGCGGAATCGTCTCCTGACAGAGATCACACCTGACGACCTGCGCGCTCACTGCGGCAAGATCGTCGAACGGGGAGCGCCAGCGACCGCCATCCACGTGAGGGATATCCTGAAGCAGATCTACGGCTTCGCCATTCTCCACGGTGAGAGGGTCGCCAACCCGGCCGATGACGTCGGCCCGGCCTCGATCGCCACTTTTACGCCGAAGGACCGCGCACTCTCGCCCGCCGAGATCCGCATCATGTTCAAACAACTCGAGCATGTCGCGACGCTGCCGACGAGCCGCCTTGGCATGAAGCTTTACCTCCTCACCATGGTTCGGAAAAGCGAGCTGCAGGATGCGGTGTGGGACGAGATCGATTTCGACAACGCCGTCTGGACCATCCCGAAGGAGCGCATGAAGCGGTCGAAGCCGCACAATGTCTATCTGTGCCGGCAGACCCTCGACATCACGATCGCGCTCAAGACCTGTTCCGGCAACTCCCGATATCTGTTGCCGTCCCGGTACGACGCGGACGCGCCAACGTCTCGCGCGACCTTCAACCGGATCACCTATACCGTCGTCGAACAGGCCAAGAAGGAGGGGCTGCCGCTGGAGCCTTTCACGGTCCATGATCTGCGGCGAACGGGCTCGACGCTGCTCAATGAGTTGGGCTTCAACAGCGACTGGATCGAAAAGTGCCTGGCGCACGAGGACGGGCGTTCATCGCGCGGCGTCTATAACAAGGCCGAGTATGAGATGCAGCGCCGGCATATGATGCGGGAGTGGGTGGATACCGTTGATGCTTGGGTCGACGGTCGGAAGCATGCTCCCACGCTTCTGCCGCCAGCTATGCCCTTGATGGAGATTGATCCCGCCCTTTGACCGGTCGGGTTTTGCGCTTGGTGACGTCAGAGTGCTGTGCATCGCTGGGCGCTGTGGCAGGAGCGGAAGTTCGACAAGATCGGCTCGGCGCTGGCACGGATCGAGGAATGGTCGGGGACCCTGACATCGGACCTTACCATCGGACCATCACGCTCGCCTGTGCGCTCGGCTATCTCGACCTGCGCTTTCCCGATTACGATTGGCGGGCCGGCCATCCGGGCGCCGGAGACTGGTTCGCGGCGACCTCCGCCCATCCCAGCCTCGAGGCGACCCGTGCGCCGGAAGCGCTGGCCGCGGAAGCGCGGCCAGATGACGGCGACAGCAGAGGACGAGACGATGAGCGAGCACTCGCACGACCACGCCCATGATCACGACCATCACCACGAACATGCGGAGGATCGCTGGAAGCATGACGGCGTGCGCGTGATCAAGGGTGATCGGCTCGATTCCAACACCGCGCAGACGCCGGGCATGTTCCGCCAGGCGGCGATCAACCACGCACGCGTCGGCGCGCAGAAGATCTGGGCCGGTACCGTCACCATCCAGCCTGACGCCAAGACCGGCGTGCATCATCATGGCGCGCTGGAAAGCGTGATCTATGTGGTGCGCGGGCGTGCCCGCATGCGCTGGGGCGAGCGGCTGGAATATGTCGCCGAGGCCGAGCCGGGAGACTTCATCTTCGTGCCGCCCTATGTGCCGCACCAGGAGATCAATGCCGACCCGAACCAGCCGCTGGAATGCGTGCTGGTGCGCTCGGACAATGAGGCGGTGGTGGTGAACATCACCGATGTCGACCCGGTGGAGAAACCGGAGGCGGTCTATTGGGTCGACCCGATCCACAAGGCGCCGGACTGAACGCAACGCTTGGCCCGAACGGAGCCGGGCGGCTTGCCAGAGATGGATGCTTGCTGGGAGGGCCAGCGGGCACTGAAGCAGGCCGTCCGGCTCTCCGTTTTTGCTCAATCGGCGACGTCGCGCGGGCCTGAAACCAGGAGCCGTTCCGGGCGTTTCCCATGACCGCGCCGATCGGCGCGGTTGCCTCGCGGCAGAAGGAGCGGCTTCCGTGGCGGATTATGAGCTTTTCTACTGGCCGGTGCCGTTCCGCGGGCAATTCATCCGCGCCCTGCTGGCTTATGCCGGCAAGAGTTGGCAGGAGCACGACGCTGGCGAGATCGAGCGGTTGATGCACCTCGAACCCGCCGACCAGCCGATAGGCTTCATGGGCCCGCCGGTTTTGATCGACACCCAATCCGGCCTCGCTCTCTCGCAAATGCCCTCGATCGCCATCTATCTCGGCGACAGCCTCGGCCTCATCGCCAACGAGCCTGGGCTCAGGGCGAAGACGGCCAAGGTGGTCAACGATGCGAATGACGTGATCGACGAGTTGACGCTGGATGGCGGTCGCCAGATGTGGACCGAGGCCAAGTGGGAACAGTTCCTCCCCAGGCTCAGGAAATGGATGGCGATCTGGGAGGCGACGGCGGCTCGTCATGGGATGACGGACGATGGCGGCCACCTGCTCGGCACGACGCAAGCCGGCGTGGCCGATATCGTCACCAGTACCTTGTGGTCGACGATGGGCGACCGGTTTTCGTCCATCCAGGCAATGCTGGAGGCAACCGCACCACGGACGGCGGCCATGACCCGGCGCATGCAGGCGACCCCTTCGCTCGCCGCGTTGCAGGCGAGATCGTTCGAGCAGTACGGGCAGGCTTATTGCGGTGGTGAGATCGAGAAATCTCTGCGGCGCGTGCTCGGGCGCGCGAGCTAGGCGGCGACATCGAAAAGGCGACGGGCGAGAGCCTCAACTCATCCCCCCACGACCCAGACGGGCGCCGGTGCCCGGCGAGGTCGAGACATATTGAATGGCGCGCCGCACCAGCTCCGGCAGGGATGTCGCGCCCAGCTTCGCCTTGAGCTGCGAGCACGTATTGGCCACCGTCTTGTAGCTGAGGCCTAGCTCGTCGGCGATCTGCGTGTAGTCGCGCCCGTCCGCCAGCAATGCCAGCATCTGCAATTCGCGCTGGGTGACATCGCCGAGCGGCGTGTCCTTGCGGGCGCCCAGCAGCGCAACCTGCATGGCGAGCTCGTGGCCGATATAGGGCTGGCCGCGCCGCACCCGCTCGAACGCTTCGAACAGCGTGCCGGATGAGGTGTCTTTCTGCACATAGCCATCGGCGCCGGCTTCGAGAGCCCGGCTGGCGATGACCGGATCCCCATGCATGGACAGGACGAGGATCGGCAGGCGGCTATCTTGTGCCCGCAGACGGCGGACCAGCAACAGGCCGCTCAGGCCGCTGCCCTGCAAGGCGAGATCGACGATGACCATGTCGGGCTTCTCGCGGCGGAACAACCGGTAGCCGGACAGAACCGAACTGGCTTCCAGCACCCGCTCGATACCCCAATCCTCGAGCAGGCAGCGGCAGCCCTGAAGCACGATGGGATGATCGTCGATCACCAGAACGCTGGTCATGAGGTCTTTGCCCTCTCGTTGGAGGCAGGAGCGGCGTTATCCGGACGGACCGGCAGGGTGATTTCGATCCGCATGCCGCGCGGCGCGACCGGCGCCAGATGCCAGCCGCCTCCCAGCGCGCCGATCCGCTCCTCGATGCCGATCAATCCGAAGCCCGGCGTGCTGTCCGGTTGCAGGCCCAAGCCATCGTCCTCGACGGCGAGGCGCAGGCAGACGCCGGCCGCCTCCTCGCGCAGCGAGACGGCGATCCTGCTGGCCTGCCCATGGCGCAGCGCGTTGGTGACCGCTTCCTGCACGCAGCGATAGACGGTGATCTCGATACTGTCGCCATAGTGCTCGGCCACATTCTCGAGCGAGAGGCGGAACTGCCGGTCCGGGGAGTGCCGCTCGAAATCGGCGAGCAGTTCGGCGATCACGGCGGCGAGCGGGACATGGCCGAGCGCCATCGGCCGGATTCGGCGCAGCAGGCTGCGGTTGCCTTCCTGAACCCGGTCCAGGATCTCGCTCATGGTGGCGACCCGCTCGCCGATGCGGCGGGCGGGATCCGATTCGAGCCGCCCCAGAACCCGGCCGATCGATTCGAGATTGGCCCGGAGACCGAACAGGCACGGGCCGAGCTCGTCATGCAGATCCGCCGCGATCTGCCGCCGTTCGTCATCCTGTACGCGCACCAGCCGCTCGTTGAGCCGCAGATTGTCCTGGCGGGCCATCCGCAGCGCCGCGCTGAGCGCGTTGAACCTGTCGACGATCCGCGCCAGCTCGCGCACCCTCGGCAGCGGCAGGCGGTGGTCGAAACGGCCTTCCTCCAGTTCGTGCAGCCCGGTCGACAGCGTCTGGAGCGGTTGCAGCAACCTGCCGAGAACGAGGTAGAGCGCGGCCAGAATGGTGATGTTGACCGCCGCGGCCAGCAGAGCGAGATCGGACATGTCTGACCAGACCTCGGCAATCTCGTCTGACGCCTCGCCGCTGATCCGCACGACGCCGACGGTTTTCCCATTCTCGACGACCGGAATCGCCGTCTCGGCGCGGTCGACGGTGACAAGATCGGCAAACCAGCCGGGCACCTCATCGGTTTCGTCCTCGCCGCCGGCGTCGCTCGCGGACGGGGCCTCGGCGATGATCTTGCCGCTCAGGTCCTCGATATGGATGCGCACATGCCGCAGCCCGGTGATGTGCAGGGGCAGCTGGGTCAGCGAGACCGAGCCTCCGACCGTTTCGGCAAGACGCTCGGCGGTCTCCTGCACCAGGCGTTCGGCAATGGCGACGGAGGAGAGCATTTCGAGCCTGGTCGCGCGCTGTGCGTTGAGGATGACGACCACGAAGGCGACCAGCGCCGCGCACAGATTGATGACGATCACCGCCGCCATCACCTGCCAGCGCAGCGAACGCCGCCCCCAGAAACTGTAGTCGACCGCGCCGGCCACGGAATCGCTGGCGAAGGTTGTCATGGATGCGCACCCGTTGCCTCGGCATCGGCCGGGGCGCGCGACGGCGGCGCCTGCTGCCGCAGAACGGCAAGCGCCGCCTCCCGCGTCAGTCCCTGCGAACGCAGATTGTAGTAGTGCTGGCACAGATCGCTGAAGCCGCTGCGCGAGCCCTTTTCCGCAAAGGGAGCGAAGTCGGCGAGGATGTCCGGCACCGTTTCCCTGATGCCGATTTCGCGCAGCATGGTTTCAAGCTGCACCGCCCGGTTGGCGATCATCCGGGTGTTCTCGCCGAAACGCGCGTCGGCATCGGCAAGGACGGCGCGCCAATGGGCCGCCGCCGGATCGCCGGCCGTGACGTCGCTGCCGGCCGCGCGGCTGGCCAGCCAGATATCGGGCTCGGTCGCATCCGACGGCTGCAGCCACTGCTTGTCCGCCACCGCAGGGCTGGACGACGCGACCACCCGCCCGCGCGGCTCGGACGGCTGCTCGCTCGGGCAACCCGCCAGGGTAAAGGCAATGCCGGCGCTGCCGACGGTGCGGAAAAATGTGAACAGGCCGTTTCCCATGCCTATTTATTACTTTCTTATCATTGCGCCATGACGTGTGACATCTCGTCATTTCTGTAGAAGTTCCGACCTCCGCACCCCTGTTTGCCGCCGGCCGTCGTTTGGGCGGGGAACGTCACTGTCCTTACAACATCATGAAAATAAAACATTTTCTAGGGAAGGCGGCAAGGCTTTCGGGCCGGGATGGTGCATTTTCCGGCGTCTCGGGAACTAGTTCCCGACCAATTTTTCCAAATTACCTAAAGACAATTACGAACTGTATAGAGAATGATTGCCACATGACGACACAAATAATCAGAAGTTCATAAGAAAATATACGTCTATCCCGCTGGCTGAAATCGAAATGCTGCGGGCGCTAAGGCCAACAAAGAAAGCAAGAGTTTGCGGCGCTGCCGGATCGAACCGGAGCGGATGCAGAACGATCTGGGAATGGAAACGTGAGGGAAGATCAATGAGCCGACTGCACTCTTCCGTGTCAGCGCTGACCGTCGCCGCCGCGATGGCGGCCACGGTCAGCCTCGCCGCCATGGCGCCGGCGGTTGCGAATGACAAGCTCGTGGAGCTGTCGAAGAACACCGATAACTGGCCGATGACCGGCAAGAACTACAACGCCAACAATTACAGCGAGGCGAACCAGGTCACCAAGGAGAACGTCAAGCAGCTCAAGGCGGCCTGGTCGTTCTCCACCGGCGTGCTGAGCGGCCACGAGGGCACGCCGTTGGTGGTCGACGGCGTGATGTACATCCACGCTCCATTCCCCAACACCACCTTCGCGGTTGCTCTCGACGAGCCCGGCAAGATCCTGTGGCAGCACAAGCCGAAGCAGAACCCGACCGCCCGCGCGGTGGCCTGCTGCGACGTGGTCAATCGCGGCCTCGCCTATTGGCCGGGCAACGCGAATGTGGGGCCGCTCATCATCAAGACCCAGCTCGACGGCAACGTCGTCGCGCTGAAGGCCGATACCGGCGAGGAATACTGGAAGCTGGAGAACTCCGACATCAAGGTCGGCTCGACCCTGACCATCGCCCCCTATGTGGTGAAGGACACGGTGCTGATCGGCTCCTCGGGCGCCGAGCTCGGCGTGCGCGGATATGTCACCGCCTACGACATCGCCACCGGCGCGCAGAAGTGGCGCGCCTATGCCACCGGCCCGGATGGCGACGTGCGCCTCGCCGACGACTTCAACAGCGCCAATCCGCATTACGGCCAGAAGGGCCTCGGCCAGGCCACCTGGGAAGGCGAGGCGTGGAAGATCGGCGGCGGCACCAATTGGGGCTGGTACGCCTACGATCCCGACACCAACCTGTTCTATTACGGCTCGGGCAATCCGGCGCCGTGGAACGAGACCATGCGTCCGGGCGACAACAAGTGGACCATGACCATCTGGGGACGCGACGCCGAGACCGGCATGGCCAAGTTCGGCTACCAGAAGACCCCTCACGACGAATGGGACTATGCCGGCGTCAACGTCATGATGCTCTCCGAGCAGCAGGACAAGTCCGGCAAGATGCGCAAGCTGCTCACCCACCCGGACCGCAACGGCATCGTCTATACGCTCGACCGCACCAATGGCGACCTGGTCTCGGCCGACAAGATCGACGACACGGTGAACTGGGTGAAGCAGGTCGACCTCAAGACCGGCCTGCCGCAGCGCGACCCGGAATATGCCACCCGCATGGACCACAAGGGCCGCGACATCTGCCCCTCGGCGATGGGCTACCACAATCAGGGCCACGACAGCTACGACCCGCAGCGCAAGTCCTTCTTCATGGGCATCAACCACATCTGCATGGATTGGGAGCCCTTCATGCTGCCCTACCGGGCGGGCCAGTTCTTCGTCGGTGCGACGCTGAACATGTATCCCGGCCCCAAGGGCGACCGGCAGAAATATGAGGGCCTCGGCCAGGTGAAGGCCTATGACGCCATCAACAACCGCTACAAGTGGGAAGTGATGGAGCGCTTCGCTGCCTGGGGCGGCACGCTCGCCACCGCCGGCGGCGTGGTGTTCTACGGAACGCTCGACGGCTTCATCAAGGCGCGCGACAGCGACACCGGCGAACTGCTGTGGAAGTTCAAGCTGCCCTCCGGCGTCATCGGCCACCCGATGACCTACACCCATAACGGTACGCAATACGTCGCCATCTATTACGGCGTCGGCGGCTGGCCGGGGGTGGGCCTGGTGTTCGACCTCAACGACCCGACCGCCGGCCTCGGCTCGGTGGGCGCGTTCAAGCAGCTGCAGCACTACACCCAGATGGGCGGCGGCGTGATGGTGTTCTCGCTCGACGGCAAGGGTCCCTATGACGACCCGAAGGTAGGCGAGTATTCCACCGAGATCATCCGCGCCAGCAACTGATGCCGCATCGGCCGCCCGCCGCGCTCGCAGCGCCCGGGCGGCCGACCTTCCCGATGATCGTCCCGAACCCGTCCGTCCGCACGGAGGAACCACCATGTCGACGTTCATGCTGTCGAAACTCGCTACGGCCAGCCGTCTCGCCCTTTCGGCGGGCTTCGCTGCCCTACTGACTACTGCCGCCGGTGCCGCCACGGTGGACGCCGACAAGGCGGCCGGCGCCAATCCGGACGAATTGCGCATCTGCGCCTCCAATGTCGAAGCGCCGTTCTCCAACAAGGAGTCGACCGGCTTCGAGGATCGCATCGCCGTCGTGCTGGCGCAGGCGATGGGCCGCAAGCCGGTGTTCGTGCGCAACGACAAGCCCGGCATCTATCTGGTGCGCGACCAGCTCGACAAGAACAGCTGCGACGTGGTGATGGGCGTCGATGCCGGCGACGAGCGGGTGCTGACCTCCAAGCCCTATTACCGCACCGGCTACGTGCTGGTGACCAAGGCGGATCGCAACATCACCACCAGCGACTGGCAGGACCAGCAGATCAAGGACCAGACCCGCTTTGCCGTCCGGTTCTATTCGCCGGCCGAGACCATGCTGAAGCGGATCGGCCGCTTCGAGGACAATGCTGCCTACATGTATTCGCTGGTCAATTTCGTCTCCCGCCGCAACCAGTGGACGCAGGTGCCCGGCGACCGGCTGGCCACCGAGGTGGCCACCGGCGAGGCGGATGTCGCCATCGCCTTCGCCCCCGAGGTCGCGCGCTATGTGAAGGCGTCCACGACGCCGCTGCGCATGACGGTGATCTCGACCGGCATCGACCGGCCGAACGACAAGCCGATCCCCATGCACTACGACCAGTCGATCGGGGTGCGGAAGAACGATCCCGCCTTGCTCGCCCAGATCGACGCCGCGCTCGAGAAAGCCAAGCCGCAGATCGAGCAGATCCTGACCACCGAAGGCATTCCCCTTCTCGATCCGAACACCTGACGCGGTCCGCGAACGGCACCGGCGGCAGTCGCCGCGCGGCCGGTGCGGCGCCCGCCCCATGACGCGAAACGCTTCTGCGACGAGGTTCGATGAAAAAGACAATTCTCATCAGGACGGTCACCGTGCTCGTGACGCTCGGTGCCCTCGCGCTCGGCACGCGCGCGGCGATCATGCTCACCAACACCGTGACCGGCCAGCCGCTCGAACTCTCCGAGGCACCGGAGGAGGGGCGCGACACCCAGGCCGTGCTGAAATTCCTAGAGACCGGCACCAATATCTACAATGAAGACCCGGTCTGCCTGCCCAAGGCCCATGAGCTCTACCTGTCCATGTGTTCGGGCTGCCACGGCCACTACGCCGAGGGCAAGATCGGGCCGGGGCTGAACGACAGCTACTGGACCTATCCGAAGAACGAGACCGACCAGGGCCTGTTCGAGACGATCTTCGGCGGCGCGCAGGGCCAGATGGGCCCGATGTATGGCGCGCTGAACATGAACGAGATGCTGCTCGTCATGTCCTGGGTCCGGCATGTCTACAAGGACGATCCGAAAGGCGCGACCTGGCTGACCAGCGAGCAGCGCAGCGCATTCAAGTCTTTCGACGCCAACGCCAAGCACATCGAGCCGTCCGACGTGATGCCTCCGAAGTGCGGCGGGCCGGCCGGCTGAAGCCGGCGGCAAGAAGCAGACGTGGAAACCGACAAGGAGACCGAGCATGACCATCATCGACCACAGCGTGAAGACCATTGCCCTCCTCGCCGGCGCCGGCGCGCTCGGCCTCGCCATGGTGGCGGGGGCGGCGGCCTATGACGGCACCAACTGCAAGGCGCCCGGCAATTGCTGGGAGCCCAAGCCCGGCTATCCCGACAAGGTCGCGGGGTCGAAATACGATCCCAAGCACGACCCCAAGGAAGTCAACAAGCAGGCGGAATCCATCAAGGGAATGGAGGCACGCAATGCCCAGCGCGTCGAGTATTTCCAGAAGACCGGGAAGTTCGTCTACGACGTGAGCAAGATTCCCAGCGCAAACTGATAGCTCGCCCGAGCGAAGACCTTCACGAACCCACGTGTGGTCGGAAGCCTATCTCCTTTCCGTCCGCGTTCCTCCGGCACTTGTCGGTTGTGGGCAACTGGCACGGCCGGCGTCGCGCGATCATCGCGGGCGTCGGTCGTGTCCTCTTCGCCGGCCGATTGCGGCCATGGGTCGGCGCGTGGCCCGACCGCCGGCCATTTCGCCGCAAGGTGGAGGAGTTTCCGCATGCGTCTCGCCCGCGAGACCGATTCCATCCTGTCGGATTGGCGCGACCGTGCCCTGCGCTTCGAGGCGGAGATCGGCAAGTCCGTGCTGGGGCAGGCGCGCGTCATCCGCCTCCTGACGATCGCCACCTTCGCGCGCGGCCATGTGCTGCTGGAAGGCGATGTCGGCGTCGGCAAGACGACGATCCTGCGGGCGCTGGCGCGGGCGATCGGGGGTGCCTTCGAGCGGATCGAGGGCACCATCGACCTGATGCCCGCCGACCTGATCTACCACGCCCATCTCGACGAGGACGGCAAGCCGCGCATCGATCCCGGCCCGCTGCTGAAGCAGGGCGAGGGGCTTTCGGTGTTCTTCTTCAACGAGATCAACCGCGCCCGGCCGCAGGTGCATTCGCTGCTGCTGCGGCTGATGGCGGAGCGCTCGGTTTCGGCCTTCAATCGCGAATACCATTTCCCCCATGTGCAGGTCTTCGCCGATCGCAACCGCGTCGAGCGCGAGGAAACCTTCGAGCTTCCGGCCGCGGCGCGCGACCGCTTCCTCATGGAGGTGCAGGTGGCGACGCCGGACGGGGAGGAGGCTCGGCGCAGCCTCGTCTTCGATCCGCGCTTCCACAATGTGGACTCGCTGCTGATGAATGTGGAACCTGGGGTGCTGGAGCCGCAGGCGCTGGAGACGGTTGCGCGGATGATCCAGATCAGCGTTCGCGCCAGCCCGACCCTGGAGGCCTATGTCCTCGCTCTGTGGGACGCCTTGCGCGACCCGCGGGACCACGGCGTGGTGGTCGAAGGCGTGGATATGCAGCGGCTCGTGCAGGGCGGCGCCAGCCCGCGCGGCCTCAGCTACCTCGTGCGCGCCGCGCGGGTGCGCGCCTGGCTCGAGGGCCGCGACATGATCGTGCCGGAGGATGTGCGCGCGGTGTTCCCCGAGGTGATGGCGCACCGCATCTTCGTCGATCCGGTCTATGAGATGCGTCGCGAGAAGCTGGTCGGCGAGCTCATCGCCGGCATCTTCGCGCGGGTGCCGGCGCCATGAGCGGCTCGGCGCACGAGGCAGCGTTCCAGCCGCTGCCTTACCGGCTGCGCTGGCGTCCGCAGGGCATCCTGCCCGGCGCCCATCCCGGACATGGCGAAGGCACCGAGGGCGAGTTCCGCCGTCATGTCCCGCTGCTGCGCCATCCCGATCCGCGCCGGCTAGATCTGCGGGCGTCGCTGCGCGATCCCTATGGCGAGTTGCATGTGCGCCAGTTCGCCCCGCGCCGGGCGGTGCCGGTGGCGGCGCTGGTCGATCTGTCAGGCTCGATGCGGTTCGGCGATACCGTGGCGGGCGGGGTCGCGGATTTGTGCGCGCTCCTGGCTCTCTCGGCCGCACGGTCGGGCGACAGCTTCGTGCTGTTCGGTTGCGACGGGCAGGTGCGCGAGGCGGCGAGCCTGCCCTTCGCCCGGCGGCGCGGCATCGAGGTGGAGGTACGCCAGCGGCTCGTCGGCGCCCGTCCATCGGGGATGACGGCGACCGGGCTGATCGAGGCGGCCGGACGGCTGCCGCCGCGCCGCGCCTTCGTCTTCCTCGTCTCCGATTTCCTGATGCCGATGCCGGAGATCGAGCGGCTGCTCGACGCCTTGTGGCGGCACGACGTGGTTCCGGTCCTCGTCGGTGCCGGCGCGCTTGAAGACGCGCTGCCCCGCTGGGGACTGGTCGAACTCGCCGACCTGGAGACCGGCGCGCCGCGCCTCGTCGTCATGCGGCCGACCTTGCGCGAGCGCTGGCGACGGCAGGCGCGCGAACGCTGGCAGGCGCTGCAGCGCCTCTTTGCGGAGCGGGGGCTACGTTCTTTCGAGTTGCGGGGCGCGCTCGACACCGACGCGCTGGCGCGGCGGCTCATGGAGGGCTGAATGCACGCCGCCGCCCGAAGCCTTGCCCTAATCCTGGCGATGGCCCTGCTTCTCCTCGCCCCAATACCGGCAGGCGCGCAACTGCGCTCGGTGGAGCTCTATGCGCCGCGTCCGTTCGGCCATGTGATCGGCGACAGGCTTACGCTTTCCGCCGACATCGTTCTCGACGTCCCGTTCCAGCTCGATCCGGCCTCGCTTCCCCGCGCGCGTCCGCTCAACTACTGGCTGGAGCTGACCGATGTCCGGCTGACGGATCGCGGAACAAGCGGCGACGCGCAGCGCTACGCGCTTAATCTCACCTATCAGATTTTCTACGCGCCGCTGGAGCCGAAACGGCTCGACATACCCCCGCTGCAGCTCCTTGCCACCGATGGCGAGCGGCGGGTGGAGTTCGTCGTTCCGGGCTGGTCCTTCCTCACCTCGCCCTTGCGCGAGATCGTCTCCACCGAGCAGGGCGCGGCCATGGCGCTGCGTCCCGACGCGCCGCCTCCGCCGATTCCCGTCTCCGGCACTCTGCGCGGCCTGTTGTTTTCGCTGGGGTGTGTGCTCGCTGCCTTGGTCGTCCTCGCCTGGCATGTCGGCTGGGGGCCGTTCGCGCAACGGCGGGGACGTCCTTTCGCCCGGGCCGCACGCGCGGTGCGGGCCGCGCTTCCCTCCCCAAAGACGGCTCCATCATCGCCCGCCTATCGCCAGGCACTGCTGAGCCTGCACCGCGCCTTCGACGCGACGGCTGGAAAAGGTGTGTTCGCGGAGGATCTGCCCGGCTTCTTCTCCGCGCATCCGGGCTTCGTTCTCGTCGAGACCGAGATACGCCGCCTGTTCGCCGCCTCGCGACGTCTGTTCTTCGGCGACGACCTCGTGGCGGCGACACAGGAATTGCCGCCGGCCGAACTCATCGCCCTCGCTGGGCGCCTGAAGGCCGTCGAGCGGGGCGGGCGATGAGCGGAGCCTCCGGGATGTGGCGGCGCATGACGGCGGATTGGGGATTCGATCATCCCCTGCTGCTCGCGCTGCTGCTGCTCGCCATCCTCCCTTTCATCGCGTCGGCCTTCGTCCGGCGCGGTATCCCGACGCTCGGCCTTGCGCCGGCGGACGGCGTCTCCCGTGCGGTGAGCCTCGGCCTGCGCCTTGCCGGCGCGCTCGCCATTCTGGCCATCGTGCTCGGCCTCGCGGGGCTGCACAGGCGGGAGCAGGTGATCGCGCGACAGGGCACCGGCGCGCATCTGGTGCTGTTGCTCGATCGCTCGTCCAGCATGGACAACAGCTTCGCGGACCGCGCGCCAAGCGGCGACCAGGAAGCGAAATCCGTGGTTGCCAAGCGCCTGCTCGACGATTTCGTCGCCCGGCGCGCGCGCGACCGCATCGGGGTGGCGGCGTTCTCGACCTCGCCGATGCCGGTGCTGCCGCTGACCGACCATCATGAGGTGGTGCGTGCCGCCATTGCCGCCATCGACCGGCCAGGCCTCGCCTTCACCGATGTCGGGCGGGGGCTGGCGCTGGCGCTTTCCTCCTTCGCCGAGGATACGGACGAAGCGTCGCGGGCGATCCTGCTGGTGTCCGACGGCGCCGCGCTGATCGACCGCCGGGTGCAGGAGACCCTGCGCGACGCGGTGGCCCGCACGCCGGTGCATCTCTACTGGCTGTTCCTGCGCTCGCGTGGCGCCAAGGGTATCTTCGAGGCGCCGCCGCCCGGCGAGAACACGCCGCAGGCCAATCCGGAGCGGCATCTGCATCTGTTCTTCCAGAGCCTCGGCGTGCCCTACCGGGCCTTCGAGGCGACCAGCCCGCAGGCGGTGGAGCAGGCCATTGCGGAGATCGACCGGCAGGAAACCCGGCCGATCACCTATGTCGAGCGGGTGCCACGGCGCGATCTGGCCCGGCTGGCCTTCGCGGTGGCCGCCGCCGCGCTGGCTTTGCTGCTGCTCGCCAAGCTCGCCGAGCGCTCCCTTGTGCGACCGGCTTCCGCTACCGCTGCGGCCGGGCGGGAGCCTGTCCTGCGGAGGGCGGCATGACACCCGGCATCAGACGCGGCCGCTTCATCCTCCTCGCCGCCGGCGCCCTGCTGGCCGTCAGCCTGTGCGCCGTCGGTTTCTTCGCGGTGCGTCTGGTCCTCGACCGGCGGGCCAATGGCGAGATCGCCGCGCTCGCCGCCGGGCACGATGTTGTCGTCGCCACCGATGCCCGCCCCGAACGGCTGTTCGCCCGGCTGGTGTTTCTCACCACCCGCGACCGGTTCGATGAAGCACAGCCGCTGATGAACCGTATCGCCAGTTCCGCCGCTCCCCGGCTCGCGGCGGCGGCGTTCTACGATCTCGCCAATGCGAGGCTGCGGGTCGCCCTCTCTCATCTGGAAAGCAACGAGATCGATCCAGCAGTACCTTTGGTCCGGCTCGCCAAGGAGGGCTATCGCCGCGCCCTCACGCTCGACCCCGGCTTCTGGGACGCGAAGTACAATCTCGACATTGCCATGCGACTGGTGCGCGATTTTCCGCAGATCGAGACATCGGGGGAGGAGATCCCGCCGGAAGCCGCCAAGCGGTTGTGGATCGATCTGCCCGGCGTGCCGAGGGGGCTGCCATGAGGCGCGCGCGCCTCGACGTGCTGCGCGACTGGCGGTTCTGGTTGCTCGCCATCGCCGGTCTCTCCCTTGTGGTCGCGCTGGTCATGCCACGCCTCACGCTGACCCGGCAGGCCCGCGACCTGCTGCTGGTGATCGACGTCACCGGCAGCATGAATGTGCGCGACTACATCGAGGGTGGCGAGCCGGTCTCGCGCCTCGCCACGGCGAAGCGGGCCGCGCGGGCGCTGTTGGCGGAACTGCCTTGCCAGTCGCGCCTCGGCCTCGCCATCTTCACCGAGCGGCGCAGCTTCCTGCTGTTCGAGCCGGCGGAGGTCTGCGAGAACTTCGCCGCCATGGATGGTGCCATCGACACGATCGACTGGCGCATGGCCTGGGAGGGCGACAGCTATGTCGCCCGCGGGTTGCATTCGGCGCTCGCCATCGCCGACAGCCTTCCCGCCGATCTGGTGTTCCTCACCGACGGCCAGGAAGCGCCGCCGCTGGCGGGCGGCGAACTGCCCGCCTATGAGGGCGAGCCGGGAAAGGTCACCGGGCTGCTGGTCGGCGTCGGGGCGGCCGAGCCTTCGCCGATCCCGAAATATAATGAGGACGGGCGGGAGATCGGCTTCTACGCCGAACAGGACGTGCCGCAGGAGAACCGCAGCGGCCCACCGCCGGCCGATGCTCCCTCGCGGGCCGGCTGGAACCCGCGTAACGCTCCCTGGGGCGGCGAGCCGGCGACCGGCACCGAACATCTGAGCGCCATGCGCGAGGAGGCCCTGCGCCGCCTCGCGGCGCAGACCGGGCTCGGCTTCGCGGCGTTGCGCGATCCCGCCGCGCTGTCCGCGGCGGTGGAGGCCGACACACGCGCCCATCCCGTCGAGGTTCGCGTCGACATTTCCGGCATTCCGGCCGGCCTCGCGCTTCTAGCTCTGACTGCGCTTTTCGGCCTTGGCGCGCTCACAGGCCGCCGGCCGGAACGACTTCCCGCGTGATGCCAAGGAAACCGACATGTTCGAGAGACTGATGCTCGCCTTCGCCTTCGTCCTCATGGGCCTGGCGCCGCTCGCCGCCCACGGCCCGACGCCGCAGCGCGCCGAGGAACGCGTGACGATCGCGGCCGCGCCGGACAAGGTGTGGGCATTGCTCGCCCGCTTCGGCGGAATCGGCGACTGGAATCCGCTGGTGAAGAAGGTCAGCGTTACCGGTGGCGATGCCGCCGGGGCCGAGCGCGTCCTGACCCTGGAGAAGGGCGAGATTGCCGAGGGGCTGGACGAGGTCGATCCGACGGCGCGGCGGCTCTCCTATCGTCTGCTGAAGGAGAACGTCGAGGCGTTTCCGGTGAGCTTCTACACCGCCACCATCGAGGTGAAGCCGTCCGGCAGTGGCAGTGAGGTAGTCTGGGATGCGCGCTTCTACCGGGCCGACACCACCAATGAACCGCCAGAAGGCCTCGACGATGCGGCCGCTATCGCCGCCATGGGAGATTTCATCCGACAGGGGCTGGAGGGCCTTAAGAGCCAGGCCAACGGACAGTGATCGCCGTCGCGGCGATGGCGAGGCGGCTTTTCGCGGCGTTCGGCCTTGCTGCCGGCGTGCTGATGGCAGGGGGCAGCGAGGCCGAGCCATTGATCGCAGTCGTGTCGCAACAGGCCGGCGTGGTGACGCTGATCGATGTCGGGAAGGCGACGGTGGTGACCGAAATTCCGGTGCCGCGCGTGCCCGCCGGCCTCGCTGCCGCGCCGGACGGGCGAATGCTCTATGTCACCCATCCCGATCTTGGACTCGTCTCGCGTCTCGATCTCGCGAGCCGCCGGGTGGAGGCGAGCTTTCGCGTCGGGCGCGAGCCCTTCGGCATCGCTGTCACCGAGGCCGGCCGCACCCTGCTTGTCAGCGACTGGAGCGCCGATGCGCTGATCCGCGTTGATGCCGCGACCGGCCGCGAGACCGGCCGCGTCGGGATCGGCCGCGCGCCGGCCGGGCTGGTGGTCGACGCGGCGGACCGCCGGGCTTATGTGGCGGACCGCGAAAGCAATCAGGTGAGCGTCGTCGATCTTGCCGCAATGACCCGCGTGGCCGCGGTGCCGACCGGCAAGGCCCCCTTCGCGCTCGCGCTGTCGCCGGAGGGCGGCGCTCTCTATGTCGGCAATGTCCAAAGCGGCGATCTGTCGGTCATTGCCACCGACCGGCTGGAGGAGACGAGCCGCTTCAAAATCGGCTTGATGCCCTATGGCGTGGCCGTCACGCCCGATGGCTCGCGAGTGCTGGTCAGCAATCAGCAAAGCGGCACGCTTGCTGTCGTCGACCCCACCTCGCACGCCATCGTGGCAAGCCCGAAGATCGGTGCCTATCCGGAGGGCCTCGTGGCGCTCGCGCAGGGGCGGGCCGCGGCCGTTGCCTGGGCCGAGGACAAGGTGATGATCATCGATATCGCCCAGTCTCGCGTCGTGGCGCAGGTTCCGGTCGGCGCCGGTCCGCGCAGCCTCGTGGCGCTGCCCGATCCCTAAAGGAGGAGGCCGAACAGGGATATACTGGATCGACAACAAAAAGATCGGGGAGGGGGCGATGAGAATTTTGAGCGCTATCATGGTTGTCGCCGCAGTGTCGGCGCCGGTGGCGAGCCATGCAGAGGAAATGGCGGCCGCGCGAGGGGCTTACCTCGTCGACGCCGTCGCCATCTGCGGGCGTTGCCACACCACGCCGGGACCAGGCAACAAACCGTTCGCCGGCGGGCGCGTGATCGAGAATTCGGCCTACAAGGTGCAGGGCTCCAACATAACGCCCGATCCCGAGACGGGCATCGGTTCATGGAGCGACGAGCAGATCGGGCGGGCCATCACCCACGGCCTGCGCCCCGACGGCAGCCGCATGTCGACGGCCATGCCGTATAATTTCTATACCGTGCTGACCGACGCCGACCGCGCCGCCATCGTCGCCTATCTGCGCATGCTGGCACCGGTGAAGAACCAGACCGCCGCCCCCGTCTATGCCGTTGCGACGGCGCCGGCCGCAGGCGTGCCGGCTCCCGAGGGGCGCGGCCAATCGGGCTCTGCCGGGCAGGATGCCGAACGCGGCAATTATCTCGCGACGCTCGCGCGGTGCCTCAGCTGCCACTCGGCGCCGGGAGCCGATGGAGAACCCGATCTCGTCGGCGGAATGGGGAAGGGGGGAGCGAGCTTCGAGGGGCCATGGGGCGTGGTGGTGGCGCCGGATATCACGCCGCGCGCGCTCGCCGGATGGAGCGACGCGGATATCCGACGCTCGCTCGTCGAGGGCGTGGCTCCGGATGGGCGCAAGCTCGCGGCGCCGATGCAGGCAAAGGCCTATGCGCAGATGCACCCGGACGATATCGCGGCCCTCATCGTGTGGCTGAGGAATCTTCCGGAGAATTGATGGGGTTTGAAGTGGGTTTTCAGAACCTTGCTTGAAGTCCTTGCGACGGGCATAGAGATTTGGTCTCCGTCAATGTTTGTCCATGCAGGCACGACGCCCCTTAGCGCTGCCCGCACGGAGCCGACGGCTCACGATCCCGCCACGCATCTGCATGACGAGACCGTGGCCGCATCGGCAACCGATGCCGCGCGTGGATGGCCTAATCCCCGCCCAGGCTGATCGGGCCGCCGCTTCCCGTTGTCACCTCGCCGACAAGGTTCGCGGTGAGCGAAGTCGCCGCCGCAGTGGCGCGGCTGAACGCGAAGCGACGGACCGTGCCGGCGGCATTGGAAGAGAGGGGGCTGACCAGGAGGTCCGCCCCCTCGGTCGTGCTGGTCGTCGCCACGTTCACGCCGCTGGCCTTGTCGCCGAAGGGGGCAAATACGGCCATTTCGGTGAAGCTCGCACGCGGATGAGCGATGGCACTGTGGAGATACATCGAGGGGCCGCCATCCAGTGCCGAACCGCTGGAGAACACCTTCACGACACTGCCATCGAGCTGGCCGACGACGATGCGCTCGGCGCCGCCCAGCACGCCGGCCAGCCAGCCGGTGGCGAGCGAGACGCCGCCGCGGTAGTCGTCGCCGAAGGGCTTGAACGTGGTGGTCAGTACCGGCTGAGCGGGCTCCGCCTTGCCGTACGCGTGGCCATGGGCGGCGGGCGCCCCTTCCAGCGCGGCCAGCAGCGGGAAGACGAACACCTTCACCGTGGACGGCACGCCGGGGCCGGGCGCGGTGACGAGGCTCTGCCGGCCGGTGGTGAAGTCGACGAAGCCGGTGCTGAGCGCGACGCCGGAACGATCCTCCGGATAGGGGGCGAACGAGGCGAACAGCTCCGGCGCGGCGCCGACGGCAGGCAATCTGGAGCTGAAGATCTTCACCTCGCTCGGAACGCCCGGTCCCGAGCCGACGATGATGTTGTCGCCGGTGCTGGCACCGTCGATCTGCGCCACCGCCACGCTCACGCCGTTCGTCGACGTTGCATCGAAGGCGGTGAAGCGCGCCAGCTCCCTGGAAAAGGCGGCCGCGCCATCCTTGGCGGCGCCGGACAGCACCACGATCTCGGCCGCGTGGCCGGCTCCCGCGCCGGCGACGAGATCGAAGATGCCGTCATCGTCGACATCGCCCATGGCCACGCTCACCGACCCGGCAAAGCCGGGGAACGGCGTCACCGTCGCGAGCAGCTTGGCGCCATCCAGTATCCTCACGGTGGCCGAGCCGCCGGAGGCGCCGGGCACCGCGACCGCATAGGACGAGATGGCCGGGATGACGTTGACCAGCGCCATGAGGCCGTTGTCCTCGTGATTGAGGCGGTGGCAGTGCATGACGAAGAGACCGGCATAGTCCTCGAATTTGGTGCGGATCGCGAGCTTGCCCGGCTCGATCACCGATTCTTCCGGCCCGAGATTGGGCGCCGGGACGTTGGCGTTGTCGATGCCCTGCATCACCGCCCCGAGCTTCATGCCGATGGTCGGATCGGAAACGCCGGTGATCTGGAAGTCGTTGACGTGGATATGGATGGGGTGCTCGTCATTGTTCTCGTTGCTGAACACCCATTCCTCAACCGAATTCAGCCGGGGCTGCAGGATGGGAACATTCGGGAAGGCGCCGCTGTCGAAGGCATAGATGAAGCTCTTCGGATCGGAGGTGCTGGCGAGATTGTTGAGAAAGCCGCCATTGATGAGGATATGCCGCGTCAGGTCGGGCGTGAGCTTGGACAGGTCTTCAAAGGAGGTGAAGGCACCGAGCGGCTGGCCCTCGGTGAAAGCGGTGGTCTCGCCCTGTCCCTGCGCCGGGACGGCGCGTGCGAGAAGCTGGGTCGGGAACAGGAAGAAGCCGTCATTGTAGCTGACGGCCGAGGGCAGCACGCTGAGCGTGCCGAGCACCGCCGGCAGGTTTTCGCTGCCGTTGTTGGTGTAGAGGACGCCCGGCGCGTTCTCGGTACGTGCTCCGCCGCCCCGCTCCGGCATCTCCAGGATCAGCTCGCCCTCGGCCGGCATGGTCACCGCGATGGCAAAGCGCGACGCCGGGGGAATGGACAGCCGGGTTCCATTCGCGTCGGCGGAGTGGCGCACCAGCGTCGAGGGATTGCCGTCCTGCCCGATGATGGCGATCTTCGGGTGGCGCCCGGTGGCTGTCTCGGTCAGCTGGACGGTGATGTAGGCCATGTCGCTGATATTGGCCAAGACCCAGATTTCGGTCTGCCCCGGCTTGCTGCGCACTACCGGCTGGAACTGGCCGTTCACCGTGAACTGGATGTCGCGCAGATGGTCGGGCAGCGCGGGATTCGCCGGTACGCTGCCTTCCCGACCAGCGATGGCGGTGAAGGCTTGCAGGTTGTTCGGAATGAACTGGAAGCGCCCGCGCATATTGTGGATCGAGAGCGGGCCGGCATACCAAACGGTGGCGAAGCGCGAGCCTTTGTCCGACTGGCCGAAATTCACCGGCGCGAGCACGGGCCGATAAGTGCCATTGGCCAGTTCGCCGGCCGCCGGCGGCGCGAGGGTGCTGACGAATTGCGGCCAGTTGGCATTGTTGAATTGCGGAGAGGGGCCCTGGCGGTCGAAGACGAAGTTGTATTGCAACGCCATGTTGCGGATCGGAATGGCCTTTTGCGTGACGATGGGCAGATTGCCGTCGGTGCGCCCGATCGACAGCATGCCGGCAAGGCCGAGATAGACATGCGCCGCCGTCAGCGTGTGCAGATGCGGGTGGTACCAGTACATGCCCTGCGGCATGTTGGTGGGGATGTCGTAGACATAGGTGTTCGCGGTGCCGACCGGCATGTGGATCAGCACATTGTCCGAATTCGCCTTCGGACTGACATGCAGGCCATGCGTGTGGAGGTTGAGCGGCGATTCCGTCAGCGATGGCGGGTAGATCGGAACCTGGCCGCCGGCTTCGGTATATTTCGGATCGTAGAAGTCGCGGATGGTCAGTCCCGACAGGCCGTTCTCCATGCGCACGACCAGCCGCTCGCCGGGAAATACTTGCAGCGTCGGTGCCGGATAGACGTCGCTGGCGGCGATCTCGCCGTTCGAGGCCTTGCCCCGAACCAATCGGTAGCCGTAGAGGAGCGCGTTCTTGACCGGAACCGAAGCGGTGTCGAGCGTGACCTGCCCCTGATGCGCGGTGAGCACGACCTCGAGCACCCCGTCGACGCTCGACAGCGTCACTGGCTCCCGGAACTCGGGCGGCGTATAGGGCGGGGTCTGGGAGAGGGCGACTCCGACCGTGAGCGGCACGATCACGATGGTTCCCATGATCGCGCGAGCGACGATGCGGACGGTCCAGTTTATTGTAATCACCCGACTTCGCTCCGATTGCGTCGGCGGCATCATCTCTTGCGCCGGAGACGTCGTCGAGGACTATCGCGGTTCCGAAGTGCGAATGCGCCGGCATGTGCCGGACGAGGGGCGAAGGCACGCACCCCGATACAGAGCTGGCTAACTGGACAGGTCGGGCAAACTGCTTTCTCCCGAACGAAACGCCGCTCGCCCCCAGCCTGACCGTGAGGCTGCCGGATGATGCGCCGGGCAAGTCGTCGCGGCTTCGGCTCAGCTTTGCCTGTGGAGGCGGGCAGGGCCCGATGCCGCTCGCCGAGGCCGTGCTTGCCGCGCCGGATCGAAGCGGATCCGGGCAAGAACCTCAGACGAACAGGAAATTGCTGATGGTCAGCTCGGTGAGCTTGGCGTTTTGCAGCACGATACCGTCATGGCCGTCCCAGATCACCACATCGGTGCCGCTCTGGAATGCCGCCGTCAGCACCGCTCCGATCGAGGTGAAGATGGCGCTGTCGAACGCCACCCGATCCTGCGCAACGTTCCAATCGACGAAATAGTCAAGCCCGCTGCCTTCCTCGATGATCGCGTAGTCATAGCCGGCACCGCCGTAATAGGCGTCCCGGCCGGTGCCGCCGGTCATGTAGTCGTTGCCGTCCTCGCCGAACAGCCGGTCGCTGCCGTTATGACCGTAAAGGCTGTCCGACCCCGCCCCGCCATAGAGGTTGTTGGCAAGCGCATTGCCGGTGACGATGTTGCTCTTGCCGTTGCCACCGGCATCAGTGGCGGAGCCGAACAGCACGATGTTCTCGAAGTCGTTGTCGAGACCGCGATTGACCGAGGCCCACAGCGTGTCCGTGCCCTCGCTCGGCTTCTCGAACACGACATCGGAAAGGGTATCGACGACATAGGTGTCGTTGCCGAGACCGCCGATCATGGCATCTGCCCCGGCACCGCCATCGAGCCTGTCATTGCCGGCATTGCCGTAGAGTTCGTCGGCGCCGGCGCCGCCATGCAGGGTGTCGTTGCCGGCATTTCCCCCCATGAGATTGGCGCTGGAATTGCCCCAGACCTCGAGATTGCCGAAGCCCTCCTCGCTTCTGGCCTGCTCGACATAGGTCGGCAACAAATAGCCGCTCACCCGCACATAGGCGGTGTCGATGCCTCCGCCTGCCGCCTCGACGATGGCATCGCCGAGATGGTCGACGACATAGCTGTCATTGCCGACCAACCCGGCCATGGTGTCGGCGCCGGCGCCGCCGTTCAGCACGTTGTCGGCGGCATTGCCGCGCAGAGTGTCGTCGCCCGACCCGCCGATGGCGTTCTCGATCAGCGAGGCCGGGTTATCCTCGAACAGGTAGGAATTATAGACATTGCCCCGCGCATAGACGCCGTCGCCGAGAGAGGCGCGCCGCGACGCCGAGAACAGGCTCGCCCCGCCCGGCGACAGGTCGACCGATACCGCGCTGCCATAGTTCGAGAAGTCGTAGGTATCGATGCCGCCGCCGTCCCAGATGGTCATGAAGACCTTGTTGCCGCCCGGTATGCCCTTGCCGTCGCCGTTTACCGACATCTGGCCGTTGGCGGGATCCCATGTATAGATGTCGTCGGTGGCGAAATAGGAGTAGTCGGCGCCGTAGAGCGTCTGCAGCGCCAGGATATCGAGCGCCATATAGGTCTGCGGATTGTCCCAGGCGCCGGTGGTGTAGTCGGTGCTCTGCGGGCCGCCGGGATAGGAGCGCTGGCTCATCACCGTATATTCGAGCGAATCCCGGTCGGCCGGCACCGCGACATTGGCGACGCCGCCGAGCGCGCTGGCCGATTTCAGGCCCAGCGCTCCGCCGACCATCTGCAGATGGATCAGATAGGCATAGTTGCCGAGCCGCGGGTTCTCGAGATCCCGCGGCGTACCTTCCAGGGCGGTGCCGAAAACGACCTCGCTGCCGGTCGCGGATGGCGGCGAGGTAGTTGCGAACGGATTGGCCGCCTCCGAATTATAGATGAATATATCCCCACCTTCGTAGGGGTTTTCCTGAAGACTTATATTGGTGAAGCCAGAAACACGGTTGTATTTTTGAACGTTATCAACGTTGGTATAATAACTTTGTCCTGTAAGAAATGACCGTATGACCTGGCGTTGTTGTTCCGAAGTGTCGAGGATGGCAGGGTCGTCATTCGAACCATACCAGTCGCCGACGGTAAACGTGACCGTGCCGGACCACTTCGTGTTGCCCAGCAGTCCGTCGATATAAGGATTGCCGGTGGCATCGACCGTCGCAACGCTGGGCATGATCGTCCTCGCGGATTCCAGAGATCCTGCCGTTACGTGTCTCCACGCGAGCCGGCGAACCCGGTAAGGCTAGCAGGAGTAGTTCGCCGTTGGAACGAAGGCGTTCAACTGGCGCGACCTAATTTGGACGATGCTGAAAGAGAAGAGCGCTCCAGTGGGTATCCGGTTCGGCATAGTGGCGCATCGGCGGTTTTTTTGGGTGCGCCGCCGGGGGATGGAGCGGTGTCGCTGGCAGGACCGGGATTGACCTTGCCCAACGGCGCGCCACGTCAGGTGGGTGCCCCAGGCGACGGAGACCATGATGCAGACGATCGACGAACTGCTGTCGGATTTCGAGACGGCCCTGGATGTTCAGGCCTTGGCCCTTGCGAAAGCCCGCCGGAAGGTGCTCACGCCCGATGAGCGCTTGCGGCTCGTCCGGGCAAGCCGCCGATCGTGGGAACAGATGCAGGCGGCCCGGCGCGAGCTGGACCGCCTCGCGGGAAGCTGATCCGAGCTATTTGGGCGGCCCCATGATGTCGGGCACGCCACAATTGGGCGGCGTGCAGTCCGGCAGCTTGATTTCCGCCGCCTGCCCCTCGGGAGGCGGCCCTGGCGGCGGCTGAGTCTCCCCCGTCATCGAATCCGGTGCCGAAGGATCATATGCCGGCTGGCCGGGATCGATCGGCTGCAGGGATCTTGGCACCGGCGCATTGAACGGATCATTGGCCGTCTGCGCGGCAGCCGGCCCGCCAGCCGCCGCGAGTAGCGCCAAAGCTGCCAGCATACTCCTGCGTTTCATCTTCATCGTCCCTCCCATTGGTACGGCTTCGATTGTTCAACTTACACCATGAGCGGGGCGGCGCGTGCGGTGCGCTGCGAGCATCGCCCGCTCCACCTGGGGCTGGGACAGCCTCTCCCGCTGCCCACCCATGTTAGGTACCGGCCGCGGGCGACGATCGAGGTCAACATGTCGAGGATAATCGGAACATGCCGGGCCTGCCGGATCCTCAAGGCGATCGGGTTGGCGCCGACCCGCGGGATACGGGCATTGTCGGGCGTCATGGGGGCGATGGGTGTGAGGCGGCGGCACGGCCCCAGTCTCGGCAGCATTATTGCTGCGGCAGATACAGCAGGTTGCTGAGGTAGGGGCCACGGCCCTCATCCCAGCCTGGAACCATGTTGTAGCGATTAACCAGATAAGGCTGGAAGCCCGAGATATCGGCCCGCTCCACGGCGCTAAACGTCACCGTGCGCCGACCCTTGCGCTCGATCGACGACCATTTCTTCCACTCGAAGGCGAAGTTCTTGATGATGAACTTCTCCGGCGTCTTTTCGAGCCCGACATGGGAGGTATAGAGCAGGATGGGAGCTTCTCCCTCCTCCTCGACCAGCAACGGCCGGGACGCCACGGTGGCCAGGAACGACAGGCAGATCAGCGGGCCCGGCAGATCGACGGTGAGCCTTTCGCCCACCCGCATCTCGATAGCTTTCTTGCAGAACCGGGTGTTCTTGAATTCATGGGTTTCGAGATCGGTCGAGACCTCCGGCAAGACGCAGAATTCGGCCCTGTCGAAAGACGCCGCGCATAGCGAGGCAGGCCAGGACGATGTCGCCGGCAGGGGTTCCGCGAGCAGGTGCTGCGCAAGGTAGCGGCCGAGAATGGGAGCGCCGGTGTCCAGGCCGTAATGAACGCCGTCGCGATAATGTTGCTCGATACGCTTCTGGTCGTTCTGCAGGGAATCGCGCAGGTGCTGGTCGAAATCGACGATCCTGATGTCGTAATGGTCTTTGTAGTGGCCGACGATTTCATGCATGCCGGTGCGGATACGCTCGGTCAGCGCGCGCGTGCGTTCCGGGCGCCGCCCCAGAATGAGGTTGTAGACCTGAATGCGGGGTGCCTGCCGCAGCACGTGGCGCAGCAGTCCCTCATAGGCGCATTGCCAGGTTTCGAATGCATCCGAGGCTATCAGCGACAGATCATTGACAGCGAATTCGATGATGATCTTGTCGAATTTGTCGAGGCCATCGAACAACCTGATATTTTCAAGCCCGATCAGGCAATTATTGGTTCCGACGCTGAGATTTTTGAATGCGGGAGCTTTGATGCCGTTTTGCTTCAGCGATGCGTGGACGTGATCGAGATAGCCGGGCTTCATCACCGAGTTCGACCCGCCGACCACTAATATTTTCATGGCGATGCATCGCTTTCCTTTGGGAAGATGCGACCATCATGACCAGAAAGAGTGCAGCCTTCAAGCTGCACGCATGCCGCGATGCTGCATGCGCCGCGGCGATCCGGCGGCGCCGTTGCGGACCGGCGACCGGCAGCCGGGGCGGCGGGGCGGGTGACCGCGAACTCTACGTCAGGAGATGGCTTCGGACGATGGATCGGCCGGCGTGCGGGACGCCATGCGGATCGTCTCGCAGATCCAGTCGAGCGGTTCCCGGTAGCGCTCGCGGATCTCCCGCGAGCGGCAGGCGAGGTGGTAGCTGAAAATGCCGGGCACCGAGAGTTCGAACAGCCGCACCAAGGTGCCATCCGCCAGATAGTCCCGCACCAGCAGCGACCGCGCCATGGCGATGCCCTGACCGGCCAGCGCCCCGCGCACGGTCAGCGCGACATCGTCCAGCATGATCGATTGGCGGGGGTAGACGATCGGCAGCCCAGCCCGTTCCAGCCAGAGATTCCATGTCACCCGCGAGTGCAGCAGCAGCGGCGCCTCGTGCATCCGTTCGAGGCGGATGGAAGGGTGCCGGGCCAGGAAGCCTGGACTGCAGACCGGGAACACCTCCTCCTCGGCGATTTTCTCGGAGATCATGCCCGGCACGTCGCCGGTGCCGTAGACCAGGGCGACCTCGACGTCGTCCGGACAGGCCTCGGAAAGATCGGCAAGGCTGCGGATGCGCAGCCCGACGCCATCCAGCCGGCGGGTGAGCTCGGACAGGCGCGGCATCAGCCAGTGCTCCATCAGCCCGATCTGCACCGCGAGATTGAGCACCGCGGGGCGGGGCACCGCCGTCTCGTGGGCAACCGCATAGGCATGGCTGAGATAGTCGAGCGCGCGCCGGGTCTCCGCCGCCAGGGTCCGGCCGATTTCGGTCAGCGCCATGCGGTTGCCTTGGCGCAGGAACAGCGGCTGGCCGATGGCTTCCTCCAGCCCGCGTATCTGGTGGCTGATGGCGCTGTGGGTGATGCACATCTCCTCCGCCGCCAGCGAAAAGCTGCCGAGACGGCCGGCGGCTTCGAAGCAGCGCAGCGCCTGCAGGGAGGGAAGAGAACGATAGGGGGGCGTCATGAGCGCACCGTGGCACACCAAGCGGAAGGCGCAGGGATGCGGCCGTAGCGTTGCGCTGTCAATTCGCCTCACATCCGGGTTGAAAATTGGTCAATTGCGACCCCTCACTCCGCTGCCTATGAAACAGGAAAACAACTACCGCGTTCCGGCTGTCGCGCCGGGCGCACCGACCGCGCAGAGCTGAACGTTCTACGCGGCCGATCATCAAATAAAAAAGATAAAAATCTCTGGGAGGACTTTGTGACGATCGAGATAGCCAACAATACAACTGCGTCCGCGCCGAAGACAGCTTGGTATGTCGGCGCGACCAAGGCCCAATGGCAAGCGTTCTGGTCCTCCTATCTGGGCTGGGCGCTAGACATCATGGACCTGCTGCTGTTCGCGATGATGCTCAGCCACATCAGCGCCGATCTTGGCATGTCGCGCTCGACGGCGGGCATGATCGCCTCCGCCAGCCTGGTCGCCACCGCCTTTGGCGGGCTGATCTTCGGCTTCCTCGCCGACCGCATCGGCCGCACCCGCTCCATGGTGCTGTCGATCCTGTGCTACTCGATCGGCACGCTGCTGTGCGGGCTGTCGCAGGATGTGACGCAGCTGCTGCTGTTCCGCATCATCGTCGGCCTCGGCGTCGGCGGCGAATGGTCGGCCGGCGCGGCGCTGATCACCGAAACCTGGCCGGCCCGCCATCGCGGCAAGGTGATGGCCTGGGTGCAGAGCGCCTTCGCCAGCGGTTATGCGCTGGCGGCGATCGTCGCGGCGGTGTTCCTGCCGATCGTCGGCTGGCGCGGCGTGTTCTTCTTCGGCATCGCCCCGGCGCTGCTCGCCTTCTGGATCCGCCGCCACACGCCGGAGCCGGAGATCTGGAAGCAGCAGACCGAGCGGCTGTCGCTTGGTGCCACCATCCGCATGCTGCTGCGCGACCACGGCCGCAGCACGGCGGTGGGCTTCGCCTTCACCGCGGCGGCGATGTGCGGCTATTGGGGGCTGTTCACCTGGATCCCGACCTGGCTCGCCACCCCGGTGGCCAATGGCGGCCCCGGTCTCGATCTGGTGAAGTCGACGACCTGGATCGTGGTCATGCAGGTGGGTGCCGCGCTCGGCTTCATCTCCTTCGGCTATGTCGCCGACTCGCTGGGGCGCAAGGCCGCCTTCGTGATCTATTTCCTGCTCTCGGCGCTGGCGGTGTCGGTCTACACGCTGGTGTCGTCGCCGGCGATGCTGCTCGCCGTCGGCCCGGTGGTGGCCTTCTTCGGCACCGGCTTCTACAGTGGCTTCGCGCCCACCTTCGCCGAGTTGTTCCCGACCAATATCCGGGCGACCGCCCAAGGCTTCATCTACAACGCCGGCCGCGCGGTGAGCGCCCTTGCTCCCGCCGCCGTCGGCATCCTGTCGACGAGCTTCGGCCTCGGAGGCGCGCTTGCCTTCACCGCCGGCTTCTTCCTGCTGGCCGGGCTGATCGTTCTCGTCTTCCTGCCCGAAACCAAGGGAGCCGAGCTTAAATGAACATGGAAACCCGCGTCGTGCCGCCATTCCGCATGGAAGAGTGGCTCGCCGCCGCTGCCGGCGCCCGGCAGATCGACCTCAGCCATCCGATGCAGAAGGGCATGCCGATCCATCCGGCGCACCCGCCCTTCCACATCACCCTCAACAACCGGCATGGCGACGTGCTGCGCTGCTGCGGCCATTCATCCTCCAACGAGCTGATGGTCACCAGTACCCATTCCTCCACCCATATCGACGCGCTGTGCCATGTCTCCGAGCATGGCGCGCTCTACGGCAAGCACATCGCCGCCGAGGAGCAGCAGGGAACCGGCCTGTTCAAGGTGCACGGTGCCGAGACCATCGGCCCGATCTTCCGGCGCGCGGTGCTGCTCGACGTGGCGCGGACGCTCGGCGTCGAGGCGCTGGAGCCGGCCTATGAGATCAGCGTCGCCGATCTCGAAGCCGCCGAGAAGGCGGCGGGCGTCGAAGTGCGGCCGGGCGACATCGCGCTGGTGCGCACCGGCTGGGCGCGCTTCTGGGCGGATTCGCCGCGCTATCTCGGGCTCGATTCCGCCGGCGCGCCGGGGCCGGGCGTCGCCGCCGGCCGCTGGCTGGCCGAGCGCCGGCCGTTCTCGGTCGGCTCCGACACCTCCGCCTTCGAGGTGATGAACCACCACGACATCACCCTCGAAGTGCACATGATCCTGATCGCTCAGAACGGCATCCACATCATCGAAAATCTCGACCTCGAGGAACTCGGCGGCGCGGCGACCGGCGCTTTCGCCTTCGTCGCCCTGCCGGTGCGGATCAGCGGCGCCACCGGCTCGCCGATCCGGCCGATCGCCCTCGTCTGATCTCCAGGAGACATTGCATGCTGACCGAAGAGCAACGCCGCCAGACGGCGGACGATATCCTGCGCGCCGAACGCGAGGGCAAGCCGATCGTGCAGCCGAGCCGCACCTTGCCGGCGATGGAGATCGAGGACGCTTACGGGGTGCAGGATCTGTGGGCGCAGGCGCGCATCGCCGCCGGCGCGCGCATGGTGGGCCACAAGATCGGACTGACCTCGCGCGCCATGCAGATGGCCTCTAAGATGACCGAGCCCGACTATGGCCGCATCCTTGACGACGCGCTGTTCAATGACGGCGCCCAGATCCCGGCCAGCCGCTTCATCAAGCCGCGGCTGGAGGTCGAGCTTGCCTTCATCATGGGCGAGGATCTCGAAGGGCCGGGCTGCCGCATCTACGACGTGATGCGCGCCACCGAATATGTGGTGCCGGCGCTGGAGATCATCGACTACCGCACCGAGGTGCCGCGGGCCATCGTCGACACCATCGCCGACAATGCCGCCTTCGCCGCCATCGTCGTCGGCGGCCGGGTGATCCGGCCGATGGACATCGACATTCGCTGGGTCGGCGCCACCCTGAGCAAGAACGGTATCATCGAGGAGTCCGGCGTCTCCGCCGCCATCATGGGCCATCCGGCGGCGGGCATCGCCTGGCTGGTGAACAAGCTGTCCGCCGTCGGTACCGGGCTGAAGAAGGGCCAGATCGTGCTGGCCGGCTCGTTCACCCGCCCGGTCGATATCGCCGCCGGCGACGTCATCACCGCCGATTACGGCCCGGTCGGCGCGATCAGCGTCGCCTTCACCTGAGGCACCGCCATGGCACACATCACCGCCGACCTGCCACGCAACCACTTCAAGCGGGCCATTCGCGAGCGGCGCCAGCAACTCGGGCTGTGGTGCACGCTGTCGAGCGCCTTCGGCATCGAGGTCGTCGCCGGTTCCGGCTTCGACTGGCTGCTCCTCGACACCGAACATTCGCCGGCCGACGTGCTGACCGTGCTCGGGCAGCTACAGGCGTTGTCCGGCCATGCGGTGGCGCCGGTGGTGCGGCCGGCGAGCAACGATCCGGTGCTGATCAAGCGCTATCTCGACATCGGCGTGCAGACGCTGCTCATTCCCTATGTGCAGAATGCCGAGGAGGCGCGCGCCGCCGTCGCCGCCACCCGCTACCCGCCGGAAGGCCTGCGCGGGGTCTCGGCATTGACCCGCGCCACCCAGTTCGGCCGCGTGCCCGGCTATGGCCGGCGGGCAGGGGAGGAGATCTGCGTGCTGGTGCAGGTGGAGACCGAGGAAGCGCTCGGCGCGATCGACGCCATTGCTGCGGTCGAGGGGGTGGACGGCGTGTTCGTCGGTCCCGGCGATCTCGCGGCCAGCATGGGTCATATCGGCGAGCTCGGCCATCCGGCGGTGGTGGAGGGGGTGACTGGCGCCATCGTCCGCATCGCCGCCAGCGGCAAGCCGGCAGGGGTGCTCACCGCCGACGCCGCACTGGCGCGGCGCTGCATGGAGCTTGGATCGGTGTTCACCGCTGTCGGGGTGGATGTCGGCCTGCTGGCACGCGCCACCGAGGCGCTCGCCGCCGCGTTCCGGCCCGTCGACGGCGGCTGAGCGCCGGGCCGGTACGGTCGCCCCGTCGCGAGAGCCGGGAATGGCTGACGTTGCAGCCATTTTCGGCGATGGACGGCCACCGTTCGAACGGGTCCACTACCTCGCCGGATCCGGCGCTTACTGCGCCGACCCCTTGCCCGGCCCGCGATAGCGGGAAAGCCAGTGTGCGTAGGGCGCTGGCAGCACCCAGGAGGGCTTCTCCTCCCCGAGGGCGAGCGCCAGCTGGTAGGGGTAATGCGGGTTGGCGAGATGCGCCCGGCCGATCATGACAATGTCCATCTGTCCGTCGGCCACGGCGCGCTCGACATCCTGCGGCGCATCGAGGCACCAGGCCGAAGCGACGGGAAGCGCCGCTTCGCGTCGCACGCGTCCGGCCACCGGCGCCAGGAATGCCGGTGCCCATGGCGTCCGGCCGTCGATCGTCGAGAAGCCGATGCTTACATTGAGCAGGTCCAGCCCGCCATCGCGGAAGGCTTTCGCCAGATCGATGGATTCCGCCAGGGTCTCTTCGTCGTTGCCGTCATATTCGATGACGCCGAAACGCGCGGTCAGCGGCAGGTTTTCCGGCCACACCTCGCGCACCGCGGCCAGCGTTTCCAGCAGGAAGCGGCTGCGGCCCGCGAAATCGCCGCCATATTGATCCGTGCGCTGGTTGGCCCCGCGCGAGAAGAAGCTCTGCGCCAGATAGCCATGGGCGAAGTGCAACTCGATCCACTCGAAGCCGGCCGCGAGGGCGCGCCGGGCGGCGGCGGCGAAGTCGGCCTTCACCCGCGCAATATCGTCGAGGGTCATCGCCCGCGGAAGCTTGGGCAGGCCGCCGCCGAACGCGACGGCGGAGGGGGCGATGGTCGGCCAGCCGCGCGGGTCGCCGTCGGGGATGTGGTCGTCGCCTTCCCAGGGAAGATTGGCGCTGGCCTTGCGGCCGGCATGCGCGATCTGGATGCCGGGCACGGCGCCGGCGGCCTTGATGGAGGCGGCAATCTGCGCCAGTCCTTCCACCTGCGCGTCGTTCCACAGGCCGGTGCAGCCCGGCGTGATCCGGCCTTCCGGCGACACGGCGGTGGCCTCGACGACGACCAGTCCCGCGCCGCCACGCGCCATTCCCGGATAATGGATCTGGTGCCATTGGTTGGTCACCCCGTCCACGGCGCGATACTGGCACATGGGTGGCAACGCGATGCGGTTGCGCAAGGTGACGTCCTTCAGGCGGAACGGCGTGAAAACGGCGGACATGCTGAGTTGCTCTCCTCTTGTCGTCAGTTTGCCCGGATCGGCGGCGTGGCGCTGAACCGGCGGTGCTTGAGCGCGTCCGGGCAGGCCGGACACGCGGTGAAATTCTCGGTGATGGTCCCGGCCGGCCTCAGGCTACGGCCGTGATCCGCATGCGCTCCGCGGCAGCGGCGGCGGCTTGTCGAGCGCCCGCTGCGCGGAGAGTGCCGGGCAGGAAACCCCGCCGCGACGTCGAGATCCCGCTGGCCGGGCACGCGCAAAAGCGGCCAGCCGGCTGTCGGTGAATAGCCGGAAAAGTTTCAGTGCTTCTGCAGATATCGGCGACATCCGAACCGTCATTCGCCTGCGACGGTCGACATCCGATCTTTCGGCGTGGGGCCGGAGACTTGGGATTCCGGCCAATGGATCTCATACATGGTGTCATTCCGTCCGGTGCGCGCCGCGCGCTGTCGTGCCTGTCGCTCGCCCTCACATGCGGGCATGGCAGACATTGCGCAAATAACCGGAAGCGATCACTGTCATAACGATGAAAGATATCAGGGCCCTCGATCTCAATCTCTTGCGCACGCTCGACGCGCTGCTCGACGAGCGCAGCGTCACCCGTACCGCCGAGCGGCTGGGCTTCACGCAGCCGGCGGTGAGCGGCATGCTGACGCGACTGCGGGAGAGCTTCGACGATCCGTTGTTCGTGCGCACGCAGCGGGGCATCGTGCCGACCTTGCGGGCGACCGAACTTGCCGGGCCGATCAAGCAGATTCTGAGCGATGTCGAGACGCTGCTGCAGCCATCGGCCTTCGATCCGCTGACGGCCGAATTCACCCTGAACATCGCCGCCACGGACTACACGCTTCAGGCCGTCGTGGTGCCGTTCCTGGCCAAGCTGCGCCGGCAGGCACCCGGCATCCGCATTGCCATCCGTACCGTCGAGGACGACCGGGTGCAGATGCAGTTCGAGCGGGGGGAACTCGATCTGGCGCTGATGACGCCGGAGGCGGCGCCGCCGGACCTGCACGCCCGGCGCCTGTTCGACGAGACCTATGTCTGCGCGCTGCGGACGACGCACCCCGATGCGGCGGCGGGGTCCATCTCCCTCGACCGCTTCTGCGCGCTCGACCATGCGCTGGTCTCCTATGCCGGCGAGCGCTTCTGGGGCGTGACCGACGACGCCCTGACCAGAAGCGGCCGCAAGCGGCGGGTGGTCCTGACGGTGACCAGCTTCCTGGTGCTCGGCGAAGTGCTGCGGGCGACGGACCTGATCGCCGTGGCGCCGCGGCGCCTGGTGTCGTGCGTCGACGGTCTCACCACGCTGGAGCCGCCGGTGGAGATTCCCGGTTTCACCAAGCTGGCGGTCTGGCATGAGCGCACGCATCGCGATCCCGGCCATCGCTGGGTACGCATGCTGCTGTTCGAGACCTGCGGCTGCCTGCAAACCGGGCAGGAGTTCGGTGGGATGGCTGCCAAGGCCTTGCCGGAACCCGAGACGTGCGCGTGACCGGCCGGGGCGCCGGGCACCGCCGGCCGCCGGGCACGATGCTTGCTGCATGAACGAAGTCGTGCGCGCCACCCCGGTGTTCGGTCCCTGAGCGGGCCGGGGGGCGGAAGTGGTGTGAAGGAGAAGCAAATGATGTCCATCGTCATCAAGGGCGGCACCGTCGTCGCCGCCGACCGCTCCTATGTGGCCGACGTGCTGATCGAGGGCGAGACCATTGCCGCGATAGGCGAGGGGCTTTCCGGCGACACCGTGCTCGACGCCAGCGGCACCTATGTGATGCCGGGCGGCATCGATCCGCACACCCATCTCGAAATGCCGTTCATGGGCACCACGGCGGCGGAGACCTGGGAGAGCGGCACGTTCGCGGCGCTGTCGGGCGGCACCACCATGGTGGTCGATTTCGTCATCCCCGACAGCGACGATCTGATCGGGGCGCTCGACGCCTGGGACGCGCGCGCCAGCCGTCAGGCCAGCGCCGACTACTCGTTCCACATGTGCGTCACCGGCTGGTCGGAGGTGATCTTCGCGGCGATGGAGGCGGTGGTCGGGCGCGGCATCAACAGCTTCAAGCATTTCATGGCCTATAAGGGCGCGCTGATGGTCGACGACGACCAGATGTTCGCCTCGTTCCAGCGCTGCGCCGCGCTCGGCGCGCTGCCGCTGGTGCACGCCGAGAACGGCGACATCGTCGCCGCCCTGCAGCAGAAATACCTCGCCGAGGGCATTCGCGGGCCGGAGGCGCATGCCTATTCCCGCCCGCCGGAAGTGGAAGGCGAGGCGGTGAACCGCGCCATCATGATCGCCGATGCCGCCGGGGTGCCGGTCTACATCGTCCATGTGTCCTGCGAGCAGGCGCATGAGGCGATCCGCCGGGCGCGGCAGAAGGGCATGCGGGTCTATGGCGAGCCACTGATCCAGCACCTGACGCTGGACGAGGCGGTCTATCAGCATCCCGACTGGAACTATGCGGCGCAGCGGGTGATGTCGCCGCCGTTCCGCGACAAGGCGCATCAGGACAGCCTGTGGGCCGGGCTGTCGGCCGGCTCGCTGCAGGTAGTGGCGACCGACCATTGCGCCTTCACCACCGCGCAGAAGCGCATGGGACTGGGCGACTTCACCCGCATTCCCAACGGCACCGGCGGGCTGGAGGACCGGATGCCGGTGCTGTGGACCCGCGGTGTAGAGACCGGCCGGCTGACGCCGAACGAGTTCGTCGCGGTGACCTCGACCAATATCGCCCGTATCCTCAACCTCTATCCGCGCAAGGGCGCCATTGTGCCCGGCGCCGATGCGGACATCGTGGTGCTGGACCCCAAGGCGGGAAAGACCATCCGCGCCGCCGGGCAGAAGTCGATCATCGACTACAATGTTTTCGAGGGAGTGGAGGTGCGTGGCCTGCCGCGTTTCACCCTGTCGCGCGGCGAGGTGGTGTTCTCGCAGGGGCGCAACGACGCGCCGCGGCCGGGGCGGGGGCGCTTCATCCCGCGGCCGGCCTTCCCATCGGCAAATCGGGCACTTTCGACGTGGAAGGCGCTGGTGGCGCCGCGCGCCGTGCCACGCGACCCGGCGCTGATGCCGATCGGGGTGTAGCCGAGGCGGCCGGGCAGGCGGCACAGCTTGGCCGCCTCGCGCGTGCGGCTCAGTCCCCCGGAGGGGGCGCGGTCATCATCGGTGCAGGCGGCTCGTCCGTAGCCGCGAGGTAGCCATGCGCCAGCACCTTCTCCAGCGCCTGACGCGTCGTGCCGCAGGCTTCCGCCCTGTTCAGCACCCAGGCGATGCCAAGGGCACTGAGGAACAGCTCGTTCGCCGTCACCGTCGCACGGGCGCGCCCGTCCTGCTGCGCGCGGACGAGGAACTCATCCGTCAGCGACACCAGTGCATTGCAGGAAAGGCAGAGCGGCGATTCCCGTTCCTTTACCGCGGCCAGAACCGGCGCCGGCAACCCGTTGAAGCTGCGCAGGTAATCCTGCAACGCCCCGAGCCAGGCGCCGAGCGCCGCACCGGAATCGGCGAGCTTTCCGGCCCGCTGCGCGCATGCCAGCAATTCCTTCTGCTGGTCCTCCAGCGCCGCGGCGAGCAACGCCTCGCGTGAAGGGAAATGGCGGTACAGCGTGCCGGCCCCGACCTCCGCCTCGCGGGCGATCTCCTCGAGCGACGCGTTGATGCCATGCAACGAGAAGTGCCGCATGGCGGTGCGCAGGATGCGCTCGCGATTGCGCCGCGCATCGGCGCGCAGCCGGGACGGTTCACCACTCACAACGTCGGTACTCATGCGCGTTCGGCTGCTTGATCCGGTTGACTAGATATGGAGGCAGTCTCCATATAGCACCGAGATAAGTGGAGACAATCTCCGTTTTCTGACGGCAGCAAGGGGCGTATCAGCCCATGCCGTCCGATTGCGGTGCGCTGGGAGCAAGCGATGACGGCACTGTCCATTCTCGAACTCGTCCGCATCACCGAAGATACCGATGCACGGGGGGCGCTCGACAATGCCCGCGACCTTGCGGCTCACGCGGAAAAATGGGGCTATGGCCGCATCTGGGTGGCCGAGCATCACAACATGCCGGGCATCGCCAGCGCCGCGACCTCGGTGGTGCTGGCCCATATCGCCGCCGGTTCGACGCGCATACGGGTCGGCGCCGGCGGCATCATGCTGCCCAATCATTCGCCCTATGTGATCGCCGAGCAGTTCGGCACGCTGGCGCAGCTGTTTCCCGGCCGCATCGACCTTGGGCTCGGCCGAGCGCCGGGCACCGACCAGACGACGCTGCGCGCCTTGCGCCGCACCAACGAATCCGCCGAGAGCTTCCCCCAGGACGTGCTCGAATTGCAGGCTTTCCTTGCGCCGGCCGGACCCGGCCAGCGGATCCAGGCGGTGCCGGCGGCGGGAACCGAAGTGCCGTTGTGGATTCTCGGCTCCAGCAATTTCGGGGCGATGCTCGCCGCCGAGCTCGGCCTTCCCTACGCCTTCGCCTCGCATTTCGCGCCGGAAATGCTGCTTTCGGCGCTCGACATCTATCGCAGCCGCTTCAAGCCGTCGGCGCAGCTGAGTCGTCCCTATGCCATGGTCGGCGTCAACGTCATCGCCGCGCCGACCGATGCCGAAGCGCGCCGGCTGGCGACGACGCAGCAAATGTCGTTCGCCGATATCTTCCGCGGCGCCCGCGGCCTGAGCCGGCCACCGATCGACGACATTGAGAGCTATTGGTCGCCGATGGAGAAGGCGCAGGCGATGCGCATGCTCGCCCGCTCCATCATCGGTTCGCCGGAGACGGTGCGTGCCGGCCTTGCCGCGCTGGTCGCCGAGACTGGGGCCGATGAACTCATCGTGGTGTCGGACGTCTACGACCATGCCCAGCGGCTGCGCTCGGTGGAACTGATCGCCCAGGCCGCCGGTATCCAGACTGAATCGGCGGCGGTTGCTGCCGCCGAGCCGGAGCCGGCGCTGGAAGGACGCTGAGCGCCTTCGGTCACGCGGTCGGGCTGTCGGACCGTATGTCGGCCGGGTGCAGCAGCGGGCGCAGTGCGGCCTGAACCCGTCGCAGCGCCGGCAGATAGAGCGCCGGCATCTGCGCGGCCGGGATTTGCGATGCCGAAGCGCCGATATTCAGCGCGGCCGCCACGCGACCGCGCGCGTCGACCAGCAGCACGGCGATGGAGCACAGGCCGAGCTCGAGTTCCTGGTCGATGACAGCATAGCCCTGCTCGCGCACGCGCCGGCATTCGTCGATGACCGCATCCACGGTGGTACGGGTGAACGGTGTGAGCGCGTGCAGCTGCGAGCGCTCCAGGATTGCGCGTGCCTCCACTTCCGGCAGCGCCGCCAGCAGGACCCGGCCCATCGAGGCACACCAGGCCGGAAGCCGCGAGCCCGGCATCAGGCTGATCGACATCACCCGCTTCTGCGCCGCGCGGGCGATGTAGACGATTTCCGTTCCCTCCAGAACGCTGGCCGAAGCGCTCTGGCCGACCTCCTCGGAGAGAGCGTCGAGATGCGGCTGGATCAGCCGGGGCAGCGGGGTGGCGGCAAGATAGGCATGGCCGAGCCGCAGCACCTTCGGCGTCAGCTCGAAATGCTTGCCGTCATGACGGGCATAGCCGAGCTCGACCAGCGTCAGAAGACAGCGCCGCGCCGTCGCCCTATCGAGGCCGGTGGTCGCGGAGATATGGGTGATGGTCAGTTTGGGGGTCGCGGCGTTGAAGGCCTCGATGACCTGCAATCCCTTTGCAAAACCGCCGACGAAGTCGGTCTGTTTCACCTTCGCTCTCCATATTGGTGCGATATATGAACAAATATCAAATAGCGCACAAAATTCTTGCTGTCGACCGGTCTCGCCTCTATCCCTTTGCTCAAGGTGCCCCGAGCCAATGAGGGTACAGCCTAGGGAGTGACGTCGTGGACAAGAGGGTCGGCAGCGTCGCGGACGCGGTCGCCGGGATCGGCAATGGCGCGCGGGTGATGATCGGCGGCTTCGGCGGCGCCGGCGCGCCGATCGAGTTGATCCATGCGCTGATCGACAAGCGGCCGAGAGATCTCACCGTTATCAACAATAATGCCGGTACCGGCCGGGTCGGCTTGGCAGCGATGATCGATGCCGGCATGGTCCGCAAGATGATCTGTTCCTTCCCGCGCTCCTCCGATCCGCGCGCCTTCACGGAAAAATACCTCGCCGGGGAGATCGAGCTGGAACTGGTGCCGCAGGGCACGCTGGCCGAACGCATTCGTGCCGGCGGCGCCGGGATACCCGCTTTCTACACGCCGACCGCCTATGGAACCGAACTCGCCGAGGGCAAGCCCATCGCGGAGTTCGACGGCCGCCGTTACGTACAGGAGCGCTGGCTCAAGGCCGATTTCGCACTGGTGAAGGCGCATCTCGGCGACCCGCAGGGCAACCTCACCTATAACAAGGCGGCGCGCAATTTCAGCCCGCTGATGTGCATGGCGGCGGCGACCACCATCGTGCAGGTGTCACGGCTGGCGGCGGCCGGCGACATTGATCCCGAGAGCGTGGTTACGCCCGGCATCTTCGTCGACCGGGTGGTCGAGGTGCCGCATCCGCAGCAGGAGGAAGATCTCGTCCGCGCCGGGGCGGCCTGCGCATGACACAAAATACCCGGCCGAACAGCAGGCTTTCCAACGCCCAGATCGCCTGGCGCGCCGCGCAGGACATCGCCGACGGCGCCTATGTCAATCTCGGCATCGGCTTACCGGAAATGGTAGCGAGCTATCAGCCGCCGGGGCGCGAGGCCATCTTCCATACCGAGAACGGCATCCTCAATTTCGGCGAGCCGCCGGCGCCGGGCGAGGAGGATTGGGACCTAATCAATGCCGGCAAGAAGGCAGTGACGCTGAAGCTGGGCGCCGCGTTCTTCCACCACGCCGACAGCTTCGCCATGGTGCGCGGCGGCCATCTCGACGTGGCGATCCTCGGCGCCTACCAGGTGTCGCAGAAGGGCGATCTCGCCAATTGGCGGGTCGGCAGCACCGGCGTGCCGGCGGTAGGCGGCGCCATGGATCTGGTGCACGGCGCCCGCCAGGTTTTCGTCATCACCGAGCACCTGACCAAGGCCGGCGAGCCGAAGCTGGTCGAGGCCTGCTCCTTCCCGCTCACCGGCGTCGCCTGCGTCACCCGCGTCTACACCAGCCACGCGGTGGTCGACATCGCTGATGGGCGCTTCGTGCTGCGGGAGAAGCTGCCGGGGCAGGCGTTCGCCGAGTTGCAGGCGATGACCGGCGCCACGCTGCATGTCGACGGCGAGGTTGCCGATCTCGTCGCGCCGGACATATGAGGAGCGGGCGTATGGCCGAAGCGTTCATCTGCGCCTATCTGCGCACGCCGATCGGCCGTTTCGGTGGCGCGCTGTCGGGCGTCCGCGCCGACGATCTCGGCGCGATCCCGCTCAAGGCGCTGAAGGCCGGGCACCCGTCGCTGGATTGGGAGGCGGTGGATGACGTCATCCTCGGCTGCGCCAACCAGGCCGGCGAGGACAACCGCAACGTTGCCCGCATGAGCGGGCTGCTGGCGGGCCTGCCGGTCTCGGTGGGCGGAACCACCATCAACCGGCTGTGCGGCTCCGGCATGGACGCCGTCGTCACCGCCGCCCGCGCCATCAAGGCAGGAGAGGCCGAGCTCGTCCTCGCTGGCGGCGTCGAGAGCATGAGCCGGGCGCCCTTCGTGCTGCCCAAGGCCGAGAACGCCTTCTCTCGCAAGGCCGAGATCCACGACACCACAATCGGCTGGCGCTTCGTCAATCCGCTGATGCGGGCGCAGTACGGCGTCGATTCCATGCCGGAGACCGGCGACAACGTCGCCATCGATTATCGCGTCTCGCGCGAGGATCAGGACGCCTTCGCGGCGGCGAGCCAGGCCAAGGCGGCGGCGGCGCAGGCGAATGGCCGGCTGGCGCGGGAGATCACGCCGGTGAGCATTCCGCAGAGAAAGGGCGACCCTTTCGTGGTCGACCGCGACGAGCATCCGCGCGCCACCAGCCTCGAGGCGCTGGCAAAGCTGAAGCCGATCAACGCCATTGCCGGCGCCACCGTCACCGCCGGCAATGCGTCCGGGGTGAACGACGGCGCGGCGGCTCTGATCGTCGCCACCGAGGCGGTGGCGCGTCGGCACGGGCTGACGCCGATCGCCCGTATCCTCGGCGGCGCCATCGCCGGCGTACCGCCGCGGGTGATGGGCGTCGGCCCGGCACCGGCGAGCGAGAGATTGATGGCGCGGCTGGGCCTCGCGTCGGAGCGCTTCGACGTCATCGAGCTCAACGAAGCCTTCGCCTCGCAGGGGCTCGCCACGCTGCGCCTGCTCGGCATTGCCGACGACGATCCGCGCGTGAACCGCAATGGCGGGGCGATCGCGCTCGGCCATCCGCTCGGCATGTCCGGCGCCCGCCTCGCCGGCACGGCCGGGCTGGAGCTCAGTCTCACGGGCGGGCGCTTCGCCCTCGCCACCATGTGCATCGGCGTCGGGCAGGGGATCGCCATGGCGCTGGAGCGTGTCTAGGCACGCGGCGTTCAAACCAGAAGGGGACGGACGATGGGGCACTGCATCTATGTGTTGAACGGGCCGAATCTCAATCTGCTCGGCCAGCGCGAACCGACGATCTACGGTACCACGACGCTGGCGCAGATCGCGGAACGTTGCGCCGCCAAGGCCGGATCGCTGGGGTTCGAGGTCGAGTTCCGGCAGACCAATTTCGAGGGCGAGCTGGTCGAGAGCGTGCAACAGGCGCGTGGCGAGGCGTGCGGCATCGTCATCAATCCGGCCGGCTACACCTTCACCTCGGTCGCGCTCATGGACGCGCTGAAGATGTTCGACGGCCCGAAGATCGAGTTGCACATCTCGAACGTGCATGCGCGGGAGAGCGTCTATCACAAATCGCTGATCTCGCCGGTGGTGACCGGCGTGATGATCGGCTTCGGCGCCGGGGGCTACGAACTGGCGATCCAGGCGATGGCGGCCTTGGCCGGCAAGGCCTGAGGGTAGGCGCGGCACCCGGGCGCACCCCGGCCGATGGGAGGCGAGATCAGTGACGCAGCATATGCATCACCGTGTCGATGGCGGCCTGGCGGCGCTGCGGCAGCACGTCGGGCGCGCCCATGTCATGGCCGAACACCTGCCGGATGCTGGCGCGGTTCGACACGTTGTAGAAACTGAGCGCGCTGATGGTGAGGTGGATGTCGAGCGCCTCGATGCCCGGCCGGAACAGGCCCTCAGCGACGCCCCGCCGGTAGATATCCCGGATCACATCGATGATCGACAGGTTGAGCGTGGCGATCTTGGTGGAACTGGCGAGGTGGCGAGCATGGTGGATGTTCTCGATCATCACCATCCGCACGAAATCCGGGTTGTCGGCGTGGTAATCGAAAGTGAAGCCGGTGAGCTTGGCCATCGCCTCGTCCGGGGGCAGGGCGGCGAGATCGAGGCTGCGTTCGAAGCGCCTGATACGGTCGTACATCTCCTCGATGACGGCGCGGTACAGGCCCTCCTTGTCGCCGAAATAGTAATAGATCATCCGCTTGCTGGTCGCCGTCTTGGCGGCGATCTCGTCGACACGCGCGCCGCTGAGGCCGTGCTCGACGAATTCGATACGCGCGGCGTCGAGAATGCTGCGCCGCACGCCTTCGGGATCCTGAGTCCACGACAGCGATTTCCTGTTGGGTCGAAGGGGAGTGTCTGTCTTGTCCATCAAGCACCAAAAAAGGCGCGCAGCGGCGCTGCGGAAAGCGTCAAGGTGAAATGTACCATCTGGTCCATTCGTCTTGACCAAATGAACTAGTTGGTACATTTTATCATTCGCCAAAAACATCGCGCAAGCCACGCGTTGGTATCTGCCGAGCCGCCCGCAGAGGCGCCGGATAAGGGAAACGGACCGACCCGCAGAAGGTCGGCTGTCGAGGAAACGCCATGAACTACGTGCTCGATTTCACGCCCGTGCTCGACGGGCTGCCGGATCTGCTCGCCGGCTGCCTCGGCACCCTGCTGCTCGCGCTGGGCGGGATGGCGATCGCCATCGTCATCGGCATTAGCGGGGTGGTGCTGCGCGACTCCCGCCACAAGCCGATACGCTGGGCGGTGAAGGGCTTTGTCGAGCTGATCCGCAACACGCCGTTCCTGGTGCAGATCTACTTCATCTATTTCGCGCTGCCGCTGGCCGGCCTGCGGCTCGACCCGACGCCGACCGCCATTCTCGCCCTCGGCATCAATGGCGGCGCCTATGCGATCGAGATCATCCGCGGCGGGGCGCAGTCGATCAGTCGCGGCCAGGTCGAGGCCGGGCTGGCGCTGGGCCTGCACAAGGGCCTGGTGTTCCGCCTGATCGTGCTCAAGCCGGCGCTGCGGGCGGTTTTCCCCTCGCTCACCAGCCAGTTCATTCTGCTCACCCTGACCACCAGCGTCGCCTCGGCGATCTCGGCCTATGAGCTGACCTCGGTGGCGCAGCGCATCGAGTCCGAGAGCTTCCGCAGCTTCGAGGTCTTCGGCGTCATCACGCTGCTCTATCTCGGCATTTCCTGGCTGATGATGAGCTTCTTCTCGACGATCTCGACCCGCTATTTCAGCTATCCGGTGAAGTGAGGGAAAAATGGGGCTCGGCGAATTCCTGTTCCTTCTCACCGGGCTGAAATGGACGGTCGCGCTGTCGGCGATCGGCTTCGTCTGCGGCTCGGTCGGCGGGCTCGCCATCGCGCTGCTGCGTACCTCCGGCGTGCGGGGGCTGGAGCGACTGGCGGCGGGATACATCGCCCTGTTCCAGGGCACGCCACTGCTGATGCAGCTGTTCGTGGTCTATTACGGGCTGGCGCTGATCGGCCTGCATCTCAGCGCCTGGGTCGCCGTCTCCATCGGCTTCACCCTGCATGCGAGCGCCTATCTCGGCGAGATCTGGCGCGGCTCCATCGACGCGGTGCCGCGCGGCCAGACCGAGGCCGCCAGCGCGCTGAACCTGAAATATACCTCGCGGATGAAGGATGTGGTGTTGCCGCAGGCGATCCGCATCTCGCTGCCGGCGACCATCGGCTTTCTGGTGCAGCTCATCAAGGGCACCTCGCTCGCCTCCATCGTCGGCTTCACCGAGCTGGCACGGGCCGGCAACATCGTCTCGAACCAGATCTTCGAGCCGCTCCTCGTCTTCGGGATCGTCGGCATTCTCTACTTCCTGATGTGCTGGCCGCTGTCGCTTTACGGCTCGCATCTCGAAAACCGTCTCGCCGTCGCCTCGCGGTGACGGTGCAGCCAAGCAAGAAACTGAAAACGCCACTATCAAGGGAGAGAAACATGACCCGCTTTACGCCGACCCGCCGTCTCGTGCTGGCCGCCGTCGTCGCGGCGCTGACCCTGCCGGCAATCGCCACCCGTCCCGCTTCCGCCATCACCACCGAGGAGATCAAGGCGCGCGGCAAGATCATCGTCGGCATCCAGGGCGACAATCCGCCCTGGGGCTTCGTGACCAGCGACGGCAAGCAGGACGGCCTGGACGCCGACATGGCACGCCTCTACGCCAAAGAGCTGGGCGTCACAGTGGAGTTCGTGCCGCTCGAGGTGAGCAACCGCATCCCGGCGCTGACCTCCGGCCGCGTCGACGTGCTGTTCGCCACCATGGCGATGCTGCCCGAGCGCGCCAAGGCGGTGCAGTTCAGCAAGCCCTATGTCGCCAACGCCATCGTGCTGATCGCGCCGAAGTCGGTCGAGATCAAGACCAATGCCGACATGGCCAAGGTCTCGATCGGCGTCGCCAAGGGCGCCGCGCAGGACACCCAGGTGACCAAGAACGCGCCGGCCGGTACCACCATCCGGCGCTATGACGGCGATGCACCGAGCATCCAGGCGCTGGTCTCCGGCCAGGTGCAGGCGATCGGCGGCAACATCTTCTATCTCCAGCGCGTCGAGCAGGCCCGTCCCGGTGAGTTCGAGAACAAGCTGGAATTCCAGAAGCTGTACAACGGCGCCTGCACCCGCCTCGGCGAGAAGGAAGTCAACGCCTCGCTCAATGCCTTCATCGACAAGATCAGGGCCAATGGCGAGCTGAAGAAGCTCTACGACAAGTGGATGAAGGTGCCGGTGCATCAGTTCCCCGACAGTCTCGAAGGCATCCCCTTCTCGGCAAGCTGACGCCAGCACCATGGGAGTCCAGGCCATGACGACACATGCTTCCATCGCCAATGCCGCGACGACGGATCCCATGATCGTCATGGCCGATGTCGAGAAGTGGTACGGCGGCTTCAAGGCGCTTTCCGACATCAACCTGTCGGTCCGCCGGGGCGAGAAGATCGTCCTGTGCGGGCCGTCGGGCTCCGGCAAATCGACGCTGATCCGCTGCATCAATCATCTGGAGGCCTACCAGAAGGGCGAGATCCGCGTCGGCGGCACCCGGCTCGGCGACGATAGCCGCACCATCGACGCTATCCGCCGCGAGGTCGGCATGGTGTTCCAGCACTTCAACCTGTTCCCGCATATGACCGTGCTGCAGAACTGCATGCTGGCGCCGATGCGGGCGGCTAAGATGAGCCGGAGCGAGGCTGAGGCGACGGCGCGGCGGCTGCTCGACCGCGTCCGGATCCTGGAGCAGGCCGACAAGTATCCGGCGCAGCTCTCGGGCGGCCAGCAACAACGCGTCGCCATTGCCCGCGCCCTGTGCATGCGCCCCAGCGTCATGCTGTTCGATGAGCCGACCTCCGCCCTCGACCCGGAAATGGTCAAGGAGGTGCTCGACACCATGATCGGCCTCGCCGAGGAGGGGATGACGATGATCTGCGTCACCCATGAGATGGGCTTCGCGCGGCAGGTTGCCGACCGCGTCATCTTCATGGCTGGCGGCACGATAGTCGAGGAAGCGCCGCCTGACGCCTTCTTCACGCAGCCACGCCATGAGCGCACACGCAAATTCCTCGGCGAGATTCTGCGCCCGCATTGAGCGCCGTTTCGCCAGAGCACGACCCTGCCGTTGCACGAGCCGTCCGACACAAATTGAGACGCGAGATGATCACCGGGACCACAAAGCTCATCGGCCATCTCGGTTTCCCAACCGAGAGCTTCAAGTCGCCGATGATTTATAACCCTTATTTCGAGCGCGAGGGGATCGATGTCCTTGTCGTGCCGATGGGGTGCCGCAGCGAGGACTATCCGGGGTTTCTCAAGCTATTCTTCCGGCTTTCCAATGCGCTCGGCGCATTGGTTACCATGCCGCATAAAGTCGTGACCCTCGCCATCGTCGACGAGGTGCGGCCGACAGCCGCGATTGCCGGCGCCTGCAACGCCGTCCGGCGGGAGGCCGACGGGCGGCTCGTCGGCGAGATGTTCGATGGGGAGGGTTTCGTGCGCGGCCTGCTGCGCAAGGGGCGCGAGGTGGCCGGCCAGCGCGGACTGGTCGTCGGCGCCGGCGGGGTTGGCTCGGCCATCGCCGCCTCGCTCGCCCGTGCCGGCATCGCCGAACTCGGCCTGTTCGACAGCCACGCGGCGGCGGCGGACGAACTCCGCCGGCGTCTCGTCGGTCACTATCCCGCCTTGCGGGTCGCCACCGGATCGAACGATCCGGCCGGCTTCGACATCGTCGTCAACGCGACCCCGCTCGGGATGCGCCACGGCGATCCGCTGCCCGTCGACGTCGCGCGGCTTCCCCCCTCCGCCTTCGTCGGCGAGGTGGTGCTGACGCATGAGATCACGCCGTTTCTCGACGCCGTGCGCGCGCGCGGCTGCGCGTTCCAGATCGGCACCGACATGCTGTTCGAGCAGATACCCGCCTATCTCGAATTCTTCGGCCTGCCATCCACAACGCCGGACGATTTGCGCGCCATCGCGCAGCTTCGCTGAAAGGAGCACGCCATGATCCCCTCCATTGCGACCGTCTGCGTATCGGGAACCCTCGTGGAGAAGCTGGAGGCCATTGCGGCGGCGGGCTTTCCGGCGGTTGAAATCTTCGAGAACGATCTGATCGCCTTCCCGGGTTCGCCGGCCGAGGTGCGGCGCATCTGCGGCGATCTCGGCCTGTCCATCGTTACCTGCCAGCCGTTCCGCGATTTCGAGGGCATGCCGGAAACCCGCCGGCAGCGGACCTTCGACCGGGCGGAACGCAAGTTCGACCTGTTGCAGGAGCTGGGCAGCGAGTTGCTGTTCGTCTGCTCCAATGTCTCCCCCGAGGCCCAGAGCGGCATCGACCGGCTGGCCGCCGACTTCGTCGAACTCGGCGAGCGGGCCGGGCGACGCGGCCTGCGCGTCGGCTATGAGGCGCTGGCCTGGGGGCGGCATGTCTACGATTACCGCGACGCCTGGGAAATCGTGCGGCGGGCGGGGCGGCCGGAAGTCGGCGTCGTCCTCGACAGCTTCCATATACTGGCGCGCAAGCTCGAACTCTCGACCATCGGCACCATTCCAAGCGACAAGATCGCCATGGTGCAGATGGCGGACGCGCCGCTGCTGCAACTCGATCCGCTGTCCTGGAGCCGGCACTGGCGTTGCCTGCCGGGGCAGGGCGACCTCGATCTCGCCGGCTTCATGGATGCGCTGGTATCTACCGGTTATGACGGCGTGCTGTCGCTGGAGATCTTCAACGACCGGTTCCGCGCCGGGTCAGCCCGCTCGGTGGCGCTCGACGGCCATCGCTCGCTGATCTGGCTGCTGGACGAGACCGCCCGCCGTCTCGGCCGGCCGGTGCCCGGCGCCGTGCCGATGCCGCTGCCACGGCCCGTCGAGGCGGTGGAGTTCATCGAATTTGCGGTGGCCGAGGTGGAGCGGCCCGGCCTTGAGAAGCTGTTGCGCGCTTTCGGATTTGGACGCACCGGCCGGCACCGCTCGAAGGATGTCGACCTCTGGAGCCAGGGCGATATCCGCATCGTGCTGAACAGCGATGCGGAAGGCTTCGCGCACAGCTACCAGATCACCCACGGCACCTCGGTCTGCGCGCTCGCCCTGCGCGTGCCGGATGCGCAGGGGGCGACACTGCGAGCGCGGGCGCTGCTGGACGTGCCGCATACCGGCGCCGCCGGTCCCGGCGAACTCGATATTCCCGCCGTGCGCGGCGTCGGCGGCAGTCTGGTTTATTTCCTCGACCGCGCCTCGGCGCTCGGCCGCTGGTCCGATGTCGATTTCGAACCGACAGGCGACGTTGTCCCGGGCGCCGGACTTCTCGGCGTCGACCATGTTTCGCAGAGCATGCAGTACGAGGAGATGCTGACCTGGCTGCTGTTCTACTCCTCGCTGTTCGAGACGCATAAGTCACCCACCCAGGCGGTGATCGACCCCGGCGGCGTGGTGCAGAGCCAGGTCATCGAAAGCGGGCCGGTCGATGGGGCCGGCCACGGGCTTCGGCTGATCCTCAACGGCTCGCAGAGCCATCGCACCCTGTCCGCTCGCTTCGTCAATGAGCTGTTCGGTTCCGGTGTGCAGCACATTGCCTTCGCCACCCACGATATCGCCGCCACCGTGACGCGGCTGGTGGCCAGCGGTATGACCATGCTGCCCATCCCCGAGAACTACTATGACGATCTCGAGGCCCGATCCGACCTCGCCGCCGGACAGATCGACGCGCTCAGGACGCTGAACGTCCTCTATGACCGCGATGTCGCGGGCGAGTTCCGCCACGCCTATACCGCGCCGCTCAATGGCGGCTTCTTCTTCGAGATCGTCCAGCGCGACGGCTATGCCGGCTACGGCGCCGCAAACGCCGCCATCCGCCTGACCGCGCAAGCCAATCTGCACACGCTCGCGACGCCGGCATTCGCCGGGCAATGAACGGACGCCTTTTCCTTCCCGTGGCCGCTTGATGGAGGTGGTGCCATGAGCCGACTGATCCTTCCCTACAGTCGAGAGGATGCGGGCGCACCGCCTTCGCTGCATCCGGACTACCGCTCCACCGTGCTCCGCTCGCCCCGGCTTGCCCCTCTCGCCATTCCTGCGACGCTGACCGAGATCACCGGCCCCGACGAAGCCTGGGACCGGCTGATGGGGCCGGCGATGACGGATCTCACCGCGCAGCATCGCGGCGCGCCTCAGGGACAGCGCATCGTCGTTGCCGGCCTCGTTCTCGACGAGCAGGCGCGGCCGGTGCCGCACACCATGATCGAAATCTGGCAGGCCAATGCCGCCGGCCGCTATATCCATTCCCGCGACGACTGGCCGGCGCCGCTCGATCCCAATTTCACCGGCGTCGGCCGGGTGGTCACCGACGCCGAGGGACGATACCGCTTCGTCACCATACGGCCCGGCGCCTACCCCTGGGGAAATCACAAGAATGCCTGGCGGCCGGCTCATATCCATCTCTCCCTGCTCGGCCCGGCCTTCGCGACCCGGCTGGTCACGCAGATGTATTTCCCGGATGATCCGCTGATCGAGATCGATCCGATCGCCAATGCGGTGCCGATGCCCTATCGCCAGCGGCTGGTCGCCCGCTTCGATATCGGCATTACCGAGCCGAACTGGGCGCTCGGCTACCGTTTCGACATCGTGCTCAAAGGCCGCGGCCAGACCCCGTTCGAGGAGCATCACGATGACCACTGACCTCGGGGCCCTCAACGCCGCGCCGCGTTTCGACAACCAGGATCCGGCGCTGTTCGGCCAGACGCCGTCGCAGACGGTGGGGCCGTTCTTTCACTATGGGCTGCCCTGGAAGGGCGGCGGCGATCTGGTCGGCCGTTCCGACATGGGCGCGAGGCCCGACCTGATGCCGCCGGAGCATTTCCTGCTCGCCGAGTCCGGCACGACCGGCAGGCCGCAGGGCGAGGTGATCGAGATTGCCGGCGGCGTCTATGATGGCAATGGTGCGCCGCTGAACGACGTCATGATCGAAATCTGGCACGCCAACGCCGCTGGTCGCTATGCCAGCGTCGAGGATGGTCGCGAGGAGGTGCCGCTGGATCCGCATTTCGTCGGTTTCGGTCGCGCCGCCACCGACAGCAACGGCATATGGCGTTTCCGTACCATCCGCCCCGGCCGGGTGCCGGGCCCCGGCAACACGCTGCAGGCGCCGCACATTGCGCTTTCGGTGCTCGGACGGGGGCTGCTCAAACGCTTGGCGACCCGGCTCTATTTCGCCGACGGGGAGGGCAACGGGGAGGACCCGATCCTGGCGCTGGTGCCGCCGGAACGCCGACATACGCTGATCGCGCAGCGCCGATCCGCTGGGAGCTGGTGGCTCGACATCGTGCTGCAGGGGCGCAACGAAACCGTGTTCTTCGACCTATGAGCCAGTTGCTGCGGACCCGGTCGGCAACCACCGACGCCATGCTGGCGATCTTCGACGATGCGTCGACGCTGCGCCATGCCTTCGGCTTCGAGGCTGCTCTGGCTGCCGCCGAGGCGGCCGAGGGGCTGGTATCTCCGGAGGACGCTGCCGCCATCGCCGCTCTGTGCGGCACGATTGCCATTGATCCGGCGGAACTCGCGGCCGAGGCGGCGCATGCCGGCACGCTGGCCATTCCGCTGGTCGCGCGGCTGCGGGCCGGGATGCCGGAGGCCGCGGCTGCGGTGGTGCACAAGGGCGCCACCAGCCAGGATCTCGCCGATACGGTGCTGTGCTGCCAGATCCGCGACGGCGCAGCGCTGCTCGCGCAGGATGTCGCCGGCATCACGGCCGGCCTCGCCGTGCTGGCGGCGCGGCATGCGACGACGCCCGCTCTCGGCCGCACGCTGCTGCAGGATGCGCGGCCGATAGGCTTCGGCCTGCGCCTCGCGCAGTGGCGGGCCGGCATCTGCGAGGCAGCCGAGCGACTTGAGGCCGAGGTCTCCCGCCATGCGGTGCTCCAGTTCGGCGGGGCCGCCGGAACGCGGGAGGGGCTGGAGGGTAAGGGCGCGGCGGTTGCCGCCCGGCTGGGCGGGGCGCTCGGCCTGCGGGATGTCGTGCCCTGGCACTCCCGGCGCGGCGGTCTGGCAGGCATCGCGGCGGCGGTCGCCATCCTTGTCGGGGCGCTTGCCAAGATGGCGCGCGATATCTCGCTGCTGTCGCAAAACGCGATTGGCGAGGTCTACGAGCCGTCGATCCCCGGTCGGGGCGGTTCCTCGGCGATGGCGCATAAGCGCAATCCGACGGGATGCCAAATCGCACTCGCCGCTGGCCACCGCGTGCCCGGCCTGGTGGCCGGCATCCTGTTCGGGTTGCCGGCGGAGGAGGAGCGCGGCCTTGGCGGCTGGCAGGCGGAAGGGCCGGCGATGGCCGAGCTTTTCCTCCTCGCCGCCGGCAGCGCTGCGGCAATGGCCGAGGTGGCGCAGGGGCTGGAGATCGACATGGCGGCCATTGGCCGAAATCTCGCCGTCGCCGGCCTTGGCGACGCGATCGGCGACAGTGCGGCGCTGGTCGCGCAGTTGCTTGCTGACGCGGGCAAAGGATAGGCGCCATGCCGTTTGTCGTGAATGCGGGCGCTCGCATCTTCTGGAGGCTGGACGGCTCGGAGGCCAAGCCGCCGCTGGTGCTGCTCAATTCGATCGGTACCGACCTGTCGCTGTGGGACGCGGTCGTGCCGCATCTGCTGCCGGCCTTCCGCCTGCTGCGGCTCGACATGCGCGGCCATGGGGCGTCGGATGCGCCGGGCGGCGACTACACCATGGCCCTGCTGGCGGAAGATGTTGCCGCGGCGATGGACGCGGCCGGCATCGATGCGGCTGCCGTGGCCGGTGTGTCGCTCGGCGGTATGGTCGCGATGCAGCTCGCCCTCAACCGGCCGGAGCGGGTGTCGGCGCTGGCGCTGGTGTGCACCTCGCCGGCCATGGACCGCAATGCCTGGGAGGACCGTATCGCACATGTGGCGGAAGGTGGCATGCAGGGCATCGCCGATCTCGCCATGGGGCGCTTCCTGTCGCCGGTCTTCGCCGTGCAACGGCCTGTCGTCGCCGAGAGCCTGCGCCGCAACCTTATCGCCATGGCGGCCGACGGCTATGCCGGTGCCGGGGCGGCGATCCGCGACATGGAACTGCTCGATCGCCTGCCAGGGCTGGCCCTGCCGACTCTGGTCGTCACCGGCGATCGCGACGTCTCCACCCCCTTCGCCGGCCATGGCGAGCGTCTCGTCGCCGGCATTCCCGGTGCTGTCCACGTGCGCCTCGATTGCGCCCACCTTGCGCCGGTCGAAGCGCCGATGGGCCTTGCGGCGGCGCTACGCGACTTTCTGGCGCCGGCGGCAGATGTTCGGCGGGCGGAACAGGCCTTGTTCGAGGACGGGCTCGCCAACCGGCGCCGCGTGCTCGGCGATGCCTGGGTCGACCGCTCGCTTGCCGCACGCACGACCTTCAATGCCGAGTTCCAGGCGATGATCACCCGCACGGCCTGGCACGAGATATGGGGACGGCCCGGCCTCGACGAGCGCACCCGCAGGCTGCTCGTCGTCGCGATCACGGCCAGCCTTGGCCGCTGGGAGGAGTTCGGCCTGCATGTGCGCACCGGGCTCTCGCGCGATGGTTTCACCCGCGGCGAGCTGAAGGAGGTGCTGATGCAGACCGCCGTCTATGCCGGCGTCCCCGCAGCGAACACCGCGTTCGACGAGGCAGGCCGCATCATCGCCGAGATCGACGCGGGGACTTAAAGCGCGGACCCGTGGGCGGGCGAGTGCAGGCCTTGGTCGATCATCGCGCGGTGCCGAAAGCGCGCAGTGATCAGCCTCCGCATCTAACGCTCCAACTCCCGGATGCCGTCCGCGGCGCCCCTCAGGAGGGTCGCGGCTTCTTTCCCTTCGGCTTGCCCTCGAACGTGCTCGGGCGCTCACGCTTGGGCGGACGTTCGCCGGCGCTGTGGTCTGAAGGCATTGCCTCGCGAGCCTTATTGAAGGCGGGCTTGCCGTGCGCCGCTTTGCCATGGGCAGGTTTGCTGTAAGCAGGCTTGCCAAAGGCTGGTTTGCCGTCCGCCGACTTTGCCTGCGCGGGCTTGTCGCGAAAGTTCTTGTCCCGGAAGGGTTTCTCGTAGGACGGTTTTTCGTGATGCGGCTTGTCGTGGGGCGGTTTGCCGCGCAGCGGCTTCCCGCGAGCGGGACGCTCCGAGCGCTCGCCCGACGGGCCGCCGGGCAACGGCTCGATGATCACATCGGCACCGTCTGCCTTGCGCACCGCCTTGCCGAAGCGGTCGGCGGCGGCGAGGCCGACTTCGAAGGCGGTCTCCTCGTCGAAGATGCGGATGGCGCCGATGTCCTTGCGCGTCACGTTTCCGCGCCGGCAGATCAACGGCAGCAGCCAGCGCGGATCGGCATTGTTGCGACGGCCGATATTGAGGCGGAACCATGTGCTGCCGCTCTCGCCCGACGGGCCGCCAAAGTCGCGCTGGGTGCCACGGTCGCGCACATTGCGCGGCTCGCCGGGATCGGCAACTTCTTCCGGAGCCGGCAGACCGGCGCGATAGAGACGCACCAGCGCCGCAGCCAGATGCTCGGCCGAATGGGCGGCAAGCAGCGTCTGTGCGGCGGCGGCATCCTCCTCGCTGGGATCGTCGGCGAGCAGCGGATCGACCAGCATGCGCTCATGGTCGAGCTTGCGGATGTCGTCGGCGGTCGGCGGGCCCGACCAGGTCGGCGTGATGCCCACTCCCCGCATCAGGTCTTCGGTCCGCCGGCGACGGAACGGCGGCACCAGCAGCACGCTCACGCCCTTGCGGCCCGCGCGGCCGGTGCGGCCGCTGCGGTGCTGCAGGCTTTCGGCGTCATTCGGCAGGTCGGCATGGATGACGAGGCCGAGATTCGGCAGATCGATGCCGCGCGCCGCGACGTCGGTGGCGACGCAGACCCGCGCCCGACCGTCCCGCAATGCCTGCAAGGCGTGGTTGCGCTCGTTCTGGCTGAGTTCGCCGGACAGTGCCACCGCGGAGAACTGACGCTCTTGCAGCATCGCATGCAGGCGGCGCACCGCCTCGCGGGTGTTGCAGAACACGATGGCGCTCGGCGTATCATAGTAGCGCAGCACATTGACCACCGCATGGTCGAGCTCGGTCGGGGCGATGCGCATCGTGCGGTATTCGATGTCGGCGTGGCCGCCTTCGGCGCTCGCCACCTCGATGCGCAAGGCGTCGCGCTGGTAGCGCTTGGCGAGCGCGGTGATGCCGCGCGGCATGGTGGCCGAGAACAGCAGGCTGCGCCGCTCCGGCGGTGTGGCGTCGAGAATAAATTCGAGATCTTCGCGAAAGCCGAGATCGAGCATCTCGTCGGCCTCGTCGAGGACGGCGACCCGCAGCGCCGAGAGATCGAGCCGGCCGCGCTCAAGGTGGTCGCGCAGGCGTCCGGGCGTGCCGACGACGATATGGGCGCCCTGGTTCAGCAGGCGCTGCTCGGCGCGCGCGTCCATGCCGCCGACGCAGGAGACGATGCGGGCTCCCGTCGCCGCATAGAGCCAGGCGAACTCGCGCTGGACCTGCAACGCCAGTTCCCGGGTGGGAGCCACCACCAGGGCTTGCGGGGCGGTCGCGGGGGCAAAATGCTCCGCAGTGCCGAGCAGCGTCTCGGCCATGGCAAGTCCATAGGCGACGGTTTTGCCGGAGCCGGTCTGCGCGGAAACCAACAGGTCGCGATCCGAGGCCTCGGGTGCCAGCACCGCGAGCTGTACCGGCGTCGGGTTGTTGTATTCGCGTTCGGCCAAGGCGCGGGCGAGCGCCGGATTTGTCGTTATGAAGGGCACGGCTGGTTCCGCCTATCTCGCAATGTCGTCAGGCGTCGAACGGAAGCCATCGGAAGGGATCACGGGCGTCACTTTAATCGAGCGGCAGCCCGGATGCCACGCCTGCCAGGAAATGATCCAGCGATGCGTTCATGTCGTCGATGCAGACCTGCAGCCGAACGCGCCCGACCGACGACCGGCGTCATGAGGACAAGGCACTCCGAGGCGTCTTGTCCTCTTTCATCGCTCACAGCGCGATCATAGGCCGCCGGCTCAGGCCTTCACCAGGCCTCCACGCTGACGGGAGTCATATTTTCGAAGCCGTCATCGGTGACCACGATCATGTCCTCGATGCAGATCGCGCCGATCTGGGGCGGAATGATCATCGGCTCGATGTAGAAGCACATGCCGGCTTCGATGATGGTGGGCTCGGACGCGGCGAAGGTGGGCGTTTCCACTAGATCGAGGCCGTAGCCGTGGCAGATCGACCAATCCCACTGGCCGAAGCCGGCGGCGCCGATGCATTCCCGCATCGCGGCGACGATGTCCCGGTCGGCGACGCCGGGGCGGATCATCGCCTTGCCGGCCGCAAGCGCCCGCTGGCAGGTTTCGATCATGCTGGCGATGTCCGTTGCCGGGCGGCCGGCGACGACATTGCGCGACATGTCGGACTGGTAGCCGCCCAGCTTGCAGCCGAGATCGATGACGACGAGGTCGTTGTCGGTGATCCGGCGGTCCGGCCGTGGAGCGATGTTCTTCAGGGCACCGCGCTTGCCGGCGCCGACGAAGCAGCCGAATGTCATCTGCTCGGCGCCCGCCGCCATGCAGCCGCTATGCGCCGCCGCCGCCACTTCCGATTCGGTGGCGCCGGGAGCCACCGTCGCCATGGCGGCCTCCATGCCGGCGGCGGTGATCCGGCCAAGCCGGCGCAACAACGAGATTTCCGCCGGTGACTTGATGGTCCGCTGCCGTTGCATGAGCCCGCCATCGTCGACCAGGCGATGGTCTTCCAGCGCCGCGACGAGGCCGGTGCGCAGGGCATAGGGCAGGCGGTCGAAGCCGGCGACGCCGATGCGCCGCTTGGGTTGCCAGGCTGCCGCGAGGTCGGCGACCGCCGCGATGACCTCGGCATAGTCCAACCCGACGGCGCGCACGTCGCGCAGCCAGGTGGTCTGGATGTTGGAGTGCATCGGCTCGCCATGCGCCACGGCACTGGTGACGAGCACCGGATCATGATCACGCCCGACCAGCACCAGCGAGCCGCCGATCCAGGTGGGCGGCATGTAGAAGCCGCTGAGGTAACGGACATTGCTGCCATTCGCCCCTTCTTCCCAGATCAACAGTGCCTCAAGATCCTGTGTCTGGAGGCGTGCTTGAACCGAATGGATGCGAGAGTGGAATTCACTTTCGTCGAAATCAAGTTCAAGGACCGATCTACGCTCCTCCCATCCATATAGATTTCTTGATTTCATCAGATTAACTTCCTATCATTGCATATTTCATGAAATTATATTTGTATTTACTTGATTTAATCTCGATGTTTCGTGTAATTAAGGGTGATATCGAGATATTGATGCGAGTGCTGAGCATGCAAGACGAGAAGGACAACGGCCCCGGACCGCAAGCGGGGCCGATCCCGCAGGGCAGGGCGAAGGCAGTCGAGGCCGTGGTGGTCGCGACGCGAAAGCGGCTGGCCGCCGGATTGCCGCGTCCCGCCTTTGGCAGCGAGCCGGCCGATTTTCTGGCCGTGTTACGGCGGGGAGGGCGGCCATGAGCGGCAACGTCTCGCCGCGCTGGATGCCGGTGCGCGCCTACGCCGCGCGGATCGCCGAGGGAACGATGCGAGCGGCTGAGGTAGTGGAGGAGATGACCGATGCCGAGCGCCGGCTCCGTCATCTCAACGCCTTTGTGCGCCATGACGGTGAGGCGGCTCGCCGCAGGGCGGCGGCGGGCGGCTTTCGGGGTGCGCTCGGCGGCGTCGTGCTGGCGCACAAGGACATGATCTATCGCGATGGCCGCGTGACGACCTGCGGCTCGCGCCTGTTCGAGGGCGTCGCGGCGCGCGAGACCGCCACGGTGCTGCGACGGCTCGATGCGGCGGGGGCGCTCGATCTCGGTACGTTGCATATGGCGGAGTTCGCCCATAACAGCACCGGGCACAACGCCTTTCTCGGACCGGCCCGCAACCCGTGGAACCCGGCGCACATCACCGGCGGCTCCTCGTCCGGTCCCGGCGTGGCGGTGGCTGCCGGTCTGATCCACGGCGCGCTCGGCTCCGACACCGGTGGCTCGATCCGTCTGCCTGCCCATTTCTGCGGCGTCACCGGGCTGAAGCCGACAACGGGACTGGTTTCGCGCGGCGGCTGCATGCCGCTGTCCTTCAGCCTCGACACGATCGGTCCGATGGCCCGTTCGGCCGAGGATGTCGCCGCGCTGCTGGCGCCGCTGGTGGGCGCCGATCCGCGCGACCCCACCGCCGAGCATGCTCCCGCTGCCGACTATGTCGCAGCGTGCGACATGCCCGTCGCGGGGCTGCGGGTGGGGCTGCCCACCGGCTTCTACACCGAGGGGCTGACGCCTGACGTTGCTGCGGCGCTCGATGCCTGCGTGCGGGTGCTGGAGCGGCTCGGCGTCGAGTTGCGGCCCGTCGACCTGCCGGATCAGGACGGGCTCAGTGCGGCGCAACTGGTGCTGGTTGCCAGCGAAGCGGCGAGCCAGCATCGCGAAACACTCTTCACCGATGCGCCCTATGATCCGCAGATCCACAACCGGCTGGTGAACGGGCTGGGTTATTCGGCGCAGGACTATCTTTATGCGCTGCGTGGTCGTGGCGCGGCGCTCGCCGCCCACCTCGCCGCGATCGAGGGCTTCGACGCGGTGCTGACGCCGGTCGCGCCCTTCGATGCGCCGACGCTCGCCGAAACCGATATTGGCGGCGGGCCGGAGGCGGAGGCCCTCATCCAGTCGATCAGCCGCTTCATGCGACCGGCCAATTATTTCGGAGTGCCGGCGCTCGCCTTCCCGGCGGGGTTTTCGGGACGCGGGCTGCCGGTCGGTCTGCAACTGGTGGGGCGCCCGTTCGGCGAGCCGACGCTGTTCGCGCTGGCTTCCGCCTATCAGCGGGTGACGGAGCATCACCGCCTGATGCCGCCGGGGGTCTGAGGCGCCCGAACGCGACGCGGCTGCCACGTCGCTCACGGCATCACCGAAGCGAGCGCCGCGGCGGCACGGTCGACGTCGTCGCGTGCATTGTGGACGTGGAAGGACAGCCGCAACCGCCCGTCGCTGGCGGCGACCAGCAGGCCCTCATCGGCGAGACGGGCAGCGACGGTGCCGGCTTCGGCGCAGGGTATGGCGACGCTGGAGCCGGCCTGCCCGCTCTGCATCGGGGTCCACAGGGCGATGCCGCGTGCGTGCAGCGTGGCCTTCAACTGTCCGGCGAGGGCGAGCGCATGCGACTGGATGGCAGCCAATGGCGTGTCATCGAGCCGATCCAGCACCGCCTTGAGCGCATAGAGCGAACCGAAATTGGGATTGCCGGCCTCGATCGCCGCCACGCCGTCGCGCGGGGCCCAGTCGAGCCGTCCTTCCGCGATCCGGTAGCACGCCACCGAATTCCAGCCCGGTGCGGCGATGGGGCAGGGGCCGAGCCGCTCTTCGTTCCAGTAGAGAAAACCGGCGCCGTGCAGCCCGAGCAGGAATTTATGGGTGCAGGAAACGATAATGTCGCAACAGTGGGCGGGGAACTCGATCACGCCCGCCGAATGGGAGACATCGACGAGAAGCGCTGCGCCGACGGCGCGGCACGCGGCGGCGAGAGGGGCGAGATCAAGCCGGCGGCCGGTGAGGAAACTGACATGGCTGACGCAGACGGCGCGTGTCCGTCGCCCGATCGCGGCGATCAGGCGCTCTTCGCTGCCCTCGCCGGAGCGGATCCAGCGCAGGACGCCGCCCTCGGTCGGATACCCGGCGAAGGCGAGGGGAAGCGAGGGGAATTCGTCCTCCAGCACGATGATTTCGCCGGGCGCCCGCATCAGCGCGCGGGCGGCAAGGTCCATGGCATGGCTGACGCTGGCCGTGAACCCCAGCCGCTTCTCGGCATAAGGCAGGCCGAGCCGGCGGCCGAGCGCCACGCGGGTCGCCTCTACCCGCTCCTCCATGCGGCGCCGGCCCGGTCCTCCCGCGCTCTTGTCGGCGGCATAGTCGGCGAGCGCGTCAAGCGCGACCCGGAGCACCGGGGCTTCGCCGCCGGCATAGAGATGGCAGACGCCCTCGGGCAGGCCGACGAATTCTGTGTGCGCCAGCAATGCGGTAGCGGCGGTGGGCAGGGCGCCGACCTCGGTGGGGAAAACGGACATGGCCATCAGCTCGCAAGGTTCAAGAAAGCACGGCTGCGCGGGTCGCGGGGGGCGGTGAAGAAATCGATGGCCGGTGCGTCCTCCACGATGACCCCGCGCTGCATGAACACCACCCGGTCCGCCACCTCGCGGGCAAAGCCCATCTCATGGGTGACGATGATCATGGTGACGCGCTCATCCGTGGCGAGGGTACGCATCACCGCCAGAACCTCGGCGACCTTCTCGGGGTCGAGCGAGGCCGTCACTTCGTCGAAAAGCAGGACCCGGGGCCGCAAAGCCAGGGCCCGGACGATGGCGACGCGCTGCTGCTGGCCGCCGGACAGCTGGCGAGGATAGCGGTCGGCGAGGTCGGCGAGGCCGACGCTATCCAGCAATGCCAACGCCTCGCGCCGCGCCTCGGCGGGCGGCTGGCCGAGCACATGGATGGGCGCCTCGGTGACGTTCTCCAGTGCAGTGAGGTGTAGGAACAGGTTGAAATGCTGGAACACCATGCCGATCGGGCGGCGCAGCTCGCGCATCTCCGGCGGGTCGTCGGGAATGAGACGTCCGGCGAAGCGGCGATAGGGCAGGCGGCGGCCGAACAGCTCGATGTCTCCGGCATCCGGACGTTCGAGGCCGGCGATCAGGCGCAGCACCGTGGTCTTGCCCGAGCCGCTGCCGCCGATCAGCGCCAGGCGCTGGCCTTCCGGCACATCCAGCGAGAAGCCGGACAGGATGGTGGCGCCGCCGAAGGATTTGCCGATGCCGGAGAGCCTCAGGGCGTTCAGCGGCGGCGTGTGATGCGCGGTTTCAGGAGCGGCCGGCAAGGCGCACCTCCACGCGACGCAGCACCAGCGCCGTCACCAGGCTGAAGGCCAGGAAGATCAGGCCTACCAGCGTCAGCGGCTCGTAATAGCGATAGGTCTGGCTGGCCTCCCGCAAGGCGGTGCCCAGCAGCTCATGCACGCCGATCACGGCGAGCAGCGGCGTCTCCTTGAACATCGCGATGAGGTAGTTGCCGAGCGCGGGGACGACCGGCGGCAGTGCCTGCGGCAAGATGATGTGGCGCCAGATGCGGTAGATCGGCAGGCTGAGGGCGCGCCCCGCCTCCCACTGGCCGTGCGGCACCGCCTCGATGCCGGCGCGATACACCTCGGCGGTGTAGGTGGCATAGTGCAGGCCGAGGGCGATGATGCCGCAGGCCAGCGTCGGGATGCGCACGCCGTAGAGCGGCAGCACGTAATAGATGAAGAAGATCTGGATCAGCAGCGGCGTCGAGCGGACGAACTCCACCAGCGCCGAGGCCGGCGTGTGGATCACGGCGTGCCGCGACCGCCGCAGCAGGGCGAGGACAAGGCCGAGCACCAGCGCGACCGCCATGCCGCCCAGCGTCGCCTCGATGGTGATCAGCGACGCCTTGAGCAGGATCGGCAGCAGCTCGGCGGCATAGTCGAGCTGAAACATCATCGCGCCGCTGCCATGGTTCGGGCCACGCCGTAGCGGCGTTCCAGCGCGCGCATGGCCAGCGTCAACGTGTAGGCGATGCCGAAATACACCGCGAGCAGCAGGATATAGACGGTCGTCACCCGGCCGGTGGTCTGTGCCAGCGCGTTGCCGACGAAGGTGAGATCGGAAATCGTGATCAGCGACAGCAGCGAGGTCGCCTTGACGAGTTCGATGAGCTGGTTGCCGAAGGGCGGCAGCATGGCCGGCAACGCCTGCGGCAGCAGCACCCGGCGCAGCACCCGGTTCGGCGGCATGTGGAGTGCGAGGGCGGCCTCGATCTGCCCGCGCGGCACGGCGAGCAGCGCGCCGCGCACGATCTCCGAGCCATAGGCGCCGAAATTGAGCGCGAGCGTGGCGACGCCCGTCGTCCACGGCGACAGCTCGATGCCGATCAGCGGCAGCACGTAGAACATGAAGAAGAGCTGCACCAGCAGCGAGGTGCCGCGAAACAGCTCGACATAGACGACCGCCGCCACGGCAATCGTCCGGACGTGCGACAGCCGGGCCAGACCGGCAATGAGCGCGAACAGGGCCGCGAACGGTGCCGTCAGCAAGGTGATGGCCACGGTCGTCATGGCGCCGTCGACGAGACGGGGAGCCAGAGCGATGACGGTGGTGAGCAGAGTTTCCATGGTCCGATGCCGTTGTGCTCCCGTCCGACCCACATGGGCCGGACGGGAGTTTGTCACGATCCGAAGTCGGTCGCCGTCTCTCAGGCCTTGCAGAGTTCGGCCGAGGTGGGGGTCGAGGCGATCGGGGAAAGCGCCTCCGGCAGCCCGTACTTCTTGTTGATCGCGGCCAGTTCGCCCGAGGCGACCAGCTTCGCCAGGCCGGCGTCGTAGGCTTCGCGCAGGGCGTTGTCTTCCTTACGGAAGCCCATGGCGGCGTAGTCGATCGCCGGCTTGCCATCGACGATCGGGTCGACGAAGTCCTTGACGATCTCCAGGCCGGAATCCGACATGGTCAGCAGGGTCGGATAGATGATGACCAGCGAGCAGAACGCCACGTCGGCGCGCCCGCCCTGGACCGCGGCGAGCAGGGGAGCGGTGTCGGGAAGAACCACCCACTGGGACTCGGGCACGCCGGCCGCCTTCGCATAGGCCTCCTCGACGCCGCCGCGCAGCACCGCCATCTTGATGTCGGGGTTCTTCTTGACGTCGTCCAGGCTCTTGATGCCGCGCGGATTGCCGGCCTTCACCACCATGGTCTCGCGGCTCATCGAGTCCGGGTTGCCATAGGCGAGAACCTCGCAGCGCTTCGGGCGGATGTAGAGGCCGGTGCAGATCACGTCGAAGCGCTTGGCGAGCAGGCCGGGGATGAGGGCGCTGAACTCGGCGACCACCGGCTCCACCTTGGCGATGCCGGCGCTTGCCAGGGCCGCCTTCAGCACGTCGGGGGACTGGCCGGTGAGCACGCCCTTATCGTCGAGGAAGGCGTAGGGAAGCTGGTTGGAAAGGCCGACCTTGATGGTCGAGGGCAGGCTGGCGGCCTGAGCGCGCGTGGAGGGCAGCAGGGTGCCGAGCCCGGCGCCGAGCAGGCCGGCGCCGGCGCCCAGCGTGAGCAGGCCGCGGCGGTCGATGGAAAAGGTCATTGCAGGCTCCTCTGTCGAAGGTCGTTTTTTTGGATTGGGGTCGTGCAGCAGTCGTCGCGGCTGTTTTCAGCTCGCGATCTCGTCGTCGCTCCGGGCCAGGGTCTGGAGCGCGAGGCGGCGGCCGGCGAGGATGTGATCCTCCATGGCCCTTCGGCTGGCCGCCGGATCGCGGGCGCGCAGGGCGTCGACGATGCCGGCGTGATGGCCGTAGGTGAACCCGATCGCGGTGATCCGGCGCGAGGCCCGCAGCAGGCGCTCGACATCGGTCGCCAGCAGCTGGTTCCGGCTGCCCCGGGCGATGATCAGGTGGAAGTCGAGGCTGTGCAGCATGTCCTCGCGCTGGGCGCTGTCACCGAGCTGCGAGGTACGGCAACAATCGTGCTCGCACAGCTCGGCGAGCAGGTCGAGCTCGTCGGCGGTGAGGTGGCGGGCAGCCCGTTCCGCGGCGGCGCCTTCCAGGATGACTCGCAGATCGAAGGTGTCCAGCACCTCCTGGACGCTGAGCCCCCGCACTACATAGCCGCGGCGCGGGAAAAGCTGCACGAGGCCTTCCTGGCACAGCAGGGCCAGCGCCTCGCGCACCGGGGTCTTGCTCACCGATAGCCGTGCCGCGACCTCCTTCTCGAGCAGGATCTCGCCGATGGGAATCCGCTGGTCGAGAATGTCGCTGCGCAGCGTCTCCATGACCATCGTGCGCAGATCGGGCTGAGGCATCCGTGAAATCCTTAAGATATATCTCGGATATGTTCGTGGATGGCGAGTGGGGATGGCAAGGCCAAAATTGTGTCAGTCCATGGAGAGAGATTGAGCAGATTGGCGAGCCGCCGAGCGTGTCTCGGTGCCGGGGAGGCTCATGGGCAAGGGACGCACAGGGGCAGGGAACGAGCGGGCCGTCGGTGCCACCGACAGCGGGGCGACTACCGCGACGGCCTGCCTCTCATAGGCCCGGAACCGTGTCTGCCGGGGCTTTTTCCCGTTCGGCATTGCGAAGGCAAATAGCCGGTATTGAAAGAAGAGATCGAACCATTTCGGTCATTTCAGCCAATTGTCACAGTCGCGTAGGCTCCTGCCCTTAGGACGCGTTCCAGACCCGGTACGACCGGAATTGCTGTCCTGCTGAATAGGAGCGAAGTATGACTTCCTCGAACCCCGCCCAGCTCATCGAAACCAACGAAGATCGACTGTTGAGCGTTCCGAGCGCCGCGCAGAACCAGCGACTTCTCGTCGTTCCGGGCGGAACCGGCACCGCGGTCAGCTACACTCTGGTCTACGATCTTTATGTTCCGGCGGCGACGGCGGGAGGGTGGGTTCCCTTCTTCCAGGGCGACGTCAACAACAGCAATGACGGCGACCTGTTCGGCAAGATCGAAGGCAACGGCTTCGGTATCGGCATTGGCGGCAACTACCAGGGCGTGGCCCCGCTCGACAGCTGGAACCGTATCGCCTTCACCGTCGAAACCACCGACAACGAAGTCACGATCACCAAATACATCAACGGCGAGCTGGTCGGCTCGCAGACCTCGAGCGACCCGAGCCGCTACGCCATCGACAAGGCGGCCGGCTTCCTGATCTTCTCCGATGAGGATGGCGAGACCTCCCCCGTCCATCTCAGCAATTTCGCCTATGCCGAGACGGTTCTCTCCACGGCGGACATCGCCGGCCTCGGCACCGCCAATGGCGAGGGCATCGTCTCGCCGGCCGCCAATGCCGCCTTCGTCGACGCCAATGGCTCGGAGTTCCGCTTCGGCGACGGCACGCTCGACGCCGCCTTCGGCGCCGCCACCCTTACCCCCGTCGAAACCGAGGTTGCGGTCGAGACCGCCGAGGAGGCCGGCATCCCGGCCATCCCGGCCGCCGACCAGCTGCTGTCGATCCCGGCCGGCGCGCCCGACCAGACCATCAAGCTCACCCCCGGCGGCACCGGCGCCGCGACGGAATTCACCATCGCCTTCGACGTCTACGTGTCGTCGGCCGGCAATAATGGCTGGATCCCGTTCTTCCAGAGCGACGCCGCCAATGGCAGCGACAGCGACCTGTTCGGCAAGGTCGACGGCGACAGCTACGGCATCGGCATCGGCGGCAACTACCAGGGCGAGGCCAAGCTCGACACCTGGAACCGCGTCGCCTTCACCGTCGAGCAGAAGGACGGCGAGGTCCAGATCAACAAGTACATCAATGGCGACCTGGTCGGCAGCCAGACCAGCACCGACCTGGCCCGCTACACCATCGACAAGGCGGCCGGCTTCCTGATCTTCTCCGACGAGGACGGCGAGACCTCGCCGGTGCACGTCTCCAACATCGCCTATGTCGAAGTGGCGCTGAACGACACGCAGATGAAGGCCATTGGCGGCCCCAGCGCCCCCGGCATCGTCCCGGCCATCCTCGAGCCGGACTTCCTCGCGGCCAACGGCAGCGAGTTCCGCTTCACCGACGGCACGCTCGACGCGACGCTGGGTGCCGGCACTCTCGAGCCGCAGAACAGCGAGTTGACCGTTGAAAGCCCGATCGAGGCCGGCGTTCCGGCGGTTTCCGCTCCGCCGGTCGATGGCGGCGACGGCGGCGAGCCGATCCAGCTGCGCTCGATCGCCGACATGATGCTGACCCCCGATGCCGACACCGTCACCATCGATCTCGGCGCGCACTTCACCGCGGAAGGCCTGACCTTCACGGTGACCAATTCCGACGGCGAGGCTGTCGAGGCGCGGCTGATCGACGGCAACAGGCTGGAGATCGACGCCAAGACGTTCGGCCGCTCCGACGTCCATGTCGAGGCCGTCGATGCCGAGGGCCAAGTCTATACCGACGACTTCCGCGTCCGCGTCGCCGGCGAGAACGCCTACACCATCGCCGTGCTGCCCGACACCCAGGACTACGTGTTCCCCGGTGCCGGCCAGCAGATCTTCAACGGCATGACCCAGTGGCTGGCCGACAATGCCGAGATGCTGAACCTGCGCTTCGTCACCAGCGTCGGCGACGTCACCTCCGGCAACACCGCCAGCGAATGGGCGATCGCCAAGGAGGCGTTCGAGAAGCTGAACGGCGTGGTTCCCTACGCCATGCTGCCCGGCAACCATGACCAGGGCGGTGGCGCCAGCAACTACACCTCGCTGCAGAGCCAGTATTTCGGCGTCGAGTACATGCAGGAGCATTCGACGCTCGGCGGCGTCTACGACCAGGAGGCCGGCGAGACCAAGAACGCCTGGTACACCTTCGAGGGGGCCGACGGCACCAAGTGGATCAACCTCTCGCTCGAATTCGGCGCCCGCGACGACGTGCTGCGCTGGGCCGGCGAGGTGCTCGACGCGCATTCCGACTACCGCGCCATCGTCACCACCCACCACTACACCAACATGGGCACCCGTGCCGACAACTACTCCGGCCCGCTGTTCGGCGAGGGCACCGGCAAGGACTATGGCGTCGGCAACAGCGCCGAGAACGCCAATGACGGCGAAGACATGTGGCAGGACCTGATCTACAGCCACACCAACGTGTCCTTCGTGTTCTCCGGCCACGTCTTTGGCGACGGCGCGGAGACCATCGTCAGCTACAATGAGGCCGGCGAGCCGGTCTACCAGATGTTCGTCAACTACCAGAACGGCGTGTCGCTGGAAGCGACCGGCAATGGCGACGCCACCGAGGGCGGCAATGGCGGCAACGGCGCCATCCGCCTGATCACCATCGATCCCGACAACGGCAAGGTCTATACCGAGACCTATCTCTCGGCGAAGGACGAGTACGTCACCGGCGCGCGCGGCGATGCCGAGCCCTCGCGCGACGGCAGCGGCGGCGATGGCAGCAGCGGCCCCGGCGAGGTGACGCAGCCGGTCGGCTTCGGCACCGACGCGCTGCCGGACGGCGACAGCGGCGTCATCAACGCGCCCAAGTTCGACCCGGCCAACGGCCTCAAGGTGACGCCCGGCTTCGCCCCGTCCGACGGCGGCAGCACCTATTCCAGTTACACGCTGGTCTATGACGTGAAGCTGCCGGAGACCGGCGGCCTGTCGTCGATCTTCCAGAGCGACCTCAACAACATCACCGATGGCGACCTGTGGCTGAACTATCGCGACGGCTATGCGGTGATCGGCACCAACGGCCAGGATGAGGGGCATCTGCCGCTCGGCGAGTATATCCGCCTCGTCATCACCCTCGAGCAGGTCGGCGAGGGCGGCTCGACCTACACCATGAACAAATACGTCAATGGCGAGTTGCAGGGCACCCAGACGGTGGGCTCGGCCTTCAATATCGGCCAGAGCGGCTTCCTGCTGTTCGCCGACGACAGCTTCGAGACCGTCGACTTCTCGATGTCGTCCTTCGCCTTCGTCGAGAAGGCCCTCAGCGCCGAGGACGTTGCCGGCCTCGGCGGCCCGACCGCCAGCGGCCCGTTCACCTCGCTGCTGCCGGGCGTCAACATGGCGCAGTTCGACTTCACCGCCGGCAACCTGAACGCCAATCTCGGCTCGGGCACCCTGTCCCAGCAGATCGGCGACGGGTCCGGCACCCAGCTGACCGGCGAGCTGCGCGAGCATGAGGAGGAGATCGACGCCGATCTCGGCACGCCGACGCAGCAGTTCCGCGCCGAGGCCGGCGCGCACCAGACCGTTGCGGCCGGCGACGCCAAAACGGCGGTGATCAGCCTCAACGCCGGTGGCTCGGTCGACAAGCTCGGCCAGATCGCCTTCTATGAATGGCTGAACGCCGATGGCGAGGTGATCGCCACCACCGCCGAGGCCGATGTCGCGCTCGGTGTCGGCGTGCATCAGCTGACGCTCCGGGCAACCACGACCGACGGCACCGTCTCGACCGATACCGTTCGCGTCACCGTGACCAACAGCGACACGCTGCTGTCGGAGAATTTCGACGACGGCAATGCCGAGGGCTGGACGGCGCCGGGTGCCCGCTGGCAGGTCGCCGGCTCGGTGCAGTCGCGCGGCACGGAGGTGGAGGGCATCGCCGCCGGCGAGGGCGCGCTGCGCGCCTATGACAACGCCTCCGGCATCATGAACTGGACCGGCGCCGGCAGCGACGCCTGGACCGGCTATACCGTCTCGGCCACTCTGACGGCGGAAGACCAGAAGGGCCTGGGGCTGGTCGCCTACTACACCGACGCGCAGAATTATTATCGCTTGTCCTTCGACATCTCGGCCAACGAGCACAAGCTCATCCGCGTGCAGGGCGGCGTCGAGACGGTGCTCGCCACCGAGAAGGGCACCACGCCGTTCGACCGCGCCTTCGCGGTGGAACTCGCCGTCGAAGACGGCAAGCTCTACGCCACCATGGACGGCGCGGCGCTGTTCGGCGGCATGGTCACCGATGACAGCCCGCTGTCGGGTGGCACTGTCGGCGTCTACTCCGCCGGTCAGCGCCAGGTGTTCTTCGACGACATCCTGGTGCAGAAGGGCACGCTGATCGCCGATGCCGGCAAGACCATCCGCGTCATCGACACCGATGGCGACGGCTCGGTCGACATCGACCTCTCGGCGCTCTCCAGCAACGGCCTGACCGGCGAAACCACGGTCAGCTGGAGCGAGGACGGCGAAGCCCTCGCCAGCGGCGCCGAAGGAACCGTCTCGCTCGAAACCGGCGAGCATCTCATCCGCCTCGACCTCGCCAATGCCGGCGGCACCTCCAGCGACACGGTGAAGGTGGAGATCGTCGCCGCCGACAAGGTGCTGGTGAACGAGGACTTCTCCGACGGCTTGGCCCAGGGCTTCCGCTTCGTCGACGAGGGCGAACTCGGCACCGCCGCCGCGTGGTCGGTGGTCGACGGGGTGCTGCAACAGAGCTCGAACCGCTACAGCCGCGAACTCGGCGGCACCGGCGACACCGCGCCGTCCTCGCAGTGGAGCCTCAACTGGAGCCCGCTCGGCGACGGCATCTACGCGCTGCGCAAGGGCACCTACGCCGTCTATGAGGGCGAGGGGGCCTCGGAGTGGGAGGATTACAGCGTCGAGACCACGTTCACCTCGGCGTCGGGTGGTGGCGTCGGCCTGCTCCTGCATTATCAGGACGCCGACAACTACTATAAGTTCGAGCTCGACAACCAGACCGGCCTACCGCAGCTGTTCAGCCTCAAGGACGGCATCGAGCAGACCCTCTGGCAGGGGCCGATGCGCTACGACACCGCCGGCACCAACACGCTGCGCGCCGACATCCTCGACGGCAAGCTGCAGGTCTGGCTGAACGGCGTGGCGCTGTTCACCCAGCCGATCGAGATCCACGACACCGAGAAGGGCAGCTTCGGGCTCTATAACTGGCGGGCCGGCAGCGGCGTCACCTATGACAATGTGACGGTGGTGTCGCTCGACTCGGAAGAGCCGGAGAACACCACGCCGGTGGCGGGTGCCGATGCGGGCTTCACCACCCGCACCGGCCAGGTGCTGACCCTCGCGGCGGCGCTGTTGCTGGCCAACGATATCGATGCCGATGCCGACGCGCTGAGCATCGTCGCGGTGGGCCAGGCGGTGGGCGGCACGGTCAGCCTCGACGAGGCCGGCAATGTGGTGTTCACCCCGACGACCGGCTTCGAGGGCGCAGCCTCCTTCACCTACACCATCTCGGACGGCAAGGGCGGCACCTCCACCGCCGGGGTCACGCTGGAGGTGGTTTCCGGGTCGCAGGGCGGCGTCGGCGACGACCGCCTCGAAGGCGGCGCCGGCGATGACGTGCTCGACGGCGGCCAGGGCAATGACAAGCTGTTCGGCAATGACGGCGACGACCAGCTGTCCGGCGGTCTCGGCAATGACCTGCTCAAGGGCGGCAACGGCGCCGATGTGCTCGACGGCGTGGCCGGCAGCGATCGCCTCGACGGCGGCGCGGGCGACGACCTGCTGACGGGCGGCGCCGGCGACGACACCCTGCTCGGCCAGTCCGGCGACGACCTGCTCAAGGGCGGCGAGGGCAACGACACCCTCAACGGCAATGAAGGCGACGACGAGCTCGAGGGCGGCAACGGCCATGACACGGTCTATGGCGGGTATGGCGACGACTGGCTGAAGGGCGGCAACGGCAATGACCGCCTGTCGGCCGGCGACGGCGACGACCTTCTCGAAGGCGGCACCGGCAACGACCTGCTGGCCGGCGGCAATGGCGACGATGTCCTGCGCGGCGGCATCGGCGACGACCGCTTCTGGGGCGGTGCCGGCGACGACCTCCTGCAGGGCGGCATCGGCGACGACCTGCTCAAGGGGGGCGAAGGCGACGACGTTCTCGAAGGCGGGCTCGGCAACGACACCTTCGTGTTCCAGCCGAATGCCGGAGCCGACGTCATCATCGACTTCGCTAGCGGCGACGTCATCGAGTTCAGCAATCTGGACTTCGCGACGTTCGACGAGGTGGTGGCGGCGATGATCGACACCGCCGACGGCGTGGTCATCCAGCTCGACGACAGCGGCAACAACACCGTGCTGGTCGAGGACATGACCAAGAGCCGCCTGGGCGCCGACGACTTCCTCTTCAGCTGAACCAAGGACGCAGCCGGCTCGCCATCGAGCCGGCTGCCGCCGACCGTCACCGGCCGGACGCCGCCGGGCTGTCATAAACACGTCTGCCGAAGGCCGGTATAGGGTCGTCTTCACCTGCGGCGGGGAGCCGGGCGCCGAAAGCGGTGCCGGCGCCGCGCCGCCATCGCCAGCAGGTTCGCGGGCGGTGTATCGGAGGCAAGATGTCGATCACGCAGCTTCGCGCATTCCACTATGTCGCCGCCGCCGGCGGCTACTCGCAGGCGGCGCGCGAGACCGCGATAAGCCAGTCGAATCTCTCCAACCAGGTGCGGCAGCTCGAGGCGGCGTCCGGCCTGTCGCTGTTCCAGCGCGGCCCGCGCGGCGTCACCCTCACCGCCGATGGCGAGCGCCTGTACCAGGTGACCTCGCGGCTGTTCGCCACCCTGGCCGAGGCGGCCGCCATCCTCAAGAGCCGGAAGATCGACGGCGGTCAGCTGCGGGTGGCCGCCGACGGCGTGGTGCACTCGCTGCCGATCCTGCGCGCCCTGCGCCGGCGGCGTCCCAATCTCGTGTTCTCGCTGCAGGTGCACAATTCCGACAACGTCATCGAGCAGCTCGTGCAGTTCCGTGCCGATGTCGGCATCACCGCCGAGCTGCCGAAGGACGACCGGCTGAAGGTGCAGCCGCTCGCCAATATGAAGATCGGCCTGCTGGTGCTGGCGGAGCACGACTGGGCCGTGCGCGGCAGCGTCGCCATGCGCGATCTGCAAGGGATCAATTTCGTGCTGCGGGAGCGCGGCTCGCGCACCCGCGCGGTCTTCGAGCAGAATCTGGTCGAGAGCGGGGTTTCCCTCGGCGCCATCCTTGAAGTATCGACGCGCGAGGGCGTGCGCGAGGCGGTGGCGGCCGGCTTCGGGCTCGGGGTCATCGCCGATCTCGAATTCGGCCACGACAGCCGCCTGCGTTTCGTGCCGATCCGCGACGCCGCCATCATGATCGAGGAATATGTCGTCTGCCTCGACGAGCGACGGCGCACGCCGCTGATCGACGACTTCTTCACCTGCGCGCAGGAGGCCTTCAATCCGGCCTTCAATCCGGCCTTCAATCCGGCCTTCAATCCGGCCTTCAATCCGGCCTTCACTCCTCCCGCATCGCGCGGGCAATCTGGTCCTGAAGCGGCTTGACGAAATAGCTGAGCGCGCTGCGCTCGCCGGTCTGCAGGAAGACTTCCGCCGGCATGCCGGGTATCAGCTTCAGTTCCCCCAGCTGGGCGATCTGGTCGGGCGGCAGGGTGATCTGGGCGACGTAGTAGCTCAGCCCCGCCCGCTCATCCGTGGTCAGATCGGCGGCGATGCGCGACACGAACCCCTTGAGTTCCGGCGTCGTCTTCTGGTTGAAGGCGGCGAGCCGGATTTCCGCGGTCTGGCCGATCGAGACCTGGTCGATATCGGCCGGGGAGATTCGCGCCTCGATCACCAGTGCATCATTGCCCGGCACGATCATCATCACCGTCTGGCCGGGCGAGACGACGCCGCCGACGGTGTGCACATCGAGCTGATGCACGATGCCGGCCACCGGCGCGCGCAGCTCGACGCGGGTGAGCTTGTCCTGGGCGGCGATGCGGCGCTCCTGAAGCTCCGCCCATTTCCCCTCGATCTCGCGCAGCTGCTCGATGACCTCCGCGCGGCGGTCCTGGTCCAGTTGCAGGATCTGCAGCTCGGTCTCGCTGATACGGCCGCGGGTGCGCGCCAGGTCGGCCTCGAGCTGCCCCCGCTCGCCGGCGATACGGGCTTCGTCGCGCTGGAGCGTGCGCAGACGGGTGAGCGGGGTCAGTCCCTTGCGGTAAAGCTCGTCGGCGCCGGCAATCTCTTCCTTGATGAAGCCGATCTCGACGCTCTTGGCGGCGATCTGGGCGTCCAGCCCTTTGACCTCTTCGCCGAGCTGCTCGACGCGGGTGCGCAATTGCGAGACCTGTCCCTCCATGGCGGTGCGGCGCGAGGCGAACAGGCTGATCTCGCCGTCGAGGGCACGCGCGACATTGGCCTCCCCGCGCCGGGAGACGAGGTCCGGCGCGTGACGCACCTCGTCGGCGCGATCGCGCTCGGCCTCAAGCCGGGACCGGCGTGCTGACAGCTCGACCAGCTGGGTGTCGACGACCATCAGGTTGGCGAGGGTAACGGTGTCGTCGAGCCGCAGCAGCGTCTCGCCGGTGGTCACGTGCTGACCCTCCTTCACCGCAATGACGCCGACGACGCCGCCCTCGGGGTGCTGGATGCGTTTGCCGGAGCTTTCCACCACGATGGTGCCGGACGTGACCACCGCCCCATTGAGCGCCGCCATCGTCGCCCAGCCTCCGCCGCCGAGGACGAGCAGCAGGATGCTGGCGCCGCCGATCGCAAGATGCCGCTCGATGCCATCGTCGCCCGGACGCTGGGCGAAGCGGGCGCGCAGGCGCCCCAGCCATGTGCCTGGACCGGTCATGCCGCCACCGTGTGCTTGAGCACCCGTCCGAGCACCTCGGCTTTCGCTCCAAAAGCCTGCTGCTTGCCTTCCGCCAGCATCAGGACGAGATCGACCGCGGCGAGTGCGCTGGGGCGGTGCGCGATGACCACCACGACCCGCCCGGAGTCACGCGCCCAACGGATGGCCTGCGTCAGGGCCGCCTCGCCATCGGCGTCGAGATTCGAGTTGGGTTCGTCGAGCACGATCAGGAACGGTTCGCCATAGAGAGCGCGCGCAAGGGCGACCCGCTGGCGCTCGCCACCGGACAGGGCGGTGCCGCCCTCTCCGAGCCGGGTGTCGTAGCCGGCGGGCAGGCGCAGGACCAGCTCGTGCACGCCGGCGCGCCGGGCGGCGGCGATGATGGCGGACGGATCGGGCTTGGGCCCGAAGCGGGCAATGTTTTCCGCGACCGTGCCGTCGAACAGCTCGATATCCTGCGGCAGATAACCGATATGGCCGCCGAGCGCGTCGCGGTCCCACTGCTCGATGGCGGCGCCATCGAGCCGCACGCTGCCCTTCGAGCCCGGCCAGACGCCGACGAGGCCACGGGCGAGGGTGGACTTGCCCGAGCCGCTGGCACCGATGACGCCGACCGCGCTGCCGGCCGGCACCGAGAAATTGAGGCCGGCGATGATCGGCCTGGGCTGCCCCGGCGCCGTCACCGCGAGCGCCTCGACATCGAGACGGCCCGCCGGCGCCGGCAGCGGCATCGGCGCCGCGCCTGCCGGGAACTCCCGCGCCAGCACGCCGAGCCTGGCATAGCCTTGCCGGGCGGCAACGAAGCCGCGCCAGTTGGCGATGGCGAGTTCGACGGGGGCGAGGGCGCGCGAGGAGATGATGGAAGCCGCGATCATGACGCCGCCCGACGCCTCGCCGCCGATCACCAGGAAAGCGCCCGCCGCCAGCATCAGCGATTGCAACAGGAAGCGAAAAGACTTGCTGGTGGAGACCAGATCGCCGGACACATAGGCCGCCTTGCGATTATCGGCGAGGTAGGCGTCATGGGCCTGCTCCCAGCGCGCGCGCATCGGCTGGCCCATGCCGAGGGCGCCGATGGTTTCGATGTTGCGGCAATAGGCATCGGCGATCGCATTGCGGGCGGAGGACCGCTTGGCCACCTCGCGCTGCGGCGCCTTGGTGGCAAGCTCCGTCACTACCATGAAGCCGCACAGCACGAGGATGCCGCCGAGGCCGACCAGCCCCAGCAGCGGGTGGAAGACGAAAAGCAGCGCCAGATAGAGCGGCACCCAGGGCAGATCGAATATGGCTACCGGTCCCTGCCCGGACAGAAACTGTCGAAGCTGGTCGAGATCGCGCAGCGGTTGCTGGCTGTTGCCCTCCCGCCCACGGCGCAGCGCCAGGCCCGACATCAGGTCGAAGGCGAGACCGCGCAGATTGGCGTCGAGCCGGATCCCCAGCCCGACCAGGACGCGGGCGCGTATCAGGTCGAGCAATCCCTGAAATCCGTAAAGGATCGCCACCAGGATCAGCAATGCCACCAGGGTCGGCACGCTGCGGCTTGCCAGCACGCGATCATACACCTGCAGCATGAAGAACGGGCCGGTGAGCATCAGCAGGTTGATGACGCAGCTGAAGGCGGCGATGCCCGACAGTGCCCGGCGGCAGGAGCGGAAGGCGTTGTCGATCGCCGAGGCGGGCGGGCGGGAGGCCGGCATTTTCATGAGATCACGGGTCACAGTCGCGGACGGTCACGGTCAGGGGCTGCCGGGAAATGGTCCCGGCAGGCGTCGGCGTAACCGATGCCTCTGACAGCTCCGTGACCATTCCTGCCGAAACCGCATGCGAAGGATGTGAAGGGCGAGGGCGCCACGTGAGCGCCCGATGCCGGAAGCAGGACGACGGAACGTCCGCCTCGCGGCGCACCGCTTTTCCTCACGGAGTTCATGTACTTAGGGGGATGGCGGGCACGCCTTCCCTATGTCGCCCGATCCCCGCACCGGCGGGCATTAAGCGCGCTGCGGGCAGTTTGCCTATTTTGTAGGCTCGCCCATGTGGAGAGCAGACAAACCAAACTTCGTGTGTTGGCGATACTTCCCGCCCCGTGCGCCGCCTTACCTTCTGCACCGCGTCGGCGGCTCTCCGGTGCGGTCATAGGGAGTAAGGTGCGTTAATGCCTGCAAATCCGTTTCATCTCGCCTGGTTTCTCCAAGGTTCAAGTATCCAGGCCTGGGGAGAGCCGTGGACCGGCAACATCGCGCAGGAATGGATGACCGCCGATATGTTCCTCGACTTGGTGAAGTCGATGGAGCGCGCGTGCTTCGACTACATCCTTATCGAGGATTCGATCTATATCGGGCAGAACTGGCAGAACTCGCGCGACATCTTCCTCAAGGGTGGCATCTGCGCCCCGCGGCAGGAGCCCTCGGTCGTCGCGACGCTCATGGCCGCCGCCACCAAGCGGCTCGGCATCGTGCCGACGCTCTCGACCTTCGCCTACCATCCCTACCTGACCGCCCGCATCGTCGGCTCGCTCGACCAGATCTCCGGCGGGCGGGCGGGCTGGAACATGGTGACCGGCTCGTCGGATTTCTCGGCGCAGAATTTCGGCCTGGAGAAACTGCCGGAGCATGACCAGCGCTACGTGATGGCGCAGGAATATATCGACATCGTCAAGGGGCTGTGGGGCTCCTGGGAGCCGGGCGCCATCCTCGATGACCGCGAGAACGGCATCCTCATCGACCCCGCCAAGGTCCACACCATCGACTATGCCGGGCAGTATTACAGCTCGCGCGGGCCGCTGAACTCCGGGCCGTGCCCGCAGGGCCAGCCGGTGATCGCCCAGGCCGGCGGCTCGAAGAGCGGACGCACCATCGCCGCAACCCATGCCGACACCATCGTCGCCGCGCCGAACGGCGTCGCCGCCATGAAGCAGTATCGCGACGACATCCGCGCCCAGATGGCGGCGATGGGACGCGATCCGAACAGCTGCAAGATCCTCTTCCTGCTCTCGCCGATCGTCGCCGAGACCGAGGACCAGGCCCAATGGTTCGCCGAGCAGCGCCGCGTCTCGGCCGCCGCCAATCTCGACGCCCGCATGGCGCGTTTCGGCTGGAGCACCAATCTCGACCTCTCCAGCCTCGATCTCGATACGCCGGTGAGCCAGCTCAGCCTGACCACCAACGGCCACCAGTCGAGCCTGTCGCAATTCCTCACCCGCGCCGGCGACAAGCCGCTGCGCGAGGCGATGATCGACCATGTGAGCTGCGGCTACTGCGTCGACGTGGTCGGCACGCCGGACAGTGTCGCCAGCCAGATGGAAGAGATCATGGCGGAGGTCGGCGGCGACGGTTTCCTTCTTGCATTGGGCGATGTCAGTCGCCGTTCGGTCGCCACCATCATGGACGGGCTCGTCCCGGTATTGCAGCGCCGTGGCCTTACCCGACGTGCCTACGCCCACGAGCAACTGCGCGACAACCTGCTCGAGTTCTGACCGCCGCCATCCCGCGATCTCCCCCTTGAAGACAGGACGATGCCGATGAAGCCGCTCCACCCGCACTTGCTGCGCCGCCCGCTGCGCACCGGTGTCCTTGCGCTCAGTGCCCTCGTGCTCGCCGCCGGCCTGTCGGCCGCCTCCGCCGAGAAGCTCAGGCTCGGCAATGAGGGCGTCTATCCGCCCTTCTCGATGGTGGACTCCTCCGGAAACCTCACCGGCATGGAACCCGAGCTGGCGCGGGAGATGTGCAAGCGCATCGGCGCCGACTGCGAAATCGTCGTCATGGATTTCAAGGCGCTGATCCCCTCGATGCTGCAGGGCAAGTTCGACGGCATCGTCACCCAGATCTCGCCGACGCCGGAACGTGTCGAAAAGGCGCTGTTCGCCATGCCGATCGTCTACAATCCGGCGACCTTCATCGTGAAGAAGGACAGCGACTACACGCTGACCAAGGAAGGGGTCACCGGCAAGGGCCTGCGGATCGCGCTGCAGCGCGGCGCTTCCATGGTCCCCTACATCCACAAGCACTTCGGCAAGGACACCTTCACCGAGGTCTATTACGACAACCCCGACCAGATGAAGCTCGACCTCCTCGCCGGGCGCCTCGACCTGGTGTTCGATTCCAAGATCAACTGGACGCTGGAGCTGATCGCGAAGCCCGAAGGCAAGGACTACAAGCTCGCCGGCGGCGACCACTGGCTCGGCGACCCCGCGATCCCCGAGGCCGAGCGCGGCTATAGCTGGATCTTCCCGAAGAAGAGCGAAGAGCTGGTCAAGCGCGTCAACACCGCGCTGGCCGAGATGATCAAGGACTGCACCTACACCAAGATCCGCAAGAAGTACGTGCCGGTGGCGACACTCGCCTCGGAAGCCGCCTGCGCCAACGTGAACTGAGCGAGACACGCACGGAGACCGGCGGATGACCAATCTCTCCCTCGCCGACTTGGCAGGCTATATGCGCCAGCTCGGCGAGGGAGCCCTCATCACGCTGGAGCTTTTCCTCACCAGCTTCGCGCTGGCCTTCATATTCGGCGTGCTGATCGGCATCGCCACGCTCTCGCGCAGCCGGGTCGTGCAAGGGATATGGCGGGTCTATGCCTCGATCTTCATGGGGGTGCCCTCGCTGCTGGTCATCTTCCTGACCTTCTATGGCGGCAGCGCCATGCTGGGAGCGGTGCTGGGCGAGTTCGGCGCGCGGATCGACATCTCGCCCTTCGGCGCCGGCGTCATCGCCTTTACCGTCGTCTATGCGGCCTATATCGCCGAGCTGGTGCGCGGCGCCATCGAGAACCTGCCCAAGGGCCAGTTCGAGGGCGCGCGGGCGCTGGCGATCCCGCCGGCGATCATGTGGGGCAAGGTGATCCTGCCGCAGGTCATGCGGCTGGCGCTGCCCGGCCTCGTCAATGTGTGGAGCTTCATGCTGAAGGAAACCCCGTTGGTGTCGCTGGCGGGCCTGCAGGACCTCGTCGCCGCCGCCAAGATCGCGGCCGGAGCCACCAAGGAACCCTTCATCTTCTTCGTCGCCACCGCGCTCGTGTTCATCGCGTTCAGCGCCCTGTCGTTCAGGTTGGCGAGCCGGCTGGAAACCCGGCTCGACCGCGGCCAGCGCCGCGAGGCGGCAGGCCGTTCCTCTTCCAGGGCCGCGGCATGAACGGACTGCCGATCGATCTCGCCCTCGCCTGGGAGAGCCTGCCGGCGCTGTTCGACGGGCTGAAGGTGACGGCGATCCTCACCGCGCTGCCGCTGTTGCTCGGCCTCGCGCTGGCCTTCCCGATCTGCTTCGCCCGCATGTCGGACCGCCGCTGGCTGGCGCTGCTGGCGGAAGCCTTCGTGACCTTCTTCCGCGGCGCGCCGCTGCTGATCCTGCTCTATCTGGTCTATTACGGGCTCGGGCAGATAGAGGCGCTGCGCGAAGGCCCGTTCTGGATCCTGTTCGGCTCTCCCTTCGGTTGCGCCATCGTCGCGCTCAGCCTCAATCACGCGGCCTATATGGTGGAGGTACTGCGCGGCGGCCTGCTTGCCGTCCCGCACGGGATCGTCGAGGCGAGCGAGGCGCTCGGCATCACCCGGCGCAACATCTTCATCTGGGTGAAGATGCCGCTGGCGATCCGCTACGGGCTGAAGGCCTACCAGAACGAGGTGGTGAGTTTCATCAAGGGCACCGCCATCGTCTCGGTGGTGACGATCACCGATCTCACCGCCGTCGCCAATTCCATCTTCGAGCAGACCTATGATCCGTTCACGCCCATTCTCTGTGCGGCGGCGTTCTACTGGGCGTTCGTGAACATCATCCGCCTCGGCTTCGGTCTTTGGGGGCGCTGGCTCAACCGCCACAATGCCGAGGATGTCGCAGCCGATGCCGGCGTGCCGGGGAGGGGCGCTGCGCTGCGCCGGACCTCCGATCTGGGGCAGGTGACGCCATGACGATGCACGCGCCTGCTCCCGATGCCGCCAAAGAGCCGGGCCGGCTCGCGATCACCATTTCCGGGCTGGTGAAGCACTATGGCAGCCATCGCGCCCTCAACGGCATCGATCTCGAGGTACGGCGCGGCGAGAGGATCGTGATCTGCGGCCCTTCCGGCTCGGGCAAATCGACGCTGATCCGGTGCATCAATGCGCTGGAGCGTCATGATGGCGGCTCCATCGTGGTGAACGGCATCGAACTAACCGCCGACGAGGGCACGGTGCAGGATATCCGCCAGGAAGTCGGCATGGTGTTCCAGCACTTCAATCTGTTTCCTCACCTCACGGCGATCGAGAACTGCATGCTGGCGCCGCAGCTCAATCGCGGGCTGACCAAAGCGCGGGCCGAGAAGCTCGCCATGCATTATCTGGAGCGGGTCCATCTCGCGGACCACGCGCGCAAGTACCCCTCGCGCCTGTCCGGCGGCCAGCAGCAGCGGGTGGCGATTGCGCGCGCGCTCTGCATGGAGCCCCGCATATTGTTGTTCGACGAGCCGACCTCGGCGCTCGACCCCGAGATGGTCAACGAGGTGCTGGGCGTGATGGAGGAACTCGCCGCCAGCGGCGTCACCATGCTCTGCGTCACCCATGAGATGGGATTCGCCCGCAGAGTGGCGGACCGCTGCGTCTTCATGGACCATGGCGAGATCGTGGAAAGTCGCGATGCCGCGAGCTTCTTCCAGGCGCCGGAAAGCCAGCGCCTGCGCGATTTCCTCGCCCAGATTCTGCGCTGAGAGAACAGGTCGTGCCACAGCATGGCTCGCGCTGAAGCGCGGCGATGGCGGGAAGCGAGACGGCGGCGCCATGGCGGAGCGAGATCGGCGATGCACCGACCGTGGAAGGGCAGGGGCCAGGGCCGGCGGCAGGCAAGCGGATCGGGCGCCCTGCCTCAGGTCAGGTGGTGGAAACGTCGCCCGAAATAGACCAGCCCCTCGCAGGTGTCGTGCTGGTGCAGGCCGAGCACCTCGCAGAAGACGACATCGTGAGTGCCCACCGTGGCCACCTGCGTCACGCGGCAATCGAAGGCCACCGTCGCCTCCGACAGCACCGGTGCGCCGGTGACCAGCGTCGTCCAACCGGCGCCGGCGAAGCGCTCGTCCATGGTCTTCACGCCGCCGGCAAAGGTCATGGAGAGCGCTTCGTGATGCGGGCCGGCCAGCGTGTTGACGCACAGAACCCGGCTCGACGTGATCGCCTCGTGAGACTGGTTGGAGCGGTTCACGCACACCAGAAGCGTCGGCGGACTGTCGGTCACCGAGCACACCGCCGAGGCGGTGAAGCCGCATCTTCCTCGTTCGCCGAGGCTGGTAATGATGTTGACCGCGGCGGGCAGCTTGGACATGCCGCTGCGGAAGAGGTCCCGGTTCACCGGCGTCGGCGCCTCTGCTGAAGCTATGGTGGCTGCATGCGAACTGGCCGCACTCATGAAGGCTCCGATCGGCAAGCGTGAGGACGGGAAGGGCTGTCGGGTCAGAACTCGCGCAGCATTTCACGCAGCGTGGCGCCCTCGGTGTAGCTGGTGCGGGCCAGCCCGCGGCGCTGCAATGCCGGCACCAGGCCTTCGCAGATGTCGTTTATGTATTGCCGGCTGATATTGGTGGTGAATGGCCGGGTGATCAGGAAGCCGTCCCCTCCCACCTCGGCCATCACCTCGCCCATCCGCTCGGCAACCTGGTCCGGCGTGCCGATCAGGCCGTCGAGGCCGCGCGCGAGCTGGTCGGCGCAGAGCTGGCGCAAGGTCTTGCCGCTCCCCCATTGCTGGAAGGCATCGAGCGAGCCCTGTTCGCCATTGGTGGTGAGGTGCGGCAGCGGCTCGTCGAGATCGAATTTGGAAAAATCGATGTCGGTGATCGCGGCGATCAGCGCCAGCGCCTTCTCGCAATAATCCGGCGCCTCGACGATGCGCGCCGCCTTGGCCTTGGCCTCTTCCTCGCTCTCGCCGAGGATGGGGGCGACGACGAACAGCACCTTGATATCGTCCGGGTTGCGCCCGCCGGCTTCCGCCCTGGCCCGGACGTCGTCGCGATACGCCTTCAGGCCGGCCACGCCCATCGACGGCGCGATGATGCTGTCGGCCGTCATGGCGGCGAACTGGCGTCCGCGCGGCGAGCCGCCGGCCTGCACGAAGGCCGGCCGATGCTGTGGGGAAGGCACGCAGTTCAGCGGGCCGCGGCTTTTATAATAGCTGCCCTTGAAGTGGATCGGCTTCACCTTGGCATAGTCGGCATAGGTGCCGGTCGAACGGTCGCGCACCACCGCATCCGGTTCCCAACTGGCCCAGAGCTGCTTGCACAGCTCGACATACTCGTCGGCCATGTCGTAGCGCATCTGCCGGGGCGGCAGCTTGTCCATGCCGAAATTCTCGGCGGCCAGATCCTCGCCGGTGGTGACGATGTTCCAGCCGAAGCGCCCCTTGCAGATATTGTCGAGCGTCGAGCACAGCCGGGCCAGCATGAACGGCGGATAGGCCATGGTCGAGAAGGTGGCGACCACCCCGAGATGGGTGGTGCTCGCGCCGATCAGAGCCGCCATCGGCGAGGGATCGGCCTTCGGCCCCATGATGTTGTGCTTCAGGTAGATCTCGTTGGTGCCGCCATAGGCCTCCGAGATCATCAGCGTATCTTCGAGCATGATGTAGTCGAAACACGCCCGTTCCATCGCCTGGGCCATGTCGATGTAGAACTTGCCGTCCCACGGGTCTCCGCCGCCGGTGAACGTCTTCGTCCACTCGTCGACGGCGAAATTGGTGAACCATCCTAGGTGGAATGGCCGTGCACTCATGGGGAAGCCTCGATGCGCCTGTCCAGAACCGATGCGGCAGCCTAGTGCGGCGGCTCGGCGCGGGACCATCGTCAAAACCCCAAGCGATGTTCCCGCCGGGGGACGGCGCAACATTGAGCATCGCACTTTCGCTTGATGACATATTGATCAATCGCGCTTGGCGATGAAAATATGCGCAGGATCGATTTTGATGGCATATCAAGCGGGTGCAGGCCGGTCCGGTGCGGCGCACAATTTGCAAAGGCCCGGAAAGCGCGGGGCGGGGGGTGCACGATTGACGTCAGAAGAGGTGCAGTGATGTCGAACATCAGTCAGATCTACGACGTCGACCTGAAGCTGCTGCGCTGCTTCTGCACCATCGTCGAGCAGAAGAGCTTCACCGCGGCGCAGGCGGCGCTGAACCTTTCGCAGTCGACGCTGAGCGAAAATCTCAAGTCGCTGGAGATCCGGCTCGGCACGCGGCTGTGCCGGCGCGGGCCCAAGGGATTCAAGCTGTTTCGGGAGGGCGAGGCGGTCTATCAGGCCGCGAAAGAGCTGTTCGCCTCGATCGAGACCTTCAAGCAGAAGGCCTCGAACATCAACCAGGGAACCGGCTACGAGCTTTTCGTGGGCATTCAGGACGGCATCGTCGAGAATCCCTCGGCACGCATCCACGACGCGATCCAGCGTTGCTCGGAATATTATCCCAATGTGCGCTTTCGCATGGAGGTCATGCTCGGCTTTCAACTGACCGGGCGTGTCGCCGACGGCATGGTGCATGTCGGCATCGGCCTGGTGAACGATCAATTCCCTCAGCTGACCTATGAGCACCTGTTCGACGAGCAGGGCTACATGTGCTGCAGCGACAAGCACCCTCTGTTCGCCGTGCCTGACGACGAACTGACCCTCGAGGACATCGAATCGGCGGCCTACTGCAACCGGGGACATCTCGAATATTACCACCCGGAACGTACCCGCCACGGTGTCACCTGCGGCGACATCGGGCTCGGTATTCAATCCCAGCTCGCCCTTATCCTGTCAGGCCGGAATATCGGCTACGTGCTCGACCATACGGCAGAGCCGCTCATCGCCGCGGGCTCGCTGCGCGCCCTGCGGCCCGATCTGGTGCGCATCGTCAATCCGGTCACGGCGATGATGGGTCCCGGTGTGGCGGACTTCAAGCTCGCTCGCCGCTTCGTCGATTGCCTGGTCGACGTGCATATGGAGCTCGGCCAGGGCCGTGTGCTGCCGCGACCGGCCTTCGCCACGAGCTGTGGCACCCTGGTGGAGCGTGACGGCGTTTGCACGGTGGTGACGTCGGGAAAGGTGGCCGAGCGCTTCACGCCGAACGCGCCGATGCCCAGTCGCCGATCGGCGCCGTCGCCGGAGAGGCAGGTCGCCGACAGCGCGCCGACGCGGTAGCACGGTGGGCTGCCGCTCCCGTGCGTTCCCGCCGACATGCTCACCAAGCCGATGCGGGGTGGAGGGCCTTTAAAGGGGCGCTGTGGTTGCCTGGGCGCGAGTCATGGCATCGCCCGGCCATGGCATCGTCCGGCTTCGACATGCCGCCGCCCGAGCTGAGCGTGCCGATCTTCAAGCGGAGTGAGGCAGCCCGGCATGCCGTCGACAGGAACATCCCGATCTCGAGCTTCGCCGCGCCAAGGCGCGCGCGAGATGGGTAACGCGCGTCGCCACGCGTGCCGTCTCGCACGGACGGCGGCTCAATGCGCGTCGATGGCGAAGCTCAATTTCGGATCATGGTGGAGATCCCAATAGGCCTCCCAGATCTGGCGCGTGATCGGCCCAACCTGTCCGCCACCCACGGGCTGGCCGTCCAGCGTGGTCACCGGCATGATGCCTGCGGCCGTCGTGCAGAAGAACAGCTCGTCGCAGCGATAGGCGAGGTCGACGGGCACATGCTCCATCCGCACCTCGATGCCCTTGGCGGCGGCGATTTCCATCACCGTCTTGCGGGTGACGCCTTCGAGCACGCCGCGCTCCGGCGTGTAGAGCACGCCGTCCTTCACCAGCACGATGTTGTAGCCGGCGCCCTCGGTGAGGTTGCCGTCGCCGTCCGGCAGGAGAGGATAGACCGCGTCGCGATCCTGCGCCTCGATGAGGCCACGCGTGAAGTCGCCCCATTGCAGATTCTTCACCGTCGGATCGAACGCGCCGGGCGGGGTGCGCCGCACGGTGCGCGTGACGATGGCCGGCGCGCCGGTGCGCTGCATCTCCGGCGGGACCACCCAGACATAGGGCGCGACGAACATGTAGAGATTATTGGCGAGATCCTCCGGCCGGTTGCCACGCACCTGCTTCAGCCCACGGGTGACGATGAGGCACACGAACGCATCGCGTATGCCGCTCATCGCCGCCATCTCGACGAGGGTGGCGCGAATGGAGGCGCGGTCGAGCGGACTGCGCAGGCGCAGCTTGGCACAGCTTCGCTCCAGCCGGTCGAGATGGTCGTCGAGCCGGAAGAACCGCCCGTCCCAGATGGCCGGCACGTCATAGGTGAGATCGGAACGCAGGAAGCCCTGGTCCATCAGCGGGATGCGCGCCTCTGCCAGCGGCACCATCTCGCCGGCCACCCAGGCGACGCCGTCGGCTAGGGGATTGGTGCTGGCCTTCAGCTCCGCGAGGCGCTGTTCATAGCCCGCGAAGACGGCTTCCATGCTGCTCACGATAGGCTCCTGCTGGGTGATCGATGGTCTCCGGCTGGTCAGCCGAGACGGTGAAAGCGCCGGTCGAAATAGACCAGGCTCTCGGTCTGCGCGCTTTCGCGGATCGCCACGACTTCACAGAACAGCACGTCATGCGTGCCGACCTCGTGAAACGCCGAGACGCGGCAGTCGAAGGCAACCGCCGCATCCACCAGCGCCGGCGCGCCGGTGACGATCGAGGCCCATTCGCCATGGCCGAAGCGCTCCACCATGGGCGCGCTGCCGCCGGCGAACGCCATGGACAGCTCGGCATGCGGCCCCGACAGCGTGTTGACGCACAGAATGCGGCTGGCGGCGATGACGGGATGCGTGCGGTTGGAGCGGTTGACGCAGACCAGCAGCGTCGGCGGCGTGTCGGTGACGCTGCACACGGCCGAGGCGGTGAAGCCATAGGGCTCTCCGTCATGGACGGTGGTGATGACGTTCACCGCCGCGGCGAGCTTCGCCATGCCACCGCGGAAGGCGCGAGGGTCGAGTGCGGCCGGTTCGGAGGCGTCACCGATGTCGGGAGTGAAGCTGTTGGTCGTGATGCGGTTGGTCATTGCTGGGGCCATGTCGGTGATCCCTTCATTCTTCGGCGATGGTGACGGCCATGGTCGCGTCCCAGCCGATGTCGACGCTGGCTCCGGGGGGCAGGAGCTCGATTCCCGGATGGGAGGGAACGCGCACGGTCAGCGCGCCGTCGGTGCCGGGCAGGCGCACGCGGTAGCGCAGCGTGCCGGTGGTGAACACCGCCTCCTCCACCACCCCGAGAAAGTGGTTGTCGCGCTCGCGTGCCGAGGCACCGATGGCGATGTTCTCCGGGCGCAGGCAGACCGCGCGGCGCTCGCTCACCCGGCTGGGGGCGAGGGCGCGCAGGACCAGGCCGCCCTGCGTACGGACGGTCACCTCGCGGCCGTGGCGCTCGACGATCTCCGCCACCGGCAGCAGGCTGGCCTCGCCGAGAAAGCTGGCGACGAAATGCGTGCCGGGCATCTCGTACAGTTGGCGCGGCGTGCCGATCTGCTCCAGCATGCCGCCGCGCATCACCGCCAGCCGGTCGGCGAGGAAGGCCGCCTCCTGCTGGTCGTGGGTGACATAGATCACGGTGGCGCCGAAGGCGCGCTGGAAGCGCTTGATCTCGTCCTGCATCTCTTCGCGCAGGTTCTTGTCGAGCGCACCCAGCGGCTCGTCCATCAGCAGCAGGCGCGGGTCGTAGACGGCGGCGCGGGCCAGCGCGACGCGCTGCTGCTGGCCGCCGGAGAGCTGGGCCGGACGGCGTTCGCCCAACGCCTCGAGCCGCACCATGGCAAGCGCCTTCTTCACCCGCTCGGCGATCTCCCCCTTGCCGCAGCCGCGCATCTTCAGCGGGAAGCCGATATTCTCGGCCACGCTCATATGCGGGAACAGCGCGTAGTTCTGGAACACCATGCCGATGTTGCGACGGTAGGGCGGCACGGCGACGATGTCGGTGCCATCGACCTTCACCGCGCCGTAGCTCGGCGGCACGAAGCCGGCGAGGACGCCGAGCAGGGTCGACTTGCCGGAGCCCGAGGGGCCGATCAGGGCGAAGAACTCGCCCGCCTCGATCGTCAGCGAGGTCTCGTGCAGGACGGTGAGCTCGCCATAATCCTTGCTGACGCGGTCGAACTCGACCCGCGCCCCGCGTGTGCGCGACGTATCGGGAAAAGTGCCAAGGGCTTGCGAGGACGACATGTCGTTCATCCGTTTACTCCCTCGGCCGGCCGGCCCATGCGGCGGCGGGCGCCGGCTCCGGCGATGGCCGCCAGGCACAGCAGGGCGATGGTCGCCGTGAGCAGGACCACGGTCGCGGCGGCGATGATCGGGGTCATCTGGAAATTGAGCTGCTCCCACAGCAGGCGCGGCACGGTGCGCGTGGTCGGGCTGGTGAGGAACATGGCGAGGATCAGCTCGTCGAAGGAGAAGGTCAGCGCGAAGATGAAGCCGACGATCACGCCGGGGCGGATCATCGGGAAGGTCACATGGCGAAAGGTGCGCCATGGATTGGCGCCCAGCGTCATCGCCGCCAGCTCATAGGTCGGCGCGTAGTTGCGAAGCGCCGCCGAGACGGTGATGAACACCAATGGCATCGTCACCACCGCATGGGCGAGCACGATGCCGGGATAGGTGCCGATGAGCCCGACCTTCGCCATCAGCGGGAACAGGCCGATGGCCAGAATGATCTGCGGCAGGATCAGCGGCGCGATGATCAGCGCCGCCAGCGTCCGCCGGAAGGGCACGGCGCCGCGCACGACGGCCAGCGCCGCCATGACGCCGAACACGGTCGCCACCAGCGCCGCCGGCACGCCGATCTTCAGGCTGTTGAGGATGGCGAGCTGGTAGTCGGTGCTTGCCGCGAAGCTCTCATACCAGCGGGTGGAGAAACCCGAGGGCGGGAACTTCAGGAAGGTGTCGCTGGAGAAGGACAGCGGCACGATCACCAGCGTCGGCAGTACGAGGTAGATGAGCACCAGCACCGCCAACAAGGCGATGCCGGCCGAGAGGATGCGCCAAACCGGCGTGGTGGCTGCGCCGTTCATCGGCCCTCTCCCGCGCCGGCGAGGCGGCGGTTCAGCCGCTCATAGAGCATGAACAGCGCGCAGGTGAGCACGAGCAGCACCGTCGCCAGCGCCGAGGCGAGCGGCCAGTCGAGCAGGCGCGAGACCTGCTGCTCGATCGCCACCGCGATCATCGGGCTGGACCCGCCGAGCAGCGCCGGGGTGATGTAGAAGCCGAGCGTCGAGATGAACACCAGCACGCAGCCGGCACCCACGCCCGGCGTGGACAGCGGCAGATAGACATTGACGAATTGCCGCCAGGGATTGGCGCCGAGTATGGCTGCGGCGCGCAACATGCTGGGATCGATGCCGCGCATGGCGCTGAGCAGCGGCAGGATCATGAAGGGCAGCATGATCTGCACCATGGCGACATGGGTGCCGAGATCGGTATTGGCCAGCCGAAGCGGTCGGTCGATCAGACCGAGGGCGAGCATGATCTCGTTCACCACGCCGCGCCGTTGCAGCAGCACCAGCCAGGCATAGGAACGGATCACCGCGCTGGTCCAGAACGGCACCAGCACCAGCACCATGCCGATGACCAGCCAGCGCCCCTGCGCCCGGCTGATCAGGAAGGCGACCGGATAGGACAGCACCAGCGCGGCAAGCGTGACGATCGCCGCAGTCTGGAAGGTGTAAATCAGCGAATAGCGCAGCGCGCTGTCGCCGGCGACGCGGGCATAGGTGCCGAGCGGACCGTCGGGCGCTGCGAAGCTCTGGCCGAATACGGTGAGGAGCGGCAGGAGGAAGAAGAGCGCAAGCAGCGTGAGCGGTGCCGCCAGCAGCATGAGCCCGCCCTTGGATGGTGACCAGGTGCGGGCTCTCTGCCTCGGCACGGCAAGAGACGCGGCAGGGGATGCCGCGCCGTTGATTGCCGCGTCGCTCAACCGACGAGCCACTTGTTGAAGCGGGCGAACAGCTCGTCGCCATTATCGGCCCAATACTGGACGTTCTGCAGCACGGCGGTCTTGCCGTTTTCCGGCGAGTTCGGCAGCAGTGCCTTGGTCTTGGCATCCAGCAGATCGAAGGCGGCCGGGTTGGTCGGGCCATAAGGAATGTGCTGGGCGAATACGGCCTGGTTCTTCGCTTCGACCAGATTGGCGAGGAACTCCATCGCCCGCTTTTTGTCCTTCACGCCCTTGGGCACGATGAAGGCGTCGCAGGTGAAGATGCTCTGGTCGAAGGTGTAGTCGACCGGTGCGCCGTCATTCTTCGGCTTGAACAGGCGCCCGTTCCAGGCGGTGCCGACATCAACCTCGCCGGAGGTGAGCAACTGGGCGCTCTGCGCGCCGGAGGTCCACCAGGTGAGGTTCGGCTTGATCTTGTCGAGCGATGCGAACACGGCGTCGAGATCGAGCGGATAGAGTTTGTCCGCCGGAATGCCGGCGCCAAGCGCGGCGATCTCCATCGTCTGCGGCGCCAGCTTCCACAGGCTGCGCTGGCCGGGCTTGGCGGCCTCGTCGAAGAACTCGCTCCAACCCTTGGGCCGGGTCTCCGCCGTAAAGGCCTGGGTGTTCCAGCCCATCACCGTGGCCGCGACGTCGGAGACGATGTAGTGATCGTTCGCCGCCCAGGTATCCAGCGCCTTGCGCGGCACGATGTCGTAGTCGATCGGCTCGAGGAGGCCGAGCTTGGCCAGCACCGCCGCCTCGGCGAAATCGATGTTGGCGACATCGATATCGACGGCGTTCGCGTCGACCATCGCCTTGACGCGCGCGGTATCGATATAGGGCGCGCCGAGTATCTTCACGCCGGTCTTGGCGGTGAAGGTGTCGAAATAGGCGACCTTGTACGCTTCTTCCAGGGCGCCGCCCGAATTGGGGACGGTCATGGTATCGCTGGCGGCGCGCACCACATGCGGGCTGAAGATGCCGACGGCGGTGGCCGCTGCGGTGCCGGCGAGGAAGCCGCGGCGGGAAATGCCGCGGCGCGCGTGCGGAAGACGGAGGTCAGTGCGGTCGGACATGGGCTGGCATCCTGATCTCGGACATGGGAGAGCGTTGGCACGCGGCCGGCATCGCCGGGGAGAGGCACTGAAACGTTAGAGCGAACAGATGTCTGCCGAGCCGCGATCCACGGATCGGCATTCCGGTCTCAACTGCGCAGGTTCTCGCGGAAGGTGCGCCCGGTGTAATCCTTGCGGTAGATGCCGCGGCGCTGCAGTTCCGGCACCACCGATTTGACGAACTGGGCGTAGCCGCTCGGCGTCAGCGAAGGCACGATGACGAAGCCGTCGCAGGCCTCGGACTCGAACAGGTCCTGCATGTGGTCGGCGATCATCTCGGGGGTGCCGATGAGCTGGGGCGTCAGCTCGCTGATGCCGAAATGCTGACCGGCCTCGCGAAGGGTGAGGTTCTTCTTCTCGCTGCCCTTCAGGATGTTGTCGAACACGCCGCGCGAGCCCTGGTTGATCTCCATATCGACCAGCGGCTTGTCGAGCGGATAGCCCGACAGGTCGACGCCCATGGCGTTGGAGATTTCGGCGACGCCAAGCTCGGGGCTGACCAGCGAATTGAGGTATGCCGCCTTCTCCTTGGCGATGCTTTCGGTCTCGCCGACGATGATGTCGATGGCGGGCAGAACGGCGCAGTGATTTGGCGGACGCCCGTTCTTGTCCAGGCGCGACTTGATGTCGGCATAGAAGGCCTGCATCTCGGCCTTGTCGTGCTGCAGGGTGAACAGCACTTCGGCCCAGCGACCGGCGAATTCGCGGCCGCGCTCCGAGGAACCCGCCTGCATCAGCACCGGGCTGGTCTGGGGGGAGCGCGGGGTCTGCAAGGGGCCGCGGGTCTTCACCCACTTGCCTTCGAAATTGACGTAATGGACCTTGTCCGGATCGGCATAGACGCCGTTCTTGCGGTCGAGGATGAGCGCGTCCTCGTCCCAGGAGTTCCACAAGGCCTGGCAGGCCTCGATGACCTCCTCGGCATGGTCGTAGCGCAGGCCGCGCTCCATGAGCTTGTCCATGCCGAAATTCTGCGCCTCGCGATCATTCGCCGAGGTCACGACGTTCCATGCCGCGCGCCCACCGCTGATGTGGTCGAGCGAGGCGAAGGCGCGGGCGATGTGGAACGGGTGGTAGAACGCCGTCGACATGGTCGCCGCGAGGCCGAGGTGCTGCGTCACCGCCGCCATGCGGGAGAGAAGCTGCAGCGGCTCCAGCAGGAAGATCTGGCCGGGCTGGCGCAAATTGGCGGCGAAGCTTTTGCCGAAGGTATCGAACAGAGTCAGCACATCGACGAAGAACAGGCCGTCGAACTTCCCCTCTTCAAGTATGCGGGCAATGTTTTCGTAGCGCTTGGGATCGAGCGCATCGACGGCGTCGCTTTCATCATGCCGCCAGCTTCCGTTGTGATGCCAGTTCGGCCCCGCAATGCAGAAACCAATGAAATGCATTTGCCTCGGCACGCCCATCACCCCTGCGTAGCGACACGACGGCTCGTTGTCGGACAGCCTCCATCAGGAGGCTCGCCGCACTGGTAACTCGTCCGCGTCAATCTCAATGACGAGAACCGTAATGATGGAAAAATCGAATATCAATACCAAATATGCTGCGCCGCACTCCGGGATGCATATTTGCTGAGCGCTGCCAAATTTATGAGCGACTGCCTAGCCACGCAGGTCTCGGTTTGGGCAAAACCCGTGCGTCGCACGGGTTGCGCCGACGCTTGGCGCGCGGTTCGGTGTCGGCACGGTGGCTGTTCGGGGGTGTGGATGCGCCCTGCGCCGAAAGGTGCATCGGTGCGCATAAAATCGATAATTCCTCGCTATGAACCCGGCGTTTGGTCGCGTGGTTCTATCCATTCCGGCAGGTAGCAGCGCAAATAGGCAGTGACGGCGCGCACGCCCTCCTCAATGGATTCGTCGGTGATGCTTTGGTTCTGGCTGTAGGACAGCGCCCAGATGCCGTCGGCAATGGCGAGCGAGGTGGCGAGCTTGCCGATCCAATCCTTGATCGGCGGCATGACGAAATGACGGTCGAACATCTCGGCGCGGGTGCGCGAGACCGCCAGCGTGCCGGCCATGTCGCGCTGGCGAACCTCGGCGCTGATGCTGGCTCCCAGGAACAGGCGCATGAGCGGAACGTGCTCGTTATAGAAGCGGGCGGACGTGCGGATGCGCCAGCCGATCAGCTCCTGCCAGTTGGCAGGTGGCGACGGCGGAGCTTCGATCGAGCGGGCGACAAGGCGCTCCAGATAATCTTCCGCCAGGGCGACGAGCGCGGCCTCCTTATTGGGGAAGAAGTGGTAGATGGAGGCGGGTGGAACGCCGGCCTGCTCGGCGATCTGGTACAGCCCCACTTCGCTGACGTCATGTTCCTGCAGTAGGGCGTCGGTGGCCTCGATCAGTGCCTTGAGGCGAATCTGGCCGCGGCGCCGACGTACAGGGGTCTTGCCGATCGGGTTCGCCTCGCCGGTTCCGTCTTGGGATTCGTCGTCGACCTCCGGGGCAGGGGCGGGGCGCTCGTTCATTCGCATGGCATTCCTTGCTGTCGCTGACAGGCTAGCCGTCGTGGCAAGGTGGAGCAAATACGGAAAATTTGTAACCGGCGGGAGATTGATAATCGATAAATCTATCATTACCGTGAGGGGAGGCATCGCCGCGAGCTGACGATCCGCTTTCCGACGCGCCGCGTTGTCCCTTTTGCGGCGGTCTCTTTCCTCGATCAACCCCGAAGGCTTCACCCGATGAGCTGGACCAATTCGCGCAATGCCGAACTCAAGCAACGGGCAGCCCAGGTGATCCCGGGCGGCATGTATGGGCACGAATCCACCGCCCTGCTGCCGGCCGACTTTCCGCAGTTCTTCCGCCGCGCCGAAGGTACGCGGCTGTGGGACGCGGATGATAATGAATATATCGACTATATGTGCGCCTATGGTCCCAACCTGCTCGGCTATCGCCAGCCGGAGGTCGACGCCGCGGTGCGGGCGCAGATGCAGCTCGGCGACACGCTGACCGGCCCCTCCGAGATCATGGTGACGCTGGCCGAGGACATGGTCGCCATGCTCAGCCCTGCCGACTGGGCGATGTTTTGCAAGAACGGCACCGACGCCACCTCGATGGCGACGGTGATCGCCCGCGCCCATACCGGCAAGCGCAAGATCCTGGTCGGCAAGGGCGTCTATCACGGCGCCGCGCCCTGGTGCACGCCGGGACCGGCCGGCATCCTCTCCGAGGATCGCGGCCATATCGTCTATTACCGCGACCAGGACCCGCAGAGCCTCGCCGAGGCGGTGGCGGCGCATGCCGGCGACATCGCCGCGGTGTTCGCCACCCCGTTCCGCCACGAGACCTTTCGCGACCAGTCCGAGCCCGACGCCACCTTCGCCCGCGAGGCGCGCCGCCTGTGCGATGCCGAGGGCGCGGTGCTGGTGCTCGACGAGGTGCGCGCCGCCTTCCGCCTGTCGCGCGACGGCGCCTGGGCGGCACTGGGCGTCAAGCCGGACCTCACCTCGATCGGCAAGGTGATCGGCAATGGCCAGCCGATTTCGGCGCTGGTCGGGCTGGAGCCCCTGCGCAAGGCGGCCTCCAGCGTCTATGTCACCGGCTCGTTCTGGTTCTCGGCGGTGCCGATGGCGGCGGCGGTGGCGACGCTGAAGATCATCCGCGAGAGCGACTATCTGGAGCGCCTCCAGCGCACCGGCCGGCTGCTGCGCGAAGGGCTGGCGGCGCAGGCGGCGGCGCACGGCTTCGCGCTGCGCCAGACCGGGCCGGTGCAGATGCCGCAAATCCTGTTCGAAGACGATCCGGAGATGCGGCTCGGCTATTTCTGGGCTGCGGCGGCGGTGCGGCGTGGGGTGTATCTGCACCCCTACCACAACATGTTCATCAACGCCGCGTTGACCGAGACGGATGTCGCGCAGACGCTGGAGGCAACCGACGCGGCGTTCACGGCGCTGAAGGCGCAGGACCGTGCCGGCCTGCCGCTGGAGCGTCCGGTGGTGCGCGACCGGCTGGAGCGGGCGGCGCTGCTCTCGGCGTGAGTGCCGGTGATTCTGAGCGGCGCCAGTCCATAAACGGACTGGCTCGCAGCGTCTGCGGAGTGGTTCCCCGCCAAAGGGCGCATTCCGGGGCGCACTTTGGCGGGCTGTCGCCGTGATAGGCGGATCCGCCCGTCGATGGCGATAGCCGGCGCGGCGCGCGGCATCAGCGGGTCATGCGTGCACTTCGATCAGCTGCATCATGCCGAGTTCTTCGTGGTTCATCATGTGGCAGTGCAGCACGTATTTTCCGACATAGTCGAGAAAGCGCGAGCGGATGGTGATGCTGCCGTTGCGCGGCAGGACGACCGTGTCGAGCCAGACCGACGGCACGTATTCCCCGTTCACCTTTACCAGCTCGAACGGATTAACGTGGATGTGGAAGATGTGGTCATGGAAGTGGAGGTTGACGATCTCCCATTCCTCGATCGCACCAAGTTTTATGCGGTGATCGATGCGGTTGATATCGAAGCTGCGCCCATCGACCAGGAAGCTGAACTCCCTCCAATGCGCTGCGGCGTCGTTCTCGGGTAGGTCGGCCGAAAAGGTCAGCCGCCGGCGGTTGGTTATTTCCTCATCGCGGATGGAAGCCAGGGGCGGCGGGGCGAGGCGGCCGGGCAGCGGCATGGGCAGCGGCTCGCCCTCGACCTTCACCCGCGCGATCGGCCCGAACGGCGAGGGATAGCCCTGATTATAGGGCAGGGCCTTCAGGTCGTAAGTGCCGGGCGTACCGGCCTTCACCAGCACGTCGATGCGCTGGCCGGGCGCGATCAGCAGCGCGTCCTTGCGCTCCGGCTGGTCGGTGCAGATCTGCCCCTCGCCGATGATGACGAGGCCGATGCCGTCGCGGGCGATGGCGTGAAACTGGTGACTGTCCAACGCAAGGAACAGGTCGTCCTGATAGCCGGCATGCACCAGGCGCCAGCGCTGCACTTCGCCCGGCCGCATGGTGATCGTCGGATTGCGCTGGCCGTTCAACGAGAGGAAGCGGGTCGACGTCTCGGAGAACAGAGCATCGAATCCCTCGACCATGCCAAAGCCGTCGAACACCACTTCGCCCAGCACCATGGTGAGGTCCTTGGCTGCCGCGACCTCCGGAACCTGTTCCGGGCCGTCTTCGATGACGATGGCGCCCACCATGCCGCTCGATAGCTGGATATCGGCGGATCCATGATGATGGGGATGGTACCAGTAGGTACCGCGAGGATGATCCTCGGGAATGCGGATCTCGACGTCATAGCTCTGGCCGGGCTCCATGGTGCGCAGCACGTTGTCGGAGATGCCGTCGGGGCTGGTATGGGCGCCGTGAAAGTGAAAATTGGTCAGGTTGAGCATATGCGGCTGGTTCATCTGCAGCGGCATGGTCTCGCGATTGGGCGGCAGGTCGTTGATGAGCCGGATGCGCAGCACGTCGCCCGGCTGCAACCGCAAGGTCGGCCCGGGCATCATCCCCTCATAGCCGCGCAAATGCAGCTGGTAGCCGCCGATCTCCTGCCATGAATAGGCGGCCCGAAGCGTGGTGCGCAGTTCGCCTTTCTCCGAGCGGCGGATTTCCGGCTGGCGTAGCGGCTCACCCTCCACGAAGGCTATTCGCCGCGGTCCGCCACCCGGGCGGACCGGCTCGCGGACCCGTTGTGCTCCACTGCCGGCGGGCGGGCTCGGACTGTCGTGCTGCATGGACGCCGCATCGACCTGCGAGACCAGCAGACCGGCGACGCTTGGGGTGATCATGCCGACCATGCCGCCGGCGATGAAGCTACGGCGCGAGGGGTGGGTTTCGATGACATCCGCATGCACCGACGCACCGGCTACCGAAGCGGCCAGATCACACTTTGCCTGCTCGTCCATGACTTTGCCCCCCGTCTGCTCTCTCTCAGGAGAGTTTGGTCAATGAAGCAAGAATTTGCAGGATTATTCAATCTAATTCGAAGATAAAATCTACCTTCGGGCGTTGGCAGTGCTGCCGTTCGAAGATCGGGAATCTCCTTGCGGTATGCATGCCGGGGGCTGATCTAGTGCTGCCAATGTCGGCGATAAGTGGTGGCGGCGTCTCCTGAAGGATCAGGGACGGTGAGGTCAGGCCTGCACTTCCACGATCTGCATCATGCCGAGTTCTTCATGGTTCATCATGTGGCAGTGCAGGACGAAGCGGCCGGCATAATCCAGGAAGCGGGAACGGAAGGTCACGCTGCCCAGACGCGGGACGATGACGGTATCGCGCCAGTCCGCCTCGGCGACGGGTAGGTCGTTGACCGCGGCCAGTTGAAACGGATTGGTATGGATGTGGAAGACGTGGTCGGATTCGTCCTCGTTGATCACCTTCCATTCCTCCACCGCCCCCAGCCTGATCCGCTGGTCGACGCGGTCCGGATCGAAGCGTTGGTCGCAGATGAGGAAGGTGAATTCCTGATAATTCGCGGCCGGAGGATATTCCGGCACGATCGTTCTGAGCGGCAGTTCCCGTTTGTTGGTTACCTCCTCGGCGGCGATCGTCTTGAGCGGCGATCTGCCGCCCAACGTCGCCGGGAGGGTCATCGCCATCGGTTCGCCTTCGACGACGATTTTCGCCAGCGGACCGGTCGGGGAGGGGTAGCCTTGATCGTTGGCGATCGCCCGCAGCCAGTAGGTGCCGGGTGCGCCAGCCCGCACCAGCACGTCGGCGCGCTGGCCGGGCGCCATCAACTGAGCCGTCAGGCTCCCAATCTCCGGCCGTCGGATGCCGTCATAGGCTATCGGATGCAGTTCATGCCCTTCCAGCGCGAGATTGAGATTGTTCTCATGGCCGGCGTGGATCAGGCGCCAGCGCCGCACCTCGCCGGGCCGCAGACGGATCACCGGCTCACGCTGCCCGTTGACGGAGAGGAAGCGCGGCACGCCTTCCGGCCACATCGTGTCATAGGTCTCGATGGTGCCGCGATAGTCGAACAGCACCTCGTTGAGCAGCAGCACCTGGTCCGTCGCGTCGCGGATTTCGGGAATGTCGTCGAAGTCACCTTCGATGATCAGCGCGCCGGCCATGCCGCTGGTCAATTGGATGTCGGCGCTGCCGTGCTTGTGCGGATGGTACCAGCAGGTCCCGCATGTGTGGTCCTCCGGTATGGCGATTTCGATGTCGTAGCTCCGGCCCGGTTCCATCACGCGGAAGATGTTGTCGGCGATGCCGTTGGGGCTGACATGCCCGCCATGAAAATGGAAATTGGTCGAGTTGAACTGGTGCGGCAGCGTCATGTCGTCCGGCATCGAATCCGGGTTGGGCGGCAGGTCGTTGACCAGTCTGATACGCAGCACGTCACCCGGCTTCACTCTTAGCGTCGGGCCGGGAATGCCGCCTTCATAAGTGCGCAGCGAGAGCCGGTAGCCGCCGAGGCTCTTATAGCCATAAGCAACTTTCAGTTCGGTCCTGAGTTCGCCCTTTATCGAACGGCGGACTTCGGGCTCGACAAGCGCGGCGTTCCGGTCCCAGGGAGCGCGCGGCGCTCCGCGCCCGAGAGGGTGCCCGCCGTGGGCTTCCGCCGTTTCACTCGCTGCGCTGCTTCGTACGACCAAGGCGGCAGCGAGGCCCGAGGCCATAGCCAACGCCCCGAAACCGGCGCTGCTCAACAGGTGCCGGCGCGAGAGGGAGCCAAGACCTGCCTTCGCAACGAAGGGCATCAAACCTCTCCCAGAGCTAGCGTCACAGTCACCGAAACGGCAGGCCTCGCTAAAGCCCGAGGTCATCGTATCAAGCCACGGAAACCCGGCAACTACTTCGATCGGGAAGTGGTTTTAATTTTGATGCTTCTTAGAGTACTTGCCCGCCGACATGGGGAAATTCGAAGATCGGAGGCTCCGCGCATCAGAGGCGGTCATTCGCCTCGGGGATAGCGTTGCGCATCCTCAAGCACGTTCAGGTCCATATGGTTGCGCATGTAGCGCTCGGAGGCCTGCTGCAGGGGCTGGAAATCCCATGGATAATAGGCGCCGTTGCGCAGTGCCTGGTAAACGACATGCCGTCGTGCCTGGCTGGCCCGCACCTCGGCGTCGAAGCGGGCGAGGTCCCAGCGGGCGTGCATGGCGGCGAGCATCCGGGCCAGTTGCTCCGCGCATGCCGGGTAGTCCGCCCGGTTGACCAATTCGTGCGGGTCGTCGTCGAGATTGGTCAGGATTGGCGGATCGAGTTCGCACAGCACGAGCTTCCACGGGCCGTCACGCAAGGCCACCAGCGGCGCATAGGAGCCTTCCGCCGCATATTCCATCGGCACCGGCCCGCGCGTGCCCAGCCCCAGCATGGTTGGGACGAGGCTCTCGCCATCGGTCCACGGCATGATGCCGGAGAGATCGAGCCCGGTGAGATCGGCAAGCGTCGGCAGCACGTCGAGCGTCGAGACCGGGTCGTCGATCCGGCCGGGAGCGACCGCCGGCGCGGCGATCATCAGCGGTACGCGCGCGGAGCCTTCGAAGAAGTTCATCTTGAACCACAGTCCGCGCTCGCCGAGCATGTCGCCATGATCGGAGACGAAGACGATGATGGTGTCGTTCGCCATTCGGCCGCGTTCGAGGATATCGAGCAATTCGCCGATCTTCTCGTCGATGTAGGAGATGTTGGCGAAATAGGCCCGGCGCGAGCGGCGCACATCCTCCGGCGTCACATGGCCGTTGGCATGGTCGCTCGCCAGCATGAGCCGCTGCGCATGCGGGTCCTGCTGCGCGAAGGGAATCGGCGGGACCATGGGATCGAGCGCCGGACAGTCCCCGTAAAGATCCCAAAAACGCCGGCGGGCGACATAGGGGTCGTGCGGGTGGGTGAAGCTGACGGTCAGGCACCAGGGGCGGTTATCCTGCCGCCGCGCCAGATCATAGAGCTTGCGTCCGGCGTGATAGGCCACCTCGTCGTCATATTCGAGCTGGTTGGTGATCTCGGCCACCCCGGCACCGGTGACGGAGCCAAGATTGTGATACCACCAATCGATGCGCTGGCCCGGCTTGGTGTAATCCGGCGTCCAGCCGAAATCGGCGGGATAGATGTCGGTGGTCAACCGCTGCTCGAAGCCGTGCAGTTGATCCGGCCCGACGAAATGCATCTTGCCCGACAGCGCGGTGTGATAGCCGGCGCGGCGCAAATGGTGGGCGAAGGTCGGGATGTCGGAGCTGAACTCCGCCGCATTGTCATAGACCCGCGTGCGGCTGGGCAATTGCCCCGACATGAACGAGGCGCGGGCCGGGGCACAGAGCGGGCTCGCCGTGTAGCCGTTCGCGAACCGGGCGGAGCGCTTCGCCAGCGACTTCAGATGCGGCGCATGCAGAAACCCGGCCGGTCCGTCGGGGAATAGCGTCCCGTTCAACTGATCGACCATGAAGATGAGGATGTTCGGCTGGGGCATGGCACGCTTCGCGGGACATCGATGAAAGGGCGCGGCCGCCGGGACGATTGCCCGGCGGCGCCGGCGGTCAGAGCCCGAGCGAGGCCTTCACCGCAGGCAGGCCGGGCTTGCCGTCGAAGGTGGTGACACCGGCGAGCCAGGGCTCAAGCGCCTGCGGATGTGCCTTGATCCATACGGTGGCGGCCGCCTTCGGGTCCATCCCTTCGTCGAGGATCTTGCCCATCATCGCGTTTTCGGTCGCGAGATCAAACTTCAGGTTCCTGAAGAAGCTCGCGGCATTGGGGCATTGGCTGGACCAACCGGCGCGCGCGAGGGTACGGACCTCGGCGCCGCCATAGTCGGGCCCGAAATAGGCATCGCCACCCGAGAGATAGGTGATGGCAAAGGCCTCGTTCATTGGGTGCGGCGCCCAGGCGAGAAAGACGATCCAACCCTTGCCGCTGGCCGAGCGCTTGACCTGCGCCAGCATGGCCTGCTCGCCGGATTCCACCACCTTCCAGTCCTTGAGGCCGAATTCGCCGGCATCGATCATCTTCTGGATATTGGCATTGGCCGGCGCCCCCGGCTCGATGCCGTAGATCTGATTGCCGAATTTGTCGGCATTGGCGGCGAGGTCCTTGAAGTCCTTCACTCCGGCCTCGGCGACATAGTTCGGCACGGCGAGGGTGAATTTGGCGCCGGTGAGGTTGGTGGCCAGCACCTCGACGGCGTTCGCCTCGTTCAGCGCATCGATGAATTTCTGCTGCGCCGGCATCCAGTTGCCGAGGAAGACATCGAGATTGCCGGTCTTCATGGCTTCATAGCCGATCGGCACCGACAGGGTCTTCACATCCGCCGTGTAGCCGAGTCCCTGCAGCAGCACGCTCGCAATGGCGTTGGTGGAGGTGATGTCGGTCCATCCCGGATCGGACATGCGGACGGTCTTGCAGGTCGGGGCATCTGCCGCGAGGGCGGAGCCGGCAGATATGACAACGGACAGGGCGCAAACGGCCCGTAGAAAGCGATTCATGGGCAGACCTCTGAAAAAGATGTGAGCCGAAGCATCGCAAGAAGGGGTGCCCCGATTTTGGTCTGTTACCCGCCTTGCCCTGGAATTCATCAGATCGTTAAATGGCAGCCACTGTGAAGCTGGCTATTTTCAATGGCTGACCCAATGGATTTTTATGGCTGACCGCCGTCTCGATCTTGGTTGGGTTCGGGTGTTCGACGCCGTCGGCCGCCTCGGCAGTCTGACGGCGGCGGCGCAGGAGCTTGGCCTCTCCCAGCCGGCGGTCAGCTACACCGTGCGCGTTCTCGAAGAGCAGCTCGGCACTGCCTTGCTGGAGCGCGGCCATCGCGGCAGCACGCTCTCGCCCGCCGGCGAGCGGCTGCACCGCGCGGCGAGCGCCGCGGTGGCGGAACTCGATGCCGGTGCGCGTGCCATTCGCCGCATGAGCCGGCGTCCGGTGGTGCGGCTGTTCACCGATTACGGCTTCGCCTCGTTCTGGATGATGCCGCGGGTGGCGCAGTTTCGGCGGGTGCATCCGGAAACGGAAGTCCACATCATCGCCTCGGCCGCCGCCGATCCCGGTGCCGACGAGGCGGAGGATGTGGCGGTGCTGTTTGGTACACGGTCGGATTTCGGCGCTGGTGCCATCCAACTCTTCGAGGAGTGCGTCTACCCAGTCTGCAGCCCTCAATTCGCCGCGCGCCACGGGCTGTTGGACGCCCCCCGCCTGCTCGCCAACTTGCCCTTGCTGCATCTGGAGAGCACGCCGCAGCCGCGCTGGTTCTCCTGGCGCGACTGGTTCGCCGCCATGCCTGTGACGCGCGAAGCCGGACCGAGCGATCTGAGCCTGAACACCTATGGCCTTGTCGTGCAGGCGGCGATTGCCGATCAGGGCGTGGCGCTCGGCTGGGCGGGGCTGATAGACGGTGCAATCGCCGACGGCACATTGGTGGCGGTGGGGCCGCCGCTGTCACGGGGCGACAGCGGCTATTGGGTGAAGCCGGGTCCGGAGCCATCGGCGCCGGTGCAGGATCTCATCAACTGGATCATCCAGCGTGGCGGCGTTGATCGTGGTGGTTTTCCAGAGGGTCTGACCTTGCCCTCCGGATTTACTTGATCGCCGTGTCGCCAGCTTCAGGAAGCGTGTCGGCGAATGAGAGTTCGAACACGCTTCCCTGAGCAAATTTCGAGCCATTCTTCGGGCGAAATGTCAGCGATGTGACAGCAGCCGTGCTCTTCCAGCGCGTCCCGTAGAGTGCCAGACGCCCCCCGGCGGCTCCTATCGTGGACAGCAAGTGCTTGTGGCGGTCCGATGCTGAATGCTGGGGGATGGCGACCGTCCCACACCCGAAAACGCTTTCCGGCGCAGTCGCGCCCGGCAACGCCCCCACCTCATTAGCGGAAGCCTTCGCCTCGTGAGACTTGTCACGCGCAGAGGCCCGTAGGCCAACATAGTTGGATGCAGCACCATCTCCATTGAGTGAGATAAGCAAACGATCCTCCACCTCATTCGCGTCGGTTCTCGCGACGACCAGGCAGCGGAGAGCCTTCGCCTCGGTGGGAATCTCGAGCGTGACGCTCGCAGCCCCTTCTGCTGCGACGACGTGGCGAGATGCGAGGCCGCTCGGGCAATATGCGCCTATACGCGACCCCGCGCTATAAAGGCCGGCTTTGTCCTTTGGACGGAAGGCAATTTTCGTCAGATCGGACGTTTCCCGCCAACACCCGTTTTCCTGGCTCACCGGAATGTAGGTCTTCTTGTCAAAGGTACCGTGCTGGCTGATCCAGGGCTGGAAGAAGCCGCGATCACGGAACTCCGGATAGAGTGCGACGAGGCTACCAAAAGTGTCGGCCGGAGAATCAATGGCCGACGACCATCCGATCCGCTGCTCCGTGAATTTTTCATTCAAAACGACGTTGTTGGGTATTTTTTCACCGCCAAACCGCTGGACGCGGTAATTATTCTTCCCGTCATCGTCATTGATCACATGGTAGGTGCGGTCGCCGACATAGGCGGCGTTCACGTAATTCGCCCTGCAATGCATCAGATAGATGAGGTGGTTCTCATCGGCCGGAAAATTCGTGAAGGCAAAATTTCCGTCCTCGGTCAGCACCCTTTCTTCAATGAGCCGTCTCTCGTCCACCGCGTAAAGCGTGACCGTCGTTCCTGCTGTCCATCGATTCGGGCTGGGGGTCTTTTGCCAGGGCCGGAATGCGATCGAATCGATCGCTGACGTATCGTTCCAGGCGCAGATATGCCGATGCAGTCGCTGCTCCAGCGAGGAGCCCATCGTTTGCCAGCATTTCACGTTATCGGTTCGAAAAGCGTAGGGAAAGAAGATGTATCCGCCACTAAATTCATTGGCCGCGGCTGGAACGATATCGACGCCCTGACCAACAGTCTGGTCGAGACTGTAACGGGTTGAGACCTTCGAACTAACGGCCTGAAAGTCGCGGCGATGATACTTGGCCGCGCCATCGCCGTTGACGACGACCTCGCAAAAGCGCCGTTGATCGAACGTCTGCGCGCCGCTGATCTCGATAATCAGATGATTGGTTCCGGTGGGAACGAGCGTGGAGAGAGAACTGAAGCCAATCTGTTTCTGGGAGGAGCCTGTCACTTTCGTTTCGGCGACCTGCACAATGGGAAGCGTGGCGATGACGGACATGGCATTCCTTTTCTTATCGGTCCTGCTGCATCTGTCACTGGCACTTCGCCAGTTCAGATCGAAGCTCGACCGCTTCAGTTACGCTTCAAAGCGCGTGATGAGCAACGGGTGGCCAGCTTCTGCGAAATCGGGGTGAAGCCCGGGCCGCCTTGGTCGATGTCGAGGATCTGACCGGGAAAATGATCTCAGCCTTCTCGGATGTGACGCTTCTCACATTCCACCTTATCCATCTGCCGGCATGGATTCCTTTAACCATGCGGCTTCAAGGGTAGAAATGGCTGCGGTTCTAATGAAAGCGACAAGGCCGCGCTGCGGCTGGCCGCAGCGCGTAGGCAGGTTGGCGAGCGTCAGGGACATGCGTTCTAAGCGGATACGTCTGCCAATATGAGCCGTTCAGTCGCTTCTTTATCGCCGGCCAGCGCCGAGATCAAAAACCCAAGAGACTGCCCACGAAGCTTCTCCAGGCGACCATTAACGGCATTCCAATCGATGGGCCGCAGCATCCGGTCAAGGTCTATCTCCGATGACTTGACCACAAGCCGGTCCTCCAGCCCAAACATCTTCAACAAGGAGGTAAAACGCGCCATGCCCCGCGCGGGATTGCCGTAGGCAATGAAGGGTTTGTTGAAGAGTATCGAGAACACGCATCCGTGGAAGGAATCCGTGACCACGAAGACGGATTTGTGGAATGCTGCAAGCCAACCCTCGACCGTCTTGTCGGCCTTATCGTCGTTTGCCGGCGCCGTAGAGGTGTAGCGCTGGCCGTCCGTAGAGTAGGCCTTTACGGAAAGCTTTCGCGACACGGCGTTGATGACGCGGGTTTTGTCGCGGCTAGTGTCCAGGATATAGGCCGTCACCTGGCCGCTGTTGGAGCTCAGCTGCTTGGGCAAGCACAGCTTGGCATAGTGATCGGCCGGCAGCAGCAGAGTCGGGTCGAGGACATGTTGGGCGTCAGACCCGAGATGGTCCCGGCAGAGTTCAACGGCACCATCCTCCCTGACTGATACGGCGTCGAATTTCTTGATCAGGTGTGCAGCCATGCGCGTCTGTTCGGGGTCAAATTCCCAGTCAGGCGCGCCGAATGATGCCGCATAGCTGATGCGTTTGGTGCGATTGTCATCTTCTGGAAGAAAGCCGCAGAAGAAATCGGATAGAATATTTCTCGCATATTGAGGACGCCAAACCTGATCGCTTCCGACAACGATTGCGTCAAAATCGTATCGACCAACATTCCTGCTTAACTGAGCCGGAGAATAGAACGGTCTCGTTATGGGAGACGTATATTTCTCGGTGAAGAGGAATGCTGGAGCCTTTTTGCCTGCGGCAAAAGAGCTGGTGAACAGAGGTATCTCCGCATCCTGCGCAGAACCGGCTGCATCGGGATCCGTGTCGGGCGCGGGGTGTTGCCTGTTGATAAGCACGGGCTCGTGCCCAAGTCGCCTCAGCACCTCCATCACGGCGTGCGCCTGAAGGGCGCCGCCAAAATTCGTGCGGGGCGGAAGGGTCATCACCCCGACCTTCAATGGCCTCGAAGGCCTTGGTGCTGCCTCGGGGGGCGTCGCAGGTTGCGGAGCGGTCGCTATTGCCGAAAGCGATTTGCGGGACTCAATATAACCGTCGATATCTGAAATTAACTGGCGAGTTTTGTTCCGGACGACCTTCAGTGTCCGATCCAGCGAGACATCTTGCGCAAGCCGCTTCTTCCTGCCGTTAGCAGTCACGCGAAAAGCGGATTTGTATCGTCTTGGAGCAATGTCGAGGATGAACAGCCCGTTTTCCGAGGGTGTAAAATCAAACCCGAATCGAACGCCCTTATAATTCAAATCAGCGACCAGGCAGACATCGTCATATGTCCAAACCTTCACGACGTAGGGTTGAAGGCCTGACGCCTGTAGAAAAAGTTCAATTTTATTCGAATATTCTTCGAGCATTCCAGGCTCCAAATTTCAAAATCAATCAAGCGTACAGCAAAAAAGGTCTTTGAGCTTGCGGTCGAATCGAAGGTTGCGCTTATCGCAGTTTCAACCTTCACCTCAACCCGGATCGCGGGCTCTGAGAATAGGAGATAAGTGCGGCGCAGTCGATAGCTGCCGCCACTGGAGCGCGGGGGCGCGCGGTCGGGGCTTCGTGTCGTGCGCGAGCTGGGGGCCATCATCCGCTGGGGCGGCCGGCTCGACACGATCGTCTCCGACAACGGCACCGAACCGACCTCGATTGCGGTCCTGAATGGCTCTCCGGCACCTGTGCCGGCATGAGCCTTAACCCCGGAATTTTCCAGCTCTCGCTGGCCCAAATTCGCGGAGCACCACAACGAAACCCGGCTCCCTCCCTCAAGCCGGAGGAGAATAGGGGCTCAGGTCAAGGGCAACAATGCGGCGGCCCGCATCCGACAGTGCGGCCGGGAGCATTCTTAGCGCCAGCGGCAACATCGCCCCGGCACGAGGGTCCAGCGACCTTGCGGCGTATTCTCGCGACCTGGCGCTGCAGATCGGCTTTCGCCGCGACCTTGAGCGCAGGTTGAGGGACGATCCGCATTTGATCGACGATATCGGTCTGACGGATCTGGCGGAACAGCAGGTCGAGGTCGCCAAGCCCCTCTGGCGCCGATCGGGTGCTGTTGAAGAGTCCTCGGATGATGCGCCGGCCACATTGCTCGACCTTCGTCATCCGAGGCAAGGTGAGGGGGGGCGGCCGTCGACCACGACATGGCGCGCCGATCCTGGGCCGCGTAAAAGGGGATTGGACGCGCGATGAATGAAGCTGCCGTCAGGGCGAGCGTGAGATGATCGTCACTCCGGTGAATGTCCGCGATGCCCGCGATGACGACATGGAGGCCGTGCAGGCCATCTATGCTCATCATGTTCTAACCGGCCTTGCCAGCTTCGAAACCACGCCGCCATCAACGGCGGAGCTGGTCGTCCGGCGTCAGGCGGTGCTGGCGGCAGGGCTGCCCTATCTGGTCGCGGAAAGCGGCGGGCGAATTCTCGGCTATTCCTATGCGACGGCCTATCGCCCACGACCGGCCTACCGCCACACGGTCGAAGATTCGGTCTACGTGGCCGACGGCAATGGCGGGCGTGGCATAGGTGCCGCGTTGTTGGCCGAACTGATCGTGCGCTGCGAAGCCGGCCATTGGCGGCAGATGCTCGCCGTGATCGGCAATAGCGGCAATGAAGGCTCGATTGCACTGCACAGGCGGCTCGGGTTCGAGGCCGTCGGCACGTTGAAGTCGGTCGGTTTCAAATTCGGCCGTTGGGTGGACACGGTGCTGATGCAGAGGTCCCTGGGCGATGGTGATCGGACCTTGTCGGTCGTCCGCTCGGACAATTGACCACGCAGAGCGTGGTAGCCGCCGTGAAGGGGGCGATATCGGTCTCTACCGGCGCCTCCTTCCTCACCGTTTCGTTTCCATCTGTTAAACTTCCGCACATTCCGCAGCCATGCTGTGGCGTCGCGCAATGGATCGCTGATCGCGCTCGATCGGGCCTGAATCCTGGGCGCTGCTGGAGGTGTTTAGGGGGGGGCGCGCGTCGACGTCGGCTGTTCCCGGACATTGATCATCAGATCTCGCGGCTATGTTCTTTGGTGAACATGATTTTCCGTCGAAACTCCTTGATATACTATCTTTCATGATCGATGTGATGATTAAGTAATTTATATTATAATCATATAAATGTATCAAGATACGAATTCACTAATTTATAATTGAACAATTAAAAACTACATGTTTGTTTTAAATTTTGCTTCTTAACATCCACATAGATATTTATAATCATAGAGAGGCAGGTGTGATTCTTACGAATTCTTCATTTATATTACCATACGTAATCTTCTGGGGATGTATGAATGCGGGTGCATTTGATGTGCCGGGCCTCTTGGGTCGCCCTGTTGATCCTGCTGCCCGCGATCTCTCCTGCCTCGGCCCAATCGCGCGGCGAGGGAGCGATCACGCTCGATACCGTCGAAGTGACTGGCGACGACGACAGGGGCGATACGGAAGGCTTTGTCGCGCGACGCACCGCCGCTGGCACCAAGACCGATTCCCCCATCGAAACGACGCCGATTTCCATTTCCGTCGTCACCAGCGACCAGATCGAGATCCAAGGCTCGCAGACCGTCCAGGAAGCCCTGCGCTATGAGGCCGGGGTGATTTCCGATGCACGGCCCGGCAACCGCTACGACAGCATCATCATGCGCGGCTTCGGTGGCTTCGGCGGCAATGCCAACTACGTGCAGTTCTGGGACGGCCTGCGGCTGTTCAAGGGGGTGAACTATGCGGTGCCGAGCATCGATCCCTATCTCTTGCAGAGCATCGATATCGTGCGCGGGCCGATGTCTACGATCTACGGCCAGACCAATCCCGGCGGGAGCATCGATCTGGTCAGCAAATGGCCGGACGCGGGTGCGAAGAACGAGATCATCGCCGGCATCGGCAGCTACGGCGAAGCGGAGCTCGGCGTCGACCTGAACGGCAAGCTGCTGCCGGACGGCTCCGCGCTCTACCGCCTCATCGCGCTGGGGCGACTGACCGACAGCGAGGTCAATGGCTCGGAAGGCGAGCGAATCCTCGTGGCGCCGATGGTCAGCTTCAAGCCCGCCGAGAACACCCGCGTCGAGTTGCAGGCCACCTATGAGCGCGACCCGGAGAGCTACTACTCGACCTGGCTACCGGCGCTCGGCACCTTGCAGGCCAACCCGAACGGCCAGATTCCCCGCAATTTTTCGCCCAATGAGAGCCCGTACTCCGGCTTCGACCGCACCCAGTGGAGCCTCGGCTACCGCATCGAGCATGACGTCGACACGGTTTGGACCCTGCGGCAGAACTTCCGCTACCTGTGGCTGGATACCGACTTCAAGGCGCTGTCAGCGTTGCCGAACGCGAATGTCTGGGCGCCAGCCGCCTCCTGTCGGGGGCAATCCTATCTCTGCATGGGCCTCTCGCCTTCGCGCTACATCGAATCGCTGGAAGGGTTGACCCTCGACAATCAGGCGCAGGCGACCTTCTCCACCGGTGCGCTGGATCACACCATGCTGTTCGGCGTCGATCTGCAGCGCTATGACGCCGACGCCACCTACGGCACCGGCAGCACGGTCTATGTGAACTACCTGTCGCCGGTGTGGAATAATATCGCCTCGCCCAAGCTGACCACCAGCCAATCGGCCGACCGCACCCAGCTCGGCGGCTATGCGCAGGATCAGATCACCTATGGCAACTGGCATGCGCTGCTCGGCATGCGCGAGGACTACCTCACCGGCGACACAACGACCGAGACGCTGGCGAGCGGCAGCAAGGTCAGCTATTCGAGCGACGATACCGCCTTCACCTATCGCGGCGGCCTGCTCTACCAGTTCGACAACGGCATCGCCCCCTATGTGAGCTACGCCACCTCCTTCGATCCGGTGATCGGCACCGGCTATGGCGGCGTGCCGTTCGCACCGACCACGGCGCGGCAGTTCGAGGCGGGGGTGAAGTACCAGCCCACCAGCTTCAATGGGCTGTTCACCGCCTCCTATTATGAACTCACCCAGCGGAATGTGCTGACCGCCGACACCCAGCACACCAGCACCAATACCGCCGTTACCCTATGCAGCAGCGCTACCTGCCAGACCCAGACCGGCGAGGTCGAATCCCACGGCTTCGAATTCTCCGGCAAGGCTGAAGTGCTGCCCGGCCTCAACCTGACGCTGGCCTATGCCTATACCGACGCCGAGGTGACGCAGAGCAACGTCGCCGGCGTCCAGGGCAAAACGCCGACGGGCGTGCCGCGCAACGCCGCTTCCGCCTGGGTTGACTACACCTGGAGCACCGGCACGCTGGCGGGCCTGACGCTCGGCGGCGGTGCCCGCTATATCGGCGAGAGCTATGGCGACCAGACCAACACCGTCGCCATGATCGTGCCGGACCGGGTGCTGTTCGACGCCGCGCTGCACTATGATTTCGGTGGAACGCCGGGCGGAGACGACGGATGGCGTTTCTCGCTGACCGGGCAGAACCTCGCCGACAAGTACTATGTCTCGGCCTGCGCTTCGGCGTATCAGTGTTTCGTCGGCACCGGCCGTAGTGTTCTCGCGACCCTGGCCTATCATTGGTGAGGACCGCTGTGGCTCGATGAGCACTGCCTCCTGGCGCGCATGGGAACGTCGTTGTTCGTCACGCGTTGGTTCCTCTGGTCCACGTCGAGCAGGAGTGTTCGCCATGTCCAACGCCGATCACGCGTTCGATTCACCTGCCGTTATCTCGGCTGTCCGCGTGCGGGCAGGATCGGCGGAGTTCGACATCACGACACTCGACGAAGCTTTGGCCTTCGCTCAGGCCAACCCGCATGCCAAGGGCGACTATGACGGCCTCATCCGTCGATTGCAGAGCGCCGTTGATCCCGACGACGTTACCGAGGCCGGCAATGCGTTTCGGTGGTGGGCGGAGTCCAACGGCATCGCCGTGGAGCCGCGCAGGTAGCGAGGCTACCGCGCGGCGGGCCAGTCAGGTCGGAGACGGGTTTCTGGCCAACTCACGGCGCATAGCGGGTGAAGACATAGTCATGGTCTTTCACCAGCGCCTGGTGGCAGGCCCAGCATGTCTCGTGCTGTGCCTGATCGACCGGCTTGCCATTGACGAAGCGCCCAAAACCCCAACCGCCGGTTTCGGGATATTTCTTTGAATCCTTCACCATGACCTGAACGGTGGTGGCGGCGCCCGGCACGGTCGCCGGCCCAAATTCCGGTGATTGCTTCTGCTTCCAGGCCAGCTTTACCAGGATGGTTCCGTCCGGAAAGGGCAGGATGCCCTGACGATAGGCATCCATCGCGGTCTGATTGCCGACGACGGCACGCAGCTCGTTCAGGGGATCCGCCTCAAGTGCGGGAGCGATCAGTTCCCATTTGCGGTAGCCGTCCGGAATGGTGACGCCGAAGATCGGCGAGGCGTTCTCCGGAGCGGTGTCGCTGGCGGCGTGCGTCGCTGCGGCGAGCCCCAGCGGCGTCAGCAGCGCGCCGGCGCACGCCAGGATGTAAAGCGGCTTCATCGCGTATTTCCCGCTCCTGCCTCAGAACTTGTCGACATCCATGATCGCCTGCGCGAAGGCGGCGGGTGCTTCCTGCGGCAGGTTGTGGCCGATGCCTCCGCTGATCAGCCGGAACGCGTATTTACCGGTGAATTTCTTCGCATAGGCCGCCGGATCGGGATGCGGTGCGCCGTTGGCGTCGCCTTCCATGGTGATGGTCGGAACGCCGATGGTCGGGGACGCCGCGAGCTTCTTCTCGATCTCGTCATATTTTGCCTCGCCCTTCGCCAAGCCCAGCCGCCAGCGGTAATTGTCGATGCTGATGGCGACATGGTCGGGATTGTCGAACGCGGTGGCCGAGCGGTTGAAAGTGGCGTCGTCGAAGGCCCATTTGGGCGAGGCGAGCTCCCAGATCAGCCGGGCGAAATCATGGGTGTATTTCCGGTAGCCGGCCTCACCGCGCTCGGTGGCGAAGTAATACTGGTACCACCATTGCAGCTCTGCCTTGGGCGGTAGCGGCATGCGGTTCGCCTCCTGGCTGCCGATCAGGTAGCCGCTGACCGACACGATACCCTTGCAGCGCTCCGGCCAGAGGGCGGCGAGGATGTTGACGGTCCGCGCTCCCCAATCGAACCCGCCAAGAACTGCGCTTTCGATCCCGAGCGCGTCCATGAAGGCAAGGGCATCGACCGCCAACGCCGCCTGCTGGCCGTTACGCGGCGTCTCTTCGGAAAGGAAGCGGGTGCCGCCATAGCCGCGCAGATAGGGCACGAGCACGCGGTAACCGGCCGCCGCGAGGATTGGCGCCACCTCGACATAGGCGTGGATGTCGTAAGGCCAGCCGTGCAGCAGCAGGACGGGCGTGCCATTGGCCGGGCCGGTTTCCGCATAGCTCACCTTCAGCGCACCGGCATCAACCTGCTTCAGCGGAGCGAAGGACGTGCGCGCGCCGCCTGCGGGGAGGGGCGGAGCGCCAGCCGTGCCTGTGCCCGACTGCGCCGAAGCCGCGGAGATTATTCCGAGGGAGCCGGCGGCCACACCAAGGGCGGCCATGCCGAGCAGGCCGCGACGTTGCTGATTGATCTCGTTCGACATCGATTTCTTCCCGCATGCTGTTCGTTGGTGGCCGCATAGGACGACCGCCCTGTATCCGCGCTGTGTGGAATCCGGCCGGAATTGAAAGTCCGTGTAAGACACCTCTGCAGAGATACAGTGCGATACAAGTCGCGGATGCTGTGTCGGGAACGCACGTGCATGCGTTCTCGATAGGATGTCTCCAAGTATCTCAATGTAACAATCCAGTGGGGCGAGGGTTTCAGTTACAGAAACCCTCGCTTCGTCAAACATGCCGGACATGCCCGGTTGCGATGTCGCGTCCGCTGATCGACGCCGCTTGTAGCAGCGCCAGCCAACGGAGCGTCTCATGACCAAGATCGACAAGGTTCTCTACACCGCGAAGACACACACAACCGGCGGGCGCGAGGGCGCCTCCCGCAGTTCCGACGGCCGGCTCGACCTGAAGCTCTCGACGCCGGGCGGCACCGGCGCCGGCACCAACCCGGAGCAGCTGTTCGCGGCCGGGTGGTCGGCCTGTTTCATCGGCGCCATCGGCATCGCTGCCGGCAAGCGCAAGCTCGCGCTGCCGGCGGACCTCGCCGTCGATGCGGAAGTCGATCTCGGCACCGCCGAAGGGGCCTACTTCCTGCAGGCGCGCCTCACCGTCCGGCTCCCCGGCCTCGAAGCGGAACTCGCCCGCAGCCTTGTGGAGGAGGCGCACCGGACCTGCCCGTACTCCAAGGCGACGCATGGCAATATCGAGGTTGCGCTCAACGTGGTCTGAGGCCGGCGAGGCATGGACCGGGGAGCCGGGTGCAGTACCCGGCTCCCCGCAAGAGATTAAGCAGGCGGTGGTTGGTCCTCAACGGTTGGCGAAATTTGCCGTATCCGGCTGCCCGGCGATGATCGATGCGATCGGTGCCGTCTCCCGCGGGTTGGAATCCCAGGCGCATGGGAAGGCGGCCAATGCGACGGTCGCAACCGCGATGATGATGGAGCGCATCGGTATCTCCTTTGTCGTGGGTTCGAGGCATACCGTGGGTCCCGCCATCCGGGGTTCGCCGGTCCTGGACTGAAGCCGGACGCCGCCGGTGAGGCTGGTTCGCCGGGTGGGCCTAGGCCGCCACCGGCATGAAGACGGCCTTGGTTTCGAGGAAAGCCTCCAGCCCCTCCGGCCCACCCTCGCGCCCGATACCCGAGAGCTTGTAGCCGCCAAACGGGACAGACGGGGCCAACTCCAACCCGTTGATGCCGACCTGACCGGTACGAATCCGGCACGCCACCTCATAGGCGTGCTCGGTATCGCGGCTGTAGACGCTGCCGCTCAGGCCGAGTTCGCTGTCATTGGCGAGACGGACGGCCTCGTCCTCATCGGCATATCCCTGGATGGTGACGACCGGGCCGAAGATCTCTTCGCGGGCGATCGTCATCTGCGGGGTGACACCCACGAAGACGGTCGGCTCGATGAAAAAGCCCTGGCTGAATGCCGAGGGTCGGCTGCCACCCAGGACGATTCGTCCGCCTTCGTCGACGCCTTCAGCTATGAAGCCGAGAATGCGGTCGCGCTGACGGGCATTCAGCACCGGGCCGACCTGTGTCTGCCGGTCCCACGGGTCACCGAGCCTCAGTCTACCGATCGCGCCGCTATAGGCCTCCACAACCTCGTCAAAGCGCGAGTTGGGCGCGAGGATGCGGGTCTGGGAGAAGCAGATCTGTCCGGAGAACGGCATGGTGAAGGGGGCGAGGGCGGGGAGGGCGGTCGAAAGATCGGCGTCGTGAAGAATGACCGCCGCCGACTTGCCGCCGAGTTCCAGCGTCACGCGCGCCATGCGGTCGGCGGCGCTGAGGCCGATCTGCCGGCCGGCGGCGACGCTGCCGGTGAAGCTGATCTTGTCGACCTCCGGCGAGGCAACGAGATAGGCGCTCTCGGGACGGTCGGCCGTGACGACATTGATGACGCCGGGAGGAAACCCGGCCTCTGCGGCGCATTCGGCGAGGATGAGACCCTCGACCGGGCTTTCCACCGGTGATTTCACGATCATGGTGCAGCCGGCCGCGAGCGCCGCGCCGACCTTATGCGCGGTGATCGGGAAGGTCGCGTTCCACGGCGAGATGAGCACTGCCACGCCCACGGGCTCGCGCCGGACGCGGGCATGGCCGCGCGCCGTCGGGCGGCGATCCTCGAACGCATAGCTGGCGGCGAGCTCGGCATAGTAGCGGTAGCGGGCAAGGCCGGTGAGCACGAGGTTCTCCGCGAGGGAGATCGGCATGCCGACCTGCGCCGTGGCGAGACGCGCCAAAAGCTCCGAACGCTGCGCGAGCCGGTCGGCAAGCCGTGTCATCAGCCTGGCACGCTCGGCGCCGCTCATGCGCGGCCACGGGCCCTTGTCGAAGGCGGCGCGGGCGGCGGCGACCGCGCGATCCATGTCGTCGGTGTCGGCCAGGGCGGCATCGAAGACCGTGCCTTCGGTGGCGGGGTGCACGACGGCGGTGTAGCGGCCGGAACGGCTTGGAACCCAGTCGCCGCCAATATGGAAGCGCTCGAGCAGGTGGGGAGCGAACTCATCATTGATATCAGGCATGTTGGCCTCCTTCATGAAAGGGAGGCTGACGTGACCGCGTATCGGGCATGTGTTGCGCGGGCGGCCATAATGTTTGCATTTGTAGCCGAACGCAGCCAGGGCAGGCCTCGGCGGCGGTGAGGGTTCAAGTCGGCCTGGCGCCGTGCTTTCGGCCAGAATAGGGGCTCACTCGAGCCATTGAGTGATCAGGGCGACGAGGGCTATGGCTGCGGGGAAGTTGACGGCGAGCCCGGCCTATCGTGTTGCGATGCGTCGCCAGTTCTTGAGCCTGCCGGACATGCGTTCGATGACGTTGCTGCGGCGATAGGCTGCGCGGTATTGCAGCCCGTTGCCGACCAAACAGACGATGCCGCTCACCACCCGCCGGTCAGCCCCCCGAGGCACACCATGGGTCAGGGGAAGAAACGGCGAGATCCGCGCCATCTGACGTGCGCTCGGCAGGAAAAAACACCCATCCCAGCCTCCTAATCAGAGACCGCCATTCTTGAAGTCCTGGACCTCGGCATTGAGTTGAGCGTAGCGAAGGGCGATGTGAACGGATCTGACAGGTCATCTGAGAGGCGGGCGATCGTCGGCCGGAGCTCCATGTCACACGATGATCTGCCGCGTTGTTGAATTGTGACCTCCGACCGATCCGATGGATGATGGGCGCTTGTCGGAGCGGCAGCTGGATTGACGCGCTGGGGCTTCAATCTAGAGTGGTGCGAGCCGAGGATCCGCCCGCCGAACGGCGCCATTCCGTGATGGCCTGGTTCGTCGCCGATGGAACGACACAGACATAAGAACGACGACCGCAGGGAGTGAACGATGGTAACGAAAGTGGCCACGCAGAATAACGACGTGGTCAATGGCACGGAAGACGCCGATGAACTGTTCGGAGGCGGGTTCAACAACGTCACGCTGAACGGCTTCGGAAATGCCGACCGGCTCTACGCCGATGGCGGGACTGGCGGCGAGTTCAATGGCGGCGGGGGAGATGACTATCTCACGGCCGGTAGCAAAGATACCGACAACGGCCCTCACTCTGGCGGTGTCTTCAATGGCGGCGATGGCAACGACAACCTCGATGCCGATTACAGTTCGGGCGGGACGTTCAACGGTGGAGACGGCAATGATCAACTCGGTTCCGGATTATCGACGAACGCCATTCTGAACGGCGATGCCGGCGACGACACGCTATTCGGCGACGCTCCCCAAGCCCAAGGTGGTGCCCTCGTTTTCAACGGTGGAACCGGCTACGACACGCTCCACATTGATCGAAATGTTAACGATTTCGCCATCGTAAAAAAGGGTGAAACCGTCTTCCTGTTCTACGCGAACTACAAGGCGGCCATCACAGGCATCGAGCGCTTCTATTTTTACGACGGGGAAACGGGGTCGCGGGAATTCACGTCGGAAACGCTCGGAACCAATCCCGATCGCGCCACGACCGTCGCGGCGACTGGCAACGACTATATCGATGGGCTAATCGACGGAGAGAAGTGGACCGACGAGATAACGTTCAGCTTCGGAACGGGAGTCGGCCCGGCGCAAGTCGACAGTCTCGGCGCCCTATTTCTCGGATCATATCTCAACACCGGCGACGAGATGAATCTGCCGCTCACACTCTACGGCAGCGTGGCAAGTCTCGTTGCCACCAGTGTGAAGCGGTCGCCTCCGACGTCCTATGATGACCACGGCTATCCGAGATATGCGAACGACGGCGACATAAGGTTCCAGAACGGTACCGGCTTCGACCAGCGGTATTTCGCGGATCCGCCGAGCATCGGCAGCGTGTGGTTCAATTCGGCACAGAACGACTTGGAGAACCGGACCCGCGTCGGCAATGAGCAGCACTTCGTCTATCTGCAGGCGGCTGGTCGCGCGCTGGGCCTGAAGTCGGCCAGCGAAGTTGGCGGCATCGCCGATGTCGCGGTTCCGGCGGACAGGGATTCGCTTGAATATACCGTGATGAGCGACCGGTCTTATGTCGGTGGGCCTGCGGGGGATTACACGAACGGCCAGTGGGACTTTCCCCAGACCTTCATGGCTCTGGACATACAGGCGCTGCAGGCGATGTACGGCGCCGATTACAGCACCAATGCTACCGGCACCACCTACAAATGGGATGCGACGGGCGCCATGTTCGTCAACGGGGTGAGGACAGTGACCCCGGGCGCGAACAAGATCTTCCTGACCATCTGGGACGGCGGCGGCAGCGACACCTACGACTTCTCGAACTACAGCGAGGCGATGTCGATCGACCTGTCGCCGGGCGGCGCGAGCCTGTTCTCGCAGGCGCAGCGCGCCTCGCTCGGCGATGGCGTTCATGCGAAGGGCAACATCTACAATGCCTATCTGCACAACAACAATCCGGCCTCGCTGATCGAGAACGCCAGAGGCGGCTCCGGCAATGACACCCTGCGCGGCAATATCGCCGACAACGTGCTGAACGGCGGCGCCGGCGCCGACACCATGACCGGCCTCGCCGGCAATGACCGCTATGTGGTCGACAACACCGGCGACCTGGTCATCGAAGCCGCGAATGAGGGCGTCGATCGGGTCACCGTGCGGATCGCCGATTATGTGCTGCCGGCGCATGTGGAGGAGGCGTTCGCCGAGGAGGGCACCCTCGCCACCGATCTGCGGGGCAACGATCTCGGCAATCTTCTGCGGGGCAACCAGGGCAGCAACGAACTCTATGGCGGCGCCGGCGCCGACCGGCTGGAGGGGCTGAGCGGCAGCGACCATCTCGACGGCGGCATCGGACCGGACCAGATGATCGGCGGCAAGGGCAACGACACCTACATCGTCGATCATCTCTCCGACATCGTCTATGAGGCGCCAAATGAAGGCACGGACACGCTGTGGACCTCGGTCAATCGCGGGTTGGACAATGATTTCGAGAACATCGTGCTGTTCGGCTCCGCCACTGATGCCGGTGGCAACGGCAAGAGCAACATCGTCGCCGGCAACGAACTGAACAATAACCTCTATGGCGGCGGCGGTGCGGACAGCCTCTACGGCCATGACGGTAGCGACCGGCTGTTCGGCGAGGACGGCAACGACTACATGACCGGCGGCCGCGGCACCGACGCTTATTATGGCGGCGCGGGCTACGATTACGCGATCCTCGAGGAGGGCGGCGGCGTCGACTATTTCGTCGACTGGAACGTCACCCGCGACCGGGTGGTGTTCGACAGCGCGATCTTCTCGTCGATCGGGGCCGCGATGAGCGCGGCGTTCCAAAACGGCACGGATGTGGTGATCTGGGACGGCAGCGACGGCATCGTGCTGCAGAACGCCAAGGTCGCCGACCTCACGACGAGCAACTTCCTGCTTGCGTGAGTGAGCGCTACAGCCGGCAAACGCGAAGGCAGCAAGACGGACACCGAGCGGCATTTTGTAGATGGCAGAAATGGCTATAGCCACCGCATGGCTCGGGTCTGGGCAATCGCGGGAACCATTGCGCTTCGTCCGAGATGGTAGGACCCTGTGGAATTGAGATTTCACATAAGGCCTCATGATGTCGAAAGAGCGCTCGTTTTTAACCCGCGTGCGACAGGCTCTTCCCAGCCTTCACCCGGCCGAGCGCCGCCTTGGTGATTTCGTGTGCGACTTTCCCGGCGAGCTCGCCAGCTATTCCGCACAGGAACTGGCCTCGCTCGCCCATGTCTCCAAGGCGACAGTCTCGCGCTTTGTCCAGCGCCTCGGCTATGAGAATTACGAGGAGGCCCGGCGCCATGCCCGGGCGGAGAAGCAGACTGGCTCGCGCCTGTTCCTATCCACCTCGGTCGATGCTGCCGGCGAGCAGTCGGTAGCCGCGCATATCGCACAGGCCGTCGCCAATCTGGAGGCCACCTTCCTCGCCATTACCGATGCTCAGGCGAGCGCCATTGCCGATGCTATCCTCGGCGCGCGCAAAACCTGGGTGATCGGCTTCCGTGCCAATGCCTCCTTCGCCAGCTACCTGCAATGGCAGCTCACGCAGGTCGTGGAGAATATCGTCGCGATTCCCGGCGCAGGCCAGACTCTCGGGGAGTATCTGGTGAGCATTGCGCCAGACGACGCCGTGATTGTATTCGGCCTGCGCCGGCGCATCGCGCGCCTGCCGCTGATTCTCGAGCAGATCCACAAAAGCGGTGCGAAGCTGGTCTACATCACCGATGAAGGCGAAGGGTTTCTGTCCAGCGCCACCTGGCATCTGCGCTGCCAGACGCTGGCTCCGGGCCCGCTGTTCAGCCATGTCGCGGTGATGGCGGTGTGCCAGCTTCTGGCCACACGCTGCATCGAAAGAGCCGCCTTCGCCGGGCGCACACGGCTGCGCGGCATCGAGACATTGAACGACGCACTCGAAGAGCTTTGACTGATCGTTGTGCAAATGCTCGAAACCTGGCGCCATTATGCAGTCACATGAAACTGCGGTTTCACGCTCGCAGAGAGGGGAGAAGTGCCTCAACTAATTGAATTAAAATATGAAACCATGGTTTCATATTTGTTGGCATGAAATCTGTATTCCTTGTCCGGCAAGGAAGTGCAGCGGCAATCGACCCCGGCAGCTCGGCGGCGCTTCCACAGCTTACGCAGGAACCGTTCACCGCCTCATCGCCAGAGCAAGGATTCCCCGCATGCCCACGAAGCTCATCGTCGCCGTCTTCGCCACCCTCATGATCACCCCGGCCAGCGCCGAGACCATCACGCTGCGCGTGCTCGGCCAGCCCTCGGGTTCCGGCCTCATCGCCCAGCAGAAGGAGCGGCCCTTCTTCGAGAAACTCGCCGAGAAGACCGGCCTTGACGTCAAGGTCGAGTATCTCCCCGTCGACGTCGCCGGCATCCCGGACACGGACGGGCTGCGCATCCTGAAATCCGGCCTGTTCGACATCGTCTCGATCCGCGGGCCGCAGGTAAGCCGCGACGAACCCTCCGTGCTCGGGCTCGACCTCGTGGGCCTCAACACCAGCTATGTCGCCGGCAAGCAGCATATCGCCGCCTTCCAGCCCTTCGTCGACAGCCGGCTTCAGACCCAGTTCAATGCCAAGCTGCTCGGCGTCTGGCCCGCGGGCCCACAGGTCATCTTCTGCAAGCCGGAAGTAACCGGCCTTGCCGATCTTAAGGGCCTCAAGGTCCGCGTCGGCGACCAGAGCGCGGCGAACTTCGTCGCCAAGCTGGGCGCCACGGGCATTTCGATGCCCTTCGGCGAGGTCCAGCAGTCGCTGGCGCGCGGGGTGGTCGATTGCGCCATCACCGGCCCGGCCTCGGCCAATTCCGGCGGCTGGCCGGAAGCCACCACGACCGTGCTGCCGATCGCGCTGCAACTCGCGGTGAATGGCTACGCCGTCAACCAGAACAGCCTGAAGAAGTTCACGCCCGATCAGCAGGCCAAGCTGACCGCCGCCATCGCCGAGTTGACCACCGACATCTGGGCCTTCTCCGAAGAGCTGTACGAGGATGCGATGCGCTGCAACACCGGCGCGACCCCGTGCAATCGCGGCGTGTCGTACAAGCTGAAGGAGGCCCCTGCGTCCGAGGCCGACCTCAAGGCCGTGGCGGGCGCTGTCAGTGACGTCTCGCTGCCGATCTGGGCCAAGCAGTGCAACGCGGTCGCCCCGGCATGCGAGCAGAGCTGGCGGACCACCGTCGGCGCCCAGCTCGGCCTCTGATCCGCCCTGAGGAGCAGGAGCCAGCCATGAAAACCTATTCGCGCTTTCTCGGCGTCCTTTTCGGGGCGCTGATGATCCTTCTGTCGGTGGCCATCACAGTGGAGACGCTGCTGCGCAAGTTGTTCTCCGTCTCGCTCGGCGGCGTCGACGAACTCGGCGGCTATGCCATCGCGATCGCCGCTCCGCTCGCCTTCACCGTCGCGCTGGTGGAGAACGCCCATATCCGCATCAACCAGCTCACCACGCTTTTTCCGAAGCCCGTGCAGGCGGTTCTGGATGCGGTGTCGGTGGCCTCGATGGCGGTGCTCGCCGGCTATTTCTTCTACTTTACTGTCGACACGGTGATCGACACGTTCGAATACCAGTCCATCGCACCGACGCCCTGGGCGACACCGCTGATCTATCCGCAGACCGTCTGGCTGATAGCCAGCGCCACCTTTCCGATCGCCGCGCTCATACTTGCCGCACAGGCCCTGCGCCTGCTGGCGCTCGGTGACCTGCGGTCGTTGATGCGTCGCTTCGGCCCCGTCTCCCCGGAGGAGGAGCTTAAGGCCGAGCTCGACGACCTCAAGCGGCGCGAAGCGCTGATTCACGAAGGAGCCCGGTGATGAGCATCGCTATCGTTGGACTTGGCTTCTCGGTCATGCTGCTGCTGATGTTCCTCAGCATCCCCGTGGCCGTCACCATCATCGCCGTCGGCGCCTATGGCGGCTACTTGATGTACGGCATGCCGCTCGTCGACATGATGGGCGGGGTGATCTGGTCGAGCGTCAACAGCCCGGCCATTCTCGCCATCCCGCTCTTCATGCTGCTCGGCGAATTGCTGCTGCGGGGCGGCATAGCGGACCGCATGTATGACGCGATGGCGGTGTGGCTGGCGCGCCTGCCGGGCGGGCTGCTGCACACCAATATCGCGACCTGCGCACTTTTCTCGGCAACGTCCGGCTCGTCGGTCGCGACCGCGGCGACGGTCGGTACCATCGCCCTGCCGGCACTCCAGCAATACAAATATCCGATGTCGCCCGCGCTGGGGTCTCTGGCGGCGGGGGGTACGCTCGGCATTCTCATTCCGCCGAGCGTGAACCTGCTGGTCTACGGTTCGCTGGCCAATACCTCGGTCGGCCAGCTCTTCGCCGGTGGTGTGATTCCGGGCATCCTGCTGGCGCTGTCCTTCTCGCTCTACATCTTTATTTTCCACGGCAAGGCCGGCGCGCAGGCGACCGAGTTGATCGACATGCCGCTGCGCGACAAGCTCGTGCTTGGCAAATACCTCGTCCCGCCGATGGTGATCTTCGGAGTGGTGATGGGGTCGATCTATGGCGGGCTGGCGACCCCTACGGAATCGGCGGCCATCGGCGTGATCATGGCGCTCGGCTTCGTCGCCTTGAACCGCCGGCTGACGCCGGATCTGCTGATCGAATGCTCGATCCAGGCCGCCAAGACCAGCGGCATGGTCATCATCGTGCTGGTGTGCTCGCTGTTGCTGAACGTCACCATCTCGATGACAGGCGCGGCGCAGACCATGACCCAGTGGATCGCCGCCTTCGACCTCAGCCAGTTCTCGCTGCTGCTGGTGTTGCTGCTGTTCTACGTGTTGCTCGGCACGTTCATGGACGCGATGTCGATGCTGGTATTGACGGTTCCGATCGTCATTCCGGTTGTCGCCGCCGCGGGGATAGATCCGGTCTGGTTTGGCATCTTCATCGTGCTCATGTGCGAGATCGCCCTGATCACCCCACCCGTGGGCATGAACCTGTTCGTGGTCCACGGCGTGCGCACCGATGGCGGCAGCTATTCGGATGTGACGCGGGGTTCGTGGCCCTATGTCTTCGTCATGATGATTTTCACCCTGCTACTGATGGTGTTTCCGCAACTGGTGATGTGGTTGCCCGACATGCTGGCGGGTCGATAATGTCATGTCCTCCCAGCTCTGATCAGGAGGCTCGCGGTGCGAGCCTCCTGATCATCAATCCCAATACCAATTCCCGGGTCACCGGCAACATCCGTGCGGCGGTGGAGCGGGTGATCGCCCAGGCGACCACGGTCCGCGTGGTCAATCCCGCAGAAGGCCCGTTCGCGATCGAGAACGAGGCGGACCGCGACATTGCCGAGCCGCATGTGCTGGCTCTGGTGCGCGAGAGCCTCACGTCGCGGCCTGATGCCTATGTGCTCGCCGCCTTCGACGATATCGGCCTTTCTACCGCGCGCGGCATGGTGGCCGTGCCGGTGGTCGGTGCCGTCGAGGCTGGCATTGCGGCGGCGCGCACCATGGGGCGGCGCTTTTCCATCGTCACCACGGTCGAGGCGGCGCTGCCCGGCATTCGCGCGCAACTCGCCCGCCACGGCGCGGCGGACATCGCGACGGCACGTGCGGCCGGCATCGGCGTGGCGGAGGCCGCCGACGGCACCCGCTTCGCTCGGGAACGGCTTCTGCGCGCTATAGATCTCGCTGTGAGAACAGATGGCGCGGATGCCATCATGCTCGGCTCTGGCGGCCTCACCGGCTGCGCCGACATGCTGCGCAACCATACCAGCGTGCCGATTGTCGATGCGGTGCTCGCTGCTGTGAAGATGGCAGAAGCGTTGGCACCTGCCTGTCAACGTAGTTATACCCTGAGATTACCGGAGGCTAAGACGAACGCGCGCGCCTGAGTCCCCGGAGCATGTCTTCTTCCGGAAAATGTTGGATTTCCGCATCTGGCGCCAGGCGGTCGGTCGCCAAATCGGCGACCTCTCGGGAGCGTCGCGTGCACAATCGCGAGGCCTCTGAAAATGCTCTCGATCTTTGCGCTCGCCACGCGCGCGCCGCCTGGACCGGCGGCGGATCGCTGCTACGCCGGCAGAACGACCACTTTCGTCTTGACCGGGGTGCGATCGTACAGGTCGATCATATCTTGGCTCAGGAGGCCGACGCAGCCGCTGGTGACGCCAGTGCCGATCGATTCGGGATCGCTGGTCGCGTAGATGGTGTAGAGCGTGTAGGCGCCGTTCTGATAGAGATAGAGCGTGCGGGCGCCGAGCGGGTTATCGAGGCCGCCCGGCATGCCGCGAGCGTATTTGGCCGCTTCGGGCTGGCGCTGGATCATTTCCTTGGGTGGTGTCCAGGTCGCCCATTCGCCTTTGCGTCCGATATAGGCGTCCCCACTCCACCGGAACCCGTCGCGGCCGACATTGGCACCATAGCGGGTGGCGAGCCCGTCCTCCTCGATGCGGTAGACGTAGTAATTGGCAGGATCGACGATGATCGTGCCGGGCGCTTCCTCGGTCTCGTAGCGAACGGTTCGGCGATAGTATTTCCGATCGACCTTGCTGACATCGACCGCCGGGATCGGGAACTTCTCTTCGGGCACCGGGCCGTAGAGCTTCTGCGCCTCGGCGACGCTCAGACCGTCGGGTGTCGCACAGCCGGCCAGCCCGAAGGCGCCGAGACCGGCGGCCGAGCCGACCAGAAACGACCGGCGGCTGATCAGCCTCGCCCCGTGCCCGCGCATGGCGATCTCGTGGATTCTGCCGGCGTCGGCATTCCGACCGTTCATGTTCATTATCTTGGATTTCCTAATCTTGACGCCTGTTTGCCGTCCTGCTGAACGGAATTTGCCGGCCCGCGGCTCGACTGGCAAGCTCATTGCCGTCGATACCCGCTCCTGGCCGTTGCCCGGACATCCGCAGCCGTGAAGGGTTTCGGATGCCGGCCCGATCATGAGGTGGGACCCGTCGGCTCATCTTCGACCGTCCGGCGGGATTCGCCACTTTCTCGCGGTCTTCTCGTTGATCCCGAAGCGTCGCGCGAGCTCCGCGGCCGAAGCTTGCGATCGTTGAAGCTCCGCTCGAACGGTGGGCGTGGTCTTCGCGCTCCCGTGAAGAACCTGGCCGATAGCGTGTCCCTCTCCAGCAGAGATAACGATACGCCATCACACCGTGGGACTAAACACGCTTCAGACGGGTCAAAATCCCATCGCGGCACCGTCGCTTCGCGGATCTCCCGCACCTTCAAGCCGGCCATCCCCATGGCGGGCAATGGCGCCTGCATGTCCCATCATCGCGTCGAACGGCGCGACGATTTCCACATCGTGTCCCGCCGAACGCAGGGCCGCGACGAGTTCCGGCGTGAACCGATCCTCAAGCTTCAGGGATACCGTCTCCGCGCCCCATGTACGTCCGAGCAGCCAGCGCGGGGAGGTTATCGCGGCCTGAAGCTCCTCGCCGAAGAACGCATAGCGCGAGAACAGTGCGGCCTGTGTCTGTGGCTGGCCCTCACCGCCCATGGTGCCATAGACCATGTGGCGACCATCATTGAAGGAGGCCATGGCGGGGTTCAGCGTATGGAAAGGCCTGCGGCCGGGCGCCAGTACACGCGGTCCGCTACCGCTGAGCAGGAAGCTGGAGCCGCGATTCTGCCAGACGATGCCGGTCTGCGGCAGCACGACGCCGGAACCGAACTCGAAATAGATGCTCTGGATGAAGCTGGTCGCCAGTCCGTCGCCATCGATGGCGCCGAGCCATACGGTGTCACCGGCGGAAGGCGGCGCGGGCCAGGGCAGGGCGGACTCTCGGTCGATCTGCGCCGCGAGGCGATCGAGCGCCGCATCGGTGAGCCAGTCCGCCGGTTTCTCTGTCATGGCGTCGGGGTCGCCGATGATGCGGTCGCGCACGAGGAACGCCTGCTTCGTCGCCTCAACCAACCCATGGACATGATCGAAGCCTTCCGCTTCGGTCACGCCGAGTCGGCGGAACAAGGCGAGGATCATCAGCGAGGAAAGGCCCTGCGTCGGTGGCGGAAAATTGAACAGCCGCATGCCGGGAAGGTCGACCGACAGAGGGGCGACGCGACGGGCTCGGCAGGCGGAGAGATCGTCCAACGTCACCGGCGTACCGGCCCGTGCGAGATCGTCGGCGATCTCGCGGGCCAGCGCGCCGCGATAGAAGCTCTCGGTGCCCTCGACGCCGAGACGATGCAGCGTCTCGCCCAGTGCCGGCAGCTTCATCACCGAGCCTGTGGCCGGCGCCTCGCCGTCGACGAGGAAGCTGGCGGCGAATCCCGACACGTCGGCGAGTTCGGGCATCTTTTGCGTGGTGAGTTCGTTCTGGCTGCGGGCAACGGCGAAGCCGTTGCCCGCATGCCAGACCGCATCTTCGAGAAGCCGCGCGAGCGTTAGCCGGCCGCCGCGCTTGCCGCTCACCGCCAGCGCCTCGCCCCAGCCTGCCACGGTGGCTGCCGTCGTGTTGGCGGCGAGCGGTCCGCGCTGGGGAATGGTGGTCAGCCCGGCCCGGAGATAGAGCTCCGGCGTTGCGGCGGCCGCCGCACGGCTGCAGGCGTCGATACCGACGGGCGTCTCGCCGGGCGCGCCGATCAGCCAGAAGCCGTCGCCGCCTATGGCGGTCATGTGCGGATAGACCACGGCCAGCGTTGCCGCCATTGCGACCGTGGCCTCGACCGCATTTCCGCCCTCGCGCAGGACGCGCAGCCCGGCCTCACTGGCGAGATGGTGCGGGGACGTCACCATGCCACGACGGGCACGAACGGTGTTCAACATGCGACTGTACTCCGACTACCAGCCGATCGCCTTCGGCAGCCAGGTCGCCACCGCCGGGAACGTGAACACCAGCGCCACCGCCGCGAGTTGCAGCACGATGAAGGGAATGACGCCGCGATAAATATCGGCGGTCGCCACCTCGGGAGGAGCCACTCCGCGCAGATAGAACAGCGCCCAGCCGAAGGGCGGCGTCAGGAACGAGGTCTGGAGCACAGTGGCGATCAGCGCGGCCGCCCAGACGAGATCGACACCGGCCGCCTGCATCAGCGGCAGGAACATCGGCACGACGATGTAGCTGATTTCGATCCACTCGATGAAGAAGCCGAGCACGAAGATGATCAGCAGCATGAAGATGAGGATGCCGTCCGTGCCACCCGGCACGAAAGCGAAGGCGTCGTGCACCAGCCGCTCGCCGCCGAGACCGCGGAAGGCCAGCGCGAACACCTGCGAGCAGATCAGCACGAAAAACATCATCGCGGTGATGCGCGCGGTGGACTGCACGGTGTCGACCAGAGTCTTCCAGGTGAAGCGCCCGGCGATGGAGGCGACGAGGATCGAGCCGAGCGCGCCCATGCTGGCGGCTTCGGTCGGCGCGGCAATGCCGCCGATGATCGAGCCGAGCACCACAAGCACAAGCCCGACGGGCGGAAGGCCGACCTTAAGCGCCTTCATCCAGAGTTCGCGGCGCGGCATGGCACGGCGTTCTTCCAGCGGAATGGCAGGCACCTTCTCGGGCGAGATGATGCCGACCACGATCATGTAGATGCAGAAGATGACGGTAAGCAGCAGGCCGGGCATCAGGGCGGCGGCGAACAGCGTGCCGACCGATTCGCCGAGAATATCCGCCAGCAGGATCAGGATCGTGCTCGGCGGGATGAGCTGGCCGAGCGTTCCCGACGCGCAGATCGCGCCGCAGGACAGGCTCTTGTCATAGCCGCGGCGCAGCAGCGTCGGCAGGGTCAGCAGGCCGAGCGTGACGATGGTGGCACCGACGATACCGGTGGTGGCGCCCATCAGCATGCCGACCAGCACGATTCCAAGCCCCATGCCGCCGCGCAATCCGCCCGACAGATGGCCGATCACTTCCATCAGTTCGTCGGCGAGGCGTGATTTCTCAAGCATCACGCCCATGAACACGAAGAGCGGGATGGCGATCAGCGTGTAATTTGCGGTGACGCCATAGATGCGGGCGGGCAGCAGGCCGAACAGGCTGGTGCCGAAGCCGAGCCAGCCGAAGAAGAAGCCGCTGATCGCGAGGGTAAGCGCCACCGGCACGCCGATGAACAGCATGACGAAGAACGACGCGATGCACGCGATCGCCAGGATTTCGTTATAGGGCATCGGGCGTCACTCGTGCGGAAGGTTCGCCCTTGCCGCCAAGAAAGGGCTGGATCGCGCGCAGCGTCGCGGCGAGGCTCTGAAGCAGCAGCAGCATGAAGCCGGCCGGGATCATCGCCTTGAGGATGAAGCGGTAAGGCAGGCCGCCGGGGTCGGGCGAGCCTTCGCCGATCCGGTAGGATTGCATCATGTAGGGCCAGGAAAGCCGGACGATGATGACCGCCAGCGCCACCACGGCCAGAGCCGAGAAGAGGTCGATGATGTTTCGCACGCCAGCGGGGAAGCGGGCATAGACGATGTCTACCCGCACATGGCCTTCATGCTTGATCGTATAGGCGATGCACAGCAGCGTGAGCGGCGACATCAGGTGCCACTCCAGCTCCTGCATCGCGACCGAGCCGGTGTGGAACAGATAGCGCAGCAGTACATTGCCGGCCATGACGAGGACGAGCGCGAAGCCCGTCCACGCCGCGACCCAGCCGCACACCTCGACGATCGCATCGAGGCGTGCGGCCCATTTTTCCAGTGTGGCGGCCATGATCAGGTGCGAATCTGGGTCTGGTATACCGCTTCAGACAGGCCGGCCCACTGACTGTGCTTGGCTGCGAAGTCCGTGAAGCTGTCATAGACTGTCTTCACCTTCGGATCGGCCGCCGCCATGTCGGCCAGCGTCTTCTTGGTGATCTCCCGCAGCTTTTCCACCACCGGCGCCGGCAGCGGCCCGGCAATGACACCCTGATTCTTGACGAGATCGGTCATCGCCTCGCCATTGGTCGCCTCGCACCAAGTGTGGCTCAGCACATTGCAGGCAGCGGCGGCGGCACGCACGATTTCCTTGAGGTCGTCCGGCAGGCTGTCCCAGGCGACCTTGTTCACCACAAGTTCGGTAACGTTGTTCGGTTCGTGCCAGCCAGTGGTGTAATAATACTTCGCCGCCTTCTGCAGGCCGAGGCGACGATCCTGATAGGGGCCGACGAACTCGGCCGCGTCGATCACGCCGCGCTCCAGCGCCGGGAAGATTTCGCCACCGGGCAGCAGCTTCACGTCGACGCCGAGTTGGGCGTAGACCTTTCCGGCGAGGCCGGGGATGCGCATCTTCAGGCCCTTGAAGTCCTCGACCTTCTCGATCGGCTTGCGGAACCAGCCGGACATCTGCACACCGGTATTGCCGAGCGGCATGGGCACGAGATTGAAGGGCTCGTACAGGTCTTCCCAGAGCTTGAGGCCGCCGCCGTGATAGATCCAGGCGTTCTGGCCTTGGAAATTGAGGCCGAAGGGCACGCAGGTGAAGAACTGCGCGGCCGGCACCTTGCCGGCCCAGAAATAGGAGTTCGCCGCGTTCATCTCGACAGTACCGGAGGAGACGGCGTCGAAGCCTTCCAGCGCCGGGATCAGTTCGCCGGCGGCGAAATGCTGGATGTTGAGCCGCCCGCCCGACATCTTGCCGACCAGTTCGCAGAAATAGGTCGGGCTGCCGGGGCCAGCCACATAGAAGGGCGCACCGGGGCCATAGGCATTGGTCATCTTCCAGTTGAACGTCTGCTGCGCCCGGGCCACGTGTGGCGCGGCGATGGTGGCGACAGCCGCCGTGCCGGCAAGGCCGGCTCCAAGAAATCCACGACGATCCATTTCGATCCCTCTGATTATGTGCGCCCGAGCGATTGTTCCCCTGGCGATGCGTAGTCGGACTATCCGGTTTATGCCGCAGTGCGGCAATGCCTCCAAAAGGGCAGTCGAGCAGAAGAACGAATGAAAAAGAGAAGATAATTCGGAGATTTAATTATAAAATTCAATTGGTTGATCGATTTTGCCGTGGAATAGGGCAACGCAGCGGTTCTGGCGCGAGACAAGTTTTTGTGCGCCAATCGTCAAAGGGCTTCGCGGCCCACATCGCTAGCCTCCTGTTGATGAAGATCCAAGCCATGAGCCGAACTGTTCCCGTCTCGATCAACGCCTTTCCCGCAAGCAAGCAGGAAGCCGCGTGGCGCGAGACGCTTGCCACGCTTTCGCTCGTCGACCAGTGGCCGAAGGATGTCGCGTTTCATTTCGGCGAGATTTCCATCAAGCGCTCGCCGACGCTCGCCACGCTCGCTCTGTTGCGCTCGACGGCGCAGGGCCTGAAGACCCATGTCGCCGATGCCGACTGCGTTCTCGTCGGTTTCGTGCATTATGGACGCGGTCATCTCACCGATACGGGCCGGCGCGCATTTGAATTCGCGGATGGCGATCTGTGGGTCTGCGACCCGCTGGCCTCGGGCACCATTCAGTTTCGGAATGATTTCGAGTTGCTGCTGCTGCAGGTGCCGCGAGAAAGGCTGGCCGGGCGTATTGGCCGGGGTGCGGGCGTGCCGACCATCGTGCTTGGTGAATCCGTTTCGGCCGCCGCCGCGCGGCCGATGATGCGGGCATTGGCTGCTAATTTCGCGATGATGGAGCATGGCGACCTTATCGCCGCCGAGACGGCGATAACCGAACTGGTGCTGTCGGCGCTACTGGCCGAGGCGCGCCCGGAGGAAGACAACGCTACCCAGGTGCAGGTCGCCCATCTCGCCCGCGTCTGCGCGCAGATCGAAGCACGCCTGTGCGAACCGGAGCTTTCGGTCGCCGACATCGCGAAGGCGGAGGGACTGTCGCCGCGCTATGTGCAGCGCCTGTTCGAAGGGCAGGACCGCGCTTTCTCCGACTATGTGCGCCACCGCCGGCTGGAGCATTGCCGGCTGGATCTGATCAACCCGCAATACGCCGACCGCAGCATCGCCGAGATCGGCTATCGCTGGGGGTTTACCGATCAGGCGCATTTCAGCCGTGTGTTCAGCGCGGCCTATGGCATCTCGCCACGCGAGTTCCGCAAGTCGAGCAGCGGCTCGGTGGAAACGCGCTGGACCCGTGGCCGGCCGGTTCATAGCGGCGTCCGGCCCCAGCGGCCGGCGCTTTCTGCCTCACCCGCACCGAGCGAGGCGGAGAGTGCCCCGCCGGCGATCCCCGTCACGCCGGCGCCTCCCGAACCCGGCCGCCACCATCTTCCGGTCTCGCGCGAGACGGTGCATTGGGGCTTTCTCAGCCGCTCCATTCCCCCAGTGCTGCGGGTGCGCTCCGGCGCGGTCATCACCGTGGAGACGCTTACCCAGCACGCCTATGACGACCATGAGCGGATGATAAAGGGCGATGCCGGCGCCGAGAGCGTGTTCCGCTGGAGTAGGGACTACAAGGCGGTCGATCGGCGCGGGGCCGGGCCGATGAATGCCAGCATCTTCGGGCGCGGCGCCGGCGAGGGGTTCGGCGTGCATATCTGCACCGGGCCGATCTTCGTTCATGGTGCCGAACCGGGCGACGTGCTGGAGGTCCAGATCCTCGACCTCAAGCCGCGCCCCTGCGCCAATCCGGCCTATGAGGGGCAGGCCTTTGGCAGCAATGCCGCCTCCGCCTGGGGCTTTCACCATGACGACCTGCTGGACGAGCCGCGCAAGCGCGAGGTCGTCACCATCTATCGCACCGACGCGGCCGGAGAGAGCGGCTACGCCGAGGCCGTCTATTCCTTCCGCTGGGCGCCGCAGACCGATCCGTTCGGTGTGGTGCATGAGACGATCGACTATCCCGGCATCCCGGTCGACCACGCGAAGCTGGTCGAGCGTCACGGCGTGCTGAACGGCGTGCGCGTCCCCGTACGCCCGCATTTCGGGTTCATCGCCGTGGCGCCGCGTGAAACCGACATCGTCGATTCCGTGCCTCCCGGCTATTTCGGCGGCAACATTGACAATTGGAGGGCCGGCAAGGGCTCATCGACCTATCTTCCGGTGACCGTGCCGGGGGCGCTCCTCTCGCTCGGCGACCCGCATCTGGCGCAGGGCGACGGCGAGATCAGCGGTACGGCGCTGGAATGCTCGCTGACCGGAGAGATTCGTCTGGTGCTGCACAAGCGGGGCGAAACGGAAAAGCTCTTTCTCAACGGGCTCAACGCCCCGCTGATCGAGACCGAAGACGCCTGGTTGCTGCACGGCTTCAGCTATACGAACTATCTGCGCGAACTTGGCCGCAACGCGCAATCCGAGGTGTTCAAGCGCTCGTCGCTGAGCCGGGCGCTGCGGAGCGCCATGCGCGAGACCCGTAAATTCCTGATGGGGCACTATGGCCTCGATGAGGACGAGGCCATCTCGCTGATGTCGGTGGCGGTCGATTTCGGCGTGACGCAAGTCGCCGACGGCAATTGGGGCGTCCACGCAAAGGTCAATAAGGGCATCTTTCCCTAGAGATTCGCGGGTTCGCTTGCGGTTCACCGGAAGCGGACATTCGAGATGTCGCTTAGGGGGCCTCATCCGTCATGGGGCTATGGCGAGCACATGGTTCTTTTCCTGGTCGCTCGCGGACCGCCATTAATTATTTGAATTCACTTATATAAAATGAACGCTGCCGGATGCGCTGCCGACGGCGGACGCGGCTGGCTGTGCGGGCTCACGCCATTCGACGGCCATTTCCGCGGCAGTCGCCCGGAAGGGCGTGGAGCGACGCCCGGTGGCGCTGACGATCACCGCCTCCGGGGATGAGGCGGACAGCGCCAGGATGATGACCGGGACCGGCGAGCGGCGAGCGCGCGACGCCGCCATCCGCGGGGTGTTCGCCATTTTCCCCGGCACCGGCGCCGGTACCGGAACGGGTTTCAACCCCGGCATTGTTCCGGTGAATCGGCTATGTCGGAACGTGGTCGAGATCGGCCGTGAGGTTGCGAGGGAGAGAGGGGACATGTCCGACGAGATGCTGAACAGCCTGCGCGACGCGCTTGGCGACGCCGGCGTGCTCACCGATCCCGAGCGGCTCGCGACCTATCTGGTCGATCAGCGCGATCTGGTGAAGGGCCGCACCCCGGCCGTGCTGCGTCCCGCGACCACCGAGCAGGTGATGGCGATCATGCGCCTCGCCACCCGGCACCGTGTCGGCATCGTGCCGCAGGCCGGCAATACCAGCTATTGTGCCGGCGCGACGCCGGACCGTTCGGGCACCCAGTTCGTGCTCAGCCTCGAGCGCCTCGACAAGATCCGCTCGGTCGATCCGCTCGACGCCGCGCTGTCGGTCGATTCCGGCGTCATCCTCAAGCACGCGCAGGAGGCGGCCGAAAGGGCAGGGCTGTTCCTGCCGCTGAGCCTCGGCTCGGAGGGAAGCTGCCGCATCGGCGGCGTCATCGGCACCAATGCCGGCGGCCTTTCGGTGCTGCGCTACGGCATGACGCGCGACCTGGTCCTCGGCCTGGAGATCGTGCTGCCGGACGGCACGCTGGTCTCGGACATGAAGAGGCTGCGCAAGAACAATACCGGCTACGACATCAGGCAAAACTTCATCGGCGCCGAAGGCACGCTCGGTGTCGTCACCGGGGCGGTGCTCAAGCTCATTCCCACGCCGAGCCGCCGGGCGACCGCGTGGATCGAACTGGCGCCGGACGTGCCGCTGCCGGACATGCTGGCGCTGGTGCGCCGCGAGACCAGCGAGCTGGTCTCGTCCTTCGAGTTCATCACCGCGCGTTCGCTGGCGCTGGTGAGGGATCCGGGCGGACGCCTCAAGAGCGGCAGCGGCGGCGTCATCCTCATCGAGCTGTCATCCTCCTCCCGGCACCTGCCGATCGACGAGGTGCTGGAAGGTACCATGGGCGAGGTGGTGGAGAAGGGGTGGGCCGAGGACATCATTATCGCGCAGACCGAGGCCCAGCGGGCGGATATGTGGCAGATCCGCGAGACCATCCCCGAGGGCGAGAAGCGGGCCGGCGGTTCGGTGAAGCACGACATTTCCGTGCCGTTCAGCCGGACGGTGGATTTCCTGAAACAGGGCGGCGCCGCCGTGGCCGCCTATGACCCGCGCCTCGAATTGTCGGTCTACGGCCATGTCGGCGACGGCAATCTCCACTACAACATCATGGTGCCCGCCGGCGAAGAGCGCCTCGCCTTCACCGATCGGATCGGCCGAGAACTGGCGCCGACGCTGTACGACATCGCGGCGGAGATGGGCGGCACCTTCAGTGCCGAGCATGGCGTTGGACGGTTCAAGCGGGCGCTGTTGCAGCACTATGCCGATCCCGGCCGCTACCGTGTGCTGCGCGGCATCAAGGGGCTGTTCGATCCGCACGGCGTCATGAACCCCGGCGCCATGGTGGATCCCGCGGAAGGGTTGCCGTCCTAGACTGCCGGTATAGGCTCCGGGGCGAGCGCCGCCGCGCTCGCCTGCCGTGCCTGGAATGCGCAGGGAAGTCCGATGATCGAAACGATGTCGCTGATCTTGATTGCCGTGTTGGCGGTGCCGCTCATCGCCCTGGCGGCGGTGCTGCTTTATCTGCTGCTCATCGGCGTCGGCGGTGTCTGGTGGGCGCTGAAAGGCAATGACTGATCCGTCGAGCTATTCGACCGAGGCGAGGCAGGGGTCGAGCATGACGTGGTGGGCGTCCACCCGGCTATAGCCGCCGCCAAACACCACGACGTCGCCGCGCACCCGCCCATTGATGCCGTAGGTGACGCACATCACCTGTATGTCGGCCGGCTCGCACATCAGCAGATAGGCCATGACACCATCGAAATGCACCCCGGTCAGCTTCCCCTTGATGCCGAGGGTGATCCGATCGTCGGTCTTGGGCGCCCGGTCCGCCCAATGCCTCAAGGTCTCGCAGGTGGCCAGCGTCTCCGGATACGCCTCGCCGAGGCCGAACGGGCCGGCGGGATCGCAACATTCCTCTTCTGCCGATGACGAAGGCTGCGCCGCGAGCAGGAAAGCCGCAGCGAGCAATATCGGGCCGGCGAACATGCGCGTCATCTCCGGCGGAAGCCGCTACTGCCGGGTCAGGGACCAGCAGGCCACGACCTTGGCAAGCTTGGCGCCGCCCAAGGTAGGGGTGGCGATGAGGAGCGATCCGAGCGCGTTCATGCGTTTCCCATCCCTGTTCCAGACGATGCCGGACGAATTGCCGGCTCATCGACATTTGAGCATGGCGACCCGAAGCCGGGGAGGTATCCACTGCCGCGTGGATTGGTACGGATGACGGATCCGGCCAGACGGCGGACATGTGCCACCGCCGCGGTGATGGATCTATTCTTTTAGGCGGCTTATCGTTTTATCGATGGCCAGCGCGATGGTCGCCGACCTCGGTGGGACTAGCCGCCATATTCGGCGTCGGTGACCTTCTCCATCCAGTCGACCGCCTTGCCGTCGAGCCGCTCCTGGATGGCGATGTGGGTCATCGCCATCGTAGGGGAGGCGCCGTGCCAGTGTTTCTCGCCGGGAGGGAACCAGACGACATCGCCGGCGCGGATCTCTTCCACCGGGCCGTCCTTGCGCTGCACCCGGCCGACGCCGGCGGTTACGATGAGGGTCTGGCCGAGCGGATGCGTGTGCCATGCCGTCCGGGCGCCGGGCTCGAAGGTGACGGATGCGCCGGCCACGCGCGCGGGATCCTCGGCGGAGAAAAGCGGATCGATCCGCACGGTCCCGGTGAACCAGTCTTCCGGACCCTTGCCGGACGGCTGCGAGCCAAGTCGCTTGATATCCATCATGCACCTCGCGCAATGCGACGCCACCGCCGCACCGCTCCTTTCCAGCGTCAGTGTAGCCGCTTGCGGTCGATCTGGTGAACTCCCTCAGTGCGTGTGGACTTATCGGCTGATTTCTTGAGCGGCGATCGCCGGCGGCGCGGCGGCGGGCGGTTCCCTTCAGGGTACGAACGGAAGTAGCAGCAAGGCTGGCGCCGCGCCGCCGAGATGCAGCGTCGTCGTGCCGGCGAAGATGGCTGGCGGCCGATCGAGCGGATCGTCGTGCAGGAACGGTCCGCAGCCGGTCAGTTCGTTCTTGAAAGCGGAGAGCCGGCCGCCGCTGCCGCCGCCATAGACATAGTCCTTGCCGCGTATCGTGAGCCCGATGCGGTAGCCTGCCGGGATCACCAGCGAGGTCGGCCAGATCTCGATGTCGACCGCCACGCGCTCGCCCGGTCGCAGCGGCTCGATGGCGTCATGAACGTGATACGGCCGATAGGGCCGCGACAGCGCCGGATCGGTCTTGCGGTGCGAGGCGCGCAGCCACCCCTGGGCAATCGGCGTGTGCGGATCGATAGCGCCCTGGAACACGATCTCCTTCATGTCGGCCGCGAACACCCGCAGCACGGCGAAGAGATCGCAATCGGTGGTGCTTGAAGACACGGCAAGCTTGAGCGCCGAAGGGCCGGTGAGCTCGGTCGGCGCGCCGAGCGGGTCGGAGAGGAACGTCACGCCCTCGCCCACGGCCTCGAAGCTCACGGCGCCGGTACGCGGCGGCGCCTCGCGGGTGAGGCGCAGGCCGTCGGGGTCGAGGTAAAGCTCGCTCCAGCGGGTGCGGGCGATCGGCCATTCGTTCTCCTGGCGCGGTACGAAGCGCTCGCCGGGATGGCGCACCTGCAGCAGCACCGGCGGCTCGCGGTCCCAGCCATTGTCCTCGCCCTTGAGGAAGTGGTCGAAGAAGCGCAGCTGCAGGTTCCGGCCGTAGTCGGTGTAGAATTCGGTCCAGTGCTCGATGCCGTGGACCTCCAGCCATTTCTGCCCGGCGGCCGCGCGGACGAACCCCTCGAAATTACCCCGCGCATGCAGGCCCGCGCCGCCCCAATTGGCGCAGGACAGCAGCGGCGTCACCACCCGGCTCCAGTCCGGCGAGCGCGCCTTATGATAGGCATCGTCGAGGGGATGGGCGCGGATCTCGGCGCCGAAGTCGCAGCGGTTGCGCTCCAGCTCCGCCGCCCCGAGTTCCACCGGGCCGCAGACCAGCCCGCCATGCACCCGCGAACGCCGTCCGCGCTCGCCGATGCCGTGCTGCACGGTCTTGACCTGCATGTCGTACCAGTTGGCCCAGAAGGTGGAGAGAATGCCGCCATGGTGGGTCATGTCGCGGTACCAGTCGGCCGCGCCTTCCCAGATGCACATGGCGGCGAGATGCGGCGGCTGCAGGCTCGCCACATGCCACTGGTTGCTGCCGAAATAGGAGATGCCGTTCAGCCCCACCTTGCCGTTCGACCAGGGCTGGGTGCCGGCCCATTCTATGCAGTCGTGGTAGTCGCGGGTCTCGCGTGGCGAGAAGGGATCGATATAGCCCGGCGAGCAGCCGCAGCCGCGCGAATCCACCCGCACGCAGGCATAGCCCTGCGACACCCATTTCTCCGGGTCGACCACTTCCCAGCTCTGGTAGAGATTACTGGAATTGGCGGTGACGTCGGGATGCTTGGTCGACATGCGCTCCCAGGCGCTGGGATACCCCTCCTGGAAGGAGAGGCCCTTGGCATAGGGACCGTAGGTGATCAGCACCGGATAGGTCCCATCGGCCACCGGACGATACACGTCGGCGCGCAGCACCAGCCCGTCATCCATCGTGATCGGCACGTCCCAGTCGATGCGCATGCCGTCGCGGATGTCGGAAGCCGGTACGGTGGTGTCCGGCGCGGCGCGGCCGGTCGTGGTTCGCTCGTCCATCGGTGATCCAGCTCCGTGCGGTCAGGCGGCCTTGATGCCGTGCAGGCTGTGCGTGGTGTCCTTCACGGTGAAGAACACCACGTCGGCGTCGGCACCCGCCTTGCCCTCGTGCAGCGTGTTCGAGGGGATGTAGATCAGCGTTCCCGGTGTCGCGGCGATCGAGGTGCCACCCACGGTGGCGTGGAACGTGCCCTCGAGAATGAAGATCCATTGCTCGTTGGGATGCGAATGCGGCTCGGCCCCGGTGCCGGCCTTCATGCGCATCAGCGCCACCATCATGCGGTCGCCCTCGACGCAGGAGCCGGCGGCGCTGGAATAATCCGGCCCGCCAAGCAGGTGGTTCACCGTCGCCAGCTCGAAGGCGTAATCCTGTGGCCCGGCCCTGAGTGCGCCCGGGGTGCGGGCCTTTTCCGTCGCGGTCATGTGCGTGTCTCCCGTTTCATTTGTTTCTGGGCCGCCTTACAGCAGCGCCTCCATGATGCGGGCGCGGCTGAGGGGCAGGTCGCGAATGCGCGCGCCAAGAGCCCGCGCCACCGCATTGCCGATCGCCGCCGCCGTCGGACCCTGCGCCACCTCGCCGAGTCCGAGCGCCGGTTCGCTGGCCATGTCGATGAATCTCACCTCGACCTCCGGCACTTCGGAGAAGCGCAGGATCGGGTAGTCGTCCCACTGGGAGCAGGTGGCTCGGCCGTTTTCGAAGCGCACGGCCTCCTTGAGCGTCCAGCTCGCGGCCTGGATGACGCCGCCCTCAACCTGGTTCGCCGCGCCGTCGGGGTTGATCACCAGGCCGGCGTCCACCGCGCACCACACCCTGGTGACGCGCACCTCTTCGTCGAGCGCGACCTCGGCGACAGCGGCCATGTAGGCGGCCTTGTTCTTGTAGCGCGAGAAGCCGAAGCCTTTCGCCGTGCCTTCGCCGATGGCGGCGTCGGGCGACCAGCCCGCCATGGCCGCCGCGGCCTCGATCACACCGCGCGCGCGGGGATCGGACGACAGCGACAGGCGATAGGCCACCGGATCCTGCCCAGTGGCTTCCGCCAGTTCGTCGATGAAACTCTCAATGGCGAAGACATTGGCGAAGGCGCCGAGCCCGCGCAGCGAGGAGGTACGGACCGGATGGCCGGCAACGAAGTGGGTGACGATGCGCTGTGCCGGCAGATCGTAGAAGGCGATGGCGTTGCGTGCGGCGCCGAAGCCGTTGGCGTCCGGTACGTCGCCCGGCGGCACGCGCGGCGGTGCGCCCGGCAGCGCCTCGGCGCCGATCAGATTGATGGCGCGGTGCATGCCGGGACGCTGGCCATGCGGCGCCGACCAGATCTCGATGCCCCAATCCGCCGGTCGGCCCTCGGGATCAAGCACGGCGTCGAGCTTGACCGTCATGGGGGCGCCGAAGGGGGAGGCGGTGAGTTCGTCGGCGCGGGTCCATTGCGCCCGCACGGTGTGGCCCGGCCGCTTCAGCGCCAGGAAGGCGGCATCGAAGGCGGCGTCGTCCGCCCCGTTGTGCCCGTAGCATCCTGCTGCCTGGCGATGCCGCACGCTGACCGAGGCGAGATCGAGCCCGAGCGCGGCGGCCAGCGACTGCCGCAGCGGGTAGACACCCTGCGAATGCGTCCACACCTCAAGCGCCGCCCCATCCCAGCGGGCCAGTGCACAGCTGGGGCCGATTGAACCGTGGGCAATGAAGCCACGGGAATAGGTGGCCTCGACCCGTTCGCCTGCCGCTGGTTTGCCGTTGGCGATCACCCGGTCGACCGCTGGCTGCGTCGTCAGCCAATCGGGTTGCACCACCGCGTCGGGGGGAATCTCGCCGCCGGTCCATCGCGCCTTCTCGCGGGCGAGGACGGCCGCAGCCTCGACGCTGGCTTCGTCCTCGCCCAGCAGCGCGACGAGGCTGCCCTCGCGCAGCACCTCGATCGGTCGCCGTGCAGCACGGTGCAGGGCGCGCTCGTCGAGTTCGCCGAGAATGGCGCCTCGCCAGGGCTGGCGCAGCACCCGCGCGTGCAGCATGCCGGGCATGACCATGTCGTGGATGAAGGCGCCGCCGCCGATTTTTTCCGGCAGATCGGTTCGCGGCAGGGAGGTGCCGACAAGCCGACAGGCGGTGGCAGGCTTCGCCGAGGCTCCACCTGTCGACGCGCACGATAGGTCGATATCCCCGGCCAGCCGCCAGTAGTCGAAGCCCGTGCCCTTGCCGCTACGCCGGAATGCGCCGTCCTCGATGCTCAGTTCCTCCGTGCCGCAGGCGAGCAGCGATGCCGTGCGGTCGAGGAACAGCGCGCGCACCTCGGCGCAGACGATGCGGATCGCGCCGCCGGAATTCTCCACGGAGTAGCTTCCGGCGGTGTATCCCTCGTTCGGCCCTTCTCCCGCCTCGCCCGAGACGAGGCGCAGGCGGGTCGGCTCCACGTCGAGTTCCTCGGCCGCGATCTGGACGAGGGCGGTGAGAACGCCCTGGCCGAGCTCGACCTTGCCGGTGGAGATGCGCACGCGGCCCGGCGTCTCGAAGCCGATCCACGCATCGAGCCGCGGATTGTCGGCGAGGCTGCGCGGCAGCTGGTTGGCGATCATGCCGTCGCCCCCGCATCCGAGAGTCTTGCGGCGGCGCGCTGCACCGCGCGGATGATGCGGTTATGCGCGCCGCAGCGGCACAGATTTCCGTCGAGCGCGGCGGCGATGCTGGCGCGGTCCGGCGCCGGTTGGCGGGCAAGCAGTGCCCGCGCCCGCATGACGATGCCGGAAAGACAATAGCCGCACTGCCCGGCTTGTTCCTCGACAAAGGCCTGCTTCAGCGCCGCGAGCATCGGGTCGCGCCCAGCATCCTCGATCGTCATCACCCGACGACCGGCGACGGTCCAGGCCGGGCGCGAGCAGGCATAGGCCGGCTCGTCGTCGAGGAGGACGGTGCAGGCGCCGCACTGCTCGAGCCCGCAGCCGAAGCGGGAGCCAGTGAGGCCGAACTCCCCGCGCAGGACCGCGAGCAGGGGCACGTCGCCGGCCGCGTCCGCCTCGACGGGTTGCCCGTTCACGGTGAAGCGCACCATCTGGGTCGCGAGGTCGCTCATGCGCCCTCCGGCTCCTGGAAGGCGACGGCGCGGGTCTGCCGGACCGCCGGCAGCACGATCAGCGCGAGCAGCACGGCCGAGGCGATGACGAGGCCGAGGCAGATCGGCCGCGTCAGGAAGATCGACGGGTCACCGCCCGAGATCAGCATGGAGCGCCGCAGGTTCTCTTCCATTAGCGGGCCCAGCACGAAGCCCAGCAGCAGCGGAGCCGGCTCGCAGCGCAGCCTTAGGAAGACGTAGCCGAGCACGCCGAAGCCGGCGGCGAGCAGTACGTCGAAGGTGGAGTTGTTCACCGTGTACACGCCGATGGCGCAGAACAGCAGGATGGCGAGATAGAGCAGCCGATAGGGGATACGCAGCAGGCTGACCCACAAGCCGATGAGCGGCAGGTTGATGACCACCAGCATCAGATTGCCGATCCACATGCTGGCCACGATGCCCCAGAACAGCTGGGGGTTCTCGGTCATCACCATCGGCCCGGGCTGGATGCCGTGGATGGTGAGCGCCCCGATGATCAGCGCCATGGTCGCATTGCCGGGGATGCCGAGCGTGAGCATGGGGATGAAGGAGGTCTGGGCGCCGGCATTGTTCGCCGCCTCCGGCGCGGCGACGCCCTCGATCGCGCCCTGGCCGAAGCGTTGCGGCTGGCGCGAGATCTTCTTCTCGAACATATAGGCGGCGAAAGAGCTCAGCGTCGCGCCCCCGCCCGGCAGCACGCCGAGCAGCGAACCGATGGCGGTGCCGCGCGCCACGGCGGGAAAGCCGCGCCGGAAGTCCTCGCGGCTCGGCCACAGATGCGAGATCTTCCCACCCAGCACGGAACGGTCCTGCGACCCGTGGGCCAGCGTGACGATGATCTCGCTCAGCCCGAACAGGCCGATGGAGAGCGGCACGAAATTGATGCCGTCGGCTAGGTTGGCGATGCCGAGATCGAAGCGGGCATTGCCGGTATTGACGTCGGTTCCGACCATGCCGAGCAGGATGCCGAGGAAGATCATCGCCACCGCCTTTGGCACCGAGCCGCTGGCAAGGACCACGGTGGCGAGCAGCCCGAACATCATCAGCGAGAAATATTCCGGCGCGCCGAACGAGCGCCCGATCATCGCCAGCGGCGGCGCGGCGACCGCGATCAGCAGCGTCGCCACCGTGCCGGCGAAGAAGGAGCCCAGCGCCGCGGCCGCCAGCGCCGGGCCGGCGCGTCCTCGACGCGCCATCTGGTAGCCGTCGAGACAGGTGACGACGGCGGACGTCTCTCCCGGCAGGTTGACCAGGATCGCGGTGGTCGAGCCGCCATATTGCGCGCCGTAGAAGATGCCGGAGAGCATGATCAGGCCCGACACCGGGGTGAGATAGAATGTCAGCGGCAGCAGCATGGCCACTGTCGCCACCGGCCCGATCCCCGGCAGCACGCCGATCAGCGTGCCGACCAGGCAGCCGACAAGGGCGAAGCCGAGATTGGCCGGCGTCAGGGCGGCGTCGAAGCCGAGCGCGAGATGGGCGAGAAGGTCGTGCATCTAGAACTCCGGCCAGATCGGCATGCTGAGCCCGAGCCCCCAGACAAAGACCAACACGGAGCCGGCGATCAGTGCGGCGCCGAGGATCAATGTCTCAAGCGGCCGGATGCCTCGCCCGGCAAGGGCGCCGATGAAGATGAGACCGGCGGCGGCGGCGACAAGGCCGATGCGCTCCACCAGCAGGCCGAAGGCGATGATGGAGAGCGGCACCAGGACGAGCGGCCGCCAGGCAATGGGCTCCTGGTCGTCCTCGCGCTCCGAATGAAGACCACGCGCGGCGACCAGGGCCCCGAGCCCGAGCAGCACCCAGCACACCAGGCGCGGCGCGTAGCCCGTTCCCATCCGCGCCGCGGTGCCCATGTCGTAGCCGCGCAGCAGGTAGAGGCCAAACAGCCCGATGGCGGCGAACATGGCGCCGGCCACCAGGTCGGGGCGCCCGGAAACCCGCGAGCGGCCCGGCGCCGGCACCGGATCGGGAGCGGAGCGCTCAGCCATGGGAACCGGCCGGAATGATCGGCAGCAGCAGGTAGGATTCGTGCGCGCCACCCGCATGGATGGTGTTATGTCCGGTGTTGTAGTCGGCGTGATAGTGCGTGTAGTGGATGCTGCCGAGACCGTCGCGCGGCTGGATGTCCAGCCGGATTCGGTGTCCCTTCCGGAACACCATGCTGGTCGGCCATACCTCGACCTGCACTTCCACCTTCTCGCCCGGCGTCAGCCACAGTCGGCGTTTATGCGCGTGATAGGGGCGGTAGGGCCGGCTCAGCTCGGGATCGAGCTCGCGGTGCGAGACGCGCAGCCAGCCTTTGGCGACCGGAACCTGCTGGCCCTGCTGGCCGACCTCGAACACGTCGTTCCCGTCGGGATCGATGTTGCGCAGCGTCAGGAACAGATCCATGTCCTCGGTGGAGCTTTCCACCCAGAACTTCGCCATGACCGGCCCGGTGACCTCGACATCCTCCTCGAGCGGCGGCGTCTCCAGCGCGATCCCCATCCCCGCCATCATCGCTCCGGCGGCCAGGAAGGTGGAGGAGGCCGAAGCCTGCCCCGCCTTGCCGGCGCCGCTGGCGAAATACGTCCGTGAAGCGGCCTCCGTCGGCGGCTCCAGTATCAGGCCGCCGCTGTTCTTGGGCTGATCGGCCCGCGGCGGGGCGAGATCGAAATGGAACTTCGTCCACTTGGTGCGCGCGAGCGGCCATTCATTCTCGTGCCGCCAGAACCCCTTGCTGTCGCCCTGGCGGATCCAGAGCTTCACCGGGGGCTCGTCCATCACCCCGTTCGCTTCGCCCTTCAGCCAGTGGTCGAAGAAGCGCAGCTGATCGTTGCGTCCGTCCTCGGTGTAGAAGGGATGCACGTGGTTGCCGGCATGCATGCGCAGCTTCTTGTGCCGTGATGCCGCGCGCATGAACGCTTCGCTGTTGCCGCGCATGTGCAGGCCCATGCCGGACCAGTTGCCGACCGTGAGGAAGGGCACGGTGATCTTGTCCCACTGCGCCTGCTCGCCGCGGAAGGCGCCGCTGTCGAGGCTGTTGCGTATCCACTTCCATAGGGTGTTGGTCTGGAAGGTGTCGGGGTTGTGCCGGTAGGCCCGTCCCAGCAGGTGGTGCATCATGTGGGTCACGAACCAGTTCGTCATGAACAGGTTCAGGATGCCGCCGTGGAACAGCGCGTCGCGGTAGAGGTCGGCGAACCCCTCCCACGGAATCATCGCCTTGAGCGAAGGCGGCTGTAGATTGGCGACGAACCACTGGTTGATGGCGAAATAGGAGATGCCGCTCAGGCCGATTCGGCCGCTCGACCAGGGCTGTTTCGCGGCCCATTCGATGGCGTCGTAATAGTCGACCGCCTCCTGATGGGACCAGGGCTCGCCCTGGCCGGGTGACTTGCCGGTGCCGCGGGCATCGACCCGTATCAGCGCATAGCCGCGCGGCACCCACCATTCGGGATTGACCGTCTCCCAGTTCATCAGCGGGTTGGCCTTCTCCGCCAGATCGTCCGGCGGCACCCAGATCTTGTCCTTCTGATAGGGGCCGAGATTCATGATCACAGGGAACGGACCGTCGCCTTCCGGCCGGAAGATATCGGCCTTGAGCGTGACGCCGTCGCGCATCGGGATGTCGACATCCCGTTCGATCACAATGCGGGCGGCGGTATCGGCGGGCTGAGCGGCAATGGTCGTGGGCGCGTTCATGGGCAGGTTTCCGGGCTGGGATCGGGACGTCGGCTGCGATGCGCGAGGTCGTTCATTCCAGCGAGACGTTGGCGTCGGCCACCGTCTTGCGCCATTTCTCGATCTCGCTGTTCAGCCATGCCTGGGCGTCGTCCGGCGAGGCGCTCGGGTCGGCGGCGATGACCTGCTTCTGGAACGCCGCGACGATCTCTGGCGAGGCCAGCGCGTCGGTGATCGCCTTGTGCAGCGTGTCGAGCACCGGCTTCGGGGTTCCCGCCGGCGCGAACAGGCCCTGCCAGTTGAAGGTGCCGATGCCGGCATAGCCCAGCTCCTTCAGCGTGGGCACGTCGGGATACTCCTTCATCCGGGTGTCGGTGATGACGGCGAGCGGCTTGAGGTCGCCGGACTTCACCATGCCCATCGAGCTCGCTACGTTGATGAAGGCGGCCTGCACGTCTCCGGTGATAAGGTCATTGATCATGCCCGCCGCACCCGCCTTGGTGGGCACGTGCACGGCATCGAAGCCGGCCTTCTTGGCGAACACCGCCATGTCGAAATGCGGATAGCTGCCGACGCCGGCGCTGGTGTAGCGCAGCTTGCCGGGGTTCTGCTTGGCGTATGCGACGAGGTCGGCGAGGGTTTCAACCTTGAAGCCGTTGGCCGTGGTCGCCACCACCACCGCGGGGATGACCGCCAGCCGCGCAACGGCGATCACGTCCTTCTGGTAGTCTATCTTGAACTTGTTGGCGTAGATGATCGGCGTGATGGCGTTGGTGGAGACGTTGCCCACCATCAGCGTGTAACCGTCCGGCTTGGCGCGAACCATTTCCTCGATGGCGAGGATGCCGAAAGCACCCTGCTTGTTCTCGACCACGAAGGACTGGCCCAGCGACGCGCGCAGCCGGTCGGCGAGCAGGCGCGCCACGATATCGGTGGCGCCGCCCGGTGCGTAGGGCACCAGGATCTTCACCGGCTTCGACGGATAGGTATCGGCCGATGCCGCGCCGACGGCCAGACCGGCGCCGATGAGGCCACATAGCAATGTACGGATAAATTTCATGGTGCCGCCTCCCAGGCTCAGCACCGCGAGCCGACAGGGCGGAATCATCGGGTGCGGCGGGCGACGCCCGCACTTGCACCTGCGCAGCCTTCATTCCGGCCATCTGCGTCAAGGACGAAGAGACAGGTCCGAGGGCTACCTCCGTCTTACTGTCCGGCAGCGGATGGTTTTGGCGTTTCCTCCCGCTGCCTCGTGTCTCCGAGGTCAGCAGAATGCCGATGTGTCATCACCGACAAGGAGAGCGTGCGGACTGGAGGCGATATTATCCAATGATAAGATATAATCTTTCGGATCATGAATCCTAATGGGGAGGCTGGCGAAGCCGGGTAGGTTTGCCTGCGGCGAAGAGCAAACCGACACCGACATCCACCCGATCACCGGGACCTTGGGCACCCGATGGCTTCCGCTGGCTGTTCTTTCCGCTAGCTCAGTGCGGGTTTGTTGCAGCAGGCATTTCCTTGTCGTGACGGGCGAAGCGGTCGACCATGGTTGCGCTCGCCGCGTTGAGGCCGTGCACGGCAACGGTGGCACCGGCCTTGCGCAGCTTCAGCACCGCCTTGTCGAGGGCGCCGATCGCCGTGATGTCCCAGAAGTGCGCTTTGCTGACGTCGATCATCACCTCGCGGTGTGGCTCGTCGAAGTCGAAGCCGCGCAGGAACACTTCCGCCGAGGCGAAGAAAATCTGGCCGGTGACGATGTAGGTGATGCGATCCTGCGCCTCTTCGATGCGGGCGTGCACATGGACGAGCTGCGCCACCTTGCCGGCGAAGAACACGCCGGAAAGCAGCACGCCCACTAGCACCCCGAGGGCGAGGTCGTGCGTCGCCACCACGGTGATGACGGTGGCCAGCATCACCACCGACGAGGAGCGTGGGTTTTTCCGCAGATCCAGCAGCGAGCGCCAGGAGAAGGTGCCGATCGACACCATGATCATGACCGCGACCAGCGCTGCCATCGGGATGATACGCACCAGATCGTCCAGCACCAGGATGAGGAACAGCAGGAAGGCGCCGGCGACGAAGGTGGAAAGCCGACCACGTCCGCCCGAGGAGACGTTGATCACCGACTGGCCGATCATGGCACAGCCGCCCATGCCGCCGATCAATGCCGAGGCGATGTTGCTGGTGCCCTGACCGATGCATTCCTGGCTCTTGTTGCTCATCGTATCGGTCATGTCGTCGACGATCTGAGCGGTGAGCAGCGATTCCAGCAGGCCGACGGCGGCCAGAGTCAGCGAATAGGGCAGGATGATCTGCAATGTTTCCAGCGTCAGCGGCACGGCGGGCAGCGCGAAGACCGGCAGGCCGGAGGGCAACTCGCCGAGATCGCCGACGGTGCGCAGATCGATGCCGCTCCACCAGGCGAAAACGGTGAGGGCGGCAATGGCGACGAGCGGCGAGGGGACCGCCTTCGTCAGCCGCGGGAACAGATAGATGATGGCGAGGCCGGCGGCGATCATCGGATAGGTTTGCAGGGGCACCCCGACCAGTTCCGGCAGCTGCGCCATGAAGATGAGAATGGCGAGGGCATTGACGAAGCCGGTGATCACCGAGCGCGAAACGAAGCGCATCACCCGCCCGAGCCGGAGAAAACCGGCGAGGATCTGGATCAGCCCCATCAGGATGGTTGCCGCGAACAGGTACTGCAGGCCGTGGTCGCGCACGAGGCTGACCATCACCACGGCGGTGGCGGCGGTGGCGGCCGAGATCATGCCCGGGCGTCCGCCGACGACCGCCGAGACGCAGGCGATGGCGAAGGAGGCGAACAGGCCCACCTTCGGATCGACCCCGGCGATCACCGAGAAGCCGATGGCCTCCGGAATAAGGGCGAGGGCGACGACGATGCCGGCGAGGATGTCGCCGCGAATATTGGAACTCCAGTCACGGAGATAGCGGGAAGAGGATGTCATGGGGAATCTTCGCAAAGAGCGGACAGCCGCCGGTGACGGCGGTTGAAGTGGCGCTGCATATGCGTGGTCCGGCGGATCGGCGGCCGGAAGAGCCACCCGGAATTTCACCGGGTCCAGACGAATGCACCCGACCTAAAACAATTCGTGCCGCATCGCAATAAGTGCGTGCCGGCGTGCCTCGGAGGAGAGGTAGGAGCCTTTCCCTCCGGCATCATGGCGGCGCGCCGGCACCGTCGGTCATCGCGCCCCGGCGGCGGACCGTTCACGATGACCGAGATTGGGGAGGAACGCGGCGAGGATACCGATCGCCGGCAGATAGGCGCATGCCTCGAAGACGAAGGCGATGCTTGTCCGGTCGGCCAGCACGCCGAGCATCGCCGCGCCGATGCCGCCGAGCCCGAAGGCCAGGCCGAAGAACAGCCCGGACACCATGCCGACGCGGCCCGGCATCAGATCCTGCGCATAGACGACGATGGCAGAGAACGCCGACGCCAGGATCAGGCCGATGGCCACACTCAGCACCAATGTCGCTACCAGCCCCACATAAGGCAGCACGAGCGAGAACGGCAGCACGCCGAATATCGAGCCCCAGATGATGGCCTTGCGGCCGACGCGGTCACCCAGCGGGCCGCCGATCAGGGTGCCGGCGGCGACGGCGGCCAGGAAGACGAACAGATAGAGCTGCGCCTGCTCTTCCGAGGTGCCGAAATGCTGCATGAGGTAGAAGACATAGAAGCTGGTGAAGCTGGCGAGATAGAACCACTTCGACACCAGCAGGCAGATCAGGATCGCGAGGGCACCGAGGACTTTGCCCCTGCCGAGGCGAGCGGAGGCGATCACGGGGCCGGTGCGCCGGCGCGCGTGGCCATTGGACTTGTACCAATAGCCGAGGCCGGCCAGCAGGATGATGCCGCCGAGGGCGGCGAGGGCGAACCATGCGAGGCTGGCCTGCCCGTGCGGCAGTATGAACATCACCAGCAGGAGCGGCCCGAGCGCGCTGCCGACATTGCCGCCGACCTGGAACGTCGACTGCGCGAGACCATGGGCGCCGCCCGAGGCCAGGCGGGCAATGCGCGAGGATTCCGGGTGGAAGATCGACGAGCCGATGCCGAGCAGCACCGCGCCCAGAAGCAGCACTGAAAAAGAACCGGCAAAGGCCAGCACCAGCAGCCCCAGCAGCGACATCATCATGCCGAACGGCAGCGAATAGGGCTGCGGACGATGGTCGGTATAGAGCCCGACAAGAGGCTGCAGCAGCGAGGCGGTCACGTTGTAGACCAGCGTCAGCAGCCCGATCTGAGCATAGTTGAGATCGAAAGTGTCCTTGAACATCGGATAGGCGGCGATGAAGAGCGACTGCAGCATGTCGTTCAACAAGTGGCAGAAGCTGGCAGCGCCGAGGACGAGATAGGCGGCCCGGTTCTGCGGGGACCGGTCGGCAACGATGTCGGACATGGCGAAAGCGCCCACCCTTGTTGGCGCCGCCGGGCGGCGCATCGATCATGGGGCTGTCATAGCGGTTGGATCGCGGCCCGCTACTGCGTTAAGGTCATTTTCTTACGCGAGTGGGCCAATGAGCGCGGGCGGTAGGGTCGAGAACGCCTTCATGGAGGTTGCCCGCCCGGTGATCGCGCTTGGCCGCGATTATTCGGACGGGCACGTCATCGCGCCGCATCATCATCGGCGCGACCAGTTGCTCTATGGCGCCACCGGGGTGGTGATGGTCGCCACGGGCCAGGGCGCCTGGGTCATGCCGCCCGAGCGCGGCATGTGGATTCCCGCCGGCATCGTTCATGACGTGCGCATCATGGGCACGGTCAGGATGCGGAGCCTCTACATCGAGCCGGGCGTCATCAAGGCCATGTCCGGGCATTGCCAGGTGCTGGGCATCACGCCGTTGATGCGCAGCCTTCTGGCCGAGGCGGTGATGGTTCCGGCAGAGTATGATGAGCAAGGTCGTGACGGAGCGCTGATGGCGCTCATCCAGCATGAGGTTCCGCTGTTGCCGGTTCTGCCGCTGTCGCTCCCGCTCCCTGCGAGCCGGGCGCTGGCGCAGCTCTGCCGGGCCTTCCTTCTCGATCCGACGCCGCATACCACGATTGATGGCTGGAGCGCCGCGATCGGCCTCAGCCGCCGCACCTTCACCCGGCTGTTCCGCAAGGAAACCGGCCTGAGCTTCGTCGCCTGGCGCCAGCAGGCGTGCGTGATGGCCGCCTTGCCGCGCCTCGCTGCCGGGCATCCGGTGACCGCCGTCGCCATCGATCTCGGCTATGACAATCCGGCGGCCTTCACCTCGATGTTCAAGCGCATCCTGGGCACCCCGCCCGCCGCCTATATCCAGCGAGAGCGCTGATCGGGCCGCACCCGACCGATGCTATCGTCTTTAGCCTGTGCGTCCACACCGCCGGCCATACGAGGTGCGGTGACGTGACCGCTGCCGGCGATTACGGACGCACCAGGGAGGTGGTTTTCGGCGAAGTGAGTTCCTGCCGCAGCGGGGGATGGGCGGCGCAGCAGGCTTTCATGGCTGCGCTGACCGGCGTATCTATTCCCGACGCGGCTGAGAGACAGGCAATGCGCCGCGATTCTGGGGGGCGAGCCATGTTTCGACCACTTCGCGGTTTCTCGTCCGTCATGTTGTTGGCCGCGATGGCGGGCTCGGGCCTTGCCGCGGATATGCCGACCGCCGCCGCCCCGTCGCCCGTTGGCACGGACGGATGGACCTACACCATCGCTCCCTATTTCTGGGCGGCCGGCCTGTCCGGGGACGTCGGCCAGTTCGGGCTTCCTGCCGTTCACGTCGATGCCGACTTCGGCGATATCTTCAAGAACCTCGACTTTGCCGCCATGGCCACCGGCGAGGCGCGCAATGGTCGGTTCAGCGTGTTCGGCGATGTCCTCTATACCAAGCTGTCGTCGGACGTGACGACGCCACGCCACGTCCTTGCCGATGAGGTGGCGATCTCCTCGGAGACCTTCGCCGGCCTCGCCGCGGTCGGCTACGCGATCTGGGACGGCCCGCAGGGGCATCTCGATGTGGTCGGCGGCGCGAGGGTCTGGTACGTCGGCACTGACATTTCGTTCAGGGGCCAGGCCCTCGATGGGCGCAGCGCCAGCGACAATGCGAGCTGGGTCGATGGTATCGCCGGCCTGAGGGGACGCTACAGTCTCACCGACAAGGTCTATCTCACCGGCTGGGGTCTTGTCGGTGCCGGCGGCGCCGATATCGATTGGGATGTCGGTGCCGGTGTCGGATACGCATTCAATCAGCGGCTGTCGTTCGTGCTGGGTTATCGCGCGCTGGGGGTGGACTACGAAAAGGATGGTTTCCTCTTCGATGTGGTCGAGCAGGGACCGATATTGGGCACCGTCATAAAATTCTGAGATTGACGGCGAGAACGGTTTCTCGTGCCGAAGTGACGACGTTCTGGTTTGAAGCACCGTTGCGGCGATGCGTCTTTCGAAAGGACGCGTCCCCATTGCTTCCAACGTCCGGGCCCGTTCGCCGCTGCATCGATACTTTAGGTGCCGCTGGCGCAAGAGCTGGTAGCGGCCAACGCTTTGTAACTCGATGAGCGTCGTCCGTCTTTAATCGGCAGCCGGAACCGGTTGCTTGCCCTGCAACTGCTGGAAGCTGAAGGCATCGATCGGCCAGCCGGTGGCTCCGTTTTCGGCAAGATCGGCGAGTATTTCCCCCACGACGCTGGCGAACTTGTAGCCGTGGCCGGAACAGGGCGAGGCGACGACGATGTTCGGCTCGCCCGGAAGTTGGTCCAGCAGGAAATCTTCGCCCGGCAGCATGGTGTAGCGGCAGGTCGCGGTGTCGCGTCGCGCCCCCGCCGCCAGCGGCAGGCGGCGGGCGATGAAGTCGTCCAGCAACGCCGTGTCGGCCTCGTTGACGGGAGCGTTCGGATGATCCGGGTCGCCGATGGCTTCGCGGAAATGCGCATGCTTGCCGACCTTCACGCCGGCGCCGTCGAGAGCGGGGAAGCCGAAGAAGGAGCCGACGAGCCCGGCATCGCGCAAAAACACCGGCATGGTGCCGAGGGCGGTCGCCGCCGCATCCTTCGGCTCGTACCAGGCGACCACTTGACGGATCGGCGTCGCCAGCGCTGCCAGCGCCGGCACCAGCTCGGCGATCCACGGCCCGGTCGCCACCACCACGCGCCTCACCCGGATGCGCTCGGCGCCGAGCCGGAGCGTCACGCCGGCGTCGTCGGGTTCGAGCGCCGTCACGCGGGTCGCCAGCCGCAGGGCGGCACCATGGCGTCGGCCGAGCGCGAGATGCGCCGCAACTGCCGCTTCCGGGCGCACGAAACCGCCTTGCGCCTCGAACACGGCAATCTCGTCGGGGTCGAGCGCGAAGGCGGGATAGCGCTGCGCCATGGCGCCGGCATCGAGCACCTGATGGTCGAGCCCATAGGCGCGGCAGGAGGCGAGCGTACCGGAGACGATGGGGCTGTCGGGTCGGCCGATCTGCAGCACGCCGGTGATGGTGAGCACGTCGGTGCCGGTGTCTCGCTCCAGCGCCCGCCAGTTTTCATAGGCACGGCGCAGCAGCGGCACATAGCTCGGATCCTCGAAATAGCCGAGCCGGATGATGCGACTGTCGCCATGCGAAGAACTGAGGCTGTGTGCCGGCGAGAATGCCTCGAAACCGATCACCTTCCGCCCGCGTGCGGCAAGATGCGCCAGCGCCGCGCTGCCCATGGCTCCGAGGCCGATGACCGCAGCATCGAAGTCGAAGGGGATCATGAAAGCCTCCCGGCGGTTTCAGGACGGTCCGGCGCGGTTCCGATGCTTTTCAGCTTGCGGCCCTCATCGCTACCGACAAAGATATTGCAACATGCTCTCCATGGCATAGGATTTGTATAGATATAAACACGTTCTTCCCGAAGTGTCGAAGAGGAGCCGTGCCATGCCGAAGCTATTTAAGTCCTTGAATCAGTGGAGAGAAGGCAGGGGCGGGCTGGAAAACGAGGTCATCGACCAGTTTCTCCTCGGGCATCTGGATCGCCGCGCCTTCTTGCGTCACGGCAGCCGCGTCGGCCTGTCGATGGCGGTGATGGCCGGGGTGCTCCAGGCCACCGGCTTCGCGCCGATCGGCCGGGCGCAGGCGCAGGGCAAGCCTGGCGGCACCATCCGGCTGGCGCAGATCACGCCGTCGGGCGCCATCGAGCCGGTCTCGGTCGCCGATCAGGGCGGGCTGCTGCCGCTGCAGCAGGCGGGCGACTTTCTGGTCATGGACGGGCCGGACCTGGTGCTGCGCCCGATGCTGGCGACCTCCTGGAAGCCGAACGCGGATGGCAGCGTCTGGACCTTCACCCTGCGTTCCGGCGTCAAGTTCCATGACGGCCGCACCATGACCGCCGACGACGTGGTGGCCTCCATCGACCGGCTCGCCGATCCGGCCAACGGCTCCAACGCGTTGTCGGCCTTCAAGGGCGTGCTGTCCAAGGGCGGCACCACCAAGGTCGACGACCTCACGGTGCGCTTCACCCTCGACGCGCCGAACGGAAATTTCCCCTATTACGTCTCCTCCGACAATTACAACGCCATCATCCTGCCGGCTGATTACAAGGGTGATTTCGAGAAGACCTTCAACGGCACCGGCCCCTTCAAGATGGTGAGCTACACGCCGAAGGTCGGCGCGAGCTTCGTGCGCAATCCGGATTACTGGGCCGGGCCGGCGCTGGTGGAAAAGCTGGAACTCAGCTTCTACGCCGATCAGCAGCCGCAGGTGCTCGCCTTGCTTGGCGGGCAGATCGACCTGATCCAGCAGGTGGTGGTGCAGGGCTCGCAGAGCCTGTTCGACAATCCGGCGGTGAAGATCCTGCGCCTCAAGTCGAATGCCCACCGCCAGATCCACATGAAGAACACCGGCCCGTTCGCCGACAAGCGCGTCCGCCAGGCCATGGCGTTGACGCTGGATCGTCCGGCCATCGTCAAGGGCCTGTTCCGCGGCATGGCCGATCTCGGCAATGACAGCCCCTTCGCGCCGGTCTTCCCCTCCACCGACACCTCGGTGCCGCAGCGCGTCAAGGATATCCCCAAGGCCAAGGAACTGATGGCCGCTGCCGGCATGTCGAGCGGCTTCGAGGTGACGCTCACCACCATGCAGCTGCAGGAGCTGCCGGCGATCGCCAGCCTGATCCGCAACGCCGCCGCCGAGATCGGCGTCAAGGTGACGCTGAAGCTGGAAGATGTCGGCGCCTATTACGGCGATGCGGTGCCCGGCAAATCGGACTGGCTCGACAGCCAGTTCGGCATCACCGATTACGGCCACCGCGGCACGCCCAACGTGTTCCTCGCCGCGCCGCTGCTCAGCACCGGCACCTGGAACTCCGCGGAGTTCAAGAACCCGGAATACGACAAGCTGGTGGCTTCCTACATCGCCGCCCTGGATCCTGCTGCCCAAAAGGCGCAGGCCGGCGCGATCCAGAAGCTGCTGCTCGACGAGACGCCGGTCATCTTCCCCTATTTCTACGATTACATGACCGCCACCTCGGCCACGCTGCAGGGCGTGGAGGGCACGGCCATGGGGCAGATGTTCCTTCACAAGGCCGGCTTCGCCTGATCGATGATGAAGGGCGCGTTGGGGCGTTTCTTCCTGAAAAGACTGGCGCTGAGCCTGCTCACTCTCTGGCTGCTCAGCGTCGTGGTCTTCTTCGGCTGCCAGGTTCTCCCGGGCGATCCAGCCCGGGCGATCCTCGGTCCCCTGGCCGATCCGCGGGCGGTCGCGGCTTTGAACCAGAAGCTCGGCGCCGATCGGCCTCCGGTCGAGATCTATCTCTCCTGGGTCGGCGGCCTGCTTTCCGGCGACATGGGACAGTCCTACGCCTATCGCTCGCCGGTGGCGCCGTTCATCGGCAGCGCGCTGGTCAATTCGCTGAAGCTGGCGGCGATGGTGTTCGCCATCGTGGTGCCGATCGGCATCGGGGCCGGGGTGCTCGCGGCGCTGCGGGCCGGCCGGCCACTCGACCGGGTGATCAGCGTTGCCGGGCTGTCGCTGACGGTCATTCCCGAATTCGTGTCCTCGATCGCGCTGATCCTGGTATTCGCGGTGATATTGCGCTGGTTGCCGCTCTCGGCGAGCTGGCCACCCGGTAGCGGGCCGCTGGTGCAGATCCAGCATCTCATCCTGCCGGCATTGCCGCTGGTGATCGTGCTGTTCGGCTATATCGCCCGCATGACCCGCGCCGGCATGGTGGAGGCGCTGGCCGCCGACTACACCCGCACCGCCGTGCTCAAGGGCCTGCCGTGGCGTACGGTGCTGTCGCGCCATGTGCTGCGCAATGCGCTGCTGCCGACCATCACCGTCATCGCGGCGCAGATGGGCTACGCGCTCGGCGGTCTCGTCGTGGTGGAATCGTTGTTCCGCTATCAGGGGATCGGCAGCCTCGTGCTCGGCGCCGCTCGCGCCAAGGATTTCGCCATGCTGCAGGCCGGCATCCTGACCGTCGGTGCCTTCTTCATCGTGACGACGCTCGCCGCCGACCTGCTGACGACCCTGCTCGATCCCAGGCTGCGCACGGGTGGCCGCCGATGACCGACACCGTGCCCCTTGCCGAACCGTCACTGCCTGTCGTGCCGGCGCCTGCGCGTGCCGAAGGCCGAGGACGCGGCATTGTCGGCGTGCTGCTGCGCTCGCCGGGTTTCCTGGTGGGCGCGCTGATCCTGCTGTTCTGGACCACCTGCGCGTTGTTCGCGCCGTCCTTCGTGCCCTACGATCCCTATGCCGACGATCTGTTGAACACGCTCGTGCCGCCTTCCGTCGAACATTGGTTCGGCACCGACCAGCTCGGGCGCGACGTGTTCTCGCGCGTGCTGGTCGGGGCGCGCGACATCCTGACCATCGCCCCGCTGGCGACCATCGTCGGCACCGTCGCTGGCACCGCCATCGGCCTGATCACCGGCTATTTCGGCGGCTGGGTGGACGCCGTCATCGGCCGGCTGCTCGAGGTCATGCTCTCGCTGCCGCTCATCATCGTCGCCCTGCTGGTGCTGGTGGCGCTCGGGCCCTCTACGCCGACCGTGGTGGTGGTGGTCGGGCTGGTGTTCGCGCCGCTGGTCGCCCGCACCGTGCGCGCCGCGGTGCTCACCGAGCGGCATCTCGACTATGTCGCCGCGGCCGCGGTGCGCGGCGAGGGCGCCTTCTACATCATGGTCGCCGAGATCCTGCCGAACATCCTGCCGCCGATCATCGTCGAGGCCACGGTGCGGCTGGGCTACGCCATCTTCACCATCGCGTCGCTGAGCTTTCTCGGTTTCGGCGTGCAGCCGCCATCGCCGGATTGGGGCCTGTCGATCGCCGAGAACTACGGCGTGCTGGTCGGCGGCTATTGGTGGACGGTGGTGTTCGACACCATCGCCACCGCCTCGCTGATCGTCGGGGTGAATCTCGTCGCGGAATCGCTGCAGAGGGCGCTGGCCGAATGACCGATGTCACCGTTTCGCCGCCGGTACTCGAGCTCCGGGATGTGAGCGTCTGCTACCGTATTCGCGGCCGTGCGGTGCCGGTGCTGAGCCGCGTCAGTCTCTCGCTCGGCAAGGGCGAAGTCTATGGCCTCGTCGGCGAATCCGGCTCGGGCAAGTCCACCGTGGCGCTGGCGGTGCAGCGGGTGCTGCCGTCGAACGGCTATGTGTCGGGCGGGCAGGCGCTGGTCAACGGGCGCGACGTCGCGACCCTCGACCGTGCCGCCCTGCGCCAGATGCGCGCGCGCGACGTCGCCATGGTGTTTCAGGATCCCGGCCGCGCCCTGAACCCCTCGCTCACCATCGGCCGCCAGCTGGCCGAGGTGTTCGAGATTCTGGGATCGGCCGGCGGCGAGGCGCTGCGGCGGGCGGAAGCCATGCTCGAGCGCGTGCGCATCTCGGCGCCGGCGCGGGTCATGGAGCGCTACCCGCACCAGCTGTCCGGCGGCATGCAGCAGCGGGTGGTGATCGCCATGGCGCTCGCCAAGGATCCTTCGCTGCTGATCCTCGACGAGCCGACGACTGGCCTCGACGCCACCATCGAGGCGGAGATCCTCGACCTCGTCGACACGCTGCGGCGGGAATTCGGCGCCTCGATCCTGTTCATCAGCCACAATCTCGGCGCCATCGCCGGTCTGTGCGACCGGGTCGGCGTGCTCTATGCCGGCCGCCTGGTGGAGGAGGGGCCGGTGCGGCCGCTGTTCCGCGCGCCGCGCCATCCCTACACCGTGGGCCTGCTGCGCTGCCTGCCGCGGCCCGGCCTGCGCAAGAGCCTCGCGCCGCTCGACACCATTCCCGGCTTTCCGCCGGCGCCGGGCTCGATCACCGCGGGCTGCGTCTTCGCGCCGCGCTGCGGACTGGCGGACGAGACCTGCCGGACCGTCGATCCGCCGCAGGTGGAGCTTGGCGAGGGGCGGGTGAGCCGCTGCCACCATCATGACCGGATCGGGTCCCTGCCGCATGAGGTGGTCCGCCCGCTCCCGACGGCGCCGCAGCCGGCCGAACACGCAGCCGGAACGCCGGTGCTCGAACTGGCGTCGCTGTCGAAAACCTATGGCGCCGCGCCCTATGCGGTGCACGCGCTGCGCGACGTCTCGCTCCGGCTGATGCCGGGTCAGACGCTTGGGCTGGTCGGCGAATCCGGCAGCGGCAAAAGCACGCTGGCCCATGCTTTGCTTGGCCTCATCGCCCCCGATGCCGGCGGACGCATGGCGCTCGACGGCGCGACGCTGGCCCCTGAAGTGCGCAGGCGCTCGCCGGAGCAGATAAAGACACTGCAGATCGTGTTTCAGAACCCTGATTCGGCGCTCAACCGCTCGCATACGGTTCGCCGGCTGATCGGCCGGGCGGTGACACGCCTCGGCGGCCTGGCGGGCGCGCTGCGCGAGGCGCAGGTGACGCGGCTGCTGGAAGCGGTGCGGCTCACCGCCCGCCAACTCGCCGCCCGCCCGCGCCAGCTGTCCGGCGGCATGAAGCAGCGCGTCGCCGTCGCCCGCGCCTTCGCCGGCAATCCACGCCTCGTGGTCTGCGACGAGCCGACCTCGGCGCTCGACGTCTCCGTGCAGGCGGCCATCCTCAACCTGCTCGCCGATCTGCAGGCGGAACGGCAGGTCGCCTATCTGCTGATCTCCCACGATCTCGGTGTCGTCCGCTATCTATCCGACGCCATTGCGGTGCTCTATCTCGGGCGGCTACTGGAGGTGGGACCGGCGGCGAACGTCCTTGATGGCCCGCATCATCCCTATACCGAAGCGCTGCTCTCCGCCGCGCCGTCCGTCACCGGCGAACGCAGCGGCCGCATCCGCCTCACCGGCGCGATTCCCAGCGGCATCAATCCGCCCTCGGGCTGCCTGTTCCATACGCGCTGCCCGCGGCGTTTCGGTCCGATCTGCGAAACCGAGGAGCCGCCCTTCGTCGCCGATGCGGCCGGCCATGCGATACGCTGCCATCTCCCGCGCGAAAAGCTGGGCCGCAGCATGGCCGCCATGCCGGCCTGACGCGCGTGCCGGTCAGACTTCCGCGCTGCGGGCCGGCTCCGGCGTGTCGCGCTCGCCGTGTCGGGCGCCGAGCACGACCAGCACGGCGGAAGCGCCGATCAGCACGGCGCCGATCAACGCCGGTGGCGCCGGCCATTCGGCATAGAAGACGGCGCCGAACAGCAAGGCCCACACCAGGCGGGAGACATCGAGCGGAATGACGATGGTCGCGCTGGCGCGGCGCATCGCCTCCAGAAAGAACACCTGGCCGAGCACGTTGCACAGCGCGAAGAAGCCGAGCCAGGCGAACTGCTCCGGGCTCGGCCATGCCCAGACCGGCACCGCGAGCACGCCGGCGAGCGTGCCCATGCCGAGCGCCAGCAGCAGCGCGCTCACCGCGCTGCCGTCGCTGCGGGATTGCAGCTTGGCGACCAGCATCGAGGCGGCGAACAGCACCGCCGAGCCGAGCGCGGCCGTCGCCCCGAAGGCGCCGGCGTTCTCAAGGCCGGTATCAAGGCCGAGGCCGGGCCCGACGATGAGCGCCGCGCCGACGAGGCCGGCGGCGATGGCGATCCATTGCAGCGGAAACACCCGCTCGCCGAGCACCGCACGGCTGCCCATCGCCGCGAACAGGATGGCGGTGAAGCCGAGGGCGGTGGCCTCGGCGAGCGGCAGGCTGCGCAAGGCGAGATACCACGTCAATATGGCGCCGCCATTGAGCAGCGAGCGCAGCAGGTGCAGCGGCAGCCGGCGCCGGGCGACACGCGGCCGGCCGACGCTCATCCAGAGCGGCAACAGCAGCAGGACGCTGAACACTTCGCGCCAGAACACCAGGACGAAGGGGTGTAGCGTCTGACTGACGCCGCGCACCGCCGCCTCCATGAAGGCGACCACCGCCCCTGAGGCCAGCATGAAGGCGACGCCGGTCAAGGTGCTGCGTGAGACGCTGCCGCGAGAGGTCGCGCCAAGCCCGGCGGTAAATCTCATTGATCGAGAGGCGCGCGGCCGTGGGGATGCTCCGGCTGGTCGTGCGGCCTCACCAGGAAACGGCGGAACACGTCGCCATAGCCACGGTAGAGCAGGCCGCCATTGCCTTCGAGGACCGCTGCGCGATTGGCGCGGTAGTGGTCCGGCAGCCGGTACCAGGGCAGCGTCGGATGCGTATGGTGCACGGCATGCAGATTGTTATTGAGGAACAGCAAGCCGAGCACCGGCGAGTTCTCCACGATGGCGGTTCGCCGGGAGACCTCGCTCTCCGCCTTATGCTCGGCGAAGGAGCGGACCATCTGCAGCGCTGTGCCAGGATAGAGGAACAGCAGCACATAGGCGAGCGGATCGAAGTCGCAGACCAGCACCAGCCAGAGCAGGATGCCGACGCAGCCGGCAAGGTGATGCGCCCAGATGCGGATCAGCAGCCGGTCGCCGGCCAGCATCGCCTTGGCCTCCGACGCCAGGAAGCGCCCGACCGACCAGAACGGGCCGATCACCAGCCGGCCGACCAGCCGCGTCTGCGCCTTCACCAGCCAGCGCCCGACGCTCCCGAGCCGCGTCCAGTCCGCCTCGGTCCAGTAATAGGATTCCGGGTCGTCGAGCGGATCGGTGAGCCGCTCGTCCCGATGATGGCAGAGATGCAGCATGCGGTAGCGCTGGAACGGCAGCCAGAGCGACAGCGGGATCGAGCCCAACACCCGGTTGAACACGCGCCAGCGGGTGGGATGGCCGTGGATGATCTCGTGCTGCAGCGATCCCTGCCAGGCGATGATCCAGGCCCCGAGCGGAATCAGCACGAAAACGGGCAGGCTAGCGTGGAAAAATGTCAACAACCCCCAGCCGCCGTAAATGGCGATGGAAAGGCTGAGCGTCGGCCATTCGACGGCGGCGCGGAGGGCCGTTCTGGTGCGGGTCTGGGGCAGGGATTCGATGATCGACATGGTACGATCATCCCTCCCGCCCTCGGCTCATACAATGTGGGACAACGAAGCGAGGCGAGGGAATAGTCGCATAAAATGTACAGTTGTTGATAATATGCCGCTTCTGCTGACGATTATGCGAGAGATGCGGTGCGACGACAGGTTGTCCAGATTTTCCGGGAGCGTCTCGCGCTGGTGATGCAGCGCTCGCATCTGACGCCGGCGGCATTCGCCCGCTCGCTGGGCATCGACCGCTCCACGCTGTCGCAGGTGCTCTCGCCGAGCCATGACCGGCTGCTGCGCGCCGAGACGCTGGCGGTGCTCTCCACGCGCTATGGCGTCTCGGTCGACTGGCTGCTCGGCCTGACCAGCCAGGAGCGGCCCGGCGCCGATGTCGTCGAGCAGGTGCGGGTGGAAGGGCAGGCGGGCTCGCCGACCGACGACCGCTTCCTGCGCTGGTATGCCGAGGCCGAGAATGCCGGCTACCCGATCCGCACCGTGCCACGCAGCTTCCCGGACTTCCTCAAGCTGGCCGACGTCATCGCCTATGAATATGCCGGCTGGCCGGAGATCGACACCGATGCCAGCGTGCGCTGGGCGCAGGAGCGGCTCGCCAGCATGCGCTCGTCCGACCTGTCGCAGGAGGCCTGCCTGTCGCTTCAGGGGTTGCAGGTCTTCGCGCGCGGCGAGGGGCAGTGGAGCAAGCTGCCGGCGTCGCTGCGCCGGGAGCAGTTGCGGGCGATGAGCGAGACCTGCCGCGCGCTCTATCCCGGCCTGCGGGTGCATCCCTTTGACCTGCGGCACACCTATTCGGCGCCGTTCACGGTGTTCGGGCCGCAGCGGGCCATCCTCTACACCGGCGGGCTGTTCTTCGTGTTCACCGCCACCAAGCATGTGCGGCTGCTCAACCAGCGCTTCGACGATTTGATCCGCGCCGCAGTGGTGCAGCCCGCCGACGTGCCGGACCTGCTCGCCGCGCTGGCGCGCGAAGTAACCTGAAGGCGTGGGCTGGCCGGGGGCGGCTTAGCCCGCAAGCTCCGGTGCCGCGGCGCTCGTCTCCGCCAGATCGAGCAGGCCGGCCGCCCGGCGCGTCGTCTCCTCCGCCGAGCGCTCGCCGGCGATCGCCGCGGCAACGCCGTCGCCGATCAGCGGCCCGAGCTTGAAGCCGTGGCCCGAGCAGGCGCTGACCACCCAGGCCCGCGCCCCCCATGGCCGCACCGCGAAACGCTCGGAATCGTCGCGGGTGACGGTGTAGAAGCAGATCTTGCGCTCCAGCACCTGATAGCGGTCGAAGTCGCGATAGGCGAGGCGCGCCGCGCTCTCCAGCCGGGCGACATCCGCCGGCGTGGCGATACGGTCGCCATCCGCGTCGCCCGAGCGGGTGAACACATGGTCGCCGATCTTGAGCCGCGTGCCGCGGCGCGGCGGCAGCGTGTAGGTGCCGCTCTGAAGCCCCATGTCGATCAGCACCGGCGCCTCGGCCCAGAGCCTGGCCAGCTCCGGCGGCGGGGCGAGATACATCACCGCCTGGCGTGAGGGGACAACGGTGTCCTGCAGCAGCGGCGTCAGCTTGTTCACCCAGGCGCCGGCGGCGATCACCACATGATCGGCGCGATGCTCCGCCCCATTGGCGACCACCGTGCCCGCTTCCGGATCGACCTCGGTGACGCGGCTGTCGGCATAAAAGCGCACGCCGCGCGCGCCGAGCGTGACAGTGAGATCGGTGAGGATGCGGATCGGGAACAGCATGCCGCCATCGTCGGTCTCGATGGCGCGGGTGAGCCCGGCGGTCTCCACCATCGGGAAGCGCTCGGGCACCTCGGCGAGCGGGATGTCGCGGAAGCCGGCGCCGAGCCGGGTGAGCGAGCGCACCGTCGGCTCGTGCCAGCCCACCTCTTCGCGCAGGAAATACACCACCTTGGAGCGGGCGAAATGGTCGGCGCCGATGTCGGCGAACATCCGCTCGTACAGGGCGAAGGCCTGCGGCATCAGATAGGCGTAGCCCTCATGGGCGCCATAGGCGTAGCGGGTGATGCGGTGCTCGTCATGCGAGGTGGCGCGGGGATTGGGGATCGGCCCCTGCTCGAACACCGAGACGTCGAAGCCGCGCCGGTTCAGCGCCCAGGCGGTCGACAGGCCGGCAATGCCGGCGCCGACGACGATGACGGAACCCTTGGACATCAGCGGGAGGCTCCCTGCGAGGCGGCGGCAGTTTCGGGCGGCAGCCAGTTGAGCTCGCGGCGCCAATCCGGCGACAGCTCGGCGAAGCGGGCGAGCGACAGCTTGGACAGGTCGGCGAAGGAGCAGACGCCATCGACGACGAGGTCGCGAATGGCATGCCCGCTGGCCGGCGACAGCCCGAAGCCGACGCTCGACATGGTGGCGAGCGTCACATTGTCCGGCGACGACAGCCGCTCGATCACCGGGCGGCCGTCCGGGGTGTTCTCGATCACCCCCGCCCATGAGCGGATCACCCGCGCATGCGCCGCCCGCGGCAGCAGCTCGGCGACACGCTTGGCGAGGCCGCGCAGCACGCTGCCCGAGGGGCGCGGCGGCGGGCTCTCCAGCGCGATGTCGTCATACCATTCATGCGGGCCGCCGCCATAGGCGAGGTTGCCGCGCAGCGTCTGCCGGCCATAGAGGCCGTGGCCATCGACGCCGCCCATCGGCATCAGCGGCAGCGGCTCGGTGACGATCATCTCCGCCCGCGCCGGCGCCATCGGCAAGTGGTGGCCGAGCATGGCGGCGAGCTGGCCGGTCTGCGGCCCGGCGGCGATCACCAGCGCGTCGCAGCCGAAGCGCCCCTGCGAGGTTTCGACCGCGCTGACGCGCCCGCCCGCCATCTCGAAGCCGCGCACCGCCACATGCTGGCGGATGCGGGCGCCATGGTCCTGCGCCGCCCAGGCATAGGCCTGCGAGGTGCGCTGCGGATTGGCATGGCCGCCGAAATGCAGCTGCACGCCGGAAATCGCGTTGTCGCCGGCGAGCGGCACCCGCTCGCGCACCTGCTTGCCGTCCAGCACCTCCCACGCGTAGCCGGCCGGGATGCGCATGGCGAGGCCCTCGTGGAAGTTCGCCTTGCGCTCGTCGACCTGGAACACGATGCGGCCGGAACGGTGCTCGGTGGGATAGCCGAGCAGCTCGTCCATCTGCGGCCACAGCCGCTGTTCCTCATGGAACAGCGGGCTCTGGTAATGCGTGCAGCCGCCGCCATTGCGGCCGGAGGCCTCGAAGCCGACGATGCCCTTTTCCAGCACCGTCACCTCGACGCCGGAGCGCGCCAGCCACCAGGCGGCGGACAGGCCGGTGACGCCGCCACCGACCACCACCACGGAAGACCCGGACTTCGCCATCTCGCGCCCCTTCAGTAAGGCATGCCGGCGCGAAGCTGCTCGGCCTCGCGCTCGGTGCCGATGTCGTCATAGGAGATCCACTGGGTGACGATGCCGAACCACACGTTCCAGTTCTCCGCCATCGCCGCCGGCTCGTCGGCATCGGCGAGCACGGAGAGCGGCAGCGGCCGCACCGGCGCCCGGTAGCCGGCGAGCGGGATCGATTGCGCCGGCACGCCGGCGCCGAGCGCCATCATCAGCGCCACCTGCTCGCGGCAGCGACGCGCCTGGCAGGCGCCCATGCAGGCGCGGGTGAGGCGCTTGATCTGGTCCTGGTCGAGCGGGCCGTCCTCGGCGAGGGTGCCGAGATCGCGCCGGGCGATGGCGTTGGAGCTCCAGCCGAGATAGCGCGGCGGCTGCACGGCGAGCAGTTCGCCGCGGGTGACATCCTCGCAGATGCAGGCCAGCACCTCCGGACCGCCGGTCGACAGCAGCGCCCGCGCCCAGTCGAGCTGGTAGGCGAGGGCATCCGGACCGGGCGGGACGAGGCGCGGAAGCTCGGCTTCCGCCGGGCGGCCGAGCGAGCGGAGCGCCGCCCGCGCCGCCGCGCCGCCGGCCTCGACCGCATCGCTGCCGAGGCCGGTGCAGTCGCCGGCGGCAAACACCTCGGCGAGCGAGGTGCCGCCATCGGCGCCGACCACCGGCACATGGCCGCCGCGTTCCGTCACCAGAGTGCGCTTCGCCCCCAGCACGTCGAACAGCTCGATCACCGGCACCGCGCCGATGGCGAGGCACACCGTGTCGCAATCGATGTGGCGATGGCGCTCCGGCGCGGCGATGTTGGCGAGCACCAGGCCGGTGACGCCGTCCGGCCCGCCCTCGGCGGCGAGGGGCACATGGCCGGCGATGATCTCGACGCCCTGCGCCGCCAGCGCCGCCAGCCGCGCGGGATCGCCGACACCGGCTTCGCGGGCCTCGACGAGCGCCGCCACCTCCAGCCCATGCGCAAGGGCGAGTTCGGCCGCATCGAGGGCGAGCGAGCCGGTGCCGAGGATCGCCAGCCGCCGCCCGGCGAAGGCGCCGTAGCGGGCGATCAGCGCGTGCAGCGCCTGCGCGCCCATCACGCCCGGCTGGTCGGAGCCGGCGAAGGACAGGTTGAGGTCGCGGGCGCCGGTGGCGAGGATCAGCCGGTCGAAGCCCAGCGTCCAGCTCCGCGTCTCGTCGGCGAGGCCGATAATGCCGGTGGCAAGGCCGCGCAGCCCCGGCCCGTTCACCCAGGCGCCCCAGGCATAGGTCGAGAGGCGGACATCGACGCCGAGCTCGAAGGCTTCGCCCAGCGCCGGATTGGCCTCCAGCACCCGCTCGACCAGACGTTCCGGCGTCTGCACCGCGGGGGTGGCGCGGCCGCCATACTGCAACGGCACGTCCATGCCGATCAGGCCGGGCGCGACCGGGTTCTCGTCGATCAGCACCACTTGCGCGCCGGCCTTCGCCGCCTCGATGGCGGCGGCGCAGCCGGCGGGGCCGGCGCCGATCACCACGATTTCCGCGCGCTCGTCCGGCGTAGCCGTCTTGCCGGCGATCGAGAAGCGGTCGGGGGCGGGCAGGGTCAGTTTCATGGAAGGGCGTCCAGCGCTGAAGCGAGGTCGGCGACAAGGTCGTCGGGATGTTCGATGCCGATGGAGATGCGCAGCGTGGCGTCGTCCACCCCCACCTCGCGGCGGATCTCCGGCGGCACCGAATAATGCGTGGTGGTCGCCGAATGGCAGATCAGGCTCTCGGTGCCGCCGAGGCTGACCGCCATGCGGAACACCTGCAATCGGTCCAGCATGGCGAAGGCCTCCGCTTCGCCGCCGCGAATGCGGAAGGAGAAGGTCGAGCCGGCGCCCGAGCACTGGCGCACGAACACCGCGCGGGCCGGCGTCCCGGCCTCGAGGAAGCCGAGATAGCTGACGCTGGCCACCTTGGGATGGTCGCGCAGGAAGCTGGCGACGATGGCGGCATTGGCATTGGCGCGGCGGTTGCGCAGCGGGAAGGTTTCCAGCGAGCGCAAGGCGAGCCATGAGGTGAACGGGTCGAGATGGCTGCCGAGCAAGGTGCGCAGCCGCCGCAGCGGGCCGATCATCGCCCTGCCGCCGGAGACCGCGCCGCCGATCAGGTCGCTGTGCCCGCCGGCATATTTGGTCAGCGAGGTCATGGCGAGATCGGCGCCATGCGCCAGCGGCGCCTGCAGCAGCGAGCCGAGGAAGGTGTTGTCGACCACCAGCAACGGCCGCCGTCCGCCTTGCCGTTCGGCCAGCGTGTCGGCGGTGCGGGCGATGAGCGCGATGTCGGCGATGCCGTTGGTGGGATTGGCCGGCGTTTCCACGAAGATGAGCGCGACCGGGCCATGGCGGGAGGCCGCCTCGGCCGCCTCGGCGACGCTGGCGGGATCGAGCGCATCGCCTATGGCGACCGGCGTCACGCCGATGCCGGCGATCGGGCCGTGCAACAGCCCATGCGTGCCGCCATAGAGCGGGCGGGTATGCAGCACGCTGTCGCCGGGTTTGAGATGCGCCAGCAGGATGGCGGAGATCGCCGCCATGCCGGAGGCGAAGGCGGCGGCATCCTCGGCACCCTCCAGCGCGGCGAAGCGCTTTTCCAGTAATGCGAGGTTGGGATGATCGAGCCGCGCATAGATGAAGGCGGCGTCGCGGCCCGGTCCGGCGCCGTCGAAATAGTCCCGGTGCGCCTGCTTCGCCGCCGCCGCGGACGGGTAGGCGAAGGTCGAGGTGAGCATGACCGGCGGCTTCACCGCCCCGGACGCGCTCTGCGGATCATAGCCGAAGCCGACGGCGAGCGTGTCGGGATGGAAGGCGTCCGGTGGGTCGTCGCGCCGGTCGGTGCTCACGCGGGCTCCGCCTTGGACTGGGCATCGGAGGCGGGCTTCGCCGCAAAGGCCGGCATGTGTTCGGCCGGCGTCGTCGCCGGCGGCGGCTCACGCAGCGCGATCGGCCTCCCGTCGATGCCGGTGCCGGCGGCGATGTAGTCGAGCGCCTTGTCGCAATACCAGTCGATGAAGCGCAGCACGTAGGATTCGTCGCTTTCGCTATAGGGACCAGGCAGATAGCCGACCGAGTTCACGCCCCGCTGATTGTTCTCGACGAGGTCGCGATCCTGTAGATTGGTGACGTTCCACAGCGCGGTGAGATGCTCGACATCGTAATCGATCCCCTCCACCGCATCCTTGTGGACCAGCCATTTGCAGGTCACCAGCGTCTCGCCGGTGGCGGTGGGCATGGCGCTGAAATAGACGGTGGTGTCGGCCGTCGAATGGCAGAAGCTGTGCGGCTCGATGGCCCAGCGCAGCGAGCCGATATCCTCCTCGTCGCCGGCGGTCATCAGCTTCTTGCAGGCGAGTGCGCCGTCGATGGTCAGCGACAGCTGTCCCTCGTTGAGCGGGAAGCGCTCGACCTGCCACCAGGGGCCGATGAAGGGACCGCGCGCGAGCCCGGCCGCGGCGATGCGGGCGGCGAAGGCGTCGTGGCGCGGGTCACCGTCCTGGGCGAAATGGCCGCCGGAAGCGTCCTCGATGGGGAAGGTGAGGCACAGCTCGGGATGGCCGACGCCGCAGTGATAGCACTCGCGGGCGTTCTCCATGACCAGCTTCCAGTTGCCCTTCTCCACCAGCGTGTTCTGGAAGGCCAGCTTGGCCTCTTCCAGCCGGTGCGGGGCCAGCAGCGGCTCCAGTTCCTCGCGGAAGCGGGCGAAGGACGGCGGCGTCTGCGCGAGACAGACGAACAGCGCGCCGGCGACGTTCTGCACATGCACCGGCCGCAGGCCGTGCTCGGCCGGATCGAAGCTCGCCTGCATGTGGCGGGCATGCACCAGCTTGCCGTCGAGGTCGTAGACCCACTGGTGATAGGGGCAGGTCAGGCGTCCGCGCGCGCCCGCGCCTTCGGCGCAGATCTGCGCGCCGCGGTGGCGGCAGGAATTGTGGAAGGCGCGATAGATGCCCTCGCGGTCGCGCGTCACCACCACCGGCGACTGGCCGACGGTGACGGCGAGATAGCCGCGCGGCTGCGGGATCTCGCAGGTGAAGCCGACCAGTATCCAGGATTGGCCGAAGATGGCGTCGAGATCGAAGGCGAGAACGTCCGGGCTGTTGTAGAGTGCCTGCGGCAGCGAATATCCCGGCCGGCGCCCGGCGACGAGCGCACGGATTCTCTCAAGATCGAGCATGCCTGTTCCCCTTTTCGGCGATCTTGGCAGAGCGTCTGGAACCGTTCAAATTACGTTTTTCGATAGGCCTATCGCATGGAGGCAAAAGGCTTGCCGTTCCCCCGTCCCGATGTCGTCGAGCCTGCGCGGTCCACGGAAGCGGAGCCGCCGGACGGCGGGCGGGTCTGGCTGCCGCTGAACGCGCTCCGGGCCTTCGAGGCGGTCGGCCAGCGACTGAGCTTTACCGGGGCGGCGGCGGCGCTGCACATCTCGCAGAGCGCACTGAGCCGCCATGTCGGGCGCCTGGAGGAGTATCTCGGCTGCCGGCTGCTGGAGCGTCGCTCGCAGGGCATGGCGCTGACCGCCGCCGGCGCGGCGCTGCTGCCGGTGGTGGCCCAATCCTTCGACCGCATCGAGGAAACCCTGAAGGGGCTGCGGCGCCAGCCCGGCCAGGGCGGCCGGGTGCTCAAGGTGCACATGCCGCCGACCTTCCTGCACGTGGTCGGCCTGTCCTTGCTCGCCGAATTCCGCCGCGCCTTCCCCGACGTGCCGATCGACGTGTCGAGCAGCAACGGCATCGGCCTGCCGGCGGGACGCAGCGTCGATCTCGCGGTGGTGTTCGACCGGCCGCATCTCGGCGACGCCATTCGCGATCCTTTGTGGATGGTCAGCCAGACCCCGGCTTGCGCGCCGGAGGTGGCGGCCCGCGCGACCGGCCTCGACCTCGCCGCCTTCCTGCGCGCCAACGAGCTGTTGCATGTGAAGCTAGAGGGCGAGCCCTTCGGCACGCTGTGGTCGGTCTATACGCGCCAGCGCGGCATCGACATCGCGGTCTCGCGCGGGCTGGCCTTCGAAACCGAGGCTCTGGCGGTGCAATGCGCGGTGGCGGGCGGCGGGGTGACGCTGGTCGATGTCGACCTGTTCGCCTCCGAGCTCGCCGACGGACGCCTCGTCACGCCGTTCGCCAATGCCACCAGCCAGAGCGGCTTCGGCTATTATCTCGCCGTCCATCCCGACGACATGGCCGATCCCGCGGTGGCGCTGTTCCGCTCCTGGGTGGTGCGGCGCTACGCGCAGCTGCCGTCCGTGCCGGGCTGATCATTGCGGGGGAGGTGGCGCGGCCGTTCGCGGTGCCGCCCGCGCCATCGCCGTGTTCCAATATCGAGCCGGGGACCCTGGCCGCACGGATAGGGTGGAGCTGCGGCGGGTCCGGCGACGGATCACGGGGATCGAGGCCGGGGCGGAACATCCGTGTTGACGATGTCGCGCGGCGCGGTCTTAACAGGCGTGACAGGATCGTCAGGGCAGGGGCGCCGCGCATGACCAGCTCGCATTCGACACCGGCCCCCGCGCTGCTCTGCGTGGGCGAGGCGCTCATCGACATGGTGCCGCGACAGACGCCGGAAGGGCAGGCCTTCCTGCCGCTACCCGGCGGGGCGGTGTTCAACACCGCCATCGCCGCCGCCCGCCTCGGCCTGCCGACGTGGTTCTGGTACGGCCTGTCGACCGACATGTTCGGCGACCGGCTGCGTGAGGCGCTGGCCGCCGCCGGCGTCGATGCCAGCCTGTGCCGGCCGGCCGACCGTCCCTCGACGCTGGCCTTCGTGACGCTGGTCGCGGGGCAGGCGCGCTATCTGTTCCTCGACGAGAACACCGCTGGCCGGATGCTGACCCCGGCGGATATTCCCGCGGTGCCGGCGCAGGTGGGCGCGTTGTTCCTCGGCGGCATCAGCCTGGTGGTGGAGCCGGTCGGCACCACCATCGAGGCGATGGCGACCGCCTTCGCCGGCGACGGGCGCGGGCGGCTGATCATGCTCGACCCCAATGTGCGGCCGGGTTTCATCCGCGACGAGGCCGCCTATCGCGCCCGGATCCGGCGGCTGATCGGCCTCAGCCACATCGTCAAGCTCTCCGACGAGGATCTCGGTTGGCTGATCGGCCCCGGCGACCTCGCCGATCAGGCCCGCACGGTGCTGGCGATGGGGCCGCGCCTGGTGCTGGTGACCCTGGGCGGCCGGGGCGCGCATGCCTTCACCGCCACCTTCGACGGGCAGGTCGCCGCGCCGGCGGTGGTGGTCGCCGACACCGTGGGTGCCGGCGATACCTTCAATGCCGGCTTCCTCGCCGCGCTGGCGGAGCAGGGGGCGCTCGATCCCGCCGCGTTGGCGAGCATCGGGGCCGAGGCCCTGCTCGCCGCTTTGGCCTTCGCCATCCGGGCGGCGGCGGTCTCCGTCACCCGGATCGGCGCCGATCCGCCCTGGCGGCACGAGCTTGCGGCGGAGCCGGGCTCTCAGGCGCCGGCCGTCTCCTCGACGGGGGCGTCGTAGTTCACCGGCGTGGCGTGCCAGCCCTCGGCGCGCCGCGCCCAGAACAGATCCTTCAGCTTCGACGAGATGACGCCCGGCCGGTCATTGCCCATGATGCGGCCGTCGATCCGCGACACTGGCATGATGCCGCCGGCGGTGGTGCAGGTGAAGATCTCGTCGGCCTGGCGCAGCTCCTCCGCCGGCACCGCTCGGGCGACGCAGGGAATGCCCAGCTCGCCGCACAGCTCGAACACCGATTGCCGCGTCATGCCGTCGAGCCCGCCGCGGATCGGCGTCGCCACCACCCCGTCGGTGATGGAGAACACGTTGAAGCCCGGTCCCTCGGTGACGTTGCCGTCGGTGTCGAGCAGCACGGCGGTGTCCGCCCCCTGGTCCAGCGCCTCGAACAGGCCGGCGGTCAGGTCGCCCCAGTGGAAATTCTTCACCCGCGGGTCGAAGCTCTCCGGCGGAATGCGCAGCGTCCTGGCGATGATCATGTGCACGCCGCGCTCATACTGTTCCTCTGTGACGATGGAGATCCACGGCACCGCATAGGCGACGAGGTAGTTGCGCGCGTTGGCCGGGTGGCGCGGCTTGCCGGGCACGGGAACGCCGCGCAGGCAATCCATCGCCACATAGGCCGAGCGCAGGCCGGTAAGGCGCACCAGCTTGTGCAGGATGTCCTTGATCGTGTCGTTGCTCTCCGGCGGCTGGAGCCGCAGGGCGTTCATCGAGTTGCGGAAGCGGGCGATGTGGTCGTCGAGCCGGAAGAAATTGCCTTCCCACACCCCGACGACATCATAGGTGACGTCGGAGCGGCGGTAGCCGAAATCGTTCACCGGAATGACGGCCTCGGCCATCGGCTTGAACACGCCGTCGACATAGGCGGCTCCGGCGGCAAAGCGGTTGGTCTGCATCTCGCTCATCTCATGCTGGTTCTGGGGACGCGACGGTGGGAGCGGCGGAGAGCGCCTCCGCCGCCTGTCTCGATACCGGCCTTTCGGTGCTCCGGGCTAGCCGCCGGCGCGCAGCGCCGCGGTGGCGGCGGCGTCGATGGCGAACGTGTCGTCTTCGGCCGTGCCGCTCACCGCGAGGCTGTAGACCTCGCGGGCGCGTTCCGGCGAGATCCAGCCTTCCCGGACGTCGGCGAGCACGCTTTCCGCCTTGCGTTGCCTGGGTTCGCCATAGCCACCGCCGCCGGCCGAGACCGAGACGACGGTCTCCCCCGGCTTCAGCTCGACGCCATAGCAGCCCGGCAGCCGGGTGAGGCTGCCGTCCAGCTCGCGCTTGAAGGCGTCCGACAGCCCGCCGGACCCGCCGCCCAGCGCACCGACCGCCGGGTTGATCGTGCCGTCGGCGGTGTAGATCACCTTCATGGTGCAGCCCTCGATGGGACCGAACTCGGCCCGCATCGAGGGCGCGCCGCGATAGGTGCCGGCGCCCTCGGTGTCGGCCAGCAGGCGACGGTCGGCAACGAACAGCGGATGGTGCAATTCGTCCACCTCGATGCTGTCCTGCCGGCAGAGGCCGGCATTGCCACAATGGATGATGGTGAGGAAGCCGTCGGTCACCGGCGTGCCGGCGCCACCGGTGACGCCGAGGAATATCTGGTTGACGAAGGACTCGCCGGTGCGTGGGTCCTTGCCGGAGATCACCCCCATGGCCGGCGGCATGATCGGCCCGGTTTCCGCCATGCCGAAGCCGGGGGCGATCTCGGCGATCGCCCGCTGCACCGGCGTCGAGACGCGGTCGGCGAGGTTGGTGGTCGCCACCGAGCAGGAATGCGGGTGGCTGGGTATGCCGACCACGCAGTTCTCGCGCAGCTTGATGTCGACGCGGCGGAAGCTGCCGGCATTGGGCGGCACGCTGTGGTCGATCAGCCCGTTATAGATGCCGATCATCGCCGCCGTGCGGGCGCAGCCCTCCGACAGATTGAGGCCGCTGGGCTGGCAGTCGATATTGTCGGTCAGGTCGACGGTGATCCGGCCGGCTGCCGCGTCCACCTCGACGGTGACGTTGACCGGGATGCCGTCCGGCACGCCGGGGAAGGGGTCGTGGCCGGAATGCACCGTCACCTTGCCGGAGGGCAGCCGGGAGATGGCCTGCGCCATCTTGTCCTCGGAATACTGGAACCAGGAGTCGGCGTAGTCGTCGAGCGCCTGCCAGCCGATCTCCTTGCCGAGCGCCAGCAGCTCGCGCTCGCCGATGCGCACCGCGCCGAGGGTGGCGAGGTAGTCGCCCCACCACTGCTCGGGCACGCGGATGCGTGACCGGCACATGCGGATCAGATCCTGGTTGTCCTCGTAGCCGGACTGGATCTTGGCCGCCGAGAAGATCAGCGCGCCTTCCTCGAACACGTCGCGGGCGCCGCCCATATAGGTGGTCGGCTGCGAGTTGCCGCAATCGGCCTGGTGCGCCTTGGCCAGCACGAAGAAGCGGGTGATGCCGGCATCGTCGACCACCGGCACGATGAGGCAATGATCGGCGGCATGCGAATCGCCCTCATAGGGGCTGTTGTGCAGGTAGCAATCGCCGGCCTTCAGTACCGGGTGGTACTTCTTCACGTACTGGCACATCAGGTCGGGGCCGATCAGGGTGTGGATCGGCAGGCTTTCCGCCGTGGCCAGCAGCTGGCAATCGGCGGTGAGGATGACGCAGGAGAAGTCGTGCGCCGTGTTCAGCACGCCCGAACGCGCGGTGCGGAACAGCGTGTTCTGCATCTTCCGCGCGATGCCCTCCATGCGGTTGGAGATGATCGCCATCCGCACGCCGGTGGCCGGTGCTTCGAGTGTCTTGGTTATCATCGACATGAAACCGTCTCCCTTCACGCGGCGGCGGCCAGCGCGGCCCGGCGGGCCGTGGTGGCGGCAATGTCGACGGCCAGCGTGTCGTCCTCGGTGCGGCCGGTGGTGACGAGGCCGTAGACCTCGAAAGCGCGGCCGGCGGTGATCCAGCCCTCGCGCAGGTCGTGCAGCACCCGCTCGGGCTCCCGCTGCAGCGGCGAGCCGTAGCCGCCGCCGCCGGAGGAATAGGAGACGATCATCTCGCCCGCATTGAGTTCGGCGCCGTAGCAGGCCGGCAGCTCGGTGAGGCTGCCGTCCAGTTCGCGCTTGCGCGCCTTGGTCTTGCCGCCCTCGCCGCCGCCGCGCGTGCCGAGCGCCGGGGTGATGGTGCCATCCGCCGTGTAGAGCACCTTCATCGCGCAATCGTCGATCGGCCCGAACTCGGCCAGCATGGACGGCGCGCCGCGGAAGGTGCCGGCACCTTCGGTGTCCGGCACCAGCCGGCGGCCGGCGATGAACACCGGGTGGTGCAACTCGTCCACCTCGATGCAGTCGAGATGACACATGCCGGCATTGCCGACATGGATGATGGATAGGAAGCCGTCTGTCACCGGGGTGCCGGCGCCGCCGGTGACGCCGATATGCACCTGGTTGACGAAGGGCTCGTTGTCATGGCGCGGATCGCGGCCGGAAATGACGCCCATGCCCGGCGGCATGATCGGCCCGGTCTCCGCCATGCCGTAGCCCGGCGCGATCTCGGCCAGCGCGCGCTGCACCGGGTTGGCGACGCGGTCGGCGAGGTTGGTGGTCGCCACCGAGCAGGAGGCGGGATGCTGCGGGATGCCGACGCAGCAATTCTCCCGGATCCTGATGTCGAGGCGGCGGAAGCTGCCGGCGTTCACCGGCACGGTATGGTCGATCAGGCTGTTGAAGATCGCCACCATGGCGGCGCTCATCGAGGTGCCCTCGGTGAGGTTGAGGCCGCAGGGCTGGCAGTCCGGATTGTCGGTGAGGTCGACGCGGATCATGCCGGCTTCGCTGTCGATCTCGACCGCCGCCTTCACCGGGATGCCGTCGGGAATGCCGGGGAAGGGATCGTGCGCGGTGGTGACGAGGCGCTTGCCGGAGGGCAGCTTGCAGACGGCGTCGGCCATCTTGCGCTCGGAATAGTCGAACCAGCTCTCGGCATAATCCTCCAGCTCGTCCCAGCCGAAACTCTTGCCGAGCTCCAGTATCTCGCGCTCGCCGATGCGCACCGAGCCGAGCGTGGCGAGGTAGTCGCCCCACCATTGTTCCGGCACGCGGATGCGGGCGCGGCACATGCGGATCAGGTCTTCATTGTCCTGGTAGTCGGACTGGATCTTCGCCGCCGAGAAGATCAGCGCGCCTTCCTCGAACACGTCGGCGACGTCGCCGAGATAGGTCGAGGGGCGGGAATTGCCGCAATCGGCCTGGTGCGCCTTGGCGAGGACGAAGAAGCGCAGGATGCCGTCCTCGTCGATCACCGGCACGATCAGGCAATGGTCGGCGGCGTGCGAGTTGCCCTCATAGGGGCTGTTGTGCAGGAAGCAGTCGCCCCGGCGCAGCTTCGGATGATACTTCATCACGTAGCGGCACATGATGTCCGGCCCGGTCAGCGTGTGGCTGGGCAGGCTCTCCGCCGCCGCCAGCAGACGGCAATCGGCGGTCAGGATCACGCAGGAAAAATCGTGCGCCGTATTCAGGATGCCCGAGCGGGCGGTGCGGAACAGCGTGTTCTGCATCTTGCGGGCGATGCTCTCGAAACGGCTGGCGAGGATCGCGGTCTTCACGCCGTCGGTGCGGCGGATGCTGACATTCACATTCATCGCGTTCCGCCTCCTCAGAAGGTGATCTTCAGGCCGCCGCCATCGGTGCGCAGCGCATGCGTGCCCGGATCGACGACGACGGTGGTGAAGGAGGATTCGATGATGGCGGGGCCGGTGACCGGCGCGTTCGGCGGCATGCTCTCGAAGCGCAGCACCTGCGCGTTGGTCCAGCCGGTCTGGCTGAAATAGATCGGCCGCTTGTCGATCTGCGCTGCCACCTCCTGCGTCGGCAGGCGTCCGGTGCCGCCCTCGCGGATCTTGCAGCTCACTTTGGCGCGCCAGGTGACGAACTCGATGTCGGAATCCGGGTCGGTGATCTCGAAGATCATCTTGTGGGTGGCGTGGAACGCCTCCTTCAGCGCCTCGAGGTCGGCCTCGTCCTTGACGCGGCTCAGGCCCATCGGCACCTCGATCTCCCAGATCTGGTGCATGTAGCGCGCCTCGACCGAGAATTCGGTGGTCACCTTCAGCGCGCCGGCGCCGGGGCCCTCGGCGAACGCCTTGCAGCGCGCCTCCAGCTCGGCGAGCACGGCGTTGACCTGATCGAAGGCGAAGCGCCGGCTGGTGGTGTAGTGCATCTGCGCGTAGTCGGAGGAGATGTCCGACATCAGCGCGCCGGCCGCCGACAGCACTGAGCCGGCTTCGGGGATCAGCACGCCGGCGCAGCCGAGACGGCGGCCGACCGCCACCGCGTTCAGCCCCGCCGCGCCGCCGCCGCCGATCAGCACGGCGTTGGAGGGGTCGATTCCCTGGTTGATGGTGATCTCGTCGATGGCGCCCACCATCTTCTCGGTGGCCAGCGTCAGCACCGAGGCCGCGGCCTCTTCCACGCTGAGGCCGAGCCGGTCGGCGATCTTCTCCTTCAGCACCTTCCGCGCCGCCTCGCGGTCGAGCACCATGGTGCCGCCGAGGAAGAAGTCGGGGTCGATATAGCCGAGGATGATCGAGCAGTCGGTCACGGTCGGCTCGGTGCCGCCCTTGCCATAGGCGACCGGGCCGGGGGTGGAGCCGGCGCTCTGCGGGCCGACGCGCAGCAGCCCGCCATCGTCGACCCAGGCGATCGAGCCGCCGCCGGCGCCGATGCTCTTGACGTCGACCGAGGGGAAGCCGGTCATGTGGCCGCGGAAGCGCTGGCCGATCCAGGTCTCGCGCGTCCACGGAATGCGGCCGTCGCGCACCAGGCTGACATCGTAGGTGGTGCCGCCGGTATCGGCGACGATGGCCTCGGCATGGTCGAAGTCGCGGTCGGTGTAGAAGCGGCCGGCGATCGGCGCCATGGCCGGGCCGGAATTGATCGAATGGATCGGCGCCCGCGCCACCGCCTCGGCGTCCATGATGCCGCCGCCGGAGGTGACCATCAGCGTCCGGCCGGCAAAGCCCGCCTCGCGCAGGCGGCGGGTCAGGCTGTCGAGATAGTCGAACATCAGCGGCTTCAGCGAGGCGTCGATCGCGGTGGCCGAGGCGCGGCGATATTCGCGCAGCGTCGGGTTGAGCGCGTGTGACAGCGTGAACGGCACGCCCGGCAGGTGCTCGGCCAGCAGCTCGCCCATCCGCTTCTCATGCGCGGCATTGACGATCGACCACAGGAAGCAGACGGCCACCGCCTCCACCTTCAGCGTCTTCAGCTTCTCGATCACTGCCAGGGCGGCCGCCTCGTCGAGCGGGGTGCGGATATTGCCGGTGGCCTCGATGCGCTCGGGAATCTCGAAGGTGAGCCGGCGCGGCACATAGGGCTCGGGGTAGGGGACGGTGAAGTTGAACGGCTCGATGCGCCCGCCTTCGCGGATCACCAGCACGTCGGGATGGCCCTCGGTGGTGAGGAAGGCGGTGCGCGCGGTGTTGCCGGTCAGGATGGCGTTGATGGCGCGGGTGGTGCCGTGGATGAACATGTCCGCGCGGGCGAGGAAGTCCGTGCGGTCCTCGCCGAAATGCTCGGCGGCCAGCGTCAGGGCGTTGAGGACGCCCCGGACCGGATCGTCCGGCGTCGTCGACGCCTTGAAGAGACGGATTTCTTCACCGTTCTCGACGACGAGGTCCGTGAAGGTACCTCCTGTATCACACGCCAGACGCATGGCTTTCGACCTCATCTCGTAGTGAATTCCGGGCAAAAATCGGAATAACTGTGATCACAGTTTTCCCTTGAAATCGGAAGCAACCATCGTGCCATATTGCCCGTCGGCGCGTGGACGACGGCGGATGGCGTGGCAGGAATTGCAGGAAAAGGAGCGGGATGTGAGCGGAGCGACGGTGCGGTTCGACGCGGAGGCAAGACGGCCGCTCATGCGGGGCGTCGATATCCTGGCCGATCTGGTGGCCTCGAATATCGGCCCGGCCGGCCGGGCGGTGCTGTCGTCGCGCCAGCATGCGGCGCCGGTCCTGTTGCGCGGCGGCTATACGATCGCCAAGGAGGTCGAGTTCGATCGGCCGGGGCTGCGGGCGGGAGCGGTGGCGATGCGCCAGCTCGCCGCCGACGTCCACGCGCAGGCGGGGGACGGAACCTCGCTCGCCCTGCTTCTCGCCCGCTCGCTATTGCACGGTGCAAGCTGCCGATTACAAACAGGAATTTCCGTCCCGACTCTGCGCGAGGCGATGCTCGCCCATGGCGCGTGCATCGCCGGCGCCATCGAGGCGGCGGCCCGTCCTTTGACGACGGCCGGCGACGTGGAGGCGATTGCCGTGCGCGCGGCGGGTGGCGATCGCGACATCGGCCGGCTCGTCCTCCAGGCGCATGAGCGGGCAGGGCCGGAAGGCATGGTCGTCGTCGAGACGGGGCACGGAATCGGCGACGAACTGGCCGTCGAGACCGGCATGAGCTTCCCGCAGGGCTGGCTGTCGCCGCACTTCCTCACCGATGCCGAGACCGAGCGCGTCGAGCTGTCCAACCCGTTGATCCTGCTGCACCACGGCGCCATCGACAGCTTCGCCGATATGGCCCGGATCCTCGAAATGATCGCCCAATCCGGCAACGAGTTGCTGATCGTCGCCGATAGTTTCGAGGCGGAGGCGATGGCGACGCTGATCGCCAACCGGCGCGAGCGCGGATTCAAGGTCGCGCCGATGAAGGCGCCGGGCGCCGGGCCGTGGCGGGCGCTGCAACTGGAGGACATCGCCGTCGCCACCGGCGCGACGGTGATTGGCCCTGCGCTCGGCACCACGTTGCAGGGCCTGCGCCCGGCCATGCTGGGGCGGGCGGACGCGGTAACAATGACCCGCCAGGCCACCAGCCTGATCGGTGGAAACGGCGACCAATCCGCCATTTCCGCGCGATGCGAGGCCATCCGGCAGTCTATCCGCACGGAGCTGTATCTCGGCTTCGATCGCGAGCAGCATCAGGCCCGGCTGGCGCGGTTCGGCGCCGGTATCGCCCGATTGCGGATCGGCGGCGCCACCGCCACGGAAATCGCCGTCCGCGACGCGCGCGCCCGGTCGGCCGCGGCGGCGCTGCGCGCTGTGGCGGCCGGCGGCGCCGTGCCCGGCGGCGCGGCGGCGCTCATTCACGCGGTCCGGCGCGGGCGGGCGGCGCTGCCGGCCGGCGAGCTCGGACGGGCGGTCGGCAGTCTCTTCGCCACGGCGGCGGCGCAGCCCATGGCCGCCATCGTGTCGAATGCCGGCCTCGATGGGCCGTCGATCGTCCGCATGCTGGCGGCATCCGAGGAAGATCACTCCTTCGACGTCGAGACGCGGGTGCTTGTCGATGGCGCTTCGGCCCCGGAGCCGGCCCGGCTTCTCGCCGTCGCCCTACGGGCGGCGGTGTCCTTCGCGGCGAACTTCATGGCCGTCGAGGTGTCGGTCTCGACCTAGGCGCGGGCGGCTTGCAGGCGGCGGTCGACGGGTTGCCAGCGGGTCGGAGGCACAAAACTGCCTTCCAGCCTTAGGCAATTGACCAATTACGAAGCACTTTTAATCAAGCCCATGAAATAGCCAGAAACGGCAATCGGGGTGTCGTTTTGCCAGAAAGGCCATTTTTTACCTCTGGCACGATCATTGCCTTGTGATCACAGATTGCGATGCCCACGCCGTCTGGAGGTCCGTGTCCTTGTCCAGCTCAACGACGTTCGCAGATGCCGCTCCCGCACCCCGGCATGCGCCCCCCATTCTCGAGATCGTCAACGCCGTCCATGCCTATGACGGCGTCGTCGCGCTGGACAATGTCAGCGTGTCCGCGGCGCCCGGCGAGTTCCTCACCATTCTCGGCGAGAGCGGCTCGGGCAAGACGACGCTGCTGCGGCTGATTTCCGGGCTGGAGAAGCCCTACCGGGTCGGCACGCTCAAGCTCGAGGGCGTCGATGTGCGCGAGGTGCCCGCCTTCCAGCGCAACTGCACCACCGTGTTCCAGAACTACGCGCTGTTCCCGCACATGAGCGTCGGCGCCAATGTCGAATACGGCCTGAAGGTGCGCGGCCTGCCGCCGAAGGAGCGCGAGGCGCGGGCCCGCGAGGCGCTGCGGCTGGTGCAATTGCAGGAGATGTACGACCGCAAGGTGCACCAGCTCTCCGGCGGCCAGCGCCAGCGGGTGGCGCTCGCCCGCGCCCTGGTGCCGCGCCCGGCGATCCTGCTGCTCGACGAGCCGCTGGGCGCCCTCGACGAGAAGCTGCGCGTCGACATGCAGGTGGAGCTGATGCAGCTGCACAAGCAGCTCGGCATGACCTTCATCTACATCACCCACAGCCAGGAAGAGGCGCTCACCATGAGCGACCGCATCATCCTGATGCGCAAGGGCAAGATCGAGCAGGCCGGCCCGCCGGCGGAGATCTTCGACAGCCCGATCAGCAGCTTCGCCGCCAAGTTCATGGGCGTCGACAACTGCTTCGAGGGCGAGCTCGACGCGCTGGCCGACGGCTGGGCGAGCGTGTCGGTCGGCGGCCGCCGCATCGACGGGCGCTGGACCGGCAAGGCGGCGCCGAAGCTCGGCAGCAAGGTGGCGGTCGGCATGCGCGCGGAATGGCTGCAACTGGCCGATACGTCGCCCGAGCCCTCCACCGGGCACAACGTGCTCGACTGCGTGGCCGAGGCCTCGATCTACAAGGGCAAATATCTCGACCGAACGGTCAAGACCCCGCTTGGCCCGCTGAAGGCCCGCATCTGGGATGCGGCTTCGTCGGCCCGGAACCCGTCCTTCGTCCGGTGGAAGAAGGGCGACTGCATCGTGATGAACGCCTGAAGAGTACCGATTTCGCGAAAAACAACACCCTTCCAGCACGCCTCACCGGCGAAGGAGACCGTAATGACAGACGGCAAGATCGCAAAACCCGACTTCGACATGTCACGCCGCGACTTCATGAGTACCGTGCTTTCGGTGTCCGCCCTCGGCGCCGCCGCTTCCATCATGCCGGGCATCTCGCAGCAGGCGTGGGCGGCCGGGCAGGCGGTCAAGGGCTACGGCGTCACCACCGCCCAGCTCAAGGACTGGTCGATCATGACCAAGTCCACCGGCGTCGGCATCGACTACACGCCGACCAACGCCGATATCGGCGTGTTCATGCGCGACGTCATGGGCAACAATCTCGGCGCCACCCATGACATCTTCATCTTCGACGGCGGATCGGAAGACATCCTCGGCCCCGAGGGCTTCTTCGCCGAGATCGACGAGAAACACCCGCAGCTGACGTTGTGGGAGCGCACCCCCGACAGCTGGAAGCGCGCCGCCTATCTGCGGGCGAACGACAAGCAGTACGGCGTGCCGGTGATCGGCAATGGCGACTGCTTCGGCTACTTCCCCGCCGCGATCGACGCCAACCCCAACGGCATGGACGAGATCCCCTGGACCACCTTCTTCGAGGGCGAGAAGGTCAAGGGCCGCGTCGCAATCGACCGCAGCTGGCTGCAATCGATGTCGGAGACGGCCAACTTCCTCAAGCATCACGGCCGGCTCGACGTCGAGGATCCCGCCGACCTGCCGGCGGAGAAGGCGCGCGTGGTCGCCGACTATCTCGTCGAGCGCAAGAAGGCCGGCCATTTCCGCACCATCTTCTCGGCCTTCGAGGAGCAGGTTCAGCTGCTCTCCAACAAGGAGGTCGACATGATCAACTGTTGGGAGCCGGCCACCAAGGAGGCGAACAACGCGCTGGGGCCGAATGCCACCATCTACGCCTTCACCGTCGAGGGCTATTACCTCTGGGGCCACGGCGCCAACGTCGCCACGGCGGCGATGCAGCGCGACAATGTCGACAACATCTACAAGCTGCTCAACTACTTCCTCGGTGGCGAGTACCGCGCCTACCAGGCGAAGGAGCGCGGCTATGCCGGCCCGAACATGGATCTCGGCGTGCAATACGCCATCGACCATGGCTGGTCGCAGGCCGACATCGACAACCTGAAATGGACCGATGAGAAGGTGAAGCGCAAGTTCCAGAAGCCCTTCTATTGCAAGGTCGTACCGGAAAATGCGGCGGTGATGGAAGAGGAGTGGCAGCGCTTCCTCAACGCCTGAGGCGAGGCCCGCTCCGGCCTGGCCGGGGTGGGCTGCATCCGCGTGCCGGTGCCGCCGCGAAGCCGCGCGCGGCACCGGGCGAGGCGGGCGGGCCTTGTGCCCCTTGTCCGCGCCCTTCTCGTCCCGACCCCACCCAATTCCAGGAGCCTTGCCGATGGCCGCGATACTGGATCACCAAGAGGTCGGTCCGCGCCGACCGTTCCTGCAACGCGCGCTCGACAGGCTGGCGCCGTCGAAGCTGATGGTGCCGGGCTTCCTGCTGGCGTGGTCGCTCCTGGTCATCGTGCCGCTGGTGGTCATCGTGCTGTTCAGCTTCCTGCAGGTGCGGCAGTTCCGCGTCGTCTACGAGCCGACGCTGGCGACCTGGCTCTCGCTGATCGATTCCGGCCGCTGGATGGCGGTGGTCCGCACGCTGCGGATCGCCATCACCCTGACGATCCTCGAATTCCTGCTCGCCTTTCCCTTTGCGCTCTGGCTCGCCAAGGGGTGCCGGTCGAAGACATTCAAGGCGGCGGTCATCACCCTGCTGACCATCCCGTTCTTCCTCGACGCGGCGTCGCGGATCATCGTCTGGCGCTCGATCCTCGGCACCAACGGCGCCATCAACACGGCGCTGGTCTGGCTGGGCGTCGTCGACCAGCCGGTGGAATGGCTGCTCTATTCCGAGTTCGCCGTGCATTTCGGCCTGCTCGGCACGCACTTCCCCACCATGGTGTTCCCGATCTTCATGTCGATCGCGCTGATCGACGATGATTTCATCCAGGCCAGCAGCGATCTCGGCGGCAGCCCGGCGCAGACGCTGTTCAACGTCATCGTGCCGCTGGCGCTTCCTGGCATCGTCGCCGGCGTGGTGTTCACGCTGGTGCCGCTGATGGCCGCCTTCGTCGAGCCGCAGCTGCTCGGCGGCGGCTTCGTCGATCTGCTCGGCAACTCGGTCAACTCGGCGCTGCAGCAGCTGAAATATCCGACGGCGGCGGCGCTTTCGACGCTGGTGATCCTGCTGCTCGGCATCTGCCTGGCGGCGCTGATCCTCGTCGCCCGCCGGCGAACCGACATCGCCGCCATGTTCGTCGCGATGCGCCGCTGAGGGAGGTTCACATGTCCACCGCCGCCATGGAAACCTATTCCGAGCGCACCGCCGCGCCGCCGCGTGCCCGCCGTCGGCTGGGAACTTCCCGCCACTGGACGACGCTGGCCAAGTTCGCCGGCGGCTTCGCCATCGTGATGATCTACATCCCGCTGGTCTGGCTGGCGGTGATGTCGTTCACCGCCAACCCGCTTTCGGGCGTGCCCTATCCGCTGACGCTGCAGAACTACGCCACGCTGTTCGCCGATACGCGCTGGCGCCCGCCGCTCAACACCAGCCTGCTGATGAGCGCCGGGGTGGCGCTGGTGTGCATGGTGCTGTCGACGCTGGTCGGCCGCGCGCTGACGCGGATGCCGCGGCCGGGTGCCTCGCTGCTGCTGGTGCTGATGCCGCTCTTCGTGCCCGGCCTCACCATGGGCGCGGCGCTGTTCATCTTCCTGCGCACCATGCTCAATTTGACGCTGGGCCTGTGGTCGATCTTCCTTGCCCAGCTGGTGTGGGCGCTGCCGTTCTGCATCTTGCTGGTGCTGGTGGTCGCCAGCCGCTTCGACCTCCGGCTGCTCGATGCGGCGGAGGATCTCGGCGCCTCGCCCTGGCGGCGCTTCTGGGACATCGAGATGCCGATCCTGCGCCCCGGCATCCTCGGTTCCGGCATCTTCGGCTTCCTGCTGTCGTTCAACGAATTGCCGCGCTCGCTGTTCGTGCGCGGCATCGAGACCACCATGCCGATCTACAACTGGGCGATGGCGGCGTCGCAGCAATCGCAGGTGCCGATCATCTTCTCGCTCACCACCATCCTGCTGGCAGTGACGCTGCCGGTGATGGGCGCCTTCTTCTGGGTCCTTTTCGTGAAGCTCGACAAGAACTGATCCCCAGCCTCTCCGATTTCCTTGAGCCGGCGCCGCCCAGGCCCAGCCCCTCATGCCGCGTGCCATAGAAAGCCAGTGAAATGCTCGATCTCGATACACCCGACAGCAATTATTCGCTCGAGGAGATGGACCGCAACAGCCTGTTCCATCCGCTGACCTCCATCTCCCAGCATATGGCCAACGGCCCGCAGATCATGGGGAAGGCCAAGGGCGTGCGCCTCACCGACCACAAGGGCAAGCCGATCCTCGATTGCTCCGGCGGCCTGTGGTGCGTGAATGTCGGCTATGGCCGGCCGGAGATCGCCGAAGCGGCCAAGCAGGCGATCCTCGATCTCAATTACTGGCACCTGTTCGGCTCGGCCTCCAACGAGGCGACCATCCGGCTGTCCGACCGCATTCTCGGCCTGTTCCACGACCATGCCGGTGCCGATCATCTGGCGCGGGTGTTCTACGGCACCTCGGGTTCGGACGCCAACGACACCAATTTCAAGCTGGTGCGCTATTACGCCAATCTGCGCGGCACGCCGGAGAAGAAGAAGATCATCTCCCGCATGGGCGCCTATCACGGGCTGACCATGGCGGCGGCCCAGCTCACCGGCATTCCGTCCTACCACAAGGCGTGGAGCCTGCCGGACGGCGAGGTCTTCTACACCGATTGCCCGCATTACTACCGCTTCGCGGCGGCCGGCGAGAGCGAGGCCGCCTTCTGCGACCGGCTGATCGCCGATCTGGAGGCGCTGATCGCCCGTGAGGGCGCGAACACCATCGGCGCCTTCATCGCCGAGCCGATCATGGGCACCGGCGGCGTGCTGATTCCGCCGGCCGGCTATTTCGAGCGGGTGCAGGCGGTGCTCGACCGCCACGACATCCTCTTGATCGCCGACGAGGTCATTACCGGCTTCGGCCGCACCGGCGCGTGGTTCGCCACCGGCCTCTACACGCTCAAGCCGGACATCGTCACCTTGGCCAAGGGCCTCACCAGCGCCTATTTCCCGATGTCGGCCTCGGTGATCTCCGAGCGCATGTGGAAGGTGTTCGAGGCCGGCTCGGCCGAGTTCGGCCCGGTCATGCACGGCTTCACCTATTCCGGCCATCCGGTCGGCGCCGCCATCGCCATGGCCAATCTCGACATCATGGAGCGCGAAGGGCTGGTCGCCAATTCCGCCGACACCGGCGCCTATCTGCTCGCCGGCCTGCGCGAGCGGCTCGCCGAGCATCCCTATGTCGGCGAGGTGCGCGGCGAGGGGCTGATGATCGGCGTCGAGTTCACCGCCGACCGCGCGACGCGCCGTCCCTTCCAGGCCGGCGACGCGGTGCATCGCCTGGTTGCGTCGAAGGCGCAGGAGAACGGGCTGATGGTCCGGGCGCTGCCGTTCATCGAAGTGGTGTCGTTCTCCCCGGCGCTCTCCATCACCAAGGCGGACTGCGACGAGGCCATCGATCTCTTCGCCGGGACGATGGCGGACGTCACCTCGCAGCTCGCCGCGAAGGCCGGTACGTAAGCACGGATTCCGTGATATTGCCGCCGGCAAAGGCAATATCTTGGGGGGAGTGGCATGGTCGAAGACAGCGTCGTGGATCGGCCCGGACTGTCGAGTTCGACACTTGCGCATCATACGTATCGGGAGCTGGAAAGCCGCATCGTCGACGGTGCCTGGCTGCCCGATACCAGGATCAGCCTGCGCAAGCTGGCCACTCTCCTCAACACCAGCATGCAACCGGTCCGCGAGGCGGTCAGCAAGCTGGTGGCCGACTCGGCGCTGGAGGTGATCCCGGGACGATCCGTCCGCGTGCCGCAGCTCTCGCGCGAGCAGGCGGACGAGATCTGGACCATCCGCATGCTGCTGGAAGGCGAGGCGGCGGCGCAGTTCGCCGCCCGAAAATGCCCGGAGGAGGCCAAGCCGCTCTACGGGCACACCGACACCATGCGGGTGCACTATCCCGAGCGGGATCACCTCGCGACCATGAAGGCGATCAGGGGGTGGAACATCGCCCTGGTGCATGGTTCGAAGTCGCCGGTGCTGATCGACATGGTGATGCGGCTGCGGCTGCGCTACGCGCCGTTCATCGCCTCCTGCCTCGCGGTGGACTTGCCGCACGATCCGGATTTCGTCAGCTTCACCCTGCACATACAGGACGAACTTGTGATGGCGATCGAAGCCGGCGACGCCGCAGCGGCGCGGCATCTGCGCTGCTCCGACCTGCGCTCTTTCCAGCGCTATCTCTACAGCCGCCGGGGATGGCGGTGAACCGGCGGGGATGGCGGCAAAGCCGCACCCCGCCCTTCAAACACAGATGACAGGTCATGACGAAAGAACGCATCGGCTTTATCGGCGTCGGCCTCATGGGCCATGGAATGGCGAAGAACCTGGTCACCAAGGGTTGGCCGCTCACGGTGATGGGGCACCGCAACCGGGCACCGGTCGAAAACCTCGTCGCGCTCGGCGCCGTCGAGGCGAAGACGCCGCGGGAAATGGCGGCGCAGGTCGACGTGGTGGTGCTCTGCGTCACCGGCTCGCCGCAGGTGCAGGCGCTGTTCGAGGGCCCTGACGGCCTGCGCGCCGCCGGCCGGCCGCTGCTGGTGATCGACTGCTCGACCTCCGATCCCTCGGTCACCCTCAAGCTGGCGGCGGCGCTGGCGGCCGACGGCATCACCTTGATCGACGCGCCGCTGGGGCGCACCCCGGCCGAGGCGGAAGCCGGCACGCTCGACGTCATGGCCGGCGGCAGCGACGAGGCGTTCGCCCGCGCCGCGCCGATCCTCAACGCCTTCGCCGGCAAGGTGGTGCATACCGGGCCGACCGGCTCCGGCCATACCATGAAGCTTTTGAACAACTTCCTGTCGATGGGCTATGCCGCGCTTTATGCGGAAGCGCTGATGATCGCCGACAAGACCGGCATCACCGACAAGACCTTCGACAGCGTCATCCGCGGCGGGCGGATGGATTGCGGCTTCTACCAGACCTTCTCCAAATGGTTCCTGGACAAGGATCCCGAGGCGCACAAGTTCACCCTCAGCAACGCCTTCAAGGACACCACCTATCTGGCGAGCCTTTCCAACGCGCTCGGCAGCGGCAATCCGGTGGGGGCGGCGGTGCGCAATTCCTTCGGCCTCGCCGTCGGCCTCGGCCATGGCGACGAGTATGTGCCGAAGCTCGTCGACATCGTCAGGAAGGCCAATCGCGGCTAGGGCAATTCCCGCAAAAGCGCGCAGCGATTTTGCGAAAGTAATTGCGCAGAAACAAAGAGCCAGAGCGTTTCCGGTGACCCGGATTACACCGGAAACGCTCTGGGCGGGCGGCTCGCGCCGCTATTCGGCGGCGTCGGCGGTGGCGTAAGCGCCGGCGCGCAGGGCGCCCGGCGCGCGTCCGACCACCCGCTTGAACGCCCGGCTGAACGCCGCCTGCGAGCCATAGCCGAGGCGATGGGCGGCATCCTCGATCGAGACGCGGTCGCGGGTGATCCACTGCGCCGCCAGCCGCATGCGCAGATCGGTGAGGTAGCGCAGCGGCGTCACGCCGGTCACCTCGAGGAAGCGTTCGGCGAACACCGAGCGCGACGCGCCCATCTCGGCGGCGAGATCGGCGACGGTCCAGTCGCGGCCGGGATCGCGATGCACCGCGGCGATCACCCGGCCGAGGCGCGGGTCGCGCAGCGCCGCCGCCCAGCCGGTGGCCGTGCCGCAGCCGCACTCGATCCAGGCCCGCACGACGAAGGCCGACACCACCTCGGCGAGCCGGGCCAATATGCCGGCAAACCCGGCGCGGTCGCCGCGCGCCTCGCGCTCCATGGCCTCCAGCATCGGCAGGATTTCCGGATAGCGGTCGAGCAGCGTGGCGACCGACATCACCTCCGGCATCATCGCCACCAGCGGGTTGAGGCTGCCGAGCTCGAAGCCCATGCAGCCGCTGAAGATCACCACGTCCTTGCTGCGGCAGACGTCGTCGGCACACTCCTTGATGTCGCCCACCGTCCGGCACAGCGGCGCGGCGCAGAAGGCGGCGATCTCGCGGCTCGGCACGTTGGGCTCGGAGACGAGGTCATGCGCGCCGCCATGCGGCAGCAGCACCGCCGAGCCGGTCTCCAGCTTCTGGTCGGGCTCGCCCGGCCGCCGCAGGAACACGCTTCCCTTGGCGACGAAATGGAACTGCGCCCGCGCCTCCGCCCGGCCGAAGCCGAGGCCGAAAGGCGGGGAGATCTGGATCCGCCGGTAGTTCAGCCCGACAAGGCGCATGCCCACCAGCAGCTCGCTCACCACATCCGGCGAAGATGGTGATGCCGAGCGCAGCGCAGCATTATCGGACGATTGATCAAGCATGCCGGACACGCTGGCATATATCGTCCGGCGAATCCAGCCTAGCGTGCTGCCATGCAACATCAATCCTTCGAAAGGATTCGTGAATGAGCGAATCGCTCACCCTTGAAGACGTCGCCGAGGCACAGGAGCAGCCGGCCTGGGCCGCGGTCGGCGCGATGACGCTCGGCGTGTTCGGGCTGGTCACGGCGGAGTTCCTGCCGGCCAGCCTGCTCACGCCGATGGCGGCGGAACTCGGCATCACCGAGGGCGCCGCCGGCCAGGCGGTGACGGCGACGGCGCTGGTGGCGCTGGTGGCCAGCCTGCTGGTGGCCGCCACCACCCAGCGCATCGACCGCCGGCACCTGCTGATCGGCTTCTCCGTGCTGCTGGTGGTCTCCAACCTGCTCGTCGCCTTTGCGCCGGGCCTGCCGCTGCTGCTGGTGGGGCGGGTGCTGCTCGGCATCGCCATTGGCGGCTTCTGGGCGATGTCGGCGGCGCTCGCCATGCGGCTGGTGCCGGAGGCGATGGTGCCGCGGGCGCTGTCGATGATCTTCTCCGGCGTCTCGGCGGCGACCATCTTCGCCGCGCCGGTCGGCAGCTATCTCGGCCACCTCATCGGCTGGCGCGCCGTGTTCCTGCTGGTGGCCGGGCTCGGCGTGCTGACCATCGTGGCGCAGATGATCACCCTGCCGCGCATGGCGCCCACCGGCTCGGCGGGACTGCGCACCCTGGCCGAAGTGCTGCGCCGGCCGGGCATCGCGCTCGGCATGCTGGCGGCGATGCTGGCCTTTGCCGGCCATTTCGCCGTCTTCACCTATATCCGCCCGTTCCTGGAGACGGTCACCGGCGTCGGCATCAGCGCGATGTCGGGCATGCTGCTCGGCTTCGGCCTTGCCAATTTCGTCGGCACGCTGCTGGCCGGACCGCTGATCGAGCGCAGCCTGAAGCTGGCGCTGCTCTCGATGCCGCTGCTGATGGGCGCGCTCGGCATCGGCCTCGTCACCCTGCATGGCAGCCCGATGGGGCATGCGGCGCTGATCGCGCTGTGGGGCCTCGCCTTCGGCGCGGTGCCGGTCGCCTGGTCCACCTGGCTCACCCGCACGGTGCCGGATCAGGCGGAGACCGCCGGCGGCCTGCTCGTCGCCGCCGTGCAGCTGGCGATCTCGGTCGGTGCCGCCGGCGGCGGCCTGGTGTTCGAGATCGACGGTGCCGCCGGCGTGTTCACCGTCGCCAGCGTCGTGCTGCTCTCCGCCGCGCTTATCGTCCTGCTCGGCGTGCGCACGCGCCGGGTGGCGACGGCGTGAGCCTGGCGATGGCGTGAGCCTCGCGGCGGTCGATCCGGAACGACGGGATCGGCCGCCGCTCGGGCGACGGCCGGCAGAGCTCAGAGCGGCGCGGCCAGCAGTGCCCCGTCGGCCCGCGCCAGCACTTCCATCCGCACGCCGTAGATCGCCTCCAGGCGCGGCGGCGTGACGATGTCGGCCGGCGTGCCGCGGGCGATCAGGCGCCCTTCGCGCAGGGCGAGGATCTCGTCGCAGAAGCGCGCCGCCATGTTGATGTCGTGCAGCACCGCGATCACGCTGAGCCGCTTGACGGCGGAGAGCCGCCGCACCAGCGTCAGCACCTCCAGCTGGTGGGCGATGTCGAGCGCCGAGGTCGGCTCGTCGAGCAGCAGGCATTCGGCGTCCTGCGCCACCAGCATCGCCAGCCAGGCGCGCTGGCGCTCGCCGCCGGAGAGGGTGTCGACCAGCCGGTCGGCGAAGGGCGCGATGCCGGTCAGCTCGATCGCCTCGTCGACCTTGCGCCGGTCGATGTCGGAGAACCGGCCGAGCGCGCCGTGCCAGGGATAGCGGCCGAGCGCCACCAGTTCGCGCACCAGCAGGCCGGCGGCCGGCGGCGAGGCCTGCGGCAGATAGGCGAGCTTGCGGGCGAAGCCGCGGTCGGTCCAGTCGCCGAGCGCGCGGCCGGCGAAGCGCACCGTGCCGCCGGAGGCCGGCTGCTGGCGGGCGAGGATCTTCAGCAGCGTCGACTTGCCGGAGCCGTTATGGCCGATCAGCCCGATCACCCGCCCGGTCGGCAGCGCCAGCGTCAGCGGCTCCAGCAGCACCCGTCCCGGCACGGCGAAGCGAACCTCGTCGAGGTCGAACAGCGGCGGAGCGACCTCATCGACCGCGCCGGGCACGGGCGACATGAGCGGCGAGGGCGACATCAGCGGCGAGTTCAAGCGGTGTCCTTCCTGAAGCGGGCATCCGATGGCGGATCGCAAGTCCGGCTTACGCCATTGCATCGGTGATCGTCAAATGCGCGACAGTATAGATCGCGCCCGGCAAGTTCATTGCCGCACCGTCTTCCGTCCGCGCTCCACTAGATTATAATATTTACAAAAAAACATCGCTCGGAACGCCGTTCCAGCACGCATGGACCGCTCGGCGGACCGGCCGGCGCTTCGGCCAGCCGGCGGCGTGGGCGAGGGAACGTCTGCGGTCCGGCGCCGTTGCCCTTGTGTAACCGACGACGAGGTGTTCCGTGCAGACGAAGATGCTCGCCGAGGCCGGTGGCCTGCGCACATTCGCCATCATCCTGGAAACCGGCGACGAGGCGATGGCGTCGCTGCAAGCCTTCGCCGAACGCGAACAGCTGACCGCCGCGCATTTCTCCGCCATCGGCGCCTTCCGCGTGGCGGTGATCAGCTATTTCGACTGGGAGCAGAAGTCCTACGACAAGATCCCGGTTAGCGAGCAGGTCGAGGTGGCCTCGCTGGCCGGAGACGTCGCACTGGATCCGCAGGGCAAGCCGGCCATCCACGTCCATGTGGTGCTCGGGCGCCGGGACGGCACCGCGCTGGCGGGCCATCTCACCCGTGGCGAGGTGCGTCCGACGCTGGAGATCATCCTCACCGAAACGCCGGCGCATCTGCACAAGCGGATCGATGCCGAAAGCGGGCTGGCTCTCATCCGCATCGCCGATCGCGTCTGAGAGCCGCGTCTGAGAACCATGCCCGGCCGTCCACGGCGTGCCGGCTACGCCATCTCCACCACGATCTTGCCGAAGGCGCCGCGATCGAGATGGTCGAGCGCGTCCGGCAGCGCGGCGAGGGGATAGCGGGCGTCGATCACCGGTTCGAGGCCGGTGCGCTCGACGGCGGCGACGAAGTCTTCCAGCGCCCGCCGATGGCCGACGCTTATGCCTTGCAGCGTCACGTTCTTGAGCATGAGCGGGCCGCCCGGCGCGACGATCTCGAAGCCCTCCAGCACGCCGATCTGCGAGATGCGCCCGCCCACCGCCGTCGCCTGCACCGCCTTGCCGGTGTGGGGGCCGCCCACGGTCTCGATGACATGGTCGACGCCGCGATCGCCGGTCAGCGCCAGCACCGCCTCCACCCAGTCCTCCCGCGAGCGGTCGATGCCATGGCGGGCGCCGAGCGCCTTCACCCGCGCGAGCTTGTCGGCGCTGCCGGAGACGACGATCACCTCGGCGCCATGCGCCAGTGCGATCTGCACACCGAACAGCGCGACCCCGCCGGTGCCCTCGATAAGCACGGTCTCGCCGGCATGCAGCCGCCCGGCCTCAATCAGCGCGAACCAGGCGGTGAGCCCGGCGCAGGGCAGGGTGCTCGCCGCCGCGGCGTCCAGCGTCGCCGGCGCGCGGACGAACCAGTCCTCCGGGAAGGCGACATATTCCGCCAGCACCCCCGGACAGGTGCCGCCAAGCGTACGATAAGGCGGCCGGCGGGCGTCGCCGCGCGGCTTGCCGTCGATCCAGTCGGGCGCGAAGGTGGAGATCACCCGGTCGCCGGCGTGGAAGCGACCGGCGCCCTCGCCGGTTTCGACCACCGTGCCGGCGAGATCGGAGGCGGGGGTGAAGGGAAAGGCGAGGGCGAGGCCCATGCCGGTCTCGATCATCAGCTTGTCGCGATAGTTCAGCGACACGGCGCCGACCTTCACCAGCACCTCGCCCGGTTGCGGGGCAGGGCGTGCCACCGTCTCCAGCCGCAGCCGCTCGCGGCCGAGCCCGTTCATTTCCCAGCGTTTCATGGTTCCGCTCATTGCCAACTCCTGCTTGCGCGATGGGGTGGCATCCGATGTATCGTTGATCGAGGGGACGCGGTGGCGATAAAATCTCCCGAGATTGTATCCCCTAAGGAGCCGATCCCATGCGCGAGATGCTGAACGGCCTCGATATCTTCGTCGCCGCGGTGGAGGCCGGCAGCTTCGCCGCCGCCGCCGAGCGCACCCATCTCACCCGCTCGGCGGTGGCCAAGACGGTGGCGCGGCTCGAGACGCGGCTCGGCACCCGGCTGTTCCACCGTACCACCCGCAGCCAGGCGCTCACCGAGGACGGCCAGCTCTATTACGAGCGCTGCCAGCGCGCGCTGGAGGAGTTGCGGGCGGCGCAGGCGGTGCTGGAATCGGGACGGCGCGAGGCGACGGGACGTCTCCGGGTCTCGGTGCCCGTGCTGTTCGGCCGCCGCTGCGTCGCGCCGGTGCTGGCCGCGCTGGCGGCGCGGCACCCGAAGCTGGAGCTCGACCTCTCCTTCAGCGACCGGCCGGTCGATCTCATCGAGGACGGCTTCGATCTCGCCATCCGCAACTCTGCCATCGGCGACGGCGCGGGATTGATGACGCGCACGGTCGGGCTGCAGCGCATGGTGGTCTGTGCGGCGCCGTCCTATCTCGCCGCACACGGCGCGCCGGGCGGGCTGGAGGACCTCGGCGCCCACCACGCCGTGACCTATGGACGGGCAGGGCGCATCCGCAGCTGGCAGTTTCCGTCCGAGGCGGGCCGGCCGCTGGAGGCGACGCCGCCGAGCCGGCTTCGCTTCGACGATCTGGAGGCGATCGCCGAGGCGGCCGAGGCCGGCCACGGCCTCGCCTGGCTGCCCTGCTGGCTGATCCGCGACCGGGTCCGTGCCGGCACCCTCGTCCCGGTGATGAAAAACCTGCCTCAGTTGGTCTTCACCACCTATGCGCTGTGGCCGCAGGCGCCGCAGCTGCCCTTGCGGGTGCGGCTCGCCCTCGATGCCCTCGCAGCCGAGTTGCCCGGCAGCGCCGAGCTATGAGCGCCGCCGATTGTGAAGCCGCGGCGGAGTCTCTAAACCGGACGGAAGCCGTCGCCGCGCTCGCGACGACCGCCCTGGTACCAATTTGCGGACGGACGACCTTGGCCGAGTCTCAATCCCACGAGTTCCTGCCCGCCTATGTAAGGCCCGTGCTGGCCGGGTTCCGGAAGTTTCGCGCCTTCCTGCACGAGACCGGGTTTCCCGGCATCGCCGACTACCCGATTTTCGCGGTGCGCGACGAGGTGTCCAATCTGATCGTCAGCTATCTGGCCGGCGGCGGCGAGCGCGGGCTGGCCAGCTGGATCGCCGACCAGATCGCGGCGGTGCATACCGGCGCCGCCTTCGCCAAGCACGCCGCCGAGCTGAGCGCCCGCGAGCCCGAACGCCGTATCCCGCGCATGCGCGACGTGCTGCCGCCGTTGCCGGAGCCGGCGGTGATGCAGGCCGACCTGCAGCGGGAGCTGGCGGCGGCGTTGCAGCGCATCCCGCACGAGCAGGTCGATGCCCTGCTGCGGCACGTGCTGCGCACCGGGCTTTTCGCCGAGGCGTTCGGCCGGCAGTCGCTGGGCAACTGGCTGGAGGATTTCTTCCATGCGCAGCGTTCGGTCGCGCTGCGCATGCTCGAATGGCTCGACACGCCCGAATCGGTCGGGCCGGAGCGGCAGATGCTGCTCGACATCGCGGTGCGGCACTATCTCCAGGTGCGCTATTTCGAGCGTGCCTATGATCTGCTCAGCCGTGCGGCGGCCCGGCGACCGCCGGGGCGGGAGGTCGATACCCGCTTCCTGGAGGGGCTCTGGTACACCGCGTTCCGCCTCGGCCGCCGCGACGAGGCGCGCGCCTGGCTCGACGAATGGGCGCGGATCCGGCCGCTGCTGCGCCAGCCGCTGGTCAACAAGGCGGTGCTGGCCTCCTATGACGACAAGCAGCAGGCCTGCATGCTGCTGGAAAAGACCGGGGTGCTGCACGGCCGGTCCACGGTGGCCGGCCAGGTGCTGTACAGCGAGTACAACATCGAGCTCGGCCGGGTGCATCAGGCGGAAATGTCGATCCGCCACGTCATCGATGTCACCCAGACGCCGGAACTTCCGGCGCCGGTGGACTATCTGATCGCGCTTCACAACATCCTCAGCCTGGACGGCGGCAACACCACGATCCTGCGCGAGGTGTTCCGGCGCTACGAGATGGAACTCGCCTGGGAGACCTTCGGCCTCGACACGGTGACCGACCTCAGCCGTGACGTCGAGGCGCCGGAGGCACGGGTGGCGGTGGTGATGACCGCCTTCAATGCCCAGGATCACATCGCCCGCGCCATTGAAGGCGTGCTCGGGCAGAGCGTGCCGGTGCGGCTGATCATCGTCGACGACTGCTCGGGCGATGCCACGCAGGCGGTCTGCGCCCCGCTGGCCGACGCCGGCCGGCTCACTTATCTGCGCACCCCGCGCAATGTCGGCACCTATGCCGCCAAGAATCTCGGCATTGCCGAGGCGCTGCGGGCCGGGTGCGACTATGTCGCGCTGTGCGATTCCGACGATTTCTGGCTGCGCACCCATGTCGCGCATCATTTGCGGGCCATGCACGGCCGGCCGGAGCTCAAATGCACCAGCTCGCAATGGCTGCGGGTGCGCTCGGATGCCACTATCGAATGCGGCCTGCGCGGCCGCTACATCGAGGAGTGTCCGCATTCCACCTTCTTCGCCGCCGATGTGTTCGAGAAGGTCGGCCTGTTCGATTCGGTGCGCTTCGGTGCCGATCGCGAGTTCCAGCAGCGGGTGCGGCTGCATTTCGGCTCCACGGCGCTCTCCGGCATCGGCATCGTGCTGACGCTCGGCCGGCGGCACGGATTGTCGCTCACCCAGCATGGTGCCGGCGCCATCTCGCAGTTCAGCGAGTCGCCGATGCGCATCGCCTATTGGAAGGCGTGGAACGACTGGCACGACGTCCAGCTCGCGGCCGGCCGGCTGCCATGGACCGACGGTACGCCGGATTTCCGGCCTTTCCCGGTGCCGGACGAGATGCTGCCCTGAGGAATCGCAGGCGCGCACGGTAGCAGATTGCCGGTTGCAACTTCGCCGCAATCGCGTTGCCGAAATGCCACAGCCCGTGCCGGCCGCCACCCGCTACCTCGCGCCGCCACAACCGGTTCGCGCAAGCGAGGCGGAATAGGTTGAGAAAATGCCAGTGCAACCCTGACCGTACGCCCGGCGATTCGTATCACAACCGGCGATTACCGTAACAATCGAAATGTGACAGTTAAATACAGGCGTTTGCCATAATTGAGCGACGATGAATTATTCTCGCACGAGTGATGTTTCGAGCATGAATTGTATGGAGCTCGTAATGAGATCCTTCATTTTCGGAAAAAGATAGAGAATATTAACGCAAGGCGAGAAGGTTTAACTACGTATCTGTCTTGGCGATGAGGCGGGGGAGAGCGCGCGGCAGGTGTTCTAACACTACCGCCGAGGCGCGCCATCCGCCGTCTCACGGGGGATCGCCGGCGGCGAGGCGAACAAAGACTTGGTCGTGTGACATATTTATCATTTCATCCGCTCCTGCATTGCGGCATTATCCAGGCATACGAGTTCCGGTGGTTGTTGGTGCTGACGCTACGTAGCTGTTCGCCAACTTCAGATTTCGAGGGTCCTGGCCATGAAGAAACTTCTCCTTGCTGCTGTTAGCGTCACTGCCCTGGCCAGCCCGGCCCTTGCTGCCGACTTGGCCACCCAGTATCCGGTGAAGGCCGCCGTCGTCGCGGTTCCGGTGTTCACCTGGACCGGCTTCTACATCGGCGCCAACCTCGGCTATACGTGGTCGGACGGTTCGGGCGGCTCCTCCATCGACGGTTACGGCGTCGGCAGCTGGTCCGGCAGCAGCAACGGCTTCACCTATGGCGGCCAGCTCGGCTACAACTACCAGGTCGACTCCTGGGTGTTCGGTGTCGAGGCTGACATTCAGGGCGTCGCCGGCAGCGGCAGCTACGGCGGCATCGCCGGCTCCACCTGGTACGGCAACGATTTCGACACCGATTATTTCGGCACCCTTCGCGGCCGTATCGGTTACGCTTGGGATCGCGTCCTGGTATACGGCACCGCCGGTGCGGCTTATGGCCAGACCTCGGTCAGCGGCTCCATCAACGGCGTGGCCTACGACTCCTCGGCTGACTACTGGACCTGGACCGTGGGTGCCGGTGTCGAGTACGCCTTCGCCGACAACTGGACCGTCAAGGGTGAATACCTCTACATCGGCGATCCGGACACCAAGGCTCAGCTGCCGGGCACCTTCGATAGCTGGGGCCACATCAACACCAACGTGGTTCGCCTCGGCGTGAACTACAAGTTCTGATCGGCGGCCGGCCACATGGCCGGCTTCTCCGACCGAACGGGACGCTGAAACGCTGTTTCGGCATTGTTCAATATGGCGGGATCGGACCTTTAGGTCGGATCCCGCCATATTCATTTGCGGCCGGCCTCTCAATCATCCGGTCACGCCAGTTCGTCCGCCGATACGTCGGCATCCCGCCCGTCAGCTTCGCCCGGCACCGTCCGGCCGTGTCTCGGTACCGTCCGGCCGCGATCGACGAGCGCCGTGCCGATGGGCCGTGCCATCCATGCCGCTCGGCTAGCCGGCCGATTGCGGGTTCGATGCGTCTTCTGGAGCGTCGTTCCGCGCCGATGCGCATCCGGTTCGGCGCGCCGGTCATGCCGAGACCGTCGAGCCGGTCGCGGCGCCCTAGCCGCGCAGGGAAGCCAGCACTCTCAGCGTGTGCCGGCCGATCATGCGTTCTTCGTCGGTCGGGATGACCAGCAGCGGCATGGTACTGCCGACAGCCTCGATGCGCGCGGCGCCAGCGGCGTTGGCTGCCGGATCCAGCCGTGCGCCGAGCCAGGCCAGCCGTCCGGCGATGCGGGCGCGCACCTCGGGTGAATGCTCGCCAATGCCGGCGGTGAACACCAGTGCGTCGAGCCCGCCAAGCGTGGTGGCGAGCGCGGCGATCGCCTGCGCCACCTTGAGGCAGAAGAACTCCACCGCCAAAGCCGCCTCCGGCGCCGGGCTGGCAATCAGTTCGCGCATGTCGTTGCTGATACCGGACAGGCCGAGCAACCCGCTCTCATTATAGAGCATGCGGCCGACCTCGGCGGCGGAGAGTCCCTTCTGCTCGATAAGGTGCAGCACCACGCCGGGATCCAGCGCGCCTGAGCGGGTGCCCATAGGCAGGCCGTCCAGCGCGGTGAATCCCATGGTCGATTCGATGCTGCGCCCATCCCTCAGCGCGCAGGCGGAGGCACCGGAGCCGAGATGTGCCACCACGACCCGGCCGCGCCCGATCTCCGGCTCAAGCCGCCGCAGCGCCGAGGCGACATATTCATAGGAAAGTCCGTGGAAGCCGTAGCGACGCACGCCCTCATCATAGAGCGCGCGTGGCAGGGCGAAGCGCTCGGAGAGCTCCGGATGGCCGCGGTGAAAGGCGGTGTCGAAGCAGGCGACCTGCGGCAGGTCCGGGCGGCGTTCGCGCAGCACGCGGATGGGGTCGAGATTGCTCAGCTGGTGCAGCGGCGCCAGCGGGATGAAGCCGTTCAGGGTCGCCAGCACCGTGTCGTCGACCAGCACCGGGCCGGAATAGACCGGCCCGCCATGCACCACGCGGTGGCCGACGCCGATCATGCGGTAGTCGCGGACCCGCGGCAGCAGCCAGTCGCCGATGATGTGCTGGGCCGCCGTGGCGGTGGCGATCTCGTCGGCGCCGAAGGATTGGTCGACCAGCGTGCCCCCGGCGGCGTCCTTGACCCTGAGCCGGGGCAGGCGGCCAATGCCGTCGAGCGCGCCGCCGAGCACCAGCGCGATGTCCTCGCCCTCCACCCGGTAGAGTTTGAACTTGATGCTGGAGGAGCCGGCATTGATGACCAGCAGGGCAGGGACGGTGGCGGTCGCGGCGGGATCGGTCACGGCGGAGCCCCAATGTGGCGGTGCGGCGCGTCAGCCTAGCAGCCGTCGCGGCATCCCGCACCCGGTGCCCCGCCCGATTTCGGCCGGATCGTACACCAATCGCGGCGGATCGGCCTGACCGTACACCGCACCGGCCTGCATGTCGGCCGGTTCGCCGTCGGTAGATGGTCTGCCGCGCCGGAAAATCGCGACCGGTATCGATCCAATCGTTAAATTGGTCGATGAAAGGTTGTAAAAATCAGCCCTCCTCGGCGGCGCGCAGCTGCTTGTCGAGCAGCTTGCGCTCGACGGTGCGCAGATGATTGCGCATGAAATTGGCGGCGCCGGCCATGTCGCGATGCTCGATGGCGTCGACGATCGCGTCATGCTCCTTGAAGCTATGGTGGTCCGGTGCCGGCTTGACCGGCAGGGCGCGCAGCCGGCCCCAGGTAACCGCGCGGCGCACCGCGTTCAGCGTGTCGAAAAGGCCGAGCAGCAGGCCGTTCTGCGTCGCCTCGGCGATGGTGCGGTGCAGGCGGGTGTCCCAGCCTTCATATTGCCGCCAGCTGTCGGCCTGCCGCGAGCGGGCGAGGCACAGCCGCATCTCGGCGATATCCGCCGGCGTGGCGGTAAAGGCGGCGGCGCGGGCGATCTCCGGTTCGATCACGATGCGCGCGCGCATCACCTCGGCCGGGTTGGAGCGCCGGGCCAGCGCCGTGATGTCGGCGAAGGTGTCGAGCGGCCGGCTGCCCATGAAGGTGCCCTTGCCGACATGCCGCCAGATCTGCCCTTCCGATTCCAGCACGTCGAGCGCCTTGCGCAGCTCGGTGCGCGAGACGCCGAGCGCCGTCGAGAGTTCCCGTTCCGGCGGCAGCCGCCCTTCATCCGAAAGGTCGCTCTGGGCGAGGAAGGCCCGCAGCTGGGTGACGGTGCTCTTCTCAGCGTGCGGATCGGCGTCGGTCAACATGTCCATACGTATCAACCAAATGTGGAATTGGTTCAATCTATGTCGCGGTGTCGGCCTTGGGTCAAGCCGATTTGAACTTGACCACGAGACAGACCCAATATAAACCAAATGACAATTGGTATCCAACCTCGCGGAATACTTCGGCGGTTGGCCAGGAGCGGAACCAACCGCTCGGCACTCACGGGAGACTGGAAATGCTCAAGAATATCGTGAAAGGACTATGCAGCGCTTCGGGCGTGGCACTTGTCATTGGTTTCGGTGCCGCCGTTCTGGCCGCGCCGCAGGCCGAGGCCAAGGTGCGCGTCGCCTATGGCGACATCGCCAGCGTCGAGAACCTGCATCTACTGGCGGCCTTCGAGCTCGCCAAGCAGAAGGGCGTCGACATCGAGATGACGTATCTGAAGTCCGAGGACATCGCCGCCCAGGCGGTGGTCAGCGGGCAGGCGGATATTGGCGTCGGCGGACCTTATGCGTTGATCCAGAAGGTGAAGGTGCCGGTGCGCATCTTCCTGCAGCTGTCGACGCTGCGCTTCTATCCGGCGGTGAACGCTGAATTCTACAAGACCTGGAAGGACCTCAACGGCCAGGAAGTCGCGGTGCATTCGCGCGGCTCCGGCACCGAGGCGATTATGCGGCTGATGGAGCAGAAGCAGGGGATCAAGTTCTCCAAGATCAGCTACATTCCCGGCTCGGAAGTGCGTACCGGCGCGCTGCTGCAGGGCAATGTGAAGGCGACCATCGTCGATTCCAACGGCCGCCGGCTGCTGGAGCAGAAGGCCCCCGGCAAGTTCGTCATCCTGCCGATGGATGGCGTAAACGCCACTGACGAAGCGCTGTTCGCGCGGCAGGATTATCTCGAGAAGAACCCGAAGGACGTCGACATCATTGTCGAGTCGATCCTCACCACCTGGCGCGAGGTCACCAAGAACCCGGCCGTGGTCGCCGAATGGCGCGCCAAGTACAAGCTGCTGCCCGACCTGCCGGCCGATCAGGTGGCGGAGATCACCCCGTACTTCACCGAACTGGCGGAAGGCAAGGCCTTCCCGCTCAATGGCGGCGGCGCCGCGGCGGCCAAGGACGACTTCGCCTTCTACACCCTCTCGGGCCAGCTGACCGGCGAGCCGGCCAGCCTGAAGGTCGATGAATTCTGGGCGCTCGAGCCGCTGAATCGCGTGCTCGGCAAAGTCGGCACCAACTGAGGCGGGTGGCATGTCGGCACCCGCTCACGCAAATGGCTCTCGGCGAGCCATTTCGGGCACCGGGGCTTCCTCCTTCTGGGGGAAGCTTCTGGAGCATCGCACGGCCCTCTGGCGGGCCGCCTCCATTGCTCTGTTCTTTCTGGTCTGGGAGATCGCCGGCCGCATTCCGATCAGCTTCGCCTTCCCGACCTTCCTGGAGACGCTGCGCGCCTTCCTGACCATGCTGTTCAACGGTGCTTTCGTCGCCGCTTATGCCGAGACCCTGCAGCCGCTGGTCATCGGCATCACCATCTCCGCGGTGCTCGGCGTCGGTCTGGGCATATTGATGGGCCTCTCGCGCTTTGCCGAATGGCTGGTCGCGCCGGTGTTCATCGTACTGCAGGCGGCGCCGATGGCGGCGCTCATCCCGCTGATCACCTTCGTCTACGGCATCGGCCTGATGTCCAAGACATTGGCGGTGGTGATGCTTGCCCTGCCGGTGATCGCCCTCAACGGCTACAAGGCAGTTCGAAATACCAATCCGTCATTGGTTGACATGTGCCGTTCCTTCCAGGGAAGCTGGTGGCAGAGGATTGTGAAAATCATCCTCCCCGACGCCTCCCCGATAATATTTGCCGGCTTACGACTTGGTCTCGCCGCCGGCTTCATCGGTGTCATTCTCGCCGAACTCCTTATCACGCCTACCGGAATCGGCGATCTCATCACCTATCACCGTTCGGTGGCGGACTATCCCGAAATGTATGCCGCCGTCGTTTCCATCATCCTCGTCTCGACGCTGACGCTGTCCGCCCTGGAGGCCTTCGAGGTCCGGGTGCTGCGTCCCGAGAAGCGAAAGGGCTGAGCCATGCGCAACATAACAGCCGCGGCGACTACTGCCGTTGAAACACCGTCGCCGGACGCCGCCGTCGAAGTGCGCGGCATCTGCAAGATGTACGCGGACATGGAGGCGTTGCGCTCCATCGATCTCGACTTTCCGGCCGGCAAACTGACCACACTGCTCGGCCCCTCCGGTTGCGGCAAGACCACGCTGCTCAAGATCATTGCCGGTCTCATTCCCGCGACCAGCGGTGAGGTGCGGGTGAACGGCGTAGCGGTCACCGGGCCTGGCCCGGAACGTGCCTTTGTGTTCCAGGATTTCGCGCTGATGCCCTGGGCGACGGTAATGCGCAACGTCGCCTTCGGACTGGAACTGAAGGGCATGGGCAAGGCCGAGCGGCAGGCGATCGCCCGGAAATACATCGCCGAAGTGGGGCTCTCCGGCTTCGAGGAGAAGTATCCGCACGAACTCTCCGGCGGCATGCGGCAACGTGTCGGTCTCGCCCGCGCCTTCGCGGTGAACGCCGACGTGCTGCTGCTCGACGAACCGTTCTCGGCGGTGGACGAGCAGAACCGCCGCAAGTTCCAGGAAGATCTGCTGCGCCTCGTCGATCTGGAGAAGAAGACCTTCATCTTCGTCACCCATTCCATCGAGGAGGCGGTCTATTGCTCGGACCGCATCGTCATCCTGTCGCGTCGCCCCGGCCGGGTGGCGCAGATCATCGAGCCGGAGATCGACCGCACCGCCTCCCCCGATGCCATCCGCCGCGACCAGGGCTATCTCGATACGGTCGAGGAGATCTGGCAGGGCCTCAAGCGCTACGTGGACTGAGCATGATGGCCAAATATGGAAGCCTGCTTGCGCAGGACATCGTTCTCATAGCCAGCGAACGGAGGGTGGCATGACGATTTTCGGCTATCGCGTGCCGATGATGGCCTCCCTGCTGGCGTGGTGCGTCATCTGGGAGATCGTCGGGCAGATGGGGGTATCCTTCCTCATTCCGCCGCTTTCAGACGTGCTGGTCGCGGCGTTCTCGCTGGTGCAGACCGGCACCTGGCAGGCGGCGGCGCTTACCACGCTGAACAGCTTCGTCATCGGCATGGCGCTCGCCATCGTCGTCGGGGTGATGCTCGGCTTGCTGATGGGACGTTTTCCGGTGGCGGACAATCTGTTCGGCATCTGGGTCAACATCTTCGTGTCGGCACCGCTCTCGGCTCTGGTGCCGGTGCTGATGATCCTGTTCGGCATGGGTGAGACCACGGTGGTGGTCACCGTGTTCCTGTTCGCCGTGTGGATCATCGTGCTGGACACCCGTGCCGGCATTCAGGCGGTTCCCCGCTCGCTGGAGGAGATGGGGCGCAGCTACGGGGCAGGGGGGCTTCGCCTCTATACCAAGATCATCCTTCTCGCCGCCTTGCCGGAAATCCTCGCCGGCATCCGTCTTGGCATGGTGCGCGGCGTGAAGGGCGTGGTTATCGGGCAATTGCTCGTTTCCATCATCGGCTATGGCGAATTGTTCGAGCTCTACTCGCGCAATTTCGACATGGAGAACTTCTGGGCGCTGACCATCATTCTGTTCGCCGTGGCGATGGGATTGTCGGCCCTGATTGAAAACATCGAAAAACGCGTCGAATATTATGCAGGAGTCCGCTGATGAACGCGCCGCTTGATACCACCGCCTATGTCATCTCTCCGCCGGGCATTCCCACCCTCCCGGTCGCCGGCAGCGACAAGCTGTTCCCCATCCACCGCATCTATTGTGTCGGCCGCAACTACGCCGAGCACGCGATCGAGATGGGGCACGATCCCAACAAAGAGCCGCCCTTCTTCTTCCAGAAGAACCCCGACAACGTCATCACCGGCGGCAGCTTCCCCTATCCCGACAAGTCGAAGGACGTGCATTACGAGCTCGAAATGCTGGTTGCCATCGGCAAGGGCGGGGTGAACATCCCGGTCGAGAGCGCGATGGAGCATGTGTGGGGCTATGGCGTCGGCCTCGACATGACCCGCCGCGACCTGCAGGGCGAGGCCAAGAAGCTCGGCCGCCCGTGGGAGGTCGGCAAGGCCTTCGAGGCTTCCGCGCCCTGCTCGGCGCTGGTGCCGGCCTCGCAGATCGGCCATCCCACTGACGGCAAGGTGTGGCTGAAGGTGAATGGCGAACTGCGCCAGAGCGGCGACCTGAACCAGATGATCTGGAAGGTGCCGGAGATGATCTCCTATCTTTCCGGCCTGTTCACGCTGGTGCCGGGCGACATCATCATGTCCGGCACGCCGGCGGGCGTTGGTGCCATTGTGCGCGGCGATCGCATGGAAGGTGGGGTCGACGGTGTCGGCACGCTCGACGTGACCGTGGTCTGATCCTCCACGCTCATTGAGCAACATCAAAATGAACCCGCCGACCGTTGTGGTCGGCGGGTTTTTTATTGTCTGGCAAGATGTTGCACGGGATATTCGGATGATTGATGCTAAATACCATAGATTCTATAGAAAATATGTTGACCTGTTGCCGCTCCTGCGTTCTTCTGGAGTGAGAGGCGCGGCGATGGTCGCGATGGCCGAGGATGGGCGGATATGACGCGAACGTTCCGATGTTGCCCCTGAACCAGGCGTGTTGACGCTCGCTTGCGCGCATCCATCGCGGCCATTTCCATGAGACTTTGACGATGACACTCTCGACAATTCCCTCAGCAGCTAGCACCGGCCTTGATGTTTTGTGGTTTCTGCCGACGCATGGCGACGGCCGGTATCTCGGGACGGCGACGGGCGGCCGGGCGGTGACGCTGGACTATCTGCGGCAGGTGGCGCAGGCGGCGGACACGCTGGGCTTCTACGGGGTGCTGATCCCGACGGGGAAGAGCTGCGAGGATTCCTGGCTGGTGGCCTCGGCGCTGGCACCGGCAACCAGGAAGCTGCGCTATCTGGTGGCGGTGCGGCCGGGTTTGGCCTCGCCCACCCTCTATGCCCGGATGACCGCGACGTTGGACCGGCTGTCGGAGGGGCGGCTGCTGATCAACATCGTCACCGGCGGCGACCCGGTGGAGAATGCCGGCGACGGCATCTTCCTCGACCACAACCAGCGCTACGAGGTGACGCGGGAGTTCCTTGACATCTATCGCCCGCTGCTGGCCGGGGAGACGGTGAGCTACGAGGGCCGGCACCTGAAGGTGGAGGGGGCCTCGGTGCTGTTCCCGCCGGTGCAGGCGGGCGGGCCGAAGCTGTATTTCGGCGGCTCGTCGGAGGCGGCGAACGCGGTGGCGGCCGAGCATGTAGACGTTTACCTGACCTGGGGCGAGCCGCCTTCGGCGGTGAAGGCGAAGATCGCCGAGGTACGGCGGCAGGCGGAGGCGCGCGGGCGCAAGGTGCGGTTCGGCATCCGGCTGCATGTGATTGTGCGCGAGACCAATGCCAAGGCGTGGGAAGCCGCCGACGAGTTGATCAGCCATGTCGACGACGCCACCATTGCGGCGGCGCAGAGCGTGTTCGCACGGCTGGATTCGGTGGGTCAGGCGCGGATGCGGGCGCTGCATGGCGGGCGGCGCGACAAGCTCGAGGTGAGCCCGAACCTGTGGGCGGGGGTGGGTCTGGTGCGCGGCGGGGCCGGGACGGCGCTGGTGGGCGACGGAGCGACGGTGGCGGCGCGGATAGAGGAATATGCCGAATTGGGCATTGAGAGCTTCATCCTGTCGGGCTACCCGCATCTGGAGGAGGCCTACCGCGTCGCCGAACTCGTCCTCCCAAGGCTCAAGCTCAGCCATGCTCCGGCCGTCGCTTCCGATCCGCAGGCCCGCTTCGGCGAAGCGGTGGCCAATGATTATCGTCCGGCACAGCAGGCAGCGCAGTCATGAGCAGGAAACTCAACGTCGTTGGTATCAGCGGCAGCCTCTCGGCGCCGTCCAGAACCCTTTCCCTGGTGCAGTTCACCACCCAGCGGCTGGCGCGTGAGCTCGATGCCCGCGCGCAGGTCGTCGACATCGCCCGCCTGCCGCAGCTCGGCGTCATGCGCTCGCGCGAGGCGGCCGGGTGCGAAGAGACGGCCGCCTTCGCCGCCGTCGAGGCGGCGGATCTGCTCGTGGTCGGCTCGCCGGTCTATAAGGGCTCCTACTCCGGCCTGTTCAAGCACTTCATCGACTTCGTCGATTATGGCGGGCTGGTGGGCAAGCCGGTGGCGCTGCTGGCAACCGGCGGCAGCGAGCGTCACGCTCTCGTCATCGAGCATCAGCTGCGGCCGCTGTTCGCCTTCTTCCAGGCTCAGCCGCTCGGCACCGGCCTGTTCCTCACCGATCGCGAATGGTCCGGCACCACGCTCGTCGGCGAGCCGGCGGAGCGGCGCTTCGAACGGCTGGTGCACGAGGCGACGTTCGCATTGCGTCACTCGTCCCATCCCTTGGCCATCGCGGCGGAGTGAGACCATGAGCGGTGCCACCCGGTCCAGGGAACGATGTAGCGCCACGCGCTGACAGCGCGCGGCCTTCACTTTCAACCTTCCATTCATGCGCCGCCGCAGCGAGGAGATACTTCGCGCGAGGAAAGCCGGCGCTCGACCTCAAGGATCTCGTGAATGAAACGCTTTTTCCGGGCCGCGACCCTCTCCCTCGCCCTACTGGGCAGCGCCATCGGCTCGGCTTCCGCCGAAGGACTGATCCGCATCTCCGAGCAGTTTGGCACGCTCTACATTCCCTTCCACATCCTGCGCGACCAGAACCTGATCGAGAAGCACGCCAAGGAACTCGGCATCGACGTCAAGGTCGAATGGCTGAAGCTCTCCGGCGGCAACGCGGTGAACGACGCGCTGCTCTCCGGCTCGGTCGATATCGCCTCGGCGGGGATCGGGCCGTTCTTCACCGTGTGGGACCGCACCAAGGGAGCGGTGAAGATCGTCGGCGCCTTCGGAGCGACGCCGAACTACCTGCTCACCAATAAGCCGGACATCAAGAGCCTGAAGGATTTCGGGCCGAACGACCGCATCGCCACGCCGGCCGCCGGTGTCTCGGTGCAGGCGCGCACCTTGCAGATCGCCGCTGAGAAGGAATTCGGCCCCGGCAATCAGGGCAAGCTCGATTCCCTCCAAGTGACGCTGCCGCATCCCGATGCCACCGCGGCGCTGATCTCTGGTTCCACCGAGATTACCGGACACCTCTCGAACTCGCCGTTCCAGGAGCAGGCGTTGAAGAACCCAAAGGTTCACAAGGTGTGGTCGTCCTACGACGTGCTGGGCGGCGCCTTCACCCCGACCGTCGCCTATACGACGGTGAAATGGCGCGACGCCAATCCCAAGACCTATGAGGCCTTTTTCCGCGCCTTCAAGGAGGCGACGGAAATCGCCGCGAAGGATCATCAGCTGGCGGCAGACACCTATGTGAAGATCGAGAAGTCCAAGCTCGATCCGGCTTTCGTGAAGCAGATCATCGATAATCCCGAGGTGCAGTTCACCCTGGTGCCGCTGAAGAGCGAGGTGTTCGGCGAGTTCCTCTTCCGTACCGGCGCCCTCAAGACCCAGCCGGGTGGTTGGAAGAGCTACACCTTCCCCGAGCTGCACGACCAGGCGGGGAGCTGAGCCATGCTCGCACCGGCCATCGAGACGGCGCGAGAGACGAGATCCGCCGCGCCGGTGTTGGAGGCGCGCGGCCTGACCCTCGACTATGCGACCGAGCGCGGTCCGGTGCGGGCCGTCGATGCCGTCGATTTCACCATTGCCGAAGGCGAGCGGCTGGTGCTGCTCGGGCCATCCGGCTGTGGTAAATCGTCCATCCTCAAGGCGGCGGCGGGTTTCCTCCCGCCGACCGCCGGCACGCTCAGCCTGCGCGGCCGGCCGATCAACGGGCCGGGACCGGATCGCATCGTGGTGTTTCAGGAGTTCGACCAGCTGCTGCCCTGGAAGACGGTGCTGGATAATGTCGCCTTCCCGCTGGTGGTCGCCCGCCGCAAGAAGAAGGGCGAGGCCCGCGAGATTGCCGCCGACACCTTGCGGCGGGTCGGGCTGGAGCGGGTGTTGAACAGCTATCCGCACACGCTTTCGGGCGGCATGAAGCAGCGTGCCGCCATTGCGCGGGCGTTGGCGGCGAGCCCCGATGTGCTGCTGATGGACGAGCCCTTCGCGGCGCTCGACGCGCTCACCCGGCTGCAGATGCAGCGCGACCTGATCGACATCGCCCGCGAGACTGGACTGACGCTGCTCTTCGTCACCCACGACATCGACGAGGCGGTGCTGATCGGCACGCGGCTGCATCTCTTGAGCGCCCATCCCGGACGCACCATCACCACGCTGGATGCATCCGCCTTCGACATTCGCGACCTCGGCACGGCTGCCTTCGAGACAGTAAGCCGCAAGGTCCACGATACGTTGTTCGGCAGAACGAGAGCCGCATCATGACCGACACTCCTGCATTCGACATGGCCTCCGCGGGAGAGACGGCGCGCCGGTGGCGGCGGACTGCCCTGCGGGTCACCCGCACGCTATGGTTTCGCCGGATCGTGGTGCTGGTTGTGCTGGCTGTCGCCTGGGAATTAGCGGCCCGCTGGCAGAGCAACCCGATCTTGCTGCCGAGCTTCCTCGAGGCTTTCACCGCCTTCCGCGAAGCCAGCCTGAACGAGGGGCTGCTGGCGGCGGCCGTCGCCTCGCTCTCCGTGCTGCTGAAGGGTTATGTGGCGGCGATCGTCATCGCCACCATCATCGTCTCCATTGCCGCCGCCAACAGCTTCGTGCGCGATGCCTTGCAAACGGTGGCCGCCATGCTGAACCCGCTGCCGGCCATCGCGCTGTTGCCGCTGGCTTTGCTCTGGTTCGGCCTCGGTGAGGCGAGCCTGCTCTTCGTGCTGATCAATGCGGTGGTCTGGCCGTTCGCGCTGGCAGCGCTTCAGGGCTTCGAGGGCGTGCCGGAAACTCATCGTCTGGTCGGGCGCAATTACGGACTTACCGGCGCCGCCTATGTGCGGCAGATCCTGATTCCCTCGGCATTGCCGGCGGTGATTTCGGGCATGCGTGTCGGCTGGGCCTTCGCCTGGCGTACGCTAATCGCCGCCGAGCTGGTGTTCGGGGTGAGCTCCAGCTCCGGCGGCCTGGGGTGGTTCATCTTCAGGGCGCGCAACGAACTCTATACCGACCGCGTATTCGCCGGCCTCGCGACCGTCATCCTCATCGGTCTTCTGGTCGAAGCGGTGGCATTCCGCGGGCTGGAGAGCGCTACCGTGCGCCGCTGGGGCATGCTGCGCTGAGCAACGTCACCGCTCACGCTGTGCCGGTACGGGTCGGGCATTTCCTGGCACATGGCTTGGCGCAGGCTTGCGGCCTGCTTTTTCGCCTTCGCTTTCCCGCAGCGGGCGCGGATGTGATACCTCGTCCAGTGCCGGCTTCAGCGGGTTTCCGGGTGGGGTAGGGCGGTCGTCAAGGACCGCATCGACATCGGCAGGATCGATCACCACCGGGTTCTGGTCTAGCTGCCGCGGATCGCGCACCATCATCGTTCTCCTGTCTTCGCGACAGGCGACGCGCCCCCTATGGACCCGCCGCCTGTCAGTGGACGTTAGGCCTGATACCTAGCTGGCGGCTCGCACGTTGAGCTTCGACATCGCCACCTTGGAGAGGAGGGCATCGGCCTTCTTCTCTTCCTCCAGCGTGCGCTGGAGCACGCGGGCGCAGTCGGCGCGGCCGAGCTGGTTGGCCCAGGCGATCAGCGTGCCGTAGCGGGTGATTTCGTAGTGCTCCACCGCTTGGGCGGCGGCTGCCAGCGCGGCATCGAGCACCTCCTTGTCCGCCACTTCGCCGCTGATCTCCTCGGCTTCCTCGAGGATGCCGTTGATCGCCGGACAGGTGACCGATTTCGCCTCGGTGCCATGCAGCTCGAACACTTCGAGCAGGCGCTTCACGTGGCCTTCGGTTTCCTTCAGATGATTCTGGAAACCCGTCTTCAATTGCGGATCGGTGGCCTTGTCGATCATCGAGGGCAGAGCCTTCAGAATCTTGTTTTCCGCGTAATAGACGTCGCGGAGCGTATGGACGAATAGGTCGTCCATGGTTTTGATGTCCTTAGAGAATAATCCCATGATCTTTCCTCCGGTATCAAGGTGGTGACGGCATAAAACGGCATCACGTCTCGCCGTGACGTCTGCTGGATCAACAGTCCATCGTTGTCTAGGTTCCGGATTGTTTCACCATCGATGCGCTTTACCTCCTGATGGTTAGGGGATACGAGGAGGAGCGCCGAGCCTGCATTTGACGAACCCGCTCTTTTCGCGACTTCGCCTTGATGTCGCGGATGCGGGGAGCGGCACCGCAGTCGTCGGAATGGCCGCCGGCAGAGTCCCGCGGCCGGGCTGGTCGGACAGGGCGCTTCTTCATCCCGTGGACCGCGTCCAGGCTTCCGCGCACCGAGGCGCGTCAGGCCGAACGGGCCGCTCGCGACAGCTCCGCCTCCGGATCGGAAACCAAGTGTTCACCTTGATGCGCCACAATGCCGCCCGGTTGGAGGGCAACAAGATGGGTATCGAGGCTTCCTCTGTTTCCGGCACGTCTTCCGCTGTTGCCAATTGCGGATCTTCCATCGGGCCATCGCTGGTGTCGTCACTTCCTTCTGCTCCCTCGCCCGTGCCGAGTCTGCGCGTTCCCACCGTCCTGCTCTTCGATTCCGGCCTTGGCGGCCTTTCGGTGCTGCGGGAACTGGCACGCCAGCGCCCGGATGCCCGCTATGTCTATGCCGCGGACGATGCCGGCTTTCCTTACGGTGCCCTAGACGAGGCGACGCTGATCGCCCGGGTAGTTGCGGTGATGGATGCACTGGTGGCCCGGCTGGCGCCGGATGTGGTGGTGATCTCCTGCAACACCGCCTCCACCCTCGTGCTGCCGGCTCTGCGGGCGCGCTTTTCGATTCCCTTCATTGGCACGGTGCCGGCGATCAAGCCGGCCTGCGAAGGCTCGCAGACCCGCCTGATCAGCGTGCTGGCGACGCCGGGTACGGTGAAACGCGATTACACCAAGGCGCTGATCCGCGATTTCGCCGGTTCCTGTCGGGTAACGTTGGTCGGCAGCGCCCGGCTGGCGCCGCTTGTCGAGGCGAGCTTCGCCGGCGAGATGGTCGGCGACGCCGATTTCGCCGAGGAGATCGCGCCCGCCTTCGTGCGCGAGGGGGGCGTCCGCACCGACACCGTAGTGCTGGCCTGTACGCACTATCCGCTGGTGCGCGAGCGGCTGGAGAGGGTTGCTCCCTGGCGGGTGCGCTGGCTGGACCCGGCGCCGGCCATCGCGCGTCGCGCGGTCTCGCTGGTGGGGCCGGCCTTGGAAGAGCGCATGCCGCTGCCGCTGCGGCTGTTCTCCACTGGCGCGCCGCTCGATGCCGCGTTGGTTGGCCGTATCGCCGGCATGCCCGCACGCAACGGCGAACTGGTGCCGATGAGTGCCGAACTTACCTGAGTGACCATGCCGATTCCGGTCATTTGGCGGCGTCTCTTGCCGGGATAGCCTTCGCCAGCCACCATGCCCTAAAGTCAGCAGCCGCCCGATTCCGGCATGTTGTCGGGGAAAGCGAGCGAGGACATGCAGGGTTTTCAAGGTTCCGTCCTGTCGCGCCGCGCCGTGCTCGCGGCTGCGGGCGCGCTCGTCCTGCCGGCCATGCCGGCCCTGGCGCAATCGGCCAACCAATCTTTCGAGGCCTGGCTGCGTGATTTTCGCGCCAAGGCCCGGGCGCGCGGCATTTCCGACGAAGTCTATGACCGGGTGACGCGCGGTTTGAAGCCGGATACCAGCGTCTATGCCAAGGATCGGGCGCAGCCGGAATTTCGCGAGGAGCTCTGGCAATATCTCAACCGCCGCATTTCGGAATGGCGGCTGGTCACCGGGCGGACGGCTGCGAAGCAGAATGCCGCGCTGTTGAAACGCCTCAACAAGGATTTCGGCGTCGAACCCGACGTGCTGCTCGGCTTGTGGGGCATGGAGAGCGCCTTCGGCGAGCTTGTCACCGACGAGGATCACATGAAGCCGGTGTTCCCCTCGCTGGCGGCGCTCGCCTGGGGCGAGCCGCGCCGTCGCCGCTATTGGGAAACCGAGCTTCTCAACGCCTTCGCCATCGTCCAGCGCGGCTGGGGCACGCCGGACATGATGCTCGGTTCCTGGGCTGGCGCGATGGGCCACACGCAGTGGATGCCGGAGGTGTGGCTCAATCTCGGCATCGACTATGATGGCGATGGCAGGGTTTCGCCCTATGAGATCGGAGACGCGCTGGCCGGCTCTTCCCGCTATCTGATCAAGCGCGGCAAATATCAGAGCGGCCTGCCCTGGGGCTTCGAGGTGACCGTGCCGGCGAGCGCCGCCCGCTATGCCGACGCCAAGTCGATACGCACCGTGGCGGAGTGGGGCAAGCTCGGCATTGCGCCGGCCGGAGGAGGGCGCCTCACCCATCCGGCCGCCCGCACGCGGCTGTGGGCGCCAGTGGGCATCGAGGGGCCAAGCTTCCTGTTGACACAGAATTTCTATGCGGTGCGCTCCTATAATCCGTCGATGAACTACGCGCTTGCCGTCTGCCATCTCGGCGATCGGGTGCTCGGTGGCGGAGGGTTCATCACGCCGTTTCCAGGTGGTGAGCGGGCGCTGACGCTGGCAGAGATCCAGGAAGTACAAAAGCGCCTCACCGCGGCCGGCTTCGATACCGGCGGCGTAGATGGGCGCGTCGGCAACCTGACCATGCGCGCCGTTGCCAATTTCCAACGCCGTTCCGGCATGAAGCCGGACGGCTATGCCGGGCTCGATGTGCTGGCGGCGCTGAGGAAGGGGCGGTAGCGTCCAAAACGCCGGATGAGCTTGACCTCGGGCCGCTTTCCGCTTATGCACGCGCCCACTCACGGGGCTGGCAACGGCCCCGTGAGCTGTTTCACGCACCCGTGGTTCCGTTCGGCGCGTTCGACCGGAGCCTGTCGGTCCTGCAAGATACATCTTGCGGGACAAAGGAGGGGGCGCGATCCAACCCGCAACCTTGCGAAGAGGACCAGCGCATGAGCAAGCGCGTTTCGGCCAAGCACAAGCTTGACCGCCGTATGGGCGAGAACATCTGGGGCCGCCCCAAGAGCCCCGTCAACAAGCGTGAATACGGCCCCGGCCAGCACGGCCAGCGCCGCAAGGGCAAGCTTTCCGACTTCGGCGTGCAGCTGCGCGCCAAGCAGAAGCTTAAGGGCTACTACGCCTCGATCGGCGAGAAGCAGTTCTATGCGATCTATGTGGAAGCCGCGCGCCTGAAGGGCGACACCGGCGCCAACCTGATCGGCCTGCTCGAGCGTCGCCTCGATGCCGTCGTCTATCGCGCCAAGTTCGTCCCCACCGTGTTCGCCGCCCGCCAGTTCGTGAGCCACGGCCACGTGAAGGTGAACGGCCGCCGCGTCAACGTCCCGAGCTACCAGGTGAAGGTCGGCGACGTGATCGAGGTGAAGGACGCCTCCAAGCAGATGGCGCTGGTCATGGAAGCCGCGGCTTCCGGCGAGCGTGACGTGCCGGACTATCTCGAGGTCGACGGTCACAAGCTGACCGCGAAGTTCGCCCGCGTGCCGGAACTGAACGAAGTGCCCTATCCGGTGGTTATGGAGCCGAACCTCGTCGTCGAATATTATTCGCGCTGAGTTTCAGGCCTATACCCAGACAAGAAAGCCGCCCTTTCGGGCGGCTTTTTTGTTGCCTCCTCAGCCGGCGGGACGCGGCTTGATGCGATATTGCCGCCCGGAGCGTACGGCAACGCGGCCGGTGATCTGATCGGGGCTTTTGCCGGCCATCACCTGCCGCACATCGGCGATCACCTCCGGGCGGATGCGGTAATATTGATGGTTGGCGTGAGTGAGCCCCGTCGTGCACACATCCGCGCAGTCGATGCCATAGATAGCGGAATCGAGCCCGTCGAAGGTGCGCGGTCCCCAGGCGCCGAGCCGGTCGGGATTGAGCTTGGTGGTGTCGCTGATGATCAAAGCGAGGTCGCGGCGCGCGTGATAGACGTGGATCGCTTCGGCGAGCTGCGGCAGCAGGCCGAGCTTGTTGTTGTGCTCGAGGGCATCCGCGTCCTCGTCCGCCGCCATCAGGAAGGCATTGGTGAAGATCTTCGGCAGTCTGGCGCCGCTGTTAAAGCCGCGCAGGGCGAGGAGGGCGTGGCGCAGCGCCCAGTTGCCCATGCTGTGGGTGACGAGATGCAGCTTCTGCCCACAAGGCTCGCGACCCTGAGCACGGTCCTCGCGCCGTAATTCCAGCAGGAAGTCGATGAGCCGCTTCAGGCTGCGGCCGATGGCCTTTCCCGACGCTTCGGCGTCGTCGCGATCGCCGAAATATTTCCACTTGGATTCCGTGGTGGCGCTTTCGCCAAGGCCGAGCCCGTCGCCATCATCGGCCGGCCAGGAGAAGGCAAAGACCAGCGGCGCCTTGCCGCCGACGCGCCAGCTCGCCTCCAGCTGCGCGGCGCGCAGAATGCAGGTCTCGAAGCTGGAATTGAAGCCGTGAATATAGGCGATCACCTCGCGGGATTCGTCCCGCACCGCCTGCGTCATGGAGGCGAAAACGCCGGTCGAGCCGATCAGCTCAGCCGAAGGGGGCGCTCCTGGCGGGGCGGGATGCTCTTCCGCAACCGTCACCGAGCGCAGGACAAAACCGTCATCCGGGTCGGCCGCGTCGGGAACGCGGTCAACCTCGGCATAGCCGACGCGGTAGAAGGCTGGCCCTTCCGCGTTGTAGCGATTGCCAAACGGGATCAACGATCCGGCGACGAGGCGCCGGTTCGTTGCATAGTAGATGCGCGCCATAGCGGTCCCCCCGAGCTTGGCCCGGAGGGAATTACCGCATTACCCAGCCGAAGAAGCAAGCCGGGCGACAGTGAGGAAGCAAGGACGATCGCAGCGCCCCCAGCATCACGCCGAGGCGCGACCCATCACCGGCACGCCCTTTTCCTCGAGCAGGGTCTGCAACTCGCCGGCCTGGAACATCTCGCGGACGATGTCGCAGCCGCCGATGAACTCGCCCTTCACGAACACCTGCGGCACGGTCGGCCAGTTGGTGTAGTCCTTGATGCCCTGGCGGATCTCGTCGGAATCAAGGACGTTGATGCCCTTGTAGTCGACGCCGAGGTGGTTGAGAATCTGCGCCACCTGGCCGGAGAAACCGCACATCGGGAACTGCGGCGTGCCCTTCATGAAGACGACGACGTCGTTGCTCTTCACCTGGTTGTCGATGAAATCCTGGATGCTCATGTAGCGTTCACCCGTCTCGGGCTCCACAGGGCCCTGTGTGTCTCTATGCGATCATAGGTGATGACGCGCGGGGCGCCATTCAACCCTTCGTCTCTACATATAGATGAAGCCCGGCACGCTGTCGCGGCCGGGCTATTTGATGCCGTCTCATCGGCTCCCGAAGGCTGCCGGAGTTCAGGTCTTCGGCACTTCCGTCTGCAGGGCGAGGGCATGCAGCACGCCGCCCATCGGCTCGCCAATGGCCTTGTAGACCATCTGATGCTGCTGCACGCGCGACTTGCCGCGGAAGCTCTCGCTCACCACGGTGGCGTGCCAGTGATTATTGTCGCCGGCAAGATCGCGCATGACCACCTGCGCATCCGGCAGTCCCTGCCGGATCAGCTTCTCGATCTCGGATGCTTCCATCGCCATGACAGGTCGGCTCCCTCACATCATGCCCGCGCCCATATAGATGGGCAGCCAGGATTCGGAACGCTCGCGCAGCGCATCGATGACGATGGGGCGCTCGCCGGGAATGGTCAATTTGTCGCCGCCGGTGCTGCCGAGCTTGGCGATCGGAACGCCGGCGGATTCGGCGCGCTTGAACACCGTCGCCTTCTCGCCGCCGGTCACCGTGACAAGGTAGCGCGCCTGGTCCTCACCGAACCAGAAGGCGTGCGGGTTCACATCGGCCGGCGGGGCGAGAAGCGAGGCGCCGATGCCCGACGCCATCGCCATCTCGGCCAGCGCCACAAGCAGGCCGCCGTCCGAGACGTCGTGCACGGCAGTGACGAGGCCGTCAGCGATCAGCTCGCGCACGAAGTCGCCATGCTTGCGTTCGACCGCGAGGTCGACCGGCGGCGGCGCGCCCTCCTCGCGGTCGAGGATCTCCGACAGGAAGGCGGACTGGCCGAGCCATCCCGTCGTTTCTCCAACAACCAGAATGATTTCGCCGGAGTCTTTAAAGGCAAGTGTCGCCATCTTCTCGATGTCGGCAAGGACGCCGACGCCGCCGATGGTCGGGGTCGGCAGGATGCCGCGGCCGTTCGTCTCGTTGTAGAGGCTGACATTGCCGGAGACGACCGGGAAGTCGAGATCCTTGGCGGCCGCGCCTATGCCGCGCAGGCAGCCGACCAGCTGGCCCATGATTTCCGGCTTCTCGGGGTTGCCGAAATTGAGATTGTCGGTCAATGCCAGCGGGGTGGCGCCGACGGCGGTGATGTTGCGCCATACCTCGGCCACCGCCTGCTTGCCGCCCTCGAACGGATCGGCCTCGCAATAGCGCGGGGTGACGTCGCAGGCCATGGCGAGGCCCTTCGGCCCGTCCTGCACCCGCACCACTGCCGCGTCGCCGCCGGGGCGCTGCACGGTGTTGTTGAGGATCAGGTGGTCGTACTGCTCCCAGATCCAGCGCTTGGAGGCGAAATCGGGCGAGCCGATCAGCCGCTCGAGTGCGCCGGGAATGGTGGCGGTGATCTCCAGCGACGCCGGGTCGATGCGCTGCTGCTTGGGCGTCTCCACCCAGGGACGGTGATAGAGCGGCGCCTCGTCGCCGAGCTCCTTGATCGGCAGGTCGGCTTTCACCTCGCCCTTGTGCTTGACGACGAAGCGCAGATTGTCGGTGGTGTGGCCGACAATGGCGAAGTCGAGCCCCCATTTGCGGAAGATCGCCTCGGCCTGCTCCTCCTTGCCCGGCGCGATGACCATGAGCATGCGCTCCTGGCTCTCCGAGAGCATCATCTCATAGGCGCTCATGCCCGCCTCGCGGCAGGGCAGCTTGTCGAGGTCGAGCTCGATGCCGAGATCGCCCTTGGCGCCCATTTCCACCGCCGAGCAGGTGAGGCCGGCGGCGCCCATGTCCTGGATGGCGACGACGCAGCCGGCTTCCATGATTTCGAGGCAGGCTTCGAGCAGCAGCTTCTCGGCGAAGGGATCGCCGACCTGCACCGTCGGACGCTTTTCCTCGGCGCCTTCGCCGAACTCGGCCGAGGCCATGCTGGCGCCGTGGATGCCGTCGCGGCCGGTCTTGGAGCCGAGATACACCACCGGCAGGCCGACGCCGGTCGCCTTGGCGTAGAAGATCTTGTCGGCGTCGGCCAGGCCGACCGCCATGGCGTTGACCAGGCAGTTGCCGTCATAACGGGTGTGGAAGCCGACGAGGCCGCCGACCGTCGGCACGCCGAAGGAATTGCCGTAGCCGCCGATGCCGGCGACGACGCCGGCGACCAGGTGCTTGGTGCGCGGATGCGCGGGATCGCCGAAGCGCAGCGCATTCAGCGCCGCGATCGGCCGGGCGCCCATGGTGAACACGTCGCGCAGGATGCCCCCGACCCCGGTCCCGGCACCCTGATAGGGCTCGATATAGGACGGGTGGTTGTGGCTCTCCATCTTGAACACGGCGGCGAGGCCGTCGCCGATATCGATGACGCCGGCATTCTCGCCCGGCCCCTGGATCACCCACGGCGCCTTGGTCGGCAGGCCGCGCAGATGCAGCCGCGACGACTTGTAGGAACAGTGCTCGTTCCACATCGCCGAGAAGATGCCGAGCTCGGTGAAGCTCGGCTCGCGGCCGATCAACTTCAGGATGCGCTCATACTCGTCAGGCTTGAGGCCGTGTTCGGCGACGAGCTCGGGAGTGATCATCGGTTCTTTGGCGGGTTCTTGGACAGGCGTATCGAGGACAGTCATGCGCGGGCCGTCACATTCCGTTTCGCTGGCAGGCGGGCGCCGTCGGGGGCGGGCGAAGGGGGCCGGAGAGCGTCACGCCTTCTCCAGCATCCCGGCGATGCTCTCGAACAAGGCGCGCCCGTCGGTCGGGCCGATCAGCGGGTCGACATGGTTTTCGGGGTGCGGCATCAGCCCGAGCACGTTGAGCTTCTCGGACACGATGCCGGCGATGGAGTTGGCGGCGCCATTGAGCACCTGGGTGTCGTCGCGCTTGCCGTCCGCCATCACATAGCGGAACACCACCCGGCCGTCGCCTTCGAGACGGGCCAGCGTCTCGGCGTCGGCCGTGTAGTTGCCCTCGCCATGGGCGACCGGAAAGCGCACGACGGCACCTTTGCCGTAGCGGCGCGTGAAAGGCGTATCGTTGCGCTCGACCTTGAGCAGCGCCTCGCGGCAGATGAAGCGCAGCCGGGCGTTGCGGACCAGCACGCCGGGGAGCAGGCCGCTCTCGCACAGGATCTGGAAGCCGTTGCAGATGCCGAGCACCAGTCCGCCTCGGGCGGCATGAGCACGCACCGCCTCCATGATGGCGGCGCGGGCGGCAATGGCGCCGCAGCGCAGATAGTCGCCATAGGAGAAGCCGCCGGGCAGCACCACGAGATCGGTGCCGGCGGGCAGCTCGGTCTCGGCGTGCCAGACGATGGCCAGCTGCGTGCCCGTAACGGTCTTGAGGGCGTGCGCGACATCGCCCTCGCGGTTCGAGCCGGGGAAGAGGAGAACGGCGGCTTTCATCAGCGCGGCCTCACCCGACGAATTCGATGCGGTAGGTTTCGATCACCGTATTGGCCAGCAGCTTCTCGCAGGCATCCTTCAGCGTCGCTTCGGCCTTGGCCCTGTCGCCGCCGTCGAGTTCGACGTCGAACACCTTGCCCTGGCGGACGCTGCCAACGCCCGGCACACCGAGCGAGCGCAGAGCGCCCTCGATGGCCTTGCCCTGCGGATCGAGGACGGCGGATTTGAGGGTGACGAGGACGCGCGCCTTCATGGAATCACTCTTCAGATCGATCGTCGCCGGGGACGATCCCGAGAAACCGGCGGAAAACAGAAACGGGGGCGTTTCGGCCCCCGCCTATCATCGGATTGCGCGGCGCTCAATGCCCCAACGCAACATGGCTGCCCGGCGCGGCGTGCAGCCGCGCCGGCGTGACCCTATTTCTCGGGTTCGGACTTCACCAGCACTGGGCCGGCCGGCTGGGCGCGCTCGCCCTCCGAGATGATGCCGAGCCGGCGGGCGACTTCCGAATACGCCTCGACAAGGCCACCCATGTCGCGGCGGAAACGATCCTTGTCGAGCTTGTCGTTCGACTTGATGTCCCACAGACGGCAGGAATCCGGGCTGATCTCGTCGGCGACGACGATCCGCATCATGTCGTTTTCCCACAGGCGGCCGCATTCCATCTTGAAATCCACAAGACGGATGCCGACGCCGAGGAACAGGCCGGAGAGGAAATCGTTCACGCGGATGGCGAGAGCGATGATGTCATCGATCTCCTGGGTGGTCGCCCAGCCGAACGCGGTGATGTGCTCTTCGGACACCATCGGGTCGTTGAGCTGGTCGTTCTTGTAATAGAACTCGATGATCGAGCGCGGCAGCTGCGTGCCTTCCTCGATGCCGAGGCGAGTCGACAGCGAGCCGGCAGCGACATTGCGCACCACGACTTCGAGCGGGATGATCTCCACCTCGCGGATGAGCTGCTCGCGCATGTTCAGCCGCTTGATGAAATGGGTCGGTACGCCGATCTCGTTCAGCTTCAGGAAGACGTATTCCGAGATGCGGTTGTTGAGGACGCCCTTGCCATCGATGACGTCGTGCTTCTTGTTGTTGAAAGCAGTGGCGTCATCCTTGAAGTGCTGAATCAGGGTGCCGGGCTCGGGACCTTCGTAAAGGACCTTCGCCTTACCTTCGTAAATGCGGCGGCGGCGGCTCATGGGGGGGTACCGTCGATTGAGGAAATCCATCGGTGCCGGGGCTCCGGTTCTAACTGGTCCACGGCTTGGGGCTGGCTGTGCTCGCTCTGCGCCGGGCAATGCCGATTCGTATCGCGCTGCACAAGCTCCCGCATCTGGACACTAGCCGATCAGCGACCGCGATACAACGCAATGCACAGGCAGGCAGCCAAAACGCACCACTTCGCGGCGTCCCGGGAACGGCAGCGGCAGATTGACGTAAGGGGTGTTCCCATGCCCGGGCAGCGTTGATTTGGGGACGCGTGCGCTATAATCAAGCCGCGAGCCGCACCCCGCAGGCCACATAACAGACAGGGCGAGGGAAAAGATGAGCACGTTCGATAAGCGCGAAGATGCGTTCGAAGCCAAGTTCGCCCATGACGAGTCGCTGAAGTTCAAGGCGCATGCCCGTCGCAACCGTGCGCTCGGGCTGTGGGCCGCCGGAAAGCTCGGACTTTCCAGCGAAGAAGCCACCACCTACGCACAGTCGCTGATCGAGGCGGATCTGGAGCAGGCGGGCGACGAGGAAATCTACGCCAAGCTGAAGGCCGATTTCGATGCCAAAGGCCTCGATATTTCCGAGCATCGCATCCGCCGGACGATGGAGGATTTGCTCTCCGAGGCCCTCGCATCGATCAAGGCCGAGCGCTGATCGCCGGCATCCAGGCGACCATCTCGCTACACTATCGGCCGGTCCGCGCCACTCTCGGGAGTGAACGGGGCCGGCCTTGTCGTTGTGCGGGCTGACGCCAGCCTTTCGGCAACCATTTTTCCGGCTTTCCGTTGCAGCGCAGCGGATTTGCAGGCATTGGAGAGGCTCGCCGCCGCGGCGTGAGGGACGGGCGGTGCGGGAGAGGCCGCCGATGTGGATCGCGAGGTCGTTGCTGACTGCCGGGCTGATGCTCGCCGGTGCCGGCCTTGCCGCTGCCGCCCCGGCCACCCTTACCGCCCCGGCCGACCTGCGCGCCGGCCCCGGCCTGCGCTACGACGTAATCGGCCGACTGCCGGCCGGCACCGCGGTGGAGGCGACCATCTGCTCCGGCGACTGGTGCCGGACGCAATATGGCTATGTGAATGCCGGTCTGATCGGCCGAAGCGACATGCCTGCGGCCGTCCTGCCGGTGGATCCCGTCGGTCCGGCTGGTTCCGCAATGCCTAACACCCGGCCGGGCAGTGCCGTTTCCATGACGGGGACCCGCACCACCATCGGCACGGTGAATGTGCGGGCGGGCGCGGGCACCGATTTTGAGATCGTGAGGACACTGCCGGACGCGACCTCGGTCACGGTGCAGGGCTGCACCAATGGCTGGTGTCAGATCGATGGCGGTTATGTGAGCCTCTATGTGCTGTCGCGCGGACCGGTGCAGCAGGTCCTGCCTCCCGAGGCTCAGCCGCCTCTTCCCGGTCCCTCTTCGCCTCCGGCCATGGCTGCCGGCCAACCCTCCGTTCCCGGCTTGGCCAATGCACAGGGTGTAGCGACGCCGGGAAGCAACGCAACCACCACCGCGAACACCAATGTCCGCGCCGGTCCGGGGGCCGGCTATGAACGGCTCGGCACATTGCCCGCCGGCTCTCCGGTCACCATCGAATCCTGCGCCGAAGGCTGGTGCCGGACGCAATATGGCTATGTGAGCGCCCGGCTGGTCGGGCGCGCGCCGGCAGCGCGCTTCAGAGCGGGGGCGACCCGGCCGCGTGCCGCCATGCGGGCACCGACGCTGGGCTATTGGGGCGCGCGGCCCAGCTACTGGGGCGGGCGGCCAAGCTATTGGCGGCCGCATCCGGCCTATCCGCTGCCTGAACGGACCTGAGTACTGCCAAGCACCCCTGCACGCACCCCGATAGCGCCTCCAGTCGCGGTTTCGTGACACTTGCAAAGTGAAACCAACGGCCTCCTGCACCGTTGAAGCGGGGGCAGTGACGTGGCCGGCATGGCCGGCAACAGGGCGGCATCGCTGGTTCCGCCCGCGAAGGAGGTTTCCATGCGTATGCGGACGACATTGTTGACCGCCGTCGGCCTGCTTCTGGCCGGAATGGCCACGGCCGAGGCGCGGCCGGCCACTGCCACCAACGCTCTCAATGTGCGCAGCGGGCCGGGTACCGGCTATCAGGTGGTCGCCACCCTCCCGGCCGGCGCGCGCGTCGATGTCGGCGGCTGCACCAGCAACAACTGGTGCCAGATCGGCGGCGGCTATGTCAGCGCCAGCTATCTGGCATTCGGCGGCTCCCGCGTCGCCGTCAGCCCCGGCTATTATGACGGCTACTATGGCGACCCGGCGCTGGGCGTCGGTGCCTTTGCGCTCGGCGTCGGCGTCGGCTCCGCCTGGGGCGGACCGGGCTATTGGGGCGGCCCCGGCTATTACTGGGGCGGGCCCCGCTATCGCAATTGGGGTCCCGGCCGCTATTACGGGCCGCGTCAAGGCTATTGGCGCGGCGGTCCCGCCTGGCGCGGCCGCCCGGCCTATTGGAACGGTGGCCCTCGGCAGGGCTGGCGCGGTGCTCCGCCGCCCGCCTGGCGCGGCGGCTATGCCGGTCCTCGCCCGGGGATGTACCGGCCGCAGGCCGGTCCGGGCTGGCGAGGCGGCTATGGCGGACCGCGACCCGTTATGTACCGTCCGCAAATCGGCGGCATGCGCCGGCCGTGACCAACGAAAAAGGGCCGGCTCGAAATACGAGCTGGCCCAATCATTTGACGCGAAACCCTGATGCGGCGCATCAGCTTCAGGCGTGGCCGAACACCCGCTTGAAGATGGTATCGACATGCTTGAGGTGGTAGCCGAGGTCGAACTTCTCGGCGATCTCCTCGGCGGAGAGATAGTTGCGCACGTCGGCGTCGTTGGTGAGCAGGGTCTGGAACTCGCCCTCGCCACGCCAGACAGGCATGGCGTTACGCTGCACCAGCCGATAGGCATCCTCGCGCGAGGCGCCCTTCTGGGTGAGCGCCAGCAGAACCCGCTGCGAATGTACCAGCCCGCCGAGCCGGTCGAGATTCTTCTGCATCGTTTCCGGGTAGACCAGCAGTTTCTCCACCACGCCCGCCAGCCGGTTCAGCGCGAAGTCGAGGGTGACGGTGGCGTCCGGCCCAATCATCCGCTCCACCGAGGAATGCGAAATGTCCCGCTCGTGCCAGAGCGCCACATTCTCCAGCGCCGGCGTGACCATGCCGCGCACCAGCCGGGCGAGCCCGGTGATGTTCTCGGTGAGCACAGGGTTGCGCTTGTGCGGCATCGCCGAGGAGCCCTTCTGGCCGGGCGAGAAGAACTCCTCCGCTTCCAGCACCTCGGTGCGCTGCAGATGGCGGATCTCGATGGCGACGCGCTCCATCGAGGAGGCGACGACGCCGAGCGCGGCGAAATAGGCGGCATGGCGGTCGCGCGGGATCACCTGCGTCGAGACCGGCTCGACCTTCAGCCCCATTTTGGCGGCGACATATTCCTCAACCCGCGGGTCGATCTGCGCGAAGGTACCGACCGCGCCGGAAATGGCGCAGGTGGCGACTTCCTCCCGCGCCGCGACGAGGCGGGCGCGGTTGCGCTGGAATTCGGCATGCGCCTGGGCAAGCTTGAGCCCGAAAGTGGTCGGCTCGGCGTGGATGCCGTGCGAGCGGCCGATGGTCGGGGTCAGCTTGTGCTCGAAGGCGCGGGCCTCCAGCGCCTTCAGCAGCCGGTCGGTATCGGCGATCAGGATATCGGCGGCCCGCACCAGCTGCACGTTGAGGCAGGTGTCGAGAATATCCGACGAGGTCATGCCCTGGTGCACGAAGCGCGCCTCCGGGCCGACGATCTCGGCGAGATGGGTGAGGAAGGCGATGACGTCGTGCTTGGTGACCGCCTCGATCTCGTCGATGCGGGCGACGTCGAAGGTAGCGTCCTTCGCCTTTTCCCAGATCTTCGCCGCCGCCTCCTTCGGCACCACGCCGAGCTCGGCCAGCGCGTCGGTCGCGTGGGCCTCGATCTCGAACCAGATGCGGAAGCGGGTCTGCGGCTCCCAGATGGCGGCCATCTCGGGACGGGTATAGCGCGGGATCACGGGCGTGCTCACTCAATTGCGTGACGGACGCCGCGCATTAGCAGATAGGCGCCCGCGCGACAAATGCGGGTGCCGCAGAGGTGGTCGGACGGGAGCGTCAGACCAGGGTGCCGAGTACCCGTTCCGCTGCGTCGCGGATGCCGGCGATGTTGCCGGCATAGGCTTGGGCGCCGCCCTTGAATACCGCCGAGCCGGCCACCAGCACCGTGCCGCCGGCGGCGGCGCAGAGCGGAGCGGTTTCCGCCGTCACTCCGCCATCGATCTCGATCTCGATGGCGCGGTCGCCAATCATCGCCTTGATCTGGCGGACCTTGTCCATCATCGGCACCAGGAAGGCCTGGCCGCCGAAGCCGGGATTGACAGTCATCACCAGCACCAGATCGACAAGGTCGAGCACATGCTCGACCGCGCTGGCCGGCGTGGCCGGGTTGAGGGCGACGCCGGCCTTCTTGCCGAGCGCGCGGATATGCTGGAGCGAGCGGTGGAGGTGCGGGCCGGCCTCGGCATGCACGGTGATGAGGTCGGCGCCGGCTTTGGCGAAGGCGTCGAGATAGGGATCGGCCGGCGCGATCATCAGATGCACGTCGAAGAACTTGGGCGTCAGCGGGCGGATCGCCTTCACCACATCCGGGCCGAAGGAGATGTTCGGCACGAAATGCCCGTCCATGACGTCGATATGCACCCAGTCGGCACCGGCGGCGTCGATGGCGCGCACCTCCTCGCCGAAGCGGGCGAAGTCGCTCGCCAGGATGGAGGGGGCAATGATGAGCGGGTGGGCGGCCATGGCGGTCTCCTCGCGATCTCCTGGCGGATCACTTTGGCGGTCTTGCCGACGGCGGCGCCGTAGCACTGGCGTCCGGCCAATGCAATGACGGCGGCCGGGTGGGTGCCAAGGAAAAGGCCGGGACAGTGCCCGGCCTTGCAGGTGGGAACGGCCGCTGTGAGGCGTCGTCGGGGAGGCGAGGGAAGGCCGGCCACTGCGGCCGACCTTCCGACACGTTGAAACGGGAACTACTTCGACCAGGCTTCGACCTTGGCCTTGTTGGCGGCGACCCAGGCCTTGGCGGTGGCCGCCGGGTCGGCGCCGGGCTTGTTGTTCTCCACCATCACCGCCTGCTCGTCGGCGAGCGAGAGGGTGAAATTGTCGAGGATCTTGTAGGCCTCGGGCGCCTCGGTCTTCAGCTTGGTCGAGACCACGGTGTTCACCGTCTCTTCGCCGCCGAACACGCCCTTGGGATCGGTGAGATACTTCAGGTCCCAGGTCGCGAACATCCAGTGCGGCGTCCAGGTGGTGATGACGATCGGCTCCTTCTTGGCGTAGGCGTCCTTCAGCGCCGCCACCATGGTGGCGTCCGAGCCCTCGACCAGCTTCACCGGCAGGGCATAGTCCTTGATCGCCTTCTCGGATGCCTTCATCAGCCCGGCGCCGGGATCGATGCCGATCACCTTGCCGCCGAACTTGGCCGGGTCCTTCTTGATGTCCTCGATGGTGGCGATATCGACATAGGTCGGCACCGCCCAGCCGATCTTGGCGCCGGTGACGTTCGGGCCGAGATCGGCCACCTTGTCCTTCAGCTTGGCATAGTAGGCCGCATGAGTGGCCGGCAGCCAGGCGGCGACCATGGCATCGGCCTCGTCGGTGGCCACCGCCTGCCACATGGCGGCGCCGGACAGCGGCACGATCTTGACCTTGTAGCCCTTCTCCTCCAGCGCCGCCTTGACGATGTTGGTCGCGACCACCGCGTCCGACCATTCGACATAGGCGATGGTGAGGTCCTTCTTCTCCGCCTGGGCGGCGCTGAAGGCGAAGCTCAGGGCGGTGGCGGCGAGAAGGGCTGTCTTGGCTGCCGTCTTCGCTAGTCTACCGAGGATGGACATAGGCTGTCTCCAGTCTGGAAGGGGGAAGGTTGCTTGCCGGAAGTCCGTTGTGTCGCTTCCGTTGGGGGCACGTATTCACGCCTTGTCGCGTCGCATGTGGCGGGCGATGTGCTGGGTGATGCGATCGAGGATGACGGCCAGCACCACGATGGCGATGCCGGCCTGGAAGCCCTGGCCCGCCTCCAGTCGCTGGATCGCCTTCCACACCTCGCCGCCGAGGCCGCCGGCGCCGATCATCGCCGCGATCACCACCATGGAGAGCGCCAGCATGATGGTCTGGTTGATACCGGCCATGATGGTGGGGATGGCGAGCGGCAGTTGCACCTTGAACAGCTTCTGCCAGCGCGAGGAGCCGAAGGCATCTGCGGCCTCCACCAGTTCGGGCGGCGTCTGCATGATGCCGAGTGCGGTGAGGCGGATGGTCGGCGGCATGGCGAAGACGATGGTGGCGAAGCAGGCCGACACCGCGCCGAGCCCGAAGAACGGGATGGCCGGGATGAGATAAACGAAGCTCGGCATGGTCTGCATCATGTCGAGCGCCGGTGCGACGACCCGCCAGAACCTTTTGCTCACCGCCGCGCCGATGCCGATCGGGATGCCGATGGCGAGCGCGAACAGCGTCGACACCAGCACCAGCACCAGCGACTGCATGGTGGCACGCCACAGTTCGAGGTTCCACAGGAAGGCGAAGCCGACCACGGTGAACAGGGCGATGCGGATCGTGGTCAGCCGCCAGGCTGCGAGGCCGAAGGCGATGATCACCAGCCAGGGCGGCAGATCGACCAGGAAATCGGTGGTCGCCTCGATGCCGGTGCCGACGACGGCGCTGAGCGCGCGGGTGACGCCGGAGAAATGCGCGGTCGCCCAGTCCAGCGCGATGTCGCACCATTCGGCGAGGGGGATGCGCGGGATTTCGAAAGCCATCGCCATCCCCCTCAATGCACCGGTTGCGAATGACGGCGCGCCAGGGTCGCCACCAGGTCGGCATTGGCGATCACCCCGCGCAGACTTCGATCTGCGTCGATCACGGCGATCTCGCCGCGCCCGGTGGCGAGCTTGGCCACCGTCTCGTTGAGCGTCGCCGAAGTCGGCACACAGGCCTGCGTGTCGCTGAGCAGCAGGCGCAGCTCGGTGTCGCCGGCCGCCTTCAGCGTGTCGGCGTCGACCGTGCCCTGGAAGCGGCCATCCTGGCACACGACGGTCATCACCGGCTCGCCGCTCTGCGTGAGGCTGGCGAGCGCCTCCGCCGCCGTCGCGTGCCACGGCTTCACCGCCGCCGGCGCCCGCATCGCATCGCCGGCGGTGACGACGCCAAGCACGTCGATATGCTCGACGAAGCGGCGCACATAATCGTCGGCCGGATTGGCGAGGAAGTCGGCGGCCGTGCCCTGCTGTACGACGCGGCCATCCTTCATCAGCACGATGCGTCCGCCCAGCGCGATCGCCTCGTCGAGGTCGTGGCTTACAAAGACGATGGTCTTTTTCAGCCGCTTCTGCAGCGCGACGAGTTCCTGCTGCATGTCGCGGCGGATCAGCGGGTCGAGGGCGCTGAACGCCTCGTCCATCAACAGCACGTCGGGATCGAGCGCCAGCGCGCGGGCGAGGCCGGCGCGCTGCTGCATGCCGCCGGAGAGCTGCGAGGGGTAGTGCTGGTCCCAGCCTTTCAGCCCGACCGTCTCCAGCGCCGTCATTGCCCGCTCGTGGCGCGCGGCCGCCGGGACGCCCTGGATCTCCAGCCCGTATTCGACATTCTTGACGATGGTGCGGTGAGGGAACAGCGCGAATTGCTGGAACACCATGCCGAAGCGGGTGCGGCGGAACTCCATCAGCTCCCGCTCGCTCAGTTTGGTGACGTCGACATCATCAACGAACACCGAGCCGGCGGTGGGCTCGATCAGCCGGTTGATGCAGCGCAGGCAGGTCGATTTGCCCGATCCCGACAGGCCCATGACCACCAGGATCTCGCCCTCGGCGATGTCGAAGCTGACATCCTGCAGCCCGACGACCGCGCCGGTCGCCTTCTGGATCTCGGCACGGCTTTGACCGGCCTTCAGCAGCGAAAGCGCCGCGTCTGCCTTGTCGGCGAAGATCTTGGTCAGTCCACTGACCTTGATGCGTGGCCGGTTCAGCGTCATGCGCACCCCTTTTCGCTGAGGGGAGTGTCCGGCGCATGCCTGCCATGCCGATTGGACAGATGCGACAAGCGCGGCAATCAAACACGACAAAAGCGTGTCAGGCCGTCGCCGTTATTGCGCCGGCCGCAATAGCGCCCGTCGGCCGCCGCTCAGGATACCTCCTCAACGCTCCCAGCTGTCGCGCCAGGAGGGGATCGCGCCGGGCTGCGGCAGCGCGCTCGCCTCGTAGACGCCGCGGGCGCAGGCGCGGGCGAGCGCCTCCACCGCGGCGACGCCGATCCAGGCGAGGTCGCGCACCGGCTCGGCGAGCGGCTTGAAGCCGGTGGCGGCGGCGAAAACCGTGTCGCCGTCGAGTGGCGTATGCACCGGCCAGATGGCGCGGGCGAGCCCATCCTGCGCCATCACCGCAAGGCGCTTGCATTGCGCCTTGGTCAGCACCGCATCGGTGGCGACGATGGCGATGGTGGTGTTCGCGAGCGTGGCCGCCGCCGGCTCCTCGACCGCCGGTATGCCCTTCATCGGCGGGGCGAGGCGCGGGGCGGGCAGGGGGGACGGCAGGCCGAGGCCGCCGAACTCGCCGTCCCGCTCGAAAGGCGCGGCCCAGAAATGCGGGCCGTCGCCGACATTCACCGAACCGACAGCGTTCACCGCGACGATGGCGCCCACCATATGGCCGCTGGCCGCCCTCACCGAGGCCGAGCCCAGCCCGCCCTTGAGAATGGCCGTGGTGGCGCCGGTGCCGGCGCCGACGGTGCCGAGCGGGAAATCCAGCCCCGCATTCCCGGCGGCCCGGTAGCCGAGGTCGCGATAGGGGGCGAAGCGGCCCCAGTTCTTGTCGCCGCCATTGATGAGGTCGAACAGCACGCAGCCGGGCACGATGGGGATGCGGGCATCGCCGATGGCAAAGCCGATTCCCTGTTCGGCGAGGGCGGCCATCACTCCGGCGCAGGCATCGATGCCGAAGGCGGAGCCGCCGCTCAGCGTCAGCGCATGCACGGCGTCGACGGTAGTATCGGGCGCGAGCAGGTCGGTCTCGCGCGTGCCGGGTCCGCCGCCGCGCACATCCACCGAGGCGGTGGTCGGCCGGTCGAACACCACCGTGGTGACCCCGGAGGCGAGAGCGAGGTCGGTGGCGTTGCCGACCTTCAGCCCGGCGACGTCGGTGATCAGATTTCGCATCGGCCTACCTCTCCCTAACTCACTACCCGCTACTCGCACGGCCATCACATCCCGGCGATGGTGGAAATCGCCGCATTGCATTCGCCGCCGTGGCCGTGCATTGGACGCAGGTCGGACTGACGCACGGCCGGCACGGGAGGCGATCCGGATCGCGATTTGGATCGCCAGTCAATTCGCTCACGGGTGCCAAGGTCAATGGCCGACGTTACGCTTCCGGCCGCTTTCCTCGCCGGCATCGCCAGCTTCGCCTCTCCCTGCGTGCTGCCGCTGGTGCCGCCCTATCTGTGCTATCTCGCCGGCACCAGCCTCGACGAGATCACCCACAAGGCACCGACCGATGCGGCGGCGCGGCGCACCTTGACGGCGGCGGCGCTGTTCGTCGCCGGCTTCTCCACCGTGTTCGTGGCGCTGGGCGCCGGCGCTTCGGTGGTCGGCGGCTATCTCCGGCTCTATTCGCAAGAACTCGCCATCGTCGCCGGCATCGCCATCCTTCTGATGGGGCTCAATTTCCTCGGCGTGCTGCGCCTCGGCTGGCTGACGCGCACCAAGCGCGTGCATGTGGATGCCCCGGCCACGCTGGCAGGTGCCTATGTGATGGGCCTTGCCTTCGCCTTCGGCTGGACGCCGTGCATCGGGCCAGTACTGGCGGCGATCCTGGCGGTGGCGGCTTCCGAGCAGACGCTGCTGCGCGGCGCCGGCCTGCTGGCGGTCTATTCCGCCGGGCTCGGGGTGCCGTTCCTGCTGGTGGCGGCGATGGCCCGGCCGGCGCTCGGCGTGCTCACCAGGGCACGGCGCTACCTGCCGGTGGTGGAAAAGACCATGGGCGCGCTGCTGGTGCTGACCGGCATCGGCTTCCTCTCCGGCTGGATGGCGAGCGTCAGCTACTGGATGCTGGAGACGTTTCCGGGCCTCGCCAGCTTCGGCTGAGCGCGGTCTGGCGCTAACGCGCGGCAAGTGACTTGCGCATGCGGATGCAGGCCATCCGCCGTCCGCCCCGCAGCAAATGCTCGCCACTGCGTATCGTGACATAGCCATGGCGATGGTAGAACGCCTCGGCATTGATCGAGGCGTCGAGAACGAACTCGGTCACACCGTATTTGCGTGCCCTGAGCTCGAGCGCCCGTAAAAGCGCGCCGCCGATACCGCGCCGCCCATGTTCGGGAGCGACATATACGGCGCGCAGTTCGCGCCCGCTCGGCACGAAGGAGCCGAAGCCGATCACGCTGCCGCCCGGCGCGCGGGCGACGATCGCCTCCTCCTCCCCGGTCTCGATGCGATGCGCGAGGGCGTCGACGTGGTCGGGCCGCAGCGGCAGTGGCGCCCAGGCCTCGATGATATCCGGCTCGTAGAAGGCGGCGGCAGTGGCGCGAATGGCCGCGCGATGCACCTGCAGCATCGCTTCCGCATCTTCCGGGTGAGCCCTTTCAAGGCGCAGGTTCGCTTCCATCGGCACGTCGATCCTCACGGATGACCAAGTTTATCCGGAGGGCGCCGGCTGGCAACGGCGTCGGAGATCGGGGAGGGCATCCCGCCGGCTCAGCCGAGTGCACAGTCGGGGCGAAAGAAAACCCGCCGGCGCGAACCGGCGGGTCTCATCGTCAGGCCTTGAACGCAGCGCCGCAGGGCGCGCCGGTCAGAGGCGGATCACAGCTCGGTGTAGCCGCCGTCCTTCCAGACATAGACGACGTAGTCGAGGTTGGTACGGTCGCCCTTCTTGTCGAAGGTCAGCTTGCCCAGCACGGTGTCGAAGGACTTGCCGGAGTGGATGTACTCGGCGACCTTCTTCGGATCGAGCGACTTGGTGGCGTCGGCCGCCTGCTGGATCACCTGGCCGGCAGCGTAGGAATAGAGCACGTAGCCTTCCGGATCGATGCCCTTCTTCTTGAACTCCTCGACGACCTTGGCGGCGGCGGGGTTCTTGCGCGGATCGGGACCGAAGGTCATCAGCGTGCCTTCGGCGCCCGGACCGGCGATGGTCCAGAACTCCTTGTCGGTGATGCCGTCACCCGAGAACAGCACGGTCTTCAGGCCCTGGTCGCGCATCTGACGCACCAGCAGGCCGGCTTCGGTGTGCAGGCCACCGTAATAGAGGATGTCGACGTTGGCGCCCTTCAGCTTCGAGACGAGAGCCGAATAGTCCTTCTCGCCCGGGTTGATGCCTTCGTAGACGACTTCCTTGATGCCGGCCTTGTTCATCGCCTTCTGCGTCTCGTCGGCCAGACCCTTGCCGTACGGGGTCTTGTCGTGGACGATGGCGATCTTCTTGCCCTTCAGGTTCTTCTCGATGTACTCGGCGGCCACCGCGCCCTGCTGGTCGTCGCGGCCGCAGGTGCGGAACACGTTGGTGAGGCCGCGCTCGGTCAGCTTCGGATTGGTCGAGGCCGGGGAGATGGCGACCACGCCGCCTTCGGCATACTGCTCGGAAGCGGGAATCGACACGCCCGAGTTGAAGTGGCCGATCACGAACTTCACGCCGTCGGCGATGAACTTGTTCGCCACCGAGATGCCCTGCTCGGGCTTGGAGGCGTCGTCACCGACGATGATCTCCACCTTCTGGCCCTGGAGGCCGCCGGCAGCGTTGACATCGGCCGCCCATTGCTCGGCGCCGTTCTTCAGCTGTGCGCCGAAGGTGGCGTTGGCGCCCGTGATCGGGCCGCCGACGCCGACTTTCACCTGCGCCGAAGCCGGCAGCGCCATCGCCAGGGTGGCGCTGAGCGCAAGGCCGGCAAACAGAAACTTCTTCATGGAAGGTCTCTCCTGCTTCTGAAAGGTTGGTTGTTCGCTGGTCCGTCGGCCAGGCCAGTCGCCCCTTGGGTACTCGTCGTCCGGGGGCAAATGTTGCTCTTTTTCAGGCGCTTGTCGACGGCAGAAGCGAAAGGTTTCGGCCGGACTACGCTACGTCCTTCCGTGGCGTATCCGGGGCTCCCCGCTGCCAGCCGAAGGGGCCGGATTGATGGTAGAGCCAACCATAGCGTGTCGCCATCTGCTTTGCTCGCTCGGCACGGAAACCGAGTGTCGAGATCGCCAGCACGAAGGCGGTATCGGTGATGAAATGCGGCAGGCTGAACAGCGTGCCCTCGAACAGCGCGAAGTGAAAGAAGCGCACCGCGCAGCCGAGCAGCAGCGCATAGATCACCGCCTGCCGGTAGCCGCGCCAGGTGGAGGCCACCGCCCGGCCGGACAACCAGGCCGCGCCGCCGCCGAGGAAGACGGTGACGAGGTAGAAATCCGCCCGCGAGGCTTCGACCACCAGCACCGGCGCGAAGATGCTGGCGAGAAGAATGGCGGCTGCCACCACCGCCGGCAGCACCACGGCGAGGCTGGTGGGCGAGCCCTGGGCGATGAGGCTGGGACGCGTGGGTTCGCTCATCTCAGTGCCTCCCGCCTTCGAGATAGGCGGCGCGCACTTCCGGCCGCTCCAGCAGTTCGCGGCCCTCGCCGGACATGGTGACGGAACCGTTCACCAGCACATAGCCGCGATGGGCGAGCTTCAGCGCGTGGAAGGCGTTCTGCTCGACCAGGAACACGGTGAGCCCCTCGGTGCGGTTGAGCTCGCGGATGGCGTCGAAGATCTGCTTGACGATCAGCGGCGCCAGGCCGAGCGAGGGCTCGTCCAGCATCAGCAGCCGCGGGCGGCTCATCAGCGCCCGGCCGATGGCGAGCATCTGCTGCTCGCCGCCGGACAATGTGCCGCCGCGCTGGCTGATGCGCTCCTTGAGGCGGGGGAACAAGGTGAACACCCGCTCGAGATCGCTGTCGAAATGCTCGAAATTGTCGATGGAAGCGCCCATCTGCAAATTCTCGAACACCGTCATGCGCGGGAAGATGCGGCGGCCTTCCGGCGACTGGGCGATCTTCAGATGCGCGATCTCGTGGGTCGGCATCCTCGTGATGTCGCGGCCCTCGTAGAGGATCTGCCCTTCGCGGGCCCGCGGCTGGCCGAAGATGGTCATCATCAGCGTCGACTTGCCGGCGCCGTTGGAGCCGATCAGCGTGACGATCTCGCCGCGATGGACGTCCACGTCGACGCCCTTCAGCGCCATGATGTTGCCGTAGAAGGTCTTGACGCCGCGCACGGCGAGCATGGGCTCGGAAGAGGTCACGGCGGCACTCACGATTGCGCTCCCGTGGCTTCGTCGAGCACTGCCTCGACCGCCTCGACCGCGTCCTCGTCGACGCCGAGATAGGCGGCGACGACGCGCGGGTCGTGCTTCACCGCCTCGGGCGTGCCATCGGAAATCTTGGTGCCGTAATCGAGAACGACCACATGGTCGGAAATTTCCATCACCACGCTCATGTCGTGTTCGATGAGAAGGATGGAGGTGCCGTGCTCGGCGCGGATGGCGCGCAGGAGCTCGTTCAGTTCCAGGCTCTCGCGCGGGTTGAGGCCGGCCGCCGGCTCGTCGAGGCAGAGCAGGATCGGCCCGGAGCACATGGCGCGGGCGATTTCCAGCCGCCGCTGGGCGCCATAGGGCAGGTCGCCGGCCGGGTCGTCGGCGCGCTCGGTGAGGCCGACCTTGTCGAGCCAGTATTTCGCCCGCTCGGTGGCGTCCTTCTGCGCCGTGGTCCAGCTCGGCAGGCCGAGCAGCCCCTTCAGCGAATAGCCGGAGGCTGTCATCAGCGCATTGTGCTGGGCGACCATCAGGTTCTCCAGCACGGTCATGCCGGAGAACAGCCGGATGTTCTGGAAGGTTCGCGCCACCTTGGCCTCGCCGGACACCTTGTAGTCGGGCATCCGCTCCAGCAGATACACGCCGGCATCGGAGCTGGAGAGGCCGCGTTCGCCGTTCAGCGTCACGGCGTCGAGTTCTTCGGCGGTGGGCGCGCGACCGTGACCGAGGATCAGGCGGCCCTCGCTCGGCTTGTAGAAGCCGGTGATGCAGTTGAACACCGTGGTCTTGCCGGCACCGTTGGGGCCGATCAGCGCGGTGATGTCGCCACGACCGACCCGGAAGGACAGGTCGTTGACGGCCACGAGGCCGCCGAACCGCATGAACAGGTGCTCGACCGTGAGGATCGGGTCCTTGTCCCAGCCATGGATGGGGAGAGCGTTGTCGGACATCAGCCGTGCCCTTCCTTCACCAGACTGCCGGAAACCGCCTTCTTCTCCTTGAGATAGATCGTCGGATCGCGGGAAGAGACAAGGCCGCGCGGCTTCCAGATCATGATCGCCACCATGGCGAAGCCGAACAGCAGCATGCGGTAGAGGCTGGGATCGAAGCCGTCGCCGAAGATCTGTTTCAGGAAGCCGAGATTGCGCAGCATTTCCATGCCGCCCATCATCACCGCCGCTGCAACCGCGACGCCGATCTGCGAGCCCATGCCGCCGAGTACCACGATGGCGAGGATCATCGCCGAGATGTCGAAGGTGAAGCTCTCCGGCGAGACGAAGCCGGCACGCACCGCGAAGAAGCAGCCGGCGAAGCCGCCGAACATCGCGCCGGTGGCGAACGCCGAGAGCTTCACATTGGTGGTGTTCAGGCCGAGCGAGCGGCAGGCGATCTCGTCCTCGCGCAGCGCTTCCCATGCCCGGCCAACCGGAAGCCGCCGCAGCCGCACCGTGGTGAAGGCGGTGATCAGCGCCAGCGCCAGGATGACGAAATACAGGAAGATGAGGCGGTGCATCGGGCTGAATTCAAGCCCGAACAGTGCCGCGAAGCCATCCTCGCCGGCGGTGAACGGAATTCCGAAGAAGGTGGCGCGCGGGATCGAGGCGATGCCGGCGCCGCCGCCGGTGAAATCCACCCAGTTGATCAGCACGAGGCGAATGATCTCGCCGAAGGCCAGCGTCACGATGGCGAGGTAGTCGCCGCGCAGGCGCAGCACCGGGAAGCCGAGGATCATGCCCCACAGCCCGGCGAAGGCGCCGGCTGCCGGCAGGCAGAACCAGAACGCCCAGTTGGCCCAGAAGGTCTCGCCGAGAATGGCGGCGAAGAAGTCGTTCACCGGCGCCGAGGTGGCGAGCAGGGCATAGGTGTAGGCGCCGACGGCGTAGAAGGCGACGTAGCCGAGGTCGAGCAGGCCGGCGAGGCCGACCACGATGTTGAGACCCCAGCCCAGCATCACATAGGTGAGGATGAGAATGCCGAGGTCGATCAGGTAGCGGCTCTCGCTGAGGCCGCCGGTCATCAGGGTGGCGAAGAAGGGGAACCCCACCGCGAAGGCCAGCAGCGCCGGCTTGAAGGCCGGAGAGATGGCGAGGATGCCGCGGGCTACGGGGCTCGATCCGGCCTGTGCCTTGGGCGGCCGGTTGGGAGACCAGACGGTGAGGTTGAGGATTAGTCGTCCGGCGACGATGATGCCGACCATGATGGCGACGACGAGCGGCCGATAGGCGAGGCCGAGCGCCCCGTCGATCACCACCGTCTCGAAGCCGACCAGCGGGCCGAGCAGGCCGAGCGCGATCAGCCCGGTGAGGAAGGCGTCCTTGAGGGCGCCGGGAAGGATGGGGCTGCCGGAGCCTGCGACGGCGCCGGCTGGATGTGCGGTGTCGACGGCCATTGACGTCGCCTCACACCTTCTCGACTTCCGGCCGGCCGAGCAGGCCCTGCGGCAGGAAGATCAGCGTGATGGCCAGAATGGAGAACGCTGCCACGTCCTTGTACTCGATCGAGAAATACGCCGACCAGAACACCTCGATCAGGCCGATCAACAGGCCGCCGAGAACCGCGCCGGGCAGCGAGCCGATGCCGCCGAGCACGGCGGCGGTAAAGGCTTTCACGCCGGGCACGAAGCCGTCGGCGAAATTCGCGACGCCATAATACATCAGGTACATGGTGCCGGCGACGGCCGCGAGGGCGGCGCCGATGACAAAGGTGAGCGAGATGGTGTGATCGACATTGATGCCGAGCAGCGCCGCCATCTTGCGGTCCTGTTCGACGGCGCGCTGGGCGCGGCCGAGCGAGGTCTTCTGCACCAGGTACCAGAAGCCGAAGAGCAGCACCGAGGTCAGCACCATGATGATGATCTGCTTCCAGGCCAGCGTGACCTGATAGCCCTCGCGCTCCATGATCACGATCACATCGGTGACCATCGGCGGCACCGGCTTGTTGCGCGGGCCCTGCGACACCTGGACGAAATTGGCGAGGAAGATCGACATGCCGATCGCCGAGATCATCGGCGCCAGGCGGAAAGACCCTCGCAGGGGACGATAGGCCACCCGCTCGATCGCCCAGTTCATCAGCGAGGTGAAGAACATCGCCACCACCAGCACGATGGCCAGCGCCAGGAAGATCGAGGTGATCCCCATGACCGTGGTCACCAGCAGGAAGCAGATGAGCGCGATGAAGCTCGACACCATGAACACGTCGCCATGCGCGAAGTTCACCATGCCGATGATGCCGAAGACCATGGTGTAGCCGATGGCGATCAATCCGTAGATCGATCCCAGCGTCAGCCCATTGATGAGCTGCTGAACAAAAACGTCCATAATGTATGCCGGCTCCCCTCAGCCGATGTCGCCACCCCAGCTCCCGTATGGTTTGCCCATATTGTGATCGTGCCCGGGAGATGGGCTTCGCAAAGTCTTAGCCTGCGCCGCGATCCGATACAATTCGATCGAAAGACGAAATGCAAATCATCGAAAGAAATGATACATCTGTATCTTGATACCATAAATGCCGAAAATCTAATCAATTTCAGGCTGTTGCGGTGGGGGATTTCACGCGAATCCGGTGGTATTCAGCGTCCGAAAAATGTCGCATGGACGACACAATCCCCACTTTTGAATGACTGAGCAATAAGTAGGGGGCGGAATGGCCGGGCGTGGCTCCGGGGTGCCGGCGCGGCGAGTCGCACGCCCGAACCGGCGGCATGTGGCATCCGGTGACGAAAAGCACGAAGGGGAGGCAAGCGAAGAGGCGCCAGTAAGCGGGGCGTCAGGCGGCCTGGCCGGCCGCCCAGCCGGAGGACCACGCCCACTGGAAATTATAGCCACCGAGCCAGCCGGTGACGTCGACCACCTCGCCGATGAAGAACAGTCCCGGCACTGCGCGCGCCTGCATGGTCTTCTGGTCGAGGTCGGCGGTATCGACGCCGCCGAGCGTCACTTCGGCGGTGCGGTAGCCCTCAGAGCCGGCCGGCTTGAAGCGCCATTCATTAACCGCAAGCGCCAGTTGGCGCAGCGCCTTGTCGGACAGATCGGCGAGGTTGCGGCCGGCGGCATGGGTGTCGCCGGCGAGTTGCGCCAGCCGGCGCGGCAGCAGTGCCGCCAGCGCGCTGCCCGGCGCCTGCCGGCCATTCTCCCCGCGCGCCGCTCTCAATGCGGCGAAAACATCGGTGCCGGGGGCAAGGTCGAGGGCTATCTCGTCGCCTTCGCGCCAATAGGAGGAGATCTGCAGGATTGCCGGGCCGGACAGGCCGCGATGGGTGAACAGGATCGCCTCGTCGAAGCGAGCCTTGCCGTGGGTGGCGCGCGCCGGCAGCCCGATGCCGGCCAGCGGCGCGAGGCGCTCCAGCAGTGCCGGGTCGAGCGTCAGCGGCACCAGCCCCGGACGGGTCGGCGTCACCTTGAGGTCGAAGCGCCCGGCGATGTCGTAGCCGAAGCCGGTGGCACCCATTTTGGGGATCGACTTGCCGCCGGTGGCGACCACGAGGCTGGCGCAGACGAGCGGGCCGGCGGAGGTGGCGAGCCGAAAGCCGCCCTCCACCCGATCGGGCAGCGCCGCCGAGGTGGCGAGGCGCAGCTCGCCGCCGGCGTCGTTGAGTTCCCGCAGCAGCATGTCGACGATCTGCCGTGCCGAGCCGTCGCAGAATAATTGCCCGAGCGTCTTCTCGTGGAAGCCGATGCCGTGGCGGCGCACCAGCGCGATGAAGTCCTGCTGGGTGTAGCGCTTCAGCGCCGAAATGCAGAAGCCGGAATTGGCGGAGAGGAAGTTCTTCGGTGTCGTGCCGGCATTGGTAAAATTGCAGCGCCCGCCGCCGGATATGCGGATCTTTTCACCTGGCGCGCGAGCATGGTCGATGACGAGGGTGCGCCGCCCGCGCCGGGCGGCCTCGATGGCGCACATCAGCCCGGCGGCGCCGGCACCGATGACGACCACATCCCAACTCTCGATCGGTGTCTTCACGGTTCCGCCGCCGGATCGTCGGCGAGGGGATCGTAGGCCAGGGGATCGTAGGCATGAACCTCGCCGCAATAGTCGGTCACCTGCCAGCCCTCGGGCGCCGGCTCGATATAGCCGGGACCGATCGGCACCTTGCCGTGGCCGCCGGGTATGTCGAGCACATAAGTCGGCAGTGCGAGGCCGGAGACCCGCCCGCGCAGCGCCCGCATCAGCTCCTGCCCGCGCTCTACGGGCAGGCGGAAATGCGCGGTGCCGGGCGCGAGGTCGGGATGATGCAGGTAATACGGCTTCACCCGCGCCTCCACCAAAGCGCGGAACAGGCCGGCGAGCGTCTCGGCATCGTCGTTCACCCCGGCCAGCAGCACGGTCTGGCCGACCAGCGCGATGCCGGCATCGGCAAGGCGGGCCAGCGCCGCACGCACCTCGCCGTCGAGTTCGCGGGCGTGGTTGGCATGCACGGCGACATAGGTGGTGAGGCCCGGCGACCGCAGCGCTTCGGTCAGGGCGGCGGTGACGCGCTCCGGCGCCGCCACCGGCACGCGGGTGTGGAAGCGCACGATCTTCACATGCGGGATGGCTTCGAGCCGCGCCATCAGCTCCTTGAGCCGTCGCGCCGAGGCCATGAAGGGATCGCCGCCGGTGACCACCACCTCCCAGATCTCGGGATGGCCGGCGACATAGGCGAGCGCGCCGTCGAGCGCCTCCTCCGACAGGCTGGTCTCGGCACCGGGACCGACCATCTCGCGGCGGAAGCAGAAGCGGCAATAGACGGCGCAGACGCCGACCAGCTTCAACAGCACCCGGTCGGGATAGCGATGCACGATGCCCGGCACCGGGCTGTGGGCGTCATCGCCAATGGGGTCGGCGAGTTCCTGCGGCCGCTCGTCGAGTTCGCGCGCATCGGGCAGGAACTGGCGGGCGATGGGATCTTCCGCCACGCCCGGCGCCATCTTTGCCGCCAGCGAGGCGGTGACCGCCACCGCATAGCGCGCGCCAACCGCCTCCAGCGCCGCGTCGTGCGGCAGCAGGCCGGCCTCAGCGAGAGCGGCGGCGCTGCGCAGCGTGCGCGGCAGGCGGGTGAGGGGCGTGGCGGCGGATGGGCTCGGCTTCATGCGGGACCTTGTGACCGTTTCCACCTTTATCGGCAAGGCGGGTTGTGCTGCATTGCGTTATGGTCGTTCACATATAGAGCCCGACAACCAAGGGAGACCGTCATGGCCGGCACGGTAGCTGGCGCGCCCGCGGGGCGCGAGGACGACGTACTGGAAGCCGCGGCCCGCTGGCGCCGCGAGGGCCGCGGCGTCGCGTTGGCGACGGTGGTGGAGACCTGGGGCTCGGCGCCGCGCCCGGTCGGCAGCCATCTGGTCATCGACGAGGCCGGCAGCTTCCTCGGCTCGGTGTCCGGCGGCTGCGTCGAGGGCGCGGTGGTGGCGGAGGCGGCCGAGGTGATCGCCGATGGCGCCCCGCGCCTGCTGGAATTCGGCGTCGCCGACGCCACGGCCTGGCAGGTCGGTCTTTCCTGCGGTGGGCGCATCGCCGTCTATGTCGAGAAGCTGAACTGATGGACCTCTCGCTGCTTGAGGAGCTGAACGCCGAGCGTGCCGCGCGCCGCGCCGCCGTCGTGGTCACCGAGCTGGGGAGCGGCCGGCAGCGCCTGGTCAAGGCGGCGGCGGTCGAGGCCGACCCGCTGGCGCCGCAGCTCGCCGAGGCGCTCCGCACCGGCAGGAGCGGCATGCTGACGCTCGGCAATGAGCGGCTGTTCCTCGCCGTCGAGGTGCCAGCGCCGCGCCTGGTCATCACCGGCGCGGTGCATATCGCCCAGGCGCTGGCGCCGATGGCGCGCCTCGCCGGGCTCGACGTGACCATCGTCGACCCGCGCACCGCCTTCGCGACGCCGGAGCGCTTCCCGCATGTCGAGGTGCACGCCGAATGGCCGGACGTGGTGCTGCCCCGGCTCGGCATCGATGCCTTCACCGCGGTGGCGGCGCTGACCCACGATCCCAAGATCGACGACCCGGCTCTGATCGAGGCGCTGGCGCGCGACTGCTTCTATATCGGTGCGCTCGGCTCGCGCCGCACCCATGCGACGCGGCTCGACCGGCTGGCGGAAAAGGGCGTGCCGCGCGAGACGCTCGCCCGCATCCACGCCCCGATCGGGCTCGACATCGGCGCGGCAAGTCCGGCGGAAATCGCGGTCTCCATCGTCGCCGAGATCGTCGGCGAGCTGCGCCGTCGGCCGGCGGCGGACAAACGGGCAAGCGAGCCGGCGGCGAGCGGGCAGGCGGCATGAAATTCGACCGCGTGCCGCTGGGCGAGGCCGAAGGGGCGGTAAACGTCCATTCGCTGAGGCTGCCGGGCCTTGAACTGCGCAAGGGCACCCGGCTCGATGCCGGTACGCTCGGCACCCTGGCCGGTCACGGCCTTGCCGATATCGTGGTGGTGCAGGCCGAGGCCGACGACGTCGCCGAGGATATGGCGGCGGCGCGGGTGGCGGCGGCGGTCACCGGCGCCGAGGCGGAGCCCGATTCCGCCTTCACCGGCCGCGCCAATATCCGTGCCCGCTGCGCCGGGCTGGTGCGGGTGGACCGCGCCGGCGTCGATGCGCTCAACGCCGTCGACGAGGCGGTGACGCTGGCGACGCTGCCGGAATTCCGGCCGGTGCAGGCCGGCGAAATGATCGCCACCGTCAAGATCATCCCCTTCGCGGTGGCGGGCTCGGTGATGGCGGCGGTGGAGACGGTGCTGGCCGGGCGGCCGCCGCTGGTCGAGGTGGTGCCGTTCCGGCTCGCGCGCGTCGCGGTGATCTCGACGCTGCTGCCGGGGCTGGCGGAGAAGGTGATCGCCAAGACGCTGCGGGTGACCGCGGCAAGGCTGGCCGCCGCCGGCGCCGTCATCGGCCATGAGGAGCGGGTACCGCACACCACGGAGGGCGTGCGGCACGGACTGGAGCGTGCGCAGGCGGCCGGTGCCGAGCTGGCCATCGTGTTCGGAGCCTCGGCGATCGCCGATCGCCGAGATGTCATTCCCGCCGGGCTGGAAGCCGCCGGAGGCGTCATCGAGCACTTGGGAATGCCGGTCGATCCGGGTAATCTGCTGCTCACCGGCCGGCTGGGTGCGCTGCCGGTGCTCGGCGCGCCGGGATGCGCCCGCAGCCCGAAGGAAAACGGCTTCGACTGGGTGCTGAACCGGCTGCTCGCCGGCCTCCCGGTTTCGCGGGCCGATATCGTCTCGATGGGTGTAGGAGGTCTTCTGATGGAAATCCCGTCCCGCCCGCAGCCGCGCGAAGGCGCGGCCCCGCACGCCGGCGGCCCGACCGCCGCCATCGTGCTCGCCGCCGGCCGCGGCACCCGCATGCCGGAGACCTACAAGCTCACCGCCCCGCTCGACGGCGAGCCGATGGTGCGCCGCGTGGTGCTCTCGGCGCTCGCCTCGCATGCGCGGCCAGTGATCGTCGTCACCGGCCATGACGCCGCCAAGCTGCGCGCGGCGCTCGTCGGGCTGCCGGTGCACCTCATCCACAATCCCGATTATGCCGAGGGCCTGTCGAGCTCGATCCGCGTCGGCCTCGGCGCGGTGCCGCCGGAAGCGCCGGCCGCCGCCGTGATGCTCGGCGACATGCCGAAGGTGCATGCCGGCCTGATCGACCGGTTGATCGCCGCGCTCGACTCGACGCCCGGCGCCATCGCGGCGGCGCCGTCGCGCGAGGGGCGGCGCGGCAATCCGGTGGTCTGGGCACGGCGGGTGTTCCCGGCGCTGGCGGCGCTCACCGGCGATGTCGGCGCGCGGCATCTCCTCGCCGAGAATGCCGAGGCGGTGGCCGATGTCGAGGTCAGCGACGACGCGGCCTTCGTCGATGTCGACACGCTGGAGGAGCTTCAGGCGCTGGAGCTGCACCACATCGCCGAGACCGCCCATGTCGATGCCCGCCCGGCGCTGGACGGCATGCAGGCCGAGGACGCCTGAGGCCGGAGCTTGTCGCGCGAGGCATGGTGCCGGTTCGCGTCAGGAAGAGGCGCGAGGTCGGGTGCCGGAACGGTTTGCCTAGAACGGCGTGTAGAAGGACAGCGAGCCATAGGCGCCGTCCGGGCTGTCGCTGCTCCAGCGCCAGCCGCCGGCGACGCGCCATTGCCGGCCGGGCAGGGGATTGGCGAGGTAGAGCCCGACGCCGGCGGTGTTGGAGAACCAGTCGGCATACCCCATCGCCTCGGTGCCGAGTTCCACCTGATCGGTGATCTTGCGGCCGAAAGCCGCCCGCAGCGACGCCGTCTCGTCCGCCGTGGACGCGCCGGCCGCCGCGCTCGCCACCCAGTCCGGCGCCGGGCGGTGAAACCATTCCACCACGCCCTTTACGCCGACATGGCTGCCCTGGTCGCGGTTCGACGGATCGGGGCGGTCGAGGGTGTCCTGGCGCAGGTTCACCCCGCCATAGACCGCCAGCGCATGGCCGCCGGCGAGGAACTGCCAGCCGGCCAGCACCTCGCCCTCCGCCTTGGAGGCATTGTTCCAGCCGCCGGGCACCGCATCGGTGCGGTAGGAATAGCGGCCGCCGCCACCCTGGGCCCGCAGGCGGAAGCCCTCCTCATGCATGGCACCGAAGGGCGACCAGGCCGCGCCGGCCCAGCCATAGGAGGTGTCGCGGGCGACATCGACGCCGGAATAGAAATAGGAGCGGTCGGCAAACGGGTTTTGCCGCGCCGGTTCCTCGGCGCCGGCAGCGCCGGGTCCCGCGACGGCAAGCAAAAACCGCAGCGCCAGACGGTCGATGCCCGCCATGCCGATCCATTCCAAAAGTTGTGAAAATCAGTACCTCAGCCAATACGAGCATCGGCCGAAGCGCCTGCCAACGAATCACTGCGCGCATAAGATCGATATACACGCCTGCGTTGTGGGCAATTGGTCGCGGTATGAAGCTACAGCGGCGCAGCCATGAGGTGGGTCACCGGCACCTCGACGCGTTCGCAGACCAGATTGGCGACGATGAGCCGGTGGCAATGCTCGGGATGCCGCTCGAAGCAGAGCAGGCAGACCCGCCTGCCGGCCTCGACGAGGCCGATCAATTCGTCGAGCTGCTCCTGTGCGGTCGGCGTCGCCATATGCGCGGCGAAGATGCGCTGCATGGTAGCATGCTGGCCGCTTCGCGCCGCCTGTCGGCCTTCCGCCGGGGTGCCGAGGCCGCGCAGATGCAGATAGCCGATGCCGCGTTCCGCCACCCCGGCCGCCAGCAGGGTCTTGGAGAAGCCGGCCCGGCGCGAGGCCGCCACCGCCCGCACATCCACGAGCAGTTCGACGCCGGCCTGCGCCAGCTCGTCGAGCACCGCCGAGGAGCTGGCCTGCTCGTAACCGATGGTGAACAGCGTGGGATCGGACATGCGGCTACTGTGTCCGAGCCGCGCCGCCTTGTCGACGTCCGTTGTTAACGCCCGTCGACGCCTCATCGTCCCCCTTGCCGGGAGGCTGCGAATCTGTGGACTTCTACGCCGGTGCCGCTCCCCGCGCGCGCGATAGTGCTAGAGCGTGGCGGGGACAGCTGGAGCATCAGGCGATTATCGGGACGCGAAGCAGACCATGACCATCGCCATCGAGCTCGGGGCCAATCCGGCCGGCCAGCCGGTGCGGCTCGATCTGGAGGAGCTGCTGTCGACCCGCCTGCTGGTGCAGGGCAATTCCGGGTCCGGCAAATCGCATCTGCTGCGCCGCCTCTTGGAGCAGAGCGCCGGCCATGTGCAGCAGGCGATCATCGATCCGGAAGGCGACTTCGTCGGCCTCGCCGAGCGCTTCGGCCATGTCGTCATCGACGCCGAGCGCACCCAGAGCGAGCTGGGGCGCATCGCCGCCCGCATCCGCCGGCACCGCGCCTCGGTGGTATTCAATCTCGAAGGGCTGGATGCGGACGCGCAGATGCGCTCGGCCGCCGCCTTCCTCAACGGGCTGTTCGACATCGAGCGCGACTACTGGTTCCCGATGCTGGTGGTGGTGGACGAGGCGCAGCTCTTCGCCCCCGCCGGTGCGGCGGAAATCTCCGAGGAGGCGCGCCGGGCATCGCTGATGGCGATGACCAATCTGATGTGCCGCGGCCGCAAGCGCGGGCTGGCCGGCGTCATCGCCACCCAGCGCCTCGCCAAGCTGGCCAAGAACGTGGCGGCGGAAGCCTCCAACTTCCTGATGGGCCGCACCTTCCTCGATATCGACATGGCGCGCGCCGCCGATCTGCTCGGCATGGAGAAGCGGCAGGCGGAGAGCTTCCGCGACCTCAACACCGGCTCCTTCGTGGCGCTCGGCCCGGCGCTGTCCCGCCGGCCGCTGCCGGTGAAGATCGGCTTCGTCGAGACCGGCACCCGCAATGGCCGCCCGGCGCTGATGCCGCTGCCGGACATGGAGTCGGGCGCCATGCAGGGGCTCATCTTCGAGGATGACGGCCTGCCGATGCCGGCGCCCGCGTCGCGCCCGGCCGCCCCCTCCGCCGACGAGGTGCTGGAGCAGCTGGAGCACGCCGTCGCCCCGGTCGCGGCCGAGCCGGATGCCGAGGCCGCCGCCGCCATCGAGGCGGAGCGCGAGGCGCTGATCGAGGAAATCGTCCACCAGTTCGTCGCCGATCCCGACGCGCCGTTCCGCTCGGCGGCGACGCTCTACCCGGATTTCACCGTGCATTGCCGGGTGCGCCGCGTCGGCTCGCGCATGCCCGATCTCGCCGAGTTCACCCGCCGTCTCGCCATCGCCCGCGCCGGCGTCGAGGGAGCCGGCGGCGAGGGGCGCGACGTCGAGTGGCGCCGCGCGGTCGAGCAGGCGGCCGGCCTGCCGGAGGAGATGCAGGGCGTGTTTCTGCTCATCGCCCGCGCCGGCATGGAGGGCATGCCCTCGCCGGCCGACGAGGAGCTCGCCCGCGCCTATGGCAGCCGCTCGCCCTCGCGCGGGCGCTGGCTGCTCACCTATATGGAAGAGCGCGGCCATCTCGTCTGCGAGAACGATTTCCGCGGCCGCCGGGTGGTACGTTTCCCGGCGCTCGGCTGGAAGACCGCGCCGGGCGACCCCAAAGGCGCCTCGGCGACGGCGTGAGCGGGTGGGGAGGCGGGACCGTCCTGCGTCCCTGGAGGCCCAACTGCATCGGGCACTTCAGCGTCCGACCTTTCATTTCCTCTCCCCATTGGGGAGAGGTGGCCCGCGAAGCGGGGCGGCGAGGGGAGACGACATCGCCGAGCCGTGGCGCGCCCTCACCCCATCCCTCTCCCCAGGGGGGAGAGGGTGTTTCGCCGCTCTTTCGGCAATCGCCGGCCAGATGTTTGAGGTGCCGGAGTGTTCCGTGCCTCACCCCCCATAGAGATAGCTCGGCAGCCAGAGCGCGATGCCGGGGAAGATGTAGAGCAGCGCCATGGCGAACACCACGATGGCGATGAACGGCATCACGCCGGAGAAGATCTCGTCGATCGACACGTGTTTCGGCGCCACGCCCTTCAGGTAGAACGGCGCCATGGCGACCGGCGGCGACAGGAACGAGGTCTGCAGGTTCAGCGCCACCAGCACCCCGAAGAAGATCGGGTCGATGCCGAAATGGTCGAGCAGCGGCAGGAAGATCGGCAGGAAGATCACGATGATCTCCGTCCATTCCAGCGGCCAGCCCAGCACGAAGATGATCGCCTGGGTCAGCAGCAGGAAGCCGATCGGCCCGAGGTCCAGCGACATGATGAACTCTTCCACCACCCGCTGGCCGCCCAGCAGCGCGAACACCGCCGAGAACACTGCCGAGCCGACGAAAAGCCAGCACACCATCGCCGAGGCGCGGGCGGTGAGGAACACCGAATCCTTCAGCTTCTGCACGCTGAAGGTGCGGTAGGCCAGCGCCAGCAGCACCGCGCCGGCGGCGCCGACCGCCGCGGCTTCGGAGGGCGTCGCGAGGCCGAGGATGATGCAGCCGAGCACGGCGGTGATCAGCATTACCAGCGGCAGGAACGAGGTCAGCAGCGCCCAGATGATGGTCAGCGTCGGAACGTTGCGCTCCGCCATAGGCAGCTTCGGCGCCAGCGCCGGATTGATCATGGCGCGGATGACGACATAGGTCATGTACATCAGCGCCAGGCCGAGGCCGGGGATGAAGGCGGCGGCGTAGAGCTTCACCACCGAGACGCCGGCGGTGGCGCCGTAGAGGATCAGCATCACGCTCGGCGGGATCAGGATGCCGAGACAGCCGCCGGCGCAGATGACGCCGGCAGCGATGCGGGTATCGTAGCCGGCGCGCAGCATGGCGGGGAAGGCGAGCAGCCCCATCAGCGTCACCACGGCGCCGACGATGCCGGTGGCGGTGGCAAACAGCGCACAGGTGATCAGCGTCGCCACCGCCAGGGAGCCGGGCAGCCAGGCGGCGGCGAGCTGGATGGAGCGGAACAGCCGGTCGAGGATGTTGGCGCGCTCGATCACATAGCCCATGAACAGGAACAGTGGGATCGAGATCAGCACGTCGTTCGCCATCACCGAATAGGTGCGCTGCACGAACAGGTTGAAGATGCTGTCGCCCTGCGTGAAGTAGCCGAAGCCCACCCCCAGCGCCATCAGCGTGAAGGCGATGGGAAAGCCGAGCATCAGGAAGATCAGGAATAGCACCAGCATCAGGATGCCGAGGGCGGGCTCCGAGAGAAACATCACAGCGCCCCCCGCGTGGTGCCTTCGCGCTCGGCGCGGTTGGCGGCTTCCTCGAGGATGATCTTCTCCATCTCCTCGACATCGTGCAGCCGTTGCGGCCAGTCGCCGTCGCGAATGCAGATGATGCAGCGCGCCACCTCGACCACGCCCTGCAGCAGCATCAGCACGCCGGTGATCGGGATCAGCGCCTTGAACGGCCAGATCACCGGCCCGTCCGGGCTGAAGGAGGAGTGCTCATTGAGCAGGTAGGAGAGGTGGAAGTAACCCCAGCCGGCGTAGATCATCGCGAGGATGCCGGGGAAGTAGAACAGGAAGTAGAGAACGAGGTCGCTCTTCGCCTGCGTCTGCGGCCGCCAGTTGCGGTAGAGGAAGTCGCCGCGCACATGGCCGTTGCGCGAGAGCGTGTAGGCGCCCGCCATCATGAACAGCGCGCCATAGAGCATCAGGCTGACATCATAGGCCCAGGTGGTGGGATCGCGCAGCACGTAGCGGCGGAAGACTTCATAGCTGATCGCCAGCGTCAGCAGGACGATGCACCAGGCGAAAGCCTTGCCGATGAAGGCGTTCAGCCGGTCGACGGCGAGAAGAATCGATTGCATGGAGGAGCCTCGGGGAGGAGGGCGGCAAGGGAGGGCTCGGCCAGAGCGCGAGGAGGCGGCCGGAGGCACAGCGCAGGGAAGCCCTCTTCCCGGCGGGGAGAGGGCCGGGTGAGAGCGGCGGGCCGCCTCGGCCTGGGAGAAGCGCCGTGCTCATCCGGACCATCCAGTTGGACGGCCCCACGCAACCGTTTCCGCCCAGTTCCCCTCACCGACCCGTTTCGCAGGTCACCTCTCCCCGACGGGGAGAGGGAGAAGGGAGGAACATGCGGGCCCCCGCCAACACACCATCACGTCCGGGCTTGGCCCGAAGTCGGCTGTTGCCGACTTCGGTTTTCCGCGAGCGCAACTCGGCTTCAGCCGAGTTGCGGGCATCCGCGCCGTGGTTCCCGGTGCGCCGGGTGGGGCCGCGTCGATGACCGAATAAAACCCGGCCATGACGGCGTGTCAGGCGATGGGGTGTCGGGCCAAAGAGCGCCGCGCCGCCCCGCTCCTTCACGCGGAGGGGAAGAAGTGGTCGTAGGCCATCTTCGAATCCGGCTCGTATTGCAGCCGGAAGCCGACGATGCGCTGCGCCCAGGCCTTCTGGCTGTCGATCACCTTCTTGAACACCGGATCGGCGGAAAGGTTGGCGATCACCACGTCCCAGGCCTTCAGCTGCGCCTCCAGCACCGGCTTTGGTGTCGGTATCACCTTCACGCCGCGGGCCTTGATGGCCTCGAGGTCCTTCGAGTAGCGGTCCTGCGCCTTCCACATCATGGTGGCGGAGGTGGCATCCGCCGCCGCCTTGATGATCTCCTGCACGTCCTTCGGCATGGCGTCGAACTTGGTCTTGTTGAACAGCACCTCGAAGCATTCCAGCGCCTGGTGGTAGCTCTGGATCATGTAGACCTTGGCGACATCGGGGAAGCCGAGCACCAGGTCGGAGGAGGGGTTGTTGAACTCGGCGCCTTCCAGCAGGCCGCGATCGATCGCCGGCACGATCTCGCCGCCGGGCACGATGGTCACCGCGGCGCCCAGTTCCTTGAACAGGTCGGCGCCCAGGCCGACCGTGCGATACTTCATGCCCTTCATCTGGTCGATGCTGGAGATCTCGGTCTTGAACCAGCCCAGCGGCTGGCTCGGCATCGGCCCGGTGAGCATGCCGACGACGTTGAGCTTCAGCGTGTTGTGCACCAGGTCGTCATAGAGCTCCTGCCCGCCGCCATAACGGATCCAGCCGAGCAGCTCGTCGGCGTCCCAGCCGAAGGCCGGGGCGGTGCCGAACAGCGAGAACGCCTTGTTCTTGCCGTACCAGTAGGCGGCGACGCCGTGGCCGCCGTCGAGAATGCCGGCCGATACCGCGTCGAGCATCTGGAAGGCGGGCACCACCGCGCCGGCGGGCAGCAGGTCGAGCTCGACCCGGCCACCGGCCATGGCGTTGACCCGCTTCGTGAAGTCGCCGGCGAACTCGTGGAAGATGTCCTTGTTCGGCCAGGTCGACTGGAATTTCAGCCTGATCGGCGCCTGCGCATGCACCGCCGGGCTGGCGACCACCGCGGCACCGGCGACGGCGGCGGTGGCGATGAAGCGGCGGCGGGACGGGACGGCATCGGCCTGCGTATCGACGTGAGCGCGTGCATCGACGCTCTTCCCTGACGTATCGGTCATGGGTCGTTCCTCCTGTGGCGTTTCCTCCGCGGGCTCGCACCCGCCGGGCGGCGCTTTGCGCGCTCTGGCCCGATGTGACCAGCAGACGATGACGAAAGGGCAAGCGCAAGCGCTAATTGCGCTATTCGCGACAATTTGGTTGCTACGAAAGTCTTAGGTTTCCGCACTTGTCGCCGCTTTTCCGCCACAGCCGTCATCGGCGTGTCATCGACGGTCGCTTTGAAGACCGCAGGCGGGCTACCCCGCGTCAGGATGAGGATCTTCCCATGCGCTCGACTCTGATGGCCGGCGTCTGCCTTGCCATGCTTGCGTCCGCCGGTGTCGCCCCGGCGCAGAACGCGCCCGAAAGCTTCAACCGCATCGCCACCTTCAACGTGGTGGACAATCTGCCGGCCGGCGCCGACGCCAAGAAGTCCACCGCCGCCGAGATCATCACCGTGACCGAGGATGGCAGCACGCTGATCTACAGCGACAGCCCCGGCAAGCGCATCGGCTTCATCGACATCACCGACCCGGCGGCGCCCAAGCCGGCCGGCACCGTGGCGCTCGACGGCGAGCCGACAACCACCGTGGTTATCGGCGGCAAGGCCTATGTCGGCGTCAACACCTCCGAATCGAAGAGCAACCCGTCGGGTCACCTCGCGGTGGTCGACATCGCCTCCCGCAAGGTCGAGGACAAGGTCGACCTCGGCGGCCAGCCGGATTCGGTCACCAAGAGCCCGGATGGCCGCTTCCTCGCCATCGCGATCGAGAACGAGCGCGACGAGGACATCAATGACGGCGCCATTCCGCAGATGCCGGCCGGCAACCTCACCACTTTCGAGGTGAAGGACGGCCGCGTCGTCGACGCCTCCAAGAAGGTCGTCGACCTGACCGGCCTCGCCGCCGTCGCGCCGGAAGATCCCGAGCCGGAATATGTCGATATCAACGCGCGCAACGAGGTGGTCGTCACCCTGCAGGAAAACAACCACATCGTGGTGGTCGACCTGCCCACCGGCAAGGTCACCGCGCATTTCTCCGCCGGCACCGTCGATCTCGACAAGATCGACACCAAGAAGGACGGGGTGATCGATCTCTCCGGCAAGATGACGGCGGTTCCCCGCGAGCCCGACACCGTGCAGTGGATCGACGATAACCGTTTCGTCATCGCCAATGAAGGCGACTGGAAGGGCGGCACGCGCGGCTTCAGCATCTTCGACAAGACCGGCAAGCTGCTGTTCGAATCCGGCACCGCGCCCGAGCACATGGCGGTGCGTCTCGGCCACTATCCCGAGAAGCGCAACAAGAAGGGCATCGAGATGGAGGGCGCGGAAGTCGCGACCTTCGGCGGCGAGAAACTGATCTTCGCCGGCTCCGAGCGCGCCTCTCTGGTCTTCGTGTATCGTGACAAGGGCGGTGCCGAAGCACCTGAGCTGCTTCAGGTTCTTCCCGGCGGCGTCGGGCCGGAAGGCCTGCTCGCCATTCCCGCGCGCAACCTGTTCGTCACCGCCAGCGAGACCGATCTCCGCGAGGATGGCGGCATCGGCTCGGTGGTCACCGTCTACCAGCGCGCGCCCGGCGCCCCTAGCTACCCGACCATCGTCTCGGCCGACGACAAGAACGGGCTGCCGATCTGGTGGGGCGCGCTCTCCGGCTTCGCTGCCGACCCGAAGGACGCCGGCAAGCTCTATGCGGTGACCGACAGCTTCTATGCGCAGGGCCGCATCCTCACCATCGACGCCACCGCCAAGCCGGCCAGGATTACCGCCGCCACCGTGGTGACCAGGGACGGCCAGCCGGCCAAGGGCCTCGACCTCGAAGGCATCGCCATCCGCCCGGAAGGCGGTTTCTGGCTCGCATCCGAGGGCAATCCCGAGAAGAAGGAAAACCCGACGCAGAACCTGCTCATCCGGGTCAATGCCGACGGCTCCATCGCCGAGGAGATCGCCCTGCCGCAGGCGCTCGCCGCGCAGGCGACCCGCTACGGCTTCGAGGGCGTGGCGGTCACCGGCACCGGTGCCGACGAGACGGTATGGCTCGGCGTGCAGCGCGAGTGGAAGGACGATCCCAGGGGCTTCGTGAAGCTGATCGCCTACAAGCCGGCGACGAAGGGCTTCGGCGCCGTCCACTATCCGCTGGAGAAGTCCGAGAAGGGCTGGGTCGGCATTTCCGAGCTCACCGCCCATAAGGACGGCCTGATCGTGATCGAGCGCGACAACCTTGTCGGCCCGGACGCCAAGCTGAAGAAGCTGTACTTCGTGTCGCTGAAGGACGTCGTGCCGGCCGCCATCGGCAGCGAGGCCAAGCCGCCGGTCCTCGCCAAGACCGAGGTGAAGGACCTCAAGCCGCTGCTCGCCGCGCCCAAGGGCTATGTGCTCGACAAGGTGGAGAGCTTCGCCATCGACGCCGCCGGCAACGGCTTCATCGTCACCGACAATGACGGCATTGACGGCTCCTCCGGCGAGACCCAGTTCATCCCGCTCGGCGCGATCAACTGACGCACCGCTTCCGGCGCAGCTTCTGAACAGAATAGGCGAGAGCGCCCCCGTTGAGGGCACCCTTTGCTTTTTGGGGCGCGTGGCCAGGCTCTCAGGGGCTGATCCACATGTCCCGAAACAGCGGCCAGGCTCCCTCTCCCCATCGGGGAGAGGGGTGGGGTGAGGGGTCTTGGACGCCCGGCAATGGCGTTCCCCTTACCCCACTGCACGGGCCACCTCTCCCCAATGGCGAGAGGAAAGAAGGAGGGCGTCATCCCGGCCGCTTGGGTCCCAAGCCCAAGGACAGGCTCCGCGCAGCTTCGATCCGGGATCGTCCGCCAATGCGGGTGCGATCCCGGATAGAACATTTCCCGCGCGTGGAGGCTCCCTCTCCCCGTCGGGGAGAGGGCTGGGGTGAGGGGTCTTCGACGCCCGGCAATGGCGTCCCCTCACCGACCCTCTGCATGGGCCACCCCTCCCCAAGGGGGAGAGGAAAGAAGGAGGGCGTCATCCCGGCCGCTTGGGTCTTGCCTTCGGCACGCGATCCCGGATCGGCCTTCGGCCGTCCAGAATGACGACAGGGCATTCCCGGCTCGATCCCGCCGCTTCCAGCCGGTGAACCATCATGTTATGACTGACCAGTCAGTCATAATGTGGCACCGCCATGCCGGACGATCTCGACCCCACCGCCAAACTGCCCGCCCACCGGCCAAAGAAGCGGCCGGACGCCAAGGCGCGCCGCCGCGCCATCCTCGATGCGGCGCTGGAAGTCTTCGCCGAGCACGGCTTCACCGGCGCGCGGATGGAGGACGTCGCCCGCCGCGCCGGCATCGCCAAGGGCACGCTCTATTTGTATTTCAAGGACAAGACCGCGCTGTTCGAGGGGTTGGTGCACGATGCCGCCGACCCGATCCTCGGCAAGCTGGAGCGCGACTTCGCCGGCTTCGAAGGCTCGACCCTCGATTTCCTCAAGCTGCTGTTCCAGCACATCCGCACCGAGGCGGTGGCCTCGCCGCGCCGGCACATCATCCGGCTGATGCTGGCGGAAGGCGAGCGCTTCCCCGCCATCGCCGATTTCTATTACCGCGAGGTGGTCGCGCGCGGGCTGAGCCTGTTGCGGGCGATCAATGCGCGGGCGCTCGAACGCGGCGAAATCTCTTCCGACGCGGCGCTGCGCTACCCGCAGCTCATCATCGCCCCGGTACTGATCGCCGCCGTCTGGGACGGGCTGTTCGGACGTCACGAGACGCTCGACCTTGAGGGCATGTTCGCCGCCCATGTGGAGCTGGTGCTGCGCGGGCTCGGCTGGAGGGAAGTATGAAACGCCTCGCCTTGTTGCCGCTGGTGCTGCTGCTGGCCGGCTGCGCGGAAACCGGCCCGGCCCGCTATCAGGGCTATGCCGAGGCCGACATGCTGTTCGTCGGTCCCGACGAGGCCGGCCGCGTCACCGCGCTGCATGTCGACGAGGGCGACCGGGTGAGCGCGGGCCAGAAGCTGTTCGAGATCGACCCCTCCTTGCAGCAGGCCGATGTCGACGCCGCCAAGGCGGATCTCGAACAGGCGCGCGCCCAGCTTGCCAATCTCAAGGCAGCGGCGCAGCGCCCGGAGGAGATCGCGGTGCTGGAAGCCAGCCAGCGGCGCGCCGAGGCGGCGCTGGAGCTGTCGCGCCTCGAATTGAACCGCCAGAAGGACCTTTACTCCAAGGCGGTCGGCTCCAAGGCGGCGCTCGACACCGCGCAGGCGACCTACGACCAGAACCGGGCAGCGATCGACGAGGTCAACAAGCAGATCGAGGTCGGCCGCCTGGGCTCGCGCGAGATGCAGGTCGCCGCCGCCGAAAGGGCGGTCGACACCGCGCAGGCCAATCTCGTCACCGCGCAGACCCGGCTCGACCGCCGCACGCTCGCCGCCCCCGCCGCCGGCTCGGTGGAGACGGTGTATTTCCGCCCCGGCGAGCTGGTGCCGGTCGGGCGGCCGGTGCTCTCCGTGCTGCCGCCGGACCTGATCAAGATGCGGTTCTTCGTGCCGGAACCGGATCTCGCCCGCTTCCGCCTCGGTTCGCGCGTCACCGTCCATTGCGACGGCTGCGCCGGCAGCGTGCCGGCGACGGTGAGCTACATCGCCACCGAGTCGGAATACACCCCGCCGGTGATCTACAGCCTCGACGAGCGCTCCAAGCTGGTGTTCCTGCTGGAGGCCAAGCCCGACGATCCCCTGAAGCTGCGCCCCGGCCAGCCGATCACCGTCGAGCTCGCCCCGTGAGCGCGGCCGCCGACACGCTCCCCGATACGCCCTACGCCATCGAGGTCGAGGGGCTGTCGAAGTCGTTCGGCGACCGGGTGGTGGTGCGCGACCTCACCATGCGGGTGAAGAAGGGCCAGATCTACGGCTTCCTCGGCCCCAACGGCTCCGGCAAGACCACCACCATCCGCATGCTGTGCGGCCTGCTGACCCCGGATTCCGGCCGTGGCACCTGCCTCGGCATGAACATCCTCACCGAGGCCCGCGCCATTCGCCGCCATGTCGGCTACATGACGCAGCGCTTCAGCCTCTATGCCGATCTCTCGGTGCGGGAGAACCTGGAATTCGTCGCCCGCGTCTATGGCGTGCCGGACCCGGTGGGAGCGGCGCGGGCGGCGGTGGAGCGGCTCGGCCTCGCCGGACGCGACAAGCAGCTCGCCGGCTCGCTGTCGGGCGGCTGGAAGCAGCGCCTGGCGCTCGGCGCCTGCATCCTGCCCTCGCCGGACCTGCTGCTGCTCGATGAGCCCACAGCCGGCGTCGATCCCAAGGCGCGGCGCGAATTCTGGGCGCAGATCCACGAGCTCGCCGCCGACGGCCTCACCGTGCTGGTCTCCACCCACTACATGGACGAAGCCGAGCGCTGCCATGAGATCGCGTACATCGCCTATGGCGAGCTGCTGGCGCAGGGCACGGTGAAGGAGGTGGTCGCCGGCGCCGGCCTGTTCACCTGGAGCGTCGCCGGCGGCGATCCGGCGCCGCTGGCACGCGAGCTGGCGGCGCTGCCGGGCATCGACATGGTGGCGCCGTTCGGCGCCAGCGTGCATGTCGGCGGCCACGACGCGGCGGCGCTGGAGGCGGCCATCGCCCCGTTCCGCGCGCGGCCGGGCCTGGTCTGGCGGCGCGACGAGCCGACGCTGGAGGATGTGTTCATCGACCTGATGAACCGGTCGAAGGACAATTTCCGATGAGCGGGGCGGTGGGCGGCTTCCTGCGCCGGGTCGGCGCGATGATGCGCAAGGAATTCCTGCAGCTGCTGCGCGACCGGGTGTCCTTCGCCACCATGATCTCGATCCCGCTCTTGCAGCTGGTGCTGTTCGGTTACGCCATCAACACCACGCCGCGGCATCTGCCGACCGCAGTGCTCGCCTATGAGGACACCTCGCTCACCCGCTCCATCCTCGCCGCGATCGAGAACACCAAATATTTCGCGGTGGTGAGCCATCCGCGCAGCGCCGCCGAGGCCGATCACCAGATGCTCGCCGGCGAGGTGTCGTTCATCGTCGAGATCCCCGCCGGCTTCGAGCGGGCGGTGCGGCGCGGCGAGAGCCCCTCCATGCTGGTTGCCGCCGACGCCACCGATCCGGTCGCCTCCGGCAGCGCGGTGGCGGCGCTGCAGGCACTGGTCGAGACCGCGGTGAAGCGCGAGCGCTTCGCGGTGGAGGGCGGGCCGGAAGGCTCCGGGCTGGAGAGCGCGCCGCCGGCGTTCCAGATCATCACCCATGCCCGCTACAACCCGGCGGCGGTGACGCAGCTCAACATCGTGCCCGGCCTGCTCGGCACCATCCTCACCATGACCATGCTGATCTTCACCGCGCTGTCGGTGACGCGCGAGATCGAGCGCGGCACCATGGAGACGCTGCTCGCTATGCCGATCCGCCCGGTGGAGGTGATGCTCGGCAAGATCGCGCCTTATGTGCTGGTGGGGGCGGGGCAGGCGCTGCTGATCGTCGGCGCCGGGCTGTATCTGTTCGATGTGCCGATGATCGGCTCGCCCGGGCTGCTGACGCTGCTGACGGTGCTGTTCATCCTCGCCAACCTGTCGATCGGCTACACCTTCTCGACGCTGGCGCAGAACCAGCTGCAGGCGGTGCAGATGACCTTCATGTACTTCCTGCCCAACATCCTGCTGTCGGGCTTCATGTTCCCCTTCGCCGGCATGCCGCTGTGGGCGCAATGGCTCGCCGAGACGATGCCGCTGACGCATTACCTGCGCATGGTGCGCGGCATCATGCTGAAGGGGGCGGCCAGCGTCGATCTGGCGCAGGACATCATGGCGCTGGGCGCCATCATGCTGGTGGCGATGTTCATCGCCGTGCGCCGGTTCCGGCAGACGCTGGATTGAGGCAGTGTGGTTGCCGGTGGCGCCGGTCCTCTGTCACAGCCGGTCCTCTGTCACAGCCGGTTCACGCGGCCGGCCTAACGGATTGTCGGCGGGGTAGTTTCGGGGGGCGGCATGGAGAGCGAGGCTTCCGGCACACAGCTGGCCGGTTCCGCCAAGCGGGTGCAGGACTATATCGACGAGACGCCGCTCTGGGCCGACGGCACCCCGGTCGGCCATGCGCCGATGACGACGATGCAGTGGCGCATCTGGTGGCTCGCCGCCTTCGGCAAGTTCTTCGAGGGACTGGTCGTGTTCATGACCGCCGTCGCCCTGCCGCTGATCGCCGTCGAGTTCGACATGAGCGCGACCCAGCACGGCGTCGTCGGGGCGGCCTCGCTGGCCGGCATCCTGGTCGGGGCGCTGGCGCTGGGCGGACTGTCGGACACGTTCGGCCGCAAGTTCATGTTCGTGGTCGAGATGATCATCTTCATGATCTTCCTGGTGCTGCTGGCGCTCAGCCCCAGCTATCCATGGCTGGTGGTGTTCCTGTTCGGCGTCGGCGTGGCGCTGGGTTGCGACTATCCCACGGCGCATCTCATCATTTCCGAGAGCATTCCCAGCAGCGCCCGCGGCCGGCTGGTGCTCGGCGCCTTCGGCTTCCAGGCGCTGGGCGCGCTGGCGGGCAGCGGCGTCGGCTACATGGTTCTGGTCAACCTGCCGGATATCTCCGCCTGGCGCTGGATGTACGCCTCGGCCATCCTGCCGGCCGCCCTGGTCACCATCGGGCGCTTCTACATCACCGAGAGCGCTCCCTGGCTCTTCGCGCATGGCCGTTTCGACGAGGCCGAGCGGGAAGCGGCGAAGCTGCTCAAGCGCGATCCGGCCTATCCGCACCGGATCAAGCTCGCCCGCAGCAACCGCCACGCGCGCCGCCATGTGTCCGAGACCGGCTGGTCGGCGCTGTTCGGCGCCAGGAACCGGCGCGCGACCATCCTCGCCTCGGTGCCGTGGTTCCTCCAGGATCTCGGCACCTATGGCATCGGCCTGTTCACGCCGACCATTCTGGCCGCCGCGCTCGGCCACGCCGCCTCCCAGGCGCACGACGTCACCGACATCATCGCCAACCAGATCCTGGCGGCCGAGGGCGCGGCATTGATCGATGCGTTGCTGATCGTCGGTATCGTCGGGGCGGTGGTGCTGTCGGACCGGGTCGGCCGCATCCCGTTGCAGGCGCTGGGCTTCGTCGGCTGCGCCACCGGGCTGTTGCTGGCGGCGTTCTCGACGCACTATGCCGATCCGGTACGGACCGCGCTGATCTTCGCCGGCTTCATGCTGTTCAACTTCATGACCAATCTCGGCCCCAACGCCCAGACCTACCTGCTCGCCGGCGAGGTGTTCCCCACGCATGTGCGGGGCAAGGGCGCGGGCTTTGCGGCGGCGTTCGGCAAGATCGGCGCGGTGCTCACCGCCTTCCTGTTTCCCATCCTGCTGGCCGAGATCGGAACCACCTATCTGCTTTACGGCCTTGCCGGCACGTCGCTGCTCGGCGCGGCCGTCACCTGGCGGTTTCGCATCGAGACCAGGGGGATCAATCTCGACCGGGCGCACGAGCACGCGTTCGACGCCGATCTCGATGCCGCCGCCGGCATCGGGCGCGAGGCGGCGTGAATTCTTCCGTTGGTTCAACGACAACAAGCAAAAGGGCGCGGCTTTCGCCGCGCCCTTTCGTATTTCCGACGATCAGGACGTCGATCAGAAGTCCATGCCCCATCCGAAGCCGGGCTTGCCCGGCTTCGGCGCTCAACCGCAGAGGCGGTTGGACGACGATCAGAAGTCCATGCCGCCCATGCCGCCCATGCCGCCGCCCGGCATGGCCGGGGCCGCGCCGCCCTTCTTGGGCAGGTCGGCGATCATCGCCTCGGTGGTGATCAGCAGCGAAGCCACCGACGCGGCGTTCTGGATCGCCGAGCGCAGCACCTTGGCGGGATCGATCACGCCGGCCTTGTACATGTCGACATATTCGCCGGTCTGGGCGTTGAAGCCGAAGGAGTAGCTGTCCTTCTCCAGAATGCGGCCGACGATCAGCGAGCCATCCTCGCCGGCGTTGGACGCGATCTGGCGCGCCGGATACTGCACCGCCTTGCGGACGATCTCGACGCCGGTCTTCTGGTCGGCATTGGCGGTCTTGACGCCTTCCAGCGCCTTGATGGCGCGCAGCAGGGCGACGCCGCCGCCCGGCAGGATGCCTTCTTCAACGGCCGCGCGGGTCGCGTGCAGCGCGTCGTCGACGCGGTCCTTCTTTTCCTTCACCTCGATCTCGGTGGCGCCGCCGACGCGGATCACCGCGACGCCGCCCGCGAGCTTGGCGAGGCGCTCCTGCAGCTTCTCGCGGTCGTAGTCCGAGGAGGTCTCCTCGATCTGCGCCTTGATTTGCGCAACGCGGCTCTCGATGTCCTTCTTCTTGCCGGCGCCGTCGACGATCGTGGTGTTCTCTTTCTCGATCACCACCTTCTTGGCGCGGCCGAGCATGTCGAGGGTCACGGTGTCGAGCTTGATGCCGAGATCGTCGGAGATCGCGGTGCCGCCGGTCAGGATGGCGATGTCCTGCAGCATGGCCTTGCGGCGGTCGCCGAAGCCCGGCGCCTTCACGGCCGCGACCTTCAGGCCGCCGCGCAGCTTGTTGACGACGAGGGTTGCAAGGGCTTCACCCTCGATGTCCTCGGCGATGATCAGCAGCGGCTTGGAGGTCTGCACCACGGCTTCGAGAACCGGCAGCAGCTCCTGGAGGCCCGAGAGCTTCTTCTCGTGGATGAGGATGTAGGGATCCTCGAATTCCACGCGCATCTTCTCGGCGTTGGTGATGAAGTAGGGGGAGAGGTAGCCGCGGTCGAACTGCATGCCCTCGACGACGTCGAGCTCGGTGTCGGCGGTCTTGGCTTCCTCGACGGTGATGACACCCTCGTTGCCGACCTTCTGCATCGCCTCGGCGAGGAACTTGCCGACTTCGGCGTCGCCATTGGCCGAGATGGTGCCGACCTGGGCGATCTCGTCGTTGGAGGTGACCTTCTTGGCGTTCTTCTTCAGGTCCGCCACGATGGCCTCGACCGCAAGGTCGATGCCGCGCTTCAGGTCCATCGGGTTCATGCCGGCGGCCACCGACTTGGCGCCTTCACGGACGATCGCCTGGGCGAGCACGGTGGCGGTGGTGGTGCCGTCGCCGGCGAGGTCGTTGGACTTCGAGGCCACTTCGCGCACCATCTGGGCGCCCATGTTCTCGAACTTGTCCTCGAGCTCGATCTCCTTGGCGACGGTGACGCCGTCCTTGGTGATGCGCGGGGCGCCGAAGGACTTCTCGATGACGACGTTGCGGCCCTTGGGACCCAGCGTCACCTTCACCGCATTGGCGAGGATGTCGACGCCGCGCAGCATCTTGTCGCGCGCATCGCCGGAGAACTTTACTTCCTTGGCAGACATGTTGTGAAACTCCGAGTGTCGTGTGTCGTTCGCGGTTCGGGAGCCGAGGTGGCGGCGTGTGCCGCGCGGCGCTCAGGGGAGGGCCGGGCTCTCGGGCTCCCGGCGGATCACGCGGCCTTCTTGGCCGAGCCGGCGCCCTCGACGATGCCGAGAATGTCGGATTCCTTCATGATGAGGTAGTCGACGCCGTCGAGCTTCACCTCGGTGCCGGACCATTTTCCGAACAGCACGCGGTCGCCGGCCTTCACGTCGAGCGGAACCAGCTTGCCGGCTTCGTCGCGGGCGCCGGGGCCGACGGCGACGATTTCGCCCTGCGAGGGCTTTTCCTTGGCGCTGTCGGGGATGATGATCCCGCCTGCGGTCTTCTCTTCCGCATCGACACGCTTGACCACCACGCGGTCATGCAGGGGACGGAACTTCATCGGTTCTCTCCAGAAAGTCTTGAACGAGCGGTGAATTTGCCGAAACGACGCCGGTGCGGGGCCCGTCAGGCGAAACCCGACCCGTGCATCGTCGGCGACCATCTAGGAGCCTGCCGCTACGCGCGCAAGGGGGAGAGGGCAAAAATCTGGCAGTCCAGGGAAGAGAGTGCCAACGATAAGAGGGCGCCGCTGTCAGCACTCTGTCGCACATGCTGCCAATGCATTGATATTGAACGCGAAATCCAAATTTTACTCTTGCGGCACCCCCAGGGGGCGCTCATCATCGTCGGTGCATGTTCGCGAAAGGAGGTTCCGCATGGCATCCGATGCTGCGCCGGTCTCGGCGGATTTCGGCAAGCAGATGGGCGGCTATGGCCTGACCACTGCCCATATTCTCTACCGCATGCCCGACCATCGCTCGCTGCTGCAGACCTATCTCTGGCAGCGCTACGATCTGTTCCCGCATTTCCCCGAGCTCCAGCGCTTTCTCGATTTCTGGGCGCGCGAGCTCGAGGGGCCGCTGCATTCGGTGACGGTGAGCCATTCCCGGCTGATCACGCCGGCGGAGCTGCGCGCGGTGGACGGGATTTTCCGCCTCAACTGACCCAGCGGCATCCGGCCTGCCGGCGGGATGATGCGCAGAATGCCCTCTCATTGCCGCTTTCCGCGTGTTAAGAGGTCACCTGAAAAATGGTGCCCTCGGGCACTTGGGGATGTCTAAGGCATTTGGTCGGGCTGGTGGATCATCGTTCTCCGCGTACGTCGGAGCTGCTCAGTGCTCTCGCGACTGCCCATTCCGCCGATCGGATCGGGGTGGGAGAGGTGGTGCACGCGCTGCGCAACCGCGCCTTCGGTCTGTCGATTCTGTTGCTCGGCCTGCCGAACTGCCTGCCGATGCCGCCAGGCATTCCAGTGATCTGCGGTCTGCTGCTCTGCCTCGTCGGCGTGCAGATGACCATGGGCCGCGACGAGCTCTGGCTGCCGGGCTGGATCGCCCGGCGCACCTTCTCGCGTGCGCTGCTGGAGAAGATCGTCAACGGCGCCCTGCCATGGGTGCGCCGCTTCGAAGCCTATTCGCGCCCCCGCCTGCATTATTTCTCCAACGCCTCCGCCCGCCTGGTGCTGGGTATGCTGGTGGTGTTGCTGGGGCTGCTGCTGCTGCTGCCGATCCCGATCTTCGGCAATCTGCCGCCCGGCATTGCGGTGTGCATTCTCGGCCTCGGCCTTGTCGAGCGCGACGGCGTCTTCATCTGCGCCGGCATCGTCGCCACCGCGATCAGCGCCGGCGTCATGGGCCTCCTGACCTGGATGCTCTATCAGGGCGCGCTCGCGGTCATCTGAGCGCGCCCGGCCATTGCCGGTTCCGCGCCGGCCTCAGCCCGGCGGATCGACCTTCACACCTTTCGGCCCGACCTCGATCTGCAGCGTGTTCTGGTCGCGCTGATAGGCCTGATAGGCGAAGACACCGGCAACCACCGCCAGCACGGCGATGACGGCGTAAAGTACGGGTCGATTCATTTCATTCCCTTGTCGGATGGCGGAACGGCCCGAGTCGGGCCGTGCGCACCCCATGGCGAGCGGTGATCGAACGCCGGCAGGTACCATCGGGTTCCATCGCCGCCCGACGACGCTGCCGCAGCGTCGGTCGCCGCTATCTCTGCGGCATGGCGCTGCTTTCCGCAGCGACCGATCCGGCCGGTGCCCGCCCGTCACCACAATTTCCGTCCGATCCGGTGAGGGAACCCTGCGTCACATCGCGGGAAAGAACGCCCAGCATCCGACACCCCGCAGCGTTCACGTCCGATAATACGGACGTTTGTTTGTCGGTGACCAAAGGTATGCACGACAATATTCGAACGTATAAGACCAATGCACCGAATGAACACTTGGCTTTTGAACTGTCAAAAAGTTTAATTTTGCCAGTATTCCCTCCGTGGTATTTTGTGTACGGTTGTGAAACGACGCATGAATATCAGATATCACCTGACCAATCGTAATGTTTTGCCTCTGGTCAAGGTGTGTCAGGCGGTCTCAGGGGGGCCGTCGGGTACCATGCGGAACATCATGAATGGGCGGCGCCGGAAGCGTCCCGTCCCAAGCGGCCGGAACAAGAGCCGTGGATTTCAGCATTCAGGTCGAGGAAAAATAATCATGCAAGCCACGGTTAAGGCACCGCGTCCCTGGGAGCCCTGGGTTCAGTTGGGCTGCGGCGTCATCTGCATGGCGATGATCGCCAATCTTCAATATGGCTGGACGCTGTTCGTCGATCCCATCGACGCCAAGCACCAGTGGGGCCGGGCGGCGATCCAGCTCGCCTTCACCCTTTTCGTGCTCACCGAGACCTGGCTGGTTCCTGTCGAGGCGTGGTTCGTCGATCGCTACGGCCCGCGCGTCGTCATCCTGTTCGGCGGCGTGACCATCGCGCTGGCCTGGACGGTGAATTCCTATGCCACATCGCTGCCGCTGCTTTATCTCGGCTCGATTCTCGGCGGCATCGGTTCCGGCGCGGTGTACGGCACCTGCGTCGGCAACGCGCTGAAGTGGTTCCCCTATCGTCGCGGCCTGGCCGCCGGCGCCACCGCGGCCGGGTTCGGTGCCGGCGCGGCGCTCACCGTGGTACCGATCGCCGCAATGATCGCCACCCGCGGCTATGAGGCGGCGTTCTTCTGGTTCGGTCTCGGCCAGGGCGCCATCGTCGTCGTGATGTCGGTCTTCCTCTATTCGCCGAAGTCGAAGATCGCGCCGCCGAAGAAGCCCAGCCACCTGCCGCGGAGCAAGGTCGACTACAAGCCGGCTCAGACCATTTCCAAGCCGGTGTTCTGGCTGCTCTATCTCATGTTCGTCATGGTGGCGTCCGGCGGCCTGATGGCTGCGGCGCAGATCGGCCCGATCGCCCATGATTTCGGCGTCGCCAATGTGCCGGTGAACATCCTCGGCCTGCAGGCGGCGGCGCTGACGCTGGCAATCTCGCTCGACCGCATCTTCGACGGCTTCGGACGGCCGCTGTTCGGCTTCATCTCCGATCAGATCGGCCGCGAGAACACCATGTTCATCGCCTTCGGCACCGCGGCCGCGGCGCTGCTGATGCTGGTGTTCCACGGCTCGAACCCGCTGGTGTTCGTGCTGGCGACCGCCGTGTTCTTCGGCGTGTTCGGCGAGATCTACTCGCTGTTCCCGGCGACTGCCGGCGACACGTTCGGCTCGAAGTTCGCCGCCACCAATGCCGGCATGCTCTACACCGCCAAGGGCACGGCCGCCCTGCTGGTGCCGATCGCCTCGATCGTGGCGGCAACCTATGGCTGGTATGCGGTGTTCGCCATCGCGGTCGGCCTCAATGCCACCGCGGCGTTCCTCGCTCTGTTCGTGCTGAAGCCGCTGCGCGGCCGCTTCATCGCCAACAGCGCCACCGAGGCGGCGGCGGAGCCGGCCCAGTCCCCCGACGGCCAGCTGGCGCACTGAGCCCTCCACGGCTCTACGATCAAGGCTCTAAGATCAAGGCGCGCCGTCCCCGGATGGCGCGCCTTTTGTTTTGGCCATGAACGGATCGGTGGTTGTGCGGGAGGCGGCGGGGGGTCAGTCGGCGACCAGCGGGCCGTAGAGTTCCGGCCGCCGGTCGGCAAGATGGCCGTTGGCGGTCCGCGCCGCCGCCAGCGCCGCCGGGTCGAGGTCGGCGAAGATCAGCCCATCCTCCTCGCCGGCGAGCACCAGATGGCGGCCGGTCGGCTCGCCGACGCAGCTCATGCCGAGATAGTCGAGCTCGCCTTCGCGGCCGACACGGTTGGCATAGGCGACATAGAGCAGGTTCTCGAAGGCCCGCGCCGGCACCACCACGTTCGAGACGCCGACGAACGGCTTCATGTTGGCGGTCGGCACCAGGATGAGGTCGGCACCCGCCAAAGCGAGCGCCCGCGCCGCCTCCGGGAACTCGATATCGTAGCAGATCAGCAGGCCCATCTTCAGCCCGGCGATCTCGGCGATCGCCCCGAGCCCGTCGCCGGCCGCGAACATGTCGCGGTCGAGCGAGCCGTAGAGATGCGTCTTGCGGTAGGTGAGCCGCACGGCGCCGGTGCGGTCGACCAGCCGCGCCGCATTGTAGATTTCGCCGTCCGGCCCGCGCTCGGGATAGCCGTAGCACAGCGCGATGCCGTGCCGGCGGGCGAGGATGGCGGCATGCCGGGCGGCGGGGCCGTCCGGTGCCTCGGCCCGCGCCTGCAATGCGGCGCGGCCGATATTGTAGCCGGAGAGGAACATCTCCGGCGCCAGCAGCAGATCGGCGCCGGACGCGGCGGCCTGCGAGGCCGCGGCGCCGAGACGGTCGAGATTGGCGGCGGGATTGCCGTGCCGATCCCCGGCGGTCTGCAGCATGGCGAGGCGCATCAGAGTTCCTTTCGCGCCTTCAGCGCGGTAACCGACATGCAGAAGATCTCGAACAGCACCTGCGCGGCGGCATGGGGGGTGTTGGAGGTCGGGTCATATTGCGGCGCCACCTCGACCACGTCGCCGCCGACGACGTCGAGCCCGTTGAGGCCGCGCAGGATTTCCAGCACCTCGCGCGAGGTGAGGCCGCCGATTTCCGGCGTGCCGGTGCCCGGCGCGAAGGCGGGGTCGAGGCTGTCGACGTCGAAGGAGACATAGACCGGCCCGTCGCCCAGCACCTGCTTGGCCTTCTCGATGATCGCCGGCACGCCGAGACCGGTGACCTCCTCGGCGTGGATGACGGTCATGCCGCTCTCATAGGAGAACTCCCACAGGAACTCCGCCCCGCCGCGAATGCCGATCTGGATGGTGCGCGCGGGATCGAGCACGCCGTCGAGCACCGCGTTGCGGAACGGTCCGCCATGGTGGAACTTGGCGCCCTCATAGGTGCCGGACGTGTCGCAATGCGCGTCGATGTGCAGCATGCCGACCGGGCGCGTCTCGCCCACAGCTTTCAGGATCGAGCCGGTGATCGAATGGTCGCCGCCCACCGAGAGCGGGATCACCCCCGCCGCGACGATCTTCTTGTAGAAGGCCTCGATGTCCTCGTGGCACGTATCGAGGCTGAAGCGGGAGCGGAACGGCACGTCGCCGATATCGGCCGCCTTCACCTCGGCGGCCGGCACCATGCCGAGCACATGCTCATAGGGGCCGATTCGCTCGATGGCCCGCACCGCGCGCGGCCCCAGCCGGGCGCCGGCGCGGTTGGTGACGCCGAGATCCATCGGCACGCCGATCAGCGCCATGTCGAGACCGCCGAAATCGGCGAGTTCCTGCACGTCCGGCCGGTAGGGGGTGTCGAGCAGGGTGGCGGCACCGGCCCACGGCCACACCCGCTTCTCGCCGTCCTTGAACTGCAATTCGGCGACGCGCTTGAAGGTAGGGTCGTAGACGACGCCGCCGGCGACGTCGGCATATTTCGCCCGCAATTTCGCGAGCTTGTCCTGGTCCGACATGAGGCCCTCATCAACAAAGGATGCGGGCAATCTATCCGGCCCGGCGCAAGCCGGGGAGGGGGCCAGAGCCCGCCCCCGCCATTTATCTGTGCGTCCTCAGCCGATGCTCATCAGGCCGGCATTTCAGCGTCTGGCCCCGATTGCCGAAAGAGCGACAGGCGCCCTCTCCCCGTCGGGGAGAGGGGTGGGGTGAGGGGGCTCTGCGCTTCCCATCTTGCAGCCCCTCGCCGACCCGCTTCGCGGGCCACCTCTCCCCAATGGGGAGAGGGAGGATAAGGACCTTCCCCATCGTCAGCCGATGCTCATCAGGCTGGCATTGCCGCCGGCCGCCGCGGTATTGGTGCTGACCGAGCGCTCCAGCACCAAGAGGTCGAGCGGATAGCTCGCCCCGCGCGCCAGGTCGTCGGGGTTCAGCCCATGCACCAGCACGATCGGCCCCTCGCGGGCGGCGATGGCCTCGTTCAGCTCGCGCAGCGCATCGCCGTCGCCCTCGAACAGCACCGCGTCGAACGAAGCGCCGGCAATGTCGTCGGTCGCCGCGATCCGACCTTTCAGCGCCTCCGGCAGCGCCGGCGGGCTTGCCGAGGCGATCAGCACGCGATTTCCGGTGGCGAGCGCGGCGCACACCTGCACCGCGAGCCCGGCCTCCGTCTGGGCGAGGCACAGCACCGTGCCGCGCGGGGCAAGCTCATAGGCGTTGCGCTCGCCCACCGGGCCCGGCAGCACGGTAACGGCCGGCAGTTCCGGCGCGTCGAGCACCGCGCCGCACAGCGCGCGCGCCTGCGGGTCGCCGACGAAATCCGTCCACAGCCGCGCCGCCTCGCTCGCCGCCGCCGACACCATCGGCCGGCCGGGCGCCGGGCGGGTGGCGAGCAGCCGGCCGAGATAGAGCGGCCCGCCCGCCTTCGGCCCGGTGCCGGAAAGCCCGTGCCCGCCGAAGGGCTGCACGCCCACCACCGCGCCGATGATGTTGCGGTTCACATAGAGATTGCCGGCCTCGATGCGGCGGGTCACCTCGGCGATGGTCTCGTCGATGCGGGTGTGCAGGCCGAAGGTGAGGCCGTAGCCGGTGGCGTTGACCGCCTCGATCAGCGCGCCGATCTCCTCGCGCTTGTAGCGCAGCACATGCAGCACCGGGCCGAACACCTCGCGCTTCAGCGCGGCGATGTCGGCGATCTCGATCAGCGTCGGCGGCACGAAGCTGCCATGCCCGCACTCCTCCGCCAGCTCCAGCTGCTCCACCGCGTGGCCGGCCTGCCGCATGCGCTCGATATGCGCCTCGATGTTCGCCTGCGCCTCGGTGGTGATCACCGGCCCGACATCGATGGAAAGCTGCACCGGGTTGCCGATGGCGAGCTCGTGCAGCGCCCCCTTCAGCATGGTCAGCGTCCGCTCGGCGATATCGTCCTGCAGGCAGAGGATGCGCAGCGCCGAGCAGCGCTGGCCGGCCGAATCGAAGGCCGAGGCGATGACGTCGCCCACCACCTGCTCGGCGAGTGCGGACGAGTCGACGATCATCGCGTTCTGGCCGCCGGTCTCGGCGATCAGCGGGATCGGCTGGCCGTCCGGGGTCAGCCGTGCGGCGAGCTGGCGCTGGATCAGCCGCGCCACCTCGGTCGAGCCGGTGAACATCACCCCGCGGTTGCGGGCATCGCCCACCAGCGCCGCACCGACATCGCCGGCGCCCGGCAGCAATTGCAGCGCCCCGGCCGGCACCCCGGCCTCGCGCAGCATGTTCACCGCCGCGAAGGCGATCAGCGGCGTCTCCTCCGCCGGCTTGGCCAGCACCGGGTTGCCGGCGGCCAGCGCGGCGGCGATCTGTCCGGCGAAGATCGCCAGCGGGAAGTTCCACGGGCTGATGCACACCACCGGCCCCAGCGGCCGATGGGTGTCGTTGGAGAAGCTGTCGCGCACCTGTGCCGCGTAATAGCGCAGGAAGTCGACCGCCTCGCGCACCTCGCCCACCGCATTGGGATAGGACTTGCCGGCCTCGCGCACCACGATGCCGATCAGCTCCGGCATGCGGGCCTCGAAGGCGTCGGCGGCGCGGTTGAGGCAGGCGGCGCGCTCGGCCGGGGTGGTGGATTGCCAGATCGGCGCCGCCGCCACCGCCAGTTCCATCGCCTTGGCGCAGATCTCCGGTGTCGCGTCCTCGACGCTGCCGACCAGATCGCGCCGGTCCGCCGGGTTGCGCACCTCGCGGGCGATGCCCTCGGCAGGCCCATCTCCGATGAGCGGCACCGCCCTGAGCGGCTGCGCCGAGCCGGCCAGCAGCGCCGCCGCCAGCGAGCCGAGCCGCTGCTCGTTGGAGAGATCCAGCCCCTGCGAATTGCGCCGCGCCGCGCCGAACAGCTCGGAAGGCGCGGCGATCTTCGGATGCGGCGCCCCCACCGGCTCGATACGGCCGGCGACCTCGGCCGGCGCCGCGATCAGCTCGTCGATCGGCACGTTCTCGTCGGCGATGCGATTGACGAAGGAGGAATTGGCGCCGTTCTCCAAGAGCCGCCGCACCAGATAGGCGAGCAGCGTCTCATGGGTGCCCACCGGCGCATAGATGCGGCACGGCCGATTCAGCCTGTCCTTGCCGACCACTTCCTCATAGAGCGGCTCGCCCATGCCGTGCAGGCACTGGAACTCGTATTGCCCGCCATAATAGTTCGGGCCGGCGATCTCGTAGATGCTCGCCAGCGTCTGGGCGTTGTGGGTGGCGAATTGCGGGAACACCGCATCCGCCGCGCCGAGCAGCTTGCGGGCGCAGGCGATGTAGGACACGTCGGTATGCACCTTGCGGGTATAGACCGGGAAGCCCTCCAGCCCGTCGACCTGCGCGCGCTTGATCTCGCTGTCCCAGTAAGCCCCCTTCACCAGCCGGATCATCAGCCGGTGGCCGGAGCGGCGGGCGAGGTCGATCAGGTAATCCAGCACATAAGGGCAGCGCTTCTGATAGGCCTGCACCACGAAGCCGATGCCGTTCCAGCCGGCAAGGCTCTCCTCGAAGCACAGCGCCTCCATCAGGTCGAGCGACAGCTCCAGCCGGTCGGCCTCCTCGGCATCGATATTGAGCCCGATGTCGTAATGGCGGGCGAGGCGGGCGAGCACGATCACCCGCGGCAGCAGCTCCGTCATCACCCGCTCATGCTTGGCGCGGGCATAGCGCGGATGCAGCGCCGAGAGCTTGATCGAAATGCCCGGCCCCTCATGGATGCCGCGCCCGGCCGAGGCTTTGCCGATGGCGTGGATCGCCTGTTCATAGTCGGCTAAGTAGCGAGTGGCGTCTTCGGCGGTGGTCGCCGCCTCGCCGAGCATGTCGAAGGAGTAGCGAAAGCCCTTCGCCTCCATGGCGCGGGAATTGGCCAGCGCCTCGGAGATGGTCTGGCCGGTGACGAACTGCTCGCCCATCATCCGCATGGCGACATCGACGCCCTTGCGGATCAGCGGCTCGCCGCCGCGGCCGATCAGCCTTGTGAGGGCGCCGGTCAGCCCGGTCTCGCTGGAGGTGGTGGTCAGCTTGCCGGTCAGCACCAGCCCCCAGGTGGCGGCATTGACGAACATCGAGGGCGAGTGCCCGACATGCGCCTGCCAGTCGCCATGGCCGATCTTGTCGCGGATCAGCGCGTCGCGGGTGGCGCGGTCGGGAATGCGCAGCAACGCCTCGGCGAGGCACATCAAGGCGACGCCCTCCTGGCTGGAGAGGGCATATTCGTGGATGAGGCCCTCGACCGGCCCCTTCTGCCCCTTTTCGCGCAGCGCCGCGACGAGACTGCGGGCCCGCGCCGATGCCGCGTCGGCCTTGGCGGCGGGCAGGGTGGCTGCCGGCAACAGCATGGAAACCGCCTCGGTCTCCGGCATGCGATAGGCGCCGGTGATGCGGGCGCGCAGCACGCTTTGCGGCTGCACGCCGCGGGCGAAGGGCAGGAACGGGCTCTCGGTCTCCAGGTGATGCGCCACCGCATCCGGGTCCGCCGGCTCGGGATCGATCGGCAGCCCCTGCTCGATGCGCTCGACGATGCCGACCACCGCCTGTTTCAGCAGCGAATGCGGCGTGCGTCCGGTGGTCTCGGCCACCGCCTTGAGGCGGGCGCGCAGCTCGTCGTCGATCTTCAAGCCGATGGTGGTGGTGGCCATGGTTGTTCCCGCTGGATGGCGCCTGGTTGCTCGTCAGATACACGGGTTGCACCTTTTTCGCAACGAGGTGCCACCTTCTCCACTGGCCGCACTTACCGATCATCCGATCGTACCGATCGTACACCCCATCGGCCTTGCGCCGCGCCAAATCCGGCCTACCTGCCGTTGATGACCGCCATCAGCCAACGGCCGCAAGCATGAGCCCGTTCCCCGTCCTCGACGTGCCGCTCTCGGTGCTCGATCTGTCCTTCGTGGTCTCCGGCGGCACCGGGCCGCAGGCGCTGGCCGGCACCCTCGAACTGGCCCGCCATGTCGACGGCCTCGGCTACACCCGCTTCTGGGTCGCCGAGCACCACAATCTGCCCTCGGTCGCCTCCGGCGCGCCGGATATCATGGCCGGGCAAATCCTTGCGGCGACGAAGAAAATCCGTGCCGGCTCCGGCGGCGTCATGCTGCCCAACCATTCGCCGCTGATGGTCGCCGAGCGCTTCAAGGTGCTGGAGGGGCTGTATCCCGGCCGGGTCGATCTCGGCCTCGGCCGCGCGCCGGGCACCGACCAACTCACCGCGCTGGCGCTGCGCCGCCGTCGTGACGTCGAGCCCGCCGACGATTTTCTCGAACGGTTGAAGGAGCTTATGGCCTGGGAGACCGGCGGCTGGCCGGACGACCACCCGTTCCGCAGCATCTCGGTCATGCCGGTCGATGTGCCGTTGCCGCCGATCTGGCTGCTGGGCTCCTCAGGCTACAGCGCCCGGCTGGCAGCGCAACTCGGGCTCGGCTTCGCCTTCGCCCACCACTTCGCCACCCATGACGTGCTCGACGCAATGTTGAGCTATCGCAAGGACTTCCGCCCCTCGCTGGAGCTTGCGAAGCCGCATGCCATACTGGCACTGGCGGTGGTGTGCGCCGACACCGACGCGGAGGCGGAATATCTCGCCGGCAGCATCGATCTCTCGCATCTGCGCCGCCAGCACGGCGAGTACCGGCCGATCCCCTCGCCGGAGGAGGCGGCCGCCTTCCCCTATACCGAGGCCGACCGCCGCTTCATCGCCCGCAACCGCGCCCGCGTGCTGGTCGGCGGCCCGGCCAGGGTGGCGGCAGGCCTCGCCCGCTTCGTCGAGACCACGCAGGCGGACGAGCTGATGATCGCCACCGCCATTCACGACCTTCAGGCGAAAAAGCGCTCCTACGAGCTGCTGGCCGAGATCGCGGGCGTCGCCGTCCCCGCCTGACGCACCGGCCGGGTCACCAGCCAAATGCCTATGGCGATTGGCAGAATTCCGAGAATGTCGAGCGGCGGCACCTGTTCGCCGAGCAGCAGCCAGCCGAAGAACAATCCCAGCGGCGGCATGGCGAAATGCAGGCTGGAGGCGGCGGTGGCACTCGATCGGGTGAGCAGATAGAACCACAGCCCATAGCCGCCGATCGACACCGCGAAGACCAGGAAGGCCAGCCCCACCAGGAAGCTGGTGGTCAGATGCATGTCGGCGAGGCTCTCGGTCGTCGCGGCGAAGGGCAGCAGCACCACAGCCCCGGTGAGGCACTGGACCGCGTTGCCGGTCCACACCCCGCCGCGCGGCTTGAAATATTTGAAGGCCAGCGTGCCGGCGGCGAGGCCGAGCATGCCGATGCCGATCAGCAGCGTGCCGAACGCATCCTCATGCCCGCCGGCGAGGCGCGAACGCAGCACGATGACCACGCCGACAAGCCCGAGCCCGAGGCCGATCCATTTGGTGAGGTTCAGCTTCTCGCCCAGCAGCGGACCGGCGAGCAGCGCCACCACCAGCGGGTTGCAGCTGATCAGCACGGCGTTGTAGGCCGACGAGGTCATGGTCAGCCCGATCCAGTTGACGCCGAGATAGACGGCGTTGTTGAGCACGCCGCACAGGATCAGCGCCCAGATATCGCGCCGCCGCATGCTGGCGAGCTTCGCCCGCCCATCCACCTTCACCGCCAGCGCCAGCATGAGGCCGCCGGCCAGCGTCAGCCGCAGCACCAGCAAGATCAGCGGCGGGCAGTCCATCAGCGCCATCTTGGCGAAGGCGAAGGCCGAGGACCACAACAGGCAGAACACCAGCACCAGCAGCAGCAGGGGCCGGCCCGACAGCGCGGCGGCCTCCGGCGCAGCGGCGCCGGGCACGGCGAGCTGACTGCTTGGAAAGGTTCCCTGGCTCATTTCTGCGTCCCTTGGCACGCGGCGACGTTGGTTTCGCGCGGACCATAGGCGAGGGCGGCGGCAGCGGAAAACGAGATGTTCCGATAGGCGCCATTCAGGATGCTTATGGCGATCCGGGCACGCATCGCCGTTTCTTTACGCTTTCCTTATGCCGCGCCCGTGCATCCGCAATCGAAACCTGACCCGTCTCAGGAGCAGTCTCCCGCGACCCTGCAAACCTTGGGAGCTCTGCCATGGCAGACGTCATTTTTCTCCTTGTCGGCATCGCCGCGCTCGCCGCCCTCGGCGTCTATGCGCGCCTTCTCGCCCGGCTCACGTGAGGCGGCGATCATGATCGAACCAATCCTCGGGCTCGCCGTGGCCGTCGCGCTCGGTTTCTATCTCGTGGTGACGCTGCTGCGTCCCGAACGCTTCTGAAACGACGGGAGAGAACAACATGACCCTCGTCGGATGGGCGCAGATCGCCGCCCTGTTCCTCGCTGTGCTCGTCACCGTCAAGCCGCTCGGCCTTTACATGGCCCGCGTCTTCTCGGGCGAGCGCACCATGCTTTCCCCCGTCCTCGCCCCGGTCGAGAAGGGCTTCTACCGCCTCGCCGGCATCGACGAGAGTCGCGAGCAGGGCTGGCTTGCCTATACGCTGGCAATGCTGGCCTTCTCGGTCGTCGGCTTCGTGTCGCTCTATGCGATCCTGCGGCTGCAGGACGTGCTGCCGCTGAACCCGCAGGGTTTCCCGGCGGTGCCGCCGGATCTGGCCTTCAACACCGCGGTCAGCTTCCTCACCAACACCAACTGGCAGAACTATGCCGGCGAGACCACGATGAGCCATCTCACCCAGATGGCCGGCCTCACCACGCATAATTTCGTCTCGGCGGCGACCGGTATCGCGCTTGCCGTCGCCGTCACCCGCGCCTTCGCCCGTTCCAAGGCGACGACGCTCGGCAATTTCTGGGTCGATCTCATCCGCGCCAATCTTTACGTGCTGCTGCCCTTCGCGGTGATCGTGGCGGTGATCTATGTCGCCCTGGGCCTGCCGCAGACGCTCGATGCCTCGGTGACCGCCACCACGCTGGAAGGCGCGCAACAGACCATCGCGCTCGGCCCGGTGGCCAGCCAGGAGGCGATCAAGCAGATCGGCACCAATGGCGGCGGCTTCTTCAACGTCAATGCCTCGCATCCGTTCGAGAACCCGACCGCTCTGTCCAACCTCATCAACATCTGGTCGATGCTCGCCATCTCGGCGGCGCTCGTCTACACCTTCGGCCAGATGGTCGGCGACCGGCGGCAGGGCTGGGCATTTCTCGCCACCATCGCCATGCTGCTGATCGCCGGCGTCGGCGCCGTCTATTGGGCGGAGACCTACGGCAACCCGATCCTGACCAGCCTCGGCCTCGATCCGTCCATGGGCAACATGGAGGGCAAGGAGGTGCGCTTCGGCCAGTCGGCGACCGCGCTCTATGCGGCGGTCACCACCGGCCTGTCGGATGGCGGCGTCAACGGCATGCACGGCTCGTTCACCGGGCTTGGCGGCCTGGTGCCGATGTTCCTCATCCAGCTCGGCGAAGTGTTGCCGGGCGGCACCGGCTCCGGCCTCTACGGCCTCATCGTCTTCGCGCTGCTCTCGGTGTTCGTCGCTGGCCTGATGGTCGGGCGCACGCCGGAATTCCTCGGCAAGAAGATCGAGGGCCGCGAGATGAAATACGCCATGCTGGCGGTGCTCATCCTGCCTGCCGCCATCCTCGGCTTTACGGCGGTCTCGGCCATGCTGCCCTTCGCGGTGGCGAGCGTCGGCACGCCCGGCCCGCACGGCCTGTCGGAAATCCTCTACGCCTTCACCTCGGCGGCGGGGAACAACGGCTCGGCCTTTGGCGGCCTCACCGGCAACACGCCCTGGTACAACACCACTCTCGGCATCGCGATGCTGCTCGGCCGCTTCGCCTATGTGGTGCCGGTCATGGCGCTTGCCGGCTCCATCGCCGCCAAGGTGAAGGCGCCGACGTCTGTGGGCACCTTTCCCACCCATACGCCGCTGTTCGTCGGCCTGTTGATCGGCATCATCCTGATCCTGGGCGGCCTGCAATTCTTCCCCGCACTCGCCCTCGGGCCGATCGTCGAGCATTTCGCCATGCTCGCCGGCCAGACCTTCTGAAGGTTCCCATCATGTCGTCGCAAAAGACGTCTCCTCACGCGCCGGCGGCGCCCGGCCTGTTCGCTCCGGCGATCCTCGGGCCGGCGGTTGTCGCGGCCTTCCGCAAGCTCGATCCGCGCCAGCTGATGCGCAACCCGGTGATCTTCGTCACCGAGGCGGTGGCGGCGCTCGTCACCCTGCTGTTCGTCCGCGACATTGCCACCGGCGGTGATGCCGGGTTCTCCGGCCAGATCGCCGCCTGGCTATGGTTCACCGTGCTGTTCGCCACCTTCGCCGAATCCGTTGCCGAAGGCCGCGGCAAGGCGCAGGCCGATAGCCTGAAGCGGGCCCGCTCCGAGCTTTCGGCGCGGCTGAAGCACGAAGGCAGCCGCATCGAGACGGTGCCCGCCACTACGCTCAGGATCGGCGATGTGGTCATCGTCGAGGCCGGCGAGCTGATACCCGCCGATGGCGAGGTCATCCAGGGCGTCGCTTCGGTGAACGAGAGTGCCATCACCGGCGAATCCGCCCCGGTAATCCGCGAGGCCGGCGGCGACCGCTCGGCGGTCACCGGCGGCACCCAGCTGCTGTCGGACCGGCTGCTCATCCGCGTCACGGTGGCGCCGGGCGGCGGCTTCGTCGACCGCATGATCGCGCTGATCGAGGGCGCCAAGCGGCAGAAGACCCCGAACGAGATCGCGCTGTCGATCCTGCTCTCGGGCCTGACGCTGATCTTCCTGATCGCGGTGGTGACGCTCTGGGGCCTTGCCGGCTATTCCGGCACCGTGCTGTCGGTCACCGTGCTCGCGGCGCTGCTGGTGACGCTGATCCCCACCACCATTGGCGGCCTGCTCTCGGCCATCGGCATTGCCGGCATGGACCGGCTGGTGCGCTTCAACGTCATCGCCACTTCCGGCCGCGCGGTGGAGGCGGCCGGCGACGTCGACACGCTTTTGCTGGACAAGACCGGCACCATCACCTTCGGCAACCGCATGGCGACCGACTTCCTGCCGGTGCCGGGAGTGACCGAGAAGGCGCTGGCGGAAGCGGCGCTGCTCGCCAGCCTTTCCGACGAGACGCCGGAAGGCCGCTCCATCGTCGCCTTGGCAACGGGTGAATACCGTGTGCCGGCGCCGACGGCGCAGCCCGACGCGGTGATCCCCTTCGCCGCCGAAACCCGGCTGTCGGGCGTCGATCTCGGCACCCGCAAGCTGCGCAAGGGCGCGGTGGATTCGGCGCTGCGCTTCGCCGGCGTCGAGGAGGCACGGGCGCCGGAAGCCTTCCGCGCCGCGGTGGACCGCATCGCCCGCTCGGGTGGCACCCCGCTGGCGGTGGTGGAAGGCGACCGGCTGCTCGGCGTCGTGCATCTGAAGGACGTGGTGAAACCCGGCATCAAGGAGCGCTTCGCGCAGATGCGCGCCATGGGCATCCGCACGGTGATGGTGACCGGCGACAACCCGGTCACCGCCGCCGCCATCGCCTCGGAGGCCGGCGTCGACGATTTCCTCGCCCAGGCGACGCCGGAGGACAAGCTCGCCTATATCCGCAAGGAGCAGGAGGGCGGCCGGCTGATCGCCATGTGCGGCGACGGCACCAACGACGCCCCGGCGCTTGCCCAGGCCGATGTCGGCGTCGCCATGCAGACCGGCACCCAGGCGGCACGGGAAGCCGCCAACATGGTCGACCTGGATTCCTCGCCGACCAAGCTCATCGAGATCGTCGAGATCGGCAAGCAGTTGCTGATGACCCGCGGCTCGCTGACCACCTTCTCCATCGCCAACGATGTCGCGAAATATTTCGCCATCATCCCGGCGCTGTTCGTCGCCACCTATCCGGGGTTGAACGCGCTCAACATCATGGCGCTGACCTCGCCGCAATCGGCGATCCTGTCGGCAGTGATCTTCAACGCGCTGATCATCATCGCGCTGATCCCCCTCGCCCTGAAGGGCATCTCCTACCGGCCGTCCGGTGCCGCCGCGCTGCTGCGGCGCAACTTGCTCGTCTACGGCGTCGGTGGGCTGATCCTTCCCTTCATCGGCATCAAGCTGGTCGACCTCGCCGTCACCGCCCTGCATCTGGTGTGATCATGTTGAAGCATTTTCGTCCTGCGATCGTCCTCACCGTACTCCTCACTGCACTGCTCGGGCTGGCCTATCCGCTTGCCATCACCGGCATCGCGGGGGCCGCATTTCCCCGTCAGGCCGGTGGCAGTCTCGTCACCCGAGACGGTATCTTGGTAGGCTCGACGCTGATCGGGCAGAGCTTCGCGTCGGAGCGCTATTTCTGGTCGCGCCCCTCTGCAACCTCGCCGGATCCCTACAATGCCGGCGCCTCCTCGGGTTCCAATCTCGGCCCGACGGCGGCCAAGCTGCGCGACCGTGTCGTCGCCGACGTCGAGAAGCTGCGCGCCGCCGGCATCGAGGAGGAGGTGCCAGCCGACGCCGTCACCGCCTCCGGCTCCGGCCTCGATCCCGACATCTCGCCGGACTTCGCCCGCGCCCAGGTCGCCCGCGTCGCCAAGGCGCGCGGCCTCGATGCCGCGCGGGTCGACGCCCTCGTCGATGGCGTGCTTCAGGGCCGCGAACTCGGCTTCCTCGGCGAGCCGCGGGTCAATGTGCTAAGGCTGAATCTCGCGCTCGACAATCTGAAGAGCTGACGGGATTTCAACGAGATGGCGGCAACCGAGCCCCGCGACGAGGGCAGGCCGGATCCGGATGCGCTGCTGGCGTCGATGCGCCAGGAGACGCGCCTCGACGGCAAGCGCGCGGATGGCCGTGGCCGCCTCACCATCTTTCTCGGTGCCGCTCCGGGCGTGGGCAAGACCTATGCGATGCTTGCCCGCGCCCGCAAGCTGAAGGCCGACATCGTGGTCGGCCTCGCCGAGACCCACGGCCGTTCCGAGACCGCCGAACTGCTCGACGGCCTCGAGATCCTGCCGCGCCGGCGTGTTCCTTATAAGGGCCGCGTCATCGAGACCTTCGACCTCGACGCCGCGCTGGCCCGCAAGCCGCGCATCCTGATCCTCGACGAGCTCGCCTCCTCGAACCCCGAAGGCTCCCGCCATCCCAAGCGCTTCCAGGACATCGAGGAACTGCTCGCCGCCGGCATCGACGTCTGGACGGCGCTGAACATCCAGCACCTCGAAAGCCTCGCCGACGTGGTGGCCAACATCACCGGCATCCGGGTGCGCGAGCAGGTGCCGGACACCGTGCTGCAGAAGGCCGACGAGATCATCCTCGTCGACCTGCCCCCCGCCGAGCTCATCGACCGGCTCAAGGAGGGCAAGGTCTATCTGCCGGAGAGCGCGCGGCGCGCCTCCGAGCGCTTCTTCCGGCTCGGCAATCTCACCGCCCTGCGCGAGCTCGCTTTGCGCCGGACTGCCGACCGTGTCGACGACGACATGGTCGACTATCTCAAGGGTCACGCCATCGAGGGCGCCTGGGCCTCGGCCGAGCGGCTGCTGGTCTGCGTCGGCGGCGATGTGCTGTCGGAGAAGGTGGTGCGCGAGGCTAGCCGGCTCGCCTCCGGCCTCAACGCGGCATGGACGGTGGTATCGCTGGAGCGTGCCGATCGCGAGCCGGGCGAGGGCGCTCCCGCACGCATCGACGAATTGCTGCGCCTCGCCGAGCGGCTGGGGGCACAGACGCAGCGCATTACTGCCAATGACTTCGTGGCCGAGTTGATCCGCCTTGCGCGCCGCGAACATGTCACGCAGATCGTCATCGGCGCCCCGGCCCGCCGCCGCTGGCCTTTCTTCCGGCGGCACTCGCTCGCCGACGAGATCGTCGCGCATGTACCGGGCATCGCCGTGCATGTGGTCACCGGCGATCTTGCCGATGCCGCCGCGGCGGTTCCCCGCCACCGACGGGCGCGGCACCCCGGGGAGTTGGCGCGCGCTGCGGCCTATGCGGTGGTGACCGTCGCCGCCGCGGCGCTGATCGGCACCGGCATTCAGCGGATAATGCCGCTCTCCAATGTCTCGCTGCTATTCCTGATGGCGGTGGTGGTGTCGGCGATCCGCGCCGGCTATGGCGCCGCCTTCCTCGCCGCCGTGCTGTCGGGCCTCGCCTATAATTTCTTTTTCATCCCGCCGCTCTACACCTTCACCATCGCTTCGCCGCACGAGGTGTTCGCCTTCATCGTATTCCTGCTGGCGGCGTTGCTCGCCGGCGGGCTCGCCTCGCGGGTGAGCGAGCAAGCGCGGGCAGCCAGAGCCAGAGCCGCCGCGTTGCAGTCGCTCTACGATTTTTCGCGAAAACTCTCCGGCAATGCTGAGGCCGATGACGTGCTGTGGGCGGCGGTGTCACAGCTGCATGAGAGTTTCAACCGTCCGGCGGTCCTGCTCACGCCGCAGAACGGCACTGTCGCGCTTGCCGCCGCCTGGCCACCCGATGCCGATCTCGAGGTCGGCGACATGAGCGCCGCCCGCTGGGCCTTCGAACACAAGGAACCTGCCGGCCGCGACACCGGCACGCTGCCCTCCAGCCGCTGGCAGTTCCGGCCGATGACCAGCCCGCACGGCGTGGTTGGCATTCTCGGCCTGCGCTGGGACGGCGAGCCCTTCGACGGCGCCGCCGAGCCGATGCTGGCGGCGATCTTGGACCAGACCGCCATCGCCCTCGATCGCGCCCGGCTGGCGCAGCAGAGCATCGCCCAGGCGGCGCGCCTCCAGGGCGACAGCCTGCGCACGGCGCTGCTATCCTCGATCTCTCACGATCTGCGTACCCCGCTCGCCACCATCACCGGGTCGGTGACCAGTCTGCGCCAACTCGGCGATCGTATGGACAAGGCGAGTCGCGACGACCTGCTTGCCACCATCGAGGAAGAGGGCGGGCGCTTGTCGCGCTTCGTTTCCAACCTTCTCGACATGACCCGCATCGAGGCCGGCACGCTGGAGACCCGCCGCGACTGGATCGAAGTGGGCGACGTCATTCGCGCCGCGGTGGAGCGCTGCGCTCGCTACTACCCGCACCTCGCCATCGACGTGTCGATCGCCGCGAATTTGCCGCTGATGCAGGGTGATAGCGTGCTGCTCGGCCAGGTGCTGTTCAACCTTCTCGACAATGCCGCAAAATATGCCGCCGGCGAGCCGGTGAAGATCTTCGCGCGTGCCGAAGGCGGCGAAATCGTCATTTCCGTCACCGATTCCGGCAAGGGCATCGCTCCGGGAGATCTCGACAAGGTGTTCGAAAAGTTCTTTCGTCCCGGCACCCCGGACGGGCGCCCGCCCGGCACCGGATTGGGACTTTCGATCGCGCGAGGGTTCGTCGACGCCATGGGGGGCACCATTAAGGCTGAGAGCCCGGCCACGCGGCGGCGCGGCACCCGCATGGTGCTGCGATTCCCGGTGCCGCCCGGCGAGGCGAGGACACCGACCCCATGAGCGACCGCATCCTCGTCGTCGACGACGAGCCGCAGATCCAGCGTTTCCTCAGGCCTGCGCTCACCGCGGCCGGCTACGACGTCGTCGAGGCGGCAACTGGCGCCGCGGCGCTGAAGGCGGCAGTGACCTCGGCCCCTGATGTCGTCATCCTCGATCTCGGCCTGCCGGACATGGATGGCAAGGAAGTGGTCGCCCAGCTGCGCGGCTGGTCGCAGGTGCCGATCATCATCCTCTCGGCCCGCGACCGCGAGAGCGAGAAGATCGCCGCCCTCGACCTTGGCGCCGACGACTATGTGGAAAAGCCTTTCAGCATAGGTGAGCTCACCGCCCGCATCCGTGCCGCGCTGCGTCACCGTCTCGCCGCCGAGGCGGAGGCCGATCACGTCGAGGTGGACGGTCTTGCCATCGACACGCTGCGCCGCCTCGTCACCCGCGACGGTGCGCCGGTGAAGCTGACCCCGAAGGAATACGATCTGCTGGTGCTGCTGGCGCGCCATGCCGGGCGGGTGGTCACTCACCGCACCCTGCTCACCTCGATCTGGGGGCCCGCCCATGGCGAGGACTTGCATTATCTCAGAGTGTTCATCGGCCAGCTGAGGGCCAAGATCGAGCGCGACCCGGCCCAGCCGACGATCCTGCGCACCGAGCCGGGCGTCGGCTACCGCTTCATGGCGGAATGAGCGTCTCTGGCGTTGTTTCTCTTATCGTCTCGCCGTCGGGGAGAGGTGACCCGTGAAGCGGGACGGTGAGGGGAGATAACATGGAGAAGAGAAAGATCCCTCGCCCCACCTCATCTCCTAAGAGGAGAGAGGTGAAAATGGCGCGCCTCAAACGATCCTGTCGAGGATATCCGCCACCTCGTCGGGCCGGCTGAAGAACGGGGAGTGGCCGGCGTCGAGCGAATGCACCGTGGCACCCGGCACCGCGGCCTGCATCTCGCGCTGAACCGGCAGGGGCAGGGCCTGATCTTGCAGGCACTCGATGTAGTGCCGTTCCAGCTGGCCATAGCGGCCCGGGGTGATGGCGGAGATCGCCGCGAAGGGCACATGCGGCGTGACCGGGATCAGGTTCGGCAGTGCCACTTCGATCTGGTGGGGTGTGCAGTCGGAATAAAGCGAGCGAATGATCAGGTGGCGCTTGGAGAAATCGAGCCCCAGCCCTTCCCGGTTCACCCGCAGCATGCCCTGGGTTTCGAGAATGGCGGGGTGTTTGAGATGGGTCGGCGTCATCACGAAGTCGCGGGCGCTCCTGCCGTTCGGCGCCATGAAGCCGCTGAGATAGACCAGTGCCTGCACGCGCTCGGGCATCAATTCGCCCAGCCAGCTCGCCGTCGCGCCGCCGACGCTGTGACCGACGAGGATCGCCTTGCCCTCGATTTCTTCCAGCGCCGCGCGGGCGCTGGCGGCATAGGTCGGCAGGTCGGGAATCTGTGCGATCGGCGTCGGGTCGAAGCCGTGGCCGGCCATGTCGGGGGTGATCACCGCGTGGCCCATGGTCGCCAGCCGGTTCGCCACCTGCACGAAGCAACCGCCCCAGTGCCAGGCGCCGTGAATGAGGATGAAGGTCGCCATCGATTCCTCGCCGTTTGATCTGGTATTTTGTGCGCCGTCCTAGCCCCCGTGCCGCCCGCCGTCCAGAGCCGGGGGCGACAGGGCTTGTCGCCGGTGGCGACTTCCGCTGCCAACCTTCACGGAGTATGTTTTTGCGTCATGGCGCCGGATTGGGCAGCGGCCGCCGGTCGGGGAGAAACCATGCCGTACCGTCACCTCATCGGGCCGCGCGCTTACGTCTTCGCCGATCTCAAGGAGCTGATGGCCAAGGCGACGCCGCTGCGTTCGGGCGACATGCTGGCCGGCATCGCGGCCACCTCGGCGGAGGAGAACGTCGCCGCCCGCATGTGCCTCGCCGAGGTGCCGCTGGCGACCTTCCTCACCGAGGCGCTGGTGCCTTACGAGGATGACGAGGTCACCCGCCTTATCATCGATACCCATGACGCCGCCGGCTTCCGGCCGATCGCCCACCTGACGGTCGGCGATTTCCGCGATTTCCTGCTGTCCGATGCCGCCTCTTCCCAGATGCTCGCCGCGCTCGCCCCGGCGATCACCCCGGAAATGGCGGCGGCGGTGTCGAAGCTGATGCGCAACCAGGATCTCATCGCGGTGGCGAAGAAGTGCCGGGTGGTGACGAAGTTCCGCAACACCATCGGCCTGCCCGGCACCATGGCGGTACGCCTGCAGCCCAACCACCCGACCGACGACCCCGCCGGCATCACCGCCTCCATCCTCGACGGCCTGCTCTATGGCTGCGGCGACGCGGTGATCGGCATCAACCCGGCCTCGGACAGCCTGCCGGTACTGAGCGAACTGCTGAAGCTGACCGACGACATCATCGCCCGCTTCGATATCCCGACGCAGGCCTGCGTGCTGACCCATGTGACCACCTCGACCGAGGTGATCAATCGCGGCGTGCCGGTGGATCTGGTGTTCCAATCGGTGGCGGGCACGCAGGCCGCCAATACCTCTTTCGGCATCGACCTCGCCACCTTGAAGGAGGGGCGCGAGGCGGCGCTGTCGCTGAAGCGCGGCACGCTCGGCGACAATGTGATGTATTTCGAGACCGGGCAGGGCTCGGCGCTCTCCGCCAACGCCCATCACGGCGTCGACCAGCAGACGCTGGAAGCCCGCGCCTATGCGGTGTGCAGGCCGTTCAAGCCGCTGCTGGTCAATACCGTGGTCGGCTTCATCGGCCCGGAATATCTTTATGACGGCAAGCAGATCATCCGCGCCGGCCTCGAGGACCATTTCTGCGGCAAGCTGATGGGCGTGCCGCTCGGCTGCGACGTCTGCTACACCAACCACGCCGAAGCCGACCAGGACGACATGGACACGCTGATGACGCTGCTCGGCGCGGCGGGCGTCACCTACATCATGGGCATTCCAGGCTCGGACGACGTGATGCTGAACTACCAGTCCACCTCCTTCCACGACCAGCTCTATCTGCGCGACGTGCTCGGCCTGAAGCGGGCGCCGGAATTCGAGGCCTGGCTGCAATCGATCGGCATTACCGGGCCGGACGGGCGTCTGAAGCCGCCGGGCGGCACCAACCCGCTGCTCGCCTACGCCCCCGGCCTCGCGGCGTGAGGAGGGCAGGGCAATGAACGACGATAGCCGGCCGCCCAACGCCTATGTCATCGAGGATGCCTGGGCGAAGCTCGCCCGCGCCACTCCGGCGCGCATCGCGCTCGGTCGCTCCGGCACCGGACTGCCGACCCGCGAGGTACTGCGCTTCGCCCTCGCCCATGCGCAGGCGCGCGATGCCGTCCACACCGCCTTCGAGGCGAAGGCGACCGCTGCCGCCATCGCCGCCCTCGGCTTCGAAACCGTGCACGTCGCCTCCGCCGCGCCCTCGCGCGAGGCCTATCTCCGCCGCCCCGATCTCGGTCGCAAGCTGTCGGAGGAAGGCCGCGCCGCCCTCGCGCCCTTTGCCGGAAGCACCCCGGACCTGGCACTGGTGGTGGCCGACGGCCTGTCGTCGACCGCCATCCACGCCCAGGCGGCGCCGTTCCTCGCCGCACTCAAGCCGCGCCTGGCGCAGGAAGGCTGGAGCACCGGCCCGGTGGTCATCGCGAGCCAGTCCCGCGTCGCGCTGGGCGACGAGGTCGGCGCGATCCTGGCGGCCAAGGCGGTGGTGGTGCTGATCGGCGAGCGGCCGGGCCTGTCGTCGCCGGACAGCCTCGGCCTCTACCTCACCTTCGCGCCGAAACTCGGCCGCTCGGATGCCGAGCGCAACTGCATCTCCAATGTGCGCGGGGAGGGGCTCTCCCACGACCATGCCGCCTTCAAGCTCACCTGGTTGCTCAAGGAAGCCCTCGCCCGCCGCCTGACCGGCGTGAGCCTGAAGGACGAGAGCGATCTGCTGCTGGTCGGCGGCAAGCCGCCGGCGTCACGCCTCGCCGGCGGACAGACCGGCTGACGGACCGGCTGCCGGGCAAAGCTCCCCCAGCACCCAGTCGCGCAGCGTCGCCACTTCCGGCCGGGCGTCGGCGCCCTCGGGAAAGACGAAATCGAAGCCCAGCCCCTCGATCACCGGGCCGAAGGGCTGCACCAGCACGCCGGAACGCAGTTCCGACCCCAGCAGCGGCAGGCTGAGCAGCGCCACACCCTGTCCCGCCACCGCCGCCTCGATGGCGCTGTTCTCGTCGGTGAAGGTCAGTCCCGCCGTGGTGTCGAGGCCGGTGAGGCCGACCGTTTCCGCCCAGTCGCCCCAGCTTGGTGTCTTGTTGTGCACCTTGGCGAGCAGCCAGTCGAAATGGATCAGCGTCGCCTGCCTGAGATCCTCCGGCCCCTTGGGCGCGATGCGCGGGCTGCACACCGGGGCGAAGCACTCGGTCATCAACGGCACCGAGACCAGGCCGGGATAGCTGCCGCGTCCGTAGCGGATCGCGGCATCCGCCTCGCCCGCGGCCAGGTCCACCGGCTCGTCGGAAGCGTGCAGCCGCAGATCCCAGCCCGGATAGAGGGTGCGGAACCGCCCGGCGCGTGGCACCAGCAGCCGGGCGGAGAAGGCGAGGGTGGCCGACAGCGTCGCCAGTCGCCGTCCCGGGCGCGGGCGCGCCTGCGCCACCGCGTCCGCCATCGCGTCGAAGGCGCCGCCGAGCCGTACCGCCAGCGCCCGCCCGCTCGCGGTCGGCACCACCTTGCGCGTGCGGCGGATGAACAGCGGCGTGCCGAGTTCCTCCTCCAGCAACCGCACCTGATGGCTGATGGCGGTGGGAGTCACCCCGAGTTCGGCTGCCGCATCCTTGAAGCTTTCCAGCCGGGCGGCGGCCTCGAAGGCCCGAAGCGATCCCAAGGGGGGAAGACGGCGCATGGCATCCTCATGGATGAATTTCATTCATTCATAAGCTGAGAACTTCGCGTTTGTCGAACTGATTTCGGGAGCTTATCTCTATGCCATGCAAAAGACGCCTGAACGCGTCTCATCTTTTTCGACAGGAGTGATCCATGACCGCGTGGCTGTTTCTCGTGCTGGCGGCAGGGTTTGAAATCGTCTTCGCCCTCGCGATGAAGGCCTCCGAGGGCTTCAGCCGGCTGGTTCCCAGCCTGCTCACGCTGGTCGCCGGCGGCATCAGCGTCGTGTTCCTCACCATGGCGATGAAGTCGATGCCGATCAGCCTCGCCTATCCGGCCTGGACGGCGATGGGCACGCTCGGCGCCGTCATCCTCGGCGCCGCCCTGTTCGGCGAGCCGCTCGGCCTCGGCAAGATCCTCGCTACCGCGGCGCTGGTCGGCGGCGTCGCCGGCCTTCAGATCAGCAGCTGAGGGCGCGGGCGGCGGGCAAGATCGCCCGCTGGGGCGATGCGTGCCAGCGCGGCAGGAGAGCGACGACCGCCTTCTGCCGCACGGCGGCAAATTCCGGCAGCGCGGTATCACCGCAACCCTCGGCATAGCGTCGGTCGGTCGCCGCGACCACCAGCACCGGCGCCGCCCCGAACTGGTCGGCGGTGACATCGATGATCATATCGTGCTGCCGCACCCAGGCATGGGCCTGCCATTGCCGGCCGTCGAAGAACCCGTGTGGACCGACTTCCGGTTCATCGTCCCCCAACCGAGGAGTGCCGCTGACCCAGTGAGCCGGCAAGCCGTGCTCTTGAAGAATGCCGATAAGGAAAAGGCTGGAGCGCCCGCAGGTTCCCCGCGACATCACCATCGGCGTCTCGCCCCATGCGGCGTGCCATTCCGGCCAGATCGCCTCCAGAAAACTCCGCGCGGCGGTGGCGATTTCGTGCAGACGTTGCCGACGGCCGTCATTCATCGCCTCATCCCCGCCATTCGTAAATCCAGCGATAGCGCTCCAGCACGCCGGCGCCGCCCTTGGCCCGGATGACGAGGTTGCGCGCGAAAGCCGCCGGGCCGGAGAGATGGTACACCCGGTCCATCCCCCTTGCCGCCGCCTGCACCTGCGCGGTGCGCGCCCGGCGCAGCGTCTCGTAGCGGCGCAGCGCAGCGGCAATGTCGTCGCCGTCCCGCAGGCAATCGGCCAGCACCGTCGCGTCCTCGATCGCCTGCGCCGCTCCCTGGGCGAGAAACGGCACCATGGCATGGGCCGCATCGCCGAGCAGCGTCACCCGCCCGGTGCCCCAGGCATGCAGCGGATCGAGATCGAACAACGCCCAGCGCAGCCAGGCCCCCGGCGCCGCCAGCAATTCCTGCACATCGGCGCACCAGCCGGTGAAATGTCCGGCCAGCTCGCCTTCCTCGCCCTCATGGCTCCAGCCATGCGCGGTGCGCTCGTCGGGCGTGATGGCGACGAGGTTCACCGCCTTGCCGCCGCGCACCGGATAGGTGACGAGATGCGCGCGCGGCCCCAGCCACAGCCGCGTCGCTGCATCGGCGAGATGCGCTGGCAGCCGCGCCACCGGTGCCGTCGCCCGCCAGGCGGCGCGGTGACGGAAGCTGGGCAGGGCATGGGGAAACATCTGCCCGCGCACCGCCGAACGAACCCCGTCGGCACCGATCAGCGCCGCGCCGTCGAAGATCTCCGGCGTCTCGCCGCGCCTTATCGCCACGCGAACCCGGCCGTGTTCCTCGGAAAAGCCTTCGATGGTGGAGCGGAGAATCAACCGGATGCGCGGTTCGGCCGCGGCCGCCTCGGCGAGGGCCGCCTGCAGGTCGGCGCGGTGGATGACGAGAAACGGGGCGCCGAAGCGCCGCTCGGCTGTCTCGCCCATCGGCGCCTCGGCGAGCACGGTGCCCCGCCGGGCATCGATCACCCGCATGAAGGCCGGCTGCACCGCGCGCGCAGCCACCTGTTCGAGCACGCCGAGGCGGGCGAGGCAGCGGGTGGCATTGGCGGCCAGCTGCACGCCGGCGCCGGCTTCTTCCAGCGACGGCGCGCGTTCGATCAGGGTGACGTTGTAATCGGCCTGTGCCAGCGCAAGCGCCGCGCTCAGCCCCCCGACACCGGCGCCGGCGACGAGGATGTCGCGCTGGGACAAGGAGCCTCCTCAGGCCGCGGCGGCCTCATAGAGGCAGCCGGCCGGGATCGATTCGTCGCCGTGCAGCTTGGCGTCGAACTTGTAGAGGGTGGAGCAGTAGGGGCAGATGATCTCGTCGTCCGACCCCATGTCGAGGAAGACATGCGGATGGTCATAGGGCGGCTTGGCGCCGACGCACATGAATTCCTTCGCGCCGACGGTAATGGCCGGCACGCCCGCCGAATTGTGGAAGTGAGGAACGACGTGGCCTGCCATGTATCTGCCCTGTCCGCGCTGGTCTTTGAGAGGCCGACAGGATAGCCGCTGGAGCCGGCTGGCGGAAGAGGCCGCGTATCGGTCAGATCATCCATCCCATGGCTTCGCCACAATGCGCGTGCATGATGCAGCGTTCTCCACCCGGTTCCGCAATGATGCGCCGCCTGCCTCTCGCCCGGTTGTTTGCCGCGGCATCGCTCCTGGTCGCCCTCGCCGGCTCGGCCCACTGGCTGCTGCCGCTGGGAAGGGAGGGGCTCGCGCTGCTGATGGCACAGGACGACGCCGCGCGTCTCGCCGACCTGCGCCTCGACAAGGCACTCACCGCCGAGCGGGCGAACCGTGAAATCGAGGAGGCGCTGGCCGGCGGTGACACGGAGCTCGCGGCCAGCTTCGTCGAGCTTGCCGATGCCCGAGCCCTGCCGGTGCCGCCGGAACTGCGCGCACGGGTACGGGCCGCTTCTTCCTCCACCGCCGAAGCCATGCGCGGCGCCGGTGCTTTCGGCCGGGGTTTCGTCACCGGCGAGGCCGAGGATCTTGCCGGCCTCGCCGGCGCGACGGCAGGCGACCTCACCGTCTGGGGCGATGTGCGCGATCTCGGCCGGCAGGCCGGCAATTATCTGCGCGGCGACACGGTGGATCCGCTGATGGTCGGTCTTGCCGGTGCCGGCGTTGCGGCGACCGCCGCCACCTACGCCGCCTTCGGCGCGCCATTGACGTTGCGTGCCGGCCTCAGCCTCGCCAAGGGCGCCCGCCGGGTCGGCGCGCTGAGCCTGCGACTCGGCGACCAGCTCATCGGCCTCCTGCGCTCCGGCCGCAAGGCGCGTGCGGTCGCCGCCGTCGCCGATCTCGGTCGCGTCGGCGAGAAGGCGGGGATGCGCGCCACCTTCGCCGGCCTGCGCCATGCCGACGATGTGACCGATGTCGCGCGGCTGCGCCGGCTTTCCGACGCGAAGGGCGGCCAGACGCTGGCGGTGCTGAAGACGCTCGGCCGCGGCGCGCTGGTGCTTGGGGAACTCTCCACCAAGCTCGCCTTCTGGGTGATCGCGGCGGCGCTCAACCTTCTCGGCCTGGTGGCGGCGTTCAATAATTTCGTGGTGGCGCTGCTGCGGCCGTTGTGGCGTCAGGCAAGGCCTGTCGACTGAAGGCGCTGCCGGCCTGAGCACCACACCCGCCGCCGCCAGGCATTCCTGCGATCGGCGCTCCCCATCCCGGCGACCATGCAACGGCGCGCATATCCGGCATGCCAAGGATCGGCTTGGCATGCCTCGCCGCTGTCATTAGCTTGCCGGCTCTCATTGCCGTCCCGCTTTGCCGGAGCCATAGCCGCCATGCCGACCTTCTCCCACGATGGCCTCGACTTCGCCTATCTCGACGAGCGGCCGAGTGGAGGCGAGGGCGAGCCGATCGTCCTCATCCACGGTTTCGCCTCCACCAAGGAGATCAACTGGGTCGGCCCCGGCTGGGTGTCGACGCTCACCCGCGCCGGACGCCGCGTCATCGCCATGGACAATCGCGGCCATGGCGCCTCGGTGAAGCTCTATGAGCAGGACGCCTACGATCCGTGGATCATGGCCAGCGACGTGCTGGCGCTGATGAGCCACCTCGGCCTGCCGCGCTTCGATGTCATGGGCTATTCGATGGGCGGGCGCATCGGTGCCTGCGTCGCGCTCACCGCGCCGGAGCGGGCGCGCTCGCTCATCCTCGGCGGCATCGGCATTCATCTCGTCGAAGGCGCCGGCCTGCCGGTGACGGTGGCCGAAGCGCTTCTCGCGCCCAGCCTCGACGACGTCACCGATCCCATGGGTCGCACCTTCCGTGCCTTTGCCGAACAGACCAAGAGCGACCGGCAGGCCCTCGCCGCCTGCATCTATGGCTCGCGCCGCACCCTGACCCGCGAGGAGGTGGCCCGGATCCAGACGCCCACCCTCATCGCCATCGGCACCCGCGATGCGGTTTCCGGCGCGGCACGCCCGCTCGCCGCGCTGATCCCCGGCGCCGAGGTGCTGGATATACCCGACCGCGAGCACATGCTGGCGGTTGGCGACAAGGTGTTCAAGCAGGCGGCGCTGGCCTTCCTCGACGCCCGCCCCTGATCGCCGGCGGGCAATAGTTCGGAGGTGATCGGCGACAGACTGCCGGCGGGACTGGACCGCATAGGCCCGGCGCTCCACCTATGCTAGAACGTCGCCGGTTCGGCTCCGTCCGGCTCCGTCCGGCTCCTTCCGGCGGTGGCCGCGCCTCTCGCGAGAGGCAATCGACAGGATGTAAGGCAATGGTGCAGGCTTTCAATTCGCGCGCGGACGCGACGCGCTCCCTCATCGAGAAGGTCGATCCGGTCTGGTCGCGCATCCGCCAGGAGGCGGAGGACGTGGCCATGAACGACCCGGCGCTGGCGAGCTTCGTCTATTCGACGGTGCTGCATCACCAGTCGCTGGAAAAGGCGGTGGCGCATCGCATCGCCCAGCGTCTCGATCATGCCGATGTTCCCGCCGAACTGATCCGGCAGGCCTATGACGACGCCTTTGCCGCCGACCCCTCGCTCGGCGTCGCCATCCGCGCCGATCTGATGGCGGTGTGCGACCGTGACCCGGCAACCGACCGGGCGATCCAGCCGCTGCTCTATTTCAAGGGCTTCCACGCTATCGAGACCCATCGCCTCGCGCATTGGCTCTGGCACAATGGCCGCCGCGACTTCGCGCTGTATCTGCAGAGCCGCTCCTCGGCGGTGAACCAGGTCGACATCAATCCGGCGGCGCCGTTCGGGCGCGGCATCTTCTTCGATCATGCCACCGGCATCGTGGTCGGCGAGACGGCAGTGATCGAGGACGATGTCTCGATCCTGCAAAACGTCACCCTCGGCGGCACCGGCAAGGAGCATGGCGACCGCCATCCGAAGATCCGTTACGGCGTGCTCATTGGTGCCGGCGCCAAGGTGCTCGGCAATATCGAGATCGGCCATTGCGCCCGCGTCGCGGCCGGTTCGGTGGTGCTGAAGCCGGTGCCGCCCAAGACCACGGTGGCCGGCGTGCCGGCACGCATCGTTGGCGAAACCGGCTCGTGCTGCGATCCCTCGCGCAGCATGGACCAGCTTTTCGAGCCGCCGTTCCTCGGCGAGTCGATCTGAACCGGGGGAAGTAACCCCGGCGCTGTTGCGCGGCACGCCGTGCCGTGGCAAGCCTGCGGCCCGACACACCATCGTGGGAGCACGGTTTTGGAAAAGAAGGATCTCGAGCGCGTCCAGACCTATATGCGCCGGTTGTTCAACAACACGCAGATCAAGGTCGTGGCACGCCCGAAGAAGAAGGATTCCGCCGAGGTCTATATCGGCGACGAGTTCATCGGCGTGATGTTCGAGGACAAGGAAGACGGCGACCTGTCCTATAATTTCCAGATGGCGATCCTCGATACCGACCTCGAAGATTGATCGCTTCTGGAGGATTGACCCATGCCGATCTATGCCCTTGACGGCGTCCAGCCGGAGCTTCCTGCCCTCGGGCGCTTCTGGGTCGCCCCGGATGCCACCGTCATCGGCCATGTGGCGCTCGCCGACGAGGCGAGCGTGTGGTTCGGTTCGGTCATCCGCGGCGACAATGAGCGGATCTCCCTCGGCGCACGGGTGAATATCCAGGAATTGTGCGTCCTGCACACCGATCCCGGCTTCCCGATGACCATTGGCGACGACTGCACCATCGGCCACAAGGCGATGCTGCACGGCTGCACCATCGGGGAAAACAGCCTGGTCGGCATGGGCGCCACCATCCTCAACGGCGCCCGCATCGGTAGCAACTGCCTCGTCGGGGCGGGGGCGCTGGTCACCGAGGGCAAGGAGTTTCCGGATAATTCGCTCATCGTCGGTGCGCCGGCCAAGGCGATCCGCGAGCTCGGACCGGAATGGCAGGCGCGCATTCACGGCACCGCCGCGCATTATGTGCGCAACTGGCGCCGCTTCGCCGAAGGTCTGAAGCGCATCGACTGAGCCCGCTATCCGGCGCCGGCAAGTTATCGTAAAGGCCGATTAAACAAAAACGCTCCCGCCAATCTGTCGGGAGCGTTTGTTTTAGGTAAATCCGCGCCGGATCTTCAGCTTCGGTCAACCATCCCCGCGCATGGCTTCCGCCCGACACGTCCTTCGGAAGGTGGGCGCCAGCCCCTCCTCGTATCGGCTTACTTGGCGCGGCCGACGGTCGCCGGCGCCAGCACGTCGCCCAGCGAAACCCAGCGGTTCGGGTTGCCTTGCGCCTGCCGCTTCACGAAGCGATAGCCGGTCTCATGCCACAGCAGGATCGGCGCTTCCTGGTTGTCGAGCACCAGGTCGCCGCGGTCGCTCACCACGGCAAGCACCGCGTGGCCGGCATTCTTCTTGTCGCGCACCACGGTGATGAGCAGCGTCTCCGGCGGCCAGCCGAGACGGACCAACTCGCGGCGCTTCACCAGTACATATTCCTCGCAGTCGCCATAACCGTCTTCCGCAAAGGTCCAGCGCTCGACTTCGCCATAGTGATCGATGTCGGTCATCGGCTGGATGCGGGCATTGATCTCGTCGTTCACCTTCTGGAGCTGGTGGAATTCCGCCTCGTTGACGACGACCCGGCCGGCGCGGCCGTTACCATTGCCGCATTCGGCCGGCATTTCCTCACAGAAGCGCGCATAGCCGACCGGGGTCGAGGTCGAGCCGCTCACCGCCATATTGGCGGCGAAGGGCGAGAGCATCGCCACCGCCTCGCTCGCGCGCGCTTCGCTGGCCCGGGCCGGCGCCATCTCGGCCGGCACTGCCAGCACCGCCATCGCCACCGCGACCAAGGCCCCCGTGAGGCTCTTCATCTTCGCGAACTCCATTTCCCTGTCCACGATCACATCATGACAGAGAGGTTTTGATCTTGGTCTAAGCGAAGCGCGGAATTCGTAACGACTGCCGACATGGAATGTTAACGGGTTTTCTATTGCTCGTTAACCATTGCGGCTTGGATTTTATTTACGTCTGTCGGGCACGCGCCCGCTCCGCCCGTGCTTGCCGAGTCGGTGCAGGGCGCCTATGTGATCGGCGTGCTAGACGCGACCCGACATGCCGATCCCCGGCACCAGCCCATCTTCAACGTGCCGGCGGTGATCGTCGTGCTGGCGGTTGTGCTCGTCGCCATTCAGGCCGTCCGCGCTCTGGTGGGGGAGGGGATCGACGTCGAGATCCTCGCCCTGTTCGCCTTCATCCCGGCGCGCTTCGATCCCACCGTATTCGCCGATGGCGTTCTGCCCGGCGGCAGCGGGGCGGATGTGTGGACCTTCGTGACCTATGCCTTCCTGCATGCCGATTTCATGCATGTCGGCATCAACACGCTCTGGCTGCTGGCCTTCGGCTCGCCGGTGGCGCGGCGCTTCGGCGCGGCGCGTTTCGTCGTCTTCTTCCTGTTCACGGCGGCGGCCGGCGCCGGGCTGCATCTGCTGACCCATGCCGGCGAACCGGTGCCGATGATCGGCGCCTCCGCCGCGGTGTCGGGCTGCATGGCGGCGTCGCTGCGCTTCATGTTCGCGACCGAGGGCTACGCCGCCTGGCGCCCGGACACCGCGCGGCACGCGGTGCACGTGCCGGCGCAGCCGCTGACGCGCATCCTGCGCGACCGGCGGGTGATCAGCTTCGTGGTGGTATGGTTCGCCATCAACATCGCCTTCGGCCTCGGCGCGCCGAGCGGCATCGCCTCCGGCACCGTTGCCTGGGAGGCGCATATTGGCGGTTTCCTCGCCGGTCTGCTGGCTTTTCCGCTGTTCGATCCGGTACGCCGCGCGCCGGACGATCGCCGCTACGCCGGCTGATCACGCAACGGCCCGCCCGGTGCCGCCCGGCCGTTGCGGCGGCGGGTTCCGGCGAGTTGCAGCAACCCTATTGCCGTCCGCTCCATTCGGAACGATCATCTGTCGCAAGGGAACGTGCCAATGCATGGCCCGTTCTGAGCCGGCGGACGATGAAACGATCCGCCCGACAAACCGGGCATCACCGCGACGGATGATGCCCGCCGGGAAGGAGGCAAGCCAATGACCGTACGGTCTATCTTGGACGAGAAGGGTTACAGCGTTGAGACCATCGGTCCGAGCGCTTCGCTGCGCGAGGCGGCCGAGTTGATGGCCCAGAAGCGCATTGGCGCCCTGGTGGTGACGGACCGCGAGCGGCGGGTTATCGGCATCCTGTCGGAGCGCGACGTGGTGCGGGTGATCGGGCTGGAGGGACCGGAACGGCTCGACGACGAGTTGGACACGGTGATGACCACCAAGGTGGTCACCTGCGACACCAACGAGACGGTGCCGCAGCTGATGGAGCAGATGACGGCCGGCCGCTTCCGCCACATGCCGGTGGTGCAGGGCGGCAAGCTGATCGGCCTCGTTTCCATCGGCGACGTAGTGAAGCACCGCCTTGCGGAGTTCGAGCGCGAGAGCTCGGCGATGCGGGAATACATCCTGTCGACCTGAGGCGTATCGACGCGAGGCGCACCCACTCTTTGGCTGCCCGCCCTCTTCGGAGGTTCTCCGGAGATCCGGCGGGCGGTCGCCGTGCGCCTCCTGCCGTTGCCCATCCCGGACCCTTCCGGGTCAGGCCCGGACAAGATCGCGCCGGATAGGGGCGCGCCGTGCGTGATCGCCTCTGGGCCCGCTCAGAAGCGCGGCGTGTCGGTCTTGTCCGGCGTACCGTAAACCTGCTGCGGATCGAACAACCGGCCGACGTCATTCACCGCGAGCTTCAGCTCCGGGGTCGGCGGCGCGCCGAGCGGCACCGAGCGGAAGAAGCACGAGCGGTGCCCGGTGTGGCAGGCCGCGCCGCTGCCGGCCATCTCGACCCGCATCAGCACCGCGTCCTGGTCACAATCGATCCGGAGCTCCACCACCTTCTGCAGGTGACCGCTCTCCTCGCCCTTCTTCCACAGCCTACGGCGCGAGCGGCTGTAATAGTGTGCCAGGCCGGTCTCGATGGTCAGCGCCAGCGCCTGTGCGTTCATGTGGGCGAGCATCAGCACCGCACCGTCACCTGCATCGACCGCTACGGCGGTAACGAGGCCGTCGGCATCGAATCTCGGGCTGAGACGGTCGCCTTCCTCCACCGCGTGCTTGTCGCCGGCGGGGGCGAACCAACGGGCGGCGTCGGTCACGGACGGGCGCCGCGAATCAGGTTCATGAAGCGCACCTGCTCCTGCGGATCGTCGCGGAACACGCCGGTGAACTGCATGGTGACGGTGGAGGCGCCCGGCTTCTGAATGCCGCGCATCGCCATGCACATGTGCTCGGCCTCGATGAGGATGGCGACCCCGCGCGGCTTCAGCGTCTCGTCGAGAGCGGTGATGATTTGCGAGGTCATGTGCTCCTGTGTCTGCAGGCGGCGGGCATACAAGTCGACCACGCGAGCGATCTTGGACAGGCCGACCACGCGCTCCACCGGGAAATAGGCGACATGCGCCTTGCCCATGAACGGCACCATGTGGTGTTCGCAGTGCGAATAGAACACGATGTCGCGCACCACGACCATGTCGTCGAAATTGCCTATCTCACCGAAGGTGCGGTCGAGCACGCTCTCCAGCGGGGCGCTGTAGCCCTTGTAGAGCTCCTCATAGGCCCGCACCACGCGCTTGGGCGTGTCGATCAGGCCCTCGCGGTCCGGGTTGTCGCCGGCCCAGGCGATGAGTGTGCGCACCGCGGCTTCGGCGTCCTCGCGGCTCGGCTTCTGCGTGGCCATAGTCTGGGTGGCCTCCACAGGGCTTTCGCTTTCGTTCTTTGCACTACGCATCAAGGCATTCAGCACGGCATCCATGACGAACTCCGTTCGACGGCGCATTGATAACCGGGCGCCGGGGTGTCACCGGTTTTGTCGCCATGCGGGTGCGGAGTAGCCGGAAGCCGGCCGCTCTGCCTGACGCGCAGAGGCTCGAACGGGACCGGGGCTTCTTTCGCCACGATCCCGCATTCCTATATAAGGGACACGTACCGCGTCGCAACCAGCCATTCAACGCAATGCCGCTCCTAGCGGATGGGCGCTCTCATGATCAACGACGTTTATAATCGCCGCATCCTCGAGCTTGCCGCCGATATACCACGGCTCGGCCGGCTGGAGGCGCCGGATGCCACTGCAACGGCGCATTCGAAACTTTGCGGTTCCACCGTCACCATCGACCTCGCCATGAAGGACGGGATCGTCACCGATTTCGCCCATGAGGTGCGCGCCTGCGCCCTCGGGCAGGCCTCTTCCTCGATCATGGCCGACCATGTGGTCGGCTCGACGGCGGAGGAGCTGCGCGAGGTGCGCGAGGCGATGCGCCGCATGCTGAAGGAGAATGGCCCGGCTCCCGGCGGGCGCTGGTCCGAGCTCGCGGTGCTGGAGCCGGTGCGCGACTACAAGGCCCGCCACGCCTCGACCCTGCTGACCTTCGACGCGGTGGTCGATGCCATCGGCCAGATCGAAGCGCGGCAGGCGACCGAGGCGGCGGAATAGGGCGCTCACCGCACGGTGAAGAAGGTGAACAGCACGTCGCCCTTCGGCCCGGTGAGGCAGACGAAGCGGTTCGGCTCGTCCTTGCGGTCGCGCTGGATGTAGGCCTCGCCCATGATCACCCCGCTCACCGGCGTATCGCCGATCTTGCTGTTGGCGGTGGCGATGGTGAGGCCGTCGACGTCCATGTAGATGTCGTCGATGGAGGGCGAGACCGCCTTCAGCCGCTCCAGAGCCCGCTCCTTGCAGGCGGCGACACGCTGCATGTCCGGGTCCACCTCCGGCGACGTGGCTGCCGAGGGCGCCGGCTGGGTGCCGCCGGCCGGCCCCGCGGGCGCGGTGGGGGCGGGCTTCGGCGCGGGTGCCGCGGCAGGTGGGGCGTTGCCAGGTGGGGCGTTTACCTGCGGCGGGCTGGCAGGGGCGGGATTTTGCGCCGCGGCGGGCAGGAGCGCGAAGGGTGTGAGGGCCGTCATGCCGGCAAGCAACAGAAGGCGCAGCGTGGTGGTCATTATGAAGCAAGCTCCCAGCTCAACGCCCATCGGGCCTGGCGTTAATGCGCGGCGCGCCCGCCGGTTCCCGGTTAGGGGTGCGGGGAGGGCGTGGTGAAACCGCGCATGGATGCCCTGGCGACGCTGCGGCACGTGCCGCGCCACCTGTTGCGGATACCGATCCTCGTCTACCGCTATTCGCTCTCCGCCTTCATGGGGCGGCAATGCCGCTATTTGCCGACCTGCTCGGAGTTCGCCGATCAGGCAATCGTCCGCCATGGCGCCTGGGCCGGCGGCTGGATGGCGGCCGGGCGTATCTGCCGCTGCCATCCCTGGGGCGGTTCCGGCTTCGAGGCGGTGCCAATCGAATTGCCGCCGAAAGCGGCGTGGTATATGCCGTGGCGCTATGCGCGGGCGCCCGGCGCATGGGTGAAAGACTAGGCCCGCACCAGCCCGCGCGGGCGGATGACGGTCCGCCGGTTACGTCACGTAGAACAGCCTACCTGCGTGGTTCGCAGGAGTGGGCGGGAGAAAAGACCATGATCCACCTTACATTCCCCGATGGCGCCGTCCGTGAGTATGCCTCCGGCACCACCGGCGCCGAGGTTGCCGCCTCCATCGCCAAGTCGCTTGCCAAGAAGTCTCTGGCGATGAAGCTCGACGGCGTGCTGAGCGACCTCTCCGACCCCATCACCGCCGACACGAAATTCGAGCTCGTCACCCGCGAGAGCCCCGAAGCGCTGGAACTCATCCGCCACGACGCCGCCCATGTGCTGGCCGAGGCAGTGCAGGCGCTGTGGCCGGGCACACAGGTCACCATCGGCCCGGTGATCGAGAACGGCTTCTATTACGACTTCTTCCGCAACGAGCCGTTCTCGCCGGAGGATTTCCCCGCCATCGAGAAGAAGATGCGCGAGATCATCGCCCGCGACGCTCCCTTCACCAAGGAGGTGTGGGAGCGCGACGAGGCCAAGCGCGTCTTCAAGGAGAAGGGCGAGGCGTTCAAGGTCGAACTGATCGACGCGATCCCGGACGACCAGTCGCTGAAGATCTACAAGCAGGGCGAGTGGTTCGATCTCTGCCGCGGCCCGCACATGCCGAGCGTCGGCAAGATCGGCAACTCCTTCAAGCTGATGAAGGTGGCCGGCGCCTATTGGCGCGGCGACAGCAACAACCAGATGCTGACCCGCATCTACGCCACCGCCTGGCGTACGGATGAGGAGCTGAACGCCTACATCCTCCAGCTGGAAGAGGCCGAGAAGCGCGACCATCGCCGCCTCGGTCGCGAGATGGACCTGTTTCACTTCCAGGAGGAAGGGCCGGGCGTGGTGTTCTGGCACCCGAAGGGCTGGAGCCTGTTCCAGAACCTCGTCGCCTATATGCGCCGGCGCCTCGCTGCCGATTATGACGAGGTCAACGCCCCGCAGGTGCTCGACAAGTCGCTGTGGGAGACCTCCGGCCACTGGGGCTGGTACAAGGAGAACATGTTCAAGGTGCAGCCGGCCGGCGACACCGAGGACAATGACCGCGTCTACGCGCTGAAGCCGATGAACTGCCCCGGCCATGTACAGATCTTCAAGCACGGCCTGAAGTCCTACCGCGATCTGCCTATGCGGCTTGCGGAATTCGGTTCTGTGCATCGCTACGAGCCGTCCGGCGCGCTGCACGGGCTGATGCGGGTGCGCGGCTTCACCCAGGACGACGCCCACATCTTCTGCACCGAGGAGCAGATGGCGGCGGAGTGCCTGAAGATCAACGATCTCATCCTCTCGACCTATGCCGATTTCGGCTTCGAGGAGATCGTGGTGAAGCTCTCCACCCGGCCGGAGAAGCGCGTCGGCTCGGACGCGGTGTGGGACCACGCCGAGGACGTCATGGGCCGGGTGCTCACCCAGATCGAGGCGGAATCCGGCGGCAAGATCAAGACCGGCATCCTGCCGGGCGAGGGCGCCTTCTACGGCCCGAAATTCGAATACACCCTGCGCGACGCCATCGGCCGCGAATGGCAGTGCGGCACCACCCAGGTCGACTTCAACCTGCCGGAGCGCTTCGGCGCCTTCTACGTCGATGCCGACGGCGGCAAGAAGACGCCGGTGATGATCCACCGCGCCATTTGCGGCTCGATGGAGCGCTTCACCGGCATATTGATCGAGCATTTCGCCGGGCATTTCCCGCTCTGGCTGGCGCCGGTGCAGGCGGTGGTGGCGACCATCACCTCGGAAGGCGACGACTACGCGCAGGAGATCGTGGCGCTGGCGAAGAAGCGCGGCCTGCGGGTCGAGCTCGATCTGCGCAACGAGAAGATCAACTATAAGGTCCGTGAGCATTCGCTGGCCAAGGTGCCGGCGCTGGTGGTGGTCGGGCGCAAGGAGGCGGCCGAGCGCACCGTCTCCATCCGCCGCCTCGGCTCGCCGAACCAGACGGCAATGACCCTCGAGGCGGCGCTCGACGCTCTGGTGGCCGAGGCGACCGCACCGGACGTGCTGCGCGCCGCCGAATGAGCGGAGCGGGCAGGCGACACGAACCGGGCCGGGCTTGAAGCCGTGCCCGATACCCCTCCATGGAAGGCCCGGAGCGCGCTCCGGGCCTTTTTCCTTTGAGCGGTGCCTGGGATCGCCGCCGCGCTACCGTCCGGCCGGGCTGGTCAGCTCCGTCCACGCCACGGCCGCGTCCAATTGGCAGGGACCGAGGGAAACGCTCGCGCGTGACGGGCCGCTGTCGTGGTCGGCAGGCCGCCTCGGCGCTACGGTGGGCTGGCTTTCCCCGGAGATCAGCCATGCCCCAACGCATCAATCGCAGCCGGCTCAGATCAGAGCGCCTCAAGCGTGGCTGGTCGCAGGATCAGCTGGCGGCGGTCAGTGGGGTGAGCGTGCGCACCGTGCAGCGACTGGAGGGCGGCAAAGCGGCGACGCCGACCTCGCTCGCGGCGCTTGCCATCGCCATGTCCCTGCCGGAGGCGGCGCTGGTGCTGCCCGACGGTCCCATCCACCGCATAACCCCGCTCACCATTACCCGCGACATCGGTACTGCCCGGCAGCCCTATACCGGCCTCGGCTTCACCGTGATCGAGACCAACGATCCCGGATGCATCGGACTGCGCGGCGGCACCACGCATCTGATCCTGTGCAGCCTCGCCTTCATGCAGGGCGACTATACGCGTAGCCCGCTCGAAGCTCTGGTCGATCGCACCATTCCCTATATCTGGGTGCGCTCGCTGGACGCGACCAGGATGGCCTATTCGAACCTGGTCGAAGAGGTGGTGACCCGCAATCGCACGAAAGAGGCGCTGGTCGAGCATCAGGGACAGTGGGCCATTCTGGCGGAACTGATGCCCTGATCCTGTCGTCTGCCGACATGGACAGGCACGACCGTCGCACCAAGAAGCCATTGCCGCCCGAGCACTGGCGTTTGCCGCCCACCGCATCCTTCGAGGCCGCATGAAACGGAAGGCGACGGCATACTCAGCCATGGTTTGACGCCTCCAAAAGCAAAACGCCGGCCCCGCGAGGGACCGGCGCTTCAGCGTCGTCGTGAGGCGGCCGAACCAGACATCCGGCGGCTTCGTTTTACAGCTGCGTTCCCGCAGGCGGCAGCTCGCCTGCGGCGCTGTTGACGGTGACGCCGACCGGCACCGGCTGGGCAGTCCGACCCGGCAGCAGCGCGACGGCGCGGGAGCGCAGGGTCGCCCAGGTCGCGAACTCGTTATACTTCGAACCCTCTAGCCAGCCGATGACGGCAGCGGCGAGGAAGGGCAGCGCCTGGATCGCCAGCGCCAGGGCGAACAGATCCACCTCGACCACCGCATGCCAGTTGGTCATGCGCAGGGCGATGGCGCTGAGCAGCAGCCCGCCGCCGATCACCGCCTCCGGCAGCGCCGGGAAGGCGCGGGCGGCGCCAGCCAGCCACGAGCCCTTGGCGGTGCGGGCGAAGGCGAGGTCCTTGTAGCGGAAGCCGTCATAGACCGCCTTGGCCACCGTGAACTGCACCGCCATGGCGGCGAAGGCCGCGCCGATCATCCGCAGCGGCGTGGTTGCCACCCGCAGGCGATAGAGGGCGCAGAAATGCAGCACATAGATGCCGAAGCAGAACACGATCGGCACGGTCAGGATCCGCTGCGGCACGGCGATGCCGAGGCCGAGCACCACCGGCGCCCAAAGCAGCGACAGCACCGCCACCAGCGCGCCGATGCTCTCGGCGCCGAGCCAGCTCACCCAGCCGATCGAGAATTCGCGGCGCTGCGCCGGGTTGAGGCGGGTGCCGCCATTGGGCAGCATGCGGCGCCAGTGCTTCTTGATGATCTGCATGCCGCCATAGGCCCAGCGGTGGCGCTGCTTCTTGAACGAGGCGAAGTCGTCCGGCAGCAGGCCCCAGCCGTAGCGGGTGTTGGTGTAGTGGCTCTTCCAGCCGCGCTCGACGATCGAGAGGCCGAGATCGGTATCCTCGCAGATCGTGTCGCTCGACCATTCGCCGGCTTCCACCATGGCGGCGCGGCGGATCAAGCACATGGTGCCGTGCACGACGATGGCGTCGTGCTCGTTGCGCTGGACCATGCCAATGTCGAAAAAACCGGCATATTCGGTATTCATCGCCTCGTGCATGAGGCTACGCTTGGAGTCGCGATGGTCCTGCGGCGCCTGCACGATGCCCACCGTCGGGTCCTCGAAGGTCGGCACCAGGTCGCGCAGCCAGTTCGGCGCCACCACGTAGTCGGCGTCAATCACGCCGATGATCTCGGCATCCGGCGCGGTCTGCTCCATGGCGACGCGCAGCGCGCCGGCCTTGAAGCCCTCGACCTTGGGCAGGTTGATGAATTTGAAACGCTCGCCGAGTTGCTCACAATAGGCCTCGATCGGCTCCCAGAAGGCCGGGTCGGGCGTATTGTTGATGATGACCAGGCATTCGTAGTTCGGCCAGTCGAGCCGGGCGACGCCGTCGAGCGTCTGCTTCAGCATCTCCGGCGGCTCTTTATAGGCCGGTATGTGGATCGACACCTTGGGGGTGCGGGCCGGCATGGCGGCGTTGTTCGCCTCAATCAGCCGGCGCGGACGACGGCCGAAGGCGATGGTCGCCAGTTCCTCGACCCGGTACAGCATGACGATGACCAGCGGCACCAGCAGCACGATCGAGACCACGAAGGTGATCTTGTTGCCGCCGACGACATAGTGGGTCAGCCAATGATCGGTGACGGTGGCGATCCAGGCGCCCACCAGGTTGGCGGCGCCGGCCATTACCGCGGCCTGGGTGAAGGTCAACCGGGCGAAGCGGAACAGCGGCAGCGAGAAGGCGATGCCGAACAGCAGCGCGATGGCGGCGGTGGCGTTGTAGGTGACCGGGGTCACCGGCCCGGCCAGCGGGAACTTCAGATGCCGGTCGGCGTCGAGCATGCCCCAGTACTGGCCGACCGAGCCTTCGAAGCTCTTCCACGGCGCGTCGAAGGCCTCGATGAGGTTGTAGTCGATGCCGAGCGCATCCGCGCGGGCAGCGAAGTCGCGGATCACCCGCGCCTGGATCAGCTCGCCGGGCACCGCGGCGTCGCGGTTGTAGCCGGCGCTGGGCCAGCCGAACTCGGCGATGACGATGCGCTTGCCGGGATAGGCAGCGCGCAGGCGGTTATAGATGTTGATGGTGCGGTCGACCACCTGGTCGGCCGGCACGCCTTCCCAATAGGGCAGGATATGGGCGGCGATGTAGTCGACGGCCGATACCAGCTCGGGATGCTCGAGCCAGACGTCCCAGGTCTCGCCAGTGGTGACGGGTACGTTCACCTCGCGCTTCACGCGGCGGATGGTGTCGATGAGCTGTTCGGGGGTGCGCTCGGCGCGCAGGATCGACTCGTTGCCGACCACGATGCCGACGACGTTCGAATTCTTCTTCGCCGCCTCGATGGCGTTGGCGATCTCGCGGGCGTTGCGGTCCTCGTTTTCATCGAGCCACGCGCCGACGGTCGTCTTCAGCCCCTTTTCGGAAGCGATACGGGCGACGTTCTCCAGCCCGCCGGTCGAGGCATAGGTGCGCACCGCCTTGGTATAGGGAGCAACCGCCTCCACGTCGGCGCGAACCTGCGCCTCCGTGGTCGACTGCCCCTTGTCCGGGTTCATGTCGCGCGCATAGGGCGCGAAGGACATGCTGGCCAAACGATCGGGGATCGCCGGAGCGGTCACCTCCGAACGCATTGCGAGCCACATGAAGGCATGCACGGACGTGACTACCGCAATCGCAGCGGCAGCAACACGAACAGCGGGACGCATGGACAACCCACCAGCTTTTGAGAGGTAACGGGCGAATATATAATTCAACTTTAACGCGTTTGCAGCATCCACATGGCTGCATCGCAAAAAATACGATACGTGCCTGCGGCTTGCTTAGAACGCGACGCCGGGAAGATGGTTCCCGTCTGTGGCGGAGGCGTGTCGCGGCTGGGGCCCCGCCATGAAATCATTGAGCTCAAATCATTGCGCGGCGGGCGCGGCGGCGGGCGCTGCCGGGGCGGCGGGCGTCGAATCCGGGTTCACCCAGCAGGCATGCACCCGCTCGGAGAGGCGCTCCTGCGCCTTGGGATCGATGTTGCCCTGCCGCACGAGGCAGCGGAAGGCGATCTTGAGGTGCTCGGTGGGGCAGCCGAAGCGCTCATAGAGCTCCATGTGGCGGCGGGCCGTGTCGATATCGTCGCGCCACAGCAGCATGGCGATGCGCCGGCCGCTCCACACGCATTCCGGCAGGCCGGCATTGCCTGGCAGCTTGGCCGCCTCGTTATATTCCTCGATCGACCGGCGCTGGGCCTCCTTGGCCTGCTCTTCCGGGGACTGCTGCTCGGCCGGCTTCTGCTCGGGCGCGCTGTTCTGCGCGAAGGCCGGAGCGGTGACGGCGGCCGTGAGGAGAAGGCCGCCGAGCAGAGCGGCGGCGAAGGGGCGTACGGAGCACAACATGGAGGAATTCGTCACACGCGAGAGGAAACCAAACGGGCTTTAGGACACTAGGTGAAGCTGCTGAATTTGTCAGCATCGCGGCGCCTTTGCCGCCTCATTGTGCGTAACCATCCTCAGCGGACATTTAACATCGTAACTTCCTGCTCGCGGGCCGTCTCCCGGCCCAGCCGGCAACGCGCCCTTTCCTTGGGGGGCGTCCCTGGTCCGCGCTGTTTTGCCGCCCTGCGTCAGCCCCCTTGCGCTCGCCATTTTGCACCGCTACCCCAGCCGGTGCCGCACCGCATCCTGCCGCTGGAGACCTCCCGCATGCGCATCGCCGTCCTGCTCGCCGCCCTCGTCAGCGCGGTGATCGTTGCCGTCTGGGCCTGGCTGGGCCAACCGGTGCCGATGCCGGCCACCCCGCTGGCGGCAGGCGAGAAGATGCCGTGCGTCTCCTATGCGCCGTTCCGTCCCGGCCAGTCGCCCTTCATCGAGGGCCTGGTCATCCCCCCCGAGCAGATCGACGACGACTTCGCCCGGCTGGCGAAGATCACCCATTGCGTGCGCACCTATTCCACCGAGATGGGTCTCGACGTGGTGCCGGCGATGGCCCGCAAGCACGGGCTCAAGGTGCTGCAAGGCATGTGGATCGGCCGCGACGAGGCGAAGAACCGCGTCGAGATCGATGCGGCGGTAAAGGCGGCGCAGCAGAACCCGGACGTCATCGATGCCGTCATCGTCGGCAACGAGGTGCTGCTGCGCGGCGAGCAATCCTCGACCGGCATGGCGGCGCTGATCCGCGAGGTGAAGTCCAAGGTGCCGGTGCCGGTCACCTATGCCGATGTCTGGGAGTTCTGGGAGCGCAACAAGGAGCTGGCGCAATATGTCGACTTCGTCACCGTGCACATCCTGCCGTTCTGGGAAGATGTGCCGGTGGCCGCCGACAAGTCGGCCGCGCATATCGGCGAGATCCGCGAGCATGTCGGCAAGGTGTTCGGCGACAAGGAGATCCTGATCGGCGAGACCGGCTGGCCGAGCGAGGGCCGCATGCGCGAGGGCGCGCTGCCCTCGCCCTCCAACCAGGCGATGGTGATTCAGGAGTTGCTGGCGCTCGCCAAGGAGAAGAACTACCGGCTCAACGTCATCGAGGCCTTCGACCAGCCGTGGAAGCGTGCCTCCGAGGGCACGGTCGGCGGCCATTGGGGCTTCCTCGACGCCTATACGCGCGACTTCAAGTTCGGCTGGGGCGAGGCGGTGTCGGACCATCCCTACTGGCTGCGGCAGGCGATCGTCGGCATCTTCCTGGCGTTGAGCGTGTTCGTTGCCGGCGCCATTGGCGGCCGGGGCGAGAGCATGAACACCCGCCGCTGGCTGGCGGTGTCCGGCATTGCGCTGTTTTCCGGGCTGACGATCGGCCGCGCCCTGGTCTCGGTGCCGGTCGAGAGCCTCGGCGTCGGCGGCTGGCTCCGCGGCGGCTCGATCCTCGCCCTGGCGATCCTGGTGCCGCTGGTCGCCGCCTTCGCGGTGGGCCGGCAGGCGAGGGCGGTGGCGCTCACCCAGGCTTTGGACGGTGCGTCGCGCCGCAGCGCCGCGCCCGTGGAGCGGGCGATGGCGCTGCTGCTCGCCGCCTCGGTGGTGCTGATCGCTCATGTGGCGCTGGGGCTGGCCTTCGACCCGCGCTACAAGGACTTCCAGTTCGCCGGCCTGACGCCGATCATCATGGCCTTCGCCTTCTACGCGCTGGTCGCCCCGCCCCGCGTCACCGCCGAGGCGGCGGCCGCCGAGAAGATCGCCGCGGCGATCTTCCTCGGCAGCGGCCTGTACATCGCCGTCAACGAGACTGTCGCCAACTGGCAGGGCCTGTGGACCAGCGCGCTGCTGGTGGTGATGGCGCTCAGTCTCTGGCGCCTCGCCACGGCCGCGCAAACGAGATGAGCAGCAGGCCCGCCGCCACGCCGGACAGGTTGTTGTTGTACATCACCAGTCCGGCGGCGGTGGCCATGAGCGCCAGGGTGAACATCGGGATCGACGGGCGGATGAGCTGGATGATGGACGTCGCCAGCGCGGCGATGCCGAAGGCGGAATAGCCGAACAGCTCGATCACCGTGCGCCGGGCGATGCAGCTGCCGGTCTCGACGCCGAGGCAGGCCAGCCCGACCGCCGACTGTTCCACCAGCGCGTAGCGCATGTAGATCGCCCAGCCGAGCGCGAAGCCGCCGAGCACCAGGATGACGTTCCAGGCGCGGGCACCCGGCAGGAAGTTGCGCTGGTTCATGATCGGCTCCTCGACGCGGCGGCTTGCGAACGTCCCATTGGATGCCACGGCGTGCGCCGCCATTCAACGGCCGGAATTTCGCGGTCTTCCCGGCGATGGCGGCGCTGCGGTAAACACGGGCGCCCGCCCATTCGGAGAATAAGCGCATGCGCCGTCTGCTCGTCATCGTCCTCGCCGCCGGAGAAGGCACGCGCATGAAGTCGGCGCTGCCGAAGGTCATGCACAAGGTCGCCGGGCGCAGCATGGTCGGCCATGTGCTGGAAACCGCCAGGGCGGCCGGCGCCGCCGAGATCGCGGTGGTGATCGGCCCCGACCACGGACAGGTCGAGGCGGAGGTCCACCGCCTCGTCCCGGCGGCGAGCGTGTTCGTGCAGCGCGAGCGCCTCGGCACCGCGCATGCGGTGCTCGCCGCCGCCGCCGCGCTGGAGCGGGGCTATGACGACATCCTGGTCATGTATGGCGACACGCCGCTGGTGCGGCCGCAGACGCTGGAGGCGCTGCGCGCGCCACTCGCCGAGGGCGCCGGGCTGGCGGTGCTCGGCTTCCGCCCCGCCGATCCGACCGGCTATGGCCGCCTGATCACCTGGGGCGAGGACCTCGTGGCCATCCGCGAGGAGAAGGACGCCAGCGAGGCCGAGAAGACCATCGGCCTGTGCAATGCCGGGCTGATGGCGCTCGACGGGGCGCTGGCGCTGGAGGTTCTCTCCGGCATCGGCAATGCCAATGCCAAGGGCGAGTACTACCTCACCGATGCGGTGGAGGCGGTCATCGCCCGCGGCCGCACGGCGGCGGTGTGCGTGGCGGAGGCCGGCGAGGTCGCCGGTGTCAACACCCGCGCCCAGCTCGCCGAGGCCGAGGCGGTGCAGCAGCTGCGGCTGCGGCGGGCGGCGATGGAGGGCGGCGCCACGCTCGTCGCGCCGGAAACGGTGTTCTTCAGCGCCGACACCCGGCTCGGCCGCGACGTCGTCATCGAGCCGAACGTAGTGTTCGGCCCCGGCGTCACGGTGGCGGACGGCGGCGTCATCCGCGCCTTCAGCCACATCGAGGGCGCGACGCTGGCCGGCGGCGTCTCGGTCGGCCCCTTCGCCCGGCTCCGCCCCGGCGCCCGGCTGGAGGAGGGCGTGCATATCGGCAACTTCGTCGAGATCAAGAACGCCGACCTCGCGCCGGGGGTGAAGATCAATCACCTGTCCTATGTCGGCGATTCGACGGTGGGGGAGGGCACAAATATCGGCGCCGGCTCCATCACCTGCAACTATGACGGCTTCAGCAAGCACCGCACCACCATTGGCGCGAATGCCTTCATCGGCACCAACAGCCTGATGGTGGCTCCCGTGACCATCGGTGACGGCGCCTATATCGGCACCGGCTCGGTCATCACCGACGACGTGCCGGCCGATGCGCTGGCCATCGGCCGCGCCCGGCAGGTGAACAAGCCGGGCCTTGCCGCACGTCTGCGCGAGCGGCTTCAGGCGATCCGGAAAGCCGCCGCCGAGGGGTGAGATAAGAATCGACATCCGAATTGATTTTTGCAGTGCGGTGACACCCGGTTAAACCCGTACCGGTAATCTCCTGTGCTGGTTCGCGCGAAAGGTCTGCGCCATGTGTGGCATCATTGGCATCGTCGGTACTGCGTCCGTGGCCGACCGGCTCGTCGATTCGCTGAAGCGCCTCGAATATCGCGGCTATGATTCCGCCGGCGTGGCGACGCTGGAGCAGGGCCGCCTCACCCGCCGCCGCGCCCAGGGCAAGCTGCGCAATCTGGAAACCGAGCTCGCCCGGGCGCCGCTCGCCGGCCATGTCGGCATCGGCCACACCCGCTGGGCCACCCATGGCAAGCCCAGCGTCGCCAATGCGCATCCGCACGCGACCATGCAGGTGGCGGTGGTGCATAACGGCATCATCGAGAACTACCGCGAGCTGCGCGAAGAACTTCTGCGCGACGGCGCCAATTTCGAGAGCGAGACCGATACCGAGGTCGTCGCCCATCTCGTCACCCGCGAGCTGCGCGGCGGTGCCGGGCCGGAGGCGGCGGTCGCCGCGTCGCTGCCGCGGCTCAAGGGCGCCTTCGCGCTGGCCTTCATGTTCGAGGGCGAGGACGATCTCCTGATCGGCGCCCGCAAGGGCTCGCCGCTCGCCGTCGGCTATGGCAAGGGCGAGATGTATCTCGGCTCCGACGCCATCGCGCTGGCGCCCTTCACCGACACCATCTGCTATCTCGACGACGGCGACTGGGCGGTGCTGCATCGCGGCCGGGCGGAAATCCACAACGCCGCCAACGATGTGGTGGTGCGGCCGATCCAGCGCTCCACCGCCACCGCCTTCCTGGTGGAGAAGGGCAATCACCGCCACTTCATGGCCAAGGAGATGCACGAGCAGCCGGAGGTGGTCTCGCACACGCTGGCGCATTACCTCGACCTCGCCGCCGAGACGGTGCAGCTGGAGGCCGACCTGCCGTTCGACTTCACCGGCCTGGAGCGGATTTCCATCGCCGCCTGCGGCACCGCCTATTATGCCGGGCTGATCGCCAAATACTGGTTCGAGCAGATCGCCCGCCTGCCGGTGGAGATCGACGTCGCCTCGGAGTTCCGCTACCGCGAGGCGCCGCTGCCGAAGAACGGCCTCGCCATCGTCATCTCCCAGTCCGGCGAGACCGCTGACACGCTGGCCTCGCTGCGCTATGCCAAGCAGGAGGGGCAGAAGGTGATGGCGGTGGTCAACGTGCCGACCTCCACCATCGCCCGCGAGAGCGATGCGGTGATGCCGACCCTCGCCGGCCCGGAAATCGGCGTCGCCTCCACCAAGGCCTTCACCTGCCAGCTGGCGACGCTGGCCGCCGTCGCGGTGGCGGCGGGCCGGGCGCGCGGCGTGCTGACGCCCGAGCGCGAGCGCGAGCTGGTGCGGGCGCTGGTCGAGGTGCCCAGGCTGATGAACGAGGCGCTGCGGCTCGGTCCGCAGATCGAGGGGCTGGCCCGCTCCTTCGCCAAATCGCAGGACGTGCTCTATCTCGGCCGCTCGACCTCGTATCCGCTGGCGCTCGAAGGCGCGCTGAAGCTGAAGGAAATCTCCTACATCCACGCCGAGGGCTATGCCGCCGGCGAACTCAAGCACGGCCCGATCGCGCTGATCGACGAGAAGATGCCGGTGGTGGTGATCGCCCCGCATGATCAGGTGTTCGACAAGACCATGTCGAACATGCAGGAAGTGGCTGCCCGCGGCGGCCGCATCATCCTGCTGACCGATGCGCGCGGCGCCGCCGAGGCCGGCATCGACACCGAGGCGACGCTGGTACTGCCGGAGATGAACCCGCTGGTGACGCCGCTGGTCTATGCCATCCCGATCCAGCTCATCGCCTATCACACCGCGGTGCAAATGGGCACCGACGTCGACCAGCCGCGCAACCTCGCCAAGTCGGTCACCGTGGAGTGAGGCCGCTCAGAAATTTGGCTTCTGCAGCACGACACGCATGATGTCGCGCAGATAGAGGCGCAGCCGCCACGGCGAACTCCGCCGGACGCGGGCGGCGAGGCTGGGAATCTGCGGCATGCGGAGAAACCCGGTCGCCGATGGCCGCGTGATCGGCGCAGCTACAGATGCCGGCGTGGATGCCGGTGCGAGTGTCCGCATGGCTTTCGCCAGAGTCCGTGCCGGCTCCCGGCGTGGGATCGGAACGTGATCCAGTGGATGGATGGAAGCCGGATCCCGCGCGAACCGTTCCATCACCTCGCGGTAGCGGGAAACCTCGCGTTCCGGCGGCGCCGGCTTGGTGGCGAGTTCCAGCGGCAGCATCACCCCGCAATCGGCCCCGAGGCCGATCAATCCGGCGCAATAGTTCACCGTGCAGCGCTTGGCGATGGATTCGCGATAATCCGACACATCGGTCCGGTTGGAGTACCAGCCATTTTGGCCATGCACGCGATATCGCACACTGTTAGTCGGCAAATAGTATTTGCGGGCGCCATAAATACTGGCGGATAGAACCACGCAGCCATCGGCGCAGAGCCGCCACATGCGGAGGAACGGCTCGGGAAAGTCGGTGCAGCGCTGCGCCCAGTAGAGCCGCAGCGAAAGCGCCGAGGTCGAGGCGCCATACCAGTCCCCGGTGAGATAGGTCATCACCGCGGTATGGCCGAGATCCTCCTCGCCGGCCGCGAAAGCCTCGATGCCGTTCGCCTGCCCAAATCGGTGCAGGTTCGAGAAGACGAAATCGACATCGGAACGGGCGTCGTAGAGCGCGCCGAGCCGGGCGAGATAGTCGGGCTTCCACAGATCGTCGGCGTCGAGGAAGCAGACGACGTCGGCATCGGCCCGCGCCACACCGGCGGCGAAACCCGCCAGCTGCCCGCGATTGGACGAGAACACCAGATCGACGCGCGGATCGTCGCCATAAGCCCGCGTCAGCCGCAGCGCCGAATCGTCGCTCGACCCGTCATCGATCACGATCACCCGGTCCGGCGCGCGGCTCTGGGCCAGTGCGCTGTCGACCGCCTCCAGGACGAAGCGGCCATAATTGTAATTGGTGATCACCACCGCAAAAGTCGTCGGCATCCGAGGGCACGCTCGCGGGTTCGGAAGGACAAGCGCGTGCGCGCCGATGGCTTGAGGATGAGAAACATCCGGGCCGCTGCCGCCCTTGTCAAGGCGGCAGGGCGGCTCAGCCGCGCCCGCGATAGGGCGGCACGCCCTGGTCCGGCAGCCAGATGTCCTTCGGCGGCGCGCCGCTCTGCCAGAACACGTCGATCGGAATGCCGCCGCGGGGATACCAGTAGCCGCCGATGCGCAGCCAGTGCGGCTTCAGCAGATCGTGCAGCCGCCGGCCTACCGCCACCGTGCAGTCCTCATGAAAGGCGCCGTGGTTGCGGAAGCTGGCGAGATAGAGCTTCAGCGACTTCGACTCCACCAGCCAGCCGTCCGGCACGTAGTCGATGACCAGATGCGCGAAATCCGGTTGCCCGGTCACCGGGCAGAGCGAGGTGAACTCCGGGCAGGTGAATCGCGCGACATAGAGCGTGTCGGCCTGCGGGTTGGCGACCCGGTCCAGCACCGCTTGCTCGGGGGAGGCCGGCCACACGGTGGCGCGCCCGAGCTGCAGCGTTTCGTCGGTCATAGTCTCTCTCCTCGTCCCCACCCGCGCGGTTCTTTAGCGCGGGCTCTTTCGCATGTCATGGCGAGGCGGTAGAAGCGCCGAAGGCACCGCCTGCGACACCGCCCACCATGACGAACTGGGGAAGCGAATGACTGCCATTGTCGACATTATCGGCCGCGAGATTCTGGACAGCCGCGGGAACCCGACCGTCGAGGTCGATGTGATCCTGGAGGACGGCTCCCAGGGCCGTGCGGCGGTGCCCTCCGGCGCCTCGACCGGCGCCCATGAGGCGGTGGAGCTGCGCGACGGCGACAAGTCGCGCTATCTCGGCAAGGGCGTTTCGCAGGCGGTGGACGCCGTGAACGGCGAAATCTTCGACGCCATCGGTGGCATGGACGCCGAGGACCAGGCAGCCATCGACCAGATCCTCATCGAGCTCGACGGCACGCCTAACAAGGCCCGTCTCGGCGCCAACGCCATTCTCGGCGTGTCGCTGGCGCTCGCCAAGGCGGCCGCCGCCGCCCGCGACCTGCCGCTCTACCGCTATGTCGGCGGCGTCAACGCCCGCGTGCTCCCCGTTCCGATGATGAACATCGTCAATGGCGGCGCCCATGCCGACAACCCGATCGACTTCCAGGAATTCATGATCCTGCCGGTCGGCGCCCCGACCTTTGCGGAAGGCCTGCGCACCGGCGCCGAGATCTTCCACACGCTGAAGAAGGCGCTGAAGGATGCCGGCCACAACACCAATGTCGGCGACGAGGGCGGCTTCGCCCCCAACCTGCCGTCGGCCGACGCCGCGCTCGCCTTCGTGGTGAAGGCCATCGAGACCGCCGGCTACAAGCCGGGCGAGGACGTCTATATCGGCCTGGACTGCGCCTCGACCGAGTTCTTCAAGAACGGCAAGTACGACTATGAGGGCGAAGGCGTCGTGCGCGACATCGAGACCCAGGTGAAGTACCTCGCCGATCTCGTCGCCCGCTATCCCATCGCCACCATCGAAGACGGCATGGCCGAGGACGACTGGGAGGGCTGGAAGCTGCTCACCGACACCATCGGCTCCAAGTGCCAGCTGGTCGGCGACGACCTGTTCGTCACCAACGTCACCCGCCTGTCCGCCGGCATCAAGCAGGGCGTGGCCAACTCGATCCTGGTGAAGGTCAACCAGATCGGCTCGCTCACCGAGACGCTGAACGCGGTCGAGATGGCGCACAAGGCCGGCTACACCGCGGTGATGTCGCACCGCTCGGGCGAGACCGAAGATTCGACCATCGCCGATCTCGCCGTCGCCACCAATTGCGGGCAGATCAAGACCGGCTCGCTGGCGCGCTCCGACCGCACCGCCAAGTACAACCAGCTGCTGCGCATCGAGCAGGAGCTCGGCCCGCAGGCGATCTATGCCGGCCGCGCGGCGCTGAAGGCGCTCGGCTGAGCCGCAGCGGGGGACAGCGGGTGCAGGCGGCCCTTCGGCATGCCCGATGACGGATCGGTCGAGCTGGTCCTGCTGCACGCGCTTCCTCTGGACGGCTCCATGTGGGCCGGGCAACGCGATCTGCTGCCCGGCGCCACTTTCGCCCCGACGCTCTACGGCCTGGGCGATCACGTCGCGGACTGGGCTTCCGCAATATTGAACACGGTGAAGGGGCGCCGGCTGGTCGTGGTAGGCTGTTCGATTGGCGGCTCCTGCGCCCTCGAACTGGCGGCTGCGGCACCGGAGCGGGTGGCCGCCCTGGTGTTGATCGGCACCAAAGCCGTCCATCGGCCCGAGTCGGCGCTCAGGGATGCCGCCCTCGACATGCTGGAGCACGGGGGCGTCGCGCCGGCGTGGCAGGCACTCTGGGCGCCGCTGTTCCCGACCTCGGCCACAGTTGCGCGCGACCGCGCCGAAGCCATCGTTCTCCGCCAGTCCGCCGGCGACCTGGCGCGAGGCGTACGGGCCTTCCACAGCCGGCCGAGCCGCGATGACATCCTTGCCGCCTTTCCGGGGCCGGTCGCGGTCGTCACCGGCGCCGATGACAGGTTTCCCGGCCCGACGGTGAGCCGGGCGCAGGCGAGACTGCCGCGTCGCGGTACGCTGCACGTGCTTCCGGGCTGCGGCCACTATGTGCCGCTGGAGCGGCCGGCGGAGCTGAACGCGATAGTGAGGGGCGTGCTCGCCACCCTCTGAGCCGGCAGCAGGTCGGCCGGCGGCGCCGAAGATCCCCGCCTGAGCCGCTTTTGCCGTTTCCCGGCGACAGAGTTAACGGAGCCTCAACCGGATGCGGCTAGGCTCTGTTTCCATGATAGCACGCACCCGCTGGCGCTCGATTCTCCAAACCGTCACGCTGCATCTCGGCGCGGCATCGCTCATCGGCTATTTCGCCTTCCAGGGCTATAACGGCCAATACGGCCTGGTGGCGCGAAGGCACTTCGAGGAGCAGATGCAGGCGCTGACGCAGGAGCGCGATGTCCTGCGTACCCAGCGCCAGGCCATCGAAGCCAAGGTGCGCCTGCTGTCGCCCGATCTCGTCGATGCCGACATGCTGGACGAGCAGGCGCGTTCGCTGCTCAATCTGGTCCATCCCAAGGACCTTGTCCTGCTGCGCCCCCGCGCGCAGGCGACATTGACGCAATAAGCCTCATCACTAGGTTCAATTGGCGAACGGGGTGCCGAAGGCGTCCGATCTTCGCTCGCGGCTGGAATGCCAGCGAGAAACCGATAGATCGCAGCAACTTAACTTATATAGAGTTAAACGTCACATTTAACCGTATATCAGTTCAGAGCAGGAAACCCTTGCGCTGGCAACATGTTGTGCGCCGCAGCATTGCGTTTTGCGCGTAGCGTCGATACGCAAGTTGCGCTAAGACACTGACAAAATCCGGTAACGAGCTAGGGATGCGCCTATGGCTGTAGCTGCGAAGAAGTCCCCCGCCCCCAGGACCACCGCCTCCAAGGCCGCTGCGCCGAAATCTTCCGCGAGGCGTTCCGACAAGTCCGCCGATGCGCTGGACTTCTCGAAGGATCAGGAACTCGCCGCCTATCGACAGATGCTGGAGATCCGGCGCTTCGAGGAAAAGGCCGGCCAGATGTACGGCATGGGCCTCATCGGCGGTTTCTGCCATCTCTATATCGGCCAGGAAGCCGTCGTCGTCGGCATGCAGTCGGCGCTGAAGCCCGGCGATCAGGTAATCACCGGCTATCGCGACCACGGCCACATGCTGGCCACCGGCATGGACCCCAAGGGGGTCATGGCCGAGCTCACCGGCCGCCGCGGCGGCTATTCCAAGGGCAAGGGCGGCTCGATGCACATGTTCAGCATCGAGAAGGGCTTCTTCGGCGGCCACGGCATCGTCGGCGCCCAGGTGTCGCTCGGCACCGGCCTCGCCTTTGCCAATCACTACCGCGACAATGGCGGTGTGTGCCTGACCTATTTCGGCGACGGTGCCTCCAATCAGGGGCAGGTCTATGAGAGCTTCAACATGGCGGAGCTCTGGAAGCTGCCGGTGGTCTACATCATCGAGAACAACCGCTACGCCATGGGCACCTCGGTGAGCCGCGCCTCGGCGCAGACCGACTTCTCCAAGCGCGGCGCCTCCTTCAACATCCCCGGCGAGCAGGTCGACGGCATGGATGTGCGGGCGGTCAAGGCTGCCGGCGAGCGCGCGGTGGAATTCGCCCGCTCCGGCAAGGGGCCCTACATCCTCGAAATGCTCACCTATCGCTATCGCGGCCACTCCATGTCCGATCCGGCCAAGTACCGGTCGAAGGAGGAGGTGCAGAAGATGCGTACCGAGCACGATCCGATCGAGCAGGTGCGTGCGCGCCTGCTGGAGAAGGGCTGGGCCAGCGAGGACGACCTCAAGGCCGTAGATGCCGATATCCGCGAGGTGATGAACGCCGCCGCCGATTTCGCCAGCCACGATCCGGAGCCGGATCCCTCCGAGCTCTACACCGACGTCCTCCGCTGATCGGCGGGGCAGGGGGCATGCTCGCCTGGCTGTTCTGGGGTTTGTGGGTCGCCGGAGCATCGGCGATCGTCGTGCTGTGGGTGTTTTCCGTCGGCACGGCCTTCCACATTCTTTCCGGCATTCGCGCCGGCGGCGGCAGCAACGCGGCTGTCGACTGGATCAAGATGGTCGTATGGCCGTTCGCCATACGCCACCTCGCCGGGGCGCCGGCGGATCGGGCGGCCAATCTTTCGCAACGCCTCTCGCGGATGCTGGTCGCTCTCTTCGTCGCCTTTCTCGTGGCCACCGCTTCGCTGGCCGTCTACAGCAACCTGACGTTCGTGCCCTCCGCACAGACGCATCAGTGACGCGCGATCTCGACGCTCGTTCTTTGGGGAACGCCGCCATGCCGACCGAAATTCTCATGCCCGCCCTGTCTCCCACCATGGAGAAGGGCAATCTGGCCAAGTGGATCAAGAAAGAAGGCGACACGGTCAAATCCGGCGATGTCATCGCCGAGATCGAGACCGATAAGGCCACGATGGAAGTCGAGGCGGTCGACGAGGGGACGCTGGGCAAGATCTTGGTGCCGGAAGGTACTCAGGATGTCGCGGTGAACACCCCGATCGCCGTCATTCTCGCCGATGGCGAGGATGCCAGCGCCGTGGCGGCTCCCGCTCCCAAGGCCGCCGAGTCCGCGCCGCCGGTGGCGGCCGCCCCGGCCGAGCCGGTGCCGGTCGTCGCGTCGGCACCCGCCCCGGCGGCTCCCGCCATCGTCTCCGCTCCTGCGCCCGAACCGGAAGTGCCGGAGGGCACCGAGATGGTCAACCAGACCATGCGCGAGGCGCTGCGCGACGCCATGGCCGAGGAGATGCGCCGCGACGGCGACGTCTTCGTCATGGGCGAGGAAGTCGCCGAGTATCAGGGCGCCTACAAGATCACTCAAGGGTTGCTGCAGGAATTCGGCGCCAAGCGGGTCATCGATACCCCGATCACCGAGCACGGCTTCGCCGGCGTCGGCGTCGGTGCCGCCATGGCCGGGCTGAAGCCGATCGTCGAGTTCATGACCTTCAATTTCGCCATGCAGGCGATTGACCAGATCATCAACTCCGCCGCCAAGACGCTCTATATGTCCGGCGGCCAGATCCAGTGCTCGATCGTGTTCCGCGGCCCCAACGGCGCCGCCGCCCGCGTCGCCGCCCAGCACAGCCAGGACTACACCTCCTGGTATTCGCACATCCCCGGCCTCAAGGTGGTTGCGCCCTATACCGCCGCCGATGCCAAGGGCCTGCTCAAGGCGGCGATCCGCGATCCCAATCCGGTGATCTTCCTCGAGAACGAGATCCTCTACGGCCACTCCTCGCCGGTGCCGAAGCTCGACGACTTCATCGTCCCGCTCGGCAAGGCCCGCATCGCCCGCCCCGGCAAGGACGTGACGCTGGTCGCCTGGTCGATCGGCATGTCCTACGCGCTGAAGGCGGCCGAGGAACTCGCCAAGCTCGGCATCGACGCCGAGGTGATCGATCTGCGCACCATCCGGCCGATGGATACCGAGACCATCCTCGCCTCGGTCCGCAAGACCGGTCGGCTGGTCACGGTGGAGGAGGGCTGGGGCCAGTCCGGCGTCGGCGCCGAGATTTCCGCCCGCGTCATGGAGAACGCCTTCGACTATCTCGATGCGCCGGTGCTGCGCGTCTATGGCAAGGACGTCCCCATGCCCTACGCCGCCAATCTCGAAAAGCTCGCGCTGCCGAACGTCCAGGAAGTGGTCGAGGCGGCACGCGCGGTCACCTATCGCTGAGGACGGAGAGCGCCCATGCCGATCGAGATCCTCATGCCGGCCCTTTCTCCCACCATGGAGAAGGGCAACCTCGCCAAGTGGCTCAAGAAGGAAGGCGACAAGGTTTCCCCCGGCGACGTGATCGCCGAGATCGAGACCGACAAGGCCACGATGGAAGTCGAGGCCATTGACGAGGGCACGCTGGCCAAGATCCTGGTGCCGGAAGGCTCGCAGGACGTGCCGGTGAACCAGCTCATCGCCGTGCTCGCCGCCGATGGCGAGGATGCCAAGGCGGTTGCCGCCGGTGGCGCCTCCGCCCCGACGCCGGCCGCAGCCGCTCCGGCGCCCGTCGCCGAAGCCCCGAAGCCGGCCGAACCCGGTCCCGCTCCGGTCGCGGCTCCGGCTCCCGTTGCCGCCGCTCCGGCGCCGACCGCCGCCGGCGAGCGCGTCTTCGCCTCGCCACTGGCCCGCCGCCTCGCCAAGGACAAGGGCGTCGACCTGTCGGCGGTGAAGGGCTCCGGCCCGCGCGGCCGCATCGTCGCCGCCGATGTCGCGACCGCCACGCCCGGCGCCGCCAAGCCTGCATCTGCGCCGGCCGCCGCTACCCCGGTCGCCGCCGCCAAGCCGGCGCCGGCCCCCGGCGCGCTACTCGAGCAGGTCAAGGCCTATTACGAGCCCGGTACCTATGAGGAAGTCCCGCTCGACGGCATGCGCCGCGTCATTGCCCAGCGCATGACCGAGGCGCGGCAGACGGTGCCGACCTTCTACCTCACCGTCGACTGCGACATGGACGAGTTGCTCAAGCTCCGCGAGACCCTGAACAAGGCCGCGCCGGAGAAGGACGGCAAGCCGGCCTACAAGCTCTCGGTCAACGACTTCGTCATCAAGGCCTATGCGCTCGCCTTCCAGCAGGTGCCGGACGCCAACCAGGTGTGGGGCGGCGACCGCTACCTCAAGCTGAAGCACTCCGACATCGGCGTCGCGGTGGCGATCGACGGCGGCAAGGGGCTCCTGACCCCGATCATCCGCAAGGCCGAGACCAAGTCGCTGTCGGCGATCTCCAACGAGACCCGCGACCTCGCCATCCGCGCCCGCAACAAGAAGCTGGCGCCGAACGAGTACCAGGGCGGCTCCTCGGCGATCTCCAATCTCGGCATGTTCGGGATCAAGGATTTCACCGCCATCATCAACCCGCCGCACGCCACCATCCTCGCGGTGGGCACCAGCGAGCAGCGGGCGGTGGTGAAGAAGGGCGAGCTCGCCGTCGCCACCGTGATGACGGTGACCATCTCCTGCGACCACCGCGTCATGGACGGCGCCATGGGCGCGCAGCTTCTCACCGCCTTCAAGGCGCTGATCGAGAAGCCGATGGCGATGCTGGTCTGACCCCTGTTGCATTGGGACCGGGGCATCGTCCCGGTCCTTCACTGCCTTGTCTCCACGTCCTTCAGCGGCGCACCGGGCCGTATGCCCGGCAAAAGCCGGGGTGATAGCCTCGGCGTCTTTACGCAAGACGGCGACTGAAATGTCGCCTTGGCCCGGGCATGACGGAACCACTCAAATGGCCGCAACCTCCTACGACGTCCTCATCATCGGCTCCGGCCCCGGCGGCTATGTCGCCGCCATCCGCGCCGCCCAGCTCGGGCTCAAGGTCGGTGTGGTCGAGCGCCAGTACATGGGCGGCATCTGCCCGAACTGGGGCTGCATCCCGGCCAAGGCGCTGCTGCGCTCGGCGGAGATCTTCCACTATATCGAGCACGCGAAGGATTACGGCCTCGTCGCCGAGAAGTTCGGCGTCGACATCGCCGGGGTGGTGAAGCGCTCGCGCGGCATCGCCAGCCAGATGAGCAACGGCGTCGGCTTCCTCTTGAAGAAGAACAAGGTCGAGGTGATCTGGGGTCAGGCCACCCTCACCGCGCCCGGCAAGGTGTCGGTCGCCGCCACCGATGGCGCGCCGAAGGGCGCGCTCGGCGCCGGCGAGTACACCGCCAAGAACATCATCGTCGCCACCGGCGCCCGCCCGCGCGCGCTGCCCGGCATCGAGCCGGACAGCAAGCTGATCTGGACCTATTTCGATGCGCTGGCGCCGGCGAGCGTGCCGAAGTCGCTGCTGATCATGGGCTCGGGCGCCATCGGCGTCGAATTCGCCTCCTTCTACAAGGCGATGGGCTCGGACGTGACCATCGTCGAGCTGTTGCCGCAGATCCTCCCCGTCGAGGATGAGGAGATCGCCGAGCACGCGAAGAAGCGCTTCGAGAAGCAGGGCATCAAGATCCTCACCGGCGCCAAGGTGTCCAAGGTGGTCAAGGGCGCCGACAGCGTCACCGCGACCGTCGAGACCGCCGACGGCAAGGTGCAGACCCTCACCGCCGACCGCCTGATCTCGGCGGTGGGCGTGGTCGGCAACATCGAGAATCTCGGCCTCGAAAAGCTGGGCGTGAAGACCGATCGCGGCTGCGTGGTCATTGACGGCCTGTGCCGCACCAACGTGCCCGGCATCTACGCCATCGGCGATGTCGCCGGTCCGCCCATGCTGGCCCACAAGGCCGAGCATGAGGGGGTGATCTGCGTCGAAGGCATCGCCGGCAAGCATGCCCACCCGATGGACAAGCTGATGATCCCCGGCTGCACCTATTGCATGCCGCAGGTGGCGTCCGTCGGCCTCACCGAGAAGAAGGCCAAGGAGGCCGGCTACGAGGTCAAGGTCGGCCGCTTCCCGTTCATCGGCAACGGCAAGGCAGTGGCGCTGGGCGAGGCGGACGGCCTGGTGAAGACCATCTTCGATGCCAAGACCGGCCAGTTGCTCGGCGCCCATCTCGTCGGCGCGGAAGTCACCGAGATGATTCAGGGCTTCGTGCTGGCGATGAATCTGGAGACCACCGAGGAAGAGCTGATCAACGCCGTCTTCCCGCATCCGACGGTTTCTGAGACCATGCATGAAAGCGTGCTCGCCGCTTATGGGCGCGCCATCCACATCTGAGGCGCGCCGCCAGGCAGATCGGCAGAGGTAGGGAACGTCCATGGAAAGCTTTGCCGCCGTTGCGGACCAGCCGGGAGTCGGCTGGTTCACCATGATCATCATCGGCCTGCTGGCCGGATGGATCGCCGAGCGGGTGACCGAAAGCGATCACGGCCTGTTCGCCAACCTGCTGTTCGGCCTGATCGGCGCCTTTGTCGGCAAGTATATCGCCGAACTGGCGGCGATCCCGGTATACGGCTTCTTCCGCACCCTGATCGCGGCCACCGTCGGCGCCGTCATCGTGCTGTTCATCTGGCGCAAGCTGCGTTCGCGCTGACGCCCCGTCGCGTCCGGCGCATCGAGGCGTGCGTGGCGCACGGGGCACCTGTCCGAAGGACGGGGGTTCCCGGCGCGGCGTGCAGCCACTAAGTGTGAAGACGAAACGCGAACCGGCCGAACTCCAACGGGCATCGGGCACTGCATGGTCACCGTCCTCAACACGTTGAATCGCGCTCTCGAAAAGCCGCGCCACCCGGAAAAGGTGAACCGGCCCGAGACGCCGGTTCTGAAGAAGCCGGACTGGATCCGCGTGCGCGCGCCGGGTACGCCCGGCTGGCAGGAAACCGCCGACATCGTGCGGGCCAACGGCCTCGTCACCGTGTGCGAAGAGGCGAGCTGCCCCAATATCGGCGAGTGCTGGCAGAAGAAGCACGCCACCTTCATGATCATGGGCGACACCTGCACGCGCGCCTGTGCCTTCTGCAACGTCCGCACCGGCATGCCCGGCCCGCTGGACATGGACGAGCCGCAGAAGGTCGCCGACGCCGTGGCCCGCCTCGGGCTTGAGCATGTCGTCGTCACCTCGGTCGACCGCGACGACCTCGCCGATGGCGGCGCCGAGCATTTCGCCCGCACCATTCGCGCCATCCGCGCCACCAGCCCCGGCACCACCATCGAGATCCTCACCCCGGATTTCCTGCGCAAGGACGGCGCGCTGGAAGTGGTGGTCGAGGCGAAGCCGGATGTGTTCAACCACAATCTGGAATGCGTGCCCTCGCTCTATCTGAAGGTCCGCCCCGGCGCCCGCTACTTCCACTCGCTGCGGCTGCTGCAGCGGGTGAAGGAGCTCGATCCGTCGATCTTCACCAAGTCCGGCATCATGGTCGGCCTCGGCGAGGTGCGGAATGAAGTGCTGCAGCTGATGGACGATTTCCGCTCGGCCGAGATCGACTTCATGACCATCGGCCAGTACCTCCAGCCGACCCGCAAGCACCACCCGGTCATGGCCTTCGTGACGCCGGACGAATTCAAGTCCTACGAGACCATCGCCTATGCCAAGGGCTTCCTGATGGTGTCGTCGAGCCCGCTGACCCGCTCCTCGCACCATGCCGGCGAGGATTTCGCCCGGCTGCGCGCGGCGCGCTCGGCGAAGCTCGGCACCGCTTCGCCCGCCAGCCTGGCGTCAACTCTGGCGCCCACCTGAACCATGCCCTCGTTCCGCAGCAAGCGGCAGGTCCGGCACTCGGCCGCCGACATGTTCGATCTGGTCGCCGACGTCGAGCGCTACCCGGAATTCGTGCCGCTCTGCGAGAGCCTGCATGTGCGCCGCAAGGTGGCGAGCGGGGAGGGCATCGACATCCTCGTCGCCGACATGACCGTCGCCTACAAGGTGTTCCGCGAGAGCTTTGCAAGCCGGGTGACGCTGGACCGGCCGCGCCTCACCATCGTCGTCGAATATCTCGACGGGCCGTTCAGCCGGCTGGAGAACCGCTGGACCTTCCGCGCCACCGGCGCGCGCAGCTCCGATATCGAGTTCTTCATCGACTATGAGTTCCGCTCGCGCACGCTCGGCATGCTGATGGGCGCGATGTTCGACGCCGCCTTCCGCCGCTTCGCCGAGGCGTTCGAGAAGCGCGCCGACGAGGTCTACGGCACGGCGGCCTAGAGCGGATCGACATTCAGGATTCCCATCCGAGGTAATCGCTGATTCATAG
>NZ_JAHBGD010000006.1:0-13798 GCF_018390605.1 Ancylobacter defluvii
CGTTCATCTCGCTGGCGCCATGATCTGGCTCAAATGAATGTCGATCCGACCTAGGGCATTTTCGGGCGACGTGGGTCGCGGGCCGCTCGAAAATGCTGGGAAGCAGAAGCCCGGAAATGCTCCGGCGCGGCGCCGGCCCGGCGGCCTCAGTCGTCGAGGGTGATCAGCTGGGTCTCATAGGTGATGTCGGTGTCGAGTTCCTCGATATGCCGGCCGATCAGGCCGTTAAGGCCGACGAGATCGAACGCCCGCAGCGGGATGATGCTCAGATCATTGCCCAGGGTCGGCGTTTCGTCGTCGGTGGTCGCCACCATCACGAAGGCGGCGACGGGTTCGTATTCCTCGCGCGGCTTCTCGCCGGGCTGGCCGTCGAAGAACCAGCCGGTGGCCGGCATTATCTGGCGAATCTCGACGATCCGGTCCGGCATTCGTGCCTCCCTACGCTGACCGGCGCAGGATAGGCGGAGCCGGCGTGCCTCGACAATGCCGCAACCGGAGGTGCCGGGTTCAGAAGTCGCCGGGCTGGCCGTCGAAGAACCAGCCGGTGGCCGGCATTATCTGGCGAATCTCGACGATCCGGTCCGGCATTGGTGCCTCCCTGCGCTGACCGGCGCAGGATAGGCGGAGCCGGCGTGCCTCGACAATGCCACAACCGAGGGCGCGCCGGGTTCAGAAGTCGCGCGCGGCGGCGCGGCGCCTCGCGTGGGCCGCGCCGGGGCGGGCCTCAGCCTTCGGCCGGCAGGTCGCGCAGATAGGGCTCGACCGTGCCCTTGAGCTTCACCGTCATCGGGTTGCCGGCGCGGTCCTTGGCCTTGCCGACCGAGACCCGCACCCAGCCTTCGCTGACGCAGTACTCCTCGACATTGGTCTTCTCGACGCCCTTGAAGCGGATGCCGACGCCGCGCGCCAGCAGCTCCTCATCGTAATAGGGGCTCGACGGATCGCTGGAGAGGCGGTCGGGGAGGGCGGTCGGCTCGGTCATGGGATCCTCGGCACGGCGAAGGAAGGAAAGCCGACACATAGACAAGCTGGCGGGAGAAGCCAATGGCCCGCCATTCGCCGCCGCTGTCGCGTCCCGCCCGATGGGATGGAAAGGCCGAGGCAAGCGGCGCCCTGCGGCGGCGTGCGCCTCGACCCGGCAGCTCGACCGGCGTCTTTGCGAAGCTCGCGCCTTGGCGACGAGAGGGGGATGGCGGAGCCAGCGGCGTGGTCGCCGCCCGGCTGGCGCGCCTTCAGGGCGGGTCAGCCCGGCCGCCGTATGGGACGCCGGCCGGGCAAAGCAATGATAGGGCTGGACGGCGGGCCGGGAACGAGGCCGATCCGCGGGCGTCCGGCCCCGGGCTCGATGCGTCTCAGAGCACCGGGTTCCACACCGCCGGGACCAGGCGGTAGCCATTGCCGGTCTTCTCGGCGTAGCCGACCGCCGGGAACATGAAATGATAGCCGGTCACCTGCATGCGCTCGGCGGCCAGCATGTCCCAGATGCGCTTGCGGGTGGCGATCGCCTTCGCCGCGTCCATGTCGAACATCACTTCCCATTCGGGATTCGCCGCGAACAGCGCCGGATTGTTGGTGGTGTCCGACTGCACGAACAGCTTGCCATTGCCGGAGGCGACGACGAAGGCGGTGTGGCCCGGCGTGTGGCCGACCGCCTCCACCGAGGTGATGCCCGGCGCGATCTCCTTGTCCCAGCCATAGGGCTTCACCCGGCTGTCGACATCCTTGAACACCTTGGCGACATTGGCGAAGGCGCCCTTGCGGCCCTCGGGCGCGCGGCTCGCCTCGCCCTCGTCGGTCCAGAATTTCCACTCCACTTCCGGAACCAGGATCTCCGCATTGGGGAAGGCGAGGGCGCCATCGGCGGCGCGCAGGCCGTTAATGTGGTCGCCGTGGAAATGCGAGATGATCACGGTGGAGATGTCGGACGGCTTCACCCCCGCCCAGGCGAGATTGGCCATCAGCTTGCCGACGGTGGCGTTGCCCGCCTGCGGGCCGTTGCCGGTGTCGATCAGCACCAGCTTGCCGCCGGTGTTGATGAGCAGCGGGTTGAACTGGTTCATCAGCTGGTCCTTCGGCAGGAAGGCCTGCTCCAGCGCCGTATTGATCTGGTCGCGCGAGGCGTTGCGCACGAAGCCGTCCTGCAGCGGGCCGACGCGGGCGCCGTCGCTGACCGCCGTCACCTCGATGTCGCCGACCTTGTAGCGGTAGAGGCTCGGCACCTGCTGGCCGGACGGCGTCTGCGCGGTGGCGGAGGTGGCGGCGATGCCGGTCATTGCAAGGCCTCCCAAGGCGGTGGCGGCGGGGAGCGTGGCGGAGGCGAGCAGGGCGTCACGGCGGGAAACGGTCGTCATGGCGGACTCCTTCGGGCTGGTCGATGCCGGCGGCGGGGCCGCGCAGCGCGGCGCGGGAGAAGCTAGGGCTTCGCTCCCCGAGCGTCACGGCGACGGGTATCACGTTCGGGTGAGAGGCTCAGAAGTGGTATTTGTAGCCGAGCTCGATGGCGTCGTAGGACACATCGCCGTTCTTCCAGTCGCGCTCCAGCTTGACCGACACCGAATGCGCGTCGCTGAGGCGGAAGTCGAACTGGGTGGAAAGCTCGGGGGTCTCGTAGGCATAGGCAGTGTCGAACGCGTTGCGGTAACGCGCGGCGATGACGGTCCAGGTAACGACGGAGGACAGCTTCACGTTCAACGAGCCGGTGACGCTGTAATAGGCGAAATCGGTGGCGTTGCTCGGCATGTGGCTGCCGAGCGCCGCGACGCCGGCGATCGACCACAGGTCGTTCAGCGCATGGCTGTAGCCGAGCGTGCCCTCGACGTTCCAGGCATAGGCGTTGGTGTGGGCGGTGTCGTAATATTTCGCCGAGCCGCCGAGGCTGACATTGTTGTCGAAGGTGTGGGCATAGCTCAGCTGGGTATCGGTCGACTTGGTGGAGGAGAAGTCGCCCGGCGCCCGCTCGCTCGCCACCGAGATGCCGATGACGTTGCTGCCGGCATGGGCCGGGCTGGCGGCAAGCGCCAGCGCGACCGGGAGCATGGCGGCGATGATGCGCGCGTCAGTGCGCTTTCTTCTTCCGGCTGCTGAGAAGCACATAGGTCGTTGCCGCCACCAAGGTTAGAGCCACGAAAATCACCCCGACCACGTTGATGACCGGCGACAGGCCGAAACGCAACCGCGAGGCGATCTCCGTCACCAGGGTCCATTCGCCGCCGATGGCGAATACGGTGGTGTTGTAGTTCTCGAAGGATTGCAGGAAGGCGACGACGGCGGCGGTGAAGGCGGTCGGCGCCAGGAAGGGCAGGGTGATGCGGCGGAACACCAGCATATGGCTGGCGCCGAGGTCGAGCGCCGCCTCCTCCAGCGTGCGGTCCTGCCGTTGCAGGCGGGCGAGGAACAGCAGCATGGCGTAGGAGGCGATGAAGCTCGATTGCGCCATCACCGCCACGAACAGGCCGCCGGGCACGCCGAATTCGCGCCAGAAGATCAGGCTGGAAATGCCGAGGATGATGCCGGGCGTCAGCACCGGCGACACCAGCACCGAATACAGCACGGTGCCGGAGCGCTGGCCGAGCCGGGTGAGAATCAGCGCGCCGGCGAGGCCGCAGGGGATCGAGACGACGATCACCCCCAGCGCCACCATTACCGAATTGATCAGCCCCTGGATGAGGCGCCCGTCATGGGCGAGCGCCACGAACCATTGCAGGGTGAAGCCGCGCCACTGGGTGACGGAGGGATAGTCATAGGCATTGAACGCCGCCGCCGACATCACCGCCAGCGGCAGGAACAGATAGAGGCAGAACAGGCCGATATAGATGTTGAGGATGAGCCGGGCGCCGGCGCTGTCATTGGCGGTGCTCATTTCGCGATGTCCCTGAGGCCGACGCCGAACAGGCGCATCATGATCAGGATGAAGGCGGTGCAGACCACCAGCAGCGACACCGCATAGGCCGAGCCCATGTTCCAGTTGTTGCTCTCGTAGAACTGCCGGTAGACCAGCTGCGAGAACCAGTCGCCGCCCTGGCCGCGGGTCATGATCGCCGGCACCGAATAGGAGCCGGCCGACAGCATGAAGGTCATGATGCAGCCCACCGCGATGCCGGGCTTGGCGTGCGGGATGATCACCCGCCGGTGGATGCGGAAGGAGGAGGCGCCGAGATCGCGCGCCGCCTCGATCTGGTTGCGGTCCAGCGTCTCCAGCGTGTTCACCATCGGGAACACCATGAACAGCACATAGGTGTAGATCATCGCCAGGAACACGGCGGAGGGATTTTCCAGGAAGGGAATCCAGCCGCGATTGTCGAGATCGACCATGCCGAGCCAGGCGAGGATGCCGTTGATGACGCCGCGATAGTCGAGGATCATCAGCCAGGCATAGACGCGCAGCAATTCGTTGATGGCGTAGGGCACGATCAGCGCCACGGTGAGCACGATGGCCTTGCGCGGCCCGCTCGCCAGCGCCACCGCATAGGCCATCGGGTAGCAGACGACGAGCGCGAGCGCGGTGACCATCAGCGCGTAGAAGATGGTGCGCACGAAGATGTAGAAGTGCAGCGCGCTCATGCGGGTGAAGTTCGCCAAGCCGTAGGTCTTGGGCGGATTGGTCTCCTGCGCCTCCAATTCGGTGGCCAGCGCCTGCTTCTGCGCAATCTGCGCTTCGAAGCCGGCCTTCCTGGCGGCGTCGGTCTCGCCGGCGGCGTCGAGCTGCAGCGTCGCCATGTCGTTGTAGAGGCGGTCGATCTGCAGGGTGATGTCGCCCTTGGAGTCCTTCCACCACAGCGACTGCTCGATCATGGCGCCGAGCGGCACCACGATCAGGGCCAGGATCCACAAGGCGGCGATGGCGAGCAGCAGCACGCCGAGGCCGCGGCCATAGGCCCGGAACAGGCTAGCCATGGGCGAGCGCCCCCTCGGCATAGACCCGTGCGTCCTCGCGGCCGAAGCCGAGCACCAGGTCGGAGGGCAGTTCGCGCATCGCCGGGCCGTTGGCGAGGGTGACGGTGAGGGTCTGGCCGCCGGTGACGCATTCGAGATTGACCGACGGGCCTTCGAGATGGCGGGCCTTCAGCGTCACGGGGATGCTGTTGTCGCGGGTGGCGCCCAGCGTCATCCGCTCAGGCCGCACCATCACCAGCACCGGGGCGCCGATGGCGGGCGTGCCGACCTCGCGGCCCTCGATGGGGCCGAGCGGGGTGTCGACGCTGGCGGCGCCGTTGGAGATCCGCCGCAGCGTGCCGCGGATCACGTTCTGCTCGCCGACGAAGGTGGCGACGAAGGGCGTCGCCGGCTCGGCATAGAGCGTGTCCGGCGCGGCGACCTGTTCGAGCCGGCCGCGGCTCATCACCGCGACGCGATCCGACATGGCGAGCGCCTCGCCCTGGTCGTGGGTGATGTAGATGAAGGTGATGCCGACGCGCTTCTGGATGGCGCGCAATTCGGCGCGCATGTGCTGGCGCAGCTTGAGGTCGAGCGCCGAGAGCGGCTCGTCCAGCAGAAGCACGGACGGCTCCACGGCAAGAGCGCGGGCGATGGCGACGCGCTGGCGCTGGCCGCCGGACAGGTCGGAGGGCTTCTTGTCGCCATAGCCGCCGAGCGCGACCAGTTCGAGCAGCTCCTGCGCCCGCTTCAGCCGCTCCGCCTTCGCGACGCCGCGGGCCTCGAGCCCGAAGGCGACGTTCTCGGCGACGCTCATCAGCGGGAACAGCGCGAGGTTCTGGAAGATCAGCGCGGTGGGACGCTCGTTCGGACCCTTGCCGGCCATGTCCTCGCCGCCGATCAGCACCCGGCCGATGGTCGGCTCGATGAAGCCTGAGACGGTGCGCAGGATCGTGGTCTTGCCGCAGCCGGAAGGGCCGAGGATGGAGAAGAACTCGCCGGCCTCGATGGTGAGGTTCAGCGGCTGCACCGCGATGGAATCGCCGAAGCGAATGGAGACCTGGTCGAGACGTACGTCCTTGCCGCGCATGGGGCGTTCCGCAAACGAGGGAGGGGAGCGGCGACCGGAGCGGATCCGGCGGTACAACTTCCGGTGCGGTGACGTTACGAGAATGCCCGGAAGCCGAAAAGACGGTCCCCGGGACAGGCCCGGGGACGCAAGGCACGCGGGGCGAGCGAGCGCTCGCCGCCGCGTTCAGGCGTGCGGTGCGCGCAAACTCACGCGTTGGTCAGCTTCTCGACATACTCGCCGCGGAGCTTGGCGTAGAAGTCGGTCTGCATCGGCCACCAGAACAGGTTGTCGATGGCACCCGCCGGGTAGGCGGCCTGGAAGGCGGCGCGGGCTTCCTCGGAGAGGAACGCATCAGCCCCCTTGGCGCAGGAATTGTAGCCGGTGGTGTTGGCGAAGCGGGCGCCGACTTCCGGCTGGTAGAGGAAGTTGGCGAAGGCGTAGGCCTGCTCGAGATTGGCGGCGCCAGCGGGGATAGCCAGCGTGTCGGTCCAGGCGAGGCCGCCTTCCTTCGGCATGCCGTAGCTCCACTTCTTGTCGGTCTTCTGGTGGAGCAGGATGCCGGTGGTGTCCCAGGTCTGGCCGATGGTGCAGCCGGCGTCGGTGAAGGCGGCGGTCGCCTCGGTGGCGTTGTTCCAGAACGCGCCGACATTGCCGCGATGCTCGACGATGAACTTCAGCACGCCGTCGAAGACGCGGCGGGCGTCGGCTTCCGACTTGTAGAGGTCGAGGCCGCGGTTGGACGGCAGGGTGCCGTTGGCGTCGAGATAGAGGGCGACGCCGTTGAACACCGACTTCTGGCGGATGGCGGTCTGCTTGGGGTGGCCGGCGAGCCACATGTCGCCATAGGAAATCTCGCCCGACTTCTTGGCGAACTTGGTCGAATCCCAGGTCACGCCCTCGGTGCCCCAGTCGAACGGCACCAGATAGCGCTTGCCGCGATGGGCGGCGCCGAGGGTCAGCGAATTGCGGTAGATCGAGGGGATGACGTTCTCGACCTTGAACTTCGCGTCGTCGATCGGCTGCAGCAGGTTGTCCTTGTAGTAGTTCGGACCGGTATCGACCGAGGGGAACAGCAGGTCGAAGCCCTTGCCGCCGGCGGCGCGCAGCTTGTTCTCGGCTTCCTCGTTGGAGCCGTAGGTCGACAGGTTCACCTTGACGCCGGTGGCGTTGGTGAAGTCAGCCAGGATGGTGTTCTTGTCGAAATAGTCACCCCAGGCATACACATCGACCGAGCCGGAAGTGGCCAGCGCGTCATGGGCGCGCAGCACCACCGGGGCGGCGAGGGCGAAGGCGCCGGCCTTCATGAAGTTACGGCGGGAAAAGCGGGTCATTTGATCCTCCCAATGCCCAGCGGGCGAGTGGCGCTCGCTCTAGTGCCGGGCGATGAACGAACGATGACACGCGCGGCGGACAGCGGAAAGCGAACGTCGCGGTGCAACAAGAGATTTGTCGCATTTGTTCAAGGTTGGCGCACAGCTGTGCATCGGCCGCCCCGGCCGGGCAGGGGTGCGACAATCTGTCGTGCGTGCAGGTGCTGGCGGGGCCGGGGCGAAGCATTAGATTGCGCTCACCCGATGATCCGGGCCCCTCTGACGCGAGCCGTGCCGGCGTTCGCGTGATGTCGGATCGCTTTCCGACGTCATGCCGGCGTAGAGGCTGTGTCTTCCCTATGAAATTTATACGGTCGAAAGTTGCATCCCGTTACGGTTGCCGCGCGTTGATGCGCGTTGCCGGAGAGGAGTGACCGATGGACTATCTCATGCAGCTCGCCGCCGATCCCGCGGCCTGGGCGGCTCTCGTGACGCTGATCGCCATGGAAGTGGTGCTCGGCATCGACAACCTGCTGTTCATTTCGATCCTGACCAACAAGCTGCCCGAGGACATCCGTCCCCGCGCACGCCGCATCGGCATCGGCCTCGCGCTGATCATGCGGCTCGGCCTGTTGAGCACGGTGGCGTTCATCGTCCAGCTGACGACGCCGATCTTCACCTTGTTCGACCACGCCTTCTCCTGGCGCGACCTGATCCTCATCGCCGGCGGCCTGTTCCTGGTGTGGAAGGCGACGAAGGAAATCCACCACAGCATGGAGCCGCATGACGAGGACGCGCCCGGCGTCGGCAAGCTGGTGGACATCACCTTCAGCGCCGCGATCGTGCAGATCCTCATCCTCGACCTGGTGTTCTCGATCGACAGCATCATCACCGCGGTGGGCATGACCGACCACATCCCGATCATGGTGATCGCGGTGATCTTCGCGGTGATGACCATGCTGTTCGCGGCGGGCCCGCTGGCGAACTTCATCAACCGTAACCCCACCATCGTGATGCTGGCGCTGGGCTTCCTGCTGCTCATCGGCACCACGCTGATCGCCGAAGGCTTCGGGGCGCATGTGCCGAAGGGCTACATCTACACGGCGATGGCGTTCTCGGCGGCGATCGAGGGGCTCAACATGCTGCAGCGCAAGCGCCGGCCGGTCTAAGGCCTGCGGACAGCGCGTGAAACATCGACGGCGGGCTTCGGCCCGCCGTTTGCGTTTGCGGCTTCGTTTGTTTGCGGCCCCAACTGCATTTGCGGCACCGGCCGGCTTCGCCGTGCGAAACGCGAAGGCACGGTGGCGGGACGATGCTATGCTCGGCGTTGACACCGCAATGCGGGCCGCCGAGGAGTTCGCCGATGACCGATGACGACGCGTCGCTGCCGCCGGATGCGGCGGCGGTGCCTGCCGACAGCAAGCTCACCCGCAGCAAGCGCAGCTGGGCGCAGAGCGGCAAGTTCCTTACCGGACGGGTCTCCCGGCCCGAGACGGAGCGGCTGCCGCCCGGCCAGCATCTGGTGCGCGACTGGCCGGTGCTGGACCTCGGCCTGCAGCCGGAAATCCCGCTCGACCACTGGCGCCTCGACGTCAGCGGGGCGGTGGAGCACCCGGTCTCGTGGAACTGGAGCGAGTTCCTCGCCCAGAAGCAGAGCCGCGAGGTGACCGACATCCACTGCGTCACCACCTGGTCGCGCTACGACAATAATTGGGAAGGCCTCCTCACCCGCGACCTGCTCGACATCGTGATGCCGAAGCCGACGGCGGGCTTCGTGCTGCTGCGCTCCTATGACGGCTACACCACCAATATGGCGCTGGAGGACTTCGCGGCAGAGGACGCGATGCTGGTGCACAGCTGGGAGGGCCGGCCGCTGACCCGCGAGCATGGCGGGCCGGTGCGGCTGATGGTGCCGCATCTGTATTTCTGGAAGAGCGCCAAGTGGCTGCAGCAGATCGAGTTCCGTCCCGCCGACAGACGCGGCTTCTGGGAGGAGAACGGCTACCACAACCATGCCGACCCGTGGAAAGAGGAGCGCTACTCCGCCGACGAGTGAGCCGGCCGGCGCGAGTTTCCCAAACGGAAAGCTGCACCGGCTTCACCGGGCGCGGTGCGCGGCCGGATAGCGGGGGTGACGATGGCCGGGAGCCGCCGGCGTGAGCGAGGCTCAGCGCGGCCGGCGGGCGCTCGGGCGCAGGAAGGCCGGCGGGACGGCCCTGGCGAGCCGCGGCGAGGGTTTCTCGCCGCTATCGACTGGCTGGCGCATCGGCAGACGCGACACCGGCGGCCGGGCGGGCGTCGGCTGCGGCTCTCGATAAGCCGGCGAATCATCCATTGGCCGCGATTGCCTGCCGAAAGCCGCGGCAGGCGGGAGGTCGACGGCGACCGTTTCGCGCGGTGGCGGGTCGTCGCAGGCGATGGCGAGTTCGTTACGCAGCTTCGCCCAGGTCTCGGCGAGGATAGAGGCGTCCCAGTCCGGCGCATCGCGGGCCGCGTCGTCGAACTCCCAGAAATGATCGGCCTCCAGCGCCGCGGGAGCGGGTGGCGGCGACCGGAGCGGGGCGGCGACCGGCGCCGGCGCGGCCAGCGCGGCAGAAGCGGGGCGCGGCCGGACGAGAACCACGGCCCGTAGCGGGGCCGCCGGTCGGGGTGCCGCGACCTTCCGCTTGGGGGCCGCCAGTTTGGTGCTCTCCCGGCTGGGACGTTCCCACTTGCCCCATTTGCCGGATTCCCACTCGTTGAGCGCCCACATCAGCGCGGCGCCAAGGCCGGCACCGGCACACATATCGAGGAAGCGGACGCCGGGAACCACCAGGACGTACAGCACGCACAGGGCCGCCACGCCGACACAGCATGCGAGCGCCTGCCATTTGGATTGCATGTCCGACGTCCCCAAGGGCATTTGGGAAATTATAGCTGATTCGTCGGCAATCTCAGAAGGTTAGGCCTCGCAAGCGTGGGGTTGGGAGATTCGGTGCCGGAGTAAGTGCTCGATCGCCCGTTCGCCGGGCGGGACTGGGGAGCCGGCCTTGGCGGGACGGGAAGATTTCGGAGGCGGCGTGATCGGCGACCGCTTGCGGGTGTGGGAGCCTCGAAGGGGCTGGTGCCGGTTGAGGGGATTGAACCCCCGACCTTCGGTTTACAAAACCGCTGCTCTACCGCTGAGCTAAACCGGCCCGCATGCTGTATTTCCGATGCAAATCAGCAACTTATTCGGTTCGGACGCAAGGCGAACCGAATGTGACGTGCCGTTCTACAAGCCTGCCGTCGCGAGACGCCACGACGGCTTCTTCGCTCATGGGTGGCTTCTGGTCAAGACGTCGGCGCTTGGCCTGTTCAGCCTGATTCGGCGCACGGCTCACGTGGTGACAGCGGTTGCATCGCCGCAGCGGCCGACAATATCCGCTTCGGGCGATGGGAGGCACCGCAGCCGGAAGCGTGCCGTCCGGCGCCACGCGGCGATATTGGGGTACGTGATGCAGCGGTGCCGGAAAATCCTGCATTGAAAGTGTCGTAGGGTTCTGCGAGATCATTCAGGTTGGGTATTCCGGTCGAGGCGACCGGAAAAACGGGGCCTGTCGGCGCCCAAGGGCGTCGTGCAGCCGTTCTTGGGAGGCTGAAATCCAATGAAGCGACATATTTTCGGGCTGGCGGCGCTGGTGCTCGCCGTCTCGGCGGGCGGAGCCTCCGCCCAGACCATGAGTTTTGCCGACGCCGGCGCGCTCATCGCCAAGAGCTGCGGCGCCTCGATCGAGCGCTTCTGCGCCCGCGATGACATCGGCACCGGCAAGGTCGCTTCCTGCCTGCAGGGACACCAGAAGGACGTGCCGCAGCAGTGTTTCGCCGCCCTCCAGCAGGCCGAGGCCGGCACCACGGCGCGCCTCGCCGCCCAGCAGGCCACCTTCGGGCTCTGCCAGGACGATGCCCGCCAGTTCTGCAAGGGCGTGAAGCCCGGCGACGCCAACCTGCTCGACTGCCTGCTCGCCTCCTACAAGGTGGTGAAGGGCGCGTGCCGGCAGGGACTGACCGATGCCGGTTGGGCGAACTGATCCTCGCGGCAGGTTTCAAGGGAAAGACACGACCATGACAGCTTTCACCCGCCGCGCCGCCGGCTTTGCCCTCGTCGCCGGTCTCGCGCTCGGCGCCTCGTTCGGTTTCGTCGACCGCGCGGGCGCCCAGTCGCCGATGAGCAGCGCCGAAATCACCAAGCAACTGTCCGAGGTAACTGAGTTCGATCCGAGCCTCACCGCGCAGGTGCTGCAGGGCATGGCGCAGCGCGCCGTGCAGGCCAACCAGCCGCTGCCGCTCGACCAGTCGGAGATTGCCAAGCGTCTCGCCAAGCTGGCGCAGATCGATGTGCAGATCCAGTTCGCGCTCAACTCGGCGGTCATCCGCCCGCAATCCTATGCGGCGCTCGGCTCCATCGCCGATGCGATGCACCATCCGATCCTGTGGAACTATCGCTTCCTCGTCGTCGGCAATACCGACACCACCGGCACCCGCGCCGTCAACCTGGCGCTCAGCCAGAAGCGCGCCGAAGCCATCAAGGAAGCGCTGGTCAATCTCGGCAAGGTCGATCCGGCGCGCCTCGACGCCGTCGGCCTCGGCCAGGAGGCGCTCGAAGTGCCGTCCAAGCCGACCGACCCGATCAATCGCCGCGTCGAGATCTTCACCATCGGCACCATGAAGGCGATGCCCAAGCCGCTGCAGTGACGCTGCCGACATGGGTCCACCCTTCACCGGGTGGTCGTCCGACAGGCAAGGCCGCCGGGTGGAGACGCCCGGCGGCTTTTCTTTAACGCCGCGGCGGGCGGCGAATCGGCGTCGGCGCGCGCGGACGGGTTGTCGGCCAGCGAATGGCGGGAAAAACCGTTCACCTCGGCGCCGACATGTTCTAGTGAGGCACCGCCCGCCCGGTAGCGGGCGCCCGACACACACAAGCGAGCATGAGACAATGAGCATCAACAGAATCGAGCCCGGCACCCGCATGAGCCAGGCCGTGGTCCATGGATCGGTCGCCTATCTCGCCGGGCAGGTCGCGCTCGGTCCCAGCGTCGCCGAACAGACCAAGGGCGTGCTCGCCCAGATCGACGCGCTGCTTGCCGCGGCCGGCACCGACAAGACCAAGCTGCTGACCGCCACCATCTATCTCGCCGACATCTCCACCTTCGCCGAGATGAACGCGGTGTGGGACGGCTGGGTCGCCGCCGGCGGTGCGCCGGCCCGCGCCACCGTCGAAGCGGCGCTGGCCACGCCGGACTACAAGGTCGAGATCGTGGTGACCGCGGCGATCTGAGGCGCGCGGGCCTCAACGCAAATGAAACGGCCCCGCCGATGTCCCGGCGGGGCCGTTTTCATGTCTGCACAAAGAGATGGCCCCCGTTGCGGGTCGGGGGCCCGAGGCGGCGACCGGAGCAATCGACCGGCCGCGCAGCATCCGGCAATGCGGCGCCCGTTATCCGGGCGCCGCCGTCGCTCAGTGCCAGTTCTCGATGTCGCGGTCCTTGGTTTCCGGCGCGAACAGCAAGCCGACGACGACGGTCAGCAATGCCACCACGATCGGGTACCAGAGGCCGTAATAGATGTCGCCGGTGGCTGCCACCATGGCGAAGGCGGTGGTGGGCAGGAAGCCGCCGAACCAGCCATTGCCGATGTGGTAGGGCAGCGACATCGCGGTATAGCGGATGCGGGTGGGGAACAGCTCCACCAGCCAGGCGGCGATCGGGCCGTACACCATGGTGACGAACAGCACCAGGATGGTGAGCAGCGCCACCACCATCGGCGTGTTGATCTGCGCCGGGTCCGCCTTGGCGGGGTAGCCGGCCGCGCGGATGGCCGCCGTCATCTCGGCATTGAAGGCGTCCGACTGGGTCTTGAAGGTCGCCGCGTCGAGCCCGGCGCCGTTGAACGAGCTCAGCACCTTGTCGCCGACATGGATGCTGGCGACGGTGCCGGCCGGCGCCGCCTCGTTGGAATAGTTCACCGAGTTGCGCGCCAGGAACGACTTGGCGATGTCGCACGAACTGACGAACTTGGAGGTGCCGACCGGGTTGAACTGGAAGGAACACTCGCTGGGATCGGCGACCACGCGTACCGGCGAGGTGGCCTGCGCGGTCTCCAGTGCCGGGTTGGCGTAGTGGGTGATGGCCGCGAAGATCGGGAAGTAGGTCAGCGCCGCGATGAGGCAGCCGCCGAGGATGATCGGCTTGCGGCCGATCTTGTCCGACAGCCAGCCGAACACGATGAAGAACGGCGTGCCGATCAGCAGCGAGACGGCGATGAGGATGTTGGCGGTGGCGCCGTCGACCTTCAGCGTCTGGGTGAGGAAGAACAGCGCGTAGAACTGGCCGGTGTACCAGACCACCGCCTGGCCGGCGGTGCCGCCCAGCAGCGCGACGAGGCCGACCTTGGCGTTTTCCCACTTGCCGAAGGCCTCGGTGAGCGGCGCCTTCGAGGTCTTGCCCTCTGCCTTCATCTTCTTGAAGGCCGGCGATTCGTTCAGCGTGAGACGGATCCACACCGAGACGGCGAGCAGGATGATCGA
>NZ_JAHBGD010000006.1:13832-17680 GCF_018390605.1 Ancylobacter defluvii
TCCGCCTCGCCGAGCCAGGTGCGGGTGCCGAGAATCACCAGCAGCGACAGGAACAGGCCCAGCGTCGCCGTGGTCTGAATCCATGAGGTGTAGAAGCCGCGCCGGCCATGCGGGGCGTGCTCCGCCACGTAGGTCGCGGCGCCGCCATATTCGCCGCCGAGCGCCAGGCCCTGGAACAGCCGCAAGACGATGAGGATGACCGGTGCCGCCATGCCCCAGGTCGCGTAGTTCGGCAGGATGCCGACGACGAAGGTCGAGGCGCCCATCAGCAGAATGGTGATGAGGAAGGTGTATTTGCGCCCGACAAGATCGCCGAGGCGGCCGAACACCAGCGCGCCGAACGGACGGACCGCGAAGCCCGCGGCAAACGCCATCAGCGCGAAGATGAAGGCGGCGGTCGGGTTGACGCCCGAGAAGAACTGCGCGGCGATGATGGCCGAGAGCGAGCCGTAGAGATAAAAATCATACCATTCGAAGACGGTGCCGAGCGAAGAGGCGAAGATGACCTTCTTCTCCTCGCGCGTCATGGGCGCCGTCGAGACGACGGGACCGGCGGTGGTGACGCTCATGGTCTTTATCCTTCCCCAAAGTAAGACATTATCCGCACCAGACGTGCGCCATGCCCCGCGGCGATGACGCGCGTCAAAATGCGCGGCGCGCGACATGCGCGCCCGATGAGTGCTGTCGAGGCTTGGGGGTTCGTGGCGAACGCCCGTCGCTCGGATCGTTGTCCTCCCGGAACAGTCCGCCATCTGGCGCGGCGGTACGGTGTCCGGCTTCGTTGCACATCGAATTACTGGCATTCGACATGCCTTAGGGAAAAGTCTGACGAATTCGCTCGATGTTGACGATTGGCAATTGGTCGTAAATCGACGGTTGCACCCTCGTCGAATGCATCCGGCACGCCGGGCGGGCGGCTTTTCGACTTTTCACGATGCCGAAGACGCACGAAAACCCGCGCCGCGCCGGCAGGGGGCCGGCGCGGCGAAGAGGTTTGACGAAGATGTGCGGCGGAGATGTGCGGCGACCGGCACGGTGATTCGCCCTGGAAGCCGCCCAGCGGCAGCGGGGGCGAGGCCGGCGTTTTGCCTACAGGGACTGCTGCTGCGGCAGGGAGCCGGCGCCGCTTTCGCGCCGGTCGTGGCCGGCGTCGAGAGCGCCGCTCACCGGCCTGCGGTTATCCGATTCGAAATCCACGAAGCCGATCGAGTGCGAGTACAGCGCATAGGTCTGGAAGGCATGACCGTAGAATGAGTCGATGTGATATTTCTGCGGAACCGCATCCATGGTCTCGATGACCCTGGCGATGGTCGCCTTGTCGCGGAACACGCAGAAATGCGCGCCGTTGCAGATGTAGGTCTTCTTGATCTGCGGCAGATAGGCGGGAGCGCTGCGAAAGGCGTTTCTTTCCCAAGGCTGCTTCTGCCTGACGCCGTTGCTGACGACGGAGTGTTTCCTGAACCGGGCATTGTACAGGATGATTTCCCAATCATCGGGAAGCGAGGCCGGCAGCGCGAGGGTTTCGCCGAAGAAGCCCTTGCGGATCTTGATATCGTCCTCAAGCACGATGAGCCCGCCCTCGGCGAGCTGATCGAACCCATGCGCCAGCGCCTTCCGATGCGACTTCCAGATGCTGAGCACGTTCAGCGAGTGTGCCCGCTCGCCGCCGGCCTGGTCCGGCGAGAGCAGACGCACCGCCGAAATCCGCTCGGCCGGCCAGCGGCAGGGCGCCAGGACATGCTGCATATTCGCAAGACGATCTGTTCTATGATCAAGATTTATAAACAGAAGATGATCGATACTGAATGACTTTATATTCATACCGAAATCTCATGGTTTGTGTGTTTCGAATCTAAATTTCCAGAATTGACGTAATTATTGCTCGATAAGCCGAGCCGACCCGTCCGCGCCTCTTTGAATGGGAGAGGCTCGTTGCGCACAACCTTGGGTGAATCGATGTGTTCGTCGCTTCACATGACGTAGAGGATCAGTCCATCACGTATCGTTAAGGTTGTCTATAATGTTTGCGCAACTTTAAAGTGTGTACGTGGGCGCGTGTCACGACGCGTCACCGGGCTCCTGCGGCGAGGAGCGGGAAGCTGGCTGTGGTGTCGTGGAGGTGAACGATCGATCCGGCCGCGTATCGCAGCGCCCCGCCGGGATGGCAGCCTCTCGCCCAGCATGGGGAGTGCGGGCAGGCGCCAAGGGGGAGGGCTGCGAAGGGAGTGCCGGCCGGGGGCCGCCGGCGCCGATTTCGTAGGGACGGGTGGGCCGGGCGGATCGGCGCGGCATCTGGCGTAGAGAGCAGCGCCCTAGGGCGCCGCGCTCGTCTCGGGGGTGTTCTTGCGCCCGGTCGGGAGGATCAGGGGCGCGAGATGGCGCGCCGCGCCATGTGCAGCGCCAGCACCGCGGCGTTCGACACGTTCAGGCTGACGATGGCGCCGGGCAGGTCGATTCGCGCCAGCACGTCGCAGGTCTGGCGGGTGAGCTGGCGCAGGCCCTTGCCTTCCGCCCCCAGCACCAGCGCCAGCGGCGCGCGCAGCTTGGTATCGGCGAGGTCGGCGGCGCCCTCGCTGTCCAGGCCGACGACGAGCACGCCGCGGTCCTTCAGCTCGTCGAGCGCACGGGCGAGATTGGGCACGAAGCAGAACGGCACATGCTCCAGCCCGCCCGAGGCGCTTTTCGCCAGCACGCCGGTGGCGGCCGGGCTGTGGCGGGCGGTGGTGACGATGGCGCCGACGCTCAAGGCCGCCGCCGACCGCACGATGGCGCCGACATTGTGCGGATCGGTGATCTGGTCGAGCACCAGGATGAGGTCGCTTTCCGCCGCCTGCGCGAGGCTGGGCGAGGGCAGGGGATCGGCCTCGGCGAACAGGCCCTGATGCACCGCGTCCGCCTCGAGCAGGCGGTCGATCTCGCCGGGGCGGACCAGCTTGGGCTCCAGCTTCAGCGGCACCTTCTCGTCGGTGAGGCGGCGTATCGCATTCTCGGTGGCGAGCAGGCGGCGGATGCGCCGCTGCGGATTGCGCAGCGCCTCGCTGACGCTATGCCAGCCATAGAGGATGGCGACATCGTCCGGCCAGGCGCCGAACGGCCGGCCGGCGGGACGCTCGCCACGCGACGCGCCGCCGCGGGCGCCGCCGCGGGTATGGAAGGGCTGGCCTTTGGATGGTGGGCGGTTACGTTCGCTCATGCTCCGGTTCATGTCACGGCGCGCAGCGCATTGCAATTTCATCCACATGCCCGACGAGGGTAAGCCCTCCCGGCGGGGTTGACAGGGGGCGGGCACCTCACCATAAAGCGCGCCGCACGAACCGACGCGGCTTCGCACCGGTTCGATGGTCGAGAGACCGGGGTCGAAAGACCGGAGACGCCGTTTTTCAAGCGTTCCGGCCGCGACCGACGTGCAAGGGGGAGTGTCCCGAGCGGCAAAGGGGGCGGACTGTAAATCCGCTGGCTACGCCTTCGTAGGTTCGAGTCCTACCTCCCCCACCACGTCGCCCGTAGCCGGCGTACGAAGACGCGAGCGCGGGTGTAGCTCAATGGTAGAGCAACAGCCTTCCAAGCTGATGACGAGGGTTCGATTCCCTTCACCCGCTCCAATCCCCAGTTTTCATGAACCTGTCACCGATCGCGGTTACGGCCCACCTTTCATGCCGGCCAAGCCCGGCATGGCTTGGCGTCCCTGCGACCGACTCGCGCCGTTTGGAACGCGCGTCTTGCGAAAGGGTCGGAAACCGCCTATCCCACGCCCCGATTTTGCGACCGGGAATGTCGCTGAAGGAAGCGAGCAATGGCCAAAGAGAAGTTCAACCGTTCGAAGCCTCACTGCAACATTGGTACGATCG
>NZ_JAHBGD010000007.1 GCF_018390605.1 Ancylobacter defluvii
GCCATGTTGACCATGGCAAGACGTCCTTGACGGCTGCGATCACGAAGGTGCTGGCGGAGTCTGGCGGGGCGACGTTCACGGCGTATGACCAGATTGACAAGGCGCCGGAAGAGAAGGCGCGCGGGATCACGATCTCGACCGCGCATGTCGAGTACGAGACGACGAACCGCCACTACGCCCACGTCGACTGCCCCGGCCATGCGGATTATGTGAAGAACATGATCACCGGCGCGGCGCAGATGGACGGCGCGATCCTGGTGGTGTCGGCGGCGGACGGCCCGATGCCGCAGACCCGCGAGCACATCCTGCTGGCCCGCCAGGTCGGCGTGCCGGCGCTGGTGGTGTTCCTCAACAAGTGCGACATGGTCGACGACGAGGAACTGCTCGAGCTGGTGGAGCTCGAGGTGCGCGAGCTGCTGTCGAAGTACGACTTCCCGGGCGACGACATCCCGATCATCCGTGGCTCGGCGCTGGTGGCGCTGGAGAACGGCGACCCGAAGCTGGGCAAGGACGCGGTGCTGAAGCTGATGGAGGCGGTCGACGCCTACATCCCGCAGCCGGAGCGTCCGGTTGACCAGCCGTTCCTGATGCCGATCGAGGACGTGTTCTCGATCTCGGGCCGCGGCACGGTGGTGACCGGCCGTGTCGAGCGCGGCATCATCAAGGTGGGCGAGGAAGTCGAGATCGTCGGCATCCGCCCGACCACCAAGACGACGGTGACCGGCGTCGAGATGTTCCGCAAGCTGCTCGATCAGGGCCAGGCGGGCGACAATGTCGGCATCCTGGTTCGCGGCACCAAGCGCGAGGACGTCGAGCGCGGCCAGGTTGTGTGCAAGCCGGGTTCGGTGAAGCCGCACACCAAGTTCAAGGCCGAGGCGTACATCCTGACCAAGGAAGAGGGCGGCCGCCACACGCCGTTCTTCACCAACTACCGCCCGCAGTTCTACTTCCGCACCACGGACGTGACGGGCGTGGTGACGCTGCCGGAAGGCACGGAGATGGTGATGCCCGGCGACAACATCTCGGTCGACGTGCAGCTGATCGTGCCGATCGCGATGGAAGAGAAGCTCCGCTTCGCCATC
>NZ_JAHBGD010000008.1 GCF_018390605.1 Ancylobacter defluvii
ACCCCGCCGGACATTTCTGTCCGGCGGGGCTTTATCAGGTTGTGAAGAAGCGAGCGCGTGCTTTGCAGGCCTGGCGGCGACCTACTCTCCCAGGTCTTGAGACATAGTACCATCGGCGCTGAGGAGTTTAACGGCCGAGTTCGGGATGGGATCGGGTTCAGGCTCCTCGCAATGGCCACCAGGCCGGCGAAGCACGCGCATATTTGCGAAGCAAGGCTCTTTCGAGCGATCTTTTGAGATCTGGTCTTTTGATAGCTCGTCCTCGGTAGATATCGAGGATGAGAACGATCAAGCCAATCGAACGATTAGTACCGGTAAGCTCAATGCATTACTGCACTTACACACCCGGCCTATCAACGTGGTCGTCTTCCACGGTTCTCAAGGGAATACTCGTTTTGAGGTGGGTTTCCCGCTTAGATGCTTTCAGCGGTTATCCCGACCGTACATAGCTACGCTGCACTGCGGCTGGCGCCACAACAGCTCCACCAGAGGTACGTTCATCCCGGTCCTCTCGTACTAGGGACAAATCCTCTCAATATTCCTACACCCACGGCAGATAGGGACCGAACTGTCTCACGACGTTCTGAACCCAGCTCACGTACCACTTTAATCGGCGAACAGCCGAACCCTTGGGACCTGCTCCAGCCCCAGGATGTGATGAGCCGACATCGAGGTGCCAAACGATGCCGTCGATATGGACTCTTGGGCATCATCAGCCTGTTATCCCCGGCGTACCTTTTATTCGTTGAGCGATGGCCCGTCCACGTGGGACCACCGGATCACTATGGCCGACTTTCGTCTCTGCTCGACTTGTCAGTCTCGCAGTCAGGCGGGCTTATGCCATTGCACTCGACGACCGATTTCCGACCGGTCTGAGCCCACCATCGCGCGCCTCCGTTACTCTTTGGGAGGCGACCGCCCCAGTCAAACTGCCCACCATGCAATGTCCCGGACCCGGATGACGGGTCGCGGTTAGACATCCATATCTATAAGGGTGGTATTTCAAGGGTGACTCCACGAGAGCTGGCGCCCTCGCTTCAAAGTCTACCACCTATCCTACACATACCGACACGAATGCCAGTGCAAAGTTGCAGTAAAGGTGCACGGGGTCTTTCCGTCTGACCGCAGGAACCCCGCATCTTCACGGGGAATTCAATTTCACTGAGTCTATGCTGGAGACAGCGGGGAAGTCATTACGCCATTCGTGCAGGTCGGAACTTACCCGACAAGGAATTTCGCTACCTTAGGACCGTTATAGTTACGGCCGCCGTTTACCGGGGCTTCGATTCAAAGCTTGCACCTCTCCTCTTAACCTTCCGGCACCGGGCAGGCGTCAGACCCTATACGTCATCTTGCGATTTCGCAGAGCCCTGTGTTTTTGCTAAACAGTTGCCACCCCCTGGTCTGTGCCCCTCCCACATGGTTGCCCACATGGAAGGCCTCCTTATCCCGAAGTTACGGAGGTAAATTGCCGAGTTCCTTCAGCATAGTTCTCTCAAGCGCCTTGGTATACTCTACCAGTCCACCTGTGTCGGTTTCGGGTACGGTCTTAATGTGGGAGCTATTTCCTGGAACCCCTTCGAAGCCAGAACAGAACCAGTTCGTCTGACAACACACGGGATTCGTCACTACCCACAGGCTCAGGAATATTCACCTGATTCCCATCGACTACGCCTTTCGGCCTCGCCTTAGGGGCCGGCTAACCCTGCGCAGATTAGCTTTACGCAGGAACCCTTGGACTTTCGGCGACAGTGTCTCTCACACTGTTTGTCGTTACTCATGTCAGCATTCGCACTTCCGATACCTCCAGAGGTCCTCACGGATCCTCCTTCGCAGGCTTACGGAACGCTCCGCTACCGCTTGCCCGAAGGCAAACCCTAAGCTTCGGCGCGTGGCTTGAGCCCCGATACATTTTCGGCGCAAGAATCCTAGACCAGTGAGCTGTTACGCTTTCTTTAAAGGATGGCTGCTTCTAAGCCAACCTCCTGGTTGTTTTCGGACTCTCACATCCTTTCACACTTAGCCACGACTTGGGGGCCTTAGCTGTAGGTCAGGGTTGTTTCCCTCTCGACGACGGACGTTAGCACCCGCCGTCTGTCTCCCGCGCACTACTTCCAGGTATTCGGAGTTTGGTTAGGTTTGGTAAGATGGTAAATCCCCCTAGCCCATCCAGTGCTCTACCCCCTGGAGTATTCACGCGAGGCACTACCTAAATAGTTTTCGCGGAGAACCAGCTATTTCCGAGTTTGGTTGGCCTTTCACCCCTAGCCACAAGTCATCCGAGACTTTTTCAACAGGCACCGGTTCGGTCCTCCAGTGCGTGTTACCGCACCTTCAACCTGCTCATGGCTAGATCACCCGGCTTCGGGTCTAATCCGACGAACTGAACGCCCTGTTCAGACTCGCTTTCGCTGCGCCTACACCTATCGGTTTAAGCTTGCTCGCCAGACTAAGTCGCTGACCCATTATACAAAAGGTACGCTGTCACCCAGGACGAACCTTGGGCTCCAACTGTTTGTAGGCATCCGGTTTCAGGAACTGTTTCACTCCCCTTGTCGGGGTGCTTTTCACCTTTCCCTCACGGTACTTGTTCGCTATCGGTCGCTGAGGAGTACTTAGGCTTGGAGGGTGGTCCCCCCATGTTCAGACAGGATTTCACGTGTCCCGCCTTACTCAAGGATGAATGATTGCATTACGTGTACGGGGCTATCACCCACTAAGGCCCGGCTTTCCTGACCGGTTCCACTTGTCGCACATTCACCACTGGCCTGGTCCGCGTTCGCTCGCCACTACTAACGGAGTCTCTGTTGATGTCCTTTCCTCCGGGTACTTAGATGTTTCAGTTCCCCGGGTTCGCTTCTAACCCCTATGTATTCAGGACTAGATACCTTCATCTGACAACTGGAATTCCAAAGCCTCACGGCCAGGATCCCCTCACGGGGACACCGAGGTAAGACCTCAGAGTCCCAGTCGTCGAAGGTGGGTTTCCCCATTCGGAAATTTACGGATCAAAGCTTGTTCGCAGCTCCCCGTAACTTATCGCAGCGTACCACGTCCTTCATCGCCTCTCAGCGCCAAGGCATCCACCGAATGCCCTTAAGACACTTGATCGTTCTCATCTTCGATACCTACCCAGTAATGGAACTTGCTCCATCCCCTCTGTGCGGAGTGGATGGGGGCGGAACGGTTTTGAGAGACCCGCTCCACGGTATCAAAGCTATTCTAAAGACCAGCTTGCTTCGCATCATTCGACGACGGCGCGGTCACGCTCCGACAGACAAATCCACCGAACGTCTTGCGACGAACGATGTTTCGTCCCACCGCTAACGCGGTAGTTCGAATGAATGCTTTTTCACGATGTCAGACAACACGCACACACCAGCCAGGCCGATGCGGCGAATTCAGGTTCTCATGGACGAGAAAAGCTTGGATCCCGCGCTCGACAGCCACCCCTTGAAGGAATGGTGGAGCCAGACGGGATCGAACCGACGACCTCATGCTTGCAAAGCACGCGCTCTCCCAACTGAGCTATGGCCCCGGAAGGCAGCAGCTCGAAAGGTCGGCGCCACACGTGATGAGATGGTGGGCCTGGGAGGACTTGAACCTCCGACCTCACGCTTATCAAGCGCGCGCTCTAACCAACTGAGCTACAAGCCCCTAGCCAACAGTCCAGCCAGAACGCCCAATGTCCAAAAGACATCGGCATCCCGACCCAGTGGCCTGGGCTCGTCCATGAAGAAAGAGAAACGAAGACGGCGGCGTCCCGCATTTTGCCGGTCTGACTGACCGGCTATGATCTAAGAGTTCCGATAAGCGCCGTGACCCGAAGATCAGGGCATTCTTGAAGGAACATCCTTAGAAAGGAGGTGATCCAGCCGCAGGTTCCCCTACGGCTACCTTGTTACGACTTCACCCCAGTCGCTGACCCTACCGTGGTCGCCTGCCTCCCTTGCGGGTTAGCGCAGCGCCTTCGGGTAAAACCAACTCCCATGGTGTGACGGGCGGTGTGTACAAGGCCCGGGAACGTATTCACCGTGGCGTGCTGATCCACGATTACTAGCGATTCCAACTTCATGCACTCGAGTTGCAGAGTGCAATCCGAACTGAGACGGCTTTTGGAGATTTGCTCACCCTCGCGAGTTTGCGTCCCACTGTCACCGCCATTGTAGCACGTGTGTAGCCCAGCCCGTAAGGGCCATGAGGACTTGACGTCATCTTCACCTTCCTCGCGGCTTATCACCGGCAGTCCCCCTAGAGTGCCCAACTTAATGATGGCAACTAAGGGCGAAGGTTGCGCTCGTTGCGGGACTTAACCCAACATCTCACGACACGAGCTGACGACAGCCATGCAGCACCTGTGTCCCTGGCTCCGAAGAGAAGAAACCATCTCTGGTAACTGTCCAGGGCATGTCAAAGGCTGGTAAGGTTCTGCGCGTTGCTTCGAATTAAACCACATGCTCCACCGCTTGTGCGGGCCCCCGTCAATTCCTTTGAGTTTTAATCTTGCGACCGTACTCCCCAGGCGGGAGGCTTAATGCGTTAGCTGCGCCACTGATGAGCATGCTCACCAACGGCTAGCCTCCATCGTTTACGGCGTGGACTACCAGGGTATCTAATCCTGTTTGCTCCCCACGCTTTCGCACCTCAGCGTCAGTACCGGACCAGTAAGCCGCCTTCGCCACTGGTGTTCTTGCGAATATCTACGAATTTCACCTCTACACTCGCAGTTCCACTTACCTCTTCCGGACTCGAGATTGCCAGTATCAAAGGCAGTTCTGGAGTTGAGCTCCAGGCTTTCACCTCTGACTTAACAATCCGCCTACGTGCGCTTTACGCCCAGTGATTCCGAACAACGCTAGCCCCCTTCGTATTACCGCGGCTGCTGGCACGAAGTTAGCCGGGGCTTCTTCTCCGACTACCGTCATTATCTTCGTCGGCGAAAGAGCTTTACAACCCTAAGGCCTTCATCACTCACGCGGCATGGCTGGATCAGGCTTGCGCCCATTGTCCAATATTCCCCACTGCTGCCTCCCGTAGGAGTCTGGGCCGTGTCTCAGTCCCAGTGTGGCTGATCATCCTCTCAGACCAGCTACGGATCGTCGCCTTGGTGCGCCTTTACCACACCAACTAGCTAATCCGACGCGGGTTCATCCAATGGCGATAAATCTTTCCCCTTGCGGGCTCATACGGTATTAATTCCAGTTTCCCGGAGCTATTCCGTACCATTGGGCAGATCCCCACGTGTTACTCACCCGTCTGCCGCTCCCCTTGCGGGGCGCTCGACTTGCATGTGTTAAGCCTGCCGCCAGCGTTCGTTCTGAGCCAGGATCAAACTCTCAAGTTGAATGAGATATTTTGAACCGGCTAATGTCGCTACGCTCAAAACCTCTTGACGAGGTTGAGACCAGGACATCCCTCGCGGGATCGTCCGGTCTCGAGAACGTAAACACGCCGAAGTCTCATTCGGACCCAATCAACCGTCCAATCTTGCGATCAGACAACCAACCGGATCCCGCAAGGACCCCGCCGTCCACGTTTCTCTTTCTTCTTCTATACCTGTCAAACAGCACGAGGCCCGTAAGCCTCAATGGGCCGAAGCCCGACGGTCTTGCGACCAGCCCCGAAGGGCGATAATCTCTGGCCTTTCGGCCAATCGGCGCTTCGTCTCCGAAGCCCCTCATCCTAAGGGCTCACACCCTTAGTGATGTCGACAGTTAACCCCTCCGGCGACTGCCGGTCCGAAGACCTCGTCTCTGTCAGGATCAACCGAGGAGCGTCAGCA
>NZ_JAHBGD010000009.1 GCF_018390605.1 Ancylobacter defluvii
TTCATCTCGCTGGCGCCATGATCTGGCTCAAATGAATGTCGATCCGACCTAGGCGTCCCGCGTCCATGAGATCGACTTGCACAGCAGGTCGCCGAGGATACAGCCGCGCGTCTGCAACCGGTCCTTCGCGACGGTCATCCGCATGGAATAGGTCAGGTCGCGCTGCGGGTCATAGGCGATGCCGGCAAGCGTGTCGTCATCCTTGCGCGTCAGGGTGAGCACCAGCCGGTCGCCCGCCGCCTCGCCGCCGGATTCATCGCGGATCCACAGATTGGTCGCACAGGTGTTGGCGCCGCAGGAGGCGATGCGCACGCGGGCATTGCCATCGCCGCGCAGCCAGATCCCATTGGGATCGGACCCGCCGGTTTGCGCCAATGCCGGCGTGGAGAGGAGCAGGGCAAGAACAAGCAGGCGACGGCGGTTCATGGCGGCCTCACGGATCCGGTTGCAGGGAACGACACCGTGTCTACGCAGAGCGCCGGCCGCCGGATTGCTCCGGCAGCCGGGATCGATGCCGAAACCGGGCCTCACTTGGCCGGCAGCACCGCGATATCGTGCACCGCGCCGTTCACGCCGGCGATCTTGCCGACCGCGCTTGCCGTGCCCTTGGCCAGATCGACGCGGTAGAGCGTGCCATCCGCCACCAGCCACCCCTCGCTCGCCGCCGCATCGACCATCACCACATCGAACGCGTGGTTGCCGGCGGTCACGCCCAGCTTGCCGACCGCGTTGAGGATGCCGTCATTCGGCGGTGCCTGCTTCACCAGCCCGCCAATGGTCGCGTCGATATTGTAGAGCGCGGTTTCCTTCGCGCCCTTCACCGAATTGGTGTAGCCACCGGCGACGATGTTCGGCGTTTCGCCCTTGTGCATGTCGGTTTCGGCGAATTTCAGCCTGCCGTCGGTGGTGACCTTGCCGTCGTCGACATTGGCTCGCAGATTGGTGCCGTCGCGGCCGATGACGCGCAGCCGATCGGCGACCGGATTGAAATCGACCGTCGCGCCGGTATTCGCCGGCAGCATGGTGGAAAGCTTGGACTTCGCGGTCGCCTTGGCGGTCGCGGTGTCGATCACCGCCACGGTGCCGTCGTCGAACAGGCCGTAGAGCATGCCGTCGGCCGGACGCACATCGATGCCGAGCAGCCTGGCGTCGACGCCGCTCACCTTCATCGCTGGACCGACCGTGAGGGCCTTGGCGTCGATGGGGGCGAGCATGTTGCCGTCCATCAGGGCGATCACGGTTTGCGCCTGCGCAGCGCCGGCACTGGCGAGGAACCCGGCAATGGTCAGGGCTGCCATCGAGTTGGTCATCTGCCTTCCTCCTTCTGAAGCCGAATCCATCGGCTGGACGAAGCGGCTACCCGCCGCGTCGCCAAGCGGATGCGGCCCGCCGGAATATTTTTGCGGCCCTGCATCCGCCGGGGCCTGCCGCGCGTATCCGGATCAGGTGATCCGACGAGGACGAGATGACTGCCGGAGACGGGATGACGGAACGGCGCGCCGAGTTGGCCCAGGCGCTGGACGGTTGCGCCCGCGGCGACCGGGCCTGCCTGCGGCGTCTCTACCAGCATCTGGCGCCGCAGATGATCGGGGTGGCGTTTCGCCTGCTGCGCCGCAAGGATCTCGCCGAGGAAGTGGTTCACGACACCTTCGTGCGCATCTGGGAGAAGGCCGGCACATTCGATCCGGCGCGCGGCGAACCCACGACATGGATTTTCGCCATCCTTCGCCACCGGGCCCTCAATGTGCTGCGTGGCGAGCAGCGCATCGACCTGGTGGAGGATTTCGAGCCCATGCATCTTGCCGTGGACGGAGCCGATGCCGAGGCGATGGTCATCGCCCTGTCGGAGGCCGGCGCGCTGCGCCGCTGCCTGGAGCGACTGGAACCGCTGCGCCGGCAGGCCATCGTGCTGGCCTATGCGCGCGGGCTGACCCACGGCGAACTCGCTGGCCGGCTCGGTATTCCGCTCGGGACGGCGAAGTCGTGGATTCGCCGCAGCCTGCTGTCGCTGAGGCAATGCCTGGCATGACCGATCCAGAGAAAGAGACGCTCGCCGCCGAATATGCGCTCGGCCTGCTGGAGCCGGACGAACTGGCGCGCTGCCATGCGCTGGCGGAAGCCGAACCAGCCTTCGCCGGCCGCGTGGAACGCTGGCGGCGGCATTTCTGCGAGATCGACATGACCGCTCCACCCCAGCCGCCCGGCGCGGATTTGTGGGCACGGATCGAGAGCACGGCCTTCCGCGCGACGGCAGAGCAGGCGCCGGCGGGGACCAGGCGCGCAGCGCGCTTCAAACCGCTTGCCCGGCTGTGGGGCAGCCTCGCCGCCTGGCGGGCGCTCGGTCTCGTCGCGGCAGCGGCAAGCCTGGCGCTGGCGCTGGGCCTCGCCGTGCTGGTACGTGATGTCGGCCGCACGCCGACCCTGGTGGCGGTAATGATGTCGGACCAGAACCGTCCACTGGCGGTGGTAAACGCCTTCCGCGACGGCCGCATCGAACTGGTGCCGCTGGAGGCGCTAGCCGCCCCGGAGGGCAAGTCGCTTCAGGTCTGGACCTTGTGGGATCGCAGTCGCGGGCCGGTGTCGGTCGGCCTGCTCGAAGCCATGCGCAGCATCGAGATGCAGGTGAACGGCTTGCCGGCGACGATTCCCGATCAGCTTTTCGAGGTGACTCTGGAGCCCGCCGGCGGCTCGCCGACGGGCCGGCCGACCGGCCCCATCCTCATGAAGGGCAATGCCGCCCGAACCGATGTCGGCTCGTGAACCTCGTCGCCGCGCTGCCAAGGCGCGGCTTCCGGTCCGGCTTTGCAAATCTTCCTATGGAGACGATCGCCTGATGGCTGATCCACCTCCTTCGCGCGCCGGTCAGTCGCGGCGCACTCAACGCACCGGCGCCGACCGGATCACCCGCTCGACATAAGTCGCGAGCGGGAAAAGATCGTCCGCGCCGCCGCGGGCTGCGATCACATGGTCGGGCCGCACCAGCACCCAGCCCGGCCGGCTCATGCGGTAACGTTCCCGCACCTGCTTCCGGGGGTCGCTTTCGGGATCGACATTGACGACCTTCACCGCCCCGTCCAGCCCCGCGAGCAGCGGCTCCACCGTGATCGGTGCCGTCTCGGGAAACAGCAGCAGGGTATGATGGGTGCCGCACAATAGCGGCCATAGGGTGATCGATCTGCCGGTCTGCGGATCGATGAAATCCGCATCGCGCGCCCGCGTGCCGACATCGGTGCGGGTCGGCCGGTGCGGCGGGGCGCCGAGCGCGACGAGAGGGCCGTCCTCGTAGAAGATATTGGTTTCGGACAGTTCGAGCTGAAGCTGCTTCTGCGCCGCCCCCAGCTTGCCGACGATGGTGACGGCGATGTCGCGCACCAGCTGCGCCACCCGGCTGGACGTGAAGGCGGCATGGAGCTTGCGCGCCGCGCCCTTGATCACCTCGCGGGCGATCGGCCGCCGCTCGGCCTCGTAGCTGGCGAGGAGCAGGCCGGCATCGCCCTTGCCGGCAAGCGCATAGGCGAGCTTCCAGCCGAGATTGACCGCGTCCTGCATGCCGGTGTTCATGCCCTGGCCGCCGGCCGGACTGTGAATATGGGCGGCATCGCCGGCGAGGAAGATGCGGTCGACGCGGTATTTTTCCGCAAGGCGCTCATTGGTGCGGAAGGCGGAGAGCCAGCTCGGGTCGCGCAGGCGGGTGCCCGGAGGGCCATGGCGGTCCATATAGCCCTGCAGTTCCTCCAGTGTGGGCGTGCTGTCATCCTCCGCGCTCGGGCGGGCGGTGAAGATGCGCCAGACATCGTCCTCGAAAGGAAACAGCGCGACCGTGCCGCCATTGTGCCACCAGATGTAGATGCTCTGGCGTTCCAGCGCCCCGCCATCGATCTTCACGTCGCCCAGCAGGAACATCTGCGGCTCGGTATAGCCCTCGAAGGCGATGCCCAGCGTCCGGCGCACGAAACTGCGCGCGCCGTCCGCGCCGACGAGATACTGGGCGCGGACGGTCTCTTCGGCCCCGCCGGCAAACTTCAGCACGGCATCGACGCCGGTGGCATCCTGGGAGAAGCCGACAAGCTCGACGCCGCGCTCAATGACGCCGCCGAGCGCGGCGAGGCGCGCGGCAAGGATCGCCTCGGTGCGCGACTGAGGGATGAGCAGCGGGTAGGGATACGGGCTGTCGATGCCGTCGCCGACCGCGAGGCTGGCGAGGCGATGCGTGCCGTCGCCGGCGATGAGCGATTTCAGCCGCACGCCTTCGGTCTCGAACTGATGCACCACCCCCATGGTGTCCAGCGCCTCAAGGCTGGCGCTCCAGATCGCCAGCGCCTTCGACACCGCGGCGGGCGCCGGGTTGACATCGACGATGCGCACGGGGATGCCGTGCAGGCGCAAGGTGATCGCGAGCGACAGGCCCGTGGGTCCCGCGCCGGAGATGAGAACCGGAATCGCTGGCTTGGCGGTCATCCTTGTCCCTTTCGGCCTTCAGGCACGCCGCCGACGTGCCCGCCTTGGGCCATCAGCACCTGATGCTGCCGAATCGAGCGCAGATTCGGCCTGCTTCGCAAGCCTGAACCTATCCGAGCCAGCCGTTCCAGGCTGGCATTCTATCCCCGCTGCCGTCCAAAATTTGCCGACGAGTGGAACCCGCTCCTTGTCCGGACAGCGGCGCCTTCGGCGTCGCGTCAGTCCGGGCGTGCCCGGGCACGGATCGTCATCGCGATCCGAAGGTCGCCTTCGCCAGCGGCAGACTGCGCACATGGTTGCCGGTGAGGGCCGCCACGGCGTTGACCACGGCGGGACCGATGCCCGGAAGGCCCGGCTCCCCGACGCCGCCCATCGGCGCTCCGCTTTCGACGATCTCGACATGCACCGCCGGCATATGGTCGCGCGCGAGGATGGGATAGCTGTCGAAATTGGACGATTGCCGCACCCCGTCGGCATAGACGAGTTCCTCGAAGAGCGTGGCGGAAAGCCCCAATGCCGCGGCGGATTCGACCTGCGATTTCACGATGGCCGGGTTGACGATGCTGCCCGGATCGAAAGCGATCCACAGATTGTGCACCTTCACCTGACCGTCGGCGAGCGACACTTCGGCGATGGTGGCGGTCTCCGAGCCGAAGGGAGACGCCATCGAGACGCCGCGTGCACGCTTGCCATCGGCCGAGGCATAGGGCCCGCGCTTCCAGCCGCCGGAAAGCTCGCCGACGGTCCGGAGCAGATTGAGATGACGCGGCGTGTCCCCGAGCAGTTCGAGGCGAAGCGCATAGGGGTCCTGCCCGCCCGCATCGGCCATTTCGTCGAAGAAACCCTCGTAGAAATAGTCATTCATGGAGTGCCCCACCGACCGCCAGAAAGCGATGGTCACCGGGTGGGGGAACTTGACCAACTCCATCGAGCGGTTGGGAATCGCATAGGGCTTCTCGACGAGGCCCTCTACTGCCGAGCTGTCCGCCGGGCCGGCCACCGCCTCGCCGAAATAGCGGCCGAGCGGCCCTTCGCCCACGGTGCGCACCTTGATGGCCACCGGCTTGCCGTTCTTATCCAGCGCGGCGCTGAAGCGGCTGAAGCTGAGCGGGCGCAGCGCGTCGCGCTTGAACTCCTCTTCCCGCGACCAGAGCACCTTCACCGGCTTGCCCGTCGCCTTCGCCAGCAGGATTGCCTGCGGAAACGGGTTGCCCGGCCCATAGGTGAAGTGGCGCCCGAAGAAGCCGCCGAGGATGGGCGAATGGATGATGACCCTGTCCTGGGGGATGCCCGCCGTCTGCGACGCGAAGAGCTGGAACAGCTCAGGCATCTGGTTGGGCATCCAGAGTTCGAGCGTCCCGTCCGCATTGAACCGCGCAATGGTCGAAGGCGGCTCCAGCTGAGCATGCGCCAGATAGGGCGCGTCGTACTCGGCTTCGATCACCTTGGTCGCGGAGGCAAAGGCCGCCTCCACGTCGCCGGCCTGCTCCGCCGAAATGCCGCTGCCGGATGAGGCCTTGAGGGCCGCGAGCAGGCCGCCTGACGAATAGTCCGCCGCCACGCTGCCGAACCCCGTGGGGGTTGGTTGCGTCCACCTCACCTCAAGCGTCTCGACCGCCTTGCGGGCGCGAAACCAGCTATCGGCGGTGACCGCGACGGCACCCGGAAGCTTGTGCACCGAATGCACGCCGGGCATCGCCTTCACGGCAGCCTCGTTGGCAAGGTTTTCCGGCTCGGTGCCGAGATGCGGGGCGTGTTGTACGGCGGCGTAGAGCATGCCGTCGACCTTCTGGTCGATGGCATAGATCGCCTTGCCGGTGGATTTGTCCCGCGCATCGAGGCGCGGCATCGGCTTGCGGATGTAGCGGAACGTCGCGGGATCGCGCAGCGGCACATTCTCGGCCGGCTCCAGCGCCAGCGCCTCGGCGGCGATGTCCCCATAGGGCACGCGCCGGCCGCTCGCGGCGTGAATGACGACGCCGTCCTCCGTCGTCAGACTGGCGGGAGCGACCCCCAGCCGGCTCGCCGCCGCCCTTATGAACATGTCGCGGGCCGTGGCTCCCATCCGGCGCAGCACGTCGTAGCTCGAGCGCGTCGAGAAGCTGCCGCCGGTCATCCGGATGCCGCCGACCACCGCATAATCGGGTCCGGGCGGTGCGCATTCGACGACGAACCGGCTCGGGTTCACGTCGAGCTCCTCGCCGACAATCTGCGCCTGTCCCGTGCTGATGCCCTGGCCGCCTTCCACGAAGGGGCTGAGTAGCTTCACCGAATTGTCCTTGCCGATCAGCAGGAAGGCCGGCACCCGGGTTCCGGGCTTGACGGGGCCGGCATTCGGTACCGCCGCGAAGGCGCGCCTGGGAATGTCGGGCAGGAGCGCGCCGAGCACGACGGCCCCCGCGCCAAAACTCAGGAACCGGCGGCGGGAGAGGTTGGTGATCCCTTCCGGGTGCATCAGCCGGACAACCTGAGCGGAATCGATGCTGGAAAAGAAGTTCATCTGTGCCTCCCTCAGCCCGCAGCCACTTGGCGGATGGCATCGGCGATGCGGTTATAGGTGCCGCAACGGCACAGATTGGTCATGGCGTCGGCGATATCGGCGTCGGTCGGATGCGGATTTTGCTTCAGCAGCGAGGTGGCGGCCATCACCTGGCCGGACTGGCAGTAGCCGCACTGGGGGACCTGAATGTCGACCCAAGCGTCCACCACCTTGCGGCCGATCTCGTCTTCCTCGATCGACTCGATCGTGGTGATCCGCGATTGACCGACGCTCTCCAGCGGAAACTGGCAGGAGCGCGTCGCCTGTCCGTCGATCAGCACCGTGCAGGCACCGCACATGGCGACACCGCACCCATACTTGGTTCCGGTCATTCCCAACGTGTCGCGAAGGACCCAGAGCAGCGGGGTGTCCGGTTCAGCCGCGACCTCGAAATCACGTCCGTTGACATTGATGCCCGCCATCGCGGCCTCCTTCCGAACTTGCGGACGGAAACCTAGAACCACTCCAGCTGATGTCGTAGGACGTAGAAACGGCGTTTCCGGCCACTGTTTTGATTTCGAATGCTGACCCGCCCGGCGGGATGCCGGCAGCGCCGACAGGGCCGCCAGCCTTCCCGCCGGCTTGTCGGCAATCTCAGCTCGCCAGCGCCAATGCGTAGCGGGGCGCGACGGTAGCACTCGACAGATGGGGCAGCATGACCTGCCGGGCCTTCTCATAGGCTTCCCATTCCTCACCGGCCTGCAACGAGGGAATGGTGGCGAACTCCCCACGATCGAGCCCCAGCAGCGCGGCATCGACGAGGTTCTCGGCAGTCATCACCCACGTGTTCGGCAGGTTGCCGACCGGCAGGCCCGCGACGTCCCAGAATTCGGTGGCCGTCGCGCCCGGCAGCACCACCTGCACCTTGACGCCCCGCTCGCCGAGCTCCTTCTTGAGCGACTGGCTGAAACCGAGCACGAAGGCCTTGCTGCCCCCATAGACGCCGTTGAGAATCTCCGGCCCGATCGCCACGATCGACGAGATGTTGATGATCGTGCCGGCTCCGCGCACCACGAAGGCCGGTGCCACCGCGTAACTAAGACGCATCACCGCCGTCACATTGACGGCGATCATTTCCTCCATGCGGTCGACGTCCGACTGGAGCAGGTCGCCGGCGCCGCCGAAGCCGGCATTGTTGACCAGCATGGTGATGGACGGATCGGCCTTGAGGGCCTGTTCCACCTGGCGCAGCTCGGCGGGGCTGGTGAGATCCGCGGCAATGACGCGCGTCTTCACACCATGCCGCTTGGCGAGGCGATCCGCCTGCTGTGCCAGGCGGTCGGCGTTGCGGGCGACCAGGATCACGTCATGGCCTCGCGTGGCCAGACGGTCAGCATAGATGGCGCCAATTCCAGACGATGCGCCGGTCACCACTGCGGTACCCATTTCGCTCATAGTCGTCTCCTGTTTGTTTGCCCGAGGCTGATCACAGGAGAATTGCTAGCGAGTGATGGGCGCTTACCGAATGACGTATAAACGACGATTCCGGACATTCCGGTATTTCCAGCCGTTTCTTTCCATAAATGACCGCTTTGTTATGCGGCGTTCATTTTGGAAAGGATGGCCGAATTCGTTGGATTGCTGACATTCGCAATCAGACCTCCATGTTGTTCAATCGATCCAACGTCAGACGCAGCCAAATATTCGCTCCGCGCACCTTGAATACAGCAACCTAACTGGATCGGATCGACCATGTCCCGCTTCGCTTTGCTAGCGCTCAGTCTCGCCCTTCTGCCGGCGGCGGCGCATGCCGATGGCGACGCCGCCCTCGGCAGAACGCTGTTCAGCCGTTGTGCCGCCTGTCACGCGGTGACGGCACAGAACAAGGTCGGACCTGGCCTCGCCGGGGTTTTCGGTCGCAAGGCGGCATCCGTCGACGGCTTTCGTTACTCGAAGGCCCTTTCGGCGACGGATATCGTCTGGGACGATGCGACGCTGGAGCGGTTTCTCGCGGGACCCGCCAAGATGGTGCCCGGCACCTCCATGGCGGTGAGCGTGCCGAAGCCCGATGATCGCACGAACCTGATTGCCTATCTGAAGACGCTCGGCGCACCCGCCACGCCCTGAGCCGCCAACACCGTGTCCCACGCCAGCCGTCAGTTGAACGAGAGATCCTGCCATGAGCCCCACTCCCCGCGTCCCCGTCGTTCCCGCCTCCTTCTTCGGAATGGTACTGGGCCTTGCCGGGCTGGGCGGCAGCTGGCGTGCAGCCCATCTCGCCTGGGGGTTGCCGCTATGGCCGGGTGAAGCGCTGATGGCGACGGCGGCGGCGGTCTGGGCGGTGCTGGTCGTGCTTTACCTGGCCAAATGGCTCGGCGCTCGCGCGGCGGCGATGGCCGAGGCGGCCCATCCGATCCAGTGCTGTTTCGTCGGGCTGATCGGCGTCGCGACGATGCTCGTCGCCGGCGGCATCGCCCCCTATTCCCGCGGAGCGGCGCTTGTCCTCTATGCCGCCGGAGCCGTGTTCACGCTCGGCTTCGCCGTCTGGCGGACCGGAGGACTCTGGCTCGGCGAACGCTCACCCGAGCATTCGACGCCCGTCCTCTATTTGCCGACGGTAGCGGGAAGCTTCGTGGCCGGCACGGTCGGCGCAGCACTGGGTCTCGCCGATCTCGGCCAGTTCTTCTTCGGCGCCGGACTGTTCGGATGGCTCGCCATTGAATCGGTGCTGCTGCATCGCATGCTGACCAGCCCCAACATGGCGAGCGCGCTGCGCCCTACCCTGGGGATTCAACTGGCGCCGCCCGTCGTCGGTGCCGTCACGCTGATCTCGATCGCGCCGACCGCGCCGCCGCTCTTCGCCCATGCGATGATCGGCTATGGCCTGCTGCAGGCTCTTATCCTGCTGCGGCTGCTGCCATGGATCCTGCGCGAACCGATCGCCCCATCCTACTGGGCCTTCACCTTCGGCATCACGGCACTGGCGACGGCACCGACCCGCCTCGTTGCCCTGGGCGACGATGGCAGCGTGACGTTCCTGGCACCGATCCTCTTCATCTTCGCCAACGCGGTCGTGCTGCTGGTCGCGGCGGGAACGGTCTATCTGGCCGCCCAGGGGCGTCTTCTGCCCGCCTCTCCCTCGGCCGCGGCGGCTGCCACTCCAAAGTGAGCCAGGCGGCCTCAGCACGTTCCTCGCCCAATAGAACGATCTCGGTCATCGGCAGGGCGGCCATGCTCGGGCGCGCGCGGCATCTGGCTATCTTAGCCGACGAAGGAGCGGCCATCCCTCGGGCCTCGCGGCGGCGGGCCTCCCGCCGTCTCATGGATGCGGGGCCTGCACATCCGTGGCGTCAGGCTGCGAAACATCGAGGCGGGTTGGCTTGCCGTACAAGCCGATATTGGCGTCGCCCCAGGTCTTCAGCGCCAGCAGGATCGGCTCCATGCTGCGCCCGAGCGGCGACAGGCTGTACTCCACCTTCGGCGGCACCTGCGCATAGACCTTGCGCTCGATGAGGCCGTCATCCTCCAGCTCGCGCAGCTGGTTGGTCAGCATGCGCGGCGTGACATTGACGACATGCCGGCGGATTTCGTTGAAGCGCAGCGTGCCGGACATGAGGTGGAACAGGATCACCGATTTCCACTTGCCGTCGATCAAGCCGACCGCCGCCTCGACGGAACATCCCGGGCTGCAATCGAAGCGAGAGTGGCGAGCCTTTGCCATTACAGTATCCTTTTCGACACTATAGGCTGATTTTGTGCGTATTGCGCATATCTCACCATAGGCCCAGTTTCTTGGCATATCAACGATCCACAGGAGACAGAGATGAAAGCGATCGGCTACCAGCATCCCGGCCCCATCGACCGCGAGGCGGCACTGGTCGACATCGAGCTGGAGCGCCCGACGGCGACGGGGCACAATCTCTTGGTCGAGGTGCAGGCGATCTCGGTCAACCCGGTCGATACAAAGGTGCGCCGCAGCGCCGCCCCACCCACGGGCGAGTGGAAAGTGCTGGGCTGGGATGCGGTCGGACGGGTGGCGGAAGTCGGCGCGGCGGTGACGGGCTTCAGGCCCGGCGACGAGGTATTCTATGCCGGCTCCATTGCGCGGGCCGGTGCCAACAGCCAGTTCCACCTCGTGGATGAACGCATTGTCGGCCACAAGCCGGCGTCACTGTCGAACGCCGAGGCCGCAGCGCTGCCGCTGACGGCGATAACCGCCTGGGAGATGCTGTTCGACCGGCTCGACATCCGCAAGCCGGTGCCCGGCGCGTCCAATGCCATCCTCATCATCGGCGGCGCTGGCGGCGTCGGCTCGATCGCCATCCAGCTGGCCCGGGCGCTCACCGATGTCACGGTGATCGCCACCGCGTCGCGGCCGGAGACCAAGAGCTGGGTGAAGGAGCTCGGCGCCCACCACGTTGTCGACCACGGCAAACCGCTGGCCGAGCAGGTCGCCGCGCTCGGCATCGGCGCCCCGGCCTTCGTGTTCTCGACCACCGAAACCCACCGCCACTTCAAGGAGATCGTCGAGCTGATCGCGCCGCAGGGCCGTTTCGGGTTGATCGACGACCCGGAGACGCTCGACGTCATGCCCTTCAAGCGCAAGGCGGTGTCGACGCATTGGGAGCTGATGTTCACGCGCTCGCTGTTCCAGACCGCCGACATCGCCGAGCAGGGCAGGCTGCTGGACGAGGTGTCGCGGCGGATCGACGAGGGCAAGCTCCGGACCACGGTCACCGAGATCCTTCATCCGATCAACGCCGCCAACCTCAAGGCGGCGCATGCGCTGATCGAAAGCGGCAAGGCCAAGGGCAAGATCGTGCTCGAAGGCTTCTAACACCCTGCCCCCGGCCCGATTCGACGCGCCGGCCGGGGGCAGGTCTTTCGATGCGAACCGCTTGCAGGCCATTCCATGACGCCCGCCTCCCCCCTGAGCGGCTCGCCCTCGATCTTATTCCCTACACCGCCTTCGTCGCGGCGACGTCGTGAATCTCAGTTGGCAACACGGGCGATGACCCTCACGATCATGGAAATGACATAAGGACTGAAGTTGAGCCCTTGCAAGGATGCAGAGAAATGGCGGCTAACCGCATTCGGTGTGGTGTGCGCCTCTGGTCGATCACTTACCTCGGACGATTGAATAACACCTAGCTTGTAACCGCCTGGCTATATTACGTGACCCGTATTAAATTATACTTTTAATATATGATTAATATTATTACTTATCGCTCTAACCGTAGAATTACTTGAGTCATTGACAAATAAAAGAAAGTAAATTGAAGAATTTCATCCAGTAAACAGCAAGGCGTCTACCGAAAGGTTTTGCGATATCGTTGCTGGCGCAGGAGACCCGCGCCGTTTTATCTCCGACCGCATCTTCAATGAACGCGCAGACGCCGCGGACGTTCGATGCTCACGTCATGGCCGGCAGTCGATCGAGAAATTTTCCAGCGTGATCGGGTATTGCCGCACCCGCACACCGGTCGCGTTGTAAATCGCATTCGCCACCGCAGGCGCGGTTCCCGTCAACCCCAGCTCCCGATATGCGGATACGGCCGAACGTCGACGCCCTGTCCGGTCAGGAATTCGGCCGGCCCGGCCTGATCGAAGAAGATGAAGGGTCCGACCATCTACCGCTTCGGCGCCGGCAGGGCGCGCCGCACCTCAAAGCCGCCGAGATCGCGAGCGCGTGGAACGATGAGCGTTTCGATCGCGTCGAGGCCAACCTCATCGGGACAGCCCGGGTCTATTGCCGGGTTCCAACTCATGCGCCTCATCCTCTCCTGGGCTTCCGGGAGGTCTCGCCCTTGCCAATGCGATGCCCAAGCTGGCGAAAGGCCGCTGGCCCGACTAGCCTTGAGATGCGTCAAGCTGTGTCGCAGCAAGTGGAACATGCGGGCAAGATCGTCGAGCTCGGCGTTTCGCAGTCGAGCGGCCGTCGAGCGCAGTTCCTCAACAAGGCTCCGCCCGCTCGCGCTTTTTACCGGTCGAGACCCCAGCCGACGACGCGGCGGGAGAAGAGGTCGATCATTCGCCAGATAGGCGAAGCCCTCAACGGTGCGGATGTAGGTGATGTCGGTCACCCAGGCCTTGTCAGGCGCCGCCGCGTCAAACCGGCGATCGAGCGTGTTGTCGACCGCCAGGGATGGCTTGCCTCCATAGCGGTCGGGGCGGCGCTTGTAGCGATCTGCGCCCGGATGCCGGCGAGCCGCGTCAACCGCGCAACCCGGTTTGGACAGCGGCTCTCGCCCATGTCCGCCAGGTCGTCGTGGAGCTTGCGGTAGCCATAGACCTTGCCGCTCTCGCTCCATGCCGCGCGGATCAGCCCGGTCTGGCGGTGGTCTTCCTGCGCGCGCTTGCTCAGCGGGTCCTTCAGCCAGGCGTAGAGGGCGCTGGGCTGGACACAGAGGCACCGACACATGGCGCGGATCGAAAACAGCAGGCGATGATCGGCGATGAACGCGTACTTCACTTTGCATCCTTGGCGAAGTACGCGGCCGCTTTTTTTAGGATGTCGCGCTCCTCCGTCACGCGCGGCAACTCGCGCTTCAGCCGACGGACCTCAGCGGCCTGATCGGCATCGCGGACCACGGCGGCAGGCTTGCCGTACCGTTTCCTCCACTCGTAGAGCGAGTACTTGCTGATCCCCAGTCGCGCAGCCACCTCCGCAACCGGATGGCCCCCTCGGTGATCTGAACGACCGCGTCGCGCTTGAAGTCCTCGGTTAAGTTCGCTTAGCCCATCGGGGCCTCCTTGCCTCAAATTTAGGGAAGCAGGCGTCTACGAATCCAAGGGCGGCTCATACCTTCATGTCGAATGACCTGAGCCCCTGATCTTCCTCCAGATTTGAGTAGAGTCCGTCGATCACGGAGACGGACGATGCGAGCCTCACGGTTCACGGAAGAGCAGATCATCGGCATGCTGAAGGAGCAGGAGGCGGGAGCGAAGACCGCTGACGTGTGCCGCAAGCACGGCATCTCCTCGGCCACCTTCTATAAATTCAAGGCAAAGTATGGCGGCATGGACGTGTCGGACGCCTTCACGGACGGTCGGCGCTTCCGGGTACTGGCCGTGGTGGACGACTTCAGCCGGGAATGCCTGGCGCTGGTCGTCGACACCTCGCTCTCCGGCCTGCGGGTGACGCGCGAGCTGGACGAGATCATGGCTGTTCGGGGCAAGCCTTCGACCATAGTGTCGGACAATGGCACCGAACTGACCTCGATGGCGGTCCTCAAATGGTGCCAGCAGACCGGCCTCGAATGGCATTACATCGCGCCCGGCAAGCCCATGCAGAACGGCTTCGTCGAGAGCTTCAATGGACGCTTCCGGGACGAATGTTTGAACGAGACACTGTTCTCGCACCTGCCCCAGGCTCGCGCAGCTATCGCCTCATGGAAGGAGGACTACAATGTGAACCGCCCCCATTCAGCTCTCGGCAATCGATCCCCTGCCGAGTTCGCGGCAACAATCGCACTGGAAACTGAGGCCGCATAAGGCCACAAATCAACCCTCGGACTCTCGCCTAAGCCGGAGGAGAAATGGGTCTCAGGTCAAGATATCCACGCCTGTCAACCTCTGATTGTTGGACGGATTTTTGTCGCGTCTGACCAAACACATTGATGGTGTCTTGCGGATGCTAGTCGCCCGCTCTGACAAGCGACCTCTGCCATGAGCCATGGATATTAACAAATTGTCGCAGGCTTTTGCCTGCACAGTGCCCCACCGTCCCGCACCGCCTAGGCGCAAAATCCACCGCCACAACCTGTCGACTTTTCTCCCGGCCTCGGGAGAATAGGAGTCGCGATATGGTAGAGCGCATACTTAAACGAGGGCTCAAATGTTGGGTTGGCTGTTCGGAGGGAGAAAGCGTCGTGAAGATGCTTTATTGACGGAAATGTACCGGGCAGCGCAGATGGGAGCAGTTGCCCAGCAAATCTCAGCGTCCTTTGCGACCATAGGTATCCAACTCAAGGAAAATCTTCAGGAAGGAAACGGCGCTGGTTTCGCTGCCGAAGCGGCGGCGGGCCTCGCTACAAAAATTCAGTCAGAGGCCGGGCTGCCCTCGAAGGTGCTGGGACTACCCCTCTTTATGTCGTCGCTTTTCTCCTCTCCATGGTCTTTGCCGACCACTACTCCCGGCTCTTGGGCTCACCCTTCGAGCTTACAGCCCAACTGGCGATCCTGAGAACATTCCCGCTTGGGCGCGATGAAGCATCCGCCGCCGACGCGGTCGACCAAACCGCGAGACACACAAACGCAGTCATAGCCGCATTCAATACGGGCGCAAAAAACGGCTCGCCCCTCATCCAGCTAGCGGGCAATGGCTGTGCGCTTTGGACAGCCGAGCCGACCCTGGAGCGCTTTCGTGCTATGGTGGACCTTTATCGCAGCGCCGTCGCGCGAGAGCCAGCCTGATACACGGAGCGGGATGGGATGAGCCAGAGCGGCCACGTCGAAGCCGGCGGCCATCAGCCCAACCTCAAGATCGAGCGGGATGGGGCGGCCGGAGCGCCAGTAGAGGATGGCTTTGGAGATGAGGGAGGGCATCAGAGGATCCCCTTCCTGACGGCCCGGTAGACCTCGAAGAGGAGAGACGCGAGGCCGAGCCAGACAATGATGGTGAGGGATACCAAGAGCGTGGTGATGAGGATGTCGAAGAGGGTGCTCATCATCCGCGAACGGCCACCCAAGTCGTCGTCGGGACCACCACCGGCTGCACCTGAACGACGTAGCTGTCATCCAGATCACCATCCCGGAAGTCGTTGTAGTCGGCGCCCGGAGTGACCCGGTACGAGACCGACCAATGGGTGTTGTCGGAGGCCCGATGGAAGATGGCGGTGTGCTCGGAGCCATGCCGCCAGCTGCCGTCAGCCTCGTCGTGGACAACGGTGATGTCGTCGCCTTCGTAGTCCTCGCACCAGACGTCGAGGAGGAGGGCGATGGAGGGCTTCACGGTCATCAGCCACCCACCGCCGAAACGAACACCGGGTCGTCCTGCAAGGTCTCCAGCTGGGCCGTGACCTCGTCCCCGAAGGCCACGAGGATGTCGTCGGAGATGTCGAGGTTGATCAGGCCGTCACGGACAGCCCAAGCTAAACTTGGGAGCGTTCGCCAAGTACCTCAAACAGAGGTTGCATCGCCCCCCTGACTGCCACACCATGGTGCCGTAACGTGGCGTGGGGGTTTGAAATGGCGTTGCTGATCAATATCGGGATGCTGATCGTCGGCGCCTTCCAAATCCTCGCGTTCATCGAAGGCGTCCACATCTGGCTTGGCTGGGGTACTTGGCCGGCAGTCGGGCTATTCGTCGTGGCCTACGTATTCCGGCCTTTCGGAAGCCTCCTAACCATACCGCTTGTTTATTATGGCGCACGGTACGGATGGGAGTGGGCATGGTGGCAGGCGGCGATCTTTGCCGCACCTGCGCTTATCCTGTCTCTCATCGGACTGACGATCTCCGGCGGCACAGCTCTTTTTGCTCTCCGGGCATCCTGACCCGAGTGTCTATCCCGACTCAATCCCATCCGCGCTCCCTTCCAGCGGTGCCGGCCTCTACGTTTCCAGCGACTGGACCTCTGAGAACGAACTGAGCGTCGGACAGTCGGTATGCATTCGTCACTGCGGATGCCTCCCGATGAACGTAGCCCGGAGGAACCGCTACGGGCCTTAGCTCCACAACCATAGCCTGTCGACTTTTCCCTCTGCCTCGGGAGAATAGGAGTCGCTGGGAGAGGTGATCTATGTTCCGGGTGCTGTCTGTCGTCCTTGTGGCCTTCGTCCTATGCGGCGCGACTAGCCCCCCGGCGAAGCTGGAAACGGCACGAACAGCATTCCGGGCGCTCCCTCTTCAGGAACGCCTCGACATTCAGTCGCTGCTCACCGTTAACGGCTACTGGTCCGCCGTGGCCAGCGATACGTTCGGCCCCAAGCTAATGGCGGCAATTCAGGAGTTCCAGACGGCCAGCGGGTTCGAACCCACCGGCATCCTGACGGCGGAGCAAAGGGAAGCCCTTCGCGCGAAAGCATCCCCGCTGCTGCGGCTGTGGGACCTGTCCCCTGTCCGACACCCGTCAGCATCCGCGACGTTGTGGGTTCCGAGCGGGATTGGCCTGAAACCCACGGCGGACAAAAATGGCATCATCTACAAAGGCATAGCCGACGACTTCAGCATCGCATTTCTCAGATTCAGGTCGGTGGACTTGGAGTTTGCCTATCGGCTCCTCCGCCGGGAGATGCTCGTGAGCGATGGTATGAGCATCGACTACGAGGTGATCAAAGATGATTTCTTCGTCCTCGCTGCCAGCAAGGGCAACCTATCGGCCTATATGCGCTACCACGCGACTGGTAGCGGGATCGTCGGGTTCTCGATGTTCTGGGAGGACGGAACGCCGCTCCGGGGAGAACGGCTTGTGGTCCTTATCTCGGACCTGTTCAGGGCTTCGGTTAGTTTGAGGCAACCTCGCCAACCACCCCGTCCGGTCGAAGCGAGCCAGTCGAATGACAGGCGCTTCATCATTATCTCCAGCCGCACCGAACCCGATGAAGCGATTGCCGTGGCGAAAGAACATCACTTGCGCCTGAGTCGTCTCTCAGCGGCCGTAGGCGTCGGTCCGAACTTCGACGACATCTTCGTGGCGAGATTTGCGAACGGCCGCTATGCCGTCGTTTTGGGGCCGATAGAGGCTTCCAAGGCCCCCGAGATACGAGACGGATTTAGGGACAAGGGGATCATTCCAGCGGACTCATTCGTCTCCGATGGGACGAAGCTTCTCGAAGTTCTGTGGACCGCTCCAGAGCATGGAGGCCGGATATCGACGACCGCCCCGCCTTCCGCGCCATTGCACCCCAGCGACGTGGAAAGCTCGTCGGGTACCGGCTTTTATGTGGCTCCTGAAACTGTGCTCACCAATGCTCACGTCGTCGAAGGGTGTACCACCGTCACAACGTCCCTCAACCGTAACCCAGTGGCGGGCAAGGTACTCGCCCGAGACGAAGCGAACGACCTCGCGTTGATCAGAGCGGGCGAGGGGAGCGCAACCGTTGCGCTACTCCGTAGTGGCGTGAAGCTGGGCGAGGATGTAGCGGCGTTCGGCTTTCCGCTGAGCGACAAACTCGCCAGCACGGGCAACTTCACCCGAGGCAATGTTACGGCCACCGCCGGCCTGCACGACGATAGCCGACACATACAATTTTCCGCCCCGATCCAGCCCGGCAACAGCGGCGGCCCGCTTCTGGATGAGACGGGCAATGTGGTTGGGGTGATCTTCTCCAAGCTGAAGGACACGCGAACGGCTGACGGGTCTGGGAACATCAATCAGAACGTGAACTTCGCGATCAAGACCGCGATGGCTCAGAGCTTTCTGGAGAGCAATGGTGTCACTCCGCAGGCTGGCAGCGTTGGTGAGGTTCTCCGCCCTGCGGACCTTGCAGCGAAGGCGCAGAAATTCACTGTGGCGATCCGCTGCCGGCCGTAGGAACCTCCATGCCCCCGAATAAGACCGCACGAAATGAGCAGCGGAAGGTACTTGCGAACTTCTTCACTGGCCTAGCTGTGGCGAGCTTCGCCTCGGGCGTGCTGGTTCCACTACTCGTGGCGAACTCGGCCCCCAGTGGCACCGCCGACTTAGGCTACTTGATCACGCTACCCATCGGTACGTTCTTCGCCATGTGCTTCCTGTACCTCGCTCGTTTTATCTTACACGACTGGGAAGACTAAACCGCGACGCCCCGGCGCGGGCGATGCGGGTCGCATGGAGCCCTGCCAGCTCTTGGCCGGGTGCGGCCAGTAGGCGTGATTGAGGGCGCGGAAATCGTCGACGGTGACGAGGTTGAACAGTCCGTCACGAACGGCCCAGTTCAGGATGCCTTGAAATACAAGGTGGCGTGGAGGGAAGGAGTCGAACCTTCCTGCGGTGCCCAAGCCGGGAGCTTCCTCCTACCGTGTCGTTCCTGCCGTTGGTGAGGTTCAGCGCCCCCCCTCCCGGGGCTCCACGCACACGCAAGCTCAACCACAACCGAAAGATTGACGTGAAGAACCACAGACATCTCCATAGTTGCAGAAAGTCCTACAAACATGGAGCCCATGAGAACCATGAACCACGCCACGGCAGCGAACGGACGGGACAGAAGAAGCATTCCGGCGAAGCTGTTCGACCAAGGCTCGTACACTGGTAGGTCCAAGTCAACTTCGCTTTGAGGGCGCCTCACCGGGATCAGTGAAGTCGGGCAGAGCCGGCACCGCAGGAGCCCTAAGCTGGCCCTCCATGCGGTTGAACTCTTCGATGTAGCGGAGCTTGAAGGCGAGCGCCCGCTTCCCCGTGAAGCCCATGGCCAGCAGGGAGAAGCCGTCGCGGGTCATCTCGTAGGCGGGGTCCATGCGGGTCCCGAAGCCGACCTTCACGGGAAGCTCAATGGCTCCGAAACTGGAGGCAATGGAAGGAGCGTCCGAGATCAGCGCCTTGATGTCCCGGAGGACGTGCGGATGTTGCTTCCCGAAGAAGGCGGCCACGTCCTTGCTGGTGGCGTAGACCGAAACGCCGTTCGTGTAGACCCGAGGGGACCCAGAAGAAACCGACTAATGACCTATTTACGTCGCCTTCTTGTATTCCTCGCTGCCTGGAATGGACCTGCCAACATTTGACGGCCGAAGCGAGAGAACGCCACCGCAGTGCTCCACCAAGGCATCGTATGAGCATGATCGACAGGTTTGAGCGCCACCATGCGTATATTGGAGGGTTTGTTTCGACCGATCATCAGCAGTGGAATGTTTCGCCAGCCCGCAAAATCCAGATTGCCCGACAGAGCACGTCGAGCGGCGTTCGTCACGATGTCCACTAGCTCCAAACCCGGCTCGGGATCGGACGAGAATCGAAAGCTCTCTTGCAGAATGAGGTTCAAGTTTAAGGCGGGCGGATCGTCTTCTCGATGATCTGGTATGACGCTTTTCAGGAAGGGCGACAGCTCAGCGTTAAACCGGGCAAAGGAGGAATAGTCACCTTCCTTGTAGTGGGGAAGCGGGTTCCAGAGGCTATCGTTCTGAAGGTCAGACAGGATGAACGTCTGCCACCAGTCCTCCCAGTTGGTTGGGATGGACCCACTACCCTTGGCATCGATCACCCAATGGAAACTGCCCAACTCCTTGGGATTTCGCTGTGAGTGATAGAGCGTCCCATGCTCAATCACTGTTTTGATGAGAGAAAACGTCAACTGTGTTTGGATGTAAAGTTGTAACGGGAAGCCCTCTAGCCGGCGACGAAAAGACCAAACCTGCGCAGTGAAATCCGAGGAATGCTCATCGGATAAGGTGGCGGTCATTTTCTCGGCATAGGCCATTCGATGAGATGCAACCTCATCTTCAGTGTGCATTCCGAGGTCGATGCCGGCTACCTCAAAAACGGCGCCACGGTGGTGTAGTAGACTAACGACCTTATCGATTTGCCGCTCATCCAGACTGTTGCCCTTCACCTCTCGGCTGCCCGGGGAAAGAAGCTGGGGGCGTAGTCGACTATAGTCCCGGAAGAGGCGGCCTAGGCAACGATCTTCGACTATCAGCGCCCCTAGCATAGATATCCGAGGAGAGGGTTGGCCGATGCCTGTAAATGAGCCCGTTTCATCAATGAAGATGTGCATTTTATCGGTCGGCTCCGCTCGACTGGCAGCTTACCTCACCTCATACCTCGGCATCGCCCTCACAGCCGCCGCCTTGGCGTTCAGCGTTACCGTCCCATAAGTCGCCCCAACCGTCCTCGGAGCATGCCCACAAATCGCATCGAGCACCCGCTCCGATACCCCGGCATCCATGCCCACGGTCTTGAAGCGATGCCTCCAAGCGTGGTTGGGCGAGACGTTCGGGTCCGACACGACAGACCTCCCGAACTCCGCAAGGCGGTTCTTGAGGCCCTGTAGCGGGCCGATAACGTCCCCGTCGCGGGATGGGGTGATGAATAGGTATCCGGCCTGAGAGCCGCCTACGAACGCCGGGAAACCCATCTCTACGAGGTGAGGATGCAGAGGTATCTCCCGAACCTCCTTCGTCTTGATCGGGCCTGCCTCGGGCGTGAGGGTGATGACCCAGTGCTCACCCTCCTGCCGAACGTCCTGCTTACGAAGCTGCGCAATCTCTCCGACGCGGGCACCCGTATAGGCACAGAGCCATGGCACCCAGCGTTTGGCCGCGAAGGTCTTGGGCCGCTCCCTGCCCTGCTCGTGCCGCAGCGCCGCTTCAAGAACCGCCTTGGCTTCCGCATCGGTGAAGTCCCGCTCCCGGAGCTTCACGACCTTTGCTCGCTTCACGGTGATCCTGGTCGGACGGCGTTGGACAACCTGCTGTTCGTGAACGGATGTTTGTGG